>NZ_WSRW01000009.1 GCF_009770985.1 Mucilaginibacter lacusdianchii | reverse complement strand
CTATAAAATTTATAGTACAAAGATGCTTCGCTTTGACCATGCCCGGTTTGTTGAAAAGTCCAAGTTTATATGCTGAAAGGGTCAATTGGTCATCTTAAGACACGCGGGCAGTTATGAGCTCTAAAACAACGCCGCTCATGCCGGTTTAATCACTGGCTACCATGTAGAGATGTTTTGCTGAAGGGACTTACCACCGGGACACGAAGACTAACTTCGTTTTGGTAGTAATGCGGCAGATCAAACGTGCCGTTAAATTATTTGCTTGTTGCTGCTGTCAATCGGTTACTAAACTTTTTTTCGTATCCGGCTCAAGTGTTCCGGTGTTAAGCCGAGGTAAGAAGCAATATAGTATTGTGGTACCTGCTGGATGACGTTAGGATAAAGGGCTGCAAAGTTCCGGTATTGCTCTTCGTGCGTCGTTGCGATGATCTTCTTTCGCTTGGCTTCTACGCCACAGAATACATGCTCGATGATCAGCCGTCCGAAGCGCTCCCAGATTTTATATTTGTCGTACAGCCTGTTGATCCCATCCTTTTTAAAGATTACCAGTTCAACATCCGTTAAGGCCTCCAGATATTGATTTGAAGGTGTTGACAGGATAAAACTTTGGAAATCGACAACAAACTGATTTTCAGACACGAAGTCGACCGTGGCTTCTTTGCCGTTTTCAAATGAATACTCGCGTATGACACCAGAATTCATAAAGCCAATAAAGTTGCAGGTTTGTCCGCCCTCCAGCAACAGGTCTTTCTTCTTTAATTTCTTTTCCTGTAGTATGGCTGCAAATGCATTCCACTCTTCCTCGTTTGGTTGAATGAAATGCCTGATGAATGCTTCTATCTTATAAAGGTATGTAGGGTCGGCCATAAGCTCTGCTGGCAATTAGTCAGGGTATAAATATCGATCATAGGAACTTGTAAACAAAGTATAAAATGGGTTTGATCGATATCAATCAGCGGATCAGATAGCTATGTTTTCTGATCCGCTTTGACGCATACCACCGGCTCATTTCAACCGGGTGAGACTAGCAGGTCTTTGATCCGTTTTGGTGTTGTCCCTAACAATTGTTGTTTTAATGGTTCCGAGGTAACTGATTGTTGTTTCAATGTGATCTCCCGGTTTCAGGTACCGGGTGTTTTTCATTTCTTTCTTCAAATATTCGTTCAGAATATAAGGATGCATTTTTTTATGGAAAAACCCACCGGTGAAAATGTATTTGGTCACTGACCCGAAAATGAAGCCCTTGGTTGGCGCATTGAAGACGACACCTGCGGGCGTCCCGGTGATGATGATACTATTGGCCGGGATACAGTTTCCTTCAAACAATTTGATCATCCGGTTCTGGTAGTAGCTGTCCGTTTTACCTTTTACAGAAAGCGACCGGTCGACGATCTTTTCAATATCCCAGACCATATCCCTGGCATAACCATTTTGGCGGACAACACCATTAACGCTCAACTGAAGATTAAGCTCTTTAATAAAATTGCGCCAGTTTCTGGGAATCACCAGATAGGGTCCGGTCGGCAAACAGCCTTTTTTACTTTTGGCATCTGGGAACCCTTTGCCGCCGGTTACGTTTTGGCTGTCCATTTTGCGCATCAATTCCGCCCGGTCCGTGAAGTCGTTGACCACAAGGAAGCCCACCAGCATGTTGTTAAGGTCAGCCGCAGCGCAAACCGCTGATGGAAATACGATGCCGAGTTCGACCTCATGGTCCAGCAACCAGCCATCGTTATAGTGTAACTGGTGTATGGCGGGATCTGTATGAAGCAATTTAGGGAACATAAAGGGCTTGACCTGTCCCGTTTCTTTACCGTGCTCCGCATAGTTGATGCCGATCGCCAGGTGGTGCGTGCCGGCGATGCTGGGCAGCAAGTCAGTATACTTGAGGGAAATCCGCTTATGGCTATGGCTGATGGTCTTTACCACTTCTTCGTAAGCCATTCCGCGAATTACGTCAAAGGAATTTGTGTCGTAGCGACCTAATTCTGCGCTGATATCTATTCCCGTGACGCTTTGGCCATTGTCTTCTTGTACAGCCAGGGTATGCACCCGGCCATCTTTGTCAAACCTGCTAAGGGTCAGTGCTTCGGAGGTGGTCTTGATCGAAGGCCCGCCTTCTTTTAAAATGCTTGCCTCTGCTACCGTATCGATCAGTAGTTCTGCAACTTCATTGTGGTGTCTTGTGTTTTTCCATTTTGGTAAAAAACTGCAAAACGCCGGACAAGTATTAATGATGGTTAGGAAGCCACCAACGGCTAATCCAATGAGTAATCTGGTCATGGCAATGGTGTTTTATAGTGATTATTTTTTACCTGGAACGATTCTGTAGCTTAAGCCAATCTTAAAGGCGAGGCCCTTGGATACTTCAGGGTTGATCGGGTCGGCGCGGTCTCCAAACTCTGCGAAATCGATGAATGCTTTTGCCTTATCTTTTTTATTGTATATTTCCATGTTCCTGATCAGGGTGTAAGCGGCCGTTGCCCTTACCGCCCAATTGGAAGAAATGTAGCGTTCAACGAAAAGGCCCGGATTAACCGTATTGTATTCGAAATAACGGTCTTGGTTGTTCAGGCGGTAAGTGGAGTTTTGAACAGACAAGTTGAACCCGGTATTCATTTTTGGGTTTAATGCATAATTGATAGTCAGGTCTTTAGGCACATCACCGAAAATCCTTAATCTTTCACTGGCTTTCCAGTCCATGCCAACCGTAGCCAAATACTGTGGCCCGTAAAACTGTTGCCTGTAACCCAATACCGCTCTCCAGGTTAGGTTGTCATTGGCCTTCCAGCTGCCCCTGACAATACCTCCAAATTTGATGTCTGAACTCTTGACGTTTTCATAGTCGCTGTTTATGGTGGGCGTCAGTAATGCGGTCAGGTTGAAAGTCGGACTCACCATGGTGCTGTAACCGAAAGTAGGGGAGATGCTGTAAACCCTTTTCACCTCGAAAGCCGGGTGGGTGCCTGAAAAATTGAACGCTTCCAGGTTGCCACCAACGATCAAATACTTGGATTTGTTCGGCGTCAGGAATATAGGGATTGATGTCGCAATTTTTAGGTTGTTTCCCGTAAATTTCTGTTCCCCGTCCGGTGTTTTTATTTTTATAGGCATGTGCTCATAAGATAGGTTGACGCCTTCCACGTAACCTTGCGCCATAGTTCTGGCCGGTGACAGAATAAGCAGCAGGATCGCTGTCAGGAACGTGATGCCCAAGCGGTAGGTGGTTGCAGCTAACGCTTGGGTGTGGGATGACTTTTTTTCAATGTTTTTCATGTCTCGTGCGGTTGGTTTTAATTTCCTTTTTGGAATGAGACAAAACTATCCGGCGGCACATTGAAAATCATTGATGTTTATCAATATCAAATTTCCCACTTATCTTATACCCGTTAAAGGCTTGCTGGACGGTCAGTGTAAACTATCACTTTAAATGAGCAAAATCTTCGTTTAAATACCTGAAAGGTAACTTTTGTAATTATAAAAGGGCAGTGATCAACGTTTCGGGATTTCCGCACAAATTCGCTTTACCCAATTTTTATTGATAAATATCAACACAGATTCAGCACACCGGCTTCTCCTGTTAGGTATCAGAAATTATTAAATCTTTCAAACGCGATGGCTGGTGGGGATAGCATAGATGTCACACGGTTTCAGTTACCTGGGACGGAACCGAAGCGTAGGTCGCCGGAACTGGTGAAGTCGTTGTTGTTGCAGAGCAAAACGACAACTTGGTTTCTTACTGGCATAACCAATAAAAGCGAAAAAAACGTGACCGTCAGTCTGGCTTTTTCAAGAAAGGCAGATCATTTAGAATGTGCTCATTTGCAAATGGCATTGATGCAAACCGACAGGGCATGGATTGTGAAGTCGCCGATGAGGTTGTTAATGGGGAATCCCGCAAAATATCACATTTAGTACAAACCGAGAGTTCGCTGCCAGTATTGGGTAGCGGGTAACCAAAGTCAACCTAAGTCGTTCAATGATTAAAACTTTATCAAACTAATTGAAAGACTGTCGAAATTCTAAGGGAGAAAGTTTAGTCTTTAACTTAAATAATTTATTGAAAGATGATGAATGTTCAAAACCTAATTGGTAAGCAATTTCGCTGATCGTTAAATTGGTAGTGGAGATTTTTACTTTTGCAATCTCAATGAGTTTGTTGTGAATATGTTGTTGTGCATTCTGTCCCGTTAAGCTTCGCAACATATCACTTAAATAGCTTGGTGAAATAAATAACTGTTCGGCCAGAAACTGAACGGTTGGCAGCCCTTGTAACGATGGTTTCTCGCCATTGAAATATTCTTCCAGAATGTCCTCCAGCCCTTGTAGTAAATTATTATTGATGGCTCTTCGTGTAATGAATTGTCGTTTGTAAAAACGGTTACAACAATTTAGCAGCAATTCAATTTGAGAAACAATTACATCCTGGCTGAAATCATCAATCCGGTTATCAAGTTCTTCTTCAATAAGTTTAAAAATTGAATCGATTGTTAATTTCTATTTTTCTGACAGATGCAAGGCTTCATTCACAGCATAAGAGAAGAATCCATATTGATTGATCTTTCTTGCTAAAGGATAGTTCATTAAAAAATCAGGGCTGAAAAATAAAGAGTAACCATTAGGACTTTCCGAATCAACAATACCAATCAGTTGATCAGGTGCGGCAAACAATAAACCGCCCTCATCAAAGTCATAATGTTCCTGTCCATATTTTAATTTTTCGGTCAACTTGGTCCGATAAGATATCTTATAAAAACTTAAAACAAGGGAAATTGGAACGTCGCCCAGTTTGATAAAGGTTTTCTTATTGTCTATGAGACTAACCAATGGGTGCTGAGGCTTTGGCAGGTCAAATGCCCGGTGTGCTTCAGTTAAAGAAATAAATTTAGGAGGGTCTTTTTCTTCCTTTCTCATCATCAAATTTTAAATACTACCAATTGGAACACAAATAACATGCTGATGGCAGTTGATTACCAAGGTAAAACATTGCCATCAGAACCTGTGAATGTACCTGTTACTTCGCTTTCATCCAGAGCAGCACGAACAATATTACGAGAGGCTACCTCAATTGTATCTGTACCTTGAAAGTTATTGAGTGCTGTTGACGGAAAGCCAGGACTTGCCAAATTGACCTTTATATTTAAGGGTTCTAAATCAATTGCAAAGCTGAGGGTAACGGCATTAAGAGCTGTTTTAGACGCTGCATAACCAGGCCCGAAAATTTTACGATATGGATAGTCCGGATCGGAATTTATGTGTAATGACCCTAACGCACTTGATACATTTACGATTCTTCCTGCAGTAGATTGTTTTAATAAGGGTAGCATAGCTTGCGTGACTGCTATGACACCAAATACATTGGTCTTCCAGATAGATTTCACTTCGTCAAGTGATGCAATACTCGCACGACTTTCATTCATCACCTCTTCAGCTGTTCTGTCAGGTTTTCCAGCCTGTGATATTCCTGCGTTATTAACAAGTACGTCAATTCTGCCAAGGTCTTTACGAATTTGTTCTACCGCATTGATTATTGAAGTTTGATCGGTAACATCGATCTGGATGGGTATGACATTATTTCCAATGTTTTTTGCGGCGACTAAACCGGCTGCAAAATTGCGGGAACCCAATAAAACTGTATATCCATTTGCAGCCAGTTCTTTTGCAACCTGTAATCCGATACCTTGAGTTGCACCCGTTATAAGGGCAATACGATTTTTTTGAAAATTTTGGTTTGCCATTTTTTTGTTATTTATTTAAGAACAAAGTTCAAATTGTGGTAGATTCCCCTAATAGCCTAAATGAGGGTATGTTTAGCCAAAATGAGGAATCAGGAAATATTAAATGGAAGGTTTGCTCATTTCGCTTTAAATGGATGGCAGCCATAAGCAATTCCAGGCAATGTCATCGCCGAAGTGTAATGTGGTTTCTTATTCACCACATCCATCACGCGCCCGCCCGGGCTGATGATGAAAAATTTAAAAAGTCATACATTTCGTAATTAAATGCGCTATTTAGATTTTAGTACTTGAGTGCTGCAATATTTAACTTTAGGGTTCGGATGGTTTAACTGGGCGCCTTATCTTATATTTGGACATCGCCCCATAGTCATATTATGTACGAGGTCATTACGAATTCTTTGCACAAACTGGTCGACTTCACAGATGAAGAGCTGTTTTTATTTATGCAAAAGCTTAAGCCGCTAAGTCTTAAAAAATATGAGCTTTATCTAAAGGAAGGACAGGTCTGTAAGATGATGGTAATGGTGCATAAGGGTGGTCTGCGTTACTTTTCCCGGACGGAAAAAGGAGACCACACGATCGGCTTTGCCTTCGAGGGCGGATGGCTGGGCGATTATGAAAGCTTTCTGCTGCAAACACCCTCAAACTGCCTGATCGAGGCGCTGGAAGATTGTGAATTGTTTACCCTCAGCTATCCGGATATGCAGGCGCTGTATCAGCATAGCCAGCGCTTCGAGAGATTCGGGCGTATTATGGCCGAACAGCTTTTCTTAGCCACCGCCAGAAGCAAAAGCGACTTGATGCTTAGAAACGCTAAAGAGCGGTACATGTCCCTGCTTGCCAATCAACCACAGATATTTGAAAGATTACCACAGCACCTGATCGCATCTTACCTGGGTGTGCTGCCTCAAAGTTTGAGCCGCATCCGCGCCGAAGTGTCTAGGAGCAAGTTAACATAGGATAACGAATTCGGTTTCTTTCTTCACGTTAAGACATTTTACAGCTTACCTGTAAAGCGCAGTTTTGTGATGCGCATTTAAACGCGCCCTTAAAAAATCGTTATGGGCATATCACAAATCTTTTCGCTTGCCAGCACTACCGCGGCGCTGCAATGGCTGCTCCTGATCATTTTTCCCAAATGGAGGGTAACACTTTGGCTGATCAGGTATCCGGTTGTACCTGTACTACTCTCCGTAATCTACTGCATTTATATTGGCGGCTTCTTCAGCACACCTGGAGGCGGCTATGGTTCCCTGCAACAAGTTCGTATGCTCTTCGCAAGCGACAGTTTATTGCTCGCCGGCTGGGTTCACTATCTCGCATTTGACTTGCTGATCGGTTTTGCGATCATCAGATCTTCACAGGAAAGAACCATCCCGCATTGGCTGGTGATTCCCTGCCTAGTATTGACTTTTATGTTCGGTCCTGTTGGCTTTTTACTTTACCAAATCATCAAAAAAATCCGTCAATCATGAAACCATTACTAAACCGTATCAAGACGATCAGTTCGGTGTTGTATTACTGTGCCCTGGCCCACTTCGCCTTATTTATCCTGTTTATCATCATAGCTATGTTTGACCACCGGCAACTGCTGGGCGTGAACTTATGGTTCAAACCAATCAAATTTTCCATATCGATCGTAATATACTGCTTAACATGGCCCTTGCTCTTACAGTACTTGCCATTCGGGCTTGTTAAAAGACAGTTCGCACGGTTCACCGTATTTGCGATGAGTTATGAAATGTTTGCAGTTGCCTCGCAAGCGGGCAGGGGTCAGTTATCGCATTATAATCATTCAAGTGCTTATAATTTGTTTATATATATCCTGATGGGTGTAGTGATCATTTTGCAAACATTATTTGCGCTCTATATCGGGATTCAGTTTTTTAAAGTGAAAGCCACACATACCACCCCGGCGATGTTGTGGGCGATTAGATTAGGGATAATCATGGCTTGTTTCTTTGCCTTTGAGGGTGGTGTGATGTCCGCTAAGATGTCCCACACCATCGGTGCGGCAGATGGGGGTCCCGGCCTGCCTATATTTAATTGGAGCCGCATTGCAGGTGATCTGCGGATCGCGCATTTCATGGGACTGCATGCCCTGCAAATTTTGCCGCTTTTCGTCCTGCTTACCAAATATAGAAGTGCCCGTCCTACGATTGCGTTTGCGCTTTTCTTTTTTGCATCAGTGTCTCTTTTGCTTTTCAATGCTTTACTCGGTCGGCCATTGTTATAGTAAATAGCCGTCGGTTCAGTAACATTACTATACCAAAAGGTAACAGTTTCCTAGGTGTTATATCAAATTACCTAAGAAATGTTTGCGCAGTCTGGTGATCTAATTGTGGTACCCTCATCATCGACATGCTAACAGTTTATGCCTTTCAAACGGCTTTGTTGACTACGGTGCCATTACCTTCCTTTTTTCCGATGTAGTTATTGGAGATACTAAGACTGCCCGGGTAATCTCCCAAGGATATAAGCTTACCCTGGCATACTTTATCGATGTGGTTTTGCTAACTTGAGACTTACTTATGCTTAAGCGATGAGAGTAAGGATCAATTTATATAGCTCTTTTCCAATCGCTTTACAAAAAGGTAAAATTGTACATGTCCATCGGGTAGAACTTCGAACAGATAAAAGAAATTACGGCGAAACTTATCATTTTACAAGGTCATCGTCTTTTTTATAAATTTATCCAAAATTGCAAGACGACCAGTTTAATTAATTATTTTGGATATAATAACACTACTATAAGAACCGCTTAATGATAAAGCAAATCAACAATCCATTTATACTGGCTCTTAAAGCCCGTAACCTTACCGTTGAAATCCATCATCATTCAGCTTATCAGATCGTATTATCAAATGATATGCCTTTTAGTTCGACGATCAATGGAGTTGTACATGATCGCCTTCATGGCTTTCTGATCAAACCTCAGGTTTCCCATTTTTGCGTTGCTGAAAAAGGGACGTTGAACATATTAAATATAGAACCCTATTCTAATATAGGATTGAAGCTGGCTGATCGGTTTAAAGAGAATGAGGTATCCATCGTATTTGATACGCCATCAGCTACCACAGCTTTCTTTAAGACAGCGAAAGACAGCCTGGGCATTCATACTGTTGTCGATGCATTGCTGGCCGAACTGCCTGTCAACGCTTATGATGAAAGGGTTATTGAGATCGTTAATTACATCAAGACCAACTACTTCGAACAGCATATCACACCGCAAACCTTTGCGGATATCGTTTTTCTTTCACCCTCTCGTTTAGCGTCGCTTTTCAAGCAACAAACCGGCAGCAGCTTGTCTAAGTATTTGCTGTGGACTCGGTTGCGCCAGGCCATTTACCTGACCCTTTCTGAAAAGGACAGAAGCCTTACGGATATTGCTTATGATACCGGCTTCTATGACCTGCCCCAACTGAATAAGTATATGTACGAAATGTTTGGCATGCCCCCTAAAGCTTTAAAGTTTAATAGCGATCTGATCGAGATCTATTAGGTCTATTCCATACTTCTTTCTGCCTGCGGCTTTACGCATAACAGTGTTCTGATACAAGTTTGCTGATCAGCGTGTTCCCACCTTTGTGATATCATTTTAAATCACTTAAAAATAATATCATGAAAGCAGTAGTGTATCAAAAGTTCGGCACCATCAACGAATTGCAAGTTATTGAACGATCTATACCTTCCATTGGCGAAGATCAGGTTTTGGTTAAAGTCAAGGCCTTTTCCATTAATCCAATGGATTGGAAGATAAGGAAAGGTGAAATGACGCTGATGTCCGGATCTAAATTTCCAAAGCAAACAGGCGCCGATTTTGCAGGCGTTGTTGAAACTGCCGGGTCTGCAGTCAATCATTTAAAAAAGGGTGATGAAGTTTTTGGGGTTGTCAAGAATATGATGAAAGAAGGGGTATCGGCCGAGTATATTGCCGTCCCGTCATCCTTTGTCTGGAAGAAACCCTCCAACCTAAGCTTTCCTCAGGCAGCTTCGATCCCGGTAGTGGGAACGGCAGCAATGACAGCGATAGAAAAAATGGGGACTATCGGTTCCCACACCCGTATTTTGGTAAACGGTGCTACAGGAGGTTTCGGTATGTTTTTGCTTCAATTACTGAAAAGCAGAAAGGCGATCGTAACCGCAGTCGCAAGTACAAAAGGTCTGGACATTGCAAGACAATGGGGTGCTGATGAAGTAATAGATTACACGAAGGAAAACGTCATGTCCCGTAAAGCAGCTTTCGACGTCGTAATTGATCTGTCAGGTAAAATGAGTTACCAAGCCGCCAGGCAGATCATGAAGTCCAAAGGACGGTTCCTGAACCCTGTACCGAAGCCGATCGACATACCCTGGTCGATTGTAAGCAACTTGTTTACCGCACAAAAACAAATTGTCGTCCTTTCATCACCCGCTGGTAAGTACATCAAGGCTTTGTTAGTCGCCATAGAAAATGGACTGGAAATAAAGGTGGACAAAGTATTCTCATTTGCAGATTATAAAGAGGCTTATCAATACGCTGAGCAGGGCGGATATATAGGAAAGGTCGTTGTAGCTCTTGACTAAAGTCGGTGCGAGAACCCTTGCAATTTTTGTTCACATCACAATCATTGAATTCTACGAACATGTTAACCAAGATTGACAATACCATTAAATATGGTAAGCGCCATGGTGGTTTTGGCATACAGATCTTATACCCGGGTCTTATCCGGCCCGAATTAAACGACAGCGGATTCTCTACAATCGGCAGAATCGATCATGCCCGGATCAATCCCGGAACCCTAATTCCCATGCATCCCCATCAAGATGATGAGATCATCACTTATTTAAGACAAGGTCAGGTAAGACACCGGGACTCTAAACATAACATGGAGACGATATCCAATCAAAGAGTTATGGTCATGAATGCAGGCCTGAACTTTTATCATGAGGAACAGGTGCTGGACGATGGCCCCTTACAAGGCCTGCAAATATTTATCAGACCAGAATCTGCTGGTCTGCGTTCGCGGGTTCAATTCACGCAACTGCCTGAGATCTACAGCGTCAACAACTGGCGTAAAATTGCAGGGAAAGGCCCTGACTATCCTTTACAAATAAGAAGTGATACCTGGGTGTTAGATCTAAGGTTAGAGAAAGGTGACGGAATCGCCTTGCCCAAAGCGCCGGCCAGAAATTGCGCCTTTCTATTTTATGTATTTGACGGAAAAGTGAACATCAATGAAAAAATGTGCCTTGAGGCAGGCGAAAGCGTATTGATAGAAAATGAGCATCCGTTGTTCAGCGCGGTTACGACAACCGACATCGTATTGCTGATTACGCAGACAGATAGTGTCCATT
The DNA here is from genome assembly GCF_009770985.1 of Mucilaginibacter lacusdianchii. Taxonomy (GTDB): domain Bacteria; phylum Bacteroidota; class Bacteroidia; order Sphingobacteriales; family Sphingobacteriaceae; genus Mucilaginibacter; species Mucilaginibacter lacusdianchii. Next base: position 35,686 of record NZ_WSRW01000009.1, on the reverse strand, counting down.
TTGACGAAGGTATGTATAGTGGTAATCTTCAATAAAATTCTTTTGCTCCATATACAACAGTGATCTGATACAAGTTTTGTATCTGCTAACGAAGGACCTTTGTAAGGTAAGATCAACAAATAAAAAACAACCAAATGAAAAAGAAAATAGTCATACTCGGCGCTACCGGAACGGTAGGTAGTAAGATATCAGAGATCCTTTTACAAGAAGGGCATCATGTAACGCTTTTTGCACGGCAAACCGAAAAGCTGGAACCATACAGGAGCCTTGGCGCCGAATTAATTGCTGGTAATATGACCGACGCAAAAATGCTTACCCACATTTTTAAAAATGCGGATAGCGCGTTCGTGCTATTGCCCGACAATGTGAAGGCCGAAAATACCCGGGCTTACCAGCGGCAAATTACAGGCATACTCATTGATGCCATTATAAATTCCGGCATCAAACACATTGTGAATATGAGCAGCCTCGGGTCACACATGCATGAAGGCAACGGGATAATGGCTGGTACCGGCGAGCAAGAAGTACGGTTTAACCAGTTGACGAACGTAAACGTGATACATATCCGTTCTGCCTATTTTATGGAGAATTTCTTAAGAACTATAGGCTTGGTCAAGGCCAAGGGCATTAACGGTACAACAGCAGCCGGCAACCACGCCATACCTATGGTGGCTACACAAGATGTGGCCAGGATAGCAGCGGGGCATTTGGCCGATCTGGATTTCGAAGGTAAGCGCGTTCATGCGGTGATGGGGCCAAAGAACTATACCTATAGCGAGTTTACCAGGTTGATAGGCGAAGCTATCGGGAACCCTTCATTGCCTTATGTGCAAATTCCAAAAGACCAGGCCAGGCAAGTGTTCTTAAACAACGGCTTTTCTGAGGATTTTGTCGACAATTTAATAGAAATGGGTGCCGCGATCGAAACTGGCTATATGAATTACCAAAAAAGGGACGAATCGACGACCACGCCAATCACCGCAGAGGATTTTATCCAACAGGTTTATGTACCTGCCTTTTTCAAAACTGTTAACATCTAATATTATGATCATGAAATTACTTGAAAGCGCAAAATTACGAGATCTAACCTTAAACAATAAAATGCTGATGTCGGCCATGACCAGAAGCCGTGCAGACCAAAACGGTATGGTAGGCGATCCATTTAATGATCTGAGGAGCAAATGCCTGCTAGAAGCCTTTTAAATTTGCATTACCTGTAGGCGTTCTTTCCTGGACAATGGGTTGGATGTCCCTACTATCTCAACCTGCCATCAATGTTGCGTTTTTAAAGCTGAAAATTTTAGGTCCATTAAAGCAGTTTGAATTTTTTTTTCAGTGTTTAACATTTCATATAGACCATAATTCTTAGAGTATATACCAAGACTTTGTTAGAATTCGACTACAATTGTAATCTGTGAAATGAATAATACTGGCGTATCCTATAATCTTAATGTGTAGCAGTCTTGCATCTTTTGCACAAACCTGAATAGTAGCAAGGAGTTTCTGTATATTAAGCTTAAAATTGAGGTCAGCAATGCTGGCTTTAAGGACAAAGGCAATACGCGAACCCAAGTCCAATATAATAAGGCTACCAAGGTGGCTATGCATCACATTAAAGTCAGTACTATGTCTGCTTATTGTGTTTATGGAATCAATCAGTGGTTAACCCTTTTTCAGGATGGTCATGTTCAGGTAGGCCGTAACCAGATGTCGGCACCGCAGGAAGCAGTAGCTTTGGAACAAAGGATCCGCCAGACAGAAGTAGTCAGCTTAAGTAATTCACAAATTCAATCGATTCATAAATACAGCGGAGCTGAAGGAATTTACCTTAGTAAGGATTCTGCTTACCGGATAGCCGTTGTGTCTTCGTTTAATACGTTTCACAGATATCCCGGCGTAGTGTTGCAATCAAAAGATAATTCATGTAAATCCACATCATTAAGAAACGACGCGATGGATTCTATGTGTCGGCTTTGTATCAGATTAGTGACGAGGTAGATCAGGAGACAGGCCAGGTCTTTAAATCTCCAAACTTAACTATGATCACACGCGCCGTCAACGACGTAATAAAGTGGATTCCTAATGATGGCGACAACAAACACCGTATGCCATTATTCGTCACTGCTGACATGGAAAAGGCATGGATAAAGGTTGAACTCTCTGGAGTGACTTGATGAAAAAAATACCTTTGCCATACCATCCGAAAAGCTTGACTTTAACCTGGTTTTCTCTATCCGAGGTGTAAAAAAGCAGCCGGAAGGCAAGCCGAGAAATGCTTATAGTGACCGGGGTAATAGGTTACTGAAGTATGGTGATGAAAGCGGCGTATCCCATAACAACCAGACATCGCTTTTTTAAATTATGGTTTAGCCAAGCGATGCCCTGTTTTCTTGTATTTTAAGTTTATACTATACTGTCATAACTGATGTAATTAATCATTTATATGCAAGATTTGATCATGCTACTTTACGGGAGTGGATGTAGAGCAGCCATGGGTGCAGTTTCCACCACAATTATTAGTCCCAGAATCACCACTGCATCCCGCAAGATTCGTCTCACCTGAACCGGGAAGTGGGCCAGCGGCGATGATCAGATACCCGCCTTTCATCTTTCCATACTCGTCGAGGGCTATCAAAGTATCGGGATGATCAATATCCATCATAAATTTTCCTAATGCATTCATTATATTTAAGGTTATGGCATCTGCGTTTAAAAACAATTATTTGCTTGGAGAGAACTTTTTTGCAGCACCTTTATTATTAATAACTGCGTCTCCCGTGGTCTGCGCGATTAATTCCTTGGCGACGTTTAAATAAACCTTGCTATGGCCGGCTGCCCGAGTGACGCATTTCATTGTTTGTAAGTAAGATCCCTTGAATATCGAACCTCCGATTGCGGACACTTTTAAATGATCACTGTCTCCGCTGAGTGCGGCCCTGGATCCTGCTTGTAACGAAACGATCAGTTCGTCAGCTGATAATTTTCCGTTCAGTACGCTACCGTTGGTGGCTTTTAGGTTAAGAGAACCATATTTAACAGCCTCCTTAAGTTCTAAGTGCGCATCGTTTCTTAATTCTATGAAAGAAATATTAGCATCGGCGGGTAGAACCACTTTAATTCTCGCCTTAGAACCAATCAGGCCTTTCCAATCGTCATCCTTTTCGTAAGCTAATCTTAAAAAGAGCGTGTCATTTATAATATCGCTTTTGATATCCGTAAGCCAAGGTACAGGCGCTGTTATGCTTATTTTTGCAGTGGTATCATCGGTGAACGACAAATCAAACAGCCCTGCAGCCATTATTTTGGTGTATTTGCGGTCCAGCCTGCGTTCCTGGTGTTCCACGCTGTCAATTGATTGCGCATAACCGCTAAAGGAGGCTATCAAAAAGATTATAAAAAGTTTTGTTGATTTCATAATGTTGAATGTTATATACCCAGTTCCAGTTGGTTTTTAACTAGGTCGTAGTAAAAACTTTGCTGCTTTACGAGTTCATGGTGCGATCCCTGTTCAATGATGACACCTTTTTCAAGGACAATGATCTGATCGGCATTCATAACCGTACTTAGGCGGTGCGCAATTACAACCACTGTCCGCCCTTTAAAGAACTGGTTAAGGTTGGCCATGATCTGCCGTTCGTTATTGGCGTCCAAAGAACTGGTGGCCTCGTCAAATAGCATGAATTCGGGGTTTTTGTAAACTGCACGTGCGATCAAAAGCCGTTGTTTTTGGCCCCCGCTTAATTCGAGACCGGATCTGCCTACTTTGGTATTGAAACCCATTGGTAATGATTCAATAAAGTCTGCCAGGCAAGCGATCTGAGCTGCCTGTTGAAGTTTCAGTAAATCAGGGGAGTTATCTGCAAGAGCGATATTTTCCGCCACGGTTCCGCTATAGATGAATCCGTCTTGCATGACCACACCGCATTTGTCGCGCCAGTAATTGATATCAAATTCTTCCAGGGGGATTTCGTTTAGCAGTATATCTCCGGTTTTTTTGGGATAGAAACCTAGGAGCAGTTTCATCAGTGTCGTCTTTCCGCTTCCGCTCGAACCTACAATTGCCGTGATCTTTTTACCTGGAATGGTCAGCTGAACATCTTGTAGTACAAGTGGATTGAAACTGCCGGCATACTTAAATGAAACACCTTCTAATCGTATGGTATCGATATCCTGCAGACCCATCTTGAGCTTCTCATTGACTTGTTCATCAGGTTTCTGATGAATTTCATCTATTCTGTCATAAGCCATCTTCGCTTCTTGGGAAGTTCGGGAAAACTCGATAATCTGATCTGTCGGCCCTTTGAGTTGCCCCAATATGTAGCTGATCGCCATCATTTCCCCTAAAGTCATTTGCTGATGAATAACATAGTAAGCACAAACACCCGTGACACAGATGTCTTTGATCTTGTTAAAAAAATTGACCCCAAACAATTGATAGTAATTGAGATGCAATGCTTTTAAAACGATCTTATTCAATTTGCTTTGCGTGTTTTCCCATGTATCGAGTTTTACCTGTTGAGCATTATTTACTTTAATCTCAGGCATTCCGATAATAAGCTCGTAGATGTTGTTTTTATTTTCGGATAAAACTGAAAACCGCGAATAGTCAAGGATTTTCCGTTTCCTCAGAAAAAGAAGTGTCCAAGTTACAGACGCACCGGTAGCCAACAGGAAAGCGCTGAAAACCGTAAGATTGTAAAATAGCACAATTATAGAGAAAGCAGCTAAATTGAATATGGCAAAGATGAATGCTATTAAGCGATAGGTGAGGAATTGCTGTATCCGTTCCTGGTCATCGATTCGCTGAATCAGATCCGTATTCATCCGGACGTCAAAGAAGCCAATAGGCAATCTGATCAATTTTTGTAAAAACTCAGAAAGAACTTTAATGCCAATCCTGAAATTGACATTCATTAACAGTATGGAACTGGAATAGTCAGATACAATATTCCCGATAAACAAGACAAACTGCGCCATTAGAAAATACCATACCATAGACAAGTTTTTAGGTAATATTCCTTTGTCTATGATTTTCTGGAAAATGACCGGGGTTACCCAGTTGGTGACCATTGCCACAGCAAAAAGCAACAAAACGAAAAGATAGCTGTACTTGTAAGATTTAACGGCGTTTCCTATGTATTGAAACAAATTTGGCCAGTATCTGCGTTTAGAGGCACTGATTGATTCATCTGAAAAGAAGCGTTCACCAGGTTCCAGTAACAATGCGGTTCCTTTATTTTCACTTCCTTTCCATTGGCGGATAAACTCGTCTTCGCTAAGCCTGACTTTTCCAAAAGCAGGGTCTGCAACGCAAAAGCATTTCTTACCTTTTTTAGTGCTGATACTGTAAATGACAACATAATGCTCCTGGCGCCAATATAAAATCGCAGGTAACGGGGCCGACGCGAGTTCATCAATTGTCAGACGTACGGCAGCAGTTTCCAGTCCTATTTTTTCGCTACCGGCAATAATGTCTTTAAGGGTGATGCCCAATCGGGTGACATCACAATATTCTTTCAGTTCCCTCAGGTCGTAGTTTTTCCCGTAATGATGTGCAATCATTTTCAAGCAGGCAGGCCCGCAATCAACAGACTCTAGTTGCGAGAAATATTTAAATCTCATTGGGCGATCGCTTCTTCGAACTTTGCAATTATAATCTTATCTTTTTCCGCTTCATCAAATGAATACACACAGTACTCTTCACCGGCATGTTCAATCGCATGCTGGCTGCATCCGCCATTACAAAGTGGCAGAATGCGACACCGTAAACATGGGGGATTGTTAAATTTTGCGTTAAGGCGAACATTCATGGAGTCGTTTTCCCAAATTAGTTCACCAGATTCATTGATATATCCTTCGCGTTTGATCGTGGTGAAATCCCTTGCTGTGCATTTGAAAAGGTCTCCGTTATAATTGATTGTTGCACTGTTTTTCTTGTCGGCGTAACAGGAATGCAGCACGTTGTTTGGCAAATAATGCGAATTTACACTGAACCCGAAGTTGCGGAAGGTCTTGACCTGTTGTAAAATCAATTCCTCCTGATCTTCCTCTTTATCCTGCCACACTCTATGAAAGTCAACAAGAACGACTTTTCGCTGTTCTTCGGTAAGATCCAATAGGTCATGAACAATTAAACCACATTTGTGGATGTTTGCCAGCGTATAATTGATCCTCATTGTTACCGGAACCGCGTTGCGCGCGAGTAGCTTAATATTTTCTATAATCTCTGAATAGGATCCTCTGGTAGAAGAGACGTATCTTACGGCGTCATGATCGGCACCGTGCCCGTCAAGTGTAATCTGAACACCATGCACATTCAGCAATTTGAAATCATCAACCATGGGCTGATTGATCAGAAACCCATTTGTGGTAAAACCTATGGTGCAATGAACCCCATGCTTCGCACATTCAGCATTGGTATGTTGCATGATGGGTAGGACGATATCCTCATAGTATAAAAGTGGTTCACCACCAAACCAGGAGAGGTTGAACACCTTCAGGGTGCCGCTGGAAACGATAGTACTGATGAAAGCATTGGTTCTTTGAATGATCTCAACATCCATTCTAGACTTTTTAATATGTGTCTCATAGCAATACCAACACTTAAAATTACAGTTCATCGTTGGATTGATAGTCAGTTTATAGGCGGCCGTATCAAGATCAATCCGCTTGCTGATCTTTTTCACCTCTTCTACCTCCTGGCGGTCATTTTCGACAATGAACATGCCGTCTTTTAATGCATGATAAAAGGCAGGGTGAACGGCAACCAAATCATCGACCGACTTTTTATGATGAAGAAGTAGATCTTTCAGTTGTTCAACAAGCAGCAAAAATCGATTGGAAAACGAATTGTAGAGAACATACTTATCATCGTAGGAAACGATGGAGTTAAAATAACTGTATCTCATATAGGTTAAGTTTAAAGGCAAGCAGGAAGCGGTCACTTCCAACTTGCCTTGTATTGGTTTTAATTTTTTACTGTTCCGCAGCCTGCAGTACAGTTGCCACCGTTGCAGTTGTTGGTTGTGGTATCACAGCCAGCTAAGAAGTTGGTTTCGCCTCCGCCGGGTTCGGTATTACCAGAGATGCTCATGAAGCCGCCAACGATCTTACCATGATCGTCAGCAGAGATTTGTTCTAAACCGCCTAAAAGGCTTTTAAAAGAAGAAAATTGAGTTTTCATTTTTTTAACATTTTAAGTTTACCCCTACTCTCTGGCTTTTCGGGTTCCGCCTTTTGGTGTACAACAAAACTCTTTTTGCACTTTTGGTGCTTATGGAATGAGGACTCAGCGTTAATTTGCCGACCTGTTCTGAATATCTCGGTTTATATTTTCCCTGTTCTGGGTCTTTTTGATCTTTGAGTTTCCGAAGTTGTATCGCAGATTAAATTCGACGCCCCGGTTATCATAATAAGTTTTAAAGAAATTACTGGTATTTGATGTATTGAAGACATACCTGTTAACCGATGTTTTAAAGAGATCTGTGCCATAAATAGTGATCGTAAATTGGCTGATCACTTTTCTCAGGCCTATATCCACTGATCCGGTCGGTCTGCTGATTCCTGATCGGCCAAGACTGAGCACCTGTCTGGTATTGTAATTAAGGTCAAGGTAGCCGGTGATTTTATTTGCTTTAGAAAGGTAAAAAACGGTGTTCGCTTTGATTGTGCCCGATATACCCTGGTTGTCTATAATTTCATTGTTTGCGCTGCCGTTAAAGGATGAATAGGTACCGACCAACGTCATGGATGTCATACCGAATTTCCCTAATTGCTGACTGGTGACGAAGGCGAGGTTTCCCTCATCTACGCTTCCATAATTCAATTGGGTGAAACGTACCTGATTAGTCGTATCGTTGGTAAGTATGAATTGCGAATAGGCATCGCGCGTGTGACTATAATTGGCGATAAAGATGTATTTATTCTTTAAGGAATAGGTAAGCTCGTTTTTAAATATGTAAGAAGGCTGAAGGAAAGGGTTGCCCTCAGCATAGCGTGTTGGGTTATAATAAATGCGATTGGTATTTAACTGACCAAAAGATGGCCGATTTACCCGGTTGGTAAGGCTGTAGGATAGTTGGTTATTCTGATTGGGTGCATAGCTTACGGAAATATTGGGAAAGAGATTGGTAAAGTTCCGGTCGACTTTTATATCCGGATGGTTAAGTTCCATCCCCTTGGTGTTGGAGTTCTCCAAACGCATTCCTACTGTTGCTGAGGCTTTTTTGGAGAGGGAAAGACTGTAAGATAAATAGGCGGCGTTAACATGCTCGCTGTATTCGTAAATACTGCTTCTCAAATCATCGAAAACATAGGTATTGTCGCCTGCATTGACTAAATAATCGAGATCATTGTTCGTGTTGGTATTGTAGCTTCGAACACCGGCTTTAATAGTGCCTTTTTTCAATATCGGTTTTACATAATCCAGAGATAAGGTGTAGTTCCGGATATTCTGCCTTAGATAAGCGAATTCGTCTTGTCGGATCGCATTACTTTCTATGAGTTTCGCCAATAGATACTGATCCGATCTGGAACGCAGTTTAAAATAGTCGACGCTGATGTTAAGCGATTGACCCAAACTGTCAAGCAGAAGCCGGTAATTACCGTTGATGTCCAAGGTGTTTCCGTTAACGTCGCGTTGATTGTCAGAACTGAAGGTTGAATCTATACGGCCTGGCCCGAGATCGATGAAACTGCTAACGGTTTGGTTATTCAAATCCTGATTATTGTGATTGTAGTCAACGGTCACGGATAATAACTGCTTGCTGGATAAGTTGAAATCTGCTGATATATTTCCGCCAATGAACCGTTTGATTTCAGGCCGGTTTGCGTCGGTTGGGTTGGACACGCCGCTCGTTCCAAGTTTTAAAAAATTCACCAAAGAATTTTCTGTTATATTTTGCCTGATTCGGTTGGCGTAAACAACAGCATTCAGACCAAGCTCTCCCTTTCTGTAATTTATAGAGGCATTTGCACGTTGGGTATTATAAGTCTGCTGAACCGTTGATAGCGCCGCTGCACCTAAAATTCCGTCAGTCTCCCGTTTTTTGAAGTTTATATTTATTATTCCCGCGTTTCCGGAGGCATCGTACTCACTTCCCGGGGAGGTAATGATCTCTATGTTTTTTAAGTTACTCGTCGGCAAACTTTTCAGGTAATTATATAATGCTTCACCGGATAAATTGGATCTTCTTCCATCCATATAAACGATGGCAGATTGCCTTCCGATTATGGAAAGATTACCGCCATCGGCTGCATTAATTAATGGCGTCCGGGTCAAAGCATCCCAAATATTATTGCTGGCTGCTATACTATTATTTCCAACACTAACCACAAAGCGATCAGCTTTCCGCTCTATTACCGGCGCGGAAGAGGTGATCACTACTTCTTTTAACTGTTTAATCTCTGGTGTAAGTTCTATGTTACCCAGGGAAAAGTTCGGCGATGTAGCACCTACTTCAATGTTTTTCTTATAATACCCTACAACTGAAATCCGTAACGTCATTTTAGTGCTGTCTTGTAACTGGGTAAATTGAAAATTGCCTGAAGTATCTGTATATACTTGTTTCAGAATACGCTGCGCTACACCCGCCAAAAGTTCAACAGATGCATAAGGAAGACCATATTTTGTTTTACTATCTATCACCCTTCCTGAGATATTAAGTGTATATTCCTTAATGCGTTCTAAAAAGATATTTTTGCCCATTTGCTTAATACTAAGCGGACGTTGACCGATTGCCTCTTCAAGTGTCTGTTTAACCGTTCGTTTCTTTTTCTCAATCATAACCGGCGGTAGGTCGGTTATGTCTTCCTTCCGGTAATAGATATGGAATTTCGTCGCGCTTTCAATGCTATTGATTACTTCAACAAAGCTTTTTTGATTAAAACCGATCGTTACTTCTTCTTTCGTTATGTCTTGACCATAGGCTGATAAAGACAGGATCATTAAAAGAAATATTGCCGGACCATGCCAAAAAACACTTAAACGCATAAATATATATTGTATACTAATTGTGATTCAACTGCCTTCTACTTAAAATATAGTCAATACAATCCCGGTTCGTTAAAATAACGATCGTGCGATCTCCCTGAAAACCTGATTGGTACAGAAGGCTAATTGCAGCCTTTACCAGAAATTAAGAACGTATCATCCGTAAGCTTTCGGAAGGTGGAGTGGTTAAAAGCACAAAGAACGCCGAGGATGTCTTCTAGTCTTTCATCTTGCTCAACCGTTCCAGTGAACCTGCAAGTTTCAAGTGCTTTGTTTTCAAATGCTATTTTTACATTAAAGTGCTGCTCAAGCTGCTTTACAGCCGCTGCAAACGTCAGGTCGTCAAACTTAAGTTTGGTATTCGTCCAAGCAATGACAGCTGATGATGAGACGCTTGTTTTCAGATGTTGGTCATTATCTGTATGAACCAACGCCTGCTGGTTTGGAGTTAAGACCTCCAGCACCTCGTCACCAGAACTCACGCTAACTTTACCTCGTGTTACTGTAACGGTCACCAGGTGTTGTTCCATGTTGGCATCGATGTTGAACGCAGTTCCCAAAACATGAGTCAGTATTGTTCCAGTATGCACGATGAAAGGCAGCTTCTTGTCATGAACCACATCGAAATATGCCTGTCCTTCCAGGAAAATTTCCCGCTTTGAGCCGTTGAATTTTCGAGGATATCTCAGTTCGGCGCCCTTTTCTAAAATAACCTTACTGCCGTCAGCCAAGTGCATCGTCATTGATTTATTTGCATGATAAATCAACATGTCGGGCCCGGGGCTGAACAGACCGGAGATTGTTTCCCGTTGCCAAAGAAGACCGATGAAAATCAGCAGTACAGCGGCTACCGCCATCGCTTGTAATAGCTTTGATATTCTGAGCTCACGAACATTTGCTTCCTTTGGCTTAACCTGCTTGCTAATGGCTTCGTAGATTTCCTGAACAAGATTTTCCTCCGAAACCGCTTTGTTACTTCCAAGCCGATTAGCAGACATTTCATGAAGCAAAAGCCAATCTTCAACCAAATCGTTTTCCTCAGGGGTGGCTTTACCTTCCGTATAACGTTCAATGATTGATTTTAGCTGATCGCGCTCCATTTATTAAGCTTGTTTAATTAGTATACGTTTAACCTAACGATTAGTACCGGTCTTTTTTTAATTATTAATCAAGAAAATCAGGCCCAGCAAAAAGACTATTTTCTTACGCAAGTAGGTCAGTGCAATCGAAAGCTGATTTTTTATTGTCTGCTCTGATATGTTTAGCCTAGAGGCAATTTGAGGTATCGACAGATTATCAAATCGGCTCAATTTAAAAATTTCTTTGGTTCGTGGTGGCAACTCATCCAATCGGGATATAATTGCATGATGAAGCTCTTTCGCATCAAAAGCCGTATCAAGCGATTCTGATGCTGGTTCCTGAATACTTGCAAGTTCCGCATCGTAAAACCCTCTTACCAGCCTTTTTCGGTATGTATCGGTTATTTTGTTCCTTGCTGTAGTGTAGATGTAAGCTTTGAAATTGCCGTCAATTTTAAGTTTAGACCTTTCCGTCCAAATTTTCAAAAAGATATCATGAATAATATCTTTAGTTTCATCTGGATCTTTCAACTTATCATTGGTAAAACGAACCAGCGTTTCGGCATAGCGAAAATATAAGGTGGTAAATGCCTCATAACTCCCTTCATTAAGTAATTTCAGTAGTTCTTTATCATCTAAGTTATTTTGTGAGGTCATTGGTTTGGATGATAAATATAGAATTTACCGTTAAGTGAAAGTACAAAAAATAATTATCTAAAAAGGAGCAGTTGCTTTTCTCGTCAATTTTTTACCTGCGGGTAAGATCTTTGCATTGCACTGAGTTAACACCCCTTGTCGATTTAGATGCCGCATCCCCGGATTAATTCCTGATGTGACTCGGATCGGAAATTTTTTAACCGCTTCTACAATTGTGGCGACAGGAAATGTTGTTTGAGATACAATGAGTGTCGCTTCCGTCTTAACTTATTCAATACTTAAATGGCTAAATTTTAACATGAAAGTATTTGGTAAGAAAAGATAGAAATTTGTACCTTTAAGCTAACGATTTAGCTAGTTGAACGGATCGGAAAGCTTGTAGTGAGCGATTCGTGTAGTAGTCGGTAATGTAAATAATAATATATTGTGGCTGAAGTTATTATGAATAAGGCTCATTTCCCTTCCTCACCGCTGAATTTGCTTTTAAATCATACAAAAAGCCTTTAAATCATTGATTTGCAGGCTTTTTTGTTCTCCACTAAGAATTACAGTTCATTGCCAATAGCCTTACCATAATTGTGATTATAGTTTTCATTTATGTTCTAGCTTAACAATATCTCAACTCCAGTTCTTCGAGTCTTCCTTTTTTTATTGCTCTTTTGGCGAGATACTTAAAAAGCGGTGCTGCTATTTTTTGGGCTCCCACCATTTTTGAGTTATTTAAATAAACGAATAACGCCAAATCAGTTAACTTTTTAGGTGTTCCTGCTTCACTGGCTAAGCCATCCTTTGCAAGCCCCTTAGAGATCAGCAGCGCATTTTCAAAATTTTTGTTGCCAGGGCTTACGGTTACTCGTATTAGGCATTCAGTATCCGACACGTTATGAAAATAGTGCTTTTCTTTCGGTTTAATGGTCACTTTACTGCCTTCTTTTAAATGATGAATCTGCTCGTTTAGCCCAACTTCTAAGGTTCCCCTTAACACTTCAAATGTTTCTGAAAAAAGCGTGTGATAATGCCATGGAGTCTTTTCGTTTGGAATGATGTTGAACTCAATTACACTTTCTTTATTTCTATCTGCTGAGCTTATCAGTTGAATTTGTCCTTGCGTTTTCATATAGCTTTATTGGAGGTTTTATTCAGTAGTAAGATGGTTCCTGCTATTGCGCAAATAATAATGGCAGAGATGTGAGGGATTGCTTGTACGATGCTATTGTAATTTTTGCTTAATACAATCAGCATGTCTGCCGTTGGGATGATTGTACCCACAGCCAGCGTAATACCTAATGCTTTTATTTGTTTAGTGAGCACAAAAATGCAAATCAGTAGACCTGAAAACACATCTCGAATACCTTTGATATAATGAAAGGAATAGTCGCTGGCCTCATTAAAGTTTATGCCGTAACCGGCCTCTGCCGTGTCAGGAGCCAGTAGAAATCTGGTTCCAATAAAAATCATTCCTATTCCTGTTAGGAATGCGAGTACAATAGTGATTCTGTGTATCATGATTATTTGTTTTGATGATGATACAAAGTTCCAAATCCCGGTACCGGGATTTATGCACCTGAGTTAACAAATCACTTTTCAGCAAAAATTCTTTTCCGAATTCGGCTAAGGGATTGCGGTTTAACACCGACATAAGATGCAATATGATATTGGGAGATTCTTTGCAGCAAGGCCGGATGCTTCTTTAAAAACTTTTCATAGCGGAGTTCTGGCGAATCTGTATAAAATGAACTGAGATCTTGTAGCGTTTGAATGAAAACTTGTTCAATTATCAGCCTTCCAAAACGTTCCGCACCTTTTACAGACTGGTAGAACGCCTGTAAGTCATCATAAGAAATTTGCAAAATCTCACAATCTTCTAATGCTTGAATATTTTTATTAGAAGGTACTTGCGGTATAAAGCTTTCATAATTGCAAGTAAAAAAGTTCTCCTGAGCAAAATCGTAGGTTTTGTCCTCACCGTCATGGTTGATATAATAGCGAAATACTCCTTTAGTAACAAAACCAACTTGCTTGCAAACTTGCCCCTCTTTTAAGAAGAACGTACCTTTTTTATAAGCTTTTTCTTTAAATAACGACCTGACTGTATTTTTCTCCTCGGAATTGAGGACAATAAAGTTTTCTATCTGCTGGATTAAGTGATTAATCATATGGTATGCCGTGTGAGTAAATGTAAAAATAAATTAGATAGTCGGCATAGTCGCAAACTGGAACAGATCATTAATTAATTAGTTCAATATCCTGAGAAGCGTTCCATTGGAGTTGCTACATTTGACAGGAGAGTATTGTTGGGCAGATTGGGAACAATACAAGGTTGGGCATGTGAGTGCTCCTGCAATAAGCAATCTGCGCGATGATCATAAAGACATCAAAAAGTTAGTAAAACTCAGGTAGGAGGAGCCGCAAGAGCGCAATATTATTAAAAAGGCGGAAGCATCTTTTCCCAAACTAGACGGCAGGTATTCAGTTTGCAAAGCTCATAAAACTGAATACCTGCCGTAGAAAAAATATGCAGCACATTACAGGTAAGTACCCGCTGTTATTATAAATGGTTAAATCACATGACTCTGACACTATGCCGAAATGTAAAAATACTAATTGGCAATAAACTATCTGCTCATTACAATTCCTTCATTAAGTCATTGCAATTCCATTAGCTTGATTGGCATTTTATTGATCCAACCTTGTAGAACGTGCAGTGAAATTTCCTTGCTAGCCCCGGTTGGACTAAAATTAAACTTAATAAATAGACAACTTTCAACAAAACAGGTAGCTACTACCATAATGTAAGGCGACCAACAGATTGATTATTTTAATAACCCTGCCGGTATTTTTCCATCCACCTTTGTAAATGGAATACCAAGAAGCTTTACCATAATAGGCGTCATATCGCGCAAATCCATTTCTTCAATCACAGCACCTTTGCGAATGCCGGGACCGTGAACGATCAAGCCAGTTTGGATGTTTTTGGTGTCGGGAAAATGCCCGTGTGCACCGCCCTTGCCGGTTTTAATGGCACTGCCTGTGCTTGCATTACCAAATGAAGCATCATGCTCGGCAGTAAGCGCAAAAGCAACGTTAGGGTTGTAGCCGCCTGTATTTAATTGATTTTTACTGATAATGCGGTAATATTGTTTCACGCTGTCTGGCTTCGCTTCCAAAAGGGCTTTTACTTTATTAGCAGTAGCTTTATCAGATGGGTCTTTCAGGTATAGATAAGCAGAACCGCCAACTGTATTAAATTGCGCTTTCCAATCGCCTGTTTTAAGATCATTAATCAACCCGGCTTCTTTCAACCATACATTAGGCGATATTGATTTCCTGACGTCATAAAATCCGTGGTCGCCACCTACTAGCAAAACTGTGCTTTCCCATATGCCTGCGGCTTTCAGGGCATCTATAATAATGCCTACCGCAGCATCAGCATCTGACACCGCTTCTTGTACCTGAGTTCCTTTACGTCCCACTGCATGTGATGCGCCGTCAACAGAAAATACGTGAATGGTCATCAGTTCTGGCTTGCTCTTTTTAATGATATATGCGGCTATCTTAGCTATATTCTGGTTTTTTCCATGATCTATTTTATCCACGCCGCCAAACACTTCTTTCTTTACCTCGGCATAAAATCCATGCGGTAAAGAGTATTGCTCACGCACCCCATCGCCCAAGGCACCAATGTCTGGAATGTTATAATCAACAGGAGCATTAGCAGATACGGGCCAGTAGAGCGAAGCGACAGTCATGCCTTTATCTTTGGCCGCTTTCCAGATGGTTGGTACATGAATGGAACTATCTTGCCAGTAAGGCTCTTGCCGCGCACCATCAGGCGTAAATATATTGTTGTAAAATATGCCATGCTTAGCGGGCTGCACACCTGTAACGATGGTGGTATGCGAAGGGTAGGTCATGGAGGGGAATACACTGTTTACGCCTTTGGCATAAGCACCATCTTTCATCAGTGCATGCAGGTTAGGCGTTTGCCATTCACTATCAAGGTAAAAATCAGGGCGAAACCCGTCAATAGTTAAAAAAATAACGTGTTTGGCCGTTTGTGCCATAAGTTGCCCCGTTGTTATACACAAAGCAAAGAATGCGATCAGTAGCTGCTTTTTCATATTATTGCCGTAAGAATTTTAGGAGTTAGAAGCCAGTTAAATGCCGTAGCGGCACCTAACTGGCTTGTAATTGTGGTAGCCATTTTTAACTGGCTATTGGCGTGTTTTCTACGTTTTGCAGTAAACCACTTGGTAAAACATCTTCACTGCCTATTGCCAGCCTGGGTTTTGTTTTAAATTCGGGTTACGCTGAAGATCAACTAATGGAATTGGGTAATAGTAATTGCGATCATTCCATTTTCTTGGAATTTCGTTCATCCAAATCAACTCTCCGGAGGTGCCGTTTTTTAATAATTGTGAATTAACTGCGTTACCTACTCTGGGCGATACATCAACATAAGTTACACCAGCCGCAGGAGGGGTAGGGCGAGTGCCCTGATAGAAAGCAACATCCAGTATACCGTCTTCGTTCAAATCCATTGGGGTGTTTAAGGATGGAACATAAAACCCGTTCCACACCTGTTCCATTAACTGGCCTCTTTTCCATCTCAACAGGTCAGAAAAACGGAAACCTTCCAAACTTAATTCAATGCCTCGCTCTCTGCGTATTTCTAATATCGTCGGGTCGGTAATACCAGGGAAGTAATTAGTTGTTAAATAAGGGTCGGCTACTGTAGGTTTGGCATTAAGTCCGCCTATAATACCGGCTCTTGCTCTTAAGGCACCTATGGTTAACGCCCAGTCTGCATCTGTCAAAGTTCCTAATTCGGCTTTAGCTTCTGCATAGTTTAACAATACCTCGGCATAGCGAAATAATGCGACTGCATTGGTATTTAATGCACCCGCGTCATAATAAGTGTCATCAAGCGTCCATTTAATAGGCTGGTATCCGGTAAAGGTGTATGAAAACACGGGTGGGGCCGGCACTGCTACACCATTGCTAGTACGTTTATAATCGCCCGAACGAATGGTTTGCTTTAAACGTAAATCACGGTTCTTCACCTCGTCTTTAAAGAGCATAGTAGGGTATGCCGGGTCATTGGTAAATGGTGTGCCGTCAAGCTTAAGGTACGTATTAATAAAGGTACGCGTAAAACTTGCTTTTGCACCATAAGTGCCGCTTGTCCACCACCAGTTAGCCTCATTAAGTACGCCTAAATTCACATCGGCAACAGCTGCCTGTAATACTTCCTGAGCAACAGGTGCATTACTCGTAAACACTTGGCGATAGGATGTACCGGGACCACCGGCTGTGTTAATTGAATACCCGCCGTTTTTCATGATTTGCTCTGAAGCCGTTACTGCCTCATTAAGCCATTTGCCGGCAGTGCCGGTTAAATTCAGCTCGGTATGATAATTTCTAAACGTGCCTTCAAAAAGACATACTCTTGATTTGTACGCGTAAGCAACCCATTTAGTAACTGTTGTGCGACTTGCATCATTGGTAGCTTGAATGTTATTGCAGGCAAAATCCAAATCAGCCAATACCGAATCCATCACCATTTCTCTTTTATCGCGGCCTGCCGTTAACGCCGGGTCATCACTATCCAAAGGTTTACCAATCCATGGCACGTCGCCAAAGCGTTTTACTTTTTCCATGTAAAAATACGCCCTGAAGTAGCGCGCAATACCCAGGTAGTTATTACGGATGGCCACAGGAACAGCAGTGTCATTGCAGTTTTCGATGAAATAGTTGATGTTTCTCAAATCTCTCCAGGTCCACCCCGAGCTGTTACTTGCGCTAAAAGCACCGTCACGAATAAAATCGGGCACTTGTTTAACTGCAAGATAATCTGACATGGCATCTTGGCTGGTAGAATTTTTTGGAAGGAAATCCATGCCGTAGAATGAATTTGTGTATAATTTGAGTCCATTCTCTGTTCCAAAAACAGCTTGTTTAGTAGGTGAAGATTCTGGTAACTGATCCAGCTTTTTGCAGGCTGCAAAGCAAAGGCAGCCTAGCAAAATCAATATATAATGCTTTTTCATCTTAATAGCTTTTTATGATTAAAAACTAACGTTTAATCCTAGTGAGTAACTTTTCAATATCGGGTAATTATACCCATCGCCGTTTGTGCTATTTACATTGATATCCTGATCTGAAGGTACAGCGTTTTCTACGTCAATGGTGTTTTTAACTATTTTGTACATCGGAGAATAAGTAAACAGGTTTTCACCCGAGAAGAATATTTTAGCATTACGTACACCTATGCGGTTTACCCATTTTGTAGGCAGTGTGTATCCTATCTGTAAGTTTTTTAAACGCAGATAAGCAACGTTTTGCAGATAACGCGTTTGGGCTACGCCCAAAGTACGGTTGGTATTGCTCGAAGCTGCTCTTGACATTGTTCTTGGGAAGTAAGCATCCGTATTTTCAGGCGTCCACATATTACCTAAATGAAATTTAGGAATGTTATTATACGGACGATTGTATTGGCCCCAAAACATCTCCGTTTCGGTGCTCGGGTACCATTGTTGCTTGCCTACACCCTGAAAAAAAGTAGAGAACGAGAAATTATGCCAGTTTGCACCGAGGTTGATACCATACAAGTATCTTGGCGCAGAGTTTCCGATAATCCGTCGGTCGCCCGATTTGCCCACTTTGTTTTCACCAACGTTGATAAAGCCGTCGCCGTTTAGGTCGCGTAATTTAATATCGCCGGGGAACCATAAGCCTGTTGGCGATGCCCTCATTTGCGGATCTTGTTTGGCGTGTGATGCAATATCGGCAGCATCAATAAAAAAGCCTTCGGTTTCATAACCCCAAATTTCGCCCAGTGTCTGCCCTTCGTAATAATCGCTTAACAGCTTATCAGGGTTGTTGTACTTGTCAATCTTTGTTTTGTTATCAGCAAGGGTAAGCCTTACATTATAGCTGAAGGGGTTTTTACCGCTACCAATCCGGTCATTCCATGCTAATGAAATTTCCCAACCACGAGTGGTTAAGTCGGCATAGTTACCTTTTGGAGGGTCGGCACCAAATACGGCTGGGGGGGTAAGTCCAAAAGTGAACATATTGGTAGTTTTACGTATGTAGGCGTCACCAGCAAAGCTTAAGCGGCCAGACAGCATGGTCAGATCCAAACCAACGTTGGTTGTTGTAGATGTTTCCCAGGTAAGGTTTTCGGGCAATACTGCTGGTATACGGGTGGTTTGAGGCCTTGACCCGTTTAGTATTACGCCTGATTGGCTAACAACGAAATTGTCAAGAAACTGATAAGAGGCAATATTGCCATTACCCAATGAGCCATAAGATGCTCTCAATTTTAAATCTGAAATCAGTTTATCTGAAACCTTCCAGAACGGTTCGCTATTGATTCTCCAGCCTGCGGAAACAGATGGGAAAAACCCATATTGCTGACTAGTCGGAAATTTGGAAGAACCATCGTAACGTGCGTTTACCTCCAAAAGGTAACGGTCTTTGAATGAGTAATTTAATCTTGAAAACCCTCCTTTGATTACCCATTGCTCATAGCCTCCACCGGTGTTAATACCTTGGCCCAAAGCAAGATTAAGATCTGTGGCATCCTCGAAAATGATACCGTTACGCTGTACAAATACCCGGTTGTAGGTAGACTGCTCATAGTTGTAACCGGCCATTGCCTTCAAGTAATGATCAGCTCCAAAATGGTTTTCATACTCTGCGTAAAGGTTGGTTGCCAAGTATCTTGTTTCACGCAGATCGAAAGATAAGTCATTAGTAGTAGTACCTACATAAGCAGTAACACCCTTAAAGTTGCTGTAAGGCACCTGTACTCTTCGTTGTTCCCTGTTATCGTCTGTATTCCGGAAAGTAAAGTCGGCATTAACACGAAGCTTGTTTTTAAAGAAATTACTTCTTAGTCCGGTTATATTTCTAAACACTTCCCGGCGGGTATCAAAACCATTTTTTCCGTATATGAAATCGCCCACTGTATATGCGGCAGCAAATGTCAGAGAGCCATCCGGGTTAAAGATCGGCATAGTCGGTTTTCCCTCGTCTGCAATGTTTCTCCATATACCACCACCTTCGCCAACATTAATTGGGTTGTGGTAATTCATGATGGAGTAATCAGCATTGTTTTCGATACTTAACCATGGAAAAACCTGTATGGAGCCTCTGGCACGCAGGTTTTTCATGTCATAATCATCACTGTTATACCTGAACATGCCCGCTTGGTTAAGCATCCGGCCCGAAACAAGAAATGTTGCTTTATCGCTACCGCCGCTTACCGAAAGGTTGTTTTCAAAAGCAGTTGTATGATCTTTGTAAAGGGCTTTATAATAATCAGTGCTTCCATAGTAAGTATACTCACCGGTAGTTGGGTTTACTTCAATTTGGTTATAAGGCTGGCCAGATTCAACTCTTCTCTTAAATTCATCAAGATAAGCTTGTGAAAATTTCTGTGTTTTATTTGCATTCTGAGGGAATGCACCGTCACCATTAACAAATGCTTCAGAAAACATCTTAGCCCAGGTATAACCATCAGTTACAAAGTCGGGCCTGGTTACCGGAGATTTAAGTGCAAAATTGGAACTGTAAGTTACATTGGTTTGTCCCTTCTGTCCTTTTTTTGTGGTAATCAGCACAACGCCGAAAACTCCTCTCGCGCCATATATAGCAGCAGAGGCTGCATCCTTCAAAACAGATACGGTTTCAATATCATTGGGGTTTAGTAAGCTTGGGTCACCTTCAAAACCATCAATCAAAATCAGTGCACTACCGCCCTGGCCGATAGAAGTGGTACCCCTGATGTTGTAGCTGGGCGACTGCGTTGGCTTACCATCCATCATTTTAAGGTTAAGGTTGGGAATTAAACCCTGAAGGCCCTGTGTTAGGTTGGTAATAGGTCTGTTCTCGATATTTTTAGCCGAGATCTGATCTACTGCACCAGTAGCATTAGCTCTTTTTTGCGTGCCATAACCCACCACAATTACCTCGTTTAAGCTACCGGTTTCAGCTTTCAATATAATATTTAGGGGTGCGCTTGCCCCATCTTTTACTACTATTTTATTTAGAGTTAAAGTAGTATACGATACAAAGCTTACAGTAAGATTATAGGTGCCTGGAGGAACATTTATTCTAAAGGTTCCATCTGCGCCAACCATTGTTGTTTTGTTTAGCTCTTTAACAAATATAGTAGCGCCAGGCAACGGCTCGCCTTTCTCGTCAACTACCTTGCCGGTAATTGCTCCGGGCTCTTGTTTGTGTACCAAACTGGCAGCATTGTTTAGAGTTGCAGTTGCAAAAGCCTGCACCGGAATTGCGTTTGCGTACAAAAGCGCAACAGATGTGCAGGCTATTACTTTAAGCTTAAGCAGTAAAGTTTTTTCCATGTTAATCCAATTAGTTAAGCATTGAGTGTTGTTATAGACTGCCTGCAAATCTATCGGCGCTATGTGAAGAGTATGTTAACCTACTTTAATGTTAAAAACGATACATCAAAAGATTGACAGAGAATAAAGGCATTTTCGCAAATGGCGTATAGCGCTTTGAAAGATGCGGCGGTATAGCCATTTAGTTTCGGATCCTTTTAATTACTTATCCTTGAGATGTTGACGTGTTATGTTAATTGATTTGAAAGAGCTTTTGCTTTTTGCGTCAAAAAAAGTTATGCTCAAAAAATTATCGCGCGGTGCTGTTAGTATTTTACAGGGTTTGTAAAAATAAGTGTATAACGAATCGAAAGAAACCTGACCTTTCGCACAACCATATGTGGCAGTAAAATCAACTATGAAAAACAATAGTTGAGAACAGCATGTTGTCTAATCGATTGTCGTGTTTGCGGGTTCTGCTGCGTGTGGTGAAGTATATCTGTCACAATTTTCCCGGTACCATACTATTTATGCTGATCCGTTAACCCAGACAAGGGGTTTAATAATTCAAATACTTAGAAAAATTAGTTATGAAAAGGTTCAGTATTATTTTGGCAACAGTAGGTTTGGTATTGTTAATAGGTAGCAATTTTCTTTTTAAAACGAAGTCGAACAGTGTTGATACCGGCGGTAGCGTAGAGTATACCACCATGTTTGGTGGATGGACGCCGAAAATACCTGTATTTATGGGTGCTGTGTTGATTGGGCTGGGAGCGGTTTTTTATTACGCCGCTGTCAGCAAATCAGATAAGCAAGCCCATCACTCTGCATAATCGAAACATTCAAGTGAATTGATGTGATAGAGGCGGATGGAAAAGATGCTTGTCAACAGTGCCGCCAAACACCGTAAAAATTACCGTTAGCATGAAAAGCATGTTAGCAGAAATACGATGGGAAGAATTGAACCGATGCTTTAGCGCATATAACGGATCAACTTCTTCCTTTTTTATTTGTATGAATGCTAGTCATACTTAAATATCCAAAACAGTATAACTGCTGATACATGAGTACAAAGAATATTACGCTGCACAAACTAAACGAGCTACAGGCAACCGCTATATGTGGAAATGATATCAGTTCCTCGTGTCTTTACGTTTCTGCACTGACCATTGGCTATGCCGGGCAGTATGCCTGGATTTCGCTGCTGATGGTAGCCTTTGTACTTTTTCTTTTCCGGAAAATTTATGGTGAGGTGGTGGGTGCACTACCGTTAAATGGCGGTGCGTACAACGTATTGCTCAATACCGCCTCTAAGCGTACTGCTTCTTTCGCGGCTTGCCTTACCATTTTGTCTTACATGGCAACGGCCGTGATATCGGCATACGAGGCCATGTTTTATTTTCATGATATCGTGCACGATCTGCCGCTTATACCCGCCACCGTAATGATACTGCTGATTTTTATGATGCTGACCATTATTGGCATCGGCGAGTCAGCATTTGTTGCAGTAATCATCTTTATAACCCATGTGGCTTCGCTGTCCTTACTCGTGCTCATGGGATGCTGGTTTGTGTTTCATAACGGCACTGAAGTATTTACTGCCAACTGGCATCTGCCCGTAACCTCCGGTGGGATCATAAACGCGTTATTTCTCGGCTTCTCCGCTGCCATGCTGGGCATTTCAGGCTTTGAGAGTTCCGCTAATTTTGTGGAGGAGCAAAAGCAAGGTGTATTTCCCAAAACACTGCGCAATATGTGGCGGGTGGTCAGTTTTTTTAATCCGGCAATCGCCCTGCTGGCTTTGGCCGTGTTGCCCATGGGAGAAATCAGCAGTCACCAGGAGTCACTCTTGTCTGTAATGGGACAAAGGGCCGGTGGCAACTGGCTCAGTTACATCATTTCTATAGATGCCGTATTGGTGCTCAGTGGTGCCGTGCTAACCTCATATGTGGGTGTAACCGGGCTTGCCGAGCGGCTAACCCTTGACAGGATACTGCCTAATTTCTTCCTGGCCCAAAACCGCAGAGGCGTAAATTACCGCATTGTTATTGGCTTCTTTCTTTTGTGCATATCCATTTTGCTGGTAACCGGAGGAGATCTGGGAAACCTGGCGGGCGTTTACACGTTTTCTTTTCTGATGGTAATGGCTTTGTTCGGATTAGGTAATTTATTATTGAAGGTTAAACGTGAAAAGCTGCCCCGGCCAGAGCGGGCTTCCGTATTGTCCGTTGTTTTAGCGATCGGTTTTATCGTCGCTGCTTTTTTGGGTAATATGGAGCTCAATCTACCATCGTTTTATGTGTTTATCAAATACCTGATTCCTGCCGTGCTGTTTATCTTAATTATGCTAAATAGGGCGCGGATTATCAGGTGGCTTATTTATGCCACTAATTACCTTGGCAAACCTTTAAAGCAGCTCATTGTAAGTGTGATAAGGCCCTACAGAGTTTTAGTCAACATCAATGCGCAGGAACTGGTGTTTTTTACACGCGGCGATAACGTAGCTATCCTTAATCGGGTGATGATTTATGTGGAAGATAACGAAGCAACCAAGCGGCTCAAAATTGTGCATGTAGCTAATGCTTCCAGTAACAATGATCATCTCAAAAAAGACATTGAAGTTTTAGATAGAGCCTATCCCGATATTGATATTGATTTTGTCGAAATAGAAGGCCAGTTTGGCCCCGAAATTATTGACCGCCTTTCGCAGCAGTGGAATATACCTAAGAACTTTATGTTCATTGGTTCACCCAGTAATAAGTTTCCATACCACGTTTCAGAACTAGGCGGTGTAAGGTTAATTATGTAAACGAGATACAATCTATTATGGATATCAATCATGCTTCGAAACTCATCCTCGATAAACTAACGTTATGGCTACGCGATCTGGTCAGGCTATTGCCCAACATCGCTTTGGCCGCACTTATATTAGTAGTCGGCTTTTTTGTGGCCAAGAAACTAAGTAATGCGCTTAAAAATGTACTACGTAGATTCATTCATAATCAGACGCTTGATAACCTTTTTGGCTCCTTAATTTATATTTTTTTACTGGGCATCGTTATTTTCATTGCCCTGAGCGTGCTTAAGCTCGACAAAGCCGTTACATCAATTTTGGCCGGTGCCGGTATTGTTGGCTTAGCACTAGCTTTTGCCTTTCAGGATATCGCAGCTAACTTTATGTCGGGTATCTTTCTTTCCGTACGGCGTCCGCTTTATGTGGGTGACATTGTCAGAATTAAAGATTTTATGGGTAAGGTAGAAGAAATTAATCTGCGGGATACCATATTGCGAACCTTTCAGGGGCCGATGGTAATTGTGCCCAACAAAGATGTTTTTCAAAATCCTATTGAAAACTTTTCGATGCTGGGTAAAAGGAGGTTTGATCTGAATATTGGTATTTCGTATGGCGAAGATCTGGAAAAAGTTAAAAGCATTACGTTAGACGCGTTGACAGATATGCCTGGACTCTGTCCGGATTTGGAAACGACCATGTTTTATCAGGAATTTGCAGACAGCTCCATCAACTTTGTTATTCGCTTATGGGTTAATTCACCAGAGCAACCGGCTTACCTGCAGGTAGGCAGTGATGCTATTATGCGCATTAAGAAGGCGTATGATGCAAACGATATTATGATTCCTTTCCCGATTAGAACACTTGATTTTGGCATTAAAGGTGGTGTTCCGTTAAGCGAAATGAAGCCTTAAATCGATATCCGGCTAAGTGATTTGGCCCTTTGGTTTATTTTTTGTATATTAAAATCTACCTCACCAGCGTAATTCTTATCGCTTTTTTAAACCATTAAAATTACTAAGTATGAAAACGATCATCAAAAATATTTTGGTTCCAGTCGATTTTTCAGACACTTCGCTGAATGCTTTAAATACTGCGGTCAGGATGGCTACGCGGCATGATGCCACGCTCCATCTGTTATATGTGCAGGATGTTATGCTCTACTACCCGCAAAGAGGACAGTTAACTATGCTTCAGCCGATGTTACAGGAAGCTGTTATCAAAGATGTTGATGCGCTGGAGCAGATGGCCTATCATGTTATTGCTGATTACAACGTCCGTTGCCGCATTCATACCGCTAATGGTAATCGTTCTGCGATTATTTGCGAATGGGCAGATAAGCAGGATATCGATCTGATTGTAGTGGGTATGGCAACAGATATTAGTACTGCCTTCTATTTGTATGATACGCTGCCTTATCAAATCCTTAAATCCGCACCTTGCCACGTGCTAACTGTTCCCGCCAATAAAGAAGTCAATGCCTTTCAGCGAATCATCTACCCCGTGCAAAGCGACGGCTTATCTTTGGGAAAGCTTCCCTTAGCCCAGCAGATTGCAGAAAAGAATAACGCAGAAGTAGCTGTAGTAACCTTGGCGCAAAATAACGATGCCGACGTAATTAGCCGTATCAGTACTTTTTCGGATCGTATTCGGGCGTCGTTGCGTAGGTCGGCAAAGTCGGTAAGAACTAAACACATACGCACGGGCGACCCGGCAAGCTCTTTAATCACTGTATGTAGGGAAGAAGTGGCAGATCTAGTTGTAATTGAGGCTAATACACGCCGAAGTATCAGTGAGTTCTTTTTAGGTGGCTTTACGCAAAAAATGATACGTAATCCGGAAGCCGCAGTTCTTTGCATTCAAACCGTTCAAGCTTCAAAAAATCAGCGCCGAACGCTTCGCATGGTACATAGGCGACGGGTTCGGTTAAATCACTAATGCAAAAGATATGATTCTATCGCAGCGCTCACTACTAAACCTTTATCTTATTTGTTTTCTTATACTTTTTTCAAGCTCAGCTATAAAAGCGCAGCACACTTCTGCGCGTGAAAGAATATGCGGTAAATGGGAGAATAAGGAGAAAACGCTTCGTATTCAGGTTTACACCGAAAAGCAAGATTTTAGAGCAAAAATTATATGGTTTAGTGACACCGAGGGCAAGCCCATGAGCTACTGGAAGGATAAAAGGAATCCAGACCCCGCATTACGAAACCGGACTATTTTAGGGATGAGCATCTTAAGCGGCTTGAAATATAACGCCAGTAGTGGTACCTGGGAAGATGGTAAAGTATACGACTCAAAACATGGCAAAGTATGGAATGCCTCTGCCGCCATCAATAAAAACGGCCTGCTCAAGGTACGCGGTTACTGGCATGTTAAATTTATTGGCCGTACGATGACTTTTCATCGGATTAAATAGGTTAAGTTATATTGTTTAAAGTTGGTATCTAATCTTTATTAATACGCAGCCGTTGCCATAGAGACCTACTCAGTCAATCGAACCATGAAAGTGAGAATTACCGGAAACAAAATAAGATTGCGGGTCTAACCTAAGGCACAAAGCTATTTCGAAATCAGGCATCCTTCGGGTATTTTACACCAGCTAATGTAGACCGTTGGTTTGCAGGTACGGCCTTGGGAACCACGCTAAACTGGCCATTAGATTCCATCACTACAGCTTCTACATCATCGAGTGAATTAATCTTCTGGCTTCTTAAAACGGAGCGTACCTCATTTTCTGTCACGCGTTCTTTCCGTAAGGCTTCCGGTAAAAAGTCTCCTTTGAAGAAGATCAGTGTCGGCTCAGAGCTGATTATTTTAGAGAACGTTTTTGAGCGCACAGACCAGGCAGCTAAAAGATACTGCAACAGAATTAATAAGCCTAAGCCTGTTACGCCATCCAGTAGCGTGATACTCTTGTTGAGCAGTACAGTGGCTAGGGTAGAGCCTAAAGCTACAGTGACAATAAAGTCGAATTCCTTCATTTGGGAAAGCGTCCGTTTGCCTGAGATTCTAAGCATAAGAATCAGTGAAAAGTACGCCAGAACGCCTACAATACAGGTTCGTCCTATACTTTGCCAATTTTCGAAAAATACATTTTCCATAGGCTTGCCCCGCTGTTTGTTGATGTAAGTATTTGTTAAACAGCCTAGCCTTTCATTTGTTGAAATGATTAATGAATACTGCTTTATGAAAAAAATATCTAAGTGGTTACGAGAGCACTATGCTAAAATGATAAGCAGTATCGCCTTTTATCCGGCCATTATCGCTGTTTTCTTTTTGCTGCTTTCTGTGCTCATGTTAAAAGTCGACTTTTCTCCTGCGGGTAAGCAATTCAAACAGCAATTGAGTTGGCTTAGCTTAAAAGATGCCAGTACAGCGCGATCAATTTTAACCACAATAGCGGGTGGCATAATATCCCTTACGGTATTCAGTTTTTCCATGGTGATGATTATACTGAACCAGGCGGCTTCCCAAATGAGCAACCGGATTTTGAACAGCATGATCGAGAACCGGTTCCAGCAAGTTGTTCTGGGCATTTACATTGGTACTATTGTTTACGCACTTTTTCTGCTCAGCACCATACGTGATATCAGTAGTGGTGTTTACGTGCCGGCAATTAGCATATACTTGTTGATATTACTGACGGTAATTGATATTTTCCTTTTTATCTATTTTCTGGATTATGTAACGCAGACGGTCAAATTTGAGACAATCATCAAAAGGGTGCAAATGCAGACGGTCAAATCTATGCAAAAGCATTACTGCCTCGAAACGCAAGAACGTATTGACGAAGAAAACCAGTCTTTCCTTGTTTTGCCTGCAAATGAGTCGGGCTACTATCAAGGGTTTGATCAAAAAAGATTGTTGGCTCTTGCCAACCGTCAAGAGTTAAGATTTGTTATGATGAACCGCAAGGGAACCTACCTCATTAAAGGAGCAGACCTTATTAGAGTTTACGGCTCAGAAAGGCTATCGGATGATTTGAAAAAGGAGATTTATCTCAGCGTTGTCTTTTTCGGCGGCCAGCCTATTGAACAAAACCCGGAATATGGCTTCCGGCAATTGGCAGAAGTGGCCATTAAAGCCCTTAGCCCCGGTATCAACGACCCAGCCACAGCGGTTTTAAGTATCAATGCCTTGTCTGATCTTTTTGCCTATCGGCTTAATCATTGCCTGCCGGTGCGGTTAAAAAACGAACAAGGAGTAGTCTTGATCAGACAAATTGTACCCACGTTTAAAGAACTCTTTGAGGATTGTATTTATCCGGTCTGGGAGTATGGTAAGGACGACCGTTACATTCGCGATGCACTGTTGCATATGCTGAATCAACTGGAGTATCAGGATAAAGAAATGCGTCATGCCAAATTGTTCAAGAAACTGCATGCCCAAGTTTTGAAAAGCAGAATCAAAACGGCTGTTTGATATATTTAATTGCAAAACAATAATTTAAACGATAGGTTAAGCATGAGTGGTGTGTTATATCGGGGTCCACAAGCAATTCTGACGACAAGAATAGTAACCGAATTAGGTTTGAAGAAAGTGGACTAGCCGTAAAATATAAATTATAGGCCCTGAAGGAACAATTGGGTTTGTTAAGTCATGGAACGACCGTGCGGCCATATGGCATCGCTAATGAGTATTCCGTTTGCTAGGAAAGGGTCAAACTAATAAATAAAGTTATGAATAGAATAGGTTGGGTTGTGTTGATGGTTCTGATAGCCGCAGGTGTAAGTTTTGCTACCTTTAAGGTGATGAATGCCCGGGGATCTGCGGCACAGGAAGGTAGCCTGCATTTGCCTGTTCACTTCGCTTCCAACTCCTCGGCCGGGGCAAATACGCCAGATAGCTATCCCGATCTTACCCAAGCTGCAGAAACAGCCGTGGAACAGGTTGCACACATCAAAGTGCAAATGTCGCGTATTGAAAGCGGTGCTGGCTATTATGGTGCTTCTCAACAGCCGGCTGCTGTTATGGCTTCCGGTTCGGGGGTTATTATCAGTACGGATGGCTATATCGTAACCAATAATCATGTGGTGGAGGATGCGTCTGACATTCAAGTGGTGCTGACAGATAAGCGCACCTTTTCTGGAAAACTAATTGGCCGGGATCCAAATACGGATTTGGCATTGATCAAAATTAGTGCTACCGGTTTGAGTGCAGTGAAGATGGGCAATTCAGATGATGTTCGTATTGGCCAGTGGGTGTTAGCCATAGGCTATCCATTTTCACTGAATACTACCGTTACCGCTGGTATTGTTAGCGCGAAGGAAAGAAGTATTGGCATTATTGGCAACAAAGAAAGTGGTGACGGTCAGGATGCTGCATCTGCAGTTGAAGCGTTTATTCAAACCGATGCAGCAATAAATCCTGGTAACAGTGGCGGTGCTCTTATTAATACAGCAGGAGAGTTGATTGGTATCAACGCAGCTATAGCGTCGCAAACCGGTAGTTATGCTGGGTATGGCTTTGCTATACCGGTCAACCTGGTGAAAAAGATTGTGGGCGACCTCAAGCAGTTTGGGGCTGTGAAGCGAGGATTACTAGGTGTAAGTTTTCCTTCTCCGGCTACTGAAGATCAGGTTTTAAAACAGCGCGGCATTAACCCAGGGGCTATCAAAGGTGTTTATGTAACCGGCGTTCAGTCCGGAAGTGCTGCCGCTGCCGCTGGCTTACGTGAGGGTGATATTATCCGGAGCGTTGATGGAAATACGGTTAACTCTTCGGTAGAGCTTTCTGAGCGTATTGCACGGCATCATCCAAATGACGAAATTAAACTGGGCTACCAGCGCAGCGGTAAGGAATTGACGGCAATAGCTACCCTGAAAGCGCAAAGCGCCGAAAATACGGCAGATAACGGTGTTGCCCTAAATGATATTTACAATAAGCTTGGGGCAAAATTCGCGCCGCTGGACGACCGGTTGAAACAGCGCTACCAGGTAACTTCGGGAATGGTGGTGACGGCAACTTTGCGGGGCGGTTTTTTTGAACAGGTCGGTATACCGCCCGGATCAATCATTGTAAGTATCAACGGAACACAAACCAATACGCCATTTGAACTGAATAAAGCGTTGATGGCAGCCTCAAGGGGTACAGTTCGTATCGCGGCCGTAATGCCGGATGGGTCTAAAGTATTGTTTAACCTATCGTTGGGTGCTTAGGCAAAGCACCAATTATAATCATCATATCATGGCAGAAGAACCACAAAAAAGAAATAAAAGTACTTTCTACTGGTTAGGTGGATTCATCGTTGTGGGCTTACTGGCCATTGCAGGCTTTTATTTTTATTTGAAATATTTTGCACATCCCAATAGTGAGCCCCATGCAAATTACGCCAAGCAAGCCCGGCGGCAAAACATCTCATCAGCTATTGATGATTATACGAAATGGGCAACGGCCTTACCGGATCGCCGTATGAATATGGACCATGGGCTGACGAGCAAAGGGCTTCATAAAATTGCCAGCGTGCTCACATTGATGGTCGACTCTGTAAGTGCCGGAAATCAAACGCGGGCAAAAGCGGATGTTGACACCATCCGCATGATGGCAGATTCAGTTACCCAAAATTGGAGAAGCGGGCGGCACGCGGATATGATCAGGAAAGCATTCTTAAAAACGGCAGACGCTTTAGCCCTTAGGCAACAACACCGCTCATCTGCAGTTGATCAGTCCGTTGATAGCCTGGTTCAACAAGCGCAGAAAATCAACCCCGAAACGCTTACCCTTAATCAGCGGGATGAGGTTAAATCAGCCTTTATACAAACAGCCAGGATTTTTGGCAGCAGCCGTTATGGTCACTGATTTTTAGTGCGGGCGTTAACAAGAGTAAAAATAACAAGCAACACATGAACTAGGAAAAAACAGACCTGAAGCAGCCATTATCCTTTGAGGCGAAACGGGGTTTAATGGCTTTACTGATTATCGTTATTTTGCTTATCAGGGCAACCTTTAATGTGGTTATAATTGCGCTGGCCGCCTCGCTGTCGCTTTCTATTTTCAAGGTTTGGCCGGCCTGATTTAACAGAAAATCAAACTCACACGTCAAACGGCGATGCTCCATGATGCTGCCCATTCCAGTGAGTCTCATTCTCTTAATGCTTCTCTTTTGGCTGATTGGGTCAAATATGCAGTCACAGGTGCATCAATCAAACTCCAAGTAGGCAGGGGCTAATCGCGGCATGTACCTTTGTTTCCGAGTTCTGTTACCAGCTTAAGAAAACTAAATCGTGGTTTATTACTTATTAAAAGATATTAGCTGAACAAGGTTATGCAAAGAACAGTCGGATTAGTACTTATTGTGATGGGTGTGATTATGCTCATTTGGACAGGTTTCACTTACACCAAAAAAGAAAAGATAGTAGACGCAGGCCCGATACAGGTATCTGCCGACAAAGAAAAATCAGTTAACTGGCCGCCTTACGCTGGTGGCATACTGCTGCTAGGTGGCGTTGTTTTAGTGGCTACCGCCAAACGTACGTAAATATTTATATTTTGTTGATTTTCTGGATAGCGTATCAACTAACGCTTTATAGCTCAGATGTGACCTGGCACTAATAGGCTGGTGTTTGCCTATGAATCTTGTATTTTAAAATATTACAGATTTTCTATTCAGTCGTTTTAATCCTTATAAAGGTAAAACGGACGAGTCGGTTATTGTAGAAGCAATTTGCAAATGTCGACTTACAAGGCGTTAATTTATAGGCATCGATTTTTTCTATTTGTATGGCCCGATTGAACATCAAATTTAGGTAGAGAAAGTGTAGATTCGTTTATTCATCCTGCCTGAAATGAAGGTTTCTTATTTACTGATATTTATATTTTGGGGCTATTCCGCATTAGGCCAGCTCCACACAGACAGTTTGAAGTCTCGAGATTCGATTCGGAGCGAAAAGCTGGATAGCCAAACTATGTACGTGCGGCAATTGGCTGCCGAGCGCCTGGCCGACTCACTGCGCCGGGAGGAACTGGAAAGGCGTGTTCAGGAACTTCGGAACGATGAATATGAAAAGAAGCAGGAGCTAATTTCCCAGCTGAACAAGTTGAAACAGCAGGATTCGCTTCGTCATATGAAACAGAGACGGCAGATTGATTCCTTGCGTCACTTTGTGAAAGGTATACCTGTAGTATTTAACCGCGACACGCTGTTTTATTTATTTACCCGGCAGGGTAGCTTTACGCCTGTAGATCGGGCCTTGGCCATTGGAGTACGTTTACAAAAGCTTGGTGATCAGCTTTCTTTCAGTGCTGATTCTATGAAGCTGGCCACTGCAGAACAAACCACGGATATAATTTACAGAGATCTTTTGATCATGTCTGTTTCGGAGCAAGATGCGCTTTGGCAAAATAAAACTCGGGACGGCTATGCCGCTGAACTGAAAGCAATAATTGTAAAGGCGGTACGGCAGTATCAAAAGGAAACAAACTGGCAAACCTGGCTGAAAGAATTATTACTCGCATTACTGGTGATCGGCATTGCCGTATTACTGATCTATGGCGTCAATCGTTTTTTTCGATGGATAAACGGTATTGTTACATTGAAAAAGAGCTTTTTGCATAAAGGGATTCGCATACGAAATTATGAAGTGCTGAACAGTGAAAGGCAGCTCGGCTTAATACTTTCCGGGCTTACCATACTGAAGTGGCTGGTGGTATTGCTGGTCATTTACCTGGCTTTTCCGGTTCTGTTTGGCATCTTTCCTTTTACCCGTGATATATCCACCACACTGCTTAATTACATACTTGCGCCAGTGCGTAAGATAGGAATTGCCGTTTGGGATTATATACCTAATCTGATCACGATAGTTGTGCTGGCCTTGGTGTTTCGTTTTGTGCTGCGTTCTTTCAGATACATTAAAACCGAGATTGAACGCGGACAGCTCAAGATCCCCGGCTTTTATACCGATTGGGCCAATCCTACTTATCAAATTATCCGTGTACTGGTGCTGGCCTTTATGCTCATCGTTATTTTTCCATACCTTCCTGGTTCCGATTCACCCATATTTAAGGGCGTCTCTGTATTTATGGGCATACTTTTTACCTTTGGCTCGGCTGGTGCGCTGGGCAATGTGGTGGCCGGGCTGGTACTTACCTATATGCGTGCCTTTAAAACCGGCGACCGTGTGAAAATTGGCGAGGTGACCGGAGACGTTTTGGAGAAGACCTTGCTGGTTACACGTGTCAGAACAATCAAAAACGAGATCATATCCATTCCCAATTCAACCGTCATGGGAACGCATACCATTAACTACAGCAGTGAAGCAGCAATTAAGGGGTTGATTATCAATACCACCGTTACGATTGGCTACGACGTTCCCTGGCGGCATGTGCATGAATTGCTAATCAATGCTGCCATCCAAACCGTATTTATTGAGCAGGAGCCAGCACCATTTGTGCTGCAAACAAGCCTTGATGATTATTATGTGAGCTATAACATTAACGCTTATACACGCGAGCCGAACAAGCAGGCGGTAATTTATTCCAGCCTGCATGCCAACATTCAGGACTGTTTTAACAAGGCCGGCGTAGAAATCATGTCGCCGCATTACCGTGCCGTAAGAGACGGTAACATGTCAACGATGCCGCCGGAATATTTGCCTGAAGATTATGAGGCTCCGGTTTTTCGTGTGCCGAAGCGTACAGATTCGGACGCTTTGCCACCGGAGCCAAAAAAGTAAGCAGGTCCATGATTTGATAAAAGGTAAAATTTACCATAAAAATGTAAACTGATCACCAGTAGAAAGGAAGCTCGAGACAGAGAAAAATATACAAACCCAAATAGTTTTGTTTATGTCTAAAATAAGTTTCGGTAACCAATTAAAGGGTTCAATGTGTTTTTTACTTCGAACCTTATAGATGGTACTTTATTAATTATCTTTATGTTATAAACGATTAAGCACTCTTGCACCTGCGAGTAGTTTCGGGCTTAATGGAAAATTGAGTCCATAAGACATTAAATAAAAGGCGATCAACAAACTGGAATTTTATCTCTGACGGGACTGCTTTTCGGTAGCTGCCAATCTCGGATAAGGAATTGTTAGGCAAACCATTATACGCGGTTTAAATCCCAAAAATCGACTGCCTCGCGGGGCGCACTAAAATCCCGGTTTACTTTTCCCATGAGTCTAGGAAACTTAGTCAGGGCTTGTGGCACGACATGGCCACCGCCATGAATGGTATATAAGGCAACCAGCTTTTGCTGACCCATCAGCCAGATCTTTTGCTCCGCAGTTGTGAGATCACGGGGATGTAGATGTGGCAAGCTGACTGTTTGTGTTGTTTTTGGCCCTTTGTGGCTTTCGGCAAATGTTTCCGCTGTAGCTAAAGCACTGATGACTTTTCCAAGATCCTTTCCAAAAAACTTGACGTTGCCACCTTCATAAGGGATAATTGGGTCTGCGGTTCCATTTACCATAAGCACAGGGGGCATTGGTGCTTGAAGACTGTCTGTCAGATTTTCAGGGGTAGGAAGATTGGAACCTACTGTGGCTATACCTGCCAGCAACCCCGGTTCTGATATGGCCAAGCGGAGCGCCATCATACCGCCATTGGAGTAGCCGAATGCATAAATTTGCTGTGGGTCAATGTTATGGGCAAGCCGGTAGCTTTCAATAATAGATTTAATAAACCCAACGTCATCAATATTTTCTTTTTTTGCAGGAAATGGTGCGTTCTTTCTAAGGTCATTCCAGTTATGTTTGTATCCATCAGGATAAGCCACAGCAAAACCGTATTTATCTGCCATCTGGTCAAACTCAAAACCTGTCCATGCACGTATCTTGGCACCATTTATACCAGAGCCATGTAATACGATAACAAGCGGAACCTTTCTGTTACTCAGCCCCAGGGGGATATATTTCAAGTAAGTGCGTTTTTGTGCGCCAGTCATCAGTACCTCTTTCGATATCTGTGATAGCAACCGGGGCGCTTTTGATGTTGGTGCATATGTCCAGTATAGAAACAAAGTCAGGCAGGCGATGACAAGAATGGCGATGGTTATAGCAATCATCATAATCTGATGCTTAAACGTTAAAATTATAACCAAAGATAGCTACATTTACTTACAAAATATCAGTAGTTAACAAAAGGTAACTAGTAACCAAAAGGTAAGTTGAATGAAAATAGAAAAACATATTGTGCCGGAAGAGCTCGGTTGCGCCGAAAAATTACAGGCAGTGGGCGATTCACTATATGCCATCGGCGGCAAATGGAAACTCAGAGTTATCATTGCACTTTCGCAAGGGCACAGTAGGTTCAATGACCTGCAACGAACCATTACCGGAATATCGGGAAAGGTACTTTCGGCTGAGCTGAAGGAGTTGGAATTGAATGGCTTTGTCAAACGAAATGTACAAGCTGATGCTATTCCGGTTATTGTTGAATATGAACTTACGCCCTACAGCCAAACGTTAAAAGATGTGGTGTATGCCCTTATTAAATGGGGTATATTACATCGCGAAAAGATAAAGTCGGAAAGTAAGGTCGGTAACATTTAGCACCTTTATCGTGGAAAAACCAAATAGATTACTACAGTATAAGTGAGTTGTACCCTTAAGTAATAATTTTAAAGACCGTACTTTTGAACATACATTTCGTATCAAACTGTTAGTAACAATTACTTTTGCTTTAAATTTTAAAAAAGCAGTCTATCAACACCTAATTGCTATCTGGTAGCTTTTAACAATGATTCTGTAAAAAGAAAAACACTTGCGTTAAGTAAAAAGTAAATTCCTGACCCTTTCAGCACATAAACTTGAACTTTTCAACAAACCGTACATGGTCAAAGCAGAGCATCTTTGTACTATAAATTTTATAG
>NZ_WSRW01000008.1 GCF_009770985.1 Mucilaginibacter lacusdianchii | reverse complement strand
ACAAGTGAGGGGTTTTGCGTTTCTATAGACTTTGCTCTTAATCATTATACTGCCAGAAGTTTATACGGTATACAGTGTAATGACCACTCCTCGCTCACTCGCGTCTTAACCTTTGTGCTTTATTGACCTTCGCCTTAAGCAGCTAAGCCGGCAAATTGCTTTTATAGGTCAGTCGGTTATTGTTAGCAATTACTTTTGTGTCCCTCTTATTTACTGCTAATCTTTACTTAAAAATCTACTCTTTATTGGCTCTTCAGCTCGACTTCGTTTGGTTGCGAGAATAGCTAATGTTAGGTTATTTTTAATGATTATAAATTGTCCATAGCGATCTTATTGACTCGAACTTAAGATGTTGTTCTTTGTTGCTATTTAGCTGAATGTAATTATAAAACTGTAATTAACGCTCAAGTTACTAGCTTATGAACAACATTATTGAACAAACGCAGCAGACCAACGCTTGGCCTTTGGCTCATGCTGTACCTGAACCGGAACGAGCACAAACAGTGGTCTTGAATATCAACGGACAGGAATGCCATCTTAGGATTGAACCATGGGTAAGTCTATTGGACGCATTGCGAGAATACATTGGTTTAACGGGAACAAAAAAAGGTTGTGATCATGGACAGTGTGGCGCTTGTACAGTTTTAGTAGACGGAAAGCGTATTAACTCATGCTTGTCATTAGCCGTGATGAAACAGGGCTGCGAAATTACTACTATTGAAGGTTTATCTAAAGGCGATGACTTGCACCCTATGCAGGAAGCGTTTGTAGAACACGACGCTTATCAGTGCGGTTATTGTACACCAGGACAAATTTGTTCAGCCGTTGGCTTGATTAATGAAGGCAGAGCACATACCCGTGATGAGATTAGCGAACTAATGAGTGGTAATATATGTCGTTGTGGTGCCTATCCCAACATATTGGATGCTATTGAGCAAGGGAAAGGAGCGATGAAAAATGAATAGGTTTACTTATGCAAGTGTCGCGGACACTAACGCGGCCTTTGCAGAACTGGATGAACATGATACCCCAAGATACATTGCCGGTGGTACTAACCTGCTCGATTTGATGAAGGTTAACGTTGAGAAACCTGATCATTTGATTGACATTACTCATTTAGCGTTTAATAAGATTGAAGATACGCCTGACGGTGGCTTACGCCTTGGTGCCTTGGTCACCAACGCAGATACGGCGTGGAACGAACAGGTTGAAAAGCGTTACCCGTTGTTATCTAAAGCGATATTGGCGGGTGCCTCGGCACAATTGCGTAATATGGCTACCAATGGTGGAAACATGTTGCAGCGCACGCGTTGTTATTATTTTTACGACACGGCAACGCCTTGTAATAAGCGGGAACCCGGTTCGGGCTGTTCGGCAATCAATGGTTACAACCGTATTCATGCCATATTGGGTGCTAGTGAAGATTGCATTGCTACACATCCTTCTGATATGGCTGTGGCTTTAGCTGCACTAAACGCTATGGTGAACGTTACAGGTAAAGACGGCGACCGAAGCATTCCGTTTGCTGATTTCCACCGTTTGCCTGGCGATCGCCCGGATTTGGATAACACCCTAAGCGCCGGCGAAATTATAACATCTATTGATGTTCCACCCAATGGTTTCGCTAATCACTTTGAGTATTTGAAAGTGCGCGACCGGGCATCATACGCTTTTGCACTAGTGTCAGTTGCTGTAGGGCTGGAGATGGATGGTAACATTATTAAAGAAGCACGTATCGCTTTAGGTGGCGTAGCCCATAAGCCGTGGCGCAATACGGAGGCCGAAGGCTTATTAACCGGGCAAGTGGCGTTAACAGAAAACTTCAAAAAAGTAGCAGACGCTATCATACAAGATGCCAAGGGATATGGCGATAATACTTTCAAAATAGAATTGGCAAAACGTGCCATAGTAAGGGCGCTAAGTACCGCCGCTGGATTGGAGGTACAAGCATGATAACAACAAATTATATCGGGCAGCCGCTGAGTCGGGTAGACGGGCGGGCTAAGGTAACCGGTCAGGCTAAATATGCAGCCGAGTTTAATGTAGTGAACGGCATTACTTATGGTTTTGTAGTATCCAGCCCAATCACTAAAGGGAAAATTACTGCAATAAACACCCGGCAGGCGCTAAGCTTGAAAGGCGTATTGCAAGTGTTTACTCACGAGAATGTGTCCGGGCAGGCTTGGTTTGATAAGGCTTATCAAGATCAGGATGCACCGAAAGATGGTTCGCCATTCCGACCTTTCCAAAACAACGAAATTCAATTTGCCCTGCAACCAATCGCACTAGTAGTGGCCGAAACGTTTGAACTGGCTCGTTATGCCGCTTCACTTGTCCATTTTGAATATGAGGTAGATGATAAGCTTGTTGTTGGTTTAGAGCAAAATCTGGACACAGCCCGTAAGCCTAAAACTTATAAAGTACCGGTAACTAAGCCGCGAGGTAATGCCGAAGACGCTTTTGAGCAATCGGCAATTAAACACCACGGCAATTATTATCATGGTAGCGAGCATCATAACCCTATGGAAATGCATGCCACCACTGCCATTTATGAAGAGGACGGTTCACTTACTGTGTATGATAAAACGCAGGGCGTTAACAATAGCCAGCAATATGTAAAGCAGGTGTTTGGTAAAATACTTACCAAGGTTCGGGTGATATCGCCTTTTGTAGGTGGAGCTTTTGGTTCGGGTTTACGGCCGCAGTACCAATTGTTTATGGCGGTGCTTGCGGCGCTGGAGTTAAAGCGTTCATGTAAGGTGGTACTTACGCGTCAGCAAATGTTCTCATTTGGGCACCGGCCAGCTACTTTGCAAAAAATAATCATTGGTGCGTCAGCTAATGGAAAGCTGCAGTCTATCATGAACAAAGCTTTTAGCGAAACATCGCAGTTTGAAGAGTATACAGAAAACATTGTAAACTGGTCGGGCTACATGTACCATTGCGAAAATGTAAACTTTGATCATCAAATTGTTCCACAGGATGTATACACACCATTGGATATGCGTGCGCCGGGAGGTGTAACTGGTGTATACGCCATTGAATGTGCCGTGGATGAAACCGCTTACAAAGCAGGCATAGATCCGCTGGAATTCCGCGTGCTCAATTATGCGGAGAAAGATTTGAATGATGATCTGCCATTCTCGAGTAAAGAACTTCGCCAATGCTATATACAGGGAGCCGAAAAGTTTGGCTGGAACAAGCGCAGTCCCGAACCTCGTTCCATGCGTGATGGGCATAGTCTTGTTGGTTGGGGCGTGGCCACAGGTGCCTGGGAAGCGCAACAAATGCCGGTCAGAGCCAAAGCAATTTTATCGGCTGATGGTAAGCTTACGGTAAGTTCGGCTACATCTGATATTGGTACCGGAACCTATGTGAGTATGACACAAGTAGCTGCCCAAACTTTAGGCTTAGCTATACAAAATGTTATCTTCAAGCTTGGCGATACCGATATGCCTATGGCACCGTTGCAGGGTGGTTCATGGACAGCTTCATCCGTTGGGTCGGCAGTATATTCGGTTTGTAACGACATCAAATCGAAATTATTTAACATGGCACGCAAGGTAGATAATTCGCCTTTTGCCGATGCTAATGAAGACGATGTAATTTTTGATGACGGCAAAATTATTCTAAAAATCAATCCGCAGGTGTATCTGACTTATACCGAAGTGATGCACAGAAGCGGTGTCAATGTCATTGAAGAAGATACCACTTCATTGCCAAACATGCAGAAGCAAAACAAGTTCTCTCGTTATACGCACTCTGCCGTGTTTGTGGAAGTAAAAGTAGATGAAGATCTGGGTACCGTACATGTTACCCGTGTGGTAAATGCAGTAGCGGCAGGTCGTATCATCAACCCAAAAACAGCGCGCAGCCAGGTACTAGGCGGTGTAGTGTGGGGTATTAGTCAGGCATTGCATGAAGATTCGGTACTGGATAACAATTTAGGCCGTTTTATGAACCACAATCTGGCCGAATATCATGTGCCCGTTAATGCCGATATCAAAGACATTGATGTGATTTTTGTAGAAGAGCATGATGAGGTAGTAAACCCTTTAGGTGTAAAAGGTTTGGGTGAAATTGGTATTGTTGGTGTAGCTGCAGCTGTATCCAATGCCGTTTTCCATGCTACCGGTAAGCGGGTTCGGGATTTGCCTATTCAGTTAAATAAGCTGCTGTAAAACCTACTCATACTCTTTTGGGTATGTGAGGTTTAAACAACNGCTGCTGTAAAACCTACTCATACTCTTTTGGGTATGTGAGGTTTAAACAACAAATGTCATCTCGAACGATAGTGAGAGATCTTTTGAAAAATGAAGTTTAAATACCGTTTTCAAAAGATTTCCCGCTGCTGCTCGAAATGACATTTATATTTTATAAGTAACTATACTTAGCTTTGCTACTTACACCAATGTCCATGAATACGCCCGAAAAATCATTCTCTCATATTGATACCGAAACCAATTACCCAACCATGGTAGATGTGAGCGACAAGCAGGTTACCAAGCGTACTGCCCGCGCCCGCAGCATTGTGGTGTTGGGAGCGGAGATTATGCAGCACCTGGCAGGGAATGATATTCAAACCAAGAAGGGACCGGTATTTCAAACGGCAATTATTGCCGGTACTATGGCAGCAAAAAAAACGTCGGATTTAATACCACTGTGTCATCCATTGGCTTTAGAAAATTGCAAAGTACAGATTAATGTCAACGAGCAGCAGGAGGTGGTGATCGACTGCATAGCTACCATAACTTCTAAAACCGGCGTGGAGATGGAAGCTTTAACCGGCGCCAGTGTAGCTGCCTTAACTATTTACGATATGTGCAAAGCATTTTCGCACGATATTGTTATAAAAGAAACCAGACTGCT
Organism: Mucilaginibacter lacusdianchii; assembly: GCF_009770985.1. Classification (GTDB taxonomy): domain Bacteria; phylum Bacteroidota; class Bacteroidia; order Sphingobacteriales; family Sphingobacteriaceae; genus Mucilaginibacter; species Mucilaginibacter lacusdianchii. The sequence goes on along the minus strand of NZ_WSRW01000008.1, from coordinate 61,267 downwards.
CGAAAAAACCGGCGGCAAAAGCGATTATCGTGGATAAACAACATCAAAAGCATGCAAAGCTAACGCGCCCTTCATTAGGCGAATTTAACCGTAATGAGTTAGCTATTTTAGGTACTAATTGTGCTGCTATTCGCCATTTGGTTAATCAGTTAATACAGGGTTTATCTGAAAAGTATGCGATAGCCTATGTTGATGCCGACCACAAAGCCTCGCAAGTGAATGAAGAGGCAGCTTTAGCCAATGGTGCAACCTTGGAATTTGTAGATAAAATCACTTATCGAAGTTTAAACTACGCACAGGAATTTAACGCATTTCAAAACCGCCAGTTGTTTAACCAGCAAGATTTGGTGTTGGTAAATGGTAATCATTTTAAAGCTCAGAGCCAGATTGTAGTAATTGACCCGGCTAAACCACTGGACAAAAAGCTGGATAAACTAACCGACGTTAAGTTAGTTGTGTTTACCGAGGGGATTACCGAATTGCCCGAATGTTTTAATTCGTTACCTCATTTGGCTGATGTTCCGATACTGACGTTTGATAACGTTGCTGGCATTGCCGATTTTATCAGCAAATATATGATTAATCGCCGCCCGTCTTTAATGGGTTTGGTATTGGCTGGGGGCAAAAGCGAGCGCATGCAAACCGATAAAGGCAGCATCAACTATCATGGTAAAAGCCAGCGCCAGCATGTTTATGAGTTACTCAGTAAGCATTGTGAACAAGCTTATATTTCATATGCTGATGAATCTGCCGTGCATCAGCAAGAAGGGCTACCTTTTATACTGGATACATTTACAGGTTTAGGCCCATACAGTGGTCTATTATCCGCTTTTCAAACCAACCCTAATGCGGCTTGGATTACGCTGGCGTGCGACTTGCCTTACCTATCTGCCGAAACTATAGCTTATTTAATAGATCATCGTAATCCCTCTAAAATAGCTACTGCTTTTATGGATAGTGAAAATAGGTTTCCAGAACCATTGATTACCATTTGGGAGCTGCGGGCTTATCCTGTTTTGCTGCAATTTTTAAGTCAGGGGTATTCCTGTCCACGTAAAGTACTCATCAATTCGGATGTGGAGTTGCTGCAAGTACCCAACGTGCGCGACCTGCAAAATGTCAACCATCCGGAAGAACGGGAAGCAGCCATGCAGTATCTGCACAAAGGGCAATAGCTAAAAATCTGTTATATTGCACCTTTTACAATCTATTCAGTATATGAAAAAATTAATGCGGGTGGCAGTAACGTGTTTGGCTGTTATCGGCTTACACTTATTTACAGCCCAGGCACAAAGCATCACTATTAGCGGCGAAGGTATCGAAACGCAGACCATTACCATGTCGGTATTTCAGGATATGCGGCAAAGTGTAGTAATGGCTAAGGCGCACGATGAAAAAGTGCATCGTTATACTGGCGTATCTTTGGCCGATTTATTGACTAAAACGGGTGTTATATTAGGAGACTCGGCTAAGCGTCAAACCGTAAATAGCTATATTATTGTCACCGCTGCTGATAACTATAAAGCTATTTATACGGTTGCTGAGCTGGATCCGCTGTTTGCAAATCGGTTGATTATACTAGCCAACAGACAGGATAAGAAACCTTTACCCCAGCAAGATGGTCCTTTCCAGATGATAGTGCCTGGTGAAAAGAAACATGCCCGTTGGGTACGTCAGGTAAACAGTATACAGCTGGTTGTTGTTAAGTAGTTTTATCATGATCCGCAACACACCATCTATGAAACGAATTTTTGTATTGTTATGTACGCTGGCGTTGCCTTTTGCAACTATAGCCCAACGTGTTTTTGTAGGCGTTGCCGCCAACGCCGAGCCAGTTGCCAAAAAGCTGGCTAAAGAGTTTAAAAAAGAAACCGGAATAAAAGCTGAGTTATTCGTCAGCTCATCCGGTAAATTAACTACACAAATAGAGCAGGGGGCACCGTTGGATATTTTTTTATCAGCCGATATGAAGTACCCACAGGAACTGTATACCAAAAAATTAACTGTCACTAAGCCCCGTGTTTATGCCAACGGTAGTTTGATTTTATGGAGTCGTAAAAATATTAATGTACAGAACGGCATGCGGTCATTGCTTAATCCGGCTATTCAAAAAATAGCAGTTGCTAATCCGGCATTAGCACCTTACGGATCAGCGGCTATAGCAGCCATCAAAAAAGCTGGCCTGGCTACCCGCTTACAGTCTAAACTGGTATATGGCGAAAGCATTTCACAGGTCAATCAATACTTGTTATCCGGTGCAGCCGATGTAGCATTTACCTCAAAATCGGTAGTGCTGGATATGGCTAAAAAAAGTAAAGGAGACTGGAAGGAAGTTGACCCGAAATTATATCCGCCCATCGCACAAGGTGTAGTTATACTTAAGTATGCCGTAACCGGAAAAAATCGTGCAAATGCACAAAAATTTTATGATTTTCTGTTCAGCCGCAAAGGTAAAAGTGTATTTGCACTGTATGGGTATAAAGTGGATTTGTAAATAGAAAAGCTTGTCATCTCGAACGATAGTGAGAGATCTTATACGAGCGATTAATTGAAGCGACGTGATTGCCACGCTATCGCTTGCAATGACGAGTATTGACTAACATTCAAGTTCTGATATTATAATGGATTATCAACCGTTACTTCTTACCCTTAAGCTGGCACTTATTACCACGGTGTGCCTGCTGGTAGTTGGTATTCCATTAGCTGCGTTGCTGGCCAAAAGCAATTCGCGCTTTAAGCCCGTAGCCGAAGCGGTGATTAGTTTGCCCCTGGTATTACCGCCATCGGTCATGGGGTTTTATTTGCTGCTGGCTTTTAGTCCCAATTATAGCTTAGGGCATTGGCTGGAATCCGCCTTTAATTTGCGGTTGGTATTTTCCTTTACTGGGTTGGTAATCAGTTCTATGCTCTATAGCTTGCCGTTCATGGTGCATCCGGTTCAGGCGGGTTTACAAGCTTTGCCTAGTAGCTTGCGTGAGGCTTCACAAACTTTGGGCAAATCATCCACCCAAACTTTCTTTAAAGTGTTACTGCCCAATATCAAGCCAGCATTGCTTACCGGAACGGTGCTTACCTTTGCACACACGCTGGGCGAGTTTGGTTTAGTGCTGATGATTGGCGGCAATATCCCGGGCGTTACCCGTGTAGCTTCCATTGCTATTTATGATGAGGTAGAATCGCTTAACTTTTCTGCTGCACATCGTTATGCGGCTGTTTTGCTGGTAACCTCATTTGTAATTTTGCTTTCCGTATATACTTTCAACAGGCGCCTGTTCCATAAACGCATAGCGGCATGATCAAAATTAACATCCGCAAAAAGCTGCACGTAGGCGGTGGTGAGGTAACAGTAATGGTCGATACAGAGTTGCAGCCACAATCTTTCACTGCACTTTATGGTCCGTCGGGCGCAGGCAAAACCACTTTGCTTAAAATATTGGCTGGTTTACTGCAACCCGAGCAAGGCATAATTGAGGTAAATGGTGAAACATGGCTTAATACTGATCGAAAAATTAACCTGCCTACTCACAAGCGCAGCATCGGTTTTGTATTTCAGGACTACGCCTTATTCTCCAACATGACGGTGCTCGAAAATCTGCGCTATGCACTGCCCAATCGAAAAGACGAGCACCTGTTACAAAGCTTACTATTGTCCGTATCTATGGAAGGTTTTGAAAACCGGAAGCCGGATACATTATCGGGTGGGCAAAAGCAGCGCATTGCCTTGATACGGGCTTTGGTACGCAAACCACAACTTCTTTTGCTGGATGAACCCTTGTCGGCCCTCGACCATGAAATGCGGGTAAGTTTGCAATATGAATTACAACGCCTGCATAAAGACTACCAGCTAACCACCATCATGGTCAGCCACCATTTGCCCGAAATTTACCGATTGGTAGATTGGGTATTACAAATTAATGAAGGGCAATTGACAAACTCAGGTGCACCTGTCGATTTATTCGGGCTGCATCACAATACTAACACCATTACCCTGGTTGGCGAGGTTGTAACTCTTCATGAGGATATTGCAGATGTACTTATCGAAAATAATATTATTAGCATTAAAACCAGTGAATTGATAAAGGCCGGTGATAAAGTGACAGTGAGCTGTCATGCAACCAACCTCACTTTAAAAAAGCTTTCTTAACTTTATACTTATAAACTATATACTGTCGGTGCTGTTAAGTAAAGCAAACGGCAGCAATGTTGTTTTTATTGATATCTATGGAAATACTGTTGTTTGGGATTGCGCGCGAAATTGTTGGCAAAACAAAGCTGGCCGTACCCACAAACCAAAATATAACAACCGTTAAATCTCTTAAAACCTGGCTTGGGCAACAGTACCCAGCCATACAAACACTGTCGTCATTGGCGGTGGCGGTAGATAGCGAGTATGCACAGGATGAGGATGTATTGAATGGAGATAATGAAATTGCACTTATTCCGCCGGTGAGCGGTGGATAATAACTATGCTGATCAAAATTGTTGAACATATAGATTTGAATGAGGCTTATGCAAACCTGCATACGCCCGAGGCTGGTGCCGTAAACCTTTTTGTGGGTACTGTGCGCAATCATTCAAAAGGTAAAGAGGTTGTCCATCTGGATTTTGAAGCTTATGAGGCAATGGCACTGCATCAGATGCAACACGTAGCTAATGCTGCACAAAGCAAATGGCCGCTATGTAAACTGGTGATGATCCACGCTGTTGGCGCTAAAAGTCCCGGCGATCCGGTTGTTGTAGTTGGCGTTTCATCAGCGCACCGTGATGCATCATTTGAGGCCTGCCGGTTTTTGATTGATGAGCTTAAAAAGACGGTGCCGATTTGGAAAAAGGAGTTTTACGAAGATAACAGCGTTTGGGTAAATGCCCACCCGTAAATGAGGATGAAAGAGAGTTTGTTGATAGATAAATATGGTAGAGAGCTGAACTACCTGCGGCTTTCGGTAACCGACCGCTGTAACTTCAGGTGCTATTACTGCATGCCCGAAGAAGGTATCGACTTTGCCTCGCGCAAAGATTTGATGACTTTTGACGAAATGTTGCAGTTATCTACTATATTTTGTAACCTGGGTATCTCCAAAATCCGCATTACTGGCGGCGAGCCGTTTGTTCGCAATGGCATTATGCCGTTTTTGAGCAAGCTTAGTAATGTAGAAGGGCTGCAGGAAATAACGGTTACCAGCAATGGTACCCTTTCCAATAAATACCGGGCCGAACTACTGGACATGGGCATCCGTAAAATTAACATCAGTTTGGATTCGCTCGATCGTCATCGCTTTCATCACATCACCCGCCGGGATAGTTTTAACGAGGTGTATGCCGGCATATTTCAATTGCTGGATGCTGGGTTTGATGTAAAGCTGAATTGTGTAGTAGCCAACAATAAAAACATTCAAGATATAATTCCTTTTATAGAGCTTACCAAAAATTATTCGTTGTCGGTGCGTTTTCTGGAAGAAATGCCTTTTAATGGCAGCGATGGTTCACAAGTATTGTCTGATTGGGATTATAAAAAGATATACGAATATATCGGTCAGCATTATACCGATATAAATCGTCTAATCAGCGATGCTAATTCCACTTCCGTGAATTACAAAATATCCGGCTACAAAGGTAGCTTCGGCATTATACCATCTTTTAGCCGTACTTTTTGCGGTACCTGTAATCGTATCCGCTTATCGGCCACGGGCGAATTGCGCACCTGTTTATATGGCCCACCAGTAGCCAATTTGCGTAATTTGTTGCGTAAAGGAGCCTCAATAGTTGATGTAGAGCACGAAATACTGGCTGCCGTAGCCCAACGCGAACGGGATGGCTATGCTGCTGAAGCATTGAGTAATAGTTCGGTGCATACCTCTATGTCGGCCTTAGGTGGATAACCATTATATAACATTCGTTTACGCTATATAAAGCAGCCAATGAATAGATATTCACGCCAAACGCAATTAAGCAATTTTGGATCCGCCGCACAGCAAAAATTGCAGCAGGCCAAGGTATTGGTAGTAGGGACCGGAGGACTGGGCGTACCCGTATTGCAATACTTAACTGGTATGGGTGTAGGTACTATTGGCTTGGCCGATAATGATACCATTAGCCTAACCAATTTGCACCGGCAAGTATTATATGCCGAGGATGAAGTTGGGCAAAGCAAAGTACAAACTGCCGCTAAGAAATTGTCCGAATTAAATGCAGACGTAAATCTGCGGGTAATTAACGATGCTATTACCCCACAAAATGCCTTGCAGATCATAAGGCAGTATGATTTAGTAATTGATGCTACTGATAATTTCAGTACTCGTTACTTACTCAATGATGCTTGCGTAATGTTGACTAAACCTTACATATATGGGGCTGTACAACAGTATGAAGGGCATGTCAGTGTGTTTAATTATCAAAACGGACCTACATATCGCTGCTTATATCCTAAGCCACCGGCAGCAGGCGAAATACCGGATTGTAATGCAGCGGGTGTGCTGGGTGTGGTACCGGGTATTGTAGGTTGCCAGCAGGCTTTACAGGCCGTTAAGGTAATTACAGGTGTGGGTAATACGCTCTCGGGCTATTTGCAGATATTCGATTTTTTGAACGACGATCAATACAAAATAAAACTGAAAGCCAAACCGGAAAATAAGGATATAAAAGCTTTGCAAAGCAGCTATGATGCACCGGTTTGTAATACCGTAGCCCTGCTTTCGGTTGAAGAGTTGCACGACTGGTTTGAGGCCGGCAAGCCTTTTAAATTAATTGACGTACGTGAGCCGGATGAGTTTGCTGAAGAACGTCTGCACGGTGCTATATCTGCACCATTGTCTGCTTTCAATCCCGGTGTTATCGATGTAAACGGCGATATGCCTATCGTTACATTTTGCCAAAAGGGAGCCCGTAGCAACAAGGCTGCGCAAGCATTACAGCAACAATATCCGCAGGCCGTTGTTTATAGCGTACTGGGCGGTATGGATTACTGGCAGGATGAATTCGAAGAAGAATACATCGTTCACCAGTAAACTATATAACAAAAACGCATTTAAACTACACTACACCTTTTACCCATGATTGCCGTTCAGGAAGCGCTTCAACTTATTTTATCTCAAAAAAAGAATTTTGGTACCGAACTGGTTGACTTATTAAAAGCCAATGGTCGTATACTGGCGCAGCCTGTCGTAGCCGATCGTGATTTTCCGCCGTTTCATCGCGCTACTATGGACGGCATTGCCATCAACAGCACAGCTTTCCAGAATGGCACCCAGTTGTTCCATATTGAAGATATACAGCCTGCAGGGCAGCCGCAAAAGCAGTTGGTACATCCCCAAAATTGTTTAGAAGTTATGACGGGCGCCGTATTGCCAGCCAATACAGATGCCGTTATCCGTTACGAAGACGTGGTGATTACGGAACGGGTGGCTAAAATTAACATAGAAGAAGTCACTAAGCTCCAAAATGTTCATTTACAAGGAACAGATGAGCAGGCTGGTAACGTTTTGGTTGCAGAAGGAACAAAAGTAACACCAGCTATCATAGCCATTATGGCATCAGTAGGTTTATCAAACGTATCGGTTTACCGGCTGCCTTCAGTTGCCGTATGTTCAACCGGTGATGAGTTAGTAGATATTCATCAGCAGCCACAATCGCATCAAATACGGCAATCTAACAATTACATGCTATTGGCTGCACTCGAGCAGGAGGGTGTCAGCGCCCCCAAATACCATTTGCCCGATGATCCGGAAGCTATGGGTACGCAATTAGCTGTTATAGTTAATCACTACGATGCCATCCTGTTTTCGGGTGCTGTATCTAAAGGAAAATATGATTTTTTGCCACAGGTTTTGGAGCAGTTACAAATGCAAACCATTTTTCATAGCATTGCGCAACGCCCCGGCAAACCATTTTTGTTTGGCAAGTTTGAAAATGGTGCGCTCATATTTGGTTTTCCGGGTAATCCGGTGTCTACCTGGGTATGTTATCAGCTGTATTTCCGGGCTTGGTTGTATCAAAGCTTAGGTTTAGCATTGCCTGTCACAAAAGCATCTTTATCAAAAGCTATAACATTTAAACCAGCCCTAACCCATCATTTGCTAGTTAAACTGCACGCAGAAAACTGTAGCATCATTGCCGAGCCGGTGGATGTTTCTACCTCGGGTGATATGGTAAGTTTAATGCAAGCAGAAGGGGTATTAAGTTTGCCGGCTGATGAGGATACCTTTGCCGAAGGTTCGGTTTGGGATGTACAGCTATTTTAAATTTTGTATATCTATTATACTGAACATCAAATCTTTCTCCTCAATAAACTATACATTCGTATTCCTGTTATTGTAACACTTACATCTCCTTCATGAAAGAATTAGAAGATATTGTACAAGCTTTTGACATTGCGCAACAGCAAGGTAAGCAAACGGCGCTGGCTACTGTAGTGCAGGTAGAAGGCTCGTCTTATCGGCGGGCCGGTGCCCGTATGCTGGTTACCGAAGATGGCGAGCTAACCGGTGCAATTAGCGGAGGGTGTTTAGAAGGGGATGCGCTGCGGAAGGCAAGATTGGTAATGGCACAACAGCAGCCCATGTTAGTAACGTATGATACTACCGACGATGATGATGCCAAATTAGGTGTGGGGTTAGGTTGTAACGGCATTATTCACATTTTAATTGAGCCCATTTTTGCTGATAAGTTGAATAACCCAATTAGCCTTTTTAAAAAGTTTTTAAGCAAGCGGCAAAACGCGGTTGTAGTAACCTTATTTTCATTAGCCGACCGCAAAGGTATTCAGCCGGGTACTTGCTTGTTTTTGTCGGATGATGAGCAGCTTAACCAATGTGATATTATTGATTTACAAGATACCATCTTGGAAGATGCACATAGCGTTTTATTAGCAGGACGATCAATCAATAAAACCTATATGGGCACCAGGGAACTCACCGGCTTTGTGGAAATATTAAAGCCTGCTGTATCACTTCTGGTATTTGGTGCCGGTAATGATGCTATTCCATTAGTACAAATGGCCGCGGTATTGGGTTGGCATTGTACGGTTATAGACGGCCGTACTAATTATGCAGTTGCCAGTCGTTTCCCTTTGGCCAAAAACGTATTGCTCGCCAAGCCGGATCAGGCACTGGCACAGGTAAAGCCGGATGAACGTACTGCTGTGGTGCTGATGACACATAACTATAATTACGATTTGGCTATGTTGCGTCAGTTATTGCCCTTAGAGTTAACCTATGTAGGCAGCCTGGGCCCTAAAAAGAAACTACAGCGTATACTGGACGAGTTACATGACGAAGGCATACCAATTACCGATAAACAGTTGCAAAGTATTTACGGTCCAACAGGCTTGGATATAGGTGCCGAAACGTCAGAAGAAATTGCATTATCCATATTGTCCGAAATACAGGCCGTGCTGCAGCAAAAAGCAGGATCATCATTACGTAACCGGGATGCGGTAATACACAACCGCGTGCCCGAAACGGTTCAGGAATTAGGAGCTATCAGCCCAAGCAGATAATGACAGGCATTATCATTTTGGCAGCCGGATCGTCATCGCGTATGGGGCAACCTAAACAGCAATTAGTTTTCGAAGAGAGAACATTGATACAGCGCGCTATTCAATCGGCCGTGAGCAGCATAGCAAGTAGGGTTGTTGTCGTTTTAGGGGCTAAAGAAGAACTCATCAAACCGCATATTGCCAATGAGCAGGTACAATTCGTGTTTAATGCTGATTGGCAGCAAGGGATGTCTACCTCAATAGCGGCTGGCATAAGAGTGCTACTGAATGAGTCGGTAAAAACAGAAGGTGCTATATTAATGCTTTGCGACCAGCCTTTTGTAAGCGAAAGCGTATTGAACCAACTTATACAAGTTAAGGCAGAAAAGGCAGCTGCAATTGTTGCCTGTACTTATCAAGACACCATTGGCGCACCTGTACTGTTCGATCAAAGATATTTTGATGAACTGCTTACCCTAAAAGGGCAGGAAGGGGCTAAAAAGCTGCTTTACAAATATGAAGATCAGGTGATAGCTATACCATTTCCAAAAGGTAGTATCGATATTGACACGCCCGACGATTATGAAAATCTGAAAGATTTATAAGTAGAGACACAAGGTTTTGTGTCTCTACACTGCGTTCATAATATTATTGCTCTTCGTAATGGTAGGTTAAACCACCATCTACAAAGTAAGTAGAACCGGTTACGTAAGTAGCATCGTCCGAAGCTAAAAATGCTACCAATGCGGCTACATCTTCTGGCTTACCCATCCTTTTCATTGGGATGTTTTTCAATACGTTTTCCATCAACTTAGGTGTTTCTTCCAGTTTTTTGTTGATAGGGGTAGCAATTGCACCTGGGGCCACGTTGTTCACCCGTATGTTTAATGGAGCTAGTTCGGTTGCCAAGTTGCGGGTTAACATCTTTAATCCGCCTTTACTGGTACAATAAGCTGCAAAGTGAGGGAAGATGATTTCTTCATGCACCGAGCTCATGTTAATAACTACCCCACCACGGTTTGTACTCATACAATATTTAACAAAAGCCTGAATGCCGAAAAATACCCCTTTCAGATTGGTGTCCATTACATAATCATAATCCTCTTCGGTTACGTCCCAAAAATCGTGGTTCTTTTCTACACCGGCGTTATTAACTAATATATCTAACTGCCCGAAAGTGCTTACAGCATCGTTAATCAGTTTGGTTACATCGGCTACTTTGCCTACATCTGCCTGTATAAAAGCAGCCCGTCTGCCCATGCCTTCAATTTGCTGAATTAGTTTTTCGCTACGCTCATCTTTAGGCGAGTGCCCGTTCAGGATAATGTCAGCGCCATCCGCTGCCAAACGTAATGCGCAAGCTGCACCAATACCTTGGGTGCTACCGGTTACTAAAGCCACTTTGTTTTCGAAACGATTCATAGTTTGTTGTTCTGTTAACAATTAAACACTATACAACCTATAGGTTTGTGAATTTTGAAAATTTATTTAAGTAAGGCTACCAACGCTGTCCAACCGGTTTGGTGGCTGGCACCCAATCCTTTGCCGGTATCGCCATGAAAGTATTCATGAAACATAATGTAATCCCGGAAATGTTTATCGTGATTCAGTTTAGGATGACCGCCAAACACTGGCCGTTCATTCTGCTCATTGCGTAAAAATATGTTTTTTAAACGACAGCCTAACGCATCGGCAATTTCAGCTAAGGTAGAATACTGACCTGACCCCGTTGGGTATTCAACCTTAAAATCGTCGGTATAATATTCGTGAAAACGGTAAAGCGATTCGATAAGCAAGTAGTTCAGCGGCATCCAGATAGGGCCGCGCCAATTGCTATTACCGCCAAACATACCCGAATCGCTTTCGGCAGGGGTGTATTTAACGGAATACTCATTGCCATTAAGCCGATATTGGTAAGGATGCTGTTCATAAATTTTAGATACAGAACGGATGCCGAAATCGGACAGGAACTCATTGGAATCAAGCATGCGTCGTAAAAGCAGTTTCATACGATGGCCGCGTAGCAATGAAAATAAGTGCTGTTCGTCACCTTGGGTATCTTTCCAGCGGCTTACCAGTTGTACCAAATCCGGGCGCTGCTGCATAAACCAATCCAGCCGCTCAATTAAATTAGGCAGGCTTTTCCATTTGGCTTCATCAAACACAATGGTAGCAAACATGGGAATAAGGCCCACCATGGTACGTACCCGGAGGCGGTCGCTGGTGCAGTCGGGCCGTCGTAAAAGATCGTAATAAAAACCATCTTCATCATCCCATAAGCCCAGTGAGTTGCCTAAACTGGCCAATGAGCCGGCTATATATAAAAAGTGCTCGGCAAATTTTATAGCCATGCTCTCATAAGCCGGATTGCTCAAGCTTAGTTCCATCGCAATACGCATCATATTAAGGGCGTACATCGCCATCCAGCTGGTACCGTCGGCTTGTTCAAGCACCCCACCACCCGGAACGGGTGCGCTACGGTTAAAAATGCCAATGTTGTCCAGTCCCAAAAAGCCACCTTCAAAAATGTTGTTGCCTTCGCTGTCTTTGCGATTTACCCACCAGGTAAAGTTGAGCAGCAGCTTCTGAAAAACTTCTTCCAGAAAAACAGTGTCATTTTTGCCGGTAGCCTTACAATCTATTTTGTACACCCGCCAGGCGGCCAATGCATGTACAGGCGGATTAACATCACCAAAATCCCACTCGTAAGCAGGCAACTGCCCGTTAGGATGTATATAATTGGAACTTACCAACAACCGCAACTGTCTTTTAGCAAACTCGGCATCAATAGGGGCAAAGGCCATGCAATGAAAAGCCAAGTCCCAGGCGGCAAACCAAGGATATTCCCACTTGTCGGGCATCGATAATATATCTTCGGCTACAAAATGTATCCAGTGGTTATTACGACCAGTGCGGCGGTTTGCCGGTGGTGGTGGCTCGCCAGTGTCGCCATCGAGCCAATTCTTAATATTGTAGTTATAATATTGTTTACTCCATAATAAGCCTGCCCAAGCCTGGCGTTGCACTAGGCGTTCGTCTGGGTTGGTCACTTCTTTTTGCTTTTCAGCATAAAACAAGTCGGCTTCGGTTTGCCGTTGCCCAAACACTGCATCAAAATCAGCAAAGGGTGAAGAGAGCTTTTTATTAACCAGGCGCAGTTTTATGCTGATTGTACTTTTGGCAGGAACTGTTAATGAATACCAAAAAGTCATTTTGGTGCCTTCATGATTAGGGTTTACGGCATTCTTATCCTGCTGAACAAGATAATTATTGATGCCATCTTTTACATATGCTGCCGTGTTGGATGAATGGTAAAGTCGTTGGTTGTTCGTTTCGTTATCCGTAAACAACACTTCCGGAGTGCCATCTGCGTAGACATAATAGGTGCCTAATTGTGCCGAGTGTAGTCTGATACAACCGTCGCCTTGGTAAAATATCAGCGGTTTTGTATCGCCTGCAAGCCAGTTGTTACGAAACCAAAAATGAGGCAAAATATGTAAAGGAGCATCCGCACTGCTACGGTTGCAAATCGTGTAATGGATAAGTATATCTTCTTCGTTTTGCTTAGCATATTCGGCAAATACATCAAAGTATTCGTCTTTATCAAACAAGCCGGTATCAATCAGTTCAAATTCCGGATCAAGCTTGCCCCGGCGCTTGTTTTCTTCAATCAGCTGCTGATACGGATAGGGTTGCTGCGGGTACTTATACAGCATCTTGCAATAGCTGTGTGTAGGTGTGCTATCCAGATAGTAATAAAGTTCTTTAACGTCTTCGCCATGGTTGCCCTCGGCATTGGTTAAACCAAATAACCGTTCCTTAATAATGGGGTCTTTGCCGTTCCATAAGGCCAGGCTAAAACATAGGTTTTGTTTTTCGTCGCTAAAGCCGGCTATGCCTTCTTCGCCCCAGCGGTAGGTTTTGCTGCGGGCCGCATCGTGCGAAATAAAGTTCCAGGCATCACCATCGGCACTATAATCTTCTCTAACTGTTCCCCATTGGCGTTCAGAAAGATAGGGCCCCCATTTAAGCCAGTTAACCTGCTTGGCATAGTGTTGTTGCAGGCGTAGTTGTTCAACATCCATAAAGTAAAAGTATGCGGATGTTAAAGTAAGCGATAATTGTGTAAATGGCTAAAATGTTTTGATAAAGCTTAAGCTGGCTACACCATTGTTATAACTGGGCAGTAATATAGTGGCTTTTTTATCGTCTTTGTCTTTATCGTGAAAAAGCTTGTTACGAAACAGCGGATAAAGCAAGTAAGCCGCCTTGGTTGATAATATACCAAAGCCAGCACCAGCAATGATATCACTAAACCAGTGGTTGTTGTTGTATACGCGCAGTACTGCTGTAGCCGTAGCAAAGGTGTAGGCGTAAATACCGTACCAGGGCGAAAGGTCACCATATTCTTGCGCCATAAATTCGGCAGCGGCAAAAGCCGTACTGCTATGGCCGGATGGAAAAGATAACCGATCATAAGGATCGGGGCGTGTGCGATGGGTGGCATGTTTAAGCACGCTTACCGTACCGGCCCGTATCGCTTCAGACATGGCATAGAGTATGGTACGGTCAATAAACCGGTTTTTACCTGCTACACCGGCTAAGTTAAGCGCGTAAACGGTTACTACCGGAACATATTGAAAGTAATTATCAAACTTAGATGAAAAGTTTGGATGGTCTTTTTGCATGTCATTGTACACGCTATAATCTACACGGCGTAATGGCCGTATTACAAAACTGCCAAACCCATAACCTACAAATACAGCCGGTGGTATAAATGATACAAACTTACTTTCCAGTTTTTTAACAGTATCCGGTACCTCTAAAATGTGTTCTGTTGAATCCAGTCGGGCAGAATCAAGCTTCTTGGTTGTATCTACCTGTGCAGAAACGTTTAAGCAGGTAAATAAGATAAGCAGATTAATAAAGCAAATAAGTAACAGATTCTTCAAAGCCATTTTAGTATAGTTAACAAATCTTGTGTATTCAGTAACAGGCTATTATATTATTGTTAAGATCATGTTAATCAGCCCGTAGCAATATATATGAATGCAGTTAGGTAAAATATGTTTTACAAAAGTTAAATTCTGCAGTTTCAGGAAACATTAAACATAATGTGAGTACAGGTTGTTATACAAAAAAAAGCACCGGTTATGGAAGATATCAAAGTAATTTCAGGCAGTTCTGAACAAGATGTTTGGCAAAATATAGAAGCAGATTTAACCGCTGAAGATGATGTGTTGAATTATGATGTAGTGATTAAACAAAGTGGCAAACAAGTACAACTAACCGTAGATATAGATCCGGGAGGCGGTTTTGAGGGAGGTTTTGAAACCACCGAACTGCGTGCACCGTTATCATTGGTATCTGACTTTCGGTTTGCTGTACATGATGAGGATTTTATAGACGAGATAGGTAAGTTTTTTGGTATGGAGGATGTAGAAACAGGCTATACCGATTTAGATAAAAATGTGGTAATTAAATCTAACAATGAAGAAAAAGTGCACCGCATTTTTGAGGATGCCGATGTGAGAGAACTTTTTGCGCGACTGGAAGATTTTGACTTAGTTATACATCACCAAAAATTAGGCGAAAGTAATGCCGAGCAACCCGTACTCGAGCTAAATATCAATGAAGGTATTACCGATCCTGCATCATTGCGGGCAGTATATCATGCATTTTATAAAGTTTTAGAAACGATAGAAAATGCATGATAGTTTACTGAAATAAAAAAGCCCTAATTACATAGGGCTTTTTTATTCTAGAGGCATTGAATACTCAGGATAAAACAGCAGCCTGACAAATATAAGTTGGCAATATACCCGTAGCATTAATTCGGGTTTCGGCATTTTGCTGTAAGGTGTTACCTGTAAATACCAATACGGTATCCAAGCCAAATTTATTGCCCCCTAAAATGTCGGTATGCAGGGTGTCGCCCACCATTAAAATGTCTTTTTTGTTGAGCGATTTATTTTCGCGAACCATGTCATAAGCAAAAGTGAACATCTGTGAATCGGGTTTGCCAAAGCGGATAAATTTTTTTCCGGTAATCTTTTCAATCATACCTGCCAGGGCTCCAATGGCAATGGCAATTTCTTGTTTGTTGAGCGGATAAGCATCATCGGTGTTAGCTACAATTGCCGGAATATTACGGCGGCGCAACAGGTTTACGGCTTTGTTTAGGTCCTGATACCAGTCAAAACCTTCGTCATCTAAAAAAACCAGGGCATTTACCCTCTCAACGTTATCCTCGTTAATGTCTCGTAAGGGTAATACGTGCAGGCCCGAGCTGTCTAAATAATGAGCTGAATCATTGGTGCCCAAATAAGCTACAATGCCGTCAGGTACTTTCAGATCCAGGTATTCTTTAGCCAGCATGCCCGATGATATAATTTTATCTGGCGTAATAATATCCAAACCAAGTTTACTAAATGATTCGGCCAGTTGCAGCGGACTACGGGAGGCATCGTTAGTTACAATGTAATAGTCTTTTTGATTAGCCTCCAGGTAAGCAAAGGTTTCTTCAATACCTGGTACCAAACCTTTGTAGTTTTTTATGACACCAAACGAGTCGAAAAATATAACCTTATATTGGTCAATTACGCTTTTAAAATCAACAGTTTCTATCATCGTATAAGTGAGGAAAAGCTTTTAATTATTCAATTTTAAGGCATCGATCAATACCTGTGCATTAAAGTCGCGATCTACCGATGGCAGATAAATATCGTATGCTTCCTGCTGCAATTTTACAGCATATTGTTCATGAAAAAAGTGTTTACCATCTTTAATCACATAATTTAAAATAAAAAAGCGATAAGCCTCTTTTAAAAATTTAATTTCGTTTACGGTTAGTGGATTGATCTTATGATATTCCTGCAAAAAGAGGATAAACCGATCTTCCATCATGGTAGTAATCAGGTAACTGAACACCGTACGGTCACCCGCGTTTGATACTACACGACTAAAAAAATAAAAATCGAGCATACGGGTGCTCATTCTAAACCAGTCATAATCCCAGCGCGAATACAGTTCCAGCCGGTTAGTTACCGAAAAATTGCCTATGTTCCAGTCAATAAAAACCGGGATGTTTTCAAAAGTTACTCTATTGTACTGCGTGCGGTTCTTTACAAACTGACTGCAATGATACTTAACCAAATCGGCCTGTGCGCGGGTGCCAAACTGGGTTTCATCCTGCTCCATTTGTTCCAACAGTATGTTGATATCCGTACGCATGGTTTTTGACGATTTGGGCAACACCTTGCTTACCCTTGAACAGGCTTTATGAAACTTGGCCAGCTGCTGCGCAATTTTACGGATGTGGTGTTCGTCTAGCCGCCGGGGCAAACGCTCTTGGATACGGGTAGGGTTGTAAAACACTACCCAAGCTTCTGTTTTACCCTGCTTGTAACGGTATATGTACACCCGGTTGTTCTTGAGCAATGATTTAGCCAAAAAGTTTTCGTAGGGGTACAGCAAATTATTAGATAAGCTGTGGATAATACGGTGATCTTCCTTAAAGTACTCGTATTTGCCAAAGTTGGATAGTTTGGCTATAATGATGTCATCATCTTCGAACGTAATCCGAAAAACGAAGTTGGTTGATACATTAGCGCTGATATCTTCAATACTGCGGATAACTTTGGAGGCATCATACCCCTCCCAGGCTTTCCGGATAACCAGCGAACTTAATTCTTGGTCCATAATTAGTGGTTTAACCCATTGGTCGGGGGTTAAATTATTTCAAAATATCGTTTCAGTTCCCAGTCGGTAATTTGTTTGCTAAACTGACGCCATTCCCAAATACGAGTGTTGGCAAAATGTTGGGTAAAGCTTTCTCCAAACAGCTCGTTGGCAATAGGCGAAGCTTTCATGGTGTTGGCAGCTTCCAGCAAATTAGGCGCTAAACTGCCGTTACTTTTATCCAAATAACCGTTGCCTTTAACCGGCTGAATGTTTAAAGGTAATTTATTTTTAATACCATACAAGCCAGAGGCCAGTGCGGCGGATATAGCTAAGTAAGGGTTAGTATCGGCCCCTGGTATACGGGTTTCAATTCGAGTGCTTTTGTGCGATGAGTTTAATACGCGTAGGGCAGTGGTTCGGTTATCAATGCCCCAGGTAATAGTGGTTGGCGCCCATGCACCCTCAACTAAGCGCTTATAGCTATTGATGGTTGGTGCATACAGGGGCAGTATGTGTGGCAGGCAATAAAGCTGTCCGGCCAAATAGTGCTTCATCAAGTCGCTCATGTGCAGGGCATTGTTCTCATCATAAAACAGGTTGGTGCTTTTATCGAGGCTCCATAAACTTTGATGCACGTGACCGCTGCAACCGGGTAGTGTTTCTGTCCATTTAGCCATAAATGAGGCCGTAATGCCGTGTTTGGATGCAATTTCTTTAACTGCATTTTTAAGCAGGGCAGCCTTATCGGCTGCAGCCAGTGCATAATCATGAATGATGGCTGCCTCATACACACCCGGTCCGGTTTCGGTATGCAGTCCTTCCAGCGGAATATTAAACTGTTCGAGCAAATTGAGCAAGTCATAATAAAACTCACTTTGTTGCGACGAGCGCAGAATAGAATAACCAAACATTCCCGGTGTAAGCGGCTCGGGGTTGACGTAAGATTTTTGCGCCAACGATTTTGGTGTTTCCGAAAAGTTAAACCATTCAAACTCCTGCGCAAATTCAGGATGATAGCCCATATCGGCACATTGCTGCGCAATGTTTTTAAGCAAAGTACGCGGGCAAGGTACTCCCTCGTTACCTTCGCCGCTAAAATCGGCCATAAAAAACGGGATATTATTTTGCCATGGGATGGTTCTGAAAGTGCTTAAATCAATGCGGCAGGACTTGTCGGGGTAGCCGGTGTGCCAGCCGGTAACATCTACATTATCATAAGCCATGTCGCTGCTGTCCCATCCAAATACAACATCGCAAAAGCCGTAGCCCTGCTCCAACCCGTCTATAAACTTTTGGGCATGAATTACCTTGCCGCGCAAAATGCCGTCAATATCGGCAAAGGCAAATTTAATGTGCCTGATATCCTTCTGCGCCAGATAGTCCAGAATTTGTTGTTGGTTCATACTTAGGTGGCCTGGTTAACGGGAAAGCGCAAGTTAGGCAATAGGTAATGATATTGCCAAAAAAGATGTGAAGGGAAAGAAGCTGTTAACCAAGCATAAAATCTCGGATTACTTTAAAAGCTTACTCTATAATTAACCCGGTCAACCACCTTATTTACAATTTCGATAGGTGTCAGCACATAGTCAGGATGATCATTGGCAATCAAAGCACTCGGCATAAGCGGGAACTCGGCCGTTAAAGGGTCCTGCACTATTACAATTCCGTTTTCATCTTCAATCTTCTTTGCGCCTTCAATCCCATCATAACCGGCACCCGACAAAATAATGCCGATACTCTTGTTACCAGCATCAATAGCTAATGATTTGAAAAATATATCGATGGCTTTGTTTACTTTTTCGGATGGCAGCCGGTCGCGAAGTTTTAAATAACCGTTTTCTACAGACATCATTTTACCTTCAGGCATCACATATATCTTGCTGCGTTCTAATTGTACATCTTGTGTAACCTTAGTTACCGGCAAATTGGTAATACCCGACAATATATGGTCTAGCCGGCTTTCAAAATGAGTAGCCAAATGCGGTATCAGCACAACAGCTGCATTTAGATTTACAGGCAACCTTGATAAAATTTCTTTTAAAGGTGATAAGCCGCCTGCCGAAGAGCCAATAC
This sequence comes from Mucilaginibacter lacusdianchii, assembly GCF_009770985.1. Lineage (GTDB taxonomy): Bacteria > Bacteroidota > Bacteroidia > Sphingobacteriales > Sphingobacteriaceae > Mucilaginibacter > Mucilaginibacter lacusdianchii. The sequence goes on along the minus strand of NZ_WSRW01000008.1, from coordinate 42,039 downwards.
TGATTACATTAAAACCATAGTCCATAAGAGCATCAAATATGTTGTATAATCTATTTAACGCATCAAAAGTTTGTTGGTTGAGAAGATTGTTTAATACTTAATTAAACAAACAAGCCCCGCTGATTAAGCAGGGCTTGCATTATGGCCAATTACATAATCTTGTATAATGTCCAGTTATCTGTAATGTAAACTTTAGTAAGCCTCAGGGCAGAGTTTTTGGTTTGGATGCTTTCCAGGTAAGCTTCCGTAAGCTGTGTGTAACCCAGCATGGGGTTGGCGGTATTGGCAATTAATACATAACCATTGTATTTATCGGGTGCCTCTACTGCACTCAGGTACTCTGACTGGAATGGAATAGTAAAACGGTGAATATCGTTGGTATAACCTACTATAGCATAGGCTACCGCGTCGTCGGCCAGTATGTGTGTGCCTTCGGGCATATGTTTAATATAGCCGGCCAAATCATAACTTTCTTGCTCTATTCTTGGGGCGGTATCTTTATGCACAACAGCCTGTGCAAAGTTCCTTTCTTCCTTAATAGCCGATTTGTTCAGAAATACGTAGCCGATATAACATTGCACAGCAATCACCGCTACCAGGCAAATTTTTAGCGAACTCTGATTTTTAATAAACCGTATTCTAAAAATGATGCAAAGTAAAGCCAGTATTAAAAACAGCAGATAGTATTCATAAGTTAGATTTACCTTTTCATACTTTACTTTTAGAAATTCTATCAAACCAAAGGGGGTTAATAAAGTAAGTACTTGGTAAGTATGCTGTTTGAAAAGGTATATTGCCAATATAATTAATGGGCAAAAAATAAGCGCTTTGAAAGACACCAGGATAGAAAGCTCTGAGATATCATACTGCCCCATGGTTTGTGTAACCGTATATTCCAACTTATCGGTAATAATGTTCCAGGTGGCGTAAGGACTGTCAATAAAGTAGTTCAAATCATCAGCATGCGTAAGGTTTAGCATCTTATAAATTAAGATTGATGCAATGGGCAACAAAAAGATGATGGTATAAATAGAAAACGTTTTGTTGATCAACTTACGACGCAGAGATGAACTGTTAAAGCTCATGAACAGCCTGAACAGCGATTCTTTTTCGCCCAGATTTAAACTGTGCAACGATATAGACAATACCAGTGGTACAAAGAATAAGCTAAGCCATATCAACTTGTAATCAGTAAAAATCAGCATCACAAAAAACAAGCTGGCTACCGATATGTGGTAAGTAGTGTTGGAGTTGTAATACTTTAATAAGTTCAAGAAGAACAGGAAAAACAATATCAAATCCAGGTAAATGGATTTGCCCGAGCAAGCCGTGTAAAGTATACCCGGATGCAGTACAAAAATGCCTGTCAGCAGATAGAAGTAAAAGTTATCCTTGTTACGCTTCATCATGGATGATGCCATGATGTAGAAAAGCAAGGCTGTACCCATAGCCGAGGCCAGTACCGGCGCCAGTGCACTGCTAAACAACGAGAAGAATACTACAATGTAAAAAGGCAGAATAGGAGAAGTTAAGCCCATAATACGTAGCTTATCACCCTCGCCGCTAAAAATTATCTGAACTTTTTCTATATAAAATAACGATTCCTGGTTACTGTATCCGTGTTTGTTAAGGTATATACCTACCATTAAATAGTAGGCTGCCAGCAAAACGGTAATAACAACCAGATATACTGTTTTAAAGCGTTTCATTTAACAGCGTTTGTTTGCGTATGAGATTTACTTAAACCGTGATTGGTTTTTTCCCAGTAAAAAGGTTTTACAATAAGTTGGTACAAGCCTTTGTAAGCAGCTATAGAGTGCATAAGCCAATAAATAGGATTGGCAATGGCAAACAGAATGAGTTCATAAAAGCGGCGTTTAAACACGGCCATCATGTTCACGTAAATCATCAGGATGTTACCCACCATCAGGTTAAAAATAGAAATAAACAGCACCCAGTCAGGAAACAAGGTTCTGATGATGTCCAAATCAAATATGACGTAAGCGGCAAAAATGACGATGAGTATAGGATTAATGAGAAACATAATTGGCGTAGCGCCCACAAAGAAGGTGAAGCCTAAAAAGCCTTTGATACCAATTTTTTTAATTAACGCTGATGGCTTGCGCATGTGCACCAGATAGGTTTGCATATAGCCTTTAATCCAGCGCGAGCGTTGACGGATCCAGTTAAAAAAGTCGTTGTTTGCTTCTTCGTAAGTGGTAGAATTCAACACCGCAATTTTGTAACCTTTAGCATAAGCACGTACGCCTAAATCGGCATCTTCGGTCACGTTAAACGGGTCCCAGGCACCCAAATCAACCAGGTTGGCTAATTTAAAGTGGTTGCTGGTACCACCCAATGGAATAGGAATATCCAGTGTATCTAAACCCGGCAATACATAGTCAAACCAATATGAGTATTCCAGCGTAAACATACGGGTCAGGAAGTTCTCGTTACGGTTAAAGTAGTTTAAAGCACACTGTACGCATATGTAATTTTCGGGCAGTTTATTGAACATTGCCACCACCTTTTTCAGTTGGTCGGTATCCGGAATGTCTTCGGCATCGTAAATAGTCAGATATTCGCCTCTTGAAAAATGCAGGCCGTAGTTGCAAGCTTTAGGCTTGGTTTTAGGCATGTGAAAAGGCACTACAATTACCTCAAAAATGGCCGGAAAGTCCAGGTTGCGTACGGCATTCAGGGTTTTATCATCATCCTCTTCAATCAATAACTTAATATCCAGCTTTTCGCGCGGGTAGTCGATGCTTTGCAGGTTCCATATCAGCTTTTTAATCAGTTTATCTTCTTTATAAACCGGCAGGTGAATGGTGTAAACCGGCAGTTCATCATTATTAACGGCTTTAACTTCACTTTTGGTTACGGCCTGAAATAGTTCAAACTTAGAACCCACCAACGACAGAAACAGCTTGAATGAAATAGTAATCAAAAAAAACACGCTCATGAAAATATTAAGCACCGTAGCCGTAAGCTTAAAGCTTAATACAAAACCTGCTGCCAGCAAGCCAATGAATGAGAATATAAAAATGAGCTGTTTATCAGTAAAGGTAGTCAGCGCTGAATTGTCCGGGTCTTCGTTCAGTAATTCAAAAACGGCCGATTTAACGTATTTGTTACCTAGCAGTTTATGGCTTAGCCAGGTAATATCCAAATCGGATGCTACAATTATGTGCGGATCCGAGCCGTACGTCATCCGTACAAAATCAATAAAAAGCTGGTCGGTCGGATCTGCCATCAGGCATACCACTTTAGCATTTTCAACGCGTAGTGGTAACGCTAAACGTTCGTTCGCAAATTTTAGGTCAATTTTATCCAGCACAGCATCATCAAACGGCTGCTCGCGTATTTGCTCAAACGTATAACCGGCTTGGGTTAAAGACCGTTCATAGTTTTTGCGCGAAATAAAACCGAAGGTGAGGATGATTTTTACAAACGATGCGCCTGTTTCGGCATATACCTTATCTATTTTCTCAAAATCAGTTTCGGCTAAAAAGTGATCTCCGATAAGTATTTTGGAAATTTCAGAATCGCGGGCGTTACTGTAAGGCTGGGCAACAGTATCGTTCATTAAATCTTCCGAAATAAAAGCACTCATTATAAATAAATAAGTTGATTTGTTTGTTCAAGTAATAAAAAAGCAGGGCAAACAATATAGGCCCTGCTTTTATCTGTATACGGCAAGCAGCAGCTTAGTCGTTAATAATTTCTTGTGATTTTTGTACTTTGTTGCGTACGTACAAGAAACCTAATAATATCAATACCAATACGCCAAGCAATACATAAAGGTTATAGTTTTCCCAAAATAAGGCTAGCCCGCTTTTACCATCGGTGTATTCTACGTTATCACCTGTTTTTTCAATGTTAAACAGGTATTTGTTGCTGTTTACATCGGCAATACAAACATTGCTGTTTAGTGTTGAAAGCTGTTCGGTAATAGCTTTAGCTGCCGATAAGAACGCATCACCCATATGTGCGCCGGTTGCCGTAATAATCAATACTGCATTGTTACTGCCACGACCATAAAATATCTGGGCTAAACCGTTAGATACCGAGTCGGATAAAGCATATACCGGCTTGTTATCTTCATTGTTTAAAATGCGGAAAGCATGGTTAAATTTGATAGGTGCATCCGGAAATTTGTCCATCAGCTGATCATCTTTGCTTAGTAAAGCAATAATGTGTGATTTTTTCAAATCTGCATCGCTTATATCATCGGCATAGCTAAACTCCGGATAGTTGTTAGAAGTAATGTTATTATTCAGTTCATACAAAACCTCGCCTACTGCACTAGCTGCATACTTAGCGTAATTCTTGCTTACCACAATACGGGTTGAACCTGATGTAAATGCTTCTGGATATTGATAAAAGCTCAATGTATTGTTAACAACCGGGTTTTTAGATTCAAGGTAAGATCGGTCAACATCAATTTCGGCGAAGAAGTTCAGGAACGCATTCTGACAGTTACCGCTGTTCGGGAAAAAGCGAAATTCGGTAGTAAGTGAATTATATTTACGGTGCTGATAGCGGTTAATGTTTACCGAAGTATTTAGCTTGCCCGATGCATTCAATTTTTCACTGCTAATAAGCATACCATTCAGGTATACGTTAAAAAAGCCACGGTCGCCGGCGTTTAAGCCGCTGTAGTTAGCCACAAATCTGATCTCAATTTCTTTAGGTGTAAAGCTGAAATCACTATTGCGGAAATTATAAACGCTTCTTAATGAACCAACGCCCGACAAAAAGTTGTTTACGCCACCTACTTGTCTGAAAGTTAACCGAGAGCGGTTTTGATCGATGCCTTTAGCCAATTCAGTAGCGGCAGTATTTACTACCAGGTAATCGCCATAGGCTGTATTAACTACGTTAGGATTAGCTAGTGCTGCAATAGCTTTATCATAACCACTTTCGTCGGCACCGGTAATAAATAAAATTTCGTTGTTGGCAAAAGCCTGGCGGGCACCGTTAGCTGTGGATACGAACGCATTGCGATTAGCAGTGGTATCCGTTACAGCCGGACCTTTATATAAATAAATAAGCCCCTGGCCGCCTTGTGGTGTTACCGCAACCAGTTTGCGTTTATCGGCCGGGATATTTTCAATATCCCCTACCATTACATAATTTTTTACATCAGCAGGCACGTGGTTATAGTCGTACATTCTGATGTTGCCAGTATTTACTGATTTTTTAATGCGAGAGTAAGCCCAGGCAATTGCTTTTAAATCTTTCAGGCTGGTTGATGATGGGTATACGATAGCCGTTTTAGTATCGAAACTGTTACTGATGGAGATATTTTTATAAGCGGCACGGCTACCTTGCGCTAATGACAAAAAGCTGTAACCTTTTACTTTTAGCCACATGGCAGGGTTATCCAAATCTTTACATTTATTATCCGAAATGGTCAACAAAGTTTTGATTTGAATTTTTAGGTATTGATGATTTTCGGTCAAAGAGTTGCTATTTAGGGGCAACACTAATCTTTGAATCGAATCGCGGGTTAGTTTACCGCTGTACACTGGCTGGTCGGCAACCAATATGTTAATGTAAGACAGGTCTTTAATTAACGCCTGTGATGGCTCGTAATAAATAACCAGCTTACTGTTATTAATATCAACTAACGGGTCAATTTTAAAGTAGAATGATGTAGCCCCGCTTGCACCGGTAATCACGTCATCATCGTGTCCAAGCGTTTTGAATGTAATGTTGGTTTGTGCTAGGGCGTTTCTCCCGGCAAACAAAATCAATAGTAAAATTAGTCGGGTAAATAGTTTATTCATTTTAAATAGAGCGTTGTTGTATTAATTAGTGGCGTAAAATTCTACCTTGAAATAGTTTCCGTTATCGTCGCTGCGGTATGTCAGTTCACCGCCCATCTCTTGTGTCATTAGTTTGGCAATAGAAAGGCCTAAACCCAGCCGGCTTTCGGCAGGAGAGCCCGATGCATCGCTTAGTGTTTTTAAGCGGTTAAACATCACGTCAAGTTCTTGCTGCCCAATGGCAACACCTTCGTCAATTACCTCAAAAACAAATTTTTGGCGTTGTAAGCTGGTTACTACCCGAATGTTGTTATTGGTTTGTGAAAATTTAATAGCGTTTGATAACAAATTCTGGAATACCTGGCCGGCAAATACCCGGTCTAACCGAACATTGAGCGGCAGCTTTAAAATGTTATCAACCAGGTGCACGTTTTTCATGGATGCCGTATCAATCAAGCCTTTGTAAACCTGACGAACCACTTGGTTGGCATCAAAGGTTTCCATATTAAACTTAATTTCGGTCGATTCGATTTCTTTAACATCCATCAACGTTTTAAGCAGGTATTGCATCTTGTCGGCCGATTCGGCAATGTAATGTGCAAACTCTTTCTGGTCAGAGCTCAGCCGATACTCTTCTTCCAAAATCATGTTGTTACTCATTACAATAGAACCAATAAGGTTTTTTAAATCATGGCCGGCAATATTAATAAAGCTGTTCTTTTGCTCGTCCAGCCTGCGCAGCTTTTCATACTGGGCATCAATGATGCTGTTTTTTTCAACAATATCCCGGTTTTGCGTTTTTAATTGTGCGTTTGAATGTTCAATCTGCAATTGCTGGCTTACCTCACGTCTGATTACTTTATAACGCGATATGGGAATAAGGCATGATAAAAGCGCAATAATGAAAAAATACTGACCGCCGTTTTCAATAACCAGGTCAATACTGTATTCATTTAAAGCTTTATAAAAAATAATGAGCAGGATGATAGCGATAAGTGATTGGATAAATGAGTTTACCGGTTCCCAGAAAACCTGGAGATTGAAAAATAGAATAATGAGAGAATAAGCCAGGTAGTAAACCGTTAAATTTTCAATATCAACAATATTGCATAATACAGCCATGCTGGCAGACAACATGATGAAAGCAATATGTAAAAGGGTACGGTAATCGGCTTTGCTTTTTTGGAAAAATAAATACAAGCCATAAACAACGGCTACGGTTATTACACGTACAAGTAAAAATTCTACCCATACATCGGTAGCATATACAAAATCAATAATGCTCAGCAGCGGATATAAAAATATTATCGTCCAGATGATATTATTGGTTTGAAACCATGCTTTTTTGCCAAGTTCTTTTTGGTACTCTTCTTTGCTGATTTGCGCAATCATCGAATTAATTAGGGTATTAACAGTTCAAATCAACCGAAATAGTTTTGGTTGTTAAAATAACAATATGTTTAATCAATAGTAAAGCGATAGTTAAAAAGCCTGTTACGCATCAACAGTTTGTAAAGTTTTATAACCGATCGGTATTTTACCTACCCCCAATCTGCAAAAAGCAAACCAATTACCTGCATTATTAACTTACAACGCCTTTAACTAGATGCGTTTATTTATGGATGAGATGCCATAGGCTAATGTTAAAAAAGCTATGTCTTGATAAGTTAATAGACTTAGATCAGGCTCATTTAATTTACTAATACTTAAAAAAGGCTTGTTTTGATGTGATAACCTCTCAGCGCTTTTAAATATTTAAGTGACCATTTAACTTCTCAATTATATTCTCACAAAGTACAAAACAGCTGTTTGAAAATGGATTAATCTGAACAAACAATTTGATTTATACTAATGACGATAATGAGAATTTTGCAATAGAGGTGTCACACACGGGGCTTGTTTTCCCGAAACTGTGGAAAAAATTCCTATGAACAGATTTTGTATTGAGGGAGGGTTTAACAATCACCACTTGCATTTTAGCACAATATTCTTCAGGCAAATAGTCCGTGTGTTAAAATAATAGAATGGACATTAAACGAACCATCATAAATTTCGTCTCATATATCACTATTTAATTCGTCACTTTGAAACAAGGCATCCTTTGTGCCGTTAAAATAATTAATACATAACTATTAACCCGGCAATTATGCTTAACTTTGCCTACTGACTACGATTATGAGATTTTTTGAAGAAAAGCGCCGTGAGGTGATGAAACATATAGAAAAATACATGCTTGAAAAAATGCATGAATTTTTAAAGCCAATTGATCAGATCTGGCAACCATCTGATTTATTGCCTGATTCTACCCGTGATACCTTTTTTTCTGAGATTAAAGAATTGCAGGAAAGTGCGAAGGGTTTATCTTACGATTTGGTAGCTGTTTTAATTGGTGATACCATTACCGAAGAGGCACTGCCTACCTATGAGTCGTGGTTATCAATGGTAGAGGGTGTGGATAAAGATGAACATAGCGGCTGGATGACCTGGACCCGCCATTGGACTGCCGAAGAAAACCGCCACGGCGATTTGCTGAACAAATACTTATACCTTTCTGGCCGTGTAAACATGCGTGCCATGGAAGTTTCTACCCAGTACCTGATTGCTGACGGTTTTGATATAGGCACCGGTACCGATCCGTACCGTAACTTTATTTATACCTCTTTTCAAGAACTGGCTACTAATGTGTCACACCGTCGTGTAGCTTCACAGGCAAAAAAGGACGGTGATACCTTGCTGTCAAAAATGTGCGGCGTTATTGCATCTGATGAAGCCCGCCATGCCAAAGCATATAAACACTTTATCAGTAAAATATTTGAAGTGGATGCCAGCGAGGCCATGATTGCGTTTGAAGATATGATGCGCAAAAAGATTGTGATGCCAGCTCACTTCCTGCGCGAGGTTGGTTTAAAAGTAGGTCAAACTTTTGGTCACTTTACGGATGCAGCACAGCGTTTGGGAATTTATACGGCTGTCGATTACGTTGATATTTTGAAAGACCTGATAGAAGACTGGCAAATTGAAAGCCGTACCGAGCTTAACGAGGCTGGCGAAAAAGCACGCGATTATATCACTAGTTTGCCTAATCGCTTACTGCGTGTTGCCGAGCGCATGAAAAACCCTATGCTGGAATATAAATTCAGCTGGATACACGGATAAAAAATCTTGCAAGAAAGTAAAAAAGAAAATGTCATCTCGAACGATAGTTTGAGATGACATTTTTGTTTATTAGGCCCATGTTATATAAAACTTTTATTCTCAGTAAAAGGTTAAGATTCCTCAGCAATAAAATTAATATTATCTCGGCCTGGATATTCCAGCAGGGTGCTGTTCAATATATCTTCCAGCGTTAATACATTTACATCATCCGTATAGTGCTCTGATTTAATGATATGAAGTTCAGTTCCCAGATCTTCTATCTGAAACAAAAAGCTATCATATAAATTTGGTGCGGCAACGGTAACAGTGTTGCCGTTTTGCGTTACCTGCAGGCCAATGTCGGTTTGGCGGCGCTCTTTAAAAGCAGGTACAAGTTTGCTGCTCAAAAAAGCGGTTAGTTCGGCAAGATTAACCGGTGTTTTGGTTTCAATGATTTTCATATCTAACGGACGGTATGTTGTAATCTACAACACAGCTTTATTATTGTTTGTGCGGAGGTACTAAAGCCCCAGAACCTCAGAGCCGCTTTTTTGTTATACTTGCATTGCAAAATCATCCGCTTGTATTATGAATTACAAATTACTGGGCCGGTCGGGCCTTAAAGTATCACAACTTTGTTTGGGCACTATGGGCTTTGGCACCGAAGGGGGCTGGGGTGCTGATAAAGATACCAGTTTCGCTATTATGGACGCCTTTGCCAATGCCGGCGGTAATTTTTTAGATACAGCCAATGTATATAAGCTAGGCACCAGTGAAAAGATTATCGGCGAATACCTGCAAAACCATGACCGCGATTACTTTGTGCTGGCTACTAAATATACGCTGAAAGATAATCAAACCAATCCCAATGCATCTGGCAATAACCGCAAAAACATGATGCGTAGTGTGGAAGACAGTTTAAAGCGCTTAAAAACCGATTTTATTGACGTGCTGTACCTGCACATTTGGGATAATATTACACCCATTGATGAAGTGTTGCGCGGCTTGGACGATCTGATCAGGCAAGGTAAAGTGAATTACGCTGCTATCAGCGATACGCCAGCCTGGGTAGTAGCCAAAGGCAACACGCTGGCCGAATTAATGGGCTGGAGTCAACTAATTGCCTTACAGGTAGAGTATAGCCTGATACAACGCACACCCGAACGCGAACTGATACCTATGGCTAAACACTTTGGTATGACGGTAACCCCATGGGCTCCGCTGGGTGGCGGTGCGCTCACCGGTAAATATTTACGTGGCGATAAAGGCCGCATTAAACCCGAAAGCAACCGCCTGAATGAAAACAGCGAACGCATAACACGTGAAGTAGTAGCTATAGCCGATGAGCTGAACGTATCAGCATCGCACGTAGCCCTGGCATGGACGGTTCAGCAAGGTTTTTCGTGCATTCCTATTGTTGGCGCTACTAAAATTGAGCAATTGCAGGAAAACCTAAAATCAATAGATGTAGTGCTTAGCAATGAGCATTTAAAACGCCTGGATGAGGTCAGCCAAATACCATTGGGTTTCCCCGGCGACTTCTTCCGCGAAGATGCCGTAAAAATGAATTCGTTCGGTGGGTTTTATGATAAAGTAGAGAAGCGATAGAAAGGTTAAGTATTGTCTGCAACGGACAAGGATTGCAAACAGGTGCGGTGAGGGAATGAAATTTAGGTTTAAGACAAAAAGCGCAAAGGCCCGCTGTTGCGCCCGGGCCAGCGTTGGGCGTGTGGGTAGTTAGGTGATCGCAACAGCTAGGCTTTTTTGGTTCTTTTGTAGCTATGACAAAAGAACTAGCCCCTGCGGCAATGAGCAGACGAAGTAAGTTCAATAGCACTAAAGGATGTTAAACTAACAGCATAAACAAATAAAAAGCATAGATAAAGCATCATAGTAACTCTCTCTATTTATCACCTCCTTGTAAATCCCAAAATCAACTTTCTACAATCCCAAACCAAAAACTGTATCTTTGCATAACATGCAAGTTACAGAAGCTACAGTTACACAAGGGTTTAAAGGATATAACAATTACGGAGCCTGGCTGCGTAAAAAATATGAAGGGCAACGGGTATTTAAAGTAATTGTGGATGGCGGGTTTACCTGTCCTAATCGCGATGGTTCTAAGGGCTATGGTGGCTGCACATACTGTAATGTCGATTCGTTTACTCCATCGGTATCCCGCAAAAACCCGTCACTGCGCGAACAGGTTATTCAGGGTATGGAACGTGCACGTAAAGGCAACAAGGCCGATAAGTTTATCATTTACTTTCAGCCCAATACCAATACTTATGCGCCAACGCATTACCTGAAAATGCTGTACGATGAAGCATTAAGCATCAATACTGAAGACATTGTAGGCCTATCAGTAGGTACACGCCCGGATTGTATCGATGCCGAAAAAATAGCCCTGCTTGAAAGCTATACCGATAGATTTGATGTGGATTTGGAAATGGGTATGGAATCTATCTACAATGATACCCTTGTGCAAATAAACCGCGGCTGTACGCATGAGGATCTGATAAAAGCTTTAAAGCTAACCGAGAATAGCAAACTGGATATATGCGTGCACACGATCTTCGGATTTCCGTGGGAAACCAAAGAGATGATGTTACGCTATGCTGATGAGATCAATCGCTTCAAGCAAATCAAGTTTGTAAAATTTCATCACCTGCATATTGTAGAAGGTTCGGTAATGGGCGTTAAATATAAACGCGAACCGTTTAAGCTATTTACGCTCGACGAATATGCCGAGTTTTTATGCGAGTTGTTGCCGCTGGTACGCCCGGATGTGGTGGTGCAGCGGCTGTTCGGCATATCCGATTGGGAGTTGCTGATTGCGCCCAACTGGAATCTTAAAAAATCTGAAATACAGCATTATATTGATCAAAAAATAATAAGTCGCGGTGTAATACAAGGATCGGCGTTAGTGTAAGGTTGAATTGGTATTTTCTTTGTAAATAATACATCGTTAATTCCCAGTTTAATTTTAACTATTGTGTTGCAAAAATCCCTGCCCAAGTATATTCCAGCGCTAACAGGCGTGCGGGCATTAGCCGCTTACCTGGTATTTATTTCACACTATGAGTATATTTTTGACGGAAACTTTCCTCATTATGTGCAAAGATTTCTACAAGAATTTCACATTGGGGTAACCATATTCTTTGTATTATCTGGGTTTTTAATTGCGTATCGTTATTACGATAATTTTTATCTGACTAAAAACTGGTTTAAGCAATATCTCAAAAATCGTATTGCACGTATCTACCCAATGTACCTGCTGCTTACGCTGGGAGCTTTCATTTATTACTACTATTCGGGTGATAAAGGTGTAACCGGCAGTTTTCCATCGGCAACAGGTATCCTGTTGATGAACGTGACTTTTGTGCGCGGCTTTTTTGACGATTTAAAGTTCACAGGCATCGCCCAGGGCTGGTCATTAACAGTTGAAGAGTGCTTTTACTTTTCGGCACCTTTCATTTTCCTCATCGCAAAAAATTATAAAAAATTTTATATCCAGCCGGTAATCATCACCTGTTTCGGCGCCCTGCTGGTGCTGCTGTTTAGCCATTTTAACTGGTATGGCTTTTTCGGAAACTTTACTTTTATGATGATCCATACCTTTTTTGGGCGTTGCTTTGAGTTTTTTGTAGGGATACAATTAGCTTTGATATTGCTTAAGAAAGGTGTAAACCGCACTAATAATTTCAAATATACCTACATAGGCTTTTTGCTGATTTTTGTTTGTGTGGGTATCATGTCTACGTTGCCTATACCAAAAGGATGGTCGGCAGGGTTACACAATCCGATGGGTATTGTAACCAACAACTATCTATTAGCTATCTCTATTGCCTTGTTTTTTTACGGCTTGGTTACTGAAGGCACTATTATGAAAAAGGTGCTATCTAACCCGTTTGTAGAACTGTTGGGCAAAAGTTCTTATATCTTTTATCTGATCCATTTAGGTTACATCCGCAACTACATTAACGATGGTATGAACTGGCTGAACGACCGTATATTTGAATGGTACGATGTGAAAGGCCTGGATTGGCATTCGCCTTTTGAAAATGATATTATAAACATGGTATTGCAGTTTGTATTGCTCAATGCCTTATCCATACTGCTGTTCAAAACTATTGAAGAGCCGCTTAATCATTACATCCGCAATTCGGATTTCTTGATAAAAAACAACAAACCGGTTAAAGAAGCTACCCTACCGGTAAAAAGTTAAATGCTTCCTGTATCTCGTATCATTAATATCACTGGATGAAAAGAATATACTTTTTAAACGTATTGTTGTTGGTGTGTACCATTAACGCCCACGCAGGTTGGCCTATTGGTAAATACCGGCATGTTATTGCACCTTCCATTACTTATTACACATCTAAAAACTACTGGGATGCTAACGGTACTAAGGTTGAAGCCGGTGCCGGCAACCGCTTTAGTTCAGTTTCAATTGGCGTTACGGCCGGTTATGGCTTAACCCGCCGAACCGATTTATATATCAGCCTGCCCTTCACTTCGCTGCAAAATAAGTACGTGGGCGGCCGGCAAACCGAATCAGGCCTGGGCGATGCTACATTGGGTTTAAGCTACAATATTGTTGCATTTAAATACAAACGCTTTATATCAGTACAAGGCAGTGTAATTGCGCCTTTGTATACGGTAACATCAACAGGCGTGCCCTTGGGTTACGGCACTTTAGGAGCCGAGGGTAAACTTATGTTTAGCGGTGCCTTTGTGAAAAATTCTTACTTCAATGCCGAGGCTGGTTATCGCCGGTACCTGGACGACAAGGGACCCAACCAGATTGTATATGATGTTACAGTAGGTACACCGCTGGATGAACGCAAAAAAAATCAGGTTACTTTTGATATAGGCGGCCTTACTTCCTTTAGTTCTAACAAAGTACTCATAAGTCGTAATCCCAATTTGGTGTACGATGGCTATTATGTAAAAGGTACGGCCAGCTTCGGGCATCAGTTTACCAACAAGGTTTCTGTTTTTGCCAGCGGATTTTATACGCTTGCCGGTCGTAATGCCTCTATCGGCACAGGTGGTACTTTGTTTATGATCTATAAATTTTAATTGTTGTTTAATCAGTAATACCATGTCTGCATACAGGGTTTTCAGGATATTTATTTTTATTAGCTGCTTACTTACATTTTGGGGTTCGAATAAGGCGCTGGCCCAAGACGAAGGTGACGATCCAAAAGGCGAGATAACTATCAATGCTAGGCCAGGGCACAAAAATGCCGTGTTTGATGAGGACGGCATGATTGCTTACAAACTAAAAGTAAAAAGTACTTATAACGTGCGTCAGGACGGTAAATTAACTTACGATTTGCTGACCGATGATTGGAAAAAAGTATGGTCGGGCAGTACATCTGTACGTTTAGGTAAGCACGGGGCAGAAACGTACAGCATTAAGATGCCGCATCAAAAGCCGGGGGTTTATCGCATACATTTTGCATTTAACTTGTCTTATTACGATGACACCGTTAAGCGGGTGGCTGTGGTAGCGCCCGAGCGTATTGTAACCGAATTGCACAAACCTGCCGATTTTGACGGTTTCTGGGCAAAAGCTAAAGACGAACTAGCCAAAGTGCAGCCCGAGTATAAAGTAACCGAAGATGCAACGCAGTCAACCCGCTATGTAAAAGTGTATAAGGTTGAAATGCGTTCGCTGGATAAAGTAAAAATTAAGGGATGGCTGACCGTACCTACTGAAGGTAAAAACTGGCCGGTGATTTACAAGTTGCCGGGTTACAACATACCCATGAAACCCGAAACGGATAAGCCCGACTTTGCCGTATTTGCTATAGATGTGCGTGGTAACGGTATGAGCCGTGATTTTGTAGCACCACAGGCCGATAAATATAACGTAACCAACATTGAAACCCGCGACCGGTACATATACCGTGGCGTTTACATGGATTGTATACGCGGGCTTGATTTTGTTATGGCGCATGCCAATCTGGGGTTAAATACTGATAAAGTGGCTGTATTAGGGGGGAGCCAAGGCGCTACATTAGCTATTGTGGTAGCAGCTTTAGACAAACGCGTAACCGCCTGTACGTTTGAATTACCGCTTTATGCTGATATGCATGATGCCTATCACATTGGAACTTCGTTTCCGCAAACTACATGGCCGGTTAACCGCTTTCAGGATTACTTAAAGGTACACCGTACCTTTACTGAAGCAAAATTTTTAGGGGTGTGGGATTACTATGATCCGCAAAACTTTGTGAGTAAAATAGAGTGTCCTGTATTGATGGGGGTAGGTTTGCTTGATGAGTTCTGCCCGCCACGTTGCAGCTTTGGTATGTATAACAAACTAACCACCTATCAGAAAGAATTTCGTGTAGCGCCAGATAAAGCCCATGAAATGAATTTTGATTATTTTATGTTTCAGCTGCTTTGGTTGAAAGAGTCGCTGCGCGTGCCAAATTAAGGGCTTAAAATTTAGTTTCCAGCTGGTTAATTTGGGTTAACGGTAACCTTTGAAGGCCAAATACGTATGTGTTTCAAAAAGTAGTAAACAATGCAGCTGCCTTAACAAGGGCAGATTTATATTCCATTTGATGAAAAATACTTTTAGGTTTTTTTTAGTTCTGTTTTTGGCAATTGCTTTTATGTTGGATATAAAAACAGCTAAAGCGCAGGCCGAGGAAGACGAGGGCGAGGTGGTGATTGCTGCCCAGCCACAAAAAAAAGACGCCATATTTAGCGCTAACAGTTCTATTCAGTATAAAGTTGATTTAGATAATAAGTACAATACCATTCAATCCGGAACAGTCAGTTATCAAATATCATCTCTTAGCAACAAGCCGCTTACCAATCGCTCCGTTAATGTGTCACTGGGCAAAAAAAGTAAGCGTACGGTTAGTCTTACTATACCAGGTCAGGCTTCCGGTTTTTATAAGATCAGCATTATGGTCAACCTGTCTGACTATGACGATACCATCAAGCGCGTGTTTGGTGTGGCCCCCGAAGTCATTCGTTCAGAGCACGCCAAGCCGGCAGATTTTGATGCCTTTTGGCAAAAAGCGAAAGACGAGCTAGCTCAGGTGAATCCCGAATTTAAAGTGACCGAATATCCAGATTCATCCCGCGATAACCGTCGTGTTTATGGTATAGAAATGAAATCATTGGGCGGTATTACCGTTAGGGGATGGATGACTATTCCAAAAACATCCAATCATCGTAAAAAGTTCCCTGTATTGCTGGGCTTACCTGGTTACCAGGTGAACCTTAAGCCTATGTTTGGGTCGGATGAGGATTTGGCTATCATTGTACTTAATGTACGTGGGCAAGGCAACAGCCGCGACCGCATCCGTACACTGCGCGACGATTATATTTTCTATAACCTGGAAGATAAAAACCGTTACGTTATGCGTGGTGCCATTATGGATTGCGTACGCATGATTGATTTTATCTTCTCACGCGAAGAACTGGATCACGATAACATTATGGTATCAGGTGGTAGTATGGGCGGCTTTTTGTCTATTGCTACAGCAGGGGTTGATCATCGGGTAAAGCTCTGTTCAGCGCAAAATCCAATTTTGTGCGATGTAAAGAACTTGCCCGGCAAGGTAGATTGGCCTTTAAAAGATTTTAACCGCTACATCCGTATGCAACGCGGATTGAATATGGATAAGATACTGAACAATCTATCTTACTTTGATACAAAAAATTTTGCCAGTAACATTAAGTGCCCTACGCTGGTAGGCATTGGGTTGCTGGATCATTTAGCGCCGCCGGATAATGAATATGCAGCCTACAACAGCCTGAACGTAAAAAAGCATATGATTATTTTTAGGGATTTAGGGCATGAGGTGGCACTCTATTATAAAGAATATGAGGGCCGATGGATGCGTGATACTTTTGGCTTGTTTTAATTTATTATAACTAATACTGACATTCATTGGGTAATAAAATATCTGTATTAACGCTGGTTATATGTTTATTAATCAGCTTTAAAGCTTATTGCGGTTGGCCTACACGCCCGCACAGGCTCATCGTTTCACCATCCATAAGCTATTTCCGGTCAACATCCGACTGGGACCGTAACGGCAACAAAGTGCCCCGGGCTAATGCTGGTACGTTTACCTCAACCAGCTTTTATTTATATGGCGAGTATGGCATATCACGCCGGTTGGCGTTAACTGCATCAGTGCCTTACATTAATTATTCGCTTAAAGACGCAGTGTATGGAACTTCCTCTGTATCAGGCGTGGGTGATATGGAAGCAGGACTGAAATATTATTTGGCCAATATTGGCTACAAATATTATTTTACCTTGCAGGGAACGGCTATTGTACCGCTTTACAGTGCCAGCCAAAGCTTAGGGTACGGGCAAAAAGGCGGCGAACTGAGGCTGGGCTTTTCGGGTGCTGGTAAAATAGGCAGTAAATTTTATTCACTAAGTTTAGAAAACGGCTTACGTCAATACCTTGGCAGTAATGGTCCTATACAAGACCGCTTCAGTGCATCCTTTGGTTTAACGCTCGATCGTAAATTTCACGACCAGATTACGTTGGGCGCATCCGGACTAATTTCGGCCAGTAGCATCAAAACTTATACTCAAAATATTTACACCACTCGCGATTTTGCCTACACACAGGTAAGTTTAAGTTACGGACATTCGTTCAATACCAAAACGGCCTTGTTTTTAAGTTTAGGCCAGTTTATAGTTGGGCAAAATACGGGCATCGGTACTACTGCAACTGCATCAATGATATTTAAGCTGGATAATATCTTCGACAAAAAGCTTAACTATTAAAAAACTGATTAATAGCTTTTTCCCTGTACTTAAATATTTGATTTATTTTGCGGTTTACCAGCAGTTTATTAGCCAATGTGCCTGCTACGCTATATGGTATGGCATAGTGTAAAATATCGGTCATCATAACACCGCCGGGCACCTCTTTAAAGTGGTGCTGGTGGTGCCATAAGGCATACGGGCCAAAGCGTTGCTCATCTACAAAATACTGCTTATCTACCACGTGAGTAATCTCCGTCATCCAGTTCATTTTAATGCCAAATAACGGCGATACCTTGTAGGTAATAATCATACCGGCATACATCTTAGTATCCTCGGTATAATTAGAGGTTACAGTAAATCGCATGTCGGCCGGCGTTATTTTCGACAAATTCAACGGCGACGAAAAAAAGTCCCAGGCTTTGTCTAAGCTAATCGGCATAAACTGCTCCCAGCGTTTTTCGTAAGTTTTCACAATTAATGATACGCATAGAACGAGCAAACGGTTTTAAGTATGTAGTTTTAAAGCCATACCCAACAACCTTACTGCACCATTTTATTGGCACAATACGAGCTGGCAAACGCCTCGGGCTTGGCCTTAAACACAAAGCCCATGCTGAGGATGTAACCCATAGCCTCGTGCAGGGCCTGGTTTGATTTGAACATGGGGTTGGTGTTAATATCGGCATGTACTTCCAAGTCAACATCGTACAAATCCAGCAGGTCGCATAGTTTATACGCAATGTCAATTGATTTTTGCACCTCGCTCAGCATACGTTCTTTGATGCTCATTTTTTGCGAAGTGCGTTCCTGATGGATGTACATAAACCCGCCGCGCTGCTCGCGTAAAAAAACAATTACGGTAGCAAAATCTGTTACGGTGCCTTTTACTTGCGAGTCGGTACCAATGCAAACTTTCAGTTTGTTGCCCAGGGTGGTTTCGCGCTCAATAGTGTGTTCTACTTCTTCAAGGATGGGGGTACGCAGCACTTCGCCGCTAAATTTTCTCCAGGTCATAAAAAATGTTTTTTAGTTAGATTTTAATTGACCTTTTAAGGGTCTATAAAAGTAAGTGATACATAATGATATAAACGTAACGCACAGATGATTTATTTGTTAACATTAAGTTGGTTATCAACAATTTATAGTTGTTTTAAGAGTAATGCTGTGTAACAAATTAAAGAGGCATTTGCTTAATTACCCTTCGTTCGTCATATTTAACAAAAATTATAACCATGAAATATATGAAGTGGCTAATATTGGCAGCGCCGGTATTAGCTGTAACCGCATGTAACCAAAAGTCGGGAGAGGTATCTGAAGCGCCGAAACGTACCGTTTTTTTTGATAAAACAGGTATGGACACCACCGTAAAACCCGGCGACGACTTTTTTCAGTACGCTAGTGGAGCCTGGTATAAAAAGACGGAGATCCCTGCATCCGAAACTGGTTGGGGATCATTTTATACGCTGTATGATGATAACCAGAAAAACCTGAGAACGATACTACAGGAAGTATCAGGTAAAGAAAATGACAAAGGCAGCAATGCGCAAAAGGTAGGCGATTTATACGCGAGTGGTATGGACACCGTGGCTATTGATAAACAAGGCTATGAGCCTATAAAACCTTTATTGGCTAAAATTAACGGCTTAAAAGATTATAAAGAACTGATCCAATTTGCTGCCGACAGTTATAAAGATGGTGATGGCTTTTTACTAGGCTTTTATGTAAGCCCCGATGATCGGAACAGCGCTAAAAACGTAGTACATTTTGATCAGTCGGGTTTAGGGTTGCCTAACCGCGATTATTATTTTAATACCGATTCGGCTACGAAAAACATACGGGCAGCTTATGTAAAATACATTGCCAAACTGTTTACCCTTACCGGTGCCGATGCGGCAACCGCATCTAAAAATGCCGATAACATCCTAAAGTTGGAAACCGCACTAGCTCAATCACACTCTACCCCGGTTGAATTGCGCGATCCGGTTAAAAATTACCATAAGTTTGCTGTTGGCGATATGCAAAAACAGGTGCCCGATTTGGACCTGAAAGATTTGCTGAGCCGTATGGACGTTAAAACTGATACTATACTGGTAGGGCAGCCGGCTTACTACAAGGCACTGAATGATTTGCTAAAATCACAGCCAATTGACTTTTGGAAAAGCAAATTGCAGTTTGTGGCTATGAATGATGCTTCGCGATACTTGAGCAAACCTTTCCGCGATGCTCGATTTGAATTTTTTGGTAAAACGCTGAATGGTCAGAAACAGCCTACCGAAAGATGGAAGCAAATGGTATCTACCACAGATGGCGGCTTGGGCGAACTACTGGGCCAATTGTATGCCGAAAAATATTTTACCTCGGAAGCGAAAGACCGTATGCTTGCACTGGTAAATAACTTGCAAAGCGTTTACCGCGAGCGCATTCAGAAATTGGATTGGATGGGTACCGAAACCAAGCAAAAAGCTACTGGTAAGTTAAACGCCTTCATCAAAAAAATTGGTTACCCAGATAAATGGAAAAAGTATGATGATGTGGAGATAGATCGCAACGCCTTCTATAAAAACATGCAATCAGTAAGCAAGCATAACTATAAAGAGATGATTGCCAAGGTTGATAAAAAAGTAGATAAAACCGAGTGGGGGATGACGCCGCCAACGGTAAATGCCTACTACAACCCAAGCTTCAATGAAATTGTATTTCCGGCCGGTATTTTGCAATTCCCTTTCTTTGATAAGAATGCAGATGATGCAATTAATTATGGCGCTATTGGTGCCGTAATTGGTCACGAAATGACACACGGTTTTGACGATCAGGGCAGCCAGTACGATAAAGACGGTAACCTGAAAGTATGGTGGACCCCTGCCGATGCAGCCAAGTTTAAAGCCAAAACCCAGCAGGTAGTTGATTTATACAATGGCTTTACAGTACTGAACAACATGCACGTAAATGGCAAACTCACATTGGGCGAAAATATTGCCGATATTGGTGGTTTAGCAATTGCATATCAAGCCTTTAAAAATACCGAACAAGGCAAAAGCGATAAAAAGATTGATGGCTTAACGCCCGATCAGCGTTTTTTCCTATCGTTTGCACAGGTATGGCGCATTAAAGATCGTGATGAAACCCTGCGCATGCGCATCAATACCGATCCGCACTCGCCGGAACGTTACCGTGTAAACGGGCCGGTATTTAATATGGATGCTTTTTACAAAGCATTCAACATACAACCCGGCGCTAAGCTGTACAAACCCGAAAACCAGCGTATACGCATTTGGTAAATAAATTTTTGCAAAGGCCGATCTGAAAAGATCGGCCTTTTTTGTTTTACGGAAATTGTCTGCAGAAAAAGCCGATTGTTAAATAATAAAATTCTATGTTGAATTTTATTATTTAACTAGTATTTTATCGGCATTATTCATTAAATCACAACCTTGAAAACCTTTATCCACTACCTGTTATATCCACTGGCTTTGCTGGGTGTGATGCCATGTATAGTATATGCCCAAGTCAACGAAACTTATTCCGTTTATAAGCTCGAAAAGAAAATCGGTACCGAAGTTTGCCAAGTACAAGGTAAACTGGGTGAAGATTTAGCTTACGACGTTCATGTCAATACTAACGATAGAGGCTATGCCTTAAAACTGGATGCCGCCATTAGCGCACGTGATGGTAAGATTGTTTACCGATCGGTGGGTAACACCTCACGCTTTAAGTTAGAAAAAATAGATACGGTATTGAAATTGGATCAGATGGCTCCGGTTAGCGATAACGGATCTATCGCCATAAAACAAATGCTAATTTTGGGTTGGACGATGGCTAATCGCCCGGTACAAATGGAGACGGCATTAACGCATCGGCCTGTTAGCATCAAAATTTTGGGCACCGATAGTAGTATAATCAGTAACCAGCTGCTTACAGTTTACCAAATTAAAGGCATCAGCAGTAAACCCGAGCTGCTATGGATGGATAAGCAGTTTAATGCTATATTTTTGGTGACCTGCGATACAGAGGGGGACCGCCGCGAGGTATTGAATGATAAGTACCAAAGCTTTTTTCTGCAGTTCAATCAAAAATCAAACACCTACTTAGTTGATGCCTACCGTCAGGAATATAATAGCTTAGGTAAAACATATAATAAACTGGCGATTACCGGCGGCAGCCTAATTGATGTACATACCGGTGCCATAATGCCCAACGCCTTGCTTCTGATAGAAAACGGTAAGATCGTGTACACAGGTAAGGCCGAAGGGCAAAGCATCCCGGCTAATGCGCAGGTGATAGATGCGAAAGGTAAGTTTATATCACCGGGTTTGTGGAATATGCATGTGCACCTGTTTCATCCCGATAATCTGCGTACCGAGCTGCTATCGGGCGTAACCACAGTGCGGGATATGGCTAATGAGTTTGACCTGATCAATCTTTTAAAATCCAAAACGGCGGAAGCCGGGTTTTTAGCGCCACATATTTTGAGTGCGGGGGTATTAGACGGAAAATCGGACCAAACGTTGGGAACCATGCTGGCTACCAGCGACGACGAGATCAAAGCTAATGTAAAAAAGTATCATGACGCCGGTTTTCAGCAAATCAAAGTTTACAGTTCGGTTAAACCTAAATATGTGCAAAACATTGTGCAGGAAGCCCGTAAGTATAATATGGATGTAGTAGGGCATTTGCCGGTGGGTATTACCGCCAAGCATTTTATTGAGCAGGGCGTTAAAAGCATTAGTCATATACATTACTTTATGAATGCTGTTAAATTTGGTAAGCAAGGCACGCTCGAAGATAATAACCAAGATCTGATAGCCATGCTTAAGCGAAATGGCGTTTATATAGATCCCACCTTAAATGTTTATTCACTCATCGGCGATACCAAACTGAATACCTATAAAAACCTGCTGCGGATGTTTTATAAGGGAGGCATTCCTGTAGTTGCCGGTACAGATAATGAAGGTACTGTTGCCGATGAACTGCAATTATATGTGCAGGCTGGTTTAACCCCGTTGCAAGCACTGCAAACGGCCACCATAGTACCGGCCAAAGTAATGAGGATGGATGTGCAAAGTGGTAGCCTGCAAGCCGGAAAGCAAGCTGATATTCTCATTTTAAATAGCAATCCATTGCAAAATATCAGTAATCTGAAAGCTATTCATACGGTAATTAAAGGTACATTGGTTGTTAAAAGCAACAGAAATGATACGCTCGAATAAAAAAGCAATCTCCAATATCCGGTTAATAATTTTTACTTTGCCTGCATGAAAAAGCTGTTGGTAATTTTGCTGTTGATTGGTAACGCAGCACTGGCTCAAAAATATACTACCAAAAAAGATGTAGCTTATTACGCTGACAATGCTGGCGATGCCTACCGCACCGAGCGTTGCAAATTGGATATTTACTACCCTGTAGGCGTAAAAAACTTTGCTACTGTAGTGTGGTTTCACGGCGGCGGTATCACCGGCGGCAACAAAGAAATTCCGAAAGCTTTAACCGAAAAAGGTTTTGCCGTGGTGGGTGTAGGCTACCGCTTATCGCCGCAAGCCAAAGCACCTGCTTATATTGAAGATGCGGCGGCGGCTATTGCCTGGGTATTTCAGCACATTGCCGAGTATGGCGGTGATAATAAACTGGTTATTGTAACAGGCCACTCGGCCGGTGGTTATTTGGGCATGATGGCTACGCTGGATAAAAAGTATTTGCAAAAATATAACATAGATGCCAACCGCATTGCCGAGCTAGTACCCTTTAGCGGGCAGTGCATTACCCACTTTACCGTGCGGCAGGAGCGGGGCATAAAAGATACCCAACCCATCATAGACGAATACGCACCCTTGTATCATGTACGTGCCGACGCCCCACCCATGTTGCTCATCACCGGCGACCGCGAAATGGAGCTACTGGGCCGCTACGAAGAAAATGCCTATATGCTGCGCATGATGAAACTGACCGGCCACAAACAAACCCGCCTGTTCGAATTGCAAGGGTTTGACCACGGCGGCATGGCCGAACCTGCTTTTCCGCTGTTAATTAAAGAAGTGCGGGCGAGGGTGAAGGATATTATGGGGAAATAGGGACTAAATAAATCAAACTGTGTAGTATATGCTATTAAACGCACTGTTATTTATTGCAATACCTAACTCGACCGGCTTAATGTGGTATGTGTAAAAATCGGTTTATTGTTTTGGGCAAATCAATGCGTCTCGAGTTACTTAATTGTTGCCTATTATAAAACTTATTAATGATATAATTTAGACAAGTGTTCGTCTAATTGTTTTTCTTCCAGATCTTTTGCTAAGACTTTTCCATTTGCGTCGATCAAATAATTGCCCGGAATTCCAAAAACGTGATACTGGTTGCTCACTTTACCATCAAAGCCCTTAAACTCGGATACATGCGTCCAGGTAAGTCTATCTTTGACTATGGCCTCGAGCCACGGTTCCTTCTTGAAATCTAATGATACCGCAATGATTTTAAAATCTTTTGCTTTATACTTTTGATAGATTTTAACCAAATCAGGATTGTTTTCCCTGCATGGGCCACACCAGCTTGCCCAAAACTCCAACAAAGTAACATGGCCTTTAAAATCATGTAAGGAAACATCTTTGCCCGATACATCCTTTAACGTAAAGTCCGGAGCTGCTTTTCCAACGAGATTGTTCTCAAAAAACTGATGATTATCAATTTGGTTGTAAATCCGCTTTGCTGTTGGTAGCGCTTTTATTCTATCTGTAAAATTCTTGTATAAAGATGCCAGTGCATCAAATTTGACGAAATTAGAATAAGAATATTCTTCAAGTTGTTGCAATGCAGTTGGCGAATCCGGATTGCGTTTGATGTAATTTAATACCACATCGTTGTTGTACTTCTGGTATGCTAAATTACCTGTTTTGTAGCAAATAGCCAGTAATGAGTCTTTAGTTTTCTTATTACGCACAACTTTTATTTGCTGGATTAGCGCATTGTTTTCCTGCGCAAAGCTTTTTTCAAAATTCTGTTGTTTTTGTATTAGAGCAGTGTAGTCTTTTTGTGGCTGACTGGCGTTGATGATTTGGCTGCTGTGTATATTACCTTTAGCAACAATATTAACTATACCCGGATGTGCTAAGAATTCAAAATAGTCGTTGAACCTAGCAGGAATGTAGTTTAAGGATTTGTTCGGGTACTTCTTGATGGTATCTCGGGGGTAGAACATCAGGTGCGCTCGTCGAGGTTCATCCATGTAATATTTAACGAACAGTTGATTGTTCTTTCTTTTTAAATGCTGGGTTCCGCCGCCTATGCGGATATCAAATACTCCTACTGTATCTTTAAGAGCTGAAATATCTATAGTAAGATTAATATAGCCTTTCAGAGAGTATGTGCTTTTGTAATGAGGTTGCGAATACCCAGTTGTAAAGATGAGGCACAGGATGACAGAAATGAAGACAGGTTTTAAGGTTGACATGTAAGCAGGTTGATAAACAAATATATATTATAATTAATCATTACCTGATTCGAATAATGATTAATTATAATATTGAAGACTTTTGATAGACCCTTTAATGCCTGCGCCAGTAAACGACCAATGAGTAACCTATACTAAAGCTCAAAATTTTTTACTCCGCAAGTATTTTGCTATTGGCATGTTAGTATTGTCTTGCATTCTTGCTGAAGAAGCACTTACTTAGTAAGAAAACTGAACTTTATCAGCTTCAACCTTATACCTTTATATGATCACAAATCAACCCGGCGTCAAATGGCTTTCATTATGCACTAAAATTACCAACCTTTTGTTTTTTGGTTTATTACTATTAAGTAGCCGGGTGCTGGCCCAGTATCCGGATAGCACAGTACTTTTAAAAAACATCAATCAAATTCCATTTCCTGATACACCGCATCGTGTGTGTGCCACTTTGCCTTTGGATGAGCGCTCACAAACTATAGCAGCTGGAACTATTCGGGAGTATAACCAGCAGCTTAGTGTTATCCTAACCTCGCGGTTAGATAAGGGAAAGATCATGATTATAGGCTCTAACCAATACTTGCAAAAGCCATTACTGAACAATCAAAATGTTCAGAAATTACTTCAAAATACTTTGATATGGGCTCATCATGCCAGCAAAAAGCAAGTACAGCTTGTAAGCAATAATCCCGATTTGGTTATGTTTCTGAAGCAGGCACGCGTTAAAACCATTTTAGATTCCGCAAACATCAGTAGTGATGCCGATGTGATTATATTAACGCAGGATGTAATGGATTCGGTGAAAAGAAATAGTTTGGAAGCCTTTATCCGTAAGGGTGGTACGCTAATTTTTGGGTCGCCGGTAGCCGATCAAATGCAGCAGTATAAACTTGATTATTATGATGCCAATCTTAATCAGCTTTTCATGAAAGCAGGTTTATATCACTTGTCCATGTTTGTTACACCAGATGGGAGTAATAACGATTTAAACATGCACCATCTACCGCCATATCTTCACATTGTGCCCACACTAGCACAAGTTAAAAAGCCCGGGTTTGTACTGGATGGTATATACGCATCAACTATCGCCAATTATTTAAACAATAATAGTGATACTACAACCCTGAGCCGTTCCATAGCGGATTGGTTTAGTCCGCCCCGGCAGCCGCTCATTGTACCTTCATTGGCACACCCTGTTTCGCAGAGCGATACTAAAACCTATTTTACCTATAAGACACAAAAATTTTTGGCCGCACAGCAGCAAACGCGGCACCCTTTGGCAAACTACGTAGATCCGGATAGTAAAGAATTTCCGGGACAGGTAGATGCCAGCGCAGCTCGGGTCAACGAACAGATTACTATTCCGGTTAAAGTAGGCACTCAGGGTTTGTTGGAGCCACATCCGGTATATTACCGTTGGCACAGTACAGGCTTATATGTGCCCGCAGGTGAAAAGGTAACTGTTACCATTCCTGTAGCATACTTACCCCAACACCTAAAAGCGCAAATAGGCGTGCATGATGATGCCTTGCAACACATGCCTTACTTTACGCGGTCGGCAGTCGCACTCACCAAAACTTTTGAGCTGGATAAAGTAACAACTGAAATTTACTCACCCTTTGGCGGATTGTTGCTTATTAACATTCCGGATACCTCAACTTTAAAAGCTATTAATTTACAGGTAAACAGCGCAGTAAAAAGTCCGTTTTTTAAATTAGGTCAAACTACCCTGGCTAATTGGAATCAAACCATACGCAATTATCCGGCACCATGGGCGGAACTAGCTACCGATAAGATTATATTAACCGTACCATCCTACCGCATCCGCAATTTGGATGATCCTGAAAAGCTCATGAAGTTTTGGGACGAAGTAATGGATGCTGATGCCCGCTTAGCCCAGATATCACCTACACGGAAACACCCTGAACGCATTATTATTGACCGGCAGGTGGCGTACGGTTATATGTTCACTGTTGATAACAGAATTGTAGCGCCTGATGACGAAAGTTGCGAATTGATGTTGAACGAAAGTTTATTGCGTAGCAAAGGATCATGGGGGCATTTTCATGAGTTGGGGCACCGGCATCAGTTTTGGGGAATTGATTACAAGGAGCTGAGCGAAGTGACTGTGAACCTATATACTATGTACGTATATGACCAAGTATTGCACAAAGGCATTTACAATCACGAAAACATTTCATCTAAACAGGCAGTAACGGATAGTATAAAAAAATATATGGCTGGTAAGCCCAGTTTCGAAAAATTTGGTCAGGATCCGTTTCTGGCTCTGAAAATGTATATTCAGGTTATTCAGGACTTTGGCTGGCAACTTATTGAGCAAGTGTTTAAAACATTTCGTGCATTACCCGAGCAACAATATCCCGCAACTCTAGAAGCTAGACGAGATTATTGGTTTACCTGTATGTGCCATTTATCAAAAAAAGATTTATCATCTTTTTTTGATAAATGGCAAGTGCCAATATCAACAACCGCTAAACAGGCTGTTAGACAATACCCTACATGGCTACCTGCCGAATTACGATAGCGAAAAAAATACTTTATTAAATAAACACCAACTAAAACTCCCAATCATTAAATCCTAAATTAGAATTTAATGATTGGGGGTTTATTATATAAAAGCGTCTTGAATTCTGTTTTTACAGTTCTTACCCTACCAGCTTTTTATACTTAATGCGCTTAGGCGCTACATCGCCCAGGCGTTTTTTGCGATTTTCTTCGTAGTCGCTGTAGTTGCCTTCAAAGAAGTAAACTTGCGAGTCGCCTTCAAAGGCAAGGATGTGGGTACAGATGCGGTCCAAAAACCAACGGTCGTGACTGATGATTACGGCGCAGCCGGCAAAGTTTTCCAGTGCTTCTTCCAATGCACGCAAGGTGTTCACGTCAATATCGTTAGTCGGCTCATCCAGTAGTAGCACATTCGACCCTTTTTTTAGCGTAATGGCTAAATGCACCCTGTTGCGCTCACCGCCCGACAGCACATCAATTTTTTTCTGTTGATCGCCGCCGTTAAAGTTAAACTTGGATACATAGGCTCGAGAGTTTATCGGGCGGTTACCCAGCAAAATAGTTTCCTGTCCATTGGTAATGTTTTCCCAAACCGATTTGCTGGCATCCAGGTCGTCGTGCATCTGGTCAACATAACCCAAGGCTACCGTTTCGCCCACGCGGAAGGTACCATTATCCGGCTGCTCCTGCCCGGTAATCAGGCGGAACAAGGTAGTTTTACCTGCACCGTTGGGGCCAATGATACCTACAATACCCGCGGGAGGCAACGAGAAATTTAAGTTCTCGAACAATACACGGTCGCCATAAGTTTTGGTTACGTTGTTCACCTCAATCACCACATTACCCAAACGCGGGCCTGGTGGAATGAACAGCTCCAGTTTTTCTTCGCGTTCTTTGCCTTCTTCCGAAGCCAGTTTTTCATAGTTAGCCAAACGGGCCTTGCCTTTAGCGTGACGGGCTTTAGGGGCCATGCGTACCCATTCCAACTCGCGTTCCAAGGTTTTCTGACGTTTGCTTTCAGTCTTTTCTTCCTGAGCCAAACGCTTCGCTTTTTGATCCAGCCAGCTCGAGTAATTGCCTTTCCACGGAATACCCTCGCCACGGTCAAGTTCCAGAATCCAGCCGGCTACATTATCTAAAAAGTAACGGTCGTGCGTTACAGCAATAACAGTTCCTTTATATTGTTTCAAGTGTTGTTCCAGCCAGTCGATAGATTCTGCATCCAAGTGGTTGGTTGGCTCATCCAGCAATAATACATCCGGTTCTTGCAATAGCAAACGGCACATCGCTACACGGCGGCGCTCACCACCGGATAGTACGCCAATTTTAGCTTCCGGGTCGGGGCAACGCAGGGCATCCATGGCGCGCTCCAGCTTGGAGTCCAATTCCCAGGCGTTTACGGCATCAATTTTATCCTGTAATTCTCCCTGGCGTGCCATCAGTTTATCCATGGCATCGGCATCTTCGTAGTATTCGGGCAAGCCAAATTTTTCGTTAATGTCTTCGTACTCTTTCAGGATGGAAGTAATTTCAGCAACGCCTTCTTCTACTACCTCGCGCACGGTTTTTTCCGGATCCAATTGAGGCTCTTGCGCTAAGTAACCCACCGAGTAGCCCGGCGAGAATACTACTTCGCCCTGGAAAGACTTATCCAGCCCGGCGATGATTTTAAGCAATGATGATTTACCCGAACCGTTTAAACCGATTACGCCAATTTTGGCACCGTAAAAAAACGACAGGTATATATTTTTAAGCACTTGTTTTTGAGGCGGGTAAATTTTGTTAACCCCCGCCATCGAGAATATAATTTTTTCGTCGGCCATCTAAGTTTGATTATTGATAAGTCAAATATCAGCCAAAAAAGTACGGAATACAAAAAAAGCCACTGGCGTGGCTTTAAATAAATTGAGTGTTTGGTGTTATATGTAAGTTTGGATGCCAAAGCTTTCATCGGCCAGTACCGGTTTCCAAACTTCAATCAGGTGCTTGTAAGCTTTACCTACCGGGCGTATTTTACGGTCTAAATCATATAAGCCCAGTTTGTTAACGTTACCAGCATTGTGTCGCAGGGCCGAGTCCCAGTCCATCTGGTCGGTTAAGCTGTACCACGTAAAGCCTACAATCGGGAAACCATCTTGCTTAAAGCGGTATAAGTTAGCCCACTCTTTATGCAGCCACATTTCAGAGTTGGGTTCGATGATGTTGGTTTCAGTGTGCATTACCGGCAGGCGGTAGCGGTCATAATATTGTTTGGTGATTACATAGTAACCAAATATCTCGCCCGATGCCTGGGTGGAGCCGTTAGGCAATACCAAGTGCTCGTTGGTGATATAATAATCATTACCCATAATACATTTGGCTTTCACTTTATTGTTCATAAACCACATGTATTCTTTATCCGTCATGCCGTTGTCCATCAACCATTTGTACATGGTTACACTTACGGGATGGCTATAACAAAAATCGAGCGACAGGAAACGCTTGCGGTTTAGGAAATCGGCCAGATCGCGACAACTTGGATCTTCGGGGTGAAAATACTCTGATGATTCACTTTGAATAAAAGTAGCCTCGGGCTGTACTTCCAAAATAGCTTGCATGGCCAATGCATTGGCTTTGCACAATATTTTCAGTGCGTTTAAAAAGGCTTTATCGCTGCTTAAACTTTCATTCCACCAGCCGTACTGGCCCGAAAACATAGCAGCAATAAATATTTCGTTTATAGGTGTATATAAATGCAGGTCGGGAAAGCGACGTGCAAAGGCACCGGCAAATTCAGCAAAATAATGAGGCCAGTCTGCATTCTGAAAATCACCTATCCAGTCGGGTACACCAAAGTGGCATAAGTCAACTATGGGGGTAATGTCCAGGCGTTTTAGTTCCCGGAAGGTTTCGTCAACAAAGCTCCAGTCGTATTTACCGGGGCCTTCATGTACTTTATAATAAGGCGGGCCATAGCGCAAAAACTCTATGCCCATTTCTTTCACTAAAGCAAAATCTTCTTTCCAGCGCTCATAATGACCGCATTTTTCCATTTCATCAATCCGTATTTTTTTGCCGTTTTCGAATATAGTAGGGTAGCTGTTTTCTATCCCGGTGCTGAACATGAACTTGCTTTTCATAAGCGAACTATTATACATTTCAGGTAAATCAATTTTGTATGTTACAGTAATAAGGCAGATTAGTTTTATGCTTGGTTAAGCATTGCGCATATTTGTAGGCGAGTGTAGCGATGGTTAATTTGCTATCATTATTATATAAATCTGTTACATAAGTAGCTGGCCAAATGCTTTGTTGCTTTAGCAAAACGTTAACAGGTGTATTAACTATATGCGCCGGTACTACTTTATTTGTCAGTTGCATAGTTAGCTTATTAACCAAAGGATGCTGTAATGTGTTTTTAACTTGAACTCAATGTTAGCTTTTTATTTAAGTGACAGATACTTACAGATGAATAAGAGCATGTCAATTAGGCATGTTTATGACGGAATTGCCGTTCGCAAAAAAGGAGTAGATTGTACAAAAAATTAAATGTTAATACTAGTTGCATTAAATAAATCAAATACTAACTTGCAAGTGAAATTTACCGTAAACTAAGCGTTATATCTACTTTAACACATCTAAAACCCGGACGGGGTTTTATGAGTTATACACATTACATTTAATTAACAATTTAAGTATGCCAAGCATTAACATTGGCAGCATTGTTGATAATGATAGGTAACTCCGTATGCGTAACAAACCTATTCATCCGGACATTCAAATAAAACTATAGAAAGGTACTATATGGAAGCTAAATTTTCGCCGCGGGTTAAAGATGTTATCTCTTATAGCAGAGAAGAGGCCTTACGCCTTGGGCATGACTATATAGGTACAGAACATCTTTTACTTGGGCTAATTCGCGACGGCGACGGCATAGCCATAAAATTGCTGAAAGGCTTAAATGTTGATACAGCAAAATTACGCCGCGCTGTTGAAGATGCTGTTAAAGGTACAACCGGAACTAATGTGCATATCGGCAGTATTCCGTTAACCAAACAAGCAGAAAAAGTATTAAAAATCACTTATCTGGAAGCAAAAATATTTAAGAGCGATATTATAGGTACAGAACATTTGCTGTTATCTATTCTACGTGATGAAGATAATATTGCCTCACAACTGCTTATGCAGTTTAATGTGAACTACGAAATTTTCAAGAATGAAGTAGAATCTCACAAAAACATTACTGATGAAATGCCTGGTTCATCTACCGGTGGCGATGATGATTTCAAAGAAGAAGAATCATTCAGTCAACCTAAAAAGGTATCAGACATTAAATCAAAAACACCAGTATTAGACAACTTTGGCCGTGATTTAACTAAAGCTGCCGAAGAAGGTCGTTTGGATCCGATTGTGGGTCGTGAAAAAGAGATTGAGCGTGTGTCTCAAATTTTGTCACGCCGTAAAAAGAACAACCCAATTTTAATTGGTGAGCCTGGTGTAGGTAAATCTGCCATTGCGGAAGGCTTGGCTTTGCGCATTGTGCAACGCAAAGTATCACGTGTGTTATTCAACAAACGTGTAGTTACGTTAGACTTGGCTTCGTTGGTTGCTGGTACTAAGTATCGCGGCCAGTTTGAAGAGCGTATGAAAGCGGTGATGAACGAGCTGGAAAAATCACCAGATGTAATTCTGTTTATCGACGAGATTCATACCATTGTGGGTGCTGGTGGCGCTTCTGGTTCACTGGATGCCTCAAACATGTTTAAACCAGCTTTGGCCCGCGGCGAAATTCAATGCATCGGTGCTACCACGCTGGATGAATACCGTCAATACATTGAGAAGGACGGTGCGTTAGACCGTCGTTTTCAGAAAGTAATGGTTGAACCGGCTTCGGTTGACGAGACCATCGAAATTTTGACCCGTATCAAAGACAAATACGAAGAGCACCACGGTGTAACTTACACGCCAGAGGCAATCAATGCCTGCGTTGCGTTGACCTCAAGGTATATTACCGACCGCTTTTTACCAGATAAAGCTATTGATGCTTTAGATGAAGCCGGTTCACGCGTGCACTTAACCAATATCCACGTGCCTCAAAACATTCTGGATATTGAGCAGAAAATAGAGCAAATTAAAGTTGAAAAGAACCGTGTGGTTCGCAGCCAAAAGTATGAAGAGGCGGCTAAACTGCGCGATACTGAAAAACACTTACTGGAAGAACTGGATCAGGCTAAAGCAGCTTGGGAAGCTGAAACCAAATCTAAACGTTACACTGTAAGCGA
Organism: Mucilaginibacter lacusdianchii; assembly: GCF_009770985.1. GTDB lineage: Bacteria > Bacteroidota > Bacteroidia > Sphingobacteriales > Sphingobacteriaceae > Mucilaginibacter > Mucilaginibacter lacusdianchii. The sequence continues at coordinate 9,147 of NZ_WSRW01000008.1, read as the reverse complement.
AGAAAACGTTGCTGAAGTTGTAGCGATGATGACCGGTATCCCGGTACAGAAAGTAGGTCAGGGCGACAGCCAAAAACTGTTGAACATGACTACAAGTATTCAGGGCAAAATCATTGGTCAGGATGATGCGGTTAAGAAATTAACCAAAGCCATCCAGCGTACCCGTGCCGGTTTAAAAGATCCTAAAAAACCAATCGGTTCTTTTATCTTCTTAGGTCCAACTGGTGTAGGTAAAACCGAATTGGCTAAAGAGCTTGCCCGTTTCATGTTCGACTCTGAGGATGCTTTGATTCAGATTGATATGAGCGAATACATGGAAAAATTTGCCGTGTCTCGTTTGGTGGGTGCGCCTCCGGGCTACGTAGGTTACGAAGAAGGTGGACAGTTAACTGAAAAAGTTCGTCGTAAACCATATGCAGTAGTGTTACTGGATGAGATTGAAAAAGCTCACCCTGATGTATTCAACATCTTGTTACAAGTGTTGGATGAAGGTCAGCTGACCGACTCACTGGGTCGTAAGGTAGACTTTAGAAACACTATCATCATCATGACCTCGAACATTGGCGCCCGTCAGTTGAAAGACTTCGGTCAGGGTGTAGGTTTCAGCACGGCTGCTAAACAAAATCAAGCTGACGCTCACTCAAGAGGTGTAATTGAAAACGCTTTAAAACGTGCTTTTGCACCTGAGTTCCTAAACCGTATTGATGATGTGATTGTGTTCAACTCTTTAACTAAAGAAGACATCTTCAAAATCATCGACATTGAATTGGCTTCTCTGTTCGGCAGAATCAACGGCTTGGGTTATAACATCGAGCTGACTGATAATGCTAAGGAAGTAATTGCCGACCGCGGTTACGACCAAAACTTTGGTGCCCGTCCGTTAAAACGTGCGATACAGAAATATCTGGAAGATCCGATTGCAGAAGAAATTTTGAAGGGCGAATTGCAGGATGGTGACGTAATGGAAGTTGACTTTGACAAAGAAGCTAACGAAATTAAAATTACGGCCAAGCATAAAGGCGAAAACAAAACTCCTGAAACTGAAGAGAAGGAATAAGTTTTAACCGGATATTATAAAGCCTCTGAGTAATCAGGGGCTTTTTTTATGGCTTTTCATTGTCTGGTTCATAATCTACCGGTAGTAGTTTAGCAATACGATGCATACCCCACTCGCCTTCAAAAATTACGCCCGCCGGATTCAGAATTACACCGTTGTAATCAAAAAAAGCATATGGTGCTGTAATGCCTACAATAGTAGTTGCATAATCTGGGGCATCTAATGTTGAATTAGCTATATTGTTACCATGCTTCTTGGTGTACATTACATATAAGTAATAATTGTAGCCCAGTGCAAGTATTCCTTTCTGATCAGTCTTTTTAACCAAACTGTCTACTTTGAGTGGCTGCTTTACCAGGTAGGAAGCCATTTGAGGTAATCTGGATTTAGCTAACCAATAATCTAGCGAATCATTCTTTTTGATAACCATTCGGTTAGCTGTTAACCGTGGTGTAAACTGCTTTATCTTAGCCTTAATTAAACTGTCGGGCGGTCGGTTAGGATTTGGTTTACGAATGAGTGTCAAAGTTTTAAAGCCGTCTGCTTCTGTTCGCTTGCTGATAACTGAACGTAGATAGTGTTCCGTAGAGCCAAAGTATGCTTCGCGCCGATTTTTGTGCCACCGCTTTAATTGTGATTTACTACCGGATAAATTCTCAAACAGTACGGTTCCTTCATAATACAGGTAGCCGGCCTGGTACTCTTTTTGAAATTGATTTAAATGATAGCGTAAACGATATCCTAATGCTTTGTTCTCAATAATCAAATCATCATAAGAAGTGGCCGACAATACTCTTTGTGCTTTGTTATAGCTGATGTCCAGCATCTCGGGATTCAAGATTTTACATTGTGCAGCGAACTCTGAAGGACCAAAAAACTCCTGTTTAAAAGCTGCATAATTATTATCCCAATCAGCATCCGGCTTTATAACTACATCATTTAAAGCAATGCTTTTAACAACCATCTCTATATTTGGCAAGCTTAGGTTTTGGCTCACAGTTATAGTTGCATAGTAAGACTCGTATCCTACGGCGGTTACTACTAACTGGTATTGCCCCATTTTTACATTACGTAAGGTGTAGCTGCCATCATCTCCAGATGCGGTGCCTACTGTGGTGTTGCTTAAAAATATGCTAGCCTTAGCAATGGGTTTTTTATCGGATAAGTTGATTACATTGCCTGATACGGTGAACTGAGCTATAGCTGATAAAGGAAATAGTAATAAAAAAAGCACATACTTAAGCATGAACCAAATATAACTAATAATTTAGTTATTAAAAGAGGTGCATAAAAAAACCATAACTTATTAAGTTATGGTCTCCTTTTATTTTTTTACAAGAATGTTATTCTTTAGTCATTTGCTCAATCACTTCTTGCGTAACACCAGTGAAAGAGAAACCGCCATCGTGGAAAAGGTTTTGCATAGTTACCATTTTGGTATAATCTGAAAACAAGCTTACGCAGTAATCAGCACAATTGTCGGCAGTAGCATTGCCCAGCGGACTCATCTTCTCGGCAAAATTGATAAAGCCGTCGATACCTTTAACGCCCGAACCCGCAGTGGTTAGGGTAGGCGATTGCGAAATGGTATTTACACGAACTTTTTTCTTAACGCCATAGTAGTAACCAAAGTTGCGGGCAATACTTTCCAGCATAGCTTTACCATCGGCCATATCATTATAGTTAGGGAACACGCGTTGTGCGGCAATGTAAGTTAGAGCCACTACCGATCCCCATTCATTGATGGCATCGTGTTTCATGGCCGATTGCAGTACGCGGTGTAAACTAACAGCAGATATATCTAAACCTTTGTGGGTAAATTCCAGGTTGTTTTCGGTGTAAGGAATGTTTTTGCGTACGTTGATGCTCATACCGATTGAGTGCAACACAAAATCAACACCGCCGCCAAAATGTTCCATGGTTTTGGCAAACAGGTTGTCAACGTCAGCCTCGCTGGTAACGTCGGCCGGGATAACCGGAGCATTTACTTCTTCGGCCAGTTTATTGATAGTACCCATACGCAGGGCAATAGGAGCATTGGTTAAAACCAGTTGGGCGCCTTCGGCAGCACAGCGCTGGGCAGTTTTCCAGGCAATTGATTTTTCATCCAGGGCGCCAAAAATGATACCCTTTTTACCTTGTAATAAATTATAAGCCATACTATTCGAATTGTTTATCGGGTGGTAAAGGTAAAAATTATTTATCAGTTAGTTTGAATCCAACTGAAATGCAGTGAAGTTAGCTATTCAATAACTCTCTGGCATTCTGAAGCGCACTTTCACCAGGCTTATCGCCGCTCAGCATCTTGGCAATTTCTATTACACGTTCATCATTTGTAAGCTGGCGTATTTGCGTATAAGTTACTTCTTTCTCATTATTTTTATACACAAAATAATGGTTTTCACCTTTGCTGGCAATTTGCGGTAAGTGCGTAATGGTAATTACCTGCAAGTTTTTAGATAAGCGTTCCATGACAATGCCTGCCTTGTTGGCTACCTCGCCAGAAATACCGGTATCAATCTCGTCAAAAACAATGGTAGGCAAGGCTGTGTAGCGAGCAATGATGGATTTAATACTCAACATCAAACGTGATAACTCACCTCCCGATGCTACCTTACTCATCTCGGCCAGGTTATGGCCTTTGTTTGCAGTAAACAAGAAACGAATCTGGTCAGTACCATTTTTGGTCAATTCGTTATTGGCCGTTGGTTGATGCTCTATCTTCAACTGTGAATTACCCATTGCCATTTCAGATAGCGTATCCAACACTTGTTGCTCAATATCTGGAATAGCTTTTAGCCGGTTTGCGGACAGTTGTGCAGCCAAACGTTCCAAGTCTTCTTTTTGTAGCCCTATTTGCTGCCGCAATTCTTCAATCTCGTCATCGCTTGATAGTGCCTGCTGTATCTTGTTCGATAAATCTTCCTGAATTTGCAACAATTCAGCATTGCTGCTTACCCGGTGTTTTTTCTGTAGATTATAAATCAGGCTTAAACGCGTATTTACCTCATCGGCACGAGCCTCGTTAGTTTGGGTGCGCTGCTCCAGTTGTTCAATTTCCGAGGCAATATCTTTCAGTTCAATCAATGTACTGTTTAGTCGCTGATGTAGGTCGGATACTTCTGGATTGTACTTTTCAATTGCCGCTAATTGCTGACCGGCTTCCTTCAACTGTAAGGTAATGGCGGTTTCGCTGTCTTGCAACAGGTATACAGCACCGGTTAAGTGGCGCTTTATTTCTTCTGCGTTGTTTAAGGCAAACAGTTCCTGCTCTAACAGTTCTTGCTCATCAGCATCCAGGTTGGCTTTTTCCAGTTCGTCAAACTGAAACTGAAAATAATCCAGATCAGCTTTTGCTTTGTCACTATCGGCAATTAGCTGCTGCAAACGGTTAGTGGCCTTTTTGTAGGCGCGATAGTTGGTTTGATATTCGTTGAGCAAAGGTTGATGCTTGGCTACCGAATCAACAATCAGCAATTGAAATTCCGGATCGGCCAGCTCACGGGTAGCATGCTGCGAGTGGATGTCAATTAACTGCTCGCCCAACAACTTAAGTGTTGCCAGGTTTACTGGAGTATCATTCACAAAAGCACGAGATTTACCATCTGCCGAAATTTCACGTCGTAAAACGGTATCGGCTTCATAATCCAGGTCGTTATCTTCAAAAAAAGATTTCAAGTGAAAGCCAGCTATTTTAAAGCTACCCTCAATCACACATTTCTTTTGCTGATTAAAAAAATACTTACTCTCGGCCCTTTGACCTAAAATAAGTGATAAGGCACCCAGAATAATGGATTTACCGGCACCGGTTTCGCCGGTCATGATGTTTAAACCCGAATCAAAACTGATATCCAGGTTGTCTATCAGTGTATAATTGTTTATGGTGAGCTGTTGCAGCATGAAAAAGTATCCTTTTTATTAAGGATACTAAGTTACAAAATCAATGCCTAGCTTTATCATCTAACCATCTGTCAGGTGTAAAAAGCTCAAATTTTTGCTAATATTTTTAGAATGCAGTATCTGAGCAGTGCTCCTTGTCAGAATGGCGTTGCAAATAAGGGTCTGCTTAAAATAAGAAGATCTACACTTACTACTGTTGCAAGGTTTGATACAGGTTTCCGTTAGCTGGGTCCGCCTGGCTTAAAATGTTCATAGCTTGTAGTTTCTCCTGCGGATCGGCTTTACTATATAAAGCCACTAATTCATTACGTTTGGCCAAAAAGAAAAGGGTAGGCCAAGTGGCACCCACGCGCTGGCGGTCTAATTGCGTTAGGGTAGGCAAAATAGCAGTTATGGCTTTGCGACCTTGATTAGCATTATCTGCCATAACGTCTAATCCGTTGCGGTGATAGTCATACAAAAAGCCACGTAGCGGAATGTAGGTTTTGTTCATCGTATTTTCTGACAGCCAGTAGCGGTTGGTGTTATTGTCAAAAGCTTTCCAGCCTTTGTATGAGCTGCTTTGCGCGTTAATAACTACGGTTTGGGCATTGGCATAATATGCAGTGCCGCCATAACGTGAAAAACTGTCATAATCCATCGCCAATATCATATAGGCATAAAAAGCCATTACCGATGCCAGGTTGCTCTGAAAAGTTTGATTATTAAAATCGATGGTTTGTCCTTCGGTATAAGTAAAATCAAAGTCGCGGTCGTTTACGCTTAGTAAGGTGGTATTATAAGCTGCATTATAAACCGGCCGGGTTGATTGCACCTGTAATTCGCCACTAAATGTGGTGCCATTATCCCAGGCAGTAATGTTTAAAATAAAGCTGCAATCAATTTTTTCAGATGGCTGGATTGCATCGGCACTCCACTTTCTGCCGTTCAAAAAATCGCGCATAGCCGTTTCCAATGATTTGAAAACGCGCTTGTTGGTAGTTTGTATTTTGGGCGACAGTACCTGTACACGTGCATTCAAATCCTGCGCTACGGCCGCACAGCTGCATAAACAAAATACCAGGTAAAGGCACAACTTTTTCATCATTCAATCAGTTCAGTAATTTTTTGGCAAATGTCGGCAGCTGCCTCGGTTTTGCTTTTTAACGTAAATACAGTTTTTTGCAGGTTATGGTCGATGATGGTAATCTTGTTGGTATCGGTTTTAAAACCGGCGCCAGCGTCGTTTAAGGAATTTAGTACAATAAAATCAAGGTTCTTTTTCCTGATCTTTTCAATGGCATTCTGTTCCTCATTCTCTGTTTCCAGCGCAAAGCCTACCAATAGCTGGCTTTTACGTTTGCGTTCGCCTAAAGTTTTTAAAATATCAGTCGTTTTTTTTAGCTCAATATTTAAATCGGTGGCTTGCTTCTTTATTTTCTGCGGTGCTACTGTTACAGGCGTATAATCAGCCACGGCGGCGCTCATTACGCAAATATCAACTGTGTCAAATACTTGCAGACAGGCATCCAACATATCTTGAGCCGATGTTGCATCAACCCGCTTTATTGCTGCTTGTACAGTAATTTGTGCGGTGGGGCCGGTTATCAGGGTAACATCAGCACCCAGGGCGGCTAACCTGTCAGCAACAGCAAATCCCATTTTTCCCGACGAGTGGTTGCCAATAAACCGAACCGGATCTATCGCCTCGTAAGTTGGCCCGGCAGTAACCAAAGCCTTGCGGCCTTTAAGCGGATAGCCAGTAGCAAATGCTTTTTCTAATATATCTACTATCTCCTCTGGTTCTGCCAGCCGCCCCTCGCCGTGCAAACCGCTGGCCAGTTCGCCGCTGCCAGGTTGAATGAGCGTATTGCCATAGCTTTGCAGTTTATGTACATTATTTAGCGTAGCCGGATGTTTCCACATATCTAAATCCATAGCCGGCGCAAAATACACCGGGCATTTGGCCGAAAGATAGGTAGCCAAAAGTAAGTTATCACATAAACCGTTTGCCATTTTGGCTAGTGTATTTGCGCTAGCCGGTGCTATCAGCATTAAATCAGCCCACAGTCCTAATTCAACATGGTTATTCCAGCTACCGGTTGTTGGTTCGAAGTAGTGAACCAATACCGGCTTTTTAGATAAGGTAGCCAGTGTAAGCGGTGTAATAAAGTTGGTCGCATCGGCGGTCATCAATACCTGCACCTCGGCACCTGCTTTGATGAGTAAGCGTACCAAGGGGGCCGTTTTGTAAGCGGCAATGCTACCGCATACGCCTAAAATAATTTTTTTGCCATTAAGCATTTAGCAAAAGTATCAAATTTGAGCCATCAATAAAAAGGCCCTTCTTTATGCAAGAAAGGCCTTTTTATATTATCTGTTAATCTTTAGCAAATTATTGTTGTTCTTTAGATGGGTTGCGGTAATATACCTTGCCATCTAAAAACTCCTGAATAGCTACTAAAACCGGTTTTGGTAACTTTTCATAATGTTTAGAAATTTCAATCTGCTCGCGGTTTTCAAAAACCTCTTCCAGGTTATCGTTAGATGAAGCAAACTCCGAAAGTTTTTGGTGCAGCTCTTCTTTGATATTATTTGATACCTGGTTGGCACGTTTCCCCATAATTACCAGCGACTCATAAATGTTGTCGGTTGTTTTGTCCAGCTCGCGCAGGTCACGGGTAACAGTGCTGCCGGCTACTGTCGGTTTATTTGTATTATTATTGCTCATGTCTTTACTTAATATTTATTGATTTTGCGGACTTCTTTCTCCATGTTTTCCAGCTTCTGATTGTTGCTGGTTAACTGTTGTATCTTTTTTTGCTAATTTTTTAGCTAGCTTATTATCATTTGCTGCTGCTGCTAACACTCTTTTGGCATGTTCAACACCGTCCAGGCTGTTTTTACGCAGGCGTTCTGCATCTCTAAGATATTTGCTTTTAGGATACTTTTCGATAAACTGATCTGCATAACTAACAGCTTGTGTATACCGCTCATCCTGACGCAATTCGGTACTGTTATGTGAGTACAAGTATTGTGCCTCAATAATCTGGTACTCCATCTCTTCAGCATACTTAGTGTCCGGGTAATCACGCAGTGCGTTGTTGAAAGCCATTACTGCCGACAAGTAATCACCAATATCCAGATACAACTTGGCATTCAGATAAGCCTTTGTTTCCAACTTGTCGCGCAGATTTTGAATCAGCTTGCTGGCATCGGCTACACGTTCGCTTTTAGGATAAAGGTTAATGAACAATTGTAGCGCATCAATGGCTTTTGTGGTATTGTCCTGATCAAGCGTGGCGTTCGGCGAGTCCAGGTAATAGCAATATGCTGTCATATACCGGCACTCTTCAGCGCGCTGGCTGGTAGGGTACATATCGGCAAAGTTTTTAAAGTGATAACGAGCCGATGTGTAGTCTTTTAGTTTATAGTTAGCGTATGCGTAGTAATAAAACAAATCCTCAGCTCCTTCCCGGCCACGGTAACGCTGGGTAAGGTCGTCAAATAACTCAATAGCTTTGGAGTAATCCTTTTTATTATAGTATTTGATACCTTCCTGGTATTTTTTAGCATTATCATTGCTGGCTTTTAGTTTTTCGTAATTGCTTTTGCAGCCACCCGCAATCAATAATACGCTAACTAATGTACCGGCAATAACAGTTCGGTGCTTTTTAAACATCCTGCAAAGATAATTATATAATGTAAATCAATCAATTATTTATTTAACCGCGAAAATAAAGTGTTATTATATAGGTAAGTGTTAAATAGCGTTAAATGTTATTAAAGTATATTAAGATATCTAATGTTAGAATGGGGTTAAATGTCACATTGGTAATGTAGGTGAAAAATCCATTTATATATATAATAATGAAGACAAATAACCGCCTAGCTACCGCAAATCATTTTGATAGTGTTTCATTTGAAAGATAGGCTCCTATAAATTCCTTTCTGCCGTCGTAGACAATAACTGAATGACATGAAAAGGTGTAGTTCTAATATATACGCTTACCACAAATAACATTTGTTAAATGTGGGTCTCCGGTTGCCAAAGTAACGTATCATGCAGAAGATTGGCCACGTTGCCAACGTGTTTGAGCCTTTGAAGTCTTCAAGCAATACACTAAGAAAAGGTTTGTATCTAGTTATAAGCGGGTTAGGGGTATTGATACAAACGATTGGGAAAATAGTTTGGGATGATGAATAATATT
>NZ_WSRW01000007.1 GCF_009770985.1 Mucilaginibacter lacusdianchii | reverse complement strand
CAAACGTTAACTAATCTGACTTATCACCCTTTCATGCATACTCGTCACATGTCCGCCCACTTATTTAATTAGTTCATTATTTCTTTTTTATGTCCAATAGCAGCTTGTTTTTAAGTTGCGAGGACGGCTTTTGTCCTATATATTAAGTTTCAATCAAGCCTTAATCTAATTCATATATGAAAAAACTTTACTTCTCTTTGTTAGCGGGTATGCTCGCTGGCTACTCCTCTTATGGGCAATTAAACACCGCGACGCCTGGTCCTACTACCGGTGTTACTACTACGACAGATAAAGTGGGTTTGGTACCACCAGTCCTAATGCGCTGTTAGAGGTCAATGGTAGTTTCGTCTCTGCAGGAATGGCAAGCAACCTGGATGGTAAAAGCCTAAATTTTCTGGTTAATTCAGGTAAGCTGTTAACAGGGTGGAACTGGTCAAAAGGAGCGGGCGAAACAGATTTTATCGCCAATCAGGGGGCTGGTAACATGGGCGGCTTTGCTTTTTATAATTACAATAATTCCAACCAAGAGACCCGGCTCATGTACATTAGGGGCGATGGTAAAGTTGGTTTTGGCGTCGATGACCCGTAAGGTTTTTTTAATCTTCGAGGGCCTTCGGCTAATGGTATGCTCAGGTTAAATCCTTATCAAGATAATGGTGAAACCAGTATCAGTTTCAATACCCGTGCTAGCGCTACTGATTGTTATAACCTGTGGATGATTGGCGCGGGTGCTTGGGGTACAAGAAATAAATTTGTTATTGGAAGTTCGGCCAACAATGCGCCGCTAATGACTTTTATCCCGAACGGAAATGTGGGTATTGGTACGACTTCGCCGGATACCAAACTGCAGTACAAGGCACTATTCATACACAAGAGGTAAGAGTAGATATGACTGGCTGGTCGGACTATGTGTTTAAACCAGCTTACCACTTGCCATCCTTGACGGAGGTTAAATCTTACATTGATCAAAATAAGCATTTGCCCGGTATACCCTCCGAAGCAGAGGTGTTGNCTTACATTGATCAAAATAAGCATTTGCCCGGTATACCCTCCGAAGCAGAGGTGTTGAAAGAAGGGATCAATCTTGGGGAAATGAATAAGCTGCTGCTGAAGAGAGTGGAAGAATTGACACTGTACCTGATTGAGAAAGATAAAGAACTCCGTTAGCAGTGTAGAGAAATTAACTTATTAAAGAAAAGAGTGATGTTCCATATAAACAATCAACATTTATTATGAAAAAGACAAAATTTATTGAGTTAAAACGAACATTCAATTTTATGAATCCGTCAGTAAATGAGATTCAGTAAATCAAAAAGCATATATACAACAGCAACTATATGCGACATTATAACAAAATATAATCTTCAACACCGTCAGTCTTACTGATTATTTAATTACAAAATTATAAAAATCAAATAGTGTACAAGTTATTAAAGGCGTGCCTTATCCTCCTTATTGTCTATTTAAGTTCTCTCAAGACTATGGGGCAAAATTTGCCCTCTTTTCCTACACCTAATACTGCAGCTTTCAATATCTTCCTCCAGTATCCACAAAGCAGTTTTACTGGCGTTCCCAATATCAATGTTCCTGTTTGTAAGTTTATTTCTCAAGGATTAGACTTATCTATAGGGTTATCGTATAACACGAATCTTGTAAAGCCACGCAATTTTGGAAGCTGGGTAGGTTTAGGTTGGAGTTTAAGCGCTGAAGGATCGATATCTCGAGTTGTTAATGGCAAGCCTGATGAAATGAAATGGGTCGATCAATCGAGTTATATTCTCTTCCAAGAAGAACAGGTAGGTTATCGGTACAATCATGGATATCTTTCTGGCTCTGACTGGATTAATGGAGATAAAGTTACATCAGCAATATTAGATGTTAGAAAAAATTATGATTATCAGCCAAGTCCAGATCAGGATTATGCGTTCACTGTAAAAGATTATGCACCTGATGAATTTTCTTTTTCTATAGGTGATTTATCAGGGAAATTCTATATGGATGACCAAGGAGGATGGAAGGTAAAAAGTAATACCAAAGTTGATATATTGATTAATGAAGAAGATTATGGCATATACACTACTCCATCGACTTCGTTCAACGGCAAGCAAGTGAATTTTCCTAATAATTATTTTATTAATAAAATTACCTTAATAGACCATCGTGGTATCAGATATTATTTTGGGGGTATATCTACTGCTAATGAAAAAGATAACAATTATCTTAATCAGTATAGTACATGGCACATATCTGAAATCAGGTTTCCAAATGGGAAGTCTATAAAATATGAATACGAAAAGGGGCAGTATGTTTCATGCGATATGCCAGAAAGCTATAATAGCCCTATATATGAAAATCACATTGTTTATTTTAGAACTGTACGTTATGACCCTGCTTATTTAAAGAGAATTATTACTGATGACGAACAAATCGATTTTTTCAGATCAGAGAATGCCGGGGAATTTGCAAAGTTAGATTCCTTGAAACATCGTAACAATATTGGCAAGCTAATAAAAACGGTAGCATTTAGTTACATAAATCGACCTATGGATCGTCTTAAATTAGCAAATGTCTATTTTAAAGACAATCAAAATTCTGTAAAGGAGCGATATCAGTTTATTTATGATCCTCTTACTTTTACTAATAATGTAAACACAGACCATTGGGGGTTCTTTACAACAAAACAAATCGCAGTGCCTAATCTGGCAACTTCAAGAATACCTGATACTGCAGTTTGTAGGGCAGAACTTTTGCATCAGATCATTTATCCAACAGGTGGGTCTTCCGTTTATACTTGGGAGCCCAATGATTGCTCCAAAGTTGTAACCAGTGACAGGACGAAATTAGATATTTATAACTACAACTCCAGTACCGGTGGTGTTAGAATCAAACAAATTTCCTTTTTAGACAAGGATGGAAAGCTAGCAGACTACAAGAAATATTGTTATAATAGAGATTATGGATTGCCAAATTATGCTAGTCTTTCTTCGGGCATTCGCTATAGCTATCCTCGGTATGATGGCGGGCCCTATAGAATCTATCTTTCTCCAGGCCTTCCGTTACAAGATAACAATGTTGGCAGTCACGTTTCTTATACTGAGGTGACAGAGATTAATTCCAACGGAAGTTATACAGTTACCGATTTCTCGAATTTTGATAGTGGAGTTTCCAATGAGTATATGGATGAAGTGCCTTTAGCTTTTAAAAGTGAAGGGTCAGCACCACGATATTTTACATCTCATTCACATGAGCGGGGCTTCCCTTTGGAGATGAGAATTTATTCAAGTGACAACATTATAGTAAGTAAGAGGGAGATTCAATATACAAGAGTAAATCCAGAAACTAGATACGTAAGGGCGTATATGGGTGGGCTCTTAGATGGGGTATGGTTTCATCCGGATGGGACTTATAAAATATTTTTTAATTGGAGTGGATCTGCTGTAAAATTTTTTTTAAATCCATACCTCCAAACGAAGGTCAAAGAAGTGACCTATGTTAATGGGGCTTCTGGTCAAGAACTTGTAAGCCAAACGTTTTACGACGAAAAGACCTTAAACGTTTCTAGTCAGGAAATTGTCAACAGTAAAGGCGAAGTATTAAAAACGACAAATGATTACGCAAATAATATAGTGGATCAAGGAAAAGATTATTCCGGTATCTATACAAAAATGCTGAATAACAATGTGTTGGACCTTCCAGTTGATATTGTTAAAAAGGTAAATGGGATTCAAACAGAACTCAGACATACTGATTATACTGAACCAATGCCAGGCTTATTTAAGCCACTAGCCGAAAGTGTTCAATATAAATCAGAGGTGCCGCAAAAAATAATTTCCTATGAAGGTTATGATGGTAGGAATGGCAATCTAATCAATTTTTCAAAAAACTCAGGTGTCAAGTTTGCCTACCAATGGGGATACAATGAGTCATTGCCGATAGTAAGTTCAATTAACGCACAAAACGATGTGAAAACCTATACACCAGAAACACAGGCAGGATTTCTTCCATTGTCTCAGAACAATGGGCGCGGAAGTATAACCTTTACTACATACTATAAAGGAAACGTAAGATTAGCGATAAGATTAACCGGTGCACCTAGTAAGCCATTTACTTTTGCCTTAAGTTTAAGTAGTGAAAGATACTTAACGAACATTAATTTATGTTTTGGCTTTAATGATCCCACCTACTGTGGCCCAGCCTCTAAAGACTATATAGAATTGGGTAACCTCGAGCCGGGTACTTATACGCTTTCCATTATTGGGGTGTTTTATCCTGGCGATTTTACTACCATACAGGCAGGAATCGATTATTCTTTTCAAGGTCGAAAGACTGTCACAACAGGTATGAAAGAATTTTTCTATGATGGTTTTGAGGAAAGTCCTATGGTTCCTGCCTTTGCTGGTCATACTGGTGCTAAATATACAGTGAATACTTTAGTCAACTGGGTAAGGCCAAACCTGCGTCAATATGTAATTAGCTATTGGTATAAAGTCAATAATATATGGAAGTATTCGGGAGAAAATGATTATACAAAAGATTCTTATACCTTAATAGGAAGCGATGTAAATGCTTATGATGATGTGAGGATTCAGCCTAAAGATGCTCAACTGACTACCTACACATATGAACCTCAAATTGGAATAACGAGTATAACAAACGATAATGGACAAACTACTTTCTTTGAATATGATGCCTTCCAACGGTTGTCTTTGATTAGAGATAATAGAAGAAATATCGCCAAGCAGGTTTTGTATAATAACCTGACGGAAGAAGCCAACTCCAGTATAGCTCCTAACTGGCAAAATACTTCAACAGCTATTCGCTGCAAGACAAACAGCAGTGCTCAAAACACAGGCGAGCAGGAACAAGAGCAAAAAAATGTAAACGCCGCCTCTTTAACCTACAACCAAACCCGCTGGGTGGTGGTGGCCACCAACACTGTGGCTTGCCCGCTGCCAATAGTAAATAATTGCACGGATTGTTACCGGGAATACCAAAAATGTATCAATGGTGTTTGTGAAATAGGTGTGCAGGTTTACCTTAGCTCCACACAGAATCCGTCCACAGGTTTGTGGACCTGTGAGTATCGTTACGAATTCAGTGATGGCTCCTGGTCCCAAAACTATATGGCCACATCTCCAGGTGCTTGTACCTTTTCAAACACTTTTTAAACTTTATTCATGAGAAAACCAATACTAATAATTATAGCTCTTTTTGTTCTACTAAACGGTGCCAAAGTTTACGGGCAATCGACACTGGCTGAGCAATTGGCCAGCCATATTTCCTTAAAAATGCGTGATTCACTGAAGTTAACTGACGAACAGCAAACGCGCATTTATCAAATCAACCTAGAGTTACACCGACAAAAGCTGCAGGTGCGTGGTCTTTATCGCAAGGCAGACTCTTTACAGATGAAGTATCAGGAAATAGAAAATACCCGTGATGGGCTTTATCAGGTGGTGCTGTCCAGTGATGAAAAGTACCAGCTCTATAAAAAGAAGAAAAGTAGTTTGGTTAATGCCAACTGACCTGTATGAGCCAATTGAGTCGAAACGAGAATTCATTCAACTAACAACTTATCACTTTAAACGTGAACCTTAATTTTATTCGATCGCAAGGTAATATCCGGGTTGTCTTTAAGAGCCTCTTGGTCTTACTCATATTAGTTACCGCCCCCATGGTCATGCGGGCACAAAAAGTTTTTAAAGATACGACGATAACCAGTTGGAACCAGTCATATCCAACGTCCATTCAGTTAAAGCCCGTTACGGTGATCACGCCAGGCCCAGGTCAGTCGGTGCGCTTGTATATCCAGCCGCCGGAGGCTAACTGCGAACCGTTAGCACTCAAGCCTAGCAAGAACCAGAACTATATCCTTACTTATACGCCCAGAAAAGGCGGCGTGGTGAACCCCATGGCCGACACGGCTCAGACTTGTAACGTGATGGCCCAAGTGCAGTATTTTGACGGGTTAGGAAGGCCCCTGCAGACAGTGCAGGTTAAGGGCAGTCCTACCCAGCGCGACGTTGTGCAGCCCGTGGCTTATGACCAATTTGGCCAGGAAGTGAATAAGTACCTCCCATATGTAGCTTATTCCGCTGATGGTGGCAGCGGCAGTTACCGTTCTAATGCACTGACCGAACAATTATCTTTTTATACAACGCCTAACAGTGGCTCATCCAACTGGAATGCGCCCGGTGTTGCCTCTACCATCAGACCTTTTGCAGTGACAGTGTTTGAGCCATCGCCACTAAATCGGGTTTTGCAGCAGGGGGCTCCTGGCATAGACTGGCAGCCCTATCAGCAGAATCTGCCCACATCGGGGCATACCGTCAAAACGGAATATGGCACTAATGCCACTAATGAAGTTCCTTTATATTTGATAAATACCGATGGTACCAGCGGCGCTAATTTTGGTGCAAACTATTATAAAGTAGGTGAGCTTTATAAAACCACATTGACGGATGAGAATGGCAATCACATAATTGAGTTTAAGGATAAGGAGGGACATGTCATACGCAAGCAGATAGAAAGCGATGGAGGTGTATATGCGATTACAGATTATATTTATGATAATCTAAGCAACCTGCGTTATGTGATACCGCCCGTAAATAAGCCAGCATACTTTACGGAGAATGATAATTTTGTTAAAGCTTATTTTTATTGCTACCATTACGATGAGCGAAACCGACTGATCGAAAAGAAACTGCCAGGCAAGGGCTGGGATTATGTAGTTTATAATGCACTTGATCAGGTAGTCATGAGCCAGGATGGAATCCAGCGGCATAAGTCCCCTCAAGAATGGACCTTTACCAAATATGATGCCTTGGGCCGGGTAATTTTGACAGGTGTCTGGATCGATGATTTGCACCAAAACAGGGCAGATGATAATTTTCGTGGCGATCTTCAAGTAATAGCTAATACAACAACGGGTCAGTGGGAAAGCCGTGATCTTGGAAACACACAGACTGGCTACACTAACACAGCTATTCCACAAGGTGCTATTAGTCAATATCTTACTATGAACTATTACGATGATTATACCTTTCCGGGAGTAACAACCTTCGGTATGGCTGCACCTAATTCAGCAATAGCTCAAAGTGCTAATGTTAGAGGCCTTCTAACTGGAACCAAGTTAAATGTGTTAGGTACAACTAATATGTTGTTAACAGTAAATTATTATGATGCTGAGGGGCGGATGGTACAAAGCAAGAGCCAGCATTATCTAGGTGGAGTTATCAATGCGTTCAATTATGATGAGGTTTCGACGAGCTATAATTTTTCTAACCAGACCATGACTCTAAGCCGCAAGCACTATACTCAATCTACCGGTAACACGCCGGCCGTAACAGTTATGGATACCTATACTTATGACCATATAGGACGGAAGCTAGAGACCAGAGAATGGATCAATGATCCATCCAAGGAGGTGCAGCTTAGTAAGTTAGATTACAACGAAGTAGGGCAGCTGAAAAGCAAAGCGCTGGGCAATGCCATTGAAACGGTGAACTATGCCTATAACGAGCGGGGCTGGCTAACAAGCGCTACTTCCTCAAAGTTTGCTCTGCAGCTACAGTATAACAACCATGTTCAGGAAAGCAACAAGCAGTGGAACGGTAACATTTCCGCTCAGTACTGGGGCTTGCCGGGGGGTCTCAACAAGCATTATGATTACACTTATGATAAGTTAAACCGGCTGAAAGATGGCATTTACAGCGCTGGTACTATCACGGGTGGCTACAGTGAAAAAGACATCACGTATGATGATATGGGGAACCTTAAATCGCTGAAGCGATACTGGCAAGGTACCCTGATGGATGATTTGACCTATGATTATCTGAAAGATGGCGTATTCAGTAATCAGTTACAGAAGGTTACGGATGCCAGTTTGGATGGGAACCCGGCCGGATACAAGGCAGGTTCATTAGGGTACACATACGATTATGATTTGAATGGTAACCTTTGGCACGATTACAGCAAGGGGCTCGAGGTTAAATACAACTTATTGAACCTGCCGCAGACCAATAGCCTTGCAGGACAGGGTACGATCAGCTACACGTATGATGCGACAGGCCGCAAGTTGCGGAAGGTAAGCACGCTAGGGGCGGGGAGCACCACAGATTATATCTCGGGCATCCAATACAAGACGGACGGCACGATTGACTTCATCCAGACCGAGGAAGGCCGGGCGTTGAAGTCGGGCACTAGTTACGCCTATGAATACACGCTCAACGACCACTTGGGCAATGCCAGAATTAGCTTAGATGCAGCGGGTACAGTCAAACAGGCTGATGATTACATGCCATTTGGACTTTCGTTCACACCGGTTGCTGTAACTAATCAACGAAACTTTTATCTTTATAACAAGAAAGAGTTGCAGGTAGGTTTAGGGCAGTACGATTATGGTGCTAGGTTCTATGATCCGGTTATTGCGAGGTGGACAAGCGTTGATCCGCTCGCAGATAAGATGCGGCGTTATTCACCGTACAACTATGGGTTTGACAACCCGATAAGATTTACAGATCCTGATGGTATGGGGCCATTGGATGATATCTTTTCTAAATTGGGAAAATTTCTAAGACACGTAAATAATAACTCAAATAATATATACATTGAAAGCAGTCCGGACGTATTTACCTTGATAAGTAGTTATAAGCTTAATGCTGATCAGGCATTCTTTCTTTTTCCGGATAAGAATGCTGCCAATAGAAAAATGGTGGAGAGAGTTTTAAACTATTATGCCAACAAGATGGGTACAACTGTAGATATTTATAAATATGGCAGCAAAAGTGGAAACGAACTAGGACATTACAACCCCAACACGAAAGGAATCTCTATAACTACTAACAATGAAGGGTATTTAGCCAAAAATTTAAGTAATGTGAATGCTCTACAAAGTGTAATCAGCCATGAGCTGAATCACGGCGCTGATGATAAGGCTGGCGTTGAAACCAGTTTTTTAACCCATGCGAAGGTTTATTATAATCAAGTTGTACAAGATAAGAATTTTAGGCTCGCTCCATACTTATTTCAATCAGGGCAAGTAACATCTTTTGCATCCTATATTTACGGGGCTTATATACACGGAGGCGTTGAAAGAGACGGCGCATTGAAGCTTGTTGAACAGTTCAATAAAGCACATATAAGCGGATGGACGATAGCGCCAAATGCTCAAAATGTTAGTGGACATGGATGGCAGATTTATAAAAATGGTCAATCTATTGGCGGTGCAACGGAGGCCGAGGATAAAAATTAAATGAAAAAGTCTTTTATGTTCTTGATTGTTTACATCCTAGTACTAGGATGTAAACACCGCAGTGCTTTTGAGCAAATTTTAATCCAAAAAGGTGATTCAAGATATTGGAAAAAGGGTTATATAGATTCTACAGGCAAGTTTAAGTTTTACAAGCAAAATTTTGAATTTTATGATGACGGTTCCTTCAAATTGTATTATAGCGAATTTGAAAACAACAAAGGGTCCAAATGGGTACCTACTGATGGCCATTTTAATTTAACATGGAAGTATAACGAACGGGATAGTATCTTGAGGACTAGTGGAATAATCCTTAAAGTGTTGAGTGCGAACAAGGATACTATTCTTATGAAAGCAACGGATTCGCAGGAGCGTTTCTTTTTCATAAGTGCCGTTAGTAGAGGCAAGGGTATTGATGATGATTAGCGTTATAAATGTCTATATTAGACAGGTTAAAATGCTGGTATGTAATGTAAGTTTAAATGCAATATGAACAGGTATCAAGAGCTGTTTATTTGCTGAGAAAATCCTGCTTGTATTATTGGGGGTTTATATATTGAAGCCAGATTATATTTGTAAACATTTTAATCTGGCTTTATCTTCCCTTTTTAAGACTCCATTTAACCAGCCTTATACTGGGGATTAAAAAAAATCAAATATATTGGCTTCTGCATAAGCTATCCTAAGATTCATTCCTTATAAAGCCAATTGCACAAAAAAGTTCCACTAGCTTTGTTAGATTTAGAAGCAGTTGTATTTTTAAGATTTGCTGTTTTCTTCAGATCCCTTAAATTAGGTGATTTTATTTTTTGGGATCTGTATTTAAATACGTATTTAGACTCTCATTGTAGCAGCGGGGGTGACTATCCTATTCTAGGATCAAGGTGATTTCTTGAACCTTCTACTTAAATGTATTACTCATTTGAAACAGTGGCAGGTACATGGAAATGAGAATCACACCCACAATGAGCCCCAGAAAGATAATAATAAGCGGCTCCATTGCACTCGAGAGTGCTGGTATTCCACCTCTTCCACATACTGTTCCGAGATGCGGGCGAAGAAGTAATCCAGCTGGTTGGTTTCTTCGCCCACTTTCACCAACTGGATCATCTTGGGTAAGTACATCTAAACTGGAGAAAATCTCCCGCAGAGCGGTTTATATGACTTCTATCAAGCTTGAAGCAAGTTAAAGTTTCTCCGCTTAGTAGCATTTATCATCTCGACCTTCTTATTCTTACTGGATATTTCTGTTTCAAAAACATCTTGCTTGAAACGAAAAATAATGCGATATTAGAAGACTGCTTTATCACAGTCATGAAATTCAAAAAGCCCCTAACACAAAAGCGCCTGGATGCCTACACGCTCACCGAGATACTGGTGGTGCTGGTCATCATTGGCATCATCATATTGCTAGCCCTGCCTAACCTTTTACCACTCATCACCAAAGCCAAAAGCATGGAAGCCAAAGAACAACTGGCGCACATTCAGATGCTGGAAAAAAATTATTTCTATGAGTACTCCAAGTATTCAACAGATTTGAAAGAGCTGGGCTTTATCCAGGAAAAGCTGACCACGGAAGGTAAGGACGGCAGAGCCAATTACCGCATCGAAATAACGAGTGCTACCAATACCGGATTTACCGCTAAAGCCACTTCTGTCGTTGACTTTAACGGTAACGGCACGTTTAACGTATGGGAAATTAACCAGGACAAAACCCTGCACGAAGTTACCCCGGATTAATGCTGCTCCTCAAGATACTGATTGCTTTTGTGCTGCTGATGATTTTTGCGGAAGATATGCGAAGCCGCTCTGTTCATTGGTATTTATTTCCTTTGTTAGCTTTAGAGCTAGGCCTGCTGCATTACTGGCAAGCGGGTCAGTCGCTACTGAATCTGCTTGCCTCAGCGGGACTTACCTTACTGTTTCTGTTCTTACAACTGGCGCTTGTGACGGCTTATTTTTCGTTCAAGAACAAACGCTTTACCAATATCACCGCAGGTCTTCTGGGCTGGGGCGACGTGTTGTTGCTGACTAGTCTAACATGCTATTTACCTTTGCTGCACTTCATAGTGTTTTATATTGGTAGCCTGGTTGTTATTCTGCTTTTCTGGATAATCTATCAAAAAACAGTAGTCGGGAAACAATCCACCGTGCCACTGGCTGGACTGCAATCTCTTTTATTCGTGCTGCTCCTGGCTTTTAGCTGGCTGCATCCTGATCTTAGTTTAGTAGACGATAGTCAACTGATTCAACTCCTGAGCAGATGAACGTTGCCGAAGAGATTATTCTTTCCCCCGATCAAGTGCACTGGCTTAGTAAGGAGCAGGCCTGGCATTACCGCATTTTGCCGAAAAACAAAAGCAAAGACCGTTTTTCTCTGTATTTTGACTCATCACACGATCGCACAGAGTTAGAAGCAGAGCTGGAAATATTAACCGGTCTAACCATACAACTGGAACCGTTGTCCACTGAGCAGGTTTCGCGCTTACTGTCCAAGTATTATTTGAAGGACAATGCTGCACAGGGCGCTACCCAACTGCAGGCCCAGCACCAGTCAGATGATTTTTTGATCACGCTGATCAGCGAAGCCAAGAACCTTAAAAGCAGTGATATTCATATTGAGGTCTATGAAAGCAAGTGCCGCGTACGTATTCGGATAGACGGTATGATGGTGGAACGCTACCTGCTCAAAAAAGACGAATACCCCGCGCTCATTAACAAGATCAAGATATCAGCCAACCTCGACATTGCCGAAAAGCGCCTGCCGCAGGACGGCCGCATAAATTTTAAACACCAGGATCATCAGTTTGATATCCGCGTATCCGTGCTGCCCACGCTGTATGGCGAAAAGGTAGTGCTGCGTTTGCTGAGCAACGATGCCACGAACATCGATCTATACAAGCTGGGTTTTTCGGAAAATGATTTGGAAAATTACCTGCAAGGCGTCAAAAGGCCAACCGGTATCCTCCTCATTAGCGGTCCCACGGGTTCGGGCAAGACGACCACGCTGTATGCCACGCTCAAGCTGCTGAATAAGGAAACCCGTAACATCCTGACTATTGAGGACCCCATTGAGTACACGCTTGAAGGTATCAATCAGGTGCAGCTCAAAGAATCCATAGGACTAGGCTTTGCCTCGGCGCTGCGAACCTTTCTAAGGCAGGACCCGGACGTGATCATGGTAGGTGAGATTCGAGATCCAGAGACGGCCAATATGGCCATTCGTGCAGCGCTGACCGGTCACCTGGTGCTGTCCACCATCCATACTAATTCGGCCTGGGGCACGGTGTCCCGCCTGATTGATATGAAGATTCCGCCGTTTCTGGTGGCTAGTACCCTCAATACCACCGTAGCTCAAAGGCTCGTGCGGCTGCTTTGCCCTGCGTGCAAAAAGCAGGAAGCTTTTGATGCAAAGCTATACCCGCGTCAGTTCAAGCCTTATCAACAGGTGAGTCACCACTTTGTGCCCACGGGTTGCGAAGCCTGCTATTACACCGGCTACAAGGGCCGGAAAGCGGTGTATGAGGTGATTCCGATTGACCAGGAACTGGCTATCGAAATTAAGAATGAAAACATGTATATCCAGGAGCTGCTTCGCGAGCGCGGCGTACAAACGCTGGCCGAGAATGCTTTTGGACTATTTGCAAATGGCGATACGTCGCTGGAAGAGATTTACCCCTTATTATTTAACTATTGATAGAAAAAGCCTATGACGAGAAGATTTACGTTGTTATTGGGAATATGGGCACTTATTATAATCATGCCCCTCACTATCCGGGCGCAACAAACCGACCGAATACAAGTATTACAGCAACGACTGGAAAAGCTGGCCCCGATGGTGCCGGGCCTAAATGATGCCGTGCAGCTTTCGCTGACTGGTGTATCACTGCAGGATTACCTTACGGCGCTGAGCAAGACCAACGGACTCAGCATCAGCGTGGATCCCAAGCTGAACTTTAAAGTATACAACAACTTTAACAACGTGACGGCGGCCAACATCCTGCTTTTTTTGGCCAAGCAGTATAGCTTGGAGATCTCACCCGTCGGTTCGATACTCTACATTACCGCTTACCAGGAAACTGTTCCGGTCACTAAAACGCTCGTCAAAGAGATCAATGCCCGTTACAACCAGCTGCAAAACACACTTTCGCTGGAGCTGGACAATGATTCGCTGACAGCAGTAGCTAGAAAAGTAACTCAGCTTTCGGGTAAGAACGTGGTGGTGCCGGTCGCCATGCAAAACAAACGGGTAAGCGCATTCATCAGTAATGCGCCGTTTGAAACGGCCTTAGAAAAACTAGCGTACGGCAACGAACTCAAGCTGACCCGTACCAGTGATAACTTTTACCTGTTCCAGAGCTTAGAAGACGGTGAGCAGTTATACGTCAATGGTGATAAAAACACGGCCGTGCGAAGGGCATTTAAGCCGGCGGGCGGACCGTCCGCCGCCCAAACCGGGCTATATATCACGACGGTTGCCGGACAAAAGCTGATTTCGGCGGATGCCACCAATGCGCCGATTCTGGACTTGGTCAAATCCGCCTCCTTGGAAACCGGTAAAAGCTACTTTTTATATTCGGACATCAAAGGTTTTATCACCCTTCATGTGACCAACGTGACTTATGAGAATTTCTTAGCTGCACTCTTCCGGGGGACTGAATATGCGTTTAACCAGCAGGATGGTATTTACCTGATCGGGGAGCGTAGGCTGGAAGGATTACGGGCCAGTAAGGTGATTCAGTTGCAAAATCGCTCGATTGATACTGTGCTGGCCATGGTGCCCACCGAGTGGAAGCGGGGCGTTGAAATCCGGGAGTTCCGTGAGCAGAATACGTTACTCTTGTCTGGTTCCAAGCCGCAGATTGCCGAAATCGAATCTTTAGTGAAGCAAATTGACCTATTAGTACCCATGGTACTCATTGAAGTAACCATGCTGGACATCCGCAAAACCCGCACCGTAAGTACCGGTATCAAGGCAGGGATCAGTGACAGTGTCCAAACCGGCGGCACCGTGTTTCCGGGCTTGGATTACACCTTCGGCTCCCGGTCGATCAACGACTTTTTAAATAGGCTGGGCAAGACGGCCGGGGTAAACCTGGGCCACGTCACGCCGAACTTTTATGCCACGCTCCGTGCGCTGGAAAGTAATGAGAACGTGGAAGTGCGTTCGGTGCCCAAGCTTTCTACGTTAAACGGGCACCCGGCTTGGTTCAGCACGGGGCAGAAGCGGTGGTACGAGGTGCGAACACAAAACGTGATTCCGTCTTTGCAATCCCCAACCAGCGTGTTCACGCAGCAGTTTAACCAGGTAGAAGCCAACATGTCGATCATGCTCAAGCCGATGGTATCAGGAGACGATCAGGTCACACTGGGTATCAAAATCGAGATCTCAGATTTTATTGGCAACCCGCCGGATAATGCACCGCCACCGACTTCCAACAGTAAGTATGAAACCACGCTGCGAGCGCATAACGATGATATGATTGTGCTGGGCGGATTGGAGCGCACAGAAAGGAGTGAAAATGGCTCGGGCGTACCGATCCTGTCGCGGATACCAATACTTAAATGGCTGTTCAG
The DNA here is from genome assembly GCF_009770985.1 of Mucilaginibacter lacusdianchii. Taxonomy (GTDB): domain Bacteria; phylum Bacteroidota; class Bacteroidia; order Sphingobacteriales; family Sphingobacteriaceae; genus Mucilaginibacter; species Mucilaginibacter lacusdianchii. The sequence continues at coordinate 57,076 of NZ_WSRW01000007.1, read as the reverse complement.
CAGCCGGACGAAAACGCGTGGAAAAGTAGTGACTGTTGTCTTTATTAAACCCACCATCATCCGCTAAGCATACATGGCTATCAATCTATTGAAACCCTATCTGCGCCTATCTGAAACGGCTGGTGTTAGCATCATAATTAATCATGATGGGCAATTGGCGATCGGTTTATGCACCTTGAAAGCATGGGGAAACCAGCTGGACATTACCCAAAAAGTGGCTGGGCTTTCCGAGCTGAAAGTGTTAGCAAAGCACTTGTCTGCTAAAGTACCAGTGGCACTGAACCTGGCGGGCAAGGGCATACTCATCAAACAGATCGAAACGTTTGAGGAAATAGACAACACGAACTTTTCCAAAGTGCTGCCAAACGCGAGCCTGGATGATTTTTATGTCCAAAACTTTATTTCCGGCGGGTTATCTTTTGTGGCGCTGATCCGGAAAGTAGAAGCAGGTAACTGGATCACCAAATTGAAAGACGTTGGTTACGAGGTGCTGAGTTTAAGCCTGGGGCCGTTTGTCGTGCAACAGGTGTTGCCGCAGTTAAACTTTTATGGTCCGCAGCTCAACTTTGACGGACATCAAATTACCCGGAACGAGTCGGGGGACTGGCAGAGCTATAAGTATGTGCCGGGTGCTGCCGATGAGTTTCCGGTTAAGGTTGAGACTGAGAAGTTGGAGGAAAGCCTGGTAATCGCTTACGCGGCAGCTTTTCAATTGCTACTGGTACCAAATATATTGCCTATTAAAGCAGAAGTGGAAACGCTGGAGGTAAAGCTGACGACCACGCTCAGCGATCAGAAGCTCAAAGTATCTGCGTTTATCATGCTGGGCACTTTGTTCGTGTTATTGCTCGTTAACTTTATGCTGTTCTCTTACTTTAATTCGGCTAACAACACGTTAGCCGAGCAGGTCGGCCGCAGCAGTCAGGCGATGACCGATGTGGAAAGCCTGGAGGCGCAGGTAAAAGCCAAAGAGGCCATGCTCGATTCGTTGGGCTGGGAAGATGGCGCACATAAAAGTGTCAAGGTAGATCAGGTGGCGCAGCTCTTGCCGCCGGATGTTGTTTGGCAGGAAGTGACCGTGAATCCCGTGGTAGTGCCATCTGCCGGCAGTGAAACCAAGGCTGTTCGATTTACAAATAAGCGAATCCGGATCAAAGGTAGTGCGCAGCGGATCGTGCAGGTGAACGAGTGGCTGGGTCGGCTGAAAAGCTTAAGATGGGTGAAGGATGTCCGTTTGCAGGATTACACGTATGATAATGAAAAAGACACCGGACTATTTACCGTTTTGATTGATTACTGATATGAAAAGTATTTCTTTTAAATTCAGAAGAAGTCAATGGTTTGCTGCCCTCGCTGCATTGCTGTTTCTATTAAGCATTAAGTTTGCTTTTCTGCGGACGTGGCAGGCTTGGCATATCCATCAGCAGTTGTCCGCACAACTGGTGCGGGCATCGGATGTAAGTTACCAGCCGGGACTGTTAAACCGTAAACAGGCCAACTTAGCGCAAACGCTGGAACTGTTCCGGGTAGATAGCACCGTATACCGGAGTTGGTTGCTGACTAGCTTTTCCATGCTTGCCGAAAAAGAGAAAGTGAAAGTGGTAGATGTGCCTGAAGCTGATAACCAACCCTATCAGGCGTCCCGGTACCGGATTCAGCAGCTAGGTTTTGAAGGCAGCTTCTTTGCACTCACTCGCTTGGTATATGCCGCTGAGGCTTTCAAAGGAACAGGATACATTCGTTCGATTGTTTACCGGAAGGTGAATGTGTCAGCCATGGGAAAACAAGGCTCGGCGTTACAGTTGTATTTATATTTAGAAACTTCACGTTGAAAATGCGCATCAAAAGTATTTAACCGAATATGTATAGATGTTTAATGATGAAACAATTAAGATTTGCCCATTTAGAGTTCTTGATGTATCTTAGGGGCAACAAATCAACCCAAACGTTTACTGATCTAACTTATCACCACTTCATGAATATCATCTTTTCCACATCTTATTTAGTTTGATAAACTATAGCATTTTTTGCTTTCTAAGGCAGTCTATTAATCTTGGTATTGTATAATACGCCTGTACTGACTTTTCCCTTGCGTTTTTAATTATTGATTAAATAAAACAATGAAAAAACTTTCTTTCCTGTTGTTAACCGGTTTGGTGACCGGCCTGGCTTCTTATGCCCAAAATAATTTTCCTAGTTCCGGAGATGCGAAAATTAACGCAGTTGTTCCAACTGGACACGGTGGTGGCTACAATGCTCTCTGGATGCCCAACGGAACTGCTTTAATGCCGGAAAATGGTTCGGCTTATGCCTTGATTTCTCTTACTACAAATATTTTAAGAACTTCAAGTAACGGGTGGAGCTTTATTGACCCAAATTTACCTGCCTGGCGAGTCGGCTTAGGACATGGACCTTTAACCGATTGGTTCGTTGTATCCCGGTCAAACCCCACTACGTTTTCTGAAAAGACGCTTTTTAAGATTAACAATGCCGGAAATGTCGGCATTGGTACCAGTACGCCCAAATCATTGTTGGAAATCAGGAAAGATGTTCAAAGTGGACAGGGGCCAGTACTTGAATTAACGAATGGCATGGGACAGTCGGGGGCGTCCACTGAAATATTTTTTTCTACTTATGATCGGGGCACCACAGCCCCGACTGCTCGAATCAAAGCCGCCGATAATCAGGCTTGGGGAGCAAACCTTTACTTTGATACCAAAGGCAATGACCTCAATGCACCACTTTATACCCGAATGTTCATCGATGGGGCCTCTGGAAACGTGGGCATCGGTACCACCAACACAGGTTCCAGTAAGTTCACGGTTGCCGGCTCGGGTGTGGTACAAAATTTATCAAACATGTCGGATCAGGACTTAAACGTCAAATTATCTTCACCAGGTGCAGCGGATAAATATGCGCTGATCGCGCCATCAATGTCCACTAATCTGGCTTTAGGTGTAGGCGGGGTGGAAAAGATGCGGATTACCAGTTCGGGAAGTGTAGTCATTGGTGCCACGGATCCCAAGAGTTATAAACTGGCGGTAGCCGGTTCTGCCGTGGCGGAAGAAGTAAACGTCAGGCTAAAAAGCGAGTGGGCGGATTATGTTTTTAAACCTACTTATCGGCTGCCGTCACTTACCCAAGTGAAAAGCTATATTGATGAAAACAAACACTTGCCTGACATGCCATCAGCGAAGGAAGTTGCCAAAGAAGGGGTTAATCTAGGCGAAATGGTCAAGCTGCAAACCCAGAAGATTGAAGAGTTGACGCTTTATCTAATTCAGCAGCAAAAAGAAATTCAGCAACTTAAAAAGCAGATGCAAAAGTTACCTAAAAAGCGTAAGTAGCCCCATTAATATATCTTAAAATACTACTCCTTATTACATGAAAAAATTTTACTTTTCTTTACTGGCTGGCATGTTGGCTGGCAGTGCTTCTTATGCACAATTTAATACCAATACGACCACACATGTTACTTCGACGACAGATAAAGTGGGTATTGGTACGTCAAATCCTGCATCTCTGTTGCAAATAAAAGCTATTGAAGCTTACAACCCTATGTTAAGGCTAACGCCTTTGTCGGATAATACAGAAGCCTCGATGAGTTTCAGTTCATATGGAGCAGAAAATAGCGGAAGTGACCTTTGGATTTTGGGAAACGGCTACGGAGGGGGACAAAACTTTGCTATATCAAATACTACCTACAATGGCAGGATAATGAGTTGGTTGAAGAACGGGAATGTTGGTATTGCCACAGATAACCCGCTTTCGCTTTTCCAGGTAGATGACGGTTGTACCAAGGCTTCCATTGGCGATGCGAGTGGCGCAGGAATGAACTTTGGAACTAGTTACTTAGGCTTTAATGCTTCCCGCAGTGGCAGCAACTGGTTGATCAATAGTGATGGCATGAATAATGGTAGTAGCGTCATTTACGGGGATATCTTTGGTAATATTAATTTTGCTGCCATCGTGAGCACGGGTAATCAAAACAAAACCTTGTCTGATGCTGAAGTCAAAAACAAAATTCATTTTCAAATTACACCGGCGGGCGTTGCCCGTGCGAAAGAAGTTAAGGTAGAAACAACAAACTGGCCGGATTATGTTTTCAAACCTACTTACCGCCTGCCATCACTTACCCAAGTGAAAAGCTATATTGATGAAAACAAACACTTGCCGAACATGCCATCAGCCAAAGAAGTGGCCAAAGAAGGCGTTAATCTTGGCGAAATGATCAAACTGCAAACCCAAAAGATCGAAGAGTTGACGCTGTATCTCATTCAGCAACAAGAAGAAATTAAACAACTTAAAAAGCAGATTCAAACGTTGCCCAAAAAGCGTAGATCAATCAAATAATACTATAAAAATTACTACTCCTTATCACATGAAAAAATCTTACTTTTCTTTATTAGCCGGCATACTGGCCGGCAGTGCTTCTTATGCCCAGATGGATGTGCCAACTGTTAATGGTGGAGCTATGACCTCTGGTTCTTGGCTTCGGTTTGTGAGCAGCGGACATAATACAACCAACATACAAGAGAACTGCGGGCTAAATCTTACTGGTGCCCCATTTAAACCGGTTAAAATTAATAATGCTAGTTTGTTGGTGGGTTATACATCCAGTAATCAAATTTTGGGACCAATAAAATATTAGTGAGTGGACGTTTATGTTTTGGCACCGCTAATCCGCAAAGTAATCTGGAAATTAGAAAAGACGTTACAAGCAACACCGGGCCAGTGATGGAATTAATCAGTGGTGGTGAAGCGGGCTCAATTGCAGAGCTACAATTCTTTATGTACGAGCATCGCGCGCCACTTGACCAAGTGTTAAGATGAAAGTTACTGATAACGCGATATATGATGTAAATATATAATTTGATACCATATGAAGTCTGCTAAGTAAGATCTTATGTTAATATTAATAAGAACATTCAATCAATTTATCATGTATCGAATAGTCTTATATTTATTCATGAGTATGGGTACTAAAAGTGCATTTCTCGCTATCTCGAATTACGATAAGTTACATTTAAGAAATACTAAAAGTGTCGGCACTTATACCCTTTGCAGTTCGAATTTCAGCTTGTTTTTTATGGAAAACACAATAACTGTATTGCCATCCATAATTGTTTAACTGCTATGATATGCAAGCAGATTTAATTAATACTAGAAAAAATGAGAAGAATAATTATAAAATTATGAGGATCAAACTAAACAATGACTACAATGAAGCAATTAAAAGATTTTGCTTGATTGTGGTATCACTATTGGTGAATGTTCCAGCATTCAGTCAAACGAGTAATCAGCCATTATTCAGCAGAGCAGATTATCCCCATCCTGTATCGCCTTCACCAGAAGCGGCTGCGCTGGGCAAATATGGTGAGGTGCCTGTTTCATTTTCATCAGGACTCCCCGAAATCGGTATTCCTTTATACACTTTCAACAATGGCGACATTACCATTCCAATAAAGCTTAATTACCATGCAGGAGGCATTCGGGTAGATGACATTGCTACAAGTGTGGGACTTGGGTGGTCTTTAGACGCTGGTGGGGTAATAACCCGTACAGTACAAGGCAGTCCTGACGGTACCATACCTATAACATTCCCAGCAAATAACTTTAATCCTAATACAGGAAACGTCCTTGCGGCTGATTATTTGCTCGGCAAGCAGATAGTAGATGGAAGCATTGACCTAGAGCGAGATATTTACTTTTATAACTTTGCAGGGTTCTCAGGGAAGTTTATGCGCACTCAAGCCAACAAGTTTGTGTTCTATCCAGCTAACCCTAATATAAAAATAGAAACAGTTGGTGTTGACAACATCTCTGCATTTACGATCATTGATGATAAAGGTTTCAAATATTACTTTAATACAACAGAAGGCGTTAAAATAGAGCCTTCATGTACGGTTGGTATTCCGGGATCCAATGAGTATCCGGACGGTCAAATATCTGCTTATTATTTATCCAAGATAGTTAGTCCTAATAATAACGAAGTGGATTTTGAATATGAGGAATATACTTATAAGGTAGCTAGAAACTATAACGAGGTAACTTACCTGAGGCAACTTTTATCTGAGTGCCCTGAATTGACTGCGCAAAACAGGGTTTGCAATGATATTGAAACCTTCTCGGGAAGGCGCATCAAGCGTATTAAGTCTGCCGATGACAACAGTAAGGTCATTGTATTTAATTATTCGGCCGGTCATCGTGCAGATCTTAAATATAATGGAATCGACCAAGGCAACATGCTTGAAAGTATTAGTATTCAAAACGCTGGCACCACGTTGAAAAACTGGTATATGACCTACAACTATTTTGGCGCAGGTACTAATTTGCGTCTTAAATTACTAACTGTAAAGGAAGATAATAAACCGGCCTATGAGTTTATTTACGATGAAATACATCCGCTTCCGGAAAGATTATCCTTCTCTCAGGACTATTGGGGATATTACAATGGTAAGGCTAATTATGCTACGTTTATTCCACCTATTCCCGGAATCGGTCGTGCCAGCGGTGCCGATCGTACACCCGATATAGACTATATGAAGTCTGCCAGCCTTACCAGAATTAAATATCCTACAGGTGGTTACACTGATTTTGAATGCGAGGCACATAATGGCTTAATAACAGAGGATGTAACAACTTTTGCCACTAAATCCGTTTCACTTTCTGGTGTGGCCAATGATCAGGTCAGTTTTCATCTTCCAGCTGGCGCTACAGAATTGTACTTGAGTTGGAACCTACCAACTATTAATATCGACGATTTTATGAACGGGTATATATTAGGAGGTAGCAATTACAGTACAGTGTTCAAGTCAGTGTCGGGAGCCGGTAATCAATACATCTTACCTACGCAATCTTTAGCTAATCTGCCTTTAGATGCAGATTACCGGTTGGCTATCGCATCAAGTAACAATTACGATAAAGGTGATATATCGTTCAGTTGGAAGGAGCCGACTACAACACACCAAACACATAATAAAATTGTGTTTGGAGGGCTTCGCGTCAAGTCAATTAAGTCATATACTAAAGATGGTACTCTGGCATTTGTAAAAAAGTATGACTATAACTGGCTTGACAATGCTAAGAGCAGTGTGATTCTTCCTGCTTCAGCAAATAATTACTTAAATTTTGTGAGTTACTATGAAAATCCTTTTATTACTACTAAGACAGGCACTACAGACGAAAATGGGAATTTTTTTCCAACCGCTAGATTAGAGGGTACATGTGGTTATAATATCATATCCTGTTCATCAGTTCCAAGTTTAGGCATGGCGCTAGACAACTCCTTGTGCTATCAGCAAGTTGTAGAAACCTATGATATGGCAGGCGCAAATGGCCGAACTATTTACAATTATATGATTCCCCCAGTTTCAGGAGCCGAGGGGATTTTGAAAGAAAAATTGGAACAAAAACTTGAAAGCGGCTTGTACAAAACTATTCATAAACAAAGGAACAGTTATGGTGTTCCGGCTGCTTATCAGGATACAATCACTAACTATAAAGTAAGATATATCAGTCCACAGTACGTTTTAGGTGACGCGGCTCATCCCATGACTTATCCTGCTGTATTTTCTGTCGAAAAATACTTCGATATTTCTGCAAAGTTACAATTGCAGAAGAGCGAAGATATCACTTTTAATGCGTCTACAACAGATTCATTAGTAAATACGACTATCTACACATATGGCAATAATACTTATACATATCCTACCATTGTTGAAACGACCAATAGCCAAAATAATGTCGTTCGCACAATACATCAATATCCACAAGACATAGTATCTGCAGGCAGTTCACCAGTAGTATACCAAACGATGCTGAACAGAAATATCATTTCTCCGGTTGTAAAAGAGATAGTTAAAAATGTTACGCACAACAGAGTGCTTATTGAAAAAGATGTTGAGTTCAAAGATTGGGGTAATAACATTATTCATCCCAACTTTGTCAAGTCGGCGTACAATGGTAACACAAATCTAGTAAACGAAATTAGTTATGATAAATATGATAACAAAGGTAATGTTTTACAAATCAGAATAAAAGATGGTTCGCCTACCGTGTATTTATGGGGGTATAACAGCCAGTATCCCATAGCGGAGATCAAGAATGCAACCTACCAACAGGTGTTAGATGTGTTGGGTCAGGCTAAAATCGATCAGTCGGCAGGCAGCAATCCGGGCGATGATGCCAGTGTACGCAAAATGTTGGAACCTTTGCGTATAGCTCTCCCACAGTCACTAGTTTCTACATATACTTATTCACCCTTGGTGGGAATGACAAGCATGACGGATGCTAAGGGAGAGACGACGTATTATGAGTATGATGCGTTTCAGCGTTTAAAGTGTATCAAAGACAGCAAGGGTAACATCGTCAGACAAATGGATTATCACTATCAAAACCAGTAACCCTTCCCAACTACCTTATTCAACCTTTCTCTTACATGAAAACAAAAATATTCTTCTCCGCCTCACGGGGCTGGGTTCTGACGGGCTGTCTGCTGTTGGCTTTCGTGTCCGCCTTCGGGCAGTTTGTACCCTCGGGCGAGCTGACGGGCACACCGGCACCGGGCGCCTACTATCATACCTCGAGTCTGCGGCTCAAGGCGCCGTTTTCGTTCAAGGCTACCACAGGTAACAGCCTTCGCCTATACATTCAATCGGGTGCTATTTGTACTCCCTTGGCCTTAACGCCCAGCCAAAACCAGAACTATATCATCACCTATACGCCGCGAGATACGGGCATCACCAATGCGGCCAATCAAACCCTGCAAACCTGTCAGGTAATGGCCAGTGTGCAGTACTTTGACGGTTTGGGCAGACCATCGCAGACAGTACAGGTCAAGGGCAATCCGTCCGCTACCAAAGATGTGATACAGCCTGTTGCCTACGATCAGTTCGGGCGGGAGGCCACCAAATATCTGCCGTATACCACTGCCGGCACGGCAGGCAGCTATCGCACAGATGCGCTCAGCGGCAGTACGGGGTATTCGGGTAGCGCCCAAAAGCAGTTTTACGGGCTGTCGGGGCAGGACTACATTGCTATTCCCTCACCCTATGCTCAGACGGTGTTTGAGGCCTCGCCATTGAATAGGGTAATGGAACAAGGTGCACCGGGCGCGGACTGGCAACCGTATGACGCGAGTCTGCCAACATCGGGCCATACGGTGAAAACCGAATACGGCACCAATGCGTCTTCGGGGGATTATGCCGTGCGGTTATACCGGGCGGATGCGGTCACGACGGCGGGACAGGAATACCAGCGCACACTGGCTAACCCCAACAATACGGTGAATCAAACCCCTTACTACCCCCCGGGCGAGCTGTATTTGACGGTGATGAAAGACGAGAATTGGAAAGGGGCGACCGATGGGCTAGCCGGGCAGGTTCACGAGTACAAGGATAAGGAAGGACATGTGGTGTTGAAGCGCACGTTTGCCAAAGTGAAGGATGCCAGTGGTAACGAGGTGACCAAGGCACACTCTACCTACTATGTGTACGATGATTTGGGCAATTTGTCATTTGTGTTGCCGCCGGGCGCTGGTGCGGATGACAGTCTGCCCAGTGCAGACAAACTTACGGGCTGGTGCTACCAGTATCGGTATGACGGCCGGAACCGTTTGGTGGAAAAGAAAGTGCCGGGCAAGGGCTGGGAGTACATGGTCTATAATACGCTGGATCAGGTGGTCATGACTCAGGATGCTATGCAGCGCAGCAAGGCTCAGCAGCAATGGACCTTTACCAAGTATGATGCTTTGGGCAGAGTCGTTATTACCGGGATATGGATAGATACCAACAGGCCAGGTACTGCCAGCGTAGATAACAAGGGCCGGGTATGGCTGGAAAGCTTCTACAATACAACCGGTGAGGTGAAATGGGAAACCAGGGATAACAGCAATACGGTGACGGGCTATACCAATTTAAGCACACCAGTGGGGACAAATTATACATTTCTAACCATTAACTACTATGATGATTACGACTTTTTAGGCAACAGCAGTTTGAATACCGGAAGCTTTTCTGCACCTAACACCACGTTAAAGCAGATTACCAATCCCCGGGGTTTGCTCACAGGTACCAGAACCAATGTACTGGGTACGTCTAACCTACTGCTGTCAGTGAACTACTATGATGAGGAAGGCAGAGTAGTGCAAGCCAAAAGCCAGCATTATCTGGGCGGGGTGCTGAGTGCCTTCAACTATGACGAGGTCAATACCACCTATAACTTCAATGACCAGCCCATTAGCGTGACGCGTAAGCATTATACCAAGAACACAGGCGGCACAGCAGCGGTGCTGGCCGTCACCGTAGCTGATACTTATACCTATGACCACATGGGCAGGAAGCTTGAGACCTCGGAGAGCATCAATGGTGTCACGCCGACAGTGATTTCCTCCCTGGCTTACAACGAAGTGGGACAATTGAAAAGCAAGGCAGTGGGCAACAGCATCGAAACCATCAACTACGCCTACAACGAGCGGGGCTGGCTGAGCCAAAGCTCGGGTACGCGCTTTCAAGAGCGGCTGCAATACAACGTGAATAGTTTGCCGGGCACTATCACCGGTTTCGCGGCGCAGTGGAACGGGAACATCGCCTCGCAAAGCTGGGGCACCGGGAGTTTGCCGGACACCAAAAACCAGGTGTATGCATATGATAAGCTCAACCGGTTAACCGACGGTACAGGGAGTGATAACTACAGTGAGAAAGGCATCAGCTATGATTTGATGGGTAACATCAAAACGCTGAAGCGCTACTATGGTAGTGCCACTACAGCCATGGATGATCTGACCTACAGCTACACCAGTACATCAGGGGAGAGTAACTTGTTGCAAAAAGTGACGGATGCCAGCAGTGATGCTAATCCAAATGGCTTTAAGGCGGGTGCTTCGGGTTACAGCTATGCCTATGACTTAAACGGCAACATGGCGGCGGACGGCAGCAAGGGGTTGACGGTTAGTTACAACCTGCTCAACCTGCCGCAGCTGAACACCCTTTCGGGGCAGGGCACCATTACCTATACGTATGATGCGGGTGGCAGAAAGCTGCGCAAGGTAAGCACGATGGGTTCGGGCAGTACGACGGACTACGTCTCAGACATCCAGTACAAGACGGATGGCACGATCGACTTTATCCAAACCGAGGAGGGCAGAGCACTGAAGACAGGCAGCACGTATGCTTACGAGTATACGCTCACCGATCACCTGGGCAATGCCAGAGTCAGTATTGATGCCACTGGTGCCGTGAAGCAGACGGATGATTACATGCCGTTTGGTTTAGATATTGAAAGGGGTACAGTACCGAGTCAGAAAAACCAGTATCTTTACAACAAGAAGGAGATGCAGGATGGCTTAGGGCAATACGATTATGGCGCTAGGTTCTACGACCCGGTTATTGGAAGGTGGACGAGCGTGGATAATAAGGCAGAATTGAATCGTAGATTTTCACCTTATGTTTATGGAGAGAGTAATCCTGTAAATAACGTAGACCCAGATGGTAATTTCTCCATTAATAATCATGCTCTGTTTACCAGGACAGCATTAGGTAAAGTAAGTTTCGGTTATAAGCAGTCAACTGTGAACAGAATTGCTCTTTATGCATCCTTATATGCCGATCATCCTCCATTCAAAGTGCGTTTTGCAGAAGGTACTTTCTACGCTTTTCATCCAGGGGTTGATTTTAGTAAGACAGCAAGTTCTCAAAACACAGCTTCACGTGTTAGTAGTTCGTGGCATTCGATGGCCGCCGATGGTGAAAATATTAGTAGTTCTGCTGCGTTAGCGCGTGGGCAGGCATTTGGTTGGAGTAAAGTTATTGAAGCATCTGGTGAGATAAAAAAAGTTGGAGGCTTGGATAATCTTAAGATAAATACACCAGGCATCGAGGCTTTAGGGCAAGGGATTCATGCGTTGCAAGATGGTGTTGCTCATAAAGGCACAAATATGGAGAATCATAGCGTATGGAATGATATGTATCCATCTGCAGCAGATGAGCGAAAAGCAGAAAACCTCTCTGCAAGTGCGATTTTAACTGCTGAAGTGCTTGGCGGTGATTATAGTCACTTAAAAAATGGAGTGACTATCGATTTAACAGGCACTACAAAAGAGCAATATAACATGATTACAGGAGCGTATCAAAACGCTGTAAATGCATCTGATAAAGATAATTTAAAGAAAGTTTATTTCACAGGTGGGCCAAAGAACTAATCATAAAGCAATAAAGAGGCTAGTATGGTTTCTTTATTGCTTTAAATGCAAAAACTAGTGAAATAGAAAAAGATAATATTGTTAAACCTGTAAAAATCCAATCTTCAAGCATGTGAGGTCTAAACTTGACATGTCCATGAGACCCTGCAATCCAAAATCCAAGCACACAAATGCCTATTAAAAAGGAAAAGAGGGCAATGATGGCGGTTGTTTTCATAGTAGCATTTTATAGTGTGCAACATTATTTAAATCATCACTTATCAACTCGATGTTATATAGAGTTCTATTTATTATTGCAATTATAGGTAAAGTATAGTCATTATCAAAGTGTTGGAGGTTAGCCCTATGACTGATAATGACTCATGGCGTTTCGTTTCATGGTTGAGTTTCTTTATCACGTCATCAATTTATTTCATCGTTAAAAAACAGTAGTATACTTCGTTCGACACGCAAATTGTATCAAGCCTAGCACACAAGCTGGGCTTTTCTATTTCCTGACTTTGGCATCACGGATTAAGGCATCTATTACTTTGAATACGTGTTGACGGTCTTCATCAGAAAGGGAAGCTATGTCTTGAATGCGTTTTAGAATAACAGGGTCTAATTCTACTTCTGTCAGCTCTATTAGGTAGTCTAAAGATATCTTGAGAGCTTTGGCTATACGGGCGGCTATCTCCACAGATGGGATCGCCTCATCACGCTCGTACCTACCTAATACATTAGCATGAAGACCAATCTTTAAAGCAAGGTCGCCTTGTGAAAGCTTTTGCTTTATAAAGAGGCGAAATCTTATTGAAAAGAATTGCTCATTTGAAATAGTGGCAGGTACATCGAAACCAGGATGACGCCCACGATCAGCCCCAGGAAAATAATAATGAGTGGCTCCATAGCGCTCGAGAGGGCCGATGTCTGATATTCTACCTCTTCCACATATTGCTCCGAAATGCGGGCGAAGAAGTAATCCAGCTGATTGGTTTCTTCGCCCACTTTCACCAGTTGGATCATCTTGGCTGGGTATACTGAAAACTGCGCCAAGCTTTCATGCAAGGCTTTACCCTTCATAATATTTTCTTCCACTTTGCTGAGTGAGTGTTCCAGCGGGTAAAAGCTGATCATCTGCCTAATGAGCGCAATGGCCCTGAGCAACGGCAGCTTGGCGTTAATGAGCAGCCGCATCGAGTTGCAAAAGCGGGCCAGGTAAATCTTCTGCACCAGGCCGCCCACCACAGGCAACCGCAGCACTACCCGGGCGCTCAGCATTCGGAACCGTTCCTGCTTGCGCAGCATAAACAGCACTACTCCCGTAATTGCTACAATCATAAATCCCGTAAAAAAGTGATCCTCTAATGCATTAGATATACTGATTATTTTCTGCGTAATCCAAGGCAGCTCACCGCCAAAGCGCCTAAACACATCGCCAAACATGGGCACAATAAACTTGAGCATAAAAAACACCGCCCCCAGCGAGGAAGAGAGCACAATACAAGGGTAAGTCAAAGCCGAGACGATCTTCCGGCGCTGGCGGATCTTGTTCTGATAGTACTTGGCCAAGTCTTGCAATACCTCGATCAGCTTGCCGGTTTCCTCGCCAATCTGCAAACTATACACCTCGTACATTGAAAAGCGGCCGCTCTGCTGCAAGGCTTCGGAGAAGGTGACGCCGCCCAGCACCGCATTTTGTATGGCGGTAAACAGGGCTTTGTCCTTCGCCTTTTTCTGGTCGGCCATAATTAACTCAAAACTGCTTTTTAGGTTAATGCCCGCCTGCAGTAGTGAGCTCAGCTCCAGGTACAGCGATTCCTTCTTTTTATCACCCAGTTCCTTACTGCCAAAGGTGATATCCTTGTTCAGCAAAGCCAGCAAGCCGCCACTTTCAGGCATGGTTTTACCTGCCTGCTTTTTCGCAGGTTTCTTCACTTCATAACGGCTGATATCAATGCTGGGCATAAGCGGTGGGTTTAAAAAGGTTTTCGGAACTGTACAGCTTCAGATAATGATACGGAAACTTTTCGGTTTGGTAAAGCACCGTGAGCGACAGTTCATCCACAGGATTTCCATTGGATTCATCAATACCATCACTCATTACGGCCCCATGCTCAAAAAACAGCTTCGGCTTTTCGATCTGCACCCGAAACGTATCCTGTATTCCACTGGTACGGATTACCCGCTCGGGCTCGAAGTGGTACCGCACGGTTTGGGCTGAAAGTTCTAGCACCAAGCTATCCTGCCGGTAAGCGATATGCGCCGCCTTAAAGAAATCTTTGCGCAGCAGTTCGTCCAGCCGGATCATGACGGCCATTTCATTATGCTTTTTGGTAAAGCCTTGATAGGCCCCGCTTATCATATTATAGGCCGTGTAGGTAATAGCCACCACTACCGCCGAAATCAGCATGGCAATGGTTAGTTCCAGAATGGTAAAGGCAGGCAGCCGATGTTTATTTTGGGTCATGACGAATGATTATTTTGTAAGCTTCGGCAAGTTTCTCGTGGTTGCGGTCATATAGTGTGAGGTGCACTCTTAGCAGATTACCGCTACCTTCATACGGCACGATGGCTTTTTCCATTTGCCAGCCATCCGCTGTGTCTTCCGTATTTCCTATCTCTGCGCCAGCTTCCAGCTGCGTCATCGCTTGCGCCAGCACGAACTGCGCCCGGAGTTTCTGACCTGAAAGCGATAGCCGCATCACGTTGGCATAGATCATCATCGAAATGCCCAGCACAGCCAGGATCACCACCATGGCCACCACCACTTCCAAAATCGTGGAGGCGGCTACCTTTGTGTTTTTTACCGGGTATCCAGCCATTGCAGTATTTTTTTTTGCGGTGCCGCCGAAGGCAGCAGCTCCGTAGTCAGATAATAACGGGACAGCGCCGGGCTGTTGATTTCCAGATTGATCAGGTAGTTTTCGTACCGGGTGTAAGCTGTCTGGTACAAAAAGCGGCTGGTGTAAATGCTACCATTTATTTTTAATGCATCCTTATAATTGAACAGTCCCTGCGAATACACTTGTCCTGTGATGGTGCTGTTTTTGCCGATAGATAAATAGGGCATCAAGTCATTTTTGGCCTTCTCATAGGTAAAAAGTGCGCCATTGAAACGTGTATTATCTCCCAAACTTAGCTTAACTTGTCCGGTTGTTTTGTTGTTATCTGACCGCAGAGCACCAATGGCTGAGGGATAATCAAATGTGCAGTTAGCTTCTATGTTGATAGAGTCTCTGGCAAAAAGCTGGCAGTTACCATGAAAGCCACTTTTTACAGAAATGGCTTTAGCATATATCAATACGTTATGCAATTCCGCCTGTGCGTCCACAACGAGCGTCGTGTCCGATTGCAGGATGATATTCCCTTCTAGCTTACCTGTCACCGTTTGCACCTGTTTGCCAAAGGCGAAAGTGAGTGTGGGCTGGAGAAATGACCGGTGTACCGGTGCCTCGGGCAACTGCAGGGCGATGTTAGAAGAGTCCACCTTAAACGATTGTTGCAACTGTTGCAGCACAACATCATTCAGGACAGGCAACGTGCGCTTGCTTTCTTTCTTGCGGCCTTCCACAATCTGCTTATTGCCTTGGTACGCCTGGTTATTCACATATGCCTCCTGGATGCCGGCTTTGGGCAGATAAGCGTCGCCTTTAATCTTGGTTTTGCCACTCACAGACAGCGAACGATCCTCATCAATCACATACAGCGCAGCCCAACTGGCCGAATCGATGACTTGTGCCATCGTAAAAGACTTAGCTAAAGTGTCCTGCTGGATGAGCGCTTGGGCTGTAGCTACGGTATATAGGCCCCAGGGTTTACGCTGCAGAAGCACCGTATCGTTACGATTGCCGAACAGGCTTATCTTTGTACCCTGCGTAAAGTCATCCTTACTTTCCAGCAGCACATTGATGGCAGACGCCAGGTTGTTTTGCAGCTGTGACGAACGGAATGTACGCTGATACTGCTCGCGGTAAAAGTAGGCGGCCACGATCATGGATGAGCAGATCACAGCCATTACCAAGGCAATTACGATCACTAAATACAAGGCGGAAGCTTTCAGCATACAGATGAATTAGCCGGCATTAGGTACCGTGTCTTTGTCCTTTTGCTTTTTTACTTTTTTAGGCTTCGCCGGCGCAGTAGCAGGCGGTACGCTGTTTTCGGGCGGGCTTACTTTACGCTTCCATTTTATTGCTTTGACTTTTTGCCATAGCGAAGGCGACGCTAGCTTATTGGATACGACCAGCCCATTTTTGTATTTCACGGTTTCAATGGAGTCGCCGCCATGATAGATCAATACCTTACCCTCCAGCAAGCCGTTTTCATAGTGGCCAGTTTTCTGGGGCTTACCAGCTGCATCATATAATACAAAATCCCCTTCTTTCTGCCCGTAGTGCCAGGTGGTCAGTTCTTCCAGTGCGCCGCTTTCCTGCCAGGTTTTCCAGGTGCCTTCTTTCAGGCCTTTTTTGAATTCGCCTTGTTCACGCAGGCTTTTATCGGGATAAAATTCTTGGTAGGAGCCGTGCAGGAGCTTGCCGCTATAGCCGCCCTGCGTGATATGAACGGCATTGCTGCCATACCAATAATAGCTGCGGTCGGTCTGCGGCTCGCTTTCGTCTTTCGTGCTTAGTTCAGCCACAATGGTCTTGCCAGGGGCGGTGATACGCACTTTGTTGACGCCCAAAGTAGGGATATGCTGAGCCTGTACCGTCGTGGTGCTGGCAAGAAGTAATAAATAAGTTAACTTTTTCATTGCGCTTCGGTGTTCATCACAATAAACCGGGTTTTGTTTTGGTAGGCTACTTTGACGGAATCTTTCAGATTGCGCAGCAGCCGGACCTCGCTGGCCGCTTCCCCTTCACTCAGCATCAAGCTCCGTCCGTTAATGCTCATAATGGCAATGAGCTTTTTGGTGTGCGGGTTTCGGATATAACCCGAATACCGGATAAAGTTCCAATTGATGGCAGGCTTTGTCGAAACTGGCCTCATGCTGGAAAGACCAACTGGCGGATGGACGAGCTTGCTGACCGGGATTTGTACGGTATCCTTGGCTGGTGCTTTTTCACTGCCAAACGGGTCGCGATAATTGAATTTCAGGGACGTGGTGTCTTTGATGAGTGCGTAGTCATTCAACGGTTCCTTTTTTGCTGTAACCGGCGCTGCGGTGACCGGCGGCGTATCGTCTTCGCTTACGGCGCTAACCACCCGGTAGATGATCAGTCCCCATACGGCGGCCACCATTAAGCCCAAAAGATATACGGTTGCTTTGTTGCTTTTCATCAGTTCGGTGCTTCTTAGCTATTGCAAAACAAAACTTCGGATGGTGCTTGGTGCACTTTCGTTGCCCGCCGCATCCAGCGCCGTTAACTTCCAGTAAATGCGGTCGCCCAAGCTCGCACCTTGTGTAAGCGTATAGGACGTGGTGTTCAGTAGCATCGGAAAACTGTTGCCGAAAGCCGTGTTGCTGTCACCTTTGTAGAGATACAGCCGGTATTTCACGGCGGTACTGGAAGCGGCCCATTGTAAATTGACCGGCAGGCTCACAGACTGATCCGCGGTAGGGGCAGTGAGGCTCACCACAGCAGGCGGCGTGTGGTCAAAGGTAAACGTATTAATAGTGGACCACTGGGATTGTGCCGTATCGTTTTCAGCCCGGATGCGCCACTGGTAATTCTGGTCTTTGTTGAGCGAATAGCTGAACTGCTGGGCAGGTGTGGTTTGGTTCACGACCAGTTTGCTTTCATCGGCAAAACCATTGGTGTCAGCCTGCAACTGGTATCGCGTAGCGCCATACAGGTTCCCCCAGCTAAAGGTAATACTGCTTTGATTGGTTAGCAGATTGTTGGTTGGTGCCAGGATCTGTACTTTCTGGTTCTTGATGGACGAAAAGACAACGGTAAACGAACGGGGTTCGCTATAGGCGGTTTCTGTGCTGCCGTTCTCTGCCCGGATGCGCCAGGTATAGTTGCCGGGGCTGAGCGTAGTGGAAAACTTGTCGCCTTTCACCAACGTGTCCAAGACCAAAGCGTCCGGTGAGCCGAAATCCGGCGTTACAATCTGCAGGCGGTAATGCAGGGCATCCTCCAACTCGTTCCACCAGAAGTTGACAGCATAGCTGGTACTTTGAAAACCCGAAGCAGGGGCATTGAGCTGTACAGTTCGGCTGGTAATCGAGGGTTCAATGAACTCTTTGCAGGCGGAAAGCAGCAAACAGATAACACAAGTGATAAAGACAGGTTTCATTTTAAGCACTGCCTAAGATAAGGAATTTAAGGAATAGTTGAAACGTGTTTTTATTTTTTGCTGCTTTGAGAGGCTTTTAGAAAAGTCGTTTATAGTTCCCGTCAGAACGGGGCAGAATCATAGGAAGAATATAACATATTTTAAGTAAAGTGTTGTATAATATGGAAGCGGAGTTTATTTTAGGGCAGAAATTATCCGTCATCCTTATTACTCATTCATGAACAATTCCACTCACCTTTGACCAAGCACATGGGTCCTGTCTTTGAAGCTTATTTTTTAGAATGACTTAAAAGCGCTTTGTCGGAGCATTATAATTTCGTTTAAAACATTTATATAATTATATCTAACTAACATGAAGAAACTTTACTTCTCTTTGTTTGCAGGATTATTGTCGAGCTTCTCTTTTGCGCAAAACAGTTTTCCGCCTAATGGTAACATCGGGATTGGTACTGTTAATCCGGTATCTCCGTTAACGGTTGTCGGCAGATCTGTTTTTGGGAACGGAAACATGTCTGTCAATGATTTAAATGACATCGTTTACCTGGAAAAACCTGGTTATGTGCAGATGCGTTTATATCAGCCTCAGTCTGGCGTTCATGGTTTGATATCTATCAATAACAATGGTGAGCCTTCCATGGCTAACGGCTCTTACACAACAGGTATGCAAATTTGGACAGGGTCAAATCATCGTTTGTCTTTTGGTACAAACTCAACGGAGCGAATGACCATCTTGGGCTCAGGTTACGTCGGTATCGGTGCCGCCAATCCCCAGAATTTATTGAGCATAAAAGGCTGGTCACCTTGGGGATTAGTTAAATTAACACCTAGTTCAGATAACGGAGAGGCCTGTATAAGCTTTAATACACGGTCCAGTGATGTTGACAATAGCAATCAGTGGCTGGTGGGGGCGGGCCCTTGGGGACTTGGTAGCTCTTTTGTTATTGGCAACTCTGCTTACAGTGCACCAGTTATGACTTTTAATACCAATGGCAACATCGGAATCGGGACTAATAAACCTGATACTAAGCTTGCAGTTAATGGAACCATTCATACGCAAGAGGTAAGGGTGGATATGACTGGCTGGTCAGACTATGTTTTTAAGCCTGCTTATCAACTGCCTTCTTTAGCATTCGTGAAGTCCTATATCGAGAAAAACAACCATTTGCCAGAAGTTCCATCCGAAGAAGATGTAGTTAAAAACGGTATCAATTTGGGAGAAATCGTCAGAATGCAAACAAAGAAGATCGAAGAGTTAACGCTTTATTTGATCCAACAGCAGGAACGAATTGATAAGCTGGAAAAAAACTTGAGCAAGAAACGGAAAGTGAAAAAGTAATGGCTAAATTTCATTTGTAGATATGAATTTGCGATTTGTTTGGGTATGTACTTATAACTGAGATGGAGAATATATAAAGCCGAAAATGATCACCTTGCAGATCTTTATTTTATGTTTAATTTTAAGGTTCCCCCTCCTCCCGAACCTATTTCGTATTGGATTATTAATCAGTGTAATAGGCTGTAGTTGGAAAATAAACTACACGAATGACGTCATATTTTCAGTCTTTCCTGGCACAACCGATGAAAATAACTTTTCACTGACGGATCGCGTTACTATAGACGGAAGTTTAATAAGAGGATAGGACACATTTAGGCATTTCACCGCTTAAACAACTAAGAGCTCAAAGCGGCGGAGGTGTCAAGGATGGTGTTGACAAAAATAGAAAGAGCAAATCGCACCATTCACATGTCCTTGACGCAACCGCTGCGGCGCTACCTTTGTGACAGCGGTGCTGTGCCGAGAATAAGATGTTGATTTACTTACATCTTTCCACCGTATTTCTGATGGGCTAATATTTGAATGAAGTTAATATTGGCATGCGCACCAGGCAGTATGGTCAATTTATCTTAAAAGGATATCCTAGGATTTTCCGAAGTATTTGTCCAGCTTGTAAGCTGCATAGCGCAGCGCATTCTCGTCGATTGATAGAGGGAATTTGCCACCACTATTGAGAAAGTTATCGCCTTTCACGCGCGCTATAGCTCTTTCGATGAAGGGTAATTGAATGAGCAGTATTAGGTCTATGGGTCCCTTAAGCTTCAGGTCCGGTACCAGTTTCTCGGGATGCTGTACGTTGTAAGTCTTAATATCATGTAGTAAAAGGCCGATCTCTTTAAGCGGTAATCCTACATCCAAAAGCAGCTCCTGAATAGTCATCATAACTGTTTGTCTTAGGCAAGTTAAGCACAAATTTGTTCTAGTTCCAATTGCAAAGACATCGTCTTTACACATCTGAGGAATAATAAAAATCATTCACCCCCAAAAGCAGGGGTGTTACAAGCGCAGCGCGTTTCATGCCTGCGCTACTGGCTGAGAGGCGTACGGCGAAACATCGTGCAGCCGTTTGCCTCTCAGCAACACCTTTAACTTTGCTTTCTGCTCTACTTCACGAATAAGCGAGCCGTTGTAGGTGATGGCTAACGGTCACAAAGCGGTTTTAGCTTCGTGGCAGATAACTTTACTTAGTGAGGCAAAATATGGTCCTCACCCTACGGCTGTACAAGCAGCCTCTAACTATTCTATTAACTGGTATAAAGAACGGATCGGCTATAATTCTCTTTGTTCATTCACCTCTACTTTTAAATATTTAGTCACTCCACAATCAGGTTAATCCCTGCCTTATCGGCCTTGTAGGCGATCTTATCTTTGAGCTTTCCATAGCTTCAGTTCCGAAGCACGAAGCTTTCCTCTTTGGCCGCTTCCTCTTTTTCCATCTGGTTGGTCAGGATCAGCGTTGCCGCATGGTACTTTAAGCAGAAATCGACCAGTCTCCGGCTATACACCTGCAGCTTGTAATCTACATAGTCCCGTTCCATGTGGTGGAACTTTTCCAGCGGCTTTTGCTTTCTTGCCCTGCCGTGCCCGGCCTTGTTCATCGTCCAGCTTTTCTGCACCCTGCGCCGGGCCGATTGAATGGCCAGCCTCCGGTACAGGAACTCTTCCTTGTTTCCAATGGTCAGCTGCACCTTTCCAATTCTGACCACCAAAGGATGTTCCAGCGACAGTGAGGCTTCGGCGATCACTTCCTCGTTCAACAAGTGTACTTCCTTGTCCTGCTCGAAGGTGGCTAGGAGGTAGATTTTCTTATGCTCTTCCAGCTTGAGGTAACTGGTTGAGAGTTTATACTCACCGCTCATCACGCCGCGAAGCAAATCCCGCTTATCGTCGAAAGTTCTGCCTAAATAAGTTTTGAAGGGAATCCCAAAAAGGGTGAAACTAAAGTAAGCGCCCTCTTTGACTTCGGTGAGTTTTCTCACGCACTCGCCGCTGAATGGCATGGCAATCTCTTTCTTGAAGTTCTTGATGGTACGCTCTCCGGTATAATACTGCTGCTTATCCCGGCTGAAGCTGCCCACCAAAATGTTGTTCAGGTTATTGTAGATGTTGCTGGGTAGCACGCCCTTAAAGTGATTGGTAAGTACTTTATAGGTGGAATTGGTACGCGAAGAAGTTAAGATGCCGTCAGGGTCTTTGCTGCCATCGGTCACCTTAAGCTTAATACCTTCCGTGAGGTATAGCATATCCTTGATCTGCTCCTGCAGAAACTGGTGCGTGTAAACCAGATTGGCGCAGCGGTAACAGGCGCTTTGCCAGGTCATGATCCTGCCTCTGGCTTCGTAAACGAAGTCTGCATCTGAACTGTCGATCAGCAGCTGTATCTTTCGGGTCAGGTGAATCTTTTCCATATGCTGCAGGTTAAGCGATAAGAAAAGTAACCGGCTTGTGCGCGGCAGCGTTAACAGAAGCAGGACGGTTTTCTTTCTTCTTTTGCCCGCTCACGACCTTCCATGCTTTGACGTATTCGCGCTGTACGTAAGCTTGCGGCAGGTCAAGGCTGACTGCAATCCGCTCAAAGCCGTATTTGCATTCCGAACGCAGACGGTAGATCTGTGACTGTTCTTTCGTTAGGCCTTCGATATCATACAGCCAAATGCGGTGATTAGCGCTTGGGTGCTGAACCTCCGAAGTATCCGCAAAAAGCTTTTGCGGGGTTACAAGCATGGATCTGAGTTGTTCAACGCCTTTCCTTACCTCCAGGCTGACCGCGTTAATGCTAATATCATAGCGAAGTGCGATTTGCTTATAGCTTAGCCCGTCAAGGTAGTAAAGCTGCAAAAGGCTCCTGTCCCTGCCGTGAGACAGAAAAGGAATCATGTCTTGGATCGCTTTGAGCTGGCTTTCCGTTACGGCGTCCTCGTCATCATCCACTAACGGTTCACAAAGCCCTACCACGGTATCGTAGTCTTCTATAGCATCGAGGTAAGTAAACCTGCGGTGAAAACGGCTCACCGGATTGCGGAAATAGGCATAACATTCCCACTTGACATTTTGACAAAGAAACCTAAGCGCATGTTCCTGGCTGGTGATGGTATCCCGGTAGTTCCAGAGCTTGAGGAAGGCTTCCTGCACAACGTTGTCGATTGTAAAATCATCGTTGAGCAGCCTCATGCCATAGCGGTGGAGGGAACTGTACAGCTGCTTATAGACAGCTTTATACATCAAAAGGTTCAACCCATTGGTGAATCGATGATTAGGCCTAGTGCTGTTTATCAAAGAATTTGCTTGTTTTTCCATGCCCAAACCTCCATTACCAATCCTGTGTGCTAAACGATCATTCGCATTATTGCTTTTGTTATATTTGACCGCTCGTGTTACTATGCCTCTGTTGTTGGTAAGCGCAAGATAGGAGAGGGCTTTGGTGTACCGAACCACTACTGGGTTGTAAAAGACAACTGTAAGGTTGTTATTTACAAAGCAAGGGGTTGTATAAAACTGATTCCAATTTTAAGTATATTTGATTATGGCAGAAACAGTACATATCGGCAAAAAAATCAGCCGCCTTAGGGAGTTGAGAGGTATGAAGCAAGATGCGCTCGCCGCAGAGCTTGGTATCACTCAGCAAGCAATTTCCAAGTTAGAGCAAAGTGAAACAGTAGAAGACGAAACTTTGGAGAAAGTCGCAAAAGTTTTAGGCGTAACTGCTGAAGCGGTCAAGTATTTTAGTGAGGATTCGATCTTTAATAACATGAACAACAACTTTCATGATCATAGCACTTTAAATAATAGTAACTATCAGTGCACCTTTAATCCTATTGATAAAGTGGTAGAATTATACGAAAGACTACTGCAGAGCGAGCGGGAGAAGATAGAATTGTTAAAGGGTAGGCAGTAAAGGTCTCTAATTGTAGTATCAGCGTTTTGGCCCTGAACGTTTGTACTCATCAGGTGAATCCAAATTCTGGTTCGTTGTTAAACTTATAATATCTGCCACCGTCGGCATAGCCCATTCTGGTATTGAGTCATTCCTCCGAATCACAACGCCGCTTTTTATGGTGAGCAGTAATTCAGGTAGTGAGCTAACCCCTTGATCACTTACTGCACTGATCAACATCACTTGGTCGAATTTTACTGCAACCTTGGGCAACATTCTCAGGCTGTCTTCAAAGTTGGCCCGGATGTTAGCGGCACTTACAAAATGTCCCTTTTGCTTTACCCTAAGGTTAACACGGTCCATGGATGAATCTACATTCGGCAGCAGCATAAACACAAAGCGTGTCTGATACCCGTTTGCTTTAAAGAAAGCCGCTCTGTCAGCTAAAAATTCATTCCGCAGGTTAGTTTCCACCGTCAGGGATTTCTTTCCGGCCAATGCCTTCGCTTCTATGATGTGATAACCGCTGGTGACAGCTTCCATCAGCGCATCTTCTGCAATATCAGGATACTTTTGCTCAATGGATTGCTTGTGGAAATCCGGGTCAAAGATGAGAGTATCGGGGTGGGACATCCGGGTGGAATAGGTGCTTTTTCCAGCGCCGTTTGGACCCGCAATCACGGTGAACTGCAACATACCGGTTAAAGGTTTCTGACAAAGTGATCTTTTCCGGTTTCGGCATCTACGCTAACCAGTACTTTTCTCCCGTTCTGATACTCGTGAACAAAGTAATTCTCAGGCGAATGTAGGCCTGCCCGGTATGACACATAAAGCCCCTGAACAAAGGCGCGCTGGGTAGCCTCCTGAGCTACAGGTGCCAGATGAACGGCAAACTCGTCAGGATCCATCTCGAAAATGTCCTTTTGCGTCAGCTCGTCCATGAGTTTGTACAGCGCACTAGCTTTGCTAACGCTTGGTTTAATTTGTTCCCACTCGGAAAGCGGAAGAAAAATACCCTGTGGCTTTTGCTGCTGATCTAAAACAATCTCCATTCCTGATTTCCCCTTTTAACTATTCAAATTTACTCAATTCTTGCCAGATTAGCGCCTAGTAATAAAGCTAACAGGTAGCACTGCAACTGGTTTGTAGCAACTGTTATCTGGATCTCCCTCTTTTTCTTCGCCTTTTCAGCTCATCATCCTCATCGTCCGCTATCTGAACACCTGTATAACTCCATAACCAAGTATCATTATAACGATCCCTAGCACTATCCTGATATACAGATACAGACTCCTGATCTTCGCTTGCTGAATATTCACTACCTGTTCCAGCTTGTTCACCCGTGCTGTCAGTTGCTGCTGCTGGTCCGTTAGCTGGCCGGTCACTTTCTCGTTGGCCAGTGTATACTGCTCGATCTGTTCCAATGTTCCCAACAGCTGCACCAGTGCCTTTTCCTTCGGATGGTTGACCGGTTCCTGCAGCTGAGAGTTCTCCGTACTTTGCTTTTGTTCGGCTTGTAGCCTGGCCAGCTGCCGCGCTGTCTCTGCTTTGTTCATAGTTGATTAATTTCGCTATCTCTCCCCACTTAAACTTATTGCCCAAGGCCTTGCCGGTCGCCTTGAAGCCCTCATAGAAGTACGTGATACCGGTTATTCTGCCGGTAGCCGGTGACTGATTGAACAGAAAGTGAATCCCTGCCTGCTCACCTTTATCAATAAACGCCCGTAGGTTCTCATGGCTGTCTTGGAGTAAAGTTTTCAGCAGCACTTGCAATAACATCTTATCAGAAGCTTTGCCCGTGCGTTCAATCATTTTCAGTTCATTCTTCGTCGGTGCCCGTTCTGATAGATAGTTCTGCTGTTCTGTTGTTATTGAGCTACCTTGCTCTACAGTGCTATAGTTATCTATCTCTATAGCTCCATAGCTCTGTTGTACTGTTGTTCTGTTGCTCTCTAGTTCTGATGTTATATCGTTATATTGCTCCACGGCTCTATAGCTACTTTGGACTACCGCCACCAAGTTATATGCCTTTTCCAGCTTTCGAACCAGTGCCTCACTGCGCTTGTAGTTGTTACTGTCCGATACTACATTGCCATCAAATCTTATGCGATTTACCAGTAAGTGTACATGCGGGTGCTCTGCGTCATAATGCCTAAAGATGAAGTACTGGTTATTCGTAAAGCCCATGCCGTTAAGGTAGTCGTGCGCGATAGCTAACAGCTTTTGATTATCCAGCACTGGTGCTTCCTCCTTCGAGAAATTCAGGCTGGTATGATACACATGCCGCTTCAACGCTGGTTTTAATAGCTTAATAATCTCTACCTGCGCTCGAATGTTCTTCCGCTCAAGAGCCACAAAACTCATTTCCAGCAGCTCGGCCCGCTGGCTTGGGTCAGGGTGGCATAGTTTTTTCAGGTTGTAATCTAACGCACCCATAAAGCTTTTACCTATCTTTTGACTTGCGATCATGTGTTAACAGTTCATCCAGTATTCTTTCAAGAACCCAAAGTAGTTTGCTCAATAGAGGTAGGATATCCTTAGGCCATAGCCCTGCATTGAGTGCCTTGGTTACCTGATTGAGGTTAACACCAATCTTATTGAGCTCAATCACCATACGCTGGTCTGTTTTCGGCAGCACCGGCTGCGGAAACTTGCCCTTAAACACTTTCACTCGGACCAGTTGTCCGACGGTCTGGGCGCAGGCCTCACTGGCGGTTTCCAGCTGGTTCATCTCCCCGTCCGTTACTCTAAAGAGAACGACCTTGGCGAGCTTTTTCTCCTCATCTGCTTTAGGCCTTGCCATAACGCCCCCTTTCTGCTAAACGTAGTGCGGCAGACTCCGGCAGGCACCCATCGGTGCTGATCCGGCAAGCCGTTTCGGTATACCGAAACATGGCTTGCTCCTTTACCGCAGGACCAGTCTGCACACAGGGTGCAGTTATACTGTTATATCCGTCTCTTATCTTCATACCTCATAACCTCCCTCGTAAATCAATCTGACTTTACTGCCCTCGTAATAGTTATAGGTCGGGTGATACTCGATGTAGCCAAACGCTTTCAGCTCCCGGATGCACTTGTGATAAGTGGCAATGGACTGCAACCGTGCCAGCGGCATCAGTTCCTTTCGGCTTACGGTAAACAGGTCCGTGCAGCCGCTTTGGCGCCACAAAAAGAACAGCGCCAGGTATAGGCTCTGGTGCGTCGGTAATAGCCGCACGTCTCCTTGGGCTTTAACGTAAAAGCCCATAACAGGCGTCAGCCTTTCCATGGCTTCTCCTTTCCTTCCAGCAGCCTTGCAATATCCTGCTGCTTGTAGTACAGGATGCCGCCGATCTTGGTATAACTCAGCGTGCCGTTTACCCGCAGGTTTTGCAGTGTGCCGGGCGAGATGCCCAGGAGCCTGCGCACTTCCTGGCTTTTGATCCACTGTTTGTGCTCAGCCCTTACCGGCTGCAGCATGCTCCGCATCTCTTCTAATAACTCGGCCTTAAAGGCCCTTAAATCTTCTTTTGTAATCAGCTCATTCACCGTCATCGTTCATCATTTTGTGATCTTGCATAATCAAATTACCCGGCTGCTTTTCATCCTTGCTTATAAGCAACTATTGCTTACCAGCAAGGCACAGCGGCTTGATTAAGAACTAATTTAGACTTTTGTTTTGATAATATAAAATATGTCAAAACAAATATCTATGTTTGAAATGTTTTATGCGAACGCCCTGTCATTTAATTTGATAGCCTTTGATACAATTTGGTAGGTGTATGCCTACCATCGATAAGCGTCAGTATGCAAAAGCCATTAAAACCGGGCAAAAATTTTTTTTCAAAAAAGTGAAGAAAGTTAGTTACAAAACTTACCTCAATGAGCGCCTCAAGCAGGTAGATTTCCATGGAAAGCAAACCTACCCGCTGTATGTGCAGGTGACTTACGAGCGCAAAACCATTTTTTTCAAGAGCTACTACTTTGAGCTATTCTCCAAACCCCGGTTCGGGATTACGCTGCCCGATGGCACGACGAAAGGCCCGGACCTGGAGCTTGCCATCAGAAAAGAGGAAGAGGTGATCCCTTTTGTAATAGGTAAGCTGGGGGACGGGTTTTCACTTGAAGCTTTTCGAAAGCTTTACGCCTATTTTAGCAGGGACATTTGTGAGGCAACGGAAATGGAATTTGTTGTTTACCTGTACGGTTTCTTTGAACATAGAAAGCTGCCCAGCATAGCGGAGGCCATTAAATGGGGAACACAGCACATAGTTGCCTATAACCTGATGAAAGAAATGGAACAAACGCTGGATAAAACTTTATACCAGGAACTGACAGCGGGTGCTTTCAAAGAAGCTCCGCCTTATGTGCAATTGTACGGTTTTATGCTACACACCAAGGCTTGGCCGGAACTTTACCTTACGGCGATGGAATGGTATAACATGGAAACGGTTCAGACTTTTAAGGGTTACGTTGAAGAACATTTCCCTGGGTTACCATCCAATATTTTGATTGGACAGGTGTATAACTGGCCACATTATAGACGCAGATGACAGTAAGTATAATTAGCTATGTAATTTAGCCAGATTAATGGAAAATGAAGTGAAAGTATTTGGACCCTATATCATCGTTGCTAGCCGTTGGGGTAACACATCAACATGGCTCATGCTTTAGCATTGTCATTCTTTCACTTGGGGAAATACGTTTGATAATGTTCAGTTATCCGCTGTTGACCTAATAAATCGAAATTTTTGATTTCTGAATACATGGTCCTTTTTGTGTAATTGCTATATTGACTATAGATTGGTATTTTTATGTTTTTGTTAGTTTCATGGCCTACTACCATTTAGAAGTTTTACACGATAAGGAATTTGAAGAACTTTCCAAGGAGCTGCTGGAAAATGAATTAAATATCAGTTTTCAAAATTTTAAAAGCGGCGCTGACAAAGGCGTCGACTTGCGTTACGCCGGCACTCGAGAGAATCAAATCATTGTTCAGGCCAAACGTTATATCCGTTCCAGCTTTTCCAAACTTAAATCGGAACTGGTCAAAGAGCAAAAAAAAATGATGGCTCTTTCTCCGCGGCCAAAACGCTATATACTGACTACGGCCCTCGATTTGAGTGTAGGACAAGCCGATGAGATCGTGCAACTAATGAAACCTTTTATCAAGAATTCGCAGGATGTATATGCCCGTGAGCGGATCCATTCGATGATTTCGAGTAATCCGGCTGTGGAAAAAAAGTTTTATAAGCTCTGGCTAACAAGTACGCATATATTACATGAAATATTAACGAATGGTATAAGCGGGCGATCTGGTTTTATCAAAGAAAAAATTATTAAACGGGCAAGTCTATATGTGCCCACAAATAATTTCGATATTGCAGTTAGCAAGTTACGACAACATCACTTTTTGATCATCAGCGGCGAGCCTGGCATCGGTAAAACCACCATCGCTTACTTATTGATTTGCGATATGTTGGCTGCAGGACATCAGCTCATTTATGTTGATGACCAATTAAAAGATGCAGAGGATATGCTGAGTCGTTCGCCTGATGACAAACAGGTGGTATTCTTTGATGATTTTTTAGGTTCCAATCTATCGGAGATTATGAATCCCAGGAACAGTGAACAAAAAATTGTCAATTTTATTGAAAGGATACAAGCAAGCCCTAATAAGTATTTTGTATTAACGACCCGAACGACCATTTTGAAACAAGCTCAATCGCGGTTTGAAAACTTTAATCGTTCCGGGCTGGCGGATTTGTCGAAGTATGAATTAGAGATAAAGGCTTATTCCAAGCTTGACAAAGCAAAGATCTTGTATAATCATTTGTTCCATTCCGGTATAGCTGCCGAACAATATGATATTTTTTTACAGCCAAGGAATTATCTGCGCATCATCAACCATAAAAACTATTTTCCCCGGTTAATAGAGTTTATCACATCAGCGGCGCAATTACAGGCCATAGATGCATCAGAAACTGAAAAATTCATTTTTAGTTGCCTGGATAATCCTGACCAGATATGGCACCACGCCTTTATCAATCAGTTGGATGACGAGGACCGATTTCTACTAACGACTTTATTCAGTCTTGGCGCTTATAAAGTTTCATCCCAATGGTTGGAAAGAGCTTTTGAGGGCCGATATGACTACGAAATTAAAACGAACGGCTTTCAACTAAAGACGGGCGCCTATCAACGCTCACTACGAAAATTGCTTGATGGCTTTATGCGAAGCGAAAAAGACGCTGATACAGGTCAGGTTACTTTTGCGCTACTCAATCCTTCTGTCGCAGACTTTTTAATTAATTACCTGCGTGACAACAGTGCTGAGGTGAAACGTATTCTTAATTCCATTAGCTATTTCGGGCAATTGACAGGCTATTTCCAAACTTTGCCAAGTAAAGCTATTACGTTGGAACCCGAACAGCTTGGTCATTACTATCCTATATATTGTAAACGGCTACCGCAGCTTATCGCCAACGTCGGTGACCCCGTGAATGGCAAGCTCAAACACCTTTATATTTTGCTTCATTATTTTCAAGCATTGGTTACTGAAGTTGAGTTGTTAGAAATTATCGAGGGCATGGATCTGACTTACGCCAAGAACGTCGATCATAAGGAATTGATGTCAGTAATCAGCACTATTTATTATTACGACGAAGTAAAAAAGTATATCTCCTCACACTGGCTGGATTTTTTTCATATCGCTGTTGAAACAGCCCGTGACAGAGGCGATCTAAAGAATATTACTGAAGAATTAGGTTACTACGAGATTGACGAGGATGAATGGTCTTCCAATGATGATTTTCGAAGGGCATTACGTTACAGCGTCAACCACTTGTACAGCACGGATGATCTCGACCTGTCAGGTGTCGATTATGGGGTATATGATATTGATGGCGATTATTATTCGGATTATCAAGGTCGTGTGATGGCTGCGATTGAAGATAAAGTGGTATCTGACTATGATGAGTTCTTAAGTGATTGCAATCTATCTCAGTTTTCCCAAGAATTTTACGAGTACGCTGATATTGATACCCAGGGTTTATTCAATAATTATATTGAAAACAGAGACACGCATGATGACTACGATCCGGGTGACCGAATCAACCGTTCTCCATCGCCAGTTAATGAAGATGAAGCCATCAGGCAATTATTTGAGCGTTGAAGCAATAAATAGGGAACCTTTCTAAACAATGTTGTATCACTGATTCTGACACCGTCAGAATCTTTCCTTCGTATATCCATTGCTCTTCTTTATTTCCCACTAAATCCGACGTAAAACACTCACATGTCGCTGATCTCAAGTTCAGTTATTCTCACCGACAAACCGTTATATTTTCATATGGCAAAACAACCTATGTTGCCTGAATTAATCAAAGAGCAAAAGTTTGGTAAAATCTACTCCTGCAATATTTATTACCTGAAACCATCGTTAAGCCGAGCAGCTTAGAATTAGGAGAAGTATTTATAACCGTTATAGCTGAAGATTTACTATATTGTATTATTAGTAAAGGCAAACCTATTCCTGCAAAACACAGTCAAGTGCTTGCTGCGGATAAAATACCTACCCGCGAGAATATCTATTCTTCAAAACTTCAATGGGCTAAATACCGCGGATTTAATGAAGATTAGATCCCGAACCGATTTTAGATACATCATAAGCAAAAAATTAGACGATTTTTTAATCACCAATCATGGACGGGGTCAAATTCTTAAACTCTCTTAATGTTGAGAATTTGTTCAGATATTTAAATGTTTGGGGAGGAGCAAAATTGGGGTGGATGAGTTTGATCGCACTCAGTAAGATTTCAGCATTCAACGGAGTGATTGCGGTCATTCTGATCCCTATTGCTCGCTGATGATTGTGATAATACTGATCAAATTCTTCTCTTGTGACCCCCAACTGCCAGGCATGTTTCGCCCACATTTCTGAGGGTGTGGTCACAATGATATTTTCAACAAGTGCAATCGCTGTAATGGCTTTGCGTGGTTGTGTGGTATAGATAATGATCGTATCCCCTTGTGCTGCTTTGGGTTTAGCTTTACGAAGTTCGATCGTCTTTTTGCCCTCTAGCATTTGCTGGACATATTTCTCTTTGACTGAAATCAAAATAAGTTTATCCATTTTTTCTTCCTGTTGCAAATGCATAAATTTCCATAAAGGTACTGCTTTTTATACGCAACGGTGACTGAAAGTTATTATCAGACTCCCGATGTCTTTTCAATACCTTTTTGACAGCATTCAAGGGGACCGGCCGTTCAAAAGGTTCGGAGTCGCTGAAGCGCAGAACCTTGATTGGGGCGCCGGCTACTCCTTTCGCCAATTTGGAGATATCCTTAGCCCAACTGTACACGCCAAATTTCTCATGTTTCCGAAATAGCTCTTTCGCCGGGCCTGTAATTACCTCGTTTAGATACGAGGTAGCAACGATCGATTTTTGCCGTGATGAAGAGCCTCCCGCACTGACATACCACAGAATTCGGGCTGGTGCGGTTTCGACGTTAGGTTGGATATGCCGGTAATAGACATTTTCCTGACTCCAAATCAGCTTCGGGCTGGCTCCAAAAAGTTCTGCCTTGGCTGCCTTGGTGTCAAAAAGTTCTTTAGCATAATACTGTTTAATTGGAATAATATAACATGGAATAGCTGCATCCGTAATTTTAACAGGCCAAAGTAGTTTTTCCAATTGGTAAGCGTTTAACATGTTGGTAGATGTGGTGGCCGAAACTGCATCAACGAGCCCTTGCATCTCTGGGATGCGCCGGCATAAATGATTGACGGCTGCTGGCAGGCGTTGCAAATCATACATCCCGGAACAAACGCCCCGAATAAACCCTTGTTCGAATTCGAAAAAACCATGATTGGTGAGGATCTCACGTTCTATAGCGGTCAGATAAGGATCGCCGACAATTAAAAATTGCTTTCCAAGTTGGATTGCTTTTTTGATTAAATCATTAATGTTTTGGATAAAGATGGTCTGTCGCAGGGAATTCTGTTTGGTCCGGATGATAGGGACCAAAAAGTTTTCCTGAGATTCATCATAACCATACATGGCGATGATAGCACTGTCTTTTTTGATGAGCTTCAAACAACCCGTTGGCCTGGCTACCAAATCATTGACAAAGCCTACGAAAACAGCACGTTTTTCTCCGGCGCTATAATTGAGAAACAAATTAGGAAGAGCAGCTATTTCGTCAGCTGTAGCTTTGGCAATCGTCAGGCTTTCTCCTGATAGTCTACTGGGGTAATAATCCTCTGCATGCACCGCCATATCAATATGAGCCATGAAAGTTGAGGGGGTTACCACTTTGAGCTGATGTTTGACCTGGATACGGCCCGCTTGTTTCAAAATTCCGTCATCAAGGGTCACGAAGTATGGAAATGACGAGAGTATTGCTTCTGAAAGTTGACGGCGGTCAGAACGATGGTTATCTGTATCGCCGGGAAATAGTTGCAGTAAGTCTGTTTCGACCTCTCTAACACTGGATTTATCTATATCCAGTTCCGGGAAAGTTTTGATGTACTGATTGCTCCGGTTGCGCCGCTCGATATTTTGATCTCGGCGTATCTCACTGACGGTTTCTGAAGTGCGGTAAAAATCAACTTCTGTTACCAGCCAGTCACTTTGTAACTGGGTAATTTCATCCTTGGAGTCACCTGAAGCATTGATCTCCATCAATTTGGCAATGATGTTAAAGTCTAAAACGGCCTTAATTTTATCATTTTGTTGGACAGAAAACAAGTCCTGATTACCGAAACTGAACCACCAAGTGATGAGGTGAATGTTTGGGTCAGCACCCCTGCTGGGGAGCTCTGCTTTTGGTTGAAAATTATACTGTGTCCAGAAACGTATTGCACTGGTGTAATCACTACGGCAGTTTAGTTTGACACCCCTGGCCTTGGCCTTATACTCAGCTACCAAACGATCCAGGAGACTCCGAGCGATGCCCTGTCCACGGTATGCTTTATCGATGCACAAATGAACGACCGAAAGATTTTGCGTTTTTGCTGTAAACCTGAATTGCAGGTACCCACGTACTTGTTGCTCCCCATCAAGCGCAACCAACAACCATCGCTTTTTAATGCACTCTTTAAACGCGTCTTTAGGCATCAGGCCAAGAGTGGCACGATTCTGACCCCATAATTTAAAAATTGTTTCTAAATGTTCTGCTTCTGCAAACTTGACCATAACAGTGATAGTTCCAGGTTTAGGACTTATAAGCAAGTATGTCATTTTCCTGCTGGGCCAGTATTTTACTTGAAAGGTTTGAACTGTAAATATATAAAAATGTGAAGCTTACTTGTAAAACTATCTTGATGACTCAATTGCATTTTGATATGCTAATATTTTTAGTATATCTTTGTTAGCAGGATCATTAGGAGGCTAAAAAATGTACGATAACAAAGTCTGCACATCACCGATCATATTTATTTCGAAGGAGAAAGAGGTGGTCCTCGCTTGCGATAACGCTGCCTTTAACCTCGGCATCCGTTCTGGAATGAGTATTCAAATTATCGGCTATTACTGCAAAAATCCAGTTTTAATTGATTATAAGGTCGGCCAATTAGATTCATTGACGTCGGACGCAGGTCCCAATAGACGGACGGATGCTAGCAACCTCTCCTGATAGCCTAATTGTGGTGGAACGTATGAATGCAGGCATTACATGATTTTGACTTCGGTTTACGATGTCCGCAAACCTTACGCTTGCGGAGAGAAAACATTTTCTTTAATTTGTGCTTGCTTACAAATTAAAGCACATACATCTGGCCTGTCTGACACACCATGATCATCAACGCAAACAGAACATTTTGTTACCGAATTATGCACCGAGATAATCTGGATCATGTGTTGCGTCATGGATTAGTTAATAAAGCTCATCCTAGCGCTGACCCTGATTTCGTTTCGATCGGCAATTTGGAAATCATTGATGTACGCAGCACAACACCGGTCAAACTGGAGAACTATGGCCATATTGGCGATTATGTACCATTTTATTTCACCCCAAGATCGCTTATGTTCTACAACATTATCACGGGTTACTATCACCCGAAGGTTCCTAAACGATCGCGGGAGGAGATTATCGTTTTCCGTTGTTTAATTAAAGTGTTGAGTGATTTGCCCCGATGGTTCTTTACAGACGGGCAGGCGAATGATAGTGAAAGCAATCATTATGGAGACTTGAATAAACTGGCTGAGATCGATTGGAATTGTATACAGCAAAGCCAATTTTCCAAATCGGATGACTATGACCGGCCCAGGCGCTATCAAGCTGAATTCTTAGTCCATGACGCAGTGCCGGTCAATTGTATTGAATCGATTTGTGTTTCTAGTGACAAAATGCTGCACTGGGCACAGCAAAAAATTAATGATGCAGGGGTAATGCTTAAAGCACAAGTTGTGAAACCATATTTTTTTGAAACATGATCCAATTTTTGACTGGTGATTTGCTTAAAGCCAATGCACAGGCGTTGGTAAATACCGTTAATACTGTTGGGGTTATGGGTAAAGGGATTGCCCTGCAGTTTAAGGAAGCTTTTCCGCATAACAATAAAGTCTACGTAGAAGCCTGTAAACGGAAAGAACTGGCACCAGGAAAGCTGCTGGCTGTATGGGACCACAATCTTCTTTATGGAAAAAAGCTGATCATTAATTTTCCGACCAAAGTTCATTGGCGCCATCCTTCGCGTTACGAATACATCACCCAAGGATTGGATGCGCTAAAAGAACTGATACAGCAAGAAAGTATTCAAAGCATTGCTATCCCACCGCTTGGTGCGGGAAATGGAGGTCTGGACTGGAATGAAGTGAAGCCCATGATTGTAACAGCTCTTCAACACCTGGATGTCGACATTCAGATTTATGAACCCAATGTCCAGATTAAAGAAATTTTGCAAAAGCAGGAAACCAAAAAGAAGGTGGAACTGACGACTGCCCGTGCATCGTTATTGTACAGTTTATTTGCTTTTGAGAGTTTTGGCGAATACAGCAGCTTGTTTGCAGCTAATAAACTCGCCTATTTCTTGCAACGTATGGGTCAGAAATTACGCCTAGATTTTAAAGCGCATTACTACGGCCCCTATGCCATAGGCGTTGAAAAAGTTCTTTATCACCTCAACGGCGTATATCTCAAAGGGCTTGAACAAGGTCAGGCTAGTCCTTTCGAGCCGTTAAAACTCAATTACGAAATGTGGGAGCCGGTAAGTGCATTTGTATCGACCATGGCGGAGCGCGATCAGCAAATATTGAAGCAAGTCCTCCACTTTCTTAAAAATTTCACGTCCGAGCTCTCGCTGGAAATCTTAGCGTCTGTCGATTTCGTGCTGGCCGAGCATCCCGACTATACGGTTGATGAGGTAGCTCAAGCCATGTGGACGCAGCGAAAAAAAGATTTGTTCAAAAAGGAAAGCATTGCCCGAGCATTTGAACACTTAAAAATGCACGAAAACGCCTTGAATGTAGATATTTAATAAATATTAAGTTCTTGGCTGTATATGGTTCATCAGAATCTCCAAACTAAGAACGGTTTATTGGTAAAAATCACTTCAATTAAATTTCCGCTAACCTGATAATTACCTGTAAATCGACCACCTAGGGCTTTGAAATCAAAATCGCCTCTATACTTATTTCCGGAAAATTTGCCTTCATGATTCTGTGATTCCTGCAAGGCTTTTTTAAATATAAGATCAATGTTTTCTGTAAAAGGAATTTTCAATTTGGTTGCCATGATTCAAAAGTATATATTCCTAATTTATCATTATACTAGTTAGATCTCCGTTGCCAGACAATAGATAACTATTTATTATCAATTGAATAGTGCGGAATAGTCGGCAGACTGAGGGTTGAAATATTTCTTTATTGAACAAAATGGCGTTAGTTAAAACAACCTACTGAATAGGCTTTGATCCTTAATAATATGCACTTTTTCGTCCGCAAGATTAATAAACGAATTATTAGTAGTCAGTAAGGATAAAACCTTCTGCTTGTCATGGCATGATTTACGATGGTCAAGCTAAACATAAGCTCATATCTATTTGACAATGAATTTTCTGCTTGTCAACATGTTCAAGATTTTGTGCGACAAATGCTTGCAAATCTTACTATAAAGACTTAACTTGTATATTATTATACTTAAGTAAAAAACAAGGACTATGGGAATTAAACCGGGACCAAAAAGAATTGCTACTACTACAGGAAAGCCAGACAAGCGTCAACGTGATAACAAAGATACGCCCGGTAATACACCATCATTAAAGCCTCACAAACACACTAAAGGAAAATGAAGAATTGTTCCGTATGGGTTTTACATCCATCTATACTGAACAATTCTTTAAATTTTGGTTTTATTTTGAATAGATTGTTACTTTGATAGACATGATAAGGAATGTCGAAAAGTCGGGGAATCATAAAATTTTATTTTGACGTAAAGAGTTTGATTAACGTTTGTAAGTAAATGTTTATGGCTTACAAACTATTCTCAAGTCTACACTGTAATCTCGACAGCTACCAATGAGTGACGATAAAAGCCAAAGGATCTGTATGGCTTCCTTTCGCTGGGCAAATTGAACCCCGTTTTCTAAATTGTTTAAGTAAGTAGTTAAGGTGGTTTTGGAGATGAAATTAACGATCAAACAAATCGACCTTTTAGGAATAGCCGCTTTTTTTGCACGTATGTAGCTTTCGATTAGGTTGTCGACACTTTGTCCCTTTCTTAGCCTTTGAATTTGAGTATCTGCGTTATTCAATTCGTAATTCTTCTCCCACTTGTCTTTCTTTTTCTGAATAGACTGATCGACAGCGAAAATATTACCGATATTTTTTTGAGCCTGACCGACTATATCTGTAAATGCTGTGGCTGAGAAGATGGTATCATTGCACTTCGAATGAATAAAGCAGACTTCGTTACCATTGATACTTATGTGGTCAGCCCACTCGTTACCTAAATCATCCAAAACCAAATACTCGGAGTGCTCAAAGCGTTCCTCTGCATATGAGAATGCACTATCAGCATCAAACCTCACCGACACATGTGTTGGATTACCCTTTTCACAAACTATGTTATTCATTTGAGGGTCACCCTCAAATACGTCTAGAAAGTAAGGTATACTACCAAGCAATTGGCTGTCCTGAAATAATTTACGATTACCATATACGAGGTCGCATTGATCAAAATTGACGATAAATTCGTTCTTGTTATTTATATAGTCAGCCAAAGTCCCACTTGATTCCATGTCTTTGTATAAATGTATCCGCCTCAGTACATTAGAAGAGATACGAATACTTTTTGCAGCTAGCTTGATTTTAATGGTATCGAAAAGATCGTCACCGATAGGCTCAACTGAATATTGGTACGGCTCTTGATCAGCTGTTAACAAAAGTGATTTGCTAAGACCCTTAAGCCGGCTTTGTATATCGTAGGGCTGAAATTGAAAATTATCGTTATAGTACTTGGCATGTGTGATAAGACCCTTATCATAATCATCTAATAAACGATTGAAAAGCAAAGTAACAGAGATCGGTATTAAGCTATTCCTCTCCGTCTCAAAATCTATTGGGTTAGCAAAAACATTCAAAAAATTATCAGCATCCATAAAACCAGAAATTTTTGCTATGACATCAGTACACCAAGATAATAACCCATTTAACGAGTCCTTATCGCCGGACTGCCCAATTCTGGAGGTATTTGCTGAGACGGATATTCGGCGGCTATCTACAGTGTTTATACGTAAATGATTGATCATGTAAGTATTAGCCCCAGCATAATTGAAACTATCCGCTAAACTATCGGACTCTACCGATCGAGACCGCATTGCTTTATTGGAGAAGTTCAAATTATCCATAGAAATTTTCTCAAGTA
This sequence comes from Mucilaginibacter lacusdianchii, assembly GCF_009770985.1. Lineage (GTDB taxonomy): Bacteria > Bacteroidota > Bacteroidia > Sphingobacteriales > Sphingobacteriaceae > Mucilaginibacter > Mucilaginibacter lacusdianchii. Next base: position 18,595 of record NZ_WSRW01000007.1, on the reverse strand, counting down.
AAGCATCGGTGTCGTAAAACAATTTAGTTATAAGGCCATAGTCAAGGGGCTGCAATTCACTTAGAAAGGTTTGTATACCTGAAATATTTCTCTTAACAACGAAAAGTATTCCTTTGAAATCAATGATGAAGAGGTAAGCCACCTTTTGCTCAAACCAATTCCTGATAGGCCTGTTTAGGAAAGCGGGGGTGTTCTGGTATCTGATAATTAAACTGGATATCCGATAATCCAAATTGGCTTTACTACCAGGTTTTCCTACTTCCTGATAAAGCGCTGGATATAAAAAGCCTTTTCTATCATCCTTTGCTGCTCTAAATACATCTTCGATGCGAGACTTTGAAATAAACTCTTTCCGCTCACGCGTAAAAATATATGCGTTTTCATGCAATAGTATATCGTCAAGAAGGCTAATCTGTGAGTTGCTCATATATATTTAGGTGTTTGAAATGTTATCGATGTATATTATGAGTCGGAAATTTTTAATTTATCGGACTAATCAAATTCCAAAAAGTCGTTCGTATTCTGAATTATATACAAAACAGTTGATGGTTGCACCTTAATCAATCGTGAATAGATGTTAAAGATTGACCTATGAATGTCGACAATTCGTCACTTCAAATAGGTATAATCATATTTTGAACTTCGGTGCAATCTGAATGGTAAACCGCCGGTTGTTACGTTCGGACCTATCTCGTGACTTGCCAAAGTAGCCACTGCCTACAATCAAGATTTCACAGTTATGCAGCCCGTTGAAACCATAGCCGCTCTGCTGCCAAAAATTCTTTAGTGCCAAAGCTCTTGAATAACTGAGTTGATAGCCTCTATTGGGGTCCAGTTCAGAATTCGGTTTACCATGCCATAATACAATTTCGGCATGTCCTTCGACCACTAGGATGTAATTGATGTTAGGGTCTTTTGCCAGATCCTGCATTTTACCGAAAAGTGCTTGTCCGGCTTCCCGCAGTTGACGGAGCTGGTCAGCTCGAAGCGTTCGTATATCCGCGCTGTTAGGGGCGAAGTTTACGTCTATCATCAGCTGGTAGCGGTTGTTGACTGGGTCCAGCCGAAAATAGCGCCGGTCCAACTTTTTAAGCGCGCTATCAATCTGCCGGATGCGCGCCATCTGCTCTGCATTTGCTCTTAATTCTGTTTCAATTCGGTTGAAATTCAGATAGCTGAGCACAAAGAGCACCAGCATGATAACGAATAAGCTCGTCATCAGGTCCACATAGCTGGGCCAGAAGTGACTACGGTTACTATTGTTTTCCATCAGACTTTTTCCCTTTTCCTGAACCACTTCTGCCAAAAACTACGTTTGCCTTTTGCATCTGCCTGATGAGGATCTGATTGAACTGGATTCTTAATAACAGGTTCCGGTTCAGTGTAGGTATAGTAGGAAACACCTTTCTCTGGTTGGATTGAAATAGGTTTTGGATGAGTTAGTGTCTGACGAGGCGTCTCCATAGGCGTGTAGTCATTGCCGTTTTGAACAGGCGTTTGAATCTGTGCTAATGAATTGACTTCTTTGTGTAGTTTAGTAATACCTTCATTGATTGGTTTCAGATAAGTGAGATTTTGCATGAGGTTGCCTTCTGCATTAAAGTCAAATGCCTGCTCAAAGTCGATTTCAATCTTTCGTTTAAGCTCCGCTACTCGCTCGGCCGCACCTTTTAGATATTGTTGTACCTCTCCGTAAGACTTGGAAGCATACTCATTAATTAAGGCTTCCTTGCTGTTGATTGCAGCCAGATGTTGTCGCACTAAATTGATCGTTTCACTACCGAGCATTTCTGAATGCTGTATCTCTCGCCCTAAGCCGTTGATATTATCTTCAAAGGCAGACACGCGGTTCATCAGTGCACCTAATTTGTCTATGAAGTGGTTCGTATCTTTAATTTGGCCGTTTAATGCTTGGTGCTCCCGGATGAATTCCGACAACATTGGTCCTGCATCTCTGAGCTTGTCCAGCACTTTGATATTAGCTTTAGCAATGCCTTGATAATCCATTTGCCGCAACTCCTGCAGGAATTCAATCTGCGAGTGTGTATTACTGTTGATATCCTTGATTTGTTCGGACATACTAGATAAAGCCGTTTGTAGATTCTGAACATTACTTCCGAAGTTTTGGTCAAACGCTTTCAAATTGCCTGCAAATTTCTGATTGAAGTCAACAATGTTACTCTTTAACATGCCTAGTGCAGAATACAAATTATTATCCAGGTTAGGTAAAAGTTCACTTTGCAGAAAGTTATAGTAATTGTTCTTGTTTCGGTTACGTACTAAAACGGCCGCTTTAAAATCAACCACGTTACTGTAAGTTGTCAGCGCCAGGCCTACGAAACTTGCTACCATCGCTATGCCTACTCCCAGTAATAATCCATTGATAGCCTGGCCCAGGACGGCGCTTTGTGCCAGTTGATCGCTGCCCTTCGTAATAATGTGGGCCAGTCCCATGACCACCCCGATGAACGTACCCATTAGCCCCAAATACAACGGCGTGGTAACGGAAGACGCAATTTGGGTTTCGTGAGATTCCGAAATCCGCTCCGATATGCTTTTGATGATGTTAAAATCCGCCGAACCCTTGTTGTTACGCAGGTAGGCGTTGGTCGCTACCACGATTTGCTGAAAATCAGCAGACGAATGATCATCCACAGTCAGCTGCTCGACTGTAGAACTCTGGTAATCCAGCAGGATTAAATGATCATCTTTCCGCAGGGTTCCGGGATACAGGTTACCTAGTTTCCAGATGTCCTGCCGGGTTGACGCGAAGGTTTTGAACTGCCAGTAAATGATAACCAGCAGGATAATAATTTCTAATGTATTCCAACCCATATCAATCAAAAGCTATTTTAAGTCGTTCAGTTACCACCCATTGGTCTCCGTCCCTCCTGAGTTGTCCAGGTGTTATTGTTTTAATCTGAATATGCGTTGGATTGTCTGGGAATTTTTCACAAAAGCAAACTGGTTTCAGCAACGAATCGAAGGAGTTGTAAGCACGCAAGTGTATCTTAAGATCTTCTATCAGTTCAAAACTCGCGGAGTCAGGCTGACTAGTGGAAATCGATATCTGAAAATTACTATTGATACTCGGTTGCTCCGTGAGGGATTTAGCCGAGAATAAATTGTCTCCTACAGCAGCATTGGCGAACTTGACTATTTTAGGGGTATGCTCATCCAATTGCTTTTTACCGAGACGGCTGATTTCAAACAGAAGTCCAATCAGCGGATAGAAGAATAGGCTGTCCGAAACCTCTTCATCATAATCAATTCTTTCTCTGCGAATACTATAGCCAAGATCAAAATTACTTCCGGAGCGTGAGGTCACGAACTGCAGTAGCGCAGGCAGGTTTACATCTATGTTAAGATGAGATTTAAAAGGAATAATGGTGTTCAACTCTTGTATGACCGAAAAGAAAGACAAGATGTTCCTATTCACACTTTCCTTAATCTCTGGCAATCTATCCTGGATATCACGATATTTCTTAACCGACTCAATGCCTTGGAAATCGAGTTCGGTACCGATATACGTTTCTGGCGTGAAACTAATATGTTGGTCTTTAAATATGCCTCCAAAACAGGTGGCCTCCTTACGGTTTTCCAGAGGAAGGATCACCTGTGGCTTACTTGAGCTATTTTGATAAACTTTATTGATGACAAACCCCGCAACTTTGGCTAACAAATCCTCGTCGCCTATCAGATCTATAAACTTACTGCCATTGCCACTAAAGATGATACAGCTGGGTGCGGGGTGATGTTTTTGTTTCAACCACTGTGCGGTATGATAGATCAATGCACAATAGTGAATGAGATAAAGTATTTTATAAGTTGGGCTTTTTAACTCCTCAACTACGTGGAGTTTGTCATCGTTCGCGATCCAAAAATTCAAGATTTCTTCCGAAGACATTCCAGAAAAATAGCGGCTGTTTTCAGCAATTACCCTGTCATTGGCTTGGGTAACTTTGTTTTGCATCGCATCTCGGATACCTAAATAAATGCCATTTTCCTTGGCATCTCTTTTTAATTGATTATGCCCGTTCGACCACAGCACGTTACCCGCGAAATTGAAGGAGGTGCCAATCCTGGGTAAATCGTTTACAAAAAGCATGGCGTCTGTCGATCCACCGCCAATATCCAATGACAACACGGAAGACGGATCTAAAACGCCTGCGCGTTTACGGAGATAATAGTAAGGGGCTTCCGACTCAAATACCATATTTGTCGGCTTGCGGCTTCCTAAAATATCTCTAGAATGGCGGTTCCAAATTTCTTTATAAGCTTCCCTGGCAGCGTAAGACATGCTTTGCGGTATGAACCAGCTTAACTGGGTTGCCGCCAGATCGCCATCGTTCAAGATTGTTTTATGGCGAATCAGGTAACATAGTTCTTTGATAAAGGAATCAACGCGCAGCCTTGACCCGGCATCATTAGGATTAGTAATATCCCACTTGATATTCGATATAATTTCCTGGGTCATGGCTGCGTTGGAATCCAGTAAGGCTTTCTGATAAGCGAAGTGAATATTCAAATCGCTGAACAGTTCAAATTTATTGATGTCCTTTCTTTGTAGGACAGCCGTACGGAAGGGCATCCCGAATACACTGTTCTTTTCTTTGAGTAATACCGGTGGTACGAACTCTTGATTGATCACACTATCATTTAGCGCAAACAGATTAGCGTTTCTAAAGGTGGATAATAGGGTTTGACCTCCAACCTGCTTCTGCGGTTTTTGCAGCATCACCATTTGCGAATCGGATTCACTTATATCAAAAGGAACGGGAGTGGACTGCATTTGCCTATCATCTGTATAGGCGATGAACGTATTGGTTGTACCAAAGTCAACGGAATAAGAAAATGCCTTTCGCCCCAGTGACTTTTCCACCCATTTAGGTATAATTAAACCGTTTACCTGGCTCAGGTCAAAACCCGAAGGGAAATTTAATTTTATGATATCAAAGCTGGTGTTGTTCAGCTGGTAGTAAACCGTGGCTATAACATCCGGAGATTCAAAGCGACGCCTTTCTGCCCGTTTGGCATTGTACAAGTCAGCTTCAGCACTAATTCTTTCCAGTTCTCCATTAGCTATTTTATAAAAATCCAATGAGAAGGCGGCCGTGCGAAGCGTAGCAGTATCTGCTAAGCCCCCATCAATACCAAATAGTACTTTGTGGTAATTGTTCATAGAGCCATCGACCTGGCCGTTCGCATCCTTCAAGCGAACAAATGGAAATATTCCTACCGTAAAATTTAAACGGTAATCCGTTTGAATGTCAATAATTCTTCCGTCCCGTTTATCACTTCTGGACGCCGTATAAACCCTCGATTTGCTGGGTGTTGTCAAATCACCTTCATAGGTCACTTTTACACTGTCAGGACCAATCAATTCGTAAGTAATCAAGTCCGCGATTTTCCGAAAGTTGTCCTGGTTCAGAAAATTTTCTGCTATAGGTAACAGGAAATCAAAATCTCGTTCCGCATCATCTGATTTGTATTTGGCGGTGTAAAATCGCGTATCGTCAATGCGATAATTGACCTTCACGATATGATCTTTGAAAATATCAGTTGCTCCAGGATCGTTGTTGGCTTGAAAAAGCTTGTTGTTAATCTGAAACGGAGTTCCACCTTTAGACGATACCGGTTTTACCTGTGAACGTCGGCTGGTATGCATTTCTTCGATGCCTTCGGCTTTCAAATAAGCCCACATGTGCCTGGCACTTTCCTTTAGTGAAGGATTTTCAGAAAAGAAGTCTAATAGGTACCGTTTAAAACCGTCATTTCTGGATTTAAAAGATCTAACCCGCTTAAAATAGCTGATGTTGGTAGCTGGATTAATCAGGTCAAAACTTTTTTGATAACGCTCGCTGACAAACTCACCTTTTATTTTATCCAGATTTGAACTGGTGAACATCAATGACATTGGGGACGATGCACAAATAACCATTCCATTATATTTTATAATAGAAAAACCGTTCAGATCAGCTGAGAAGTCTTGATTAAGAAACAGCTGCAGTGTTTTGGCAAATACTTTCCGTCCTTCACTATTTAGTTGCAGCCGCTGAAGATCATCTCCATGCCATTGTTCGATAATTAATGCAGCTCCTTGAGATTCATGATATTGCCAATTAAATACCAGTTCCAAAGCGTCTAAGCAATCTGACACCAATTCTTTATAAGCATGTGAGGAACGGTCTTTTTTCTCCACAATGTCCTTGCAAACAAAATTGAAAGCAGTTTCGAAAATGTGCAGGCGGGAGAAAGGCGAGGGTATGGAGTTTAAGGAATTGGCCGACTTGGCGGCTTTGTCCAGAATACTGGTAATTGCAGCCTCACTTAGCTTTTCGGTTGGAGACCAACCTGAGGCGTACTCGCCTGTTGCATCGAATATGTTAAAAGGCTTCATTAATTGGTTTGAATTTTAAATTTGTCTTTGTTAACTTTCTCTATGGCTTGCTGGGACAATACAAGATATCGGCTGAATTTTGATTCGTCAGCGATGTCCGCGACGGTGTTGCGATAGGTTTCCATGCTGTTGATATAATTGGAGCTATCCAACTTATTATTTGTAAAGAAATTCTTTTTCTCTTTAATGATGTTACCCACAATAAGCTTGTGAAAACGATCGTCGGGAATGTCAAGATTGAGCGGTGAAAATCGACGGTCGTTTTCATCGAGTTCTTTTATCCATTTTAAAAAGAAAACGTTTATAAACTTTTCAATTGTAATGACGGCGTCTGATCGAAAAAACTGCGCGTCGAATCCGCCGTTCTTAATGAAGGTGGCGTCAGAATGACTCTTGAAGCTAGGGTGTACACGACTGAAAATGTAGAAATTAACCATTTCCAGATAGATCTGGTTGCGTAGCTTATTTCCTATATTAAAAAAATGCATAGGTGAGCTATTTTCACCTGGTGTATACTGCAGGTATTGACTTTGCTGTGGGGTTTTATCACTTTGGTGGCAAAAGTCTAGAATGGCCGATGCGCCGATCAATTCAATGAGATGCGCTTTGTTTTCTTGAAGCTTTTCATCATTCTTATAAGGCCTTGACTGTTCGTGTAGGTCAGCCAAGTAATACAAAGAGTTCACGCCGGTGAGATGCTTCTCGTAATAAGATAGCGCTGATTTAGTCTTTGTAAAAAAACTGTTTGAATCGATATCTCGGTGGTCTGCATCTTCTTCTGGATCAGTTAATTTGAAATAAGGCATGACCGGCAAAGCACCGATTGGCGCATTTTTAATATACTTGTTATCACTTTCACGAAGGTTTTTAACGAGCAAAGGGAATCCAGCTGCCCCTGTACCCCCAAAGATTGAACTTACAATAAAGATCTGGTCACCCTCCGAGAAGATCTTTTGGAAAGTCGTATACCAGGAGGCTTCATCAAATTTGTTTAATACGACGGAGCCTATATTAGGATTGCCCTTAAAACCGACCGACAGCGGAGTGTTAAGGTTGCGCTCGCTATACAACAATTCAATTAAATCCCGATTAATATCTCCTTTTTCCAAGAGATCAAGACCTAAGAAATGTCCAAAGGTATCATCAATACGCTCATCAAAATCGAAGCCTTTGGTAAAGCCTTCTTTGATAATATCATTCAATGATAATATGGGCGTTTTGAAAAATGCGCGATCGGCTGGCCGAAAATTAGGGTATGCTTGTCGACGGACATCTGCATAAAGACTGATGAGCTCCCGACAATCTTTAAATTCCGGGAAATCTTTATGTGGATCAATAAATATAGGGACGATTTCAAAGCCATTGCAGTCTACGCCGGTGGCTAACAAAAGCGTCAGTGCTTTGAGTACCCTTGACCCGGTACCGCCTATGCCGAAAATGAATAATCTTGCCATAATTTAAAAGGGTGTTCTGTTTGCTACAGAGAATTTTTTTATAATCAGAGAAGCGCCGAAAAATACAGCGGCTAGATATATAGCGTTAATAATACCCAGGCCAAGGCAATATTTGAGCGTGTGAAGACTGTGGAAACGGCTTACTAGGGCAACACTTGTCAGCGTAGTTACGATAATAGTCAATGATGCAGCAGCCAATAGCGTATAAAACCAGTATTTTAATTTAAAGCCAAATCCGCTACCGCCCCGTTTGTTTAGGATGAAATAATAATAGATTAGTGCAAACGCGGCGAAAACGAGTAGGTAACAGAAAGCATACAGGTACAGATCTTGAATAAAGATATTTCTGATGATCGTAGCATCCTCCTGTGCCTCTCCAGCTCCAGCTATAAACTGTCCCCATGTTGTACCGGCTATCCATTGTAGAAAGCCATTATATAATGTTTTCATAGGCGTGTTATTGGGAATTTTTAGTAATGAATAATTTCAACGGATGAGCCAACAGCCATGGCTCGTTTTTGTAAGCACCGTCTAGGCCATTAATCAATTTTGAGAAACCAGTGGTTCTTTTTCGGAGAGGGTCATCCACATCTTGGTTAACTTCATTTATCCAGGCTTGTGTATTCTTTTGGATATTGATTGAAATTAGATTATCATCTAGTGTTAGTCTTTCAACTTTAAGCTTGATCAGATGGGTAGCTTCGATTGAAGAAATTATATTTTTATCAGTCGTGCTTTTAGCATTTGGCTTAAGCGATACGCTAATAAGACCGACCCTCCCCCCTGGGCATTCAATGCTGAGGTTTTTCTTTATGTAGGCTGGCTGCTGGTAGGCAGGAGGCAAGGCACTTAGATTAATTGCAACTGGAATTATCAGGGGGTCTTCAGATCCGTCCCATTCTGAATAACCATAATAGTTATGGTCAGTCTCGCATTTAGTTGCCATTGCTGAGTACACGGGTGAACTGAAAGGAAGAATGGAATAGTTTGGTGCAGTTTCCGGTATTCCATGTGTGACTGATTCAAACGCAGACAGACCAAGTTTAATTCGTCTACTAACATCGCTTATCAGATTTGGCGCTCCTATAATCCAAATATAGTATGGGCTATTGGGTTGAAATCCTGAGCGCGAACGAAAATTAAACTCAGAAGAAAGTTTAATTATCTCAGAGGCCCAAGGTTTTTTATAAAACCTGCTCCGAACGTCAGTGGTAATCTGCGTCAACAACGCCGGTGAATTATCGCCCGGTGAAAAGATGAGGTCTGAAATTAAGATAGAAACCGTTTTCTTATTCCAGTTTTTATTTATACTGTCTAATATTTGCGGAATATCAGTTTGTGCACCTGCCTGAAATGATCCGGAATTTAGCAATTTTTGGAAGGTCATCAATTCGACTGGGAGCGGAGCCTGATTGCGTGTAGCGGTTTGAAATATCCGGAATTCCAAATTACTTTCGTTACTCAGACGTGACGCGACATCCCATACTGTTGATTGAAACCGGGTTTGCTTTTTGGGTAGCATAAAGCCGAACATGCTTTGCGAGGTTTCCAAGTACAGGTGGATCCGGTATTTTCCCATAACTTTTCTTCCTAAAACAGCGTTTAGGCAGTTATTCGTTTTGGCGTCACCGGAATCATTTTGAGTGCTTTTACATCCCCAAACGTGAAGCAACATAAGTCCTGCTACCAACGTTGCAAAAAACTTTTGTGTAGAAAACAGGTAGTTACAATTGAATAGAGTATCGCGTTTATTCATTTAGATCGCTTTGTTAATTTTATGGTTGCTTTACATGGTGGCGCTAGACATTAGGCACTGAATGTTCCAGAATCAATGTTTCGGTAAGATTGAGCCTACTCTAAGTAGTTCTTGACAGCTACAAGCAATTGCTCTTTGAGTCCAAACAAGCCTTCTAATTCTGCGATATCATGACGCGTAAAACTCTTCTCGGCTCCAGCAATACCCACACTTAGTTTTTTGGTATTAAAATGAAAGCGGCAGATCGGCTTACGGTTGTTGTCGTCCAGCAAAATGGCGCAGTAGGACTGTGCGTCCCGCATGACGATCCTTTTCGTATCTATCACTTCGGCTAGAATCGATTTGACCATCATATGGCCCATCATTTCTTCCGGTGTGGTAATGATCTTATCGTCAGTTTCCGTTGCCTCAGTCCCCACGAGAGTCGACTTCTCTTGAACAGCTTCGGGTAGCGTATCTACCTGTAATACGGTTTTTAGCTTTTCATTAATGATGTCGCTTACATACACTGCGCAAGCCGTCTTGGTAATGGATTTGAACTGCTCCAATACCTTTTGGGTCATAGCACTTGGATATACTTTCTTGGCAAAATATCGAACGAAATCATCCGAAGGCTCCGAGAAATCCTGGTGCAGCAGGTGCTTGATCTGGTTTAGAATTTTAGTTCACTGGCCGTATTCGTAATGTTGTCAACATTGAAATAGGATTTGTGAAACTTCTTCAGTTCCCCGATCTCGTTTTCTTTGATGTCCGTGATCTTGAATTCAAAAAATGGCTTATCATCCATTTTGTTAGGCGTCACCAAATCAGTGTAAAAACGATAATCTACACCGTTAGTCAGTAAGCTAAACTTCGCCTCCGTGGTGTGAAAATAACGGAACAATTGAGAATTATGGGGGTTGAGGTCCTGTGTATAATGCTTACACTCAATCAATAGAATAGGCTTGCCTTCGCTGATAATAGCGTAATCTACTTTCTCTCCTTTTTTGATGCCAATGTCGGCCACAAACTCGGGGCTTACCTCGAAAGGGTTAAATACATCATATCCCAGTAGCTGAATGAAAGGCATGATCAACGCGTTCTTGGTTGCCTCTTCCGTTTGTATTTGCGGACAAAGCTTATCAACACGGGCGGCAAACTGAAGAATGGAATCTTTGAAATCCATAAGTTGTAATTATGATTTGTGGTAAAAAGGTTGGTTTATTTTTCTTGGACTAATCTCTAGTGGTAATGACATTTCTTATTCAGACCTGCTTCACGTGTCATTTCAGTAAAGTTTCCGGCGGTTTATAGCGTAAGCTTTACGCACTGATGCATAAATGGCAGCCGTGCACTTGAATAGTAGCCAGCCCAGTAATGTGCCTGTACTAAGGGCGGCTATGAAGTAAGCAATCAGTTCCATTGTGATGAGGTTTAGGTTTTAGTATTTTAAGGTTATGCTTTGATTTTTATCTATATCTTTCTTTGCCTACGTCGACTTAGTCTTCCCATTTACATAAAGTTTTGCCGGCGGTCTTCGCGTACTTGACGGTTACCTTTTTAATTCGGTAATTGCAGTTGCTTAACCCGCGGCATGACGATATTAAGTGATACTTTTTTGCATACTTACTTTCACAGACGTACACCTTTGAGGTATCAGCATGCGGCGAGGTATTGCAGCCAATGAGTAAAGAGATAACAAGGGTTTTCATATACAGCTAAGCGACTTCGAATCCGGCGACATACAGCACATTTAAGATTCACTCTGCTGCCGAAGAAGGCAAGACTCTAAGTGTGTGTTCATCCTAAAAACTGCGGTTAGCTCTTATGACACGTTGGCGAGCAGTAATAGCATCCGTCGGCTCTGGTATAGTACCTTTTTGCAGCAGTAACTGCTGAAGCGCAGGTGCAGTGGTACCCTAAATCAATTTTACTGACCACCAGGCGCAAATAAGAGCAGCTTTCGTTGTGCACTTCTTGATCTCCGGTGCCAGGCTGCGGATTGGTGTTGACGTAATATTTCTTCATATCGGCATGCTTTCCTTTCAATGACTCAAAAGTAAACCGCCTGTGTCAGTGTTTTTTACGGAAAACCGTAACATTAAAAAGTTTCTTTAAATGCGTGGTAAGAAGACAGGTCAGAATGAAGGAGGGTCTGTAGTGAATGATAGGCAAGCATTGGCAAGCAGATCAAAGGACGGCAGCGCTTTAACGTTCTTTATTAAATAACTTAGATAGTCGCAAATACTTAAATGAGATCTGCATCCTTGCAGCAGGCTACCAACTGCTCATTCTTGGTAAAGCCTAGGAACTCTCTCATGGTATTAAGTTTTTTTTCGACACTGCTGAGGCTCCAAGGACGTAAGTTCATCTGCTCCAACTGCGCAGGTATCTCCTTCTGCCGGAAACCTTGTGAGAGTAATGTAATAATGGCTAAATCATAGTCGGTGAATTGGTAGACTGGCCTCTTCCTAGAGTGGGTGCTAAGTTGAGACGGCATATAGACACGTCCTTCTGATATCTTTTGAAGCGCTTCTGCTAATTCCTGCGAATCTTGCCGGCCTTTACAAACGTAGCCGTTAATTTGAAGTTCGTCAAAGATCGGACGTATCAGCTCAGCTTTATATTCGCCGGAAAATATCAATATTTTCATGTCGGGCTGAAGAGAACGAACAGCCTGTATTAATGCTTTTCCGTCTTTAAGGGTCGAGGCATAACCATCTTCGACAAAAGAAAGGTCAGTAATCAGTAAGTCGTAAGGAACATCATTACGCAAGGCTATCTTGATACGGGAGAAAGCCTCATCACAATCGTATACATAATCGGACTCCGTTGTAGTCCATTCTTTTATAATGTTTCGTATGGAAAGGCTGGTCATTTGGTGATCTTCAGCAATCAGAACTTTTTTAAACATAAGGTTGGATGGTTAAACGATGGGTATGGATATATCTATAAGGAGACCTCCGCCATTGTTAGTGCCAAAAGTAATAGATCCATGAATGGCCTTGATACGGTTTCCCGTATTTGTCAAACCATTGCCCAACGGAATGGGCTCAGGCAACCCTATTCCATTATCCTGGTACTTTATCCGTAGGCCCTGTGCATCTCGTTGAAATTTTAGCACTACGCGATCTGCCTGACTATGTTTCTTCATATTAATCAGGAGTTCAAGTAAGATGGTCTTGATCTCATTGAAAATAGAAATGTTGATACCAGTCCATGTTTGTTCATTATGCCCGGCGGTAAGAAAAGTGGTTTGAGGACTGCTGAATGAGTCCAGCATATCAGTGATTTCTTGGTGGAAGTCTTGATGTATAAGCTCTAACGGCTTATTGTAAGAGATTGCCCTTGATTGTTTGTAAAGAACGTCAATCCTGGTGGCCAATAAGTCCTTGTCCAGATCGGGTTGATGTTCAATCTCCGTCATCACCTGATAAAGTCCATTAGCCACCACGTCGTGAATCTTTTTGGACGTGCTAAGCTGATACTCCTGTATCTGCTGTTGGGCTTTAGCTTCCGTTTCCGCTTGCTTGCGGCGTGAATGCTGTCGGTAAATGATGCCCCCTGCTACTGCGAAGATGACGATAATTACAATGATAGCCCATTGTTTGATGATCTGACTGTTCTGATCGGCATTGTCTTTCTGTAATTTCAATTTATCCGCTTTGTGCTTTTCGGTATTGAACCGAATTAAAGCAAATTGATTTTTGGCTGCATTCCTTCTCGTCTGTAGGCTATCATTCAAGAAATTAAACCGTGAAAAATATTGTTTAGAAACGGAACTAGGGCTGAGTGCAATTAATTTTTGCAATGCCTCCATTTCATCGTCCGGACTTCCCAGGCGGCGAGCAACCTGATACATCCGGTTTGCATATATAAGGGCCGAATCTGGTCGAGCTATACGGTAATAGTCTGCCAAATGCGCGTAACTTGAATTTTGCCCCCATAGATCATTTTCTGCTATTCGTATATAAAGGGCCTTGTTTAGTTCAGGCACCGGATTATACACCGGCTTGTTAAGCCATTTTGTGATGGCATAGTTTGTTTGGATGCGGGCGTGTGCTTTACTTCCATTTTTAGTTAAGGTTATTGCTTTCCGATAAAGTTCTAACGCAGAACGGTAATTCCTTTTGTATCGGTAGGCATTGGCTTGGTTATTAAGGATGGTTGTCTGAAAGCTACTGTCTCTGGTCAGTGCCAAGCCCTGGCTGCAAAAATCTATGGCTTCATCGTAATTTTTAAGTTTGATGGACGTAATAGCCAACTCGTTGAAATTTTGAGCTTGATATGGCCGGTGCTCTAGATGACCTTCACGTAAAAAGCGGAGAGAGGAAATTAAACTTTCCTGCGCACCAAAATAATCACCCGCATCCGATTGGATCATCGCCATATTGGTATAGGCCAGTGCAACTTGCAGGCTATCACGTGATTCGGCCACCAGTTTGTTAAAATAATAAAATGCGGAGTCCTGGTTTACGGTTAGAAAATTATATGCTTTATCAAAATCAGCTGTAGAGGTAACAGCGTGAGGGCTGGGCTTATGTTGGCAACTGACTAGATATAATAGCGTAATATACGCAAACAAGAATAGCTTTTTCAAATTAGGGCTTTTGGGAACTCTAAAGTAATAATTAAGAGGCCAAAAAGAAATTGAACGGAACACAAAAAAAGGCAAGGAAGACCTTGCCTTTTCTAATTATCCTCCGATCGTGCCGGTAGGTGGTTTAGGTGGCGGTAAGTGGCCTTCATCACCACCGGTGTCACCATCATCTTGTGTCGTAATTATTGTGCCCGGACCGTGAGGTAAATTTGGCGGCACAGGACATCCCAAAGCCAATAATATGGCTACTAGCATTTCTAACATTTTTTAAGAATTTAAGGGTTTAAAACTCAGCAGGAGCATACAGCATCAGGCTGTTATGCCGGTCTGCCAACCGCATTGTTTGGGAAGTATGAGCTTTGATTGCAGAAGCCGATAACCGCTTCCCAAGCCAGGTACCTGCTGCCGCTCTCGCTGCTCATTATTGTAAGAAGATGTGTGCACCACCTCGCTAGCTATCGAGGTTTCATCTGATTACGGAAGCAAAAGTATATTGCCTTAACCCCTTTTAATACAGGTACTTCCGATAGTTCCTTAAATTCTGACCCAATTCCTGCAGAATTCTCAAACGGCCATGAGGATTCCGGAAAATCCTTTAGCTTTACCCTTAAATTTTTGAAATGACGTTTGCTGAATATGAATCCCTGGTCCTAAAAGACTATAAAAAAAAGAAGGCTGCGGGCAGCCTTTCGCTGGGCTTTCCGCATCCAACACCGGCAAAGTTGAGAGATGCTTGTCTGGAAGCCCTGGAAACTCGTTTTGATAAAAAGGATGAGCCCTTTCTAAGGAAATATTTTAAGATGGGTACCAGCAATGATTTCAGTCAGGCCGTTTGGCAATTGGGGGTTAATAAATTTAAAAAGGTCAGTAATTTCTTAAATGACGCTTCTAGTAGTACTCATGCCCTAAATATTGAATTGCTGGCTTGGTTGATTGATTATAAAGAAAGGCCCTACAAGCCTGACTATGCCCGAATGTACGAGACACGAGATGCTGTGGAGGCAGCTGTGTCCGAAAACTCCTCATTTTCTATCGCAATGCCGGCTTCAAATGAAACAGCTCACATCCAGCCAATGCAGCCTTTAACAAACCTCTTTCAACAGCAAGACGAGCAACCAGAGCAAGATCATCGAGAGAAGGACGAACCAGCCACTACTGGTTTCTCTTCGAAGCCCGAAGACCAATCGGTAGAGAAAAAATCTTTCCTTAGAAAACGTTATGTATTATTACTGCTATTGCTGCCATTAGGTGGAGCCGTTTGGTTATTGGCGCCTCGACAAAAGCAGGAGCCAAGCCACGCCGTTGTTCAGCCTGTGGCTGGGTTAAATCAGTGTGTCATCTGGGCTGAGGATCATTACCAGCCAGTAGCCTGCACGGGCCAACTGCAAAATCAAAATGTGCCAGCATTGAAGCCCTCAACTGTCGCCGGCCTGAAACAAATTACACAGCCGGACACTATTACGAAAAATGGGATTGGCCATGTTTGGTATATAAAGATTAATGGGCACATGGAATATTATACGGCAGGTGGTTTTCATCCAATCGAAACTGACCGTCGCTTAAAACCACTGACACTTTACATTTACAATAAGTACCTCTATGACTATACAGATAAGACCGGACAGAAAAGCTCAGTCTTTCAACAGGTCAGAAACTGGCTGACACAATAAACGCCAGATACAACTAAACAGCTGAGTCTTGCTAAATCCTACTTACGACGATTACACTTAAAAATATTTCTTAAGCAAATGTGCAGTAATGTCGGAAACAAGTGTTATTTTACCGTTGCATTCCGGATAGTTGGTGCAACCATAAAACTCACTGAATGGCCCTTTTCTTTTAACCATAAAACTTTTGTATTCAGGGCAGCGGATGGTAGTTGCAGAATCGTGACCCACGTTTTCGTTGAACTCAATAACGAATTTACTAGGATTAATTGCATCGTATAAAAGGAAGTTTCTATGCTGGCTCTAGTCATGGCCACATATAACACGCGGCGTTCTTCGGCGATTTCTGCTTATGGTAAACGATCCGGTTGAAGTGAAAGCGCTCAAGCTATCGACTGTATATGAGGAAGAAATGGCCGGCGGGAGTGGCACGTTCACGGGCGGTGGCGTTCGTCCCTCTGCTATTGCCAGGTATTTGGAAGATTTTGGGCTAGTAAAAATGCCGGTCGTAGAAGAAACCGGCAACGCAAATAGATAGATATCGCCTTTACTTATCTGCCGGAAAAGAAAGGTGATCTGCAACATGCGCTCTCCAATTAGGGTTCCGGTTTGTGAAGCAGGAAAGAGATATTGATATGCTCATTTTCAGATGATTTCGATCGGCACATTTAAATAAGCCTGTATTAAAATCTGAAACGCTTATCCACTGATACACTCCAGGGGAGGCAGCCATATTATCTATATGATAATCGTACAATATTGCATTTTAAATGTTATTGTTTTATATTTGATTAGTCAATTACAGTCTAATAGTATGAAAATTGGTGAGCATTTGGTGAGCACCGATTTGAAAAGTTTATAAATATTGTTTAATCGCGGTTTTTTAGGGAAAGTTCGAGTTCCGTCCATTCCGATAAAAGATAGGTCAAAATTTATCGATAATGGACAAATCATAGAACAACTTAGCTTAACATAAGTCTCGCATCAATATTTCATTCGAATCTTCTCAAAAAAGTGGTGAGCATTTGGTGACTCTGGAAATGTAGTTCATAGTTTCTACGTTTACACCACTTCCACGAGTCCGCTCTTATGCTGGTAAGGGGTGGCTGAAGTCTATAGACTCTTAACTGCGCAATAGACAACAATCATGTTAAGAAAGCTTAATGAGTGTTTCTCCTAAACAAAACCTTGATAGAAACGGCCTGCGTAGGCCGCTTCTTCGGATATGCCATTTACCCTGTCTGTTTGTTATTATCCAATAATTTTTGTTTTAGTACAGCCATGTCTTCGCTAATTTTAATGTCCACAATTTTTGCATAATGTTGGGTCTGCTTAAGCGACTTGTGTCCCAGCATTTTTGATACACTTTCAATCGGAACACCGTTGTTTAGCGTAACGGTTGTTGCAAATGTGTGCCTGGCTATATGGAAAGTAAGGTTTTTATCAATTCCACAGCGGTCAGCAATTTCCTTCAGATAAGAGTTCATTTTCTGGTTGGAAAGTACAGGAAGTGCTAAATTGTTACTACTGCATTTAGGGTTATCTTTGTATTTCTTTAATACTTCAATAGCAGGTGGAAGTAACGGAATTCGTGTCGCGGTGTCTGTTTTATGTCGTTTGGAAATAATCCACCAGCCTCCATCTACGCCGGTTATGACATCTGACTGGCGAAGCTTAGCTACGTCTATGTATGCCAGACCGGTGTAGCAACTGAAAAGAAAAATATCTTTTACATGGTTAAGCCGGTCGTTCTCAAAAAGTTTAGTTTCTATGCGGCTTAATTCTTCTTTTGTAAGGGCAACCCGAATGACTTCCTTCAACGTAGTTTTAAAATTAACGAATGGGTCCTTGGAGAGCCAGTCTTTTTTAATGCACTCTAGCACAATCTTTTTAAAGTTTTTTAAATACTTCATCGCTGAATTGTGCCCACACATCCTAACGCTCTTCAGCCAATAAGCAAACTGCGATACGAATTCATAGTTTAGTTCTCTCAGTTCCAAGTCGTCACTATCGTATTTCCATTTGATAAAGGAAGCCGTGTGTTCATAAGCAATCTTGTATCGGTTGACTGTCCCAATAGCATAGTCCCTTCCGGATAAGGATTTTATCTGGTCATTGTGTTCCTTGAAGGCTTGAAGTATAGTTCTCTTTCGTTCAGACTGACCAGTCAGGAGATTTTTAATCGCCTCGGCGGTAATTTCCTGGTCAGTCTGCATCAGGACCTTCTTTGCTTGAAATACTTGCCCGTTGAATACGTCTAAATACGCATTTAAGGCTTTGGCATCTTCTTTTGATCCGGTTGCCCGTCCGGCAGATTGATTCCATCGAGACTGTTCCCACTGTCTCTTCGTAGAGAGTTCTTTGGAAACACCATCTACGGTGATGCGTAGGTAGATGTACTGTGGTCCCTTCTTCTGATTTTTGGATTGCTTTAAGTAAAAAAACAACCCGAAGCTTTTTTCTAACATAAAATAACAATTAAGGGTTAAACAAATGTCGAATTGCAGGCTTTGAAAATCAAGATGTACATCTATTGAACAGGGTGAATATCAGTGGCTTGTGAAGGTATTCGTGCGTCTTTTTTGACGAGCAAAAAGACGCACGAATGACGCTGATAAATTTTAAGCTTTTATGGTGTTTTTTGAGCACCGTAAAAACTAAAAAAGCCCTCAAACATTGAATTTGAAGGCTTTTATAACTTTTGAAAATGTAATCAGCGGAGAGGGAGGGATTCGAACC
>NZ_WSRW01000006.1 GCF_009770985.1 Mucilaginibacter lacusdianchii | reverse complement strand
GGTTCGAATCCCTCCCTCTCCGCTAATTACGTTAAAATATAGCCTTTAAGATTATGTCAAGGGCTATATTTTAATGTAAATGCTTTTCAAGGGTGCAATTTAAGGAGCCATTTTCAACCTTGCATTTACCTTCATTGCTTTAGAATAATAACAGCAATTCAACATAATTACTTATTCTAAGAAGAATTTTTTTTTAGTAAGTAAAGCAAATCAGTATACAATATTGATTCTGCTGATGAACTTTCATTAATGGACTAGGCGGAAGACTTCTGGAGGTATGGAATTATTGTTTTAAATTAATGAGAGACCAATCTCGTCACCCATTTAATTCAAATTAAAACCAGGCGTTTAAAAACAAGCAATAAAGCCCTTCAGGTATACTGCTCCAAGCTCCGCTCTATTATACCTACTATCCGTCAACCACTTCTTCAATTTTTTTATAAATACTGGGGAGGCCAGAACATGCTATTTTTGAGCTCTTTTTTTCTCTTCAAAAGATATGTTCTTATTATTTCCAGACACCTTGGATCTTCCGAATAAGTAGGTTAGACCAAGGTTGAATGTTTTATAATCGTAATCCGTTTTTATAGTCTGCACAAAATCACTGAAACGTATATCATACGTGCTTGCCGTTCCCTTTAAAATGGATGAGCTTATTATCAAATTATTATTCAATAACTTTAATCTGGCTCCTGCTGTTAAATTACTTTGACCGTATGTGTAAACGTTTCCACCGGTTGAGGGAAGAGTTTGACTGTAATTAAGATAAAAACTCAGCTTGGGAGTTGCCTTGAAATTATTGTTGACGTTAAATGATGCAGAAGTTCCATTCTGAGTGGAAATGTTTTCTATTGTAGATTTTGAGGACACAAAGGAAAAAGAGGCGGTGATGCTATTGTCCCACCATTTGAATAATGCGCGATTAAATGATGCATAGGCCCCAAGGTTATCCTGAGATAGATAATTTTCTACCCTTGAAATCACTGATGGTCCGTTAACCGTTGTAATTGATGAAAATAAATCACTGGTATGCTGTGTAAATACGGTAAAAGAAAACATGCCTTTATATAAATAGCTAAGTTCTATATTGTTACTGTATGAAGGTAATAAAAGTGGATTACCGACGGAATAACTATATATATTGGAATAAAATGCAAAGGGGTTTAAGAAATTAAGGCCAGGACGATTGATCCTCCTCGAATAATTTAAAGAAAAAACATCGTTCCCATTAGCTTTGTAAATGAGATAGGTTGTGGGGAATAAGGCGCCATAACTACGTTTATTACGCTGGTCTAAAGTAGGCGAATAGCCATCCATAAAAGTATACTCATATCGTAATCCTGCTTTGACCGTCCATTTTTTTGATAATTCAGATTCTGTGCTGATATAGGAGGCCAAATTATTTTCGGTATAGTTGAATGCGTTACTGCGCGTCTTATCTAACAAGAAACTTTCGTGGATGTAATTATAATATTCCACATCAGCACTGTTATTAAAATTGGTAAATTTAATGCCTGTTTCTATGGTTACCCGTTTATAAGGCAATGTTAAATCTGACTGAAAAGACCAGATATTGTATTTCGAAAAACTATTATTTCGCACTGTAGCGTAGTTATTATCAGATTCAGAAATAAAGTCATTTTTTATTTCTGGTTTGTTTGTGAAAAAATTAACAGAACTATTTAATTTCTTTCCGGTCGAATCAATCTTTAAATCGTGATATATATTTAAAGTCTGCGTGAATAATGGTCTCGAAATTTCAGCTATGGTGTTCAAAACCGAGTCGACAGTATTGCCCGTATTAAAGCTGCTTTTATTATTTAAGGTAGTGCGCGCTTTGCCGTCTGATATATTATAGATAAACCCGACGTTATTTTGTTTGTTCAACTCATAATCTATACTCAAACTGGCCTGCAAATTTGGTGTAGTTGTTACACGCTGGCCGTTGCTAAGGATTGGGTTAGGCTGCCCGGTTATATCGTTCGACTCTTTTATAACACCGCGATAATTTGATTGATTAAATGTAAAAGAACTACTAACTTTTTTTGACCGGAAAAAAAGAGCCAGATTGTTATTATTGGAGCTGCAGGTTCGCTGTATAAACGACGAACTTAATGACCCACGCCATCCCAAAGACTCATTTTTCTTTAAAACAATGTTAATTAACCCAGCATTTCCCTGTGCCTCATATTTTGCCGGAGGGGTGGTAATAATTTCGATTTTTTCAACATTTTCTGACCGTAGTGTTTTAAGGTAGTTAGTCAGGTCCGTTCCACTCAAGTTGATTAGTTTTTCATTTATCATAACCCCCATACTTCCTTTACCAACCATAGAAACACTGTTATCGGAAACTGTTAAAAAAGGTGCTACGCGCAAAGCCTCAAACAGTGAAGAACCAGTTGCCATTATCGTGCTGTTTAGGTTAAATATTAATCGGTCAACTTTTCGCTGAAGAATAGGCGTTTTTTGAACGATTGTGACTTCATGCAACTTCTTTAACTCTACGCCAAGAACGATGTCCGTTAATTTAATAGAAGAACTGTTGAATTTAATATTGTTTAACAATCGAGTGTGGTACCCTATGCAAGTTATCTTAAGAATAAATACACCATTATTTAAATTCGTAAGCTCGAAATAACCTTGTTTATCACTCACGCCATATTTTACAACACTTGAATCTGTAGCATTTAAAACTGTTATGTTTGCATTTTCAATTCCCTTACCCACCGTTTCTATTATCCTACCAGAAATAGCCTGTGCTGCACTTTGATGAATAATGCTAAAAAACAAAAGAAAGCTTAATATACTTCCTCTATAAAAATACAACTTCATATAAGGTCTTGATTGATTTGGATATAAGACATCACCAAAAAGTAAGTGTTGCACTATATCAATGCTTCATCTAAACGCAATTCATATCAGTCTGATTGAAACCTAATGAATACCCCGAAATTAGGTTTCACTAAACCAGTAATTATTTAATAAAATAACATTAATTGTTTGAGCGATGGTCAGAACCATTTCTATCAACTTCTCTTTAAAGAAGTCTAGAGCACTCAGTAATGGCATTGTACCAGCTTATCTTAGGTTAATACTGTGGGGGGCGAGTAGAATTTACCACCTGGAGGTAGGTTAAACCCGAACGCTGGAACACTGATATGCAAAAGATGACAAGTGTTACCGACGCAAGCCAGAGTTTTTGACAGCTACCGTAAAGCACTGAAATAGCAGGTATTTGAGGCACAACGCCTCATGCATGAAATATGAAAGTCTACAAAATTTTATTTGCAAACTTTCATGTCTAGAAAGTTTCCCTACAATTAAAAACGGCTTAATTTTTAAAAGTTCGTTACACAAACTAAATTTAAACAATAGCGCGTCAGAGAGTTTGCCTTATGTCTCTTTCATAAAAGCACTTTCTAATTTGTATTAATATATCTTCTGCTGCATTAGTATTTGGCCGGTCGGGTAAATCGGACTTTTGGTACAAATCTTTAATCTGTTCCATCTTTTCATCTATCATTTTCATCAGCGCATCAAATTCAAATTCGCCATTTCGGACTTCTAGCAGAAAGTCTCGGTCAGTTCGATGCACTCTTATTTCACTATACAAAGCAATTTCTTCGGCCATATTTAGCAATCGGAAAGTATGCATCATGTTCTTTGCATCATAACTTTTTCCGTGCGAAAGTGTGCTTTGATAACGACGCTGGTTGCGCTTTTCTTCCCAAGTCTTATATTCCCGATATTCTCGACAATATACCGAATATCCATCTTTGTTAAAATTCATGACAGCCAAAGGTTCTATAGTTTTAGGAACAGAACTTAGCTGCACATCATCTGCATCAGTTCCAGATACAATGCCCCGAAACCAAGTACCATCAGTTAATTGAGATTGGTGATATAGCAGGTAAACATCACGAAAGTGCGACAGATCTGTTAAACCGCAATGTTGCTGCGAATAACCTGTTTCGTTAAGCCACTCTTTTAGCGGCACACTTCCGTTTCCATGAACCACGTAACAAAAATCCAGTACAGATTTGCGTTCGCTATCCAACGGCTTGTTAATCTTTTTATTGAGCCCGCGTGCTTTCTTAATTTGCGTTTGCGCATACCCCGCAAACGTGTCGAGGCAAAGCTTTGATAAAAAGTCTTCGGCTTTAATCAAACTCAATAACGGATGCTTATACAGAATGAACTGCTGAGGTGTACTCAGCAGTTCTAGTATATTAGGATTGTTCTTGGTAAGCAGTTCCAGAAAGCGACCTATCTCGAAGTACACTTCATCATTACTATCATTGCCGATTTGCTCTTGCCTGTTGAACCCATATAATTGATTTTGCGGCATGATAAAGATGCCCTTCTTATCGGTATCAGAACCTGCAACTTTCAGGTTATAAGCTGTGCTACCACTGATGCAATCCAGTAAGATGAACTGCTTTTGCCGCTTGAATTCGGAGTAAGTCATCATGTTATAGCTCGTCTAAAAAGGTCATCTAATTCTTCAGTTGTCTGCCTGGTACTATTTAGCAAAGGCACTTTTTCTTTGCAATAGGCGAGCGTTAAAGTAAGCCAGTCGTTCAGTACATCGACTGGTGCTATCAAGGCTTTTTCATCTGCTGCTTGTTTTATAAGCATTATTGTGTCTATACCTTCCTGCACATCCTGATTTTGAACCAAGTTCCTTAAAGGCGTGAACTCCATAGGCGGCACGCTTTGCTTTTCAATAATCCACAAACAAGCTAAAGCCGGGCGCAGGGCATAAAAATAGCGTTTAAGCTTCACCTGTTCCGCCTGTAAATCCTGCATGAGCGTATTATGTGCCATCGACAAATAATGATTAGCGCTTGCCTTGGGCGAAAAATACTTAGGCATCAATGCTTTCAATTCACCGATAAAGTCATTATCCTGCTGGTATACAATAGGCGATTGCAGCCACTCGTACAGAGGGCTGTTCGACTTCAGGAAAAGCTGCAGTGCTTTCTTGACGTCCCAGCCGCTGATGTCCAGCACTTCATTTACCGGCAAGCCTAAAGTATCGGAGATGTCAGCTATCCGCAAATAATCCTCCGTGCGCCTGGCATAGATAAAACGTACATCAAAATCGCTATCCGGCGAGGCAAAGCCCCAGGCCCGGCTACCTGACTCGCACGCGTAAATTATTTTTATATGATGAAGCTGCTCTAGTTCGAGCAACTTCATCCTTATAGTTTCATTCATGATTATAGTAAAACTAATTTATAATCTTGGGTCAACCGGCTCGCTTTCCATCGCCAATACACCAAATACGCATTGGTGTACGCGCCTTAAGGGCTCCTTAGCAGTAAAGCGTTTCAAGCCTTCTACGCCCAAAGCGAACTCACGGAAGGCCAGCCCTCTTTTGGCGCCTAAACCCCTGGCCTTTAAGCGGCTTATATTTTGCGACTCAGTATATTCCGGCCCGTAGATGATGCGCAGATACTCGCGCCCCCTAATTTTTATAGCGGGCTGTATCAAGCCTTTTTTGTTGGTGGTGATAAAATTATACGGTTTTACCACCATCCCCTCACCACCTTTTTCCGTTAAGGTCAGCCACCAGTCGGTTGTAGCCTGCACGCTGGCTGCGTCATCCAAGTCAACAACGCGGTAAGGTGTTGCCACAAGTATGGCTGGATCGGCCAGGCAAACGCGTTTAATTTCTTCCATATGCCATTCATGGTTCTCGGTGGTCCACTGTTTACCCTCTGTTGCCAGGATGTGAAATGGTGCCAGCTTATAATCCTCTAAGCTATTTACCGGCCAGCAGTAACGCTGATAAGCCTCTACAAAAAGGCCGGCTTCTGCTTGTCTGGCTTGGTAAGTATCAATTAACTCTTCAGCAGCACCGCTTCTCCTCGCAAACTGGCCCAGCACTTCACAAACCTCAGCCAAGGCATGCGTTGCTGCTGAGCCTACCGCCGCATACTGAGTTTCCAACAAGGCCTGTGCTTTGGCGCTCCAAGGCATCAGCTCCGTATCCAGGCATACCCAATCAGTATTAAACCGTTCATAAAAGCCGGAGACAGTCAACGCTATGTTTAGCCGCTGTAATAGTGCTTGTTCAGTGGCTTTCTCGTTGAAGAATGCTCGCCCCGTACGTGTGTAAACTGTACCTATACCTTCATCAATAATACCGAAGGCTTTGCGAATGGCATCTTCATCTTTACCCACAATAACCACAGCACGCGAACCCATATGCTTTTCCTGACATACCACCTTGCCTGCGCCGTTTTCTTTATAATACTCAAAAGCTTCGGTCGGAAATTCCAAGTAGTCGTCCAGTATACTCGTTTTTGACGGACTCATAGTTGGCGGCAAATAAATGAGCCATTTTGGATTGATGGCAAATCGGCTCATCACTTCCAATGCTGCAATAGCATTTTCTTCGCGGATGGTGATATTGTTTCCATATTGAGTTTCTACAATTTGCTTTCCTGTAAAATCAGCTATATCCAATACATGATCGTTCTCGTGCTGTAAGTTCAGTTCAGCTACAGGCGCTTTATAATCCAAGGGCCTTACCGGTTCGCAATAAACCTGTGCCGCCTTTACGGAAATCAATTCTCTTTCCGGATACCGCAAAGCGGTTAACGAGCCACCAAACACGCAACCTGTATCAATATCAATAGTATTGTTAAGCCATTGTGCCTGCGGTACCGGCGTATGCCCATATACTACAGTTGCTTTGCCTTTATACTCGCTGGCCCAGTTATAGCGGATGGGCAGGCCAAACTCATCTATCTCGCCAGTAGTTTCGCCATACAAGCAAAATTCCCTTACGGCGCCCGAACCACGGCCTTGCATGTTTTCTTTCAACCCGGCATGGGCTACTACCAGTTTACCGTCATCGAACATATAGTGGCTAACCAATCCATCTATAAAGCGCTTCACTTCTTCCCTAAACTCCGGCGTTTCATTACTCAGCTGTGCGATGGATTGTTCCAACCCATGTTTAGGCTGCACATTCTTCCCATTGAGCCAGCGCATCAGTTTTACATCATGGTTACCGGGTACGCAGTAGGCGGCACCGGCTTTGGTCATGCTCATTACTAATTTCAGCACTTCGGGTATTTTAGGCCCGCGGTCTACCAGGTCGCCTGCAAATACAGCCTTGCGGCCTGCGGGGTGCAACCATGTGGTGCCATTATCGGTGTAACCCAAGCTGGTAAGCAGTTGTGTTAATTCATCGTAGCAGCCATGAACATCACCAATGATATCCAATGGTCCGGTTTCCTGCTTTTTGTTGTTGTACAACGGATCGCGGATGATTCCAGCAACGGTATCTACCTCCTCCTGTGAGCGGAGCTCAATGATATGCCTGAAACCTTCATACTTCAGCTTTTTAAAGCTTCGTTTTAGTTGCGAAATATGCTGCGGAATTACATGCGGCCCCATATTGCGGTCGCTGCGCAGCTTATTACGTTCTACACAAACCTTTTCCGGCACATTGATGATGATAGCAACCGGTAGTACATGGTACTCGCGGGCCAGTTTTATCCAATCACGCCGGGCCTCTTCTTGTACGTTAGTGGCATCAACAACGGTTAACAAGCCCCGTTTCAAACGCAATCCAACTACGTATCGCGCCAATGCAAAAGCATCCGATGAAGCTGCCTGGTTATTTTCATCATCGCTTACCAAGCCACGGCAGGTATCTGACGATACAATTTCGGTAGGCTTAAAATGCTTTTTAGCAAAAGTTGATTTTCCAGATCCGGTAGCGCCCATCAGCACTACTAAAGAAAGTTCCGGTATTTTTATGGTTGACATGTTGTTACGC
Source organism: Mucilaginibacter lacusdianchii (assembly GCF_009770985.1). Classification (GTDB taxonomy): domain Bacteria; phylum Bacteroidota; class Bacteroidia; order Sphingobacteriales; family Sphingobacteriaceae; genus Mucilaginibacter; species Mucilaginibacter lacusdianchii. The sequence continues at coordinate 81,800 of NZ_WSRW01000006.1, read as the reverse complement.
TTCTAATGTTTTAACTACTGTATCTGCTGCATGACCGGTATAAGTAAACACGGCCATCTGGCTTAAGGCACCTACTTCTTCGTCTACCTCGCCAACGGGTTGGTAGGTTACAGTATAACCATGCTCATGTGCGATGCGGTTACCCCAATGGGCAAACTGCGCCCGGGTCCACTCAAAACGGTGATCGCTATGGCGCATTTTGCCTTCCTCATGATTAGCAAACCGTACATTATACTCGGCATTGGGTGTAGTAACCACCACAGTTACCGGACGTGCATATTCGAAAACTGATTTTTCGAGTGCCGCAAGCCTTGGTTCATCCAAATGCTCAATCACTTCTACCAGTGTCGCCGCATCAAAACCTTCCAGCCGCTTGTCTCGGTAAGTAAGCGAGCCTTGTATCAGCCGTATGCGCTGGGCCTGACGTTCGGGCATCCGCTCCAGCTTTAAGCGCTCTTTGGCAATCTCGAGCGAGCGGTAACTTACATCCATACCCAAAATGTACTCAAACTGCTTTTCAGGTATCAAAAGCTTGATGAGCCGGCCTTCGCCGCAACCCAAATCGGCTACTCGCTTGGCACCCGATTGCAGTAACACTTCTTTCGCAGCCAGCAGCCGAAGTTCATGAATTCTCATTTTGGGCTCTTCAACTTGATTCGGCGCTTCTTCCATTTCAGTAACGCTTTCTTCCTCATCACTTTCATCCTTGCTCAATAGCACACTTAATGCCTGATTGGCCAGTGAACGCTGGTTTTTTAAATAGCGGCGTACAATCATTTCTTTTGCAGGATGTGCTTCTAACCAGTCTTTGCCTTTTGTAAGCAGCTTTTCTATTTCGTCTTTAGATACCCAGTAGTGCTTATCGGTATCGCAAACTGGTATAAGTACATACAAATGTGAAAGCAGTTGTTGCAGGGTAAGGTTATGCTTAAGCGTTACCGTAAAGTACCGGCTGTTACCCCATTCCGGAAAAGCCGGATCCAATTCATGCCGGGTGCATATTACCTCATAACCCAGCGGTTCAAACAGCATACGCAAAACATCTTCGCCACCTTTAACCGGAAGAACGGCTATTGTAACTTCAAAAGGCATAACTACCAAAGGCAACTCCGGTTTGTCTTTACACCTGCCATTTAAGGCCGATGAATACGCCTTGGCTATAACCGCGCTCATGAACGAACTGGCTACATAAGGGCGATCGTTTACATACTGTTCCAATGCAAAGTCATTTCCCTTTGGGCCTTCACTGCGTACCAAGCCAACCGGGTCAATATCCAGTAACAATGCGGCTGTACACTTCTGTTCGTTTACTTCCGGATAAAATATATGTGCCTTACCGGCAGATATCTCTACTGTTTGCAATTTATCCGGATGCTTGTGCAGCAAATAGCCCAAGTCGGTGGCAGGCGAGTGTGTGGTGGTAATTGTTAATAACATCAGGTTAAAGATTGAATGATTAATATAAAACTATTCCCTTGCTTAGGCATGCACGGTTCTTTTTTACAGCCATGCATGCCAACAACGCTACAAAGATTAGCAGCAGGTGCGCAGCCTTTTTGCGTAGTGAAAAATATTATAGAATATTTTATATAATTGTGGAAAGTACTGATTGCCTTTACCTGCTTCAACAAAAAATCACTGTTTCGGAATGGTCCTGACTTATAACAAATGCAAAATTACAATAGAAGATAATTTTATAAATTGTGTATATGCTGGTCCTTACGATCGAAAAAGCTGGCAAATAACTCTTACGGATATGCATATTTGCTACAAAGAAGAAAGTGAAGAGGAAGTAACTTTTACTGTAGAAAATATCAAGGAGCTGCAATTTGAAATGGTTAATGGTGGAGTACGCTATCAAGATATCCCAGCATGTATTGCATACGTAATTCTTAAAGCTGACACCAATCCGCAAAAACTGTTTTATTTTTCAATTCATGAAGACTATGTACTTTTAAACCAAACGAAAGCTTATGATTTTTGCAATCAAATTCTGAAACACATAGGTGAACGGTATAGTATTCCAATAATTTATAAGCTATCGGTTGATACTAAAGAGAAGCAAAATATTTCTGCTTTCGTAGCAGTATATCCCTTTATTCTCTTTGCAATAATAGCGTTATTGTATTTCCTAACACACCAACAGTAGCAATAAATTTAAATGGATTTTTCCGTATGACTCATTTAGGCGTTAAAAGATGTTCTTAAACAATATTTTCAACCCTATACCTGTCAACCGCAATACTTTAATCCGCTACCGCATCATAGATAAATACCTGCGCAACTGTTAAAAGAAATAGACATTGAAAGATTTGATTGATACCTGTTCTAACGCTTTGTATGAGGTTGGAGGGATTGACAAGTGCGTAAGCCACCCGTCGGTACAGGACGATACGAGATGTTTCAATAGGTAAACTGCCGAAAGATTACAAATCATTCCCTGCAATAAAAAATATCTAACCATTGAAAGATGGGTGGTTCCAAGTTGATCTACCGCACTATGCAAATTTTAATTCTGTCGTTGCAAACTTGCACTAAAACGCGTTTACTTTAAGAGGATAGCCGGTAGTAATTAGGTTATTATACTTACAGTTATATTCAAAGGCTCTTTAATAAAAATTGCATCTGCATGCCTTTATAAATCTTCGTCCACTTTTAATAGCTATTATGATGATATTGCAATACGGTAATTGATGAAGCATAAATATTTATAAAAAGTTTTATGGAAATGTGCTGGCATATGCATCATTGATATAAAACTAAATTGACAATCTAAACCTTGTATCATGAGATTTCTAAGTATTAGTTCGTTCTCTTGCGTTCTTACTTTTTTTCTTACCCTTTATTCTTTAACCGGCTTCGGCCAGGGTGATCCAAAATTTTTAAATAAACACAGCTTCCAATTATTGGAAAAAAGTATTCGAGAAAAAAGCCAATTATTACAAGTTGAGCAACAATTAGAAGCTGTAAAAAGGCAGTCTATTCAATCTCATAACTATATCAGTTTAGCCCGCAGCCTTTATGATTTGATGAAGATACGCGACCTGCGTACAGAAGATACTTTATATTTCCGTAACAGCGCAGTTATAGATACATTGTTAGAAAACAAAGCAACTTGGCCTGAACTTAAATCCATCTTGTATTTGATGCGTGCGCAGCGGATCGGCCGGTTTGATAGCCGGCCGCGCAGATTTAATGAGGCTGCTTATCGCATAAAATCACTAAAGCCCGATTATGCAGCCATGGATCGTAAGCAACGGGATAGTATCATAGATGCAAACCTGCATGTAGCGCTTAAATCACCCGATTTTAAAGCAAGCGGCGATAAGCTTTTATGGCTATCCTCTAACCCCGAAGTTTTCTTGTTCAGTCCTTCGTTTCAGGACATTGTCTTATCCGAACGGATAAATTTATTGGAGCTTAAGAGGCATCTCAACGACGAGGGAAGCAAGAATTTTCAAGGCTGGCTATCATTGTCATCGGCCGGTTTCTTAAATAAGTTGGATAGCCTTGCACTTTACCCTAAAAATAAAACCGATGTACTGGTTGCTTATCACAGCTGGCTTTTGTCTCATAAATCTGAGCCAGAAACGTATTCTTTTATCGAATCTCTTACCCGTAAATACATCTATTTATCTGTCCCTTCCGATTCGGTAATAAGGCAAGCTTATGTTAGGTATTTACAACAATGCATTGCGTCACCATATTCGTTAGCTAAAGCTCATGCCGTTTATCAGCTTTGCCTTATTTTTAATGAAGAAGGCAACAAATATGCCCGTTTTGGCGACCGTTATAACTATTACCTTCCCTCTTCAAAGTTTGACCCGCAATACCAATTCTACCCTGCAAAAGCTTTACAGTTGTATGAACTGCATAAAAATTTAATGTACCAGTATCCCGTGTTCAACAAGGTACTTAATTTGATGGTTCAGCAAATCAGGTCAGCAGGCGTTCGTATTGAAATGGAAAACCAGCATTTGCCAGGAGATGCCATTCCAATCAGAGTTATTTACAAAAATACAGACTCACTATTTTACCGCATTATTCGTATAGGTGCAGATGAGCATTCCGGGAACGGGCGCGTTCATGCCACAGCACAGTTATTGAACCGGCAGCCATTGGCACAAGGCAACTTCGCATTGCCATTGCCTACGGATCATAACAGCCATGCAACATACTTAAAGCTGCCTGCTTTGCCCAGCGGCCATTACCGGCTTTTGTTCAATTACCTACCCATAAAAGTAGATGGGTATGATCTTAATAATCTGGCTTTTGAGGTTACTTCAATTACAGCCGTTAATACGGACGAAAAAATATTCATCCTGGACAAGAAAACAGGTTTTCCGCTAAGCGGGGCACGTATCAGGGCATTTAAAAAAGGGACTGCTATTAATGCTGTAGCACTAAAAAACATTGATAAACGAGGCTATATAAACATTGCAGATGGTGTGGCAGACAGCCTTAACATAACTTATAATGGTGACACTACAGGCTATCAATTTTCCATCCGGAATAATGATTTGCGTGATGATGTATATAATAAAGTTGATTATGACGACCTGGCCGAGTTTTATGACGATAAGCTCAAAATGGAAATTTTTACCGACCGCAGCATTTACCGGCCAGGACAAACCGTACATTATAAAATTATTTTTTTAACAAATGATTCAAATACCGGCAACCGAATTCTGTTTAACAGCGAGAACGTGGGAAGTACCGTTTTGAAAAACTGGCTTAAGAATAAACTGACTTATGCTAACAACAAAATTACACTCAATGACCCTTTTAGGAAAAAGATTGATTCAACAGCGTTAAAGATAAACGAGTTCGGCAGTTTTGCAGGCTCTTTTATAATTCCTAAAACGGCTGCTACCGGGAACTGGCGTATAGACGGAAGCCTTGGTACTGATTATCAGAACAGTGGTGAATTTAGTGTGGAAGAATACAAAAGGCCCACCATTGAGCTTAGCATGGAAAAGCAAAAGAAAATGCTGCTGCCAGGCGAACCTTTTATTATCAAATTAAAACTTCGCTCATTTAGCGGAGCTGATCTTGGCAATATTCCTATCACTTACACCCTTAACAGAAGCGGCAGCATTCCCTCCACAAATACTGAATCTGTTAATTATGCCAGCAAATATATCACCATGCAGTTATTACGCCAAACAGGCTACACAGATGAAAAAGGAGAACTGTCTATGGCCGTAAACGACACCATTTTAGCTAAAACCAGACTAACAGATACTAAAGTATGGAACTACGATTATAACATTAATGCTACAGCAGTTGATGCAACAGGCGAAAGCACTGAAATTAATGAGTCGGTAAATATTTCATCCCGTCCGGTAAAAATCAATATTCCTTTAAGTAAAACCTATGACAGGCAGGCGATTCCTATTTTAAGTGTCAATACTTCGGCTGATTTTGAAGGCGAGGCAGGACGAAAAGTGAATGTAAAATTGTATAAAACCAACAACCCTGACGCCGATAAACATCCAAATAAGGAGGTTGATCAGTGGTATTTTAAAGAAGCTGAATGGAATACATGGTTTCCGGACAAAGCTACGTCACCAGCAGTAAAACAGAAAAAAGTTCTTGTTTTGGATACCATCATAAATACGGCTGCGTACGAAAAGCTTTTGCTTCGCAAAGAGAAAGTAACAACAGGCTTCTACCAATTGGTGGCTACAACGCAGAACGATAATAACAGAACTATTGGGCAATTAAGTTATAATTTTAATGTGTTCGACAGTAAAACTGGCGATACCCCTGTTGACGATATTGATTACTTACTATTTAACACAGCAAAGCCGGGCGATGTGCTAACCTGGTATAGCTCAGGCCGAAAAAAGAATTATACAATTTACCAGATACTATATGTGGATGGTAAGCGCAAAAAAACGGTCAAAAACATTTATCAGACTGTAACAGAAATGCCCGGCGTTAGGTTGTGGAAGTATCAAATACCTGATCATGCAACCGGCCAATTGGTTCTTAACCGCATTACCGTAAGCAATAACCATATTTACAAGCATGAGAAAACCGTGTATGTTACCAGCGTAAGTGGTTTGGCTCCGGATATTATTGTAGAAAAATACCGGAAAGTGATGGCACCCGGTGCACAAGAGACTTTTAAGATATCCATTAAAACCCAAAATAATAATGTGGCTGCCGAATTAATGACTACTCTATATGATGCATCTTTAGACAAACTAGAGGAGCATCGATGGAACTTACCCAATACAGCAGATGCTAACCATTATTTAAACACCTATTGGGGCTACGCACTTACTACCACAAAAAGAGCAGGTAATTATACCGAAGAAACAGAACGGGTAACCCTACGTGATATTGGAGTGCCTCCAACAGACATGCTTTACTCAGAATTAAGAGGACGCGTGCCCGGCCTGAGTATAACCAGTGCCAGCGGATTAAATGAAGTAGTGGTGTTAGGTTACGGAACTGTACAACTGAGAGAGCTAACGGCAAGTACGGCAAGCCTGGTAACACTACGCGGAGCAAGTACAATACAGGATTATAAGCAGCCTTTGATTATTTTGGATGGCGAAGTGTTTAATGGAGATTTAAATAGTATCAATGCTTCGGCAATTACGCAGGCCTTAATTTTAAAAGGAGCCGACGCATCGGCGTTGTATGGCTCAAGAGCCGCTCAGGGCGTGTTGATTATCAGCACAAAAGGCCCCATTGTATTGCCCGGTAACGAGGAGCCGGTAGTTAAAGTGAGAAAAAATTTCAATGAAACGGCCTTCTTCTATCCACAGGTACACGCAGATAAAGACGGCTTCTATACCTTCAGTTTTACCATGCCCGAAACCGCTACAGAGTGGAACTGGAAAATGCTGGCTCATACCCGTAAATCGCAATTTGCATACTTAGAGAAAAAACTGCAGACGCAATTGAACTTAATGGTTCAGCCGCATATGCCGCGCTTATTATACCAAGGTGACAAAATTAAATTACAAAGCCGGATAAGCAATCTGGATACCATGGCCATACAAGGAAAAGTAACTTGTAAAATAGAAGATGCTGTAACCGGAGAAGATATTACTGCTGTAATGACAAATCAGACTTGGCAATCTTTTAACCTGAACAGAAAGAGTTCGGGAGCCGTTTCTTTTATGTTACAGGTGCCGGCACAGCAAACCAATCCGCTTAAAGTTGTAATTAGTGCCGTAAGTGGCAATGCGGCTGATGCAGAAGAACATATTTTGCCGGTACTCTCAAAACGCATCTTCGTCAGACAAAGTCAGCCAGTGCATTTTGAAAATCAACCTGCTGTAACCATATCACCCATTAAGCTACCTGCTGATGCTACCCTGCAGGGCTTAAGCATCTCTATTGCTCAAAAACCCCAGGCTTCGCTGATTTACGCTTTGCCCTGGCTGGCCAATTATTCATATAACTGTGCAGAACAAATATTTAATAAGCTAAGGGCACAGGTTACTGCTTTAAGGCTAATGCAAAAAGACACAGCTGCCCAAAGCGCGTTCAACAAAGCTTCCGCTTTTATACAAAAAGAGGACACCAATCGCGAACAGCTACCAGATGAACTAGCCGACGAAACCATGCCTTGGCTGGCTATGAGCAGGCATACAGCACACCAACAAAAACAACTTTTCCATTTGCTGGATACCAATGTAAGCAAAGTTACTATTGACAAGCACCTAGATAAACTTTACCAACTACAACAACCAGATGGAGGGTTAACCTGGTTTGAAGGCGGCGAAAGCAATGCATACATATCCGCTTATATTCTTGCCGGTTTTGGTCAGTTAAAACAAATGGGATGGCATCCCGCTGCTCGACGAGTTAAACTACACAATGCATTTATTGAGCGATTATACAGATATCATCAAAATTTATTAAGCACCTCTGCGCTGGATTCTTACAGCAATCTGTTTCAGCTTTATGCCATGTCTTATTGGAATAAGGATTATCCTTTATCAGACCAGCAGTTACAAAAAGTAAATCAAGTGCTTACTACCCGATTTCAGAAAATAAACACCGTTGATTTAGCGCAACAAGCATTGTTAATTATTAACACGTTAAAGTACACGGCTACAGGGTATAGTTTAAATCAAAAGGCACGCCGGCAACTCGATGATATCAGGCAGCAGGCTATAGTAGATGAACCGAACGGTTTGCGCTGGAAAGATATTGCCGATGCTGAAGAAATGAACAGTTCGGCCGAAGAGACAATGGCGTTACTTGCCGAAGCCTTTGAACTTAGCGGGTTACATAAAGAAGTACAACCAGGCATACTTAAATGGTTGCTGGCAACTAAATCCGAAGAGCATTGGCAAACTACTAAAGCTACTGCAGCAGCCATTGATATGCTGCAAAAAGAAAAAGGTGAAACTTTAGGCAAAGTAAAAGTCTTTTCGGCCCAACTTGCAGGGCAGCGGCTATCTGTTTCGGATGGATTACTAGACGGGCAACCCGTGGCTTTTACTCCGGTAAAAGAATTGCCGCAAAATATTTCCTTACATACGGCCGAGACTGATGTAAACGGCGCATTAACCTGGTATTATTTTGCAGAACCAATTAAGTTGGATACGCTCAACAAAGCAATTAAAGTAAGTAAGCAATTTTATGTTTACAATAATGATAAAGGCTGGGTACCGTTTACATCTAACACAATATTGAAAGCCGGCGATAAAGTTCAGGTGAAGCTAAGCGTTGAAACAGCTTCGAGGCTGACTTTTGTTCATATCAATGATCCAAGAGCAGCAGCCTTTGAGCCAAAAGAAACCAAAAGTGGCTATCATTATAGCGGTGGCCTTGGTTATTATCAATCCATAAGAGATACCGGTTTAGACCTTTTTGCAGAAGCTATACCAAGAGGTATTTCAGAGATTACCTATGAACTGATTGTGGCTCATGACGGTGAATTTACCAGCGGACCGGCAACATTGCAGTGTATGTACAAACCTGCTTTAACAGCCTACAGTAGCACTGAGAAAGTTAAAGCAGATTGATTATTATAACATAAAAACAATCAGAAGCCCCATTTAACACTCAATTGTTAATTGGGGCTTCTGATTGTTCTGTACACTTGAAATCAACTATGGTTAATTAAATTGAAAATTGATGAACTCCGATTAATAAAGCTTAAAAATATTGCTTTAAAGCGGTGTTTGGGGTAAGCTTATGTTCTGTCCGTTTCTATAATCAGGTAAAACATATAACTAGTTAGCCTAAGAAGCGGCAGCAAGTGGATGACTTAACAGAGCATTTCAAGTTGTTATACAGTCTGCATGAGGTCCTCTACTATTTAACACTCGCTCAAATGGATACCCAATGAGGAGAGGCAACTTATACGAATCAGTTATTGTTAGTACATTATCGTCCAGGCAAGGCAAATGAGTTTCATCAAGCTGATCAAAACAAGTAAGAATTAAGTTTTTGGGCAAACCTTTGCTGATTGTATTTTCTACCTGCAATGCATATCTTACTTGATCCAAGTCCAGCGGACCAACGCGAAAGTTCCCCTGATGCTCATTAACTACGTTAGTTTCCTGTTGATTATTGGTTAACTGCAGTGCATAAGCTGCACTGTTAAACGGCCCTTCACCATGGCGGGTATGGTAAGCCCGGCTTATGTAATATAGCTCGCACGCTGAGAACAGGTTTTTATGCCGGTTAATGATTTCTAAAGCATTTCTGGAGGTGGTATAGCTGCGGGTTACATGTGGAAATCTGCCAAAATCCATATCTAGCAATATACCCTGTGCACCTTCAAAAACAAAAGTTTCCCACTGCTTACTTTGCAAAATAGTTTCTTCATCCGTAATATAAAAATATTGGTTAAGCAGTGTACCGAACGTTTCTATATAGTTCATAAACCTTGCATCTTCAGGTTCATGCTCAAATTCGCTAAAGTCCAATTGAAGTTCGGCTTGTGACTTAGCTTTATAGTAATTGCGGATAAAAATGAGCTTTTGCACACACTGCTCTGGCTTTAGCAAATCCTGAACGGTAAGCTGCGTTCCGGCTTCATGCCGTTGTATGGTGTTGCCAAAGCCCATGCCACAGCTACCATGCCGGGCATTTCCGCGTTGCTGCTCCTGCAAGCGGTTATATAACACATCATAGTGCGTAGTTACAGCGCAGTGCCGGTCTAAGTACAACTGCGGCATGGCACCGATCTGGCTCAAAGCGCGATATTCGTTTAGCATTGCAGGCAACGAGAATGTGCAATAGGCCGACCAGTAAGTGGCCGCCCCACGTAAGGTACCTGCACCAAAGCTGGAAAACACATGCCGGCGGCCATCGGGCATGCAAACGGTATGACCCGCCTGTTGCCCACCGTTGAAGCGGATGACCAACGGACGGGCAGACTGGCTGCAAAGATAATCTGTAGCCAGTCCTTTCCCCTCGTCGCCGTAACCCAGGCCAACTACAATGCTTGCTTTCCTGCTCATAATTTAAATATGCCCGACAGCCAACCACCTGCTTTTGTCGGCTGCTTTGCAACTGAGGTGTTAATTTTCATCAGGGCATTACCTACTGTGTTTGCTGTTTTATTATCAAAAGATTTTAGAATATCGTGCATATCTACGCCATGTATCACGGCAACCGTTGTGGCTATAGTTTCAGCTATCGCATTATAATCTTCCAATATAATTAGCCGTTCGCCAAGCATATCTTTCCAGTAGCCTATCACCTCCGGGTCGTTCTTATACGAAGCTTCGTTGATGTGAATGTGGAATACATGATAACTGCGCTGCACTTCTTCTAAAAGCTGCCTGTCACTTACATCTTGTGCTTCGGTATATCCCATTAAAGCTTTCATTCGTGCGCTGTCCAGTTGATCCCAGTTAGCCTCATCGCCAATGGTAAACAAAAAACCTTTCTGCCCACGCTTCTCAAAACAATCGCAGCTGGTATGCCGGGCACCGAAAAGCCAGGCCAACAGGTAGGATTCCCGCTTCTGCCCACCACCGCCACCTTCCAGGTACAGGCCGGTTAACCATTTGTCTAATTCTTCGGTACCGCTTTCAAACTGGCCAACTTGCAATGGATAGTGGTCGGTAATATGGTCGCCGATACCGCCAAACAATATTTGGGGATGCGCAACGCCGTGATCAATCAGGGTATTCATCAATGCTCCCAACTTTTCGCGTACCAGCACCTCGGGAATGCGGCCCATACTGCCGGTCACATCCAGCATTACCATAATAGATAACGATTCGGGGTGAACGCTTGAATCTCGGCTTTCTCGAAAGTGTACGCCGTTAGGCAGCATATCAGCCGGGGCCATGCCTGCTTTGTTGTTAGCAAAAATATCATTCACACTGGCACCAGCACGAGTGCCTTTCAGATGACTGTAAGCATCATCAGACCAATTGGTATATCCCATAACATTAAATATTTAAAGGGTGAAACTGAGGTTTTCCGAATAATTGCAATAACAACTGCCTAAACTCCTGGTAGGTTTGATAGCTATCGTAATGCGGGGTAATTAAAAAATCTATCAGCTGCGGGTTTATGTTCTTTTTAAGGACGACTCCATTGCCCGATTTATCGCCCAACATATATAAAGCAGTACGCTGAGCCAGACTCATGTCAACGTATTGAATGGCTTTTTTTTGATCGAAAACAATGGCAGGATACCAGTTTAAGTATCGGCCCGACAGGCTCTCAGGCTTTGTGTTTAAACGGGTTAGATGATAAAATGAGGTACAGATAATGCCATGTGTTTGGGGCACAATAAATATAGATTCCGGATTGATCCCTAAATGACAGTAACCTATTTGATGCAACCAAGTTATAAATTCAAAAATACGGCTGAGTATCCAGTTAGTATGTTGATGAGGGAAAATCAGATGCGTTAAAGGCAGCATCGGATGTTCGCTATTAACTATCAATTCACGCCCTGAAAAGTTCATGCTTTTAGGAAGATACTTTTTGAAGTGATTGGCGGTATCATCGTTAATACTCATTAGCCGCTGATAGTTTTCATAAGACCGGTATAGCAGATCAGGATCGCCTTGAAATGTTACCTCGTCTTCCTCATTTCGCACGAATTTGCCTGCATCATCTTCACCATGCCAGTATTTGTACATTTCGTCGCGAAACTGATTCATCATGGCTACCGCTTCGCCAGCACGCGGCAGATGGCAAACATCGGGGTGCAATAACTTTATCAGCCTGGCATATTCTTTTTTGAAGCTGCTGATGCTGAATACATCTTCAGCCTGGTTAGCAAATAGTATCTGGTTAATGATCTGTTGCGTTTCCATAATAATACTGGTATATTTTTTCGTTAAGCCCGTGCCCCGCCAGAATGTGATTGATTGAAAAGTCTTAAAGCAAGGTCTTCGATATCATCTCTTCTTGCCAGGGTCAGCAACCAATTTTGCGGTATACTATCAAATCCGTAAAGTAATCCGGCCAGGCCACCGGTAACTGCAGCCGTTGTATCTGTGTCTTCGCCCAGGTTCACAGCTTTTAAAACAGCTTCAGTATAAGTGTTAGTAGTAAGTAAGCACCAGATGCTGGCCTCTAACGTGTGCAGCACGTAGCCGCTGCTGTATATCTGATCTTCGTCAATCATATCTATCCGGTCTACCAGCAGGCGGATGAAAATTGAGATTTCGTTTTGGGGTACAGATAATTTCCTTAGCGTGTCTGGAAAAGTTTTTTGCAAGCTTAAATAAGCTTCCAATTTTGGCTTCCCCTGCAACAGTTCCAGCGCAAATTCCAGATAGTAGAAACAAGCAATCACGGCCCGTATGTGCCTGTGCGTTACCGACGAGACCTGTTTGATGATTTCGAACCTTTCTGTAACCGGCTTATCTTTTATGTACACGATTAAAGGCAGGATACGCATTAGCGAGCCATTGCCGTTTGCATTCTCGCCTTCATCGCCAGCTAACTCGGGGGATGCTCCCTGCACCAGGCTATCAATTGCACGTTGGGTGGTAATGCCCACATCGAAAACTTCACCAGTAGCCGTCCAGTAATTATGGTTGCGCCAATTGATAAAATTTCGGGCTACCTGTTTTAAATCAAAGCTGGATGCTATGCTTTCGGCTAAACAAAATGTCAGGGACGCATCGTCTGAAAAAGTACCAGCAGGTTGATGGTGCGTACCGTACCCAGTCATGCTGGTAACCGGATGTTGTTTCAAATAGGCTCTCTGCTTAAATTCTACAGGTACGCCCAGTGCATCACCTACCGCTACGCCAAGTAATAAACTTTGACAGGCGTTTAAGGAAATTTCCATCTCAATTACTTTTATCAGTGCTCATTAAACTAATACTTTGCTTTCAACTTGTGCTTCCTGCTCTTTTAACCACTGGCGAATATCGGCTAAGCTGGTTTCCTTAACCAGTTTACCATCTTTAAAAACAGTTTTAAGCAGCGAATTGCCCTCTTGCTCTGGGCTGCAACGGTCGAGGGTTTGATAGCCTTGTTCGTTTTTCACCAATGCCAGCAAGCCTTTGTGCGATTTCTTTTTGTGGTCGGTAATAGGGTCTTTCTCTATTTCGCGGGGTTCGCCGTTAACTTCCACGTAAGTGGCTTTAATAGCAAATCCTAAAGTATCGCGGCTGTGATTCCGCAGAATACCGCCTACGCCAATCACCAGGTTACTGGCCGCATAGCCCATTTTTTGTAATCGCTCCAAGGTGCGGATATAGCGTTCCATGTACATGCCGTCGCCATAAATCAGTCCCACTTTAGGATTGAGTACTTTATAGCCTTTGGTATTTATGGATGAACCGAATTTTTCATCCAGTAAACGAATGGCACCTTTCCATTCATCGCTGCCGGTTTCGGCATCCGGGTTGCCGCAAATAATATTTTCGGGGTTACCGCTATCCGGACGGAATACCACTTTGCCGTCGCGCTGCAAAATGGCAGGTTTCAGTCGTTCGGCAAAGTCGGTGAGTACTTTGTATACGTCGAACGTGTCAGACACAATGGAAACAATTCCACTTGGATATAGGTCGATCATGTGCTGAAAAGCTTCAATCTCATCTTCCCTGCCAAAGGAACACATCACGCTGTGCTCGCTGGCGGGTACAGAAAGCATAATGGGCTCACCGTTTACATCAGCGTTATAAAACTCGACGGCACAAGGCAAGGCAGGCACGTCATCACTACCTAAAAACGATAACAAGTGGGCTACACCGCTAATAGCTGCACCTTCTTCGGATGAGTCGCCACGGTAACCAAAATCATGTACCTGAAAATCTTTTAGGGCTTGCAAAGCATCGTCATCAGTAGCTTCGAAAAAACGATTTACTACCTTGCGGTACTGATAGCTGCAAGTGGCCACAGTAATGGTATACCACAGTTTAAGCAGCAAGCTTTCCATAAAACCAACCACCCAGAAAAAATCAGGGTGCGTGTTGGTTATGGTAATCAGCACGTTTTTAATCGGCATAATTGTGCCTTCTTTTACTGCTTTAATTTCTATAGGCAAGTAGCCCAGCTGGCATAACTCTCTTATTTTTGCTTCAATTTCGGGTGAATTGCTACCTAAAATAAGCTTACGGTAGTTTAAAAACTCTTCGCCCATTTCTGGTGTAATGGGTTGAGTTAAATATTTTTTGATATAGTACTGCAAGCCAAAAAATACAGTTTCGGGAAAAGTTTTTTCGTTGCGTGCGGTGAGGTAAGAATATACTTTATTACAACCAGGAGCATATTGCTCCATGTGGCCCATTTTATAAACGTCGGTTTGCAAAAGGATATTTTTCATGATATTTAAATTTGGTAGAGGTATAATTAAAATTGTATTAATTCAGCTAATGGTATGCGAGTAATGAGTGATGAAGCTTCGTCACGGATAGAATCAGTTGTATAAATATGATCCAGCCACTCGGCTAGTTCAAATTCGCCATGCGAAAAGATACCATGAGAAACAATCAGGCTCACTTTGCCGGCATTGCGCTGTTTCAACTCCTTAGCAACACCGATGAATGTTGCGCCACCATCGCAGATGTCGTCAATTACAAAACAATTTTTGCCACCTAAATCATGCTGGTCAACGGTGATCTGTTTGATCTTTCCGTTACTTACGTCGCGCACTTTGTTGCATAGCACAATATCATTGGTATATCCTACAGCCTGAGCCACTTTGTAAATTTTCTTTAGCGCACCAGCGTCCGGGGATACCAACAGCGCATCTTGGTGGTCTTGCAGCACTTTACCAACCAAGGTATTGTTGGTAATTAGCTCCACATTGTCTAGCAGTGCAAGTGACACCTCGGAGTGCACATCGAATACGTATACCTTTTCGAATGCACAGCTGTTAAGCAGATTGCACATTACTTTGATAGATAGCGGCTCGCCGGCTACCATTACCCTATCCTGGCGGGCATAAGGCAAGTATGGTATCAATGCAGTGATACTTTTAGTGCCGCTTCTGCGTAAAGCATCAACAGCCAGCAGCAGTTTCATTACATCGTCGGAATTGTTGAGACGGGTAGTGATAAGTACTTCTTCGGCAACTTCACTTAGTTTAATATGAACTTCGCCACCGCTAAATACAAAGCTTTGGCTTTCTAATTCGCCTGCCTCAGTAGTGATGGGCTTGAATCCGGTAGAAAGATTTAATGTTTTCATATCAATTTGCGTTATAATGACACAAATATACTGTGTTGTAAATATAACATCCAAATTTATTTTGTGTTTTTTTGACGCAAAATAAATTTGGATGTTACTTTGTCATCTTATATCAGATTATCTAAATCAAACCCTTTCACTTTAAGCTGCTGATATTTCTCTTTATCAAACGAATAAAGCTTTCCCGGTCTTCCTGCAGCCATGGCCGGCGCTTTCTCATTGGTTTCAACCACTAAGCCCAATGACATTACTTTACGTTTAAAATTACGACGATCTATATCATGGCCGAGCAACTTCATATAAAGCTGCTCTAAATCTGAAAAAAGGAATCTACGATCAAGCAATTCAAAGCCAATAGGCTCATAAGTTATTTTCGCTCGCAGGCGTTGAATGGCAATTTCTACAATGCTGGCATGGTCAAAAGCCAACTGCGGTAACTCATAAATATTAAACCATTGCGCTTCAGCCGCATCAGTAGAAGCAAACAGACTAAAATCACTAGATTTGACCAAGCCAAAATAGGCTACAGAGATGATACGAGAACGTGGATCGCGATGAGGGTTGCCAAAAGTAAACAACTGTTCCAGATAGTTGATGGATATGCCGGCCTCTTCCATTAACTCGCGCTCCACGGCGTCTTCCAGTGTTTCTTCGTCATGAACAAAACCACCCGGCAAGGCCCATTGATTTAGAAATGGCTCAATTTTACGCTTAATCAGCAATACGGAAATGCCTTGCTCGCGGTTATAACCAAACACAATGGCATCAACGGTTACTTTAATATGTTGGCTGATATTCTTCATGCTCATACAGCAAATGTAAACTGTGACATATTATCCTGTTTATTTTTGTATATTTTAGATGCATTTGTTCATAACTGCAATCCATCTTTCAAATACTTTTAGCATTATAAATGTTTCAATGTTAGACACTGCTGACTAAACTATTAAAAGCAAAATAGGCCTTCAAATAATATTTGAAGGCCTTTTTGCTTTTTTCTACTTGCTGATCTTATAAAAATTGATCATCATTAATTAAACAGCTCAAATTTATCCTGTAGCAAGATATGATCGGATGAATTACCGATCATCAGCTTAAATTCGCCTGGCTCGGCTGTCCAGTTCATTTTTTGATCATAAAATGAAAGCTTGTCTTTATTTACGGTAAATGTGATGGTTTTGCTTTCACCAGGTTTTAGTAATACTTTTTGGAAATCTTTTAGTTCTTTAACCGGACGGGTAATACTGGCTGTCACATCCTGCAAATATAACTGGGCCACTTCTTCGCCGGTATAACGGCCGGTATTTTTAAGCGTAAAGCTTATCTCAATTGTTTCATTGGCCTGCATCGTGGATTTGCTTAGTTTTAAATCGCTGAATGCAAAGCTGGTGTAGCTTAAACCATAGCCAAAGGCATAACGCGGTGTGTTGGGTAAATCCAAGTATGTAGAACGATAAGGTGCCGGCATACCATCAGGAGATGGACGACCGGTACTTTTGGCATTATAAAATACAGGTATTTGCCCCTCGGCCCGTGGGAACGACATGGGTAGTTTACCAGCAGGGTTGTAATCGCCAAACAACACGTCGGCTATAGCGTTGCCCGCCTCACTACCTAGCCACCATGTGTATAAAATGGCGTTGGCGTGGTCGGCCGTCCAATTGAAAATCAGCGGGCGCCCGCCCATTACCAGCACCACTACCGGCTTGCCGGTAGCTTGTACAGCTTTAATCAGCTCTTCCTGCACGCCGGGTAAATGAATATTAGAACGGCTTTTGGCCTCGCCACTCATATCAAATGCCTCGCCTACGGCCATAACCACTACATCTGCCTTTTGGGCGGTGGCTACCGCGTCGGCAAAGCCATTGCGCGATGAATCCTTTATAGCGCAGCCCTGGCTATATAACAATTGTGTTTGTTTACCCACTTTGTTTTGCAAACCTTCAAACAGTGATACTAAGTGATCATTTTCCCAATCAACCGACCAAAATCCTTTCATATCGGTACTTGATTTACCCAGCGGACCAATCACAGCAATAGTTTTGGCCGATTTAGAAAGTGGCAGCAACTGGTTATCATTCTTCAAAAGCACTATACTCTTCTCAGCTACCTCGCGGGCAGTTTTTCTGTTCGCGACAGAGTTCAGCACCTTTTTTTCGCGACCTTCATTGCTAAACCGGTAAGGGTCATCAAACAACCCCATTTCAAATTTTTTGTGCAGCACACGTCTAACGGCATCATCAATCAGCGCTACATCAACTTTTTTATCGCGCACCAAACCAGCCAGGCCGTTGATGTAGGCATGACCTTCCATATCCATATCACTGCCCGCCAGCATAGCCAGGCGTGCGGCATCGGTATTGTCTTTAGCAAAACCATGGGCAATCATTTCGCTGATTGATCCCCAATCACTCACCACAAAACCTTTAAAATTCCATTTACCTTTCAAGATATCCCGTTGCAGGTAAGCATTGCCGGTAGCCGGTATGCCATTCAAGTCGTTAAATGAATTCATAAAGGTAGCAGCACCTTCGTCGGCAGCGGCCTTAAAGGGAGGCAAATAGATTTCCCACAGCTGACGGTCGCTCATATCTACCGAGTTGTAATCACGACCAGCCAAGGCTGCGCCGTAAGCTGCAAAGTGCTTTACACAGGCCATAACGGCATCCAAATTACCCAAGCCTTTGCCTTGGAAACCCCTAACCCGTGCCCGAGCAATAAGCGAACCTAAGTAGGTGTCCTCACCGGCACCTTCCATTACACGGCCCCAGCGAGGGTCGCGTGCAATATCTACCATTGGCGCAAATGTCCAATGTATACCCGAAGCTGCCGATTCTGTAGCGGCTACACGGGCTGATGATTCGATGGCATTCATGTCCCAACTGGCCGCCTCCGCTAATGGGATAGGAAAGGTTACACGGTAGCCGTGTATCACATCCAAACCAAACAGCAGCGGAATTTTAAGGCGTGATTGCATGGCCATTTCCTGTATCATGCGGGTTTCTTTAGCGCCGCGAATATTCAGCATCGAACCTACTTTGCCATCCTTAATCTCCTGGTATTTGGCACTGTTTGGCGTAAGTGGTCCAGTGGCCAGCCGGTCGCTGGTGTATTGGTTCAGCTGACCAATCTTTTCTTCCAGCGTCATTTGTGACAACAGGGCCTCTACCTTTTTGTCTATAACATCCGGGGCTGGTTGTTTATACTGAGCTAAAAGCTGCGCGCCGATAGCCAGCATGGCAATGGTTAATAATGGTTTAAGTGACATAGAATTCTTATATGGTTTAAAGGCCGACTTATTTATTTTTGATCAATTGGATAGATTTTAAATTAAAGCCGCCTTCCTGAACATACAAACGCAAAACTACTTTTCCTTTTGAAAGTAGCAATGGCTGCAACGTTGTTGTTTGCCAACCTTTTGTACTGTTTGATGGTATAGCAACCGTTCCTCCGGTAACCGGCTTTTGATTTATCACGCTTAAGGCAACACGGCCATTAACCGCAGTGTCTGAAGATACCACTAATTTAACAGCATACATTCCTTTGGTTTTAACATTTACCGTATACTCTAACCATTCTCCGTCTTCTATATTAAAAATGTGGTAGCCATTGTTATCGGCCCGGATATCTACCCCATCATTGCGATAGGCATAACCGCGGTTGCCTATCGTATTTACGCCGGGGGTATAATGGTAGCTGGCCGTATCGTTATCCATATAGGCAAAGCGTTGTCTGCCCAAATCATAATCTACTGCATTGATAGTGGTGTTACTGCCGATATCATGCTTTTTAAAAGGCGCTGTTGCAGATGTGCGCACCTGCCTAAACATAGCGTCGGTTACATCTTTGTGGTAAATTGTATTTTCCAGTTTTACGTTGTTCAAAAGCTCATCCAGTGCGGCAATAGCATCGCTTTGTGATGGTTTAGCGCCTTTGCCGCTCCAATAGTCGACTAGTTTTTGATAAGCAGGCGTTAGTTTAATTTCCAGCGGATTATTAATGCCTATTTTCTTTTCCTGCCACCAAGACCAGCCAATGTTATGGCTTTCAGCCATCTGGATAGCCTCAGTAAACCAGGTGTTGGAGTTTTCGCCCGATTCGCCCATCCAAAGCGGCACGTTATGTTGCTCACTCATGTCCAGGAAATTCTGAATAGTTCCTTGGTTATTAAAGTTACCATACTTGTGAAAACTCAATACCATGTTTTGATCCCACAGCGGGAAGATGCCACGGTAATTATTACCAAAACCATTTCCTTCAATGATGATGATATGGTTTTTATCCACTTCGCGGATAGCTTTGGTTATATCTACCATTAGCTGGCGTAATGGTGCATTTTTAGTTTCTTCCGTTCCGCGCTTATCATCAGCTTTTTCAAAGCCCCAGTTAGGCTCATTTATAATATCGTATCCGCCAATATAAGGCTCATTGGCATAACGCTGAGCCAGCTTTTTCCACAAAGCAATCATCTTTTGCTGATTGGCAGCACTCTCCCATAATGATGGTTTATCAGGATCCCGGTCAGATATAGCTAAATCATTGCCTTGTCCGCCGGGTGCTGCGTGCAGGTCTAATATCAGGTACATATGGTTTGCTTTACACCATTGCAATAAGCTATCGGTTAAAGCAAAACCTTTTTCGAGCCAGGTATTTTGCCCCGCAACGGGTTCTTTTTCTACAGGCAGGGTGTACAATGCATAATGCATAGGCAGCCTGATAGAGTTAAAACCCCATGCTGCCATAGAGTCGATATCAATTTTACGCGTATGGTTAGCCAGCCATTTTTCATAAAAACGGTTGGCATACTCGTCACCCGCCACTTCGGCTATGCGAGCCTGGATTTTATACTGCTGCCCAATGTTACTCACCCGAAACATGTAGCCTTCCTGCAGCATCCAGCCGCCTAAACCCATGCCTCGTAAAATAACTTTGTTGCCTTTGGCATCAGTAATTAAACGCCCGCTGGCTTTTAAAAAGCCTTGGCTATAAACAGCATTAGCTGCTGTTAAACTAAAAACAGCAGCTAATGCAAACGCATATTTGGTAAATGCTTTATTGAAAATCATAAATAGGTTTAATCAAATTTTTAGTACCGGTTATTGCCAAACATAGGTACCTACTGAACCTGCATTCAATTGGGCACTGGCTTTTTGGCCCTGGTAACCGATGTTAAATTTTTGCACATCAGCGCTGTTGTTAATTACAATCAGTACCAGTTTATTATCTGGCGTTTTGAAAGCCACATTCGGCAATGCAGTTAATACGTTGGATGCCACACGAACCGAACCAGGTTTTACAAATTTAGAGGCATGCGCTACTACATAATAAGCAGGGTTACGGATAATGTCATCCTGATTAATAGTGATGCCACCCAGGCAAGACGTACAGCCGCCACGATCAGTATGCGGATTACTGTTTGGGTCGGCGGCCAGGTTCCATTCCAACACAATACGACTCCAGTTACGGGTAGCACCAATGGTTAGGTTGGTGATATGCTCTTTAACATCACGTTCAAAGTTGCCCGGTGCTCCCATCCATTGTTCGGTAAAGTACAAATTGCGGTCGGGATGTGCATCGTGCACTTGTGACAAGGCTTCTATCTTACCGGCATAAAAGTGAAAGGCAGAGCCATCTACATACTTTTTAGCGGCCGGGTCGTTTAAAATAGTTAACGGGTATTCGGGCTTATCGCAATTATGATCGTAAACAATAATTTTGGTTTTGATACCTGCCTTCTTAAAAGCCGGACCTAAATTATTTTTTACAAAATTTGCCTGATCGGGCGCCAGCATCAACATACTAGGATTATTACCCGGATGCAAAGGTTCGTTTTGTACGGTCAGGGCATCAATGGTAATACCTTCAGCTTTCATGGCTTGAATGTATTTAACCAAATAATGGGCATATACATCAAAACAATCAGGTTTTAAACTGCCGCCCCGCGTGTCATTAATGGTTTTCATCCATGCCGGAGCCGACCACGGCGAAGCCATTATCTTGATTTTGGGATTAACGGCCAATATTTCTTTTAGCACCGGTACTACGTCTTTCTTGTCCTGTCCTAAATTGAACTTTGCCAGGCTCATGTCCGTTTCGCCGCCGGGTAAATCATCGTACGAAAAAACGAACTCGTTTAAGTCGGATGCACCTACGCTTACCCGTAGGTAACTAACACCAATGTTTTTATCAATGGCTGAGAACAACTCTTTAATTAAATCGGCCCGTTTGGCGGCACTCATCTTCATCATCAGCTGAGCGCTCCCTCCTGTCAGGCAAAAGCCAAATCCGTCAATAGACTGATAAGCCATTTTGGAGTTAACTTCAATAGTAGAGTCCGGATTGTTTGATTTTTCAAATTTTAAGGTTTGCGATTGCTTTTCAAACAAAGCAGATTTATCGGCATTTGTTAACCAAAGTTCGGCAGTACCTTTGTTTTGCGCATGAGCACTTAGCAGCGCCAACATTGCTAAACCGGCTGTTACACCTATTTTAAATTTACCCATCATGCTTAATTAATTAAAAGGGTAGCAATAGAATGCGGCAAACTGGTTACTGCTGCGCCTTTGTTTTGCATGATTAAATTGTAAGGGATCTCTTTATCGGTTGGGTTCATAACCACAACAGCAATTTTACCATCCGGATTAAGGTAAGCCGTGGTTAACAGCTTATCGCGGCTGGCAGAACTTACAATACGTTTGGCGCCCGGCTTAATAAATTTAGAAAAGTGCCCGATGTAGTAGTACTCATTAGTGAAAATGAGTTTACCTTTTTGCGTATCGGCATGTACCGGTGCAAAGCAAAAGTTACCCACATGGTTAGGTCCGCCTTTTTCATCTAAAAGCACGTTCCAATCGGTCCAAGCTACAGTACCGCTGTTAAAGTCGTTTATCATCGAGGTGCCGTAACGCTCGCCCAGTGCCCAATCGTTTATCTTATCCATATCAAATTTTTCGATACAGCCTTCGGTAAATACCAGGTTTTTGTCGGGATAAGCTTCATGTACCAGCCGGGTGCTTTCAAACTGCATACCGCCGCCCGTCCAGGTTTCGTACCAGTGGAAGCCTACGCCCCATACGTACTGCGCAGCCTGCGCATCATTAAGTATAGTGCTGGCATATTGGTAAAGCAAATCGCGGTTATGATCAAAAACAATAAGTTTTTTACTACCCAAACCCTCTTTGCGCAGAGTTGGACCAAGAAATTGCTTTACAAAGTCGCGCTCCTCTTCGGCCGTATATAAGCAGGATTCCCATGTCTGCTTGGCCATTGGCTCATTTTGTACCGTTAGCCCCCAAATAGGCATACCCTCTTTTTCATAAGTTTTGATGAACCGGGCAAAAAAGTTAGCCCATACCTGGCGGTATTCAGGTTTTAATCTGCCACCGTGCAGCATATCGTTATTATCTTTCATCCAGGCCGGCGGGCTCCATGGGCTCACATATAAATCAAGCTTACCGCCAGCCGCTTTTTGGGCCGCTTTAATGAATGGAATACGGTATTTCTTATCATGAGCTACGCTGAAAGTTTTTAACTCAGTATCATGATCGGCTATGTAAGTGTACGAGTCGCTCGAGAAATCACAACTTTGTATGCTGGTGCGGGCAAAAGTGTAGCCAATACCTTTTTCTTTGTCGTAATAGGCGGTTAAAAAGGCCTTTTGCTCACTGGCAGGCAGCTTGTAAAAGGTTTCGGCTGCGGCATCCGTTAAAGCACCACCTATCCCAATCATGGTTTGGAAGGTTTTCAGAGGGTCCACCGTTACCAATACCTCTGTTTCCAAAGGCTGCGACCTTGCAGCCAGTGTAAGCGTTTGGGTGGGTGCAATACGCTGATCAGTACCTTTAGCTGTTACATATACCGAAACATGGTTACCAATTTTAAGCGCCGGTTTTTGACTGTTTTTTTTGGTTTGCGCTGTAGCCGCTGTGGCTGCAACAAGTAGCAAACACGATATTAAAGAATGCTTCATTGGATTATTATTTACCATATAAAAGTTGCCACGGCTCCGTTATTGATAGTAACCGTAGTTGCCTTACCGTTAAATTTGATATTAAATGTTTCGGGACTGGTTGATTTGTTTAATACCACCAGAACCTTTTTGCCATCCGGGTTTTTAAATGCCACGTTGGGCAGATTTGCAGGCACATTAGATGCGATACGTACCGACCCGGGCCTTACAAACTTGGAGGCATGCGCAATAATGTAGTAAGATACATTGCGGGTTACGTTATAGCCGCTGATGGTTAATGCACCCAGGCAGGTACTGCAACCGCCATTGGTATATGGCCGGTAGTTTTGATCGGCAGCCAGATTCCATTCCAACACATTACGGCTCCAGTTACGTGGTGCGCCGATGATAAGATTTTCGACATGCCATTGCAAATCGCCCGAAAAATTGCCGGGGCCACCTACCCATTGTTCTGTAAAGTAAATATTTTTATCAGGATACCGGTTATGCACAATATTAAGTGCGCTGATATCACCGCCGTAAAGATGGAAGGCAGAACCATCAACAAAGCCTCTGGCCTGTGCATCATTCAGTACTTCAATAGGATACTCGGGACGATCGGCATTGTGGTCGTAAGTAATAATCTTGGTATTAACATTAGCCGACCTAAATGCCGGACCAAGATTATCGCGAATAAAAACGGCTTGCTCACCGGCCTGCATCACCATGCTTGGGTTATTGTCGCCATTCAATGGTTCGTTTTGCGGGGTGATAGCGTCAATGTTAATACCTTCGGCTTTCATGGCCTGAATATATTTGACCAGGTAGTTGGCATATACAGCGTAATACTCGGGCTTCAAACTTCCGCCTTTAAAGCTTCGGTTTGTTTTCATCCAGGTAGGTGCTGTCCAGGGCGAACCTAAAATTTTGATGTTAGGCGCAATACTGATTATCTTTTTTAAGATAGGAATCAGGTCCGTCTTTTCTCTATTGATGCTAAAACTGTTCAGGCTGGCATCCGTTTGTCCGTCTGCAACTTCATCATACGTAAATGTGGCATCGCTAAGGTCAGAAGCACCGATACTGATACGCAGATAGCTGACACCAATATGCGTACTGTCTGACTTAAACAGTTCCTGCAATAATGCATCTTTTTGATCGGCTGGCAGCCCGTTAATTAATGTGGCGCTACCACCTGTTAAGGTATACCCGAAGCCGTCTATAGTTTGATAAGCGGTTGTGGTATCCACCTCAATGGTTGCATACTGGGCATTAGGTGTGGTAAATACTAAACTGGCATTTTGCTTTTTGAACAGTACAGATTTATCAGCATTGGTAAGCCAAAATGCCACATCAGCTTTTACCGGAGTGTTATTTGTTGGAGGAGGTGCAGGTGCAGGATTACTGCTATCTGCCTTTTCACTTTTTGAGCATCCAGCTACGCCGCCCAGAAATGAGGCAGCTGCTAAAACACTCAAAAGAATTCGTTTTGTATAAATCATTTTCAAAATATTAATAATGAACAACTACTTTTCAATCATTTTATATACCCTTACATAATCTACTTCCATTGCATTCGGAAAAGAATTATTGTCGATGCCCTGCGCACCACCCAAGTCACCACCAACGGCCACATTGAGCAGCAAGTGAAACCGTTTATCAAATGGCCATACACGGTAGCCGGAGCCTTCGTTGGTAAATTCAAATACTTTTTGATTGTCAATATACCCTCGTATAGCAAAGGGGGTCCAATCTAAACGGTACAAATGAAAATCGGCAGTGGCTCCTTGTATTTTTTGGGTAGCGGTTTTTTGGGTATTTAACTTGAAATAATATGCCTCAGAATGGGTACTAATGTGGATAACATCAGGGTCGTATCCTACATGTTCCATAATGTCAATTTCTCCAGATTTTGGCCATTCACCGTAGCTCCAGTCTGTAGGCAACATCCATATAGCAGGCCAAGTTCCTTTACCAGCTGGCAGTTTTGCTCTTATTTCGAACCGGCCGTATAAAAAGTCTCCTTTGTTTCGGGTAACTAAACGTGCCGAGGTATACTCCTTTCCGCCAAGGGTTTCTTTTTTGGCTGTTATGGTTAGTTTGCCGTTGGCAATGCTGGCATTATTAATACTGTTTGTATAATATTCCAGCTCGTTGTTGCCCCATCCGCTTCCGCCTATATCGTAGTCCCATTTGCCAGCATTGGGCAGACCGGTATAATCAAACTCATCTGCCCAAACGGGCGTTGTTTCAAACGCCCAGTTTTTATCCTCGAGCTTTGGTATCTGGAAATATGGAATGGCTTCTTGCTTTTTTTTGGAGCAGGATAAGAGAAAAATACTTCCAAGTAATATTAAAGCTTTTTGATATTTCATTGAATTAGCTGTTTAGCACAGGAGATAAAAAAAGCTCTGCCTTTAAGTGGCAGAGCTTAAAACCCTTTTAAAATTACTCTACCGGGCGCAATTCCAAGTTGGTGACAGAGATGCCGGTTGCACCTAAGTTGCTACCGCCTGTTCTGATCACAACGTAAGCCGTACCAGCAGTTGGGAAAGACACCACACCACCACCTGAACCACCGCAGGAGATAGCAGAAAGCTTACCACTAAAGGCCGTTTTGCCGCAACCATTCCAGGTATTTAAAGCTAGTCTGGTACCGCCATCATTATAATCCTGGCCTTGCACCGGAACGGCCTGACCTACATATACCTCGAACCAGGTATCGGTGGCACCGCTGCCGGAAACAGCCATATCAACCTTATACTTTTTATTAGCCTGAACCTGCACAGCCTGGTAAATACCAGTATGGCTGCTTGCACCACCGCTAAATGTAAGCTTGTTGTTAGCATAAGTAAGGGTTAACGGTACAGCGCTTAAGTTTAAGGTGGTCCACTTTGCCTCATCGCCCGGAGCCATTTTGGCACCTTGCAGTAAATTACCGCGAACCGGATCAGATGTAGCCACAGTCAGGTCTTGCGTTGCAGTTTTTTCCACTCCTCCAATACCTACAGCTTTAAGGGTTATGGTGTATTTACCGGCATCAGGGTAAAATACAGTGTCTACTGTTTTACCTGGCGCCAAGCCACTGCCATCGCCTATATCCCATTTTACGTTGATTACTCCGGTTTCTTGTGCTTTTAACGCATACGTATTGGTTTTACCGGCAACAGGCGTTATAGTAAAACCTGCTGTCAAATTATTGGCATCTAAACCGTTATTGCCACTTCTTTCTTTGGTACAGCCAATATAACCTATGATGGTAGAAGCCATTGCTACTATAGCAATTTTGCGCTTCTGATTAAAATTTAATGTCATGTTACAATGATGTTATTTCGTTCCTCCCCATTCTTTGCTCTGCTTAATTTGAGTATTACTTAACTCATTAAGCGGAATTGGCAGTATTTCATTCTTACCCGCTACAAAGCCTTGCGAGCCTAATACAACTGGTGCATCACCCCAACGAACCAAGTCAAACCAACGCTGACCTTCGCCAGCCAGTTCCAAACGTCTTTCGCGTTTGATGTTATCCATTGTAGCAGCTACCGCACCTAAACCTACACGGGCCCTTACGGCAGTAATCAGTTCGGCCGCACGGCCTAAGTCGGCGTTACCCATTACCAAAGCTTCTGCTTCCATCAGGTAAGTATCAGCCAAACGGATGTCATACATATTCTGGCCCCAGTTCAGGTCACGGTCGCCGGCACCTGTGGGTAAATTGGCATTGCGTCCAACCCATTTTGCCATAAAGTAACCTGTGTTTTGAGCGCCCGGCGTATAGTCGGCTATGCCGTTTTGCTTTAAGCTATCCAAGTTGGCAATTGTATACTTGTAACGCGGATCGTAATGAATGGCGTCAAACAAGCTTTGTGTAACCGGGAAGTAGCTCCAACCACTATAATAATCAGGCGCGTTTGCGGTTTTTGGAGAGTAGCCACGCGGACCACTCATCACGTTCAGAATATTACCTTCGGTAGCTGCAACACCAGAACCCCAGTTACCAGCAGAAAGGGTGGTATGAACAATTTCCAATATAGATTCTGAATTGAACTTGTAAATATTACCTCCATTGAAAAGATCCCCAAAGTTTGCCATTAATTTGTAACCATACTTTGCATTCAACTGGCCAGGAGTGCCATTTACTTCTTTCAGTTCTGTAGCTGCATCTGCCCATTTCTTTTCCCACAGGTAAACCTTACCCAGCAGTGCATGAACAGTACCTTTGGTGAACCTTCCACCCTCTGAAGCTGCAGGCACAGTGTTTGGTAAGTTTGTTTCAGCAGCGGCATCCTTCAAATCAGCCTCAATTTGCTTGAACACATCAGCCGGATCGGCCTGGGTAACGTTATACATTTCGCTGGCTGTGATATTGGTAGTGTATAAAGGAATATTTTTAAACCAACGTACCAAATCGAAGTAGAAATAAGCCCTTAACGCTTTGGTTTCGGCTATATATCTCTTTTTAAGATTCTCGTCCATTTGGGTATTCGGCAGTTTCTCGAGCAATATGTTTGCACGGAATACGCCCGAATAGCCTCTTCTCCATAAATCTTCTTGCGGACCAGTGGCGGGTGTTAGTGTAAACCTGTCCATATTTACGAAGGTTAAGTCGCCAGCACCTTCACCACCACCAAAATGATCATCAGAAGCGGCCATGGCCACATTTTCTTTAGTTGTCAGCAAACCACCTTGCCAGGCAACCACATCATATACGGAAACCAACCCCTTGAATGCCTGGTCTTGGTTCTGGTAATAATTCGATTCCAGATCTGTTCCTTTAGGCTGTACTTCAAGAAACTTTTTGCAAGAGCTGAATAGCAGAGAGCTTACAGCTAATGCTGCTATACAATTGATATATCTTTTCATTTTTCTATTTCGAAAATTATAATCCAACATTAACACCTAACATAAATGAGCGGGCCAGCGGGTATACACCACGGTCGATACTGAACACGCCGCCACCAATTTCAGGGTTGTAGCCTGTGTAGCCAGTCAGTGTAAACAAGTTTTCGCTGGTTACATATATCCTCAATCTTGAAAGGTGAGCTTTTGAGATCAGGAGTTTAGGTAAAGAATAACCTATCTGCAACGTCCTTAAACGCAGGTAATCACCTTTTTGCAGGAAGAAGTCAGACGGGTTGATAAAGTTTTTATTAGGATCTGAGTCACTTAGGCGTGGATAAGTATTTGACGTACCGGCACCGGTCCAACGCCCTAAAGCCTCAGTTTGCCAGTTAGCAGCAGTAAGTGAAGATCTGCGCAATCCGCTAAACACTTGGAAACCAGCAGCACCCTGGGCAAATGCCGACAAGTCGAAACCTTTCCAGGCAACGTTGATGTTAAAGCCGAAAGTATATTTAGGTATAGGGCTACCTAACACCTCACGATCGTTTTCATCAATATCTCCGTCACCATCTACGTCTTTCCATTTAAAGTCGCCAGGTTTTGCGTTAGGCTGTATTCTGCCTTTTGCACCTCTGTATGAGTCGATCTCTTGCTGGGTTTGGAAAATGCCTTCAGTGCGGAAACCGTAATAAGAGTTATAAGGCTGGCCTACTATGGTACGGGTAACACCGTATGACATGTTTTGGAAACCAACAGAACCTTCAATAAAATCAAGGTTGTTGCCTAAGTAGGTTACTCTGTTTCTAAGCGTTGAAAAGTTTCCGCTTAAATCCAATCTTACGTCACCCAACTTTTTATTCCATCCCAGTTCAAATTCAAAACCCATATTCTCCATATCTGCAACGTTAGATGCAGGATTTGAGATTGCACCTACATAACCCGGAATGCGTGGGTTTTGTAAAATACCTGATGTTTTTTTGTTATACCAATCAAAAGTAAAACGCAAATCATTGACTAATGTAGCCTCGAAACCTAAGTTTGCAGAACGGGTTTCTTCCCAGCGCAAATCTGGGTTGGCAGGCGCGTTAGGGCTATAACCGGTATAGTAAGATCCGGTACCAATAGCGGCATTACGTCCGCTGCCAATGGTTGATACAAATTGGAACTCTCCGATATTATCGCTACCCACAACACCATACGAACCTCGAACTTTCAGGAAATTAACTACATCATTTTTTGGCCAGAATTTTTCTTGTGTAGGTACCCAGCCTAAACCAAATGATGGGAATATACCATACTGATGATTTTCACCGAACCGGCTTGATCCGTCACGACGCAATACACCTTCTATCAAATATTTTTCTTGGTAGTTATAATTTACACGGGTAAATAATGAAACCACGCGGTGTATTTGGCCATCACCAGCTCCGCTTGTTCTTTGTGTGGTAGGCACCGAGTAATTAAAAGAAGCCTGCTCAAATGTAGTTGCCGGAATACCGTCATAACGTACGTTGTTCGAAACCTCACTTCCATCCTGATAAGCTTCCTGTCCTAACAAGATAGAGAAGTTATGGTCTTTGATGCTTTTGGTATAAGAGATAGTATTAGAAAGGTTATAATCTATACGATGTCTGCTGTCTCTGTACAGCTGGGTCATGGTATTGATGTTAGATGAGTTCAGGTAAAACTCGGGCGTAAAGCTTTCTGTACCCCAGAATGCCATTTTACCACCAAATGATGACCTTACTTTTAAGCCTTTAATAATTTCTAATTCAGCAAATACATTTCCTAACAGGTTATGCGCCCAGCTATAATTACCTAAACGGGTTGAAATGTAGGCAAGTGGGTTTGTCATTTCCTGGCCCACAATTGGAGATATGCCATACGGAAAACCATTTGCATCCCTACGGGCTCTTGGGTCATATGTTGCTGCTCTTGCGGGATCAGTTTCCACTAACGGCGTAATTGGGTCCAGGTGAATGGCTGATGCTAATGGTCCGCCAAACTCACTGTTGGTATTGCCTAAACCTTGTGTCTTTTCATAAGAGTAGCCCAGGTTCTGACCGATAGTAAAGTTTTTAAATACTTTATGCGTAGAGTTAATACGGTAATTAATTCTTTTGTATTTCGAGATATCAGTAGCTACAATACCCTCTTGGGTTAAATAACCAAAAGAAGTGTAGAACGTAGATCGCTCGTTACCACCCTCCAGGCTTATTTCGTGGTTTTGTCTCTTTGCGCTGTTATTGAATATTGCATCCTGCCAGTTTGTACCGGTACCAAAAGAAGCCGGGTTGGCATATGGTAAAGCTTTTCCGTCAGCAGCAGCAGCTTCATTACGTAAAGTAGCGTACTGGGTTGCATCCAGCATGTTTAGTTTTTTGGCAGCGGCCGATGTTCCATAATAACCATTATAGTTTAAACGAATGCCACCAGCCTTACCTTTTTTAGTAGTAATTAAGATAACACCTGCAGATGCACGTGTACCATAGATGGCTTGAGAAGCAGCATCTTTAAGCACCTCCATTGATTCAATATCTGATGTATTAAGGGTACCTATACCACCATTATCTACTACAACGCCATCCACAACCCATAAAGGATTGGTAGCATTGAAACTAGTGATGCCGCGAACGCGTACAGAGGCTGCCTCTCCTGGCTGCCCGTTATTGGCGGCAACGGTTACACCAGAGGTTCTGCCTTGCAGGGCTTGTTCTACGCGGGTGATGGGTTGGTTTTCGATATCTGCTGCTTTAACGCTGGAAATAGCGCCGGTTACTACCTTCTTTTTCTGAACACCGTAACCAACCACTACAACGTCGTTAAGTGAGGCAGTCGTAGAACCTAAAGTAACAGTTAAGGGTTGTGTGCCGGTTACGACAACCGTTTCGGTAGTAAGGCCGATTTGGCTAAACTCGAGCGTACTACCCAATTTAGGAACAGAAATTCTAAAATTTCCGTTAACGTCGGTGCTTGCACCACGGGTAGTACCTCTAACAATAACCGTAACGCCGGGGATGGGTTGGTTATCATCTTTGGATATCACTTTGCCCGTAACCTGTACATCTTGTGCGAACAAAGAGAACGGCACAAGAAACAGACAAGTGATGAAAAAAAAGAACGTAAAGCTTCTTTTCATAATCATTGAATTAAGTTAAAATTGGTTAATTGAATCTGTTGGAGATAGTCTCCATTTGGATAGCCAAAACTACTGTTCCGAAAAATGATTTGATGAAAATAGCGGGCCTACTTAGTTTCTACTTTATTGTATTTTTGCACTCTTAACCCTCTACAAAAGGCCTACAATAGCTCAAAAAAAACCTCATTTTCAAATAGTTATACAGTAAAACCCCTCTTTTGAATGAAGCTCTATATTTAAACGAAAATGCAGAATTATAGAGCAGTATAGCTTAAAGAATTATGCTATTTATTTTGAAGATTATCAAATGAAAGACTGAATGAGCACCATCATATAATAACATGAGGCTTATTTGCAAACGATAATATAACGGCTTTAACAAGCTGTAATCATTAAAGCATAGTGTCTATTAAATACAAAAGAAGAAAGCTTAAAGTTTGACTATGAATGCAAATATTAACTACACCTCTGCATGGCTGGAAGCCTCTTCAAACCGGCCCAAAAATGCATATAAATTGGTATCGGGTTGTAGCATTAGTTTTTTCCGTAGGCGGTATCGTGCAATCTCAACCGCTTTTACGGTAATGTTCATCATCTGCGCAATTTCTTTAGTAGATAAGTTCATCTTGGTATAAGCACACAGCTTCAGTTCATTTAAAGTGATGTCAGGAAATGAACTTTGAAGCTTTTTAAAAAAGTGCGCGTGTACAGTATTAAAATGCTGATTAAACTGTTCCCAATCCTTTTCGCCTTTTTCTACCTCATTAATGAGTCGAAGCAAACGTTTAAAATGAGTTGAATTAGATGCCCCCTCATTTTTGCCCAGCATAGTACTTAATTCTTCTTTTATCTTATCAATAACTTTTCCTCGTTGCACCAGGTGCATCACCATGTTGGCCAGTTCACGGTTTTTATAATCAATCTCCGACTCCAGCTTTTCATTCTGTAGGCGAATGATCTCCCGTTCGTTTTTATCAAGCTCTAACTGGTTGAGATATTGCAGCTTCTCTTTTTCTTTAATATGCTGTTTACGCTGCCACCTCAACAACCAGTAAATGGCTAATACTATTAGGCCAATATATAAAACATAGCTCCACATGCTTTTATACCATACCGGCGCAATGATGAAAGTATAAGCAATAACATTAGATTCATTGCCAGTATGGCTTCTGGCCTTTATCTTGAAAGTATAGGTTCCGGCCGGTAAAGCAGTATAATCTCTGTCGCTTTTTCCACTCCAGGCAGACCATCCCCTGTCTAATCCTTCTAAATAACAGCTGTATTCAATGGTATTTTGCTCGTTGTAAAGTGTGGAAGCAAACTCAAAATGCAGGTAATTCTCATCATACTTTAATTGCGGTACAGTTTGCGATGCCTGAATCTGACTTACCTTTCCATCTTTTAAAAAATATCCGCCGTAAATAAGTTTTTCTTTTTCACCTATAACGCTTACTTTTCCCAGTACAACGTCCAGCTTTCTAGTATTTTCTTTAAAGCGCTTGTAATTAATCTGCACAATGCCCCTGGTGGAACCGATGAATATATTTTGACTATTGTAGGGATAGATAGATTCAAAACCACCTACTATCTTGCCTTTTATTTCAGGGAAATAAGTAACCTGCCCTTTTTTTTCGTCGCGCATCTCTACCACGCCAACCTCTTTCCGGTCGGTTACAAACCAGATATTGCCATCATTATCCTCTTTTAAATAGATAACCGGGATGTGGTGAAAGTAAGGCTCAAAAAATGAAGAGAATTTAAATGTACCCGCACTTTCATCATATTCATAAATACCGTTATGCGTTGCAACCACTGTTCGGTTATGCACGTGATACACATAGTTGTACAACGTTGAAGGCAGCCCCTGTTTTTGTGTGTACAAGCCTTTTTTAACTACCTGCGTCATATCTACCGACAGCTCTAGCTTATATACGCCATGATAAGGATGCGAAGCCCAAACAGTATTACGGCTATGGTCATAAACAAAAAATCGCAACGATTCATCAATCCCTTTTACAGTGCTTAGGTTTAACAACTTTCCATCTGTATCGCCAATTAGCTGTAGGCCATTATAGGTACCTGCTAAAATGCGAGCTGACGGATAAATGTTAGAAACCGGCTGAAACAACCAAGTACCGGGTTGTGCATATAACTGCCGACCCTCATCGTTAATAATTTCATACAAACCGTCTTCGTGCCCTATTACCAGATGGTTATTTAACTGCCCCAAATTCCAAACCTGTCCATCGGTATTTTTAACCTTTTTAAAAGTACCTTTACTTAAGGCAAGGTCTTTCTGTGCAACATCAAGCGGGGTATAAAACAATCCGTTTGATGTACCCATGTATAATTTATGGTCGTAAACCCGCATGCTATAAGTGATAGGATTGCTTTTATCAGGATAGATGTAGCGCACTGCGCTGTTTATGGCAATCATGTCTAACCCATTATCCTGAGCCAGCCATAAAGAACCATTTTCATCATTAAAAACAGCATGAACGCTTTCCGATTGTAATCCTTCGGCTCCGGCATATTGCTGAACAATTTGCCACCTTTTGTCTATAATAACCAGTCCGGCTCCTAACGTACCAATGGCAATACCCCCGTTATTTAACCTTACACCACTCACCAACCGGCTATCGGCCAACATTTGGTCAATTCCCGTTTTTTGCTTGATAAGTTTGCCCCCGGCTATTAAAAACAAGCCTTTTTTCAATGTGCCGGCTATAATAGTATCCTTATGATAAGGAAGCACAAAGGATATAGCTGTATTTCTTAAAACAGAATCATCAGCAAAAGGCACCCATGTACCTTTATCAAATGCAAGCAATCCCTTATTTCTGGACTGAGCCAGTATCTTGTTATTTACGCAACCTAAAAAATCCCAGGAAACATCGGGCTTATACACATTTACAGCACCGTCATCAAAATGGATTATACTACCCCACGAACGAAAGAATGCGCCATCTTTATTGACAGCAATATTCCATATATCGGCCATTTTGCGCTCATTAGGCGGCAATTTGCTTAGCAGGGAGTGATATTTTAAAACGCCTACTTCATCCGGAAAAAAGTAGCCCAGTTCATCTTGTCCGCCTACAAATACCCTGTTCTGCTCATCTACTTTTACTGAACGAACAACCGTGTAATTAGGCAAAGCGTAATGGCTCCAAAACTTGCCATTAAAAGAAAGCAGACCCTCTTTATTGCCAAAATACAGCAGTCCTCTTTTATCCTGAGCTACATCCCAGTTTTGCACGCCCCCTTTATATTG
The DNA here is from genome assembly GCF_009770985.1 of Mucilaginibacter lacusdianchii. Classification (GTDB taxonomy): domain Bacteria; phylum Bacteroidota; class Bacteroidia; order Sphingobacteriales; family Sphingobacteriaceae; genus Mucilaginibacter; species Mucilaginibacter lacusdianchii. The sequence continues at coordinate 46,997 of NZ_WSRW01000006.1, read as the reverse complement.
CTCTGCTTTATAATTAAAAATCAAGGGCGTGCCAATTTGCCTTTGACCAAAAGAAAGCTTAGCCAGAAGAATAAAAAGCAAAACTATTGCAATACGCTTCATCAAATCAGTATGTGGGTAACTCAAAACAACACTATTTATCAGCTGATTTAATTTCAGGTGGTTTATAACAGGGTAAAGGTAGCTAACTTGTTACAATCCTTCCAAATAATTCTAAAAACCGGGCTATCAGGCACAAAAAAAGCCGTTTCATAAATGAAACGGCTTTAGATAGATTATCGATTGTTCTAAATCTATATTAGTGTTTTGCCCACCAAAGCGGTGTTAAAACGGCGTCAGTACCACCTAATAAAGATACTGCATTATTATAGCTTTGAACACTACTGTTTCTGAAGCTGGACGGGTATCTTACACGCTGTGGTTGAAACTGAATATTACTTGTCATGTAATTGCCACTATTTAATGCTGGTAAATCTGGCATTACATCTTCAACTGCAGGATTTTCGAAGAATGGCAGGCCTGTGCGGCGATGATCGCTCCAGGTTTCTAACGGTAACCAAGGTAATTGCGCCAAGTATTTCTGCGTCATGATTTTTGTCATATGATCATTGCGTACAGAACCTGATTTATAAAAATTATTTTTGGGGTAAGCAACATCAACAGTACCTTTTGCACCTGTAATTCCATCTTCGTAATTCATGGTGCGAGTTGCAGATGGTTCAGTTGTATGATCCCAACTAACAGATGTACCTACACGGTTATAGTCAGTTGAAGCAACATAAGCAGCTAAGTTAGCTGATGTTCCAAAATACTCAAAACTTTTAGCTATACCAGTTTCATAAGCATCTTTTGCACCTATACTGGTTGACCAATTACGCTCGGCGGCTTCGGCAAGCAAAAAGTAGGTTTCCCACGGACCAAAGAATACTCTTCTGTTTGCACCACTACGATAAGTTAAGTTTAACAAAGGCTTGCAACCATTGGTTGTAATGGCTTGGTTTCTTGAAGCTTTCTCACCCCAATTACCATCAACTTTAGCGTTCCAGGTATATTTTGCATCAAGCGTTTTTACTACTGCACCTGCTGCATTTTTAAGTTGCCCTTGTGAGGTTGTATATGAACCGCCAATACCAGGATAAGTAGGATTGGTAATATCGCCCGGTATGCTAAATACTTTATATGCACGTGGATCTATTGAAAAAGGCAAGCCGTTTAACCAATAACCTGCCATAGGATCGTTAGTTTTAACTGCAAACTGATCTGTATAACGCTGGCCTAACCAATCGGCAGGTTTGATTGCCGACTGATAGCCTGCTGATAATTGCGACGCAGAAGTGATGCTACCTAAACCAACAACAAGATTGTTATAGGTGGTTGATATTGGTAAACCCATCCATGATGATTCGCGGCGGAACACACTTGCAAGCGGATCCCAACCTCTTGACTCTTGCACGCTAAACATATCAGCAGCGCTGGTGATATAATCGTTTGTTGCTACTGCTGCTTCAAACTCTGCTTTAGCTTTTGAGCCATCAACCTCTGATAATCTCATTGCCAAGCGCATACGCATGGAGTTGGCATACTTGCGCCATTTTGCATAATCATAGCCATAAGCCGGGTCTTCCCTTCTAACCTGATCGGGGTTGGTGACGGTCAAATCAAGTTTCGATACTGCATCTTTTAATTCGTCGAGTGCATAATAATAAACTGCTTTTACATCTTTAAATTCTGGATTTGTACCCTGAAAGGCATCTATAGGCATAGGCCCAAAAGTATCAGCAAACTCGCTCATTAAGTATGCTCTCCAAATTCTGGCTACCTGTATCAGGTTTTTAGTATAAGGTTTTGATGTACCTTTTGCAATTTGGTCATTTCCTATCTGAATGGCTGTTGTAACGTTATTTTGCCATTGAGAAGACTGGCCGTAGTAGGCACTAGCCCAATCATCTACAAATGAACCTTGTGAAAAGGTTTCACCATCTTCGTCCTGCAAAGCGTGTCCGGCAGGCACCCAGTACAAAATAAACATACGTTCAGACAAGCCGGGATCTTGCTGTGCGCCTATAATAGCGTTATTGATAAAGTATTCGGTTTGCACCTGATCGCCGTTGGCCGCGAACGGATTATTGTTTTTTTCATCGAACTTTTTGCATGATGCCATCATCATTGTGGCTGCAAGTACCAAGCTCGATTTTGTTAAAATTGATTTCATATCTAATGAATTTTCTTTTAATATCTTAAAAACCAAGGGTTAAATTAAATAATATAGTGCGTGTGGTTGGAGCACTACCGCTTTCAAAGCCTGTAGCATTACTGCCTGTAGCAAAAACAGACTCAGGGTCCATGCCATTCATATGGCTCTTAATCAACCATACATTGTTAGCAGATAGGCCAACCCTTGCTCTTTGTATACCAATAGTAGAAAGAACCTTTTTAGGAATATCGTAGCTTAACTGCACGTTGCGTACACGAATATTAGATGCATCATAAATATTTGCTTCAGTAATACCCAGGTTACCTCGTCCAGCTATGGCTGTCCAGTAATTTTGTGGGGATACTGCTACGGTGCTCTTCTCATATTGGTTGGTTGTAGCATTTAATACAACCCCATCAACTACAAAATTGTCGCGGTTACCATTTACTACAGTATTGCTTGATGTACCTACTGCCTGCATCCGCTGAAGTGTTCCGGAGAAAATTTTACCCCCAAATCGTGCATCAACCAAGAAAGAAAAATTGAATCCTTTGAAAGAGAATGTATTGGTAACGCCTAAAAGACTTGATGCTTGCTGCGTACCCAAGTTTGATTTCACAGCATCATCAGTTTGAGGCAAGCCAGCAGCAGTTAAAATTAACTGTCCGTTATAAGGGCTGTTTGGATCATTAACTCTTTTAAAGGTGGTACCATAAATAGCACCATAAAGCTGACCTGTTTCAGCCACAATAGCTACGTTATCGTATCCACCCAATGGGTATTGCGTAACATTAGCTGCAAGATCTTTAACTAAGTTACGGTTTATCGAGAAGTTTACAGTAGTATTCCAGTTAAATCCTCCGTTATTTCTAAATATTTTTCCATCTACCATCAGTTCCAAACCTTTGTTCTGGATATTTCCTGCGTTAATTTTTCTTGCAGTGTAACCACTCAAAGGGTCCATTGGCAAATCAAGCAATTGTCTGGTTGAATTAGATTTGTAAACCGAAAAATCAAAACCTAAACGGCTATCAAAAAAACGCATCTCTAAACCAGCTTCGTATGATTTAATTAACTCACTACGAACATTTGGGTCAAACAATACGTCGTTACGTCCGGCGTTGGTATTACCAAGCGGGTCTTTACTGATATTGTAAGTATTATAAAGTTGATATGGGCCCATATCATTACCTACTGCGGCATATGAACCTCTCAATTTACCATAAGTTATCCAAGATGGTAGTGCACCGCTCCTGTTAAGCACCTCAGAAAATACAAACGATGTACTTATGGATGGATAGAAAAAGGATCTATTTTCTTTGCTCAAGGTTGAGCTCCAGTCGTTTCTAAACGTACCATCAAAAAACAATACCTGATCATAATTAATACCCGCTGATCCGTAGACTGAGTTTATATCATGTAAGAAAAGCCCTTGGTCAAGACTTGGATTACCTACTGTGTTATTAATCGAGAATAAATTAGGCACGTTTAAAGTACCAGCATTGCCACTAAAAAAAGAAGTTTGCTGGCTCATTAGGTTGCCACCTAATGTTGCAGTACCACCCCATTTTCCAAATAGGTTATCTTTTTTAGCAGTAAATAAGGCACTGTAGTTGGTTTCAGTAAATGTAGTTCTTCTTAAACCGTATCCGCCTCCAGGATTACCTGGTGCGCCGGCGTATTGTCTGCTGTCTGAATTAGTACTGTAGGTATCTGCCCCTCCCCTGCCTTCAACACTTAACCAATTATTAATTTTGTATTTAACCGAAGCATTTAACAAAAATCTATTTCTGGTGTCTTGGTTCAGGTTATACTTTGATGCCCAATATGGGTTTAGTTCTGAACCTGCATGCCACCAACGCATATTTCCGCTCGCATCAACTGGATTACTATAATCAGTTACATCAATTGAATTAGGCAGCGTTGATAAATAGTAGAAATAGTTATTAGGATTGTAACCAGATTGAGGCCGGTTTTTTGCAGTTGAGTTAATGTACTGAACTTTAGTGTCAACTGTCCAGCGGTCATCTTTTCCAAATTTACTTACTGTACGCCCCATTAAGTTGTTACGAATCAGTTTAGCGCCTGGAATGTAGCTTTTATCATCAAGACGGTTGTATGAGGTGTACACCGAGGTTGACTTATATTGCTGTTGCAATGATATACCTTGATTTGATTGCAAGCCTGTTTCAAAGTAGTTGCTGATGTTATCATGATACATTTGCGGAAAAGTTGACCCATCAATCCTGGTTTGATTTTGCCCTTGATTTCTTTCGCCCCAGCTTAAGGTAGAGTTGTTTACAAAGCCACCACTTTGTCCCTGACCAAAATCTTTTTGCATCTTCGGTCTGGCAAATATATTTTCGATACCAATAGAAGATGTAACGGTGATGCCTAATCCATTCTGACTTTTACCTGTTTTAGTAGTAATTAATATAGCACCATTACCCGCGCGTGAACCATAAAGCGCAGCAGCTGATGGACCTTTAAGTACGCTAACGCTTTCAATGTCTTCCGCGTTGATATCCGCTAAACCGTTACCCATATCTCTGCTTGGGTTATAATAATCATTATTAGGGCGACCACTACCGTTAACTTCATTACCAATAAAGTTATCCATCGGAACACCGTCAACAACAATAAGCGGTTGGTTATTACCAGTAAGTGAGTTATTACCCCGAAGTGTAATTCTTGAAGATGCACCCGGGCCGTTGGCTGAGCGGGTAATTTGCAAACCAGCTACCTGTCCAGAAAGAGAATTAACAATGTTCGGCTCTTTTCTGTCAGATAGCGTTTCACCTTTTACTTCCTGTACAGCGTACCCCAATGATTTTTTTTCGCGGCGTATGCCCAATGCAGTTACCACAACCTCGCCTAGCGCACGGTTATCTGCTAACATGGTCACGTTAACTGTATTTTCGGAGCCAACAGTTACCTCTTGGGTTTTGTAGCCAACAAAGCTAAATACCAACACAGGATTAACGCCTTCAACCGATACCGAAAAATGTCCGTTCACATCAGTGGCACCACCGGCACCTGTAGCTTTCAATTTATATGCAGCACCAATAACAGGCTGCCCTTCTTCGTCCTTTACCGTACCGGTAATGACTCTTTTTTGTTGGGCTAACGATATAGCCGTCCAAAAGCTCAGCAAAATGCAAAGCCATAGTTGTTTAGTAAAAAAGTCCCTCATGTTTTAATTGATTTTATTGTGTGTTTTAAATTAGGGTTAGTTTAAATTCGGTTTTCTTAACTGTTTGATGTGATGATCAATACCATCATAATGTTCCATTACCAGTGCAGCTGCACCGTATAATTCAGCTTGGTAACCTAATGGCGATATCATAATTTGGGCGTGTTCGGCAATTTTTGGAATACAGTGTTCATTGATGGCTTGCTGAACAGGTGGCAACCACAACCTGCCGGCTGCTGCACCTCGGCCACTTAAAACAATTAGTTTAGGATTAAGCAAATGAATTAATATTGCAGCACCACGGCCAATATTATAACCTGCCTCAGAAAAAAGGCTTACAGCAAAACTATCTCCTTTTAAGGCTGCATCCATAATAGCATTAGCCGCCTCTTCAATAGTATCAAGCTTGTAATCTGCCAATACGGAAATACGGCCTTCTTTTAATTCACGCAGTGCTTTATCAATAATCAGAGATAAAGAAGCCTCCGTTTCCAGGCAGCCTGTTTTACCGCAGCTGCAAAGCTTATTGTTAAAAAATACAGGTATATGGCTAAACTCACCGGCTAAACCGTTATCGCCCCTAAACAGCTTACCGTTTATAAGCATGCCCAGCCCTATACCCCAACCAATGTTAATTACCATTACATTGTTGTGATTGCGTGCAAGCCCAAACTTTTGTTCGGCCAATGCAATCAAACTAGAATCATTATCAATAAATGCCGGAAAACCAACGGCGTCACTTATATATTTGGTAATACTTTTACCATCAGAATTTAAAAATGAATAGTTGACTCCCGCAGATATGTCAACAAAGCCTGGCATGCCGATACCTATACCTACAATCCGGCTTTTGTCAACGCCCGAACCGGCTATTAAATCGTTAATTGCCTGAACTAACGTTAATAATCCATTTTCATCTTGTTTTAGCGCAAGATCAATTTGTTTAACTTCAGTTAAATAATTGTTCTGACTATCCATAATAGCCATTCTGGTTACCAACTGATCCATTGCTACAGATACAACATATAATACACCGGCTTTCAAAGAATACATTTGCGGACGTCGCCCGCCTGTTGAGGGTGCATAACCTGTTTCGTATATAAAACCTTCATCAATACTGTCGCTTAAAAGCTTGGTAATAACCGGCAAACTTTTACCGGTTTTTTCGCTAAGCTCAGCACATGTTAGTGTTTGTCCGAAATAGAGTTCTTTAATAATGTTTTTAAGATAGCCCTCAATTTTATCCATTTAAAACCTTATTGTAAATTTCACGAAAGTTATCAATACTTTTATGAAAATTAAAAAAAGTATTTAAATAATTTAATATGTACTTTACATTTAATGAACTTTGCTAAAAAAGGTTGATTTTTCTTAATTCGAAAATGATATACATTTTAGGCAAGTAATTACATTTTACATTAAATACATTTCCGTTAAGTAACCCTAACATCCTTAATACGATAAAAACTGCTATTCGTACCAGCCAAGCAACTGGATTTTTGCGCAGATACCTTTACCGCTTCCCATTTAACCTGACAGATAAACAACAAGATTTCCAATACATCATCTGCTTCCACAATTACGCCTACTAAAGAACAGCTTACCGCGTAACAATAAAGAGATACTTGCTTACATATTGGATATTAACATATATTAGATACTTCTTTACCAACAGACCAATTTTAACCTTTATGAAAAATAACAAGTTAGTACTTATTACCCTGTTGCAAGTAGGATGCCTTACCATCATCACGCCTGCATTTGCACAAAAACTAAATGAACTCAATAAAAAAGAAAAAGCTGAAGGATTTGCTATGCTATGGGATGGCAAAACAAGTAATGGCTGGCGGGCTCTTTTTAAAAATAGTTTTCCTGAAAAAGGCTGGGTGATGGAAAATGGCATACTCACTATTCAAGCCTCAAACGGTAAAGAAGAAGGCTTGGGAGGTGACATTGTTACTGATAAAGAATACTCTGCCTTTATCTTGAAATTTGATTTTAAACTTACAGAAGGCGCCAACAGTGGTGTTAAATATTTTGTAACCGAAAAAGAAAAAACAGAGATGTCTGGCATCGGCTTAGAATACCAGGTACTGGATGACGAGCGGCATCCCGATGCCAAGCTTGGCCGCGATGGCGACCGTACGCTTTCGTCTCTTTATGATTTGATTACCGCTAAAAAACCCACTGCTGCTATAAAACCTATAGGTGAATGGAACAGTGGTGAAGTTAGGGTATATCCTAATAACCATGTAGAACACTGGTTGAATGGCTACAAAGTGCTGGAATACCAGCGCGGCTCAAAAGAGTTTGAAGATTTGGTAGCCATTAGTAAATACAAAAAGTGGGATAAATTTGGTGAAGCGCCTAAAGGTCATATCCTTTTACAGGATCATGGTAACACGGTATCTTATCGCAACATTAAGATTAAAGAACTTAAATAAGCAGCGCCATGGAAACCAGAAGAAACTTTGTTAAAAAAACTGCTATTGCCGCAGCAGGCACCTATTTGGGCACGATGGGCTTAACGGCAAAAAGCTACGGCAACATTATTGGCGCCAACGATAGGGTACGTGTTGCCGCCGTAGGTTTTTCTGACCGTTTTAGAGACACCCTGTTTCCTTGCTTTTTGAATCATTACAAGGATATGAATTTTGACTTGGTGGCTTTGTCGGACTTGTGGAATTACCGGCGCGACTTAGGCACAGCTCATATTAAAAGTAAAATTGGCCATGATATCACCGCCTGCCGAAATAACGATGAGCTGTACAGCCTGAAAGATATTGATGCCGTCATCATTAGTACGCCCGACTTTGCCCATGCTTTGCATGCCATTGAAGCGGTGCGCAACAAAAAGGATGTATACTGCGAAAAGCCATTTGCTGAAACTATGGACGATGCCAGGGCGGCTTTGAAAGCTGTACGTTCATCTAAACAAATATTACAGATTGGCTCGCAGCGCCGTAGCGGACAGAATTACCAGGCCGCTGCCGAATTTATAAAACAAGGCAAATTTGGCGATATTACGATGGTTGAACTTACCTGGAACGTTAACCAGCCGGGCCGGTGGAGAAGACCTGACTTAGTAGCTAAGCTACAAGAGCAGGATACTGATTGGAAGCGCTTTATTTTAAACCGCCCCTACGAGCCATTTAATCCCAGAATTTATTTGGAATACCGCCTGTTTTGGCCCTATTCATCAGGAATGCCCGGGCAGTGGATGAGCCATCAGATTGATACCGTACATTGGTTTACCGGCTTGCCGCATCCGCGTAGTGTAACAGCCAATGGCGGCATTTACCAGTGGAAAGATGGCCGTCGTAATTGGGATACTACTACGGCCGTGTTTGATTATGGTCCGCTGGATGATACAACTAAAGGTTTTCAGGTTATTTTTTCATCACGCATGCACAATGGTGAAGAAAAACCAGCCGAGATATATTATTCAAACGGCGGAGAACTGAACCTCATCACCAATACGGTATCGCCACAAGGCGGACTTACCGAAAGAGCAGCTGCTGCTATGCACATGCAACCCAACTTGTTGCCAGACGTGAAGCTTCCAAGTACACAAGCTGTAGTTGCCTCTGCCAACACCGGAGCAGATCCGCTGAGCTCTAATCATATGCGGAACTGGCTCGAGTGCATCCGAAGCCGCAAAGAGCCAAACGCACCTGTAGAGGCAGGCTATCATCATTCTATCGCCAATATCATGACCAATGCTGCTGTACATACCGGTGGCAAAGCCACTTTTGATGAAGCTAAACAGGAAGTAATGGTTAACGAAAAGGTATTTAAATATTGATAATGAAGAAGCGGTTGCTGCCGGCTATTTGCGTTGCATTAATTTTACTTTATGCATTTACCAGGCGGCAACCGCTACAACGTTTTCACTTAAACGGCTATGCTCAAGGTACCACCTATAGTATTGTTTATTATGCAGCCGATAGCCTTATCAGTTTAAAGCAAACGGATAGTTTGCTGCAACGGTTTGACGAATCGGTATCGCTGTATTTGCCCGGTTCATTGATTTGCAAATTTAACCGTTCGGTCAAGGGCATCAGGGTAGATCAGCATTTTCAGCGCCTTGTGCGTGAGGCGATAAAAATACATCGGGAAACCGACGGGCTGGTTGACCCAACCGTAAAACCACTGGTTGATGCCTGGGGATTTGGTGCAATTAAGGCCAGCCATACTCCTGACAGCAACGAGGTGAAAAAGCTGGTTAAGAACGTTGGCTTAAAATACATTAGCCTAAAAGGTAACTTTTTATACAAAACCCGCCCTAATATTCAACTAGATCTTAACGGTATCGCTCAAGGTTACGCTGTTGATTTACTAGCTAATTTATTAGAGCGGCAGCATATTAAAAGTTACCTGATAGAGCTGGGTGGTGAATTAAGAATTAAAGGAACCAAGCCGGGCAACCAGCCATTTACCGTGGGCATTGAAGGTATCAGCGGGTTTGATGCCGAGCCTATGCGTAAAGTAATTGAACCACCTGATGGTGCCATCACCACTTCAGGCAATTACCGTAAACAGCATGAAGCCGGCGGCAAACCTATATCACACCTGATGAACCCATTGACCGGCTATCCGGTAAACAATGAAATGATAAGCATCACTGTTTATGCTCAAGATGCTGTTACGGCCGATGGTTTTGACAACGGCTTTATGGCTATGGGGCTTAAACGTACATTAGCTTACCTTGCTAAACATAAAAATATGGGTGCCTACATTGTTTATAGAAAGGCAGACGGATCAATTAAAGATACAACTACAATGTCGTTCAAAAGCAAACGGCCTATTTAAACCAATGGAAAGAAAAACATTTTTAAAAAACAGCGCGTTACTGGCCGCTGGTTTATTTATAGATAACAAACTATCAGCCATGCCAACACTTGCTGCCCCGTTAAAAGTTGGCATAGTGGGATGTGGCGACCGCGGCACAGGCATTATGCATATCATAAACGGCATGACAGATATGTTTCAGATTACCGCTGTTTGCGATGTGCTTGATTTTAGACTGGCGGCTGCTCAAAAGTTAGGTAAAAGTGCCAGCTTGAAAGCTTATACCGATTACCGCAAGCTGCTTGATGATAAAGAGGTAGATACTGTTATAGTAGCTGTGCCCCTTCACATGCATTACCCGGTAGCAGCAGCAGTAATAAACTCCGGTCGGCATTTATACCTGGAAAAAACCATGACTTATACCATAGATCAGGCGCTTGATTTGGTAAAACTGATGCACAACCGTAACACCCAGGTATTACAAGTGGGGCATCAGTACCGGTACTCGCCGTTGTATTACCGGGTAAAAGAAATGATCAACAAAGGTTACTTGGGAAAGATAACCCAGATTGATTGCCGGTGGGACCGCAATGGCAGCTGGCGCCGGCCGGTGCCCGATTCGTCTTTAGAAAGAGTGATTAACTGGCGTATGTACAAAGAATATTCGGGCGGTTTGGTGGCGGAACTGCTTTCGCACCAGATTGATTTTATCAACTGGGTATTTGATACGCATCCTCAAGAGTTTTTTGCTACCGGTGGTATAGATTATTTTAAGGACGGACGTGAAACTTATGACAATGTTCAGGTAATGCTACGCTACCCTGAGCTGGGCATGATTGGTAATTTTGGCGCTACCTGTGGCAACGCACATGATGGTTATCTATTTAAGATAAAGGGTACACTAGGCACCGTATCACTGTTAACCGATCAAGGCATATTTTATCCGGAGAAAAAATTACTGGATGAAAAAGGAACAGTAGACGGTGTAACCGGCGCAACCCGCATTGTGTGGAACAAAGGTGGTGGAACGCCCATTTTACCAGAGCCTACCCGGGATGGCACCTGGTATGCATTTAAAGACTTTTACACAAAAGTTCAAAACAGACAACTGCCCGATAGTAACGTGTTTACCGGCGCGCGTACAGCCATAAGCGTACACTTGGCAAATCAAGCGCTGTACAGCAATAAAATTACGGCTTGGGATAAAAGTTACAAGATAGATTCAAAATAAAAGAGCCGGCAAAATTGCCGGCTCTTTCCTGTTTAAAGCGATATTTATTTCCAACCGCCGCCCAGTTCTTTATAAACATTTACTACAGCGTTCAACTGTTCTTTTTTGGTATCTATTAATTCCAACTTTGATTCCAGTGCATCGCGTTGCGTCATCAGCACTTCCAAATAATCAGCTCTGGCAGATTTAAATAAATCGTTAGAAATATTGATTGACTTTGTAAGCGCATCTACTTGCTTTGATTTTAAATCATAACTTTTACCAAGATTATTAATATTAGAAAGCTGATTGGCCACCTCAATATATGCGTTTAATATCGTACGCTCGTAGTTTACCATGGCCTGCACCTGCCGTGCATTGGCGCTGTTAAACTCAGCTTTAATACCATTACGGTTAACCAGCGGCCCGGCCAAATCGCCTGCTAGCGAGTACAGCAGCGATTCGGGAAATTTAACCAAGTAAGACGGCTTAAAGGCTTGGAAACCCAAGGCCGCAGATATACCAAATGATGGATAGAATTCGGCACGTGCAATTTTCACGTCTAGCTTAGCTGCAGTGAGGTCAAGTTCTGCTTGTTTAATATCTGGTCGGTTAGCCAACAATTGCGACGGTATACCGGCATTTACAGTGGCTGGCACCAAGCCCAAAAAGTTGCTTTTATCACGGGGAATCTCCTGCGGAAACCGGCCTAACAAAAAGTTAATTTTATTTTCTGTTTCCTTGATATTTTGCATAATATCAAATTCCAGACTTTGTGACTTCAGTACTTCGGCCTGGAATTTTTGAACGGCCAGTTCGGTTACCCGTGTAGCTTCTTTTTGCACTTTAACAATCTCAAGTGCATTTTTTTGTAAAGCAATGTTCTGCTTTACAATTTCATACTGGTTATCTAAGGCCAGTAACTCATAGTATGAATTGGCTACTTCGGCAACCAGATTAGTTAGCACAAAGTTTTTACCCTCTACGGTTGACAGATACCGGGTTATTGCTGCTTTTTTGGAGTTACGCAGCTTCTTCCAAATGTCAACTTCCCAGTTAGCATATAGGGCAGCTGTAATATCGGTTAACGGATCTGGCACTTCTTTTCCCGGAGCAATTTCGGTAGAAGCATCACCCGCTCCCTGACTGGTGTAGCGCCCCACTTTTTCAACACCCGCGCCTACCCGGTAACCTACTGTAGGCTGCAACGGACCTTGCCTTAAACGGATATCATTTTTGGCAATTTCAATATCCTGTAGCGTAATGGCCAGCTCCTGGTTATTTTTCAGTGCCGTATCAATCAGGCTAACCAAATTAGGGTCTGTAAAAAAGTTGCGCCATTGCATGGCCGCTACATTGGTAGTGTCCTGATTACTATTGTTGCCATAAGAACCAGGAACCGACTTGTTTTCATTTACTTGCGTTATAGCCGGGACTTTACAGCTTGCAAAGGCTACAGAAATACCCAGCAAACCTATATAGGTATTTCTTTTAAATTTAAGCATATTGATCAATTTCTTCAGTTAACGGCGTTTCTTCTTCATCTTTAACAAGCACAAAGCGCTCGGCAATACGGCCAAATATGTAATACAAACCAGGGATAACGAGCACCCCGAAAATAGTACCGAACAACATACCGCCCGCAGCAGCTGTACCAATAGTACGGTTACCATTTGCACCCGGCCCTGAAGCAAACATCAGCGGAAGCAAACCGGCGATGAACGCAAACGAGGTCATCAAGATTGGGCGGAACCTTACTACCGCACCTTCCATAGCTGCTTCAAGCACGGTATATCCTGCCTTATGTTTTTGAACGGCAAATTCAACAATCAATACCGCGTTTTTACCCAGCAAGCCGATGAGCATTACTAGAGCAACCTGCGCATAAATGTTGTTTTCCAATCCAAATAGTTTTAGCATTAGGAATGAACCGCAAATACCCGCAGGCAGGGAAAGAATTACTGCCAACGGCAGAATAAAGCTTTCGTACTGTGCTGCCAGAATAAGGTACACGAAGCCTAAACAGATCAGGAAGATGTAAATGGCTTCATTGCCACGAGCCACCTCATCGGCAGATATACCTGCCCAATCAATACCAAAACCTCTTGGCAGCACTTTTTCGGCCACTTCATTAACAGCGTTAATAGCCGCACCACTACTATATCCCGGAGCCGCCGCACCGCTAATTTCGGATGCATTGTACATGTTATGGCGGGTAATTTCAGACAGGCCGTACACCTTGTCCATTTTCATGAATGCCGAGTAAGGAACCATCTGATCCTTGTCATTCTTCACATACAACTTCAAAATATCTTCGGGCAGTGCGCGGTATTGCGGCAGGGCCTGTACCATTACTTTGTACTGGCGGTCATATTTAATAAAGTTGGTTTCATAGTTACTACCTACCAGGGTAGATAGCGTGTTCATAGCATTATCAATGGTTACGCCTTTTTGCTGGGCAATGTCATTATCTACATGCAGCATGTACTGCGGAAAGCTGGCACTATAAAAGGTAAATACCGATGCCAACTCGGGGCGTTTGCTTAACGCTGCCACAAAATCCTTACTTACGGTTTCCATTTTATGGTAATCGCCCGATCCGGCTTTGTCTAACAAACGCAACTCAAAACCACCGGCGGCACCATAGCCCGGTACGGCTGGCGGTTGGAAATACTCAATGGTAGCACCCGTAATCTCTTTAGATTTCTCTTCCAGTTCTTCAATAATTTCCTGAACAGAATGCTTACGCTCATCCCAGCTTTTTAAGTTTACCAGGCAGGTACCACTGTTAGAACCGGTACCTTCAGTCAAGATCTCGTAACCGGCCAGTGACGAAACAGATTGAACGCCATCAATACCTTCGGCTATCTTTTGCAATCTTTCGGCAACCTGATTAGTTCTTTCCAGCGATGAGCCCGGAGGGGTTTGGATAATGGCATAAAACATACCCTGATCCTCGTTAGGAATAAAGCCAGATGGCAAACTGTTGTTCAGGAAAAAGATGCCAACGCAGAAAAGAATAAGCGTTACAAAGGTTACCGATCTGCGGCTAACAATAGTGTTAAGGGCCCGCTGGTATTTACCAGACAAACGGTTAAAACCATTGTTAAAACTATCTATAAATCTATTTACAACAGATTTCTTTCTATGCTTGCCATGGTTATTTTTCAGAATCATGGCGCACAGTGCCGGTGTAAGGGTAAGTGCCACCACACCCGAAAGGATAATGGCTGTTGCCATAGTGATAGAGAACTGACGGTAAAAAATACCTACCGGCCCCGACATAAAGGCAACCGGAATAAATACCGCCGCCATCAGGAAGGTAATAGCAATAATAGCCCCGCTTATTTCGCCCATGGCCTGTTTAGTAGCCCGAAGTGGCGACAGATGCAGTTCTTCCATTTTGGCGTGCACAGCTTCAATTACTACAATCGCATCATCCACTACCACACCAATGGCCAACACCAGGGCGAACAATGTAATAAGGTTCAGCGTGATGCCAAAGAATTGCATGAATACGAACGTACCAATCAAAGATACCGGTACAGCAATGGTAGGAATGAGTGTAGAACGCAGATCACCCAAAAACAGGAATACGACTATACCTACCAGGATAAAGGCTTCTACCAATGTGTGAATAACCTTTTCGATAGAGGCATCCAAGAACTTGGAAACGTCGTAACTGATTTCATATTCCAAACCTTTAGGAAAAGAGGTTTTCTTAATCTCTTCCATTTTAGCTTTGATATCTTTAATTACCTGGCTGGCATTACTACCGTAAGATTGTTTTACGGTGATAGCAGCCGACGACCGGCCGTTCAGATTAGAATAAATATCGTACATCGAGCTGCCAAATTCTACTTCGGCTACGTCTTTCAGGCGCAGTATGTCGCCATTGGCATCTGCCTTTAAAATGATGTTTTCGTACCCTTCTTTAGTGGTAAACCTTCCGGGATATTTTAACACGTATTCGAATGACTGAGATCGCTTACCCGAACTTTCGCCGGTTTTACCGGGCGAAGCCTCTAAGCTTTGTTCATCTAGCGCTTTCATCACCTCGTCGGCCGAAATTTTATAGGCCAGCATGCGGTCGGGTTTCAGCCATATACGCATAGCGTACTCGCGGTTACCCAAAATATCAGCAAAACCCACACCGTTTACCCGCTTTAATTCAGACAGGATATTGATATCGGCAAAGTTGAACAGGAATTTCTGATCCATATGCGGATCTTTACTGTACACGTTGATGTACATCAGCATGTTCGATTCTTCGCGGGTAACTTTTACACCTTCGCGAACCACAATAGGCGGCAATTTATTCACTACTGATGCTACGCGGTTCTGAATATTTACCGATGCCTGGTTAGGGTCGGTACCCAGGTTAAACACCACTTGTATAGTGGCTTCACCATCGTTACCGGCATCCGAAGCCATATATTTTACGCCAGGTACACCATTGATAGCCCGTTCAAGCGGGATAACTACCGATTTGATGAGCAATTCACCGTTGGCACCCGGGTATTCGGCCGTAATATTCACCTTTGGTGGCGAAATGGACGGGAACTGCGTTACCGGCAGGTGAGTGATGGACAGTACCCCCAAAAACACTATAATGAGTGATATTACGATGGAAAGGACTGGCCTTTGTATAAACTTATTAAACATTGATTTTCTTGTTTAAGGGTTGAACCATTATTCTGCTTTTAATCGCAAATGGGAAATCACATCCTTAGGTTCTACGAATTCGTACTTGATTTTATCATCGTCTTTTACCTTCTGCACACCTTCAAGCAGAATTTTATCGTTTTCGGCAATGCCGCTGCTTACCATGTACAGGTCGGGCATCTCGCCACTAACGGTGATATTTCTGGAACGTACTACATTGTTTTTGTCTATTACAAAAACGTAAGTTTTTTCCTGAATTTCATAAGTGGCTTTTTGCGGAATAACCAATGCATTATGCAATGGAACCGTCATTTGTACTTTACCTGTTTCGCCGTTTCTTAACAAGCGGTTAGGGTTAGGGAATCTGGCCCGAAAAGCAATGTTGCCGGTTTCATTGTCAAACTCACTTTCAATGGTTTCTACATCGCCTTTATAAGGCAACAATTCGTTATTGGCTAAAAGCAGGCTTACCTTTTTGCTGCCACGATCTTTGGTATCCAATTCGTAGTTCAGATACTCAGGTTCGGATACGTTGAAATAAGCAAACATCTGGCTGTTGTCTGACAGGCTGGTTAATAAATCGCCTTCATCAACCAAGCTTCCTAATTTCAACTTGATACGGTCGATAGTACCGGCAAACGGCGCTCTGATTTCGGTGAAAGACAGGTGTAGTTTAGCCAAAGAAGTTTCGGCATTGGCTTGGTCAAGCTTGGCTTTGGCCATGGCCAGTTCGTTTTTAGAAACCACGTTTTTATCGGCCAGAACTTTGGTGTTCTGCAACTCTATCTGTGCAGCTTTGGTTTCGGCCTGTGCTTTCAGCAATTCGGCTTCATAAGCTTTAGGCATAATGCGGAACAACAACTGTCCGGCTTTTACAAACTGACCTTCGTCAACATAAATATTTTGCAGGTATCCTTTTTCCTGAGCCCTGATTTCGATGTTTCTGACAGATTTTATCTGCGATACATACTCCTTGGTAAAGGAGGTATCAATTTTTAAAGGACTGGTTACCGTATAATTAGTAACCTCTTCTTGTTTTTGTTCTTTTTTGGATGTACAACTCGTTTGGTACAACAGGGCAAACATGCCCGCGAGCATGACAATTTTCTTCATGATATGAAATGGATAATAAAGCGATGGGATGCTAAAAGTCAGCTATTCCTTTAAATGCAGGCTGGCGTTAGTTGCACAAGTGAAACCTATTGACTATGCAAAGGGAGTACTGTTTATATACATCCAATGGGGCATGTAAGGGCACACCTCCGGCAACTGACGTATATAAATTATCAGATACGTAGAGATCTCTGTACAAGATATTTGCAAGAGTCTATATAGGATAAGTGTATACAAAAGGGCAAGCGTTTTTTTACATAGGTGTAAAAAGTGCTTAAAACGAGTATATAAGAGAGTATAATAAAGTATTTGGCCGGCAACATAAATTTGCGGGCAAACACAGTGTTCTCATCATCATCTTCAACGCTAATGAGATAGTCATTTACTTCTTTTGAACTGGCGCTGGTAACAACCGTACCATCTTGATTTTTAACCGCGGCTTTAATCTGATTTTGTTTATCAGTATGCTGGGCAGGTGAATAGCATAGGGCATTATGATGAGCACGCGCATACGCATAGCTGTCTCCTCTTAAAAGGAGAAAACACAAGGCGATGAAAAATAGATACGCAGCTTTCATTAGGGTGCTCAAAGATAATATATTACACAAAAATCCAATACAGTCGCAAAACTTTTACCTGTCAAATTTCGGTCAACAAATTAACCCATTTAACGCTATAATTAATTTAAAGTTATATGAGGTGCTAAATATCAGGATAAACATAAAAGGCCCGGCGTTATGCCGGGCCTTTGCTTTATATAATTTCAAATCCGATTGCCTGGTTACCTTACTGAGCCGGAGGTGTGGTTGGCGGCGTTGTAGGTGTGGTTGGCCGTGTTGGCGGCGGTGTAGTTGGTGGCATTGTCGGGTTAGTTGGATTGGTTGGGTTTGTCGGATTAGTTGGATTTGTAGGTACTGGTGGCGGAGGCGTGGTTGGTACTGTAGGGTTTGTTGGATTGGTTGGGTTAGTCGGGTTGGTAGGTACAGGATTTGTTGGTGCTGTTGGACTGGTTGGCACTGTAGGATTAGAAGTTTTTGGTCTATTCTTTTTCGGAACCGTATCTGTAGCAGTCTGAGCATTAAACACACTTACCTTACGCACTACCCTACTCACCGGGTTTTTAGCTGCGGCATATTCAAATACACAGGCAGCTAAAACAGCGATCATTAAACTCAGCTTTTTCATATCATTTAATTTTTGGTTTACACTTTAAACTATAAGTATAACTCCATAAAATCACTACAGTTTCGATTATTATATAATAACTTCCTCATTTTCAAAATGAATACGTTTCAAGCAAGTGCTATTTTGTACTCAGTTTATTAAATCTGAATGTATAAGTTAACAAGAAATACCGTTTAAGACTATTGTTCTGCACATCCATTATACTGTTAACTCCGGTAAACCTGAATACATTTACATTCTGGTCAAAAAGATCATAAACCGTAAACTTAAGTTCGCCCTTGTCTTTTTTAAGCATTTGCAGCGCAATAGATGAACTAACTACATTTATACCTTTTTGAAAACCGGCACTTACCTGAGAATTGTAATTGTAATCCTGCTTGGTTTCCCATATCACTTTTTTGGGCCAGCGTACTACAAGATTGTTATTCATGCCCCAATTTCTGATGTAAACTCTTTTGTAATCGTTATAATTATATTGTGTGTAAACAGGTCTGAAACTGCCGCCGGTATTCAATTCAACTTTATCTTTCCAGTTCAAGGTAACATTGTGCGAAACTCCCCCCGAATAAGAGTTTTGCCAACCCTCTACATCATTAATAATATTAAGTCGGTGATTATAATAGACCGAAAGCGAGCTATTCATATCTATTTCCCAATCACCAAATTTTTTAAATCCTTTGTTAAAATTTAACCCACCGTTACCAGAGAGCTGCCCATTACGATTAACAAAGCTGGTTGCCTGCCCTCCATTATTATCTATATTTTGCCTGGATATGACATCGTTTTTACTGGCAGAAAAGCTACCGTAAAAATTAAATCCCATTTCACTTTCAGGTATGTATTTGTAAAAATTTACATAAACGTTATTACTGCTTGACGGCTTTAACAATGGGTTACCAGTAAACTTATATAGCTGATTATAAACAATAGTTACCGGTTGCATAGATGATACCGGCGGCTGATTCACTGATCTGCTATAGCTTACCGAAAACGCACCGGCTTCTATACGTAAAGAAGGTAGCCAATAAAAGTATTTCTGGTTCAGGTTACCAATAGTAAACTTGTTGTTTACCTGTTGCCACTCGGCAGTTGCCCCGGCAATTACAGATAAACTTTTTGCCAGTTGATAAGTTATACCCGGCTTAACGTTTTCCACCCACAAACCTCTTTTTACTTTACTGCTTTGATCTTGCAAAAAGATATCGTACTGGCCTGTAGTAAGATTTTTATCATAATTCAACACTGTTTCACCAGTGTTGCTATAACTACCTGACGACGTTAAATCAACAATCAACTTTTTAGTAAACGGATACCTGTAACTCACATTTAAATTTGCCGCCGTGTTACGGGTTGTATTCCTCACATATCGCCTTAAACTACTGGATGGCAATGTGGATGCATAAGAAACTAAATCGGTACTGTTGAAGCCATCTGATTGATTAGGGCTAATTTGCAAATTATGCCCTACGGTAAGCGACTCTCCTTTTTTATCCTTAAAACGCTTGTTAAAAGTGAAATCTTGTTGAAAAGACCAAGCCATTCTTTTTTGGCTGTTTTCGCCTGTATTGGAGTTAAGGTGATCTTTAAAGTTGTTATAATTATCTGAAAATGAGCTTTGATTGCTGCTCATATTGCTAATGTTAACTTTTGGCTGGTATCGCAAACTATGCAGTGTATCGGGCTTCCAATCTACTAAACCGGTAACAGCATGATTGTACTCATCAGAGTGCTGGGTACTGGTGGCTGAAGCCAGCAATGTAGTGTCTCGCAAAAAACGCTGCTGATAAACTGATGTTTCATAAGCATTTTGCTTTTGACTGTAAAAGTACAGCAAATTAAGCTTCAGCTTTTTACCATAATCTGTATTCAGGTTAAATCCGCCCGAGGTTATTTTTTCAATACCTCCGCCCCAGTTCTGACCACCGGTGTTTACCGAGCCATTGTACAGGTTTTCAGATCCGGCACGGTTAAACCCTCCCTGCTCATAAAGCTCCTGATTAGAAAATGCAGTACGGTTAAGGTTATTACTTAAACCAATAACACTTACCTGTAAGGTATCCCTAAACAGGTTAAACAAACCCGCAGTTTCGTACCTATCACGCGTACCGCCGCCTGCAAATACCTTTCCGAATATACTGCGCTTTATAGCCTTTTTAAGTTTAAGGTTAATAATTTTAGGAACTTTCGTTTCGCTGACGAGATGATCCGGATCATTTTCCCGATCATCATATACCTGAATTTGCGATACTATTTCGGCATCCAGATTTCGGGTTGCTACTCTAAGGTCATTTCCAAAAAACTCCTTACCATCTATCAAAACCTTACTTACCGTTTTACCATTTACGGTTATAGAGCCATCGCGGTTAACTTGCACGCCGGGCAACTTCTTGAGCAGTTCCTCAACCTCGGCATTAGGCCTTGTTTTAAAAGCTTCTGCATTAAACTCAATAGTGTCTTTTTTTACCACAATAGGTACACGCTCACCTTTTACTACTACTTCATTCAGCATCTTACTGCTCAATTCAATAGTACCAACATCTAGAATTGCGCTTCCAGACGGTTTGAGTACCTTAACATAAGTTTTATAAGTAACAAACGATACTACCAGTTTTACATTAGCTCCTACGGATAGATTACGCAATTCAAATTCTCCATTTTTTTTACTCAGCATATAAGCTATTAACGATGTGTCTTTAACATTAACAATAGCAACTGTGCTTAGCTCTAAAGGCTTCTTATCTAAAGAATCAATTACCCTGCCTTTAATAGTTATATGATTTTGGGCGAAACTAACGGACAAGCTGCATAAAAGCAGTATAAGGATACCAACGGTTTTCATGAAAGGGTTAAGTGATATTGTTTGAGGTTGTTAATAAGGTAACTGCAAGCTTGATATAAGCTCACAATAATAAACGTCAAACTAAAAGCACAAAGGCTACACCGAAAACCCTAATAATAATAACAGGACTTTTTACAGGGAGATTAAAAAGATTGATCATGTAAATAAGGTGGTTTAGTGCTTAAACGAAGCAACCTAAGATACAGTATATTGGCCAATAATTATTTATACCAAAAACCGTTTATTACTACATGGAACTTTTTGTTGCAAAACATTCTATTGTTCGCGAAATATGGGGCAAAAGTGATACAACTCTATTCATATTTGCCGGTGCTGCTGCCGAGTTTGCCTTGAATAATGCGGTAGACTGGCTATACTTTACCGGCCGTTTACCTGCCGACCCATTAGGGCGTTTGTTTTCTACAGTAACCTATGCGCAACAGATTGTTTTTTCGGAACAAGCTGCCGCATTAAAAGCTATCGACAAAATTGCTGCCATACACCAGGGTGTTGAAGCCGCACGAGGTGCACAGATACCCGATTGGGCTTACCGCGATGTATTGTTTATGCTGATTGATTATTCTATCCGCTCGTACGAAGTGCTGGAACGCAAACTGACTGATTTGGAAAAAAAAGAGGTGTTTGACGTGTTCTATCGCGTAGGCCACCGCATGGGAATTGCCGGCTTACCCACTACTTATGTCGACTGGCTAACCATGCGCGCAGATCATCTGCAACATAATATGATCAATAGCCATTTTACTATTGATTTGTTTAAGCAATATCGTAAACATTTAGGCTTGCTGCGTTACCTGTTGCTTAAACAAGTGCAAGTATTAGTAACGCCTAACAGGGTAAAGCAACTGCTTAACCTTAACCAATTGCCCTTGCTTAAGCCCGTTATTGCCTTGTATAAATTAAGCCGTAAGTTACGCTTAGATAAGTTAGTGAAAGAAGCTATATTACCTGCTCAATACAAAGCACAAATACGTGATTTAGATGTAAGTGTTTAAATTGCACATTTTAAGTTTCTCTTCAGTTCGCTTGTGAAAACCTACCTTCGTCACTTCCTTACATTTGGTATACAGCAGGCTTTATCATGCCTGTTTCCGGTAATGGTGTTTACCATGCTGGCTTTATCGCATTTATTTACCGCCATATTGCCCCGGTATGATTTTATGCTGATGACTTGCCTTGCCATACAATTCATTTTATTTTTCAGCAAAATTGAAACAAAGGATGAGGTACTGGTGATTTGCATTTTTCACTTACTGGGTTTATGCATGGAACTTTTTAAGGTGCATGTAGGCTCATGGTCGTATCCCGAATTTGCTTATACCAAATTTTTTGGCGTACCGCTATATAGTGGTTTTATGTATGCCAGCGTAGCCAGCTATATGTGCCAGGCTTGGCGCCGGTTTGATTTGCAGATGCTTAATTGGCCACCCCACTGGCCCGTGCGTATTGCAGGATTGCTTATTTACCTCAATTTTTTTACCAATCATTTTATACACGACATGCGCTACCTGATTGGCATTTTTGTGCTGATTTTGTTTCGCAAATCGGTAGTGGTATTTCATGTCGACAGAAAAGCTTACCGTATGCCGGTAGCGCTATCGTTTGTGCTTATTGGCTTTTTTATCTGGCTGGCCGAAAACATTGCCACCCGCTTTGGTGCCTGGAAATATGCTTACCAGCATAAAACCTGGGCAATGGTAGATTATCAAAAAATCAGCTCATGGGCATTTTTGGTAGTGGTAAGCTACATTATTGTAGCCGAATTGAAGATGCTGAAGGAAGTAATTGAAGAAAAGCCGGTTGTTTAAAGCGTAAACTTGTCGTGCGNCTGAAGGAAGTAATTGAAGAAAAGCCGGTTGTTTAAAGCGTAAACTTGTCGTGCGAAAATGTCATTTCGAGTGATAACGAGAAATCCTTTGAAAGCGCTGAGTTAACCTATCCGTTTCCAAACGATCTCTCACTAGCGTTCGAGATGACAGCGTTTCTATTCACCTACTTTGTTTGCAAATACCGCTTTATCGCCTCTACATAATAGTAATCAGCATAAGTTAACGGTACATCCACCTCCGACTTGGCCGGTAAATGGCCTACACTATGTTTAAGGATAAAACCACCATTCGTACCAATGGCCGCTTTGTAAGTATCTGACGACAAGCTGCGCAGCATCGTTTCGGCCAAGGTAAAATAGGTTTTGCCTTTAGCGCCGTTTGTGTATTTACAAAGCTCCAGCAAAGCCGAAGCCGTTACACTGGCAGCCGAAGCATCACGGTAAGCATTAGGAATATTAGGCGCATTGAAATCCCAATAAGGTACTTTGTCTTTAGGCAGATTGGGATTATTCAGAATGAAATCGGCAATGTGCTGCGCCTGCTCCAGGTACTTTTTGTTTTTGGTTTCGCGATACATCACGGTATAGCCATAAAGGCCCCAAGCCTGCCCACGCGCCCAGGCCGATTCGTTGGCATAACCTTGTGCAGTTTTACGCTCTTGCACAGCACCGGTTTCAGGGTTATAGTTTACAACATGGTAAGAACTATAGTTGGGCCTGAAATGATTTTTTATGGTATTATTAGCATGGGTTACTGCTATTTTATAAAAACTGGAATCGCCGGTAACTTTGGTGGCCCAAAACAGCAGTTCCAAATTCATCATATTATCAATAATAACGATATAATCACTTTTCTTGGAATTCCAGGAACGAATCAGACCTACTTTCGGATCAAAACGTGTAGATAACGATTTAGCACTGTTGATCAACACCTGTTTGTAATTGGCCGACGGGTGCAAACGGTTGGCATTACCAAAACTACAATACATCATAAAGCCTAAATCGTGTGTGCCTTTGTTGTATTGTTCTTTGCTTAACAAGCCTAACATGCGGTTAGCCTCTGTTAACAATGTTGCATCCTTAGTTTGCTCGTATAGATATAACAATGTGCCGGGGTAAAAGCCACTGCACCACCAATCTGACCCGCTGGTGCCTAAGCTGTCATTAGCGGCATAGTAATTTCTTGGAAACATACCCGCAGGCAACTTCTTCATCAGCACATGATACTGCTTATTGGCATCCTGAAGATCAGATTTCAACACGCTGGCTAAGCCTTTACTGGTTTTATAGTGTGATTGGGCTTGCGCCGGGTTGTATCCCGACAATAGACCTACCAGCGCCAGTGCCGAAATTTTAGATAAAAAGCTTTTCATAGTGTAAACAGGTTCAAATTGGAGAGGTAAAATAAAGTAAAAGTTTGTGGATTGTGTTATATAATGAACTTTACCTTGTGTTATGTTACTAGTGTTGTGCTGCTATGTTGAATTTGTACTTGGAGTTTAACGTTCTTCAGTGGTCATTTACTTACTTCGTCTGCTCATTGCCGCAGGGGCTAGATACTTTTGTCATAGCCACAAAAGTATCCAAAAAGGCCTAGCTCTCGCGATCCCCTGTCTGCCCGCAAGACCTTCGCTGGCCCGGGCGCGATAGCGGGCCTCTGTGCTTCTTTTTGTTTTTTCACTTTTGTTATTTAACGTAAAGCACTGTCAGAACAACTTAGACAAAAAAGAATCGGCATTCAGCTTCTTTCGGTAGCTACTGACTTAAGTACAAGAACTGTCTTGAGTAGAAAGAAGGTGCGGCCGAGAGCCTTTTTCTTTTGGTTACTTTTCTTTTTTGTGGTAAAAAAGAAAAGTAACTTCCACAGGCGGTGGTCAAAGTACTTTACCTATCCTAACAAGGCACTAAAATAACACACAGCACTAACAAATAAACCAAAACAAAAAAGCCTGCACGCAACATACGTACAGGCTCAGAAATATATATTGGGTTGCTTATTTTAAGCTTACGTTCAACCCTTGCTTGGCAGTACGCAAAGGCGGATTAATTTGCCAGGTCTCGCCGGTAAACTGATCGCCGCCGATGCTGGGTTTGGTAATGGTTTTTAAAAACGCTTCCCTTTCTTTTATTTGTTGCGCTATTTCGGCTTGCAGGTCATGCAGTTCGTTCCAGGTCACGTCGTGGCATACGCTGTAATCATAACTTACGCCGGTTTCTTTTTCAATAATCTCGGCATCATACATACGCAGCTTGTCGTGCTTGGGTACGCGGGCATGCTCTTCGGCATAGCGTCTTACTCTTTTCTCTAAATTATTAAACAGCTCCTGCCCTTTTTTAGCAAGCACCAGCATTTTCACGCTGTCCAGCTCGCCATCGGCAACCATTTGTTCGGTGTCATACACAATCTTGTTAATGGTAGCCCGGTCAAGCTTAATTAAGCTTTCGGGCTCCATGTCAAAACCGGTAAACAAGGTTACCGCTTCGCAGGCAGGAATTTGCATGGCTAATTCCCTTCTCATTAGGCAGCTATTCCTTTCTTTAGTTCTGCTTTTTTAGTAGATAAGAGTTTAATAAACTGCTCATCCTGTTGCAGGTCAACATTATTTTTGTGGATCAGATATAAAGCGGCAACACTGGTAGCATGCGCAATGGCTTCACGAGTAGGCGCCGGAATGACTGATTCTACTGTTTCTGTTTTAGCCTGAGCTTTAGCTTTGCTTACTTTAGGCTCAGCTACCTTAACTTCGGCTGCTTTCACCTCCGCAGGTTTTACTTCCTCTGCTTTTGGTGCAGCTGCCTTAGCTTCGGCCGGTGTAGCCGATTCGCGTTGCTGTACAGTACCTTTTACTTCTTTAGCTTTCATATTATTTTTAGGTTCTTCAATTACAGTACCTTCAATATCAATAAAGCCCATATCTTCCACGTCTTGAGTAAAGAACTCTGATGCATTAGTAGCTAACAGCATTGCACCCACAAAGGCACGTTTTTGCGCCATTTTTTGCATGGTGTTTTGCAAGCCAATCAAATCCGGGTTTTCGGTACGCTCTACCCAAATCCAGCTACCGCCCGATTTACGGAACTTACCGTTGCCCTCAGCTTTCATCAAATCCTGAGTAGCCTGGTTAGGCTTTGGTTTTTCCATCCAAATGTAACGGTACTTAGGCTCGTAGCTATTAACTGAACCTTCACACTGTGTTACAATGCGGCCATCTTTATTACGGGCAGTAGCTTTATAAGTGTAGGCAATAAATTTAGACTGTAAGTCCAGCACTCTATCCGTACACTCAAATTCTACCGACATGCCAAACAGGTTCATCAGCTTTTCGGCACCGGGTTTTAAAAGCGTTGGCTTTTGCACGCCTGGTACCACGCCGTAGTCCTGATCTTTAACCAGCACCTCTTTGGTGAAAGCAATCAATGCGTTGCGCATTTGTGCCATATGGGTAATGGATGATTGCATCTCATCAGTAATTGTTGTTAATTCAAACGTTTCCATCTAATTTCTTCTATAATTTAAGTTCAACAATTAGCAGTGCTTGCGGCAACTGCCTGTAACTGGTAAGGTTTCGCCGGGTTAAGTAAGCCGCTTGTTTAACCCGTCTGTTTCCATCACTAACTGGCTGAAAGTCAGTAATTATATATTATATAAGCAAAGCTCATGCCCTGCTTAATTTTAAGTTAAAAAGGCAGCCTTTTAAAGCAAAAACAAGTAAGTATGTCATGCTTTTGGCAGCCTTAAAAACATTATAAATTTAGCTAATATTTTTAGCAAATTCAAAATTATTTTCAATGTTTTTTATCCGTTTACTTTAGGCTGACACACTAAAAATGGAATTGTATCACAACTATTAACCAATATATTTGTCGTAATTATTAATACTAAAAAAGGCAAAATTCAAAACCGCCTTTTTTACATCATTACAGATACGCTACCCCATGATTAAAACCGTTTTTGTTACCAGTACCGAGCCATACAGCGGCAAATCCATTGTATCGCTTGGGTTGATTGATATGCTATTGGGCAAAGCACAAAAAATAGGCTACTTTAAGCCTATTGTAAGCCGCAATGTTCAGGAACGCAAGAGCGACCACATCCAAACAGTACTTAGCTATTTTGACCTGCCCATCAGCTATGAAGACGCCAACGCCTTTAGCTGGCAGGAAGCCATGCGCCTGTCGGAAACCGAAAGCCAGGGCGAGATGATCGATATCATCATCCGCAAGTACAAACAACTGGAAGACAAGTATGATTTTACTGTTATAGAGGGCAGTGACTACGCAGGTGAAGGTACCGCCTTTGAGTTTGAGGTGAATGTATCTATCGCTAAAAACCTGGGTGCGCCCGCCATTGTAGTGGTATCGGGCGAAAATAAAACTACACCACAGATCGTAAACGCTGCTATGACGGCGGTGCGCAATTTTGAATCGCGCGAGATACAAGTACTGGCTTTGGTAATCAACAAAGTAAGTACACCCCAGGTGGATGATATTCGCGAGTTGCTGGCAACACAGCTGCCGCCCGAAATTATCTTGACCATTATTCCGGCTATGCGTGGTTTGCAGGCACCTACGATGAAAGAAATTTTTGAAGAACTACCTGGCAGCAAACTGTTGTTTGGCAAAGAACGCCTGGATAACCAAGTAGATAACTTTGTGACCGGGGCTATGCAGGTGCCCAACTTTTTAAACTTTATTAAAGAAAACGTACTGATTATTACGCCCGGCGACCGCGGCGACATCATCATCGCTGCCCTGCAAGCTAACTTATCTACCAGCTACCCGCCTATTGCAGGCATTGTGCTTACAGCTGGCACCGAACCCGAAGAGCCAATTATCAGGCTAATTGAAGGTTTGCAAACGGTAGTACCCATTATCTCGGTAAAATCTGGCACTTTCGAAACTACCACTCGTATTGGTAATATTCGTTCTCGCATTACGGCTGATAATACCAAGAAAATACAGTTGGCTATTGATGTATTTAACAAATATGTTGATGTAGCTAAGCTTGACGAGCGTATTGTGACTTTTAAGCATAGCGGCGGTATCACGCCACGTATGTTCCAGTATCAGCTTACCAACTGGGCTAAAAGCCAGAAAAAGCACATTGTACTGCCTGAAGGTAATGATGAACGTATTCTGAAAGCTGCTGCACGTTTAATCAGCCAGGAGATTGTAAACCTAACCATTCTGGGTAACCCTGATGATATCACGGCCAATATCAAACGTTTAGGCCTTAACCTGGATCTGAGCAAAATAAACATTGTAAATCCTGCCAATTCTGAGTACTATCAAGATTATGTAAATACGTTGTATGAACTGCGTAAAAACAAAAACGTGAACTTGGAAATGGCGACCGATATGATGACCGACGTATCATACTTTGGCACCATGATGGTATACAAGGGCCATGCCGATGGTATGGTATCGGGTGCGGTGCATACTACGCAGCATACTATCCGTCCGGCTTTACAGTTTGTTAAAACCAAGCCTGGTATATCGGTGGTATCATCCGTGTTTTTTATGTGTTTACCGGATAGGGTATCCGTGTTTGGCGATTGTGCCGTAAACCCTAATCCTACAGCCGAACAACTGGCTGAGATTGCCATATCATCAGCCGAAAGCAGTCAGCGTTTTGGCATTGAGCCGCGTATTGCCATGCTTTCTTATTCATCCGGCACTTCGGGCGAGGGCGAGGACGTAGAGAAAGTGCGCCGCGCTACCGAGATTGTAAAAACCAAGCGCCCCGATTTGAAAGTTGAAGGCCCTATCCAATACGATGCGGCAGTTGACCCGATTGTGGGTAGGAGCAAATTACCGGGATCGGAAGTTGCCGGTCAAGCCAGTGTGCTCATTTTCCCTGATTTAAATACTGGTAACAACACCTATAAAGCGGTGCAACGCGAAACCGGGGCACTGGCTATTGGCCCGATGTTGCAAGGTTTAAATAAGCCTGTTAATGATTTAAGCCGAGGTTGTACAGTGGACGACATTTTTAATACGGTAATTATTACGGCCATTCAGTGCCAAGAGTAAATGAAGACATAACCCGTCATTGCTTCGCTATTGCTCGCAATGACGGGTTAGAAATACAAAATTGATAATTAGAATTTCCCTAACTCATGAACATATTCGTTGTAAACTCGGGCAGTAGCTCTATCAAATATCAGTTATTTAAAATGCCGGCTAAAAATCCGGTTTGTAGTGGCCTTGTAGAACGTATTGGTTTGGATAAGCCAGCCATTACACACAAAGTTTATATCAATGGTGAAGAGAAAGTTATTAAACTTAATCCGGAAGAACTGCCCGATCATGAGGCGGGCATCAAAGAGGTGAACAATTTGCTAACCACCGGGGAGTATGCCGTGATTAAAAATCCTGCCGACATACAGGTTGTGGGACACCGCATTGTACATGGTGGCGAAACTTTTACCACCACCACCGTAATTGATGCCACGGTAAAAGAAGATTTAAAAAAGACATTTCAATTAGCACCCTTACATAATCCGGCCAGCTATTTAGGCATAGAGGTTGCCGAAAAGATTTTCACCAACGCTACCCAGATTGGTGTATTTGACACGGCATTTCATCAAACGCTTCCGCCCAAAGCTTATCGCTTTGCTATTCCAAATCAGTATTATACCGATTTTAATATTCGTACTTACGGTTTTCATGGCACCAGCCACAAATATGTAACCGAACAGGCAGCCGCTTATTTAGACAAAGCCAATAGTAAGTTTATCAGTATACACTTGGGTAATGGTTGTAGTAT
This sequence comes from Mucilaginibacter lacusdianchii, assembly GCF_009770985.1. Taxonomy (GTDB): domain Bacteria; phylum Bacteroidota; class Bacteroidia; order Sphingobacteriales; family Sphingobacteriaceae; genus Mucilaginibacter; species Mucilaginibacter lacusdianchii. The sequence goes on along the minus strand of NZ_WSRW01000006.1, from coordinate 17,192 downwards.
GGCAGCTGTTAGTAACGGACAATCGGTAGATACTACGATGGGCTTTGGCCCGCTGAGCGGACTAATTATGGGTACCCGCTCGGGTGATATTGACCCAACGGTTATCTTTTACCTGGTAAACCAGCTGGGCTATGATATAGAGCAAGTGAGCAACCTGCTTAACAAACGCAGCGGCATGCTGGGTTTAACCGGCCAAAGTGATATGCGTGACATTACCCAGGCTATTGAACAAGGCGATGAAAATGCAAAGCTGGCTTACGACCTGTATGCTTACCGCATTAAAAAGTATATCGGCGCCTATACCGCTGTTTTGAATGGCTTGGATGCTATTATTTTCACTGCCGGTGTAGGTGAAAACGATGCGAAGGTACGCGAAATGGTTTGTGCTGATTTAAGTTATCTGGGCATTGAACTGGATGCAGCCAAAAATCAAACCCGCTCAAAAGAGATTAATGAGATCAGTACTGCATCATCCCGCGTAAAAGTGTTAGTGGTGCCTACCAATGAGGAATTGGAGATTGCCAGACAATGCTACGAGCTGATGGGATAAATACTTTCTCACTGAAATTGTATTAACCTAACCTGTTGCAGCCGACAGGTTTGTTTTGACTATCAACTAAAAAGCGTGCGATTTTAGAATCGCACGCTTTTTAGTTAAATCACGTAATTTACCTTATTAACAAGTGCTCACTATATTAACATTAGGCTAGTCGCAAATGATGCAGGGATATGCAGAACCGACTCAAGTGGTTAGCAGCAAGTTGTTTTGCAGCACTCCTGTGTTAATCAGGTTTATCAAAATGGGTTCGGCCAAAGCCTGTTTTAAAGCTTCGGCGTGCCGTGCATGGTGCATGTCGCTCGAAATAAAATCAATAACGCCTGCATCGATTAGCCTTTCGGCACTTTGCTTTACTTCTTTACCATAATATCCGCAGGCCGAAAGAATATTCATTTGTATCATACATCCCCATGATCGCATATCAATTACTTCCTGCACAGACAAATATGGATAACGCTCGGGATGAGCCAGAATGGGCACAAGTCCTTTTTGGGTTAACTGCTGAATAGTTGGGATCACGTTAAAAGGTCTGCTGGTAAACGACAGTTCAAACAGCACGTATTTTCCATTAATCAACATTAACCGGTCGGTATTAATCAGCTCCAAAAAATACTCGTCAAAGTAGTGCTCGGCTGCGGCTTCAATCTCAACTTCTAATTGTATTTCGGCCAGATGCTGTTTTAATTGCTGTAGCGCCCCACCAATCGTTTCGGCAGTGTTCTTGTAATAATCGGCCATGATGTGCGGTGTGGTGATAATTTTTTTGATGCCCGCATCCATCAAACTACGAATTAACAGCACCGAATCTTCAACTGTTTTTGCACCATCATCAATACCTGGCAGTATATGAGAGTGCATATCAACGCCTACACTGGCTAAACTTACTGCTACTTGCGGCTCTTTTTTATTTTTACGAAACAGTCCAAACATACTTCAAGGTTGCGATTAACAAACCGGATAGCTTAATTAAGGTTTGTATTACCTGCTAAAGTTACGTTTTTTTAATAAGTAGCACTGTTCCTCCATCGAGCACATTATGTAATATATTAAAAAAGCCCACAGCTTATATCTGCGGGCTGAAAAGTTATATGAAGCAATAGCTTAATTCAATTCAAGTGATACAATTGATTTAGACGGTAAATTAACAACTAGCTTATCCCCGTTTTTACGAGCGCCGGTAAATCTTTTATTGATAATAGTGTTAGGCTTTTCGAACGTGTTGATATCAGCCACAGACGCCGAGGTAAGCACTTGTCCGGTTACCGTATTCCATTGTAAGCCTTTAAACTCGGTGCTTACGTTAACAGAATTCCGGGCATCCAAATTTACCAAGGTTATATGAATTTTACCTGCGGCATCACGTGAAGCAGAGGCATTTACGGCCGGCAACTTCTTACCATCAAACTCATAATCAGGCGTATTTAATTTGATAGGTAAATATTGCGCATCTTGATGCACCTTGTACATGTCAAACACATAATAAGTAGGCGTTAGAAGCATCTTTTCTTTATCGGTCAAAATGAGTGCCTGCAACACATTGATGCATTGTGCCAGTGCGGCCATTTTAACGCGGTCGCAGTGGTTGTTGAAAATGTTAAGGTTGGTACCGGCCACCAACGCATCGCGCAGACTGTTTTGCTGGAACAAAAAGCCTGGATTAGTACCGGGTTCTACGTTAGTCCATACGCCCCATTCATCCACTACTAAAGCCACTTTTTTGTTGGGATCGTATTTATCCATAATGGCCGAGTGCTTGGTAATAAACTCGTCCATACGCAGGGTGTTACTGATAGTATTGAAATATTCTTTTTCGCCAAAGCCGGTGGCAGGGCCTTTATCATTCCAATTACCGGTTGGCAGGGTATAGTAATGTAACGAAATTCCCCACATATTTCTGGAGCCTATATTTTTCATACAGGTTTCCATCCAGTTATAATCTTGATCACTTGGGCCGCAGGCAATCTTTTTGAGTTTGGCGTTGTTATAGTCTTTTGCAAATACGGCATACCTACGGTATTCATCAGAGTAATGTTCGGCCGTCATGTTACCGCCACAACCCCAGCTTTCATTACCCACACCCCAAAAGTGTACGTTAAAGGGTTTAGGATGGCCATTCTTAGTCCGAAGGTTAGTCAGCGGACTTTCACCGTCAAAATTTAAATACTCTACCCAGTTCGACATTTCTTGAACCGTGCCACTGCCTACGTTGCCCGATACATAAGGCTCGCAACCCAAAAGCTGACAAAGCTCCAAAAACTCGTGCGTACCAAAGCTATTATCTTCTACTACCCCACCCCAGTTGGTGTTAATCATTTTAGGGCGTTGCGAGCGGTCGCCAATACCATCGCGCCAGTGATACTCGTCGGCAAAGCAGCCGCCGGGCCAGCGCAGGTTCGGAATTTTGATTTTTTTAAGAGCGTTTACCACATCCAGCCTAATGCGGTCCTGCTTTTTTACCGGCAAACTAGGGTCAACCCAAAAACCGCCGTAAATACCGCGCCCTAAATGCTCGGCAAACTGCCCGTAAATATGCCGGCTAATGGTGTCTTTAGCTCCGTTGCTTACCGTAATACTGGCGCTGCTTTGGCTAAAGCCGCTGAAGCTTAATCCCACCGTTAATAAGGGCAACAGAAATAATAATGTAAACTTTCTCATAATGGTATAGTTGGATAGTTGAATGCTCATATATAAGCGTACTTACTACACTTAAATAATATTTTTAGGCTATTGATTATATGCCGTTGCTAGTAACAACTTCATGAGCTTAGTGGCATATTAACTAAGTATTCATAAAAATCTTATTGAGCAAGGTAGCCAAACATAAGAATAAGTTTATATTTTATACAATCGATTTCATTAATTGATAAGCACATGCACTATTTGTTTGTATGAATATCGCTTTTATAATAAATTTTACCTTTAAACTTTTACTTCTCAGTTTTAAGTATAATTTTACGTTCAATTAAGTGTACAATTAACATTTAATATAAAACCATGATAAACCAATCTAATTATGTTATAGGAGTAGATTACGGGTCAGATTCGGTACGTTCCGTAATTGTAGATGCAGCCAATGGTAAAGAATTGGCAACGTCTGTATTTTACTACCCACGATGGCAACAGCAACTTTATTGCGATGCCGCCGAAAACCAGTTTCGCCAGCACCCTTTAGATTATTTGGAGGGGTTAGAAGCTACCGTTAAAGCCTGCCTTGCTAAAGCAGGCCCGGAGGTTGCTGCACAAATTCGCGGCCTTTCGGTAGACACTACCGGTTCTACGCCTGCGGCCGTTAACCAAGCAGGTATACCGTTGGCACTATTGCCCGAGTTTGCAGAAAATCCTAACGCCATGTTTGTGCTTTGGAAAGACCATACCTCGGTTACAGAGGCGGCACAGATTAACGCACATGCTGAAAAATTTGATACTAATTATTTACAATATGTTGGCGGCATATACTCATCAGAGTGGTTTTGGGCAAAACTGCTACACATACTGCGTGTAGACGACGCGGTACGAGCAGCCACTTATTCTTGGGTGGAGCATTGCGACTGGCTACCTTTTGTGCTGACCGGTGGCACTGATGCTTTAGCTATTAAACGTAGCCGCTGTGCAGCCGGCCATAAAGCCTTATGGGCAGAAGATTTTGGCGGACTGCCACCCAATGCTTTCTTCTCATCATTAGACCCGCTGCTGGATGGTTATACAGACAGGCTATTCAAAGATACTTATACATCTGATGTAGCCGCTGGTAACCTGAGTGCCGAGTGGGCTGCCCGTTTGGGCCTTTCTACCGATGTAGTGGTAGGTGTGGGCGCTTTTGATGCCCATATGGGTGCCGTTGGCGGCCAGATTGAGCCTTATCACTTAAGTAAAGTAATGGGAACTTCTACCTGCGACATATTGGTAGCACCCAACCGCGACATGGAAGGCAAGTTGGTGAAAGGCATTTGCGGACAGGTTGACGGTTCGGTTATACCGGGCATGGCAGGTTTGGAGGCAGGTCAATCTGCCTTTGGCGATACTTATGCCTGGTTCAAAAATTTAATTGCCTGGCCAATTGAAAAGCTATTAAATAATTCAACAATAGTTGATGCACAAACAGCTGCTGCCTTGAAAGAGGAGATGATAGGCAAAATCATTCCTGAATTAAGTAACGCTGCCCAAGCTTTACCGCTGGAAGAAGATGCAGAACTGGCGGTTGACTGGTTTAACGGCCGCCGTACACCCGATGCCAACCAACTGCTTACCGGCGCTATTACAGGTTTAAGTTTAGGTTCGGATGCGCCACGTGTATTCCGTGCTTTAGCCGAAGCTACCTGCTTTGGCGCCCGCAGCATTGTGGAGCGTTTCCGTAGTGAGCAGGTTCTTGTTGAGGGATTAATCGGCATTGGTGGGGTAGCTAAAAAATCACCTTACATTATGCAGATGATGGCTGATGTATTGCAGATGCCTATCCGCATTCACCCGTTTGAGCATACTTGTGCTTTAGGCGCAGCCATGTTTGCAGCTACCGTTGCAGGCGTGTACGAAAAAGTGGAAGATGCCATGACAGCCATGGGTGGCGAGTTTGATAAAATATATACACCTAACGAAGCAAATGCCCAGTTTTACAACAAACGCTACCAGCGCTATAATGATTTGGGCGGCTTTGTAGCCTGGCAGACAGCAGGCTTGGCTGGCGGGTGGTAACAGGAGCTATCTCCCACAACAGACAACACATAACTGACAACTAAATACTCACCACATGAGTCAATACGAACACTTGCAGCAGGCAGCTTATGAAGCCAATATGCAACTGCCCAAACTTGGGCTGGTTATATTTACCTTCGGTAACGTAAGTGCGGCCGACCATAATTTAGGCGTTTTTGCGATAAAACCCAGCGGTGTACCTTATGAGAATTTGACACCCGAAAAAATGGTAATTGTAGATTTTGAAGGCAAAACCGTGCAAGGCACATTACGCCCTTCTTCAGATACTTTAACACATGCCGTACTATATGCCCATTGGCCCGAAATAGGCGGCGTATGCCATACCCACTCTATGTATGGCACAGCTTGGGCACAAGCTCAACGCGACATTCCTATTTTTGGAACAACTCATGCTGATTATACTACCGTAGACATTCCTTGCGCCCCCCCCATGAGTGATGCTTACATTGAAGGCGATTATGAATACCAAACCGGTTTTCAGATTATGGACTGCTTTAAAGATAAAAGCTTGGATTATAAAGAAACCGAAATGGTGTTGGTAGGTAACCATGCACCGTTTAGCTGGGGCAAAACCGCTGCCAAAGCTGTTCACAATAGTGCCGTGTTGGAGGCTATAGCCCAAATGGCCTTATTAACCGAACAAATTAACCCACAGGCCCCACGCCTTAAGAATGCGCTTATTCGCAAGCATTTTGAACGTAAGCATGGGCCTAACTCTTATTATGGTCAAAGCTAGGGTTCATCATCACTCAAAACAACGAATAACGCAACAATAAAAATACCATTCCATGATAAACTTAAAGACATTAGAAGTATGGTTTGTAACCGGCAGTCAGCACTTATATGGTGAAGAAACGCTGCAACAGGTAGCAGACCACTCTCAGCAAATTGCAGCCGGTTTAAATGCCGCATCAGATATTCCTGTTTCTGTAGTTTTTAAACCAACCGTTAAATCTACCGACGAGATTTATACCCTTATACAGCAAGCCAACGTAGCCGAAAACTGTATTGGCCTAATTACCTGGATGCATACCTTCTCGCCAGCCAAAATGTGGATTCGCGGTTTGAGCATTTTAAAAAAACCGGTTCTGCACCTGCATACGCAGTTCAACAGCCAAATTCCATGGTCGAGCATTGACATGGATTTTATGAACCTGAACCAAAGTGCCCATGGCGACCGCGAGTTTGGGTTCATCATGTCGCGCCTGCGCTTGCGCCGCAAGGTAGTAGTTGGCCACTGGCAGGAAGCTGAAGTGGCGCGCGAGATAGGCGTATGGACCCGTGCCGCTGCTGGCTGGCATGACTGGCAAGGCGCTAAATTTGCCCGCTTTGGCGATAACATGCGCTTTGTAGCCGTAACCGAAGGCGACAAGGTAGAAGCAGAATTACAATTTGGGTTTTCGGTAAACACCTACGGTATAGGCGATCTGGTAGCCGTAATTAACAGCTTGGATCCGGCAGTAGTTGACCGCCAGATAACCGAATACCTGGATATTTATGATGTAGCAGCCGGTTTGCAAAAAGGTGGCGAACAGCATCAATCGCTCATTGAAGCCGCTAAAATTGAAGTAGGCTTACGCAACTTTTTACAAGATGGCGGCTTTAAAGGCTTTAGCGATACATTTGAAGATTTGCATGGCATGGTGCAACTGCCGGGCATTGGCGTGCAACGCTTGATGGCCGAAGGTTACGGTTTTGCCGGCGAAGGCGACTGGAAAACCGCTGCTTTGGTACGCGCCATGAAGGTAATGGGTTCGGGTTTACCTGGTGGTAATGCCTTTATGGAAGATTATACTTATCACTTCGATGCACAAAACTCACTGGTACTGGGTTCGCATATGCTGGAGGTAGATCCTATCTTAGCTTCGGGCAAACCTAAAGTAGAAGTACACCCGCTGGGTATCGGCGGCAAGGCCGACCCGGTAAGACTGGTATTCAACGTATCTGGTGGAGCAGCGCTGAACGCTTCGATTGTAGATATGGGCAACCGTTTCCGCATGATTGTTAATGAAGTTGAAGGCGTAGAACCAGTTAACGATTTGCCTAAATTACCAGTGGCCCGCGTGCTGTGGAAACCATACCCGGATATGAAAACCGGTTGTGCGGCCTGGATACAAGCCGGTGGTGCACACCACACCTGCTACAGCCAAAACCTTACCGACGAGCATTTACATGCCTTTGCTGAAATGGCCGGTATTGAATACCTGCTTATTGGCAAAGAAACCAAACTGCGTGAGTTCCAGAAAGAAATTGCCTGGAACGACGCTTATTACAAGATTAGTAAATAACCAATAATAAGAAAGGCTGATGTGAACATCAGCCTTTCTTATTTATAATAGCATAACGATGCTTATTTGCTGTAAGCTTTTACCGTTTGCTTTTGCGTGCCTAAGCCATCAATGCCCAACTCTACTACATCGCCAGCTTTTAGATAAACCGGCGGATTCATCCCTAAACCTACGCCTGCCGGTGTGCCGGTTGATATCACATCGCCAGGTAACAAAGTCATAAACTGACTTACGTAAGATATCAGGAAAGGAATTTTAAAGATTAAATTAGCCGTAGTACCATCTTGCATGGTTTTGCCATTTACGGTAAGCCATAAACGCAGGTTATCTATATCGCCTAATTCATCAGGCGTTGCCAAGAAAGGGCCTAACGGTGCAAAGGTATCACAACCTTTACCTTTATCCCAGGTACCATTACGCTCTAGTTGAAATGCGCGCTCAGATACATCATTATGCAATACATAACCTGCAATGTATTCGTTAGCTTCGGCTTCTTCAACATAACTTGCTTTTTTGCCAATCACTACGGCCAGCTCTACTTCCCAGTCTGTTTTTTCGGATCCTTTAGGAATAATTACATCATCAAAAGGACCGGTAAGCGATGTGGTGCTTTTGAAAAAGATAACCGGCTCAGGTGGCAATGCGGCGCCTGTTTCTTTCGCATGATCGGCATAGTTAAGGCCGATGCATACAATTTTAGATGGACGTGCAACCGGGCTGCCTATATGTACATTATCTGGTATCTGCTCCAGTTCGTTTTTATGAGCTTCTACATAAGCAGCTAAAGTTTCCATGCCACCACGTTCAAAGAACTGCTCGTTGTAATCGCTGCCGTAGCCTGATGTATCGTAGTTTACACCATCAATCTGTACACCGGTACGCTCTTGCCCCGGCTCTCCGTATCGTATTAATTTCATAACTATTTCTTATTTTAAATCGGTTACCGCTAAAGCATCCATATCAGAATAAACTTGATTCTCGCCACCCATACCCCAAATGAAGGCGTAGTTGCTGGTTCCACAACCAAAATGTACCGACCATGGCGGCGATACCACGGCATCATGATTTTGCATCACAATGCTTTTAGTTTGTTGCGGCTCGCCCATAAAATGGAATAACCGTTGGTTTTCGGGCAGATCAAAGTAAAAATACACCTCGGTACGGCGGGTATGTGTATGCGGTGGTACAGAGTTCCACACGCTGCCGGGCTCCAGCACGGTAAGTCCCATTACCAGCTGGCAGCTGCGAATGCCGTCCAGGTGAATGTATTTGTAAATGGTACGCTTGTTCGAAGTTAGCGCATCGCCCAGGGTTACCGGCGATGCTTCTTCTTTAGGCATTAAGCGGTTAGGATATTGCGCATGCGCAGGGTAAGACAGCAGGTAGTATACAGCAGGCACTTCAGGATCGGTGCTTTTAAAAGTCACATCTCTCGTCCCCTTGCCTACATACAAACAGCTCAGTTTGTCCATCTCATATGTCTGCCCATCGGCTACTACCACACCGTTGCCGCCTACATTGATGATACCCAGCTCGCGGCGCTCTAAGAAATACTCGGCCCGCAGCTCGGGATGATTGTCTAAGGTGACAGTACCGTTTACCGGTTTTACACCGCCCACAATGGTACGGTCGTAATGCGAGTATACGGTGGTTAATTTATCTTCCTGCATCAGGCTTTCCACCAAAAAAGCTTCTCTAAGCTCCTCGGTCGTCATGCGCGATACTTCTTTTTGGCTATGCTCAAATCTGATTTCCATAGTTGTAGTTGTCTGTTGTGAGTTGTCAGTTATCTGTGACCGGAGGTTGATCATTGATAACTGCCGGATAATTTATTTTTGCCTTGGCTCTCGATTCTTGTCTCTTGCTTTTAGTGCTATCTTCCCATCCAGCCGCCATCAACGGTTAACAGGTGCCCGCTTACATAATCGCCGGCTTTAGAGGCCAGAAATACCGCTGGTCCCTTAAAATCTTCAGCTTCGCCCCAACGGCCCGCGGGGATCCTGTCTAGAATACTTTTGCTACGGTCTGGGTCGTTCCTTAGCGCTTTGGTATTATCGGTAGCAATGTAACCTGGTGCAATACCGTTTACATTGATGCCTTTTGATGCCCACTCGTTTGCCAAAGCTTTTACCAAACTGGCCAATGCGCCTTTGCTGGCTGCATAGCCCGGCACATTGATGCCGCCTTGAAAGCTAAGCAGTGAACAAGTGAATATTATCTTGCCCGACCCCTTTTCAATCATATGCTTGCCCAGTTCGCGCGCCAAAATGAAAGGTGCATCCAGGTTAAGTGACAATACATTATCCCAATACTCATCAGGATGCTCGGCAGCCGGTTTACGCATAATGGTGCCGGCGTTGTTAATCAAAATATCAATACGCGGATTTTCGGCCAGCAACTGCTCTACAAAAGCGTATAAGCCTTCGCGGCTTGATAAGTTGGCTTGATACGCTTTAAAATTACGGCCCAGTGCTTTTACTTCCTTTTCTATATCACTTCCCTCAAGGGCAACCGAACCGGATACCACAATAATATCAGCGCCAGCTTCGGCAAGCCCTAGGGCCATGCCCTTGCCTATACCTTTATTACCACCTGTTACCAGGGCCACTTTTCCGGAAAGATCAAATAATTTGTTATCCATTAAAATATAGTTGATGTAGATGAATTAACTGGCAGCAGGCACTTTAAAAGCTTGACGGGCCAGCAACTGCCAACTGCCTTTTACCTTTTGCCATACCATTAAAATATTAATTTTAACATTACCGGGTTTCCCACCGTCGTTAGTTGTGCCGCTTAAAACATGCCTTACAACAGCTGCTCTACCGGTTACCTGTATGGTTTGATTGCTCAGCTCAATAGTCACAAAATCAGACGAGCCACTGGTAAGCGCATGAATAAAGGTTTGCTTATCCTGTACCACGCCGCTGGAGTGCCCATAACTTAAATGAGGTGACACCATTTGCAATAAGGTCACGCTGTCGGCATCTACCATCGCTTTTCGCAAGGTTTCTACCGCTGCTGCTACCGCTTCGGCTGATGTGCTTTTCTTGGCTTGGGCCATTACATCAGCTTTATGTATGATTAGCAATAGCACCACAACAATTAACTGTTTAATAACATTTTGTAATTTCATTTTATTATCGTTTATGTGTATAGGTAACTAATAACATTACTTCACTTCAAAATCCTGTTTTAACTTAATATCTTCGGATGAACTGCCAATCATCACGCTGAATTTTCCGGGCTCTACTGTCCAGTTCATATTTTTGTCTAATATGGCTAAATCATCCGGATGCAGTGTAAACTGTACCGTCCTTTTCTCTCCTGCTTGTAAAGTGATACGGTCAAAGCCCCGCAAAACCGACTCATAGGTGGTTACACTGCTTACCCAGTCTTTCAGGTACAATTGCACTATTTCATCGCCTTTTACTTTACCGGTATTGGTGATGTCAACCGTTACGGTAATATCATTTTGGCTGTTAGGGGTTGACTGCTTAACTACCAAATTGCTATAAGCAAAAGTGGTATAGCTTAGGCCATACCCAAACGGATATAATGCTTTGTTCACACTGGTTTTGCCATAGCCATTGGGCCCACTGGTAGGCTGATCGGCCTGTGAAGCAGGTTTGAATGGAAAGTTCAGCTCAATTTGTCCTGTAGTTTTAGGAAAAGTAATGCTGAGTTTACCGCCGGGGTTATTATCTCCAAACAAGGTTTCGGCTATTACTTTGCCAGCCTGTGCACCCGGAAACCAGGCTTCTAAAATGGCCGGTATATATTTATTCTCCCAGTTGATGGTTAAGGGCTGTCCGTTAATCATTACCATTACCACAGGTTTGCCGGTAGCATGCAAGGCTTGAAGTAATTGCAACTGTCTTCCCGGTAAGTTTAGTCCGGTGCGCGAAAGGCTTTCACCTACACGCTGCTCATCTTCGCCTACAACCGCAATAATTACATCGGCTTGCTTAGCCTGCACTACTGCACTGTCAATACCGGCTTGTTCGGCCGCAGTAAGCGGGGTAGGTATAATCTCGCTTTCGGGCCAGGTCACATCTACCACATCGCAGCCTTTGGCATAATTTACTTTTACCCCTGAGCCTACATAATTGCGAACCCCTTCCAGTACCGAGGTAACCGTGTTATGCGATGGACCATAACGACTGATAGCGTAACTTTTAGTTGCAGCCAGCGGACCAGTCACCAATATATTTTTAAGACTTGCCTTGTTAAGCGGTAATAAATGATTTTCATTTTTAAGCAGCACCATCGATTCGCGATTAATCTGCATCGCAAAATCTTCGTCGGCTTTGGTATGTACTTTCTGATCTGAAGCTTTGGGATTGCTTACATATGGCTGATCAAATAAACCCAATCTGAACTTTACACGAAGCACATCAGCTACACGGGCATCCAGCGTTTTCATACTTACCTGACCTTCTTTTACCAGCTCGCGCAAAGGCAGTATAAATGTTTGAGGCATGGTAAAATTAGTACGCACATTCAGGCCAGCGTCTATGGCTTGCTTCACCGCACCTTTATAATCGGCGGCGGTATGGTGTTTGGTGAATAGGAACTCTACCGCTTCGCTATCAGATACCACATAGCCGTTAAAACCAAATTTTTGGCGCAGCAGTTCAGTCAGAAAAAAATAGCTGCCAGTAATCGGTTCACCATCCCAGTCGTTATAACTGCTCATTACGCCCATAGGCTGCGCATCCTGAATTACTTTTTGGAAAGGATAGAGATAAATCTGGTACATTTCGCGCGGTGCCACATGCGGATCGGTACGTGCATTACCATCGCGCCCGCCTTTGGGCACGCTGTAAACGGCATAATGTTTTAAAGTTGATGCTACCCCTTGTTCCTGTATGCCTTTTACCATCTGAGTGCCTAGAGCACCTATTAAAAACGGATCTTCGCCATAACATTCTACCACACGGCCCCAGCGTTGATCACGTGCCGGATCAAGTATAGGTGCATATACATTGGTATAACCTAAAGCTTTTGCCTCGCGGCCCACAATGCTACCAGCCTGATAAACCAACTTTTTGTTCCAGGTACTGCCAATACCAATAGGTGCCGGCAATGGGGTAGCACGGTCATGGCAAAGGCCATGAATGCCTTCGTTAGTAAAATCAACCGGGATGCCCAATCGGGTTTCTTCTACAAACCATTTTTGTATGGTGTTGATAGCCGAGGCATGTTTACTATAAGGGTAACTGTACGGTGTTGGGGCATCGTCAGTATGAGAAGTTAGATTATTAAGCTCCTCATCAATATTGGCAATGCCGTCTTTCCAAATTTCCTGTTTCCAACCAACGGTGGGCATCTCGTCTTTCAATACTCGTTTGTAACCGTATAAAGTTGCCGTTTGACAGGTTTTTTCATCCAGCGTCATTTGCGAAAGCAAATCGGCAACACGCTTCGCAATTACTTGCTGAGAATCTTCAAAAATGTCTTTACGCCCATTTTTATTGAAATCAATCCAACCCTGATGATAAATACTTTTGTTTTGAGCAGCTGCAGATGACGCCAAAAATGTACTGATGGCAATTACAGGGAACCATTTCTTTCTCACTGTTATAATATAGGTTAGATGCTTGTAAATATAACCGTATTACTTTTTGCACGAACCAACATTTACCAATTTCGTATAAAATAATTACGGAAACGTTTCCGTTAAATAAGGGTATAGCGCCGTTTCGCTATTTACAATTACATAACAAATGCATCATATTGTTATGAACATGGCAAGAAAAAATATTTTTTTATAAAAATATTTGATTTTTTAAATTGAAGTATTACATTTGTATCAAGATAACGCACTGTAGGATGGTGAAATTTGGCAGACACACCTCCTTGTCCCGGTGGCAGAGAATAATGGGAAACCCGCAAGGGCTAACCACTCTATGAAGGTTCGACTCCTTCTCCTACAGCTCTTCTCATAATTTAGGTTTATAATTGGTTAGTAAAGGCCTCCTGCCCATCAGGAGGCTTTACTTTTTTAAAGAAATTTGATGAGTAGGCTACCAAATAAAAACTTTTGTCTTACACCCACAACACCCTGTCTTTTTCAAACTTAAGCCCAACAGCCAACAATGCTCTAAACTGCTTATAACCGGCTTGCCCCGGATAGTAAGCATGTAAAAACATTACAGGCTTACCATCTGGCGATGTAGTTACGGATGGATGCCCAGGTGCAGTCCAGCGAGCAGTAGACTGCAAAAATGGTTCGGGCATTTTACGGTATGGACCCAATGGATGATCGGCAATGGCTACGCCGATACCATATTGATCTGTAGAAAAATCATTTCCGGCATAAAATAAATAATACCTGTTGTGCTGCTGGGTAACCCACATGCCTTCTATTAAGTGAGCTTCCCAAGCTAAATCATTCTCCAAAATTTTTGTACGCTCACCAACCAGTACTTGGCCATTGGCCGATAACTGCTGTGCGTATATAGGCGTTTTCATATAATGAAGTACGCTACGTATATCATCAGCTATTGCTGCATGACTTTCAGTTAATTGTTCCAGTGAACGATAGATATCTAAAAACCGGCTGATAACCGCTTCAATAAATACCTGAATAAACATAAACCGCACCATTGGAGCCAGGTGTTGTAACCAAGGCCAGACACTCACCATAAAAGACGCTGTCGCTTGGTCTTGCGGATTGTTCAGTAAATAGGTAATAAGCGAAGGATTATTATATAACAGTTTTATTAAGGCACTTGGCCAAACATCATTGTTATCTTCTTTCCAAAATAAGTAAACAGTTTGTTTGTCTTGTATATAAATATGCGGATCGATAACATTGCCTTTAAGCACCGGTTCATTATTTGGCACAAAGTCCAGTTCGGGATGCTTAGAGGTTGCCATGCCTATACAAAGTTCTTTGCTTTCTTTATCCCGTGCTACAAAATAAAGGCGGTATTCATCGCCTATCTGGTGTAATTCGGGTGCCCAATAATCACTTCCCACTTCAACCTGGGTAGCCCAAGCCGGCTTCTGGCCTTGTGCGAATACATAGTTCAAAAACGTCCAGTCGGCAAGATTTTCAGAGCTTAATAAAGGGAAAGAATCGGGTGCGTCATTAGAAGTAGCAACCAGATAGTAAACAGGTTTATCGTTTTGATTAGTACGCAATACGGCAGGATCACCATAACCGTAAAGCATGCCTTTGTGCTTATTCTCAAGTAAAATCTCTTGATAATTTATTTTTTTTGTAGAAGGTACAACATGTTTTCTGTTTTGTGGTGGACGTAAGCCAAAATCGTTTGAAAGTTGCTCGAAGGCATTCAAGTAATAGTCATGCGATGATAAATCAATCAAATACTGTGCAGATAATACTTCGTTTGACTGGATCTTCCGGCCAACTATATTGAGCTGCACAACATCATTCTGATTTGCCAAGGTAATGTCATAGCTAAAAGGAGCACCGTCAGGCGTTACAAATTTCAAATGGTCGGATGATAAATTTTCTTTTAATTCCATAAGCCAAAGCCTTATCTTACAAAGTGCAGGCCAACGATTATACAATAGTCTACCATGAAATTGATGACATTATAGTTTATATAAACTTTTATTCAAATATGAAAATTTAGTAAAAACCTTAGATGACATTAATTTATCGCCAACCAATTATCAATATGTAAAATGTCACGAGCTAAAAGCGAAACAGAAGCAGCAAAACGAAAATACAAAATATATACTTCACATTTTTTTAACATAGTTTTAGATTTAAGCCAGTTTATAACGTTAGAATACGCTTAAACAACGCCCAACATTTCAGTTTTGCTAATTATTTCTCGAAATTTCATATGTTTACTTCACAAACGCTAAA
Source organism: Mucilaginibacter lacusdianchii (assembly GCF_009770985.1). GTDB lineage: Bacteria > Bacteroidota > Bacteroidia > Sphingobacteriales > Sphingobacteriaceae > Mucilaginibacter > Mucilaginibacter lacusdianchii. The sequence continues at coordinate 1,789 of NZ_WSRW01000006.1, read as the reverse complement.
AATTACGGTTTAAAATACTTTGGTGCAGATAGTGAAAGATTAATTATGAAAGAAAGCAAGCGCTGTTGCGATTTAAAAAGCTGTTTTTTATGCAAAACTTGTTTACCAGAATGGATTCCGGCAGTAGGAAGCCAACGAAAAAACTACATTGTAAAGAAAGGCGAAACAATTTTTAACGAAGGCGATCAGGTTACAGGCATTTATTTTATGTTCAATGGGTTAGCCAAAGTGCACAAAAAATGGGGGCCAGATAAAGAACTTATCATACGTTTCGCGCAAAACGGCAATATTATAGGTCATCGTGGTTTAGGGGGAGACGCACGTTATCCCGTTTCGGCTACTGCGTTAGAAAATAGTATTGTTTGCTATATAGACTTACCGTTTTTCTTAGCAAGCTTAAAGGTAAACAACGAGCTTACCTATCAACTATTGCTATTTTTTGCTGAAGAGCTTCAGACCTCCGAACATAAAATGCGAAACCTGGCGCACATGACGGTTAAAGGTCGCATAGCGCAGGCATTATTAAACTTATCAAACCAATTTGGTACAGATACAAACGGTTGTGTTGGTATAAATCTGTCCCGGCAAGACCTAGCTGCTTACGTAGGCGCTACTTACGAAAGTGTGTTTAGAAACATGAACGAACTTATACAAGACAAACTAATCACTGTTAACGGTAAAAATATATCAGTTCATAATCACTCGTTACTAGAAGCACTTACACGAGAAAACTATACAAGTTTATAGTAACTGATAAATTTTAATCTTAAATAACTATCTCCAGGACCTCTTCATTGAGCGCATCTTGAAAATGTAATTAAGTATATAAGGTTAAACCAACTTAGACGTTGAAACATACTTTAGGAAACACTGGCAGTAACTTGAATAGATACTGGCGGAAGAATCAATATTCTACTTACTAAGATAATAATAACGCCTCGACATTTATAACTGATAACTTCTGCATTAATATGTGAAACCAGAATGTATAACGCTCGGGATGAAGGTCCATATCGATTCGTACAGCATCAAAGTCCATAAATTTCCAAGCAGCTACCTCATCATGATTTATGTTTGGATTACCCGAAAACTGCCCCAAAAATACATGATCAAATTCATGCTCATACAAATCTTGGCCGAATTCTACTTTATAGGTGAATGAAAATATGTTTCTAAACTCACATTGTAGTCCCATCTCTTCTTCCAGCCGCCTGGCTGCCGCCGCTTCAATAGCTTCTCCCGGACGAGGATGGCTGCAACACGTATTAGACCACAAACTAGGTGAATGGTATTTGGTATGAGCACGCTGTTGCAGTAGAATCTCATTACGATTGTTTAATAGTACAATTGAAAATGCTCGGTGCAACAAACCAAGCCGATGCGCCTGCATTTTTTCCATAACGCCAATCTCACGATCATCTGCATCAACAAGAACCACTTCTTCTACGCTTATCATTAATTTACTAACTCCAAATTACCTTATATTCATAAGCGCATCGGCTCACTTGCAATAAAGAAAGAAATCATCTACTTTGTTTATAGAACCGCAAACAACCTTAAACAAAATTCTACTAAACCCAGACTTGCCAGAACAATGTGGCTAACACAGCATATAAATAATTAAGATATTGAATTAATTGCTGTAATGATTAATGTTTGTGCTAACTCTAATGTTGGATCCAACATATCAGCAGTCACAAATAATAGCGGTATTATTAGAAGTCGGATGGGATAAAAGATAATCCTTTGGACAGCTCCTTACCCATCCCCAACTTTATAGAAACGCAAA
>NZ_WSRW01000005.1 GCF_009770985.1 Mucilaginibacter lacusdianchii | reverse complement strand
GCGGTGAGGGAGGGATTCGAACCCATCTACTAACCGATTGTATTTCAATATTTTAAAATCCTAAAATTCTACTACTCCCTAAACTACTCGCTGTTTATGCAAGCGCTTAAATCGTTTATAACACAAAGATAATCAATACGGTACCATTTGCAAGGTTCGAAGTAAAAAACACCTTGAACTTTGAGAAGGCCTGCTCAACAGCTAAATTTATAAGTAAATCGGATAATTTTCCCTTGGTAACATCATCAAAATTGAGAACTGACAACTCCCGCAGATCACTACCAGTGTAACTTAAGCTTAGAAAATCATATACATCTCGTTACGTTGATTTTTGAAGCGCAATTTCTTTACTCCGATTAATTGCAAGGAGGAGGTGTTTAATACGATTATAAAACATAACGTTCTAATTAATACCAAATTAGCGGCATGTAAAGCAAATATCATCAAAGACATTAGCATTACTGGTCTTGTTGTATAGCGGTTAAAAACGACAAAATCAACTGCAAGAAATTCTCCGGCTGTTCTTCTGTAATATAATCCCACAATTCGCAATGCTCAATCTGAATCGCATTGTTAGCGGACAGTTGGAGGATGCACCACAGATCTACTATGATCAAGATAGCTGGGTGACTGTTCAATAGTATCAAGCATACAATGGCGAGCACCTGTTAAGTTAATGGTCTAATTTGAACAGGCATTTCATAATATTATATTACACTTACTAGAGGCAGACGCCTTGAGCCGCGTTTGTACAGACAGGGACGGCAATAAACTCAATTGGATTTTTTGATAGAAGATTATGTCCGCATTTGCAAAATCATTTAAAACAACTAATAATCACCCCAGATCAAAAACATGCATTTTTACACATCGCTAATTTTTAGTAATTATATGATGCGTTTGTTTAAACCGATTCTGATAGCCTTGATGTTTTCGCTTGTTGCCATTAATAGTAATACGTAAGCACACTATCTAAAAAGCAATGAAATTGCACTTTTTAGTTTTAAAACAAAAGGCGGCAAGATACTGATGTTAGTCTTAGACAGTGCTGACAAATATATCGTCTACCGGTTTGGTAGCCCTAGTCACATCGACTTAGAATACCCGAAGGACCTTAGCAACAGTTTCGAAAAATTTAAAAGACTCTACTACACTAGATACGGCGGTTACCCCAACGCCGGAACGGTAATCAGCCAGGTGGAATTTGTAAATGAAGGTTACACTTATAAGCTTTTTGAACAGTTATTTACTTTGAAAGAAGATGAAAGGTATGAAATTGGCGTAACGGTAGAAAATAATCTAATCGGCAAGGAAACCAGAATAGACGGTATCTTGAAGACCGAAAAAGGTGGTTTGCTAGGCTTAAAAGAATCAGCATTAATCAAGTTATCCAGTGGACCTTTGGACATTGATTTCTTGATTCACATTTGAAATCTTCAAATCCTGCTTTTTACAACGCCAATACAATCAACAGTATGAGTGTCACCATCCGGACCATAACACCAGTATTAAAGTAAGTCGTTGATAAGGGAAAGGTTTTATTTTGAGCTCTGTAACTGATCTGGTTAGACCTTAACTGTTTGACGTATTTAATAAGAACGGATGGAAATTGATGGCCGGCTTGATTGTTTTTATCGTTAGCTTCTTTTTGCTTAAAGCATGCAGCCCTTGATTTAAGTGGTCAACATAAAGGGCGGTTAACTATCTATTCGGCGACGTATATTTTCTTTTTAGGAATATCGATAGCCAAAACTTTACCAACCAATCTATACTGGTTTTGTCTTCATAAATTAATCCATCAACAAATGCAACATCAATCCCTGCCAGTTGACGTAGGTTGTTCAACGTCTTTAATTTGGGTAGCTTACCGATATAATAGTTGTTTTGTCGGAGGTTTTCAAGAGGCGGCGGAAACGAGTATTTTTAATGTATAGCCATCAAGTTTATAGCGACGCTGCCTGAATGATAAGAATAACTATTATCAACACATCCTGCCATTTATTAAGCAGCAACTCTGTAAAAGCTTAATCTCAACACTTTTTTTAAGTTGCTGCCGGTAAAATGATATTAAACTTGTATGTACATGTTCTTGAACTCCTCCGCAAACTGTTCCAACTTAACCTTTCCGGTCACATTGCCGTCTGCGCTGAAGAAGTCGTTCATGATAAGGCCATTTTGCACACCTTGTCCCATTTCCACAATGAGGCCGACTAACTCCGCAGACATGCCTGCCGACAACATGCCTTGCTTCAACTGCTCATCTGGTATCGCTGTCCAGATCAATTCCGGTTTGCCTATAGCTGTGCCGAACAACGCGGCAAGCTGATCACCGGTTGCCACATCGCTCACTAAATATTTTACTTCAAAACCATCTCCTTTAGCCTGCAATTCTTCAGCTATTGCTAAAGCCAGATCATTTGGGTGCGTTAACGCCAGCCTGATATCTCCGCTGTAATTATTACCGAAGATGTTCCGGCTTTTGATCTGCATAATGTCCCTTAGAAAATTCACATAAAAAAATCCAGAGCGGATGACGGTTATATTAACACCATTAAGCTGGCGGTAGATATTTTCAACCCGGTGAACACCTTGTATCGGGCCGCTGCCCGACTCGGCATCTGCACCCACACTGCTTAGCAACACTACCCGGTTGATACCTGCTGCTTGGATGGCATCAGCATAAGCCTGACCGGCATCCGCTATATTTTGTATAAAGTTGCTGGTACCGATGGATGGCGGCATCATGGTGTAAACGGCATCAGCACCGCTGAATGCCCGGGTAAGAAACGCTGCGTCGCTGATGGAACCTACGGCAGCTTTAGCCCCTAATGCCTCAATGTCCCTCACTTTGTCATCTTTGGTGGTGATGACGGTAACATCATGACCGGCTGCGATCAGTTGTTTCACTAATGGCTGGGCTACATTTCCTAATGAGCCTGTGGTGGTAATTTTCATGGTTTTGTATGTTTTAAAAAGTTGAATGATTAATTGAGTTCCGGGTAATCGGTGTAGCCCTGTTCGCCGGGCGTATATAAAGTGTTATAGTCTGGGTCGTTTAAGGGCTCGTTTTTTTCTATCCTCCTCATGAAGTCCGGGTTAGACAAAAAACTTCTCCCGAAGGCCACCAGGTCGGCCGGTCCGTCATGCAACATTGCCTCAGCTGTTTCTGCGGTAAAGCCGTTACAATAAATAATGGTATTGGTAAAAGCTTCGCGAATAGCGTGGTGTGTCTTTTGCGGGATACCGGGGTTGTTAGAGATGTGCAGGTAAGCAATACCCAGTCGGTTCAGTTCCTGAGCCAAATAAACATAAGTGTCGTGAACTTCGTTTTCTTCATAGGCGAGCATACCATTAGTTGTTAGGTATGGCGACAGGCGAATAGCAACCTTATCAGCACCGATCATTTGCGAGGTCTTTTGCGCTATCTCCAGCATTAAACGGCTGCGGTTTTCTATAGAACCCCCATAGTTGTCCGTCCGGTTATTCACGTGTGGGTTCAGTGATTGCTCCAGCAGGTAACCATGGGCACCATGCAGTTCCACGCCGTCAAAACCGGCGGCAATGGCATTTTCTGCAGCGCGCACATGATCGTCAATGATGCGTTGTATACCATTAGCATCTAACGCTGTGGGCGCCGAATATTCAAACATACCCGTTTCGGTGTAGATCTCACCGGCACCTTGGATGTCCGACATACCAACCACCTCGTAACCTTCAGGCAAGTTGCTGCTGTGTGCCACACGACCAGTGTGCATCAGTTGCACAAATATTTTAGAACCACCCTCGTGTACGGCATTGGTCACCAGCTTCCAGCCTTCTATCTGTGCATCAGTGAAAATACCGGGAATACGCGGATAACCTAAGCCTTCCGGACTTGGCGAGGTACCTTCGGTAACAATAAGCCCTGCACCCGACCGCTGCTTATAGTAAGTGGCCATTAATGGATTGGGGATGTTATTGATGGCGCGGCTGCGGGTCATTGGTGCCATCACCACATGATTCTTTAATTGTAAGGTGCCTTTGTTATACGGCTGAAATAACTTTTTCATTTTGCAGTGTTTTTGATTACACTACAAAGTTGCCGCTAACTACCGCCTGATAATAGCAGTAAAAGACGGAAAAACAGTCCTATCCGGCAGACCCGTATTTTTTGGGCTTCAGGCCGTAATGCCTCTCAAACAAGCGGCTGAAGTGGCTAAGATTGGTGAAGCCTAACTCATAACCAACCTCGGCAACTGAGCGCTTGCCTTGTTTAAGCATAAAAGCCGCTTCTTCCATACGTGCCTGTTGAAAATAGTTATAGATGGTATCGCCAAAGGCTTGCTTAAAAAGTTGTTTCAGTTTGGTTTCGCTCATGGCGGCTATCCGGGCTAACTCATAAAGCACAGGTGGTGTGCTCAGGTCGCTCAAAACCTCGTCACGGATATGCAGCAACCTGGCCGCATCGGCGCTGTTGATATTTTGGTGTGGTATGCTTTCGCGTTTCGATAATTTTTCAAACAGCAGGTAGAGCAGCTCCTGAACCTTAAAGTGCATATAAAAACGGCTTAAGCCATTATTCATATCTACTGCCCCCAAGTTCCTTTGCAGCAGGCGTATCTCTGCCGTCATCTTTTCCAGGAAAAGAAACGAATTTCCAGTGCCGGTAATGGTTTCGATAGTAGTGTTCGGTTCATCTAAAGCGAGCAAACTTTTCAGGAATGTTGGAGAGATAGCGATGACCATGTAATGGATCATGTAACCTGCCGGGAAGCGGATGGTAGAATTCAGATCGTTGGAGGTCACCTGAATCGCCGATTCGTCCCGCTCGGAGAACTGGATATGCGGATCGGTACCGTAAGTAATTCCCAGCGGCTGTTCGTTGCTGTAAAAGAAAATAGTGATCAATTCATTTCCCTGGCCGGAGGCATTACGCTTGATGATCAGGTCTTCTTTCAGCACATAATGGTGCAGGGTTATCTTAAACTCCGGTCCAAACGAAAGCTTGCGGATAGATCCATTCCCTAATTGCTCTGGGATAAGCATCGAATCATTCGCTACTGTTACGCCGATGTGCCGCGCGAAGTAGGTCATGAAGTCGAAATCCGGTGTGGCGTCGAAGCTAAAGATCAATTCGGGTATAGTTTGCCTTAAAAATACAAAATATAACAGCTGTGCTCATCACTGTAAGCCTGGCTACGCTGTCAAAAGTGGAGTATACGGTAGCATTAACCACTTGGCTCGAAAAGTAGTGACCACCTATTACGAAACATTTTGACCATCTTAAGTACTTGGATATGATGCTTAAGTTAAACTCCACTGCACAAAATTAACGGCTTAAATGAGCCCGGAGCGATATAGTCAATGGCTTCTTATTATCCTCCCGCAAAACAAGTTGGTTAATAACTGTTATACTTAAACAAATCTCTTGCTTAGTCCTCATCGTTTACTATGCCTGATACCGCCACCTATCAAATCTTCACCGCCTGGAGGATTTCTCTTGTGTTTGCCTTAGTTTCATCGGTGATTGGTCTCACCGGTTTAAGTGGCTGGCTGTTTGGTAACGAATTTCTGAAAAGCTTTTTATCAGACGGCGCTACCATGAAGATCAACACTGCGCTGCTCATGATCATGGGCGGAGTAGGTCTTATTTCCTATATCAAAGGATACTTTGGACTAGCCCGTGTACTGTCAGTTCTGGTCATGCTTTTAAGCATAGCTGTTCTTATTGAACAACTTACCGGTTTCAATCTGCATATTGATGAATTCTGGATGAAAGATTTGGCAACAAATGCCAGGCTGGAAGCGCCCGGCAGGACCTCGCTGCTGACGGCGCTGAATGCCCTGCTGGCGGGATTGAGCTTGATGATGCTGACCGCAAAGCGCTACCAAACCGCACAGCTTTTTGCTACCTGTGTGTTCATCCTGGTTTACTTCTCTTTGATGGGCCACTTATTTCATATCAGCGGCTTTTACCGGTTGGGCAGGTTTTCAGGCATAGCCTTTCATACTGCGCTGGCATTGCTATTTCTTGCAGCCGGGCTGCTGATAGCTGAACCGCGCAGGGGATGGATAAGCACCATCTACGAGCGGCTTATCAGCCAGAACTTGCTGGTTTACGTGTTGAGCTATTTTTTAGGTGCTGCGCCGTTACTCGCAGCTTTGTATTTATTTGTTATCCAAAAAGGCGACCTATCCCCGGCATCGGGTATCGTGGTACTAATCACACTTTCGGCTATCGCCATTTTACCGGTCGCCTATTTCTTGCTCCGCCTTATTGACCGGATGGGAGGCGATCTGAGGGTGGCCAATCAGGAATTGGCTGCTGCCAATGAAGAACTGGCCGCCAGCATTGAAGAACTCCGGGTAACTAATGAAGACCTGGTAGAAACTAATGAGAAGCTCGTAGCCTCTCGGCAGGAAGCCCTGCAGTCGGAACAAATACTAAGAATCGCGATGGAAGCCGCAGATTTCGGCACCTGGCATATCGACACGCAAACCCGGGAGCTGATAGCCAATGCCCGTCTTAAAGAACTGTTTGGATTTTATCCCCAGGAGAATGTAACAGTTGCCGGCTGCATTGCACAGATCACCGATGATTATCGTGAAGCCGTCAGCACAGCTATTGAGCATGCCATTCAAGACGGCGGTAATTATGATATTACCTATACCATTGTGGGCTTCCATGATGGGCATACCCGGTGGGTACGGGCGATTGGAAATTTAAAGGTGGATCAGACTGGTGCTTACAGCGCCTTTACCGGTATCATGATGGACATTACCGAGCAGAAAGCAGATGAACTGCGTAAGAATGACTTCATCGGTATGGTCAGCCACGAGTTGAAAACACCGCTCACTTCCCTTACTTCGTTAGTGCAGGTACTACAAATGAAACTTAAAGCCTTCCCCGATAATTTTATCCCGGGCGCCATTCAGAAAGCAGATATTCAGGTCAGGAAGATGCGAACGATGATCAACGGCTTTTTGAACGTCTCACGTTTGGAATCAGGCAAAATCCTGATTGATAAACGCAGTTTTGACCTGGATCAATTGCTTGGCGAACTTAGTAAAGAAGCGGAATTAATTTCTCCTGGCAGTATAATTCGGTATTCACCCTGCGGCCCGATTATGCTCAAGGCGGACCGGGACAAAATGGAATCTGTCATCTCGAATCTGTTAAGTAACGCGATCAAATATTCACCCAAAGGGAGTCTGGTAGACGTGGAATGCCATGCAGGTGAACACGATGTCAAGGTAAGCATCCGGGATCAGGGAGTCGGGATTAGAATAGAAGACCAGGAACGGATTTTCAAACGTTATTTCCGGGTAGAAAGCAACGCGGCACATGTATCAGGGTTTGGCATTGGCCTTTACCTCAGCGCCGAGATCATTTACCGGCATCAGGGCAAGATTGGTGTCGACAGCGAAATCGGTAAAGGCAGCACCTTTTATTTCAGCTTGCCAATTCTATGACTTTTGCGCTGAGCTACCTAATCATAAAATCATATTTGGTACTTCAATCATTCAGGATGCTCCGGTAAATAATCCGATGGTGCTTTAATGAACTATAATTCAGATATTAGCGGCTATGGAAATGGAAAAGCTGGTGCGCCAGGCAGCCGTGATCGGCAGGGAAGTGGCAGCTGAAGAGGCGGTGCTGGCCGATAAGCAGGGTACCTGGGTGGAACAAACCATGAAGGCCCTGCAATTGTCAAAACTGACGGGCTTAGTTGTGCCGGAGATGTATGGCGGCTTGGGCCAGGGTTTACTGGCCCTGGTCAAAGTATCTGAGGAGTTGGGCAAATCGTATTCCTCGGCAGGCCTTTGTTTTGGCATGCACTGTGTCGGCACGGCGGTGATAGCTGCTAAGGCTACCCCCTTTCAGCAGGAACAATACCTGGTGCCTATTGCTGAAGGCAGTCATATCACTACGCTTGCCCTGAGTGAATCCGGTACGGGCGCGCACTTCTACTTTCCCCAAACGCCATTGATTGCTGTAACCGATGATGAGTTTCTGGTGACGGGCGACAAAAGCTTTGTGACCAACGGCGCCCACGCAGACTCGTATGTGGTATCCACGCTGGGTGCCAGCGCGGAGGCAGAGGCCGACCAGTTTTCCTGCATTTTGGTAGATGGCGGTACTTCCGGCCTTTCCTGGGGACAACAATGGGACGGTTTGGGTATGCGCGGCAACTCGTCAAGAACCATGCACCTGGAAAATGTCCATTTATCCGGCAGGCAGATCCTGGGTGAAAAAGGCGATCAACTCTGGTATGTCTTCAATGTGGTCGCGCCTTATTTCCTGATGGCGATGGCAGGCACTTATCTGGGCATTGCCGAGGCTGCCCTGCAGGAAGCCAGAACAGCGTTGAGCAAGCGCCACTACACTCATAACGGTGCCTCGCTGGCTGGGGTATCCTTGTTACAGCACCGGCTGGGCACACTCTGGTCTGAGGTGGAACGCACACGCCAGCTGGTTTACCATGCGGCTATGGCGGGTGACCGGAATGCGGCTGATGCCATGCTTTGTATCCTGAGCGCCAAAGCAGAAGTCGGCCATTGCGTCATCAATGTTGTGAACGAGGCCATGACCTTAACCGGAGGGCAAGGTTATCAAAACAATTCGCATCTTGGAATGCTGTTAAGAGATGCAAGAGCAGCGCACGTTATGTCACCTACCACCGATCTATTATATACCTGGATCGGCAGGGTATTGCTTGATCAGCCTTTGTTTTCTGACTAAATCCAAATATCGTAAAGCCGGTGCCTAAGATACTCTACATAGGATTTGGAGAGATGATGAAAAGCCTGCAAAGCAAGCTGACCTCCGATACCACCCTGGAATTTAAAGAGATCATGCAATTGGGTACAGAGGTGCAAAGCAAAGCCCTCAACGAGGCGGATACGTTTTTGATCGGCCCGTATACGCTCGAGCCTGTAACGCAGGTACAGCGCGCCTTCCAGCAGGACCCGATGGTCTCTATCGTGCTGCTTGTCTATCCTGACCGGTATCAGCAAATCAAGCAGCGGATTCAGTTCGCCTATAATGTAGGCAAGCACGTGGTTTTTGTGCCTTACACCGCCGGTAAAGATATCACCAGCGTGCTGGACAACGCCGTACTGCGAACGCAGCAGCGTAAAAGTTTTGCCCGGCTGCAACAGCAGCAAACCTATCCGGCTCCTTTAGCCCGCGAAACTACTTTTCAGAACCTGGGAGTGTTTCTGGAAAATGCCCCCATTGGTGCTATTGTATTTGATGAAAACAAAAAGGTCCTGTCCGCAAACTTCCGGGCCAAACAACAATTCCCCCTCATCGGTAGTCAACGTCACCGGGAAATCACCTGGGCAGATTTATTTCCGGAAGATACACAGCTACCCGACGTCCGGCTGAGCGAAGCGCAAACCGGCGAACCGCTGCATGACATTGTCAAGGTCAATAATCACTTCCTGGAAATCAATATTTCGCCGCTTCGGCTGGAGAAGGAAAAGCCACATTACTTACTGCTGATTAATGATGTGACCGATAAGATCAACGTCGAAAATCAGCTGAAAAGCAAAATAGATCAACTGGAGTTTCTAAACCAGGAACTGGACGAATTTGTCAACGTGGTGTCCCATGATTTTAAAACCCCGCTTACCTCGATCAGCCTTCTGGCAGAGATGGCCTTAAAAGAGAAATCGCCGGAAAAGCAGCTTCACTTTGTAAGCCAGATCAAGCAGTCTTCCACCAAACTGAGAGAACTGCTGAAAGGCCTGGCCACCCTGGTGGATACCAAAAAGGAACGGGCTGAAAAAATGGAGTATGTAAGTTTTAGTGAACGGCTGGATATGGTTCTGTCTGAATACCGGGCCTTACTGCAGGAAACAGGAGGTGAGTTTCACGCTGATTTTTCTCATGCTGCCGGAATGGTATACTTCAAGGCGCATATAGACAGTTTTTTAAGCAATCTGGTGACCAATGCCATCAAATACCGCAGACCAGATGTACCGCTTCGTATTGAGGTTAGCAGCCGGAAAGAAAAAGAATATCTGATCCTTAGCGTAAAAGATAATGGTACGGGCATTGACCTGACTAAAAACATGAACAAGCTCTTTCAGCCGTTCAAGCGGCTGACCAACCAGGGAACAGGCTCGGGCTTGGGCTTAAGCATCGTCAAACGGATGATTGAGAAAGATCAGGGGTACCTGGAAGTTTTCTCTGAACCCGGTCAAGGCACGGAGTTCAAGGCGTACCTGAAAGAGCAAGTGAAGTCGTAAACGCCCCGTTGGCTCCTCTTTCCACTTCAACTTAGGAGATAGAAGTGAGTATCAAAATGCGCCCAATTACTTTCTTTTTAGGGCACAGCCAGGCGGCCCTATCCTATTGTTTTCGGCAGGCGCAGGGTAAAACAAGTTGCCGTTTGATTACTGGTTACTTCAAGCGTTCCACCATGGGCACGCGCAATTTCAGCAGCGATGTACAGCCCCAAGCCCAAACCCTGCTGTCCCGGCTTAACCTCACCACGTGAGAACGGACGAAAAAGCCGTTCTCTGATCGTTTCCGGGATGGGTTCACCTTCGTTACTGACAGACAATAAAAATTCTTCTGCAGCGTGTCCCGCCCGGACCTGAACAGGCGCTTCCGGACTGCCATGTGAAAGTGCGTTACCTAACAGGTTAGAAAGCAACTGCGCAAGCCGGCTGCTGTCGCAATGGACGCAGCCTTGCAGGTTAAACGCCGTTTCGATGGCACGGTCTGGCCAGATGACTTCCAGTTCCGTAACCACATGGCTCAGCACCTCTTCCAGGTTCTCCTGCGCCTTGACGTCAAGCGTAATCCCTTCACCCAATCGTCCACGGGCAAAGTCCAGCAGGTTTTCAATAAGTCCGGTGATGCGGTAAGCTGCATCCTGAATTATCACCACAAATCGCTCGGCCTGCGGCGGGAGCTGCATGCGTTGCAGCACCCGGGCACTGTTGGCCACAGCGCCCACCGGGTTACGCAGGTCGTGCCCCAGGATGGCGATAAACTGCTCTCGCAGCGCTGCAATCTCCTGTTCCTCGGCTAAGCGGTCCTTTACGCTGTCGAGCTCCTGCAGATTATGCAGATGCTGGGCAATCAGGTTAGCATAGAGCTCAAACATACCCACGACCTCGGGCGAGTTCAGCCGGTTCGGCCTTGGGTCGATGGCGCACAGCGTGCCAAAGAAGCTGCCGTTGTTTAAAAAGATGGGGACAGATATATAGCTTTGAAACCCGTACATGGCCGGCGTATGATGGTTGCAGTAGGTCGTATCCTCGGCCACATGATCAATCACGACTGTTTCATGATGCTGCCTGATCTCATTGCAGATCGTGGACTCCAGCTTTAACTCCCCTCCCGGCTGCAGTCCGAAACCAATCTCGTCCTGAACCGCGCAGGCTATCCACTGTGAATCGGTTACCCGGGCAACGGCGGCAAAGCCCATGCCCGTTGAACGGCAGATTACCTTCAAAATAGAAGGAACAACCTCAATACGACTGATCAGGTTGATATCCCCGGACAGGGTATGATGTGTTAAGTTGGATGCCATCGTCGTGCTATAAGGTGACTAATATAGCAAAATGCGCTATAATCTTCCTGATTCGATTATGCCACCGGTAGGGTAAACCAGAAGATACTTCCCTTGCCAGGCTCGCTTTCGACGCCGATCTGTCCGTTATGCCGGCTGATAATCTCTTTACAGATATACAGGCCGATACCAAAGCCTGCGATGGACTGGGTTTGCTGTCCTTCTACGCGGTAGAACCGGTCAAACAATTTTGCCTGATCCTGGAGCGGTACGCCCATCCCTTCATCTCTCACGCTCACCATGGCGTATTTATCCTTTGTCACACAAGCGACCTATATTGTTGTAGAATGGGGTGAATCTTTAATCGCGTTACTGATAAAGTTGTTAACCACCTGCTCGATTTTGTCTTTATCCGCATGTACCCAGGTTTCCTCGACCGGCGCAAAAATAATTTGATGGGACCCGGCTTCTGCGATCAAACCCTCTTCTACATCTTTCACCAGTCCGGCCAGGTCAAACGGCCGTTTGTCAATGTGAATCTGCCCGGCTTCTAATCGTGACACGTTTAAAAACCCGTTGATCAGGGTCGTCATCTTCCCCAGTTGCTTACCCGCCCGCTCCAGCATGCTGGCCGTAATCGGATCTCCACAGGCCGCCAGTTTCTTCTGGGAAATCTGCACATAGCTGATGGTCGAAGTGAGCGGCGTTTTGAGCTCGTGACTGACCATCGAGATAAAATCATTTTTACGCTGTTCATTACGCTTTTGCTCGGTAATATCAGCTAAAGTGCCCGAGAAAATGGGCGTTTCGCCTTTTCGGGCAGCAAAGCGCATTCCCGTAGCACTGACCCACCTGAGTTTACCGTCATGAAACCCGATCACAGGATACTGAATCCTGTAGCTTTCCCCATACGCAATCGTTCTATTGATTGCCTCGAGCACCTTCAGGCGGTACTCGTCCGTAACCTGAGCCAAAGCATCATCCAAAGACATCTCTTCCTCCGGATAGTAACCGAACAACTCTTTCGACCGGGGGGAAGTTCGCAGCGCTCTTGTTTCGGTATCCAAAAACCAGGTGCCCAGCTCAGCCGATTCAATAGCCAGTTGCAGCTGCTCTTCACTCGCCTTTAATATCTCGTTTACCGCCTGGACGCTTTCGGCAGCCTCCTGTGCCCGCTTTTCCTGTATGATTTTTTCCGTATTGTCGATGGCTGTAATCAAGACGCCGATGATGTCATCTTCGGCACTTTTAAAGGGATTGAGCCAGTAATCAAAGTGAACTGGCTGCAATATGCCCTCTCGCAAGAGCATGGTTGTGATGGCTTTGGGACCATGGAAAGGCTGGCCGGTCCGGTAAATATCGCTAATCAGAACAGAAAAATCCTGATGTTGTACTTCGGATAGGACATCGTGAAAGTTTTTGCCGACAACAGCACCAGTCGTATGCCATATGGACAGCATCGCGGCATTAACTGCTTTAACCGTATGCTCAGGGCCGGAGATAATAGCTGCTCCGACAGGCAGGGCATCGACCAGACTTTGTTCGTAACTGTACGGCATGTTTTCTTATCTATGAAACCACAATGCTTTTTGTGATCAGGCTATTTAAGCGGAACAAAAATGTTGCCACCAGCCAATAGTTGAATTTGCTTCCGTTCATTTTATACGTTTAAGATTTGCATTCTCTGGTAATTGATTCATTAACACAAAAGGCAAGATTTTAAATTACTAATTTAATTAAACGGCCAATTGAAGTTTTTAGACTTGATATTTCCATGGTGGCAGAAGTTTACTCTATATTGGAATACATTTTGTGCTTGTCTTTACACTAACTTAAAATTACTTGACCACTGCTGAAATTCACGATAAAGTTACCCGGCTGAAAGCGCAATCCGAAGCCTACAAAAAGAACCTGCTGCAATTGCAGCGCAACTTGCATGCGCTCCATAAGGGTTTGGCAAGCTTTAAACAGGATATTGCGCATACAGAAAACAATTTCCTGGCTCTGGTTGAAGGAAATACCAATACGATGGCGCATGCCCCATCGCTTATGCACCTGCTCCCGGAAGATGCCCGGCTGCTTGCCGTTTAATACAACACTACATATGTAAACACCCCGTGAGCATTGCGTAGTTAATACGACACAGCCATTATTGACCAATTTGCCCGGTCGGATTCCCTGTACTTCATCGTTGCACATTTAAAACCGCCGTGTAGGACCTTGCTCTCCGGCGTTAATCAGTTCTCCATTCGTTTGATCATATCTGATAGGGGAATAAGCTACAAAGGATAGAAAATGATAAAAAACAAATAACGCACTTATAATTCCAAATTGCCTATCTTCCTGTTTTGGAACTCAATGAAGAATGCACTGTTAGTTATAACCTGCCTGCTGATTACCTATGACACACAAGCTCAAAAGCATCAATTAACCGATACGCTGCAACTGGACACTGTTCCTGTTCGGGATGCCCGGTTAAAACATCTGCCTGATGTAAACGGCACTTATCTGTTTGCAGGTAAACGTACATTTTTGGTAACGCCAAATTCAGGAAGCGCAAATTTAGCTGCCAATAATGCCCGGACCATATTTGCCCAGGTACCGGGCGTTAATGTATGGGACATGGATGGAGCCGGTTTGCAAATCAACATCAGTACCCGCGGAACGGATGCCCATCGTTCTATTGAAACCAACATGCGGCAAAATGGCTATCATATCAACTCTGATATGTTTGGCTATCCTGAGGCGCATTATACACCGGCATTTCAGGCCATTGAAGCGATCCAGCTGGTAAGAGGTTCAGCCGCCTTGCAGTTTGGTAGTCAGTTTGGCGGGATGGTAAATTATAAAATGAAAGATGCTGATACCAGTAAGCTTATCAGTATAGAAAGTGAACAAACAACAGGCTCTAATAAATTTTTCAATTCGTTTAATGCTATTGGCGGACGAAAGGGTAAGATCAGTTATTACGCTTATTTCGACAGCCGAACCGGTGATGGCTGGCGACCTAATGCGGCTTTTAGTTATCAATCTATGTATGCTAATCTCAAATACCAGTTCAATAGCAAGGGCAGTTTAGCACTACAGTTTTCAAGAATGAATTACAGGCAACAAATAGCAGGTGGGTTGACAGATGCGCAATTTGAGGCTAATAACCGGCAAGCGACACGTGCCCGTAATTTTTTCAATCCCGAGATTAACATTCCGGCCTTGCTGTTTAATTACAACTTTAGCAATCATACCAAATTAGAGGTTACCTCTCACCTACTTATTGGTCAGCGTAATAGTGTTCAGTACATCAACAACGCTAATGTGCCCGATACTGTTAACAGAACGTTAAACACTTATAACCCACGTCAGGTTGACCGTGATTATTACCATGGCTTTACAACCGAAGCCCGTTTATTGCACCGTTACCAAGCGGGTAGTTTAATCAGTACCTTTTCTGCAGGTGTCAGGCTTTTTGAAGAACATACCCAAAGGAAGCAAAAAGGGACGGGTACTGTCGGATCCGATTTCGACTTGTCTTTGGTTAAGCCCTATGGTATTGACCTAAGCTTGCATACCACCAACTATGCAGCCTTTGCAGAGAATATCTTTCAAATCACACCGCAGTTTTCCATCAAACCAAGGCTTCCGGTACGAAATCATACACACCCGGATGAATGGTGTCATTAACAATGCAAGTTTTCCGATTTCCTACAAAGGCAACCGCAACTTCCCCTTATTTGGCACCGGCTTGCAATATCAGCTAACGCACTACACACAATTGTATGGCAATGTATCACAAGCATACCGGCCTTATTTATATGCTAACGTAACGCCCGCCGATCAATTGGGTGTAATTGACCCTAATTTAAAAGATATCCGGGGCTACTCAGCCTAGCAAACGCACTTTCTCATGGCAGCCCGGAAGCGCCTGTTCAGGTCTGGGCGGGACACGCTGCAGAAGAATTTTTATTGTCTGTCAGTAACGAAGGTGAACCCATCCCGGAAACGATCAGAGAACGGCTTTTTCGTCCGTTCTCACGTGGTGAGGTTAAGCCGGGACAGCAGGGTTTGGGCTTGGGGCTGTACATCGCTGCTGAAATTGCGCGTGCCCATGGTGGAACGCTGGAGGTAACCAGCGATCAAAAGGAGACCTGTTTTACCCTGCGGCTACCTACTGTCGACATGTCGTAACTGATTCTCAATAATGCTAAGAGCGCCTTGGACAGGCGGGATAAGTCAGCTCGTTTCAGGGCGTATGTAAAGCATATCTGTAAACCGACTTAAAATACTTCTTTACCGTGAATGGGCAAATCCGTTAATTTTAGCTTTCACGGCATGTGTTTGAGTAAGTTCCAGTTAAATCATCAGCCCATGAAAACAGCTACCGAAACGATTGAATGACGGAAAATATCGAATTCTTATGAAAAGCCATAAAAGGATTTGGCGGCCATTTGGCCAAGAGAGCCAGTACACCGATCAAGCTAGCAGCTTCATCTACCAGGTATCACTTGTTTTTTTTTTAGTATAGAAATTAACAAGGACCGCCAATCAGTGCGCTTTTCTGTAATTATGAACAGTTACCGCAATTATTTGTAGTTCATTAAATTACTGATTTGGATCCGAACTTTACGCCAGACTTAGCAGCAGAAAATGAAAAATTGCGCCGGCAGCTTACTGAACTGCAAGCGGCTTACCAGCGCCAGAAGCGCTTTGAAACAATTTTCAATGACTCACAGGTAGCGCACAAAGTGATCAACAGCGACCTGAAAATTCTGGAAATCAACCAGGCTGTAAGTGCTCTGCTGGGTTATGCGCCCGAGGAAATTTTAGGTACGGTCATTATGGACTATACCCATCCTGATTTCAAACCGCACTGGCAAACCTTACAACATGCGCTGTGGCAACGGAAAATCCCCGTTTTTGATCTGGAAACCTGTCTCATCAGAAAAGACGGCTCACAGGTGTGGTGCATGATTCACACTTTTCTCTTTGAGAACATGGGCGAAACTTTCGGGTGTACGCTACTGGAAGATATTACCGGGCGTAAGCAACTGGAGCGGCACAAGGATGATTTTATCAGCACCGTAAGCCATGAACTCAAAACCCCCATGACCTCGCTTAAAAGTCAGAGCCAGCTGCTGCACCGGCGCTTAAAGCAAAAGGGAGATGAACAATCGGGCAGGTTGATTTCCGGTATGGAAAAACAGATCAACCGGCTGACACGCCTGATTCATAACCTCGTGCTGGTATCAAAAATTGAAAGCGGTCACTTGCAACCAACCGTACAAGATTATGATATAGCCGAACTGGTTAGGGAGTTGGCAGATGAATTCCAACTGACCATGCCTGACCGGCAGATTGATCTGGACCTGCCTGATACGTTGATGGTGAAGGGCGACCGCGATAAAGTGCACCAGGTACTGTATAACCTGATGACCAATGCAGTCACTTTTTCTGCGAAAGGCGCACGGATAGATCTATGCCTGCAACAAAAAGACAACCGGGCGGTGGTTTGTATACAGGATTATGGCAGAGGCATACCCAAAGAAGACCTGCAACTCATTTTTGAGCGTTTTTACAAGGTGAAAACGCCAACCAGCATGGTAGAAGCCGGCATGGGGCTGGGTCTGTACATCTCGGCAGATATTATCCGGTACCAGGAAGGTGAGCTTTGGGTAGAAAGCACACCTGGCAAGGGGTCAAAATTTTGTTTTAACCTGCCCCTGTCAAATCTTTAACACGCGCCATGCAGATGAGCGGATGTATGGGAAAGACAGGGCTGTAAATCCACATCATAGCGAATCCTGCCCCAGTGGTATCTCAATGTAAAAAGTGCTGCCTTTCTTGACTTTGCTACCAAACCAGATGCGCCCGCCATGTGCTTCGGTAAGTGCTTAAAATAACCACATACCGAAATCTACCGATTCTTCGCCTATGAGTGGCGGATACGGTAGCTTTGACCACGTAGCCCGCATGCATTCCGAAACACTTCGACCAATTTAAATCCTTGGATATGATGCTTAAGCTTAACCTGCCTTCACACAATGAGCTGCTCAAAAGAGCCCGGAACGATATGGTCGACGTCTCTGTATCCTCCGCCAAACAGCCACAAGATATACCTGCAAACGGACTTGAAAGAACTAATCCTGAACGGCGACAGCCTGCGCATTGAACAAATCATCCTGAATTTACTGACAAATGCCATTCGTTATGCACCGGGCTCATTTAAAATTGATGTTTTTATTTTGATAGAAAATGGCGTAATGAAAGTTGGTGTACGCGATCGTGGTATAGGTATCCCTGAGGGTTAATCGAACGAACCTTTTTCCTGGTTCGACCGTACCACCGAAAAGAAAATTATTTCTCAGTTGGGTCCTGGCCTGAACTTATTACAATAAATTATTGAGCGCCACTATGGCCGTATTTGGACAGAAAGCCAGCCCGGAGAAGGCTCGGTATTTTATTATACGTTACCCATTGCAACCAGCGAAACTATGGACCTTTATTAACTTATCTATACCAGTGTGCCGACAAGGATAATGAACGATGCTGAATTAGAGGAACTGCTTAGCATTGCGAGAAAAGCTAATAGCCGCTTTGCTGTAACCGGCATGCTGATTTGCCTTCCGGAATGCTTTATACAGCTGATTGAAGGACCCAACAGGCTTATTTAGCAACTCTATATGAATATTCGGCAAGACAGGCGCCATTTTAAGGTGACCACCTTGCGTGAGGAACCAATAGACCAGCGCTTTTTTCCAGATTGGGCAATGGCTTTTAAGAAACAGGATACCGGTGAAACGTATGCAGAAATTCTCAGCCTACACGATGAAAAAGTGTTACGGTTGTTTGATATTCTGGATTACTGACCCCGTGAAAATTACGTCAATATTTATAAAATACTTGAATGAAAGACAACCATTAAAATTTTCGAGCGATAAACGCACAACTCATAATCCTCCGGTTGAGTTGCAAGCATTTTTACAAATCACCCTTCGTTATATTATAAATTGTGCTCATCGATCGTTAGCAGTACCCGTATCATATGTACAACTTGCCGCCTTCACAGCACATACATCATTTAGGGTGAAAAATTGTTAAGATTGTACCAAGCCGCTTTTGCCAAAACTCGAGTTCCTTTCCACAGCTTTGTCGAGTTCACCGGTTGTGGTTACTGCGTGCTGAACGGACGGCAACACTACAAAGAAACTTGTGCCACTGACATCGTTACACTGAAAGCCAATGGTCCCATTTTGTGCCTCTGTATACTCTTTACATAAAACCAGTCCCAAACCAACGCCTTTTTCGCACGCCGTGCCTACCGAAGCAGGTCCGTTCAGGTAAAATATGTTCGACGATAATTTGGCAGGAGTTCCATTTCCGCTGTCTTTAATGGTAATGATACAGCTTCGCTGTTCTGCTTTAGCAGTGACTGATATTGTGCCCCCATACGCAGTAAACTTTATGGCGTTATTCATCAGGTTGCGGACAACCAGTTGCAGCATATCGCCATTACCTAATACCTCAATGGTGGGATCAATCGAGATTTCTACCTTGATTCTTTTATTTCCGGCTATATTGATAAACAACAGAAGCTGCGGCGATAATAGCTGATATACATTCAACGGCACTAATTTAAATTCCAGGCCATCCATCTGGCTTTTTGACCAATTCAACACATTGTTGAGCAAATCAAGCGTACTCCGGGTTGATTGCAGCAAGTCTTTCTTGATGGCCATTCCTTCCTCTTCGCTGATATCCACTTCGGTAAGCAGTTCCAGGTAGTTTTGGATATTTGAAAGCGGACTCCTTAAATCATGCGAAATTATCGAGAAAAGCTTGCTTATTCATCATTTATCGTGGCAAACAAATCAATAAGTTGGCAATTGCTCCGCATTCAGCAACTGGAAGACGAGCATGGCTTTGGCCTGGTGGGCACTTACTATCTAGACTACCGCACCAAAATGGTTTATGCAGATAGAACCCTGAGTGCCATGTGCGGGCTTCAATATAATGCCGATGGATTTCACAGACTAGTTTAACGCTTCCGTAATGCATTAAGGCAAAAGAGCAGTTGGAACTATCTACTGTTTAATTAATTTTCTTATATTTCTAGCCATGACGAAACTTTTTACCGTAGGTTTTTCCCGAGATACCGACGAAGTGCAACTTGATGAACTCTTTAGCCAGCATGGACTAGTCAAAACGCTGACCATTGTCCGTGACCAGCAAACAGGAGAAAGTAAGGGCTATGCCTTTGTACAAATGCTGGATGAGGCCGGCGGAGAACGGGCGATCAAAGGGCTCGATGGCCTGCGAATAAACGGGCGTACGCTCAGTGTGCGCTATGCGGCTCAACCACATCAAAGCGGTGCGCAATTTTCCAAACCAAGCACGCCGAACGCTAGCCCTAAGCAGGTTAACGCTCCACGCAGTAAACGGCCACGTGTGCGCCGGAAATAGGTTCTTAACCCCGCTTTCCAAGCTATCCGGCTGTACTTTAAAATCGCTCTCACGCTGATGCAAGTTCATTATACCCTCAAAGATGTTCAAACCGTGGTACAGCAACTGGCCGAAAAAATCCAGGCCCCGCCAGATCTTCTGCCGACTTATGGTTATTCCAGAGATTTCGCTTATCCGCATATTGAAACGGACAGGCATGGTCAGCTGCATTTTGTGGTGATCGAGAGAGGGCGGGAGATTGATCGCAGGACAACCCACGACCTGGATGAACTGCTGTTCTGGATTTTCAGCGGCATCACCTTTTCAATGGCGGGCGATTACGAACTGCATCACCGGCAAAAAGGTCAGGATTGCCGGCGAATCCTGTTCAGTAAGCAGGAAGAACTGCTCGGTATCTTAAATCAGCGCTGGATGCAGCGAGAGCAGGTTGAACATCAGCAATTACTCCGGGATTATCCTTTTGATGACCTTGCAGGTTGACGAGCAGCGTACAGCCGGGAGCTTCGTGAATAGGGCTGCTGCAAAAAGAGATCGAGCGATTATCCCGCCAAAGTTACCCGGGTTAAAATAAATTTTCTGCTGTCCTACCTATCTGGTAAGCATCCCTCTGCCCCTTCCAACCGGCGTCCTGCCGGCAGACAGCTGCGTATTCCCAAAAGAAGTGTTAGTAAAATGTGCAGAACAGCACTTGCAAATACTAACTTTTTTAGCATATTTTTGTTGTTCATTCGTAAACGATCACTTTTATGCGATACCAGACAGCTTTCAGGCACCAATACGACGCCTCCATTTCCACTTGCGAAATATTTCATTTTAAGCGACTTGCCATATCAGCAGGCCAACAATTAAAATCAATCAACGGATGATGACCGTCTTAAACGAAGGATATGCTGGAGGGAAGAAAAGACATCATCAAGAGATTACAACAAGACATCCTGCAGTGGCAGGGCATCCACAGACCGGCGGATGACAGCCTTATACAGACAGGCCTGGGCGATCTGGAGCAGGCTTTTCCTGGCGCCGTTTTCCCTACGGGAGCGATTCATGAATTTTTGAATATGAAGCCGGAGCATGCAGCAGCCTGCGGCGGTTTTCTGGCCGGCCTGCTAAGCAAGCTGATGCAAGAAGGGAGCCCGGGATTGTGGATCAGCCGCTCGCGGCAATTGTTCCCCCCTGCCCTGGCCCGCTTCGGTTTGCGCCCTGAGCAGATCGTATTTTTGGATGTACGCACGGAGAAGGAAGCCTTATGGGCCATGGAGGAAGCGCTGAAATGTGAAGGAGCCGCTGCCGTCGTTGCGGAGGTCAGCGAGTTGGATTTTGCGCAGTCACGCCGGTTGCAGCTGGCGGTGGAACGCAGCCGGGTAACAGGTTTTGTGCTGCGTCACGACCCCACGGCGCTCAGCGCAACGGCCTGCGCCGCCCGGTGGCGCATCACCCCACTGCTTAGCCAGCCGGAGCCGGGGATGCCTGGGTTTGGTTATCCCAGCTGGCGGGTCGAACTCTTGAAGGTGCGCAACGGGAACCCGGGCATCTGGGAACTGGAATGGCGAAGGCGGCAATTTGTCAGCAGAAGCAGGGCAGCCGGCACCTTGGACGACACCGTTAGAAAGGTAGGATGAGCAGATGGCAAAAAGATATATGGCCTTATGGTTCCGCAATCTAAAGACGGACTGGCTGGCCTTGCGTCGCCCGGAACTCACGGCGGTACCCGTTGTCTTCACAATTCCCGATCACAACCGGGTCATCCTGAGTGCCGTCAACGGCATCGCAGCTGGCTATGGATTATGCCCGGGCATGCGTCTGGCGGATGCCAAGGCAATGGTGCCGGAGCTGCAGGTCTTTGAGGATAAGCCGGGACGGGAAAATAAATTACTGACCGGTATCGGGCAGTGGTGCATTCGTTTTTCGCCCTGGGTGGCGCTGGATCTGCCGGACGGGCTGCTGCTGGATATCAGCGGCTGCGCGCACTTGTGGGGAGGTGAAAGGGCGTATTACCGGGAAGTGGTGAACCGGCTGCAAAGCAAAGGGTACCAGGCGCGCGCCGCGATAGCAGACACCTCCGGAGCCGCCTGGGCAATAGCCCGTTTTGCGGCCCGAAACCCGATCGTACCTGCTGCAGGCCAGGGGAACGCTTTGCTACGTTTGCCGCCGGCCGCCCTTCGGCTGGAAGGACCGGTTCTGGACCGGTTGGATAAACTCGGCTTTGTCACTGTGGAAAGCCTGCTGAAGATTCCGCGTTCCAATCTGCGGCGGCGCTTCGGAGAAGACCTGCTGCAGCGCCTGCGGCAGGCCACCGGGGAAACGACGGAGTACCTCACCTGGCTACAGCTGCCTGCGGATTGGCAGGAACGGCTGCCCTGCCTGGAACCGATCCGCGCGCGCGCCGGTATCGAAGTGGCGGTGCAGCGCCTGCTGGAAATGCTTTGCGTGCGGCTGGCCAGAGAAGGAAAAGGCATCCGGACGGCCGTACTCCGCACGCACCGGCTAGATGGTAAGGAACAAGCTGTACAGATCGGCACCAACCGGGCGACCCATGATATGTTCCACCTTTTTAAGCTCTTTGAGCTGCAGATCGGCCAACTCGCTCCCGGACTGGGTATCGAACTGTTTATCTTGGAAGCACCGCATGTAGAGGACGTGGAGCAGCGCCAGGAAGCTTTGTGGGCAGGTAAAAAGAGCCTGCAGGAACAAGCATTCGCAGAACTGCTGGACCGGCTCGCCGGCAAGATCGGCGCAAAGGCCATTCGCCGTTACCTGCCGCGCGAGCAGCACTGGCCGGAACGATCCATCCAGCCGGCACAGGCGCTCCAGGAAAAGCCCGGTACCAGCTGGCGGACGGATCTCCTGCGCCCAACACAGCTACTTGCCCGGCCGGAACCGATAGACGTTTCGGCACTGCTGCCTGATTCCCCGCCGATGGTTTTCCGCTACCGGGGCGAAACACATCACATCCGGCACGCCGAGGGACCAGAACGCATCGAGCGGGAATGGTGGCGTGAGGCGGGCGAGCACCGGGATTATTATGCCGTTGAAGACCAGCACGGCGGGCGCTACTGGCTATTCCGACTGGGCCACTATCACCGGGAAGGCGGACAATGGTTTATTCACGGCTTTTTTTCTTAGACGATATGCGATACACCGAACTGCAAACCACGAGCAATTTTAGTTTTCTGCGCGGCGCCTCGCATCCAGATGAGCTGATCCGTCAGGCAGCGGCGCTCGGTTATGAGGGCTTGGCCATCACCGACCGTAATTCACTGGCGGGTATTGTACGGGCCCATGTCGCCGCCAGGGCTGCGAATATCCGCCTGATCGTCGGGTGCAGGCTGGACCTCATCGACGGTCCCGGCCTGCTGGTTTATCCAGCGGACAAAGCAGCCTACGGAGAACTGTCGGCGCTGCTGACCACCGGGAACCAGCGGGCCGAGAAAGGTAAATGTTATCTGTATAAAGCAGATATTTTTGGGTGCCGGGAGAAGCTCATCCGGGTCATTGTGCCCCCGGACCGGCTGACGGAAGACTTTGAGTTCGAGGAATCCTTTCGCGTGGCGGTTGCCGAATACCGGAGCGCGTTTGCGGCTGACCTGTACCTGGCCGCTACGCGGACCTACCGGGGCAATGACCACCGGCGGCTGTTCCGGATCCGCCAGCTTTCCGAGCGCTACGGCATCCCGCTGGTCGCCACCAACGATGTTTACTACCATGACCTGCAGCGGCGTGAGCTGCAGGATGTCCTCACCTGTATCCGCGAGAAATGCACGATCTCGAACGCCGGTTTTCGCCTGCAGGAAAATGCCGAACGTTACCTGAAGCCGGTGAGTGAAATGCAGCGCCTGTTCCGCACCTACCCGGAGGCGCTGGAAAACGCGCAGCGGATTGCCCTTGCCTGCCAGTTTTCCCTGGATGAACTAAACTACATATATCCCGAAGAGATCAATCCTTCCGGCCGTTCGCCGCTCGATGAACTCAAGCGGTTGACCTGGGCAGGCGCCAAAGCCTTTTATGGGCCCAAGCCGCCCGAGAAGGTCATGAACAGCCTGCGGCACGAGATGAAGTTCATTGAAGAGATGGATTATGCCAACTACTTCCTCTTTGTGCATGATATTGTCCGGGAAGCGCGCACCCGCGGCATTTTATGCCAGGGCCGGGGATCTGCGGCCAACTCAGCCGTTTGCTTCTGCCTGGGCATCACCTCGGTAGACCCCACGAAATTTGACCTGCTCTTTGAGCGCTTTATCTCCTCGGCGCGTAATGAGCCGCCAGACATTGATGTGGACTTTGAGCATGAGCGGCGGGAAGAGATCATTCAATATATTTATGAAAAATATGGCAGGGACCGGGCGGCTATTGTGGCCACCGTTACACAGCTCCGCCAGAAAGGTGCGATCCGTGACGTGGGCAAAGCCATGGGACTCTCGCAGGATACCGTCGAAAAGCTCTCCGCCGCCATCTGGGAATTTACCGATGAATGGTTTGAGCCCCAGCGCCTGATCGAGCAGGGGCTGAACCCCGACGACCCGCATTTGCGCAAAGTGCTCCACCTGACCGCCCAATTGATGGGCTTTCCCCGGCAGCTGGGCCAGCATACCGGCGGCTTTGTGGTGACGCAAGGAAAACTCACCGATTTATGCCCAATCATCAATGCCCGGATGGAAGCCCGGACCAACATCGAATGGAACAAAGATGATATTGAGGCTTTAAAGTTTCTGAAGGTCGATGTGCTGGCCCTGGGTATGCTGACCTGCATCCGCAAGGCGTTTGATTTATGCTTGGAGCATTACGGGCTGGCGCTGACATTGGCCAGCGTGCCGCAGGACGATGACCTGGTCTACCAGATGGCGAGCCGGGCGGATACCGTTGGGGTCTTTCAGATCGAGAGCCGGGCGCAGCAATCCATGCTCCCGAGGCTCAAGCCCAAGGAATTTTATGACCTGGTCATTGAGGTGGCCATTGTCAGGCCCGGTCCCATCCAGGGAGACATGGTCCACCCCTACCTGCGCCGGCGGAACGGCGAGGAGCCGGTCAGCTATCCTTCCAAAGAACTGGAAGAAATTTTAGGACGTACACTTGGCGTACCGCTTTTCCAGGAGCAAGCCATGAAGATCGCTATCGTAGCAGCCGGCTTCACCCCTGCCGAGGCGGATGAACTGCGCCGGAGCATGGCGACCTTTAAATTCAAGGGACTGGTTAACAAGTTCGAGGAGAAGCTAATCAACGGCATGACCGAGCGTGGCTATACCAAGGAATTTGCCACCCGGGTGTTCAAGCAGTTGGAAGGCTTTGGGAGTTACGGCTTTCCGGAGAGCCACGCGGCGAGTTTTGCGCTGCTGGTTTACGTCTCGCTGTGGCTCAAATGCTATTACCCGGACGTGTTTGCGGCGGCCCTGCTGAACAGCCAGCCGATGGGCTTTTACCAGCCGGCCCAGATCGTCAGCGACGCCCGGCGCCATCAGGTGGAAGTGCGTGCGATTGATGTCAATTACTCGCAGTGGGACAACACGCTGGAAAAACGAACCGGCGAACTGGCGCCGCTTCGCTTAGGCTTCCGGCAGATCAAGGGGCTCCGGCAGGACGATATGCTGCTGCTGATCGCTGGCCGGAAAATGAAATATCAGACGATTTCAGAAATTTACCGGGCTGGTGTGCCGCAGGCCGCACTGGAACGTCTGGCGAACGCGGATGCCTTCCGGTCCCTGGGGCTGGACCGACGGCAAGCGCTTTGGGAAGTTTCCGCCCTCGCGGATATGCCGCAGGGCCTGTTCGCCGGGCAGCCTTCGCCCAGCGCCATGGAGGGTCAAACCGAGCTCCCGCTGATGAGCATGGCCGAACACGTGATCGCCGATTACGCCACGGCCTCTTTGTCCCTGAAAGCCCATCCGGTTAGTCTCATCCGCGATGCACTGACCAGGCTCTCCATCTGCTCGGCGGAAGAAATCAACAATATCAAGGCCGGTACCCGCGTTAAGGCGGCAGGTCTGGTGATTTCCCGGCAGCGCCCGGGTACAGCTGGCGGTGTCTGCTTTATCACCATCGAGGATGAAACAGGGTCTGTGAACCTAGTGGTATTTGAAAAGCTGTTTGAAACCTACCGCAAGGAAATTTTGGGCGCCAAACTGCTGATGGTCGAGGGCTGGGTGCAGCGCGAGGGCCAGGTACTTCATGTGGTAGTGAAAAGCTGCCATGACCTGACTTTATTGATCAACCAGGCAGTATCGCCGGACAGGCAGCGGGACACGGCGGGCGATACGCCCTTTACAGCAGCGAACAGGCGGACACAGGTCCGGCAGCAGGCAGACAGCGAGGCAATGCCCAAGGCAAGAAATTTTCATTAAAGCACTAATCGGCAGAAGGCAAACTGCCCGGCTGAAGCAGGTCCCACAAATTGCCATAAAGGTCTTCAAACACCGCGACCAAACCATAAGGTTCTCGCCTAGGCTCGCGAACGAACCGGATACCTTTGGCTGCCATCTTATGGTAGTCACGCCAAAAGTCATCCGTGTGCAGAAAAAGAAACACCCTTCCGCCGGTCTGCTTGCCTACACTGGCTCGCTGCGTGTCGTCCGCGGCCCTGGCCAGCAGCAAATGGCATTCCCGGGCGCCGGGCGGCAGCAGCAACACCCAGCGTTTGTTATCGCTGATGGGCGTATCCTCCACCAGCCGGAAATCCAGCTGCTGGGTATAAAAAGCGATAGCCTCATCATAATCGAGGACAGTTAAGGCAATATGGGCGATCTTTTGGTACATGAGAAACGATTTAAGCAAGCCAGCCCGTCCGCTATTGGTTTGGCAGGTCTCGCGTTCGGTGCAAGAAGCAAACCTGGCATCTTTTCAAAAAAAATAAGGCATGGGCTAAAATGTCAACAGGGTGAATAAGCATTCAACGCTAAAATAACAGATTATCGTTGTCTCGCTTAAGCTTTTTAGGGGCTTTGGGTTCTTTCAGCAGCTTACGGCTGTGTTCTTCGATGGTATACATCTCCGCTGCGCAAGGCTTGAGCAAAGCCAGCAATTGTTCCTTGGTCGCGTTCGGGTTCATCCACAATCGCCGCTCGGCTTTGTTCAGGATGATTGGCATCCGGTGATGCACCCGGCTCATGGCGGTATCCAGGGGATCACAGGTAATCATGGTAAAGCTTTCAATGAGCTGTCCGCCGGCGCCTCTCCAGGTAGTCCAAAGGCCTGCTTTGTAGAAGAACTCCTCTCCAACAGGCCTGATCTTCCAGGTCACCCGTTCATCCACCTGCTTTTCATGCTCATAAAAGCCCCGGTTCAAAATCAGGCAGCGATGGGTCATGATCAGATCCCGGAAAGAACGAAGCTCAGTAAGCGTCTCTGCCCGGGCATTGAACATGGCGGGTACGGAAGCGAGATCGACTGTCGTGGCCGGCACCAGACCCCAGCGCATATACTGGATCTCCCGCGGCCGGTGATGCGTAATCACCGGAGACAGATCAGTTGGGAGCACATCCCCATCTTCCCTGTTTTCCATACCGGTAGTTCTGCCCGTCGTTTGCGGAACCGCAACCGGGACCTGCAATTTTTCAGAAAGGGTCCGGACATTTACGCTGACTGCTTTCGTACACATCCTACAAATATAAATATCCGGTTGAAATACTAAGCAGTTTAGCAATATTTTTAAGTGAGACTGAATTTCGGCTTATATTTGCGGCATGAAAAGATACGCCTGGTTCATTTTACTACCGATCACTTTTTTACTGGTATCTTGGGGATTTAAAGGGCACCGCGCCGTGGCTACTATCGCCCAAAAACATTTGACTTCCAACACCGCGTATGTGGTATCCGCTTACCTCAAAGGGGAAAGCATGGCGGAGGTAAGCACCTGGGCGGACGAGAATAAGGACCGGAATACGGCGCCCTGGCACTTTTTAAATCTGCCTTTAGGCCTTTCCCACGCCGAATTTGTCAAAGCGGTACAGCAAAGCGACAACAACGTCTACACAGCGATCCTGAAAGTAGAAAACACGTTGAAAGATAAAAGCCTGCCGCTGGACCAGAAGAACGAAGCACTGAAATATCTGATCCATCTGGTGGGTGATGCCCACCAGCCCATGCATGTCAGCCGGAAAGAAGATAAAGGCGGCAACACCATCCAGCTCCGCTATGAGGATAAAGGTACGAACCTGCACAGTCTTTGGGACGGCAGACTGATCGATCACGAAAACCTAAGTCCCGAGGAAATGGTGTGCCAGTATGATGTGGCTTCCGCTGCGGACATTAAGAAATGGCAATCGGACAGCCCGCTGGAATGGATATGGGAAAGCTATCAAATCTCCAGTAAGCTGTATACGGAAGTAAAGCCAGGGCAGACCATTGACGAAGCTTACTATCAAAAATATTTACCGGTAATCCATCAGCGTGTCGCGCAGGCGGGTATCCGCCTTGCAGGTGAACTTAACCAGCTTTTTGGAAACGAACAGTTGAGCAGCAGCCAAGTCCGCGAGGCCGCACAAGCCGCCCCAACAGCAGCTTTTGTTCCGGCCACCACCGTCATCAAACTCGAGGATATCAAAAACGCTATCGGCAAAACAGTTACCGTGAGCGGAAAAGTATATGGCGCTAAAGACATCGGCAGCATGATCTTGGTGAACCTGGGGGCTCCCTATCCCAACCAGCTGCTTACGATGGCGATTAAAGGCAAAGCCAAGGATGCAGCAGGTAACCTGGAAGGAAAAACAGTTACCGTAACCGGGCAGGTCATTGAGTACAAGGGCAAACCGGAAATTATCGTTGCTGACCCGTCACAAATCAAGTAATGAACGAACCTTTTATTCTTGAAGTAGACCATGAGAATCAAGTGCTGGCATTGCAGTCGGCATTCCAGCGTTATGGTTTCACGTACCGGATTACGGTGCAGGTAGGTGAAGTCACTTACCTGTTTGAAAAGGATGAGAAAGGTGAATACCGTGCGTTTACTGAAAGCGGCGAAAGAGAACGGCCAGACAAGGCATTGCTTAAGGCAATTGCCGCAAAGCTGAAAATGCTATGACGCTGTATGAGTTTAATGCGCTCAATGAGAATGAGCGGGCCGAGGTACTATGGGAACAAACACCCTTAAGTCAGCGCTTCGAACAGCCCTCCTGCGTCATCCTGCTTTACAGCTTGCAGGACTTCTATGCAGAAGTGTTCTACGACCAAGAGGAAAACCGGATTACCCGGGTGCGAGGCTTCCGGGCACTTCATTTGCTGGCGCCCTACCTTCCCTGAAGGTGCCGCAGCACGAAACCGCTCGCTAAGATGTTCGGAATCTGTCGGGGATAAGCCTACCTGCGTTAAAAAAACGTTAAACCTGATGAATGTTCGGAATTTGTCGGGGATAAGCCCTGGCGTTGGTCAGCGCCACGCCGTCCCCTCTATCGGCCTGCCAGCCAGAAAAGGTGCGCCGGCGCTTCCTCGTTCAATTTAAAATTTCCCAATACGACTTGCAAAGGTTCTGCAAGGAGAGGATAATAGAAAAACCAGCGTTACCAAGGAGACTGAACGACAAATTCCGAACATTCGTTACAAAATATGTATAAAGCGCCGTCTGCGGGTGCAGGATAAGGCCGGATCGGTTACGACAAATTCCGAACTTTTGTATTTGAGCATCCGCGCGGCTTTCTCCTGGAATATCATGACGACAAAAACCGAACCTTGTCAAAAACCATCCTTCGAGGTATCTGATGCCGGCGAGCTTCCCCGCTGCTGCTTCTGCCAGTAATAATACCACCTTTGATAATCCCCGATGTAAGCACAATCTCCGTCATCATACTCATCCACACACGGCTGGGTCTGGCCGTTTATGGTAAGCCAGGCCTTGAAAGGCTCCTGCTGCTCGGCGGGCAGTTCAGGAATGGCCACGATGGCATGTCGGTTATGCGCAAGTGAAAGTTTCATGCTGTGAAATGACCGACAGCTGTTATTCATTACAGCCATCTGACAGGCTAAGATACGCAAATCCGCAAAGCTCCGCATCCTTGAAAACGAAATGCGCACAGAGCGGCATAATGGTATCCGGCCGGGGCACAAGTTCGGTTTTTGTCGTAACGGCCGAGCACGCCCTAGCGTTTTAAAAAATTAGTCTAATTTAGCAGGACAAAGCCGCCAGTATACATCATGGGAATTGAAAGAGTAGTTTTTGATCATTATCGGTGTTTCGATCACTTGGAACTGAACTTCCGCCGGAAGGTAAACCTGTTCATTGGTGATAATTCCAGTGGTAAATCCACGATCGTACAGGGACTTACGACCGTACTGAATTCCTTTTTCAGCGGGTTCAGTGACGACAATACCAGATTTTACGGCTTGCAGAAGGCAGACTTTACAGAGATCGGAACGGGCACTGGGCTGGCCAATGAAGCGCCGATCGCTATTGGCTTCCGCTTCCTGAACGTAGAAGCCAAGCTCGAATTGCATTCCAAAAAGGGCCGCACCTTGCAAAAGCCGCTTGACCCAATATACCATTTAGGCAAGGAACTTTATACTAAGCTCTTTGATGAAGATAAGACACAGGCCACCGAACTGCCGTTGCTGGCCAGCTTTTCGACCAGCGATATTCACGTGAACCGTAAGAACTCGATCCGACCATTCATGCGGTATGATCACAAACCGTCCTTCGGGTATTACGAATGCCTGCAGGGCGACGGCTTTCTGACTTTCTGGACCAAAAGGCTGTTGATTTTAAAAGAGGCGAGTAAAGGGGAAATGGAACTGGAAGGTGTTCGCCGGGCGCTGATTGATGCGCTGGGACCGGAGGGCTGTGGGGTAATCAGTGATATGAGCATCCGTCACAACCAGGGCAGGGTGTATTACTGGTTGACGGATGGCAGAGAGGTAGATACCGACTCGCTGTCCGATGGATACCGGAGGCTGGTCAATATCGTGATCGACATTGCTTTCCGCTGTATGATCCTTAATCAGGGCATTTTTGGCCAGGACGCCTGCCGGCGCACACAGGGCACGGTGCTGGTCGATGAAATCGACCTGCACCTGCATCCTTCTTTGCAGGCCCGCGTCATCAAAGGCCTGCGGATGGCATTTCCGCAGGTACAATGGATCATCACCACGCATGCACCAATGGTGATGACGGAAATCGAACTGAGCGAAGACAACGTTATCCATAAGCTGCGCTATTGCGGGCCAGATCATCGGCAAGGCAACTATGCAGCTGATGAAATCGAATTGTACGGGTTGGATGCGTCCAGCATTATCGACTCTGCGTTACATACCACGCCCCGCTCGGCGGCGGTGGATAAAGAACTGACCGAACTTTTCAATCTGATTGAGGAAGAAAAGACGCAGGAAGCCGGTAAACTGCTGGGCGAACTGCGCGCGCGCTTCGGTGACGGTCTACCGGATCTGACCAAGGCGGAGACCCTGTTGAACTTTTACATGGACGCGGATGATCAGGATCAATAAAGGAAACGAGCCGAAGGAATGGACGAAGAAACGCGAGACTGCCGGCGCGGTTTATGAAGCTATTCCCGAACTTAAAGACGCCCTGCTAGCCGAACAGGGACACATCTGCGCATATTGCATGCGCCGTGTACCTGTCGCAAAAAAAGATCCGGGCAATGTAGAACTGGCCCGGATCGAACATATCAAATGCCGGACCGATTATCCCCAGCACAGCATGGATTATGACAACATGGTCATTTGCTGTCCGGGTTACATCAACGGTTCCGAGCATTGTGATAAGGCAAAGCATGACAAAGCGATCCGTTTCTCTCCGTTCGACCCGCGTGTGGAAGAAAGCATATCCTATAGCACAAAAGACGGCATGATTAAATCCGCCGAGAAAGCTTGGAATGAAGATTTCGATACGGTTTTGGTGCTGAATGACGCCATGCTGCGGCTGAACCGTAAAAACGCGATCGATGGTGCGAGAGCCTACCTGGAGAGGAAAAAGTGGAAAGAAGCTGAACTGAAACAGCTGCTGGATGGCTGGTCAGCCAAAGATAAAGAAGGAAAGTACCGGCCATATTGCGGCGCGGTCATCTGGTATATCAAAAGAGCCATCCGGGCCGGGCAGAATCCCAAAGCCGGCAAAGCAAAATGAGCCGATCGTAAGCCACCTAACCGGTCCCGCTTGCATCCGCGGAAACTTTGCCGGCAAACTGCTCCCTTCAGGGGAGGCAACTGTGCGGAGGGGAGGCTTTCAGCGTATGGAACAAGTGAACCTGGCTGGCGAGCGTCGGATGAAAAGAAGGGTGGTACTGGATATACCCATAGGTATGAAGTTCGCTGATGCATTTATGATAGGTTGCCAGAGAGGCAATCCGGCTTAGCGCCATCAGCGTTCTTCTCGATGCCCGGAAGGGACTGTTAAAACCGTTGCGCTGCCACTGGATGAACAGCGCCGCGAACAGACTGATGTGTGACGGTTTCAGCCGGCTATCGGCCGCCATCTTGGTAAGCAGAATGCTGAACGCGGCGAACTGCGGCGCCAGGTTCGGAGCGGTCATGAGGTGCCTCCTTTCAGCAGCTTTTCGATATCCTCCAGCTTATAATACATCAGGCTCCCGATCCGGGTATAGCTTAAGGAGCCATTGACCCGGAGGTTCTGTAACGTACCGGGAGAAATCTGCAATAGCTTTCTAACTTCGCTGCTTTTCAGCCATCTGGCCTGCTGTAAAGGGGCATTGCGGTCCAGCAGCTTCTTAATTTCCAGCAACAAGTCGGTTTTAAACGCCTGCAGGTCTTCCTGGGTGATCAATTCATTGGTCTTCATAATGTTATTTAATTAATGAGATGGCCCGGCCGGCGGGTATGGAGTGGGTGCGCATTTTCCTGGCAGGCACCCTGCGCCGGAATGTATCCTGATGCCCCCCGTCTGGTCGGAAGCCGCGCCTGCTACCTGGGAGGTCCGAGTTCAGCGCTGCGCAGGATGCATAAATGAAAAGGTCCGGTGGAATCGCTCCCCCGGACCTTTAACCTAAACCTTATCACAAAGCGGCGAAAGTCGCCGCAGATTTGGCAATATACAACTATATATTTAACTACGCTCGCGGTAAGCTCTCCAGCGCATGTACTCGCGGAACTGGTATTCTTCAAATTGCCGTTTCATCGCCGCCCGTTTGCTGCGCGCCTGATAGCGCCACAGAAATATGGCCCAAACGCCAAAGGCAATCGCATAGCAGGGCCAGGGATCCTTTCTAGTGGCAAGCGCGCCCCAGAAAGCAATCGTCGAAATGAAAAAGGTAAAAATGAGATGAACAAAATTTTTCATATTGCGGGTCATAAGGTTGCTCTAATATACTAAAAAAGTTAGTTCTGCGCAAGCATGCTGAACAAATTATTGTCATCATTGCTTTGATCAGGCGTGCAACAGATACGTGTTACCGGGGTCAGTCTTTTGCTCCCCGGGAATATACACCGGCGATCAGCAGAAACGCTTTACCGGCGGCAGCGCTAAGGAGCGGCCGGAGAAGCACGGCTAGCCGAAGCGTCATGCTGTAATTGTGCTAAATAAGTGGCGTGAACCCTAGGCTTACAGGTACGGATACCGCTGCGCAGCCCAAAGGCCTTCTCTACCTGGTGCAAACTGCAATGCGCTTCTTCCAGCCAGGTCTGCCGCGGGCCCAGGCTAATCTCAACCTTCTCTTTCTGCCAGCGCAGGCGCAGGTTTTTCCCCTGAAGCCAGCCCGCCACCCGGATGTCAGTCAGTGCACCCAGCAGATGATTGCCAAATACCAGGGTGATTCTGCGCCGCGGAAAGGTGCGGCGTACCCAGTCCAGCTGTTCGGGGGATGGCAGGTTTCCCAAAGACACCAGGGCCAGTCCGCTTCCGGCCTGATAAGCGTTTTTTTTAAGGGCAAACCAGGCCACGGCTTCCATGGCAGACGAAGTAATGATCACCTCCCGGGCATAGCGGTCACCGGCCTGCCATACGTGAGCGGTGGTGGGTACATAATGAAATCCTTCATCGTATATCTCCCGTGTGCCGCCATAATCAAAGGACAACTCATCCGCATGGAAAAAGGCCTGCACCTGATGAGAGAGGCCAAGCCTTTTTAGAAGGGCATTCATCAGCGCGCGCTGCCGTTCCGGTTATGGGAACGGTGCGGCCGTTCGGGCATGCCGCGGAACTGTTCTGCGGCCTCCTGCTCCGCATGGCGGTAGCCGGGGCTGAGGTGCACGGCTTCTTTTTCGTCCCTCGGCTGGTTGAACAGCGCATTCAGCCCTTTATAGACCATATACGAAAGCCCCCCGTCGATCAGAATGGAGGCGATGAGGGCAATTTTGTTGGAACGAACGCCGATGGCATCCACCCCGGAATAGGTAAAGCGGGTACGGTCTGCCAGTTCTACCTCCTGCCCTTTCCGGTAACGCTCTTTTTGCGCCGGAGTCAGGAATTCGTTGTTGACCATATCCGGCACCAGGATCTTTTCCGTATCCGAAACAATGAACTCGCGGGTATCGGCGTCAAATTCGACGAGGCGCTCAGTCTTGTTGCCTTTGGTGTCGCTGGTGATCTTCAGCAGACTGGCAACTTCCCCTTTCTGGAGCTGCGCCGATTCAGCATCACTTAGAAAATCTGGTGTTGCTGCTTTGCGGTAAACGGGATGAATGAGCAAATCCACTTTGCCGTCCGGGCCGTTCACCAAGGAAATCTTTGCCTGCAGCGATTTGATTCTGATGTTTTCGGCTTCCAGGTCGTGCAATTCCAGCAGACCGGTTCTGCGGCCCGACAGCAGGGCCTTCAGGTCATCGACGTTCAGCAGCAGCTGGCCGCCGGCGGCGAGCCCTATGGTTTCCAGGTCCCGCAAGGGAAGTTTTTGTTCGTTAAAGCTGATCAGGTTCATTTTAGCGCGTCATTTTATAGGTTTGTTGCAATTCAGGCTCTGCTCCTACTGCGCGGTCTTCTCCGCGGGGGTTTGTCTTGGCTTCCAGCAGGGACTGAAACAGACCGTCGCTGGGCTTGACGGTTCGCTTGGTGCCTTGGGTATCCTCAACCTTGATGCTCTTGTTCTTGTATACTTCCAGCACCTTGTAGGCCGTATCGAGATAAGCGATCTCATCCCCTTTGGCAAATCCGGGGGGCTTGGCAGCTGCTTGCTTCTGGATTCGCTCGCGGCCCGTACCCAGCAGCAGGCCGGTAATACGCTGCGCATCCCGGGCGGCTTTGGCGACCTCAAAGGGCTCGTCCTTCAATATTTTGGCGAAAGCGCCCATGTAAGACTTCTGCTGACCGAAATCATGGCCCAGTTTCAGTTGTCCGCCAATGAGAATGGCGGCGATGGCCGCGCGAAGTTCCTCGCGCGCATACTCCAGCGAACCAAATTTGCCCTCCATCGGCCGGTTCAGACGGCTCTCATGCCCGGACCAGTGCGCCAGTTGGTGGATGGCCGTCTGGTAATATTTGGTTTCATTCTCAAAAGCGCTTTTCTCCGGCAGGAAGATAACATCACGCTTTTGATCATAGTAAGCTTCCTGGCCGCCCTCAATAATCGTGGCGCCGCTGGATTCGAGTAAGTTGGCCGCTTTCTCAACCGGATTCAGGGTTTCTGCCGCGCCCATTTTACTGAGGTATTCCTCCAGCGGCTCAATGCCATTCAGCTGACTGCCGTTGAAGAGAAAACTTTTGGTGGGTTGCGGCTTATCGAAGGTGACCGTACGCGTCTGCGTGACGCCTTCCTCATTTTTGATCGGCTTATCATCCGGCGTACGCATTTTTTGGATCTCGGTTCTTTTGGAGAATTCGATCATCGTCGCCGCAGCATCCTTCTTGACCGGTGTGCCGGCAAAGCGAGCGGCATCGAAGGAGAGCCAGCGTGGATCTTCATGCCGCTGCATGCCCAGGATCAGCGCATTCATGGCGCTGTAACCTTTACCGGTTACCGGGTTAACCGGCGTAACAAAAGCCGGACGACCGTTTTCTTGGACGGGCTGCTGGAAAAGCGAAGTTCCGTCCTTGATTTCCTGGACCAGCTTCTCTGAAAGCTGGACCGGAAGTGCCTTAAAGTTTTTGGCCATATTGTTAAATTATTGATTTACTATGCACTGCTTCCGATCACCGGAGCAGCGCCTGAAGGAATTTGATAGGATTAATAAAGCTTTGACGGTAGCGCACCGCGAAATGCAGGTGCTCGCCGGTTACCCGGCCAGTCGCTCCCGTCATACCGATGGGTTCGCCCGCCGTGACCGTATCTGAAGCGGTGACCCAAACCTGGCTGAGGTGGCCGTAAACGGTTTCCACGGCGCCGTGCCGCAGAACGATATACCAGCCTAAAGCAGGGTCAGCGGCGATGCGGTGCACATCGCCCTCGAGTACGGCAAACACTGTGTCATGACGGGCATGCAGGTCAACGCCTTCGTGAAACCGGGCACTTCCGGTAAGCGGATGTAATCGGTATCCAAAAGCCGAATTGACCTGCAGATGCCGCAGCGGCAGGCAGACGAGCAGGGCTAAGAGGCAGCCCTTCACCGGCTGTAGGATTTGCTGATTTCCAATTCCCTGACCGGCGCGGCAGTCATCAGCGCTTTATCCCAGATACCGGGATTTTCAGCGGCCAGCTGCAGCGCGCCCACCATAGCCGTGGATGTGCCTTTTTCCTGGAGAAGCATGATCTTGTAAAGTGCCTTAAAATCATCCAGCTTCATGGAGGAGCCCTTATCATTCAATTCCTGCAGGATTTCGACCTTATGCTTCAGCAGCATCAGGTCTTGGCTACTGTAGATGCCCTGCGCACCGTTGAGCAGGCCTACATAGATCTCATCGCCCTCGCGGGCATAGTTGACGACACCGACCTTACCCTGCTGGCGGACCGGGTCGTCATGAAAATCGGGACGCACTATTACCAGCGACCCGTTCAGGTTTTCAAAATTTTTCATAGTTCATTCAAATTGAAGGTTAGCGGCCGATATGATGACGGCGGTCCTGCGCGAGGGCTTCATCCAGGCCAAGCACCGCATAGCCTTGCAGCTGTTCGTTTTGCTGCACCAGCTCCAATGCGGTCCGCCGCTGCTTAACAGAACCATAAGTCTGCAGCAAAGCCACGCTGTGCAGGTCTTTTCGCATGGCCGGCGATATGGAGGAGGCCCGGTTTTCCATCAGCTCGTAAAGCCTCTCGGGAGGCTGGAGCACCTGTAGCGCGCCGGCGCTGTAATGCGCCCGCAACTTATCGTCGAAACGGACCAGGTAGTCATCGCCATCGCTGTCAGCGTCTATGATGGTACCGATCTGTCCGGCTCTGCCGGCCGGGTCATCCCAAAGCAGCGGGTGCACCATTACCGTCAGCCCGGTCAGTTCATCTGCGTTCATGATACATGGAATTAATTGTTCTTAAATGATCCTTTAGGGGGCACAGGCGATTCCACCGGTTTGAAGCGGGCCACCAGCAGCTGCACTTCCTGGCTGATGCGGTGAAAGTTCTCGCGCAGCTTTTCATCCTGCCTGCCACCGAAATCGTAGTACTCCGGCAGCTGCCGGTAAGCTGCCGCTTCCCGTTTGATGGCAGCCATGTCTAAATTGATCCGGCAGTTGACGGCAGAGGTTTTGAACTCGCCGGTGTAGCGTTCATCGGCATCCGCAGCAATCACCCCCACCATCTCGCCGCTGCCCAAGGAGGCAATCTTGCCTGCCGGAATGAGCACTTCCAGCTTCTCGTTCAGCGAGGTCGAAGTTTTGTTGCGGTCAATTGACAGGCCTTCACCGATCTGCTTGGATTTGCCCAGCAGCCGTTCCAGCCATTCCAAGGTTTCTTTATTCCGTACCGCGCCGGAAAGCACCGTCCCGACCACGGAGGTAATCGTGGCTGCCGTATCCTTCCCGTATTGCTGGTTAAACTGCGGTAGTTCCTGCAGCCCCATCAGCACGGCTACCTTGTTCGAGCGAGCCGTGGCGATCAGGTTCTCGATCTTATGCACAAAAAGCGTCGGTACCTCGTCCACGATCAGCGCAGAAGGCAGGTTACCCTTGGAGTTGATCAGCTTGACCAGGCGGTTGATGATGATGGAATAGCAGGCCGAGTTGATGTTCTGCGTATTCGGGTCGTTGGCCAGCACCAGTATGCCCGGGCTTTCCTTTGCGGAGATCTTCAAGTTAAAATCATCCCCGGAAAAGACCCAAAAGGTTTCTTTTGTTGCCAGGCGGCTGATAAAGATTTTGAGCGTGCCGACCTGGCCCTCCAGCTGATCGAAAGCCCGCGCATGGTAGGCGGTCATGAACGGAGACAAAAGCGATTTGAGCTCCGGCTCCGACATCAGCGCATTAAAGATCTCCTCATAGCTCCGGTTCAGCAGCGCCAGCACATGTGGAAAGCTCGAATATCTTCCCCCCTCATGCTTGCTGAGGAAATAAATGCAGGAAGCCAAAAAATTGATCGCGGATTGGGTAAAGAACTGGTCGCTGCCGCCGGAGCGATCGCCTTTCTTTAAGGCTTCAACCAGCGCCTCCGCGGTTTCCGCGGCATCGGCCAGCGTCCGGATATAGTCTGCCCGCCAGGGATTGATCCGCCGGCTCCTGGCCACATTATCCAGGTTGATGACATGGAAAGCAAAGCTTTTCAGCTTTCCGCGCTGCTTGGCCAGCAGATAGTGGTAATAAGCGATCTCGCCCAGATCGGGGAACTTAAAGTCGTACAGGCAGACGGCAAACTCTTTGGCAATGAGCTGGCGGATAAACGGGTTCACAACAGAAAAGCTCTTCCCCGAACCCGGCGTACCAATAACCATCGTGCCGCGAAAAACATTGCAGATGTTGATCCAGCCGGACCTTACCTTTTTTTCGTAGTAAAAAAGCATCGGGATGTTGACTGAATACGGCGTTTCCAACTTTTGCTGCGGCTGCAGAAAACTCTCCGCATCGGTATTCCATTTATCCTTGCCCAGGCCCGAGCGGATGATCTTCGAAATGTTATCCATAGCGAAGCTCACCAGCAGCGCACCCATGAAGGAACACACCACATAAACCATATCATAGAGTTTCGTATGCGCAAACACCCACGGCGACGCCCGGCCGAAATATACCAGGCTGCCAAAAAACAAGGCAAGCCCCAGCGCCAGCGGGTAAACAATATCCTGCGCAGGCTCGAGGTCCACTTTTTTCTTGGAGAGCGTACCTACGCTGACCAGGCAGATCAGCGCAAAGGTGGCGAGCTTGCTGTAAATCAGGTCATGATAAACAGGCAGGCGGGAAAGCCGGCTGATCACGGATATGAAAAAGCCCCAGAAAGGGGCTTTCGGATAAATAAAGACAATAGCTTCCAGGAATATGGACACGTAGATGCCGCATTGCAGGAAACCATGCAGCTTCTGCTGCTCACGGGTTTCTTCCATAAAATTTGATTTAGCGTTTTACAGATGATCTGACGGTCTGTTCAGGAACTTGGCCTTCCGTGTTATCGGCTTCAGCCAGCGCCTGCTGCTCCTGCTGTTCGCGTGCCTGGATATTACGTGTGATTTCGTCCTCCAGCAAGGTAAGGCTGTCCTTTAATTCCCAGAGTTCGGCCTCGTTTTCAAACGGCCTCAGCGTCAGCTCCCGCACTTGCGGTATTTTCTCGTTCAGTTCCAGGAGCTCCTGACGGTACTTTTCCACGATGCTGCCGACCCGGTCGATGCTGTTAAGAAAATAACGCGCCGCAAGTTTTGGATTATCTACATTCGGCGCGCCGTCATTCTGCAGGTAGCGGATGCCAGTTTCCCGGCTTTGAGCATAAAGGCGCCGAATTTTTTCGTCACCTTCCTCCGAATAATTGACTTTCAGGCTGATGTACAGATCGAAGCCATAGAGCTCACCGATCCGCTGCTCTGGAAGCTTATCTTTCGGTTCCCACCGGTGATAGAGCTGGATCAGCCGCTTGCCCGCGGCCACCGCATCGGCATCGGGCAGGTCAAATAGCCGTAATGCGTTGCGTTTTAGGCCCTCATCGTCATAGCGCAACAATTTTCGGTAAGCACTTTCATCTGTTACAGCCAGATCCAGTCTTTGGGAAGTGGTTATCTTTCGATTTTCCAGGTCCTCCAGGAGATAACGGCTGCGGGCTACCTCCTTGAAGTGGGCGGACTTGTAACTTTCCAGTTCCGCGACCTTCTTTTCCAGGCGAGTCTTTTCCAGCAATGATGTATCCCCGGAAAGAATGGCAATGTATTCCGAAAAGTTCATGCCGCTTTGCTCATCCATCGCGCCCTCGTCCAGTGTCCGGACCACGAGCTGATCGCTTTTCATCTGGCTGATGAAGGTCTGCTTGTTCTTAAGCAGGTTGAACTTGTAATTATCCAGCGACTGCTCTACGGCATAGATAAAGTTTCGGACCTTATTGTCATAATGCGCTTTGGCCAGCCAGTTGCCCTGCCGGGCACCGCGTCCGTTCCGCTGCTCCAATTCTGAAGGCTTCCAGGGTATGTCCAGGTGATGCATGGCGACGATCCGCTTTTGCACGTTCAGGCCGGTCCCGGCTTTTTCGGTGCTACCGAGCAGGATCCGGATGCGCCCGTCGTTCATCAGCGAGAACAGCTCTTTTTTCTTCCGGTCGGTCCAGTCATGGATGAACGTGATCTGTGCAGCGGGCACACCAAAATCTTCCACCAGCTTGCTGCGCAAGGCATTATAAACATCAAAACCATCCGGACGCGGCGTGCCGATATCACTGAAAATGATCTGCGTACCGCGATGGCGCGTGCTCTCATGGTAGATCTCTGCGACCTGGCGCGCGCAGACGCTGACTTTACTCTGCGGGTGATCATCAAAGGCATGTTCATTGACCAGGCGCATATCCACCGCCATTTTCTTGGCATAGTTGGTGGCAATCAGCATGCGGCCTTTGTCTTCCTCCGGCGAAAGCGGCTGCCGGCCCAGCCGCTTGCCGTCACCGGTTTTGGCAAACTGCATGAGGCGTTTAATGAAATCCTGCTGATCGGGCGTCGGTTTGATATTGACCAGCACCTCCTCCAGTTCCGGCTTGTCGAGCTGAATATGTTTGGCATTCTTATAGTCCGTAATCTGGTTATAGAAGATGGCCAGCTCCGGCACCTTGATGAAATGACGGAAACGTTCCTTGGCCCGGATCTCGTTGGTCACAGAGAATTCAAAGTCCACCGTCTTGCGCGCATACACCGCAGCCCAGGCGTCAAAGTTGGAAATGGCCTGCCGGTCCATTTCGTTTGGCCGGAGATATTTAAAGATCAGGTACATCTCGGTGAGACTATTGGAGATGGGCGTACCGGACAAAAAGGTGGCACATAGGTCGGATTGCTGCTTTTCCTGCAGGGTGCGAATGGCAAAGAGCATATTGAGCGCCTTCTGGCTGCCCTGTATATTGCCCAGGCCCGCTACCCGGTTATGACGCGTGGTGAAAGTCAGGTTCTTGAACTTGTGTGACTCATCGATGAAAAGGTGATCGACGTGCATCTCCTGAAAGTTGATACCCTTATCCTTCCGAGTCTCTATAGCGTTCAGTACCTCTGCCAGCTTGTTTTCGAGGTTCGACTTCCGTATCTCCAGGCCCTTGAGCATTTTCCGGCTGATCTCACCGCCCAGGTCACGCAGGGTTTCCAGATCCCGCTCCACATGATCGAGCTCGGTTTCAAAAATCTGCTGCTGGATCTCGGGTGACTGCGGAATTTTGCCGAACTGGTCATGCGTCAGGATGATGCAGTCCCAGTTATTGTTCTTGATCTCGTGAAAAAGACGCTGCCGTTTGGCCAGCTCAAAGTCACTTTCGCCGGGAGCCAGCACGCGTGCTTTCGGGTAAGCTTTGCGGAACGTTTCCGTGATCTGTGCGACGTTGGCTTTCAGCGCCAGAATCATGGGCTTGTGAATAAGCCCCAGGCGCTTCATTTCTGCTGCCGCGACGATCATCGTGAGTGTTTTACCCAGGCCCACCTCGTGGTCGATCAGGGCGCCGCGGTTCTGGATCACCCGCCAGGCCGCATCCTTCTGGGAACTGTACAGGTCCGTGATGCCAAGCGCCTGAAAATCCAGTCCCGGAAACCTGAGGTGACTACCGTCAAACTGCCGGAGCACATAACAATTAAACGTCTCGTTATAAATCGTTTCCAGCAGCAGCTTATCTTCCGGTGACAGTTCCTGCAGCCAGGCATTGTACTTCGAGCGGATCGACTCGATCTTGCGGTGTGCATTTTGAATCGCCTCCGTGTCCGGCATCCGGACCGTTTTGCCGTCCCGCTCTACCGGATAGGTGATGTAAGGGCTGGTGTTTTCCAAGGCATGCTCCAGCAGCGTATGGGCTGTCATCCGGTCACTGGCCCTGGGCACCACGGCATACTCCTCATTGGTAATGGTGTTGCCCCGTCCGTAACTTACCTTGAACGTATCCAAAGAGGGGAAATAACCGACCTGGGTCTCGGTTTGGAACAGCTGGCTCGCAAAACGTTCATAGAAGTCGAGGGGCACCCAGCGTTCACCCAGATTGAAGTCCAGGAGCTCAAAAGGGATCTTCTCGGGCTGCACCCGGCGAATGGCAGCCAGGCTGCGGGCGACCTGGAGGTCTCCGGGCTGACGAACATCGGCTTGTTCCGCCGCTTTGAGCTTATTTACTACATTGCCGGAGAGATAACTGTCCGCGGTCTCCCATTGTCCGGACTCCGGATTCAGCAAAATCTGCTTTTCGAGTGAACTGATGACCTGCGCTGCCGCAAGGCCTGTTGCGGCTGCGATCCTATCCAGATCTACACGGCCAACGTCGTTGAGGCAGATGGCCAGGGCTTCGGCCGGATCCTCCGTCTTCAGCACCTTGCGCTGGGGAAAGATTGGGCTGTGGAAGATATCCGAGCGAATAAATCCCTCACCGTCCCGGACTTCCAGGGAAGAAAGCATCCGGAAGCCGAATGCCGGATCAAGCAGCAGCCGGGAAGGGTTTTGCCCTTTATTGAGCTCCCCATATTTCACGAGAAAGGCCTCGTAACAAATGTTCAAGGCCTTTCTGATATCGGGAAACGAGATCAACTGCTGCGATTCAAGGTCCATAAGTTCCAGGTAGGTATCCCGCAGCTGGACATAGTCACTGTAGAAAGCCAGATCAGGAGGCGGCTCCAAGGGTTTGAATATCGCACCTGAAGCCTCCACTTCGCCCAGCAGTCCAACCTGGTTCTCTAAAATCACCAGGGT
Source organism: Mucilaginibacter lacusdianchii (assembly GCF_009770985.1). Lineage (GTDB taxonomy): Bacteria > Bacteroidota > Bacteroidia > Sphingobacteriales > Sphingobacteriaceae > Mucilaginibacter > Mucilaginibacter lacusdianchii. The sequence goes on along the minus strand of NZ_WSRW01000005.1, from coordinate 72,439 downwards.
ATCCTTGCTGTAGAAAGGCCGCAGATCCTTCACTTGTTTCGGGCGCTGGCCGCCCAGATCAAATTGCCCGGCCAGCGTCGCATCGCCTTCGTACCGGAAATCATGGGCAAAGCGGCGTAAAGAAGCGGTGATCGCCTGCAAATGCTGACCGACGGAATGCCCCGACAGCCATTGTGCCGGCGGGTTTACCTCTGCTACATTCGAATACAGCCGGTACAGGTAACGGTTGCTCGATTTGGCACGTGCTGTAATTAACAACAGACTGTCATGGGCAGGCTTATCTGTTGTACGGAGCACGCTGACCAGCCGCGCCGTTTCTGCGGCCACCGTTGCCCGGTCCAGGTCATCGAGGTAGGCGCTGGTAATATTGATTTCCGGTCGCTGGTCAAACAGGCCCAGCTGCCCGCTCATGGTTTGCTGTTTAACTTCCGGCACAGGCAAGAAGGTTAAGCGCATCTCCTGTGCCTGGCCCGCAAGGGAGATATCCTGCCACTTGCGGCGATCGATTCTTTGGAGGTCTTTCCCGAGGAGAGCTGCAAGCTGATCGCCGACAACCTCCATTTCACCGGACTGCCAGAGCACGCCTGCTGCCTGACCATAAGCGTTCGTGCTTTCCCGCAGTTCATTTCCCATCCAGCGCGAAGGCTCCGAGGCCAGGTAGCTGTTCACCGAATATTCGCCATACTGATTCTGCCGGGATACGGTGGCGATCAGCTCAAGCTCCTCGACACTCAGCGAATCCTTATGATTATTCTTCTGCACCATCAGCAGATGCGTGCCCACTTCCACATTCGCGGTATCCAGCATCAGGTTGGCCGGCAGTGCCGCCACGCTGATAAAGTCGGCTGAGGTGAACAGAAATTTTCTTGCCGTCTCGTTGGACGGGCTGTTCAAGAAGGCATCGGTAACCAGGTAGGTCAGTATGCCGCCGTCCTGCAATTTGTCCAGCCCCTTGGCAAAGAAGTAGTTGTGAATTTTGGAACTGATTCCCGCCCGGCTATAAGCCGGATCGTAGACGGAAAAGTTTCCGAAAGGAATATTGCTGATCACCAGATCGGACCTTTCCCGTTCCGAAGGCGAGGTTTCTTCCAGTCCCGAAATCTGAACGCGTCCCGGAATGTCCGCGCATTTAAAAATGGCAGACAGGATCCTGCCAGTGAGCACATCCTTTTCCACCGCGTCCACATGTTGCAGCTCAGGAAAGATGCGGAGTGCCGGCAGAATAAAGGCGCCTGCACCTGCGCTGGGCTCGTAAAGTCGTTTGGGCCGGATGCCGGCATCCGCCATCGCAGCGTAGATGGCGCGGGGTAGAAACTTGGGTGTGTAATAAGACGTCAGCACACTGCTTTTCAGGGATTCGACAGCCCTTTTATAATCATTCGCAGGTAACTTCCCTTTCAACAATTCATGAAGCGCAACGATCTGCGGATGCAGTTTCAAATCTGCAGCAGAAGCGTTCATTTGCTGCCAGGAAGCCAGATCCCCGGCACCGTAGAGAATTGCTTTGATGCCGCCGAAACCCGCATACGGCAGCAATTTTCCGATGGCATCACCTGCAGTACTTAAACCCGCTGTAAAGTTGAGTGCAGCCTGAATAGCCGCGATATTGTCCGCTAGTTTTTTCTCGGTGTGAAATGCCATCTAAACCTCCTGTAAATAGTCCGCTATCGTGCCGATCACTTCATAGCGAAGAAACCGGTCATCATCATTCAGGCCCTCAAGCAGCGGAGCGCAGAGCTCCTGGATATTAGTCAGCTCGTAATGCAGAATGCCCAGGTTAGAGAAGCGCAGGTATACCGGCAGAAATTCCTCCTCCAGTACGAGCCTGAGGTAATCGTAAGCAATGGAATCGGTCATGATGTAAGATTAAAACGATATGACGTCTGCATCCAAAACGTCCTGGTAAGCAATACGCAGGGTTAACGTGCGCCCGGAGAGCGGCTTTTCGCTCAGCTCGATCGTCAGCCGCTTATGCCCGGGATAGGAGATTTTTTTAAACACAAAGATGTTGCGGTACCCCCTGCTGAACTGGGGGATGTCAAATAAGGTAAAGACCGGCTTGATCTCAACCGACTGGTTGTTGGCAGCCTTCGTCACTTTCTGATCTTCGACCCGAAAACGCAGGGCGTCAACGCTGTACTGCAGACGGGTCTTGTTGTCGAAGCCCAGATCCAGAAAGAGGTAATCACCGGCAGCGTAGATGTGATTGAGCCGGCCTTTCAAACCGAACGCCTGCGCGTTTCCGATTTTTCGGTCCGGCTTTCTGGCAAACAGGCGCAGCGACAAAGCGTGCAGCTGCGGTTCAGAAAAAGTCACGCCGGAAATATTCAGCGGCCGCATGTCCTCGGGGCCAATTTCGATGGTCTGCGGGCCGCCCCTGCCCTGAACCACGCGGTATTGCGCCATGTACTTCTCACCGGCAATGGTAACCGTCGCATCGGGAAAAGTTCTGGCACTGTCCTTCCATTTCAAGCGGAAGACGTTTTTGAGGGGCAGGTCGCCGGTCAGAGTCTTGGTAGAGATGTCCACATAACGGATGGGTTCCGGCGAAAGAAAATGCACAGTGGCATCGGCCGCAAGGCTTACGGTGTCATTGGGCTGCGCCATAGCCGCGGCGGAAAGCAGCATCAACAAGAAGTACATTGTAGGTTTTTTCATGTCAGTAAGTTTTTTGCGCTTTCTGTAGCGCATCGGGATCAATGAGGTAGATGAAAGAGTTGAATTTGAGCTTGGCTTTGTTTTTTCGGATGATACCGGCGATGGCTGATGAGGTAGACTGAAAGAACTTATCCAGCGTACTCATCATGAACTGGCTGGTTCCGGAACCGCCGTCCAGCGTGATTCCTTGAACGGAACTGCCGCCAAGGTCTTTGCTAAAGTCACGAAAGGCAGACGCCGGCACATACAGGCCCGGCAGGCCGTCCTGATCGTAGATATCCAGTCTGACGGGCAAAATCTTTCCGGCAATCAGGATGGAAGTTACGGCCAGCGTCACCCGCTGCCCGGAAAAACCGGTCACCTGCGCATACAGGTAGGTGTCTTTGGGAATGATCTGGCCTCCGGCCTGAATATCGTCGAGCAGTTTCAACCTGATTCGCGAGCCTGCATACCCAGTGACATTTTCATCGATCACCGCGCCAATAAAGGAAAGGCGTTCTTCGGGGATGATGGTATTAAAATCAGAACCGGCACCGCCGGCTTTGCTCACGTTCAGCTTCGGTGCGCTTAAACGGGCTTTCGTCAATTGGTCTGCAAACTGCTTCTTACGCTGCTCCTCCTTCCAGGCAGGGTCATTCTGCCGCGTGAGGCTGTCCATGATACTCATCTGCTGGCGGAAGACGTCCATCGGATCTGCTGAACGGGTTGTGGGGACGGATCTTTCCGTAGACCGCTGCCGGATAGCGGCGACCGCTGCAGACACGTCAGGATGGTTCATGCGGGCGACATTGCCGGCAGGCAGATGAAGTGCAGCAGGGATACGCATCAACTGCTGCATAGAGTCGATTCTTCGCTGCTGAGCACCTGCAGCCAGATCGTTATCGCCCGGGCCGCCGGACTTTTCGGCAGGAATGGCCGCTACCGCACTCAAGCCGTCAGCTTCCTTGTAAGCATTCCGGTAAGCGTCCAGCTTATCGGCCAGCTGCCTGCGGCGTACAGCTCCCGAGACGCTACCCATGTTCGGATTAAGGCTATCCTGCGCCTGCGCTGCTGTCTGCGGCTTTCCTTTAGAACTGTGCCAGACGTAGAAGAACAGGCAGAAGAAAGGAAGCAGGATCAGCGGCAGCACGAATTTGGGCTGTTTAAAGTTAATGTTCATATCGAGGATGGATTAATATTTTTTGAAGAGCAGCCAAGCTGTCCAGCGCCCGGTTCAACCTAACACTATCCGCACCGGTCAACCGCGGTTTTTTCGCAAGGCTGTCGATAAGTCCTTTCAGTTCGATGGTCTTCCGTAGCCTGGCCGTGGTATGCATCAGCTGCCTAAATCCGTCACTGACTTCCACGGCCCTGGCCGCCTGCTGCCCGCGGCCGGCAGGCGGCCGGGGCCTGGTAAAGGAAAGCACGGCGGAAAGGGCAAGCAGTACCGCCATGAATGCGAAGGTCCATTTTGGTTTTTTGCTGACCAAAGCCTTGAGGCCTGTTCCGGCAGCGCCGAAGTAGCGTCCAAATTCCCTGCGCAGTTCCCGCTGGAGGGTATCCTTCGGGTCTCGGTTAGAATGTATTCTTTTCCACATTGGAGATATCTTTATTTTCCAAGGTTTTCCAGCCGGTGATAATGACCCCGTGAGGATTATTATCGCTCCTGGGGATATCTTTAAGGCTGCCTTCCGTAATGAGGGAGCGGACGACGGTCGAGCTTCGCCGGTCAATCTTCAGGCGGCCGTAATAGCGGAAAATTTTCCGGATCGGATCTATGTGAATGGAGTCTGTTTCCAAAGTCAAAACAGAGCTGGACGACAGAATGGAATTGAAAAAGCCGTTTTCCTTTAAATTGTTGTACTGCTTCATCCCGGACTCGTCAATGAGATACATAGCTTTTTTCATCTGGTATTCCATGTAGTTATCATCAGGCGTCAGGGAGAAAAACAGCGAGTGGAAAAGATCGATATGTGCCCGGTATTCCGCCGGGCGGTTCATCTGCATATCAGTCTGGCGCGCCAGGATAGGCACATTGTTATCGAGGATGTAAATGTTTTTTTGCGCATTAGACACGAGGCGGTAAGTGCACACGGCGTTGATGGCGACAATCGCCAGCGCTGCCAGCAAACTGCCGGCAGAAAGAAAAGTAGCCAGGCGGATCTTGGATTCGATATTTCGGATAATCATAATAGCATCTAAAAGAAAGGCCGGCACGAGATCATGCCGGCCCATTGGCGTGGTTAAAAAAACAGGGATTAAAAGAAAGAACCGGTGATCTTGCGTGCACTTGCCCACACCGTGCCGGCACTGCGGCCAAAGGTGGAGGAGGCGCTACTGATGCCGGAAGTGGAGATGATCCAGGTGGAAATGCTGGGCACGGTAAACATACAGATGGCGCCGATCATAAACACGATGATGACCGTTCCAAAGGAAAGGATGCCGTTGCCGGCAAACAGGGCCATTTTTTCAATGTTGGCACTGAGCCCGTCCTCCCCGACCAGTTCCTTGTATTTACTGATCTCTGAATTCAAAGCATATTCCTGCATCAGCCCGCAGAGGTACATGATGAGGTACGCAATACCCGAGTACAGGTTTACTGAAATGAAACGCGCGATCCAGGTGCTGAAGCTATCGCGAAAGGCAGGCAGAATGCTCACTGCAACCGCAAAGGGTCCGAGGATAATGAGGATGGTCGAATAAATGATTTGGATCAGGAACACGATGTACACGGCCAGCCGCAGAATCCAGATGCCCAGCAGCTCCAGGAGCTGCGTAAAAAGGAGCTGCATACCGACGGTGAGGCGGTTTTTGAGTTCAAGCAGCGGCGACACCACCGTGCTAATGCCTTCCTTGACCGTGCTGGTGACGGTGTCCCATGCCTGACCGTACCAGGTATCGCTTTCCTTTTCGGCGACCTCAGTCTGCGCCTGAAAGGTATACAACGAATTGGCCACGGCCAGCATGAGAGTAGAGCGGGTGTAGCGCAGATTGTTCACAATAGTCTGCTCACTTTGAAACATCTGCTCGGTTTGATTAGCGACCAGGTCTGTCGGGAAGGCCAGCATCTTCACGAAGACGCCCCACCAGAGAATGATCATGGCCAGGCCAAACGGCCTGAGGAGCGGCATCACTTCCAATTGTTTGTCACCCACCATCATCTCATAGGAGCGGATCGCAAAAAAAATGATCATAAAAATAGCGGCGAGCGCTTTGGCATCGGTGATAAAAAAATCAAAGTGGCTCCAGACGGAATCTTTGAGCCCTTTTAAGAACACCATCATGCCTGTCTCATACACGCCATCACCCTGAAGGAACTCCAAGGTTTTGTGATCGCCGGAAGTACTTTGTCCGAAGGCTACACCGACCAGCGCAACCAGCAGAAACGATAAAATAATTTTCTTTTTCATTGAACATGTTGTAAGACTTGGTTGGCAATCTCAATATCTGTCTGCGGTGTCCAGCGGGAGACGGTAACCGATCCCGCCTTCAGTCGCTGCTGGTTAACGGTCATTTGGAGCGTTCTTGCCGCAGCGGATGTACGAATGGCCCAGACGCCGGCGAGTTTCCGGTACTCCATCAGGTAGCGGTGGTAAGCAAGTATCCGGCTTCCCCGGTCAAGATTGGTGGCATGTGCCGCTGTGATCCGCTCACCCAGCATATCCAGCTCGTTTTTGTACCAGGCATACAGGCCATCGCTCAGCAGCTCCTGGGTTACCGCCGGCGAAAGTCCGGCGAGTATGCGTGCCGCAGAATGGTTAATGACCGGGTCCAGTTCGCTTTTATAGTAGAGCTGCCAGAGCGGATCAGCATCCGTAATCAGCCCTGACTGACCAGCGATCTCGGACAACGCCGTGCTCCGGACCGTGTCAGACTGCAGTCTATAACTGTTGTCGGTAGCGTTCAGCGCGGCTATCAGGGCCAGCCGCTGGGTTTGTGGCCCGGTGGCGCTGAGCGGACGGCGGTCTGTCTTGTGATAGCTTGGGTGAAACAGGCCCCAGACCAGCCAGTAGTAAGGGTTCAAACTGAGAAAACCTGCTTTGGGCGTGAACTTGTTCTGGTCCCACTGCAGGCTCACCATTCGTTCCTGCTGGTAGCGGACACTTTCGTCCCGTATGGCGGACTGCGCTAGACAGTGCTGCCCGGGCAGCAAAAACCCCAGGGTAACAATTAAAAATATTTTCATGGTTTTAAATATTTAGCTTGCTGAATGATGCGGTTGACGACGGCCTGATCCTGAGCGAGATAAGCCGCAAAAGGTGTGGCCGAGGCCATCAGCCCACGCTGGCGGGCCCAATAAATGCTTTTCCAGGCGCCGTAGGCCAGACCGTCCAGGATCTGCAGCTGCTGCGTGACCTTTCGCAATAGCTGATCGCGTGCATTGTAGTCGGCCAGGACATTATCGCCTTCTTTCAAAATGAAACTGGAAACGTCCGTCACCAAAGCTGTCGCACGGGTGCGCATCTGCGCGGCGATGCTTCCGGCAAAAAGCAGCAAATAGGGCTGGTCCCTGGCGATGTCCAGCGCCTGATTCACATAACGGCTCATATCGGCGATGATCACCCCCATGTTCCTGACGGCTAATCCGTCTTTCAATGCGGAGTTGACGTTGGATAAGCTTTCATAAATGATGGTCTGTGCCAGCACTACCGAGCTCATATTCGTGTTCAGGTCATCAATGTTCCCGGAGATTTTGGACAAATACTGCTCATGGGTACTTTCGGCCGCGCTCCGGACCGTGCCGTTCTGCAGCACGGTAGCCAGATGCTGCCGGTCGACGACGACGCGCTGTGCCCGGCAGCAAAGGGACAGCAGCAGCAGAATAATGACATCAAGATATTTCATTTAAGATATTTGGCATTTTGTAAAATCTGACCGGCCAGCTGCTTGTCGGCATCAATAAAATTTTGAAAGGGATTAGCGGCCCGGAGCAGTGAGGCCAGGCTGGCGTACTGCATCATATTCAGCATATTCCCGGAGAGCTCCTGCACGGTGCTGAGCTCGGACAACACATAATCGAATAAGATCTTGCGGTCTGACGCTTTCATCTGATTAATGTCGCCGTAGGAAAGGGTCAGGCCCGTGACGAACCGCAAAAGGCTTTCTGCCCGGGCCGCAAAGGTGAGTGCTGATTCGTAGCCAATGGCGATCAGTGCCGGATTCCGGCGCACCAGCGTGATGATCTGCGCCTGGTAACTGACGATCCGGCTGACCATGGGGCCGGCGTTAAGGCCGATCTGCGCCACATTGATGGCCGTCCCGAGCGTCGAATACCTTTGCTGCAGCTCCCGGTAAGTCTTTTTGATCCGGGCCAGCACGGTCAAGTTAGCCTGCTCGTTCACATTTACGCCCGCCTGTTTTGTACGGGCCTGCTGCTGGAGGTCATACTCATTTTCGGAAGCGCCGATAAGCTGATGCATGGCGGCTATATCCAATACTTTCTGCTGGGCGAAGGCATGCTGCAACCATAACGTCAGCAACGTGATGAATAGTAATCGAATCATGGTTTGAGGTATTTTGCGTTGGTGAGCACGTCGTTCGCAATCCGGACATCCTGGCTTTGCCATGCTGCCCAGGGATTGAGCGAGCGCAGAACGCCGTTCATCCTGGCCCAGTACATCGACCGGTTCATGCCGTAGGCAATTCCCCGCAAGATCCGCATTTCCTGAGCGATATGATTGAGGAGCTTTCCACGCTCTCCGGAGTCCATCAGATTTGCGGAACCGCCTTTCAGCACAAAGGCGCTGACATCCGCCGCCAGCAAAGTCGCCCGGGTCTCAAAGTCCCTGGCACCCTGCTGGGCAAACAGCAGCAGGACCGGATCGGATGCTGCCAACTTAACGGCGCCTTCCACATCCTTTAGGATATCGGACCCGCAGTCGGCAATCTCCTTGATGGTCGTGAGATTATTGAGGACGGCAGCAACCTGGCTTAAGCCGTTATAAATCCGGTTTTGGAGATTGCTGACGACAGCCAGCTGGCTGCCCACCGCCAGCTGGCCCCTTTGGATCAGATCCAGCTTATTGTTGGTCGTATTGAGCTGGCCGTTGATCACGCCGGCATGTGCCGCAATCGCGCCGGAGACGGTCGGATCCACCACCAGTTCCTGGGCCAAAGCAGGAAAGGACAAGTGCAGGAAACAGAGCAGAACGATAGTTTTAAAGAGGATTTTCATAAGCAATTTGATTGACATGGGTAATGAATGCAGACAGGGATTGGCCACTGTTTTTCAAATCCCTGACAAACGCATCCAGACCAGCGGGATAGGAGTCATAAACAGCAGCGTAGAATTCCACAGCAGATTTTTCAGGCTTTTCGGTCGTGTAGGTCAGATACTGTTTCAGCGACACCTCCACGCCGTAAACCTCCCCGGTTGCGCCCCGGCGGATGTAGACTTCCTTGAAGCGGCCCCGCCCTTCGGCATTATCCAGCTGGTTGATCGTGAAAATCTTGCGACGTTCTGTCTCGTTGATTGACAGCAAGGCTGCAATCTGCTGATAGTTATCCTTGAACTTGGTCTGGTCCAAAAGGCAGATCGTGTCCGAATTGTTGATGATGCTGTCCTTCACCACGGCGTTGCCGATGATATCACCCAGTTCCTGGGTCACGACAATGGCTTCTCCCCAGAACTTGCGCACCGTCTTGTATAGGTATAGCAGGTACCCTGCCATCAGCGGACTGGCAATAGCCTTCCAGGCTTCCTCCACGACCAGCGTCTTCCGGCGGTCCGAGCGGTAGCGCATTTTCTGGATGAATACATCCATAATGATGAGCGTGACTATGGGGAAGAGGATCTTGTGTTCTTTGATAGAATCGATCTCGAAGACAATAAATCTTTCACTGAACAATGAGCGGTCAGCGTCCTTGTTCAAAATCGTCTCAAATTCGCCTTCTCGATAAAATTTCTTGAGCACATACCGGAACTCATCGAAATCGAAGCTGATATTTTCAGCCTGTTTGATCTCAGGTATTTTGTCCAGTGCGAATTCGTAGAAGGTATTGAAGCTCAGCTCAGTATTTTGGGCGAAAGCCCGTTGGTAATAAGCGGAAATGACTTGCGCCACCACATCGCGCTCCACCGGCGAAAATACGCCCTCTGCCCCTTTCCAGGCTACGCCGATCAGCGTACACAAAAAATCCTTCTTTTCGATATTGTATTCGGCTTCGGAAATCTGGAACGGGTTCATGGTGATCGGCGACCGGTCTGAATAGGTGATGTACTTTCCGCCATAATAACTGCACAAGCCGGAGTACGAGTGGCCGGTATCGACAATTACCATGTCCATATTGTAAAGCATGTACTGCTCCATGAGGGCATTCATAAAAAAGCTTTTGCCCGAGCCGCTCGGACCGAGCACGAACTTGTTACGGTTGTTGATCCTGCCGGTCCGCATGGGCAGGTCCGCCGGATCGATACCTACCGGAATGCCCTGACGGTCGGTAAACCGCAGGAGAAAATCTGATGGTTCGTCCCGGGGAAGCGACTCCTTGAAGAAAAAGCAGGCGGCCGCATCACAGGTGGTCAAAAACCAGTCATATTCTTTCATCTCCACGCCGTTGCCGGGCAACAGGGTCCGGAAGAGCTCCAGCTGATTGTAAGCATTCCGGCTCGGGATAACGCCCAGTTGAAACAACGAACTCTCCACGAAATTTGTCGCCTTCTGAATCTCAGATGTGGCCGCTGTCACCACAATATTAAAGTGGCAGTTGACCAGCAGCTGGTTGTCGCGGGCGACATCGGTCAGCAGCGCATCAATGTCCTCTACGCACAACTGATTCGCCGGGTCCGGCATACCCGAGTGTCTTTTCTTTTTCTGTTCCAGTTTGCGGAGCACGACTGCTTGGTTTGGGATCTCGATGAGCTGATGAAAAACAATCGCCTGGGCAGCTGGTACCCGAAACAAAAAAGACAACATGTCCACCGGAAAGCCGCGCAAACTTTCCTTATCATGGAGCTCGATATGGGCACCCACTTCCGGCGGAAGGTCTATGCTGTCGATGTTGACCAGGGATATGGACCTGACCGCTTTGTCGCCGATGGTAAGCTGCGTATCTCCGGGCAGAATGTTATTGAGCACTAGGTTAGAGCTGCCGAATTCCATGCCGAGCAGCTCCAGCACCAACAGATTGATCTCCGCTTCCTGCAGCGTTCTGGCGGAAGGCAGCAGGTCCAGCACTTTGGTTACCGCCTGCGTAAACAGGATAACCGATTTCGGATCATAGACGTAAAACGCCCCTTTTTTGATCTGCCGGGTAATGGTAAGATAGGTTTGCAGCCGGACGCATTCCCGGCCCTCGAAATGCTCATCGTAGGCCTGCTGGAGGTATTCCGGACTCGGTGTCCGCCGGTAAGCCTGCCGGCTGATAATATCATGTTTCTGCAGCAGATATCCGTCACCTAGTACCTTGACCAGATTGATCAGCAGATAGTGAAATTCCTCGTAAGCGCCGGGATGCGCAGAAAAACGCAGGACCGGGTTGGTCAGGGTAAGGACAGCCGACAATTCTCCGTTCTGGCCAATCAGCAGATCATAACCGCCGATATGGTCGACGCCGGCATAAGGAATATTAAACAATGTTTTTTGGGCCATAATGATGAAGAATAAAAATGGTCATACTGCGGCTCTTGGCATGCAGGCCGCCTTTCTGACGGGTGGCGGTGTAAAGCAGGCCACCGGTTACCGCGCCGACCAGGACGACTGCACCCAGCCACATGTTGACCAGCGACATCGTCAGCGCACCCAGGATGAGGCCGGTCAGCAAAAAGCCAATGCCCCAGTAGATAAACTTGCCTTTGAAACCTTTGAAAATAAGGGGCTTTTGGAGCCCCTTATAAATCGCATACTTCCGGATCATCTTACAAGCCGAAGAATGCTTTGACCACCAGTGCGGAAACCACTAGGAAAACGCAGGAGCCGCCCCAGCCCATCAGCTCCTTGTTGATGTCCTGATCGCCGCTGTTCCATTTAGAATAGACCCGAATGGCACCGACAATACCAACAATGCCGCCGATGACCAGCGTAATGTTGCTGACAGGGTCCACATAGGTTTTCAGTGTTGAAGTTGCGGTGTTCAGGCCGTTGACACCACTTTGCGCGAAGGCTGGAACAGTAAAAGCCAACAGCAGCGCTGCGGCCAGTAATTTTTTTATTTTGTTAAACATGAAAGAAAAAAAAGAGAATCAGGCGGTGACCTTTTAAGGCTGCCGGAGCGGCAGCCGGGTATGATAGAACGGCGTTCAGGTCACGAAACGCTTGTCAGAGCACCCAAAATGGAATGTGAGGTTTTGTTGAAGTAAGAGCGGGAATCCTTTAAAAGGTAAACAGGCGATCAGATTCCGAACAGAGCCTGCAGGAACGTCCCGGAGAGGACGACAAAGATGGCGGCAAAAAGCCAGGCTGCGACCTCCGCATCCATGCGGGGCTTGCCCATCTGCCAGTTGTGATAGATCCTGACTGCGCCGAAGCTCCCCAGCAGGGTGGCCAAGACCAGGGCGAGATCAAAAGCCGAGAAAAACGATGAGGCCAACTGCTGTCGGGCCTGCTGCATTTCGGCAATGCCGGGCTGTGCCTGCAGTTGCAGACTCAGCAGGCAGATAGCAGTAAGGGTGAGGTATCGCTTCATGTCAGAAACTTACCGGGCGGATGTACTCAATGGCCTCTTCCTGAGCCAGTCTGAAAATGTCTTTCAGTTTCACACCGCCGGAGGAAACCACGGAAGACACATCAGCTGATGCAGCCGGCCCATGGTCTTGGGATTCGGCTGGCAGCGGAACAAACTCCTCTACGAAGGTGAGTTCATGAGGATCATCTCCGAAAGGCCGCCTTTTGGCTTGCAGCAGTTCCCAGATGATCAGCCCGCCATAATACAGGATGTAGATTGCAGCGAGCCAGATGATAAATTGAAACCAAGTCATAATTCTAAGTTTTGAAGGTAATGTTTAATGGTTTGTTTCAGTTCAGGATGCGTGTCAAAGAGGTGATGGACAGCAAAGGCGACCAGCTTGGTCACGTCAACGCCGGCAGCCAGCTTGAAGCGATTCATCAGGTCGACAGTTTTCGTATCGAAGCGCACATGTACCATCGCTTTGTAGTTGCTGTTGTCAAAAGACTGAACGGCCTGAACGATTTCTGCAGGGCCAGCTGCTGCTTTTTTAGAAACGCGGGATTTTTCTTTTGCAGCCTCCGCCTTCGGTTTGGACGCTCCAGGTTTAGTCAGCTCCTCCCGCAGCTGATCGGCCAGGCTTTTCAGGTTTTCCATAAGCTTTGAAAGATGGGGTCGAATACAGGTGTTACCAGTGGCAACAGGGACAAGGGCGTATGAAAGGTGCTGATGCGCTGGAAGTCGATGCGGTCAGGTATGACCGGTGTAATGGGCCCAAACTTGGCCAGTTGCTCATTCACATCCTGCATGATCTCGAATTTCACATTAGCCTTTATCCGGTTGGGAATAAAGAATATCTTCGCTTTCGGGTTAATCCGCTTGAAGACCACGGTGAAAAGTACCGTAGATTCATACGTAAACTCGTCGTAGGAGAACGGACAGATCATGATATCCGCAGACTGAAAAACCGGGATCAGGCCGTCATCGTCAAGCTTGCCGGGCAGGTCGATGAGTACCGCATGGCCTTTGTTTTTGCTCAGTACATTGTGCAGGACGGGATACGTTTCCAGCGTAGATGGCAGCACCTCATAAGGCTCTGCGTTTTCCAGCACCTTGGCCTTGTCAAATTTCTGGGCAATGGACTGCTGGTAATCCATATCAATGATCGTGGCCTCCCGGTCCCTGGCCAGCGTCAGGAAATTGGCAGATAGTACGGTGAGGGTGCTCTTTCCGACGCCGCCCTTTTGGTTTCCGAATAAATAGTTCATAATTAATTTGTATTAGCGGGTATTGGTTCTGGCTTTTCGTTTACGGCGCCGGTTGCGGCCCAGGATCGCCTCATCATCAATGTCGGCAGCAATGGAAACCGGACGAACATAAACCGGTGCGGGCGTTTCAGGCGCTGTCGCAGCTGGTGCTGTTGCATTCCAGACCAAGGGTACCAGGCTTTCCCCAACAAGCGATTGCCTTACGGTCAGACCGGCGGACAGCAGATGTTTTAAATTCAGGATTTCGCTGCCTTTAAACACCTGACGCGTTTGATGATCAATGACCGTATAGCCGTACGGCTGCCTGCCCTCTGCTGAATGAAAAATGATATCCAGCTGAAAATGCTGCCGCATCAAATTCGCGAAATCCGGTTGCTGCCGGTACGCTTCAAACCAGCTGCGGATCTGCGCTGCCCGCGCCTTGTCGGGCAGGTGTTTGTTCACCAAAGCCTGCAATTTCTGCTCATCAAAGTCTTTCCCGGCATATCCGGCTCGCTCGAGTAATAAATAGAATTGCGCTTTGGTGCTGATCTGGTAGCTTTGCGCAAATTCAAAGCCCAGCACCCGGGCCAGCATCTGCTGCGCCCGGACCTTCTCAAAGGCGCTATTGATCTTCTTACCCCCTTTGTCCACCCTGGAGGTGACGGCATGCGCATGATTATGCGCCGTATCCTGATGAAAGATAATGAGGTAAGGCTGCTCACCGTAACCCATTTCGCCGAGCCATTTAACCGCCGTACCGGCCAGCTCCTCTTTGGTGTACAAGTCTCCTTTTGAGGAAAATACTACATGGAATTGCGGCTGGGTGACGCGTTTGTTCTGTGAGGAAATCAGCTGCAGGTAGTTGATGTAATCCTGCGGCCGCAGCCGACCTAATCCCTCAAGCGCACCAAAATTAGCCGCCTGCATCAGCTCGCCTTGGTTACGGTCGATCTTATCCGTGTTATAGGTCACTCCGGCAAACCCGGCCGAGGACTTAGGCAAAATTTTGACGATCATAAAGCTATAAGGCATATAGAGCCTGGGGTGGCCCACTAATATTTAAATAGAGGAATTTCGCCCAAATGTTGTAACAGCGGGAATGATGCGCGTTGACGTGCAAACCGCAGACAACGGTATATCAGGATATCTGTATACCGGCGGAGCTGGACCGCGGCGCAGCCGGGCAGCAACAGAGCCGATCACCAAGCTATCGGAAGATCCACGTAAAGAAATAACAGTTGTGCTGTGTACCTGAATGACTTTATTGCAATAGTGCGTTAGTGCAGTATATCGCACCATCGGAAGATCGGCGTACCAAGTGATTTAGGTATCGATATAAAGGGATAACCGGTGAACATTGGAGCGGCGGAACAGCCTACCTGTATAATGAGCTAACTGGCGATCGCCATAGCGATTTATCCCAATAACGGGCTATCTGGTGAACGATGGATCCGGGTAAACCAATAACCATGTATCTGCATATCGCCGGACCTGCAGATCAATGCATCTTACGGCTGGCAGGTAAACGCATCAGCTTTCTCATCACGATGTCTAGTTTTTGCTGCTGCACCAGGTACTGCTCAAACAGCTGATTGAAGTCACGGATCACGTTCTCGCTCAGCCGGCTTTGAAGATGGAGCGTATTGGCGTGCCGGGCAAGCTGATTGATATTGTGCCCGATATACCCCGTTTCCCGACCGAGCTGGTCCAGCGCGGCGATTAGTTCTTTTGAGTTGATCAGGATAATCTCCACATTTGATAGCGCCCGCTGGCGAATGAATTCCGTACGGGAAAGTCCCAGTTCCTTTTCCATCCGTTCCAACAGCTCCATTTCCTTCTCTGTGAACCGCACGTTGACGAATCTGGACTTTTTACCTTCCGTGAGCGGGCGGCGCCCGGTCCGCTTCTTAGATTCTCCCATAAAAAAACGAGTCGCGAGTTTTTTGTTTCCCCCGGCGGGCAAGATACTTTTGGTGTAACAAAAAGACATCTTGCCGTCCCAAAAACACAAGGCGATACGCCTTATGCATCACCTCCCGACGGAAAGTTTTTCGCGATGCTCACCTGCTGAACGGGACCCGCACCCGGTCAAAGATACCGGATGCAGCCGCTTTCGCTTCTCCCATTGCGGCGCCGGCTTCGAGCTTGGCATTATAATCGTTGTAGCCCTTGTACGCCGCCGATCGGTCAGTGGCATAAGGTAAGCGGGTTAAAAATTCCCGGGTAGCCTGCGTTCCTGTCTTGTCCAAATCAAAATAGATGTCAATAGAAGGAAAGCTGATGGCTTTACGAATCGCCTCTTGCAGCAGGGTAGTCGAGTTCAGCACGATAACGCTGTGATCATCACCGGGCTGTTCAGTCTTCCAGCTCAAAAAATCCATGAAGCCCTCAAAAACCGACAGGCGGCGGCTATCCCCCGGCAGAAAGGATATCCCCTTGAGCCCCATGCAGCCTTTGAAAAACCGGTTCCGCACTTCCCAGGACTGCAGCTCGTTCTGCCACCCGGCGGCAAAGTACTTCCGGCGCCCCCCTTTTCCATCATCGATTTGATAATAGACTTCCTGAAGATAATGCCGGGCAGCCGGATAGATGCCGCGGCGCGTGAGGTAATCGGTGATAGCCGGATGGGTACCCAGCGGTTTGATCTCATTTACTTTGTAAGTTGGGATCTTAACGGCTAATCGGGGACGCTTTTCGCGGGGGATGCTTCGCTCGCCGGAGAGTGTTTCCTGCAGCTTGGCCACCACCTCCCCGAAAGTAAGCTGAGGCCAGTAGGCCAGGCCGAAATCGATGATATTGCCACCTTTGCCGCTGCCGTGATCATACCAGACGCCCAGCACCTCGTTGACGCTGAGCGAAGGGCTGCGATCGTTATCTCGCAGCATGCTGACATACATCGCTTCGCGGCCGTGCTTAGGTACAGGCTGATAGCCCAGGCGGTCAAGTAAACCAACCAGCGAGGCGGTTTCCTTCAATTCCTTCACAATGTTTAATAGGCTCATATAACGGATGATTAAAGTTTCACTTTCTTAGGCTTCGGTTCCAGCTCTGCAAGGATTGCCTGGAGACAGGATTCCATCTCTGCCAGAACCGGCAGTGAATCCAGCCACAGCTTATGCATGCGGATAGGCCCGGGCTTGCCGGGATGTTCCATCTTGACGAGCTGCTGCTGTAGCCAGGTTTTGACCTGCTCCTTACCATACAGCTCATAGGCTTCCCCGCGGGACAGGTACGGCCCCTCGGTGCTGGCTTCAAGCGCTGTCACGACAATTTCTAATTTCGCGGAGGCGGCGCTCAGCCGCTTTTGTAGTTTTTTACTGATTGTTTTCATGCGCCGGCTGCGGGGAACGATCCCGTACAATGCACTTCAGCCGGCAGTTAGTTCGGGATTACTCACGTCGTATTCTACAATACGGGCCCGCAGGCCTGCCTTCGCGCTTTCGGTATATTGCGGCTTGACGCTCACCTTCGCGAAATTTCCTGGTGCTAGCAGGATAATGCTTCATCCCCCGATGTCAAAGAACGGCCTGGTCCCGCACGGCGGATCCAAGGTTCTTGGTGTGCAGTGCCAACGGATATGGCACGGTCACCGGGATCAAAATTGCAGGTATCGGCGAAGGTTATTGGAGGAGCTTTGGGGTAGTACCCCAAAATAAATTTCAATTAATTTCAGGCGCCAATTCCGGCCGCAGGAGGCAAAAACTTGGCAAGAAAAGCGGGCTTGAACGCAAGAAAACTGTTTTGGTGCAGCTGCCCGGAGGGGAGAGCAATGATTGCGGATCAAAAAGTCACCCTCTTGGGGTAGTTTTGGGGTACTACCCCAAAAGGGTTTTGGAAGCGCTTTCGTTCAGGAAGCCCGGCGAAGGCGGGTCAACTGCTGCAAGATTTGCTGTTTTCCGTAAAAGCAGCGACGCGTCAGGCCCCGTGATCTTCGTCCAGCTTCTGCTGGATAGCATTTTTCATGTGGTCTAAGAATTTGGTGGAACTGTAACGCTTCCGGCGCTCAATCTTGGCGAACTGGCGCTGCGGAACGCCGATGGAAACTTCCAGATGAACCTCAAACCACCTGACGATATGATTCAAGCTGGCATTACCGTGGTTGAGCTGTCCGGTCAGCCAAAGCCCGTAGATCACCTCGACGATGGCCAGTATTTCACCGGTCCAGCGGAGCCGGTCAGCGTCCGTCTGTTCTACAGGCAACTCCCGCCCTGCTTGCATGGCACCCAGCCGGCGGGTGATATGCACCTGCAGCCGTTCGTAGGCCATGAACCGGGCAAAAAGACTGCTCATGGGGGGAAGCAAGGGGCCGGCCTGGTCGGTCACTTCCGGAACCGGCAGCCGGGTGGCCGGTTCTGCTTGCACAAAATACAGATGGTCCAGCTCCTGAAAACCATTTTTATAGTACTGATAATAGAAGCTGTGCAAACGAAAGAAGCTCTGCAATCCTTCCAGGATTTCTTCCAAGTACCTGCTCACGACCTTGGTGGTTCCGATGGGCTGATTCATCATTAGATTATAACGCATGGCTTCTTCGATACGAAATGCCAGAATGCGGGGCCGGAGGTTCTTGAAGAACGCAATTTCTTCGTCTTGACTTTGAAAGGGATGCTCCTCGATCCATTGGCGGAACCGATGCAGTTCCGCATCAATGCGGGCGAGCGCCTGCGGATATCGTTCCTGTGGCGCCAGCCGGTCCAGCGCTTCGAGTTCATCCTCCAGGCGGCGTAAACTTTGTTCCAGTGGTGTTTCCATATGATGTTTGTTAGATGTTACTTACCGGAGAACTTGGCACAGCAGTGCCCTTGTCTGTTGCCTAAGCGGCAGGACCGACAGCGCAGTAAAAGTCATCCTGCTAAGGCTGAAGTGAATCCTGAAGCGTTCTTTGCAGCTGCAGGGCGGCGTCTGTCCCCTCGGCGACCACCAGAAGGGCGCTTTGCATGCGGGCAACCAGGGTCGTCAGGATATAGCTTAGGATAACGATCGTCATGAGTATCGCGTAGCTGATCTGCATTTGGGCGAGCTGGTACAGGCCGGTCACCCAGACGGCCGTTACGCTGCAGGCACCAAGGGCTTCCAGCCCGAGCAGCTCGTGAGACAGGCCCAGCAGGAACCGGTGTCGCAGCGCTGTATGCAGCTGCTGGTTCTGCTGATGGAGCGCCTTGCGCTGCTCTTCGAGGCCTGCGATCCGGATAGCTTTTATGCGGTTCACGTCCCTCACCAACACATTTTCAGCCGAGGCGTGCAGCGCCTGGAGCCTGGTCATTGAAAAAGATAAAGGAAACAGGCGACCCAGCAGGATCAGCCCAGTCAAAACGATATAGGCCAGCTCGACAAGACCTGCGGCAGGCACGTAGCTGGTTACGACCGCGATCAGGAATACAGCGGAAAGGATGTCGGGCAGAACAACTGAAACCAAGGTGAGCAGCGCGGATTTCACCCGCTGTATATCTAACAAGATCGGTCTTGCGCTTTCCGCGGACATGACCTCCCCAGCCGCCTCCTTCCCTGGAAAAAGCCGCTCCGTCAGCAGCTGCATCAGCCGGGTCTGCAGATCGGTCTCGATACGCAGCAGGATACGCTGGCGGAGGTAGCTCATCAGGATGCGGGAGAAACTGATCAAAAGCAGCAAGATCAGCAGGGCGGCGATGATGCGGCCCTGTAGAATGGCGCTGTCGCTCATGCCTTTCTGCAGCGTCCAGGAAACAGCAACCCCAGCGAACGCGCTCAGAAGGGTAAGGACGGGTACGCTGAGCAGCAAGCCCGGCGGAAAAGCCCGGTACGACCACAAAACGCGCCAGCCCGGGCGGCCGAAAGCCTGCGGATCGGGGCTAATGTCCGGAAAATACAGGGCGGCACGAAGCGGCCAGCGGCCGAGAAGTTCTTCCTCGCGCTGCCACCCTGCCTGGCAGGCCGGGTCGGCCACCAGGTACTGGAAGGTCCCGCAGCTATCGCGGCCGCCATAACATACCTCGAAATGGTGCTCCTGCATCGGGGTCAAAGTATGCAGGATGCAAGGCGAGGAAATTTTTCGCAGCGCGGGAGGATCCACGACAACCACACGGGCATCCAGACCGTGACTGCGCGCCAGGTCTTTGAGCTCCAGCAGCGAAAAGCCGCCAGGCGGAACGGGCACGCGGTCGAGTTCGCGGACGGCGGACGGCCTTCCGGCATACAGCAGAATCATCGCCAGGCAGGCCCGGCCGCAGTCATCTTCGGCAGACTGCCGGATAAAGGAACGTTTGATCAGACACAAATTCAGCATATCAGCGCAAGAGTTAGAAAAGTGGCAAATACGGTCAGCCGAGTTCCGGGAACAGCAGCAGCGAGCAGAAAGAAACAATACAGATCCAAATGACAAGGGCCGGCACATAGCTAAGCAGCACCAGCCGGAGCGCCTGCCCGAAAGGCAACGGCATCATGCAGCGGAGGCCCATGACCAGCAGACCCCAGTAAGCGAGCTCGAATACGTTGGCGGTCTGCAGGGCGTAGTACCAGTCCGCAGGGGCATCTGGAAAAGCTGACAGGACGGACAGGATATAGACGCGGTGCCAGTCGAGCAGCGTGCCCTGGGGATAATAGTAATGAAAGTAAACGACCTTGGCAGCCGCCCCCAGCACAAACACCATCTCCGCTGCCATCACGACCGAAGTTAGGGCAAGGAAAGATGCCTGCCGCCCGAGGAGAAACAGCGCGGTATAAAGCAGCAGCGTGATGGCACCGACCTTGAACATCAAGTAGAGCGCATGGTAGATGTAAAACCATTTTTCCAAACGGGCGTATAACAAAAGATCCTGTCCTGGGACGGCGGTCAGGGCCTGCCCGCTCTTTTCGTAAAAGTTCGGTGTTAAAATGACCTGATGGGTGACCGTGATGAGCAGAAAAGAGGTACCGAGCAATACGCCCGAGGTGATCAGTACCGGCTTGATAGGGTGTTCCATGACCTAAATTTTTTAGGTAAATTTCTGGCGGCTGCGGGACACTGCCAATCAGTCTCATGAATAAGTTATTCGTTAGGCTAATAGAACTTCAACCGTGAAATGATTATGATGACGATCCGATTACTGACAAATTCGCTTGCCACCATGCCCGTTACGCTGCTCATAATGCTGCTGGTGCTCATCAATAGCTGTATAGCAATGCTCGATCCCGGATTTTTCCTCAGATGCTTGCTGCACCCGGTGACGATCTGGCGACAGCATCAGTTCTACCGCTGGGCTACGGCCGATCTGGTGCACAATGACGTGGTTCACCTGCTGATCAATGAGGTTCTGCTGTTTTTTATCGGCGGGACGTTGGAAAAGTACCTGGGGACCGCTGTCGGCGCGGGAAGCCTGCGCTACCTTATCATCTATTTGAGCAGCATGCTGGCCGGCGCGGTAATGGCAACGATTATCAACCGAAACGATTTTGATTATTCTGCGACGGGCGCTTCGGGCAGCATCGTGGGGTGCATGTTCAGCTATATGCTGCTGCAGCCGGAGGAAATCGGGTTTTATGTGCCATGGATTGGCGGGATCAATAACCTGTTCAGTGCATTGATCCTGATTGCAGGCCTGATAGTATATCAGCTGCGGAGCAAAAATCCGGTGCTCAGTCAGGAGGTGCACTTTTTTGGGGCGGTGGGCGGAATCACTGCGACACTGGTTCAGTTTCCCCAGCTCATCCTTTAATTTCCGGGGACGAGCCCCGGAAATCAGACTACCACCAGCCAAGGCAGGATGGCCCGGTGGCAGCGGCCACTGCGCCGACCACGGCACCGGCTCCGCCGAAGAGGCCGCCCACGGTTGCCGATATGGCGACGTTGTAACCGCAGTTGGCACCGCCTTTGATCTGGGCGGCTTGAGCATCAGTTAACTCTTTCATGATAATTGAATTTGGAGGTTTCTTCCCCCTATTGGGAATTGCTTCAAAATTCCGGGCTCCGGATGCCGGAACCTAAAGGCTGAAATGGTAAATTATTATCTTTACGAATAGGATACGATAAGAATTTCGTTATGGAGACGATCGGAAACAAAATCAGAATACAGCGGCTGATGAAGAATTACAGCCAACAATACATGTCGTTTATGCTGGATATATCCCAGTCAGCCTACTCCAATATTGAAAGCGACAAAACGGAGGTGACACTCAACCGTATCTACGAGATCGCCGAAGTGCTGGAAATCTCGCCCTTCGTGCTGATGCCGCCGCCCAAGTTCAGTTTGGGGATTAACCTGGCCCATTATCTGAGGACGCTGTTCAAATTCCGCAAAGCGAGCAGCCGCAGGCTCGCGCAGAAAAAAATGCAAGCGTTGCAGATGGGAATTGTTTACAGGGACATTTCAAAAAACCTGGACTAATAAATTAAAAGCACGGCGGATTGCACGCGCCCCTCCTATTATCCAACTTTAGGCTGATCAAGCTAAAAGGAGATTGGAGGCCCTATGGATTACAGATCCTACGAAAGACGACTCGACTACATTTTGGAACTGCTGCAAAAAGGCCGCTTCGGGACGCTCGTGCGCGCGGCTAAGCGCTTCGGCGTGAGTACGCGGACGGTCAAGCGCATGCTGGTGCATCTGCGCGAACGAGGCCATGATATTCAGTACGACCGCAAGCAAAAAAATTATTTCATCAAAAAAGATGAGTGACATTTTCTGTCTTGGGTACAGGTCTACCTTTATTTCATGGTACTCAACGACAAAAGATCAGCCTATCTGGCAGAGCAGGTTTCCATGTTTCTGCTCACCTTTTTATGGGTATACGCAGCATCCAGCAAGCTGCTTGCTTTCCGCACCTTTGAAATTCAGATGTACCGGCAGGCCATGCCCCAGGAACTGGCTTTCCTGGTCATCTGGACATTGCCGGCAATAGAAATTTTGGCAGCCATCCTGCTGCTCATTCCCAAAACGCGGCTGGCAGGCTTCTATCTTTCGTTCGTGCTCCTGTGCCTTTTTACCGGCTACATTGCGCTGGCGGTCTTTCACTTTTTCGAAAACGTTCCCTGCTCGTGCGGGGGTGTCCTGCGCATGCTGGGCTGGAAAGAGCATCTCATTTTCAATACTTTCTTTTTGCTGTTAAGTTTTACCGGCATATACACGATTAACAGAGAAAGGAGACTCATCTGCACACATTAAATTATTTGCAAGCTGGATTCCGGCACAAGGTGCCTCAACCCGGCCAGGCCATGCTGAAAACCTGTGATAGAGTAAGCACAACAAGTAAATTCCATTCAATTAAAGTTTTTCGGGTCCTTTTTGATTGACAAAAGAACTCAGCAACATGAAACGTAAATTTTTAGGTTTGGCCGCGGTGATCTTAGCCCTGGGCGCGAGCGCATTCACCCTTCCTGCCACACACGCCACTGGCAAACAGGTAAGTTACAAATGGTTTTCCATCAGCGGCACGCGGACGCTCTCTCAAGCAGACTCGCCAAGTAACGCCACCTACCTGGGGGAAGGCGAAACGCCGCCTGCGGGCAGCGAAAATGACTGCAGCGGCAGCGGTCATCAATGTGTATCCGGCTTTAGCGCCAATCAGGTCACCAGCACCAACCAATTGAACGGTTCTCAGGTGCCGATGGCTATTGGCTATGAGCGTCAGTAGTCTCGCTCACGACCGGATGAAAAAAGGGAAGCCTGAACAGGCTTCCCTTTTTTATGAGGATTCAATAACCAGCATTCTGCTGAAGGGCGGGATTGGCACCAATCTCCGCCTGCGGGATGGGAAACCACTGTGCTGTGGTTCGCCAGCTTGGTTTTTCCGCCGAAAGCACCGCATCTGCCTGTCCTACACGTTTAAGGTCGAACCAACGGTTGCCCCATTCACAAAAAAGCTCCACTCGCCGTTCCTGAGCGATACCGGCCAGCAACGCGGCTTTATCTGCCGGGGCAAGACTGGTGAGCCCGGCACGATTTCTGACCTGATTCAGGTCCGCGCGGGCGCCGCTCAAATCGTCGAGATTGGCTTTGGCTTCGGCACGGATTAAGTATTGTTCCGCCAGCCTTAAAAGAACGTAATGTTCAGGAGTAGCCGTCCCGCTGGCCACATGTTTGTATTTATAGGGATAACTATAATTCTGCCCTCTGATAGTACTAGATCTGATCCAGTTGGCTTTGCGCAGATCGCCGGCTTGGAAAGCATCCAGCAAATAGGTCGTCAGCACATATCGGGGCGTTACCGTCGCGGAAGAAGGCACAAAATAATAAGCTTCCCAGGTTTCCCTCGGCGCGTACGTGGGCAGCAACTTCCAGATCGTCTCGCGACTGGAACTTAGAAACACGGAAGCAAGATTGCTCTCCAGCTGAAAGCTCCCCGAGCGGATGACTTCATCCGACTCCCGCAAGGCGGAAGCGTAATCTTTCTGATAGAGGTAGACTTTGGCCAGTAATGCGGTGGCCGCATAATAGTTCGCCCGCTGGGTAACGCCTCCTGTTGCGGGCAAGGTTGCCTGGGCATAGCGCAGGTCGGCCACAATCTGCGCGTACACTTCTTCGGCCGTAGCGCGCGGCAGACGTCCGCCGACATGATAGTCCGTCGCCAGTACCAGCGGAACGCCGCCGTATAGGTTGACGAGATAAAAATTGATGAATGCGCGGACACAACGGGCTTCCGCAGTGAGCTGTGCCTTCTGCGCTTCTGTCAGTCCACTGGAACCGGCAACGCCCTCGATACAGGCATTGGCAGAATACAGGATGCTGTAAGCGGTTCGCCACATGGTCGCGTTCGTGTTGTTCTGTACCGATATATTGTTGGCATAGAATTGCGAATTGACATCGGTGGTGGTTTGTATCAATTCGTCACCGGCAAGTCCGGGATAAGCAGTCATCCCGCCGGAGGTAAAACCCAGGCTAAAAGAAGGCATCATTTTGGTGTACATGCCGATCACTGCTTCGGCGGCGTTGGCACTATCGGCAAACACTTTGTCCGAAGTCAGCTGATTTTTGGGCGAATCAATATCAACCAGTTTCCGGCAGGAAGCGAAAAAAAATAAGATCAGGACGAGGTAAATGGCAGAGTAAAAAGAGTTCTTCATCATCGTTGATTTAAAGGGTGAGCTGCAAACCGCAGGCAATCGTTTTAAGGGGTGGCACGCCATAGAAATTTTGCGTTTCCGGGTCGTTGCCTTTGTAGTGCGTAATCGTAAAAAGGTTCTGGGCAGAGGCGTAAAGGCGGAGGTTTTGGATATGCAGCTTTTTAATTATCGGGTACGGCAAGCTATACGATAGCGAAACCGTCTTGAACCGCACATAAGAAGCATCGCTATACACGCCGCTCGACTGAAAGAAGTTGGATGCGGCGTCGTAGGCATCACCATACACCGTGGACAGCTTTTGGATAGCCGCCTGGTCCCCGGGCTTGCGCCAGCGGCTTTCAAACAAGGCAACCGGTAAATTCTGCTCCATTCCCGGCAGAAAAGTATAGACCTGCTGCAGATAATTGACGCCCATTTGTTTTTTGAACTCGATGAATACATCCAGCTGAAGGCCTTTATACCGGAAGCTATTTTGAAATCCGCCATAAAATTTGGGATCGACATTAAAAAGCAAAGCGTAGTCGTTCAGGCTTCCACCACCAGGCGCAACGGGCGATGAGGTCAGTTCGCCGCTGGCATTGAGGAACTGGAACAGCCCGGTCTGCGGATCGACGCCAGCGGACCGAAAACCGGCAACGGTGCTGAGCGATTGTCCCAGAAAATAGGTGGTGGCATAGCTTGATGTGGCTAAGCCGGGAAACGAAACCAGTTTGTTGCGTGGCAGCGAGAAATTAACGGCGGTATTCCAGGAGAAATCTTTGCTTTTGAGGTTCACGGTCTGCAATACGAGCTCCAGGCCGCTGTTTTGCACCACCGCATCCCAGTTTTCCGTGACGCTGGCAAACCCGGTTTGGGAAGGCAGCTGATAGCTGATCAGCTGGTTGCCGGAACGATTGCGGTACCAGGTCGTGTTCAGCAAGATGCGATCCTTGATAAAACCCAGCTCCAGGCCGATTTCAAGCTTGTGAGTGGAGGCCCAGCTGAACGCGGGGTTATACAGATTCTGCGGCAGGTAGCCCAGCGAGTTGTCATACGTAGAAGTGGTCGGCGCCCATCTGGAGAGATACTGGTAATCGGCAACCGCATCATTTCCGGTGATACCGTAGCTGGCCCGCAGCTTTCCATAACTCAATAAGGGCAGGTGGTCACGGATGAACGACTCTTCGTTAAAGAGCCAGCCGGCACCGACGGATCCAAAATTGCCGAATTGCTTGTTGGGTCCGAACCGGCTCGAACCGTCGCGGCGTGCATTCAGGCTCAGAATATACCGATCGTTGTAGCGGTAGTTGATCCGGCCAAAAAGGGCTGCGTACCGGTACTCCGTGAAAGCGTCCGTAGCTGTCTGGGTGGCAGCGCCGGTAATGGACTCCAGAAGGTTGTCGTTGATATAGCCCGTTCCGCTGGTTTCTGTTCGGGTGTTCAGATTGCGCTGTACCGTTCCGCCCAGCAAAACATTGAGCAGACTTTTGCCTTTGGCCTTTTTGTACTCCAGTTGCGGTTCAATGATCCAGGTAGAATAATCATTACTGCCGAACCGGGTAGTGGCCTGCGGAAAATTCATCGGATTCTGTGCGCGGACCGGCGTACCGGCATACTCGTGGCTGTCAAAGGTGTTGTAACCCAGGCTGGACCGTAAGGTCAGGCCGTCAATTAGGCGATAGTTCAGCACCAGGTTACTGTTGAGCAGATTACTTTGGAGATAATACTGCTGCTGCAGAAAAGCCAACGGGTTATCCCCGGCGGTGACATTATTAAAGGGAACCCCTTGATAGGACCAGTTTAAATGCCCTGCGCCATCCACCAGGTCAGGATAGTTAGGGTCAAGGCTGAACGCCATCAGCAGATTTCGGTTGTTGGAGGAATTATTTTTATCATAACTATACCCTGTCGACAGATCGAGGCTGAACCGCTGGTTGGCCGAGGCATGATGCAGGTTGAAGCTAAGATTGGCCTTGTTGTCCGCGTAATTACCTGGAAACAGATATGTATCACGGTTGAAGCCGCCGCTCAGGTAGAAGGTCGTCGCAGCGCTTCCGCCGGACACCGAAGCGTTCAGACTGGTATGGTGGGCGTTATTATTTAAGAACTTCTTTTTCCAATTGGTATAACGTAAGGTGTCAAATACCAGCAGATCGGGCGCATAACCCGGATCATACAAGGTAAGATTGGGAACAATGCCATCATTGGCAAAAGCCTCCCGCCGCATAGCCAGGTACTGCGGCGTAGTCAGCAGCGGCATGGTATGTCCAACAACACTGATTCCCTCGGCCGCGTTCAGGTTGAACGCCGTTTTGCCCGCCGTCCCTTTCTTGGTCGTAATGAGGATGACCCCATTTCCGCCGCGGGAGCCGTAAATGGCGGTCGCATCGGCATCTTTGAGCACCTCGATGCTTTCGATATCAGCCGGATTGATACTGCTGAAGGGGCTTTGTCCGCCATAGGCATTGTTAAAATTACCGCCGATGCCCGGTGAAACAATGGATGGAAACTGATTGACGTTGCCGTTTTGGGGAGAAAAAGGAACGCCGTCAATGATGAAATAAGGGCTGTCCTTGGGAGATAGCGTGTTCGCTCCGATTTTCAGGGTATTCTGGCCACGTACCTGGACGTTTACGGATGCGCCGGGCAGGCCACTCGTCGAGGCGATCGTCAAACCGGCTACCCGGCCCTGTAGCGCACTCAGCGGATTGGAGACCGGCTGTTGTGCGATTTCACCGGCGGTGACCTTGGTGACGGATCCAACGTTATACCGCTGGGTGTTCGTACCGTAAGCGATCACCTGCACCTCATCGAGCTTATTGACGCGGACGTTCAAAACGGCCGTAAAATCGGCCTGTCCATTCCATTCCAGCTCGGCCGGCTCGACGTTCACGCCACTGAATCCGAGTACGTGCAGGCCAGCAGGCAGCATGAGGGTGAACGCCCCTTGTTCATCGGTCAGCGTTAGGATGTGGGTTCCCTTGACCGTAACCGTAATGCCCGGCAGGGGTTCGTTTTGGCTACTGCGGACATGGCCCTTAATGCTTTGGGCAATGGTCCAACAAGGCAGAATAATAAAGATAAGGATATGTAAAAGTTTCATACGGGTTTAAGGTGAGATAAGTAAAGGGGAAAAATTAATCCGGCTGCTTGTCCTCTTTGAGGACGAGGAAGGACAGCATACGGGTGGCAGGCACGAGGCGTAAGCCCTGTAGCTCCAGGCTCTTTTCCAGCGCCCGGTTCCCGGCCTGGCGGGCTGGTAGCCGGAGCGTAATACCGCCGGAGATCCCGGTTTCATTGACGACCGGGAGGGCATACACCTCATTCAGGTGCTCAACAAATTCCACAATCGGTAAATTTTGCAGGTAGATCGGCTGTTCATCCATATCGTATAGGTTGGTGGAAACCGTGTCTCCCGGCGCGCTTTGAGGGTTCCTGCGCCCGGACCGGACTAGTACGAGACAGGGCGCCTTGACGACTTCACTGTCCAGCGACACCTTGAAATACCGATGCAGTTCCTCTTGGATGAAGTGGAGGGCGTCAGGTCTGGACAGCGGCGGAAAAGAGGCTTCGTAAATGAAAGTATTGCGCGCTTTCCAGGCTGCCGAGCTGCTATCCAAAGCATAGTCCTCTGGATGCGCTACCTGGTAGTGTATACGGTTTTTACCGAAATGGGCATACGCCGGGCTGACGAACTGCAGCATTTCCAGCTTGGATTGATTGACGAAAAGACACCGGTTGACGAGCCCGCTGGAAGCTGCGTCGAGTTGCATGGCTGCAGCCAGCCCGCTTTGAAAGGGGGTGACGATTGTACGGAATAGATAACGGTCCGCCTCTCCCCCATTGCCGTTCAAAAAGACCGGCCGCCTTCGATCATAAGCAATATCCCGTTTTTCCTGGACACGAATGCTTCCATTGTGGATCACGCTTTCAATGTGCCCGGCAGTAAGCGCTTCCGCATCCGTGATGGCCACCACTTTATTTTGGAAGACCCATACATAATGCGGAATGCCGCGGTGCGGGAACAGCCGCGTCAGCAGCGTATCCTCATAAACGGTCGGAATTTTATGCAAGGATGGACGGCGGTCATAAAAGCGCTCGATGATGGCCTTGGTATCGTGGTTACCCCTGCTATTGACGCCGATAATCTGCAGCTGCTTGGCATAGCGGCTTTGCAGGGAGTCATTTCTGGGAAAGGCAGCAATACAGGACCCGCACCAGGTGGCCCAGAAATCAAGAACTACAAGTTTGTTTTTAAAGTCCGTTAAGCGAAGTGTGGGCTGGTTGTAATACAAGAAGGAAGTTAACAGCACATCCGGTATCTCCTCGCCGATGTTGACCGTATGGAGAGCCGCGGATGCCTGGCTGTAGGCACGAAAGTTCAGGCATAGCGATGCCAGGACGATACAGATCGTTAATTTTTTCATGAGAAATAAGCAGTGAAATGAATAAATAAGGGAGAGAGCCTGCCGTCGGATAGATTACCAAGCGGCGGCGTCCGCTTTACTCAGGCGGGCAGATCAGCAGTAACCAAGAGAAGGCAGGATAATACACCATGGGTTACGAGCTTTGAGGGTTACCGGATGGAGATTGGGCCTGGTGATGCGTATAGGCCGCAGAAACGAACTCAATCAGCTGATCGAAGGCGACAGCTACTTCCTCATCGGACATTCCGCCGCGAAGCGCACAGTCCCTGGTCACCCAGCACTGAAACATACGCCAGAACAGCAGCTGTACGGATTCGGGGGAGTTCCGTTTGAAGAAAGTCTCTAGGACTGTCTTCCATGATGGCGAACCTGAATTGTTTTTTATATATACCGCTTCCATATGCTCAAGGATGTGGTAAGCTGAGCGGGTCCTAGAAATAAGAAAGCCATAGGCGTGGACTCAACTTACCGACTTAGGGCACGTGAGAAAGCCCGGCCACGATAAGAGAGCCCACACCTATGGCGTGGGCACTTCACTTATCATCTCGCGGCATTAAAAATTTCTCACGTTTCTAAGTCGAGATTTAAGCGAATACCAATATTTTATAATATTTAGATATCGCAAAACAAATATAATAAAATTTAGCAAATGCGGTACGTTAAATCCGCAAATTTTCACATTTATTGGATGAAATTCATCAAAATTTAATTCTATCGGCCTTGAAAGGTAATTTCAAAGAACTTCAAGAACTGTTTGGCTCTAATTTGAAAAGGATTCGAGAAGAAAAAAACTTATCGTTAAGAACTTTAGCTGCGAATTGTGAGCTTGATGATAGTCAAATCTCAAAAATTGAAAACGGAAAAAAGAATATACAGCTTTCTACGATTTTTGAGCTTGCCAAAGGGCTAAATGTGCCCCCTAAAGAGTTATTGGAATTCCCCGTTTAGCTGAGGAGATGCCTTCCCAGCAACTACCCGTCAGACAGGTTAAATTAGCAAGCTGTGAGAAATTTAAGGCGTTGTTAATAGAAGACTTATTTAATCCACTTGAAATATATTGCCAAATAAACTATCACCCAAAGCACAATAAGCGCTAGACCATAAATTATCTGCTTACGAATTCTTAGACTTCTTCTGTTTGGAGCAAGTCCTGGTTTACTTCGCATGTTGGGATATGCTATTGGTTAGTGTACAATGATAATCAAAAGTTATTAAGGTGATATTATCTTTCCGAGAACAAATTTAACAAAGTGTGGGGATATATACCCACACTTATAAATATTGAAAAGTCAATTTTCGCTACAGTAAACACTGTGGATGGATAGCGACAAACAAAAAGAATATCTTGTTATATTAGGTAGGCACTTGGCATCGCTGCGCAAAAACAGAAAATTATCCTACAGAAAATTAGCGCAACATTGCGATATTGACTACTCGGATATTAGAAAGTATGAAAAAGGCGAGATCAACATGACGTTTCTTACCATGATTGAGTTTGCCAAAGGACTCGATGTACCGTTGAAGGAAATTTTGGATTTAGAAATTCCTGTTGCTTAGCAATTTATAAAGGTCTTTTCAGAGTCGATTTCATCATCCAAGTAAACCTATGTGATTGGAATTCATGCAATATGCCTTAATAATTTTCAATAAGCGGCCAGATTAATGATTGCGTATCTAACCAGCAAATTTTAAATCCATTCACTTATTGGCCTTACTTGGCTTCCACGAGACAAAGCCTCTTCTTATACTGACAGTCCTGTCATATTAATACAATCGCTGAGTAATTTTTGTTAAAACTTCTAATGCTTGTTTGCTCAAATGGCTATCAAATCCAATTGAATTTTTTTCGAGTAACGCGACTTCTATGATTTGACCTTTTGATATCTTGCACGATTTAGCCTGTGGTGACAAAGTTTTGAAATGTTAAGAAAGAGTATATATTTGTTACATCATGCAATACCCTAACCTTACGATTTCTCTGAGAGGACACTTCTTTAAAAAAGAGGCGTTTAGTGCCAGGGAGGTAACAGGGGCTCCAACAGCATGTTTACTGAAGTTGCTAAATTGCTCAATCAACTTGAGTTTAAACGGACTCGAACAATTCCTTCCGATCTATCAAATGTACCGCAATTTATATCCATTCAATGGATTGGCATTTAAAAACGAAATGTCACCCAAAGTTAAGATTATATATTACACAAGTAGAGCCGTATGCCAAAATAAGCTTAGTATCTGGGATAAAAGAACACTTAGCGGCATCAGCGATAAAACCCTATCCAAAAGGCATTATTCTTGCAATGTTGATAGGCAGTTAGAAGAGTTGCATTCTGACCGTACGCCCTCCGGCACGAAGATGAGCTTTATTTCCTTAAAAGAAGAGATCAAAGCACGCGACAACATACAACAATACAAAGCAGCAATCTTTGCTTCCTTGTTTTCCGAAATTCCAGTAGTGGATACCCAAAAATTTCGATCCCTTCGCAGAAAAACAGTATTTTTAAGTTCATGGCTCAATAACAAAAGATTCTCATCATCTTCAAAATAATGCGAATCTTAAATTTAAGACGTTGATTATAAATAACTTGCATTATTATGTAAACAAGGATAGAAGTGAAGATATAATGGAACTCCTACCAAATATAAATTATTAATGTCGATCGAAAGTTTAGAACAGGAAGATATAATATTAGAAGATAACCAACTGGTTTGCATTCTAACTAACGAAATAAAAAAAGTCAAAGCGCAAGAGCTAAATCTCCAATCTGTGATTCTCATGCTAAATGAAGAATACGGCTTTGACTTAGCGGATATGGCACGTGATTACTCCATACTTTTTACTGACCCCGAATCGGGAAAACAAAGAAAGCAGAAAATAGATCTTGTCATATTCGAAAAAAGCAAACCGCATCAACAGGAATATATCATTCGGATTTGCATAGTGCAGGATGACAAAGTCAAAGAGAACGACAAGCAAAAGGGAGTAAGAGCGGCACTTGAAAATGCAATGGCAGCTGTCGAAAGTTGTGAATTTGGCTTATGGGCGAACGGATCGAGTTATCACTACTTGCAAAAGGAGGACGATGCAATGGGATTTGACTTCGAGTTTGTGGATTTGTCGGACTTTCCGGGAGAAGGTGAAAGTCTTGACGACATTGATCGAGCCGATCGCTCTTCTAGTAAAAAGCCAGCCAATGATTCGTTAATGAAAGTTTTCAAGCGTTCACATGACTATATTTACGGTAATGAGGGACGTAAGAAAGATGCTTTTTGGCAGCTGTTAAACTTGATCTTTTGTAAACTTTATGATGAAAAGAGGAAGTTTATGTTCTCTGATGAAAGCTTTCGTCGTAAGTTTTGGGTTGGTGTAAAAGAGCAGAACACTGAAGATGGCCGGAGAGCGGTAGCCAAGAGGATAAAAGGTATCTTCGAAGAGTTAAAA
Organism: Mucilaginibacter lacusdianchii; assembly: GCF_009770985.1. Lineage (GTDB taxonomy): Bacteria > Bacteroidota > Bacteroidia > Sphingobacteriales > Sphingobacteriaceae > Mucilaginibacter > Mucilaginibacter lacusdianchii. Next base: position 40,090 of record NZ_WSRW01000005.1, on the reverse strand, counting down.
AGAGACGAAATCTTTTCTGAAGTTTTTGATGGAAATGAAGCCATCGGATTAACAGACAAAGGCATAGCTTTTATTGCAGCTGAACTTTCAAAATATTCGTTTTTAGATGCGTCAGTTGATGTGAAAGGCATGGCTTATGAGACAATTGTAAGCAATACACTAAAACAAGAGGCCGGGCAATTTTTCACTCCGCGGAACATTATTAAAGCTATGGTGGAGATGATGCAACCCACCGAGAATGATCGGATACTCGACCCAGCCTGCGGTTCTGGTGGTTTCCTCGTAATGGTACTGGACCATGTACGTCGACAGATTGCATCGCAATTGTACCCAAATTTATCTGGACCTCTCCTATCCGAAAAGTTCAATTCTAAAGAGGTTAACGAGCGAGTAAAGAAATATGCAGAAAATAGCATCTTCGGTTTTGATTTTGATCCGGATTTGAAGAAAGCGGCTCGAATGAATATGGTTATGGCTGGTGATGGTCATGCAAATATCTTTCACGTTAATTCCCTCGCCTATCCTAATTGGGAGCATCCTGAAGAAATAGAAAAAATCCAATCGGCCATTGAAAAGAGTTTGTTGACTTTGAAGGACGTGAAGGAGGGTCACAAAAATGATGCAAGAGGGAAGTTTGATCTAGTGTTTACTAATCCTCCTTTTGGTGCAAAGGTCAAGGTTGAACCAGAAATTGCGAAGCAATACTTCCTTTCGAAGTACAGCGATGCACCAGAGGTTCTCTTTATAGAAGCTTGCTACGATTATTTGAAACCAGGGGGGAAAATGGCTATTGTTCTACCAGACGGAATTTTAGGCAATCCCAACACATTCCCAGTCAGGGAATGGATTTTAGATAAATTTAAGATTTTGGCATCCGTGGATTTAGCTGTGGAAGCATTCTTACCGCAAGTAGGAGTTCAAGCATCTTTACTCTTTCTTCAAAAGAAGACGGAGTTAGAAAGACAATTATCCCAGGAGAGAGGTGAAGACTATGCTGTATTTATGGCAGTTGCCGAGAAATTGGGAAAGGACCGTCGAGGTAATCCAATTTATATGCGAGACGATGACGGATCAGAAATACTTTTCGACTTCGAAACTCAATATGTGATTCGTAAAAGAGATGGCAGCCTTGACCTCAAAACTAGGAAAGAGAAATTAAGACTATTAGATGACGACCTTCCAAAAATTTGCTCGGCTTTTTTGGAATCGATCCAGGAAAAAAAATGAAAGTCATTCAAGTAAGCAGCAACTGGGTCATAAAAACTGGAGTGAGACTGGATGCATCTTTTCATTTAAGTGATGGGGTTTCGACCAGACGTATTCTAGAACATACTTGTCCATATCGTTTAACAACTCTAAGTGCAGAATCCTTCGAGTTGTTCAAAGGAAATATTCACAAACGCGTATATGTTCAATCGAAGGACTTCGGTCATATTTTTTACTCCGCTTCTGATCTATTTAAACTAGAGCTTGAATCCGGAAAATATGTTTCGAAAAAGCATTCACCTCACTTAGCCGAGTTAGAATTAAGAGCCAACTGGATTTTAATAACTCGCTCGGGAACTTTGGGTAAAGTATTTTACACTACAGCGAATCACGATGGCAAGATCGGGACAGACGATCTTGTTCGCATCAACCCTGCTGAGAAAGAAATCAAACGCGGCTATCTCTATGCATTTTTGGCCTCACGATACGGTTACGGTTTAATTACACAATCAAGTTACGGTGGCGTTGTCAAACATATAGAGCCTCACCATATTAAAGATATACCGATCCCTATCTTACCAGAAAGTAAGCAAAAGCTAATTAACGACTTAATCATTAAATCATCTAACTTACGCGTAGAAGCTAATGTATTAATAAAAGACGCCGTAACATCATTAGAAAGTGCTCTTCCAACAGTTATTTTCGACAAGATTTATATTACGAATATTAAGTCTAGAACAGCTCACAACTCAAGGTTAGAAGCAACTTTCAACACCAATTCTATTCAAAAATTTTATGATGAGGTAGCGAAAAATGGCATTCCAACATACACTATAAAAGAGCTATCCAAAGAAGTTTTTACTCCAGGAATTTTTAAGAGAATACGGACCGAAAAAGCTGAAAACGGAATTCCCTTTTTCAGTGGCTCTGACCTTCTATCTCACTATCCAGTTTCGGAAAATCATTTGTCCAGAAAGATGAAAAATATTAGTAATTATATTTTGAAAGAGGGATGGATTGCAATTCAAGATGCTGGAACAATTGGTTATGTATCTTACATTACTGATTTCTTGGATGGCGTATCTGCAACAAACAATTTAGTGCGTATTGTGCCAAATGCCCGAAAGAACTACAATGAATACATCTTTTGCTTTCTAAAAACTTCCGTGGGACAAAAATTATTAAAGACGTTAGAATTTGGAAGCGTGCAGAAGCATATCGACAACAATCAAATCTCGAATTTTTGTGTACCAGTAATCGAATCTCTTTTTGAGGAAATAACTGAAAAAGTCAAAGCTTCAATGAATAAGTTGAGCGAAGCCTGTTTTTTAGAACAAGATGCCATACAACAAGTCGAAACAGAAATAGAATCATGGCAAGAATCATAAAACCGCCCTACTTCGACTCGGTGGTCAATGGTGGAGAGAAACGCCTGCTTGATTATTTGGAAGTAAATCTTCCAGATACTTTCTTTCTGATACCCAATGTCGAGATTGCGTCCACCAACCCGAGAAACCAACGCACCCAGTATTGGGAGTATGATCTAATTGTCGTAACGCCTCACGCTATATATAATATTGAAAATAAAGATTGGAAAGGGCGAATCGAAGGTGATGACAATTACTGGTACTTGAATGACCGGCAAAAGCCCAATCCGTTAAAAACAGGCAGACAGAAGACAGCCATTTTGGCGTCGAAGCTAAAAGAGCATGACCCTTCCTGGGGGAAAGCCTGGATACAAAACATGGTTACGCTATCTTTTCCCAATGCTTTTGCGCCCTCGCTCTGGCAGGAAGCGGGCAAGCTCACCTTTCAATTAAATGAGCAGTTGCTGCATTACCTGATTGATCCAGGGCAGGTCGGGAAAGAAGCGGACGAAATAGAAGATATCTGTAAATCTATCGTTCAATATTTGGACGGCACGCAGAGCCAAAAAAAACCCAATGAGAAACGGGAGGTCGAAGGCTACGAAATTATTGAAGTCCTTCAACAGGAACCGAATTTCACTGAATATCTCGTCAAACCCAAAGGCGTTACCTCATCTATTAGGAAAAGGGTAAAAGAATTTTCCTTACAGGTTGCCGGCTTATCCCAGCAGGAACTTCTTCGGAGGGAAGAAGCGATTAAAAACCAGTATAAAGCCTTGCACAAGATTAAGGCGAAACCCTTCATCCTGAATGTTGAATTTAAGATTGATGAGGAAAACCATTTATTCTACGAGATTTCCGATTTTTTAGATGAAAATTCTCTTCGTGCAGAGGCTAGATCTAAAACGTTTACCTTTCAGGAAAAAATCAATATCCTGCGAAATGTAATGGCTGCGCTGAAAGAAGCACACAGAGAGAACATTTTTCACAGGGATATTAATCCGGATAACATCTATATGAGTAGTGGTTATGCGTATCTCGGAAACTTTGGTAAATCTTATTTCACGGACCACAACCAAGAGGGTTACACCGTAATGCCGACGATCACCGAATCGAATGCGACCCCCTACCACCCTCTTGAACTGACTGTGGGTGATGCGTCACGAGCTTCCGACATCTACTCACTGGGCGTACTGGCGTACTGGTTGTTTACTGGTGAAGAACCGTTCAGAACACCTTACGAGCTGGACAAAATGGGAGGTAAACTTCCGTTAGAAAAGCTTCCAAGCAGCCTTAACAAGGCACTGCCCAAATGGCTCGATGAATTGTGTGATAAAACTATCCTGACAGATGATTTCAAACGCCTGGACAGCATTGAACAAGTTGAAGAATTTATAGACGAAGCCTTACGGGAAAAGGACACCGCCCTCCCGGCCGCGAAAGCGCTTGTCCGGGAAGTTAATACGCCATTTGACCCGAACGAGCTCAAGGAAGGCGATCGACTGGGTGTCTACGTCATTCATCAGGTGCTGGGCAGAGGAGGCTATTCAAGAGTCTTCAAAGTGAAGCACCGGCTTCAGGATAAGTACTATACCCTCAAACTCTTTCACGAAAGCGTAAACGCAAACTCGGTGATTGATGAATATAAGGCTTTGATCGAGCTCAACCATCCGAACATTGTTAAGTTTGTTTGGAATGATGAAGCGCCGAGCGGCCAGTTTTATACCGTGATGGAATACCTAGACGGAGAAAATCTCAGTGCCTATACACGCACTGATGCCAAACTCCCTATCTACCGCGTATACCAAGTGGCATTGGACATTCTTCAAGCATTGGTTTCGATGCAAAAGCTGAGCAAACCGATCCTGCATCGAGACATCAAGCCGCACAATATCATCTGGGATAATGAAAAACGGTTTGTGCTTATCGATTTTAATGTAGCTTCATTCGTTGACGCAAACAAAGATTTCGTCGGCACAAACCCTTACCTCGCTCCAGATCTGATCACCAGTGGCTATAAGGTAAACTGGGACAAGTCCGCCGATACGTTTGCCCTTGGCGTAACCCTGTATGAGCTCACTTGCAAGCAGTATCCTTGGTCGCCGAGCAAAACCCCTAGGCTCAGTATGATGCCCAGGTATCCTAAGGACATAGAACCCCGCATCTCCAAGCAATTTGCAGATTTCTTGTATAAAGGTATCAACCCAAACGGTGCAGGACGCTATGCGGATGCGATGGAAATGTTAACGGCATTACAGGCAATCGGCGAAGACGGTATCTTGGCGCAAACGCAAGAAGAGCACCTGCCTGGTCTGGCCACGCCCAGCGAAGGTGATTTTCTTACTTATTTGAACTCCCTGTACAGCCAGTCGAAAAACGGCAACTTCGGAACCCGGGCCAGCGAGCACACCACCCCCTTCGACAGGCAGACCTATATTCATTCGAAGCTGGATAAAAAATTACTGCCTGACATTCTAGATGGCAAGTACAAGCTGGTGATCATCACCGGCAACGCCGGAGACGGGAAGACGGCATTTATCAAACGAATAGAACAACACGAGACTATCAGAGGCTTTACGAAACACCCGCATAAAAACGGTGCAATGTTTACCATCGACGGCGTACCCTTTGAAAGTAATTATGACGGATCGCAGGACGAAGACGAACGGGCAAACAACGAGGTGCTGGAGCAGTTCTTTGCCCCTTTCGAAGAACTCGAGCGTTATTCGGACGCGCGGCAAGGCCGTATTATTGCGGTTAACGAGGGTCGGTTAGTCGAGTTCTTGAAAACAACAGCCAAGCATTCCAAGCTAGGCGACACGATCGAAAACTATTTTTATAACGAGGGGCATTATGACCTGCCAACCGGTCTGATGATCATCAATTTGAACTTGCGTTCGGCAACCGCGCAGGATCACCTTGAACCGAGCCTTTTCCGAAAGCAAATAAAAGTGCTTACACAAAAAGAGCTTTGGTCCAAATGTACAGATTGCAGCTTGTCAGAACGGTGTTTTGTTAAGTACAATGTCGAGTCCTTAAATGACCCGGCTTCCGGTGAAGAAGTGATCTCCAGGTTAGAATGGCTTTTAAAAACGGCCAGTTTAAAAAGAGAGCTTCATTTGACTATGCGTGATTTACGGTCGTTTATAGCTTTTACCATCAGCCGGGATTTTGGATGTGCAGACATTGAAGCGCTCTACAGCAGTAGCCCGGATGACCCTGTAGAGCACTGGCAGTATTATTATTTCAACATTACGAATCCCGCAATTAATGATTCAGGCAACCAGGATCGCCTGATCAGCTTGCTTCGTGAAACAGACATCGGAGAGGTGGCCATTCCTGGCCGCGACCGCGACTTGTTTTTTGGCCATCACAAAAGCGCCGATTATTTAGAGTTTTCAGATCGTCAATACAATCTGCTGGATGAATTTAATGAGCATAAAATTTGGGTGCCTACACATGAGCAGGATCAAGAATTAATTAAGCGAATTCGGGATATTCAGAAAGCTTTCATTCGCCATCAGTACTTTGAAGGCAGATCGGAACTGTTAACCTCATCGGACAACCTGAGCAATCCCGGCAGCGAGACTACCCCTTTTCCCTCACATCTGTTACGCCTACCCTATCAATCCGTATTCCGCTTTGTTCGGGTTCTGACAGACGGCGGATTTGCTACAGGAATAAAAGAAAGTATATCTAGAGCAATATCATTAAACGAGGGCTGCGATAATCCGAATATCGACAGGAACTATCTCGTGCTGGCCTCCACCGATATACGTGACCCCTTTAGCAAATCTTTCCGTCTGTTTTCCCTTTCCAATTTTGAGCTTTTCGTCAACCGAACAGACCATTTGGTGAAGTATCTGGAATATGAGCCGGACAGCTTAACATTCCGGCATAAAGTCGAGAAACATATTAAACTGACCATTTCGCTGGATCTATACGAAATGCTGTTTTTCATTCAGCACGGCTTCAGTCCTTCCTTAAACGACCTTCGCGGAAAGTTTATAGAACTGATTATTTTCAAAAACCTGCTGGAAAACCTCAATTATACAGAGGTCGTTGTGACGGGCGATAACCTTAAATTCTATAAAATCAGCAAAGACGAGCAGGAACGTCTCCATGTTGAAACCCTAGACCTATAACACCGATGGCAATAAAGCTAAATAAAGATGATGGTTTATTCCGCAATGAACTGATTTACACCGCTGATGCCAAAGCGGTAAATATTGACAACATACTGGTCAACTTATTCATGTTGCTCCGGCATGATGGAGGCAGACCAAAGCAACGGGCCCGCGCCGGCGCAAATTCTTTTATTGACTTGGAGACACTAAAACGTGTATTTGCCAAACAAGAGAAAGATGGCGCCATTACTGGTTTTAGTGAACATCCGGAAGCCGTTGAATTATGGATCAGAAGTAACTTGGTGAATATGGTGAACCGGGGCAACTTAGATAAAGAGAAAATTTCATCTCTCCGCCCGATTCACTTGGAAAGTTACCGCGTGCGTAATCCTGCGAATACGAGGGATTACAGCACGTCGGATCAAGTATACCTTATGCTGAGTGCAAATCCCAAGGTTAGGGAGGATCTGAAAAGCTTTCTGCTCGAGGGTTGGGACAAAGTGAAGAGCCAGATACAACCGAATACCCAACTTGATGTAGATAGTCTCGGACTGCTGCAAATCATCAAAAACGTAAATCCCGGGTTTCTGGACAGTAATTCCAACTTGAACCAGATTCGTCCATTACTCAACGAGCAAGCGGAACTTTACTGTGATGATGTGAGAAGGCTCCTGGTGTACAAATCGTTAATCCCTCGGAATGTATTGATTGATTATTTGAAGACGATCACCTCTTTTCACTTGTCCATATACTTACAAAAACTCGTTTTTACACTACCGGCAATGATCCAAGGGGGCAGTGATGCCGTAAGACCAAACTGGAGTGTGGTTGTCGATGTCACAGATGATTTTGAAAGCAAGGTTGCAAGGATTGCAGCGGCTGACGTGGAAAAGCTTAACAATAATATCTATGATTATATTCGGGCTACCTTCCAGATAAATGCTGCGCTAAAAAGGCTTAAACTGGATAAAAATAATTCTAATCACCTGGCTCCCGCGTTACGCTTACTTAAAGAAAAGACACCTGACTTTGACATTTATTTTGAAACGTTATGGGACAATCTTTATGCTACGCTCGATGCTGAGGATAAAGTTTTAATGAGTGACATGGTTAAGTACGAGGACACCTACTTTGATCGATATATGGAACTCATTGTCAAGGTTCGGGGAAATTACCAGTATCGGTATCACCTCCAACTGTTAGATAATCTATGCCAGAAAAACAATGAACGGGGCTTTTTGGCACAAGGTAGAAGCCGCAAGCATCCTAGGCGATTTGTACTGGGCACCCGTTTACTGGAGACGCTCGTTCAAATACTCGTTTTAGACTCGGACGGAAAGAAGTTTTACACCAAAAGCCTTTCCATCGAAGAACTTATGCAGAAAATAAAAGATCGATATGGCTTAATTATTAATGGGTTGTCGGAAGATAAATTTAAAGATGCGGACTTGAATACTTACCTGGCTTTCAAAGACAACGTGGAAGCGTTCAAATCCAAACTTCGGCAAATCGGCTTTTACAATGACCTGAGCGATGCTTATATCTTGCAACGGATTCGTCCACGTTATGAATTAAATACTTTGTAGACACGCATGACGACAACAATTACGACTTATTATACCCGTATAATCGAACTGATACTGGAATTATACCATGACGATCTGAGTAAAGCTATTCCCGGTCACTGTATGAAAATTACCGGGTTGGGCTCCAAAGAACTGTTGGTTCTTTGGACACTCATACAGGAACGGTATCCTACAATTGACACCTTCATCATTGCCGATGAAAGCACAGCAGATGCAAAGTACATTACAGCAACAAAACTCATAGAACTAAGGAACAAGCAGGATGCTCCGCTTCTGGTGCTTATTCCTTCTAACAGTCGCACCGCTGCTGAAGATTCTTATGGCAACGCTACGTTTAAGGAAATTTCTTTGGAGGGCATCGAACCGGAACTCAAAAGACAACTCCTGAAGGATATTCCTTTGGAATTTTCAACCGTAATCCGGACAGAAATATTGGGCTATTTGGGCAAATCCTGCCCGGACGCCAATGTTATTTCTTATCTGTTATCGTTAGAACATACTGGTTATTCAAAGGAGGCGATCGGTAATCAGCTATATAAACTGGATCTGCTGCCCGATGCTGCTCTACTCGACAATGAAGGTAAGATCCGTTCCCGTCTAAATTTTAATTCCCAGAGTGCAAATCTGCTCAGCTCCTTTAACAAGCCGTTATATGACCGGATTGCAGAACTGCCACTTGAAGTAAACACCATTCAAAAAGACCTAGTCGACTTTATCAAAGCGCAAAAGCAAGCAAAAAGCACTTCCGAAATTTGCCAAATTATTTTCGAGCAATATCCAAGGCTGAACTTTGCTAACTGGAAGATACCAGATCTCGACAACAATCAAATTCAGATTTATGCCGACACATTAACATCAAGTGACTTCGTCATTGAAGACGGGAAGCAGGTACTGAAGGCACAAGGTGCCGCCGTAGCTAAGGTTAAGGTGAGATTCAGCTTTAACCGGAGCCCCAAAGACATTCCTAATCTTCACTACTTCAAAATTACGCTGATGGCGGTGAACGGCGGCGCGGGTGAGGAAATTCAGGTCTTAAAAAAAGTGAAAAACACCACGGCCATAAGCAAATCGCGCGATGTGACAGTGGATTTGAGCCCAAACCTACTGGATGAAGGTTCGTATTTTCTTAAGATTTGGGCGGAGGATGAACACGGAAATATTCTAAATGCCAACGACAACTTTAAAAACCCGGATATTCAGGAAGCTTGGGAACAGGTTACCAAAGAAAATCCAAGTACCCTTAAGAGCTCCTTCAACTACAAATTAACAAGCGACACTGAAGACTTTTACTACGTTATCGAAGACAATCCAGACAAAGGCGAAAATGACCGAAAAGACAAGTTGAGCAATGTCTTACAAGCTTATTTCAAGTATCGTATCGAAAAGTTGAAAGCCGGGCTGAATGCCCCACTGCCAAAAGCATCGCAGGCATCAAACCTTTGGATCGCTGACCTGACCAAACATACATCGACTTTCTATATTAACTATTCGGAGAAGCATAACTACCAGATCAACCTGTCTTCAAAGCTTCGGATCATCGAAGATCTGTTGCTGCAAAACAAGCGGCAATTCGGTCAAATTAAGGCTGTGCTGAAGAGCAATTCTTCAGCGTTGGGTTTTCAGAGCATTCAATTTCAACCAAGCGCACTCGGTTCGCTTATTCCGGAAAGCTTGCAGGACCTCCGCGCTGCACTTTTTGAAAAGATCGCCCAATCGAATGGGCAGAAAAATGGTGTTCTTGAAACAGCAGACGTATTTAATTTCTCGGAACTGATCAAGAACTACGTTCATGAGTTTCAGGAATGGACGTCACACTTGGGAAAGCAGATACAGGAAGAAAGCCAGCATGAGCGGAATGAGTCCAACCTTCAGGATGTGATCACGGAAGTTCAGGCACTCGATTTGGTTAAAATCAAAACGACCTTGCCGGATGGCAAACCTACAGATGCTTATCTACTGTCCCCTTTGCACCCACTTCGTCTGGCTTGGTGGGTAGAATTGCTGGACTTATTCGAAAAGTGGGAAAAAAGAACGCTCGAACATCCTGCCTTTCAATCATCCTGGCAGAATAATCTGGCAGACCTTTTCGCCGGGCAGCTGTCTCCTGCACTCAATCCGTTGGTATTTGTTGAACCGGCGACTTTCAAAGCATATCATTATACCGGAGAGCTTGCTTATGGCTGGGGCTTATACTTAAATGTACTTACGGAAGAATCAGACAACGGCATGACTTCCATCTCCAGACAACTCAAAATCTACTTTCGGCAGCTATTCAACATTACGAGCGAGAACTTTGTTGAGACAGACGTTAGCGCGGGGCTTGTGATTAAGCATATCAAAAATTATTTAGCACAGCATGCTTACACCGACAAACTGATCGTCAACCTATTCAATGCTGGGGATGGAGCCATTTTTACACAAGCTTTGATTGAACTCGAAAAGCAGCTGAATTTCGAGAACATCAAATATGAAGTCAGAATCTTTAAAGGAGACGACAAGATCATTGAACATGGAGGCGCACTGAAAGCATTGATTAACCCGGAATCCAACATTTCCGAAGAAGCCGAAGCGTTTGCACAGCCATCTGCAAACCGACTATTTCCAAAGCTCCGGTTTTCTATCAACAACATTACAGACTATCTCAAATCGCCCGGTCAATTCACCTCGCATCTGAGCTTCCTGGTGAGTCCCTTTCCCTTGACTATAGAGCTGGTAAAACCATACAGAACCGATCGAAATTTTTATTTAAACGGCCTTCTGGTAACACCGACGGTGAATGTGGAGGATAGTGGCAGCGAAATCCAATGGAACCGTTATATTTTAGGAACGAACCGGGGGAGCGCTCGACTTCAGGCTGAACCGCTCGGTATATCCCTGTTTTACAATCTGCAAAGTTTCATTGCTGGCGCTTTGGCATCAAAACCGACGGAATCAATACCCTCAACTCAATTGCGGTTGAATGACAAAGACAAAGTATTGTTGACGCACTTGCATGATTATTCAGACTGGGTAGTAACGTTTGATAAGAACATGGGACCACAAATCTTTGACCGGCCCTCTAAAGGCGGAAAAATTCCATTTCTTCTTGATTACGTTCCGGGCGAGGATATGGCAGGCATATCAGCATATCTGACAACGCGCCCCACCTCGGAGATTTTGGGTTTGTTAGGCCCCCACTTTGAGGAATTTGGCGTTGATGTGTATCGCGCTGAAGATGAAGAGCGTGTAAAAATGCTTTTGGAGGACATCAGATCTATATCAAGCTCGTTGGCGTTGCAACTCAATTCGTCCAAAAACAAAGCGTTTGAAGTTATAGGATCTGCGTTCACCAAAAGGGTCCTCGAGAAAAAGGGGTTTCTGGAGGAGTCTTTTTTTATTCCAATTGACCTGCACCACAATCTCTTTGAAAATCTTCAAAGCGAAAGCAAAAGCCGGGCGGACAATCTTTTGGTTTCTATTGACCCGGAAACCCGTTCAATCAACATCACGGTAATTGAAATTAAATGCAGAAAAAGTCTGATCGGTTCTGAACTATCCGAGTTAAAAATTAAAATGAGAGAGCAGATAGAAAACACTATCCATGCACTGCGCTTCCATTTCGATCCGGAGCATCATTTATCATTCGACAGACTTGATCGTGAACTGAAGAACAAGGAGTTTAAATCGCTTCTTACCTTTTATATGGAGAGAGCTTACCGGTATGAATTTTTGAGTGAAAACGCCTACGCCAGTTACCAAGGTTTTCTCCAAACCCTGGACGAAGGATTTCATCTATCCTTTAAACAGCTCGGCCTGATTTTCAATTACTCTGCGGAAAAAAAACATCTTAAAGAGGTAGTAGACCATGAATTGACTTTCTTTCTGTTTGGTAGAAAGCTGATTGACGACATCCTCGATGCCAACTCGGACCTAAACACCCGTCGCTTGGAAGACCACGAACTGGATGAGGAACTCGGGCAGGCACTTGGAAGCAGCACACGTTTAAAACCGTTCATGCAAAGACTTAAAGCGGGATCCTGGGATGCTCAAGCGCAAGAAAAAGTCAAGCCGTCATTTCCTGAACCGAAAGATGGGCGGGTCATCCCGGTTATCAGCATCCCGGATGATCACGACCAGGAAGCTGATGCCCCCTGGTCCATAGACCAGTCCCAGCAAGAAATTACAAAAGATCAATTCACGGGAATCGCTGAGACGCCCGAGGGTATTGAAGCACCCCAATTTGATATCCTGATCGGCAAAACCTCCGACAGCGCACAATACGGCATACTTGGCGAAAGCATCCATGGTAAGAAGATTGCAATGGACCTAAGCGAGACGAATACGATCAGCTTATTCGGCGTACAGGGCGGCGGAAAAAGTTACACTATAGGAACTATATCGGAAATGGTTTTAAAGCCTATCAGAAATTTAAATACGCTGCCAGCGCCTTTGGCAGGGGTAATTTTCCATTATAGCGAGAGCATGGATTATGAACCGGAATTTACCTCGATGACGCGTCCTAATGATAAACAGCGGGAGTTGCAGCTGCTGAAAGACCGATATGGCGCAAGCCCTACCAGTATAGACGACGTTATTATTCTCACGCCTAAAGATAAACTTGACGAGCGGCGAACGGAGTACCCTTCCTTGGAAGTATTGCCCATCGCATTCAATTCAAGAGAGCTAAGTGTTCAGGATTGGATGTTCCTCTTGGGTGCTATTGGTAACGACTCCACTTACATTAAGCAATTGAAAGCAATCATGAAAGAATTAAGGCGGGAGTTAACTCTGGAGGGAATAACACAAAGCGTTGAGGACTCGTTGTTACTAACCAACACACAAAAAGCTCTGGCCCGTCAGAAATTAAGCTTTGCGAGAGAATATGTTGATGATAGCCTGACATTAAGAGATGTGCTTAAGCCCGGACGGTTGATTATCGTCGATTTAAGGGATGAATTTATCGTTAAGGATGAAGCCTTAGGCCTCTTTGTTATCATGCTGAATATATTTTCGGCGGTCAAAAATTTGAATGGCGTACATTTTAACAAATTTATTGTCTTTGATGAGGCTCATAAGTATATGGATAATAAGGAACTGACCGGTAATATTGTAACGGCGATCCGGGAAATGCGGCATAAAGGTGTCAGTATCATGATCGCCAGTCAAGATCCGCCTAGCTTGCCAAACGAAATTATTGAACTAAGCTCAATGGTTCTTTTACACAAGTTCAACAGCCCGCAATGGTTGAAACACATTCAAAAGTCTGTTACCCAGCTATCCTCCTTAACACCCGCTGATATGAGCTCGCTGGTACCCGGAGAAGGTTTCTTGTGGGCAACTAAAGCTACCGATCGTGGCATTTCGGCAAAGCCACTGAAAATAAAAACTCGTCCTCGTGTGACGAAACACGGAGGAGCAACAATCCAGGCAACGGGCGGTAAATGAGGGCACAACAGATATCACATAAGGGGAAACGGCAGACTAATGAAGACTTGGTCCTAGAACGTTTTTTTGAGCAAAATACCTACTTTTTTTCGATCATCGACGGCATGGGCGGTTACGGAAATGGAGATCTAGCCGCCCGAATGATTGCAGAAAACATGGAAACATATTTATCCACTGTCTCAACGATTGGTGCTTATCATATTCAAAAAGCAATCAATAAGTCAAATTTGGCAATCCGGCAAAAAAATGCAGAGCGATCTATCCAAATGGGTGCCGCCCTCGGAGGCGTCATCTTAAAGGACCGCCAAGCCCTCTTCTACTGGGTGGGCGACGTTAAAATATTTCATTTTAGAGGCGGCAAGCTGATATTCGAATCCAGTGCACATACTCTGGCGAATGAGTTGCGCCAAAGCGGTTCCATCACGGCTGCAGAACGACTCTCGCGCTATAAGCATGTCGTGACCCGATCTATAAGCGGAGACAGTAAATCAGCTGCAGCGGATTTTCACGAGACGGTCTTTTCTCCGCACTCCGACCTCATCATAGTTTGCACGGACGGCGTTCATGATTTGTGGGACGGACTGCAACTAGAAACGATGATCCAAGAGAACCATGAGGAAACGTTGCTAGAGGTATTGAAAACAAGGCTTCTGCACGAGGCTGCTGATAATTTCTCTTTGGGATTACTCTCCAGCCAAACGGTGGCGAACATTTAAAGAGATTGGTTCGCCAGTCCCTTGGACAGGCTTCTGGGTTCTTCTCACTGAACTTAACGGGGTTGCTGCTCATAGGGTGAGCAACGGAATTTATTCAGCTGTTTTGGCTTGGCGCCTGTGTAAAAACTCGAAGGTGATTCGACCCTGCTCGCCCTATAGATGACTAAGCATTTAACTTAACCTGCCGTCGTATAATACTTTTATTCAAACATTTATTCATGCAAATCATGCAGATCGAAATTGCTATTCCTGCAAAAGAAGAAATCTTTGCAAAGGGTATCCCATTAAGTATTGCTGCCGAAAACGAGAGCTGGTACGGTAGGCAACTGGGTACTTATATAAAAGATTCCGGCGTCTATATTCATCATGCTAATAACATCATATTGTACGTGGGACAAACTTCCAAAGAAGGAATTTGGGGTAATTTCAATGTACGGCTTCGCAGGGAGTGCCAGTTGAAGGCTGCCGGCAACAGTTATCTTTACCAGTTATTGAGAGAACAGCACCCTGCCGTCAAAACTAGCCTTTACAATTTTGGCGAGGTCTATTCTATGTTTCAAGGGGAAATTCGCGATCAGCTTAGTCATGAACGCCTTACGCTGATTCTGGAACAGTTTATGATTGCGGCCTACCAACCACGAGGCAATCGACGATGAGCGGCAATCATAATAAATCAAGTCAATCGGTACGCGTGACAAAAGTGTAGAATAGCTTGTCTAAAGACCCTGTGTTAGATAACATTACCTAAGTAAGCATCTCGCAGTGCAATCAGATAACAAGATTATCACTCATAAAGAAACTGTGACGAGTCTTGATACCGCCGAGGGAATTAGCTCATTCCTACAGCGCATGCGGCGGAAAGATTCGAGCTGTTGTGAAAAACAACGTATTACAGTGTCCTTGCAAGGCCGTACAGCAAAAGAACTCGGGTCTGGATGATGGTTGGGGTGCAGGAGCTGATTAGAAAAAACTAGGAACAGCCATAATTAAAATCATTCAATAGGTGCTGCCGAGGCCGCAAATTCATCAGGTGACTACCCAGCCAATGACACATTTATATTGCGGGTAATGCAGGTAAAAACTATCTTCATCGCGTTACCACTGCGCATCTTAAACTGACACAAATTCATGAGTGCTCCGGCCAGACCAATAAGAGTTAATGTAACCAGCCTTCCTGGCATTTTTGCCGGCAAAGACAAGATTATTATTCCCGAATATCAGCGGCCTTACGAATGGGGAAAAGCGAAAACTGCAGAACTGCTTGCTGACTTGGAAGACTACTTCCTCACCCAAAATTCTTCATCTCCCTATTACATGGGATCTGTCTTATTTTTTTATGACCATAAAGAGAAAGCCTACGAAATAATCGATGGACAGCAACGTATAACTACCTTATTAATTCTCAAGAAAACCGTTGAGGAGACCCTTTCATCCAAACAGGACATCGAATTCAAATCACATTTGTCGTTCAAGGCCATCAAGGAAACCGCTGACTTCGCCAAAGATCAAAAAGCGCTGCTAGACCGTCTGGCAGCAAAAGACATTTTCCGAAAACTGGAGTTTACGCAGGTGATAACCTACTCTCAAGACGATTCTTTCCAGTTTTTCGACACCCAGAACAACCGGGGGATCGGGCTTGATGCGACCGACTTTTTGAAAGCATATCACCTACGGGAAATTTCTTCGGAAAGCTTGCAGGAACGTTGCGCCGTATTATGGGAAAAAGCGGCCGGCAGAAAAAAAAAGGAAAACTTCTTGCATGAGCTCTTCTACAGGTATTTGTATCGCGCGCGCACCTGGCGAAGCAAGAATGTTGCCTTTGAAAATAAACCCCGGGTGCTTGCCACTTTTCAGGAACAAACGGAAAATGCGGCACACCGGAATGAATACCCGCTTTTTGCAAACGTGTATAACCGCAGGGCCGTCAGCCGAAGGTATGCCGAGGATGGATCGTTTGAAAACATCACCAGCAGCCTTATCAGCAGCAATCCGGAATTTTTCCCCTTCAATCTGCGTCAGCCCATCTTCAAAGGTTTGCATTTCTTTCATTATACCCAAAAATACAACAGCCTCCACAGCTTACTTTTTGAACCGAATGAAAACCGAAGCGAAGCCCTTCATGAGCTTTTTCGATTTTACAATAAGGTGTATTCGGAAGACATGTCCGTTTATCTTCGGAATCTGTTTAAGCTGGCCGTCATGATGTACTTTGATAATTTTGAAGATGACCGCATCCTCAAATTTGCCTATCACCTGGACTATTTGATTGGAAGCATCCGTATGGGGCAAAAGTTGATTAAAAAGGAATCCGCACAACTTTTACTCAAGAGTCCCGCTCATAATTTACTTGATGTTATTGCTTATGCCTACAGTCCCGTAGAAATATTTGACTTTATTACGTCAATACCTGAAAAAGAAGCGGTCTACAAAGGTATTAGGAAGTTAAGTGATGACAACGTTCGCGGTCGTTACCGCAACAGAGTCGTCGCCTATTTCCAGAAGAAAAAATCAGATTTCACATACCGCAAACATTGGCTTCATGAAAAATAGCGTTCATTCCACTTTAGTTTCGGTCAAGGACATCATTGGTTCCAAGGCGGTATTTAACATTCCCCGGTACCAAAGATTGTACGTTTGGACCCATGAACAAGTCAATATGCTGCTGACAGATTTTTTTCAGGCGTGTAAAGAGGATAGGAATCTTTTCTATCTGGGCAGCGTGCTCATTGTAAAAAAATCAGACGACGAGGACTGCTATGACCTGATCGACGGGCAGCAACGTTTTACCACATTGTGGCTGCTCAGCCTTATTCTTGGTGGTGAACTGAGCGAATTTACTTCTTTAGGCAAACAGTCAAGGCTCAGATTTTCCATCCGGGAGGAGGTCAAAGCCTACTTTGAAGCATCTCTGAACAATAAGACCATCACGCCGGCAATGGATGAGAACATCGAGTATGGCAGCTTGGCAAGAATTGTTGAAGCCAAGATACAGATACAGGGCTTCATTGAGAAGAAATTTGCGGCAGACAGCGACGCCTTAGTGATTTCCGAAACTTTGTATGTCACCGAGTCAAGTTGATTGTTTCTTTAGTGCCAAATTCAGCACATCTGAATAAGCTTTTCGAGGTGATAAATAATCGGGGGATGCAGCTACAGCACCATGAGATCCTGAAAGCCTCTCTGCTTAGTAAGATTGTGCGCAGTAAAACGTTGCGGATCAATTACGGCAAGCTTTGGGATGCCTGTGCCGACATGAATACATACGTGGAACGAGCGTTACGACTGGAAGCAGGTTCTTCCGTCGCGAAATTCTACCATGAGGGAACAGGCCGGTATGACTTCAATCAAATCTTAAGCATGATGAGCGAAGAGGATATCTCTGCCAAGCCCTTAAGGCTTTCCGAAATCATTGACAGCTACAAGCCCAAGCACATTTCACAAAAGCGTAAGGTGGAGTTTGAAGAGCATCCCGAAACGACGGAAGACGCTTTCGAAGCCGTCAGGAGCATATTATCTTTCCCGCAGTTGCTGCAACACACCTTACGAATCCATCGCAAACGCCGTGGCAAGGAAGATATCACGCGGATCAACGAAAAGGAACTGCTGCAGAGTTTCAAGGCCACTCTGAAGGAGATGAACGAGGAAGAGGCATTGGACTTTCTTAGGCTATTGTTCGAAGTGCGGGTCTGCTTTGACCGGCATATCATCAAATGGGTGACGATCGCTCCCAATGAAGAGGTCCACTTGCTCAAAAGGCTGGTGAGGAAAAACAGGGACTATGGCAGTAAAACCTATTTTCATCTGCGTGAGAAAACAAAGGAAGTCGAAGACTTTGCACTTTTACAAAGCATGCTTTACCATACCCAACAGATAACCACGCAATACTGGTTGACACCTATGTTGATGGAAATGCTTAAATCCAATGATGAAGGAGCGCACTATCGTTATCTTCGCAAGTTGGACAACTACCTGTACAGTACAGGGAAGAAAGAAGAAGACGCTGGCATTCGGACCTGGCAATTACTGGATGCAAAGATTCCCTCCCCTGCTCCGGAATTCAGGCTGGAAATTTTAATGAATGCTGATGGAACAGGTTTTGCACATTACTGGTTTTATAAACTGGAATTTGTCTTATGGTTTCTAAAACGGACAGACCATCAGGATTGGAGTAACTTCCGTTTCACTGCAAAAAACTCGATAGAACATGTGTCACCGCAGAAACGCCTGCCTCAGGATTTTAATGGCGTCAGTTCCACGTATCTGGATACTTTCGGTAACCTTGCATTGGTTACCCGAAGCATCAATTCCGAATTTGGCAACAAAGAATACAACGTCAAGCGTAAACAATTCCTTAATAAAAAAGAGGATGGGAAACTGGAATCATTAAAATTAGACATCATTTATAGAAGCCCTCACTGGAATGACGACCTATGCAATAAGCACCGCCATGACATGATCGAGTTATTGAGACAATACTTAAATATTTCGATCTAATTCCCTGAAGCACGCTCGAAATACCAGTTACGGTTTTTCGCCTTCCGTATGACTTTACAGTAGGGTATCAGGTGTAAAGCATCATTTTCGTCAAGTAGGCGGATAAAATCTCTTATCGGTTTTCCTGCCCTGTGGTCTTTTGCAAAAATGCCTTTCATAATAAAGAGCGGCATCAAATTTTTAGCCAGCTCGATATCTACCTTTCGGTTGACAGCAAAGTAGTCCCTGACGATTTGATCTATTCTACCGGCAAGATGAATTGTGTGATTTTCCATCGCATGCAATTGTTGTCCCTGCAAAAGTAAACAAATAGAAGCATCCGTTCCATTGAATGATAATGGGTTAAAGCCGCTCACTCACGAGCTTCCACATTAAGAAGCACGGAAACGAAGCATTATATCATCTGCAATAGATTTTCCAAATAACAAAAATAACCGCCTACCTCTGATAGCCAAAAATTTTCGTTGTATAGAGGTAGGTGGATTTTCAATTTCTCGCGACAATTAATCAATACCGTGTTTTAGCCGGAAATTTGGGTCGGCCATATGCCCGTAGTAAAAAGTAGGCTTGACCTCAAGCTTTGTATAACCTATACCACCCGCGACTCGGGAAAGCTCTATCTCTACTTTGGAATACCTTTGCGGATTATTCGTATTGGTTGGGTAATCAAATATCACGGACATCCGGACACCGGATTGAATCGTTTGTAAATCAACATGAGAAATCCAGTCCATTTCTCTTATGTTCTTTCCAAACATCCTGAACTCCTTTGCACGTTCCTCTACAAGCGTCAATGCTAGGTCCTGAAAGCCTGTCCATACTCTCCCTGAAAATTGTTCATCGGCGATGATAGGTGCGTAAACGCCTTTCGCAAGTATATTGCTGGACGGAAGTTCTGACGGAAGGTTTTCCAGGGATAAAAGGCGTTGATCAACCAGAGATGTTGCGGGGTTTAGAATGATGATCTCCGCATCCGGTAGATTACTAATAGGACATTGTTTGTCCGCGATCAGCGCGGCACGCGACTTGTAGCCAAAATACGCTGACACAAGCTCATGTGCATGTGAGGATTTTAATTGAATGCCGTAATTGTTTTGAGTGAAGGCGCGTAAGGAATCCGCGCAAGTTTTGGTAATTTCAAGTTTCATAGCAACCCTTGTTAATAGCTGCTGGACTTTTCAGTCGTCGAGAGTGTTTAATGACAACCATGCCAGCGATTTAACAAAAATTTGCTGTTTGACTTGTCGGTTATTGATTTATCTCGCGTTTCAGTCACTCACAACTGGGGCGCTCGATTCCTTTTCGAAAGTAAAAGGAAAATTCGAATAACGCAAAAGGAATTTAAACAAATGGGAATGGATCTATCGTTCATAAATACAAAAAGCGTCCATGATCTCGTATTTGCCAGGTCTTCATAAGCCGTAAAGTTGAGTTTGAGGACTTAACTATCGTAATCGAAGACCGCCATTTCTGGATTGAAGTTGCGCGTAAATGTGGAAAAGAGATTCAATGAGTACTAAATCATCATTTCACCGGAATTTCACCTTGTTTATCCATCCGGAATCCATAGGTCCGGAAAAACCGAAGATTTTCTTCATTATCGATCACCTTGAAAGACAAGAACCGCTTATTACATTGATATGCTTTTTTGTACCGAAAAGGTGCTAGATCGTGATTCGCACGAAGTAATTGAATAGTATTAACCAGCTGATCGGTCGATTTCTGCTGCCATCCCGCATGCATTCGGTCTTTTAGCTCAACCAGGTAAAGGCACAATGCAGTTGTCAGCATGCCGTCACATAGACTTTCCTCATCCTTAGTGCCTTCCTTGAATGCTTTGATGCAATGATCCAGAGGTGTAAAGACAACAGCTACGTGATCTGGATTAAGAATGGTGGCGATCCACTGATCGGGGTGTTCCGTATCACTGTAAGCCTTGGTGTTATTCTGGTCGTCGCAGAGACCAAAAACCTCATCATGACGAGCTGCTTCCCTGCATTCGGAAGTCAGGAATTCAATGTTCATAGCTCCTGCTCAATCTCCAGTAAAGTATCAAATGCCTCGTTACCGGCTGATAAAAACTGGTTAAGATAATTTTTGTCGGAAGGAATTCCTTCAAAGTTCGGCAGATCACAAATGCTTCCCCTTTGCTCATCAAACTGATACACAGCCACCTCCTCTGCTTTCAAGGTGGACTCTATAGGTACCACCCGCTTGATTTTATCCAATAATTCTGTTGGGATATCTCTTTTCAGCAATGAGCCTGCCTGGATCGCAATACTCAGGAAATTGATGATATAGGGACTATGTGTTGTCACCACCAATTTATTCTGTTCATGCATATTTTTAAAGCGAATCAAACTGTTCAACACCTGCTGCTGGGAGGACGGGAACAAGTTTTGTTCTGGTTCCTCGACGATATTGACAAAAGAGGAATAACTGAAACGGCTTGAGAGATATTCGAGCGACGCTTTCCTGACTTCATCCGAGATGTTCGGATTAGCGAACAGATCTTCAATTTCGCGCCGGATCCGCTTACTTTCTTCTATGCTCAGATCTTGTGTGGACTGACTTGTTTTCTTGTTAAGAGAAGTCGCCAGATAGTGTGAAACTACATATAAAGGCACGAATGACTGAAAGCCACTTGATGCCTGGGTCAGGTTGATTTGGTAATCGCTTCCGCTGATATAGGAGGTCCGGGTAAGTTCTTGGTATTCAAACTTCGCGTCATTTACAGGAAGATCCACCTGCCCACTGAGGCTTTCCAAGGCAGCGATGAATTCATCCGAGAAAGTATAAAGCGTGGAGGGCAGGCCTTTCAAAACATCAACATTTCTCACAGAACTCAGGAAATTACGCTCGGAAGGAACATACATGATCTTGGGGAAAGCATAACCGTTCTCTTCATTTTTTTGAAAAGTAACTTCGCCACGGACATAAGAAATAAAATAAGCTCTCCCTTCGTACTCTATAATGGAATCCGGACGGAGATAGTGCTCGATATTCTGATAACTGACATGACTTCTGAATTGCCGCGCGTCAAGTCCCTGGCTTCCAAAGTCCCCCCTGACCAAGGCCTTTTCAATCCAGGACATCGTAGAGATCAGTTTTGCCACTGTACTTTTCCCTGACCCTTGATTACCAATAAAGACCGTCATGTTGCTGATGTCAAGCCACCCATCATTAGACCGATAACCTTCCCTAACCGGACCGACATTTTGAATGCGAATTCTGCTCATTGATATTCCTCTCAACAAATTTAAGTATTTTAACACGTCCATTTCATGTATGTGTTAAAATAACTGTCTTGTTCTTGAGCCAATGCTTCTACCCGATCAGGCAGAAACCTTTCCCTCTTCCCCGCTTATCAAATCTCGCTCAGTACAAAGCAGGGTGAACGGCATGAACCGTCCCTTCCTTTAACAGCGAAGAGTCTTAGTCGATCTGTATACAAAAATATTTCAGTTGCAATTCGGGAAAGCAAATCAAATGAGCCAAGCGGATGATAACGTCCCATGCGTATTCACAAGGATTGAAAACGAACAGATTTAGTTATTAACAAAATCCACGATCACTCAAACTTATCAACATTTACACACTTAGCTTTCATTAAACTTGGGGATTCATTATTTTCGAGAAAATGATTATATGAAAGCAGCATTAACCTTTAGCCTAGTTGTTCCTGATGAGTATCCGGACATTCCGGTGGATCAGCCCCAACCAACGACCACAGAGCTTCCTAAAGACATAAGATAAGCAGGTAGACGGCTGTGGACAATAGAGCGGTGATCCCGGTCCATTTGAGAATCTGGGAGAACCGTTCTATCCGTTCAGCATTTTGTTTTTTGTTGTAACTAATTCTATGCTGGCAGTTTTTGATCTCATTAATTTTAAGGATCAATACTTTATCAGGTGAAGAACACTCCCGTGTCAACACACTTTTCACTGCTATATCTCTAGGCTCGCGTCCAACAACCATGGTATTCCTGGGAAACACCAGTCTGATCAAAAAGAACAAGTTCACACAACAAGCAATCACTAACAACAAAAAAAATCCAACGTTCAGGTAAGTTTGCTGAGGTCCTTTGTGTAGTTCCGTGATAAGAAAGCTGATAATTGTACTGGTCACCGGCACCATGAACAGCAGCACAGTAAAAGCCCGTGTAGTTGTCTTATCTGCTATATCAAGCGTATGACGGAGTGCTTTGTCCCCCTGATCCAAAATATAGTTCGCTAATAAGTCATCAATATTTGCTTTGTCTTCTGTATCCAGATCCCATGGCGGTGTGTCGTTTGTCATGTCCAAAAAGCGCTATTGTAAGTTATGAAATGTAAAAGTAAATTTATCTCAGCCAATCGGTGATAGAAATAAACGTATTCAAATTAGCGTAAATCACGCGCTCGTTAAGCGGTTGCAAAGGATCTGTTTCCAATGACGAGAAGTAAGATGTGAGCACGTTCGAAAATTCCATCTTTAAATATTCGAATAATATGGGAAAATGTGAAACCGAAATATTCTCGATTTATTAAATTCCTAACTTTGCTTTCAACTATTGTATCGACCAAACCTGTCCTTATTTATGAGTATCTCGAAACTCTTCTTATTTTCAAAAAATGCGGATGCCACAGCTACAGAGCAGGGCTTTCTTTATCAGAAATTAACCACTCTCAAAACTTGGCTTCAAAACCGGATCAATAACATTGATGAACGTATTTACTGCGACCTGGAAGACGACATCTTTCAGCGGGACTTGATTAAACACCAGGCAAAATTTAGGCAAATCAAGCTCTATTCTACCAACTTCTCTTTCTCAAAAGAAGAGATTCAAAAAACACTAACGCATTTCTTCATGCTGTTCTGCAAGGGTGATTATCTCCACGACGAAGTAACATTCGCCTTTGAAACCAATTCGGGCATTGCGCGGGAAACACGAGGAAACGATGGTGATCTGCTTAGGGAATGGGCAACCGATCAGGGCAATATCACAGATGAGCAGATGGAACGCATTCTTGAAAGGGTAAAACCTATTATTGATGAGTATATCAGTGAGGCATACCAGAAGTTGATGGATGCGGAATCTAAAGCCCAACTGCAAGAAGCGAAAAATATCTATGACCAGCTGCCGGACGAGGTATGGCGTAAATTTATCAAATCCATTAAGTGGCAGTTCGACCAAGTGAATCAGTCGGAGGCTATTCCAAAGTTGTATGAGGAAATAGAAGTCTTGGTACCTGATTTACCGGTGACAACAGGTGCACCTGGTACATCGGTAGCTTTACTATTATACGATATTACAAAAAAGACAACGGAAAAAGATCCGGAACAAAAATATGTAACGAATCAATCGCTTGATTTATTGCTGTTAAATGGCGGCAACGAAAAAGATCAATGGTATGCCAATGCGCTTCAAGATTGGTCCGGGGTTACCGAACTGGGGGCGTTTAATTTCGGAGAGTTTCATGAAGTAATTAATGCGGCAAGATATTGCCGCTGGGAAATGCATAGAAGCGGCCATGCCCAACAATGGTGTCGTCTGCTAAAGCTTTACATTAAAAAAGAAGATACGCTGACGGTAAGTAGAAGGAAAGCGATTTACGAGTATATATTTCTTTTGCTGTCGCCTGACCCGAAAACGGGAAGGCCCGGCGGAACAATGGCTGGTCAGCAACGAATAATTAAATATTATTTTGGGGAGTTTCAGCATCGAAATCATGCAAGGGATATTGAAGAAGACATCACGATGCTGCAATTGGTGCAAACCCACCGCATGCGAGATACTAACTTCCTGAGCAGCGAGGAAATCGAGGAATGGCAGAAGTTAATCGCTCAGAGTATAGAGGAACTTTTACAAAACGCACGAAATGCGGACGAGAAATGTCTGGCGCTTGAATTAAAAGGACATATGCTGAGCGCGTTTGACCCGGAAGTAAAGCCAAGCGAAAAAATCAATGATGCCATTGCCGTTTACCGGGAAATTATTCCGCTTTTAGAAACGGCTAAGACCTACAGTATATCCCGCCTTTTTGACTTATTAGGTCAGCTGTTGTCGATGTTCATCCTTCATGACGCGGATGAGGAAGCGATAGAAGGCTTGGAAGCATTCATCATGGAGATACAGGATGCCGCCAGCAGAACTGGCAGGCAGCATGATGCTGCTCACGCGTTGGTCGAAAGGGGCGCTATTTACCTGCAAAAGAAGAATGCGAAAAGCTTCCTTAAGGCATTGGAGTTGTTTCATCAGGCCAAAGCCTTGTGGAATCTCGATGAAACCAGGGAAGGGTTTGTACTGGCGCTGCTGAATATTTCGCAAATATATGCAGGCTTGGGTCTGCACCTGGCCGCAAAATACTACGGCTTGTGTGCCGTTTGGGCCTCCACAAGCTACGGCGATGCTGCCATCTTCAAGCGGATCAGTGACGGGTTCACGATGGTCTTCCATGCAGATTTCCATCAGGGAAGCTGGATCAGCGCGCTGGAAGATTATTTTCAGTATATTACATTCCGTCTGGAGTTCAGGCCCGAAACGCTCGATCTGGAAAAAGATGAGCAATTCAGAATTACATCAATTGAGATCGCCGGCCTAATCGGCTTGATCCCTGTCCTGCACCCGGAAATGTCGGAATACATTGAAGTCTACAAGCAGAGACTAGGCTGGGTTTATGAAACGCATCTGCGGGGAATGGTGGAAGCATTTACAGCAAAATTCCAAAATACAGATTCAGGGGCACTATTTGTCAAAGCGAATGTCAGCGGCACTCCCTTGAATGATGTTGGACCGAAAAGGAATTTGCGTTTCAAGGTTTTAGGGATGGACTTTTGTCTGCATTTCAAGAATGATGCGATCACCAATGCAGTTGCGGAAGAGTTTGGGGCGCTTTTGCAGATTACCCTTGCGGAACTCGGCCTTCTTCAGGCAGATCTACACTTTCTCAACGTTGCTGTTCGCGTTAATATCACCGCCGGAGGAGATTATAAGATGTCTATTGACCAGGAACCTGACCACGAGAACACCATTTTTAAACTGAGCATACCTCCGTTTAGCGGAACTGAGCAAGCGGACATTCAAAAGCACTATGGTTTTCTGGCTACCAATATTCAACTACTCCTCGAAAATTTAACCCTACTGAAAACTGATGAGTTTGAAGCTCTTTATGCTGACATCTATGCCAAACAAAAGCTTGGTGAAAAAGGGTTAGCCGTCAACACTTATCAAAAAGTCTATTTTAACTTACAAAGTATCGAAGATTTCAATGAAAGCCGGAGAGAAGCACTTCCGGCATTCAGCAGCGAGGACTATTCAACAAACGTTCCGGATGTCTTGCCCCCCGTTGACGGGTTAAGCAGCAAATATAGCGCTGAGTTTTCTAACAAGAAGATCAGTGAACGGTACGATAATTTAAAAATGCACCTGCATCTGACTTTGAAGAAATGGGAGAACGATGATCGGTCTAAATCCAAGATTACTGAATGGCGCAAAGCTGGGTGGCTGGATTGGCAAATTTTAATGACCTTATCCAATTTTATTCTTAATAACAAAGCTCGAATCATGTCCGGTACACAAGGAGCAGTGGGCCAAGATTCACAAAAGAAATTTGAAGCGGAGTTCCTGCGCCTGAATGCTATAGACGAATCAGCATGTTTCATGGACATTCCCATTGAAGTGATCGATTATCCTGAGCTTGACTTTTGGCTCGAAAAAATGCCGGTAGATACATTGCCTACATTTGGGCTGCAAAATGGTATGCGTTGCCCTAATTTTAAGGCCATTCGTGCTTTTCTTTCGCAACGGTTTGCATTTGACAAAGACGACCTACCAAAGGATAGCCCTTTATCCGGCCTTTCATAGCACGAACGAGGAGTAAAATACGGTTACTTATTTTTAAGAAAACCTCGAATGCAATGAATAGCTACGAACGGTCAAGTTCTTACCCTAGGCTTATTTCTGATGTACTTTCGCAGGTAAGGCTGGTACGGATTCGAATGGTATGGAAGAGCATGCCTCGGGTTCGTTATTCGTGTAGGTAAACTGTATTTTGAGGGCTTGCGAAGAATGACAATTTACCGGGCAAAGAGTTCTGAAGATAGCAAAAGTAAAAACACTGCGATAGGGGTATTAGCGTACTTCTACCACTTTACGTCCTTAAACCCAGTGTAATCAATCTCAAATATCCCACAACCAAGCTCCTGAGCAGTTCGCGCTATCTTGCCGTTTAAATTATTATAAGTTGGCCCCCATTTTTCTGTTTGGTTTAACAGATAAGGAATATTTCTAAAACGGGTCTTGTTCGCATTCATCTCCAGATAATCCATCTGGATCTGCTGATTAAAATGCCATACCCATTCATGATTTACATTGAGTGCATGAGGTCCGATAAAAGTTTCAATGTGCTGAGCGCCCTTTCCATCATATTCGTGGAGCGCTTTTTTTGTCCAAAATTCCAACCGGGAAAGGCAAGTCTGTTCTTCTTCGTCTGTGGCTGTATAAGCTGCATTGAATCGCAAACAAGCTAGCGTGAATAAGAGGTCTATCCAAGAATAGTTGAAGCCAAATTCAGTTACATGAACACCAGATGCAATTTCTACAGGCCGCATCAACCTGGTTTCCTGATGAGCGTGCCTGACCTCGTAGGCGATACTATGCAATATCCTGGTTCTGCCACCTTTTGCATCGTCAGTCCATTCACCATCTCCTGCAAGTTTATGAACTAGATCATATAAAAATCGAAAGTCATCTTCATCTCCCCAGATGGTAATCCCGGTGCCGCGTTTTGTACAAGTTGCTGAAAACATGATGATGCAAAAATAGATTCTAACTAACGAATATCAACTCTCTAACGGGAAAGATTGTAGAAAGCCAGAATCTCTTTTGTATTCAATAGTGGCAATCACCCAAAAGGATTTAGATCTAACGTTCAACTAACCTTACACCCGTAATTGATGGGTGATTCTCAGGCGAAAAAACCCGTCAGAATGTTAATTCCACGCAAATGTACCTCTCGAAGCGCACCCCGCCAAAAAAAGTCGTCTATAAATAAGCTGGCATTTCTTGCCTGCGCAAGTGATGCCACCCTTGTTTGCCCGGAAGCCTGTTGCGATGTAAAGAAGCAAATGCCTGCAGGGCGCGCCAGTTCGCACCCGGTGCCCCCGCTTCGCAATTGAGGACGTGGTCTATCCCCTTCCGTTGTATCTGCTGCCTAGTAAAAACCAAGCAAAAAGCTACCTTATCAAAATCGGCATGGCCCGGAAGTCATGCAGATTCAAAAAGAAGCCCCGGTTATAAAGGATGCCCTCCCGGAACAACAGCCACAGCAAAGAGGCACCCATGTTAGCCAGCGTGGAATTGATAAACAAATCCTGCTTGGTGAGCGCTTCCGCCAGCGAGCAGCTTGGCGTGTCATTTTTTGCATCCGCGTTTTCCAACAGGGCTTTAAACGTTTCCGTCACAAAAGGCAGGTGGCCGCAGGGCTGGTGCCGCTGTGAGGGCGGCTGCGTCAGCTCGCCGATGGTGGAAAGCAGCACCTGACCGGTGGTTTTGCTGTTACCCAGATCCATCCAGTACAAAGGCCGGTTGCGCTGGTAGCTGTGCCGATCTTTATACTCCCCTAAAATGCCAGCAATGGCAAACCGGGCGGCAGCCGTATCGACGCAGGAAACATACAGGTTGGCGGCTCCCTCGTCTTTCAGACCGCTCAGCGTTAAGGCGTCGAACCTGCGCGGAACCGCTTTCCAGTTCGTGCCGAAAAAACGGTTCAACCGCGTGATGAGGGCAACGCCCTTGTTCATCCCGATCTCGCTCTGGGCAAACAGCTGCCTGCCGAGGTTAGCCGGGCTGACGGTATCATCATCAAATACGGTGACCTGCAGGCCGGGATAGTCGAGGGCGAGCATGCCCTGGTGCATCCGGGCGAGGCAGGTCAGCATCTGGCTGCCCGTACCGCCTGCGCCGATGAGATGGACCGTGACGGGATTGGTGGGGTTGAGCAGATAGTAGTCGGTGAAATGGACAGGCGTTAAGGTATTCATGGGAGGAGGTATTTAAGTTGATATTGGGTTTCGATCAGACGGTCTTGCGGAAAGGGTTCGCCACTGGAACAGAGGTGCTGCCAAAGCTGCACGATGTTGCCCTTGATGGGGCCTTCGCTGTGGATGGTGTGGCTGAAGTAGCTGTTATAAAAGTCCTGCTGCCACCCTTGGATGAAGCGTTCGAGGCTGCAACTCGCCGGGAATTTGACCTGCACGTTGCCCATGCACACCTTGCCATCCTTGTACACGTTAAAGAAGGGCGCTTTGCAGAGGGGCGTTTCCAGCGTAACCGTCTCCCCTTTCACGGCAAACACCTGCAAACTGTTTTTCCCGGCTTTCCAAATCAAGCCCGGCACCCGCGCCCTGCCGCTGGGGATGGGTAAGGAAGGGCTAAACAGGAGCGTTTCCTCCCGCGGCGGGGTGTGCCACAAGGCCCAGCCTTCGCCGGGATGGATGTACAACACATAGGATGGCAACAACCCTTCGGGCATCAAAAAACCGCCAGTCTTTCGTTCGCTGACCCGCAGCGAACGGGCTAAAGCCGTGCTTTCCCGGACGGACAGCGGATGCGCGTTGATGGGGCGGCCTGCACTGTCCATGTCATAGCTTTCGATGTAGTAGTCGGGTTCGCTGCCTTGCTTTTTAAAAATGACCAGTGCCTTGTGCGGATGGTACAGGTGGCCGAAATCAGCGGTGATATTTTGCATGGGGTTGGATTTATAAAAGGGTACACAAATCGTTTATCAGGGAGAACACGGCGTATTCGTAGGCCAGTTCGTCCCGGTAAGGTTCTTGCGGGATATGAAAATGGGTCAGTAGTTCCGGCTCCTGCTCCCCGCTGCGTTCGTTAAAGTCGTTCTCCACCATCTCTATCAGCATCTCCCCGAGTGCCCCGGAGGTACTGGCCACAAAGCCGATATATTCGTGCATGCAGATGGCAGAACTGTAGCTGTATTCCCCGTCCTCATCACTCACCTCGCTGGCATGGGCAAACAGGCTGGCACCGGGATATTGCCGTGAAAGGGCAAGCATGGTCTTCGCCACTTCGAGCGCGGCCAACTGTTCCGGTGTTTCGGGCTCGAACGCGGCAATCAGGTCAGGAAGCCGGGGGATTAACCCCGGTTCCATTATTCTGGCCTGCACGAAGTCCCCGGCCAGTTCAGCCAGCCTTTGGTCTTCACGCTGCTGCGTGTAAGCGCCTGGCTCTTCCTCCTCGCCCTCGTCCACCCATTCGCTGAGGATTTCGTAATTGTAGGCCATATAGGTATCCGCCTCGCGGTAATAACCAATCCCCGCTTCCCGGTGCAGGTAAGCAAACACGGCGGTCAGCAGTTCCGCAGTTGCGGATTCCCCCGGCTGCTGCCACAGCCGGTAAAGCGGCACCACCGGGATGTAGTAGGCAAAGTATTCCCGCCGGATACGCTCGCGGACAGACAGGCAAACGCTGCCGCTTTCCTGCCGTACGATGAACAGTTCTCTGGCACGGTCTGCTACGGCCAGGGCCGCGCGAAGTTCCTGCGCCGATACCAGCACATTGTAAGGGTAAGGCAGCCGCTGGCGATTAGCGAGCTTTAGCCCATAGTGCTGCCGCAGGTAAGCGAGCGAGCTAAAGTAGTCATGCTCTGCGGCCGAACGCTCAGGCAGCGCCGGGGTAGTTTCGTATTTGGGCATGAACGCATGCGTTAGAAAACCATCGGCAGCAGGTGACGCGGTGCGGCGCGCGGACGGTTTTCCCTGACCGCCTGCGCGTCCGGCAGGCGATCGAGGTCGTTGAGGTTGGCGGCGATTTGCCGGTGCAGTTTCCATTGGGCTCTGGTTCGGGGTGAGATTGTAAAGGGGTCTTTTCGCTTATTCATGGTCTATCCTTTGGTGCCGATGGTGGAGACAAACTCGAACTCCTGCACATCGTCGCGGATTTCAGGGCCGACAATTTTGGCGGTGGTGAGGATGGCGTACAGGCTGGAAAAGTGGTTACATACCGCTTCCGGGCTGAAATTTTCATTGGGGTCATCCAGTTTGATTCGGATGCCGTTTTCGGTATGGATAAATACACGGGGGAGTTTTTGGACGTCTAACATAGTCTTTGGGGTTTAGAATAATCGGATTTTGTTCAGTTGCTCGCGGCCGGTTTCCAGTTCGGCTCGCAGCTTTCTTAGTTCGGCTGCTTTGTCCGGGTGTTCGGCTTCCGAAGGCAGCAGAGCCAGTCCCTCGTGGTATTTGCAGGCGGCTTTGAGTTCCGCGATGGTTTTCATCGCCTGTTCGTACGCGCGTTTCCGTTCGGCTTTGGCGTCCGGCATTTCGTGGTCGGTATCGCCTATGGGTGCGGCAGTTTTGGCCGCCGCCTTTTTATCCTGTTCCATTCTGGAGGCGGCTTTGGCTTCGGCCACACTTTTCAGGTGCCCTTCCATGTTGGACAGCAAGCCAGCCACCTGCCGCGCAGGCTGCGTGATTTGGGCAAAGAAGGCCTCGTCCAGTTCTTCGGCGGTTCCGCTCAAGGTTAGCGGGATAATGCGGCTGGCGGCTTTGTCCCCACAGGCGGCCGTGAACATCGCAGATACCACCAGGCTGCCGGTTTCGGTCAGCGTGATGGCCAGTTTAAAAGTGCCGGGCGCCTTTAGCCCGGCTATTTGTTTGAAAAAATTCATTGTCATAAAATTTGTCTTTGGGTTTATTCGTCTTTGATAATCACCAGGTGGCTTCCTTTCATCCGGTAGATAAAACCGCCATTGGCCACGAGGCTCCGGCGGCGGAGTTCGTGCGCCTCGTCGTCCCATTTAAGATCCGGCAGCCCGTTCGCTCTGCCCACCAGTTCTTTGTTGGACAGGTATTTGAACTGCCGCTTGGTAAACTTGTCGGTGTCGGTTTCTATCTTCTTCAAATAGGACAGGTAACGTCCGGTGAGGTCAAGGCCTTTTTTGAAGGTATCTTTGGCTTCGTGATAGCTTTCTTCATAAAAGCGGATGATGCGTGCGGCGAGGTCAATTTCCCAGCGATAATCGGCATTGCTGCGCTGCTCGTCCATCGTGCAATGCTCACGGAGGAGTTCGAGTTCCTCGTCAGGGTCGCGCAGGGCGAGCAGGGGCAAAATAAGTTCTTCGACGATATAGCCCTGTTCGGGCGCGCTGCTGCTGTCAGCCACGCATTTCAAAAATTCACCGCCTGTCAGGGTGATATACAGGTTTGAACGTGTCATGTCGGTATTTTTTAGGAAAGGATGATGACTCCCCCTCTTTGAGGTTTAGTTGATGATGAAATGGTTTACTTGCAGTTCCTTGGCAAAGTCGGTGCAGAGGTCAAAAGCGGCCTGCCCGCGCTGCCTGCCTGTCCCGTCCAGGATGGATTTGAGTTTGGCCTCCCCGTCCTTGTAGGTGCGGACGTTCTGAAAGTACCCGGTCACGGCGTTATAAGCACCGAACAGCGTTCCGGCAGTGGTTTCGGCCTGCTGCGAAGGGGCGCTCAGGGCGTATTCGCAGACCTTGTCCACCATACCCCGGTAGACGCTGGACAGTTCATCCGTTCTGCCATTCACCAGATGGTCGAGCGTTTCCCGGTTCGGCACCATTGCCACCTCGATGAGGTGCCTGACTTCGCGGTCGGTCATGCGCACCTTCGCCCACTGGTTAAAAATGCCGCTGAGTTCGTCCGTCATGCGGTTAGCGATGCCCATGAGCTTGTGCGCCTCGGCCAGCCGTTCTTTCGCGCCTGCGGTATGGCGTATTTTGATGGCGTTGGTGTGGTTGCGCAGGGCAGCGTTCAGCGTATTGTTGCAAACTACTCTGACCGGGGTAAATGCGGCGGTGATGCTGCCGTAACCATCGTGCGAGGTGGTGAGGAACAGGTATTTCTCGATGCAGTCCTCGCGGCCTACGCGAATATAGCCGGGCAGCTTGGCGGTGATGAAGATGCGTTCGCCTTTGCCGAGCGCGCCTGCGGTCTCGTACTGGATGCCCTCGCCGCCCACGATGCAGTCAAAAAAGCTGAAGGCATCGACGTTCTGCACGATTTCGTAGTCCTTGCCTACCGTTCCGAGTACGGCAAAGTTATCGGCGCGCACGGTGGCAAACTTTTCGGGCACGTGCTGTTTGTCTGAAGTCCGGCCCTCGGGGTCGTAAGCATACATGGGCCATTTCTCAACGGTATAATCGAGACCGGCAAAGCGTAAAGCCTCCGCGCTGGTCGGGTAATCTTCCACAATGGTGCCGAGGCCATGCCAGGCCTTTTCCTTCCGGCTGAAAAAACTGTATTCGTTGTTTTGGGGGTTGATCGCTAAATGGTGTGCCATGATACTGAAAATTGTGGGAGCGTTTGCGCGCTCCCGTGTTTAAACTGAATGAATGGTAATGGTGGATTGGAATTGCTCAGAAAGGCAGGTCGTCATCATCGGGTGTCTCGCCGCCAGCCGCTGCTTTCTTGTCAGCCTGCGGGTTTTCCGCTGAGCCTTTGGCCGCCGCAGAAAAGAGCTTAATGTTGTCCACGTTGCATACCAGCCGCGGGTGAACAATGCCTTCGCGGTCCGTCCAGGCCTCGGCTTCCATCCATCCGGAAATTTCCACGACGGCACCTTTGGTCAGGTAATCGGCCAGACCGGGGTTGATCCAGTACGCGCATTCGACAAAGGCGGTCTTCTCGCGCTTCTCGCCTGCTTTGGTCGTATAGCGCTGGTTCAGCGCAACGGTGAAATTGGTTACTTTTTTGTCGCCTTTAAAGGTGGCAACTGCTGCGGGGGCTGTTAATCTTCCTGTGAATAACATAACTTTTAATTTTTAGTGAATAAATTTTGTTCGCTTTTCTCTTTCGGGTCGTGTCTTTTTTGTTGTGATTTTTTCAAAAGAAAAACCGGAAAAAAGAAAGCAATAGGAAGTGCCGGCCGGGTAGCAAGAAGGAAACGGAATAAATCCCGGAGGGTGGCGCAGTGAGGTACGAACGCAGCCATTATGCCGTAGTCTTCTTGCCACCCCACCCTCGCTGCCGGCAAGATATTAGCTGCGCTTTTGCCCGGTTTGAATGAGAAAATCAAATCAAACAAACGCTAAAATGCCTTATAGAAACCGTCAGGGATAAAAGCGGATACCGGCTTAGGCGCTTAAGGCCTGCAAGCGTATGAGCGGATAGCCCGGAACGATGGTGACGGCAGCAGACCAGTACCGTTCCCGCACACCGTTGATGTCCGGTGGCCAGCGCGGGCAAGTATACCGGCTTCCAGAGGCAAGAAAGACTTTTTACTCGCCTTTTTCAAAAGCGGAAAGGATCAGCGGCGCGATGTAAAGCAGGATTTGGGAAGCGCACCAGGACGGCATGCACCGGATTAAAGAATTATACGCAAAGTTGGCAAATGGCCCTCAGGCCTCTTATCTTTACCGAAAGTAACTTAATAGCAGACCGTTATGAGATTCTTTCAATTGCTGCTCAGACTCTTCGGTTTCAAACCGCGCTGGAACGGAACCCCGGAAATGTTCCTGGCCATGGTCTTGGAAATGCAGTCCAGAAACAACAAAGAGTTTTCGGTGCAGGAGGTGCTGCAGTGGGGAGAAGTCATGCAAAAGGTCATCCAGGTCGACTTAAAGCCTTACCGAAGCTTCGCAGACCTGGTGCAGCACGGTCAACCAGACTTCTCGCTGGTAGAGAAAGTAAGAGGTAAAATGGATGAACTCAAACACCGGCAGGAACTCAGGCAGGCTATCTATGGCAAGCAGGCAGACCTGGGCGATGACGATGTGATGAAGAGCGACGCTGAAAGCGCCGTTTTCGCCAGGCGTATGGTTAAAGACTTGTCCCGTTACGTGCAGTTCCCGGACAGCGAGCACAACCAAATCAGTAAGTTGTAGACAAAGACTGGTTCGGATCTCACCACCCAGCGCTGGAAATTCGTAGTTTTGAAGGATGATCAACAGCTTCGTCACCGAGGTGGAGGGCACCTCCTTCGAATTCATTACGATGAATATCCAGCGTCTGCAACTGTACCAAGTTTACGTGCAGCACGAGGGACAAAAGGCCCGCTTTCACATGCAGATCAATGCGCAGGGCTATTTTCGGATTACGATGATGGAGGCCTGTCCTGAACCCTACCGCCATTTGGAATCCCTGCTGAGCGCCGCCATCCTTGCCCAGGGCCCGGAGAAAGTGGCTTAGGTCTGGCTGAATTGAACTATTGGTAAACTGATCCTGATTTTTGTTTAATGCCTCTTCTCTTATTCAGCGAATTGGGTGAGTTCACAGCGGCCATCCGCGCTATCCGAAAAACTTTTGTCCAGGCACTGCCAGAAGATATCAAGTTTGCTGCCGGGTATGATACCATTGTCAAATATGCCATCCGGCAGATAGACATCGGACTGGCGATTGACCTGACTGACCCGACAGCGTTAAATGAATGCTGTGCACGCATTCTGGAAAAGCTCGGCTATTACTCGGACGGTAAGATACTGGACCCGCTCTGGGATGGCCATACAGCCTGGTCCGCGCCGGTCTTTCATTACTTCCGGCATGTGCTGGGATTTAACGACCTACCCAGAAATATCTTGGGGAACATTGACCGCCTGGTCCGTGAAGACCTCCGTCAACTGATGACGTTGATCCAGTTTTATGAAAGTTCGGAGAAGGCCGTAAAGACCTACCTGGCAGAAGGAACAGTCCGCGGCGAACACGAAGACAAGATCCGCCTGGACTTTTATTTCCGGTGTCTGAACGAACGCAATATTATTGTAGAGTACCTGACCTTCGGCATTGAAAAGCGGGCGTTTGAAAGGTCCATGAATGACGATCTGCTGGGCGGGCAGCCGGGCGGCTGGATCGCAGAATATCAAGACCGCCCCTACCGGTGGTGGATGTTTAATCCAAAACGATATTTCGATTACCGGCTCATTGATTCCAGCCGGCACCGTTTACACGGCGTCAACGCTGCGCAGTTTTACCAGCTGGAAGCGTTACGGGAAACGGGCGACCGGGCAGCGTTCTACGCGCAATTGTCCACGATCAAACCACCGGCGGCGATATTCCACCGCATCCGGCAGAACCTCGAGCCCTTGAACCATTTACTGAGTGATCGAAAACCTATTTTTGAAGAATTGCAGCAGCTGTTCGAGCACAGTTTCTGGTATGGGTTTACGGCACTGGCATTGCCGCAGGTGGAGGGCATTTTTTCAGACATGACCCGTTTGCTCTCGCCCGATAAAAAATTTAGTTCCCTGCCCCACAAGGTGTCTGCCGTACGGCCTTTTTATGATTACCATGAAAACACGTTCGATCATTTTGAATACATCCTGCCCCGGCTGCGGAACCGGTTCTTACATTTGGGAAACGTGGAGGGAGATGACTTCGGGCTGCGGGCCCTTGAGCTGCTGTATGATCTGGATTATATTCTGGATGTGTTTAACAGCTTGAAGGACGACCAGATTACGCTGATCAACCTGCTCAATAATCACCCGGAATTGCATCTGATCGCAATCAACAATTACAACAAGCTTTTTCAGATTTTGAAGTCTTTACGGCAGCGCCAGAAAAAATACCCCACGAACAAGAAGCTGTCTGAAGTCCTTGCCCGCTGGGACCAATATGAAAAGGAGGTTCTTTCACAAAGCGGGATATATCTGTTGCGCTGGAGTCTGCTTAAGTTCGGACTGAAAGATAAGACGGTTGAACTTTTCAATGCATTGTCAGTGCTGACAAAAGACTTAGCTCAGCCCATCGACCTGTACCGCATCAAGTTGAGCGAACTCAGACCCAAGGTTGATACACTGAAGGCCGCTCTTGGCGATCAGCTACACGCTTACCGGGAGCAGTATAACGACATTATGGACATGTACGCTTTTCTCGAGCAGTTCAGAGAGCACTTGCCAACGTTCGATCCGGATCACGCAGAGGAGCTGGTTAGCTTATACAAGGAGGAAAAACGCCATGACCGGATGGGCAAGATGCACCTACTGAAACCTCTATTTACAGACACGACAGCTTCATAAATGCATGCAGCGAACTTTAATCAACAATTCAAAAGCTGCGGATCAAAGTTCGGACGGACCGTATGGTCCCAAACAAATGCTGTTCAATGACAAGTATTTACCGGCTCCCCTGCTGATACATGCAAAGCAAGTGCAAGCAACTTGCTAAAGGATCCCCTTTTAAAGAACGTTTTTATAAACCAGGATCATCTCGACACAGAAACCCTCCTTAAGCATCAATCAATCACTTGTCGCCAACGATGCCTGTAACCGTAATGCTGCCTGTAGTTCTCCCATTGTCCATGCAACCATGTTTTCGGATATTATTCAAAGTGTCGAAACTATTTGGACGGCCTTGATATGCTTACAGCGATTTAAGGAAAGTGTCCATCGGCCGGAGCTCAATAGGAGAAATATTCTGATGATCATTCCGGCATTTCTCCCCGTGTTCGGTTCGCTACACTTCGCCCGTATTAGCGATCACCACAAAACTGAAACGGCACGAGGCGCCAAACATCCTTTTAGCCTCTCACTTGTTTTCTCCGAATGAACAATTACAGTTGATACGTTAAAGTCGTATAATATAAGCCGCCAATAGACGGTCCTCCCAAGAAAGAGTAATAATACTGGTTCAGCAGGTTGGTTGCGCCCAATTTTACGTTAAGCTTGTTTTTCAGGAAGTCATAATTCATTTGGGCGTCCAGATTCCCATAGCCGGGCACTTGTCCGTTGACGAGGAAGGACCTCCAATAGAAACTGCTCTGGTGCTTGTAGGTGACCGTAAAGCTTAGGCTTTTGAGCACATGTTCAGCACCAAGGGAGATATTGGCGATCCACTCGGGCGTATTGAAGCCGTCTTCGAAACCATCGGTGTTTTCCGTACGGCTTAGTTTAGCATAAGAGACATTGCCGCCCAGCGTATACCGGTTCCAGAACAGATAACTCAGCCCCAGGCTGCCGCCATAGTTATGCACCACGCTGCGTGAGTTGGTATACATCCGGTAGCGCGTTTGCTGGTTGCGGTTATTGAGGTAGTACGGGATCGAATCCGGTAAAGCGGTGCCCGGCACATTCATCTCCACCTGCGCAATAAAGTTGTTGTACCTGTTATAATAAAAATCAGCATCCACTTTTAACGTACGGGCTAAGAATAAACCTTTGTACCCCAGCTCAAAAGAATTAATGTGTTCGGGCTTCAAATAGCTGTAATAGTTTTTGGTCAGTTTACCTTTCTCACGCTCAATGGCCTGTGCGGTAGTCAGGCCGCTGTTATTGAAGTCATTGGTGACGGCTGCCTGGAACTGATCAATGGAACTGCGCAGGTACGCATTTTCAAATACCCCGTCCGACATCACTCTTAAACCACCCACCCGCTTCACACCGCCACTGTTGACGTTGGAATAAGCCTCGAAGATACTCGGAAAGCGGGAACCGCTTTGGTAAGACATGCGGACGCTTTGATCTGCATCGGGCGTAATCACTGCCGTAAAGCGGGGATTGTATTTGATTTCGAAATAGTCGTTTTTGTCGGCGCGCAGCGTAGCGGTCAGTTTCAGCAATCCGTTCCATACACTTTTACCCGCCTGAATAAACCCGCCTGTTTTGCCGTAGGTAAACGTATCATAAGTTTTACCGGGCGCCGGATTGATGAAATAATTGCCGTCCGGCTGTATGATATAGGTTTGGTAATCCACGCCGGCAAGCAGGTCCAGCCCGGTTCGCTGCCGGAAATCAGCGCCGATAGCTTTCGCGATATCAACTTGGGCTTCACCATGCACCAGGTCATCTTTCACACGCAGCGCCGAGCCAATATCCCAATTATTGATATCCGCCAGCTCAGTCAGTGTATTTTGAAAAGCGGCGGTACCGGGTTGCAGCCTGCCACGGTCGGCAGCAAGCCGGGCAGCATTCAGTGCCTGTAGTGCCGATGTACCCGGTACGGCCATCGCGCTGTTGAATGCGCTGGTGTAATCGGCATACCAGTTGTCGTCCGACTTAAAGCGCCGGTCCTGGTTTTCGGCGGCAGAACGCAGGTTGTAAGATTTGCCTGTATTTTCGCTGGTCATAAATGCCCGGGCCTGGAAAATGTCATTTTTTACTTCGACAGCATGCTGTTGTAAAATGTAATCCTTTAGCGCAAACCGGTTGGCGCGCTGGTATACGTTATCCAGATCGGCTATCCGGTAAGTATAGATGATTTGCGTACCGGGCGTGATTTTATAATAAAGGCCGAGATCGGCTTTGATGTTTTGGATATTATAGTCGGTTACATCCTTTTCAGCATACCCGGTACGGGCCACCACATAACGCCTTCCTCCTAAAGTAATGGTACGCCGGTTAGAAGATTCATTACCGTAACCGTTTACCGGATCATAGGCCGGGTTGTTGATGCCACCCGGCAGGCCTACACCCGTGTTGGCTCCCCCATTCAAGTCGGTACGGTTATCGGCTATCCAGTCAGTTCCGCGGGTGTAAGCAACGTTGATCTTGAAGGCGAACTTTTCTGAAAGTTTTTCAGCCATACGGAAACTGCTTTCGGAAAACATTTTGGCCGGCGAATTAGGATCACTGACATGGTTGACCCCGGTTTTCTGCTGCACGGTGATACCAGTGCTGGTAAATGGATTCTTGGTGATAAAATTGGCCAGTCCGTTAATGGCATTAAGGCCGTATAACGCCGAGGCCGTGCCGGGGATGATTTCCACGCGATCAATGTCCAAATCGGTTGGGCCCATGGCATTGCCGATAGGCGCACCAATGTGCGGCGCCTGGTTGTCTATACCGTCTACCATCTGTGTAAAACGAACGTTCGTGGTATTGGCAAAACCCCGTGTATTGATGATTTTGAAGCCCAGACTCGGCGTGAGCAGTTGCACGCCCTTCACATTTTCCAGCGCATCGAAAAAAGAAGGTGAAGCGGAACCTTTAAAAAATGTCCCATTTACGTTTTCTATAGTAACCGGCGATTTCATCACACTTTCTGCCGTTCGGGAAGCCGAAACGACGACTTCCTGCAAAGCATGCTTCACCGAGTCGGAACGTTTGATTGTATCCCGCGGGATTTGGGTTTGTGCATGAAGCCTTGCTGTGCTTACAGCGCATGCGAAAAGAAGTAGGACAATTCTTGTGTAATAAATTTTGATCATAGGATAGATGGTTGTCAACGCTAAAAAGAAGGCAAGCCCGATTTTTCGTTATTCCCATATGGGAATAAC
>NZ_WSRW01000004.1 GCF_009770985.1 Mucilaginibacter lacusdianchii | reverse complement strand
TTAACTGCCTTTCCAAAGCCCCGTCCCTGACCAGTCACCTGCCGCCTCGTGGCTGCAGCCAACTGCTGTTCCGCTTCCTCTTTCAATGTACATTCCCCCGCCGCTGTGGGAGTGCAAAAGTAGAAAAATTATTCAAAGCTGCGAATTTTATTTTAAAAACGTCAAACTTTCTTTGCACTTGGTGGTTTACGCCGCCTATTTTTCTTCCTTTGTCAGAACTACTTCCCTGCATTATTCGCTTGCAGGGCTTCAAAGGTAACAACTTTGCTCACTTCTTTACAAATCTTTTTGCAATTATTTTAATCTTTAATTAACATCCCTTTACAGTTAAGATGTACATACCTTTATCAGCTTCGTAACTTCGTTATCCTGTATGTTGATTTCATATCTTTGCGATACTATATGCAAGCAACTAAATTTCCGGAAGGCTTTGTTTCATCCCTTCAGCACACACCTGGCTTTAGTCAGGATGCTTTTGTACAAGTGCATGATGAGGCACATTCGCCGACTTCAATACGTATTAATTCTGCAAAATCAATTTCGTTTGATAGTAGCGAGCCTGTGCTGTGGTGTGAAGAGGGGCGTTACTTGAATTCCCGGCCATCTTTTACGTTCGACCCGTTGTTCCATGCCGGTTGCTATTATGTACAGGAAGCATCATCCATGTTTTTAGACCACATATTACATTATATATATAGTAATGACGATGGTCCGCTCAAGGTGCTCGACTTATGCGCGGCTCCTGGCGGCAAGAGTACATTAATCAGTTCTTTTATTCAAGATGACGACTTGCTGGTTGCAAACGAGATTATTAAAACCCGTGTGCCTATTTTAGCAGATAACTTAACCAGATGGGGACGAACTAATACCATTGTTACAAATAACGACCCAAAGGCATTTGGAAGGGTTAAAGGATTTTTCGATATCATCGTAGTTGATGCGCCCTGCTCAGGTTCGGGTATGTTCCGTAAGGATCCGGCTGCGATGGAGGAATGGTCGGAAGGAAATGTAAACTTATGCCAGCAACGGCAGGAGCGCATTTTGGCGGATGTGTATCCGGCCTTGAAAGAGGATGGCTATCTTGTTTATTCAACCTGCTCTTACTCTTATGAAGAAGATGAAGCTGTTTTAGATTGGTTATGCAATGAATTTGAACTGGAAAGTATTCGCATTTCAGTTGATGCAAATTGGGGTATTGTAGAAAGCCAGTCGGCAGAGCATAAGGCTTGGGGATATCGCTTTTACCCAGACAAGGTGCAAGGCGAAGGTTTGTTTATAGCTTGTCTTCAAAAAAAAGAGAGCAATGGTGAGCTGTTAGTCAAAAAGAACAAACAAGCACCTAAGCCCAACTACAAAGAAATAGATATGGTAAAGGAGTACGTTCTTAACCCTTCATCTCTATACTTTTTTAAACAAAACGAAGATTGGCTGGCTATCAACCGGGATCATCGCGATAGCTTGGAAACCTTACAACAATATCTATATATTAAAAAGTCTGGCGTTAGGTTGGGAAAACTGGCAGGCAAAGAATTAATACCCGACCATGAACTGGCGTTAAGTTTATTGATTAACAAAGATGCATTCATGCAAACCGAACTTACATACGATCAAGCCATTGCTTATTTACGCCGCGACAACGTCAACGATTTAGATACGCCAATTAAAGGCTGGAGCCTGATGACTTATAAAGGTTTTGCTTTGGGTTGGGCCAAGCTACTGCCTAACCGTATAAATAATTACTATCCGAAAGAACTACGGATTTTGAGTCAAGCACCATCGGAAAGCCAGGAACCCAGAGTTACCAAAGACAATTTATAAACAAAAGATCATTCAATTTCAAGAATGACCTTTTTGCTATTATACTTTAATAAGATAACATGATTCTTTTACAACTAGTACTGCCCTGTAGATAACATCACCAGCGTACAGGCATATAAGGTGTCTATACCTTGCGCTTTTGCCATTTGCTGTAACTCGTAGTTTTCGGTACCGGGATTAAAAATAATACGCTTTGGCTTGGTGTTGATGATATAATCATATAACTGTGGCTGGTTTTGCGGACCAACATACAAAGTAATCGTATCTATATCATCATGAATAGTCTCCGGCTTTTCAATGGGCACGCCGGCTACTTCACCTTTTTTTATACCTACGTTAACAATGGTATGACCGGTGCGTACCAAACGGTTAGCGGCCAGGTAAGCGTATCGGCTCGGATCGGGCGTAGCGCCCAGTATTAAGGTTTTTTTATCTGCCATAAATCATTCGGTTTAATAATGCAATCTGGCCGGCATGGTAAATTTGATGCTGAATAAAACCTCGTATCAGTTGTTTATAACTGGTTACCGGCTCAGTTCCACGCTGATCGTTTATAAGTTCATCCCATTTTTCGTCAGCCAGATGCTGCATCTTGCCAATCAAATCTACATTAGCCAGCTTTAAATCACTAACCAACTGCTGCCATTTTTGTTCGTCGGGTGTACCGGCATCGGGCCAGTCGCCACGTTTTGCAACACCAGCTGGTTTGCCTCGCATACGGTTGATTACTTCTTCGGTCCAGCCCAGCATATGCAATACTATTTCGGCAATACTGTGCACCGAACCCGCAGGTTTTTCGTATGCCGCCTCAAAGGTTATCTGCTCTATAATAGAATAGATGTTGTTTCCGTACCAGGGTTGCCCCGAAAATGTGTTTTCCAATTCGGCTTGTAACTTATCAGCAGTTGTCATGCTCTAAAAAGCTAAAATGTTTATGGCTAACTATGCTTAACTATATATTGTTTTATGCTTTAAGAAATGCTTTCAATCTACATTCTCATTATTTTAACATTTCTTAAAATCTTTTTCTAGATCAATCGTCTGCCTTGATAACTAAAGCATATAAAATTGGTAACCGCCCTGATGACCGAAGATAAAAACAGCAACGTACTAAAAGCTATTGCAGCTTATGGTAAAAACCTGCTGTCGTTTATTCGCCGCAGGGTAAAAAGCGATGCTGATGCCGAAGACATACTGCAGGATGTTTGGTATCAGTTAAGTGCCGTAATTAACACATCACCCATTGAGCAAACCGGCGCGTGGCTGTATCGCGTGGCCCGCAATAAAATTACCGACAAATACCGCAAGCACACCGAATGGTTGCTGGATGATCTGCTAACTGATGGCGATGAAACTGATGACGAACCCAATTTTAGCGAGATTTTGCTTAGCGATACCCGCACACCTGAAACCGAGTATGTGCGTAATCTTTTTTGGGAGCAGCTTTTTGTAGCACTAAACGAACTACCCGAAGAGCAAAAGCAGGTATTCATCTGGCAGGAACTGGAAGATTTATCTTTTCAGGAGATTGCTGATAAAACCGGCGTAAACATACAAACTTTGGTATCGCGCAAACGGTATGCGGTATTGCACCTTCGCGAGCGACTCAGGCAATTGTATGACGATTTGATTAACGATTAATATTTAAAAATCATGAAAAAAGCATTTTATAAAGGACGTTTTATTTTTATCCCGTTGATAGCTGCGGCAGTACTGGCTATTGCCAGTTTGATAGTTATGCAGCTATGGAACAACATTTTGCCCGATGTACTGCATGTAAGTTCTATTACCTTTTGGCAAGCCATGGGTATTTTTGTACTGTGCAAAGTATTGTTTGGCTTTGGCCGGGGTGGCCGGTTTGGCGGCGGTGCGCCATGGGGACGCGGACGGATGGCCGAAAAGTTTAAAAACATGAGTCCCGAAGAACGCGCCAAGTTCAAAGAACAATTTGCCGACCGAATGTGCCATGGCCGAGGTTCCAGATGGCGGCGTGAATGGGATGAAGATGTTAAGAAGCCAGCAGATGAAACAGCAGATTAACCTTGCACAATATAAACAAAGGGCGATTGTATAATTATCAATCGCCCTTTACTATTAAATACATTTTAGCCTACCTGCTTTATGGCAGCTACGGCACAATTTATTCCATCAATAGCAGCCGAGATAATACCACCGGCATAACCTGCCCCCTCTCCGCAAGGGTATAAACCTTTTACCTGCGGATGCTGCAACGTGTCCCGATCTCGCGGAATTTTTACGGGCGATGAGGTACGCGACTCAACCCCTACCAATACCGCCTCGTTAGTGTAATATCCTTTCATTTTACGACCAAATACAGGTAAAGCCTTTTGCAAACGCTGGTGTATGCGAGATGGCAGCACATCTTTTAAGTCAACGCTGGCTACACCGGGCAAATAAGAGTTTCTTGGAATATCGGCTGATACCCTGCCTTCTACAAAATCAACCATCCGCTGACCGGGGGCTACCAGGTTGCCACCACCGGCCGCAAAAGCAGCTTGCTCAATTTGCTGCTGATATTTAAGAAGCTTGAACGGATCATTGTCATCGCCAGCCACATCTTCAAAGTTAATTTGCACCACCGTGCCCGAATTGGCAAAAGGATTATTCCGCTTAGAAGGACTCCAGCCATTCACCACAATTTCGCCCGGTTCGGTTGAACAAGGAGCAATAATACCACCCGGACACATGCAAAATGAAAATACACCGCGCTCGTCTACCTGTTCTACCAAACTATAATAAGATGGCGGCAGATGCGGTCCGCGCACATCACAGTGATATTGAGCCTTGTCAATAATTTCTTGTGGATGCTCGATGCGTATGCCTAAGGCAAATG
Organism: Mucilaginibacter lacusdianchii; assembly: GCF_009770985.1. Classification (GTDB taxonomy): domain Bacteria; phylum Bacteroidota; class Bacteroidia; order Sphingobacteriales; family Sphingobacteriaceae; genus Mucilaginibacter; species Mucilaginibacter lacusdianchii. The sequence goes on along the minus strand of NZ_WSRW01000004.1, from coordinate 210,866 downwards.
GCTTAGCTTCTACCAAAATATTTTGACGATGCAGCATATAAAACACATCGCGGGCGGAGTGACCGGTAGCCAGTATCACAGCATCGGCCATTAACTGATTACCGCTTGCTGTTTTCACGCCTTTAAGTTTACTGAATTGCACAATCAATTCAGTTACTTTGGTATCAAACAAAATTTCACCGCCTGCATTTAAGATAGTTTCGCGCATGGCGGTAATAATTTGCGGTAGCTTGTTAGTACCAATGTGCGGACGGGCATCTACCAAAATATCTTCAGACGCGCCATGTTCTACAAACATTTTGAGTACCTGGTTTACGTCGCCCCGCTTGGTTGACCGGGTGTATAACTTACCATCCGAATACGTTCCGGCACCACCTTCGCCAAAACAGTAATTAGATTCGGGGTTAACCAACCCCTGCTTATTAATGTTCGCTAAATCGCGACGACGTTGTTTTACATCTTTGCCGCGCTCAATAACAATTGGCTTAAAGCCCGACAGCACACATTGCAACGCAGCGAATATACCTGCCGGACCAGCACCTACAATAATTACCGGTTTGGCTTCTTTAACATTCGGATAGTTAACCACGTAACTTTCTGCCTGTACCGGCTCATCTACAAACACCCGCGTTTGCATACGGTAAACCACTTTGCGTCCACGCGCATCAATAGAGCGTTTCAAAATCCTAACTCCGGAAATACGTTTGGGCGAAAGTTTAAGCGCCGTTGCGGCTAGGGCTTTTAAGGCAGTTTCATCTTCGTGCTGCTCGGGCGAGCACACTATCTCTATTTCTTTTATCATAACGGTTGCCGGGTTTTTATCCCGGATGTTGCAAAGATATGCAATATCTACGAGGCTATGAAGTGTTCGGTGTTCGTGTCAAGTGTTCGCTTCCGAACGTTTAAAACACAGCACACCAACGAAGATTATTGATTATCAATAATTTAACGTTTGGTTCTATAATTGGCATAGCGGTGTTATCTTAAATTGATTATCATGATCGCTGAAAATAGTTTAAACCGGATTTGGGAAGGATGTTTGAATAATGACCGCAAGCAACAGGAAATGCTTTACAAAATATTAGCGCCACGCATGCTAACTGCCTGTATGCGCTACGCTACAGACCGTGATGAAGCACAAGATATTATGCAGGAAGGTTTTGTAAAGGTTTTCACCTCGATGCAAAAATATCGTAAAGAAGGCAGCTTGGAAGGTTGGATTCGCCGCATTATGGTGCATACCGCTATTTCGAGATACCGTAAATTGAAACCTCTTATTCTATCTGAGGAACTACCGGAGGGTGTAACCTTACAAATGAGTTATCATAACAATGACCTGGAATCAAAAGACTTGCTAAAACTGATTCAGCAATTGCCAGATCACTACCGCTCGGTGTTTAATTTATATGCCATCGAAGGTTATTCTCATCAGGAAATTGGCGAGACTTTAGGTATCAGTGAGCTGGTATCGCGCACTACTTTGTGCCGCGCAAGGGGTGTTTTGAAAAATAAATTGAGCCGGTTAGATGTTCGTGAACGCAGATGTTTAGCGAGTTGAATTAATTATTTACGTTATATGAATTTGTGCTACTATTGTTCGGCTTGTATAGTTAGTTTAACCTCTTTTAGTGGTGACGAACTTACTTCGTCTGCTCATTGCCGCAGGGGCTAGATACTTTTGTCATAGCCACAAAAGTATCCAAAAAGGCCTAGCTCTCGCGATCCCTACCCAACAACGCAGGCAGCCGCCGGCCCGGACGCGATAGCGGGCCTTTGCCCTTCTTTTTTTCGTCCAATTGCATTTTTCTTATCTAATAATGTACAGCACTGGCAGAACATAATAGACAAAAAAGAATCGGCATTCAGCTTCTTTCGGTGGCTACTGTACGAAGTACTGATTCTGTCTTGAGTAGAAAGAAGGTGCGGCCGAGAGCTTTTCTTTTGGTTACTTTTCTTTTTGCGGTAAAAAGAAAAGTGACATCCACAGGCTGTGGTTTAAGAACATCCCTGTCCTAATGAAACACTAAAAGAAGTAAAAGCACTAACCAAAAAAGGAGGCCTTACTTGAGGCCTCCTTTTTAAATGATTACTTGTGCTTATTACTCATATAAAACACCAGCTCTCCTCCATTCATAATATCGGCATGCTTAATGGATAAACCCGTTAGCGGCTTACCGTTCAACAATACTTTTTGTACGTATACGTTTTTATCCCCTTGGTTTTTAACAGTTACTTTAAATACCTTACCGTTGGTCAGGTTTAAAGTTGCACCATTTACGGCCGGGCTGCCTAATGCATATTCGTCATTACCTGGTGCCATGGGATAAAAACCTAAGTTGGTAAAAATATACCAGGCACTCATCTGGCCGGTATCGTCGTTACCGCCTAAGCCATCAGGCGTAGGTTTGTACATTTTAGGTAGTATCATGCGCACACGCTCCTGCGTTTTCCAGGGCTGATCGGTCCAGTTATATAAGTAAGCTACGTGGTGCGATGGTTCGTTGCCATGTACATAGTTACCGATAATACCGTCGCGGGTAATATCTTCGGTTTCGGCAAAGAAGGCGTCGGGCAGGTGCATGGTAAACAACGAGTCGAGGTAACGCACCACACGTTTGCTACCACCCATCAGGTTAATTAAACCTTGCGGGTCTTGCGGAGCAAACAAGGTATAGTTCCAGGCATTACCCTCAATAAAGCCTTGATTAATGGTTGTTAATGGATCAAAGTTTTTACGAAACGTACCGTTGGCCAGTTTAGGGCGCATGAAGCCAACAGCTGGATCGTACACATTTTTGTAATTCTGCGCACGCTTGTTAAACTCCTCGTAAATATCATTCCGGCCAAGCTTTTTAGCCATTTGTGCAATAGCCCAGTCGTCATAAGCATACTCTAAAGTATTGGATACCGATACGCCGCTTCTTTCATCTGGCACGTAACCTTTATCCATATACAGACCGATACCTTCATAATCACGATGGCGAGCTGTAACTACGCAAGCTTCCAGTGCTTTATTCACATCAAAGTTAGTATTGCCTTTTGCCACAGCATCGGCAATTACGGCAACGGCATGATAGCCAGACATACACCAGTTATCATTACCCGAGTTTGACCAGATAGGCAACATGTGTTCAGGACTTTGCTCATAGTGTGCAATCATGGATTTAATCATGTCTGCATTACGTTCGGGCGCAATTACGTTAAACAGCGGGTGCAGGGCACGATAAGTATCCCACAACGAAAAGGTAGTGTAATTAGTAAAACCGTTGGCCTTGTGCACATTTTGGTCAAGCCCTTTATACTGGCCGTCCACATCCATATAAATGGTAGGATTAATAAGGGTATGATAAACCGCTGTATAAAAGTTTTCTTTCTGCTCGCGGTTGTTAGACTGAATAACAACTTTATCCAGTTCATTTTCCCACTGTTGCTGACCGGCAGCTTTCACTTTATCAAAGTCCCAACTGGTAGCTTCGGCCCGCATGTTAGCTAAAGCACCGTCCATACTCACCGGCGATAGTGCGAATTTGATTTTAATTTTTTCGCCCTCTTCTGTTTTAAAATCGAAATAGGCCTTAATTTGCGGTCCGGCTATTTCTGGAAAGTTTTTGGTTTGATTGAATTTTCCCCAAAAGCCCCGGTATACCTCACGTTTAGAGTAGTTGCGGAAACCATGCTGTGTAAACGGCTTAGAAAAACTCATAGCAAAATACAGCACCCGGTTTTTAGCCCAGCCATTGGTTTGGCGATAGCCGGTTACCAAAGTGTCGTTCACTACATGAACATAAGTCCATACGTTTTTATCGGGATAATTATAAATGCCAGACATCAAATCGAGCACAATGTGCGATTGATCTGATTTAGGGAAAGTGTATTGATGGAAGCCTACTCGAGTGGTAGTAGTCAGTTCGGCCTGGATATTATAATCATCCAGCTTCACTTTATAGTAGTTGGCTTGGCTTACTTCATTTTGGTGCGAAAAAGCCGAGCGATAACCGCTACGGGGTTTATCGGCTGTGCCGGGGTTTAGTTTCAATTCCCCAACTGTAGGCATTATCAAAAAGTCGCCTAAATCTGAATGGCCTGTTCCACTAAAATGGGTATGGCTAAAGCCTACAATGCTTTTATCATCATACTGGTAACCGGCGCAATATTTATATACGTCGGGGTTGTATTTTCCGTTTTGCTCGTAGCCAATAGTGTCAGTTTCAGGACTTAACTGAACCATACCAAAAGGCACCGTAGCACCTGGGTAAGTATGCCCCATGCGTTGTGTACCAATAATGGGTTTTACATATGGAACCAGTTTTTCCCTATTTTGGCTATAAGCCGTAAAGACAGATAACGCCATTACGGCAGTCAGCAGTTTTTTCATGAATTTAGATAAAGTAAAGAGAATGCTTCAAATATACTAGGTAAAACGATAAACCAGTACGATAAAATAACTTTATCAAACATAATTACCATATTGATATTTGTAACAACGGTATATTATTTGTAATCTAACAATCAATCAACTTAAAACAAAATTTTCAGAGCAATGAAAAAGTTATTCTCAGCGATATTATTGATTATGGTCGCTATGTCCTTCAGTTCATGCAGCTACAACAGCATTGTACAATCCGAAGAAGACACTAAAGCTAAATGGGGAGCTGTACAAAGTCAGTATCAGCGTCGTGCCGATTTGATACCTAACCTGGTTGCTACCGTAAAAGGTGTAGCTAATTTTGAAAAGGGTACATTAACCGCAGTAACCGAAGCCCGTGCAAAAGCCACTTCTATACAGGTTGACCCGGATAAATTAACGCCCGAAAATGTTCAAAAGTATCAACAAGCGCAAGGTGAGCTGAGTGCTGCACTGGGCAGATTGTTAAGGGTTACCGAAGCCTATCCTACCCTGCGGGCAAACGACAACTTCACCGCCCTGCAAGGCCAGTTGGAAGGCACCGAAAACCGTATTAGCGTAGCCCGGATGGATTTTAACAATTCCGTACAAGCTTACAATAGCAAGATACGTCAGTTTCCGGCTAACTTAACTGCCAAGATGTTTGGTTTTCAGCCCAAAGGATATTTTGAAGCCGAAGCCGGTGCACAAAATGCGCCTAAAGTTCAGTTTTAACACTTAAGGTTTTAAATGAGCGCTTGAATATTTTATTGTTTAATCATTCAAGCGCTCATTCCATAGATTACCTCAACACTTATGAACTTGTTTAACGAAGAAGCCCAGCAGCGCATACGCAGTGCGGTAGAAGAAGCTGAGAGAAACACCTCGGGCGAGATAAGAGTTTGCCTTGAAAAATCATGCAAAGATGAAGCGCTTGACAGGGCTGCCCGGTATTTTTACCAGCTGGAAATGGATAAAACCAAACTGCGGAACGGTGTATTAATTTACCTGGCCATTGCCGACAGAAAATTTGCCATTATTGGTGATGCCGGTATTAACCAAGTAGTACCCGATAACTTTTGGGATACTACTAAAGAAGCTATGCTAACCGAGTTTAAGCAAGATAACCTAGTAAATGGGATCATTACCGGTGTATCCATGGCTGGCCAGCAGCTAAAGCAGTATTTCCCGTACGCCCTCAAAGACAAGAATGAACTTTCTGATGATATCGCCTTTATGGATGGCGAGTAAATTAACGAAGATGCCAAAAAAATTACTGTTACTGATTAGCTTTCTGTTTTGCAGCCTGATGTGTTTTGCACAGGAGTTTCCATCCAAGCCGGATTCGCCGGTGGCCGATTTCACCAATACTTTATCGGCTGATGAGAAGCAACGCTTGGAACAAAAGCTCATGGGTTTTGAAGATTCTACATCTACTCAAATAGCCGTTGTAATTATTAAATCGGTTGGCGATTATGACATCAGTCAGTATGGCACCTTACTTATTCGCAACTGGGGCATCGGGCAAAAAGGTAAAAATAACGGTGTGCTTATTCTGGTAGCGCTTAACGACCGTAAGGTTACCATTCAAACCGGCTATGGCGTAGAAGGTTCATTAACAGATGCCGCTACACAACAAATTATCCAAAAAGATTTAAAACCTAATTTTAGAGAGGGTAATTACTTTGCCGGTTTAGATGCGGCTACCGATCATGTTATACAAGCCGTAAAGGGTGAGTTTAAGGCGGATGCAAAGCCCAAACGCCGTGCACGTGATAATGGCGACGGAGGCGGCAGTTCAGGTATCATCATTATTATCATTGTTGTTGTATTAATTCTTATTTTCCGCAACAGGGGTGGCGGCGGTGGTGGCGGCCGGGTAATTGGCAGCCGTGGTGGTGCAAGTCCGTTTTGGTGGTTATTGGCTGGTAATATGCTGGGGCGCAGTAGCCGTGGCGGTGATTGGGGCGGTTTTTCTGGCGGCGGTGGCGGCTGGGGAGGAGGCGACAGCGGCGGTGGCTGGGGCGGCTTTGGCGGTGGCAGTGCCGGCGGTGGCGGTAGCAGTGGCAGCTGGTAATTAAATTCGAAACAGTATGTATCGTAAAGACACTATCCTAACCGAAGTAGAGCGGCTAACTCAATTCCTGGCGAAACTACTAGGCTTAAAAAACAATAATGAGCACGAGGAAGCGCAACAGTTATATGAAGATACCATGCGCAGTTCGTTTGGCCTACAACCCAACGAACTACCTCACCTATCCAACGAAGACTTTATGCAACTAATCCGGCAAAAAGGATATAGCGCCGGCAAGCTGGACATTTTAGCTCAACTACTTTTTCAGGATGCCACTACACCATTAAAGCATCCGGCCAAGGCTAAATCATTGCTTGAAAAAACACTGCTTATTTTTGACATGCTGGAACAAGAGCATCACATACAGTCGTTTGATAATATTGCATTAAGAAACAAAATCCTATACCTACTACAACAAAATGCCTGAATTAAAATGGGAGTTACTCTCATCCGAATATGTTCATAAAGGCCCTTGGGCCACATTACGTATTGATAAATGCCGCATGCCCGACGGCCGGCTGGTTCCGGGTTACTATGTTTTAGAATATCCAGACTGGGCCAATGCCGTAGCATTAACCGAAGACAATAAAATTATTATGGTGAGGCAATACCGCCATGCCGCCGGTGTAGTATCACTTGAGATACCCGGTGGGGTAATTGAAGCAGGCGAAAGCCCCGAAAATGCCGTGAAACGGGAATTGCTGGAAGAAACCGGCTACGAGTTTAACAACATAGAATTTTTGTGTAAAATACACGCCAACCCGTCAACCGCCAACAACCTAACCCATTGCTACATGGCACGTGGCGGCAAAAAGGTACAGGTTCAACACTTAGATGAGCAGGAAGAAATAATTGTAGAAGAATACACCATTGATGAGGTTAAGCAATTACTAGCCGAAAACAAAATAACCCAAGCACTGCATTGCACTACGCTGTTTTATGCGCTCATAAAGCTCGGAGAGATGAAATAACTACTCCGGGCAATTACCTTTCCGGCGGGTGTCGGCAATGTAAATAATTTTCCAGCCATCCGCCATTTTCATCAACTGAAACACATCTACGCCGCAATGGCTAAAGGTGCTGCCTACGTAAAACTTGTAGTTAGCCCATACGCTGGCTAATTGTCCATCTATCTTGATATCTTTAATTTCAATACGCTCGTCGTAAACTTCTTTATGTAGCGCAGCGATAGATTTGATAAAGTCGGCAGCTTTTTCGGTTATCAGTGCCGTACCGCCCTCCCTTTTGTTAGCCACACTTTGCAATACCATATCTTCATGAAAAACCGATTTTAGCAAAGTAGTATCACTGGTACGCATGGCGGTGAATAAGTTATCGACAACCTGCTTTACCGCGCCATGCTCTTGTGATTGACTAAAGGCCATACCGGCATTGATGAGTATGCTTAATAACAGTAACGCTTTTTTCATAAACTAATTAATTACCTTTCTAAAATAGAAAAAGCCCCGCACATATGGCAGGGCTATCAGGGTTATAATTGGTTAGTAAAAAGACACGGTTCAATTAAGACATTTTTAGCTTTTTCTGAATATCGGCTACATAGCCTTTAAACTTTTTATCGGTATCAATCAAATCTTCTACCGTTTGACAAGCATAAATTACGGTAGAGTGATCGCGACCGCCAAAGAAGTTACCGATAGATTTTAGCGAGCTTTTGGTATGTGCCTTGGCCAGGTACATAGAAATCTGGCGAGCCTGTACAATTTCGCGTTTACGGGTTTGTGATTTAATCATCTCAACCGGTACCTCAAAATATTCGCACACCAAGCTTTGGATATATTCAATTGAAATTTCTTTAGTAGTATGCTTTACAAAGTTGCGCAGCATTGATTTGGCCAGATCCAAATCAATTTCTTTACGCATTAGGGTTGATTGTGCCAACAGTGATACCATAGCGCCTTCCAGCTCACGGATGTTGTTATCAATATTATGCGCTACGTATTCAATCACCTCGTCTGATAGTTCGATACCATCCTGATAGGTTTTGTTTTTCAGGATAGCCATACGGGTTTCCAGATCGGGCACTTGCAAATCAGCAGATAAGCCCCACTTGAAACGGGATAACAAACGCTCTTCTAAACCCGCTAAATCTTTAGGTGCTTTATCTGATGTAATAATCAGCTGCTTGCCCGATTGGTGCAAGTGGTTAAAGATGTGAAAAAAGAAATCCTGTGTTTTCTCTTTACCGGCAAAGTTGTGCACATCGTCCATAATCAGTACGTCAATGGCTTGGTAAAAATTCACAAAGTCATTAATGTTATTATGCTTCAGGGCGTCTACAAACTGCTGGGTAAATTTCTCGCAGGATACATAAAGAACCAACTTATCAGGTAGCGTACGTTTTATTTCATTACCTATGGCTTGCGCTAAGTGAGTTTTACCCAAACCTACCGCGCCATAAATCATTAACGGGTTAAATGAAGTACCACCGGGTTTTGCAGCAACGGCATAACCGGCAGATCGGGCCAAACGGTTGCAATCACCTTCTACAAAGTTTTCGAAGGTATAATGCTGGTTCAGTTGTGGATCAACATGCAACTTTTTAAGCCCCGGAATCACAAACGGATTTTTTATATCCTTATTTAGAGAAATAGGTATCGGCATGGATTGATTTTTGGCTTCAGCACCATTTCCGTTCGAGGGCATGTTAGTTGTAAAAGGCTTGCTTGACGATGACTGCTCTACTACAATATTGTATTCAAGCCGGCCGTCATCACCTAGTTGTTTTTTAATGGTTTTACGAAGTAAGCCTACGTAATGTTCCTCCAGCCACTCATAAAAAAATAAACTTGGTACTTGTATGGTTAGTACGCTTCCCTCCAATTTCAAGGCTTTGATCGGCTCAAACCAAGTTTTGAAACTTTGGGCCGGAATGTTGTCCTTGATGATTTGTAAGCAGCTGTCCCAAACATTTGTACAAGTTTTTTCCATATTCATTTACCTAAAATACTGATTTCCAAACCCGAGCCTCAACTTTCAATGTCACCTCTACGGAACATCGAATATTCGAAAAAAAAGCGGATTAAAAAATAAAATTTAAAATTTGCAGGAGTGCAACTTTTGTCTTATGGGCTTATAATATCGTAGCTATTGATACAATAATAAGCAATTACACTTTCACTATTACACTAAAAGTTAAGATAATTTTTACGTTCTGTTAACGTGTTGCAACACCAAAATAACCTGGCACTTACATCGTTTTCACACCAGCATTCTATCAATTGTTAAGCCACAACCCTTACTTAAACGCGGTTAAAAATGTAATGTATTGAAGCAGCGGCGTATAATATTTTCCGGTAAAAACTTTAAACTGCCAGTTAATATAAAAAACAATGCAGCTATATACTATGGTATACAACTGCATTGACAGTGCTTATTGCACTGGCCATGAATTCAAAACTACAGGCTCTAAATTATTTAGAAAAGCTCTTCCAGGTCCCGGTGAATCATATCTGCCGCTATTTCGTACGGATTATTTTCAAGCTGGCCTAAATGGGTTAGCAGTGCCCGGCTTAAATCCAGTCCGGTGGCCGTTTCGGGCAAAGTAGCCAGTGTACTGTTTAATAAATTAATGGTGTCATCTTTTAAACGCCTAACCACAGCCCAGGCCCGGCTGCTCACATAAATTTGCTGGGTAATGTTATGCTGATACTCATCGCGCACTTCCTGCACGGCTATGCGGTATAATTCTACTGCCGGATAAGCGCCGCCGTTTAAGCGGATTAACAGATTAGACGGGTTAGTACGTTCTACAAATAAAATTACACGTTCGTAAGCTTGCAGCCGCAAAGGCAACGTTTGATTATCGGCAGCCTTTTTAAGTTCCAGCACCTGCAGGCGCTCGCTTCGATCCAGGTAAGGCTTAATCATATAAATGGCTGCCCATACTACGCCTAAACCGGCAACCGTTAACTTTACAATGTCTAGCAATAAGTTATAAAATACCATAAGTTTTTAAATGTTAGGCATGCGTCATAAATAGTGCAGCCACAACAAAACTCTGTATTTTAGTTTATATTTGTATAGCGTAAAATTAAAAATAACATGAGTACAGCTGTTGAAACTGCATTAGCACCAGTTAGTTTTACCGAAGGTGCGGTGAAAGAATTATTAAAACTAAAAGACCAGCAAGAGTTAGGTGATGATTTTGGCTTGCGTGTTGGCGTTGAAGGCGGCGGTTGTGCAGGTATGAATTACGTACTGGGCTTTGATCAGAAAAAAGAAGGCGACCAGGAATACAACGTTGAAGGCATTCGTGTTTTTATGCACAAGGCGCATGGTATGTATTTGGTAGGCATGCAAGTTGATTTTCAGGATGGTTTAAACGCCCGCGGTTTTACCTTTAATAATCCTAACGCATCAAGCACTTGCGGATGCGGTTCATCTTTTTCGGTATAATAGCTTACAAGCTATCAAAATAACAACAGCCGCATAGTATTACTATGCGGCTGTTGTGCTTCTAAGCGTTATCTAACATTATAAGGCAGCGTTTTCATTATAGCGCTTACACTGCTCAATAGTTTTAGTTATCCAATAACTTGTGTTAGGCGTGTAGCCACTGCTGTGATACTGCACTTTACCATTCCTGTCAACCACCACACTGGTTGGGTAGGTCTCTATATTATATTTAGATATAATGCTTTTGCCTTTATCGATAATGTGATATTTGAAAGTTGTATGGGCCAAAAATTCTTTTACCTCGTCAGGATTATCGGCAGGGATAGCTAAAAACACCACATTTGGATCATCTTTATAGACATCGGCCAATTCGTTTAAATTATTAATGTCCATCATGCTCGGCAGATGATTGAGATGCCAGAAATTCAGCACTACAACTTTTCCGACCAGTTCTTTTGAGTCAAATATCTGACTATTGACATCTTGTACTTTAAAGCGTTTTAATAATTCTCCGGTTTTAAAAAATGGACTTTCCGCCGGCTTGGGTAATTTTGCTAAAGCGTCCTCCCGTTCGGTTTTACTCAATTTTACAATAATTAGCGATGGTTTGTCATTAGCTGACTCAGCCACTTTTAATCCATAACGCCCTGATGCCAACATGTTATTCCAAGCGGTATAATTACACCGGTTACCTGATGAATCTTTGACGATGGAATGTTCATTAAGCTTAGACAGCTTGTAAACCTTTTTTGCGGATACAATGTTATTTTGAGCTTGAGCGACATTTGTAATTGCACTGAACGTCAAAGCAATAACGGCGGAGCGGAATATACTTTTCATATTATCATAAACAGTAATACTCAAATATAAAACCCCTTAAATGATGCTATACTACCCGATAAAGTGCACACTTCACCACTTATACACCACTACTAAACACATATTATTATACATATTATTACTGTTATCACTAAGCATAAATACTTACGGGCAACTTAAACCAGGATTTGATTCTAAAGAATATTTAGAATTGCTGCGTATATCGCGCAAGCAGATGGATACCGTAATTAAGGGTGATAAGGTTCCACAACCTATGGATCACCGCATGGTATACCGGTCGGCAGTAGGCCCGTTGCAAAACCGGTGGGATTTATGGGTTGATAATAATCATACAGCTGTAATAAGCATACGTGGTACCACTGGCTCGCAGGTAAGTTGGCTGGAAAATTTTTATGCTGCTATGGTACCGGCTGTAGGTCAGCTGCACATTAATGATACTACGAACTTTGCCTACCACTTAGCTAACAATCCTAAAGCAACGGTACACATAGGCTGGCTGTTGGGCATGGCAGATTTGTCTAAAACCATTATTCCGAAAATCAGGGAGTTGGCTGTTCAACAAGGTATTAAAAACTTTATCATTATGGGGCATAGCCAAGGGGCGGCTATTGTTTACTTACTGCGGTCGCACATAGATTGGCTTGAAAAAAGCGGACAACTGCCCACCGGGTTAACTTACAAAACTTATTGCAGTGCGCCGCCCAAACCCGGCAATACTTATTACGGATACGATTTTGACTACCTCACTCGCGGTGGGTGGGCTATATCCGTAATTAATGCCGCCGATTGGGTACCCGAAACGCCGTTTTCCATTCAAACTATAAATGATTTTAACAGTTTAAACCCGTTTGCCAATATTAATAGCGCGCTCAAAAGTCAATCGTTTTTTGTAAAGCTTTATGTAAAGCATATTTATAACCGGTTAAAAAAACCAGCTGAAAGAGCTGTTAAAAATAATGAAAAATACTTGGGACACATGGTATACAAGTTCATCAAAAAATCATTACCACAATTTAAGGAACCAGATTATGCACCCAACAACTTGTTTGTACATTGCGGCACACCGGTTATATTGATGCCCGATGATGGTTACCGGAAGCTATTCCCAGACAATCCAAAAAATGTATTTACACACCATATGTTCTGGCCTTATTACTATTTGGCCGAAAAGGAATATGCCACTAAATAAAAAATGCAGGTACCTGAAGTCAGGTCCTGCATTCTGTAAAGGATATAGTTAAATTGATAGGGCTTATCAAAAGCAGCCGTATAACCTAACGGTTATCATACTGTTCCTCGTAATACGTTTGATAGTGCCCAGATGTTACATCATTTAACCATTCTTCGTTGGTTAAATACCAATCTACTGTTTTTTCTAAACCTTCTTCAAAGGTTATGCTTGGTGTCCAACCTAATTCGTCTTTCAATTTGGTGGCATCAATAGCATAACGCAAATCGTGTCCGGCACGGTCGGTTACATAGGTAATCAGTTTTTCAGATGTACCTTGCTCGCGGCCTAATTTTTTATCCAGAATCTGGCAAAGCAATTTTATCAAATCGATATTTTTCCACTCATTGTGTCCACCAATATTATAGGTAGAACCAGATTTAGCGTTATGGAAAATTACATCAATAGCACGGGCATGATCTTCCACCCACAGCCAATCGCGCACATTTTCACCTTTACCATAAACCGGGATAGGTTTGTTTTGCGTGATGTTGTGGATAGCCAGTGGAATTAATTTTTCCGGAAAATGGTATGATCCATAATTGTTAGAGCAGTTTGATATGACAGCATTCATGCCGTAGGTATCCTGGTAAGCTCTTACAAAGTGGTCGGAACTGGCTTTAGATGCCGAGTATGGAGAATGCGGATCATAAGCAGTTTCTTCAGTAAACATACCGGTTTCGCCTAATGTACCGTATACCTCGTCGGTTGATACATGGTAAAAGCGAGTATCCTCATAACGGCCTTTCCAATGAAAGCGGGCAGCGTTTAACAAATTAACGGTGCCGATAACGTTGGTCATTACAAACTCCAGCGGACTGGCAATAGACCTATCTACATGCGATTCGGCTGCTAAATGAATTACTGCATCAGGTTGCTCGGCAGCAAACAACTCATCAATAAACGCCGCATCTACTATATCACCTTTTACGAATTTATAGTTAGGCTCATTTTCGATATCTCTTAAATTAGCCAGGTTGCCTGCATAAGTTAATTTATCCAGGTTAACAATGTTATACTCGGGATGAGATTTAACAAAGCGGCGCACCACGTGCGATCCTATAAATCCGGCTCCGCCGGTGATAATAATTTTTTTCATATCAGTATGTTATAAAGGCTTTTTAGCTATTGCCTGCTCCCATGCCCAAGCCGACGACATCATGGTATCCACACCCAGTTCAGCCCGCCATTGCAGCACTTGTTCTGATTTGGTTACATCGCCCCAAACCTGCTCAACATCACCATCACGGCGAGGGCCAATTACGTAGTTTAGCTTTACACCGGTAGCTCTTTCAAAAGCAGTTATTATTTCCAGCACGCTGGTACCTTTACCAGTACCTATATTAAACACATCGTATCCGGTAAAGCTGTCCTGCTCCATCAATCTCAGCGCAGCAACGTGGGCTTTGGCCAAATCTACCACATGGATATAGTCTCTTACGCAACTACCATCGGGTGTGTTATAGTCGTTTCCAAAAACAGTTACTTTTTCACGCTTACCTATAGCGGTTTGCGTGATGAATGGCACCAGGTTTTGCGGAACGCCGATAGGTAACTCACCTATCAGGGCCGACTCATGCGCACCTACCGGGTTAAAGTAGCGTAAAGATATTACTTTATACTTACTACCGGATGCCATCATATCCTGCAACATCTCTTCGGCAATTTGCTTGGTGTTGCCGTAAGGCGATTGTGCTGGTTTAACAGGTGCATCTTCAGTAACCGGCAGCTGATCTGGCTGGCCATATACGGTACAGCTCGACGAAAATACAAAATTTACCGGCTTGCCTGCATATGCGTTCAGCAGGTTTATTAACGAGTAAAAATTGTTGCGATAATACTTTAACGGAAACTGCACCGACTCGCCAACTGCTTTAAAGGCAGCAAAGTGAATAATACCTTCAATATCAGTTTCGGTGGCAGCCAGGTTTTGAACGGCAGCCTCGTCACATAAATCAAGCTGATGAAAAACAGGTTTGTACCCGATAATTGCAGTTAGCTGATCTAATATGCTGACATGAGAATTAGACAAATCGTCGATAATAACAGGCTCGTAGCCAGCCTGTACCAGTTCCACTACGGTATGCGAGCCGATGAAGCCCAAACCGCCGGTTACTAATATTTTTTTCATAGATGCGATGATAGATATTTTTTCTTACTATTTAATATACTGAGAAAACTCTTTGTGCTGAATTTCGTGCTCAGGCAAGCTTTTAAAGTATTCATAAGTAATTTTCAAACCTTCTTGTCTCGATACTTTTGGCTCCCAACCTAAAATAGCCTTAGCTTTAGTAATATCCGGTCTGCGTTGTTTCGGATCATCAGTGGGCAATGGTTTAGCAATCAGTTGCTGATCAGTACCGGTAAGCTTAATAATTTCTTCACCAAACTCGCGGATGGTGATTTCATCAGGGTTACCAACATTCATCGGTTGTACATAATCGCTTAACAACAAACGATAGATACCTTCTACCAAATCATCTACGTAACAGAAAGCACGGGTTTGTGAACCGTCGCCAAACATAGTCAATGGTTCGCCGCGCAAAGCCTGACCGATGAAAGCCGGCAATACCCGTCCGTCATTCAGTCGCATACGTGGGCCATAAGTATTAAAGATACGCACGATACGGGTTTCAACGCCGTGGAAGGTATGGTAAGCCATAGTAATAGCTTCCTGAAAACGCTTAGCCTCATCATAAACACCACGAGGGCCTACCGGGTTTACGTTACCCCAATATTCTTCGGGCTGAGGATTTACAGTTGGGTCACCATAAATTTCGGAAGTAGATGCTACTAAAATTCTGGCGTTTTTAGCACGCGCCAAACCTAATAAATTGTGTGTACCCAATGAACCTACTTTAAGTGTTTGAATAGGAATTTTCAGGTAATCAATAGGTGACGCTGGCGAAGCAAAGTGCAGGATGTAATCCAGTTCGCCGGGTACGTGTACAAATTTAGACACGTCGTGGTTATAGAATTCAAATTGCTCTAACTTGAACAAGTGTTCAATATTACGCAGGTCGCCGGTAATTAGGTTATCCATACCAATTACATGGTATCCTTCTTTAATAAAACGATCTGAAAGGTGCGAGCCTAAAAAGCCGGCCGCGCCTGTAATGAGTACTCTTTTTCTTACTGACATAGCTTTGTGAGTTTGGGGTCGTTAAGGGGATGAGTTGATTAATTTAATAATTTTTAGGCAAGCGGCAAAATAACTCAAAGGGGCTATTAATAATATGGTGAGTGATTAAGCAGATAACGCTGCATTTTGTTTGCACAAATTACAACGCTCCCTTCATCACCCACCATGTACTACCTTGCCTGAAGTACGAATTTAGGCAATTACCTTACGGCCAATAGAGTTATAGTAAAAACCACAGTCAATCATTTTATCCAAATCGTACAGGTTACGACCGTCAAAAATCACTTTGGCTTTCAATGTTTCTTCCACTTTGTTAAAGTCTGGTGTGCGGAACAATGACCACTCGGTTACAATCAATAACGCATCAGCCTCCTGAAGTGCCTCATAAGGATCTGCTGCGTAGTTGATTTTATCACCAATCAGGTTTTTAACATTTTGCATACCTTCTGGGTCAAATGCAGTTACAGTGGCGCCTGCTGCTACTAGTGCATCAATGATATACAAAGCTGGTGCTTCACGGATATCATCAGTTTCTGGTTTAAAGGCTAAGCCCCACATGGCAAAGTGTTTGCCTGTCAGATCGCCGTTGTAATATTTTTTAACTTTGTCTACCAATACTGTTTTTTGCAGCTCGTTAACTTTCATTACCGAGTTTAAGATACTAAAGTCGTATTGGTTTTCTTCGGCCGATTTAGCCAGAGCTTGTACGTCTTTAGGGAAACAGCTACCGCCGTAACCAATACCGGCAAACAAGAAACGTCTGCCAATACGCTCATCGGCACCAATACCGCGGCGTACCATATCTACGTCGGCACCCACCAGTTCGCACAGGTTAGCAATTTCGTTCATGAACGAAATTTTAGTAGCCAGGAATGAGTTAGCAGCATATTTAGTTAACTCTGAAGAACGCTCATCCATAAAGATGATTGGGTTACCTTGACGTACGTATGGTGCATAAAGCTCGCCCATCAGTTTGCGTGCACGCTCATCAGAAGTACCAACCACTACACGGTCTGGCTTCATAAAATCTTCTACCGCTACACCTTCACGTAAAAACTCGGGGTTAGATACTACCGCATATTCTATACCAGGTGCTGCATGCTGTTGCATTGCAGCGGTAACTTTATCGGCAGTACCTACTGGTACGGTCGATTTTGTTACGATAACTTTATAATCGGTAATAATTTTAGCAATATCCGCAGCAGCACCCAGCACGTATGACAGGTCGGCAGCACCATCACCACCCGGAGGGGTTGGCAGGGCCAAGAAAATGATACGGGCTTGCGCAATACCTTCGGCCAGATTGGTGGTGAAAGTTAAACGGCCCTGGGCAATGTTACGATGAAAAAGCTGCTCTAAGCCAGGCTCATAAATGGGTAATTTACCCGCTTTCATCATTTCAACTTTGGCCTCGTTGATGTCCACACACACCACCTCGTTACCTGTTTCGGCTAAGCACGTGCCGGTTACTAATCCAACGTAACCCGTACCTACTACTGCAATTCTCATAGTATTATTTTTCTGTTAGTTTTGTGAAAATTACTCTTATATCCGACGAATATAAGAATTCCATTTAATATGCTTATATTATATAATTTTGGTATTTGGCTATACCGTTTCATTATCATTATTGCATCAGCCTTTAACGTAAAGGCCAAAAAATGGTTATCTGGAAGGCGAACGCAAAATATTCACAAAACAATCGATTGTATATGGTTCCACTTTGCATCGCTTGGTGAATTTGAACAAGGTCGCCCGGTTTTAGAAGCTATTCGTGCGCATTATCCTAACCAAAAAATAATCATAACTTTTTTTTCACCATCGGGCTTTGAGATCAGAAAAAACACACCACTGGCCGACGCGGTGTACTACTTGCCTTTGGATACAGCCGCCAACGCACGTGAATTTATCAACGCTATTCAGCCCCGGTTTGCGGTGTTTACTAAGTATGAATACTGGTATCATTTTTATAAAGAATTGCATAACCGGCAGATTCCGCTATATGTCATCTCAGCGATATTCAGGCCCAACCAGATATTCTTTAAATGGTATGGTGGCCTGCATCGCCGCATGCTCACCTACGTTACGCATTTATTTGTGCAGGATGAGTCATCTAAAAGCTTACTGCAATCCATCAACATCAACCGAGTAACCATCAGTGGCGACACCCGTTTTGATAGGGTTTGGGCCAACGCACAACAGCCCAAAGAATTGCCTATTATTGCACAATTTAAGAACAATCAACCCTTACTAGTAGCTGGCAGCACTTGGCCACCTGATGAAGAGTTAATAGCACAACTGGCTGTATTTTATCCCGATTGGAAGTTTGTAATTGCTCCACATGAAATAGGTGCGGATAAAATTAACCGGTTGGCTAGCCTGCTACCCGCAGATAAAATAGTTCAATTTTCACAAATAGCCACTCTCAACAGGCCTTTAGAATATTATCAGATTTTAATAATTGATAACATAGGTATGCTTTCATCACTTTACCAATATGGTAATATTGCTTACATAGGCGGCGGGTTTGGTACAGGCATTCATAACACGCTCGAGGCAGCTGCATTTGGCATACCCGTTGTGTTCGGCCCAAACTATGAAAAATTTAAAGAGGCTAAAGATTTAATTGCCTTGCAAGCAGGTTTTACTATCAACTCACAACAGGAACTTGATTTGGTGATTGAAAAGTTGATTTCAGATGACAGCTTTTGTAAAGGAGCCGGTGCTAAGGCAGGACAATACGTAGATGAGCATCAAGGGGCTACGGCGGTGATTATGGAGGAGTTGAAAAGATAAGGTTTCGGTTATTAGCGGGCTTTATTGAGAGTTAATTGTGCTCCTATCGTTGGTTAGTGCTGCAAGTTTAACATCTTTTAGTATTAATAAACTTACATCGTCTGCTCATTGCCGCAGGGGCTAGATACTTTTGTCATAGCCACAAAAGTATCCAAAAAGGCCTAGCTGTTGCGATCACCTCTCCGCCCGCAAGGCCATCGCTGGCCCGGGCGCAACAGCGGGCCTTTGCCCTTCTTTTGTCATCCAATCTTTTTTTTCGAATTATAGCGTTAAGCAATGACAGAATAACTTAGAAAAAAAGAATCGGCATTCAGCTTCTTTCGGTAACTACTGTACTAAGTACAAGTACTGACCTAAGTAGAAAGAAGGTGCGGCCGAGAGGTTTCTTTTTGGTTACTTTTTCTTTTCCAGTAAAAGAAAAAGTAACTTCCACAGGCTGTGGTCAAAGAACATCCCCATCCTAACAGGGCACAACCCAAAGTCAAAGCATTAATAATAATACAAAAGCGTTTAACTACCCTACCACCAACTGCTCCAATGCATCAATCCACAACGGCGAATCGTTCAGGCTTTCAACCAGCTGAACTTTTTCGCCACCCAGATGGCGGAACTCTTCGTCGTACTCATCGGCAATTTCGTAGATGGTTTCCAAGCAGTCGGCCACAAAGGCCGGGCAAAACACCAGAATGCGTTTGTTGCCTTTGTTGGCTAGTTCAGTAATGATTTCACTAGTGTAAGGTTGCGCCCACGGGTCGCGGCCTAAGCGGGACTGGAAGGTAACAGTATATTTATCTTTAGGAATATTCAGTTTTTCGGCAATCAATTTGGCTGTAGCATGGCTTTGCGCACTGTAGCAAAACTTGTTTGATTCGGTAATGGTTTCGCAGCAGCTGGCTACCTTAAGGCAATAATTATGGGTATCATCGCCCTTTATCAATTGGCGTTGCGGCAGCCCGTGAAAACTGAACAGTATATGATCGTAACTTTCGGGATTGTGCTTAGCACCATTCTCAGCAAAAGCTTCAATCATGATATCGTTATCATAAAAGGAATTCACAAAGCTGATATCCGGTATAGCCTGCCAAGTACGTACAATTTCCATCACTTTATCATGTACAGAACCGGTTGTTGCCGATGCATATTGCGGGAATAAGGCAATTACTTTAATGGAATCAACCTGTGCTGCTTTAAGCTTATCTAAAGCAGATGCAATAGATGGGTTTTGATAACGCATGGCCAGTTCCACCTGATACTCGTCGCCCAAGCGCTGCTTCAACAGTTCGGCGGCCTTTACGCTATATACCATTAAAGGCGAACCTTCTTCGGTCCATATTTTCTGATAAGTTTTGGCTGATTTTGGTCCGCGGAAGGGTACAATAATGCCTTTCACTAAAAACGTACGCAAAGCCGGATTAACGTCAATCACACGTGCGTCCATTAAAAACTCATCCAGGTAACGGCGCACGTCCGACGTTTTCGGACTGTCTGGCGTACCTAAATTAACCAGTAAAACTCCTTTTTTTCCCATCGGTGCAAATATCCGATATTTTTTGTCAATACGGTGTAATACTGATTGGTTACAACGACAGGTTTATTCTTTCGTACCTTTTAACAACGCATAAATAGCCATAGCGTGTCCATGTCCCAGCTCAAATTCAGTTTTAAGCCAGTTGGTAATATCTCCGGCTTTTACACCTGATTTAATAGTACCATTCTCGGTAAAGCCTTTTTCTTGAGCCAGTTTTTTAAAATCTTCTGGCCCCTTACCTGTTTTTGCCTGGATGTTGTTGATATAAGCTTGAAATGACATGCCTTATGTGTTTGGGTTAACACAAAGTAAACAGATTTAGTCTTGCCAACAAAGGTATAAATACGACAATATGCGACGCTATTTACGACAAAGCCCTACTTTTTAGATTGCCATAACCGCCACCAAGGTGTACCCGGTGAGGCATGATGTTCATAATGATAGCCGAAAAAATAACAGGATAAAAAAGCAAATAAATGGTTTTTGTTTTGTGTGCGCGAGTGATGCTCATTATCATGCTCACCTTTATGCGGCTGATAAGTGCCGAAGTAAAATAACTGTAAGGTACTTAGTAACGATGGCACCACCCAAAACAGGATTAGATTAGGCTGCGGCATCCATATTTTAAGCACGTTAAACAAAGCCGCCATAAAAACTACCTGCCATATAGAAAGGTAATTGCGGATAAACCGAAAATACCAGGCAATAAAACTACCCTGATGATAATCCGGATCATCATCGGTATGCACATGCTTGTGATGCTTATGATGCTTGGTTAATAACCTCGGATACCAAAAAGCAGCGTATAAAAAAGTAGTAACATAGCCAACCAAGTTGTTTAAAGTTCTGTTGGGTGATACCGTACCATGCATGGCATCATGCGCGGTAATGAACAGCCCGGTATAAAGGTGCATTTGCAACAGAATAAACAGGTAAAGCAAAGGATTAATAAACGTTACCTGCCAGCGCATCAGCAGTATAGTTGAAGTTAGCCAAGCACCAATAACCAGCAGGGCAATCCATATGCCAGCCCCTCTCTCACCTAAAGGAGGGGTTTGATGAGCAGCAAATGAGTTTTTAACTGCTATATGTTCAGACGGAGTTCCCTGCATAACCTTAATCAATCAACACGAATCAACTTGTATTGTTCCTCCTTAGAAAACTAGAACACAATTAGTATCTTTCCAGTTCAGCTTTTACCTGCTCCATTAACCACATTGGGGTTGATGTAGCGCCGCTGATACCTACCTTATCGCCCGGCGCAAACATATCAGGACTCAGCTCATCTACTGCTGATACAAAATAGGTATTAGGATTATGCTTACGGCAAACCTCGAACAGCACCTTGCCATTTGATGATTTTTTGCCCGACACAAACACAATTTTATCAAACCGTGCGGCAAACTCAGGTAAATCTTTATCGCGGTTAGACACCTGGCGGCAAATAGTATCATTGGCCTTTACTTCGTAGCCACGGTTCAGCAGTTCGCTTTTAATACCGTAAAATTTGTCCGTGCTTTTGGTAGTTTGGCTATAAAGGGTAAACTTTTGAGGTAACTCAACATTATCCAATTCGGCAATGTCCTGAAATACCAAAGCTTCTCCATTCGTTTGGCCTTGCAAACCAATTACCTCGGCATGGCCATGTTTACCAAAGATTACAATCTTCTCGTTATCATCATGTGAAGTTTTGATGCGGTTTTGCAGTTTCAGTACCACCGGACATGAGGCGTCAATCAGCATAATGTTATTTTCAAGAGCCATCCGGTAAGTTTCAGGCGCTTCGCCGTGGGCACGGATCAGTACTTTTTCATTGTGCAAGCCTGCCAATTGCGAATGATCGATAATACGCAACCCTTTGGCTTTTAAGCGTTCCACCTCTTCATCATTATGTACAATATCGCCCAGACAGTACAGGTAACCATCTTGCTCCAGTATCTCTTCGGCCATATCAATGGCATACACCACACCAAAGCAAAAACCCGAATCTGCGTCAATCTGAACCTGTAACTGATATGCTCCCATAGTAATACAAATTTACGGTAAAAACCTGAGATATACAGCAAGCCTTACGTCCACTGCAACAAAGCGAAAAACACAAACTGCACCAACAGCAATATGGGTGCTACCATGTTTTGTGTTTTAAATTTAAATTGCTCAAATACAACTAAAAACACAGCACTTAACCCAAACCAGGATAGGTAATTTTTAAGCGGAATGACATTATTAGCCCAATGCCAATAATCAAAACGGATAGCTACCGGTTCTATTAACAAATCTAACACCACCAGCATACCTGCGCCAATCAAAACTCGCGCGGTTTTATTAATCATTCGGCTGCGCTGCAATGATACACCTGTTGCATAAACCAGTACAAACCAGTTTACGCCTATCATTAATGGGATATCAAATACTTTTGTACCAAGTGTTTTCCCGTATGCATAATCACCAAAAATCCAGTGCTTGTGTACGCCTATCCATTCGGCCACAATACCGGTAACAAATACAAATAGCACAAATAACAAAAACCGCTCGCTCATCCGGTAATGATTAGCCATAACTACTATCAGCATTAACAGCAAATGAAAGGGCACCAGTTGCAAAAACAATGGCCTAAATGCCGGTACCAGAAAACCCATCAATCCCACCGCATGAAACAAAATAATGATGATGATAGAAACTTTAACTTTGCTCATACTTATACCGGACGGCCTTTCCACAACGTATTTTTGGTTAAGTGGCTTTTAATGGCAAAAACTCCTACTACCACTAAGCTTAGCATTTGCAAGGGGTGCAGCAAAACGTTATACCATACTTTCTGGCCCGATAAAAACGAAATCATGATGCGGCTCAATACAATCAAGCTGCACATCATTATAATAAGCTGTATGTTAAGGGTAGATATAACCAGTAACGGGCCACCTATAATCACTAGCAGGTATAAAATAAAACCTGGAATACTGTAATTAAATGCGGCTAAAAAGTTTTTGCTAAATCCATTGATGGCATCGCTATAACCTGTATACATACGGCAGGTAATAAAACCATTGGCCAGCAGGCTTTCGCATTTAAAATTGGTTGATTTTACCATTTTAGTGATTTCAATATCCTCTACTACCTTGTCTTTAGCCATTTGGTGCCACCGGTGCGTGCGGTAATCACCAGCGTTAAACAACATAAACTGACCGCTTGCGGCTGCAAAAGCCGGATTTTTAGCCATATAAATTAACCGGATGGGCAATAGGTTAAGCAACACATAATGCATCAGTGGCACCACCAGCCTTTCACCCAAAGTGTCCATTACCTGGTTGGTAAATAAACTGAGCAACGCCAGCTTGCGCACTTGCATGCGGTGTACCGAACTGTTGATTAGGCCGGGATATATTTTTTCATCAGCATCTAAAAACAAGTAGTACTGCCCTTTTGCTTGTAATGCCAGCTGATGGCAGGCAAAGTTTTTACCCAGCCAGCCTTCTTTCAATGGCTGCCCTTTGATAACGTTAAAACGCTGCTTGCCGGTTGCAAAAGCGGTGCACAGGTTATAGGTTTGGTCAGACGAATCATCATCCAGCACAATTACCTCGTAGTTTTTATAATCTTGCTGCTCGATAGACTGCAAAAGCCGGATGATATTAGCCTCTTCATTACGGGCGGGGATTAAGATAGACACCAGTTCTTGGTGGCCTCTTTTAATTTTTCGAAGTTTCGGATCGGATACAAAGTTAAATACGGTAACAGCGAAACGTAAAATCAGAAACAGGAAAACAATAGAAATGGCAATAATCACCTTTTATACAATAATTTGAGTTTGACGCTGTTTAGCCTGCTGATAGTGTTGCTGATATAATTGCTGGATATCATCAACAGACGTACTATCGGCATTGCTGCTTTGCACATAAACGTTTATACCGGGCTTTTTGTGCTGAAAATATTCAATAAATGTTGCCGCAAATACATACTCAAACTTTCCGGCAGCCTGCTTAATAACCTTTACCAAGCCATTTTCAAACACCACCTCGTCCGAAAAATTGGAGTACAGCTTACCTTGTGGGAAAATAAGTACCAGGTTTTTCGGATCTTTCAGCAGTTCGGCCGCATAGTCCAGCGACTCGATCATTCCTCTTGAACTTTTGGTAATGGAAAAAGCTCCCATGTATTTTAAGAAAAATACGTCCCGCACGGTATCTTCTAAAATCATGATGTGAAACTTCTTCTTTAATAGCTTATAATTAAGCCAGTACAGCAAAAAGCCATCCCACCAACCAAAATGATTGGCTAACAGCAGTACTGATTTATTGGGATTAATCTGAATATTATTAAACTGAAACGTATAAAAATTCCGGCTAATGATTAAGCGGATGTAATGATGAAAAAACCAATGAATAAACTTATTTTCTTTAGGCCGGATCATGATGCGGAGGCAAGATAGATAATGTATTTTTTAAAACGTCCTCCTTTTAAGAGAAGAATAGACAATATTAGTGATCAACATTCACCTGGTCTATCAATGCTTGCTTATGGTGTGCATTGATATGTTGCTTTAACTTATCGTAATCAAAATCGTAATTGGTGCCACAATGGGTTAAATGCAAGTACACTGATGGTTTTAAACTTTCAAAGTAATCTATCAGTGCCGAGTAGTAGATGATCTGGCATTTGCCTTTTATCTTCTTAACGATGTAAGCAATACCGCGTTCAATATCAATTTCAGTAGCATGATTAGACACCAGCGCACCTTGCGGAAAAACAGTAACCAGGTTTTCGGGATCACTAAGCAAATCGGCCGCATATTGCAGCGATTGTACTACCTCTTTTGATTGCCTGTTGATAGAAAAGCCCCCTACCAGATTGAAAAACATGCGCTGTTGCAGATGATCTTCCTGCATCATGATGTAAAACTTGCGGTCCAGGTAAATATGAGTAAGCTGACCGGCCCAAAAGCCATCCCACCAGCTAAAGTGATTGCATAACAGCAAAATGGAATGGTCGGGTAGTATATCTATTTTATTGTACTCAAATTTATTAAAATCTTTACGCAGGCGATAACCTACATAAGGCATAAACAATTTGTGCACCAGTCCCTTCCGTCGGTGTGGTATCATGGCTTACAGTTTACTAAATACTCATCCAGTTGCGGTGTAACCATCCAGTGTCCCATCGGCACTTCATGTACCAAAGGTTTATCTAACCGGCTGATAAAATTAGCAGCGCCCGATCTTGGAAACAACATATCATATTGCCCAAATATCAAATGGCATTTAATATGATGCTCGTTAATAAGGCTTGTTATCTTAACCACATTGGGTTGTAACTGTTTGATGAGGTTAAGGGTATAATACACATCCAGCCGCTTTTGAGATGTATCCATTTCATGATAAGCAATTTTGTAAAGGCTTTCATCAATAAACCGCACTCTTTTCAACATTTTTAATACACCCGGTGCCAGCCAGTTGCTTTTGGTTACCCGCTTAAACAGGTATTTACCCAAAGGTTGGTGCATAATAAAATGAAACCCTTTATAAACCGACAGGCCATCGGGTGCCATTAAGTAAATCTCATCTATTAAGCCGGCAAATTCCTCGACCAATACCAGTGCTATGTTTGCACCTATAGAGTAGCCCATCAGGCTGATGCGTTGTCGCCCATGGATCTTAAACCATTCTTCCAGATAAGCTTTGATTAAAGGCTTGGGCATACCGTTTAATATTTCCGGTTCTTGCCAATTAATTGCGCTTTGGCCATGAAAAAAATGATCGAAACTATAAACGCGATATTCTGTCAGGATAGACTTTTGCAGCACCTCAAATTGCCGCCCCGTCATTCCATAACCATGAAAAGCCAGCATGGGCCTCGTGCCTGTGCCGTACTCGTAATAATGTACTTTGCCTAAATTGGGTAGCTGTAAAAATGCCATAAAGGGGCAATTATAGTTAATTTGATGTTATTTTGGATGCAGAAAACAGTTGAAGCTGCTAGGTGTTTGATAGCACAGCAGCAACTCAGCATATTTATATCTTTGCCCAATGCCTCAGCAAAAAGCGTCAATTATAGGGGCCGGTATTGCCGGTATTGCTACCGCCATTCGTTTGGCGGTAAAAGGATATGCCGTTGAGATTTTTGAAGCCAATGCCTATGCGGGGGGCAAATTGTCAGAATTTGAGCAACAGGGGTATCGCTTTGATGCGGGCCCCAGCTTGTTTACCATGCCGCAATATGTGGATGAGCTGTTTAAACTGGCCGGTAAAAACCCATCCGATTATTTTACCTACCAAAAGCTGGATGTGGTTTGCCAATACTTTTACCCTGATGGTAGCCAACTAACCGCCTATGCCGACCCTAAAAAGTTTGCCGGAGAGGTAATGCAAAAAACAGGAGAGCCGCCAGCCGCCACCAAAAAATATGCACGTAATAGCCAACGCATTTACAACATCACCAACCATGTTTTTCTGGAAAAATCATTGCACCGACTTAGCACGTTTCTAAATTTAAAAACGGTAAAATCGGTGCTCAGATTATTCCAGATAGATGCATTCAGGAGTATGAACCAGGCTAATCATAGCTTTTTTAAAGATAAGCGATTGGTGCAGTTTTATAACAGGTACGCCACTTATAATGGGTCAAACCCTTACCAGGCACCGGCTACGTTAAATGTCATTCCACATCTGGAACAACACTTCGGCGCTTACTTTCCGGATGGCGGCATGTATCAAATCACTAATAGCCTGGTAAAACTGGCAGAGTCATTAGGTGTAATTTTCCATTACCAAACACCTGTTACTGAAATTGTATTAGAAAACTATAAAGCTACCGGCGTACAAACTACCGAAGGATTTATACAGGGCCATATTATAATATCAAACATGGATGTTTGGTTTACCTATCGCAAATTATTGCATCAGCATCCTAACTTGTTTCCTGAAAAGATTTTAGGTCAGGAGCGCAGCAGTTCGGCCCTTATATTCTACTGGGGCATCCGTAAACAGTTCGCCAACCTGGATTTGCATAACATATTTTTCAGTGCCGATTATGAGGCGGAATTTAATGCAATCTGGAAACAAAAATCTATTTATCACGACCCGACGGTTTACCTAAACATCAGTTCCAAATACAAGCCCGACGATGCACCGACTGGGCACGAAAACTGGTTTGTGATGATTAATGTACCGGCCAATACCAATCAAAATTGGGATTCGCTGATAGCGGAAGCCCGAAACAATATCATTACTAAACTTTCGGGCATTTTACAAGAAGACATCAGTGCCCTGATAGCCAGCGAAAGCATACTCGACCCGCGCAGTATTGAAAGCCGCACCTCATCCTATCAAGGTTCATTATACGGCAACAGCTCCAACAACCAGTTTGCGGCGTTTTTAAGGCACGCTAACCGCTCGTCTAAAATCAAAAACCTTTACTTCTGTGGTGGCAGTGTGCATCCGGGCGGCGGTATTCCGCTGGCTTTGCTGTCGGCCAAGATTGTGGGCGATTGGGTAGAGGCTCCTCTTAAATAATCTACAAAAGAAAGGGCTTAAACCATTGTCATCTCGAAAGATAGTGAGAGATCTTTTGAAGCAAATAATATTAGCCTATCGTTGTCGAAAGATTTCTCGTTATCACTCGAAATGACATTTTATTTTTAAGCATATTCAAACATCCTTCCTTATAAGGAGCGTTTGGGTGAGGCCATTATTTTTGTTACGTTTGATAAGATATTTTGAGCTTCATGAAAAAAGGATTCTTTCTATTTATAGCATTCATAATTGGCTTTAACGCTTTTGCGCAAATCAAGCAAACGGTCAACAAATCATCGGTTACTTATGAAATCAAAAACATGGGTATAAAAACCGATGGCAAGTTTGGCGGCTTACAGGCCAACATCCGGTTTGACAAAGCCAAGCTGGATAGCAGCAGCATTGATGCCAGTATTGATGTAACCACCATAGACTCGGATAACGCCATGCGCGACAATCATTTAAAGGCCGAAGACTACTTTGATGTGGCCAAATATCCGCGCATTACCATGAAATCGACCAGCTTTAAACATAAGGGTGGTAACAACTTTGTTGGAATTTTTAATATAACCATAAAGGGCAAAACAAAAGCGGTTGAAGTACCTTTTACCTATACAGAAAGTGGTAGCATTGGCTTGTTTAAAGGCAGCTTTAAAATAAACCGGCGCGATTACGGCGTTGGCGGCAACAGCATGGTGCTGGCCGACGAAGCCACTATACTGTTAAGTGTAGAGACCAATAAGACATAAAAATTAATCGCATATGGGCAGTTGTATTAGTGCCATCGGAATTGCCAATCCACAAAACAAGGTAACCCAACAAGACGCTTACCAGTTTATGGTAGATGCATTCGGATTAAACCCTGACCATGCTGCCCGTCTGAAAAGTATTTACGATAACTCCGGCATCGACAGCCGGTATTCAGTTGTTAGCGATTTCGGATCGGATCGTGCCGACTACACCTTTTTCGAACCTACCGTGGATTTGGAGCCTTTTGTAACTACCGAAAAGCGGATGAAGGTATATCAGGAAAATGCCATACAAATAGCTTTGCAAGCCGCACATAATTGCTTTGGCAACTTTGAAACTGGTGTAATCGATCAGATTACTCACTTAGTTACTGTAAGTTGCACGGGCATGTATGCACCAGGGTTAGACATTGACCTAGTAGAACAACTGGGCCTGCCACGTACCACCGAACGTATTTGCATTAACTTTATGGGCTGCTACGGCGCTATTAACGGCCTTAAAACTGCCGACTATATTTGCCGGGCTAACCCTAATGCTAAAGTACTGGTGGTGAGTGTAGAACTTTGCACGCTCCACTTTCAAAAGCATAACACGCTGGATAATTGGGTTGCCAACTCACTATTCTCGGATGGATCTGCAGCTGCGCTGATTGAAAATACCGCTAACAAACTAAACCCGCATCCCGGTTTAGAACTATCAACTTTTTATTCGGAATTTATGCCCGAAAGCCGCGACGAGATGGGCTGGTATGTAGGCAATACCGGGTTTGAAATGAAACTTACGGCTAAAGTACCTAAGCAAATCAAAAAACATATCCGTGGCGTTACCGACCGCTTGCTGCAACGGGCCAACTTGGCTATCGAGCAAATCAGCTCTTACGCCATCCATCCGGGTGGCCGCAAGATATTGGAAGCGGTAGAAGAGGCGCTGGAATTACCAGAAGAAAGCAACGCTTTTGCATACGAAGTATTGCGCCAGTATGGCAACATGTCGTCGGCCACTATTTTGTTTGTACTGCAAAAAATGATGAAGGCTGGTAAGCTGGCCAATCAGCATGTGTTAAGTTTTGCCTTTGGTCCGGGTTTAACGGTTGAGGGCATGGTATTAAAAATGCAGTAACCTCATGGCCGACGTTATTATTGTGGGCGGCGGACTAGCCGGGTTGTTTAACGCCCTGCTGCTAAACCGAGCAGGCTTGCAGGTTACGCTTATCGAAAAAAAGGTTTACCCCTTTCATCGGGTTTGTGGCGAATACATATCTAATGAAGTTCTTCCCTTTTTTGATCAATTGGGTATTGACGTTGCGCCATTCAAGGTTTCGCACATCAACCGGCTCGAAGTAACGGCAGCATCAGGTGCCAAGTTTTCTTATCCGTTAGATTTAGGTGGCTTTGGTCTGAGCCGATACACTTTTGATCATTACATGTATCAAAAAGCTAAGGCCGAAGGCGTAACTTTTTTACTGGATACCCAGGTAGAAGATATCCGTTTCACAAACAACAGCTTTGAGGTAATAACTAACCAGGATACGTTAACTGCGCCGCTGGTTATTGGAGCCTTTGGCAAACGTTCCAACATTGACCGTAAGTTAAAGCGGCCGTTTTTTTACCGCCGAAGCCCATATGTGGGTATTAAGGTACATGCCAAAATTAATTTCCCGGATGATTTAATACAACTGAATAATTATAAGGATGGCTATTGTGGTGTGATAAAGGTAGACGGTGACAGGTATTGCATGTGCTCACTTGCCCACCGCGATGACTTGCGTAAGTACGGTAGCCTGGAGGCCTTACAAGAAAAAATAATCTGTCAGAATCCATATCAGAAAGAGTTATTTGACCATGCCGAAATACTGATGGACAAACCGGAAGTAATCAACGAAATATCTTTCGAGAAAAAACAGCCGGTAGAAAACCATATCCTGATGAGTGGCGATACCGCCGGCATGATTGCGCCTTTATGCGGCAACGGCATGACGATGGCTATGCACTCGGCCAAGATACTGTCGGAAACTATTTACCGATACTACCGTCCCAACAGGCCCTTCCCTGCACAGCAACGCGCGGCCTTGGAACAAGCTTATGAACAAACCTGGAACCAGCAATTTGCCCGGCGTTTATGGCTGGGCAGACAGTTGCAGAACTTGTTCGGCAGCAATACCATGATTGATTTAGCAATCCGCAGCTTAAACCAAGTGCCAGCTTTATCGCGCTCTGTAATGGAACGCACACATGGCAAGCCTTTCGGTTTAAGTAATCCATTTAGCTTTGCCAGATAATAAATTTGATTTTGGCAATCAACATAAGCAATCTGGTGTTCAGTCAAAGGCCCTTTTATACTGCAAAGGGTTAAAAAGAGGGCTTTATGATAAACTTAAGCAAACGTATTACAGGTGTTGATGAAATAATGGACGATTTTGCCCTACCGGCCAGCGAGCTGGAACCGGTACTGAAAGGTCTGGGTAATTTGAACGCCTGGTTTGGCGGACATCAAACCCTTATCAAAGCACTGGAACAGTTTCCCGTTAAACCGGGTTATCATATCAGCGATTGGGGCTGTGGTGGTGGCGATACCTTAAAAGCTGTTGCTATCTGGGCGCAAAATCGGCAAGTCCCTCTGCAACTAACAGGCATAGACGCCGCCCCTGCTGCTATTACTTTTGCCAAAAAAGAAACACGCAATTACTCCAACATTAAATACCTGCAGGCCGATGTTTTAAGTGACCAGTGGCAGGAAAATCAGTTTGATATTGTAGTTTCCAGTCTGTTTACCCACCATTTTGAGGACGAGCAATGGATACAACTCATTCAAAAGATGTATAAAACCGCCAAACATGGCATTATCATCACTGACTTACACCGGCACTGGCTATTATATTACGCCCTTATATTTATTACTACTATCATCATTCCTAATAAAATGATGCGGTATGATGCGCCACTATCTGTACAACGCAGCTTCACCAAAGCAGAACTAAAGCAGTTACTGAAACGTGCCGGTATTACCAATTATAAAATAAAATGGAAATGGGCTTTCCGTTGGGAGGTAATCATATATAAATCATAGCTTTGTTTCATGAAACTAAGCGTACTGGTTTTTATCAACGCGCTGGCCGTGGCGCTGGCCTTATCCATTGTTAACTTCTACTTCAGGCACAGTTGGTACGATAGCAGCATTACTTTTGCTATCAGCTTTGTAACCAGCTACATTGTATTTTACTATTTGATTGAAAAATACGTCTATTCTAAAATTAAACTTATTTATAAGCTTATACACAACTTAAAACTGGGTCGTGATTTGCGCGATGCCTTGGGCGAATCGGTAAGTACAGATCCTATACAAGATGTAGAACAGGAAGTAAAAGCTTGGGCTAAGGAGAAAAAGGTGGAGATTGAAGCCCTGCGCAGTCAGGAAAAATTTCGCCGTGAATTCCTATCAAATATTTCACACGAGTTTAAAACGCCGCTGTTTGCTATACAAGGGTATATTGAGGCCATTCTGGATGATAACTTTGAAGACACCGACATGGCCGAACAATTTTTGCAAAAGGCATCAAAAAATGTAGACCGCCTAAGTTATCTGATTAAAGATCTGGACGAAATTTCTAAATTGGAATCGGGTGAAATACCTATCAATTTTTCCAGATTCAAAATCAATGACTTAATTAAAGAGGTTTTTGAATCGTTAGAAATTAAGGCGAAGCAGCACAACATCAAACTTGTGTTTAAGCAAAAATACGATGACCCTATACCTGTTAACGCCGACCGTGATAAAATTTGCCAGGTACTCATCAACCTTATCGACAATTCTTTTAAATACGGCAAGCAAGGTGGCAATACCTCGGTGAGTGTATTTGAACTGCACGACCAGGTTTTGGTAGAAGTAACGGATGATGGCATAGGTATTGAGGAAAAATACTTACCCCGGTTATTTGAACGCTTTTTCCGCACAGATGCCAGCCGTTCGCGGCAAATTGGCGGATCGGGCTTGGGGTTGGCTATTGTAAAACATATTGTAGAAGCCCATCAGCAGGTAATTAACGTACGCAGTACCGAAGGGTTGGGTTCAACTTTTGGATTTACTTTACAAAAAGCCAAGCAACCGGCGATACCGCTTATACCTATATTAAACAGTTAACATTAATTTAACATTGCAAACGTACCTTTGCTTAAATAATTAATTTAAAATGTCGTTAAACAGTATATTTCAGTACTTCGTACCTAAAGATAAAAAGGTTTTCTTCCCTCTGTTTGAGCAAGCTGCCAGCAACGTAGTTGCTATGGCTACTGTATTGGTAGAGGCGGTAAACTCTAAAGATGCTACCGCTCGTCAGGAACTGTTCAAGCAAATTGACAAACTGGAAAACAAAGGCGACGAAGTAACCCATCAGATATATTTGGAATTGGGTAAAAACTTCATCACGCCGTTTGACCGTGAGGATATCCACGCCCTGGCTACCGCCATTGATGACGTGGCTGATTACATTCAAGGTTCGGCCAACCGCATGCTGCTGTATAACATTGAAGAATATACGGAGCCAATCTGCAAATTGAGCGACCTGATTTTGCAAGGCAGTAACGACTTGGAAAAAGCGGTGAGAGAGCTGAAAGATTTGAAAAACATACGCGCCATTGCCGACTCGTGCATTCGCATTAACAGTGTGGAAAACCAAGCTGATTATGTATTTGACCGTGCAGTGGCCGATTTGTTTTTGTACGAAAAAGACGCCTTAAAACTCATTAAATACAAAGAGATACTTGCTGCGCTGGAAACAGCTACGGATATGTGTGAAGATGCAGCCAACGTAATGGAATCAATACTGGTTAAAAACGCTTAATTGTTTCAACACTTACCTACATGGTTACTTCCCTTCTTGTTGTAGTCGTTCTGCTGGCACTTGTATTCGACTTCATTAATGGTTTTCACGATGCGGCTAACTCTATAGCCACTATCGTATCTACCAAAGTATTAACGCCGTTTCAGGCAGTATTATGGGCTGCTGCTTTCAACTTTTTGGCTTTCTTCCTGATTAAAGATCATAAAGTAGCCAATACCGTTGCCAAAACCGTACATGAAGAATTCATCACCATGCACGTAATTTTGGCCGGACTTATTGCAGCCATCACCTGGAACTTAATCACCTGGTGGTTTGGTATTCCTTCCAGTTCATCACATACACTCATTGGCGGTTTTGCCGGTGCTGGTATGACTAATGCGCTGTTTATGGGAGCCAACGCACTTAGCGCCATTGATACACAATCTATATTAAGAATTGCTGCCTATATATTTTTGGCGCCATTTATTGGTTTGTTTATTGCCTACGTCATCACTATTATCATTCTGCATGCCTTTAAAAATTCCAGGCCCGCTTCTGCTGAGCGCTGGTTTAAAGGCGCACAGCTGATTTCATCGGCTGCGTTAAGCTTTACGCATGGTGGTAATGATGCGCAAAAGGTGATGGGTATTATTTACGTAGCCTTGGTTGCCGAAAATGTAATTGGCAAAACAGCCCATATGCCCGATTGGATTCCGTTGGCTTGTTACAGCGCCATTGCGTTAGGTACAATGTCGGGTGGATGGAAGATTGTGAAAACTATGGGTAGCAAAATTACTAAAGTTACTCCGCTGGAAGGTGTAGCTGCCGAATCTGCCGGCGCGGTTACCTTGTTTATTACCGAGCGTTTGGGTATCCCGGTTTCTACTACGCATACCATTACCGGTTCTATTATTGGTGTGGGCTTAACCAAACGGGTATCTGCTGTACGTTGGGGTGTTACTATCAACCTGCTGTGGGCATGGATCATCACTATTCCTATTTCGGCCATAGTAGCAGCGGCTGTATTTAGCATTATCCATTTTTTACAGTAAAACCATCCTCCAATTTTTGTGTCATACTTATTGTATGAAAAAACTATTTGCTTTCACTCCCTTACTATTCCTTTCGGCTTTTAGTAGCAGTTGCGATACGTTAAATGCTGCCGCAGCTAACAGCGGTTATGGTAAGGTATACACACCAACACAAAGCGCTACGCCTACTACATTTGAGATGGTAAGCGGCTTAAAACAGGCGCTGGAGCTGGGCACCAATAAAAGCAGTTCAGAGCTTTCGGCGGTTAACGGCTTTTTCGGAAATGCCATAATAAAAATTTTGTTACCGCCCGAAGCACAAAAAGCCGAAACCACGTTACGTAAACTAGGCTTTAATAAATTGTGTGATGATGCCATTCTATCGCTTAACCGCGCGGCCGAAAATGCAGCAGGCAAAGCAAAGCCCATTTTTGTATCTGCCATTAAACAAATGACTATACAAGATGTAACCAGTATTTTGCTGGGCGGTGAAAAGGATGCGGCTACACAATACTTCAAACGTACTACTAATACACAGCTAACAACAGAGTTTAAGCCAATAATCAATACCAGTTTAAGTCAGGCAGGGGCCACTAAATATTACGGCCAACTAGCTACACAATACAACAAAATACCGCTGGTATTTACCAAACTTAACCCCGATCTGAGCGCTTACGTTACACAAAAAGCTATTGACGGCCTGTTTTACCGTATAGCACAGGAGGAGTTGAACATACGCACCAACCTTTCATCGCGTACTACACCTTTGCTGCAAAAAGTGTTTGGCTATGTGCAGCAAAAAGTGAAGGGTTAATTTTATAAAGATTATCTTAAACAAAAAGGCCGGTTCAATGAACCGGCCTTTTTGTTTACTTCTTATTTTTTGCTGTCTATCCAGCGGTTAATTTTTGCTTCAAATACACTTAAAGGTAACGACCCGTCTTTCAGTACCTGATCGTGGTACTCGGCTAAGTTAAATTTACTACCTAAAGCTTTTTCGGCTTTGTTACGTAGTTCACGAATTTTTAGTGCGCCTATTTTATAGCCTAGGGCCTGCGCCGGTATGCCCATGTAGCGTTCAATTTCGGCGGTGGCACCTTGTTCGCTTATAGGTTCGTTATCCATCATATACTTTATAGCCTGCTCACGGGTCATGCCTTTGCTGTGGATGGCTACATCAACTACCAGGCGCACGGCACGGTGCATTTCATCACCCAAAGCCCCCATATGCTGGTATGGATCCTGGTATAAGCCCAACTCTTTACCCAACGATTCGCAGTACAAGGCCCAACCTTCTACATAAGCATTATCCAAGCCAAAACGACGGAATTCAGGCAGCCCGGTATTTTCTTGTGTTAATGATACCTGGTAATGATGCCCCGGTATAGCCTCATGTAAAAACAACGACTCCATGCCCGAGGTAGTGTTAAACTTAGTAGCATCTAAAATAGGAACATAAAATATACCCGGACGGCTACCATCGGCACTTCCCGGATAATACTCAGCACTAGCCGATGCCGCACGAAAAGCTTCGGTTTGACGTATCTCAAACGGTGTTTTAGGCACATGGCTAAACATTTTTTTCAGGCTAGGTTCCATGCGTTTATGTATATTTTCAAAAGCTGCCAGCACCTCTTGAGGAGTTTTGTAAGGCATAAACTTTTTATCATTCCGCATATACTCAAAAAAGGCCATCAGGTCGCCTTTAAAGCCTACCTTATTTTTAATGCTATCCATTTGGTTACGTATGCGGGCAACCTCTTTTAAACCAATTTGGTATATCTCTTCGGGCGTTTTGTTAGTTGTAGTTTGCTGCTTAACTAAGTAAGTATACATGGCTGTACCATTAGGCAATGATGACAAGCCGGATGTTGTGCGTGCATGCGGCAGGTACTTGTATTTTAAGTAATCGGCCAGTTTACCATAAGTATGTACAACATCCTTCAATATAGCTTCTTTATAAGCTTGTGTAAGCCTTTCTTTGTCGGCAGCAGAAAACTCTTTGGGCATGTTTTTAATCGGCTCATAAAACAGGCTCTTGGTTCCGTCAGTTACCAGCATGCTTTGCATTTGTGGAATCATTTTTACCACTAATGCTTTCGGAAGTACAACACCTGCCTTTATCCCCCTATCGAAATTAGCAATCGCCGTATCGGCCCATACCGAAAAGGCCGACAGGCGCTTTAACCAGTTATCATAATCCTTAACGGTTTTAAAAGGTTGCGCACCGGTGCCCGAGCCTAATTGCCCTATAACAAGCGGCAAAGCGTTCATCTGGTTGAAAGGTAGATATTCAAGATGATACTTGTAACCTCCAAGCTGTACACCTACCTGATAATTTAATATGTCGTAGGACAATTGATCCTGCTCGCTTAAATCTTCGCGCTTAAACTGATGCAGTTCATCCAAGTACTTGGCATAGAATGACTTAGTTTGGTTGATAAATTGTTGCGACCCATCATTAGGTAACAAATCATTATAACGGTTATCGCCGGCATAAGTGGCTTCCAGCGGAAAAAGCTTTATACGTTCTTCGTAGTAATTACTCAATACCTTGTCAAAGTTTTTGTTGCCCTGTTGCTGAGCAGGTTGCTTACAGGCAACTATCAACGCAGCTGCGCCAAGCAGCATTCCAATTTTTTTCATGATGTTAACTGGTGAAAGTTAAATGTATAAAATAAGACGAATGATATTGTGGTAATACCTTGTAAAATGTATGTTATTTTCGGAAGCGAATACGCACCGTTACCTTTTCTGGCTGGCCGTTCACATTATGCTGCCAGGAGGGGCCGTCTTTAATCAGCTCAATTGCTTCCTGATCGGCCTGTGCATTTAGGCTTCTCACAATCTTAAAATCACTTAGCGAGTTATCAGCATTTACCACAAAAGTAAGTTTTACTACGCCGGTTTTACCATCGGCTAAATTGGCGTTTTCTTTCAAGTATTTATTAAACTCTTGCCAACCGTTGGTGGGGTGTGCTTCCTCTATTACCTCACGTGGTGTACCATAACCTACCACTACTACTTCCGATAATGCACTCTGCCTCTCATTTAGCTTAATCTGCAATGAATCGTGCCCCTTGACCTTAACTTTTTCATTTTGATAACCAACATAAGCTATATCCAGCACATCTCCTTTCTGAGCCTGTATTTTAAAACGTCCGTTAGCATCAGTTGTAACGCCTGTATTTTTACCAGCTAACTTTACGGCAACACCAGGCAAAGGCTCATTACCCGATTTGGATAAAATCCGGCCAGCAATCAGTTGTGTTTGCTTACTTTCTACTTCGCTTAAATTATCTAACTTACTTTTTTTAGTGGTGATGATGATTACCCCATTTGCTGCCCGCGAGCCATAAATAGCTGTCGCGGATGTATCTTTCAATACATTTATCGAAGCCACATCATTCTGTTTTAAATCAGATATTTTATCCGCTAATTTGCCATCAACGATATATAATGGTTCCACACCAGATTGAGTGTTTATACCCCTTATCTGAATACGGGATGACGTACCTGGGCGGCCATTTTTAGTAACGACGTTAACACCAGCAACTCTGCCAGATAAGGTGCTGGTCAGGCTATCTGCCTTAATACTAGCTACAGCGCCAGTTATAGATACCTTTTTTTGTGCGCCATAGCCTATCACTACTACCTCTTTTAACTCATTTGGAGTAGTCAGTGTATCTGTAAATTTTTGGCGTTCATAAGCGGCTGATTTGTCGGCCGGCGGCAACACAGCGGCCAATACCTGTTCATTAACAACCGAAGTTTTAAGTGTTCGATGTGCTTTTTTAAATTTATGCTTTGTTTGAGCTATTTGAGGTGCATTTTGCTTAATTGCCGAATCCGAAACGGCTGGTTTCGGGGTTACAGATTTTGACTGCACAATTGATGACTGAGGTGGCCTCGGTTGTATCCTTGGTGAGCGCAACAACCACCATGTTCCTAGCCCTGCAAACAATAATACAGACGCAGCTATGGCAGGCCAAAGCACCATTCGCCTCTTTGTATGTACACGTTGCTGCAAACGATTACTCAGATCAGTAAGGTTGGCCTGCTGGTTCTTACTGGCGCGCTCATATCCTTCCAGCGCATCCATTAAAAACGGATCATTAAGTGCCTGTCGTTCCAACTCGTGCATAGCGCGGGTATCCAGCTCGCCGGCCAGGTACTTTTCAATTTGCGATATGTCGGTTTTCTTAGCGCTCACGGTTGGCCTCCAAACAAATTTTCAAATTTCGCTTTCCGTTTTGGATGTAGCTTTTTACCTCGTTTAAACTATAGCCGGTAATTTCGGCCACTTCTTTATAACACTTTTCGCGCAGGTAAAACAAATCAATACTTTGCTGCTGCGGGGCGGTTAGCTTGCGCATACAGCATTCCAGTTGCTTCAACTGTGCCTCATTACTTTCA
Organism: Mucilaginibacter lacusdianchii; assembly: GCF_009770985.1. Lineage (GTDB taxonomy): Bacteria > Bacteroidota > Bacteroidia > Sphingobacteriales > Sphingobacteriaceae > Mucilaginibacter > Mucilaginibacter lacusdianchii. The sequence continues at coordinate 171,934 of NZ_WSRW01000004.1, read as the reverse complement.
TCAGGATGCAAAACAAACGGAAATTCCATAACCTCATCTATGCTTAACGTTTCCATTTTTTTACCGGCACGCAGTTGCATCAAGCAAAAGTTACGGGCCAGCACGTACAACCAGCTTTTAAATTGCTTTACCTCATGCCGGGTAACTTTCACAATCAGTTCCTCAAATATCTGCATTACGGCATCTTTGCTTTGCTCCTCATCCTGCAAATATTTTAGGCATACGCCATATACCAACGGCATGTACTGTTCATAAAGCTCGCCCAGCAGCGCCAGGTCGCCGGTTTGGCGATAGCGCTGCAACAGGTCTTCATCACCTGCCTGGGGCTTGGTTTTGCGTAGGCTGAACAGCTTCATGAACAGGTGTAAATTAATTTTTTTTCATGGCTTATGGAAATCGTGTGCGTCCGGCATCTTCATTACAAAACCAAACTAAACAACCATGAAAAAGCTTACACTATTACTTTTAACGCTGGTTAGCTTAACCGCGTTTAAGCCCATTACCATGCGTACTATTACCGGTACCGTTTATGACGAACAGAAACAGGTGCTACCGGGTGTAACTGTATCTGCTGAAGGCACAAATTTCAAAACGCAGGCTGATGCCTATGGGCATTATAAAATCAACGTACCTGAAACTTCTAAAAATCTAACATTCCGCTATCTGGGTTTCGAGACATTAACCATATCCATTCACCATCAAAAACAAATTGATGCAACTTTAAAAGCATCTACACAAACTTTAAACGAGGTTGCTGTTATAAGTTACGGCACACAACGCAAGGTATCTGTAACGGGTAGTGTTGCTACAGTAACTGGCAACCCAGCGATTTATTCTAGGAATGTTTTACAAGGCAGAGTAGCCGGGATAACAGTTGCACCGCCCAGAGGCGTACCGGGTGCCAACACGCAGATCCGTATCCGTGGCATCAACACCGTTAGTGGTACACAACCTTTATATGTAATAGACGGCGTTGCAGCCAATGCCATGCCAAAGAGTCTTCAGCCAAAAGATATCAAAGCACTTGAGGTATTAAAAGATGCATCAGCCAAAGCGCTTTATGGATCAAGGGCAGCCAATGGCGTCATCATTGTTACCACGAAAAATGGCAAATCAAAAAACAAAAAAGTAACCGTACCAAATCCAGGCTACTTTGCGCCGCAACGCGATTTAATTGACGAGTCGTACGCACCACTAGTAGAAAATACCTATCAAAATCCGAAAGACAACCCGCTTTCCACCTTTGGAGTGGATGTAGATGCGGCATCTTACAGCAATATTCGCCGTTATATTAACAACGGGCAACTACCACCCAAAGATGCCATACGTATTGAAGAAATGGTTAATTACTTTGGTTACCATTACCCGGCTCCCACTAATAACGAACCGGTAGCCATTCATACCGAACTGGCTACCGCTCCATGGAACTCACAGCACCGGTTGTTGCGTATCGGATTAAAAGCTAAAGAAATCAAAACAGACAAACTGCCAGCTTCTAATCTCGTATTTCTAATTGATGTTTCAGGCTCAATGGATGCCTATAACAAACTGCCACTGGTTAAATCATCATTAAAAATGTTGGTAGACCAGCTAAGGCCACAAGACAAAGTAGCCCTGGTAGTTTATGCTGGTGCAGCCGGACTGGTACTACCCTCTACTCCTGGCGACCGAAAGACAACCATTAAAGATGCCATTGACCGGCTGAACGCTGGTGGCTCAACAGCAGGTGGCGAAGGTATTCAGCTAGCTTACCAGATAGCAAAAGATAACTTTTTAAAGAATGGTAACAACCGGGTGATATTAGCTACAGATGGCGATTTCAACGTCGGCGCATCGTCTGACCAAGACATCGAACACCTTATTGAGCAGGAACGCAAAAGCGGCGTTTTTTTGTCGGTGCTTGGTTTTGGTATGGGTAACTACAAAGACAGCAAGATGGAAACCTTAGCCGATAAAGGTAATGGCAACTACGCTTACATCGATAACATTACCGAAGCACGCAAAACTTTGGTGAACGAGTTTGGCAGCACCTTGTTCACAGTAGCTAAAGACGTCAAATTACAAATAGAGTTTAATCCGTCCATTGTACAAGCCTACAGGCTGATTGGTTATGAAAACCGCTTACTGAACAAGGAAGATTTTAATAACGACATGAAAGACGCCGGCGATATGGGAGCCGGTCACACCGTTACAGCCTTTTATGAAATTATCCCTGTGGGCGTAAAAGACAATTTTGCTTCTACGGTTGATCCTTTAAAATACCAAAAGGTCGAAAAAGCACCGGTAGCTAGTAATTCCGGCGAGATGATGACCATAAAATTTCGGTATAAAGAACCCACATCTTCACAAAGCAAATTGAGCCAGGTTGTGGTGATGGACAAACCCACCATTTTTGAAAGCACCTCAACTGATTTTCGCTTTGCAACAGCGGTTGCCGAAATAGGCTTGTTACTACGAGAATCGGACTACAAACAAAAGGCAAATTTTAATCAAGCCATTGAAATTGCCAGAGCAGCCAAAGGTGAAGACAGGGAAGGATATCGTGCCGAATTTATTAAACTTGCCGAAAGTGCCAAGCTGTTAAGTAAAAGCAGTTTAGTAGCGGTAGAAAAGTAATTTATCAAATTAAGTACCCTGTCGAGAAAGTACTTTTTTTGGCAGGGTACTTAATTAACGCTTCTTCGCAAACACTCTCTTTAAATTCCCATCCATCTTTATACGCAATAAGTCTTCTGAATAAGTACCCAACAACGGCACAGCTGTAGTATCGTTTACTTTAAAATAATAAGGGTCTTGAAACTTTCTTTTGAATGTTAAGTGCAACTTTTTAGTATCATAGTAAACTGGGCTGGCAAATTCTACAGGTACTGCTTTTATATCTTTCATTTCTACATGATCCATTCTGTACGGATCATCCGGAGTGGCCCATCGGTGGTTTTTGGTTGGATAAACTTCAAAGTATTGATACTTTTCATGAATTAGCTCTCCGCAGTAATCGGATACAAAAAGCATTACATATTTAAATTTAGAAAAATCTGGCGCTCCATAATGATCATAAACTTTAAACGTTATTGTACTTTTTTTTATACTTGCCATAAATATTTTTTATGATGTGGTAAGTAGCCAAATAAACAGCATCCATTCCAATGCGTAGTACACCATTAACTTCACAATACCGTGGATCGGGTAAAGCTTTCAAGGTTACCTTCTCCCCAAGAAACACATAAGTTTTTCTGGGGACTGTATCCTTGCACAATTTATATTTTATACAAGGCACCTCTTTCAGACGGATAAGAATGTTACGCCTTTTGAGCAAATCTGCAACGGCATACTTCTTTGTCACATAGTTTAAACAATAAAAATATAGTGTGTCTTTAAGTTTTGCCCTGATATAGAATGCCCCAGTGCTATCTGGTTCAAAAAGTAAACTATCTTTTATCAGCGTTTTTCGCAATTGAGCAAATTGATCTCCGTTTAAAAAGCTTTTATAATGAGTTTTATAAAGTGTATCATTGACAACGACGCTTGACATACCAGTGCTTCTCCCAGGTTGCAATCTTCCTCGGATAAGTAGCGTTTGAGAATATACCGTCGAGCTTACAATAATCAATAACCACATTAGTGAAAAAGGCTTCATAACACAATTATAGTTTAATGAACTTTAAGTGGTGACTTATAAACATCTTTTCAACTTGAGTTAAAAACAAATTTACTTATATAATCTAGCTAAGCACTGATTGAAAAGCATCCAGATACTTATCTATATAATATTGTTTGTTTTTGAGCTTGTACTGCATAATGAACCGAGGGTGCTCCAAAGCAATAATCCGCCCGAAGAAGTTATGCTTTGCATTCAGCTTACGCAGAAATGCTTCATTTTTACCGTTACCAAAGCAAAAGGCAACATCGGTATGTACACCTAGTGCAATTTGCTTTGGTAGCGTTTCAACAATGAATGGGTACGCTGCCTGTGTTAGCTCTTTGCTATCGTAATAATTATAGTTCTTTTCTTTACCGTTATTATCAACAGTGATAAAGCCCAGCGGGCAAACCGAGCTGATATAGAAATTGCGGTAAAATGCGTCTACGCCGCCAAAGGCATTAATCATATCGTAAACAAAAACCGATGATAGTTCATGTGCGGATGGGCCGTTGTAAGATATACCACATTCTTTTTGCAACCGTTTAGGATCGGTAAAAGGAACGCCTGTTAAACCGCTACCAAACCTGCCGGGGTTAATGCCCAGGATAATATGCCGCTTATTAGTATCATGGAAATATTTGTGATAAAACTGCTCAGCTATCTGCACAGCCTGAGGTAACTCCTGATAAGTATTAAGTATGCGGATGCCGGGCGGCAGCGCACCGCCAGTATATACCAGACTTTTGTTAAAATTCAGAACTCTATCAGCAAAGGTTTCCATACACACATATAAACAAAAAAGGCCATGCAATGTGCATGGCCTTTAATATATTGATTTAATTAAAATCTTAGATTAACAATCTAACAGGTTCTTCCAGCAATGATTTAACAGTTTGCAGGAATGAGGCAGCAGTTGCACCGTCTACGGTACGGTGGTCAGCACTCAGGGTAACTTTCATAACGTTGCCTGGTACTACAGCCCCGTTTTTAACAACCGGTACTTGTTGTATACCAGCTACAGCCAGGATACAAGAATCAGGTGAGTTAATGATGGCAGTAAACTCATCTACACCAAACATACCTAAGTTAGAGATAGTAAAGGTTGAACCTTCCCAATCAGCAGGTTGCAGTTTTTTGTCTTTCGCTTTTTTGGCAAACTCTTTCACTTCGGCGCTGATGCGGCTTAGTGATTTACCATCAGCAAAACGAACAACCGGTACTAATAAACCTTCGTCAACAGCAACAGCGATACCGATATTTACGTGCTCGTTAAAACGAATTTTATCGCCTAACCATGATGAGTTGATAGCAGGATGTTGTTTTAAAGCAACAGCACAAGCTTTAACTACTAAGTCGTTAAAGGAAATTTTAACCGGAGAAACGTCATTCATTTTGGTACGGGCTACTATAGCAGCATCCATATCAATAGAAACGGTTACAAAGAAGTGAGGTGCAGTAAACAAGCTTTCTGACAAGCGTTTAGCAATCACCTTACGCATTTGTGTAACCGGTTTTTCGGTAAATTTCTCTTCGCCTACAAACGGAGCCAAAGTGATAGTTGGGCCTGCTTTAGCAGCACCTTCTTTAGCTTTAGCGCTGGCAGCTTCTTCGGCCTGTACTTCTGATAAAGAAGCGGTAGGCTGAGCAGCAGATTTAGCAGAAGGCGTAAAGCTTTCCACATCTTTCCTCACAATACGGCCGCCTTCGGCAGAGCCTTTAACATCGTTAAGGTTGATGCCTTTGTCTTGTGCAATTTTACGAGCTAACGGAGAAGCTTTTACGCGGCTATCATCAGCGGTTGAACCTTGCGGTGCAGCAGCCTCTTCGGTAGCAGGTTTAGTTTCTTCGGCAGCTGGAGCAGATGATGCTGCAGGAGCTGAACCACCACCTTGCAGTAATGGGGTAACATCTGTACCTTCTTTACCTACAATGGCAATAATATCGTTTACTTTAGCTGCTTCGCCTTCTTGTACACCAATATACAGCAGGGTACCATCTTCGTAACCTACTACTTCCATGGTAGCTTTATCAGTGTCAACGTCAGCTAACGAGTCATCAGCTTTCACTTTGTCACCAACTTTAAAGTTCCATTTGTTGATAATACCTTCCGTCATGGTATCGCTTAAAAGCGGCATACGGATAACGGCAGCAGGAATGTTTGAAGTGTCAACCGCGGTTGCAGCAGCAGGCGCAGGCGTTGCAGCCGGAGCTGATTCTGCCTGTGCAGCAGGTTTTTCTTCTTTAGCAGCAGGTGCATTAGAACCGGCACCTTCCAAAGCAGCTTTATAATCTTCACCGTCGTTACCAATAACGGCAATTACAGAATCAACAGGTGCAGCAGAACCTTCTTCGGCACCTATGTATAATAGTGTACCTTCCTGGTAAGATTCAAAATCCATAGTGGCTTTATCAGTTTCTACCTCGGCCAATAAATCGCCGGATTTTACCTTGTCGCCAACTTTTTTATGCCATTTTGCGATAACCCCTTCGGTCATGGTATCGCTCATTTTCGGCATCTTAACTACTTCAGCCATATGATGTTGATGAATAGTTTAATTAAATATTTTTAAATAGGTTAGTCTCTGATGTATGGATAGTCGTTCTGCACATATACATCAGTGTATAGTTCAGAAGCATCCGGCCATGGTGATTCTTCAGAGAATTGAACTGATTCATCAACTATGCCTTTTATCTTAGCGGCAATCTCTTCAAACCATTTCTCGTCGGCATAACCTTTTTCTTCGATAGCTAATTTTACTACCTCGATAGGGTCTTTTGCTTTATAAGATTCAACCTCATCTTTAGTACGGTACTTTTGCGGATCGGACATCGAGTGACCTTTGTAGCGATAAGTACGCATTTCCAGGAAAGTTGGACCTTCACCGTTACGGGCACGTTGTACAGCCTCGTCCATAGCGTTGTGTACAGCTACTGGGTCCATACCATCAACAGGTGATGAAGGGATACCGTAAGGTAAGCCTAACTTATAGATATCAGTTTCTTTAGTAGTACGTGCTACTGAAGTACCCATTGCATAGCCGTTGTTTTCGCAAATGAAAATTACAGGCAGGTTCCACAGCGCAGCCATATTAAAGGTTTCGTTTAAAGCGCCCTGGCGAACAGCACCATCACCCATATAGGTAACACATACGTTGTCTGTACCTTTAAACTTTTCGGCAAATGCAACACCGGCACCCAGTGGAATTTGTCCACCTACGATACCGTGACCACCGTAAAAGTTATTTTCTTTATCGAACATGTGCATGGAACCACCTTTACCTTTTGAGCAACCGGTAGCTTTACCATACATTTCGGCCATTACTGCTTTTGGCGCTGTACCTTTAGCTATAGCGTGAGCATGATCGCGATATGCGGTAATCATACCGTCTTCGCGGCGTAACACTGACATGGCTCCGGCCAATACAGCCTCCTGCCCAATGTATAAGTGACAAAATCCTCTGATTTTTTGCTGTCCGTATAACTGTCCTGTTTTTTCTTCGAATCTGCGCATCAACAGCATCGATTCGTACCACATCAGGTAGGTGTCTTTTGTAATTTCGATTGAACTCATTATATAAGAATCAATTTCTGTTTTTTGAGAATGCGCAAATCTAATTATATCCGCGAAAAAAATCCATAGCATGCAACTTTTCTCAAAAATATTTATCCTTTTGTTACATTCTTGCGTACAAGGTTAACTACCGGACAAGCGGAAATTAATTTTAGCATAAATTATTTTCAAGATTTGGTTTTTTGAAAATAATCTATAGCTTTGTCTTTAACAATAGACACCCGTGTCCAGTTTAATAAACAAGTTACGAAAATAACCCTAAAAACTGCTGATTAGATGAAGAAATTGAGCCTAGCTATTGCCTTAACTTTGAGTATTTTAAGTGCATCTGCACAAACAAAAAACGTTCCAAATACAAACAGCAAGGAACCTGACGAACAAGAAAGCTTAGCTAAAGACTACTTCTCACAAATAATGGGTGTTGCGATGTCTGCAACCTCTAACGTTAAATTATTTCAATTCGTATATGACTGGATTGGTACCCCTTACCACTTAGGCGGTGACACTAAACGCGGCATTGATTGCTCGGGCTTTGCTTACCAGTTATATAACAAGGTGTTCAATACTGCCATCGGCAATAATAGCCGCAACATTTTCAGCATGGCTAATCCGGTTAACAAGGAAGATTTAAAAGAAGGCGATTTAGTTTTCTTTAAAATTCATAGCCGCGCCATTACCCATGTGGGTGTTTATATTGGCAACGGCAAATTTGCCCATGCTTCATCCAGCAAAGGGGTTATGATTAGCTACCTTGCCGATCCATACTGGACCAGATATTACTTTAAAGGCGGTCGCTTACTATCGGACGCAGAAAATAAGCAAGAACAAAACTAATAAAAAGCTCCCGCCAAAAACGGGAGCTTTTTTATTTACTCGGTGTCTTTGGTATTTTTGATTAGCCCGATACCCGAAAAGAAAAACAGAAGTCCTATCAAGCCTATCACTACCAGCGTAGTAATATTTCTGGACTGCTGTATTACCTCCACACCGGTATAAATTAACCCTACAATACCCAGCACGGTAAGTACAAAACCGAAAGTTCGTTTTAGATTCATAGTTATCTGTTTATAATTTGATCTTATAATTATTATTGCTATAGTTTATTAACTATATTTATTGGCTATTAACACCATTTTATGATTACCGTTTGGATTATTCTGTTTATTTTATTAATAATTGGTTTCACCTCATTTGTAACCATCAGGCAAGGAACAATCGGCGTTGTAACCGTTTTTGGAAAGTATCGCCGCATATTATTGCCGGGCCTTAATTTTAAAATTCCGCTGATTGAGGTATTATATTCCAGAATATCTATTCAAAATCGTTCAGTAGAACTGGAATTTCAGGCTGTAACGGTAGACCAAGCCAATGTATATTTTAAGGCCATGTTACTGTATTCTGTACTAAATCAGAGCGAAGAAGCTATCAAAGCGGTAGCTTTTAAGTTTGTGGATGAACGTAACCTGATGCAAGCTTTAGTGCGTACAGTTGAAGGTTCTATCCGTGCTTATGTAGCCACCAAGCGCCAAAGCGATGTACTGATATTACGCCGCGAAATTGTGGAGCATGTAAAAGAACAGATTGATAATATACTTGAAGGCTGGGGCTATCATTTGCAGGATCTGCAGTTAAATGATATCACTTTTGACGATGTTATCATGAAATCGATGAGCCAGGTAGTTGCCTCGAATAACCTAAAGGCAGCCGCCGAAAATGAAGGTCAGGCATTGTTGATTACCAAAACCAAAGCTGCCGAGGCCGAAGGTAACGCCATTAAAATTGCCGCCGAAGCCGAGCGCCAGGCATCGCAGTTACGTGGTCAGGGCGTAGCATTATTCCGCGAAGAGGTGGCTAAAGGTATGACAGTAGCTGCCAAAGAGATGCATCAGGCCGATATGGATACCTCTGTTATCCTATTTACCATGTGGACCGAAGCTATCAAGCATTTTTCGGAGAACTCTAAAGGCAACGTAATATTCTTAGATGGTTCGGCTGAGAATATGGAACGTACTATGAAGGAAATGATGAGCTTAAACATGCTGCACAACGCTGGTAATAAGCAGGTATAAGTTTACATTTATTAACTATCAAGCAAACATCAATACTTTAATTTCGTTAAAGCAGGTATTTTGGCATTAAACCTTTAATAAGGGAAAATGTCAAAACAGCATAAAAGATTTACTCCTGATTTATAGATGAAATTTAGTTGGGTGCGGATGATGTGTACAGTAGCGCTATGCCTGCTGGGAATAAGTACGGTTAAGGCACAACAAGCTTACCGGCAGTTAACTCCTAATGATTTTACTGGCACCATACCTGCAGGTAGCGGTATGTATGTTGCTTACACAAGTTGTAGCGTTAGCATGAATTATCAGGCTAGTCCCGGCCGAAACGGCTATTACCAACTGGCCTTCGATGTACAGCTGGTAATGAACCGGAACAAATCGTGGATGAACCGCAAAATCATTAACACGCCCGAAATGATGGCCGAGGTGTTACGTCACGAGCAAGGGCATTACCAATTAGCTTACCTGATGCGGCAAGAGATGCTGAGCAGTTTAAGCCAGGCACGTTACACTGCTAACTACCAGGCCCAGGTAAACGCCATATTTAGCCGGGTAAACGAAAAATATAAACAGCTGAACGCCGACTATGATGACGACACCAACCACATGCTCGACCGCAAGCAACAAGATGCCTGGATTAATTGGCTGAATAAAGAGATTAGCCAGATCAACAGCCTGGCCATGAATTACCGCTATTAAATTTTTACAGCTTAATAAGTTTTAAAGAATTGGCCTATTGCATTTTGTACCTCGTTTGCGTAAGGATGTGTACCAATTCCCTAAACTAATGAAAGCCAATTCATACTTAATCATCCTTTTTGTAAGCTTGTTATCGCTATCATGCAAAAAAGAAAATCATATCTCTACTGCCTTAAAAGGTTCATGGCTATTAAACGAAAGGGTTGAGATTACGATTGCCGGATTGAATCGCTACCCGGCCGATTTACAAAAGCCAGTCATCATTACTTTCGACAACAATAAAAATTATACGGCCAGTGAAAATGCTCAAGTAACAGTAAACGGCTCATACAAAGTGGTGGATGATTATCACGACCGTTACTATAATGGTAAGGCCATATTTGTAAATAATAAAATAATAGGTACTTACACCATTCGGCCAGGTAAGCCGGATACATTAATCATAGACGGTGCGTTTTTGGGTATCGATGCCAGTTCTGGTGCAAAGTATGTAAGGCTAAAATAAAACAAAAAATAAACACATTTAACAGTGGGGCCAAAATCATTCAAATGGCTTCTAAATACAAAAGGCCCGCTATTGCTAGCAGGGCCTTTTCCGTATCGGCTAAAAATTATCCGTATCGGCTAATAAACAAACAACACTATTACTATATTAAATCAGGGGAAAGGGTAAGCTTCTTATTTATTTCGGGCACTTTGGTTGTTAACGGCAACTACTACGTTGGCTACAACTAATCCTGTAATTAAGGCGATCATATCTCTTTGTTTAATAGTTTAATCAATTCTGATAAGTATAAGACAAACAGCGTTCCATGATAAAAAAACGCTCTAAACCGTTCGAAAAGGGCTATATTAACTGATATTGTTAAATTTGAGCAAGTGTTTCCCCACCCCAATAGCCATGCTTGTGGAAATATTGGCCATAACATTCCCCAATGGGAAAAATGTAATTTAAAGCGTAAAGTAATATGCGATTTACAGTCCCCTGATGCGCTTTCTTTTTCGCACTATCGGTTCTTTCTGTTTGGGCAGCTCTTCATCAAAATCTTCAAAGGCATCATAACGGCGTGCCATTTTAGCAACACGATCTTCTAAACTTTCAAGCGAAAGCTTTTCGCGCAGGCCATCTACTAGTATAGGGAAGGCAAACGGCGTGGGTCGGGGAATTTGCTTGATCACAATTTCTTGCTTTTGGATGCGCTGCAAGGCAGCACGCAGCCGAAACTCTTCCAACTGATAAGCCAGCGCTTCGTTATAAGCCTGACGTACCAGTAAATTGTTAGGTTCGTACTCTTCAAATACATCAAACAGCAATGAGGTAGATGCCTGCAAATGCCGGTTTTTAATTTGCTGACCCGGATAACCGGTGAATACCAACCCTCCGATATGTGCTATATCCCGGAAACGCCTCCGGGCCATTTCGTTAGCATTTAAGCTGTTCTGGATATCCTGAAGCAAGTCGGTAATTCTGAATAAATCCTCTTCTAGGGCCTCCATCAACGGAATGGGCTCATCAGTAAGCAGTTCAAAGCCATAATCGTTCATGGCAATGCTATAAGTGGCACTTTTAATTTGGCCAATGCGGTAGGCAATTAAGGATGCCATACCTTCATGCACCAATCGCCCTTCGAATGGATAAAAGAAAAGATGGTGACCATCGCGCGATTCAAATGCCTCGATCAGCAGTTCGTTTTGTTTAGGCAGGTGCGACAAGTGGCCCTGCAAATCAAACAGCGAACGCAAGGCGATAGACTCTTCATCTTTTTCCTGATGCAAAGCTACCTCATTCAGCTTTTGCCGTAATACGTCCGACAGTTGCGATGACAAAGGCATACGCCCACCCGCCCAACTTGGAATACGCCCTTTGGTAACATTAGATTTTTTGACAAAGGCTGTCATCTCCTTCACATACATAAATTCCAGACTACGGCCGGCAAACCAAAATGTATCGCCGGGTTTAAGGCTCGATATAAAGCCTTCCTCGATAGTACCCAAACTGCCACCATGCATCAGCTTTACCCGCAGACTCATTTCGCTGGTAATAGTACCTATGCTCATGCGGTGGCGCATGGCTACGCGGCGACTGTTTACTTTATATAACCCGTCTTCCACTTCCACCTTCAGGTACTCATCATATTGCGATAGCGTGGCGCCGCCAGTGGTGATAAAGGCCAGCAGCTCTTCAAACTCGCTACGGCGCAAATCGGCATAGGCAAAGGTACTTTTTACCTCGGCGTATAACTGATCGGCCCGAAAACCGTCTGACACAGCCAGTGTAACCATGTACTGGATCAGCACATCCATAGCCAGTAAAATAGGGTCGCGACTTTCAAAAGTTTGGTTGGTTATGGCCTGCTTTAAGGCGGCACCCTCCATTAATTCAAGTGAATGCGTTGGAATAAAATACGCTTTTGATAATGCGCCGGGGTGGTGACCACTCCTACCCGCTCGCTGCATAAACCGCGACACCCCTTTAGGGCTACCTACCTGTATAACGGTATCTACCGGCCGAAAATCTACACCTAAGTCTAAACTTGAAGTACACACCACTACCTTCAAAATCCCCTGATGCAAAGCCTGCTCCACCCAATTACGCAACTCATTATCTAACGAACCATGGTGCATGGCCATAATGCCAGCATACTCTGGATAACTATTCAGTATAGCATGATACCAGATTTCGGATTGCGCACGGGTATTGGTAAAAATAAGTGTGGTTTTGCTTTCAGCCACAATCTCCATTACCTCGGGCAACAGTTTCAAACCAATATGCCCCGTCCACGAATAGTTTTCAATATTCTTTGGAATAACCGATTGTATTTGCAGCTTTTTGCTGATATGCGCCCGCACCATTCGTATTCTGTCCGGTGGGAAATTATTGCCTAGCAGTACCTCGGCGGCCTGCTCTAAATTACCAATGGTGGCGCTGATGCCCCATATTTTAAGTTGTGTCTTATCAGTTTTGGGTTGTAAACTGTGGGTTATCGGTTCTTTTTTTTGGCCTGACAACTCACTACTGACAACAGACAACTCCCTCAGCCTTGATAATCCCAACTCCACCTGTACGCCGCGCTTGGTACCTAACAATTCGTGCCATTCATCAATCACTACCACTTGCAGATTTTGAAACAATTTGGGATAATCTTTTTGAGCCAGCATCAGGTGCAAGCTTTCTGGAGTAGTAAGCAACACTTCAGGAAGCTTTTTACGTAGGGCCTGCTTTTCGGCTTGTGAGGTATCGCCTGTGCGGGTGCCTACGCGCCAGGGCAAACCCAGTTCATCGCATACTTCCTGCATGGCTTTACGGATGTCGTTGGTTAATGCCCGTAAAGGCGTAATCCATAGCATCAGCAAACCATTGTTGGTACGGGTTTGATAAGTATCGGGGTATTGGTTAATGTAACCTACCAAAAAAGGCAAAAACAGCGCGAACGTTTTACCGCTACCAGTGGGCGCATTTAACAAGCCCGAATAGCCCCCCAAATAGGCATCCTGCATTTCCTGCTGAAACGGGAATTGCTGCCAGCCTTTTTGCGTAAACCATTTGTGAATAACCTGCTGCCCTTTAGTAATCATGCTGTAATAATACAAAGCAACTTAATTTTAGTTGCGACACTGCTTACTAACGTACAGAATTGTTATATAAGACAGGCATCAAAATACAACAGCTGCTACATCAACTTGTTAAGAAATAGAGCCGGTTTTGCCAGGCAATTTGCTAGGCCATAAATTCAGTAATTCTTAAAATGCCACCGAAGCGTGTGTTTTTTTTTAATATTTCAACTATTAAAAGCGTGTACCTATGAGCCACACAGTTACTATAATGGAATTCTCAAGTATAGCGCTGGCTGTATTCTGGAAATAAAGCCATATTGTTGCGGTATAAAAACCTGTTGGTTCCCTAAAGATAGGGATGCCGCTTTCTTTTTATAATGGTGTGAAATTATAAAACAGGGTATACTTGCAACAGTAAGTCCGGCGCCGCTTGCCATCATCCAGTTACCAGTTTTTTCTAAGCCTTTACCATTCGAACTATTTATACTTCCAATTTCATAAAGAAGCCCAAGAACAACTAATGGCACCCCCGTTCCTAACGAAACCCAACCCACTGTTTTTAAAGTTTTATGTGTGCTTAAATATTTGCTTTTATACGATTGCTGCAGTGTGGTGTCTGATGCAAGCACAGAATGTTGCGCATATGTTTTTATACCCAAAAACAGGAGCACAAAAGAGAATACAATACTTTTCTTCATACTAACAATTATAACGATAATAAAGGAAGATGCTGTTCTTTAAACCAATTGTCTAATAACGCAAAAGCGTTGTTGCTTAATCACTTGGTTATACCAAGCCACTCAAACAACAACGCTTTATATTCAAAATACCAATTGGCTAGTAATTCGTACTACTAACCTGCTTGGGTTTAATTTATCAGGTACCCCATTCGGTGGTGTTCACCTCGGTTTCTTCAAACTCGTACTCGCTCAACGGAGGGCAAGAGCAAATCAGCGTACGATCACCGTAAGTATCGTTAACCCTGCCTACTGATGGCCAGAATTTGTGCGCCGCCACGTAAGGCAACGGGAAGGCCGCTTTTTGGCGGGTATAAGGATGCGCCCATTCATTACCGGTTATTACAGTAACGGTGTGCGGTGCATTTTTCAATGGGTTATCAGTTTTGTCTGACAAGCCTTTTTCTACATCGTCAATTTCATGACGGATAGCAATCATGGCATCACAGAAACGATCCAGTTCGTGCTTAGGTTCTGATTCAGTTGGTTCAACCATCAGCGTACCCGCTACCGGGAACGATACAGTTGGCGCGTGGAAACCGTAGTCCATTAAACGTTTGGCAATATCAGTAACCTCTATACCAAAGTTTTTAAAGGCACGGCAATCTAAAATCATTTCGTGTGCACAACGGCCGTTAGCACCAGCATATAATACCGGGTAGTGCTGCTCTAAACGCGCTTTAATGTAGTTAGCGTTCAGGATAGCGTATTTAGTAGCGTCAGTTAAACCTTCGGCACCCATCATTGCAATGTAGGCGTGAGAGATAACTAAAATTGAAGCTGAACCCCAAGGTGCTGCTGATACCGCGTGAATAGATTTACCTTTATCAATATCCACAACAGCATGACCTGGCAGGTAAGGCACCAGGTGCTTAGCCACACCAATTGGGCCCATGCCAGGGCCACCGCCACCATGCGGGATACAAAAGGTTTTGTGCAGGTTCAAGTGGCAAACATCAGCACCAATATTAGCCGGACTGGTTAAGCCTACCTGAGCATTCATGTTAGCACCATCCATATAAACCTGGCCGCCATTCTGGTGAATAACCTCGCAGATTTCAATGATTGCCTCTTCATATACACCGTGGGTTGATGGATAAGTTACCATCAGGCACGATAATTCGTTTTTATATTGTTCGGCTTTGGCTTTCAAATCAGCAACGTCAATGTTACCGCTTTCGTCGCATTTTACTACCACGATTTTCATACCGGCCATTGCTGCTGATGCAGGGTTAGTACCGTGTGCCGAAGCCGGAATCAACGCTACATTACGGTGATGGTCGCCCCTATCGTTATGATACGCGCGGATAACCATCAAGCCAGCATACTCGCCTTGTGCACCAGCATTAGGCTGTAAGCTCATGGCGGCAAAGCCGGTAATTTCGCTCAGCCACTGGTCTAGTTCGTCAAATAGTTGCATATAACCGCCAGTTTGGTCAACCGGGGCAAATGGATGCATACGGCCAAACTCGGCCCAGGTAACCGGTACCATTTCGGTAGTCGCATTCAGTTTCATGGTACAAGAGCCCAGCGGAATCATAGAATTGCAAAGTGATAAATCTTTTGCTTCTAATGATTTGATGTAACGCAGCATCTCGTGCTCGGAGTGATGCGAGTTGAATACCGGGTGAGTTAAGTATGATGACTGACGCTGTAATTCGGCCGGGATAACGGTTTCAATGTTATTTTTCAGATCGTCAAAACTTACATCATTCAGGTTTTTGCCTTTTACTTTAGCAAAAAAGCGGATAATGGTTTTGATATCCTCTGGTGAAGTAGTTTCGTCTAAAGAGATGGTCACTACCGAACCGTTATAGTTCAGGTTCATCTCATTGTTTAATGCCTCGGCGTGGATTGAACCAGCCAGGTTACCTAAATCAAACTTAACAGTGTCAAAATAAGCTCCGTTTAATTGCTGATATCCTAATTGCTCCAGTGATTGTGCTAATAAGATAGACAAACCATGTACGCGCTCGGCAATCAGTTTTAAACCTTTAGGGCCATGGTAAGCGGTATACATACCGGCCATAATAGCCAATAACGCCTGTGCAGTACAAATATTTGAAGTTGCTTTATCACGACGAATGTGCTGCTCGCGGGTTTGCAAAGCCATACGCAGGGCGTAATCGCCTGCGCTGTCGATGGTAACACCAATAATACGGCCTGGCATTGAGCGCTTGTACTCTTCTTTCGTAGCAAAAAAAGCAGCGTGCGGACCACCAAAGCCCATTGGCACACCAAACCGCTGGCTGGTGCCTACTACAATATCGGCACCCCATTCACCCGGAGGGGTTAACAAGGTTAAGCTTAGTAAATCGGCAACAACCGTAAGCTTAATATTTTTGGCGTGAGCCTGAGCGGCAAAATCGGTATAGTTATAAACAGAACCATCTTTGGCAGGATACTGCACAATAGCACCAAACATCTCATCGGTCAGTTCAACCGTGCGGTGGTCGCCCACTACCAGTTGAATACCGTAAGGTTCTGAACGGGTTTTTAAGATATCAATAGTTTGCGAAAACAGTTCTTCTGAAACAAAGAACGTATTGGCTTTTTGATTTTTACGCAGACTGTATTGCATAAACATCGCCTCGGCCGCTGCAGTACCTTCGTCAAGTAACGATGCGTTGGCTATTTCCATACCGGTTAAATCAATTACCATAGTTTGGAAGTTTAACAGTGCCTGTAAACGACCTTGGGCAATTTCTGCCTGGTAGGGGGTATACTGGGTATACCATCCCGGGTTTTCCAGAATGTTGCGCTGGATAACGCCCGGTACAATCACATCATAATAACCCTGACCGATGAATGATTTGAACACCTTGTTTTTAGAAGCGGTTTGCTTCAGGGTGCTCAGGTAATCGGACTCGCTTTTGGCAGCCGGTAAATTCAACGGTTTTTGCAGCCTAATTTTGGCCGGAATGGTTTGATCAATCAGCTCGTCAAGCGAATTAACGCCAACGGTTTTCAGCATTTTAGCAGTATCGGCATCGTTAGGAGCGATGTGACGGGCTTGAAATTTTTCCTGGTAATCGATATTCAGTTTCATGAACGGGGAACCCTCTGGTTTTTTGCTGCAAAGGTACGCTTTTAACAATTGAGTAACAATGCGTAAACAAATACTTACAATGCTATTGCGAATGGATAAGGTTTTTCACCTTAGGTAGATAATGACACTGGGGAATTATTACTTTTACGGTCATGCAGTATGACACTACCACCAACCCATGGCAAATAAAAAGTCAGGAAGACATTTATGACAATCCATGGATTAGCGTAACCGAATACCAGGTACTTAATCCCGCTGGTAATCCGGGAATTTATGGTAAGGTCCATTTTAAAAACATAGCCATTGGCGTTTTACCGCTGGATGAGAATATGAATACTTACCTGGTGGGCCAGTACCGTTTTCCAATCAACCAATACAGCTGGGAAATGCCCGAAGGTGGTGGCCCGCTGGGCATAGAACCCCTGGAATCGGCCAAGCGCGAGCTGCTGGAAGAAACCGGATTAAAGGCCAGCGAATGGACTGAATTGCAACGCCTGCATTTATCTAACTCTGTATGCGACGAAGCTGGTGTAGTATATTTGGCCCGCGGACTTGAACAATTTGAAGCCGAACCTGAAGAAACAGAGCAACTGGTAGTACGCAAAGTACCCTTTGCCGATGTATACCGCATGGTATGTAACAACGAAATCACCGATTCGCTAACGGTAGCCGCCGTATTAAAAGTACAGTTACTGATTCTGGAAGGAAAGATCTAGCATTAGCTAAAGTTTTAAATAAATAAATTGCTATTCAAAAGCCCTCTCTAAATAGAAAGGGCTTTAAATTTCTAAGCCCTGTATTCTTAGTATTAACCGCGTTTTTTAACTTTGCTGGTTGATGAAAAAGTTTTTCGGTTTTATATTATCTGCCATACACTATCCGGCATTTGGTTTACTGCTAGTTATTTTTCAGCCTATACAATGGTTTTGCTATCGTTTTGTGGGATATGCTGCGCATAAACAATCGGTGGATATATTAAACTGGTTTTTAACCAGCACCTATTACCTGTTAGGCAACCGGGTAACTTTTACTAACCGTCAAAACCTGCCGTTGGGCCGCCCAATTATCTTTATTGCCAACCATCAGAGTATGTACGATATTCCGCCCATGATTTATTATTTACGGAAGTATCATGCCAAGTTTATATCTAAAATAGAATTAACTAAAGGGATCCCGTCTATTTCATATAACCTAAAAGTAGGTGGCGGTGCCAATATTGATCGTAAAGATCCGCGCCAGTCTATCACCGAGCTGGTAAAGCTGGGAACCCGGATGAAAGAAAACAATTGGTCTACTGTTATTTTCCCAGAGGGTACCCGCTCTAAAGACGGACAAGTGCGCAAGTTCCAGTCGGCCGGGGTAGCCACTATTTTAAAGAAATGTCCAAATGCCTTGCTGGTTCCTATTGCCATCAACAACGCCTGGAAAATGGTACAATACGGCATTTATCCGCTGAGCAGTTTTGAGCATTTAACTTTTGAAGTACTTCCGCCAATTGAACCTAACGGACAAACAGCCGAGGTGTTGGTAAACCAGGTTGAGGAAACGATCAGAAAGAAAGTTAGCCCCTATGCCTTCTAAGAAAGGACTTCTAATTTACAGGATGATATTCCTTACATAAGTAAACAAGAAAGGCCTGTTAAAATAACAGGCCTTTCTTGTTTACTTATGCTTTGTTTTATTCCTTCCCTTTAAAAAAGAAAGGATAGTTTAAATATTCTTTTCTTCAATTACCCTGAAAAACTCATCACGATAGGTATCACCAATAGGGATAATCTTTTCGCCAATACAAATGCGACTACGTTCAATGCTGTCAATTTTGTTGAGCGCCACAATATACGAGCGATGAACGCGGATGAAATGCGGCTCGGGCAAGGCATCCTCTACCTTTTTCATATTTTGCAGAGTAATGATGCGCTCGGCGGGAGTAAATATGGAGATGTAATCCTTTAACCCCTCAATGAACAATATATCATGCAGGTAAACTTTCTGTATTTTGTGCTCGGTTTTTACGAAGATAAAATCATTAATAAAATCGTGCTGCTGAACGGCTGGTTGCGGTTCTTCCTTTTCAGCAGATTTAGCCGCCGGTTGTAATGTGGCCTGCACTTTTTGCGCTGCCTTAAAAAAACGGTCAAAGGCGATAGGTTTCAGCAGATAATCCACCGCATCCAAATCATAACCTTCCAGCGCATATTGCGGGTAGGCCGTAGTTAAAATTACTTTGGCTTTGCCGTTGGCAATGCGCAAAAACTGAATACCGGTCAGCTCAGGCATTTGCACATCCAGAAACACCAGGTCAATATCGCCTTTTTGCACCAGCGTTAATGCCTCTATAGGGCTGGTGGTTGATTTAACCAGTTCCATAAAGGGCACCTTGGCAATGTAATCTTCAACGATGTGCAAAGCCAAAGGCTCATCATCAACTACCAAACAACGGATCATGTTATAAAATTAAGGATAATTCGCAACTATAGCTATCTGTTGTATCATTTATATCGAGGTTGTATTTATTGTGATACAGCAAGTTTAACCGGCGTTTTACGTTATTAAGCCCTATCCCACCTGCGGCATCGCGATTTAACAGATGCTTTTTATTATACATGTAAAACTCCAGGTGCCCATCAGAAACTGTTATTCGAATTTGAATAGGCGACAGTGGGTCATTAGCTACGCCATGCTTAAAAGCATTCTCCACAAAGGATATCAACATTAACGGTACAATTTGCTGATTGGTAACTACCCCTTCTACCTGGTAGCTAACAAAAGCATTTTTACCAAAACGTATCTTCTGCATGTCGATATAATTTTGCAGATACTGAAGTTCCTTTGCCAAATCCACCTTATTATCATTGCACTCATACAGCATGTAGCGCATAATTTCTGATAATTTCAAAATGGCTTCGGGCGTATTGTCGGCCCGTTGATAGGCCAGGGAATAAATACTATTGAGCGAGTTGAACAAAAAATGCGGATTAATCTGTGATTTAAGCAGGGCTAATTCGGCGGTCAAGCGCTGGGTTTCCAGATCGCGCTGTATACGTTCGTTCAAAAACCAATCTACCGTAAATTGTAACACAATACTTAAAAAAATGAACAGAATACTGGTAAACAGCGTACCTAAAAAGTATTGTATAAAACTGATATGTTCTTCTTTTTCGGCCGAGGAAATGATATGATGATCAAATAACAAACGCAGGCCATATTTCAAAAGTCCTACAGTAATTAAGCTAAAGCATACGGCCAGAATATATTGCCGGTATTTTTTCTGATCTAAATATTTAGGGATCAGCAACAGGTAGTTAAGGTAAAATAACCCAATGTTTGCAATACCAAAAACACCAAAGGTAACCACTACTTTAAGCACGCTCGCTTTTAAATTATTGTGGACTACTGAAATCAAAAACGAAAACATAATTGTCCAGAACACTACGTGCCAAAATATTTGCCAGCCTTTTTTCATTGCAACTAAGTTAACGCTTACATTTAACTTAATAGTGCATTTATATACATACCCAAATTTTACCGATGAACAGGCAAAACTTATCTACGAACAGAATAGTGGATAAAAATGACAGTTCATCTATAATTGAAGGCAGTTGGTCTAAATGATTTTAGCGGGTTGATTATTTACTTTTTCTTTGTTTCATCAAATCAGTCACAATGAAAAAGTTTGTATCTAACCTTAACCCTTTTATACTACTGTTAATTCCGGTATTATTTGCTTTGGTAATGGGGGTAAGCTACCAGTTTCAGCAAGCCAAAGCTTATTCTGAAAATGGCTTAGCTTCTGTACGTCAAACCAAATCTTTGTTTACCAAAGGCGTACAGTTGGTAAAAACAGTGTGTGCCATATCTCAGGATAACGTATGGTAATCAGCACCAACGATTTAACTCACCACTTTGGAGATCAGCCCGTAGTTAAATCATTAAATTTACAAGTACCTGAAGGCAGTATCTTCGGCTTTTTAGGTCCTAATGGCGCTGGTAAAACCACTACTATTAAACTACTGCTCAACTTGCTGAAAACCCAGCAAGGCAGTATTCATATTTTCGGGCAGGAACTGCAAAGCAACCGTATTGGCATTTTGCGCCAGATTGGTTCATTGATAGAGCAGCCTGCCATATATACCCACTTAACCGGTAAAGAAAACTTAATTAACCGGGCGCGGCTATTACAGGTAAATACCAGCCGGGTTGACGACATGTTAACGCTGGTGCACCTGACAGATGCCGCCCATAAAAAAGCCGGCAACTACTCATTAGGCATGAAACAGCGCCTGGGTATAGCGCTGGCTTTACTGGCCGACCCTAAATTACTATTACTGGATGAGCCTACCAATGGCTTAGACCCTAATGGCATCATCGAAATGCGGGAGTTGCTGATTAAGTTATGTACGCAGCAAGGCAAAACGGTATTTGTATCCAGCCACTTACTAGCCGAAATTGAGCGTATGGCTACCCATGTAGGTATCATTAACAAAGGCACCATGCTGTTTCAGGGAAGTATCCGCGACTTGGAAGCTCTTAGTCAACCCCTGGTACAAATTGAAACTGACGACACAGTAGAGGCAGCCAACTTTTTGAAAGATCGCGGTTATAACATCAGCCATGTGGCCGACGATTACCTGGCCTTGCCTTATACCACCAAACAGGACATGGCCCAGATAAACGCCAGCCTGCACCAAAAAGGGCAACAGGTGTACAGTATTTATAAAGTACAAAAAGACCTGGAAGAATTATTCCTGAACATTACGCAACAAGCCTGAACCTGATCACATGAAAGGATTTTTACTATCCCTGCAATCTGAATTTTATAAAAGCCGCAAAACACTAGGATTTTGGAGTCCTATAATACTCCCCCTCATCATCACCTTTCTGGTTTTTTTGGGCTTTTTTCTAAAAAGCGAAAAGTTTGTACATGATCCACCAATGATGCTGTGGCTAAAGTTTTCCAGTATACCAATTGGTATTATGGGTTCTTTACTATTACCAATGTTTGTGGTTTTTATAGCTTATTCAGTAAATAGCATTGAGCATAAAGCAGATACGTGGAAAATGTTGTTTACGCTGCCCATATCTAAATGGGCCATATATAGCGCCAAATTTGTGTACACTGCGTTTTTGGTACTTATGTGCATGATGCTGTTTGCAACCTTTACTATAGGGTGGGCTAATTTGCTGGCCGCAATGAAGCCCGAATTAAAATTCGGAGCCTTTCATATGGAAAAAGAGCTTTATCTGCTTTACTTTAAACTCTTTTTAGCATCGCTGGGCATCGTGTCTTTACAGTTTCTTTTGAGCTTGCTTTGGAAAGATTTTTTGAAGCCCATGGGAATTGGCTTTGTGGGTACCATAGCCGGTGTAATATTATCAGGCACTGTAAAATGGGAGTATGCTTACCTGATACCTTTCTCACAACCATTATTAGCTATCATGGGTACTGGCAAACCTCATCAGGCCAAGGTGGGTGTTGATTTGTTAACTAAAGAAGTATCGGCCAGCTTAATTATAGCAATCGCCATTTTCATTATCGGCTACTTTATTGTGCAACGTAAAAGTGTAAAATAACCTAAACCCTATCATACTATCCTTAACCTTATCACAATACAGAAGGCACCAATTAGGTGCCTTCTGTATTAAAAACTTAATTTGTTAATGCCTTTTTGTTTCTATATGGTTAATAGGGCTGCTTACCTAATCGGTTTCGGATATACCGGCAAACTTTCATGCCCATCAGCATCTACCGCTTGTACGGCAAAAAAGTAATTATCTTTTGAGTAATCAAGCGTGGCCTCAGTACCGGTTACATAAAACTTCTTTTCCCAGTACGGACTAATAGTTTCGCGCATCAGTACATAGTAACCAGCGGGGCGTTTACCGGCTTTGGGTGCTTCCCATTTCAAGGTAGTTTTGTTGGTTAACCCGCTGGTGGTTACGCCTACGTTTTGCGGCTCGGCTGGTGCCAGGGCTAGGTTGGCCAATACTGACAAATTCATACGGGCTACTTTTTGGATGTAATCGTAATCGGCATAGTCGGGCATGTCGCCATAATCAACGCCGTTTTCTTTGCGTACGTTTTGATGCTGACGGTTAAAGTCTTCATTCATCTCGGTGAACCGAACAGCGGTAAAGCCATTTTGCAGAAACGGCGTATGATCGCCACCGCGCAAAAAGCGATCACGGCGGTAAATCAGCTTTACATCCAGCTGGCTTACATAACGCTCGCCAACTTCTTTAATATAACGGGCTAACTGGCGCGATGGCGCATCGTTTTCTCCACCATTACCAATCAGGCTGGCCAGCGCACGTTCATTACCAGCCCCGGCAACGGTTGAGGGTACGCCCTCGCTAAATACACGGATACTACGGTTATCTTTTAAACCGGTTTCCATACCATAGGTATTACCCACAATGTCATTATTAAGCATAGCATCCACGTTCCAGTTTTCGGCTTTGGCACGTTTGGCTACGTTGGTTGATCCGTTCAATCCCTGCTCCTCGCCTGCCACCGCCATAAAAATAATGTTAGCCGGAAATGAGCGTTTTGACATTACCCTTGCCAGCTCCATAGACACGGCCGTACCTGATGCGTCATCCACTGCACCCGGCGCAAAAGATTTGGCATCCATCACATCATTCACCCGCGAATCGTAATGGCCTGATACAATATATACACGGGTATCGGTCGGATCTGTTCCTTTCAATATAGCCAATACGTTTTTCAGCACGGTTGGCTTATCAATCCGTCCCCCGGCTGGCTGGGTAAAGGTGTCAAACTCTACGTGCATGCGTCCGCCTGATGCAGCTGCATAGCGCTCCATTTCTGCTTTGATCCAGTTACGGGCAGCGCCTATGCCTTCCTTTTTACTAGTGGTATCGCTTAATGTATGACGGGTTTTGAAACTTACCAATTTCCGTACAGTAGTTTCTATATTTTGAGATGACACCTCATCGTCCATCTGCTTAATTATTGCATCGGGCTTAATGGTAGTTTGTGCCATAGCCGGCATGGCAAACAATAAGGGGAGTAAAAATTTATATTTCATGTAATCGCAGCGTTTTGATAAGGCAAGATAAGGGTTAGCTGCTGGATGTTTGCGGTTAGAAACAAGATTTTTACTTGATAAGTAGTAGATAAGGCCTGAAGTTAAAGTAATAAAAAGGTATACTTAGCTAGTGATTTTGCAACTATCGCTATTTAGTGCGTTTTTAACTTAAGACAGTAGTTCTTTACCTACTTTGTCCGCTCATTGCCGCGGAGGCTATTTCTTTTGTCATAGCCACAAAAGAAACAAAAAGGCCTAGCTGTTGCGATCACCTCTCCGCTCACAAGGCCATCGCTGGCCCGGGCGCAACAGCGGGCCTTTGCGCTTTTTGTTTCTTTGTCTGAACCGGAATTTATCGAATTAAAGAATTGATAGAACAAGCCCTCTAAAAAGAATCGGCATTCAGCTTCTTTCGGTAGCTACTGACTTAAGTATAAGTACTGACCTAAGTAGAAAGAAGGTGCGGCCGAGAGCCTTTTTCTTTTGGTTACTTTTCTTTTTAGCGGGAAAAAGAAAAGTGACTTCCACAGGTTGTGGTACAAGAACATTCCTATCCTAACAAAGAACGAAAAGGCGTTAAAGCAGAAGCTCAAAGCTAAGAAGCTCATATGAAAACGAAAAAACATCGAACTTTGAACCGAATAAATCGCTTTATTCTTTCGTTCAAAATTCGATGTTTTTATATGCTTTTAATCCTTTAAAGGACTCAAGCTAATGCCTTAGAATGGCAAATCGTCGTCGTCTGGTGCAGAGTTGATATCAACCGGTGGAGCATACTCAGGAGTAGCACTGCTGGCACCGCCGCTTAATACATTGATGCGCCATAACTGCAATGAGTTAAAGTAGCTTTTTTTACCGGTTTTGTCTGTCCATGGACGGCCGCGCAGGTTAAAAAACACTTCTACATCATCGCCAACGCGTACGTTATCCAACAAATTGCAACGGTCTTGAATAGCCTCAAATTTGATATACTCAGGGTATTGCGGATTTTCAATATATTCTACAACCAGCTCTCTCTTCTTTAAGGAGTCGGTAACCTGTTGGGTTGGTGACACCTCGTGTACTTTTCCTTTAATATCCATGATACTTCTTTATAAAACGTAAAGTTAATGTTTAGAAATGTAAATCGGGCATATTAAATTCATAAATTTGTACACAAAATGCAAGTTTTCAACACCGAAAGTAAGATCATCATAACCTGCAATAAGCGCCTTTCATCCTACCTGCAACAGGAGGTTGAAGCCTTAGGTTATACCATAACACGCGCCTTTTCAACAGGCGTTGAACTCATTGGAACGGTTAACGATTGTATACCGCTCAACCTTAATCTACGCTGTGCCAGCCAGATTTTGTATTCGTTAAAAACCTTTGAAGCTGCCGACCCGCAACAGCTGTATGACGAGCTGGTACAGATAGAATGGGAAACACTAATTGATTTTTCAGGATACTTTTCTATTACCTCTAACGTCAACAACGAGCACATCCGCACGCCACTGTTTGCTAACGTTAAAGTGAAGGATGCCGTAGTTGATCGCATTAAAGGTAAAATTGGCATCCGGCCAAATTCTGGTCCAGAGTTAAACAAAGCGGTACTGCACCTGTACTGGCAGGATAACCGCGCCGAAATTTTTATTGATACCTCGGGCGAAACTTTGGCTAAACACAGCTACCGTAAAATACCTGGCAAAGCGCCTATGCTTGAAGCTTTGGCCGCATCAACCATTATGGCTACTGGCTGGGATCGTAACAGCACTTTCATCAACCCCATGTGCGGTTCGGGTACGCTGGCTATTGAGGCGGCGTTGCTGGCAACCGATAAAAGTCCGGGTTTGTTTCGGATGAACTACGCTTTTATGCACATTATGGGTTACGATGAGCAGGTGTTTTTTGTGGAGCGCCGTAAACTAAAAGACAATGCCAAAAAAGAAACCGGCTTTAAAATCATTGCCACCGATTTATCTGACGATGCTGTGGATATAGCCCGTAAAAATGCCAGAACGGCCGGCGTAGAACATTTAATTGATTTTGCTGTTTGTGATTTTGCCGACACTGAAGTGCCCGAACAGCATGGTATTGTGATGTTTAACCCCGAGTATGGCGAACGCTTGGGTACACATACTAAACTGGAAGCAACCTATGCCCGCATTGGCGATTACTTAAAGCAAAAGTGCAAAGGCTATAAAGGTTATGTATTTACGGGCAACCCCGATCTGGCTAAAAAGATAGGACTACAGGCGTCGCGCAGAATTGAATTTTACAATGGTAAGCTTGATTGCCGCCTGTTGGAGTACACTATTTATGAAGGCAGCAAACGCGAACCGAAATCAGAATAAATGAAACAGATCATCTTACTTGCAGCAATTGTTTGCTCGTCTATTTTTGCCGTAGCACAGAAAAAAGAAATGCCTTTTCCGTTTCAGGGCGGTAAAGAAGCCATGACACAGTTTTTTAACAACAACGTTGTCATTTCTAACGATATCATCAGCAAACGGGCTACCGGCACGGCTGTTTTTAAATTTACTGCTGATCTTAAAGGCAATATCCAAAAAATTATCGTGTACTACGCTGATGATTACTTGTTAACCATACCTTTTATTGAAGCGCTAAAGAAGTCAGATCGTAAATGGATTATTTTAGATCAGGAAAAAGTGCATGATTTTATCATTTACTTTACGCTGAATATTAACGTGCCTGACGGCAAACCTAATCCGGAATTGCAAAAAGCCATGTACAAGTATTACCAGCAACGTAAACCTATTCTGGCATTTAACCCGGTACCGTTAGATATGGCTACTTTATTACCGGCTGTTACAGTAACGTATAACGTAACGCCTTAATACTTGCCGTTATTTACTTTTTACTAATAAATTTAATTGAAACAAAAAAGTTCTAAAACCAGTCGTTGTTTCATCTCGTAAGTATATCTGAACCTAATACATATTAAGAATGGTGAAAGATGTGCTGGGCGGAAAAATTAAAGCCGTAGCGATTAATATTCGCAAAGTAAGAGAGTACCGTAATTATACGCAAGAATACCTGGCCATGAAGCTGGATATTTCGCAGAATGCGTACAGTAAAATTGAATTGGGATACACCAAAATTACTTTGGAAAGAATTTTTCAGATTGCATCTATACTAAATGTCGACTTGGTTGACTTGTTGCAAAATGATCATACCCAACTGTTAAAATCGCTGGACACAGCTCTGGCAAGTTAAGCATATGAGCTATATTTGCGACTTCAATCGTAAATATAGCTCATATGTCTCCAGCCGAACTTATTGAAAAAACCGCTGCCTATGTACAGGAAACCCTTAAACAGGCCGAAGGTGGCCACGATTGGTGGCATATACTGCGTGTTTGGAACAATGCCAAACTGATAGCACAAACCGAACCGGCCGATATGCTGGTTGTAGAGCTGGCTGCTTTACTGCATGATATTGCCGATAGCAAGTTTCATGATGGTAATGAAGATATAGGTCCCGAAACGGCCGGTAAGTTTTTACAAAGCCAGGGTGTTGATGCCGGGGTAATTCATCATGTACAGCAAATTATCCGACATATGTCTTTTAAAGCGAGCTTTGATGCCGTTACCTTTCATTCCAAAGAATTGAAGGTAGTGCAGGATGCCGACCGGCTGGATGCCATCGGTGCCATTGGTATTGCCCGCGCCTTTACTTATGGTGGATTCAAGGGCCGCGAGCTGTATAATCCAGAGATTGCTTTTAACCTGAACATGAGCAAAGAGGAATATAAAAAGTCTACAGCACCCACCATCAACCATTTTTATGAAAAGCTGCTGTTGCTTAAAGACAAAATGAATACCCCTACGGCCCGCCAACTGGCAGAAGAACGCCACCAATTTATGGAAACGTACTTAAATCAGTTTTATGCTGAGTGGAACGGTGAGCGGTAAGATCGTTTTATTTATTTAATTCTTTTCTTGGGCAAACGGTATATTAGCCCGTTGCTTAATAAATATCCCCTTCAAAAACATGATTGCAACTAAGTGCGTTGTATGCATCAAACACATATAGCGCCACTTTTCACAATACTGTTTTCATGAAAAACTTTTACCTGCTTTTTATTGGTTTAGTTTACACTACCACCCTGTTTGCACAGCAGGATACGCTTAAACAGCAACGCTTTAATTTTCACTTTCAGCAAACTACCATCACACAGCATAAACCTTCGTTTAGTGCGCCATATAGTGGCGAAAACAGCTTAATCACAAATAAAGAAACAGCCACTTCACTTACCACTACCCTGTTTGGCGGTGCCCGTTTATGGAAAGGTGCACAAGCTTATTTTAATCCGGAATTGGCAGGCGGATCGGGCTTTAGTAAAACGTTAGGTGTGGCGGGCTTCCCAAACGGCGAAACGTTCAGGGTGGGTAGCACCGAGCCCAAGATTTACATAGCCCGCTTATACCTGAGTCAGGCATTTAGCTGGGGTAATGAACGTGATACCGTATCTGATGATTTAAACCAGCTGGCAGGCTACAAAAGCAAACGCTATTTTTCGGTTACGGTAGGTAAATTTGGTATGTCCGATTTTTTTGATGCCAATACTTTTAGCCATGATCCGCGCAACCAGTTTATGAACTGGTCGTTGATGAGCAACGGTGCCTGGGACTATCCGGCCAACACCCGTGGCTACGTAATGGGCATTTTTACCGAACTAGGCATGCCTACCTGGACGCTTCGCTTTGCTTATACCATGACCACCACCACAGCCAATGGCTCTGTTTGGGACGAGCGCATCGGCAAAGCCAATACTCAAACACTGGAATTTGAAAAACGCTATATATTCAACAGTCAACCTGGTGCGGTACGTTTACTAGGTTTTCGTAACAACGGCAAAATGGGTAAATACCGCGATGCGTTAGCGTTTAGCCAGCCACCGGTTATTGATACGGTACTGGCCTACGGACATCACAAATACGGCTTTGGAATCAATGCCGAGCAGTTCATCAGCAAAACCTTTGGGGTGTTTGCCAAAGCCAGCTGGAACGATGGTAAAACCGAAACCTGGGCTTTTACCGAGATTGACCGATCATTAAGTTTGGGCGGTGTATTGAAAGGCAACTCCTGGAAGCGTAAAGACGATGAAGTAGGACTGGCATTTGTAGGAAACGGCATATCCAGCCCACACCGCGATTATTTAGCAGCAGGTGGCTACGGCTTTATTATTGGCGACGGCCGCTTAAATTATAGCACCGAAATGATTGCCGAATTATATTACAAATTGGATGCTTTTCAACAAAAGTTCTGGCTCACGCCTGATTATCAGTTTATTCTTCACCCTGCTTATAACAAAGATAGAGGGCCAGTAAATGTGTTTTCATTAAGGGCACATGTGGAGTTTTAAGGTTTTATTGATGCTCCTAATTAAGTTTATTTAATTAAGTACTTGTCACTTAGTTTGTGCCTGTAACTTAACTTCCTGTGGTGGTATTCACTTCTTGCAGTCCGCTCATTGCCGCGGAGGCTACTTACTTTGTCATAGCCACAAAGTAAGCAAAAGGCCTAGCTCTCGCGATCCCCTGTCTGCCCACCAACCCAACGCTGGCCCGGGCGCGATAGCGGGCCTCTGCGCTTCCTTTTTGCTTTTCCTCTTCTTTTTATTTAACGTAAAGCACTGCCAGAACAAGCCAACAAAAGAATCGGCATTCAGCTTCTTTCGGTAACTACTGTACTAAGTACAAGTACTGCATTGAGTAGAAAGAAGGTGCGGCCGAGAGGTTTCTTTTTGGTTACTTTTTCTTTTCCGGTAAAAGAAAAAGTAACTTCCACAGGCTGTGGTATAAGAACACCCCCATCCTAACAAGGCACAACCAAAAGTCAAAGCACTAACTAACTAACTAACTAACTAACTAACAAAACAAACTATCAACCAAACCAGTTACTTTTAACAAATTACCATTCCATCACAGCCTATGCAACCCGCAGCCCGTCAAACTTTCAACGCCAATTTTAGCCAGGAAAAATATCAGCAGTTTCTACAGCAGCTTAACGAAGGGATGCCGAATGACATAGCTTTCCGGGTGGCCGAAACACCTATATTTCTAACAGCCGACTTTCGCGACAGACTGCTGGCTGCCGGACAGGATATCATACAAACCATTTTGCAACCTGATTTTAAACAGCTCACCGATCGGGCCATTCCTGAAAAATGGAAAGTAGCTAACGAGAATGATCATCCGCATTTTATTGCGCTTGATTTTGGGGTTTGCAAAGATGAAGCCGGTAATATTGTACCTAAACTGATAGAACTGCAGGGCTTCCCTTCATTGTATGGCTTTCAGGTTTTGCTGGGCGATACCTACCAAAGCATTTTTGATATGGGCGATGATTGGACTATCTTTTTCAGCAATTTGGACCAAGCTGGTTATTTAGAACTGCTAAAAAAGACTATTATAGGCCCATATCAGCCCGATGAGGTAGTGCTGATGGATGTAAACGCATTTGAGCAAAAAACATTTGTTGATTTTTATATTACGCAACAATACCTGGGCATTCCCATTGTATCACTAAGTGACTTAAAGCAAAAAGGCAATCAACTGTATTATAAAGCAAATGGTGAAGAAAAACTCATCAAGCGTATTTATAACCGCCTGATTTTTGATGAGATTGAAACCGAAGGTACACCGTTTGAAGGCAACGTAGATTTGCGCCTGCCGCTGGATGTAGAATGGATTACCCACCCTAACTGGTTTTACCGCATCAGCAAATTTACTATGCCTTATCTAAAGGGCGGCGCCATTCCCAAAACATATTTCCTGAGTGAACTAACAGACATACCTACCGATTTAGAAAATTATGTACTTAAACCCTTATTCTCTTTTGCCGGTCAAGGTGTTATTATCGATGTAACGCCAAAGGACATTGAAGCCATTGCCGACCCCGAAAACTGGATATTACAGCAGAAGGTACAATACGAGCCGGTAGTGCAAGCGCCGGATGGCGGCGTGAAAGCAGAAATACGTTTGCTATACTTATGGCCTGATGGCAACAGTGAGCCAACCTTGGCCATTAACCTGGCCCGACTGAGCCGGGGTAAAATGATTGGTGTGCGCTATAATAAAGATTTTGAATGGGTAGGTGGCACAACGGCCTTCATGCCAAAGTAAACTTCACAATATCACCAACTTTTAAGCGTATATATCATAAGTGATATATTAAATTTGTACAATGATTCTGCAAACAGTTATAATCGTTTTACTTTTTGCTGCGGCAGTATTTTATGTAGGCCGCATGATATACAGAAGTATGTCGGCAAAAAAAGGATGCGGCAGCGATTGCAAATGCGGTGTTGATTTTTCAAATATCGAACCGGGCAAAAACCGCTAAACAAGCTCTACCCCTATTTTACTACCATCTTGATAACAAAACTGTTACCTTTGCGGTTTTGAAGTCCTAATTCATATTTAATGGCTGGAAGGCAAATTTTTCAAGCAGATAACCCTAGCAGATGGAACCGTTTTAAATGGCTGAGCCGCATCTTACTGGTGCTTCTCATTAGCGGCGTAGTAGCTGCTGCCATAACGGTAACCTCTACCAAATACCCAAGCTTACCCAACCTTACCCCTACAGCTAAAAAGCTGGATAAAAAAGAGTTGAACCGCTTACAGCGCTCAACCCGCTATCGCTCATTTACAATTCAGAAAGAAGAGCTGAAAGCGCTTGAGCGGGCCCGTTACCTGCACCAGCGCAAGCATCCTAATAACGCTCATCGTATTAATGCAGGCTTTTACCATGCCTGGGAACCACAAGCCTACAACTCGCTGGTTGACCATATTGCCCGCCTGGATATGATTGTAAGCGAAGGTTTTGCCATGACGCCTGGCAAAGATACCATCACCGTACGCCTGGATACCGGATTGGTTAACCTGAATAAGAAATACAAAAAACCGGTCATTGTATCGCTCACCAATTACATCAATACCAATAATATTTCGGGGTATTATGACACTAAGGATGTTAAACGTATCATCAACACACCTAAGCTGCGAACTGCCTTTATTAACAATCTGGCCGACAATCTGCAAAAGCACAATTTTAAAGGGCTTAATTTAGGTTTTGAAGATGTGGGTAGTCGTAACGCAGCTGCTTACAAGGCATTTCAGCGAGAGTTGTACAGCAACTTACACAGCAAAGGCTTTTTGGTTACGCAAAATGTAGCACCCGAGGATGATGAATATGACCTGTCGTTTTTAAAAGATGTGAACGATTACCTGTTCATCATGGCTATCGACCAGCATACCGATGCAACCAACGCAGGCGATGTATCGCACCAACATTGGGTTGAGGAATTACTGGATAATGTATGTGCCAAAATACCCAGCGAAAAAGTAATTCTAACCGTAGTCGGCGGAGGTTATGACTGGCCGGAAAGCCGTGTAGGGCAAGCCGTTGGCTATCAGCAGGCCATC
Organism: Mucilaginibacter lacusdianchii; assembly: GCF_009770985.1. Taxonomy (GTDB): domain Bacteria; phylum Bacteroidota; class Bacteroidia; order Sphingobacteriales; family Sphingobacteriaceae; genus Mucilaginibacter; species Mucilaginibacter lacusdianchii. Next base: position 139,133 of record NZ_WSRW01000004.1, on the reverse strand, counting down.
AGTACGGCTCAAGAGCATGGTAGTAAAATTACATACAACCCCGAGTCGGCCAACCTAAGCTATACTTACAAAGGCACAGACACGTTGCAGCATACGGTTTATTTTGCCGATGCGGCTACCAATTTCAACATCATCCGCATGGCCGATGATTGGGCTACCGGTGGTGTGGCTTTGTGGCGCTTGGGTATGGAAGATCCGCGTTTGTGGACTTTCTTCCAAAAAAACCTGTCTATCGACTCGCTTCGTAAAACCGGTGTTGAGTTAAGAAAGTTAACCACACCCGAAATAAATACCCGTATAGATTATGCAGGTGATGGTGAAGTATTGGATTTAGTTTCGCAACCGGATACCGGAAAGATAGATGTAAAAATTGATCCTAAAACGTTTACGATTACCAGTCAAACTTACATCAAGCTGCCAACCAAATACGTAATCAGGCGGTATGGCTATGCACCTAATAAAGTAGTATTGACTTTTGACGACGGCCCCGACCCTAACTATACGCCACGCGTTCTGGATATCTTGAAACGGGAAAAAGTACCCGCATCATTTTTTGTGGTAGGATCGATGGTTGAAAAAAACATACCGTTGCTGAAGCGCATTTACGATGAAGGGTATGAAATAGGTAACCATACGTTTTTTCACCCAGATATTTCGCAAATCAGTTTAAAACGGGTAAGCCTGGAACTTAACTCAACACGTAAGCTTATTGAATCTATCACCGGCCATAGCACCGTTTTGTTTCGTGCACCGTTTAATGCCGATGCCGAGCCGCAAACACTGGCCGAAATTATTCCGGTGGCACAAAGCCGTAAAGAAAACTACATTAATATCGGTGAGTTTATTGACCCGCACGATTGGGAACCCGGTGTAACCGCCGATACCATTATCGCCCGTACCGTAGCTCAGCATGAAAACGGCTCGATGATACTGCTACACGATGCAGGTGGCGATACCCGTGAGGAAACTATTAAGGCTTTACCGGCTATTATCCGTTATTTTAAAAGCCATGGCTACCAGTTTACCACTATTGCCGATGTACTGCACAAAAAGAAAGACGACCTGATGCCACCCGTACACGATGACGCCAACAGCGGCGTTACCGGCACCTTGTACGACTGGTTTACTGGAGGCTTGTTTTACGCCAACTGGTTTTTCCTGTACCTGTTTTTAACAGCCATCTTTTTAGCCGTAGGTCGTATCATATTAATTGGCATACTGGCCTTACGACAGTTTTCAGCTAATAAGAACGCACCCGACCGTGTAATTGACCAAACCAACTTACCGCCGGTAAGCATCATTGTACCAGCATATAATGAAGAAATTACGGCTGTTAAAACCATACAAAGCCTTATTGAACTGGAGTACCCAGCCATGGAAATTATTTTTGTGGATGATGGTTCGAAAGACAAAACCTTTGAGGTGGTAGGTTTAGCCTACCAAAATCATCCTGCTGTTCAGGTGCTTACCAAGCCTAACGGCGGTAAAGCATCTGCCTTAAACTTTGGTATTTCGCATGCCCGGTATGAGTACGTGGTATGTATTGATGCCGATACGTTATTAAAAAACGATGCCATTTTACACCTGATGGCCTACTTTACAGATGAGGAAATTGGTGCGGTGGCAGGTACCGTAAAGGTAGGTAATGAAACTAACCTGATTACCCGCTGGCAGTCTATCGAATATATTACGGCCCAAAATATGGACCGCCGTGCGTTTGATTTGCTGAATAGTATTACCGTAGTACCTGGTGCTATCGGCGCTTTCCGCAAGGCGGCTATCATAAAAGCAGGCGGCTTTACTACCGATACACTGGCCGAAGATTGCGATTTAACCATGCGTATCTTAAAGCAGGGTTACATCATCCGCAACGCGGCTGAAGCTATAGCTTATACTGAGGCACCTGAAACTTTGCAGGCTTTGCTAAAGCAGCGCTTCCGCTGGAGTTTTGGTGTGATACAAAGCTTCTGGAAAAACCGCGATGCCCTGTTTAGCCGCAAATACAGTTTCTTTGGAATGGTGGGCATGCCTAATATCCTGATCTTCCAGATTGTTTTGCCGTTATTTTCGCCACTGGCCGATTTGATGATGATTGCCGGATTCTTCAGCGACCATCCCGAAAAGATATTTGGCTATTACCTGGCGTTCATTCTGATTGACTTTATAGTGGCGATTATTGCCTTCCGGATGGAGCGCGAGAATTTGAAAAAACTTATCTACATCATTCCGCAACGTTTTGTATGGCGGCAACTGATGTACTATATTCTGTTTAAATCTATCCGCCGTGCCCTAAAAGGAGAATTGAGCGGCTGGGGCGTGTTAAAGCGTACAGGCAATGTAAATACAGCGCAAACTACAGCGGCAGATTGATAAAAAAGGCGGGTATTAAACCCGCCTTTTTTATTTGATCACTAAATTATACTTGGTAAGTAAGCCGGATAAGCTTTCATGACTGAACTTAGCCTTGTCCATCGTGTTAATCTCCGGATCAATAACCATGTTGTACGACGTTAAAAAATTGGCACCTTTCAAAATAGTCCGGTTAAAAACTGTACGATTAAGATTGCACTGGTCGAAAACAGCATTGGTGAGGTCGGCTTCCGAAAAGTCAGCCTCATTCAGAGTACAGTTTAATAGTTTAACGCCCTTCAACTTTTTGCCTGCAAAAATGGTATAATCTAAATTACAATTGGTAAAGCTTACCGAAAACGAAAAATTAGCGCACACGCTAAAATTAACGCCAGATAACTTGCAGTCTGTAAATGATACGCCTTGTAACCCCACACCACCAAGTTTCACTAACGATAAGTTACAGTTATTAAACCGGCAATCTACAAAGGTTTTATTAGAAAGATCAGCATAAGACAAATCGCAATTGATGAATTGGCAATTATCAAACGTACGGTCAAAACCAGCTAACTCTTCGGGTTTGACATTGGTAAAAGTAATATCTTCGTCAATTTGGCGCATTAGTAAAACTTTTATAAAGGCAGGGGAATGTTATCCACGAGCAAATGGGTCCCTACCAGAACTTGTTCCTTGTAAAGTAAACGCAACCGGAACTGTATACTGCACTCTAACTGTTTGTCCTTTTTGCGTACCGGGTATCCATTTAGGGCTTGCACTTACCACACGAACAGCCTCGTCGCCCAAAGTTCGGCTAGGTGCACGCTCGTATTTTACATTAGTTAACGAACCATCTTTTTCTACTACAAAGGTAACATACACTCGCCCCTGTGTACCATTAGTTAAATCAGTTCGGGGATATCTTAGTGACTTACCTATAAATTCATAAAACTTATTAAGGCCGCCCGGAAAGTTAGGAGCTACGTCTACCGATTTGAAAATTTGTTTTTGAGCAGTGGTGTCCTGTGCTTTAGTGGCTGTAGTAAATAAGGCCATCATCGCCAGCAGTAGAAAAACATTACCGGCAAGAAACTTAAAATTGATTTTAATCATGATAAAGTTGTTGAGTTATATAGCTAAGATAAGTTGTTCACTTAACAAATTCATATTAAATCTTCTGTCATTAACAACATAAATAAAAAAGCAGACTACCCTTGCGGCAGCCTGCTTCACGTATAAAAGTAAATCGACAATTAACTTAGTTGGTGCCCGCCGGTTTTGGGGCCTCTTTGCGGGGCAGCATTTCTGCACGTTGGGCGGTGTTGTAAACCAATGATGCCACAATGGTAGCAGCCTGTTTCAAATCATCAGCCGATAAGCGATCATAGGTATCCTGATTGCTGTGGTGCGTACGGGTGTTGTAATCCATAGGCTCTTGGATAAACTGGAAGCCAGGGATGCCTACACCATCAAACGAAAGGTGGTCGGTACCGCCGGTATTGCTGATGGTTGTAGTAGCAGCACCTAAATCTTTAAACGGCTCTAGCCATGCTTTAAATATAGGGGCTACAGCCGAATTACCTTGCAGATATACACCACGGATTTTGCCAGTACCGTTATCCAGATTGTAATAAGCAGATACTTTAGCCTGTTCTGGCTTAATGGCCGAAGCGGTACCAAAGTGGCTGGCTACATAGTTACGTGACCCAAATAAGCCCTGCTCCTCCGAACTCCACAATGCAATACGGATAGTACGTTTCGGTTTAAAGCCAATGGTTTTCAGGATGCGCATAGCTTCCATCATTACGGCGCTGCCTGCTGCGTTGTCGGTAGCACCAGTGGCACCATGCCATGAATCATAGTGTCCGCCAATCATGACCACCTGATCTTTCAACTTTTTATCCGTACCCGGAATTTCGGCAATAACATTATAGCCGTTCATATCATCGGTAAAAAACTGCGTTTTAACCTCTGCTTCCATTTCTACTTTTTGGCCGGCTTTCAACAAGCGTACAATGCGCAGATAATCCTCGCCACTGGTTTCTAGTTCGGGGGCTACAGCTTTGGCTGTATCGGCATATGATGCACCGTTTGTGGTAAATACTGTACCATCGGTACCACGGCCCTGGCTTAATACCAGTGCTACGTTTTCGGCTTTTATGAAAGTATTCATGGCTGTACGCATGGCCAAAGCACGGCGGCGGGCTGCCATTTGTTGTGCAAAGGCAGAATTGGCATCCGGTGCGCCACGACGTTGTCCGGCAGGTTGTGCGGTGGCAGCGGCCATTTGGGCCAGCTCTTCGTCGGTATAACGTTTTGAATCGGGCTGCGGGTTACGGGTAAGCTCGTTTTTGGTATCAAAAATCACAATCTTACCAGCCAGCTTGCCTTTGTACTTATCTAAATCGGTAATGGTATCGGCTTTTAATAATATTACTTCACTTTTAACAGCGCCGTTTGTGCTGGGTGTCCAGGCTTTAGGGATAGCGATGATGGCGTGATAGTAAGGTACCGTAATAGCAGCATAGTTTTTTTGCACTTCCCAGCCTTTACCAAACTTTCCCCAAGGCTCCAGCTTTACATTAGACAAGCCCCAAGCTTTAAACTGACTAACAGCCCATTCCTGTGCACGCTTTAATCCGGGTGAATTAGATAAACGCGGACCGGCCACATCGGTAATATAAAATGCCGTTTGCATAACCTGCGAATGGTTAAGCCCTTCTTCGCGTATTTTTTGCACAGCGGCTTGGTCTACTACTTCTTGTGCAACGGCCGAAAAGCTCATGCCGGTTGCTAACAAAGCAGCAAAAAGTAAAGTTTTTTTCATATAGTTTGTTTTAGCGGTTACCAAATCTACCAAAAGCAAGTAGAAATGATAAGTTTGTAACTAATTAATTGCAAACAACCGCATAACCCATGCTACAAACAGCTATTCCTATACTAGCTTCGCTAAATGAAGCAGAATCCATTACTTTTTATACCGAAAAACTAAAATTTACCCTTCAAGCTAACTGGACCGGCTACCTGATATTGAGTAGGGACGATATTTACCTACACTTATGGCCCTGCAATGACGTTTACATTGCACAGAGCACTGGCTGTTACATCAATGTAAATGATATTGAGAATTTATATGCTGAGTACGAACCGCTAGGTATTGTACATCCTAACGCAAAGTTAGAAGACAAACCCTGGGGCAGACGGCAATTCAGCGTACTGGATAACAATGGCAATATCATTCACTTTGGGCAAGCCCTGTAGAAAGCTTAGTTGACCAGCAGCTTATAGCCCCTGCCGTGTACATTAATGATTTCTACGCTGGGATCATCTTTCAAATACTTGCGTATTTTGCTCAAAAATACATCCATGCTGCGGCCATTAAAGTAGTTGTCATCATTCCAGATGTTCAGCAAAGCTTCTTCGCGGGTGAGGACTTCATTTTTGTGCAGGCACAACAGGCGCAGCAGGGCAGCTTCTTTAGTGGATAACTTTTGCTGTGCACCCTCGTGGGTAATTACCTGCTGGGTAAAATCGAAGTGATATTTGCCGATATCAAACTGGGTAGGTTTCTCAGTTTCTTTTTCAGCACTGCTTCCGGCACGTTTAAGCAGGGCATTGATGCGTAATAATAACTCTTCGATGCGAAAAGGTTTGGTAATGTAATCATCGCCACCTAAATTAAAGGCTTGGGTTTTATCCTCTATCATACCTTTGGCGGTGGCAAAGATGATGGGCACCTGCTGGTTTATTTTACGAATTTCTTTGCCTAAAGTAAATCCATCCTTTTTAGGCATCATTACATCTAGTATCAGCAAGTCAAAGTTATCTTTGGTAAACTCGCGTAAACCTTCGTCGCCGTCTTTACAAAGTACTACATCAAACTTACCTTTTAGCTGCAGGTAGTCTTGCAACAGGGCGCCCAGGTTCGGATCATCTTCTGCCAATAATATTTTCTTCATGTGGTTAGGTTGCCAAAAGGCCAAATTTCAATTCAAATTCTGACCCTTTGTCTTTTTCGGATTTTACGCTGATCATACCGTTGAGTTTCTTCACAATGGTATTAACATAGCTAAGGCCCAGGCCAAAGCCTTTTACATCGTGCAGGTTGCCAGTAGGTACGCGGTAAAACTGCTCAAATATTTTAGCTTGCTGATCACGACTCATGCCAATGCCTTTGTCGGCCACGCGTATTACCAACTCATCATTTTTGTTGAGCGTAGTAATGGTTAACTGCGGTGCCTCGCGGCTGTATTTAATGGCGTTATCAATCAAGTTATACAATACGTTCGAAAAATGCAGTTCGTCGGCCTCAATTACCGAATGGTCGGCCTCCAGGTGTAAATCTACCTGGGCGTCATACTTCTGCAGTTTCAGGGCCATACTATCCAGCACGTCAGTAATCAATTCGTTTACCTCAACCGGTTTGTTATCCAGTTTAAAATCGTTTTTCTCAATGCGGGCAATGTTCAGTACCCGTTCAATGTGACTGCCCAAACGTTCGTTCTCTTCAAAAATGATATTGGCCAGTCGTGACACCCTGTTTTTATCAGCAATAATATCCTCGTCCCGCAAGGCTTCGGCAGCAATCATGATGGTTGATACCGGCGTTTTAAACTCGTGAGTCATGTTGTTGATGAAATCTGTTTTCATCTCCGATATTTTTTTCTGCCTCAGGATGGAAAATAAAGTATAACCAAAGCACAATACCAGTACCAGCAGCAAGCCACCGCTGGTAGCCATGGTATAAGTCATGGTTTTAAGAATGTGGGCGTTCTTCTCCGGAAAATATAACTTTAGGTTTCCCGGATCATTCACCACTTCTTGGGCAAAAATCGGGGTTTGGTAAGTATCAGATGCGTTGGCTGCACTAAACACCGGTCTTGCACCACTCACATCCAACGCTTTGGAAAATATCAATGAATCTTTGCTGGCGGTAGCCACTTCATAGCTAAAAGGCAAATCGATGCCTTTGTTGGCCAGTTCAAAACGCAGCAATGAATCAATCCACATCGCATCCACCCGGTCTTTAAGCGATTTATTGGCGCGCTTGTACTCATCGGCTAAATTTTGCATTATCGTTACATTGGCCGATTTTAAGCTGGAAATAGAATCGTCTGCCAGCATTTTGCGAATTTGTCTCAACTGGTGCTCACGTTCACGACGATCATGCTCGCGCTGCCAAATCGGATTGATTCGCAGATGAGTTACAATTTGCTGCCCCATTACCGGGTCAACGTACTTGTAATACAAAGTATCGTATTTGTGCAGTTTGGCAGGATTTATAGGTTTTGTGGTAAGGCGCGATGTCGTAATTTTAGGCGGCAAAGGCCGCTGGTGCACGTTACCAAATTCATCGGTAAATTCTTCAATTTGCCATTGTACATTAAGACCATATAGTTCATCGTCTTCCTGCTGGTGGCGGATCAGCTTCTTTAAACTGTCACGCAGATGGGCGATTCGTTTATCGTGCCGCTGACGGTTGCGGGCACTATCGGCCTGCAAACGAGCCGCCAGATTTTGGGCGGTGTTGATTTTTTGACTAACAATTTTAATATATCCTACCCTGCCCTTATCGCTAACCCCGGTGGCTTTATGAATAAAAAAGCGGTTGGCATCATGCCGGGCCACTTTGGCTACTACGGTATTTAGTGCTTCGCGCACATCGCGGTCAAACAGTTTGGATTGCAGTTGGTACGACTGACGCAAAAAAAAGTATTGCATGGCCACCACACCCAACAGTGCAAATCCCATCAAGCCAATAATAAAACCAATACTTCTTTTTTTCATGTTTCAACAAAAATACTCGAAAACCGGCCTGTTGAGAGGCTGTTTAACAAATTTTAACATTTATTGAACACCTATTGCAATGTATTGATTGATAACACATTGGCTTTTTGCCATTATAATCCTTAAAGTTTAAGGAACATAAAAAGATTGATGATTTAATGGATGTTAATTAGTAACATGTAAGGTATTATTCAAACCATTTATCAGATGCTTATCTGACTTTAATTTTTGTAGATAATGAATAGCTTGAGCAAAAAATTGCCATGAGTTTACGCTATTCAAATAAAAAACACGCTGTTCAACACTTACTTTAAAAGTTGCATATTCTAAATTAACAGGTTGTTTCTTAGTAAAGAAACCAATGTGTTTAAATATATAATCCTTAAAAAGTTGATATGAAATTTGATTAGTTATTATGTTTTTTTGGAAAAGCGCTTTGTCTTCATCTTTAATTACTTTTTTACCCATTTGCTTCAGCATTTCTACTTCAGAGTAGCTTAAAGGTATCTCTACCTTTTTTGTGGATATGATTAAAGGCCATATTGGCTTCTCTTCCGTGCCAATATGTTCGAACTTGATATATGGCACTGTAACTTGACTGTATCCCCTCAATGAAACACAACATAACGTAATAACTGCAATGATATTAACAGTGCATAATAGCCAACACTTTATAATGTGATAAAAAAGATTATTTAAGCTTTTCAAGATGATACACTTGCCTTTCTGAATCATTAAGTAAAACTAACGTTTAATATAAATTCTTTATAAACACCTTATTAAAGGTACCCGCTTGCTTTTAATAATTTATAGTTACTCCTAATTATTAGCTTTTGGTTTTATCAGCTTTAGTATTGATTACCTTCTTAATTCAACTGCAACCCATCATTCATTAACCATTCCTGCTTACCCGCTTGCAAATCATATCTAAAAACACCTTTAACCATACCCACATAAACCTCATCCCCTTTTATAACCAAAGAATTTGCCGGCGGCATATAACGGAGCAATCTGTTGACAGCCAAAGTACGCACCTTGGCTTGCTGGTTTACCTGAACTAAACTACTTGAGGTTGCGATAATAAAGTTTTGATGACGATTTACAGCTGCAGCAACTGGGGCATAAGGCAGCTTGACAAACGTTTGGGCCCTCCACTTATCTTTTTCTTGATTGATGATAATCATACTCCCCTCAGAAGACCCGCCATGTACCAGACCTTCAATGGCGTATAGGTTGCCGCCATTTTGTATAAACTGCACCACTTGATGGTCAGATATTTTGTAATGCTGTTTGCCATCTTTTGAAAACCAGTATAAATGGCCGCCCCATTCGCCTCTGTTGAAGCCTACCAGATAACCATTGTTTACGGCAGTAACCGCACGGTCACCGCCAAATTGCCAGGCATCATCGTTATTAGCTATATTGATTTCAAAAGGCAACGGTTGTTTGTTGACCTTGGGCTGAGCTCTAACTAAAACGCTGTCATGCTTTAAATACACTTGTAAAGCTTTATTTGAGGCAGCATATTCCGCAACTTCATCTCTGGTTTCAGGTATCGGATAACTTTCCCATCCTTCTGCCCAAACGTCATGTGCTCTGGATTTACAAGACAGCAGGGCGCCACTTATCAGAAAAATATATAGGATTGACAGTACTTTGCTTTTCATCAATAGCTAATTTCTTAAATGCGACTGCGTCTTTTTTATTCTGCGCCTTCGTTTAGTTCCATAATTTTGCCGGGCTGTTTAAAGTTGCTACGCACAAAGTGGCACCAGTCGCAATCCTTTTTGCCACAGCCGGTGGCAAATTCATGGTTCATTATTTTTTGGTAAGTATCGGTAAGCTGACGGGTTACGGTTTCTACATCTTCGGGCATTACTACAATTTTCTCTTTGTGGTACTCGCCCTCATTTACAGGTTCAATAAAATCAAATACCACACTGGTAGCTTCCCAGCTTTTGCTGCGGTCATTATCAATCAGCATTTTGTAGAATACAGCTTGTCGCCAGTAGTCCCCACCATTGGGTTGGTTGCTGGTAGGGCGCAGCAGCTTTTCTTTGGCGTATTTAAGCTTGCCGGTTTTATAATCTACAATGGTAACCTGATTACCGTTAAACTCAATTTTATCCAAATGCCCTTTTACGGGTATGCCGTTGATGGTAAGGTTGCGGATAGGATGTTCCACCCGTACAATCTTATTCCACTGGTTTACGTTCTGCTGGTAAAAAGCAGGCAATATCTTATCGCCGTAATCCATCCGTAAGCGGAACTCGTCACTGGTAAAAGCATCACGGTTACGCATCATAAACCAACGAAATTCCTTGATGAAATCTTCTGCCGACGGGAACTGATTGTCGTTCTTTCCCATCTTATCAAAAGCCCGGTACAATGCGTGGTGCACCGCCGATCCAAAGGCCATTGCCGGACTTTTACCCGCCGGCACCCGTATCAGGTTCTGGAAATAAAACTTAAGCGGGCAGTCCAGATAGCTATTTAAGTGCGTTACCGACAGCACATAGCTTTGCAGCAACTGGCCGATGTAGTTTTTATCTAACAGCTCCACCACCGGCTTATCCGCTTCATTAAACTGGGTAGCCAGGTAGTTCATCATCGCATCTTCATTTACCTGCGGGTGCTTTACCTGCAAATGCGTTTCGGCCAGTATCTCACCCAAAAACTGTGAGGCTTCCTGGTCTTTGCCATTACGATCATGTGAGGCATAAGATACGACCAAACACTGCTTGGCACGGGTAAGGGCTACGTAAAATAACCGGCGAGATTCTTCCTGCTGTGCAGTGTCATCGGCAGATGACTGCATCAAAGTATCCGGGAAGCTGAAGCCCATGTTGCGGCCCTTGGTATCCCATATTTTTTTGGTGCAGCCTATCAAAAATACATGCTCATATTCTAACCCTTTAGAACCATGAGCGGTAAGGAAATTAATTCCATTCTCGGTGCCAATCATCCGGTTCAGTTCCAGCCGGATGTTGTTTTTCTTCATCAGCTCAATGGTGTTGATGATGTCTTTTAGCTTACCTTCCGGACTTTTGCGGGCTTCATCGCGCACAAAGTTAAAAATGGTAGTTAGCACCTCCATGTGCCAGCCCTTATCCGGCTGCTGCATCACGTAGCGCAGTATGCCCAAACAGGTAATTACTTGCTGAAACAGCTGTTGCAAACTAAGGCTTACCGCAGCTTTAAGCAAAAAGTTTATATCCGTAACCAACTGGCGCATGGCTGCATCCTGAGGCTCTTCAAACAAACTGGGTTGCCGCGTGGGTATCATTTCGCTTACATGGCGGCGGATGGACGTTTTGGGTTCATCTACCCCCATGCTGTAATTGGCTTTGGATACTGCTATGCTCACTTTGGCTATTTCGATAGGCGGAATATCAAAAAAATCATAGTGCATAATCTCGAACAGCAGTTCATCACCACTAAAAGGCGAATCGAGTTCCATAGCCAGGTAGCGCAGTATGTTGATAATCTTTTCGCCAAAAGGCAGCGCCAGGATATCTATTTTACGTTTGGTATTAACGGCTATTTTTTGTGCGTCGAGGTAATGTATCAGTTCTTCTACCTGATTGTGGTTTCGGTAGATGACAGCTATTTCTGATGGTTCGGTACCTTTGGCTATCAGCTTTTCGATCTGGCTGGCCACATGCACCAGTTCTTGGTCTGGATTGGCATATTCATTTATCTCCGGCTCTACAATGGTGACATCGAACCGCGGATGTGATGAACTCAAGTTTTTATCCAAGTTAAGCTGACTGGTCAATCGCTCACGGTTATTGTTAATCAGCGCCTTGGATATGTCCAGAATGGCTTGGTTAGAACGGTAGTTATTTTTTAAGACTACGGTATATAGCGTATTCACATAATCACCTGCAAAATCCAGGATGTTTTTCATGTTGGCGCCCTGAAAACGGAAGATAGATTGGTCATCATCGCCTACCACAAACACATTTGGTTCCTGCCAGTAACACAGCAAAAACTTTAACAATTCATTCTGCGAACCACTGGTATCCTGAAACTCGTCTACCAGAATATATTGATGCCGTTCCTGATAACGGCGAAGTATGTTTTCATCTTCGCGAAAGGCACGCAGTACCCAGATAATCATGTCATCATAATCGTACCGGCTGCGCTCTGTCATTTTGGCTTCATAGTTATGAAACTCGCGGCAGGCACACAGCAGCTTTTCCATTACGTCTTTAGCAGCGTCTATTTCTTTCTGCTTAACGTCGCCTTTTTGAATACCTTTTGCAGCGTTGGGGCGCTTGTAGATAAACTCTTCGCGATTGGGCAGATCGTCAATATACTCAGCTACGGCTTTTTCAATCATTTCCATTTCCCAGTTCTCGCGCTTCATGGTGCTGAATAGGCTTTTTAGCCGGGGTACATCGTAATAGATATCGCCCGTGAACCGTTTGAGCAAATGATCTTTACCGAATCCATCTACCAGTTCCCGAAACAGCATAGCCGATTCCAGGTCTGACAACGGTTCCAGGCTCAGCTTACCAAAGTATTCTAAGTTTTCCTGAATAATATCATTACAAAAAGCGTGGAAGGTATAAATATTGATGCGGTAAGCATCCGGACCAATAAATTCAAACAACCGTTTGCGCATAGCCACTGCACCGGCATCTGTGTAGGTTAAACACAAAATTTCATTAGGCTGTGCATCGGTTTCCAGTAATATTTTACCAATGCGGGCGGCCAGTATCTGGGTTTTGCCCGTACCCGGACCGGCCACCACCAGCACCGGACCGTCTAATCTGTTCACGGCCGCCAATTGCTCGTTGTTTAACTGGCTTATTATCTGCTCAAATTTCTGGTTATATTTTTCGGAAGAGGACTGCATCATTACAAGTGTAAAGATACAGGTTGATGGATGAAGTTTAGGCTGATTGCGTATATTTTTAGTAAAGTTCTCTGATCATCATTTACAACCGCTTGGCTCTAGCAAAATGGTTACTCTTACAACTTCTGGTTGATCTTAACGTAAATCTATTTTATATATTCACCCTATCCTTTGAGCTTTCTTAATGCATTGATATCACTGATGTCCTGATGACGGCCACTGGCAGTTTTGTTTTTGATCAAATCATCCAGCCCAATATAGTTAATCAACAACCCATCAATGTCAATTACCTCTTTGTTTACATAAGCTTCTTTAAAAGATACTCCGTCTATTTCGTTAAGGATATCTATACGTAAAGGAGGATAACCAATTTGCGTTATGATACCCTTTTCTAAAAAATCATCTTTAGTCATCCCTAAAGATGACATGCCAAAGTCGGCAATTACTGCGCACATACGCTCGGCATTTGTGTTAGATAAGTTTATCCAATATCAAGGTCGCCGGTATGCCTTGGCTTTCCATGAAATGCTAGTGCATAGCCGCCTACAATCATGTACTCAACGTTGTGCTTGTTTAACATTTCTACAAAGTCTATAAAATCCTGTTCCAAATTCATGAGTGCAGCTTGCGTCGAGTTACAAACATTTTATCCATCCGCTGCCCCGGTTGTAAGTGCATGGCAATTAGCCGGGTTACAGCTGCCATACGTTCATAAGGCGGCCGGGATAGCCAATATTGAATATCTTCCATCTCCTGGTCTAAATCCTTCAATTTAGCTTTTCTTACAATTGGAACAATCTTCATAAGTATTTAAATATACAAATAAGTCTATTCTTATTTTATATAAATTAGGCTTACGGCAACACCAAACCTGTGCCATTTGCCCAAAAAGCATTTATCCTTACTGGCAGTTTACCTTGCGGTATTAACTGACGGGTAAGAACTTTTACGGCAGCACGCTGCATGCTTTCGTCTTTCTGGTAACATTCCAGTATGGCGCCTGCTTTTTCAATACCGGGTAAGTTAGCCAGTGTATAGGGGTTGGCAAACACACTTATCACGCTGCCCTTATTACCTGCTAGTTGCGCAATTAATTGTTTTACACTGGCCGAAAAATCGAGCTTGCTGGCCGGGCGCAGGCGGCTATCATGTATGCCAATAACAATTTGGGGGTAGCCATGCAACATGGCCAGCAATTGGCTGATTTCGGCAGCGGAAGCGCTTTTACCCACATTAAACATACGGGCATTGGTAAATACTTTGCCTAGCTCGTACTGATAAACGCTGGGGCCTTCGGTGCCAATACTCACCAAAGCGGTGTTTTGGCCAAAATCTAATTGCTGTATTACACTATCACCTTGTAACAAGGTTACAGCAGCGTTGCTCAATTGCTGTACCAACGCCTTTGCTTGTTGCCGATTTAAATCAGCTACGGTACCTATTGGATTACTAGGCTGATACTGATTTAAACCTGCCCAGTATTTAGCAGCCAATACTTTTTTTACCTTGGCATCAAGTTCCTGTTCGGTTACCTGTCCACTGTGAATGGCCTGTTTAATTTTTTTGATGGCGCGAGCCGAATTTTCCGACAGCTCCAAAATATCGTTACCGGCAATAAAGGCTTTTACATCAGCTTCACCTCCAGGAAAGTATTTAACTACCCCTTTCATCTCCATCGCATCAGATACGACTAGTCCTTTAAACCCCAGTTCGTCTTTTAATAAATTAGTAATAATTGGACGGGATAAAGTTGAAGGCAAATGTTGCGTATTGTCTAGTACCGGAATGCTCATGTGTGCTACCATAATACCGCTGATACCAGCCGCAATGGCTTCCTTAAAAGGATATTCTTCCAAAGTATCCAGCCGCTGACGAGTGAAGTTAAGCAGCGGCAGATCCATATGCGAATCTACGTTGGTATCGCCATGGCCCGGAAAGTGCTTGGCTGTGGTTAGCAAGCCGCCCTGCTGCATGCCCTGCATATAAGCAATCGCTTTTTGGGCCACGTTGTATTTGTTATCGCCAAAAGAGCGGTAGTTAATCACCGGGTTGTCCGGATTGTTGTTGATATCCATTACCGGGGCAAAGTTGAGGTGCATGCCTATGCGTTTAAAATCATAGGCTACCTGCTGTCCCATTTGGTTAAGTAGGGTATTATCCTGTACCGCCCCCAAAGCCATTTGGTATGGGTAAGATATGGTGGAATCTAACCGCATGCCCAAGCCCCACTCGCCATCCATGGCAATCAGTAACGGAATTTTGGCCAACTTTTGATATTGGTTACTTAAATTAACTTGCCTTACCGGGCCACCTTGAAAAAATACCAGCCCACCGGGTTGCTGTTTTTTAATCACCTGCGCTACTGAATCGGCATACGCCTGACCACGGTTGGTGTGCGCCCGGATAAAAAACAACTGCGCTATTTTACAGCGCATATTTAAGGTGTTAAATACCGAATCGACCCAATGGTTTTGTGCCTGCAATGATTGGATGTACGATGCGGATTGCGCCGATACCTGGTTAAAAGCACATACATTGAGCAGGATAAACAAGGTAGCGGTATAGAACAGTTTCATATATAAAAAGCTTCTAAATAGTTTTATTACCAGATGGATAAAGCAATTTTTAAGTATTTGTTTATTTTTTTTAATGCCGAATAAACCAAGGGCCAAAGTTATCATCTAATCTGCATTCAGATACACTAAAAACATAACAAGATTATGAAAAAATTATTCCTTTTAGCCATAGTGTTAACCACAGCAGTGGCTGCCAATGCACAACGCCGTTGGTATCGTCCGCAACAACGGTCGGATGATTTTAATAATGTTAGAGTAGGTTTAACTGGTGGCGTAAATATTGCCAACACCATAAGTTCACACAACTCTGATTTTAGCACCCGCACTAAAGCCGGTTTTGTCGGTGGTATTTTTGTTGACATTCCTATCGCCTACCCGCTGTCAATTGATGCAGAGGCTTTATACTCACAAAAAGGATACCGTGCTACTACCCTTGATGGTGAATTTGCACAACGCGCCAACTTTATTGATGTGCCCCTGCTGCTAAAATTGAAGGTAACACCAGGTTTTAACATTTTAGCTGGTCCGCAGTTTTCGTTTTTAACCTCAACCCGTAATACTTATTACGATGGTTTTGAAACAATTTACGAAGAAAAGTACAAATACAATGGCGACAAAAACTTTGTAACCGGTGTAGTAGGTGTGGGTATTGATTTGAACAGAAATGTAGAATTACGTGGCCGTTATGCTATCGACCTGCATGAAAACAATCCTGATGGATCAGGTGGCGTGCCCGATTACCGTAACCAGGTTTGGCAAATTGGCTTAGGCTTTAAATTCTAAGCTTGTTATTTAGTTTACTAAAAAGCCCCCGGTAAAATTACCGGGGGCTTTAATTTTTATTTGAAAGTATGTTCAATACCAATTTACTCTGTCTGAAAAGTTTGCATATCAATCAGCTTACGATACAAGCCGTTGTTCTGCAACAATTCTGCATGCGTACCTTGTTCTACAATGCTGCCGTTTTCAAGCACCACAATCAGGTCTGCACTTTGAATAGTACTTAAACGGTGAGCAATAATAAGTGAGGTTCTGTCTTTCATCAGGTTGTTTAACGCTTCCTGCACCAATTTTTCTGATTCGGTATCTAATGCTGAGGTTGCCTCATCCAGTAACATAATGGGCGGGTTGTTCAACACAGCCCTGGCAATGCTGATGCGCTGCTTTTGTCCACCCGACAGTTTAGTACCACGGTCGCCTACATTAGTTTGGTATCCCAATTCGGTAGCTTCTATAAAATTATGCGCATTGGCAATGCGGGCGGCAGCTTCCACTTCTTGAGGCGTAGTATTGGGCTTACCAAAGGCAATGTTATTATAAATGGTATCATTAAACAAAACAGACTCCTGGTTAACAACCCCCATTAAATTACGAAGCGAGTGCATTGTTACCTGATTAATATTATGCCCGTCTACTAATATTTCGCCTTCCTTAGGTTCAATAAATCTGGGTA
This sequence comes from Mucilaginibacter lacusdianchii, assembly GCF_009770985.1. Lineage (GTDB taxonomy): Bacteria > Bacteroidota > Bacteroidia > Sphingobacteriales > Sphingobacteriaceae > Mucilaginibacter > Mucilaginibacter lacusdianchii. The sequence continues at coordinate 122,107 of NZ_WSRW01000004.1, read as the reverse complement.
TCAAATCCATCAGAGTAGATTTTCCCCCACCCGATGGGCCTACCAATGCCACCGTTTTACCTGCCGGAATATGCAGATTGACATGGTTTAATACCGGCTTTTCACCATAGGCAAAAGAAACATTGTTGAACTGAATACTATCGGTGAAATCATTAAGAACAACAGCATCCGGCGCATCAACAATTTGTGGCTTCTCGTCAATTAGTTCCAGCACCCGCTCACCTGCAGCAATACCGTTATGTATAGATGTAAATGAGTCGGATATGGCTTTAACCGGCCGCATCAGCTGCGAAAAAAGAGCAATGTAACTGATGAATGCAGCTGCACCTAACGGTGATGTATGATTAAGTACCAAATAACCGCCGTACAACACAATACCGGCTACCATACTTACCCCCAACGCTTCGGATACCGGTGAAGCCATTTGCTGACGACGGGCCATAGCCTTAACCAACGCTGTATAATGTTCGTTCTCGTTTTGAAACTTCTCTTTGGTATAATCAACCGCATTGAAGGCCTTAATAACCTTAATGCCCGACAAAGCTTCATCAAGATATCCGATCATGTTACCATATACTTGCTGAGCCAACACTGCCTGTTGTTTAAGCCTTTTAACAATACGCGAAATAGCAAAGCCTGAAATAGGTATAACCAGCAATGAAAATAAAGTAAGTTTTACAGAAAGTAAAAAAAGCATTACCAGAAAAGCGATCAATTGTAGCGGCTCTTTAAATACTACCTGCAAGGTTCCGGTAACGGTAAACTGCACTATCTGAACATCCGACGAAACTTTAGAGATGATGTTACCTTTACGCTCGTTGCTAAAGTATCCCATGTGCAAATTCATCACATTACTGAATACGGCCTTGCGCAGGTTTAGCAGAGTATGTGCCCGCAGGTTTTCCATAATGCGTTGCGAAAAATAACGGAACACATTGCTAAGTACTACTGATACAACAATAACCCCACATACAAACTGCAATGCACCAAATTCGCCGTACTGTTTTATAATTATATCAACATGATAAGTAAAAAAGTCGCTTAGGTGCAGTATAGATGGCCTTTCTGTAAAATGCTTAACCACTTGGCCCTTGCTACTACTTTCATGAAACAGCGTTTGCAGCAAAGGCGCCAGTAAGGCCAAATTCAGTGTACTGAAAATGACTGAAAAAATAGTACAGATGATATATGGTATAGCAAACTTTTCAATGGGTTTGGCAAAGGAGAGTAACCGGAAATACGTTTTCATTCGAAAATTAAATTCGGCAAAATTAATTAAAATTTAACGAACAGCCTTCTTTTGAAATTATATAGCTTTGGCATGCTTTAACGCCTTTTTTAATGATCTCTGTAATTATTTGCTCTGTTGACAAATGTTTATTGAACAACGTTAGCCTTAACATTGCCAATACAATAGGCGTTCCGTTCGAAATTATAGGCATTGATAATAGCAATATATCCAGAGGGATATGTGAAGTTTATAATTTAGGTGCACGGCAGGCACGATACGAGATTTTATGCTTTGTGCATGAGGATGTATTATTCCAAACACCTAACTGGGGGCAGGTAGTTACAGGTATTTTTCAGAGCCGCCCGGACATTGGGCTGCTTGGTGTGGCGGGCAGTAAATACAAAGCCATGGCACCATCGGGCTGGCATGGTTCAGGTATGCGCTTTGACTATGTTAATATAATACAGGGGCATAAACGCAGTAGTTTACCGCCATCACCCTATTTAAGAAACCCTGAAGGCGAAAGCCTGGTAGAAGCCGTAACATTGGATGGCGTGTGGCTTTGCACCACCAAATCGGTAATGCTAAAGGCTCAATTTGATGATCATACTTTTCGTAACTTCCATGCTTATGATTTGGACTTTTGCTTAGCTGTTTTGCAACATTATAAAGTGGCCATTACGTTTGATGTGCTGCTGCTTCATTTGTCTGAAGGGAGCTGCGATAAAACATGGCTTCTGGAAAACCTAAAATTTCATAAAAAGTGGAAAAAGTACTTGCCTGCTGCCACCGTTACCTTAAGCAGCAAACAACAATATAAAATAGAAAAAGAAACTTTTAAAGACTTTATAAATACGTTGATATCGCTTAAGCTGCCTGCTAAAATTGCCTATGCTGAATTGTGGCGTAATTATATCTATCTATACAAATGGCCTGCTTTATTTTTTAAGTTACACCACTACGTCTTTAAGCAATATTTAAAAGCTAACTGATAGCATACCTTAATTGGCCGGCTTAATTATTTTATAATTTTGTAGTTACGATACTCACTTATACGCCAGCCGGTTATATCTTCAATCTTTTGCAGTATGCGCCTGCGCAACGACATTTTCCTTTCCAGCTCTTTAGCATCCACCTCCAACTTCCAGTTTTGGGCGTTAATCCGTCTTTGCATTACAGCCGGGTGCGTGCCCTCAAACGGCAGTAAACGGTCGGCGTTGCCAAAGTCAAATTTAAAAGTTTCGGCAGGCATATTTTCAGCCAGCCAGGCGTCATCATGGTAAAACTGGTTAAAATTGCGCACCTTATTTTTTAAACCGGCAGGCGGCTTTACCCAACCATAATGGTAAATGTATGCGTCAATAAGCTTTACCTGTATTTTGCGGTTATCCCATCTAAAGCCTTGCGCATCCCGGTAGGAATGAATATGTTTATTGTTGCGTAAAATACGTATCTCGCGGCGGTACCAACGGCGCGACTGTGCATAATAATCGTACGAGCCATAAAAGTGCAGATATTTAAACAGTAACCCTTCTACCCTTTGGTCGTTTAAATTTTGCTCCATAGCCTGCATTATTACAGGCAGATACTTTTCGTGTATGCATTCATCTCCCTGAATGTAAAACGCCCAGTCGGCATCAGGGGATATAGCTGCAAAAGCCTTATCTGTTTCGGCAGCAAATACCGACCCACCTTCACGTAGGCTTTCATTCCAAAAGGTATGAATTACCCGAATTTTAGGAGAACCAATGCTTTCAATCAACTTGGTAGTATCATCATCACTGTTACCCAGCGCTATAACAAATTCGTCGCAAACAGGTAAGATAGATGTAATAGCTTCCACAATAGGGTAATCATTACTGATAGCATTTCGAATAAAAGTGAACCCGGCAACTTTCACGCTTATATTTTAATGTAATAATTAAATAAAACAGCTCTTAAACTTTTATAACAAATTCTTCCTTATTATTTTCGAAAGGCCATTTTGCGAGCATAATTAAACTTGCTTCCATCACTTTTCTTCTTTGTAAAAAACAATGGCTTCAGATATCTAACCAAAAAGAAGAAAAACTTTAAATTACTTTTCAATCCTTTTTTATCATAATTATCCAACACCTGCTTAATAACAACCTGTCGTTTTCCTTTAAAGGTACTGCAATGCTCTATCCAAGGTATATTTAATTCCGGAAACTTCTGCTTTACCTTTGCCACCTTCATGTTGGCCGTTAATATAGTGGTTATAGCCTCATGATGCCTCCGGTATTTTACCAGCACTTCATTTAAATAAACGATGCTGCCCTTATTGGCTGCCACAAAGGCTATCCACCAATCATGAAATAATTTGGGATTGAACGGCCCTAATTGTGGCAATAATTCGGCCTTAAACATACAGCTATGCCCAGAAACACAATTATCAAACACCAAAGCCAGCGGATCATTGCCTGAATACATGTTAAGCACATCAGACATTTTACCTAAACTTTGTTCCTCATTATCTACAAATTCCGAATCGTGGTAAATAAGCAAAGCATTACCAATGGCATTTACCAACAGTTCTATCTTATTTAACGCCCAGATATCATCCTGATCGGATAATGCGATATATTTTCCTTTGCAAAGGTGTATGGCCTTTTCAAAGTTTTTTGCATAGCCCAGGTTTTTTTCGTTTTTGTGTATAATGATCCTACTATCTGCTGCTGCATATTGCTCAAGTATAGATAATGTATCATCAGACGACTGATCGTCGGTGATCACAATCTCGATATTTGTATAGGTTTGATTTAATAAGGTATCTATTTGCTGCTTCAAATATTTAGCACCATTGTAGGTACATAAAGCAATAGAAACTAATGGAGTATCGGTCATTTCTTAATTAACGCACTGAAAAATTGTATTCAGGTGTCAAATTTACTTACAATTTTGTACTTAATTAATTGCTTGACCTCTTTTAACCGCATCAGTAGTCCATTTGCCTGAATGACTCATCTTCGAAAAAGCAATCTCAACAATAAACTCATAAGTTATACTCACTTAAGTATAAATAACATATAGGTTTTTATTGAATGTTTGCCTCTATAATTAAGAATAATAGATGAAGCGCTTTTTGACTGAGGCACACAAACAGTTTAAAACATGTGGTGCCCATACATTATCAAATATATGGGCACCACATGTTTCAACTTCCTTTAGTTATATATAAGTGCAAAAGGTAGTTAGCCTAACTGCAAAGGTTATCCGTTCATGATTCCCTCAATATGCTCGGCCTCTAATGGTATATCGGCCATTAAATCAATGTTACCATCATGGGTAATCAGTATATCATTTTCTAAACGGATGCCCAGATTTTCTTCGGCTATATAAATGCCAGGCTCACAGGTAAGGATGTTACCCACTTCAAATGGCTTGTAACGACTGGCATAGTCGTGCACATCCAATCCCAAATGGTGCGAGGTGCCGTGCATAAAGTACTTTTTATATAATGGCATTTTAGGATCCTGTTTTTCCACATCATGCCTGTCCAGCAAGCCTAAGCCAATCAATTCACTGGTCATTACTTTACCTACCTCTTCATGGTATTCATTCCAGACAGCACCGGCTACAATCATCTGGGTAGCTTCTTTCATCACCCGCAATACTGCATCATATACCTGACGCTGGCGCGGCGTAAACCGGCCATTTACCGGGATAGACCGGCTAAGGTCGGCGTTGTAATTGGCATACTCGGCACCAAAATCAAACAGAATGACATCGCCATCCTGACAAATCTGGTTATTATCATTATAATGTAGTACTATAGCATTACGGCCCGACGCTATGATGGGGTTATAAGCATGGCCGGTTGCCCGCTGACGAGTGAACTCGTGAATAATTTCGGCCTCAATTTCATATTCGGCTATACCGGGCTTTACAAACTTCAGCACACGTACAAAGGCATCACGGGTAATGTTGCAGGCCTTTTGCGTCAATTCAATTTCGACATCCGATTTTATTACGCGTAAGTTGCGCAGTAAAGGCGCCGAGCGCTCATAGTTGTGCAATGGAAACTTAGCGCGCAATTCTTGAAGCATACGCAAATCGCGGTAAGGCACGGTATGCGCGTAGCGGTCATTTTCATTAGTATTGATATATATATTGTCAGCATAATATATTATACTTTGCAAAATGGCATCAAAGTCTTGCAGCCAATAAACATTTTGTATTCCCGATGCCTTGCGTGCCTCCTCTTTGGTATACTTGTGTCCCTCCCAGATGGCAATGTGTTCACTCGTTTGTCTTAAAAAGAGTACTTCTCTGTACAGTGGATTAGGACAATCCGGGTACAGCAACAAAATACTTTGCTCCTGATCGATGCCTGTTAAATAAAAGAAGTCGGCATTTTGCTTGAATAAAAAGGTTTGATCGCCGCTGCGCGGAAATTCGTCACTGGCATAGAATAAAGCTACAGAATTGGCTTTTATACCTGAAACGAAATTTTTTCTATTATATATAAATAAGTTTTCGCTTATAGGCAGATATTTCATGGTTATGTTGATTTTAATTTTTATAAAACAATATTTTCCATTTATTTGTCTCCAATATCAGATGAATTGGAACAATGTTTGGTAGTGCATCAAACATAAGTACTAATTTTTAAAAGTAAAATCACAATTAAAATTGTTTAATCTTAAAACTATGAACTATTCTACATTAAAGAAAACAGTCGCTCTTTCGTTTGCGTCTTTAATGGCAGTTGGTGCGGCAAAAGCTCAAACTTCAACCACTACTACCACTTCAACTACAGACTCAACAGCGAGCAGATCTATCGGTACTGCAAAAGTATTCGGTGGCAGAGGCCAGTACAAAACCTTTAGCTTAGGTATCAACGCAGGTGTATTATCACCAGTAGTTGCTATCGGCGGAGTACATGATTATACTGACCAAAACATTGAATTAGGTTATGGCGTGTCTGCAAGATGGCAGCTGGCTCACTCATTCGGCTTACAATTAGACGGACATGGTGGTAGCGTATCTGGCGATAACTTTAGCGCTACTAACCGTTACCGTGATGGTATGCAAGATTATGATACCCGTATCTGGTCTGCTACTTTAAGCGGTGTTGTTAACGTTGCTACTATCGACTTCATTCGTCGTAAAAACTCTGTTAACTTCTTCGTTACAGGTGGTGCGGGTATGGTTTGGTATCACCCAACTTACCACACAGCTAACGGTGCTTTTGGTGAATACCTGAACGCTGATGGCGACAAACATTATGTAAAAAGCTTAGTAATCCCAGTTGGTGCAGGTGTTAAATTCAGATTATCTGATGCAGTTGCCTTGAACTTAGGTTACACCATGAACTTCACTGATGACGATAACTTAGATGCATTAAAAAGAGGTTATCCATCACGTGACAAATACTCTTACGGTTACGGTGGTTTAGAGTTCACTTTAGGTGGCGCTGGCAAACCGAACCTGGATTGGGTAAACCCAGTTGCAATGATGTATGACGAACTGTATGATGCAGCTTTACGTCAAGAAGTTGAAGCTTTGAAAGGCCGTGTTACTAACGTTGAAAACGCAGTTAACGACTTGAAAAAAGATTCTGACGGTGACGGTGTATCTGATCAATTCGACAAATGCCCTAACACTCCTGCTGGTACAGTGGTTGACGGTGCTGGTTGCCCAATCAAATTCCCTGACACTGTTGCTACTACTGGTGGTGCTGCTGCTTACTCAAACATCCAGTTTGACTTCGATAGCTCAGTATTACGTACTTCATCTTACAGTGTATTAGACGCAGTATCTGCTGATATGCGTTCTAACACTAGCAAAACTGTTACTTTGAACGGTTATGCTTCATCTGAAGGTACTGCTGCTCACAACATGCGCTTATCAAAAGACCGCGCTAACTCAGTAAAAACTTACTTAGTTAACTCAGGTGTTGAAGCTCGTCGTGTTAAAGTAAAAGGTTTAGGCGAAACTAACCCAATTGCTGACAATTCAACTGAAGAAGGACGCGTACAAAACCGTCGTGTTGAATTTCAACAAAAATAATTTCAAACTCACAAATTAGTATTTGAAATAAAAGGGCTCCGGATAACCGGAGCCCTTTTTTGTTATCTTTGCAGTATGTATTTCTTCCGTAAAAAGGATCCGAACCGGCCTCAAAACTTTAACTTAAAGGTGATGCACATCATTAATGCAACCGCCATTATTATGTTTTTGCTGGGCATCATCTGGAAGCTAATTGATTGGTTTATCTTAAGAAAATAATGAGCAATATTATTAATACACAAAATGCGCCTGCTCCTATCGGGCCGTACAGCCAGGCTGTAGCAGCCGGCAACATGGTTTTTGTATCTGGCCAAATACCAGCTAACCCTGCAACCGGCGAACTGGTGATGGACACCATTGAAGCACAAACCACCCAGGTGATGGAAAATTTGAAAGCTATTTTAACAGCAGCCGGATTAGATTTTAGCGCGGTGGTAAAAACCAGCATCTTTTTAAAAGATATGGGTACTTTTACACAGGTGAACGAAGTGTACGGCTCCTATTTTACCGGCAATTTCCCGGCACGCGAAACGGTACAGGTAGCCGCATTGCCTAAAAATGTAGACGTAGAAATTTCTGTTATTGCCTACAAGGGTTAATTAGTTTTTAAAAACGGATTTGAACGCGCAAGTATTTCAAACACCCATTGATTACCTGAAAGGTACAGGCACTAGCCGGGCCGAAGTTTTGAAGAAAGACCTCGGCATTTTTACTTTTGAGGATTTGCTCCGTCATTTCCCGTTCAAGTATATTGATCGTACCAAGTACTATAAAATACGCGATATCAATGCCGAGTTGCCCCATGTACAGGTAATTGCCCGCCTAACGCACAAAGAACTGGTTGGCGAAAAACGAACCAAACGCCTGGTGGCCCATGTACAGGACGATACCGGCGTAATGGAACTGGTATGGTTTCAAGGTATCAAGTGGGTTGAAAAATACCTGATTGTAGGTAAAGCCTATATTATTTTTGGCAAGCCGGGCATGTTTAACAGCAAGCCGCAAATGTCACACCCCGAGCTGGAACAATATTCGCCCGAAGCTCTGAAGAAAAAGGGTAACCTTACCTTGCAGCCGGTTTATAATTCTACTGAAAAACTTAAGCAATTCTCGCTGGATAGCAAGGGAATTCAAAAGCTTACCGCCCAATTGCTTGAGCAGCATAGTAAGGATATTCACGAAAACCTGCCTGCCTACATTACTCAACAGTTTAAGCTGATGAGCCGGGCCGAGGCATATCGCAACATTCATTTTCCCGAAAACGCAACTCAGCTTTATGAAGCTGAACATCGCCTTAAATTTGAGGAGTTGTTTCTGATCCAGCTAAAGCTACTCAAAAACAAACTTTTACGCACGCAGAAGTTTAGAGGCAATATTTTTGATAAAGTTGGCGATTACTTTAACACCTTCTATCAGCACAAAATACCTTTCCCGCTTACCAACGCGCAAAAGCGGGTAATTAAAGAAATACGGATAGACACCCAACGCGGCGTACAAATGAACCGCCTGCTGCAAGGTGATGTAGGTAGTGGCAAAACGGTAGTAGCCTTGATGAGTATGCTGCTGGCTATTGATAACGGCTTTCAGGCCTGTATGATGGCCCCTACCGAGATTCTGGCCAACCAGCATTACATTTCATTAAAAAGTTTGGTGGGTGATGATTTTGTAGAGATTGAACTGCTCACCGGTTCTACGCCTAAAAAAGCACGAAAGGTTATCCATGAAGGTTTAGAAAACGGCAAACTAAAAATTTTGATTGGTACACATGCACTAATTGAGGATGCCGTACAGTTTCAAAACCTGGGATTTGTGGTGATTGATGAACAACACCGTTTTGGTGTAGAACAGCGGGCCAAGCTATGGCGTAAAGCTACCGTGCCGCCGCATGTACTGGTGATGACTGCTACCCCTATCCCACGTACGCTGGCTATGACCTTATACGGCGATTTGGATGTATCTGTAATTGACGAGTTACCAGCCGGCCGTAAACCTATCGAAACCAAACATTTTTACGAGAGCCAGCGGTTGGTGGTATTTGGCTTTATGCGGCAACAAATTGCATTGGGCCGGCAGGTGTATGTGGTTTATCCATTGATACAGGAAAGTGAGAAACTGGATTTGAAAAACCTGGAAGACGGCGTAAATACTTTATCGCACGAGTTCCCGCTACCTCAGTACCGCATTAGTATTGTACATGGCAAACTGTCAGCTGCTGATAAGGATTTTGAAATGCAGCGCTTTGTAAAAGGCGAAACACAAATTATGGTAGCCACTACCGTAATTGAAGTAGGCGTAAACGTACCCAATGCTTCGGTGATGATTATTGAGAATGCAGAACGTTTTGGCCTGTCTCAGCTACACCAGCTGCGCGGCCGTGTGGGGCGTGGGGCCGAGCAATCGTACTGTTTGCTGATGAGCAGCCAAAAGCTCAGCCGTGAAGGCCGTATACGCCTTGATACCATGGTAAAAACCAACAACGGTTTTGAAATTTCTGAAATCGACTTACAATTACGCGGCCCGGGCAACATTGAAGGCACCCAGCAAAGCGGCGTCCTCGATTTAAAACTGGCCAACCTGGCTACCGATCAGGAGCTGCTGCTACAAGCCCGAAAAGTAGTGGAAGATGTTTTTACCCGCGACCCGCAGTTGGTTTTGCCCGAGCATCAAGTATTGCACCAAGCCCAACAAGTAAAAAATGCAGGTTTAAGTTGGGATAAAATCTCGTAATCTGTATATTCAGACCGGTATTTAACTCTGTTATTCTTTTCATGAAATTAAAATCTGCTGCCCTTGCGCTAATAGCTGGCGTCACCCTGTCGCTATCGGCCCATGCCCAACAAGATTCATTAATGATGCGTAAAATTTTTGACGAAGCATTAGTGAACGGTAAATGTTACGATAACCTGCGTTACCTGTGTAAACAAATTGGCCCACGATTAAGTGGCTCGGCCGGTGCACAAAAAGCGGTAGCGTGGAGTAAAAAACTCATGGACAGTTATGGGTTCGACCGTGTGTATTTGCAAGAGGTAATGGTACCACACTGGGTACGCGGCGAAAAGGAACAAGGTAAAATTATCGTTGGCAAAACAGAAGTTCCGGTAGCATTGGCTGCGTTGGGTGGCTCGGTAGCCACACCTAAAACAGGCATTACTGCTGAAGTGATTGAGCTGCACAGCTTACAGGAATTGCAATCATTAGGTGAAGACAAAATTAAAGGTAAAATCGTTTTCTTTAACCGCCCATTTGATGAGCGTTTTATTGAGGCTGGCGAGGCTTACGGCACCGCAGGCGATCAGCGCAATGCGGGTCCGGCTGCGGCGGCTAAATATGGTGCAGTAGCTGTTATTGTCCGTTCGCTTACCTCAGCGCTGGATAATTATCCGCATACCGGCGGCACTAACTATGGTACCAGCCCCAAGATACCTGCTGCAGCCATATCTACTATTGCAGCCAATAAGTTAAGTGACCTTTTAAAGCAAAATGGCAAAGTAAAATTCTTTTTGAAAGATAATTGCCAAACCTTGCCCAATGTATTATCCTACAATGTAATTGGCGAGATAAAAGGCAGTGCCAACAACAACAAATACATTACGGTAGGTGGCCATTTGGATTCATGGGATTTGGCCGAAGGCGCACATGATGACGGCACAGGTGTAATGCAGTCGGTAGAAGTGCTACGCATTTTTAAAACTTTAGGTTATAAACCTAAAAACAACATTCGCGCAGTGTTTTTCATGAACGAAGAGAACGGTCACAAGGGTGGATTAAAATATGCTGAACAGGCTTTAAAAGACAAAGAAGAACACATAGCCGCCATTGAAACCGACGAAGGTGGTTTTACACCCCGCGGTTTTAGCTTTGAAGGTGCAAACGCAGCATTTTTAAAAGGCATCAACCAGCAGTGGAAAAAACTGTTTGAACCTTACGAGGCTGATCGTTTGGTAGCTGGCGGTAGCGGTACAGATATAGGCCCCTTGCGCGACAGCTTCCCTGGCATTAATCTTATTGGCTTTCGCCCCGATTCGCAACGGTACTTTGATATTCATCACACACCTAACGATGTATTTGAAAACGTAAACAAACGCGAATTGGAACTGGGTGCTGCGACCATTACATCATTAATTTATTTGATTGACCAGCACGGGTTAAACTTTTAAACTGTTGGCGATATACTTATTAAAACTGAAGAGAGACACAAAACATTGTGTCTCTCTTTATTTGAAGGCAATTCATCACCCTCATTAACTAAATTTTGACATAAGCTAAACCCTATCCCCAGCAAATGCGTTAACTTTGCAGTATACCAACCGTATTAGCTTGTGGAAGAAGAACAGGGAACGATAACAAAGCAAGATTCATTCGCCGCTTTACGATATAAAGATTTTCGCGCATACCTGGGTATGCGTTTCTTTTTTACTTTCGCTTACCAAATGCAGGCCGTGGTTATCGGCTTTTACATTTACCAGATTACACATGATGCTTTTAAACTTGGACTAGTAGGCTTGTGCGAAGCCATACCAGCCATCGGCATTGCTTTGTATGGTGGTTATGTGGCTGATAAATCAGAAAAGCGCCGCATGTTGTTTATGATATTTTCGGCAGTTCTGCTGGCATCGCTTACTATTTTCACCGTTACCCTGCACAGCCTGAACCGGTATATACACACCGGATGGATTGAACCTATAATCTACGTAATGATATTTGTAAACGGTATAGCCCGCGCCTTTTATGGTCCGGCTACCTTTGCTGTTTACGCACAAAGTATTCCTAAAGAATTGTATCCCAATGGCAGCACCTGGAGCAGTTCTATTTTCCAGATTGCAACTATTTTAGGTCCGGCTGCAGGTGGTTTGGTTTATGGCATTTATGGTATTACCCCAACCTTTAGCATTATTGTTGCCTTGATGCTTATTGCACTGATATTGGTTTACTTTTTAAAACCTTATCCACCAATATATACACCTAAAGAAAGTATTTGGGAAAGCCTAAGGGCCGGTATCAACTTTGTGTTTAAAACCAAAATGATGGTGGCGGCGATGAGTTTAGATTTATTTTCGGTGTTTTTTGGTGGTGCAGTAGCTTTGCTGCCGGTATTTGCCAATGATATATTACATGTAGGTTCAGAGGGCTTAGGTATTATGCGGGCAACCTCATCATTAGGTGCCGTACTTACCATGCTGGCCATGACGCGATTTTCGCCCATGAACCGGCCTTGGCGTAACTTAATTATCGCCGTTACCGGGTTCGGCCTTTCTATCGTTTGTTTCGGTTTATCTCGCAGCTTTTATCTTTCACTGGTATTCTTATTTACTGAAGGCGCGTTTGATAGTATCAGTGTTATTATACGTAGTACTATTATGCAGTTGCTTACTCCGGATGATATGCGTGGACGTGTATCTGCCGTAAATTCCATGTTTATTGGATCGTCTAATGAGATTGGTGCGTTTGAATCGGGTACTGCAGCTAAACTTTTAGGCACTGTACCTGCAGTTATTTTTGGCGGATGTATGACGCTGTTGGTAGTAAGCCTTACATTTTTAAAAACCAGGAGTTTGATACCGGCTAAGCTGGCTGATATTGGTACGCCGAATAAGAAGGGATAAAAGGCCAGGTATTGATTTTATCCGCAATACTTAGCCTTTTAATTTTCTGTGCAGCAATTGCTAATGATGTTTGGGCTTGTGGAGTTTGAACTTCTTGTAGTAGTCGTTTACTTATTGCAGTCTGCTCATTGCCGCAGGGGCTAGTTCTTTTGTCATAGCTACAAAAGAACCAAAACTTAGCGCAGCGATCTCATGAACACCACTAAAAAGCAAAACAACAAAGTGAATAAAAACCTAGCTGTTGCGATCACCTGTCCACCCGCGAGGCCGTCGCTGGCCCGGGCGCAACAGCGGGCCTTTGCGCTTCTTCTCTTCCTTTTTCTACTCTCATTCAACGTAAAGCACTGGCAGAACGAGTCTAAAAAAAGAATCGGCATTCAGCTTCTTTCGGTAGCTACTGACTTAAGTACAAGCACTGTCTTGAGTAGAAAGAAGGTGCGGCCGAGAGCTTTCTTTTTGGTTCCTTTTTCTTTTCCGGCAAAAGAAAAAGTAACATCCACAGGTTGTGGTTAAAGTACATCCTTATCCTAACAAGGGTTTACAACACATACTAGCACAACATAAGATACTAACGAAAAAATTATTATACCTCCGCCGTATGCTTCTCCCCTATTTGCTGACGCCACATGGCATAATACAAGCCTTTTTGCGACAGCAGCTCGGTATGCCCGCCCGACTCTACTATATGCCCTTTTTCAAGCACGTAAATACGATCGGCATGCATTATGGTACTCAGGCGGTGAGCAATAAGTATGGTGATATGATTTTGATGTTCTGACACATCTTTAATCGTTTCTGTGATTTCTTCTTCCGTTAACGAGTCCAGCGCTGATGTAGCTTCATCGAATACCAGAATATCCGGCCTGCGCAGCAAAGCCCGGGCAATAGATAAACGCTGTTTTTCGCCACCGGATACTTTTACGCCACCCTCGCCTATCACCGAATCTAAACCCTTATCGGCACGGGCTAACAGGCTTTGGCAAGCGGCACGGTGTAACACGTGCATACACTCTTCATCGGTTGCATTGGGGCGAACAAATTGCAGGTTTTCACGAATGGTACCCGAAAAGAGTTGCGTATCTTGTGTTACAAAGCCAATACGCTCACGTAGCTTATCCAAGTCAATTTCATTACTAATCACCCCGTTGTACAACACATCGCCTTGCATGGGTTGATACAGGCCTACCAGTAACTTAACCAATGTAGTTTTACCTGAACCAGACGGCCCCACAAAAGCAATGGTTTCGCCAGTTTTCACTTCAAAACTGATATTGTTAAGCGCGTTGCGGTTAGCGGTTAAATGTTTAAAACTAACGTTGTCAAAATTTAGCTGCTTTACTTTTTCGAGCAGTACCGGTTTTTCAGGCTTTTTGTCTACCGGTGTATTTAGTATGCTCTGGAAATTCCCTAATGATACTTCCGCCTCGCGCCACGACAAAATCACGTTGCCTAATTCTTGTAAAGGATTGAATAGGAAAAAGGAATAAAACAAAAAGCTGAAATACTGTCCCGGAGAGATGGTTTGTTTGAAAATCAGCAATAGTAACACCACGACCATGGTACTGCGCACTAAGTTAACGGTAGTACCTTGTACAAAGCTCATACTGCGTACAAACTTTACTTTACGCAGTTCTAAGTCTAATATCTTATAAGTAGTTTTATTCAGGCGGTCTATTTCCTGATTAACAAGGCCCAAACTTTTTACCAGCTCGATATTACGCAACGACTCAGTAGTAGAACCGGCCAATGCAGTGGTTTCGCCAATAATTTTGCGCTGAATGGTTTTAATGCGTTTACTAAGGGCTGTGCTTACAAATGCAATGATAGGAATAGCAGCAAAGTAAACCAACGTTACCTTATAACTTACGCTAATAGAATACACGGTTACGAATACCAATCCAATTAAGCTGACAAACAAGATGCTAATAAAGGATGTGATAAATTTTTCGGAATCCAGTCGTACCTTCTGCAAAATGCCCAGAGTTTCACCGCTGCGCTGATCTTCAAAAACTTGATAAGGAAGTTCCAGCGAATGCTTCAAACCATCAGCATACATCTTGGCGCCTACCTTTTGTACAATAATACTGGTAAAGTAATCCTGAAAGTTTTTGGCAATACGTGATACCATTGCTGCGCCAATGGCCAAACCAACCCAGCTAAGCACACCCCACAAATAATCGTTGTAAGGTAAGGCACTACGCTTTTCTATAAAATTATCAACGATGTGACCAGTAATATATGGATCGAGCAGGGAAAAGCCAATATTGAAAGCGGCCAGCGCCAGCGCCAGTATAACCAGCCCACGATGCCGTGATAGGTAAGATATAAGTAACTTCATATATGTAATGAAATGGAAAAGGCACAAAAATAAAAAAGGGAATGGAGCAAAGTGCTCATTCCCTTTAATTTGACATTGGCTTAAGGATTAAACCGTCATGATATCTTTTTCTTTAGCTTCAGAAAGCTGGTCAACTTTTACAATATAGCCGTCAGTTAGCTTCTGAACATCGGCTTCGCCTACTTTCATTTCATCTTCCGATACACCTTCAGATTTCAACTTTTTGATTTTATCGTTGATATCTTTACGGATATTACGGATAGCTACTTTACCACCTTCAGCCTCAGCTTTCAGCTTTTTAACCAAATCGCGACGACGCTCTTCAGTTAACGGAGGTACGTTAATGCGGATAATTACACCATCATTTTGCGGATTGAAACCTAAGTTAGATTCTTTGATGGCTTTTTCAATCGGACCTAATAATGATTTTTCCCAAGGCTGAATTACCAGCGTACGGGCATCAGGTGTATTTACGTTACCAATTTGGGTTAATGGCGTTGGCGTGCCGTAGTAATCCACTACCAGTCCATCCAACATAGCCGGACTAGCTTTGCCGGCACGTATTTTAGATAACTCGTTATCCGTATGAGCAATGGCCTTTTCCATTAAAGACTTTGCGTCATTCAGTTGTTTTTTAATGAGTTCGCTCATTGTTATTTTAAGTTTATATTTTGCAAAGCTATGAAATTAGTCTAAATTCTCATTAGTAACTAATTGTAATGAATAAGCAAATGAATAATATTTAGGTTTCGTTTCTGTTGATTTTGGCATTGAAACAGGCAACCATACTGTATTATTTACTTTACGATACGTTGTAGCGCCTTTTGAAATTTTTAGGTCAATCAAATTGGGCAAAAATTTTTCCGTTGTATTTTTTACTGTTTGGTGATGCACCTTTTTTCTGTAACCTATAAAATAAGAACCCGTCTTTAAGAATATTTGATAATCGAACAAGTTGAATATCATTGTGTTATTGTAGAAATAAGCTGGTATTCTTTGGGAAAGTAACGATGCTCCGGGCTTACCCTCTTTATCTTCATAAAGCGCCATCTCAAAATCTTCATAGTACTTTGCATAAAAGCTTGATACCGGCAGCTTAAATATACCTATTACACATGGCCACTTGACAGATATTTGTGTAACTTTTTCAAGTACACTATCTGCAGGTGTGGTATAATCTGTTGAAAAGATTGTTAGGTCATTATACTTTACACTATTGATAACATGTAAGTTACTTGCTGTATCAAGCTTTACAGGTATAACCGCTTGTCCTGACGGCTGCATAACAAACTTTTTATTTATCAAACTTATAGATACCATAGTATCTCTATACCCGGCTAAGTGTAATCTGAAATTATCAGCTGAACTGCTTAACCGAATAATGCCAGCAGTATCACTAATAGCCACGATATTATTCAATCTTAACAGCAATGCTCCAGGCAAACTCTTGTTAGTAGGGCTTTTTACCGTAAACTCAATATATTGTGAAAAAGCGATTTGCCAGCTTGCGAAGCTAATAAAAAAAACAAGAATACATTTCAGTTTCATAAATGCGCTATCTCACTAAGGTACCAATTGGCTCGCCATTAGCTACTTTCATGAAGTTGCCTTCCTTATTCATATCAAATACAATGATAGGCAGTTTATTTTCCTGGCACAGGGTAAAGGCTGTCATATCCATTACGTTCAGGCCTTTGTCGTATACCTCCTGAAAAGTTACCTCATCATAGCGGGTAGCACTTGGATCTTTCTCAGGGTCGGCAGTGTAAATACCGTCAACGCGGGTTCCTTTTAACACCACATCGGCTTTAATTTCAATAGCCCGCAGTGATGCAGCTGTATCGGTAGTAAAGTATGGATTACCTGTTCCCGCACCAAAAATTACAATACGGTTGTTTTCCAGGTGTGTCATTGCACGGCGACGGATATAGGGTTCACATATCTGCTCCATTTTAATGGCCGATTGTAAACGGGTTTCTACCCCGATGCCTTCCAGGGCACTTTGCAAAGCCATACAGTTAATTACCGTAGCCAGCATACCCATATAATCGGCCTGTGCACGCTCCATGCCCGATTTCTCGGCGCTTAAGCCTCTAAAAATATTACCTCCACCAACAACAACGGCGATCTCGATGCCGGCATCGCTCACGTTCTTAATATCATGCGCGTATTGCAGCACGCGGTTGTTATCAATACCATACTGGCGTGAGCCCATCAGTGATTCGCCACTCAGTTTCAGTAAAATTCTTTTGTATTTCATGCAGATATGTGGTTATTGTATTGTTAGTTCGTTTTATGATTGTAAGTTTTACCTTTAAATAAGGTAAACTGAGTGTTAAATTCGGCATCAAAAATAATTAAATCTGCGTCATATCCCACCTCAACTTTTCCTTTATTAGGTAGTGCAGCCAGCTGCACCGGGTACAGCGAAGCCATGTTAATTGCTTCGGGTAATGCAATACCTACATGATTAACAGCATTTTGCACCGCTTTCAGCATGGTAAGTGCCGAGCCCGACAGTGTTCCGTCTGGCATTACGTATTTATTACCTTCTAATCGGTGAGGGTACGTACCTTCCGTTACTTCCGTAACCGCATCAGTAATAAAGAATAACTTATCACCTAGTTCTCGCTTGGCTAGCCGAATCATAGTAAAATCTACATGTATGCCATCCGGCACGATGCTGGTGTAAGGTCTTTCCTCAAATATAGCCGGAATAACGCCCGGATCACGGTGGTGCATAGGCTGCATAGCATTATATAAATGCGTTATGGCCTGAACAGGGCGATGCAAAAATTGTTTAGCCTCGTTATAAGTGGCATTACTGTGCCCGGATGAAATAATGATATTTTGCTGATGCAAATACGCAAGCACTTCAGCATCCTGCAGTTCAGGTGCCAGCGTAATCATCTTGATTTCGCCTTCCGCCAGTTCTACCCAGTGCTTTACCTCTGCCAACGCTGCCTTCTTAATATATTTTTCAGGATGGGCTCCCTTACGAATCGGGTTAAGGTAGGGGCCTTCCAATTGCAGACCTAAAAAGCTACCTATAGCATGTGGGCGATAAGCTTTGGCTGCTTCAATAGCCGCTATTACCACATCATCGCTATTAGTGGCTACTGTTGCGAAAAAGCCTGTGCAGCCTTGTTGCAGTAAAACCTCTTCCATTTCTTGTAACGCCGCTACAGACGGATTGCCGCCAAATAAATATCGGCCCGCTCCGTAAATTTGCAGATCAATAAGTCCTGGTGCTAAGTAAGCTTCCTGCAAATCTATCCGCTCAGCATCAGCCGGAATTGCATCAACAGGAACTATAGAATGAATGTGATGATTTTGAATAATAACGGCTTTACCTTCGGTTATGTTACCGTTGGATACAATTTGGGTGTTGTACAGAGCTGTTAACATAGATGATAGAAAAGATAAAGGCAAAAAAAATCCCCGCCTTTTGGGGCGGGGATTTTAAATATAATTAAGCTCCTAAAGCAATGCGCTTAAACGCAGTTACAGTTAAACCTTTCTCGATACCACTTAGGTATTGAGTTATAGTTTTAGATGGGTCTTTAACAAATTCTTGGTTCAACAGGGTTGAGTCTTTGTAGAATTTGTTCAGTTTACCTTGTGCAATTTTTTCAACCATTTCTTCTGGTTTACCTTCTGCACGGATTTGATCTTTGGCAATAGCTAACTCACGCTCAATAGTAGTAGCGTCAACATCACCTTTATCTAAAGCAACCGGGTTCATGGCAGCAATTTGCATAGCCACGTCTTTACCAGCTTCATCAGCACCAGCAACATTTGAGCTTAAACCAACCAATACACCTAAACGGAAGTTACCATGAATATAAGCAACTACTCTTTCGCCTTCTAATACAGCAAATTTAGAGATGCCGATTTTCTCCCCGATTTTACCGGTCATATCAGTGATCGCTTCACCAATTTTAACACGAGAAGTTTCAGTATCAATTTCCAGATTGTTCAAATCTTCGATAGTAGTAGGATAGATTTGTACAGCTTGGTTAGCGATTGCGTTAGCAAAGGCAATAAATTCAGCATTTTTAGCAACGAAGTCGGTTTCGCAGTTTAATTCGATAATTACACCACGTTTGCCATCTTCAGAAGCACGGGCAATAACTACGCCTTCGTTAGACTCACGGTCTTGACGGCTGGCAGCTACTTTAGCACCTTTTTTTCTTAAATAATCAATGGCTGCTTCAAAATCACCGTTAGTTTCGGTTAAAGCTTTTTTGCAATCCATCATACCGGCACCAGTTTGCTGGCGCAGTTTGTTTACGTCTGATGCAGAAATTTGTACTGTAGACATTGTTTTATGAGTTGTGTGTTGTGAGTTGTCTGTTGGCAGACAATCCACCGCAAAATTAATGATCTGTTTATAAATTGAAAGTTGCCAATTGCAAATTACAGTACGTTAATACTGGCAATTCACAACCGGCAACTCACAATAAAATATTACTCTTCAGTAGACTCAGCAGCTGGTGCTTCAGTTTCTGCTTCAGCAGCTACTGCACCTCTTCTGCGACGGCCTTCAGCATCACCACCATCAGCTTTTGCTTTTGATGCTGCTGCTTCTTTTTCAGCTTCGTCTTCTTTCTCGCGTTTACGTTCGTCTAAACCTTCTTGGATAGCCTGGATAATGATACCGGTAATCAAAGAGATTGATTTGGTAGCGTCATCGTTAGCAGGGATAGGGAAATCGATGTTTGAAGGATCAGAGTTGGTATCTACCATTGCAAAGGTAGGAATGTTCAACTTCAAAGCTTCTGAAACCGCGATGTGTTCTTTCTTAACGTCAATCAGGAACAATGCAGCTGGTAAACGGTTTAGGTCAGAAATACCGCCTAATAAAGTTTCCAGTTTTATACGCTCACGCTGAATCATCAGACGCTCTTTTTTAGAAAGGTTGCTGTATGTACCGTCTTTAGTCAACTTGTCGATGTTAGACATCTTTTTGATTGACTTGCGTACGGTAGCAAAGTTTGTTAACATACCACCTAACCAACGTTCGGTTACGAAAGGCATGTTTACTGTTTTTGCATAATCAGCTACGATGTCTTTTGCTTGTTTCTTGGTAGCAACAAACAAAACTTTACGGCCTGATTTTACAATTTGTTTGATAGCGGCAGCAGCCTCTTCAACTTTATTTAATGTTTTATTTAAATCGATAATGTGGATACCGTTACGCTCCATGAAAATGTACTGAGCCATTTTCGGATCCCATTTGCGGGTAAGGTGACCAAAGTGTACACCTGCATCCAGTAAATCCTGATATGTTGTTCTTGCCATTGTTGTGTCCTCCTTAAAATATTAACGTTTGCTGAATTGGAATTTACGACGTGCTTTACGGCGTCCTGGTTTTTTACGTTCCACCATACGTGGGTCACGAGTCATTAAACCTTTAGCGCGCAATGCAGGTTTTTTCTCCGCATCAAGTTCAACAATAGCTTTAGCAATAGCTAAACGAACGGCTTCTGCCTGTCCTTTTACACCACCACCGGCTACGTTAGCAACTACGTCAAATTTACCTTCTGAACCAGAAACCAGTAAAGATTGGGTAGCAACGTATTGCAATGGAAGGGTAGGGAAGTATTCTTTGTAATCTTTACCGTTAACGGTAAGGGCACCATTACCTTCGTTTAAGTAAACGCGGGCAACAGCGGTTTTTCTTCTGCCTGAAGTGTTAGTTGTTGGCATTTCTTTTCTCCTTAAAAATTAAAAGTTAAATGGTTTTTGGGTTTTGTGCAGCGTGCGGATGCTGTGAACCAGCATAAACATACAGGTTGCCGTAGATTGCTCTGCCCAAACGATTTTTAGGTAACATACCACGAACGGCTTTTTCAATTACACGCTCAGGGAACTTAGCCATTAACTCCTTAGGAGAAATGAAACGCTGACCACCTGGGTAACCGGTGTAAGAAACATATTGCTTTGCGCTGAATTTGTTTCCGGTCAGTTTTACCTTGTCTGCGTTGATAACAATTACATTGTCACCGCAGTCTACGTTTGGAGTGAAGCCTGGTTTGTGTTTTCCTCTGATGATCGAAGCGATCTTAGAGGTCAAGCGCCCCAAAATCTCGCCTTCCGCGTCAACAACTACCCATTCCTTGTTAACGGTCTTTTTGTTGGCTGAGACAGTTTTGTAACTTAACGTATTCACTTGCTTTAAATTAAATTTATTAAACAGTTTACTATACCCCGTAATTTCGGGACTGCAAAGATACAAGTATTTGATTAATTGTCAAATGGTTTGAAAATTATTTAAAGCCATCTTGCTCAAATAATTACAGTTTATCTTTCTTGATAATATTTAAGATTTCTTTTAAATCTGGATATTGTTGTCCGATGGGCACATCTTCATATATAGGAGATGTTACTTCATCGCCCACTTTGTACTCTGAAAGCCCGTTTTTTAATTCAGTTATATAAATAAGCTTAGGTTTTTTACCATCACTGATGATATAGGTATGATAATGAAAGGTAGCCCTTATATGATACTTAGGGTTCGGCGCTTGGTGTATAGAATCTATATATCTAAACTCAAACAGTGAATCAACTTTAATTACACTTAACACCTCAAATATTTTTAAATGGGCAGGTACATATTTCCAAGAGTTAATAACGTGCTTACCAATAATCTTTTTTGAATGCTTAAAGCTTTTCATATTCAACTTTGTATATTTTTCAAATATTTCAAAGTGATATTTACTTGGCTGCCCAAAGTAACCGCCGTGCTCCTCAGCCAGCATTGCTTTATCTTTTTTAAGGTCGGCAGCCAAGTGCAGGGTAGCCTGCGGTTTAGTAATAAAAATATTGATAAGCAGTAGTAAACGAATCATTGGACAAGGTTTGTTCAATAAAATTAAAAATTATCTGAGGAAGTAAGCATGGTTTTGCTTTTATAATCCAAACGCCATAAAATAAAATTGATACTGCCAAACCAATTGCATAGTCTGATTATTGTGCAGATATGGCTATGAATCAAATTCGTTTAAGTGTTTTAGACCAGTCGCCGATACGCAAAGGCGTTACTGCCGAGCAGGCCGTACGCGAAACCGTTGAGCTGGCAAAATTAACCGATCAATTAGGATACACACGCTTTTGGATATCTGAACATCATAACACCGGCGGCCTGGCCGGGTCTACTCCCGAAGTATTACTGGCGTATCTGGGCAGCCAAACGCAAAACATCCGTATTGGTTCGGGCGGTATTATGCTGCCTAACCACAGCGCCCTTAAAGTAGCCGAAAACTTTCGGATGCTGGAAGCCCTTTTTCAGGGCCGGGTAGATTTGGGCTTAGGTCGCGCACCGGGAACCGACCGTATTACGGCATCGGTACTGAATCCGTCTAACAATTTTAGGGAGCAGGATTTTGTAGAGCAGCTGCTTGATTTACAGAACTACTTTCATGACCGCGCCGAAGAAGGCCCCGTGCAAACAAAAATACGCGCTATACCGCAGGTGCAAACCGTACCCGAAATGTGGATGCTGAGCAGTAGCGGCCAAAGCGGTTTATTTGCCGCACATTTTGGCACCGGCTTTTCATTTGCCCATTTTATCAATCCGGTGGGTGGTGCTCAGGCGGTAGAATTATACCGCGCCAAGTTTCAACCATCGGAAGACTTACAAAACCCGATTGTTAACGTGGCGCTGTTTGTATTCTGTTCGGAAGATGAAGAAAAAATCAGGCAACACCAGGCCATGATGGATTACCGCTTTACCCAGCTGGAACGCGGCGGCAATCTGAATCCGGTCAGCT
Organism: Mucilaginibacter lacusdianchii; assembly: GCF_009770985.1. GTDB lineage: Bacteria > Bacteroidota > Bacteroidia > Sphingobacteriales > Sphingobacteriaceae > Mucilaginibacter > Mucilaginibacter lacusdianchii. The sequence goes on along the minus strand of NZ_WSRW01000004.1, from coordinate 99,127 downwards.
TTGACGACATCAAGAATGTAACGTATACCGCTGCCGAGCAAGAACGCATACGCTTTAACCGCCATCGCGTGGTAACCGGTACACCCGATGAAATTAAAGATAAGCTGACACGCATGGCCAACACCTATAATGTAGGTGAATTGATTGCCATCACCATTGCCGAAGATTTTGACGACCGGTTAGAATCATACCAATTACTGGCACAACAATTTAATCTTTCAGGAGTAAGCAATAACACAAAAGCTATAGCGTAAAACTTTGTTTTACAACAAACAATGATAAAAGCTACCTAAAATGAGGTGGCTTTTATTGTTTTTGGGTGACACCAAACTGATATTAAAGTATTACTTTTGCAAAACAAATTATACTTGTACGATATTTAAAAAATATCTAATTAGCAGTCAACGTGATTATTATTATTTTCTTTTTTGCCCATTGGTTCTTGTCGTTATTTTTCCAGACATTTTATTTGCATCGCTATGCAGCGCATAAAATGTTTACCACACACAAGGTTACCGAGCGTGTTTTTCACGTATTAACTTTTGTTTGCCAGGGCTCCTCGTTTTTAAATCCGCGTGCATATGCTATTATGCACCGCGAGCATCATGCCTACAGTGATACGGAAAAGGATCCGCACTCGCCGCACTTCTTTACAGACGTATTTCAGATGATGTACCGTACTGCTATCAGCTTCAGAGTGTATGAAAGAAGGCTTAAAGAACCGGACGCTCAATTTAAAGGTAACTACCCCGAATGGCGCTTAATTGACTATTACGGATCATTGAATATTACCCGCATTGCATGGGGCGTTTTATACTTTTTGTTTTACTTAAAGTTTGCTACCGTATGGTGGTTATGGCTTTTGTTACCAATCCAATTTATTATGGGCCCGTTACATGGCGCTATTGTAAACTGGTGCGGCCATAAATATGGCTATTCAAACTTTGACAACGGCGACAAATCAAAAAACACCACCCCATTCGATTTTTTGATGCTAGGCGAATTGTTTCAAAACAATCACCACAAACGCCCTAACAGCCCCAACTTTGGCGCACGCTGGTTTGAAGTTGATCCGGTATACCCGGTTATGAAGGCTATGCACTGGATGCGTATTATCAGATTACGGAAACCGTCAGTAGTATAGTTTCTCGATATAAAATTAACATACTCAAAAAGCCGTTCAGTTGAACGGCTTTTTTATTTAGGCCACTTTCGTTTTGTATCAATTCTATGATGAAACTGTTGTCTTGTTTCTTGATTCTTGGCTCTTGATTGTAAACCCCTATCTTTACCGCTCAAACATAAAACTATGGCTGTATCAGTATTGGCTCAAACCTTAAAAGGCTCTGAGATCATAAAAATAGGAAACGAGATTAACGAACTGAAAAGACAAGGGCAAAACATTGCCAATTTAACCATTGGCGATTTTGACCCCAACATCTATCCCATTCCCAGCGAACTGCGTGATGATATTATAGAAGCTTACCAGGCTAACCATACCAACTACCCTCCGGCTGATGGTATGTTAGAGTTGCGCAAACAGGTATCAGCATTTTTAGAAAGAGAGCTTCGCATTCAGGCTACGCCGAATGAGATTTTGATTGCCAGTGGCTCCCGTCCGTTGATTTACTCAGTATTTTTAGCTTTGGTTGATCCGGGCGATAAAGTGATCTATCCGGCACCATCCTGGAACAACAACCACTATTGTCATATTACCGGTGCTCAAGAAATCCAAATTCCAACTACTGCCGAAAATAACTTTTTGCCTAAAGCGGCCGATGTAGCACCGCATTTAAAAGGGGCTACCCTACTGGCACTTTGCTCGCCGCAAAACCCTACGGGTACTATGTTCGAGCAATCTGACCTGGAAGAGATTTGCGATTTGGTGATTGCGGAAAACGCGAGTCGTCAGCGAGGCGAAAAACCGCTGTACATTATGTACGACCAGATTTACGCCATGCTTACCTTCGGTAAAAAGCATGTTGATCCGGTTACTTTACGCCCTAAATTAAAGGATTATGTAATATATATCGATGGCATCTCCAAATGCTTAGCCGCTACTGGCGTACGCGTAGGCTGGGGCTTTGGTCCGGAGAAAGTGATTGCCAAAATGCGTTCTATTGTAGGCCATATGGGTGCCTGGGCACCTAAAGCCGAGCAGGTAGCTACAGCCAAATACATTCAAAACAGCGAGCAGGTTCATAATTATCTGAATATTTTTAAGTCTCGCATCCAGGAGTGCCTAAACACCTTGTACCAAGGCTTTCAGCAGTTAAAATCTGAAGGTTTTGCAGTAGATGCTATTGAACCGATGGGCGCTATCTACTTAACCGTAAAAGCAGATTATACCGGTAAAACCACACCAGAAGGCGAAGTACTGAATACATCAGCCGATATCAACTTTTACCTGATTAAAGAAGCGAAAGTAGCACTGGTACCATTTTCAGCCTTTGGCACTGACGGCAACGTGAACTGGTTCCGCGCATCGGTGGGTACTTCATCACTAGAAGATATTCAGGCGATGATTCCGCGGATTAGAGAAGCGCTTAGTAAATTGAAGTAATCGGTAACGAGTGCCCTGTGGACAGGTACGAGATATATGCAATATTTTTTAAAAGCGCCATCTTACACAATTGTGCAAGATGGCGCTTTTATTTTTGGTCACTCGAACCTCAACACTGGTAACCGATCAAGCTGCATTAGATATATACTTCACTAAGCTCCTTTTGGCTACAGGCAACAAGGTTTGCTCCAGCGGAAAAGTGATATCGCTATGTACATAATACATGGCCGGGTTAGGCAGGTGTTTTCGCTTTTTGATGAGTTTTTGTTTGATAGATTCAAGAGTGTTTGCTAAGCTTTGCTCGTAAGTATCTACCAGCGATATATTGATGCCCCGGTACTTATCATCCTGACTTTCAAAAATGGTGATCTGGTATTCATAAATCCAGTTGGTGGTTTCTTTGCCGTTGCGCAAATTAAAGTAACCGTAAAACGGCGTTAAGGGGACTACCCCTACCGGGTCAATAGCCAGTCGGCTTTCTACAAAATCATATATTTCCCGGCCGGTTTGCAGAGCCGGGTCCATTTTGCATAGGGCATAAGCAATGATGCGTTCAATTTCGTGCATGGTAGTATCATCCTGCACCATTTTTTGATAAGTCAGCTTTACGGCTTCAATGTCTGCCTGGGTTAGCCTTTGCGGAAAAGCCTGCTGCAATACCGATTTGTCTTTTTTAAAGCTCAGTAAATTATTGTAATGGAATATCAGATCGGTAAGGTTAGGGTATAGGCGGCTTTTATCAAAGTGGCGGTTAATTTCCTGCAGATAGTCTAAAAGCACATACTTTTTGTATTCAAAATCAATTGCGCCCTCAATAAACCAGTTTACACCTAATGATTTCATATTTAACTCCTTTGCTTTTACCTAATTTAAAAATAAAAACTTCACATTTGCAATATGCCCGCCGGAACACTTTATTTAATCCCGGTTCCGCTTGCAGATGATGCTGCGGCCCAATCCTTCACGCCTTATCTGGTACATACTATTAACCAGATTAGCGAGTATATTGTTGAGAATGAAAAGACCGCCCGAAAATTTTTGAAACTGGCCGGCCTAACCATTCCGCAAAGCCAGCTTGTTATTCATGACTATGGCAAGCACCAGCGCGACAATGATATCAATAGCTTTTTCACGGGTTTGATAGCCGGTAAAGACGCAGGGTTGATGAGCGAGGCTGGCTGCCCCGGTATAGCCGACCCCGGCGCGGATATAGTAGCCGAAGCACACCGTAAAGGCATCAAAGTAGTGCCGTTGGTTGGCCCCAGCTCTATTTTGCTGGCACTAATGGCATCGGGCTTTAACGGGCAAAGCTTTACTTTTCACGGCTACTTGCCTATTGATAAAGCGCAGCGCAGCAAACGAATTAAAGATTTGGAAGGTGCCGCCGAGCGCTTTAAACAAACTCAGCTTTTTATTGAAACGCCGTTTCGCAATAATCAGTTGCTCGAAGAAATATTGAAAACCTGTAAGCCTAATACGCGCTTGTGTATTGCCTGCAACTTAACAGCGGCAGACGAACTGGTGAAAACACAAACCGTTGCCAATTGGAAAAAGCAAACGCCTGATCTACATAAAAAGCCAACTATATTTTTACTTTTTCACGCCTGATATATGCGCCTGAACAATCAACATACCGAAGTACTGATTGTAGGCGCTGGCCCCTCGGGCCTAATGATGGCCGCCCAGTTGCTGCGGTATGGCATCCAACCCATAATTATTGACAGCCGCCAAGGCCCTACCCACCAATCCAAAGCATTAGCAGTACAAGCCAGATCGCTGGAGATTTATCGCCAACTAGGGATTGTTGATGAAGTGCTTAAAGGTGGCAAGCAAGCCCAGGGATTGCACTTTTACCACTCAGGCACCCAACTGGCTGCCTTTCCTATCAATGACGCAGGTAGCGGATACACGCCTTATCCTTACGTATTTGTTTATCAGCAAAGCAAAAATGAGCGGGCACTGCTTAGCTATCTAACCAACAACAGCTGCCCGGTTTACTGGAACACTAGTTTAGTTGATTTAAAACAGCTAACTAACCAGATAGCCATAAGGCTTAAAACTGATAATACAGAGTTAAACCTAACCTGCAACTGGCTCATCGGCGCTGATGGTGCACATAGCACGGTAAGGCATCAATTGAATATACCTTTCACCGGCGACACCTATCCCAGTTCATTTTATCTGGCCGATGTGGTACTCGATCATACGGATGATTTTGTAAATCTATATTTAACCAATAATGGCTTTACCGGCTTTTTCCCGATGCCCGAGGCAAATGCTTTTCGGGTGGTGGGTAATTTACCGGCCAGCTTAGCTGATAAACCAGATTTGAAACTGGATGAAGTATTACCACACATCAACGAAAAGGTAAAAGCAACAGTTCAAATTAAACAGTGCAACTGGTTTACCACCTATCGCCTGCATCACCGTATGGCGGATAAATTCAATCAGGGCCGGTGCTTTTTAATTGGCGATGCGGCACACATCCACTCGCCCGTGGGTGGACAGGGCATGAATACGGGTTTGCAGGATGCTTATAACCTGTCATGGAAACTGGCGGGTGTTATCAAACGGCAATTACAGCCCGGCATATTAAATACCTATGCCACCGAGCGCATGCCGGTAGCCCGCGAACTGCTTAAAACTACCGACCGGGCCTTTAAAATTATCATGTCGCAAAGCTTTTTGGCAAACACTTTCAAAAAATGGCTGCTGCCCATAGTGCTTAAACGGGCATGGAAAAATGAAAAACTGCGTTTTGAATTTTTTAAGCGAATATCACAAACCGGCATTAGCTATCCACATAGTACCTTATCTTTACATTTAAGTCAGTTAACTAGTATTAGGGCCGGAGACCGTTTGCCCTACCTGCCAGTATATGATGAAAAGAAACTGCAATTAACGGATTTACATGCCTGGTGCAGCAAGCCCGGTTTCACCTTAATTACCCTAGGCGATTTGCCCGAAATGTTTTTGTTCACCCTCGCCCGATGGATTACCCAATGCTACTCAGGTCTCCTCAACTTTTTCCATTTACCGCCATCCGTAAAAAACCAGCAGGTGTTTGATGCCTTTGGTATTCGCGAAGGGCAAACTAAAGCACTGATCATTCGACCGGATATGCACATTGGGCTTATCAACGACATTGTGAATATTGAGATGATGGATAATTATTTGCAGAATGTAGTTGGGGTGGTTGCGAATAATGATCTAGCGAGGCAATGATTTTCTCATCGTTGGGAAAAACGGTGATGTGGAAGCAATCAAATAATTTTCCTACGTTGATGTAGGCTGTGCTGCTAGCTTGGGTTTGTGCTTGGAGCTTAACTTTCTTTGATGCTACTAAACTTACATCGTCTGCTCATTGCCGCAGGGGCTAGTTCTTTTGTCATAGCTACAAAAGAACCAAAAAAGCCTAGCTGTTGCGATCACCTCACCGCCCGCAAGGCCATCGCCGGCCCGGGCGCAACAGCGGGCCTTTGCCCTTCTTTTTCTATCTCCANAAAAAAGCCTAGCTGTTGCGATCACCTCACCGCCCGCAAGGCCATCGCCGGCCCGGGCGCAACAGCGGGCCTTTGCCCTTCTTTTTCTATCTCCATTCTCTATCCTTATTCAACAAAAGCACTGCCAGAACAATACCTCCAAAAAAAGAATCGGCATTCAGCTTCTTTCGGTAGCTACTGACTTAAGTACAAGTACTGACCTAAGTAGAAAGAAGGTGCGGCCGAGAGGTTTCTTTTTGGTTACTTTTTCTTTTCCGGTAAAAGAAAAATTAACTTCCACAGGCTGTGGTCAAAGAACATCTCTATCCTAATGAAATGCTGAAAGATGTTCAACAAGCACTAACTAACAATAAAGCAACCCTACCCATGAATCGTCTCTCGCTTACCATAATTCTGAATCACCTGCGCTTCATAAGCCAGGAAATCGGTCCAGCGTTTATCAACATCTATTTTGCCGGCATATTTTTTAGCCAAGCGAATGAAGGTTGTATAATGAGTGGCTTCGCTGATCATCAGTTCATGGTAGAACGCAGCCAGTTCGGCATCGTTAATATTTTCGGATAATACTTTAAAGCGCTCGCAGCTGCGGGCTTCAATCATGGCGGCAAATAGCAGGCGGTCTATCAACTGCTCTTCGCGACTACCACCCTTTTTCATAAATTTCAACAACTCCCCCACATAGTCATCCTTTCGCTCACGCCCCAGCACGTAACCCCGTGCCAAGATAATATCGTGCACGCGCTTAAAGTGATCCATTTCCTCTTGTACCAGTAATGCCATTTCCTGAACCAAATCAGACAGGTTTGGATTTTGCACAATAAGGGTAATAGCATTACTGGCCGCTTTCTGCTCGCAAAAAGCATGATCGGTCAAAATTTCTTCAATATTGCTTTCTACCACGTTAGTTACCCAGCGCGGATCGGTTGGCAGTTGCAGTTTTAGGATAGTTTTCTCGCTCACCTTACAAAGATAGGGGTTTTAGATGCAAGAGTATAGAATCAGGATTCAAGATTTATAACGTGCAATAACCAAGTCTTTATCTAACGATACAGATTCTTACTTTCAATAAACTGTAGCACGGCATCGGGCACAAAATATTGTACATTCTTTTTAGCAGCCAATGCGGTGCGGATAAAGGTAGCAGATAGCTCCATCAACGGCGTCATGGTTATGGTTACCGATTCGTGCGAAGCCAGTTCAGCGTTCTCATAGCCAGGGCGCGGGTATACGTAAATGCGATAATCACGCAGAATAAGTTTATAGTTTTTCCACTTGTGTAAGCTGGCCAGATTATCAGAACCCATAATCAGCACAAACTCGTGCTGCGGGTATTTCTCTTTCAGGTGTGTTAGGGTGTCAATAGTGTATGAGGGTTGCGGCAGTTTCAGTTCCGCGTCGCTTACCTCAATATTGTCGGCATTGTCTGTTGCCAATCGGGCCATTTCCAATCGGTCATAAGTATTAATTAAACTACCGTACTTTTTAAGTGGATTTTGCGGTGTAACTACCAGCCAAACCTTATCCAGTTCAGTATGATTGGCCATGTAGTTGGCAATAATTAAATGTCCGATGTGTATAGGGTTGAATGAACCAAACAGCAGGCCGATTTTCATTTGTGCAGGTAGTTATCAGTTGGCAATTATATCACCGATAATTCAATTCAAAAAATTTTGTTTGTTTATTTGACAGAAAGATAATTAAAAATATGGGAATATGAATTATCTATTACATTATTATCGACTATCTCATGTTACTTTCGGTCGTTTAAATAGTAATGCCACAATAACATAGCTGCTACACTGCGATACGGCCGCCAAGCTTCGGCCATGTATAAAAGCTCTTCTTTTGTGGTACTGGCAGGTAACCGTTTTAAACGTTTCATTCCGTTTACTATAGCCAAATCGCCGATGGGAAACACGTCTGTTCGGTGTAATATCATCAACAGGTAAATGTCGACTGTCCAGTTGCCAATACCTTTCAGCTTCGTTAATTCCGTTCGTACTTTATCATCCGGCAATTGTTCTAACACTTGCAAGTTTATTTGTCCGCTTAATAAAGCCTCGGCTAAGTATTTCACATAAGTTGTTTTTTGCCGACTAAAATAACAAGCTTTCAACTCCTCATCCGTCAACATCAAAACACGGGCAGGCGTTATTTCTTGTACGCTTTCTTTTAGCTTATTTAACGCTGATAGAGCCGAGGCCATCGACACCTGCTGTTCCAGAATAATATGCACCAATGACTCAAATGTATTCGTACGCGACCAGTATGGCGGGTAGCCATAGTTTTGTATACTGTTTTTGAAATCAGCGTCCATGCCAGCTAATTCATCGCATAGCTGGTGGTAGTTTTGCTGATGGAAGGTGGTGAGCATAATTGATTTTTAAACGTTTTAAGATGGTTTTGTGTTGTGCTAATTTATTTTCTGTTGATGCGTATTTAACTTTCTTCAGTGATTTTTTACTCACTTCGTCTGCTCATTGCCGCAGGGGCTAGATACTTTTGTCATAGCCACAAAAGTATCCAAAAAGGCCTAGCTCTCGCGATCACCTGTCTGCCCATAAGGACATCGCTGGCCCGGGCGCGATAGCGGGCCTTTGCGCTTTTTTTTGTTTTTTTTCTATCCTCGTTCAAAGTAAAGCACAGTCAGAACATAACCGACAAAAGAATCGGCATTCAGCTTCTTTCGGTAGCTACTGACTTAAGTACAAGTACTGCCTTGAGTAGAAAGAAGGTGCGGCCGAGAGCCTTTTTCTTTTGGTTACTTTTCTTTTTTGCGGTAAAGAAGAAAAGTGACTTCCACAGGCGGTGGTCAAAGTATAAACCTATCCTAACAAGGCACTGCACCAGCACAAAGCAGAAACGAACAAACAAACAAACAAACACCCCTCCCTTTACTAATAACATTAGGATTTAAATCGAACTTTCCCGAATTTTATCGGCATGAACAATCTGCCGCCTTTAGCCGAACGGATGCGTCCGCGTACGCTGGATGATTATGTTGGGCAAAAGCATCTGGTAGGTCCGGGTGCCGTGTTGCGTAAGGCCATCGAGTCGGGCAACCTGCCGTCGATGATTTTTTGGGGACCACCGGGGGTTGGCAAAACAACGCTGGCTTATATTATATCGCAGACCTTATCGCGTCCGTTCTTTTCACTGAGTGCTATCAATTCAGGCGTAAAAGACGTGCGCGAGGTGATCGAAAAAGCATCTTTATTAAAACAAGGTGGGCAAACATTACCCGTATTGTTCATTGATGAGATTCACCGTTTTTCCAAATCGCAGCAAGATTCATTGCTTGGTGCGGTAGAACGGGGTATTGTAACGCTGATTGGTGCTACTACCGAAAATCCGTCTTTTGAGGTGATCTCGGCTTTACTGTCGCGATGCCAGGTTTATATTTTGCAGCATCTGCATGAAGATGCCTTGATTGAACTATTGCAAAAGGCGATGCACGAAGATGAAACCTTGAAAGCAAAAAACATCAGCATACAGGATTATGAGGCATTGTTACGCTTGTCGGGTGGGGATGCACGCAAACTGTTAAACATATTTGAGTTGCTGATAAATGCGATGGACAGTCCCGAGATCATCATTACCAATGAGGCCGTACTGGAAAATGTGCAGCAGAATATGGCCTTGTACGATAAAGCCGGCGAGCAGCATTATGATATTATTTCGGCCTTCATTAAATCCATGCGGGGCAGTGACCCAAATGGGGCGGTATACTGGCTGGCCCGGATGCTGGTAGGTGGCGAAGACCCATTGTTTATTGCCCGCCGGATGCTTATCCTGGCATCTGAAGATATTGGCAATGCCAACCCCAATGCCTTGCTATTGGCCCAAAGCTGTTTTGAGGCGGTAAACGTAATTGGTATGCCTGAGGCGCGTATTATCCTTTCGCAAACCGCCGTTTACTTAGCCACATCTGCCAAAAGCAACGCCAGCTACATGGCCATTGACGAAGCTATGGCGCTGGTGAAGCAAACCGGCGATTTACCAGTACCGCTGCACCTACGCAATGCCCCTACCAAACTGATGAAAAACATTGGTTACGGTAAAAATTACAAGTATGCCCACAGCTACGAAGGCAATTTTACCGATCAGGACTTTTTACCTGACACTATTAAAGGCACTAAATTGTATGACCCAGGCAATAATGCCAGAGAAAATGAAGCCAGAGAGAAACTGCGAAAACTTTGGGGAAACAGATACAAGTATTAAATTTAAAAGAACATGTTTTTAATACGCAATGCCGTAGCTGCTGATGCAGCAACCATAGTAGACATAGCCAATAAAACCTGGTGGACTACCTATGCTGAAATTTTAGCAACCGAGCAAATACAATACATGCTGAATGTGATTTACGATGTAGATAAAATCAGTCAGCAGATAGAAAATGCCACACAAGAGTTTTTGATTTTGGAAGAAAACGGACAACCCGTTGCTTTTGCCTCTTACTCGCCGCGTGAAGAAGACAAGGAAATATACAAACTGCACAAACTATATTGCCTGCCACAAACGCAAGGCAAAGGCTATGGTAAAATTTTAATCAATGCTGTGGCTGATAAAGTGCGCCAGGCTGGCAAGCATATACTGGAACTTAACGTAAACCGCTACAACCAGGCCACGGGCTTTTATGAGAAAATGGGATTTAGTATAGCTTATGAAGAAGATGTTCCGATTGGGCCTTACTGGATGAATGATTATGTAATGCGAAAACCGGTATAGTAAGTTGTAGAGGCAATTAGGTTAAGCATGATATCAACTAACGTTATAAGTAAAAAGCTTTAATAACTTATCGTCCGGCGTAAGTTGAATATCCTTTTCGTAATGAAAGCCCAGCTTTTGCAGCAAAGCCATAGAACGATAGTTATCCAAACCTGTAAGCGCTACCAAGCGGGCAAGTTTCAAATCATGAACTGCATACTTAACTGTTGCTGCTGCTATTTCATAAGCATATCCTTTGCCTTCATACTGTGGCAGCAAGGCATAGCCAATATCTATATCCTCTAACGTATCCCGCTTAATTAAGCCACACATACCTACGGGCTTGCCGGTATCTTTCAGTACAATTACTGACAATCCAAAGCCGTAAGTTTTATAACTGTACAAAGGGCCGTTGATAATATAATTAATAGCATTGGCCAGTGAGGTTACGCCGCGGTCGCCAATGTATTGGAGCCATGTGGATGTATTGCACAGTTCAAGTACAAAGGGAGCATCCTGCATGTCAAATTCACGCAGCAGCAAGCGCTCGGTAGTTAATACAACAGCCATTACATATAATATATAAATTGCAGATTATCAGGCTGATAATATAACGGCTCAAAGCTTTCACCTTCAGCTAACTGGCAATCCACCTGAATATATTTACAGTTGATGTTGCCGAACAAGTTGGCAATGGCTGTATCCGCAGCATCACGACCGGTAGCTATCTTAACCAAACCATTTAACGGCACCAATTTGGTAGCATCAAACAACACCCACTCGCCACCTAAATAAGCTTCAAAACACGCATGAAAATCGGGCGGGTTCAGTTTATAGGAATAGCCGGTGAAGTAACGGGCCGGAATGGTGGATGCCCGGCACAATGCAATACCCAGATGGGCAAAATCACGACATACACCAGCTTGCTCGGTGACTGTATCAAAAGCAGAGGTTTGCGAATTGGTTGAGCCGCTCAAGTATTCTACCCGCTGGTATATCCAATCAGTAATGGCCATCACTTTTTCAAATGGATTTTGATATTGCCCGAACAGGTTATTGGCCAGACGATATAACTTATCTGACTGACAATAACGGCTGGGATACAGGTAAGGTAATACTGCGCTATCTAAATGAGCAACGGGTGCTTCTTGCTTATTGGTACCATCTACCGTTTTGTAGCAATTATCTACCGTGGCCGAATAAGCAATATGCAGACTGGCAGCTTCTGTTACTTCTATCCGCGCAAAACGGCTTTCGCTGTTTACCGAAGTTATTTCTTCCGCTTTTAGGTACGGATCAATAATCAAGCTTTCGTTCAACACCGTTTGATGCAGCGTGCGCAAAGCATGAATGTTGAGCACTAAAGTACTTATCGGTCCAACATCATACTGTAAGTTGGTAGATACGTTAAATTTCATGACTAACCGGCTTAGGCAGTTTATCAAAGGCTTTATCCATCCAGTCATCCGATACGTTTTGCAGGGCATTTTTCAATTCTTCGGCCCATTGGCTGGAAATTTTTTGCAAATCCTGTTGCTCGTAACGCTGTTCGGCTAAACAGAATGAGTTTTTGGGATATAAAACCACATCAATAGGAAAATCTACATTATTGGTACTTACCCTGGTTGAATCAAACGACAGGAAGCCTGCTTTAAGCGCCAAACGCATATCCGTGTCTTCATTGAGCATCCGGTTGAGCATGGCCCTGCCTGGGCCCGAATTACCGATGATAACAAAAGGCGCCCCCTGCCCAAGCTCTACCCAGTTACCCTCCGGATAAAGCATATAAAGCTTATGCTCCTCGTCGTCTTTCAACTGACCGCCGATAACCGTATTTAAATCAAACTTAAAACCGGCTTTTTCAAGCACTTCCCTATCCTCGTTAGCTACCCGGCGTACTTGTTCGCCAAAGGCATTTACAGCTTTGTATAGCTTATCAAATTCTTGCGTTTCCAGTATTTCTTCAAAATAAGTAACTGCCTTATCGCGCACAGAGCGCAGGCCGCTGGTCATTACAAAAAGCGAGAACTTGTCTTTTTGCTTAATGGTGATCTTTTTTTTGATGGTGGTATCGGTGCCCGAGGTAATGCGTGTGTCGGCAATGGCAATCAGGCCCTCCTTCACTTTTATTCCTAAACAATAGGTCATTATGGTAACTGCTTCAGTGGTATTACAAGATAGCAAATAAAGTAAAAATGCAGGAGAGTGAATTGATACAAAGAAAATTATACAAAAGCATACTTAGCGCAAGAGCTGCACACTACTTCCTCGGCCTGTTTTGCAAGCCATTTAGCATCACACCAATAGCTAGCCCTATACATATACCAATAACCAGCCGCCGTGTAGCAATGCCTAAAGCGACACCCAGTATTAAACCAAGGGCTATATAATTTCTGCGGATATTCAAACTGATGATTTAAATAAGAAAGCAATCTCAATCTATATCAATATAACATAGCTTAAGATTGCTTAGTTTTATATATTCCAGACGAGCCAATTAACCCATCATTACCTTATCAGGCGTAATAGGTAACTGGCGGATGCGTTTACCGGTAGCATTGTAAACCGCATTTGCTACGGCGGCCGACATTCCTATCAAAGCAATTTCGCCCATACCTTTGGCACCCATGGGGTTCACTTTATAATCAGGCTTGTTTACAAACAAGGCATCAATTTGCGGAATATCAGCATGTACCGGCACATGGTAACCGGCCAAATCGGCATTTACATACCGCCCATAACGGTGATCGATTACACCTTCCTCCATCAAAGCCTGTCCAATACCACCTATAGCGCCACCTACTACCTGGCTGCGTGCCGTTTTGGGGCTCACGATATGACCAGAATCTGCTACCGACACTACTTTGTTTACCCGTATGACACCAGTTTTAGGATGAACCTTTACCTGCACAAAATGCACCGAGTAAGAGTAACTCGAAAAGTTGCGCATCTCAGACGAGCCGGACGAAGTAATTGTTACATCCAGTTGCTGCAAGCCTTTATCTTTAAGCACCTGTATATAATCAGGCTTATCTGTACCGCCGTTGCCTATCAGCTGCTGGAACTTTTCTTTGAGCGCTGTACAGGCATCATGCACCGCACCACCCACCGTTGAGGTGATCATAGAACCGCCCTGCGTTGGTGATGGGGGCAAAGACGAATCACCCCATTCAAATTTGATACGGCTGGACGGTATGCCAAAAGCATCGGCGGCCACCTGTGTCATGGCCGTACCTGTGCCCACGCCAATATCAGTTACAGCGGTTTGCACCAACAGCATACCATCGGCCAGCATAGTTGCTTTTACCGTAGCACGGCCACGCCCTGCGCCAAACACGCCCGACCCCATGCCGTAGCCTACCAGCCAGCCATCTTCGGTGAGTGTGCCCGGTTTAGCAGGACGATTCTTCCAACCAATCTTGTCGGCACCTAATTCATAAGCTTCTTTCAGGTACTTGGTGCTAAATGGCTTGCCCGTTTCCGGATCAGTATCGGCATGGTTGCGTACACGCAACTCGATAGGGTCTAAGTTCAGTTTGTAAGCCAACTCGTCAATAGCCGACTCCAGCGCAAAAGCACCGGTAGCCTCGCCAGGGCCACGCATCCAGGTTGGTGTATTTACATCAACCGGTGCAATTTTATAAATAGTACCTACGCTTGGGCAGGCATACATAAAGCGCGACATGTTAACCGTTCCCTCGGTAAATTCCTCGAAGGTAGAAGTCTGCCCTTTAGCTTCGTGGATCAAACCGGTCAGCTTTCCATCTGCAGTAGCACCTACGCTTATTTTTTGCCAAGTGTATGGGCGATAGCCTACCGAATTAAATTGTAATTCGCGGGTTAGCACCAGCTTTACCGGTCGCTTTATCAACTGAGCAGCCATTACAGCAGCCGTTTCGTGCGGCCAGGTACGCAGGGCATTACCAAAAGCGCCGCCCACAAACTTGGCTATTACCTGCACATTATCGGGTGGTAGCTTAAACGCCTGGGCAATTGCATTCTGGGTTGATTTTACGCCTTGCGTCTTGTCGTATACAGTAACTTTATCATCCGCCGTCCAGTGTGCCACAATGGCGCTTAGCTCCATGGGGTTGTGTACGTTGATAGGGATGATGTATTCCTCTTCCACTTTTACCGGTGCATTTTTCCAGTCGTCGGGGTTACCGCGCTTATAATCTTCAAAACGCGGGCCTTTAGGCATTTGTGCCTGATCCAGTTTTTTTGAAGTGTCCGTTTGAAACGGTTCTTCGGCATAGGTAGCTTTTACCTGCGCTGCTGCGTAAGTGGCCCGTTCAAAGCTATCGGCAATTATCATAGCAATAGGATGGCCGTTAAACTTTACCGTATTGTCTATAAATAACCGTAGCGGACCACCACCGGTTGGTGGTTTACTGGGGTCTTTACCACTATCATACCCCGGCAGTTTAGGGGCATTTTGATAAGTGATCACCTTTAAAACACCAGGTGCACGCTCGGCTGCTTTGGTGTCAATCGTTTTGATAGTGCCTTTGGTGATGGTGCTGGGCACCAGCACTGCCCAGGCCATATTAGGCAGGTTGTGCTCGGCCGCATATTTAGCTGCGCCGGTAACCTTTAATTTGCCATCTACCCGGTCTATGCCTTCGGTAAACGGCGGTATATTTAAAAGTTCTTGTTGTTTCATGGTGGTTTTGTGTTGTCGGTGTCAGTTTTTAGTTGTGTGTTATAAAATAAATTTTGGCAAATGTCATTTTGCAGACAACTCGCCACACACAACCTATAACTAAACTAATCCTGCTGCATGTGTTAACGCTTCTACAATGGTAGCCGGTGCCAGTTTCAGTTTAAAGGCATTATCCTTAAATGCTTTTGCCCCTTGCATGGCTAACTGTGCAGCCTGCTCAAAACTGGCTGCCGTAGCTGGTTTACCTACAAGCGCCTTTTCAGCTGCCGTTAAGCGCCATGGCTTATGTGCTACACCACCCATAGCCAAACGGGCTGAGCGGATAGTTCCGTTATCAATATCCAAAGCCGCAGCTACCGATACCAGCGCAAAGGCGTATGATGCCCTGTCGCGCACTTTTAAATAATAGCTGTGGGCAGCGTAATTATTAGTTGGGATCTCTACCGCTACAATCAGTTCGTCTTTAGCCAAATTATTGTCCAGTTGCGGCGTATCGCCCGGCAGGCGGTGAAACTCGCCAAAAGGCAAACGGCGCTCACCTTTCTTACCGGCTATGATAACGGTGGCATCCAGCGCAGTCATGGCTACAGCCATATCCGACGGGTGCACGGCAATACATTTATCACTCATGCCAAAAATGGCATGCATACGGTTAAAGCCTTCCAAAGCGCCGCAGCCCGAGCCCGGATTGCGCTTGTTGCAAGGCAAAGCTATATCATAAAAATACGGACAACGGGTGCGCTGCATCATGTTACCACCTACGGTTGCCATGTTACGCAATTGGGCCGATGCGCCTGCATTCAGTGCCTGCGACAACAGCGGAAACTTCTCCATTACCTGCTTATCTTCGGCCACCTGGCTATTGAGCGCTAAAGCGCCGATATGCAAACCATTTTTGATTGGCGTAATGGTACGTAGCGGCAGTTTATTAATATCTACCAGTTTATCCGGCGTCATCACACCGTGCTTCATTAAATCAACCAGGTTACTGCCACCGGCTATAATTTTGGTACCGGGCTGACTTAACGCGGCGATAACGCTTTGCTGCGTGGACGGGCGTATGTACTGAAACTGCTTCATACCTGCTGCCCTCCTGCTTTTACTTCTAAAATAGCGTTTACAATATTGGGGTAAGCGCCACAACGACAGATATTACCACTCATGTATTCCCTGATTTCCATTTCTGAATTGGCATGCCCCTCACGGACACAGGCCACAGCCGACATGATTTGTCCAGGCGTACAATAGCCGCATTGGAAGCCATCGTGCTTAATGAAAGCCTCTTGCATAGGGTGTAATTCGTCACCTTTGGCCAAGCCTTCAATGGTGGTTACTTTTTTACCATCCACCATCATAGCCAAAGTAAGGCATGAGTTTACACGGTGACCGTCAACATGCACCGTGCAAGCACCGCACTGGCCGTAGTCACAGCCTTTTTTGGTGCCGGTTAAGTCCAGTTGCTCGCGCAGTAAATCCAGCAAGGTAACGCGGGGCTCGATAAGTAAGTTATGTTTGGTTCCGTTAATTTCGATATTAAGCGGCAGCTTTTCAAATACGGCTGCTACCTGCTCATCCACATGGTTTTCGGCGGCTTTAACAGCCACACCTGGCGTTAAAGCAACAGCGGTTAACAGTGTAGATTGCTTCAGGAAATTTCTTCTTGGATTACCAGCGGGCTGCTCCTGCCCGTCTGGCAATGCTCCGTTGTTCAGTTCTTCCATAGGTTATGGTGTAATTTACACCAAGCTAAGGTTTTTAGCCTGTTTGGCGATAATCAATTGCTTATTTATACCGATTAAAAATAGGGATTATACCTATTTGCAACCGATTGAACAGCGGATTTTCAGTTGCTGAAAGTTTTCTATTGAAAGACTTGAGGAATCTGCAAAACTTTCAAGTTGCTATAAAACAAATTACGCCCGGCAAGCCGGGCGTAATTATATATTTTAAGATTATATGTCGCCAAAAAGGCTACCCTATATTATGCTTTCTTGTTTTTAAGCATTTTAAGCAAATACTGGCCATAGCCGCTTTTGGTAAGTGGGGCAGCTATTTCAGTCAGCTTAGCTTCGTCGATAAAGCCCATACGATAGGCAATTTCTTCGATACAAGCTATTTTGATGCCTTGGCGTTCTTCTATAACCTGTACAAACTGACCGGCTTGCATTAACGATGCAAATGTACCGGTATCCAGCCAGGCCGTACCACGGCTAAGTATACCTACTTTAAGCTTACCACGGCGCAGGTATTCTTTATTTACATCAGTAATTTCATACTCTCCGCGTGGCGAAGGCTGAATGTTCTTAGCAATTTCTACTACTTCGTTGTCATAAAAATACAATCCAGGTACGGCAAAGTCAGATTTAGGTTCGGTTGGTTTTTCTTCGATTGAAATAACTTGATTGTTGCTATCAAACTCAACCACACCATAACGCTCCGGATCGGCTACCTGGTAGGCAAATACCACACCACCATCCGGGCTGCTGCACTCCTGTAATAGATTAGAAAGACCGTCACCATAAAAAATGTTATCGCCCAAAATAAGCGCTACTTTATCCGAACCGATAAAGTCGGCACCAATGACAAAGGCTTGCGCCAAACCATCGGGTTTTTCCTGAATAGCATATTCAAAACGGCAACCTAAATTAGAACCATCGCCCAACAGCTTTTTAAACTGCGGCATATCGTGCGGCGTTGAAATAATTAATATTTCACGGATACCTGCCAGCATTAGCACCGATAATGGATAATAAATCATCGGTTTATCGTAAACCGGCATCATCTGTTTGCTTACTGCTAAAGTTAACGGGTGTAGCCTGGTTCCTGAACCGCCGGCAAGTATAATTCCTTTCAAAGCTGTAGTAAATTAGTTAGCGTATAAACTTATACGCTATAAACATATAAAAAGGTTTACATACTGGCAACAGCTTCTTCTAATTCCTGGTACCATTCGGCACCATATTTACGAATCAGCGGCTCTTTCAAAAATTCAAACACTCGAACCTTAAGTTCGCTACCAAATGAACAGGCCGGACTACAGATGTTCCAGCGATCATAATGCAATACATCAAACTCCGGGTAGTTGGTAGTACGAATGGGGTACAAATGGCACGAAATAGGTTTACGCCAATTTACATCGCCTGCCTCCCACGCTTTTTCAATAGCACATTTGGTAATACCGTTTTCCCAGGTAACATAAGCACACTCTTTGTTCGTATCTACGCATGGAGTGGTATAATCGCCTTCAAAATCGGTTACATGGGTACCTTCCCGCTCTATGGTAGCCACGCCTTTAGCCGTCATATAGGGCTTTACTTTCGGATAAATCTCCTTCAATATATCCAGCTCATTGGCTGCCAATGGTGCGCCCGAATCACCTTCCAGGCAGCAAGCGCCCTTACACTTACTTAAATTACAAACAAAATTCTCCGATATTACATCTTCATGCACTAATGTGCTACCAACCTCAATCATCATTCTTTTATCTATTTGCTTAGGGGGTTAAGCGGATGCTTTAGTCCTTTTGCATTGGTTAATTCCATAGTTACGCTTCCTACTATCAGGCCAACATTGGCTTTGATAGGAATACGGTTGTTATCATCACTTATCCACAAATACAGTTTGCTGTCTTTTTTAAAGATGCGACCGGGTATTATGGTAGGATTAAATTTAAGGCAGTTAAATGTACCCATCGGGCAATCGGCTTTTTCTTTACCCATGTAGGTAATACCCAGCGTATGTATGCCATCTTCTAAAAAATAAGGCACATCAAACCTATCACCTATTTTTAATTTAGACACATCCAGGCACCGGGCAAAGTAATATGCCGAAGGAAAATCAAACACCTTACCTTTAAAGGGAAAAATACCTTTATCAGCCGTTATTTTATTCTCCTGATGATCAAACGTTACTCTATCCTTATGCTTATACTTTCCCTCTCGCCGGTCTTCTGTGTACAGGTAAGGCAACAGGGTGTTCTTGTCTATATAACTTTCGTACCGGTTACGCACTTTGTAAAAAACATCAAAGCTGCCGGCAGTTTTACCATCGGCTATGATGTGCCAGGCCGGTTTGCCTTCAAAACGCGTATCGGCATCTTCAATACGTAAATGTGCTTCGGCACCGGTAAACCAACCATACTTAAGCCGGTAGTTTAATTCTTCGCCAGCCTTAAAAGCAGGCTCATCCAACTGCGGTAAATTTTGCGCTGATGCTTGCAGGGTAAATGCAACAAGCATTGATAATAAAGTATACTTAGCCATGTAACGAGATAAGAAAAAACCTTTTAAAACAGACATTACATCTGCAGCAAGGTTTAAACTGCTAGCTACTGTTGCATACAAACTATCCTTCAATTGCATTATTAATCTTTGCGCTTGTAAATAGGTACAGTTGAACAGGGTTCGCCAAACATTAAACTTTTGGCCACAGGCGTAAGCCGCTTGGTAAGCTCTACATAAGCAGATACTGGCACGTCAATATCGCCGCAACCCTTTAACACAATACGTTGATCGCGATACTGCTCAAAATCGGCTTTGGCCATAGCTTTTTCAAACAACACTGTTTCCAGCACCTCGGCATTGCCAAATACTACCTCGCGGGCATATGGCGCCATACGGTTAGCCAACAGCATGTAAGCCCAGGCCGGTACAATGGCATCGGCGGTGCAAGTAATTCCTACATTTTTACCGGCATACTGCGACCAATCGTGGCCTTTTACAAATTCTCTGAAATCTTTTTCGCGCAGGATAAGGCCATGAAACAGATTATCCTTGATATCGTATACTACCCGCTCGCCGGGTGGATAAAAGTTGGCTGGATCAAGCGTAACCAGTCCGCTTTGGGCAACTTTATTAATGATGTTTTCCTGTATATCCATAGCTATAAAATAAAAATCCGGAAACAGGTATAACGCTGTTTCCGGATACAAAATTACTTTAATTTCTGTTATAAGAATTTGGCTCTGTTATCTTTTACATTCGCCTTATCTTTCAGTGCGTCAAATATTAAGTTATCGGCACGTTGCAGCATTGTTTGAACAATTTGCTGTTTCTCGCGAACAGGGTTAGTTAATGCAGGTGGGTTGGTAAAGCTATCAACCTGTACTACATAAACACCATGCTGACCGGCAATTGGTTTAGACAACTTTTTAACCGGTGAACCAAATATCTGACCTACCACTTTGTACTCTAATGATAAGCCTGGTATTACCGGGTTAGCAAATACCACATTCTCTACCGGCACAGCACTTACGCCAGCTTTTTGAGCAACTTGCTCAATGCTTGATGAACCATTAAGGGCCGATTCTAGCTTGCTGCTTAATTGTTTGCCTTTTACGTAGTTGATAACCTCGGGTTTAATTTGATTTTTAACAGCGTCTAACGGTAACTGGCCTTTTTCTTTGATTTGAGACAGGCGCGCTACGATGTATTGATCACCAGATGTATAAACCTGGTCTACAATATCGCCTTTGTCAGCTTTGTAGGCCCATCTTACCAGTTCACGAGCATTATCCAAACCTGGCAGACCTGATGAAACGCCGCTTACATCATCGGCAGTTTTTACAGTAAGCTTGTTTTGTTTAGCCTGCTGAACAAAATTGTCTTCGTTTACAGCACCCAAAAAAGCTTGTGCTTGTGCATAAGCAGCAGATTGCGTTTTGTTGCTTGCCACTATCGGCTTATCAACAGTAGCTACTTTTACCACTTTTGATGAACCCGTTTGGCTTTCAATTTCAATCAGGTGAACACCGAACTGAGAAGTTACCACTTTGAATTCGCCTGGTTTGCCATTGAAGGCAGCTTCTTCAAAAGATGGTACCATAGCACCACGGCCAAAAGTACCCAGCTCACCGCCTTTTTCTGCTGATTGTGTATCTTCAGAGAAAACTTTAGCTAAATCGGCAAATGATTTACCACCTTGAATCACTTTTTTCAATGAGTCGGCTCGTGATAAAGCTTTATCGATGCCACCGGCTTTTGCCGCACTGATTAAAATATGACGTGCCTTTACTGAATCAGGACCAACACGAGAATCAACCAGTTTAGCTACTTTATAAGCACCGCCTGATACAAACGGACCATAAATAAAGCCAGGAGCAGCGTTGAACATCACAGAATCCAACACCGGATCCAGCTGGCCTTTGCGCTGATAGATTAAAGGTGCTTTGGTTTCGGCATTTATCTGTACAAATAACGAATCGTTGGTGCTGGTTCTAAAAGCAGGCACCAGTTTATCAACCTGTGCACGAATGGCGGCAGAATCAGCTTTGGTAGCAGCACCGTTAAAGGTTACGTATTCCAAACTGCGAGATTCTTGCGGGTTTTTAAACTGCCCTTTGTGCTCGTTATAATAATCTTCATAATCGCTTTCGCTTACACTTACTTTGTTATCGGCCAATGATGCGTATGACAGCTCGGCATACTTAAACTTAACCAGTTTGTTTTTGGCTTCGTAATCATCCTTAGCATCCAGTGAGTTTGCGTATAAACCGTTGTGCAATAAAGCAAAGTATTTTTCGATACGTTTTTGCTCAATAATGCTGGTAACCAGTTTATCCCACTGTTGAACCAGCGGATCGCCGGGTTTAGCATTTCTGTAACGGGTAAGTACATCGTTTAGGGCAGCTCTGTTTAACTGACCGGTTTTAGGGTCGGTAAAATACTGTGCAATTTGCGGACTAACGTTTTTACCGCTGGTTAACGATTGTATTTCATCAGCACCCACAACGATACCCACTTTGTCCATCTCTTTTTTGAAGATAGCCTGGCTGATGATTTGATTCCAAGTGTTTTCCTGAATGTAATCGGTAATTTGCGGAGTAAGGCTGGTTTGGCCCGACTGCTGCATAAACGCTTCGGTACCTTGTTTTACCTTATCGTTAAAATCTTCATACGATACTTTTTGACCGGCCACTTCGCCCAAATCATTAGTACCGCCGCTTACAAATGACCTGCCGTAAGTAATTACCTCACCGGCAATAAAAGCAAATAGCGCGAGACCGATGATAACCACAAGTATCACCCCCATCCTTTCGCGCAAAAAACCCATTATACCCATATAATCTATAAAATAAATTTTTACTTATTTAAAAGAGGGCGCAAGATACAATTTTATTAAAAATCTGTAAAACAAAAATTTGCGCTCTTAAACACTTTATTGTTGAGAAATGTTTGAGTTGACATTGAACTTTCCGGTGGTGTTCGGAATTGTCCATGGATCGAACTTAGAATTGGTTTCTAACCCATCTCCATATATCACCGTACCGTCTGTAAGGGTAATGGTTACCGGCTTACTTGAGGTTACTTTCTGGGTAGCATTATTCCATATCAATTCATCTGATTTAAACACATCGCCTTTGGCGTTAGTTGCCACTACATTTTTGCGAAGCTCTACTAAATGCTCACTTTCCCGCCTAATGGCATACTCGGAGGTAATTGTGCTATTGGGCTGCAACCCTTTGTCAAAAGAAATGATTTTTACGCCTTTAGGCATTTCATCATATGATTTCTGCACACTGTCAGTTGGCTTATACTGCAACAACAAGGGGGTAAGCATACGTGCCTTTACCTTGGCCGAGTCACTGTAAATCATTTCTACACCAACTGTGCGCTGAACAGGTTTGGTTACCTCTTTGTCTGATATTTCGCGAATTTGTTTCAAGCTGTTTTCGCACGAAGAAAGCACCAATAAGCTTAAGCAACCAAACATGAACAGCCCGTACCTGATAGGGTGACGGGCTGTTTGGTATAATGCCTTTTGGGTGTTAATCAAACCTGTATTTTGTAAACCAAAGATCATTAAGCGTAAAACCTAAGTGAATATTGACAAAATTTTCGCGCAGCAAATTATTTTCAAGTGTACCTCTGCGGCCCAACTCTGCCGAAATATTAATTTTATAAAAGGTGTTATTGGTACGCGGAATAGGCAAGCCTAAACCAAATGTAACTGCGTATTGGTTAATGTCTGTATTATTAACGTTGATATAAGTTTTATCGTATTTTAAACCCAGGCGATAATCGACGCGGGCAAAGTAGCTATGCAAGGCGTTGGCATTAGGTGTAAACTGACCGCCTACATTATAAGTTTCGCTTTTTTTCAAACCTTGGTTTGCATCACCAATGGTAAGCGTATTCCAGTTGGTAGTGCTATAATCGGCTCCTACTAAAAATTTGCCGTCTTTTTGCAGCGATACGCCAAAGTGGTTCATCATCGGCAATTTAATTTTGCCATCTGGTGCTTGCAGACGATACAAGGTATCCAGCGCTACACCTTCATTACCTGATGCATCAATCATATACTGAGATGTATAGTTATTGATTTTTGAGTTAAGCTTAGTGCTTAAAGCTGCTGAATATCCAAATACCAGGTGCGTACCTTCGGCCAAATCAAATGAAACCTGTGTACCCAAATCATAATTTAAACCGCCTACCGAATTACTACGCTCTGAACGGGTACCTAAGGCCCCATATAAATAAGGCACCTCGGTTGATTGGTATTTGTGCAGATTACCAAATATATACGAAACATTACCACCAAAACTTAAGTGCTTGCCTATGCCAAAGCCGTAGCCAAAATAAGCTTTTGATAAGCCACCATCTCCGCTGTAAATATAGTTGACTGTATTGGTATCAACAGGGCTGCCAGTACCAAAGCCCTTAGCGCTTTGGCGGTAGTTATAACCCAACTCGGTATAAGGCATTAAACCAAAACTTATGGCCGAGCGCTTACTTACCGGCGCGGCGAAGGCAAAGTGACTGAGACGAAAGTTAGCGTTAGTTTGACCTGTAGTAGTACTATTACTTAAGGTTGATATGCCAGTGTACGCACCTATATCTATAGTGGTTAAATTTATATAACCGTAAGATGCAGGGTTGAGCACATTGATGGTATTGAAATTATTTATTTTATTGATGGCTGTACCAATACCTCCCATAGCCCGGGTTTGTGGCAATAAAGGATCATTAAAAAGCCCTAAACCAAACTGCGAGTACGGCGAACTGCTGGTGGCCGTGCTTTGCGCAAAAGCCCCCACCGCAAAGCAAGTAAGTAAAAAAGTAAAACCCGATCTGATATATTTAATCATTATGCTTTTGTATAGCTGCGTTTAATCCTTTAAGAACCAGATAAGGTTCCAGTTTAATATAGCCGGCAAAGATGCTATTTTTCAGCACAGTATCCAAAAAAACAGTATCGCCGCCGGTTAGTATAATATTCAGGCTTACAGCCTGATTTAAGTAGCTTTGTATAAACCCCTGCACTTCGTACCGGATACCATTTTGCACACCCGATTGTATAGCTGTTGTGGTATCATCACCATACATGTTGTTAAACTGCAGGTTAGCTTGTACCAGCGGCAAGCCGGCGGTAAAGTGGTTTAACGCGCGGTAACGCATACTTAGCCCTGGCGATATACTGCCGCCCAGGTAATTCCCATCAGCATCTATACCATCATAAGTAATACAGGTACCGGCATCAATAACCAGGTTATAGCCATTAGGGTATAAATGTTTTACTGCCATCACCCCAATTAGCCTGTCGAGCCCTAAAGTATGCGGCGTGCGGTAATGGTTTTTTACGCCCGATGCCATATTGCGGTTAAAGTGAACAACCTTAACCTTTTTTTCCAAAGCCGCCAGCCAAACTTCACTTTCTGTTTTTACAGATGACAAGATGGCTTTTTGTATAGCATGTTTGCTAACTATTTCCAACAGTAAATCACTGCTTGCCTGTTGATAATGGTTGGTCCAAACTAATTCGTTGCCATTAAAAACGGCCAGTTTAGTAAAGGTATTGCCAATATCAATTACCAGTTGTGCCATCTCAGGCCTTAGCCATGTTCAGGATAGACTCGAAAATAGCCAAGCCATCTTCGTTAGCCAGCAGGGTATCAGCAGCACGCTCTGGGTGAGGCATCATGGCAAATACATTGCGTTTGATGTTGCACACACCTGCAATATTTTCGGCCGAACCATTAGGGTTGGCTTCATTGGTGATATTGCCCGATTCGTCGGTGTAGCGGAATAAAATCTGATCGTTATCGTTTAGCGCTTTCAAAGTATCTGCATCGGCAAAGTAATTACCCTCGCCATGGGCGATAGGAATTTTTAATACTTTATCAGCATCTATTTGCGAAGTAAGCAGAGAGTTGGTGGTTTGCGGCTTAATGAAGGTGTTGCGGCAAATAAATTTACGTGATTCGTTATGCAGCAGCGCTCCCGGTACCAGGCCAGCCTCGGCCAGTATTTGGAAACCGTTACAAATACCCATTACATAACCGCCTTTGCCTGCAAACTGGATAACCTCTTGCATAATAGGCGAAAAACGGGCAATGGCTCCGGAACGGAGGTAATCGCCAAATGAAAAACCACCGGGCAGAATTACAACATCTACACCCTGTAAATCATGGTCTTTGTGCCACAGGCGTACCACCTGTTGCCCCATTACTTGCTCAAGCACGTAAATAATGTCTTCGTCGCAGTTGGAGCCGGGAAAAATTACTACACCAAATTTCATGTTACAAAACTAATACAACACCTTGAACCTGAACGAATGTAAAAGTTAAAAAGTGTTAAACTGAAAATAAATTATGCCTACAAGCAGTAAAAGAAACAATGTTTCGTAAAACCACCGCTTGCCGGCGTACAAAAAATAATAAGCAAAAAAGATAGCGATAGGCACAACACACAGCAAAAAGTGCGTACTGCCAAACTCGGGCCGCACATAAAATGACAGCGCCGCTATGATAAATATAAGCAGCAGCAACTGAAAAGTTTTACGCACCAGCACATAGCTTTTAAAAAAGTTCTCCTGCAGTCGGAACAAGCCTAATACTAAGATCAAGGCAACCGGGATTAGCAAAAAATAATCGTATTTATCAAACGCCGTAAAATCTTTTAACGGGGTGCCCAGCGGAAGCCATATTTTATGAAAGTTATTCAGGCTATCATGCAAATAGTAATACACCGCAATAAAAAAGAAAACGGTAGCATAGCCAATTAGGCTGGCTGCATAATCGCGCCAGTCAAACGGTCTGAAAACAACCAATGCAGCCCACACCACCAATACCTGATATACAAACGGCAAATAGATAAGCGTACCAACGGCGGCAATCATCCCCAAATCGAAGCCGGTGGACTTGGCGTCTTCGTCTTTGTACAAGTTTAACAGCTTAGCTACCATCCATATAACCAAATAGTTACACAACAGGGGCGCACTTAGCACCAAAAACGAAGTAAATATACCCGACACTACCACATACATAAGCGCCGGCAAAAAACTGGGCTTACCCAGCAGGTTATGCTGATTAATCAGGTAATTTAAAAGTAAGGCCTGCGATAGTACTACTATACCAGCCAGCATCATGCTTAAAGCCGGCGAAAAGCTTTTGGCGTAGCTAACCGGCAGTATAGAGCGCATAAAAGGTTCGGCCAGCATCAGCTGAACATTCTCGGGTGCATAGATAAGGTAACCAGTGCGCATGATGAACAGCAGGATAACCAACCAGAAAATAGTAAGCGGATTGTAGTTGCGAAAAATATTAATCATGCCTGCCGCAGTTTCAAGGAGGCAATATTACGCAAAATGTTTAAGCTAATACAGCCTGTGTGCGGGCATACTGTTTTACCATAGTATCTACAATCTGCGCCGTCTCATTCGGAAAGTCAACCAATATGCGGCGGTCGTCCGCAATCCACTGTTTTAAACGGCTTACAAAGTTGCTGTTGATACCGTGCACCACCTCGGCCCCAAGCTTGGATGCCGCCAGGGCATTACATTGCTGCTCATACTGGTCGGACATGGGTATCATCATTACCTTTTTTTGCAGATACATCGCTTCGGCTGGTCCTTCAAATCCCCCACCGGTCAGCAAACCTTCGCATCCGGCCAGGCTTTGATTAAAAGCCTCGTTGTTAACCGGAAATATTTGAATATTATCGGTTTCGTACGGTGTTTTTTGTCGCTTCGAAAAAATCTGCCACTTAACCTCTTTAACCTGGCTCAAATATTTAACCAGTGTTTTATCATGATAAGCCGGTAAATAAACCGCGTAATGTCCTTGATTGGATGGCTCTAACTGGCGTATTTCACTACGAATAACCGGTGTATGTATAAAATCATCATACCGGTCAAAATGGAAACCGATGTGATGGGTAGTTGGCGAATAGTATTTGAACAGCCATTCAGCATAATTCCAGCGGGCAGGTCGTGGCGTATTGGGCGACACAAACGAGCACTGATGACTCAATGATACCGATGGAATCTTTTGCAGGCGGCAGGCCCAGGCACTTACCGGCTCAAAATCATTTACAATTAAATCATACTGTTTGAGCGGCAGGTTATGCATATCGCGCTTCAACTGCCGCAAGTTCATGCGCTTAAAGGTTTGCCATTTATCTACCCCACCCTTGGTACCAAACACAAAGCTAAAGCCATGAAATTTGTAGGCCAACGGTTGCGACAAACCCACCTCGGCTTCAGTACCGCTAATCAACAGATCCACCTCACCGTATTGTTGCAGTAAAGGCACAATTTCGCGTGCACGGCTGATATGACCGTTTCCTGTTCCCTGAATACCGAACAAAATTTTCATACAGATAGCAGATGGTGGGTGCGCAAATATAAACGGCTTTTAGTATAAAGCGTTTATATTGAATAATAGTTTACTGTTAAATGTATATTAATGGATGGTGAAAAGGTTTTTTTATTGCGTGGGTATGTTGTAGCAATCTAGGCGTTTATTTATTTGCCTTAGGTTTTGCTGTTTAATAAAGTTAGTGCTATTAGCTTAACTTTCTTCAGTGGTTGTTAACTTACTTCGTCTGCTCATTGCCGCAGGGGCTAGATACTTTTGTCATAGCCACAAAAGTATCCAAAAAGGCCTAGCTCTCGCGATCCCTACCCAACGCTACAGGCAGCCGCCGTCCCGGGCGCGATAGCGGGCCTCTGCGCTTTTTTTTGTCTGAACCGGAATTTATCGAATTAAAGAATTGATAGAACAAGCCCTCTAAAAAGAATCGGCATTCAGCTTCTTTCGGCAGCTACTGCTCTAAGTATAAGCACTGTCTTGAGTAGAAAGAAGGTGCGGCCGGGAGCCTTTTTCTTTTGGTTACTTTTCTTTTTTGCGGTAAAAAAGAAAAGTAACTTCCACTGGCTGTGGTTAAATCACATCCTTATCCTAACAAGGCACAATCAAAAGTCAAAGCACTAACAATTTAAGAAAACTAAAAACACATCTACTACCCAACCTTAAACTTCTCTAACAAATTCTTTACATCCAATTTAGCATCTAGATCTTCTGTATCAGCATAATCTTCCTCATCAAGCTCGGCGGCAAAATCTTCGGGGCGGTATTTGAAGATGGTCCAGTTGCCGTTTACATATTCTAATGAAGTTAGGCTTTCTACCCAATCGCCCGAATTCAGATAAAGTACTGAACCCTGCTGTTCAGTTGAAATGATTTCGCGGATGTCGGCGTGATGAATGTGGCCGCAGATTACATAATCGTATTTCTTATCTACAGCCAGATCGGCTGCGGTTTGCTCAAAGTGATTGATGAATTTAACAGCTTCTTTTACTTTACCTTTTATTTTTTGCGAAAAGCTCATTTTTTGCCGACCAATAGCCGTAAGGCCCCAGTTTACAAAACTGTTAAGCACAATTAAAGTATCATACCCCACAGCACCGAGCTTAGCCAGCCATTTGGAGTGCTGCATAGTAACATCGAATACGTCGCCGTGAAAAATCCATGCTTTTTTGCCGTCGATATTTAATATAAGCTTATTGATGAGTTGAAATTTGCCCAGGTTAAAATCGGCAAACTTGCGCAGCATCTCATCATGGTTACCGGTAAGGTAATAAACCGGTATGCCATCGGTTACAAATTTGAGGATGCGGCGCACCACTTTCATATGCGACTCGGGCCAGTACGATTTACTGAACTGCCAGATGTCGATAATATCGCCATTGAGGACTACAATTTTGGGACGGATGCTTTTAAGGTAACGGAGCAACTCCTGGGCATGACAGCCATAAGTACCCAAATGCACATCCGATATTACCAGTATATCAATTTCGCGCTTTGCCATTCACTAGCTAAAAAATACAGCGTTATTACAGACCGGAGCCTGCCCAAACAAATACAAAGCAACTGATACAACCAGCCTAAGGCCTACTCATCATCGTCGTCTTCCAGAACGCTCAGTTCGTACGGACTAACGTAGAAGGCGGCCAGCAGTACCAGCAACCCCGAAACAATCAGGTAAGGTAACTCGATATTCATTTTTGATAACTGGATAAAAGTCGTGGTTAAAAATTATTTTAACGTTAAGACTGTATTAAATATCAAAGGATTACACTTGTGGAAAACTTTTTTTTATCCGATCGAGCTGCTTAATGTGGTGCTGGGTATGCATGCGTAAAAACTTCATCCATTGCCCGGCATTTAACATGCCCAAACCCGGATGGCTGATTTTGTAGTTAGACGGCGCATGGCTTACCAAAGGCATAATTTCATCCACCCGCTTGCGCAAGCGCACAATCAGATTACGGGCTTCTTCTTTAGATATCTTTTTGGTGAGCCTGGCCACTTCAGGCGGTGCCTGGCGCTTGCCGGGCGGGATGCTGCCCAGCAGAAAAACCATTCGCCCTTTCCAATTCAAGCCCTTATCGGTACAAACACCCGTTTTATTACAACATTTTTCGGCTGCTATAGACGAACCCAAGTCGGCCTGCAAGATATGTGAATACACCTCGGCGTACGACCAACCGCCATCAGGCGGTGTTTCAGTAAACTGATCTTCCGATATTTCATCTAAGCGCTGGCGGTATACGTCTAAGGCAGTATTAATAGCTTTATGCTCGGCGGCTGGGCTCATAACATTTGGGTTAATTCGTCTAAACTTTGTATCTGCATGGGTACGTCATCCGGTTTGGGCGCATTTAACGGGTTGAAGAAAATGGCATCCATTCCAAAATTAAGCGCACCATAAATATCGGCTTCCAAACTATCACCAATCATCAGGCTCTCTTCTTTAATGGCACCGGCCAATTCCAGCGCATGTTTAAATATATCCGGGTGTGGTTTGTTTACGCCTACCACTTCCGAAATAATAACATTGTCAAAATATTTGGCTAAATCAGTACCAGCTACTTTAGTTTCCGTTGATTCCCGGAAACCATTGGAGATAAGGTGCAAGGTATATTTAGATTGCAGATAACTTAGCGTTTCATGGGCGTGCGGAAACAGGTTGGTTTTGGTAGGACACAGTTGTACATAAGCATCCTCAAAACCAGCGGGTATCAAATCTGGCTGCATGCCTAAATCGGTAAAGGTTTTATTAAAACGCAAATGCCGCAACACATCTTTAGTAATTTTACCTAAATGATAATCGGCCCAAAGCTGGTGATTGTTGCGGGTATAGGTTTCAATAAACGCCACGGCGGATGCCACACCTAAAGCCTGCAGGTTGTGCAGTTCATATAACTCTTGCAAGGTCTCTTCTGCGTTTTTATCAAAGTCCCAAATGGTATGGTCAAGGTCGAAGAAAAGGTGGGTGTATTTTTTCATTCAGCATGTAAACTATTGTCGTTGCGAGCGATAGTGTGGCAATCCCTTCGCTTGCTAATAACGCAAGGGAATTGCTTCGTCGTACCTTCTTGCAATGACAAACTTTTAAATATTCCTACAAAGATAAGTTCGATGTTCAATATCACTAAATCTTATCTCCAAATGCCAGATCACCTGCATCGCCCAAACCGGGTACAATGTACGATTTGGTGGTCATTTCCTCATCTACTGCACCAATCCATAGGTTAGCCATCGGTAGATGCGCACGCACATGTTCTACACCCTCAGTACTGGCAATCACGGCAGCAATATGAAGAGCTTTTAGCTGGTACTGATCCAGTATTTCCTTACAAACCTGCACTACGCTTTGCCCCGTGGCTAGCATAGTATCGCACAAAATCAAAGTTTTACCTTCCAGATCGGGTGCTGATATATGCTGAATTTCGATGATAAAGTCGCCGGTTTTATGCACTTTACGGTGCGCGGTAATAAAAGCCGATAGTGATTGATCAAAGACATTCATAAATCCCTGATGCAAGGGTAAGCCAGCCCGCAAAATGGTGCCTAATACCGGCTGCTCATCGGGTATGTTAATAGGGGCAATACCCAATGGTGTTTGTACCTCAACAGCTTTATAAGCAAAACTTTTGCTAATCTCGTAAGCCAGCACCTCGCCAATACGTTCCTGGTTTTTGCGGAACCGCATCCGGTCTTGCTGCAAATCGGCGTCGCGCAACTCGGCTAAAAACTGGTTACAGATGGTATTGGTTTCGTTGAGTATAAAAAGCATATTGGCTGTGGTTTATAACTTAATCAGTTAACGGCAAATCTGTTTTAACACCATGTAAATTAAACCATTTATTCTGAATAAACGTTACTTACTGGCTGGTAGTTTTTACTCAGCAACAACAATCTACATAGAAAGATAACTGGCGGGATCTTTAATTTTGCTAAAATTTTTCGTATTTTTACATAGATGGATTTTAAACTTAATTCTCATTATAAACCTACCGGCGACCAGCCCGGAGCCATAGAGCAACTGGTTACCGGCGTTGAAGCTGGTGAGCAATATCAGACTTTATTGGGGGTAACGGGCTCAGGTAAAACTTTTACTGTTGCTAACGTAATTGAGCAAACCCAACGCCCTACCTTGGTATTAAGTCACAACAAAACGCTGGCCGCCCAGTTATACGGCGAGTTTAAACAGTTTTTTCCGGAAAACGCGGTAAACTACTTTGTATCGTATTACGATTACTACCAGCCCGAGGCTTTCATTCCTACTACCAATACTTATATAGAAAAGGACTTACAGATAAACGACGAGATTGAAAAACTGCGTTTACGTACAACTTCGTCATTAATGTCGGGGCGGCGCGATGTGGTGGTAGTTTCGTCTATCTCGTGCATTTACGGTATGGGTAACCCCGAAGATTTTGCCAACTCGGTATTTAAGTTTGCTGTAGGCACACGTATTAGCCGTAATGCTTTTTTACACCGCCTGGTCGAAATTTTATACTCGCGCACCACAGCCGATTTTAAACGCGGTACATTCAGGGTAAAAGGCGATACGGTAGATATTTATCCGGCTTATCTGGATTATGCTTACCGCATTTCTTTTTATGGCGATGATATTGAAGAGCTAAGCAGCTTTGACCCGCAAACCGGTAAAACCATTGAAAAGTTCCCGAATATGGTATTATTTCCGGCTAACCTGTATGTAGCACCACGCGATAGGTTTACCCAATCTATCTGGGCCATTCAGGAAGAACTAGAGATACGCAAAAAGCAGTTTATAGACGAGCAACGCTTTCTGGAAGCTAAGCGACTGGAAGAGAGGGTGAATTATGATTTAGAAATGATTCGCGAGCTAGGCTACTGCTCCGGCATCGAAAACTACTCGCGCTTTTTTGACGGCCGCAAGCCGGGCATGCGTCCTTTCTGTTTGCTGGACTATTTTCCGGATGATTACCTGATGGTAATTGACGAGAGTCACGTGACCGTGCCGCAAATACGGGCTATGTACGGTGGAGACCGCTCACGCAAGGTATCGTTAGTAGAATATGGTTTCCGACTACCAGCTGCTATGGATAACCGCCCTCTTAATTTCCAAGAGTTTGAACGACTGGCGCCGCAAACTATTTATGTAAGTGCTACCCCCGGCGACTTTGAATTGGAAAAATCGGGCGGTGTAGTGGTTGAACAGGTAATTCGCCCAACCGGATTACTGGATCCGTTGATTGAGATCAGGCCGGTAATTAACCAGGTGGATGATTTACTGGACGAGGTAGATAAAACCATCAAAATGGGTGACCGCATACTGGTAACCACCCTTACCAAACGCATGAGCGAAGAACTGGCCAAATACATGGACCGCCTGGGTATAAAATGCCGCTACATTCACTCTGAAGTAAAAACATTAGAACGGGTAGAGATTTTACGCGGTTTGCGTTTAGGAGAATTTGATGTACTGATTGGTATTAACTTATTGCGTGAAGGTTTGGACTTACCTGAAGTATCGTTGGTAGCTATATTAGATGCAGATAAAGAAGGTTTCCTTCGTTCGGAGCGTTCGTTGATTCAAACCATCGGTCGGGCAGCCCGTAATGATCGTGGCCGGGTAATTATGTATGCCGATACTATTACCGAATCTATGCGTATCACCATTGATGAAACTACCCGCCGTCGTGAAAAACAGATTGCCTATAATGAAGAGCATGACATTGTTCCTAAAACGGTAGGCAAAACCAAAGAAGCCATTATTGAGCAAACCTCGGTGGTTGACTTTAAAGGCGGTGTTCAGAAACCATACATCGAAAGTGAAGAAATTACCGTTGCTGCCGACCCGATTGTGCAATATATGACGAAAGCCGACTTGAAAAAAGCTATCGACAATACCAAGAAAGATATGCTGGCTGCTGCCAAAGACATGGACTTTTTACAGGCCGCTAAATTGCGCGACGAAATGTTTGCCCTCGAGAAAATGTTGGCTGAAAAATAAACCAGCATTTAATGTTTATTAAAGCCTGACGAAAAATCTTCGCCAGGCTTTTTCATTTCTGAAAAACTTACCACACACTACTGCTTAATCGCCAACTTACTGACTTAAAACACATTAACTTGGCATTTTAAACTCCCACACTGTAAGCTGTACCTATTTTAAAACACATGTACACTTAACCATACATTACTGTACAATTAAGATGACATTTTTTAGATGAAAATATTTTAATCCTTGCATAAAATATCAGTCACAAAATTCTACTTTTGTGCAACATTAAAGAAAAAAGCGAGTATAAGTGTAAAAAAGGCAGATATCAAAGCGAGCCAAGTATAAAAACTTGACGATTTCGATAAATAAAAATAAAATCGTGCCAGTTTTATAATAAAGTTAAAATATTTTCAAATAATCAGTATAATGAACTTACGCCCTTCTGAATTATTAACCGACAAACAAATACAATCGGGGCAAAAATATATCCTTAAAGATAGTTTAGCTGGCGAGGCTATGGTAAATCTTTCGGGTGGTGCATTTATCACAGCCATGGCTTTGCATTTAGGTGCATCCAATTTTCAAATTGGGTTATTAGCCAGCTTACCTATATTGACTAATATTTTCCAGTTGTTATCTATATGGCTGGTACAGCGTTATAACAACCGCCGTGCAGTAGCAGTAATCGGTTCTTTTTTAGGCCGCTTGCCAATGTTGTTTGCGGCGTTTTTACCATTTATGTTTTCAACAGCAATGGGTTTAAAATTGCTGTTGGTTATTTTATTTGTTCACTATTTTTTCGGTTCTATTGCCGGAGCCAGCTGGAATGCCTGGGTAAAAGACTTAATTCCGGAAAAAAACCTTGGTTCTTTCTTTTCGCACCGTACCCGTATGGTTACTTTATTAAGTGCCATTTTAAGCTTAGGCGTATCATTTACTATTGATTATGTAAAAGCCCATTATGCCGATAGCCTGACGCTTACTTACTATGCTATTTTTGTATTAGGCGGCATCGTTGGCTTGGTTGGCGTTTACTGGTTATCACGCGCATCAGAGCCGATGCCGTTAACCGTAAATGAGAATGTATTTGCTCAGTTCAAAAAGCCTTTAAAAGATAAAAACTTCCGTCATCTGCTAAAATTTAACGCAGCATGGGCCTTCGCTTTAAATTTAGCTACACCTTTCTTTACCGTATTTTTGATGAAAACCATTGGCTTATCATTATCATACGTAATTGGCTTTACCATGATAGCACAGATGGCCAACATCCTGACCATTAAAAAACTGGGCCGTTTAAGCGACCGCTACAGCAACAAAACCATCATCCATATTTGTGCCCCTATTTATGTAGTTTGTATTTTGGCTTGGACTTATGCAGCTATGCCCGAAAGCAAAATATATAGCATTGCTATTTTAGCTGTAATTAGTGCCGTTAGCGGCATGGCTACCGGCGGAATTGGATTAGCATTAAACAACATAGGTATGAAGCTTGCTCCACGCCGCGAGGCCATGGCTTACATGTCGTCATTAAACATGGTAGTGGCATTCTTCTCAGCTATATCACCAATTATTGGTGGCTTGCTGGCCGACTTCTTTTCTACTTACCAATTGGTTTGGGATTTTCAGTTGAAAGGGATTAATGGCATGCATACCCTGCAATTAATCAACATCCACAGTTGGAGCTTTTTATTTATTATTGGTGCGCTGATGGCTTTAGCTTCATTAAAACTACTAGCCAGAGTAAAAGAACAAGGAGAAGTGCAAAAAGAACGTGTGATACTGTACATGCGCGCACGCCTCAGAAAACAATTACGCCTAAATTCGCAAAGCTTGCGTGGTGGCATTGCCCGCCCGGTACAAAAGGTACAAACCTTGCTGCGTCAGGCATCTTAATAAGCCCTTAATTTCAGTATACATATAAAAAAGAAAGCGTGACCCGAGTGGTTCACGCTTTTTTTGTGCACTTATATTAACGCTGTTATTTTAGTTTAACCGAGCTATAAATATGAAACTCGCCGGGCTGTAAGGATAAGTTGTAGTTAGCTGCAGAAACATTAACAGTAGCGCCCGTCAGGTAATCGTACCAAACCCCAGTTGATGGCATGGTAACAGTAGCGGTTTGTGCAGCCACATCAAAATTACCGGCCACCAGCACCTGCGTGCCATCCGTGCCACTCAATTGAATGGTTTTGACATTCCCATTTAAATTGTATTTAAAATTAGTGGTCGTAAACACCGGGTTGTTAATTTTCATTTTTATCAGCTTGGCATAGGTACTGTACAAATGCTTGCGGCTTGCATTGCTCATGTATTCCCAATGCGGATCTTTATTGCCTAGCCTTCCGCCATTGTCAATACTGATATCATAACCGCGTTCACCAAATTGCCAAAGCATTTTAGGACCAGGAGGCGTTAACAGAAAAGCAGCTGCCATTTCTTGCCGGGCTAAACCGGTGGGCAGGTCTTTTACATTGTAACCGTTGTAGCTGTTACCGTACTGCTCATTTTTAAACATCAGGCGTTCTTCGTCATGGCTTTCAAAGTAAGCTATCCGGTTATAGGGCTGCGTAAAGCCATATTGGTCGTAGAATAAACCGGCCAGGTTCCAGTCGGTATTGTAACCCATGGTGGCTTGGTTAGCATTGTAGTTCATGTTGCTCCACATAATCATGCCTTGGTTGGCCAGTTCGGCCTCTTCCTGATTCACGGCAAAATGCTCCAGTATCAGGTAAGCACCAGGGTCGATGCTTTTAATGTAGTTGTTGTAATTTTTCAGAATAGTCACCCTGCTGGCGTCATAAGCCGACCATGCTGCATCGGTAGTGGAATTGACTTGCGTAAATGCTTTTGACTGATCAAACCTAAATCCGTCGATATGATACTCCTGCAACCAGTACTTTAGCACATTTTTGACATAATATTGCGTGGCAGCCGATTGTTGGTTGAGCTGATAACCAACTGCATAAGGATGCATGTTCTGCGTATTAAACCAAGGATTATCAGCAGCCGGGCTGCCTGCGGCTGTAGCATACATCTGTACCATAGGCGATGAGCCAAACTGATCTTCCAAAACAATATCCTGAATAACGGCAATACCTTTAGCATGGCATGCATCTATAAAGGCTTTGTATTCGTTTTTTGTGCCGTAGTATTTGTCCAGTGCAAACTCATAATTGGTGTTATACCCCCACGATTCATTTCCTTCAAATTCGTTAACCGGCAGTAGTTCAACGGCATTGACACCTAAGTTAACCAGGTAATTCAACGTATCGGTTAAAGTTTTATAATTATGGGTAGCTACAAAGTCGCGAATCAGCAATTCATAAACCACTAAGTTTTTAGGCTCGGGGCGAGTAAACGTGCTAGTTTTCCAGTTGTAAGTAGCGGCATTGGCTTGCATTGTGCTTACAATACCTGTGGTTGAACCCGTAGGGTAAGCTTTCAAATTAGGGTAAGTATCCGACGAAATATATTTATCGTTATCCGGGTCCAACACTTTCTCCGTGTAAGGGTCGGCAACTTTGATGCTATTGTTGATGTAATACTGATAAGAATATTCTTTGGCGGGGTCGAGATTATCTACCTGTATCCACCAACGGGTTCCGTCGGCCGTTTTATTCA
Source organism: Mucilaginibacter lacusdianchii (assembly GCF_009770985.1). Lineage (GTDB taxonomy): Bacteria > Bacteroidota > Bacteroidia > Sphingobacteriales > Sphingobacteriaceae > Mucilaginibacter > Mucilaginibacter lacusdianchii. Next base: position 61,510 of record NZ_WSRW01000004.1, on the reverse strand, counting down.
TGGCAGCAGGTTGCCAGTTGTTAAACTCGCCAATTAAACTAACCGAAGTTTTGCTCGGTGCATACAGGTTAAAAATAGCCGATTTGCCCGAATTGATAAAAGTAACACCGTCGCCCGCATTGGCAGGTATATCTTTATTGATACTGGTAACTTCTGTTGTTTCTGCAACGCCGCTCTTTTTGCAGGCGGTTGAGCAAAATACCAACAGCACAAATGGTAAGAGATGTAAAAATTTGAATCGCATACTTTAAGTTTATCGCTTTTATAACCAGCACCACATTTGTATTTTGCCTGTACAATCAGCTACTACCGCGGCGAAACAGGCGCCGTAATTAAGGCATTGTAAACAAAATTTTGGTATTGGTTTAAATTGGGTTAAGCGGTTGATTGTAAACCGCTATGCAATATGTAAACAATTAAGTAGTGCCGCTATTAAGCCAGAAGCCACTATATTATTTTTTAAGCATTTTCTGCAAATGAATATTGATTATCAGCATGATATCAAAAAATAAGTAATAAAAATTTAAAGCTGTTAGCCCAATAAATTCAGATTATTTAATAATAAGATGTACGCAAATAGGCTATTGCCTTTTTATTTCAGGACGCTTTACGACTTTTTTTTCCATACCGGGCTACTTTTTTGTGACAACCAGTTAACAGGCAGCCCTATCATAAGCAAACATTTTCATCGTTATAAGATTATATTTGTAGCCTAAAGAATTTTTAAATACATGATTTTAATACGTTTTCTGATTATATCTATTTGTGTATTATACATCATCCGCAGCCTGGCCCGTATTTTTTTACCCATGCTGTTTCAAAACATGGTGAACAAAGCACAGCAGCAACAACAACAACAACAAGGTCGTCAACAATACCAGCAGCGCTATAATCAGCCCGATGGTAAAGTTAAAGTGGATTATATTCCGCCGACTAAAAAGAACAGCGTACCCGATTCTGAAGGCGACTTTATTGATTACGAAGAAGTAAAATAACCAGCCATGATACCCGGAAACGTTTTTAAAGACCGCAATTACAGCACACAGGCGCTAAGCACCATCATTATTTCCAATTACATTGTTTTTGCCCTCGGGGTACAAATGTGTTCATCTTGCACAGGCCTTCATTGGTTTTTTTGGGTTATACTGGCCGGACTGGCAGCTTATAATTATTTTACCATACGTCGTAACTTAGATGAATTTGCAGAACGTAAAACACAAGTTATTTACGTAGTAAGCATATTAGGGCTGGGCATTATATACTACTTGCTGGGCGTGGCAGCATTGCATTGCAATACACCCAACACCTTATAAACTAATCGTTTCTATTATCGGCCATTTTTCTATTTTTGGGGAAATATTTTTGACTCCAATAGAATTAAATGAGCAACTGGTTTAAGCGCAATGGCATTCACTTGGCCATTATCGGGATTTTTGTAGCAATCTCATTTGTTTATTTCACCCCTGTATTCAAAGGTCAGGCTTTGTATCAGGGTGATGTGGTGCAGGCCCGGGCCATGCAAAAAGAGATTATGGATGTAAAGGAGAAAACCGGCAAAGCTCCTTTATGGACCAACAGTATGTTTGGCGGTATGCCATCTTACCAAATATGGGTTAAGTATCAATACAACATCACTACTTATGTTGTTGATGTGATGAAAACCATTTTTCCTAACCCGGTAGATACGGTTTTACTTTATTTACTAGGTGCCTACCTGCTGTTTTGCGTACTAAAGCTTAACCCATGGTTGGCTGCCGCAGGTGCTATTGCCTTTGCTTTTTCATCATACAATTTTATTATTATTGGTGCCGGCCACAGCAACAAGGCATACGCTATTGCCTTTTTTGCCCCTATTATTGCCAGCATCATTTTAACGCTACGCGGACGCTACTTGCTGGGTACTGCGCTAACAGCGTTCTTTTTGTCGATGGAAATACGGTCAAACCACATCCAAATGACCTATTACCTGTTGTTGGCTATATTGATTTTTATAGGTATCGAGTTGTACCATGCTATCAAAGCCAAGCAAACAGCCGGCTTTTTAAAATCAGTTGGCTACCTGAGCGCTGCTACACTTTTAGCCGTTGCGGTAAATGCTGCCATGCTGTGGACAACTTATGAATATGGCCAAGAAAGTATCCGTGGTAAATCTAACTTAACCCAGCATTCTACTACCGGTGCACCACAATCAACCGGTGTTGACCGCGATTATGCCTACAACTGGAGCCAGGGTGTTGGCGAGTGTATTACCTTTTTAGTGCCAAATGCTTACGGCGGCGGTAGTGGTACGGAAAGATTAGATAAAACATCAGCAACAGCACAAGTATTCTTAGACAAGCAGCTACCAGAAGATCAAGCTGTTGCATATGCTAATCAAATCGGCAGTATTCCAGGATTCTCTACTTACTGGGGTGATAAACCAGGCACTGGAGGCCCATGGTACTTTGGTGCAATTGTATGTTTTTTATTTGTGTTGGGATTACTTATAGTTAAAAACCGGATTAAGTGGTGGTTATTAGCAGCATCCCTTTTAAGCATATTCCTGTCATTTGGTAAGAATTTTCCTTTCATATCAGACTTATTCTTTAATTATTTCCCACTTTATAATAAATTCCGGGCAGTTGAGTCAACTCTAGTGATAGCAGGCCTATGCTTTCCCATATTAGCTTTCCTTGCTGTACAAGAAGTGTTAACAGCTACCGACAGAACAACCATTACAAAAAAGCTTTTATTGTCACTTTACATCACAGGAGGACTTACATTATTAATGATTGTTTTACCTAGTGCATTATTGAGTTTTAGAACACAAAACTCACAGGAAGGGATTAACTACTTGACCCAAGCTTTTCAGGGTGATAATACATTAGCTAACAATGTAGCCAACGCCATTGTAAAAGACCGAACTAACCTTGAACGCACTGATGCTATAAGGACTTTAGTATTTATCATATTAGCATTCGGAGTACTTTGGGCATACACTAAACAAAAGATTAACATTACCATCGCTTCGGTGATCCTGTTTGCGCTTACCTTGGTTGACATGTGGGGCATTGATAAACGCTACCTAAAAGATGACAACTTTATTGCGAAAGAAGACCTGGAGCAGCCCTTCAAACCTCGTGAGGTTGATCAGTTTATTATGCGTGATACTGACCCTGACTTCCGCGTGTTTGATACCACTTTGGGTGGCGGAACCTTCTCGGATGCTACAGCTTCTTATTTCCACAAAACAGTTGGTGGTTACCATGCGGCCAAGCTTAAACGTTTCCAGGAATTGATTGAAAATCAATTCAGCAAAAGCGTTAATCAGGATGTATTAGATATGCTGAACACTAAGTATATCATCACTGCCGACCCTAAAACACAATCGGCCCGTATGCAAGCCAACCCTACCGCCTGCGGTAATGCATGGTTTGTTAAAAGCTTAAAAGTAGCTAAAAACGCCGACGAGGAGATGCAGGCCATCAGCAGCTTTGACCCGAAAAACGAAGCCATTGTAGACAAGCGTTATACTAACTTAATTGATGCCAAGGCAACTGACTTTGATGATGCAGCAACAATTAAGCTGGTAACCTACAACCCCGAACATTTGGTTTATGAAGCCGGCACACGTGCCAAGCAAACGGCAGTGTTTTCTGAAATTTTTTATGATAAAGGCTGGAAGATGACCATTGATGGTGTAGAGCAACCTTTCTTCAGAGTAGATTACGTTTTACGTGCCGCACAAATACCGGTGGGTAATCACAAAATAGAATTCACCTTCCACCCAACCTCGTACTATACCGGTGAGGGCATTTCTTTAGCCAGCTCTATTATTTTGGTGCTGCTGTTAGCAGGTGTAGCCTTTACTGAGTATAGGAAAAAAGATACAGTAGTGGCTAAGAAAGCATAAGTTCCTTTTAATTAGATATGAAAGCCTCAGCATTAATTTGTTGGGGCTTTTTTGTTTTATTAAATTATGCCATTGCGAAACAGCGGCGGAATGTGCATTAGATATCGAAGCAATTTAAATATTTCAGCAATAAGTAGATTGTGCTATTCATGTTTGCTTAGTGCTGTTAGTTAACTTCTTTCTGTAGGCCTTTACTCACTTCGTCTGCTCATTGCCGCAGAGGCTATTTCTTTTGTCATAGCCACAAAAGAAACAAAAACGCCTAGCTCTCGCGATCCCTATCCAACGCTGCAGGCCGCCGCCGGCCCGGGCGCGATAGCGGGCCTTTGCGCTTCTTTCTGTTTTTATCCTTTTCATTTAACATCAAGCACCAGCAGAACGAACCACAACAAAGAATCGGCATTCAGCTTCTTTCGGTAACTACTGACTTAAGTACAAGTACTGTCTTGAGTAGAAAGAAGGTGCGGCCGAGAGCTTTTTCTTTGGTTACTTTCTTTTTTGCGGTAAAAAAGAAAGTGACATCCACAGGTTGTGGTTCAATCACATCCCTATCCTAATGGAATACTAAACGAAGTCAAAGCACTAACCAAGAGAACCACCAAACGAAACATGCACAAACAAAAAAGCCTTGCGGTTACAATTAAGTAACAACAAGGCTTCCTTCAATTATTAAAACACTTTACAATCCCTTTTCAATCGCCTGATAAAACACATCTTGAATACGGGCACGGATTCGGCGGCTGTTTAGGAGCATGGAATCTTTAGGATAAACACGGTTAGACAGGAAAATATATACCAAATTATATTTCGGATCTACCCAGATACAAGTGCCGGTATAGCCGGTATGCCCAAAGGTTTGCGGCGAGGCAAAATCAGATGGATAATGCTTGCTGGTAACCGGGTCCCAACGATCAAAACCCAAACCGCGCCTGCTTACGGCCGATTGTTTAGTGGTAAATTGTTCTACCGTTTCGGGTTTAAAGTACTGAACACCGCCGTAGGTACCACCATTCAGCACCATCTGGTAAAGAATAGCCAAATCGTTAGCTGATGCAAATAAACCAGCATGACCTGATACCCCACCGGCCATAGCTGCTCCTTGATCATGCACATAACCCTGCACCAGTGTACGTCTGAAATAAGTATCATTTTCGGTTGGCGGAATTCGATCGCGACTAAAACGGTTGCGCGGCAAAAAACCGGCAGTTTGCATACCCAATGGGTTGTAAAAATTATTCTGTACGTACTGGTTCAGTGGCGTAGCGGTAATGGTTTCCACAATCTCTTTCATAAAGTACATGCTCAGGTCGCTGTACTCGTATTGTCCGCGTACTCTTAAACCGGTATTCAACATTTGGGGCAGCATTACATCGCGGTAATAATCTTTACGCATATAATAGCCATCTGCTACCTTGGTAGGATAAGCGGCCGAGGAATCAGAACTGTGATCAGCGGGCTTAATCCTTTGATAAAACGGAATGTAAGGGATCAGTCCTGCTTGGTGCAGCATCAGCTCGCGTACCCGAATGGTATTTTTATTAGTATTCCGTGCCGAGGCCAGATAACTGCCCATGGTCGAGTCCAAGTTTAGCTTGCCTTGCTCCACCAACTGCATTACCTCCATTGTAGTGGCTGATATTTTGGTACAGGAAGCTAGATCAAAAATGTCGGTTATTTTATCGGGCTCAGCTTTAGCATAAGTGTGGTAGCCGTAGGCTTTATTGAATATTACTTTACCATCTTTTACCGCCATCACCACAAAGCCGGGTGTGGCTTGGTCGCCAATAGCTTCGCGAGCAATATTATCTATCGGCAACAGGTTGGCCGCGTTTATGCCTGCATCTTCGGGCACACTGTATTGCAAACGGGTTTTTGCGGTTAAAAACCCTGTACCCGAACTATACTTGGCTAAAAAAGTTTTATTCAGTTTTTGCGTAACCGCTACGCCACCAAAAATAGCTTGTGCCAGATATGATGCCGCCAGCGGCGTAGTACCATTTGTCCATAATATAGGCGCAGTTACCTCATTCATCTGGGTTAAAGCCCTACCATTTCCCCAATAGGCGATAATCAGCTTTTTGAGTTTAGTGTTTACACTAATAAAATCCAGCACCTGATTGTTCGATAAATCGGCATCGGTGAGTTGCAAAATAACGGTGTTGTACAGTTTTAAATCGTCGGACAACTTGCTGGCGCCGGTTAAACCCGAATAAGTTAAGCCATTAAAGCTGTGTACCAGTGTATACTTATTAAGTAAACTGTCAAACACCGGTGCATTGTTATGGCTAAAGCGCACACTGGCAACATTAATTTTATCCAGGTCTTGCAGCGGTATTACTTTATCCTCGTTATTTAACAATACGGTCGATTGCTCCAGCTGCTTTTCTTCCGTTACATAGGCCGCTCCCGCCGGCAACGGTGGTATTTGGGCACAGGCTGTACTTAGTAAAATAAATCCGCCAACAACAGTTGCCAGTAAAGCGCAACTACTTCTTCTCATACACTTTTTCACCATTAACATACGTTTTCAGCACTTTTATTTTAGGCAGATCACCGCCTTTAGCTTTCATAATGTCCTGCTCCAGTATCACAAAATCGGCATACTTACCGGGTTCTATACTGCCTTTTTCTTTTTCTTCAAAATTAGCGCGGGCAGCCCACATGGTCATGCCCCGCAATGCTTCTATACGTTTCAAGGCGTTGTCAGATTGAAAACCATTTGGCGGCAGTCCTTTCATATCCTTACGTTCTACCGCAGCATAAAAAGTGTATAGCGGATTGATGTTTTCCACCGGAAAATCAGTTCCCAGCGGTATCCAGCCGTTTTGTTGCATCAATTGTTTAAAGGCATAGGCCGATTTTAAACGTTCGTTACCTAAACGCTGCCCGGCCCAATACATATCCGAAGTAGCATGTGTAGGCTGTATAGAAGGGATAATATTGTAATCACCAAAGTAATGCATATCCTCGGGCGCGATGATTTGGGCATGCTCAATGCGCCAGCGGCGATCATTTTTACCTTTCAAGGCATTGGCATATATTTTCAGCATCACACGGTTGGCCGAATCGCCAATGCAATGCGTACACATCTGAAAACCTTTAGCTGCAATGCGTTGAGCCACATCCTCAAAATGTTGCTGCGTATTCAGTAAAAAGCCGCGCCAGCCTTTTTGGTCGCTATAATCTTGCAACAAACAGGCCCCGCGTGAGCCCAATGCACCATCGGCATAAACTTTAAATGAACGCACATTTAAGCCTGGCGTTTTGTAAATGCCATGTTTAAACAAGTATTCAATGTTCGCTTCATTGTCTGACAGCATTACATACATGCGCATTTTTAGCGAGCCTTTATGCTGCAATTCGGCAATGGTATTGATCATGGGATGATCCAGCCCGCAATCATCTACTGTAGTTAAGCCTACGGCAAAGCAGTTTTGCTGTGCGTTTAACAGAGCCGACTGGGTAACCTGCTCGGTAGGTTCCGGAATTTTGTGGGTTACCAAGCCCACAGCATTATCTATTAAAATGCCAGTGAGCTTGCTATTAATTGTTTCAATTTCGCCACCGTTAAGCTTTTGACCGGGTTTTATACCGGCAATATTCAATGCTGCCTGGTTAGCGATGGCTGCATGCCCATCTACCCTGCTCAAAATTACAGGCCGCACCGGAAACAGCGAATCCAACTTGGCTTTATTCGGAAATTGCTTTACAGTCCAATCGTTTTGGTCCCACCCGCGGCCAACAATCCAGCCCTCGGGGTTACGGTCGGCATAGTTTTGTACAGAATCGAGTATGCTTTCCCAGCTTGATGTACCTTCCAGGTTCACTTGCTGTAAACTTAAACCATAACGGTAAAAGTGGGTATGGGCATCGATAAAACCCGGATAGACGGGTTTGCCGCCAGCATCAACCACCTGACGGGCCAAGTATATTTTTTCAAGGCTATCGGCCTTGCCTACGGCAACTATTTTGCCTGCATTTACTACAAAAGCTTCGGCTGTGGTAAAATTACTGTCAACCGTATAAACTGTGGCATTTTTTACCAGTAAATCGGCATTATATTCTTTTTTTTGGCAGGCAGCAAAAACCGCTGCTAATAGCACAGGCCAAAGTTTTCTCATCGTTTCAGCTACAGAATTTATTAAACGTACAATCTTGCAAAACTATATACAAGTATTCAAAAGTAAAGTTATGCCGTCAAATAATTAATTTAGCATCGAAATAGAGAGGGATTTTTTTGATGTCTGATATAATACAGCTTTTACCGGATGCCGTGGCCAACCAGATTGCCGCCGGCGAAGTAGTACAACGACCTGCTTCTGCTGTGAAAGAACTGGTAGAAAACGCCATCGACTCGGGAGCCGATAAAATACAACTGCTTTTAAAAGAAGCCGGTAAGGCGCTGATACAGGTGATTGACAACGGCTGCGGCATGAGTGCAACCGATGCACGTATGTGTTTTGAGCGGCATGCTACCTCTAAAATACGCAAGGCCGAAGATCTGTTTGCCATCCGCACCATGGGTTTTAGGGGCGAGGCTATGGCTTCTATTGCGGCCATTGCACAGGTTGAACTGAAAACCCGCCGCCATGAAGATGAACTGGGCAGCTGCATTACTATTGAAGGTTCGGAAGTAATTAATCAGGAAGCTTGTGCTGCCAGTGCCGGAACATCCATCTCGGTTAAAAACCTGTTTTACAATACACCCGCCCGCCGTAACTTTTTAAAAAGTAATTCGGTAGAGATGCGTCATATTATTGACGAGTTTCAGCGTGTGGCTTTAGCGCATCCGCAAATATTCTTCACGCTGCACCACGATGGGCAGGAAGTTTATCACTTGCCGGCCGCTACGTTAAAGCAGCGTATTGTGCACTTGTTTGGCAACAACTACAACCAGCGTTTGGTACCGGTTGAAGAAGATACCACTATCATTAAACTGCGCGGCTTTGTAGGCAAGCCCGAATTTGCCCGCAAAACACGTGGCGAACAATTCTTTTTTGTAAACAACCGTTTTATCAGGGATGCTTATTTGAACCATGCGGTGCTTACGGCTTTTGAAGAATTGTTGCCCGAAGAAAGTTTTCCGCTGTATGTGCTGTTTATTGATATTGACCCAAGTAAAATTGATATCAACGTACATCCTACCAAAACCGAAATCAAGTACCAGGACGAGAAGGCCATTTATGCCATTATCCGCTCGGCAGTTAAACGCTCACTGGGCCGTTACAACATCACACCAACGCTCGATTTTGACCAGGAAAACAGCATTGAGCATTTGATTACGCATAAGCCGCTGAATGAGATTGTACCACCCAGTGTTACCTTTAATCCAGATTTTAACCCGTTTGCCAACGAGCAAAAAAACACCCGCGAACCACGCGAGCCAGTGTTTCAGTCTGACAGTAATCCATTTAAAACCGGCATACCACAAAACTGGAACACGCTTTATGAAATAAGCAAGCAAGAAGACCGCAAACAGGAAGAGCTACTGCCTGCAGAAACCTTTGAGATTAATAACCAACAGGTAAGTAAAGACAGCGAGCGGCAATTATTCCAGATACATAACCGTTTTATTCTGTCTCAAATAAAATCGGGGTTTATGCTCATTAACCAGCAAGCGGCACACGAGCGTATTTTGTACGAGCGCTTTTTGCAGCAACTGCAAAACCATTCAGGTATCAGCCAGCAAAGTTTGTTTCCGCAAACAGTAACCCTAAATGCTGCTGATTTTGAGCTACTGCGTGAATTACTGCCTGATATACGCTCGCTGGGTTTTGACATTCGCGAGTTTGGTAAAAACACGGTGGTAGTAGAAGGCGTTCCGGCCGATGTAAACACCACCAATGAGCACCAACTGCTGGAAGATTTGCTGGAGGGCTTTAAAAACAATCTGGCTATATTAAAGTTAGATAAACGCGACACGCTGGCCCGTACATTGGCCCGTAATGCAGCTACTAAAGCCGGCACCAAACTTACGCAGGAAGAAATGAATTTACTGATAGACCAGCTATTTGCCTGCCAGATGCCAAATTTGGCTATAAACGGCAAGCCGGTAATCAGTACTTTTACCTTAAATGAATTAGCCGAAAGGTTTGAAAAATAAGTAGCCCGCAAAGGGCGTTTACAGATATCTATGAGACCATACAGTCAGAGTCCGTTTTCTAACATAACGCCGGTTGTAAAAAACCTGTTGATTGTTAATGTGCTATTTTATGTAGCTATATTTGTATTTAGAGGCATAGGTAAAGATATTACAGTTTGGCTTGCAGCATTTTATCCTAACTCTCCACTGTTTCATCCTTGGCAGATAGTCAGTTATTTGTTCATACATGACCCACGAAACTGGGGACACATTTTTGGCAATATGCTTGGCTTGCTTTTTATAGGCCCTATATTAGAACAAACCTTTGGACCAAAACGATTTTTAACCTATTATTTCATTACAGGCATAGGCGCTTTACTTCTGCAATATATAGTTCAGGGCATTATGCTACATCAAGCTACTGGATCTTTCTTTATCAATGTAAATACTTTTCAAATTCAAGGCCAAGGGCAAATGGCTGCCATTGAACAAGTATTTGTGGAACGGATAATGGGAGCTTCAGGGGCCATATTTGGATTAATCATAGCAATATATTTATTCTATCCCGAATTAGAATTTATAGTGTTTCCTATTCCAATTCCATTAAAAGTTAAGTATGTAGTACCTTTTTATGTACTTTATGAACTGTACAATGGATTCAGGCCATCACAGGGCGATACCGTAGCCCATTTTGCCCACATTGGCGGTGCCTTATTCGGATTTTTACTAATAAAGTTTTGGGGATATAAAAAGCCAAACAATTTTTACTAACTTATGTAAGTTATTTAGATAAACATTCTACTGCATCATGAGCACCCTGTGGCAAGATCTGCGATATAAAATGCTGCAATCCGGCAGCAAATTGAACCTGCTTATTGGCATTAACGTACTGGCGTTTTTAGTAATTAATATCCCGGCAACCATTTTAGGACTGGCGGGTAACGACTTTTTAAAAGGTTTTACCCAAACCTATCTGGCATTGCCCGCTCATTTGCCACAACTGGCGTCGCATTTCTGGACACCACTTACTTACATGTTCATGCATGCTGATGTTTTTCACATCCTGTTTAACATGCTGTGGCTGTTTTGGATGGGACAATTGTTTGAAGAATACCTCGGCAAAAACCGATTAGTAAGCGTTTACTTAATGGGGGGACTGGCCGGTGCTGCTTTATACATTTTGGCTTTTAACACTTTGCCGGTATTTGCAGGCGCTTTACCATTTATAACAGTGGTAGGTGCATCGGCCTGCGTAATGGCTATTGTAGTAGCTACAGCTACCTTACTACCCGATTACAGCATTTATATGATGTTTATTGGCCCGGTAAAGTTAAAATGGCTGGCATTATTTTATGTAGTGATTGACTTTTTAGGCATTCTGGGCCCTAACGCCGGTGGCGAGATTGCACATTTAGGTGGTGCTTTACTAGGTTTTGTTTATGTTAAGCAACTTAAAAGCGGAAACGACTGGAACCGTTCTATGGATAGTGTATTAAGCCAGCGGCCCAAAGTATCAGTAGCCTCTAAAAACCGTAGCTATACATCCAACACAACCCGCCCGCGCGAGGAAGAGATTGACCGTATTTTAGATAAAATTTCGCAAAGTGGCTATGAAAGCCTGAACAAGCAGGAAAAGGAAACTTTATTCCGTGCCAGCAATAATAATGAGGGGTAATAGTACAAAGCTCAATTTTTTCGATAGAATATTTTTATGGTTAACTGTTCTGTTAAGCATCTGCTTGCTTATCAGTTACCTTTCGCCTATTACAGATCCTCGTAAAATTTGGATTGTTGCCTTTTTCGGACTGGCCTATCCTTTTTTATTGCTGGGCAATATCATTATAGTGGCTTATTGGGGCTTACGTGGCCGTAACTTTTGGTTAATACCCTTGGTGTGCATAGGTTTGGGGTACAACATATTATTCAACAATATCGGCTTCCGTTCATCAACCCAAAAGCTTGATACGCCAAAAGAAAATTGCCTGCGGCTGATGACTTATAACGTGCACAACTTTAAGCCATATGGCGAAAAGAACACCGTGAACGCCAAAAAGGAAGCTCTTACTATTATTGCCAGCCAAAACCCCGATGTAGTAGGCTTTCAGGAATATTATACCAAACCCCGCGGCCGCTATGCATTTACCGATACCATCAAAAAAATCATGCACTCGTCGCATTATTATTTTGAGCCGTTTATGCAAAACAGCGGCGAGGCCATGGGCATTGCTATTTTTTCTAAATATCCTATTGTGAATCATGGGCTCATCAGATTATCTGACGAGAGTGGCAGCGGTAATCAATGTCTTTTTGCAGATATTGAAAAGCAAGGCAAAATTGTTCGCGTATACAGCTTGCACCTCCAGTCTATCCGTTTTGACCCTACCGATTATGGGTACTTAGACGAGGTATCGCAACATGGCAAAACCAACTTTACATTATCTAAGCGTATTGGCGGCAAACTAAAACGCGCTTTTATTAAACGCAGCGAACAAGTGTTTAAGGTAAAAGAACATGCAGCACAGTGTTCTTACCCCTACGTTATTTCGGGTGATTTTAATGATACACCAGCATCTTATGCCGTTAACCAGATGTCGAAAGGATTAAAAAATGCGTTTCGTGAAAAAGGGTCGGGCATGGGTCGTACATATAACGGCAGCTTTCCTAATTATCAAATTGATTATATCTTAGCCAGCCCCAAACTGGATGTAGATAATTACTGGATTGTGAAAAAGAAACTTTCTGACCACTATCCGGTGTGTAGCGATTTACGGATCAGATAACCATTCCATATTGATATTCATATTGCCGACTGATGTCATTACCTCCCGCCAAAAAATTGTAAGTTTGCGCCCATGAAACAAAATTTATTTGTTTACAATACTTTAACCCGTACTAAAGAAGGGTTTGTACCGCTGAATGCCCCTTATGTAGGCATGTACGTTTGCGGACCAACCGTGTACAGCGATGCACACATGGGCAACGCTCGTACCTATATATCTTTCGATTTAATTTTCAGGTACCTGACCCACCTAGGCTATAAAGTGCGCTATGTGCGTAACATTACGGATGCCGGTCACCTGGAGGGAGATGCCGATGAGGGAGAGGACAAAATCTCTAAAAAAGCAAAGCTGTCTAAGCTGGAGCCCATGGAGATTGTACAGACCTACACCGTAGGTTTCCATGAAGTAATGAAAATCCTTAATGTATTGCCTCCAAGTATCGAACCTACCGCTACAGGTCATATTATTGAGCAGATAGAACTGGTAAAAGAAATACTGGCCAAAGGCTATGCTTACGAGGTAGATGGATCGGTTTATTTTGATGTAGAAAAATACAACCAGGCGCACGATTACGGTATATTGAGTGGCCGCCACCTGGAAGATTTATTGACCAATACCCGCACTTTAGGCGGACAGGACGAGAAACGCGGCAAACTGGATTTTGCCTTGTGGATTAAAGCCAAGCCCGAGCACTTAATGAAATGGCCTTCGCCATGGGGTGTGGGTTTTCCGGGATGGCATTTGGAATGCTCGGCCATGAGTAATAAATATTTGGGCGAGCAATTTGATATTCATGGCGGCGGCTTGGACTTGATTCCGACCCACCACACTAATGAGGTGGCGCAAAATATGGCCAGCTGTGGTAAAAATCCGGCTAAGTACTGGATACATACCAATATGCTGACCGTGAATGGCCAGAAGATGTCCAAATCGTTAGGCAACAGTTTTTTACCGCATGAATTATTTTCGGGCAACAACGCCATCCTAAATAAAGGCTACAGCCCAATGATGGTTCGCTTTTTTATGATGCAGGCTCACTACCGCAGCACGCTCGACTTTAGCAACGATGCTATGGAAGCTTCCGAAAAAGGTTTTAAGCGCCTGATGAATGCGTTTACCTTACTTGATGGCTTAACTCCTTCGGCTACTACTGAGGTGGATATACAAGCGCTGCAAAGCCGGTGTTATGAGGCTTTGAATGATGATTTTAACAGCCCGGTGTTAATAGCAGAATTATTTGAAGCATCGCGCATCATTAATTCAGTACATGATAATAAGCTGAAGATTGATGAGGCAAACCTTACCCTGCTTAAAAAAGTAATGCAGGACTTTGCCATAGATATTTTAGGGCTTAAAAGTGAACAGGCCGCTACCGACGAGTTGCCAAAAGTAATGGACTTTTTAGTACAGTTGCGTAGCGAAGCTAAAGTTAACCGTGATTATGCAACGTCTGACAAAATTCGTGATGGACTGCAAAAAATAGGTTTTCAACTAAAGGATAGTAAAGAAGGTACTACCTGGAATAAGATATAATTATTGAGTTGTATAATTTCATTTATCAGCACCGCATCAGATAGTTAAACAAATAATCTGTTGCGGTGTTAGTACCCTACATCAAATTCTTTATTCTATCTTAACAATATTTACACGTATTTTAAGTTTAACACATAACTGCAATGGCCTGGCAATACAATTATTGCATTAGCGCCTTATATTGCAATTACCCTTCAATCTAAGTATGAAAATGAACAAAGCCTTGTCAGCACTTGCTGCATTTTGCTGTTACGCCATGGTATCAGTTGCCCAAACTACAGGTAAAACAGCCACCGTTATTAAAGCAGAAGAAGATTTTAATAAGTTAGCTGCCCGTAAAGGTCTTAAAGATGCATTTTTGGCTGTAGCCGATCCAGAGGGCTTAATTTTTAAACCAGAGCCTGTAAAAATCACTGAGTTTTATGGCAATATTGATAAGCAGCCCGGCACCTTAACCTGGCAACCAAAGTTTGCCCGTATATCAGCAGGTGGAGATTTGGCTGTTACTACAGGCCCTTATGTTTATACCACAGGTAAAGCGGGTGATGACAAAGTTTATGGCGATTATGTATCTGTATGGCGTAACGGAGCTGATAACAAATTAAAACTGTTATTCAATTTAGGTATCCAACATCCCGAAGGTGATACCCAGCCTTTGATAGATGTTAAAGAGCCGGATGCATCTAAAGCCAAAAGCACTGTTAAAGATCCATTCAAAGCCAAGTCTATCATTTTAAATACAGATAAAACGCTGAATGCAACTTTGCATAAATCGGCATTGGTAGGTTACAAAGCTTTCTGCAGCCCGGAAGCTCATTATTATTTCCCTGGCTTTCCGGCTATAACCGGCCAGGATCAAATCATGAAGTTTGTTTCCAGCCAAGGTATCAACATAGCTGCTGAAACGTTGGATGCCGGTCGGGCAATTAGCAATGATTTGGCTTACAGTTATGGTCGTGCACGTATTCAAAAAGGCAACATTGTAAGTAATTACAACTACGTTCGCGTTTGGGAATTAGATGACCAGAACCATTGGAATGTACTGGTTGAAATATATTCGGCTATTGAGAACGAATAATTTGCAAAGACATTAATAATAAAGAAAGGGCGCTGTTCATGTGAACAGCGCCCTTTCTTTATTATTTTCATTTAGACCTGATTAGAACAGCTGCTCAATAATCTGATCCGTGGATAGACCTTCCGCCTCGGCATGATAGCTGCGCACAATACGGTGCCTTAGAATGGGCTTGGCAACTGCTTGCACATCTTCAATATCGGGTGAGTATTTACCACTGATTACTGCATGGCACTTAGCACCCAATACCAGGTACTGCGAAGCCCGTGGACCTGCGCCCCAATTTAACAAGCGTTTTACCTGTGGTGTGGCTAACTCGCCCTGCGGACGGGTTTTACCTACCAAACGCACAGCATATTCCAGCACATGATCGGTAACCGGTATGTTGCGCACCAATTGTTGAAAATACACAATCTGCTCGGCCCCTAATACCTTGTTTACTTTTACCTGATTGGTTGAGGTTGTATTTTTAACTACTTGCAACTCTTCGGCAAACGTAGGATAGTTTAATGACACGTTGAACATAAAGCGGTCCAATTGTGCTTCAGGTAGTGGGTAAGTACCTTCCTGCTCAATAGGGTTTTGGGTAGCCAGTACAAAAAATGGCTGCGATAATTTATGCGTTACACCGGCCGCAGTAACCGCTTTTTCTTGCATAGCTTCCAGCAAGGCAGCCTGCGTTTTTGGCGGTGTACGGTTAATCTCATCGGCCAAAATAATGTTTGAGAATATAGGCCCGCGGATAAACTTAAAGTTTCTATCCTCACCTAAAATTTCAGAACCAATAATATCCGATGGCATCAAATCGGGCGTAAACTGTACGCGGTTAAAGTTCAGATCAAGCACCTGCGCTACAGTTTGTACCAGCAGGGTTTTTGCCAAGCCAGGTACACCTACCAACAGGCAGTGCCCATTACTAAAAATGGATATCAGTACCGATTTTACCACCTCATCCTGCCCAATAATAATTTTACCTATTTCGGCACGGATGGTGTGATATGCCTGTTTTAAAGCATCAGCAGCTTCTACTTCTGAACGATATGTCATAAACGTGATTATGGCTGGGTTACCTGCGCTGTAGTGGGTTTAGCTACCCAGTCTTTTAATATAGAACAGGTTTGAAATTCCGGATCAATACGGATGTAAGTATCTCTCCTTTTCTTTTCGAACCACTCGCTTACGGTACGATTTAGCTTTTCTGCCTGGGCAATTTCTTTCATCCTCGGATAATCTTGCGCCAAGTTGGCTTTGTGTGCGTCAGTAACCGAACGCAGGTACAAAATACGGTAAGTTTGCTTACCGTCCTGGCCGGTAATAAGCTGCGGCTTTGAAATACTGCCTACTTTCATAGTATCTACTACTAAAGCCACTTGCGGATCAAGTTTATCAGTAGGAATAAATGTAGAACGCGATTGCACATCTTCTGCGTTCAGCATCATACCACCATTATACTTGGTATCTTTATTGTCAGAATAAATGGAGGCGGCTGTAGAAAAATCGAAATCTTTATGCGTTTTTAATAAATTATAAACACTGTCAGCTAGTGTTTTAGTACGGTTTAAGCTGGATTGTGTACCAACAGGTACAATTAATACATGTCGGGCGTGTATTTGCTCGCCGCGGCGCTCAATCACCTGTAAAAAGTGAAAACCGAACTCTGATTCAAATACAGGAGATATTTCGCCGGCTTTTAATTTGAAAGCTACTGCTGTAAATTCTTTTACCAAGCCGTTACGGTCTTGAAAACCTAAGTCGCCACCTTCAGGCGCCGATCCAGGGTCTTGTGAATACAAACGCGCTAACGTTCCAAAATCTTCACCGTTTTTTACTCTTTTTAATAAGTCTTCGGCTTTTTGTTTATAATAAGCTTTCTCTTCTTTATTCAATTTAGGCTGAAACATAATTTCTCCAACTTCAACCTCTTTGTTGTAAGTACGTAAGCTGTCTTTTGGTATTGATTCAAAATAGCGTTTAACTTCTTGCGGCGTAACGCTCACTTTTTCGGTGATTTTTTGCTGCATTCTTTCAGCAATCATCTGCTCACGGATATCCGGACGAATTTCATCTTTGTACTGGATGATAGAACGGCCCAAAAACTGCTCTAAACGGTCTTGCCCGCCAGCTCTTTGTATAGATGAACGCATACGGCGGTCAATCTGTGCATCCACGTCATCTTCAGTTACAGTAACACTATCAAGTACGGCTTGTTGCGCCAATAACTTTTGCGTAAGTAAGCGTTGTAAAATAATACAACGAATGTTAGGATCGGGCTGGTTTCCCGAAACCAGATATTGGGCATATTGCAGTTCAATATCCGATTTTAAAATCACGTTTCCGCCTACCACGCCGGCTACCTTATCCAAGGTTTGCTTCTGCGCATGAGCAGCTGTAAAAACACTTAAAAAACTAAGTAAAACTATTCCGATCTTTCTCATGTACTCTCGTATAACACTCATTTATTTATCAGGCTATAGCGCCCTCAATAAACCTCCGAATTTCGCAAAATTTCTGAATTTCAGCGGCATAATAATGTCATTAATTACCAGCCAGATATAATTGTGCTAATATGCCCATAAAGGCTCAGATGGTTTAGCTATTTTTGTTAAAAATTGTTAAAGTGAACACCGAAAACGCTGCTGCCAACTTACGCTATCTTTTAACCGACGATTTATATTTACTAAACACCGACAAAGAGTTTTTACTGAACCCTCCGGCAGCACCGGCTTTACCAGAAACGCCTGCGGAAGAGTTACAGTATATGGGCGGCAACAAAAAGCATTTTTTGGTGATATGCCACTACCCGCAAGAACCTTTTATGCCTCAAGCCCACCTCAAAGCGCTCGAAAGCACGTTAGGCCGTATCTCTTACGCACCGGATGATATTGCTATAGTTAATATGGCAAAATATGCTGAGGCGGATTTCAGCCGCCTGCAAAGTCAATTTGCTCCGCAAAAATTACTCGTGTTAGGTAGCGATGCATTACCCTCAGGCTTGCAAATTAACAGCATGAATGCTACGCAAACTATTGACAACATGCTAACGCTGTATACCCTTAGCTTTAACGAAATGATGGGTAACAAAGAAAACACTAAACTATTCTGGAACCAGATAAAAACCTTTTAATATGCCTAACCCTATTGTATTTGCCACCCACAACAACCATAAGCTGCAAGAAGTAGCTGCCAAAACCGGCAACCAACTGCAGTTACTAAGCCTTACCGATATTGGTTGTACCGAAGACATTCCAGAAACGGGTGTTACTTTTCGTGAAAATGCATCCATTAAAAGCTGTTACATTTTTAACAACTATAAAGTAAACTGTTTTGCCGATGATAGCGGTTTGGAAATTGAAGCTTTAAATAACGAACCCGGCGTATACTCGGCACGCTATGCTGGCGAGCATGGCAATCATGAGGCGAACATAGAAAAGGTACTTAACAACCTTAAAGGTATTGAAAACCGTAAAGCCCGCTTCCGCACGGTTATTTCATTGATATGGAATGGTGAAGAACATTTTTTTGAAGGAACGGTTAACGGCACTATCCGCCACGAGCGGGTGGGTGCGCAAGGCTTTGGCTATGACCCTATTTTTGAGCCAGAAGGTTATACCATTACCTTTGCCGAAATGAGCATGGAAGAAAAGAACCGCATCAGCCATCGTGCTATAGCTATGGAAAAGTTGATTGCTTTTTTAAATGCCTTATAAGCTTTAAAGCCAAACTTTTAATTCTTACAACACGCATTAAAATACAAAAGCCCAACTATACAGTTGGGCTTTTGATTGATATTTAATTTTAGTTTATTTTAAGTGGAAGGTGGTTTTACCCATAGTATAACCATCGGCATACAGTAACACGGTATAATCGCCTTTTACAAATTTGTTAGGGTTTACCCAATCAATGGTGTACACAGAACCGTCGTCTTTAAAATCGATAGCGGTTTTGTAGGTGTATTGCAGCTCCTGGTCATCAGCTGTAAATACGCCAACATCGCCAGAGGTCATTAGGTTACCGGCAGGGTCGGTAATGCGTACATACACATCGTGCATACCTTTTTCGGCTACTGCGTTACCAGCTACGGTAAAATTGATTTTAATCTTTTTGGCCGGTCCGGCTTTGGTAACGTCAACTTCTTTACCGCTTGATTTTATCTTATAAGCCACCACTTCGGCGCTACCCATCTTTAAAGCTGATGCGACTTTAACTTTGGTATTCAGCTCTTCATTTTGCTGTTGAAGTGTTGTGGCTTTTTGCGCTACGGTTGCTAAATTGGTTTTTAAAGTATCGCGCTCAGTGGTTAAAGAAGCGTTTTGTTGTTTTAACTCTTCAATATCAGCAGTATACTTGGTTACAAAGTAACGCAGCTGTTTGATATCTTCCTGGGCGCTTTTCAGTTCGGCCACGGTTAATTGGCCTTTGGCCAATGCTCTTCTCAGTACCTTAATTTTAGCCTGCAATGAATCATTACGGGCTTGCATTTCGGTGCTCATTTTGGCTTTACCTGCGTTTACCTGATCTATTTGCGCCTCTAAGCTATCCAGTTCGGTTTGTAAACGATGTTTCTCATCATCCTGCTGATAAATGATGCGGGTGTCCTGCTTTTTTTGCATATACAGATATACATCAGTTCCCAGCAACGCAATAACCACAGCAATTAGAAAATAAATAACGTTTGAGTTTTTTTTAGAAGGCTGTTCAGATTTATTTTCCATCGTAATGTCTTAAAATTAACAGTTAATACTTAGCTATAACGCCATTAATTCAAAAAACTGATGAATGCAGTATAAACATTTTTCAGCAAATAATTAAGGGCGATTAAGTAAAGGTTTAATAAAACAGCATATCCCAATTGGCTTGCTGAGCATGCTTTTTCAGGTATATAGGCGGGCTAAAATAAATACAATATCATAAAAACACAAAACCATACGTTAAATAAAGCATTATAAAGCCAAGGCAGAAGTGCAGTTTGCTTATCTTTGCCCCCCGTTAACAAAGGTTTTTACTGTATGACGAAAATACGATTTGTGCTGATTTCCATCCTGTTGTTAAGCTTTTTGCACTTGCAGGCGCAGATAGATACCATTAAACAAATAAACCCCGTTCCTAAACGTGAGTTTAGGGGTGTTTGGGTGGCAACGGTTACCAATATCGACTGGCCCAGCAGTGGGCGACTGCCGTCTGAACGGCAAAAGCAGGAACTCGTCAACATATTTGACCAACATCATGCATCGGGCCTTAACGCAATTATATTACAGGTGCGCCCAGCCGCTGATGCTTTTTACGCTAAAAGCCGCGAACCTTGGTCAAAGTGGTTAACCGGTCAGCAAGGTCGTGCGCCAGAATCTTTTTACGATCCTTTAGAGTTTGCTATTACTGAAGCACATAAACGCGGTATGGAATTACATGCTTGGTTTAACCCCTATCGGGCCACCATGGATGGCAATACCGCCAGCTTAAGCCCACAGCATGTTACCCGTGTGCACCCCGATTGGTTTTTAACTTATGGTGGTAGAAAACTATTTAACCCAGGTTTACCTGATGTGCGCGAATATATTGTGCAGGTGATACTGGACGTAGTGAAAAACTATGATGTAGACGGCATTCACATGGACGATTATTTTTATCCATATCCTATTGCCGGCCAACGCATTAATGACCAGGCCACTTTTGAACAATATGGGGCCGGAAAGTTTACCGACATACGCGATTGGCGACGCAGCAATGTAGATACCCTGATACATATGCTAAGCGACAGCATACACAAATACCGCCCACGCATGAAATTCGGTATAAGTCCGTTTGGTATTTGGAAAAACGAAAGTCAGGACCCCGACGGTTCAGAAACCCATGGCGGATCGGCCTTTTATGAAAACTTTGCCGACACCCGTAAATGGATAGCCGAAGGTTGGGTTGATTATATAAACCCGCAAATTTACTGGCCGTTTAACAACCGTGCCGCTGCATTTGAAAAACTGGCCGATTGGTGGAGTGATAATGCCTACAATCATCACCTGTATATTGGTCAGGCGGCGTACCGTATTAATGAGCTACGTACCCCAGGCTTTAAAAATCCAAATCAGTTACCGGCGCAAATACGCTATATGCGCAACAACCCACGTATACAAGGCAGTGTTTTCTTTAGTTCGGCATCCTTGCGTGCCAACCTTTTGGGCTTTACCGATTCATTACGCAATAACTACTACAAAACACCGGCATTACCACCACTTATGCTGTGGCTGGATTCGATTGCGCCAAATGCCCCCCGATTGTTAGGGGCAGCTCCGAACACGCAGGGCGCAGGCATAAAGCTACAGTGGCAAACACCTTTGCTGGCCGCTGATAAAGAAGCAGTGTTTGGCTATGTGATTTATCGCTTTTATTATGGCGAACCGATTAACCTGTCAGATCCCAAACACATTATCCGCATCCAATATGATGCTGCAACTATAGCCGAAGACCCAACAGCAGAGCGCGGCAAGGTTTATACCTATGTGGTAACTGCGTTAGATAAGCTAAAAAATGAAAGTTTACCGGTAACAACCACCGTTACGTATCGGTAGCAGATTTAAAACAGCTTAACTGTTCATTACCGCGCCACAGTTGATATCCAACGCCTGTCCGGTAATGGATCGCTGGCTTAGCAGGTATACTACTAAATCGGCAATCTCTTCGGGCTGACTCATGCGGCGCAGGGGAACGCTTTGCATGGCAATGTTATAAAATTCATCTTTGGTAATGCCAATGCCATCGGCTATACCTTGCAACCCTTCCTGCGACATTTCGGTATCTACCCAACCGGGGCAAATAGCATTTACCAAAATTTCTTCAGGCGCATACTGTACTGCCCATGAGCGCATCAAGCCCAGCAACCCTGCTTTTGATGCACAATAGGCTGAGTAATTAGCCACACCCAAACGGGCTAATACTGATGATGTAATAATTACGTGTTTAGTTCCCGCCGCCTTACGCAAGTTGGGCAAAAATGTATTTACAAAATTGTAAGTTCCGGTAAGATTAGTACTGATAATATCGTTCCAGCGGTCCCCTTCGCCCCAATAATTTTCGCCACCGATACCAGAGTTGGCCAGCAGACCATTAATCGCAATATTATCTAGAGTTTGCGCAGCCTGTTGCAAGCTTGCAATGTCGCGAATATCGGCTGTTAAAATTTGATGCCCGCTGCCAGTTAAGCTGTTTAAAGTTTCGGTTAGGTTAGTTTGGTTACGACCTAGCAGAATACAAGTGTTACCTGCATTGGCCAGCTTTTGCGCCATAGCCCGGCCAATGCCACTGCCTGCACCGCTGATGATATAAGTATTCATAAACAGAATTTATTTATAGCAAAGATAAAATTTCGGGAAGCTGATGCTTTTGAAATGCCGAAGAAAAAGGATTTGGTTTTACAGAGGCACAATTGCAAGATTGTAACTGCGCCTCTGTAATAATGTGGGTACTGGAGATTAAACGGATGGATATTATGAATATTGCATTACAAAATCCTGTTAAGAAAATTATTTTTAATTATAGAGAAACCAACCCTTTACTGCGTAATTCTTCCAGATAGATATTCAACTCTGCATCCCCCATTCCGTAAATTTTATGCTGACTCCAAAACGCTTCATACACAGCACTACGACTGGCAATACCGCTTTGGCATAAATGCAACAAAACCTGCTCAATGTAGCCTTGCCCCTGCTCGTTGGTTTGCAGGCGTTTTACTTGAGCCTCCATAGCTGACCTCAATAAATGCAAGCCGCCCCAAAAAGGTGTCGAATTAATCCACTCTTGTAAACGGTTGGCATCATTACTTACATATGCCTGCCATGCTTCTGTTGCCAAGTTAAAATCGTATTCACTTAGGTGTAGCCGACTATCAAAAACATCCTCCAACTGTTCGCCGTTAAGCTGCCCCATTCCTCTAAACTCAGGCACATCCGGGTGACCATCCGGGCAAATCAGGAAAATGTTTCGTTCTGTTAAATCAGTTTGCTGTTGCAGCAGTTGCTTTACACCCAGCAAGTTTACCTGACAGTGCAAATCAAATTCAAACCAAAGGTTTATTTCGGTATAAGGTTCGTTTAGTTTTTCCAGCTCCCGAATTACATTTTCCTGATAGCCTTCGGGCGTATCATCAAAAGTTTGCGTAATCCATGCTTCGCGCCCTTTCCAGAAATCCGCATCTAAGCTTTCCTTTAAAGGTCCTTCCGAAAACACCTCGCGCCATACCAGTACATCACCGTCCAAGCCGGTTTGATTGAAGACTTGTAAAGTGGCATCGCCATTAAGAATATGTAGGGTCGTAGAATTCATCTGATTTCTTTCTTTTGCATAAATATTGTCATTGCGAGCGCTAGCGTGGCAATCCCGTCGTATTAATTAAAAACGCGAGGAGATTGCCACGCTAGCGCTCGCAATAACAAGGGTAATAATCTTTATTCACCTTCGCCCAACAACGCCTTCAGCGTTCCTATTGTATCCGCCTCTTCTTTGGGCTTATCATGGCGCCAACGCAATATACGCGGAAAACGCAAAGCTACGCCCGATTTATGACGGGTAGACTTTTGAATACCTTCAAAGCCTATTTCAAACACCAGTTCGGGCTTCACCGTACGAACCGGGCCAAACTTTTCGAGCGTATTACGTTTCACAAAAGCATCTACCTTGTTAATTTCTGTATCAGTAAGACCCGAGTAGGCTTTGGCAAAGGGCACCAACTTATCGCCGTCCCAAACGGCAAAGGTGTAATCAGTATATAAATCGGCCCGGCGACCGTGACCTTTTTGGGCGTACACCATTACGGCGTCGATGGATAGCGGGTCTATTTTCCACTTCCACCAGTCGCCCCGGCGGCGGCCTACCTGGTAGTGGGCATCCTTGCGCTTCAGCATGATACCCTCGGCTACCATGGCGCGTGATTGTTCGCGGATTTCACTCAATTCGGCCCAGCTATCAAATGTTATTAATTGCGATATACGGAACACTTCGGGATATGGCGTGGTTTGGTGCAGGTTTTCCAATACCTGCCTGCGCTCGGTTTGGGTTTTGTAGCGGATGTCTTCGCCGCCATATTCCAGGCAATCATAAGCAATAAGCGCAACCGGGCCTTCTTCCAACACTTTTTTGGTGAGTGTTTTACGGCCTATACGGGTTTGCAGTATGGCAAAAGGCAAGGGATGCTCCTCTTTAAAGCTCAATATCTCGCCATCTACTACCGTACCATCGGGCCACTGCTGCATGAAAGAGTGTAACTCGGGGAACTTATCCGTAGCCAAATCTTCGCCACGGCTCCAAATAAAAATATGACCATCGCGTTTAATGAGTTGTGCCCTGATGCCATCCCATTTCCACTCGGCTTGCCATTCGTGAGCATCGCCCAATAAATTCTGCAACTCTTCGGGCGACTTTTGCACGGTTGACGTTTCCTGCACGGGATACGCCAGAAAGAAGGGATACGGACGTGATACATCCTCTACAGCAGTATCAGTATGTACCAGTTCTTCGAACTGATAAGTATTAGGCATCCAGTTACCCATAAGGCGGTGTGTAATGGTAGCGGCATCTAAATCAGATACATCGGCCAGTGCCTTGATAACCAAATTTTGGGATACCCCTACTCTAAAGCTACCGGTTAATATTTTATTGAATACAAACCGCTCCTGCCTGTCTAAAGCCGACCAGGCACGGGTCAGCCAATCCCGCTTTTCTACTTCGGGCAAATTGTTCAGGGCGTTTATTTCGGCAATCCATTCGGTAAGGGTTTTACTGCTGCTGTTTTTATGATCGGGCAGCAATAAGGCTACCGTTTCGGCTAAATCGCCTACTACATGGTAGCTTTCTTCAAACAGCCATGCGGGTATGTTAGATGCCTCCATGGCCCATGTTCGGAATTGCGTAGCATTAATTTGCCGTTTGGGATTACGCCCAGTGAATAATGCCAGCATGTGCATTTTGTCCGTATCGGGCACTTTAAGAAAATATTCTTTTAAAACCTTGACTTTGTCGTTGGTTTTATTGGTTTCGTCAAGCGCGGTAAAAAGTTGGGCAAAAGCTTTCATATGGTTTCCTCCCCAGTTTCAGCCAATGTATTTGCCTGTTCTTTTTCGTCAGTTGTGGTTGCTGTTGTATCTTCCTCTTCGCCACCATATAAAGTATGCACCTCGTGCGCATCAAAACCAATTTCGCTCAAGTAACGGGCAAAGCTGGCAGTATAGCCGTGGGTTAGGTAAACCTTTTCGCAGCGAGTAGCATCAATGGCACTAACTAGGCCGTCCCAGTCGGCATGGTCAGACATAATAAAACCTCTGTCGGCCGCCCGGCGGCGCTTAGCGCCCCGTAATGCCATCCAGCCCGAACAGTACCCAAAACTGTAAGGTTGAAACTTACGCATCCAAGGCGTACCCACTGCCGATGGTGGCGCTATGACGATGCCTTTACGGATATCCTCTTTAGGTGTAGCCGGCGTAATGCGCTCTGTAGCTTGCAACTGTATACCGTTGCGGCGCAAAGCTTCATTTGTATTTTCGATAACGCCGTGTGTATAAATCTTACCTATAGACGCATCCAGGTTTTGCAGTATACGTTGCGCTTTGCCTAACGAGTAGCCTACAATAACAGTGGCCAATCCATTAGATACATTATTTTTCCACCAGGCATTTACATCAGTAAACAGTTCGGCTTGCGGTTTCCACTTGTAAATCGGCATACCAAAGGTGCATTCCGATATAAAATGATGACAGGTAACAGGTTCAAAAGGAGCACATACACCGTCATCTTCCACCTTATAATCGCCGGAAACCACCCAAACCTCGCCCTGGCTTTCTACCCGTATTTGTGCTGAGCCGATAACATGTCCAGCCGGAAACAGCGATATCTGCACGCCGTTTTTTATCACCTTTTCGCCATACTCCACTGTTTGCAATTGAATATCACCCAAACGGTATTTCAATACCTCGCGAGATAAGTGGTGCGCCAGATAGCGTTTGTGACCAGTATAAGCATGGTCGGAATGTGCATGGGTGATGACGGCATCATCCACCGGTTTCCAGGGGTCGATATAGAAATTACCTTTAGGGCAATAAATGCCTTTATCGGTAAATTCGAGCAGCGGTTTGTTGGACATGTATTGATAACGGCAGGCAGTAAGGTTTGGTTTTAGCATGAGCACTTATGCAAATGTCTGGCATGAGTTAACAAGATTTAAAATCTAACAAAAAGTTGCCAGATGCTAAATTTTTAGCCTATTTGCAAACATGACTACCCAACCACAAGCGCTGATATTTGATTTAAACGGCACCATGATTAACGACATGGACTACCATACCCAGGCCTGGCAGCAAATTTTCAATGAAAACCTGGGTGGGAACTTTACCTGGAATGAAGTAAAGGCACAGATGTACGGCAAAAACTCGGAAGTACTGGTTCGCGTTTTTGGCGCGCAACGTTTTACTGAGCAAGAAATACAAGACCTTTCTGTTGAAAAGGAACGTCGTTACCAGAAAGCCTTTTTACCAAAGCTGGCTTTGCTACCGGGTTTACCTGAATTTTTAGAAAAAGCTTATCGGCAAAGTATCCCAATGGCTATTGCCTCGGCGGCCATTATGTTTAACATTGATTTTGTGCTGGATAATCTGGACATCCGTCATTACTTTAAAGCCATTGTAAGTGCCGATGATGTAACTTTTAGTAAACCGCATCCCGAAACCTTTTTGAGCGCAGCCCAATTATTACAACAAGACCCTACCGACTGCCTGGTTTTTGAAGATGTGCCCAAGGGTGCCGAAGCCGCTTTAAACGCGGGGATGAAAGCCGTTATTTTAACCACTACACATCAACCAGAAGAATTTAACCATCTGGATAACATCCTGCACTTTGCACCCGACTTTACGGATGAATATTTTGAAAAACTAATAGCAGGATAAGTTACCAATTCGTTGCATGAATAACAGTATTGTCAAAAAGTTATCCGGCAACATTATGGCCAGATGCATTGTTGTAATATTGCTCACATAATTTTATGGTATGGAACAACTAACCGGAAAAAACGCATTAATAACCGGTGCCGGTAAAGGCATTGGCAAGGCTATGGCAATTGCCTTGGCGCAAGAAGGTGTAAACGTAGGCTTATTGGCCCGCACCGCCAGCGATTTAGAAGCAGTAGCTTCACAAATAGAGGCGCTAGGCGTTAAAGCCGTAATTACAACAGCGGACGTAGCTGATATTAATTCTGTAAACACAGCGGTGGAAAAACTGAAAGCCGAACTTGGCTTTATTGATATTTTAATTAACAACGCGGGTACATCAACTTTTGGCGGCTTTTTGGACCTGGATCCGGCCCGTTGGGAAGAGATTATCCGCATTAATTTACTAGGCCCGTACTATGTAACCCGTGCGGTGCTACCAGACATGATTGAGAAAAAAGCGGGTGATATCATCAACATATCATCTACCGCAGGCCAGCGTGGTGCAGCAGTAACCAGCGCTTACAGTGCATCTAAATTCGGCTTAATTGGCCTATCCGAATCGTTGATGCAGGAAGTGCGTAAACATAACATCCGCGTAAGTACGCTAACACCAAGCACTATTGCCACCGATTTAGCTATTGATCTGAAACTTACAGACGGCAATCCAGAAAAGGTAATGCAGCCTGAAGATTTTGCAGAATTTGTAGTGGCTCATTTAAAATTAAACCGTCGCGTGTTTGTAAAAGAAGCGGGGTTATGGTCTACCAATCCGTGATAGTTATTAAATAAAAGCGTTACTATTTCAATAACGCTTTTATTGTTTTATTACTACTGCTTAAATGCAGCCAAGCCAGCTTCGGCAACTTCATGATCCTGCTCTACGCTGCCGCCCGAAACGCCAATGGCACCTACAATTTGTCCGCTGGCATCTTTAATAGGTATTCCGCCCGGAAAAGTAATCAATCCGCCGTTTGATACTTCGATGTTATACAGCGAGCCGCCCGGCTGCGAGGCCTTACCCAAATCGCCGGTAGGCATATCGAAAAATCGTGCTGTTTTGGCTTTTTTGATAGCGATGTCAATCGATCCTAACCAAGCATTCTCCATCCGGTGAAAAGCTTTCAAATTAGCGCCGGCGTCTACTATGGCAATGTTCATAGGCACGCTAATTTCTTGCGCTTTTTGTTTGGCAGCCGCCGATACGGTTTCTGCTTGTTGCAATGTAATATCCATGTTGTGTGCTGTTTATGTGGATAAGTACAAACCGGTAGGTGTATAGTTTCATAAATATCAACAGTACACATATTGCTTAAACAAAATAGTTGTACCGCTAAAAAAAACCTGCAAAATGCAGTGAATGCTGAGGTAAAAGGCAGTTTAAAAACTAAAAGTGGTAGAAAGCTGTATATTAGGCCAACTATTACTGTTTGATGGATTTAATTACCGAGTTGGGAGCACTGGCCTTAGCTACCCGTTTAAAACGCCTGAGCGAACGTTTAGCACAGGATGTAAATAAAATTTATAAGGAACTTGATCTGAATTTCGAATCTAAATGGTTCCTGGTTTTAGAGTTGCTTAGCCGTGAAGGAATGCTATCAATTGTTGATATAGCCGACTCGTTGAAGCTTACCCACCCGGCCATTGTACAGTTTGTTGACCAATTATTAAAAGCCAAGTTGATTACCGCTCATAAAGACAGTAAGGATGCACGGAAACGTTTGGTAACCTTATCGCCTAAAGGCAAAAAGCTATTAAAAGATTTGGCTCCTACCCTGGCTGTCATTAAAGCTGAAAACGAAAAATGGCTAAACGAAGCTGAGCATAATTTACTGGAACTGCTGGGCCAGCTGGAGCAATCGCTAGATCAGCAGAGTATGTATTACCGGATTAAAAGTGAGTTATAAGTTAAAGAGACGTTTTTATATTAAAGATCAAGAGCTTTATACAGCAAAAAAGCCAGCGTTTATGCTGGCTTTTTTATTTAAGCTAATTTAAATATCAAAATCCATTACAGTATTTCCGGATGTCGTCATAGGCTTTTTGCAGACCTAACTCACCGGCGCGGCTCAAGTCTATACAGCCGCCATTCTTTTCAGCTGGTATATTGATACGCAACAGCCCGCGTTCGTAATAAGCTGCCCGGTAACGGGAATCGAGCGAAATGGCTGTACTAAAATCTTCGAGCGCACCTTTTACATCTTTAATTACTTTTTTTACTATCCCCCGGTTTAAATAAGCCATCTTATTATTAGGCTGCATTTGGATAGATAAATTGTAATCTTGCATTGCCCCCCGGTAATCCTGTAATTTGAACTTAGCTATGCCCCGGTACATATAAGCATCCGAGTTGTTAAGGTTCATATCAATTGCCGTCATATAATCCCGTAGGGCGCTTACCGAATCTTGCATTACCAGGTGTGCATTACCACGGTAAATAAATACTTCTTCGTTTTGAGGTTCTATATCATAAGCTCGCTTAAAATCATCCATCGCACCAAGCGAGTCGGGCAGATGGCTTTTAGCCACACCGCGGTAATTATAAGCACGGGTACTATTCGGGTTTAATTCGAGCGCCTGATTGTAGCTGTCAATAGCACCTAGGTAATCGTTCTTACCTTCTTTTACATAACCCAAAAACAAGTACCCTTCTTCGCTCGGTTTTTGTGAAAGTCCTTTGTTAATGTCAGCCAGTGCACCGTCGTAATCACCATAACCAGCTTTTAAGAAACCACGGTTTTGGTAAGCATCGGCCGATGCCGTATCTATTTTGATCGCCTGGTTAAAATCGCGCGAGGCGCCCTGCGTATCACCCATATGACTTTTGGCTACACCACGGCGAATATAAAATGCTGTAGCTTTAGGATTTTTTTGTAATCCCATATTATAAATCTGTATTGCACCACGGTAATCTTGATTGGCACTGCGGGCATTACCTAAACGCAGGTATACATCATCACTAACATTAGGCGAAATTTCAATAGCATGCTGATAATCTTGCGCAGCACCCGAAAAATTACGTAAACGCGTTTTAACATCGCCACGGCTCATGTAAGCTTCGGGATATGCCGGCTTCAATTCAATTGCCTTATTGTAATCGGCTAAGGCACCTTCGTAATCTTTCAAGCTAAGCTTTACATCGCCGCGGGCGAAATAGCTGTACTCGTTTTTAGGATGATACACTATAGCCGTATCAAAATCATGCAAGGCACCCAAGGTATCTTTCAATGCAGCTTTGGCCGTTCCGCGCTCCACATAAGCCGAACCCAGCTTAGAATTCAATTCCAATGCTCTTTGAGCATCAGCAAGCGCATTTTCAAAACTTTGGCCCATGTTATAAACGCGCGCCCGGTTTTGGTAAGCCTCGGCATAATTAGCTTGTAAACTTATCGCTTTATTAATATCCGATAACGCATTTGTAGTATCGCCTACATTGGTATAAGATACCCCCCGGTACAAATATAATTCGGCACTGTTTGGTGTTGAAGCTATCGCCTTGGTATAATCAGTGATTGCGCCACGGTCGTCTTTCGCATTGCTACGGGCATTTCCCAGGTAATGATATAAACCCGATAGTTTGGGATTAAGATGCGTTGCCTGGTTATAATCTTCAATAGCACCGGCATTATTACCCAAGTTGGCTTTCGCATTACCGCGATAGTAAAAAGCCTCTGCATTGTTAGGGTTAAGCTGAATAGCTTTGGTAAAATCTAAAATGGCGCCATTATAGTTCTTCATGCTGGCCTTGGCATTAGCGCGGTAGTAATAAATATCGGCTACATTGGCAGGTTTTAAAGAAATAGATTTATCATAATCTACAATAGCGCTGTTATAATTACCCACATTCACCTTTGCTACGCCACGATAAGTATATAAGTCGGCATTGTTAGGTGTTAGCTGAATGGCTTTGTCAAAATCTTCTATAGCGCCGGCATGATCGGCCATGTTGGCTTTCGCATTTGCACGATAATGATATAAATCGGCATTATCGGGTTTATATCCGATAGCCTTTGTATAATCTTCTATAGCTTTTACAAACAACTTGGTATTGGAATAGGCATTACCCCGGTAATAATAAGTATCAGCCATATTTGGTTTCAGCTCAATAACTTTCGAATAGTCTTCAATAGCACCTTGAAAATCTTTCAAATTACCTTTAGCATTAGCACGGTAAAAATAAGCATCTGCATTTTGGGGAGCCTGATCAATAACGCGTGTAAAATCTGCTATGGCACCTGTATAATTTTTAGCATTTGCTTTAGCATTACCCGACTGTAGGATAGGAATGACTGTTTGAGCCGATACCCATATGGGCAATGCAAGCAATAATGTGAGTAAATATTTCCCCATAGGAATAAAGCACGCTGTGTTGTTGAAATTCTCTTTACAGTTAATCTCGGGTTATGTCTGCCTAGTTAAAAACCTTATTACTGATGTAAAAGGTAGCCGAATATAATATTTTGTTGCTGTTTAAAACTCAAAATAACGCAAACATCAGTATATCAACAGCACCTTTTGAAACAAGCTTTGCAATAAAGTTCGTTTTTAGTTAATAAAAGGA
Source organism: Mucilaginibacter lacusdianchii (assembly GCF_009770985.1). Classification (GTDB taxonomy): domain Bacteria; phylum Bacteroidota; class Bacteroidia; order Sphingobacteriales; family Sphingobacteriaceae; genus Mucilaginibacter; species Mucilaginibacter lacusdianchii. The sequence continues at coordinate 29,630 of NZ_WSRW01000004.1, read as the reverse complement.
CAATAATCTATTCGTAACAATGAATAAATTGAAAGTGCCCGTTTATTAGAATCCGGCCACCGTATTTAAAAACTTAACTTTAAAGGCACAATAGGCATTACATATTGTATTTAACTGTTATTTTAATAAGCATACTTGCAACTATCATGCAAAACAAATTATTGAAGGCAGTATAAAGTATAAACAATGGCACCTAGATAATCGACATCAGCATATCTAATCATGCATAACAATAAAAGGCTTATGCATTCCATGCATAAGCCTTTTATTAACAATTACAAACTTACTTAGTATGGTTTCGACTGTTGTGCAACATCTTCAGCCTGATGCACAGCATCAGCAGAGCCAGTTGTACCAATAGGGCCTTTTTGAGCAGCGGCATTTTGGTCGTTCAAAGCGTTCAGTCCTTCGGCAACACGGCGGCCATAATCAGCATCACATTTAGTAAAATGCTCTACCATTTTATCCTGAATGGCCTTATGTGCCGGAGCCAAGGTATTAACCAAGTTTTTGATTAAATCATCGCGTTCCCAATCCTCAAACATATGGTAACGCTCACCTGCCTGTTTGTAATCATTAGTGCGGTCAATTTTACGACGCACCAGCTTAGTAGTTTTGTACTCCGGCTCATGATCGGCACCTGCCTTAGGTGCTTCTTTTAAACCACCTAAAGCTGTAGATGGCTCATAGTTTACGCTTGGACTTACGCCCGGTGCTAAATCTACATGGTATGCCATTTGTCCATCGCGCTGGTTGGTAGCTACATGCTTTATTGGTGCATTGATAGGTAATTGCAGGTAGTTGGTACCTATACGGTAACGTTGCGTATCTGAATAAGAAAAGGTACGCCCCTGCAACATTTTATCATCAGAAAAATCTAAACCATCAACCAATACACCAGTACCAAATGCTGATTGCTCAACTTCAGCAAAATAATTAACCGGATTACGGTTCAAAGTCATTTTGCCTACCGGCAACCATGGAAATTGGTCTTCCGGCCATAATTTAGTATCATCCAGCGGATCGAAGTCCAGTTCAGGATGCTCTTCATCGCTCATGATTTGCACCAACAACTCCCATTCAGGGTAATTACCGGCTTCTATAGCGTCAAATAAATCTTGAGTAGAATGGTTAAAATTTTTGGCCTGTACCGCTTCTGCCTGCTCCTGGGTTAAGTTTTTGATGCCTTGTACCGGCTCCCAGTGGTATTTTACCAATACACCTACGCCTTCTTTGTTTACCCATTTGTAAGTATTTACACCCGAGCCCTGCATTTGGCGATAGTTGGCCGGAATACCATATGGAGAAAACAAGAAGGTAATCATATGCATCGCCTCGGGCGTACCACTGATAAAGTCAAAAATACGCTCACCATCCTGACGGTTGGTCACCGGATCGGGTTTGAAGGCATGAACCAGATCAGGAAACTTCATAGCATCGCGAATGAAGAATACCTTCAAGTTGTTACCTACTAAATCCCAGTTGCCATCTTCGGTATAAAATTTAACTGCAAAACCACGTGGGTCGCGCAGGGTTTCGGGCGAGTGACCGCCATGTATTACGGATGAAAAGCGTACAAAAACAGGAGTTTGTTTTCCTTTTTCCTGAAATAATTTAGCGCGGGTATATTTACTAACCGAATCGTTGCCTACTGTACCATAAGCTTCAAACACGCCATGCGCACCGGCGCCACGGGCATGAACTACACGCTCGGGTATACGCTCACGGTCAAAATGCGACATTTTTTCCAGAAACTGATAGTTTTCTAGAGTAGCCGGACCGCGGTTACCTACAGTACGGATATTTTGATTGTCAGTAACCGGGTGTCCCTGACGGGTCGTCAGTGTGTTGGCTGTTTCACCTTCAGCCTGCTGACTGTTTGGATTCAAAATTGCATCCTTCTTCATAAGTTGTTGTTTTTAGGTTCTAACTAAGTTTAGCGCTGTTAGCGCATATATTATAGCCAGATAATGAATAGCTTAACTATTAAACATCACCATAAGAAACTACACAACAAAGACAGTAATGTTTGTGATATAAAAGAATTAGATAACAGATAGATTTTATCTATAGAATAATATTTTTAAAAGCAATAATATTTACACAAACCATTATTGCTCTTTAATTAATTTACTAAGCCATACAGCTCACAAATTTATGCAGAAAGACGTTTAACCATAAAAACCATATACTACCTAGTGGTGATATATGGTTTTTTACGTTAATCTAAGCAAATCCGGATCTTAGCACTGATTATGAAACACTATAAATCAGCGCTTAATAAACTAATCTTGTTTGATAGACTGGTGATGGGCATGGCAGGCCTCGGCACAGGCTAAACACGCACGGGCGCAGGTCTGGCAATGATCGTGCTGATGCTTACCACATTCGGCACCACACTGGCGGCAAATCTCTTCACATAGTAACAGGTACTGTAACGCAATATCTGACTGGCGTTGCAGCAAACGCGCTGCCTGCAAACAAATATCTGCACAGTCACGATCAAGGCGAATACAGGGTGCCATCATTTTTACATCCTCTTCTTGCAAGCAAGCGGTAGCACAGTTTTCGCAGGCAAATGCACAATCCAATAATTTTTGAATCAGGTCTTGGTATGGGGTATTGGTTTCCATAATATTATCTGTTTTATATTATAACAATACCCTATAAAAAATTATGTTTTCATTAAATGAAAACTGTAACATACAAAAAGGCATAACCCAATAGGTTATGCCTTTTTACAAAACTATTAACACTTACTGCGCTGTTACTGCTGCTCCTGATCGGTTGGCACGCTGGAAACAACGTATATCTTTTTACCCTTGGCATCACGTTGCTCTTTTAGATAAATACCATCGGGTGTTACATAATACTTTTCGCCATTTAAGGTTACCTTGCGGCTGTCTGATGGCAATTCATCAATCACATCACCTACCAGCGGATAATCGCTTGGATTTCCCATTTGCTGCGGCTGACGATTGTTTGACTGCGGAGCTTGTGGATACTGCTGCTGCGGATCAGGAATGTATTGCTCGTCATATTCACCCTGATTGGTATCCAGTTCACCATCTTTACCGGCTATACGGTATACAATAGCACCGTTCGGACGGGTTACCGGTAAATAATATACACCATTCAGTTCATAATATTGCTGACCGTCGATAACAATAGATTCTACACCTTCAGGCAAGCGGTCAATCTCGGCACCTACCGGTGGCTCTACCACCGTGTACTGATTGTTGTTTTGTTGGTAATAATAACCATCGCTATAATAATACTGGTACGGGCCATAATTGAAGCCAAAATAACCATATGGTAACACACCCAGGCTAAAGCCTAAACGTGGATAGTAATATCGGTTATAATAACCGCGGTAGTTATAATACAAACCTGATGGGCGGCCATAATACCCGCGGAAACCACCACGAAAATACGGACGACCGTAGAAGAAGCTGTTACGCCCCATACGATAGCGTGAACCCGGCGCTACAAAGCCGTAAGAGCGCCCCATATTGCCGCGATATGAAAAATTACCACGAGGAGCAACTCCTACACCGCCACGGCCACCAAAGCCGGGGCGTACAGAGTAAGATTGACGACCGCCACCAAAATTACCACGATTAGAAAAGCCGCCGGAACGATTAGAGAAACCACCCGAACGCCCGGAAAAGCCGCCACCGAAACCGCCGGAACGACCACCGCCGCCAAAGCCGCCGCCTCCGTGAAAACCTCCGCCACCACGACCGCCACGTTGAGCCTCGGCTGAGAAGGTAAAGAATAGCACTGTTAATGCACTTAATCCCAGAGCTACCAGATATTTACTTATTTTTTTCATGTTAGTGATATAATCGAAGCTTTGTTTATTTGCTTGTTTGCATTTTTTGACTATAAAATAAGGGCAGAGTTTAATGCAGCGTTAATATTTTTTTAAATAAAAGTTCTTGTTTTGCGAGAAAGCCAGCACTTGTTAAAACCGCCAGCCTTTTATAAGGTTAAATAGTAAAATATAACGATTATGACATTACCTACTGATAACCAAAACGATTTTCAAAACATTGATGAAAATGAAAAAATGCAGGGTACTGGCAACAGCGATGCTGCCAAGTTTAATGCTGATGAACAAACCGATGCAGTAAATGACCGCGAAGCGGTTGAATACACAGATGATAAAAACCTGAATACAGGCGCATCTGACCAGCCAGACGCAGATACTACCCCACTTACCTTGCAAGGCGATTACAAGGAAAAAGAAGAAAACATGGGCGGCACAACTAATTTAACGCTCGACCAATTGAAGAAAGAACACGACCCGGAAGGGGATGACAACGAAAGGCTGATGTAAAATAAAAAAGCCCCGGTTTTACCGGGGCTTTTTTATTTAGATTGAGTTGTAATACTCAAAAACTTTTGCCAGATCTGTATCCTGTTTCCAATCTATTTTATTTTCCTTCACATACTTTTCCATCTTGTCGGCCTTATCGCTTAGTGCCGCTAAAACCGATTTTTTATCCTGTTTTATCGGAATCATTTTATTGTCTTTAAACGCAAAGTAAGTAGTGCGGTCTGTAATATTTTTGGTTTGAGTAGCGGTGCCATAAGTAGTAGTTTCCATCCAAATAGATTTGGCACGTTTTTTCAACAGCTTAGTACCTCCGTCGTACAACACTTCATAAAAGCTACGCTCGGTTGTTTTGCCGCCTGTAGACGGAAAGCCGCTGCGATACAGATGCGTTTGCGGTTGATTATCATTGATGTATGATAATTTGAATTCTTTTACCGGTTGCACAAAGCTTAATGAATCACCTTTAGGGCTTTTGAATGTCAAATCATCACTAACTAGATCGTACTTAACTTCTACATTGTAGGTTTGTCCGTTAGATAGTTGTACTGTTGCTTTTTCCCAGTTAGCCGTTAAGTATGGGGAACCATTTACATCAGTATATTTTTTTTCACGAATAGGACTACCGTTTAAATCTTGTGCAAAATAGGTTTGTGCTTTAGCCTGGTTTTTTACGAATAAAAGGCAGCTTAAAGTACCAATTAAAAAGCTTAATTTTTTCATGACTGTCTATTTAATATTTTATAGTACTAACTTACTACAATCTTATAAAAACAAGAAAACCCTTAAAAAAGGGCTTTCTTGTTTTTACAGATATTTAAACACCATTATAATGGGTTTTGTGTAACGTTAGGATTTACATTCAGCTCGTTTTGTGGTATTGGTAATACCCGTCTTGCATCGCTGTATGGAATTGTTCTGGCAGCTGAAGGATATTCAGCTGGTCTGCTGATGTCAGCTTTTAAACGATTTAAATCGAAAAATCTATCGCCTTCAAAAGCAAGTTCTTTACGGCGTTCAGTGATAATATCGTTAATCAACTGTGTGCCGGCAGAGGTATAAACTAATGAAGGATCTCTCCTCGCCATTAACGTGTTCAACGCAGTTAAAGCAGCAGTCGGATTATTCAGTCTGGCTGCAGATTCTGCAACTATCAGGTACATCTCGCCCATACGTAATACTTTTTTAGAAGTAAACGCGCCTGCAGATGAAGGTACATACTTATTTACAAAATATGCTACAGCTTCACCACCTGGTCTGTCTCTCTTACCTGCGATGATTAATTGCTTTCTGGCATCTGTGTTAGAATACAAATTATACAACGATGAAGTTGCTAACAAGTCTCCGTAAGTAGTACCACCAGTAGCCGGATTTGCTTGCAGATAAATGGCAAATAATTCATCTGTACTGTTATTGTTAGCGTTATCAGCGCCAACTTCAAATAACGTTTCTACTTTACTGCCGTCGGTGTGCGGGCTAGGAGAAGCAAAATAACCATTTAAATCAGCAGGTGCTACTAAAGTGAAACCACTATTGGCAATCACGTCATTAGCATAATCATAGGCTTTTTGATAATCGCCCATAGTTAACGCAACTTTGGCAGCTAACGCACGGGCCGAATATTTTGAGAAAAATCCGGAACCCCTGTATGTGGTCATCATGCTATAAGCTTTATCTAAATCTGCCATAATCAGTGCATATACTTCGCTAACTGTAGCCCTGGCCGGCAAATAAGTTGGATCGTATTTGGTAATCAGTGGCACACCTAAACCAGCCGGATTATCGGTATAGGGCCTTGCAAATAGACGCACTAAATTAAAATAAGTTAATGCACGCAAAGCATATGCTTCACCTTTGGTTTGCTGTACATCTGCTGAGTTTAACTCCGCGTTTACAATATTATTCGTCCTTAAAATGGTAGCATAAGAATTGCTCCACAAACCTGATACATCGGCATCGCTTACGGTTATAGAATAATTATTTTCAGACGTATACCTGCCCGAGTTTGCAGCAGAAACAAACACGTTATCAGCCCGCAAATCACCAAAAACAGGCATCGTACGACCATAAAGATTAACGTTGTTTAATGCAGTATAAGCACCGTTTAATGCACTAGCCATGCTAGCAGGTGTACTCACAGCCTCTTCCACAGGCACTTGCGTATAGGGTTGCTGATCCAGGAAATCCTTGCTGCATGACCCCAAAACTGAGGTAGCAATAAGCCCGGTCATTAAAGTAATTTTATTTATTGTTTTCATTATATAAATGTCTTAATGATTAAAAGCCAACATTAATACCTAAGGTATAGGTTTTAGGGTTGTACACATCAAAGTTAGTTGTACTATTGATATAGGTTTCCGGATCATAAGGCAGGTTTTTGTCTCTTACCCATGTAGCCAGGTTAGTACCTCTAAAATAAACTCTGATACTTGACACTTTAGCTTTTTGAACCAACAATGCCGGTAAATTGTAAGATAATGTTAATTCTCTTAAACGAACATAGTCACCTTTGTATAAGAAACGGGTTGATGATGCACTAGAGTTGCTTGCATTATCGAATACATACTTAGGTACATTAGTAATATCACCTGGCTTTTGCCATCTGTCTAACTGTGCTGCTACACGGTTGTCACCGGTATCAAAACCATCACTTTGTGTATAACGAGCCCAAGAGTCGCGGATATAATTTCCGAAGTTATAGTAAAGCAACCCGCTTAAGCTTAAACCTTTGTAACTAAATTCTGATGTAAAGCTGCCAAAGTATTTAGGCGAAGCAGAATATTTAGGATTAGCTACCTGTTTAGCTTGGCTGTAAACTGATGTTGTTTTGGTATAAGTATCATCAGTATACCATAATGCGTTACCATTAGCAGGATCAACCCCAGCCCACTGGCGCAGGTAATAAGTTTGAAAATCCAAACCTTCTCTGCGGATGAATGTACCACTTACCTGATCTTTATGGTCAATTAAAGTAAGGATACGGTTAGTATTGTGAGAAACATTTAAACCGGCGGTCCATTTAAAATCACCTATAATTAATGGCGTACCTGAAATTGATACCTCATAACCACGGTTTCTCATTGAACCAATGTTATTAGAAAAGGCATCATAACCAGATGTTGGCGATAAAGGTTGATTTAACAATAAGTTGTTTGATTGTCTGTTGTACCAATCAAAAGTAATAGATAGTCTATCCTTGAATAACGATACATCAAAACCAACGTCAACTGTTTTGTTAGTTTCCCAAGTAAGGTTTGCGTTACCAACAGAAGTTGGGCCACTACCACCATTACCTAAGTAATTATAGTTATAACCAGCACCTAATGCTGTAGTACCAGTACCATAACCGTATAAAGCTCTCCAGTTATAGTTACCGATGCTTGCATTACCTAAGGTACCGTAAGAACCTCTGATTTTTAACAAATTAATCCACGGAAGATCTTTAATAAAGTCTTCTTCGTGCATATTCCACGCGGCACCTATTGAACCGAAATTACCATATTGGTTGTTAGCACCAAAACGAGATGATCCATCTCTACGGAAGCTACCGGTTAAAGCATATTTACCTTTGTAAGTAACATCTCCTAAGGCTAGTAAAGAGGCAAAGGTGTAATCTTCATTACTACCAGTAGCTTCTAGTGGAGTAGAACCGGCTGATGGTACATTAATATTGTAATTTGACGGGAAACCAGTTGTAGTTACACTTGAAAAATAATATTTAGATTTCTGTGCCTCGTAACCGGCTTTAATGTTAGCTACCCAAACGTTGTCATGATTCACATCTAAGTGATAGTCTAACATATTTGTGGTAATCCAGTTGAAATAACGAGTATAATAACGTGATGATAAACCACCATATGAAGAACCATCACCAAAATCAGGGTTCCAGTAGGTATCTTCCTCTAAAGCGCTTAAATCAACACCAACCCTTGAAGTAAATTTCAAATTAGGTAATATTTTGTATTCACCAGATAATGAACCGATACCTTTTAACTGGTGCAAACCCGACTTGTTTACTGCAGCGTTTGCTAATGGATTGAAGCTTGATGAGAATTGTGAAGGATCAACATTATAGCCGCCATTAGGGTTGCCTGGCTCGTAAGGGTTTAAAAACGGCAACAAAAAATAAGAAGCACCTACCGGGTTAGCAAAAGCACCACCGTTTGAAGGTGTATTTTGACCGTTTTCGCCAATAGTAAAGCTTGTAGAGAAAGATAACTTATCACTAGCTTTATGTTTAATATTCACATTTGTTGAATATCGGTCAAAATCAGAGCCTATTACTGTTCCTAATTGCTTAAAATAACCACCACCAATGTGGAATTGAGTATTTGCGTTTCCACCGTCAATAGACAGGTTATACTGTTGATGATGACCAGTACGAGTAACCAAGTCCATCCAGTTGGTATTAACACCGTTTCCAGAACCATATGACTCATCTATATCAGGTAGCGCCGAAGCTTTGTCTGGATATTCACCTGCATTAACTAAACCTTCAGCTGTCAAATCGCGCCACTCAGCAGTAGTTAATGGACGGCCGGCTTTAGGTAATCTGCTTGGCCTTACATAACCATATTCTGCGTCAAAACGTACTTTGGTTTTTCCAGCACGACCGCTTTTAGTCGTAATTACAATTACACCGTTAGCGCCACGTGAACCGTAAATAGCTGCCTGTGATGCGTCTTTCAAAACCTGAATACTTTCGATATCATTAGGGTTTATACCAGCGATAGGGTTGCTTGATGTTGTGTTTCTTGATAAATCACCTGAGTTAATAGGAATACCATCAACAACATACAATGGATCTGAACCTGCTGTGATAGATCCAATACCACGAATTCTGATTTGCTGTAAAGCGCCTGGCTGGCCTGAACCACCAGTAGATTGCAAACCAGCAACCCTACCCTGTAAAGCTTGATCTACTGATGGATATGGCTTATCTTCTAAATCTTTGGAAGCCACATTTGATATAGGTCCTGTTGCCGCAGCACGAGTTTGTGTACCGTAACCGGTTACAACAACTTCACTCAAAGCTCTTGAGTTTGGAGCTAATATAGCATCAACAGTACCAGAGTTTATAGTAACTTCTTGAGTTAAATATCCTATAAACGAAAACACCAATGTGCCGCCTGCTGATGGTACATTGATTGAATAATGACCTGAGCCATCTGTAACGGAACCTGTTTGTGTCCCTTTTAGCCTAACACTTACTCCTGGTATAGGCTGCTTGTCGTCCTGACCTGTAACTGTACCGGTCACGGTACGACTTTGTGCATAAAGTTGCCCAGCAAAAAGCAAAAGAAAGCACAAACTCAATAGTAGAAGTTTCTTCATCTGTTTCTAAATCAATTAAATATTCAATTGGCAATAAAAATATAGCACAATTTCGATAAATAAAAATAAAACGTTAAAAAAAGGTTAAACTTTTAATTTTTAGACAAAAGAGTGAGAAAATAAAAAATTTAGTACTATGTATTGCATAGTACATTCTAAAACATATATCTTTGCATTATGATAGTTGAAAATACACAAACCCAAATGCGAAAAGGCATTTTAGAGTATTGCATACTCTGCATCATTGCCAAGGGTGAGATATATGCTTCAGATATTATTGCCGAACTTAAGCGCGCACAGCTGCTGGTGGTTGAAGGCACTTTGTATCCGTTGCTCACCCGTTTAAAAAACAACGGATTGCTAACTTATAACTGGGTTGAGTCTACCTCGGGGCCACCGCGCAAATATTATGTACTGGCCGATGAAGGCCGCCAGGTACTAGAACAGCTAGACAAAACCTGGAACGAACTGGCATTTGCCGTACAAACCTCTATCGAAGGAAGAAAATAACAACCATCGTTAATCACTCAATCATCATGAACAAAACAATCATCATCAATATAAACGGTACTGTATTTCATATAGAGGAGGGCGCGTACGAGCTGCTGAAGGAATACATGACCGAAGTAAAAAGACACTTCTTTAATTCGGCCGACAGCTTGGAGATTACTACCGACATTGAAAACCGCATAGCCGAAATGTTTACCGAAGTACTGGCACGCGACGGACGCCAGGCCTTGGTAGAACAAGATGTAAAATATGTAATTGAACAAATGGGTTCGGTAGAAGATTTTGAAACTGCCGAAGATGAAGGTACAAGCTTTACCTCGGCATCATCTTATACCAATAAAACGTTTACCGGTCAACGCCGACTGTTCCGCGATGCGGACGATCATTTGGTGGGCGGCGTTTGTGCAGGTATAGCCAATTATTTTGATACCCGCCCTACTTATATACGCCTGGCTTTTGCTGTAGCCTTTGCATTTGCCGGCACTGGTTTGTTTTTATACATCGTGCTATGGATTATTTTACCCAAAGCTGTAACCCGTGCAGACAGGATGGCCATGAAAGGTGAACCACTGGATTTGCAAGGCTTTAAAAGGAATTTTGAAGCCGAAATGAGCACAGTTGGCGGCCATTTCGCCGATTTTAAGCAGGAGGCACGTCCGCTGGTATACAAAACCCGCGATTTTATAGGCGATTTTTTTCATCACCTGGGTGTATTTTTAGGTGGCACCGGTAAAGTGCTGATCAAAGTATTGGGTATTGCTATTATCTTGTTACTAGCAGGCGGCATAATATTTAGTATTATAGCTGTGGTAGCAGCCCTTGTTTTTGGTGACAGAAGCCATATATCTTTACCCAACATATTTTTTAACTACCGGTATTGGGATCAGGTTTGTGTAGGTTTTGCCTTGGTGATTATTATCCCACTGGTTGCTTTAATTGTTCTGGTTGCCCGGGCAGTATTTAATACGCTTAGCTTTAGCCGGTCGGCCGGTTATACTTTATTGATTGTGTGGGTATCGGCACTGATTGTGGTGGCTTATCACGGCGCACGCATCGCCGGCGACTTCAAAGATTCGGCAGGGTTTACCAAAACCATTAATTTGAAGCCAACTAAAAACCAGGTTTACAAGCTGCAGCTCAGCGAAACCATGTTTTTAACACCTGAAGACAGCGCTAGGCTAGATATCAAAAACAAGTTTCAGGACATGACGCTGATTGATGATAGAGATAACGATATGGAAGAAAACCAAGTGAGGATATCCATTGAAAGAGCAGATGTAAAATATCCGGTACTGGTAGAGGAATTCACCGCCCGTGGCCGCAGCTATGAAACGGCGTTAATTAACGCCCGTAACACCAGGTATATCTTTACCCAGCAAGATTCTGTTTTAAAATTTGATTACAAATTACGCCGATTAAACAGTGCACAATGGCATAACGAATCAATATACTTGGTTTTGAAACTGCCGCTTAATGCTACCGTAATTTTAGATGATAAAATTAACCGGTACATTAACAACAACATGGACATTTACGGCTGTAATGAACAGAATGGCCGAAGCAACAATGGCATAGCCACCTTTACAATGACCGATAATGGCCTTACCTGTAAACTGGATTCGGTTGGTATGAGATTACAAGCGTCTAAAGCAGAACAAGAAACAGCTGATGTTCCAGATACCGCCCAGGTTGTTGTTGATACTGTAGATGTGATTGACACCGTGAAAGCTGCAACACCTCCGCCGGTTAAACATCGTAAAGTTATCAGACGACACCGCCGTCCATAATCATATAGTATAAAGGCTGCTGCCCCTTACTAGGGCAGCAGCTATATTGAGCTAAGTTCCCCTGCATACAAACCTCCTTGTTTAAGTAAGGATAGCTATGCTTTTGATTTTACTTTTGAACCTACACCTTACTGCTGATACTGAACAATACCTCGTTCCAAAAAATTTTAAAATAATCTGTAACCAACCGGCCGCTTACTGCATCTTAATAACAAATAGCAAAACAACCCGCCTGTAAGGCTAGCAGGTAAATAAGCTTAATATTTAACTAAACGCAATTTAAAAAGACCAAAAGTCTTTAACTGGATAACTATTGCCTAAACATTTACAACACCCTAAATCGCAATCATCATGAAATCAATCACATACAAACTTTTATTATTAGCGTGCATAGCAGCTGGCAATAACGCAGTACATGCACAAACTGCCCCCGCCGCCGCAAAAGCGCAAACCATAACTGGTACCGCTAAAGTAACTGGCTCGCTAGTTATCGAAATTGGTAAGCCAGCTGATTACGCTACTGTAAGCCTGATTAGGGCTAAAGACTCGTCCATTGTAAAAAGCTCATTAAGTAACGAGGCCGGTGTATACACTATTGATAGGGTAAGTGCCGGTACTTATATTATTAAAGCAACCATTATAGGTTATAACAAATCTTTTAGCGCACCATTTACAGTAACTGCTGCATCAACCACGGTTAGTGTGCCGTTGATGAAAATTTTACCAGCTACCAACAGCTTGCAAGCTGTAAACGTAACAGCTACCAAGCCATTGGTTGAACGCAAAATAGACCGTACTGTTATTAACGTAGAAAACAGTGTATTAGCAGCCGGCAACTCAGCCATGGAAATTTTGGAAAAAGCACCCGGCGTTACTGTTGATAAAGACGATAACATTAGCCTACGCGGCAAACAAGGTGTAACTGTAATGATTGATGGAAAGCTTACCTACCTTTCTGCTGCACAACTGGCCCAAATGCTGCGCTCTACTGATGGCAATACCATTCAGTCAATTGAGATTATTACCAACCCATCGGCAAAATACGACGCGGCCGGTAACTCAGGCATCATTAACATCAAGATGAAGAAGAATCGTAATGTAGGCACCAACGGTAGTTTTTCGGCCAATGCCGGCTATGGCAACAACCACAAAGCCAGTAGCTCATTAAACATGAACCATAAAGATGGCAGCCTTAATATTTTTGGTACTTACAGCTACACCAACAACAAACGCCCGCAAGATATTAACCTGAACCGTAACATCAGCAGTAACGGTGTTAACACCTTGTTCAAAGAATCAACCGACATGCTGGGCAGCCGTGCCGCTCATAACTACAAACTGGGTGCAGATTATGAAGTCAGCAAAAACAATACCCTAGGCGTTCAGCTAAGCGGCTACAACACTGCCTTTGACGCTAATACTTTTAATAACACCTTAATTTTAGGTGCCGAGCAACTCAACACCCAAGCCGTTACCACTACCGCCAACCAGTCAGCTGAGCGATATAATAATTTTGCAGCCAACATCAACAACCGCCTGGTTTTAGATACTATGGGCAAAGAGCTAACTATGGATGCCGATTACTCTTACTTTAGCAACCGGCAAAGTAATAATTATACCAACAATTATTTTTATGCGGATGGTACTACCTTACGCACCAGTTCATTACTACGTAACAACCTGCCTACCCGTATTAACATTGGTACTTTCAAAGCCGATTACACCAACCCTATTGGCAAAACCATGAAACTGGAAGCAGGTGTTAAATTCAGCTACGTTCACACCAATAATGATTTGCGTACCGATTCTATATTAAATAATAATTGGGTAGCCGATGCTGGTCGTACCAACCTGTATATCTACACCGAAAACATTAATGCCGGTTACTTAAACTTTAGCAAAACCTGGAAAAAAACCTCATTACAATTGGGTTTACGTGCCGAGCAAACCAACTCAAAAGGCGACTCGAGAGATATTAACGGCCTGCCTACTATTAACGACAGAAATTACCTAAACTTTTTCCCAAGCGTATTTTTGAATCAGGAATTATCTGATAAACATACTTTAGGCATCAACTACAGTCGCCGCATTGACCGTCCAAGCTATGACGATTTAAACAGCTTTACCCAGATTTTGAACGCCTATACTTACGTACAAGGTAACCCTAATTTAAGACCACAGTACACCAACTCTTACGAATTATCCTACACTTACAAAAAAACTTACAATGTAACCTTAGGTTATAGCAAAACTACCGATGTAATGGCCGAAATACCTCGCCAGATAGATGAGCAAAAAGTAACCTTTATTACCCGCGAAAATTTAGCCGTGCAAAACGCATACAACTTAAATATCAGTGCACCATTCAATGTTACCAAATGGTGGAACAGTAATAACAACCTTACCGGCTTTTATTTGGGCTTTAAGTCAGACGCCTTGCAGTTAAACGATGGCCAATATGCAGCCAATGCTAACTCCATCAATACGTTTACTTTAAACAAAACCGTTAAGTTAGAAGGAACCTTCAATTACCAATCGCCATTAACTTACGGTTTGTTTCACATCCGCAGTAATTATGGTTTTGATGGTGGTATCAGCAAATCATTTGCGGCTAAAAAAGCAACACTTAAATTTTCTGTAAGTGACCTATTTAACACCCGCAAACAAAACCTTACTGTTAAACAAGGCAACCTGAACTTTAACGTATTTCAGAAAAACGAAACTCGTGTAGCCCGCTTAACCCTTACTTACAACTTTGGTAATGCCAAAATTCAATCCCGCCGTCACAACAGCGGCGCCAGCGATGAACAGGGCCGTGTAAAAGCTAACTAATTTTAACACTCTACATATATGCTATTACGCCGCCGGCTGATTATTTAGCCAGCGGCTTTTTTTGTGCCAAAAAAGACACAGCTTGCATTTACAACACTTCTTTTAAACAGTTTTTGATAACTTGCGGCACCAACCCGCTTGCCTTATCTGCAAAGCAAATTCATCAAAAACGATATTGTGTAATTCATGAAAAGATTGTCTTATCTGTCTGTTGCGGCTATTTTGGGTGTTACCATGCCTCAAATCAGCAACGCACAAAACGGCGGCTTACCCGCCACCAACCCATTTTATGCTGCCAGCAAGTTAGCTTTTGAGGCGCCTGCTTTTAACAAAATAAAAAACAGCGACTTTAAGCCTGCTATGGAAGAGGGCATGCGGCAGCAACAAATTGAAATACAAAAGATAGCGAACAATCCGTCCGCTCCTACTTTTGAAAACACCTTGGTTGCTTTAGAAAAAAGCGGCCAGCTACTATCGCGGGTGTCTCACGTATTTAACCTGCTTACCGGAGCCAATACCAATCCGGATTTGCAAAATACAGAAGCAGAAGAAGCCCCTAAGCTGGCAGCTAATAATGATGCGCTTTACTTGAATACCAAACTGTTTAAACGGGTAGAAAGTATTTATCAAAAGCGCAACCAGTTAAAGCTGGATGCCGAATCTAAACGATTGGTAGAATACTATTACCAAAATTTCGTTCAGGCAGGTGCGCGTTTATCGGATACAGATAAAGAAACTTTAAAAAAATATAACCAGGAAGAAGCATCATTAACCACCAAATTCGGCAATCAATTACTGGCTGCTAATAAAGCAGGCGGATTGGTTGTTAACGACAAAGCTGAACTGGCCGGACTATCGGATGCGGCCATCGAAGCTGCTGCGCAAAATGCAAAAGCCGCAGGCTTAACCGGCAAATGGTTACTTAGCCTGCAAAACACTACCCAGCAGCCCGATTTGCAATTGCTAACTAGCCGCGCCACCCGCCAAAAGCTGTTTGAAGCCAGCTGGACACGTGCCGAAAAAGGTGATGCTAATGATACCCGCCCTACCATTATAAGCATTGCACAGCTACGGGCCAAAAAAGCAAAACTATTAGGCTATCCAAGCTATGCTGCGTGGAAGTTGCAGGATCAGATGGCTAAAACACCATCGGCTGTAGAACAGTTTTTGAGCCAAATTGCGCCCGCCACTACGGCTAAATCACGCCAGGATGCAGCCGATTTGCAGACGGTGGTTGATCAACAAAACGGCGGTTTTAAACTAGCGCCGTGGGACTGGAACTTTTATGCTGAGCAGGTGCGTAAGGAACGATTCAGCCTGGATCAAAGTCAGATAAAACCTTATTTGGAGTTGAACAGTGTGTTGCAAAACGGCGTATTCTATGCAGCCAATCTGCTTTACGGCATTAGCTTTAAAGAGCGTAAAGATTTGCCGGTATACCAGGAAGATGTGCGGGTATTTGATGTTTTTGATAAGGATGGCCGCTACTTAGCGCTTTTTTATTGCGACTACTTTAAACGCGATAACAAAAACGGCGGTGCCTGGATGAGCAACCTAGTTGAACAATCCAGATTGATGGGTACACAACCAGTTATTTACAATGTATGCAATTTTAACAAACCTGCCGCGGGCCAACCGGCGTTGTTAAGTTTTGAAGATGTGCGAACCATGTTTCATGAGTTTGGCCATGCCTTGCACGGCATGTTTGCCAGTCAGCAATACCCTAGCATTTCGGGCACGGCTACCGCACGCGACTTTGTAGAGTTTCCATCGCAGTTTAATGAGCATTGGGCGCTAGATCCGAAGGTGTTGCCGCATTATACCTTGCATTACCAAACCAAACAGCCAATGCCTCAGGAACTGATAGAAAAAATTAAAAAAGCAAGCTCGTTTAACCAAGCCTATGTAACCACCGAGGCTCTGGCTGCCGATTTGCTGGACATTCAATGGCACACCATATCGCCCGACACTGTTATACAGGATGCCGATAAATTCGAGGCCGATGCGCTGCACAAAACCGGCTTAGACCTGCCGCAAGTTCCGCCGCGTTATCGCTCTACCTACTTTTCGCATATTTGGGGTAACGGCTATGCCGCCGGCTATTATGCTTACATGTGGACGTCTATGCTGGAAGCCGATGCTTACTCGTGGTTTACCGAGCATGGCGGATTAACCCGCGAAAACGGCCAGCGTTTCCGCGACATGATTCTGTCTCGTGGTAACACAGTTGAACTGGGTCAGTTGTTCCGCAACTTCCGCGGTCATGAGCCGGACATTAAGCCGATGCTGAAACAAAGAGGATTGCTGAAATAGCAGATAGTGTGTGATTAAATAAAGTTATGTCATTGCGAGCGTTAGCGTGGCCATCTCATCGCGTTTGTTCAACATACGACGAGATTGCTTCGTTTCTTGCAATGACAGGTTTAAAGCAATAAAGAGGCGGATGTTCATTGAACATCCGCCTCTTATCTTTTATATATCTCCCTTTAGGAAATTGATAAACTTATTGAACCATAAATACTGCATTACTGAACAGCAGCTTGCCATTTTCCCAAAAGCTGCGGAACAGGGGATCGTCGGTTAAGTATATTACCGAGCCCCGGCCCATTTGTTGTACGCCAAACAGCATACCGCTGGTTAGCTTTTCCTTTGCTTTTTGCCCGGCAAAGCCTGATGTGTAGCTGTCTTTTTTCAAAACACCTACATTCCAACCGGCATCACCCAGGTAATCATAAGCATCAGTGCTTAACTTTAAGCTGTAATAATAATTAGGAAAGCCATACCCTAGCGGATGGGTATTATCTAAGTAAACTTTGTAAATAGCCCCTGGAATGTTATAGCGGATAGCTTCGCGGTCGCGATTCTCATAAGGTCTTACCGCAACATTTTTACTAGCTTTTTCGTCCTTTTTATCTTCCTTGCTTTTTAATGCAAAGCCTTTTTTATCGGCCAGCTGCGATACGGCACCTTCCATGGCAATCAAACGGCCACCATCGCGTATCCAGTTCTGTATTTTTTCAGAATCTAAATCCTCATAATAACCATCAGGTGCAATAATCACATCAAAATCACTTAAGCGGGTACGGTTTAAATCGCGGTAGCGTACCAAGCTTACTGGGTAGCCAATTTGCTGCTCAAAAAAGTGCCAAACTTCGCCCATAGCATTGGCCGATACTCCTTCGCCCGCCAACAACATCACTTTGGGCTTGTCCATATAACGTATGGCACCCGAACCTAAATCGGCACCTTTATCTACAAAACCTGTGCTTAAGGGAACCAGGTTTCGGTGATAAGCAGTAGCCAGCTGCATAATGTTCTTATCAAAATCGGCTGTATTATTACTGGTGCGCGCGATAATTAACGACCCTGCTGTAAACTTCTTGCCGCCTGCCTCGAACGGCGTTGCGCTGTAACGTACTTTTATATTCTTGTTTAGCAAAGCCGCCAGGAATTTTACGTCCGCAACTGACTGCCAAGTAGATACATAAGCATAGGCCTGCCCATTTACCGCACCAGCAGCCGTAGCCGCAGGACTTACGGTAGTAGCCGGCTTAATAGACTCCGTTAAACCATATGCCCTTAAACCATATGCGTATGGTAAAGACCAAGCTGTAATATCATAAGTATTTGAATCGGCTACAAAGGTTTTTGGCTCTAAAAGCACATTTAGCAATACCGCTTTGGGCTGATAAGCGTTCACCACCAAATCGGCAGGGCTTACCGTATAACTTTCAGTTTTTCCGGTAAAATAATTGTATCCATTTACCGTACGGTTTACGCCATAGCCATATTGTATTTTGTTTTTATCTAACACCTGCGCCAGTGCCTGCAATTTGTCGGCATTTTCATTACGGATAATGTATGTTTTATAAACACCTGGTGGATTGGTACGGCTGTTATCAAAATATTTTTTAAACTCGTTAATCACCTGGGTAGCATGCGCCGATGCCACTTCAATCGTACTTAAGGCGTTAGAGTGATGGTGCGCTATACGGTCGGCCAGTGTTAAGGTATCACCGCTACGGGTAACCACGGCTAAACCGCCTGCCGAGTGGCCGCCCTGCTCATAAGTCATACCAATAGACCCATTATAAATAGGATAGGTATCACCGTAAGATGGGTACAACAAGTCAAATTCTTCTTTGGTAAAATACATCCAGCCATGCTGGTCAAAGTACTTGGCGTTGTTTTTACCGATGGTTACCTGAAACTCGCGCTGCCAGGGGGTAATATCTTTATGAAAAGGCTCGGCAGCTGGCGCAAAGTAGTAAGGGTTGTTATAACCCTGCTCATGAAAATCAACATGAATTTGGGGTAGCCATTGGTTATATAAACCTACACGTCCCTGTACTTCTTTTTGTGTTTGCCAGGCCCAATCGCGGTTCAAATCAAAATAATAATGATTTACCCTACCGCCCGGCCAAGGCTCTATATGCTCGCGCGATGCGGGGTTTGCATCTGGCACAGCGCCACGATTTTGATTGTAAAAGTTCACATAACGATCGCGCCCGTCGGGGTTCAGGCATGGGTCAATTACCACTAGTGTATTTTTAAGCCAGGCTTGTGTACGGCTATCCGCTGGGTTTACCATATCGTACAAAGTTTGCATAGCCGTTTCGCTCGAACTAGGCTCGTTACCATGCACATTATAACTTTCCCACACAATAACCGGTGTGTTGCTCAACGTAGCGGGTCCGCTACTTAAGCCTGCCAAGTACAGGTTATGCTGGCGGATATCTTCCAAACGGTCAATATTCTCTTGCGAACCAACGAACGCCACCATCAGCGGACGGCCTTCGTTAGTATTGCCGTACTGTACCAGCTTTACATTTTTAGCGTTTTGCGCCACGTACTTAAAGTACTCGGCTATAAGGTAGTGGTAGGTAAACTGGCTGCCCAGCGGATAGCCCAAAAACTGTGAAGGAGATTGCAAAGCTTGTGCAAAAGCGCTCCCCACACAGCATAAAACAATAAATGAAGCGTAAAATTTTTTCATCATAAGGTACTGGCTAAGCTAATAAACAATATTGGTAAATAAGTTTCCGGTCGGCACAATTTATCCTAGATAAATACCATAATTTTTAGTATCTTAATACCTTTGCTATCATAAATGACACCCTTACAGGCTCTACATAAATACTACGGTTATACCCAATTCCGGCACCAGCAGGAAGCCATCATTCAACAAATTTTAAACGGTGGCGATGCCATGGTGCTGATGCCTACCGGCGGCGGCAAATCATTGTGCTACCAGTTACCAGCGGTACTGTTGCCCGGCTTAACCATTGTTATTTCGCCGCTTATTGCGTTGATGAAAGATCAGGTAGATGCGTTGAACATCAATGGCATCCCTGCGGCTTACTTAAACTCCACCCAAGGCAGTGATGAGCAGCAAAATATCATTAGCCGTTTACGTTCAGGTGATATCAAACTGTTGTATCTGGCGCCCGAGCGGTTATTCAGTTCAGAAAGCCGGTTGGTAGCGTTTTTAAAATCGCTCAATGTGAGCTTAATTGCTATTGATGAGGCACATTGCATCTCACACTGGGGCCATGATTTCAGGCCCGAGTACCTGATGCTGGCTCATTTTAAAACAGAGTTTCCTAAAACACCGGTAATTGCGCTAACCGCTACAGCCGATAAGGTAACCCGTCAGGATATCAAAGAAAAGTTGGCGCTGGCTAATCCGGCAGAATTCGTTTCATCCTTTAACCGGCCCAACATCAGCTACAAGATAGCACCCAAAAAGAATAGCTATCGCCAGTTGCTTGACTTTTTGGAATCGCACAAAGAAGATTCCGGCATCATCTATTGCTTGTCGCGCAATTCATGCGAGGATTTAGCCAGCGACCTGAAAGCGCAGGGCTACCAGGCCGAGGCTTACCACGCCGGATTAGACAATGACACCAAGGCCCGCAATCAGGAAAAGTTTTTGCGCGATGAGATTAAAATCATGGTGGCTACCATCGCATTCGGTATGGGTATCAACAAATCGAACGTACGCTATGTGGTGCATTATGATTTACCTAAAAATATCGAAGGCTATTACCAGGAAACCGGTCGCGCCGGTCGCGATGGTTTACCGTCCGAAGCACTGTTATTTTTTTCGGCTGGTGATGCCTTTAAGCTACAGCGTTTTGCACGGGTAGACGGTAATGAAGAGCAAAGCCGTATTATGCTCAAAAAGCTGGATGATATGGTAAAATACTGCCAGCTGCAAACCTGCCGCCGCCAGTATTTAATGCATTATTTTAATGAAAAGTTTCCGGCACATTGCGGTTCATGTGATGTGTGCCTTACCGAATTTAAAAAAATTGATGGCACCATCATCGCCCAAAAAGCATTATCGGCTGTGGTGCGGTTAAATCAGCGCTTTGGCACTACTTATGTGATCGACTTTCTGCGCGGCTCTCGAAGCGAAAAAATCCGTGATGAACATAAACAACTGAAAACCTATGGCATTGGTGCTGATTTAAGCAAAGCCGATTGGCAGCGCTATATTGGTCAGCTGGTACTACAAGGCTTATTACAGGTTACGGAAGATGCTTATCCCATCTTAAAACTAACCGACAACAGTGATGCTGTTTTAAAAGGCCAGCAAAAAGTAGAGTTTACGCAAGCTGAAGAAATAGAAGTAGCTGAAGATATTCAGACACCGGTATACGAAGCCGGTTTGTTACAGGACCTAAAATCTATCCGCTTTAACCTGTCTATGAATGAAAACGTACCAGCTTACATTATCCTGTCGGATGCTACGCTGCTGGAAATGGCTACTTATTTGCCGCAAACCATGCAGGATCTGGGCCGCATATCGGGCTTTGGCGAGGTAAAATTAAAGCGTTATGGCGAGCAGTTCCTGGAAGCTTTAGTCAGCTATTGCCAGCAACATAATTTGTCATCCCAAATTAGTAGCAAACGGGTTAAAGCCGGTTCGTCTAAGCCAAAAGCCAGCCGGCCATCGTCGGGCAACACGCAACGTGAGAGTTTTGAGCTGTACCGCTCGGGCAAAAGCATTGCCGAAATTGCCGCACAACGCAGTTTGTCTACTAACACTATTGAGAGTCACTTGTGCAGCTTTATTCAAAGCGGTGAGATGGGAGTTACCGAAATGGTACCCGAGCATAAAATGCCTGCGATACAAAATGCTATTGAAAGTTATGGTGCCGAACGGTTAGCACCACTTAAAGAAGTTTTGGGTGATAGTTACAGTTATGCGGAAATTAAAGCGATGGTGAGTTGGATGAAGCGGGAAGTGGTTTAAGCATATGATTACACGTACACTAATATTTTGTCATTTCGAACGACAGTGAGAAATCTTATACGCTATAAAGTAGCATATAGATAGGCAATACCTGGCTTACAATGTTTCTAATCACCGTTAAAAAAATAGGTCTTATTTATATCTCTTTCATATGTGGAATTACAACTTTTACCTATACATCACAACCAATACATCTAAAAACACTTTATATATAGGTGTTACTGATGATTTAACTAGGCGGCTACAAGAGCACGAAGCTAACAAGGGAAACCCTATTACTTTCGCAGGCAAATATTATTGCCATCATCTCATTTATTATGAACGCCATACCCATATCGAATATGCCATAGCACGGGAAAAAGAGATAAAGAAGTGGCGGAGGGAAAAGAAAGTTGCTTTGGTAAAGACTATAAATCCAGAAGTACTATTTTTAAATAGAGAAGTAATAGAGGCTTAGAAAAGCATGAGAATCTCATACGACTGCAAGGTATAGCGTATAAGATTTCTCGTTATCACTCGAAATGACATTATTAGTAAGTATCAACAATCCTTACTATTTCAACTTATCTAACGATTTCTGATACGTTTTGCCCAATTGTCCAACAATAAAGCTTTTGGGCAATAGTTTCATAAACTTACTGCCAACCCTGTTAAGCAGCCCGGGAATGTGGTTATATTTGCGGCTTTGCAACGCCGCGATGCCCTCTTTAGCCGCCTGTTCTACTGGCATTAGCCAAGCTTTTAATTCGTTGAATTTCTCACCTTCGGTCATTTCGGTGGCAATACCGCCGGGGGCGTAAACGGTGAGAGACAATTGCTTATTTTTTAACTCGTACTGCAAGGCGTTAATAAAATTCATTACAAAGGCCTTGGTGCCTGCATAAACAGCTTGATACGGTGGCGGATAAAGTGCGGCCATGCTGGATACAATCATCACACCGCTTTCTTTGCCTGCTATTTCGAAGTGCTTAACCAGTTGGGTGGTAATACGCACCACACTGATGACATTGGTTTGCAAAATGCGCTCAAAATCACCTTCGGGCATTTCAATATGCGGACCAAAGTAGGTAATTCCAGCATTTAAAATAGCGGCGTAAAGCTCCTGCCCTTCCAAACTTAGGCTAATCAGGCGGTCAATATCAGCCTGCACAGATAAATCGGCCACAACAACCTTTACCTGTACGCCTGCTTGCTGCTCCAGTTCTGCTTTCAGCTGGTTTAATTTATCGGCACGCCGGGCGGCAATAATCAGGTTAGCTTTGTGCTGGTAGGCTAACTGACGGGCCATTTCATAACCTAAACCGGATGATGCACCGGTTACCAAAATCCATTTATTGTTAAAATTGAGCGACTTCACTAACCCAAAGCTATGGCAAATAGTTGAAATGACCTGAAATTATTTATATCGGCCGCTTCAATTTGGTGATAATAAGAAAAGCCTTTAGTTTATACCAAAGGCTTTTCTTATTATAGTTTAATTAACCTTACTCACCAGTACTGCTGGTTGATGTACGGTTTTGCTTGAGAGATTGCACTTCGGCCCGTAGCTCTTCAATTTGCTGTTGCTGCTCTTTTATAGCCCCCAATAATACCGGTATTAAGCTTTGCATATCAACTGTTTTCATATTTACTGAACGATATGCATTTTTACCCGAAGGCACCAGCTTGCTTTCTGTTTTTACCAGGCCCGGCAATACAGCTTGTACATCATCAGCCACAAAGCCGTACTGCATACCCTGAGGCAGATTAATGCCTTTTAGCTGTTCTGAGTTATAATTATAAGTTACCGGCTGCAAGCGATTTACCGATTGTAAAGCCCCATTGATGGGCGTAACATTGCTTTTTGCCTGTTTATCGTCAAGTTTAGTTTGCCCAAAGGCTATAGTAGTAAAAGCCGACAAGATAGCCGCCAACACTACGGTTTTAAAAGATTTCATTTTCGTTTTTTTAAATTTATCAAAAGACTTACAAGTCCTTTTTTTTAAAGGAACATGTATACACCATAAAATTGCTAACTAAGTAAGTAACCGTTAGGCGGTGGTGTAGGCACATCCGGGTAGAAGAAATATGGGAATTTAGCTTTGGTAAAGACAGCAGATTCTGTATTTAAATTAAACACAGGTAACTCAAACCGAAAAACAACCAATTGATGAATATATTCTTTGGCCGAAAACTCTCTAAGGTTTTCCAGTTCTTTAGCCGGTTCTTCGGAGCAGGAATCACCGGTGCTGGCTAATTCAAACGTATGCTTTAACAACAACGACAAAACCGGCACATGACTTCTTTCCAGAATTCCGGCAAGAATCACAACCAAAGTCATATATTTTAAACTCTTAAACAGCACGCTTTCTTGAATTTAGCATTACAAAGTTAATACAATTTATACCACTAAAAAGTTGTACGAAGCTTAATTGGAAGGACTAAGTAAAATTTGACATTGCCATAACCTGACGTTTAATTTTATATTTGTGCTATGCAAATTCAACAACTCTACCAGTTATATCTGCAGCACCCTGTTATCAGTACAGATACCCGCAAAATTGCTCGCGGCAGTATGTTTTTTGCTTTAAAAGGCGATAAGTTTGATGCCAATACCTTTGCCCAACAAGCGCTGGAAGCCGGTGCCGCCTACGCGGTGATTGATAATGCTGATTTTAAAACAGATGATCGCTGCATACTGGTAGATGATGTATTAAGCACCCTGCAGGATTTGGCCCGGCACCACCGCCGGCAATTGCAAATACCGGTTATAGGCCTAACCGGCACCAACGGCAAAACCACTACCAAAGAACTGATTAATGCCGTACTATCGCAACAATTTAATACACTGGCCACGCAGGGCAATTTGAACAATCATATTGGTGTGCCGCTTACTATACTTTCCATCAAGCCAGAGCATGAAATGGCAGTGATTGAAATGGGGGCTAATCATCAAAAAGAAATTGAACTATTGTGTACCATTGCGCAGCCCAGCCACGGGTTAATTACCAATGTAGGCAAGGCCCATTTGGAAGGATTTGGCGGCGTAGAAGGCGTTAAAAAAGGTAAAGGCGAATTATATGACTACCTGAAAGCCTCGGGTGGCGTTGCCTTTGTACATGCAGACAGTATGGCTTTGCTGGAGATGCAAGAGACCCGAGACCTGGAAAATGTTGTATACTACGGCACAAAATCACTGTTAAATACCGTTATAGGTACATTAACCTCCAATGCGCCGTTTCTTTCTCTAGCATGGGGTAAGCAAAATACCCCTACCCAATATGCCGTAAACTCACAACTAACCGGTGAGTATAACTTGCCTAATATTTTAGCGGCTATTTGCATTGGCGATTACTTCAAATTGAACCCCGAGCAAATCAATCAGGGCATTACCGAATATCAGCCTAAAAACAACCGGTCTCAAATTGTAAAAACCGCTACGAATACGCTTATTTGCGATTACTATAACGCCAACCCCAGCAGCATGGTAGTAGCCATAGACAATTTGGCTAAAATGCAGGCTGCGCATAAAGTGATGATTTTGGGCGATATGTTTGAAATGGGCCTTGAGGCCGCTGCCGAGCATGAAGCCATCATTAAAATTGCGCTAGAAACCGTAGCTAATTCATACATCTTTATAGGGGAAGAATTTTACTTGCAGCGGCAAAACTATCAGGCAACGTTTTATCGTACTGCCGAAGAAGCCATAGCAGCTTTACAAACCGTACCGATTACTAATTCAACCGTACTGATTAAAGGTTCGCGGGGTATGGCTCTGGAACGGCTGGTGCAGTTTCTTTAGTTAGCATTTAGCCATGCGTTAATTCAGCAAGTCATTTTTGCATACCCAAACTGCATTAATGACAGATGAAACGGTATTCCAAGTATTGCACTTACCGCAAGCAGCTTCCATAATAGTACGGAATACTTTTTGCTCATTATGTATATATGGAGCATTTACAATTCATAACCGCATATATA
This sequence comes from Mucilaginibacter lacusdianchii, assembly GCF_009770985.1. Taxonomy (GTDB): domain Bacteria; phylum Bacteroidota; class Bacteroidia; order Sphingobacteriales; family Sphingobacteriaceae; genus Mucilaginibacter; species Mucilaginibacter lacusdianchii. Next base: position 3,607 of record NZ_WSRW01000004.1, on the reverse strand, counting down.
GTTGGCGGCGGCGGATTTAACTCGGCCTGGCTGCTAATGATTGTGATTACTTTGGTGAGTTTAGGTGTGCAATGGCGTTTCAAAAGCAAGTTTAAAGAGTATTCTGAAATTGGGCTGCTGTCCGGCTTATCGGGTGCTGAGGTGGCTCAACGCATGCTACGCGACCATGGCATTTACGATGTACAGGTAATGTCGGTTGAAGGACAACTGACCGACCATTATAACCCCGAAAACAAAACCGTAAACTTAAGTCCGGATGTTTACCACAGCCGAAGCGTAGCCGCAGCAACGGTAGCCGCACACGAGTGCGGGCATGCGGTACAACATGCAAAATCATACGCATGGCTAGGTTTCCGGTCGGCTATGGTGCCACTGGTTACCACGGCTTCTACCATTATACAATGGACTCTGATGATTGGGGTAATGCTGCTGTTCTTTTCGGGCAATGCTATTGTATTATTTATTGGTGTGCTGGCCCTGGCCGTTGTAACTGCCTTCAGCTTTGTAACCTTACCCGTTGAGTTTGACGCCAGCCGACGCGCCTTAGCATGGCTGAACAACAATTACAGCGTAATGCAAACCCAGGAAGAACACAATGAAGCTAAAGACGCCTTGTGGTGGGCAGCCATGACTTATGTAGTAGCTGCTTTGAGTGCCTTGGCTACCCTGCTGTACTATGTGTCACTGCTAAACAGTAATCGCAGAAATTAAAGATGATTTTAAATAGAAAAGGCCGCCTGATAAACAGGCGGCCTTTTCTATTTAATCGGCAGTTAACAATTCGCGAATAGTTTCGGCCGATTCAATGACGTCAAAATTGCTGTCGCCTACAAAAACTTTGGTGGTATTGCCATCAAAGTCGGGCGCTTCATAAAAATATCGGATGTGCGCCGTACTGAAGTATAACTTGCGATTGTCGGGCGCTTCGGTGAGTACAATAATTTTGGCCATAACTTGCTGCTGAATTTCCAAGAGTAACAGCATAACACGGCTTAAGTTTGGCTATCATTTGCAAGCCCATTAAGCTATATGCATTCTCTTTATTCTATAAATTCAAAAATTGTGGTTCAACCTACTGTATTATGTATTGCTGCCTAACAACAACCGCATAAATTAAATTATTCTTTCATGCAAAAGGCGCTGTTAACACAGCGCCTTTTTGCTTTATAATTTTGAACCTGCTACCAGTAAGCGATATTGTTGTTCATCCAGTTTACCCGTTGCGACAGGAAGTTTTTCAAGTAGGCTACCTCTTTATCATAACTGCCGGTTACTACAGCATTAGGGTAAACATAGGTATTTAAAACTGGCCACCTGGTAAAATTGCGTTTTTGCGATAAGTTCAAGTATTGAGCAGTTTCGTCAATATCAGTAAACATTTGTTTTACCTCATTATCTTTAATCTGTGCCCATCTTTGTTTCACTTTTGCAACAAAGGCAGGATCTTTAGATAAACGCTCAAACCACTTTCCGTATTTAATATACCAGAAACTTGCAGGATTTTTGGTTTCGGCATAATCAACGTTACCTGCTGCTGTATCAAAATCCCAGATAGGTCCCATACCCAGCTTTCCGTTACGGTCTTTGTAATAAAATATACTGCTAAAATCGCGGGCATCCGTTGTCTGAAAAATTTCTTCTACCAGATACCATTTCAAAAACGAGTCTACATTGATATACTTGGCATAACCTTCTACCGGGTCATTAGCATTTGTGGCAAACAGCGCATTTTCGGTAACCTGCATATAGCCGGTTATGTATTTTAATTGTTGTGGCGTAATATCTTCTGGTGATTTTACGCTAAATGGTAAGCCCTGGCTGGTTTTAAACCAATACGTTTCATCCATCTTCTGATCCAGTTCCAGCAGGTAGCCACCTGTAATATCCTCGTCTGATGTGTTAGTTGGTTTAAGTTCTTTGATATTTACTCTGTTTTCGTTTACCTCCACGTGTGAAGTTAGTAAATAATTGCCTACGTAATCACCATTCAAATACAACTCAACAAACCGACTATCTGATGTAAAATCGGCACCCAATCTGCGACCCAGCATTAAGGCAATACGGTTACGCATCAACGATTTATCATTGTAATTAGCCAGCAGTGCCCAGTTTTTTGCGGCTGGCATACCCAGCATTGCTGTTTTGTTATCAAACTTTAAGCGATAAGGTTTCTTAGGATATAACATCCACGTAGAGTTACCCCGCCCTTTTGCTTGTAACGGAATAGTGGTTACAGGCTGGTCAAATTCCATATTAGGGTCAACCACCATTGTGCCTTTTACATAATTATCTTTCGACATAATAGGTCCCGAGGTGGTTAACCGCAGTATAGGCAAACCGGTAAATAATTTCACCATTACCTTATAAGTTTTGGTGCTGCCATCGGTAGCCAGGGTAACCAGGTTAACAGGTTTACTAAAGTTAGTAACAGTTTTACCGCTCACTAGCAGCGTATCTTTATTCTTCACCGTTACGCCCTCTGTACGGGTAGCAAAGGTTAATACCAGCTTTTTAGAATCATCGGTATTAGGCAGTACTGCTGTAATTTCGTTATTGGAGTTGATTGTACACGGTATATCTTCGGTAATTTTACCTAAGTTGTTCTTAAGTTCAATTTTTGCTGATGAAATAGCCGCTGTTGATACATCTGTAATTGTACCTGTGCCTGGCACACTTTCATCCGGCGAAGTTGCTACAGTGTCGTATTTACGGCAACCACATAAAGTTGCTAAAATCAATAAAGCACAAAAGTACTTATTCAAATTGATAGGGTAAAGATTGAGCATTGCTACGGCAAAATATCAGCAAATATAGCTAATACTTAGCACATTAAAGTAGTTGGTAACACTTACTGAATTAGTGCATATTTCACTAAATTAGCCCCCATCTTTAATGCTTTTATACGGGCTTCCTGGCTATCGCCGGCATAGGTGCCAGCATCTTCCCAACCATTGCCCAAATCGCACTCTACATCATAAAAGCATACCAGGCGGCCTTTATAAATCAAACCAAATCCTTGCGGGCGCTTACCATCATGCTCGTGTATTTTGGGCAAACCGTTCGGAAAATCAAATTTTTGATGATAGATGGGATGATTAAGCGGCAGTTCCACGAAGTCTAGTTCAGGAAATACCTTTTTCATTTGCGGGCGAATAAACTTATCCAGCCCGTAGTTATCGCAGATATGCAAAAAGCCGCCGCCGGTTAAGTATTTGCGCAGGTTACGTACTTCCAAGTCAGAGAAGATAACATTACCGTGCCCTGTCATGAACACAAAGGGATAGTTAAACAACTCGGCACTGCCTACCTCCACCGTTTCATCTTCAGGGCTAAAGTTGGTTTTAAGATTCTGGTTGCAGAATTTGATCAGATTAGGCAAGGCAGTACGATCACCATACCAGTCGCCACCACCGTTATATTTTAGGCGTGCTAAGGTATAGGTAGGTGGACTTACCGTAAAGCTGCTCAGCAAAAGTGCTAAAATAACAATGATTAGTGCTTTGTATTTCATGACAATTTCCCTCTCAATCCTACTGTCATCTCGAACGGCAGTGAGAGATCTTTTTAAAGCGCACAAGTTAATCGCTTTCAAAAGATTTCTCGTTAG
>NZ_WSRW01000003.1 GCF_009770985.1 Mucilaginibacter lacusdianchii | reverse complement strand
TTTGCGTTTCTATAAAGTTGGGGATGGATGGCCGATGCCGTAATAGCCGACTCCTGTCGGTTCCATTGCTATCCTTAATAACTATAAGCTAACCTTGATCTTACACTGCAGATAGAACAAATATTAAGGACTAGAAGAGTAAATTCTTAACATTCTTGTTAAATCATAAATAATATCATCTCTGATCAAAAAGGAATAAACAATATCAATTTAAATATTAATTAGGATTCTATTCATGTTTGAAAAACAACGCTCAGGCAACAAAAAGCAAATGTTTTAAGATAATCAATAAAGCTAATAGATTATAACTTAAATGTTTAAAAATGCGGTATCAGACCGCTACAGAGAATAGACAAAGCTGTTCATCTTCACCGGCCTATACATTGCGTATTTAAAAAAAGTCAAGCCGATATTTTTTCTAAAACGACCATAACTTACATTTTAATCTAAAAAAAAAGAAAAGCACAATGTTAAACAAAGTAAAAAGATTCTGATTGATAAAAACTATAAGTATAAAGGTGGTCTGTTAGGGTAGAAAATTGTGGATATCAGGGCTAGCGATATAAATTATTTTTATAGACGACATGGCGTTCCTCTCAAAGATAGATAACCAACATTCTTAACAAGGATTTGCTAGTTAATCGAGGATTAGGATTATAAGTGATGTCTATTCCCTATAGTATAACACATCCCAAAACGTTCTTTTTAACTTGTAAATGTATTGTAAGTTAATAACTTTGTAATTCAAAGAACTTTTAAAATGATACAATGACACAGATAAAGAATTTGACAAAAAAGCCTTTATTTACCTCTTCTTTATGTAAGCGTATGTTATTTGGGGCAGGAATCGGACTTGTTATGATATGTTTTTTTGTAATTGGTGCAGGAAAAGGTAAGCCAGTGTGGGGGGAGTATTGGAGAATTAAACCTTTATTGCTTACACCGTTTCTTGGTGCTATGACAGGCTTATGCTACGATATTACAGAGCCACTGCGCCGGTTAACTGGATGGGCGGGACGTGTGTTTTGGTTGTTAAGTTTTACTGGATACTGTATAGGTATGTGGGTGGCGCTGGTGTTAGGCCTTGCGGGGACCATGTGGGACTAATATTTGGTTTCGCAAATAGTATTTGTATGTGTAAAGCTGCCATTAACATGGTGGCTTCTATTTTTGGCTGAAATACACCTTTTGCTAAGCTATCAGTAACAAAAAAGCTGTGTCCATTTGTAGAATTGTGATAGCCGAAGTAAAGTACAGATGTTAATAGGTGAGCGAATAATAATAGTTCACCAATCTGACAACTTGTATGTAAACGAGAATTAATTACCTAAATATAAAAATTTACCGAATATCATTTTTGTTATTGGCTTTGCAGAGATTGCTGTTGAAAGATATGATACAGGTTAGAAAAGAAAGGCATGTTGTAGAATAGTGATATTTTATTAACTTACATGCGCGTTTAGCTTTATTTGTATTAGCAACTCAAAAAATATTTTTAAACCTATAAAAAGGCAGCATTTTTATGTGCTGCCAATATTCTATTATCCATATGAAAAAGATAATTCTAAGTACTCTTGTTGTTGGTGCAGCGATGCAATATGCTTCCTTTGCACAGGTAAAAAAAGGTTGGCAACCCTTGTTTGATGGTAAAACCACAAACGGCTGGCATGCTTACCTAAAAAGTGATGCAGGTGCATGGAAAGTAGTTGATGGTTCCTTGGAGTTGGATCCAAAAGCTCCTGGTCAGGCTGATTTGATAACCGATGGCGAGTATGAAAACTTTGAACTTTCTGTAGATTGGAAAATAGCAGAAGGAGGCAACAGCGGTATTATTTTCGGTGTTCATGAAGATTCGTCTTTGGGTGCTACTTATTTATCTGGTATTGAAATGCAGGTTCTGGATAATGAAAAGGCAGAAGATAACAAGAAAGCAAATCACCTTGCTGGTTCCCTGTACGATTTGAAGGCTGCTCCAGCAGACGCAGCTAAGCCGGCTGGACAATGGAACATAGCCAAAATTCGCAAAAATAACGGGCAGCTTACTTTCTGGCTTAACAACAAGGAAGTAATAAACGTGCAAATAGGCAGTGCAGAATGGACTGAACTGATGAACAACAGTAAGTTCAAAACATGGAAAGACTTTGCTAAATATCCAAAAGGTCACATAGCTCTGCAATCGCACGGTGCTGTAGTTGATTATAAAAATATCAAAATTAAGCAATTATAGTATGTTTTACTGATCAAATCATAGACAACCATAACCTTAATAAAAGAAACGCAGACGAATTGTCTGCGTTTCTTTTATAATTAGATTTTACATAGCAACTTCTTTCTAAAAACACAGCTTTTAGGTCCAACAATTAAACTTAGCAGGTCAGCTATAAGTTGACACGAACTTTTTGTTTATTTTGCTGGTAATCAGTAGGGGTAGTTCCAAAGTGTTTAAGAAAATTTCTGCCCAACTGCGATTGTGAGTTGTATCCAACCATGTTTGCTATTTCATATATTTTGTAGGTTCCCTCTTCCAACAAATTGGCAGCGGCTTTTAAACGAGTAATGTTAACCAATTCGTTCAAAGTAAGGTTTGATACAGCTTTTATTTTGCGGAATAATGTGGGCCTGCTCATATTCATCAAGCTTGCAATCAATTCTACATCTAGGTCTGTGTTTTGAATATTTTCACAAATAATAGCATTTAGTTTTTCCAGAAACTTTTCATCGGCCTTAGAGTGGGCTATTGATTTAATAGATGTGACCGGTGAGCTTGCAAAATGCTCTTTAATCTTCTCACGATTACTAAGCAAATTAGCGATCTGTACAAGTAAATAATCAGGAGAAAACGGTTTTTCAAGATAAGCGTCGGCTCCAATATCCAGCCCTTCAATTTTATTTTGTAACGTAGATTTAGCAGTAAGCAAAACAATAGGGATATGACTGTAAGCCAAGTTTGTTTTGATTTTTTTGCATAGCTCAAAGCCGTCCATCACAGGCATCATCACATCGCTTACAATTAACTGCACATTTTTACTACCAATATGGTTAATGGCCTCCTGCCCGTTACGAGCTTTAACAACTGCATATTTATCTCTTAATTCTCTCGAAATAAATTCCAGTATTTCAGGGTTGTCGTCTACTAAAAGAATAACGGGCTTTGTAGAAGTATCTAAAATATCTCGGCTGTCTGCATCCGGTTGCACAGTATTAACGCCTGGGACCGTAAAATCAAATTCGTAATCTTGATGTATAGGAAGGGAAAGTAGCACGATGTTCAAATTGTCAACAGGTTCACCCAGTGTTAAAATACCTTTATGTAATTCAGTAAGTGAACGTGATAGCGGCAAGCCTATTCCTGTTCCCGTGTGCTTTTCAGCAACCTTCATTCTAAAAAATGGCTCAAAAATCTTTTCACGCATTTCAAAAGGTATTAGGTAGCCGTCGTTTTTAAATTCAATGGTAAACGTTTTGTCTTCAGCCTTGTATTTCATCAATTCAATTTCTACAACCGAATAACCGTATTTAACCGCGTTGCCAATTAAGTTGGTTATAATCTTCATGAATGCATCTACATCAACATAGGCATACACATTCTCGTCTGGTTGCTTTAATGTGAAGACAATATTTTTACTGTCAGCCAATGATTTGAATTGCGAAAAAATGTCGGCTAATAGCTGGCCAATATCAGTTCTGACAAAGTTCAGGCGATAACCATCCAATTCTGTTTTCCGAAAGTCTAGAAGCTGATTGGTAAGTTCCAATAACCGGTTGGTATTCTTTTCCATCATCTTCAGGTTGTCCTGAACGTTTGGAACCACTTCTAATTCTTTAATTATATTTTCCATAGGTCCCTTTATCAAAGTAAGGGGCGTTCTTATTTCATGAGCAATGTTGGTAAAAAATTCAATTTTGGCGGTGTAAATCTGTTTCTCTTTATCATGATTCAGAAGTTCAATAAAGCGCTCATGCTTTTGCCGTATTTTAAGGTGGTATCTCTTAAACAAATAGTAAATTACCAATAAACCTATCAAAATATACAGAACGTATGCACCAAAACTTTCCCAAATTGGAGGTGCAATATATATTTCTAGTTTAGTGACTTTAGAATCCCATTCATTGCTACTATTGACAGCTTTGACCATGAAGGTATAATGCCCGGGTGATAGTTGAGTGAAATAAACCTTTCGATTACGCTTTAATTCTGTCCAGCCGTTATCCAAACCTTTCATTTTGTATTGGTAACGAGTCATTTCCGGTGAAGAAAAGTTCAAAGCAGCAAAATCTATACTAAAGGAAGATTGATTATGATTTAATTTTATTTGCTTAATATGGTTAATGGACTGATTTAATAATGAGTCTCTTCCTTTTACAGTTACATCTTTATTATTTATTTGAAGGCCTGTGATATAGACTGGGTAAGTTATTACATCCTGCTTAAATGCCGCGGGATTGAAGCTGATCATACCCTTAACACATCCAAAATACAAGGTGCCATCAGTGTCTTTGAATGCCGAGTTATAATTAAACTGATCACTTAATAAACCGTTGGCCTTGGTATAAACCGTTATTGAATTTTTTGAAAGATTGAGACATACCAAGCCATGGCTGGTGCTTATCCAAAGGTTTTTGTTAGTATCTTCCAGTATTTTATAGATATGATTGCTGGGAAAGCCGTTTTCAATGTTGTAGCATTTGTAGCTGCCGCTCTCCGGGTTGTAATTCCACAAACCTAAACCTTCGGTAGCCAACCACATTTTATGGTTACTATCCTCAAATAAGCCATTTATTGTAGCACGTTCAAGAACTTTGGCATGCGATTTAAACTTAACCTTGCGGCCGATATCTTGTTTTGGATTATAATAATATAAACCTTCATTTACTGTACCCAACCATATGTTACCTCTAAAATCTTCCTGAATAGCATATATGAAAGCGTCTTGCGGAATTTTACTTATTAGGTGAAAATCTTTACTACTATTTCGATACTGATACAAACCCTTGGTTGTCCCCGTTAATATAACTCCAGAACGGGTTCTGCAGAAACCCATTATAAAGTTGCTCTTTAGTTCATTGCTATCTTTTCCGGCCAAATAAACCCTTTTTACTTTTCCCGAGTTAATATCCAGCACATCCAGCCCTCTTTCAAAAGTGCCGATAAAAAGTTCGTCTCCATTAGGCATCAAGCCATGTATGTTAGTATTGGATAACCCGTTAGATCCGTTAGGGCAGTAGTGTGTCCAGGTACGTTTATCAGCACTCAATTTATTTAAGCCATGATCTTCGGTGCCAAGCCACATATTGCCATGGCTATCTTTACATATTTCACGAACCACATTGCCTTTCAAAGAGTTTTCATCATCCGAACCCGGATAAAACTTGTTGAATATGGAATACTGCTGCGAATAATAATTCAACCCACCAAAATAGGTGCCGGCCCAAACGCCGCCTTCTTTGTCTTTATAAAGGGCATAAATGGCATTGTCTGATAAAGAATATGGGTCGTTATAACTTTTTTTGAGATGCGTAAAGCTACCGGTTTGTGTATTATAAATATATATGCCTGATTCTGTTGCAATCCATACCTTCTGGTTACTCACCTTTAGAAAGTTCCTGACATAAATTTCTGTATGGTCTTCTTTGTAAGTCAGCAAATCTTTATAAGTGCCGTCAACACAGTTAAATTCTTTTGCCCCTTGATTAGTAGTTCCTACCAGTATTTTTTTGTTGCCAGCACTATAGATTGTTTCAATATGGTTAGATGCTACCCACTTTGAATGACTAAATAAATTGTAGCTGGTGAAATAAGGCTGTCTACTCTTTAACCGTTCGATTGTGCCAGCGGCTGTAGAAACCCAAATGCTGTTGTTAGCATAAGCAATACTTGTGGCTTCAAAATGTTGATAGGGGCTATAATCAGTAAGCTTGCCCCGCTTGTCAAACATCATTAACGACGTGCCCAAGGTAAACCAAGTGTTATTCTGGGCATCGTGTGCAATGCTGGCTACCTGTTTGCCGGTAGCTGTTTTGATATGAACAAAAGTCTCCTTATCAAAATCATATTTATCAAGTCCTTTATCTGTACCCACCCACAAACCGCCTTTTTGATCGAGGCTCAGGGTATGCACTATATTATCTTCAATACTATTTTTGTCCTTAGGGTTATGCCTAAAAACCCTGAATGTATATCCATCAAAGCAATTGAGGCCATCTTTAGTACCCATCCATAAAAAGCCCCGCCGGTCCTGTAAAATACAATGAACGGTATTATTGGATAATCCATTTTCTACCTGATAATGCTTAAAATAATAAGGTTGCGCATTACAGATATAAATCTGGAGAACCAGAATTATTAGGTAAGTGAATGAGTTCGGTTTCAAATTGGTTTGCTTGAAACAAATGTAATTTTTTACCCTAAAAGAAACAAATGATACTTTTCAACCAACTTTTGATACTATTTGACTAACCAAAAATCTGCTGAATCGATTTACTTTACCGCTGTATTAAGACGTACCAATTTGTCTTAAATCATAACCAACCAATTAATTAATAATTTATGAGAAAAACTTTACCACGTAAGTATGGGATCTCTTCCCGTATGCAATGGCCACCTAACGTAAGGTGTCCAAAAGTTTCATTAGTAATCCTATCTTTTTTTGCCTTTCTACTTTTTGCTAAAGAAGCGTCGGCTCAAATTAAGGTAAGTGGGAGCGTAATCGATACTACAGGGCAGGCACTTATTGGTGTTGCTGTTAAGGTACGAGCCGCCCCGGGTGGGTCGACAACCGACGTAAATGGCAAATTTACCATTACTGTTCCAAGCGCTAACAGTATACTTACGTTCTCTTACGTAGGGTATGATGCACAGGATGTTCCGCTGAACGGTCAAACCGCTATCCGGGTTAGATTGCGTTCTAGCAATTCGGCGTTGCAGGAAGTAGTAGTTACTGGTTTTGGTTCACAAAAAAAGGAATCCGTAACCGGGTCTATTTCTTCTGTTACGAGCAAGGATATTGAGCGTGTACACGCCGGAACCACGGTAAGTACCACACTGGCAGGTAAATTACCGGGTGTAACCTTTCGGCAAGCTGAAGGTCGGCCGGGAGCAAGTGCCAGTATACAGATTCGTAATATGGGGCGCCCGTTATATGTAATTGACGGTATACAACAAGACGAAGGCCAGTTTAATAACTTAGCTCCTAACGATATTGAAAATATATCGGTATTAAAAGATGCCAGTGCGGCCATTTATGGTGTATTAGGTGCTAATGGCGTTATTGTGGTAACCACTAAAAAAGGAGCAGGCGAAACCCGCATCAACGTGGATGCAAATTATGGGATGCAAAACTGGACCCGCTTTCCGAATGTGGTGAATAACGCTTATGATTATATGCGCTACCGTGCCGAAGCGGAAGTTAACAGTTTCGGTACTACTAGTATCTCACCAGCGGAATTAGAAAAATACCGGATTGGTACAGAGCGAGGATATCAAAGTTTTGACTGGAGAGACTATGTACTGAATAGTAATGCCAATGCACCGCTTTCAACCATTAATATAAACTTTACGGGTGGCAGCGATAAATTTAATTATTACGTGTCGGGTACTCATTTTTACCAAAACTCACAGATGGGTAAAGAGTATGAATTTAGCCGTAATAATATACAATCAAATGTAAGTGCCAAAGTAGCCAACGGCCTTAGGATAAGTTTAAACATGAACGGACGGATCGAAAGCCGTGAAAACCCAGGTGTACCCGGTGGAGATGACTACTTTTTAGCCCGGTTTGCCGTGTTAAGAAATAAGCCAACAGAACGCCCCTATGCTAACGATAATCCTAATTATCTAAATACAATATCAAACAACGAGTCTAACTACGCTTTTTTAAATAAAAAGACCTCCGGTGTTTATCGTAGCGACTGGCGCGTAGTACAAACTAATTTTAACGCTGAATACGAAATTCCGGGCATTAAAGGTTTGGTAGCTAAAGGTGTATATTCATATTATTATGCCGATAATCTGACCAATAACCACGAGTATACTTATGATACTTATACCTACCAACCAGCTACTGATACTTATTTAAGAACTGGTGGCAGTAATAACCCATGGCGCGAGCGTGAGCAAATCAAAAACATCAATACTACCGCTCAATTACAATTAATTTATAACAACACATTTGGTAAGCACACCTTTGGTGGCTTGCTGGTTGCTGAAAGGCTTGAACAGCATAATTTACGAAACTGGCTGCATGCCATACCAACGTCTAATAATTTGCCACTTATTTATTTCCCTACTGTTGATACATATGATGATAGTGATAATTTAGACAGACGCGTTGGTTACATTGCCCGTTTCAACTACAATTATGCCAACAAATATTATTTAGAATTATCGGGCCGCCGGGATGCATCTTATTTATTTGCACCAGATCAACGGGCTGGCTACTTTCCGGGAGGTTCTGTAGGCTGGCGTATAACTGAAGAGAAATTTATGAAAAACCTGCTTGGCGCTAATCCCGTTTTAAACGATTTTAAATTCAGGGCATCTTACGGCGTATTAGGCGACTACAGAGACCCTTATGATCAGAATTCACCTGTTGTTCCCGCATTTAAGTTTGTGCCTGGATATAATTACAATTCGGGTTCGGCAATTTTAAATGGAAATAATATTGTAGGTGCACGTGACCAAGGAGGACTTGTTACGCAATTATCATGGACCAAAAGCAGGCTTTTTGATGTTGGAGCTGACTTCGCTTTACTAAACAGTAAGCTAACTGGTACAATAGACTACTTTTATCGTAAAAGAACAGGATTACCCCAAATAAGAATTGACCGTTTGGTTCCTTCAGAGCTTGGCTATGACTTACCTAAAGAAAATTTAGAGAGCGATGCGCAGTATGGTGAAGAGCTTTCATTAAACTACAATAATACTATTGGAAAAGTGAGATTTAATATTGGTGGTAACATTGCTTATACACGCGCAAAAACAATTGACAGGTATAACCCTCAATACACCAACTCTTGGGATAAATACCGGAACTCTGCCGAAAACCGCTTCCGGAATATTGACTGGGGACAGGAAGTTATTGGTCAGTTTACCTCGCAGGAGCAAATTAATACCTATCCGGTAAACATTGATGGTAAAGGGAACACGAGCTTGCTTCCGGGCGATTTGATATATAAAGATCAAAATGGCGACGGTAAGATTGATGACTATGACCAACGCCCGATAGGGTTTGGCTACGGTCAGCAGCCTAACATCAATTTCGGATTTACCTTAGGCGTTTCTTACAAAAACATTGATTTCAGAGCTGACTTTTCAGGTGCGTCAGGATATACCTGGTTCCAAAACTATGAAACAAGATGGGCGTTCCAGAACGACGGTAACTTAAATTCCATTTTTGAAGACAGATGGCACCATGCAGACCCTTATGATGTGAATAGCCAATGGATTCCCGGAAAATATCCTGCAAACCGCCGCAATCCTGGTAATGGTCACTCCGATTATGGCTGGAACTCAACTTATTGGCTTCATAACATTACTTACTTAAGAGCCAGAACGCTCGAAATAGGTTATTCATTGCCTGCAAGCCTTTTAACTAAGGTAAAAATTAAGCGGGCCAGATTTTATGTAAATGGGTATAATATGTTTTCGTTCGATAACATGAAACAATATGGCCTTGACCCGGAAACTATTGATGACAACGGACTGCAATTCCCTCAAAACAGGGTACTTAGTTTTGGTGTCAACCTAACATTTTAATAAATATATTAAAGCAAATTTTCATGAAAAAAACATATAAAGCATTTATTCTTGCAGCAATGCTTGGCACAGGCGCCTGTAATAAGGACAGTGATTATCTAGATGTGCAACCAAAGAATATAATACCTACAGAAACTTTGTTTTCTGACCCTACTCTCGTTTTATCGGCCTTAGCTAACTTATATGATCGTCAACTCGATTTTTCGGGGCTGGATAATGGATGGGCTTCTTTTGCCGATTTTAGTGAGGCTTTCCCATCGGAAAATGGTAGTGCATACCTTGTTCAGAGAAATGGATGGGGTTTCGGCGAATGGGGTACCTGGGATTATGCTTACATACGCGAGTTAAATCTTTTCATTCAACGGGCTACCGCAGCAACCAAATTGAGTGAAGATGATAAAAAAAGATTTATTGCAGAAGCCCGCTTTTTACGCGCTAACTATTATTTTGAAATGGTGAAAAGAATGGGAGGTGTGCCGCTTATTACCGCCCCCCTTGAATTTACCGGAGATGTGGTTAGCTTGCAATACCCAAGAGCAAAAGAGTCTGAGGTTTATGATTTCATAATTAGCGAAGCCGAAGCAATAAAAGATCTTTTACCGTCTAACCCAGACGAAAAGGCAAGGGTAACCAAAGGCGCTGCGTTGGCTATGGAAGCAAGAGCGGCTTTATACGCTGGCTCAATAGCTAAATATGGAACTAACACGCCGCAGGTTTCACTTCCTGGCAATGAAGTGGGTATACCTGCCAGTATGGCAAACGGCTATTATACCAAAGCACTTGCAGCTGCGCAACAAATTATTAATGGCAGCGCTGGTGGGTATCAACTTTATAAAGAAATACCTAATTTATCCGAAAACTTTGCATCAATTTTTTACGACAAAAGTGGCAAAAATAAAGAATCCATCTGGGTTGAGGATTTCAAAGCAGGTACTACCAAAACACATTCTTTTACAGTAAATGACCAGCCCTATTCTCAATCTGAAGAAGGCGGTGATGCCGGCAGGTTAAACCCGTCATTAAATATCGTTGAAGCGTTTGAAAAGCTGGATAATACCTATGCTCCGCTTGCTACCACAGACGCTAGCGGCAACCCTATTTTTTATACTAACCAGCAGGATATTTTCGCAGGCAGAGATGCCCGTTTAGAAGGTACCGTAATAATACCGGGCGGATTGTTCAAAAGTCAGCCTGTGGATATTTGGGCTGGTTACCAGTTGGCCGATGGCAGTATCTTTAGCAGTTCAGATGCGGCAGACTTAAGGGCCCTTCCAGGTACAAACCAAAGTGTGCAGGTTTTAGGTCGGGATGGCCCAGCCAATGGCAAAGAATTCAGAACACAAAGCGGCTTTTATATTCGCAAATACTTAGACCCGGCAACAGGTTCAGGCCGACGTGGCCGACGTAGCGATGTAGCGTTCATCCGTTACCGCTATGCCGAAGTATTGCTTAACGCTGCTGAAGCTGCATTTGAATTGAATCAGCCAGGAGTAGCGCTTGGTTATATCAATCAAGTTAGATCTCGCGCCGGTTTAACTAATCCATTAACGGACATCAATTTTGACCGTATTGTACATGAAAGACGGGTGGAGCTTGTGTTTGAGGGGCATACCTTGTTTGATATGAAAAGATGGCGCCTTGCTCACGTAGTTTGGGATGGCAACCAAATGACGTTAGCTGATTTGAAGACTAATATTGGATCTGCAACTAAAAGAAATACACAGCCCTGGGGTTTATGGCCTTATAAATACTACAATCCAGGTAATCCTAACAACGGCAAATGGCTGTTTAAGGAGGTAAAACCCAATTTAGTAACTGGAGCAAACCGATTCCAGTTTGGTAATTATTATTCGCAGATTAATAACGACATTTTATCAAACAATCCGAAAATTGTTAAGCAACCCAATCAATAAAAATCGAAATTATGAAACTCAAATATCCTTATATAATTCTGATGGCCTTAATGTGGGTAGCCACATCCTGTAAAAAAGACACCTACGATGCGCCGAAGATAACGCTGAAAGGTCGTTTAGTGTATAACGGCGAATCTGTTAATGTGGAGTATGATCGGGTCCCGCTAGAGCTCTATCAGCCCGGCTTTGGAAAAACAGGCGCTATCACAGGTACGTTTGCCCAAGATGGCTCTTACTCAATGCTGTTGTTTAGTGGTAATTATAAGCTTATCATACCTAACGGTCAGGGTCCATTCCGGTGGAACGAAAGTACATCCACAAACAGAAGGGATACTTTAAACGTAAACGTTACCGGCGACCAGACGCTAGATTTAACTGTAACGCCTTATTATTTAATTAAAAACCCTCAACTGACTGTAAATAACAAAGCTGTAACTGCTGCATTTGGTATAAATAAAATTATTACTGATGCTAATGCCCGCAACATTGAGCGTGTAACCTTATATGTTAACAAAACGCAATTTGTATCCGGAGGGCCAAATTACAACATTGCAACTACTGATTTGGCAGGAAGCGCTATCACAGATTTAAACAGCATAACCTTGACCACAACGGTACCAACAATTACGCCTACGCAAAATTACGTATTTGCACGTATTGGTTTAAAAATTGAAGGTATTGAAGACATGATTTTCAGCTCCGTACAAAAATTACAACTGTAAAATCATAAGGCCACCCCAAAAAGGTGGCCTTACTTAAATCGCTTTATCTACTTACCCATATTGATTATAATGCAAAAAAAGCTACTTATTTATTTAACGCTACTGTTAGGTGGCGGGCAGTTGCACGCTCAACAAAATCAGTGGAAACCTGTTCGTGAACGTATACTCACGCCTTGGGCCGAAAAGGTTAATCCTCAATCACCACTGCCCGAATACCCACGTCCCATATTGGTCAGAAACAATAACTGGAAAAGTTTAAACGGCTTATGGCAATACGCAATTATACCAAAGGCGCAAAACGAGCCGACTAAATATGACGGCAAAATATTGGTTCCATACGCTGTAGAGTCAGCTTTGTCGGGTGTAGGCAGACCGGTTGGAAAGGATAGTTTGCTGTGGTATAAAAATACGATCACGCTGCCTTCGTCAATGAAATCTAAAACCGTATTGTTGCACTTTGGCGCTGTGGATTGGCAATCTGAAATTTTTGTAAATGGTAAAAGTGCCGGAAAGCACGAAGGCGGTTTTGATCCATTTACTTTAGATATTACCCCATATTTGGCTAAAGGAGCTAAACAAGAAATTAAGGTTAGGGTGTGGGATCCGACAGATGACGGCCCGCAACCACGTGGCAAGCAAGTGAAAAAACCTGAAGGTATCTGGTATACACCAGTAACCGGCATTTGGCAAACAGTTTGGCTGGAAGCGGTTCCTAAAACTTATATAGTATCTACAAAGCACACCCCCGACATCGATCGTGAGACTATTAAAATTGCTGCTGACGTAAAAAATACCCGTCCGGGCGATAAAATAACCATTGAGGTGATGGATGGGCAGACTCGTATTGCGCAGACACAAGTCAACGCTAGCGATTCGGCCGTTATTAAACTGCCTGGCCAAAAATTGTGGTCGCCGTCTAATCCGTTTCTATATGGCTTACATATCACTTTAGTACGCAACAATAAACCGGTGGATAATATTGAAAGCTATTTTGCCATGCGCAAAATTTCAATTGCACCTGATGCTAAAGGCATTCAAAAATTAATGCTTAATAACGAGTTTTTGTTTCAGTATGGCCCGCTTGACCAAGGATGGTGGCCTGATGGCCTGTACACTCCGCCTACAGAAGAAGCCATGAATTTTGACATTGACGAGCTGAAAAAGATGGGCTTTAATATGATTAGGAAGCACATTAAGGTAGAGCCGGCTCGTTACTATACCCATTGCGATAAGGTAGGCATGCTGCTATGGCAGGATATGCCAAGTGGCGATTTAGGCAACGGTTGGGGTAACAACCCTGGCGTTTACGATTCGGCGACGGATAAAGAACGTACACCCGAGTCAGAGGGTTATTATCGTAAAGAGTGGAACGCTATTATTAACACGCTGTACAACTACCCGTGCATTGTCGTTTGGACACCTTTTAATGAAGCTTGGGGGCAATTCAAAACCGAAGAGATTACCGAATGGACGATGAAAAAGGACCCATCTCGCTTAGTGAACAGCGCCAGCGGCGGTAACTATTTTATGGTTGGCCATATGGTAGATCTGCATAACTACCCGCATCCTGCTATGCCAAGACCTGAATTGTTTGGTAAAACAGTAGCATTAGTTTTAGGTGAATTTGGTGGCTTAGGCTGGCCGGTTGAAGGTCACATCTGGCAAAGCAACCGCAACTGGGGCTATCAAAATTTCAAAGATCAGAACGCACTCTTAAAACGGTACACCACATTTACCGACAGATTGCAAGAGCTTATTAAACGTGGTTTATCAGCTGCTGTATATACCCAAACCACTGATGTGGAAGGAGAGGTAAACGGGTTTATGACCTATGACCGTAAGGTAATTAAAATGCCGGTAGACCTATTAAGAAAAGAAAACATCAAACTCTACGAAACCGCATTAACAAAATCGGCTTCGAAATAACTATTCAATAAAATAACATACCTACTCTTAAATGATGAAAGTACTCAGAAATTACCGAGTCTATTTCGCTGTTCAAAACAGATTTATTCGATCACTAATATTATTGATGGCAGTTGCTACCTCCGCACAAGCGCAGGTAAGCAAAGCACCGGCATATCCGCTAATTACGCACAATCCTTACTTCAGTATATGGTCTAATACCGATACACTTAATAAATCGGTTACCCACCATTGGACCGGGCAGGAGCAATCCCTGTTGGGCGTAGTAAAAGTAGATAACCAGTTTTATCGCTTTATGGGGCAGGCCGAGATACAATATAAAGCCATATTACCTATTAGTGAAGAACAAGCTTATAGCTGTAAATATTTAGCGGATGAGCAACCTGCGGAAGGCTGGCAAAACACTGCTTTTAATGATGCGAACTGGAAAACCGGCGCGGCGCCTTTTGGCGACGAGCGTTTTAAGGCAGGAACGCAATGGATCGGCAAAGACCTTTACACACGTCGTAAATTTACGCTAAGTAAAATACCCGAAGGCCATTTAATGCTAAGGGTTTTTCATGACGATGGTGCTGAAGTTTATTTGAATGGACATTTGGTTTCTACCATACAAGGCGCAAATGGTGATTACGAACCGTTCCAGCTAACAGAGCAAGCTAAATCTTATTTAACAACTGGTGAAAACGTGTTGGCCGTACATTGTAAAAATACAGGCGGCGGCAGTTGGCTGGATGCCGGTTTGGAGTATCAAGTTACAAATAAATCTGACATTGATATCAAATTGGCGGAGCAAACCAACGTAAACATATCTGCTACACAAACCACTTACAACTTTAAGTGTGGCACTGTAAACTTAAAAGTAACGTTTACATCCCCGCTTATTTTAAATAATCTGGCTACCTTAACTACGCCAGTTTCATACATTACTTATCAGGCTACCGCTAACGATGGTAAGCCACATACGGTGAATGTTTATCAGGGCGTATCAACCAATGTGGCTGTTAATCGGCCATATCAGGAAGTGCAAGCTGATAAGTATAACAAAAACGGCTTAAGTATATTGAAAGCTGGTACTACAGAGCAACCAGTGTTACAAAAGAAAGGTGATAATTTGCGAATTGACTGGGGCTATGTTTATGTTGCAGCAACTGGTGCTAAACAATATATTACAACCAGTTCTGAGGCCGAAGCGGCTTTTTATAATAACAAGCCCAACGCCGCTGTAAACAAAACCGGTAAGCAATTAATGTTGAACACTGTAGTTTCATTAGGAACGGTAGGTAAGGCACCTGTCAGCAGGTTTGTGGCTGTTGGATACGACGATTTGTATTCAGTACAATATTTTACCAACAACCTTAAGCCATGGTGGCGCAATTCTGCCGGTGCAAATATGGATGGTTTGTTAAGTCAGGCCGTTAAAAATTACAATAGTGTATTAGCACAGTGCAAGGCAACCGATGATAAAATCTACCAGGATGCTAAAGCTGCCGGTGGCGAAAACTATGCACAGTTGGGCGTATTGGCTTATCGCCAAAGTGTGGCGGCTCATCAGCTGGTGAAAAGCCCGGACGGTGAACTGCTATTTTTATCTAAAGAAAACTTCAGCAATGGTTCAATTAATACCGTCGATGTAACATATCCGTCGGCGCCGTTGTACTTGTTGTACAACCCAGAGCTTTTGAAAGGCATGCTGAATGGCATCTTTTATTATAGCGAAAGCGGCAAATGGACCAAACCTTTTGCAGCGCACGATTTGGGTACTTATCCAATTGCCAACGGGCAAACCTATGGAGAAGATATGCCGGTTGAAGAATGCGGAAACATGATTATTTTAACCGCCGCCATTGTAAAAGCCGATAAGGACATTGCCTATGCCAAAAAACATTGGAAAACCTTAACTACATGGACCAACTTTTTAGGACAAGCTGGCTTCGATCCTGAAAATCAGTTGTGTACTGATGACTTTGCCGGTCACTTGGCTCATAATGCCAATTTATCGGTAAAAGCTATTGTAGCTATTGGCGCTTACGCACAGATGGCTGCCATGATGGGCGAAAAAGAGACAGCTGAAAAGTACCGTGCAATGGCTGCTGACATGGCTCAAAAGTGGGAGCAGATTGCCAATGCCGGCGATCATTACGCACTGGTATTTAAAAGCAATGATACCTGGAGCCAAAAGTACAATATGGTGTGGGATAAAGTTTTGAACTTAGATCTATTCCCCCAGAAAGTGTATGATACTGAAATTAAATACTATTTAACCAAGCAAAAGGAATTTGGCTTGCCGCTGGACAGCCGTAAAACCTATACCAAATCTGATTGGATATTGTGGACGGCTGCCATGACTGATAACGCTAATGATTTCAATGCGTTGGTTAACCCTGTTTATCAGTTTGCTACTCAAACTCCATCGCGCGTTCCACTTACCGACTGGCACGAAACTGTTGATGGAAGAATGATTGGCTTCCAGGCAAGAAGCGTAGTTGGTGGATACTTTATGAAAGTGTTAAGAAATAAAATGCAAAATAAATAATCTAAGCTTATAAGCGAGACTTAAGCAAAATTCGTTACTTATTATCAATATCCTTCAAATACACTTTGTTACAAGGTGTATTTGAAGGATATTTTTTTGTGCTTTTAAATTGTTATATCATGCAATGCTAAAGGTTAATATACTAAGTTGATGAAGAACGAAGCGATTGCAAATCTATCTATCAGTTTATCATAATTTCAAATTTGTCGGCTAGGCTTGTAGTCGACTGTCCAACTTCATTACTTGATAAAGTGTAATATTCGCCGCGTAAAATTATGCCACCAGGATGTTGCCGATTTAAACTGATTTTCAGAAAACCATGTTTATTATCGCAATAATTTTGAAGTTCAACATTTTCAAACGCACTGTGATTGTCTGAATAACGTTCGTCGCCAATTTCGGCTATTGAATGCAGTTCATCAAAGCCTCCGGCACCGGCTACGATAAACGGTACAACCTTTCCGTCGGCATAAGTCTTATGGAATCGCTGGTAGTTGTGTACGTGTCCACTAAAAACGGTATCAGGCCTGACGTTGGTTTCTTCAAACGCATTCTCCAAAAACGAAATCATCGGGATGCTGGAACCATGATTAGTATCAGCAGAGTAAGGTGCATGGTGTATACAAACAATTACTGCCTTTTCTGGCCGAAGTGAATTTGCATACCGCAACTCTTCTAAAAACCAGTTTCGTTGCTCATCAGGTATTACACCGTATTTTGGAACATTACTGTGCAAGCCAATAAAAGTGGCTAAGCTGGTTTCCAAAGTCCAAAAAATATTTGGTTGCACCATGCTCAGGCGCTTTGTACCGCTGCCAAAATTGAGTAACTGCCTTTCTGAATCACAAAAAACGGCTTTAAAAGCATCCAAGCTTTGATAAGGTGTTTCCGCTTCCGGATTTATATCGCTATCATGATTGCCCGCAATGGCAAATATAGCGCCGGGATAATGCTCATATGGGGCGAAAAATTGCGTAGGATATGACGCCGCTTCTCCAAAATTATAAACAATATCTCCAAGATGGTAAAGAAAAGCCGGTTTGTTTTCAATCGCCTGTTCTTCCGAATATTGCCGAGCCATGGCCGAACTTACCTGGTGCTGAAAATTTGGATTGCGTACACTTCCTGTATCGCCCACCATATGAAAATTTAAAACATCTTGATCAACGGGTGCAAACGGTTCAACTGATAGCCTGTATGGATATTTGCCAGATGCTTTTGGAAATGGTCGAAATTTATAATTGTCGTCTGGCTGATTTAATTTCATGACCGGACGGCTTTGATTGTTTTGCATAAGTGATGTAAATCTAAGCAATAGCCTGTTAAACCTATGTTAAGGTTACAGGCAAATGCACTTTGACGTAGTTTAGCGATAATTACTATGAGTAACCTAAAGTCAATTTAACGAAATGGTTCTTTTGTATAAAGGTATTTCACAGTACTTGGTTTGTTTGTTTATACCAAGCAAAAGCCTCTTGTAATTAAACGCTGATTAAAATAAATTATAATTATAAATTGCTGAAATAACACTTTATCAATAGTTTAGGCGATGACAAAGTTTTATGATATTATAGCTTATTGTTGAATATTCATTTAGCCCTCAAACAAGTACCTGTTATTCTGTGCAATCTTTTTTAAACCAATTCCCGAAAATGTTAACCTTTCGCTACGCAGTTATTTTATCGGCTGCAGTTGCTGTATGTCACAGTTCAGCTTATTCACAAAAAAAATCGAATCGCGAGGCAGGCCTCCCGGTCAATCTAAAATGTGAGTACATGGAAAGCCCCATAGGTATTGATGCTGAAAGTCCACGTTTATCTTGGCTAATGAAAGATAATCGTCAAAGTGCCGCTCAATCCGCTTATCAGGTCATTGTGGGTACAGATTCGGTTGAGGTACAAAATAGCAATGGAAATGCCTGGAACTCCAATAAAGTAAATTCATCACAATCCTTGATTAATTACAACGGCAAACCACTGCAGCCCTTTACCAAATACTTTTGGGCAGTATCGCTTTGGGACAAAGACGGCAATAAATTACCTCAAAGCTCAATAAATAGCTTTGAAACGGGGATGATGAAGATGGATAACTGGCATGGTACATGGATAAGTGATTACAATGGCATCAATACTAAGGCAGCAGGATACTTTAGAAAAACTTTTAACGCCACTAAAAAAATTAAATCAGCTAGGGCATACATTGCGGCCGCTGGTTTATACGAATTATACTTAAACGGAGAGAAGGTAGGTAACCATCGCTTAGACCCCATGTACACCCGGTTTGACAGGCGCAACTTGTACGTAAGTTACGATGTAACCAGCCAGCTGCAAACCGGTAACAATGCCATTGGCGTGCTGCTAGGGAATGGCTGGTACAACCATCAGTCGATAGCGGTATGGAACTTTGACCGTGCACCATGGCGGGCACGGCCTGCGTTTTGCATGGATTTGAGAATAACCTATACTGACGGCAGTACAGAACTCATCGTGTCAGATAATAAATGGAAAACACACACCGGACCTTTAACCTTAAACAGTATTTATACCGGTGAGCATTATGATTCCCGTTTGGAAATACCGGGATGGAATACAATTGATTTTGACGACAAAAAGTGGAATGGTGTGATGTTACGAGCTGCCCCGTCAAAAAATATTGTAAGTCAGGTTATGCAGCCTATCCGGAATATAGATAAGATACCGGCTAAATCAGTAACCAAACTTAACGATACCACCTACTTGTTTGATTTAGGTAGAAACATAGCAGGGGTAAGCAGCATCAAACTTACGGGCGACAGCGGAACCGTAGTTCGGTTAAAACATGGTGAAAGATTATATTCAAATGGTCACGTCGATCTGTCAAATATCGACGTTTACTATCGTCCGAAAGATAATACGGAACCCTTCGGAACGGATATCGTTACGCTGAACGGCAAAGGCGTGCTGGAATTTATGCCTAAGTTCAATTACAAAGGCTTTCAGTATGTAGAGGTAACTAGTAACAAGCCTATCAAATTAACAAAAGAAAGCCTTACCGGTTATTTTATGCATAGCGATGTGTCGCAAGTAGGGCAAATGAATTCATCTAACCCGCTGATTGACAGGTTGTGGTGGGCTACCAATAATTCTTATCTATCTAATTTATACGGATATCCAACCGACTGTCCGCAACGTGAAAAAAATGGTTGGACAGGTGACGGTCATTTTGCCATAGAAACGGGTTTATATAATTACGACAGCTTTACCATTTATGAAAAATGGATGGCCGATCATCGTGACGAGCAGCAGCCTAACGGTGTTTTGCCGGATATTATTCCAACAGGCGGCTGGGGGTATGGTGATGCTAACGGAACTGACTGGACCAGTACCATTGCCATTATCCCGTGGACATTGTATACGTTTTATGGCGATACCAAACCGCTAGCTGATAATTATGATAACATCAAAGCATATGTAAATTATGTGAAGAGTATAAGTCCAGCCAACCTGACTATGTTTGGTCGTGGCGATTGGGTGCCGGTTAAGTCCACCTCGCCGTTAGAATACACTTCATCCGTTTACTACTTTGTTGATGCCACTATATTAGCCAAGGCTGCCAAGTTGCTTGGCAAGCAGGATGACTTTGATTTTTATAATGCACTTGCTCAAAAAATCAAGACAGCCATCAACGAAAAATATTTTAATGCCCAAACCGGTTTATATGGCAGCGGATTACAAACTGAGCTTAGCGTGGCTTTGCAATGGGGTATTGTTCCTGATGGGATGAAACCCAAAGTAGCGGCCAACTTGGCCAAACGCGTAGCAGCCGATGGCATGCACCTGGACGTAGGAGTGTTGGGATGCAGGTCGATTTTAAATGCACTAAGCGACAATGGACAGGCGGAAACAGCTTATAAATTAGCTGCACAAACCACTTACCCTTCATGGGGATGGTGGATTGTAAACGGGGCAACAACACTATATGAAAATTGGAATATAAAAGCCGAGCGCGACATCTCACTCAACCATATGATGTTTGGCGACGTAGGAGGGTGGTTTTACCGGGGGCTTGCGGGTATTAAACCAGATGAACAATATCCCGGATTTAAGCATGTTCTGTTGCAACCTAATTTTGTAAGCGGTTTAAATCATTTTTCGGCTAGCCACGCAGGGCCTTACGGAACTATCAAGTCGTTATGGAAACGTTCCGGCAAAACCGTTATTTATGAGGCAACCGTTCCAGCGAATTCAAATGCCACTATTACTTTTCCGCTGTTGCCACGTCAAAATGCCTTTTTAGATGGTAAAAAAGTGTTGAGTGTGACGAATGTAGCTGCGGGAACTTACCGCTTTGTAATAAAGTAAGACCTAGGAAGCGATGTGAAAAGTTGGTATTTTGTATTTAGTCCACAAATTAACCTAGTATTCCACTGGTTAACAAATGGGTTAAATACAAAACATAAATTTAACATGGCAAGGCTGGCAACATCTGTTAAAAATTCACAACTTGCGCCGCTTATCGCTTTATTATGAAATTATACTTTACTGCGCTTGCTTTATTTATGTTTAATTGCACCTATGCGCAGCGCCAAACCACAAAGGCACAACAGCAGCCTGCCGAAATGGTCAATGTGTTTTTAGGATCGTCAGGCGATCATGGACAAATGTCTCCGGCAGCCTCTTATCCGTTCAGCATGATGAGTATCGGACCCGAAACGTATCCAAAGCTGCATATGGGTTATGAGCATAAGGCCAAAACGTATATGGGCTTTACGCATAACCGTTTTGAAGGGGTAGGTTGCCAAGGCAGCGGTGGTAATATATTGATAAAACCTTTTATCGGCGACAGTGCAGCAACTTCGATATTAACCAAAAGCACTGAAAAAGCAAGGGCAGGATACTATCAGGTTTCTTTTACCAATGGCATCAGTGCTGAATTTGCTGTAGTGAATAAGTCAGGATCTGAGCATTATATATTTCCCGCAGCTAAAAAAGGTTTTTGGGTTGATTTGAGCCATACGCTGGCTAACCGTTTTGTGAACGAAGAGCATGAGGTTCAAAACAATTTCATAAGTGGTTGGGTCGAATCGCAAACTACCTGCAATGTTGGCGTGTACCGTGTTTATTATGTAATCGAATTTGATAAATCGGCTTCCATTAAATCACTGCCTAACCATAAATTAAATGTTAGTGTACTTGAAAATGTGAAAAGCACAGATGTTCGTATTGCATTTTCATCTGTAGATATAGCGCATGCTAAAGCAGCATTACCTGGCGCCTCGTTTTCTGAGCGAAAGGCGCAAAGCGCTCAGGGATGGAATAATTTGCTCGGGCGTGTTACTGTAAAAGGCAATCCCGAAAGACAAAAACTTTTTTACTCCTTGCTTTATCGCACGGTACAGTCGCCTTACATTGTTTCCGAGCGCGATGGCGCTTATCGGACCATTGATGGTTCGCTTAAGCACACGGCTGATACAGTGTATAATGGCTGGGCTATTTGGGACAACTATCGTACGCAATTACCGTTACTGTCTATCCTTTATCCAGAAAGGTACAGGCAGATAACTGCTTCGATAGCCAATCTTTATCCATACGGCAAAAAAGATTATGCAACCCGCCATGAACCCTCAAATACTGTACGTACCGAACA
The DNA here is from genome assembly GCF_009770985.1 of Mucilaginibacter lacusdianchii. Classification (GTDB taxonomy): domain Bacteria; phylum Bacteroidota; class Bacteroidia; order Sphingobacteriales; family Sphingobacteriaceae; genus Mucilaginibacter; species Mucilaginibacter lacusdianchii. The sequence goes on along the minus strand of NZ_WSRW01000003.1, from coordinate 1,174,460 downwards.
TGCCATTGTGGTGTTGCTGGACGCATACAGAAAGGGATATCCGGTAGATTTTAAAAGCATAACCGACTCACTAATTGCTGAAGTAGACCGGCTTGATTTTTCGCACCCTGATAAAGCACTGGAATCAAGCTACGATACCTGGGCTTTGTCTGAAATACTAGCGCTCACCGGAAAAGCTGAATTAAGCAGCAAGTACCGTAATAAAGCGTTGCGTTATAAAGAGTACTGGGAAAAGGATTTTAAAGACATCACCAAACGTGATGTTGATCAGGTATCCGCACGAGGTTTATATCAGGGAACCATCTGGCAGTACCGGTGGTTTGTACCATTTGATGTTAAAGGACTGGTTGAACTGATAGGTGGAAAAGAAGCGTACTTAAAACAACTGGATTATTTCTTCGATAACGATTTATACAACCATGCTAATGAGCCTGACATCCAGGTTCCGTTGATGTACAACATGACTGCGCAACCCTGGAAATCTCAGGCATTGATGCATAAGTATGCATTAGATACGGTTGTACAATATTATTTTAATGACAACAGCCGAGGCATTGATCCATTTGTTGATGTGATCTATCGCAATAGGCCCGATACCTATGTACGCACCATGGATGATGATGCCGGTGCTATGTCTGCCTGGTATGTTTTTGCGGCATGTGGTTTATCGCCTGCTTGTGTAGGATGGCCGGTATATTATTTAAACGCTCCCTTTTTTGATGAAGTAAAGTTTAACTGGCCGGGAGGAAAACCTTTGATTATCAGCACAAATAATTATTCGGATAGAAAGCGTTATATAAAGGCGGTATACTTAAACGGCAAGCCGTTAAATAGAAACTGGGTAACGCACCAAGAAATAATGAGAGGCGGAAAACTGGTATTTGAAACATCAGACAAGCCGGAAAACAGTTTTGGCATTAATAATCAATGGGTAACCGATATGGCTTCTCAACAAGATAAATAATAGTACAGTCTTCAAATCGGCCAAAGTTGCACAAATAACTTTGGCCGGTTTCGTTACAACAAGCCATTTAGTGAATGCGTAGAAAAATACACGCGAGAGTTAAGTTTGGGTTAATTAGAAAAAAGTTATTTTCGCGGATAACTGATTTGCAACCTCCGACTTTAAACTTTAATGGTGAATGCCTAAGGGAAATAGATTTTTTGTTTGTTTACTGCGTATCCTGTTTTTCCTGTTTGTTTGTGCTGATGTTTCAGTAGTTAAAGCACAGGGGCTTAAATTTTCATCCAACAACAACTTAATTTCTAAGCGGACATCCTACCGGGTCTTTACGGATACAACCCGTACTTTTCAATCGCAATTGCACATTGATTTTGATTTGATGTTGTGGGATCAGAATCATCTGGGTTATATATTGCTGGTTACAGACCAAGAAAATTCTTACAGCTTAAGCTATCTAAACACAAAAAATACATCATCGCTAAACCTCAATATAGACAGAGTTAGCAACAAGTTAAGCATTCCGCTACGCAACGGTGAGGTTAGCCGGCATAAATGGATACGGGTGCAATTAGACTTCGATTTAGTTGGTAATACGGTAGCGCTTTGTATAGACCATAAGCGCTATAAGGCCACCGGCTTTCATTTTGGTAAAGAGCTTTCGGGAAATGTATATTTTGGAAAAAATAAATATTATACAGAGGTTCCTGATATGGCTATTAAAAACGTGCATGTTTACAATAACCAGTCAGACTACATTTTTCCGCTGAATGAATGGAATGGAAACGTAGTGCATGATGGAGACGGAGATGCCGTAGGTAAAGTGGAGAATCCAATTTGGCTAATTAACGACTCATATTTTTGGACTCCAACATTTCAAAAGTCATTCAGCAACGTAGCCGGATTAAATTTTTATAAAGCCGGACAGCAACTATTTATTTATGGCAAAGACTCCCTAACGGTTTACCAAACGCACAACAACAGACAGACGACTTTTGCATATAAAAACATGCTTGACTTACCCATGCTGCTGGGCAAAAGCATTATCAATGAAAAAGAAAATAAGTGCTATGTGTATGATGCCTACGAAATAGCATTGGGCAAACCGAGCATCGCAGCTTTAGACTTAGAAACTAAAAAGTGGACAAACATTGGTTATGCACTTTTGCCTACCCAACGACACCATCATAACACTTTTTACAACAGCACCCACGATACCATATTTTTATTTGGCGGGTACGGCGCGTTCAAATATCACAATTCATTTTATAAATATGATAAGACGGCCGACAAATGGCTACCGACGGCTTTTAACGGAGATAAGATAAATCCGCGTTTTTTCTCGGCAAGTGGGCCCGGAATTCGGACAGACGAAATACTGTTATTTGGCGGATATGGTAACGAGTCTGGCGATCAAATCATAGGAGGCAAAGAATTTTATGATCTTTACAACATCAATCTTAAAACGCATATAGTGAAAAAACTATGGAGTTTTAAGGGTGGTAAAGCACCGTTTGTTCCTGCCAACAATTTAATTCTCTCGGGCGATAGAAAATATTTTTATGCTTTATGTTATCCTCATGAACAAGCAAAAACGCAGTTGCGCTTGTATAAGTTTTCAGTGAAGGATGGCTCGCACGAAATTGTAAGTGCCCCAATATCTGTTACGTCAGAGAAAATCGAGACAGATATTAATTTGTTTTATGATAAAAAATCCAAGGCGTTTTTTTGCGCCGTGCAGGAATTCAGCGATCCGGCGCATTCACACATTAAATTGTATTCGCTGGCTAATCCGCCGGTCAGTTCCAAGCTTTATTATCAGTCTCTTCATCCGGTCAAAAAGCAAAGCTTGACGTGGTGGTATGTAAGTGGCGTTCTGGTTATAATTATCGCAGGCCTGGTAATTACCTTCATTATAGGAAGACGCATGCAGGCAGAAGCATTAGAAGATGCCGACAATGAATCGGAACCAGGTTTAACAGCAGGGTTCTCAACCACCGAAGTAACAACTAATGCTGTCTATTTACTAGGCGAATTTATGGTGTATAACCGGCAGGGACGGGATATCACATACTTATTCAGCCCCAAAATTAAGCAGTTGTTTCTATTAATTTTGATGAGTGATAGCAAGGGCATATCGTCTAAAAAAATCTCTTCAACTATCTGGCCCGAAAAGGAATTTGCTCAAACTAAAAATTTGAGGGGAGTAACATTTAATAACCTAAGAAACATCTTAAGCGAGCTTGAAGGAGTTCAATTACAGTTTGTAAATGACGTTTATTTATTTGTGAAAGATGAACGCTTTTTTTGTGACTTTTTTGTAATTGGTGAGCACCTGGCCGATGGTTCTAAAGCACGAATTGAGGAAAACGCTCATTACAATTTACTTACAAGAGGATCTCTGTTGCCGCAAGCGAACGACTCATGGCTTGATGCCTATAAAGAGGCATATGAGGAAAAGTTCCTTGAAGTGCTGGTTCCTCAGCTTGAGAAACTGTATGTGCAAAAACAAACCAAAGAATTGCTGGAGATAGCCAAACTCATTTTACGTGTTGCTCCTTTTAATGATGAGGCACTTAGGTATGAGCTAAAGGCCATTAAAAAGCTTAAGGGAAAGGAACAGGCCAAACGGGTTTATGAACAGTTTGGTGCCGACTACAATAAATCTTTCGGAGAACCGTATCCAATAAGCTTTGAAGAGATATCGCAGTAAGTAAAATCTTTCCTTATTATCTTACCAATTATAGCGGGTTAACCATTTTTAAGTGCAATTAACCCTTCTTTTAACCCTTCTTTTAAGCGCAGTCTGCTACAATTGCTCTGCGATTTCACAAGTATTGATATTGCAACAAACCAATTAGCCGTACTTCATTTTCGATGAGTTCTTAATGCCTGGTCTGCATAAAATGCTTTGCTGGAAAGTGAAATTCGTTCATCGTTTCCGATGCTATATTGAATGTGCGTTGATCGCTCGTTGGTGATTTTGCAACTATCATTAAACCATATTGCCTGATTACAAGTGAGAAAAACGTTTACCAATGATGTTACCGCCGAATTAACGCCAATCGAGCGTACGGTGCAATTTAGGTTTTCATTCCCTAAATGCGACACCTCGTTTGTTATTGTCGACGCACTGGAGTAACGGCGACAGACGTTCCTACTCGTCCAACAACTAAAAATAATTTGTCTAAAACATAACCAAAACCTCATCTCAAATTCTACAAAGTTTACAGTATAAGCTTGTAAAACCAATTAAAACTAAACCAATTTATTATGAACAAAAAGTTTACTAAGCTAATTAAGCCTAAGCTTAATGTGCGAAAACACGCCCTGACGTTGGGAACCGTTTCTCTAACAGTAAGTTTAGCATTGCAAGCTTCGGCTAGCGGCATGCATAATCCTTTAACGGAGAAAACTGTAACCGAGCGGTTGAAAAATAACGCAGCTGATATCGTTATCAGAGGTATAGTGAAAGACGAAAAAGGCTTACCGATACCCGGAGCCAGTGTGAAAGTGAAAGGCGCACTTACGGTTACCGTTACAGATGTAAATGGTAGCTTTAGCATAAATGCACCGTCAGAGTCATCGGTACTGGTTGTTAGCTTTATTGGTTACGAACCTAAAGAGGTGACCATAGGCAGCCAGAAAACACTTGCAATCCAACTAACGCCAAGCAGCAATTCACTGGAAGAAGTTGCCGTGGTAGGTTTTGGTACGCAACGTAAGGTGTCGTTAATTGGTGCGCAATCAACTGTAAGTCCTCGAGAGTTGAAGCAACCGGTGGCCAGCATTACACAATCGTTAGCAGGTCGTATAGCAGGTGTAGTGGGCGTGCAACGTAGCGGCGAACCGGGACGCAGTACCGCAGATATTTGGATTCGGGGTATTGCCACATTTGGTGGTAATTCTAGCTCTCCCCTAATTTTGGTTGATGGTGTTGAACGTTCTATTAACAATATCGATCCGGAGGATATCGAGTCGTTCACCGTTTTAAAAGACGCTTCTGGTACAGCGGTTTATGGTGTAAGGGGTGCAAATGGTGTAGTTGTAGTAAAAACCAAAACCGGCAAAGTTGGTAAGCCCAGCATATTTTTTGATTATAACGAAGGCGTAAGCACATTTACCCGCAGGCCCGAAATGCTCGAAGGCGTAAACTACATGAACCTGGCAAACGAAGCGTTGACAGGTAGAGGGCAGGCAGCAAAGTACAGCCAGGAATATATCAACAATACAGCATCAGGTGTTGATCCGCTGTTGTATCCTAATGTGAACTGGATGGACGAGCTGTTTAACAAATACAGCCGTATGCGCAGGGCTAATTTGAACGCTAGTGGCGGCGTTGATAACGCACAATATTATGTATCACTAGCTTATTACAATGAAACCGGCTTTTTAAAAACTGATGATCTGACTAAGTACAATTCATCTTTAGATTACAAGCGTTATAATTTCACCAGTAATTTGAATCTGAAACTCACCAATACCACTTCATTGGCATTGGGTATACAAGGATACGCATCAACAGGTAATTACCCTGGCGAAAATACCCAAGATATTTTTAGGTCGGCGTTGGATGTTTCTCCAGTAGAATATCCAAAAATTTACCCAGGTGGTTTCATTCCCGGCCGTTCATCAAACGGAGGATTCAGGAACCCTTATGCAGATTTAACCAGAAGAGGTTACCGTACCGAATTTTTAAATCAGATATATACCAACTTGCGCCTGACGCAAGACCTGAAAATGATTACACCGGGTTTGACCGCGTCGGCCATGATTTCGTTCGACTCTTACAACGAAAACTTCATCAGACGGTCAAAGAGAGAAAGTACCTATTTTATACAAAACGTACCTGGAACAAATTCTCCTTATAAACCAGACGGAACGCTAAATTTAATTCAAACCTTTACCAGCGGTGGTAATTATCTAAGCTACGAACCAAGCCGCGGGGGGAACCGCAGATTTTACAATGAAGGTTCTTTAAACTACGATAGGGCTTTTGGAAAACACCGTGTAGGTGGTTTGATATTAGGATATAGTCAAGATTATTCAAATCCTTTTGCCGGTGATTTTACGGCTTCAATTCCGGAACGTTTTGTGGGTTTAGCAGCTCGTGCAACTTATTCGTATGATGATCGTTACTTTGCCGAACTGAACTACGGTTACAACGGTTCAGAGCTTTTTAGTCCTCAAAACCGCTATGGTGCGTTCCCGGCTTTTGGTTTAGGCTGGATTCCTTCAAACGAAAAGTTTTGGGAGCCATTTAAAAATATTATATCATTTTTGAAATTCAGATATTCTGACGGTAAAACCGGCATCGGTAAAATATCAAACGCCAGTTTGGTGGGCCGCAGATTTGCTTATTTGACGCTACTGTCCGACGGTGCTGCTGGTTATCAGTTAGACCGAAATTACACCAACAATAACAACGGTGGTATTAATGTGTCTGATTACGGCGTGGATATACGCTGGGCCGAGTCACGTAAGCAAGACTTAGGCGTTGAAATTAGAACGTTAAAAGACAACCTTTATCTAATCGTCGACTTTTTTAAAGAGCGCCGTACTGGTATCTTCCTGCAACGGCAGTCTATACCAGGTTATGTCGGCTTAGTCAATCAGCCGTATGGCAACTTAGGTGTCGTTGACAATCGTGGTGTTGATGCAACACTGGAATATAATTTTAAAGCAGGGCAGGTAGATATTGGTTTACGAGGCACATTTACTTACAATAAAGATAAACTTATTGAAAACGACTTGCCGCCTCAGCCTTATCCTTGGATGAACCAAGTGGGTAGCAATGTGCTTGCCCGATTTGGATACGTTGCCGAAAAATTATTTGACAGCCAGGCAGAAATTGATGCCAGTGCTACGCCGGGATCGAAACAAAGCATTAAACCGGGAGACATCAAATACAAAGATCTAAACGGCGACGGTTTAATCAACAGTTACGACAGAACTAAAATTGGCAGGGGAGATGTTCCGAACACCGTATATGGTTTTGGTTTCAGTGCATCGTATAAAGGCATTGCTTTAAGTACATTGTTTCAAGGAATATCCAATGCCGATATTATGCTTGGCGGATCAGGCATTTTTCCGTTCAACGGTGGCGGCGGCTTAAGTAACGCTTACAGTATTGCTACCGACCGCTGGACACCTAGCAACCCAAGCCAGGATGTTTTCTATCCGCGACTGGCATACGGCGAGGCTGACAATACCAATAACACACTCGAGAGTTCATGGTGGGTAAAAGATGTAAGCTTTTTACGCTTGAAAAGTGCTCAATTAAGCTATAATTTACCCAAAAGCTTTACTAAAAAGCTTCACATGAACAATTTGGCGGTATACCTAATAGGCAACAACCTGGTAACTTTCAGTAAGTGGAAACTTTGGGATCCTGAATTAAATACCAATATAGATGGCAGGGCAAATGGCTCTAAATATCCGCTTACCTCAACGTTGGCCTTAGGCCTGAATGTTAAGTTTTAAGATTTTAAATCATGAAAAAATATATTTCTATTTTAATAGTGGCTATGTTGACATCAGCTACTTCTTGTAAAAAATTTCTGGAGCAAGTGCCCGACGACAGGTTAACCCTCGACGAAACTTTCTCGAACCGTGCAACTGCTTTGCGATTTTTAAATAACGTGTATAGCCTTATTCCCGACGAGTTTGGTCAGCGAAATCCGGATGTAAGCAAAAGCGCCGGTTTATGGACGGCTGGTTCTGATGAAGCTGAGTATGTATGGGGCTTTGCGCAAACCAACAATTTAAATATCGGAAGCTGGGATGCAAATTCTGGGTTCGTAAACGATTACTGGAACAACTTTTACAGAGGCATTCGCTCTGCCAGTTTCTTTATGGCAAACATTGATAAAGTGAATCAGGATATTAGTCCCGAAGAAAAAGTGAAGTTCAAAAATGAAGCAAGAGCATTGCGGGCTATCTACTATTTCTATTTAATGCGCTTATATGGGCCGGTGGTAATACTTGGCGAAGATGTGATTGAACCTGATGCACCGTCAGAAAGCGTTCGTTTACCACGCAACAGTTTTGATGAGTGTGTAGATTATGTGGCGTCAGAATTACAGAATGCAGCTAATAATCTACCCGTAACTAATAATGGCGACAATAATTACGGACGCATAAACAAAGGCATGGCCTTAAGCTATCGTTTACAAACTTATTTATTGGCAGCCAGTCCATTATATAATGGTAACGCCGATTTGGCCAATCTCAAAAATAAAGATGGCAAGCAACTGGTGAACCAAAGCTTTGATGCCACCAAGTGGAAAAGAGCCGCTGACGCTTATAAGGCTTATATAGACCAATTTGTGCCAAATACTTACAGCTTGTTCAGAAAAAATAATTCGTCAGGCGTATTTGATCCTTATCTGTCTTGCCGGGATATTTTCCTGGACAAATTCAATAATGAAATCATTATGTCAAGGCTAGATGCCTCAATTGAAGGCCGTCAATACGAAATGACACCTTATCACAGCGGCAAACCGTCAGAAGTAAGAGGTTCGGCAGGTTTAGGTGCAACCCAAAACCAGGTAGATGCATTTTTTACGGCGAATGGCCGTAGCATAGATGATCCGGCATCAGGTTATCAAACCGCCGGCTTTACAGATTACCAAGCGCCGGGCAGTCCTATTGCCACCAACACGTTCAACCAGTGGGTTAACCGCGAACCGCGTTTCTATGTAAATATCACTTATCATAACAGCGTATGGCTTAACACCAGTTTCGGTAACATTATTACCGAATTCACTGCCAATGGTAACTCTGGTAAAGCAACCGGTGGTAATGATTATACGGTAACAGGTTATGCAGTGCGTAAAGCAATGGGCTTAGGTAACTGGCGCGAGAGCAACCGTCCGGTTATACTATATCGTGTAGGCAATTTATTTTTAGATTATGCCGAAGCATTGAATGAATCGAACCCAGGCGATCCTGATATTTTAAAATACTTGAACCAGATACGTGAGCGTGCGGGTATACCACAATATGGAACTGGTACTAATGCTTTACCTGTGCCGGCGACCAAAGAAGCTATGCGCGATGCAATCAGGAAAGAACGCCGATCAGAACTGGCATTTGAAAATGTGCGGTTCTTTGATACCCGCCGTTGGAAAATTGCAGAAACAACAGATAATGGACCTATTTATGGCTTAAACATTACCAAAAATGCGCCTGAGTTCTTTACTGTTATTCCGTTTGAAACGCGCGTGTTTACAAAAAGACACTATTTGTTTCCAATACCGTCAAAAGACGTAAATGCAGATAACTTAATGGTGCAAAACCCAGGCTGGTAGTCAGTCGGCTTATACATCAGGATAGAATTGCTTCTGGTAGTTCTATCCTGATCTTATTTAATTAAAAAATTCACTACATTACTATATGGAAATTGTTATGATGAATTGGAATATCCGTGCTGCAGCTAAAATCCTTTTATTAGGGGGGCTTGCAACAACAATCTACATCAGTTCGTGCGGTAAAAAAGAAACTACAGATATCACAGCACCTTCTAAACCTCCGTTAGTTACAGAGAGCAAATCATTTTCTGCAACAGACGCTACAACTGCATTCAATGCGTTCAACACCGTTTATTATAGTACTACCGACAAGCTTTACTACAGCACTACCGAAAAGAAAGGCATCGGCGCAATCTGGACACAGGCTATTTATTGGGATATTGTGATGGACGCTTACGAACGGACTAAAGATCCGGCATATTATAAAATGATTACCGACATCTACGACGGCGGTTACCAACGCTATGATGGTTACAATTGGGAGAATCACACCACCTGGTTCATTTATGATGACATGATGTGGTGGGTAATGGCGCTAACCCGCGCATACGGCATCACCAATAATCAAATATATCTAACTAAAGCAAAAGCTGGGTTCCAGCATATCTGGGATGGCTCATATGATCAGGTAAAAGGTGGTATGTATTGGGATTTTAAACACAGCGGCAAAAATGCCTGCATCAATTACCCAACCGTTATTGCCGCTATGCGGTTGTACGAGATTACAAAAGATGAAGCCTACCTAACGAAGGCGAAGGAAGTATACGCCTGGGCACACGATAATCTATTTGATATAGGCAAGGGTAGAGTAGCCGATCATAAAATAGGTGACAACAATCCAGGATATGAGGATTATACCTACAATCAAGGAACGTGTATTGGCGCGGCTTTGCTGCTTTACAAAGTTACCGGCAAACAAAGCTATCTGAATGATGCAAAGCTGGCAGCGCAGTACACCAAAAGCACCATGAGCGACACGAACGGCATTTTACCGGCAGAAGGCGATTTTAACGAACAAGGCGTGTTAAAAGCAATATTTGCACAGTATCTTGTGGACCTAGCTAAGGTAGATCCGCAAGGTGGTTATGATAAATGGGCAGTATATAATGCAAATACCGCTTGGGGCAATCGGGATCAAACACGTAATATTATGCACCGGAACTATAAGATTTCTTGCCCCACTGGTGTGGTGCAATCATATGAATCGAGCAGTGCCGTGGCTTTTATGCAACTGTTTGCGCCAAGCAAGTAATTTATATCACCATGAGAAAAAAAATATACTTCTGCCTGTTGCTATCTGGTATGTCTGCATTGTGTGTGCATAATACCAATGCACAGGTAAAATCCAAACAGAAAACATCGTTCCAGGCGTCTGCTCCATGGAGTTCCGATTATGATGTAAGAGCCGACATTGCCATGGTATATGGCGTAAATGACGACGGCGGCCATTTTGAAGATCGCATTAAAAGTTATCGCGACGAAGGCTATGAAGTGCAATTTATGACCGGAATAGCCTGGGGCCAATACAAAGATTATTTTTTGGGCGAGTGGGACGGTAAGAACCACCTGGACGAAGGTCAGGTAATGCGCAATGGCGAAACCATTTGGCATGGCCAAAACGTGCCATACATCGTGCCGTCTTCCAATTTTTTAAATTACATGAAAACGCATGTAAAAAGAGCGATTGATGCAGGGGTAACGGCTATATACTTAGAAGAACCTGAATTTTGGGCCCGTGCCGGCTACGGTAATGCTTTCAAGAAAGAATGGCAAAAGTATTATGGCTTTGCCTGGATGCCACAGCACGAATCGCCTGAGGCAACCTATTTGTCTTCCAAACTGAAATATCATTTGTATTTCAATGCGTTAAAAGAAATTTTCACTTACGTAAAAAGCTATAGCCAGAGCCTTAATCGTACGGTTAAATGTTATGTGCCTACACATTCTCTGCTCAATTATTCGTCATGGCAAATTGTAAGTCCGGAGGCCAGCCTGGCCAACTTGGACGGCATGGATGGCTATATAGCTCAGGTATGGACTGGCACATCGCGCGAACCAGTGTATTACAATGGGTTGAAAAAAGAACGTGTGTTTGAGAACGCATTTTTGGAATACGGCTCGATGGTTTCTATGACAGCGCCTACAGGCAGAAGGATTTATTTTTTAACTGACCCGATTGAAGACTGGCCACGCTCGTGGGATGATTATAAGGTTAACTATCAAGCTACCTTTACCGCACAGCTGCTATATCCCATGGTAAACCACTACGAGGTAATGCCGTGGCCTAATCGTATCTATAAAGGCAAGTTTAAAGTAGAAGGCGAAGCTGAAAAACAGCCTATCTCGCCGGCGTATGCTACACAAATGCAGATAATGGTCAATTCGTTGAATCAAATGCCTTTATCAAGCAATAAACTGAACGGCAGTCGTGGTATCGGTGTTCTGGTATCTAACTCGATGATGTTTCAACGCTTTCCTAATCATGCCGGTTATGAAGATCCTCAGCTTTCTAACTTTTACGGGATGGCTTTACCTTTATTAAAAAACGGTATTCCGGTTGAAACTGTGCACATGGAAAATCTGGCTAATAAAAATACGCTTAAAGATATTAAGGTATTAATTGCCAGTTATGCCAACATGAAGCCATTGTCTGCCGCTTATCATAAAGAACTGGCCACATGGGTTAAAAACGGTGGCGTATTGTTATACTACGGACGTGATACTGACCCATTCCAAACGGTAAAGGAATGGTGGAATACCGGAGGGAATAGCTACAGCGCACCGTCACAACATTTGTTCAGCTTATTAGGATTGAAAGAACAAGCAGGTTTTTCCAAGTACAAATGCGGTAAAGGGAACGTTTATATTGTAAGGCAAGATCCAAAGGAATTGGTATTACAAACGCAAGGTGATGCCGGTTTTCTAAAAAATGTTAAGCAGGCATACGAAGAAGATGCCAAAGCAGGCAAGCTGCTATTAAAAAACAATTTTATATTAGAGCGCGGCCCGTTTGTGGTTGCTGCTGTGCTTGACGAAAACAGCAATAGCCAGCCGCTCACTTTAAATGGAACTTTTATTGATTTATTTAATCCCAATCTTCCCGTTGTTCAACAAAAATCAATTAGGCCTGGTACACAAGCTTACTTGTTTGATGTAAATAAGATTGAAGATAAACAAAAGCCGCAGGTAATAGCTGCTGCTGCCCGAGTTAGCGACGAGGTGGCGACTAAGACACATTATAGCTTTGTAGCTAAAAGCCCGGCTAAAACAAATAACATGATGCGCATTTTGTTACCGGCTAAGCCAAACAAAGTCATTGTTCAAATAAATTCAACGCCGTTAAGCATTACTAAAAATGAATGGGACGCTGCATCTGGTACCTTATTGCTAGGCTTTGAAAATTATAGTGAAGGCGTGCACGTTGATGTAAACTGGTAAAGGTATAAGGTAATGTTCAACCACAGCTAATTATTATAAAAGAAGCATTTTATCTATACTAGCGTTTGGCTATTAAATTAAATAGATGGTAAATTATTTTAGTAGTTAAATATTTTTTTATTTTGATGGCTAAACGTTGTAAAAACACGCACATTGATAAGTGTAATGTAATAAATACTTATCTTGTTGTCTACATAGCTAATAAGCTTGCTAAAGTTTTTACATTAGCGCAATAACCTGCATATTAATTACAAGTGAAGAAGAAACTTTCCATTAATGATATCGCTACTCAGTTAGGTATTTCAATTACCACGGTATCATTCATTTTAAATGGAAGAGCCCAGGAAAAGCGCATCAGTGAAAAGTTGGTCAAAAGGGTGCAGGAGTTTGTTCAGGAAGTTAATTACAAACCAAGTTCATTGGCCCGTAGCTTGCGAACCGGAAAGACCAATATCATCGGTTTAATGGTAGAGGATATTTCCGATCCCTTTTTTTCAGCTATTGCCCGTGCTATTGAAGCAAATGCCTATCAAAATGGGTATAAAATAATTTATTGCAGTACAGAAAACGACACCGACAAAACACGTGAATTAATAGCCATGTACAGCGAAAGGCATGTAGATGGCTATATCATCGTTCCGCCGGAAGGGCTAGATCAAGATGTAAAAATTCTGATAGATGCCGGAAAGCCAGTTGTATTAATAGATAGATATACGCCTGGTGTAGATACAGATTGCGTAATAATTCAAAACGAAAAAAGTGCATATGATGCTACCATGCACTTAATTAATAATGGCTACAAGCATATAGCCTTTATAACCATCGATTCATTGCAGCCGCAAATGCAGGACAGGTTGGTAGGGTATGAAAAAGCAATGACCGAACACCAACTCCCTCAATACATTAAAGAGATTGCTTACAAAAGCAGCGAGCAGGCTATGCATCAGATATCTGCATTTTTGGATCGCAAAAAAGAAATAGATGCTATTTTCTTTTCTACCAACTATTTATGTGTTAGCGGCTTAAAAGCAATATCAGGCAAGGGGCTAAGCATTCCTAATGATATTGGCGTTTTAAGTTTCGACGATTATGAACTCTTTGAACTGTATTCACCATCGATAACAACAGTATCGCAACCAACTGAAAAGATTGCAGAGCATGCTATTAATCTTTTACTGGCAAGACTTAAAAAATCAAGTACTGATAAAAAGCTGCAAAAGATTGAATTGCCTACCACCTTTATCGTCCGTAATTCCTCTCCGGTTAAATCCCGATAGCAACGTCCGTTTGCTACAATCTGAACAAAAAGTAATTTAGAATTTGCATTTGCTAAAACGTTTTAGATATTTGCGTTAAATCAGTTCTAAACCAATTATAATTACTTCATGAGTGTAAATCTATCCGACTATATATTTATTGGTGTAGACATAGGTGGTTCGCATATAACAGCGGCTCACGTAATGCCGCATTATTGTTCCATAAACAGTGATACCAAAGTAAGGCTACATGTTGATTCACATGGTGAAGCCGATTATATTCTAAATCAATGGGCAAAGGCTATCATCAAACTCGTTGATCCCGCTAAAAAAGATTCGACTAAAATAGGTATAGCAATGCCTGGCCCGTTCAATTATTCGGAAGGCGTGTCTTTAATTAAAGGCATGAACAAGTACGAATCGTTGTATGGCATGAATGTTCGTGAGGCATTATCAGATTTGATTGGGATTGAACCTGATAATATTATGTTTAGAAACGATGCAGAGGCATTTTTGCACGGAGAGGTTGTATTTGGTAAAATGCATAGCAGCTCAAAGGTAATTGGTGTTACGCTCGGTACGGGCTTAGGATCGGCTAAAAGTGCAAACGGCATCACAACAGATGTTTTTAGGGCTATCACTCCCATGCACGATGGTATTGCGGAAGACTACATTTCTACCCGTTGGTTTTTAAAACGGTGTAATGAATTGACCGGCCGGACGCTCACAAACGTCGAAGAATTACTTAATGATTCGGATTTGGTATTGAAAGAGCGTTTACTTGATGAATTTGGCAATAACCTGGGTACATTTTTAAATAACTTTGCTGCTGAAGAGCAAGCCGATGTTGTTATATTAGGCGGTAATATTGCAAAAGGAATGCACGCATTCGGCAATCAGACTTTAGCTTGCATTACCAATAAAAATATAATTATAAAACAAAGCACTTTATGGGAGGATGCAGCACTAATTGGCGCTGCATGTAGCTGGCCCGAAGCAGAATTGCTATCACAGCAAGTAAGTAGTAAAGCATCTGCTTAAAATGTTATTTTTAGTATAACTAATTGCTGGTTACAATTAGTTACCAATTACAAATCTAAATTACAAACTTTTGAAAAGACGTATTTTTTTAAGAAACACCGGTATTTTAGGTGCCGGAAGTATATTAAGTAGTAAAATGGCTTTTGCGTTACCGGCTGAATTTAAGGTGGTTCGTACAGCTCCTGGTCAACGCAAGTTTACCAGTGCTGCTGTAGAAAAAGCTATTGCTGAATTTAGCAAGAATGTAAAAAATAAGGAACTGTGCTGGTTGTTTAACAATTGTTTTCCTAACACGCTGGATACCACTGTTACTTATACCCAACAAAATGGTAGACCAGATACCTATGTTATCACCGGCGATATAGATGCCATGTGGCTTAGAGACAGTACAGCGCAGGTTTGGCCATATCTTACTTTTGTAAAACAAGATAAACACTTAGGCGATTTGATAGCCGGCGTTATCAACCGTCAGGTTAAGTGCATTTTAAAAGATCCTTATGCTAATGCATTTTATGGCGACGATACTAAAGAAGGCGAGTGGAAGCATGATATAACTGCCATGAAACCGGGTTTGCATGAGCGTAAGTGGGAGATAGATTCATTATGTTATCCTATCCGCCTGGCTTATCATTATTGGAAAGACACTGGTGATACCCGGCCCTTTGATCAAAACTGGCAGCAGGCTGTAAAAACTATACTAAAAACATTTAAAGAGCAGCAACGCAAAAACGGCGATGGGCCATATTCGTTCCAGCGCAAAACGGCCTGGGCTACCGATGGTGTGCCAATGAATGGCTTTGGCTATCCTGTTAAACCTGTTGGGTTAATCTGTTCTGCGTTCCGTCCAAGCGACGACGCCACTTTATATTCGTTCCTGATTCCGTCTAATTTCTTTGCGGTAGTTAGTTTAAAACAGGCAGCCGAAATGATGAGCGCTGTAGCCAAAGATCCTAACACCAGCAACGAATTAACTGCTTTAGCCAATGAGGTGCAACAAGCTCTGAAAGAGCATGCTATTGTAAATCATCCAAAGCACGGAAATGTTTATGCGTATGAAGTGAATGGCTTTGGAAGCTACAACTTAATGGACGATGCCAACATCCCAAGTCTACTAGCTATGCCGTATCTCGGTGCTATTGATGCTAACGATCAGGTTTATCAAAATACACGTAAGCTTCTGCTATCAGAAGATAACCCATTCTTTTTTAAAGGAACTGCTGCTGAAGGTATAGGCGGACCACATATTGGTAAAGATATGGTTTGGCCACTGAGCATAATCGCCAGAGGATTAACCAGCAATGATGATAACGAGATAAGATACTGCATACAAACACTGCAAAAAACACATGGCGATACAGGGTTTATGCACGAGTCATTCCATAAAGATAACCCAGCCAAATTTACCAGAAGTTGGTTTGCTTGGACTAACACCATTTTTGGTGAGTTTTTATGGAAAACGTATAAAAGTAAACCGCAATTGCTAAGTTAAATTCACTCATACTTTAAAATCCAATTAATCTCCAACCAAGGTCAATGCGATTTACCAAAGCAGTTTTAACGGGCGGTTTAATTTTTTTGTCGATAGCAGGTGTTGCTCAAAAAAAATACCTGATTTCATCGCCAGATAAGTCTATAAAGGTAGAGTTGTCTGTTGCAGATAGTATCTATTATCAACTATCACAAAACGGCAAACCATTGGTTTCATCGTCGGCTGTCAGCTTTCAAACAGATGCTAAACAAGGCTCAGATTGGAAAGTATCAAAAGCTTCTACCACTACACATCTGGCTACGCTACATCCGGTTGTATGGCAAAAAAGTAAGGATGTTGTTGATAATTACTCGCAATTGAGGCTGGATTTTGCAGGTTCTCTATCGCTGGTGTGGCGGGTGTACAACAATGGTATTGCCTGGCGTTGGATCAACAACAATTCTAAAACCTATCATGTATTAGATGAGCAGGCTGTAGTTAATTTTGTGGATGGTGCTAAATCCTGGTATTCCGAAGAGGACGGTTTTTACTCACACAACGAACGTAAATACAAGGATTACCAGGTAAAACAGATAACCGACCAAAAACTGGCCAGCTTGCCTGTGTTGTTTGATGTGAGCAAAACTAAAGTGTTACTCACCGAATCTAGCTTATTTAACTATGCAGGCATGTGGGTAAGAGGTAATGGTAAGGGTGGAATACGCGCAACGTTTCCGCACTATCCAAAAGAAAAGAAAGTTGACAGTGACCGCGACGAAAAAGTATTAAGTCGCGAACCCTATATTGCCAGTGTAAATGGCGCTCAGGAATTCCCTTGGCGTATACTTATGGTTGCCCAGACTGATCAGGACATACTCACTAATCAATTACCGTATCTTTTAGGCAAACCGGCCACTGGCGACTACAGTTGGATTAAACCCGGCAAAGTGCAATGGGATTGGTGGCATTATAATAATATATACGGTGTTGATTTTAAGTCGGGCATCAACAACGATACATATAAGTACTATATCGATTTTGCGTCGAAATATGGAATTGAATACGTTTTGTTGGATGAGGGATGGTGCGATACCCGGGATTTGATGAAGCAAGTCAAAGACATTAATGTAGAAGAATTGGCCAGATATGCAAAAAGCAAAAATGTTGATTTATTGCTTTGGACCAGTTGGCTGGTACTTGATAAACAGATGGACATGGCGTTAAACGCTTTTGCCAAATGGGGGGTAAAAGGCATCAAAGTAGATTTTATGCAGCGTGATGACCAGGACATGGTCAACTATTATGAAAAAGTGGCTAAAGCAGCGGCCCAGCGCAAGTTGCTGGTTGATTTTCATGGTGCTTACAAACCTACTGGCTGGAGCAGAACCTATCCTAACGTTATGACGTCGGAAGGGGTGATGGGAAATGAAATCAGTAAGTTTGCTGCTGCCATTGATCCGCCTCATACCACAACTTTGCCCTTCACGCGTATGGCAGCCGGCCCGATGGATTTTACGCCAGGAGGTATGCTTAATGTGCAAAAAGATGCTTTCGCTGCCGTACCTGCCGAGCCTATGACATTGGGTACTCGCTGTAATCAAATGGCCATGTATGTGGTTTATGAAAGCCCATTACAAATGCTTTGTGATATGCCTACACATTATTATCGTGAGCCTGAGTGTATGCAGTTTTTAAGTGCAGTACCTACTGTTTGGCAACAAACTGTTCCATTGAACGGAGCGGTTGGAGAGTATGTTACGTTGGCCCGCCAGGCACCGAACAATGATTGGTACATAGGAGCCATGACTAATTGGAATAACCGTGAGCTGACACTTGATTTCTCTTTTTTGGGCGATGGCAACTATACTATGAAGGTATGGAAGGATGGTATCAACGCAGATAAAAACGCAAAGGATTTTAAGATGGAAGCTATTGCTGTCACCAAAGCCTCAAAAATGAAAATTAATTTGGCTACCGGCGGTGGTTGGGTTGCTATTATTCATAAAAATTAACCAGTTCAGCATAAATTAAATATGAAGCATTACAAAAAGGTAATTATTGCATGCGTTGGTGTGCTTACTTTTGGCCAGGCAAAGGCGCAAACTTCTGCATACAAGAGTCATGTAAATGATTTAAATAACGCAATAAATGCACATCTAAAAGATTCGAAATCTGACTTGTATTTTGAAACGACAGATCCGGCTAAAAACGAACATCCACACTCTTACCTTTGGCCGCTTTGTGCTTATATACAAGGCGCTAACGAAATGGAAGTGATAGAACCCGGAAAAAAATATATGTTGCCAGTTGAAAAAGCGATTGCAAAGTATTACAGGGCTACTCCGCCATATCCCGCTTACCAGGATTATGTAGTAAAAGAAAAGACGACAACTTTATACTATGATGACAACCAGTGGATAGCTATCGCCTTTATGGACGCCTATAATCGCAAGCACGAGAAACATTATTTAGACACCACTAAGATGATTTATCGTTTTATGGTAGGCGGTTTGGATACCGTTGGTGGCGGTGGTATATACTGGCGAGAAAAAGATAATACTACCAAAAATACTTGTTCTAACGGACCAGGTGTATTGGTAGCGTTACAGTTATACAAAGCGACTAAAGATAAGCGGTACTTAAACACCGCGATAGAAATTTATAATTGGACTAAAAGCCATTTACAAGCGCCAAGTGGTGTATATTATGATAATATCAAATTACCTTCTATGCAATTAGCAAAGGCAACGTATACATATAACACAGGTACCATGTTGCAGTCTGCCGCCTTATTGTATAAAATTACCAAGAACAAAAAGTATTTGGAAGAAGCACAGCGTGTAGCTAAAGCTGGCAGAGCCCATTTTTTTAGAAACGGCCGTTTACCAAATGAGTATTGGTTTAACGCTGTGATGCTGCGTGGGTATGTTGAATTATATAAAATAGATAAAAACAGAGCTTGGATAGATTTCTTCGAACAAGATGCCAATGCAATTTGGGAAAAGGAGCGTGATGCGAATAACTTGGTGGGCACTAAAAGCGAAAAACGTTTAATTGACCAAGGCGCTATGATTGAAATTTATGCAGTGCTTGAGCAAGTGAAAAATATTAAGTAAGCCATAACTACGAATTAACCATTATACAACCTCTTTACAATCATACACATGACGCCTAAAGTCGCTTTTACCGAGAAGAAGTTTTTAATTACTTTAATATTCGTTACGTCCCTGTTTATGTTTTGGGGCGTTGCTATTTCATTGGCAGATGTATTAAACCGCCATTTTCAAGCGGTTTTGCATGTATCTAAAGCACAATCGGGCCTGGTGCAATTTTCTATTTTTGGAGCTTATTTCATTATGGGAATACCTGCAGGTTTATTCATGAAGCGCTTCGGTTACAAAAGTGGCGTTTTACTTGGTTTAACTTTATTTGCCATAGGTTCGTTTCTTTTTGTACCGGCTGCTAATAGTGAGTCTTTCGGCTTTTTCCGTCTGGCTTTATTTATTGTTGGTTGCGGTTTATCAACTCTCGAAACAGTGGCGCATCCTTTTGTGGCATCCCTGGGTCATCAAGACACAAGTGACCAGCGCATCAATTTCGCGCAAAGTTTTAACGCATTGGGAACGATGTTAGGCCCGCTAATTGGTTCTTTCTTCGTGTTTGGCAATGTCGGAGAAAGTACTACGGACGGATTAGCTTCTGTTAAGATCTTATATATCGTTTTGGGTGCTGTAGTTACTACTGTTGCCATCTGTTTTTCTTTTGTCAAAGTTCCTGCCTTAACGGACCCACATGCGCCTATCACGCAAGGTTTCGACGTGGAAGTAGTTCCAACACCATCAAAAAAACTGTTTCATCACCGTCATTTTGTTTGGGCAGCCATTTCGCAATTGTTTAACGTAGCTGCACAGGCAGGTACCTGGGCTTTTTTTATGAACTTTTGCCATGAAAAAATGGGAATGACAGATCAAGAATCCAGCCGGTACATGGGCATCTTTTTTATGGGCATAATGCTTGTTGGCCGTTTTGTGGGCACTGCGATGATGCGCTATATTGCTCCTAACAAATTACTAGCAACATTTGCACTAGGTAACATTTTGATGTGCGTTATTGTTGCACAAAGCTGGGGATGGCCATCATTTATAGCGTTGCTGATGATTAACTTTTTCTTCAGTATTATGTTCCCCACTATTTTTAGTTTGGGTATAAAAAATTTAGGAGAGCAAACCCAACAAGCTTCTTCATTTATTTCTATGGGAGTAGTAGGTGGCGCGTTTTTTCCAATTCTAATGGGACGAATTGCCGATCACGACGTAGCAACAGCTTACTATCTTCCTATCATTTGCTATGCAGTTATATTTGTGTTTGCTGTTAAATTTTACAAAGTATCAGTCAAATAGCAGCTATTAAATGGTTACAAACACATTTGCTTAGTTTTAAACTAATGTGTTTGTGACCATATTTTCCATGTATTAATAAATTCAGCCCTGCTTTGTATCATATATAGCAAGCCAACTTCGGCTGCTATAAGCTTACACGTAAATGTGCTAAGTTATACTAACTAAATTTTTTAACATGTTTTGCTAAATCATTTTAGTTAGTATATATTTGACAAAAATTACTAGTCGGCTAACCGCTAGTAAAAACCAATTAAAAACCAATATATGAAACCTTCTTTCTTCAGCTGGCACAAGCTGCGGGCTTGTGCATTCTATGCGTTTTATGGTCTAAATATGTCCATTTATACGCCGGGATAGCCATTGCCTCTCAATTTTAATCCATCAGAAACTTAACACACCCTTAAACCAATAAAATGGAATTATGAGAATTTCTACTTGTAAGATTAATTTATTCGAATTCACATTGCTTAGGTTAATAAAGATGCCATGTATAATGGCCGCTTTTTTAATTTTCTCTGTGCTAAACGGATTTGCACAAACTAACCGTGTAACAGGTACGGTAGTTGACGAAAAAGGCGAACCACTGCCGGGCGTTAACGTAAGAGTTAAAAACACTCAGCAAGGCGCCGCAACAGACCTAAACGGACGTTATTCCATCAACGTAACTACAGCATCGGGCACATTGGTATTTAGCTTTGTAGGTTATGATGCTCAGGAACAAGCATTTAACCAGGGCGCTACTGTTAATGTAAAACTGGTGCCAACCAGCAATTCACTTAATGATGTAGTGGTAGTAGGTTACGGTACGCAAAGACGAGCATCCGTAACAGGTGCTGTAGACCAGGTAACATCAGCAGCGATTGCAGGTAAGCCTTCAACAAACTTAACACAGGCTCTGCAAGGTACAGCACCTAACTTAATCATTCAGCAACGCAGTAGCGAACCGGGTCAAGGTTTAAACATCAATATCCGGGGTATTAGTAGCTTTGGTGATAACTCACCATTAGTAGTAATAGATGGTTTAGTAGGTGGCGACATCAATTTGCTCAATCCTTCAGATATTGAAAGTGTATCAGTTTTGAAAGATGCTGGTGCTGCTGCAATTTATGGATCTCGTTCATCCAACGGTGTTATATTAATTACCACTAAACAAGGTAAAAAGAATGAACGTACTAAATTGACATATAGTGGTTTAGTAGGTGTTCAAACGCCAAAGTATTACTATAAGCCGGTACACGGATACGAGAATGCAATCTTGCGTAATCAGGCGAATGTTAACGCTGGCCAGGCACCAATTTATAGCGCCCAGCAAATCCGCAACTTTCAGCAGCAGGGTGACACTGAGTTCTTTTTGGATGCCATATTGAAAAACGCGCTTCAACAAAACCATACTATTGATTTAACTGGAGGTAGTGATAAATCTACTTACCGAGTGTCTGCGGGCTATCTCAATCAACGCAACAACTTAGCCGGACCTGATTTGGGCTTGCGTCGCTACAATTTCAGAATGAATATGACTAATGAGTATGGTAAGCTGAAGTTGATAAGCAATATCTCTTATGCCCATACTGATATTAAAGATCATTCTTCATCAACATCTACGCTTATTGTTGATGCCAGCCGTGTGCCCCTGTATTACAAATTAAAAGATGACCAAGGCCGGTATTTAACAAATGACGTACTAAGCGAATTTAACCCTTTGGGCCAGTTAGAGCAGGGCGGCTTTCGTAAATACAACAACGACAACATTTTTGGTAACCTGAATGCTGAAGTGAATGTTACTAGCTTTCTAAAACTTAGAGGTGTATTTGGCGGAACAATTAATGCGAATCGGTTATTTGCACGTGCATTGCAAGTTAATTACTTTCCAAGTGGTGTATCTGGTGCCGACCGCAATACCAACGACGAGGACTTTAAGGATATGTTGTTGAATACGCAGTTCCTGGCTGAGTTCAATAAAGTGTTTAATAAAAAACATTATACAACTGTGCTATTGGGCGTATCAAACGAATCCTATCACGGCGAGCGTACAACTCTTTACAGGACCTTAACTGATCCGGAGTTGGGAACACCAACTTCTTCAACTGTAATAAGTCCAAACTCATCAAATAGTAATCAGCAGACAAATGAAACCAGCTTAAATTCCTTATTTGGAAGGGCCAATTATTCTTATGAAGATAAGTACTACGGCGAGTTCAACTTCCGTATCGATGCCTCTTCAAAATTCAACAAGCAAAATAGATCCGCATTCTTTCCATCGTTTTCGGCTGGCTATCGCATAAGCCAGGAAAAATTTATGGATGACTATCGCAAAAAAGTGGGCGATTTAAAACTACGTGGTTCATATGGTATCTTGGGTAACCAGAACGTGAATAACTATCAGTATCAAACCACTTATTATTCATACCAAAATGCTTACGGTTTTAACAACAACTCATTAAGTGGTACCGGGTTTTCATTTGCTAATCCTGATATTAGATGGGAGCGCGCAGCTACTTTCAACGTTGGTGCTGACGCAACCTTTCTTAACAATGCTTTAACTGTATCGGTTGATTATTTCGACAAGCACACGAAGGGAATTTTAATTCCACCTGCTGTGCCTGGAGTATTTGGCTCAGGATTACCTGACTACAACGCCGGTGAATTGCAGAACCGTGGATGGGAGCTTAACTTAAATTATCGCTTAAATGGACGCAATCTGCGTCATACGTTTAACTTTAATCTTGCCGATAATATCAACAAAGTCCTTTATTTCGAAGGCGGAACTCGTTTAGACAGCTATGATGAAATGCAGGTTATTTTGCAGGCAGGATTGCCATATAGATCATATGTTGGGTTAAAACGTGACGGATACTTCCAAACATTGGACCAGGTTGCAGCAGGACCAAGGCCAGCAGGTTTGGCTTTGTCTCCAGGTGACATCCGTTATGTAGACGTGAATAAAGACGGCGTTATTAATGACCGTGACAAGTTCGTGTTGGGTAACCCATTCCCGCGTTATACATTTGGTTTTGATTACAATGTTTCTTACAAACAGTTTGATTTAAGAATCTTCATCCAAGGTGTTGGTCGCCGGAGCTCATTTGTACGAGGAGAATTGGTTGAGCCTTTCCATTTCAATTATGGCCAAACCATGTATCAGCACCAATTGGATTTTTGGACACCAACCAATCCTGATGCAGAATATCCGCGCCTTGCAGCAAACGGCAGTGCATCAAATCAAAACAACTTCCGGTTGGGTTCTGACTTATACATTTACAACGCAGCGTATGCCCGTTTAAAAAACGTGCAATTCGGCTACACCTTACCTAAAAAGATCGCTAACAAAATAGGCATGCAAAATTTACGTGCTTATGTATCAGGTCAAAATTTGTATACGCTTTCCAAGCTTAAATTTTTGGACCCTGAGGTTACCGAATTTGATAACAGATTGGGTGCCGGAGGCGCTAATAGCGGCCGTGCATACCCTACGCCAGTATATGTAGGCTTAGGATTAGACGTAACATTTTAAGCATAATGATGATGAAAAATATGAAAAATAAAAGTGTGCTTTTGATGCTGCTTATACTGGTTGCGGCCTGTAAAAAGCTGGATTTAGCACCTGTAGACCGATTTACAGATTTAAATTACTGGACAACGGCTGACAAAGCGAAGACTGTTTTAAATACTGCGTATTCGCAGATGTTCAATAGCAACTGGTTCTTTTTGAATGAAGCCTTGTCTGACAACGCATACAATAGCAGAGGAGACGCAGAAGGCGTAGCATCAATTGCTGCGGGTATCTACGATCAATCTCTAGGACGTTTCAATTCCGAGTGGGATAATCACTACTCATGTATCAAAACCTGTAATGTGTTTTTGCAGAATGTAGATAAGGTTACTAATATGGACGCAAACTTACGCGAACGTATGAAAGCTGAAGCACGTTTTATTCGTGCTTATCAATATTTCCAGTTGTACACTTGGTTTGGTGATGTTCCATTATTTGATAAAGACATCACTATAGACGAAGCAAAAACTATAAGCAGAACATCAAGAGCGCAGGTAGTTGATTTTGTATTGAAGGAACTTGACGCTGCTGCTGCTGCTTTGCCGCTAAACACGGCTTATGACCAAGCTGATAGGGGAAGGGTAACTAAAGGAGCTGCTATCGCACTAAAAGCCCGCGCACTTTTATATGAGGGCAGATGGCAAGATGTGGTAACTACATGTGAACAGATCATGGGTGGTACTAACGGAACTTATAGCCTATTTCCATCATATGAGGGCGTATTTTTACCACAAAATGAATATAACAACGAGGTTATATTGGATTTAGAATATGTACCGCTGCTGCGTACTTATAGCAACTTTTTTGATTACGCGCCAATATCGGTAGGCGCCCGGTTAAATGCATTTGCGCCTACACAAGAATTGGTTGATAGCTATTTGATGAATAACGGCAAAGCAATCAACGAAGCTGGATCTGGGTATGATGAAAATAATCCGTATGTAAATCGTGATCCACGCTTAACTGGAACAGTAGTATACCACTTATACCAGTGGAAGAAGCCAGATGGCACAACGCAAACTATTTACATTAAACCAGGATCGGATCCAAATCAAAACACCAAATTGGACGAGTATTCTCCAGGTTCTGTAGCTTCAGCAACAGGTTATTATTTACGTAAGTATTACGATCCAACATCATCAAACAATTTTCAGTCGGGCCTAAATTTAATTCTTATTCGTTATGCAGATGTGTTATTAATGTACGCAGAAGCAAAGAACGAGTTAGGACAAATGACAGGGGATGTTTGGGATAAAACCGTTAGAGCATTAAGGGCGAGAGCCGGATTCACAGATGCTGCCGCACTTACTTTCAATGGCGGTGCCGGACAAGCAGGTTTACGCAACATCATCAGAAACGAACGTCGTACAGAGCTGGCAATGGAAGGTCTGCGCATTTTTGACATCCGCCGCTGGCGTACTGCCGAAACCGTGTTGAATGGTTGGGCACATGGTGCCAAATATGGTTCACCATCTGTTGATAATGGATACATACGCGCTAATCAACGGGTGTTCGATCCGTCTAAGCACTATTTGTGGCCAATACCACGTGACGAGCGGAACCTTAACCCGAACTTGACACAAAACCCAGGATGGCAATAAAAAATTAAACCAATTAAATTAAAGCAACATGAAAAATACTATATATAAATTATTAATGCTAACTACTGCGGTTGTAGCATGCATCACAACCGGATGTAAAAAAGACAAGGAGCTTGAACATACCAACGTATCAATGGTAAATACACTTTTTGCTCCCGAAAACAACAAGTTTGTAAAATTGGACCCTAAGGCTGGCACTCAGGTTTTTGAATGGCAGCAAGCACAGGCCGAGGATGGCGGACTGGTGTTTTACGAAGTGGTGTTTGATAAAGAGAATGGCGATTTTTCTCAGCCTATCTTTTCAGTTGCGTCAGATGATAAAGGAACACGCAACAAATTAACTATCAGCGATGCCGATTTGAACAAAATTGCAAACATGGCCGGTATCAAATCATTAGAAACTGGTAAACTTAAATGGGCTGTTTGGTCGTCAAAAGGCATCAACGTTCAAAAGTCTACAACATCCAGATTAGTACAAGTTGAGCGTCCTAAAGGATTTGCTGAATTGCCTGCAGACTTGTACTTAACTGGTTCTGCAACAGAGGGAGGAGCTGATTTAACTAAGGCGCTTCGCTTCAAAAAAACAGGTTCTGCAACTTATGAAATTTATACTTCATTAAAAGCTGGAACTTATCACTTTGCAGCAGCTACAAATGCATCTGCTAAAAGCTACTCAATTGCCAACAACGATCTAGTTGAAGGTGGTGATGTAACTGTAGCAGGTGATACAAAAGTGTATCGTATTAAGCTTGATTTTGAAAACATTACTTACAGCGTTACAGAAATTACTTCGCTGGGATTATGGTTCTCGGCAGAGAATAAAGTATTGCACACACTTACCTATACAGGTGGTGGTGTTTGGTCAATAAGCAATGCGCCAATTGTATTCCACCAAGAAACATGGGGCCGTGATGAGCGTTATAAATTCCGCATGGGTGTTAAAAACGCTGCAGGCACAGCTGGTACCGAGTGGTATGGCAGCTCTAACCGCGACAATAGCCGTGCGGATGCGAATAGCGCTGCTTCATACTTCTATTTATTGCCAGTTGACGGTTCTCAGTACGATTACTCATACAAATTTAATGGTGCTGCAGATAATAAGAATGTCGACATCACCGTAAGTTTCGCACCTACCGGAACTTATACACACAGCATAACAGTAAAATAAAGTCACCGCCAGCACCGCTTCATCAAAGCGGTGCTGATTATAAATCAAACAATAATGAAAAGAAATATCACAAAAGTGTTGATTTTATCCGGCGGCTTATTGTCATCAACAATGATGACATCATGCTTAAAAGATAAAGCATTCCCTTTGTATGATGACAAGCCTGTTGCACCAATCAGCTACAGCTGGGCGCTTACTGCCGATTCAATTCAAGATAAAACCTATACTTCATATTTATCGGCAAATGGCAAGTATTTCAAGGAAAACAACGTAGACAAAACGACGTTCCACTACTGGCCTAACGCCCACATGCTTGACGTATTGGTTGACGCTTACCTTCGTACCAAAAACGATGTGTACAAACAGCGTATGTTGTCATTATTAAATGGCATCAAAGAATCTAACGGTAATAAATTGCCGAACGATTTTTATGATGACATGGAGTGGCTCGCTTTATCAAGCTTGCGCAGCTTTGAGGCAACCAATGATAATACTTATTTGGACGCCGCTAATGTGTTATGGACTGATATTAAAACAGGCCGTAATGATATACAAGGCGACGGTATAGGCTGGAACAAGTCAAGAACATACTTCAAAAACACACCAGCCAATGCACCGGCTATCATCTTTGCAGCCCGCTTGTATCGTTTGCAAAAAAACGCAGCCGATTTGCAAATTGCTAAAGAGTTGTATACTTGGTTAAAAGGCAAATTAGTCGATCCTTCGAGTGGTATTGTGTGGGATGGTGTCAATTATAATAATGACGGCGCTATCACTACAAACAAATATACCTATAACCAAGGCGTGTTTATTGGAGCTGGCTTGGAGCTGTATAAGGTTACCAACGATGTAAATTACTTAAACGACGCTGTCAGAACCGCAAATGCCACTATGAAAGATCTTGACTTATCACCTGGCGGGATTTTAAGAGATGAAGGTCAGGGTGATGGTGGTTTGTTTAAAGGAATACTTGTTAGGTACATGACTTTGCTGGCACAGGAGCCTGCCGTTTCAAAAACGGATAAAGATGCAATGATCAATTATTTAAAGTTTAACGCTACAACTTTATATTCACAAGGCATTAGCCGTCCGCAATTGCTGATCAATTCTAATTGGAAAAGCAAGCCTGGCGCAAGCGTGGATCTAACCACGCAGCTAAGCGGAATGATGATGATTGAAGCCGCAGCAACATTGAACAAACAAGGAGCGTTTTAAATAAGCTCTTATTATTAAGTAAAAGCGTCGGACAAGTCCGGCGCTTTTCTTGTATGTTAGCGGTTGTACTGCCTATTAAGTATTGATGCATAATTTATTCTTAAAGTGACTTACGGTTATTTAAAAAGCGTACTCCAACTGGTTGATATTATCACATCAATTATATGAAAATGAAACTCTATCTATTAGTTCTCTTGTCGGCAATTACTTCGAACGCAATGAGCCAGACGGGCGTTAAAAAAAACACCGCAGAAAACTATGTTAGCAATCGCGCGCCACTCCGGCAAAATCCATATACCGAATTGCCTTTAGGCGCTATTAAGCCGAAGGGTTGGCTTAAAGAAATGTTGGTGAGGCAAAAAAATGGTGCAACTGGTAACTTAGACAAGCTTTACCCGTTGGTAATGAATCAGCGCAATGGGTGGTTGGGCGGCGATGGCGACCAATGGGAGCGGGGGCCTTACTGGATTGATGGATTGTTGCCATTGGCGTACATATTAGATGACAAAGAACTGATTGCCAAAGTTAAACCTTGGGTGGAGTGGACTATAAAAAGCCAACAGCCCGACGGCTATTTTGGTCCGTACAAAGATTATGCATCCGAGCCTGGCATTCAGCGTGATAATAGTCGCGATTGGTGGCCTAAGATGGTAATGTTGAAGGTATTGAAACAGTATTACTCTGCCACTCAAGATAAGAGGGTTATTACATTAATGACCAATTATTTTAAGTATCAGCTTAAAGAGCTACCGCAAAAGCCGCTGGACCATTGGACCTTTTGGGCAAAATACCGTGAAGCAGATAATTTGGCTGTTGTGTATTGGTTGTACAATATTACCGGCGACAAATTTTTGCTTGAGCTTGGCGACTTGTTACATAATCAAGGTTTTAACTTCACCAATGCCTTTTTAAATACTGACATGCTGGCCAGCGTAGGGAGCATTCATGGTGTGAACTTAGCGCAGGGCATGAAAGAACCCATTATATATTACCAGCAGCATCCGGAAGCGCAATATCTGCACGCCACCCAAAAAGGATATGCCGACTTGCGGAAGTTTGATGGCATGGCGCATGGCCTTTTCGGCGGTGATGAAATGCTGCATGGCAACAACCCAACACAGGGTTCAGAGCTATGTTCGGCCGTTGAAATGATGTTTACGTTGGAAAGCACATTGCCGATTACAGGAGACGTAAGCTATGCAGATCACTTAGAAAGAATTGCTTTTAATGCGCTGCCAACACAAACTACCGAAGATTATATGAACAGACAGTATTTTCAGCAGGCAAATCAAGTAATGCTCACCCGGCATGAACATAATTTTCATTTAAACCATGGTGGTACGGATGTTTGCTACGGATTACTTACCGGTTACCCGTGCTGTACCTCAAATATGCATCAGGGCTGGCCTAAGTTTACGCAAAACTTGTGGTACGCAACACCTGATAAAGGACTTGCAGCACTGGTTTATTCGCCTAGCGAGGTTAAGGCGTTAGTAGCCAATGGTACGCCGGTATCCTTTAAAGAGGAAACCAATTATCCTTTTGATGAAACAATAACATTTACTTTCAATGCTGATAAGAAAGATAGATCTGTTTCTTTTCCGCTTCATTTGCGCGTGCCGGGCTGGTGCAAATCGGCTACGATTACTGTTAACGGAACGGTTATCCAGGAAGCGGCAGGTAACCAAATTGTTAAATTGAATAGGGAGTGGAGGTCGGGTGACGTGGTGAAACTGCTGTTGCCTATGCATGCTTTCACAAATACATGGTTTGAAAACTCCGTTTCTGTTGAGCGCGGACCAATTGTTTATGCACTTAAAATAGGCGAGCAAATAACTAAAGTAAAAAATGACAAAGACCCGATTGCCTATGGCGATTCTTATTATGAAGTTCGTCCTACTACGCCCTGGAACTATGGGTTAATCAACGTAGCCGAGGATAAACTAAAAAAGGATTTTATAGTGCATAAAAACCAAAGCATTCCATTGTATCCGTGGACGATGGACGGCGCGCCTGTAAGCATAAAAACCAAAGGCAAACGCATTGCATCGTGGCAGTTGTATAATGATATGACCGGGCCAATTCCTTACAGTATTTATTATAACGAAGGAGCGGCACCGGTTAAGGAAGAGGAAATTACGTTGATTCCATACGGCTGTACTAAACTTCGTATAGCCCAGTTCCCGGTATTGGAAGAAAAATAAAAGTTGTAAGAACGCAAAAAGAAGCCTGCATTATGTGCAGGCTTCTCTTAAAGGTTTAACGATCTTTTAATACCCAATTCCAATCCACGCAGTTCAGCCAATCCGCGCAAGCGACCAATGGCCGAATAGCCGGGATTCGTTTTTTTGTGCAGGTCATCTAACATTTTATGACCATGGTCTGGTCTGAAAGGCATTCTTAAATTTTCACGACCAGCAAGCCTACGCTTCTGCTGCTCTTCCAATAGTGCTTTCATTACCTCGTACATGTCTACATTGCCCGCCAGATGATCAGCTTCATAAAAGTTGCCCTCTTCATCACGTTGTGTGCTGCGCAGGTGAATAAAATGTATCCGGCTACCCAGGCGTCGTACCATTCCCGGCAAATCGTTATCTGGACGTACACCAAATGAGCCGGTGCAAAAAGTTAACCCGTTGTGCTGGCTGTTAACGGCATTATAAATATCAAGTATGTCTTGTTCGGTACTAACTACACGCGGTAAGCCTAATATCGGGTATGGCGGATCATCAGGGTGTATGCACATTAAAACACCGGCTTCTTCGGCGGCTGGTATTACCTGTTGTAAAAAGTAGAAAAGATTAGCTTTCAGTTCTGTTGCACCAACCTGATTGTAACTGGCCAGAATCTGCAAAAAATCTTCAATGGAATAGCCTTCTTCCGAGCCTGGTAACCCTGCAATAATATTTTTTACCAGCTTGTTTTTATCTTCATCCTGCAACTGGTCAAAATAATTTTTCGCTTTTATTTTAATCTCGTCAGCATAAGTATCAATCGCACCGGGGCGTTGTAAAATATATAGTTCAAACGCCGCAAAAGCCGTTGCATCAAAACGCAAAGCTGTTGAACCATCTGCCATTTGGTAGTCCAGGTCCGTACGGGTCCAGTCTAACACCGGCATAAAGTTGTAACATACAATGTTAATCCCACAAGCGCCTAAGTTCTTTAACGTTTGCTTGTAATTTTCAATGTACAACTGATAATTACCTGAACGTTTTTTGATGTCTTCATGAACGGGAACACTTTCTACAACAGTCCAGGTTAAGCCAGCGTCTTCAACAGTAGCTTTCCGTTTCAGAATTTCGTCTGTTGACCACACTTGCCCGTTGGGTATATGGTGTAAGGCAGTAACTACGCCGGTCGCTCCAGCTTGTTTCACGTCCGCCAAACTTACCGGATCATTTGGTCCGTACCACCGCCATGCTTGCTCTAAGCTCATATATAATGTGTTGTTATAGGTTTTATATTATCGGCAGCGAGATTAGCCAGTAATTTACCGCTAATTGCATCGCTTAATTTGCCAATTATACGAAGCATTAACTTAATTGTAGATAGCTTTTTCCAATATTCAATAATATAAACGTATAGAAATAAAAGCGTATGCCTTTGGATAAAGGCTTAATATTCATATCATCTGCAATAAATAAAATGGCCTTGAATTTCAAGCCAACCTGTTTTCTAATACTATCAAATGTACATTTTCTAACAGTAAGCTGTTATTCTAATTAAATTGTCATCAATTTGGAGATTTGCATGAAAATTTTGAATTGATGATAATGTTTAACATTTTTGTCAAACAATAATGGCAGCTAGAGATACAGGTACAGAACAGCTTATAAAAGACACTGCAAAAAGAGTTTTTTTTGCTGAAGGGAGGCTACATGCAACTACGCAGGATATAGCCGATGCGGCGGGTGTTAACCGAACGCTTGTTAATTATTATTTCCGATCTAAAGACATACTAATTGAAAAGGTTTTTAAAGAAGCGATGCAGGATTTATCTACACGGTTGGATAAAGTAATGGAGTCTGATTTGCCATTCAATAAAAAGATTGAAAACTTTATTGAGGTATTTTTGACGGAAGCGGTTGCATTTCCTTATCAGGAAACGTTTTTGGTAACAGAAATGCTAAACGATGCTAACAAATGCGATGAAAAGAAGCCGCAAAAAATAAAGAGCTTTTTGGCACAGATACAAGCAGAAATGGATGCAGGTAACATCAAACAAATGAATCCTATTCATTTTATGATGAACCTGTTTTCGTTGATGGTTTACCCGCTTATTATGAGCCCATTGTATAAACAGTTATTCAATCTAAGTAGCAACAATTTTAATGAACTTATACAGGAACGGAAGAAACTGATATGTGAAACGATATTGCAATAAAATCATCTAAGTTAACCACAAGGCTAAATATCTGAGTTAATCGATCTACAACCATGCACAATTACATTTACAAGCTATACAACAATAATTTCATGAATTCTACAGCCAAGTTATTAGCCGGATTTACATCGGCTATGCTGCTTTTATCGGCATGCGGCAATAATCAAAATCAAGCTGGTGCACCGGCAGCCGGCGGCCCGCCTCCAGTGCAAAGTTTTCCGGCTTTCAAAGTAACCACTCAGAATGCCACATTAAACAGCGATTACCCGGCCACGTTACAGGGTCAGCAAAACATCGAAATTCGTCCAAAAATTGACGGTTATATCGACCGCATTTTAATAGATGAAGGTAGCGTTGTTAGAAAAGGGCAGGTGCTATTTCATATAAGTGCGCCACAATATACCCAGGATATTAACACAGCTGCCGCTGCTGTTGCCAGTGCGCAAGCTGATGTAAGTTCTGCCCAGCTACAGGTTAATAAAGCTAAACCACTGGTTGAAAAGGATATTATTAGCCATTACGAGTTGGAGTCGGCTCAATTGACCTTGCAGGCGCGTAGAGCGGCATTGGCTCAGGCTAAAGCAAGTTTAGCCAATGCTAAAACCAATCTAGGATATGCAACAGTTACTAGTCCGGTTAATGGCGTAGTAGGCACCATACCTTACAAATTGGGAAGCTTAATTAATAGCAACACTACACAGCCATTAACAACAGTATCCAACATAGGCAACGTTTACGCTTACTTCTCATTAAACGAAAAGCAATTACTCGACTTTTCAAGACGCTATGAGGGCCGTACGCTGGAAGCCAAGCTAAGTAAATTGCCACAGGTGTCATTGATTCTCTCTGATGGTAGTAATTACCCAGAAAAAGGCCGTGTGGAAACGATAAGTGGTTTAATCAATACAGAAACAGGTTCTGCAAGCTTCAGAGCTACGTTTCCAAACCCTATGCGTTTAATTAGGAGCGGTGGTAGTGCTACTGTTCGTATTCCGCAAGTAATTCCAAATGCTGTGCTGGTTCCGCAAAAAGCCACCTATGAATTGCAGGGCAAGCGCTTTGTTTTTGTAGTAGATGCCAAAGGCGCAGTAAAAAATACCGAGATACAAACCATGGATATTGCAGCTGGACAATACTTTGTTGTAACAGGCGGTTTAAAATCAGGCGACGTAGTAGTGCTTGAAGGTACATCTAATTTACAGGATGGCACGGTTATCAAACCGGAAGTTCAAGCCGACGATAAAGTGTATCAGGATATAAAATAACTTTTTGAGTTACATACAGAACTTGCTTCTAGTTAAGTTCATTCATCAACATAAAAATTAATTATGTTACGTAAATTTATAGAACGACCGGTATTATCTACCGTTATATCGGTCATCATTGTTATACTGGGGGTGCTGGGCCTAATATCTTTGCCTATATCGCAATACCCCGAAATTGCACCACCTACTGTAGTGGTATCTGCAGCCTATCAAGGTGCTAACGCTGATGTGGTGATGAACAGCGTTATTGTTCCGTTAGAGGAACAGATTAATGGTGTAGAAAACATGACTTACATGACGTCTACAGCCAGTAATGATGGTAGCGCCAAAATTACCGTATATTTTAAATTAGGAACCAATCCCGATTTAGCTGCGGTAAACGTGCAGAATCGTGTATCTAAAGCTACGCCTTTGTTGCCTGCCGAAGTTACCAAAGCAGGTGTAACCACCGCTAAACAGCAAAGCAGTATGGTTATGGTGTTTGCCATGACCAGTACCAACAAGTCTTACGATCAAACCTTTCTGCAAAACTTTGCCAACATCAACCTGCTGCCGCAACTTAAGCGTATAAATGGTGTAGGTGAAGCAAGTGTATTTGGTCAGCAAGACTATTCCATGCGTATATGGCTAAAGCCAGACGTAATGGCTACTTATGGTTTAATACCTGATGATGTTAATGCTGCCTTAGCTGAGCAAAATATAGAAGCTGCACCGGGTAAAATCGGCGAAAACAACAACCAGTCATTTGAATACGTATTAAAGTACAAAGGCCGTTTAAAATCACCTGCTGAATTTGAGAATATTGTGATTCGTTCAGCTATTAATGGACAGATATTGCGCTTGCGCGATATCGCCAAGGTTGAGTTAGGATCGCTTAGCTATGCAAGTAATTCTGAAACAAACGGATTGCCTTCAATAGCTGTTGCTGTGTTCCAAACCGCTGGCTCAAACGCGCACGAGATGATTGAGCAGTGCCAGCAAACTATCGATGCTGCTGAAAAAACATTTCCGGCAGGTATTAAGGTAATGCCAATATTTAGTGCCAATGAGTTTTTGGATGTATCTATTGAAAAGGTAATCCATACACTTATTGAGGCATTTGTACTGGTATTTATCGTTGTGTTCATCTTCTTACAGGATTTCCGTTCAACATTAATTCCTGCTATTGCCGTTCCGGTGGCCATTGTAGGGACTTTCTTCTTTCTGCAGGTTTTTGGTTTCACAATTAACTTGCTCACACTGTTTGCGTTGGTACTAGCCATTGGTATTGTGGTGGATGATGCTATTGTGGTGGTTGAGGCCGTGCACGCCAAGTTGGATCATGGTGCTAAATCTGCAAAATCTGCAACCACAGAGGCCATGAGCGAAATTAGTAGTGCGATTATTTCCATCACACTGGTAATGGCTGCGGTTTTCGTACCGGTGTCTTTTATTACAGGGTCAACTGGTGTGTTTTATAAACAATTTGGTTTAACACTGGCAATTTCAATTTTAATTTCAGCAGTTAACGCGTTGACTTTAAGTCCGGCATTATGTGCTTTGTTATTAAAACCGCACCCAGAAGGTGAACATCATAACACTAGTTTCTTACAACGCTTTTACACTGCTTTCAACACCGGCTTTAACGCCATGACGGGTAAGTATAAACGTTCCGTAAGCTTTCTGGCGGCTAAAAAGTGGATAGCTGTTGCAGGTATTGCTGTATTTGCCGTGCTGTTCTGGTTCCTATTAAAGACCACGCCGAGCGGTTTCGTACCAAATGAAGACCAAGGCTTTATTATTGGCGACGTGTCATTGCCTCCGGCTTCGTCGCTTGAGCGTACTACACAAATTGTAAATCAGGTTTCAGGCATTATAAAAAGCCTTCCCGAAGTAGAATCTGTAACCCGTATAGCCGGTCAGG
This sequence comes from Mucilaginibacter lacusdianchii, assembly GCF_009770985.1. GTDB lineage: Bacteria > Bacteroidota > Bacteroidia > Sphingobacteriales > Sphingobacteriaceae > Mucilaginibacter > Mucilaginibacter lacusdianchii. The sequence continues at coordinate 1,138,495 of NZ_WSRW01000003.1, read as the reverse complement.
GTATATTAAGTGGTGCAGGTGGTTCTTACGGTGTAACCTTTATTAAATTGAAGCCATGGGATCAGCGTAAAGGGCAGGGGCAGGACGTAAACTCTGTGGTAGGAAAACTGTTCGGAATGACTGCCGGTATTAAAGGTGCTCGTATCCTGTTCATCGTACCGCCTGCATTACAGGGCTTTGGTAACAGCAGTGGTTTCGAATTCCAAGTTCAGGATAAAACTGGTGGCGACATTAACAACTTTGCACAAGTTAATGGTAAGTTTTTGGGGGCGTTAAGTAAGCGTCCGGAGGTGCAGTATGCTACTACCTTCTTTAACACTAACTTTCCTCAGTACCAGGTTGACGTAAATGTGCCTAAATGTAAACAGGCTAATATATCTGTTAGTTCAGTTTTAGGAACTCTGCAAGGTTACTACGGTGGTTTATATGCATCTAACTTTAATGAGTTTGGTAAGCAATACCGTGTAATGATCCAGGCAGATGCTGCTTTCCGTGGTACGCCTGAAAGTATGAACAATATTTATGTGCGTACCAATAATGGTGTAATGGCACCTATTACTGAGTTTGTTACCTTAACACGAGTATACGGACCGGAGTCTATCAACCGCTTCAACTTGTTTACCTCAATTTCTGTAACGGGTGCACCTAATCCGGGTTATAGCTCGGGTGATGCTATCAAAGCCATTCAGGAAGTAGCCAAGCAAACTTTACCAGCCGGCTTTGGCTATGAGTTTTCGGGTTTAACCCGTGAGGAGTTATCGGGCGGTAGCCAAACCATGTTCATTTTCATCTTGTGTTTGGTGTTCGTTTACTTCTTGTTAAGTGCGCAGTACGAAAGTTATATTTTGCCATTTGCTGTGTTGTTATCGCTACCTATTGGTTTGGCCGGCGCCTTTGTGTTCGCTAAAATCTTTGGTGTAGAAAACAATATCTACCTGCAAATTACGCTAATCATGCTCATCGGTTTGTTGGCTAAAAATGCCATCTTAATTGTAGAGTTTGCGGTGTTACGCAGACGTTCAGGCGAAAGCATAGTACAAGCGGCTGTAGACGGAGCCGTAGCAAGGTTAAGACCAATTTTGATGACATCTTTCGCTTTTATATTCGGCTTGGTGCCATTAATGCTGGCTACAGGTGCAGGTGCAGCCGGTAACCGTTCTATCGGTACAGGTGCAGTAGGCGGTATGCTTATCGGTACCATCTTCGGCGTGTTCGTTATCCCGGTATTATTCATCATCTTTCAGTCTGTGCAAGAACGCATCAGCGGTACTCCTGCGCCGGTTGTTGTAGAAGAGGAAGAAGCCGTTACAGTAGATTAAGTACAAATCTTATCCGCAATTATACAAGCATATAAAATGACTAACAGATATAAAAAGCAAATGATACTGGCGCTGGCAGCAGCGTCGGTGTTTGCTTCATGTGTAACTAAAAAGTATCAGCAACCGTCGGTAAATACCAATAATTTGTATCGTGATACCACAGTTACCGATACAACGTCAATAGCCAATATTCCGGCTTCTCAGTTATTTACCGACACCGTATTGCAAAACCTGATTCAAGAAGGCATCCGCGAAAACTTGGATCTTAAAACTGCTGTACAGCGCATCAACGAAGCGCAATCTAACCTGTTGCAAAGCAGGGCTGCATTTTTGCCTAGCTTATCAGGTAGTGCAACAGCTACCCGCGCTAAGCAGTCGGCGGCCGGATTGAATTTTCCGCCGGAGTTCGCCGGCTCGTTTAATTTAATCACCACTACCTATCAAGCTTTCCTGAGCAGTAGCTGGGAGGCCGATGTTTGGGGCAAACTAAGCAGTGCCAAACGTGCGGCGTTAGCAAGTTTATTACAAAGTGATGCAGCCAAAAGGGCCGTGCAAACTCAATTGGTAGCCAACATTGCTAATAACTACTACAACTTGCTGGCGTTAGACCGCCAACTGGCTATCACCGAACAGACGCTTAAGAATAGGATTTCGGATGTAGAAACCATGAAAGCGCTTAAAGAAAGCGCCGTGGTAACAGGCGCTGCCGTAGTGCAAAGCGAAGCTAACCGCTATGCAGCCGAGGTAACAATTCCAGATTTGAAGCGCAGTATCAGGGAAACAGAAAACGCCTTGAGTATTTTATTAGCTCGGGCCCCGGGTGCTATTAAACGTAGTTCGTTAGATGAACAGCAGCCTTACACGAATTTGCAAACCGGCGTACCATCGCAGTTGTTAAAAAACAGACCTGATGTACAACAGGCCGAATTAGCATTCAGAAGTGCGTTTGAGAATACCAATCTTGCCCGTACTTACTTTTATCCATCGTTAACGATTACAGCGCAGGGTGGTGTTTCTTCATTGAGGATTAAAAACCTGTTTGACAATTCTATATTTTATAATGTTGTGGCAGGCTTAACGCAGCCAATTTTTAACAGAGGATTAAACAAAGCCCGTTTAAGAACCGCTCAGGCACAACAACAAGAAGCCTATTACAGCTTTCAGCAATCATTATTAACGGCTGGAAGCGAAGTATCTAACGCTCTGTATGCTTATGAAACTGCCGTGCAAAAACAGGGCACGCGCGCTAATCAGTTACAAGCATTGCAAAAGTCTGTTGACTTTACTAAAGAGTTACTTCGTTACAGCTCATCAACTAACTATACGGATGTGTTAACGTCAGAGCAGGCTTTGCTTTCTGCACAACTAAATGGTATAAACGACAGGCTACAACAGTTACAGGCCGTTGTAAATCTTTACCGCTCGTTAGGTGGTGGTTGGAAATAAGAGCAACTCAACTACATTAGATTAAAGTTAAATTTTCAGGCTTTAGCATATTTGCTAAAGCCTTTTTTTATTAAAAGAAAAAACTTTGTAACAGATGAGAGTGATACTCATCTAACATGTATGAAAAACAAAGAATCATTCACGATAAACGGCGAAAGTCTTTTAAAGAAAGTTAAAGAGCTGATTGAAGAAGGCAATATTCGCAAAATTACTATTACCGACAAAACCGGTAAAGAATTAGCTTCGTTTCCGTTAACGTTCGGCGTAGTTGGCGCACTTGTAGCACCTGTGTTGGCTGCTGTAGGCGCGATGGCAGCGCTTGTTGGTGAATGTACCATCACCGTTGAAAGAGATGAAGAAAAAGCTGCTGACCCAGACGCAATCATCCGGGTAGACTAACCTACAACCTCTTCCTGATTAATTATAGGTTGAGGTTGTAAGTGTTTTCAAGCTACATGCAGTTTATTCGGCGTTATACATAATCTTATAATACTCGTCGGCCATACGGCTTGCATCAAAGTTAGGTACAACTTCGGTAGCTGCTTTTTTTAGTATGCTTAGCCAGTTAGGTTGGTTATGGTAATACATGGGCATTATCACTTTTTCCAACGTGTCCATTAAATTTTGGTTCTCCTGGCGGTCTTTTTCTACAGCTGATAGTTCGTCACCTGCCGGTTGTATGATAAAACCATTGTCGTTATCTTTTATAAACTCAGGTATCCAGCCATCAGGTAAAGATAAATTGATGGCGCCGTTGATAGCTGCCGTCATACCGCTGGTTCCCGATGCTTCACGGTACATGCGCGGATTATTAAGCCATACGTCAGCTCCACGCTTAAGCAACGCTGATAAGCCCAGCTCATAACCGGTCAAAACGGCACAGTTGGCAAAAGGCTTGGCCCGGGTGATGATCTGGTTAAAAAGACCAATAGCACCGAAATCTTCTGGATAGGGCTTACCTGCCCAAATTATTTGAACTGGATACTCGGGGTTATTAAGTAAACTTAAAAACCGGTTCCAATCATACATCATTAAATCGGCACGTTTGTAACCGGCGAAACGCCGTGCCCAAACAATGGTCAGTACATCTTCGTCAAATAATTTTCCGGTCTGATCGGCGACCGTTTTAAATAGTTCTCGTTTGAGTTCCTTTTTTCGGCTGGTGATCGTGTTATCATCATTTGTTGAAATTGCATGGTCTAAAACGGCGTCTTTCCAGTATGTTTTATTTTGTGCATTCGTTATCGAGGTAATATCGCAGACACCTGAGTTGTGACTCCACATTTGTCGTGCTACTTCACCATGTAGTTTAGATACCCCATTTGCCTTGCGGGAAAATTTAAGTGCACCTAAGGTATAATTGAAATTATCGGCATCCAGGCCCAGCAGTGATTTTACTTCATGCTCTTGCAGGTGGTAAAAAAACGACATGTCTTTAAGCAAACTATAACGGTGTTCTTCATTGCCGGCCATCTCTGGCGTGTGCGTAGTAAATACCACGCGCTTTTTCACTTCATCCAAATTCCTGAACTTTGAGTACAGGTAAAAATTAAGTGCCACAGAATGGCCTTCGTTCATATGATACACGTCGGGCGTGATGTTTAGTAAGTCCAGTAACATAGCACCACCAATGCCGAGTATAACACTTTGTGCAATGCGGGTAGATTCATTAGGATCGTACAAGCGATGGGTTATCGTACGCGAAACGAAATCATTTTCGTCAATGTCGGTACTTAGTAAAAATAAAGGAGCCGTGCCGAATGTTTCCGGTTTTAACAAATAGACCTTCACATGCACAGGCGAATCATGTACAGGAACAGTAAATACCAAGCCGGTGTCTTGCAGAAAAGAATATTGTTTTTCAACAAAAGCCGGTTTCATCAGGGCGTTGGTATCCCGTACCTGGTCATAATAGCCATATTTCCATAGCATGCCTACGCCAATTAAATTTTGCTTTAGCTCGTACGCGCTTCTCAGGTGTGAGCCGGCCAAGAAACCTAAACCACCACTATAAATCTTTAAAGCTTGATCAACGGCAAACTCCATCGAAAAATACGCGGCGCGTGTGCTGTATTGTGGATTTATTTCGTAGCTGAAAATTTCTTTGTGGGTAATCATGCAGTTTATAAATAATGGGTGGTCTAAATTTATTTTATCAATAGCTTCAAGAGAAATGATATTGAGCGAAAAATGTTTTATTATAAAGCATTTGGGCAACGTTATGCTTGATTATACAACCGTTAACATGTTTACTTTAAGTAAGTTACAATTCAGCATGTAGTAATATCTTCCAAGGTTAATCTTGATAAATGTTTTGATTAGTGAGCCAATGTTAATTACTGAATTTTGGGTTTACAATTTAGGCCGTTAACTTAGCTGCCCTAAATACCAATACAAACTTCGGACAACTATTAGCTGTTGTTCTTTAAATTGGGGCCAGCAGCAATGTTTAAAGTAGGGTAATGAAAGTTATAATAGCAGAAAAGCCTTCGGTGGCACGTGAAATTGCAAAAGTGTTTGGCGCAACCACCAAGCGCGAGGGGTATATTGAAGGAAAAGGATACACATTTACCTGGGCGTTTGGACATCTGTTGCAGCTGGCCCCACCTCAGGAATACGGTTACTACGGATGGAGCGTACAAAACCTGCCCATGCTGCCAGCTAAATTTAAATTATCTATTAGAAAGGTAAAAACCAAAGATGGCATTGTTGAAGATCCGGCAGTAAAAAAACAGCTCGACATTATCAAAACCCTTTTTGACGATGCGAGTGAAATAATTGTAGCAACGGATGCCGGGAGGGAAGGTGAGCTCATTTTTAGGTACATATATTATTACTTAAAATGCAAAAAGCCTTTTAAGCGCTTGTGGATATCGTCGCAAACAGATGCCGCCATAAAGGATGGCTTCCGTAATTTAAAGCCGGGCAGCGATTACGACACTTTATTTAACTCTGCACATTGCCGGTCACAGTCAGACTGGCTGGTAGGAATGAATGCTACCCAAGCGCTAAGTATCTCCGCCGGTACTCGTTCTGTGCTATCTTTAGGTAGGGTTCAAACGCCAACACTGGCCATGATTTGTGCTCGTTTCTTAGAAAATAAAAATTTTGTGCCGCAACCATACTTCCAGGTTGCTATACAGGTGGATAAGGATGGCCAGCTATTTAGAGCAATATCAACGCAAAGTTTTAAAACCAAAGACGAGGCGCAGCTTATATTAGATAAAGTTGAGGATGTGGCAACAGGCTTTCAGCAAGGCGGCCATATTTTAAGTGTTGATGGCAAGCCAAGAAAAGAGCCGCCACCCTTATTGCACGACTTAAGTAGCTTGCAACAGGAAGCCAATAAGCGGAAAGGCTTTACGGCCGACCAGACATTGAGCATTTTGCAAAACTTATATGAAAGCAAGCTGGTGACCTATCCGCGTACAGGCAGCCGCTATATTGGCGATGATGTATTTGCTGGTGTACCAGCGTTGATCGCTAAATTTACTGATCACCCTATGTTTGGTAAACAAGCCGCTGCTTTAGGCACCGCAAAATTGAACAAGCGCAGTGTAAACGCCAAAAAAGTGACGGACCACCATGCCATATTGCCAACGGGCGAAGCCGCAGGACAAATGTCGCCTGATAAGCAGGCCATATACGATTTGGTTGTAGGCCGCATGCTTGAGGCATTTCATCAAGATTGTCTGAAAGATGTAACCAAAATTGTAGTTCAGTCAGGTTCAAAATTTTCTGCAAGTGGCACAGTAATAAAATCAGCCGGTTGGCGTGCAGTATTTAACGACCCTGACGATGAAAAGAAGGATGAAGAAAACGCATCCCTTCCTAAAGTAGTAGCAGGTGAGAATTTGCCGGTGACGAACAAAGCTATTTTAGAAAAGCAAACCAAGCCGAAACCATTATACAATGAAGCTAGCTTGCTAAAGGCACTAGAAACAGCGGGTAAAGAAATTGAGGATGAAGAGCTGCGCTATGCGATGAAAGAGAGCGGCTTAGGCACACCAGCAACGCGAGCCGCCATCATTGAAACGCTGATTACACGCGACTATATTAAACGCGAGAAAAAAAATCTGGTACCCACAGAAACCGGCCTTTCGGTATATGAGGTGGTAAAAGAACATAAAATAGCACAAGCCGAACTGACCGGCAATTGGGAAAAACGCTTAGAAGAGATCCGCTCAGGCGCATCTGTTACTGCTTTTCAAGAAGAAATCAAAAACTACACTTGCACCATTACGCAAGAATTGTTAAAAGCAGGGAAGCGACTTACAATCAATAAGCCGGATGTGGTTGCGGAAAAGTAAAATCGCCTAACCGTCAGTACCGCATTTATATGAATTGGCAGCTTGTAGCTTAGTTTTCCATAAAATAAGGCGAGATATTTGAATTGCCGAGGCAGTAGTTAAATTACTGTCTCGGCAATTAATTAATAAATAACGTTTACTCTTAAAGCCTTCAGGCCAGAAACGCCTTGTAGATCTTCCACATCCAATTCTTCCGTCGGATAGCTGAGTACGTTTTGACTTTGCAATAAAGAAATATAGCTTTTGTACTCATCTTCCTCGGCCTGACCAGAATAAACAATGGCTATGGTGCCAGGTTGTGTGATACGTTTAGTACTGCCTTTTATGTGTGCTTTGTCTATACGCTTTTTTACAACTTCATAGCGTGCGTTGTAACTGCCATCTACATCAAAACGCTTTTCATCCATCCTAAAGCAAACCGAAATGGTACCATGATACACTAATATCAAGCCGGTAATGTCAAGCGGATAGGGTAGTTCCGGCTTTAATTGCTGATGCTCCCGCATCATTTCGCATAGGGTTTGCAATTGCCATAAACGTATCTGTTGCAGTTGTTCGTCACCAAACGGTTTGTTAGGTGCAATTGAATTTCCTAAATAGATATTATGTTCAACACCGTCAGTTTTAAACCGCTCGTAGTAGTGTGGATAAATTTGTTGCGCTTCTTTTTGCCGCCTATCCATTGAAGTAGCCAACTGGCTGTTTATTAATGATACTGTTATTTCATACTTACGGCGGTAATGGTAAAACATACCCGTTTCCTTTCCTGTTTCAGAAAGATATTCGCCTAAAAATGGCATCTGAAGCTTTCTTAATTTGGGATGTATGTCATGAGATAAATAATCAGTAATATACTGCTCAGTGTTAGCTTGTATTGGGTACTCAAGAATTTCTAGAATTTCATCCAGCTTGGCTTGCTCTTCTGTAAATGCCAACTCGTCATTTTGCAAGGTAATTTGTTGAAGCAATGTTGTTAACGCTTTCAATTGCCGCTTTAAGTCTTTTTGAATACTATAATTCCTGGCTTCAGACGAGCCCTTAATATCCGCCTGTCCATATAGCGGATGTACATCTTCAAACAATACAGAATCCAGCATATAATCTTTTCCCTGTCTTTGCGCACGGATGTACTTATGTGCTTCGTCCTGAAATTTCCAGTAAACGCTGGGGTGGATGGTGGTATAGTTGGTTTGTATGACGGCCTGAACCTGATTTTGATATTCGGTTAATAATCGATCAGCAGTATCTGTTAAAAATGGCATTACCAATTCTAGCTTATGCGCATTAACACTATTAAGTTCTTTAGGGACGCTAGACACTAACTCAAATATCCCCAATAAAGTTCCTTGTTTCACTACCGGCGCTAAAATGAAACTCTGAATATTTTGCGCCATAAAACGAGTTGCTATAGGATTGTCCGGAAATTTACGTCCAAACTCAACAATATCTGAAACTGCAAAGTAATGATGCTGCTCTATTAAAGTACAATAAGAGTTATCGCATAACACATCCTTGGCTATCTTTTCATGACCGTTTAACAAGAAGCTTTGCATTGGATCACCAAAAGGCGCAACGTTAAAAGTGTATTCTTCACGATTAAAAAGGGTAAACCCAACACGAATGTTTGGACTGACGTAAATGGAGCGAAATATAGATTCAATACTTTGACGAAAACCTTTAACGTTTGAACTGAGCAACTTTTCTTTCAGTATAGATACGGCGTTTTCTATTGTTGCATCATACAACGTCATAATGGCAAAGCCTTTTAATATCCAACTGTCTTTCGGGAATTTTTCCATCCAAAGGTCAATGTTGTCATAGTTGTCCAGCAGGAGGTCAATATCATCTTGAGTAAGCGGTACCGATTTTTTGGTTGGAAAAATTTCCATAAAATCGGCGTTGTACATAATGCGGTAGTGCCTAATGGTACCTTTTGCTGTTGGAATATCGGCAAACAATGGCTTGGTGAAATCCAATTGTGTGCCGTAGTGCTCGTTTAAGATGATACAACAACTTAAAACATAAGACTGATGTTCATCAAAATCTCTGATATTAAGCTCAAAGCCGGGTCCAGCGGCCGCCAGTATATTTTTAAAGCGTTCTGTATGGTTAAATATCACACGTTGATAAGGCATGCTGATCGCCTTAATTTCATTTAGTGCCAGGTCAGCAGGAAAGAAATCGCTGAGCAGGCGATTGATGATATCTGCATTCTTATTTAATTGGTCTACATTGGTAATGCCTGATCTTAATTCAGGACTTTCATTAATTTTCTTCAACAATTCCCGCGCTTCAGCAGCTCTATCACCGGTAGACTGCTCTGCCTTTTTCTCAAGACTTTCAATTACCGGGTAAAAGGTAAGATGAATTTGAAACGGCGAGTGGATGTAATAAAGAGACTCCATGAGTGGTGTAATGGCTTTGGAATGCAAGTTTAGTGATTATACACATTTGCCGGTACATTTAAAAGTAAAAAGCACTTCTGCAATATTCTGCATGTTTTGTACGCACAAACTTTGAACTTACAGTTTTACAAAGCGCTGTTAATTCAAATATTGATTACCGGGCAGATATGGTAATTTTGCGCCGCTATGAAACAGAAAAATCAGGGCGTAGCAACGCTTCTGGCATTTGGCCTTTTACCCTTATCTGGTTTCGCAACCGATATTTATATTCCCTCGCTTCCTAATATGTCGGCAAGCTTACATACCGGCAGTATTGAGGTGCAACTCACGCTAAGCTTGTTTTTAATAAGTTATGGCGTTTCTCAGTTATTTGTTGGCAGCTTTCTGGATAGTTTTGGCCGGTACAAGCCCAGTATAATTTCGCTTATTATCTTTGCTTTATCTTGTTTGGTGGTTGCTACTACCCACAATATTTATTTGATCTACCTCATGCGCATTGTGCACGGTATTACAGTAGGCATTATCATTGTAGCTAAACGCGCGTTTTTTGTGGATGTATTTTCTGGTAATAAGCTAAAGCACTATTTAAGTTTGTTTTCCATTATCTGGTCTACAGGGCCAATCGTAGCTCCATTTATCGGCGGTTACCTTCAAAACGCTTTTGGCTGGGAATCTAATTTTTATTTTTTAGCTGCGTTAGCCGTGGTATTTATAGTATTGGAATTGATTTATAGTGGCGAAACATTGGTGCACGTTACCGAATTTCAATTAAAAAAAATTACGGCTATTTATAAGGATATGATTACAACGGCCAGCTTTAGTTTAGGTGTCGTAATGTTGGGATTATCGTATTGTATGGTAATGATCTACAACATGACCGGGCCCTTCATTATTGAACACCACTTAAATTTGTCGCCGGTTATTGCTGGCTACAGTTCGTTAGTGTTGGGCTTTGCCTGGATGGTTGGTGGGTTCATAGGTAAAGCAACTATTAACAAGCCTTTTTACAAACGTATGGCGGCAAATCTGGCTTTGCAAACTTTGTTTGTGATTTGCATGATTGTAAGTTTGCAATGGGTAAACAACTTATATTCTATGATGCTGTTTGCGTTTATCATTCACGTAGCAGCAGGTTTTACTTTTAATAATTACTTTACTTATTGCTTGGGTAAGTTTCCTAAAAACGCGGGTATAGCGGGTGGCCTAACCGGCGGTATCAATTATGTGATCGTTTCATTTTTAAGCTATGGCATTGTTAATGTATTACCGGCTAAAGACGAGCGAAATTTAAGTTACAGCTACTTGGTGCTGATTATGTTATCAGTGCTGATTATGTTTGTAATTTTTAGATTTAGAACGCAACAAAAGGCAACTGTAATTTTAGAAAAAGCTTAAATAAATTTGTGATGGAAAATTCGGAAAAGTTGAATCGTGTAATAGAGACCCGGATGAAATTGAAAGCCCGGTTCGAAGAAAAAATGAAATCAACGCCTTCCGTTGCCGACGAGTCGCCTAAAGGTAGTGGCTCCATAAATCGTCATGGAATGCCGGCTGTTCCTATAGGGCAAACGGTAACCAGCAAGTGGCCTGTATTGGATTTAGGCTATCAACCCAATATCAGCTTTGAAAGATGGCGACTAGTAATTAATGGTGCAGTAGATAATCCCGTGCGGCTTACTTGGAAGCAATTTATGGATTTACCGCAAACCAAAGACGTTTCTGATTTTCATTGCGTAACTACCTGGTCTAAATTAAATATGCATTGGAAAGGCGTGAGTATGCTTGATCTAGCCGCCTTGGTTCAACCGCATGAAAACGCCACTCATATACTATGTTATGGGTACGACACTTATACGACAAACATTTCATTAGAAGAGGCGCTTAAGCCTGACGTTTTATTGGTTCATACTTTTGAAGGCCAACCATTACCCATTGAGCACGGCGGACCTGTGCGCATGATTACACCTCAGTTGTATGCTTGGAAAGGTGCTAAATGGATCAAAAGGATTGAATTTTTGACGGAAGACAAACTTGGATTCTGGGAAGACAGGGGATATTCAAACACGGCTTATCCTTGGCGCAACGACAGATATAGTGATGAATAGCAAGTTTTAGAATAATACACGTTTTGTTAATTTTTGAAGCGCCCGTAACAAGGCGCTTTTTTGTTGCAATCTACTAGCAACGCTACCGCCTATAACCAAATATAATCATATATATAACATATAAAATACCTTATATTTTGAATTTTGAAATCATACCTAAAGGTTTCGTAAGGATATATCTGCTTAAAGCGGGGCACTTTATCTAAAACCGTGCCACTTCAAAATGTTGTAAAGTTAATATTGTCGAAACATGTGTTAAATCAGCAAAATATATGTTTGGAATTTAAAGTTGTATAACAAACTGTGTAGTGTCGGGAATGAAAGTGTTTCTTAAAAAGTACAAAATTGTGTATTTGGCGTAACTTAATTAATTCAGTTAACGTTCAAAGGAGTATTATGAAAGCAACAGGTAATATGGACATGATAATGCAGCTTCAGAAAGCCATAGTTCCTATCGCTCAAATAATAGGCAATATATTAGTTGTAATACTCTTTTATATCGTCTTTTTAATGGTTCATTCCGCTACTACAAAGAAAAATATAGCTAAGAATTATGAAAAGGTCAATATTAGCCGCTAGCTTAAAACATACAAGACTTTTCACAAGACTAACGTGTCTTTTAGGAATGCTGGGGGACAGCACCGTCTCTCATGCTTCTACTTATTACTTTTCAAGTATAGCCGGAAATGATAATTACACAAGCGTACAGGCACATAGCCCGGCTACACCTTGGAAAAGCTTAGAGAAATTAAATGCTTATTTTAAATATTTAAGTCCAGGAGATTCTGTCGTTTTTAAAAGGGGAGAGGTCTTCAACGGCGGTATCATCCCTAGCCGGTCTGGGGCTGTATTTGCGCCCATATATTTCGGTGCATATGGTTCCGGACGCTTGCCGGAAATTAACGGTCTAATTTCTCTTAAAAATTGGAAGCAAGTGAAAGCCGGTATTTATGAAAGCGCATGTGAAGCTACTGGCGAGTCCCTGATTTTAAATGGCAATCAGCAAGCTATAGGTCGCTATCCTAATAAAGGTTACCTTTCTTATGAATCTCACAACGAAAACTTTTCTATAACGGACAATCAGTTAACTGACCAGATTAACTGGATGGGGGCTGAAATAGTTATCCGTAAAAACAGGTGGATAATTGATCGTAGTGCCATTGCTGGCCATAACGGTAGTACCATTACTTATGCAGCGGGAACCAAAGCAAATCCAACAAACAATTTTGGATACTTCATACAAAACGATGCAAGAACGCTTGATCAGTTGGGCGAATGGTATTATGACCGCACCCGTAAATCGATGATGGTTTATTTTGGTTCCAAGTCTCCTTCAGCATATACTATCAGTACAAGTGTCGTTCACAACTTAGTGGATATAAACCGTTTTAACTATTTAAATTTTGAGAATATTGCCTTTGTTGGCGCTGGCAACAATGCGTTTAATATCATACAATCAAAAAACATCCAAATTAAAAACTGTAGCATTACACAAACCGGCTCAGAAGCTGTATACGCCAACTATACGCCGTTTATGGTAGTTAAAAATTGCATAATTAGTGATGCCTTAACCAACGGAATAAACTTCGACGCAGGTTGTTCCAATTCTATCATAAGTGATAATCAAATTAAAAACGTTGGCTTGATAGCCGGTATGGGTAAAAGCGGCTCTGGTACTTATGAAGCTATAACTTCATTTGGAGATAATACTAAAATTGAGAAAAACAGGATTGATAGTGTAGGTTACAACGGCATTTACTTTGGTGGTAACTCATCATGGGCCAAAAATAACTACGTAGCGTACTTTTGCCTAACCAAAGATGACGGTGCAGGTATCTACATAGGCGATTGGTCTAAAACCGTAAATAAACGAGTAGAAAGCAATATTATTTTGCATGGTATTGGTAATAGCGCTGGCGCAACTTTTACAAACTCGTTGCAGGCAGAGGGTATTTACATAGATGATAATTCGGAAAGCGTAGTAATCAACGATAACACCGTATCGCAATGTGCTAACAACGGCATTAAAATTCACAACGCTAAAGATATTGATATCTTTAACAACATAGTGTTCAACAACGGTGTGCAACTACGTTTAGAGCAAGACCATTACATGGCGTCCAGCAGTTACATTCGCAATAACAATATCAGAAATAACACATTCGTTTCGAACGGGCAGCAGTCTACGGCAAAATTTTCATCACATCAGGATGACATTAAAGCGTTTGGACAGATAGATAGCAACGTATACTGTCAATCAAAAAATGTTGCCTCCGGGAATAACATTAAAGCGTCTGTAGTTAAAAACGGAAAAGGATTTAATCAAAATTATAACTTATCCAACTGGCAGTCGGCATACGGTAAAGATCAATCTTCTACCGAAGTACCGTCAAGCAGTTCAGTTTTGTTTGAATACAATGCAAGCAACAAAGCGAAAGTTATAACGCTGAATAAGCCATACGTTGATATGCGTAATAAAATTCATCGAGATAAAATTACGATTAGCCCTTACTCGTCAGTATTGTTAGTAGCTAATACTTTAGGTCAAGCAAAAGCTACTACAATAACTTATGCCAGCAGATAATGATGTTTATTGCAGAGATGCGTTAAAAGAAAAGGCCTAACTAAATTAGTTAAGCCTTTATATAATATTTTCAATCTTTCTATACAAGAACCTTATCTAAAGACTGAGCTCTCGAAAAGGTTTTTTTAACTTTCTCTTTTAGCATCAAGCCAACAAACACGGGTCCAAAGTATAAGTAGCGTTTCCACAAACGTTTTGGCTCTTTAACTAAGCGGCCAAACCATTCTAATCCCAAATTTACATAAACGTCTCCTGGTCTTTGCACGGTACCTGCATAAAAGTCGAACACTGCACCAATAGTGCAAATAATTTTAGTATCCAATTTAGTTTTATGCTCGTAAGCCCATTTTTCCTGCTTAGGGGCAGTCATACCTACAAACACAACATCTGGTTTAAAAGCATTAACGGCTTCTACCATCTTTTGATTATCTTCAGTGCTAAAGTCTTTTTTGTATGGTGGAGAATAAGTTTCAACTTTTACATTAGGATACTCAAACGCCATGCGGCTTTTAATTTTAGCCAACGTTTCGTCTGATGCACCCAGGTAAAAACAACTACCGTTTTTGTTGTTCAAATCTGTCAATAAATACTGATGTAAGTCAGCACCGGCAATTTTCTTAATTTTTTTTCCGGTTAACAATCTCGCTGCCGCAACAACAGCTACACCGTCCGGAAGCAGAATATCAGAATGCTGAAGAGACTCTTTAAACGCTGCATCTTCGTTGGCAACACAGTATGAATATTGGTTTATTGTATTTACTAGAATTGATGATTGAGGAGCGTTACCGTTTGAACTTGTATTTAACTCATCCAAAGTATCGGTAAATAGAGGGTAATCGATAAAGCTATATGGTTGTTGATATTGTATCATTAGTCTCTCTCAATAAACAGTTTAACATTTAGTTACTTTACATTCTATATAGTCAAATAAAATAACCATTAAAATATTCTATATTATTAAATTTATTGATACGATATATTTTTTCTGAAATAATATGTGCGTAACAATGATACTTAATTAACAAAACATATGCCATTAAGAAAATACCTTATAGTTAAGTATTTTAAGTATAGTAGAATGACCTAAATTTACGTCAAATTACACCAAATTATTGCACAATTTGTGTAACATATTATTTCACACTTTACAAAGGTATCGTTTTAATTAAATAAAACAACAAAAAGTTAACGTTGACGCTTAATAACGAGTGAACGTACTGATATTGAACGGTATAAAATGCAAAAACTACTATTTGCTCTTAAAATTTTTGCCGTAAAGTTCAATGTGTCTTTTCAGATCTTCTTTTGAGTTAAAGCGATCTTTTACTTTCCTGGCGGGAACACCAGCATAAATGGAATAAGGCTCTACATCTTTAGTAACAACTGAGCCTGCAGCAATGATGCTGCCCGTCTGTATAGTGACGCCGCTCATGATAGTAGTATTATAGCCTACCCATACATCATCTTCAATAATGGTCAAGCTATCTACGCCTAACCAGTTGTAGTCAGCGTCGCGTATTTGAGAAGCCAAGCGTATAGGCATTCCAATTTGTTGATAATGGTGATCATAGCGGCCAACTAACGCCACCCGATTAGCCCAAATTACATTATCGCCTATAACTACGTCGCTTTCTATAAAGGAATCCCGGCCGATGTAAAAGTTTTTGCCGATCACCACCTTTTGCCTTGCCCAAATGCGTACTCTGATACCGCTATGAAAGCCCGAACCTATTTGATATTTTCGATAGGTTATCCGGCGCAAATATTCATTCCTTAGTTTTTTTAGCCAGCTGGTGATTCCCATTATAGTAGCATTATTGCGTTTAGTGTTTCGGCCAATTCTAGGCAAACGTGTTGTTTACTAAACTCTTTGCCTTTTTGCAGGTTATTTCGGCTCATATTATGCGCTAATACATCCGACTGCAATAAGGTGAGCATAGCAACTGCGATACTATCCGGGTTTTGTGGTTTCACCCAAAGACAATTGTCAGGATCAGATAAATAATCTGTGGCCGCGCGTGTTGGGGTGGTGATGATAGGTAATCCGGCGGATACCGAGTTAAATAGTGACATAGGAAAACCTTCCGGAAAATAGGTAGGGAACACCAGTACATCACTATTGGCATAAAAATCAACCACATCCTTCTCTGGAATAAATCCGGTAAAAATCACATCATCGTTGATGCCAAGCTGTACACAAAGCTGTTTAAGAGATTCTTCTTCAGCACCCCAACCGACAATAACTAACTTTGCTTTTGCAGTCGACCTTATTTGGGCGAAAGCATTTACTACATCATAAATACCTTTTTCTTTAATCAATCTGCCAACATAAAGCAGCACCTTATCATCTACCGGAATATTAAGTTTACTTTTAAACTGGATGTCCTTTTTGAAATGGTTAACACGTACAACGTTTTTGGTTACAAAAACTTTTTGTGGTGATAAATGACCAGCGTCTACCACCTTGTTTTTTTCTTCTGAGGATAGAAATAGCCAGCCGGTTACGTTCTTTTTTAAATATGGAATTATAACGCTGTGTGTGATGAAACCAGAGCGGTCTAACACTTCCAGGTCAGACCCATGGGATTTTATTACAAATCTTACTTTTTTTCGATACAAAGCTTTAACGACACGAATAGTGATGTAGTCGCGTAAACCTGCCAGTGCTTCCAGTCTCGAGTTAAAATAGATAATATCGGGTTTGAATTTTTTGGCTATGCTAACTAATTGCAGAGCATTTTGAAAGATCACTTTTAGTCGTCCGGCTTTAGAAGTGATACCTTCTTTTGCTGCATAGGGAAAACCTTCACATTCATAGCCTAGTTCTTGCAAACCTTCTAACTCATCTAAAGCTATTTCTACATGATGGCGGGTGGGTATGCTAAATAATACTTTGGGCTTGCTCATTTAAATCTTTCAATGTGTCAGTAATATCTTTTCTGGGTCTGGCTACACCAGGGTTTCCTGTAACTACACTATAAGCGGGTACATCCTTTACCACAACAGCGCCTGAGCCAATTTTTGTGTGACTGCCGATGATAATGTTGCCAATGATACAAACATTGCTGCCAACATCTACGTAGTTGCCCAATACCGGCGAACTGCTAAAGCCGTCACCGGGTAATTGCTTATTACCTATAGTAGTGCTTTGCCGCAGCGTACAATTTTCGCCTATCACAACTTCGTTGGTCATCACCAGCGCCTGCCCGTGGTAAAGGTGAAAATTGCGGCCAATCTTTGTATTCCAAGGTATCTCAATGCTAAAAAACCACTCAACCAAAATACGGTATATCAAAAGATATGGAAACCCAATATAATAATATATCCGGCGGGTGGAGCAAAAATTAGCTATGCGAAATAACAGCAATATAATTCTACCTTTAATATTGCCCTTATTGGCCCGCCAGTCTTGAAATATAAATTCAAAAAAGTTCATGTTACAAATAATTGTCAACCAGCAACATACTTGCCGAATGGTAGCTTATTCAATAAATACACAATTGCACACGTAACCCCAAGGCAAAGCATTGTACAAGCAGGTATACCTATAAGTGGCGTGATAAAACTGTAATCTATTCTGAAAAAAGACATGATGTTAAGTACCAACAAATGCCCCAAATAAATGCCGTAACCATAACGACTAATGACGTCTCGAAGTTTTGTGTATAGAGAATTACCACTGTACGAAGTGTAACCTTTTATTAGGATAAATGCACCGGCACTTGTAAGTATCACATTAAAAGTTAAATACTCATAAAAGGTATGTAAAAAATGTCCGTTGCTTTTGGTTATAAAAAAAGTTCCAGCCAGTGTGATTACGTAACCAGCTATGAGCATCAGCGCGGCTACAGCCCGCACTTTCGATGTTATTGCAAGTCTGTCGGATAGATAGTAACCCAGAATTAGATAACCCATGTATCCACTAAAATATCTTAAATCCAACGGCGAATCTAATTTCACCAACTGTTGCTGTGTAACTATTGTTACCATAAGCCATATTCCCAAAAAGAAAAGTATTGCTTTATTGCTGGCCTGCGTTACCCAAGGTTTAACAATGGGTATAAATAGATAAATGCCAACAATCATATAAATGTACCACAAGTGTGGTGCGGCGCCCTGTACAATTTGTGCAAACACCCAAGACGGTAGGTAATGAAATACACCAAACCCATGATCTCGGATATTTAAAGCCAGGTTGTAACCTATGTATATCAAGCTCCAAAAAACAAAAGGCAATAAAATGCGGGTTAGTCGCTTTTTTAAAAAAGCAGTAAAACCAATTTGCTGAGGCAAAAGCAAGCCGCCGGTAATCATAACAAATAACGGCACACAAAAGCGGAACAATGAATCAAATGCGTTACCGATCCACCAGGCTGTATTGTCAGCACCGTTAGGATGGTACATGGTAAAAACAGGTGGGGTAGAAACGTGTACGGCTATCACTGCAATTGTGGCAATTACCCGGATGTTATCTATCCAACCTGTTCTGCTGATTGTTTCTTTCATTAAACGTTTTGTAATGATCAGTCAGTTATATATTCATCTAAAACAGAACGCAAGCTTACTTGCCAATTATGGTGACTATTGTCTAGCACAATATTATCCTGCATCTGCTTATAAAAATCGTTTTTAAGGGCAAGCTTAATCTTCTCTGCTAAAGCCAGCGGGTTGTTAGGTGGTACTAGCAGGCCATTGTACGCGTCCTTTACAAATTCAGGAAAAGAGCCAACATTACTGGCTATAACAGGTGTATTTAAGGCAAATGTAGTCATTAATACACCGCTTTGCGTAGCGTCTAAGTAAGGGCATACCACAAATTTTGCTGAGCTAATTAACGCCATTAACTCTTTGTTTGGAATGTATCTGTTATGAATGATGATATTGTTAGGATACTTCCCAAGTACGCTATCATCAAACGTATAGCCATTAACCGATTTGCCAGCCACTACCAGTACTTCGTTAGGGTAGCTTTTTAATACCGTTTGCATTGCCGCGAGCAACACATCAACGCCCTTATAGGGCGATAGGCGCCCAAAAAACAAGATGTGCTTTTTCTCTTGAACATTAGGTTCAACTAACGACTGGTAGGCATAAAACGGTTGCATATGAACCAACAACTTTAGCTCCTTAACTTTTTTGTAATGATTAATGAACAAATTACGGGCAAACTCTGAGTAAAATAGAAAACGCTTCTTGAATGGTAGATAAAAAAACAAAAAATTCGGCAAGCTGATCTTCCAGCTTTGTTCGCCCGAATGGGGGACAGGGTCATGAATGGTCATGAACACTTTTTTAAACTTAAACAAAAAAGGCATCATGCCTATTGTTCTTAATGTGTAACCTTCAAAATGCAGAATTTCCGGCTTAAAGCTTTTTATATAATTCCAAACCGCCAATGATGCATTGATGGTAGAAAATGAAAAGCCTGTTGGATGTTTATGTGCTACAAAATGAACGCTTGCCACGCCAGCAAGATATGGCTTTACATACTCGTAGCTGTCAGTTGTCAACAAATCGCAAGGTTGTATCAAATACTGGTCCGAAGGTAAACTCTTAACATCAGCAACCGTCATGTTTTTAGATGAAGATGTGATTTCAATAAATACATGGAGATTTACCTGCGTCTTTAACACATTGATTACTTCAAGCGATATATCTAAAAAGTAAGTTGATGTATAGTAAACAACTGTCATGCTTCAATATTGAAAGTAAGCTTTTCATCAGGCGAAACTAAATATCAGGCGGTTCTGTTAATATATAGTTCCGATGGTGTCAACACAGATCTATTTAACCAGAATTGATTTATGATGCTATGTGAAAAATGAAATTATGCTTTTACTCGCTTTGTATAACTGTTTTATAATTATTTATAGTGCCGATTTTCTTTTTTTTTAAAAGGAAAAGTGATACAGCGAGAGTTGCTATTATTATTGTAAACGATATAAAAAAGCCATATGGATTTACATACACTGTAAAGTGCTGGCAAGACCATATTGTTGCAACTAATACTAAGTAAAATGCCAGGCAATGGCTTATTGTCATTAATCGTTTGCGTATTAATAGTATATCCTGCAAAACGTGAAATACAATAAACGACGCGAATACCGAATAATTAATTACTGAAAGGTCTTTTACAAAATATAACCCTGCAAAACAACCGGCTATATTCACAAACAAGCTCACCACATTACACCACATGTCGGTTCTTTCTGAACGTATAGCTACAATTAAATTTGCTTGTAATAATACAGTGGGCAATAACAGAAATGCTAAAAACATTTGCTGCAAACAAGAAATGGCACCCGGATAACCATTTCCAAAAACTAATGGAACAAACAAGCCAGAAAACGTATAAACAAATGCATAAGATAATACTGCAAAAATGGTGTATAGTAAGAAAAGGTTATCGAATAGCTTCCTTAATCCAGTTATGTTTTTTTCATTATAGTGTTTTATGAATTGCGGATATATGGTTGCAGAGGCTACAATTGGCAGAATCTGGAACACTGAAAAAATTCGAAACGCAATTTCATAATCAGCCACATTAGTCAATGTCAACACTTTAGAAATAATGATGTTGCCAATTTTCCAATAGATAATTGATATGCTACCAATTACAATGAACTGCCAGTTTTTTATAACCAGTGCTTTTAAGTCGTTATAAGACATTTGCGCCTGCCAAAGCAGCTTCAGACTAATACTGTTAGAAGAACCGAGTTTAACAAATAGGCTTAGCGTAAATATTCTAACAACAATCATCAGGGCCGATAACACTATTACCGAGAAAGGCGAAATAAATAAAAGGCAACCAACCAGTAATTTCAAAAAGCCATCTATCACTAATATAGTAGCCGTTTTACGCTGCTCATTCTCAGCAATATTCAAAGTCCTGATTGCATTGATAAAATTATCGAATATAATATTCGTTCCCAGTATGAAGCAAAGGGTTCTGATTTGTGTATCTTGATAAATGATAAAGGCTAGTACCAGATTTACAAAGTAAAAGAGCAGGCCTAAACCGAGTTGCGTTTTTAGAAACTTGCTGGTAAATGAAACTTTGTCGTCTTCTAACAGGTACTGGCGAATAAACCACTGCCCCAAACCCATAGACGAAAATGCCGCGATAATTTGATAAACGGTGGTTGATATCATGAAGCGGGCAAATTCGCCGGAAGGATATTTGCGGGCAACGATAGCAAAAAAAGCCGACACGAATAATATCTGCAAAATATTGGCTACAAGTCCCCATGCACTGTTTTTAACCAGCGTTGACTGTAGGTATTTAGACTTGCTGGTTCTCGGCCACTTCATAATAGTAAGCTTTAGCAGGATAAGAAACAATTAAAACAATCATGCTGGTTACCATAATAAGCAACCGGTAATCATAGATGGAATATACGGTGTTAAAGGCAACTATCCAGCTAATTAAAGATGCCATGAAAAATGCAATTCGGTTATCTACAAACCCTTTTATATATTGAATAAATCCTTTAGCAAGCGGCACAAGCAGGTAAAGCATAAATATAAAAAAGCCAATAAAGCCTAATTCAACCATAATTTTCAAATAGCCGTTTTCTGGCTGGTCAAAATAAACCAGTTGGCCGTCTTCAATTTCTAAGTATTGATCCTGTGCATGCCGGGTTACGTAACTTTGATAATTACCGGATCCAATACCTAGGTAAGGATGTTTTTGTGAAATCTCAAACGCCTTTTTCCAGATTGACTGGCGGAATAAAAAGTCCTCAGAAAGATTTTCTGTCCGATCGAATACACCGGTATGGATAGCCACACCTGTAAAAATTAAGTAAGCCGCAACCAAAGCTACTGCACCATATATCCTGTATTTGCGGGCTGCCAGAAAGAATGAGATCATTACACCAATGGCGAAGCCGCCGAATGCAGAACGACTGCCCGCCAAGTTGATAGCCAAAATTGACAAGGCAAATACTGTATAATTAAAGATGTATGTTTTTCGTGAGGCACCGTCTTCAATATATAAGAATAAGAAGCTACCCATTGCCAAATATTGCCCACTTGCTTGAGAGTCATAAAACACTCCAGGATATCTGACGATATGGTAAATCGGATCTATAGTATTGGGGTGAAGACCAGGATAAAAGGTAAACTTCAATCCTACAATCCATTGAACAAGTAAAAAGCTAAGTGCCGTTAAGTAACTTACCTTTAGTGCTTGTATTGCTTTTGGCAAAAAATCTTCGTCCTTGTAAATCTCTGTCAAAAAAAATCTTGCAAAAATAAAAATAGGCAAGAATTTGACCAGCTTTAAATAAGTCTTTTCCGGAAATTCTGAAGCTAAGCCGCCTAACAAGAAAATTACCACCATGGTAAAAAACAGTAAGAAATAAAAGTTATTTCTGCCGCTTAGGTCAATAGTAATAAATTCTTTCAGAAGAAAAATTAAACAGTAAAAGCTAATGACATCAAATGTTTTGAACCCACCTAATGCCTCAGGCGTTACTTTCAAGTCCATTAAAGGCAATAGGGTAAGTACAAATAACAGGCAGGATTGCACACTGTTACCCCTGTAAAATACATTAATTACAAACAGGAGCAGGGTGATAACAGGTAAAATAAAGATCATTCTATCCAGCATTTTTTAGCATAGGTAGTGTTTATAAAAAAGCGAACTGACGTTGGTTGTCTGTAAGGAACAATTTTTAAGCAGGTTTAAAACCTGCTTAAAAATTGTTTAAATGCCGTTCTGGCTGAAGTCTTGTTTTTCTCGGTATTGTAATAGCTATTATCATAATTGTACCCATAGCCATACTTTTTCTTTTTGATACCGTTGAACACAACATTCATGTTCGGAAGCTTTTCAGCTTCATGTACATCTTTGATGAATACTAATTCATCTTTGCCGGTATAACCTTGGCGTACAATGTATAAAGAAACGTCGGTGAGCCTTGAAATAATCATGGCATCAGTAACCAAGTGCAGAGGAGGGGTGTCTATCACCACGTCATCATAACGTTCTTTCAAATCGGCAATCATTTCAACTAAACGGTCTTTTTCCAACAATTCCGATGGGTCTTCAGGAATCTGGCCACAGCCAATGATATCTAAATTCTCGACCTTACCTGATGGCTGTATAATGCTATCAGTAGTGATATTGTACGACAAAAACTCGCTGATACCGGGATGGTTTGTAGGTAATTCAAACACCGTAGATACACGTGGTTTACGCAAATCCATTTCCAGCAATACCGTTTTACGTCCGGATGCAGCTAACGAAGCCGCCAAATTGGTGCTAACAAAACTCTTACCTTCTTTTGATATGCTTGAAGTAAGTAAGGTAACTCTGCCTTTGCCTTCCAGGTTAATATGATGGTCGTTAACACCGGCAGACACATAGCCCTTTTCTAAATTAAGCTGCATGCCGGCAGGTTTCATTTTACTAAGTTGATGCAGATAATTTAGATTGGTACGTAATGTTCTAAACTGTTCGCCAATTAAATGGTGGCGGTTGTTTACCACAATAGCACTGCGGTCAACTTCTTCATAAGATAATTCACCTAAAATAGGTACAGATAAAGCGGTTTCAATATCGCGTCTACTTGTAATCTTATTATTAAATGAATTTCTAAAATAGATAATAAAGAATGGTATACCCAAACCAGCCAACAGGGCGATAACTGCTACTAATGACTTTCTTGGCCACTTAATATCACCAACGTTAGCCTGGTCTACAATACGAGCGTCAGAAAAACTTGAAGCATAGCTTAATGCCAACTCCTCACGCTTTTGCAACAGGTAGACGTACAAGTTTTCTTTAATACTTTGTTGACGTTTCATATCAACAAACTGACGTTCCTGAACCGGGATGTCGCGAATAGAAGATTCGTATTTGTTATTAAATGATTGTAGCTGAGACTTTGAATTCAACAACGACGATTTAATACCGCGAATAGCTTCTTTAATAGCAGATTTAGTTAATACTATTTGTTTGTTAATAGGTTCAAACATGGGGTTGCCTTCTGGCGTAGAAGCCAACAATGCACTACGCTTTAACTGCAGTTCAGACAACTTTTCAACTAGACTGTTTAACGTAGGATCTGTTATACCAATAGTAGCCGGCGCGGTGCCATTAGACGATGAATTAACATAACGTTCAATGCCGTCTATTACGTTTAGTTGTACGTTGACTTCATTTAACTTATTATCATTCGTCTGAACACTTTCCAGATATACTTTTGATTGTGAATTGATATCGGTTAAACCCTGACTGCTACGATAGCCTTCAACTTTTTTCTCAGCATGATTAAGTTCGCCGCTTAATGATGCTAAACGGTTGTCAATAAAGTCTATAGTGCTTTTTGTGGTACGCTTTTGTTCGGCGTAAGCTGCATCGTTGTAAGCTTTTATTAAGCTATTCAAAAAGTCCTGACCACGTTTTGGCACTTCGTCGTTTACGAACAAACCGATAGTCGGCGCAGTTTTATCCAACAAATGTGCATCCAGCCCTTTCAGGTAAGCATTGCTCACATCTAACTGATCATCTACCTGTACAGTTATAGTGGACCCTATGTATTGGTCAATATAGCTGGTTGGTTTTAACATCCATAAACCTAAGCTGTTACGTGTGCTAGAGTTGAAAGATATAGTTTGCTGCTTACCGTTCATGCTTTCGATAAGATAGGTGCTCTTATCTTTAATGGTTACTTTAAACTCTTTGTCACGAATATCAGCACCTTTCTGCAGCAAAATAAATTTGAAAGGTGTGGTTTCGTATAAATCTACCGTTTTAAAATCCTCGTTGGTTTTATAATTGGTCCACAATTGTAAATCATTAACAACCTGGCTTATCAGCTTTTTGGATCTTAAAATTTCAATTTCAGCCTCAGCGTTTTTAGGAGAGCTGGATTGCTCCAGCTCCGGTAATGCAGCCTTTTCCTGAGGTGCTTTCTTTTCGTCTTTAACCAAAATTGTCGCACTGATTTCGTAAACCGGATTAACCACACGCATATAGGCATATGCCCCAACAGCAGCTATAATTAATCCAAGTATAAACAAAGGCCAGTGATACAAGTATTTGGATAATACTGTACGCAAATCAGCGAATTGATTATTATCGGCTGTTTTACTAACAGCCGTTGGCCGTACGTTCATATTTCTTAGTTAGTGAATAGTGAGATACTAATTGCAAGCAACGATAGTGCCGAAATAATTAAGCTAGCTTTTTGGTAGCCAGTGTTGATAGTGCTCAATTTTTCTTTGCTAGGCTGTACAAAAATCAAATCGTTGCTTCTAAGATAGAAATACGGAGATTCGAATATTTTTTTAGAAGTTAAATCAATTGGAATATAAGTTCTTTTACCTTCAATTTCTCTTACTAAAATAATATCGTCACGTTTAGCAGTAATATTTAAATCACCAGCTAAGCTTAAAGCTTCAGTAACGGTCAATCTTTCGCTTTCACTGTGGTAAATGTTTGGACGCATTACATCACCTAATACCGCAACTTTAAAATTCACCACGCGTACAGAAACTGTTGGACGGTTTAAGTAGGCAGTTAATTGTTGTTGTAACTGTGCCGATACTTGATCGGTTGTTAAACCGGCTACTTTAACGATGCCAACCAATGGCAGGTTAACTTCACCTTTTTTGTCAACTACATATCCATAAACCGGATTATCAGAAGTGGTACCGGCGTTAGGTACGTTATTATTGAAAACAGCAGCAGCTTCTGGATTAACGCTATTTACGCTGATAGAAATTCGATCTTCAGGCTGTATGGTCAGCATATTATAGTTACTGATGTTTTCTGAAGTTATTTGTTGACGACTTAAATCTTGAAAGTAAGGTATTTTATCGTATGAAGCACATGACGAAAGCAAGCTTACAGCTGCAAAAAACATGAACAGTAAGGTAGTACTTTTTGTAAAACGTTTTGTAGGAATAGATTTCATAGATAGTGGATTTATTAAATTGTTATAGTAATATTTATCATTCATCATGATAAATGGTTAATAAGCGTTTTTTTCACCTTTAAATATGTTTATGACAGTGAGGAACACTATTTTCAGATCAAGCATCACCGACCAATGTTCCATATACCAGATATCATGTTCAACACGTTTTTCCATCAGGCCGGCGTCTTTTGTTTCACCTCTGTAGCCATTAATTTGTGCCCAGCCGGTAATACCCGGTTTTAGAAAATGACGTACCATGTACTTGTCAATGATTTTGCTGTATTGATCAGTATGCGATAGCATATGTGGCCTAGGCCCAACAATGCTCATATAACCCAGCAATACATTAAAAAACTGCGGAAATTCATCCAAGCTGGTTTTGCGCATAAATCGACCTATTGGAGTTACCCGGGCGTCATTTAATGTAGCCTGGCGATCATCACTCTCGCTATTTAAACTCATGCTTCTGAACTTATAGCACCAGAATGGTTTATTATTTCTTCCTGATCGTAACTGAGCAAAAAATACCGGTCCCGAACTTTGTAATTTGATAATGATAGCCAGGAGCGGATAAAGCCAACTAAAGATGAATACAATCACCGCCAAACTTACAACGATATCGAACAATCTTTTTTTGAATCTGTTTTCAATATTTTCAAGTGGTTCTTTCCGGGCGCAAAGAACGGTGAAGTTCCCCATTTTATCAACTTTAAAATTTGATTCCAATGCACTCAAGTCTGGAACAAATTTCAGGCGGATGCAGTTTTTCTCGCCTTCTTCGATGATGTCAGTTAAATTGTTCATTTTATCGGCATCTACAGATACAAAAACTTCCTCAATGCCTGACTCCGCTGCCGCCCTTAATTTCTCTTTAATTGAAAAGGTTTTTGACTTGTTACTTTTGGTCGTATCGTGTTCGTCAAGGAAGCCAACAAACTTTAGTGTGCTTTGTTTTAAAAGATAGTCTGCAAGTTTTAAACCGCCACTATTCATTCCCAGCACAGCAACTGATTTTCTGATGTTATAACTTTTAGACAGCGTTGTGATAATAGCAGTGCCTATAAACCGGCTCAGTAAAAGGCCAGCAATTAAATTTCCATATAAAATAAGTACGAAGTTTCTGGGAAAGTTTATTTGATTACTGAAGAATAGAAAAATTATGAATAGCAAAAAGTGCAAAGTGGCACTCTTGCGAGTAGCTTTGTAGATATATACCAGACTATGTATACTTACATCAATATATAATTTATGTATGCCAGTGCTTAAAAACCATAATAGGTTACAAACAATTAAATTATATTGATAATTGGCATGGCTAAAATTTATGTCGTAAGCAGTTGACAAATCAAAGCCAATGGCAAAGCAAATATTAACCAATAAGATATCGGTGAGAGCAAGTATGCAACGGATTACATAAAAGTAACGTGTTTCCATAGGTCAGTAGTTGAAGCGAATATTATTTATTATAAGAATAATTATTTCTATAAGTGAAATAAATTATAAATAATATTAAAGTATAACTGTCCAAAGTTCCCAATTTTTATGCCAGAACAAATCTTAATGATAGACTTCAAGTTTGCGCAGTAGTGTTAATATTTTTTGGCACAAAAATATTAATTAATAATAAATTATATTCATTTCTATATTAAGCGTAAAAGCCTCCACATATTGTGTAATATTTTGCCCATATTGAGATTTAATCACGATTGTACTGTCTGCTTATAAAAGTTATAAAAATCTTTTACCAAAAAAGTAAAAACAACTATTGTTGTATTCCATTAACAGTAATGTTTTCTTTTATATACTTACATTGTATGAAATACACTTACTTATTGTTGCTGATGCTTGTTTGCAATTATGTCTACTCCAAAAACTATTACGTAAGTTCAAAATACGGAAATACAAAGTTTGGCGGCACAAGTGCATCCAAACCCAAAAAAAGTATCCAGGAAGCAGCAGATATTACTAAGCCGGGCGACACTGTTTTTGTTATGAATGGTACCTATACCAATGAATGTCCTGCATGTAATGTTGTAAATATTATTAGGAGCGGTAAAAAAGATAAATACATAGTTTACACAAATTACCCAAACCAGCATCCAATTATCAGCTTTAATGGTTGGGCAGGGTTATCAGTTACCAACGGCGCCAGTTATATCAAGATTATGGGGTTTGAAGTTACTGGAGCCAATGCCAATATCGAGCTTTCAAAAGCTTTGGTACAGCCGCAAAGTTGTGCCAATAAAAAAGGAAAAGTCGATCCTAAATACAATGGCAATGGCATTCAGGTAGACGGTCGAAACAAAAAACATTCGCATCACATTGTTATAGCAAAAAACACAGTACACGATTGTCCGGGAGGGGGGATTGGCGTGTCACAATGTGATTATGTGACGGTGGACGAAAATGTTGTTTATGCGAATAGCCTTTACTCCATTTTTGGAACAAGCGGTATTTCGTTGTACCAGTTTTGGAACTCTGATAGGGCAAAAGGGTATCATAATTTTATCACCCGCAATTTATGTTATAATAATAGATCGCTGGTACCCTGGTTTAAGTTGTGCAAGATTTACGATGGTAATGGTATCATTGTAGACGACTTCAGAAGCAAACAAAACGGTTCCAAACTGGGGCCCTACAATGCCCGCACGCTTATTGCCAACAATGTATGCTGGTATAATGGTGGAACCGGTATACATACTTTTCAAAGTGATCATATCGACATCGTAAATAACACAGCTTATTGCAACTCTAGGAGCAAGGACTTTAACGCAGGGCAAATTCTATCAGGTATCGGCGATGACAATAAAATTGTGAACAACATTTTGGTAGCAGATTCTGATGCATTTATAAACTCCAATTACCAAAATACTCATTTAATGTATGAGAACAACTTGCATTACAATGTAACAAGTCCAGGCAAAGAAAAAATATCGGTGACCAGCAAGTCGTCTTTCAGTGGAATAAACCCGGCTTTTGTTATGCCTGCTAACAGCTTAAAAGCCAATTTCCGGCTTAGAAGTAATAGCCCGGCTATTAACCACGGTCGTGAAAATATATATAGTATTACTGATTTTGATGGAAAAAGACGAGCGCAGGGCAGTCTGCCTGATATAGGGGCGTATGAATATTAAATCAGTGCAGTTATTTACTTTAAACAGAACAGGCAGAATAAATATTATTCTGCCTGTTCTGTTTGTTGTTTTTTGATTACCAGTTCTCCAACGGTAAGTTTGCCCACTTCCAACTCTTTAATTGCCATTCGTTTAATGGCGACTTTTGCTATTGCTACAGCACCTATTGCAATAGCGCCAATAGATAGAGCGCCTACAGCCATAGCACCTATGGCTTCGGCACCAACGCCTTTTGCGCCAGTTAATTTTACAAACGAATTTTGTAACAGCTTCATACTTTATTTTATTACTTTCATAGATAACAGTTACAATAGCATAAAGATTTTAATCAACTAAATTCTATAAGAACGCTTTTGAAGTTGAATGTGGTGTTATTCTACTTTAATACGATAAACAGACCTGCCTAAATTTCCTTCCTTGTCCCAGCCCTCTACAATAATCTTATAAGTTCCTTTACTGTCGGCATTGTAAAAGCTAAGGGTTGCAGCGCCGGTTGTTTTAAATGTATTCACATTTGGATTCCAGTAAATGGTTGTACGCAAATCATTGCCTGCAATATTACCTTGTTTAACTTCGTAACGGGGCGAGTAAAATTCTTTAGCCTCATCAAAGCCTTTAGGTACCATATTTATGATGTAAGGTGGTGGCGCCAGTTGCTGAAGTTCGGCAAGGGTAATGCGCTTGGTTTCAATTTTTTTCATGTTAATTACAATAGCACCATTACTGTTGTAAGTCCGGTTCACTGTACCTAATTCGTCCTTTAAAAATATTTCTACCGACTCGATCTCACTCATATTTATGGAGTTCAAATAAGTTACATCAACCGGCATACCTTTTACAAATACCTGCGTTGGTGTGCGATTGCCACTATTGTAATCGCGGGTTATATAAAATGCGCCATTATCATATGTAATACCAGGAAGCATGGCAGAAGCACACATTAAAAAGTTGTTGCATGCACCTAATTGATTACTGGTTACCAAATGATCGGGTTGGCTTGACAGGCCGGATAAACTAGGATAATCTCTATGGCTGGTTGTTTTGGGTATTGCAGTGCTTTTGATTACAACCTCTCGCAGTTGGTGTGAATTATCATAAACTCTTTTGCTATTTTGTAAATACGGATTTAAAGCACTGTCAATATTTAGCACCTCTTCGGCAACGTTAGGGTTTGGCGGCAAACCCGGGCTTTTGCCTGATGTGTTGTTCATCATCAGCATCAAATTGTTTGCCCGCACGTTGTTGCGCGCATTGATGGTTACCTGCGATGAATCTTCAA
The DNA here is from genome assembly GCF_009770985.1 of Mucilaginibacter lacusdianchii. Taxonomy (GTDB): domain Bacteria; phylum Bacteroidota; class Bacteroidia; order Sphingobacteriales; family Sphingobacteriaceae; genus Mucilaginibacter; species Mucilaginibacter lacusdianchii. Next base: position 1,107,983 of record NZ_WSRW01000003.1, on the reverse strand, counting down.
ATGCGAGATTAGAGAATTTAAATTCTCCTTCAACATTTGTAACAGCATTTGCCGAATAGTTTTTATTAGGAATAACTATCCGCACATTACCACCTTTAACCGGCATCCCGTTTAGTGTGCGTAATGTACCGGATATTTCCATGCCTTGCTCAGGTAAATAAGAATATGGTGGAAGCGTTCCGGCTAAAACGCCTTTGTAAGAAAAACGCCTATAGCCTTGGGTAAGCATAACCAAATCTAAATCACCTAACTTTTTTTCGTCAGTGCGGTTAAAATAATAATTGGGCTTTTCAACATAACCCTTCACATCCGACTGTAATAGCAGGTTAGTTAAAATAGTAGAGCTCGCATTATCATCAAAAGGCGTTTTGGTTTCGTCAACAACCGACACCGAGAAATTTCCTTCGGCAGGTGCTGCTGCTGCTTTGGCCGATATATTTAGTTGAACTTTTTGTCGGCGGGTGTAAGATGGTTTGTCTGTAGATACTGATACGTTCAACATTTCAGCATCTTTCCAAACAAATGCTAAACGCTCACATAATGCTTCGCCACTGGTCGAAAGGACTGTTATTTGAATGGTTCCGGCTTTGAGCTTGTCTTTAGGCAATTCAACTGGAATTAACTGTTGTTTTAAAGTAGCTCTGGCAGCGTAACATATGGCACCAGAACACTGCGCTATAATGTAAACCGATTTATTCTGATTTGCTTGAAAATATGGCTCATTAGCAGATATTTTTAAAATTACCTTAGCAGGATCTTTTGTATTAACCCTTAATGCAACGCCACTGGTTTTTGCTTTTGGAAGAGTATAGCTATTTTGTGATCCGTCTGGAAATACAACGTTAACTTTATAGGTTTTTCCACTTTCTGGTGTAAATGTAAACAATCCCATTCCTAAATGTTGAGCGGATATCGTAGCCAGCGTTTTTCCTTCGTTGTCTGTTAAGGTACCTTTGATATCAGTGCCAAAACCATCTGGTTTTATGGCCTTAAATGCAACAACGGAATTTACACCTTCTATTAAATCACCTCCTTCGGGAAAGAACTGCACATCGTAATTATTTACGCCTGTTCGCAAAGGAAACGTTCTGGTTACTGCTTTTCTGCTCTCAAGTTCTAACGTTGTTACTAAAGTTGCATTGCTAATATCAGTTGACTTATTATCATTCAAAGAAACATTAAAATAACCACTTGCATCGGTAGTTCCTTTTCCTTTCATAACTGTGCCATCTTGATTTTGCACAGTCCAGTTCACTTTTTTGTTGGCATAAGCCACACTTTGCTGATCCTGATATAAAATTCGCGCAGCTAATTTTCCATTTTTACCAGTAGCAGCGTTGCTGTAAGTGATTTTTGTAAGTACTTTGTTTTCAATGGCGTTACCAATAGCTATTGTTTTGTCGAAAAAATAGGAAGGGTCACTGTTTGTCATCCATTTGGTGTACGCCCTAATACGATAATTGCCTTGCTGATAATTTGTGGACACCAAGGGGAGGCATCCGGTTGCCATACTGTTTTGCACCGGTAGTTTAAGAAATTGCACCAATGAATCGCCCTTGGCCAAAACTTCTACATAAACAATTTTGCTAAGCGGCGATGGTTGATGTAAATCAACAGCAACGTAACATTTAAACCAGATACTATCACCAACTGCGTAATACGGTTTATCTAAATGCATATAAACCTTCTCGGTAGGGCGGGAGTCGAGGTATTTTTGAGTTTTATCAACTATAGTGTTAATGCTTACACTATCTGTTTGTGCAAGTGCTGGCATGGATGCCATACAAATCAGAACAAATAGCGACTTTAAAAATCTGCAAACATTCATGTACAAGGGTAATTTATATAACATTGGCTAAGTTACGGATTGATTGTTATTCAAGTAAATATGTTAGGCCGTTTAACATATTTTTACATATAGCAGTAATTTTTACGCTTAGAGCATCTTGATATTATTTATTGCCTGTAACTTAGTTGTTACGCAATACGCTGTAACTAGTTAAATCACGTCGTCAAACCTATTTTGCTTTAAAATTAGGCTGTATATTCATAACTTAGGTGCGTAATTACCGTATACATACTTAACTAAAGTACACAGCCATTGAAGTTTTGGAGATATTTATTCTCATTTATTGTTCTTGCTTTTACCAAGACTGTACTGTGTGCTGCTTCACCCTCACTTAAATTATCTACTGATACTAATTGCAATAAGCCTACGATTAAAGATTATGACCGGCTGGTAAATCGGTACCGCTATTATAAGCCAGATTCGGCTATTTTTTTTGCGGAAAAGGCAATCGAATTTTCAAAGAAAACCAAGAATGATAGTGGTGTTGCTGTTATGCTTAATCAATTGGGTATGATAGATGATAACTTTGGCCGGTTTGAAGAATCGAGATTAAAATATCTACGGGCATTAAATATCTACAAAGTTGTCGGTAATACTAAAGGCATCGGTGTTGAAACAGTGCGTTTAGGTGTAGTGGAGCTCAGAAAAGGAAAATACGATAAAGCTATAGGCTATTTTTTACAGGCATTAAAAGTGGCTGAAAAAAGTAAAAATGTGGCCGGTAAAATGGAGGCTTATCTAACACTTGCTGAAGGCTACATGGGCCAGCGGAAATATGAAGTGGCTATAAAATATTTGACAATAGCTGAAGGTTTAGATAAGACACTGCCTTTTTCAAACCTATCACTTAATATCTGCAACAACTTTGGCGTTATATACCGGGAAACCGGCAATTTCGATAAAGCTATATTTTATTTAAATAAAGGTATAGCACGTAGCAATGTGCCGCAATATCAGGGATTAAATATTACGCTAACGAACAATCTGGCCAAGGTTTACCTTAAAAAAGGTAACTTACATTACAGTATTCGTTTACAGAAGCAGGCACTGGCTAAAGCCAAGGCGATACAGAATTATTTAAGGGAATTGCAAACACTTACTGGTCTTGCCGAAACGCTATCACAAGACAGTCCTCGCGTTGCTATACAGTATTTTCAGGAGGCGTATAATCTTGTAAATGCCAAAGGCGCACACAAGCAAAAAATGGAAGTTTTAGCCGACATGTCTGCGCTTTACAGGCAGCAAAATAATTACAAAGCGGCGCTTGAATTAAAAGAGAAGGAACATGCAATTGCAGATAGTTTTTTTTATCAGGGTATGTCCAAACAAATTACCAGTTTGCAATCTGCTTATGAACTGGAAAAGTCACGGGCTAAGGTAAAAGAGCTGAGACTGATAAACAGTCGTGATGAGCTCAAAAACAATATTATAACCATAATAGCCATTTGTGCTATTTTAATTTTAGGCGCTGCAGCTTATACTTTGCATCGTACCCGTCAATTAAATAAGTTGCTCAATACGGCAAACACCAACTTACATGAATCCAATGCGGTAAAAGACAAACTATTTTCAGTATTGGGGCACGATCTGCGTTCGCCGTTTGCATCAATCATTGATATGCTTTATATCATAAATGATGATGACACTACCGAAGAAGAGCGCAAATTTATGGTTGACAAACTGGCTATTACCAGCAGCGCTTCATTAGAAACGTTAAACATGCTGTTACGCTGGGGACAAATGCAAATAAAAGGCGTCCGTCTAAATCCTGATCAATTACAGCCCAGCTTGGTAGTAGAACGAAGCATGGCTTTGTTATCCGGCGCTGCTGACAAGAAAAAGCTAAATATACAAAACCGTATTGACGAGAAAATAAAGTTTGTAACCGACCCCGATCACTTCGAGTTTGTTATCCGAAATTTACTTTCAAATGCCATTAAATTCACACCCTTAGGCGGGTTGATTACAATAGATGCAAAGGTAAATTTTCGAATTAATACCATTATGTTTTCGATTAAAGATACTGGTGTAGGCATTGCACCAGACCGCATGAAAGACGTTTTTAGTATTAACATTGAAAGCACAAGGGGTACCAATAACGAAACTGGTACCAGCCTTGGTTTAGTGATGTGCAAAGAATTTATCGAGGCAAATTCCGGAAAAATCTGGGTTGAAAGTGAAGTTGGCAAAGGATCTTGTTTCAAAATAGCGCTACCCTATAATGGCAGCGGTACTTCGGAGGCTACTCATCCCATACCGGGTGTTAAAGCTTTCATTCCACAAATTGTTTAGTTTACAGCGTTTATTCGGTCCGGAAATCTTCAATCACAATTTGAGCTGTATTGCGGCTTAATTGTTCCAATAAAACATTTTTCCCCTGCGTTAAGCTACTTAGCAATGGATATTCATAATGTCTTAATGTAATCAAAGATAAATTGCTGTTATATTTCGTGTTATAGCTTTGCTTCAATTCTTGTAATAATGGATTAAACCGGTCGTCCGTGTAATCAAAACAAACAGATAAGCTTAGTGCTGAAGTTTGAACTACATTTACTTTAATGTGATTTTTGGCAAACAACCGGTAAATATCACTTAAGTGATTTTCATTAATAAAAGAATAATCTTTTGCGGATATAGATAACAGTACTTGATTTTGCTTAACAATGATGATAGCTTTTTCGAAACTTCGCTTATCTGTATCCTTTATGATGGTTCCTACCGCTTCCGGGGCATTAAATGATTTGACGCAAAGTGGAATACCTGCGTTCTGTAACGGCTTTATAGTTTTTGGGTGAATGACGCTGGCACCATAGTAAGTCATCTCAATGGCTTCAGTATAAGACAACTCGTCAAACTTAATCGTATCCTGAAAAAGTTTCGGATCGGCATTTAATATACCCGGAACATCTTTCCAGGCAGTAACTGAATCTGCTTGTAGACATGATGCAAATATCGATGCAGTATAATCAGATCCCTCACGACCCAAGGTTGTCGTGAAATTTTCTGATGTGCCTCCCAGAAATCCTTGCGTTACCACAATGCCTTTGCTTAACATGGCAGGAATGTCTTGTTGTATAGATTGTTTCGTCTTTACCCAATCTACAATACCTTCGCGGTAAGTATTGTCTGTATGCACGTAGCCGCGTACATCAAGCCATTGACTTTTGATACCGGTTTTGTTTAAATAGGCGTTTACAATTTTGGTAGATAACAGTTCGCCAATAGATACCAGTTGGTCATATATGAAATCATAGCTATCCTGCGGCTCATCTTCCAGCATCCAGTCTATCTCTACAAATGTATTCGCAACGTCATCGAATATTGCAGATCCATCATTAAACAATTCATGTAGGATATTATAATGATAAGCTTTTATACTTTCGTAAATTTTATCAACATCACTATCCCGATTATAATAAGCTTTGGTAAGCTTTTCAAGCGCATTAGTAATTTTGCCCATTGCTGATACTACAATCAGCAATTTATTGCCTTGGTAGTTACTGACAATTTTTGCCAAATTAGCTATACCTTCAGCATCTTTTACAGACGCTCCTCCAAATTTGAAAACCAGCATTTAATTAGTGTATCTTGCTAAAACCGTTTCGGGCTGAATAATTGACTTAATTTGATCGTAAGGAATTTCAACAGTAGTTTGTCCGGCCGCGTTGGGTTTAATTTCGCCTTGGTTGTAAAGAAATTTTAAGCCCACAGGAGTAATTAAAAAATTATTATTTAAGCTGAACTTACCATCCTTAAAAAAGTAATCGCGGCTTAATGACGCTGTTGCACTCAGGTTTTCCTGTTTTCTGAAAATCTTTTCTGCAGTTGTGGTTAGCTGCGTTTCATAACCGGGCTTCAATATATCTTTTAACTGAATTTTTTTACGTGACTGTGTATTCCAGTTCAGGTATCGAATTGCCGATGTGCCATGTGCACCGCCTGCAAACTCATAACCGTTAAATTCCACCGCTATCAAGCTCGAATCTTGCCGTATAATACTTGCTTTGGTGTCCAATTCAAATTTGCCTTTCCAGTCTGGATGACTTTGTTTAAAGTTATCGTAATCTGCTAAAAAGTACCAGCTTAATCTTTGCAAACCCGCTGCACCTTTTGCCGGATCTATCAACATGGCCACACCGGTAACCAAGGTATCATTCAACAAAGGCTGGTTATCAAACTTCGGATATCTGAAATGCGCAACTGTACAACCGCTGTCGGGCTTAGAACCGCAATCATCTGCACGGCTTTTTACCTCCAAATACTGATAGGTTAGTGTATCGGTATAAATATCAGCAGCCGGCCCGTTCAATTTATTATTAAAACACGAACAGAAGAAACATGATAGTGCAAGTAAAACCGGTAAGTATTTAATTTTCATCTTAATAATTTAATAATTGCTCTTTAGAAAGGGATGCGTTTAGCCAACCTGATTCGATGTAAGCATTGTATTTGTTATAAAAATTTATAGCCGGCGCGTTCCAATCCAGTACTTGCCATACCATTCCGCTAAAGTTTAATTCTTGTGCTTCCTGAATTAAACGTTCAAATAGTTGCTTGCCGATACCCTTGCCTCGCATAGATTCGGTAACAATTAAATCTTCAAGATACAAGCGAGGTCCTTTCCAGGTAGAGTACCGCACGTAATACAGTGCGAAACCTACAATAAAATTATCTGCTTCAGCTACAAAAGCCTTCCATACCGGTTGATGACCAAACCCTGCATTTTCAAATTCCTGCAGGGTTACAGTTACTTCCTGCGGGGCTTTTTCATACAAAGCCAGTTCATGTACTAAATCTAACAATCGAGGGCAGTCTTCCTTTTTGGCTACTCTTAAATGTACCTGCATGTTAGTTATTTTTCCAGTGCTTAATAACGCGCTCACCGAATATAGTGCTGCCCAGGCGCACCATGGTGCTGCCTTGCTCAATGGCAATTTTGTAATCAGACGACATACCCATTGACAGCGTGTCAAAGTGATCGTCATGTTTAAAATAAGCCTGACTTAAACCGTCGAAAAAGCTGTCTAACTCATAGAACTCTTCTTTAACTTGTTTTTCACTTGCCGTATTGGTTGCAATCCCCATCAAACCTCGGATGCGTATATTTTTAAGAGCGGCAAATTCTTCTGACCTTAGCAATTCTATTACTTCATCAAAGCCTAAACCAAACTTGGTATCTTCATCAGCAATGTATACTTCAAGCAAACAATCTATCACACGGTTATGCTTAAGGGCGTGCTTGTTAATTTCTTGTAAAAGCTTTAAGCTATCCACCGATTGAATCATGGCAATAAACGGCGCAATGTACTTAACCTTGTTGGTTTGCAAATGGCCAATTAAGTGCCACTCAATGTCTTTAGGTAGCTGGTCATATTTTTCCATCAGTTCCTGCACCTGGTTTTCGCCAAAAATGCGCTGGCCTGCGTCGTAAGCTATTTGTAAATCTTCAACCGGTTTGGTTTTTGATACAGCCACCAGCGTAACATTTACAGTATCCATTTCGCTTTTAAGGCGAGTTATATTATCGGTAATGCTCATTTATGCGTAATTTTGCTCAAACAATTAATGCCGCTAAATTACAGAATGCGTATATATATCATCTTGTTTTTTTTAGTACCGATTTTGTTTTCATGCAAAAGCAGTACTCCACCCGAAATTTTAGATAAAGATCAGATGGCCGACGTTTTGGTTGATGTTCATTTGGTAAACGGTACACTGGCTACTGTACCACAGCTGCCCGATAGTTTGTACAAATATGGTATAAACAAGTATCAGGTGGTTTTCAAAAACCATCACACCGATAGCACACAATTTAGAAAAAGCTTTAAATATTATGTAAGCAAACCCGATCAATTAGATGCTGTTTATGAGCAAGTGGTTGAGAAATTGAAAAAGAAAACAGAATCATTTACTAAAAAGTCAACGTCACCCAAAAATGCTGTACCCGCAAAATAGCGCTGATAAATTAGGGTTTACCGAAGTTAAAGAACTAATAAAAGCCCACTGCCTAAGCACCATGGGGCAGCAAATGGTTGATAAAATACAGGTGATGAATAATTATGACCAGATACGAAAGTTTCTGAGTCAGGCGCATGAGTTTAAAAACATATTGCAAAATGACGCCGCGTTGCCTATCAATCATTTTTTTGATATAAAAGCATTAGCCAATAAAGCCCGCATTGAAGGCGCTTTCCTATTAGAAGATGAGTTCTTCCAAATCCAAATTTCGCTGGCCACCGTTTTTGCAGTAATTGGCTACTTCAACGAGCGCGAAGGTCAATATCCAAATTTGGAGGCCTTATTTGAACATTTGCCAATTGAGAAAGCCATTTTAAAGAAGATTGATTTGGTTATTGATCAGAAAGGCAAAATCCGTCCTAATGCATCGCGCGATTTGATGGAAATCACTTCGGGCATAGCCAAAGCTGAGCAGGACGCCCGGCGCAAAATTGATCAGATTTTCAAGAGTGCTACCTCTAATGGCTGGACTGCCGACGGTACTTTAACTGTGCGTGATGGCCGTTTGTGTATTCCGCTACTTGCTGAAAATAAGCGCAAGCTTAAAGGATTCATTCATGACGAATCGGCCACAGGTCAAACGGTTTACATGGAACCTGAGGAAGTATTCAGTCTGAACAATCGTATCCGTGATCTGGAATTTGAACGCCGTCGAGAGATTGTCAGAATATTAACGCAACTTACTGATGAACTGCGTCCATATGTGCCGTTGCTTTTATCGTACCACGGCCTTTTAACCAAGTTAGATTTGGTACGCGCAAAGGCATTGTTTGCCATTGACATTGAAGCAGATATGCCAGAGGTTGTTAATGAGGGACGCGTCCGTTTAATCAATGCACGACATCCGCTACTGTTTTTAAGCTTTAAAAAAGAACAGAAAACCGTAGTGCCGCTCAATATGCAAATTGACGAGCAGATGCGTATCATAACAGTGTCTGGACCAAATGCTGGCGGTAAATCGGTTTGTATGAAAACGGTTGGCCTGTTGCAGATGATGGTGCAAGCCGGTTTGCTTATTCCGGCTGATGAGCATAGTACGGCCGGCATTTTTAAGCAGATTTTTGTTGACATTGGCGACGATCAGTCCATTGAGAGTGATTTAAGTACCTACAGCGCACACCTTTCTAAGATGAGGTACTTTGTAGAAAATGCCAATGGTAAAACGCTGATTTTAATTGATGAGTTTGGCACCGGTACCGACCCGCAATTTGGCGGACCAATTGCGGAAGCTGTATTAGAAGCATTGAACCAGAAAAGGGTGAGGGGGATGGTAACAACTCACTACTCTAACTTAAAAGTATTTTCGAGCAACACTGAAGGCATCGAAAATGCATCAATGCTGTTTGATAACGTGCAGATGAAGCCACTTTACCAGTTGGACATTGGCAAGCCCGGTAGTTCATATGCGTTCGAAATTGCACAAAAGATAGGTTTGCCAACGCATGTGCTCAACTTGGCGAAAAACAAAATCGGTACTAGTCAGAAAAAGGTAGATACACTATTGGTAGACTTAGAGCGCGAGAAAAAAGAAATTTACGATACCAAACTAAAGCTTGATCGACAGCAAAAGCGTGTAAACGATTTGCTTACTGAAAATGAAAAGTTAAAAAGCTACCTGGAAGAAAACCAGAAAGCCCTGATACGCGATGCCAAACAACAGGCGAAAGAAATTATTGTAAACGCTAACAAGCTGGTTGAAAATACCATTGCTGAAATAAAGAGCAATCAAGCTGATAAAGAAAAGACTAAAGTACTACGCGAAAATTTAAGTCGCGAAGCAGAAAAAAATACGGTGAAGCCTCAGCCTAAAGTGGTTAAAACCTCTGCCGAGGATGAGGAATTGAAGGCTGGCGATTGGGTTAAACTAATAGATTCTGACACTACTGGCCAAGTAATAGAAATAGCTAAGGATAATGTAATTATTGCCATTGGCGATTTACGCACGGTTGCCAAGCGTAAGCGGGTACAAAAGGTATCACGTAAAGATGTGCCTAAAGATATTCGCCGGTCATTTAGCTCTTCAACCAGCGATTTGGCAGGATTTAGTCCCGACATTGATGTGCGCGGCATGCGTGGCGAAGATGCGTTGCATGCCATTGAAAAGCTAATGGATAGGGCTTTAATGATGAATTTCGGCACACTTAAAATTATTCACGGCAAAGGCGATGGTATACTGCGCAAGTTAATCCGAGGTTATTTCAAAAAATATGACCAAGTCAGTAGGATGGAAGATGAACATCCAGACAGGGGAGGCGATGGTATTACTTACGTTTATTTAAAGTAGGAAGCAGTCAAAATACCCTTAATCGTCCGGACACTTTTTGCAACGTTTACCTTTCTTGTATTTTTTGCAACATTTTTTATGTACGCAATCCAGCTGGAAGGTAAACGTTTTAAGCAATTCCAGTTCTTGCGATGTATATACAAAGGGTTTAATGTCCATGTTTCGTTCAGCACTTGTCTGTTGCAAATTTAGTTTATAATTAATCTAAATAAAAGACAAAAATGAAATCATTATTCTACCTATGAAAAAAGCGTTACTTGTATGTACATTGATCAGTTTTGCGTTTTGCTATTGCAATGCGCAAACGGTTATTTTAAAAGCAAATGATAACCGCATACACTACATGGGGCGTGTGGCCATGCAGGACGATAGCACCGCTCAGTTAGCTTGGCCTGGTAGTAGCCTTAAAATAAATTTCACCGGAACCAGTGTTAAGGCCGTGATGCGTGATGAGCGTAATGATAACTTTTACAACGTGATAGTGGACGGAAAGGTGGTTAATAAAATACATACCGCACCTGTGAAAATTGATTATGTGCTGGCCTCAAATTTACCGGCGGGTAAACATACGCTGGAGTTGTTTAAGCGTACAGAGTGGGATAAGGGGAAAACCTGGTTTTATGAATTTCAAATAGATGGCAATGCATCTGTTTTACCCACCCCTATATCGTTAACACGTAAAATAGAATTTTTTGGCAATTCCATTACCTGCGGCTATGCGGTGGAAGATAGTTCTGGTAAAGATCGCGGCACTGGCCCCTTTGAAAATAATTACTTAAGCTACGCGGCTATAACAGCGAGGCACTTCAATGCAGAATACTACTGCACAGCTAAAAGTGGTATTGGTATGATGGTAAGTTGGTTTCCGCTCATTATGCCCGAGATGTATAATCGGTTAGACGCCACTGATGCCAACAGCCGTTGGGATTTTAAAAGATATACACCGGACGTGGTAGTCATTAATGTTTTTCAAAACGATTCCTGGATTGTAAAGCAACCCAATCACGAGCAGTTCAAGGCTCGTTTTAGTACCACAGCTCCAACACCAGACATTATTATAGAATCTTACCAAAAATTCGTTAAAACCATTAGGCAGACCTATCCTAAAGCACGAATCATTTGTGCTTTAGGTAATATGGATGCAACACAACCAGGTTCGCCTTGGCCGGGATACATTAAGAAAGCGGTAGTGAGTCTGCATGATAAACAAATTTACACCTTGTTTTTTCCATATAAAAACACCGGTGGGCATCCTAGTGTAAAAGAACAACAAGCAATGGCAGATGTATTAATTGCTTTTATAAAAAAGAATATTAAATGGTAAAGTTCCTTACCTAATAATAGATAACAATAAAAGCGCCTTGTTTTGCAAGGCGCTTTTATTGTTATTGATTTTCGGGGCTATTACTACCGTAATCGGGAGTGCCTTTGTCATCTTCGGGCTTATAATAAGCTTTGCCTTGCGTATCAGAATCGTCTTGGCCAACCTTTTGACGGTCGCCATCGCTATCGGCTGTACCTTCTTGGTGTTGGCTGCTATCGCCACCGGCACTGTGATCGCCTGGGGCGGGTGCATCTACACCGCCTACTTTTTGTTGATCTGGTTCCTCACGATATCCTGGAACTTCTTCTTTTCCTTCGTTCACGTCTGGTTCTCCTTCTTGGTTAGTTGGTTTAAAATTATTGTTTTCTGGATGTTCTTGAAGCGGCTCTGTACGTTTGAAATAATCGTTGCTGTAACCCGCATTGCGCGATGGATTAGCTAAATCATCACCCGACCGGTTTTCTACATTTTCGCCAAATTTCTGCCCACCCATGCCATGGCTTTCGAAGCCAGATTGATCTGGGTTGGCATCATTGCTATTGCCAAATATGTAAGAGCGTTTTAAGTCGCTTTCAGTTAAGTTACTATCATCTTCTACCTTATAGCCGCCAGCAGGAGCTTCATCAGTCTGCTCGGTATGGTGCGGGTAGTTTTTGGTTGGTTCATCATCATAGGGTACCATAGGATTTACAATTTGATGTATATCTTAATAAGGATTAAGTCAAGTGAATTGTTTGCCGCTAAGTTGATTTGTGCGCCAAACAAAAAGGCGTTTCTAAAAATTAGAAACGCCTTTTTGTATAAATAATTGAATGGCTTTAGCGGCTTAAAACTTGTTGCCTTAGCTCATCCGATATGTCGTCTGTAATACGGATGATATCTTCTGGGGTATTGGTGTTATTGATTACAATTTTGTGGCAGCTGTCTTTGTACGGAAGTAAAAACTCTTTATACGCCGGCACAACATGGTTTTCCCATTTGTACATTACATCTTCGTTTGAATAACCGCGTTCCTTCAAATCTCTCTTCAAACGACGTCTAAGTGCAACGTCCTCTTCTGTATCAAGAAAAATTTTTAAATCCAGCTGCTTGGCAATTTCTTCAAAGTGAAAAATAAATAAGCCCTCAACAATTAGAATAGGCGCAGGTTTAATCTCTAATATTTTAGGTACAGCGGTTGGGTTATTGAAGGTGTATTCTTTTTTATAAATCGTTTGCTGATTAACCAGGTTGCGTATATCTGCTTCGAAATGCTCATGGTCAATAGTGCTTGGCAAATCAAAGTTGTACAATTTATTTTCTTCGGGCGTCATGTTTTGAGCCACCGGAAAATAATAATCATCTTGAGACACCAAACACACCTCATCGGCCGTAAAGTGTTCCAAAAAGCATTTCAAAAAAAACGTTTTGCCCGATCCACTTCCACCGGCAACACCAATTATAAAGGGCTTATTCATTCGGAATTCCGTAGCTGATGTTTACATGAAAGCGTTTATCCAATGCACCAATAGCATCAGCGGTATTTTTACTCATCACAATGATAACATCTTTAGTTGATTCGTTATCTGTAAAACGGCCAACCACTTTGGCAAAAGTGGTGCGGTTAGTCATAGGGTTTGTAATTTTAATTACCGTGCCCACAGGTGCTGTACGATGCAACACCAGTTTCTTACTGGCATCCAGTCCTGTATCATCCATCCAGGTAGCAACGCCCTTTTCGTTTTTTTCACTCAAACCGTAACGGTTGGCGGGCAAACGGCGTTCTGTGTTTGTACTATCCGGACTAACAGTTGTACTATCACGTGGCGCCGGAGGTATGGCACTTTGTGCTTGACTTACTGGTGGTTGAACCGCTACCTGGGACTGCTGCACAGGAGCAGCGGCGGCGCTGTTGGGTGCAGATTTGATCAATAACATTTGCCCAGGTGTTAAGCTGTTAGACCTGAGATTGTTTTGACTTACTATATCCTCCACTCGGGTGTTAAAGCGGCGAGCTATTGCATATAACGTTTCGCCGGCAGATACTTTGTACTGCGTAACATTTGGATCGGTACTTGATGCCTGCTGCGTGTTTAATGAATTGTTTTGTGCCGGTTGATTGCGTTGGCTATACGCAGGCTGTTGTACTGGTGCAACAGTTATAAAAGCTTGCTCGGTAGGCACTTTAATAACCTGTCCAACTCTAAGCGATGCGTTGTTATTAAACTGGATGATGACACCAGGTGCAACACTATAGCGGCGTCCAATGGAATAGTAATTATCTTTTGGTTCTAATTTGTGCAGAATTACTTTTTTGCCGTTTTGATTTTCGACGCCCACCGAATCAAGCAGGGGATGCGCCAGTAAGGATTTTGTTAGAATAGACAGCGGAACAACTAACAGTAAGTTCTTTAATTTCATGCTAAAACTTATACAGTTATAAATTTAATACCTTCACTTCCGATCTATCTTTTATATAGACCAGCTTGTTTTGGTATAGAACAAACGCCTCGGGCTGCAATTTTTGTATGTTGGTGTTTAATATATCCTCAAAAATTATCTCGTGCTCATCAGCAACAAACAAATACTGCCTGAGCTGACCGGCCCAAAGCGTGTGCAAAGATACAATTCTGAAATTATTGTAGGTGAGGTAATGTACTTTATGACCGTAAGATTCTACCGGAAGTTGAGGCAGGTCTGTTGGCAAAGCAACCGCATCAGGCACAATTATTTGATTATCAAAGTCAGTATCGGTCGTTGGATTATATGCCCGCTGTAACGTTCCGGTACGGATGTTTGATAAATAATACTTTGCCGGCTGCAAACGGCTGTCAAAAAATACCGGGCCATTGTTGCTTAAATGGTCAAAGCTGTAGTTAAAATTATGCCATAACAGGCGACCGGTTGTGGCTTCAACACCAGCTAAACCTCGATGTGCCGGACTGCCGGACGACTCATAATAATGCAATAGCAATACACCGCCGTAAGCGGCTTCAATGCCTGTAAGCCAACGTTCGTCAACTGTATAATTTTTAAAAAATGTCTTCCCGTCATTAAGGCTTATTGCCGCAAAGTCAACCCTTCGATCTTCAACGTGGCGTATTTCGGCAAATAGTGTATTACTGATCGGATCAACCTCCAAGCGCCAAACCTGCCCGTCAAAATGTTCGGCTACCAATAATTTTAATAAGGTCATGATGGCTAAGATAACTTTTTCTGATTGGTGTGTAAAATATTAGCTTTGCTGAAACACTTAATTACACTATGGTGTTCAAACTTTAAACAAATTCACAAAAATAACTATCATGGACGCTAAAGAAATAAGCTTAGACGAAGTAGCTGTAAAGCCGGTTGTAGATCATTTAAATGAACTGCTGGCCAATTATCATATTCATTATCAAAAAATAAGAGGTTGCCATTGGAATATAAAAGGTCCAAGCTTTTTTACACTGCATGCTAAGTTTGAAGAAATGTACACAACCGCCGTACAGACAATTGACGAACTGGCAGAACGTATTTTAACCTTAGGTAAACCACCATACAGCACATTTGCCGATTACATTGAAATTTCGACCATTAAAGAATTTAACACTATTGGCCGTAAAGACACTGAACTGGTTAAAGCCCTTATAGATGATATGGCCATTTTAATTGAAATGGAACGCCAGATTTTGGAAATTACAGCGGATGCTGGAGATGACGGTACCAATGATATGGTAAACGGCTTTATGCAGTACAAAGAGAAAAACACCTGGATGTTACGCTCATTTGTAAATGAAGATTAATAAATAAACTGAAATTATCTTTATAAAAAAGGCCCGCTAAATTAGCGGGCCTTTTTTATGTAAACGCTTTTAACAATTAAAATCTGATACCTAAAGTTAAATAAGCGTTATCACCTTTACGTTGCAACGCAGCAACAGGGCTGTACTGTACACCGATATCATATGGCTGCACATTTTGCTTAGTTGTTACATGAGTATACGTAGCATCAATATAATAATTACCGAAACGGTAACCTAAACCACCACTAGCAGTTTTAATGTCGCTTCCGTTTTGTTTTAATGGGTTACCTTGTATACCATAACCGCCGCGGAAAAATAATGCGCCAGCTATACGGGCTTCTGCACCTGCGCGGGCATTAACAGTTGAACGGTAAAGCGTTCTAATGTCTCTATTGTCATTATCAACGTTATATTCATTACTGGTTAGTTTAGTGTTAGAATAATCCAGGTATTCAACATCACCGGTAATAAATCCATACTTTCCAACAAATATTGCTAAGCCACCTGCTACCTTAAGTGGTGTACGTAAGTTATATTGCGTTTGATACGTATCACCATCGCTCATGCGGGCGCTTCCGGCATATTGAGTAGCCAAGCCTTCTGATGAAACGTCATCTACTGTGTACCAAGTAGGAGTGGTTAAGGTGGCACCAATTCTTAAAGCATTTACAGGTTTATAAATAAAACCCAATCGGGCGTTGAAGCCATTCCCTCTTGTAGCTTGGTCAAAACTGTAATTAGCAACATATTGTCTATTTGCTAAAGTAACGTTGTCTTCAGAAAAATTGGTTGTCGTATTATATCGAATGGTTGTAAAACCAAGCCCCAAACCTAAATACAACTTGTTACTATAGTTAGCACCCATTGACAAGTTCAACTCTGTTTGGCCGCCCGATGACGTAGTTCTGTTGGTTTGCGTACCGCCAAACGCACCGCTTGGTTGATATTGGTCAGCACCAGTATTAAAATTTATTAATCCTTGGTTGTATGCCCAGCCCTCTAAATAACCGTCTAAACTATATCCTTGATCTAGAGCCTGATTAGCTAGGCTAGTATAGTAATCAGTAACTGAGCTGTTGGTGTTTACGCCACTGTAATAAGTGTTTTGATAAAAGTTATTAGTGCGGTTGTAAGATGCTCCCCAGTTAACACTTAACCATCCTTTTGATTTATCTTGCCCTCTTGGCGTGTTTAAACGGGTATAAAATACAACAGCAGCGTTATTAAAATTAACGTTGTTGCTTTTGCCACTGTTACTTTGGCCAAGGTAAGTCGATTTAGTATCTGTAGCGTTGAATTCAGGGGTTATGCTCAATTCAGAACGTGTAAAGAAACCGATACCTGCAGGGTTACCGCTTACCGAGCTCAGGTCTCCGCCAACAGCCATTTGTGCATTACCTATCGCTTTAATACGGGAGGTAGACCCAGGTTGGGAAGTTGAAAAAAGAATAGCGTCTCTGGAGTATTGAGCAAAACTTGTTTTAGTGATGGCTACTGTAGCCATCACCATTAAGTAATATTTAATTTTCATGTAGTTGTAATCGTGATAAAATTATGGTCTTGAAGGACGGCCGCCGCCTCTGCTACCGCCGCCACCGCCTGACATACCGCCACCCATTCCAGAACTGCTTGATCTGGTGCTGCTTGGCTGATAAACTGGTCTTTCAATTTCGCCACGTTGAGGACGAGCTTGTGGCACATAATTGCCGTTGCTTCCATTGCGGGGCGTACTTCTGCCGTAAGCTGAACCGGAACTGCCATTACTGTAAACGGTTCTGCCAGGGTAATTCATAGTATTTGGATACGCTCCGGTATAGCCTGTACGAGTACCTCTAACTGGCATATTGTTAGCACCAACTACGCCTGAGCCACGGTATGGCCGAGGATTGGAATATCTGCTGTAAGCCGAGTAAACTCCCCAGTATGGATAGCCGCCACCATATCCGAGACCGTAGCCGGTACCCCAATATGAGTATGGCGAATAACCGTAATAACCATAACCAAACGGTGAATAACCGTACGGTCCGTAGCCACCGTAACCATAGCCAAAACCAAGGCCTACATTTAAGCCCCAGCCACCGCCGTATCCATAACCATAAGGACTGCCATAAGCATAAGCGCCGTTGCCATATGGGCTATAGCCATAATAATAGTCGTCGTAATACCCGAATGGCGATGAATAGTTAAAACGATTAATACGCGACGAATAACTATCGTAATAATAGTAATCATCTTCGTCTGCAGATTCATCGGCATTCACATACCGTTCTTGTGTTAAAACCTGGCGATACTCGGGTTGGTCGCCTGCTTTTGCGTCGCTAAAATAAACATCATCATCTTGCTTTGTGGACGAAGCCAGCTGATTAGTAGTTGAACAGGAAGCCAGCGCGAGAGCGCTGATCAACACAACTCCCTTTAGTATAGTAGTTTTCATGGATCCTGTGAAGTGTAAAAAGTAAAAGTTCAAATAACGTATAAATTTATAAATTTGGCCGTAAATTTATTAATACAATAGTCAAAATCTATTCCACAAATTTTAGTATGAGCAAGGGGATTATAAGTAAAGACGAAGATTATTCGCAATGGTTTAATGACTTAGTAATTAAAGCTGATCTGGCCGAGTATTCTCCGGTAAGAGGCTGTATGATTATTAAACCTTACGGCTATTCTATCTGGGAAAAAATGCAGGCCGTGTTGGATAAAATGTTTAAAGATACCGGGCACAGCAATGCCTATTTTCCGTTGTTTATACCAAAATCTTTCTTCTCAAAAGAGGCAAGCCACGTGGACGGATTTGCCAAGGAATGTGCGGTAGTGACACATTACCGTTTGAAAAACGATGGCAAGGGTAATATTATTGTAGACGAAGACGCTAAATTAGAAGAAGAATTAATCGTTCGGCCAACTTCTGAAACCATTATCTGGAACACCTATAAAGGTTGGATACAATCATACCGGGATTTGCCTATCTTGGTTAACCAGTGGGCTAACGTTGTGCGCTGGGAAATGCGTACCCGTTTATTTTTACGCACCAGCGAATTTTTATGGCAAGAGGGGCATACGGCTCATGCAACTGCCGAAGAGGCTGTAGCCGAAACAGAACAAATGTTGGAGGTTTACGCCAACTTTGTCGAAAATTGGTTAGCCGTACCCGTGGTAAAAGGTAAAAAAACTGCCAATGAACGATTTGCCGGTGCTTTGGATACTTACTGTATTGAAGCGCTGATGCAGGATGGCAAGGCTCTTCAGGCAGGCACCTCTCATTTTTTAGGACAAAATTTTGCAAAAGCATTTGATGTAAAGTATACCAGCAAAGAAGGGAAGCTTGATTATGTATGGGCAACCTCATGGGGAGTATCTACCCGTTTAATGGGGGCCCTTGTAATGGCTCATTCAGATGATGCTGGTTTAGTGTTGCCGCCAATGCTTGCTCCGATACAGGTTGTAGTTGTGCCGATTTATAAGCACGACGAAGAGCTGGTAAATATAAGAAACTATGTAGATGGCTTAAGCAAAGAACTTAAGGCCAAAGGCATATCTATAAAATTTGACGACCGCGATACCCAACGCCCAGGTTTTAAATTTGCAGAATATGAATTGAAAGGTGTGCCATTGCGTGTAGCGATAGGTAGCCGTGATATGCAAAACGGCACTGTTGAACTTGCCCGCCGCGATACTAAAACTAAGGAAACCGTACAACAAGCTGGTTTGGCAGAGCACATTGAAAAGCTGCTGGAAGAAATTCAAAAAAGCATTTTTGACAAAGCCTTTAAATTCCGCGAAGAGAATACTACTGAAGTTGATAATTACGAAGACTTTAAACGTTTGTTAGACGAAAAGCCCGGATTTATATCTGCCCATTGGGATGGCACTTCTGAAACAGAGCAACGCATTAAAGAAGAAACCAAAGCAACTATCCGTTGTATACCTTTAAACAATAAACAAGAAGAGGGTAAATGTATCTTAACCGGTAAACTATCTACCCAAAGGGTGTTATTTGCAAGGGCTTATTAATCTAGTTGTCTGTTGTGAGTGATGTGTTGTCTAAAAACAATTACCATCTTACAACAGACAACTCACAACAGACAACTTAACTATGAAATTCGCAACTAAAGCTATACATGCAGGGCAGGAGCCCGATCCAAGCAACGGCGCGGTAATGACGCCGATATACCAAACATCAACTTATTGGCAAAAAGCGCCTGGCGATAATCAGGGTTATGAGTACTCGCGTGGTACTAATCCAACCCGTAAAGCATTAGAAGACTGTTTAGCAGCGTTAGAAAATGCAAAATTCGGCTTAGCGTTTTCAAGCGGCATGGGAGCTACAGATGCGGTGATGAAACTGTTGCAACCCGGAGATGAAGTAATTACCGGTAACGATTTATACGGTGGATCATACCGTATCTTCACCAAAATATTTGCCAACTATGGTATAACGTTTCATTTTGTAGACCTAAGCGATCCTTCCATTATCGAGGAGTATGCAAACAGGAACACCAAAATGATTTGGATTGAAACGCCAACCAACCCAACCATGCAGGTGGTAGACATTGAAGCTATTGCTGAAATTTCTAAAAAGCTGGAGCTTACGCTGGTGGTTGATAATACATTTGCTTCGCCTTACCTGCAAAACCCAATGGACTTAGGTGCTGATATTGTAATGCACTCGGTAACTAAATATATTGGCGGTCACTCGGATGTTGTGATGGGCGCTTTGATGATGAACGATGAGGAGTTGTATAAACGACTGTGGTTTATCTACAATTCATGCGGTGCAACACCAGGGCCAATGGATAGCTTTTTAGTGTTACGGGGCATTAAAACGCTCCACCTCCGCATGAAAGCGCACTGCGAAAACGGTCGGCAGGTAGCAGAGTTCCTTAAAGACCATCCAAAAGTAGAACGTGTTTTCTGGCCTGGATTTACCGATCATCCTAACCACCATATTGCAGCGAAGCAAATGCGCGACTTTGGGGGTATGATTTCAATAGTATTGAAAGACGCCGATTTGCAGGAAACTTTCCGCGTTGCTTCAAATTTTAAAGTTTTTACGTTGGCCGAGTCACTAGGAGGTGTTGAATCGTTAATCAATCACCCAGCTACAATGACGCATGCGTCCATTCCGAAAGAAACCCGTGAGGCCGCTGGTGTTGTCGACAACTTGCTGCGTTTAAGTGTAGGAGTAGAAGATATTGAAGATTTGTTAGAAGATTTAAAAAGCGCTTTAGCGTAATGGAACAATGGATAGAATTGATTTTAAATCAATGGAGGCAGGAGGGTGTCGAATTAAATCCTCCTGCAGCTTTAGCTTCTATTGAGAAAGCACAATCTATCATAAATTTTAATTTTCCTGATGATTTTAAACTGTTGTATTCTGTTGTTGATGGGTTCAAAGATTTTGAATGGAGAAATAGTATGATTTCATTATGGTCGTTAGATAAAATAATAGGCAATTATGATGAGACAACCGACTATATAGTAATTAGTGATTTTTTCATATCCGTATGTCAATATGGCTTTGATAAGGATTCTAAGGAAATCTATAAGACATACTCACATTCTCAAAAAGGCCCTGCTGAAATCATTGCGCAATCATTCCAAGGATTTTTAAAACTTATTAACTGTGATTCAGCAACATTATTCTAAGCAACGTTCTAACAAATGGTAACCGATATTAAAGGTTTCCTAGATGCTAAGGTTGCCCAGTACAATCAGCCTGCTTTTATTGAAAACGACCCTATCGTAATTCCGCATCAGTTTACACTGAAACAGGATATAGAGATTATGGGCTTTTGGGCGGCCATACTAGCATGGGGCCAACGGGTAACCATAATCAAAAAATGTAAAGAACTGATTACTTTGATGGACGGTGCTCCTTATGATTTTATTATTAATCATGAGGAGCCCGATTTAAAAAAGCTGTTACAGTTTAAGCACCGAACATTTAATGATATTGATACGCTTTATTTTATCAGTTTTTTCAAATACCACTACCAGCGTTTTGACAGTCTGGAAGATGCATTTGTCCCAACATTGCAGGAAACAAGTGTTGAGAGTGCTTTAAACCATTTTAGAAACTATTTCTTCTCACTACCTGATTTTCCGCACCGCACCAAAAAGCATATTTCGTCACCCTCTCAAAAATCGACATGTAAGCGATTAAATATGTTTTTACGTTGGATGGTGCGTGATGATAATTGCGGAGTTGATTTTGGACTATGGAGCCGCATAAAACCTGCAGATTTAATTTGCCCATGTGACTTGCATGTAGATCGTATAGCCCGCCAACTCAAGCTCATCACCCGGAAACAAACTGACTGGCAAACGGCTTTAGAACTGACCGGACATTTGCGAAGTTTTGATCCGTTAGATCCTGTTAAATACGATTTTGCATTATTTGGTTTAGGTATAGAAGAACGTTGGGGGTTAGATGTGATTTTACACCTTTAAAATGTTGACATGTAAGCTTGTAATTCTAGATGATAATATTTAATTTGCTCTAAATCTAAACGTTAAATCATGAAATCAAAGTTTTACCTAACTGTTTTGCTATTCAGTAGCTTTATTTTTTCTTGTAAAAAGGATAATAATTCCGAGTCGGGCGAGGATGTTGCTAAAAGATATTTGCAATTACTTAGCAATAAGCCATGGAAGCGGTCTGTAACAGACAAAAATGCAGCGACAAATCCAAAAGACAAAGAATTGCTTTTTAATGCTGTAAATGAATGCGAATTAGATAATAGGTATAACTTCAACAACAACGGGTATTCTTTAATAATTGATAACGGTATGTCCAGCTGTAGTAATGAAACTCAGCTCCAAGGCGTTAATTATTCAGCCGACTTTGCTAAGCAAGAAATAGTTATTAACGGCCAAAAGTTCATTCTGGCAGAGCTTTCTGAAACCCAACTAAAATACTATGCCGTTGTGAGCAGAAGTAGTGGTTTTGTTAACATGGTTTATTTATACGAGCATTAAGCGACTGTTTGCAAAGCACAGGTAATATAAACGATGATGTCGTATAAATTTATAAAGTAACGGGTTAATTCCGGTATCGCGCTAATAGGTTCTCACTACTTCACAAACAATAATCCAAGTGTTATACAGTTGCCCAATTTAAGGCATTTAGATAAAGCCTATTTGTAAATTACCCATCATCTGTAATTTATATGGCTATTATTAATTCCTTATTCATAAAAACGTTGGCTTGTCTGGCTTTAATGTTTACTTGCGGCGCAGTGTATGTAAATTCTACAAACCAGCAAAAAGGCGTTAAAACACATGCAGACGCTATTAAAAGTTTAAAGCCGCACAAAAGCCTGCAGGTATCACATCTGATTAAAACAGTTGGTTCTGGTAGGCGAGCCGATAGTGCATATAAATCTAAAGGTATTATTTCACCACTAACTTTTGGTGCAAAAGGCGATGGAATTACAGATGATACAGAGGCGTTTCAAAAGGCCATTACGGCAGCCATTCAAAAAAGCTATAAGCTGGATATTCCAAGCCCTTTAAAATACTATAAAATTACGCATACTATCCATGTGGTACCAACTGCTGGTGCCGAATGCCGGTTGGATATAGAAGGACATGGAAAAAATCAAATTCTCTATACCGGCCCAGCCAATACGTCTTGCATTAAAGTGGTGGGTGTTAGGTTTTCTACTTGGATGGGTGTCAAAATAGGATTAGGAACAGCACCTGGACTTATAGGTATAGATTTAGATACCGACAACCAATCACATTCTACTTCTCATATAACCTTTGTGGGGTGTCATATTGGTTTAGGAAAAGGGATCGGTCAAACCGCATGGCGGCTTGGTCATGTGTCTGGTGGTGGCGCGGATATAAGCGATTTGCTATGGGAGGGGTGTTCTGTATTTGGTAATTATGGAAACATTGTATCGGGACAAAAAGGTTGGCACATTGAAGGAGCCAACACATTGCAAAACGTATGGCTGAATTGTTTCGGCGCCTTTTTAGACAAAATGTTCAGCAACACATCCGGACCGGGGGCAACAGGCACTGGAAACGGAGCTTGTTACTTTTTTGGAATGGGCACTTCGCAAAACAACAACGACTTTGATATTTCAAATGCGCAAACTTACCTAATAAGTGGCGGCCGGTTCGAGAGTGGAAAGAGAGTACTTACGGTCAACAACAGCAATGTGTCGCCAAGCATCATTTTTCAGGGAACCGAAATTAACGATTACGGCCCAACAGACGGGGTGTTGTTTTATTTGGATATGCCATGCAGTTTGAAACTTGACGGACTGAACATCGGTTCTGGACGACACCCAGCGTATGACAACAGAATGATAACCTGTTATGGTGGCGGCAATGGCGCTGGTATTGGCCGCGTTATAATTGATGGTGGTGCTATTTCTGCTAACAAAGACGAATTTTACAAAGCTAATTTAAATAAAACCCATTGGCGGGTTTACGTACGAGGAGTAGGACACCTTAAAGGAGGGGTGTGTACAGACATGATGACTGACCATCCGGGTAGTGCCGAATAAACGGCCACCTCTGATACATACATCGCAACTTATGTATATTTAAATTTAAAAAACCGACTTTTTATTTACTCTATAAAAAGCTTTCAAAAAGTTGAGTGCTGCATCCGAAGCTTCAAACTCTTCGCTTTTCAGTATCTCATCATCTAAAGTGAAAAAGCTTGTTAGCTCTTGATGCTTTTGTAAATTGATATATTCAAATCCCATCTGCCATTCGCCAAAATTCCGGTTATCTATAAATGAATGCTTAAGTACTGTTAAGCAATGATGACGCTGGTCGCGCTGTATCTTTTCAAAAATTCTTTCCACCTCAAATTGTGACCCTTCTAATGATTGCATAAACCGGCCTTCCGTATGGGTAGAAAGTTGTCCTTCTATATAAACAAGTATACCGGTTATACCGTGGTCATTATTCCAATCTCTTGATTGCTTTAGCAGTGCTATTAAATCGTCCTCCTGCATGAGGTTCATGACCTTACTGATGTATATAACATTATAAATCATAAGCCGATTGACATTAGGTCTTGTATACGTTAAAGTTAAGCGTAAAAAGCTTTGATACAAAAGAAAATCACCTGCGTTATATGTTGATGTAAAAATGCAAGCAATTATATAACAGTTCATTATCTGGCTTTTGCACAGCTCCAGATAAGCTGATTTACTTCGTTCGGCTTTTCATGATGTAGCCAGTGAGTGGCGTCATCAAGTAGCACTAATTTCCCCTTGAGGCAAAAGTCAATACTTTGCTTAGCCATTTCTACACTTAATGTAGTGTCTTTTTTACCCCAAATAATTAATGTAGGTACATGAATTTGAGTGTAAGATTTTGCGGCGTCTTGTTTAAAAGCACGGTACCAGTTTATCATTGCCGTGAGGGCATAAGGCTGTTGCCATGCTTGCTGGTATCGCTGCATATCTTGCTTGCTAAATGTACCTCGTTTAGATGTTTTGCGTAAACTGTTTTTTAATAAGCGAAAGCCAAACATCCGGCAAAGCCATTCCGGAATGAAGGGTAATTGAAAGAAAGCGGCATACCAGCTCTTAAACATCTGTTTAGGACTACGCTTCAGATTGTTAAGCATTACCTGTAAATGCGGCATGTTTAATATAACAAGCTTGTTTAACAGTTCGGGATGTTGCTGGGCTAGCGTCCAGGCCACACCGCCGCCCCAATCGTGGCCAACTAGTGTCACTTTCTTGGGCGTTAAGTGTTTAATTAAGGCCACTACGTCGGCTACTATGTGGTCAATTACATAAGCGTGCGTTCCTTTTGGTTTACTGCTTAGATTATATCCACGTAAATCAGGAGCTATGGCGTTAAAGCCTTTAGAAGCAAAGAAAGGTAGTTGATCATGCCAGGCGTAGCTAAATTCCGGAAACCCATGTAAAAAGACAATGGTATCACCACTGGGGTCTCCATCTTGTAGGGCATGTAACCGCACGCCGTTTACGTCAAAATAAAGATCCTGCATATATTAATGAATGTATATGCAGGATGCTTTGTTTGCTATTGTTCTTCTTTAAAATATACCTTGTAATAGTTCATGGCTTTGGCATCGTCAAAGCCTTTTTCTATTAAGTCTTTGTCGCCATGTATATAGATATGAAAGTTTCGATCAAGCTTCAGTACACTTTTGTATACCCGAGCCTGTTTCTTTACAGCATTGTCCGATATTTCAAATGAGTCGGGAATAACCGTTTCAAATTCCTGTTCGTACTGCTGCTTATAATTTTTAAACGACTCGATTGCCTGATCGTTACCCAAAACCTCGCCCGTAAACTCGTCAATTTCAAAAGTTTCCTTTTCTTTGAAGTACTTCATGGAACGGTTAAGCAAATCTATTTTGTCGGCCTTGGACATATCAAATTCGTCATCCAACTTTTGAGTAACAAAATTTTTGTATATACTTAAAGTATTGTTGGTTTGATTAAAGTTGTCATTCCGAATTTTCAGTTGTAAAAATTCATCTTTCCAATATACCGCTTCCTGGCTACGGTTGGTTTGGTCTATTACCACTACTTTATACCCTTCCTCTTTTTGGGTGTTAAGTATCAGGCAACCTTTATCCAGTTTGTTAATGTTGATAGCATTTTCCTCATAATCCAGGCCAAAGCCGCCCTCCTGTGGATAGACTTTCAAGAAGGTTTCTTTTGTTTCCGATTTAAAAATACCAATGGCATCAACCGCTTCGCCTTCTAACTGTACAGCGCTAAAAAAAGCTACATACACTTCGCCCGGTTTGATTTTAGGATGATTGGATATCCCATACAAATACTTAGCTATTTGCTGCGATACTTCATGAAAGCGGTTCTCATCTTCAAAAACTTCAGTACAAAAATGAAATATCTCGTTCAGGTTTATATCGCCACTTGAGTGCATCAGGTGGTACACCTCGTTAGTTTTTTCAAACGGCGTCAAAAAATACTGCATCAGCAGCTTTGGGATGATTTCATCTTTTAAGGTGATAGGGGCATCAGAAAGGGCATACATTTCGTTTTGCGACGAATTACCTACATGATGTACAGATATTGTGTTGAGCGAAGACTCGAAAAAAGTTACCATAATTAAGCCCGCAAATAAACGAATATTTTGCGTGGCAAAGGAGAGGAGGTGAGCTTTATTTACCCGGCTTGCTGCGGGTTTACATTGGTTTGCTCGCGCAATTCATTTAGCTGAATTTCATAGGCACGCATTCGGGCATGCAAAATATCTACCTCGGTACGTAGCATTTGTATTTCGGTAATCAGCTTAGGAGATTCTGACTTGTTGATTTTGCGGTCGCCTGTGCCCAAAATAAGCCATTCGGGCGAGTACTTGAGCTGAAAACAAAGTCTTCTGATCAAATAATAACTAATTTCTTGCTTGCGGTTGATAACCTTGCTGATAAATCCCTGATCTACCTCAATGGCTTTTGCTAAGCCCAGCTGACCGCCATGCTCTTTCACAATAACTTTCAGCCTTTTTATTACCGCATCGTCAGTCATAGCCAGTACTAATTTTCTGCAATAATAATTATTATCAGCAGAAAACAAACAAGGCGTAATTAATAGTATGCGCGCTTAACGCAAAACGTTTCTTTGCGGCAAGCCGTTTACAGCATTTCTTTGTGCACGTACGGTTGCCAATTCGGCAGCTTTTTGCTTCAATAACGGTTTTACGTTTTTATTTTTAGCTAGAATGTTACTTACGTTATGCTGCTGTTTGCCATAATAGATGGTAATTAAAGCTATAACAATTAGGCCAACAATAAGAAATGCAATCATGGGTGATAGATGTTTATATAAATACGTATAGTACTACGTTAGTAGATGGCACCTTGTTTCAAAAAATTGTTACCAGTAGTAATAAATTATTTAAATGTGCTTGGCAGTTAAACAATTGCTAGTAAAAAAAGTCGAATGTTAAATTGGAAAAGTTAGTGATGAAGCATTGGATTTTGTGTTGTATGTTGTTTTTAGGTGCAGCTTGCATTTCAGGCAAACAACCGGATACTGCGGCTGATAATTTTAGGAATGAGTTTTTAGCTCGCATCAATCAAGTAAGACAGCAGGGCTGCAAATGCGGCACTACCGTTATGCCACCCGCGCCGCCGCTGGTATGGAATGAGGATTTAGAGAAGGCGGCTGTGGGCCACGCTCGCGATATGGCCAAGAAAAACTATTTTAACCACGACAGTCAGGACGGACGTACCATGGGCGACCGTATCATGCAGGCGGGTTACAAATATGATGGTTACAAAAGCTTTGTTGTTGGCGAAAATATTGCCCGTGGGCAAAAAAGTATTGCCGAGGTATCAAACGGATGGTTTAAAAGCGTAGGACATTGTAAAAATTTGATGAATCCGCAATTTAGAGAAGTGGGGGTTGCCAAATACAAAACCTATTGGGTGCAGGATTTTGGCGGACGAGAACCGTTTTCGGATTATGAAAAACGGATGATCAAAAGTGGGCGCATGATTATTAAAAAAGTGTCCGGTAACAGTGAGCACGAGTAAGTAAGCGGTGCAAAAACAAAACCGGCTAAGTTTTTAATTACTTAGCCGGTTCATCATCATCTACTTTTTACGAATCCAGGTTACCACTGCGGCAGCTATAAATGCCGTTATGAAAACCTTTTCCGTAAGGCCTTTGGGGTTATGCTTCAGTTCTGCTTTCCAACCTTTTTCGGCGAAGATGTTTGGTATATGACCTTTCTTTAAATCATCTACAATGCCTTCAACTACATTTACCCGATCTGCCAGTAACAATGGCAGCCAGTGGCCATAGCTAGATTCGCTGTACTTAAAAGCAAATCGCCTGATAGCTCCACTGAGACCGGATGGCGGCGCAACGGTACCAAACACGGCTGTTAAATTTGGCCGTTCGTTTGAATGCAATATTTCCACAGTAGCTGGTTGTTGTGCCGGGCGTACCCAATTAATGCGGTTATGATCGTCACCCGTATATTTTTTCATTGGGTGCGTAGGTTCATTGGTTGGGTCGGCATCAACGCCCCAGCCTTTAATATGTGAATAATCATTCGGTGTATTTTCCATAATTAGTTCCTCCTTTTAAACTCTGGCTGATGGCGGTATTAAAATTGGTTTAATGCAATTATCAAGCTTTGCAGAAAAGATGTGATAAGCATCTGCAGCTTCCTCTAGTGGCACTCTGTGCGTAATGATCGCTTTCGGGTCCAAACGTCCGGCTTGTATGTGTTCTATTAATCTTGGCAACAACCGTTTTACAGATGCTTGATTAGCTCGAATTGTTAACCCTTTGTTCAACACGTTACCTATAGGTACCAAATTATCGGTAGGGCCATAAACGCCTACAATAGAAACGATACCACCTTTTTTTACTGAATTTATTGCCCAATGCAAAGCAGTAGCAGAACCAGCCTGTAACATCAATTTTCGCCCTGTTATAGTTTGCATGGCACTGCCCGCAGCATCGCCGCCTACAGCGTCAATACAAACGTCGGCACCAAACCAATCAGTGGTTTTTTTGATAAACAATACCGGATCTTCCAAAGATTTAAAATTGTAAGCCTCGCACTGCGCGTAGTTACGGGCAAACTCCAACCTGTATTCCAAATGGTCAATAATAATTACCCGACCCGCACCAAATAGCCATGAACATTTTGCGGCCATAATACCAACAGGCCCGGCGCCAAATACCACTACAGTATCACCTTTTTTGATACCGCCCATTTCGGCAGCCTGGTAACCAGTGGGTACTACGTCGGTCAGCAGAACTGCATCATCTGGATCCATATCTGGTGGAATAACGGTAGGGCCAACATCTGCATAAGGTACTCGAACATATTCGGCCTGACCACCGTCAAAGCCACCTGCCGTATGCGAGTAACCAAAAATACCACCTACAGCTGTTGCTTGCGGGTTAGATTCATGACAGTTGCCGTATAACTCTTGTTTACAAAACGCACATTGTCCACAAGCGATATTAAACGGAACCAGCACATTGTCGCCTACTTTAATTTTGGTAACAGAAGATCCAATTTCTTCTACAACACCAATAAATTCGTGGCCAAAAGTTGTGCCCACCCTGGTATCGGGAACAAGTCCATGATATAGGTGCAAATCCGACCCGCAGATGCAGGAACGGGTTACACGAACAATCGCATCACTCGGATGCAAAATTTCGGGATATGGTTTTTGATCAACACGGACCCTGAACGGCCCACGATAGTTCATTGCTAACATAATGGGTTGATTTTATATTTTAGTTTATAACCGTATGTTTATAATGGTTAGCAACAGCCCTCATCAGTTAAAGTTTTGTCATTATGACATATGTGTTATAGTTATAGTTAAATCACTAAAAACTGGAAGCGAATAAAAACCATAATTAAAACTTGTTGTTTTACCGCTTTAACACAGTGTATGTAAGTAAACTTGTAACAAAGCTTGTATATATTTAAACACTTTTAGCTTACAAGATTATCAATTTCATTTAGGCAAAGTGCACTTTATTGGCCCTTACCATTGCCATAACATTTTTATTTATCATATTTGAAGGCATACAAACGCTTACAATTCACTTTAACATTTGATTACCTATGCAGGATTTAGACCCTATCGTTCTTGAAAAAGTAAATACATGGCTTCAAGGAAGTTATGACGCTGATGTTAAGCAACAGATTCAGAAGTTGCTTGATGAAAAAGCCAATACAGAATTAACCGACTCTTTTTATAAAAACCTTGAGTTTGGAACCGGTGGTTTACGTGGCATTATGGGGCCCGGATCTAACCGCATTAACAAATATACTATAGGCTCAGCTACTCAGGGTTTAGCTAACTACTTGAAAAAGACTTATCCTGGCGAACAAATTAAAGTTGCTATTGCACATGACAGCCGTAACAATTCAGATGTTTTAGCCGGCATTACAGCCGACGTATTTTCTGCAAACGGAATTTACGTTTATTTTTTTAGCGCATTGCGCCCTACACCAGAGTTATCTTTTGCCGTACGTCAGTTAGGTTGCAAAAGCGGTGTGATGTTAACAGCATCTCACAATCCAAAAGAGTATAATGGCTATAAAGCTTACGGTGCTGATGGCGGACAATTTGTATCTCCGGCAGATAGCGATGTAATGAATGAAGTGGCCGCTATCAAAAGCATAGATGAGGTGAAGTTTGAACGCAATGAAGCGAATATTGAGATGATCGGCGAATCTATCGACGAACTTTATCTGGATAAAATCACTCAATTATCCGTATCACCTGAAGCTATTCAGCGTCAAAAAGATTTGAAAGTTGTTTATTCGCCAATACATGGTACTGGTATCACGTTAGTTCCAAAAGCACTGGAACGTTTTGGATTTGAAAACGTAATTTTGGTTGATGAGCAAACTAAGCCTGACGGTAACTTCCCAACGGTTGTATATCCTAATCCTGAAGAAAAAGAAGCGTTAACGCTTGCTTTAAAGAAAGCACAGGAGTTAGATGCTGATTTGGTACTAGCCACCGATCCTGACGCTGACCGCGTGGGCATTGCTGCTAAAAACACACAAGGCGAATTCATATTATTTAACGGTAACCAAACCGGAAGCTTATTAATTAATTACTTGCTTACCGCATGGCAGGAAAAAGGCAAATTAACTGGTAACGAATATATTGTAAAAACTATCGTAACCTCATACTTAATTGATGCCATAGCTGCCGAAAAAGGCGTAAAATGCTACAACACCCTTACTGGTTTCAAATACATAGGTGAACTGATGACCAGCTTTGAAGGCAAGCAAACTTTTATTGGTGGCGGCGAGGAAAGCTATGGTTATTTAATTGGCGAGTTTGTAAGAGACAAGGATGCTGTAGTGTCAAGCGCGTTTATTGCAGAGATGACAGCTTTTTACAAAGACAAAGGTACTAGCCTATTTGAAGCACTGATTGACACCTATTTGCAATACGGCTTCTATAAAGAAAAGCTAATTTCCATTACTAAGAAAGGTAAAACTGGTGCAGAGGAGATAAAGGCGATGATGGAAAAATATCGTACTAATCCGCCGGCTACATTAGGTGGTTCAAAAGTGATCGCATTAAAAGATTACGAATTACGCCAGGAAACTGACTTGAACACCAACACCACAAAACCAATTGAACTGCCTAAATCGGACGTTCTACAATTTATTACCGAAGATGGCAGCATTATCTCTGCCCGTCCATCAGGCACAGAACCTAAAATTAAATTTTACTGTAGTGTAAACGGCAAACTGGCCAGCAAAGAAGCATACCAGGAAACTGACCAGCAACTGGATGCCAAAGTAGACGCCATTATGCGCGACTTAGGTGTGTAAACTTGCATAAATAATTAAATGAAAGGTCCCTACATATTTTGCAGGGACCTTTTTTTGCGAGTAACAAAATCTAAATCATGGTATGTTAGACTTTGGCACCTTATTCAAAACTGCGTTCATCGTATCTAGCTTGGTGCAAAATTCGCTTTCTTCCGTGGTGATAGTTATCTGCATTTGAGCCATTCGGCCATCGGGTAGTACAATAGTTTTTACACAATTAGATAGCTTACTGTACTTTGGGTTAAAGTTGTCAAGAAATTCTTGACCATCAAATTGAAATATCATATTAATTAGGGGTTACATAGCTGCAGCTTAGTGTTGTCGAAATTATTTTTCCGCAGGCTGTTTGTTCAACAGCTAAAAAATATTACGACAAAGCCAAATTCTGTATTCCTAAAATAATAATCATTTCATAATTATTTAACACACTAACAAATTATTTGTGCTCTTCCGAACTTGCTTTAGACACTTAACGTTGTATGCGTTGCTTTGCTAACTTCTTCAGCTTCTTCACCCTTCGCTTTTCGGCCCGTTTCTGTTTACGAAATTCTTTTTTGTGCTCCTTCCAGTATTTTTCTTTCTCTTTTTTTGCTTGTTTTAAATCAGCTTCGCGTTGCGCTTGAAAATCTAGCCCGGCGCAAGATTTAATTCCCATCAGTAACGTACGCCATATTGTTTTAAAGAACGGATAGGTTTTAGGCCTTTCATAAATTACATATTTAAATCGCGGTTTGGCTTTAATATTGTCCGGATTGTTATCCTTGATGATAAGCTTATTGGCAAGCAAAGATACCAATGCCAGACGGCGCATTTTCAATTTAGCAGAGTCGGCTTTCAATAATTGAATTTTCAAATTATTGTATAAAAACGTGACCTTTCCTTTGGCCAGATATCTATTGGCAGAAATGTCAAAATCAATTCTTTTAGCCATACCCGATTGCATATTCAAAGAGGCAAGGGGTACTGTTGCCACATTTACCGCCTGCATATTAATAGGGCCGACAAACCCCTTATAGCGGTAGGAGTATAGGCTATCTTTTAAATCAAATTTAAAAGCCACCTGCATAGGTGCTTTATTCATGAACTTTGCCGTTAGGCTGGCATTGCAAAATGGATTTTTGTTGATAGCAGCAGAATCATTAGTAACGTTAACGAATTGTCCACCAATTTCGTTAAACGTGATATAACCTCGCCGTTTGGCTTTTATGTTATACTCATGGTAAGCCACTGTATAATGCCGAAGCTGTATCGTGTCTACCTTAATTTTAACCGGCACCAATTGTAGCGCTTTATTCGGAAAAGTATTGACTTTATCTATATGGAAGCTTTTAGGGTCTGTATGATAGTTACTGAAAACACTAATAACACCCGTGTTTAGCGTAATACTTGCAGCCTTAATAGCATGACTTTTGTTATAAATTTCATAATAAAAATTTTCAATCAGTATGCTATTCGATTGTAGGGAGAATTGGTCTTGAAACGTTTTTTGAAAAAATTGAGCAGGCTTAAGCGAGGGGCGCATCACAAAGCCTTGCAAACGAAGCATACGCGTGCGTGTAGAAAAATCTATAAGTTTTACCTTAGAACCGTATAATCCCTTTGCCGTACGGCCTTGATAATTGTGTAGCGCGACGTTAAGTTCTTTACAAAATAGTAACCTTGTTCTATCAAATTGAGTGGCCGAATCAATAAGCAAATCATGTGCGCTCAAGTCTAATTCTTCCAACTCATACACCGCTGGCTTCATAGTCGAAACATCCTTGTAATGTAGTTTTACATTTTTGAAAAATATATGGCCAACGTATAAAGACTTAAGCGAATTGGATAAACGTTGAAAGATTGTTCTGTTGTCTTTTGGCTTTTGAAATTTAGCATTATCGGGGTAGGCCGTAACAGTTACATCTGGCGCGTTTAAAGAAATCTCAGTTACATCAAGCTTTTTATTAAACCACAGTTTAAATGGATGTGTATGGCTCAACACAACTCTTTGCACATGCAATTGATAAAGCTTATCGGAAACTGCCTTTTGTTTTTTTTGCGACAAGTATGCGGCGGTATCTGCAGTTAAAGTTAAATCGCTGATAACGATTTCGCCTCTGAATAAATTGATACGGGCTTCTGTAAGTTTAACTTGATAGATGCCGCCTGATGCTTTGTATAATGCTTTGTTTATCTTGTTTTCAATAATAGGTGTTCCGTAATAGCTAAAGGCGACAATACTTGTTACTATTATGGCAATTACTATAAACGTGCTGTATATAAGAACTTTAACCCATGGTCTTTTTAATAATTTAAAATTCATTCACGCAAATTTGATTACCATCGCCTATTAAGGCTTATTTAACATACAGAAACAAAACAATGTTTTCTTGTTGCAGATGCTTACTTAATTTTAGTAGTACTTTACCGACGTGATGTTTAAGATAATATTTGCCTACATATTATCTTAAAAATAAATGAATTTAAGCGATAAGACAATAGGTATTGTATAACGCCGCTTTAGCCCAAAATAGATTCGGACTTCTTTAAATTTCTGCCGTTCTCGTTATAATTATATATCTATAACAAGAACGG
The DNA here is from genome assembly GCF_009770985.1 of Mucilaginibacter lacusdianchii. Classification (GTDB taxonomy): domain Bacteria; phylum Bacteroidota; class Bacteroidia; order Sphingobacteriales; family Sphingobacteriaceae; genus Mucilaginibacter; species Mucilaginibacter lacusdianchii. Next base: position 1,073,853 of record NZ_WSRW01000003.1, on the reverse strand, counting down.
CAGGATACCAAATATAAAATCAAAAGTTTGTACTATAGTCCGAATCCATAAGCTACGCGTAATCCTACCAAGCCATAATTATTACGTTGGCCAGAAAAGTTCTCATATCTTAATCCAAAATCCCACTTACGTGTAGCGAAACCAACACCAGGCGATAATATTAACTTTGTGTCTTTAAAATAGCGTGTTTCAAAGCCCGCACCAGCTTCTCCCATTACATAAAAGCCGTCTTTAATAAATAGTTTCAAGCCGCCTTTTACAGGTATAATGCCTTGATCTCCTGCGTACCAATTGCCATATGGATTAAATTCAGGGCTGTTCATTGGCCGAGGACTTAAAAAAAGATTGTAGTAACCTGATGTCAACGTAAATGCTGCTGATTTATTGATGCTGTATTGCAATCGAGCGGTTCCCCCTAATTCAAATTTGGAATTAGATAGAAGTGGACGATTATGATTGAAGTTTGTTGGAACGCCGGTTTCTAATCCAATGCCAAAACGCCAACGGCTTGTTTGTTGATTTTGGGCTTTTGCAACAGAACAAAGGAGCAGGCAAGCAATAATAAAAAGGTTTTTAGTTTTCATATAAGTTTAAGTTAGCCCCTAAATAAGCTGAACAAAACTGTATACTAAAACTTTTAACATATTTTAACCTTGATAGATGTTTAGCGCATTCTGGCTTGTAAGAATGCTTTTAAACGTTTTAAATACAAAATCATACAATTGCAAGTACTCGCGTAAACTGCTGCTTTTCGCTTGTACTTCAAGTATATACACTTTCAATTAAAGGTTAAAGTGGACATGTTACCTGTCGGTAATGTAGAAGCGGTTAATATACGCCCTCTTGCTGCTCTGTTGTAATAACAGTACTTTCAGTAACTATCTGTTGAATAACGGAGTCAAGTTCATTGACCGAGATATCCAGATAATTAATTAGTTGAAGGTCTATTTGTTCTCCGTATTCTTGCTTAATCAATTCGGATATTGACATGATTCTGGCAAGTGGCAACCTGATTACATGAGATTGCAGATGAGCAATCTCCCTAAGCTTTTCGTTTTGTTTCTCAATAGCGGCCGTATGCAGCAATCGTTCTGTGATATCAGTTGCCACCATTAATCTCGCATTTTTGCCGTTGATGCTAATGTTACTCCGCCTTATTTCGGTATGTATTCGCTTGCCGTCTTTACTAACGTGTTGGGTAACATACGGATGCAGTACCTGGCTTTCATCTGCTGGCTTAACATGGTGCAACATGTTTTGAATGCATTCTTCTGGGTGAATGTCAGTTAATTTCATATTCAGAAATTCACCTTCCGAGTAGCCGTACACCGTTACTGCAGCTTTATTAACCTGTAAAAATTGAAGGTTATCTGTTTCAAAAATCAACTTTGGCGATGGACTATGATAGAAAAGTGTGCGGTAGTGTTCTTCTGAATTTTTAAGATGTGTGTTTAATCTGGCTTGTTGCTCCAATCCTTTTTTTAGTTCTTTAGTGAGCCAAGCCTCTTTCACCATAGTTTGGTTAAGGCTTTTTAAAAGCTGACGCACCAAGCCAACTACAACTAAATTCATTAATAGAAAATTCATCGTGTAAACCAGCCAGATATTTACAGATGTTTGGTAAAGCAGGGGCAGGTCAACGGCATGAAATTGAATATCTGCGGCAAATGTCAGGAAAGCAACGCTATTAAATGCTACGGTGCCATAGGCAGCTTTGTCTGAAAATTGAAGCGAAACAAAAACACTCAGTGTGAAAAGGTAAATGCAACCCATGCTGAAAGACCCCAGCACGGCCATAAAAATAATTGCAATCGTGGCAAAAATTACTGCTACAGCTACTTTACGAGCTTTTAATGAAAAGCCTCTGCAAAGCGACACTATTCCAAAAATAATTAGTGAGGCGATATCAAAATAGCAAAGTAATAAGTGACCAGAGCGGTATTCCAACCATACAGAGGGCACAAGTGCGCAAAAGCCTGCTGGAAGGCTGTACAATACGACCGTAACAAACAAACGGTCTTGCCAATATTCTAGATGCTGAAACTCAAATTTGGATGCTGACTGCATACCTGTTTCAACGTAACTTTTATAACGGTACCAGCAAGAAAACAAGAAGGTTCGGAACATAAGGATAAGTATCTGTGACAAAACTAGGGTTAATATATCCTTATACCTGTACAATTTGTATTTTGTTATACATGCGCCAAGTGCAGAATGGCATAACCTAATTGCAGCTAGAAAATAAGGATAAGGTCTTAAGCGCTTTGCAATTAATTGCCTTATCGCTTTACATAATTTTGTTTAATTTCGGTAGCCAGGCAATTTAAGTTAATGATATTTAGTTTTACCGCCACACCTGAGTTTGATTTCCTAACCTACTTTGCCCGATATATAGGCACAACTGTAGATAATGACTTATTGATTATTCCCAAACATTTAGGTCAGGGATATATTCGCAAATTGTCATTCAGTACGGAGTTCAAAATTACAATGCATCATTATGTGCTTAATGAAGATCTCATTATTAGGCGAAATACATCCGGCCTCGGAAATGATCTAATCACAATCTTTTTTTATAGTAATGAACAAGAACTGGGCATTGCTTATAATAATGATGCTCAAGTTCAGTTTACGGAACGTGATGAGTCTGCCATCCAGGTTACGTCTAACGACCTGAGTTCTAGTATAAGATTTCCTAAAGGCCACACTATTCATTACGCGGTAATTGCTATCATGCCGAGCTATTTAAAATCATTGCTGGCTATTAAAAACCTTAATACAACGCTGGAGACCATAACCACTCCGGGTAATAACTTTCTTTTTTTTGAAAATATGACAGCAGAAACAAAACTGCTGGTCAAAAATTTAAGTGCTGTAGATTTGACTGATAAGTTGAGTCTCTTTTACATGCACATTAAAGTGCAGGAATTGCTGTATCTGCTTTTTCAAAAACTCTCGATGCGTGATAATGCACCGCATCAAAACATCAATAACGTTGATGCAGCCAGGCTTCTTCACATTCGTAACGAAATCATTAGTGATCTGAGTACACCACCCGTGTTACCCGAACTGGCACAGATTGCAGCAATGAGTGAAACCAAGCTGAAGCAACTTTTTAAACAGGCTTTTGGCGATACCATTTACAATTACTTTCAGCGCGCACGTATGGAAGAAGCGGCTTTTCTGTTAAAACAAGGTAAGCACTCCGTAGCCGAAGTTGGTTATGAACTTGGATTTTCAAACCTAAGCCACTTTAGCCGCTTGTTTGAGAAACATTACGGACTCACGCCTAAGCGGTTCTCATCGCAATTATAAAACTTTGCCGGATACGACTGTTTTTTTGCCTTATGGCGCTATTATCAGCTGCTGATTAAGCTCAACTTTGCTATGTCAATTAAAACATAGTAAAATGAAAAAGTTATTCATGCCTTACAATAAAGGCTCCTTTCAGTTAAAAAATCATGTGGTAATGGCCCCCATGACCAGAAGCCGTGCAATTAATAATTTGCCCAATGAGCTGATGGCCACTTACTACAAACAGCGTTCAGGCGCTGGGCTTATTGTTACCGAAGGGACTTCTCCGAGTCCGGAGGGTTTAGGCTATCCTCGTATTCCCGGCATTTTTTCAGACGCCCAAATAGATGGTTGGAAATTGGTGACTGAGGCGGTACATGAAGGTGGTGCTAAAATATTTTTACAATTGATGCACACGGGCAGAATTGCCCATAGTTCAAACCTGCCTGACGGCTACCAGGTAGTTGGACTGTCAGATGTTAAAGCTGCCGGCGAGATTTATACCGATACAGGCATGGAGCAATACTCTGCACCTGTTGCACTCGATGAGCAAGCAATTGCCCGCGTGATTGAGGATCATGTAAAGGCTGCTAAAAATGCGATAGCGGCAGGCTTTGACGGGGTGGAACTGCATGGCGCTCATGGTTACTTGCTCGAGCAATCTTTAAACCCAAAGGTGAATAACCGCTCAGATAATTATGGCGGAAGCATAGAAAATCGTATCCATTTAACGGTAGAGATTGCGGCGCAAATAATAGCAGCCATTGGCGCTGACAAAGTGGGATTGCGGATTTCGCCGTTCCTGACTTCTAATGACATGCCGTCTTATGACGAACTTGAAGTGCATCAAACATATTTGCGTTTGGCCGAGGAAATAAACCGCTTGGGCATTGCTTACCTACACATTTCTAATAATCCAGGCATTCCGGAAAAAACACATCTGGGTATACGCAATGCTTTTGCTAACACTATTATTTACTGCAATGGATTTACTGCAGAAACTGCAGAAGATAAATTGCAGGAAGGGTCTGCTGATTTAGTGGCTTTTGGACGCAGTTTTTTGGCTAACCCAGATTTTATGAGGAGGATTGAAAAAAACGCCCCCTTAATCGAACTCGATTATAATACGCTTTATACACCTGGTGAAGCGGGATACACCGATTACCCAATTTTAGATGTATCACACATAATCTAAAATATATTAATCTAAAATTCAAGCTAAACCATAGCATTATTCACATTAAAACAATTAAACCATGAAAATTACCACAACAGGCTCATTAGGAAATGTGGCCAAACCATTGGTAGAAAAATTAATTGCAGCCGGACATGAAGTTACCGTTATCAGCACTCAGGAAGATCGCAAAAATGAAATAGCGGCTTTAGGCGCCATCCCTGCAATCGGGTCAATCAGTAATCTTGAATTTTTAACTGATGCTTTTACTGGCGCTGATGCTGTGTATCTGATGATGCCACCCTCTATGGGACCAAGTAATATGATTCAGAACATTGGTGATGCTGGAAAGGTTTATGCACAAGCTATCAAAACCGCAGGTGTAAACCGTGTGGTGATGCTAAGCAGCGTTGGCGCAGATGCGGATAAAGGAACAGGTCCTGTACAAGGTGTGCACCGCGTTGAGCAAATATTAAGGGGACTAGAAGGTATCAACATTACTGTTTTGAGATCAGGCTTTTTCTACGTTAACTTTTTTAGAGATATCCCATTAATCCAAAGCATGAATATGTTTGGCAACAACTATAACGGCGATGATAAATTAGCATTAACCCATCCCGATGATCTTTCATCGGCTATTGCTGAAGAACTTCAAATTAAAGGTAACCGCTTTGAGGTTAAATATATTGTAAGCGATGTATCGACCGGAAATGATATTGCTGCTTTATTGGGCAAAGCGATTGGTAAACCGGAACTAACCTGGACCAGCTTACCTGACGAACAATTAAAACAAGGTATGCTATCTGGTGGAATGCCGCCTGAACTGGCTGATTTAATTACCGAACTAGGGCAGGGTGTAAAAGCCAGCATTGTAATGAAAGACTTTTTTGCAAGCGGAGGAAAAGTAATTGGAAAAATTAAGTTAGAACAGTTTGCTGAAGAGTTTAAGACTAAATATTTCCAAGCTTAAATGTTTTGTGTCCGCATTAGGTCGAGAATAGTTCGGAGTGGATTAATTAAAATCCATTCCGAACTATTTAATATTATAATACAAGAGGCTTAATTATAAAATCAACGCTGAGGTTAGCTTCAAAGTTAGAATAGTAACTTTTATACGCCAACGATAAGCGTTTGCGGGGCCGATTGCTTGATGCGGGTTTGCAACCAGGCAATTTGCCGTTTGGTGCTTTCCTGTAGTTTAACAAACGTCGTCTTCATTTCTTTATCTCGTAAGCCATCTGCAGCCTGCAGCAGTACGGTCCAGCAAATGTCTATTTCGGTAACTAATATCCATAAATCATGCAGATCGCGCAACAAGGCGAATGATCCTTTCTGTTCGTTGTCAAACATCATGCGTTCCAACTTATCTGCAGTGGTATCTGGCCTTGCCGGATACTTTTCAACCCAGGGTTTCAGTTCATTCAAATGATTTTGTGACCAGGATGCCAAAAGCTGGCAAGTTTGGTAAACGTCCGGCTCATCGCCGTGTTTACCGGCTATCATGTTAAAAGCCTTTACCGCTTCTTTCTCGGCATCAAAAGCCAGCTGTAAATAATTTCCGATCAGCATTTTAGGCGCCCTCCATTTTAAAGTTGTGATCAATCACGGCTTCCATATGTGCCAATGCTGCCGACGGACCGTCGTTTGTATTATCGGCCGCCTTGCGGATACGAACCGCTGCGTATTTAAAATGTGGCTGCTTGCTCACTGGGTCCCATTCGGTGAGCGTAAGCTCATTTGCAGCGCGGCTGCGGTTATCATTGTCCCAATACCCGTAATGGAAGGGTATAAATATCAAACCCGGTTCAATAAGGCCCACCATAGCTGGTTGGAAAACGGTACCACGGCGCGAACTGATTTCGACCATATCGCCATCTTCAATATCGTATTTCGCCGCATCTTCGGCCGATAGCTGCACATAAGAATCGGGCGCGGCATTCTGCAATTCTTTAGCTCTGCCTGTTTTGGTACGCGTATGGAAGTGGTAAACCAAACGGCCGGTAGTAAGCCATAGCGGATACTCCTCATCCGGCTCTTCGTGTGGCGGCTGGTAATCCACGCTTTTCAAAAAGGCCTTACCTTTGGGGTCAATAAGCTTGTATTCGTCGGGCGTTTGTGCGGCGCCGGTTTCCAAATCATGGCCATAACTTTCGCAATAATCGGCGGCAGTGGCAAATACACCATCGGTATACAAATGAGGGGTGCCGTTCGGATACTTTTCATTACAGGGCCATTGTATGCCGCTGCCTTCGCTCAGTTTGGCGTAGCTCATGCCTGTATAATCGCAAGGGCGTCCACGTGTACATTCTTTCCAAGCCTCGAATGCTTCTTCGGGAGTGTTCCACTTGATGAGCGGGTTACCATCCTTGTCTTTCAAATCCATACGGCGGGCGTAATCGATAAAGATATCCAGGTCGGCTCTGGCCTCGCCTGGTGGCTCGATGGCTTTATGGCAAATGTGAACAGTTCTGTCCACATTGGTGGTGCAGCCGGTTTTTTCTCCCCAAATAGCTGCCGGCAGTACTACATCAGCCAGTTGGGTTGTTTCGGTCTTGAAAGCGTCTTGTACCACTACAAATAAATCTTCTTTAGCCAGCAGCTTGCGCATGCGGCCTAAATTAGGCATGGATACGGCCGGATTAGTAGCACTTATCCAAAGCATTTTAATGGCGCCTGTTTCGCAAAAGCGCATAATTTGCATGGCATGCGTTGGGGGCGCCCAATGCGGAATGGTGTCTGGCTCCACGTTCCATAATTTAGCCAGCTCATTAATATGCTCTTTGTTACCCCAGTTTCTAAATCCTGGTAAATCACCATCGGCTCCGGTTTCACGTGTATTTTGGGCGGTGGGCTGTCCGTTCATTTGATAAATGCCGCAGCCTGGCTTGCCAATCAAACCCCTGATCAAATGAATATTATTGACCTGCACTGCGCTGGCTGTGGCCTGCATAGATTGGTAAACCCCTTGCAGGGCGGTAGATACCAGCGTTTTAGTACTGCCCAGCAAAAGAGCCGCCTCACGCAGTTTGTGGGCAGGTACGCCCGAAACTTCTTCCACAAGCCTCGGGTTCCATTTACTTACAATGGCTTTCAATTCTTCAAAGCCTACGGTATGCGCATTGATGTAATTATGGTCTATAAGCCCTTCTTTAATGATAATATTCAACAAACCATTAAGTACAGGTATATTGGTTCCCACGCGTGGTGCCAGATGCACGGTTGCCTTTTTGGCGGTATAAGTTTCGCGCGGATCGATCACAATAAGCTTCGGTGGGTTGGGGCCTTCCAGGCGGTCCAATATGCGCATCCACAACACGGTGTGCTGCGAAGCCGTGTTATGGCCCACATGCATAATTACTTCTGCAGAGTCCAAATCGGTATAAGAACCGGGCTGCCCGTCGGATCCGAAAGTTACTTTAAGTGCCGCTGCCGAGGTTGCCGTGCACAAACGGGTGTTGCCATCCATGTGCGGCGTACCCAGCCCGGCTTTACCAATGATACCCAAGGTATAATATTCTTCCAGAAACAACTGGCCTGAGGTGTAGAAGCCTATACCCAAGCTGGTATGCTTATCAATTATTTCTTTAGACTTTTGAACAATCAAATCCATGGCCTCGTCCCAGCTAGCTTCCTGCAACTGTCCACCGCGCCTGATCATTGGTTTAGTCAGGCGGTCGGGGCTGTGGTTGGCAATCCATCCGTGCAATCCTTTAGGACCAAGTCGGCCACGATTTACGGCATCAACTCCGCGACCACGTACGCCTACTATCTTTCCATCCTTTACGCCTATATCCATACCACATCCGGTAGAGCAAAGCACGCAGGCGGCCTGCACCCAATGGTCCGGTTCTTCAGTTACGCGCTCATCTAATCGCTCGGGCCATTGTTCGTTGTAATAGGGTGTACGTTCGCCCCAAATGTCTGCAATGCTGTCTCGTGTTTGTTTCATGTTGATGCTTTGATATTGCTGGAAAAGCTTGTTGGGTAATGCTACTACTAATCTATATACCGTATACCGAAACATGTGTTTTAATTGTAGGTTAATTTAATTAAAATCAATACTATCCATCAATTAAGCGATCCTACAATGTCAACAATTAAGGTATTCAATAAGCAGGTAAAACAATTACAACCGGTATATTTCGCCTTGGTAATGGCTACAGGTATTGTGTCTATTGCCTGCCAGCTGCTGGGTTTCGGGTGGCTGTCCGGCTTCTTATTTTATCTGAATAACCTTAATTATGGGGTGTTGCTGGTGTTGTTTACGGCCCGGATGGTACTGTTTCCGCAAACTTTAATGGCTAACCTTTCCGACAGCAGCTAGGGGCCAACTTTCCTTACGTTTGTTGCCGGTTCGGGTATGTTAGGCGTACAGTATTGCCTGGTTGGAAAAGTATATACAACACCTGCTATCATTTTATGGCTTGTTGCATTTGCAGCTTGGTTGTTCTTTGTATATGCATTCTTGTTAATCAGAATAACGCAAGCTTATAAACCCGACCTGGAAAGCGGGTTGAACGGCGGGTGGCTGTTACTGGTGGTTTCTACGCAGTCGCTTGTTATTTTAGGTAGCCAGTTATCTGCTTATATAGCTCTCCCGGCTAACGTTACCATCTTTTTTACCCTGGCTGCTTATTTACTAGGCCTGTTCTTTTACTTGATGCTAGTTGCCATCATTTTTTTCCGGATGACGTTTGATCCGATGAAACCGCAAGAGTTTACCCCGCCTTATTGGGTACTGATGGGCGGTGCAGCCATCACTGCACTATCCGGCGCGGTACTTATTCAGTCGATAAATAAAGCTGGCATTTAAACCGACTGGGTTGCACCGCTTAACACCTTGAGCTTGCTGGCATGGATTGTGGCAAGCTGGTGGATACCGTTGTTGGTGATGTTAGAAATCTGGCGCCATTTTATCAAAAAAATTCCCTTCAAATATCAGCCGGCCAATTGGGACACAATATTTACGCTGGGTATGTATACGGTATGTACTTTTAAATTGTCAAATGCTTTGCAGGTTCCGTTTTTAGAAACGGTTCCCCAAGTATTTATTTATGTCGCTTGCTAGCTTGGGCTACCACATTTATTTATATGGTAAAAAGTTGGCTAACATGAACGGCATTTATGGGCAACAGCAAATCAAGCCAGTTTTTTAAATAGTTACCGATGACTATTATAAATAACTGGTTTTAAAAAACTTCACATCGTTAGGAAACTTCCTTTAAACTTATTTGCGATAGCAGATGTTGCTAAATCTATGGAAAAATGGATGATTGCTGGTATGTGGGGATTGATATCAGGCTCGGCCCTTATCGTTGGTGCGCTGGCGGGCTACTTTTTAAAAATATCGCAAAAAGCTGTAGCAATTATTATGGGCTTCGGCGCTGGCGTATTAATCTCTGCTTTGTCATTTGAATTGATGGACGAAGCATATCACCAGGGTGGTTTTACAGCAACGGCGGCAGGCTTTTTGGCTGGCGCCTTGATATATGCAGGTGCTAATTACGTGTTATCCCTGTATGGTGCCAGGCACCGCAAACGCTCAGAAGGTCAGCAACCATCAGAAAGTGACCAGGGAGGAAGCGGCCTCGCTATAGCCTTGGGTGCTTTGCTTGACGGAATACCCGAGGCAATTGCTATTGGTATCAGTATGATTCAGGGTGGAGCTGTAAGCGTAGCCACCGTTATTGCCATCTTCGTTTCCAATATTCCCGAAGGTTTATCCAGTTCCTCGGGTATGCGAAACGCAGGCCGTTCCAAGCTCTTCGTCTTTGGAATTTGGGGAGCCATTGCGCTCCTGACCGGCCTGGCTTCCGTTGCCGGTTATTCTGTTTTTAGTCATCTCTCGCCTGCTATTACTGCGGCAACTATAGCCGTTGCCGCAGGCGCTATCCTGACGATGCTTTCGGACACCATGATACCAGAGGCTTTTGAAAAAGGCCACAACATCATTGGCGTTGTTACCGTTGTCGGCTTTTTAACCGCTTTTGTTTTGTCTAAGCTTTCTGAAGGCTGATATAAATGCTGTTTTGATTGGCTAAACAAGCCAGATCAACAGTTAGTGCTAGATGTGCGGACTGCTTTAATTGTTTAAAACGTTGTCTTGGGTACATTGTACTTAATTAAGAGTGTTCCCAGCCGATTATTAAACCCCATTACCGGACTGGTTAACATCAAAACGCTGTCTCCGGCTTGCTGTACAGTGGCATTGTCATTATTCTGGATGCTGCCTGCGGCGATACTCGTAAAAGGCTGCCCCTCATCTTTTTTATTGGTTGAAGCAATGATAGTGCCCTTGGTATCTGCAATAACTACCCGTTGAATATTCTTTTCTTTTACCAAATCACTTAGGTAAAGATTTACCTGTCCCATATTGCCTTGCATCATTTCTGTTCTTAATGCCCACACCATAGGCTTGGCCAACAATTTAAGGTGCGCTTCATGGGCCTGCAACAAATTACCTTTGGCTTCTTGCCGAATGGCCTGTTTTTCTGTTTCTGCCTGCTTTTTAGCGTGACTTACTTCAACCGACTTCCATATCCAAATGCCTGCCAGTAATACAAGGGCAACAACGGTCAAAATCAACAAAGCTCTTTTATTGCTATTCGTTAGCCGATCATTTTTAGTGCTGCTTTGATTACTTGTCGAATTTGTTTGTTTTTCCATATGCTCGTCCATGATTTTTAATTATTGGTAACTGTTTCATTAAATAGATTACAAGTAATAAGCATTACAGATAGATTTGGTTTTATAATCTTGTCAGCGGTAGAAAGCAGTGTTAAAAATCCAGTTAAAATCACAACGTATTTAAGGTAAAATGTTATTAAGATTGATAGTATATATAAGTGTCTTCAGCACAACGTTCGTTTCTTTGATGTATCAAAATCTAATTTAATTCAAAATTCCATTTAAAAACTTATTGTTGATTTATTGTTTAAGTATAGATATTAGCTGAATAATACTATGCAAAGAATAGTCGGATTGGTACTCATTGTAGTAGGTGCCATTATGCTTATCTGGACCGGATTTACTTATACTAAAAAAGAGAAGATCATAGACGCGGGTCCAATACAGGTATCTGCCGATAAGGAGAAATCAGTCAACTGGCCACCTTATGCAGGAGGAATCTTATTGCTGGGAGGTGTAGTGTTAGTGGCTACCGCCAAGCGTACCTAAAATTTTGCCGCTCATTCGTCTGCCTGCGCTAACACAAACCCGTATGTTGCCAGCATTAGCAGACCTCAAATTTGCTTATGAATACTGTACTGCAAAGCATCAAGGATTTTTTATCGCATCGTTTTAACCTGCACGAGGATAAAGCAGATGAAGCTGTGATCGTAGATGCCATCCGAAAAAATGTTGACTTCAAAGGCGTTAACCTCTGGGCGCTCATCTTTGCCATTTTTATTGCTTCAATAGGACTTAATGTAAACTCGACGGCCGTTATAATTGGTGCCATGTTAATCTCACCAATTATGGGGCCGGTTATGGGCATTGGATTGGGTATTGGCACCAACAATTTGGCACTGGTAAAAAAAGGTGGTAAAAACCTTTTGGTGGCCACAGTGATCAGTATACTGACTTCTACCTTGTATTTTACCATATCTCCCTTGCATGAGGCTCAGTCAGAATTATTGGCACGCACCTCACCATCTATATGGGACGTGTTCATTGCTTTTTTTGGTGGCTTAGCAGGTATGGTAGCTGCCTCCCGCAAGGAGAAAAGCAATGTAGTTCCCGGCGTAGCCATTGCTACAGCGCTGATGCCCCCCTTGTGCACGGCAGGTTTCGGAATAGCGACGGGTAATTGGTATTATTTTTTAGGTGCAATTTATTTATATTTTATCAACAGTGTATTTATCGCAATTGCCACTTTCCTGATGGCACGTTATCTGGGCATGGCCAGGCTGCATTTCGAAGATAGCCGAACAGAACGGAAGGTAGCACGTTATATTGTTATCATTGTAATTGTTACCATCTTGCCAAGCATTGTCATGGCTTACCGCATCGTAGACAAAAGTATATTTGAGACTAATGCAAAAAAATTCATCGATGAACAATTCCGATTTGTAAATACCCAAGTTGTTTCTCGTTCGTATAATTACAGCAGAAATAAAAAAACAATAGATGTGTTATTATTGGGTGAAGAACTTGACAAAGCGGCCACCGATACTTTAACTCGACATTTGAACAATTATAACCTGCAGGGCGTTAAGCTAAAAATTCGGCAGGGATTAAATGCAAAGCAACAGATAGACTTGTCCCAAATTAAAGCGAGCATCCTGGAAGATGTGTTCAGCCAGGGGGCTGCCGATACGGTTACGCAAAAATCCGAAAACACAGCTACAAGTGATACCACTGTTCTGGCTGAACTCAAAATATTGTATCCTGCACTCCGGTCATTTGGTACAAGCCGCATGATAGCCTATAGTAAGCAGGATACGTTAAAGGCAGACACTGTTCACATCGCGGTAGCCCGTTTTTCGTCGCCGCTTAGAAAAGTTGACCGGCAAAAGCTAGAATTATGGCTTAGGGTAAGATACAAGTCGGGGGCCGTCCGGCTGATAACAGAATAGTGACGTTAACATTCATTGAACTGGTTGATGCTTTTAGTATTCAGGGTTGCTAAATATGCTCACAATCTTGATTTACCTTTTGCCATGCAAAAGTTTTTTAGCCAGATTACCGATGGTCAATCCCTGTACGATAATGGAAAAAACGACAATGATATAAGTAATCAGCACCCATTCGTTACGATGCAGGCTTGTTGGTAAGGAAAGGGCAAGTGCAACAGAGATACCGCCCCGCAAGCCGCCCCAGGTGAGAATGGTAACGGCGTTATTTTCCAGATCTATTTTTTTACGTAATATCTGAATGGGTAAAAAAACGGAAACGAACCTCGAAATCAATACAAGAACAATAAGCATGACACCTATTAGTACCATCGTTGCGCTTACTTGAATGACAAGCATTTCTAAGCCAAGTAGCATAAAAAGCATGGCATTAAGTATCTCATCAAGTAAGTTCCAGAATTTACCCAAATAATCGCGTGTTTCTTCAGACATTGCAAATTCACGTCCTTTATTGCCAATTAATATACCCGTTACTACCATAGCTAGCGGAGCCGACACATGAATGGCGTCAGCCAGTGCATACCCGCACATAACTACTACCAGTGTAATGAGAACCTCCACTTTATAATTGTCTATCGACTTAAGTGCTAGGTAGCCGACATAGCCCAATACACCACCATAAATTAAACCTCCAATTGCTTCGCGCAAAAATAGCATACCGATATCTCCTGCGGTCATATTCTCAGTTCCAGTGGTTGCTACTTGCAAAATAGTTAGAAATACTACAACTGCCACCCCGTCGTTAAATAATGATTCACCAGCAATCTTCATTTCAAGCGACTCAGGAATTCCTGCCTTTTTAAGGATGCCCAGCACAGCAATAGGGTCGGTTGGTGAAATTAAGGCACCAAAAAGCAGGCAATGGATGAAGGGTGCATCAAATTTAAACAAGTTTAACAGATAGTATGCTACGGCACCAACGGCAAAGGTAGAGATCAATGTGCCCACGGTAGCCAGCATCAGAACAGGCAACAGTTGCTTACGGAGCTTCCGGTACTCTATATGCACTGCACCTGCAAACAACAAAAAGCTTAGCATGATCTCCAGTAGCACAACTTTGAAGTCAATAGCATTCACAAGTTCAGATGCCTCATTGGCTAACCAGGGCACCTGCATACCAAAGATGATTAATAGGATGGATGTTATGAGCGAGAGCGCCATAATACCAATTGTAGAAGGCCATTTAATAAACCTGGCATTTACATAGGCAAATATCATCGTCAAAAAAATGAGTGCTGATATAACATGATAGATTTCCATTCCTATAGCTGTTGATTAAATGATATCGGATTATGCCTGAGTAACGACGTTGTTTGTCTGACTATCTGATTTAGAGGATGCTTTTAAAATAATTGTACCGATGCTGCCGGCAAGCAGAGAAGCCAGTAAAATGCCGTACTTGGCCTGTTCAACCATGTCGGGGTTGTTAAAAGCCAGCGCCGAAACAAATAAAGACATGGTAAAGCCAATACCTGCAAGTGCCGAAACACCAAAGATATGCCGCCACGTTGCCCGGTGCGGAAAATCTGCCAGCCCGGTTTTGACCATGATCCAGGTAAAAAGTAAAACGCCGGTAAATTTGCCAATTACCAGACCGGAAAATACGCCCATGCTGACTGGATTAACCAGTGAAGAAAAGAAATTACTACTGATGACTACACCAGAATTGGCCAACGCAAACAACGGCATTATTAAAAAAGCAACCCACGGGTGCAACGCATATTCAATTTTTTGCAACGGGGTTTGCGCTGCTAAGCTAAGCCTTTTAATCCGTTCAATTGTTTCATGCTGGCTGGGAGTGGTTAGCACGCTGCAATCCGGAATTTCTCTCTCAAATTCGTATGTGAGTTCGCGCAGGCGGGTGGAATATCGGTTTTCGTCTACTTGTGTACGGGCAGGAATGGTAAATGCTACCAGTACACCGGCAATGGTGGCATGTACGCCCGATAGCAGAAAACCTACCCACACGCCGAAGCCTAAAAGCAGGTAAAATGCAGAATGCCTAATACCCATTGCATTGCCTATAATCAGCGCTACCAGAAATATACCGGCTATCATTAAAGGTTCTCCTTTAATATCGGCACTGTAAAAAAAGGCGATCACCAATACAGCGCCCAAATCATCAGCCACCGCCAAGGCTGAAAGAAACACCTTAACGGATGTAGGAATATGTTTGCCGGCAATTGATAGTAACGCCAGTGCAAAAGCAATATCAGTTGCCATGGGAATGCCCCAGCCATGCGAGGCGTCACTGCCATGATTCCATAGGTAGTAAATGCCAGCCGGTACCAGCATGCCGCCCAGCGCTGCCACCATCGGAAGCGCGGCTTTTTTAACCGTAGAGAGTTCGCCTGCCAGGAACTCGCGCTTAAGCTCGAGCCCGATAACAAAAAAGAAAACGGCCATAAGCCCGTCGTTTATCCATAAATGCAAAGGGTGACTGAGCATTTGGTTATTAAATCCTAACGAGAATTTGATTTCCCAAATGTGATGATAGCTTTCGGCAAAAGGCGAATTTACCCACAGGATAGCCACCAAAACGCCAGCCAATAACACAATCCCACTGGTGTATTCCAATTGGATAAATTTGCTTACTGGTTTAATCAGATGGTCTATTGGTGATTTAGTCATATCTGTATAGAAATGATTTTCTTTTCAGTTTGTTTAATTGAATTAATACTACTGGTAATTAAAAAGCAGAGCTTAACGCAAAATTGTATCGGCTGCCCGGCGTTTTAAGTGCCGGTTTCTACCACTCGTATTCAGTATCCGATTGGTAGTTTTATCTCTTTCGTTTTTTCTTCCCAACAACGCGCCATAAGCAGTTGGTAACATATTGCCAATTGAGTATGACGCTGGACGGCAAAGATATAATACTTGTATTAAAAGATTATTTGCTTTCGAAACTGTTAGCCACCGCTGAGTTGAAAACAGTTTTCAAGCAGATAACAGCTAAAGAAGTACGAATATGAAACTTTAAAACTGACGCTAATACTATAATTAAGCTGGCAGCAAATGAAATTGCACATTGCAAAGCGGATTATGCCACATAATTATAGCGCAATTAATTTTAAGATGCCAAATGTATCAACCAATCAAATTAAAATAAGTAATGCTCCATACTAAGTATTTTGACAAGATTATTTTTTTAGCACAAGTTCAATAGTGTGATAATTCAAGCCACCGCCTCTGGTTGCCAAATGCTTGTCGTCTATTAAAATATCAGGTACAACGCCATGTCCATCACATTTGCCGCAAGCTAATATAAAGCGCTTGTTTGATATGCCGAGTTGTAACTTTGTGTTCGGCAAAGTAATAGCTACCCAATCGCCGGTAAAGCAAGTTGGCTCTCCCGTTTCCTGACCAATGACTGTTCCAAGGTGATAGCATTTAAATGCCGCTGCAAAGATTGCGGCAGACGAGTAGGTAGCTTTACTGGTAAGCAGGTAAATGTTGCCTTTGAAACGCAACATGCTTTCTATTGGTTTTTCTGGTAAAAACATTTGCCTGATAAAAGTTCCGTTTTTAGCGGTCAGTGCCTCTCTGCGCGTGCGATTAGTTCTAATATAAATAGGATAATACAAATAGTGGAACCATTTAAACCAATGCGCATACTTGCGATTGGCAGAAATAAAGTCCTTCTTTCCATCTTTACTCACTTTGGTATCAATTTCTGCATATTGAGTAATAGGTTTGTCTGTCAGATATTCCATCAAAATACCATTCAATCGGGTGGTACCACCTAAATTTGAACGGATATCTATAATTAAATTTTTGTAGTGCTTATTTTGTAATCTGGTAAATACACTATCACAAAAGGGCCTGAAGTTTTCAAGGTCATCACACGCTTTGTATTCAATTACACCGGTTTCCAGCCCAGGCATTTCATAGTAAGCATAGTTTGGATATTCAAAAACATAACTCAATTTTCCTCCAAATGACTGGCTTCTTAACTTCATAATGTCCAATTCGCTCTTGGGCTGTAAATCAATGCGCTTAACAAATTTGCTCAGGCTTTCTGAATAGGTTAAATGAAAATAATCGGCACCACCAAAAACTTGCCAGTAGTTAACGTTAAAATAATTCGACAAAAACCGTTCTTCATAATCACGATCTTCCGGGTTGTAGGTGCTTAAGATTGCTTGTACAATCTCGGTAACAGGCTTGCCATTGATCGTTAAAATCTCCGCCTGGTATGGAATTTTAGCATGTATGGAATTAACAAACAGTTTTCCACCGCGTATGGTAACCGGCAGAGGAAAGAATTTTCCACCTTTGTTGATATATGCTTTCAAGTCTTCTGGCGGCAAGTTGACAAAGTTGTGTCCGTCTTTAATTACACCAAACGCCACTGGCGCAAAAAGATTCATAAAATCAATCCTCGTCATGGAGTTGGTGATACGGGTTTTAAGCTGTTCGTATCTTTTAAAAACGGTGTCTTGGGGCGTTTCGGAAAAGTAATTTGGGTGTACGTCCTCAAATTTCTTTAGTAGGAAGTCTAAATCATGATGTAGTTGCTTTGGTGTGTATTTTTTGTAATAAGAAACGGTATCAAAAACTTGTCCCATTACTTGGTTTGCCAGTATTAGCAATAGCACTACACTAATTCTTTTCATTTTTTCAGACTGATAGTTAAAACTAACATATTGACTACATCAGCCCAAAAAACACATTAAATATTTAACATAAGTTAACTTATGGATCCTTCTAAATAATTTTTGATGACGGCTTAGCTTAAAATCAGATAAGCAATAGGTGCACAATGATAATTCTTAGTGAAATTTACAGGCGTGTGTAGGATAGGTGGCGCTCTCTTTTAATAAGAAGTGGATATATTAAGACAAGCCAATGTGAATAATTGAATTATGGTACATCGACATCCTTATTAGCCGTTTTAAGCATATAGCCTAGCTTCAAAAGGGTTGTCTGTTATTGTCAAACTAATACTATAGATCATCATATGATTAAGAACAATCAGAATCTCCAAGCCGTAATTTTGGATGATTCTGATTGAGGTTATTATTTTACCATGGGCAACTTGCCGGTTCCGGGAAGTACTCTTCGCTGATATATTTTCCCGTTGGTCCGTCGGGTCCGATCAATGCATATTTGGCTATGCGTGCACCGGCTTCCTGCGCAGTACTGGTACCCTGATGCCCGGTAAAATCGGTTTGGGTATAGCCAGGGCAAACGGCGTTTACCTTAAAAGGGCTATTGCGCAGTTCATATGCCAAATTAACGGTATACATATTTAGCGCTGCTTTGCTGGATTGATAAACTGCAAGTTTATAATTATAAGTACTGCTAGACGGGTCGGCTGCCAGGGAAACCGAACCCATTGCCGAAGTCACATTGACAATTCTCGGCGCTACCGACTGCTGCAACAGATCAATAAATGTTTGTGTAACCGTTGCAACGCCAAATACGTTAGTTTCAAATACCGTTCTGAACTGATCAATTTTGGCATCAAGTGCTGATTGCGGAAAGCCGCCTGATATGCCTGCGTTATTAACAAGTACATCCAGAACTGCAGTTTTTGCGCCAATGGTCTCTCGTGCGGCAAGTATTGACGCTTGGTCCGTAACGTCTAAACGCACGGCTTCAACATTTTCAAGACCGTCAGCTTTTAGCTTTTCTGCCGCTGCGGTACCATATTCTAAATTCCGGGCGCCTATGAATACATAAAACCCGTTTTGGGCAAGTATTCTGGCCACTTCAAAACCGATGCCTTTATTGGCTCCTGTTACTAATGCTGTTTTCATTTGTTTATGTTTTATTTGCTAGACAAAATTATTAAGCATCGCCTATAACGGGGTAGGACTTATCTTGTTATTGAAGGGACATATCCTGCAACTCTGCCAAGTAACGGGTAATACTTTTACCGGTACTTTTTTTAAAAGCGCGCGAGAAATATCCCGGATCGTTAAAACCCAATTCATAAGCTAGCTCTTTAACGGATGTATTAGTATACTGTAGCTTGCGGCGGGCCTCCAGCATCAACCGGTTTGTAATCCATTCTTTAGGCGAAACACCTGCATATTGCTTAATGATGCTATATAATGTATTGGATGTTAAGGCGAGTTCATCAGCAATACGCTGTACATCATGCTGTGCCGTAAGGTTACGTTCAACGGTTAACTTAAAGGCTATGTATTTTGCTAACTTGAATCCGGTAGCCACTTGGTTTTTTTGATACTGCTCAAAATAAGCCGTATTGTATTCAGTAAGCAAGGTGTGCAGGTGTGCAAGAATGACGTCTGCTTTAAGTTGTTTTTCCGGCGCATGCAGTAGTTGAAACAGACCTGAAAGGAGATTTTTAACTCTAAGCTGTGCCGCAAGATTTAAGCAGATAGTGTTTACGTCAAAAGGATTGAATAGGAAAGGATAGGTTTTGGGTAACATCGTCAGTGCGCTTTCATCAAAAGAGAGTGCATACTGTGGCAGATCCTTGTCATAAGGCAGTTTAGTAAATATTTGGTTGGGTAAGCCGAAAACTAGTTCTCCGCCTTTAATGGTAAACTCTTTTAAATCCGTTTTAAAAGTAGCTGAACCGTGTTCCAGATACTGAAAGTAATAATACGAGAGCCGGTGAGGACTACGGAGAACTTGCATCACATCGTCGGGCAAAGGAATTGCACAATTTTCATTCAGCGCAACCGGCACCTTATCATGGTGCCTGATTTTTTCTAATAATCCTGTTGTTTCTCTCATTCTCTGCCTGTTATCATCTTCCGGTGTTTTATTCCCCATTTGGCCAAGTCGTCGATAATGGTTTGTAATGTTTTGCCGTATTCGGTAAGGTTATACTCAACAGTTACTGGCTGCGTGTTTAACACAGTTCTGGTAATTAATTTATTCATCTCCAACTCTTTTAATTCCTTGCTGAGCATTTTGTTGGATATGCCGTTTACGTCACTTAGTATATCAGAAAATCTTCTTTTATTGTAATAGCAGATAGAGGAAACAATAGATATTTTCCACTTACCGCTTAGCACATCCATCGCATCATGAATGGCCAAAATCTCTTTTTGGTGACATATAAATTCCGTCATAAGTTACATAGTTACTCAAAAGTTACAGTTACTTTTAGTTACAAAGTTACTTAAATTAATCAAAGTACGATATGTTTGCGGTGTAATCAATAAACAATATTACAATGAATTTTACAGGAAAAAACGTAATTATTACCGGCGGCACCACCGGTATTGGACTGGCCACTGCAAAAGCGTTCATCAATGCAGGCGCTAACGTATGGATTACTGGCAGAAATGCGGCCAATCTTGAAAAAGCAAGTGCAGAAATCAATAGTCCAAACCTAAAGAAAGTCGTTTCTGATACATCAAAAATGGTAGATATTGAGGTATTAGAAAAAGCATTTGCAGAAAGTGGCGAAAAGCTGGATGTGCTTTTTTTAAATGCCGGGATAGCTGTATTTACACCCATTGAACAAACTACAGAAGCAGATTTTGATGCGCAATTTAACACCAATGTAAAAGGCCATTACTTTACCTTACAAAAATTGATTCCGCATCTGGCATATGGTTCTGCAGTTATTTTTACTTCTTCCACGGTGGCAACAGCATCTAACATAGGCACCAGCGTATACTCGTCTACCAAAGGGGCGCTAAACAAGATTGCACAGATTGCTGCCAATGAGCTGGCTGATCGCAAAATTCGGGTTAACATTGTTAGTCCCGGACCAGTGCAGACTCCCGGATTGGAACATGCTTTGCCTGCGGAAGCCAAACCTCATTTAGCAGCGGCAACAGCACTGCAACGGTTAGGTGATCCTGATGAAATTGCTACAACAGTATTATTCCTGGCTTCTGATGCCGCAAGTTTCATTACAGGAACAGAGATTGTTGCAGATGGCGGTTATTTAACCTATGGATTGAAATAATACGTCGGTAGCGTTACAAACAGAGAGCGGCTGATAGTTGCTTTCTGTTTGTATTGTCTGTTATGTAAATTGCTTATACTATTCAGTTAATAGATTATAAAAGCTGCTAGATGTATGACAATTAGCAGCATCTATAATTTAAGTTCTAACAATGTCACCCTTATAATCGAGGAATTCTTAAATAGATACAAGAATAACTGGATATTTCTGCAACTTAAAAAAGCATTCTCTTACGCAGACCTGAGTAGCATTGTAATTGTGTTGAGAGCCGATCATAGAAAACTTCCTTTATGCCGGCGGCATTTGCATTAGCGTATCGAACCCATCGGTATTGTACCCATTCCTAACTAACGTTTGCTTTCGTAAGTTCTTCTTCAACGATACATTTTGTATAAACCATTCGAAGTTGTGTTTTAATGCGACTGATATGGATTGTAAGTCAAGAAAAATGTATATGCTGACAAACCTCCTCAGCGCCTAACAAAGGTTATTTGCATAACCAGTTGAACCAATTTCTTTTATTCTGCGATGCTTAAACTTTGTGAATGCAAACCGGCTAAACACGTAAGGTCTGTAGTGCATAAATATGAGTTGAAGTGAACTCGCAAAATCTACTGGTCACTTAAGTATATTAATGAAAAAATCAAGCACCAATTATTAACCAACTAATCCTTAAAACCTGATTATGAAAAAAACTTTACTCGAGTGCTGGTTGAAAAGCCGGAGAATGAGGTTGTTTTTACTTTTAAAAACCTTATTATGTATACCCTTTATTAATTCTGCTTTTGCATTAAATATTATTGCTAAAACAGAGCCCTATAAATATGTAGTTAGTAGTGATCACCAAGATGTCGTCGTAAAAGGCAAAGTAACTGATGCCTCGACCGGGCAAACATTGCCTGGTGTAAGTGTGATGATCAAAGGATCTAAATCGGGAACAGTAACTGACATCAACGGCAATTTTTCTATTAGTGCTCCGGATAATGGCACACTGGTTTTTTCATTTATCGGTTATGATGTTACAGAAGCTGCGGTGAAAGGGCAAAATTTCCTGAACATAACCCTTCGTGCAAAATCAAATGGCTTAAATGAAGTAGTTGTGGTTGGCTATGGTACACAGAAGAAAACTTCCACCACTGCAGCAGTTTCAACCATACCCATTACCGAGATTGCACAAAAACCAATAGTAAATATCACCAACGGACTTGTCGGCCGAGCCGCTGGCCTGATTGCCACCCAAAGCGGTGGCGAGCCAGGCTTTGACGGATCGGGCCTTCTTATTCGCGGACCTGCTACTACCGGACGTACATCGCCGCTTACCGTAGTTGACGGTGTGCCACGGGACTTTAGCAGGCTTGATCCTAATTCCATTGAAACAATCACCATATTAAAAGATGCCGCTGCGGTAGCACCATATGGTGTTGCTGGTGCCAACGGCGTAATACTCATCACTACAAAATCTGGAAAAACAGGAAAGCCGACCTTAACCTACAACGGTTATTATGGCATTCAAAACCCAACTTATGTGCCTCGTTTTGTAAATAGTTACCAATATGCCCTGTTGCGTAATGAAGCTGCAGCTAATGATGGCACAACAAAACCTTATACTCAAACAGATATTGATCTGTTCCAAAACCACCAAGATCCCGACGGGCATGCTGATGGCCATCCGTTGGAAGACATTATTAAAAGAAACCGGCCAATTCAATATCATAACATCTCCATGTCTGGCGGTACCGAGGATATTAAATATTTTGCTTCCATCGGCTTTAACCGGCAAGATGGTATGTGGAGTACCACTTATCTAAATAAATACAACGGCTCTTTGGGTGTAACCGCTAATGCAACCAAAACCACGACCGTAAATTTAAGAGTTAATGCTTATGAAGAAGATCAGCACTTTCCATCGGTAGGTGCTGGTTCGATACTCGATCAGGCCCAGCGTCAGAATCCAACTTATCCGGTACAATATTCTAACGGTCTTCCTGCCGGTTATATTGGCCGGTCTTTGTACTCACAAATTTATAATAGTGGCTACACGCTAAATAAGAATACTGCATGGTTGACGCAATTATCTATCGATCAGAAATTGCCGGTAAAAGGTTTGAGCCTTAAGGGTATTGTAAGTTATGACATTGGTCCAGACCCACTTGGGTTTAGCGGAAATAACAATTCAACCGTCCGTAATTGGCAAACCCCAATGCCATTTACCAACCCGGTATCTCCTAATGGTATCAACGCGCCAGGAACCATGTATAGTTTTCCCATATCATATTCTGGTGTTAACAAACCTGCATTAAGCCAAACATCTAATGAAAATAAAATGATGACCTTTCAAGGTCTGTTGAATTACGCCAACACTTTTGGAAAGAGTCAGGTAACCGGAACCTTGGTTGCAGAGTATCGTAAAGTGCGCTGGCAAAACTTTAACGCTTCAAGAATTAATTATAACCTGAGTATTGACGAGCTTAATTTTGGTGGTCCGCTACCAACAGACGTTACCGTATCTGGTAGTTCGGGAGGGCAGAAGCAGTTAGGTTATGTATACCGCTTAACCTACGCATATAACGATCGGTACTTGTTTGAAACAGCCGGACGGTATGATGGAAGCTATCTTTTTTCGCCAGGAAACCGATTTGGATTTTTTCCATCGTTCTCGGCCGGATGGCGTATTTCCGAAGAGAGTTTCATGAAGCCTATCACTTGGATTAACAATTTAAAACTGCGGGGATCATACGGAGAATCCGGTAATTACCCAAGCGGTGGTCAGTACCAATATCTTAGCCAGTTTGGCATCAATAACAATTCGGCTGTAATTGGCGGCAATGCTACACAAAGCATTTCCGAGAACCTGCAGGGCAATCCAAACATCACGTGGGAGCGTGCAAAAAAATCGGATATAGCTTTAGAGGGAACCTTGTTCAACGGTTTGCTGGGTTTTGAAACCGACTTCTTTTATGAGAAACGTTCTAATTTTTTAGTAACGATTGGCGCGGTTTTGCCAGGCGAATATGGTGTAAATACCGGCCAGGTTAATGGTGGTGTGCTAAGTAACCACGGTGTTGAGTTTACCTTAACTTCTTATAAAAACTTTGCTAATGGGTTGCGCCTTGATGTTCGGGGCACATTTACTTACGCAAAAAGCAAAATTCTGCAGGTTTTCGAGAATACGGCAACTTACAACAATCCGAATAGACGGATTACCGGGCGGCCTTTGGGCGAACAGTTTGGTTTACAAGCGCTGGGTTATTACACACCGGATGATTTTGTGAATCCAACCGCTCAAAATCCAACTTTAAAACCGGGTGTTCCGGTTCCAAACTTTGGTCAGGTTCGTGTGGGAGATTTAAAATATGCAGACCTAAGCGGACCTAACGGCGTGCCTGACGGTAAAGTAAATTCTGATGATATTACTGACATCGGTCATCCGCAAACGCCACAAATTCAATATGGTTTAGAGCCGCGCTTGTCTTTTAAAAACTTCGACCTCGATCTGCTGTTCCAGGGTGCTGCAAGGTCAAATATCCAATTGTACAATTATTTTGTGTTCCCTTTCCTGGGTTCAGGCTCGGCTACCGAAGCGGTGTTTTTAAACCACTGGACGCCGGATAATTTGAATGCTACCTACCCAAGGATATCAGCAACACCGTCGTCAAATAACACGCAAACTTCGAGCTGGTTTTTGCGGAATGACTCGTACATCAGGCTAAAGAGTGCTGAGTTAGGCTACACTATACCCAGAAAGCTTTTAGGGAAAAGCATAAGTTCTGTAAGGGTTTTTGCTTCCGGACAGAATCTGTTTACTGTAACACCAAATATGAAAGAGGCGATTGACCCTGAGAATAACGGGAATAATCAGAACTACTATCAGCAACGAGTAATATCGTTCGGCTTAAACGTAACCTTCTAAACTTAAAAAAATGAAATTTAAATATATACAAAAAGCGAATGTTGCGTTATTCGCTGCACTCATACTCAGCTTAGGTGCCTGTAAAAAGGACGACTTCTTATCAGTTCCACCTAAAGGCGTTCTTACCGATGCATCTACTTTTAGCACGCAAACCAACGCCGACCTTTTTGTTAATGACATTTACAACGCACTTCCTGATTATAATAACGGCAATCAGGTAGACCGAATTTTGGATGCCTGGACTGATAACAGCAACAGCGGCGCAACCAACCATGAAGGCCAGGCGTTGATTCGCAGCAATGCTTTAAGCGCCAATAATGCTACTAATGGTGTTGGCGGATTTTTTGGCTGGTCGTCTCTCTATACCAACATCCGGAAATGTAATGTATTTCTGAAAAATGCTGCAGCAAACGCTTCTGCTTATGATGCCGCCTGGTATGCTCAGCGGGTTGGCGAAGTGCGATTTTTAAGGGCTTTCTTTTATATGCTTTTGTTCAAAAATTATGGCGGTGTTCCATTACTGACAGTTCCATTAACTAATACTGACGGCTCTGATATTTTTAATGAAAGAGCTACAACAGATGCGACCGTCGCATTCATTGAAGCAGATTGTGATGCCGCCGCTGAAATATTGCCCTTAAAACAGACCTCGGCCAATTTGGGCCGTGCTACAAAAGGCGCTTCTTTGGCTTTAAAAGGTGATGTTGAGCTGTTCGCTGCCAGTCCCCTGGTTAATACGAATAATGATATGGCCAAATGGGCAAAGGCTGCGGCAACTTATCAGTCAATCATGGCATTGAATACCTACAGCCTCTTTACAACATCTTCTGCAACACCAATTATTTCCACAACAGGTTCAGGAACAACTTCGACAGCGTACCGCGACCAGTTTCTGGCTGCTAATAACTGGAATAATGAAACCGTTTTTGCCCGTGCCTATGCTTTACCGAATAAAGGGCATAAACGTGAAGGTTATATGGGGCCTGTAATTGTGCGGGGCGGTGCGCAAACCTGGGGCGGTGCGTCGCCAACACAAGGTTTGATTGACGATTATCAAATGGATAATGGTAAACCCATTACCGATCCAACATCTGGATACGATCCGGCCCACCCTTACCTTCACCGAGAATCGCGCTTTGAGCAGTCGATAGTTTATGACGGATCATACTGGCAAGGCGAAGTGTTCAAATCACGTATAGGCGGTACCAACCAGATCGACCTTGGATCAACCAGCGATATTTCCAACACTGGTTATTGCATCCGTAAAACGCTGGACGAATCTATTTTAGGCCAAACAAGCTTGGGTACAGCTCCGGGTACTTCCAATTACCAATTTTATAGGTATGCCGAAGTGCTGTTAAGCTATGCCGAGGCGCAAAACGAAGCGGCAGGTCCGGATGCGGGTGTTTTCGACGCGGTAAACAAGGTTCGCGCAAGGGTGCTGTTGCCACCTGTTCCTGCCGGCACCAATCAAGCAGACATGCGCACAATTATCCGTCGGGAACGCCGGTTGGAATTCTGCTTTGAAGACAAGCGCTGGTATGATATCAGGCGTTGGGATATCACTGTAAAGGGTCCGGCTACGATCAATTCACCCGAATATGGCATGAAAATTACACCAGACGCTGCCGGAAATTTAACCTATGAACCGGTAATCGTTTTTCAAAACCGCTTTTCGGAATATATGAATTGGTTACCGATTCCGCAGGGCATTATTAATCAAAACCCGAAACTGAAGCAAAATTCGGGCTATTAAGTTTCGTTTGAATATCCATAACAGAAGCGCCGGGATAACTGGGCCTTCTGTTATGAATGTTTTTGTTTAACAACTTGCCGGGATTGGCAACGGCACTAGAACATATGCGCGTGGTCAGCAAGTCGTATTTCATGACAAATAATATGCACATTAAGGCAAATGCCGTTTTTAGATTTAAACTTCCTTTGTAATTCCTCGCCAAAAATTCACTTTCTAACACAATATGATCAAATCAATTTGCAAAAAAGTTCACTTTACCATTATTCTATTTGTTTGCTTTATATCAGCATACAATTTTGCTAGGGGGCAGGAGAATCACTTATTTTCTTCGCACGATACGGCGGCAGTTCCAAAAGAAATTGAAAACCCGGAATGTCTTGGAATTAACAAAGAGGCAGACCATGCGACATTAATGCCATACGCTAATTTAAAAGAAGCGCTGGCAGCTAAAAGACATGCATCCTCATACAGCATGACATTAAACGGCAACTGGAAGTTTAATTGGGTTGACTGGCCTCAAAAAAGACCGGTTAATTTTTATAAAACTGATTATGACGTCAGTAACTGGAAAACCATAAAAGTTCCGTCTAATTGGCAATTGGAAGGCTACGGTACGCCGGCTTACAGCAATTATAACTACATCTTTAAAAAAGATTTTCCAAAGGTGATGAGCACACCTCCGGTGAGTTTTACTACTTACCAGGAACGGAATGCTGTGGGAAGTTACCGGAGAAATTTTACTGTACCTGCGGCTTGGGATAATAGGCGCGTTTTCATAACGTTTGATGGCGTTGATGCAGGATTCTTTTTGTGGATTAATGGCAAAAAGCTTGGTTACAGCGTCAATTCTCGTAATGCGGCAGAATTTGACATTAGTAAATATCTGCGTACAGGTGAAAATGTGATTGCCGTTGAGGTTTATCGTTTCACCTCAGGCAGTTATCTGGAAGACCAGGATATGTTTAAGCTGAGTGGTATTTTTCGTAACGTGACACTATGGAGTGCACCAGAAGAGCATATCAGAGATTTTTTTGTTAAAACGAAGTTTGACCAACAATGGCAGAATGCAGACCTGTCTGTAAGTACAAAAATCAAAAACTACTCGGACAAGGCTACGCCTGCGCGTACATTAAATGTTCAGTTGTATAACGGCCAAACACCGATGTCCGGAATTAGTGCCGTAAAGAATATACCGGCGTTACAGCCGGGGCAGGAGGTAACGGTTGATCTTTCAATTCCGGTTACCAAACCTGAAAAATGGACAGCGGAGACGCCTAAGTTGTATACTACAGTGCTGTCAATTTTAGAGAAGAACACAGTAGTTGAAATGGTTTCGGCCCGGACAGGATTTCGGCAGATTGAGATAAAGGGACGTCAATTTTTGGTTAATAACGTTCCCATTAAGTTGAAAGGCGTGAATAGACACGAAAATTGGCCTGCAGACGGACATGCCATTACGGAAGAAGAAATGATTAAGGATATTCTGCTAATCAAGCAAGGAAATTGTAATCATGTAAGAACCAGTCATTACTCCGACGACCCGCGCTGGTATGAACTCTGTGATGAATACGGCCTTTATTTAGTAGCGGAAGCTAACCTGGAAAGCCATGGGGCCTGGGATGAATTTAATGAAGAGCCACGGATTAAAGCGGCACTGATTCAAAGAAATGTTGCCAACGTTGAAAACTTCAAGAACCATCCTTCGGTAATTATTTGGTCATTGGGTAACGAATGCGGTTCGGGTGGCTCAAACTTCATGGCTATCTTGGATGCAATAAAACGTATTGACAACACGCGGGCAACACACTATCAGGGTTTTGGAATCGGCACAAAAAATCCGGCCGACTTGGATAGTGAGATGTATACCCAAACTGATGATCTGGAACGAAAAGCAAACAACAACGCACTAACTAAACCATTTTACTTGTGTGAGTATGCACATGCCATGTTTAACTCCATGGGGTCTTTAGATATCTACAATGAGCTGTTTGATAAATATCCTTCCCTGCTCGGCGGCGCCATCTGGGAATGGCAGGATCAGGGCTTATATAATGACCGCGATCCGAATCATCACATCACGGCATATGGAGGTGGTTTTGGTGAAGTCCCGAACGATCATTATTTTATCCATAAAGGCGTAGTATTTTCTGACAGAGTCCAGAAGCCGCATTACCCTGAGATGAAACATGCTTACCAATGGATCACCATCACTGGTAAAGATCCATTAAAAGGCAGGTTTTTGATTAAAAACAGATACCAGTTCACTGACCTGAAGCATTTCCAGGGAAAATGGACGATTACTGAAAATGGCGACAAGATCAAGACCGGAACATTTACGATTGGTTCAGTACTACCCGGCCAGGATAAAGAAGTAGGCATCCCTTACCATATTCAACCGAAAGCCGGGGCAGATTACCATATCCGGATCTCTTTTGAATTGACAAATCCTGAACAATGGGCGCCTAAAGGGTTCGAAATTGCCTGGCAGCAGTTAGCATTGCCAATAAAAACGCCTGTTTTGCCCGTTTTCGATCATGGAAGAGGTGTATTGACTATGACTGACCAAGATGGCGTGATAGCTATCCAAGGTAAGACTTTCTCGCTTTCATTTAACCGCAAAGAAGGAACGTTTACAAAAATGACAAGAGGAGATAAATCCTTGCTTAATGTAAACGGCGGGCCTCGGCTCCATCTATGGCGGGCTCCACACCAGCAAGATGACAGCTGGGCGGCTGAAGACTGGGACCGTAAAGGTTTAAAGAGACTAAATTGGTCAGCTTCTGGAGTGGCCGTTAGGCAAATAAAACCAGGTATTGTTGAAATCTCTGCCGACCTTAAAGGTGCTGGCCGGCAAAACTTTGTTGTGAATCATCGTGTGATTTATACTATCTACGCTGATGGTTTAATCAGAGCAAAAAATGATATCAGTTCAAGTGATCCTAATTTACCAGTTGCCCGTCTGGGTGTACGCTTTTTATTAGATACCAGCTTTAATCGTTTTGATTACTTTGGTCGTGGACCGATGGAGAACTATGCCGATCGGAAACAAGGCTTCGATATAGGACACTATGCCAGTACCGTTGCAGAACAATTAACGCCATATGAAAAGCCGATGGACTGCGGTAACCATGAGGATGTCCGGTGGGCGAACCTGATTTCTGACAAAGGTTTAAAGCTCAACTTTCGGTCTGACTCTCTGATGCAGGTTTCTGCACTTCCGTATACCGATGAGGAAATGGAGCCGGTAGAATACAAAATTGACCTGCCTCAAAGAAAAACAACTTCGTTGGTAATTAGTCACCAAACCCTGGGCGTTGGTTCTCATAGCTGCGGACCAAGACCATTAAAGCAATATCAGGTGTTTGCAAAGCCAACCGTTTTTACATACGAAGTGAAACTATAAATTTTTGACTTCCCTTATCTTTCTCGTTCGAGAAATTAATTGGTTTAGCCCCGGAAATTCCGGGGCTTTTTTCAGATATATATATACACGAAATAGAAATCAATTCTAGGAGATAATATAATTCGACGTTGGGCATGAACTATAATAAATTAATATATAGAAAAAATAAAGTTTGGCATTGATTGTTTTTATGGGATAAGCAGACAAAAAATCGGTTTATGCGCCTTGAGTAGCGTTGGCGGGTTATATTTTCTATTCCAATTTGCCTATAGTTAGCCAATGCACAATAAACAATTTTAGGAACAGGGAAGAGATCGAAAACTGTTTCAATCTGTCTTAAATGGTACTACCAACAAGGATATGAGAATGCTTAAAACCTGTAAATAATGATAACCGCAACTTGTTTATCTACAGTTTTGCTTTGGGCTAAGGTAGTAGTGGGCTCGTAATTACACTTAGTAATAAAAAACGGCTACATATTTATGTAGCCGTTTTTTGAAAGCTACTAAAGAGAGCTAATGCAAATTACTGCAACTGCAACTGCATCAGCCATCGCTCATTATCTATAAGGCTTTCCTGCCACAACACGCATTTTGTACCGTTGGTGATACCGGCACCTTTTACGTTGACACAACTACTTGGTGCGCAACGTGGTTTCAATTTGTAATAGCCGTCATAGTCATACACTAATTTAAAGTACTGTGACGAATTGTTATTGCTCGTATAAATCCCAATAGGCGTATCATTAACGTTACTGTTACCCGCAACATCCAGCGACATGGTAGTTGCACTTTGCGGAATTAATCGATAATAGCCGTAGTTTAAGGGAACAACTTTGAACTTCTGATTATTACCACCATTCCACCCCCAGATATCGGCTTGACTCGTCGTCATGTCAATATCAAGTGCGCTTCCACTTGCCATTTTTGGTGTCAGTCTATAAATGCCGTTGTCTGTAAAGCCTGGTTGTGTAGCTGGTGTAACCTGTTGCATCACTACAGCACTTATACATTCATTTGCGCTGGTCACGTTATCCGTGGGCGTGCTTGTGAGCCAATTATTCCAGGTAATATTAAAATCGGTACGACGTTTAGCCCAGGCGGCATCAGCATTTTGTTTCATCCATGTATAATAAGTGCTCCACAAATTATTGTCTCTAACAAATTCTCCGATGCCTCGGGCAAATTCAGATGCCCAAGTTCCATTGCGGGTGGTTCCACTTAATATTCCACCGGTTGTTTTGTTATTCTTAACGTAATCAACTGCTCGTTTGGCATCATCATAAATCGAGGTCAATCCACTGATACGATGAACGTAATTTGCGGCACTAATAAACGCACCAACGTTATATACATTTGCATCCATAGCAATTGTACCATCCGGTTTTATGTTTTCCCATACCGCACCAGTTGTATGATCGTACAAATAATTCCACATCCAGTCGTAAATAGCTTTCGCCTTGGTGTAATACGTGGTTTCTTTAGTAGCTTCGTAGATATAACATCCCAATATTACAGCCGTGTTATTGCTGAGGCCAGACTTGTCTTGATGGTCAACATCCCACCATATGCCACCACCAAGCGTGTTATCCCAGCCACGGTCATAAGCCCGATTAAACGCGTATTTAGCTTGGGTTAGGTAAACAGGGTTTTGTGTAATTTGGTAGCCACGCGCAAAAGCAATTCCTGCCCATAGCAAATCGTCGTTAAACTTATTCCAGTTCCAATCATACAAACCACCCGTTCCCTGATTCTGTTGCAGAAAAGTGTTCAGTAGATTAGTAATTAGTGTTTTATGTGCTGCGCTTTTAGTGCGAAGATATGTATCTTCCACACCTTGTATATCCAAGGCCTGTTGCCAAAAATAATCTTTGGTGGCGTCATTTAAACTAGTTTTAAAATACTGTGTGTTGCCCTGCGTTATTAGAAATGCATTGAGGTAACCGTTAAACGCGGCGTCTGCCTGTGAATTAATTTCGTTGACGATGCGTTGCGATGCCGGTACTGAGTTTGCAGTGTTCGTGTTTTCCAGATCTGCTATTGCGGCCGATTTTTTACATCCAGTGCCCCAAAATACTTCTACCACCAAAAAAAGACCAATAGCGGCTCCTTTAAGAAAGTTTGTTTTTCTCATAACATTTATTTTTAGGTTTTAATTGTGTATTGGCAACACGAGAAAGTGACGCACCTTAGGGCAGTACGACGGTACCTGTATCTTCACATCTTTTGAAAGACGGAAGAATAATTGATACTGATGCGAAGTACTGAAAGAAAAATTAAACTTTTAAGTAAGGCGAAAGGATATGTACGCTATGTTAATTAATATGTACATAGCATAATTCTCTGATTAGGAAACCGCAAGTAATAAAACATAATTACCTTGATTGAAGGAAACTTGAAACTTTACTTAGCCTAACAGAAACGAACGTCCACACAAATCAGAAGCAATACGCTCTGGCTCTTATTGCTAGTTTACAACAAGCTAAATTCTCTATAAGTGCCTAGCATATGAATTAACTATTCTTCAGCGACTGCATAAATTGCATAGGCGACTTGCCGTATTCTTTCTTAAATGCTCGTGAAAAATTGGAGCTGCTTTGCAAGCCCACCCTGTCTGCTACTTCACTCATTGTAATATCCTCATGCGTCATAATAAATATAGACCGTTTTAAACGCACAGTACGAATAAACTCTGCTACAGATTGATCTGATATACTTTTTATTTTCTGGTAAAGTTTGGTTCGGCTAACATATAGATGTTTACATAAAAAATCAACATCCATATCAGTGTTATCAATGTTCTCTTCAATAATATTCAAAAGCTTATTAATAAATTCTTTGTCTTTTTCTGAACTAACAAGTTCTGTAGCTTCCGACAAATAATTTTTAGTATAGGTTTCTTTCAATATAGCATGCTGATGAAAGATGTTTTGAATAGTTAACAACAACAAATCAACACTCAATGGTTTAGCAAAATAAAAATCGGCTCCAGACTCTAAGCCGGCTATCTTTGTATCCAATGCATCTTTTGCAGATAAAAGAACGATTGGGATGTGGCGTGTTTCAAATTTTTCTTTGACTGATCGGCTAAATTCGATACCGTCCATCAGTGGCATCATAATGTCACTGATAATTAGATCAGGCATATTTTCCAGAGTAATTTCTATAGCCTTTTGGCCATTTTCGGCCTCCAATATTCCATAGTCCTTTTCCAAGACCTGCCGCAGGAATAAGCGAAGCTCGGCGTTATCGTCCACAATAAGAATCAGCTTTCCGTCTTTTTGAATTTGCTGCTGCGGTTTATCTTCCGTTATTGCTGAAGCCAGTACAGAATTATCAACTAGTTCCAATTGCGCAGACTGAGCTTTCGCCGTAGTCATTTTTTCCTGTAAAGTGTAATTACTTTCTCCCCACGGAATGGCTATTATAATTTCAGTTCCATGATTACGCTCACTGAACACATAAATATCACCCTTGTGCAATTGGGTGAGGCTTTTTACCAGCGCTAAGCCTATACCCGAACCTAAATGATTATTACTTATCCGGTAGTAACGGTCAAATATTTTATTAATCGATTCTTCTGAAATACCAATGCCGGTATCAGCTACTCTAAAGTAAATATATTTTTCTGCCCGGTATTCTTCATTCTTTAATTCGAACCTGGTGTTATATTTTGGTTGAAAATATGCCGTATCAGTGTACATTTCGAAAATTACCGACCCTTTTGCATTTGTGTATTTGAAGGCATTGTTTAAAAGATTGTAAATAATTTTTTCGAGCACCTGAACATCGAACCACCCTTTTAATTCCAACTCTACTGATGTCTCGGAATTGTCTTTAAAAGAAAAGTCAATCATTTTAGCAACTGCAATATCATCAAATTCTGCTGCTATACCTTTGCAAAATTCTCTGATATCAAGATGCTGCACTTGTAAGCTAATTACACTATCTGCAATTTTTTTGAAATTCATGAGCTCCGTAATTAGGTTGATTAGCCGTTTGGCGTTCCTGAGCATCATCTGGTAAGAACTCTGTAAAAGTGAATCCTCATTATCCCTAATCATTGCTTCCAATGGGCCGATAATCAGCGTCAGGGGGGTACGGAACTCATGAGAGATATTGGTAAAGAAACTAAGTTGTTGCTGATAAAGCTCTTCCCGATGCTGGTGCATTTCTTCACGGCGGGCCTCATTTACCGCACGAATGGCTATGTCTTTTTTAAGTCTGTACCATCTGGCTTGGTAAATGTAAATGCCAATCAGAATGCTTAGTACTATTGCGCAATAAAAAATTTTCGCCGCCAGGCTTTTCCACCATGGTGGCGTCACGGTTAAAGAAAGTTGGGCCTCTGCCGTGCTCCAAAGCCCATCGTTGTTGGTTGCCTGTACCACAAATTTATAATTACTGTAATCCAGATTACTGTAAAAGGCAGACGGCTTTTTACCATCTGTATATATCCAATCTTTATCAAAACCAATCAATTTATAACGGTATTTGCATTTCAGCGGGTTAGCATAATGCATTGCTGAAAAGAAGATTACAAAATTATTTTGAAGATAATTAAGGTGTACTGATCTGCTGTAGGTAACAGCATCTGGCAGCATGGTGTTACCAGCTATTATCGGCCAGTAAACTGGGTGCTGGTTGTTGATCAGTATATCAGTAATTACCGGCCGTGCAGGAATATCATTTGCTGTTATTTCCTTAGGATCAAAAACATTTAAACCATTTATCCCGCCAAAATAAAGCTTGCCGTCAGTGCCTTTGTATGATGTACCAACCTTAAAACTGTTTCCCTGAAGGCCATCATTTTTATCATATTTAACCAGGACATGTTTTTTCAGATCCAGACACTGGAGGCCATTTCCACCCATCCATATATTACCATTCTGGTCAATTTCCATTGATTCCACATCTTTGAAAATATCATATTGGGCATTAAGATTTTCAATAATATGCCCTCCGGAAGCTTTAAACTTGAGCCTGTTAAGGCCGCCACCAATTGTTCCTATCCAGTACACGCTATCGTTTTGCTTGCAAATAGGATAGGTGTAATTTGAAGTCAATCCATTCGTTTTACCGTCTGCCCGGTAGCTAGTACCACCATGTATGTTGCCTTCTGCATCTATATGGTAAAGATTAAGTCCGTGTGTGCTGGATACTAGTATTTGAGGCTTTTTTTCATCCGGCAGGATAAAATACCCTTCACCATAATATTTTACATGGTAAATTGATTGCCTATTCTTCCAAATAACACCAAATCGGTTGGTATGATTTCCAAACCATATATTTCCGAAACTGTCTTTAGACAAATTCTCGATCATAAAATCCGGGAAATCTTTTTCACCGTTGGGATGCAAAGTTCTGAGCGTAACTGGGTCAACAACCTGCAGCCCCGAATAACTGCCAATCCATAATTGTTTTTTATTGTCTTCAGTTAACGACAGGATGTTATCACTTTTCAATTGCAGTTCTGCACTTCGGGTATTGAAATGTTTAAATGTTTGTGTTGCCCGATTATATCTGTTCAATCCATTTCCCATTGTTCCAACCCACAGCATATTGCCATCTGCTAATATGGAGCGGATATAATTACCTGATAGCGAATTTGAATTTTCCGGGTCGTGCCGGAAGGTGTAAAACTTTTTCTGATTAAGATCGCAATAATTAACGCCGCCACTAAACGTTGCAACCCACAAACACTGCGAACGGTCAATAAGTAATGTGGTTAAAGATCCAGCGTTCAGATCATAATTTCCTTGTCCGGATTTAATCGTCTGCTTTAGCCGTAACTGTTGGTCCAGCATAACGATATGAGAGGAGGCATTGAGCCAAATGTTTCCTCTGGCATCCCTAAGAATTTGCCTTATCGATTTATAATCAGGTATTGAAACACTATTAACTATTGAGAATGTGCTTTGACCAGATGTTTTTCTGGCCATACAAATCCTGTTGCCATTCACAAACAATAAACTTTTTTGTTGATCAACGCATATAGATCTGATCTCTGGCTGTGTAGCGCCCGCAATAACTACCTTTTTAACGATTCCTTGTTTATTAACGTTAAAAACGCCTTCGTTTGAACTTACCCAAAGTCCATCATTCTTTACATAGGCTGCATCAGAGACCCTTTTATTGCTAAATGGCTTAATTTCCTCAATTAAGTCTTTGCCTGCAATCTTAAACTTTCTTAGCCGTTCATTTACAAGTATATATATCTGATCTGTACCAATTTTCCAGATCTTTTCTGGCGTTAATGAGTTTTCTCCAGCTATACGAAAGTCGGTGTAGGTTTCCGTATTGGGATCAAATTGCTGAATGCCGCCTTCAGTTCCCACCCACAACTTATTTTGATCATCGGAAAAAAGACATCGAACCCGATTTTTGAAGGCATTTTTTTGGGGTTCGTTGTTATTATAAAATTTTTTTATAGTGTATCCATCATAACGGTTGATGCCGAAATAGGTAGCAATCCAGATAAATCCTTTATGGTCTTGAATGATGTCGTTAGCGTCTGTATGAGACAGGCCTTCATCAACGGTGAGGTGTTTAAAACGGAACTGGTCGGGTTGTGCATATGCCGCTATTGGATTGAGTGATAAACAAAATGAAAAGGCAAAAAAAGCCAAGAAGCATTGTGCTGCAACTTGAAGTCGCAAAGCCAAAAAAGATAACGACATGTTGAACTGAAGAATTGGTTTTTCATTCCGGCAGTTAGGATGCAGGAAGCAATAAAAATAATCTTTACTATAATAAGATGCGATAACAGAGTATTGAAAAAAACGCTATGTTAAGATTTATGTATAAAATGTCAATTCGTAAAATGCATCCGAAGGCCCTTATATTTATAAAGATGACGATGAGTGGGTACGAATATCATCGCACAAATATTTGAGCATATTTTTTTGGCTTTTTACCAATATGCTTTTCAAAAACTTTCGTAAAATGACCCAGATTTTCAAACCCCATTTGATAGCCTGTTTCCGACACTGATAGCTTATCTTCACGTAAAAGCCGTGCAGCTTCTTTCATACGCAAACTTTGATAATAGTCGTAAACACCCATGCCAAATACCTGCCTAAACAACCGTCGGAGCTTTAGTTCATTCATACCTGCAATCTGTTTTAATTCTGCAATGCTGCTAGGACAGCTCAATGAGGAAACAATTTTATCTCGAACCCGATACACAGCTTGAATGTCTTTTGCGGTTAGCTTCAAACTAGTGGTACTTTCGCGCTTTTTCAAACGCTCAAACAAGTAGAAAAGTAATTCCATTGCTTTCATTTTGTAATAAAAGCTTTTCACAGCAGTTGGCTCTTCCTTTTTAACAATGTCGTTTACGGTGCGCAAAATATCATCGTTCATTAATTCCTCTATCCAAAAATTATTAGCACTATCAAATAGGTATGCAAAGTGCTCAGCGTCTTCGTTTAAAAAGTTCTTCAAATACGAAGCACTTATGCTGATAGAAACATGTGATACACGGGTTTCTTTTTTGAATTGCAACGTTTGACTAATTGCGTAGGGAAAGATTCGCACATATGGTGGTTCCATAGGGTTGTTGGTTGCACGCTTGTATGTTCTGTTATGCGAAAAGTCTTCAAAAATGTTGTGAAATATAAAACCAATGCCATCGGATATGTCGGATTGACCCGTGGTGCGAATGAAATCGTCCGTTACAACAAATGAACCGAAGTGCATGGCCATGTCAGGTAAAAAGGTGAATCCTCTAAAAAAGATCACCTGAAAATGTTGTAACACATCTTCTAATATCACCCCCAACTTGTTAGTGAATTGCCGGATATCACGGTTAAGATTATTATCGTCTTGTCTGCTCACTTTTTCGACTAAAAATGCTAGCTTATGGAATATTTTACTTGTAAAGCTACACTTAATTTTGTGGTGAATAAGATTACACAACAGTAAAGTAAGTTTAAAATGAAAAAACAAGTATTAATATCTGGTGCCAGCTTTGCGGGACTAACGCTGGCCTATTGGTTAAATAAGTTTGGCTACGCGGTAACCGTGGTTGAATTGGGCAAAGATTTAAGAACAACAGGTTCGCCTATTGATGTACGTGGCGAAGCTTTGAATATAGCCAGGGAAATGGGCATATATGATCAAATTAAATCTGCCGAATTTGTTCATACCGATGAGATTGTGGATGCCGGAGATAAGACTTTGGTTAAGTTTGCCATCAATACTTTGCCTGAATATCTGGGCGATATAGAAATCCACCGTGGAGATTTACTAGAAATCATTTATAATACTCTACCAAAAGATGAAGTGAAAGTAATTTTTGGTAACAGTATATCCGCATTGATTCAGCACGAGAATGGTGTGGAAGTGCATTTAGAAAAAGGTGAACGCAAAACATACGACTTGGTGTTTGGAGCAGATGGAACACACTCTACTGTCAGAAAACTTGCTTTCGGACCTGAAGAAGAATTTAAAAAGTTTCTGGGTGTATACTTCGCATTCGCTGCCACAGATAGTATACAAACGGGCAGGGCGGAATCTACTGGTATTGTATATCGTGAACTGGGCAAACAAGCTGTTAACTATCAGTTTAAAAACGGAGTGAATAGTATCCTGGTATTCCGAGCACCCAAAATGGATTGGAATTACAGGGATCGGGAACGACCTAAATTAATTTTGAAAGAATACTTTGGAGGAAACACGAACTGGAAAATTCCTGAAATTCTTAACTCCATGCTTGGTGCCAATGATCTTTATTTTGATGAAGCGTGCCAGATTGATATGCCGACCTGGACAATGGGACGTGTAGGCCTGATAGGGGATGCTGCATACGCGCCAAGTTTTTTTACCGGTATGGGCACCAGCCTGGCTATGCAAGGCGCCACGCTGCTAGCTAAAGAACTGCATGCTAATGAAAACCACGAAATTGCTTTTGCAAAATACAATGAAGGGTTTAAACCTCTTGTAAAGAGCGTTCAGGCACGCGTAAATCGCTCGCTTAACGTTCAGCTTCCTGAAACCGAAGCGGATTTAAAAGCGTCATTTGAGGCATGGGGTAATCAGCAACAATCTTCAAAGACTGAATAGAGGCATCCGATTATATATTTGGTTTTATTCATTACAGCCAGTTTATAGAAATTATTTCTGATGATGTTCTCGCCAGTAAAAGTGAACCTTGTAAAAAGTCATTGAGTCAAAACTCAATGACTTTTTCGTTATCTCGTGTAACATTAGATTTAATTTCTATCTTTTAAATGATATGAATGAGAATATATTTGATAGAATGAAATTTGCGTTTGGCTATCTCTTTGTTTTGTTGGGTATGATTGTAAGTTGCATTTAGCCAAAGGCGTATTTTAAACGGAAAAGTTGGCTGTGGATGTGTGAAGGCATAGGAATAGCTCTAAGTGATAATTTATTGAGCAACATAAACAACAAGACGAATATATTGTTAAAATATTGCATCAATTAAAAACGCCAGTGGCCATTTTGATGAGAAATGCAACATTGACGTTGGAAAATTATATTTTTATTAAAGATGTTTTAACTTATATCTAAATGGAAAACTGTCACTTTGCAATTTCGTCATACACTTATGCAAGCAGTAATAAAATTCGTTTGTGTTACGCTAAGCTAATGCGTCATTTAATTTTTAAGTAAAATTTTAATTCGATGCGCAATAAGCCCATAAGTGTTTAGTAGTATTGTAATATCTATTTACCGTTGCTTAATTTGTTATACCCTTGTCCGCTTCATATTTACAACCCTCACAGATAGCCAATGCCCATATGGATATTGCCCTGACCCAAGTGAAACTAGGCTTTTGGGAATGGGACTTAGTTACCGGGCAGCTGCAATACACCTTGCAAAATAAGCTGAATTTCGGTTTAGCAGCTGAGGATGATTTTACGTTAAAAAGTGTCATTAACGCTATACTACCAGAAGATCGTGCGCGTAGAGATGAGGCATTACAACGGGCGCTGTCGCCAGATTGTGGCTTATACACTTTTGATTGTCGCGTTCGTCACCTCGATCAACGAATACATTGGCTCCAAATTAACGGAACGGTAATTTTTGAAGGAGACCAGGCTCGGCGCATTATTGGCACTAGCTTAGATATTACTGAAAAAAAGGATCTGGAATTATTAAGAGATGAAGTGCTTAATATCGCCAATCATGAGCTAAAAACACCGCTTTCCGCAGTAAAGGGTTACTTGCAGCTTTTACACCGTTTTGTAGCCCGTACAAGTAATGAACAATACGAGCAGATTGCCTACCGCGCACTAAGCGCAACAGAAAAGATTACCCGTCTGCTTAATGATGCTCTACAGCAAGACGTAACACAAGCCAACGAAATGCGGCTACGTAAAGAATCTTTCAGTATCAAAGTGTTAGCAGAAGAAGTAGCTGCCAATACCATGCTGGTACAACAAAGCCACGCTATAAAAGTAGAAACTGAAGATCAAATTCCACCCATTGAGGCAGATCGGTACCGAATTGGGCAGGCGTTAACCAACCTGATGAACAATGCGGTCAAGTACTCGCCTGATCATAATCAGGTCGATGTTCGCCTCTCGGTTACGGAAAGCGCTGTGCGCGTTTGTATCCGCGACCACGGCATTGGCATTCCACTGGCTGAACAACCTAAAATATTTGATAAGTTTTACCGAGTTAAAAACGGGCATGATAACATTCCAGGCAGTGGTATAGGCCTGTTTCTAACGTCTGAAATTATTGCCCGCCACGGTGGTCAGATCGGTTTAGAGCAGGTTGAATCGGGTTCAGGTACAGCCTTCTTTTTCACATTACCACTTTAAGCTGCTGCTTTGCAGTGTTGGTCAACTACTTTCACTAGTTCGTCAATATCAAAAGGTTTGGCAATAAAATCATTCGCACCAGCAGCTAGTGCCTTTTCCTTACCATCTTTACTGGCCGAAAAAATGATAACAGGTACATTTGCCAATTTCGGTAACTTTTTAAAATATCCAGTTAGTTGGTCACCGCTAATTTTCGGCATCCACATATCTAGCAACACAACGTCAGGCTGTAGTGCTTCTGCTTTCCCTATCAATTTGCTACTGTCTGCTTCTACAATCACCTCGTAGTGATCTTCTAAAACTATGGACACCAGATCGAGTATGTCCTCATCATCGTCACAAACTAATATTTTCTTTTTATTCATTATTTTATAAAAGGAATAGTAAAATTAAACACTGAACCTTGTCCTTCTTCACTCTCCACCCACAACGTGCCATTGTGTTCTGCAATAATTTGATTAGATATATACAGCCCAATACCCAAACCCTGGAAGCTGAATTGCACACCGTCTGACCGGTAAAAACGTTCAAAAATCTTTTTATGATCTTCGCGCTTTATACCTACGCCTGTATCTTTGACAGCTACTTTTAAAAAACCCGCC
This sequence comes from Mucilaginibacter lacusdianchii, assembly GCF_009770985.1. Lineage (GTDB taxonomy): Bacteria > Bacteroidota > Bacteroidia > Sphingobacteriales > Sphingobacteriaceae > Mucilaginibacter > Mucilaginibacter lacusdianchii. The sequence continues at coordinate 1,032,386 of NZ_WSRW01000003.1, read as the reverse complement.
AATACGCTCAGGTGTACGCTAATCTCTTTAGCAGCAGGCGAATATTTGATGGCATTGGTCAGCAAATTGATCATCACTTGTTCAAGCCGAAAAAAATCACCTTGAACTTTCTTGTCTGCCGCGCCGGTAACTACTATTTGATGCGTATCCATAGTTTCACGTACTGATTCTATGGAATTGTTCACGACATTCATGAAATCAAATTCCGTAAAGTTAAACTGCATACGGCCTGACTGTATCTTGGATACATCAAGCAAATCATTAATCAGCGTATCCAGGCGTTCTACCGACTTGGCAGTGATGGCTAAAGATTTGAGGTCGGCTTGCACACCCGCTTTTTCTGCACGCTTTGTTAACAATTGAAGATGTCCTTTGATAGTGGTTAGCGGCGTCTTCATTTCGTGACTGGCTACCGAAATAAAATCTTCTTTCCGTTGTTCAACTTGGCGATGGTCGGTGAAGTCTTCCATCGCCAGCAGAACGCGGTTCTTAAACTTACCCCGCAATTTAATCTGCCGGGCGTTTAAAACTAACAGGCGTTTGCCAATATGCGGAAACTCATGTTCTACTTCAAAACCCTCAAACGGATTGCTGTGTGGCAAAATATCTTCTAAAACGGCCCGTAGTTCGGGAATATCCCAGGCGCGGTTACTAATATCGTATAATTGCTTACCAACCACCTCTTTGGTATCCAGTTTAAAAAACTTACAAAAGTGATCATTAACCGATAATACATTAATTTGCTCATCCAGTACAACCAAACTTTCACGAATTGTTTCGACAATACTACCCAAGTATTCTTCACTTTCCTGTAATTCTTTGGTACGGCTAGCTACTCTTGATTCGAGCAATTCTTTTTCTTCCTTCAATGCATCTTCCGCTTCCCGTCTTCGGGTTACGTCATTTTGCACGCCAACAAAATGCGTTATATTTCCGTCGCCATCTTTCACGGGCGATATCACCAGCTGATTCCAGAACAAGGTGCCATCCTTGCGGTAATTACGGATTTCCAAACTACAATGCTCACCTCGTTCAATAGTATCGCGAATAAGTTGGCGCTGCTTTTGGTTCCGATCATCGCCCTGAAGAAACCGGCAATTATGCCCTATGATTTCATCATGACGATAACCAGTCAACTCTTCAAAGGCCTTATTGCAGTAAATGATTGGGTTATCCGGTTGTCGATTGTCTGTAATTACAATGCCGTTAACAGTAGCGTCCATCGCAGCAACAAACAGGAAAAGGTCAGAATTTTCAGGAAAGGGGCGTAGTAAATTATCGTGTTTCATGTATGTACGTTCAGGATCTGGCTCGCAAATATTTCTTATAGTACAGTACTATGCGGTTTAAGTTTGATTTAATTAAACTAATAATTACTCCTTAAACAGCTAAACCGGTGCTTAAGCAAAAAAGGTAACGTCGGGCACAATACATTTCATGCAAAATGAATTCTGCCAATACTCGCAAGTAACAACATGTTTTGCCTTTAGATTATACATACCTAAAATCTATAGGTTTATTTAAAAACATTTAACATGTTGATCGAAGACATTCCAAACCTAATGACACCGAACTTGTTGCATCTCAAAACTTGCTTGCTTCATATTTATGAGCGTAAGCGCACTAAATATTTAAATATGGAAACTGCAGTACCCGGCTTATTCTTATATCCTGACTTTATTGATGAAGCTACAGAGTTACAATTATTAAAAGAAATCGACAGCCAAACATGGATTGTAGATTATTTAAGAAGATTACAATATTACGGCTACCGTAACGAACTGGAGAAGCCTTATGATTTGATACCTTTTCCGGTTTCGATGCCGCCACTTATGAATCAATTATCTCAACAGTTGGTTGAAAAAAATATTATCGTTCTTCAGCCCGATCAAGTTATCATTAATGAATATGTGCCGGGAGAGGGGCTTAAGCCGCATAAAGACCGTGCATATTATGAAAATCAAATTTGCGGCGTAAATCTGGGCAGTGGCTGCGTTATGCGGTTTATTAGGGGCAAAAACGAAGAAATTATAGACGTTGAAGTACCCAGGCGATCGGTGTATGTAATGCAGGATGATGCGCGGAAAAAATGGAAACATGGCATACCGCCAAGAAAAAAAGATAAAATAGATGGAGATGTGAAGCACAGGGATAGAAGAGTATCCATCACCTACCGTAAGGTAAAACCTAAAAAAGTACACCCAATTAATCCGGAAGGCAAGGTGGCTCAGCTGCTACAGGAAAAGTTTAATATAAGTCTTGAGCAAATAAAAAGCTTAAGCTGAAAATATCAGCTGCTGCTAAGCTTGTCATTCAGCTCCCATTTAGGCGGAAAAAAATAATGTATAGGCTGCTGATTATTAGTATAAAGTTGCTTGATTCTTGTTCTATTAGATATGCCGCCCACCTCGGGGTGTGCAACGCGTGCATACTTATCTGTTTCACAAAATAAGTTTTGGCAGTCAATAAGCTGAAGGTGCCTGCCCCATAAACTTTTGAATTGAATGCCTAAGCGATCAAATTCCTGTTCCTGCAAGTCGGTAACATATCTAATTGCGTCAGCCTCGTTGTAATCGCCCAAACTACTGAAGCACTTCCGAATGCCGTCCTTCGCGCCGGGGCCGGGCATCACAAATTCCATCTCGTCGAAATTTGTAAGGGTACTATAATTGATATCAATAGCGTACTGGTAGGCTAAAAACTTACCGATAGTTGGATAGCTTAATAACAGCTGATATACAGCTTCCAAAGATTGAGCTTCTGCAATCCGGTCGGCTAACTGTGCCCTCATCACTTGTTCTAATAACTTCAAGTGGTTCTCATGCTTTTTGGCATAGCCGAACGCGCTGGCACCCGAAGCCATCATGTAAGCACCAGAATAGATCGTTTCTCCGGCTCCAAGAGCCTGATGCAGGATTTTGCTGTATTGATTAAACGAATAGTTACGCCAAGTCACTTCGCCTAATTCGTATCGAAGAAGCTCCCAGGTTTCTATTTTATTAAAGGTTTTAAATAATAGAATGCGGAAAAGTAGTTCATTTGGCGTTTGGTCGCCTCGGTAAATAACCTGACTAATAAGATACTGACTTACCCGGTCGGCAGCACGGTAAGCATTGGTAAACTTATGCTTTATTAAAATGGGGTCAGCAGTGAGCAAGTTTTTCCCGTCAATTCGGTTAAAAAAAATTTCCTGCCGTTCTGCTGCAAACTTCCAGTAAGTATCCAATACATAGATGGCCTTCGGAAGCTGTTTAACAACCCTTATCATCATTGTCAAAAATAGCAAAATATTGCCTCTGTGCTTATTATTGGAATAGGTTAGGAAGTTGTCATAATGTTATAAAGCTCCTACAACAAAGGTTTGATTAACGACAAAAAGCCGCATCATTTTACTTGCTAAAAAAGCAAATCGTAAAATCAGATGCCATTTATAATTAAAAATAAATACATTAGATTTCGTATAAGTGAAGATGATATTTACTTATACTTACTTATCATAACCAATGCCGATAATGTTAAACCAAGAATCTAAACCTAATCTAAGCTTTTACTTTAACCTAAATAAACAGAAGCAAGCAGTTTGCCACAAAAAGTTCAATGGTTACTGTGATGATCCGGCTATTTATGCTAAAATCACAGCTTGCAATATGCAATTACCAATAAATTTTGAACAAGGCTATCACGTCAAAAAATATATCGCAAAGCATTACTTCTCGATTATAGCGCTGCTGCTGACAGTTTTTAATTTCATCCATTCACAAAAAGCATATTCACAAGAAGCAGAATTGCCCACTCGTTGGACGAAGGCAGCTATGTCTGCCGACGTGCCGCTTGATGAATATCCACGGCCCCAGCTTCGTCGCAATGAATGGATTTGCCTGAACGGAACCTGGAATTATCAGGGTGGTAAATCTGTTGTATCAGCATATAACCCATCAAAAGCATTGCCGTTTTCAGGTAGCGCAGTGAAAATAAAGGTGCCTTACTGCCCGGAGTCGGTGTTATCTGGCATTAAGCGAAAGCAAGAGGTGAACATGTGGTACCAACGAAATTTTAAACTACCTGTAGAGTGGCAAGGCAAGCAAATCTTATTACATTTTGATGCGGTAGATTACAACACAACCGTTTTTGTAAACGGAAAAAAGGCGGGTAACCATTCAGGAGGCTATGATGCTTTTTCATTTGATGTGACTTCCCTTCTTAAAAAAGGAGATAATAGCATTGTTGTAGCCGCTTATGATCCTAATGAAGGACGCACGCCTTCAGGTAAAAACGGCCCACGCGGCGATTACACTTTTACTTCCGGTATTTGGCAAACCGTATGGATGGAACCTGTAAGCAAGTATTACATCAAAGACATTCGTATACTACCTGATTTGGCAGGCAGGAGAGTAAAGCTCGAAGTAAACGCCAATTCAGCAGCAAGAGTGTCAGTTTCGGTTCTTGATGGGAAAAAAGAAATTGCTAGGGTGGAAGGGAACACCAATAATGGATTCTTCATTCCGATTGGTAACCCAAAACCATGGTCGCCGGATATGCCTTTCCTGTATGATTTGAAAATTACGCTAAAATCCACCAACGGTACAACATCCGACGAGGTAATGAGCTATTTTGGCATGAGAGACGTAGCACTTGGTAAAGTTGGAGGCGTTGTACGGCCATTACTAAACGGTAAGTTTGTAATGCAGCTTGGTTTGCTTGACCAAGGGTATTGGCCCGATGGTATTTTGACTGCACCAACAGACGACGCTTTAAAGTCGGATATGGAGTTTACCAAAAAAGCCGGTTATAACCTCATTCGTAAGCATATGAAAACAGAGCCGCAACGCTTTTACTATTGGGCAGATAAGTTAGGGTTGCTGGTTTGGCAGGATATGCCCGCCATTTGGTATCCTAATGAGGATACGCTAAAAACCCGGGGTGCTTTCCGCAAAGAACTTAAAGAGATTATCGACAGCCATTATAATTCACCATGCATTGTTACCTGGGTTCCATTCAACGAAAACTGGGGTGCCTTTGACGTGAAAAACATTACAGATTGGGTGAAGCAATATGATCCTTCGCGCTTGGTAAATGGAAATTCAGGGTTTAATAACAACCCCAACTATCAAAAGGCGTATGGCGATCCTAAAAATGGCGATTTTGTGGACACTCATATATACATAGGTCCTTACAAAGCTTCAGAACCCGACAGCAAACGAGCTGCTTCATTGGGCGAGTTTGGTGGTGTTGGCTTATTCGTGCGCGGACATATGTGGCCGGTTGAAAATAACGCTTACGCCTACGAACCAACAAAAGCTGCGCTTACAGACAAATATGTTTTTTTACTTGACCAAGTGGAACAATTGATGCGTTATAGGGGCTTAAGTGCTGCCATTTACACCCAAACTACCGATGTGGAACATGAGGTAAACGGCTTGCTAACCTACGACCGCGAGGTAGAGAAGATGGATGTTGGCCGTATTCGTGAAGTTAACCAGGCGGTTATACAAGCAGGGGAGACTCTTAACCGCGAGCCGAACAAATCAAATAAAGATCTAAAAAGTGGTGGTAGTCATTTACCGACTAATCAATAATTTGAAGAATTGATTTTAAATCCTTTGTTAGATTGTCTTTGTAAATAATGAATCGATGGAAAGAAGAGCATTTTGCAAAAATAGTTTATTGGGCGGCGCAGCCGTGATTGCTGATCCGAGGATACATAAAGCCAATTCATTAGGCCTTTTTACAGGCAATGAAATGTCATCTTTGATGGGAAGCCGGTTTGTAACCTTTTGCATTATGATTCGTACATCGCCCTGGGAAGTTTCACGGGACGTAAAGCTTATTAACAGGGATGAAGGCTTTGCGCATACTTTAGAAGTGGTAAAGCGTTTACGAGAAATTTTTTCTAAAAATGTACCAGGCGGGCGGTTAACATGGGGGTTCACTTTAAACGCACTGGAAGATAAGCGTCAGAATTATGTTGACATACGTAAATATGCTGCAGAATGTCAGCAGAGGTACGGAGATGAAGTGTCTTACTTTCCGGGTTATTTTCCAGCCATGTACCTACCGCGACACCGGATCAACTTGGAAATGACAGAAGCCTTGCAACGAATTACATATATGGTTGGCGGCGGCTATCGGCCAAAAGGCATTATGGGCGGTTTTCTGTCGGCCAATAATTTGGCGTATTTGGCCGAGAAAGAAAATATTCATGTGGCGCATGCCGTTATTTGGAGCCAGCACGAAACGGATGGCGGTGGGGCTGATGGTTCCCCATCTTATCCTTTTTATCCGTCTAAAGAGCATTTTTGTAAACCTGCGCAGGGTAAAGGCGATTTTATAGACTGTGTAAATCTGGATGGATGGAGTGTGGATTTTTTGTGCGCGTTGCAAAGTGGCAATGTGTGGGGAAGTACCCCATTTAACGGCGCTGCAAGCCGCCGTGGGGTTGGCCCCATTGAAACATATGGTGATTGGGGTTTGGATATCGGGCACTACTCCGTTATGCATACGCAATCGATACATTTTGATAAGGGTTTTGAACTGAACGGCTTTGGCTGGATACCCAACATATGGGAAGCAGCACTGGTAAAAATTGCCGAACGTAAAAATTGGGACGACACACTGGCATACCGGGCGTTAGAAAAGTGGACAAGCGCAACCCTTGAGCGTTGGCCCGATGTGAAGTTCGTTTCCTTTGGCGAGTACGGCGAGATTTGGCGCCAGCACTATCGTGATAACAGCCAATGGAACTACCGTTTCGTGGAAAAAGGACTAGGCATCGGAAATTCATGGGGCGATCAGGAAATTAAGTGGTATATGAATCAAAAATTCCGCTTGGCTACATTAAGAAATTGGCATAAAAATACACCAGAAATGGTAGTGGATTTTACAAGATACGACTTGACAGCAAAAGAACCCGCAGATCCGTCGCCAAAAAAACCGGTTAAAGACTGGAGTCTGATGAACCGCATAAACCAGAAAGGAGTAAGACCGCAGGATAAGCCAATTTTACCCATTGCACTAAAAAATGATGAAAAAGAGCTAATTGGAAAATTTTATCCAGAACTGATAAGATAGCTGTTGTCGCTTAGACTTTAACAGCTATCTATAACATTACATTGAAACCGTAAAATTTAGACTTAAAAAAAGTTTTTGCTTCAGTTAAAACCTTAAATTTATCTTTTCGCCCTCATTTACCGATACAAAAAGTTATATATAATTGATTATCAAGTACATGCGAGACTTCATTTAGAAACAAGCAAATCTTTAATGTGAAGCATTGGCAAATAAATGCAAGTATATGCTGCTCGCTCTAAAAGATATTCAATTTATGAATCTTGGAAAGCAATAACGTTAAAGCAACCAAAGCGGCAAATTCGGCGACAGCTTTTTATAAAGCATTCTAAGGGCCCGTACCTAATCGGTGCTTGCTCCACTCAGACCATTTGCTTAATTCGCGTAGGACAGTTCGTATATCAATAGATATAATAAGTTTCACTATATTTAGCTGATCTTAGATTTCCATGACAGCACAAGAGTATTTAGCGAATTGGATTGAAGGAGGAGAAGGTGTTTTACCTATAACCCGGCACAAGCTTTTAACCCTGAACCTCCAGCCTGACACCATTACTTATTTAGAAGTGGGATTGCCCAAAGATGCAGCTCCTTACATCTCCTTTGTGAATGATAGCGAGGACTTATATGAAGGTATAGCGAAGTTAGAAGACCAGTATTATCTTGATATAGAACCGAACAAGTATGTTGTTATAGGCTCAGATGGTAGCGGTAGTCCGATTGCTATAAACGTGAAACAGGATGACACCATAGAATGGTTAGATCACGACGATTACTTTGCACCGAGTTACTGTAATAAGTCTTTGGAATGTCTGCTTACCTTTCTCCTTATTTACCGGAACTTTGTGAACGATGTCATTAACAACAATGGCGAGGATGCCATGTTGAATGGAAACTTTACAGACGAACAATATAGCGCCATGCGGCAACGTATGCTAATAGTAGATCTTGATGCCGTGAATGAACGAGGCTTTTGGAAAGAGGAATTAGATAGGCTGCTCAGCGATAGGGCTTACTATCGTGCAAATCCGTAACACACTACGTGCTTTCTTTGGAAAGGTATGCTCGTCACTTCGTAGGTCGTTTTATAATGCTTATATTGCCCGTTTATACTAAACCTCATCATCATAAATGAAGCGACTCATTCCGTTGCTGCTGCTTTTAACCACAGCCTATCACGCCAATGCCCAACAGCAGTCTTTGCCAGCTTGGTTTACCCGGGCATTCAAACAGCATAAGCTTGATGAGAAGTATGAACTGAAAGCCTATCTTAAACCTGCTTACTTAGAGGCTGACTTCAATGGAGACGGTATTAAGGATATCATAGCATTGATTGCCGAGAAGAAGACGCACAAGCGTGGCTTGGTTCTGGTTCATGCAGGTACTGGTCGGTTTTTTGTATTTGGTGCTGGAACTGCATTTGGCGATACGCAAGGTGATGATGACTATAAATGGTCACAGGGATGGGCAGTGTATAAGCGCAAATTAGCATACGAAATGCTATTTGACAGTGATAGTTATATGTCAGGAAGTTGTAAAGTATGATTGCGCTATCCATGTTATGATTTGATAGATGGCTCGCCTTGTAGTCTTTAACACTTAAGATATACACCGAAAGTGCCTCGACATGGGCCACGGTCAACCATGAAGTGCAAACAGTACGGAATGAAGTGGTGTCTGCTGAGTTTATAACCGCGTTCTGTGCTAATGCTTTAAAAGTGAACAAGGCTACAAAGGCTAGAATAAGGAGGCGCTTCATGCTATGAAGTAAGGAAAGATTGCTACATTACAGTAAGTAAACCATGAACCTACCTACCTTACCTTTTACAGCAAATATGCTGTTGTTTGCTGCACTTATAACATTATGCTTGTGCTTTGCATGTTATAGGGAAAAGCACAGAAAGCACGACTTAATTCAACTTAGACAGAATGAGATTACCAAGATAGAAGTAGCAACAGGTAATTGTTTTGGCCCTTGCCAGAGGATAGCAATAAGTATCGATAGCACTTTAGCTTATAAGTCTTACGGTGGCCCTGTATCATTTCAAACGCCACCTGATAGAGACAGAATTCTTGAGGGTTACTACGTTGGGCGAATTAGTCGGACACTTTGGGATGCGCTGAATGTAAATTTAGAGAAAATCCACTACCAACAACTTCGTACATCTTACAAACACGTAGACGATGATCAGAGCGTTGAAGTCATAATACACTACCAAGGTAAGGTTAAGCATATCAAAGCAAAATTCGCTTGTATGCCAGATTCGGTGCATCGAGTGTTTTACAGTATTGCAGAGAGCTATAGGCAAGTGAATCTAAAACTTGTTAAAGACACCATACTATTTGAAACGTCTATTCAGAGGACACTTTTGTTTTAACTGCTTGTGACACTTATTTGCAAACAGGTGTAGACGNAGAGGACACTTTTGTTTTAACTGCTTGTGACACTTATTTGCAAACAGGTGTAGACGTCTTAACTTGTAAAAGGAAAATGTGCTAATTAAAAGTAATTCTAAATTATTCGGTATGATATTCAACAAGCGTAAATTAACATTAACCTCTGTGCTGCTTTTATCATTGACGGCTGGTTTCATATATTGCTATTGGAACGGTATTTTGAATACGCTGTTCTTTATTCCTGGAAGAACAATTGGTAAAAGAGGAGTGGAAATCAATAGAAGCACTCGATTTCTTCAAATCAATCATTTAAAGATTGTTGTTGGTGAAACTGGTGCAATCATAAGTGGGTTGTGCTTTCTGACGACAGTCTTTTTAAGAGTAATTAAGCCAACATTTGGAGGCAGAGTAATTTATAGTGATTTATGAACTGAGTAGGTTCAATTAATTCAACATTTGAATACCCTTTATATATTACTAAAATCAAGAAAAGTTAAATTGACTTCAAAGCTAAAAGTAAAAAGGTAATTGTACATTCAAATACTTGATCTTAATCACACTACCTAATGACATTCATCCATAAAACGTTACTTATAGTTAACCTCTGTGCACTTATTCTATTTAGTATTACATCAAATACTGAACTGCACAGCAATATTGATGTATCAATTAGCGCAATAAATGTACGTAGCACATCCGCTACAGAAGTTGAACAATTTGATGCATTCTTTAAAAGGTTCAACACTAACGCGGACTTCCAACTGGCCAGCATCATGTTTCCTCTTAAAAAGATAACGGTAGACGATGACAATAAGCAAACGGTTGAGTACATTAACAAGCGAGCTTGGAAGTTCATAAAAATTGCTAAGATCAAAGGCAACATCATCAATAAGGGCAAGGTCGGTAAAGGAGAAGTAACGATGCTGCTTCAAATTGAAGATACCGGTGTCCATATACAGTATAGGTTTGTAAGTAAAGAGGGTAAATGGTATCTAACCCTTATCGCTGATGAATCGACTTAAGATGTTGACTTGCCTTGTTGATTTTTAAAGAATGAGTGATTAACTTGTGAACACATGACGAAGATTGAAGATCCTTTGCCTAAAGAGATAACTGACATTATGGATGTCTCTGAGTTTGAAAATGAAGCAGGCATTGTTATTGACTCCGTAACTTTTAACACCTATGAACTTTGTCTAAACTTTTCCTTTCGTTATTATGATGAAACTTCTCCTCATAGATGGCGGCTTACGGTAGGTCATGCCAAGGAGGAACGGATTGTGAGAGAATGGACATCACAAATAGCACTTTACAAACAGCACCCTCGCTTACTGAAGTACACAGACGCTTATACAGAATTGTATTTTAGTGGAACCAGTACACAACATCTTAACTTGTGTGCAGACATCTACAAGTCTTTGCAAATGCTGACAGACGATTTTGACGGACTAAAGGAATATGTGCTTAGTCCCGGCACAACAGAAGCACTTTGCCAGCAGGGTTACGGGTTGTTTGCTAGCGGTCCGAAAACAATTTTGATGCTTTATCACCAGTGTTTAACCAAATATGGTATACACTCGTACTTTGTAGGCGAAAGAGAGGTTTTGACGGAAGATACCGGCCTGAAGCTTTTTCAGTTAGGGAGTAGCTATATAATTGGCAGAGAGTTTATATTCAATAGAGTTCAATAAATTACTGCCCAAGGCAACAAACTCCGACACTTAGCTATATTACTCTTATTAATAAAAGTTTTTAAAGAAGGTGTCTGAATGCGTATATTAACCATAATGAATGAATATTAAGACCAGTTACTTCATAGTAACAATATTTGCATTTGCATCTTGCAGTGTTAAAAGTAAATCGAGCATCATAAAAGAGGGGTTGATAGGAACTTGGAAGTTAGATAGTGTATCTAATGCAGACGGAAAATACTGCAAAGCAGATATCAAGAGTTTTTTCACTTTTAAAGATGCATCTAACTACATTTATGAATGGATGAACTATGATGTTGGAAACAACTTTCATGGCAAGTATATAATTGTTGAGAATCCGAAAAGAGCTTGGGCAACCATATCATTAGTCCCAGACATTCAAATGAGCGATAAGGATACGGTTAGAACTGAGTACATTAACTTTGACATTGTTGCACTTTCAGCTGACAGACTACACACTGTAGATCAAACCAAATTTATAGATAGAAAAGGTAAACCATCCATTATCTTTAACAAGCATAAGATTTACAAACGTGTGGTAAGTCAGTAGTCTGTGTTATCCTTTTATCTCAAAATTTACCTTCTAGACGTATAAGTTTAACCTGTAACCTTTGAATACTAAATTCTTCATTTAACTACAGTTGATTACAAGGGGATATATAACCCTGAATTTCAAGTGAAGTGTAGTTGAATTTTACATCTGATAGTTTTCAATTTTCTGTATCTATGCAAAGATATTCTTTGCTCTAATTAAAACAGCTCATGAAAATTAAGCGGGTTCAGCTCTTACGATATGGAAAAGTGATAGCTCATAATGAGAGCAGAACAGATACATCCAACAGTGTGACGGGTTATTTCCTTCATTCGGATGAAATAAACTTGGTTGAGCAAACTGACATATTAAAAGGATCTATTGGGCTAAGCTTCGGGATAGAGTATTATTTGGAAGGTTATGACTCAGAAGTAAAGTATGAAGAAGCCCGCTTTACATGCAGGATCATACACCCACAAATCCGTAACCCGGATACTGGCGTCTCAGTGACGGAAACTACTGAGGTTAAGTATAACTATCTTAACGAAAACAACCATGATTATTTTACCATGGAATACGATTATGAAGTGAGGCAAGGCACATGGACGTTTGAAATCATTGAAAATAGCACCGTGTTACTTAGAAAAAGTTTTACAATCATTTGAATGCCCACTTGCCGACTGTGAATAATTCTATTAAATATATACAATTCTTAAAAATTAAACTAGCAAATAAAAACAAATTTGCAATATGAGCCTGAGAGTTATACAAATTGAGCGACGAGCATATATTCCTGCTAAATCGAAATCCGGCTTCCGTAAGTGGTTAAAGCAGCAAAGGAACCGCTACATTAGGCGAACACCTATAGCTAAACCTGTTTTTGTCAAGTATAAAGGTTGGGAATATTAATGCAGCCCAAGAAATTACCAACCAGTAAAAAGTACGATTTTCTTAAAAATGTGATTGACAAAGTAGAAAGTTAGACACTTTCATGCAAAGTGTCTACAAGATAACCTTTTTCATCAATTGCGTCCATTATTTTTTGTGTTCTCAATCCAAGGATTTTTATCCCTGTATAAAGTATGAAATTTCGTAGATTACTGAAAGGTTACCTCTATGAAATGCACTGTATTAAGTAGCAGACCCTTAATGCAGATGAACAAGACATATCAATATATCAGTAACCACAAGGTTGCTATACTTGCTTTCGTATTGTACTATATCGGCTGGTCCCCACTTCTCGTCATACTTCTTACAGGGAAAGTCTTATATGAACCGATTATTGTAGGGGAGTTCCCATTAATGCCTATTTTGACTCTGCCCTTCAGCATAATAATCTTAACCAATGCGGTACTGAGGAAGGAGCATAAGTTGTTTTATATAATTATATCCGTTCTTATATATGCCCCATTTATCATTATAAGCTTAAAGGCTTGATTGTATTTCAACTTAAAAGGATAAGTGAAGAAGAGAATTATTCAGCTAAGTGAAGCTCATAGCATCTGTAGCGTGCAAGAGCTTCTGGCATAAACCCATATTATAGGCGCACTACACTATTTATTCATTTGCCATCTTGCACTTGATTGCTATAACACTTATGGGAGGTTTATCATGAACAAGGAATATAAAAGGTAAACAAATGATAACAAAAGAAGCTATATGCAACTATTTGCCGATACAGAACTTCGAAAATATATTATCCAGCAAATCGTCAGTTGTAACAGTCCCGGTTATTTCACCTAAATAAAGAAGGGCTTGTTTGATATCTATAGCTAGAAAGTCAGACGTGACCTGCATATCTACACCTTCAAGCGTTTTAATGAGGGCTTGTTCAGTTTTTTGAAGTGCTTCTAAATGGCGTATATTAGTTACCAATGTTTCGTTACCATTTAATCTACCTTGCACAGCTTGATCATAAATTATTTGCTTCAGCTCATCAATGTGTGTTTTTTCCTTGGCTGATATAGTAATTACAACTACACCTTCAGGTAATGAAGATTGATAATCTACCGGTTGTTGCAAATCAATTTTATTAGCAATTACAATAACAGGCAAACCGGGCTTGCATAAACTATTTACATCAATCTCCAATTCTGCAATCGACAAGTTTTGAACATCAAAAACATACAATAGCAAAGCTGATTGGCTGATTTTCTCCATTGTTTTTTGAACGCCTATTTGCTCAATAGCATCGGTTGCTTCACGTATACCTGCTGTATCTATCAGCCTGAAATTAATACCGTTGATGTTCAGTGCTTCTTCAATGGTATCTCGGGTAGTGCCTGCAATGTCACTTACAATAGCCCTTTCTTCATTCAATAATGCATTTAATAAAGTAGATTTACCAGCGTTTGGCCTGCCTGCTATTACGGTGCTTACTCCATGCTTAACGGCATTGCCTAATTCAAACGATTTAATCAATTTGCCAATAATCCGAGTTAAGTCAAAAATCAATTGCTTCAGTTGGGCTCTGTTTGCAAATTCAACATCTTCTTCCGAAAAATCAAGTTCTAGTTCTACCAAAGATGCAAATTGCACAAGTTGCTCACGAAGCGTTTGGAGTTCATTACTATATCCGCCTCTTAGTTGTTGCAGCGCAGCCTGTTGTGATGCTTTAGAATCAGACGCAATCAGGTCTGCAACCGCCTCAGCTTGCGATAAATCAAACTGCCCGTTTAAAAAAGCACGCATGGTAAACTCTCCTGGCTTAGCAGCACGAGCACCCTTTTTAATGAGAAGCTTAATGATAGATTGTATGATATAAGATGAGCCGTGGCAAGAAATTTCTACCACATTTTCGCGCGTGTATGATCGCGGGGCAACAAACAAAGACATTAAAACTTCATCCAACACCAGATTATCATCTATAATAGTACCAAAATGTATAGTGTGTGACGCCTGTTTAGTTAAATCTTTTCCTTTAAATACGCTGTTAGCTATTTTAACAGCATCCGGTCCAGATAAACGAATAACGGCAATTGCGCCGCTTCCATTAGGTGTAGCCAACGCAACAATGGTATCTTGAGTGTTATAATTCATGTGGAAATAAAGTGAGGCAAAAATCTGTAAATTAATTAAGTATTATGTTTTATCGCCGTCAAAAATTAAGATTTAATGCATCAATTTAATTAAAGCAATGTCACTTCGACAAACAATCAGCCAAATTATATACTTGTAATTACATGAAGCAGACAGGGTTCGATTACAATTTAGATTTTTCAACAATTGATTTTCGTTTGCACCCTGAACTCTATAAAATAGGCAAAGGTGAACAAGGGGTATTATTGGTGCAACCCTACAAATCGGAAATTTTACCGTATTGGCGTTTTAAAACTCCAGAAGTAGCTCGGGAATCTGCAGAAATTATTTACCAATTATTTGTAAATTATAAACAGGCAGATGACTTTGTAGGGATGGATATGGCTCGGAAGTTTTTGCAGATGGGCTATACGCGGTCGCGAAGATATGCTAACCACAAAAGCGGCAAGAAATATGACGGACCAGTACCTGACGATAAAAAAGGCCAAAGTGGGGCGCATGGACGCGAACAGTTACCCAGGGTAGTGGATGAAGTCAAAGCACAATCTGCTGCTATATTTTATGACTATTGGCAAATGGCTAAACAAGATACCGATTATCAGCAAATGGCAAATTTGCACCGTCAACGGTTTGAAAAAATTTGACAGCGTTTAAAAGAAACAGACTTGTTACACATCGCATCCTATTGATAATCAATAATGGCACAATAGCTGTATAAAGCGAACTACAATAATTTTTGTATGTTGAAAAGACTTTATACAATAGCAATAGCTGCTTTCGTATTGTCTTCTTGTAGTTCACCGTCTAAGAAACAGCATGAAGATAAAGGCCGCCGAATTAATGAATTGCAGAATGTGGGTGCCGGAGCCACCGATGACGCGTCCAACAGTAGCAGCAGTAGCAAGTTCACCGATAGTACTTATATGAAAGATACTACCGGTAAAAAATGATTTTTTATAATAGAACCTGTAAATCGCTAAATCTTTCAATGTTGGAAATTTGTTCGCCGTTCACTTCTCCAAAGCCATAGGCTGCAAATATCATCGGTACACCAGCTTTGCTGCTCGAGTCGAGGTCACCTTGCGTATCTCCAACATAAACAGGGTTTTGTAAATTATGATCTTGAACAATATCAATAATGTTTAAGTACTTAGGCTGGCTTTTAGTACCATAGCACTGATGCCCGGCAAAAGTGCTTTCTAAGTTGTTTAAAGTCAAAAACAACTCAATGTAACCACACTGGCAATTACTCACCACAAACAATTTATATCTTGTTGCCAGGTCGGCCAGGGTAGGTTTTAGATCAGGGTACAGTTTGCCACCGTGTTCATTAAGCATCTCCAGCTCATACTTGGCACATCGTGCCTTAAATTCATTTCGCTGTTCAGTGGTTAGGTACGGAAAAAGCTTCTCGAAAATTGCATCGTAAGCCATACCTGCTATACCTTGCACATCTTGCGGAGTTATATCGTTGGTTACATAATCAAATTCCATTTTAGCTTTTTGCCAGGCGTTGGCAACCGTAACGGTTGAATCCCATAGGGTACCGTCTAAATCAAATATTATACTATCAAATTTATTTTTCAAATTGCTGTTCATGTCGGCGGCAAAAGTAACGGTTTATTCATAGCCCGATGAGTTTAATTCAACAAACTTACAGCCTGCCAACAAAACTTGATTTTCTAAGTTCTATCTTTCACGCAAAACACATTTATACTATGCGCCACGGTGGTTTCCTAAACTTCGCTTTCATTTTAATGGGTATAAGTTTGCTTATGGACTGGTACGTTTATCAAGGTTTAAAAACACTGATGTCTGATCGAAGTTCGCTAACTCGAAGCATTGTATTGTGGGGTTATTTGGGCATATCGCTTGCCGTGACTTTTCTATCATTGACGGTAGTGGAGGGGTCTGCATTATCACGCGGCATGTCGCCCAGGCATATGTGGTTCCTCAGTTTATTCTTAACGCTACTGATTACCAAAGCTGTTTTTGTACTTACGTTGTTTTTTGGTGATATAACCAGGTTGGTTGAAGGAATCATAAATTACTTTAAACACAAGCCTACTACCAGCGGCTATATCCCCACACGACGCAAGTTTGTATCTGAAGCTGCCGTTCTTTTAGCCGCTATTCCGTTTACATCATTTTTGTATGCCATGTTTAAGGGTAAGTATGATTATAAGGTTCATCGACAAACGCTATATTTTGATGATTTGCCGGAGGCGTTTGATGGATTTACCATAACACAATTGTCTGATATACATTCAGGAAGTTTTGATGACGCGGCAGCTGTACAGCGAGGAATAGATTTAGCGAAAGCTCAAAAGTCTGACTTGTTTGTATTCACAGGAGACTTGGTTAATAATGGTGCATGGGAGATAGAACCTTATATGAACCATTTCAATCAATTAAGGGCACCTTACGGGCAGTTTTCCATATTGGGAAACCATGACTATGGTGATTATATTTCTTGGAACACACCTAAGGATAAGGCAACTAATTTAGACAAGTTAAAAGCGCATCATAAAACTTTGGGATATAAGCTTTTATTGGATGAAAATATTGAGTTAAATAAAAATGGAGATAAGATTGTACTAATTGGTGTACAAAATTGGGGAAGAGGTTTCATTAAAGTTGGGGATTTAGATAAAGCATTGACTAATGTAGATCCTAAAGCTTTCAAAATATTACTATCTCACGACCCAACACATTGGGAAGAAATTGTACGATACCATCCAAGTAATATCCATCTAACGCTATCAGGCCATACGCACGGAGCACAGTTTGGTGTAGAAACAGATGCATTCCGTTGGAGTCCCGTTAAATATCGTTACCTAGATTGGGCTGGCTTAGCTTCTGAGAACAATCGACATTTATATGTAAATCGTGGCTTTGGATTTTTAGCTTTTTCCGGCCGTTTAGGAATCTGGCCAGAGATAACGGTTATTACTTTAAAAAGAAAAATGAGCTAAATAAAAAGAGCTGTCTATTTAGACAGCTCTTTTTATTTACTACCAATTCTCCACTACAAAGAAACAACAACCGCATTATTTGTATCGACTTTTTTGTTGCTTACTGCATAAATCTTACGTTTACTTGTAGCGGTGGTCATTTTTGTTGTTTTTACTGCTTTTTTCTTTGAGGTGAGTGAGGCATAAGTGCTAGCTTTTAACAAGTTAGCGTTTATGAAAATATTTTCCTCGTCGGTAACTTTTATAAAATTGTACAACCTGGTAAAAGCTTGTTTAACCTGCGCATTATCGTCAATGGAATTGTTAAGTACTGATAATCTTAAAGCCTCATTTAAGTCTTTACGTGCCAAATTATAATCACGGATATCCATCTTGATACTGGCCAGCTCTACAAGTGAGTTTATAATATCGTTAACATTATTTTGCTGGCGCGACAGCGCGTTAGCCTGTAAAACGAACCATTTAGCCTGAGCAAATTTATTTTGCGAACGATATGCTTTAGACAGGTTAGTGTAACTTATTTTTAAACCAGTTGTATCAGCACGTTTTGAAAATAAATGGAGTGCAGCCATAGTATAGTTAATGGCATTTTCTTGATATATACGTTTGGTATAAGTATTCGGTGCGCTGTCAAAATCAAGATAACATGTAGCTATCTTTGTATAAATATCTGCTTTGAGGGAGTCTTCGGTGGTTACCTGAAGTTGTTGCTTTAAGCTATCAATGATACCTGCTTGTGCAAAACCAGATGAGAAAACGGCAATTAGTATAAGGAGCGTAGCTATTTTTTTCATATATAAACGCATACTTCATGTAATGCGTTTATATAGATACAAATAGCATGCCGTTTACTTTTAGTAATACTTTAGGTTAAGTATTACTTCAGAAAAAAGGTTATTGTATAACAGCTTCGTATTTATACAAAGCGTTGCGCAAAGGCTTATATCTGGTACTAATAAGATTAAATATAACAATACCCATAATGGCACAAACTATGCCCGCTAACACGTCTAGCATATAATGATGACTAGTATACACAGCTGCAAACCATATACCCACCATCACCGTTGCAAAGAAAATATTGATTATGCCTAAACGGTTCTTTAAGCCGTAATATAAAACAATAACCGGATAGCTGGAATGTAGCGACGGCATAGCAGCAAATACGTTTGAACCTTTCGCGTATATCGATTTAAAGACGTTAATTTTGAAGAACGCATCAAACCTGGCTAAGCCTGCCGTATTGCCCGGCGTACCGGCATGAAATTGAAAGCCATTAAAGTGAACGTACCAAGGTGGTGCTGCTGGATAAACGTAATAAACTACAAATCCAAGCAAATTTACCGTAACAAAAGTTAACGAAAACCGCAGAAACTGATGGCGGTTAGTAAAAAATAAGTAACCAGCAAAAGCAAGCGGTACCGGTATCCAGCACAAATAGAATATGCCTGTTATTACATCTAAAAAGCTAACGTGATGTAACCACCAATACTCATTGGGTGTAAGCACCATGGTACCTGCATTTAGCCCAAATAAGTACTTCTCGGCGTGATACAAGTTTGCAATACTTACCGGATTATAATTATAATTCGGAAATGCCTTCATGTAATCGAAAATTATCCAGTACACAATAAAAATCGAAAACCCAAGAATAAACTTCCGGGTGATGGAAGACAAAAAATATGCCGTGCAGAAAATACCCGTTAAAACCAACTGATCGGTTTTAAAACCCACTAAAAAGTAGGATGCTACTAAGTAGGCTATACATACCAGCACAACAATCAGCGCAGATTTTAAGTTAACAGGTGTGCCTTTTGTGAGGGCAAAACTCATATTATCTCTTAATAAAATCTGACCGGAATACTTTGTCCCAAACAGGAGAGCTTACACCATAACCTTTGCTAGGGTCAGAATAATGGTGCAGCATATGATGCTGTTTAATTCTTTTCCAAAAGCCGCCTTTAAAATTGAAATGGTGAATGGCATAATGCGTCATATCATACACCAAATATCCCAGCAAAAAGCCCGGAAAAAAAGCGAAAATATAAGTAGGTGGTAGTACGGCATTAAAAGCAAAATACAATATTAAAGCCATGGGGATACTTGCCGATGGCGGCATTACCAAACGTTTGGCATCACTTGGATAATCATGATGTACACCATGAAAAATAAAGTGGATGCGCAATGCCCATTCCGCTTTAGGTACAAAGTGGAATACAAAACGGTGCAGTACATATTCCGCAAACGTCCAAAACGATAGTCCCGCTAAAAACATACCGGCAACACCTAATGCACTTAATGTGCTTTTTGCTATAGCCAAATAAATTAAATAACTAATTACGGGTACATAAACAAACAATGGAACGGTGAAATGTACTTTCGAGAGACTTTCTAATAAGTCACTCTTAAACATTCTTACAGACTCTTTTGAGTTTGAAACGTAATTTCTTTTCATCACTAATCAGGGTTTGAAACGTTCAACAACTTCTTTACCTGTTGTCGGGTCAGTTCCTTTAATTTCCACAAAACGCACATTGGGAACCCAGAACGATCCTCCTTCAATTTTAACAAAAATACGGTTAATAATGAATTGCTTTTGTGAAATTGTTGCGAAGATATGATATTTTCCGTCGCTGCCCTTCATTAAAGTAAGTGGTAATTTTTTGTATGACACAAATCTGATATCAAATCTTCCGTTACCTAACGATTTTGAAACAAGACCATAAGCAAATTTGCGTTGAATAAGGCCTAAATCTTCATGTTTGCCACCCTCGGTATAGCGTATCCAGTAAGGATGGATGGGTTCATCTTCATCTGGCTGGCCATTACTGTTTAGCTTTAAATCATAAACTATTGTGTTAGCATTTGGCGTACGCTGCACATAAAACAAACGTGATACATTAGTAGGCAACGCAGGAAAAGGGTTGCCCGGAAGCTGATATAAGTTCTTTACAGTATCTGCAAACGTTAAAGGGATACCGGAAGCTTTAGATGCCCCATTAAATACTAACAAAAAAATAAAAGCAAAAAATGCCTGGGGCACAAATCTCATTATATAAAGTATTATTTATTGTTTTCGGATTCTAAAAGTGTTTTTTTAGCATCCATCAGCCTTTTAAACGCCGTAATGTTGGTTAATACCGCCAAGATAGTAATCGGAACAGTGAACAGTGACATAGTTTCGAATACATGGAAAGGAAGACCTGGAATATATAATTTATAGTCGCCACCGATATAATTAGATGTTACACCGCATAGCAAAGCGCAAAGCCCAATGGTAACCACACGCTCCGGACGCTGCATAAGGCCGCCTTTACATTCAATACCCAAACCTTCGGCACGGGCACGTACGTAGCTAACCATCATAGAGCCTATTAAGGCAATGAAAGCAAAAATAGAACTCAAAAAGTAATGATTAGCCACCAGGTAATAACATATGCCTAAGAACATGATTAGCTCGCTGTAACGGTCCAACACAGAGTCATAAAGGGCGCCGAATACCGATTTCATATTTCCTAAACGGGCTACCTGCCCGTCAAGCATATCAAACAAACCGGCAAAAAGAATTAAGCCACCTGCCCATGCTACTGATGATAAATCATCCCGGTTTTTATCTTCGGCACCTAAAATAAAAACAACTGCCACACCAACATTCAGCATAAAGCCAATTGAAGTTACAGCGTTGGGTGTTAACCCAATTTTGATTAAAAGTTTAACAAAAGGGTCGATGATTTTATATATGCCTAACTGTAAACTGGTACGTAAAGAGGTAGGTTGTTCTGCCATTTTTTCCATAAAAATTAAAAGTGCTAAGGTAACTAAAAAACAAAATCTACACGAGCACGAACACCCCATTCAGCTACATTTGGATGATCGAGATAGTTAAACCGCTTTACGAGGTCAACCCGTAAAACTTTAAAAATGTTTTCAATGCCAACGCTGCCTTCTACATAAGGCTTATCACCTAGTGCATAAGTAATTGGCGCACCGTTCAGCTCACGCGGAAATACATATAATGATGGATGCAAATCCGGGTTGTTCTTATCTCTGACGCCACCCCAAAGCGCTTTAATAGCCAAGGTTTCACGCCACTTTAAACGTTTAAATAGTGGTATACGGTTAAAGAAATAGCCGTTAAAATGCTGATCGACATTGATACTGGCATAATGATCGCTCACAAACTCTAAGAAGTTCATCAGGTTGTATGACAGCAAATCGTAGGCATAGGTTTGATTGGCCCGGTGAATATTCAATAAAGGGTAGGGCACCTGGCCGATAATGTTAGAGCCTTCCAGTGTTATGTCTGCATAACCGAACTGGCGTAGGGTTGTATGCTTGAATATATTCAAACCTATATTTTGATAGCTATACTCGCCACCCAATACATTTTTTAAGCCAGCCGAGTAATCAAAAGTAATGACCGGATATTTGTTGTAAAAACGTTTGCGGTAAATTTTTCCCTGATAGAATTCCTCGTGCGGGGCGTAACGCAACGTTAAACTTGCCTCGGACGTGGTCAAATTGTTAATTGTATTTGACGAGTTATTGATTTGATTGGTGAAATACAAAGAGCCCGCCGGAGTTTGTGTCCACTTTTTTAAACCCAGTGTGTAAGAAAAATGGTTTGAAAACTCGTGTACATAGTCTACCCGGTAAAAGTCATTGTATAGGTACTTATCGTTGTTACCGCGTTTGAATGACAGCAATACGTTGTCTTCACGAACAAACTGCAATTCTTGTCCGGGTATACGAACATCCCGTTGAAAACTTGCCCGAATATAATCTTGTGGAAATTTATAGATAGACTTGTCTTTGAATGAATACGTGCCGCTGAAGAAGAATTTCCATTTCTCATCCCTGAAGCCATAAGCGCCATAAGTTTCAAACATATAGCGTTTGCTCAACTGCGGCGTTGTACGGCCACCCAAACGCAGGCGGAAACCTTCGATAGGGTTGAAGCTATAAAAAGTACTGGCTGGACCAACCTCAACCGGTCCGAAACCTTTATAACCGGCAATTAATAATGAAGCAATATCAACTGTACGGCGCCATGATTTCATCCGGCCCAAGCTATCAATGTTACTGTAAACTTTAGACTGTGCGGTGTTTAATGTATCTAATCGATTCTGTGCCCAAAACTCGTCGCTACGGTGCTTTACTTCGTCAGAGGTAATCGCTTGTTCCCCCTCATAAGACATATCAGGACGTGGTAAGTTGACGATGTAATTCTTAAAGGTTAACGTTCGCTGACCAAATACACCACCTTTTTTATTTTTATTCAGACCGAAATCGGCAAGTGTAGTACTGCGGCTTAAATGAAAACGACCGTCTGGATTCTGTTCAAATTCCAGATTTACCGTCATTTCTTTCACCCAGTTCAAGTTAATTTTTCTGTTCAGCGTTAAATCTGCCTTTTGAACGGCATAGTTTCCGTCCAGGGTGATGAATATACTGCCTTCATAAAGCATGTCGTAAACGTTACGGGGAGTAAAGCTTAATTCTACTAACTTAACGTTATTAACAACAACTGTATCAGTAATAAAAAACTTATATACGTTTGGTGCATTGTCTGCTATCGGACTTAAAAATTCAT
Organism: Mucilaginibacter lacusdianchii; assembly: GCF_009770985.1. Classification (GTDB taxonomy): domain Bacteria; phylum Bacteroidota; class Bacteroidia; order Sphingobacteriales; family Sphingobacteriaceae; genus Mucilaginibacter; species Mucilaginibacter lacusdianchii. The sequence continues at coordinate 1,009,073 of NZ_WSRW01000003.1, read as the reverse complement.
TGGTAAATAACACTGCACTATTGGCGTATATATCAATATCCGCATAAAGGTGTTTAAAGTAAACACCGATGCCCTCGCTATCTATAAATGAGCCAAAATTTACCCCTTTTTCACCTAAAACCGTAGTCTTCTTTTTTTCGGGATTTTTGCGATAATATACTTGCGAAAGCTTTTCATTCAAGTAAATTGGCAACAGATTTTTACCAGGCACTGTTGTTGTGTCACGGTTATCCAGTAAAAACTTATATTTTTTAAAAAAACGTTTGTCAGTAATATTGGACGATACGTTCATTAATGAAAGAGCCATCCGTTCATATTCGCGGTATTCCACAAAATTGTAGCTTTCCGGGCGGTTCTTCTCTTTGTTGGCTATTACTTTTCTTATTAATTCTACCGCTGGGTTGTCTCGGTTAGTATAACGCGGCTTTTTTGCAGATTTAACAACAACGTCATTCAACTGGCGGTTATCCGGTGAAAGTTTGATGTTAACAGTTTGTTCCGTTCCGGGTGTAATATTTAAAGTTGTTGTTTTGTAACCTACAAAAGTTGCTTGTATTTGATTATACGGCTTATCCGATCTTAGTGTAAATTTACCTTGTTCGTTAGTGCTGATGCCAACACTACTTCCGGGGAAGCCAACTGACACATAAGGTAACGGTTGTTTACTAATAGCATCAGTAACCGTACCACTTACGACTGTGCTTTGTGCCGATGCTATCAGCGTACAACAGGTGAACACTATCAGCGCAAATAAGGACCTTAATTTGTTGTTATAACAATGCATTCGTGCAATGGATAAGGTTTAGCAAGCTTCCAAAAACCGGCAATTCTATTTTTGTTATTTCGCTAAACCAAAGTAAAAATATCTTGTAATTTGTCAATGAACAACCGCATTCATTAAAATGTGTTACAGTAAAAGTTACTTTTTGCCAGCCTACAAAATTAATAAAAAGAAGATATTTAATGTGGTTTAAAAGTCAAATGTCTGACAATAAACCAGCATGAAACAAAAAAGGCCGTCGTTGTATGACAGCCTTTTTTGTTAACGATAAAGGTAATTACAATACATCTACTAAGTCTTGGTAGTAATCCAAGCCTAAGTGTGTAATTAAGTCTTCACCCATCATGTGGCGTAAAGTGTTTTGTAATTTCATCAATTGTTTAAAGATATCATGTTCCGGACGTAGGCCTGGAGCTGTTTGTGGCGATTTTAAATAGAATGACAACCATTCTTGAATACCACTCATGCCGGCACGTTTAGCCAAGTCACTGAACAATGCCAAGTCTAAAGCAACTGGTGCTGCCAGGATAGAATCGCGGCATAAGAAGTTGATTTTAATTTGCATTGGGTAACCTAACCAACCGAAGATGTCGATGTTATCCCAGCTTTCTTTGTTATCACCGTGAGGAGGGTAGTAGTTAATACGTACCTTGTGGTATAATTCACCGTATAACTCAGGGCTAACCTCTGGCTGGAATATTTCTTCCAATACGCTCAGTTTAGATACCTCTTTGGTTTTAAAATTATCCGGATCGTCTAAGACATAACCATCACGGTTACCTAAAATATTGGTAGAGAACCATCCTTTAACGCCTAAAGCACGGGCTGCCAAACCAGGAGCCACGATGGTTTTCATTAAAGTTTGACCGGTTTTGAAGTCTTTACCAGCGATAGGCGTTTCGGTTAATTTAGAAAGCTCCACTAAAGCCGGGATATCTACTGTAAGGTTAGGGGCACCGTTTACGAAAGGCACACCTAATTTCAAGGCAGCATATGCATAAAGCATACTTGGCGCAATGCGGCTATCGTCTGCAGCTAAACCGGCTTCGAAAGCTTCAACGCTTTGGTGCACTTCAGATTCTTCAAAGTAAACTTCGGTTGAACCGCACCACAATACCACTACGCGGTCTAAGCCATTAGCTTCCTGGAAGTTTTTGATATCTTCCATCAGCTCGTTAGCCATTTCTAAACGAGTACCGGTTTTAACGTGTGTACCGTCAAGATTTTTGGCGTAATTTTTATCGAAAGCAGCCGTCATTGGCACAATGCTTTCCAATTCAGCTTTTACTGAGTTTAATAAGCCTGGTTCCAAAACTTTTGCAGTCATGGCAGCTTCATAAACGTTGTCAGCATAAACGTCCCAACCACCAAAAACAATATCGTTTAAGTTAGCCAGTGGAACAAATTCATTGATTTTAGGATAACGGTTTTCAGTTCTTTTTCCTAAACGGATATTACCCATTTGGGTAAGGGCACCTATTGGTTGTGATAAGCCTTTGTTTACAGCTTCAACACCGGCAATAAGGGTAGTAGCTACGGCACCTAATCCAGGAATTAAGATACCCAACTTACCATTAGCTGGTTTTACGTTGTTTTCCATTTTTGTTATTTTTTCGGTTTTATAATAGACGGCTTTGCAGCCATTTATATGCTTATATATTTTTCTCGTAAATGCGATACTTTTTGTAAGGATCGCCACCAATAGCTTCAATAGCTCTGTTCACCATTTCGTTATTTTCCAGTGTCCATGAGGCCTCTGCGTATGCCAAGTCTTTACGGCGGTATTCCTTAATAATAGTGCCGTATAAACAGGCCTCGATACCCAACTTGCGATACCCCTCGATTACCCCGAGAAGCATAATGCGGATTCCTGTTATTTTCTTTTTGTTCAATAACAGTTTGAAGATACCAGTGGGTAGCAGTCGGCCTTTTTTTATAGTGCGTAATATTTGGTTAAGATCGGGAATTGCTACGCCAAAACCTACGATTTTGCCATCCTGCTCTGCCACGTATGCAAAATCCGGATCTAGGATTAATTTCAAATCTTTGGCTGTATAATCAAATTCCTCGTTGGTCATTGGGAAAAAGCCCATGTTTTGATCCCAGGCATTATTATACACTTCGCGTAATTTATCCGCCTCTTCCTTGAATTTTTTAAGGTTGATTTTACGGATAACCACATTGCTGTTGCGTTGCAGGCGCTCTTTCAACTTATCAAGCATCTGCAACGATTTATCATTATAGTTTTGTCCTTTCCAACTCCAGGCAATCAAATCTACCTGCTTGTGTAAGCCCGCCTTTTCAAACAAATCCATGTAATACTCTGGGTTGTAAGGCATCATTACCACCGGCGGACTATCAAAACCCTTCACTAACAGACCGCAGGTTTCATTAGTAGACGGATTGGCTGGGCCAACAAGTTTGTTTACTCCTTTTGCCTTCAACCATTTGGCTGCCACTTCAAACAAAGCATTGGCAACGTCTTGGCTGTTGATGCAATCAAAGAAACCAAAAAAGCCATCGCTGGCGTTGTTGAACTTGTTATGATTGGTATTGTAGATAGCCGCAATCCTTCCCACTAACTTGTTATCATCATAAGCTAAGTAGCACTGTAAAGAAGAATGCTTATGAAAGGGGTGTGTAGTTAATAAATCGCGCTGAGCTATAAATAACTCAGGGACGTAATTAGGATCTTGGGCATATAGATCATGCGGAAAGTCTATAAAGGCAGCAAGCTCCTTTTTGGAGCTTACCGCAACTATTTTGATCATATTTTTTCTTTAACGGTTGTTACGCCAACTTCTTTGAAAACCCTTGAAATTTTATCAACCGCTTCGTCAATTTGGCTATGAGTGTGTGTAGCCATTAAAGAAAAACGAAGTAGAGATGAATCAGAAGGTACAGCAGGAGACACCACCGGATTTACAAAAACGCCATTATCCTGTAGCAACTTGGTCACCATAAAGGTTTTTTCGTTATCGCGAATATAGATAGGCAATATCGGGCTTTCTGTCGGACCTAAGTCAAAACCTTCTTCCGTCAATAACTTCATGGCATAATTTGTATTATCCCAAAGCTTGTCAATACGTTCTGGCTCACTTTCAATAATGTCAAGTGCGGCAATAACGCTGGCAACTGACGCTGGAGGCATACTTGCACTAAACATTAATGAACGGGCGCGATGTTTTAGATAATCAATTGTTTCTGCATCGCTGGCAATAAAGCCACCTAATGAAGCAAATGATTTACTGAACGTGCCCATAATCAGATCAACATCATCAGTCATGTTAAAGTGTGATGCTGTACCGCCACCTTTATGACCAATAACGCCCAAGCTATGCGCATCATCAACCATTATGTTAGCACCATATTGCTCGGCTAACACAGCTACTTCAGGCAGTTTAACAATATCGCCTTCCATGCTAAATATACCGTCAACAGCAATTACTTTAACAGCATCTTCAGGCAGCAAGCTTAGCTTGCGCTGCAAATCCTGCATATCGTTGTGAGCATATTTAATTACACGTGAAAAAGACAGTCGGCTACCATCGATGATAGAAGCATGGTCGTATTCATCTAATATTAAATAGTCGTTCCGACCAGTGATGCATGATAAAACACCTAAGTTTACCTGAAAACCGGTACTGAACAACACAGCAGCTTCTTTGTCTACATAAGCTGCCAGACGGTTTTCAAGTTCAATATGGATATCCAGTGTCCCATTTAAAAACCTTGAACCTGCACAACCTGTTCCATATTTATCTGTTGCTTTTTTAGAAGCCTCTTTAATTTTAGGGTGGTTGGTTAAACCCAAATAGGAATTGGAGCCGAACATCAATACCCGTTGGCCGTCAATAATTACTTCAGTATCCTGGCCCGACTCAATAGGCCTGAAAAAAGGATACACACCTTTTTCACGGGCCAGTTTAGCATCAGTAAACTGAGCAATCTTATCATGTAATTTTTTACGCATGTATTAACCCTGCTTAAATTTTTTGTAAAAATACCATCAAAAGCTTAATAACTTATACTTGGTGTGTAAAATTTTTAAACATTGGGGTTTAACCCAATATTACTATCCTGCAAAATAATTAAAAATTTTTATTATTCACTATCACGGATTTTTAAATTTTTTAAACAAATTCCGGCAAACAGGTGTATTGTGCCAATTTGTTGTAAAATTTTTATTGCGTACCATGTTTTCTGTCCTATTGTTGTCATATTGCAGCGCATCCGAAAATTTAAACAAAACATACAGCTTTATCCTAAAACTTATAGCCGCTCATCGTGTTTTCAACGCGTGAACTTGTTTCCCCTTATGAAAAAAAAGTACCTTTTTATAACAATCTTTTTACTTTATCTATCCGCTTCTGCTTTTGCACAAGGTGCTCGTGATAGTGTTTCACAATTACTTACGCTGCAGCAATGTATTGACTATGCTTTACGCAATCAGCCTGTTATCAGGCAAGCCAATATAGATGAAGATATAAATGAACGAGACATTCGTATCAGCTTGGCAGCTTGGCTTCCTCAAATTAATTCATCTGGCAGTTATCAGCGATATTTGCAACGCTCAGCTGCGTTGACGGCCGGAACTGGTGGAGGTGGCACTGGAACAGGTACCAACAATGGCACTGGCACTGGAGGAAACGGTTCAGGAACTGGAACCGGTACAGGGACTGGAGGAAATGGCACTGGTACCGGAGCTACCGGCGGCGGACAACAAACAGTTATAGCATTGGCTAATAATGTATCTTCACTGGGTGGTCAGGCTACGCAGGTTATTTACAATAATGATGTACTGCAAGCTTCCAGGGCGGCTAAATACTCACGACAGTATTATAAACAGAATACAGTAAGTACAAAAATAAATGTGGTGTCGGATGTTAGTAAGGCATTTTTCGATGTGTTACTATCTCAGCGGCAATTAGATATTATTAATGAGGATATAGGCCGGCTTCAGCGTAATCAAAAGGATGCGTTTGCACGATATCAAGCAGGCGTAGTTGATAAAACGGATTACAAACAAGCCACCATTGCGCTTAATAATTCGCTTGCCAGCCGCAAGCAGTTGCAAGAGGCCGTTAACAGCCGTGTTGCATATTTAAAACAAGTTATGGGTTTCGGGTCATTAAAACCTTTGCAGTTATCATATGATTCTACCCGTTATGAGAGCGAAGCATTGATAGATACCAACCAGGTTGTGGATGTAAATAACCGTATTGAATATCGATTACTGGAAACGCAAAAATCGCTTCAAAACTTGAATGTGAGTTATTATAAGTACGGCTTTTTACCGTCGTTGTCTGCCATTGGATCGTATAACTTGCTTTACTTTAACCAAAACTTTTCCAGCTTATACAAAGATGCCTTTCCTACAGCTTTTGTAGGACTTACCTTAAATCTTCCTATCTTCCAAGGTGGACGACGATTGCAAAACTTAAGTAAGGCGCGACTACAGGTAAGACGGGCAGATCTGGATTTAATTAACACTCGCAACGCCATTAATACCGAGTACACTCAAGCGTTAGCCAGTTACAAAAGCAGTTTTACCAATTGGCAATTTTTGCGGCAAAATGTCGATTTGGCAAAAGACGTATATAATGTAGTAAGCTTGCAATACCGTGAGGGCATTAAAACTTACCTTGATTTAATAGTGGCGCAAACTGATTTACGTACAGCAGAATTAAACTATTACAACGCTTTATTCCAGCTGTTATCAAGCAAAATAGATTTACAACGCGCATTGGGTACACTTCCGGTAAGATAATAACATAAACTGAAATCATGAAAAAACGATATATATTTTCTGCGCTTCCAATCATAGTTTTACTCTGGACATCCTGTAAAAACAAGGATGATAAAAATGCGGCTGCTGCGCAGCCGGCTACGCCTGTTAACATTGCTGCGGCCGAAACGGCACCAACAGTGTATTACGACAAATATCAGGCAACTGTAGTAGCATTGAATAGTGTTGAGCTTCGCCCACAGGTGGCAGGATACATTACCGGAATATTTTTTAAAGAAGGCGAGGTTGTTCAAAAAGGCAAGCCGCTTTATGAAATTGACAGGCGAAAATATTTGGCGACATACGAACAGGCGAGGGCTAATTTAGCAAGCGCACAGGCTAATTTTGTAAAAGCGCAAAAAGACGCAGAGCGTTACAGTTTCTTGTTAAAACAAGACGCAGTGGCGCGCCAAACTTACGATCAGGCTGTGGCTGCATTGGCCACCAGTCAAAGCCAGGTGTCTGTAGCAAGGGCAGGTATTTTATCTGCACAAACCGATTTGTCTTATTCTATTATTAAAGCACCGTTCACAGGTCGTATAGGAATATCTCAAGTGAAGTTAGGCGCTCAAGTTTCACCAGGCACCACATTGCTTAATACTATTTCAACCGAAAACCCCATTGCAGTAGACGTTGTAGTTACCGAGCAGGATTTGGACCGGTTTTACCGCCTGCAACGCCGCTCGACCGATTCAACTTTCAAATTGCAACTCAATGGCGCTGATGCCTATCCGCATCCCGGAAAGGTATTTGCCATTGATCGCGGTGTAAATAACCAAACTGGCACAGTGAAAGTTCGTATTCAATTTGCTAATCCAAAAGACGAACTACGCGATGGTATGAGTGCAGTACTAAATGTTTTAAACGCCGAATCGGGCAGTCGCGTACAGATACCATACAAAGCCGTCACCGAGCAAATGGGCGAATTTTTTGTATTCGTTTCGCAAGACACCATTGCCAAACAACGCAAAGTTAACTTAGGTCCGCGCGTGGGAAGTAATGTAGTTGTGATGAATGGCATCGAGGCTGGAGAGAAAGTTATTACCGAAGGTTTTCAACGCTTGCGCGATGGTGGTAAGATAACTTTAGGTCCGCCGGCACAACAAGGTACTGGAGGTAAACCTAATGGTAATGGCCAGCAATCAACAAGCGCAGCCGGACAGCCAGCTGAAAAACCTACCCAAGGTCAACAAGGGAAATAAGTTCAGGATATACATTTAATATAACACGAATATTAATGATTGCAGATGTATTTATAAGAAGGCCGGTTACCGCTATTGTTATTTCTATAGTAATTGTAGTAGTAGGTATACTGGCAATACAAAGCTTACCCATCGGTCAGTATCCTGATATTACGCCGCCTACCGTTCAGGTAACCGGTAACTATACCGGTGCCGACGCCCTTACAGTAGAGCAAACAGTGGCCACCCCGGTTGAGGTGCAGGTAAACGGTACGCCCGGCATGACCTACCTGCAAAGTAATAGTACCGGTAACGGACAAATGAGCATGACGGTGAACTTTGAAGTAGGAACCGACATTAACATTGCTGCGCTGGACGTGCAAAACCGGGTGAGTATTGCACAACCTACGTTGCCGCAAGAAGTACAGCGTTTGGGATTAACCGTACGTAAACGTAACCCCAGTATTTTAATGCTGGTGGCTATGTATTCGCCTAAAGGCACTCATGATGTGACTTTTGTGGACAATTACACCAACGTATTTATTCGAGATGCGTTATTGAGAACCAAAGGCGTGGGCGACGTTTTTACGCGTGCGGATGATTTTAGTATGCGTATTTGGTTAAAACCTGATAAGCTTGCTTCTTTTGGCATGACAGCGGCCGACGTAACCAGCGCGTTGCAAGAACAAAACGTTCAGGTCGCTGCGGGTACTGTTGGCGCTCCGCCACAGGTAAACGGCCAAACGTTCGAGTATACAGTACTTACAAAAGGTCGTTTGGTAAAGCCAGAAGAGTTTGAAAATATCATTGTACGCACCCGCCCGCAAACAGGCGATGTAGTGCACCTGAAAGATATTGCACGCGTACAATTAGGTAAATTCAATTACTCGGGTAACTCATTTGTGGACGGTAAAAGAGCATCCTACCTGCTTATTTACCAAGCGCCAAATAGCAACGCGCTGGAGACTGCAGAAGGAGTGTATGCTACCATGAACCAGTTGAAGAAAACTTTCCCGGGCGACATTGATTACTTGGTTCCATTCGAATCAGTTACCGTGGTAAAAGTTTCGGTAGAGGAAGTAATTCATACTTTGTTGGAAGCGTTAGCTTTGGTTGTAATCGTAGTGTTCCTATTTTTACAGAGTTGGCGGGCTACACTGATACCGGTATTGGCTATTCCGGTTTCGATTATCGGCACATTTATTCTATTCATTCCATTAGGATTTACTATCAATACGTTAACGTTGTTTGGTTTCGTGCTAGCGATTGGTATTGTGGTGGATGATGCCATTGTGGTGGTAGAAGCGGTACAGCATTACATGGAGGAGCAGGGCATGTCGCCGCGTGAAGCAACAGAACATGCCATGCGTGATATTTCGGCGCCAGTGATTGCTATTGCCTTAATTTTGGCAGCGGTTTTTGTGCCGGTTGGTTTTGTACCCGGCATTGTAGGGCGCTTGTATCAGCAATTTGCTATAACTATTGCTATATCCGTGCTGATATCAGCGTTTGTTGCGTTGTCATTAACGCCTGCGTTGTGTACGCTATTGTTACGTCCACATAAAATTGATGAACATTCAAAAGGCTGGCTTGACAGATTCTTTTATAAGTTCAATAACTGGTTTAGCCGTGTAACTGGCAAATACCGCAATGGTGTAGATAAAAGTATAAAGCATTCAAAATTGGTGGTCATCATTTTGATATGCCTTATTGTAGGTACTGTCTTTTTATTTAAAAGTAAGCCGAGCGGATTTTTACCTATTGAAGACGAAGGCCGTATCTACGTAACTTACGATTTACCGGAAGGTTCAGCCACCGAGAGAACCGTTAGGGTACTGAACAACATGATGAAAACGCTGGACAGTATTCCTGGTATAGGTCACTATGCAGCTTTGGGTGGTTTAAATGCTGTAAACTTTGCAACTAAGTCTAACAGTGCAACCATATTCGTGCAGCTTAAACCATGGGATCAGCGCGAGGAAGATGGGCAGGATGCAACATCTATAGTAGCTACGCTACAACAGCGTTTGGCTAAATACAAGGAAGCGAATGTGATTGTAATTCAACCACCAGCAATTCCGGGCTTGGGTAACACGGCCGGCTTCTCATTCATCTTAGAAGAAAAGCAGGCAGGGGGAGATATCAAGACTTTCGAAAGTGTGTTGCAGAATTTTACAGCTGCAATTAATCAAAGACCTGAAATAACACGTGCCTTTTCGTTTTTTACGGCTCGAACGCCAGCGTATCAACTTACAGTTGACCGTGAAAAAGCCAAACGTTTAGGTGTACAGATATCCGATATTAACAACGCCTTGCAAACCTATTTGGGTAGTGCATATATAAACGACTTTACAATTTATGGGCGTAATTTCAGGGTAGTAGCGCAGGCAGATACAAACTACCGTACTAACATCCAAAACCTGGGTCAGTACTTTGTACGTAACCAGGCAGGTACAATGGTTCCGTTAAGTACTGTTACGTCTTACAAAATTATTGAAAACGCACCGTTGATATCTCACTACAATCTGTTCCGTTCGGCCGAGATTAACGGCAGCCCTAAACCGGGCTACAGTAGTGGTGATGCCATTAAAGCACTGCAAGAAGTTGCGGCGCAAAGTTTACCTGAAGGATACGGCTATGAGTTTTCTGGTTTAACACGCGAGGAGTTACTGTCAGGTTCTAAAACAGTTTACATCTTTGCTTTATCTATTGGGTTTGTATTCCTGTTCCTGGCTGCTTTATATGAAAGCTGGTCGGTGCCGTTTTCAGTGCTCCTGGCCGTACCGCTTGGTGCATTCGGTGCTATATTGTTCCTGATATTTTTACCTAAGCTGGCCAACAACGTTTACGCCCAAATCGGTTTGATTACCTTAATTGGTTTGTCGGCAAAGAATGCGATTTTGATTGTGGAGTTTGCCAAAGAGCGGGTAGATAGTGGGTACGACCTGGAAGATGCTACATTGGAAGCGGTGAGGCTGCGTTTAAGACCAATCATCATGACGTCTTTGGCATTTATATTAGGTGTGTTGCCGCTGGTATTTGCTTCTGGTGCCGGTGCCCAAGCACGTCAAACTATTGGCTGGACAGTATTTGGCGGTATGTTAGCTGCCACATCGTTAGCCATTTTCATTGTACCTGTATTATTTTATATCATAACCAAATTTGCTTATGGTAAGCAAAAGCTCGAAGAGCTGCGAAAGCAACGGCCTGATGAAGGTGAGCTTCCACAGGCATAAATGAAAAGAGGCATGGAGTTTTCCATGCCTCTTTTCATTTATATCGTTTAATATTAAACTATATTTTAGTCACAATTTCACTTATGTATACAGTGTGTTCTCACTTTTTATTACACTGAAGTATTAAGTTAACATTAATAGATTGTCATCAATTTACCCAACAAACGGCCATAAGTAGCAAATTGATTTACAACAAAATAGACGCGGTGCAAGCACTATCAATCGTTAAAATACGCCGTTCGCCTCTTCATCACAGAAATGTAATATGGAATAGATACTGCTTTTATGGCAAAGTATTTGTTTAACGGACTGTGTAAATAACAATTTATTATTCACTTAATTCTTAAAAACGATTATGAAAAAAATTTCAAAACTTATAGCTGTAGCATCATTTGCTGTTGCAACCATGTTTGCGTCATCTACTGTTAAAGCGCAATCAATGACTCCTACCAATGCTTGGAGATTTGGTATCGGCGTTGAAGGTGGTATTCCTACTGGTAGAGCTCATGATTTTTCTAAAGCTATGCTAGGTGGTACAGCAAGATTACAATATGGCGTTGCTAACAACGTTGCTTTAACTTTAACTTCTGGTTACTACAACATGTTTGGTAAAGATGCTGTGAAGTTTGCAGGTGATAACAATGACATTAAATACAAATCAATGGGTATTGTTCCGGTAAAAGCAGGTATTAAAGCTTATGCTGGCGGCGGTTTTTATGTATCAGGCGAAGTAGGTGCCGGATTTGAAACATCAGTGTTTGGTGCTTATAAAGGAATGGATACAGACCAATATGATAAAAGCACTAAATTAATTTTAGCGCCAGGTATTGGTTACTCTTGGTCTAACGTTGACTTCGGTGTACGTTACGAAAACTTCTCTGGTAGCCACAGCGGTAACTACGGTATGGTAGCTGCACGTTTAGCTTACGGTTTTAAACTGTAATTAATTTCTTAATTATAATGGAGAAAAGCCCTTGCTTAAGCAAGGGCTTTTCTTTTTAGGTATGCTTTTTTAATTCAATCTTATCTTAATAAAGATATTGAATTACATTCGAACCCAAATAACCCGTGGGTTATGTTATTAGGAAATATTTATTCTTTTGAAATATTTGTAATTCTTAATTACAATAAAGCCTTTTATTCTAATAAAATCAGTTATTTAATATAACTATCAACAATAATAAGTTATATTCGTTCCGTTAACTACATCCAATTACTGACATGAAAAAAACACTACTTATTCTCGTATTGTTTATTGCCTTTATGGGTAATAAATCAGTTAAAGCCCAGGTATTTGCCAGCAACGAACGTTACTCTGAATATTTATGGCACGTAAGTTTTGGTGTGGAAGGATTGTATAACATTAATCCTGGTAAAAACTATTACACCGGTGGTTATGGTGGAAGCCTTAAAGCGCAATACGATGTTACTCAAAACCTTGGTGTCACTATTTCTACCGGATACTTTTTTATTAATCATGACACCAGGCCTGGAACAGTCAACACAGCAGACTTTAAATACATTCCTGTCAAGTTAGGAGCAAAAGCTTATTTTTTACCTGAGTTTTATTTAGGTGGCGAGGTTGGTGTAGCATCAGTTGATCCGTCACTAGGGCAAGAAAATACAAGAGAGAAGCCTGATTTTACATCAAAGTTTGCTAAAGTGATTGCACCTTCTGTCGGTTACGAAACTAATAATTTTGATGCTTCTATCAGATATGAAAATATTAACCATCAGAATAAATACAAAAGTTTTGTTGCCTTACGCGTGGCTTATATATTCAACTGGTAGATAAATTTAAAACGTATATAAATGAAAAAGGACTATTGAAACAATAGTCCTTTTTTCATGATAAAGCTTTAAGCCAATTATTATTGCAATTGGTTTAAAGCTTTTTTAATGCGTTGCATTGCCTCTGTCAATTTATCTTCGGCAGCTGCATAAGATAAACGCATTGATTTAGGATCACCAAAAGAGCCACCGCCTACTACAGCTACATGCGCTTCTTCTAATATGTATATCGCTAATTCGTCAGCATCATTCACAGTACGGCCGTTGTAGCTTTTGCCAAAAAATGAAGTAACATCCGGGAAGAAGTAAAAAGCACCATCCGGCAGGTTTACCTTAAGACCGTCAATCTCTTTTAAAAGGCTGTAAACCAGATCGCGTCGCTTTTTAAATTCTTCGCGCATTTGCAATACCGCTTCTAAACCACCGTTATATGCAGCAGTACCCGCGCGCTGTGTAATAGAACAAGTACCGGATGTAATTTGTCCTTGTAATTTGTCGAACGCAGTGGCCAGCTCTTTAGTTGATGCTGTGTAACCAATACGCCAGCCAGTCATGGCGTACGATTTTGAAAATCCGTTGATAATAACCACGCGATCTTTTAGACTTGGAAACTGTGCAATAGAAGCGTGTTCATCTAAATAGCTAATGTGCTCATATATCTCATCAGACAAAATGTACACATGCGGATGTCGTTCAAACACCTTAACCAAACCTGCCAACTCTTCGCGGCTATATACACTGCCGGTTGGGTTAGATGGCGATGAAAACATAAACAATTTAGCGTTTGGCGTTATAGCGGCCTCCAATTGTTCTGGCGTTATTTTAAAGTTCTGCTCAACAGTGGTATCAATAAAAACACTTTTTCCTTCGGCCAGCTTTACCACTTCAGAGTAAGACACCCAATAAGGTGTTGGAATAATTACTTCTTCGCCCGGATTTACCAAACACAATACAGCATTGGCAATAGCTTGCTTGGCACCGGTTGATACAACAATTTCACTGAAGTCGTAATCCAAACCATTCTCATCCTTTAGCTTTTTAGCAATTGCCTTACGCAATTCAGGATAACCGGCAACGGGAGTATAATAAGTAAAATTATCATCCATTGCCTGCTTAGCAGCTTCCTTGATATGCTCAGGGGTATGAAAATCGGGCTCGCCAAAGCTAAGGCTGATAACATCAACCCCTTTAGCCGCCAATTCGCGGCCCAGCTTGGCCATCTTAATGGTCTGGGACTCAGACAAATTGTTAATTCTGTCGCTTAGTACATTCATGATTTTTATTGAAGTTGCAGCAAATATAGAAAATTACTTTACTGCTACTTAAGCTGTTTATTACTAAATTTGCGGTCATCTTTTACTGCCTTGCAAGAAAAACGGAATATTATTATTGTTGCACTCGTAATAAGCGTAGTGCTCATGTTGGCTAAGTTCAGCGCTTACTTTATTACAGCATCAAACTTTGTACTTACTGATGCGGCCGAGAGCATCGTAAACGTAGTTGCCAGCTCATTTGCCTTTTTTAGCATATACCTTTCATCCAGACCTCGTGATGAAAATCACCCTTACGGGCATGGTAAAATAGAGTTCTTCTCCGTATTTATTGAAGGCGGTTTGATCTCTATAGCGGGTATAGGAATATTATTTAAATCAACATATGGTATATTTCATCCGGAGCCTATTCACGATCTGTTAACCGGCGCAATCATTATTGGCGTTACGGGCGCCATTAATGGGGCATTAGGATATTATATGATTGCCAGGGGTAAAGCGTTAAACTCGATAACCCTTGATGCCGATGGCCGACACCTGCTTACTGATATGGTAACCAGCGGCGGGCTGGTATTAGGTTTATCATTGATATATTATACAGACCTGCTTTGGTTGGATAGCATTTTGTCTATTGCAGTCGGATTATATATCACTTTTAGTGGTTACAAGTTATTACGCCGGTCGGTAGCAGGTTTAATGGACGAAGCGGACTTTTCGGTAGTTGGTGAAGTAATTAAGGTGCTCAACAACGAACGTAAAGAAGAGTGGATAGACATTCACAATTTGCGAGCGCAAAAGTACGGGCACGAACTCCACATTGATTGTCACATGACGCTGCCCAACTACTTTGATCTAAATCGTGTGCATGAAGAGGTAGCCCTGGTAGATAAGTTAATAAATGAAAAAGCAGGCATCAAAACCGAGCTTTTTATACATACCGATCCATGTTTACCCCAATGCTGCCACTATTGTAGTATGCCCAATTGCCCCATACGCTCGGAAGTAAAAAGCACGCACATTGAATGGACCATGGAAAACATCACCCGCAATAAAAAACACTTTGAGCAATGACAAACTGTTTTAACGTAAGAGTTTACGGCTTGTTAATTAATGATAATCATGAAATATTGTTAAGCGACGAGCAGGAGTATGGACAGCGCTTTACCAAATTTCCAGGTGGAGGGTTAGAGTACGGTGAGGGCTTAATTGACGGACTTAAGCGTGAATTTATAGAAGAATGCAATTTGCCCATCGAAGTTTCAAGTCACTTTTACACAACAGATTTCTACGTCAAGTCAGCGTTCAACAATTCTCAAATTATCAGCGTATATTATAAGGTAATAAACACCACACCGGTAAACTTACCTGTTAAAATTAAGCCTTTTGATTTTGACGGACTGCACGAACCATTACAAGCATTTAGATGGAAGAAATTAACTGAGCTGGTACCACAGGATGTTACCTTTCCGATTGACCAGTATGTGATTGACTTATTATTGAAAGAACTATGACGTTAAGTGAACGAGATTTAGAAGTTATATGGCACCCTTATACACAAATGCAAACCGCCACTCCGCCGGTAGCCATTGTAAGGGGGGAAGGCGCCTGTGTATATGACGATAATGGCAAATGTTATATTGACGCAGTTTCATCTTGGTGGGTGAACATTCATGGCCATGCCCATCCTTATATTGCTCAAAAAGTAGCCGAGCAGTTAAAAACGCTTGAACATGTGATTTTCGCTGGCTTTACACATCAGCCAGCTGTTGAACTGGCTGAGAGGTTACTGGCAATATTGCCAAATAATCAGCAAAAAGTTTTTTATTCTGATAATGGCTCAACGGCAGTTGAAGTGGCCTTAAAAATGTGCCTGCAATATTGGAACAACAAAAATCAGCCACGCACAAAAATACTGGCATTTCACAATGCTTATCATGGTGATACCTTTGGTGCCATGGCCGTGAGCGGGCGCAGCGCCTTCACTGCAGCGTTTGATAGTTTATTATTTGAAGTTGAGTTTGTTGATTTGCCCAATTCAGATAATATTGGGGATTTAAAATCTCGAATAACAGAATTAAAATCAAGCTTGGCTTGCTTCATCTTCGAACCGCTGGTGCAAGGTTCGGGCGGTATGTTGATGTATGAAGCACAATATCTGGACGAGTTGATGCTGCACTGTAAAAATGAGGAAGTGTTTACCATTGCCGACGAAGTGTTTACCGGCTTTGGGAGAACCGGAAAGCGATTTGCTTGTAACCACCTGCAGCAACAACCAGATATCATGTGTTTTTCCAAGGGCTTAACAGGGGGAACTATGGCGTTGGGTGTTACTACTTGCACACAACAAATCTATGACGCCTTTTTGTCAAGCGACCGATTAAAAACTTTGTTTCACGGACATTCTTTCACAGCTAATCCGATAGCTTGTGCAGCAGCATTGGCTAGCATGGATTTATTCATTGATGCTAAAACTGGGGAGAATATAGATCGGATTGCGGAAAGCCACCTTCAATTTGCTGAGAAAATTGAATCCCATCCACGCATAAAAACCATTAGGCAAACAGGAACCATCATCGCCATGGAGTGGAATACAGGTGGTGATACTTCTTATTTTAATACATTACGTGATACTTTATATCATTACTTTTTAAATGCTGGTATAATTTTACGACCGTTAGGTAATATCATTTACATTTTACCGCCGTATTGCATTAGCAACGAGCAACTGAGCTATATTTACAGCACAATAATCCAAGCTTTGGACACAATTTGATTATGGAATTAAAAAACCTTTTTGCAACCATAGTAGCTGACGATGTTTTACATGCTCGCTGGCTAAATACGCTATCCCTGATGGAAAATACTGGTGCCCGTAAAATATCAGCCAGTGAAGATCCTGCAACGGTTACCTACATTATTCTTAAGCATGCGGCAGAAGAACACCGTCATGCTTTTTATTTAAAAAAACAGATTGAAAAGATAGAGGCTGTTGATTGCCCAACGTATGCGCCTGAATATCTACTAGCTGCATTACATAGCAAACGCTATTTAAACCAGCTGGACATAGACGTTTGCCGTTATCTTAAATCAAAACTGGATTTGAAGGGTAAAGAATTACGATTTGCCGCATATTTACTGGTAACGTACGCCATTGAAGTACGTGCTGATGAACTTTATCCTGTTTATCAAGAGGTTTTAAGCGAAGCAGCCAGTAAAGTGAACGTTAAATCTATCATTTTGGAAGAAGAAGGCCACTTGGAAGAAATGATAAACCAATTGCAACAATTCTCGGCAGATTGGCAGATACATGCCGACAAAGCAGTTGCCATTGAAACCAGACTGTTTGAAAGCTGGGTAAGCAGTGTTAAAAACGAAATAAATACAGCCGCCTAAAAACGAGCTTGATATTAATAAAAAAAAGCCTCTTAATGATAAGAGGCTTTTTTTATTGAGCGAGGTAAGATTATCTGCCGCCGCTCATAGCTTTTAATTCTGTTAATGTAATGCGGTCAAAACCGGCCGGGATACCAAAAGAACCTGCTGGAGCTTTAGTAGCATCAATTGACTTTAGTATGTTGGTTACTTCAGCACCGTTTTGCACTACAGTAAACTGTACGGGGAAGCCACCTGCTTTGCCAAACAATTTTTCGGCAGTGCCTAGTGGCGCTTTAATATCGTTAGTTATCCAGATATCATAAGACTTGCCACTCTTGCTATCTTTGGCCACTACCTTTTTGCAATTGAAGCCGTTGATTACTTTAGTTTCTGTAGATGGAGTGAAAGCAAACTCAGGCATTTGGGCGTTTACTTCTTCCACTTCGGCTGGTGTAGCTACAGCAGCTTTTTTGATGTTGGCTACCGGTACGTCTACCACCACAGCAAAATAATCAGTTTTGCTGTTATTTATAATTTTAATATTAGCAGGGCCATTTTGCTGAATAGTAACGCTCGAGTCGCCTTTAAAATAATTGGTAGCTTCTGTTTGTCTTCCCATAACTGAGGCAGAATAAACAACTTTACCTTCGGTAAATACTTTTTGTGCGCTGGCGCTCATAGTTGTTGCTGATAGAGCGATACCTAAAGCAACACTTAACGATTTAATATTCATGTTTTTTAGTTGAATGCAGTTAATAATTAATATTTAAAGTTATGATTTTTTTAATTAGATACAATAGATAACGCTTTGTTACGTGTCAACGAATAAATTTTTTGAGGATTAGCTTTGCCTTGTTTTAACAAAACCGCAAGGCGCTGTTTAGAATTATTAGCATCTAAAATTAAAGTGTCGAACTTGTAATGTTTGTTAATAAAAGGCATGTTAATTTTTGGACTACCTGTTATAAGAATGTAGTTGACACATAATGGATTAGCTAATTTAACATCATCCAAGTGTTTGTCCAGTATCAATATCGTTTTGCCTTGAAACTGTACCAGATTATATTGTTTACGTACATACGGCGTTCTGAAGTTTTGCCGCAGATTTATTGTTGATATTTTTTTAACAAGCTGTAAACTATCTAAGCAGGGCTGAATGCTGTATTTATAAGTTTTGTCGGTTGGTTTTAGGTCAGTTATAACCAAAGCCTCGTTGCCCTTACTCAAAATGATTCCGGTATGTTTCTTTAAATTCAAGAAAATAGCGCAACTAGTAACACTTCGGTTGTAAGTTTTAAAACTCACACTTACACAAAGCACTAATAAGCCGAATAATGCGATGTTTAATTTCCAAACTTTAAATGCAAGCAGGAAAGATATCAGCGCAGCTAATATTAAATATAAAAGCACATGCTCAGTTGGTGTTAACCATATTTTACCTACACTGGCCATAGGAAATCTTTCTATGTTCATCAACCCTTTATTCATAAATAAGATGCTGTACTCAAGTATTATTGCAACAACAGCACCGATAATAGGCAACTTGGCAAACACCAAAAATAACATGCCTAAGCCCATCACAACCTCAGAAGGTATAATGATGAATAGGTTACTGATTAAGAAGTATATCGGAAATTGGTGAAAATAGTACGCGCTCAACGGAAATGTAATTAATTGGGCTGCTAACGATGCAGAACATAAATACCATGCTTTTTGCATCCACTTGTTTGGAAAGTTAAACTGTTTTGCGATGATGGGTTGCAATACAATTAATCCAAATACAGCTAGATAAGATAACTGGAAGCCCACATCAGTTACCAGCAATGGGTTGTATAGCAACAAGGCGAAAGCCGAAACAGCTAATACGTTCAAACTATGTACCTGCCTATAAATAGATTTACTAATAATTAACATACTAATCATTACCGCAGCACGGCAAACTGCAGGTGAAAAACCGGTGAGCAGTGCATAGGCCCATATGAGTAAAACCGACAAAACTATGTTCAGCCCTTTCCCATACTTATAACGCCTTAGCGGACGCAGAAGCAATGATATAAACCAAAATATAACGGCCACATGTGCACCAGATACCGACAGGACATGTATAGTACCGGTTGTAGAATAAGCTTGGGTTACATCCGGACTTAAGTCTGCCTTGTATCCCAGTATCAATGTAGAGGCAACAGCAGCTGCGTTAGGATCGTGTATATGCTGTTTAAACGCTGCTACCATGCTCTGCCGCATCTTTAAAGCATAAGCTATTAAAGGGTTGCCCTGATCAGTAGCCGTTTTAACAAATTGACGCCTTGTAATAAAGGCTTGATGATAGATATTCTGATGAGCTAGATACTGTTTGTAATTAAATTCAGCCGGATTAAACGGCGCATCTACTGATTTATAATTGGCTGGTATCAGCAACTGGTCGCCAAAGCTTGCGGGATGGCTGTCACTGTCTGCAACAATCGTTAATAATAGTTTTCCATTAGCTTGACGGAGCTCTTTATGGCTGGCCACACTTTCAACCACGCATACCATTCGAAAAAATTGGGCAGACCGCTTAGGTTCGTCAATTACTTTTACAAGCAAATGATCGGCCTTTTGCCTGGAAAAATGGTGTGGGCTATTAAGTTCTGAACGCAGTAAAACACAAAACCAACCGGCACAAATCAGTGTAAAGTGAAGTGAAATTCCACCTAACCAAGTATAGCGATGAACTTGCCATTGCTTATAAAGAAGATTGAAAAGAAGGAATAGCGAACCACTTACACCAAAAGCCCAATAAGCATAAGAGACGTAGTTTGGATAATTAAAGCGCAGCCCTAAACCGATACCGACCAAAAAAGGTAGCAACAATATAATAAAAGGGACTTCGCTTTTGCGGATAGTGAACATGCAGGTTTAGAAGTACACCCAAAACGTACCTGGGCATAAACTTACAATTTCTGGATGAATGAGGGAATTTAAAAGTTATTTAAAGCTGATCACGTACTTCCAACAAGAACTTCTTTAAATTTTCAAGTGCGCTGACGATGCTCTGCTGCGATTTAGACTCGTCTATATTGTTTTTCAAATGATCTTTAGCACCCTGTATGGTATATCCCTTATCCCTGATGAGGTGAAAAATTATTTTTAGATTTTCAATATCTTCGGGCGTAAAATAGCGATTGCCTTTTTTATTCTTTTTAGGCTGAAGTATATCAAACTCCTTTTCGTAATAACGTATCAAGGAATGGTTTACATCAAACATGGTCGTTACTTCGCCCATGGTATAATACATCTTGCTGATTTCTCGCTCTTTAAAAGGCATAAGGCAAAGTTAAACTTTATTATCATAGTAAACGTTTGTAATTATGTTTTCCTTAGATTTAATTTATCAGCTTCACAAAATATTTATATTTGGCAAGTATGATAAAGAAGAACATTGCCCTTTTAGCTGGCGGTTACACTGGCGAATATGAAGTGTCTATCAATAGTGCTAAAAACGTTGCAGCAAATCTTGATGCTGATAAATATAATGTATACACAATTCTCATCAATCGCGAACACTGGTTTTACCTGGGCGGCGGCCAACATATAGAGGTCGACAAAAACGATTTTAGCCTAACTATAGGTGGTAATAAAATTAAGTTTGACGCAGCCTTTATTACTGTACATGGCACACCTGGCGAAGACGGCAAACTTCAGGGCTATCTGGATATGATGAATATCCCATATAACACCTGCGATGCCACCACATCAGCCATCACCATGAATAAAGCCTATACAAAGACACTGGTTCAGGGCATTAAAAAGTTACATACGGCCAAGTCGGTGCAGTTGCATCGTAAAGATATTCATGATGTAAGCACCCTGGCATCAGCGCTTAAGTTCCCGCTTTTTGTTAAACCCAACAACGGGGGAAGCAGTGTGGGTATGAGTAAAGTTCATAACGTTGCCGAACTACCTGCCGCACTGGAAAAAGCTTTTCACGAAGACAATCAGATATTGGTTGAAGAGTTCATAAAAGGCCGTGAGTTTAGCCGGGGCATAGCTCGCTTACACGGTGAGCTGAAAGTACTGCCAGCTACCGAAATCATAAGCTCCAAAGATTTTTTTGATTACGAAGCTAAGTACACGCCGGGCGTTACTGAGGAAATTACCCCAGCCAATTTAACGCCCGATCAAGACAGTATTAGCGCCGATATAATTACCGAGGTATACCTCCGCTTAAATTGTAAAGGCATGTCTCGGGTTGATTTTATTATAGAGGAAGGAACTGGAAACTTTTATTTCATCGAGATTAATACCACACCGGGGCAATCGGCCAATAGTTTAATTCCACAACAGGTTAGGGCTGCCGGTGTGTCTGTTAAAGATTTTTATGGTGCTTTGGTTGAAGGTTCCTCTAATAGCTTGTAATTACAAGTTTACTTATATTCCGTAGTGCGCTATAATATCTTCGGGTATTTTAGCGCCTCGACCAGTTTTCATGTCAATCATGGTATAATCAAAGTATCCGTCACAACAAACTTTTTTTGTGGCTTTATTGGTGATCGTA
The DNA here is from genome assembly GCF_009770985.1 of Mucilaginibacter lacusdianchii. Taxonomy (GTDB): domain Bacteria; phylum Bacteroidota; class Bacteroidia; order Sphingobacteriales; family Sphingobacteriaceae; genus Mucilaginibacter; species Mucilaginibacter lacusdianchii. Next base: position 987,113 of record NZ_WSRW01000003.1, on the reverse strand, counting down.
AAAGCCACCCGGCAACCTTTTTCATCTATGCTCTCAATGCCGGTACGTACTAAGAAAAAGTCGCCCATTACCAACGGGCGCTTATAATCTACATGTGCTGTGCGTACTACCCAGCCAAAGCCACGTTCCATAAATTTTTCCATCGCCATGCCGTAACAGGTGTCCATCTGCTCGTAACGGGCAGCCAGCACATAATCAAAGTATTTACTATTATGTACGTGCTGAAACATATCTATATCGTCTGGTCTAACACGGTGTTCGGTTTCAAAAGTGCTATAAACAGGTTTATCCATGGCGCAAATATAGGTAAGATAATTTGCGACAACATTGTTTACAGATTGTGATATATTGCGGCCATCGTTTATAAAATACAACGGTCATGAATATTGCAGATATTAACACCCGCCTTTATCAATTAGGCGTACCCGATGAAGTTCTCCAACGCTATACTGAGCCTCATCGCTTTTACCATACACTTGATCACCTGAACGACATCTTTCAACAAATAACAGAACGCCGCTTGGTTGATAATGACGCGTTGTTGCTGGCCACCGTTTATCATGACGTTGTTTATGACCCGCAATCAACAACCAACGAAGAAGATTCGGCACATTATTTTCAAGAAACATTTAATGGAAGTGCCGATTTAAAATTGGAGGTGACGCGAATAATACTGGACACCAAAACGCATAAGCCCACAAGCGATGTGTCGGCGATCTTTTGCGAAATGGACCTTAACATCTTGCGCCAGCCGTTCGCAAAACTGATGGCGTATGAACATCAAATTTTCAAGGAATTTCAGTTTGTTGATTATAAAGTTTACCAAGAAAAGAGGGTAGAGGTACTTAAGCAGTTATCCAGGCAAGTGAACAACCCAGCTTTGGAAACACTTATATCATACGTTGAGTGTAGGCGGCCAAATATCGCTGTATATCCGGGCAGCTTTAACCCATTTCATAAAGGTCATTATAATATATTACAAAAGGCGGAGCATATTTTTGATAAAGTAATTATAGCCCGCGGTGTTAATCCGACTAAAGAAAAGGCTACTTACGAAATACCGCAAAGTCTTAAAAACAGGCAGTTAGAAATTTATAGTAGTTTACTGACTGATTTTGTACAAGGCCTTGGTTATCCGGTAACAATTATACGCGGCTTGCGCAATGGTACCGACTTGCAATTTGAGCTAAACCAATACCGTTATTTGCAGGATTTAAGCAGTGAGCAGTTAAAAATAGTATCTATATTTTGCGACCGTGAATTTGAGCACATTTCCAGTACCGGAATCAGGCAATTGGATAGCTATGGTCAGGCTAATAAATATCTTTTATAACTTTACCGTATCGATAATAAGCAATTGCTCATTCTAATTATTTTAATTATATTTGCGCGTTAATTAACAATAATTATTTACGCTTTAATATTATTCAAGTAATGTATTTAAGTAAAGAAGCGAAAGCCGAGATTTTCGCACAACATGGTGGCGCAGCTACCAACACAGGTTCAGCAGAAGGCCAAATTGCCTTATTTACTACTCGTATTGCACACTTAACCGGGCATTTGAAAAAAAACAAAAAAGATTTTGCCACTCAGTTATCACTGCAAAAATTAGTAGGTAAACGTCGTGCTTTATTAGCTTACCTGTACAAAAAAGAAATTGGAAGATATCGTGCTATCATCAAAGCTCTTGAGCTGAGAGATATCATCAAATAATACTTTCAGGTTTTGAAAAAAAGCTATCCCAATTGCGGATAGCTTTTTTATTTTTGAAAGAAAAATACACACCATAAAACAGGTGCGCTCCTAAAGACGAAAAGCGCATCATACAAAAACGACAATGAGTTACAATGCAATTAAAAAGGTAATCGATTTAGGTGACGGCCGCACCATTGAGATCGAAACCGGAAAACTGGCCAAACAAGCAGACGGCTCAGTAGTAGTAAAAATGGGTAACACCATGTTACTGGCTACTGTAGTTTCATCTCCGGAAGCGAAAGAAGGCATCGACTTTTTACCGCTTTCTGTTGACTATCAAGAAAAATATGCTGCTACAGGTCGTATACCTGGCGGCTTTTTACGTCGCGAGGCACGTTTATCAGACTATGAGATCTTAATTTCACGTTTGGTTGACAGAGCTTTGCGCCCACTGTTCCCTGAAGATTATCACGCAGACACGCAAGTGATGATCTCTTTAATTTCGGCTGATAAAAATATCATGCCTGATGCCTTAGCAGGTTTAGCCGCTTCAGCAGCTTTGTCTGTTTCTGACATCCCATTCAACGGCCCTATCTCTGAAGTTCGCGTTGCTAAAATTGATGGCCAGTTGGTTATCAATCCAGCTTTAAGCGATTTAGAAAGAGCCACTTTAGAGTTCATCGTAGCTGGTTCTGAAAACGACATCAACATGGTTGAAGGCGAAGCAGATGAAATTCAAGAGGAAGAAATGGTTGAGGCATTGAAATTTGCACATGCCGCCATTAAAGATCATTGCCGTGTTCAAAAAGAACTAACTGAAGAAGTTGGTAAAACTGTTAAGCGTACTTACTCACATGAGCATAGCAATGAAGACTTGAAACAACAGGTTTATGCTGCTACTTATGATAAAGTTTATGAGATAGCTGGTTCAGGCTCATCAAAACACGAACGCCATGATAAATTAAAAGAAGTTCGTGATGCGTTTATCGGAACTTTAGGCGAGATCGACGACGTTACGAAAAGTCTTGCTAAAAAATATTTCCATGATGTAGAATACGATGCAGTACGTAACCTGATCTTGGATGAGAACAAACGTTTGGATGGCCGTAGCTTAAGGCAAGTTCGCCCAATATGGAGCGAAATTGATTATTTACCTGCCGCACATGGTTCGGCGGTATTTACCCGTGGCGAAACCCAATCATTAACCAGCGTTACCTTAGGTGGTAAAGACGATGAACAAATGATTGACGGTGCATTCTTAAACGGATACAGCAAATTCATGCTGCATTACAACTTCCCTGGCTTCTCAACCGGCGAGGTTCGTCCTAACCGCGGTCCTGGCCGTCGTGAAGTAGGTCATGGTAACCTGGCTATGCGTTCACTGAAAAAAGTATTGCCGCCTGAAGATCAAAACCCATATACTATTCGTGTAGTATCGGATATCCTGGAATCAAATGGATCATCATCAATGGCGACAGTTTGTGCCGGTACGTTGGCTCTGATGGATGCAGGTGTTAAACTTGCAGCTCCGGTATCTGGTATTGCCATGGGTTTAATAACTGATGAGAAAACCGGCAAGTATGCTATTTTATCAGACATCTTAGGTGATGAAGATCACTTGGGTGATATGGACTTTAAGGTAACCGGTACTGCAAAAGGTATTGTTGCTTGCCAAATGGACTTAAAAATAAATGGTCTATCATACGAAGTGGTAACCGAAGCTTTGGCACAAGCTAAAGAAGGTCGTTTACACATCCTTGGCGAAATGGCCAAAACTATCAGCGAGCCACGTGAAGACTATAAACCATTTGCACCACGCATTGTAACCCTGAAAATTGATAAAGAATTCATTGGCGCCGTTATAGGCCCAGGTGGTAAAATTATTCAGGAAATGCAGCGTGAAACCGGTGCTACTATCAACATCGAAGAAAAAGACAATCAAGGTATCGTTCAGATTTTTGCTGACCATAAAGATGCTATTGATGCTGCTGTAGCCCGCATTCGTGCAATTGCTGCCAAACCTGAGGTAGGTGAGATTTACGAAGGTAAAGTTAGATCTATCATGCCTTTTGGTGCATTTGTTGAAATTATGCCAGGCAAAGATGGATTATTGCATATTTCAGAAATTGACCACCGTCGTATCGAAACAATGGATGGCGTATTTGAGGTTGGCGAAATTGTTAAGGTGAAATTGTTGGATATCGACAAGCAAGGTAAATTAAAGCTTTCTCGTAAAGCCTTATTACCTAGGCCACCTAAACCAGAGGCTGCGCCAAAGCAACAAGAAGAGAAAAAAGATTAATTCTTTTTGGCTTCTAAGCAAAACCCTACACCTGATATTTTAGTTAAAAAAGGTGTAGGGTTTTTTTATTTATTTTACTTAATTTGTAAACCCTATGAAAGTGAGCTGTTGATTAGAACATAGCAACTATGTTGTAATTAACTATAAATACATCTAAGTCCGATCCTATTGAAAAATGACGTCTGCTACAGGCAATGATCCCTTGGATTTTTTGAGCAATAGTGTGTCTGGCAATTCGCCTGGCGGATCACAAGCCGATTTAATTCAGCTTTTGCTTTATGAAATCATCCGGGTCAAAGAGTTAATAAAATATTATGAATGCATTCCTAATGGCGCTGGCCAATTGGGGGCATCTATATTACATGAATTAGTGAACGAAGCTTACCAATCGCTGGTAAACTACGATACTGAACTCATGAGGAAATATTACGATTTGTTGCAAAATTGTGATTAGCGTTTTCTGTGCTCATAACTGAGCTATTTTCTGTTTACTTATTTACTTATATGTTAATCTGCCTATATTTGGCGGCATGAAGCATTTAATTGCACCTTCCGTTCTTGCAGCTGACTTTGCTAATTTACAGCGCGACGTAGAAATGCTGAACCGCAGCGAAGCCGACTGGATTCATGTTGATGTAATGGACGGGATGTTTGTTCCCAACATATCTTTTGGCTTACCAGTTGTTGAAGCCATCCAAAAGCATGCTACAAAGCCGCTTGATGTCCATTTGATGATTAACGACCCTGATCGTTACCTTACTGCATTTAAAAATGCTGGCGCAGCTAATATCACCGTTCACCTGGAGGCCTGCACGCATTTACACCGCACTGTACACGCCATTAAAGATTTAGGTTGTTTAGCAGGGGTTGCATTGAATCCACATACGCCAATTTCCCTCCTTGAAGACATTATTGCCGATGTTGATATGATTTTAATTATGTCTGTTAATCCAGGCTTTGGCGGGCAACGTTTCATTGCAAATACCTATAAAAAAATTGTTCAGCTTAAACAGCTGGCTATGTCATCCAATCCAGAATTGTATATTGAAATTGATGGAGGGGTAGGCACTTACAATGCTGCACAGCTGATTGCAGCCGGTGCTAATGTTTTGGTAGCTGGAAATTCAGTTTTTTCAGCGCCCGATGCGTTAGCAGCTGTAACGAGTTTAAAGCAGGCAAATAATCTTGTTGCTTAAAATTGCATATTACGCTTGGTGCCGTATAAAAGTATTTTCAAAATCTTACAATAAGCTACCAAATTTATAGACTAAATTTTTAACTTCGGCGGCAGCTACACTGGTAGCAACACTGAATTATAAACATTATATAAGTGCTATGAAACATAATTTCGGTGCCGGTCCGGGCATCTTACCTCACGAAGTAATGAAGCAGGCTTCACAAGCTGTGATTGATTTTAATGGAACAGGTTTGTCCATTTTAGAGATATCGCACCGTTCGGCCGAATTTGAAGGAGTGTTGGATGAGGCAGTAAAATTGGTAAAGGAACTGTTAGAAGTTCCTGCAGGCTATTCTGTTTTATTTTTGCAAGGCGGCGCCAGTACCCAGTTTGCTATGGTTCCGTACAACCTGTTGCCCGACGGCGGTAAAGCAGCTTACCTGGAATCTGGTGTTTGGGCCAACAAGGCGTTAAAAGAAGCTAAATACTTTGGCAATGTCGAGATCGTAGCTACTTCCAAAGAAAATAATTTCACTTATATTCCAAAAGATTATGAGGTACCTGCGGATGCAGCTTATTTTCATATAACATCTAATAATACCATATACGGCACGCAACTTCAGCAGATCAAGCCGTCCCCGGTGCCAATGGTTGCAGATATGTCTTCAGATATATTCAGCCGTAACTTTGATGTTTCCGATTTTGGCTTGATTTACGCAGGTGCACAAAAAAATATGGGGCCGGCTGGCGTAACGCTGGTTATTGTTAAAGACGATATATTAGGTAAAGTAGATCGCAAAATACCGGCAATGTTCAATTATCAAACACAAATTGAAGGCGGTTCTATGTACAACACGCCGCCTGTGTTTGCTATATACGTTTCTATGCTTACGTTGCGCTGGTTAAAAGCGAAAGGTGGGGTAGCAGCTATTGAAGAGGAAAACAACGCTAAAGCCGCTTTATTGTATCGGGAGATAGATCGTAACCCATTATTTAAGGGCGTATGTGCCACTGAAGACCGTTCTAAAATGAACGTATGTTTCGTGGTAAACAACCCAGAACACGAGAAACCATTCTTGAAGTTATGTGATGAAAAAGGAATTGTAGGCATTAAGGGCCATCGCAGTGTTGGTGGCTTCCGTGCATCAATTTACAATGCATTACCAGCTACCAGCATACATGTGCTGATTGATGCGATGCAAGAATTGGCTGAAAAATATAAAGCTTAATACCGGAGTTGATTGGTTAATGCCAATTGGGACTAATTAACGTTCCATTTAAATAACCAATCAACTACTTAACTAATCAACCATTTACTATCCATTTCAAATTATGATAAAGTTATTAGCCAATGATGGCATCGATCCGGTTGGCAAGCAAATGCTTGAGCAAGCCGGCTTTATAGTAGATACTAATTATATACCACAAGAAGAGCTTCCTGAAAAACTTCAAAATTATGATGCTATCACCGTTCGTAGTGCCACTAAAGTACGAAAAGCACTAATTGACGCTTGCCCTAATTTAAAGCTTATTGGTCGGGGAGGTGTAGGTGTAGACAATATTGATGTAGAGTACGCTAAGGAAAAGGGCGTTGCGGTGCACAATACGCCAGCCGCCTCATCCGCATCGGTTGCAGAACTGGTGTTTGCACATTTGTTTACCGGCGTTCGTTTTTTAGCTGACAGCAATCGTAAAATGCCAGTTGATGGCGCATCTCAGTTTAACGATCTTAAAAAAGCTTACGCTAAAGGTATCGAGTTACGTGGTAAAACAATTGGCATTTTAGGCTTTGGCCGTATTGGTCGTGAAGTAGCTAAAATTGCTTACGGTGTTGGCATGGAAGTTTTGGCATTTGATCCTTATTCTGCCGTTAACGAGTTGGAACTGGTTTTAGGCGGAGGGGTTACTGTTAAGGTTCCGGTTAAATACGTAAGCAAAGAAGATTTGATCGCCAAAAGTGACTTCATTTCTATCCACACACCATTTAGCGACAAACCAATTATAGGTGCTGAAGATTTTGCGGCTATGAAAAAAGGAGCCGGTTTGGTTAATTGCTCACGTGGTGGCACGGTGGATGAAGATGCATTGTTAGAAGCTTTGAACAGCGGCAAGTTAAGTTTTGCCGGTTTAGACGTGTTCGACAATGAACCCACGCCACGTACCGATCTTTTACAACATCCTAAAGTTTCGCTTACCCCGCACATTGGTGCCTCAACAAATGAAGCGCAGGAAAGGATAGGGGTAGAATTGGCTACTTTAATTATCAATCATTTTAAGCAAATCGCTTAAATGTACTATTTCAATAAAAAAGAGCGACTTGTAATAAACAGGTCGCTCTTTCTATTTTAATGGCAATATGCCAAGGTTTCACTAATTTGCACTTTGGACACGAAAATAATTAAAGACTAACTATTCAGTTATTACAACAAGTAATCTACACCTTTATCCGGCAGCGTCACCTCATACCCTTCATTCTGTAAAGCATCGGCTAATGCTTGCATGCTTTCAACTTCTCCGTGCACTAGAAACACTCGTTTTAACCGGTCTGGACTTTGCTGTTTAACAGTATTAACTAAGTCTTGATGGTCGCCGTGTGCGCTAAATAAGTCAGTCTTTTTAATAGTAGCGTATACAGCCATTTCGCGGTCTTTAATATGCACTATCGGGTCGCCGCGCAACAACCGATATCCCAAAGTGCCCTTAGAACAATATCCAATAAAGAGAATGGTACAATAATAATTCTGGATATTGTTGTACAAGTGATCCTGGATGCGGCCACCTTCAAGCATACCTGCAGAAGAGATGATGATGCAAGGTTCAAAGTAGTTGGATATCTGCCTACTATCTTTTAAATTTTCTATGTAAGTAAGGTTTTCAAACTCAAACTCGTCGCCTTTTGCTTTATAAAAATCTTGCGCCTCATCATTTAGCAACTCGTGGTATTTACGAAATACATTAGTGGAAATATTGGCCAGCGGACTATCAACAAATACTTTAACCGGCGGCAATAAACCACTGCTAAATATTTTATTTAATGAGTAAACCAGTGCCTGCGTACGACCAATGCTAAATGCTGGAATAATTAACCTTCCCGACTCTTTGATGCATGCCTTTTCAATAGTGTCTACCAGTACCTGTTCTATGGTTTGATCTTTACTATGGAAGCGGCCGCCGTATGTTGATTCGGTTACTAAGTAATCTACCGGTGGAAGAGGCTGCGGGTCGTTCAATACTGGATAGTTATAACGGCCGATATCTCCTGTAAAACCAATTGTTTTCTCCTCGTTATCATCCTTCACTTTAAGAATCACAGCTGCTGCGCCTAAAAGGTGCCCAACCGGAATAAACGTTAGCTCTACGTCTCCATTTAGCCTAAAAGGTTTGTTGAATCCAATAGTTACCATACGCTCCATGGTGTCCATTACATGCTTTTGCAAGTACAAGGGTTGAGGCCGGCTATGATGTTTGCCACCACGACTGTGTTTGCGGCGCTTTTCGGCTTTGTGCATGAATATACTAACCGAGTCCATTAATAGTAATTCGGTAAGTTCGGCTGTTGGCGGTGTACATAATATCTGCCCGTCAAAGCCCATCCGTATTAAGGTAGGTAAGTTACCAGAGTGATCGATGTGTGCATGTGTCAATATCACAACATCGATGTCTGTAGGGTTGAAGGGAAAATCCTCGTTTGCTTGCGTACTACGGTCCTTTTCATAATCCAGGCCGCAATCCACTAATATTTTATATCGATTAACCTCCAGCAAATGCATGCTTCCGGTAACCTGACGGGCTGCCCCGTGTATAGTTAACTTCATTTTTAACAAGAAAATAAATGCCCGACAAGGTATAAATCCCGTCAGGCACGTAATGATTTAAATTTAAAAGTTTATTCTGCTACTACCGACGGTTTATCGGCAGATACGGCACTTTCAAATTGTAACTGACTTAAATAGTGGTATAACCCTTTTTCGTTAGCAACCAGTTCATCATGGGTGCCACTTTCAACTATATGACCTTTTTCCAAAACCACAATTTTATCGGCTTCGCGAATGGTAGACAACCTATGAGCAATGATGATAGAGGTACGGCCTTTCATTAATTCTTCTAACGCTTCTTGTACTAAACGTTCAGATTCAGAATCTAGTGATGAAGTCGCTTCATCCAAAATTAATATTGCTGGGTTTTTCAATAGTGCCCTTGCAATCGCAATCCGTTGCCGCTGACCGCCTGATAATTTAACACCACGATCGCCAACAATCGTTTCATATCCTTCAGGAAAACCGCTAATAAATTGGTGAGCATTAGCCCGTTTAGCTGCCTGAATAATCTCTTCTTTAGAAGCATTGCGCTTCCCGTAGGCAATATTTTCAAGTATACTACCGCCAAATAGTAAAACGTCCTGCGGTACAATAGCAACTTGATTTCGTATATCAGTTAATGCATATTCGCTTGCTGGCTTATTATCAAACAGCACCGTGCCAGATTGCGGATGATAAAATTCAAGAATCAATGAAGCCATTGTCGATTTTCCTGATCCACTAGGACCAACAATAGCTACTTTTTGTCCGGCCTTGGCTTCAAATGATACACCTCTTAAAACCTGAATTTCGGGCCTTGATGGGTAATGAAACTGCACATTATCAAAAGCTACCTGGCCATCAATTGTTTGTTTCACTAAGTTGTCTTTTTCATTAATAGATACCGGCTCGCCTTGCTCGCTTAAAATTTCGAGCACTCTTTCACTCGCACCGACAGCTTTTTGAATGTTTGCATATAAATCGGGCAGGCTACCCATTGCTGCGCTGATGAACGCGGCATAAACAATAAAGTCAGTTAACTTACCAAAAGTGAAGTCATGATCATGGATAGACACCAGATAAGAGCCATACCATATCTCACAAAAAATGGTACCGAACAAACAAAAAACGATGAATGCACCAAAGATGCCCCGGTACTTAGCACCTTTAACGGCTAATCCAACTACATCACGTAGATTACGGTCGTAACGGCCTGCCTCGAACGCTTCACTCACGAAGGCCTTTACGTTGGCAATTCCCTGCAATGTTTCTTCAACAATGGTATTGGATTCAGCCAGTTTATCCTGGGCCTGACGAGATAGGTTACGAATAAATTTACCAAAGAATATAGCAACTGCAATTAATACAGGCAACACACATAACAATGCGCAGGTAAGTTTTAAAGACACGATGGTCAACAAAATGGTACCACCAACTAATATAATAACCTGCCTGATTACCTCAGCCAAAGTTGTTGTTAGCGTATCCTGAATTTGCGATAAGTCGGATGAAATACGGCTGTTTAATTCGCCAACTCGTCTGTTGGCAAAAAAATTCATAGGCAGCGTAACTAGTTTAAAGTAAGTGTCCCGTCTGATGTCGGCCAACGATTTTTCGGCTACTTGTACAAACCAGGTAATTCTAAAATAAGACACAAAGCCTTGGATGAACAAAACGACCATGGCTATCTCGCCAATTGTCAACAAATCGGCCTTAATAAATGATGTATGCTGTTTGCCCTGCGCTGCATCAACTAAAGCACCAAAAAATGCAGGAAATGCCAAGCCAGTCAAGCTTGACAACACCAGGAAGAAAAGCCCTCCAATAAATTTAGCTTTGTATGGTTTAATATAGCTTAACAGTTTCCCTACATTTTGTAAACTCTGCTTATTTAACTTAGCTTTAGGTAATTCTTTTTCTGCTGCGTTCCCACTGTTCAGTCGTTGTCTTCCCATAAGTTTTCAATAGTAACTGGTAAATTTACGCTTTAAAACGTCTTTTTCTGGTGAGCAGTAGTAAAATTGACGTTATAATGAGAACAGCGATAACAATAATATAATTTGTTTTTGATTTTTCTATTTTTTTTCGCTCCGCATCCAGCTGCATGGTCAACTGGTCGTTTTGGGATCGCAGTTGATTGATGGTATACATAAAATTACGGTTTGTAGTTTCAACTTCTGCCGCCTTAGTTTGCACCTGCTGTTGCTGAAACGCCCTGTAATCCAGCAATATTTTTAGTTCTTTTAATATCTGATTATCAGTACCGTTAATATCCATCAAAATCTCGTTTGATCGGCGGATATCATTTTTGGTTTGCATGCCAAATATGCCCGAGCGTTGACTTAAACTTTGATCGTATTGATCAAATTTCGCTTCACGCTGAGCAAGCATGGCATTAATTTTTTTTCGCTGCATTTCATAAGCCAATGAATCATTACGGCTTTGTGCCGCTACACTTATTGATATACAACAGCTTAAAATAAGTCCAATCCACTTCTGCATATATAAACCTTATTCAAACTCAATAATAACGCTATCACCTAAATTTAAACCTAACAACCCGCTGGCGTTACCTTTATTAATAGCTATTTCCAAATGATCGCTTATACCAAACATGCACAATTTCTCGCCCTCTGGCACCTCGTTATAATGCCAGCTTAATTGCGTTATCGTTTCATTTCGTTTAAAATATAAAGTGAATTTGCGTCCTTGCTGCACCCTGTTAAAGAAGTTTTTGGTGATATTGGTAATAACGTTTTGAAATGAATCAATATAAATAACCATGCCTCTGATTAAGTTGCGTTCAACGGCTGGTTGTAAGGTCATACGTTTTTCGATACTCGCAACGGGTACACCAATTTCACTTAACTCGCCGCCATCTGCCAAATGACAGGCAGCTTTAACAAAAATGTCTGCCAGCGGAAAATGCAGAAACTTTAAGTCCTGCATAATGTTTATTTCCACAATTGCATCCGGGTGCTCGTCAAAAATCAGGGAAAAAATTCCGTTATCAGCCCCCACAAAGAAGTGGCTTTGATAGCGAATGGCCAGAAAGCGGTTTTCTTCACTATAAACAGTGTCGATACCGATAAGGTGTACGGTGTTGTTTGGAAAATAATAAAAACTGTTCTTTAAAATAAATGCAGCTTGCTGAATGTTAAATGCAGAAACAGAATGGGTAATATCCACAACATTTACCGATGGCATCATCTTGTATATGCTGCCTTTAAGGGCCGCCTGATAGATGTCTTTGTCGCCTAAATCGGTAGTTAAAGTTATTATTGCCATTAGTTTTTTGAAATATTTATTGCTAATCTTGTATAAGCCTTAGCGAGGTGCAAATATCAACTTTTAACCAGAAATAATCTGTAACTAAAAAATCATTTACTGTTGAACGAACTAAAAATTTCAATTGAACAAGTAAACCCCGCTGTTTTGTGGGGACCCAATAATGATCATTTTGAGATCATTAAAAAACAATATCCTAAGCTTAAAATAGTAGCCAGAGGAAGTGAAGTGAAGGTGTTGGGCGATGAGCACGAACTGGCAGTATTTAACGATAAATTTGCCCAGCTGCTGCAACACGTCGAAAAATTTGACAACCTGAACATAACCGACTTAGAACGGATTTTTGGTGCAAAGAATGTTACAGCGGCTACACCGCAGGCAGCAGACGCACCTAATGATAAATCTACTACCGGCGAGGTGATCGTATTTGGACCTAACGGCATTATGGTAAAGGCCCGTACGGCAAACCAGCGTCGGATGGTAACGGCTATAAACAACAGTGATATAATGTTTGCCATAGGCCCTGCTGGTACCGGTAAAACTTACACTGCAGTAGCATTAGCCGTAAGGGCATTAAAAAATAAGGAGATTAAGCGAATTATACTTACTCGCCCAGCGGTAGAGGCAGGGGAGAACCTGGGCTTTTTGCCGGGTGATTTAAAAGAGAAGATCGACCCTTACCTGCGTCCTTTATACGATGCGCTTGATGATATGATTCCGCCTGAAAAGCTGAAAACTTATCTGGAGAACCGTACCATCGAGGTAGCACCACTGGCTTTTATGCGTGGTAGAACGCTGGATAACTGCTTTGTTATTTTAGACGAAGCGCAAAATGCAACGGATATGCAGCTGAAAATGTTTTTAACGCGTATGGGACCATCCGCCAAATTCATCGTTACGGGTGACGTTACGCAAATTGACTTACCTAAAAAGCAGCAATCTGGCCTACATACAGCGCTACGCATTTTGACAGACATTAAAGGAATTGAAATCATTTACCTAAGCGGTGAAGACGTGGTGCGTCACAAATTGGTGAGACGTATTTTGGAAGCATACGGCGACATCCAATAAAAATAATCAGCGTTGAAAATTTAAAATCAGGAACCAAGATGATATTTTTTTGTAGCATCTTGGTTCCTATTTTTATTTTTGGTACTGAATTTAGATTGCAGATTGTGCTGTGATTAACATTTTAATATTCTTGACTCTTGATAATGAACGCAATACAACAAACTAACTTTAACTTTCCGGGACAAACAGCTTTTTACAAAGGAAAAGTACGTGATGTATATACTATAAAAGATAAATATCTGGTGATGGTGGTTTCGGACCGTATATCTGCATTTGACGTGGTATTACCCGAACCTATTCCATACAAAGGGCAGGTGCTTAATCAAATTGCTGCGCAGTTTTTAAAAGCTACCAGCGATATTGTACCTAATTGGGTAGTGAGCGTTCCAGATCCAAGTGTTACGATAGGCAAAATGTGTGAGCCTTTTAAAGTGGAAATGGTTATCAGAGGGTATTTGGCTGGGCATGCCTGGCGCGAGTATAGTGCCGGAAAGCGTACAGTTTGTGGTGTGAGCTTACCCGAAGGCCTAAAGGAAAATGATATTTTACCGGAACCTATTATCACACCAACAACTAAAGCTTCTGTTGGGCACGATGAAGACATTTCCAGAGAAGATATCTTGGCACGCGGAATTGTATCTGAAGAAGATTACAAACAATTGGAACAGTATACCCGTTCTTTATTTGCACGAGGTACGCAAATGGCAGCCGAGCGTGGCTTGATATTAGTTGACACTAAATATGAATTTGGTAAAGCTGATGGCCAGATTTATTTGATCGACGAAATACATACGCCCGATTCATCGCGCTATTTTTATAGTGAGGGGTATGCCGAGCGTCAGGCAAGTGGCGAGCCGCAAAAACAACTGTCAAAAGAATTTGTACGCAAATGGCTTATTGAAAATGGCTTTCAGGGAAAAGACGGTCAGGAAGTACCGTTAATGACCGAAGAGATTGTACAATCTATATCCGATCGTTATATTGAACTATATGAACAAATCACTGGCGAAGCCTTTGTTAAAGGTGATAATAGCAGCGTTTTAAGCCGAGTTGAAAATTCGGTGAAAAATGCTTTAACAAATTTGTGATTTTAGGAATACATAAATTAATTCTATCTTAGCTGAATAAATTTTACAAGAATGAAATTCACTGTCGATAAGCATGAAAAATATGTTTTGGTTAGATTAAACGAATCAAAACTAAATTCATTGATTACGCCGCAATTAAAATCCGAGCTGATATTGATTAACGCAGAGGGGCAAAGAAACATCGTATTGGATTTATGCCAAGTGAAGTTTGCAGACTCTTCGGGCTTAAGCAGCCTGTTAGTAGGCCATCGTTTGTGTAAAAACGCAGAAGGCAGCTTTATTTTAACTTGCTTAAATGAAGCCGTATCACGCCTGATTAGTATCTCACAATTAGATAACGTTTTAACGGTTGTTCCTACCACTGAAGAGGCTATTGACCTTATTTTTATGGAGGAAATAGAAAAAGAATTAAAGAAAGAAGCAAAATAAGCATTTTGTATGTTTACCCAATATGAAGTTTGAGGTAACCATACTTGGTAGTAGTTCAGCTACTCCTATATTTAACAGAAACCCTACAGCACAGGTGCTTAACCTCAATGAGCGCCTGTACCTGATAGACTGCAGCGAAGGCACCCAGCTGCAAATGCTCCGTTTCGAAATCAAAGCAAGCCGCATAGATTATATTTTCATCAGCCATTTGCATGGCGATCATTATTTAGGATTGGTTGGCTTATTGTCATCCATGCACCTTAACGGGCGCACCCGTCCTTTGAAAATATTTGGGCCGCCAGCCCTTAAAGAAATTGTCGACATTCAATTTAAGTATTCAGAAACGGTTATTCAATATCCATTAGAATTTGTAGCTACTGATGGTACTAAGGCCGAGGTAATTCTGGACAATCAGGATGTTGTGGTAGAAACTATACCGCTTGACCATCGCATTGCCACAACCGGCTTTTTATTCAAGCAGAAAAAGCGGTTACGTAAGCTGATTAAAGCAAAAGTCGAATCACTGGAAATACCTGTAGATTTATATCCAACATTGAAGAAAGGCGCACCATATACAGCGCCCGATGGCACGGTGTATGCAAATAACGAGCTGACTGTAGATTCTGAACGCCCTAAGTGTTATGCCTACTGCTCTGACACTTTATATAATGAGCAGTACTTTGACCAAATACGGCATGCTGACCTGCTTTACCACGAGGCAACCTTTCTGCACAACATGCTCGACAGGGCAAATAAAACGCACCATACTACAGCTTGGCAGGCGGGTCAGGTGGCTATCAAAACAGAAGCGAAAAGTTTGTTGATCGGACACTTCTCTGCGCGTTATAAAAGCTTGAACGAATTGCTGGATGAAGCAAAAAGCGTTTTCCCCGAAACAGAATTGGCCATCGAAGGTAAAACGTACCCCGTTGGCCATGATCTGATTTAAAGAGTTTAATGTGTAATTAGTCGCCTTTACGACCGAATACCGAGAAGCTTACGTAGCGCTTAGGATGCGCTTTTAAATCAATAAACAAGTTATTCAAATTAGCTGAAGCGGCGTTCAAATTGTTATACATTTGTTCGTCCTTCAGCAACAGTCCTAAAGAACCTTGGCCACTATTAATGCGGTTAACGGTTGCCTGCAGATCGGTCATGGCCTTATTAGCGCTAGCCAGTGTTCCGCTTAAATTAGAGTTAGCTACGTCTGAACTTATCTTTTCGAAATTAGCCGTAGTGGCGTTTAGCCTAACGGTACTATTACGCAGATTTGAAGTCAGTGCCTCAGAGTTAGATAGGATACTGTTTATGTGACCAGATTGGGCACCAACTAAATTGTCGATTTTTTTGGTAGTACCCTCCAATGTTTGCAATGAATTTGCGATGCTTAAAAAGCTACGGTCAACATTTTTGCGGAAATTAGGATTCATTATTTGATTAACCGAACTCAATGTAGAATCCATTTTGGCAATCAGCACCTCGGCCTTACGTTGAATTGGTTGCAAACTTTCGGCCAGGCTACCTTGTATGTCAGCCCGTAAAGTATCCTGATCTTCAGCAAATTCATGACTGTTGCCTAATTCAAAAACGATAGCCTTGCTACCCAATAAATCAGTACTGGCTAACCGTGCAGTAGTATTTTGAGGTATATCATACTGTGGATCAATTTTCATTTCTACTACAGTGAAACCGCTGGCTATTTGCAGTTGCATTTTAGATATATGACCAATTGGGTACCCGTTTACCAATACAGGTTTAGATAAAGTTAAGCCCTCAACATTGCGGTATATTGCATAAAACTTTTTAGAACCGGAGAACACATCGTTACCCTTTAAGTAACTATAGCCTAATATAAGTAAAGTAATACCTAGTACTGTTAATACACCAATTTTGGTTTCGTTTGATATTTTCAAGGTAATGCAGATTTATTCTTACAAAATTATGGAGCCGTTTGCTCAACTTCTCTACGGTATTGCTTTATGGCCCTTATGATGGAATTTACAATTTCAGTCTGTCCCTCATCCGAATTTAAATATTCTTCCTCTTGTGAGTTATTTATAAATCCGGTCTCTATCAATACGGCAGGCATACCGCTATTGGCTAAAACGTGCAAACTTTGCTCTTTTACACCATTACTATAACGCCCGTCAGTTTCTGTAAATTCAGTATTAATCAAGTCAGCCAAGTGTATACTGTGTTTCCGGTATTTATCACGGTAAGCATTCAAAACCATAGCAGTGGTTGGGTCGTCACTGTCAGAATAATAATCTTTATAATTTTTTTCCTGCAAAATTGACGCGTTTTCACGTATGGCTTCTAACTGCTCGCCGGTGCGTTTAAAACCATATACCAGTAGCAATACTCCTTTTCCTGAACGATTAGGAATTGAAACTGTTTTGTAAACCGGTACTTTTTTGCCGTGCCGGCCTTTATTATAATCAACAATAACACGCTCATGCGCGCTGGCCAATGAGTTGCAGTGTATAGATAAAAAGATGTTGCCTTTATTTTTATTAGCAATTTCGGCACGTTTGTGCAGCTCCACAAATTGGTCGTTATCACGGGTAATGATAACGTTAACATCTTTCAATTCTTTTTGCATTGCCTTCTGCAATTTAAGGCCTATTGCCAGCGTTACATTCTTTTCCATTGAGAAAGAGCCGTAAGCACCGGGGTCATGGCCCCCATGACCGGGATCGATTACAATAGTCTTTATTTTGAAGCCGGTACCGGTAGAATCTCTTTTTACAGGGTCACCAATCCGAAACGAAAAATTTGAGATGCAAATGAACAATGCAAGGAAACCGTAAATGAGTCTTTTGAAAGCCTTATTTTTCATTATTTTTGAACGCCGTTAATAACTTTATCTGCAAAAATACTATTCATATTTAATTTTGAAATTTATCAGGTTCTTTTTTCTTCTGGCCATTGTTTTGATTGTGAGTATTATAGCTCGGGCGGGTAAATATACTTATATTAAACCTGCCTTGGGCCGGGATACCATCATCAAGTTGGATACGGTTAAAGACAAGAAAGTCTTGAAAAAAAACCGTGGCTCCAAACCATCAAAAACGCCATCGCAAACTTCAACTAATGATACGACTAAAAAAAAGAAGGATGGTTTACAATCGGAAGTAAAAGCTGTTGCTGATGACTCAACTTATACCGACGCCGAACGTAACATAGGCTACTTTTTTGGCCGCGCCCGGGTTACGTATGAAGATGTGGAGGTGGATGCCGATTATATTAGAATTGACCAAAAGAACCATCTTATATTTGCCAGTGGCCGCCGTGATCCTAAAACAGGACGTTACACAGGAAAGCCTATCGTGAAACAAGGGAGTCAAAGCCCGGTTTTGGCCGATTCGGTATATTATGATTATAAATCAAAAAACTTTAAATCATTTAACACGTCAACCGAGCAAGACGGAAACTTTATTACCGGTGGTCAATCTCGTAAATTGAATGATACTGAAATAGCCTATCGTAACATTCTGTTTAGCACTTGTAACCTGCCTTACCCGGAAACACACTTTGGCGTGGTAATTACAAAAGGTATTGGTGAAAAAAAACGAATCATTTCGGGCCCTGCTTACTTAGAGATTGAAGGTGTACCGTTGCCTATAGGTGTACCGTTTGGCTTTTTTCCTAAGCCAGAATCCCGTGCATCTGGTATCATATTACCAAGTTTTGGTGAAGATGCTACCTTGGGGTTTTATCTGCGAAACTTTGGTTATTACATTGGCCTTAGCGATTATATGGACCTTACTACACAAGGAACAATTTATTCTAAGGGCTCTTATGAACTTGGGGCAATCACTCGTTATCAAAAACGATACAAATATCAAGGTAACCTTGTATTGAATTACGGCTCACACAAATATGGCTTAGAAGGTGACCCGGCTGCAAAGGATTTTAAAATACAATGGTCGCACTCGCAAGATGCCAACGCTCATCCGGGCACTACCTTTAGTGCTTCGGTAGATGCCGGTACAGCCACCTTTTACCAGAACAACCCTGCTACCACAGGTTATAACCCGCAAGCATTAACGCAAAACAACTTACGTTCGTCAATCTCTTATGGTAAAACCTTTACTGTTGGTCCAAGCACAGTAAACTTCACTGCCAGTGCCGAGCATAGCCAAGATATTACTAGAAAAACGGTTACGTTGCGTTTACCAGAATTTACGCTGAATGCAAGTACGTTTAGCCCTTTCGACAGCCCGAACCGTTTGGGAAATCAGAAATGGTATCAAAAATTAACCTTAGGTTATACATTACGGGGAACAAACAGTTTAACTGAAATTCCAGAATCGGAATTGTTTAAAAGTTATACGTTAACCAAGCGTTTGCAAAACGGTTTCCAGCAAACTGTTCCACTGAGCATTAACTTCAATTTGTTGAAATATTTCAATTTCAATGCTGGCGGAACTTATACAGAAACATGGTACTTCCAATCTAAGAGCAAACGATACGAAAGAGGTAGTATTCGTGGTAGTGCCGACGCTTTAGTAACCGACACTGTACCAGGCTTTGCCAGATATGGCCAGTATACGCTTAGTTCGGGTTTGAGTACTAAAGTATATAACACTATAGCTTTTAAAAGAGGGAATCTGCGTGCCATCCGACATGTGATGACACCAAGCATTAGCTTTAGTTACACGCCAGGCTACGGAGATCCAAGCTATGGCTATTACCGAACCGCAGTAAGTAATGCAGTAATACCCTATCCCTCTACCTCGCAACGTTACTCAATTTTTGAAGCGATGCCATTTGGCCAACCGAATGAAAGAACATCTGCAGGCATTGGTTTTACTTTGGATAACACTATTGAAGCTAAACTAAGAGCGAAAAGCACAGACACTACCGGCACCGACCGTAAAGTGTCTATTTTACAAGGGTTAACCTTTTCAACTTTCTACAACTTTGCGGCCGACAGTTTAAAATTAAGCCCGATATCTATGAATGCACACACTGCTTTGTTCAATCAAAAAGTGAGCGTGAGTGTTACAGGTACATTGGACCCGTATGTTACTTACGCCCGGGATTCTATTTCAAACGGTCAGATACAAAGATATGCGCAAAGGGTTAACAAATACTTTTTCCAAGCGGGGAGAGCCCCACTTTTAAGCAACCTGTCTTTTTCAACCAGCTTTTCATTAAATTCAAATAGCATGAATAGCCAAAACCGGCGGCAGGTAAATACATTGCAAAATTTGGATCCGAATCAAGCCAACAGGTTAGCGATGATCAATAACGATCCGGCAGCTTATGTTGACTTTAACATTCCATATAATGTGAGCGTTAATTTTGTGTACACGTATACGAACACTGGTATAAATCCTGATTTTTCAAGCACTTTAAATGCCAGTGGTGACTTAAATGTTACTCCTAAATGGAAAGTGCAGTATACAACAGGGTACGATTTAAAGGCTAAGGCGGTAAGTTTAACCCGTTTTTCTGTCTATCGCGATCTGCACTGTTGGGATTTGTCATTTAGTTGGGTACCCTTTGGTTTATACCGCTCCTTTAGTGTTGATTTAAAAGTGAAAGCATCTATTTTGCAAGATTTAAAACTATCTAAGCGTAGAGACTATTACAACAATTACTAATGTTAGCAGAAATTATCACCATAGGCGACGAAATACTGATTGGTCAGATCGTAGACACCAATTCAGCCTGGATGGCCCAGCAATTAAATAGTGCAGGCATCAGGGTTAAACAAATATCATCGGTATCTGATGACAAGCAACATATTTTGACTGCGCTGGCCGAGGCCAAAAACCGTGCTGATATAATTCTAATAACCGGCGGACTTGGACCTACCAAAGACGATATTACTAAGAAAACCCTAGCTGAATATTTCGGCGTAAGCATGGTTGAGAACGAAGCCGCGCTGGAAAACGTGAAAAGTATTTTTGCCAAATATAATCGCCCGTTGCTGGATGTCAACAAGCAACAAGCGCTGGTACCAGCTAACTGCGAAATTATTTTGAACCACAACGGAACTGCACCGGGTATGTGGTTTAACCACGAAAACAAAATATACGTATCCATGCCCGGCGTGCCCTTCGAAATGATGTACATGTTTGAAGAGCAGGTGTTGCCTAAATTAAAGACTACCTTTAAGCTGCCAGCCATTGTACATCAAACCATTTTAACGGTAGGTGAGGGCGAATCCTTTTTAGCCGAACGCATAGCCGATATAGAAGATTCGTTACCACAACATATTAAACTGGCGTATTTGCCTAAACTTGGCCAGGTACGTTTGCGTTTAAGCGGTTACGGCGAGCAGGAAGCTGCGTTAATGGAAGAGGTTAGCCATTATGCCGACTTGATAATTGAAAGGGTAAATAATGTGGTTGCAGCTACCGAAGATATAGCCCTTGAAAAAGCTATTTTAGATAAACTCACAACAGAAGGTAAAACGCTGTCAGTGGCCGAAAGTTGTACCGGCGGATATATATCCCATTTATTTACACAACATCCGGGTTCATCCCAAGCGTTTTTAGGGGGCGCTGTTTCCTATTCAAATGATTTAAAAGAAACCATTTTAGGCGTGCAGGAAGAAACCTTGTGGCAACATGGTGCCGTGAGCGAAGAAACAGCTACCGAAATGGTACAAGGCGCTTTAAAAAATTTCGATTCAGATTATGCTATAGCGGTTACTGGTATTGCCGGCCCTGGTGGTGGTACAGATGAAAAGCCGGTTGGTACGGTATGGATTGCGGTAGCCTCAGCAACCGAAACGGTGGTAAAAAAATTCACGTTCGGCAATAAGCGCAAACAAAATATTGAACGCACGGCCATCACCGCCTTAGGAATGTTGAATACTTTACTGACCACCCGTTAAAATATAAACAGATAAATAAGTAAGTTTGGCCCTTACTTAACTAGAATTTAACTGTATTGAATAGATATGGCAAAATATCAGCTGTTGCTGCCTAAAATGGGCGAAAGTGTTGCTGAAGCAACGGTGATTAACTGGGTTAAAAACATTGGCGATTATATTGAAGCCGATGATGCCGTTGTAGAAATTGCAACTGATAAAGTAGATTCAGAAGTACCATCTCCGGTTAGCGGCAAGTTGGTTGAACAATTATATCAAAAAGATCAGGTAGTACAAGTAGGCGACCCCATTGCTGTGATTGAAACGGATGGGCCGGAAGAAGAACCTGTTTCAACATCTGCACCCGAAATTCCTAACCCTTCATCAGAACAACAGCGAGAGCCGGAAGCAGCGCCCGACATGCCACTGCCCATTCCAGGCATTGAGCACGTTGAACAAAGGCATGTTGAGCACAAGCCTGTGTTGTCATCATCCGTTCGCTTTTACTCTCCGTTGGTGCGAAATATAGCTAATCAAGAGGGAATAGGCGTAGCCGAACTAGACACTATACCCGGCAGTGGTGCGGAAGGCCGACTGACCAAAGACGACTTACTGGCTTATTTAAAAAGCCGTAGCCAGCCAGCACAAGCAACAACGCATTCTGCTGTTACGCAACAACCTTCATTTGAAGCTTCACAGCCGCCTGCATATACTGCACCCGCCGTATCGGTATCGGGCAACGATGAGATCATTGAAATGGACCGGATGCGCCGCCTGATTGCGGAGCATATGACCATGAGCCGTCAAACATCGGCTCACGTCACTTCATTTGTAGAGGCGGATGTAACTAATTTGGTTTACTGGCGCGAAAAAAACAAAAAGCGTTTTGAAAGCCGCGAAAACGAAAAAATAACTTATACCCCAATTTTTATTGAGGCTGTTGTTAAAGCCATTATCGATATGCCGATGATTAATGTTTCTGTTAAAGGAACGCAAATCATCAAAAAGAAAAATATCAACATTGGCTTGGCCACCGCGCTTCCAAATGGTAATTTAATTGTACCGGTTATCAAAAATGCCGATACCTTAAGTATGGTGGGCCTGGTAAAAACGGTAAATGATTTGGCAAACCGTGCCCGTCAAAATAAATTACGACCAGACGAAACGCAGGACGGCACCTTTACAATAACCAATATAGCTGCCTTTGGTAATATTATGGGTACACCAATAATTAACCAGCCTCAGGTTGCAATTTTGGCTATTGGTGCGATTAAAAAGAAACCTGCGGTTTTGGAAACACCAACCGGCGATGTTATTGCTATCCGACATATGATGTTTTTATCATTGTCTTACGACCATCGTGTGGTTGACGGTTCTTTAGGTGGCATGTTCTTGAAAAGAATAGCTGATTACCTGGAAGCCTGGGACATCAACAAAGAAATATAGTTAAACAGAAAAGCCGGATATTACATCCGGCTTTTCTGTTTAATAGTATCTACAAAATTTCCTGTACGCATAAATTGATATCCTTTTTGCTGTGCCCAATTTATAAAATCGGCCAAGCGTTTGATGAATGCTTCACCAGTATTGCGGGTTACATAACTAGGAAAACCAAAACGTTCGGGCTGATTTAAATCGGTAAACTCCCAGGGATGAAAGTACAAGTTCAAATAACCATCTTTTTTATGTGTAGCAACACTCATTATTTTTAAAATGCTCATTGGCAAATTGTGAAAGCTTAACCAGAACAGTGGAAAGCGTATAACCGGAGAAACTGAAGATGGCAGTTGCAACACGTTTTGATGGTAAAACCAGGTACGCGGTTTGCTAAAGTTATTATATCGCCCTGGCAACCAAGTAGGGTTAATAGATGAGTTGTAAATGTAACCAGCTTTTTCAATTTCTTTTTCGTCTACAGGCATCATGCGTGCCATGCGATAGCCCCGAATTTCGACGCCGGTAAGTTCCTCCAGTTTTTGCTTGGATTGTAACAGATGCTCCGGCTTAAACTCAGAATGGTAATAGCCATGTGAGGCCAGTTCATGCCCTTCGTTTATAATCTGAATTACTATCTCTGGCTGATGTTGCGCATAATTAGCCGTACAATAAAACGTTGCCTTAACCCCGGCACCTTTTAGTATTTTCAAGATACTAAGCGTACCTGCGGTTGATATAGACAATTGTTCATCAAAGGGTAAACTTTTGCCGTATTCAAACGGCATATCAAATTCCTCTATATCAAAGCTTAACAAAATCATTATTTACCCTTTGTAAGTTAGTAGACCGAACAATATAATTTGGGCGCTGCTTGGATTGCATAAACAGTTTGCCCAGATACAAACCAATGATACCTAATACCATTAGCTGAATACCACCAAAAAATACGATAGTTGCCAAGATAGATGTCCAACCGGAAACCACGTGACCGGTGAAATAGCTGATCAAGATATATGGAATGTACAAGATTGCCACTAACGAAAAGAACAAACCCACACCAGTTGCCATGTACAATGGGCGTACGCTGAAAGCTGTTATACCCTGCACGGCAAACTTTACCATTTTTTTGAGGTTGTACTTGCTTTTACCCGAAAAGCGGGCATCGCACTGATAAGCAATGGCATATTGCTTAAAGCCTAACCATTTGATCAAGCCACGTATAAACAAGCCGTTTTCATTCAAGCCACTTAATACGTTGGCCACCTTACGATCAATCAACCTAAAGTCTGCCGTCCCTTTTTCCAATTTCGTATCCGACAACGAGTTGATCATTTTGTAAAAAAGATCAGAAGTTTTGGTTTTAAAAATCGTTGTTTCATCCTGGTACTCTCGCAGAGTATAAACGACATCATAACCTTCTTCCCATTTCTCTAAGAATTGAGCAATCATTTCAGGCGGATGTTGCATATCGCTGTCCATGCTAATGATACAGTCGCCATCGGCATAATCATAACCGGCTTTCAGCGCATTTTGATGGCCAAAATTTCGTGACAGCTCCAGATAATATAAATTGTTGTCGATGTCACTAATAGAATGCAGCTTGCGCAATGTGCCGTCCGAGCTACCGTCGTCAACAAATATAACTTCATACGCATAGCGAGTAGCCTTCAGCACTTCTATCAGCCGCAAAGCCAATACCTCGATGTTGCCCTCTTCATTAAAGGACGGAATTACTACAGAAACTTTCTTTCTCATCTTGCAACCTCGTAGGACGGTTCCTGGTTGAATTTACGCGTTAAGCTTTCGTATACTATTTTAAGCCAAATCAAAAAACAGGGCAGTGCCTTCAATGCGTAAGGTTTAATATATTGTTGATTAATAAATTTAGGAAAAAGATCAGAAGGCGACAAACTGGTAATCAATAAAGCAAAAACCAATAAGGCAACATTCAAATTAGTAACCGGCTGCGGTAAGTTTACAAACCATATGGCCACGCCCACAAATGCAATAATATAAGTTGGCGATTCGGAACCGGTACTGAATATTACCGTAAAAATTAACGTTGAAGATAAAATCAACAATTGATACGGTGTTTTTGAATAACTTCTAAAATTAAAATATGATGAAGCAAAAACAAGCATTGCCGGAACCAGCACTACAAAATTAGATAATTGCGGATAGCTAAACACTCGTCGAACAATTCCCATCACACTGATATCCTGCATTAAAGATACCGCGTTGTGGGCATTTTTATCGGCCAAGCTTGCATACCAATCATAATAACTTTGCAACACAAACTCGGGCGAAGAAAACAACATTGGCAACACCAACATAACAAGTCCCCATATAATTAGCCATTTAATGAAGTGCCATTTTTGCTCTGAAAAAAAGAAAAAAGCCAATCCAACAACACCATACAGCTTGATATAAGTACCTACAACGATGACTAATGCTGCCCATATATCCTGTTTTCTCTTTATAAAAATAAAGCTTAAAATAATAAGGGCTGCCATAATAGGATTGAACTGTACGTTGAATGACGCCGTCATTAATTCGTGTGCGCAGATTATCAAAACGGCTGATTTTTGCCATGGGCTAACAGGCAACATTAAAATAGCTTTGTGTAAAACCAAAGCGTTTACCATTACCCAAAGTATACAGCCCAGCAGGTCTGGAAAAAGAGTAAAAGGCGCAATAACCAAGGCAAACAATGGCCCGTAGTGGTTACTGTCTTCATAAAACTGGGGTTGCGGCGTATACAAATTAACCTGGTGTATTAGGTTAGTGAATGTATATTTGTAGATTAAGTAGTTGTTAATGTGATGATGTAGCGCTTGTTTAATTACTGCAAACAAGCTTAAACCAAACCAAATTACGGTTACAAAAGCGCGGTTGGTAAAAAGCTTTAAAAACTTCGACATCAATAGAGCAGGCACCTGAATTACTTACTACAAATATAACAATCTCTTTACATTATGCAGTCACAAAATCTCGGTTAAGGCCTACCATATTCATAAAACAGCAAACGGCTTCATATTGAAGCCGTTTGCCTTTAACAGTTTAAAGAAATCTACTTAAAACTTATAACCGTTATTATTCTGCCGAAGCTAAATTGACCCCAGATAGCTGATCGGCAAAGGCAACAAATGCCTTGCTTTCAGATATACGTTGCTGATGATTAATCAGATTTTGCAGATTTACTTTTCCAATTACAAACTTAAAATCGCCCGAATAAAAACGCTCCTTAATATGGATGAAATTTAAATCTTCAACCAATTGCTCATCTTCGTAGCGCAAGTAAACGTATAATTCTACATCGTTGGTAAAGTGCAGACTGTGCTTTTGATTTGCTTTTTTGTACTCATAACTGTAATCGTAACGCAAGGCAGCAATATCAGATAATACCGCCGAGCCAGTAGGGTGGCCGCCAGCGCCTTTACCAAAAAAGAATTGCTGGTCGGCAAAGGCAGCCTGTACAGTTACACCATTATATTCGTACTCTACATTATACAAAAACTCGGTTTCGGTAACAAATTTTGGCATCACAAACAGCGTAACGTTTTGTGCATCCAACTCTTTGGCTACAGGTACCAATTTTATTTTCCAGCGCTTTTCGCGGGCATATCGCATGTCATGCGCAGACAGGTTCTGGATACCTATATTTAACACATCTTCAGGTTTCACAATTAAACCGTAAGCATGTGCCGCTGCAATAACGAGTTTGAATTTGGCATCGAAACCGCCTACATCCATGGTAGGGTCAGTTTCTGCAAAGCCTAAGTCTTGCGCTAATTTTAACGCCGCAGCGTAGTCCATGTTCTCTAAAAAGCCTTTTGAAAGAATATAATTGGATGAACCGTTGAAAATTCCGCTGATGGAGTGCAGCAATTCGTTGTCATAGTATTCTTCTAGATTACGAATAATAGGAATACTGCCGCATACGGCTCCTTCGTATAATAACGATGTGCCATGTTCGCGTTGCAAGTCCAACAATTCCTGCAAATGCAAGGCAATCATTTTTTTACTGGCTGACACTACGTTTTTTCCTGACTTAAGCGCCGTTGAAACGATATCAAAAGCAGCTTCGGTATCATTAATCAGCTCAACAATGGTATTGATTTCGGGGTTGTTAAGCAATTCGTCTTTATCAGTGGTAAATAGCTCAGGCGGCAAAGAACGGAGCTTGCCAGGATGCTTAATGGCTATTTTTTTAATTTCAAGATTCAGGTTTTTGGTTTTGATGATGTCGTACAGGCCTTGCCCAACTACACCAAAACCGAATAAACCTATATTCAATTTAGTACTCATTCAGAAAGATTTTGTAATGCGATGGTTTGTGTATGTTGATTAAAAAAGGAGGATACAATATTTGTTAAAATGCCGGTTTCAATTAAAAAGCCGTCGTGCGCATAAACGGTGTCAAACTCGGCATATATTGCATTTGGAATATGTTGAGCCATATATTGCTGCTCAGTAGCCGGAAAAAGAATATCTGATGTAATGCCAATTATTAATGTATTAGCTTTTACCAAAGCAAGTACATCTTCAACACTGCCGCGGTTGCGGCTTACATGGTGTGAGTCCATAGCTTTGCTCAAATACCAGTAGCTATAAGCATTAAAACGTTTTACAAGTTTGTCGCCTTGATAGCTTTGATAAGAGGCCGCACGAAAGCCATCGACTAAAGCGGATGTTGGTTCCTTTTGTGTTTGATTATAAGCTTGATATCCCCTGTAAGACAACAAGGCCATACTGCGAGCCGCTTTTAAACCTGCGCTGCCACCATCGGGCGTATTTTGATAAAACGTAGGGTCTGCACTTATAGCCAGTCGTTGAGACTCGTTGAATGCTATACCCCAAGGGGAATGAAAGGCATTGGAAGCAATCAATATAAGCTTTTGAATGCGGTTAGGCTGTTGGATGCTCCACTCTAAAGCCTGCTGCCCACCCAATGAGCCACCTATTAATACCTCTACATTATTTATATCCAGGTGATCGGCCAGTAGCTGATGCGCTTTGGCCATATCGCGGATGGTGCATATAGGAAAGTTTAGATAATAAGGTTGCTGCGTTTTAGTGTCAATACTCAACGGATTGGTTGTACCATATGGCGAACTCAAAACATTAGCGCAAATAATGAAATGCTCATCCGGATTAAAGAAGCAATCCTCACCAACAAATCCTTTCCACCAATCAAAAACATCAGAATTAGCGGTAAGGGCATGGCACACCCATACCACATTATTTTTTTGCGCATTTAAACGGCCGTAGACATGATAACCTATCTGCAAATTTTGCAAGGTTCGTCCTGACTCCAGCTCGAAAGCACCACTGTATGTAAAAGTTTTCAAATACATTAAAAATATCTAAAGCCTCCTTCAATTTTGGAGGAGACTTTAACATTATTCAAACAAATTAACCTATCAAATGAGTTCAACATCAATTCTTTAAAACCAATTCACGCTCTTTAACTCGAGCAAAAGCCGCCTCAAAGTCGGCTTTTATATCATCAATGTGCTCAATACCAACAGCTACACGCAAAAGAGTAGGGGTAACGCCAGCTGCCAATTGCTCAACCTCAGATAATTGTTGATGAGTGGTTGCCGACGGCTGAATGATCAAAGTTTTGGCATCGCCCACATTAGCTAAATGACTCACCAATTGCAAGTTGTCAATAAAATTCCCGGCGTTGGTTTTATCACCTTTTAATTCGAATGCCAACACAGCACCAAAACCGTTTTTTAAATATTTTTTTGCCAGGGAATGATATGGTGACGACGGTAAACCGGGATAAATTACTTTGGCTACCTGAGGATGTTGCTCGAGCCAGGTAGCTAATTCAAGTGCATTATCTACATGACGCTGCACACGTAACGATAAAGTTTCTAGTCCTTGTATAAGCAAAAAAGAATTAAACGGCGATTGTGAAGAGCCAAAATCGCGCAGGCCTTCAACCCTTGCCCTAATGATATATTGTATGTTTCCGAACGGCCCGTTAATACCAAATACTTCTGAAAAAATGAGGCCATGGTAACCTTCCGCCGGCTCAGTAAACTGCGGAAATTTTCCGTTACCCCAATTATAATTACCACCATCAATTATTACACCGCCAATGCTGGTGCCATGGCCACCGATCCACTTAGTTGCCGACTCGACAACAACATTGGCACCATGCTCAAGCGGACGTAACAAATAACCACCCGCACCAAAAGTATTATCTACAATTAGCGGTAAGTCATATTTACGCGCCAAAGTTGCAAGCTTTTCAAAATCCGGGATGCTGAAGCCAGGATTTCCAATGGTTTCAACATAAATGGCTTTGGTTTTTTCGTTAATTAACGGCTCAAAGCTTTCAGCTTCATCGCTATCTGCGAACCTAACTTCAATACCTATCCGTTTAAAAGCTACTTTAAATTGATTATAAGAACCACCGTATAAATATGGTGACGAAACAAAATTATCGCCAACCTGCAAAATATTATTTAACGCTATAAATTGCGCTGCCTGGCCTGATGATGTTGCCAATGCTGCTACACCACCTTCAAGTGCCGCTATACGCTTTTCAAAAACATCAGTAGTCGGATTCATAATCCTCGTATAAATGTTTCCAAATTCCTTCAGTGCAAAAAGGTTTGCACCATGTTCGGCATTTTTAAACACATAAGAGGTAGTTTGATATAAGGGCACTGCACGCGAGCCCGTTACCGGATCGACCTCCTGACCGGCGTGCAATTGTAAAGTTTCAAATTTTAAAGGTTGTGCTGACATAACGTTGGCAATTTTGATTTTAAATTTATGTGATGTGTAGAAGGGTACGTTTAGGGTATAATGTTCCCTGGCTGCTGTTAAACACGATGTTTTTCTGATGACGAATAACCCGCGTGTACTGACTTTAACAGCAGCAACACATACACATGTCTGCCTGACGAACGCTAAGCAAAGAGTATGCACCGTTTGAGGTACAAAAAGTTTGAGGCTGGGTAAAAATAACTACTTGTTTCATGGTTGTTAAATTTATATCCCCCGGTCATTATTGTTTTCCGGGACAGGAATTGGCACCTTCTCCTACGTAGGAGGGTTGCCAGCGGGTCGGGGAGCCTGATCTCTCGCCGCTTCTTTATAAATCAAAACCTTTTGAGGGGTGTTTGATTAAGACTAATACTGTCTTTTGACGCCACAAAGATAGAATGCAAAAAATAAGATTTGCAACAATAATTGAAAATAAATTTATAAAGAGCTTAAAGCTAAATCAATATCAGCAATCAAATCATCTATATGTTCAAGTCCAACGGATACTCTTAACAGATTCTGAGGCGTTTTGGTATCAGGGCCTTCTGTGGATGCACGATGTTCAATTAAACTTTCAACACCGCCCAAACTGGTAGCATTTGTAAATAAGCGTGTAGAAGATGCAACACGCATTGCCTGTTCTGCATTGCCCTTAATGAGGAATGATAACATTCCGCCTGAATTTAACATTTGATCTTGAGCTAAATGATATTGGGAATGAGAAGGCAATCCTGGGTATAATACCTTTTCCACCTGAGGTTGTTTTTCCAGATATGCTGCCAATAGCTGCGCGTTATAAACATGCCCGCGCATTCGGTATGGCAACGTTTTAATGCTTCTGGTTAGCCAATAACAATCTGTAGGCGAAGGTATTGCACCGCCCATTTGCTGAATTTGTTTTATACGTTCCCACCAGTCATCTTCCCGTGCAGTAATGAGTGCGCCACCAGTTAAATCACTATGGCCACCCAAGTACTTGGTGGTAGAATGCATAACCATATCTGCACCCAGACTTAACGGTTGCTGACCAATTGGCGTTGCGAAAGTATTATCGCAAACTACTTTTATATAATGCTGATGAGCAATTTGGACTACCTTCCTGATATCAGTAAGCTTCAGTAATGGATTAGAAGGCGTCTCGATCCATATCAATCCAGTAGTGGGTTTAATATGATTTCTGAGAGTCTGTTCATCAGTTAAGTCAATAAAGTCAAACGCTAACACACCATTAAATAAACTCTTTAATTGATTGCGCAAGCCGTGGTACATATCATTGGGCGCTATAACGTGTGTTCCGGGCTGAAAGGATTGAAACACTGTCATACCAGCGGCATTGCCTGAAGAAAAAGCAGCCGCATCTGCACCGCCCTCTAATTTGGCCAACACAGTTTCCAGCATACGCCGATTTGGGTTATCCGCCCGACTGTAACTGAAGCCCTTTGAATAGCCACCATCTTCGTCCCGTTCAAATGTGGTAGACAATACCAATGGTTGCACAACCGCTTTAGACGCTGAGTCGGTATAGTTGGCGGCATGAATAGCAAGGGTTTCAATCTTCATACAAAAGCAGTCGTAAATTACTAGATGTTAAAATTACACTAAATTATTTAAGTTGTTTTGTCCATTGTAGGGTTTTGTGGTTTAAGCTGTAAAGCAACAACTTAGGTTGATGCCCGTATAATAGCTTGGCACTAGTTCTAAAAATAACCTGGCGTTTTTGTTACATAAAGGTGATATGGTATCAAATCGATTATAGTACTTTTGCAGAAAAAATAGTAATTTAATGGACGCTGAACAATCCCTACAGGTGTTGTTAAATGACTCTCACCTATCTGCTGATCTTAAAAATATAGCGCAAAAAGTTTTAAACAATGAGCGCATTACGTTTGATGAAGGCTTACTCTTATATGAAAAAGGCGAACTTAGTTACTTGGGCGTTTTAGCCAATTATATTCGCGAGAAGCGTCACGGCGATAAAACTTATTTTAACCGCAATTTTCATATTGAGCCGACGAACCTTTGTGTTTACGATTGTAAATTCTGCTCTTACTCCAGGCTGATTAAACAACGTTCGGAAGGATGGGAGTATACCATGGACGATATGCTCGATATTGTTAAAAAATATGATAACGAGCCGGTTACTGAAGTTCACATTGTAGGCGGTGTATTACCGCAGTATGATATGCCGTTTTATCAGCAACTATTTAGCTCCATCAAAGCACATCGACCAGAGTTACATGTAAAGGCGCTAACGCCTGTTGAGTATCATTACATCTTTAAAAAAGCAAAGGTTGATTATGCTACCGGCATGCGCTTGATGAAAGAATCGGGGCTCGAATCAATGCCGGGTGGCGGAGCTGAAATTTTCCATCCGGAAATCCGCGAGCAAATTGCTAAGGATAAATGCACGGCCGACCAGTGGTTGCAAATTCACGAAGAATGGCATAAGCTAGGTATGCGTTCAAACGCTACAATGCTTTATGGCCATATAGAGGAGTATCGCCATCGGGTTGACCATATGGAGCGCCTACGCCAGTTACAAGACCGTACAGGCGGTTTCCAAACGTTTATTCCATTGAAGTTCCGAAACAAAGACAATCAGATGTCGAACGTTAAAGAAGTGTCTGTAATAGAAGATTTGCGCAATTATGCAGTGGCTCGTATTTACCTGGATAACTTTGACCATATTAAGGCTTATTGGGCAATGATCAGTCGTACAACAGCACAACTGTCGCTAAATTTTGGTGTAGATGATATTGATGGAACACTAGACGATACAACCAAAATATACTCAATGGCTGGCGCCGAAGAACAACGCCCTGCTATGAGCACAAAAGAGTTGGTGGAGCTAATTAAACACGTAGGTCGTCATCCAATTGAACGTGATACGCTATACAATGTAATTACCGATTACAGCAACTACGAATTTGCTGAGCAAAAAAAACCACAATTTTATAAGTTGCCTGTTATAAACTAAGCAGCTTGCAATTACAAGAATGATTTTAAAAACGCTATATATTGTACGTCACGGACAAACGGACCTTAATAAACAAGGCATAGTACAAGGCCGCGGCATGAATACCGACTTGAACCAAGAGGGCCGCCTGCAAGCACAGATGTTTTATGATGCTTACAAACATATACCATTCGACAAAATTTATATATCCGAACTTAAGCGTACACAACAAAGCATACAGCCGTTTATTGACCTTGGCATTTCATTCGAAAAACTTTCGGGCTTGGATGAGCTAGCCTGGGGCATACATGAAGGTCAGCGAAGCACGCCCGAAACTAAAGCCGCGTTTTTAAAAGTTATGCGTGATTGGACAAGCGGCCGGTTAGATAGCAAATTTGAAAAAGGTGAAAGCCCGAACGAAGTAAAGATCCGCCAAGAAGAGGCCTTAAAAATCATCATGAGCCACCCGGAAGAACAAAATGTGCTCATTTGTATGCATGGCCGTGCTATGCGATTGTTTTTGTGCCTACTTACCGAGCAGCCATTAACCAAGATGGAAACTTTTCCGCATCAAAACTTAGTGCTATACAAAGTAACCTTTGATGGTAGCCGGTTTGAAATAGCCGACTTTAATAATTCTATTCACTTACAAGTACACTAACTTCACTTTTGAAAAAAATAAGAATATCTGCTGTTAGTTACACTAACACCAAACCTTTTTTATATGGTATACAACATACCGATATTATCAATCAAATAGATTTAAGTTTAGACCATCCATCAGATTGTGCTCAAAAATTAATTGACGACCAGGTAGACATCGGTCTGATTCCCGTAGCTGCTACCTTAAGCCTGCCACATTGGGAAATTGTTTCTGACTATTGTATAGGTGCCGTTGGAGCAGTTAACTCTGTTTTCATTTTCAGCAACTGCGATATAAAAGATGTGAGGTATTTACAATTAGATCCAGAATCTCGCTCATCCAACAATTTAGCTAAAGTACTTTTAAAAAATTACTGGAAACTGAATCCTGAGCAAATTGCCGGCGCTGCTGATTATGGCCAGTCAAAAGATGAACAAACTGCATTTGTACAAATAGGCGATCGTACATTTGGGAAAGCAGACAAATACCCATACGTATATGACTTAGCTGCAGAGTGGACTAAGTTTACTGGCTTACCTTTTACTTTTGCTGCCTGGATTGCGAATAAGCCAATTCCAAAAGAATTTATAAATGCTTTCAATATTTCGCTCCAGTATGGTTTAGACCATCGGGAAGATTTATTTAAGGAAATGGAAATGAGAAGTGATTTTGATGTAAAAGATTATTTACTTCATAAAATTGATTATCCATTAACAGAACCTAAAAAAGAGGCGTTATATCTATTCCTCGACTATATCCAGAAGCTATAGCTAATATTAGAACTATTGTCGGGCATGTGCAAGATGCTAAATTTATAAATGTGTCAACAAAAAACCAAATATGGTATGATATTGACAACCATAATTAAGTTTTATTGAATATTTAACAACGTCACAGACGATTGATTTAACGGTTTTTTAATAGAAGGCACATTTAATTTAAATATTTTAATTATATCATATTATTTCTGGCATCAATATAACTTTTTCATAATAATTATTTAAAATTTTAAAACCTCATAACACTTACTTAATTTTGTTGAAGAAATTAAAAAAGAAAAGGTAAAAATTTAAAGATATGAAAAAAGCGATATTAACGTTGGTAGCAGCAATTACAGTTAGCGTCAGTGCATTTGCTTTTGATGGCGTAAAGAAAACTGATGACTTAGACAAGATATCATACAATGTTAGAAATCAATTTGATGTAACATTTGGTAGTGTTGAGGATGTAACCTGGGCAGTGACATCTGAATTTCAAAAAGCACAATTTTATGTTGATGATTTAAAAACAACTGCTTATTATAATTTAAATGGTGAATATTTGGGTTATACGCAAAGTGTGTCATCAAAATTGTTACCAAGTTCAGCACGTAAAGAATTAGCTATTAAATACAAAGATTATAACATTACCGAAATTATCCGTTTCCATACTGAAAACGCAGTATCATCGTCATTGTCTCGCTTAACTACAGGATCTTATTCTGACGAAGTTGCTTACTTCGTAAATCTGGAAAAAGACGGGCAACAAGTTTTAGTAAGAGTAAGCCCTACATCTTCTCTTGAAGTAGTAAAAAGCTAAGTACAAATTCCCCTTTACTATATATCAGAAGCCGCACCTTTGGTGTGGCTTTTTTTGTGCCCTTTTTACAGATAAAAGCAATAACTTAAAACAAGAAATTCTAATTATGCTTTTTAAATGGTAAACTACGCTATTATAGTATGCCTAAAACGATTATTGTTTCTAACCGATTGCCTGTTAAAATACAGGATAACGATGGACAACTGCTTTTAAAGCCAAGCGAAGGCGGTTTAGCCACCGGCTTGGGATCAATATATAAAACCGATGGAAATGTATGGATAGGATGGCCAGGTCAAGCTATTGATGAAGATAATAAGACAACCGTAAATGAACAACTGAAAGAACTTAGCCTGATACCAGTATATTTAACACAAGATGATATCAGCCAGTTTTATGAAGGTTTTTCAAACGAAGTACTTTGGCCTGTATTTCATTACTATGCATCAACATATACCACTTACAAACCGTCGCATTGGGACTATTACCAAAGCGTAAACCAAAAGTTTAAAGAAGCAATACTAGCTGTAGCCGAGCCTAACGACACCATTTGGATACATGATTATCAGTTACTTCTTTTACCTGAATTGATACGCGCTGAACGCCCGGACGTTTCGATCGGCTTCTTTTTACATATTCCGTTCCCATCGCATGAAATGTTTCGCCTTATTCCATGGCGTAGCGAATTATTACAAGGCATGTTAGGCGCCGATTTAGTAGGCTTCCATACATTCGACGATGTAAGACACTTCCTGAGTGCAGTATCCCGCTTATTGCCAATGCCTATTTCCTCAAACATCATAGCCTGTAAAGACCGCTATGTTGTGGCCGAATCGTTCCCGATGGGTATTGATAACAAAAAATATGAAGATGCGGTAAGCGACCCAGACGTACAGGAACAGATGCAGCAGATAAAAGATGTATTCAAAGAAAGTAAGCTGATCTTATCCATAGACCGCCTTGATTATAGCAAAGGTATTTTGCAGCGATTGCAGGCCTTTGAATTAATGCTTCAGCAACATCCAGAGTATATTGGTAAAGTGACATTATACATGGTAGTTGTGCCTTCTCGTGATAAAGTCCCGCAATATGCCGAGTTACGCAATCAGATTGACAAACGTGTGGGTAACATCAATTCGATGTACCGCACTATGGATTGGACACCAGTAAATTACTTTTACCGGTCTGTACCATTTGAAACATTGGCCGCTTTATATGCCAGTGCAGAAGTTTGCTTGGTAACGCCAATGCGCGACGGCATGAATTTGGTGAGCAAAGAATATATAGCCAGCAGGGTTAATAACGACGGTGTATTAATATTAAGTGAAATGGCAGGTGCATCTCGCGAATTAATTGACGCATTGATAGTTAACCCAAACAATATTATACAGGTAAAAGATGCTATTATACAAGCATTAAACATGCCGCTTGACGAGCAAAACGCCAGGATGCAGCAAATGCGACAGGTAGTAAGCAAGTTTAATGTAGCGCATTGGGTAGATCTTTTTATGGAACGTTTAAATGAAGTTAAACTGATGCAACGCTCCATGCAAACCCGTCATGTGGAGGGCTCTACTAAACAGTCTATCATCAATCGCTATAAAAGTACAAGCAAGCGTTTGATATTTTTGGATTATGATGGCACGTTGGTTGATTTTCAGCCTAATGTAAATCAAGCCGTTCCGGATAGTGATCTTTATAGTATCCTAAATGAGCTTATGCTGGATCCGGCCAATCACTTGGTGCTGATTAGTGGTCGTAAACATGAAAACTTAAATGAATGGTTTGGCGATAAAAACATTTACCTGATAGCCGAACATGGCGCATGGTTCAAACAGCAAGGAATGGAATGGCATAAGGTTAATGGTCTATCTACTACCTGGAAACCTGAACTTTTTGATATCATGCAAAAATACGTCGATCGTACACCAGGGTCATTTATAGAAGAAAAATCATATTCGTTGGTGTGGCATTACCGTAAGGCTCAAAAAGGATTAGGTGAATTGCGTGCCAACGAATTAATGAATACCCTCAAATATTTAGCAACAGATAAAGGTTTACAACTGTTACCCGGCGACAAAGTGGTAGAGGTAAAGAATATGGAAATTAACAAAGGCAAAGCTGCGCTGGGCTTGGTTGACCAAGGCGACTATGATTTTATAATGGCCTTAGGTGATGATTTAACTGATGAAGATACATTTAAAGCTTTACCCGATAATTCAGTTACCATTAAGGTAGGTAGCGGCTCTTCGGCAGCAAAGTTTTATTTGCGCAATCCGTCCGAAGTTCGACAGTTGTTAAGAGCCTTGTCAATCAACTCCACAATAGGACAAGAATGAATAGTTGGAAGCTATTAAGCTAAGTATGTTGTCAGCTAAACGTTAATTTGCACGCATATTGTCTATAGATTTTGTAGTTATTACATTTGTTCACTTACTTTTACCTGTCAACCAGTTCAAACAATTAAATAAATAAAACCATGAGTTTAAGATTAGGCGATAAAGCCCCCAATTTTAAGGCACAGACCTCTGAAGGGGAAATAGATTTTTACGAATATTTAGGGGACAGCTGGGCAGTGCTATTTTCGCACCCAGGCGATTATACCCCGGTATGTACCACAGAGTTAGGTAGAACAGCTGCATTGAAAGATGAGTTTGCTAAGCGTAACGTTAAAGTTATTGCACTAAGTGTCGATTCAGTCGAATCGCACCAAGGATGGATTAATGATATAAATGAAACTCAAGATGTTGAGGTCAACTTTCCGATTATAGCTGATGAAAACCGGGAAATTTCAGAAGCTTATGACATGATCCATCCAAACGCTTCACTAACAGCAACTGTACGTTCTCTTTTCATTATTGCACCGGATAAAACAATTAAATTAATTATCACTTATCCGGCATCAACCGGTCGCAACTTTCAGGAAGTTTTACGGGTTATCGATTCCTTACAATTAACGGCCAACTACAGTGTATCTACACCGGCAGACTGGCAAGAGGGTGATCAGGTGGTTATTTCGCCTGCTATAAAAAACGAAGACATTCCGGCCAAGTTTCCTAAAGGCCATGTTGAAGTGAAACCTTATCTGCGTTTAACGCCTCAGCCAAATAAATAAAATTAATATTTGTTTATTAAATGTATATATTTGAAAAAATATTTTAATTTGCAGATACCTTTCTGAATCTTAACACATTACAATTTTCAGTTTGGCTATAGTAATAAATCTCTTATAAACTTATACGATACTATAATTATGAAAACTGGAAAAGTAAAATGGTTTAACACCCAAAAAGGTTATGGCTTTATTATTACAGATGATGGTAAAGACCTGTTTGTGCATTTTAAAGACGTTCAGGGTGGCGTAAACGCTATCAAAGACAACGATGATGTTGAATATGACGTGGAAGAAGGAAGAAAAGGTTTACAAGCTGTAAATGTTAAAAAAATATAATTAATTTTTTCTGATATTTAAAGCCCTTGCTACAGCAGGGGCTTTTTTTTTAAACAACAATTTGGTAATTCAAACAATTTTTAAACGGCACAATGACTGATACTTCTGCAAAAGCTAGCCGCAATGTTATATTTCTGGTTATAGTGGCTGCCTTAGGCTATTTTGTTGATATATACGATTTACTAATTTTTTCGATTGTGCGAGTTAAGAGCTTGCAAGACATTGGAATATTAGATAAGGAGGAGCTACGCACCAAAGGCGAGTTTATCATTAATATGCAAATGCTGGGCTTGTTACTTGGTGGCTTGCTTTGGGGTATAATAGGCGACAAGTTTGGCAGGATAAAAGTGCTGTTCGGGTCGATATTACTGTACTCGCTGGCAAATTTTGCCAACGGTTTAGTCACTACATATACTTTATACGCCACAGTACGTTTCATTGCCGGTATTGGTCTGGCTGGCGAACTGGGCGCTGGTATTACCCTGGTAAGCGAAACCATGAGCAAGAAGAACCGTGGCTATGGCACCATGATAGTGGCCGTTGTAGGTTTATTTGGTGCAGTATTGGCAAATATAGTGGCCAAGTTTGGTTGGCAAAATGCCTACTTTATTGGCGGTGGTCTAGGATTACTGCTGCTATTATTAAGAGTAGGTACATTCGAGTCGGGCATGTTTAGAAATGCCGCTGAAAGCGAAGTTTCCAGAGGGAATTTCTTCATGCTGTTTAACAATAAAGTCCGCTTTGTAAAGTATATAAGCTGTATATTAATTGGCTTACCGTTATGGTTTGTGGTAGGCATACTGGTATCGCAGGCGCCCGAAATGGGGGCCGAGCTGCATGCGGCCGAACCTTTAAGCGCCGGTACTGGCATTATGTTTACTTATATTGGCATATCTGTTGGTGATATGTTTGCTGGTGTGTTTGCACAGTTAACCAAATCACGCAGGCTAACCATGTTGGTGTTTCAAATCTTATCGGTAATTAGTGTGCTGCT
The DNA here is from genome assembly GCF_009770985.1 of Mucilaginibacter lacusdianchii. Taxonomy (GTDB): domain Bacteria; phylum Bacteroidota; class Bacteroidia; order Sphingobacteriales; family Sphingobacteriaceae; genus Mucilaginibacter; species Mucilaginibacter lacusdianchii. The sequence continues at coordinate 947,592 of NZ_WSRW01000003.1, read as the reverse complement.
GTATTTAAACGCAAAAGGTATTACGCCAGGTCAGTTTCAAATACTTTGTTTATTTATTGGCTTTTCGGTAGGTTATTGGGCAACTTTTGTAACTATAGCTTCTGAGCAGTTTGGCACCAATATACGCTCTACGGTAACCACTACGGTACCTAATTTTGTTCGCGGGGCCTTGATACCCATTACCTTCGCATTTGAGGGGATGGTATCATACTTTAAACAACACGGTCGGGAAGCTACGTGCAAAATTGATAGTGCTTATGTGATGATGGCTTTAGTGACATTAGTAGCATTATCAGCCCTTAGCCAGCTGAAAGAAACTTTCGGCAAAGATCTAAATTACACTGAACAAGAAGAAGAGCAAGAGCCGGCGGGCATTGCCTCTTAAAATCGGATTGCTGCAATAGAACCAATTGTGCATCTTTGCAGAGATGATTACCAAAGAACAAATAGCTGCCGATTACCAAACCATTCAAGACGAGATTTGCCAGAGCCTCACACAACTGGATGGTGCTGCCAGGTTTGAAGAAGAAGTATGGGAACGTGACGGTGGAGGTGGTGGCCGCACACGCATCATTCAAAATGGCAGCGTGCTTGAAAAAGGTGGCGTCAACTTTTCGGCTGTACACGGTCGTCTTCCTGAAGCTGTAAAAAAAGCGTTCAAAGTGGAGCAAGATGACTTTTTTGCTACCGGTGTGTCTATTGTTATGCATCCTAATCATCCGCTGGTACCTATTATTCACATGAATATCCGGTATTTTGAAATGCCTTCATCTTTTGTCAACGATCAGCCCTTGCGCTGGTTTGGCGGAGGCATAGACCTTACACCACATTATGTATTTGAAAACGATGCGCGCTTCTTTCATAGTAGCTTAAAAGCAGTTTGCGATAAGTACCACTCAGATTTTTATCATCGTTTTAAAGTTTGGGCCGATGACTATTTTTTTATTAAACACCGCGCAGAAACCCGAGGAATAGGTGGCATATTTTACGACCGCTTAACTGCTACAGAGGATATTAGCTGGATAGACATACTGGAATTCTCAAAATCTTTAGGACGGACATTTGCACCGGTTTATACAGAGTTGGTGAACCGTCATAGAAATGAACCGTTTACCGAACAGGAACAATTATGGCAATACCTTCGTCGTAGTCGCTATGCTGAATTTAACTTGGTTTATGATGCTGGTACAAAGTTTGGTTTGGAAACCAATGGCCGGATTGAATCTATATTGATGAGTTTGCCACCAACTGCTAAATGGGTATATAATCATCAGCCAGAACCCGGCAGTGCCGAAGAAAAAACATTAAGCTTGTTAAAAAAGGGAATAAACTGGGTTTAATACTAACTCGACCTTTATTATTAATATATCCGTTATGATGAGGCAAACAGCAAATTGAAAGCTTGTGGTCAAATAACATTTTAGTTAAAAATCTTAAACTATCCGCATGAATTGGATTGGAAAAACTGTATCAATTTACATGACCACTGTAGCGCTATTAGGTTGCGTCGGAAAAAGTGACTTAGAAGGCACCTGGCAGTTTAACGGCGGAATTTACAACGGCCAAAAAGAGGGTGGAACAGAAGGCTACAAACTGCAACGCACATACAAAGGAAGCAAATTTGAAGCTTTTATGTTAGAGGATGGAACTACACCTCAAAAGTTTCAGGCCGGTAATTACAAATTATCTGGCGATAGCTGTATGGAAACCGAAACCTATAGCACTCAACCATCTAACTTGACGGGGGTAACTTTACGATATCACTATCAAATCAAGAACGATACGCTTACATTTGACGGAAAGCTACCAACCGGCATGGTGGTGGAAGAGTATTGGGTTAGAGTAAAATAAGTTACTTAAAAATATATTTTCTTTCCTATTATTTCAAGTCTTAAAGCTAGCTTTTTACCTATACAATGTTGGTAAAAAAGCCAGCTGTTTGCCTTAATTTTCGTATATTCGCAAGTTCATTTAACACATCGACCTAAGGTATTTGAGCATTTTTTTTCTACAAAAATTCTAATTGATGGCTGAAGATAATTCACAACAAACCAACAGAATAATTCCTATAAATATTGATGAAGAAATGCGATCGGCTTACATTGATTATTCAATGTCGGTTATCGTATCTCGTGCTTTGCCTGATGTGCGCGACGGCTTGAAACCAGTTCACAGACGCGTATTGTTTGGTATGCTCGATTTAGGATTGAATAACAACAAGCCTTTTAAAAAATCGGCCCGTATAGTGGGCGAGGTGATGGGTAAATACCACCCGCACGGCGACTCGTCGGTATACGATACCATGGTACGTATGGCTCAGGATTGGAGCTTGCGTTATCCGTTGGTAGATGGCCAAGGTAATTACGGCTCTTTAGATGGCGACAGCCCGGCGGCAATGCGTTACACCGAGGCACGCCTGCAAAAAATTGCTGAAGAGATGCTTGCTGATATCAACAAAGACACGATTGATTATCAGCTCAACTTTGACGACTCGCTTGAAGAGCCGTCTGTGTTACCGGCTAAAATTCCAAATTTGCTGGTTAACGGTGCTTCGGGTATTGCGGTAGGTATGGCTACCAACATGGCGCCGCACAACTTATCTGAAGTTATTGATGCGACTGTTGCATTTATTGACAAACGCGAAATTGAGATTAGCGAGTTAATGCAATATATTAAAGGTCCGGATTTTCCGACCGGTGGTATCATTTATGGTTTTGATGGCGCGCGCGAAGCTTTTGAAACAGGCCGCGGCCGGATTGTAATGCGTGCCCGTGCCGAGATTGAAACTTTTAATGGCGACCGCGAGCGTATTGTGGTGACTGAAATTCCTTATCAAATTAACAAAGCTCAAATGATTGAGCGCACAGCTGATTTGGTAAATGAGAAAAAGATTGAAGGCATATCAACCATACGCGACGAATCGAGCCGTGAAGGTATACGTGTTGTATATGAAATTAAGCGCGATGCCAACGCTGCAATTGTGCTGAACAATCTTTATAAATACACGTCGCTGCAAACTTCATTTAGCATCAATAACATTGCCTTGGTTAAAGGCCGGCCGATGTTGCTGAATTTGAAAGATTTGATTTTTCACTTTGTTGAGCATCGCCAGGAAGTAATTGTACGCCGTACCAAATATGAACTGTCTGAAGCAGAAAAGCGTGCCCACATATTAGAAGGCTTGCTAATTGCATTGGATCACTTGGACGAGGTTATACGCCTGATTCGTGCATCATCAACTCCAGAAGAAGCACGTGAAGGTTTAATGACTCAGTTTAATTTGACTGAAATTCAAGCCCGTGCAATTTTGGATATGACGCTGCGCCGGTTAACCGGTCTGGAGCGTGATAAGATCAAAGAGGAGTATGCCGAGCTAATGAAGCAAATTGAATATTACAAATCAATTTTGGCCGATGAGGGTCTGCAAATGCAGATAGTTAAAGACGAACTGCTGGAAATCAGAGACAAATACGGTGATGAGCGTAAAACCGAAATGGTACACTCTACTGCCGAGATGATGACCGAAGACTTCATTGAAGATGAAGACGTGGTAATCACTATATCGCATGAAGGTTATATTAAACGTACACCTTTAACAGAATATCGCCGTCAGGGCAGAGGTGGTAAAGGCGCTCTGGGAAGTAACAGCCGTGACGAAGATTTCATTGAACACTTGCTGGTTGCCTCTAATCACAACTACATGCTGTTCTTTACAGAAGCTGGCCGTTGTTTCTGGTTGCGGGTATTTGAAATTCCTGAAGGCACACGTACCTCAAAAGGACGGGCAATTCAGAACATTATCAGCATTCCAAAAGAGGAAAAAATTAAGGCTTACATCAAAGTTGTTAATTTGAAGGACCAAGAATATTTGGAAAACAACTTCATCATCATGTGTACCTCTAAAGGTACTATAAAGAAAACTTCTTTAGAAGCATATTCACGTCCGCGTGCTAATGGTATCAATGCTATCAACATCAACGATGGTGACTCTTTGCTAGAAGCAACACTGACTACTGGCAACAGTGAAGTGGTAATGGCATTGAAATCAGGACGGGCGATTCGTTTTAATGAATCAACCGTTAGACCAATGGGCCGTACAGCTACTGGCGTTCGTGGTATCACATTAGAAGACGATAAGGATGAAGTTGTAGGCATGATTGCTATTAACGATCCTGAAACCACCGTATTGGTTGTATCAGAAAAAGGTTATGGCAAACGTACAGACATCGAAGATTACCGTGTAACAAATAGGGGTGGTAAAGGTGTTAAAACCATTAACGTTACCGAAAAAACCGGAAAACTTGTTGCCATAAAAGATGTTACTGATACAGATGACCTGATGATCATCAACCGCTCGGGCATTATCATCCGTATTGCAATGAATGAACTACGGGTTATGGGCCGTGCAACACAAGGTGTGAGATTGATATCGCTTAAGGAAGGGGATGAAATTGCATCAGTAGCCAAAATTGAGCATAGCGAGGAGGAAGAACTCCAACAAGCGCTGGAAGAAACAGGTATTATATCCTCAGAAGAAACACCTGAAGAAGAAAACCCTGAGTCGCCTGCTGACGAAGAAAATGAATAATTAAAATGATAAGCCGTAAAATAATCTTATCGGTTTTAACAGTACTTTTCACTACGCCTTTAGCCTTCTGTCAATCAGAAGCGCTAAAGGTGGTGGTGAATAACCTGGCCTTTTACCGTCAAAAAGCTGAAATTAAATATTTAACCAGCGCCAAAAAATCGGTAGACAGTTTAATCAGAACCAAATCTGATTCCTCAAATCTGGAAAAAAATGTATACAAAGCAATTGTTTACGCAAGCATTGCTTATGTAGATTCTACCAACCAGCAAAACCGTCCTGCCGATTTTGTAGATAAAACCAGTGAGTTATTAAACACACTATCGGAACGGAAAAAAATTTACAAGTATCAAACTGAAATCGATTTTGCAAAACGTTGCCTGGCAAATGTTTTCATCAGGCAGGGTTTTGAAAGTCTTCATCGTTTAAATTATAACGATGCAGTTGAGAACTTTAAAAAAGCACAAGCATATACGCCTAAATTTTCGCCGATCAATGCCTACATTGCCTACGCCGAGAGTAAAAACGGCAATTTGCAAGAAGCAGTAAAACATTACAACACTTTGCTTACTGCCGATAGTACCCGACTTGAATATGTAATGGCAACTGCCAATATTTATAAAACCATGGGAGACACGGCCAAAGCACTTGATGTTTTACAAAAAGGACGGAGGTTTTTACCAGCAGAGAAGAGCCTGCTTTTAGAAGAGGCTAACATTTACAGCAACAGAGAAGATTACAAAGCCTTAGAACCGCTTTTGCCACGTTTGCTGGACGAAAACCCGAACAATGCCGAAGTTTCTTTTGTGGCTGCAAATTGTTATGACCGCTTAAAAAAATACGATAGGGCAGAGTCGCTTTATCTTCGCTCTATAGACTTAAACAACGCTAACTATGAACCGGTATTTAATTTAGGTTTGTTGTATTTAAAGCTAAGCACAAAAAAGTCTAATCCGTCAGAAGTTTCTCAGTATTTATCAAGGGCTGCAGTTTGGTTACAACGAGCATATGAAATGTCGCCAAAAAGCGTTATAACCTTACAGTTGCTACAACAGATTTATGCAAAAACGGGTAACGAATCCCAATTACAGAAGATAAATACTAAATTGCAACAGTTAAATTAATTAAAATCTATGAAAATTAAATTTTTGATAACGGGTGCTTTGTCAATAGCATCAGTTGCGGCATTTGCTCAAAAAGGAGAATTAGATAACGCCCAAACCGAATACGGTAAATTTGAAACTGCCAGAGGTCAAAAAATGACTGAAGCATTGGCTAAAACCAGCTTAACTAACGCTAAAACCGCAATTGATAAAGCTGCGGCAAATGAAAAAACGGCTACAATGCCAAGAACCTACGCACTTAAATCAGTAATTTATGGTGCAATGGCTTATCAAGATACAGTTGCTTCTACATCTGAACCAATATACACAGCTGCTGCAGAGGCGTTGCAAAAAGCAAAAGATGCAGATAAAAGCAATGAATTTAAAACCTACACTGACGCTGCAGGCCAATATTTAGGTATTTACTCGCTGAATAGGGGCGCTAAACAATATCAAAGTGGTAATTACGATTTAGCTTATAAATCCTTTGACTATTACCGCAACTTGAATCCGGAAGATACCACTGCTATTCTTTATACTGGCTTGGCAGCTGTGAACAGCAAAAACTATCCGGTGGCTATTACTCATTATAAAAAACTGCTTACTACAAAGTATAGCAAAAACGAAGGTGTATATAATGATTTGTCAAATATCTATTTGACAAACCGTGACACTGCCAACGCTATGAGTACTTTAACTGAAGGCGTTAGCAAATACCCAAGCAGCGCAAGCTTACGTTCTCGCGAAATTGAACTAGCTTTAACTACTGGTAAACAAGCCGAAATTATTGAGAAAATTCAAAGCGCTATTAGCAATAGCCCTAACGATAAATTTTTGCATTATTATTTAGGCTTATCATATATTGGCGTAGGTAATGGCGTTGATGCCAAGATCAAAAAAACTAAGGATGCAGCAACTCTAGCTACTTTGCAAAAGCAAAAAGCAGAGGCCATGAATAAAGCTGCGGCTGCGCTGAAAAAATCTGTAGAATTAGATTCTAATTATGCACCAGCTGCAGTGAGCTTAACTGATGCTTTAATATCTCCAGTTGTTGATGATTACAATGCAGCCAACAAATTGCCTGCTAACAAAGCAAAAGAATATGCCGCTGCTATGGCTAAAGTTAACACACAGATGGACACAATCAAACCGTATTTATTAAAAGCGGTGGAACTTGATCCGAAGTCTGCCAGTGCATTAACTAATTTACGTAACTATTATCTTGTTAAAAAAGATAATGTGAAAGCTGCTGAGTTAAATAAAAAAATCAGCGCTCTTTAATATATTAAATAGGGACTGTATACAAGTCCCTATTTAAAAGTCAATTATACTTAACATAATGTTAATTATGAGAACTTATTTTTTCAGTAACCGGTAATTAAAAAAGGCTTTACTGTAATAAACAGTAAAGCCTTTTTTGTATCTGTTGATGGTTAATTTATTTTAATGATGCATTTATATTTTTTGCTTCTTCTAAATGCGTTCTCAAGATAGGCAAATTTTTGTTTGCATAGCCGCGAACTGCTTCAATTTTAGAATCGGCGATATCATAATACAGTTTTACAGCTTTCTCATGATCCATTACCATCATCTGCATATAAGCTTTGTCGAATGCCGGTCCTGGGAGTTTAGAGATACTATCTAGTTTCATTTGGTGCTCTGGTAATAGGTCGTTTGGTACAGGTGCATATTTAGCATTAGCTATTTTTGCAAGTTCTTGGCCCGATTTGGTATGATCTGTAATCATCATTTTCGCAAACTCAACTACCTTTGCATTGCTTGACTTCGTTTGCGCAACTTTGCCTGCAGAAATTTCAGTAAGTCCTGCCTCTGTGGCACTTTTGATAAATTCAAGGCTCATGTCGTCAACGTTAGTCTTTTCATTGTAGTTTTTAGACTTACGTTTTTCACCACATGACACGGCTGTAAATGTGTATAAGGCAATAGCGCTGATGTAGAATATTTTTTTCATTATAAACTGAAATTTAGCAGGTTTATGTTTGCTTAACAAACAAAGCTCTAACTGGTTTACAACATGCTACAAAAAACATCATGCCTTATTAATATATTACGTTTTAAGCCAAGTTTCGTCCGGCGTTTACTATGCCATAAACTGTACGAATAACTAACTTGCTATAAGCGCTTTTAAGCTCTTCATCATCTGTTTCTTTCATTCGCTGTAGTGCAAAATGCTGAGTGACTACCAATGGCAACACAATACGCTCGCGCATTGCAATTGAGCGCTTTTCAACTGGGTAGTCCTGCATTAACTCATCACTGCCTGCCAGTTCTAATAATAAGCTTTTTGTTAAATCAAATTCTTGCTTCAACAATTTCCAGAACTCACCATAATGTTCATCATGTTCTAAGTGCGCCGTAATCCTGAAATCAGACTTAGACATAGACATCATACAATTATCTATCATTGTTTTAAAGAAACCTGATGCATTATACAAGTCTTTCACTTCTTCCCAGTTACCGTCTTGCTTCATTTTGTTCAAAGCAGTTCCTACACCATAAAAACCCGGTACATTTTGCTTTAGCTGACTCCAAGCTGTTACAAAGCTAATGGCACGCAAATCTTCTAATTTAAGTGGTGCACCAGCATTTCGCTTAGTTGGCCGGCTACTGATATTGATATTAGATAACAATTTAAGCGGACTCAAATTTTCGAGATATTCTGTAAACAGCGGATGATGGCGTAAATCCATGAACAACTTATGGCTGGCATCTGCCATTTGAGAGATTAGATCTTTGTGCCGGCTATCTAATAAATCACGATGATCGGGATGTAATGCCGAGGTGATACCTGCATTTACTAATTGCTCGATATTATACTTTGCTGTTTCGACTGAACCATATTGCGAACTAACTGTTTGACCTTGGATGGTTAACTGAATGTGATCATTGGCAATTTCCTTACCCATGGCAGCATAAAAACGATGCGTTTTACCGCCCCCACGTGCCGGTGGTCCTCCTCTCCCATCAAAAAACGCCAATTCAATACCATACTTTTTCGTGATGGCCGTTAATTCAACCTTGGCTTTATATATAGACCAATTGGCCATTAAATAGCCCCCGTCTTTCGTACTGTCAGAAAAGCCAAGCATAATCATTTGACGATTGCCACGGCGTCTCAGATGTTCTTTGTAGACCGGATGAGTGTAAAGCCTTTCCATTACTTCACCGGCATTTTTAAGATCATTCACAGTTTCAAACAGCGGCGTAAAGTCGATGGTTAAATTCTCTTTTGTCCAACCGCTCCATAAAAACAAGTTCATGAGCTGTAGTATGTCCGACGCTTCCTGGCAGTTGCTTATAATAAAGCGCTGACATGCCTTTTCGCCATTTTGTTGTTGGATTGCATGCATTAAGCGAATAGTGCTTAATGTATCATTAATCATAGGGTCGGCTGTACAGCTGTCGTTATCTGAGCAATCAAAATTGACTTCTTTAAAGGCTATAGCTTCAAGTTTTTCTTCTTCAGATAAATTTAAATAAGCCTCAGGAGTTATAGCGCTGCCTATATCGGATTGTTGTAAGCCATATTCGTACACCGTACGCAGCACCCGGCTATCCTGCCTAATGTCGAGGGTAGCAAAATAACATCCGTATAGTTTTACTTTAAGAGACAAGTCATCAACCAATTCAATAAAAATACTGTCGTGGTCTTCAACCAAAACGTCTTTAATATTATCTAGCAACGCCAATAATTCATCTTGAAGGTTGCGCGGTTCTGACTCAGGATTAAATGCATTTTGGTAAAGCAGTTCTTCCAGTCGCCGCATCGGCTCTTCTATGCCTCTAAAAGTAATACGGCGTTTAAATACACGATAATCGCGATAATAACATCTAAAAATAATTTGCCTTAAAGTTGCTGCAACGGTTTTGGTCGCTTCAGTTTTAACATTGGGGTTACCATCGCGGTCGCCGCCTGGCCAAAAGCCCAATTCTAATATTTCGTTCAACTTTTCACTTACACCAAATTCCTCTCCCAAACGAGTGCGTATTGCTGCGAGTGCATTGTAAAAAATGTTTTCTAAAAACCAAATTAGGCTTGTTGCTTCATCTACTGGCGTGGGCGATGTTTTATTAAAAAACGGCGTTTTGCCCAGTTGATGAAGTAGCAAATTAATGGTATTGATATCGTTAGATTTTAACGCATCAATCAAATCAGTCATGATACCCAATACCGTACTTGGATAAAATTGCGTAGGATGCGCTGTAAGTACCAGTCGCAAAGAAAAGTTTTTAAGTTTTTCGCTTACTTTTTCTCTTAACTTGTCATCAGCAGCCGCCTGTTGTATTAAGCTTTGCAGGCTGCCACTATCGTCGGTTCTGCTTAACTTACTAAACGATGAATCTTCAATGGCGTCAAATAAAACTACTTGTCTTTCAATGTATTGGATAAAGCGAAACAGACGGTTAATGTGTTCGCGCTCGTCTACATTAGGCACGTATTCTTCAAAAAACGAATCAATTATTTCAACGGGCGCTTTTAACTGCGCTGTACCTTTTTCGCAATGCGAGCTAAAAAACGGCAGTAGTATCCCGGTATCTTTTACCTGGTAAAACGGCAACGTTAAAAACAAACTGTTAAAAAGCTCAAACCGAGTAATCACTTCCTGGTTAAAAACAGCTTCGCGATGAAGGGATTGTTGTGGTGATGGCATATTGAAGTATATTTAGTCAATCAGGTTGATTGCATTTCGGGGCTTAAAATACGTACAATCATGTTAATAATTCAAACTTCAAGTGCATTTAATAGTTTTATGGGAGTAAAATCATTTTACGTATACATCATACACACATTGTGTATTTTTGCAGGTACCGTTAACCAATCGAATTATATAAATGCCAATTCCATCCCGCGAAATAAAAAGTTTCTTTTTTAGTCAGTACTTTTCTGACGGGTTGAGAATTACAACTGGCATTCTACTACCGGGATTAGTGTTTGCTCAATTAGGTTTATTGCAGCTAGGCATCACCCTATCATTGGGCGCCATATGCATTTGCGTAACAGATAATCCTGGTCCGGTTGTGCATAAGCGGAATTCTATGGCCGTAAGCAACCTGATAGTATTTTTAGTTGCCATACTTACGGGTTTTGCCCGATTTAATCTTTATGCATTAGGTGCCGAAGTGGTTGTTCTATCGTTTTTGTTTTCCATGTTCATTGTGTATGGCAACCGTGCAGCATCTGTAGGAACCGCAGGCTTACTCGCTATGATTTTTGTGATGGACAAAGCGCTACCGCCAAACGAAGTATTAGCGTATAGCGCTACCGTATTGGCCGGAGGCATTTGGTATATGCTGATGAGCATGGTTTTTTTTGGCATTCGCCCATACCGTGCAGCTCAGCAGGCCCTTGGCGAAAATATTGAAGACATAGCCGAATTCTTACGCATAAAAGCTGATTTTTATTTGCTGAAAACTGACATTGATGATAACTATCGCAAATTGGTTTCCAAACAAATACAAGTAAGCCAGCATCAAGACGCCGTGCGGGAGTTACTTTTTAAAAGCCGGCAGATTGTAAAAGAATCAACCAACTATAGCCGTATGCTGGTGCTTACATTTATTGATTTGGTCGATTTGTTTGAGCAGATCATGGCTACACATTATGATTACGCTTACATGCGCGAGCAGTTTGGCAAAACAGGCATTATTGAAGAGATTGGTTATCTATTACACCGAATGGCGCACGAATTAAGCAACGTTGGCTATGCGGTACTCTCAAATTCTGAATACAAAACAACTGCTAATTTTGACAGCGGTTTGGAAAGCTTAAAAGCCCAGATTGATAAACTGGGACAAGCAGATCAAGCCGCTAGTAACTTGGTACTAAAAAAGGTTTTAATAAACCTGCGGGATTTAAATAAGAAAATTAATAGTATCAATTATTATCACAGTTCCCGTTCAGCTAAAAAATTGATTGATAACCCATATCAGGTTGAATATGACAAATTTGTAGGGCACCAAGATTTTTCGCCAAATATTTTGTTGGATAACCTTAATCTGCAATCCAGCACATTTAAGTATGCTTTGCGTGTTGCATTAGTATGCCTCATAGGCTTTATTATTACCAAAGGTGCATGGCTATTGATGCTTATTAGTGATTTTACTGGTCGAAAGGTAGCTTTTGGTCACCATAGCTATTGGGTTTTGCTTACTATAATCGTAATTCTTAAACCAGGTTTCAGCTTATCAAAGCAGCGCAATTACCAACGCCTTATGGGTACTATTGTGGGTGGCGTAGTAGGGATTTTGATTTTGATGTTTGTTAAAAACAGTGCAGCTCAGTTTATTATTATGACTGTACTTATGATTGGCGCTTATAGCTTTCAGCGTATTAATTATATTGTTACAGTGATATTAATGACGCCGTACGTACTCATACTATTCCGCTTTTTAGGAGTAGGCGGCTTAAATATTGCGGAAGAACGTATAGCCGACACCTTAATTGGATCTATTGTCGGCTTTGCGGCTAACTACTTAATTTTTCCAAACTGGGAATCAGAACAATTGCGGCAAAATCTGCGCGATGTAATTACAGCAAATCTTAACTACTTAATAAAGATAGCCGAAAACATTAGTGGTAAGCAAGTAAGTGTTACGGAATACAAGTTGGCCCGTAAAGATGTCTATATTACATCCGCCAACTTAGCTGCAGCATTTGAACGCATGACGTCCGAACCGAAAAGCCGGCAAAAAAAGAGTAAAGATGTACACAGATTTGTGGTGCTGAACCATATTTTATCATCTTACATTGCTACCATCGCATCAGGGTTATCCGGTAAAGAATTGCATAAATCCCGTCCGGAAAACCTAAAGCTGATCAAACGCAGTATTACTGTCCTGAATGACAGTGCCAAAAAGCTAAATGGTGCGGGTGTTGATTTTAATGGAGATCGCAAGTCTGCCGACGATGAAAAACCAGAACTTACACCAGACGAAAAGCTATTGAAAGAACAACTGGATTTTATTCATAAAATTAGCAATGATATTGCAAAAAGTACAGATTGCCTTTTATAGTAAATCGTTTGCCAAATTGGCCAATTCACTTCGTTCACCTTTTTGCAGTGTAATATGTGCATATAACGGATGGTTTTTAGCCTTTTCAATTAAATAAGACAACCCGTTACTTTCAGCGTCCAGGTAAGGTGTATCTATTTGGTAAATGTCGCCGGTAAAAATCAGTTTACTGTTCTCTCCTGCTCTGGAAATTATTGTTTTAACCTCATGTGGCGTTAGATTTTGCGCCTCGTCAACAATAAAAAAAATTTTGGTCAGTGTTCGTCCGCGGATAAAGGCTAGTGGCGTAATGGAAATTTTATCGGTAGAAACCAGTTCATCAATCTTGGCCTGCATCTTCTCGTCTTGTACAAACTGCTCTTTTAAAAACTTCAGGTTATCCCAAATGGGCGCCATATAAGGGTCGACCTTCGACTGTGCATCACCTGGTAAAAAGCCAATGTCTTTATTGCTTAAAGGTATAGTTGGCCGGGTTACATAAATTTGCCGGTAATTTTTACGTTGTTCAAGTGCACTGGCCAACGCCAACAGCGTTTTGCCGGTACCGGCGTTACCCTGAATGGTTACCAATTTAATGGCAGGATTAAGTAACGCATGCAGAGCAAAAGCCTGCTCAATGTTTTTAGGACGTATTCCCAATGCCTGCTGCTCTTCAATTCGCTCTAGCTGCGCTGTTGGATGATAGTAAAAGCAAGGTACAATATCCTTTTTACCTTCTAATGCAAAGAAGTGATTCCGTTTTGGCGAATTGACATTAAGTGAATCTAAGGGTATATTAATTTGTTTTTTTAATGAACTCAATACTTTTTCGGCAACCTTGCTTACGGTTGTTTTGCCTGTGTAAAGCTCATCCAGGTTTTTTACCTTTCCGGTTTCATAATCTTCAGCATTTAGGCTAAGTGCTTTCGCTTTAAGTCTAAGACAAATATCTTTAGATACCAGTACTACTTTCTTATCCGGATTTTCCTGTTGTATGTTAAGGGCTGCATTTAAAATGCGGTGGTCAACCTTATTGTTACCAAACACAGCTTCGGCATCTGCATGCCGCGTGGCTTTATCCATGATTACCTTGAAACGTCCTTTTCGGCTACCATTTAATAACACCCACTCGTTTAGCATTTGATTTTGCGAAAAGCTATCCATCAAACGAATAAAACCTCGCGCTTCAAAATTGCGGGTATCATTACCGGCTTTCATGTTATCCAACTCTTCCAATACTTGAATGGGTATGGCTACATCGTGTTCCTGAAAGTTTTCAAAAGCGTTATGGTCATACAGGATAACGGAGGTATCCAGCACAAAAATTTTATGCTCTTTAATAAGTTTGCTTTTTCCCTCTTTGCTCATACAACGTAAATGTATAAATTTTGAAGGGTGCTGTAAAGAAGAATTAAAGAGATTAATGAGTAGAAAAATCTATAAAAAACGAAAACGGAAGCCGCCTCCTTTAGGTATTGACTTCCGTTTTCTTAACTCATGACATGAACCGTAGTCCTTATCAAAAGCATCAAAAAGATTTATGCACATTTAACCGATCTGCCAAGTAAGCTGCCACTCGTATTGCCTGATTTAGAATCTACAACTTCTAACCTTAAGCTTCAGTGCAAGCATCAAAAGCAATTATCAATGTTTTACCATTGCTATTTCCTTTTTGTGAGCTATTACTATTCGCGTAGGTTAAAAACATTTATTCTTACCCATTGCATTGCGGTTGCAATTACTTTTGCCTGATCATTACCATTTTTACACTGTTCTCCGTAAAGTACGGTGCCTATTGGCAATACCTCATTTAACAATTTACGTTGGTTTTGCAACTTTCGCTACAATGACCGCTACGTAATTCGTTAGAGACTTTCCATGATCTTTAGCTCCCCCGAAAGTTCGCCCGATTCAATTTCCGTTTCTCAAGGCTGTCAAAGTACGTCGTTTTTGATAATACCAAGATAGTGAGATAATTATTACTTGTCAATAGTAAAATGAAAAAAAACATATTTTATTTTTTCATGCGATCTTTAACGACCTAAAAATCCTCAAAATTTTTCAGTTAGGTATCGCCAGTAACGTTTGGGTATGTGCCGCATATGCAGTTTGGTATTTTTACGGGCCGTGATGTTTACACTTTTAAAATAGTTTTGCCACAAGTGCTGATACAAACCCTCATCTTCAGTGTAAGCAGAGATAACGTTGGATGGATTATTTACCGAAAAGTCTAACGTAATGTATTCTACATCATGCAAGTTATAGTAAATTCCGTAATTGCGGCGCAGATCATAAATGATCCACTTTTGATCGGTATACCGGTCTTTAAAATGTTTGCTTAGTAATGGTACAACATTAAAATCAGGTTCAATGGCCGCATAAAAGGTTTCATCTTCCAACTTTTGAAAACGAACAAAAGCCTCCATACGATGCTTTTCCCGTCTAACTTTCCTTACAATTTCCGATAATCGCAGCACATACTTGTTGCCATAATCTTCTTCTACATTTTGAGGCGAATCAAAAACGTAGCGTATATAGCCAATCAACATCACATCCTCCCCTTCTAAACCAGCGGTATGCGCCGCATACAACCGTTGTAAGCCCGCTGCTGATATTTTTTGCTGCAAAGCTTTTAACACACGCGATGCTTTTTGGGTATCGGTATGAATTTGCAACACATCTTCAAAAAGCGCTGTACTTAACCATTTTTCTTTTTGAATTTTAATTTGACAAATTTTGCGCTCATAAATTTCATATACGGCCGTTAAAAGTCCTTCAAAAGAACCATCGTAAATTAGCGTAGTCATACATTTATTAGAATAGGTTTAGCTGGGTAGTTGATGTTTTTAAGTACTTACTTTGCGATTGCGATAAAATATATTGTTTGATTGCAGTACCTGTTAAATCGCGCCGTTCAAAATTCCGGCTATTGCAGGTAATAAAATATTTTGCACGGTTTAAGGAAACACCAATGCTTTTCAACTGATCCCAATCTAATTTGCCAAACTGCCGGGCACTTACAATTTTTTGTGCAGATTGAACGCCAATACCTGGCACCCGCAGTATCAATTGCAAATCAGCCTTATTAATATCTATTGGAAATACTTGCAGGTTTCGCAATGCCCAGCCTAACTTCGGATCTATATCTAAATCAAGATGTGGATGCTCCTGGTTTACAATTTCATTAACATGAAAGCCATAGTTACGCATTAACCAATCGGCCTGATAAAGGCGGTTTTCACGTACCATAGGAACACTCGTATTTAATGCAGGTAATCTACTATCACTTAGTACCGGTACATATCCCGAATAATAAACCCTTTTAAGATTAAAATTTTTATAAAAGTGATTAGCGGTATAA
The DNA here is from genome assembly GCF_009770985.1 of Mucilaginibacter lacusdianchii. Classification (GTDB taxonomy): domain Bacteria; phylum Bacteroidota; class Bacteroidia; order Sphingobacteriales; family Sphingobacteriaceae; genus Mucilaginibacter; species Mucilaginibacter lacusdianchii. The sequence continues at coordinate 931,529 of NZ_WSRW01000003.1, read as the reverse complement.
AGTATCTGCTTGTCTGTTTCAGGCGTTGCGCCAATAATAACTTGGGTGCTTTGGCCAGCCGGTGCAAATTGGGGTGCTTTTCTAAATAATGCCTTTTCTTCTGTGCGCTGTATGATTTCTTTTTTCAGGAAATCCATCGGCTGAATCATATCCTGACGATTCTTTTCCGGTGCTAATAGTTTAAGGCCTTCTTCCGTAGGCATTTCCAAATTTACACTCAAGCGATCAGCATACAAACCGGCCTCACGCATCAATTCATCACTGGCGCCTGGAATTGACTTAAGATGGATGTATCCATTGAACTTATGCTCGGTACGAAGCTTTTTAGCAATACGAACCAAACGCTCCATAGTATAATCGGCATTGTGAAAAATACCCGAGCTTAAAAACAAACCTTCAATATAATTACGACGGTAAAAGTTAATGGTTAAATCTACAACCTCCTGCACGGTAAAGGCTGCCCGTTTAATGTCGTTGCTTTTACGCGACACACAATATGCACAATCAAATATGCAGTGGTTAGTTAAAAGAATTTTCAATAATGAAACACAGCGGCCATCTTCCGTATAAGTGTGGCAAATACCATTACTGGCATTACCCAAACCCTTATTTTCGTTTTTACGCTTACTCCCGCTTGATGAACAAGACACGTCATATTTAGCAGCATCAGCCAGTATGTTCAGTTTTTCGGTAATACGGTCAGCATTCATATACATCAAATTTACTAATATTTTTAGCAATTCAAATCTTATGCCGACAAAACTTTACAACTTGTAATTGGTTTCCATTGAAAATAAAAGCAAATGGAAAAAGTATATACCGCAGTAGTAACTGCTAAAGGAGGTCGCGATGGACATATTAAATCATCCGACGGCGTAATTGATTTAGATTTACGTAAACCAACAGAAATGGGCGGCCAAGGCGGCGCTTATACCAACCCCGAACAGTTATTTGCCGGTGCTTATGGCGCATGCTATTTAGGAGCGTTAGGCACAATAGCCAAACACGACGGCGCAGATGTAACTGAAGCGACGGCCGAAGTGCATGTAAGTTTTAACAAAGATGACAATACATACGCTTTATCGGCCGAAATACATGTACACATTCCCGGTCAGAGCCTGGAAGACACACAAAAGCTTGCCGACAAAGCGCACCGTGCATGCCCTTACTCAAAAGCGGTTAGAGGAAATATTGATGTTAAAGTGATTGCCGTATAAGGCAAAAGCAGGGAAATAGGCATCATTTGCCATTTTGAATCTATTAGCCTTCAGCTAAAACAAAGCAACCCGGTTTACAATTTTAATAAACCGAGTTGCTTTATTATATACCAGTAAAAATTTTTGATGTTAAGCTTCAACAGCTTGTTGCTCGGTTACCTGGTTAGGACGGCCATTTTTAAATGCTTCGCGTGGTTTTAATCCCAGCAATTGGAACATCGCCATATCAGTATCAAAATCAGGATTTGGTGTAGTGAGCAGCTTTTCGCCTGCAAAAATAGAGCTGGCACCAGCCATAAAGCACATAGCTTGTTCAACCACACTCATCTCGGTGCGGCCTGCCGATAAACGTACAACAGTTTTAGGCATAATGATACGTGCGGTGGCAATCATGCGCACCATATCCCACACGGATACTCTTGGCTGATCGGCCAGTGGGGTGCCTTTTACCGGAACCAGCGCGTTTACCGGTACAGATTCTGGGTGCTTAGGCAAATTAGATAACGTTTTTAACATAGAAATACGATCTTCTACCGTTTCGCCTAAACCTATAATTCCGCCGCTGCAAACTGATATTTTAGCCTTGCGCACATGCTCTAAAGTTTGCAAACGCTCATCATAAGTACGAGTGGTGATGATACGTTTATAATCTTCTTCAGAGGTATCGAGGTTATGGTTGTAAGCATACAAACCAGCATCGGCCAGGCGTTGGGCCTGGGCTTCGGTAAGCATACCTAATGTACAGCATACTTCCATATCCAATTCGTTTACAGCTTTCACCATGTCGATTACTTTGTCAAAGTCGCGATTATCGCGAACTTCGCGCCAGGCAGCGCCCATGCATAAGCGTGATGCACCACCCGCTTTAGCCTTTTGTGCCGCGGCCACTACCTCTTCTTTAGGTAATATGGCATGTACGTTTACGCCTGTTTGATAACGGGCAGCTTGGGGGCAGTAAGCGCAGTCCTCAGGGCAGCCACCGGTTTTTACCGATATCAGCGAACTGATTTGTACTTCGCCATAATCCTGATTTTCGCGGTGAATAGTTGCCGCACGGAAAATCAGATCCAGTATAGGGGTATGATATATTTCTGAAATTTCCTCTTTAGTCCAGTCGTGTCTTATTTCAGTCATAAGCGTTTAATGTTTAAGAAATGCCAAATTTATAATAAAAGCTTTGATGCCAGCCATAATACCAGCAGAAAACCAAAACAGTCTGTAAAAGTAGTAATAATTATAGATGATGCCACAGCCGGGTCAATACCTACGCGTTTCAGTAGTAAAGGTATTCCAGAGCCAGTTAAACCAGCTACAATTAAGTTGCCGGTCATGGCCATAAACAAAACTAGGCCTAACATGGGGTTGGCATCGTACCAGAGTGCAAATAGCAATAAAATGAGACCGTTAATGGCTCCGTTAATTAACCCTACTGAAAGTTCCTTTAATACAGTTTTATAAGCCTGCTGATCGGTTAGGTCACTTAAGGAAATCCGTCTTACGGTTACCGCAAGTGCCTGCGTGGCACTGTTACCGCCCATACCACTAATGATAGTCATGTAAGCCATTACAACTGGTAACTTTGCTTCAATTGTTGAAAAGTGTCGAATAACAGCTGCCGCTAAAAATGCTGTTCCCAGATTTAGTACCAACCAAGGCAGACGACTTTTTACCGCATCCTGCCAGTTGCCACTCAACTCTTCATCTTCAGATACACCGGATATTTTCAATATATCTTCCGTATTCTCCTCCTCCATTACGTCAATGATATCATCAACGGTAACACGGCCTAACAGCTTCATGTAATCATCAACCACAGGTACGCTGGTTAGATTATACTGTGATATTAAGCGGGCAACTTCTTCTTGGTCCAAGTCGGCTTTTACATACACATAATCTGTTTTAATCAAATCTTTAACATAAAGCTGTTTTTTTGCTTTGATTAAATCTTTAATTGATAAGATTCCCTGTAGTATACCGTCATCATCTACCGCATAGAGTGTGTAAAACTCCTCCATTTGTTCCGATTGCCGGATAATTTCTTCAAGCGCCTCATTTTTACTACAACTGATGTTTACCTTAATCAGTTCAGTGTCCATCAAGCCACCGGCGGTATCCTCCTGATAAGTCATCAGGTTACGAATGTTGCTGGCATCCTCCTGATCTATCTCATCTAAAATTTCCTGCTGGTCGCTTTCATCCAACTGGGAAATGATATCAGTCGCATCATCATAATCCAGCTCCTTTAAAATTTCGGTTCGTTTTTCTTTGTCCAAACTAACCAGTAATTCTTCAGGATGACTTTCCTCATCCATCTCAGAAATTACTTCGGAAGCTGTTTCGGCAGGAAGAATATTGATAATCCGTTCGCGCTCTTCGGGTTCGAGGCGATCAAAAAGAATAGCAATTTCGGAAGCATGATACTGATCCAAAACCTGTTGCAGTTCCACATCAGTGCTGTCGAGCGCCCCCCTAAGGCGTAACAGATCTGATTTGTCAATATCAAAAGATGGCATACGGGCCAAGTTAACAAAATATGGCCTACAGGACAATAAAAAAGGGTAATATTGCTACTACCCTTTTTTACCTTTTTTGAACGATAAACGCTTTTAATTAAGCTACTTTTTGTAGTTTATAAGAAGTGTTATCGTGGTTAATAACCAATTGATTTTGTTCAATGGATTCTATCATTATTTTACGTTCGCCTAAACGATCGTAATTATGAATTAATAAGTAAAGACTATCCTCATTCTTAATTAAACGAAACGGTGAGACAATAGTACCAGCCGGTTTGGTTTCTTTAAAGAAGCTGATTTTTAAAAGATGTTTAACAAAATCAAATTCGAATCTCTTCTCGTCTTCGAGATAGATTCCGATAGGTAAGCCGTTCATTTTTCTGTAGGTTAGAGGTGTAAATGTTATGCACTAAGTTAACTAGCAGCAGGGATAAATGCAAGTAATTTGCTTAATAATTTTTAAGCAATACTAGTTGTTAAAGATGTATTTCACCTGTATATTATTAATACCTTCAAAACGGCTGATTGTTTGATTGACTTTTGATTTTCTTATTGAAATTTTAACGGAGCATTGCATATCCGATGTTTGCGCTAAAATCTGCAATCCTTCATCTTTTATTACCTTCATCACCTCATTCATCTTCGGATAGTCGAAATTAATAACATAAGTATCTGTAATCACTTTTTCAATACATCCGGCAGCGGCAAGCGCTTGCTCGGTCGCTGTTTTATATGCACTAATTAAACCCGGTACGCCTAATAACTTACCGCCAAAATATCTTACCACAACTACCAGTGTATCCGTAATATTTTTGGATAAAAGTACATTTAAGATCGGCCTCCCTGCTGTACCCGATGGTTCGCCATCATCGTTTACTTTAAAAACACCACGATCGGCACTAAGGCGCATGGCCCAGCAATGATGATTAGCTTTAGGATGCACTGCTTTTAATTGTGCTATCAATGGCTTGATATCCGCTTCGGAGGTAATAGCGTAAGCGTAAGCAATAAATTTGCTGCCACGGTCTGTAAATATGGCCTCGGCATTTTCTTTTATGGTTAAATAGGTATCGTCAAACAGCATGAGAAGTTGAATAAGCAATAACAGCAATTGCAACAATTGCCAGCGCAACACCGGCAATGTTTAGTTTGCTCAATTTTTCTTTAAAGATAGCAGCACCAACTATTGTTCCGGCAGCGATTACGCCTATATTCATGGCTGTAAATACCGTACCCGGATTTTGCGACAAATTTTGATGTGCTTTTAAATAAAACAGAATATTTCCAAAATTGGCTATACCGAGTATTGAACCGAAGAAAATATATCGAAAATAAAACCTGCGTTTTTTAACAAAAACTTGGTACAGCAGGCCAATAACGGATACAGCGAATGACAGGATGTATACCTCAAACAAAGCAGTTGTATAAGGTACAGATTTATCAAGCGCCATTTGCTTGAATAAGATATCAATCAGGCCAAAACCTAAAAAAACCAATAGCAGGTAAACCCAATAATAATTCCCCTTATTACCGCTTATGCCATGCCGTTTTTGCCATGGGATTAAACAGGCAATAGCCACAAAGCCCATTATAATTCCTACAGCTTTTAAACTAGTAACAGCATCGCCAAATAACAAAAATGCAGCAGATAACGATATGAGCAACGACAGGCGCTGTGCAACATCCGTTCGCACAATGCCAGCCACCCTTACCGATATAGCCATTACAAAAAAGATAGACGGTAATAAAATACCTAAAGATGTGTAAATGATATTAGGTGCATAAGTGATTTTTTCTAAATCAGGCTTAAGAAAAAACCAGGTAAGTAAGGCTGCCATAGAATAATTCCAGGTAATAGCCTGTACTACGTTAATTTGATAGCGCCGTGCCAACTTAAGCAGCACAGAAACCAACACGCTACAGCAAACGCTTAAAAATATATAAATCATGAAAGGACTTATTGGTTATAAATTATCTGTAAGCGATCGTCACCAACAAAAATTTCAGACAGCTCTTCACCGCGGCATATAGGCGCCTCTATGCCTTTTTTTAATATCGCTTTACCAGTAAATATATGGGCTTCGTCCCACAAACCAGCTTCAATAAATTGATTAAGCGTATTTGCGCCGCCTTCTATAATTACCGACTGAATATCTTGAAGATACAATTGATAGATTATATACTGCGGAACGTAATAATTGAAGTCTTCTAATGCGATATATTTCGTTTTCCCTACAAAATCTGTTTTAATTTCATTGAAGACTATCGTTTCCACGCTATTGTCAAACAGATGATTACTTGTATCCAGTTGAAGGTAACGGTCAATCACCAACCTCTTGGGCGCCCTGCCCTGCCAATAGCGTACATCTAGTTTGGGGTTGTCAATAGCTGCAGTATTTTTACCAACTAGTATGGAATCTTCTTCCGTTCGCCATTTATGAACCAACCGGCGAGATTCTATACCAGTTATCCAAAATTGCGTGCCATCGCTCGGCGCAAAAAAGCCATCGGCCGTTTGCGCCCATTTTAGTATGATATAAGGACGCTGCTTTTGCACACGGGTAAAAAAACGCTTGTTTAAATCCCTGCATTCCTGCTCTAATACACCTACCGTTACCTGAACACCGGCTTTTGTCAGCTTTTCTATTCCTTTCCCATCTACTTGTTCAAACGGATCACGGCAGCCAACAACAACATCTGGAATTTGATGCTTGATAATTAAGTCGGCGCAAGGTGGCGTTTTGCCGTAGTGCGCACAAGGTTCGAGGGATACGTAGATGGTTGACTGTTTAAGCAATTCTTCGGCATTAGAATAGTTTGCGATTACTTGATTTACAGCATTCACTTCGGCATGCGCCTGGCCGTAGCATTGATGATAGCCCTCACCAATTATTTTGTTTTGATGCACAATTACAGCGCCTACCATAGGGTTTGGGCTCACGTACCCTGCTCCCAATTGAGCGAGCTGTAAGCAACGCTGCATGTAAAATTCGTGCCTTATCATGCTGCAAAATTAGCTTTTTCTGTTTCTTTGCAGCATGAAAACGGTTAAAGATGTTTACAATCAGTATCGAACAACACTGCGGTCAATTTATGATGATAATGAAATAAATTCGATTACCGACATAGTATTGCAAGAGTTAACAGCCTTCTCTCGTGCCAAGCTCAAAGCCTTTACAGATGCAGAACTGACAGTTAGTCAATTTCAAGCAGCAGAGAAGATACTTGCAGACTTACAAACAGGAAAACCCGTACAGTACATCATTGGCCATACCGGCTTTTACGGACTTACGTTTCAGGTGAATCCGTCGGTATTAATACCACGACCAGAAACAGAAGAACTGGTAGAATGGGTACTTGAAACTGTAAATACATCACCAAACACTACCCACTGTGTTTTAGATATTGGAACCGGTAGTGGATGTATTGCTGTTTCAATAAAAGTGAATTTACCTGTGGCTGATGTATCAGCCATTGATATATCTACAGCGGCTTTAAAAACAGCAAAGCAAAATGCCCAAGCTAATAACGCAGAAATAAATTTTATTGAGGCGGACATTTTAAACGCTCAAGACATAATCGCGAATGAACAGCAATATACCATTATCGTCAGCAACCCGCCCTATGTAACACCGACCGATAAAACGCAAATGCATATAAACGTTATGGACTTCGAGCCCCATACAGCCCTCTTTGTACCTGAAGAGGATCCCTTGTTGTTTTATAAAGCTATTGCCGATTATGCCAGTTCGCATTTAGTTAATCATGGTCATCTCCTCTTTGAAATTAATGAATCTTACGGAAAACAAACAGTTGACATGCTTACTGATAAAGGCTTTAAAAACATTGAGTTAAGAAAAGATATGTCAAGTAGAGACCGGATGATTAAAGCGGCATGGCTAAACTAAAGTTTAGCTGCGCGGATGGTATTGAATGATGGTACTTTTCAAATAATCTCGATCTAGATGCGTATAAATCTCGGTAGTAGTTATACTTTCATGCCCCAACATTTCCTGAACAGCGCGCAGATCTGCACCACCTTCAATTAAATGTGTAGCAAAAGAATGACGAAAAGTATGGGGACTGATTTTCTTTTTCAAACCTATGCTCTCGGCCAGTCGCTTAATTACCATGAATATAAAAACACGTGTTAAACGTGTACCCCTACGGTTTAAAAACACAATATCTTCCTCGCCCTTTTTTATGGGATGATGCACACGTACATGCTGCAGCCATTGCTGTAACGCATTGATTGCAGAACTACCAATTGGCACCAATCGCTCTTTATTTCCTTTACCTACTACTTTAATAAATTCAATATCCAGGTAAAGATTAGACAATTTTAAATCTGTAAGTTCAGACACACGCAAGCCACAGCTGTACAGCATTTCCAATATAGCTTTGTTCCGAACACCATCGGGTCGGGATAAATCTATAGCAGCAATTATTTGATTAATCTCTTTATAACTTAACGTATCGGGCAGCTTGCGTTGTATTTTGGGCGACTCGAGCAATTCAGAAGGATCATTACTGATGACATCATCCATGAGCAAATATTTGTAAAAAGCTTTGATACCGGATAGGATCCGAGCTTGCGAACTAGGAATCATACCCAACTCATTTAACCATGTGATAAAACGCCTTAAATCATTTAAAGAAAATTGGTTCGGATTTAATACAGGTAGTTGTATTTCAGCAAATTGCTTAAGCTTATCTATATCTCTACTATAGGCTTCGATAGAATTTAATGAAAGCGATTTTTCTAACTTTAAGTACGACTGAAACCCTTTTATTGCCGACTGCCAATCCACGTTTTTTAGTTTTGATGTTTTGTATTAAGTTTGATGAAATGAAAATACAAATCATCAACGGCCCAAATTTAAACTTGCTGGGCATACGAGAAAAATCTATTTATGGTGACGCTGATTTTAATAGCTATTTCAACTCCCTTATACAGCGCTATCCCGACCAACAGCTTACCTATTTCCAAAGCAATAATGAGGGCGAGATAATAGACACACTTCATGAAGTAGGCTTTTTATATGACGGTATAATTTTAAATGCCGGCGCTTATACCCATACCTCAATTGCTATTGCTGATGCCATTGCTGGAATTACAACACCTGTTATTGAAGTGCACATATCCAATGTATACCGGCGCGAAAGTTTTCGACATAAATCAATGCTAGCAGCTAATTGCAAAGGCGTTATAGCTGGGTTTGGTTTAGATTCATATCGTTTGGCACTTGAAAACTTTATATCAAAGTAAACGTATAAAATCTTGTTGACATAAATCATTTAAGTTGCTGATTATAAATGACTAGAAAATACTGCAATCTATTAAGTGTTATTATTACATTTATTGCTTTGTGCTTCTGTGAGCCTGCATTTGCTCAAATTAGGAAGCATAAAAGCGTTGCTGATTCATTGCGCGGTATAATGTTGCGTCGGGATTCCTTGATCCGGTATTATAAAACATCGGATACCTCGACTAATAATCTCTTACAAAAAATTGAGTATTATACTGAGTCGTTTAATCAAATAGGTAACACCTTAAACAGGGGTTTAGACACGGCGGAAATTAGCAGTCAACTGCCCAAAGTTGAAAGAACTGTTACATTGGTTAGAAACTTAATTGCAAAAGACAGATCTGGAACTTTGAGGTACCTGTATGCCATAAAAGATATTTTAAGTCATCGTCAGGACGAATTAGATATCTGGCAAAATGAATTGGCAGATATGAATAGCAAGCTGGTTGATGTGCATGGCAACCTCACACAAATTCATCGCGATTCAGTATTCAGCATTTTCCCTACCGACAGCACATTAATGCTTACGTTTTTGCAACAAAGAACGGCTTTAGTAAACAAAGGGCATAAGCTTGACTCCATTAATAGGAAAGCTTTACTGCGAGTTGGCTTGCTGCAAAATCGGGTAACATCTGCATACATTTCTATTATTGATCAAAAGGAATTGATTAACCACAAAATTCACAATTTTAGTTTAAATGCGCTGAATTGCGAGTCCGGTTATATATGGGATGTAAAAAATGGCAGTAAGTTTTTATCAGCGCTTACCCGAACGTTTACTGTTAACACAAAACTGTTTAGATTGCTAAATGGTGAAACTTTAAATCATGTATTGGCTTTGGTTGTGCTATTCGCATTTGGTGGATGGATTTATGTTAACCGCAAAAGGGTAATTAATAATCATGAACAACAAGAGGATGTTTTGGCACAAGCCACTTACGCAGCAAATTATCCGCTGGCCTCGGCACTGCTAATTGCAACCATAATTGCGCCGTTCTTTTACGATCATCCACCGGTTGTATTTTTAGAGATTATTTTCCTTGTTTCGATAAGCTCGTTGTTATACATCATTTATAAAACTTGCCCGTCGCCTGCATTTAGGTACTTACTTAAATTATTTTGCATTACGCTACTTTTCAGCATCAGCAATTTATTTATAGAAATAACCGCTATAGATCGTTATGCAGTTCTATTATTGGCCGCATTGACGGTGCTGCTCAATCTGCAATTTTTAAAACATATTAGAATAAGCCATGAACCCTATGTGCCGCATGCAAGGGCTGCGTTGTGGTTACTGTCAGCATTGGAAGTTATTTCGTTCCTAATGAATATAACAGGCAGATTCAGTTTGTCTAAAATTATTGGGATAACGGCGGTGTATAATTTTTGGCAGGCACTATGTTTATACTATTTTGTTCAAATACTAGTACAGAGCTTGTTTTTACAACTCGAAGCCAACAAATCTGATAAGAACAACATCAGCTCTTATCTGGATTTTAAACTATTGCAAGGCAAATTTCGAAATATACTTAACATTGCCGCCTTTGTAATTTGGGTGGTAGCGCTACTGCAAAATTTAAGTATTGAAGAAAATGTTTTTGACTTCATAGGCAATTTCTTAACCCAATCGCGGGCCTTAGGCGGCACGCTGTTCACTTTTGGCAGCATCATTATTTTTGTGGGTGTAATCTGGCTGTCGTCGGTAGTAGCACGCATCATAAGCTACTTTTATGACTTCGCTGAACAGCACAAATCTAAAACATCTGCCGGCCGTAAAAGCAAAACTTCTCTTCTGCTAATTCGCATTGGGATTTTCAGTGTCGGATTTTTACTGGCCGTTGGTGCCTCAGGCTTTCCGCTGGATAAGATAACCATTATTATTAGTGCGTTGGGCGTGGGTGTAGGCTTTGGCTTACAAAATATCGTGAACAACCTCGTATCCGGGCTTATACTGGCGTTTGAAAAACCTGTACAAGTGGGAGACGTCATTGAGGTTTCTAACCGTTCAGGAACGATAAAAGAAATAGGGATCCGTTCCAGTAAAATAGCTACAGGCAATGGTGCCGAAATAATTATTCCTAATGGCGATCTGATCTCGCAGCATGTGATCAATTGGACCTTAAGCGACAATAATCGCCAGGTAGAACTTAATATCAGTGTAGCGTACGGATGTGATGTTGATGTTGTAAAAAGTTTATTGCGGGATTTATTGAGCAACCGCGATGATATTATGATTAGCCCGGCACCAGTAGTGTACTTAAATAACTTATCGCCCAGTTCGGTAGACTTTAAAGTGTTTTTTTGGGCAGCCGACATCAGCATGTACCAGCAGCTGAAAAGCCGTGTACTATCGGCCATTTATAAACTATTTGAAACAGAAGGCATTGAATTACCTAAAAGCGGGACTGATGTAAACGTTTACTTGCCCAACGGCGGCACTGAACCTAACAAAAATCCTCCGGCTTCAAATCGGTAAAATGCGTTTTCTTCTTTGCAAAAAAGTCGACAACAATGCTGCCTTTGTACAGACCTTTCAAGTTTGCTTGCCTACCATTCAAATCATGGCTGGCAATGCTTTTTGTTGATACTTGGCGTTTTAATTTATTTTCATTTTTACGAAACAAACCTGCCACGAAGCTTTGATGGGCCCTGCTTACGGCCCAGGCATCTTTACGTTTACCTTCATTTAAAAAACGTATAAGGGCCATAAAGTCCATACTAAAGCGCATGGCTATTACCCGCAACGCTTTAACAGTTGGCAAGTTGTTTTGCAGTAATAATAAGTTGTTGCGAAAATTTAAATAGGTTTTAAAAGGGTTCTCAACATTTAAAGTACCACCACCCACATGATAAACTACGGATTGCGCGCAGTACATTATTTTGAAGCCCATGTTTTTTAAACGCCAGCACAAATCTATTTCTTCCATGTGGGCAAAAAATCGCTCGTCAAACCCACCGGATATTTTCCAGTATTTACTTTTAATAAATAAGGCGGCGCCTGTTGCCCAAAACACTTCTCCCGACTGGTCGTATTGCCCGTTGTCTTCTTCAACTTCAAAAAACATACGTCCACGGCAAAACGGATATCCTAGCCGGTCTAAATATCCGCCTGCTGCTCCGGCATGTTCAAAAAAGTTCTTTTGATTGTATGATCGAATTTTGGGTGCAGCAGCGGCCATTAAGTCATCACTATCCAACAATTCAATAACCGGCTCTATCCAATTAGGCGTAACTTCAATATCCGAATTAAGCAAAACGTAATAATCAGCATCCACCTGTTCAAGCACTTTGTTATAGCCGCCTGTGAACCCGTAGTTATCATTGTTGATGATAAGCTTAACGCTATCAGCATATGCATCTTTTAAAAACTGAACAGATTGGTCGGTAGAACAATTATCCCCAACAACCACTTCAAAATTCGGCCATGTTGATGCCAATACAGAAGGTAAAAATTTTTTCAGATAGTTTAGGCCGTTCCAGTTTAATATTACAACAGCTACTTTTGGAAAATTACTCATCTATTCATATTCTCCGGCTTAAACTTCCACCTGCGGTGCGACCAGAGCCAGTATTGCGGCTCTTCTTTAATTACCTTTTCCAGGTATTGCACATGTGCATGGGTTATTTCGTGCTCGGCAGTCAATTTAGGTTCTTCAAATAAAGGTACAAATGTACAATTATAATAGCCGCGCTTAATGCGTCTTACATCACAAAAAACAACTACACTATTTACAGCCTTAGCCAATTTTTCGACGCCGGAAAATACAGCGGTGGGTTGATTCAGAAAAGGCATAAAATATTGCACTTCCTCGCGTGATGGCGTTTGATCTCCTGCTAGCACAGTAAACGTTACTTCGTGGCGATATTCCACTAATTTACGAAATGTGCTTTTCATGGGCACGAGCGTAGCACCAAATCTTGAACGCATATTGAAAAAAAAGCGATCAAATATTTTGTTGGACAACGGCTTGTAAACAATTATCCTGCGCTTATCCGTCAGCAAACTTAAGCGCAAGCCCCCCATCTCCCAGTTACCATAATGCCCTACCGCACCAATCACACTCCTGCCCTGCTTAAAAGCTATGCTTTCAATAAGGTCCATATTAACGATATGGATACGCTTTTGCACTTCGCCGGTAGATATAGTACACAGCTTGATACTTTCGACTATTAAATCGGCCAGATAACGAAAATATTTTTTTTCTATAGCCAGCCGTTCCGCTTTAGTTTTTTCCGGAAAGGCACTTTGTAAATTTTCCCGTACCACACTGCGTCTATAGCCTATTATATAATAAGTGATTAGAAACAATATATCGGCAATGCGGTAAAGTATAAAAAAAGGCAACAATGAAATTAGGTACAGTAAACCTGTGCCCAGCATTGAAAACCCTTTCTTTATCATTATTTTCGCAAAATTTAAAGCCACAAACATAAAAAATATATGATGGAAAAAGGTGCTGTGCTGCCGATGTTTTATTTGCCACCTGTTGAGTATTTTACAATATTGGTTAACAATAAGCCGAATGTGCTGATAGACAAACATGAACACTTTCCAAAACAAACTTATCGTAACCGGGCGCATATTTACTCGCCGGATGGTTTGTTATCGCTAGTTGTACCTGTAGTAAAAGGTTCTAAAGTGCATACCCAGGTAAAGGATGTTAAAATAAGCAACGATTTTAACTGGCAGCGTTTACACTGGATGAGCCTACAATCATGCTATCGCCGTAGCGCTTATTTTGAATATTATGAAGATGACTTTGCAAGATTTTATGAAGACAGCTTTGACTACCTGTTCGATTACAATGAGCAATTGCTTAATATGATTCTTAAGTTCTTGAAGCTTTCTGTTTCAACCGGTTTTACGGAAGACTACCAGGCGAACTACACAAACATTGCAGATTATCGTAACAGCATACACCCTAAAAAAGAATCAGCTTTTGAACAAAAGCCATATTTTCAGGTTTTTGAAGAACGTAAAGGCTTTTTGAAAAATTTGAGCATTGTAGATTTGCTCTTTAACCAGGGGCCTCAGTCGGTTAACTATTTATAAATGGCTTACCCCTCCAAAAAAAAGCTTCACAGAATAAACCGGCGCCAACCAAACGTTGGCGAGCGCCCGGGTACCATTAATGTTCCAGAGGGCGCGCTTAAACCGCAAATCCGGGTTTATTCATATAATGAAAAAGAGGTGGTGTCGTCAAAAGGCGATTCCATTAAGGTTGTTTTTGATCAGCTGCAAGTATGCCAGGATCATTTTCATTGGATTAAGATAAACGGATTGGGCGACGCCGGTTTGATTGCTGATATCGGTCAGCACATGGGCATAAATGAACTGGTATTGGAGGATATTATGAACGTTCATCAGCGCCCTAAATTTGACGAGTACGAAAACTATTTGTTTGATACCAGCAGGCTCATTAACATGAGTGACGAGCACGAGCTGACCAACAGACAGTTTTCCGCAATTATTAAAGACAATATTTTAATAAGCTTTGAAGAGGATTACGAAAAAAATTTCCAAGCGGTAAAAGCCCGCCTTAAAGCTGGTAAAGGAGCTATCCGTACAGCCGGACCCGGCTATATCTGCTATGCCTTATTAGATACTGTTATTGACCGGTACTTTGTAGTTCTTAATCAAATTGGTGATGCACTAGAAGCCATTGAAGATAGGTTATATACTGGTGCCGACCGCAGCGTCATGTACGAAACACAACAACTGAAACGACTGCTTATTACCCTTAGACGTGCCAGTTGGCCCGAACGGGATAAGATTAACGACATGATCCGGTCTGAAAGTCCGTTAATTAACCACGAGGTTAAAACTTATTTGCGGGATGTTTACGATCATTGTATACAAATCATCGACCTGATAGAAAGCTATAAGGAGATTAGCGCCAATAACATCGACCTGTACCTGTCTATGGTTAGCAACCGCATGAACGAGGTGATGAAGGTACTTACCATCATCTCTGTAATATTTATTCCGCTAACGTTTGTTGCCGGCGTTTACGGAATGAACTTTGCGCCTACTAACCCATTTACGAACAAACTATTACCAGGTAATATGCCGGAACTGTATCAACCCCACGGCTACATTTATTGCATAGCTATCATGGGGCTGATTGGTATTGCGCAAGTGCTGTTTTTTTGGCGCAAAGGCTGGTTCAAAAACTTTTAGGCTATTTTTGGAACTCCGGTTTTAATTGAGCCTTCATCGCCTTACGCATTTTTACAATTTTAGGCAGTGATACAGAAGTGAGGTATGAATTATCATCCAAATGCTCACGGAAATAACCTTGATGGTATTTTTCGGCTGGATAAAATGTCCTGAATGGCTCTACCTGCGTTACTACCTTTTTAGGATAATGCTTAGAGGCGTTTACCTCATTAACCACCTTGGCAATAGTTTCCTTTTCTTGCGGAGTGCGGTAAAACGCAATGGAACGATAACTTGTGCCTTCATCCCAACCCTGGCGGTTTAAAGTCGTCGGATCGTGCGCACTAAAAAACGCTTTCATTAACGTTTCATAGCTTATTACTTTGGGATTGTAATAAACCTGCACCACCTCGGCATGGCCGGTAGTTTCGGTACAAACTTGCTCATAAGTCGGGTTTTTAACAGTTCCTCCGGCATATCCTGCTATCACCCGGTTTACACCCTTTAACTCCAGCATAGCTTCTGAAGTTGCCCAAAAACACCCTCCACCAAATGTGGTTACCTCTTCACCAGCTTTAGGCTGCGGAGCACTAGCAAACTGTTTATCGTTGTCTTTATGATTGGTATTTGCCTGTCCGTTGGCACAGCTGCCAAGCAGCAGAATGCCAGCTATATAAATCATCATTAGCTTCATATAGCAATATACGCAGTTAGCAGCTATTTGGAGTTCACTGCATTCTTAACGGATTGTAAAATTGAATGCATACCATTGGTTTTAATTTCATAAACGGTGGCCAGCATCATTCCCATTTTACCTGCAGGCAAACCTTTACTATATATCCACTCCAGGTAATGTACAGGTAAATCGCAAATAAGAACTCCTTTGTGTTTACCAAAGGGCATGCGGGTTTTAACAATATCAATCAGTATGCTTGAGTCGGGCCGAACATTTTCCACCCGGCAAAGCTACAATAATACATTTTACTTAACTAAACTTTGCGTAACGGCAAAGCCAGCTATAGCACCAATCAAGCCTACCACCACTTTGAATTTTGTGCTCGACCTAAACGGCGGCACATAGTAAGTACCAGTTTCGTCGGCTTGGGTAGAGTGGCCAATGTAACGTCCGCTACCGGGTACCGCTTTCTTGTCAAAGTTATCGGCCAGTTTACGAAGCTCAGCTTGTAGTTCTCTGCCTCTTATAACCGGCCCATGCCCTGCCGCGGCTATACGCGGCTGCAAATCAGCCAGCTTTTGCACAGATGCTTTTGCTGCACTCCAATCGGTAGTCATGTATGCGGGCGGTCCCGACAATTTTTTGATATTATTTAGCAAATAAACTGCCGACTCGGCTTTTGTTGTGGCAAAAGCGTCGCCTGCAATAAGCGTTGTATTAAGCGGTAAAAACAACGAAATATGGCCAGGTGCATGTCCGGGGGTATGAATTACTTTCCACTCGGGTAACTCTGTTATACCTGAATTTACATCAATAACTTTTACCTTTTCGTTAATATTAAGCGGCTTGGTACGGAAAAACGGAGACATCAAGCTCATTAGCCCTCTACCAACTGTAGGATCTGACGGTGGATAGCTTGACTTGCCGGTTAAATAAGGAATCTCCAGTTCATGTGCATAAACCGGCACGTCCCAATGTTTTAAAAGCTCTTCCAATGCGCCGGTGTGATCGGAATGTGCGTGCGTTAACACAATAGCAGACGGCCGGGTTCCAGCGCCAAAGATAGATTCAGCAAACGCAATAATTTTATCAGCAGAGCCTTGTATACCGGCATCTACAAGCACCCAACCTTTGGGAAACCCACGCCGGTTGGCAATGATATATACGTTAACAAATACCAGTCGCATGCCCCACACACCCTGCGCTACCTGGAAATATTTTATATTGTTGTTATAATTCATAAGTTAAGAAAATAGCAGATAATTTGGTTGCTTTATTAACAAGACGTTTAGCTAAAAAGTTTTATTGCGTGTTGCAACAGCCATTACAGCTGCCGTTAGTAACTTAAAAACCGGTGCAACAGCAGTCTCATCATACAATTACTAATGGCCATATAAAAACATTTTCCTCATCGCCGATATTTATGCTTATATCAAATACTTAACAGAACTTACTATTATGGAACAACCAATAGAAGCTATACTTACCGGATCGGACAGCCAAATTGAAGGCGAAGTAAAAGCAATTACTCATGATAATTTTAACCCTGCGTACGAATTCGTTTCATACGATGATAGCTTGCACCTAATTATTGCACAAGATACTGACGGACATTGGGTTCGCATTGCTGGCACTGAGCCGTTTTTTTCTGGCTGGGTAGATGAATTGGTAGAACAGATTAATTTCTCAAAACAACAAAACACAACAATTTAATGGAAAAAAGAAGTTTAGGCAACTCTGGGATCAGTATAGATCCATTTGTGTTTGGTGGCAATGTGTTTGGGTGGACAATTGATGAGCCTACCTCTTCTAAATTACTGGATGCTTTTGTAGACTCCGGATTGGATTGTATTGATACGGCAGATGTTTATTCAGCCTGGGCACCTGGCAACAAAGGCGGCGAATCTGAAACGATAATAGGCAACTGGCTAAAAAAAAGTGGCAAACGTGACAAAGTAATCATCGCTACAAAAGTAGGTAGCCCTATGGGCGAAGGTAAACAGGGGCTGTCTAAAAAGTACATTGTGCAGGCAATTGAAGATTCGCTAAATCGTTTGCAAACCGATTACATAGACCTTTACCAATCGCACCGTGATGATACCGATACACCGTTACAAGAAACATTGGAAGCTTATACACAATTGATTAATGAAGGGAAAGTACGAGCCATAGGTGCATCAAATTTTACTGCCCAGCGCTTGGCCGAGGCTTTAAAAATTAGCAGTAATTACGGTTTGCCAATTTACAATACTTTGCAACCAGAATATAATTTATACGATCGGGAAGGTTATGAAAAAGAACTGGCTCCTTTATGTCGGGAGAATAACATTGGTGTAATTACTTACTTTTCATTAGCCAGTGGTTTCTTAACCGGTAAATACCGCAGCGAAAAAGATTTGAATAAAAGTAAGCGCGGTGAGGGCATAAAAAAAAATTTGAATGAACGCGGTTACCGCATTTTGGATGCATTGGATACTGTGGCTAAAGAGTACAATGCAACCCAGGCTGCAGTTGCTTTGGCATGGGTAATTGCCCAGCCCAGCATTACAGCACCAATTGCAAGCGCTACCAGTGTTGAGCAATTAAATGAACTAACAAAAGCAGTTCATCTAAATTTAAGCAAAGAAGCTGTTGACTCGCTTACTCGAGCCAGCAGTTACTAAATAGCAAGGGCCGCTTTCTGTAAGCGGCCCTTTAGAATTGATTTAATATATATAGGGGATCTGCTAAGTTTAAAACATTAAGCGGTTGCCGGGAAAGCGTTGACGGTTATCGTTCTGATTGTTATTGCGTTGTTGGTCGCCACCTCTGTTGCCATGGCCTTGCTGATTGGTTGGTTGACCATAGTTGCCGCCTTGTCCGCGATTATCGTTATTACCGTTTTGCCATTGATTACCGTTGTAACCGCCCTGGTTACGGTTGTCATTGCCACCTTGATTCCAGTTACCCTGTTGGCCTCTATTGTAATCGCCTTGCGTACGGTTGTCATTATTGCCTCGATTCCAATTACCGCGCTGTCCACCGTTATAGCTGCCCTGTCCGCGGTTGTCATTATCATTATTCCAGTTACCGCGTCCATTGTTATAACGAGCGCCATAGCCACCTCGTTGTCTATCAGGCTGACCGTATCCACGGCCGGCATTGTTTGAATCGTAAGGTGAGTGTGGAAAATTGCCACCACGTGGCTCCATACGCTGCGGACGGTTATAAGCATATCCGCCGTCGTTGCCTCTACGGTTCCAATCGGGTCTGCCTGCACCATAACCACCAAACTTAGACCGGTACATGTCATGGTTCATATAAGGCCGCTGTGCTCTCACCTCGTAGTGCGGAACGTTACGCCAATCATAATTACGGTAAGCACCCGGTAAATATGGGTTACAAACCCAATCATCGCCATCCATATAGTAATATACCTGTTCTGGAACACTATAATATGCTTCCACATCCGGCAGGTAGTAAAAATCGTCATACACCGGTTTGTGTATTTGAACGGATAACGGGCCGATGTTGAAACCAACACTCACTCCTACCTGTGCGCTTGCAGTTTTAAACATTAAACTACCGGCTGCTATCATCATGGTTAAGACTACCTTTTTCATATCTGCGAATTTGTAGGTATGACCAAATATTCGCTTTGAGGTTTAATTGAACTTACAATTACTCCATAATTTAGCTTCGCTCCCGAACACTTAATTAAGTGTTCTAGCTTCGCCGGGAAATAGCGTTTATAAAATGAAAAGTTTAATTGGAGTAACTTTAATTACAGATTATTAACTAATATGTATATTTGATAAAGTGGTATATGATTGTAAAACATAAGGTAACATTTTACGTTATCGAAAGCAATCCGTTAACTATATCATATTAGCGCTTCTACCTAAATGCATCAAAAAGCAACCTTAGCCTATATTCCTGCACTTGACGGCATGCGAGGCCTATCAATATTGCTTGTGTTTATTGCCCATTTAGGTTTTGACCGTATAGTACCTGGTGGACTAGGCGTTACGCTTTTCTTTTTCATCAGCGGTTACATCATCACCCTGGTGCTGAACAACGAATACAAAAAAAACACGTCTATCAACCTTAAACACTTTTACACAGGACGGATACTACGGCTATATCCACCGTTGTTGTTTATGCTGATATTGACGGCGTTTTATCTTATTTATATCAGCTACAGCTTTAAGTTGGGCGAGATATTAGCTTGCTTATTGTATTACGAAAACTATTATTTTTTCTACGGTGGCAAAGGTCATTTGACATTAACCATCTTATGGTCGCTGGCTGTTGAAGAACACTTTTATCTCTTATACCCCCTTTTGTTTCTGGGCTTTTTTAAAAACACCAAAAAAATCATAGGCATCTTTCTTGGTTTGATGCTGCTTGCGCTAGTTGTAAGAATAGGCGGCTATATACAGTACAAGCACTTTGCAGATGAATTGGAACGTTACTGTTATGTTTTAACACACACCCGGTTCGATTCAATTTTATTTGGCTGTATGGCGGCTGTTTTGTTAACCAGCAAAAAGTCAGACAATTACAAGTCATTGTTATCGAACAAAAAACTACTCGTTTTTGCATTTTTGGTTCAAGTTTTTTGCCTTGTTATACGCGATCCGATGTTTAGGTATACCGTTCGGTATACACTTCAGGGATTATCATTTTTCATTCTAGTTCCGGCGATTATTAACACTGATAGTTATCCGATTATCAGGCAGGCATTGTCTAATAAAGCGCTAGTATCAATAGGAAAAGTAAGTTATTCTATTTACCTGTTACATATGCTGGTCGTAAAATCTCTTGCTTTTATACAGGCAAATGGACATACTTACCTGTATTTTGCTTGCTGTATTGCAGGAACATCGCTATTATCGGTTTTCTGTTATTATGTTATTGAAAGGCCAATATATCGATTCAGAAAAGGGTTGAATACTAAACGATTACTGTTACAACCTCAACCTGTTGCCAATGGCGTTACTGATATCATATAATTAATTATCAGCGCTTACTTGCCAAAATCTTTTCAGGCAAGCACGTTTAGTGTAACAAATCAATATCCTGCTGCATCGATACTTTGATTGCCTGCTTAAATACCTTAATTTGGCAGTTCATAATTAGCTATGAAAACAAAATTTATCTTCTCATCATTTCTGCCGTTAATTGCGGTTGCCGGATTAGCATGGTACGGTGCAAAATATAACAGCAGTACAAGCATTGCTTTTACACCGGATGCAGACAATGCAGGTTTAAAATTACCGGATGGCTTTGGTGCCTTAAAGGCGGCCGACAATCTAGGCCGAGCTCGTCATATAGCCGTTACACAATCGGGCGATGTATATGTTAAATTGAACCGTGCAGTTAATGGTAATGGTATTTTATTTTTACATGACGGCAATGGTGATGGCAAAATGGATGATACGCAGGGTTTTGGCAATTATCCGGGTACAGGTATGTACATTAAAAACGGGTACCTGTACGCATCATCTAATAACGATGTTTACCGTTACAAATTGGATGCAAACCAAAAAGTAGTAAACCCTGCCGAGCCGGAGCATATTGTTACCGGTTTGATTAACCGCCGTCAGCACGAATCTAAGTCGGTGGTACTGGATAACGACGGCAATATATATGTAAACATCGGTGCTTATTCAAATTCTTGCCAGGAACAAGAGCGCACCAAAGGATCAATGGGCCGTAAAGGCTGCCCTATCTTAGATTCGGCCGGTGGCATTTGGCAGTTTAAAGCCGACAAGTTAAACCAAACTTACGGTAGCGGCACCCGTTATGCAACCGGCTTAAGAAACGTAGTTGGCTTAGACTGGAACCAGCAGAACAATCAGCTATTTGTAATGCAACATGGCCGAGATCAACTGCACGATTTATTTCCAGATTTATACACCGTTCAACAATCGGCCATTTACCCGGCTGAGTGCATGTATGCCTTAAAAAAGGGCGATAATGCCGGCTGGCCTTACATCTACTACGACCAAGATCAGCACAAAAAGATTTTAGCACCTGAGTATGGCGGCGACGGTAAAAAAGAAGGCCCAAGTGGTATTATTGATCCGGCAGCAGCGTATCCCGGCCACATGGCGCCAAACGCAATATTATTTTACACGGGTAACATGTTTCCGGAGCGATATAAAAATGGGGCGTTCATTGCCTTCCATGGTTCATGGAACCGCGCACCAGAGCCACAAGCAGGTTTCTTTGTGGTATTTCAGCCCTTTAAAGACGGTAAGCCATTTGGCAAATGGGAAGTTTTTGCTGATGGCTTTGCCGGTTCAGAAGCAAATGTAGTTTCAGGCCGGGCAGAGCACCGCCCTTCCGGCTTGGCACAAGGCCCCGATGGCTCTTTGTACGTAAGCGATGATAACAAAGGCACCATCTACCGAATTGTATATAATAGAAAGTAATTTATGAAATTGGTCCGCGTAGTATTTATAACCGGCTTAGTGTGTTTATCAACTTTTTTGTCTGCACAAAAAACGCCTAAAAAGGCTACCAAGGCCAGCGGAAGTGCAACATCTGCCGCAAACGGTAAAATTGTTTATATGCAAAGCTGCCTACCCTGCCATCAGCAAGATGGCGGCGGCGTTCAAAACATGAACCCACCTTTAATAAAAACCACCTATGTTTTAGGTGATAAAGACAGATTAATTAAAATTCTGCTAAATGGGTTCAACGAGGATGTAGAGATAAACGGCGATACTTATTCTAACGCTATGCCATCTTTCGCACACTTAACCAATCAGCAAATAGCCGATGTGCTTACCTTTGTTCGAAATAACTTTGGCAATAAAGCGCCATCTGTTACTGTAGCAGACGTCAATAAACTGCGACCAGGCAAGTAATGAAATAAAAAAGGGGGCTGGTGCCCCTTTTTTATTTATACAATACTA
Source organism: Mucilaginibacter lacusdianchii (assembly GCF_009770985.1). Taxonomy (GTDB): domain Bacteria; phylum Bacteroidota; class Bacteroidia; order Sphingobacteriales; family Sphingobacteriaceae; genus Mucilaginibacter; species Mucilaginibacter lacusdianchii. The sequence continues at coordinate 908,749 of NZ_WSRW01000003.1, read as the reverse complement.
TACTTGTAAACAACTTTTCGCTTAAACTTTCGTTCTATCCGTTCCAGGTTCTCCTCTATAATATCCAACTGTTTTTTGCTGGTGGTTATAGCAAAGGCTTCATCAAAGCACCTTTTGGCTTCGTGCAAAGCTTTCTTTTTTTCGGCATGCAAACCTATGATATTCCATATTGCTGCACAATCTACTCCTGGCGTAGCCAAAGCTTTTTCTTTAACCACATTCAATAGTTTTTCCATATCCAAGAAGGCCAGTAGTTGAATATAATCCTTATATAAATCAGGAAAAGACGGATCTAGTTCGTTGCAGGTTTTAAAGTAGTAACCGGCAGCGTTATAATCTTTTAGTTCGTAGTAATGTATTCGCCCTAGCTGGTAATAGGCTTTAGCGTATGAAGCATCGGTAATAATTATTTCATTTAGCAATTGAAAGCTTTTAGGTGACTCACCATACCAATATTCTTCAATAGCTTTCAAGTATTTTTCTTCAATGGTGTAATAAATATCCATGATAACAATAGATTCAAACGGACAAGCAAACGCTGCCGAATTTTAAATAAGAAATAAATGAAGGAATGCTGATTAGAAAGGTTCAGCAATGCGTAGTGCAGAAAGGCTATGCAAACACAATACCCCTCTGCAGCAAGCCTAAAGGCAGCTCAACACGCAGATAAGATATGTATTTATTGGTAAGCATTTTATTAAAGTTTGTCAAATATAGCAAAGTTTAATAAAATGCTTATCTAAAATATGCAGCAAGCTTAATGAATTAAGAACAGCGAACTTGCTGCATTTTGATGGTATATATTATAAAATTGAATTAGAAACAATTGCCTTAGCTGGCCATGCCTAATCTTCTGAAATTGTCAGTATTTTGTGTAGTTGATGAGATGGGCATATTTACATTTATACCCTCAATTACGTAATGATTTTTCAATTCTTTTTCACTCACAATGATGCTGAAATCATCAAATTTAACACCATCCTCGTAAGGATAAATGGTATATCCGCGTTTATTCGGGTCATAACTACCCAGTTCAAATATTTCTTCGTGTTTAATACCTTTAATCTTCGCGCCTTGTACTAATTGATAGGCATCTTTAATTGGAGCAAATAAATTGTTTTTCATGGTACTACCACTTACGCAATTATTTTGCCATTATAGAAACTTAATTAACTAAACCACTCAAATAAATCACTTTGCTTCAAATTTGATTTTTCTTCTGACGAAAAATCCTTTATAATCTGTCCTTCTCCCATTAAAATAATTCGATTTCCGAAATTAAAAGCGTCTTTTAAGTTATGAGTGATTAAAATAGCAGTCAGTTTGAATGTTTTTACCAACTCTTCCGCAGTTCGCATCACCAAATCAGCAGACCTTGGGTCTAAAGCGGCAGTGGGTTCATCCAACAATAAAATCCGGCATTCATCCATTACACTCATCAGCAAGGTAAGCGCCTGTCGTTGTCCGCCGGATAAAGTTCCCATGGTTTGTTGTACCTTATTTTCCAGTCCCATACCTAATATAGCTATTTTATCTTGTACCAGCTTTTTGAAGGCCTCTGTGGTGCCAATGCTCAACCCCTTCGGTTTTGTACGTAAAGCTGCTAGTCTAAAATTATCAAGTATACTTAAATCAGGCGCTGTTCCACTAAGTGGATTTTGAAAAACACGAGCAATCCAGCGACTGCGCTCATAATCCGGGGAGCGGTTAACCAGTTCGCCGTCAAGTTTTATGTCACCACTAGTGGCAAACGTACTTCCGGCAATTAAATTAAGCAGTGTACTTTTGCCCGAACCATTGCTTCCTACAACTACAACGTACTCTTGTGCAGGGATAATTAAAGACAATTGTTTTACAGCAGTTACCTCGTTTGCTTTGCCCCGGTTAAATATTTTGGTTACGTTATTTACTTCAATCATTTCTTTTTAATAACGATAAACGAGGCAAGCTCACAATTAACAATACAAATATAGCCGTTACCGCTTTAAGCAAGTTAGCATCTACCCCACTGGCCAGTGTAAACGCAAGCACCATCTGGAAAATAATAGCACCTATTACTACCAGCATTAAACTTACCCATACAGATGTGATTAGGCGCCAATTAATCAAAGTTTCTGCAATGATCACAGAACCTAAGCCAATAATTACTATACCAATTCCCATACTGATGTCTGCATAGCTTTGTAATTGCGTTATTAAAAAACCACTTAAAGCGGTCAAAGCGTTAGCTAATGCAAGACCAATAATTTTCATCCGATCGGTATTTACACCCAACGCACGGATCATGGTTTCACTATTGCCAGTGGCACGCATGGCAATACCAAAATCTGTTTTAAGCATGTAGCCGATAAGCAAAACCAAAACTACAACAACCATGAGTAGTACAACAAGGCTATTCAAATTTGCATTTTCTGTTAAACTGATAGCTGAGTATAATGAAGCAGTTCCAATCAGCGGAATATTGGAACGGCCGGCCACTACTAAATTAACTGAATACAAGGCTGTCATTACCAAAATTCCGGACAACAAGGCATTTATTTTTAGTTTGGTATGAATGAGGCCTGTTACAGCACCGGCTAGGCCACCAGCAATTAAAACAGCCAATGCCGTTAAATAAATGGGTTGTTGATGTGTAAGCATTACAGCAGTTACCATACCACCAAGCGTATAACTGCCATCGGTGGTTATATCCGGGATGTTAAATATCTTCATGGATATATAAATACCCAGCGCCAAACCCGAAAAGCATAGCCCTTGCAATAAAGCAGTTAAATAAAAATCCATTATTTTACAGCTTCAAAATTTGCCGGAATAGTAATATTATACTTTTTAGCCACCACTGCGTTATAAACCCGCTTTCTGATTTTGACCATTTCAGGCTTTAACCCATCAGTTTTATGTGTTTTTAAGTACTGAGCAGCTTGTAAGCCCGATTGGTATCCCCATTGGTAAATATCCGCACCAAAAGCAGCTACCGCACCACGTTGTACCAAACCCGCCTCGCTGGTGAAAATTGGTATATTTTTTTCATTGCAACTTTTTAAGATGGTTTCAAAAGCAGCAAACACCGTATTATCTGGATTGGCAAAAAAAGCATCTATGTTTTTGCTCAGTAGCGACTGTGTAACCAACTGTGCATCCGCCGACGAATTGAGTGGCAAAGCCTCTACCGTAACGTTTAATTGAGCAGCCAATTGTTTAATGCGCTCTAGTGCGTCTGCCGATTGCGGTTCTGACTGATTATAAATCATGCCTACTACCAACTTACTACCTCTTGGTTTCAACAATTTAGGTATCAGGCTAAATGACGTATCAATATAATTTAAATCCTCTACAGTACCAAATAGGTTTGGTTGCGTTTTGCCTTGCGCATCTACCAAGTGAGCACGTTGGGGCGTTGGCGACACCATCATGAATATAGGTATGCTTTTGGTTTTTTGAGCAGCTGTTACTGATGATAAGGTAGTGCTGGTGGCCAGCAGGTCTACCGGTTCAGCAACGTAGTAGTTTACTATTTGGGTAAGTGTTGGAATGCTGCCTTGTGCATTACGATATTCTATTTTAATATTATTTTGTTTTTCGCTGAACCCTTGCTTTGCCAGGGCGTCTACAAAACCGTTTTTTGCCTGGGCAATAGTTGCATCTTCAAAAGCATCAACAAAGCCTACAACAGGCATATTTTTGTTGTGAGATGACTGACAGGCTGTTAGTAAACAAGCGCTAACAAAAAGGGAAAGGCAGTTGGTATACTTCATCGCACTAAAGTAAGCAATTGCGCAATTCTGCGTTAATAGTTTATGTGCATACGGTTTTTTTTACCTGCTTTTAACTAATTTAGCCCCTACATGATACCTGTGTCTAAACTTCCGCAAACCGGAACTACTATTTTTACTGTAATGTCGGCCCTGGCAAATGAGGTGGGCGCTATTAATTTATCGCAAGGTTTTCCAGATTATGAATGCCCTGCCGAGTTGATTGAACTGGTAAATACCGCTATGAAAAATGGGCATAACCAGTATGCGCCAATGGCCGGACTACCAGCTTTACGCGAGCGCATTGCCGAAAAAACCGAAAAGTTATATGGCGCTGTTTATAACCCTGACACCGAAATAACAGTAACCGCCGGTGGTACGCAAGCCATATTTACAGCAATTTGTGCCACTATCCATCCCAATGATGAGGTTATTGTGTTTGAACCTGCTTATGACGCCTACGCTCCTGCCATTAAATTGATGGGCGGCACCGTAAAATCATTAGCCTTAGAACCGCCCGACTATCGCATTCCGTGGGAAATGGTGAAGCGCCTGATTAGTTCTCGCACGCGGATGATTATCTTAAATTCGCCGCATAACCCTACATCAACTATTTTGCAGCAAGATGATATTGAACAGTTAACTACTATTGTGAAAAATCGTGACATCTTAATTTTGAGCGATGAAGTTTATGAACATCTTATTTACGATGGGCAAACGCATCAAAGCATGGCCCGTTATCCAGAATTACAGCAACGCAGCTATATTGTAGCTTCGTTTGGCAAGCTGTTTCATAGCACCGGATGGAAGCTAGGATATTGTATGGCGCCCGCACATTTAATGCAAGAGTTTCGCAAAGTGCATCAGTATTTAATTTTTAGTGTTAACACACCTATGCAAGTGGCTGTTGCTGAATATTTAAAAAATGAGCAGTCATATCTTGCGTTACCACAATTTTTTCAGGAAAAGCGGGATCATTTTAGAACTGGTTTATCACAAACCAGATTTGAATTACTACCTTGCTCGGGCACTTATTTTCAATCGGTAAGATATACTGGTATGAGTGACGAATCGGATGCGGAATTTGCTAAAAGACTTACCACTGAGTTTAAAGTGGCGGCTATACCAGTTTCAGCGTTTTATAACAAAGCCATTGATTACCAAGTGTTAAGATTTTGCTTTGCTAAGAAGATCGAAACACTCGACCGTGCTATAGAACGTTTGATGAAAATATAATAATTGCCTTATCCGTTATAAACCTTTTAGTACATATTTAAGCCGTTCGTTATGGAAAACTTAAAAATCACTACTTACCAGGGCTATCTATTTTGGGAAAACATTGATAAAAATCTTCAAAATATATCTTTGAAGTTATCAGGTATTCGTACTAAAACTGATTTGATTGTATTGCCCGAAATGTTTAATACCGGGTTTACAATGGAAGCTGAGCGTTTGGCCGAACCTATGAACGGCAAAACCATGCAATGGATGCAAGCTACCGCACAAAAATATGAATGCGTAGTAACCGGTAGCCTAGCCATACACGATGGCGGAAAATACTATAACCGCTTAATATGGATGCGCCCCGATGGCACTTTCGAATGTTACGATAAACGCCATTTGTTTGCTTTGGGCAAAGAGCATCAAGTTTATACAGCCGGTAGTAAAAAGCTGCTGGTTGAATTAAAGGGATGGAACATCTGCCCAATGATTTGCTATGACCTTCGCTTCCCGGTTTGGATGCGAAATACGGATCCGAAATATGATTTACTGCTGGTTGTGGCAAACTGGCCCGAGCGTAGGGCTTTACACTGGCGTACGCTTATACCGGCACGCGCTGTAGAAAACCAAGCTTACGTTATTGGTGTAAACCGTGTTGGACATGACGGTAATGAGGTTTACCATTCTGGCGATTCGACGTGTATAGACCCAATGGGTAATGTTGTCTATTATAAACGTGACGAAGAAGACGTTTACACCTTCACCATCAATGGAGAGGAAGTTATAAAAACGCGCAGGGCACTTCCCTTTTTAAAAGACATGGAAAGTTTTCACTTTGACGAATAAAGCCATTTGCAACAAACAGAACCGCTTAACTTTGCCGTATTGTATGTAAGTAGTAAACTGCTTACCTTGCATTGCTAACCAAAAGGGTTACAACCATACATGCATTTTTACGATAAAGTATCTTGTACAACTTTGTTATGCTTAGCACTCTGTGCTTTAGGCATAACATCATCCGCACAAAAAAAGAAAGATAAAGATTACACGCTCCTAGTTAATCCCTTTATAGGTACGGGTGGACATGGACATACTTACCCAGGTGCCGTAATGCCATTTGGTATGGTTCAGCTTAGCCCGGATACTCGTTTAGAGGGATGGGACGGTTCGTCGGGCTACCATTATTCTGACACACTTGTTTATGGCTTTTCGCACACCCATTTAAGTGGAACAGGCGTGACAGACTACTGCGACATTTTGTTTATGCCTACCACCGGGCAACCTCAACTTAAAAATACAGACTATCGTTCCGGCTTCAAAAAATCAAATGAGGCAGCCTCACCAGGATATTACAGAACGCAGCTAGACAAATACAACATCAAGGTCGAGCTATCAGCTACCCAGCGCGCCGGTATACACAAATACACATATACATCTAGTAATGAAGGCAATATCATCATTGATCTACAGCATAACGACAAAGTGCTTAACTCCTGGATTGAAGTGGTTAACGATCACGAAATTCGCGGCTTACGACAATCAAAAGCGTGGGCTCAAAATCAATACGTATATTTTTACGCTAAATTTTCCAAGCCTTTTAAAAGTTATGGCATTGCTTTAAATGATGTGTTGCAACAAGGCCAAAAACGCGCAGAAGGAAAAAACGTAAAGATGTATGTGCAGTTTGAAAGTCCTAAAGAAGTAGTTGCAAAAGTGGGAATATCTGCTGTGAGTGCCGAGGGTGCTTTAAAAAATCTGGAAGCTGAAATACCTGACTTTGATTTAAAAAAGACACAAAAACAAGCCAAAGCTGCCTGGAACAAAGAACTGAATAAAATTGACGTAGAAGGCGGTGGCCCGCCTGTACAACAGCAGCAATACAACAGCTATGGTAACGGGGTTGCCACACCTCGCAAACAACCGCCCGGTACAGACTACTCAAAGGTTAAACAAACCATATTTTATACAGCATTGTACCATTGCATGCTGGCGCCTAACGTTTACAATGATGTTGACGGACAATACCGTGGGTTAGATGGCAAGGTGCACACTGCACAAGGTTTTAATTACTATACAGTTTTTTCGCTGTGGGATACCTTTCGTGCCGAGCACCCCTTACTGACACTAATAGACAGAAAGCGCACGCTGGATTTCATTAAAACATTTTTAGCAATGTATGATGAAGGTGGTTTACTGCCGGTATGGCCGCTAGCCAGTAATGAAACATTTTGCATGATAGGTAATCATGCTATTCCAGTTATTGTTGATGCTTATGCCAAAGGCATCCGTGATTTCGATGCAGAGAAAGCTTTTACTGCGATGAAATCGGCTGTTGACCGTAACCAATTTGGACTTGACACTTACCGAACATATGGCGCCGTTTTAGCAGACAGTGAAAATGAATCAGTTTCCAAAACACTGGAGTATGCCTACGATGACTGGTGTATCGCACAAATGGCGAAAATGCTCGGTAAACAATCAGATTATAATATATATATACAGCGTGCGCAATACTGGAAAAACGTTTATAACAACCAAACCGGCTTTATGCAGGCACGTTTAAACGGCAGCTGGTTCAGTCCGTTTGAGCCGACTGAAATTAACAAAAATTACACAGAAGGAAATGCGTGGCAGTACAGTTTTTTTGTACCGCAGGATATAGATGGGTTGATTGAGCGCATGGGCGGCAAAGACAAACTCGAAAGCAAATTAGACGAACTGTTTACCACTAACGCCAAACTAAGCGGCCATGAGCAAGCAGACGTAACCGGATTAATTGGCCAGTATGCTCATGGTAATGAACCAAGCCATCATATTGCTTATCTGTATAACTTCACCAACAATCCGGGCAAAACGCAGCTTAATTTAAACAACATTATATATAAGCAATACAGCAATAAGCCCGATGGCTTGGCCGGTAATGAAGATTGCGGCCAAATGTCGGCTTGGTATGTAATGAGCGCACTTGGATTTTATAACATAGCGCCTGGTCAGCAACAGTTCCAAATTGGAATGCCAAGGTTTGAGAAAGCTGTAATTAATCTCGAGAATGGCAAAAAGTTTACCATTCTAAACTCGGGCGTAGCTGTAAGCACCAACAATGTGTATTTGCAGGGAATGAACTTAAATAAAAACCCGTATTATAAATTAATATTAGATTATAAAAATATTGCCAACGGCGGGGATTTTGAGGTTTTTAGTGGCAGACTGCCTAACCAGCTATTTACGCAAGCACTTGAAAAGCCTGTGTCGCAAATAACCGACTCTCTAATTGTTGCTAATCCGTATTTTATTGGCAGCGCCCGCACGTTTAAGCAAGCCGCAACCATTGAAATTAAAGATTATGAACCGGATGCTAAATTATATTACACGTTGGATGGCAGCACTCCAACTACTGCAACAACCCTTTACAACAAGCCCATCAGTATCAGCGACAACACTTTAATCAAAGCAATTGCTGTTAAAAACGGAAAAAGCAGCTTAGTAAATAGTGGCACTTTTGTTAAAGCTAACAGCGATATGAAAGTGATTCAAGTAAGCAAATACCTTCCTAATTATGCAGCACAAGGCGACGAAAGTTTAGTTGACGGATTGACCGGCCAAACTAACTGGCGATTAGGCAATTGGCAAGGCTATCAGGGTAATGATTTGGAGGCTATTATCGATGTGGGCACTGTAAAACCAATTCATCAAGTTAGTCTTAACACTTTGCAGGATACTGGCTCATGGATCATATTTCCTAAATATGTCCAATACCAGGTATCAACCGATGGTAAGAATTATAGAACTGTTGCTACAGTGAATACTAAGATCAATGCAGAAGATACTAAGGTGCAAACCCAAAGTTTTGATAGTATGTTAAACACTAACGCTCGGTATATTAAGGTAATTGCTAAACAATACGGCCCGTTACCGGATTGGCACGAAAATAAAGGCAGTCTCTCATATATTTTTGCTGATGAAATAACCGTAAGGTAAGCAAATGCCTGCATGATAAACAATGCCTGATCGCGTTGTTTATCATGCAGGTTCTACTATTCTTCACTTTCCAGCAATCGCTTCACTTCTCCAAGCCTTTCCCTTTCTTCTTCAGGAAGTGTTGGGTATTGTAAGTTTAAGCTTTGTAAAGTGTCGTGTATTATGGTGGAAATGGCAATTCGGGTGAACCACTTCTTATCAGCAGGAATCACATACCAAGGAGTTTCTTCAGTAGCCGTTTCACCAATAGCTTCTTCATAAGCCTCCATGTATTCTTTCCAATGCTGCCGCTCTTTAATGTCGGCCGCCGAAAACTTCCAATTCTTTTCCGGTTCATTAATACGGGCTAAAAAGCGCTCTTTCTGTTCATCTTTAGACACGTGTAAAAAGAACTTAATAATAGTAATGCCGTTACGTGTCAAGTGCTTTTCAAACTCCCGGATGCTTTTGTAACGGTGCTTCCAAAACCTTTCATCTAAATCATCAGCGCTACTAATGCCCGGCAAATTTTCATTTAAAACGTACTCGGGATGAACTTTGGTAACCAGCACGTTTTCATAATGCGAACGGTTGTGTATACCAATGCGACCACGCTCGGGCAGTGATTTGTAATGCCGCCATAAAAAATCATGATCCAATTCCTCTGAACTTGGCTGTTTGAAACTGTAAACCTGGCAACCTTGCGGGTTAAGACCAGAGAAGGTATGTTTGATAGCGCTATCTTTACCTGCAGCATCCATAGCCTGAAATATGATAAGCAAACCATGGCGGTTATCCGCATACAACCTGGTATGTAATTCGTTAGTTTTTTTTATAAGACCGGCTAGCACTTCATCTGCATCTTCTTTTTTGTAACCTAGCGTCTCTCCGGTATCATAATCTTTAAGCGAGATCTTTTTGCGGTCAGATATTTTAAATTTGTTACTTACATTTTCCATAGATAAAAATAGCTTTGTACTTTATTAACTTAAAATTTACCGAATAGATTTTCGTTATTGATATTTATATCTAGTACCGATATATTTTTCACATATTTATCCAATGTTTAAACGTATCCGAAATCCCTTTCTGCGTTACTTTGTTATACTCCTCTACTTTGTAATCATCCTATTCTGCTCTATTGAATTAAACTTCTTAAACATGTTTGGCTACTCGCCTAGCCTACAGGATATTAAGAACCCCATCTTATCGGTAGCTTCAGAAGTTTACACGGCTGACGGCAAACTTTTAGCTCAATTTTATAAAGAAAACCGGTCGCCTATCGAATACAAAGATTTGTCTCCCAACCTCGTCAACGCATTAATTGCGACAGAAGATGTGCGCTTTTACAAACATCATGGTGTAGACTATTATTCCTTTTTTTCCAGCTTGGCATCAACAGCAAAAGGCGACAAGCGTGGTGCAAGTACAATCACCCAACAACTTGCTAAAAATCTGTTCAAAACCCGTAAACGTAAGTCACAAGGCGTTGTAAGGCATATACCCGTATTACGTACAGTGGTTTATAAGTTTAAAGAATGGCTAACTGCGTATAAAATTGAACATATCTACAACAAGCAGCAAATCTTAACCTTATATTTCAACACCGTACCGTTTGGCAATAATAGCTTTGGTATTAAAACTGCCACATTAAAGTATTTCAACAAAACGCCAAATGCTGTTACGCCAGCCGAAGCTGCCATGTTGATTGGCATGCTAAAAGCCACCTCCACATACAACCCTATCCGTAATCCCGAGCGTACATTGGAGCGTCGCAACGTGGTGCTGAGCCAAATGAATAAATATAAATTTCTATCGGATGCAGATTACAAAACTAATTCGGCACAACCGTTAAACTTAAATTTGAGCTATGTAGAAGAAGACGGTCAGGGCGACTCTTATCTGCGTCGCGCGGTAGAAAAATGGCTGGCTAAGTGGTTGAAGGAAAAAGATTACGACTTATACGAAGATGGCTTAAAGATATACACCACCATTGATTCACGCCTTCAGCAATATGCCGAAGAGGCCGTTGAAGAAAAAATGAAGATGCTTCAAAAGCGCTTTAATAATATCTGGCGAGGTAAAAACCCATGGCGTGATTCTAAAGGAAAAGAAATTGTAGATTTTATTCCTAAAGCGGAACAACGCTTGCCTATTTATAAAATTTTAGAAAAAAAGTTTAATGGCGACACCACCAAGATAAATGAGTACTTCAACACTAAGAAACGCATGAAGGTGTTTACTTGGAATGGTGAACAAGACACTACATTTTCTCCTGTCGACTCTATAAAATACTATGCCCGAATCCTTAATACAGGCATGATGTCTATCGAACCCACAACCGGTAAAATCAAAGTTTGGGTTGGCGGCATTAATCACAAATATTTCAATTACGATCACGTAAATCAGGCAAAGCGTCAAGCGGGATCAACATTTAAACCTTTTGCTTATTTAACAGCTATAGATAACGGCTTTACTCCTTGCGATAAGTTTACTGACAAACCGGTGTCTATCTCGTATACTGAAGATGGCAAACAAGAAGTTTGGTCGCCCAATAATGCCGACTTTCATTTTTCATACCGAGAAATGTCATTGCGCTGGGCCATGGGCAAATCGGTAAACTCCATTACCGCACAGCTTACCCAACAAGTGGGCTGGGATAAAGTGGTAGAATATGCACATAAGTGTGGCATAGAAAGTCCGCTGAAATCGGTACCTTCCGTATCACTGGGCTCTAATGATGTTTCGGTATATGAGATGGTTCGGGCTTATAGCACTTTCCTAAACAAAGGTGAACGTATTGACCCGTTACTCGTAACCAAAATCACAGATCATGATGATAAAGTATTGGAAGAATTTGAGCTTAAAACCACCAAAGTTTTAAGTGAAGAAACTGCCTGGCTGATGTTGTATATGTTCCGTGGTGGTATGGAAGAACCAGGCGGCACATCACAGGCTTTGTGGGAATATCCGGGACTTTGGAAAAAAGCGAGTAACCAAATAGGTGGCAAAACCGGCACATCGTCTGATTATGTGGATGGCTGGTATATGGGTATCACAAAAGACTTAGTTACAGGTGTTTGGGTAGGTGCTGATGACCGTAGCGTCCACTTTAATACATCCGAAAGTGGCGAAGGATCACATACTGCTTTACCGATATTTGGTAGCTTTATGGAACGAGTATATGCAGACCCTAAGTCCGGTTATCAGCCTGGGCCATTTCCAAAACCATGGGTAAAAATCACCAAATCGTACATGTGTGTATCGCCGCGGATATCCATAGATACAACATCTTCGGAAACTGATAGTTTGTCGGCACCAGAAGACACCACGTCGGCCACACCACAAACCGTAGAACCGCCTCAAACCCAACAGCAAAACCCACCTGCCGAAGATAAATAATAGTTGGGTAATGATTATATTGACACGGTTTAACACTTTTTAAAAAACAGTTATACCTTATTCATCCATATGAGCAACAATTACTTCACCGTAAGTAAAGCCAAAAAATATCTGGTGATTTTTACCTGTGTAATTAGTGCCTTGTTTTTAAGCAGTCAGGCGCGGGCGCAGTACTTTGGCCAGAATAAAGTGCGTTATAAAAATTTAAAGTTTAAGGTTTATAAAACACCGCACTTCGAAATTTATTATTACCTGAAAAACGACAGCCTGCTCAAGCGTTTCGCGCAGGAAAGTGAGTTGTGGTATACCCTGCATCAACAGGTGTTTAGGGATACTTTCAGACGCGCTAACCCAATCATTTTATATGCCGATCACCCCGACTTTCAACAAACCACTGCTATTGACGGTGATATTGGCGTGGGTACAGGTGGTGTTACCGAAGGTTTAAAAAACAGGGTGGTAATGCCTATTATGGAAACCAACCAAACAACCCGACACGTACTGGGACACGAATTGGTTCACGCTTTTCAGTACCATATGTTGCTGGTTAATGATACCAGCAGCTTAGGTAATATCAACAATTTACCCCTATGGATGATTGAAGGTATGGCCGAATATTTATCATTAGGTAAAAAAGATGCTTATACCGCTATGTGGATGCGCGACGCCTATTTGAACAAAGACATCCCGACTATACGTGATTTGACAGAAAGTACTAAGTACTTTCCTTACCGTTATGGAGAGGCATTCTGGTCATACCTGGGGTCAACTTACGGCGATAGTATTATTGTACCCTTCTTCAAAAATACAGCACGGTTTGGCTTAGAGTATGGAATACGCCGCACCTTTGGTTATGATGATAAAACCTTATCTAATCTTTGGAAAAACTCTATCATTTCCACTTATCAGCCATTCTTAAAAGACACTTTGCAAACACCAGTAGGAAAGCGAATTATCGACAGCAAAAACGGTGGTGAGATGAACGTAGCACCGGCTATCAGTCCGGATGGTAAATATCTTGCGTTCCTGTCCGAAAAAGATTTGTTTTCAATAGATCTGTTTTTAGCAGATGCACAGACGGGGCGAGTGATAAAGAAGCTTACCAGTAAAACGTCGAACACTCATATCGACGAATTTAACTTTATTGAATCAACAGGTGCATGGTCGCCGGATAGTAAAAGGTTTGCGTTTAGCGTATTTAGCGGCGGGCGCAACCGCATGCTAGTTGTTGAAGTACCCAGTGGACGCGTGCTTAGTAATTTATCTATGGGCAAGGCCGAGCAGTTTAGTAATTTAACCTGGTCGCCAGATGGTTCTCAGATAGCATTTCAAGGTCTTGCTAACGGTCACAGCGATTTATATCTATATAACTTCAGTTCCAAAAAGCTTACACAATTAACTGATGATAAGTATTCAGATTATCAGCCGAGTTTTTCAAGAGATGGAAAGAAAATAGTATTTTCGAGCGACCGTACTACCTACGACGCCTCTTTATCGCAAACGATATCATTCAATTTGGCCGAAATTGATCTGGCTACTTTGAAAGTAACCGATATCAAAGTATTTGACGGTGCCAACAACCTTAACCCGCAATACTCGGCAGACAACAGTAAAATATATTTTTTATCTAACCGCGACGGATTTAGAAACTTATACCGATATAGCAAAGCAAACGGTACCGTTGAACAGATGACCGATTTATTTACCGGTATCAGCGGCATCACTGAGTTTTCCCCAGCGCTTAGTATATCCAATAACGACGATGTGCTGTACTCCTACTATCGTTCTCAAAAGTATTCGCTGTACAACGCTAAAGCGTCCGACTTTAAACCAAAAGTTGTGGCCGGTGGAGAAACCAATTTCAGTGCCGCAATGCTGCCACCCTCAGGCGCAGTTGGTGTTGATTTGATTAACACCAATTTAAATAATTATCTGGCTTACCAACGCATTCCAGCCGACTCGATTCATAATGTTCCTTACAAACCACAATTTAAACTCGATTACTTGGCCAGTAGCGGCGTAGGTGTTGGTGTAAGCAGCTATTACGGTACGGGTTTGGCCAGTGGTGTTCAAGGCGTTTTCAGCGATATATTAGGTCGCAACCAAATCTATGCTGGTGCTGCTATTAATGGCGAGATTTACGATTTTGGTGCTCAGGTGCTTTATTTGAATCAAAAAGGCCGTTGGAACCTGGGTGTTGGTCTTTCACATATTCCATATCAGTATGGTAATTTCGGAAACCGACTTACTACCCTAAGTGTGAACGGTCAGGATGTACCTGCATATGAACAGTATACAGATATCATCAGAACCTTTGAAAGTTCAGGAAGAGTACTGGCGTCATATCCATTCTCTCGCTCCACCAGAGTCGAATTCGGTGCAGGTGCTTCTTATTATTCTTACCGTATACAGCGGTACAGCGAATATGCTCAGTACACAACCAGAAACGACAGCTTGATTTTAGGCAATTATTTAGGTCAAGATCGGCACACGGTATCACGCAGTGAATATCGTGACCAAAACAACATAGATTTGCGTCCGTTTGCAATATTCAATGTGAATACTGCTCTGGTTGGCGACAACTCATATTTTGGGATTGCAGCGCCGTTAAGCGGTTTCCGTTACCGCCTAGATGCGCAATATAACGTGGGGACATTTAAATTCTTTAGCCCAACCGTCGACTTAAGAAAATATGTGCGTACAAAGCCTGTTACTTTTGCTGGCCGGTTATACGGAACGGGCCGGTTTGGCAACACTGAGAATGCGCTCTATCCAATGTATTTAGGATACCCGTTTTTAATACGCGGATACGAGTATAGTAGTTTTTATAACAGAACAGGCAACACACAGCCTCGCTATTATGCTGATGCTAGTGCTATACCGCAAAGCAGCTTTGATATTAATCAATTATCCGGAAATCGTATTGCCGTAGCCAACTTTGAAATAAGGCTGCCCTTTACCGGACCTGAAAAACTGGCACAAATTAAGTCGAAATTTTTATTCACTGACTTAAACTTTTTCTTTGATGCTGGTTTAGCTTGGAACGCTGGTGATAAAATTGAATTTAAATCAAAGCCTACCCTTCTGCGTACCGAAAAATTAGTTAACAACAACGGTGTTCCAATTTTAGACACCAAAAATCAAGAACAATTTTACGGCATTTACTCGCGTGTACCTATCACTAGTGCTGGTGTATCACTAAGGGTAAATCTGTTTGGGTATCTGATTTTAGAGCCATATGTTGCGGTGCCCTTTACTCGTACAAGCGCAACCGGAGCGGTGTTTGGCTTAAACTTCGCACCAGGCTGGTAAGTGTTGATAATACGAAAAACAAAAAGCGGCTATTTAAGCCGCTTTTTTTATGCTTGTAAAACCAGATAACACTAATTAAGTTAATACACTTAATTGCTTATGTCTATGAAATATATTCTGATACTATTTTTGTTACTCTTTAGCGCTGCTACTTCATATAGTCAGAACGCCGTGCCCCGGGGATCATCATATCAAGACTCTGTACGATCTCAGCAATACGTGAAAAATGAACAGCGTTTATTGGACGGTGCAAAGATGAATTCCATAATGGATATTGTTGAAAATCTGACATCATCTAAATCACATACACTTTTTTTAGAATGCCTTCGCTCAGCCAGTTTAGTGGGCACATTTAAAAGCCGTGGACCACTTACTTTATTTGTACCAAACGATAGTGCCTTTGTTGAAAAATTTGGACAAGCGCGACTAGATAGTTTGCTAAAGCCAGCTCATAAATATGAGCTTAGCAATATTATTACCTACCATGCGGTTCCGGGCCGATTCAATGCAAAAGATATTGCCAAGCAAATAAAAGATGGAAAAGGAGAAGCTTCTTTTGTAACCTTGTCCGGAGGTAAAATAATAGCCCGACTTGACAGCAATCGGAATATTGTGTTGTATGATGAAACTGGCGGACAGAGCGTAGTAGCACAATTTGATGTTTTACAAAACAATGGCATACTACACGGCATTACAAACGTTTTAATACCAAAGGAAAAGGCTTTGTAACACCGCTTTAAATCTGGCGGTATTACAAATTCGTATATATGTTATGAAGAAGTTGAGTGTAATATTGTCTGTCGCTGCATTTGCAGCTATATTAAGTTGCCAGGATATAAACGGTCAAGCCCAGCAGCCAAAGGGGCCTAAGAGCAAACCGGTAGCAGAGTGGAAAAAACAACTAAATTCAAATACCTACCGCATAATGGTAGAAAAAGGTACAGAGCCGCCCTTTCATAACGCCTATTGGAACAATCACGAAAAAGGAGTTTATGTAAGCGCTGCAACCGGTGACGTGTTGTTTACATCAGACACCAAATTTGATAGCGGCACCGGCTGGCCCAGCTTTACCAAACCAGTAAGCAAAGATAAAGTGTTGCTGGTAACCGATGCTGATGGCGAACGCACCGAAGTAATGGAACGCAGCACTGGCCTGCACCTTGGGCACGTGTTTGACGACGGCCCTGCTAACAAAGGTGGCAAACGCTATTGTATGAATTCAGCTGCACTAAAATTCATTAAAGAGTAATTCCGCGACGGCTTGTAGCCAGTGCCGGACGCAAATGCGGACGAGTACGCAGATTGCTTTCTAAATTTAAGCCGATGGTCAGGTCTATCCAGTTAGGGTTTACAGATCTAATCATCTTTTCTTTTTGAGACCGGGTAAACGTGCTAACAAATTTGAAGCGCTCCATTGCCTGCTCTTCATTACTTATCTCTTCAAAATAAACCAAGCGGCTTAATTGCTGCGATTTGTCGAAAAACAACGTTGGCATATCCCGGTAAAACTGAACAGTTTTCATCATATCAGAGCAAAGTCCAACATGTAGATTGTTACGGTTTCTGTCGGTAATGATATAAATAAACTGTTTCATAATGATAATAAATTTTGCTGAATAAAAATTTCTTACTAATTTTATGAGCATAAAGTTACTAACAAATTTAGCAATTCCAAATTTTATGTCAATAATTTCATCAAATATTAAATTTCTTAGAAAAAAGAAAGGCCTCACCCAACAGCAGTTTGCTGATGAAATAGGCATAAAACGTTCTTTAGTGGGCGCATATGAGGAAGATCGCGCAGATCCTAAATATGATTTGCTAAAAAAAATAGCATCTTATTTTGAAGTGAGCGTTGATGACTTCATCAATGAAACGATAAACGAAAAATGGGCGCCGAAACCAAAAGGCAACCCAGCCAATTTACGTGTACTAAGCATCTCTGTAGACAAAGAAGATAACGAGAATATAGAAATGGTTCCGGTGAAGGCAAGTGCAGGTTATTTAAATGGCTACGCCGACCCTGAGTATGTTGCTGCATTACCAAAATTTTATTTGCCTATGTTTAAACAAGGCACTTACCGGGCGTTTGAAATTAAAGGTGATTCTATGTTGCCGCTGCCTTCAGGTGCTGTAATAATAGGTGAATATGTAGAAAACTGGGCTGATATTAAAGCCGGCGACACTTATGTGATAGTGTCAAAAACCGAAGGTGTTGTTTACAAACGTGCGGGCAATAAATACAAAGAAAACCGGAGCTTAAAATTAATATCAGATAACCCGGTGTACGAACCATATGAAATTACAAGTGACGATATTTTGGAAGTTTGGAAAGCTAAAGCTTATCTGTCAACACAATTACCAGAACCGGCGCCTACGCCTACTATGGAAAATTTAACTAGCATGATGGCCTCCATGCAAAAGTCTATCGCTAAATTACAGCAAAGCAACAATTAAGTTACATCGTTGATATTAAACGTTAAGCGATTAACTTTATCAAAACACTAAACAAACAAAGCGATGAAAAAGATTTTATTGATGTGCTGCTTTCTATTAGGTATCAGCGCAGTTAGCTTTGCACAAGGCGGCATGAGAAGAAGCCCTGAGGAGCAAGCAAAACAATTTAAGGAGCAGTTAAAATTAACTGACGATCAAACTAGTAAATTGGTAGCCATTTTCCAAACTGATGCGAAAACCAGAGACAGTATTATGACTGCCTCAAATGGTGACAGGCAAGCTATGTTTCAGGCTATGCGCCCAATGATGGAGAAAAGAACTGAAAAAATTAAAGCTATTCTTACTCCAGAGCAAGCTACAGCTTATGACAAAATGCTGGCAGAACAACGTGCTCGTCGTCAAAACGGTGGTGGTGCTCCTGCACAAAAATAAGCGACATTTTAAATGATTTGAAAGCGGCTATAAGCCGCTTTTTTTATTTTTGAAAAAAATTTAATGCTAACAGCCCATCAATACATACAACAAAAGCTTGATCAACGGCGCGAAGACGGCATATTCCGTCGGTTAAAATCCGCAAATGGGTTGATTGATTTTTGCTCGAATGATTACTTAGGTTTAGCCAGGTCGTTAGAATTACAGCATCAGATTGAGCAAGAAATTGAACGTCATGGACAAGTACTCAACGGTTCTACCGGGTCGAGACTGTTAGCCGGCAATTCTGAGTATGCAGAACAATTGGAAACGTATATAGCTGGCTTCCATTCGAGTGAAGCAGCTTTATTATTTAACTCAGGCTATGACGCAAATTTAGGTTTGCTATCGTCTTTACCGCAACGTGGCAACACCGTAATTCACGATGAACTTATTCATGCCTCTATTATAGATGGTATCCGATTGAGTCATGCTAATCGGTTTAACTTTAAACATAACGATTTGGAAAGCTTGGAAAGCAAGTTGAAAGTGTCTAAAGGTACTTGCTATGTTGTAGTGGAAAGTATATACTCCATGGATGGTGACTTAGCACCACTTAAAGATTTAGCACAGCTAGTAAAAAAGTATGACGCAAATTTGATAGTAGATGAGGCCCACGCTACAGGCGTTTTTGGAAAAGGACTAATCAATGAGTCAAGATTAGAAAATGAGGTATTTGCAAGGATTATAACCTATGGTAAAGCATTAGGTTGTCATGGGGCAGCAGTGCTAGGCAGTGCAGTATTGCGTGAGTATCTTATAAATTTTGCCAGATCTTTTATATACACCACAGCAGCACCTTTTCATCAATTGGCTTCCATAAAAGCTGCCTACCAATATCTGGATATGCACGCAGACCTCAACAATGATTTGTTCGATATAATCAATTATTATACATGTGCAATTGAGGGTGTCGCAGCAGTAAACAACAGTCCAATTCAAACCGTTGTATTAGGCAGCAACGAGAAAGCAGTTCAGCTTGCTAATAAATTACAATCGGATGGTTTTGACGTGAGACCGATTCTAAATCCAACCGTGCCTGCCGGGTCTGAACGGTTGCGCATTTGCCTTCACACCTACAACACCAAAAACGAAATTAGTCAGTTAACACAACAGATAAAACGCTTTATTGATGGAAAATAAAAAACCTTTATTCGTTACAGGCATAGGCACTGATGTGGGTAAAACTATAGTATCGGCTATATTGGTTGAAAAGTTAAAAGCTGATTACTGGAAACCCATACAATCGGGCGATTTAGATAATAGTGATACCATGAAAGTGCGCAGGCTGGTATCAAATTCAGTATCCCAATTTCATCCTGAAGCTTACAAGCTTACACAACCATTTTCGCCGCATAAATCAGCCGACCTGGATGGCGTCAAAATTGACTTAAATAAAATTACGATGCCTGAAACAAATAATCAGCTTATTATAGAAGGAGCCGGTGGATTAATGGTGCCGTTGAACGATAATGAGTTTGTAGTTGATTTAATTCAAAAATTTGATGCGGAAGTAATATTGGTGGTTAAGCATTACTTGGGCAGTATAAACCATACATTATTATCACTAGAATTGTTGAAGCAAAAAGGAATTAAAGTTAAAGCTTTGATGTTTAACGGAAAACAAGATACCTATTCAGAAGGTATAATTAGGAGACAAATTCCTACAACAGTTGATATTAAATTGATTCCCCTATTATCATTGAGTGATGGAAATATTAATAATATTGAGATGAAAAGAATTTGCCAATTGTTGTGACGTAACTACTTTTCTGATTGATTAATATAATTCCAAATATCATTTCAACAAAAAAGGCTGTCTTTGAGACAGCCTTTTTTGTTGAAATGATATTGATTACCAACCTGGGTTTTGAACCAAATTTGAATTGATAATGATATCGTTAGTAGGTATACCCCAAGTGAATTTGTCTGCATTGGCAGGTACAGACAACGCGTCAAAAGTAGCTCCCCTGTTAATTACGGAAGTGTTTTGTGCATCATGTCTGGTAAAACCTTCGTGCCAGCGTTTTAAGTCAAACAAACGGAACCCTTCAAAAGCTAATTCACGGAAACGCTCATCTTTAATGGCTTGATACAATGCGGTTCCGGATACGTTTACTGATCCGATACCACGAGCGGTACGCAACGCATTTAATACAGTTAAAGCATTTCCTTCGTTTCCTGCTTTGTATGCAGCTTCGGCAGCAATAACATATAGCTCAGCTACACGAAATACCTTAGGTGCATGTGCATAATTTGTAGTTGCTGTAGTAAATAAAGACGGATTGCCAGGATATTTATTTACTAAAATTAAATTAATGTTGTTTGTTGTTGAAATTGCAATTGGCTTGCTTTCAAAATATGCAGTTTTGCGAATATCTGCGTCTGCATATGAATTTATCACCCACTGAGCCGGAACAAAGTCTGGATCAAATCTCTTGTTTCCTGCTAAATATCCCAAATAGATATTATTAACATTCGGGAACTCATTGGTTGTATTCACATTCATCTGCAATATAGATTCTTGAGTTCCATCAGTTGCCCAATAAGCCTTATAGCTATCTATAGATGATATCAACGGATAAGTGGAACGACCAATTACGGTGTTGGCTGCCGTATATGCTCCTGTCCAATCTTGCATATGAAGTCTCACCCTTGCTTCCAATGCAAGTGCCGCATCAATGGTAAAGGTTTTAGCTCCCGGTACGCCGGCTACACTTGTCAAATAGGTTTTTGCTTGTGTAATATCAGCAATAATTTGATCATAAACTTGTTTTACGCTAGCCCTAGATGGTTGTAGCGAAACATCATATTTTGTGATCAAAGGAACACCCAAGTCTGTAGCAGCTGTGGCAGGCTCATACGGCTTTGCAAAGCGAATAATAAGATTGTGATAATAAAATGCCCTTGCCAGCAAAGCATCACCTTTATACTGGTTTAACTTTGTTGCGTCAGCACCAGTTACTGCAATTGTTTCGAAACCTTCTAAAGCTTTATTGATATCAGTAATAGCATAGTAGTATTGTTGCCATGCTGTAGTAAGTGAGCCGTCGTCAGCTAAGAATGAGTCTCCCCATCTGTGTGGTGAACCATTTCTGTTACCATAATCTAACGTAGCGTTCAATTGGTCTGCCTGCACATCCTGACTAACCGTGTAAGTACCGTAAACACGACCACGTAATATAGCGTATAAACCGTTGTCCCATAACTGTGCATCCTGCATGTTTCTGAACGCGGTTGTTACTTCAATAGAATCGTATGGAGTCAAATCGAGCTTTTTGCAAGATGTAGTTGCTGTCAAAGCAATAACACCTGCAATAAAACCTATTTTAATTTTTTTCATTTCAATATAAATTTATATATCTACCTAATTTTTAGAATTTAACATCTAAGCCTATAGTGTATTGTTTAGTGTTAGGATTTGTTCCTAAAGCCAAGTTGGAGTCAACTTCTGGGTCCGGACCAGTATATTTGGTAAAAGTTAAAAGGTTACGACCTGTTAAAAACAAGTTTAGACCTTTAATTGCTTTGGTGCGTTTCAATAATGATTCAGGTACACTATATCCTAAAGTAAAAACCTTTAATCTTAAGAATGATGCATCTTCAATTAACCGGCTGTCAAATTGCGTAAACTGTACACCATATTTAGGAAATCTGGTCACATCACCAGGCTGTTTCCAATAATCTGTAATAGTGGTGTATTGGTTATACCCGGCAAATTGACTTGGATTTTCATAGAAGTAACGATCATTATTAATTAAATACTTCTTGGTTGAGAAACTGAATTGAGCTGCTAAAGTAAAGCCTTGATAGCCTGCATTTAAACCAAATCCACCATTTAATTTAGGATAACGGCCTATACCAGTGTTTTGTTGCAAACCTGCTGTATTGAAAGTGTTAGTGATAGCATTATCATCTTTACGAGTTACACCAGGATCGGCTCCCGGCACGTACCATTCAGGTAGTCCTGTTTGTGAGTTAACACCTTTCCATATAGGGTATAAGAACGACACAGGTTGTCCAACTACCCAAGCAACGCCAGTTCCTTGTTGCACCCAGTAATTTTTACCGTTGAATAATTCTTGTACTTTATTTTGGTTAAAGTTAAAATTCAAGTATGGAGTAATGTAAGCTTTTTTCGACCGGTTTTTATAAACATCAAAGTCTAAAGACACATCCCATCCCCAGTTTTTAAGCTTACCTATGTTCTGATATATACTTGAGTAACCTGTAGTATAAGCATAAGGCACAGCCAACAACATCTGAGTAGTAACTCTGTTATAAAATGCTACATCTAATCTTACTTTGTCAAAAACTGTCGCAGTTACATCAAAAGTTGTGTTTTGCTGTTTTTCCCAAGTTAGATCTGGGTTTCCAGGTGCAGAAATAGCCAAACCAGCTCCGCCATTGTAAGTGTTGGTGCTACCTAAAGCTAGGCTTAAATAGTTCTGATTATCAACGCCGAAATCTGAGTTACCTGTGGTACCAGTGCTTACTCTTAATGATAAATCATCTAACCAGTTAACCTCTTTCAAGAAACTCTCTTCTTTTAGTTTCCACATACCGCCTACAGACCAGAAGGTAGCACTACGGTTGTTTGCACCAAACCTAGATGATTTATCTTGACGAATAGATGCGTCTACAAAATAACGAGTATCAAAATCATAGCTAACTCGTCCGAATAATGAATGAAATGAGTATTCAGACTTGTATGATGCTAAATCACGACTACTAGGACCGTTATTTAATAATATTAAACGATCGTCTACCTGACCTGTAGATGAACCCCAAAATCCGCTAAATGAATTATCAATTGACTCCTGACCAGCTAACACAGACATGTGGTTTTTTTGCAGGAAGCTAAAACGATACTCAGCAGTGTTTGTAACGGTTCTGGTAATGTTTCTTTGGAATTCTTCTCTAACACTACCATTGTTTATAGAACCAAGGTAAGATGGAAGCCTTATTGTACTAAATCTATAGTCGTAAGCATCTAAACCAGCCTGGCTTTTTAATGTTAAGCCCTTAAATGGAGTTAATTGAATATAGCCAGTTGGATTGAATGAAGTCTTATTTCGAGGATCTATATTTTTAGAAGCTCTATACCGAGGATTATACGCGTTCCATCCCGGAATAAATGTATAATCGTTACCGCTAGGATCAACAGTTGGATAATAAGGTGCCGCTAACAGACCCAAACCCCGTGCAGTACTGTTACTTCCGTATGGATTGGTCTGTCTAATATCATAACCACCTGATAAATTCAAACCGAACTGCATCCAGTTATTAACAACAGAATTTATATTAGAACGTAGAGTATAACGCTCGTAATTAGAACGGTAAGCAAGACCTGGCTGTTTGTAATAACCAGCTGACACATAATAAGTGGTTTTACCACCACCACCATTCACATTAGCTACGGTTTGAAAAGTTGGCGTTTGGTCTTTGTAGAAATAGTCATACCATTTAGTATCAGTGTTAGCTCCAAACTGGGTTCTGATATCATTTACACCTTGCTGTGTTAAAGCGCCTGGCAAACCAGTAGGGATGTTTAACCGAAAATCTAAAAGCTGCTGAGCATTCATTAAGCGATTAAAGAAGTCTTTATTTGCAATTTTAGCAATACCGGCTTGTGTAGTGATCTGAATAGTTGAAGGCCTATTGGTACTACCCTTTTTCGTAGTTATATAAATAACTCCGTTTGCTGCGCGCGCACCATAAATTGAAGTAGATGATGCGTCTTTTAATACAGTCACATCTTCAAAGTCATTAGGGTTTAAAGAAGTAATTGTAGTTTGATCAACCGGAATACCATCAAGCAAGAATAATGGAGAAGAGCTTGCTGTTAAAGAACCCACGCCGTTGATTCTAATTGAAGGTGTTTCTGACGGCTCACCGGATGATGTAAAGATTTGCAAGCCGGCTACCTTACCTTGTAATGCATCAAAAGCGTTAGCTACAGGTTTGTTTTCTATTTCTTTAGATGAAACTGTAGAAACAGTACCTACAACGTTCGCTGCTCTTTTTCCACTACCGTAACCAATTACAACCACATCAGTTAATTGATTATTATTAGCTTGTAATTTTACATCAACAACATCTTTACCTGCAATGCTAACATTTTGGGTGGTGAAACCAATGAAAGATATTGCCAAACTTGTAGCGTTGGATGGCACGTTGATGGAAAAGTTACCATTGGCATCCGTTTGAACACCAATAGTTGAATTCACTACCCTTACGGTAGCACCAGTAACAGGCAAGCCGTCATCGCTTCCTAATACTTTACCGGTAATTTTCCTACTCTGAGCAAATACATCGTTGAGAACGAACGTGCACAAAGCGAGAAGAACAAGTAAAACTTTCTTCATTTGTTAATAGTTTTGAGTTAATAAAATAGTTTTCAGGAGCGAAAAATATAAAAATTAAAATCAAAACCCTAATAAAACATTAATAAGTTAAAAAATTTTTATGATTTTATTAAAAGTGGGCAATAGTGAGGCTTCCTAAAACATTTTAGCCGCATATTCGGTATGCGCTTCTGTTATAAAGTTGAATAAAACAAAAAATGCAGTGTTTATACCACTGCATTTTAAGATATGTTAAAACAACTAAGAATTTATCATCTTACATCCTTTCAGGCACCTCGATACCCAGCAAATTCATACACTTGGCTATGATCTTTGCTGCGGAAGCCGATAATTGGAGTCTGAAAGTTTTAATAACTTCAGATTCTGCCTGTAAGATTGACTTTTCATGGTAAAATTTATTGTAAAGTTTAGCTAACTCATAGGCATAGTTAGCAACCGCAGCAGGATTAAAGTCTTTAGCGGCTGTAGTCAATGTTTGATTGTAATCAAGTAAATGAATAATTAAATCACGTTCTATAGGATCAATTACATTAATGTCACTTGCGATATTGAAATCGGCACCAGATTTGGCTAATACCGATTTGATACGGGCATGGGTATATTGTATGAATGGCCCGGTGTGTCCTTGTAGTTCTATAGATTCGTTGGGATCAAATAAAATACGTTTAGACGGATCTACCTTTAATAAGAAGTATTTTAAAGCACCTAAACCAATCACCGGAAAAAGCGCCTGTTTCTCATCTTCTGATAGATCTAGCTTTTTCTCTTGTTTTTCAAAATACTCGCTTGCCGTTTGCACCATCTCGTCAATCAAATCGTCGGCATCCACAACAGTTCCCTCACGCGATTTCATTTTACCCGATGGCAAGTCCACCATACCATATGATAAATGGTACAAACCTTTAGCCCAAGTTTTTCCAAGCTTTTGCAGAATTAAAAACAGTACTTTGAAATGATAGTCTTGCTCATTGCCTACTACATATATCGACTCGTCCATGCTAAAGTCGTTATATTTTAACTGAGCAGTGCCCAAGTCTTGTGTTATATATACAGACGTTCCGTCGGCACGCAGTACCAGTTTCTGGTCTAAACCGTCTTCGGTAAGGTCAATCCAAACAGAACCGTCATCTTTCTTAAAAAATACGCCTTTAGATAAACCTTCCTCAATAATATCTTTACCTAATAAATAGGTATTCGATTCGTAATAGTACTTGTCAAAATTAACGCCCAGCTTTTTATAAGTAACGGCAAAGCCATCGTACACCCAGCTGTTCATCATTTTCCAAAGGCTAATTACATCGTCGTTGCCCGCCTCCCATTTTTGCAGCATTTGCTGCGCTTCTAAAATTAAAGGCGCTGTTTTTTTGGCTTCTTCTTCATTTATACCTGTTGATTTCAGCTCGTCAATTTGCTTACGGTACTCCTTATCAAATATCACATAATACTTACCCACCAAATGATCGCCTTTTAACCCTGATGACTCCGGTGTTTCGCCTTCGCCAAATTTTTGCCAGGCCAGCATGGATTTACATATATGTATACCCCTATCATTCACTAAGTTCGCCTTTATCACCTCATAACCGGCTGCCTTCAAAATAGAGGACACTGAGTAACCTAGTAAATTGTTGCGCACGTGGCCTAAATGCAATGGCTTATTGGTATTTGGTGATGAATATTCAACCATTACTTTTTTGCCATTAGCAGGCAACGTGCCAAAGGCTGGGTTAAGTACCTCGTTTTGACACAATTGCAACCAGTAAGCATCTGCTATAGATAAATTTAAAAAACCTTTAATGACATTGAAGGCAGCTACGTCTGCCACATTTTGCTGTAGGTACTCTCCTATCATCTGGCCGGTTTGCTCGGGCGATTTGCGTGAAAACCGGGTGAAGGGAAACGTTACCAATGTTATCTGACCTTCAAACTCTTTACGGGTTTGCTGAAGGTTTACATCTTTTTCGGTTATATCTGTTTGAAATAAGGTTTTAACGGCCTCGATAGTGGCCTTTACAATAAAATCCATTCGCCAAAATTAATAAATTGCCTTAACCCTGTGTTATTATTATATTGATTAATTCTGAATACCTTTGAGTCATTATTATTTTATGACACTACAGTCCGCCCAAATAAAACTAAATGTAACATCTGAAATAGGCACATTACGTGCATTGTTAATTCACAGCCCCGACAGTGGTTTAGGTAAAGTGGTGCCTTCTAAAGCGCAAGACTGGCTCTTTGAAGACATAGTGCACTTAGATACCATGCGCAAAAATGAGTATGACTACTATATAAAATTGTTGCTGTACTTTTTAGACCCTGAAAAAATTAAAGGCCGGCTTGCTGAGATAGATTCATTAGCGCAAGACCGTAACTTTTACAAACCAGGGCACGAGCATTTTTATGCGTCTGATAAAGTGATAGAAATACAAACGCTTATAGCTGATATATTGCAAGATGATGGCATCCGCAGAAACTTAACATCGTCTGTTTGTGCCATTGAGGGGTGTAGTTACCGGTTGCAACAGCAGTTGATCAATATGC
Organism: Mucilaginibacter lacusdianchii; assembly: GCF_009770985.1. GTDB lineage: Bacteria > Bacteroidota > Bacteroidia > Sphingobacteriales > Sphingobacteriaceae > Mucilaginibacter > Mucilaginibacter lacusdianchii. The sequence continues at coordinate 881,268 of NZ_WSRW01000003.1, read as the reverse complement.
CGCCAGTTGAACTGGCTAAGGTTTTCATATCGGGTTCGATGCACAGAGACGAAATGATTTTTGCTCCCATTCCTAACTTGATTTTTTCAAGAGATATTGGCATTACCATTAACAACCACATACTATTAAATAAACCTGCTAAAAAGGCAAGATCACGTGAGACGCTCTTGGCACGATATATCCTATTTAATCACCCTTTATTTGAGGCCTATCGCGATAACATTTTGGAAATATCTGAAAGCGTACAGCACTTTCTACGTCCCGGCGAAAAGCACGAAGAAAAAACCACGCTTGAAGGCGGTGATGTGATGGTTGTTAGTCCAGGCCACGTCATTATTGGGTGCAGTGAACGTACGTCAATCAGCGGAGCCAACGAAGCCGTCAAACTTTTGTTTGCCAATAAAGTAGTTGATAAAGTTACTGTTCTTAAAATTCCGCACAAGCGCGACTACATGCACATCGATACAGTGTTTACGCAAGTTAAACGCAACGTATGGGTTTTGCTTGGATCGCTGTCTATCGCTGAAGCACCAATACCCGACCCCGAACCGATTAGCTGGTTTGCTGATAAAAAGTCAAAAGACAAACCAGAGATTGTACAATTCTTAGCTGGTCAGCCAAAGCCGCGATTATTTGATTGTATAGAAGATTTATTAATTGACATTAGTAGAAACGATTTGCATAGTAAAGACAAAACCAAGTTCATTTACTCTGGCAATAACACCTTTCCTTTCGACGCCCGTGAACAATGGACTGATTCCTGCAATCTGCTAGCGCTAAAAGAAGGTGTAGTATTAGGATATGACCGGAACGATAAAACGGTTGAAGCTTTCAAAGAGCAGGGATTTAATGTTTTACACGTAACTGAATTACTGCCAAAACTTGAGAACGGCGAAATTGAGCCGCATGACATGCAAGACACATTAATATTGATGCCTTCTTCGGAATTATCCAGAGCACGCGGCGGCTTTCACTGTATGAGTTTGCCGCTGTTTAGGGATGCGTTATAATTTAAGGTGCGGAGTCGATTAATCAAACAAAATCATCTAACATTTATTTTCTATTTATTTAGAATAAAAGCAATATGGGTCAATCCACTTCAAATCTGCTGATGATACGTCCAGCCAGTTTTGGCTTTAATGAGCAAACGGCCGAAAGCAATACCTTTCAGAAAAACACAAATGAATTAGTACATGAAAAAGCACTGCAGGAGTTTGATGCGTTTGTAAACCTGCTTTCCAGTCGTGGAGTAAGTGTAATGGTACAGAAAGATACAGATCAACCGCAAAAGCCAGATGCAATCTTTCCAAACAACTGGGTGTCATTTCATGAAAACGGAGATGTAATATTATATCCCATGCAAGCAGAAAACCGGCGTTTTGAGCGACGGGAGGATATCATTCGCAAACTGGAAGATAGGTTCCAGGTGAACCACATCATCGATTTAAGTCGCTTTGAGTTGCAAGACAAGTTTCTGGAAAGTACAGGCAGTATGGTGTTAGACCGCGAGAATAAGCTTGCATATGCCTGCCTTTCTCCACGCACTAATGAGGAGGTGCTTCAAAATGTGTGCGAATACTTAGGATACCAAGCTATAACATTTAATGCAGTAAATAACACCGGACAAGCGATTTACCATACCAACGTAATGATGTGTATAGGCAGCCAATTTGCTATTATTTGTTTAGATAGCATTACGCATGATAATGAGAAACAAAAGGTTATAGAATCACTAAAAGTAACAGGTAAAGAAATCATAGCTATTGAGTTAGCTCAGCTTAACCATTTTGCCGGCAATATGCTGGAAGTTACCAATAATGAAGGCAAAAAAATTTTGGTCATGTCAAAAAGTGCATATAGCTGTTTAAATAGCGTTCAGGTAGAAAGTTTAAAGCAGTACGTTGAAATAATTTATGCTGATTTGACAACCATAGAGGCTGTAGGCGGTGGCAGTGCCCGTTGTATGCTGGCCGAAGTACATTTACCAACATTGTAACGCTTGCACAACACGCTGAAAATAAATTACATTCGAGCGATAAATTTGTGGGAAACTTTAATGATCATTTCGCAAAAAAAGTTACATTTTTGCGAAAAAATTTGAGGACAAAATAAGAATGCAAAGCTACCAGGAATTTCTGGACCTGAGTGTGGGTTTTCCGCAAGAAGGGTTTGAAATCATAGACGACGAATTATACTTTCACGATCTGAATTTAATGGAGATGATTGAAACGTATGGTACTCCCCTGCGTTTTACTTATGTTCCTATTATCTCTAAAAAAATACAGCAAGCCAAGCTGATGTTTCAGCAGGCTATTATTAAAAATAACTATCGCGGCAGTTATAAATATTGCTATTGCACCAAAAGCTCGCACTTTAAACACGTAGTTGAAGAGGCTTTAAAAAACGACATCCACCTGGAAACATCTTCTGCATTTGATATGCCGATGATTGACGCCCTGGAAAAGAAAGGTGTCGTAAGCAAAGATATTACAGTAATATGTAACGGTTTCAAAACCTATCAATATAAGCAGTATATCGTAGATATGTTGCATGATGGTTTCCAAAACATTATTCCGGTTTTGGATAACAAGGAAGAGTTCAATATTTACGACGATGAAATTGAGCTGGATACACCTTGCAATTTAGGAATACGTATAGCTTCTGAAGAGCAGCCGGATTCGCAGTTCTACACTTCGCGTTTAGGCATTCGAATGGAGGATGTTATTGACTTTTACTACAGTAAAATTGAGAAGAACCCTTACTTTAGGGTTAAGCTGTTGCACTTTTTTATTAATTCGGGTATCTCTGATACACCATATTACTGGAACGAGCTTGAAAAATATGTAACGCTTTATTGCAAGTTCAAGAAAATTAATCCGGATTTAGATACGCTTGATATTGGTGGCGGTATGCCGTTCAAAGATTCGCTGGTGTTCGACTTTGATTACGAGTATATGATCAATGAGATTGTTAAACGTATCAAAGAAATTTGCGCCGAACACGACGTTGAAGAACCAGATATCATTACCGAGTTCGGAAAATATACTTGTGCCGAAGCTTCAGGCATTTTATACAAAGTATTAGGCCGTAAACAACAAAACGACCGCGAAAAATGGCTAATGCTGGACGGTTCATTTATAACCAACTTACCGGATGTTTGGGCACTAAATCAAAAATATATTTTGTTACCGGTAAATAACTGGGATTCAGAATATGAACGGGTAAACTTGGGTGGCATTACCTGCGATGGTCAGGATTATTACAATCAGGAAGCGCATATGAACAGTGTGTATATGCCTAAAACCCGTAAGGTACAATACTTAGGATTTTTCCATACTGGTGCTTACCAGGAAGTGTTAAGCGGCTACGGTGGCATACACCACTGCCTGCTGCCCTCTCCTAAACATGTATTAATACGCCGTAATCGTGATGAAACATTTAATTATGAAGTATTTGGCGAAGAACAAAACAGTAAGCAGGTTTTAAAAATACTTGGTTACACTGCATAAATTTTTAAAAGCCCTTTTAACCGAGGGCTTTTTTATTACCTAAATCTTTTTGATTTTTGCGTACCTCATGAATCACATACCTGTACATAAACTGAAACGCCGCGCGGAGATAGGGTTAGAAATCCATCATACAAACGACAAGAAGTGGAAAAAGCACAGCGGTATTATAGGCGCTCACCGCGATGATCATTATTTATTTTTTATGATTGAGCAGGGAACCGTATCGTTTATGGTGGATTTTACCGAAATAACGATCAACAATAAATCTATCTTTTATGTATTACCAGGACAGGTACATTACGGCACACACAGCGAAAATACAAGCGGATGGTTTATAGCGGTTGATACTGCTTTAATTGCAAAAGAGTTGCGCTCCGTATTTGAAAACCGCCTTTTGTTGCAACAACCATTTCAATTGAATGATACACAGTACTTAAAATACCAAAGTATCCTTCGGCTAATGCAAGACCATTATCTGACGGATACCAACGGAAGCTTTTATCTGAGTATAATGCAGTCATTACTGAACTCATTTTTATCAATGGTAGCTTGTGGGTATTGTAACGAAGCGGTTAGTACAAAAAGTCAGTCACGACCTATACAAATAGCACATGACTTTAAACAGTTGTTGAATGACAATGTACAACTGGTAAAAAGCCCATCCGCATATGCCAGCATGTTAAATATTTCAGAATCTTATTTAAACGAAGCTTTAAAGAAAGTAACCGGCTTTTCGGTGAGTTATTGGATTTTGCAAGAAATAATGTTGGAAGCTAAGAGATTGTTATATTACAGTCAGCTTAATATAAAAGAAATAGCCCACCACTTGGGTTATGATGATCATACCTATTTTTCGCGTCTGTTTAAAAAGGCAAATCAAATAACACCACTTGCTTTTAGAGAAATTTACCGTAAATAGTCCAATCCCTACCCTATTTCATCTAATTTAATAAGCAGTTTTATAATGTTTCTTTGTAGTAAATAAATCTTACTACAATGAGTACAAAATTTTTGCATCAACTGAAAAGAAAAGCATCGGGCTTAATTGAAGACCGCTTATTGAAAACAGGCAAAGTATTGGATGTCAGAAAATGGGATTCATCAACCATAGTGGAAATAGATTTGCATTTACCTTCTACTACCATGGATGACTGGAATGAGGTACCATACATGAAATGCATGGTAGCCGACCTAACTTTTCGTGATTACACACCATCAGGCTGGGATGTCGAAACACAAACCTGTACATTATACATAGACGTTAACCATAATGGCCCTGGCAGCCGTTGGGCGCAGCAAATTCAGACAGGTGATAGTATTTCCTATTTGGGAACTAATACTACCCGCCAAACCCCCGTTAACACTTCATCCATCATTTGCTTAGGTGATGAAAGTGGTTTGGGGCACCTGTTGGCCATGCAACAGCTGTCATTACCAGTAAGTCGTTTTTCGGGCGCTGTTTTAATTGGGGACGAACAAGGGCGCAAGTTATTTACTGAATATTTTAAAACACCATTACAGCCTATCGCGCGCAATGACATTTATGGTCATCATTCTTTAACCGAATGGTTGTTGCAGCAATCTTATAATTTAGAAGATACTATTTTTTATTTGGTTGGTAACAGTACAATGGTTTCCGGACTTCGTAAAGTATTAAGAAAACTGGGATTTAGCAACCATCAAATTAAAGCGCAGGGCTTTTGGTCTTGAATATTTTAAGCTTTTAAACTCTCATATTGGTGTTTTTTGAATTGCCAACATATCAAGCGTAATTGATGTTGAAAATCCGTATGCACTTATAGTTATCGTAACGACAATTGTTGCAATAGCTGCATATATATTATTCACACTTATATCGAAATTCCATCCAATGAAATCATCAGAAAATATCTTTTCCTAACGGAACAAAAGCAAAACGCAAGCTATCGTAGTTAGCGAGTAGCTTGCGGATTTTAAACTGGCTTAAGATAATAACTGTTAGCTATCAAATTTGTCTAACAGTTTAAGCAATGTGTCAAAGTCTTTAGGATAGGGCGCATGGATAGTTACCTCTTTGTCTTCACTCACTTTGAAAGTTACTTCGTAAGCATGTAAGGCAAATCGTTTCATAATGGGCAACTCTTCCTGGTCTTTGCCCAAATGGTACTTGCGTTTTAACTGAGACAGGAAAACCGGTTTACCTTTATACATTTCATCACCTGCAATTGACGCCCGCTGGGTAGCCAAATGGATACGGATCTGGTGCATCCGGCCCGTTACAGGGCGACATTCAACCAAGGTATAATGCTTGAAATATTTTAACGACTGAAACCAGGTTTCTGCTCGCTTACCTTCCTGACGGCTGATGGACACGGTACCTTTACCGGTATTTAAAATAGGCAAATCTACCAGTAAACTTTCAAACACATGCGTACCTTCAATTACAGCATGATAAACCTTCTTTACCTTGCGGCGTTCGAATTGCATAGACACTAAACGGTAAGCTTCTGGATTTTTAGCAATAATAAGCGCACCAGACGTTTCTTTATCCAGGCGGTGACAAATCTGTGCATCATCTGAATAGGCTTTAGCCAGCCTTAGCATATTTATTTCACTGCCTTCTCCCCTTTCATCCAGTGTACTGATGAACGCTGGCTTGTTTACCACAAACAAGTTGTCATCTTCATACAATATCAGGTCGGCAATTTTTGGAATTTTCATAATAATACAATAGCTGGCAAAAATACAGTAATTATGCCAAATGCGTGCAATATCCTTAAGGGCGGCTGGCTGGGATGATCTGCAGAAACATTTACATAAGCCTTATGTTAATTATTTTTATATAAACGATTACTAGCTAAGCTAAAATACTATGAGTACTAAGTCAGCAAAACCCGTACAAACAAAAGAAGAAGCTTTGTTTGACAAAGTTAAAAATGCCATTAGTGATGTTTGGGGAAGCACCACTGATGCAGCCGAGGATTTGAAAGAAAACAATACGGAGAAGGAACCGGCAGTTAAGCAAGAAACAGCACCAGCCAGCCAAAACAAATTGCCACGTTCAAAAGCCGCAACCAATGCTGCCAAACCCAAGGCGAAGGCTTCAAGCAAATAAACTTAAATGGATTAAGCATTATAAGCAAAAACACTAAGGCATATAAACAAAAAGCGCTGGTAGTTAACCAGCGCTTTTTGTTTATGCTTCAAATTTGTAACCCACTCCTTTAACTGTGGTTACATATTTATCACCCAGCTTTTCACGAAGCTTACGGATATGCACGTCGATAGTTCTATTAGTTACCACCACAGAATCTTCCCAAATGTTTTTCAGAATCACTTCGCGTGTATAAACCTTGCCAGGCTTTGATGCCAACAGGTACAGCAGTTCAAATTCCTTTTTGGCGAGAACAACTTTATTTCCGTTTTGGTAAACCAGGTAAGTTTCACGATCTATTACCAAGTCATCCACTTCCAGCTTATTGTCAGATACCTCATCGGGTGTATTGTTACGACGTAAGATAGCGTTGATACGGCTTACCAGTGCACGTGGCTTTATAGGCTTGGCAATGTAATCATCAGCGCCTACGTTAAAGCCGGCTATTTCTGAATACTCTTCGCTGCGTGCAGTTAAAAATACCATAAACGTATTTTTAAACTCGGGCATTGTACGCATTACACGACAGGCCTCAATGCCGTCCATTTTTGGCATCATAATGTCCAGCACAATTAATTCCGGCTGAACTTTCTTAGCTTCTGCAACCGCCTCCTGTCCGTTATTGGCAGTATACACCTGATAACCCTCTTTCTTTAAATTATACTCTATGAGCTCTAAGATATCAGGCTCATCATCTACAATTAATATTTTTTGTTTCGCAGTAGTACTCATCAGGTCGAATTTTGGGATAAAGGTAATAGCGAAAGAAAAGAAAATGGTTAAACCAATATTAAATAATTGTTAAACCTTAATATTGGTTTAAAGATTAGCGAACGTTTTATTTAAAAAGTTTTCCAAATCTTTGCCAACTATATTCTTAGCAATGATTTTACCTTGCGGATCAATTATAAAATTTGAAGGTATGGCATCAATCTGATACAAGCGTTCTGTAGGCCCTTCAAAATCTTTCAAATCTGATGCATGCTGCCAGGTAAGCTTATCTTTGGCAATTGCCTGCTGCCATTTATCTTTTTCCTTGTCCAGAGAAATACCCAAAATATTAAAACCTTTACCTTTGAATTGATTGTATAAGCGCACAACGTTAGGGTTCTCATCCCGGCATGGTACACACCAAGACGCCCAAAAATCAAGCATCACATATTTGCCCTTATAATCGGATAACTTTACTTCCTTACCGTCTATCCCACCCACTGTAAAATCGGGAGCAGCGTGCCCAACTGATATTGGTTTAACCTTATCCATATGCTGAACAAAGCGCTGCACCGTTGCGTTACTTGTGAACTTTCCCTTTATGTCATCAGCATAAGAAACCAGTTCAGGCTCATACTCACGTGGATCTAACGACATAGCAGCATAAAAAGCCGCAAGGGTATTTTTATTATTGTTAACAAATTTTAAAACAGCAGTGCTGTAGGCTTCCATAATGGTTTTTACCTGAGGTTGATATACCTGAACTAAGGAGTCCTGATTCAAACCGCTTTGAGCCTTTGTTTGAAATTCGTCCATTAAAGTGGTATTCTGCGCTACAAACTTATTGCTTAAACTGTTGAACTCTTTAATTTTATCAGATTCTTCAGACCCTTTAACTTGGTATTGATGGGCTTGGTCTTTCAGGTCGGTTTCAAACTCAATTTGCTCACCGTTCTGCGCAATTAAATCGAATACTACGCCCCCGGCGCGTATCTTAAATAAATTGGCGTAAGGTGATTGACGTTTAAAAGTAAATTTACCATCCTCACTTAAAGTAGTTGAATCAACTACACTAATATTAGTACTATCCGCTTGCAGCAGGTAAACTTTTTTTGCCTGAGCCGGATTTTTAACTACACCTGTAATTGTAAATGATTTGTTGTCTTTACAGGCAGAAAAGGCTATAACGCCTAATAACGCAGCTGTAAATAAATGTCTGCTTTTCATTATTTGCTATTTAATGCTTCTACTAATAATTGATTGGTTTTTTGTGGGTCAATCTTCCCTTTTGAGCGTTTCATTATCTCGCCCATAAACAACCCCAAGACGCCCTTTTTTCCCTTATGGTATTCTTTAACCTTATCCGGGTACTTAGCCAAAGCATCCCGAATAAATTGAGCTAACTCGTCTGTGTCCTCGCTTATTAACAAATTTAATTCTGCAGCCAGCTCATCAGCATTTTTATCTGGATGATGCATAAGGGCCGGGAATAGCTTTTGAGTAGCGACGGTATGATTTATTGTTCCGCTTTCTACCAAATTTATTAAACCTGCTAATCTTTCGGGCGATGGTCCGGCTTCTTCCACGTTGCGATGCTGCCCGTTTAAGTATGACTTAAGTGGCCCCATTACCCAATGCGCAGCCGATTTGTGATGATGCGTATAAGTAACCAGCTTTTCGAAATACATAGCCAGTTCATGTTCGGCTACGATAACTGATGCGTCATAATCATTTAAATTGAACTGCTCTGTGAATTTTTTGTGCAACTGCTGTGGCAAAGCAGGCATGCTGTGGCGCACTAATTCAACGTATTCTTCAGTAAGCTGTAGCGGCTGTAAATCCGGCTCAGGAAAATAACGATAGTCATTAGCCATCTCTTTAGTGCGAAGTACCGATGTTTCGCCGGTATTAGCATCAAAATTTAAGGTGTTTTGTTCGATATAACCACCGGCTTCGATAACTTTTACCTGGCGGATAAACTCGTGTTCAATTGCCCGTTGTACATTTCTAATCGAGTTCAAATTTTTTACTTCGCAACGATTGCCATAATCGGTAGCACCTTTTAACCGTACAGATATATTGGCATCACAGCGCATGCTACCCTCTTCCATGTTACCATCGCAAATGCTTAGATAACGCAATATTTTACGCATTTCCGTTAAATATTGCCCAGCTTCTTCGGCACTGCGAATATCAGGTTCAGATACAATCTCAACTAGAGGCACGCCAGCACGGTTCAGGTCTATCAGTGAATAATCATCGTGCTGATCGTGCATACTTTTGCCAGCATCCTCTTCCATGTGAATATGGTGTATGGCAATATTTTTAGTGATACCGTTGCTTAATTTTACCGTTACATGGCCACCTATGCATATAGGTTCATGATCTTGACTAATTTGATAACCTTTTGGCAAATCTGCGTAGAAGTAATTTTTGCGGGCAAAATAATTGTACAGATTAATACGGCAATCACAAGCCAGCCCCATTTTCACAGCATATTCTACAGCTCTTTTATTAAGGAATGGTAACGTACCAGGATGCCCCAACGATACCATGCTGACATGTTCATTAGGAGCCGCCCCAAATGCAGCCGAATCAGAAGAAAAAGCTTTACTTAATGTAGATAGTTGTGCATGTACCTCTAAACCTACAACCAGCTCATATTTTTCGTGCGCTTCTATATTGGTGTTTGTCATCACAATTTAAAGGATAATTACAGTTATCCGGAATTAGGCAAATATAAAGCTATTGCTGACAGATAGGCATACCGAAGCCTAAAATCGGCATAAACTTTGAAATCAGCTTTAAAACAGGCACATAACCAGAATGTAAAATGCGGTTGGGCAGGTAGCGGTGGTTTTGAACAAACCATTACAAAAGAATTGTTGTTTAACCATGCAATTACAAGCTGCAGCTTATGTTGCTACAAGGTTCTTCAACCGAATTTTTAACACATACCTATGGATACCGAGATATTTATAAAACCAACTTTTCGAAAGTCCGGACGCGACGACTTTTTCAGAGAATTAAATCAGCAAGTACATGAACGCGTACTTAACAATCGTATAGTACAGCAAAGCATAGTAGCCAAATCGCTTACTATGTTGGCACTGTATTTTACTTTTTATAGCTGTATTCTAATATTTGGCAACCAAACACCTTACCTGTTTGCTTTTTATATTCTAACGGGATTAACCATGATTATGGTTTTTTTAAACGGATTTCATGACGCTGCACATGGCGCTGTTTTTAAAAGCCGTAAGCACAACGAGTTGTATACCTACGTACTGGAACTTTTTGGAAGTAATAGCTATATTTGGAAAAAACGTCACCTGCTTTTACACCACCCTTACCCCAACTTACAGCATTGGGATATTGACGTAAAGCAAAGCAACATTGTTCGTATTTTTCCAGAGAGTCCTCGCTTTAGTTTCCACCGATATCAACACTTGTATATGTGGTTTTTATACCTCTTTTATACCCTAAACTGGCTGTTTGTAAGAGATTTTAAAGACTTTTTTGGAACGAAAGACAATTACTTAAAACGGGTAACCAATATACCAACCGTAGAGTATGTAAAGCTATTTGCAGCTAAAATTATTAATTTTTTGTTTTTGTTGGTTATACCTATGTTGATCTTAAATCAACCCTGGCATTCAGTATTAGTAGCTTTCTTATTAATGCACATTACATCCAGCGCTTTTGGGGTGACGGCACTGCTATCTACCCATGCCGATGAGGATGCAGAGTTTCCGCTTCCTCCAGAGAACGGAGAGATTGGGATGACCTGGGCCATGTATCAAATCTCCGAAACTAAAGATTTTAGTCCTGATAGCGCCGTAGCAAATTTCTTATTTGGCGGCTTCAATCATCATGTTGCACATCACTTATTTCCAACCGTTGCGCATACTTATTACCCGTCCATTACACCTATTATCAGGGAATACGCCGCTAAGTACAATTTACCTTACCGTTCGTATCCGTTATCAGAAGCGTTAAAGTCGCACTTTATGTTGCTAAAGAAGAGCGGCAGTTCGGAAAGTTTATTTGTACATGGTGAATTATAAAAAGTAAGGGAGCTTAAGTTAAGCTCCCTTACTTTTTATATGTAACTACTTTTTACAACACGTATGATTTTGCTTTAGCCAAAGCACGATCCAAGCCGCCCAAATCCTTACCGCCGGCTGTGGCAAAGAAAGGCTGACCACCGCCACCACCTTGAATCTCTTTAGCCAATTCACGAACGACAGCACCCGCATTTAAGCCTTTTTCTTTTACCAGATTTTCGGCTATCATGACGGTCAGGTTAGGCTTACCGTCGATGTTAGCAGCCAGTACCAGGAACAAATCGCTTACAATATCTTTCAATTGGTAAGCCAGCGTTTTCACTGCATCAGCACTAGGTAGTTCTACTTGCTGGGCAATAAAGTTGACACCGTTTATAGTTTCAGCTTTTTTTGCCAGTTCTGCTTTCAGGCCTACTGCCTTTTCATGAACCGACTTCTCGATTTCTTTTTTGAGGCGATTGTTTTCTTCCAACAAGCTTTCAATACTTTTAGAAATATCTTTAGGATTTTTTAACAGCTCTTTCAAATGTTGTACTAGCTGATTTTGCTCGTTGATGAACTTTTCGGCAGCTACACCAGTTATGGCCTCGATACGACGCACACCAGCAGCAACAGCACTTTCTGATACGATTTTGAAGTAACCAATCTGCCCGGTTGCTTTGATGTGTGTACCACCACAAAGCTCTTTCGAAAATTGGTCGTCAAAAGTAATAACCCGAACAAAATCACCGTACTTTTCACCAAATAAAGCAGTTACGCCACTGTTGATCGCCTCTTGATAAGGTACATTACGCTCTTCTTTTAAACCTATATTTTCACGAACCTTTTGGTTAACAATGGTTTCAATTTGAGCCAATTCTTCATCGGTTACCTTGCTGAAATGTGAAAAATCAAACCGAAGACTATCTGCATTTACTAGTGAACCTTTTTGATTTACATGGCTACCCAATACTTGCTTTAAAGCTGCATGCAATAGATGTGTGGCCGAGTGATTATTTTCAGTACTTGAACGACGTTCAGAATCAACAATAGCAGTCAAGGCGTCATTAATAGCTTGCGGCAAAGTATCGGTAAAATGTACGGTTAAGCCGTTTTCTTTTTTGGTGTCAGTAATTTCGATAATTTCCCCATTTGGAAACACCAACTCGCCGGTATCACCAACCTGACCACCACTTTCGGCATAAAACGGTGTTTTATCCAGCACAAGCTGATACTGTTCTTTGCCTTTCGCTTTTACCTTGCGGTATTTTACTACGTGCGCTACCGTCTCAGTTTCATCGTAACCGGTAAATTCAACAGCATCATCTTCTTTTAATACTGTCCAATCACCGGTATCAATAGCCGTAGCGGCGCGTGAACGATTTTTTTGCTGTTGCAATTCATTTTCAAAACCGGCCATATCTACGCTTAAGCCGTTTTCACGAGCCATCAATTCGGTAAGATCAATCGGAAAACCGTAGGTATCGTACAGTTCAAAAGCAAAGCTTCCGGCAATTGAGCCAGTGGTAGCTTCATTCAATTCATTCGTATTGCTTATGAAACTATTGATATGATTTTCAAATAATTGAATACCTTTATCTAAAGTTCTTAAAAAGGCGTTCTCTTCTTCCAGAATTACTTTTTGTACAAAATCTTTCTGGCTGTACAACTCGTCAAACACACCTTTAAACTGCTCTGCCAGTAATGGTACCAATTGATTCAAGAAAGGCTCTTTAAAGCCTAAGTATTGGTAAGCATAACGTACTGCCCGGCGCAATATACGGCGGATGACATAGCCTGCTTTGTTGTTAGACGGCAACTGCCCGTCAGCAATAGCAAAGCTGATGGCTCGAATATGGTCGGCCATTACACGCATAGCCACGGCTTCGTTCCAACCCTCATTACCCGGCGTAGCGCCGGCGTTATACACCTTACCGCTTCTTGCAGATAAAAATTGTATCAACGGCTGGAATACATCCGTGTCGTAATTTGAAGTTTTGCCTTGCAGTACACGCACCAAACGTTCAAAACCCATTCCGGTATCCACGTGTCGGGCCGGCAAAGGTTGTAATGAACCGTCTTTTAAACGGTTAAACTGCATAAATACGTTGTTCCAAATCTCGATAACGTTTGGATCATCGGCATTTACTAAGGTTGCTCCGCTTACCGCTGATCTTTCTTCATCGCTACGACCGTCAAAATGTATTTCAGAACAAGGGCCACAAGGGCCGGTTTCGCCCATTTCCCAAAAGTTATCTTTTTTGTTGCCGGGTAAAATATGGTCTTCAGCTACGTATTGTTTCCACAAACCATACGCTTCCTGGTCTTTAGCCAAGCCTTCTTTTTCATCACCTTCAAAGTAGGTAACGTACAAGCGGTCGGCCGGTAATTTGTAAACTTGGGTTAATAGCTCCCAACTCCAGGCAATAGCGTCTTTTTTAAAGTAGTCGCCAAAGCTCCAGTTACCCAGCATCTCAAACATGGTGTGATGATAGGTGTCAATACCAACTTCTTCCAAGTCGTTATGCTTACCTGATACCCGCAAACAACGTTGTGTATCGGCTACCCGTGGGTATTTAGCTACAGCTTCGCCCAAAAACAAATCTTTAAACTGGTTCATACCCGCATTGGTGAACATCAGCGTTGGGTCGTTTTTTACTACGATGGGTGCCGATGGCACAACGGTATGTCCTTTAGAAGAAAAAAAGTCCAGAAAAGCCTGGCGTATCTGTTGAGCTGTCATTTTTCAATATAAAATTGGTGTGCAAAGATAGGATTTTTTGAGTGATGAAAATGGAACAAACCACATGCTGCGCACATGATATTTTAAGTGGTTTTGAGATGCAAAACTAAGATGCAAGAGCAAAATTACTTTCTAAAGCCTATGGGCCTTACTATATTGGTTGCATGAAAATCCGCATCTTATCTGCCGCTTTGTTACTACTGATATCACCTTGGGCGTATAGCCAGAAAAAGAATAAGGACACCGGTTATTTTCCACCAGCCGGAAGCTGGCAAAGCCGATTGCCTGCTCAAATGAGCTTAAATGCGGAGGCTATACAACAAACCATCAACTTTGCCAAAGAACATGAAGCAAAATCACCTCGCAACGGAGAACTGGCACAACATCAAAGCTTTGGTCGAGAACCGTTTAGCGAACCTTTAGGGCCGCTTACTGACCGGGGCGGCTCATCTGGTGTGATTATATATCATGGCTACAAAGTGGCCGAGTGGGGCGACCCAAACCGCGTGGATATTGTAAACAGTGTTTCTAAAAGCTTTTTATCTACACTGGTTGGACTGGCAGTTGACCGTGGACTAATTCATAGCACTATGGACACTGTTGCTCATTATGTACCCTTTGTGGAACTGTATAATCTTGGCATTAACACTGCGGGTTACGATGCAGCGCAAACCAACTTAATTTACCCCTTTAATACGCCACACAACCGCCGCTTGACTTGGGAAGTAATGCTTCGGCAAACCAGCGATTGGGAAGGTACTTTGTGGGGCAAACCCGACTGGGCCGACCGTCCGCAAGGCGAGCTGACACAGTGTAAAACCAGGCAACGTAACGAACCAGGAAGTGTTTATAAATACAATGATGTGCGGGTAAATGCATTAGCGTTAGCTGCTACTTCAGTATGGCGCCAGCCTTTACCAGAGGTGCTGAAAGAAAATATCATGGACCCTATTGGTGCTTCGACCACTTGGCGGTGGACAGGTTACCGCAATGCGTGGATTGTGTTGGATGGACAACCAGTACAATCCGTGAGCGGTGGGGGCCACTGGGGCGGCGGCATGTTTATAAACACCTATGATATGGCACGTTTTGGATTGCTTACGTTGCGCCACGGCAACTGGAACGGCAAACAACTTATCAGTGAGCAATGGGTGAAACAAGCTCTTACGCCTACCACTGCTAACACCGGCTATGGCTACATGAACTGGTTTTTGAATACTGATAAAAAGCTTTTACCATCGGCACCGGAGAGCGCATGGGTACATATTGGCAATGGTACTAATATGATTTACTGCGACCCTGAATATGATGTGGTAATGGTAGTGCGCTGGATTGAAAATAATGAAATGGACGGCGTAGTTAAAACTTTGTTGAGTGCTTTTAAAAAGTAAGCTTCTGATAAAATTGTAATTTACATGAAGCCCGTAAACTTTTGGTTTATCAGCAGGTTAATATCTACATGAAGAAAATATTTATTCACCTGATTACGCTGGTAAGTTTTGCTGGCGCAGCAACGATTCCAAAAAGCAGTACAGCCCAGCAACCTAAGCTACAACAAGTATTTGCTGATAATACCTATCAGTTTACCGGTGTAGCTGTATCGGCTAAAAACCGGCTTTTTGTTACTTATCCGCTGTGGTCAAAAACCTATAAATATGCGGTTGTTGAGGTAATGCCAAACGGCACATCCAAACCGTTTCCAGACGCCGCTATGAACAGTTGGAAAGCAGGCGAAGATGGTATGAACAAATGGGTGTGCGTACAAACCGCCTACGTGGATGATAATGATTACCTATATATTGTTGACCCGGCCGCTCCTATGTTAAATAAAGTGGTAGGCAACAGTGCTAAAGTGATTAAATTTAACCTGAACACCAATAAAATTGAACGCGTTTATCGCTTTCCAGGTACAATCGACCAAAGCAGCTACCTGAATGACATTCGTGTTGATACTAAAAAACAGGTAGCTTATTTAACCAATTCTGGTACGGGTGGTATAATTATTTTGGATTTAAATTCAGGAAAATCCCGTCAAGTGTTACAAAATCACAAATCGGTTCATTCTGATCCTAACTTTAAGTTTGTGATAGATGGTAAAGAATTGAAAAAACAAGGTCAACCGGTAAAATTCAGCTCAGACGGTATTGCTTTAACACCTGATGGCAGTTGGTTATATTACAAACCGCTAACCGATAAAAAGTTGTACCGCGTTCCAACAACAGCGTTACTGGATCAAAAACTTACACCACAGCAGTTGAGTGGTAAAGTTCAGGATTTAGGCAACGTTGCGGTTACTGATGGGATGATTTTTGATAAAAAGGGAAATCTTATTATGGGAGATATGATTAACTACCGTATGCTGCGTATGTCGCCAGATTTAAAAGCATCTTTATGGTTTAAAGATATGAGCCTGATTTGGCCCGATACTTATTCTATTTCTAAAGATGGATATTTATATATCACCACTTCGCAAATCAATAAACAACCTGATTACAACAACGGCGTAAATAAACGCACTGAACCGTATCGCGTATATAAAGTAAAACTGCCATAACGTGTCATTTAAATAAAAAAGGGTTAGCTACAAGTAGCTAACCCTTTTTTATTTGTTCATGCTTTTACGGCAGCAAAGTATCTTTAATATTATCTAGCAAACCCTTATCCATGCCGCCTGTCATTTGCTCGGCTTGTGCATGGCCTTGCGGATCTGGCGGTGCCAGTTTCGGCTCCTGTCCCATTGGCTCGGCTTTTACATATTTAAACTCACCTTTACCGTCAATTGATGGTCCGCTTGCCCAGCGTGCGTCAGGCACCTGTAAGCCCTCAATATTGGTAGAAACGAATGAGTAAGCAAATTCATTCACTTGCTCACTTTCAGGGAAAGTATTAGGGATTGGCAAGTTATTTTTAACACCACCTAAATCTTCTAATACCGCTAACCATTGATTTTGGTGCATGGTATCACGTGCAATCAAAAAGGCCAGCATATCTTTCATGCCTGGGTCATCAGTTAATTCCCACAAGCGGGTTGCCAATACACGACCGGTAGATTCGGCCATTACGTTTGCATACATATCGGCAGCGATATTACCGCTACCTACTACCCACGATCCGTTAAAAGGAACACCATTCGCATCAACAGCCATAGCCGCCAATCCTGAAGATAATACGTGTCGAGGATCCATTCCACCTAAAATACTTCCTACCATAGCGTTTTCGCCCGCAATTTTGTCTTTTAGTTCTGTAGTGGCGCCTTCCAAGTTTAATGCAACCGCTGTACTAAGCATTTCAATGTGCGAAATTTCTTCTGTACCAGTGTCCAGGAGCATATCACGGTATTTATTTGGTCCGCGGCTACCCCAAGCCTGAAATAAGTACTGTAAACATACCCTTATTTCCCCTTCAATGCCCCCAATGGCTTGTTGTAATAACTTAGCAAACGCCGGATTTGGTTTTTCTACACGTACCTGGTACTGTAGTTTCTTGTCGTGATAAAACATACTTAATGGTTAAATTGATTTAAAATGCTTGTTAACTTATGTTCTTTCTTATCGGCAAGTATTAAACAGCATTCTATGAAATCGCATCGTAGAACGCCTATTCGTGTATCATCAAATATTCTTAAAAGCACTTATTTATTATGCTTCTAAATAAACCAACCCATTAAGCGAGGCAATGTTTTACTTATAGTTAAAATCTATAATTATAAATATTATATTTAAGTATCATTTTGATAAAAAGGGATTAAAATTACGCTGACCTATTTCCATACCAGCAGCCCTGCAAACGGTTTTGTTACCATATTTAAAGTTGATAGTATCCATCGCTTTATACAATTTTATTTGCTCTTCATTATCCTCGAACAAATTAATCTGGTAACTGCCACTACATAGCTGGCTTAATTTTACGCCAATCAATCGTATAGGCCGATGCTGATTCCAGGCGCGCTTAAGTAGATTTTTAATACCAGGAATTAGAATATGTTCGGCCGAAGTAAAAGCAATTTTCTCTTGCAGCGTATGCGTTTCAAAATTTGCATAGCGTAATTTAATAGCCAGGCACGATGCTAGTTTATTTTCGCTACGCAGTTTAAAGGCCAGCTCTTCTGTCATCGACACCAGGATGGTTTCCAGCGTGCGCCGGTCTGTAGTATTGTTACCAAAGGTGTGCTCGGTTGAGATAGATTTTCTTTCACTATGCGGCACAATTTCGCTGTCGTCTATTCCGTTGGCTTTTTCCCATATGTAATGACCGGCTTTTCCAAACACCGTTTCTAAAAAACGAATATCAACCTTTTGCAGGTCACGGATTTTTTCGATGCCATATTGGTAAAGCTTTTCACAAGTTTTTTCGCCCAGCATTGGAATCTTGCTGATATTAAGCGGTGCCATAAAAGATTTCTCATCACCATGTTTTATCCATAATTGCCCGTTAGGCTTGGCTTGGTTGGTAGCCATTTTAGCAACGGTTTTGCACGATGCCATGCCAAATGATATAGGTAAGCCTGTTTGGCGTATAATCCGCTGTCGGAGTTCGGTGGCTAATATATACGGATCGTAATACCGGTCCATACCTGTTAAATCTATGTAAAATTCATCAACAGACGTTTTTTGATATAGCGGAACCGAATCATGAATAATTTCTGTTACCTCTCTTGAAGCTTCTGAATAACGCCCATGCGACCCTCTCAGCACAATGGCATGAGGGCAAAGCTTTAGTGCTTGTTGTGTAGGCATGGCCGAATGTATACCAAATTGGCGTGCTTCATAACTGCATGAAGCTACCACTCCTCGCCCTTCGGCACCACCGATGATGACCGGCTTACCCATTAATGATGGATTGAACTTGCGCTCAACCGACACAAAAAACGAATCTAGGTCAATATGAACGATGTATTTTTTGGACATAGCGTAACAAATGTGAAAAATGATTTTGATAATTGCTAATTATTTTAGCAATTTCGCTTTATCAATTACTTATCGCTATGAGTTATAAAGATTACTTTTTTCTGCTTCAACCATCGGAGGTGGTTAAGCAACAGATTGCTTATTACAAAAATTTAGCAGGAGATATTGTTGGCCAATACCCTGGAATTAGTTCGACTGCTCATTTATCAATTGCTTTAAAGGTAAGGCAGAAGGATTATTTTATGAAAAGCTTTTTAGATAATATCAGGCCAAAAATCATGAATATGCCAGCAATTAATCTGCAAATAGACGGTTTTCAAACTTTCAACCATCAAAATGAATCTGCCACCATTTATGCTCAAGTTAAGAAAAGCTACCAGTCGGATAATTGGTTTGATAAGTTAATTCGGGAAATTAATGCACAACCATTAACGCCACATATTACAGTTACCAAAGCTATTCCAGTCGATTATTTTGTGACCTTATGGCCACATTTCAAATATACGCGTTATCAAGACAGTTTTATTGCTGATAAGCTTACCATATTGGAACGCACATCATATGATAAGTACGCAAAGTGGGGGATGTTTGAAGAAATTCCATTTCGTAAAACTGCATAAATTAGCCAACAGGTAGCTTAAGTCATAATCAATTTAATTTTCTTAAACTGATTAACAGCATCTTAACAATTAACTTAACATTTCTTTTTCAAAACCTCAAAACATTCCTATATTTGCGGTGGGTAAGTCTTTTACGACCAGCTCCTCTTGAACTCCCCCAGGGTGGGAACGCAGCAAGGGTAGAGAGTTGAGCGGTGCGATAAGAGTAGCTTACCCATTTTTTATGCCTTTATTTTTTCGGATCGGTCGCTTCCCTGCCTTTCTCATCCAGCACATTCGTTAATGTTTACATTTCAATTAAAGCACAAGTGTTGTGTTAATGCAATAAATGTTACGCACGTTTAATCAAAATATCATTATTGGTGTTATTTTTTGATATTAGCTTTACTTATGCAGGTACAACAAGAAAATATAGGCGACGAAGGTTCTTTTTATTTAGAGCAGGATGGTAAACGATTGGGCGAGATGCGCTATGAAATTATGTCGGATAAGGAAATGGACATTTACCATACAGAAGTTGATCCTGAGTTTCAGGGACAGCATTTAGGTGAAAAGTTAGTTGAAGCGGGCGTAAACTTTGCACGTAAAAACAAATTAAAAATTACCCCATCGTGCACTTTTGCTAAAACCATTTTTGCGAGAAATCAATCTTACAAAGACGTTTTAGCCTAATTCAAATTTGATTAATGCTGGATATTATTATCATAGGAGGCGGCCCTATCGGCTTAGCTTGCGGATTACAGGCTCAGAAAGCCGGATATAGTTTTGTTATACTAGAAAAAGGCACGTTGGTAAACTCGTTGTACAACTACCCTACCACCATGACGTTTTTTTCCACTTCTGAAAAGTTGGAAATAGGCGGCTATCCGTTTACCACCACTCATCCCAAACCCAACCGCGCCGATGCTCTGGAGTATTACCGCCGCATAGCGATAGCTAAAGAGTTGCCATTAAAATTATTTGAAGAGGTACTTGATGTAAAGCGGATTGATGAATTATACACCGTGTCGACCACAAAATCTGTCTACAAAGCTAAATACATTATTGTTGCCACCGGCTTTTATGACATATGTGTTAATCTAAACATTCCGGGTGAAGATTTGCCTAAGGTTAGGCACTACTATCAGGATCCGCATTTTTACACTTTGCAAAAAGTAGTAGTGGTTGGCGCCAGCAATTCGTCTGTCGATGTTGCGCTTGAAACCTACCGTAAGGGTGCCGAGGTAACTATGGTGGTTCGTGGAAGCGAAATTGGTTCGAGAGTGAAATACTGGGTACGACCTGACATTATAAATCGGATTAAAGAAGGCAGCATCAAAGCTTACTTTAATTCGAGCCTAAAAGCCATAAGAGAAACAGAGGTAGATATAGAAACACCGGACGGAACCGTCACTATCCCGAATGATTATGTAATGGCCATGACAGGCTATAAGCCCAACTTCGATTTTTTAAAAAAGATAGGCATTAAATTATCTGATGACGGGAAATTTATTCCATCTTATCATCCGGACACCATGGAAACAAATCTGCCTGGCGTTTACTTAGCTGGCGTTGTGGTTGGTGGTATGGATACGCACCTTTGGTTTATTGAAAATTCGCGTATACATGCCGAAATGATTCTACAAAGTATACAACAGAAAGAACAGTTATAAAAAAAGCCGGTGTTAATTAACACCGGCTTTTTTTATAAATTAGAAAATACTTATTGTTAGATTGATAATTGCTTACTTGATTTAGCGGCCGACCTGTTTTTCAACCATTCATAACCACCAAACAATAAGCCGCCAAACACAGCATCAGCCAGCAACATATTACGTTCAAACGGTAAAGCCATTACCAACGATTCGCCATAGCCAATTATGCCTTTGTCATACAAATTGCTATTTAACCAAGGGCTAATATCAGTTAGCAACCAGTGCACCGCAACGCTGGTTAATGAGGCCAACAAAACGTTGGCAACATTTACAGTTTTAATAAAGCTACCAATCCAAACCATTATTACTAAACTGGCATACAGCCATAACGATTCTGTGTTGAACCAAATCAACTTAGAAAAGTATAAGTAATTAATAAAGATATTGGTTACAAAAAGGGTAACTACAGGTATAACTGCAGCTTTCCACTTGTCCGCAAAATAAGCACCACCAAATATGGCGAATGCTCCCATCGGCGTAAAATTACTTAGGGCCGGATAGCTGTAGCTTACATAACGCATTGCACCTGTTGATACCACAGCTGCTAACACAGCTAACAATAGTGCAGGATAACCGATATTAATTTTTTTGGTTGATGACATACAAAAGGTATTCTTATAATTACAAATTTACCAAATTTTAGCGTATAGCGTAGTTAATGCCAGCGTTAAAATTTGTACCTAAAGTGCTGTAACCATAAACTTCCATGTATTTAGCGTTAAATATATTCTTAACATCTGCAAAAAGTTTCAGACGGCGGTTTAACAATGCATATTCGGCGTATGCATCAACCAGGTTATAACTTTTTAGCGTTTGCAATGAACTGGCATAAGTAACGGGGTCGCTGTATACATCGTTGCGCTTGCTGTAGTACCGGTAATTTAAACTGGCAAATAAGTTTGATGTAGCCTGCCAGCCGGCAAACATACCAATAGTATTTTTAGGACGACGAATCAGATAGTTTTCAGTAGTTATGCTCGTAGTACCAACTCCCTTTATTGTGTTACCGTGCAAGTAGGTATAATATCCTTTTAAGTTAAGCTTACCAAAAGTGGCTGATGACTCAACCTCCACACCTTCGGCATTTTGCTGGTCGCGGTTGATATATCCGTTTGGTCCATATACAATTTCATTGTTAATTTTCCTGTTATAATAATCGGCCCGGAAGTTAAATATGGAGCCAAAAACGTTATCAGAACTAAAACCAGCTTCATATCCATGTGATTTTTCGGGTTTCAAATCAGGATTGGCTCCATACGGGCCATACAAGGCAGAAAGGTCCGGAGCTTTAAACGAAGATGAAACCGTTCCAAATAAACGTAGCCTATTATTATCAATCAAGTTTAACGACTGGGTAACAGAGTATGTACCAGCCCCACCGAATAAACTGTGATGGTAATAGCGGCCGCCTGCTTCTATATTATAAGCCGACTGCGGGTGCATAATGAATAACGAACCATAGGCACCAAACAAATCAGCATGTTTGTCAGTTTCGGCACTGCCACTAGAATTAGCTTTAGAATAGCGGTTATCAACCCCAAATAACAATTTAACATTATCGCTGAATTGATGATTAAGATATAAGTCTACAAAATGCAGCTTACCCAAATAAGTTTGCGGTCCAAATGAAAATGCATAATTGCGGTTTACGTTTTCGTAATTATAATTCAGGTTTACCG
The DNA here is from genome assembly GCF_009770985.1 of Mucilaginibacter lacusdianchii. Lineage (GTDB taxonomy): Bacteria > Bacteroidota > Bacteroidia > Sphingobacteriales > Sphingobacteriaceae > Mucilaginibacter > Mucilaginibacter lacusdianchii. Next base: position 858,226 of record NZ_WSRW01000003.1, on the reverse strand, counting down.
AACCTTTATTCAACTTATATACGGCGTTGGTTCCCGTATTTAGGTTTCTGGTAAAAAAGGTACCTGTACCATCTACATATCCCTGTTCATCAAACTCGCCGGTATTGTAAAAATATCTAAAAAACGGATTAATGCTTAAACGGCTGGTAGCATTATACCCCAAGCGCAAGTTTGCAGCGTCCTGAATAAATCCGTCTTTATCGAACGTGGTTGTTGCGTTATCAGGCCGTGCTGCTTCAGATACACCATCAGTACGGAAATGTGTGAAACTTGCGTTATAAGTAAATGCGCCGACACGGCTGTTAAGGTTTACCGATCCCTTATATGTGCCGTAACTACCTATAGTAGCCAAGGCGTTTGCATTAATACCCTTATTCGCATCTTTACGTGTAACAATATTAATAACCCCGGCAACGGCATCAGATCCGTACAAAGTTGATTGTCCACCTTTCATAATTTCAACATGATCAATCTGATCAATTGGCAGTAAACGAAGATCATACACATCGCCAATGGCTGTAGGGTCGGTAATTAATACGCCATCAAGTAATATAAGCGTATAGCGAGTGTCTGCACCCCGGAGATATAAACCTTTGTTTAAACCCGGATTACTGGTTGCACCGTTTACAATTACGTTGGCTTGCTCATTCAGCAATTCGGGCAGTGTTTTACCAGCACTTCGCTCAATTTGTTGACGGGTGATTACCGTTACCACCTTGCCTGTTTGTGATTGTTTTTGATTGATTTTGGTAGCACTGATGGCTACGTCTTGCAATACACGTGTAGTGTCTTGCGCATGCGCTGCTACACTAAGCAGCGCCAGTTGTGCAAGCCCCAGGCTTGCCACAACGGTTAGTTTGTTTTTTTTCATGTTGTTGTGAGAGATATACTCCTCACAGCATACCGAAAATGAAGTACGTCAGGAATGAAAATACACTAATAAGATGGCATTCACATTCAAGCTTCAATCCCCGAAAGCTATGAATTTATAATGCTAAAGGCAGGTATTCTGGCTTGTTTACTATTGAACGCCTTCCCATAGGTTCATCATAAACCTGCAGTGGCATATTGCTCAATAGTGGCGGATGATAGGTTTAAACTGTTGGTATTACAACTTACCAATTTCATTACAAACCCTACTACTCGCCAAAAAACTTACAGCTGCGGGACAGCTCCGGATTCGCACCGGTATTCCCTTTTAATTTCACATCACTATAACGCGAAAACCAAAAGCGCTGCAAAAATAGAATAAGCAACGTTATATTCAACTATTAGGTCGTTATTATAAATTACAAAGACGGAACCAGGCTTTAAAAGAAATTATTTTACATTAAGCGAAAACCATATACTCAACCGTAGTGTTCTGTACATAACCTATAAAAACAACGCTATGGCAACAACAGCATTAGAAGAAACTACCTTTTTTAAAGGTTCAGAAGAGCATGGTTCTACCAATTTAGAATGGCCCGAACGCTATATATCAATAGCAGCAGGCGTTAAAATTGCTCTTTCAGGACTTACTCATATATTTTCAAGTCCGTTTACCAGTATATTAAAAGTTGGCGCGGGTGGTTATTTATTAAATAGAGGTTTAACTGGCCATTGTGAGCTTTATACACGCTTGGGTAAAAACAGTACGGAACCAGTCAATGTAAACATCCGTTCATCTTTTACTATCAATCGCCCTCGTCAGGAAGTATATGACTTTTGGAGAAAATTAAGCAACCTACCACTGTTCATGAAACACCTGGAAAGTGTAGAAGAGATTGATGAAAAACGATCGCATTGGGTTTTGAAATTACCTGCAAATGTAGCCACCGTAAGCTGGGACGCTGAGATAGTGAACGACGAACCGGGTGCCGCCATTGGTTGGAGTTCGTTACCAGGCTCAACAATTGACAACGCTGGTAAAGTACGTTTTAAAGACAGCATTGACGGCGATGGCACCATTATAGATGTGGTTATTAGCTATACCCCTCCTGCAGGCGGTGTAGGTACTGTTGCCGGACATATTCTAAACCCACTGTTTAAGAAAATGGTTGACGAGGATGTTCGCAACTTTAAACAGTATATGGATATTGAGGCATCTGAAAATACTTTAGCAGGTACGGGCGCTGATAAGATCAATCATAACAGTGCGGTTTTATAAACCTACTGCAACTAAATAGAAAAGCCATGCATATAAAGATGCATGGCTTTTTAGTTTTTATATATAAAATTTTATCCTAGTTGCTTAAATAAAAAAGCCCCATTGAAAATCAATGGGGCTTTTTTATGTTTTATGAATTACAGCTTATTTTACTGCATCAACCACAGCTTTAAAAGCTTCCGGGTGATTCATGGCTAAGTCGGCCAAAACCTTACGGTTTAAACCAATTTCGCTTGCATTTAATTTACCCATTAATTGAGAGTAAGAAATACCATGCTGGCGTGCGCCTGCATTGATACGCTGAATCCACAGAGCGCGGAATTCTCTTTTTTTGGTTTTACGGTCGCGGTATGCGTACTGTAAACCTTTTTCAACTGTGTTTTTAGCAATGGTGTAAACCTTGCTGCGTGAACCATAATAACCTTTTGCAAGGTTCATGATTTTTTTCCGGCGTCTTCTCGACGCAACTGCGTTAACTGAACGTGGCATTTGTTTGCTTTTTTGGTAGTGAGTGTTTCGTTAAATACGAAATCTTTGGTACTCTAAAACCTGGTTAAAAATTTTAATGAATTACTTTCCGATACAAAGCATACGTTTAACGTTACCCATGTCAGCTTCAGACACTAAGCTGGTTTGACCTAAGGCACGTTTACGTTTAGTCGACATCTTGGTTAAGATGTGGCTTTTGTATGCGTTTTTTCTGGCAATTTTACCGGTTCCAGTAAGCTTAAAGCGCTTTTTAGCACTGGAATTGGTCTTCATTTTTGGCATAACACTTATTTGTTTAATTTCTACGCTTCCGCAGCGTATTATCTTTATCCAGCTTTTACAGCTGTGATGTTGTCTTACTTTTTAGCCGATTTAGGGCCAACAATCAGGAACATACGTTTACCTTCTAATTTAGGTAATTGTTCCACTTTACCAACTTCTTCTAATGCTTGCGCAAATTTAAGAAGCAGAATTTCGCCTTGCTCTTTGTAGACAATAGCACGACCTTTAAAGTGTACATACGCTCTTACTTTCTCACCGGCTTCCAAAAAGCTAATAGCATGCTTTAATTTGAAATTAAAGTCATGATCATCAGTATTCGGTCCAAAGCGTATTTCTTTGATTACCGTTTGCTTAGCGTTATTTTTAATCTCTTTCAGCTTTTTCTTCTGCTCGTAGATAAACTTGTTGTAGTCTATCACACGGCATACAGGAGGAACTGCGTTCGGAGATATTTCAACCAGATCCAGCTCCTGCTGTTGTGCTATTGCCAATGCTTCGCGGGTTGGGTAAACACCCTGCTCCACGTTATCGCCTACCAGGCGAACCTCAGGAGCTTTAATAAAATTATTAATATTGTGCTCAGCTTCCTTTTTCTTGAAAGGAGGCCTGGGCCCTCTGTTGAAATTCGGTCTTCCTAATGCCAAGTTATATGGTTATTTCTTTAACTAATTGTTGTTTAAAATCTTCTATGCTAATACTTCCCAAATCACCCACGCCGTGTTTACGAACAGAAATCGTGCCATCAGCAGCTTCTTTCTCGCCCACGATAAGCATGTAAGGGATTTTTTTGATTTCAGCGTCACGTATCTTACGCCCTATCTTCTCGTCTCTAAAATCAATCAGCCCGCGAATATCGAAATTATTTAGCTCATTTGAAAGTTTTTTTGCATAATCCTCGTATTTCTCGGAGATAGGCAAAATTACATACTGCTCTGGTGATAGCCATAAAGGGAAGTTGCCGGCACAGTGCTCAATCAACACAGCTACGAAGCGTTCCAGTGAACCAAAAGGCGCACGATGGATCATCACCGGACGGTGTTTTAAATTATCACTACCGGTATATTCTAGCTCAAAACGCTCGGGCAGGTTATAATCAACCTGTATAGTACCTAGTTGCCACTTGCGACCTAAGGCATCCTTTACCATAAAATCAAGCTTGGGACCGTAGAATGCTGCTTCTCCGAGTTCAATGATAGTTGGCAAGTTTTTTTCAGCAGCAGCTTCAATAATAGCTTGTTCTGCTAACTGCCAGTTTTCTTCAGTACCTATGTATTTTGTCTTATTTTCCGGATCGCGCAGAGATATCTGAGCGGTGTAATCTTCAAACCCTAAAGCCGAAAAAACGTACAGCACCAGGTCAATTACTTTTTTAAACTCTTCCTTAACCTGATCGGGCCGACAAAATAAGTGAGCGTCATCTTGCGTAAAGCCACGTACCCGTGTTAAACCGTGCAGCTCACCGCTTTGCTCATAACGATATACTGTACCAAATTCTGCAAATCGAACCGGCAAATCTTTATAAGAACGCGGTTTTGTTTTGTAGATTTCGCAATGATGCGGACAATTCATCGGTTTCAGGAAAAACTCCTCACCTTCCTGCGGTGTTTGAATTGGCTGAAAACTATCTTTGCCATATTTTTCATAATGGCCTGACGTTACATATAAATTTTTATGACCGATATGTGGGGTAATTACTTGCTCATATCCAGCTTTCATTTGGGCACGCTGCAGGAAATTAACCAAACGCTCGCGTAAGGCGGTACCTTTTGGCAACCAAAGTGGCAGGCCCATCCCTACTTTTTCAGAGAAGGCAAATAATTCCAACTCTTTACCTAGCTTCCGGTGGTCGCGCTTTTTAGCCTCTTCGATTATACGTAAGTATTCTGTTAACTCACTTGCTTTAGGAAAAGTAACACCATAAATACGTGTCAGCTGCTTACGGGTTTCATCACCCCGCCAATAAGCACCGGCAACGCTCATCAGTTTAACTGCCTTTACAAAGCCCGTGTTAGGTATGTGCGGACCACGACATAAATCGGTAAAATTACCTTGGGAATAAAAAGTAATTGAACCATCTGGCAAATCTTTAATCAAATCCAGCTTATACTCATCGCCTTTATCGGTAAAGTAATCAATAGCCTCGGCCTTACTTACCGGCTTGCGCACATAGTCTTGCTTGGCTTTAGCCAGTTCCAGCATCTTGTCTTCAATCTGTTTAAAGTCGTCTGAAGAAAAAACACGGTCACCAAAATCTACATCGTAATAAAATCCGGTTTCAATAGCCGGCCCAATACCAAATTTGGTACCGGGATACAAAGCTTCCAATGCTTCGGCCATTAAATGGGCAGATGAGTGCCAAAAGGTAGATTTACCTTGCACATCGTTCCAAGTAAGCAACTTTACGGTTGCATCTTGATTGATTGAACGGTTGGCATCCCAAACCTGGCCGTCAACTTCGGCGGCTAATACGTTTCGTGCTAAACCCTCGGATATCGACTGGGCAATTTGCATGGAGGTAGTTCCCTGTTCGTACTGACGAACGGAACCATCAGGGAGTGTAATGTTAATCATCTACAACTATGATTTTAAGTTTTTAAAAAATAAATTAAAACAGCAATCACCTACGAAAGTGATTTATTTGATGCTGCAAAAATATAATTAAACAGTTATCATACAAGCACGATAACCATATTGAAATATTTAAAAATAAAAAAACGCCTTACATAATACGTAACGCGTTTTTAATATGATATGGTTTCGGTAATTTGAATAGTAATATTTCTAACAAATAACGAAAACGCACAGACCATGTACAGAAATCGTAATTGCAGTATAACTACTTAATACCTAACAAATAATAAACAATCAAGCGATAAATTTTTTGATGTATCATGTGTTGGTGTTTGTTACTACAAATATATAACTAAAATTATAGTAGCAAAATAAACTATACTATTTATTCATATTTAACAGAAATTTAACATCGACGCACAGCATATTAAACATTCCCCCACCCTTGTGCTAGTACATCAGCGATGTGCATTGTATTGATTGGCAACTGTTGTTTGTCTATGTAGTTTTGCAGATGCAATAAGCAAGAAGCGTCTGTGGAAATTATATAGTCTGCCCCGGCTGCCAAAGCGTTATCTACTTTTTGTTGAGCCATTGCACTAGATATGGCATCAAACTTAACGGCAAAAGTACCTCCAAAGCCACAACAGGTTTCGTTATCTTTAAGTTCTACCATTTCTAATCCGTATACTTTTGAAAGAAGCTGACGGGGCTCCTCTTTAATTTTGCATTCCCGTAAACCACTGCAACTATCGTGATATACAGCCCTGCCTTCCAACTCGGCGCCGAAATGATCAAACTGCATAATGTTTACCAAAAAATCTGAAAGCTCGTAGATATTAGATTGAATAGACCTGCACTTGTTGTGCGACATGGTATTGGTGAATAAATCATTATAATAATTCCGAACCATTCCTGTGCATGAGGCCGAAGGCGTAACAATAACATCTTCTTCCGAAAAGTCGTTCAAAAATTTGCTTCCTACCGCCTTAGCATCGTCCCAAAAACCGGCATTGAAAGCTGGTTGCCCACAACAGGTTTGCCCCGGATTGAAGTTAACCTGGCAACCGGCCCGTTGCAGCACTTTAACGGTATTAAAGGCGGTGTCTGGAAACAACTGATCTACAAAACACGGAACAAATAACTCTATCTTCATGCTTTCCTCTACAAAATTAAACGGCGCTAAGTTCTGAAATTTCGCTGTGCTTTTTCTGTTTTCTTAGTAAAGTGAATAATAAAATGAGTCCGGCTATGAAAAAGATAGAAAGTGTAAGTGCCGAATTACGCATACTATGCGTTAACGACTCCACAAAACCAAACGTAAACAAGCCAATTACAATAGCCAGTTTTTCTGTAACATCATAAAAACTAAAGTATGCCGCTGTATCGGTAATATCTTGCGGTAAAAATTTTGAGTAAGTAGACCTCGACAGAGATTGAATACCGCCCATTACCAAACCCACCACCACAGCAAGTATATAAAACTGTGTAGCATTTGTCGTAAAATAAGCGGCAATACATACGCCTATCCAAATGAACACTACACCAATAAGCACTTTTATATTACCGTAAATAGAGGATAGCTTAGACATAAGAGAGGCACCGGCTATAGCAACTAACTGAATAATAAGAATAGTTGCAATAAGACTTGCCTGTGGCAATTTAAGTTCTTTAGCTGCAAATCCTGTTGCCACCAACATAACCGTTTGCACCCCCATAGAATAAAAAAAGAATGCAGACAGGTACCTTTGCAAAACCGGCCTGGCTTTTAAATTACGCCAAACATGTCCTAGTTCTTTAAAGCCTCCGCTAATCATATTCTGGTGTACTTTTGTGTTGTTTGGTACGCCTTTAGGTAATTTTATAAATGGTATTTGGGCAAATCCAAGCCACCATAATCCTACCAATAAAAATGACATACGGGCAGGAAGCGTACCGTCAGTTATGCCAAACAGTTCCGGTTTTAACACAAACACAAAGCAGATGATTTGTAAGAGTACACTACCTATATACCCATAGGTAAAGCCCTTGGCACTCACGGCGTCCTGGTTTTCAAGCGAAGCTATTTGAGGAAGATAAGAATTATAAAATACAGCACCACTACAATAGCCGATTGCAGCTAACGCAAAAAACAGCATGCTTATCTCTAATGTATCCAGCTTGAAAAAATACAAGCCACAACAAGCTAATGAGCCCAGCCACGTAAACAATTGCATGTAGCTTTTTTTATTGCCTTTGTAATCTGCTATTGAAGTCAGGATAGGTAACAGCAACACTACTATCATATAAGCCATTGCCAGCACATAGTCGGACAAAGCTGTGTTGACAAACCGATAACCTAAAAAAGTTACCACATCTCCGTGTTCTTTAGTAGTAGTAATGGCTGTATAATACGCCGGGAATATGGTCGAGGTGATGACTAAGTTATACGCTGAATTTGCCCAGTCGAACATAGCCCAGGCACGGATGGTTTTCGGGTTGTTTTTGCTATCCATGTATGTGCTAAAGTAATTAAATTGTTTAGGAATGGAAAATCACAGCGATATGATGCTATACGAGATATTCGAAAGATAAAATTAAATTAATAAAAAAACCCACGGCATAGTACCATGGGTTTAAACATTTGTGCGGAAGAAGGGACTCGAACCCCCACGCCTCGCGGCGCCAGATCCTAAGTCTGGTGCGGCTACCAATTACGCCACTTCCGCATTAGGATTTACAGGTGGCAAAGATAGGCTAAAATCATAAACTTTAAAATTATTTTGTGCTTTTAGCGCGTTTTGCCAATAAGACATTGTTATACAACGAGATAATTTTTCTAAAATGCCTTTTCATCACCATTAACTGTTTTCCAAAAAGTAAGGAAAATAATTTTTAAGTCTAGTAAAAACGACCAATTTTCCAAATACCATACATCGGCCTCTACGCGCTGCATCATGGCATCGGTAGTGCGGGTTTCTCCGCGGTGCCCATTTACCTGTGCCCAACCGGTTATACCTGGCTTTAAGAAGTGCCTTACCATAAACCGGTCTATCAGTTTAGAATATTGCTCGGTATGGCTAAGCATATGCGGCCTAGGGCCAACAACGGTCATATCCCCAACTAACACGTTAAAAAACTGAGGTAACTCGTCTAAATTTGTGCGACGCATGAAAGCGCCAATTTTTGTAATACGGCTATCATTGCGGGTAGCCTGCTTTTTGTCTGAGTCTAAATTCACCTTCATACTACGAAACTTGTAGCAATTGAATGGTTTATTTTCCCGACCAGATCGCGTTTGTACAAAGAAAACTGGCCCACGCGACTCGCGCTTAATCAATATAGCCAGTATTGGAAACAACCAACTGAAGATGAAAATGATGACAAACAATGAGAATACAATATCAAACAGCCTTTTGAAAAAGCGATTGAGCATATTTTCCAACGGCTCGGGCCTGATTGATATAACCGGAATATGGCCAAAATTTTGTATAAACGTTGGCTTGTGTACGTAAAAAAACTCGGGGACTAATTTAAAGCGAATCAGATTTTTATCAGCGTCAAGCATTAAGCGTTCGATCTTATCAGACTCTGTATTGGGCAAAGTGCAGAATATTTCATCAATACGGTTATCAATCATGTATTGAATACATGCATCTGTAGGTCCCAAATATAATTCTTGGTTTACCACCCGCTCCTTATCATCATCAAAAATACCTAAAATCTTATAGCCACGTTCGGGGTTGTAATTGACAAAATTGTAAAGCTCATGCCCTATTCTTCCACCACCAACAATGATCGCATTCCTAAAATCTGCAAGCAAGGCACGGTCACCTTTACGAATTGTTAGGAAAATAAGCTTCCAAAATCCTAATAAAAAACCGAATAAAACCAGCGAGTAAAATAAGTATTGACGAGTTATTGAATAGGCCTTGGTGCCAATAATAATGAGTACCGTAAAACAAATAAGGCTCACAAACAACATATATGTGTTGAATAATCCCCGGTAAGTTTTTATCGAATCTTTGTTTAATACATGTTCATAAATGCGTGTAACATTGGCAGATAAAAGCCATATTAAATTAAAAACCAATACTATGGGCAAATAATTTTTGTTGTTTATCCAAACAATGTAGGACCGGTCGACAATGAGGTAAGCAATAATCATACTCAAATTAAGTATGACATAATCAACAGATAAGTTTATTGCCTTTATAAAAGTAGCGTACCTGTGACTCATGCGTTAATTAGCTGTTTCAATTATTGATTAGGATAGATGAAAATATAAGCTAAATTAACGGATAAATTTTCAAAATGTAAACATGAAAATTTTAAGCAACGATGAATATCAAATTTAAAGATTTAAATATTGAATGTTAAAAATATTGCAATAATGCAGTTAGCCACCTGTTTAGGTGGCTTGAATAGTTATTTGCCCTTACCTTGCATCATTACCTTAACGGTTCTAAATATGATGTTTAAATCAGAATTAAGGCTCATATTTTGAAGATACACTAAATCAAACCGCATGCGATCACACATCTGATCAACACTCTCTGCATATCCGTAATGTACTTGGCCAATAGATGTCAGTCCTGGTTTAACACGTAGAAGTTTTTTATAGTCAGGTGTCCGTTCAACTATCTTTTCTATGAAATGCTGTCTTTCAGGACGCGGCCCAACAACGGACATATCACCTCTTAACACATTCCAAAACTGAGGTAATTCGTCTAACCGAGTTTTACGTATTACACGTCCCCATTTGGTTATACGAGGATCATTATCTCTTGATAACTGCGGACCGGCTTTTTCAGCATCTGTATACATACTACGAAACTTGTAGATATAAAACGGCTTGTTATTACGGCCAACACGTTCTTGTTTGTAAAATACCGGTCCTTTTGAGGTTAGTTTTGTAATTAGCAAAAGCATCGCAAAAAACGGCGCTCCGAAAAGCATAACCAAACCCGAAAAACAGATGTCAAAACTGCGTTTAAGTAATCTGATTTTTAAGCTAATTTCTGGATGCGAAGTAATATGGAGCACCGGTACATCATGATAATTAACCAGTTGAGCATAATTATTACTTAAAATCAGGTCAGAAACTACTTTAATTTTTATAAAGTTTTCATCACCCACGCAAATCAATCTTTTTAACAACTCGCTATCCAACTGCTTGTAGCAAATAAAAATCTCATCAGGCTTTTTGCTTAGCAAGATTTCAATGAGCTTATCCTCAGGCATTTTTAGAATCTGGTCTTCTGATATAAAGTCAGCCAAATCATAACCATATTCAGGATGATGAGAAAAAGAGGTAACCAAACGGGCAGCTATGTTTTCATCACCAACAATAATAATTTGACGGTGATTATATCCTTTTTTACGAATGTAGTCTAAAAAGAAAAATAAAGCTGAACGGGATGCTAGTATGAAAGAAAAGAATAGTCCGTACCCAACCAAATTACTCCCACGTGATATATCCTCAATTTTTAAGAAGAATATCGCTCCAAAAACAATTAGTAGATGGTTAAAAAAAGTGATGAGTAAACGGTTGACATTATCCCGTAAAACTAATGGACGTACAATTTTGTACGTTTTAGACAAAGCGGAAAGAGCTATCCAAACTACATTGGTCAACAAAAAGTAATTGCTTGTGTTATGTGTATATAGAGATCCTGATGTTATATACTGCGCTAGATAAAGAGCAATATTTAGCATTAAAACGTCTGATATAAATACTAGCCCAGATAAATACTTCGAATAGCGTACAGACATAGTATTAGATTTATAGTTGGATATTTATTAAGTATTCGATCAAATACTGATTCATAATTAACGATTTTTTATCAAATATAATACCAAACTATAATTTTTGCAATTATTTATTGTGTTTATTAACTATATCATTAACAAACCCTCTAAATTCTGCTTTAAACCGCTGTGTTGAAAATTTGCTAGCATGGGTAGCAATATCGGCAGGTTTAAACATTTGGCTCAATTTCTCAAATTCATTTACCGCTTCTGTTATAGCAGTCACGCTTTGTTCATTAAAGTAAACACCTGTATAGTTTTCAATAACCGTTTCTAACACACCTCCCTTTTTGTAAGCTATTACTGGCGTTCCGCACGCTTGCGCTTCAACTGGCAATATCCCAAAATCTTCCTCGGCCGCAAATACAAATGCTCTGGCACCTGACATATACTTTTTTAATTCGTTAAACGGCTGGTATCCCAACAGAATGGTATTTGAGGCCGCTAACTTGCTCACTTTTTTGAAATCAGGCCCGTCTCCAATAACATACAATTTTTTATCTGGCATCTTTGCAAATGCCTGTACAATCAGATCAATTTTTTTGTAAGGAACAAAGCGCGAACAGGTAAAATAATACTCGCCCTTTTGCGCAACTAAGTTAAACTCATCTGTAGATACGTTAGGATGAATCACAACGCTACTACGATTGTAAACTTTTTTTATTCGTTTAGCTATGTAAGCAGAATTGGCAATAAAGTAATCGACACGGTTGGTACTAATAATATCCCAAGTACGCAACCGGTGCAAGATAAATTTGGCTAAAAAGCCTTTCAGCCCCTTGTTTAAGCCCGATTGATTAAGATATTGATGATAAAGGTCCCAAGCATATCTCATGGGAGAATGACAGTAACAAATATGTATTTGACCAGAGTGTGTAAGCACTCCCTTGGCAACCGCGTGCGATGAAGATATAATTAAATCGTATTCTGATAAATCGAAACTTTCGATAGCCATAGGAAAAAGTGGAAGATAGCTACGGTACTTCGTTTTAGCGAATGGTAACGATTGTATAAACGACGTAGTGACCTTCCGATTTTGAAAGCCCAAAGTTTTTATGGTTTCCGGATCTGCAACCAGTGTGTATATATCTGCTTCGGGAAATAGAGATGCAATTTCTTTAAAAACGTTTTCGGAGCCACCAATAATGGTTAACCACTCCTGTACAAGTGCTACTTTCAAGGTAGATAGATTTGCTAAAAAAATAGATTAATTATTATAACTGTCCGCAAGGATGTCGAACACTTGCTTATGCATATGTACAGACCTTTCCCAGGTAAAATGTTTAATATGCTTTTCACCTTTCTCAATAAGCTGTTGTCTGACAGCATTATTGCCTAATACGGTTGTGATTGTATCAGAAATTTCGCCATCGTTTTCCGGGGCAAAATACAATGCAGCGTCTCCGCAAACTTCCGGCAAGCAATTACCATTAGACACAATTACGGGGCATTTATTTGCCATTGCTTCCAATGGAGGCAAACCAAAGCCTTCATACAATGATGGAAATACGAATACAGAAGCTTGTTGATAAATTGAATCCATATCTTCATTGGCCACATAACCGGTAAATACTAACTTATTTACAAGTTCATCCTGGCTTTCTATCCATTCAAACAATTTTGGATCGCCGGTGATAAAGCCCTCTTTCTTTCCTACAATAACTATTTTAAAACTGCTTTTAAAAAAATCGTTTAATTTGAGATAAGCGGCGAGTAATGCTTTTAAGTTTTTATGTGGCTTAACATTTCCAACAAATAGTATATACTTTTCTGGTATGCGGTATTTATTATAGAGGGTTGAAATATCGACATTTCCAGCGGTCAGACTATGAACACCGTTATATATTACTCTTATTTTATTTTGGGAAACATTGGTGTATTTAATTATTTCTGACTTTGAAAACTCAGAAACAGTGACGATGGCGTTGCTAAGCTTTGTTGCTGCATTAATCACAATTTTTGCATACAACCTTTGCGCTAGGCTTAACTGTTTGCTAAAAGCCAAATGATAAACATCATGTATTGTGACCAGCCTTTTCTTAGCTTTAATTTTGAACAAAGGAACGTTATAATGCGGAGACCAGAATACATCACATTCAGGAACAATCTTTTTAAGCTTCCATTGCTCCTTTATACTATATATCGGGTCTGTAAACGGTATTATTTTGAAAGCTTTGAAAGCAGATAACTTATTTGGATCCCCTAACAATGTGATTTGATATAAGGCGCTTATACCAGTTAATACGTTTTGTAAATAAGTACCAATGCCAGATGCATCAATCATCCGAGCATCAACTACAATGTGCATATTTCATCGTTTGATATTTCAATATTTGTATCATTTGTTACGATTCTGAATATTGATATTGATTTAAATTAAATGCTTAATTGTTTAACATAATTAAGCACCAGCTTTATCATGCTCAATAATAACAATAAGATGAGAGTGACATATATACCGAAAAAACCTGAAGTAATTGCCAAGTTACCAACGAATATGGTGCTGGTTCCCATAACAAAATACCTGACCTTATCGTTCTTCATCGCTGCCTCTTTTGTTTTATGATCCATTAATCTGGCCGTGTAACCTAATATTATACCTACGATTATCACGCCTAAAATACCAAAATTCAAAAAAGATTCACCATACATTCCTGGCCTCAAACCCGGGTGCTCGCTGGTTTTAAATCCGCCTAAGGTAGCTGTAATTTTCCCTATTCCATTCTCTGTTCTAAATGAAGAATAAGCCGATGGAATAAACGAAATAAATGCAGAAAAATACGTTTTTCCATAAAAGTAAGTGCCGTCCCAAGCTGAGTATACCCATGCAAAGTCCCGCAAATCTGAAAAGCTATTTCCGTAGAAAATTTCCGTAGCAAATCGACCGGTTGCGCTACTGCCTTGTGCTTCAGTAGATGCAGCTTTGTTGCCCGCTCTCAGGGCACTCAATCCAACCACCAAGGCCATAATAAGCGCTCCCCCTCCTATGAATTGTTTCATTTTAACGCGGCCTTTCCATTTTAAAAACAAGGTCAAGGTAAAATAATAAATTAGAGGACCCAGTGCAGCACTTCTAGATCCAACAAATAATGTTAGCAACAAAAACGTTATAAAGTATATTTTGTCGATGCGTTTGTTAAATATAAATATCCTTGCCATTAATAACCCATTCACAAAGCCACTTAATGATGCGGTAAAATTGTAAATAACCCTAATTTTGTCATTTGCGTAAAAATACGCTCTCGGATTATTTATACTGCCTGCTTTGTAAGCCATTAGGATCATTATGATGAATACGCTGCAATACAAAAAATAAACTGTTTTAAATGTATCTCTGCTCACCAAAACATTTTTATACATCATACCTAAAGTAGACCTGAACGGAACAATACAAAACCAATAAATAGGTGTAGCAAATCCTGAAATTTTAAAAATTCGGCTTCCCAAAAAATACGACAAGTATCCTGTTAAAGTGATAAAATAGACTATATTTATTGAGCCTTGGATTTGACGCACGTGGGTTCCAACAGAAACTACGTTAAAAATAGAAGATGAAAAAGGATAGAGCAGCAGGAACGGAAAGAAGTAAGTTAAAAGTAAGCCTAAGTTCCAAGGATCTATTAGCCATCCGCTCTTCTTATAAGACAGATACCACGATATGAAAAAATGAAAGATCAGAATTATATCAATTGCTAATATAACCGGATTAAATCTTAAAGCGCCAGAAAAGTACTCGTAATTATTCATTTAACAAGCAAACCTAATTAGTTAACTCTTTTTAAGCTACTATCAACATTTGCGTTTAGTATATCATTATAGGAATTTGCCATAGCAACAATATTGAACTTAGTTAACACCTTGTTGCGAGCCATGACTTTTAATTCACTCAATTCATTGAAATTCTTCACACACAGTTCTAATCTAGCTTTCAAATCCTTATATTCTTCCGCCTCGAACAAAAACCCATTTACATTGTGATCAATAATTTCACTCGTGCCACCGGTATTTGCGGCAATTACTAGTTTCTCACAAGCCATTGCTTCATATATTGTTGTTCCTAAGGGCTCACTACCAGCAATGTTACTATTGCTGATAATTATATCACATCCACTATAAAACGCAACCATATCCTCTATAGGGCCAACATATGTTGCAACGCTTTTCTCTTGTTTTGTTAAATTAATCACTTCATTCGCATAAACTTGATCTTCTTGCGGAATACTCCCAGCAATTAGCAAATATACCTTTTTATCGATACTAGTGGCGTTTAATGTTTGCAATAAACTTAATTGCCCTTTGCGTACAGTCAAATTTCCGGCAATACCTAATAGCACTGTATCTTCATCAATTGAGTATTTAGAACGAAAGTTATTTCGAGCTAATAAATTCAACTTAAACTGATCGCAATCCAAACCATTATATAAAACATGCACTTTACTATAAGCTTGGTTGCCCCAATACTTTTTCTTCACAGCCTCGGATACAGCTAACGTCTGATCATATAGCCTTGCGTTTGAGCTGGCAAAAAAATTATCTTTTTTGGAAAAATAATTTAAATCATGGTCACTCCATACCCATTTCACTTTTGGATAAAATATTTTACTTAACAATAGTGCAGGCACAATGTAAGATGCCGGCACAACTGTGTTAGCATGTACAATATCAATCTTATTTCGATTAATATATACTAATACCTTCACAGACAAAAAGATATAACTTCGTATTGCCTGTAATATAAATTTGAAAATACTAGTATTGGATCTATTAAGTTTTTTTAGAAGACCAGACGTTGTAACAGGATAATTATTGATTTTTATCACTTTTTCAGCAAATTGGCCCGGCGCTACAAAAAGATGTGGGCAAACTTCTTTGCAATTGTACTGCATCAATCTATCTATCACAATTTCAGCTCCTGACGCTTTTTCACCCCCAAATACATAAAGCACTCTGTACATACAGCCTTATCTGATTTTTACAATTAAAATTTATATATCGTTGAGCATGCTATGACCCAAGTACTTTAGCCACTCCAATTTATTACCACCCTAGTTCAAAAATGCTTTTATCTTCTAACTCAATTCTTTTTCCAAAGCAGCTAATGCATCTGCAAAAAAATATCCGTTTATTAATTTCTTCTGGACACTTATACAATTGTTTTTTAGCTTCAAATAGTCTTGTTCCTGGATGTTGATATTATTCAAATCAGTTAAATTATCTATCAATACACCAACTTCCCATTGGTCAACCAACTTGCCGATTGCCGAATTTCGAGGTGCAATAACCGGCAATCCGGCGGCTAGATACAGAGATGCCTTATGTGGGTTATTATATTTGATGTAATTTCCCCATACACTGTCCAGCTTTTCTACATCCTCTCCATCCCAAATTAAGCCAAAACGGCCTTGTAAGTTATAAACCACTTCGTCCGGATTGAACACACCTTTCCAATTTAAATTAGGGGTATCTTTTGCTAGGTCTGACAAAAAATGAGGGCCATATACGTTAAATATCCAACCATCAATTGCTCCCAACTTGTAAATAAATGTACTCTTACTTAGGTTTCCGGCATAAACAATGGTTTTGGTTGACAAATCACTATTGTTTGCCATTGGTCGTGCCGGCGCCAGATAGTCAAAAAGTTGCAGGCTATGCATTTTAGAAGTTACACCATGCTCTTTAAGCCATTTCATCATACTGTCATTATGCACGATCAAAAAATCGTAATAATTTAAATTGCTGGTTTCACGTGCTACCAAGTTTATATCATTACCACCAAGTCTCAACGACTCGACATCATGAATGATGCAAAAAAACTTAATTTGTTTAAGTTTTGCGGCTTTAATAAAATACTTAAACACATTATTCAGCATTGGATACTGAATTCCAATAAGAGCTCCCCTCTCTACTTTGAGGATGAATTTGCAGATAGCAATAAAAGCATTTAAATAGAACTTTGTAGTTCGTCCGGCAGTATTATCTACCGTTAAAGTAAAATCTTTATAACCGCGCAACGAGAAAATTTTATTACAATCGGCCACAGCTTTCGTTGCGGCCGAATTGTTAATTTTATCGCTGTATTCAAAAATTGTAAACTGGTATTTGTGTTGTGACATAACAGCTGTTAAGTTTTAGCTGTTAAACACGTCTTTGACCGTTTTTAAAGCCGAGCCGATGATTTGGTGCATATCATAATACTTATATTCGGCTAGGCGCCCGCCAAAGATGACAGTAGTTTCTTTGTCGGCCAAGTCTTTGTATTTCTTAAACATCTCGTTGTTCCGCGTATCATTGATAGGATAATACGGTTCTTTCTCAGCAGTCCATTCCTGAGGATATTCTTTTGTAACAACAGTTTTGGGTTGGGTGCCAAACTCAAAATGCTTATGCTCAATAATCCGGGTGTAAGGCACTTCACGCTCGTTGTAATTTACTACCGCGTTACCTTGATAATTTTCTGTATCCAGAGTTTGATGTTCAAAGCGTAAACTTCTGTACTGCAATTGTCCAAATTGGAAATCATAATACTGATCAATTTTGCCGGTAAATACAATATTATCAGCCATAGCTTCCCACTCAGCACGATTTTCGAAAAAGTCGGTATTTAATTTGATTTCAACACCTTCTGTTAGTGCCTCAGTTAGTTTGTTATAACCCCCAATTGGGATACCCTGGTATTTATCGTTGAAATAGTTATTGTCGTAAGTAAATCTTACAGGCAACCGTTTAATAATGAATGCAGGTAACTCTGTAGCCGGACGCCCCCACTGCTTTTCAGTATATCCTTTAATCAGTTTTTCGTAAATATCAGTTCCAACCAAAGACAATGCTTGTTCTTCCAGGTTTGATGGTTCTTTGATATCTAACTGATCAATCTGCGACTGAATTTTTTTCTTGGCTTCTTCAGGCGTGCGTACCTTCCAAAGCTGGTAAAAGGTATTCATGTTGAAAGGTAAGTTATACAACTCATCTTTATAAACAGCCACCGGGCTGTTTGTATACCGATTGAATTCAACAAATGAATTTACATAATCCCATATAAACTTATCGTTTGTATGAAATATGTGCGCGCCGTACATGTGCACATTGATATCTTCAACTTTTTCGCAGTGAACATTACCGCCTGCATGTGGGCGTTTATCGATGATAAGACAAGTTTTACCGCGTTTTTTGGCTTCGTGTGCAAATACACTTCCAAACAAACCGGCACCAACAATTAAGTAATCGTACTTTTTAGATGACATATGTGTTTTTTATTGATAGATATTTTAATAGATATTCAAGAACGGTTTAGTTGAACCAATGTTTTTTCCTGAAAAATCTTCAATTTCTTTTGAAACCGGAGTATGGACAATTTGCCCCTTCATTTTTTTGAACTCACTATATGCCTCATAAAACCAAGGTATAGTGTGCAACCCATATTTATATACTCCCTTAACATTGTTGAGCATAATGCGAGTTAAGTACTTATTTCTCGTTTCGGTTGAAAAGTATTTATACACTATAACCAATTCATTTCGAACTGAAAATATTTTTAAACGTTTAGGCGTTCTGTTTAGCGCGCTGGTACGATGTAACACCTTGCACTTTTCAAAGTATTTAATCTTATAGCCGGCATTCAAAACTCTAAGGCCATACTCCCACTCATGCGTGTAAATGAAAAGCCATTCAGCAAAACCTCCTATTTTATTATAAACCTCTTTTCTGATTACAGCTCCGCAACCGATAAAATCGGTGCAATCCTGTAAATCTACCCTATCATCTGTTTGAAAAGCCCCCCCCGTGATGTTTAGAGATAGCACACCAACTTCCGAATGGACATCCAGATAATTTATAGCTTCGTCTATACCGCTCTCAACATTGCTATCATCATCCAATACAACCATATACTTTCCGGAAGCCTCGGCAAATCCATCATTCCAACCAGCTATACCGTTATTTGAAGGCCGTGTTACAAGTTTTATTTTATTACTTAATGCCTTAAGCGACGCTACGCTATTATCTGTTGATGCGTTATCAACTATAATGATTTCATAATCTGTTCGCCCCTGCATTAACTGGTGCGTTTTTTCAATAGTTTGCAGTACTTCTGCTTCACGGTTGTAATTAAGAATTACAAATGATATTTTCATTAGATAGTGTTTGCGATGTTTTTTTCAAAGATACTTAGAGCACGTGCTACAACCTGGTCCATATTGTAGTATTTATAATCGGCTAAACGCCCACAAAAGAAAACATTCTCCAATTTATCAACTTCAGCTTTATACTTTTTATAAAGTTCATGGTTGTCTTCTTTAGGAATTGGGTAATATTTTTCCATATCACCTTCGGCGAGTAATGAATATTCGCGCGTTATAGTAGTCACTGGACTCTTTTGCCCGGTAGCGTGTTTCCACTCTACTATCCTGGTAAAATCATAGTCATTAGGATAGTTTATTTGCTGGTACCCTTGATAATTTTCTTGATTAAATGTTTCGTGTTCGAAACGCAATGAGCGGTAAGGCAGCTTACCAAATTTATAATCAAAAAAAGAATCAATTGGACCGGTATAAATCAGTTTGTTAAACTTTATATCGTTGATAATGTTTTTATAATCCGTTTGCAGCATGATAGAAATGTTAGGATGCGAAAGCATTTTAACGAACATTTCTGTATACCCATGCTTAGGCACTCCCTGATAAGTGTCGGTAAAATACCGGTCATCGCGATTAGTCCGTGTAGGAATTCGTGCTGTTACACTTGCTGCCAAATCTTTCGGATTCAGATCCCACTGCTTTAAAGTGTACCCTTTAAAAAATTTTTGATATAAATCTTCCCCCACTTGGCTAATTACCATTTCCTCGGAATTTTTAGGATTAGCAATTGACACTTTTACACTATCATAATAAGCCTGTACTTCTTTAGGCGACGTTAATTTGAGTCCATATAAGGTATTCAAGGTATCATGATTGATGGGTATTGGTAAGAGCATGCCATCAACATAGCTTTTTACACGGTGATAATGGAAACGCCATTCTGTAAACCTCGACAAATAGTCAAATACGTTTTTATCATTTGTATGAAACCAATGCGGACCGTATTTATGCACAAGTATGCCGTCTTCGTTATAATAATCGTAAGCGTTACCGGCTATATGACTGCGCCGGTCAACAACTAAAACCTTTTTATTTAGCTGCGTGGCTATTCTTTCGGCAAGTACACTTCCGGAGTATCCTGCTCCAACTATTAAATAATCGAACATAAATGTTATTTCAATGTGTAGTATATATTAATTAATTGAATTAACCACTTCTCCAGTAGTTAATTGTTTGTATATAGAGTCGAGCTTTTTAAAATGGTCAGTTAAACTTTGGATGTACTTACTGCGGTTGTTAATGAGATTGTCGTTTAAATTACCAATTTGTATAGGCTGGGACGTTATGCTTTCAATTATGCTCAGCAGTTCGGTAGCGGTACAAGAATTATTTAACCAGCCAGTCTCGTTATCAATAACATAATCCGGAATTCCGCCAATGTTATTGCCTATAACAGGAATGCCCTTGGCTAAAAACTCAATACCTACTAACCCATACGCTTCCTCCCACAATGATGGTACTATTCCTACGTTTATTTTCAATTTATCTAACAGCTGGTTTAAATCCGCAGGATTGTATTTACCTGCATACTGAATAAATGGATATTCAGAAAGAACTGCTATGTCATCATCGCTAAGTGTACCGAGCACTGTAAATTTGATTTTGCTAGAATAGGCGCAGTTCTTTAAATTGTCAAAAATCTCAAGCATAAGCTGTCTACCTTTCGGCAAACTTCCCATTACATTGATTAACCCAAAATTGATAATTTCTGATGTCTCTTGTTGCAACGGCTGCATCATTGCGATATGGTTAACAGTTATATGTAGCGCTGAAACATTGTCAAACTTCTCGTAACTATTTAATATGCTGGCAACCTTGTTTGAAACGGTTAATATCAAATCTAAGTCTTTAAGAAAAGACATGTTGCTGTTTCTTCTATTCTGGTAATCTTCTGCTTTCGGGTAGCTTTCAGCTTGTTTTGCAATGTAAATTAAATTGTCCGTCTGAATTTTTTTTTCTTGACGCTCAGAAGCAAGTTTTGGCTTTATAACTTCCATAAATCTTTTACGATTTTTTTCCGAAAAAAGATCACGGAAGGTAACTTTCAATTGGTAAAATAATCCATTTACCGGAGCATCAGTACAGCATACGGAGCATTGCTTACCTAAGTCGTCCCCTTTAAGCTTACAAACATTACCATTGGGCAAAAGCAATTTTAATGTCGGACACAAAGTGAAGTAATCATGAACGGTAAAAATTGTTTTGATTCCCAAACCTTTTATTTTAGCCACAACACTGGTAGGAATACCAATAAATTCTTGGAAGTGTATAATGTCAGGTTTTACCGCATTAATTACGTCGAACAATTTCTTTTGAGTGATAGGTTCTGCGATATCGAAAAGTGGTTCATCTATTCCCTTATCTAAACCCGATATTATCGGTGGATTAACTAATTCGAAAATAGTATAACCTTTGTTTTTATGCTTACGCTTAACTAGCATTGCGTTTGGCAAAAACACGTTTGACCTGCCCGTACAAAAATAATATACATGGTATCCGTTTTGAGCTTGTAATTCCATTAAATCTTCGGCATACTCAATTAAGCCTCCCGATCTAAAGGGAATATATCCCCAACCAACATGTAACACTCTCATTATATACTAGTAGTGTTGCTATAAGATATACACATAAGATAATTGCACTGCATTATAAACGACCTTTGAACGTTACTTTCTTTATATTTTTATATCTTAAAAGAATTGTATCGTATAAGTGGACATACTTTGGTATTGTTACCGTTTCGTAGTGCTTGGCTAATTCTATGGCCTTTTCCGCTATTTCTTGCACTGGTTTGCCCTTATACTTTTTTAGAAAACGAACCAAGTGATAGTCAAAATACTTTCTGTCCGTTATTTTATAATAATAATGAACTATATAGTCTTCCGTGTCCACAATTCTTGTTGCGTTCTGTAACACATAAGATAACGCAAATTGTTCTATATGAAACACTTCACCTTTTCCGTAAACCTGGTCTATCACTTCAATATTATCGTCAAGTAATGAAGCATTTTGATAACTTATGCCTGTAAAACCAGAATTCCACATTCTTGTTGTCAGCGGTATACGGGTTTCTTTTCCCTTTATCAGATAAGTATTATTTCGAACATTGTGTCGTAAATCTAACCAATAACTGTTTTCATGGTCTCCACCATCAACCAAATCATACTCATCTATATTCATAACACAAACCTCGGGTGAAATTTTGTTAAAAAGAGGCCAAGGATATTTCGTGAAGAAAGTGTCGCCGTCTAAGAACATCATATCTATTGGATATTTCTCCATACAAAGCTTCATGACACATGCTTTTACTCTATGTATGTAACCGTAAGGCTTGCGATACTCAGCAATTTGCTGTTTAGTGAGAATCTCGTAAACAATTGGGAAACTACTTAAATACTTTTTATACGAAGAAATATCGTCAGTGTAAATCGTAATCTGCAGTCCTGTAAAATCTCCTTTTAAATGATAATATAAAGTATGCAAGCAGAAAACAATTTCATAATGCACAAGCTTGTCACCATGTGACAAAAAAACCAGGTTCTTCGTGGCTCGGTCGCTATTTGTATTAGACATGTTAACTTTTTACAATTAGAAATTTAATTTAGGTTTAAATATGGCTTTCAAAGATGAGTTTAACTTATTGCGCAAAATCATTCTTCTTAGGTAATAAAAATTTATCTTTTCGAATGGTGCCTTCTTGAAATGCTTCAATGCATACCTTAACTGAGTTAAAAAATTATAATCAGTGTTGATTAAGATAGTCATAAATTCTTTCAAATTTAATAATTCGGCATTAGCCAAAGCCTCATCACTTACGTTTGGTGCTTTCAAAGGAAGCTTTTCCTCCCAAATATCGGTAAGGCGTAAATGCGTGCTTACCCAACTTTTATTAAAAGACCCATGGGAAAAATGTTCAAGCAAAAAATTGTATGTCACCACAACATCGCCTAACAAAAAATTTTTTATTGAAAAATCAATGTCATAACCATGGAAGCCAGTCAAATACTCTTCCGAAAATTTCGTTTCCGCCCACGCTTGTCGGGTAGATGCAATAAATAATCCGTCTAGAATGCAAACCTTACTTAACTTTTCTTCAAAGGGGTTTTCATAAGATAATGTTGTTGCACGATTAGGATGACTTTGCAAGTGATTTTGACAATTTAAGTTGGAACAAGCTAAATAAACACTACTAGGACTGCTGACTTTGACAGCACATCCTAATACTCCGATAAGCCGTGCCTTTGATTTGGTAAAATCATCGATTAATATCTGTCCCCAGTTTTTGGTATGAAACTTAATATCCTCGTGGCTGAAGCACAAATATGGATATTTAGCCTGCTGCGCACCAATGTTATATGCTTTTGCAATCGGGTATTTGTGTTTTTCATTTTCGATAACAATTACTTCATGTTCAACGCCAATGCTATCTTCAATATTCTTTACTATCGCTTCTCTTAAATTCTTCTTGACAGAACATATAATTATTGATATCATAATAATAGCTAATAGTTTTATTTTGGGCGCACCAACTAAAAAACAAGTAATAAAGAGACGGTTTTATTTCTTTGTCAAAGTGCATATTATTCTAATCCTTGCACCATTGTCTTACCTTTAAACTTTTCAAGCAACCTTACATACAAATCGTTGATCAGATGATCTTTAAACACAAACCATTGGATGCTTACGTATGTTACTCCACATGTAATTACAGATATGCCCAATGTTAATATAACGCCTAAGTTTAACGACCGTGTTAGTAAGATAATGGGCACAAACAATAATGAGGCCGCAACCGACTTGAATGCAGTGGCCCAACCGAAGGAGAAGGAAAAGTTTTTCTTGACAAAGTATATATAAAAGCCAGTTACAGCAAATTCAGTAACAACGTTAGCGATAGAAGCCCCTACGTCTTTTAGCCTTGGTACAAGCACAAAATTTAATGTAACAGCAATCAACATTCCCCCTACCACCGAATATACCATTTCTTTATCTTTACCTGCAGGTATAAGAATTTGTATCCCCCAAAAATAACCTAATCCAATAGCTATGGGTAATAGGGCAAGTATCTGCATGCTAATTGTTCCTTCCAAGAACTTAGCGCCTGAAAACATTACAATACACTCTGGTGCTAATAGTATCAATCCCGCAAAAGAAGGAATGGCAAAAAATAATATAAAGTGCAAAGATTTGTCTAATACAGATTTTACTTGATCTAGATTTCCTTCCGCAAATTGGTGTGAAATCTGAGGCATAGTTACAGTTCCCACTGACGTAATAAACGGAATTACAATTTTAGTAAGTTTAACAGCAGCTGAATATAAACCAACATATCGCGCATTAGACAAAAAACCTAACAGAACAACATCGAGCAAGGTATACATACTTACTGCTAAGGAAAGACTAAAAATTAGTAAGAGCGGGCGGGTATGTTTCCTTAACTCCAAATTGCTGAAGGTAATTTTGACCTTTTTTCGTACCGTGTATAAATTATACGCATTATTGGCAACTGCAGAAAAAATGCTAATATAGAGATACATCTCTAAGTCATCATGCGATTTAACTAGGGTGTATAACAAGATTAGAGATACCAACTTAATAATTACCGATCTCACTGCTATCATTTTAAACTCTTCCAGCCCAACGTAAAGCCAATCAATGCTCGTGAAACCAACTAAAATACTTATAGAAGCTATTAGATATAAATGCTTATCATAAGAAAAATAATTAAAACTAATAACTGTAACTAAATATATTACGGTTAAAAGTACACTCATGATAAATGAGATGCTTAGCAGCTCTGAAAAGACGACCGACTGCTTTTCTGCTTTACCTTTATATTTGGCAATTTCTCTTGTTCCGTAAGTAGGGATACCTAAGCTAGCTATCAGAATAAAGTATTGCGCAAACGATGTGATGAATTGGAACTTCCCTATTCCTAAAGGTCCCAAAACCCTAGAAGCATATGGAAAACTAAGGATAGGAAACAATATGTTGAATATTGTTAAAATAAGATTATAAAAGTAGTTTTTTCTTAAACTCATTATTAATGGGAAGTAAAGGCAAATTAGCAGTTTCAGCTACTTCAGAAGAACAAGATTTTCAGTTTCTTAAGCGCATATTGCACTATGAATTAACATTAACTGATGTGCTTTAATATTAGTGTTAAACACATTATTGCATATCCACTCTTACACTATTTAAGACAGAATATTATTAAAGAACCGCCGTGTCACCAAAAAGACTGTGGTCAATATAAATGCCAACAAACCGCCCATAATCGCAGCTTTGGTTTTACTAAGCTTAGCTTTCTCAAGCGGATATAGTGGGCTATCTATTATTTGAATTAAAGGGCTTTCATTTCGTAAAGACATTTTGGAAACCTCTAAATTGGCAACAGCCTCGGCGTAAATGGTTTGATTTGCCTGCACATCTACCTGACGTCTTTGCGATGGTACTCGTAAAGATTGTAAGGCAGGGTTTGGATTAGGATTGGCATCAGCCGCCGCAGCAACTCCACGCATCGACGAACTCATTGCATTGCGTAAGCTATCGGTTTGCCTCTTCAATAACGCTATATTGTCCAATATCTTTTTTGTTTTCGTTTGTACATAAAAGGCATTTACATTTGTGACAATCCTGTCATTAAATTCTTTCACAAATGGTTCATCTCCTCCCTTCACCGTCACATTTATGATATTCAAGTTCTTATCGGGCCGTTCTACTTCCATGTAGTTTTTGTTAATGTCATTAACTACCTGGGTAATGATGCTATCATGTTTAATGGTGAAACGGGCTTTGTCTGTATCAAACTGGATATTTTTAACAGCTGGATCTTTCTCTGCCCAAAATTTTCTTAGTCCGTTTGCTTCAATGTATCTGTCAATAAGCAACTGCGGCTTGCCTTTAATTGTTGCACGGCTAAGTAACGTCTTTTCGATCATCGATCTGGATTTATAAAGCTCAATGATGTTGTCGCCTTGAAATAAACCGCTGCTTCCGCCAGCGTCTATACCCATCATTGATGCGATGCCTGAGTATGACCTTAACTTGCTTTGTGATTCTCCCTCTTCTAAAACAAAGGTACATTTGGCTGTATAAATATAGTGTTTAAAAGAGGCGTAGAACACACCAGCTACACAGCCTATAATTATAGCAATTACAATATATATCCAGTTTCTGAGTAAATCATAGATTAATCTTCTAGATTTTAGAATTACCTCTTTTAAAGTAATTTCTTCCTGGTCCCGTAGTACTTCGCGTTGCATCTATTTTGTTATACTGATTAAACCTAAAACTACAGCTACTAATGATGTCAAGCTTCCACCTATACCAACGATGTCCCCAAGTGATATTCCACGACGTTCGGCTCTGCGAGGTACAAAAATTTCACTGCCAGGTTTTACGTTAGGGCGATTGTTGAAGAATAAGAATTTGCGTGTTCCTTTTACCGTTCCGTTAGGATACACCACATAAGCGCCGCGTCTCATTGCCGTTGATGAAAATCCACCGGCATTAATAACATAATCTTTAAATGATTTGCCTTTGTCAAATACTACAATACTTGGGTATAAAACCTCTCCATTAACCCGAACAACCTGCTGTTGTTTGGGTATCCTAATAATATCGCCGTCTTCCAGCAAAAGGTCAGTTCTAGATCCGGGCTTGTCTATGATCTTTTGCAGATCAATGCCTACATAATCATTTCTAATCTGATCCTCGTTAACCACAGAAGATCCATTCACATTTTGTTGCAGATTACGTAACCGTCGTATACGCTCGCGCTCTAATGCAACTGTGTCAGTTCTATTTTTGTCAATACCTAATATAGCTAAATTGGTGCGCTTTAACGTTCCACCTGAAGGATAAGCCGATGCTGTTAAACCACCTGCACGAGCGATCAGATCTGAAATTTTTTCATCTTTTGATTTGATCGTGTAAGGACCGGGATACAAAACTTCGCCTTCTAAAGTTACGGTTCTTAATGTTTCGAAACCTGGCAACGTAAATACAGAAACGATATCAAAAGGCTTCAATACGAAATTGCTACTAGCTAAGCTAAGCTTGTCGCTTATATCAATACTATAAACTTCTGAAATAGGTGAATTTTTAGCTTTTGGATCAGCTGAATTAATTCGGCGGGCCACTTGTATACGCTTTGCGCTCGCACCCTCAGCTAGTCCACCGGCTTGCTGAATTAAACCTTCAACAGTTAATCCTTCGGCATAGTCAAAATCTCCCGGCTGCCGCACTTCGCCCTTTATGCTAACTTTATATTGGTCACGCAAATCAAATATAGAGGATATGTTCACAACGTCTTCGCGTTGTAACGGAATATCAGCAGCGGTTTTATTAAGTATAGCCTGCACGTCAAATGCTATACTTTCGGTAGTATTATCCGGCCGCAAACGAGTTAAATAACCGCGTTGTAAATAAGCGTCTTCACGCAAACCAGCAGCTTTTGCAATTAGCCCGGACAGCGTAAGTCCTTTTTCTAATTCATAATCGCCCGGGCGAAATACAGCACCGTTAATTGCAACACGATTTTCATACCGATTTAATATAGCATCAACCGTATAGCGATCTCCACGTAATGGAATGTAGTTGTCAAAATCGCTCTCCTCAACGTCCACTATTCGACGTTCTTGATTAGAGATTTGCAAGGCAGTAACCTTGGCGGTATAAGCTTCATCTGTAAAACCGCCCGCGAAGCCGATAACGTCTTTTAAATGCTCACCAGGTAATACTTCGAAAATAGCCGGGTGTTTAATTTGCCCGTTCATCTGCACGCGAACTTTGTAAGTAGGTATACGGATAATATCCTGATCTCTTAAAGCGATGTTATCTTTTTGATCTG
The DNA here is from genome assembly GCF_009770985.1 of Mucilaginibacter lacusdianchii. Taxonomy (GTDB): domain Bacteria; phylum Bacteroidota; class Bacteroidia; order Sphingobacteriales; family Sphingobacteriaceae; genus Mucilaginibacter; species Mucilaginibacter lacusdianchii. The sequence continues at coordinate 829,959 of NZ_WSRW01000003.1, read as the reverse complement.
AACGTAGAATGAAATCGTATATATCCAATGTTTTAATGATACGGTTATTACGGATAACATAAATTTGTCTGAATGATCCATTCTCGCCCGGACCACCAGCGGCAACCAGCGCATTAAATACAGTAGCTAAAGAAGGCAGCGTGTAAGTACCCGGTTTTAGAGCCTCGCCCGTTACGGTAACTTTGATACTACGAATATTGCCTAATGAAACATTGACATTTGTACCTCTGCCAATAGCATAGTTATTGGCTGCCAGTCGGGTTTTTATAATACTGGTAGCTTGCTCAACGGTACGACCAGCCACATTTACTACCCCCACTCCCGGTATATTTATTGTTCCCTCTGGTGAAACTACAAGTCGCCAATCAACCAATGAATTTCCATATACGTTTATGTTTAACTGATCGTCTGGTCCTAGAATATAATTTACCGGGGTCGCAATCCGTAAATTAGGTTCGAAAGTTGTACTACTGCCTCTAAATAGATCAGAACCAAACACCTTGATGGTGGTCTTGGTCAACGAATCCCTTTTATTGCTTGCGGTATCAATATCTCCCGTTACTCTGCGCGTCGTTGCAGTGCTGTCAAGCGAGGCTCTTGAATTGCGGGTGGCCAACAACTTAATTCTGTTTTGCAGTTTTTGTATCTGTGCAGGCTGCATTCCTTTGGTACGTAATAGTTGCGGCAGGCTTATATCATCCAAGCCTTGTGCAGCTGCATCAGACATTAATTGACGTATTTTAACGTCAGATAGCTGATCAACATTGATGTTTGCTAAATCTAGCTGATTTAGCGTTTGTGCGCGGGTTGAAAGAAAACAGAGTACAGTTAAGAAAAGAACTAGAAAGGGTAGATATAAACGATATTTCATTTTTTGGAATGGTCTTTTGCAAAACAGTTTTTATTGTATATGTGCTTGCAAAGTGTGTAAACATTTAGTTCTCGTGATATTATGATTTGCTTACTAAAGCTAATTTCGAACAATTTTTGGCATAATTGATTTTCGAACTCCCGTTATTAGTAAAGATGCATAGTTAAATAATAAAATGCGGTTGTGCTTAGCCAAAATAAAACTGCTGTATCGTGTATTAATTCATCAATATCTCTTATTCATAGAAAAACAGCACTCATGTAACGCCTTAACCGGGTCGTTAAAGATAAAAATCCGTATTCACGTACAAAGATATGCGAAGTTTCTTAAATATCATCTACACAAGCGTGACATAAGTTCAGGCGTTTCTTCTTAAAAGAAATGCCAAGTATAAATATTTTTGAATTATTGAACAGAATATTTTTGACAATTAATCCGGTGACGTGCATAGCAACATACGTGCCTTTATAATTGTTTGCGCATTTATCAACGAATTATTTTAATTACAGCACCTTCCAGTCAGCACACATTTCTCATATAATATCAACAAATGTCGCATTGATCCTCAAATTACAAATCTTTGTATTTCAAAATACTGCTTATTATCAGCACATTTCGCAGTGGCAATAGTAATAATGTGTTACTGTTCATGCTTTTTCGTACACTTAAATAAAAAAGAATAATTGGTTATTCTTCGACATATATTATATCAATAAGGAGTTTTTTGCCATTAAGCAAAGCAAGCGCATGATATAATGCAATAATTGCGCTACACAAAGTGTCTACAAAAACATCCAACTTGTCTAGCTAAATTTTCGCATATCTAGTTACTGTTCTTAATATGTTAATTCATAACTATCTATGGATTTCATAAGCTATAATAAAATTCGTTATTATAAAAAGAGCCTCTTAATAATACTTCTATAATGTATTGTAAAAACGACAGTAAATAATCTAATCCGCGAATTAGCTGATACATTCAAAACAAGTAATGGACAATATAAATAATAATGTGTCGCCTAAACGGTGTCTTATCGACTTCAACATACAGACAACTTATAGTAAAATTTATTTGATTGTTTCAAAAGCCGCTGGAACATACTTGTACAATTGTATATTGCAGTTTACTTTACCCTTCGTGTACGATTTACAACAAAATAAATTTTTTTTAAATCGACTTTAATCATACTTTTAACCCCAACTTAATCAACATATCCATGAAATTAATTGCTGACGGCGGTTCAACTAAAACCAACTGGTGCTTGGTTACCGATGAAGGTAAAAAAGTTTACTTTAATACCGAAGGTTACAATCCTTATTTTGTTACACCTGACTATATAGTACAATCACTTACTACCAATTTACCGGCTGATTTAAAAACAGACAACATTACCGAAGTTAATTATTACGGTGCTGGCTGTTCTACAGACGAAAAGCGTCAGCAAGTTGCTGATGGCATGAGCCGGGTATTTACTAAAGCAAAAGTGAATATAGGTCATGACTTGTTAGCTGCCGCTCGTGCATTGCTTGGCCGTACAGAAGGCTTTGCTGCAATCTTAGGAACAGGTACCAACACTTGTTTATATGATGGCAAAGACGTTGTTCATAATATTGATTCGGGCGCTTACATTTTAGGTGACGAAGGCAGTGGCTGTTATATCGGCAAAAAACTTTTGGTAGATTACCTAAGAGGTTACATGCCTGAAGCTGTTCGCAAAAACTTTTGGGATACCTATCATTTAACACCGGATGACGTTAACCAAAAAGTATACTCAGAACCGTTAGCAAACCGCTTTTGCGCTAGCTTTAGTAAATTTGTTTATGACAATAATGTACACCTTGAATATACCCGCAATTTGGTAAAAACTTCTTTTGAAGACTTTTTCCGTAATTTGGTAACGCATTACCCTAACTATCAAAACTACACCTTCAATTGTATTGGCTCAGTTGGCTACAATTTTAGAAACGTTTTGGAAGAGGTTGTTACGGAGAACGGCATGAAGATGGGCACTATCATCCGCTCACCTATAGATAATTTGGTTAAATTCCATTTGGATATGGAACCAAGTCAATTATAATAAAACTAATTTGAAGCAAAAAGGGCCGTCTGTTTTAGACGGCCCTTTTTGCTTATATGATATTATGTTACTCGATATTTAACTCGTTCTGAAATATCTTGCCATATTTTCTTCTATCAAATTTATATAGCTTTGCTGCCCTGAACGATACGTTCTTCTGTTTTTCGTCTAGCTCTTTTAAAAAGCCGTAGCTCAGCATTTTTTTCCGAAAATTACGTTTATCTAACTTCTTATTCAATATAGCTTCATAAAGTTGCTGTAATTGAGTAAGCGTAAACTTTTCGGGCAACAACTCGTAGGCAATAGGTTGGTAATTAAGCCTGCGACGCAATTTATTAAAACCAGTTTTAAAAATTTCGCTATGATCAAACGCCAGTTTAGGCAAATCACTTACCGGATGCCAAAAAGCTTTCTTTGCAAATTGAATTAATGGCTTCAGTTCTTTTTGGCTATTAATGCGTATCAACGCATAATAGGCAATAGTAATAACGCGGCCGCTTGGATGTCGGTTTACTTCGCCAAAAGTATGAAATTGCTCCATGTGCAGATCGTTCAAGCCAGTCAGCTCGTGTAATATACGGCCTGCCGCTTCATCTATACCTTCGTCCTGTTTAACTAGGTTTCCAGGTAATGCTAACCAGTCTTTAAACGGATCATTACTTCTTTCAATCAATAATATTTTTAGTTCGCCGGCTTCAAAACCAAATATTACACAGTCTATTGAAATAGCCGATTCGAACTTAGGCATATCTACTTCCAAGGTTTAAAATATTTATTACGTTTTTAAAGATAGAGCTAATTTTTTAACGAGATAAATTTACATAAAATTAACTAAGTGTAATTTATACAATAACACAATAGTTTAAGTAAAAATTTGACAATCAATTATTCACATCGTTAAAATATCGATATTAATCAATGACAAAAAATAACAATATAAAAAATTTAAAGCGACTACTTAATTTCGCTTTTATCTATAACTGATTAAAGTTGCTATATTTGCTCGCCGTAAAACTTACGGATGTCTATGGTTGCAATTATTTACAGCGGGTCTAATTATGCAGACTGGCGGCTTGCCGCTAAAGGCCGTACAATTGCATCCTTCAAAACAAGCAGTATAAACCCGTTTTTTAGCGACGAAAAGTATATCCTCCAACTGCTCAACAAAAACATTAACTTAATACACCATGCCGAAGAAATTAAACGTATTTATTTTTTTGGTGCTGGAGTTTTAAGCACTGAGTTAAAAAACACGGTTATAAACGGCTTTTCGCTATTTTTTAAGTTTGCAAAGATTTCTGTTGAGCACGATATACTAGGTGCGGCCATTGCCTGTTGTAAAACTGAACCCGGCATTGTAAGCATTTGCGGAAGCGGATCAAACGCTGCATGGTTTGACGGAAAAAAAATTAAACCGAACAATTACGGCTTAGGCTATGTTTTAGCAGATGAAGGGTCTGGTAATTGGCTGGGCAAACAACTGGTTAAAGCGTATATCAACGAGTCTTTGCCAGATCATTTGCGACGCAAGTTTGCCAAAAAGTATGATGCTGATCGTAAAGTTTTGTTAGATAAAGTTTACAGACAAAAGCAACCTGCTTTGTACCTAAGTTCGCTAGCCGACTTCTTTATTGACAACCCTGACGACCATTACCTGCAATCGGTACTAATGAACGGCTTTAACAAATTGATTGACACCTACGTTCTACCCTTAAGAAAGCAATATCCAGAGGCTAAAGTTCACTTTGCCGGTTCTATTGCAGCAGGGTTTAAGCCTTATTTACAACAGGCCGCTAATAATGCAGGGTTTGAAATTGCTTTCATTTTAAAAGAACCTATAAACAATTTATTAACATACTATTCAAATAAAAACTAATAAAAACATGAAAATAGGAATTAACGGATTCGGCCGTATCGGTCGTTTAGCTTTCAGAGCTGCCATTCAAAGACCAGGTGTTGAAGTGGTTGGTATTAACGATTTGGTTGAGCCTGATTATATGGCTTACATGTTGAAATACGACTCAACTCATGGTAAATTTGAAGGTACCATCGAAGTTAAAGACGGTAACTTGGTTGTAAACGGTCAAACTATCCGTGTAACTGCTGAGAAAGATCCGGCTAACCTGAAATGGAATGAAGTTGGTGCCGAAGTAATTATCGAGTCAACCGGCTTGTTCTTAACACAAGAAACAGCTCAAAAACACATTGACGCTGGCGCTAAAAAAGTAGTGATGTCTGCTCCTGCTAAAGATGACACTCCTACTTTTGTAATGGGTGTAAACCACAAAGAACTGAACGCTGAGCATACCATCGTATCTAACGCTTCATGTACCACTAACTGTCTGGCTCCAATCGCTAAAGTACTGAATGATAAATTTGGTATTGAAGAAGGTTTAATGAGTACTATACACGCAGTTACTGCTACTCAAAAAACAGTTGACGGCCCTTCGGCTAAAGATTGGAGAGGTGGCCGTGGTGCTTACCAAAACATCATCCCTTCATCAACTGGTGCGGCTAAAGCAGTATCATTGGTTATCCCTGCCTTAAAAGGTAAATTAACCGGTATGTCTTTCCGCGTACCTGTTGCCGACGTATCTGTAGTAGATTTAACCGTGCGTTTAAAAAACAGCACATCTTATGAGCAAGTTAAAGCTGCTATGAAAGAAGCATCTGAAGGTGAACTGAAAGGAATTTTAGGGTACACTGAAGACGAGGTTGTTTCAGAAGATTTCAAAGGTGATTCTCGTACTTCAATATTTGACGCTAAAGCCGGTATCGCTTTAAATGACAACTTCATTAAAGTAGTATCTTGGTACGATAACGAGTGGGGTTACTCAAACAAACTGATCGACTTAGTTGAAGAAGTTGGTAAACTGTAATTAACCATATATCATTTATAAAAAGCCGGACTGCTTAGTCCGGCTTTTTTTGTTTACGTTGTGTCAAGGCATGATTTGACTACCTAAATAGTCGTCAAAATTTCGTATATTGCCTGTTATCATAAACGATACGAACATGCATAACTGGGAAGATATATATCTTGAGGCCGAAGAAGCCATCCGAAACGCCAATTATTTACAAGCTAAACAACTACTCGAAAATATTATTTTAGAAGAGCCTGCTACTGCACAAGCACATAATTCACTAGGTTGGCTTTACCGCACACAGTTTGATGACTACAGCCGGGCTGAAAATCATTATAGAGCTGCTATCAAAAGCAATCCGCAATACCCGCACGCTTATATTAATCTAATTGTGTTGTACACTAATTTAGAACAGTGGGATAAAGCTAAAGCCATTGCCGAGAAAGCAATCGCCCGCCCATTGGTTGATAAAGCACTTATTAATTACCGGCTGGGTATCATTGAAGAATATGCTCAAAATTTTGATGAAGCCATAAGTTATTACAAAAAAGCAATTAAGCTGTGCCTGAATTTTGATTCAATTGAAGATTATAAACGGGCTATCGCCAATTGCGAATACAAGGCGAGCTTGTAAACGAATAGAAAGTGATTTAAACTAAAATAGGCCGAGCAATTGCTCGGCCTATTTTAGTTCGAATTAAGTTGTGCTAGTAATCTATCATTTATAATTTCTTAAATACTACTGCTCCTAATGGTGGCAGCGTAACGCTAATAGAATGACTACGGCCATGCCAGCTTTCAGCCCCGGCAGTAATCGGATAAGGATTGTCTACACCAGATCCCCAATATACTTTGGCATCCGAGTTATAAATTTCCTTCCATTGGCCTTCTTGCGGTACGCCGATACGATAGTTGTAGTGCACACTTGGCGTCATGTTTAAAATGATCAGCACATCATCATTTGGCTCATGTCCTTTACGTAAATAAACTAAAATAGAATCGTTGCTATTACCACCATCAACCCATTCAAACCCACCTTCTTCAAAGCTTTTTTGATACAAGGCCGGTTCACTACGGTAAAGGTGGTTGAGCGCTTTTACAGATTCTTTAATGCCCTGATGGCAATCGAATTGTGTTATCCACCAATCAAGTGATTGCCCAAAGTTCCACTCAGAAACTTGTGCAAACTCAGCCCCCATAAATAGCAATTTTGCTCCGGGGTGAGTGAACATATAACTGTATACCAGGCGCAAATTTGCATAACGCTGCCATTCGTCCCCCGGCATTTTGTTGATCATGGATCCCTTTCCATAAACTACTTCATCATGCGAAAACGGCAACATAAAGTTTTCGGTAAAGGCATAGATCAAACTAAATGTAATTTGATCATGGTGATGTTTACGGTAAACCGAATCTTTGCCAAAATAGTTGATAGTATCGTGCATCCACCCCATCATCCATTTCATACCAAAGCCTAAACCGCCGTGATGCACCGGCCTACTTACGCCTTTAAATGAGGTAGATTCTTCGGCAATGGTTTGCACATCAGGGAATGTGCTATAAACTGCTGAATTGAATTCTTTTAAAAACTCAATTGCTTCCAAATTTTCATTACCACCATATTGATTAGGTATCCACTCCCCTTCTTTTCGCGAATAGTCTAAATATAGCATAGACGCGACACCATCAACCCGTAAGCCGTCGGCATGGTAGCGGTCTAGCCAAAAGAAAGCATTGCTTATCAAAAACGATTTGACTTCGTTACGGCCGTAATTGAATATATAAGATGTCCAGTCGGGATGATAACCCTGACGTACATCGGCATGCTCATACAAGTGCGTACCATCAAACTTATAAAGGGCATTAGCATCTCCCGGAAAATGTGATGGCACCCAATCTAATATTACCCCTATGCCAGCTAAGTGCAACTGTTCTATCAAATACATTAATTGCTGTGGCGTGCCCCAGCGTGATGCAGCTGCGTAATAACCACTCAACTGGTATCCCCAGCTAGGATAATAAGGGTGTTCCATTACGGGCATAAACTCCACATGTGTAAAGCCCATATCCTTAATGTAAGGTACCAGGCGCTCGGCTACCTGATCGTAAGTATAGAACTCATTGGGACTTTCATCACTACGGGCCCAAGAACCTATGTGCATTTCATAAACTGAATATGGTTTATCTAATGCGTTATGCTGATAGCGGTTGGTCATCCAATCGCCGTCTTTCCATTCGTAGTATGTATGTGCTACAATTGAAGCTGTTTGTGGCGGTTCTTCCCAGCGCAAGGCGTAAGGGTCTCCTTTTTCCAGGTCTTCTCCTTCAGACGACCGGACGTAATATTTGTATACTTCGCCATCGCCAACATGCGGTATAAATCCTTCCCATATGCCCGAAGAGTCCCAACGGTGGTAAAGCGGATGTGACCCACGATCCCAGTAATTGAAATTACCAATTACTGATACAAATTGGGCGTTTGGTGCCCACACTGCAAAATATGTACCTACCACACCATTATGAGTCACTACATGCGAACCCATTTTTTCGTACAAACGGTAGTGTCGCCCCGATTTAAACAGGCTAATATCAAAATCTGTAAAGCGGCTATATGCCTCTATTTTATTAACGTCAACAGGGTGCGGCTCTGGCTCTGCCGATGTATCCGGTATAACTGGTAAATTGCTTACCGGCGCAGCACTGGTATCTTCTGCATTTGCTTTTTTTGCTTTAGCTGCACGTGCTTTTTTTTTCGGAATTTCAGTCAGCAGCGTTTTAATCGAAACTTCATCAGCCGGCGTTTCAGCTTGATTTGCATTAGCTTTAGGCTTGCGTGTTTTAATTGTTTTCACGGGTTCCGATTCTGGAAAACCAGGTTCAGAAGTATCTTCTTTAAGCTTTTTTCTGGATGCCGAAGATTTCGCTGTCTTCACGGGTTCCGATTCTGGAAACGGCGTTATAACTTTTTCTGGAGCGCTTGTTTCTGGACTTACGTTCTCGGTTGACTCAGGATTTGATTTAATGGTTCTTTTTGCCATAGCTAGATAGCCTATGCAGGCCTTATTTCGTAATTACAGTAGATAGATTGACGCAACTCAATACAAGACAAGATACACATTGCTGAACACCCTAACCTTGCGGTTGTTTTACTTACTGCAATACTAATAAACTTACAGCATAACACCATATAAAATAAAAAAGCGCCATTGCTTTTAAACAATGACGCTATAGAATTTTATAAGCTCTAATTATAAAATTTCAATCAATTTAAAGTTTTTAGTATATCTAAATTCCAGGCACTTGTCGGCATTCATAACAAAGTCAGTAACCTCGGTACCATCTATAATAATTTTTGATGGTTTAAACGGCAAACCTACCACATTGAAACGGTAATATTCATAACGCGGCGTGTACAAGCCTTCCATACTTTGCTGTATAGTTAAAACGGTTTCTTTACCACTTACAACAAATTTCTTTTCAGAATAAATATCCTGCTCGTAGGCAAAAGTTTCGCCGTAGTCTTCAAAAAAGAAAGAGTTGGCAATGTGATCACTGTAGTATACGTTCAATCTTACTTCTTCAATTTCTTTTTCGCCTACATACTGCATTACCGGATACTCAGGAACTACTGAACCTGCTTTTACAAACAGTGGCATAACTTCTAAAGGCGTAGCCACCTCTATTTCTTGTCCGCCATCAACATAAGCATTATCCCAGTAATAATACCATTTACCAGCAGGCAAATATACACGCCGACTTTTTTGACCTGGATCCATTACCGGGCAAACCAATATTTTGTCGCCATACGTAAACTCATCCTGGCGTGCCTGATTATTTATCTCATTTTGCTCCTGCATTACAACCGGCCTTAATATCGGGAAGCCATAACGGTGATGCTCCCAAAAGGTTGAATACATGTAAGGCAAAAGCTTATATCTTAATTCGATAAATTTACGATTAATGGAAGTATATGGTTCACCAAAACTCCATGGTTCGCGTTCTTTAGTATCACCGGCTGAGTGTGCACGCATAAACGGTGAAAATGTTCCCATCTGTATCCAACGGGTAAACAACTCGCCATCGGGCTCGCCGCTAAAGCCACCAATATCGGTACCACAAAATGGTATGCCCGACATAGACAAACGCTGACATTGCACGTTACCCAAACGCAAATGATCCCACGAAGCCACGTTGTCACCAGTCCATACAGATGCATACCGTTGAACACCTGAATAACCTGCACGGGTGATGGTAAACGGACGTTTATTTTTCATGATTTTGCGCATACCCTCGTAAGTAGCACGCACCATTTGCATACCATAAACGTTATGTGCTTTACGGTGCGAACCGCGGAAACCATCATATTGGTGACGAACATCATCAGGGAAAGTGCCGTTACCGAATACAGCTGGCTCATTCATATCGTTCCATACACCCGCCACACCCATCTGTATCAATTCGTCAAACAACGTTCCCCACCATTCACGCACTTCAGGGTTAGTAAAGTCAGGAAACTGGCAACGGCCCGGCCACACGTGCCCTTCCATAAAATAGTCGTCCGAACGGCGGCAGAAATAGCGTTTTTCTTTACCCTCTTTAAACACCCAGTAATTGTCATCAACACGAATGCCCGGATCGATAATAACTACTGTTTTAAAACCATCAGCAGCCAGTTCCTTGATCATTTTTTTAGGATCAGGGAAATACTTACGGTTCCAGGTAAAACAACGGTAGCCGTCCATATAGTCAATGTCCAGGTACAAACCGTCGCACGGGATCTTATTTTCGCGGAAGCCATTAGCTACCTTTCTTACTTTTGATTCAGGGTAGTAGCTCCAGCGGCACTGATGGTAGCCTAAAGCCCAAAGCGGCGGCATTGGATGGGTACCGGTTAGTAAGTGGTAGCGTTTTACCACATCCATCATATGCGGACCGTGGATATAATAGTATTGCAACTCACCCCCATCTGCCCAAAAGCTGGTTTTGGTATGATCTTCCTTACCGAAGTCAAAGTAACTTTTGAAGGTATTGTCGAAAAATATGCCGTGCGCTATACCTTCGTTTAAGCTAATGTAAAATGGTATACTCCGATAAATAGGATCCTGATGCCAGTTAAATGAGTAAGCATCAGTATTCCAATTTACCAGTCGTTTGCCGCGCAAATTCAAGTCAGTGGGCTTATCGCCCAAACCGTAAATAGCCTCGTCAGAGTGGCATACTTTGGTACCAAATACGTAATATCCCCCAAACTGTACATTTTCTTCCCAATGCATCTGCACCGCATCAGCGCTGGTAACATGATTCTGGCTATCGGAAAATGAAATAAAAAAATCTTTTTTGCTGATGTGGCAGTTTACCGTATTGGTCGACACCCGGTATTCATTTTCATCATCATGCATATGAAACATGGATACCTTGGCATCCAATTTTGGTACCGCATATGAAAACTCTTCTAAAAACACGCCGTGCGGTGCCATACGCACACGAATAACTTCATCTGTAACCACCACAACTTCTACCTTGGCTTCGCCATCGGTAAAATAAAAGCGGTTGCCTTTTTGTTCTACACCTACCGGCGGACCGAGGTATTTTTTTACAATAGGTTTTAAACTGGCAACGGGGTTATTGACGTGATGGAAAATTTCCTCTTCTTCTTCAATTAGTTTAGCAGTATTCGCAGGTACTTCTGGGAAATCAGTATCTGGTTTAAGTATATTTTCTTCCATTTAAATTAATTAGTCTTGCGTATTGGCTAATATGAGGCCTTTACATGATGTTAACGAAGTTTACCGGTTAAATGTTACCAACAATCAAGCCATTGTACTCGGTATTTTAAACCGATAGTTACATTGCTTTAAATTCTGGGAAAAATATAGAAATTAGACAGATTACCAAAATGATTTTTAGGTTAAGGCCAGCGTACAATGCAAACCAGCCCTAACCTAACATCGACATAATCTACCATATCTAAATTGGCATCTCAATCAGATTTATTGATTTGTGAATATCTTATTAGATGGAAAGCTTTAGCATATTTTGTTAAAATTTTAAAAGTATTCCACTCATTTCTTTAAGTGTCAGTAGCACGCCATCAGCGATATTTGGTGTACTAAATTCAGTATCTGAAAGCAGATCAATGAAAGTTATCGCCCCTTCAACCTGCAGTTCCTGTAATAAATCAAGGGGAAGGTTAACTTGTATTTTGTGTTCATGCCGATTAAAGTTCACTAACATAAGTAGGCGTTGGTTTGATGTATAACGAAGATATATATATACCTTTTCGTTAAAACCCTCATTATGCTGATTGGCTACCATTAATTCATAAAATTTTCCATGAGTGATGGCTTCGTTAGCACCAGTAAGATTTAAGAGCCGTGTGTAAAACTCCCTTAATCTGCGCTGATCTGCGGATAAATTTTCTCCATTAAACGTCCCATTATTTACCCACTTTTGATGCTCTGGCACGCCCCAGTAATCAAAAATGGTTGTACGTCCATCATCACCACTAAATCCGGAAGCACCAGCGGCCGGCTCTCCTACCTCTTGTCCAAAATAAATCATCACAGGCCCGGTAGCCAAGGTAGCGGTCAAAATCATACCTGGTACGGCTAACCATGCGTCACCTGCAAAATCGGGAGATGCGATGCGTTGCTCGTCATGATTTTCTATAAAACGCAACATCCGTTCATCAAAGCCACGGGTTTGATAGTTCCAGACAGCATTTATTTCCCAGGTACTGGAACCGTACTCATTCCGAGTAAGCCTTTTGATGGCATCATATAAACCCACTTTATCATACAAGTAATCAAAATTACCTTTAAACAGGTAATTGCTGTATTCATGCGGATTGTAAGCTTCGCCGATGAAGAGTAAGTGTGGATAATTGTTTTTTAACTGCGTAGTAATCCAGTTCCAAAACTCGATAGGAACCAGCTCTACCATATCACATCTAAAAGCGTCGATACCTTGCTCAGCCCAAAAACTTAATATATCCTGCATTTTAGTCCATAGTGGCGGTATAGGATTAAAATGTGTTTGATAGCCGTTACGAAAGTCGACCCCATAGTTCAGTTTAACTGTTTCGAACCAATTGTTGATAGACGGCCTGGGCGTATGTACATCGTCTCCCGTTCCTTTGGCCGGATACTCGTCAAATTGCCCGTCCTTAAGTGGGCTTTGATATTCATCTCCACCCGGATTGTATCCGTTGGGCACAACAAAGGGCTGACCAGGAAAATAATAATAATCGTTTTGGGGGCTGAATGCCTGACTGGTATCATCGTCTTCTCCAAAATCGCGAACACCGGCAGGCTTGGCATCCGATTGATAAGTACGTGCTACATGATTTGGCACAAAATCTATTATTACTTTTAGCCCTTGCTGATGCGTACGCTGAATTAAGGCTTGAAATTCAGCCATTCGGTTAGTTACATCTACTGCCAGGTCGGGATCAACGTCATAATAGTCTTTAATAGCATAAGGCGATCCGGCTCGGCCTTTCACCACATCGGGGTCATCCGGTTTAATCCCAAATGAAGAATAATCAGTCATGGTAGCATGTTCTATAACGCCAGTGTACCATATGTGGGTAAAGCCCATTCGCTTTATTTCAGCAAGTGCTGTTTCTGTGATGTCATTAAACTTACCACAACCGTTTTCGGTGATTGAGCCGTAGTACTTGTTGGTAGTATTAGTGTTGCCGAACAAACGTGGCAACAATTGATATATAAGGAGTTTGTGATTTGTAGAAGACGACATACACAGTGATTTCTATTTTATGCTAATGCTTATCTGTTTTAACTTAAAACACCTAAAGTAGTTTTTTTAATCAAATACGCTAACATATGATGTGTATATTGGTTGAGTAACTACCTGAGCCTTTTAAAACAACTAGCATCCAATAATGCAAACGTTTTTGTATAATGCATCACCTGCAATTATTTTCATGAAAATATTCAAAGCAATTATTTGTATCTTAAGTACAGTTGTATTGATTTGGGCACTGCATACTAAGTTTGGCCCGGTGCCGCCAGTTGGAAACTTCATCAATCCATCAACCGGATTTTGGCAAAATGCAGAAAGCAAATACGATTCGCCTGCAAACAAACTAAATTTAGAAGGTTTGCATGACGAAGTGATTGTTAAATACGACGACAATCACGTTCCACACATTTTTGCCAAAAACGACCATGACTTGTATTACGCACAGGGCTATGTGACTGCAGCCGACCGCCTTTGGCAAATGGACATTCAAACCCGCAGCGCATCTGGCCGACTGGCCAAAGTAGTTGGCGCTAACGCTTTGGAAATTGACCGTTACCACCGCCGTATGGGCATGGTTTACGGTGCCGAAAATTCATTGCGAGGCATGATGAAAGATCCGCAAACCAAATTGGTAGTAGAAGCCTATACGAAAGGCATTAATACTTACATACATAGTCTTACACCAGCACAATACCCTATTGAATTTAAGCTTTTAAATTATAAGCCAGAAGAATGGAAACCTATCAACTGTGCGCTATTACTCAAGTTGATGTCCGAAACACTGGCCGGTGGCTCGGATGAATTGGAGATGACGAACGTATTAAATAAGTTTGGATGGAAAGTGACGCAAGACCTTTTTCCTGATGAAAGCTTTCAGCAGGAGCCTATAATTCCAGCAGGTACCAAATGGAACTTTAAGCCACTGACTATACCCAAATTCTCCCCTACCTTTAAAGCTCAGATGCTAAGTAATAACCACAAACCTGCTTCTAAAATTGAAGGTATTGGTAGTAACAACTGGGCTGTATCAGGCAGCAAAACTGCAACGGGCTATCCTATATTGGCTAATGACCCGCATTTGCATTTAACCTTTCCGTCTATCTGGTATCAAATACAACTGCACGGGCCGGGTGTAAATGTGTACGGTGTATCATTACCCGGCGCTCCTAACATTATAATAGGCTATAATCAAAACATAAGCTGGGGGGTGACTAATGTTGATGCCGACGTGCTGGACTGGTATCAAATAAAATTTAAGGATGCCGACAAAAACGAATATTGGTATAACAATCAATGGCGCAAAACAACACGACGTATAGAAACCATAAAGGTACGCGGTCAGGCCGCGGTTACCGAAAATGTGATTTATACCCATTTTGGACCGGTAGTTTATGAAGATAGTATTCAAAAGTATAAAAAAGCGCCTGCCAACGTCCCAGCAGGCACAGCACTGCGCTGGGTTGCACATGACGAGTCAAACGAATTGAGAACGTTTTATTTGCTTAATCGTGGTAATAACTATGCCGATTACCGGAAAGCACTGGCATTCTATTCTGCACCTGCACAGAATTTTATATTTGCCAGTGCTGATAATGATATTGCCATTACGCCAAACGGCAAATTGCCGCTGAAGTTTAAAGATCAAGGTAAATTCATATTGGATGGTACCGATGCTGCCAACAACTGGCAGGGCTTTATACCTTATGAACAAAATCCAACGGTCAAGAATCCACCGAGAGGGTTCGTTAGTTCTGCTAATCAGCAATCTACAGATGCTACCTATCCCTATTATATTAACTGGCAGTTTGGTGCTTACCAACGTGGTAAACGCATTAATGACCGGCTGTCTGCAATGAATCACATTACGGCTGATAGTATGCGATTGCTGCAAACCGACAATTACAGCATCACGGCTTATGACATTTTACCAACGCTGCTTAAATACATTGATCCGTCTGAACTGGATGCCAGTCAATTGGAAGCTTATAAAGTGCTAAAATCCTGGAACAAACGTTTTGATGCTGATGCCATTGGGGCTACTATTTTTAACAGTTGGTGGCTTAATGTTTATAACACAACCTGGAGAGATGATTTTGAAACACTGAATGCCGACCTGCGATGGCCATCAAAAGACCGAACAATAAAAATGCTGTTAACCGAGCCTCAAAGTAAATGGTTTGACAATATCCATACAGCAGGCCGCGAAACCATTGCAGATATTGTAAGTCAGGCCTTCAACAACACCATCAATGAATTGATACATGCCCACGGCAAGCTGGGCGCAGCTTGGCAATGGGGCAAGATTCGCCCTACTGAAATTGATCACCTAGCCAGCCTGCCTGGGTTTGGGTCGGGCAAATTTGAATCGGGTGGTACGGCAGGGGTTATCAACGCCATCAGCGGTGGCAATGGGCCATCCTGGCGCATGGTGGTGCAGTTAGGACCCAAGGTGAAGGGCTTTGGCATCTTTCCGGGTGGAGAGTCAGGCAATCCTGGAAGCTTTTACTATACCAACATGTTGCAATCCTGGAAGGATGGCAAGCTGAACGAGCTTCTTTACCTACAATCGGCTACTGAAAAATCAGAGAAAATAAAAAACACCCTTACCCTACAAAAAAAATAAGCTATGCCTTTTATATTGATACTTGTTTTAACCGCTTTAGCCGGCATTATGCATTTGGCCTGGTGGACAGTAGCCATCATTGCATTTGTAGTAGCTTTTGTATCAGCCAAGCGAGCCGGACAGTCTATATGGTCGGGTTTTGGCGGCGTATCTATAGGTTGGATAATTGTTGCACTGATGAAGAGCTTACCCAATGATAATTTGCTTGCTACCCGTGTAGCCGCTTTGTTTCATCTTCCGCACTGGACGTTACTGCTTATAATTATGGGCTTAATTGGCGGATTGGTAGGCGGATTTGCGGCATATTCTGGCTTATTAGTAAAGCGTGTTTTTGAAAAACCGACGTTGAGTTTGAAATAAAAAAGCGCATCTTACAAAGAAGATGCGCTTCTAGGAAATTACTATTACATACCTTTCAAAGCAGCTTTTAAAGCAACAATTGATGCTTTAGTGCTTTTTCCGTTTTCGAATATCTGTTGTGATGTTACATCTGCTCCATAAAAATTAGCGTTGGCGGATTTATCGATAGACAAGTTGGTGCCATTTACACTTATGCCTGCAAACAGTCCGCGGCTACGGGAATATGAATATACTTCGGCTTCCAGCTTATGATCGGTACTGGCAGTTGAGCTACGGCCCACCGGACCAGCAGCGGCTGAAATATCGCCACCAATAGTAAAATCACCTTTTTTAACTTCGGTTAGCACACCTTTATGACGGAACACCAATACCAAGTCTACCGACTGAACGCCAATTTGAAAACCGAAGCTTCCGCCGGTTAGCGTAATAAATACCGGATTGCTCCAGCCGCCACCAGGCAGTTTAACAACAGCTACACCTTTGCCACGCTTGCCGCCAATGCCAAATCCGGCGTTGATCATTTTGGGTATAATCACCATTCCCTCAGTTTCTTTCAGCAGTTCTTGCGGTATGCTTTCATCTGATGTTGAAAATGCTTGCAGCACTTTTGATGCTAATTCAATTCGTTCCGTTTCTTTGTCTCCAGCATTTTGCGCCGAGGTTAACACCAGCACCATGCTTAATAACGCGGGTAAGGATAATAATCTTAAAATCTTCATAATACTTTTCTTTATTAAATAGTCAACACTATTAGCTATTGCATAAGCAAGGCCTTTAAGTTTGATGAATTAACGCGCAAATGTAGGTTTTGATTGTTGGCAATGTGTAATCAATGTTTTAGGATGACACTACCTACGTTTGAATGTGCGTATCTTTGCCTCATGGAAAAGCCGCAACAGCAGCAAATATTTTCTGTAAACACAGAGCAGCAGTTCACCGAAGCAGCCTTACAAACTTTTCGTTATCAAGCATTTCATAATCCGATATATAGTAAGTTTATAGAAGGGCTAAATGTTGATCCGGAAAGTGTTTTTAGCATTTCTGATATTCCGTTTTTACCGATTGAATTTTTTAAACAACACGAAATTTTGAGTGATGCAAAACAACCGGAAATAATTTTTACCAGTTCGGGTACCACCGGCATGATTACCAGCAGACATTTAGTAACTGATGTTAGCTGGTATGTGAAAAGTTTCCGGCAGGCTTTTGAGCTGTTTTATGGCCCGGTTGACCAGTTTTGTATCTTAGCGTTATTACCTTCCTATTTGGAAAGAGAAGGCTCGTCGCTGGTTTATATGGCTGATGACCTGATTCAGCAATCTCACAATCACGACAGCGGCTTTTACTTGTACAATCACAACGACCTGTATCGGCAGCTCCAAAAGCAACAAGCAGCCAAAAAGCCTACTTTGCTTATCGGCGTTACATTTGCGCTGCTGGATTTTGTTGAGCGCTATCCCATCCAGTTTCCCGAACTAATTGTAATGGAAACGGGCGGCATGAAGGGCCGGCGCAAAGAAATGATTCGGGAAGAATTGCACGATATTCTTTGCCGGGGGTTTGGCGTAAGCGCCATTCATTCTGAGTATGGCATGACCGAACTGCTTTCGCAGGCTTACTCTAAAGGCAATGGCATTTTTGATTGTCCGCCTTGGATGCGTGTTTTGACACGCGACACTAACGACCCTGTAAGTTTAGTTGAGCAAGGCAAAACCGGCGGTGTGAACATTATCGACCTGGCAAATATTAACTCCTGCTCTTTTATTGCCACACAGGATTTGGGCAAGGTTTACAGTGATGGTTCTTTTGAAATTTTAGGTCGGTTCGATTTTTCCGACATCCGCGGTTGCAATTTATTAATTGCTTAAGAGTAAGCATTACACTTTAAGTGTCGGATTAAGCCCAATGTTTTCATCGTAGTATTTTTAAACTTGGTAAAATATTAATAGTTCATACATATCATGAAATACTTCGCTGGCATAGTACCACCTTCGCCTGTTTATGAAACTTTTTTGCGTATCCAAAAGCAGTTTGGTGATAACCGTGTAGAACCACACATTACCTTAAGGCCGCCTGTAAAACCACACGATGAAGAAAAATGGCTGCAAATTGTCACTAAAATTGCGGCTACAACCAAACCATTTACCGTTACCCTGCCAAATACCGATTATTTTGGAAACGGAGTATTATTTGCAAGTGTACTGGCCGATGCGTTAATAGCATTGCACAAAGAACTTATAACAGCGTTGGCTCCCTTTGAAAATGAAGAAAATGATGCTGATACCCATCACTTTCATCCGCACCTTACGCTCGGCCGCAAATGGTGCGGGTTTACTACAGACAATTTTGAAAACATGCAACAACTTGCCAACGAATACTTGATTGGAAAAAATATTAGTTTTAAAGCAACACACATCCGCATTTATCAAAAGCCCGAACATCAGGGCCGCTGGCAAGCTTTCCGAGATGCACCATTTCTTACCATTTAATTGTTGTTCTAACGTTACGCTTGCGGTATACATAAAAAAAGCGGCCGGCAAATTGCCAGCCACTTTCAAACAACACTAATTAAACAACAACAAAGCAAGCTTACGCTACTTTGTATTCCTCTTTCAGGTTACATTCAAGTGCACTGAGAACTTCAAAGAATGCACTAAGTTTGCTGGCCTCAATACCGGCTGTAATGCGCTCGTTTAAGATAACAGCCGCCTGATTTATCGACCTTATATTGTTCATCCCTTTTTGTGTTAAAAAAAGGAAGTTATCGCTTCTATCGGTAATATTATTTTCAACGTCAATTAAGCCTTCGGCACTTAAATGATAAACGATAGATAAGAGATGCGGCTTATCTATCAGCAGCAAGTCGGCCAGCTTTTGCTGCGACATGGTTCCTTCGTTTTGATAAATAGCCAACAGTACATCAAAGTGATAGCTCATTTCGGATTGATAGTGCTCCCTTTCAATTACTTTCGTATATAAATTAGTAATGAGCTTTAGTTTGTTAGATATGGGTTCATTCTGAATCATAATAACCTGTTTTGATTCAATTGTTATGAATTGTATTTGCTTTTTAGAAAAATGATTTTTCTCATAATGACCTTATTCTAGCCAGCAGCTAAGAATAAAAGTTGATACAAGTTAAGCTAGTTCAAGGCCTGTTTTAAAGCAAACCGCCTATGAATTACGAGCTTAACTGCCAGAAAATAAAATCAAATAAGCCAGCTACAATTGAGTACGTAGCTGCACTGTGACCACAGCGGAGGATTTTTAAAAGCGAATAGAGATTCAGCTTGTGTTTCGGCTGATACATTGAGATATATCAAAAACCATGTGCTGATCATAGCAACTAGACCAACACACAAATCAACTTCTTTACGACTCGCTGATGCCACCCGGTCACGGCGTAAAGTACTTCCAATTCTTTTAAGCGTCGACTTGACGGTTTTAGCGTAAACTTGATCTTTACTTGCCGGTTTGTGGGCATTTGCGCTAGGAAGTAAGAAAATTAACAGCAGCGAAAACAGAAAATACAAAGCCGACAAAAACAGCGAGGGCCATTTTTTAGCTAAAAAGTATGTTCTGATATTTGCTAATTCCATGCTTGTCATACAGCAATCCATTTATAGAAATGCTATGGTCTACGGGCAAAAATAGGCAACACGTAGTTTAAAGTAAAGTACATTTCGCAATTTGTTTACAACTACCATATTGTTAAACTAGTTTTGATGAATTAACCACTTAAGCAGTAACTGATGGAATTTTAAATTAGCGCTTTAATATCAATTCGTTGTCCGTTGTTACGTGCTGTTTCTATATTAAAAAAGGCTACTTAAAGCAGCCTTTTAATCTAACTTATATTTTTCTCCGTTGCTTTTCTTTAATAATTAATCCTAATTCACGGCTCATTTGCCCCGCAATAGCGGTATTTTCTTGTGCCCGGCGAAACAGATATGGCAACACAGCTTTTACAGGTCCATAAGGCACATACTTAACCACATTATAACCTGCATTAGCTAAATTAAAACTTAAATTATCGCTCATGCCCAGCAATTGTGAGAAGTAAACATGGGGATGGTTGTGCGGTACATTAAGCTCATTCATCAAATCGGCTAAGAAGCGGCAGCTATCTTCATTATGGGTACCTGCTACAATAGCTATACGTTCTATGTTCCGCACACAAAAA
Source organism: Mucilaginibacter lacusdianchii (assembly GCF_009770985.1). Lineage (GTDB taxonomy): Bacteria > Bacteroidota > Bacteroidia > Sphingobacteriales > Sphingobacteriaceae > Mucilaginibacter > Mucilaginibacter lacusdianchii. Next base: position 809,216 of record NZ_WSRW01000003.1, on the reverse strand, counting down.
CGCGTCGCCTCGTTATAATCACGATCAGCCGACTGTTTATCTGGCTGTATAGGCGATGGATAGCCCATTTCTTGAGCGCGCTTGCGTTCTTTTTCCATATAGGCACCGCGCACCAGTTTGGCACCTAATATAAAACCCTTAGCTGTGGCTTTTTCAAAATCCTGCTTTAAATCGGCCAGTTTATCGTGGCGGTATATCTGATAAGTGTTGTATACGATGCATTTATATTGATTAAAGCGCTGCATCATGTCCAACGCCAACTTATCTAGTGTTATTTGAATCCAGCTCTCTTCAGCATCAATCATCACAGGAACCCCAACCTGAAATGCCTTTTGACAAATGTCTAATACACGCGCTTGTACTTTTTGCCATTCCTCAATCTCGGCAGCAGTTAACGAAGCACCGGTATCTAATTTTTCTAACAAGCCGAAACGGCCTACGCCGGTTACTTTAAATACTGTGATGGGCACAGCTGGGTCGCCGGTTGCACGTTCAATAGTGCGTATAATTTCATCACGGGTGTGGTCGAACACCTTTTCGTCTTCCTCACCCTCTACCGAATAATCCAATATGGTACCTACTCCACCAGAATGCAAATTTTTAATAGTGTTATCGCATTCGGCAATGGTTTCGCCGCCACAAAACTGTTTAAAAATAGTAGCCTTAATTAAACCTTTAATTGGCAAACCCATCTTTATAGCAAAGTTGGTCATGCCCGGGCCTACTTTTACTAAGAAATTATTGTTGATAGCTTTGAACAACCAGTACGCTCGCTGCAAGTCAGCGTTAGAAGCATGGCGAAAAGCAATTTCAGTATTTTCAAATGATAGGGTTACCCTTTCGGGCGCAGGTACAGAATTTTCATTTGTTAGCATGCTGCAAAATTATAAAATGCAAACCATATACATCATTTTTAACGTAATAGTTTATTTTTGCCCACACCATGATTGAATTTAAGCTCGAAGGCGATTTTATACCGCTTATACAACTACTAAAAGCTACTAACCTGGTGCAAACCGGTGGCGAGGCTCAAATAGTAGTATCTGAAGGAGAAGTAAAATATAATGGCCAGGTAGATTATCGTAAACGCCTTAAAGTTAAAAAAGGCGATAAGGTAGAATTTAGAGGTAAAAACATTATGGTGATTTAAATTATGGAAACAATTAACAGTATTGACTATCCCGTATATTTTACCGATACGCTTTCCTCACTAGTGGGTTTTATTGAAAACGGAAATTACTCCCGCTTTTTTATTTTAACCGATGAGCACACCAGCGTGCACTGCCTGCCGCATTTGCAACTGCGGTTAATTCATTTGGAAGGCAAGTACGACATTATTGAAGTAAACGCAGGTGAAGCAAACAAGAATATTGATTTTTGCTGCGGTATCTGGAAGATGCTGATTGATTTTGGAGCCGACCGCCACAGCCTGATGATAAATTTGGGTGGCGGTGTTATTGGCGATATGGGCGGCTTTGCGGCGTCAACCTTTAAACGCGGAATCGATTTTGTACAAGTACCCACTACCCTGCTTTCGCAAGTTGATGCTTCTATAGGTGGTAAAACCGGAATTGATTTTGATAATCTTAAAAACATCATCGGTACGTTTACATCACCAAAAGCAGTATTTATTGAGCACGGCTTTTTAACCACACTGCCCCAACGTCAAATCTTATCTGGCTTGGCAGAAATGCTAAAACACGGTTTAATTGCTGATGCGGCTTACTGGAATGAATTGAAAAACCAGGGTGAGGATTTAAGGCTACCTTCGGCAGAGTTAGTTTATCGTTCGGTTGCCATTAAAAACGAGGTTGTCGTATCAGACCCTTTTGAAAAAGGCTATCGCAAATGCCTCAATTTCGGTCATACGGTAGGTCATGCTGTAGAAACCTATTCACTGCAAAATGACGAAAACCATTTAACCCACGGTGAGGCAATAGCTATAGGCATGATTTGCGAAGCTTGGCTGTCTCACAAAAAGGCCGGCTTAAGTGCCGAAGAATTGGACGAAATTACCACCGTGCTTACCAGCTTATATCCTAAATATGATTTAGACGATTCGTGCCATAGCTTATTGCACAGTTTAATGAAGACAGACAAAAAGAACCAGGGAGATAATGTAAACTGCACACTGCTTCATAAAATCGGCGAATGCAGCATCGACCATATCTGTACGGAAGAAGAACTGTGCGATAGTTTGAGCTTTTACAGCCGATTACCAGGTTTGGCATCTGTGTAATTTAGGAAATGATAAATCGAGTAGAGCATTTAACCTGGTTTGGTTTAATTAAGATGATGAAATTATTATTTTCATAAAAGTTTAAATTAGCTCTTGACAAATAACTTATAACTCGTAGATTTACCACCGAACAATACAACAAATGAATTTAAACAACGCATATGGTTTTGGTTTCTATTACTTTTACTTTAGCAGTAAGAGCCGGGACTGATATGCTTTAAACAAGACATACAAAACAACAAAAAGTCCCGGCCCAACAGCCGGGACTTTTTGCTTTAACAGGGTTATGGAAAATCAAAAGCCAAGAGTTGCTATACAGGGTGTCCGCGCATCGTTTCACGAAGAAGCGGCCTTCAAATATTTCGGAACGGACATTCAAACTGTTGAGTGCAATTCATTTAAGCAAACTTTTGAGGCGCTGAAAAACAAACAGGCCGACTATGTGGTGATGGCTATAGAAAACAGCATTGCCGGCAGCATTTTGCCTAATTACTCCCTGTTAATGAGTTACAACTTTCCAATTGTTGGCGAGGTGTACCTGCCTATTCAGCTGCATTTTTTGACTCTGCCTGGCGTAAAGTTCGAAGACGTGAAGTATGTCATATCCCACCCTATTGCCCTGCGTCAGTGCGTTGATTTTATTGACGAATATCCGCAACTTAAGGTGATTGAAAGTAGCGATACTGCCGCCTGTGCCAAACGTATTCGTGAAGAACAACTGACTGATACCGCTGCTATTGCGAATTCATTGGCTGCAAAGCTTTATGAATTAGATGTGATGGAACGTCGTATAGAATCGAACAAAAAGAATTTCACTCGCTTTTTGATTTTCACCCATCATGAAAATGCTAAAAACGAAAGTACTAACAAAGCTTCACTTTGCTTTCAAGTAAGTAATGAGGTGGGCTCGTTAGCCAAAGTGCTTAATATCCTTGCCGAACAGGAAGTTAATATGAGCAAAATACAATCTATGCCGGTACTGGGTAAGCGTAACGAATACAACTTTTATGTAGACATTGAGTGGAACAACACGCAACAGTATGACAAGGCAATACGGCAGATACTCAACCATACGCAAAATTTCAACATACTGGGCGAATACGAAAGGTATGTTGAAGAATAAAAATTTAACAAATCAACTTAAACAATAATAAATGAAACTAAACTAAAACTAACACGATATGAAACTGGATTTAAAAATACAACCGCTTAGTTCTTGGATTACCGCCAAACAAGAACCATTGTTAATTGCCGGCCCGTGCAGCGCCGAAACAGAAGAACAATTAGTAGCCACCGCGCACTTACTTGCTAACACTGGTCGTGTATCAGCTTTGCGTGCAGGTATCTGGAAACCGCGTACCCGCCCGGGTGAATTTGAAGGCATAGGCAGCATTGGTTTGGAATGGCTTAAACGTGCGAAAGCAGAAACCGGCTTACCTACTGCTGTAGAAGTAGCTACCGGCAAACACGTTGAAGAAGCTTTAAAAGCTGGTGTTGATATTTTTTGGGTAGGTGCCCGTTCAACCGTTAACCCATTTACCGTTCAGGAAATTGCTGATGCTTTGCAAGGCGTTGATATTCCTGTAATGGTCAAAAATCCGGTAAATCCTGATTTATCATTGTGGATTGGCGCTTTAGAGCGTATTAACCGTGCTGGTATTACTAAACTGGCTGCTATTCACCGTGGTTTTTCATCATTCGAAAAAACAGCGTTCCGTAACGAACCAATGTGGGATTTAGCCATCAACTTAAAAACTCACGCACCTGAATTACCAATCATTTGCGACCCAAGCCACATTTCGGGCAACCGCGAGCTAATTCCATATGTATCACAAAAAGCGATGGACTTGGATATGCAAGGTTTGATGATCGAATCGCATATTGACCCATCTGTGGCGTGGACTGATGCTAAACAACAATTAACACCATCAGCATTATCAGATTTAATTGATCGCCTAACTTTACGTAAAGCTAATGTAGTAAACGTTGAGGTAAAAGATAAGCTGGCCGACCTTCGTTCTCAGATTGACAAATTAGATGATTTGGTTATCCAAAAGCTAGCTGAGCGTATGAAAATCGTGGAACAGATTGGTAATTATAAAAAAGATAACGGCATCACCATTTTACAAGTAAACCGCTGGGACGAAATTTTGCAGAAACGTACTAATTACGCTAAAGCATTAAATTTAAGTCCCGAGTTTACAGAAAAGCTACTGGAGCTTATCCACGGCGAATCTATCCGTAAGCAAACTGAAATTATGAACAAAGGCCAAAACGAAGCGCCTGTTCAGGAAAAATTGACTCACGCTTAAATTAAGCTATGTCAGGAAATATTAAGATAAAAAGAGCCGGTAAGGTTGTAAATGGCACCATACAACTTACCGGCTCTAAAAGCGAGTGTAACCGTGCATTGGTAATAGAGGCACTTAGCCAGGGTAAGGTAAAAGTGCAAAACGTTTCGGACGCTGCCGACGCTGTAAAACTGGCGAGTATACTACGAGGTAATGCTGAACAAGAGCCAAATGCCGCTCTACTATCAGCTACTACCAATTCCCCGTTTGTGGCTCCGTCGGCTTCTACTCCTGAAATAAATATTGGTCCGGCAGGTACTGCAATGCGTTTCTTAACAGCGTATTTTACCTTGCAGGATGGTGAGATTGTACTTACCGGTACCGAGCGTATGAAACAACGTCCAATTGGTATTTTGGTGGATGCATTGCGTCAGCTTGGTGCTCATATTAATTATGTAGAAAAAGACGGCTATCCCCCTCTGCAAATAAAAGGTGGCTTTGAACAGTTAACTGATACTATTAGCATCAAAGGCGACATCAGTAGCCAGTACATTACAGCGCTGTTATTAATCGCGGCACGTTTACCCAAAGGTTTAAATCTGCAAATTGAAGGCGACTTAACTTCACGCCCGTATGTGGAAATGACGTTGAGTATGTTGCACCAGGCCGGCATAAAGCACACTTGGGAAGAAAACATTATAAGTATCGAATCGCAAGGCTTTAAGGAAACCAGCATTTGGGTAGAGCCAGATTGGAGCGCAGCTTCCTACTGGTATTCTGTTGCGGCATTAGCCGATGAAGCCGAACTTTTTTTACCCGGATTAACGCCATATAGCTTGCAAGGAGATAGTGTTATTACCGAGCTGATGGCTAATTTTGGAATCACCTCACAGTTTAAAGACGGCGGCGTGCATTTAAAAAAAGAACCTAAACCTGTTATTCGCAAAATATTCGATTTGAAAGCTTGCCCTGATTTAGCCCAAACCATTATTGTAGTTTGTGCTGCTTTAGGTCATGAAGCCACTTTTACAGGGCTGGAAACTTTAAAAATTAAGGAAACAGACCGCATCAAAGCTTTACAGAACGAACTTGGTAAAATGGGTGTTAAGCTGATTGAAAAAGGCTTGGTTTACAAATTGGATTGCAGTAAACGCTTCATCCCCGAGAAAATAACCGTTGCCACATATGAAGATCATCGAATGGCGATGGCCTTTGCACCGCTGGCTTTATTGATACCGGAAGTTGAAATTGAAGATGCACAGGTTGTAGAAAAATCATATCCTGCTTTTTGGAGTGATTTTGAAAAGGCTGGCTTTACCGTAAGCGCTTAAACATAATACTACTTTTAATAAATAAGCCGACTCTTATTACAGTCGGCTTATTTACTTTTTGAGCACTTGTTGCCACCGGTCAGATTCGGCAAACGCCTTAATTACCGCATTTCGCTGCTCAAGCAGCTTGGTCATATAAGTTTCTAAGAACAAGTAGTCTGCTAAACGACCTAATATTCTAAAAGGCGATGTGTAATTAAACTTATCTACCATTACTGTTTTACCCTCAACGCTGGTAAACTGGTGCTCATGCCTAAAAGATCGAAAAGTGCCGCTCACCATTTCATCTACAAAAAAATAAGGTGGTTGCATGGCAGTAATTTTTGAAGTCAGGTATTGCCAGATGCCAAAATGCCGCGCTCGCCAAGTTACGGATTCGCCCAGTTCAATAAGGCCACTTGTGCGGCCGCGAACGGCTTGCTCGCCTGTATGCTTAGTAGAAATGGTGTGTAAATCGATGCTTCGGGAAAGATCAAAGCATCGTTCAACCGGCGCATTTATTATTGTTTGTAGTCTGATGATAGGCATTGCTAGGTTTTATTCGTTTCGGGTTTGTTCCAAATGTTGTTGGTAGATCTTACCCAATGCTGCCTTAGGGCGCATTACTAAAAAGATACCGGTGCCATACTCGCGAGCCAGCTGGTTGTCAATACCTCCTACGCGTTTGTAACCTTCTACCACGGGCTGCAGGTCACTTACATCATTGTCATCACTTACGTAAATGATATAATCGGTTCTCAGGCTTTCAGGTGCCCAAATTGCAAAGCTGCTGTTTAGGCATACTACATCGGGTAATTTATATCTGTGCCGGTACAAATGCAAAGCCCCAGCCTCGCCGTAATTATCTGCAAATATAACAGTGTGCTTTTGAGCCTCCAGAGGCAAATTGTGATAGGTGCTTGCTACTTTTTGCACCATTTCCTCCCAACCAAACATATCAGCGTAATCTTGTGTAATGGGATGTCTTTTGTGATCTTCCCAAGTTACGGCAAAATCTAACACAGGCATGTGTTGGTGAGTATACTCAAAAAAACGTCGCACTTGAGTTATATTGAGAATTGGCAGTACAATAGGCAACATAATTAGGTTAGGTGCCAATAGTGCAACCGCAGCCATAGTACGTGCTTTATAGTCCTGTAAAATCAAGGCTATGCCATATCCGCCAGCTGCAAACAGCATTGGGTAAGCCGCCAGCAAATAGTACGGTTTACCATTCATCTTTAACAGAAATATAAAGACGAGCAAGTAAGCTATCCCCACAAAACGATACAAGCGCATACTTTTATGGAAAAGTAGAAACAGCAAGCCGGTAAACCAAACTATTACCAAAATACCATGCAATAACAATTGCTGCAAAATGAAATCAGTTGGCTTTACATAATCCAATTGCTGGCTTTTAAGCTTATGCATATGAGTTACTACAGGCCAATGGTGCACATATTGCCATAATACGTTAGGTAGAAATATGAATAACGCCAATATAACAGCTATACCAACTTCTTTTCGCAACAGCCATTTACGGCTTGGTGTAAACAATATTCCTACCAGCAAAGCGCCTGTAAAAAATGCCATGGTATATTTGGTAAGCATGCCGCATCCAATTACCATGCCTAGCCAATACATGTATTTGCGTTCTTCCGTATTGGCATACTTAACAGTTAGCCAGGCTGCTATCAACCACCACAACTGATCAAATACTACCGGTTGAAATAAATAGCCACTGGCCGCCATGGCCGGTGACACAACCACACTTAAACAAGCGATGGTAATTGCAAATTTACGTCCACCGAACTCAACCGGTAACAGTCCTGTGAACAACACTATTAAAGCGCTGGCAATGGCTGTAAATACTCGAGCACCTATTACAGATGTGGAACCGAAAAGCATTAATGCAAGTTTTGCAAGCAAGGCTATAAAAGGAGGCACTTCTTTATAACCCCAAGCCAAATGATCGCCCAGTGTCAAATGCAGCATTTCATCACGATGAAAGCCGTATCGACCACCCGCAAGTGAGTTTAGTAATAACTTTAATGCCACAAACAGCAAAATCAAAATGCGATAATTAGCAGCAGCTTTTTGTTGTGACGGATACATGAAAAGGTTTTTATAGTTTTGCAAACCATCCGAATGTTTGGTTGCCCAATATACCTATGAAAATTCACATTAAAAATATGGTTTGCCACCGTTGCAAACTGGCAGTTGAGGCAGAACTTAAAGCTAGTAGTTACACCCTGCAGAACATAGAACTTGGTGAAGCCACCGTAAAAGAGGAATTAACGGCTGAACAATTAGAAGCATTGAATATACAATTGAAACATTTGGGCTTTGAATTGATAGATGACCGCAAGAGCCGCTTGGTAGAAAAAATCAAAAATTTAATCGTCGAACTAGTCCATCATCAAAACGAGCCACTTCACATCAATTTATCCAGTTACTTATCTAACCAGCTACATTACGAATATAATTACTTAAGCAACCTGTTTTCGGAAACTGAGGGCACAACCATCGAGAAGTATTACATTAGCCAAAAGGTTGAGAAGGTAAAAGAGCTGCTGATTTACGATGAGTTAACACTTAGCCAAATTGCCTACCAAATGGGTTATAGCAGCGTGGCTTATTTATCAAGCCAATTCAAAAAAGAAACCGGACTTACCCCTACGCATTTTAAAACCATTAAAGCCAATAAGCGCCGTAATATCGAAGAACTGTAAATTTCATAACGTTAGCAGGCAATAGTGTAAAGCATTGGTGTAACAGTACTGTACATTTGTGTTGGAAATTTAATTGTTATGAAACATACCTATTCAGTAACCGGCATGACGTGTGCCGGATGTCAATATAAAGTAGAGCACCTTTTATCCGAAGTTGACCATGTAAAGGCAGCAAACGTTGATTTAGATAAAGGCCAGGTAAGCGTGGAGATGGATGAGCATATCCCAACTGCTAAGCTGCAAAGTGCGTTAAAAGATTACCCTAAATATCAGCTTACCGATGCACCTGCAGTACCTAGCGCAATTAGCGGACATACCCTTACAAATGACTTTGAGACGCCGCGTAGTTGGTTTGAAACCTATAAACCCATTGTGCTCATATTTACTTACATCTTAACGGTATCAGTAATTGCCGGATCTACAGTAATGGGCGTTGATAGCCTGGTTGCTATGAGGGTTTTTATGGCTGGCTTCTTTTTGACATTTTCTTTTTTTAAAATGCTTAATCTGGATGGCTTTGCCGATAGCTATGCCATGTATGATGTAATTGCCCGCCGTTTCAAAAGCTGGGGATATATATACGCTTTATTGGAATTGGCTTTAGGAATTGCCTTTGCAACTAATTTCAATCCGGTGCTTACTAATGTTGTTACCTTGGTTGTGATGACGGTAAGCATTATCGGCGTATTGCAAACTGTGCTGAACAAGAAAGTCATTCGTTGTGCTTGCCTGGGAGCAGTTTTTAATTTACCGATGAGCACCGTAACCATTGTAGAGGATGGATTAATGATTGCAATGAGCGCTGCAATGCTGACAGCGATGTAAGAATCACCATTGTATAATGATGTCTTGAAAAAAGTTGACCCTAAAAATAAAAGAAGCCGGATTTTATCCGGCTTCTTTTATTTTTATTAAATTATAGTACCTGCTACACATCAGTGACCTAAGGTAACCGTTTTATTTCTTAACCAATAGTCGGCTATTACTAACGCCGCCATGGCTTCTACTATGGGCACGGCACGTGGTACTACGCACGGGTCATGCCGACCTTTACCTTGTATCTGTGCTGCGTTACCCTCAGCATCAACTGTATTTTGGTTTTGCATGATAGTAGCTACTGGCTTAAAGGCTACTTTAAATTCAATAGGCATACCATTACTGATACCGCCCTGTATACCTCCCGAAAAATTGGTGAGGGTTTTAACCTCATCGCCTTCCGTTTTTATAAAAATATCGTTGTGTTCTGAACCCAACATTTCGCTTCCAGTAAAACCAGAGCCATATTCAAATCCATGTACTGCATTAATACTTAGCATCGCCTTGCCCAAGTCAGCATGTAGTTTGTCAAAAACAGGCTCACCTAAACCAACCGGACAGTTAGTAATGGTGCAGCTAATTTTGCCGCCTATAGTATTACCTTGTTTACGCACCTCATCTATACGAGCAATCATTTCTTCGGCCGTAGCCGGATCAGCACAGCGAACAATATTGGCCTCGCGGGTAGCGATAAAGTCTTCGGCATTGCTGATGCTAACATTAGGTGCATTTATAACGCCTACACTACTTACGTGTGCCAACACCTCAATACCTTGCGATTTAAGTAGAAGCTTAGCTAAAGCACCAGCAGCTACTCGCGCGGCGGTTTCACGGGCAGATGAACGTCCACCACCCCGGTGATCGCGGATACCATATTTGGAAAAGTATGTATAATCGGCATGCGAGGGACGGAACACATCGGTATTGTGACTATAATCTTTGGACCGCTGATCTTCATTCGGAATCAGCATAGCTATAGGCGTACCGGTAGTTCTACCATTAAATACACCCGATAGTATCTTTACCGTGTCACTCTCTTTACGTTGAGTGGTAATTTTAGATTGACCAGGTTTTCTCTTGTCTAACTCAGCTTGTATGTAATCTAAATCAACAGGCAATTGTGCTGGGCAACCATCAATGATAACGCCAATTGCTTCGCCGTGCGATTCGCCAAACGTTGTGATCCGGAAAAGCTGTCCAAATGAGTTACCCGCCATATTTTAAGATTAAAGAATTAAGATAATACAATGCAGCAAATATGTGATTTTTTAGGCTAATCACCTACCCTAAAAACAAACGGGCCATCTACTTGCGTAGTGGCCCGTTTATCTTAATCTCTTATTGATTTTAATATACTATGCAGATATAGCATTTATAATATCGTACTGCGTGATAATCTCAATTTTGCCCTGTTCGTCTTCAATCAATACCGCAATGTTGTCTTTGTTGATCATCGAAGATATTTTGTCAATAGATGTATTTAAATCTACAAATGGAAATGGCACTGTCGTGATAGTTTGAACGGGCTGCGATTTTAGCGACGGATTTTCCAGCAGTGCATCCAAAATATCGCTTTCCGTAATCTTGCCTACCACCATGCCTTTTTGTGTAACCGGTATTTGCGAAATGTTTAGTGTTTTGATGGTGTTGATAGCCTCCAAAACAGTTTTCTCGCTATCAATGGTAATGATTTCAGGATTCTCTTTTTTGCGGATTATATCGCGGGCGGTAAGCTTTTCATCTTTTAGGAAACCGCGGTCGCGCAACCAGTCTTCATTATACATTTTGCCCAGGTACCGCGAGCCATGGTCAGGGAAAATGATAACCACCACATCACCTTCTTTAAAGCGGTCTTTCATCTGCAAAGCACCTGCTACGGCAGAGCCTGTAGAGTTACCGGCAAAAATTCCTTCTTTCAAAGCAACCTCACGGGTCATCAACGCTGCATCTTTATCAGTAACCTTTTCAAAATAATCAATCAAACTAAAGTCAACATTCTGCGGCAAAAAGTCTTCACCTATCCCCTCGGTTATGTATGGATAAATTTCGTTTTTATCGAAAATACCGGTCTCTTTGTATTTTTTAAATACGGAACCGTATGTATCAATACCTAATATTTGAATGTTCGGATTTTTCTCTTTCAAGTAACGCGCCGTGCCGGATATAGTGCCGCCTGTACCCACACCGACCACAACATGCGTAACTTTACCTTCGGTTTGTTCCCATATCTCTGGCCCGGTCTGCTCATAGTTAGCTTGCGAGTTAGAGAGGTTATCGTATTGATTTGGCTTCCAGGAGTTAGGCACTTCCCTTTCTAAACGCGAAGAAACCGAGTAATAAGAACGTGGATCCTCCGGATCTACATTTGTAGGGCACACAATAACCTCGGCGCCAAAGGCACGTAATACGTCGAATTTTTCTTTAGACTGTTTATCCGTAGTGGTAAAAATACATTTGTAACCTTTAATAATTGCGGCGATAGCCAAGCCTGTACCCGTATTGCCGGAAGTACCTTCAATGATAGTACCACCTGGTTTAAGGCGACCATCGCGCTCGGCATCTTCAATCATTTTCAGAGCCATGCGATCTTTGATAGAGTTACCCGGATTGGTTGTTTCAATTTTAGCCAGAACTGTGGCTTTGATGTCTTTGGTAACTTTGTTAAGTTTCACCATCGGCGTATTGCCAATAGTTTCGAGTATGTTATTGTACCACATAATAAAAGCTATGCTAACTTATAGTCTACTGCAAAGGTAGTCTTAATAAATATAATTCGTTAGTTGATATTTTTATAATACAACTTTTATAAAAATATGGTTGGCAAAATAATCAATAATGATTGCGCTCAAAATGAGCAAGGCAAGAGAAGGTACAGGCAAACTGTGTGACTAAAACACAGGTCGAGAAAAAACTAAAGGAATACAGATAGTAGTTACTATCTCAAAAGATGATGATGATATGGTATAGATAAAGGCAAGATATTGTATCAACGTTAGGAGAAATCCTTTACGCCTCCGAATAGGATTTGGCGTATAAGATCTCTCACTAATGTATAAAACAACATATAGCTTTTAGCAAACATTAGAACTTAAGGTGTTTTACCGTTAAGCCATTGTTGACTAACTGTTTCAACGATTCTATACCAACCTTAAGGTGCGTTTCCACATAGTGTTCAGTTACTTTGGAGTCGCTTTCAGCAGTTTTTACACCCTCCGGAACCATCGGCTGGTCAGATACCAGTAACAGTGCACCAGTTGGAATTTTATTGGCAAAACCAGTTGTGAAAATGGTCGCCGTTTCCATATCAACCGCCATAGCACGCAGTGTTTTCAAATATTTTTTGAACTCTTTATCGTGTTCCCATACCCGACGGTTAGTGGTGTAACATGTACCGGTCCAATAATCGCGAGAAAAATCGCGTATGGTAGTTGATATTGCTTTTTGCAACGAAAAAGATGGCAATGCTGGTACTTCTGGCGGTAAGTAGTCATTTGATGTACCTTCACCACGTATAGCAGCTATAGGTAATATCAGGTCACCTACATTGTTTTTCTTTTTTAAACCGCCGCACTTACCCAAAAATATAACTGCTTTGGGCTGAATAGCGGTTAACAAATCCATCACGGTTGCAGCTACTGAGCTACCCATACCAAAGTTAATGATAGTGATACCATCCGCTGTGACACTTTGCATCGGTTTGTCTAAACCCATAATGGGCGCATCATTATGCCATTTAGAAAACAACTGCAGATACTTTGAAAAATTGGTAAGTATAATGTAGCTTCCAAACGCATCAAGCGTACGGCCTGTGTAACGAGGCAGCCAATTGGCTACAATAGCTTCCTTAGTTTTTAAACCACTTTTAATAGGAGATTGTACTTCTTTTACTTTTTTGGCATTTTCCACTATGCCGGCATCTTTTTTTATTTCTATTTCTTCGTTCATATTTTCTCCTTTTTTATCCGCTGTTGAGTCGGCGGATGTTTTAAGCATTAACACCGTTAAGCCTATCTTGTCTCTGCACAATTACCGTGTTTTTGGCAAACACTTTAGAATTACGCTTCCCTTCGGCAGGCTCCGGGTGACAATACTGTAAATTATCAAAGTTACTTATACAACAAACCCCGGCGTTTCACCAGGGTTTGCTTTTTGTATAAAAACAAATTTAAGCATTTTTTTGCTTATTTGCATTAAGATTCTGTTAAGATTAAGCCACCTTTAACTTTTTCAAATCCGATTTATCGAATTTCTCGCGGGCATAATCCAATGTTACTGTCAGGCGTTTTACATCTTTTTTAGATGGGAACTCAAACATTGCATCAATCATGATAGCTTCGCAGATAGAACGCAAGCCACGTGCACCCAGCTTAAACTCCATGGCTTTATCAACAATAAAATCAAGTACTTCATCGTCAAACTCCAGCTTTACGCCTTCATAATCAAACAACTTTTTGTATTGTTTAAGCAATGAGTTTTTGGGCTCAACTAAAATGTTTTGCAATGCCTCACGATCTAACGGGTTCAAGTGTGTAAGCACCGGTAAACGTCCAATCAACTCAGGAATCAAGCCAAATGATTTTAAATCCTGTGGAGTAATGTACTTATACAAGTTTTTCATATCCACTTCAACTTCATCGCGGTTCATTTTATAACCTACTGTTTGTGTACGCAAGCGGCTGGCAATCTTTCTGTCGATGCCATCGAATGCGCCACCACAAATGAATAAGATATTGCTGGTATTAACACTGATCATCTTTTGGTCGGGGTGCTTACGGCCACCTTGTGGCGGAACGTTCACAATAGTACCTTCCAAAATTTTCAGCAACGCCTGTTGTACGCCTTCGCCGGAAACATCGCGGGTTATAGAGGCATTGTCACTTTTACGGGCAATTTTATCAACCTCATCAATGTACACAATTCCTTTTTCGGCAGCAGCAACATCATAATCGGCGGCTTGTAGCAAACGGGTCAAAATACTTTCAACATCCTCCCCTACATAACCAGCTTCTGTTAACACAGTAGCGTCAGAAATACAGAAAGGAACATTTAATATTTTAGCTATGGTTTTAGCCAGCAAGGTTTTACCTGTACCAGTTTCGCCTACCATCATGATGTTCGATTTTTCAATCTCTACCTCGTCTTTATCAACTCGTTGGTTAAGGCGCTTGTAGTGATTGTATACTGCTACAGCCAGTACTTTTTTGGCATCGTCTTGACCAATGACGTACTGATCTAGATGCGATTTAATTTCAGACGGCTTAAGTACAGTAGGTGCAGAAGGTGATGTTTTTACTTTCCTAACCTTTAGTTCTTCGGCTAAAATTTCGTTGGCCTGGTTAACGCATTTATCGCAAATATGAGCGTCTAGTCCTGCAATTAGCATCAGGGAATCCTGTTTACCGGCACCACAAAACGAACACCTGATCTCCTTGCTGTTCTTGTTCATCTGATCAAAGATTTAATATCTTAAAATTAATAGTTAATTACAGAATTAGTTTTAATAAATTAAAACTAATTCTGTAACGTAAGAGTACACAACAGAAATTATTTATCGCTGTTTCTACCTAATACCTCATCAACCATGCCAAATTCCTTAGCTTCATCAGCAATCATCCAATGGTCGCGGTCTGAAGCTTCCCAAACTTTCTCGTAAGGTGTACCACTGTGTTTTGAAATAATTTCATAAAGCTCTTTTTTCAGCTTCATAATTTCACGCGCAGTAATTTCAATATCAGATGCCTGTCCTTGTGCACCACCCAGCGGTTGGTGAATCATTACACGTGAGTGTGGCAAGGCAGCACGTTTGCCTTCGGCACCTGCACAAAGCAATACGGCAGCCATAGATGCAGCCATACCGGTACAGATTGTGGCTACGTCATTGCTTACAAACTGCATGGTATCATAAATACCTAAACCGGCATAAACGGAACCACCTGGTGAGTTGATGTATATTTGGATATCACGTTTAGCATCAGCAGATTGCAAAAACAATAACTGCGCCTGAATAATGTTGGCAATATTTTCATAAATAGCATCACCTAAAAAGATGATACGGTCCATCATTAAACGTGAAAACACGTCCATTTGTGCCACGTTCAGCTGACGCTCTTCAATAATATAAGGTGTCATGCCAACCGGATATGCAATACCGGTTGGCATCATTTTATGCTCAACGCTTGAAATAAATTTGTCAACGTGAATACTGTTAATACGGTGGTGTTTAACAGCATACTTTCTAAATTCGTTTTTATCGATGTTATTCATTGTATTAAGATTTCTAAGTTAAAAGCGGCGGTCTGCCGCGGTAAATATAGTTTTTAGTTGGATGTATTAATAACGATGTGAAAAAATATAGTGATAGGTAATCATGCCTTTGTTAACGGGTTATTATTAAGCATAAAATGCAAAATCGATTACCTAACAATTATTTGTTGGCAAGGTTTGATAAAATAAAAAAGCAACCCAAAGTTTGGGTTGCTTTTCAAAATTGTATATCAGTACTTAATTAAGCTTGTACTAATTTGCTGAATTCGTCGAAGGCAATTTCCTGTTCGTTCAGGGTTACTACGCTTTTCAGATAATCAAATACTTTTTGTGATTTCGCTTCCTCAAAAATTCGGTTGGCGTTTTCTTTGTCCTGTAAAAACTGAACAGCGTACTGGCTCAATTGCTCTTCGCTGATAGGTTGTGGGCTATACATTCTAAACTGGGCATCAATACGTTGTTTAGCTAAATCAAGCACATCTTCGTATTTAATTTCCAGGTTTTGTTCTTTAACGATTTTATTGCCGATCAAAGTCCATTTCAGATTTTTTGCAAAATCATCATAGCCGCCAGCTAATTCTTCGTCACTTAGTTTTTCGTTAGTTGCTTTTAACCAACGTTTCAGGAACTCATCAGGCAACTCAAAGTTAATTTTTTCAAGTGCTTGGTTGTAGATGTCAGCCTGTAATTTGCTGTTTGAATCTTGAACCATCATATTTTCCAGCTCCTCGGTAATTTTAGCTTTAAACTCCTCTTCGGTAGTTACAGTACCTTCGCCTAAAATTTTGTCAAAGAACGCCTGGTCCAAATCGCTATCTTCTAAGCGATTGATGTTTTTAACTGTAAAGCGGAATTTTGACTGTAATTCAGCTGCAGTTGCTTCATCAACTTTTAACAAAGCAGCTACACGTGGCGCTTCATTGTTAAATGCTTTTTGGATGTCCAGTTCAACTACGTCATCTTTCTTTAAACCGATTAAAGACTTTTTAATTTCTTCATCTTGAACCTGATCTAAACGTAAAGTAGTTGTGTTGGTAATACCACCTTCAAAAACAGAACCATCTGCCGAAAGCTGTACTAATTCGCCAAACAACACGTCATCATCTGCCGATACGTCAGGGTTTGTCATCTTTCCGTAGCTGCGACGCAGGTTTTTAATGCGAGAAGCTAACGTTTCGTCATCTACTTTAATTTTGTAGCTGGTCAGCTTATCATCAGCCGAAAAATTAACATCAAATTCCGGAGCCAAACCAACTTCGTAGTTAAACTCAAAATTATCAGCAAAATCCCAGTTATATTCTTTAGTATCATCTACTTTAGGTAGCGGCTGACCTAATACTTCCAGTTGCTGCTCATTTAAATAGTTATTCAGGGTATCAGATAACAAGTTGTTGATCTCATCAACCAAAATGCTTTTACCATACATTCTTTTGATGTGCGCAGCCGGAACCATACCTTTACGGAAACCTGGTAATTGCGCTTTTTTAGCTTGTTCTTTAATAGCCTTATCAACACGTGCCTGGTAATCTACAGCATCAATGTTTATTTTGATAACTGCATTCAGTTTATCTGTTTTTTCCTGTGATATATTCATCGTTTATACCTTATATAGTCGTTAACTTAAACGTAATGAGCACAATACAACTCATCAGTTTTTTGAGGCGCAAAAGTAAGTAATTATTTTTTTATTTTAGCTATATACCAACAGGAGTTTTGCATAACTGGCTTGAATTGAACTTAAACAGTGCAACAACATTTGTTCAGATGTATAAACCAATGCAGCAGTTGTGTGTTATGTACCTAAATTCATTCATGAAAAAATCAGTTACATATACCTGCGCTGCTTTGTTACTTGCCGCTAGCACACTTGTTGCCTGTCATACTCAAAAAAATTCGGGCAGCAAAAACGTTCGGACCAAAGATATGCCTTCACCATCCAATACTTCCAATACCGACTCAACGGGTACTACTCCTAGCGTTAAGCTTACGCCCGCACCAGTACCTAACGTTAGGCCTAATCCAACACCAAATCCAGTTCCTCCAAATCCGCCAATGTAATAATAGTGGTTAATCTATTTTTTTGATGGATGATGCACCCGATTTGTGATTAACAACGCTAGACGGATTGCCGCGATAAGTTACCTCAGACGCCCCTTTGCTATTCACTTCCAGATTTTTTAACACATTGATTTCGCAATGAGATGCGCCAGAGGTTTTAATGCGGTAATCGGCTACAACAAAATCAAGCGCATATAACTTACCAACGCCCGAAAGATTTACCCTATGGGCAGCTGCCTGGCCTTTCAAATGCAACTCGGTGGCACCTTTTGCTTCGGTTATAACATTTGCTGCGCTCAAGTCCATATCAACCTTGCTTGCTCCCGAAAAATCAAACTTAAAATCACCAGTATTGATTCGGCCTTCGCTGGTAATATTTACTGCACCTGACACTTTGATTTCGTTCAGATTTTTGACCACAACTACAACCTCAAGCGGACCACTGCATTTGACACCTTTTTTGCTGTATATGCGTAATTTATTGCCTGATACATCAGTGCGGATATATTTCATCAAGTTATCATCGGCAGTTACACTTACAGATAAGAATTATCCTGCTTTAACTTGACATTGTAACCGCCAGACAGCTCTATCTTAGTAAAATCATCAACCTTTCGTGTTTCTGTTATACGATGCC
This sequence comes from Mucilaginibacter lacusdianchii, assembly GCF_009770985.1. Classification (GTDB taxonomy): domain Bacteria; phylum Bacteroidota; class Bacteroidia; order Sphingobacteriales; family Sphingobacteriaceae; genus Mucilaginibacter; species Mucilaginibacter lacusdianchii. Next base: position 790,869 of record NZ_WSRW01000003.1, on the reverse strand, counting down.
CCGACCCTTTCACCTCGCCGAAATGGCATGAGGATAAGATACTGATACCTAAAGCAGCTAAAAGCAGACTTAAAAATTGTGCGTAGTTCTTTTTCATTTATGGTTGAATTTTAATGTAAGACTGACATTAAATAAATCGGGTTACACCAAAAATATAAAAACCTGCCCTATATAAGGCAGTTTAACAAATTCATGTACTTATTGCCTAGGTATCAGTAAGTCATTTACCTTTATAATTTGTATTCTGTACTAGGTTCTTTAACCAGAGTATAGATGGCTTATATACAAAATAATCCCCCTGCACATTAATACAGAGGGACTTGTCAGACTTTCTTCGAGAAACATTGTTATTAGTTCAATGGTGATGAACTATTAACGAAGGCCGGGCTATTCTCATAGGCAGCAATCCAATCGGCTACCACGCCGGCTACTTCCTCCCAACCGTTTTGTCCGCAAATCCAGTGACCGCGACCTGCAAACTTGCGATAGTCAGTAACACTGGACTCATATGTATAGGCTTTGGCATTTTTGTCATCTAGGTCTGCTGGGATAATTTGGTCTTCTTCACCAGCGATGAATAACAATGGCACGTGCGGTAAATCTAAATCTATACGGCCATCACTGCCCAAGCAATCGCGCAACACGTTGCGGCTGTCATGCGTAGCCGTTGCTTCATAAGCCACTTGTGTTTCTTCCATGCTCATGGTATTGCAAAAAGACTGGTGAAAACTTTCCAAATCCATCATAAAAGGATCGTCGCCTTTGAAGGGATTGGTGATGAGCGCACTGTTTTTAATAAAGCCCCAGTCGAACGAAATCATATCGTTTGGTGCAACTGATGCAATAGGCACACCCAGCTTTACCAAACCTTCATTGGCCAGTATCTGCACAATCAATCCACCAACAGAGTGGCCGATAACGATTGGCTTTTCAGGTTCAGAAGCTACTAACTGTCTAAATTTATTAATTACAGTTGCTAAAGACAATTCACCTAATCCGGCAGGCGGATCTTGGCGCAAAGTAGCAGGTTCTCCTTCATGTAATGGCCATGATGGTGCCACGCATTCGTAACCTTTAGAAGTAAAATAGCTCATCCACTTGTCCCAGCTTTTTCCATTCTGGAACATGCCGTGTATAAAAATGATTTTTGTTTTCATAGGAACAGACTGTAATTGATAGATAACTAACATTAACTACAATCCATACAGCCTATTGTTAAACAACTACTTACCCCAGACGGTTGTATAACAACAATTCTATTGCATTAATTTTCTGGCTATCAAAACCGTACCGGCAATAACGCCCAAAACACCAGCCACACGCGTAACTTTTTTGTTCGTCACCTTTTTGTTAGTGTAGCCGCCCGAAATTTGGTTGTAAGTTCCTGTTGGTTCAAATATACTTCCGTTGGTTACCGGTGCTGGCTCTGCATTTTTTAAATAAAGGCGCATAAATTTGGTAGTGGCCCAACGAGTGAGTTTAGGCGATACCCACTGACCAAATTTAGCCAGATAAGCAGCGCTACCCAAAATTACTGACCCTTTGGGATTTTGTGCCAGTGATACAATAGTGCGTGCCACTTTGTATGTAGGCACAACAGGCGGTGCAGGCTTTAACAACTTGCCTGTATAATTAGCTGCATGGCTAGGCCCCGGCGTATCTACAAACGATGGAAATACATCGCAAATATGAATATCCGGGCAGTCGATTAATTCAGCACGCAAAGCTTCAGAAAAGCCACGCAACCCAAATTTGCTCGCCGTATACGACACACCATACGGAAAAGCCACCCATCCACCAACAGAATTCATATTGATAATTGTACCTTTTTTCTGCTTTTTAAAGTGAGGGATAGCCGCATGTGCACCATTGATGTGTCCCATTAAATTAGTACGAATTATCTGCTCATGAACTTCAATTGGAATAGTTTCAAACTCACCTAAAGCACCTATGCCGGCTATGTTTACCCAAACATCCAGGCTGCCACCAAAAATGCAAGCGTCTTTAGCCAGCTTTTTTACGGCTTCGGCGTCAGTTACATCGGTTGGCACCGCAATTGCCTTGCCGCCTAACCGGTCACATAGATCCACCATTTCGTCCAAAACATCTTTTTGACGTGCGGCCAGTACCAATTTAGCGCCTTGACGGGCAAATTCAAGTGCCGTTGCCCGGCCTATACCGCTGGTAGCGCCAGCAATTACGATGGTTTTTCTGTGTAACGGAGAAGACAAAGAGTTTTTTGATGCGGTCATGTTATTAAATGCAGTGTTTCAGAGATATAGAACCGTGCATTTAATTAAAAGTTTACAAAAGTTAGCATTTTGTTAAAGCGCTTAAAATAACAAAGCAGGGGTGTTAGCCACAACCCTGCTTTGAAACTTAACTACATTAATCATCTAAAAAGGATATTTCCGCGGCTGCATTTGCACGCTTACCCATTGCACGGTGGTTAGTTCGTCTACAATAAAATCGTTACCAAAACGCCCTACTCCAGAATTCTTCTCACCACCAAACGGAGTGTTCATTTCGTCGTTTACCGATTGGTCGTTAATGTGAATCATTCCGGTTTCAACCTGCTTGGCAATTTCTATTCCTCTCTGCAAATTGCGCGTATGCAATGCACCGCTCAAACCATACTCGGTTCCGTTGGCCAGTTCAATAGCTTCTTCGTCGGTTTTAAAACGCACCAAACCTACAGCCGGACCAAATACTTCTTCCTGAAAAATGGCCATATCTTTAGTCACTTCTGACAACACGGTTGGCTGTACAACATTGCCTTCGGCCTTGCCGCCAGTTTCCAGCTTTGCGCCTGCGCCAACTGATTTTTCAATCAGATTTAACACGTGCTGTACAGCTTTATTGTCAATCAACGGACCGATGATCGTTTCTTGCTTAGCCGGGTCACCATAAGCCAGTGTTTTAGCTTTAGCTACAAACTTATCGCGAAACTCATCATAAATACTATCATGCACTAAAATTCGATTGGTTGACATACAAATTTGCCCCTGGTGCATAAAACGACCGAAAATGGCAGAGTCTACCGCCCGGTCCACATCGGCATCATCCAGGATAATAAAGGCATTATTGCCACCAAGTTCTAGCGCCAGTTTTTTCAAAGCCTCACCTCCAATACGGCCTATCCCTTTACCTACCGGCGTACTACCGGTAAATGAAATCAGGCGGGAAGCAGGATGACCGGTGAAATAATCGCCAATAACGGCCGACTTACCCACTACGCAATTGATGACACCTTTAGGGATACCTGCTTCTTCAAATATTTTGGCAATGATAGTCCCCCCAGTAACCGGCGATTGAGAAGCGGGTTTAATTACAATTGCATTGCCTACAGCGATAGCAGGTGCAATAGTACGCATGGATAAATAAAGCGGAAAGTTCCATGGACTAATCATACTCACTACACCTAAGGCTTTACGATATACATAAGTTTCTTTTCCGTCGGTAAAAGATGGAATAGTGAAACCGTGCATACGGGTTGGATAGCCTGATGCCTCAATAAGCATATCGTAGCTTTGTTTAATTTCTACCTGTGCTTTTAGTGCTGTGCCACCTGCTTCTTTAATTAGCCAATCTGCAATTTCATCTTTACGTTTCATGATGATATCTGCTGCACGCAACATTAGGTCGCGCCTAATTAAGGGGTTTGTTTTACTCCAGGTTTTTGACGCTTCCTTAGCACAATCGTAAGCGGCATCCACATCATCCTTACCAGCTGCTTTAAAAGTGTTAATCAAATTGTTATCAAATGGATTCAGATTCTCAATCTGGCCCTCATCGCTCCCCTCACGCCATTCACTATTTATGAATTGCATGTTTAAATTGTTGTAGTTTTCCATAAATAGATTTTTGTTGACCACATTTAAACTGGCCCAATCGTGTTTATTTAATGTTTAAACTTTTTAACAATAAGGAAAAATTTGAGTTTTGATAAATGCTAGGTTGTACTTATAGTGACTTTAAGATGATAAATATGTCAAAGTGTATATAACAAAAAAGGCGACTTATAATCAGTCGCCTTTTTGTTGTAAATTTCTTATTCTTCCCAAGTTCCAAACTTGCCCATCCGGTAATCCTGGTAGGCCTCCATAATTTCTTGCTGGGTATTCATTACAAACGGACCCTGCGATACCACCGGTTCATTAAACGGCTTGGCATGGCCTAACAGCAAAATACTGTCTACGCCAGAAGCGATGGTTAATGCACTGCCATCGTTATCAAACTCGGCCAAATGAAGTGCTTTTACAGACGTACCATTTACATTAAGTTCGCCTTTGATAACATAAAAGAACACGTTATAGTCTTGTGGTATGTTTACACTGAGTTTGGCTTCTGCTTTGAAATAAACGGTGCTCAAAAATATACCAGTTGATGATTCAAACGCGCCTTTCGTGCCTTCCAGTTCGCCCGAAATGAGATTTAAAGTAACTTTGCCTTCGTTAAAGGTAAGGCTTGGAATCTCATCTTTTTGTTTGCCTACATAATACGGCTCAGCCATTTTCAGCTTAGCGGGCAAATTCACCCAAAGCTGTAAAATTTCCAAGTCGCCGCCACTTTTCATAAACTCATCCGACGAAACCTCGGCATGGATTAAACCACGGCCCGCACGCATCCATTGTATACCGCCTGCTTTGATTACGCTCTCATGCCCGCTGCTGTCTTTATGTGCAATATCTCCTTCCAAAATAAAAGTTACTGTTTCCATTCCCCTATGCGGATGCGGACCAAACGGCAACCCTTGATTGTTGGGCCGGTAAACCTGCGGACCATGATGGTTTAGAAACAAGAAAGGATCAATATAATCGACATGCTGTGTGGGCAACGCGCGGTAAGTTACCAGATCGGCAATAGGCGAATACACCGCCGGATATACTTTTTTTATCGTTCTCATAATAACGTTGTGATTTCACAAAAGTAAATAGGAAAAGGTAAGATTATGTTTGCCTGAAGCAATAAGTGTTTAAACAACAATTTAGTTATAACTGAAAATGCTATCATAACATAGTAGTTACATTAAATGGCTAACTTAGACGCGCATTTATTACGCTGAATGAAGTTTAAATTATTCTTTCTACTACTCCTGTCTTGTATTTACTCGGCATACGCTCAAAAGCGATTCACTATTAGCGGTACTATACGTGACGCAGCCACCGGCGAAACCTTAATTGGTGCTTCGGTAAGAATAAAAGGACCAGCAGGCCAAGCCGGAACAGCCACAAACACTTACGGTTTTTATTCACTAAACGGCCTTGCCGGTGAATATACTTTATCGGTTACTTACGTTAATTACCAAACAGAAAACAAGGTGGTTAACTTATTGGCAGATACCAAGCTTAATTTGGAATTGAAACCAGGCGCTGAGTTAAACGAAGTTGTGATAAGAGCATCAGACCGTAAGGATGAAAACGTGCGCAGCCCACAAATGGGTGTAAACCGGCTGGATATGAAGGTGCTAAATAATGTACCCGTTCTGTTTGGCGAGAAAGATGTGTTAAAAACTATCCAATTACTACCCGGTGTAAAGTCGGGTGGTGAAGGTACCACGGGGTTCTTTGTTCGTGGTGGCGCATCCGATCAGAACCTGATTTTGCTGGATGAGGCAACTGTTTATAACTCCTCTCACCTACTAGGCTTTTTTTCCACCTTTAATGCTGATGCTATTAAAGATGTAAACCTGTATAAAGGTGGCATGCCGGCGCAATACGGCGGCAGGCTATCTTCGGTATTGGACGTAACAATGGATGATGGTAATTATAAGAAAGTTTCCGTACAGGGCGGATTAGGCCTGATTGCATCACGCATAAAGGTGGAAGGGCCGCTTATTAAAGACAAAAGCTCGTTTATGATTAGTGCCCGGCGAACCTATATCGACTTTTTGTTGAAAGCATCGCCCGATACTGCCATTAAAGGCAATACGCTAAACTTTTATGATTTGAACGCTAAATTTAATTACAAGTTTGATGACCGCAACACACTTTACGCTTCGGGTTATTTTGGACAGGATAACATTGGTATCAAAAACCTTTTTGATAACGACTGGGGCAATACTACGGCTACGTTGCGTTTAAATCACGTATTTAACAGTCGCCTGTTCTCTAACACTTCACTCATTTATAATAAATACAACTTTACCATTAAGCTTTTGCAAGACGCCGGTGATTTTGCAATTACTTCATTGATCAGAGATTTTAATATTAAAGAAGATTTACAGTACTTTAATAATAAGCATACCATTCGTTTTGGCGTACAAGGCACACATCATCGTATTGCACCTTCAGAAATTTCGGCCGACGCCGGGTCCAGTTACAACGACCAATCGATTGAGAACCGCTATGGAGTGGAATTGGCCGCGTACGTGTCTGACGAGTGGGCGGTTAGTTCACGTTTAAGTTTGCTTTATGGGGTAAGATTAAGTGCATTCTCTTTATTAGGTCCAGGAACTTTTGATACATACAATACCAACGGCGATGTAGCAAACTCGCAAACCTACGGCAGCGGCAAAACGGTTAAAAATTACTTCATTCCCGAACCGCGCTTTTCGGCAAGTTATACGCTCAACGAGCAAAACTCGGTAAAAGCATCGTATAACCGCAATACGCAAAATATTCACATCCTTTCCAACTTCAACTCCGGCTCTCCTACCGACCAGTATGTAATGAGCAGTAACAATATCAAACCGGAAATTGCCGATCAGGTGGCGTTAGGTTATTTCCGTAATCAAAGCAACAACTTGTTTGAGTTTTCAGGCGAAGTGTATTACAAATGGCTGCAAAATCAAATTGAATACAAAAATGGTGCGCGCTTAATAGCCAATCCTACGGTAGAATCACAATTGCTTTTTGGCTCGGGCCGGGCATATGGTTTGGAACTTTATGCTAAAAAGAACTCAGGCAGATTAAGCGGCTGGATTAGCTATACCCTTTCACGTACCGAACGCAAATTTGCCGGGCTAAACAATGGCAACTATTTCCCTGCGCGCTATGACCGTACGCACGATGTGGCATTGGTTGGCATTTACAAACTCAGCACCAGATGGACCTTATCAGCAAATTATATTTACAACACGGGCAATGCAGTAACTTACCCTGTCGGGAAATATCAAGTAGGAGGACTAACCACTTTTTATTACAACGAGCGTAACGCCAACCGTATGCCTTACACCAGCCGACTGGATTTAAGTGCAACACTGGAAGGCAAGAACATTAACAAACGCTTTCACTCCAGCTGGTCGTTCGGTTTGTACAATGCCTTAAACCGCAAGAATCCTTACTCCATTGACTTTCAAGACGTGCCTGGTGATGCAACACGTACGCAAGCGGTGCAAACATCGTTATTTGGCATTATTCCATCGGTTACCTGGAACTTTAAGTTTTAACAACATGAAGCGTTATTTCTACAATATACTTCTTTTATCAGTGACAATATTTTCGCTCGCCGCGTGTCAAAAAGTAATTGATATTGATGTAAACACCTCACCTTCTCAAATAGTAATAGAAGGCGTACTAACAGATATAAGAGGATTACAAACCATCAAAATATCACAGTCAGTAGCTTATACCAACAACAATGAGTATCCAGCTGTAACTGCAGCTGATGTTAGAATAGCTGATAATTTAGGCAACAGCTGGAAGTTTACTGAAACACGACCTGGCACCTACACCTTCAGCAACTTAAGAGGCGTATCCGGCCGCACCTACACCATGACGGTGAACACGGGGCAGCAAACTTATACGGCGGTTTCAACCATGCCTGCTAAGGTTTTGTTAGACTCTATTCATACCAGAGAGATTACTTTTGGCAGCGAGCCGCGTAAAGTAGTGGTGGCTTATTACAACGACCCTCCACAGGTGGCTAATCAATATCGGTATGTGATGCGCATCAATGGCGTAATAAGCAAATCTGTTTACACAGATGATGACAGGCTTACCAACGGTAACGCTATACAAGAAAACCTTTATCCGCAAGACGATAATAACGACTTTTTAGATATAAACCCCGGCGACGCTATTGAAGTGGAGATGCAGTGCATTGACAAAAATGTTTTTAATTACTGGTTTACGTTAAGGCAACAATATCGTGGCGGCCCAGGCGGCGGCACAACGCCGGGTAACCCGCCGTCTAACATCAGCAACAACGCGTTGGGCTATTTTAGCGCCCATACTACACAAACCAGAAAGATAGTAGTTTTAAAATAACGTTACCACATAAACTATTTCTATTTATGGATAATAGGTCAGAGCTTTCATCCTATCCAAAACATATTTTACGCCGTGCTGTAAGTGCTGTGTTTTTTTTACCGGGCTTGATATTTGCCAGCTGGGCATCGCGCATTGCCACCATACAGCAAACTTTAAATTTATCTGAGGCGCAGTTAGGCGGCGTATTATTTGCCATTCCGGTTGGATTAATTGTATCTATTCCGTTTGCAGGCTGGATGAGTTCGCGCTTTGGCGGTCGCATTATGGCTGTAGCGGCACTATTACTCTATAGCACTGCGCTTATAGGCTTGGGCGCTGCTCCTAATGTTACCATTTTAATCGGCTGCCTCTTGATTTACGGTTTTGCCAGCAACACCGCTAACATAGCCGTAAATACGCAAGCCATTTCTGTTGAGAAAGTATATCATAAGCCCATTATGGCATCATTTCATGGTATGTGGAGTTTGGCCGGTTTTGCCGGTGCTGGTATTGGCACTTACATGATAGGACAAAATATTGCTCCGCTGTATCATTTTGTAATTATTGCTGTGGTAACCATTATTGGCATTCTTATAACTTACAATTTTTTGCCCGACGACAGGTCGAGCAGCAAAGGTCCGGCATTTGTACTTCCCGACAAAACTTTGGTTAACTTAGGCATTGTTGCCTTTTGTTCGCTGATCTGCGAAGGTGCTATGTTTGATTGGAGCGTTATTTACTTTAAAAAAGTGGTAATGGCCCAAGGTGCCTGGATGGCTGCAGGCTACACCTGCTTTATGTGCACTATGGCCCTGGGCCGTTTTGTATCCGACCGCTTTACCGAACGCTTTGGACCTAAAGCAACGTTGCAGCTAAGCGGTATCTTGATGGCTTCCGGATTATTAATAGCAATTGCACTACCTAACCGTTTTACAGCAATGGCTGGCTTTTTACTGGTAGGTGCCGGTGTATCGTCGGTAGTGCCTATTGTTTATAGCTTGGCCGGTAAATCTAAAACGATGCAGCCTAGCATGGCTTTGGCTGCTGTGTCAACCATAGGTTTTGCAGGCTTTTCAGTAGGACCACCAGTTATTGGCTTTCTGGCAGGAGCATTCAGCCTAAAAATATCGTTTTTACTGGTGGCCTTCATGGGATTATGCGTTACTGCGATTTCAAGCAAAGTGCGTATTAACTAATACCCTTACTTTGCAGTATTCAAATCGGTATCAGTTGGGTTTAAAAGATACTCGTGCGTTTCGGCACCGTTACGTAATATAAACTTCAATCTTTCTTTTGGTAAGGTTATATCTAAAGATAATGTTGCCACTACATCCGGCAGGTTTTCCATAATGGTGCTTACATGCGTGCTTAGAGGCAGGTCAATCAAAATATCATCACCCTTAGCGCTTATTTTCCAGTCTTTAATTTGTGCGTTGTTCAACACATCAATCCATTTTTGTTGATAGGCATTCATGCCAATACAAAGGATTAATCTGTTTAAAAGTTTGCGATAGCGCTTAACAGGCTTTCATTATAGAAGGCTTTATGACGTACAGTCAGGCATTTAAATTGAATTACCTCAACAAAAAAGGGCTGCTTCTTAAATATGAAGCAGCCCTTTTTATATATTAAAACTAAACTTACTTTTTAACAGAGAACTTGTAAATAGTAGTGGTTTTATAAGTCTGTCCAGGTTTCAACTCTGTTGAAGGGAAAGACGGTTTGTTTGGCGAATCTGGAAAATGCTGCGTTTCCAGACAGAATGCAGTGCGCTTATTATCTTTCACACCGCCTTTAAATGTGTAATCACCTTTCATGAAGTTACCACTGTAAAATTGTACACCAGGTTCTTCGGTAAATACTTCCAGCACAATGCCACTCATATTACCTTGGGCGGTTACTACAGGGGTTTCCAGTGTATGTTTGTTGAGTACAAAATTATGATCATACCCCTTTCCGCTTAATAATTGCGGATCGCCTTCGTTGATGCGTGCACCAATCTCAGTAGCCTTCCGGAAATCAAACGGCGTACCTTCAACTGGTGCAATTTTACCGGTAGGTATTAAGGTATTGTCAACTGGTGTGTATGAGTCGGCATCTATCTGCAAAGTATGCTTTAATATTTCGCCAGAACCGCAACCATTCAGGTTAAAGTATGCGTGGTTGGTTAAATTAACTACGGTGTTTTTATCAGTTGTAGCATTGTAATCAATTTTTAAACTGTTATCATCGGTTAAAGTGTAAGTCACTTTTACGTTCAGCTTGCCCGGAAATCCCTGGTCGCCGTCTTCCGATACGCAGTTTAGTTCAAGTGTATGGTCATCGATCTGCTTGGCGTCCCAAACCTTAAAATCAAAGCCATCTTTACCACCATGCAAAGTGTTAGGTCCGTTATTAGCAGGCAATTTATATTCTTTACCATCCAAAGTAAATTTAGCATTGCCAATACGGTTTCCATAACGACCAATCAACGCATTGTAATAATTGCTTTTGCCGTCTATAAAACCTTCAACGTTGTCAAATCCACCTAACACATCAGTCATTTTGCCATTCTTATCTGGCACCATCAAGCTCACCAGTCGGCCGCCAAAGTTTGTAACGGCCAATTGTGCTCCTTTGCCGTTTTTTAACGTATATAGTTGCGTTTGTTTGCCGTCTATGGTTTTTTCAAAATTAGCCGCAGACAGCAGGCCGGCTTGTTTGGTACTATCTGTCATGGTAGAGGTGTTTTTGTTTGATGACTGGTTGCAGGCCGTTACAGATAACATGCCGGCAGCCAGCATTGCTGCGTAAAAGGTTTTGTTTTTAATATTTTTCATAATCGGTTGGTTGGTTCACAGGTTGTTAATTGTCGCCTAAAATGTATAAAAAAACTTACTATCACAAGTAACAACAATATTGTAATACAAATTGATCAACTTTTAAGATGCCAGCTAAATGCATCAATACGTTACTTAACTTTTAAATAAAACATTTGCCCCATTGCGCAGTTTTTACAAAGCGTTTACAAACACACGGATAAGTTTTTAAGTTAAATAGCCATTAGTAAAATTTATGCCGTAATTTTACCGGCTCAATTAATGGACACACAAAATAGCACATCAACCGCAACCGTAAAATCTAAATCGTCGCTTAAAAGCAGCTTAGCAAACTTTTTTTCTGATGTTTATGATGTTTACCGCTTCATTGTCCGTTTCTTCAAAGAAGCATTCGTTCCACCATACGAATTTCAGGAACTCTTAAAGCAGTGTTATGAAGTTGGCGTTCGCTCATTGCTACTGATAAGCGTTACCGGTTTTATTGTGGGTTTGATTTTTACTAAGCAATCGCGCCCGTCATTGTTGCAGTTTGGGGCTACCTCATGGATTCCGTCGCTGGTATCTATCGCTATTATGCGTGCATTGGCACCGTTGGTTACAGCGCTCATCAGCGCCGGACGCGTCGGTTCAAGCATTGGTGCGGAACTGGGCTCTATGCGGGTAACCGAGCAGATTGATGCGATGGAAGTATCGGGCACTAAACCTTTTAAGTATCTCGTATGTATTCGCGTATTGGCTACTACTATAGCTATTCCGGTTCTGGCCATCTTCAACGGTTTGGTATCTATGCTGGGCGGTTACTTAAATGTTGCCGTGAATGAAGGAACCAGTTTTAGTACATATGTTCAGCAATTTTTTCAACCGCTGGCATTTATAGATTTTGAATCGTCTATCATAAAATCTATGGTGTTTGGATTTACGATAGGTATTGTGGGTACTTACAAAGGCTGGAACTCTTCAAGTGGTACAGCCGGTGTTGGTAAAGCAGCTAACTCTGCTGTGGTAACGGCCATGTTTTTGGTATTTATAGAAGAAGTAATTATCGTGCAGATCACCGGCTGGTTCCGCTAGTTAACTGATTATGGAGCAAAAAAAACACGAAATAGATTATAACACGAAGGTAATTAGCATACAAGGCCTGCAAAAGTCTTTTGGCGATTATCACGTACTTCGCGGCATTGATCTAGATCTATATAAAGGAGAAAACCTGGTAGTACTTGGCCGTTCAGGCACTGGTAAATCTGTATTAATTAAAATTATATCGGGTTTACTTAACGCGGATGCTGGTCAGGTTAACGTACTTGGACAAGATGTAATTAATATTACGCCGCTTGAATTGCAGGAATTACGCCGCCGGATCGGTTTCTCTTTCCAAAACAGTGCGCTATATGATAGTATGACGGTTCGCAAAAACCTGGAATTTCCATTGGTTCGTAACCGCAAAAATTTGCGCCGAAAAGAGATTAACGAGCTGGTAGAACGGGTGTTAGATGCTGTTGGTTTAAAGCAAACTATCAATCAAATGCCTGCCGAATTATCTGGCGGACAACGTAAACGTATTGGTATAGCCCGCACACTTATATTGAGGCCGGAAATTATGTTATACGATGAGCCGACAGCAGGCTTGGACCCTATAACATCTATTGAAATAAACAATTTGATTAACCGTGTTCAGGAAAACTTTAACACGTCATCTATCATTATTACACACGATTTAACCTGTGCTAAAACAACCGGTAACCGTGTTGCGATGCTACTTGACGGGCAGTTTCAACGTCAAGGCACCTTTGATGAAGTATTTGATACCGATGACGAACGGGTTAAACAATTTTACAACTACAACTTTATACATTAAATAATGGATTCAGGAGAAAATAAACGTGCAGTATGGGTAGGCCTTTTCATCAGCATAGGTGTGGTCATCTTAATTATAGCCATTTTCACTTTGGGCAATCAGCAAAAAAGCTTCGTGAAAGGACTGCATTTGAAAGCCCGTTTCAGCAATGTTTCTGGTTTAATTAAAGGCAACAATGTTTGGTTTTCTGGCGTTAAGGTAGGAACAGTAAAAAATATTGCTTTTACCGGCATAAACCAGGTTGATGTAGAATTTAACGTTGACCCGAATGTTCAACAGTTCATTCACCAAAATGCCTTAGCTACTATTGGTTCCGAAGGTTTCATAGGCAACAAAACCATCAATATTGAAGGAGGTACACCAGACGCACCTGTCATTAAGGATGGCACGATGCTGAATTCGAAGGGCATGTTATCTACCGATGATATCATGAAGACTTTACAGAAAAACAATGAAAATCTGCTGTCTATCACTAGTGATTTTAAAACCTTAAGCAAAGATATGGTGCAGGGCAAAGGTTTAGCCGGTGCATTATTATCTGACTCTAGCTTGGCTATGCGCTTTAGAGCAGTAGTGGCAAACTTGCAAACCACCACATCCAGCACCAATCAAATGGCTATTGAACTGAATCGCTTTGGTCGTAAAATGAATACCAAAGGTGGTTTGGCTGATAAAATGCTGACTGATACTGCCGTATTTGCAAAATTGCAACAGTCGGCCAATCAATTGCAAGACGCTACCGCTAAAGCAAGTACTTTAACAGATAACTTGAACCGCGCCAGTAGCAAGTTAAATACAACCGACAATGCGATTGGCGTGTTGCTAAATGACCAACCTACCGCTACGCAACTAAAAAGCACTTTAGATTACTTAAATCAAAGTTCAATTAAATTGAATGATGATTTGGAGGCGGCACAGCATAACTTTTTGTTACGCGGTTTTTTCAAAAAGCGCGAAAAAGAACAGCAAAAAGCTCAGCAGGCACCAAAGCAGTAATTAATATAATTATGCTGATTGATTTCACCGGCAAAAATGTCTTGATTACCGGCGGCTCGCGTGGCATAGGCAAGGCATGCGCATTGCTTTTTGCTGAGTTAAATGCAAACGTAATTATAACATACAAGAGCAACCTAGCTGAAGCCGAACGCACGCTTGCCCTGCTTAATCCGCAGCAAAAGCATGCAGCATTTCAATCAGATCAATCGAAACCGAAAGCCATTGAGCATTTATTTACCGAACTGATGCAACAGTATGGCCATCTGGATGTGCTGGTTAACAACGCGGGGGTTTACCTGGAACACAAAGTTGCCGAAGTAAATTATAACGAATGGCAGCAAAGCTGGACTGAAACACTGAACACCAATTTAACCGGAGTGGCCAATCTTTGCTATTTCGCCTCCAGGCAAATGATTAAGCAAGGCGGTGGCAAAATCATTAACATCTCATCAAGAGGCGCATTCCGCGGAGAACCTGATCATCCGGCTTATGGTGCCAGCAAGGCTGGATTAAATGCCATGAGCCAGTCACTAGCCATCGCTTTAGCTCCGCACAATATTAGCGTGCATATTATTGCTCCTGGTTTTGTAGGGACGGATATGACGGCGGATTTATTAAATAGTGCAGCTGGTCAGGCCATTAAAGCGCAAAGTCCATTTAATCGAGTGGCTAAGCCAGAAGAGATTTCCCGCTTGGCCGTTATGTACGCCTCGCAGGGATTTGAGTTTACCACGGGCGGCATTATTGACTTAAATGGTGCCTCCTATCTAAGAAGTTAATCAGACATAAAACTTTTCGCCACTAGTTTTTATCCTGCCGCTATCCAACAGCATTCTTACTACTTTGAGACGTTCCGGTTTTTGACCGTGCTTAAGCGATGTAATGAGTTGTTCCAAATTCAAGGGGGCAGCGTTCAATAATTCTATTATTTCTTCGGTAATCATTTCATTTAATTGTACGGCGTTCTTTTGACGTTTCTCTTGTAAACAAACATCACACACACCACACTTAGGCGCGTTGATTTCGCCAAAGTAAGCCAGCAACTGTTGGCTGCGGCACTGCTGCTGACTGGCATAGGCAAGCATGGCTTCCATTTTTTGTTGATAGACCGCTTTCCGCTGGTCAAAATACTGTTTATCTAACAGCAAATGGCCAGCCGTAAGCCGTTCCTTTAAATAAGTGACCTGCGGCTTGTCAGTTTGAGGATGATAGCTGAGTATAGCTGCTTGATGGAGTTGTAATAAAGCATCGGTTACCTGCTGTACGCTCAAGTTCGTACGCCGAGCCAAGTCAAATTCACGCAGCCTTACATAGTTATCAAATGCGCCGCCGTACGACCGTAATAGGGTTTTAATAAAAGGGTCCCAAGCGGCATTTTGTATCTGAAAATTGTATAACTCATCATTGTAAACCTCAAACCGAAAGCGGGACGGCAGAAACACACTTTCGTTGAAACTTAAATATTCACCTTGTTCTAAAAATTTAAGGGCATTTAAGGTTTTCAGTGCATCTAACTTAAAGCGGCTACAAAAGTCGGCTAAATCTAAATCGAAGCTCAACCCCTCACCTGCTCCGTAAGCCAGCTGATAGTAATTTGCCAGGTAATGGTATACCTGCTTAATTTCGTCCAGACTTGGAAAGCTCGCTTCAAACTTTTTTTCTTGCTTAATACGGTCTGCTTCATTATACAGCAGTACTGCATAGGCCTTTTGTTCGTCTCGTCCGCTACGGCCAGCCTCTTGGTAATAAGCTTCGAGGCTTTCGGGAATATCTTTATGAATTACGAAACGTACGTCGGCCTTATCAATGCCCATTCCAAATGCATTAGTGGCTACCATAACGCGGGTATGGTTACTTTTCCACTGTTCTTGCTTAGCCGAACGCAAATCTCCTGTTAAACCGGCATGGTAATAATCGGCTGTCATGCCATGATCGGTAAAATATCGGGCGAGCTCCACTGTTTCTTTGCGGCTGCGTACGTATACAATTCCGGTACCTTTTACGCCACGTACAATATCGAGCATCTTGCGTAGCTTATTTTCTTCGTGCTGAACCAAATAACTGATATTGCGCCGCTCGAAGCTTTGCTGAAATATGTTAGGCGTTTTGAATTGAAGCTTTTGCTGAATGTCTCCTTTTACGTCAACGGTGGCCGTAGCGGTAAGCGCCAGTACAGGAACCTTGGGATGCAGTTCGCGCAAATCGGCAATATGCAGGTATGGCGGACGAAAATCATAACCCCATTGAGATATACAATGCGCCTCATCAACTGCAATTAGGTTCACCTTCATGTACTTAATTCGTTCGCGCACCAATTCAGATTGTAATCTTTCTGGCGATAGATATAAAAATTTCACAGGTCCGTAAATGCAGTTATCCAAAGCTATATCTACCTCCCGCTTGCCCATGCCCGATACTATGGACATCGCATCGATGCCTTTGCTTTTCAGATTATCAACCTGATCTTTCATTAAGGCTATCAGCGGCGATATAACCAAGCAAATTCCCTCTTTAGCCAAAGCTGGTACTTGGTAACAAACAGACTTTCCACCTCCGGTTGGCAGCAAGGCTAACGTATCGCGCCCCTCCAGCACCGATTCAATAATCTCTTGCTGTAGCGGACGAAAGGTCTCGTGCTTCCAGTAGTGTTTAAGGATTTGCTGAATAGTCATATATCAATAGCAATTATACGGATTTTGCAGTTTATGGCGATGACTGCCATGATGGTGTAACCAAATAGCATTAAACCTGTTGCAATACCCTTGTCAATTGTTGCTGGTATTTGTTACTTTTGCCGGCTGTTATTATATATTTTATTAATTAACCGACGTTTAATTATGTCGGAATTATAATTTATGTTTGATAACGGATTAAGCCATTAACTTTTGATAGCCCGCATAAATGAGCAAATTCTGGACTTATTTAAAAACCAAAGATTTTCGTAATAACTTTTTAGCAGCTATTGGCACGGTACTGGCCGTAGTATTGATTGCTTACCTGAGTTTAGGCTATTACACCCGACATGGCTCGGGCATACCCGTTCCTAAATTAAAAGGACTTTCAATAGACCAGGCCAGGTCGATACTCGATCAACAAGGTTTCCGTTACCAAGTCGATTCTGTATTTGTGCAGGACAAGGCACCAGGTACCATCATTGAACAAGACCCAGACGCCGGCACCAACGTAAAAGAAGGCCGTACCATATATTTAACCATGGTTACTACCCTGGCTCCCGAAGTAGCGCTGCCCGATTTGGAACAAAGCACCTATCGCGAAGCGGCAGCTATACTGTCAAACAGCGGATTAAAAGTTGGTGACACCACCTATCGTTCGGACATTGCACGCGATCGAATTTTGGAAGTAAGCTTTGGCGGACAGGTGATTAAAAGTGGTTATAAGTTGCCCAAAGGTTCTAAAGTGGATTTAGTACTTGGCGATGGGGCCGGCGCTAATGAAGTAGATATACCAGACCTGATTAATCAGGATTTGGATGCTGCAAGATTTGCAATTCGCGGGGCTGGTTTAACCATTGGTACAGTAACGTACCAAGGTGCAATTACCGATTCAAGCAACGTAGTTGTGGTTGCACAATCGCCTATGCTTACCGACTCTACCAGTAAAACCAGCATCGGCACGCGTATAAATTTAACCGTATCGCAAGGCAAAAAATTAGATGAACAGCCACAGCCCGAACAGCAGCCCTGATATTAATGCCGGTGAACTGCTCAAACGGCTACAAAGTCAGGAGGAGTTAGCAATATTGGACGTACGTGAACCTATAGAGTTCCATACCCATAATATTGGCGGCGTAAATTTACCAGTGTCGCAGCTAGCCGCAAAGTTGGACAGTTTACCCTGGCCCCAGAATAAAGAGATCATAGTAATTTGCCAGGCTGGATTACGAAGCGAAACTGCGCAATCTATTTTGCAGCAAAATGGTTATGAGAATGTAAGAAATTTAAACGGCGGCTTGCTGGCCTTACGTAGAATAAGAGATTAAATATACATTTACCTGTCATGAATCAACAAACTCAATCATCTGGTGGTACGCTTAAAAAGTTTATCATTGCACTGGTTGCCATCATTATACTGGCACTGGGTATCACCGGAGTTTTGTATTATTTACGCTATTTCGGTCCGAACGTAACGGACAAGCAAGAATATCTTTACATACATACAGACGCTACTTATGCTGATGTATATGCAACTATTCGGCATGATGGCATGGTTAAAGATACCACGACATTTAACTGGGCCGCGCATAACATGAACTATGTTAACCGTGTAAAGCCGGGTAAATACAAATTAAAATCGGGCATGAGTAACCGTGCTCTGATTAATATGTTGAAGTCAGGCACGCAAGAACCTGTTGAACTAAAATTTCATAATCTGCGGTTAAAATCTCAGTTTGCAGCCTTTGTGTCTAAGCAGTTGGAACCCGATTCTGTGGTAATTATCGGCTTGCTTGATTCATCCAAGTTTGTTGAGCAATACGGATTTAATACTGAGAACGTATATGCTATGTTCATTCCAAACACCTATCAAATGTATTGGAACACTACCGGTGTTAAATTCATCAACCGCATGCATGATGAGTATACCAAGTTTTGGAATGCAGATAGAAAACAAAAAGCGTCAGCTCTGAATTTAACGCCTATTCAAATTTCAATATTAGCCTCCATTGTAGATGCAGAAGCTTTGCATGATGATGAAATGCCTATGATTGCCGGCTTGTATCTTAACCGACTAAAACGCGGCATCAAACTGGAAGCCGATCCAACCGTCATTTACGCTACTGGAGATTTTACCATTAAACGCGTGTTACGCAAATACCTGAGTACACCGTCGCCCTATAACACTTACCAGGTAACCGGCCTGCCGCCGGGCCCTATTATGATGCCGTCTGTTAACGCTATCGATGCCGTGCTGAATCCAAAAAGCCACAATTATATTTATATGTGCGCTAAAGAAGATTTTTCGGGCTATCACAACTTTGCGAGCAATGTTGCCGAGCATCAGGCTAATGCACGTCGTTTCCAGCAAGCACTGGACGAAAGGGGTATTAAAAGATAATGTTTACACATACTACCAAACTACGTGTGCGCTACGGCGAAACCGACCAGATGGGCTACATGTATTACGGCAACTATGCCGAGTTTTTCGAGGTGGGCCGTGTAGAAATGCTGCGCAGCCTTGGCCTTACCTATCGCTGGATGGAAGAAACCGGTATTATGATGCCGGTTTTGGAGATGAAGTGTAAGTACCTGAAGCCGGCATTGTATGATGAAGAAATAAGCATACAGGTATCGATGGAAAAGATGCCAGGTGTAAAAATTCATTTCAAGTACGAATTATTTAACGAGAAAAGCGAACTGATACATGTTGGTGAAACGCTGCTGGCTTTCATCAATATGAAAAATAACCGCCCTAGTTTGCCACCGCAAGAATTTTTAGATAAACTGAAGCCGTATTTTGAGTAAATTTGGTGGATGGAATGGCTGCACCGGCTACTGCTGAAGTTTGGATTTTACAGGGAGTTTATTGAGTGGACTAAGTCGGTGATACTACCAGGCTTCAGGCCACTGCCCTTATATACCGTGGCCGCTTTCTTTTTTGGTGAACTAAAAAAAAGCTCACTGGTAAACAGAGCATCGTCTTTGGCTTATAACTTTATGCTGGCGCTGTTCCCGGCAACGATCTTCCTTTTTACGCTTATTCCGTTTGTGCCTATCTCAAATTTTCAGGATAGACTGCTGGAATTACTTGCCGTTATACTTCCTCATACTGCGTTTACTGCGTTAAAAGGCACTATGGTAGATATTGTCAAAAATCAAAATGGCAAGTTATTGTCTGTAGGTTTTGCTTCTGCGCTATACTTTGCCTCAAATGGTGTTTATAATCTGATGCAGGCCTTTAATAAATCATCGTTGATGATGGAAAGTCGCAGTTGGATTAAGCGGCGTTTGATATCAGTTACCTTAACTATCGTTATCAGCTTTTCTTTGCTGTTAGCTATAGGGGTTTTAATTGCTGGCCAGGCTGTTATAAATTTCCTGCAAAAACATATGCTTTCTACCTGGCACTTCTGGCTTTACCTGTTGGCCTTTTCCAGGTGGATCATCGTGGTGCTGATATTTTTTGTGGTGGTATCTACCTTATACCGCTATGGCCCGGCGCACAAGCGCCGCTGGAAATTTATCAGTCCCGGATCCATGTTGGCCACAACCCTGGCAGTGCTTACTTCGTTGGGATTTTCTTACTATATAAACAACTTTTCGTCGTACAATAAAATTTATGGCTCGATAGGCACTTTAATTGTAATGATGATTTGGCTATATCTAAACTCGCTTATTATATTGATCGGATTTGAGCTAAATGCGAGTGTAGACTTGTCTAAAAGGAGTATCAAAATTGTAAAACCACGCGTAAACACCTTCCGTACGGCCCATAAACGACAGCATTATTAAAAATATATAGCTGTCTTTCAGGGAATTACAACAACTACACCAACTCATTAAAAAAATTATAATTTCAATTTGCCAATTCGGTTCGGATTTGTACTTTTGTCCCCGGAGAGTTGGCAGAGTGGTCGATTGCGGCAGTCTTGAAAACTGTTGACTGTAACAGGTCCTGGGGTTCGAATCCCTAACTCTCCGCCAAGCAAAAAGCCTTCAAACTTAATGTTCGAAGGCTTTTTTGTTTTATCTCTTTCCAGCAAATTCTAGCTTAATAAAGTGCAGTTGGCAATTTTTATTCTAATGATTTAAACATGCGCTGCTGAACCTTTGTTAGCACATGTACAGTACTTTTGCACTCAATGTTATACCGGAAGCAAATAACGGTTGATCACGTGGATCGTGAGTTTCTCGTTTACCATTCAGATTATACCCAATCAGAGCTTTTGCCAGTTGTTATTTCTTTACACGGCACCTTGGGTAGCGCCGAGCAAATGATGAACTTTGCCGATTTCCGGCCGTTGGCAGACGCTGAGAAATTCATCATCGTTTGCCCTGAAGGCATTACCCAAACCTGGAATGATGGCCGTGCAACAAAAGCCAATAAAGCCGGCGTGGATGACGTTAAGTTTTTAGATGAATTAATTACACACCTGCTAGCCAACTACCCTATCGATTTCAAAAGAGTTTATATAACCGGCATGTCTAATGGTGGGTTTATGGCTTCACGCCTGGCTTGCGAAATTCCCGACCGTATAACGGCAATAGCGGCTGTAGCGGCTACGCTGGATAAAGCATCCTCCCTACGTCCTACAGTACCCATGCCCGTAATGTACATACATGGCACCAAAGACAGGATAGTGCCGTATGTGGGAGGACCAACCAAAGCAGCAGGAGGCAATGTTTATGGACACGAAGAAGTTTTAAGCCTTTGGGTAGACGTCAACCAATGCACTCATAATACTGTTGTAGAAACCTTGCCTGATGAGATCGCTGATGGCACACATGTGACTAGAACAGTTTTCAGCGATCCGGTGAATGGTAATAATGTTATTGGATATACTATAGTTAACGGTGGCCATACGTGGCCAAGTGGCCCGCAGTATGCACCGGTAAACTTTGTGGGGCAGGTTTCACAAAACTTGGATGCATGCCAGGTAATTTGGGATTTCTTTAAAGCATATTCCAAATAGTGGATTTAGGCAAAAATCTTACTTTTACATTTCCTTTTCAATTATAAATGATTCAAAATTTCAGAAATTTTAGTGATGCCGAAGTGCTTGGTATTTTAGCATTATCTACAGACGCTACTGCTATCTACACCACCGAAAACATTATTATTGAAATGGCTAATGATGCCATGATTGCTTTTTGGGGTAAAGACCGTAGTGTAATTGGAAAGCCCTTAGAAGAAGCAGTTCCTGAATTAAAGGGTCAGGAATTTATTGAGATTCTTAAGAATGTTTGGCGCACCGGCGTTACATACGCGGCTAAAGAGCGCCCAGCACAATTGACAGTTAACAAAGAATCAAATATCTATTATTTTGATTTTATTTATAGAGCTATTAAAAACGCTGACGGCTCAACCTATTGCATTTTGCATTCGGCTACTGATGTCACTGAACGTGTTTACCAAACAAAGGCGATACATCACAATGAAGCACGACAGGCATTTTTACTTAAATTAAGTGATAATATACGACCATTGGCAGATGCGGCCATTATACAAACAGAAGCTGCGCGCATTATTGGTGAACACCTTGGTGTATCGCGCGTTGGATATGGCGAAGTAACTGAACAGCGCTGGTTTAGAACAGAACACAATTGGACAGATGGCACCGTGCCTCAATACCACGGCGTGCATGATTTGGAAGCGTTTGGTCCCGGCATTATGACAACCTTTAAAAAGGGCGAAAAACTGGTTGTCAACGATATGCTGAATGATCCGCGTACGGCTCATCCCGATATGCAGGCAGCTTTCGCTGCATTACAGTTTAGATCTGCAGTTACTATAAGTCTTATCAAAGAAGGCAGGTTTGTAGCTGCGTTTTATATTCATGATCGTAATCCAAGAAAGTGGGTGCCTGAAGAAGTAGAATTGATTGCTGAAGTGGCTGAACGCACTTGGTCTGCAGTTGGCCGTGCACACGCAGAAGCTGCACTTCGAGCGTCTGAAGAAAGATATCGCACATTATTCAACTCAATAGAACAGGCTTTTATGCTGATTGAGTTAATTTATGACAGTGAAGGCAAGCCAGTTGACTACCGCATGATTGATATGAACCCGGCTTTTGAACGACAAACCGGACTTAAATCAACCCTTGGTAAAACCGTTCGACAAATATTACCAGACGTTGAACAGTACTGGATTAACGCATATCATAGTGTGGCGCAAAGTGGTAATCCAATGCATTTTGAAGATTATAATAAATCAACTGATGGCTGGTATAATGTTTATGCGGCGTCGGTAGGTAAAGCATCAAATCAGGTGGTAGTGATTTTCGCAGATATTACTGAACGTAAACGGAGCGAACAGCGCAAAAACGATTTCATTTCAATGGCCAGTCATGAATTGAAAACGCCGTTAACATCAATAAAAGCCTATATACAAATGCTCGGCGGAAAAGCGAATAAAGCAGGTGATAATTTTACTGGCGAAGCATTTAAAAAAGTTGAGCTGCAAGTAAATAAAATGCAGGGTTTGATTAAAGGTTTTTTGGATGTCGCTAAACTTGAGTCTGGAAAAATTCAGCTTAACCGTCAGGATTTTCAGTTAGATCAACTTATTACCGATGTTATAGACGAAGCGAAACTCATAGTACAATCTCACGACATTATATTTGAACACAGCAACCCTACATGGGTAAACGCAGATAAAGACAAAATTGGGCAAGTACTTAGCAACTTTTTAAATAATGCTGTAAAATACTCACCCAAAGGAAAACAGATTATTTTAAGATGTACATCAACGGATGATACTGCGCAAGTAAGTGTAATAGATGAAGGTATAGGTATTAAGTCAAAGGATATTCCTAAATTGTTTGAACGTTTTTATAGAGTTGAAAACAAGCAAACTGAAACAATTGCCGGCTTTGGCATTGGGTTATACCTATGCGCCGAAATTATTGAACAACATCAGGGTAAAATTGGCGTAAATAGTACGGTAGGTCAAGGTAGCACGTTTTGGTTCAGTTTGCCGGTTGTTCGCGCAAATGAGAATCTATTCAACTAGTATAGGCACACTAAATATTGGTTCTTTGCAAATTTTTCGTCAATATTTTTATATCCTTATAACTAAGATATAGCGGTATCATACATATTACGCCGAAAGAGCAATCTATCAACTGCCAGAAAAACGGAATGTGCCTGATTGGACCGGCAATAAAAGCAAGCGGAATGATAAGCACACTGGCAATCATACCAAACTGTATTACCCATATGTTTTTAACCGGATCACGTAACGGTCCGACAAACAGAATGGCAAGCATTAAATGTGCAAACGCCAACCAGTCGGTACCATAACTCAAAAATGGGTATTGCAAGTTCGTACGATGAACGGCTACATACACCCTATTAACCCATTCAGTCAAAAAGCCTTTACTATTTGATAGATGTGGCAACCAATAACTTAACTCAGTTTCAATTGGAAAAGCAGTGATGCCGCTAAGCGCTAAACCAATTATGATTATCCAAATGTAAATGCGAATGCGATATAGTACCTGACGGTTATATTGAATGTTCATTTTTAATTTTATTGAAGAATGTTGTGAGATAAAAGATGACCTAAAGCCCGGTTTAAATCGGCGGCGTTGCTGGCACTCACATTAACTAAATAAAATTGCTGTTCAGTTCTCAATGCGTGCCAGCGCCATTCAACCTGATTTATGCTCCGCTCCCGGCCGTTGTCAAACCACCAAGCGGTATATAATTTGTCTTTGCCTTTTTTTAGAACGCCGGTGTAAAGCTGTATGCCATTAATTGTCTGCTTACCGACCTTAGCAAACTGATAACCGCTACCTGTCCAGCAAACGGTTGGATCATGTTCAGGAGCATAGTAGGCTGTTGGTTTTATATAAATAAGTGTTGTTTCACTTTGTAATTTTATGATGCCACCTGTTAAATTGGTTTGGCGGTAGCCAGGTAGCTTAATGTCTTTTTTAGATGGTTGGTAAATGGTATCCAAATTTATGCGCCTGTAACTGGATAGTAAAACAGCTACCAATATTAACACATGCAATATAGAATGCCTCAACCCAATATTTAGCGATGGCGCATGTATAGATTGATGTTGAATGCCTAATTTATCAACTATAAGCGGAGCAAGTTTCAACACAGGAATGATTACATAAAGCGCCAAGCATACCAACCCGATAAAATCATGCATTACGGTGCCAGGCATGAATTTGAATAGTACCAGCGTTAGGATACGAAAAAAGTTGCAAGCGATATTTAAGCCAAGGGCACCTACCAGCAAAGCCAATAGATATTTTAAAGGCAAACGTTTCTGTAGTTTTTGCTGGCTAGCGGCCACTATAAACAAGCAAATAAGCAGCGATGTAATTAGCATATTTAATCCGGCACAAGCTGGGTCGACTGAAAATTCATATTTTCCTATTGCAATTTGATTCCCGGCTGACGATGCTTGCAAACCTATAAAGCTTAGAACACCGGCTACATCCTCACTCAGCCACAGCCGCAAGGGTAGTTCTACCAAACGGGTGATATGTTTAAAAACCGGAGAGATCAGCAGCAATATCAGCACAAATACAAAGTCAAGTTTACCAATGCAATTCTCAAAAAGTAATACTATGGCAAATAGTATGGCTGCAAACAATGCTGTTCTTATAGGCAGTATTAGGGCTAATGCTACTGCAATGAGCGCCGGCGCAAAATAACGTAACGAGTATTGTCCTTTTTTAATATTACCTATAAAGGGTGCCATCAGCAGTCCCATACAAGCATTAGCATCCCAATTCATATATTGTGGAATAAGCCAAAGCCCTATGCTTAAATAGGCTATTGCTATAAGCCCTATAGGCCACAAGTTTTGATACTGCTTGTAGCGTTTAACAGTAACCACATTATAGCTTATCATACTTTACTGTAGGCTTGAAAATGGTATAAGTTATCACCGCCAATGTCAAAATAATCAGCAGCCATTCTTTGGGCTCAGGCACCGCACCGGATGAATTCAAGGAAGCATTTTTTAAGCTGTTTTTATTTTCATCGATACCAAAACGCTCGTAATCTTTTTGCGTTTCCAACACAATCATGCTCGATACTGGTGAAACGATATATCCTTTTTCAGCTTCTGCTATCAGATCAGGGCGGATATAAGCTTTATTAAAATAATTAGCACCTGCCTTTTTCATGATATCATTGTACGCAAATAAACGCAGCAGATGGTCGGGTGCACTTTTAACCGGTACGTTTGCCGCTGTCTGAATAACTAAACCAGCGTGCTCAATCACTACAGTCGAATCATTTTCCTGCACACCAGCAAACTGGTGCTTTTGCAACATTTTAGATAAATCTGTTATACTTCCTTCCTGATAATTGAACACACGCAACTCTTTTAATGCTTTTATATAGGGTGTAGTTTGGCTGCTTAGATTGAATATTCTTATCTGTTTGGGTTGCGTTAAATAGATTGTTAAGGTTTTAGCAAATTCGGATCCTTCCAAATCCTGTAAGCCTGGCGAAATACCGTTGCTTTTGGTTATAACTAAAGAACTATCGGGATGATTAATTTCAAACACCGGGAACAAACTGAAATTTTGTTTGTGGGTGAGTTCAAACACTTCGTCAGAATTTGTATCAGTAAGCTTTACTAACTTACCAGCATATGCGTATACAGACTTGTCTTTTAATTGGTGTACTACCTGATTAAATTCGCTTTGCGTCCAGGCACTGTTAATATCAAGGTACACACGTTGCGGATTGAAAGTAGTTACATTAGGCTTATAGTCTTTAACCTGATAGGTGGTATCACCAAATAAAAATCCGGCAGTGGCTAATTGTGGGGCTTTACAAGAAATTTCCCAGTAAGGCACGTATGAATGATTGGCTTGGTATACGCCAATGCTTACCTGCTTCATTTCCGCGGGTAGCTGCAAGGCAGATGGTTTATCACCGGAAAAAGTTACCTGTACTGTTTCCAGTGCCTGCGTTGCTTCGGGCCCTTCAAAGTATATATTTTCATAAATCAATTGGTCGCCTTGTATATGCAGCGGACTGGTTACACCTATACGAAACTTTCGGTTTTCATCTGGTGTGCATGGAAATATCCGAACGCTTACTAAATTACCTTCCTGCCAGTGCACCACAGATGGATCATGCTGTTCTACACCAACGATGGTTTTATAAGCAGAATCGGCCTTGGCTTTGGTAGTTAACCTTGATTTTTCTTCCTGACCGTTTATCCATAAAGACAATGAACTTACTACCGATCCTTCAGGTAAATGAAAAGTGTAGATGGCTTCTTGCCTACTCCAACTGCTGTTCATGGTGTTGTGTACCGTTAAAGTTTTTTCTGTATAAGCCATTCGGTATTCGGGATAAAGCTTTACGTTGCTAACCACCGTAGCAGTTTTTAAATGATCGCCATCCCAAAGTCGTTCTTGCGCATGATGCCGTGCATCATACATGGATTTAAGTATATTGATCCTGTCGCGTTCATCGAGGTTTGGCTTGCCAAAAAGCAGGGTAGCCATCACTATTAACGGATCATGACGGCGAGGCTCATCAAAATTGCGGCTGGGCATGTCACCAAACAATATATTTCCGGATAAATCAGCAGCCTGGTAAACCAGGCCAGCTTTCATCATATCTTCGGCTAAACCTGCATGCTCAATACCCTGACTAACGGCTATCCAATCGGGCAACTTACCTTGGTTCAAGGTTGTTTGGTTAAGCAACAAATCAATTTTCTTGCTGTTGCTATTCCACTTAAACAAATAAACCGAGAGCACAATTAATGGAAGTATTATTCCGGCAACAAAAGCATAATATAATTTTTTGTTGTTGCGACCCGCCTTTATTAAAATCGTAAAGGTAAATATGGCCATAAACAAGGGTATATAACTGTGCATAGAAATACCAATGGCAATGAGGCCGATAACGCTGATAATATAAAGCGGAAATAGGTAAAAGGAATAATAGATAAAGAGCAAGAAAGCGGCACCCAGCAAAAAGAAGATAATCGGCCTAATCCAATTCGGTAATATTTGATAATATACTGCCAAAACAAATATTACCGCTGATGTAACGATCCATACACATAACCAGCTGACTGAATTTTCAAACACATTCATATCCCTGTTAAGTGCATAAGCACTTATTAACCATAATGTAAGTAAGAAGGCTGTATGCTGTAGTTTACCATGAGATAACTTCCATTTGTGATGGGAAAAGGTTTCTATTAATACAGCGAGCAAGTACCCGACAGACAAAATATAATTTATAAAAAATATTCCTGTTGCAGCTTGCCTTCCGGCATATAAGGATACAGCAAATACGCCACCCGAGATGATAGACAAGACAAGCCCTGCTCCCGTAAGCTTGTCTTGAAAAATGTTGT
The DNA here is from genome assembly GCF_009770985.1 of Mucilaginibacter lacusdianchii. Classification (GTDB taxonomy): domain Bacteria; phylum Bacteroidota; class Bacteroidia; order Sphingobacteriales; family Sphingobacteriaceae; genus Mucilaginibacter; species Mucilaginibacter lacusdianchii. Next base: position 762,973 of record NZ_WSRW01000003.1, on the reverse strand, counting down.
TAAGTAAAGTTTTCATATTTTTAAAAGTACTTTGTATTTCAAAGTTTAAAAGCAAAAAAATTTACAGCTTTTGCTGTTTGATTAAATTTTCGAGTGCTTCTAAGTGCTTTTTGAACGCAGAAACCCCTTTGGCCGATGCCAAATATCGCGTATTAGGTTTGCGGCCTAAAAAGGTTTTGCTTATGGTAATGTATTCTTCTTTTTCCAGTGCTTTTAAATGTGACGCCAGGTTACCGTCGGTCACTTCTAGTAAGTCTTTAAGCGAGTTAAAATCATAACTTTCGTTAGCTACCAGCACACTCATAATTTGCAGGCGTATGCGGTTTTCAAAAGCCTTATCAAAATTATTAAGCGTTATTTTCACGATCGTATTTAAAATGCATCACCGCGCCGTAAATAATATGCAGCACACCAAAACCTAAAGCCCAAAAAACTAAACCGTAGCCTGGCATCGCAGCGGCCATCAAACCTAACACAATTTCGCACACGCCCAACCATTTTACATCACTAAAAGTATGCTGACTTGCTGCGGCTACCGCCAAACCATAAAAAATTAGGCAAATAGAAGCTATAACGCCATAATGTCCTTGCTGTAGTAAAATCAAGCCAAAAGCCCCCCCGGTAAGCAACGGCAAGCCACCACTTACCAGCATAGCTCTGCTGCTGGGGTTCCACACGGTTTGGCCACGGCGACGTGCCTTGCGTATAGTTAAAATTAAACCAGTGGTTATAGATAATATAAGTACTCCTACCGCAATGGCCAATATTTCGACTGACAGATATTTATTGTACGTCCGGTAACTTGTATACTCGCTATAGTCGGTATTTAAATAAAGCAATTTATAGCCTAACCCCGCCCCTACCAATGCATATATGCCAGCCATAACGCCCGATAATCCGCTGAGCGATATAAACCTGGTAGAACGTTCCATCATATTTTTTATGGAACTGATATCGGCATAAATGTCGTGCTCTTTCATAAAAGTACTTTGTTATTCAAAGTAACGCAATTTAAATCACGCCGCCAAAAAATTTTTTATTTTACTTAATTTATAACTGCATAAATGGCATAAGCCAGTAAACCAGCAATTAGTGTATTTAAAAAATTCACCATATCATTTTTAAGTATATTACGGCGCTCTAAAGCTGCGCCCAGTAATGAATCGGCTAAGTTGCCTAAGGTTCCGCAAAGCGTAAGCCATCCAAACCACCCCCATCCATAACTTAAACTGTAGATAGATGCTATAAACGCACTACCGGCATTACCAATCAAGGTACCTTCTAAACTTACTACGCCATCTAATCCGCGCGTGTCTTTGCGTAGCGTTAGTACATTATAAAAGTTGCGCCCGTATACCGTTCCCAGTTCAGATGACAACGTATCGGCAGTTGCCGATGTGAAACTAGCTGCAATAAGTAATTGTAAACCAGGTTTGATGCTAGGAATTAATATTATTAATAATCCTGCTAGCGCTGCCACACCAGCATTTGCAAGTACCTGGCTGGCTTTGCGGCGACCACTGTTGTATTCTGCCACTTTTAGCTGCTGTTTAACTTTCAAATTCCATGACGTTGCGACGGTACCGAGCACAAAAAATACCGCCATTATTAAAATCCCGCTATTGCCAGCACCGGCATAAACCAACCAGCCGCATAACGCGCCGGTAACCGCAGCAGGAACAGTCAACTTTTTAAGCCAAACGCTCAGTACAGCACCAATTATCAATGTAAACGTAATCAGGTAATCGTTAACCGACATATAAAATATTTGCTTTGCAAAGATACTCGTAAACGTAAAAATACGAGGGTGATACATTTCGGATTATTAGCTTTGCAGCATGAAAGATATTTTGGGCGAAGCCGTGGACGATTTTCAATTTAATAACCAACCGGGTAAACTTTGGATTCATAATACCTATGGCCCAAAAGAGGAGATGCCTGTTGAAGCATATTTTAGAGAAGAAGACGACATGCCCGACCATGAATGGCTGGCACTAAATGAGTGCCGTGGCCGTGTGTTGGACGTGGGCGCAGGTGCTGGCAGTCATGCGCTGCTTTTGCAAGAACGCGGATTTGATGTTACGGCTTTGGATATTTCACATAAATCTGTTGAAGTGATGAAAACGCGCGGTGTAAAGAATGCTGTTCAGGCAGATATATTTGGCTTTACAGGTGAGCCGTTTGATACAATTCTTTTACTGATGAACGGCATTGGCTTAGCTGGAACCATTGACGGTTTAATTAACCTGTTACGTCATCTTAAAACCTTATTGGCTCCAGGCGGGCAGTTATTATTTGATTCGTCGGATGTAGCTTATCTGTACGAAGGAAAAGTTTCTGAAGGTGAATTGTCCTATTACGGAGAAATTAGCTATCAGTATGAATATAAAGGTCTGAAAACTGAATGGTTTAAGTGGCTGTACATTGACGAGCAAAAATTAGCAGCGATTGCCCAAAATGAAGGCTGGGCAATGGAGGTACTGTTGGAGGATGAGCATGGACAATACCTGACACGTTTAACTTTTGCCTAACAAGATTAGTCTGAACATTTATTGTAAAAAAGCTATGGCAATTGCAGCTAAATAGTGCCTTTGCCTGATTTTTAATTAACTTTCCGTACACAATTCTATAACTAATTTCTTTTGTGTATGAAAAGAACCTTACTGTGCGCCCTGCTACTGGCCACCAACGTTTGGGTTAAGGCGCAAGATGCCGTAGGCTATCAAATGCCGCCCAAAACCATGGCCGATTTGCTCTTGGCGAAACCTACCCCAACCGTAAATATTGACGCTAAAGGCGACTGGATGCTGCTGAGCGAACGCAATACACTGCCGTCTGTAGAAGAACTGGCCCGGCCGGAAATGCGAATTGCCGGTATGCGGATTAATCCCAACAATTTTGGGCCCAGCCGTCAGGTGCTAACGTTTAGCGGCTTTACTTTAAAAAATATTAAAACCGGAAAATCTTATCCAGTTACCGGCTTACCGGCATCCGTTAATGCCACTGGTATCAGCTGGAGCCCCGATCAAACTAAGATAGCTTTTACCCAAACAAATGCTAAAAGCGTTGATTTGTATGTTATCAATGTGCTCACTCAAAAAGCTGTTAAAACCAACAAACTACCCCTAAATAACGTAATGAGTGGTGGTATTACGTGGGTTGATAATAGCACCTTGTTATATAAAGTAATTGCTAAACCGGCAAATCTAGCTCCGGTTAAACCATTAACACCTACCGGCCCGGTAGTTCAGCAAAACTTAGGCAAATCGGCACCCAGCGTTACTTATCAGGATATGATTAAAACGCCGTATGACGAAAAGCTGTATGAATTTTATGCTACTGCCCAATTAGTGATGAACAAAAACGGTGTAGAAACGCCTATAGGCAAACCGGCTATTTATGCATCTGCGCAATTATCTCCCGATAAAAAATACATGCTGGTGCGTACGCTGCATAAACCGTTTTCTTACCTAGTGCCTGCTCAGAGCTTTCCGTCAACCGTAACCATCACCGACTTAACCGGTAAAACTGTTAAAACGCTGGCTAGCCTGCCTTCGGGCGAAGTAAAACCGTCTGGCTATGATAACTTGCAAAACGTACCCCGCGGCTTTGACTGGCGCGATGACGAAGCAGCTACCGTTACTTACGCCGTGCCGCTAGACAGTGGATTGATTCGTAAAAAAGTAGAGTTCCATGATGCGGTTTACGCCCTAAGCGCACCATTTACCGGACAGCCTAAAGAATTGTTTAAAACAGAAACCCGTTTTCGTAATGTACAATGGGGCAATGCTGATTTAGCTTTGGTAAGCGAAGGCCTGCGTTCTAAACAAACAACTAAGGTAAGCCGCTATTCTCCATCTACCGGGAAACTAGAAAAACTTTGGGAGCGAAATCAAACCGATGTGTATGGTAATTTAGGCGAACCTGTTACTGAACGCAACCAGTATGGCCGCAACGTAATTTTAACAGTAGATAACGGTAGTAAGCTATTGATGAACAACGTTATAGGTTCGTCTCCACAAGGCGACTTGCCTTTTTTGGCGAAGTTTGATTTAAACACTAAAAAGAGCGACATCATATGGCGCTGCCAACCGGGACAGTATGAATATGTCACCGATGTTTTAAATCCGTCCAGACTTGTTTTGGTAACCCGCCGCGAAACGCAAACACAGGTACCAAATTATTACCTGAAGAATTTAATAGCCAGAATGGCCGACATACAGCTGACTGACTTCAAAAATCCCTATCCTCAAATGGAAGGCGTTACCAAAACTAAAATACAATACAAACGCTCGGATGGTGTAGATATGACCGGCGATCTGTATCTGCCCAAAGGTTACAATAAAGACAAAGACGGCCCGCTACCGGTATTAATTTGGGCTTATCCTGCTGAGTTTAACTCTGCTGATGATGCGGCGCAAATTCGCGGTTCTAAAGATCGATTTATTACCATTAATCCCGGTGGACCAGTATTTTTTGTGACCCAAGGTTATGCTGTGTTAGATAATGCATCGATGCCGATTGTAGCCAGAGATGGCAAAAAACCTAACGATACGTTTGTAGAGCAATTAGAAATGAACGCCAAAGCCGCCATTGATAAGCTGGCTGACTTAGGTGTAGGTGACCGTAACCGTGTAGCTGTTGGCGGACACAGCTATGGCGCTTTTATGACTGTAAACTTATTGGCACATACCAACCTGTTTAAAGCTGGTTTGGCTGAAAGCGGTGCTTATAACCGTACACTCACCCCTTTCGGTTTTCAGAACGAAGAGCGCACTTACTGGGAAGCCCCAAAGCTTTATTATGAAATGAGCCCGTTTAGCTATGCTGACAAAATTAAAACGCCATTATTGTTAACGCACGGTGATGCTGATGATAACACAGGCACCTACCCTATCAATAGCGAGCGCTTATTTGCAGCAGTAAAAGGTTTAGGTGGCACCATTCGTTTTGTGTACTTGCCATATGAAGCACATGGTTATCGGGGCAAAGAAAACCTGTTGCACAAACTTTGGGAACAAAACCAATGGCTTGAAAAATATGTGAAAAACGCCAAGCCACAACAAACGGCCCAAGCTAACTAGAAAATCCAGACCCTTATAAAGGCGTCTAATAAAAAATGATGTCATCTCGAACGATAGTGAGAGATCTTTTAAAAGTAAACGGTTAATCCTATCGCTTTCAAAAGATTTCTCCTTCGTCGAAATGACATTTGATTTTAAGATTACTTAACTTAAAAGCCGTTCATTCGTTAAGAGGTTTAAAGAGTTTACTTCTGTGCGCCTTTAACTTTCATCTGAAAAGTATAAATGGCTTTTGATGCAGTGATGAACAAAACGTCTTTATTCTTCCCTCCGAAGCAGACGTTGCCCGTCCATGGCTCAGGAATTGCTACAAGGCCTATCTGCTGTCCTTTAAAGTTGTAAATATAAACACCCTTTCCACCTGTCAGGTATACATTGCCTTGGCTATCCAGCGTCATGCCATCCGATCCATTACCGGTAAAAAACTGCTGATTACTCAACATACCATCTTTACCAATATCATATTTATAAGTTTTACCCGCGCCGATGTCGGCTATTAATAAATGTTTACCATCGGGTGTACCAATAATGCCATTTGGCTTTTTTACATCTTGGGCTACCACTACAGCTCTACTTTTTCCTGCTGGCAAAAAATAAACCTTTTCTCCGCTTATATCGGGTTTGGCACCTTTCCAATAATCGCGCTCGTAAAGCGGATCGGTAAAGTAAATGCCGCCTTTTGCATCAATCCACAAATCATTGGGTCCGTTAAAACGGTGACCTTCAAAATTTTTCACGAGCACTTGAATTTTTTTATCTGGACTAATAGACCACAACTCTCCCTTGTCATCAGCACAAGTAATTAAATTTCCTTTCTGGTCAAAAAACATTCCGTTTGATCGGCCCATGTGCTTGCCAAATGAAGACAGCTTGCCGTTAGTATCATACTTCCATATTGCGTCGTTTGGCTGATCGGTAAAATACACATTGCCGTTTTTATCTGGTGCCGGCCCTTCGGTAAAATCAAATTGCTTGCTGACGAGTTGTGGTTGTGTACCCGAAGCAAATAACGCAGCAGGGCCGTAAGTGGTGTCGGCAACGCTTAGCAGTTGTGTTCTATTGCTTTTAGCAACTACCAATTCGCGTTCTGAAAATGAAATAGCACCGAGCGGAATTAACAATGCGGCAACAAGGAATTTGTTTATAGGTAACATGTTTTTAGTTTTGCGCAAAAGTGAACATAATTTGCTTGAAACAAGCAATAGCTTAATTCGCTTTTGTAGTGTAATGTATTCAAAAGATCAAGCTTCACAAATTAGACAGGCTTTTTGGACAGCCTTTGGCCAGTACATTGCCCCTCAGCTATCGGCCGATGGTTTAAAGATTAATTGGGTTAATTATAAAACCGGAATCAAGCATGTTAGTTTTCGTATGCAGGCTGCAAATCGCTCGGCATCAATAGCCATCGAAATTTCGCATCCCGACTTGGGTATACAGGAGTTATTCTACGAACAGTTTAAAGAACTTAAAGCCGTGCTGCATGACACCTTGCAGGAAGAGTGGGAATGGGAGCTGCATGGCACGGACGAATATGGCAAAACAATTAGCCGCATTTATAAAGATCTGCCTCAAGCTAGCATTTTTAACCGGGATGACTGGCCAAAACTAGTTTCTTTTTTTAAGCCCCGCATTATTGCACTTGACGAATTCTGGAGCACGGCTAAATACAGCTTTGATGCGCTTAAGTAACACCACACCGTCATAAGCATATACATTGCAACAAGTTACTCGGCCAACTGTTATATGAATATGTTAAAGTTGCCCGGCTTAATACTTATGTTAATGTTTACGATATTTCCAACTCGACAAGAAAAACGTATGTTGCTGATTTTTGCCGACTCTGTCGATAACGCGCAGCTAATAAGGCAGCAGCAAATATTGAATGCTGACGTGACAGGTTTAAAGGAACGGGATATTGACGTACATATCTATTACGCGGATAAAAACGCCGACAGGTTTCGCATACACAAGATTAAAACAAAGTTTACTGTAGTATTGATAGGAAAAGATGGCGGCGAAAAATTAAGAAGCACTCAGCCTTTTACTGTTAAAAAGCTGTACGCAACCATTGATGCAATGCCTATGCGGCAACAAGAAATGAAACATCAACCCAAAACTGAATAACTTTTATGGATTTGCAATTGAAAAACAAAAAAGCGCTGATTACCGGTTCTACAGCGGGCATTGGATATGCTATTGCTAAAAATTTGGCAATGGAAGGCGCAAACGTATTTGTAAACGGCCGCACACCAGAACGGGTAAATGAGGCAATTACCAAACTAAAGGCTGAAACCGGCAACGATAACGTTTTTGGCTATGCAGCTGATTTTGCCAACGCCGAACAAGTTCAACACTTAATTAACCAAATACCTGAACTGGATATTTTAATAAATAATGTTGGCATATTTGAACCAAAAGCCTTTGCTGAGATCAGCGATGCAGACTGGTTTAAGTTTTACGAAGTAAACGTAATGAGCGGCGTACGCTTGGCGCGTGCTTATTTCGATAAGATGTTAAAGCAAAATTGGGGACGCATTATTTTTATTTCGAGCGAGTCGGCTTTACAAATACCGGAAGAGATGATTCATTACGGTATGACCAAAACTGCTCAGGTGGCGGTAGCTCGTGGGTTGGCAGAATTAACAAAGGGTACTGCTGTTACCGTAAATACAGTTTTACCTGGTCCCACCTTTTCGGAAGGTGTTGGCACTTTTGTAGAAAGCCTGGCCACCGAACGCAATATGAGCACTGAAGCTATGGAAAAAGAATTTTTTCAGCACATGCGCCCAACCTCTGTATTGCAACGATTTATTACACCTGATGAAATTGCAAATATGGTTACTTACCTGTCCAGTCCTTTGGCGGCTGCAACCAATGGCTCGGCTATACGAGTTGACGGTGGCTTGGTTAAAAGTGCCTTTTAGTAAAAATCGTTAAAATATCTATCTTTGCTGCTTCGTAATTAGAAAAAGATATGCCCGAATTATCAGTTGTTATAACTGTACTGAACGAAAAAGATAACATTCAGCCTTTAATCGCAGAGATCAGGAAGGCACTATCACTCATTGATTACGAAGTAGTATTTGTAGACGACGGCTCGGACGATGGTACGCAACAGGAAATCATCCGCAATGCCGACGATCGCATTAAGCTGGTTGAACTCCGCAAAAATTACGGCCAAAGTACAGCCATGACTGCTGGAATTGACCACACTACCGGTGAATATATAGCGCTGCTTGACGGCGACCTGCAAAACGACCCAAATGATATTCCGTCTATGCTTCAAAAATTGAAGGATGAAGACTGGGATGTAGTTGCAGGTAACCGTAAAAATCGTCAGGATGGTGTATTTTTACGCAAAATACCAAGCAAAATTGCCAATGCACTTATCCGCCGCATGACAGGCGTATACATTAAAGATTATGGCTGTACCCTCAAAATTTTTCGCCGGGAGATTGCCGAGAACTTAGGTTTGTATGGCGAACTTCACCGCTTTATTCCGGTATTGGCAAAGTTGCAAGGTGCCCGCATTACACAAGTAGATGTGACCCACCATGCACGTAAATTCGGTAAATCAAAATATGGCATCAATCGTACTTTCAAGGTAATCAGTGATTTGATTTTGATGGTGTTTTTCAGAAAGTATATTCAAAAGCCAATGCACTTATTTGGTAGTGTAGGCTTTGTGGCTTTCTTTTTGGGTATACTAATTAACTTTTACTTACTTATACTTAAAGTGTTAGGTCATGATATTGGCGGTAAACCATTGTTAATCTTGGGATTAATCTTTTTATTAGGCGGTATACAGCTTATTACTTTAGGCATATTAGCTGAGGTTAACGTGCGTACTTATTTTGAGTCGCAAAACAAAAAAACGTATCAGGTAAGAAAATTATATGCAGGCAAGTTGGTGGTTAAACCCGAAAACATTAATAGTTGATTAGTGTTTAGATAGCTTCATGGGCAATTACTTACCTAAACTGTTTGTGGCGGCTGATCGTCGGTTGCTCATTGTAATTGTACTGTGCGCCATCACCTTCTTTTTAAATCTAGGCAAGGCACCCATTTACATTCTTGATGAAGCTAAGAATGCCCAATGTGCACGCGAAATGCTGCAAAAGCATAATTGGGTGGTTCCTACTTTTAATCAAACATTACGGACCGATAAACCGCCGTTGCATTACTTCTTTATGTCGGCGGCTTACACAATATTTGGTGTAAATCCATTTGCGGCCCGCTTTTTTTCGGCAATATGTGGTTTGTTAATCGTTGTGCTCACCTACCGTTTTGCGGCTAAACATATCAATAAGCAAGTTGGTTTCATAAGCGCACTCATACTGCTGGGTTCATGGCAAACCGGCTTGGAAATGCGCATGGCCGTACCCGACCCCTATCTTATCTTATTAATGATGCTGGCGCTTTACAAGGCGTATGACTTTTATAATTCATCGTACACCAAAACCAGCCGCATTATTATCTTTTACATTTGCCTAGGACTGGGGATGCTCAGTAAAGGGCCCGTAGCCATACTGCTGCCCTTATTAATTATCCTAATATTTTTAGCGGCACAAAAGCAGCTTAACATTAAGACGTTTGCTCAATTTAAATTTGGTTATGGGTTATTAATAATAGCCGCAATAAGCTTACCCTGGTATTTTCTTGTGCATCAACAAACACATGGCGAGTGGACTCGCGAATTCTTTTTTACCCAGAACCTACGTCGGTTTGTACACCCCAAAGAAGGGCACGGAGGTTTTTTCTTTGTTCCTTTACTGTTCGTTTTAATTGGAATGCTGCCAACGTCGGTTTTTATCGTTCAGGCATGCCGGCAGATTTATCACAAAGCAAAAACGAATACATTCATACGCTTTTTGTCAATCAGCGTGTTGGTCATTGCCGTATTCTTCGTGGTGTCCAGAACTAAGCTACCGAACTATCCAATGCCCTGTTATCCGTTTTTGAGTATTCTGCTAGGTTATTACCTACAACAAATCATCAATGCTAATCAGGCTATCAAATGGCAAACAATAGTTATTTTAGTAATTGGCCTGGCAGTACCTGTAGCGTTATTTATACTTACAAAAACGGACCCAACATTGAAAACGCTCCCCACGCTTTGGATTCCTTTTTTGCTTTTGCCTTTGGGCATCGTTGTGGCATTATATTACCAGCTTACTGCAAAGAGGTATAAAACACGCGCAAGCATATTTTTGGTACTTGCATCGTTTATAGTAACCGGCTGGATATTGCATGCCTATGCCTATCCTAAAGTATACAACCAAAATCCTGTAAATAGAATTTTGCAATTACAGCAAAGGCCCCAACAATTGGTATCATACCGAATGTACAATGCGGCATTCAATTTTCAACTTAACCAGCCAGTGGTACGCATTGAATCTCCAGACAGCCTGATACAATACTTAAATGCACACCCCAAAGCACAAATAGTAACGCGCGAAAAATATCTTCACGAACTTGATAGCTTGCCGTTTAGCGTGAGAGGTGCTTATAAAGATATTTTTGAAGCACATACCAATTATGTGCTTCGTTACAAACCATAAGTAAAAAGGGCTTAACCAATTGGTTAAGCCCTTTTTACTATTACTACATTGGCGGGTTAGTTCTTGTGGTGTCCCTGCTGGCAGTGTCTGTTCTGGTAGTTGAATCAACTCTGGCCGGTGTGGTAGACGATGAATCGGTCACGGCCGTGCTGTCGCTGTTACCAGCCGCTTTTTCTGATGTGCTGCAGCCAGTAGCAATTGTTGCTATGATTGCCGTTGCAAATGCAACGCTTAAAATGGTCTTTTTCATGGTATCTGATTTTAATTGTTTTGGGTATAACATTCAACTCATTGATTTTGTTCGCATTGCTATTTTACAAAATGTAACTATGTTGTATCACCCGTAAATTTATAAGATTTTAATTATACCTTATGGCTTTGCGCTTCGTTAAATAGGTGAAGTTTAGATTGACAGGCATTTTATACGCTATAAACTTATATTAGCATCCTGGCCTTAAACTTTACGGACTTGAGAACAATAATGAACGACAAAGCTTTTTTAGATAAAGGCTTCTATATATCAACAAACAACCAACTGCTTGACCTGGATACGATATACAATTTTCTAATCAATGAATCGTATTGGTCTAACGGATTGCCTTATGAAACATTTTGTAAGGCGATAAACAACTCGTTATGTTTCGGCATTTATAAGAATAACACACAATGTGGCTTTGCACGAGTGGTGACAGACAAAGCTACGTTTGCCTACATTTGTGACGTTTTTGTACTGGTGCCTTATCGTGGCGCAGGATTATCTAAATGGTTAATACAAACTATTCGAGAATATCCGGAGTTAAATGGATTAAGGCGTTGGTCGTTAGCCACAGCAGATGCACATGGTTTATACCAGCAGTTTGGATTTACAACACTTAGCAAACCCGAGAGATGGATGGAAATTTTCACCCCTTACGCCAAAACAACAGAAACTACTTGAACAGAAGCAATATTAAAAAGCTTATTTTAGAGGGTGAAGGTGTTTCGCTTGATTTTAAAAATCGCATTACCAGCTGCGAAAAAATAGCTAAAACCATGGTATCCTTTGCCAATAACAAAGGTGGCCGGTTATTAATTGGTGTGGCCGACGATGGCACTATAAAAGGCGTTAAATCGGAAGATGAAGAACGCTACATGGTTACCCGTGCGGCGCATTTTTTTGCACGCCCGGCATTAGAACCCGCTTTTGAAGAAATATATATAGATGATAAGCTGGTGCTGGTAGCCGAGATAGAAGAAAGCGATACAAAGCCGCACTATGCTTTAGGCGACGACGGCAAATGGTGGGTGTATATACGCGTACAGGATAAAAGCGTGCTGGCCAGTAAAATTGTGGTTGATGTTCTGAAACGTTCTGACAAAAATGAAGGCGTGCTCATTGAATATTCATCAAAGGAAAAAGCACTTTTGGAATACTTGGATCAGCACGAACGTATTACCGTGAAACAGTATTGCGATCTGTTAAACATGAGCCGACGACGCGCGCAACGCATACTGGTAAACCTCGTATTATCGGGCGTAATAAGAGTACACACCACCGAGAAAGAGGAGTTTTATACTGCTAGCTAGTTAATTCGTCACAAATAAGTTACCTTTGCTCCCTTTTTACAAAAGGGATTACTATGCACCAGCTATATCAAAAGTTTAAACCATATTACCGGGCCAACTTAACACTGGCCATACCGGTTGTTATTTCTCAGCTGGGACACACCTTGGTTCAGTTATCCGACAGTATTATTGTAGGCCACTTTGCCGGTACGGTTTCACTGGCAGCGGTGTCATTGGTAAATAGCATTTTTGTAGTGGCTATGCTGTTTGGATTGGGTATTAGCTATGGCATAACGCCTTTGATAGCTCAATATAACGGACAACACAATTATCAGGAATGCGGTAAGCTGCTTTCTAATAGTTTAATCATCAATATACTGAACAGCGTTTTGCTCTTTGTGGTAATCTACTTTGGCCTCACCTTACTTTTAGGGCATTTGGATCAATCGCCAGCTGTAGTTGCAGAAGCTAAGCCTTTTATGCTACTACTGTCCCTTTCCATCATTCCTATGTTGCTGTTTAACACTTTTAAGCAATTTACCGAGGGATTAGGTTTCACCAAACAGGCCATGATGATTTCGATATGGGGTAATGTGCTTAATGTATGTTTGGGAGTTATTTTTGTAAAAGGCTTATTTGGTATTGCACCAATGGGTATTCGGGGCGTTGGGTATGCCACACTTATAGATCGCATGTTGATGGCCATGGTGATGGGTTTCTATGTGTTCCGCTCTAAAAATTTTAAACAATACCTGCACGGCTTTTCTTTATTCGCCATAGACGTAAAACGTTGCGTGCAAATACTGCGAATTGGTACGCCGGTGGCGCTGCAATACATTTTTGAAGTGGGTGCTTTTAGCGCTGCCGCGGTATTAATCGGCACATTCGGACCAGTTCCGCAGGCTGCCCACCAGGTAGCTATTAATATGGCGTCGCTTACGTATATGATGGCCAGCGGTATCTCGGCAGCAGCGGCCATCAAATCAGGCAATTATTTTGGTGCAAAAAGCTATACTGATCTAAAACATTCGGCACTAGCCAGCTATCATATTGTTATCTTATTTATGATGTTTACAGCCTTGGTGTTTGTGGTGGGCAGCCCCTGGTTGCCATGGATTGTTACATCGGATAGGCAAGTAATAACAGTAGCATCACAACTGCTCATCATAGCTGCCGTGTTTCAATTATTTGACGGTACGCAAGTTATTGGCTTGGGTGTACTGCGTGGCATTGGCGATGTCAACGTACCTACCTTGATTACTTTTTTAGCTTATTGGGTGGTAGGTTTACCTATAGGTTATTTACTGGGCATACATTTGCAAATGGGCGCTAAGGGCGTTTGGTTTGGTTTAGTGGCAGGTTTGGCAGCAGCATCTGTACTACTTTACCTTCGTTTTAGAAAGATTACTGAGCGGCACCAAAAAGCTTTAACTGACTAGAAATATAAATCGTTAGCCACCCGGTATGTATTGCAATGCGCTTCCACAATATCACGAATATGTGGCGAGTAACCGCCTCCCATGCTCACCTGCACCGGTATCCTGGCTTGCTTACACTGCTCCAGCACAAACCTGTCGCGTGCTTTGCAAGCTTCTCTACTGAGAGACAGTTTGCCCAGTTTGTCTGATGCCAGGACATCAACGCCCGACAGATAAAATATAAAATCTGGCTTTTGCTGATTAATTAAGCGTGGAACGGTGTCTTCAACAATTTCTAGGAATTCGCTGTCTTGCATGGCATCAGGTAACGGTATGTCTAAGTCCGACTTTTCTTTACGATAAGGAAAATTATTGGCACCGTGCATTGAAAAAGTGAACACGCGGGGTTCGTTTTCGAATATTTGAGCTGTACCGTTTCCTTGATGCACGTCTAAATCGATAATTAATATAGACTGTGCCAAACCATGCTTTAATAAATAATTGGCGGCGATGGCTTGGTCGTTTAACATACAGAAACCTTCGCCCCAGTTACTTCCGGCATGATGCGTACCGCCAGCCACGTTAAATGCAACGCCATACTCCATCGCAAAATGACAACCGCCTATTGTGCCTTTTGCAATGCGAATTTCTCGCTCTACCAAACGGGCCGTCAATGGAAAGCCAATTCGCCTCTGTTCTTTGGGCGATAAAGTCAAATCACGAAGCTGTTTCCAATATATATCTTCGTGTGTAAGCAGTATGGTGGTTTCATCCAAAGGTTCAGGCGAGAAAAGATTCTCCTTAGTGATAATGCCTTCGTGCAACAGCTGAGCCGGAATCAGCTCATACTTTAGCATTGGAAAACGGTGACCTTCCGGCAATGGGTGGGCATATATGGGATCAAAAGCAATCTTTAACATAAAATATATAGTACCAATCAGTCTTCGAATATTTCGCCGATATGTTTTTTGATGTTGGTTGAAATTTGATCGAGCGGCAAATCATTGGGATCGGTACCAAATGGGTCTTCTATCTCTTCTGCAATCAATTCCATGCTGGCCAGCACATATAACACAAAAGCAATAACCGGTACCGTATAGTAATACAAATCAAACGACCATGTGAATGGCAATGACATTACAAAAAAGAAGATAAACTTTTTAATGAATACGCCATAATTGTACGGAATGGGCGTATTACGTATGCGCTCGCACGCACCGCAAATATCGGTAAATGATGTAAGCTCGGGATTGATGCTCAACAATTGCTCGGTAGTAATTTTACCTTCGCGGTTTAAATCAAATGCTCGTTTAATCATCAACGAGGCTATTTGATTGGGAACATGCTTTCCGGTAATAATTTTTAAAGACGTGGTATTATAAGCAATATCCTGTATGCCCCGGAGATGGTTCTTTAATGCTTCAGCGTATAACGGAATGGCTTCATTATAGAATGCTGCATCATCAGCACTGCAAGTATGCTTTATTTTAATGGCCAGATTACGACTGTTATTCACTAAGCTTCCCCATAACTTTCGCCCTTCCCACCAACGGTCATAAGCCGAATTAATTCGAAATGCCAGCAGTAATGACAATACAAAGCCTAATGTAGTATGTACTAAACTAATTTTATGTACTACGTTTTTATCAGAAATATGCAACTGGTCGATGAGAAGATAGTCGACCAAAGCAGCATAAATACCTACACCAATCATTAAAGGAAAAAGTGCACGCAAAGTGTCCGATTTATGAAACCGAAACAAAAAGGTAAACCATTCTTTTGGATTATAACTAATCATACATCAATTATTGCTTGCAGCTTCAGTCAATGCTTTTGCAGCCTCAAATACATCAGTAAATGAATTATACAGTGGTACAGGGCTTAAACGTATTACATCTGGCTCTCGCCAATCACCTATTACACCTTTTGTAACTAAGTAATCAAAAATAGCTTTGCCATTACGTTTACAGATTACGGACAACTGTGCGCCACGTTGCGATGCATCGTCAGGCGTGATTATTTTAAATAACTCCTCGCCCTGCCGTTCATTAATTTGCTGTATTAAAAAGGCCAGATAAGCAGTAAGCTTTAAACTTTTTTGGCGTAATGCACTAACACTTCCTGCCTGTTCAAATATGTCTAATGATGCTTTGTGTGCAGCCATCAGCAATATCGGACTAGTGCTCACCTGCCACCCTTCGGCCCCAAACTCGGGTTTGAAACCAGGTTCCATCTGGAAACGGCTTTCGTTGTGATAGCCCCACCAACCTGCAAAACGTTTCAGTTCTGTATTGTCGAAATGTTTTTCATTCACAAATACACCACTGATACCCCCCGGACCGGAGTTCATGTATTTATAAGAACACCAACTAGCAAAATCGGCACCCCACTTATGCAGTTCCAGTGGCACGTTACCCGCTGCATGTGCTAAATCAAACCCTACGTACGCACCTGCTTGATGGCCGGCTTTTGTGATCGTTTCTAAATCAAAAAACTGACCAGTATAGTAATTGATGCCGCTAAATAATACCAGTGCCAGTTCGTTCGCATGCTGTGAAATGGCCTCGGTTATATCCTGAGTACGTAACGTTGCTTCTCCTGGTCGGGGATGTACTTCTATAATTGCATCGTCGGGCGCATAACCATGAAAGCGTACCTGACTCTCTACCGCATATTGATCTGACGGAAAAGCACCGCCTTCCATCAAAATCTTGTACCTTTTTGCGGTAGGTTGATAGAAACTTACCAAGAGCAAATGCAAATTTACGGTAAGTGAATTCATTACCGTTACTTCCTGCGGTAAAGCACCTACTATACGGGCCAAGGGTGCCTTTAATTGCTGATGGTAAGTTAACCACGGCTGCTCGGCCTGAAACCATCCCTCTACCGCATAATCTCGCCAGACCTGTAGTTGCTCAGCAATGTACTGCGATAATGCTTTAGGTTGAAGTCCTAAAGAATTACCACACAAATAAATAGCATCTTTCCCATTATGCTTCGGAAACAAAAATTGGCTCCGAAAATGGCTTAACGGATCCTGTTCATCCAGCTGCGTTGCAAAGGCCAAACTATTTTCAAAATTCATTAGCCAATAATACAAAAAAGGCAGCCTTTACGCTGCCTGCTTATAATCGTAAATGAACAAAGATTAAAGCTGCACCTTGTCATGCTCACCTTCTTCAAAATCTTTACCGGTAATTTTGGATTGTATCCATTTGAACACTATTGCTAATGTTCCGGCGCTATTGTCCCAATACTCCGCATCGGTAATATCCACACGTAACAAAATGAGATTTAAATCTTCTAATCCGTCTGGAAAAAACGATTGTATGTAAGGGTCCCATAAGTCGCGCATTTTGGTGCGATCTTCAACCAACTGGGCTTTACCGTTAATGCTGATATAGGTATCAGCCGAAGCGTTAGAATAAGTAACGTTCACTTTATTTTCGTGAGAAACTTCCGCAACTTTCGGTGTAAATTCTTTGGTAAAAAACCAAAGACTGCCATCTACATCCAGTTGTGCTGTACCCATCGGCCGGCTATGAAAGCCACCATCCAGGGTGTAAGTAGTTAGCATAGCTGTTTTTGATTTATCAATCATGCCGCGCAGCTTCTCAATATTTTCCAATTTTTTTAAATCGTTTTCGTAATCCATGACTCCATTTTTTGTGCTGATTATTTTATATAACCCGCAAAGGCCTTTTTTGATTGCAAAAATTAACGATTAGGTTTGCTTACATACACATTTCCCTTCACATAAAAACGGTAAGGCAACAATGCATCATCACCTGCATAAGCCACGCCAATGCGCTGGCCAGCAGTTACAGCTTCGTCCGGAAAACTCAAACCTTGGTCTTCTATCCACAGCTCGTCACTTTGGTAACTGATGCCATTTAGCTTTCGGCTTATGCCTAATGCCTTGCCCACAGAGCCCGGTCCGGCGGTAATGTTTGGCTTAACCACAGCCATGTTGCGCCGGTACTGCATAATGTCTAATCCAACAGTTGGATTGATAGCCCGAATTAACACAGCATGGGGTTGCCCTTCTACAGAAGTTACTACGTTCAACATTTCGTGAATGCCATAACACAGGTAAACATAAGCCACGCCACCCTGCCTGAACATGGTTTCGGTACGTTGCGTAAGGCGGTTACCAAATGCATGTGAAGCCTTATCTACCGAACCATTATAAGCTTCTGTTTCAACTATATATCCGCCGGCAACTTCACCATCAATTCGGGTAAATAGATACTTGCCGAGCAAATTGCGGGCAACCTCTATCACATTGTTATTTAAATAGAAAGACTCAGGCAGTTTCATCCGTCAGAATAGCTTGAAGAGCAGCACTTACCTGCTCTCCTTTTTTATAAACCATATCATGGGTTCCGCCTTTTATAATATAATCTGCACCTTCAATGTTTTTGTGCGGAAAAATAAAATCGCGGGTTCCCATCAGATGATAAATTTTACCAGGAAGTGGTTTAGGCACCCAGTGCAGTACGGCATGCATGGCCCATTTCATAAATGTTGGCGAGGTACCACTCAGCATACTTTTAAAGAGTCGCCATACTGACTTGGTCATATTACCAAATATGGGTTTAATTAACCATCCCATGTTTACATAAAATTTTAACGGCAATATTTTGTAAACCGGCACTCTTTTAAAGAAAGCAAAGTATTTAGGTATCTCGGCTGGCGACTTGACGCTGGATATAATAATCGCTTTACGTAAAGGAATTAAGCTACTGATTTCTACCGTCATAATTCCACCTAACGAAACGCCTGCCACTATGGAGCCCGCCGTAATTTGATAAATATCAATCAGCTTTTTAGCATAGCTACTGATGGTATCCTGCGATTGGGGTTCAATTCAGTCAACATGAATATATTCATAACCTGGTAGTTTAATGTTATCAAACAAACGCCGGTCGGCTCCTAAGCCGGAAATCAGAAATAGCTTTTCCATCAAAGCTGTAACATCTTCACTAGTTCTTCCAGGTACAGAGCATCTGTTTCGTCAAACTGATCAAGCTCCTCGCTATCTACATCCAACACACCACACACTTGACCATCTTTAAACAAAGGCACTACAATTTCTGATTTAGAAAGCGAGCTACAGGCTATGTGGCCAGGAAATGCTTCTACATCAGGTACAATTAATGTTTTTTGCTGCTGCCATGATGCGCCGCAAACACCTTTGCCCATGCCAATGCGAGTACAAGCAACCGGTCCCTGAAAAGGCCCCAAAACCAATTCATTATTTTTTACCAGATAAAAACCTACCCAAAACCATTTAAACTGCTCTTTAAGCGCAGCGGCAACGTTAGCTAAGTTTGCTGTTAAATCTGTTTCACCGGTAATCAACGCTTCTATCTGCGGTAGCAATGCTTGGTATTGCGCAGCTTTATCGGTAGTTTGTAATATTTTTAAATCTTCGGCCATAGCAGCAAATGTAAACACGTTTGGCAAAAACAAAATAAGGCAAATCTCATATTTAATGTTTTATTTCGCCTGTAAATGATTGTCAGCTTAACCATAGTTCGGTACCGTAAAGCTTTTGTACCTTTTGCCCTGCTGGCTATGGCTATGCATAGGCTGCCACTGGCTTTGCAGAAAGGCTGCACGTTTTGGAAACTATT
The DNA here is from genome assembly GCF_009770985.1 of Mucilaginibacter lacusdianchii. GTDB lineage: Bacteria > Bacteroidota > Bacteroidia > Sphingobacteriales > Sphingobacteriaceae > Mucilaginibacter > Mucilaginibacter lacusdianchii. The sequence goes on along the minus strand of NZ_WSRW01000003.1, from coordinate 743,726 downwards.
GGGTTGCGGCCGGCGCGGAAGCTTTGACCTAACGCCCGACTGGCAGCAATGGGGATTACTGGCTTGCTGGGATACCAGAGAAGATTTTGACCACTTCTATAAAACCTCTTTTATTGCCGGTTGGTGGAAAAAACTAACTACCGAAAGCTGGACAATTTTAGCCGAACCGCTGCAAGCTCATGGCTTATGGGATGGCAAAGAGCCATTTGGCAAGCCCGATAAACAAGCCTACACCGGTCCCGTTGCTGTGCTAACAAGAGCCACCATCCATCTTAACAGTTTAAAAAACTTTTGGTCGCACGTAGACGAAGCTGCTACAAACATGGCTTCATCGCATGGGTTTATCACTTCCGTTGGCATAGGTGAAGCACCGGTTTACCGGCAGGCTACCTTTTCGGTTTGGGAAAGTGTAGATGATGTAAAAGCGTTTGCTTACCGTTCGCGCGAACATGCAGAAGTCATTAAAAAAACCCGGAGCGAAAATTGGTACAGCGAAGAGCTATTTGCCCGCTTTAAACCGATTGCCGCCTGGGGTACGCTAAATGGAGCCGATCCGCTAAAAGGACTTATTAAATTTGAAACCCAATGAGAATTATTGCCGAAATACCACACGCTGAATTTAAAGTGTCTATCCTTAACATGAATAATAAATTCATTATCAAGATTGAGCAGGGCGCGTTAGAGCAAATTTATAAAATACCCGACATGGATTTAACTGACGGCGTAAACAGCGTTTTTGAAATTTTGGATGAAGAATTTTACAAAACGGTAGGTGCCCGGTTTATAGATATGCGTAAAGACTTTAAAGATGCTTACCATCGTTATAACTACTAGGCTATTTTTACCTTCCGCCGCGAGTACATCAATCCGGTTATAACCAGAATAGCACCTGCCACACCATAAATGGTTACCTTCTCATGCAGAATAATGACCGCCATGAGGTAACCTAAAACCGGTGTAAGGAACAACCAAGTACCGGCTTTAACCGGATCTTTATGCAGTAAATTTAACCATAAGGCATAGGCTACAACCGATACCGGTATAACCAGCCATGCATATGACAACCAGAAGTTCAGGTTGAGCGTTAAATAGTTACCGCCCTTGTTAAGCAGAACGATAGGTATAAACAGCAATCCGCCTAAAGTAATTTGCCAGGTATTGACTGCCATTTTAGGCAAAGGCAACTCGAATTTCGAAAAACAGATACTTCCGGCCGATAACGCTGTAGTACCTATAACTAGCGCAATCAATCCCTTTAACGTGGCATGACTATCCTGTAAGTTGGGTTTGGCAGCCAGCACCAAACCGGCTATACAAATTACGATACCTATCCACTGCTGAGTAGTTGGCCTTCTCTTAAGGAATATAGCAGATAAGACAATCAAAATTAAGGGGTTAGTTGCCTGCACCAAACTAATTAGTCCGGCTGATACATTTTTGATGGCGATGAGATAGCCGGTCATGTAAACAGTAATATTCAAAACACCCAAGATGAACAGCTTGCCCATTTCATTCCATGTAGGAAACCGCGCGTCTCTTTTCTTAATCACATAAGTATAAATCTGCAAGATTACTGCAACCAGCAAAAAACGCAGTAAGGTCAGCAAAAATGGGTCGACAGACCTTACAGCAAACTTAGTTGCCACCGTAGCTGATGCCCAAAAGACGGCGAAAAATAAACCTTCGGCTATATCCATATCTGTAGTGGCCGATTATAATAATCAGGGGCACAAAGTAACAACATCTCCACCGTGTTTGCTATAATGCGATTTGATTTATATTAATAAGAAGCAGGTGCCGGTTGGTTAACTCTTACATTAACAACAGTGCGGCTAACGTAAGGATATAACGCGATGATGAAGATAACAATAACCAGTATCCAGCTGATGAAGTAATAATAGTCCATTGCATAACGCAGCTGCGCTTGTGCAGTTACCGAACGGTTAAGCAACCCTTTTGCCAAATGTGCGGCCTGATCGGGAGCCATTCCCCTACTGGTTAACAGTTGCCGGTAAGCCGTTACCCTCTGCAAAAACAATGGGTTCGCTTCGGACAGTTCCTGCTGAAAGCGATTGAAATGCGTACTACTCTCTCTTAACTGAAAGTAGTTAATTAACGCAATGCTGCTGCAAAAGCCGGTAAATCTAAAAAACACCCCGGTAGCTGACGCGGTGCCGCCCAAACTTGCCGGAACGGATGAAACCATAAAAAGTATTAGCGGTGTCATGAGCAAGCCGGCACCCAAGCCTTGTATCAATAGCGGAATAATATAAGTTTCGGGGTTAGCTTGCGAGGCAAATAAAAAGCGCATCCATAAATGGAACACCAGTAGTAACATAAAACCGTAAAGCCAAATTAATCTCATTGGCTTTTTCATCACCGTTAGCCTGGAAGATACAATTACGCCTAATAATATGCCCACCATATTGGCGGCCAATATATAGCCTAAATGTATGGGATCTAACCCCATGGCACTGGCAAAGTAAGCTGATGTGATATTTAGCGCACCGCGGCAGATGTATAAAATAAACACTAAAAAGGCGCCGATGATATAATTCTTATATTTGAATACCTCTAAAGACAAATACGGCCTTTTTAATTTAGCCTGCCTTACCACATGCAGTGCTAGTAAAAGCACGATGGCAACTACACTTACGGCAATACGTGTATCTTGAAGCCAGTAGTACTGCTGCCCATAAATCAACACATAACCAATAAGGCACAACGCGAGCGCATAAATCACAAAGCTGGCCCAGTCAACCTGATACAGCGGGAACTTGCGATTAAGGCGTACGTTGTTCATGATTAAAAACAATAACATTGTACCCGGCAGATAAAAGAAGATGATGCCTTTATACAAAACGTTGAAATCATAAGCATCCAGTAGCGGTGCGGTCAATAATGTAGTTAAGGGTGATATCATCAGCAATATGCAATAAAACACCGAGTAACCTATCTCACGCGCTCGCTCGTTGTGCAGCCGGTTAAATATCAGCGTGATACATATACTGGTTGAGGCACAATTCGCCATTCCCTGTATAAAACGAAAAATAAAGAGTTCGTGCAGGTTATGTGCAGAATAACAAATATACGAAGTGATAATTTGAACAAGGGTACTGATAATCAGATACTGCCTTACCGCAATGAAGCTGAAGAAGCGCCGCTCCAACGCAAAAAAACTAGCTACAGCGGCATAAAAAACTACCATAGAATATTGCACATCCGCTGGCTCAATACCGTAGTATCCTGCCGCCGAAGCGCCGTTTGCGGTAGACAGTCCAAACAACGCCATAGAAGGCACCACCACCAACAAGATAACGCTCCTAATTAACCATTCGGGCGCCCACGATCTGAAAACCGGTGTCGGTTTATTGTCCATTGTTTACCTGCTCTTTCCGTACTATTACATTTGCATTCATACCGGCGCGCAACGGGTCTATAACATCACGAGCTTCAGTGAGCCGGATACGGACCGGAATGCGTTGCACAATTTTAACAAAGTTGCCGGTCGAATTATCCGGCGGCAGTAGCGAGAACCGGGAGCCGGTTGCGGGTGATAATGAAATAATACTGCCTTTAAACTTGCGACCGGGAAAAGCATCGGTTTCAATTTCGGCTGCCTGCCCTATGTGCATGTGGCGCACCTGTGTTTCTTTAAAATTAGCAATCACCCATTTACCGGCTTCTTGGTCAACTATAAATGCCAGCGTTTGACCTGCCTGTATAGCCTGACCTTGTTGTATAGTACGGCGCCCCATTTTACCATCGTAAGGTGCCCGGATAATAGTGTAACCCACATCCAGCTTGTTACGGTTCAACACAGCCTGGCGTCTTTTTATCTCCGCCTCTAAAACAGCCCGTTGCACACGGGTATCGTTAACACGAGATAATGAAGTTTGATAATTTTCCAGCGCAGATTGGTAATCTGAACGCGCTACGTTCAAAGCTGTTTCTACGTTTTCCAACTGTTGCTGAGTGGCCGATTCAGCCTCGTACAAACGTTTATAACGAGCGTACTCTTGTTGCTGATGCCACAACCTCGCTTTGGCTGCAGCAATTTGCGACTGGTTTACCTGCGATGCATTGGCAGAAGTTTGCACATTGCTGGCCAACGCTTTCAATTGCGCCTGGGCATTTAACAAAGCCGCTTCAGCTTCTTCCTGCTGCAACTGATACTCACTGTTATCTATGGTAAGTAAGGTATCCCCTTTTTTAACGTCCTGATTTTCCTCATAACGTATTTCGCGGATGTATCCGCTTACGCGCGAGGTAATGGGATTGATGTATTCTTCTACCTGTGCATCATTAGTTTCTTCATACAGGTACAATTGCCAAAGGGAAATAACTCCCCAAACAATAAGTGCTACCAGTATAATACCGGCAATCCATGCGCTTATGCGGGTGATGAGCCGGTCGGTTCGGGTGTATTGATTAGAAGTGGTTGTGCTCATGTTAAATTAGAGGTTGCCTATAACTTTTTGTAATTGATAATACTGCAATTGTGCTGCTATCTGCGCTGATGCCAAATCAAACTGGGTTTGCAACACCTCGGTGTTAGATTGCAACAGATCAGTCACCAGCGATAGTTGATTGAAGTAAGTATTGTTAACAATCCGGGCATTCTCGGTCGCCTGACGGATATTGTTTTGAGCAACCGTGATGCGATCCAACGCCTCTTTATACCGCAGGTAAGCTTCGTTCACCTGCTGGCGAATCATATCCTGTGTATCCTGATGTTCCAGTTCCTGCCGCTGGTACTCCAGTTCGGATGCTTTTACTTTATGCTTGTTATGATAAAAGGAAGATATCGGAAAACTAGCCCTTACACCGGTCATTCCTAAACCGTATAAGGTTGCACCGTACGGATAAAACTGTATTTGCGGATAGCTGTAAGCATAGTTAGCAAACAATCCCAAACGGGGCGACACATTTGCTTTTATATCTTTTACTTGTAAACGCCGCAGTTCAGTTTCCTGCTCGGATATTTTATTCTGATACGATTTTTGAAAGGCCTCGGTTAAATAGTCGCTATAAGACTTAACAACCAAACCTGTACTGTCCTGACTGGTTAGAGGATTAATAGGTGCATCATTAGGCTGACCTATAACGATATTCAACTTTTGATTAGCAATGGCTATATCGTTTTCAATCTGCTCTAGCGTAAGCCTTTGACGCGATAGTTGAAGTTCGGCGCGTAAAGCATCGCTTTTTAATACCACACCGTTCTTTTGTAATACGCGGATACGATCCAGTTGCTTTTCCTGCTCGGCGATGTTGGCTTGCATAAGGCCTTTAAAGATCATACCCCGGCGCAGTTCTAAAAAATACTGTGCGGCTCTGAGCTTTATTTCTGAAACTGTCAACCGCTTTTGCTCTTCCCTGAGGTGTTTAATGGTTTCCTGCTCTTTAATTTTAAGGTTGGTTTTATTACCAGCGTATAGGTTAAATGTGGCATCGCCACCAAAACGGTAATAAGTATGCAGCACGGGATATTGAGTTGGTGTATGGAATAAGCCATTTTCATACATTGGCAAATTACTGACATAAGCATACTCGCCGGCGGCCGTGATTTCGGGTAAACGCTCGGCTTTGGCATCTTTGATTTCCTCTTCGCTGCCCCGAACACTCAACTGTTGCATCTGGATGCTTTTGTTGTATTGCTCGGCCTGATTCCATACCTGTTGTAAAGTGAGTGGCACCGGAGGTGCTGCAACGGCGCTTACCTGAGCCCTACCTGCTTGCCAAGCAGCTATTAGACTCAATATGATTAGTATTTTTTTGAAAGAATAATACATAAAGAATAATGCACAAAATTACCAATCCGGCTTATGGGTAATTTTATCTAACTTGCCTAAAATTTGATTATTCCGGCCAATCCAACGAACGGAAACTATGAGAGAGGAAAACTTAATACTAATAGATAAAAACCCCGATTCGGTATATGTTCTGCACGAAAAGGTAGAAAGGAAATTTTCGTTGCACAGCCACAAAAAAGGCCAATTAACTTACGTACAAGGCGGTATAGCCTACGTGCAGATTGGCGATAATACTTATGTGATACCGGCCCGGCATTTTATATGGATACCTGCCAGGCTAAATCATGTTTTACAGGTACGCCACACCGCAACAGCCATACGCAACTTGTATTTTTATAGTAGTGATGACGGGCGCAATGAGTTTTATGGCCGTATGGGCATATACCCTATTACCAGCCTGTTACATGAAATGATTGTATTTACCGAACAGTGGAATGGCGATATTCAACCTTCGGACGATGGATTCTCGTTTGTAGTTGCCATAAAAACAATCTTACCGCAGCTCGGTGCCAGACACTTACCTATTGTATTACCTACCACGGTAAATGAGCGCATACGGCCAATATTAAATTTTCTTCATAATAATATTGCCCAGCCGTTATCATTACAAAGTGTAAGTGCACACTTTGGACTAAGCGAGCGCACTTTATCCCGGCTGTTTCAATCTACGTTGAGCATTTCTTTTTTGCAATACCTTAAACAGCTACGCATGGTCAAGGCTGTTGAAATGATGCTGCAGGCAGATTTAACTTTAAGCCAGATTGCATTTGCAACGGGTTACAACAGCTTATCGGCATTTAGTAACACCTTTTATCAGCTTACCCAAATGCGGCCTTCCGAATTTGAGCAAGCAATTTTATAAGAAGAAAGACCCGGTTTATCTTGCTTTAAACAAGCCATATTTTAGGATACAGTATATAGCCCTGAAACCATCTTTCCATCCTATCTTTTTACCTTCTTCATAAGTTCGGCCGTAATAGGATATACCCACTTCATAAATACGTATACGTGGCACTCGGGCTATTTTTTGGGTCACTTCGGGCTCAAATCCAAAACGCTTTTCGGTTAAAGCAATACCCTGAATAATTCTGGTATTAAAGAGTTTATAGCATGTTTCCATATCCGTAAGATTTAGGTTGGAAAACATGTTCGAAGCAAACGTAAGCCAGCGGTTACCAATGGTATGCCAAAAGAATAATATGCGGTGGGGATTACTGCCCATAAAGCGCGACCCATAAACCACATCGGCAAAACCATTTACAATCGGTTTTAGCAAGTCGTTATATTCATACGGGTCATATTCCAAGTCGGCATCCTGAATAATCAGGTACTCTCCTGTTGCTTTAGATATCCCGGTATGTAAAGCAGCCCCTTTACCTTTATTCACCTCGTGCTTAAAATACTGGATATCCATATCGGGGTTTGATGCTTTATAAAGTGCGATGGCATCTTCGGTATCATCTTTAGAGCAGTCGTTAACAATGATGATTTCTTTACGGATATTATTGATCAGCTCAACGGCCTTTACTTTATCTAAAATCAGATGTATGGTTCTGCCTTCGTTGTAGGCCGGTATTACTATAGATAGCTTTGTTATGATCATAGGCTGAGCTTGAAAACGAGTTTCCAGTAATGTATAAAGGTCACTCACGATTAATAGTGCAAACTTAAAAAAAGAAAATATATTGCCTAATGGCACCATCTCCAAGCATAAATCAAGGTATTTAAGATTATTTTCAATGTGGTTCAAAGGCAAATTGCCGTTTAGTTAATATTAAATCGTTTAAATTGTGTTATTTTGCGTCTGTTTTTGAGGATGCCCCTGATGCTGGAGAACTTAGATTTTCAAAATGTAATGGTAATCGATATCGAAACTGTGCCACAGTACAGCAGTTACGATCAATTGCCTGCACCTATGCAAAAGCTTTGGGCAGATAAAACCAAACGTCAGCGGAATGATGAAACACCGGAAGAGTTTTATAAATGCGCTGGCATTTTGGCTGAGTTCGGCAAAATCATCTGCATATCGGCCGGAATATTTACCAACAGCCACGGCTTACGGGTAAAATCATTTGCATCGCACGACGAAGCTTCGCTGCTGCAAAAATTTGCAGACCTATTAAACGGCATGTCCGAAAAATTGATTCTGGTAGGCCACAACGCCAAAGAATTTGATTTTCCTTACATCTGCCGAAGGATGCTTATCAACCGAATTAAGCTGCCTAAGCAACTAGATATTTCATGTAAGAAGCCATGGGAGATTTGCCACATGGACACCATGGAGATGTGGAAGTTTGGCGACTTTAAAAATTACACCTCGCTTAGCCTATTGGCTGCTATATTTGGTATTCCAACACCTAAGGACGATATTGACGGCAGCATGGTTGCCGACGTTTATTGGATTAACAACGAGTTGGATCGCATTTGCACATACTGCCAAAAAGATGTAGTAACAACCGCGCAATTGCTTAAACGCTTTAAAGGCGATGAACTTTTGGAAGACGATAACATCACTATTGTTAGTCAATAACCTGTCAGTTTAAAACCTTTTTCGATAAACACTGTCATCAACCTTCAAATTTCACTTATATTGAGCGTGCATCTGCACTATGCTTTCAGTTAATCATTTACACATACAATTCAAAACACAAGCCGGGTTATTCGACGCTGTAAAAGGTATATCGTTTAATTTACCAAAAGGTAAAACCTTGGGTATCGTAGGCGAGTCGGGATCGGGCAAATCGGTAACAGCTTTAGCTATTATGCGTTTGCTCGACGAACAACGCAGCCTTATCAATGGCCAAATTACATTCGCTGGCAATGACTTGTACAGGTTAACCGAAAAAGAAATGCGGAATTTGCGCGGCAACCGGATGGCTATGATTTTTCAGGAACCGATGACTTCCCTGAATCCGGTAATTACCTGCGGCAAGCAAATTACAGAAGCCATACGCCAGCATCAGCGTTTAAGCAAAGCTGCTGCGCGCCAGGCGGCAATTAATTTTTTTAAAGAGGTGCAGCTTCCGCGACCGGAAAGTATGTTTGACAGCTACCCACACCAACTCTCCGGTGGCCAACGCCAGCGGGTGATGATTGCCATGGCGCTGAGTTGTGATCCCGACCTGCTTATTGCTGATGAACCAACTACCGCGTTGGATGTTACTGTACAAAAAACCATCATAGACCTGCTGCTTAAAATAAAGCAGGAACGTGATATGAGTCTGCTTTTTATATCGCATGATTTAGGTGTAGTTAGTCAGATTGCAGATGAAGTATTGGTGATGTATAAAGGCGCAGCTATAGAACAAGGGCCGGTTCAACCGCTATTTACCCATCCGCAACACCCCTACACCAAAGCTTTGCTAGCTAGCCGCCCTTCTCCTTCTCATCAGTTGAAGAATCTTCCTGTACTGGCCGACTTCTTAATAGTTGGAGAACGGGATGAATTAACCAGCACAGGTGTTACCATTGATGATATCAGGGTGCAACAATCTTACACCGGGGTTGAGATAAATCAACATAAACAGCAGATATACAGCAATCAACCAATACTTAACATTAAAAATTTATGCACTTGGTTTCCGGTTAAATCCGGCTGGTTTTCATCTGGAAAACATTATATCAAAGCAGTGAATGACATTACCTTTGAAGTTTATCCGGGCGAAACGCTGGGCCTGGTTGGTGAATCAGGTTCGGGTAAAACTACTTTAGGACGTAGCATACTGCGGCTAATTGAACCCACATCAGGCCAAATTGAATTTAACGGTGTGAATCTATTGCAGTTGAATGCAACCGACCTACGCAAAATGCGTAAGCAAATACAAATTATATTTCAAGATCCTTACTCGTCTTTAAATCCCCGGTTTACCGTTGGTCAACAATTGATGGAACCTATGCAAGTACATGGCCTGCATCAAAATGACAATCAGCGTCGGCAAAAGGCATTGGAATTACTGGAACGTGTAAATTTGCTGCCAGAACATTTTAACCGCTATCCGCACGAGTTTTCGGGCGGGCAAAGGCAACGTATTGTGATAGCGCGGGCGCTGGCCCTGGAACCAAAATTCATCATTTGTGATGAATCCGTATCTGCGCTAGATGTATCTGTTCAGGCACAAATTTTAAATTTGCTGCGCAAACTACAAAGAGATTTGGGGCTAACTTACATTTTCATATCGCATGATTTGTCGGTGATTAAACATATATCCGACAGAATTATGGTAATCAATAAAGGGCAAATTGAAGAAATTGCACCAACTGAGCAATTGTACAACCATCCACAAACTGCGTACACCCGGAAACTTATTGCATCCATTCCTCAAATAGACCTAAAGAGTCGTTAACGTCTCCTTTATCAAACTTTATTTTTATTTAAAATAAAATTGCACTTCGGTTGTTAAGCTTAGGTAAACAGGCTATTACTCGGCTTAATTAGCTTAGGTTATGTATATTAGCCCCATCACCAATTATCTATGTCAAAGAAAAAAACAACGTCATCATCAATAAAACACGTACTTAGTCAGTTAGTAATCAACGTTTTTGAAAAGAATGACAACGCAATATTAAACTATAAGCAGGTATCATCTCGGCTTAACATCGACGATGCAGAATCCCGCAAAACCATATTGGAGATACTTAAGGAAGAAACTAAAAAGGAAACTTTGAAAGAAGTTGCTCCGGGTAAATTCCAATTATTGGAACTCAAAACCTTTACTGAAGGCCGGGTGGATATGACAACCGATGGCTCGGCGTTTATTGTTACCGACGACGAATTTGAAAACGACATTTATGTTGCCCCACGTAAATTACGCACTGCCTTGCATGGCGACCGTGTAAAAATTTATGTTTATGCCAAAAGCAAAGGCAAGCGCAAAGAGGGCGAAGTGGTAGAAATATTGCAGCGATCCAAAATGGAGTTTACCGGCATTGTAAAAATGTCGGAACGCTTTGCATTTTTGGTTCCCGATGACCGTAAAATGTTGCAAGATATTTTTATTCCATTAGGCGATTTGAACGGTGCTAAAAATGGCATGAAGGCGATTGCCGAAATTACTGAGTGGCCAGCTGATGCCAAAAATCCGGTAGGTCGCATCAAAAATGTATTAGGTGTTCAGGGTGAGAACAACACCGAGATGAACGCGATTTTGGCCGATTACGGATTCCCACTATCTTTCCCTGATGAGGTAGAACGCGAATCGGAAGCGATACCCGAAGAAATTACCGAAGAGGAAATAGCTAAACGCCGAGATTTTAGAGACGTCATCACGTTCACCATTGACCCGGTAGACGCTAAAGACTTTGATGATGCCCTGTCATTCAAAGCGCTTGAAAATGGAAATTTCGAAATAGGTATTCACATTGCTGATGTATCACATTATATCATTCCCGATTCGGCGCTTGATAAAGAAGCTTATGAACGTGCTACTTCCGTATACCTGGTTGACCGCGTGATACCCATGCTTCCCGAGCGCCTGTCGAACGGCTTATGCTCGCTGAGGCCTAACGAAGATAAGCTTTGCTTTGCCGCCGTATTTGAAATGGATACTGAAGGCCGGGTACTAACAGAATGGTTTGGCAAAACCATTATTCACTCTAACCGTCGCTTTGCGTACGAAGAGGTACAGGAAATTATTGAAGCCGGTGAAGGTGACTACGCTCAAGAAATAAAACAATTGAATGAAATAGCCTACAAACTGCGCGAGCAAAAATTTAAGCATGGTGCCATCAGCTTTGAAAGTACGGAAGTTAAATTTAAACTGGATGAACAGGGTAAACCTATAGGCGTGTATGTTAAAGAACGTAAGGATGCTCACAAACTGATTGAAGATTTCATGTTGCTGGCCAATCGAAAAGTAGCCGAGTTTGTAAGCAAAAAAGGAAAAGGTAAAAAGAAATATGCCTTTGTATACCGTGCCCACGACGCGCCTAATCCCGAAACCTTGGGTAACTTTGCACAGTTTGCGGCCCGCTTCGGGTACCGAATTAACATGAAATCGGACAGGGAAATTGCCAAGTCGTTAAACCACCTGATGAAGGATGTGGAAGGCAAAAAAGAACAGAATGTATTAACACAATTGGCCATCCGGTCAATGGCTAAAGCTATTTATACTACCAAAAGCAGCAGCCACTACGGATTAGCATTTGACCATTATACACACTTTACCTCGCCAATACGCCGTTACCCGGACGTGATGTCTCACCGTTTATTATTTCACTATTTGAACGGAGGGCAATCGGCCAATGCCGAACATTATGAGGTGTTGTGTAAGCACAGTTCTGAAATGGAAAAGAAAGCGGCTGATGCCGAACGCGCTTCGGTGAAATACAAACAGGCCGAATACTTGCAGGATAATATAGGTTCAATGTTTAACGGCGTAATTTCCGGCGTAACTGAATGGGGTATGTATGTGCAAATTATCGAAAATAACTGCGAAGGTATGATCAGGCTGCGCGATATATCAGATGACTTTTATACCTTAGACGAGAAAAACTACGCCATTATAGGGCAACGCAAAAAGAAAGTTTATCAACTGGGCGATGAAGTCCGGATAAAAGTAAAAAACGTAGATCTGGTAAAAAGACAAATAGATTTTACGTTGGTGCTGGATTAATTTTCTATTACAGCGCCCCTAATCATTTATGAATACATTAAAAAACTTGCAGCTACTGATAGAGAAAGGTGTTAACGATTTAAAATTCCCGTTACAACCAGCTGAACTATATGAGCCGATTACCTACATATTAGCATTAGGCGGTAAACGCTTGCGCCCTGCCCTGTTGTTGATGGCTTGCGATATGTTTGGTGGTGATACAACATCAGCTGTGCCACCAGCCTTAGCTATTGAAGTATTTCACAACTTTACCTTGGTGCACGATGATATCATGGACAATGCGCCCTTGCGCCGCGGCCGTGCTACCGTACACGAAAAGTGGAATACCAACGTAGGCATCTTATCCGGTGACGTCATGCTGGTAGAGGCCTACAAGCTAATAATGCAGGTTGAGAATAGCATACTTAGGGATGTGCTTGATATCTTTAACACTACAGCAGTAGGCGTTTGCGAAGGGCAGCAGTTTGACATGAACTTTGAGCGTCAAACTGATGTACAAATTGATGCCTACCTGAATATGATTCGCTTAAAAACAGCGGTGCTGCTAGGTGGTGCATTAAAAATTGGTGCTCTGATTGGTGGTGCTGCTGCGCAGGATGCTGAATTGCTTTATACTTTTGGCGAGCAATTAGGTATTGCCTTCCAATTGCAAGATGATATTTTAGATGTGTATGGCGACCCGGATAAATTTGGCAAGCAGGTAGGTGGCGACATTATTTCTAACAAGAAAACTTATCTACTTATTAAAGCCATTGAACTGGCCCAAGGCCAACAAGCGCTGGAATTGCTTATGTGGCTTAATAATGATAATTGCGACAACCTTAAAAAGATTACCGCTGTTACCAACATATACAATCAATTGCAGGTAAGACAATATGCTGAGCAAGCCATGCATGAATTTATTAATAAAGCTTTTGAAGCCTTACATAAGATAAAGCTACCTTTTGAACAAAAGCAGCAACTTCATGACTTTGCAGAAGGACTAATGATGAGAGAAAATTAGTTAAACTTTAAAAGATAGCTGGTTGAAAAAGCTTTTAATTTCTTTAGCATTCATTGTAAGTACTTTTGGAGCAAAAGCACAAACCGATATATTTGGAGATGTTTATCTGTATGCTGATAAAATATATCCTTCCGCAGATTGGGTATCGAAATTTAACAAATTTTTAAACAAGAACTTAAAGCCGCTGAAACAAGTAACTATTGATGGAACAACAGCCGAAATAGTTGTGCAACTTGAAGTTGAACCAGACGGAAAAATAACGGCTGTAAGGATAAGCAAAAGTTTATCTTCTGATGGTGATGCAGAAGTACTGCGAGTTGTGAAATTGTTTGCGCGAAAAAAGCCAATAAGCGGACTTATTGATTCCAACAATACGCAAAAAACTGTTGTTACTATTCCTATTCAATTACCAGTTTCTTTAAAAAACAGATAAACTAAAAAGCCCGTATCATTTGATACGGGCTTTTTTATGTTATTAGTTGACTGAGAAATTACTCAGCTACAACTTCTTCACCTTCAGTAGCAGTTTCTGCTTGTGGTGCTTCTTCAGTTACAACAGCGTTTTTAGCTTTACCATTAGTTGGAGCAGCAACAGCAGCAGCTTCAGTGTTTACGTTTACAACTGGTTTGGTTGCTACGGCAACGTCAGCAGTTTCGAAAGGTAATACTGATACATATGAACGGTTATCAGCTTTCTTTTTGAAAACTACCTGACCGTCGATCAAAGCAAATAAAGTATGGTCACGACCGATACCTACGTTTTGACCTGGATTATGGCGGGTACCACGCTGACGAACGATGATATTACCAGCAATTGCAGGCTGACCACCGAAAATTTTGATACCTAGACGTTTACTATGCGATTCGCGGCCGTTCTTGGAACTACCCGCTCCTTTTTTGTGTGCCATGTTTTAATATTGTTATGAAACTGCAAAAACAGCTTCGGCGTTAAACCTTAAATTATAATGTAATACCAGTAATGCTAATTTTAGTGAATTGCTGACGGTGGCCATTTTTCTTTTTGTAGCCTTTTCTTCTTTTCTTTTTGAAAATAAGAACTTTTTCACCTTTTACATGAGACACGATTGTGGCCGATACTTTAGCACCTTGTAAAGCGCTACCTAAGGTGAATTTACCTTCGTTTTCAGCTAACAATACTTTGTCAAATTCAATACTAGCGCCCTCATCTCCTTGTAGGCGGTGTACAAAGAGGTGCTGGTCTTTTGCAACTTTAAATTGCTGTCCGGCTATATCTACTATTGCGTACATTGTTTGTTATTTAATTGTTTAAAAATTTGAGGTGCAAATATAAAAATACTTATTTATAAAAGCAACGCCATAAGTACAAATAAGCTAACTATTAAATCAGCTTATTGTGCCGCCCTTTTTGAACGGACTTCTGCTTCTTCCAGTTTTTTCTGAATTTCTTTAATCAGCCTTTCGTTAGCATCTTTTAAAGAACGGTCACCATCATAAGCGGCATCAAAAATCACTTTCTTGGTTTTGTTTTTATAAACAAATTCCATGAGGTAATGGGGCGTTTTTTCGGAAGGCGATTTCTTAGATGAGTTTTCCTCTACAGTTGGGAAATTCCAGAAACCTAAGTCGGCTGCTTTACGATGCAGATACAACAGGTCGTCTTTATTTAATTTCAATTTGGTAACTTTCAATTCGTCATGGTTATTCAGATATTGATAAGCTCCGGTTTTAGAATTGTATTTATTAATTAAGCTATCGCCGTTACCATATTCAAAGCGCAGGTATTGAAAGTCAGAAAAACGATAAGGCGCATTCTTGATCATCATACCGTAATAATACACGCAATACAATAACAGCGGCACTACCACACTGGCAATCAGAAACATTTTTTTTGATTTGTCGGACATGAGGGTTTAATTGTTAAATAAGGGTACAAATATACAGATTGTACAACGGCGATTGCAGGTATTACACAATCCTTACGTCATGCAAAATTACTTTTGCAGCTCCCCCTCCCATTTACTAACCACTGCAGTAGCCATGGCGTTACCTAAAACGTTGGTAGCCGAGCGGCCCATATCTAATAACGGGTCTATGCCAATCAGTAAAGCCAATCCGGCTTCAGGGATATTAAACATAGCTATAGTACCGGCAATTACCACCAGCGAAGCACGTGGCACACCAGCAACGCCCTTACTGGTAAGCATCAGTACCAACAGCATCGACAGTTGCTGCTCAAAAGAAAGATGGATACCGTATGATTGTGCCAGGAACAACGAAGCAAAAGTCATGTACATCATTGAGCCATCCAGGTTAAACGAGTAACCCAGCGGTAACACAAAACTTACAATTTTATTATTACAGCCAAACCGTTCCAGCTCCATTAAAATACGGGGATAAGCGGCCTCACTGGTTGAGGTACTGAAAGCAATAAGCATCGCATCCTTAATTCGGTTAATTAAAGTAAAAGCTCTTTTACCTAAAACAAAAAAGCCAGCCAGCAAAATAACCAGCCACAACATTACTAACGAGAAATAAAACTCACCTATAAAAATGGCATAGGTAGATATAATACCCAATCCCTGTTTTGCAATAACAGCGGTTATGGCACCAAACACGGCCAATGGCGCCAGTTGCATCACATAGCCGGTTATTTTAAGGATAACATGCGCAAAAGCATCCATCGCTTTAATAACGATGTCGCCCTTTTCGCCGATGGCAGCGGTGGCTACGCCAAAAAATAGCGCAAATACCACAATCTGTAATATTTCATTATTGGCCATCGACTCAATGAAGCTTTTAGGAAATACGTGGCTCACAAAGTCGCGCAGTGATAAAGCCGATTTTTGTATACCAGTACTTAAATGACTATCAGGCAACGGAATATGCATGTTTTCGCCCGGTCTAAAAAAGTTAACCAGTACCATCCCTAACAATAAGGAAACCAATGTAGCACTCAAAAACCAAAGCATGGTTTTGCCACCAATGCGGCCAACTGCTTTAATGTCGCCAACCTTGGCTACACCAACTACCAGTGTGGTAAATACCAGGGGGGCAACAATCATTTTAATAAGACGTAAAAATATATCGCTTAAAATGCTGAACCAAACCAGTTTATCCTCACGCTTGATATCCGCTTCTTTTTTCAACTTCAACTGAGCAACGCGCTCAGCTTTCAATGTTTGGAAAGGTGCAGAAGTGGTATCTTTTAATTTTATTATTTGATCGTCTATTTTTTTTAAGGTTTTATCGGCTACTTCAATCTTTTTGTTGTAATCATTAATTACCTGTTGGTTATATATATAGCCGGCAACAATGCCTAAAATGAGAGCAATAAAAATATAAAGCGTGAGTTTATTTTTTTTCATGTAACAGTTTGAATGGCTAAACTACAACAATTTGCTATTTTGCTGAAATTTTTGATGAATGCATGGGTGTTAATACCTACAACTTACAAGCTATAAAAAAAGAACTGCAGCACCTGAGTGGCCCGCAAATGGCCGACCTGTGCCTACGCCTTGCTAAGTATAAGAAAGAAAACAAAGAGCTGCTTTCCTACTTAATGTTCGAAGCTGACAATGACACGGTTTACACAGAAAACGTGAAGCAGGAAGTAGATGGTATGTTTGGCAGTTTGCTTAAACACAGCTATTATGCGGCCAAAGGGCTACGAAAAATTTTGAAGCTAATTAATAAGCATGTGAAGTTTATGGCATCGAAACCGGCCGAAATTGAGTTGTTAATTCATTATTGCCGAAATTATATACAACATGTAGACCTGCGTACAGGATACAAACCGCTCAGACAGCTTCTCATTAAACAATTAGAAAAAACTAGCAAACTCATTGGCGCGCTGCACGAAGACTTGCAATTTGACCATCGGCACGAGTTTGAAAGCGTTGTACAACAGGCCGACGAAAAGATAAGTTGGATAGATAAGCGGGATTTTGTGTAACAAACGCAATCATATTTGCATCTAACATCCAAAAACTAAATTACAAGTGGCTGCTAAAGACGATGCCTTCAGGCAAATATTTGAATCGAATTCCAAGAAAATATATCGTTTGTGCTACGGTTACACCGGAGATGAAGACGCCGCCAACGACCTGCTGCAGGAAACGTTTGTAAAAGTTTGGCAAAACCTGGATAAGTTCAGGAACAAGGCCATGATATCAACATGGATTTATCGTATTGCGGTAAACACCTGCTTAACATACTTACGGTCGGAAAAACGACAAGCTAAAGAAGAGCTGACCCCTCAAATGGCCGAAACACATCGCGAAGAGTTTTCAGAAAAAAATGAACAGGTAGCCTTGCTGTACAAGTGTATAGCCAAGCTCGAAGAATCAGAAAGGATTATAATTACTATGGTACTGGACGAGATGCCTTATCCTGAAATTGCAGAAATTTCGGGTATATCCGAGGGCAATCTGCGGGTAAAAATTTATCGTATAAAACAAAAGCTAACCGATCTATATAACCACTATGAAAGACTTTGATCATTTACTATCGGTTTGGCAAGCACAACCCAAACCTGATAAGCTGGAAGTTGACCGCGTACTAAAACAGGTAAAAAAAGGTACCGGCGACTTGAGCCGAAAACTGATGTGGAATATTACTGGTATGCTTACTACCACAGGAATATTACTAGCCATTATTTTGTTTTTGCCTTTTGAGTACTGGACTACGTATGCTGGCGGCTTCACAATTATATTAGCTGTAATTATATGCACCTGTTTAATGATAAGAGATTACCGCATATTAACTAAACACGATGTAACCATAGCACCAGGCGAATACTTGCAAAGCCTGCAAGAATACCAGCGTGGGCGGGCACGGATGTATGGCTGGATTTATTATATATTTACATTAATGCTCAGCATCGGCTTATCCCTCTACTTTTTTGAGGTATTAAGTGCCCTATCGCCCAAAGCTAAAATTATTGCGTATACCGGGAATATTGCTTGGTTGTTGTTTATTACGTTTTACCTAAAAGACAGAATATTTAAACGTGAACAGGAAAAGTTAAACTTAATGATAGAGCGTTTAACACGTTTGCAAAACCAGTTCGAGTAATCAATTTTAAAATTGCTTTAAAAGTGTCTTTTATTGAGTTGAGAAAAGTAGGTTTAGCAGATCTAGATGAACTGGTAAAATTAAGCAGAGAAACATTCTTCAAGGCTTTTTATGACCAGAATCGTGCAGAAGATATGGAGACCTATGCTGCCCAATCCTTCACTCGCCAAAAGCTGGAAGCTGAGATTAACACCAACGGCTCTACTTTTTATTTTGCCCAATTGAATGGCGAAACCGTTGGCTTTATAAAATTAAATATTCAAGAGGCCCAAAACGAATATAAAGATCAGAACAGTTTAGAAGTGGAAAGATTATACGTGCTGGCTAAACATCAAGGAAAACGATTTGGCGAGCAAATGTTAACCTTCGCATTTGAAGTAGCCCATCAAAACCAACACGATTTTGTATGGTTAGGCGTATGGGAACACAACCGTAACGCTATCCGCTTTTATGAACGTATAGGATTTGAATATTGTGGTAAGCATGATTTTATGTTGGGCAATGATAAGCAGACTGATATATTGTTAAGAAAGAACCTAAAATAAAAGCCCTGAAATTTAGTACGTTAAGCGCTTACTTTTGTGATACTAACCCTGAGATGATATTAATACTCAAAGCCACTATAGCAGTATTAAAGGCAAATGATATTAAACCATGCATCCAGGCCAAGCGGCGCATTCTGCGGGAGGAAATTTCCACATCGGATACCTGAAAAGTCATCCCTATCACAAACGAAAAATAAACAAAATCCATGTAATCGGGTTCAGGTTCGGCCGGGAATTGCAGACCGCAGGCAGGTTTTACACCACCTTGGTCGGTAGTAGTATCATAGTAGATATGTGCATAGCGCAACGTAAACACGGTATGCACCAACCACCAAGATGTAATTACTGATCCTGTAGTCAGGAATACATGCCTGCTAATATCAGAAGCAGAAGCGTCTTTTCCCGACTTTAGTAAAAATACAATGGCTAGCAAACTGATTAATGAGGCGGCCACAACAAACAAAAAGATAAACGTGCGGCTCGAATCTTCTATCCCCGCCAAATGGCCCATATCTTTAGGATGAGAAAACAAAATTACCAACCATTGTAATACAATTAGGCTGAATGCAAAGCACATCCAGGTAATCAATACTACTTCGGTTACAGGTAGTTTGTTATGACTAAAAAAGAAACCGATAACACTAAGTACAAACGAAATGATTAACCTATGATGGGCATCTAAGTAAATCAAGTTGTCTGTTAGGCTTCGGCGGCGTTTATCTGGCGTCATGAAAGATGGTAGCAATGCAAGGTAGCAAAAGCTAACTGGTATACCAATTTAATCTTCGTCGCCCACAATATAAGCAACGCGCCCAATCTGTCCGTCTTCCAACCTAACCTTTATACCACGAGAATGGTAGGCTGCGCTGGTAAGTAAATTTTTAACGATGCCTCGTGTTAACGTGCCCGAGCGCTGATCTTTCTTTAAAATAATATCAACCTCCAATCCGGGGTATATGTCTTTTCGGTTCTGGCCGTTCATCATCTTTTCTTTTACTCCGTTACTAATTTACTGATAGCAACTTCTGTTTTATCGAAATTAAACTGCTGCAAAACACTATTCATAGCAGTAGTAATTTGCTCATTGCATAAATTGCCAATGCTACCTTCATGAGTGTGATGTACTTCTTTATCGGGATTGAAGTTACCTTGTTCAATAGCCAGTCCTACCTGCTTATAAGCATCGCGAAAAGGCACACCTTCCAGCACCTGGCGGTTCACTTCCTCAACGCTGAACAGGTAGGCATATTTAGGGTCTTCCAAAATGTTGTTTTTTACCTCAACATGCTGCAGCATGAAATTGGCCATGTGCAAACAGCTTTTTAGTTCGGTAAATGCAGGAAACAACAGCTCCTTCAACAGCTGCATTTCACGATGATAACCTGATGGCAGATTGCTAGTCATCATAGCAATATCGTTAGGCAAAGCTTGCATACGGTTACACTTGCCACGCATAATCTCCCAAACATCTGGGTTCTTCTTATGCGGCATGATGCTGCTGCCGGTGGTTAAATTTTCGGCATAACTAACGAAGGTGAAATTTTGGCTTAAGTACAGGCACTGATCCATAGCCATTTTTCCGAGGGTTGCCGCAATTGACGATAATGCCTGCGCAATAATACGCTCGGTTTTGCCCCTACCCATTTGAGCATAAACCACATTATAATTTAAGCTTTCAAAACCCAATAATTGCGTTGTTAACGTACGATTTAACGGAAATGATGAGCCATAGCCCGCTGCTGAACCCAGAGGGTTTTTGTTAGTTATTTTATAAGCAGCCAGCAAAAGTTCCAAATCATCTATCAAGCTTTCGGCATAAGCGCCAAACCACAAACCAAAAGACGATGGCATAGCTACCTGTAAATGTGTGTAACCAGGCAACAACACTTGTTTATACTTTTCACTTAAGCTGATGAGCAAAGTAAATAACTGCTGTACTTCATTAACTACCTGTTGCAGTTCATGGCGGAAAAACAATTTCAAGTCAACCAGCACCTGATCATTACGTGAACGGCCGCTGTGAATTTTTTTACCAGCATCACCAATGCGGCGGGTTAATAACAATTCTACTTGCGAATGCACATCTTCTACGCCGGCTTCAATCTCAAAATTGTTATTTTCAATGTCCCGGTAAATGCTTTTCAGTTCGCGTTGCACCAGTTGCAGGTCATCATCATTTAACAGTCCGATGGTTTGCAGCATTTGAGTATGTGCTAATGAACCCAATACGTCGAAAGCTGCCATCTGGCGGTCAAATTCGCGATCGCGTCCAACGGTAAAACTTTCAACCAGTTCGTCAACGTTGGTAGTTTTTTGCCACAGTTTGCTCATGGGTGCAAAGATGTAAAAAAATGCGTATTGAAACAGGTAGAAATATCAAAGCCGGGATAAACCCGGCTTTGATATTTCTATAGTATAATGTTTTACACAAACATACCGCCTGAAGCCTCTATGCGTTGCGCATTTATCCATCGAGCTTCTTCGGTACATAAAAATGCCACAACACCGCCAATGTCATCAGGCAAACCCACACGTCCTAATGCAGTTTGTGACGCAATCCCTTTGTTTACCTGCTCATTATCGCGCACCATACCACCGCCAAAGTCAGTTTCAATAGCGCCGGGTGCCACAATATTAACGGCAATACCACGGGCCCCCAATTCTTTTGCCTGATATTTAGTTAAAGTTTCCATAGCGCCTTTCATGCTGGCATAAGCTGCATAACCGGGTGTACTAAAACGCGCTAAGCCAGAAGATATGTTGATGATGCGGCCACCGTCGGCAATAACAGGCAGAGCTTTTTGAGTTAAAAAAAATGTACCTTTAAAATGGATATTCATCAATTCATCAAACTGCTCTTCTGTTGTTTCGGCAAACGAGGCATGGATACCTATACCTGCATTGTTCACTAAAAAGTTGATCTTATCAGTACCGAAGGTGTTTTGCAATAATCCGGTCAGTGAAGTAATAAAGGCATCAAAAGTTTTTACATCACCGGTATTCAGCTGTAAAGCTGCGGCTTTTTGGCCGGCTTGTTCAATTTCGGCTACTACTTTGTCGGCCTCCTCTTTATTGCTGTTGTAAGTAATAACTACATTAATTCCTTTTTTGGCAATGTGAAGGGCCATGTTTTTGCCCAATCCGCGGCTACCGCCGGTTATCAGGGCTATTTTGTTTGTACTCATATCTTATTTTGTTTAAGTATGATACAAAATTATGCAGCGGCTGTTCAGAAATTATGGTGATAGCTTCAGTTTAAATGGTGAGAGTTTCAGTTTTTGTATCGTTTGTAAACGAAGAAGCCCGTATTTGTTCACGGTATTGCTTTGGAGTTACCCCTTGATAACGTTTAAAAAATTTTACGAAGTTAGACGGATCGTAAGTTAAACGCACGGCAATTTCCGAAACGGACGCATCGGTTTCCTGTAACTCGCGCCGGGCAATGTCCATAATTTTATGCTCGTAAAAATAGCAGGGCGCTTTGCCTGTTACCAGTTTTATGGTGTTGCTTAGGTGGCGTGCATCAATATGCATTTGGTCGGCAAAGTCACGTATCTCAAACATGTCTAAAGCGCGGCCAGTCAATATATCATCCAAATGCTTGTCCAATGCCACCATATAATCGGCAGTAATTTCACGTTGGCGAAGCATAATCTTTTTGGGAAGCTTAATTTCAATTTGCATAAGTGGTTGATGCTTCACCAAATATAAACGGAAATAAGAAAACAATTGCCATGGATAAGTAAGAGTCGTAGTAGCTGTTATGACTTGCCTTAAGCTTAGTGGCCGCAATTACATTAATTAAATCTAGGGCATTTTATTAGCTGCTTGCAATTTAGGCATCGTGCACATCTTCAATTTTTGAGTGCTTGTGCGTATCATTCATAAACACATAAATAATAAGCGATATCAGTATGCAGCCGGTAACATAATAATTGAACCAACCGGCGTAACCGGCCTGTTTAAACCACAAAGCAATATATTCGGCAGTACCGCCAAATATGGAAACGGCTATAGCATAGGGAAAACCAACGCCCAATGCCCGCACCTCGGCAGGAAACAGCTCGGCTTTTACCACCGCGTTAATAGAGGTGTAACCGCTTACAATTGTTAACGCCAACAGTATTAAACCTACTGCCTCCCATAAATTATGGGTATGCCCCAGTGCGGTCATTATTGGTATAGTGCTTAACGTCCCTAAAATACCAAAACCGATCAGCAATGGACGTCGGCCTATTCTGTCAGACCATAAGCCAAACAGCGGTTGTAACAGCATAAAAACAACCGAAGTGATGGTTGATATAATTGTAGCATCGGCTTTTGAAAATCCAGATGTATTCACCAAAAACTTCTGCATGTATGTGGTATAAGTATAAAATGCAACTGTACCACCAACGGTTAAACCGATAACGGTTAGTACTGCTTTAGGGTGACGTGCCAGCGCACGCAATGTACCTCGCTCCTGCTGTGTCCCTTTTTGTACCAGTGTGGCCGACTCATGCAAACTGCGTCGCAGATACATTACCGTGATGGCCAGCACTGCACCAATTATAAAAGGGATTCGCCAACCCCAAGCATGCAATTCCCGTTCGGTTAGAAATACTCTTTGCAGTAAAACCAGCACGCCCAGGGCTACCAACTGCCCCATAATTAAGGTCACGTACTGAAAGCTAGAATAGAAGCCACGATGCTTACGGGCGGCCATTTCGCTTAGGTAAGTAGCGCTGGTTCCGTACTCGCCACCTACGCTTAGGCCCTGTATAATACGTGCCAATACCAAAAGTGCTGGTGCTGCGATACCAATTTGGTTATACCCCGGCACAAAGGCAATAATGAGCGAGCCGAAACTCATAAGCATAATAGATAAAGTGAGCGCTTTTTTTCGGCCATGCTTGTCTGCATAGGTACCCATTAGCCAACCACCTATGGGGCGCATTAAAAAGCCAATGGCAAAGATGCCGGCAGTATTCAATAATTCAGCTGTGGGATTTTGCGACGGAAAAAAATAACCAGCAAAATAAAGCGAGAATGCCGAGTAAATATACCAATCATACCACTCAACCAAATTGCCTAATGAGCCGCCGATGATAGATTTAATACGCTGGGCAACCGTTGGCTGATAACTGGAATTTTCGGAATTATTCATGTACGTAAGTTTGCAGTTGCAACAAATATATACACTG
The DNA here is from genome assembly GCF_009770985.1 of Mucilaginibacter lacusdianchii. GTDB lineage: Bacteria > Bacteroidota > Bacteroidia > Sphingobacteriales > Sphingobacteriaceae > Mucilaginibacter > Mucilaginibacter lacusdianchii. The sequence goes on along the minus strand of NZ_WSRW01000003.1, from coordinate 719,513 downwards.
CAAAGCTTACAAAGTGATTAGCATCACAAAAGACGTTAGGAATAACTCAAAGCCAAGCCTTCATCGCCGGCCATGGGTTCTGTGCTATCAACAATATTTCGTATTACGCCATCCAATTCCTTTACGGCTTCTTCCATCATGGTCAGGCTTTCTTCGTTATGCCCGTAACCATCCAATCTTACCACTTCCATTAAGCCCAGTATAGATGCCACCGGTTTACGCAATTCATGCGATTGAAAATGAGCAATCTGACGCAACACGGTATTCTGCTCTATAATTTGCTGTTCGTGTTTTTTACGTTCGGTAACGTCGTTAACGTTAAAGGATATGCCAATAATATTACCGTCGTTATCATATGAAGGGTTGTAAGTAATTTGACACCAGATAGCCATCTGATCGCTAAAGCGCAGTTGCCGCTCGTGCTGAATTGTTTTACCTGTTAAAGCCAGGTTAAAGTTGCTCACAAAATCGTGTATATATAGCCTGTCGATATAGTCGGTAGCTTTAATGCCTATTTCTACATCTATACCGTACAAATTCCGAATGAAATCGTCAAATACCTTATTATAAGCTAACACAGCCATATCTTGCCCCATTAAAACATGACTGGATTGTGAGCTTTCAAAAAAAGAACGCAGCTTGATTTCCGACTTCTTAGCTTCAATAAACTGCTCTTTTAAAACGTTTAAACTTAGCTCAAATTCCATGATATGAATAACCTGTCTGGCCAATACCTGCAGCATTTGTTTTTGGTGATGGCTCAGTTGCTTGGGTTGCTGATCGAGCACACACAAGGTTCCAATTTTTTGACCATCGTGTGTGGTAAGCGGTGCACCCGCATAAAATCGGACGCTATTTTCATTAGTGACCAGTGGGTTATGCATAAACCGTTCGTCGAGCACTGTATCCGGCACTTCCATTACATTATCATCACGAACGGCATAGCTGCAAAATGCTATTTCACTGTCTACAACATGTAAAGAGGAGCCCAATTTATACTTAAAATGTGCCAGCTCATCGTCTAAAATGGTAATTAAGGATGTTGGCGTTCCGCAAATTTCGGCGGCTAGCTTAAGTATGCTGTTCAGCTCCTGTTCTTTGCTGATTTCGAGTTTTAAAAAACGATTAATGGCTTGTAAGCGCCTAAGTTCCTGTAGGGGCATTTAATTTTGCAGTATAAAAAATTTCATGTATTCATTCCTTTTTTAACCGCGGGGCCTCGGGCTATCCAAGAAGTTATATTTATTGCGTTTAACTGCAAAAGTATCAACTTGTTGAGGCTTATCCATGTTAAAACTTACTAAATTGACAGAGCAAAAACAATTATAAAATATTAATTAAGTCACTAAATCATCGCTATAACAATTCAACCAGCACGTAATAATATTTATGTATATTACCTATAAGCAGCGTTTGTATTGTGCTTGATATCTGCGTATCTTAACCCCATGCTTTTCACCGAAGACTTTTTGCATTACGTATGGAAGTTCAGGCTGTTTGACCATAACGCATTGCAAACAACCGACAACGAAACTTTACACATAACTTCTCCGGGCTTGCACAACACCCATTCTGGTCCCGACTTTCAAAACGCCCGTTTAAGCATCGGTGATACGATTTGGGCCGGCAATGTGGAAATACACCTGGCGTCTTCTGACTGGCATAAGCACCACCATACCAACGATGGCGCATACCACAATGTAGTTTTACATGTGGTTTATGAAAACGATGAGCAAATTACTTTACCCGACGGGCGTAGGTTACCTACGTTAATATTGAAAGGACGGATTGCGGCCGATTTATATAGCCGTTACCATCAGCTGGCATATGGCAACCAACGCATCATACCTTGTGAAGGTACTATCAAAACAGTCAGCTCGTTATCGCTTCATAACTGGCTTACCCGCGTGTTGGTAGAAAGGTTAGAAAAAAAATCGGATTCTGTGATTGCCACTTTACAAAATAACCGCGGCGACTGGGAAGAAACATTTTACCAGCACCTGGCCGCCAATTTTGGATTTAAAGTAAATGCGTTACCTTTTGAATTGATGGCCAAATCTTTGCCGCAAAATTTACTGGCTAAAAATAAAAACAACCCGATGCAGATTGAAGCGCTGATTTTTGGGCAGGCCGGATTTTTAGAAGAAGATTTCAAAGATGACTATCCTAATAAACTGAGATCAGAATACCAATACCTACGCAAAAAGTATGGTCTGTCGCCAATTGAAAAACACCTGTGGAAATTTATGCGACTGCGGCCGCAAAACTTTCCAACCATACGGCTAGCACAGTTTGCTGCTTTAATTGTACAATCCAATCACCTGTTTTCAAAAATATTAGAAATTAAAGAAATAGAACAGCTAAGAGAACTTTTTACCTCCATTAGTGTTAACGTATACTGGGAGAGTCATTACCGTTTTGATGCTGAATCTAAACCTGCTACTAAAAACTTAGGGCAAGGCTCAATTGACTTGTTACTGATGAATACTGTTGCTGTATTTTTGTTTAGCTACGGCAATCATCATCAATTACAGCGTTATATTGACCGGGGTATGCAATTACTGGAAGATTTACCTGTTGAAAGCAACCACGTGGTGACTGACTTTGAGGCTTTAGGTATAAAAGTTAAAACCGCTTTTGAATCACAGGCCTTATTGGAACTTAAAAATAGTTACTGCAATCATAAAAAATGTCTGACTTGCGGTGTGGGCAACCAAATATTAAACATTACGTAATATGTTACAGCGATTTTTAACCTTTTTTGAGCGGTACTCATTTGGCGTATGCACATATTTGGGTGAACGCTTTAACATCTCGATTGCCAAAATCCGGTTGTTTTTTATCTACTCGTCGTTTCTGGCGGTAGGCTTCCCGTTAATGTTTTATTTTTGCGCGGGCATAGTGCTCGATATACGTCGGTACGTTAAACGTATGCACACACGTGTTAGCGATTGGTAAAATATTTTATACGTACTCAAGCTGCAAGCTTTCGTTCAATTTCAAATACAAGAGCATCGATAGATAAAGAGTTACTATGGAGATCATCTCTTTGAAGCAACTCGGTGTTATAGGCCTTACCCGAAATGAGCATAACAGGTATTTTGCTTACAGTTTCAACCGCCTTCAAAGCACCCTGAAGTACTTGGCTACTGATGCCCTGTAAATCGCTGTCTAACATTATTAAATCAGGATGGCATTTCGGAATTTCTGCAAATATGCGCTCGCTGCGATGAAGTGCGAATACATCATACCCCTTGCAAATAAGCAATTGCGATAGCATATTCAACCCCATCACATCTTCTTCTACCAACAGTATACGCTTACTCATTATTTTTAGGCTTTATATATTATATTCAATTTACATGCCATCAGATTATTTAACAACCTATCCGTTTTATTATTATTTAAAAGCGGTTAGAAATAAAAAAGAGTTTAAGCGGTAAGGCAAAAACTCTTTTATCTCATAGGGTAGATTAAATATATGTGGTTAGGCAGCCTGTTTTGTAGCGCCTTGGTTGATGCCTTTTTTCCTTAATTGCGACACATGGTACGCTTTCAAATCCTGTTGCAATAAGGCTTTCAATTCAATGTCAATTGCTTTAAGCAGTAGTTGGGTTGAAGTATTTAATGTTTTCATGTGTCAGTTTATTTTGTTGCAGATACAAATGCCAATTGTATGCCATAATTTGCTTACTCGATAAATTAATTGCGCAAAAGGGATTTCTGAAATAGAAATAGCACGTATTGATTGGAGTTTGTATTTTTTTACATACAAAATGATGTGCTATAGACACTATAATATCGACCTAAATGAACGCACACATGTATCAAAACAAGCAAAGCCTCCAAACACAGCACATGTTTCATTGAGATGGGGGCGGAAGCTTATAAGATGAAAGCCTAAATATAGGCAACAATGAAATTTAATTTTTTACAATTAAGCTGTTCACTTTATCTACCAGTTCATTCAAATCAAACGGTTTAGCAATAACAGCTTCACAGCCAAAGGCCGGATAATCTACATCACGGTGTATATAGGCCGAAAAAATAATAACCGGAATATGGCGCAGCTTTTCATCAGCTTTTATCTGTTTGCAGATATCGCCGCCGTTACCATCAGAAAGTAGATAATCTAAAATAACTAAATCTGGATTGTAGTTTTTAGCTACTTCAATGATACCATTACTGGTAGATGTGGCATGTACATCAAAGTTTTCGTAAGATAATACTTCATTTACTATTTCAAGTATATCCCGGTTATCATCCAGTACTAATATTCGTTTGGGCATCTGTTTAAATTATTGAGCAGGCAACTAATATTAGATAATTTTCACAATCACTTTATCCGCTGTCTGTAAGCAGCCGGCTTACACCAACTGCTTTATCAATACAAAAATACTAATTACTTTTCGGTTAAGTAGCCAGCTATTTGAAACGCAATTGTAAAATTAATGGGAATGAAACTATGCCAAGTGCTTTTTCAGTTAGTTGTTATGTGCTTGTCTATCTAAATGGAGTTGAACATAAGTAAATATTCTGAACTTCAATAAGCTCTTTTGGACACCTGTCATGAACGTAAGCATCAAAAAAATTCATAATTTGATTTTAAACGCTATATGCGCCCCTAATTCAAGTGAATTATGAACGTGTATTAAATGCTTAATTTAAAACCATATTGGCATATTACTTATTTTGATTAAAAAACTAACACACAAACCAATTTAACAAAGGCAAATTACATACTGACATACATTATATAGGCGTAGATATTTGGGCTTAAAAAATTTTTATACATTTATAAAGCCCTGCAAGCACTAAATCATGATCAAAATTATATTAACGGAAGACCACAACATTGTGCGTAATGGAATCCGATCGCTATTGGAAAAAGAACCGGACATGCAGGTTATTGCCGAAGCAACGAACGGCAAACAAGTACTTGGGTTGTTACGAAACCAAGATTACCGTCCTGATTTAATACTTACAGATATCAATATGCCAGAGATGAGCGGCATTGAGTTGATTGGCCTTTTAAAAACGGATTACCCAAACATCAAAACCATTGTGTTATCGATGCTAGACCATGAGCGATACATGATACAAGCTTTTAAGGCTGGGGCGTGGGGATACGTATTAAAAAATGTAAGTGCCAACGAACTTACATTTGCTATTAGGCATATTTGTCAAACCAATGAGCGTTATGTGTGCAACGAACTAAGTTTAAGATTACTTGACAGAGTTATGCACGCGCCAGAACCACAAATGCCAGATCACTTGCCTGAAATTGACCTATCTAAACGTGAGATTGAAGTACTGGCGTTGATAGCCGAAGGTTTTACAAATAACGAGATAGCCGAAAAACTTTTCACCAGCAAACGTACAATTGAAGGTCACCGCCAAAATTTGATAGACAAAACAGGTGCCCGTAACACAGCAGCTTTAATTCGTTTTGCCATACAAAACAACATTATCAGCTAAATATCCCCTTTTCGAGCTTTTAGTACCGCCTTTAGTTGTCTTCTTTCCCGTTTTCTTATATAATTCGGCCACACTTAGCAAATTCCTATTTAACAACTGACAAATACGTATTTATTAGTTCTTAAATAGGTATTAGTACTCATTGTATTCAAAACGCTATTGCTAACTTTACTTATAATTAAAAAATATTCTATAATCAACTTTACAAATTGCATTTACAACAATTATAAAGCCCTTTGATGATAGGTTAATTTAATTTTCGATTAATAATGAGTAAGCGAATTTTAATTTTAGACAACGATCCGGGGATTTTAGATGTAATGCAGGACATTTTGCATTACGAAGGATTCGAAGTTAAAGCTATTTCTGACACTGATAACATTTTTAAAAACATTACTGATTACAAACCAGACTTGGTGATGCTTGATTATTTACTAGATGGCATTAATGGCGGCGAGCTTTGCGCACAGATCAAAAAAAATCCGTCGACATCAGAAATACCTGTGGTCATTATATCAGCTTACTCACGCGTTCTTTTATCATTAGGTTTATATGGTTGTGATGTGTTTATAGCTAAGCCCTTTGAACTTAATGACTTTGTTGAAAAAATAACTGTCCTGTCTGGACACGAATTTAACAGCCCTGTTTATTAACTATTATTAAAACACGTATTTACCACAACGAAAATCCGCGTATTAATACCTGTATACTCAATTTGATAACTCATAATATTGCATACAGTTATAAATAAGACATCTAGACGTATTTTATCAATTATAAAATCTACATTACCATGTTTAACAACGCCGGCATTAACAAAGTATTTTTAGTAGGTCATGTAGGCAAAGCTCCACGCTTACATGCGCAGCCAGATGGACAAAGCTTTTATTGCTTTCCGCTTGTTACTACGGAATTTATCAAAAAAGAGGGCCAAAACACAGAGCATATAGAATGGCATCAAATTAAAATACCGGTTGCATCCAGTTTTGATAACGTAGCGCAATTGGAAAAAGGCCAGCTTATTTATCTGGAGGGAAAGATTAAAACCCGTTCGTTTGTAGATGAGGCTGGCGTGAAACGCTACAAAGCTGAAATAATAGCTATAAGCTTTAAAATGCTGAACAGCCAGGCTATGCAGGTTCCTGTTTTTCAGCCATTAGAGCAAGCTGTTTAACCAACGGTTTCAGAAATCCATCAATTTACAAATGACTTACATAATGCAAATTTTGCAAGCGATACAGCAAGATTTGCATTTTCTTTTTAATTTCAAGGATAACTTCTACTTCGACGTTACAGCCATGAACTACTTTTGTTGGTTACGATAACGCATATCCTTATTACGCCGTCTTTTGTTGACTTTCGGTTTCAAGGCTTAATCTCCTATTATTAAACTATTGCAAAAACCGTTAGTTAAGGTATTAAATCAGCAAACTCAACACTCATTTAAAGATATCCATCTATAATGGATTATAGATACGTCGGGAACCTTAAAACTCATTAGTACCCAACAGGTCACTTAAAAATGATTGATTAAATTTAATTATACTCATATCCTGTTGTTTTACTTATCAACCATTCCACTGCTCAACAATTTATCTGCTTAACAAAAACTCTTACCTTCGTGCTGTATGTTGGACATTTTATTTGCTGATGAGCATTTGGTAGCGGTTAATAAGCCGCATGGGTTGTTGGTTCACCGTTCATCCATAGCGGCTGATGCAGAAGAATTTGCGCTGCAAATACTACGTGATCAGTTAAACCGCCACGTATACCCTACTCACCGGCTCGACCGCAAAACGGGCGGCGTATTATTGTTTGCTTTAGACAAGACCACCGAAACGGCCATGCAGCAACAATTTATGAACAACGCCGTGCGTAAAAGCTATCTTACAATTCTGCGTGGCTTTGCGCCCATTAGCGGCGAGATTAACTACCCGCTTAAAAAAGAAAATGGCACCTTGCAGGATGCCTTTACAGCCTATACAACCCTTGCCCAAACCGAATTGCCTGTTGCATTTGGCAAACATCCAACATCCCGCTACTCATTAGTGATGGCCAAACCCACCACCGGGCGCATGCACCAATTACGCAAACATTTTAGCCACATCTTTCACCCCATTATTGGCGACCGCACACACGGTTGCAATAAACAAAACAAGTTTTTTACCGATAATTGGGACATGAACACAATGCTACTACATGCTTTACAGTTGTCGTTTATTCATCCTATTTCGCAACAACCGGTTACTATCAGCGCCTCTATACAACCCGAATTCGACAGAATGATTAATTTAATGAACTGGCAACAGGTTTATATACAACTACTTAATGGTATCGTGCAAAGCAATACCTACGAAGCAACTTCGTAAACTATTAGGATTATTAAAACGGACAGGCAATTTATGCAACAAATGCATTTGTCATTAAAACATGTGCACAACAAGCCTATATCTAAATCAGATTATTTTTAGATAACCGGGATCAACTTGATCTGTGAGCCAGACGCTGTTTTCAGACATATAAAATACATATCCATCCTTGGCCATTTGACCGGCTGCTACTTCCAGTATTACTACCTTACCATGCCGCATACCCACTTGTTTTGCGGTAGCACTATCTGCACTTAAGTGTACATGCAATCTATTACCCTTTAACAATCCTTGCTGCAAAATTGAATCCAGAAAGCGTGTGCTGGTGCCATGGTATAATATAAAAGGCGGCGCTTGTGGTATCAAACCCAATTCCACCACAACAGAATGCCCCTGGCTTGCTCTTATAAGAGTTTGGGTTTCGTTAATGGCAAATCGCTTTTTGTTGTTAGTAGCCACTATATGCATTAAGGAAGATCTATCCAGATTTAGGCCATTGCGTTGCGCACCAGCAATTAAGGCATCTATATCAGCCCAGCCATTAGAGTCCAACACTAACCCAGCCGATTCCGGATAGTGCCTTAGTACATAACTAATAAATTTGCTTGTTTTTTTTAATTCTTCTTCCGTCATCCTTTGTTTTTATTAAAAAGAACGCTTTTAAAGCTATAAACCAAAAACTTCCGGATAGCGTAATGCTGCCATCAAAATAAAGTTCATCGAATCGGTTACCCAAATTTCTCCCTCTTTTACTAATTGCAATACTTGTGGAGCCGGCAAGGTTAATACTTGAATTAATTCGGTTTCATCCAGCTTTTGTACTGAATTGAATTCGGCATTAAATAAAATAAAGCCGTAAGTAATTTGATGTGCTTTGGTAGGATTAACGGCAATTTTCCCCAACGAGATCAATTGCCCGGACGTAGCCTTGATGCCGGTTTCTTCTTCCAACTCATTTAAGGCCGATTGTATAATGCTGGTATTTTTTTGTCGCATTCCGCCCGGCAGCTCCATTAAAATTTCATTTAATCCGTGCTTATACTGCTTTACTAGCACCACTTCGTTTTGCGGCGTTAAGGCAAGCACTTGTACCACATCGCCTAGTGGTGAAAAGTAATAGTCATCTACAACCTTTCCGTTAGCCAACTGCACAGTATGTTTCAGTATTGGAAACCATGGACTAGGAGATACATCCTCCTCTTTTAATATGGTCCATTTCTTAATTATGTTAGCCATGTCTATACTGATGTTTAAGCTGCTAAGTTAAGCAACCCAAGGTTAAAACAGCATCTCATCTTCTATAACCATTTTTGGTAAATGTGGCTATATAATAAAAAGCCCGCTTATAGTAAGTAAGCAGGCTTTTTATTATATAAATTGTGTTATTCCATAACCGGCAAACCCATTTGAGCCCACTCCTCTTTTGCCGGACCGAATAAGCCGGGCACTGGCAAGCCAACCAGGCGCATCACAACCGTCATTTGGCTACGGTGATGTGCCTCATGCCCTATAAAAACTGATAGAACCATACCTTTAGTCCAGGTTTGGCCATACATGTTCACGTCGTCATTCAATTGCTCGTCTGTCCAACGCGATTTTACAGCGTCAATTAGCTTTTGACTGTAAGTTTGATAAGTATTAATAAGTTGTGCCATGGTAGCCGGTACAGGTATATGTTCCAATTCATTGTGGTCAAACAAACCGGCTTGGGTTCCCATTTCAGGAAGGGTTTCGGTAATGTGCCAAGCCAGACGTTCTAGCGTACGCACATTTTCATGAACTTTTATTCCTTTGGCTTCGTCGGTTATTTTTTCAAATAAAGTTACTGTGTAACCGGTCATTACTTGCCAGTCGGCCACAAAATCAGCAATGTGATGATACATATGATGTTTAGATTTGAATAGCTAAAATGAACAAATTATCTGAACATCCAATTAACGGCTAACGATAATTACCCCGGTAAGCAACGGGTTGCCCAGGATGAAAAGCACGGCGTGCGCCAAAGCCCAAATTTAAAAACAGCAAAGTAACCACCAAGCTTACAACTGCCGGCACTACCGAAACCAGACCGTGGTATAAACCATTTCCCCAAATAAAATCGGACGAGCGGAAATCGAGATATGTGTATATTAAATGTGCCGCAAAAAGCACGCGCGACATTTGCTTCTGAAAAACAACATTTTTGCTATACCAGCCTAATGCACCTATAATAAGTCCAATTACCAACATGTGCATATACATCCACAAAACTGCATCGTAATAATGTGGCGACGTTAGCAAATGGCTAGGTACTTGATGGTATTGCGCCATACTTTTCATAAGGCCTTTAACAAGTAAACTGCCGGCTATCAGTACATATAGCACGCAAACCGACAAGCAGGTAGTTTTAAAACCCGGAAGATAACGTTTGTATACAGGCATAATTGGTTAATGCTAATTTAACAAAATTTCAATTCGTACAATATTTATAACCTTTAAATTGAATTATAATTTATCTGAAGGTAAATCAACAATGCAACGTTCCGTTTTAATCAGCTCTATCGATTCGGCAATTTCCATGGGTGTTTTAATACGATCTGCTTCCTGTTTATAATAGCGGTTAAGCTCTTTTCGATGATAAGCCTGATAAAATCGTTGCACTTCCAAATGCGATTGTAAAATAAGTCCGGGTACGGTTGCCGGTTTATGCTCATCGCCTATGGCCACCATGGTGAAATAACTGGAGTTAGTATGTTTAATTTCCTGCGTTTTTATATTTTCACTTTGCACCCGTATGCCTACCACCATAGATGATTTGCCCACATAGTTAACCGAAGCCATCAACGATACTAGTTCGCCAACCTCAACGGGTTGTAAAAAATTCACCGTATCAATAGAAACTGTTACGCAATAATTGCCTGCATGCTTAGCGGCGCAGGCGTACGCAACTTTATCCATAAGGCCCAATATGATACCACCGTGTATTTTACCCCCGAAGTTAGAGTACGACGGAATCATTAACTCGGTTAACACGGTTTGTGAACTCGTTACGGTTTTAAAATCTTCCATATGTGTGTATGCCAAAAATTTCGTGAAATATAAAAAGTAATACATTAAATATGTATAAATTGCTATCAATGCTATTATGTAAGAGCTTACAATTCGTCATTTAGTACTCATCTTATTAATCTGATTTTATATTTCCTTAAAAAGCAGGTTAATTTGCATACAATTGCGCTGTGTAAGCAGAGCTTTATTCAAGGGAACAACTCATTCATGGAGGATTTTTTTTACAAGCAATTATTTGAAAAGCAACGGCAAACGGAAGCTATACCGCCCAATAACGTAATAGCTAACTGGGCGCTTAAAGTTATTTACTTGCTTTTTCCGGAGCAATCCAGGCAAACCTATAGTTCGGTTGATGCCTTAAAGCTGGAAGCGTTAAATTTACAGCAAGAACTAATTGAAATCATTAGCGCCAGCAGCAATTGCAGCAACTGCAATTGCCCCCAGCTAGCCCGCCGTTTTTTTGACGAATTACCTGAGTTATACCGCGTTTTAAACACAGATATTCAAGCCATTTACAAAGGCGACCCAGCTGCACGAACTGAATTTGAGGTAATACGTACTTATCCCGGCTTTTATGCCATATGCTACTACCGCATAGCTCATCAATTGTTTAGTTATGATGTTCCGCTGTTGCCGCGTATCTTAACGGAGCACGCCCACTCTACCACTGGCATAGATATACACCCGGCGGCGCAAATTGGCGAGTATTTTCATATAGATCATGGAACCGGCATTGTTATAGGTGAAACCAGTGTGATCGGTAATTATGTAAAAATGTACCAGGGGGTAACTTTGGGCGCATTAAGTGTAAGTAAACATATGGCGGGCAGCAAGCGTCATCCTACAGTGCAAGACCGGGTAGTTATTTATTCGGGGGCAACTATTTTAGGCGGCGAAACCGTTATTGGGCACGATAGCATTGTTGGCGGAAATGTTTGGCTGATACATAGCATAGACCCATATTCTACCGTTTATCATACACCATCAATTAGCGTAAACAAGCTAAACGAAAAATTGTAGTTTTTATCATGGCAGAACTTATAGACTTAATAGGCAACACGCCTTTAGCAGAAATAAAAAAGCTTAATACCAACGCTAACGTAAAGATATATGCCAAACTGGAAGGTAATAATCCGGGAGGCAGCGTTAAGGACCGTGCTTCATTAAACATGATACGCAGTGCCATAGAACGCGGCGAAATTAAACCGGGCGTTAAATTGATTGAAGCAACAAGTGGTAACACCGGTATTGCATTAGCTATGATTGCCCGCCTGTTTAATCTGGATATTGAGTTGGTAATGCCAGCCAATTCCACGCGTGAGCGTACACTTACCATGGAAGCTTTTGGTGCTAAAGTAACCCTGTTGGAAAACATTGAGGTTTGCCGTGATTATGCAGAGGATAAAGGAAAATCTGACAATTACTTTTTGCTTAATCAGTTTGCCAATAGTGATAATTACATGGCCCATTATAAAACCACCGGACCAGAAATATGGCATGATACCGACGGGCAGATTACACATTTTGTAAGTGCCATGGGTACTACTGGTACCATTATGGGTACATCGCGTTATTTAAAAGAAAAAAACAGCGATATACAAATTATTGGTTGCCAGCCATCGGAAGGTTCTTCTATTCCCGGCATACGCCGCTGGCCCGAGGCTTATTTGCCTAAGATATACGACCCCAGTCGCGTTGACCGTATCATGGATATCAGCGAAGCTGAAGCTACCGAGATGGCTCGGCAATTAGCTAAAACTGAGGGCATCTTTGCTGGGATGAGTACCGGCGGTGCTTGCTCAGCCGCCTTACGCCTGGCCCAGGAATTGGACCAAGGTACTATTGTATTCATAGCCTGCGACCGCGGCGACCGCTATTTGAGCAGCGAGCTTTTTGGATAGTCAAAATCCGGCAAACAGATTAATGTGTATATTACTGATAAATAACAAATTTCAATATAGCTATCATACAATTACTGACATATGTGGACAAATGAACGGGCTGTTATTATATTTGAAGTAACTTCTTAAGCATATAAATGATACGTCAAATAACGGCGAGCCACAGTGAAATGGCCGGTAAGATACTCGCCCACAACTGGTCGGCTACCCCTGTTGGCGACATGGCAAACTGGCCCACCAACTTGTACACAGCCGTAAGTATGATGCTTGAGGCAAAGATACCTATGTATGTAGCTTGGGGCGATGAATTTGTACAGTTTTACAACGATGCCTACCGCCCCATATTAGGCATAAAAAAAGATCCCGAACCTATAGGTAGAAGTACATATGACACATGGGATGAAATTTGGCCGGTGATTGGCCCGATGTTTCGAAAAGTAATGAAAGGTGAAACTTTCGGCTTTCCGGGCTTCAACCTTTTTCTGGAACGGAGCGGTTATCTGGAAGAGGCTTATTTTGACTTTTCATACAGTCCCATTCATAACGATGATGGCACGGTTGGCGGCGTGTTTACAAGCTGCATCGAAACCACCGACAGGGTACTGAACGAACGTCGGATGGAAACTTTAGCCAATTTAGCCGGCGAAGTAATTAATTCGAATGATGATGATATTTTGAAAACTAGCCATCAAAAACTAGCATCTGATAGCAAAGATATTCCTTACTCTTTACTTTACAGTTTTGATCCAGATACGCGCGTATATAGACTGAACTATCATTTTGGAATCGGCAATGCGGTTACTATACCAAGCGACTTGTCAGTTTTAAATAATGAGCAATCTGAAAGCTTATTGAGCCGTAAAGATGTTGTTTTGCAAACCGAGACCTTTTTTGGAGGAAACCCCTCGTTTATTAATAATCCGTGGAATGAGCAACCGCGCGAATTAGTTCTATCTCCCATCAGTTTAGCCGGTAGCCGCCATCCTGACCTTGTAGTTGTATATGGTGTAAGTGCCCGATTAGCTCTAGACGATCGTTACATCAGGTTTTTTACCCTGTGTAGCAACTACATTCTTAACAAATACTCGGTTACCCAAACGCTTAATCACGAGCGCGTGCGGGTTGAAAGCATGCAAGAATTGCTCACTCAAAAAGATGAATTTATAAGTGTGGCCAGCCACGAGCTTAAAACGCCTCTTACCAGCTTAAAGGCTTACATGCAGGTACTGGAGAAAAGCCTGGACCCTACAATCAAAGTTGCACAGTTTGTAAAAAAAGCATCACAACAATTCAACAAGCTGCAAGGGCTGATATCAGACCTCCTGGATGTATCTAAAATAAACGCTGGTAAATTAACTTATAATTTTGCCGAATTTAATTTCGCCGACGTTATCAACGAAAGCTGGGATGTAGTTGAATTAATATCGGAACAGCACTCCATCATCATTGAAAAAAATGATCAGGTTGTAATAAAAGGCGACCGCCTGCGCTTAGAGCAGGTTATGAACAATTTTTTGACCAACGCCATTAAATATTCAGCTCCATCTAAGCCCATCATCATCCGTTCGGAAGTGGAGCAAGATAACGTGGTTGTATCCGTTCAAGACTTTGGTATTGGCATTGCGCCAGAAAACTTGGTCAACCTGTTTGACCGCTTTTATCGTGTCGATAACACCTCTATGCAATATCAGGGATTGGGTTTAGGCCTTTATATCTCGTCAACCATTATTAAAGATCATAACGGCAGTTTTTGGGTAGAAAGTGAATTGGGCAAAGGATCTACGTTTAGTTTCTTGTTACCCATAAACGGTAAACGCGAATTTAGAGACATAGAAACGGATGGTCAGACCTATTACATTGGCAATTTCATTACACTGCGATACAATGCCGAAAAGCATTGGATAGAAGCCGACTGGCTGGGCTATCAAAATCTGGAATCAGTACAAAAAGGTTGCCTGATAATGCTCGACTTGCTCAAAAAGAACAATTGCAGCAAGGTTTTAAATGACAACAGTGGGGTAAAAGGCAATTGGTCAGAGGCATCGGATTGGGGTTCTGAGTTTTGGTTCCCGGCTATGCAAGATGGTGGCCTGAAGGATTTTGCCTGGATTTATTCGCCCAGTACCTTTGCCCGTATGGCCGCTCACAAAAGCGTTGACATATTTTTTGACCGCATAAGGGCGCAGTTTTTCACCGCTAAAGACGAAGCTATTGCTTGGTTAGAACAAACTCAAAACTGATTACTGGATATTTAATGGGTTGGCTTTGATATAAGCAATTTTATGCTGAAACATTTGAGCCATTTTGCCGGCCCGCCATTTGGCCTCTGTGGCTTTATCACCATCAAACAATTCGTCAACCGTTTGGGTAAACAAGTTTAGCCACTCATCAAAATGTTCGGCACCAACCGGTAGTTGGGCATGTGGCGGAAACGGGCGACCAAAGTAGGTGTACTCTTCCAGCAATACCGTTTGCCAAAAAGTGTACATCTTTTCCAAATGTGGTTGCCAGTTATCACCAATGCGTGCTTTAAAAACAGGGCCAAGCATTGCATTGCCTGCCACCGTCTTGTAAAAGGTATTTACCAGCAGTTTTATGTCGGCAAGCGTAAGTATATCATGATTCTTTTGCATAAGCACACTTTTGCAGACACAAAGTTAAGCATATGCCATCAGCATAACACATCAAGGTTATTAATTTACAATTGGTAAACTCGAGCCGGTTTGCTAGCTTTTAATTAGCCGCTGAATTTCGTCAAGCTTCATCAGTGCCTCTACAGGTGTCAAAGTGTTTACATCCAAGTTATTCAACATATCCCGAATTTTAACTAAAACTGGATCATCAATAGAAAACATCTGTAGCTGCAGTGCCTGCTTTTGTACCTTTTTGATACTCTCTTTGATATTCTCGCCGCCGGTGCGCTCGGCTTCCAGCTTTTTAAGGATATCATTGGCACGCGCCAGCACTTTTGGCGGCATACCCGCCAGCTTCGCTACATGGATACCGAAACTGTGCTCGCTACCGCCAGGAACCAGCTTGCGCAAAAATATAATTTGATTGCCCACCTCTTTAACCGTTACATTGTAGTTTTTGATACGGTTGAAAGTATTGGTTAACTCATTTAATTCGTGGTAATGCGTAGCAAATAGCGTTTTGGCTTTAGCCGAGGGGTGATTGTGTAAATATTCGGTAATAGCCCAGGCTATGGAGATACCGTCATAAGTACTGGTTCCACGACCAATTTCATCAAGCAGTATCAAACTTCGGTTACTTAAGTTGTTAAGGATACTGGCCGTTTCATTCATTTCGACCATAAAGGTTGATTCGCCCGATGATAAGTTATCCGAAGCTCCTACCCTGGTAAATATTTTATCAACCAAACCCACTACTGCTTGCTTAGCCGGCACGAAGCACCCCATTTGAGCCATTAAAACAATCAAGCCAGTTTGCCGCAGCAAGGCCGATTTACCCGCCATATTGGGTCCTGTAATGATGATAATTTGCTGGCTTTCCGAATCCAGGTAAACATCATTGGTAATATACTCTTCGCCTGGCGGCAAATTCTTTTCAATTACCGGGTGCCGTCCGCCTTTAATGTCAATTAGCAAGCCGTCGTTTATTTGCGGTTTTACGTAGTAATTTTTGATAGAAATGGTGGCAAAGTTGAGCAGCACATCCAAACGTGCTATTAATTGTGCATTCAGCTGTACCGGTTTAATATATTCGGTTAAAGCATACAGCAAATCGTTGTACAACTGCGTTTCCAGCGCCAGTATTTTTTCTTCGGCACCTAATATTTGCTCTTCGTATTCTTTTAACTCGGGGGTGATGTATCGTTCGGCGTTTACCAAGGTTTGCTTGCGTATCCAGTCAGTTGGCACTTTATCTCTATGTGAATGGGTTACTTCCAAATAGTAACCGAACACATTGTTAAATGCCACTTTGAGTGATGGTATGCCGGTTTGTTCCGCTTCCCGCTTCTGTATTTCAAGCAGATACCCTTTACCCCCAAATGCAATTTTACGCAGGCGGTCTAATTCGTCATGAATCCCTTCAGCCATCACGCCGCCTTTAACAATTTGCACCGGTGGCTCGGCATTTAATTCCTTGCCTATTTTATCACAAATGTAATCGCATGGGTTTAGCTGACTGCCAATAGTTTGTAAAGCCTCATTATTTGCCTGGGTACTTAACAACTTAATATTGCCGATAGCCTGCAATGCTTTACGTAGCTGACACACTTCGCGTGGGTTGGCTTTTTGCAAACCAATTTTACTAATGAGCCGTTCCAAATCCCCCACCTGACGGATGCAAGCCTGTAATTCATTGCGCAAATCTTCGTTCGCAATCAAATGCTCAACCACATTCAAACGATCCTGAATAGGTTTCAGTTCTTTAAGTGGCATTACAATCCAGCGGCGCAATAAGCGTGCGCCCATGGGTGAGCAGGTATGGTCAAGCACATCAACCAGCGTCAGGGCGTTTTCGTTAGCTGAACCTACCAACTCCAGGTTGCGGATACTGAAACGGTCAAGCCATAAATAACGATCTTCTTCAATTCTGCTGATTGCACTGATATGCTGAAGGTTACGATGCTCGGTTTCATTTAAATAATGCAACGCCACACCGGCGGCCACAATACCTAAATTCAGTTTTTCGATACCAAAACCTTTTAATGATTTTACGCCGAAATGCTTCAATAGCGTTTCTTGTGCATAATCGCCGCTATAGGGCCACTCGTCTAGCGTGTAGGTATAATAACGGTCGCCAAACTCTTCTATAAAATCGCGCTTGCAGCTTTTAGGATAGATAACTTCGCTGGGAATGAAAGACTGCAACAGCTTGTCGATATAACCCGTATTTCCTTGTGCTGTCAGAAACTCGCCGGTGGAAATATCTATTAATGCAATGCCAACGCTATTTTTCTCGAAATATAACGAAGCCAAATAGTTATTACTTTTTTGCTGTAGTATATTGTCGTTTACTGCTACACCAGGCGTAACCAGTTCGGTTACACCGCGCTTTACAATGGTTTTAGTGGTTTTAGGATCCTCAAGCTGATCGCATATAGCAACCCGCTGACCGGCACGTACCAGTTTTGGCAGATAAGTTTCGAGCGAATGGTGAGGAAAACCGGCCAATTCAATATGCGATGCTGAGCCGTTAGCTCTTTTGGTGAGCACAATACCTAAAATGCCCGCTGTTTTCACAGCATCTTCCCCAAACGTTTCGTAAAAATCGCCCACACGAAACAACAGTAAGGCGCCAGGATACTTGGCCTTGATCTGGTTGTACTGCTGCATTAGCGGCGTTTCTTTAGTAGCGGTTTTGCTCAAGCGTTATCCTTTTTAATTAAGGGTGTAAATTTAAACGTTTGCGGTGCATTTAGCGGTTTTTGTGGAAAATTTAAGTATGCTGCTTATTTAATGCGTTAGGGCAACATAAGATAAGCAGCATACAAATTGTTGCGTTGCATCTAAAATGTAAAAAGGTCAACCTTAGAATTGACCTTTTTTAATAAATAGCTATAAAGGTAAACTGTTCTATAACAGATAAACTACCCGCAAAAATGTTATCCTAAAACGTGCTGCGCCAAAATGCGCTGTAAATCATACACGTTTACTTGCTTGTTAAACTTCTTTTCGATGCTTGGTGTCACTTCACTTGATATCCAGATCCTAAGCTCGGCATCCAAATCCAGATGACCAGCGGTAACAATGCTGAAGCGTGAAATGCTTTTGTATCCTACAGACAAGTATTCAACTTTACTACCAGTGATACCCTGCTTGTCAACCAATATCAAGCGCTTGTTTGTAAAAATGAATACATCACGAATTAGTTTAAAACCAATTTCAATTGTTTCGGTGTCGGATAAAAGAAAGGCGTAATCTTTTTGTAGTTCCTGCGGATTAGCCACACCGGCATTACCCAATAGTTTTGAGAAAAGACTCATGATAAGATTTGTTTAAATTAAAGCTATAAAAGTAGGATAAATGTTAGATGAAGCAAATATCCTGTCAACACCCGTCATGATTTATAAAAATAAACAAACCGCAATAACATCAGCATAGACATACTTACGTTTTGCCTAAATACAATAAAAGGTTGGCGCATGCACCAACCTTTTATTGTAAACTGTTTGTAACTAAAGCTAACTATTGCGTAGGCTTGTTTAGTTCTTTATTAGTCATGTACTCCCATAGCAACATAGCAGAAGTTTCGATAAATAACATACACGTTCTCATATTTTAAACGCTTAATTGGTTAGTTAAAACAACTACCTGCCTTTGTTATATTTGACAAGTAATTGTGGTTTATAATTGGTACATAAAGATATACAAACCATACACCTAATTATCCTCTTAAAGAAAATTTAGTACAATTTCAGTTAATTGAATTTCTTTTAAACAAATTATTAAACTTAAGTTAAAACGCTTTCAATATTGATAATTCAGTTGAAGAACCGATTTTCATTAGACTGTATAGTACAACGTACTTTTGTATAGAAACCTAATTTTCCAATCCTGCCACCGGTTCTTTTTCTGATATTTTTATTCTTCTTTCGGCATCCCTTTTAAATAGCGCACCAAATACGATTGCGATGATTAAACCTAAAATGCCTTCAATAAATAAAATTAATTGCGGACTGGCGTGGTGTGCCCCCAGCCCTACCAAGAATGCACCAAGCGGTTGCATCCCCATAAAGGCCATAACATAATAACTAATAACACGTCCGCGCATATCATCCCGTACATTGGTTTGTACATAAGTGTTGGTGCCGGCAATTTGTACCATGGTACCAGCCCCGGCCATCATTATAAAAAGCAATGCAAGCCACAAATTACTGCACCACGCAAATATTGCTACCCCCAAACCAAACAACCCGCAGGCATATACCGTAACCTTACGTATATTTTTGGTGCTTTTAAAACCCGCCATATAAATAGCCCCAACAAGCGACCCAAGCCCAGATACACTATTTAATGCAGAATAAGTAGCCGCATTGCCTTTAAAAACATCCTTAGCAAATACCGGCATCATGGTACTGTAGGGCATCACACATAAACTGGTACATGCCATCAGCAATATCATTAATTTCAGATTGGTGGTTTCTTGAAGATAAGCGTATCCTTGCTGTAAGTTTTGCCACACGCTTTCGGTAGTTTTTTTAACATCCATAGCTGGCAGCTTCATGAGCAGCAATGAAATAATCACGGCTATAAAACTGATGGCGTTTAGTAAAAAGCATATACCTGTGCCTACGGTAGTAAGCAGTACACCAGCAACCGCCGGACCCAGCAAACGTGCTAAATTTACCATTGAAGAATTTAAGGCGATGGCGTTTTGTAAATCACGCTTATCCTCAATTAACCGTATCATTAACGACTGGCGCGACGGCGTATCAAAGGCATTGATAATGCCCAGCACAATGCTCAGCCCAATGATCCAATATATATTATAGGTGTGAGTGAGTACTAGCGTAGCCATAATACTGGCCTGCACCATGGCGGATATTTGCGTGGTAAGCAATATTTTATATCGATTATGCCTGTCGGAAATAGCCCCGCCGTAAGGCGACAACAATAGGGTTGGAATTTGACCTGCAAAGTTAACGATACCCAGCATCAGCGCGGAGTGCGTAGTGGTGTATACCAACCAGTTGATGGCTATGCGTTCCATCCAAGTACCTATTAAGGATATAGACTGACCTACAAAATAAAGCCGGTAATTATGATATTTTAATGAACGGAATGTTTCGGAAAAAGACGCCATAATGTATTTAAGCAGCTAACAGTTAAACTGTTTGCCATGATGTGCAAATGCTTACGAGGCAGCATTGCAGATGAATGAAAGACAAAGATAGATACCTCAAAAGGTACGTTATGGTAACGATTGTATGACAGCACTCATTGCATATTATTTGTCATTTGTAAATCAGAACAAAGCAGGTACAGCTAACAGTTTACAAAACAACTTCACAATCAGCCATTAACAAACTTTTTATTTTTATTTACTAAAATTAATTACGTACCTTTGCAGTCCCAATAGTATTGGGAAAAGGAGAAAATTTATTTAATGGCAAAAAAACAAGAAGCAGAAAAAGAATTAAAATCTAAAGAGGCTGAACTGGGAACAGTTACAGCATCAACAGAAAAAGAAACTATTGAGTCAGAAGCTGATTCAATTTCTATTGATGAAATCAAATCTAAAATCGCAGCTAACAGCAATGACTTTGACTGGGACGCTGACGAGAAAAAATTTGGCAACTACAGCGATGCTGAACGTGAGAAATTTGAAGCAATGATTGATGGCACTTTCAGTTCTATCAACCAAGGCGAAATCATCACTGGTACTGTAGTAAACATCAATAACAAAGACGTGGTATTAAACATCGGCTTTAAATCTGATGGTATGGTATCATTGTCTGAATTCCGTGATACGCCTGATCTGAAAATCGGCGACGAGGTTGACGTGTTTGTAGAATCTCAGGAAGATGTTAACGGTCAGTTAGTACTTTCCCGCAAACGTGCTAAAACTCAAAAATCATGGGAGCGCATTAATGATGCATTAACTAACGATGAGATCATCACCGGTTTTGTGAAAAGCCGTACTAAAGGTGGTTTGATTGTAGATATAATGGGCGTTGAAGCCTTCTTACCGGGTTCACAAATTGATATCAAACCTATCCGTGATTATGATATCTATGTGGGCAAAACTATGGAGTTCAAAGTTGTTAAAATCAACCACGAGTTTAAAAACGTAGTGGTATCACACAAAGTGCTGATTGAAGACGATTTGGAAAACCAAAAAATTGAAATTGTTGCACGCCTTGAAAAAGGTCAGGTACTGGAAGGTACCGTTAAAAACATTACCGATTTCGGTGTATTCATCGACTTGGGTGGCGTTGACGGCTTACTGCACATTACCGACATTTCATGGGGCCGTATCGAGCATCCGAAAGAAGTATTGGCATTGGATCAAAAAATCAACGTTGTTGTGCTTGACTTTGATGACGAGAAAAAACGTATTGCTCTGGGCTTAAAACAATTAACACCACACCCTTGGCAAAACCTTGATGAGGCTATCCAAGTAGGTTCACACGTTAAAGGTAAAATTGTTACCGTTGCTGATTATGGCGCATTCCTTGAAATAACCCCTGGTGTTGAAGGTTTGATCCACGTATCAGAAATGTCATGGTCACAAAACCTGCGCAACCCTCAGGAATTCCTGAAAGTTGGCGATGAAGTTGAAGCACAAGTTTTAACTTTAGATCGCGAAGAGCGCAAAATGTCATTGGGTATTAAACAATTAACGCCTGATCCATGGCAAAACGCTGGCGAAAAATACGCTGTTGGTACACAACACGTAGCCACCGTTAAAAACATGACCAACTTTGGTGTGTTTGTTGAACTGGAAGACGGTATTGACGGCTTGATCCACATCTCTGACCTTTCATGGTCTAAAAAAGTTAACCACCCTAATGAATTTACCAAAGTTGGTGAAAAATTAAACGTGGTTGTTTTAGAGCTGGATATCGAAAACCGCAAACTGAGCTTAGGTCACAAACAACTGGAAGAAAACCCTTGGGATACTTTCGAAACTATCTTCACCGTTGATTCAGTTCATGAAGGTACTATCCTGAAAGTAACTGATAAAGGTGCAGTTGTAGCGTTACCTTACGGTGTTGAAGGCTTTGCGCCTACTAAACACCTGGTGAAAGAAGACGGCAAATCGTTAAAAGCTGACGAAACTGCTGAATTTAAAATCATTGAGTTTGGTAAAGACAACAAACGTATCGTTATCTCTCACTCACGCATCTGGGAAGATCAACGTGCTGAAGCAAGAGTTCAGGACTTTGAAAACCGCAAAAAAGAAGCAAAAGCTGCTAACAGTGCTGTGAAAAAAGTGAAAGAATCAGTTGAAAAATCAACCCTAGGTGATTTGAGCGTATTAGCTCAACTGAAAGAGCAGATGGAAGGTGCTGAAAACAAAGCACGCAAATCTAACGACGAAAACAAATAGTCATTAAATAAATTCCTCTTTTTAAGCCCTGTACCATAACGGTACGGGGCTTTTTTGTTTACGTAACATTTTGTAAATGAGCACATTGCCAACTAAAATGCCTACTCGCCCAACTAGTGTTTACAAAACGACAGGCACGGTTATGATATTTTTTATACCTTTGCCAAAACCTACCGAAACGATGCAAAACTTAACGTTGCTTGACGGTCAGAAATTTCAGATCACTATACAGCGCCTTTGCCGGCAGCTGATCGAAAACCATAACGATTTTTCGGATTCCGTAATTATTGGCATACAACCCCGCGGCATTTACCTGGCCCGCCGTGTAGCTGAAGAACTTAGACAGATATTAAATAAACCGATACTACAAGGCGACCTTGATATTACCTTTTACCGTGATGACTTCCGCCGTCGCGAAACACCACTGGTGCCTAATCAAACCCGAATCGACTTCATTATTGAAGGTAAAAAAGTAATACTAATGGACGATGTATTGTGGACCGGCCGTACTATACGTGCTGCTATGGACGCGATGTTGGCTTTTGGCCGACCAGGCAAAGTAGAGCTGTTAACGCTGGTTGACCGCCGCTATTCGCGCCACATACCCGTTACTGCCGATTACACCGGTATTGAGGTTGACTCCATCGCATCGCAAAAGGTGGTAGTAAGCTGGAAAGAAACTGATGGCGAGGATAAGATTATTTTATTATCTGAAGCTGTCTGAACTTTTACCTAAATCAAATTAATCAACATAATACAATACGCAATCGAGTAATCGATATCCGAAATATAACAAATGGCAGGGCTAAGCACACGACACTTATTAGGGATTAAAGATTTAAACCGCAATGATATTGAATTGATTTTTGAAACGGCAGATAACTTCAAATCTGTTATTAACCGCCCCATCAAAAAAGTACCATCATTGCGCGATGTAACTATTGCTAATATTTTCTTCGAAAACTCTACCCGAACCCGCCTGTCTTTTGAATTGGCCGAACGCCGTCTATCAGCAGATACGCTAAACTTTGCTGCCTCTTCATCCTCAGTAAGCAAAGGCGAAACACTGATTGATACGGTGAACAATATATTGGCCATGAAAGTGGACATGGTAGTAATGCGCCATCCGTATGCAGGTGCTGGTGTATTCTTGTCAAAACATGTAAAGTCTCAGATAGTAAACGCCGGCGATGGCGCACATGAGCACCCCACCCAGGCGCTGTTGGATGCCTTTTCCATTCGCGAAAAATATGGTGATGTAGCTGGTAAAAAAGTAGTAATTGTGGGCGATGTATTGCACTCACGTGTAGCTCTTTCTAACATCCTTTGCTTGAAACAACTGGGTGCAGAAGTGATGGTATGCGGCCCCACCACATTGATTCCTAAATACATTGGCTCTTTGGGTGTTAAGGTAGAACACGACTTAATTAAAGCACTAAATTGGTGTGATGTAGCTAATATGCTACGCATCCAGTTAGAACGCCAGGACATTAAGTACTTCCCGTCTTTACGTGAGTATACCATGTTGTATGGGCTAAATAAACAGATTCTAGATAACCTGGAAAAAGAGATTACCATTATGCACCCTGGCCCTATTAATCGAGGTGTGGAAATTACCAGTGATGTGGCCGACAGCAAGCAATCCATTATCCTGGATCAGGTAGAAAATGGTGTGGCCGTGCGTATGGCGGTATTGTATCTGTTGGCCGGACAAAATTAATACCACCCCGTATGGAATTTAGATTGCATCATGATTATATCTTAAAAGTTGAACCTGAAAAAGAAAAACCAAATAAGGTAAGGCTGATTGTTAAACAGCTGGGCAAAGAACTGGTATGCCGTAAGGAAAGCCTGAACCCATTATTCGATTTTATATATGGCGGTGATGGCCGCTTGTTTAAAGGTCGTTTGCAACTAAGCAAAACTAAAAATGCCATCAGTGTTTACATCAATGGCGATATTATTGGCACTATTGAGGCGCGGATATTTCAAGAGGGTATGAATAACTTATAAGAAGCTATACCCACACTATTGAGTAAAACGATGCTATAATTATTCTATAAAGTCTTATCAACCGATATTAAGCTAAAAAGGGAAGCTATTTGCAGCTTCCCTTTTTAGCTTAATATTAAACAATCAATTCGTTTAAATTTTCGTTTCGTCTTTTTTTGCAGGAGTTTCTTTTACCGGCTGACCGTCTCTGATTTCGTCGGTAGCTGTTTTAACCAACTTGTCGCCTGGGTTCAGGCCTTTACCATATATTTCGACGCCATCCTTTCCTTGCAAACCTTTTTGCACATCTACCCATTGCGCATGGTGATTGGCATCAATGCGAATAACAAATACTTTTTCCGTAGATTGTACCAACGCGGTTGTTGGAATAACAAACGTGCTGTCTTTTGACTGCATAGGTACATTAACCTCGGCATACATGCCGGGCAGTAACTTTTTAGTGCTGTTATCAACGTCCATTTCTAAACGTTCTGAACGCAGGCGCGGATCTAAGGCACCGGCCAAGCGTTTAATGCGGGCGGTAAAGTTTTGGTTTGGTAAAGCTCTGACGGTAAAGTTCACAGACTCGCGATTGCTTAAACCACCCGTATTTACCTCGGGAACCGAAATTACCAAACGCAACTTACGTTGCTGCTGAATAACCAGTAACGGCGTAGCCGACCCCTGCCCTGCCGGACCAACATATGCACCCAAACTAGCGTTACGTTCAGAAACCACGCCGTCAAACGGCGCGCGTATTTGCAGATAAGCCAGGTTTGACGCTACTTCCTGATAAGCCGATTTAGCCGCCTCCATATTTGCTAAATCAGCCTTGCGTCGGGCATCAGCTTGTTCCAAATCGTTTTGGGCAATTGTACCCGGTGTTTTAGCAGTGTTGAATAGGCGGTCATAAGTAGCTTTGCTGGCCAGATAGATGGCCTCTTGCTGGCGAATACGTGCCTTAGCTGAATTTAGCTGCGAATTCATTTCGGGTGCCTCCAGTTGTATAAGCAACTGGCCTTTGTGCACCTCCGAACCTACGTCTACCACGTATTGCTTTACATAACTGTTTACTTTGGCATATAAGCTTACTTGCTGATATGGCATTAATTCGCCAGGTACTTGCAGGCTTGATGATAGCTTGCCTTTAGTTAAGGTAACCGCCTCAACAGGCGGCACTTCAATATCCTGCTGCTGGCGCTGAGCCTCTTGCCGCTCCGCCTTTTCTTTTTCATCTGAATGGCAGGCCGACAGGCTCAGCGTGGCTGCAGCCAGGAACACAGAACAGATATATGTAGGGTTCAGAATTTTCATCTTCTTGTTTAATTATTGTTCGTTGAGTGAATTCTTTCTTGTTAGTGATTATCCTTTCAAATTAATTTCCGGCTGGTTGCAGTGCTTTTGCGGTTGAACCATGATGTGCCGGTACAAAGTATTTGCTTTCCTCATCTTCTGGGTCGAGTGACACGGATTGTGTGGTAGTATTACCTTGTACCCATGCAAACACCAGCGGCAATATAAGCAGGGATGCAAAAGTGGAAAACAACAGTCCGCCGATTACTGCACGGCCCAGCGGTGACGTTTGATCGCCACCTTCACCTAAACCAGATGCCATTGGAATCATACCTACAATCATGGCTAAACTGGTCATTAAAATTGGACGCAAACGCAGTGCAACGGCCTCGCGGGCAGATTTTAATGCATCTCCGTTGAATTTACGCAATTCTTCGGCATTGGTTATTAACAGCACCGCATTAGAGATAGACACACCTACTGACATGATCATACCCATATACGATTGCAGGTTGAGCGTAGCACCGGTTGCCATTACTAATAACAGCGAACCAAAAATTACGGCCGGAACAGTTGATAATACCACAAACGACATTTTAAATGATTGGAAGTTAGCCGCCAGCATGAGGTATATCACCAAAATGGCGATCATCAATCCAGATTGTAAGCTACCTAAAGTATCGGTTAGCGTTTGGCCCAAGCCACGTGGCTCAATAGTTAAGCCCCTCGGCAATTCACCTAACGATTTGATGGCTTCTCTTACATCATCAGTTGCCGTACCCAAATCTTTTTTGTGCAGGTTAGCTGTTACTGAAATAGTTGGGATGGCACCGATATTATCGTTTTCCCCATAGGTGGTATCTACCTTAACATCTGCAACGTCGCCTAGCACGGGGCGGCGCTGATTAGCTGTAATTGGAATTTCTTTGATATCGTTTACACTTGCCATTTGATATTCGGGCACTTGTACTTGCACACTATAACTCAGGCCAACTTTTTCATCCAGCCAAACGTTCTTTTCAGTAAAGCGTGATGATGATGTAGATGCCGTAAGCGAACGAGAAATATCACTCAAGCCAACGCCCAGTTGCGCTGCACGCACCCTGTCAATATAAATATTTACCGCAGGGTAACGGAATGATTGGGCTATCTGTGCATCGCGTAGGTAATCTATCTTCTTTAACTTTTCAAGTACCTTAAAGGCATAAACTACATTTTGCTTTTTATTTTTACCAGATATAGCTATTTCTATTGGTGTAGGCGATCCCTGGCTCAAAATTTTATCGGTTAATTCAATCGGCTCAAAAGACAGCTTAACGTTAGGCAAAGCTTTGCGCATTCTAATTCTGAAATCTTCTTTCAAATCGTCAAGATTACCTTTAAAATCTTCCGTCAGGTTTACCTGCATAACCGCCTCCTGCGGACCAGCCATAAACAAATAAATTGGACTGGTGGAAAATTGCGACGGATGAGAACCAACGAAGGCTGACGTTACTGCAATTTTATCTTTACCTACCATATCGCCTAACACCTTTAGTGCTTTAACAGTAATAGATTCTGTACGCTCCAAACGCGTACCATCTGGTGCACGAAGCCTAACCTGGAAGGTTCCCGAATTTACTTTAGGCAATACATCACGTCCAATGGTAAGAAACAAAAGAGCGGCCAATGCAATTGAGCCTACTGCGTACAAAATTACGATAAACTTACGCCGTGGCAGCATTTTGTCCATCAAACGCATAAAGCCCAAACGAAAGCGATCGAACTTGGTCTGCTTTTCACCATGACCGCCTTCGGTGGCATGTTTTATCAATTCCTCTTTTTCTTCTTCTTCAGTACCCTCATCCTCCAGCGTAAAATTCTTTTTCTCGTGCTTGTTTACCATCAGCCAGTTGGCCATAATGGGCACGAAGGTTTGTGCCAGAAAATAAGAGGTAATCATGGAAAACCCGATAGCCAGTGCCAGCGGCAAAAATAGTGCTCCCGGAATACCGGTCATGGTAAAGGCTGGTGCAAACACTGCCAGAATACAAAACAAAATCAGCAATTTAGGAAAAGCAATTTCCTTACAGGCGTCCCAGATAGCCAAAGCCTTGGGTTTACCCATATCAAAATGCTGGTGAATATTTTCGATGGTCACCGTCGATTCATCAACCAAAATACCGATAGCCAGCGACAGACCGCTTAGTGTCATGATGTTGATGGTTTGATGAAACAGCGACAGAAATAAGATGCCGGATACAATGGAGGCCGGTATGGTAAGAATTACAATCAGCGCGCCACGGCGGTCGCCCAAGAATAGCAATACCATTAAACCGGTAAGCACTGCACCAATAGCACCTTCTTCGGCCAAGCTTTTTACCGCATTAATTACGTAAACCGATTGGTCAAACTCATACGAAAGCTTTACGTCTTCGGGTAATAAACTTTGAAATCGTGGTATGGCCTTCTTTAGGTTTTGAACTACTTCCCAAGTCGAGGCATCTGCTGATTTGGTAATAGGCAGATACACAGAACGCTTGCCATTTACCAAGGCATAACTGCTGGTAATATCCGCGCCATCTTCTACCGTAGCCACATCACGTAGAAACAGGGTTTGCACGCCGTTGCGGTATAATGGTATATTGCCAAAATCGGGAATAGTTTTAATAGAGGTATTACTTGGTGTCAGGTAATTATAGTCGCCAATACGTACGTTACCTGCCGGTGAGTTCTGGTTATTTTCGCGCAGGGCGGTTACAATTTGATCGGGCGTCAAGTTGTGCGAACGTAGTAGTTGCGGGTCTACCTTAATAACCACCGTACGGGTGTTACCACCAAACGGCGCAGGAGATACCAAACCAGGAACAGAAGTAAATGACGAACGTACATAAACGTTGGCTAAATCAAGCAACTCATTGTTGCTCCGTTTAGGACTGCTTAGCACCAGCTGCCCTATCGGTAGTGTTGAGGCATCAAACCGCAAAATAAACGGCGGCTGTGTACCAGGCGGAAAGATGGCCTGCGCCCTGTTGGTATAGCCCGTTACCTCCGCAGCGGCCTGGGCCATATTAGTACCCTCGTAAAACGTTAATTTAATTAAGGTTAAACCTTGTATATTGCGGGTTTCAATGCTTTTTACACCCGACACATATAGCAGTAGGTTTACATACTGCTTACCAAAGTAAGACTCCATTTGGCTTGGAGTATAACCGCCATATGGGTGCGATATGTAAATAACCGGCAGGTTCAGGTCGGGAAAGATATCGATCTTGATGCTTCGGATAGCGTTAAGACCAAAGAAAAACAAACCAGCTACCAGCACTAAAATACTGATGGGCTTGCGTAACGCGAATTTTATTAATCCCATTTATAATAGATTGTATGAGGGTTTAACCGTTAAAAGTTATTGATAAACAAATCGAAATCGCCGGTTGATGCCGCTTTAAAAAGCAGCGCCTGCCAAACGTTGTTGTATGCTATATAGTTGTTCGTTTCGGCACGATACAGCGTAAACAAAGCCTGTTGCAGGTCGGTAATGTTGGCTAAGCCATTGCGGTACAACGTCGTTTTTTGAACATAAGCGTCATTAGCGGCTTTAATTTGCTGCGGTGCTTCAACCGAATTCCGTATAGCATTATTAATACGCGTTTCAGCCAAAGCCTGCTGGTTCTGCAATTGCTGGCTTACCTGGTTGTACTCATCCTGATACTGCAACGACGTGAACTTTTGAGACTGTACCTGGTACTTGGTACGAAACAGGCTCGTGAAATTCCATACGGTAGCTATACCCACCAAGTAATTATATCGGGTTGGATCAATGCCCCTACTGTAACTGCTGGTATATGCCAATGGCTCATTTTGCACAGCTGATTGAAACCCGGAGCCCCTGCCCTGAAACACACCAAATAAGCTGAATGTAGGATAAGCGAACGTTTTCAAATATTTAGCCTGCTCGTTACTAACGTTTACACGGTTTCGGTAAAATTGCAATATCGGGTGATTATCCAGATTTATTTTGGAAGCAGGATCGGGATTAGTCGGATTTTTAACGATAAAGGCACTATCCAGTAAAAAATCGGGTGGCGGAGTAGGTAACCCCAAGTACTGTGAAAGCTGGTTTACCTGCTCCTGCTCATTTTGCTGGGCATTGGTAAGTTGTATGCGGGCATTTGATACTTCAGCATTTGCCAATGATGAATCTACCCCCGGATTTAACCCATTGCTTACGCGAGCTACAACCACTCTACGAATTTCAAGCGTACGGTTTAAATTATCTCCCTGTACTTTTACAAGGCGTTGCGCCGCAAGCAAATTTAGGTAAGCGGATGCCACGCGTACTTCATGCTGAAATTGCTGTTGACCTAAATCGGCTTTGTCACGATTTACAACATTTTGCTGCACCTTGATTTTTTCAAGTGCACGACCAAAGGTGAAAAAGTCCCAATTAACGTTGGTGAGGTACAAGGCACCAAAAGCGGCATTCCAATTTTGAGTGGGTTGCGCCGGTCCTGAAGAGGCTACTGACAAACCACGATAGCCGAACAGTGGACCATTTTGACCATTAACGGTACCATAATCCTGCTGGGCCGAAAAATTCCAATCGGGCAGGTATTCTGTTTTCGTTTCTTTTAAGTACGATTGCGATGCTTTAAGCTGATTTTGCCTTGCTTGTATGGTGGGGTAGTTTTCTAATCCTAACCTGATGGCATCTTTCATGCCTAAAGATTGAATTTGTGAAAAGGCTGATGATGCAGTAACCACGGAAGCACCAAAGGCAAAAATCGCAGAAATTGTTATTCTATTAAACATTCGGCATATTTTTTAACACTTACAAAAGTAAAGGTAAGCCCTATATGAATAAAATGAATTAATTTTGTATTGTTTATTAATATTTGTAATATGAATGTTGCACTACACCACTTTAAGTTAGTGGACACTATATTTAAAGAAGGTACGTTAACCAAAGCAGCCACTTCTTTACACTTAACGCAGTCGGCTTTAAGCCATCAATTAAAAGAGTTAGAGGGCGCTTTGGACGTCGAGATATTTCACCGGCAAGGCAAACGTTTACACTTGTCTGACGAGGGCTTTAGATTTTTGAAGAGTGCCGAAAGGATTTTGACGGAAATCAAGCTGTTAGAAGAGGATATACAAAATTTTAAAAACGGTAAAACGGGTAAGCTTAATATTAGTGTGCAATGTTATACGGCTTATCATTGGCTGCCTAGCATCATTAAACATTATAAAACCAGTTGGCCTGATGTAAATATCGATATCGTATCTGACGCTACACGCCGCCCGCTGGAGTATTTGTTGCGTGGCGATTTGGATATCGCCATTGTTCGTACACAAATGGTGAACACGAAGATTAAGTATGAGCCTATTTTTGATGACCGCTTAGCATTGGTAACACCAATCGACCATCGGTTGGCTAAGAAAGAAAAGGTTAGTATTACCGACTTTGAAAATGAAGAGCTGATTTTGCCTTTATATGATCCTTCTTATCAGGATACGCCATTGTTTGAAAGTTTAATTCAACAGCATCAGGTAAATTTGAAAAGCCTGCACCGCATACATTATACTGACGCCATTATGGAAATGGTTAAGGCTGGATTAGGCATAACCGTAATGGCTGATTGGATTGTAAAACCTTATTTAAACGGCACAGATTTGGTCACCTTATCATTACCCGAGGCTATTAGTCAACGGACTTGGTATGCAGCCACTTGCCGTCAAACACCTGCCATACAAAACTTTTTACATTGTTTAAAACTACACTTTGCAGGAAAGCTGACGGAAGAAAGCGCCCGAAATACAGCTAATGCTGTTTAATAACGATGGTGTAATAAAACAGTAAAAGGGTTGTGCATTAATCATTACGATGAAGTTTTGTAATATCTGTTGCGCAACCAAAAAGCCACGTTCACAAGCCCTATTAGTGCTGGTACTTCAACCAGCGGACCTATTACGCCTGCAAACGCCTCGCCCGAATTGATACCAAATACACCTATTGCCACAGCAATAGCCAATTCAAAATTATTGCCTGCCGCAGTAAAGGCAATGGCAGCATTTTTTGAATAATCGGCACCTAAATATTTACCTATGGCAAAACTGATGGCAAACATGATGGCAAAATAAATAACCAATGGAACTGCTATGCGTATTACATCCAGCGGTATGTGTACAATAAGCTGTCCTTTTAGGCTAAACATAATTACAATAGTAAAAAGCAGCGCAATTAAAGTAACCGGCGATACCAGCGGAATGAACTTTTGCTGAAACCACTCCTGCCCTTTTGCTCTGATGAACACAAATCGCGATAACACACCAGCAACGAATGGAATGCCCAAGTATATGGCTACCGATTGTGCAATTTGCCCTATGGATATATTTACCGCCAAACCAGGCATTCCAAATAAAGGCAGCAACACGGTAATAAATAACCAGGCATAAAAGCTATACAACAATACCTGAAAAACACTGTTCAAAGCTACCAGCCCAGCAGCATACTCACGGTTGCCATCGGCCAACTCGTTCCAAACAATAACCATTGCTATACAACGTGCAATACCAATTAATATAAGACCCACCATATAAGACGGATGGTTGTGAATAAACACTACCGCAAGTAAAAACATTAGCAACGGCCCAATAACCCAGTTGAGCAATAGTGAAGCACTTAACACTTTTACATTTTTAAAAACCTCTCCTAACGCCTCATACCTAACTTTGGCAAGCGGCGGATACATCATCAATATCAACCCTATCGCTAAAGGCACATTGGTAGTACCACTCGAGTAACTATTTATGATATTAGGCAATGCTGGTACAAAATTACCTAATGCAACCCCCAATGCCATGGCAGCAAATATCCACAAGGTTAAGTAACGGTCTAAAAAGCTTAGTCGTTTACGATTGGCTGCCGGTGAACAATCATTGATACTCATAATTTAACAACGTTACTTTCAATAAATTCTCTGCAGTACGTCTTAACCATCTCGCGCACTTTTCTAAACTCTTGCATCACTTCTTCATCGCTGCCGGTTGCTTTGGCCGGGTCAGGAAAATTGTGATGGAAACGCTGAGCCTGTGTCGGAAAAAACGGGCAACGTTCTTTGGCATTATCACAAACCGTAATAACGTAATCAAACGGAATGTTACTGTATTCATCAACGTTATTAGATGTATGAGCCGAAATATCAATACCGTCCTCGGCCATAGTT
The DNA here is from genome assembly GCF_009770985.1 of Mucilaginibacter lacusdianchii. GTDB lineage: Bacteria > Bacteroidota > Bacteroidia > Sphingobacteriales > Sphingobacteriaceae > Mucilaginibacter > Mucilaginibacter lacusdianchii. Next base: position 686,204 of record NZ_WSRW01000003.1, on the reverse strand, counting down.
TGAATGGCTTTTGGATTTACCCCATGTGTTTCCACACCGGCGCTGTAGATATTTGCCTTTCCATTGGCATAGTGTTTTAAATACCCCTCGGCAATTTGGCTGCGGCAACTGTTGCCGGTACACAGTACTAATATGTTTTTCATCATTTATTCTTTTAAACTAACAGCATCCTGATCCAGGTGTACAACAGTCCGCATTTGCCTTTACCAGATTAACAAGTTGAATTACAGGTTTTGTAGGTGTGCAGCACTCATCACCGTTGGTAGTAGTACCGCAGCTTTCCCCTCTGCTTATGGCTTTGCACTGTGTAACATCTGCTTGCAGATCGACAATCAAATTGTCTCCCTGAATTAATATCTGGGTCGGCAGCATCTGCCGTGTTGCAAACTCATCGTTACCAAATTCTATTTTAACAATGGCCATTGGTTCAATAGGCATTACGTTTTCTACAATTTCGATGATAGATAGCGCCTTACTCACGTTCATGGACCGTTCAGCTTCTAGTTGAGGTGGTTCCCAAAGTTGCAGTATAACCTCCGTCCAGGTATTTAATTTGCCGCCACAATCTACCGACGTAATAGGAGCCTGCTTAATTTCCGTGAGGTGGTATGATGCATTCACCAGTTTATCCTTTGCATATTGAAATTGCAGATGCCGCTCCGGCTCATTCAGCAATTGTTGCTTGAAGTATTGCCAATTCATTTGATTATCCATTTAATTTTTCCTTTTAATTGTAATATTACGATAGATAGTAACAAAAATTTTTAACAACAGGTATTGCTGCCTTTATAAGAGCTAAAAAACGCGCCTAGCTGATTTTGCAATGCAGCCCATGTATTGGGTTCGATGCAATAACATACGCTTACGCCTTCTATAGTGCCCTGAATTAATCCTGCGTTTTTAAGTTCTTTAAGATGCTGAGAGATAGTCGCTTGTGCTAAACCTAGCTCTTCTACCAGGTCGCCACAAATACAAGCATTGGCAGCCATCAAATGCTGTAAAATGGCTATCCGCGCCGGATGAGCCATTGCTTTAAGCATACTAGCCAAGTGGTTTTGCTCTTCTGTAAATATTTCTGTTTTAGTGGCACCCATTATATCGCAATATTACGATTAATATTTATAAAATAAAATCGACTATTTGATTAAACCAATGCTACTTCAACATTTGTTCGGCTACATCCTGCCCACTGGTTAACGCGGCTTCAACCGTACCCATAGCCGGGCCGGTGTACATGTATTCGCCGGCAAAAAATACGGTATTTTCGATGGGTTTAGTTAGTACTTTGAGCGACTCTACTGTATCTACCGTATCATACGCATATGAGCCGCGGGTGTAGGGCTCGGCAGTCCAATTGGCAACGTGCCACGCTACCAACTGTTCTTTTAAAGCATCGACACTACGGTTAAAAATATTGCTGAGCGACTGTAATGCCTCATCCAATATTTCGGTTTCCGGTTTGTTCCGCCATTTGTTAGCAGGTGCACCGCCCAACCAGCCAGTAAGCAATGGTACATGAGCCGGTGCCTGTGTCCACCAGGTGGGTATTTGTTCGTCCGAAAACAAAAACAACATATCCTTCAAACTTTTGCCAACCAGTTCTTCGGTTACTTCGTCCTCCCAAAACAAGTTATCAAATTGAAGCAATACTTTAATGATAGCGCCAAATCCCATTTTTTGCAATGCCTGCGTTTGTTCTTTAACAGGTGGCGTAAAGGAGAGCGCTCCGCTATCATCCGGTGACGCTTGCAGCACACCTAACGGAAGCGCTACAACTACTTGTTCAGCTTTATAAATATTACGGTCAGCAGTAATTATGCTTACATCATTGTGCTGCCATTGAATTTCTTTAACCGGCTGATTTAAAAATATTTCGCCACCAGAGTTTTTAATTTCGGCAACCAAGTACTGTATCATTGCACAGTAACCGCCTTCTATCCTGTATTGATGTTCCTCATCTTCTCCCTGCCATTCGCGCCGTAACGCCAACACACTAACCCGAGATGTGTCGCTGGTATCATAACCGGCAGCATAACGACGTACAGAATCTTTCAGGTCTTCATACTTCATATCGTAAAAATGAGTATCAAGAAAATCATCTAGCGTTGTATCTTCTTTTACAGAATTCAACTTCTTCATCAGCAGATCCCAGCCTTCAATCATACCGGCATCTTTTGTAAATGTTCCGTTGCGGTATTGCCACATATCGCCGCTTATAGCGCTGTAGCTAATACCGGCTTTTTGTAACAGATTAAGTGTTACCGGTAAGTTACCATGTACAAATTCAGCACCCAATTCAGCGTGTTTAAAAAACAAGGTATCACCCAATGTGTAGATACGCCCGCCAGTACGGTTACATGCCTCTAATACAGTAACCTTTTTACCAGCCTGTGCCAAAGAATAAGCCGCCATCAATCCGGATGCACCGGCACCAATAACGATTACGTCTGATTTTTCCATAAGAGTAGATAGTGCAAGGTAGGAATTATCGGGATGGTATGAAAAGTTAGTTTTATCTTAAACTTCTATTTTCAATCCATCGTACGCCAGTTGAACATTTGGCGGTAATTCTTTTGATACGTCAGCATGCTTACCCAAGCGGTGACTGATGTGCGTTAAATATGTTATCTCAGCACCAATTTCCTGAGCGAAGGCAATGGCTTCATGTAAAGTAAAATGAGAGATGTGTGGCTCCTTTTGAAGCGCATTAATAACCAACACCTTACTCCCCTTGATTTTTTCCTTTTCGGAATTACTGATGGTTTTAGCGTCGGTAATATAAGTAAAGTCATTAACGCGGAAGCCAAGAACCGGCAGTTTATAATGCAGTACCTCTAATGGAATCAAATGTAAAGACCCGATATCAAAAGGCTTTAAACCGATGCTATGCAAGTTCAGCTCGGGTATACCGGGGTACTTATACTCAGCAAATATGTAGGCAAATTCCCGCTTAAGTGATTCTTGTACGCGTGGCACTGCATATACGTCCATAGCCTTTCCCTGAAAGAAGTTGAAGGCACGAATATCGTCCAATCCTGCCGTATGGTCTTTATGCTCATGAGTAAAAACAACAGCATCCAGATACTTCACTCCTTCACGTAGCATCTGGTAACGAAAATCCGGCCCACTATCAATCACTACCGTAGTTCCGTCCGACTCGATAAGCACAGAAGTACGTAAGCGTTTATCGTGCCTGTCGGTTGATGTACATACTTCGCAGCCGCAGGCTATAACAGGCACACCCTGCGACGTTCCGGTTCCTAAAAATGTTATGGTCACAGCTGCAGTTCGGTTTGTTTAATTTGCTGCAAAAAGGCCAGCTGTTTATCGTCTAATTGTTTGTAATCCATTTCCAATTGCCTGATTAATTCAATTACAGCCTGAATCTTGCTTTCTAAGTTCGAAAACTTATTGACCACAATCATGCGGCTGTTTTGCAACAGGCAAGCACCGGTTTTAAAGTTGCCTTTTTCATAACGCACTTTATAACCCGATGTTTTCAGCAAACTTTCCAGTTTCTCGAGCGAATGGTTGGTTATGGGTAACATGGATACCAAAAATAGTAAAAGCCAACATTAATCACACTAAATAATATAAAAACGCATTCACGCCTTGCGTAACAAGCAACATTTTAGCATGTTTATATGATAACAAAAAACATAGCATGAAATTTTATAAACTACTGGCATTGCTAATAATCGGGTTAACGCAATTTGCAACTTTAACCCATGCACAAACACAGCAAAAAAGCTTGCTATGGCAAATTAAAGGCAAAAATATTAAACAGCCGACTTACCTGTTTGGAACGGTGCATCTGTTTGATACCACCCTGTACAAACTACCGCAACCCGTATTTGCTAAACTGGCACAAACACGTCAGGTTTATTTTGAACTGGACTTTGGTAAAATAAACCCGATGGAAATGATGAGTAAAATTTTCATCACCGACTCAACACAAAGGATAGATAAATTATTAGACACTTCGTCTTTAAGCAAATTACAGCGACTGATTAAAACCTCGGCAACCCTACAATTGCTGGGCGATAACGTTTACCGTGTTAAGCCCATTTTTATCACATCGTTTTTGATGAATGACGGACGTACCACTTCCATAGATATGGAAATGTATAAAAGGGCGGTTAGCTTAAAAGATTCGGTTGGCGGATTAGAAACTGTTGCCGAACAGTTGCAAGCCATTGATGCCATAGCCATATCCACTCAAGTACAAATGTTAAAAGATATGCTGAAGGATTATCAATCACCAACGGCTATTATACAAAACCTGACTAAAGTATATGTAAAACAAGACGTTGAACACCTGATGGAAGATTTAAGTGAAAATATGCCGTTAGACCCTAGTTTTAATGAAGCGTTATTGGTTAAACGCAATATAGTAATGGCTAATAGAATAGAAAACTTGCTTGGCAAAACCAGTACATTCATTGCAGTAGGCGGCGGCCACTTAGGTGGCAAAACTGGTTTAATTGCTTTGTTACGCAAAAAGGGGTATACGCTACAACCGGTTCCATTTACTTTCACAACAGCGGCCTTAAAGTAATAGGTGGTTTATTATATCAATTCAACAAGTATGGCATAATTTGTTGAATGTGTTCTACACTTTTAAAATTGGCATGTTCTACCTGGCTTTCCACTGTTTCGTGTACCCAGGTGATGTGGTAGGGTACATGTATGGCGTGTCCGCCTACTTGCAAAACAGGCAAAATATCTGATTTAAGTGAATTGCCTACCATCAGTAGTTCCTGCGGTTGTATATCTAAATGCTTTACCAACTTAAGATAACTAGCGTCATCCTTTTCAGACATAATTTCAATGTGGTGGAAATAATGCGCTAAACCCGATTTTTTTAATTTACGTTCCTGATCCAGCAGATCGCCTTTGGTAGCTACTACCAAGCGATAGTGTGGTTGTAAAGCTTGCAATACCTGCTCTACTCCTTCTAATAGCTCAACTGGTTGGTTAAGCATTTCTTTGCCAAGGTTCAGTATCTTCTCTACTGCCTCTGCACTTAGCTTACCGGCCGTAATATTCATTGCAGCCTCAATCATCGATAATGTAAACCCTTTGATACCATACCCGTATAGCGGAAGATTAAATATCTCGGTTTTTAACAGTTCGCGTTCAATATCGTGCTGCGATAAAAATTCGCCAAATAAGCTGCAAAATTTTTCTTCAGTTGCTCTAAAATATGGTTCATTCACCCAAAGGGTGTCGTCGGCATCAAAGGCAATAACTTTTACATTCATAATGATCGTCCGTTTAGGCAAACAATGATAGCGAAAAATGATGTATTAAACTATCACCCTAGACAGCAAGTAACATGATGATTTATATAAACGTACAAAACGGACTTGAAACCAAACCTAAATTACTTTACCAAACAATCAATTTGAAAACGGCGCTTTTGCTTAATTTTGAGCGCTTATTTACTAAAATGAAAAAACAGTTTTTATTTACATTGGGCTTGTGCTTGAGCCTTTTTACATATGGCCAGACGGTTGAAAATGAGCAGCAGGTAGTGGAGGGCCGTCAAAACAGCGCCGAACAACAACAAAAGCCATATGTAATTATGATTTCGGTAGATGGGTTTCGGTATAATTATGCCGAGAAGTATCATGCGCAAAACCTGTTGGCTTTAAGCAAAAGCGGAGTTAAGGCAAAAACAATGGTGCCATCCTATCCTTCTATCACCTTTCCTAACCATTACACCATGGTAACGGGTTTGTACCCATCGCACAGCGGATTGGTGAGCAACCGCTTTTACGATCGCAACTTTAAACAAACCTATAGCTATAAAGGTAAAACAACTACCGAAGGAAAATGGTACGGCGGCACACCACTATGGGTACTGGCCGAGCAACAACAGATGCTAACCGCCAGCTTTTACTGGGTAGGATCTGAAGCGGATATAAAAAGCACATACCCTACTTACTTTTACCGTTACTCCGAAAAAATCGGCATTCACGAACGTATACAAACCGTTGTGAATTGGCTGAAACTTCCGGTCGAGAAACGCCCGCATTTAATTACGTTTTACTTTCCGGAAGTTGACCACGCCGGCCATAGCTACGGCCCTGATGCACCTGAAACCCGTAAGCAGGTACTGTTTATCGACTCAGCCATAAAAGAGTTAAACAAAGCCGTTAAAACCACCGGACTGCCTGTCAACTTTATACTGGTGTCTGATCATGGCATGACACCGGTTGATACGCAGCACCCGCTGCGCTTACCGGCAGCCGCCGCTGATTCAACAAAGTTTACCATTGCTTTCGAAGACATCCTAGTGGGCTTATATGCCAAAGACTCAACCACAATTCAAAGCACTTATCAAACATTAAAGAGCCAGGCTAAAGGCTATGATGTGTATTTGCGCAATAAAACGCCCAAGCACTGGCATTATGATGCTGCCAACGATAGATTTAACCGTATTGGTGATATTTTGCTGGTGCCACGCTGGCCGCAGGTATTTGCAGCTGCTAACCGGAAGCCTAACCCCGGCGCGCATGGCTTTGACCCTAAAAAGGTATCGGACATGAAAGCAATATTTTATGCCTGGGGACCCGCCTTTGAAGAACACAAAACCATTAAGCCATTCAAAAATATAAACCTGTACCCAATGGTAACGCAATTGCTTGGGCTACAAATAACTGAACCGGTAGATGGCGATGACACCTTGGCTAAGAAAGTATTAAAGAAGTAACTGAAAATCATTCTGTAATTTAATTTTCTGTATACTTGATTGTTTTAACCTTAACATAATCAAGTATACTTTGAATTTCAAAACCTTTGAAAACTTACGTGAACAAGGACTTATTGATGATGAGTCTTGGAACCGTATTGAACATAGACACCAAAACCCGCTGATTTCGATACACTGGGAGTTAAGAACGCTGTTTTACCTGGGCGTAACTCTGTTAACCACAGGTCTGGGCATACTCGTATATAAAAACATTGACACCATTGGTCATCAATTTATATTGCTGTTTATTGCGGCTGTAAGTGCCGGCAGCTTTACTTATTGTTTCAAGCATAAAAAACCTTTTGCAACTACCCGGGTACAGTCACCCAGCACACTGTTTGACTATGTACTCCTACTAGGCACTATCAGTTTGCTTACTTTTGTTGGTTATCTGCAGTTTCACTATAATGTGTTTGGTAATAACTATGGCTTAGCCACCTTTATACCAATGCTGGGCTTGTTTTACCTTGCCTATATTTTTGACCATTTGGGTATTTTAGGTATGGCTATTGTGAATTTGGCCTTGTGGATGGGCGTATCTGTAACGCCTAAACAGCTTCTAAGTGCTGGTACTTTTAATAGCGGAGCCACAATTTACACTTACTTATCATTAGGCATTCTGCTCATATCGGGCTCCATTTTATCGAACAAGTTCAACTTTAAAAGGCACTTTGCATTCAGCTACCTGCATTATGGTGTAAACGTTGCTTTTATATCCTTACTTGCCGGCTACTTTTACTATTACAGCTATTTGGGCATTTCTTTATTGTGGATGTTAGGTATATCTGTGTTGGCAACATACATATACATTGATGCCTATAGGCAAAAATCATTTTATTTAATATTACTGGTGGTGTTATATAGTTACATCGCTGTTGGTAGCTTAATAGTAAGGTTTTTCATCGGCCTGGGAGGCGAATTAGGCGCTATTATGCTATTACTTATTACACTAATAGTGTCGGCCATTTTAATAATTAATTTCCTGATCAAAATTAACCGACAACTTAAAGCATCATGATTATTTATAACAAAACCTGGCTGGCCAACTTACGCATTATTCACAAAGCCGAACAGGCACATCATGAAGGTTTAATAAGCCAAGTCGAATTGACACACATCACAGAAAGTCATCCGGTTGGGTTTTATCTTCCATCTGTTTTTGTTCGTGGTGGTCTGTTTATCTTAACGGTTATTGTTGCCATCCTATCATGTGGCTTACTCTCGCTTTTAATATTAGATGCCCATATCATCGACGGCTTTGGTTGGTCGCTGTTTTTGGGCATAGGGTGTTACGTTGCCTTAGAAGTGATGGTAAAAGACAAGAAGTACTTTCATTCGGGTGTTGATGAAGCTTTACTGTATATGGCAGGCGCATTGATTAGTGGTAGCATGATATCAGTTATAGATAACTTACACGCTTACGCATACCATAGCGGATACATATTTTGCAGTTTATTAATATTTTTGTTCTGCATATTTTTAACTCTGCGGTTTGCAGATGTCATTACAACGATAGCTGCTTTTGCCTCGTTTTTCGCTATCTTATTTTTTAGCTGGAGTAACTTGGGTTCCATTGGCGAGGCCACATTGCCATTTATAACTATGGCCGCCGCGGGTGTACTATATTGGTTAAGCGCAAAGGCCCAACTTCGGTCAGACTACGCAAATTACCATACCTGCTTAGATGTGGTTCAAATATTAGGTTTAATTACTTTGTACGTGGCCGGCAATTATTATGTAGTACAAAAAGTGGGTAATGCACTTCATAACTTTAGCTATGAGCAAAATACGACTGTGCCTTTTGGCTTCATATTTTGGATATGGACAATTGCCGTGCCTTTTGTTTACATAGGCTTTGGAATCAGAAAAAAGAACGTTATACTATTACGTACTGGTTTGTTGCTCATTGCAGCAGCTGTATTTACTTTCCGCAATTATTATCATTTGTTGCCAATTGAAACAATGCTTACCCTGGCCGGCGTACTTGTAACTGGTTTAGCATATTGGATACATCAATACTTGAAAGTTCCAAAACATGGCTTTACCCAAGAATCATTAAACAAGACAGATTTAATGGAGCATATTAAAGTAGAATCGTTAATTGTAGCCGGCACATTTTCTGAAACACCAGGAGCCCCCGCTGACCCGGCCTTTAAATTTGGCGGTGGTAGCGCAGGAGGCGGTGGTTCGAGTAGTAGCTTTTAATAACAGCAAAGAGGCATTATATATTCAATATAACGCCTCTTTGCTTTTTTAAAGACTACTGATCGTTTGCCTCGCCCCCACCTGCTATGTTTACCGAGCGTTTATTATTTTGCTCCGTATCGCGGTCTATCTCCAGGATATCTACCGGCTGTGAAAAATCGCCCAGCAGATGTTTAACAAAGTAGTCGGCTTTCATCCAAAAGAAGTAATCGGTCATATCGCCATAAGCATGGCGTTGGCCCGGCAGCAACACGTAATCAAAGCGTTTGTTGGCTTTGATCAGCGCGTTGATAACACGGATGGTGTTAGCAGGGTTAACATTGTTATCAATGTCACCGGTTGACAGCAGCAGGTGTCCTTTCAGATTTTTAGCTAAATCCTGGTTTTTATCGATGCTGTACTGGAAGGTGGTATCCTTGCCTATTGTTTCTTTTACGCCATGGTGTTTTTCGCTCCACCAGCGGTTGTAAATACTATTGTCGTGATTGCCCGATTCGGACACTGCCACCTTGAAAAAGTCCGGATAAACCAACATAGCCGCGGTTGACATAAAACCACCACCCGAGTGTCCGGTAATGCCTACCCGACTAATATCAATAAACGGATACCGATCAGCCAATTGTTCAACGGCAGTCTTTTTATCAGCCAAGCCATAATCACGTAAATTGCCATAGCCAAAGTTGTGATACCATTTACTGCGGCCCGGATTACCGCCCCGGTTACCCACTGTTACTACCACAAAGCCCAGTTGTGCCAGTCTGTCTACGTTGCCCATTGCGGTACTGAAAGCAGTATTTACAGCCTCTGTTTGCGGACCCGGGTACACGTACTCTATAATCGGGTACTTTTTAGTCGCGTCAAAATCAAACGGTTTGTACATAACCCCATACAGGTCAGTGATACCATCGTCTGCTTTTACCTTAAACGGTTCCGGAAATTTATATCCGGCAGCCATTAAAGCTGTTAAATCCGTTGCTTCCAAATCCATCAGCTTGTGGCCCATGTTGTCATACAATACAGACTTGGGCGCGCTATTTACCCGCGAAAAATTGCCAACAAAGTAGTGGCTGTCATCGCTCATGCTATTGGCATTATCAAAATCTCCGGGATCAAGCAATTCCAGGTGACTGCCATCTAAATTGATGCGGTATAAGTGGCTGTAATACGGGTTTTGCCCCTGCTCACGGCCTGATGCGGTAAAATAAAGTACCCGGTTCTTCTCGTCAATGTTTACGATATCATTGCAGTGGAAAGAACCTGAAGTAATTTGATTTTTCAGTTTACCGTCAGCATCATACAAATAAAAGTGAGCCCAGCCGTCGCGTTCCGACCATTCTACCAGTTCCTTACCACCGTTAATGATACCCGGGCGATTGATCTCCACGTAAGTGTTCAGGCGCTCTTCAACCAGCACTTTAACCGCACCTGTATGGATATCCACTTGGCAAACATCAATCTTTTTCAAGTCGCGCCCGGTACGGTAAAAAAAGAATTTATCATTGGTGCCCAGCCAGGTAGATGGCCGGAACTCGTCATCTCTGTTTTTTTGCAACACCGGTGCCGGCCATACCGATAATTCCTGATCTTTAAATAAAGATACATTTAGCTTTTTGGATGTCTTGGCATCAAAGTCGAACAAATACAGTTCACGGATGGGCGCTTCCTTTTCGCCGGGCATTTGGTACTTGTAGGTTTCTAATGTAGGCCGTGGCATGGCAATGCTGTTAATCACCCAAAAGTCTTTTACCTTGCGCTGGTCCGTACGCATCAACGAAAAATGCTTTGAATCGGGCGACCACAGTACCGGTGCCGGCTTGCGCTTTTTGCGGTTCTTTTCCAACTCTACGTTGGTTTCATTCATAAAGCTGCCGCCATAGGCATAGTTTTCTACACCATCTGTGGTTAACTGGTGCTCTACAATGGTTTTATCGTCTTCATCCTTCAGCGCTTTTTTGTAGTTAGCTTTATCCATCCAGTACAAATTATACTCGCGCGAAAAGAGCACAGCTGAGCTATCGGGTGATATGGAAGCCCATTGTGGCTTGGGCTTTAATTTTTCATATTTTTCAAGCTCGGCCAATTGCTGGTTCTGCAGATTGTACTGAAAATAGAAAGTCTTTTTTTCTAACGAGTCGGCTGCCTTTTTGTCCTTACGATCTTTCTTTACCTGTTCAACCGAACTTTTCAATTCAAACTGAATGGTCTTTTCATCTTTAGTGAATTTTAAGTTTTCGATAGGTAAATGCTGTGCATCGAACGGATCTTTCACAATCATGGTAATGGCGGCCGCAAGCTTGGCATTATCAAACAATAGTTTTTTACTGCGCGATGAAGGGTCAACAATGTACCAGTTTTTGCCATTGTTGGTTTCATAAGCATACCAAAACCTATCGGACGATTTGAGCCAGTGCGCGTCTACCGAAGTAGAAAACACCATTTTCCGGATCTTGCCCGGCGAAAAGCGGGATGCCAGCTGATAGTTACCTTTTACAACGGGTTGAGCAGTTGCGGCGACAGGCGTTTGTGCGTTTGCCTGCAAGTATAACAGTGGCATAGCACATAACAAGTAAAGCTTTTTCATTTACAATGATTTGGAAAGGGAATAATTAAGCAGCTGAATATAAAAAACACTGCCCACTATCCGGCTTTTGTAATGAATTGTTTACTTAATACAGTTACACTATAGGTAAAAAAGCAAGTTCGGCACCAACTTTAGCGGGTGCCGAACTCATCTTCATTTATAAAACGCTACTCTTTATCCAAATATGTATAAATGGCCATTACATCTTCATCGCCCAAACCAGCATCCTGTGCCTGCTTAAAGCTGTTATAAAGAGGAGTGCTTAACGGCGTTTCTAAACCTTGTTCCTTAGCCAAGCGCAAATCTTTAGCTAAGTGCTTTAAGGCAAATGCTGCCGGAAACTCGTTTTTCAAAATCGCCGGAGATTTTATTTTGGTAATGCCGTTACCACAAGCACCTTCATTGATGATGGTTAGCATGTCTTCAGTTTTTACGCCGTTGGCTTGTGCAAATAATACCGTTTCAGCCAAGCCTTGCAAATTCAACCCTAAAAAGTAATTAATAGCTAATTTAGCTGCGCTGCCTGCTCCTACCGGGCCAACCAACAGGCTAAGCTTTCCCAGTACATCGAACAAAGGTTTTGCTTTTTGATAGTTCTGTTCGCTACCGCCAACTAAAATTATAAGGGTGCCATCCTGCGCAGGTTTAACGCTGCCTGATACAGGTGCTTCTAAAAATTCGGCGCCTTTGTTACGGCAGCTTTCATTTAAAAATTTAGATGTTTTAGGCGAAACGGTACTCACATTGATAAATAGCTTGCCAGAAACATTGCCTGATAACAAACCATCAGGTCCGGTAAATATTTCTTTAGCAGCCTTATCGTCTGATACCATCACCAAAATAACTTCGTTTTCAATGCCCAGTTGTTGCAATCCCTCTGCTGATGAGGCTCCTGCTTCTATTGCTTCCTGTTCTTTGCTGCGAGTGCGATTGTAAACGGCTACCGGAAATCCTGCTTTTAATAAGTTTTTAACCATTGGCGTACCCATATTGCCCAAGCCGGCCCAACCTAGTTTTATATTGTTCATATATTATGTATGTTAAATTTGTGCGCCAATATAGGCAGCTTGTTAGTTAAACAAAAAGTGGTTTCATAAGTTCAATGTATAACAACTCGTCAGCTCTTTTGAAGAAATTAATTGCATTGATTGCCGGGCTTATTATGAGCCACACCTGCCTGGCGCAGCTAACCGAAAATATGGGCTGGCTATTTATCACACATCAGCAAAAATTGTCTAAAAAATTGGATTTATTAGCTGATGTGCAGCTGCGATCGGCTAATCAATTTGATTACCTAACTACCTTATTATTACGCACGGGGGTAAGTTATAACTTTGATAAGAAGCACTCGGCGGCGTTGGGTTACGCTTATAAAGGCGATTGGGAACAAAATCCAGACAACACGCAGTACACGCTCGAGAACCGGTTATTTGAACAATATATCTATCAGTTTAAACTAAGCCAAATTGAAGTTATGCTACGGGCCAGATTGGAACAGCGCTTTGTGAAAGAAGAAAACGTACAGTTTTCGCAACGCGCACGTGGCTTCGTAAGCGCACAAATACCTTTAATAGCTGATGCTGATTTTAACCGTGGACTTTATACCGGCATCCAAAACGAAATATTTGTAAACGTACAACACCAGCAGCGGGTAAACAATAACTTTTTTGACCAAAACCGTAGCATGGTATCTATAGGCTACCGTTGGAGTAAGCATATCGATTCTGAACTGGGGTATTTATTCTGGTATCAGCCCGAGAAAGAAAATGCATACCGGCGAAACGTAATACAGCTTATGTTTACAACCAAGTTCTGAACGCTCTATGGCCGAACAAAAATAGGTAAATCGGTTTATTTGCTATGCAATGCAATTTTTGCAACGCAAAATATTGAAATTGTAAAACTGATGTCATATTTTTACACAAAATTATTTTGGCTTCAGCCCAACTATTTACATGTTTACTCTGCTTTAATTATGCCGCAGCCGTTGGAGAGGTTTCTTGATCTGAATATTAGCAGAGAGAACGAATTACAAAATATTGTAACATTAGCAGCAGAAACCTGCCAAACGCCCATTGCGATGCTCAGCATTTATGAAGGCGGTAAGGTTGCCAGCCGGTACAAGGCAGGCACGCTGGCTAATCATGTTCCAGACAAACATTATTTTTCTTATCTCCCTTTGGAGGCCAACCAGGTAACTGTTATCCCCGACACATTACGAGATCCTCGAACTGCCAGTATTCCTTTGGTTACCGGATCTATGCGCATACGATTCTTTGCCGGTATACCATTAGTAACTCATGATAATAAAACCATAGGAACGCTTTATGTAATGGGGCGCGAACCTAAGGAGTTGTCGCAAAGACGAAAAGGCATGCTTAAAATTTTGTCGCAACAAGCGGTGAACATGGTAGAATTTGATTTGAGCTTGCGCGCATTAAAGCAACAATTTATCGAGTCGAAAAATTCTGAGAACAAGCTGCGCTCTTTTTTTGAGAGTTCAAAATCAGCACATGTTTTGTTAGATCGAAACCTCGAGATACTGACCTTTAACAAAGCTTTTTACGAAGCTATTCGCCTGCTAATGCAGAAAGATGTTCAAATAGGCATGAATGCAACCGAATGCATTATGCCTGCCTACTTAAATGATTTCCTAAAAAATACCAAACTTGCGTTATCGGGTAAGTCGATACAGCATGAACGCATACTCGAATCAGACGGAGTTGCTCCGTTTTGGACCAGAATTGCGTATAATCCTGCCTTTGATGGCGAGGGAAACATCATAGGTGTATCATTTAATGCTACTGATATTACTAAACGTAAACAAAGTGAACAGCAGATAGTGCAGCAAAATGAAGCGCTTAGAAAAATAGCTTACATGCAATCGCATGAATTAAGAAAGCCTGTAGCCAACATTCTGGGATTGATGAACCTTATAAAAATGAATGGCAATGCAGATAACGGAGATTTACTTAAACTGATGGAAGAAACTGTTATGCAGCTTGATGACACTATTCATCACATTGTAAAAACCGCCAATGATTATCCGGCAGCGCTTGTTATAGACGAGGCTGGTTATAACACAGAGATTCAAAAAGACTAGTAGTAGCGGCGTCAGGTTTCGCCAATTAATTTATGGCTCACTAAATTTATTTAAATTTGCAGCACATCAATTAGTGAAGGGCATTTAGCCTTTCCAAACAATTTTATGGCTGATACAATTACCCTATACCAGCAAGCGCTACAATTGCTGCAACAACTAATTAGTATTCCATCTTTTAGCAAAGAAGAAGATAAAACTGCCGATGTTATTGAGCACTTTTTGCAAGAGCGAGGTGTTATTACTAACCGAAAGTTAAACAATGTATGGGCCCGCAATAAGTATTTTGATGAAAGTAAACCCACCATTTTGCTTAATTCACATCATGATACCGTAAAACCTAATTCCGGCTATACCCGTAACCCGTATGATGCAGCGATTGAAGACGGTAAGCTATATGGTTTAGGCAGTAATGATGCCGGCGGCTGCCTGGTTTCATTAATTGCCGTATTTCTGCATTTTTGTGAACAACAAAATCTGAAATATAATTTTTGCCTGGCTACCACGGCCGAAGAAGAAATTTCGGGCGTAAACGGTTTAGAATTGATTATACCAGAGTTGGGTAAATTAGACTTTGGCATTGTGGGCGAGCCTACGCTTATGCAATTAGCTATTGCCGAGCGTGGCCTGATGGTGTTAGACTGTACCGCCCATGGTAAAGCTGGTCATGCCGCCCGCGAGGAAGGCGAAAACGCCATTTACAAAGCACTAAAAGATATTGAATGGTTCAGAACCTACCGCTTTCCTAAGGAGTCTGAACAATTTGGGCCTATCAAAATGTCGGTTACCATCATCAACGCAGGTTCACAACATAACGTAGTACCAGCAAGTTGTACCTTTACGGTAGATGTAAGGGTTACCGACGCCTATCGCAACGAAGAAGTACTGGAGCTTATACGTGAGCAAGTAAGCTGTGAGGTAAAGCCCCGTTCAATCCGGTTAAAACCATCGTCTATTGACAAAAACCATCCTATTGTACAAGCGGGTATTGCACTGGGCCGTACCACTTATGGTTCCCCCACTACTTCTGATCAGTCACTACTGGATATCCCATCTTTAAAAGTTGGCCCTGGCGATTCGGCCCGTTCACATACTGCCGACGAGTTTATTTACGTAGACGAAATTAAAGACGGCATAGAGCTATATATTAAAATGCTGGAGAGCATTTGCCTTTAATGATCATGGATAAGCTTTTCGCATTAAGTAGCTTAGCACAATATGGAATTTGGTAAGGTAGCCCCGCCCCAACTGGCAAACATTGATTTTACATTACCGCCCGATCCAGCGCTTACTACAGCAACTCTTAGTGGCACACATCGTATAGGCGCTTTACAGGTATATGTAGGTTGCTCCAGCTGGGGGCAAAAGGTTTGGAAAGGCAATTTATTTCCGGCAAAAATTAAAGATACCGATTTCCTCACGGAATATGCCCGCCATTTTAATTGCATTGAGCTAAACGCCACACATTATCGGATGTGGGATCCTCAAACCATCAGTAAATGGAAAGAGAAAGTAGCTGCAAACGGCGATTTTAGATTTTGCCCCAAATTTAATCAGATTATTAGTCATGTTCGCCGCTTAAAAAGTGCTGACGAAATAACTACCGCTTTTTACGAAAGTATGCTGGCCTTTGAAGATAAGCTGGGCCCCATGTTCTTGCAGTTGAACGAAAACTTTTCACCTAATAACTTTGGAGATCTGAAAGCTTATTTGCAAAGTTTACCACATGATGTGCCCATATTTACAGAAGTACGGCATAAAGATTGGTTTGCGCAACCTCAAGCCCGCAACTCTGTTTTCGAAATGATGCATAACCTTCAAATTGGCGCAATTATCACCGATACTGCCGGCAGGCGAGATGCGGTACATATGTATTTGCCAACACCGCATGCGTTTATCCGCTTTGTGGGTAATGCGCTGCATCCTACCGATTACATACGCATTGATGAATGGGTTGAACGCATTAAGCAATGGAATAAGCAGGGTTTACAGTCTGTTTATGTAGGCATGCATCAGCCAGACGAAGTGACAGCCCCTGTTTTGTGCGATTATTTCATTGAGCGTTTGAATACCGAATTAAATTTAAACGTGGACCGGCCTAAATTTCAACCTGTGAATGGAACGTTATTTTAGATTAGACTTGAGCATCTAAGTATCATGAAATTATCAACAGAAGAGCCGCTCTACAAAAAATAGAGCGGCTCTCTTTATCAGAATTCGTGAGGCTACCTATTAGCTTTTAGGATTTAGCGCTTCAGTGATGCGCTCTGATAAATCTTGTAAGTGATAAGTACTCATTGAATCGGAAATATTAGCTGATTTGATTAAGGTGTTGATGGCACGTAGCTGCGCTTTAGCTACCGATACCGCATCAGTTTGCTCTAATTCGCGTTGCATACCACCACGGCCAAATGCAGCCATCTGTGTAGCGGCGTTAGCCGGCTCTGGTTTCACAATACTTATCAGTTTATCAACATACAATTTTTGCAGGTTACGACGGTATACATCAATGGCTTGATTACTTTTCACTTCGCGGAATACGATATTTTGCATATCGCCCATAAAATCTGTCACTTTATAAGCTTTAACACCATCTACTGCTTCAAAAGCAACCAATTTATTGATAGTTCGTGGCGTGATGATCCGGTTTAGAACAGCTTCCTGACGAGTGTAAATCACTTGCAATGGACTAGTACCAATATTACTTAAAACTTGCTGATTCAATAACCATGTTGGCGTTGTAAACAGTTGTTTGTCCAAGAAAGTCATTGCCTCGCGTTGGGTAGCAGCGGGTGTGTATTCGTAAACCGGCCCGGCTTGTTCAACTGATTTAGGATTTTCATAAACACCACCAATATTTTTAGCCACGTGGCCCATGTATCGACCAAACTGAGTAGTCAGCTGGTTGTACATGTTTTCCAGATTTTCATAACCTTCGCCTTGTTCTTTCGTCCATTCGGGCAGTTTTACCAATATACGTTGCAGGTTTTTGATACCATAAGTGCTGGCTACCATCGCGTTGTCGCTCAAGTCCTCATTTTGAGAATGTGGATCATCCGGGTTGGTTTCGGTACCAAACCATAAACGACGGTTTTTGGCCGACTCGATAGTCATTTTATTCAACTCTTCTTTCTCAGCATCCGGACCTTTGTTGCCCAGATATTTATAACCCCATTCAATAGCCCACTTGTCATAGTCGCCAATACGAGGGTATAAACCTTTCGAGGTGATGTTATCTTCGGGCTGTGCAACGTAATTGAAACGGGCATAGTCCATAATAGATGGTGTGTGGCCGTTAGCTTCCACGTAAGCTTTATCGCGCAATTTTTCAACCGGCACTGTAGAGCTTGATCCGTAGTTGTGGCGTAAGCCTAAAGTGTGACCCACTTCGTGTGACGATACAAAACGGATCAAATCGCCCATCAATTTATCGTCAAACGTCATTTTTCGGGCGCGCGGATCAACTGCAGCGGTTTGAATCATGTACCAATCATGCACCAGTTTCATTACGTTGTGGTACCAGTTAATGTGCGTTTCCAAAATCTCGCCGCTGCGTGGATCAGAGATGTGCGGTCCACTTGCATTCTCCGTTTCAGATGGTTTGTAAACAATTACTGAGTGGCTGGCGTCATCCAGGCTCCAGGTAGAATCTTGCTTATTAGTAGGTGCTAACTTAGCTACAATTGCATTTTTGAAACCGGCTTTTTCAAAAGCTTTCTGCCAATCATTAACCCCTGCAATTAAATAAGGCACCCATTTTTTAGGGGTAGTAGGGTCAATGTAGTAAACAATTTGCTTTGCAGGTTCAACCAGTTCACCGCGTTTGTATTTGGCCATGTCCTCCTTTTTAGGCTCCAAGCGCCAGCGGGCAATCAGCTGAACATCCTTTACCCCCTGTGGGTTCAGGTCAAAATCGGTATAATTACTGGTGAAGAAACCAACACGGGGGTCAAAATAGCGGCCCTTCATTGGCACTTTAGGCAGAACCAATAACGAGGTATTTAACTCTACTGTTACAGAACCATTGGCCTGACCACCTCCTGCTGCTGCAGGTGATGGCGCACCGCCCCTGCCGCCGAATGGCGACGCACCAGGCAATAAGCCATAGGTTTTAACAGTGCTGATTTCTACGTTATTTTTAAAACTTCTTACATTCTCAATGTAGCTTCTGTCGGCCAGCAAATTACCTAAACGAATACGTTGTTTAGACTGGGGTGAAGTGAAGAAGAAAACCTCGTTATCGCCATTGATATAATCGGTTACATCAATTACGCTACCTTTATTATCGGGTGAGTAGGCAGCTACGTTAAAGGCTGCAGCGATAGCCTGTATATTTGAACGTTGCACCGCCTGATACATCGACTTGGTACTGTCGGGACTGTATACGCGATAAGAATTTTTACGCATAAAGATGCGGTTATTAGGGCCTTTTTCAAAGCTGATTACGGTGCTGCCAATCTGGTCACCGGCGTACCCATCGGCCGCTCTTACTTCAGCACCAGCGCGGGCAATACGGCTTACTACCAAAATTTCGCGGTTCAGTAAACTGTCGCCAATTTCAAAGTAATATTTGTCATCAACCTTATGCGTTTTAAACAAACCGCTACGGCTTAAAGCTTTTTCGGTGATAACAGATTTGTAAGGCTTAGGCTGTGCACGCTGCTGTGTAGCCATACCTGCAAAACCACCTGGCATAGCCGTACGGCGTGCAGCGCTATCGGGCTTTGCCTGCCCAAAAGTTGCCGCAGCTATTGAAGCCATGGTCATTGTCAGTAAAAATCGATTCATATTCAACTTTAAAAATTTTGAACTAAATGTACGTTAACACTTACTCATTTAAAGCATATAGCTTATTTGTTACAATTATTTAAAAACAAATTCAGGTTGGAGTAATGTATAAATTTTTGTAATAGCAGTGTGCTGTCTACACAAGTAACCCATCTGTCATTATCTTACCTAAACTGGGTATTCTGTTACAATACAATTCCGGATAATGGGCTTTTTGTTATTTTCGCATCAAACCACCTTTTTGATGAAAGCAGTCTACTCTCTTTTATTCTTTTGTAGCATCTCGGCTTATACATATGCGCAAAAGTGGAATATAGAAACATCACAAACGCCAACTAAAAAAGTAAATATAACTACCGACGAAGGCACCTGGATGAACCTGGATGTAAGCCCCGATGGTAAAACTATTGCTTTTGATTTACTGGGTGATATTTATACCATGCCCATCACCGGCGGTAAAGCTACGCTGATTTCGGGCGGCCGGGCTTGGGATGTACAGCCTAGATTTAGTCCCGACGGCAAACAGATTGCCTACACCAGCGACCGCGATGGTGCCGATAATATATGGATAATGGGTGCAGACGGTGCTAGCAGACGCCCTGTAACTAAGGAGAACTTCAGATTATTGAACAACCCCGCCTGGACGCCCGACGGAAATTATATCGTAGCGCGTAAACATTATACCGCCGCCCGCTCTTTGGGTGCTGGTGAAATGTGGATGTACCATAAAACCGGTGGCGATGGCATCCAACTCACCAAACGCAAAAACGACCAGCAAGACGCTGGCGAACCTGTTATATCACCAGATGGGAAATACGTTTATTGGAGTGAAGATATTACGTCGGGTCCTTTCTTTCAATACAACAAAGATCCCAATCAGGGCATTTATGCCATTGAAAGGCTTAACCGACAAACCGGCGAAATTCAAACCGTAACTGGCGGCAGCGGCGGCGCTTGCAGGCCACAAATATCTCCCGACGGCACCTACATGGCGTTTGTTAAACGTGTGCGGTTAAAATCAGTTTTATATGTACATAACCTGCAAACCGGCGAAGAGTGGCCGGTATATGATGAACTATCACATGATCAGCAGGAAACCTGGGCCATATTTGGCACCTATCCTAATTTTGACTGGACACCCGACAATCAGCACCTGATATTTTATGCTAAAGGAAAAATTTGGAACTTGGACGTTAATACGCTAAGTGCAATCAATATTCCGTTCGAGGTAACTTCACAGCAAGCTATTGCCGATGCTGTACACTTTCCGCAGAAAGTGTTTCAAGACGAGTTTACGGTAAAAATGATTCGCCAGGCAGCCACCTCGCCTGATGGTAAACGCATAGCTTTCAACGCAGCCGGTTACATTTATGTTAAAGACTTGCCTGCCGGTAAACCCGAGCGTATAACCACCACGTCCGAGTTTGAATTTGAACCATCGTTTAGCCCGGATGGGCAATCGTTAGTGTACACCAGTTGGAGCGATGAGCTAAAAGGGGCTGTGAATGTAATTGATCTGACATCGCATCACGTCACGCGCTTAACGCCTGACCGTGGCTTTTACTATTCGCCAAAATTTTCGAACAAAGGCGATAAAGTGGTGTACCGCAAAGGAGAGGGTAATGAAGTACTAGGCTTTGCCTTTGGCAAAAATCCAGGTATTTATGTTATTGCTGCAACGGGCGGTACGCCACAGTTGGTTATCAACAATGGCATTCGTCCGCAATTTTCGGCCGACGACGCTAAGCTATATTATCAAAGCAGCGAAGGCGACAAAAAAGCTTTTAAAGTGATTGACCTGAGTGGTGCCAATGGAAAAACGCTATATACATCTACCTATGCTACGCAATTTGCGCCAAGTCCCGACGGGAAGTGGATGGCATTTACCGAATTGTACAACTGCTACATTACGCCCATGACATGGACAGGCAATGCACAGGAACTATCGGCCACTAACAAATCATTACCACTAAGCCGCCTTACCCGCGATGCCGGTACTTACCTGCATTGGAGTAAAGACAGCCAAAAGCTGATATGGACGCTAGGTTCACGCTATTACAGTCGTGATATTCGGAATGCGTTTTCTTTTATCGAAAGTAATGACGAAAAAGTTCCGGCGGCTGATACTGCTGGTATCGATATTGGCTTGCGTTTAAAATCGGATGTACCTACGGGTAAAATTGCTTTTACCAATGCGCGCATCATCACCATGAAGGGCGACGAAGTAATTGAGAAAGGCACTATTGTGATAGACCGGAACGCTATTGTAGCCATAGGTAAAGATGTACAGCCGCCAGCCGATGCCAAGGTTTATAACATAGCCGGTAAAACTATTATACCCGGTATAGTAGATGTGCATTCACATTTGCGCACCAGCCCGGACGGTATATCCCCACAACAGGACTGGAGTTACTATGCCAACCTTTCTTTTGGCGTAACTACTGCGCATGACCCATCAAGCAATACCGAGATGGTTTTTAGTCAATCGGAAATGTTAAAGGCCGGCCGTATGGTTGGTCCGCGGGTGTACTCTACAGGAACTATATTGTATGGTGCCGACGGTGACTTTAAAGCGGTAATCAACAGCTTTGAAGACGCTAAATCACACCTGTGCCGGTTAAAGGCGGTAGGTGCCTTTTCAGTGAAAAGCTATAACCAGCCACGCCGCGAGCAGCGTCAGCAAATTATAGAAGCTGCCCGCGATTTGCAGATGGAAGTTGTACCAGAAGGCGGCTCAACCTTTTTTACTAACATGAACGAGATTTTAGACGGCCATACCGGTATTGAGCACAACATACCCGTTTGGCCGGTTTACAAAGACGTAAAAACCTTATGGAATGCCAGCAAAACAGCTTATACACCAACTTTGATTGTCGCCTACGGTACCCAGTTTGGTGAAAACTATTGGTACGACCGTACCGAGGTTTGGAAAAACGAACACATGCTCAGCTTCACGCCTCCTTCTGTTATTGATGCACGATCACGCCGCCGTACAACATCTGAATACGGCGATTACGGCCATATTGAAATATCCAAATATGTGAAGCAAATTGCCGACGGCGGCACTAAAGTAAACCTAGGTGCCCACGGCCAGATACAGGGCTTGGGTGCCCATTGGGAGTTGTGGATGCTGTCTCAAGGCGGCATGTCGCCACTGCAAGCCTTGCGTTGCGCTACCATTAACGGAGCGGCTTATTTAGGTATGGACAAAGAAATAGGCTCACTGGAAGTAGGCAAATTGGCCGACCTCGTGGTATTGAACCAGAATCCTTTGGACGACATCCGCAACAGCGAAAGCATCAAATACGTGATGGTAAACGGTCGTTTGTACGATTCCGATTCGATGAACGAAACCGGCAACACCGAAAAACCCCGCACGCGTTTTTGGTGGCAGCTCAACCGAGGCGATTTATTTAACATGCCGGTGGGCAATACGGAAACGTATTTGTTTGGGGTTGAGGATGGGAATTGATTAATAGCTCAATACCAAGAGGTTTAGGATTCAAGTCAGAGGCGGAGCTTAACTTTATACATAAAGTTAACTCGGACTTTCAATACAACGACAATTTCAATTGGTAAGTTTGAGGTTAAGAGTCCGTTGCTCTTCTAAACTTGTAAAAGTTATATAACCGTTTTTTTTAAAAAAATCTGTATACAAACGCATGAACGACTTGGTGATTCGTAGTGTTCTCAAGAATGTTGTTTCCAAACTTATCGACGGTAATTACCAAGAAGTGTACGAGAATGATTTTGAGAAAAGATTGAATGTAGAGCAAATTAAGGAAGGCATTGAAGACTATCCCGGACGTATAAGTCATTTTCCTGATTCGGCACTGGATCTTATGCGCGTTTATCGGTTATCGGAAACTTATTGTGATATCGATTTTCCATTATGGTATGACAATGAAAGAAGTGACTTGTCTATGGTTAGCAATATTAGATTCGTTGATGATCAGTATCGCTATTCCATTGAAGACATACTTGTACAA
This sequence comes from Mucilaginibacter lacusdianchii, assembly GCF_009770985.1. Classification (GTDB taxonomy): domain Bacteria; phylum Bacteroidota; class Bacteroidia; order Sphingobacteriales; family Sphingobacteriaceae; genus Mucilaginibacter; species Mucilaginibacter lacusdianchii. The sequence goes on along the minus strand of NZ_WSRW01000003.1, from coordinate 662,784 downwards.
TAATTTATTCTAAAATTTGCGCTCGTAAAAAAGAGCGCGCTGCATACCATTAAACTATACCATCTACCCTCGCTCGTCCTCTCAAAATCCTAACCATTCATAAAAAGCCGGAAAATCATCGTGCCATTGTTGTTCGTTATGACCAGCGCCGGGTATGATTTGCAGATTTACCTGTTCGGGCGCAGCAACCTTTTCTTGTACAATTTCGGCCATGCCTTGCATGTCGCCTACCATGTCGTCGCTTTCAGAATCACCGCATACAAAATAAAAGCGGGAGTTGGTTAGGTTACTTTGTTCAAGTGCAAAGGCGTAAATCTCTTTAGCTATCCAAAACGCCGGCGAAAATATTCCGGCGTTGCCAAACACTTCAGGATGTCTTAAAGCGGCATACATGGCAATCAATCCGCCCAGTGAACTGCCTGCAATAGCGGTACACTTGGCATCAGTTTGCGTGCGGTACTCACCATCTATAAAGGGCTTAAGTGTATTTACTAGGAATGTAACATAAGCATCGCCCCTGCCTTCGCCATGTTCGGTGGTATAAGGGTTATACTCGCTGATACGGTTTTCTTCACCGTGGTCTACAGCTACTATGATGCAGGAATGATCTTGAAACAAACCGTCCATCATTTCGTCTACGCCCCACTCCTGGTAGCTGGCGGTATATTGGTCAAACAGATTTTGACCGTCCTGCATATAAATAACGGGATAGTGTTTATCCGACGTTTCGTAATCGGCAGGCAAATAAAGCCATACCCGACGCTGCGTTTGCAGCTCGGGTATGTAAAAGTGTTCATCTAATATATGTACCTGCGGACTAACCGTGTGGTGTTCTTCGTTTTGCTGGGTAAATTCTCCGTCCATCTCGCTTACTTTTGGCCATCTGTGCAATTGCCTTGCCAAAAATGTGGAACGGCATTATTTAGCTTTCCAGCTAAAAGTCATTTTCACTGGCAAAATATGTCCTTCTTTGTCAAAAAACATTTCATCCAAACATACTACGCGTTGATTAGCGCCGGTTTGGTCTAACGGGCGACGATGGTATACTATGTAATACTTGTCGTCCTTTTCGGAGTGAATAACGGAATGGTGCCCTGCTCCTTTAGCCACTTTAGGATCTTGCTCCAGCACGGTAGACAAACGTTTAAATGGCCCCATCGGTGAATCTGACATGGCATAGGCAACCTTGTAATCAGGGCCAGTCCAGCCGCCTTCAGACCACATGAAGTAGTACTTGTTATTACGCTTAAACATGTAAGGCCCCTCTACATATTTATCTGGTGTAATTTCTTTATACAGTGTGCCATCCGCCAATGGTTGGATACCTGAAAAGTCAGATTTCAATTTAACCACGTTACAATGGCCCCAACCACCATAATACATGTAATAAGAACCATCGGTATCTTTAAATACATACTGATCAATGGGCTGCGCACCATTTACAATAGTGTCAATTAGCGGGTGACCCAACAAATCTTTGTATGGTCCTTCCGGCTTTTTAGCAACAGCCACGCCAATGCCACCTACTTCGCCAGGGTGAATATCGTTGGCACCAAAAAACAGGTAAAACCTTTTACCTTTTTGTAATACAGCCGGAGCCCACATAGCCATTTTAGCCCATTTTACAGCGCTGGTATCAATAATACGCGGGTGCTTTGTCCAAGTGATTAAATCTTTGGATGAAAAAGCATCCATAAATACCTGGTCTTTGTACTTAGCAGAATAGGTTGGATAAATCCAATATGTATCGCCATACTTGATACCTTCTGGGTCGGCATACCAACCGCTCAGTACCGGGTTTTGCTGGGCAAATGTGCTAGTGCAAATAAAAGCTAAAGCAAATAATAAATAATATTTCATGTTGTTAGTAAAGGCATAAAAAAGGGCTGACTTTGCATTCGTCAACCCTCCTTATCTTATTATCAATAATTATCTTTCAGTAATTGCAGTATAATCGCGATCGGTAGCGCCAGTGTAAATTTGACGTGGGCGACCAATTGGCTCTTTGTTTTCCTTCATTTCTTTCCACTGTGCAATCCATCCTGGCAAACGGCCTAAGGCAAATAGTACAGTGAACATTTCGGTAGGAAAACCTAAAGCACGGTAGATGATACCAGAGTAGAAATCGACGTTTGGATACAGTTTGCGTTCTACAAAGTATGGATCTTTTAGGGCTACCTCTTCCAGGCGTTTGGCAATTTCCAACACCTCGTCGTTCACACCTAATTTTTCCAGAATATCATCACATGCTTTTTTGATAATTTTGGCGCGCGGGTCAAAGTTTTTGTACACACGGTGACCAAAGCCCATCAAACGGAATGGATCATTTTTGTCTTTTGCTTTAGCAATCCATTTATCAGTATCGCCGCCATCAGCCTTAATTTTTTCAAGCATTTCAATTACAGCCTGGTTGGCGCCACCATGTAGCGGGCCCCAAAGGGCAGATATACCGGCCGAAATAGAAGCATAAATATTAGCATCAGATGAGCCTACAATGCGTACAGTTGAAGTTGAACAATTCTGCTCGTGATCAGCATGTAAAATCAGCAATTTGTTCATGGCGCTGATAACTACCGGATCAATTTCGTACTCTTCGGTAACCTGGCTAAATGTCATGTACATAAAGTTGGTTACGTAATCGAATTTGTTTTGCGGATAATTTACGCGATGGCCCAGCGATTTTTTATAAATCCATGAAACGATAGTGCTCATTTTTGCAATCAGTTTCACAATCTCCAGATTGATGATCTCTTTGCTCAGGCCCGGCTCCAGCGATTCAGGATTAAATGCAGCCAATGCACCAATCAATGAAGAAAGCTGCCCCATTGGGTGTGATTTTGACGGAAAGCCATCAAAAAATTTCTTCATGTCCTCGTGTACGAGCGTATGACGGCTAATTTGATATTCAAAATCTTTCAGCTGATCGGCAGTTGGCAATTCGCCATAAATCAGCAAATACGCTACTTCAATAAAAGTTGATTTTTCGGCCAGCTGCTCAATTGGGTAACCGCGATATTTTAAAATGCCCTGCTCACCATCTAAAAATGTGATAGCGCTTTTAGTAGCGCCGGTATTTTTATAACCAATGTCAAGTGTAACATATCCGGTTAGGTCGCGCAGTTTTGAAATATCAATTGCTTTTTCGTTTTCTGTACCCTCTATAACAGGTAAATCAAAGGTTTTATCCCCGATTTTTATTTGTGCTGTTTCCGACATAGAATAAAATAGTTGTATCCGCAGCAAATGTAATTAAATCTGTCATTAATCATTTGCCACGGTAGTTTTTATAACATGAAATTTATACTAGATTAATTTGAACTGCGCCCGTTTGTTTGCAAAATACGCAGCTTTAACTATAAGATAACAAAAGTTACTTTGTCGTTACTTAATTTCTTCCTTTACTTCGCCGCATTCCAACATATCATCACCGTAATATGGGTTCTTGATTTCCTTTTCGGCGGCAAGCCAATAACCGCCTTTACCGTTCCCGGCCATTGGGCAATATGCTACGTAGATGGGAGCTGATTTCGTTTTATAACCTTTAGCCAACGGAATCATGTCTTGACTTAAAGTAAGAAACACAGTACGCTGATCTTTAACATCGGCCGTTTCAGCAATCTTTTTTGCCATGTCAGAGGCTTCGGTGCAACCTTTAATATTAGATAATGGCGTTACCAATTGCAGGGCCGACTGCTGGGCAGCTTTAGCATCCGCTTTTACCAAATTATCTTTTAGTTTCAGATACGCGTGATAGGCATTAGCGGTATCTGATTGTGCCTGTACATTAGCAGTGGTAGTTTGAGTGCTATCTACAGCGTTATCTGCCACTTTGTTTTCTTTTGATTGGCATGCGGTAATGACTATGGCAATTAAGCCTGCATATAATATCGTTTTCATGAATAGCGGTTTATAATGAATTATTAGGGGTCAAAATAAATAAAAATTTATTGCATTATGTTTAAGAACACAAAAGCTAGAGGTACGCGTTTAATATAACTAAAAATTTTACTTACATTTGCGCCCTGAAATTTTATTTTACAAAACATGAAATTATCTCAATTTAAATTCAATTTACCCGAATCATTAGTTGCACATACGCCTTCACCCACCCGTGATGAATCGCGTTTAATGGTACTGCACCGCGACTCCGGAAAAATTGAGCACAAGATATTTAAAGATGTTTTGGATTATTTTGATGACAAGGATGTGATGATCCTGAATAACACCAAGGTGTTTCCGGCCCGTATGTATGGCAACAAGGAAAAAACCGGTGCTACCATCGAAGTATTTTTATTACGTGAATTAAATAAAGAACTACGTTTATGGGACGTATTGGTTGACCCTGCACGCAAAATACGCGTAGGTAACAAGTTATATTTTGGTGATGACGATTTACTGGTTGCCGAAGTGGTTGACAACACCACATCCCGCGGCCGTACTATCCGTTTCTTATTTGACGGTACCGACGAAGAATTCCGTCGTAACGTGGAAATTTTAGGTGAAACACCACTGCCTAAGTATATTAAACGTAAAGCCACTGCCGAAGATAAAGAGCGTTACCAAACCATTTTTGCTAAAAACGAAGGTGCCGTTGCCGCTCCTACAGCTGGCTTACACTTTAGCCGCGAGCTAATGAAACGCCTGGAATTAAAAGGTGTTGAGTTTGCTGAAGTAACACTTCATGTTGGTTTGGGCACATTCCGCCAGGTTGAGGTGGAAGATTTGACTAAGCACAAAATGGATTCAGAGCAATTTATCATCGAGCAAAAGCAAGCTGATGTTGTAAACCGTGCCATTGAAAACAAACGTCGTGTGTGTGCAGTAGGTACTACTTCCATGCGTACCATTGAATCGGCAGTATCAGCCAACAAAACACTGAAAGCAGCTAACGATTGGACCAGTAAGTTTATCTTCCCGCCGTATGATTTCAGTATTGCTAACTCCATGATCACCAACTTCCATACGCCAGAATCGACCCTGTTGATGATGATTTGTGCCTTTGGTGGTTACGAAAATGTGATGAACGCTTACGAAGTAGCCGTAAAAGAGAAATACCGCTTTTATAGCTATGGTGATGCGATGCTGCTTATATAAGCAGTTGTGAGTAAAATTAAGCTCATAAAAATTACTATATAAGCGCCGGAACATAAAATTTCCGGCGTTTTTTATTGCAACACATTGCTGATATTTGATCCAATTTGTAATACAATGTCCCACCATTTATCTACTGACGATATTACTACTCAAAACCCGTCATTCACCACTAATGCTTACGCCATCATTGTAGCTGGTGGATCTGGAACCCGTATGCAAAGTGCTGTGCCAAAACAATTTTTATTACTTAATGGCAAACCTGTTTTAATGCACACGCTGGAAGCGTTCTACTCTAGTCAATTAAAACCAGAACTGATTGTAGTGTTGCCTGTAAACTATCATGAATATTGGACATATTTGTGTACACAATATGAGTTTAAGTTACCACACCATTTAGTGAGTGGCGGCGTAACAAGGTTCCATTCTGTTAAAAATGGCCTGCAACTAGTGCCGGATGATGCTTTAGTAGCTGTGCACGATGCCGTACGCCCGATGGTGGACACAGCAACTATTGAAGAAGCTTATCAGCAAGCGGCTCTGGTGGGCTCGGTTGTGGTAGCCGTAAAAAGCCGAGATTCGGTAAGACAGGTTACCGGTAATAAAACCAAAAGCCTGATACGTGAAGAAATTTACTTAGTGCAAACACCGCAAACTTTTCAGGCCAATTTGTTGAAAAAAGCATACGAATTACCTTATCAAGACAGTTTTACCGACGATGCCAGTGTAGCAGAGCAAGCCGGGAATACGATTCAAATTGTGGAGGGCAGTTATCAAAACTTTAAAATTACCTTCCCTGAAGATATCGCTTTAGCAGAGATACTACTAAACAAAAAGGGCCACCTGTAACAGGTAGCCCTTTTTGCTAAATGGTATTTTATAAGTTATGCGCTTCTTATTACTCTTAGTAAAATAGCAATAATAGCTATTACTAATAACACGTGAATAATACCGCCATCACCAAAAGATCCTAGCCCGTGGAATACAAAGCCGACAACCCATAAAATGATTAAGATAACTGCGATTAAATACAATAAATTTCCCATAGGTAAATGATTTAGATATAAGTGAGTGAGTGAAAATGATAGTGAGTTAAGCCCTTCTGATAACGCCTAAAAGCAGCGCGATGATAGCTATAACAAGTAAAACGTGGATTAATCCAGTGGCGGAGTACACAAAAACTCCCAACAGCCATCCAATAATCAGGATAACAGCGATAATGTAAAGTAAGCCTCTCATTTTGGTAAATGTTTAAGTTTGAAAATAAATGAATGTTTTTCAGATATCTACTTAACCAAAACCATTCCAAAAAGTTGGACATAAACAAAAAAAACCTGCTTTCGCAGGTTTAATATGATATTTAATATTCGTCTTCGTTAAAAAAGAAATCGTCTTTGGTTGGATAATCCGGCCAAATTTCTTCGATATTTTCATATGGCTCGCCATCATCTTCCAGCGCTTGCAGGTTCTCGATAACCTCAACAGGAGCGCCCGAACGGATAGCGTAATCAATCAATTCATCTTTGGTAGCAGGCCATGGTGCATCTTCTAGATGAGACGCCAGTTCAAGAGTCCAGTACATACGTTATAATTTATTAGTTTGGGTTAATATTCAATTTTCGCAAAAGTATAATATTTTGTATTGATTTTTCAAATATTTTTTTTCACATTTCAAAATCGAGGCATCCATTTATTTTCAGGGACTTGTTCATCCTGCCCTGCAGTGCGTGCCAATACAAACAGGTAATCACTTAAACGGTTAAGGTAAATGATTATGTTTTCGTCGACCGTGCTTTCCTCAGCCAACTGAACAACTAAGCGTTCGGCCCGGCGACATACACATCGTCCTAAATGACAAAATGAGATAGTATTACTACCACCCGGCAATATAAAATGTTTCAGCTCTGGCAATAATGACGTCATGCCATCTATCTCCTGCTCTAACACTACAACATCAGCATCAGTAATATCCGGTATTACCATACTTGATTTTTCCGGATCGGCAGCCAGCATGGCACCTATTGTAAACAGACGATTTTGTATTTGTTTTAATACATCTTTATGTCGAGATACCGGTTGCTGATCGGCAATCAAGCCTATATAGGTGTTCAGTTCATCTATTGTGCCATAACTTTCTATCCGGATATGATATTTAGGAACACGGCTGCCGCCAATTAATGAGGTAAAACCTTTGTCGCCGGTTTTGGTATATATCTTCATTGCAACTGCAAGTAAATAAATTTAATATTGTTTTTGGCACAGTATAAATAAATGTAAACTTTTACCGTTCCATTTTAAGGCATAAATATAGCAATGACTGTTTATATGAATAAAAAGTTGTCTCACTCATTTAATATTATCAAATCTGCTGTATTTGCGGCCATTTTAGTAAGTTTCAGTTGCGGCAATACCTCTAATAGTTCCCAAACACCTGCTGCCGCTACAGCCCCGGTAAAAATTAGTGCAGCAGGCTTGATTACCGAAAAGCAGTATAATGATTTGTTTCCGCAGCACGCTGCTTTCTATAGCTATCAGTCATTTGTGAAGGCGGTGAAACAATTAAGTAACATTAAAATAAAAGTTACCCGGCGTGCGGTTTCTGTTTACCAGCTTGTTCGTACAGATAAAACAACCGGCAAGTCAACCATTGTTCGCCAGGATGTAGACTGGAACGAAGAGTGGGCTAAGGAAAAACCCGATAGTACTTACGAGGTAAACTTTGGAAACTTTTGTACAGAAAAAGATGCCGTGGCCAACAAAAAAGAGCTAGCCGCTTTTTTTGCCCACATTGCCCACGAAACCCGTCACGGCGAAGACGGCAAATACAATGACGGCTTAATGCTGATTCATGAAAACAACACAACTAACGCCTACATTGGCGAAAGTGACGAATATCCCCCTATTGCCGGCAAAAAATATTACGGACGCGGCCCCATGCAGCTGAGCTACAATGGCAACTACGGCTATGCTTCTGACTGTATCTTAGGCGACGATCAAATACTTTTGAAAAACCCCGACTTAGTAGAAACCGACCCGGTAATTGCCTTTGAAACAGCCATTTATTTTTGGATGATGCCGCAAACCCATAAACCATCAGCGCATGATGTGATGATTGGTAAATGGCAACCCAAAGCCAGCGACAAGGCCAAAGGGCGTTCACCAGGTTTTGGCATGACCATTAACATTATTAACGGCGAGGTGGAATGCAATAAAGGTGAGAATATGTACAACATGAAAGACCGCATGGGTTTTTACCAATATCTTCTAGCTAAACTTGGCGTGAAAGACGACAACTGCGTTTGCAGCTGCGCCAAAATGCAACCCTATTTATATGGTGTAAATGAGTAACGCCGGCCGTCTGGGGGGGTAGTACTTAAAGTATATCTTAAATAAAAAATGTCATTTCGAGTGATAACGAAAAATCCTTTGAAAGCGATTAGTGAACCTGCTAATTTCAAAAGATCTCTCTCTGTCGTTCGAGATGACAATATTTTAATATTCTCTTCCACATGAGGTGATAGGAAAAAACCACTATTCCATCACCAACACGCCATCAGCCATAATCTGAATATCTTTTTTAGGCTGATTTATTTTGGCAATTTCTGTTTCACTTTTACCGACGTCAGCAGCATAATGCCGAAGGCGCTCAACACTGGTTTCTGAGGATTTGGCTGTACCTTCTACCACTACCTTTTTACCTACAATGTTTTGCGGCATAAAAAAAGCATAGTCGGTAAAGCGTACCATCACATGATTGCCGTCGGCTTGTTTAAGTTTCATGAAACACCCTTTCTTTTTGCAAACCTCGACCACCTCGCCGGATACTTTTCCATGGTAAATAGTATCAGTAGCTAGTGCTTGGTTCAACTTAGGTAAACTGATAGCCTTATTGCTAGTGATCAATTTACCATAAGTTACGCCGGGAGCAGCTGTTGTAATTGTGCTTTTTTGCGCAATTGCAACCGTACTACAAAATAGGGCAGCTATAAAAAAATACTTTTTTCATGATATAAACACTTTTGGTAAGTATAAATATTGTACAAACTAATTACTTCTTCTCAATAACCTTAGCTACTAAGAAGTGCTGACCATCATGTTCGGGCGAATTTAATAACGCCTCGGCATGCGTAATATCATGTTTTACAACATCTTCGCGCAAAACGTTCACTTCATTAGTCATATAAACCAGCGGTGCTACATTGCTGGTATCAACTTCGTTTAACTTGGCCATAAAGTCAAGTATGCGGCTCATGTCTTGAATCAATTCACCGGTTTCCTGCTCAGTTACTTCCAAGCGGGCCAGGTGAGCTATTTTGTTGACAGTATCTTTATCAATTTGCATGATTGTGTAGTTTTTGGTTAATCAATTGATATACTTGATCGCGCAGGTCATCAGCATCATCAACGGTTAAGTGCGCAGTTTCTATAGGCGCATGCACAAATATATTACAAATGCCCGGACGACTACCTTTTTCCAGACCTGTATCCCATAAAACTTTCCAGGTATCTAATGAGCTCACCGGAATAATAGGCACCTTATGTTCAATGGCCAACCTAAATGGACCGTTTTTAAACTCATGCAATGTTGGCGGATAATCGTCCGGTATCTTACCCTCCGGAAATATTACCATACTCATGCCCTGCTGCAAACGCTCGGCCGCGCTTTTAAAAGCCCGGAATGATGACATTCTACTATCGCGGTTAACCGGTATATCTATGGTTTGAAAAAACAACTTGGTTACCGGATTTTTCAATAGCTCTTCTTTACCAATGAAACAAAAATTATTTTTCATAAACAAGCTAATGGCCGTAATATCCAAGTTGGAAGTATGGTTAGGGCAAATGATGTAAGTACGGCTCCAATCTATAGGTTGTTCTACTGTATAGCGGTAAAATATTCCGGATATGGATGAGCTGCATATACCCCATATTTTTCTAAACTTATTCATCATCGGATACCTTTCAGCCTTCCGCGAAAAGTAATATAAAAATGGCCATAGCAGAAAGAAGAAAACAGCCACGCTGTAACGGTAAAAATGGCTGTGTACTTTCTTCAATAGTTTTTTCATCGGCCTCAAAAATATAAAAATTCCGTACTTTCGCCCCTATTATGGAAACTGTTGTTAGTGGTATTCGTTCCACCGGAAAACTGCATTTGGGTAACTACTATGGTGCTATCCAAAACTTCATTAAAATGCAGCACGAATACAATTGTTATTTTTTTATTGCTGATTTACACTCGCTGACCACACACCCTACTCCTGCCGACTTGCACGGCAACGTAAAACAGGTGTTGGTTGAATATCTGGCCGCTGGTATTGACCCTGAGCGTGCTACAATTTACATACAGTCGGACGTACCCGAAGTAGCCGAGCTTTACTTGTACCTGAACATGAACGCTTACCTGGGCGAGTTGGAGCGTGCCACCTCATTTAAAGATAAAGTGCGCGCTAATCCTGATAATGTAAATGCCGGCCTGCTTACCTACCCGGTGCTAATGGCGGCCGATATTCTTATTCATAAAGCTACCAAAGTACCTGTGGGTAAAGACCAAGAACAACACTTGGAAATGTCCCGCACTTTCGGAAATCGCTTTAACCGCTTGTATAATCACGAGTACTTTCCAGAACCATATGCGTTTAACTACAGCAACAATCTGGTAAAAATTCCCGGCTTGGATGGCAAGGGCAAAATGGGCAAATCTGAAGGTGAAGGCAATGCGGTTTACCTGTCCGACTCACCAGAAGTAATCCGCAAAAAAGTGATGAGAGCCGTTACTGATAGCGGCCCAACAGCAGAAAATCAAGAAAAACCATCTGAAATACAAAACCTGTTCGACTTAATAAAGGTGGTGTCTACGCCTGACACTTACCAGCATTTTGACGAACTATACAATAAATGCCAGATCCGTTACGGCGATTTGAAAAAGCAACTAGCCGAGGATATGATTATTGGCACCGCTCCTATCCGCGAACGTATAAACGACATAGCCAACGATCAGGCTTATCTACGTCAGGTGGCGCGCTTCGGTGCAGCCAAGGCGCGTGAAAGTGCCTCAAAAACTATCCGTGAGGTACGCGAGATTATTGGATTCAGAAATTTTTAATTGATATCGTAGTTGTTGGTTTGTAGTTTACAGCCTATTGTGTTATAGAATACTAAAGCATAACATGGTCGATCTTTTACCATGAACTGATTACGATGAATCATGAACTACTCAAGCAACTAATTACATTCCCATGCACATTGCCATTGTTGGAAATATAGGAGCCGGAAAAACTACCTTAACAGGTTTGTTAGCCAAAAACTATGGTTGGGAGCCGCAATACGAAGCGGTAGATAACAACCCATACCTCGAAGATTTTTACGGCGACATGAAACGCTGGAGCTTTAACCTGCAGATTTACTTTTTGAACAGCCGTTTCCGTCAGATTACGGAAATACAAAATGGCTCAAAAGACATCATTCAGGATCGTACCATTTACGAAGACGCCTACATATTTGCCGAGAACCTGCACGATATGGAGTTGATGGATACGCGTGATTACGACAACTATCAGTCGATATTTGAGAACATCACTTCATTCATCAAACCACCGGATTTGCTGGTATATTTGAAAGCATCGATTCCTAAATTGGTAAATAACATCCACCGCCGCGGCCGAGAGTATGAAATCGGTATCCGTTTAGACTACCTATCTAAACTAAACGAAAAATACGAGAAGTGGATTGCCAACTATAAGCTTGGCAAACTGCTGATTGTGGATATGGATAACCTGGACTTTGCCAATAACAGCGAAGATTTAGGCAGCATCATCAACCTTATAGAAGCGGAAATTCACGGATTATTTTAAATTGGTTGTTTGATGTAAGTCGTCGGTTGTCCGTATACAAATAATACTTTCTTGACTGACAACTCACAACAAACAACGCACAACCAACAACACACATGAAAATACTCGGCCTGATACCCGCTCGTTACGCTTCTACCCGTTTTCCGGGCAAGCCTTTAGTAGATATTACCGGCAAGGTAATGATACAGCGGGTATATGAGCAGTGCGTTAAATGCAGCAGCCTGGACGAGGTAATTGTAGCTACCGACGACGAGCGCATTTTAGACCATATACACAGCTTTGGCGGCAAAGCGGTTATGACCTCGGCCAGTCACCAAAGTGGCACCGACCGTTGCGCTGAGGTAGCAGCCAATCATCCCGAGTACGATGTGATTATCAACATACAGGGCGATGAACCATACATCGACCCGGTACAAATTTCTAAGGTAGCCGCTTGCTTTAACGACGGTGACACACAAATTGCTACACTCATTAAAAAAATAACCAACGTTGATGATTTGTATAATGCTAATTCGCCAAAGGTTGTTATCAACAAATTAAGTGAGGCTATCTACTTTTCTCGTTCTCCTATTCCACATATTCGAGGGCAGGAAGCAGAGCAATGGCTACCGCATTTTAATTATTTTAAGCACATCGGCATTTATGGCTTTCGGGCCAATGTATTGCAGCAAGTAACACGGCTGCCTATATCGTCATTAGAAAAAGCCGAAAGCCTAGAACAGTTACGATGGATTGAGAATGGCTATCGCATCAGAGTGGCTGAAACAGATTTAGAAACGCAGGCTGTGGATACGCCGGAAGATTTGCGTAAATTGCCTCAATAAATCAACACTAAATACTTATCACAATCATGCTTCAATTACGTTTTTTGCAGTGCTATTGCTTTGTACAGTAGCGTATGCTGCCAACGCACAAAAAACCGACTACATTATTACCCTGCAGGGTGATACTGTAAAATGTAAAATCAAAAGAATTTTGTTTAGCTCGAGCGTTAAATTTAAAACTGATACGATGAAAGAGTATCAGGAGGTAGACGCAACTTCTATTAAGCAATATTGCTTCCGAAAAGCCAAATACCCTCAACGTGCTGTTACATTACCTAATAAAAAGAACCCAGAATTTTTGAGCTTAGTAGAAGAAGGTAAGATTAATATTTATGAAAAAATCGTAACATCAGGAGGCTATCCCACATCCTACACCTACACTTACTGGTATGTACAAAAAGGAACAGGTCCGTTAGTGGATATTAAAAGCAATGCTTTAATTAACCGTAGAAGCAGAAGCGACAGACAGGAAGACCTTATTGCTTTGATAAATGATAATAGTGCGGTACTGGATCAGTACAAAGCTGCAGACAGCTTCAGCTTTGATCAAATAAAATCTACTATCCACTTTTATAACACCGGTGAAGCACCAAAGAAATCTGAAGAAACGACGGAGGAAGTAAGTTAAGGTAACTATCAAAACCATACGTTTCATCAACAGTTTATGTGTTACGCTTACTAATGATGAAACTAAAAATGAATACATTTCATAAATACTTTTTTACAGCATGCTGCATGCTGTTGGTAGCATGCAGCAAAAACGGCCCTATGTCGCTGTTTAAAAAGCTATCACCGCATGATGCCTATGCGCAGCGTCTTAAAGATGCAGGGCTAGACCGCACCGCAATGGGCATCGGCTGGTTGCAAAAAGGTGGGTCCAGTGTTACCAATGCCTTAACCATCACCATACCGTATAAAGAATCCGGCTATTTTGCGGCCGACAAAATTCAAGCTACCGCACTCCGCTTCAGTGCACAACGCGGCCAAAAACTGCATATCGCATTAAGTCGTAAACCACAATTTAATTACTCCATTTATATTGACCTGCTACAACAAACCGACACCAACGAACAAAAATTGGTTGCATCGGCTGATACAGCAGGATTAGGCCTACAATATGAAGTAAAAGAAACCGGCAAGTATGTACTGCGCCTGCAGCCTGAGTTGTTACGTGGCGGCGAGTATACCCTTAACATCACAGCTGGTCCGTCACTTAGCTTCCCGGTGTCATCAACCGGCAAACCAAACATTGGCAGTTTTTGGGGAGATGGCCGTGATAATGGCGGCCGTAAGCACGAGGGAGTGGATATCTTTGCAACCAAGCACACACCAGCGATTGCGGCAACGGATGGTATTGTGACTAATGTGACCGAGAACAAATTGGGTGGCTTGGTAGTATTTGTGCATCCAAATGATGCCGATTATACTTTATACTATGCACATCTGGACCAGCAGTTGGTCAGAAGCGGTCAAGCGGTTCGCATTGGCGATACCATTGGCTTAGTTGGCAACACCGGCAACGCCCGTACCACGCCTTCGCATCTCCATTTTGGCATTTACACCAATGGCGGAGCTATAGACCCGTTTCCTTTCGTTAATCGTGAGATTAAAGTACCTAAGCAAATTAACGCATCTTTACAATTGCTTAACGCCACGGCACGTACTACCAGTCGTAGTAAATTTTATATCGAACCGAGTGAAAGAGCAACTGCGATAGAAACACTTCCTATAAGTACAGCCGTTAATATTGAAGCTGCTACAGATAGCTGGTATAAAGCCATTTTGCCCGATGGAACACAAGGGTACATCAGCAGCAGGGACGTTGCTATGGCAAGCAGCAACATACGTACACTAACCATTAAACAACAGCAACCCTTATGGGATGCACCTGATAGCACCAACGCCGCCCGCAAAGCTGTGTTGCCTGTAGGTGCACAGGTTAACATTAAAGGTTCATTTCGTAGCTATTATTTAATTACTGACGACAAGGACAATACCGGCTGGATTGATTCAGGAAAATAATTACACCTTTACCGGTTCAATAAATAGCTGTTTGTAATGTGGATATTGCTCTTGAATATTCCGCCGCACGGTTTCAATGCTACCGGCCAACTGTTCGCTGCTGATGCCCTCTCTAAAATGCATTTTAAGTACTAAAATAATTTCTTCGGGCGCCAGGTACATAGACAGGCATTGCGCAACTTGTTCCACATCATTATGTTCACTGGCTATATTGGTAACCTGTTTTAACTCGTCAGGGTCGGCACTCTCGCCCATTAGTAAACTACGGCTCTCGCGCACAAGTAAAATGGCTACAACCGTTAACAATACACCAATCATTATGGATGCTATACCGTCAATGTAAGGATTGTGCAGCAGTTGTCCTAATAAAATTCCTGTAAAGGCAATCAAAATACCTATTACATCAGCAGCATCCTCAAACAACACCACAAATGTCGATGGATCTTTACTTACGTGAATGGCACGCCAGAAAGACATACTGCCCCGCTGCCGGTTAAATTCTTTTAATGCTGTTATAAAAGATATACCGTCAAAAACAAAGGCAATACCTAATACCGCATAATTCCAAATCGGATTTTTAACTTCTTCGGGGTGCATTAAATGTTCAATTCCCTCATAAATTGAAAATCCACCGCCCAACGCAAAAAACAACAGCGATACCACAAATGACCAGAAATATAATTCTTTGCCATATCCAAACGGCCGTGTTGCATCAGCCGGCTTTTGGCTTTGCTTAATACCCAACAGCAACAACACTTCATTGCTAGTATCAACCAGCGAGTGTATCCCCTCTGATACCATGGCCGAGCTGCCGGTAAAAAAAGCGGCTACCAGTTTGGTTGTGGCAATTAGCAAATTAGCGGCAAAAGCGGTATAAATAGGCGTTTTAGATGCAGGCATGATGTTAACGTTGCAGGAATAACAGGATTGCCACATGTTAAGTTTGATTAGATATTGATTTGCCTCACAATTAAAGACATGGTTTAGTGACCTAACAAAAGTATAAGACAGATAATTACAATCCTTATCACACAACGTAACTACTTTTTCCGTTTATACCTAAAAAAAAGATTTGGTTTTAAAACTGACATGAATAAATTAATTACATACTTACATAAAGTACCCGTTTGGATTACTTCTTTCTGCATATTAATGTCTTTCAACGCCTGCAAAAAAGACAATAATAACCGTGATAATGTTGTTGCTCCACCAAGCCCACTGGGTACATTAGGTTTATACCAATTTGGAAACGGATTAAACAAACGCATCTTTGTTCAAATAACACGGGTAGGTACACAAACCGTTAATTACGCCAGCATATTTGATACAGGCTCGTCGGGTATGACAATGGATGCCGATGGCTTGATTCCGGCCAGTATGATAACCAGCTCGGGTATACAAGTGACCGGCGATTCAGTTGAAGTGAATGGAATAACGGTTACGTCACGCACCGGCATATTAAGTTATGGCGATTTAACCGGTCTTACACGTGAATACGGTAACCTGGCTTATGCAACCGTCACCATCGGCAATAGTGCTCAGGGCAGTTTAACCACCAAGCGTATTCCCTTTTTTATGTATTACAAAATTGTGGATAGCAAAGGCAACCAGTTAGCTAAACATGCAGCCGACGTTTTTGGCGTAGGTCCGGGCAGCGGGTATGGCAACATACCGGTTTCAAGTCCGCTGGCGGCGTTTAACTATCCGGCCAATGTAACTAACGGTTTCAAACTGGCGGCTTTGAATAGCACCAGCTTTGATGCCAAGGGCACCTATGTGGCGGGTTTATTAACTGTTGGCTTAGTAAACACCGATTTAACCAGTTCGGGCTTTATCATGCACCCGCTAACCTATACGGCTACTAATGGCTACTCGCCTAATATTCCGGCAACTATCACGTACAATAATACCTCCGTAGCAGCGAAGGTTTTATTTGATACAGGTACACCATCTGTATCAACTATTGAAAACACTCGTGAAACGAAAGCCTTGGGACAATTGCCAGATAACTCAACGGTAACTATTACAACTGAACGCGGCTTTACTTACACCTACACAACCAATAGTAACGGTAACTTAACGGAAATACAAAACCCTAACATCTCCGGCGATTTTAGAAGCATTATGAGTATAGACTTTTTTGTGAACAACCTGTTCCTAACAGACTATACCAATCACCAGATTGGGTTAAAGAACAAGTAGTTGATCTTAAAAAAGCAAATCCCTCATACCTTAACAGCATGAGGGATTTGCTTTTTAAAACACTTACAATCCCGAAAAATAATCGTATCCTCTTTCGGCCCAGTAATCGGGTGGCCGTTCGTTACTGAAGAAAAGCGTACCAATGCGCTTTAAATTCTTGATCCCATATTTGGTAGGAATGATCAATCGCAATGGTGCGCCGTGATCGGGCGACAGTGGCTGACCGCTAACCTCATAGCACAACAAGGTTTGAGGGTGCATAGCGCTGGGCATATCTATACCTACATAGTATTTTTCATCGGGCGTACGCAAGCCTACATATTGCATTTTGGCCTGCTCGTGCAAGCCGTAATGCCGTACAAAATCGCTAAACTTTACCCCTCCCCAGTGGCTTACCTGGCTCCAGCCCTCCACACATTTAAACTCAAAAGCAAATTCGGTTTTAGGCAGTTTCTTAATTTCATCTAACGTGAACTCAAATGTTTCCGATACGCTTTTGGCAACTTTTAACTTCCAGCCTGCCAACTCTTTATCGGTAATTCCAACATCTCCGTTTACACGCGGGCGCTTTACCGCCATCGCTTTTGGATAAGTGCGAGAGAGTTGTTCTGCACTGACATTATTTTCAAACAGTTCTCCGTTAGCATTAAGTACCCGGCGTAACGGCTTACGTGCACCAGCGGTAGCGCCAGTTGGTTCTTTAGCAGCATCATACAAAGCGTCCCAGCCCCAATAGGCCAGCGTTGCTCCTGCTACAAAGGTAAGCGACGATATAAATGTACGGCGGCTTACCTTTTTAGCGTCATAAAGCTCAGTGTTGGGTGATGATTGCATTTCCGGTTTATCGCTCATCGCTTCCTCCTTTCGCAGTAACAGATTCAACCGCAGCTCTATCTTTCACTTCGAAACCTCTAATCATGCTGATAAAATTTTGCCAGCCGGCTAAAGCCACCTGTACAATATGAATAATAAAAAACAGACAATACCCGATAGTTAATACAAAATGAATAAGCCGTGCCGTACGGTATCCACCACAAATAAATGTTAACCAATTAAATTGTACAGGCTTATAGATAGCTAAGCCGGTGAGTAACGAACCTAACCCCATAACAACAACGGCAGTATAAGCAATGCGCTGAGCAGCATTATACTTATTATGAGGTGGTACAGTTTTACGCACATGCAAATCGTGCAACAACACTAGCCAGGCATCACGCCAGGAGTGTTTTTGCGGTAACAGGTGCCTCCACTCGCCCGATATAATGGTGTATAATACATACAAAAAGCCATTTACGGCAAATAGCCACATAAACACAAAGTGAAATGCCATACCTTCAGCCAAACGGCGTTTGATATGATATTTTTGGTAAAACCATTCCGGAAAAAACTTAATAACCGTGGCACCAAACATTTTAATGGCGTAAGGGTCATAAGCCCAGTAAATTAGCAACCCACTCCATATCATTACCGCCAACAACGGAAAATTGAGCCAGTGAAACCATCGGATAGCCAATGGGTGCTTGTTAATAATATATTTCATGAATAAAAATACGTACGCTTAAATTTGGCTTTCAACTTTGACAAGGTAAATCTAGCAAACACATGCTATAAGCTATCTATCGTAATTAAGTATACGTTTAGTTTTAATAATTAGTACTTCATAGCAAGATCACTGATCTGGTTACAGTTAAAACAGACCAGGAATTAACAAAGCAACCGCTTTTTTTGATATATTCAACATTATTTACTTTTACATTTTACATATCGGAATGATATCACGTTTACTCTTACTTTCGAGCCTAACGATATTGGCAAACAGTGCCTTTTCACAACCTAAGCCATTAAAGCCCGCTGATGTTTACCGCATTTCTACCTTGGCCGATCAGCAGGTAGCTCCTGACGGAAAATGGATAGCTTATAGTTTATCTGACGTTGATACCGCGCGTAACCGCAGGGTATCGCACCTTTGGATGCAAAGTTGGGACGGCCAGCAATCGATACAACTTACTCATGGCGACGAAGCCGCCTCGGCACCGCGCTGGAGCCCCGACGGTAAATATCTGGCTTTCCTGTCGGCACGTGAATCTAAAAACGGATCGCAGGTCTGGTTGATGGACCGTCGTGGCGGTGAGGGTAAAAAGTTAACCAACATAACCAAAGGCAACCTGAACAGCTATGCCTGGAGCCCCGATAGCAAACGGCTGGTGCTGGCGATTGAAGATCCGGAATTTAAAGGCAAAGAAGCGCCTAAAACACCTGAACCCATTTATATTGACCGTTTTCATTTTAAACAAGACATCCTAGGTTATTTGGACCACAATCATACGCATCTATATTTATTTACTATAGCAACCCTAAAATTGGATACCCTAACCCGTGGCGACCGCGACGAAGGCAGCCCGGAATGGTCGCCGGATGGGCGCAAGATTGTGTTTGTGAGCAACCGTACTACAGACCCGGACCGTAATCATAATGACGACATTTTTGTAATAGACGCCAAGCCGAACGCAGCCATGAAACAGCTAACCACTTGGACCGGCAGCGACGACCAGCCCCATTGGAGTCCAGATGGCAAACACATTGCCTACTCACGTTCAACCAGCAACGCCAGTTATAGTATGTATGACCAGGATATACTTTGCTTGATGGATGCCGATGGCAAAAACAACCAGCTGTTGACCCAACAGCTCGACCGGCCTGTTGGTCGTGCGGTGTGGAGCAAAGACGGGCAGAATATTGCATTTCAGGTGCAGGATGATAGGATGTCGTACTTGGCCCAATACAACTTAGTCAGCAAACAAATCACATCGCTAAGTAAAGGTAAATACAGCATTAATGGCGCTGTACCTTATGATGACGACAGTTATGTACTGCGCTTAAGTACGCCTTATTTACCAACCGAGCTGTTTGCTTTAGAAAACGGCAAATTACGTCAGCTTACGTACCATCAAAAGAACTGGCTAAGCACCGTTAAACTGGCGCATGTAGAAGGTTTCCAAAGCATTAGCAAAGATGGTGCTCAGGTGTCGAGTATTTTGTATTTGCCGGATAGCACCAAGCGTAAAAATTTGCCATTAATTTTGTTCATCCACGGCGGGCCGACCGCGCAGGACGAATACAGCTTTGACCTGAGCCGACAGATGCTGGCTGGCGCCGGATATGCTGTGGTAGGCGTAAATTACCGGGGCAGTACTGGCCGTGGGTTGGAATACTCTAAAACCATATCGGCCGATTGGGGCAATAAGGAAGTTCTCGATCTGTTAGGCACCGTTGACGAGCTGGTGAAACAAAAAATTGCAGATCCAAACCGTTTGGGTATCGGCGGATGGAGTTATGGTGGTATTTTAACTGATTACACTATTGCCACCACCACCCGCTTTAAGGCAGCCAGCAGCGGTGCAGGCAGCGGTTTACAGTTAACTATGTATGGCACCGACCAATATGTACTGCAATATGAGAACGAACTTGGCGTTCCATGGAAAAATCTGGATAAATACGTAAAACTATCTTACCCCTTTTTCCATTCAGACAGAATAAAAACCCCGACCCAATTTATGGTAGGCCAGCGCGATTTTAATGTACCGGTCGCCGGTAGCGAGCAAATGTATCAGGCGCTAAAATCACAAAATGTACCGGCCGAGCTTATTGTTTACCCTAATCAATTTCACGGCATATCGGTACCCAGCTATCAGGTAGACCGTTTTGAACGTTACATTAAGTGGTTTGATAAGTATTTGAAAAAGTAGTGCGAAAAGACTACAAAATAGAAATGTCATTTCGATTGATGTAAGAAATCTTTTAAAACGCTTAATTTGTAAGTATTAAAAGATTTCTCACTTTCGTTCGAAATGACATTTTTAAATTAAATCTTTATTAAAAGATTTACAGAGGATTGCTCTCGTCTTTTTCGATATCTAGCTTACCTTCAATAGAATCGTCGAGAGTTTTGCCTACCACGGCACCAACAGCTTGTTTCACAAAAGCTACAGCATTACCATGTTTGGTGTCCCAATAGTAACCTTCGGTAGGTTCTACTTTAATTACGGTGATACGCGGATCGTCTTCACCTTCTGTAAACCAAGTTTTTAATATTGGCTCCCAAAGTTCCTTGATTTTCTCTTTGTCCTTGCTTACAGAGGCGATGCCATAAATATTCAAAAAATCAGAATGCGGCGAACCTTGGAATAACAGGTGCACAAACGGATCGTGGCTCAACTCGTCATTTTTGTGGCTGTCATCAGCGCTTAAAAACCAAAAATTGCCTTCATCGTCTACTTTTTGTACCGACATAGGGCGGGTCGAGAACGGAACGCCGGTTTTAATATTAGAGCAAAAAAAGCAGGTTTCGGCCTTTTTTACCAATTCTTTTACTTTTTCTAAAGCTTCAGCACCACCCAAATCTTTGTAGTTTTCTTCGGGTTGCTGTTGATTAATGCTATCCATAATATAGTTTCTTTTATCGGTAAATGATAAAAGTTAAACCCCATAATTGTCTTTTTGTGTGCAACAGATTTAAATTAAAACCTGAAATTTCAGGATAGCTTACTAAGTCTCCAACCCTATCAACTGCGTCTTGTAATTAACACGAGCCAATATAATATAGTGTTTAAACCGTAATAATCATCGATTTTACAACCTCATCCAACTCCTCGGCGCTTTGTTTAAGCAAAATCTGCAAATTACGCATCTCTTCTGCATCATCAGTATTCATCATCTGAACTAGTCCCAATATGTTCGCTAGCGGCTTACGTACAAGATGCGATTGACTATAGCTGATTTCTTGCAGAGTTCGATCTCGGTCGTTAATCTTTTCACTGGCTTTGGTAAGGCTTGCGTTAAGGTGCGCAACTGCCTTTAACTGGTTTTGCTTATGTTTATGGATATTAGTACATGAACCAAACCACAATGTAATATTCCCACCATCATCCATATAAGGTACCGCCCGCACTAAGTACCAGGTGTAAGCACCCGAAGATGATTGTATTCGCATTTCCATTTCAAAGTTACGACCTGTGAGCAGGCACCGCTTCCAATTACGCAACAAATTGGTATGATCAGACAAATGGAAAAGGGAAAGTAAACTAGTACTGCTGTAACCCTGGCGGCGTATCGGAAACTCTTTAAAAAAACGATTATTCACAAAGTTTACCCGTCCGTTAGGCAAAGCAGTCCAAATAATATTGGGAATTACGTTGCAAAGGGTTTCAAACCGTTTGGTGCCTTCTTCGGCTTGGCGTTTAGCCTGTAATAATTCTGACTCGTGCTTTTTTCGATCAGTAATTTTTATAACTACTGCATTAACAATTTCTTGTTGGTGCTGGGGGTGCGTTACGGTAACAGCATTAAACAATGCAGGCATGTAAGTACCACCCTTTAATATCATATCAAAATTAATTTCATTTACGCTGCCTTCGCGGGCAAGTAACGGCATTAAAACCATTTGATAATATAAGCGGCCACCTATGCTCAGCAAATCGGTAAACCGCTTCTTATTCAATACTTCCTCCTTGGTTAAGCCGAGCCAGTTAAGTAGCGCTTGATTTATACTGATGATGGTGCCATCAGCATAATAAGACAAACACCCGCAGGGGATGTTTTCAAACATAAAATCAGTAAATGGCATAAGAACGCGTAAAAGTGCGGTTAAATACTTAGTTAGCAATGAAGTTTTTGATAGCCTTTATTACTTCCTGTGGTGCACTTAAATGCGGGCAATGGCCATTGGCATTCAAACGTACCACCGAATTAGCAGGTGTATGGTCTTTAATATACTGTATGGCATCTGCCGATGCTAAAACATCTTCTTCGCAAATAATAGACAAGCTGGGCACTTTCAGCTCGGGCAAATAACGCCTGTTGTCTGACAAGAAAGTGGCACGTACAAAGTTGCGGGCTATTTCGGGGTCACAGTCTGTCCAGTCTTTGGCAAAACCCTCGCCTAGTTCGGGTCGGTCTGCATTACCCATTACGGCAGGAGCCATACTGCGGGCCCAACCCTGGTAGTTGCTGTCCATCACTTCAAACAAAGCATCTAACTCGTGGCGGTTAATACCCCCGGCATAATCGCTATCATTTAAGTAACAAGGCGATGGCCCTAAAAACACTAATTTTTTGAAGTAAGACGGTTGATCAACGGCAGCCAGTAATCCAATCATACTGGCGATGGAATGGCCTACAAAAATAGCATCTTTTAAATTGAGTGCTTCGCAAACATCAAGCACGTCTTGCGCATAACCGCGTAGCGTTTTGTATTTATCGGCACTGTACGCGCTGAAATCAGAGTTACCGCATCCCACAAAATCAAACAGTACTACAGAGTAATCATCAAACGCATCAATGAGGTAACGCCAGGCGTTTTGATCGCCGCCAAAGCCATGCGCAAATAAGATAGTTTGAGAACCATTGCCTAAAACCTTTACATTGTTGCGTGATAAAATGTTCATGTACCTAATACGGAATGCAACCCGATTAAGATGCAGCAATTTGATTAATTGTTTAAACCTTTAAGTAATAAACTATTTGAAAGACGCTTGTGTAAATGACAGATTGCAGTTATAATAGACACAGTACGATTGCAGTTCAATTATGTCTTTAGGGTAAGGGTTGGCATTTAAAATCTTACGCGATACCTGAAAAAACACCGTTACAAGCAATTATCATCTTGTTAAAAAATATTTGCAAGAAATATGGCGAGGTGGGCTTCAAATAAGGCTTTGCGTCAGTTCATGAAAGCCTAAAGAAATTACTAAATCAGGAATTTTATATGATTACCACCGATTAATTAAAAAAGCGACAGTTGGGTGTCGCCTTTTTAATTGAAAAAATTTGCATTTGAAAAGCTATAAAGCTCCGTTCACCAATTGGTTGCCAATGTGCCAGCCAATATTGTCTATTTGTGTTTGAGTGAGTTGTGTGTAATCAATAGCGCGGTACTTACCGTCAGCCAGGCGACAGATGGAACCTATCTCTCGCCCGTTTTCATATAACAGATAACAGCAACCCAGGTCGCCGTAATCGTCTTCTATTACTACCCGGTAGCCGGTTGTGCTACTTCCGTTAGCAATGTCAATGTCAAAATGATTTACCATACCTTATATAAATTGTGATTATGAATAGCCTCGGATGAATATTTATTTTGCAGATTACTGCAGATAGACATACTATATAAATGATTAATTGGTTTTATCGCGTACTAATACATAAGTATCCCAAAAGCCAGTAGTTGACTGTGTGTTAGAATCGCTAAAAACTTTTTGACCATCTTTATTATAGACGGTTAATGTTAATTTCTGGCTGCGCTGAAAAGCGGTTATATAAGTTTTAAGATAATAATCGTTGGTATAATCGAAGTACAACTTATCGGACGTGCCGGTTACATTGATGCCTTTGTACTGGTCGGGCATTCCGTATTCCACCTTACAAGTTTCACATTGCACAGTTATGTATCCCTTGCTTTTCACAGCAGTGTTAGCTTCAGTAGTGGTGTTTGCGGTAACCTTAGGCAACGGTTCTAATTGAGCTTTTTTACAACTGACAGTTAAAAGTGCGATACATGAATAAAGTAAAAATGTATATTTCATGATGGCTGGGTTAAATATGTTTTCAATTTTAAATTACGCTATTATAAATAAACTAAATATTAAAAATGTTTCACTTATATTTTAAATATTTACAAATTTTACATTTCTTAAATGTCTATGATTTAAACAAATTGATAATCAATGGGATACTATAACCCAATATTTTACAGGATAAATAAATTTAAGCGAGAACAATAATAATTATTTATACTATTAATTAATATTTAAATCATTAATTAATATTTACTCATATTTTTATTTGCGTGGTCGTTTAAGCCGCAGTTTGATAATAAATAGCTGTATTGAATTTAAACTTCCCCTATTCTGATTAAATTAGCTGGCTGGATAAGCTCGACATTACAAAATATGAAGCTGAAGAAAAACGCTTTTAAACTGTCTATATTTTTTGCAGGATTATTTTTAACAGCCACATTTCTATATAGCTGCAAACCTAAGACAGCACCCGTCACTCAGGCCGAAAAACCTAAACCGGTTAAAAAAATCTCGTTTAAGCTTATAGAAGGAATTGCTTATACCGAAGTGAAACGGGTTTATGATAACGGATTATCCTTTGGTCCAGAAGGTTATCAATTGGCACCCGATTGGCAAATTACTTTCTTACTTAAAGATTCAATGCTCATTTACAGCCCAAAGCTTAAGCGCTTTGTAGTGGCACCGGCCCAAATAGATCATGGCAATGTGGTAAACCTGGCCTGGTCGTGGTTACGCGTGATGCATATGAGCAAAGACAGTTTAGTTTTTAAGGTTTTGCATGTAACCAGAATTATAGAAGATGGCAAACCACCTATTTTTATGACTTTGTATAGCAATGATTACATCAAAAATGTGCTACACAAAACGCCGCTACAAATGATTAAACCTAGTAAGCGTGATACGTTGTTTATACAAAGCAAAGTTAAAACAGCCTTGGCAAACTACAACAAAAGCTTTGCAGCAACAACACCGGCAACCCTCACAAGTATTAATGCCAATACTAAAGTCACGCGAAAATTGGTTGAAGTAGACGAAGTAAACAACATTTATCCGCAGGACGAATATCTATCTCCAACTTTTGATATTGTAATTCATAACGCGTACAACAACTTTAATCATTTTATGCTGGTTGTGGTTGATGAAAAGGGAAAGCTGCATTTCATCAAATCATTAAATTATATGGTTGATGATGGAGAACAGGAAAACCACTTACGGGCCATGAAAGGGATTGTTGATGGTTATCTTTCTTCTTACTTAAAAATCACACCCGGAACCAGTTTGGGTATGCCTCACGCCAGTCCTATAATGATAAAAGTTACAGGTTTTACTAATTAATTGTTATCTTATAACAACATTGTTCAGTACTTTAATATAGAATTACTTGTGACTGTATATAAGTTTAAATAAATTCCCTTTAAATTAAATGCGATACTTAACCGACCGACACACGTGCTTTTTGGAGAGGCAACGTTAGCGATCACCTCAATTACTTGTATTTCTGTACATTATTTATTAAAAGTTTGGCACATCATCATCTTGGTTTTCTTTGTAATAAGATATCTTTCTGACATGCCTTTTAAACCATAATTGTTTAAAATAACATACAACTAAATTGTTTAACAATTAGTACACTGACTAATAAAAAGGACTACCATATTGCTATTATAGGTATCCACTATCTGGCTTAGACAATTTTATTTTCATTTGGTTTAGTAATATCCATAGCTAAATTTAAACTCCACTGCTTTATTTTACTATAAGTTAATAAATATTACAAACGTGGTACAGCGTTTGACACGTTGAAGACACAACAACACATTTAATTGAGCAGTTTATGAAATCAATAAGAAAATCTACTGAAGCACCGATTTTAGCGATGGACGCAATGGTTAACTACGATGACATTACTTCTCATGCGGTATCTAAAACACCGGTTGATGAATCGGTTTGCCCTTACCCTATCTCACGTCAAAATTATAAAGTAGTTTATAAAAAAGATGCTGCTGGTTATTGGAGCTTTGTTCAATGCGATGCAGAAGAAGTTAACTAAATAGAATACATAGACAGGTGCAAAAAAAGCACTAAACTAAAATATATTTTGAATGCCTGGTATAGCAGCTGTTAATAAGCTGTATGTATCAGGCATTTGTATTTTTAAATAATATTTTTGTGTGAAATACGATTTCTTGCTGACTTATAGCTGCTCTCCTTTGTCTTGCCTATCTCTTTTTACATTTAATATTTAATTTAGTGATCAAATATCATACTACCATAGCACAATTTAATTATATTTAACTGTCTTATTGATAATTACAAAATTGATAGCGACAATCCCATACGTACATCTTTGTGGGAATAAGTATTTAATGTTTCAAAGACGAATACAATAATGACTTACAAAGAGCAATCACGCGTTAAAACTTCTGAATCGAAATTTATAAACCTGGTTAAGCTAATTTTTTGGATGGCCGTCGCATTTGTGATCATCCTGCTGATATTGCCTTACTTCGACAGCATGATGATGTCGAAATAAGCACAAGTGTTTATCACGCGCCTGGCTATGTAGCGACAAAAACATTACAAATAAAAATAGCGGTCCATAATTGGACCGCTATCTATGTATGATTTCCTTGACTAGAAATTACACCGTAGATGGGTTACGGATGATACCAATCAGGAATGCAATAATGGCAATAACCAATAATGCGTGGATTAAACCAGTTGCGGAATAAGCAAATACGCCAATCGCCCACCCAATAATCAGGATAACTGCGACGATATACAATAATGATCTCATGATAGATAGTATTTAGTTTGTATTTTATTAATAATGATATTCAATGTATCAAAATCATGCCAACTTAATTTACACGAAACTTTTATATACTATTGTATAAAATACACTTCATTTTCTGTAAAAAGTGTGTCACAAACAAGATATTTAAGCAGGTATTGTAAATAAATGCTTCTAACTTAAGCAAGCGCCAATAAGTATAAGAAGAACAAAATATTTTGAGCAGCATCACTCCTACTGTTTATTACTAATACGTTCAAATGATTTTCGCAACAGACAACGCACTTTGCGTCTAAGATCTTTAGGGCACTCCTCTTTGAAAATTAATTTTGGCACCACACTTTTGGTTGAGCTTACCACAGGGTGTGAAGGATGTTGTACAGTGAAGTAATCGGCATAGTTATGACTGTCGGAACTGCTGGCGTTATTAATTAACATTCCAAAATGCGACAGTCTTTCGTAAAACGCATTCATATTGAGATTGTTAGTTATAACAATCACTCACAATCTGTGCGCCGTTGCAGTATGTAACTTACCGAAACTTTCCCACAAGTTATTAACATTCTTGCCGCAAACATTTATGGGTAATGCTATTTCAAGTGGCAAATTGATTGAGTTGAAGTATTTTATAGAGTATAAATGTGTAGGCTTTAATTAAATATAAAGCCTGCACTTATAAAATTATCACGTAGCTTTTCCTTTGTTTTCCCAATGGTCTTTTATCACCTCACCATTAGGTCCTATTTTAAGGCGCCTGGCAAACCGCTCGCCTTGAATGTTGCCTTTTTCATTTCTATGCCCCATAAAAAGCAAAATAGGTCTGCCGGCCTCATCCGTTTTAAAAGCCAGATCGTAACGCTTAAACTGGGTTTCAATCACCTTGTTGGGATCATATGTTTTGTTCAAAATTTTTAACACTTCTTCTCCTAACTTCATAATCATTCATTTTCATAAAACAACTCACAGGAATACGCCTTGGTTTTACATTTAAAGTTATGAAGCCAATAAATGCGCTAAAAAGCAATAAAACACCTTAAGTATCAAACAAAACAGTGTTTATAAAAGTTACAATCATTAAACTTAACTATACACATATCATGGCAAAGGCTAAAAAAGAAAAAGAAGCTACTAGCGGCATCACCGCATATTCAGTTAAAACCAAAACCAAAAACGTACCGATGGTAGATCCGGTTATTGATGTAAAAAACGGCCGTTACATAGCTACTGGTAAAGATAGCGAAGGAAACAAAATGGCTGCTATCATGGGCAAAGCCACTGCCGAAGAACATATCAAAAACGGCGACGCCAAAAAAGGTAACGGCTGGGAATAAATTATATAAAAGGTCTGTGTTAATTTGAGAATGCTGTCATTTCTTATCAAGTAATAATAGCTAGTTACACAGACCTTTTTGAACATTATTCTTCTCCGTTTTACGCTATTATCACCATAACTCAAAAAACTAAACACTATCTCTTGCTGTGTGTTATTTCTTTAAAATAACACTATCATGCAAAAACCCATTTCACGCCAGGCCCATGGTATTGCCGATTACGGCTACGCCCTTTTGGTTTCGGCATTACCCGAACTTGTAGGTTTTAAAGAAGAAGAAAAAGCCACTATTTTATGCCGCGCTTTAGGTAGCGGCGCATTAGCTTACAGCTTGTTTACTAAAGCAGAGTGGGGAATAATCCGCACTATTCCATTTAAAGCTCACTTGTTAATGGATTTCTCAGCTAACCTTTTTGCGCTCGGCTCGCCTTGGATATTAGGATTTTCTAAAAATAAAAAAGCACGCAATGCAGTCATGGCGGCAGCGTTAAGTGGATTATTGGTATCGTTACTTACCGAGAATGATGAAATGGATGAATGGAAAGTGCCATCAAAATGATATTAAGCTGATACAACAGCTTAAACTTTGCAATCATCAAGCTGTTGTTTATACTCATTAAAAACAGAAATTATTATGGCTAATACCGTTTCATTTGAAAAAACTTTCTCTATAGGCGGCGACCTTACCGTTAACCGCTTAGGCTACGGCGCCATGCGCATCACGGGTGAAGGCATTTGGGGTCCGCCTAAAAATCATAACGAAGCTATTCGTGTATTAAAACGTGCTGTAGAACTGGGCGTTAACTTTATTGATACCGCCGATAGTTACGGCCCTAATATATCAGAAGAATTAATTGCCGAGGCTTTGCACCCTTACTCTGCCGATTTGGTAATTGGTACTAAAGGCGGCTTATTACGTACTGGTCCTAACCAATGGCCAATCAATGCACATCCCGATCACTTGAAAGAAGCTTTAGAAGGCAGTTTAAAACGGCTGAAGCTTGAGCGTATTGATTTATACCAGTTACACCGTATAGACCCCGCAGTACCTGCCGAGGAAACATTTGCCTTTCTACAAAAAGCACAACTGGAGGGTAAAATTAAGCACATTGGCTTATCCGAAGTAGGCGTTGAAGACATTATAAAGGCGCAAGAATTTTTTGAGGTGGTATCTGTGCAAAACATGTACAGTGTAGATAACCGCAAATGGGAAGATGTACTGCAATTTTGCAAAAATCATAATATAGCCTTTATACCATGGTATCCGTTAAGCGGTGGCAACATGCGTGCTATGGAGGTGTTACAGCGGATTGCTGATGCTAAACAGGCTACCGTACAACAAATAGCACTAAGCTGGCTGCTGCATAGGGCAAATAATATTTTACTGATCCCAGGTACATCAAGCGTGGCACACTTGGAAGAAAATCTAAAAGCTACATCTATTGAACTGACCGAGAACGATATGCAGGAACTGGATAGCATACCACAGGTTTAAGCTAACCGTTAATAAAAAAGAGCTTTGTTATAAATAATAACAAAGTTCTTTTTTATTAAATGCTCCTCTATACACCTGCAAGTTATTCAATACAACAGGTTAGTACAATTATGCATAGATCATTTTTTCGACTGCAACAATGGCCCTTTCTTTCCCATAAATTAAACTTAAATTAATTTTCGTGCAACTATCTTAACTTCAAATACGTATTCAAGTTCACATCCTTGTTACCCGTTTTCAATCTGCCGTGAATTATGAGTATTATTGCCGTTCCTCAAAAAGAATATCAACGTTTGCAAGCGGTTCAACGTTTTTTGAACCTGGAATTACAGAAAGAAAAAGAACTGCAGGAAATTGTAGAACTTGCCTCTGATCTTTGTGAAACGCCTATGGCGTTAATTACCTTAATAGGTGAAGATGTACAATACTGTAAATTCAAAGTTGGCACTGACCTGAACCAACAGGCACTAGAATACTCATTTTGCAAAGATTTAATAAACAGCACAGATTTGCTGGTTATCCCCGACACATTAGCTGACACTAGTTATTGTAACAACCCGTTTGTAACCGGCGATCCTGGCATACGCTTTTATGCTGGCGCCCCACTCATAACGCACGACGGTCACTTTTTAGGTTGCCTGAGCGTGCTTGATACCTGTGCACGCGAGTTTTCTTACGTACACAAACACTTACTTAAGGTATTGGCCAAGCGCATAATTCAAATCATGGAGTTTGATTTAAGCTTAAAGGTATTGAATGAGCAGTTTCAGCAGGTACGAGAATCTGAGACAAAATTGCGCTCGTTTTTTGAAAGTTCGACAGCCTGCCATTTATTACTAGGCAGGAATATGGAAATACTGGCGTTTAATAAAAACATGGCCGAATTCATTAACCGAATTTATAATGTGACCTTATATGAGGGTATCCATGTCAGTGAAATTCTTGATGGACGGGTGCTGGCTTCATTTGAAGCCGACTATCAAAACGCCTTACACGGAAACGCTGTACACTTTCAGCGGGAGGTATTATATACAAATGAGCGCATTTGGTGGGCCGTTAGTTTTGAACCCTGTGTTGATTGCCAAGGAAACACGATAGGCATATCCTATAGCGCCCGCGATATAACAGAGCACAAGTTAAGTGAAGAGCAAATAATTCAGCAAAACGAATCACTTAAAAATATCGCTCATATACAATCGCATGAACTTCGTAAGCCCGTCGCTTCAATCATGGGTTTGATGCACATCATCGAGGAAGAAGATTTTTCGCCGTGTAAAGAAGTATTACTGATGATGAAAAAGGCGGTGGAAAGTCTGGACACAGAAATTAGGAAGATTGTGAATTTTACGCATCCTGCAAACACAGAATAATAAATAAAATAAAGGCAAGGCCAGAATGGCAAAACACTTAACGTATTTGCCATCTAACCTACTTTACCTACACTATGGCCTGTTTAAAAGGCTTTACATCTACCGTTTCCCATACTTTTTGCAATACATAAGGGTCGTTATTTTTCCAGGCTTCCATTTCCTCGTCACTGGCAAACTGCACAATCATGCTAGAGCCAATCATCTGCCCTTGCTCGTTCAGTATGGCGCCGCCAACAACAAAGTTCCCATTTTCTTTCAATTCTTTCACTTTGTCTAAATGATGCGGACGAACATCTAAACGTCTTTGTAATGCGCCTTCATCTTTATAGTCGTATGCGGTAATCAGGTATTGTTTCATATTAATAATTTGTATTAGGTCAACAAGCAGATGGGTAGCCTGTTTTGTTTCATATATCAAACCTATTAAACAATCATGAAAATTATAATTTTTACATTACTTATTTTTACAACATGTGCTTTTGCAGCACAAGCGCAAAAACCGCCCGACAGTTCGATGGTGACTATCTTTTTAAAACATCAGCAAAACAAAAGTTTAAAAGAGATCAATGCTAAGCTGGATTCCAATGGCTTTCACAAAATGTTTCCACCCAAATTTGCACGGGTGGTATCATGGTATGTACTGATGGGTATTGGCCAGGTAGTTACCCTTAAGTTTCCGGCCGATAAATTGCGGGAGTTGAACTTAACACTGGCAAACGGTGCCTGGGGTGCTTTTGATACCGCCTTTTACCCTACTTACGATTACATGCCGGTATATAACGAACAGCAAAATAAAAAAAAACCTTAAATGTAAGCGGCTTTTATAAATTTGTAGCTATCATGACATCTAACCAATTACAGCAACGCTTTAGCGAACTTTTCAATCAGTCATCCACCCAAACCTATTTTTGTCCGGGCCGGGTAAACCTCATTGGCGAACATATTGATTATAACGGCGGCTTGGTTATGCCGTGCGCTATTGATTACGGTACTACCTTGTTAATGGCACCCAACACTGAAGGAGTATTTAGGCTTCGCAGTGTTAATTTTGATGAAACGATTGACATTCCGGTACAAACCGCTTATGAAAAACAGGGTAAAGACTGGTTTAATTATCCGCTGGGCGTGCTGCACCACTTTGTAAAAGATGGTAAAGAGCTGAAAGGATTAGATATGCTGTATTTTGGCAACCTACCTATCGGATCTGGCTTGTCATCCTCTGCTTCTATTGAAATTGTAACGGCATTCGCGTTAAACACCTATTTTAACAGTGGCTATACCAAACTGGAACTAGTGCTACAAGCTAAATCTGTTGAAAACAATTTTATAGGCCTGAACAGTGGTATTATGGATCAGTTTGCCGTTGCGTTTGGCGAAAGGAACAAAGCGCTGATGTTAAACTGTGATACGTTAGAATATCAAGCTGTTGATGCTAATTTGGGAAACCATGTGCTGGCTATCATTAGCACCAACAAGCCGCGTAAACTGGCCGAATCAAAATACAACGAGCGGGTAAAAGAATGCCAGGAAGCTTTGGCTGATTTGCAAAAAGAACTGGACATTCAATATTTATGCGATATCGATGCAAAAACATTCCATGAGCATGCGCATTTGATCAGCAATCCAATAGTTCTGAAACGGGCCACTCACGTGGTTGAAGAAAACGACAGGGTGAAATTGGCAGCTAGGGCTTTATCAGCCGGTGACTTAAATGAATTTGGCCGTTTAATGTATGCATCGCACGAATCTTTACAAAACTTGTATGAAGTAAGCGGCCTAGAGCTGGATACTATTGTGGCCTATAGCAAAACCGACAGCAATGTAACCGGCGCACGCATGACCGGGGCTGGTTTTGGCGGCTGTGCTATTGCATTAGTAAAAACTGACGCCTTGGAAGAGTTCAGAAAGAATTTGATTGAATATTATACTAAAATTGTGGGTTACGAGCCTTCGATTTACAGCACTTCCATCAACGATGGAGTAAGGATAGCACAGTAAACAAGCGTTGGTTAAATATATAAGTTATACGGTAGTCGGCATTATTGCAGACTACTTTTTTATTGTAAGATAAAAGCTCCTTAACAAGGAGATTAAATATGCGTAAGTTAAAGCTCGATGAATTAAACCGGGTTTCGGTTGATGAATTTAAAACTCAGCAAAAGTTGCCTGTAGCTGTGGTGTTAGATAATGTGCGTAGTATGCACAATGTAGGTTCAATATTTAGAACAAGTGATGGCTTTGCCGTAGAGCAAATTTGTTTATGCGGTATTACCAGCCAACCGCCGCACCGCGAAATCGAGAAGACAGCATTGGGCGCTACGCAATCCGTTAACTGGACCTATTTTGCCGACACCTTGCAGGCGGTTGAACAGCTTCGCAATGAGGGCTACCAAATTATCGCCATTGAACAAGCCGAGAACAGCATAATGCTTAACAATTTCAAACCGGAAGCCGGCCACAAATATGCCCTAATTTTTGGTAATGAAGTAAATGGTGTAGGCGATGAGGTAATGACCCGCATTGATACCTGTTTAGAGATACCTCAGTTTGGCACTAAGCATTCGTTCAACATTGTAGTATCTGCCGGAATTGTGTTGTGGGACTTTTTTGCAAAGCTTAATTTATAATAGCTTAATATGATGAGTACTCTTTGCAAAAAGCTATTAATGAAACCCCGCCAGCAGTGGTTGTTATATAATGCACCCGAGAACTATCACCCCATGCTAGACCCTGTACCCGATGGCTTAACCTTCGTTTACAAAGCGACAGGAGAGTTTGATGGCATTCAACTTTTTGCAAAAGATAGTACTGAACTACCAGCGGGCTTGTTAGTAATCCATCCCTTACTGAATGCCGAAACCGTTTTTTGGATCATCTATCCTAAAAAAAGCTCGGGCATGAAAACAGATTTAGAAATGATGGGCAGCTGGGATGAACCTGCTAAATATGGACTAGGTATTGTAACAGCAGCTGCTATTGATGCAACGTGGACAGGTCTGCGCTTTCGCCCTGTTGAACAATCTAAAGTTTCTGTTACCCGAAACAGCGAAATAGGTAAAACAGAGTTTGGCGAATACATAGACGTTGCCAATAAAAAGATTACATTACCTGCCGTTGTACTGCAAATGTTGCAAAAGGAACCATCAGCATTGTCCTTTTTTGAAAGCCTCTCTTACACCAATAAAAAAGAATACGTCCTTTGGATTCTGACGGCCAAGCAGGAAAAAACCCGAGAAGATAGATTAATTAAGATGGTAGATAAATTGTTAAGCGGAAAAAAGAATCCTTCGGAAAAGTAAGTTAACTATCTCCTTCGTCGATGCAAGGAACAAGGCTATTTCTGCACAAACGAACCCATTACTAAGCGAGAGAAAGAATGGCTATGCTAGCGCATAACATGAAATTAAAAGAGAAGAACAAACTTCTGCTAACACTTTCAATCTTAAAATTCCGATTCAGACAAAAAAGAATGCTATCTCTATATCAACTCATATACATTCCGCCGTTTACATTTATAGTTTGCCCGCTTACGTAACCGTTACACGCCAATAACAGCGCAACATCCGCTACCTCTTCGGGCTGGCCAAATCGTTTAAGGGGAATAAGTTCGGTTGATACTTTGGGATTGTCTTTAATCATATCCGTTTCCACCAAAGCTGGTGCAATAGCATTAACGGTAATGCCATGAGCGGCCAATAAAGAAGCATAAGAATGCGTAAGCCCCAACATGCCGGCTTTGGATGCCGCGTAATGCGGGCCTATTACACCACCGGTTTGTGCAGCCACAGATGAAATATTAATAATACGACCAAATTGCTTTTGTTTCATCCCTGGTACAGCTGCCCGTATGGTTAAAAAAGCAGACGTAAGATTTATATTCAACACCTCGTCCCAGTCCTGCGGTTGCACTTCATCCGGTTGCTGTATACGGGCAACACCGGCATTGTTCACTAAAATATCAATTACCCCCACCTGCTCCTCAATTTTTTGAAACATCCCTGTTACTGCCCGCTCGTCAGACACGTCGGCTTGTATGGCTAAAGCTTTCCCTCCGGTGTTGTTAATTTCTTCAACAATTTCGTCGGCGTTTTTACGGTTGGTGTTATAATTTACAATAACAAATGCCCCCGCAGCGGCTAAAATACGGGCTATGCTTTTACCTATACCCCTACTGGCACCAGTTACTAGCGCAATTTTACCTAATAGTTGTTGTTGATTCATAGCAGGAAGGTTGAAATGACATGATAAATATAAGATAATTAGGCGTTTATATCGTCTATATGTTGAAACATTTTTGTTACTAACAATATTTTTTATTCTTTTCGCTTAACGCAAATATCTGCTCCATATCTTCAGCATTCAGCTCAAAATCAAATATATCCAAATTCTCACGTTGATGCTTTTCACTGGCTGCTTTTGGAATTACCGACACATTAGGCTGTTGTAGCAGCCATCGTAACACAACCTGGCTAACGCTTTTATTGTAGTTGGCCGCAATATCTTTAAGCGTATTATCTGTAACAACGTTACCCTGCCCAAGCGGACTATAAGCGGTTACAAACATTTCATGAGCATTTACATAATCCAACATATCCGTTTGCGAATAGTAAGGATGATATTCTACCTGGTTGCAAACTATAGGCGCTTGCTTTAAAGCTTGTTCCAGCTGAGTAATGGAGAAGTTACTTACACCAATAAGCCGGGCATACTGTTTATGCAGGCACTCGGCCAGTAGATCTACAGCAGCCCGGTTTACGTTTTCATCATCGGCCGGCCAGTGTATCAACAGCAAATCAACATAATCCTGATTTAATTGCCGCAAGCTTTCTTCTACCGACGGCATAAATTTGGCTTTTGTAATATTAGTTGGCCAAACCTTGGTGGTCAAAAATATTTCCTTACGGTCAAGCTGACTGTTGCGCATGGCTTTGCCTACTTCTGCTTCGTTATGATAAAACTCAGCTGTATCTAAATGTCGATACCCCACACGCAAAGCTCTCTCGGTCGACTCGACGCACGCTTTGTCTCTTAACTGGTAAGTACCAAAACCTAAAGCCGGAATTTGAATATTATTTTGATCGATAAAAATCATGTACAGATTTGAAGCCCCTTAAAATTGGGCATTTAAGTAAAAAATTAAAATAGTTAAACACCTCTAAAACTAAAGCCACTGCCTATAACAGATAGTTTCAATCGTTAAGAAGTTTTGATTGTTCCGTTCGGTTGTCCGTCATATTCAACCATTACCTGTACCAATTTATCGTCAGGTAATTGAGCGTATTGACCTAAATTACGTGTAAATTCCGGATCGGTATCTAAGTAAATATCGGTGATGGTTAGTACTTCCGGCTTATTTTCGGTACCCACATTATAGGTCAACGACGATTCGTTTTGAAGTCGACTTTTAATTTCTTGATACTGCTTGCCAGTAAGCATCACCATTTTCTCTGATTTCATAATTATAAGATTTAATTATGAAACACCTAAACAGATGAATTGATTGGTTAAGTTGCGTTCGATTTAACAAAATTAGCTTATTGGGGTATAACGACAGGATTACAATAAGGCAAATTTAAACATACACCGCGTTATGCGACAGATTTAAAAACAGGAATAGAACTTCCCTTAACAATACTCTGCTTAAGTAATTGTTAGTGTGAAACGTTTTTTTACAAATTTAATTTTCATCGTTCTGCTCTCTACACACATGTTGTACATTTTACTGTGCAAGCTGTTAAAAATATAAACTTTAAGTATACAAAATTACCTTTTGTCAACCTAACACGACTCACTTAATCATAACGTCGTTAAATGACATTTACAACAAATCAAATAACACCATTTAGATATAAAGTGTATTAATTACAAATGCATGAATGTTTATATAAGCGCTGCCAAGGTAAAAAAGAAAGCCCCAGCTTTACAGCCGGGGCTTTCAATTAAAAAACTATTAAACTCTTGAATATTAACTCAAAATTTCTGCGATATCTTCATACCCTTTTTCGCGGGCTAAATCAGCAGGTAAAGAGCCATCCTCCATAGCCAACTTCAAATCTCCACCATGCTCTAACAATTCTATAAGCATATCAGGATCACCATGTTTAGCAGCATAGTGTAGTGGAGTAATTCCAGTATTATGTTGTACGTTTATCTGAACATCGTGCTCAACCAGCATACGCACAATATCTATGTGATTTGCTGCAACGGCTAAGTGTATAGGACAGATTCCTGAACCATTATTTAATGCCTGGTTAACATCAGCACCTTTTAGTACCAAGTAACGGGCTACTTCATGATGGCCAAAATAGCAAGCTAAAGCCAGTGGAGTAAAGCCATCTGCGTTGTATTGATGTACAATTTCTGGTGTAGAATACACTAAATAAGCCACCATATCGAATTTTCCGGCCGCAGAAGCTTCAAAAATGTCTATTTTATCTATGTATTTCAACAGCAGCGATGTAGCTGCCGGTTTTTTGTAAAAGCAAGATAGCATCAACGGCGACACCTCTGTCTCCTCATCGTTTTTTGCCAGCGTAGGATTTTGCGCCAGCAATGCGTTTAAGCTATTTAAATCTTCAGTAGTAATGTAGTATTCTAAGCGGCCCATATTCAATAGGTTAGGTTTTATTTAGATTAAAAACCATGCCAAAACAGATTTTATATATTAACTTTATATTTGCAATTTAACTGTTGATAGAGATGCCGCCAAAAGGAAACCAGTTTAAATCAAATTCGTTCCGCGATGAAAACCGTCCGCGCCCAAGTGCTAATGCCAGGGTGGAGCGCGAGCGCACCGTAAAGAACAGGTTTGAAAACCTGCCATCGTTTGATTTGAAAGATGGACGGATAGTTAAAATTGCAGGCTTGTTTTGTCTGGTGGTTTCTGTATTTTTTCTGATTGCATTTACATCCTACCTATTTACCTGGCAAAATGACCAAAGCTACGTTACTAAAACAAACGGGGGTTGGGGTACACTATTTAAAACACAGCATGAACTGATGGATAATGGCGCCGACTTGCCGGTTGTTGAAAACTGGCTGGGCAAACTCGGTGCTTTAATGGCTAACCAGTTTATGTACGAGTGGTTTGGAATTGCATCCTACTTTTTTGTACTTGTATTTTTTGTAATAGGTTACCGCTTGTTATTTAAGGTTAAATTATTTTCTGTCAGCAAGCTACTAGGGTATTCTTTATTCGGCTTAATATTTACTTCAGTAACTATAGGCTTTTTTCATGGCTTTATAAGCGATTATGCACATTATTTGGAAGGAGGCTTTGGTTTTTGGAGCACCCGTTTGTTAAACGCGCAGATTGGCCCTGCCGGAACGGGATGTGTTCTGATTTTTGCTGCACTTACTGCTCTTATTATTGCCTACAACATCGACTTTAAATTGCCTGAACGCAAAGCCAAATCATTGGTAAGGCCAAGTGCAGTTCCGGATGTTACGCCAGAAGAAGTTGTATTGGAAGACGAAAACCCGTCAGAACCTGTTGAGTGGCCCCGTGGAAACAATCGCGTCCGCGACAACATAGCCGCCACGCCAGCGCCCTTGATACCTACTGAAAGATTAAAACAGCAACCGTTACCTAAACCAACTGTACCGGTTGTTGAAACCATTGTGCACGAACCGGTGGTTCCGCATGCTATTATGCAGAATACTGTATTAGCAGAAACATTAATTCACGAGCCGTTAGTGTTAACACCGCAACCAGTGGTGGAAGACCATGACGATTTAGAGATTGAAGAGCCTATTGAAGAACCGGAGGTAGAAATTCCATTGACGGTGGAAGACAGCCGCCCGTTGCCAGAATTGGCTATTGAACAAGCACCTGAGGTAGCTGTAAATGATTTGGTCGAAAAATTCGGTACGTATGACCCGAAATTGGACTTATCATCTTACAAATATCCCACACTGGATTTACTCGAAAACCACGGTTCAAATAAAGTAACCGTTAATACCGACGAATTAGAAGCCAACAAAAATAAAATTGTTGAGACGCTGAACCACTACAATATAGAGATTGATAAGATAAAAGCTACCATTGGTCCAACAGTAACTTTATATGAAATCATTCCGGCACCGGGCGTACGTATTTCCAAAATAAAAAACTTGGAAGATGATATCGCTTTGAGCTTAGCAGCGTTGGGTATCCGTATTATTGCGCCAATGCCGGGTAAAGGCACCATCGGTATAGAAGTACCTAACCAAAACCCCGAGATGGTATCCATGCGGTCGGTACTGGCCACAGAAAAGTTCCAGAATACCACCATGGACTTGCCTATTGCACTGGGTAAAACCATATCCAACGAAGTTTTTATTGCCGATTTAGCCAAAATGCCGCACTTACTGGTAGCAGGTGCCACCGGCCAAGGTAAATCGGTTGGTATCAACGCTATCCTGGTGTCGTTGTTGTATAAACGCCACCCTGCGGAGCTGAAGTTTGTAATGGTTGACCCTAAAAAGGTAGAGTTAACGCTGTTCCGTAAAATTGAACGTCACTTTTTGGCTAAACTGCCTGATGAGGCCGATGCCATCATTACAGACACCAAGAAAGTAATCAACACGCTGAATTCGCTTTGTATTGAAATGGATCAGCGTTATGATTTGCTGAAAGATGCTCAGGTACGTAACCTTAAGGAATACAACGGCAAATTTATCAATCGCAAGTTGAATCCTGAAAATGGCCACCGCTTTTTGCCATTCATTGTACTGGTTGTGGATGAGTTTGCCGACTTAATGATGACTGCCGGTAAAGAAGTAGAAATGCCGATTGCCCGTTTAGCCCAGCTGGCCCGTGCAGTAGGTATACACTTGGTAATTGCTACGCAACGTCCATCAGTAAATATCATTACTGGTACTATCAAGGCCAACTTCCCGGCGCGTTTGGCGTTCCGTGTGTTATCGAAAATAGACTCGCGTACCATTCTGGATGCGGGTGGTGCCGACCAGTTGATTGGACGTGGTGACATGCTATTGTCTACCGGCAGTGATTTGATCCGTATACAGTGTGCGTTTGTAGATACGCCCGAAGTAGAAAAAATATCAGACTTTATTGGCAATCAACGTGGCTATCCGAGTGCCATGCTGCTACCCGAGTATGTAGGCGAAGGTGAACAGAACAGCGCCAAAGATTTTGATGCCAACGACCGCGACCCTATGTTTGAAGATGCTGCCCGATTGATTGTAATGCACCAGCAAGGCTCTACTTCTCTCATTCAGCGTAAGCTAAAATTAGGTTACAACCGTGCCGGACGCATTATTGACCAATTGGAAGCCGCCGGCATTGTAGGTCCGTTTGAGGGCAGTAAAGCTCGTGAAGTACTTTACCCAGATGAATATAGCTTAGAGCAATACCTAGACGAATTACAGAAAGGTTCGGGCAATTAAACCTTATACTCGCCTGCACGTTCTAACTGTTATTACAAATGTTTAACAGATTTTGAACGCTCAGGCGATTTTCTTTTTATATGAAAAAACTTATTATTAGTATGCTGCTATCGGCAGCTACCGTTACAGCCACGTTTGCCCAAAAAGACGCTGCTGCTGGTAAAATTTTAGCAGACGTTAGTCAAAAATACCGTTTATACAACGTTGTTAAAACCGATTTCATTATTGCAGTTGTCAATCCGCAAGCCGGTGTTAACGAAACGCAAACCGGAACGCTGCTTACCCAAACTAAAGCGGGCAAATACAAGTTGAGCATTTATGCACCCGGCAGTAAATCAACCGCTGCCCAGGAAATTACTAACGACGGAAAAACCCAATGGACTTATGTTCCTAAAGATAAAGAGGTGCAGGTTAACGATGCCGACAACAGCACGTCTGGCCTTAACCCGGCGCAGCTGTTTACTATGTATCAAAAAGGCTATAAATACTTGTACACCGGTGATGTAAAAAAAGCTGGTAAAGTTTACCAAGGCATTGAGCTATCCCCTACTGATCCTAAGCAAACTATCTTCAAAATAAAGTTACTTGTAGATAAAACCAAGAAACAGATTTATAATGCAGAATTGTTTGACAAAAACGGTAGCCGCTACAATTACACCATACGCAGCTTTACACCAAACGTTACAGTTGCTGAAAATACGTTCACATTTAACCCCAAAGCCCACCCTGGCGTTGAGGTTGTAGATTTACGTTAACAGAGTCGTTAGAAATAAAGCAAAAGCCCCAAAAATCTATTGGGGCTTTTGCTTTTGTAAAAAGGCATATTTTTCATTCTATTGATGTCTATAGTCAAGGGCCTATTGGATTGAAAGTGTGTACACAATGAGGCAGATATTTTTTGTGAACCATTTAATTATCTTAACCAACACACATTTACCGGCTACGAGGCTTGCAACAAAAAGTCCCCCGGTATTTACACCAAGGGACTTAAATAATAAATAGAAAAAAGAATTAAACTTGTTCTGCTACGGCAGGCTTAGACTCCATTTCGTCGGCACTTGGGCCATAACTGCCCGGTATGGGAATGTTGAGCAAGCGCAGATAAACGCCTAACTGTGCCCGGTGATGGACGATTTGGCTAAACGTCATGCGTACGGCTTCGCCTTTAGTGGCTTGATATAGCACTTCGCTACCCGCACGCAGGGTCCATTGTGGTTGCAGTTGCTCATCG
This sequence comes from Mucilaginibacter lacusdianchii, assembly GCF_009770985.1. Taxonomy (GTDB): domain Bacteria; phylum Bacteroidota; class Bacteroidia; order Sphingobacteriales; family Sphingobacteriaceae; genus Mucilaginibacter; species Mucilaginibacter lacusdianchii. The sequence goes on along the minus strand of NZ_WSRW01000003.1, from coordinate 620,607 downwards.
GTAGCTGCCTGCAAGCTTTGTCGGCCATCTTCTAATGACTTTTCAAACAATTCAAGCAATTCACTATTGTTGTTTATCACAGTAGGCTGGTAAGGTGCTGATGCAAAATCAAGCCCATCGGTATGCAAGGTCATAGTTACCCAGGCAGGCAGCTCGGCAATATGAACTGCCAGCAGGCGTATAGTCATGCTTTTTTCATGTGGTTTCCAATCGTATTTGTCGTCTGGAATAAGCGATAACATTTTACGGGTGGTTTGAGCTTCTGCTTCCAGCTCTTTTAAAAAGGTTGCAATCATGGTGGTCATGGTTATGTGTTATTGATTTATAGTTCAAAGTAACCACCCTGTAGTGACAACCCTATGTCAGCAGCATTTCATGCACCTAAATTTATTTTTTCAATAATATTTTTGACGCGCTTTTTTAAAACCAAAGGTTTGATGATGGTAGCATGATCGGCAAACATTAAATACCATCTTGCAAACCCTTCTATTGATGCGGTCAGGAATGACATCTCGATACCATCCACCTTCTCTACTTCATCGATATATCCATGATAATATTTTTGCTCACCCAAGTGCAATGAAGCCTCTTTCGTAATTTTCAATGTTACCGCTTCGAGGTTCCGTTCCTGATATATCTGATCCAGATATTGTTTAAGTGTAGGATGTTTATCTTCATAATGTTCTGCAGCAACGGTCAAATCCATTATTCGGTCGAACCTAAAATCGCGATAGTCCTGCCGGGCTTTACAAAAAGCAATCAGATGCCAAAAATTGTCCAAATAAAACGTGCCAACCGGCTCTACACACCGTTCGGTATGTTCCTGACGATAGTAAGCAAAGTACTTTAATCTTAATACTTTCTTTTCGGCAATTGCTGTAAGAATGGTTTGTAAAGGTTTTATCTCGTTTGTAGTACGACGGTGTGGCCGGGACTTTAATACATCTATCCTGTTATCCATACCCGCTAAATAATCTTTTTCAGCGCTCCGTAGCACTGATCTGATTTTGAACATAGCCGACTGATAGTGCGTACCGTTTACATCGTCCGTAAGCTTTTCCACCAGCTTTTCGGCCGTTATAAAAGCTGTAGCTTCTTCACGCGTAAACATCACTGGAGGCAAACGGTAGCCATCGGCCAGCGAATAGCCTGCGCCGGCTTCGCCTATTACCGGTATGCCAGCTTCTTCCAGGGCTTTTACATCACGGTACACAGTGCGTAAACTAATTTCAAACCTGTCGGCAATATCCTGCGCCCTTACCGTACGACGGGACTGCAGTTGGATTAAAATAGCAGACAAACGGTCGATTCGGTTCATATTCCTAACAATATTTATGATAATAACAAAGCGCCTTAGTGTATTATATACAAGGAAAAACCTTGCAGAATACAACTTTATAAAACAAAGCAACTAAGATAGCATATGAAGAGCAAAACTAGTGTCAAAAGCAACCTATCATATCCACCTTGTATTTCCCAAAGCTATCGTTTAGGTGCAATGGTGTTTTATTTTTTTGTAAAATACAGTCATACCAACGTATGGCCAATAAGCAAGTACCACTAAATTGACAGCATTGTTATGGCATTAGTGTCCGATATGCATTACAGTGTGATGCAAACAAATTGTACGCTTCGTGATTGTAGAATTATAAGCAGATATATCATTATTGACAATTGCCGCTTATAAGAAAGTCGATTACTATTCAATCTTGTAAAAATGAGTAGTGCTGTAAAATGCTTTCGAATCAGGGTACTTATCATTAAAAAATTTAGCTCGCCAAAAGCAAGACCGACTACGGTAAGAAAGGAACTAATGGTATGACAGGAACGGAAAGCAAAGTGTATTTAAATTGACAACGCACTGAACACTTCTGCAAACACCTGTATGTAAATCACAACACCAAAAAATTAAAAGTTTTGCTTGATTGTAATTTGATTTTAATGATTTCTGGATGCCTTAAGCCAATTGTAAGAAATAACCAGTTTTACACATTACTTGGCATACTTATGGATACACTTTTCACACAAATAATATCCATTCTGCTTCGTTCCATACTTGCCCGGAATCATCAAAGCCAGAATACCCATTATCTACATATGAATAACATTTTAATCATTAATGATTACTCTGCCGGAGTAAAAAGCGCAATCGCTTACGCTTTATCTTTGGCAAAAAAAATGCAAGCTAACTTGCTGATTTGGAATACAAGCCGCAATACAGAGGCACAAGCTAAAGTATTGGCCAACGCAAAATCTAAAGCAGTTAATGAAACGGCTGAGAAGCCATTTTCGGTAAACAGCTTTTTAATGCACGAGGGCATTGCTCCTGAACAATACCATACTGGCAATCTACCTTCTATTAATGTAATTGAAGAAAATTACCTTACCCGACAGGGCATTGTCAACCTTGTTAACCAACATAAAATTAAATTGGTAATTAAGGGAGTTGCTGCTAATCAGCCAATTGATCAATTAGTTGATTTACAAATGCAAACCGTACTTTCTAAAACGTACTGCCCGGTAATACTGGTGCCACAGCATTTCAACAAGCCGTCTATACAAAATATGGTATATATGGCTGATGCCCGCTTTAGTCAGTACGAAATTTTATTTCAACTGAAAAGGATTGCTGAAGCTAATAATGCTCAATTGACATTGGCTAATATTGCTGCCGACGGCATCCCGCAAATGGAGAATAATTACGCGAACGAATTTTTTAAAAATACTATACAGCGGCATGTTCCATGTAAACAGATGTCATTAAATCACATTCGCGAGCGTGATGTAAAGAAAGTAACTGACGTGATGATTAACGTTATTAAGACTGACTTACTGATTATGTCTTTCCGCAGATACCATTTTGCCGAGCTGACCAGCAAAAGCAGGGCTAACGTTGAACCTACGCATTTGGACATTCCTTTAATGTTATATCCGTTTTAAAATATTTGCCAAAAACTTTGCGATTCTTTTCATAAATGATTTGGCATATTGGGTGCTCCGGCTTTTATTACCGCCACTGGAAAAGCGTATTTTATCCAGACGGTTTGCCTCAGCGGAAATGGTTCGAATTTTACTGCCAGCATTTTAACACCGTTGAACTTAACGGAACTTTTTATAAATCGCCTACTGTAACCGGCTTAAAAAAGTGGTACGATGATAGTCCAAGGGGCTTTAACTTTTCAGTTAAAGCCCCTCGGCTTATTACCCACTACCGGCAGTTTAATAACTCGGCCGATTTAATCAGCGAATTTTATGATACCGTAGCCAACGGACTTCAAGATAAGCTTGGTGCTATATTGTTTCAAATGCCGCCCCGCTATACTTACTCTGAAGAGCGGCTGCAAAAAATACTAACCAACCTGCAAGCTCCTTTATCTAACGTGATTGAACTTCGCCATCCCAGTTGGTGGCAAAAGTCGGTTTACGACCGCCTGGCCGAGCAAGGTATTACATTTTGCGGCATGAGCCATCCTACCCTGCCCGATGCTGTAGTTCAAAACACCGATATTATTTATTACCGCTTTCACGGCGTGCAGCAATTATATGCCTCGGCGTATAGTTTAGAGGAGCTACGCCTTTTTGCACAACAGGTGAAGCAGACTTCTGCCAAGCAGGCCTATGTTTATTTTAACAATGACATTGGTGCTTCTGCTATCAGGAATGCTAAGGATCTGCTCGCTATAATTTGATGGGAAGTAATTACGCTTGATGCACGTAAGTAGGGTCCATATATGAGAATTCCCATAGGTGGCCGTCTAAATCGGTAAATCCGTAGCCATACATAAAGCCGTGGTCTTGCGGAGCGCTGGGCGTGGTAGCACCGGCATCTACCGCTTTTTTAACTATCTCATCCACTGCTTCCCTACTGTCTGCCGATAGACATACAATTACTTCATTGCTTTTGCTGGTATCACAAATAGCTGAATTTGTAAATCCTTTAAAGAAATCTTCTACCAGCAACATGATATAAATATGTTCGCTTACTACCATACAGGTAGCTTTATCATTGCTAAACTGACTGTTGAACTGATAGCCTAACTTGGTAAAAAATTCATTAGTTGCGTTCAAATCTTTAACCGGTAGGTTGATAAATACTTTGGTTGCCATATAATTTAAGTTTGTAAGTTTATATGACAATAATAGGCACAATTAAATTACGCATAGGTGCATGATAACGACAATATAAAGGGGAGATCACGACAATTGATATGCCCTGATCTCCCCTTTTCTTTTAAACGGTAAACGCTATAAGCTAGGTTAACGGTTCTACATGGTATTTACTTACTACCATGTTCGTATCGTTGTACTTTACCAGCACTTCATGGCCTTGATGATAATCAACAAATATCATGTAAGGTTGTCCTTTCACATATCCTGGAAAGCCTTTACCAATATATCGTAAGTTTTGTCCTCGAACCAGCTTAAGCTCCTTTTTCATGGTTAACGATTTACCGCGCTGGCTTCCACAACCAAAGGTTCAGCCAATTGCACAATTGCCGGTTTTAGTCCTTTACTTTGCAGGTAAGGCAAATGATATTGCTCATAAAACTGTTTCTTAGAATCGCGGTAAGATGTTACAGCGCCGAGCTTGTACATCAAAAATATATAATACCAAGCCAAATCTACTTGGTGGGGTTTAAATCCACTACGTGCACTTTTTGGATATAAGTGGTGATTATTGTGCCATTCGCCAGCCACGATGCCTGGCCACACTTGGTTTATTGATTTATCATTCTGGCTAAAATCTACGCCCTCTCTCTGCTTCTCTTTACCTTTAGCATGCCCTTCATAGTTAAAAGTACGTACACCAACAGCCCAAAAGCCTGCGGCACCGAATAACGAACAGGCTAGTGCATGACCACCCATTAAGTAAAAAGCACCATACCAAAACGCCCAGTTCAATATCCATGACAATACTGCGGCAGACGGCTTAACATAAGATCCCCACTTTTGATATTGTGCATAGCTATTGCCAGATACACCAGTATGCTTCATTAACAATTTAATACGGTTATAATCGGCTTCAGACAAATCTTTGGCAATAGGCTGATGATTTACATCGGCTAAAAAGCAATACAAAAAACCAGCTTCGGCATTATAAGGGTCACCCGGCTGATCAGATTTTGCATGATGCACATGGTGAGATACCACATATATCTCTTCGGGTATTACGTTAATAGTTAAGTTTTGTGTAAAAAAACGCCAGAAAGCATTTTTAAACCGGTAAGCGCCATGTGTGCAATAACGATGATGCCAGATAGTGCCATGTGTGCCCAATACAATCATGCTGTATACAAAAGCGGCTATAAGCATACCTATGCTCATGAACTTAAATAACAACAGCAAAAAGAACGGCACAAAGCACAACACTTTTAACCAACTAAAAAATGGCAACCAGTTTTTACGTGTTTTAAAAATATTTAACCGTGAAAAAAATTCATTGAAAATTTGGCCGGCGGTGGGTTTAACCAAATTACCTTGCTCGTCTTTCCACCCATACGAGGGTGGCTGCAATACATGATCCAGAAATGCCATATAAGTAGTTTAATCAATTAGTTAAATTAGAGACAAAAGCAATAATGCATATTACTTCTAACTAGTACATTATTGCAATCTCTCTAGTTAAAGAGGGATATAATTAATATGGCTAAAATATTCCGAGGCACATGTTCCGTAATGCCCAAGCGGTATATAAACATATTCTTATTGCAATGTTTTAAAGGTAAGTTAAATAATCTATATATCAGTATTTAAATTACGCAACCATGAAATATGTACATTGCTGTAGCTATTTATATAGATTATTCAAAATACCGCCATTGCAGATAAGTGCATAACCCCTCCAACTCCGGAAAAATAGAGAAAGCATTTACACCTAATGTGTTTAGGTCAGAACGTATATCACGCCAGCAACTTTTTGGGATTTTTATTTTAACCAGTTTTTCTTGATATGAATCCGTTTCATCAAGCGACCGTTTGGCCAGCAAGTCTTTAGATGAGATGACACTAAAGACGCCAGATTGATTATTGATGCGTAGTTTGATGATACGAGGACGTATAATCTTAGTTTCGGGCACCTCAAAAGGATGTGTTGTTTCTAAGTTAACTTCAAAGTCGGATGCACTGACCATTAGCACCCAAACAACCGCATACGGACTCACGGTATGATGTTCCAGCCCTGTGTTACCTGTAGCAAACCACAGGGCTGTTAGGGCATTGTTCGACCAATCCAGCAATCGTGTAGGTAAACCAAAGTGCTGCCCCAGGGTAAGATAGTCCCAATCATCCATTGGACGATGTTGCTCGATGAGCAAGGGATTTGTACGCTTAAACTCTTGAAGCAACAATTTTTCTACCTCTAACAGCTCACCTCTGGCTTTAAGCCTGCCTATTTTTGGAATTAAAGGATTATCTACCGTTTGGCCTCTGAACAAAAAGTCGGTAGCATTACCGCTTTGTAGGTTGTCTTCTTTGTTTTGTTTAATCAGTTTTAGAAACTCTTCGATAGTGCATAATTCTACCTCTTCCATACTTGCTGTTCATGCGTTTCTAATGATATATATACAGGATTGGCAATTCAATCAATATTTAATATAGTTTTTGAGAGATTAATCACCTGTTCGCTTCCCGTATATTTTCCATGTTCGTCAGACAATTTTACGACCTCGGTCCATTCACCATCCTGAGGATGCGCTTCTGTCATTTTAATAACAATGTTCATAGCCTTTGGACCAGCATCATTTGTAAAATTGGTACCAATGCCGAACGACATACCTATACGCCCTTGACAGTGCTCGGCAATACGAGCCACTTTATCATAATTCAAAGCGTCTGAAAAGATGATGGTTTTACTCACCGGGTCGATACCCAGTTGCTGGTAATGAGCAATCACTTTGTCGGCAAATTGCAACGGATCACCACTATCATGTCGTACACCGTCAAATAGTTTAGAAAACATCTTGTCAAACTGTTTAAAAAACACATCGGTTGTGTAAGTGTCAGACAACGCAATTCCTAAATCGCCGCGAAACACGCGCACCCAGTTTTCCAGACCCATAGCATTGGCCATTTTAAACCCGTATCGTGCGGCATGAAACATAAACCACTCGTGTGCATGTGTACCAATAGGCTTAGTTTGATGTGCCATGGCCATATGTACATTGCTGGTACCTACAAATGAACCCTCTCCGTATTGCCGTAATGCCTGCACCACCAGCCGGTGCACCTCATAGGAGTAACGGCGACGGGTACCAAATTCTGCAATGTTTACACCGAGGCTACGATAGTTTTCAATCTTTTGACGGATATTTTGAATCACCTCATCATTACTTATGCGGTTCTCATTCTGCATGATATAATACAGTTCACAAATAAGCGACATTATAGGCACCTCCCACAAGATAGTGCGATACCAAAGCCCCTCGATATGAACCTGCAGCTGGTCGCCATGCTGTTCAATATGAACTTCCTCAGGATTGTAGCGGTAACCATCCAAAAAATCGAGATACACCGGATCGAGATAAGGACAAGTCACCTGCAGAAAACGCTTTTCTTCCCGGCTCAGTCGCAATTCAGCCATGGCATCTACCGACGCTCGTAATGCTTCTGCAAAACCCGGCGGAAAACTATGCTTACCTCTGTTGATAAACCGATACCGCGCACTAGCACCCTGAAACAAACGCACTACTCCTTGCTGCATAGTAAACTTGTAAAAGTCGTTATCAAGGATAGATGGAAGTGTTACCAGTGCACGGGTGGGCATCGTTGTTTAAGTGTTTGTTTGTGAGTTATTTAATTAGGATTATATTAAATGTTTGTTTCACCCTTGCCTGGCTTATCCTTTTTACTTAGAAAGATAAAAACCGCATCAGATGCCGGTATAAAATAAAGCTCAATCTGTAATGACATGTTATGATGCCGCTACAAATTGAGCTTAAATCATTTTTCATCAATCGTAATCGCGCATGTGTTTCAGCACAATTAAACCCAGCGGTGGCAAGGTTAATGATACCGAATGTGTTCTGCCATGCATGGGTATAGGGTAAGTTTCAATATCAGATCCGTTCAGTACATCGCTACCGCCGTATTTCAAGTCGTCTGAGTTGAATAGTTCGGTATAATACCCCATTTGCGGTACTCCAATACGATAGTTCTCGCGCACAACCGGTGTGAAGTTGCCGATGAACAATAATTTTTCATTTGGGTTGCTCCCTTTGCGCGTCCAGGAAATGACGCTATTGGTGCTGTCGCCGATATCAATCCACTCAAAGCCATCGGGCGAAAAGTTATTGTCATACAGCGCAGGGTTTTCCTGATAAATTTTATTCAAATCAGACAACAAAATCTGGATACCTTTATGATCGGCCCACTCACTTTCATGCCAGTCCAAACTATAATCGTGCTGCCACTCGTGGTGTTGGGCAAATTCACCACCCATAAATATCATTTTGGCACCAGGATGGCCAAACATGTAACTATACAGTAAGCGCAGGTTGGCCAACTTTTGCCAACGGTCACCAGGCATTTTGTCAATTAATGAATGTTTGCCATACACCACCTCGTCATGTGACAACGGCAATACAAATTTTTCAGTAAAAGCATAAACCAAGCTAAAAGATAACTGCCCTTGATGGTAACTGCGATAGATCGGTTCCGTTTCAAAATAGTCGAGGGTATCGTGCATCCAACCCATCATCCATTTCAAATCAAAACCTAAACCACCGGCATGTGTTGGTGCAGTTACGCCCGGCCACGCAGTTGATTCTTCGGCTGCGGTAAATACGTCAGGATGGAAGGTGTGCACAGCATCATTAAACTCTTTTAAAAAGCTGATTGCTTCCAAATTTTCGCGGCCGCCGTATTCATTCGGAATCCATTCGCCGTCTTTGCGCGAATAATCAAGATACAGCATAGAAGCTACGGCATCTACGCGCAATCCATCAATATGATATTTTTCTAACCAGTATAAAGCGTTTGAGATTAAAAACGCCCGTACCTCATTCCTGCAAAAGTTAAAAATTAAGCTCTTCCAGTCAGGGTGAAAGCCTTTGCGCGGATCTTCATACTCGTATAAATGCGAACCGTCAAAATAGCCTAATCCATGTTCATCGGTTGGAAAGTGAGACGGCACCCAGTCTAGAATTACGCCGATACCTGCTTGATGCAATTGGTCTACCAGGTACATAAAATCTTGCGGTGTACCATAGCGACTGGACGGTGCAAAGTAGCCTGTAAGCTGATAACCCCACGAACCGTAAAACGGGTGCTCCATTACCGGCATAAACTCCACATGTGTAAAGCCTAGTTGTTTGCAATACGCAGTAAGTTCGGGCGCCAATTCGCGGTAAGTTAAAAACAGGTTTTCATCACCCCGCCGCCAAGAGCCTATATGCATTTCATATATAGACATGGGCTTTTTAAGCGCACTCTGTTTTTGGCGTTCGTTCATCCAGCTTTCATCAGTCCAGGCATAATTTAAATCGGCCGTAAGTGTTGCTGTGTGAGGCGGGGTTTCCCAGCGGTAAGCGTAAGGATCGCCTTTTTCCACTTGATAGCCATTGTGTGACTCAATAAAATACTTATACACCTCACCAGCTACTACACCCGGAATAAATACTTCCCAAATACCCGATTGGTCCCATCTAACGTGCAACGGATTGCTTTGACGCTGCCAACCGTTAAAGTTGCCAACCACAGAAACATATTTAGCATTGGGCGCCCAAACTGCAAAACAAGTACCCGCCTGCCCCAGATGGTCTACCTGATGGGCACCTAATTTATTGTATAAATGATAGTGCTTGCCGGCTTTAAACAGTTCAATATCAAAGTCTGAAAACAAGGAGAACCAAGGTTTGGCCTCCTCGTGCGTGTTTGCAATATCTGCTATTTCGTATCCTTCCATGTTTGACTATTGAGCTGTTGTTAATCTGTTTTTCATTACTATTGATTTGATGCCGCGAATAGGCACAACCACCCAATCTGGCCGATTATTGAGCTCATAATTAAGTTCGTAAACGGCTTTTTGCAATAAGAAAGTTTGCAGCAATATTTCCAAATCTTCTACCTGCTTAGGCACAAATGAGGCATCTTTCACCGTTTCCAGATATGATTTCATCAAAAAACCCGACATATAGTGATACCATTGCTCAACATGCGGAATCAATTTTTCTATATCTTCTTCACGTATTTGGTTATCCAAAAACAAGCTACCATAGGCGGCGTAATGGAATGAGCGGATCATGCCGGCAACATCTCTTAGCGGCGAGTATTTTAAACGGCGCTCACTGTAACTGCGTGCAGGTTCGCCTTCAAAATCCAAAATCTGGAAATCTTTACCGGTAAACAGTACTTGCCCCAAGTGATAATCGCCGTGGATGCGAATTTTGGTTACATCGATTTTACGACTGTAGATTTTTTTAAGAATGGTTAGAATTTCCTCCTTCATCCCTAAAACTTCTTCCGCCTCCGTTCTCACATTTTCTGGCAGCTTTTTGATGGTTCTGCTCAATGTTTGGAAAGCTACCCTTACCAGCGATTGCAAGGAAGAGAACAAAGAGCGCTGGTAATGCAACGAATAATCTTCTGGCTTAAATGCCGGATTGTATTGTTCCGATGCCAGGGCTAAATGCATTTCGCCGGTACGCTCGCCCAACAATCGAACTAATTCGGCTACTGTTCCGTCCAGCTTCCCTTTTATGCTATCAGGAACTTGCTCATATCCTACAGGCTCTGTCAGGCTACCAATTAATGCTGTTGACACAACACTTTCTGTATCAGTAGATGAAAGTAAATTATCATTAAAGTCATCCAGGCGGCTTAACATGTATTCCCAACCATCGCTGTTGGCTTTTACCATTTCCTGCATCATACCCAGCACCATCGTTTCTTTACCAAACTGCCACTCAATAGCCCCAATAAATTGAGGGGTGTTTTGAAAACCGGCATCTCTGGTCAGGAACTGTGTAATTTCCATATCCGGGTTAATGGCACGGTCAACTTTTCGGTAAAGCTTCAGGTAGTAAGTACCATCGTAAGTGATGGACGTATTACTTTGTTCGGCCGAAAGCATTTTGGGTTTCACATCAGGATTTTCTGTAATGTGCGTTTTTAACTCGCGATTACCAGTAAACACCAGTTCGCTGTTAATTTGCTGAATGCTATGGTGATTTGCCATATTGGTAATGATGGCCTGCTGCAAATCCAGCCCGTAAATAGCATCATACAAAATACCCTCAACGCCTTCCAACGTTATCTGTGCAATAACCGACTGCGGACAATTTTCTTGCAATTTGCGCGCTTGTTCGTCGCTTGCAAACGCTACCGGCAACTGGTACATATCGGGTAACCCATCACGATAGGTTACCTCTAACAACAAGATGTAGGCGCTGTTTTGTGGTAACGGAATTTTAGCAAAGTCTACCACGCGTACGGTTTCCATACCACGGGCCTTGCCACCAAACCAGCGCAGGCGCATCATATAATCGGGCAGTATATCGTTTGCCAGCTGTTCAACAACATCCCGGCTTAATAAATCTCTCCAACGCGCAAGAGTTATGGTACGCAAGCGTTGTTCGTTATCCATATCCGGACGAACGTTTTCCAATAAAAATACCTGACTGCCGTAGCCACCTAACGTCAGGAAATACGCTTGATCTTCTTTTACTATCGGGAAACGATTTCGGCTCTGTATTTCAACCGGTACATAACCTGCAAAGGTGCTCAAATCTAACTCAACCGGCTGTGTAAAGCGCGACAGGTTGACAATGATAAGCATGGTTTGATCCTCATATGTACGGGTGAATGAAAGCACCTTTGAATTTTCGCTCTGGATGAATTTCATATCGCCCCGGCTAAATGCTTTGTATTTTTTACGAGTGGCGATCATACGTTTCATCCACCAAAGCAGCGATGATGTATTACGTGATTGCAATTCAACGTTGACCGACTCGTAATGAAATTGCGGATCAAGAATCAACGGCAAATATAACCTTTGCGGATTAGCGTTAGAGAAACCGGCATTGCGGCTTGAATCCCATTGCATTGGAGTACGCACACCGTCACGGTCACCCAAATAAAAGTTGTCGCCCATACCTATCTCATCACCGTAGTAAAGCACCGGCGTGCCCGGTAACGAGAATAGCAACACATTCAGCAATTCTATTTTACGGCGATTATTTTCCAACAACGGTGCCAGGCGGTGGCGAATACCCAGGTTAATACGTGCTTTAGGATCTTTTACGTATGTTTTGTACATGTAATCGCGCTCCTCGTCGGTTACCATTTCAAGCGTAAGCTCATCATGGTTACGCAAAAACATTGCCCATTGGCAGGTATTAGGTATTTCGGGCGTTTGGTCAAAGATATCCGTAATAGGATATTTATCTTCCATTTGCAAAGCCATAAACATCCGCGGCATCACCGGAAAGTGATAGTTCATCTGGCACTCATCACCGTTACCAAAATAAGCGGCTGAATCTTCGGGCCACATGTTGGCTTCGGCTAATAGCAGTGTACCAGGGAAACGGTCATCCACAAATTTGCGCACCTTCTTTAAAAAGTCGTGCGTTTCGGGCAGGTTTTCGCAGTTGGTACCATCACGCTCGAAAAGGTACGGTACAGCGTCCAAACGGAATCCATCTACGCCCATTTTACACCAGTATTCCAATATCTTGAATACTTCCTGCTGCACTAATGGGTTGTCATAATTTAAATCGGGCTGGTGATGAAAAAAGCGGTGCCAGTAGTACTGCTGTGCCACCGGATCCCATGTCCAGTTAGAAAGTTCGTAATCCTGAAAGATGATACGGGCATCTTTAAACTGGGTAGGATCATCCGTCCACACATAATAGTTGCGCTTATCGGAACCTTTTGGTGCTTTGCGCGCACGTTGAAACCATGGATGCTGGTCGGATGTGTGATTAATAACCAGCTCAGTAATAACTTTCAATCCGCGGGCATGTGCTTCTTTCATGAAAGCTTTAAACTGCCGGATATCACCGTAGGATGGGTTAATATTATAGTAATCGGCAATATCATAACCATCATCCCTTAAAGGAGATGGATAAAATGGTAGCAGCCAGATAGCGGTAACACCTAAATCTTGCAGATAATCCAGTTTGCCCATCAAGCCCTGAAAATCGCCTATCCCGTCGCAATTACCGTCGGCAAATGCCTTGATGTGCAACTCGTATATAATGGCATCTTTATACCAGTGTAATTTATCGTCTATTTGATTGATATCTTGAGGCATGGTTGTTATTGTTTTTCTACTTTAAAAATATGTGCAGGCATTTGATAAGGGTTCAGTTCTACAAAATTGAACTCGCCCCAGGTATATTTGCTGCCGCTTAAAAGATCGCGCACCACATAAGTGTCGGCGTAATCTAATCCCAGCTTCGGCATTGGTATTTTTACCTGTGCTGACTGTGTATTAAACACATCCAGGTTAACTACAACAATTAGGCTGTTGCCGGTATCTTCGTCAGTTTTAACATAACTGATAATTTGATCATTGGTAGTTTCAGCAAACTCTACATTCCAGGTAGAATGCAGGGCGGGGTTTTGCTTACGTATACGATTCACACGGGTAATGACCTCACCTATACGCGTATAAGCGCTCCAGTCCCAGTGCTTTATTTCATATTTTTCATTGTCAACATATTCTTCTTTTGCACCATGAGGGGCATTGATTCCGAACTCATAAACCGGACCATACAAACCGTAACTGGATGATAGTGTGGCTGCCAGTATTAAGCGGGTGATGTGCGCATTTTCGCCGCCTTTAATTAGTGCCGGTGGCAATATATCCGGCGTATTGGGCCAAAAGTTGGGGCGATAAAAATAGCGCATTTCGGTTTTGGTCAGTTCGGTCATGTACTCTTCCAACTCCTGCTTGGTATTGCGCCAGGTAAAATAAGTATATGATTGATTGAAACCCGCTTTACCCAAACGTTCCATCACCCGCGGACGGGTAAATGCCTCAGCTAAAAAGATTACTTCCGGTGTTTTTACACGCACCTCTCCTATCATCCATTGCCAAAATCGGAAAGCTTTGGTATGTGGGTTATCAATACGAAACACACGGATACCGGCATCTACCCAATAGTCAATTACACTTTTTAACTCCTTCCATAAATTTTCCCAATCATCTGTCTCGAAGTTAAATGGCAAAATGTCTTCATATTTTTTCGGTGGATTTTCAGCGTATTGTACCGTACCGTCCGGTCGCCAAATGAACCATTGCGGGTTTGATTTGACGTAGGGATGGTCTGGTGCACATTGGTAAGCAATGTCCATGGCAATTTCAATACCGTGCTGCTCGGCCTCAACAATCAAGGCCTTAAAATCTTCCAAAGTTCCCAACTCAGGGTGAATGGCCTTATGCCCCCCCAAGCGGTTACCGATAGCCCAAGGCGATCCGGGATCTTCTGGTCCGGCAGTTAGAGAGTTGTTGCGCCCTTTGCGGTTCTTTTCGCCTATAGGATGTATAGGTGGGAAATACAGCGTATCAAACCCCATTTTTGCTACCCGCGGCAACAGTTTAGCCACATCCTTAAATGTGCCGTGCTTGCCTGGTTCTGATGCGGTAGAACGGGGAAATAATTCGTACCATGTACTGTAGGCCGCTTTTGTCCGCTCCACCTCAATGGTAAATGTAGTTGGATATACGGTTACCAGTTCCGGATTACGGTATTGATACATTACCTTGGCAATGTCATCGCTCAATGCCAGCGTAACATTTTCTTCGGGATTGGTTGTCTGAGCTAATTGATTGGCCCATTGCAATATTTGCTTGCTTTGCGCAGGCATGGCTGCCGCTGCTTCTTTGAGCAGGTTAGCACCTATCTGCAATTCTACAGCAATATCCTGTCCGGCGGCGTATTTCTTTTTGAGACCTTTTTTCCAGTTGGTATAATGGTCTTCCCAGCCTTCTATCCGAAATTCATAAAAGCCCAGCTTTTCTGCCCGAAAAGTAATTTGCCAATGATCGTTCACCATAAACTGCATGGGCAGCTCTGTCCATTGTGTATCGCTTTTGTGCTTGATAAAAGCACTGGCTGCAATTTCATCATGGCCGTCGCCAAAAACATCTGCCGATAAGGTTATTGTTTCGTTTACTACCGCTTTAGCCGGAAATAAGCCTCCTTCTACGCTTGGAGAAACATTGGTGATAATAACCCGTCTGTTGCCACCTGGTTGAATCATTAATATCGATTTATAAGTTGTAAGGCGTTAACTATTATTTAAAAAAATGAACGTTAGCTCATTTTCAGAAGAGAAACCAACAGGTGGTGTTAAAAGTTTAAGGTAAATGCAAATAGTATCTATTTGTAAACCTAACGTATCCTTATCGCTCACTTATTAGCACTTTAATTCAACGATTTTTTCAATTGTTTGAAATTTGCAAGTATCGGCTTGAATCATGCAAACGCTCCCCCTGCCCGCCAAACTACTTTTGTATCAACAAACACAAAGAAACATTATGAACAACAACAAAGTATGGTTAGTAACAGGAGCCTCTAAAGGTTTAGGGCTGGCACTGGTAAACCAATTATTAAACCAAGGCTACCAAGTGGCAGCCACCTCTCGTAGCATTGATGATTTACAGGCCGCAGTTGGCCAAACCACTGATGCATTTTTGCCGCTGGCAGTTAACCTTAAATCGGAACAAAGTATTGTCGACGCCTTAGATCAAATTATCGCCCGTTTCGGAAAAATTGATGTGGTAGTGAATAATGCCGGCTACGGCCAAGTAGGCGGATTAGAAGAATTAAGCGATGAAGAAGCACGTGCTAATTTTAACATTAATGTATTTGGCAGCTTAAATATTATCCGCCAGGTAATGCCACATTTAAGAAAGCAGCGGTCGGGCCATATCTTTAACATATCGTCGATCGGTGGCTTTACCGGCAATTTCCCGGGGTTTGGTATCTACTGTGCTACTAAATTTGCAGTGCACGGCTTTACCGAATCGCTGGCTGCCGAAGCTGCGTTGTTCGGTATTAAGGCTACAGTAGTTTATCCAGGATATTTCCGTACCAATTTTTTAACCTCCGGTTCGCTAAGTGTTCCTCAAAATCCAATTGAAGAGTACAGCAACGTCCGTGAAGTGCAAAGTGCACATGAAGACAACATCAACGGTAACCAGCCTGGTGACCCTGACAAAGCTGCTCAAGTAATGATTGATGTTGCGTCAGACCCAGAACCTCCGGTACATCTTTTTTTAGGCCAAGATGCTTATGACTTGGCTTATCAAAAAATAGACATCATAAAAAACGACCTCGAAAAATGGAAACCGTTGATCACATCAACAGGTTATGAGCAAGTTTAATATGTCGATCATCAAAAAATACTGGTATGGTATATTTAACCATACCAGTATAATAAAAGGTATACAATACGCTCGTTAAATAAAAACATGTAATCCTACAAACCATGAAAACGCTAGTAATAACCATCAAAACCCACGATACAACGGTAAGTCAAAAAGCTTTGCTAAATATCGAACATATTTATTCCGGCAGTTTAACTACCCACTCTTACGCAGAAGCAGAAACTAAAAATTGCTATGCTGCTAAAAATACTGATGATGAAACTATTTTTGGCTCGAGCCTTAAAGACGAATTTATGTATCATGTAGCTATATCTGGCTGACTGCATACATTTAAAATATTTCGTGTATTTTTATCTTACATATAAGCACCTGTTACAAACTTAAACTTATTAGCCATGCCACAACCAGAAACCATAGAAGACTTTTACCGATACAAGTTCAATCATGTGCCCGAAAACTTAGGTCAGGACATTGGCCATTTTAATGTTTTTAACATGAATGATTGCGCAGGTCCAAATCCAAGACCCATTCAATATGCCCGCCGCGATTTTTATAAAATCAGCTTGTTAAAAGGCGACTTTATTTATCATTATGCCGATAAAAGCATTAAAGTATCTGGCCATAGTCTGATTTTTTTCAATCCTAATGTGCCTTATACCGTCGAATCCTTTTCGGGTCATAACGGCTATTTCTGTATCTTTAAAGAAGCTTTTTTCACGGAAAACCTGCGCGGCAATATCAAGGACCTTCCCATGTTTGCTTTAGGTAGCAAGCCTGCTTATATGTTAAATTTTGAACAACACCAAAGGGCAAGTCAGATATTTGAAAAAATGTTAGAGGAAGTAGGTTCGGAGTATGTGTTTAAGTATGACTTGATTCGTAGTTATGTAACCGAACTGATTCACTTCGCGTTGAAAATGCAGCCTACTGAGATTATACATCAGCACACGGATGCCAATTCGCGTATTACTGCAGTGTTTTCAGAGTTGCTAGAAAGGCAGTTTCCAATTGAATCACCAGGGCAGCAATTTGCGTTACGATCGGCTAAAGATTTTGCCGATCATCTGGCCGTTCACGTTAATCACCTGAACCGCGCCATTAAAACCACCACTGGTAAAACTACCACGCACCACATTGCCGAGCGCATAACCACCGAAGCAAAAGTGTTGCTAAAACATACAAACTGGAATATATCCGAAATAAGCTACTGTTTGGGTTTTGAGGAGCCTTCACATTTCAATAATTTTTTTAAAAAACGTACGGCTGTATCGCCATCAGCGTTCAGGGCGGCTTAGGCAATTAAATGTAATGTTTGAGGCAGTGTTAGTAGTAATCACGAATATAAAAGTGATGCGCGTCACTATTTAGTTTAATCTTTAGCAACAAAAAATTGTGGCAGTTGTCAGATATTTGTTAACTATACGGCTTAATAAATTATCTGCAAAGCATGGAAAATGCTGCTTTACTGAACGCAATTATCGACAATGCCATTGATGGCATTATCACCATAAACGAACGCGGTGTCGTGGAAACCATTAATCCATCGGCCTGCAAACTATTTGGCTATCAACCTAACGAGGTTATCGGCAAAAACATATCCATGCTTATGCCTCAGCCCGATCAGGCCCAGCATGATGAATACATCCGTCGTTATGATCGTACCGGCAATCCTCATATTATTGGTATTGGTCGCGAGGTACAGGGCTTGCGCAAAGATGGCTCTGTGTTCCCATTTCGTTTGGGCGTAAGCGAAGTACAGTTTTCGGGCCGCAAAATATATACAGGTTTTATTCACGATCTAAGTCGCGAAAAAGAGGCCGAAGAACGCCTTAAAGAATACGCCGGGCAATTGGAAGAACAAGTAGCTGAACGTACGCAATCCCTTCGCGAAACCGTAACAGAACTACAACACGCTAAAGAAGAAGTAAGCCAATCACTCGAAAAAGAAAAAGAGCTTAACCAACTTAAAAGCCGTTTTGTATCCATGGCTTCACATGAGTTTCGCACGCCTTTAAGTTCTATACAATTATCGGCTGTACTTATCGAAAAATATGCTCAGCAATTCAATAACCCCAACATTGCTAAACATATCGGAAAAATTAAAAACTCGGTTGGTAACTTAACTGCCATTTTGAACGATTTCCTGTCGCTCGAACGCCTGGAAGCCGGCAAAGTTGAGCCGGTTTATACCCGTTTTGATATTGTAAAATTTGCCGAAGAAATTACCGAAGAAATGCAGTTGGTTGCCAAACAAAACCAGCACATCATCTATCAGCATACCGGTACCGTAAGCATGGTATCACTCGACCAGTCACTGTTGAAAAACTGCATTATCAACCTGGTAAGTAACGCCATTAAATATTCTGGCGAAAACACGTTCATTGAATTCAATACCGAAATTACCGAATCGCACTTGATAGTAGCGGTTAAAGACAATGGCATCGGCATTCCAGATAGTGATCAGAAACATTTATTTGAAGCATTTTTCAGAGCGCACAATACCGGTAACATTCCCGGCACCGGACTCGGTTTAAATATCGTTACCCGTTATGCAGGCCTAATGAATGGCCAAATTGAATTTGAAAGCAAAGTAAACCAAGGCACTTCATTCACCATATCATTTCCTATCGCAGTATGAAAACCAAAATTCTAATTATTGAAGATAACAACGATATCCGCGAAAGCACCGCCGAAATTTTAGAGTTAACAGGTTATGAAGTTGAAGAAGCCAGCAACGGTAAATTGGGTGTAGAACTGGCACAGCAATACAAGCCCGACCTTATTTTGTGCGATATTATGATGCCCGAGCTGGATGGCTACGGCGTATTGTATTTGTTAAATAAAAATCCGGAAACGGCAACTATTCCTTTCATATTTTTAACAGCAAAAGCCGAAAGGGTAGATTTTAGAAAAGGCATGGAAATGGGCGCTGATGATTACCTGACCAAGCCCTTTGATGATATAGAATTATTAAACGCCATTGAAAGCCGACTAGGTAAAAAAGAAAAGCAACAAGCTTTTTATAGTAAAGCATTGCAAGGCATTGAACAGTTAGCCGCCACGTCGGCCAATGGCATGACGGAGTTAACCACCTTAATTGCAAGCCGTAAAATAAGACAGGTAAAAAAGAAACAGATTTTATATTACGATGGCGACCAGCCACAAGGCTTGTACCTGGTGCTGGATGGCGGCATTAAAACTATTAAACTGGCAGAAGATGGCCGTGAGTTGATGACCGGCTTGTTTAAAGCCGACGATTATTTAGGCGTTGCCGCCTTACTACTGGATGAAAATTTTAGCGAAACAGCTGAAGCCACCGAAGACTCTTCCGTTTGCCTGTTGCCAAAAGATAGTATTTTGAACTTAATTAACCGTTTTCCTGATGTAGGCAATCAATTCATCAAAATACTGTCAAACAATGTGCGCGAAAAAGAGGAGCAGTTGATGGAACTAGCCTACCACTCGGTTCGTAAACGCCTGGCTCAAACATTAGTTCGATTGAGCAAACAGTCGGCAGACCCGTCACAGTTTAAAGCCTCACGTGAGGAATTGGCCTCAATGGCTGGCATTGCTACGGAAACAGTAAGCCGTACCCTCACTGATTTTAAAGATGAAGGTTTAATTGAAAAGAAAGGCAGTACTATACAGGTGCTGGACATTCACCGGCTTATCAAAATGAAAAACTAGTAAAGCACTATGGTTCAACGCTGTATACTTAAGTGAGGCTAAAACCAATAAAAGGCGTATTTTTGCATCTGCAAAACGTTCTATCGCTGCCGGGCTCAAAATCGGCGGAGGAAAGTCCGGGCAACGCAGAGCATCCTGCTTCTTAACGGGAAGGCGCCTTATACAGCGGGCGACAGCCAGTGCCACAGAAAATATACCGCCTGCCTGTGCAGGTAAGGGTGAAAACGTGAGGTAAGAGCTCACGGCCGATGTAGGCGACTATGCCGGCGGTAAACCTCAGGAGTTGAAAGACCAAATAGGTCCTGAATAGGAAGTTGCTCGCTTCCATGTGTTGTGCAAACAGCATGAGTCAGGATGGGTAGGTTGCTGGAGGTAGTTGGCAACAACTATCCAAGATTAATGATAGAAACTGCCTTAAGGCAGCACAGAACCCGGCTTACAGTTTTGCAGCTGTATTTATATACCCTTTTTGCTTCAGGCAAAAAGGGTATTATTTTACAACTTACATGAACAAAACTTAGAAGTGTTTGTTTTTCTATACAAATGCCTCTATATTAGCACGCGAAAAGCATTACTACCCCCTTTTGAAAGAAAAACATGGCAAAAATTTTAATTATTGACGATGAGCGGGCAATCCGCAGCACTCTGCGCGAAATTCTGGAATACGAAGATTATTTAGTTGAAGATGTAGACAATGGTATTGATGGTTTGCAAATGATTGGCAAAACCGATTATGACCTGGTACTGTGCGACATCAAAATGAACCGGATGGACGGTATGGAAGTACTGACCGAAGGTTTAGCTATCAAACCCGATCTTCCATTCATCATGATATCCGGTCACGGCACGGTTGAAACCGCTGTTGAGGCCAGCAAAAAAGGTGCGTTCGACTTTATTTCGAAACCACCAGACCTAAACCGCCTATTGATTACCGTACGCAACGCGCTCGACCGTGGCAGCTTGGTAACCGAGGCTAAAGTTTTAAAACGTAAAGTATCTAAAGTACGCCCGATATTGGGTAACTCACAATCCATCGTTAAAATTAAGGAAACGATTGACCGTGTGGCCCCTACTGATGCCCGTGTGTTGGTAACTGGTGCAAACGGTAGTGGTAAAGAACTGGTAGCCCGCTGGTTGCACGAAAAATCCAATCGTACTAACGGCCCTATCATCGAAGTAAACTGTGCGGCTATTCCATCAGAATTAATTGAAAGTGAACTTTTTGGTCACGAAAAAGGATCTTTTACCTCAGCTGTAAAACAGCGTATCGGTAAATTTGAACAAGCCAACGGTGGTACTTTATTTTTGGACGAGATTGGCGACATGAGCCACTCTGCGCAGGCTAAAGTACTTCGTGCCCTGCAAGAAAACCGCATTACACGTGTAGGTGGCGAAAAAGAAATCGAAGTAGACGTGCGTGTGGTAGCAGCAACCAACAAAGATTTGCTGAAAGAAATTGAAGATGGCAATTTCCGTATGGACTTGTACCACCGCTTAAGCGTTATTTTGATTCACGTTCCGCCACTGGCTGAACGCCGTGACGACATCGCATTACTTACTCAAAGTTTCTTGGAAGAGATATGCAACGAGTACGGCATGCCAACTAAAAGAATTAGTGATGCCGCTTTAGAAGCTTTGAAAGCCCTGCCATGGACCGGTAACATCCGCGAACTGCGCAACATGATTGAGCGTTTAATTATTTTGAGTGATAAAATCATTACCGATTCTGACGTTAAGGCATTTGCCAACCCATCGGCACCAGCAACAGTCTCAGCAGGTACAGCGGCAGCGGCAGCTCCACAAACTGATTTTGACCAGTTCAAAAACTTCCAGGAATATAAAGATTTTGCTGAGCGCGAGTACATCAAGTTTAAATTAGAGAAAAACGCTTGGAACGTTTCTAAAACAGCCGATGACATCGATATTCAACGAAGCCATTTATATAGCAAAATTGAAAAGTTCGGATTAAAAAGGGGTGAGTAATCACTCCTTTTTTTTGACATTCAAGGTGCGTACACCCTACTTTGCAAATAGCAGAATATTATTACATTTGATAGCAAATAGTTATCATTATTTATGATCGAAAAATTTTTAAACGACCAGCAGGATCCCAAAGCAGTTGAAAAAGTGTACTCACGCTTAAAAGAACTTTTGCCGCCGGGTGAGGAAACGATGTACATCGCCAGCCAAAAAAAGCCACTGGTTAATATACTGCCAGATTGTGTGGTGGTTACCAACCGCCGTATATTATTTTTTACGCCAGCTAACTTGGGCCTTTCTATTAAGTTTGTTGATTTTGTTTGGAAAGATATTGCCGACGTAAACGTAAAGGAAGAAATTATCGGCGCAGTGTTCATGATCAAAACAACCAAAGGCGCCGAAATGGGTGTTGATTACTTACCCAAAGTTCAGGCCCGCAAGCTATACCAATATTCGCAGGAATGTCGTGAAAATGAACGTAAGCGTGAAGAACTGCAGCGTGTGCAAAACATGCAGCCGGCGTTTGAGAAACCGGAACCTAAACCATATGTACCGCCATTAGCCCCGGTAACACCTCCACCACCTGTACAAGCACCGCCCGCTCCTGCACCCATGCCGCAGCCAGCACCGGTGGTTGAAGCAAAACCAGATGAGCTGACCGAGAAGCTGAAGAAGCTGAAAATGCTTTTTGATAACGGCCTGATTACGCAGGAAGAATATAATCAGAAAAAGATGGATTTATTGAGTGATCTATAATTTCCTCACATAAATAAAAAGCCTTTCTGCATTTGCAGAAAGGCTTTTTATTTATGATATTAATCTCTCGTCGAAGCTAAAAGGCTCTTTGCTCACCACTTTCACTTTCAAAAATTTGGGATGTGCCGGGTTAAGCAAGTAGTTATGCTCTTCTTTAACAATAGCTGATGGCACACTACACAATAAATGTTTGTTACTGGCAATAAACTGGTCACCCATTGTTTTCAAAATGCCCGGTTCCGGAAATTCCTGCCAGTTAGGTGGCAAGGTGTTTAACACAATTTTAAAAACATCGTCGGGTGCATCAAGCGTTACTAAGCAATAGTTGGATGGAATTAGCGTAGCAGGTAAATGTACCAGTACCTCAAGCACGGCCAACGCACGCGATGAAGCCAAATAAACAACCGGTTTGCCCACACTGTTCCACCGACCACCATACAAACGCGCACCGGTACCGCTTAAATCATCGGCATACATGCACTTAGCTATGCGGTACAACAACATAATCAGGCAAAAATACCGTGTTCTATACGGCCCAGTTCCCGTAACACCATATCAAAACCGATAGAGGTATCTAACAGTGACACCGGCGTTTCACCCTTAAATACGTGGGCCGGCATTTTCATCCACTGCTTAAATTTATCCATCGAACCAAACACTTCTTGCCCACGGGTATACAAGCGGGCCAGCTCAATGGCTTTTTCGGCGTATTCAGTTTTCACAATGGCATCATCCTCATAACGTTGCAAAGTACGCTCGGAGATGTGCATAATACCAGCTAGTTCCTGAAAGGTTAAAGAGATTTTGTGTGCCAGCGATGTAAGCACCTTTTTAGGCAAACCTTGGCGGGTAAGCCTTATTACATCAAAATCAGACGCATACTTAGCCGGACTAACGCCCGTTAGTAAACCAA
Source organism: Mucilaginibacter lacusdianchii (assembly GCF_009770985.1). GTDB lineage: Bacteria > Bacteroidota > Bacteroidia > Sphingobacteriales > Sphingobacteriaceae > Mucilaginibacter > Mucilaginibacter lacusdianchii. The sequence goes on along the minus strand of NZ_WSRW01000003.1, from coordinate 596,938 downwards.
AAAATGAAGTTACAGAATCTGTGGTAACATAAGCTGCCATAGGTTCATTAACTTCATTTTCACTATTATGTTTCTTTTTGTACGACATTTATCCAAATATAAATACAAAATGTCGCACCATCAAATTTATTCGGCTATTATCAAAAAGTAGTTCTTTTTACCTTTTTGCGCCACAATGAATTTGCCGTTAATGAGTGCATCGGCATTATAAACTGCTTCGGGCGATGCTATTTTGCTTTTATTGATAGCTGCACCACCACCCTGAATAGTTTTTTTCGCTTCACTTTTTGACGGGAACACTGTTGTTTTAGCTGCAAGCAAATCCAACACAGCAATGCCCTGCTCAAGCTCTGCTTTATTAATTTTAAAGTTAGGCACGCCTTCAAACAAGCCGATCACTTCATTATCATTCAGCTCACTCAAAAACTCAATACCTGTATTGCCAAACAAAAACTCACTTGATTTAATAGCTTTATCAAAAGCTTGTTCGCCATGTACCCGGATGGTTATGTCTTTGGCTAATGCTTTTTGTAAAGCACGTTGATGCGGTGCGGCATCATGCTCAACTTCTAATGCTTCAATAGTTTCACGATCAAGCAGCGTAAATATGCGGATGAACTTTTTAACATCAGCATCGCTGGCGTTCAGCCAAAACTGGTAAAACTGGTAAGGCGTTGTGCGAGCGGTATCCAGCCATACTGCGCCACTTTCAGTTTTACCAAACTTGGTGCCGTCGGCTTTTTTAATAAGCTGGGTAGTTAACGCAAATGCCTCGCCCGCATCTTTACGACGAATCAATTCGGTACCAGTTACAATATTGCCCCATTGGTCCGATCCGCCCATTTGCAAGGCACAGTTGTGATGCTTCCACAAATAGTAAAAATCATACCCTTGCACCAACTGGTAAGTAAATTCAGTAAACGACATTCCGGTATCGCCGCTTAATCGGTTTTTAACCGAATCTTTGGCCATCATGTAATTTACAGTAATGTGCTTACCAACGTCGCGAATGAAGTTCAAAAAACTAAAATCTTTAAACCAGTCGTAATTATTAACCATTTGGGCGCTGTTGGCACCACTGTCAAAATCTAAAAATTTTTCAAGCTGAGCCTGAATGCTTTGCAAATTGTGCTGTAGCACATCTTCTGATAGCAAATTACGCTCCTGAGATTTACCGGACGGATCGCCTACCATACCAGTAGCACCGCCAACCAAAGCAAACGGCTTATGGCCAGCACGCTGAAAATGTATCAGGGTCATGATTTGGGTAAGATGCCCAACGTGTAACGAATCGGCTGTAGGGTCAAAACCAATATAGCCCGAAGTTGTGCCTTTATTCAGCAATTCTTCAGTTCCGGGCATAATATCATGCAGCATGCCCCGCCAGCGTAATTCTTCAACAAAACTCATTACTAATTATATTTAAGGTTGGCAAAGATAATAGATTAACGCAAAAACGACCGGCACAGCATAGCGCCAATCGGTACATAAATTTCCATCTGTCAAAAAATAGCCGTATTTTGCAGTACATCTATGAATTTTTTATCGCACTATTACTTTGACCGGGACACGTCTAACTGTTACCACGTGTTAGGCACGGTATTACCCGATTTGCTTAAAAATGCGGATAAAAACATTGTGCTACATCCCGAAAAGCTGCAACATCCGCACCCTGCTATACGGGCCATGATTGGTGGCTGGAAAAAGCATCTAGAAATTGACCGCCATTTCCATAGTTCTGATTTTTTTGTCACGCATTCGCACCAGCTTAAATTGCAGCTGCGCCCAGTTATAGAAGGCTCGCCGGTTAAGCCCTTCTTTTTAGGTCATATTGCTTTGGAACTGATTTTAGATAGCTTATTGCTCACCACCGGGCAGGTTTTAGCCGATGATTTTTACGAGCATTTAAATTCTTGTAATCAACAAATCATCAGCGAATTTTTAGCGTTTAGCGGAATGGCGCATCCCGAAGTGTTTATCCGGTTCTTTGAAAAATTTAAAAAAGAAAGATACTTACACTCGTACGCTCAAACCGAGCAAATAGCATACGCCTTAAAACGTATATGCATGCGCATTTGGAATAATCCTTTTACGCCCGAACAAGAAGCCGGAATAAATGATGAGATTATTACTTACCGCAATAAACTGGAATCTGTTTTTATGAACATCTTTGACTATATACAAGTAAGACTAGTTGACTAATTAAAATTTGCTTAGCCAGATGTTGTTTTAGCTCCTATTGCTCTTACTATTCAATAAACAAACTACTCAACTAATTCAGAAATCAACTTCCATATCTCGCTAAAAATTGCTAAATTCGTTGGCAATGAATGAGAATTTAGACCCTAACCGGGAACGTTTAACAGGTACTGAACGCGACATTGAAAAGGTGTTGCGCCCGCAGGCTTTTGAAGATTTTACCGGTCAGCATAAAATTTTAGCTAACTTAAAAATATTTGTACAAGCGGCCCGCCAACGTGGCGAGTCATTAGATCACGTATTATTACACGGCCCACCGGGATTGGGTAAAACCACATTATCGCACATCATCGCCAACGAAATGGGTGTGGGTATTAAAATCACCTCGGGTCCGGTTTTAGACAAACCCGGCGATTTGGCTGGCTTGCTAACCAACTTAGAGCCTGGCGACATTTTGTTTATTGACGAGATACACCGTTTAAGTCCACTAGTAGAGGAGTATTTATACTCTGCCATGGAGGATTTTAAGATTGATATTATGCTGGAAAGCGGCCCTAACGCCCGTTCAGTGCAAATATCTTTAAATCCGTTTACGCTGGTTGGTGCAACTACGCGTTCTGGTTTGCTTACCGCACCTTTACGAGCACGTTTTGGCATCAACTCAAGGTTGGAATACTATGATGCCAAGCTGCTAACCACTATCGTACTGCGTTCGGCATCTATATTGAATACACCTATCACGGATGAAGGTGCTTATGAAATTGCCCGTCGTAGCCGTGGTACCCCACGTATTGCCAACGCTTTATTACGCCGTACCCGTGATTTTGCACAAATTAAAGGCAACGGCAGCATAGATACTGAGATTGCTAAGTATGCCCTTAATGCGCTGAATGTAGATGAACATGGCTTGGATGAAATGGATAATAAGATTTTGATGACCATCATCGAGAAATTCAAAGGCGGCCCTGTGGGCGTTAAAACGATAGCTACTGCAGTAGGTGAAGATGAAGGTACAATCGAAGAAGTTTACGAACCTTTTTTGATACAGGAAGGGTATTTAATGCGCACCTCACGTGGCCGAGAGGCAACCGACAACGCTTATAAACACTTGGGTATCATGCGAGCCGGACAAGCGCCCAGGTTATTTTAAGGAGCATTTTCGCTAGTTCATATAAAAGGAGATGTAGCTTTCGCTATGTCTCTTTTTTAATTAATGCTTATTATAAAATTTTATTTAGCACAACTTTATTAATTACTTTTTTAATCATCTGCAGCTAAACATGGTCAACCATTGCAAACACATTACCCCTTTTAGTTGTGTATAATTTAAACAAACCAATTAACAATTCAACATGCCATCAGATATTGTAATACAATGCAGCCATGCTTTAAAAGATCGCGATCTTTCCATTTGCTTTGCCGAAAGCGCCACTGCGGGCAAGGTGGTTTCAGAATTTGCCTTGATACCTAACTGCGGGTCGGTACTTGTGGGCAGCATTGTTTGCTACGATGTAAGTGTAAAAATAAATGTGCTGGGTGTGTCGCCCGATATGATTGACGAGTTTACGCCAGAGTCGGCTGAAGTGACAGAACAACTGGCTGTCGGTCTAAAAAAACTAATTCCGGCTGATATTGTAATTGCGGTAACCGGCTTGGCGGCTCCCGGTGGTAGCGAAACAGAGGAAAAGCCTGTAGGAACTATGTTTGTAAACGGCTTTATCAAAGATCAGCCCTTTGGATTTCGTCGATACTTTGATGCCGAGCCAGAAGACGTTATGCTAAAAACCATTGATGCTATTGCCGAATACTTACTGCAAAACTTGCCTGCTGCCGACCTTGAAAAAGGTGCACCAAATTGTTAAATTGGTGCACCTTTTTACTTTAATTTATCCTATTTTCGCTCCTGTTACTATTATTTACTCATGACTAACTTATTTACTGCCCTATTATCTGTGTGCGCTATGGGCATGGTGGCCTGCAATTCAGGAAAAGCCAACAAAATTACCACCATTACCGATTCAACAGTAACCACCACAACCAGTACCACTACACCGGCCGAGAGTACCGCTGCGAAGCCTGGAAAAATGGCCAGCAATGCCGAAATTATGGCACGCAGACAGGTTCCAATTTTATGTTACCACCAAATACGTGATTGGAAACCAACCGACTCTAAAGGTGCAAAAGACTACATCGTTCAAATTGCTGCTTTTAAAGAACACATTAAAATGCTGGCGGATAGTGGCTACCATACCATCCTGCCCGATCAGTTATACAATTACCTGACCACCGGCGCAGCGCTGCCCAGCAAACCTATTATGCTAACGTTTGATGATACCGACCTGGATCAGTTTACTATAGCCGCACCCGAGCTTAAAAAGTACGGTTACAAAGGTGTATATTTTGTGATGACGGTTTCTATTGGCCGCCCGCATTACATGAATAAGGAACAGATCAAACAACTGTCTGATGAGGGCAACGTTGTTGCCAGCCATACCTGGGATCATCACAATTTCAAAAAGTTTCAGGGCAAGGATTGGGAAACGCAGCTTGACAAGCCTACCAAAAAGCTAGAAGAAATTACCGGTAAAAAAATAGAATATTTTGCATATCCATTTGGGCTATGGAACGAGCAAGGCTTGCCTGAATTGCACAAACGCGGCTTTAAAGCAGCTTTCCAGTTAGCCGAAAAACGTGACGCTAATGATCCATTGATGACTATCCGCCGCATATTGGATAGTGGTTATTGGAGTGCCAAAACATTGAGCAATAGCATCAGAAACAGCTTTTAAGCTACTTACATAAATAAAAAGGTCCGGTTTAAATTAAACCGGACCTTTTTTTGTTATAAGTTTTCGGTAGATGGACCACCGTCACTTTGCTTATTTGATGACTCATCAGTTGACGGGCCTGGCGTACCACTATCGTTATCTGGTGTAACCGTATCTACGCGGGTATCATCTGGTTTGTCTTGTACATTTGGTGTGCTGCCTTTTGAAAGTTGGCTATCACCTGCATTTTCGCCTATATTGTCGTTTTTCGGATCGTCATTTTGTCCGTTCGGATTTTCAGTTGCCATAATTATATAGATGTTTGAGTTAATTATTCTTGTTCTTTTGCGGTTACCCACTGTACTGCTTCGTCAAGCTTATCTAACGGAAAGCCTTTAGATGTGCCTGGTACCATAAACCGGAATATACTGCTGGTAAACCATTCTACGCTGTGCTGATCGGTTACTATAGCAATTTTCTTCCATTTGGTAAAATGTTTTAAACCGGCTTTCAGGTCGTTCCACCAAGCGCCCAGCGTAAAATTTTGCACGTCTGTCTCCAGTACCAGTATATAGTTGATTTCGCCTTGGCGGCTTGCCAAATCGTCTAATCGCGGCATCAGCACGTCATCTACATCTTCTTTAGTTACCTCGCCTATGGCATGTATGCCTACCACGTGCTCAGGTAAATCATTTATGAATTGAAGCATAATATATTTTGTTGTTATAGGTTAATGTTAGCTATACAACAGCATTTTGGTATATGTGTTTGTGTACAAGTTCAGTTTTGATTTTATCGCCAGAAATAACATTCAATGAAAATGCAGTGTATAAATGTTATGTATCTTTGTAATTGATGAAAAGTGTGCAACTATACAGCCAGCAAATTAAAGCCGAGGCACAGCGCCTGGGGTTTATGTTTTGTGGTATAGCCAAAGCAGATTTTTTAGAAGAAGAAGCACCTCGGTTGGAAAAATGGTTGCAAGAAGGCCGCCATGGTGAAATGCAATACATGGAGAACTACTTTGATAAGCGTTTGGATCCTCGCTTGCTGGTAGATGATGCTAAATCTGTTATTTCACTTGCACTAAACTATTACACCGATAAACAGCAAACCGATCCGTTGGCACCTAAAATATCCAAATATGCCTATGGCATGGATTATCATGACGTCATTAAAGCAAAACTTCGCGAATTACTTCATTTCATACAAGAAACCATTGGCGACGTTGGCGGACGGGCATTTGTAGATTCGGCACCGGTGCTGGACCGTGCTTGGGCCAAACGAGCCGGCATTGGTTGGATAGGTAAAAACTCCAACCTGATAAACAAAAAAAGCGGCTCTTTTTTCTTTTTGGCCGAACTGATTATTGATGCAGAATTAGCTTATGACATTGCCCCTACCACCGACCACTGCGGCACCTGCACACGTTGCATTGACGCCTGCCCTACCGACGCTATTATAGCACCTTATGTGGTTGATGGTAGCCGTTGCATCTCATACCTGACTATCGAACTTAAAAACAACATCCCGCAAGAGTTTAAAGGCCAAACAGACGACTGGATGTTTGGCTGCGACGTATGCCAGAACGTTTGCCCCTGGAATCGTTTTTCGGTAACACACAATGAACCGGCCTTTGATCCTCATGAAAATCTGTTGGGAATGAGCCAGCAAGACTGGCAAGACATTACCCAAGAAACCTTTCAGCAGGTATTTAAAAAATCAGCTGTAAAGCGAACTAAGTTTAGTGGGTTAAAACGGAATATTGAGTTTTTGGGGTAGACAAAATAGCTGTCATCTCGAACAACTTGAGAGATCTTTTGAAACGGCAGCTTCTTAAAGATTTCTCGTTATCACTCGAAATGACAGCGAAACATAAAGTTCAAGATAGAGAACTTACGCTTTCTTAAATTTATTAGCTAACATCTGCAGCATATCCTCATTCACCGGCTCAGCAGGCTCCTCTTTCTTTTTGAAAGGTTTATTATAGTTATTGTTGCTGTTGTTGTGATGCTGTTGGTTGTGCGGCTTAAAATGCGGTTTTTGAAAGTCCTTTTTAAGACGGTTATTGTCTTGCTGCTGTTTGGGCTGCTGCTCTGCTTTATTATCAGCTTTTACAGGCTTAGGTCTGTTTTGCAACCAGCGTTTGTGTATCTCTTCGGCTTTGCGCTTGGTATACAACGGAAAGTCGCCTTGCATAATCCATGAAAAATAACTTGGCTCCGCTTCGTAAACCTCTTCTACACGTTTGCCTTTGTGCTTGCCAAAGTTGAATACCTCATGGCCATCCTCATTATAAACCATACGGCCTACAAAATCAACGGCACGATGCAGGTTTGTAAACTCGTGCAAAGCAGCAACATCATTTACTACCGGAATGGATTTGTTACCTTTTTTATCTTCCCATTCGGTATCAGCATAACGCTCTATCTGGGCCAGCAACACTTCCATAGTGGCTCGGGTATCTGCCTCTGCCGAGTGTGCGTTAATAATGTCCTTATCGCAATAAAAACGGTAAGCCGCTTTTAAAGTGCGCTGCTCCATCTGATGAAAAATATTTTGTACATCTACAAAATGTCTTCCGTCTAAGCTGAACTCAATTCCTGCACGTAAAAACTCTTCCATCAACATAGGGATATCAAACTTATTAGAATTATATCCGGCCAGGTCGCTATCAGCTATAAAATCGGCTACTTCCTGTGCAATGGTTTTAAAAACGGGCGCATCTTTTACATCATCATCATAAATACCATGTATTAACGATGTTTCGAGCGGGATTGGCCTTTCGGGGCTAACTAACCACCGCTGACTTTGCTCACTGCCATCGGGTAATAACTTAATTATAGCTATCTCTATCACCCTGTCCGAGCCTACGCTTGTACCTGTAGTTTCCAGATCAAAAAAAGCAAGAGGGCGTTTCAAATTTAGTTTCATGCGCATCGTTTTCACAAAGGTCGTAAAAAGTAGATAGATATTTTTAGTGTAAGTTCCATATTTCAACAACATTTGGTAATTTCAAACCCGCCTAAGCACTTTATTATGATTAAAATACTACTAGCCTTAGCCTTATCTACATCATTAACAGCAGGTTTAGCCCATGCTGGAGACTTTCCGTACGGATCATTCAATTTAGCCGAAATGGACATGAAGTCTTATGCGGCAGATCCATCAGCACATGCCGCGGTATTACAGGAGTTTGGAAAAAGCTGGATCAGTACATCCGGCGACCGTATCAGGCTTATCCATGAATACCATGTTAAAATCAAAATTTTTGATGATAAAGCATTTGAACAGGGCAAAATTGAAATACCGTTACATAAATCTGACAACGAATACTTCGAGTCGATCCAAAGCTTAAGTGGCGTAACTTACTACACAGACAACGGCTCTGTACAAAGGGCTGAATTAGACCCTAAGCAAATATTTACAGAAAATTCCAGCAAATATCTGGACGTCAAAAAATTTGCTATGCCCAACCTGCGGCCTGGTTGCGTAATTGAATACAAATACACTTTAGAATCGCCTTATCTTAACAATTTCAGAAAATGGGAATTTCAAACCGACATTCCTAAAGCATCATCGGAATATGAAGTTCGCATACCTGCGGCATATAACTACAAAGTAACCTTACAAGGATTCAAAAAACTGGACAACACTAATGCTGAAGTTGAAAAAGAATGTTTTTCAATTGGAGGCAACAAGTGCGATTGCTCTAAAATAAGTTATGTCATGAACAATGTTCCGGCATTTGTTGAAGAAGCCCACATGACGGCGCCCAAAAACTATTTGTCGGCCATTTATTTTGAATTAAACGATTATGTTAACCTCTATAACGGCGCTAAAGTAAAAGTTACACAAGACTGGGCCGATATTGACCGTGGTTTAAAATCGGACGAAGAGTTTGGTTCCCAGATGAAAAGAACGGGTCTGTTTAAGGAAGCGTTACCTAAAATTTTAACCGGTTCAACCACCGATTTAGACAAGGCTAAAGCAATTTACGCCTATATTCAAAAGAACATCAAATACAACCATTATTACGGCATATACACTGATAATGGTATACGAAGAGCATTAGACACACACAGCGGAAGTGTTGCTGACATAAATTTGGCGTTGGTGGCTGCTTTAAATGCAGCTGGGTTAAATACCGAAGCAGTGTTGTTGTCCACAAGAGACCATGGCATAATCAACAAGCTTTACCCGGTTAAAAGTGACTTTAATTACGTTATAGCCAAAGTTAATATTGCCGATAAATCATACCTGTTGGATGCCACAGACCCTATGTTGCCTTTTGGTTTGCTGCCGATACATTGTATTAATGACCAGGGACGGGTAATGAGCCTTAACAAACCTTCTTACTGGATTGATTTGAAAGCCTCGCAAAAGGAAGGCAATACCTTTATTTTAGATCTTACCTTGCAAACCAATGGAAAGTTAAAAGGAACGTTTACTCGTTATGCTTCGGGTTATCAAGCTTACAACAACCGAAAAGAAATTAAAAAATTCAACACTGTTGACGAGTATATTGAAAACCTGGACGAGCGCTTGACAAAAGTTAAAATACTGGAATCGAAGATTCAAAACTTAGACAGCCTGGACGCCCCGCTGGCTGAAACATACCAGGTAGAGATTGACCTGTACGATGGTGCAGATCATAACCGGCTTGCCTTTAATCCGTTTATATTAAACCGCATCACAGAAAATCCGTTTAAGTTGGCCGAGCGTGATTACCCTATCGACTGGGGTGCGCCTTCTGATACACGCTATATGCTTACCCTGCACATGCCCGAACAATATATGGTTGAGGCACCTCCGGCAACTGCTGCCTTATCATTGCCTAACAAAGGCGGGATGTTCGTGTCTCAATTCGCTTCGCAGGATAACGCGTATACCTTTTCGCACATCATCCAAATTAACAACTCTATTTATTCGCCACAAGAATATCCTTACCTGAAAGAGTTGTTCAACAAAATTGTACAGGCAGAAAAAGCTGATATTATTTTTAAGAAAAAATCATGATACGTTTACTTTACGGACTAGCCTTTTGCTTGCTGGCTTATCCGTGTTTTGCACAAACAAATTACGAAGCAGCTTCCATTCCAAAAGACTTAATGCCATATGCAAGTGCTGTTGTGCGTAAAATGGAACAAAGCACCGAAGTTAAAGACTTTGATAATACTGTTGAAAACTTTAAAATAGCAGTTACCATACTAAACAAAAATGGTGACGAACATGCTGATATCGTAATTCCATATGATAAGGGTAATCGTATTAAACTTATAAAAGGCGCTGTTTACGATGAGTATGGCAAACTGGTAAAAAAATTTTCGGAAAGTAATTTTAGCGACTACAGCGCTGCCGACGGCTTTTCATTGTTTACGGATAACCGGTTAAAACATTACCATCCGGCAACTATAAGCTACCCTTACACCATAGAATATGAAGTTCAAATTGCTTCCAAACAGTCGCTTAATTTTTCGGACTGGGTGCCCAATCATTTTTTGGGCACAGCGGTAGAAGACAGCAGATATGAATTTGTGTGCAAGCCTGATTTTAACCTCCGTTACAAAGAGTTTAACTTTCCAGGCAAAGTGATAACTGGCACTAACGCTGCGGGGCAAAAAACTTACACCTGGGAAGTGAAAACCCTGAAGGCCATACGGAATGAACCTTATAGCCCGGATTATGAGCAAATTAAAACGGTTGTAAAATTTGCACCCGAAAATTTTTATTATGAAGGCATAAACGGATCATTTAACAACTGGGCCGAATTGGGGAAGTGGCAATATGAAAACCTGCTTAAAAGCAGAACAGCTTTACCAAACGAAACCATCAGTTATATCAAAGCCTTAACCGATACCATTAAAAGCCCGAAGCAAAAAGCAAAGGTTATTTATGAATACATGCAAAACCGTACCCGTTACATTAGCATACAGGTAGGTATCGGTGGTTTCAGGCCTTTCCTGGCGTCAGATGTTGACCGGTTGAATTACGGCGATTGTAAGGCTTTGGTAAACTATACGCAATCACTGCTTAAGGCAGCCAGTATAGAGTCATACTATTGCATAGTGTATGGCAATAGCCGTAAGCGTAGCCTGCTTACAGATTTTGCCAGCATGTCGCAGGCCAACCATGTAATATTATGTGTCCCTTTTAAAAACGACACCACCTGGCTGGAGTGTACCAGCCAAAAAATTCCGTTTGGCTTTTTGGGCGATTTTACTGACGACCGCTGGGTTCTGGCCTGCACGCCCGATGGTGGCAAGCTTTTGCACACCCCTAAATACACAGCCGATCAGAACCGGCAGATACGCAAAGCAAACTTAACCATGAGTGAGAATGGTGGCCTAACCGGCAACATGATGACTACTTTTGAAGGTGCCCAATATGAAAACCGGGCACTAGACGACAACAATCAAGACACCAAAAAGGAAATTGAGCAGTTGAAAGAATTTTACCCTATTGATAACCTGGAGGTTGAATCGTTTAGCTACAAGCGGCAGAAAGGCATTGCACCGGTTAATCAGGAAGATATCAAATTAGCAGCTACTGATTTTGCGGCGCAATCTGCAGGTAAATACTTTTTTATGGTAAATCCGGTCAATCGTGTCAGCGGCGTTCCGCGCGAGTTGAGAACCCGAACCACTGCTGTGTATATCAACAGAGGGTACACCGATATTGACGAAATTACCTACACAGTGCCAGCCGGCTTAAAAATAGAAACCAACCCGCTGTTTATTGAGATAAACAAACCGTTTGGCCAATTCAAAGCTACTGCCACCATGAACACACAAAACCAGCTGGTATATAAAAGGCAGATAAAGATGATCGATGGCACCTATCCTAAAGAAAGTTACCAGGAGTTGGTTGACTTTTACAAGCAAGTATCTGATGCCGACAACTACAAAGTGACGCTGGCTAAACGTAACTAAATATGATGATGCCCAGTATAATGCCTACAATCATTACCACGTAAAGCATAATTTCGTTACCTGCAAATTGCTTGTATTTGGTCCAAAACGAATAGTCCTCTTTTTGTTCAGCCATAATATTGCAAAAATATTAAAATGATAGGAAACGCTGTGGAATACTTACAGGCAACCTTGTAAATGAAAATCCCCGGAAGAACTTTCCAGGGATTTTCATTTATATCGTAAACTCTAGTTGGCTGCGTAGGGTACTTAGCTAAGTAATTACACTTAGACATTAAACAGATCAATTGCGGCAGACAAGCATGTTGAAATTTATTCGTTTTGAGCCATGTTTGCAGACATGATTACCGAACCGCCTCTTGAAAAATATTTATACATGGATGGGTCGCGCAAGCGTACTACTATAACGCCTTTGCGTGAACTGGCATGTACAATGTACCCGTTTTGAAGGTATACGCCAACGTGACTAAATTTTTTACCATCAAAATCAAAAAAAACCAGATCACCTTCCTGAAGTTCGTCTTCGTATTTGCGTTTAATGGCATTCACTTGCTGGCTGGTCATGCGTGGTATGTTGATGCTGTATACCTGCTGCTCCAACAGCATCGTTAAGCCTGAACAGTCTACACCGTCGTGATCCATCCCACCAAATTTATAAGGCGTAGCATACCATTGTTCGATGAAGTTATATAAACGCCCATTAGTAATCTCATCGTTGCGTACACCCATCAATTCGGCGTATTTATCTGCAATGAAGCCTTGCGGCCTTACTACCTCACCGGGCGAACCCTTCATGACAGCCTTTTTCGATTTACACGATGTAAACAGCACACCCATTACCAGGGCAAGCAAAAGCATGCGGGTACAATAGCTTAAATTCATCGCCTAAATATAGGCTAAATACAATTTTCAACTCAAATAAAAACAAACTTTTCGTGCATCAGGCTTTCAGTCCGGCTTGCTGCTTTTTAAAGTCGGCATATTGTGATTGATAAGCCCGGCTAACCGACCATTGCGGCTGAAGTTGTTGCAAGCTACCAGCAAATTTAAGTGCATTAATTATTACTGCAGAAACACTACCTTTAGGGATATCCAACACATTAGCCACCTCATCACCTAACAAGTAACGCATGAGTTGAATTGTATCTGTGGGTATAAGGCCTGTTTGATTGCTAACTGATTTAAAGTAGTCAATTAGCGCTTTAGTAAGTTCACTACCCTGTTTAGAAGATTTAAACTGCCTTTGCCTGATAGCCTGCTCCAGTTCTAAAGCCTGCCGGCCATCTTGCGGTAGTAACACCGCTTGTATACCCAGCATTGAACCTACTACATTCCATAGATGCATAAACGCTTGCTGGTCTTCATAAGTAACCGCTACATCCAACTTGCGCAAACCGCGTATCACAATAAGCGAAAATGACAAGTTAGTTCCCGCCATATCTTCCTGATTGACAGGCACACCCCAGGCCATATTCCACTTACCACTTTGAGAGGTGTAGTACCTTACAGCAGCATGCATAATACGTACTTTTAATATACTAACAAAGCCTCGGCCGTTAAACTCAAACGCGTTGGGGTCCATTACGTCCCACACAAAATCTCCGGTTTCCTGCAAACGCTTGCCTACATCACTCCGCATACGTTCAGACAGATAAAGTACCCTTGCGCCATCAGCAGCGGCATAGCAGTAAGGTAACGACAGCAGGCCAAGCATATTCATAATTAATGAAGCATGACGGGCAAAAAACGCTGCCCCTCGATGCATCTGCTTTACATCAGCAAAGTCTGGTATTTGTGTTGCCTGTACCAATAGCGGTTTATTTTGATAATCTGCGGGTATATCTTGCAATTGATAGTTATACGTGAGGCCTCCAAGCCAGCTTTGCAGTGTTATCTTAGTGGCACTATCCGAAAAATGCTGTATTACGAATTCATCTGCAGCACTATCCGCTATGTTTCGCTTTTCACTTAAAAAATCCGAGGTATAAAAATGTGCGCTTTTCATAAACAGTTTGACTATTGGTAACTGGCAGTAAGTATCTATACAACAAAGGGCAGACCAAACCGTCCACCCTTTGTTGCTATATATGCAGTTAACGTATTAAAACAAACCGCCCAGTGCACCGCCCAAGCCTTTTCCGCCGGTTACTGAACCTAATATGCTATCAGGTGTTAAGCTGTGATCGTTAGGATCGTTGGTTTTATAAGCAAACTTAGCTAGAATACCCGGAATAGCAGCAGCAATAGCACCGGTAGCTGCTGGCGGCAAACCAAACTTACTGGTTAATGAACCTACTAGCCCACCGGTAATAGCACTGGCTACTGGGCTGCTTGAACCGGCACCAGCCAATGACGAAAGTAAACCGCCTATCCCACCTTCGGATGAAACTTGATTTTTGATGCCATTTTCTACCGAGCTGGCTACTTCATGGTGTACGGCATCAGCCTGCCCACCAGGGATGGCTGACGAAACTTCGGGGTTATTACCTAAATGGTCTTTAACCATGTTTAATATCTGATCGAACATAATATTTAAATTTCTATTATAATCAATACACCCAAAATATGTTTGCTAAATTTTCCTTAAAAGAAAACACCATAAACTAAAATCGAAATTTTAACTGCGTAATTGGATAGTTACACAACTATTAAAAAACATGGTAGAAGCATGTCTAAACACTCATTTTAACAACAAAAAATTGAAAGTTGTTAAAACATTATAGACTGTGATACTATTATCTTACGCAGTTACAACAACTAAAAGTTAATTATTTTAATCACAGGTTACCACCATGGAAAACTGGAAAATATTTGCCGAATCAAAAAACATCACTCGTGAAGCCACAGCTGATAAACAATCTGTTGAGGCAACCACCGTACCGGTAGTTGCCGAGCAGTTACAGGTAAACAAGCAGCAAGTAGAAACCGGTAAAGTAAATATTTCCAAGAAAGTAACTTCCGAAGAAATAACAGTTGACGTTCCGGTTGTACGCGAAGAAGTTGTGGTTGAGAAAAAGCCTATCAATCAATACATAGACACTGTCCCTCCTGCCGTTCGGCAAGAAGGCGATACCACCATAGTTTCTGTAGTAAAAGAAGTGTTGGTAGTTGAGAAACGTTTAATGCTGGTAGAAGAACTACACATCACAAAACACCGCGTTGAAACCACCGTACCTACTACCGAAATTCTACGCAAAGAAGAAGTAGAGATAAACCGGGTAACCAAGCTATAATTAATTATAGCACCAAATTACACATTAATTAACCGAATCGATAACCATTAAATTTTATTAACATGTCACACACCGTAATTGGCGTTTTTAGCTATACCAGCGAAGCGCAAGAAGCAAAGGAATATTTAGTAAATAACGGTTTTAACAGCAGCGATATCGATATCTCGACTCAGGAAGGTACTGATACTAATGCTAATGAAGATACCGGCGACCGCGTCGGCAACTTTTTCAGCAACCTGTTTAGCAGCGATGATGACAACGTACGCACCAAGTATACCGATGCTGCCCGTAGAGGTACCGTTGTAACCGTACATACCAGAAGCGAAGCTGAAGCTCAACAAGCGCTGACTATTTTAGATAACTATGGCGCTGTTGATGTGAACGAGTGGAATGCGGAAGGTAACAACAGCGCTACACAGGGATTCGCTTCAACAACTACAGATACCACCGCTTCTACATCAGAATCTATTCCGGTGATTAAAGAGGAGTTACAGGTAGGTAAACGCGAGGTAGAAACAGGTGGTGTGCGTTTGCGCAGCCGCATTGTGGAGCGCCCGGTTGAGGAAAGTATCCGCCTGCGCCATGAACATGTAAGTGTTGAACGCACAGCGGTTAACCGCCCTGCTACTGAAGCCGACTTTAATAACTTTAAAGAAGGTACCGTGGAAGTAACCGAACATGCCGAAGTACCGGTAGTAAATAAAGATGCCAGAGTGGTAGAAGAAGTAAGCCTGGGCAAAAATATTTCAGAAAGCGAAGAGACTATTCGCGACACCGTTCGTCATACCGAGGTAGATACAGAAAAAATTGAAAGCACAGATCCGCTGTACCGCAACAGTCAGGATAATAGCTCATTGTAATTATTGCTACTGCGCCGGCCTAGCTTTTGCTAGCGGCGCAGTATTTTTTTATTTATCATTTTCAACACACTAAACAATAATCATGGCTGAATTAGATGTAAGACCCAAAAAAGGCACACCGTGGTGGCTATGGCTACTACTGTTGCTTATAGTACTGGCACTCTTATTTTACTTTTTAAAAGGCAGAAACGGAGCTACCCGATCAGAAACCACAACCGATTCTACAACAACAGTAACAACCGACAGTAGTACAACAACAGATGTAGCTACAACCACGCCGGGTTTTAACAATGTAGATTTCGAAAATGCGCCCCGAGCAACGTACGATGAGATAACCGATACAGCAATTACAGTACGTGGCGGCGACAAGTACGCTATTTACAGTTTGGGCGAAAATGTATTGTTTGCTACTGATCAAAATACCTTGCAAGGCAGCGCCGCTAATCAATTAAAACAGGTTGCAGCATCGCTCGAAAAACGCTTTAAAAATTATTATATAGGTGTTTATGGCCACACCGATTCCAAAGGCGACGCAGGCCATAATAAAGATTTGGGTGCAAAACGAGCCGAGGCCGTGCGCAATTGGCTGGTGAAAAACGGCAACATTAGCGAAAGCAAAGTTTCCCTGCATTCATTTGGCGAATCAGAGCCATTAGCCAGCAACGCAACTGCTGCTGGTCGGCAACAAAACCGAAGTGTAGAAATTGTTGCTATACCCGATACTGCAGGTACAAAGCAGTAAGCATTTACAATAGAGGCAATTACTGCTTCAGAAAGCAAATTAAAACATTAGCATTTTAAAACAATGGCTTATAACGAAAACAGCGCTGAATATAACCACTTGGAAGAACTGGGTGGCAGCGATTACGAGATAGTAGACGGACAACCTAATATTAAAGGTTGGGACGTAAAAAATGAACAAGGACAGGTAATTGGCGAGGTGGACGAATTACTGTTCAACCCGGCAACACAAAAAGTACGCTACATTGTGTTGGATACAGATGCCAATGATTTGGCTTTAGAGGCACGCAAAGTTTTGATTCCGATAGGCGTTGCGGAATTGCACGAAAACGATGATGACGTAATAGTGCCATACGCTACCAAAGAGCGACTTGAAACATTACCCGCTTATACTGGCAACGAATTAACTGCCGCAACAGAAACTGCTATATTAACAGCCTTTTCGGGCGCAGGAGCGGCGGGCATGGCAGCAGTAGAACCTGATACTTACCACAATCAAGAGTTTTATAATCAAGAGCATTATAACCCCAATAAGTTATATGAGCGCCGCAACACTAACACCGATTATAGTACACCCGTAAACCGTACAGAAGTTACAGGCAGTGCCGATGAAACTAACAGATCCATTCCGGTAATAGAAGAAAACTTACATGTTGGCAAACAGCAAGTAGAAACAGGTACTACGCGGGTAACTACCAATATGGTAGAGCGCCCGGTAGAAGAAACCGTAAATTTAAAACAAGAGCGTGTACATGTAGAGCGGACACCGGTAAATCGCCTGGCCGATAGTTCAGATTTGGACACTTTTAAAGAGGGGCAAATTGAGTTAACCGAACACACCGAAGTACCGGTAGTGAACAAAGAAGCTCGAGTAGTTGAAGAAGTAACCATCAACAAAAACGTGGAAGAACGTGAGGAAATCATCCGCGACACGGTACGGAATACTGAGGTAGAAACAGAAAGATTGAACCGTAACAACGATTCATTATAAAGGCAAACATAGTAGTCAGTAAAAAAGCGCTTCCGTATTTGGAAGCGCTTTTTTTTGGGGGAGATAATTAAAGCGTAAATGGCATTAAAAAGCCAAAACTTATATTGCGGCCCATATCATACACACCTAGTGTAGGGTCTTCCTGGCTTAAGCGGCCAGGTTTTAAACGGCTCAGGGCGCTGTAGTATCTTTTATCAGTAAGGTTGGTACCAGTTATAAATATTTTTAATGGTTGCTGATGCTTTTTACCCAACATTAAGGTTACACCAGCACCGGCATTAAGCAAGGTGTACGATGCCGTTGAAGTTTCAAAAGTTGCATCCACCCGGTTTTGTCTCAAAAAGTTATCCAGTCCGGCATACAAATAAAACCCGTTAACACCTTTCACCTTTGGCTCAAACCGTAACGTATTGCGTAACACGCCTGCCGGTATGAAGGCTAGTGGCCGGTCAAAAGTGCGGTTTTGGGCGTGGGTGTAATTAAAGGTATTTTCAAAATGAATGGCGTGTATAGGGTGTAGGGTAATGTTGGCTTCTACACCATACAGGTTAGCATTTACCTGTCCATAACGATACACCGGCAATGTTTCCGATTCGCCGTTTTCTTCGTTTTCTACAGTAATGCTTTCATTGTTTTGATTTGATGCATAAATGTAGTTATGGATATAGTTCTCATAAACACCCAGGCTTCCAGTTAATATATTAGCACCGAACTCCAATGTAGCATCGGCCTGGAAACTGCGTTCGGCTTTCAAATCAGGGTTGCCCACTTCATAACGGTAAGTACCCTCGTGTACCCCGTTTGATCCCAGTTCGGCTGGGTTAGGCGCACGGAAAGCTGCACCTGCATTAGCTTTAAAATTTACGCTCTCGTTAAACACATGCGTATATCCCAAAGCACCACTCAAACTATTGAATGTGTTTTTAAAACCTGTAAACTGTTCTTCATCATTTACAAATAACTGTTTACCTACGTTATGGATATAATCATAACGCAAGCCGGCGGTGTAAGTAGACTTGTTAATTGTTTTTTTGACAAAGCCAAATATACCTGTATTATAACTGTCATACTCTGGCACTAAAAACTCAGTAGCCTTGTTTACGCTATGGCCCCAGCTGCTACTTAAACCAACAACCGGTTCCCACCCGTTTTTTGTGGGCAGGTAGTACTTGGCGTCCAAGGAATAGGTGTTCAAGTCAAAAAATAATGAAGGATCAGTACCGTCTTCCAGCTCCCGCCGCTGATTACGCTGATAACCTAAATCAAGCTTAAGCGAACCCTCGCCTACCACAAAGTTGTTATTCAGTGCTATTTTGTAATGGCGAATGTCTTGCCGTGGGAAATCAAGCGTGCGGCTTTTTTCGTTTGTGTACAAATCATCGGCCGATTCGGGATCAAAGAACCCTACATTGTTTCTATAATACGAAAAATTCAAGTGCGAATAACCCCATGACTTGTTCAGGCCCAGCATACCGTTTAAATTGGTATTGTTAAAACCGCTGTTTGGAAAGTAACCGGCCGGCGTTTTGAATGAATAAGCGTTTTGATAAGAGCCCCTTCCACGCCAAACAAAACCATTCTCATTACCGGTAAGCATCAACGAGCTACCCGACAAGCCATTGTTAGTGGCGTAATTAGATAACAACTCGCCTTTAATTTGTCCTGACGGCGGCGCGGATGGATCTAAAATATTAATCACACCGCCAATAGCATCTGAGCCGTACAACAATGATGCAGCACCACGCAGCACTTCTACCCTGTCGGCTTGATACTGGTCAACCTCTATGCCATGCTCATCGCCCCACTGCTGGCCTTGCTGTTTAACTCCGTCCGTTAATGTTACTACACGGTTGTAGCTTAAACCACGGATAACCGGTTTAGATATAGCCGGACCAGTACTGATTTGGCTTACCCCCGGCACCGAGCGCGCCAAAGCATCAATTAAATTGGTTGATCCATTACTTACCAATTGATCTTTGTGTACCACACTGGCCGAAGTGCTGTTGTATCGGCTATTAGCTGTAATAGCTGAACCGGTAATAACCACTTCGTTGGTTTCCGTTACGCTGGGTTGTAGGGCAAAGTCAAAAGAAGGCGACGCCGCCAAATCAATAGAACGGACAACAGAACGATAACCAATAAACCTTATCTCGATTACAAATTTTCCGCGGGGAGGCAAAGAATGTAGGGTGTATTGACCATTAACATCGGTTATGGTATTGATGCGCAATTGCGGAATACTTACAATAGCACCAGCAACAGGCTGATTGTTTTTACTATCGGTTACTTTGCCGGTGATATCCAGGAACGACGATGCAAAAGTGTATACAGGTAGGATAAACAGCAATAAGCTGAATATGTATTTAAATTTCATAATGAACTTGTTGAAAGAAGGGACACGCTCAATCAGATCATTAAATGATTAATGATCCGTTTTTATATAAGACTACAATAAATCGGGTAAGTTTAATTTTTATCCGATAGTTGGGGGGCCTCTGTTACTAATAAGCAGCAGTGCAATGCTCTGATAAACCGTTATGTAGGTAGCAAACTGATGTAAGCTATTGTTGCTAAGGAAGAAAACCTGCTGCGTTTGCAGAAACAACTGGACCTGCCCGCTTTGCGAGCATATCTGACACTTGGTATCTGGCGTGGCAGATTTGTGCTTGTTGACTGCATAAGTTGACCTGGCCGACTCGGCATTATGATTATGCCCAAATACTATTGCCTGACCTGTAATAAAGATCAGCAATAACACCAGTGATGCCAATATTTTACTCCTGCGCTTATTCAAAATATTTGCGCTGTAAATATAGAAATTTTGATGCTTAGCATCAGCCATTATTGCTATCTAACCCCAATATTACAAACCTGTTAGCTGCTTTTTTTAATTTGCACTTACATTTATTAAAACTGTATGTTTTAAATGCTGTTCATTTTCAATATAAACAATGCATCCAGTTATGAAAAAAAATAACGAGGCAACTACGCCTTACGAAGATTATTTTGATGTGGCCCCCGGCGTGTGGGGAATGCGAATTGTTTTTACCAACATTTACATGATTGCCATTGGCCATGGCCAATGGGTGTTAGTAGATGCCGGCCTGCACGGGTTTGCCCCCCGGATACAGCGCATGGCCGCCGAACTGTTTGGCGAGAACAATCCACCAGAAGCCATCATACTTACCCATGGCCATTTTGACCATGTGGGCGCGTTAAAAAAACTTTTAGAAGATTGGGATGTACCTGTTTATGCACATCCGCTTGAGATACCCTATTTAACCGGCCAATCTGCCTATCCTCCGCCCGACCCTACTGTTGGTGGTGGCATGATGAGTGCATTGTCTGTACTGTATCCAAAAAAACCGATTGATATAGGCGATAAAGCATTTATCCTGAACGAAAACGGAAGCCTGCCATTTCTATCAGATTGGACCTACATATTTACACCGGGCCATTCACCAGGCCATATTTCATTGTTTCGCAGTAGCGACAAGGTTTTAATTGCAGGTGATGCTTTTGTAACCACCAAACAAGAGTCGGCCTTCTCTGTAGCTAAGCAAAAGAAATTAGTTTCCGGCCCACCCAAGTACTTTACTACAGATTGGGTTGCGGCAGCAGCGTCGGTTAAAAAGCTACGTGCGCTGCATCCGGCCATTGCGGCAACAGGCCATGGCAAACCTATGTCGGGCAAAGAATTGACAGAAGGGCTAAACTATCTGGTTAACCATTTTGATGAGATTGCGATACCCGATACAGGCCGCTATGTCAAAGAATCCGCCAAAGCCAACCGGCGCGGTGTGCTATATGTACCGCCACGCCCTTTCAGCCCGGTACTGGCTGCTTCCGTAGCTGGTTTAGTGGCGCTGGGTTTATATACTATTGTCAAGCAATCACAAAAAAAGAATTAAAAGCGAACAATTTATGCAACAGCGCAAATTAGCTTTAGCCAACCTGGCGGGCACTACACTCATGACGTTATTTAGCGAGGCTGTGTCTTACCTGGCAAAAAAAGATTTGAGCGAACCCGTATTGCTGAGCAAGTTCTTAGAGCACTCGCCCATATCATTACCCCAAAAGCAAGCCCGGCCTATAGCATGGATAAGTCATTATGTAGTTGGTCAGGCATTTGCAACAGCATATGGTTTAGCACTTAAACAACTTGATGCAAAACCCGCTGCAAAAAATGGTTTATTAATGGGTGTATTGAGTGGCTTGACTGGTGTAGGCATTTGGAAAGCAACATTTAAGTTACATCCTAATCCGCCTAAGCCACCGGCAGCACAGTTTTATACGCAGCTGCTGCTAGCGCATGTAGTATTTGGCTTAGTAGCGGATGGCGTTTTGCAACTGTTGGACAAACAAAAACATGAAGATAGCAAACCATTGGTAGCTGTTGAACAAGCTGCGGACACTTACTATCCTTTGCAAGATGAGAACGCTGTAGTTTCACCATCATAGGTGCAGTTACGGTTTATAAATGTATTTTAGCTGGGCCATCAACTAAAATACATTTAAGCTACATGCAAAATTGGTTCAAAAACTACAGCGGCATCATTTTACTTTTGCTGGGCATTATTGCGGGTAGCTTAGCCGGACTACAGTTTGGTAAACAGGTAGATATACTAAAGCCTATTGGCGATATTTTCTTAAATCTACTTTTTGTTGCAGTTACACCCTTAGTATTTTTTGCCATAGCCTCCGCCATTGCCAATTTGGGCAGCTCGGGCAAAATCAGCAAAATAATGGGCGTTATGTGTGTGGTATTTTTGGTAACCGTACTCATTTCAGCGTGCATTACCATTGTGGGCGTTTGGCTGTTTCCGGTACATGAACAATTGGTTGGCAAACCAATTACCGAAGCTATCGAAAAGAAACCGTTTGGCGACCAGCTTACGCAGCTTTTTACCACCGGCGAATTTTTCGAACTCTTCTCGCGCAAGGCAATGTTGCCCATGATTGTGTTCTCTATACTTATTGGCTTTGCCGCGTTGCGTGCCGGCGAAAAAGGCGCGGCGTTTGCACGATTCCTTTCGGCAGGAAATGAAATTTTCAAACAGCTGTTTATTATTATCATGAAGATGGGGCCTATAGGCCTAGGGGCTTACTTTGCTTATCAAGTAGGTGTATTTGGTCCGCAGTTGTTTGGTGCCTATGCCCGCTCATTAGGTTTGTATTATGGCATTGGCGCCGTTTATTATGTTTTTGGATTTAGCTTATATGCTTTTGTAGCTGGCGGTGTAACTGGTTTTAAAAGGTATTGGCAAAATAACATTGTACCATCGGCCACAGCCGTGGGTACATGCAGCAGCATAGCAACTATACCAGCTAATATAGATGCCGCCAAAAAAATGGGCATATCAGACGTAATTGCCAATGTAACTATCCCACTGGGCGGCACGTTGCATAAAGACGGCTCCAGCATATCATCCATTATTAAAATGGCCGTGGTGTTTGCCCTATTTGGCAAAAGCTTTAACAGCGCAGATGTAATTATATTAGCATTAGGAATGACAGTTTTGGTGAGCCTGGTTGAAGGCGGCATTCCCAATGGTGGTTATGTTGGCGAACTGTTGTTTATATCGGCCTACGGTTTCCCTCCCGAGGCACTACCGCCAGCGATGATTATTGGTACGCTGGTAGACCCGATGGCCACCCTGCTTAATGCAACCGGAGATACGGCTGCTGCTATGCTGGTTGCCCGGTTTACCGAAGGCCGAGGGTGGATGAAAGACGACATCACCACCAATCAAGAACCGGTAAAAGGGTAAAATTCTATAAATCTCCATGGCCCGCCTTGGTATTCCCATAAGCTTAAACCTGTACCGGTTGCCGTAAACGGCATAAAATTTTGTTCAAATTCATTCTTTAATTGACGGGCTTTATCTGGCGTGACTTTATTTTGAACGGTGATATGTGGCCATAGTTTGTGTTGATCTTGCGGAATGAGCCAGTCTTGCCATTGCTGCTGCAGACTTCTATGCAAGGTAAGCAACGATGGGTCTTCAATTTTAAATGCTACTCCGTTTCCAATACTTACCACGTTGATAACCTGCAATACCTTCATGCTAAACTGTTTACTAGCAGCCTCAATATCTTGTATTACCTGCGGTTCATTAGCAGGCAGATGATGAAAGAGCGTTAAATGAGCATCCAAGTAATTACGTTCGCGCGGGAAATGCAGCTTACGCAGATGATTAAAATAGGTTTGAGACTGCTCATCAAGAGCTAGCGTAAGTATCAGCGGTGCATCGGGCATGCACAATTAACACTAGCCAAACAGCGATTGTTTAGCAGCTACTTAATTCTCATCCATTCACGTATAATCCTTTTGCTTTTACCAAATTGTAAACACTTTGAATTTTAAGCTGATAAGCTGATTATTAACTGAATGTTATATTGCATTTTTTACTTGCATAAATAAAATTTATTCTGATACTTTGCACAAAATTTAAAAAGCAAAAACAACGTCGTCAAATAATGAAGATTCAAAGCTTATACAGGCCCTTAACCGTAGCAGTTTCTGCCCGGTTTGCCGTTGCTTTGGTTTCAGCTGCTTTTGTAGCGCCTATTTTACGACGACGATTGTTTATTCCACGGGTTTAATTGACAGGTCTAGTCAGTTTTATACTACAAATTGAAGTTTAATTAAACTTCTCTTCCCCAAAACCATTTAATTACTTAAGGCGCAAGCCATTAATTTAACGGTATTCTTTTTATACTAATGACCATACAAGATTTTGATATACTGGACGCTTCTGCACTTCACGTTGATTATGCACAACAAATTTGTGAAGAAATGGCGTCATCAGCTAAGGCACGTGGCACCGGTATCGCTCAACGATCGCCCGAATATGTAGCTAATAAAATGCTGGAAGGTAAAGCTGTAATTGCATTACATAAAGACGGTACCTGGGCTGGCTTTTGCTACATAGAAACCTGGAGCCATGGCGATTTTGTGGCCAACTCGGGACTGATTGTAAATCCCGAATTTCGCAAAGTTGGTTTAGCGAAGGCTATCAAGCAAAAAGTATTCGAGTTATCTCGCAAAAAATATCCAGAGGCTAAGATATTTGGTTTAACCACTGGTTTGGCCGTTATGAAAATTAACTCCGAGCTGGGTTACGAACCTGTTACCTATTCGGAACTTACCCAGGATGAAGATTTTTGGAAAGGCTGCCGCAGCTGCGTAAATTATGATATACTTACAGCGAAAGGTCGTAAAAACTGCTTGTGTACCGCCATGCTTTGGGACCCTATAGATAAGCAAAAGCAGGAAGAAGAACGCGTAAAAAAATTAACGCACAAAGCAACTTTGCTTGAGCGTATAGAAAGTGCCTTAAAAGGTTCTGTTAAAGTATTCACATTGGCTATTACAAGTTTAATTACACTGATAGGTTAACACATAATAATGAAGAAAAAAGTAGTATTAGCTTACAGCGGTGGTTTAGATACCTCATTTTGCTGTATTTATTTAACTCGCGATTTAGGTTTGGAAGTTCACTCGGTGATTGTAAACACCGGTGGTTTCAGCGAAGACGAACTTAAACATGTAGAAGAGCGTGCCTTTAAAATGGGCGTAACTTCACACCATGTGGTAGACGAAACTGAAAACTTTTACAACACCTGCGTCCGCTTTTTAACTTATGGTAATGTGTTAAAAAACAATACCTATCCCCTTTCGGTAAGTGCCGAGCGGGTAAGCCAGGCTACCGCAATTGCCAACTATGCAAAAGAGATTGGTGCCGAGTATGTAGCCCATGGCAGCACAGGTGCTGGTAATGACCAGGTACGTTTTGACATGATCTTCAACATCCTTGTACCAAACGTGCAAATACTGACACCTATCCGTGATCTAAAACTAAGCCGCGAGGAAGAAATTGAGTACCTGAAGAAACACGGTGTTGAAATGAACTTTGAAAAAGCGAAGTATTCAATCAACAAAGGCATCTGGGGTACGTCAGTTGGTGGTAAAGAAACGTTAACCTCAAACTTAGGTTTGCCTGAAGATGCATGGCCTACCCAGGTTACCTCAACTGAACCACGTAATCTTGAATTAGAATTTGAAAAAGGTGAATTGGTTGCCATTAACGGTACCCGTTACGAGCATCCAACCAAAGCTATTCAGGCACTGCAAGCGATTGCACAGCCTTATGGCATTGGTCGTGATATTCACGTGGGTGATACCATTATCGGTATTAAAGGCCGTGTAGGTTTTGAAGCCGCAGCACCAATGGTGATCATCAAAGCGCACCATACTTTAGAAAAACATGTGTTAACCAAATGGCAGTTATCCTGGAAAGATCAATTATCTTCTTTCTATGGCAATTGGCTTCATGAAGGTCAGTTCCATGATCCTATTATGCGCAACATTGAAGCATTCTTAACCGATACACAAGAAAACGTTACCGGTAAAGTGTTTGTCGAATTGCATCCTTATCGTTTCCAAGTTACCGGTATTGAGTCGGCGCACGATTTGATGTCGAACAAATTTGGCAGCTACGGTGAAATGAACAACGCATGGAGTGGCGAAGATGTAAAAGGCTTTTCTAAAATCTTCGGTAACCAAGTGATGATTTACCATAAAGTGAATAATCAAGAATAATAATTGCATCTATCCACTAAAAACGACAGAATTAATTGTGAATAGCAACGTCCCGACCGTATTAGTTCCAATATCAGGCGGCAATAAAATAAAAGCAGGCATCATAGGCGGTGCCGGTTATACAGGTGGCGAATTGCTTCGCATTCTCCTTAACCACCCTGATGTGGAAATTGAGTTTGTACATAGCAACAGCAATGCTGGTAACTATATTTATGAAGTGCATACCGATTTGTTTGGTGATACGGAACTGAAGTTCACCAGCGAACTATCTAACCACATTGACGTACTGTTTTTATGCGTTGGACACGGCGATGCGCGAAAATTCCTGGCAGCCAATCCTTTTCCGGAAAAGGTTAAGGTAATAGATCTAAGTCAGGATTTTCGGCTGAAGGATAAATTAAACATTACTTATCCAGATACTGATAACGCTTCCCGTACATTTGTATATGGCCTGCCCGAATTAAACCGCGATGCTATTAAAACAGCCGCCAACATTGCTAATCCTGGTTGCTTTGCTACCTGCTTGCAATTAGGCCTGCTGCCGCTTGCCGCCAACAACAAACTAAATGCAGAAGTGCATATTACGGCTACTACCGGTTCAACCGGTGCTGGGCAAAGCCTGTCGGCCACATCGCACTTTACCTGGCGCAATGATAACTTGTCTGTCTACAAAGCATTTGATCATCAGCATTTAAATGAAATTGGCCAATCCGTGAAGCAGTTACAAGGCAATTTTGATAAGCCAATCAACTTCATTCCTTATCGTGGCGATTTTACACGTGGCATCATTGCCTCTATGTATTTAGACAGCGATTTAACTGCAGAGGAGGCTGTAAGGCTTTATACAGATTATTACAGTGGCCATCCCTTTACGCATGTTACCACCCGTAATATAGATTTAAAGCAAATTGTGAATACCAATAAATGCTTTATACAAGTGCAGAAAAAAGGCAACAAGCTATTCATTATCAGCATTATGGATAACCTGCTGAAAGGTGCATCGGGACAGGCAGTGCAAAATATGAATTTACTTTTTGGTTTAGAAGAAACCTCGGGCTTACGCTTAAAAGCAACAGCTTTTTAATTAACTATATTTTTAAAGTTTTAATTTAGTTCAGAACATGAAACTATTTGATGTTTACCCGATTAATCCCATCGAGATTGTTAAGGGTGTTGGTAGTTTGGTTTATGATGCTCAGGGCACCGAGTATCTGGATCTGTATGGCGGTCATGCCGTAATTTCTATCGGTCATACCAACCCACGATACGTTAAACGATTGGAAGATCAGTTGCATCAGATAGGTTTTTACTCTAATTCTATTGAAATTCCGTTGCAAAAGCAACTGGCAGAAAAGCTGGGCAAGGTATCTGGTAAAGATGACTACCAATTATTTCTATGCAACTCGGGTGCTGAGGCAAATGAGAACGCCTTAAAACTGGCGTCCTTTTATAACGGTAAAAAGAAAGTGATTGCGTTTCGCAAAGCTTTCCATGGTCGTACTTCACTAGCCGTTGCTGTTACCGACAATCCAAAAATTGTAGCCCCAATTAACGAAACTGATAACGTCATCTTTTTGCCTTGGTGCGATGAAGCTGCTTTAGAGCAAGCTTTTGCCCAAAACGATATCTCATCCGTAATTATTGAAGGTATACAAGGCGTTGGCGGTATACAGGTAGCTACAGAAAGCTTTTTGCAAAAGATACGTGCACTGTGCGACCAGTACAACGCCGTGTTTATTGCCGACTCGGTACAATGCGGTTATGGTCGTACCGGTAAATTTTTCTCACACGATTTTGCCGGTGTAAATGCCGACATCTATAGCATGGCTAAAGGTATGGGTAACGGTTTCCCTATCGGTGGTATTATCATTTCGCCTAAAATTGCACCATCTTATGGTATGTTGGGCACTACCTTTGGCGGTAACCACCTGGCATGTGCGGCAGCGCTGGCAGTACTGGAGGAAATGGAAGAAAATAACCTGATGCAGAACGCTGCCGAAGTGGGCGCTTACTTAATAGAGGAATTGAAAAAGTTTGAGCAGGTAAAAGAAGTAAGAGGCCGTGGTTTAATGATTGGCATTGAACTGCCCGAAGAGCTGGCTTATGTACGTAAAGACCTATTGTACAAACATCACATCTTTACTGGTGAGGCTAAGCCTAATGTAGTCCGCCTGTTACCGGCGCTGAACTTAACCAAAGCACATGCCGACCAATTTTTACAGGCATTTGCCCAGGTATTACAATCCACTCCAGAAACCGTAGTTTAACTATTCAATCACTATTAACACCTTCTCCCGTTACGGGAGGCCGGCAAAGCTTCATGAAACAATTCACATCTGTACACGACGTTACCGATATCAATGCCTTGGTTGCCGAGGCTTTACAACATAAGCAAAATCCATACGCTAATCAGCAACTGGGTAAAAACAAAACCATTGGGCTGGTATTTTTGAATCCTAGTCTGCGTACCCGCATGAGCACCCAAAAAGCGGCTCTGAATTTGGGCATGAATGTAATGGTGCTCAATATAGATAAGGAAGGTTGGGCTTTGGAATTGCAAGACGGAGCCGTGATGAATGGCACTACCGTTGAGCACGTGCGCGAAGCGGCTGCCGTTTTAGGCCAGTATGTTGATATCATTGGTGTACGTTCTTTCCCGGGATTAAAAGACCGTGAAGAAGATTATAGCGAGCAGGTGTTTAATAAGTTTGTAGAGTATTGTGGTGTACCTATTGTAAGTTTAGAATCGGCCACCCGCCACCCGTTGCAAAGCCTGGCCGATTCAATTACTATTGAAGAATTGAAAACTAAAGCACGCCCTAAAGTGGTGTTAACTTGGGCGCCGCACATTAAGCCGCTGCCACAGGCCGTACCCAATTCTTTTGCAGAATGGATGTGTAAAGCCGATGTTGATTTTGTAATTGCTCATCCAGAAGGTTATGAGTTGAATACCGACTTTACAGACGGAGCCTTTATTACCCATAACCAACAGGAAGCTTTGCAAGGTGCCGACTTTATTTATGTAAAAAACTGGTCGGCCTATGAGCCTTATGGCAAAGTAATAAAAGGCCATGACGATTGGATGCTTACCAACGAAAGCTTACAGGCAACCAACAATGCCAAAGTGATGCACTGCTTACCTGTACGCCGCAACCTGGAATTATCTGACGAAATTTTAGATGGGCCAAACTCAGTAGTAATTCATGAAGCTGGTAACCGCGTTTGGGCAGCACAGGCTGTATTGAAACAGCTTCTAGATAGCTTATCATAGCTGTTACAATGTACACGCCTAAACCATTCGCACTTACCGATATTAACGAAACTGTAGCGTTTATGCAACGCTACAGTTTTGCCACACTGGTATCCGTTGATAACGGCCTGCCCTCCGCTACGCATCTGCCTTTTGTGGTTAAAGTGCACGAAGGAAAAGTAATTTTATCTTCCCATCTGGCTAAACCTAATCCGCAATCAATTGGGTTAGAATCAGAAAAGGTGTTGGTAATTTTTACAGAGCCACATGCTTATATTGCCCCTAAGCATTATGAGAAAGAGCTAAATGTACCCACCTGGAACTATATGGCTGTACATGCTTATGGAAAGCCCGTACTTGTTACAGACGAAGGCCAGCAGCTAACAGCGTTGGAAGAAATGATAGCCACTTACGATGTCGATTATCTTGCACAATGGGACGGGTTACCGATGGAGTATAAACTTAAGTTGGTTAAAGGCATCACCGTTTTTGATATTGAAGTAACGGATTTACAGGGTAAAAAGAAACTCAGTCAAAACCGATCAGAAGCAGACAGGCAATCCGTTATCAATGCACTAAGCAATAGCACTGACGCGAATACACAAGCTATTGGTACTTATATGCAAAAGGAAGAACAGAAATTGCAATAGCATTAAAGATATCTTGAAAACTATCGGTTAATTGGTTTGTAATTCAATTATCTACAACACCAAAATTTAAGGTACTATGAAAAAATTGTTATTAGCCCTATTTGTGTTATTCAGTACGTTTACTCTGTCAGGCTGCCAGTTGATTGGCGATGTATTTAAAGGCGGATTTATTTTCGGCATTATACTAGCAGTTATAATCGGCCTTATTATATGGGCGCTTAGCTCATTCAGCAGCGAAAACTTGGTAAAAAATAAGCCGATGGTTAAATAACCACCGGCTTATTTATTTTCTGGCAAACTACTTTTTCAGTCGCTGCCTTCTAATTTCACTAATTTGTTGTACAAGCCTAACAGTAAAAATGGTGCAGGCCACTGACCTACAAACAAGGCCAGCTTATCTTTTTGCATTAATTTTAACGTTAACGAAACGCCGATAGCGCCTACAGCAGCCCACAGAAATAAATCTGAAGGCAACTTTGCCGTTTGCTGTTCGATAGCTTTGGCTACTGGGCCTTCGCTATGTTCAGGATTGAAGTTTGTTGCCATGATTTTGAGTTATTAAATAAATTCTTTTCTTATAGCTTAACAACATTTTTACCTTATTGTTAACAAAATTTATCAAAAAATTAATTATGCAGCCAAATATTATTAAAGGCAATCATATTATTAACCTCAAGCGTTGGTACTACTTGGCAATTGGATCTGTTTTCATAGTTTCCGTATCAAAATTGTGTAGTATCATACGGTTATCCGTGTTTCTGGTAAAGTAGTTGATAATCCAGCTGAAAAATACAATTAGCTTGTTACTAAAGCCGGCCAGCGTCATCACGTGCACAAACAACCACAGCAACCAGGCAAAAAAGCCTTGAAATCTTAGTTTACCTAAATCGGCTACTGCCTTGTTACGTCCTACTGTTGCCAAGGTACCTTTATCGCGGTATTCAAATGGTACCGGCGCTTCGCCCTTAATGATGCGAATCAGGTTTTTACCCAAGTGACTCCCCTGTTGTATAGCCACTGGTGCCACGCCCGGATGGCCGTTAGGCGTATCGGTATTAACGATTGCCGAAACATCGCCTATCGCAAAAATATTATTAAAGCCCTTCACCCTGTTTATTTCGTCGGTTTGTATACGTGCCCCTCTAACCACCACTTCTTGAGGCAGCCCGTCGGGAACCTCACCTTTAACACCGGCTGCCCAAAACACCGAACGGGCTTTCAGTTCCACACCGTTATCTATTTTTAAATCTTCACCATTGTAGCTTTGCACATGTACGCCAGTGTATATCACAACGCCCATATCGATCAGGAACTGTTTAGCCTTAATGGAAGCCCGTTCAGACATGGCGGCTATTAATTCGGGTTTACCTTCTACCAGATAAACCTTCATATCATCAGGCTTAAAGGTTGGATAGTCTTTAGTGAGCATGTGCAAGCGCATCTCGGCCAGTGCGCCCGACATTTCCACACCGGTTGGCCCGCCCCCCACAACCACGAAAGTTAGCAAGGCTGCACGTTCTATTGGGTCAGAGGTTAACAAGGCTTTTTCAAGGTTTTGCACCATTAAACTACGCCAGTTTAACGCCTCGGGTATATTTTTCATGGGCATGGTAAAATGCTCCATCTCTTTGTTGCCGAAGTAATTTGTGTTGGAGCCAGTGGCTATCACTAAATAATCATAAGTAAAATCGCCAACGTTTGTATTTACCGTATTACTTTCAGGACTGATTTTTTGCACTTCGGCCAAATGAAAAGTAAAATTTTCCTGACCGGCAAAAATACGACGTATAGGATAGCCAACTGCATCAGCTTCAATAGCGCCTATAGCAACCTGATATAATAATGGCTGAAAGGTATGATAGTTATGCTTATCCAGCATTATAACTTCAACGTTGTGCCCGCTTAAAGATCGGCCTAAATTAATGCCGGCAAAACCGCCGCCTATAATAACGATACGGGGCTTACTAGATACATGGTTTACGTTCATAGGTTCTGATAGATAGAATCAGCAGTAAATATTCAAGCTTAAAACCAGTACATCGAGCTTATGTTTCAATAAGCCGTTGTTTACACAACTGTTACTAATGCTGATATCTAATCAACTCAACCTTTATTTTACTATAAACGCGCTAAAACTTCGCCGTGTTTAAGGCACTTTTAGCCAATTAAACAAAAGCGCCGGTATGAATATACCGGCGCTTTTGTTTACATTAAATTTTCTCATAAAATTTAAAAAAGAAGTCTGGATTTTTGGTGCCGTAATCCTTAATGTTAGCGGATAATGAAACCCAATCGTCAACCGTATACTCTTTGCTTCCACTTTTACGTTCGTGCACAAAACGAAACCGTACATGATCACCATCTTCAATATCCTCAAATGCCGGTGCAGAAGGTTTTACATTAAATTTTATCTTATACCCATTAACTACCTCTACCACTGCACTTTTCCATTTACCATTCGGATATTTCTGAATTTTAGTTACTTGCCCATCGGTGAAACGTACGCGATTAGCCTCATACAAAAAGGGAGCTTTTGGTATAATATCGGCTTCAGCTAATTGAAAAAGTTTAATACCATTTTTAATTACCAGGGCAGGTTCAATTACAATCGGTGTAGCGTTACCATAAGCCGCACTAAACACATTCATTTCTATTTCATCACCCGGCTTTAACTGATTTTTAAGTTCTTTCAACTGCCCGTACTTGGTATTAAGTATGTAAGAGTAATTGTTATGTAATACCTTGTAGCCAATAATATGGCCCATCACAAAACTGCTATCAAACACCGACATTACTTTATACGTTAACATTTTACCGCTTACTTTTTCAACAGCTGCATTCTTTTGCTTGTAATCGGCTGTCTGAGCATATTGTTCTGATGTCGTTGGGGATTGCACCTTTCTTCCCCTACCCTTTAGCCGGTCAATCTGCCGAAATTTATTAATATCGACTGTATCGGCTTGTGATCTCTCACTATTAACCGATTTTAATAATTTGAAGTTCACTTTGGCGACGTTGTCAGTATTTAATCTGCCAAAAGCCAAACAGCTAAGCACTACCACCGGTAGTACCAGCAAGTACATCATTTTTTTCATATGGTTGGTGGGTTGGTTAAACAACATGGCCACACGCTTTTTAAGCGGTGCTTTACTAAAATTTTGGAATAGCGAGCTTTGATTAGATACAGATAATTTAAACAATAAAGTGGCATACCAGCTTTTATCGGCTTCAAGGGCTGCAATACGGTCTACCTCAAACTCATGATTTTCTTCAATTGACCGTATGTAAGCATACACAAAAGGGTTAAACCACAGTACGATCTGTGTAAAACGTGCCAAAACTCTATCTAATGAATGCATTAACTTAACGTGCAACAATTCGTGCGCAAGTATCTGCTTCACTTCGTCGGCATTTAGTGTGTCATCATTTAAAAATATTACATTGAAAAACGAACTGTTACCCATGCGACCTGCACTTTTGATGACCTGAACGTTACCGATCTGCATTAAACTGTTACTCCGGGCGCGGTATGCAAATACGATAAGCGTTGATAAAAAGCGCAACAACGAAATGATGGCCAGCACAATGTAAGCTCCTTTTACAATTTGCAGCCAATTTATTGCTAGAGTGCTATCAACGTTATATTTTAAAACACGCGTTACAGGCTCCTTTTCAACTTGCATTTGCTGCATATAAATTACAGGCTGCAGCATATCCATATGCGCCACCTGTTTAACCGGGAAAGTAATTGCCGGTATAATTAAGCTTAGTAATAAAGTACCCAAGAGATACCAGCGGTTGAGCGTAAAGAATGTATACCGCCTAAGCAACAAAAAATAAAAAGCATAAAAAATGCCAGAGCAAGCAGTAGTCTGCAACAGATAAATAAAAAGCTTCATTTTTTTGAGTTTTGATTGATCATCTCCTGAATTTTTTGAATATCCTCTTCACTCAACTTTTGTTCTTTAACCATAAAAGACAATAGGCTATCAACCGAGCTGTCAAAATAATTGGTGAACATTTTTTTAAATGAAGCTTTACGGTAGTCTGCCTTACTGATGAGCGGAAAATATTCATAGGTTTTGCCATAAGCTTTATAACCCACATATTCTTTCTTTTCTAACAACCTTACTACCGACGATATAGTATTATAGGGCGGTTTGGGCTCGTCGGGCATCGCGTCAATAATATCTTTCACAAAAGCTTTTTTTAGCTTCCAAAGTATCTGCATTACACGCTCTTCCGTTCTAGTAAGTTCTTCCATATCCAAATATAAAACTGATTTTTCAGTTATACAACTAATTTTTAAGTTTTATAACTTATTTATCAGTTAAATCTTAAGAATATTGTTTTTTGAACAGATTAAATCATTTGTTATCAAAATTCACTATTATAGCTGTCTTACAAGCTTTACTCGCATTTTGGTTTATGAAACCTTTATATATTATTAAAATAGGCGGCAACGTTATTGACAATTCCGAAAACCTATACCACTTTCTGAAAGACTTTACGGCTATTGACGGATACAAGATACTGGTGCATGGCGGTGGCAAAGTGGCTACCCAGCTATCTGATAAAATGGGTGTACAGACCCAGATGGTGGATGGACGGCGTATTACCGACATTGAAACACTGCGCGTGGTAACCATGGTATATGCCGGACTAATCAACAAAAACATTGTAGCCCAATTGCAACGCTTTGGCACCAATGCCATTGGTCTGACCGGTGCCGATGGTAACTTTATTAAAGCTAAAAAGCGCCCGGTTAAAACTATCGATTACGGCTTTGTGGGAGATTTGGACGGCACCTCGGTAAACGCCGAAAACATTAGCGCTTTGATGCAGGCGGGCTTCACTCCTGTATTTTGTGCCTTAACACATGATGGTGACGGGCAAATGTTGAACACGAATGCCGATACGATAGCATCGGCCTTAGCGGTGTCATTGTCTAGGCATTATGAAACTACCTTAATTTATTGCTTTGAGAAAAAAGGTGTACTGCAGGATATAGACGATGAAGATTCACTGATACGAGATATAGATCCAGCACGATATGAGGAGCTGAAGAAGCAGCAAATTATACATAGTGGCATGCTGCCCAAGCTGGATAATGCTTTTGCAGCCATTGGTAGCGGCGTAAAGGCAGTGATCATAGGCAAATCTGACGACCTTAAACAGTTTAGCAAGAATGAGCCATTTGGAACACGTTTAAGTTTATAAAATTTATGAGCACACAACACATCGCCATTTTAGGCAGCGGCAATATTGGTTTATCACTGGCAAAAGGTCTGGTTAAGGCAGGCAGGTATCAGCCGCAACAAATCACACTTACGCGCCGCAACATAGCTGCTTTAGCGCCGCTTGCTACGGAAGGCTTCATTACCACGGCAGACAATATGGAAGCTGTACAAGGTGCTGACATTATCGTTTTAGCCGTATTGCCCCAGCAGTTGAACAAATTGCTTGATGAAATAAAACCGGCCATGCAACCAGATAAGCAGTTGTATATATCGGTAATTTCAGGCGTTAACTGTCAGGATATACGACAGCATACAGGCTTGGAATTGCAGGTAGTTCGTGCTATGCCCAACACGGCCATTGCTATTGGTCACTCCATGACCTGCGTGGCTACAGATAAAGCTAACAGCGAAAATATGGAGCTGGTTAAATCTTTGTTTGACACGGTTGGCATCAGCATTCAAATTAATGAAGAACTCATGACCTCGGCTACTGCACTTTGTGCTTGTGGTATCGCTTTCTTCTTACGTTCTATCCGTGCAGCATCACAGGGCGGTACCGAAATTGGCTTTCATGCCCACGATGCTTTAAAAATGGCTGCCCAAACAGCTAAAGGGGCAGCAGATTTATTACTGCAACTGGCTTCGCATCCCGAACAGGAAATTGACAAAGTAACATCACCAAAAGGTTGTACCATTGCCGGACTGAATGAAATGGAACACAACGGCTTTAGCTCGGCCATGATTAAGGGAATTAAAATGTCAGCCGATAAAGCGGGTGTGCTTTATAAAAAGGAAGATTAAAGCGGCTGGCTGCAAATGAATTAATCTTATAATAATCTTTTGTTTACTTAGCCAATCCGTGTACATTCGCACGTTTTTACTAGATAGGTTATACCATGTTAACAGTTGAAAAAATCGGTGGCACGTCAATGAGTGCTTTGTCCGACGTCATAAAAAACATTATTACTTACAAACGTACCGGTAGCGAGCTTTATAACCGCATTTTTGTGGTGTCTGCATTTTCGGGCGTAACCAATATCTTATTAGAGAATAAGAAAACCGGCGCACCTGGTGTTTACCACCTTATTGCTAAACAGCAGGAATTTACCGAGCCGCTGAATAACTTAATTGCCCAGCTCAAGGAACTGAACCAAAAATATGTTCCGTTGGGATTAAACCTGGCCGTAGCCGATCAATTCATTGAAGATCATGTACGCCATGCCGAAGGCTTTTTAAAGCACTTATCGGGCATATTGGCTTCGGGCTATGTGAGCAACGAGGGTATTTTACAGGCCGCCCGCGAAATTTTGGCTTCTATAGGCGAAACGCATTCCGCATTTGTATTTACCAACATTTTGCAAAACATGAGCATCAACGCTACGCTGGTAGATTTGAGCGGATTTTATGATCACGAACCTTACACCATTGACCAACGTATCCGCCAGGCATTTAAAGATATTGAATTTGCAAATACGATCTGTATCGCCACAGGTTACACGAAAGGTACCGAGGGTATTATGCGCGAATTTGACCGTGGCTATTCGGAAGTAACTTTCAGTAAAATTGCCGTTGCAGTTAACCCGGCCGAGGCGATTATTCATAAAGAGTATCACTTATGTTCGGCCGATCCTGTACTGGTAGGTCAGGATCAGTGTATCCCGGTAGGTTTTACCAACTATGATGTGGCCGACCAACTGGCCGACGTAGGTATGGAAGCTATTCACCCAAAGGCTTCTAAGCCACTGGAAATTAACAACATAAACCTGCGTATCAAAAACACTTTTGAGCCAGAGCACCCCGGAACGCTGATTACCCGCGAGTATATATCGCCCGAAAAACGCGTAGAGGTAATAACCGGTACCAATAAGCTAATGATGATTGATATTTACGACCCTTTGATGGTGGGCAACGTAGGTACCGATTTACAAATTATGCAGATTTTTGCCAATCATGGGGTGAGCTACAATTTTAAAGCAACCAGTGCCAACAGCATCTCTATCGTTATTTGGCAAAAAGATTTTAAGCAAGGATTGATTGACGAACTGGAAAGCAATTTTGAAAAGATAACCTCAGAAAAGGTGGCCATGGTATGCCTGATTGGTTCCAATATGGACAAGCTAGGCTTACTGGCTCAATCATCTAAAGCCCTGGCCGAGGCTAACATTAATATCATCAGCGCCGGCTTTGCTTTGCGGAAAGTGAACATTCAATTCATTGTAGCCCGCGAAGATTTTGATAATGCGGTTATTGCCTTGAATAAAGAAATGGGTAAGTAATTTTGCGAGGTCAGTGGCGCTTAAACCGCTACTGACATCTTTTTAAGTATAGGCCAAGCGCTCAAAATGCTAATTAACGCAAAAAGAACCCCATATAATTTAATCATACCAACTGTTGTCCCGCCTATATTAAGAGAGAGAAACAATACAAGTCCCGCTAATACAGATAATAAAACATTAAGCAAAGGCAGCCAAATTAATGCTAAAATTCCTTTAAATCTGATTATATATTTAGCAACTATTAAGAACAAATAGTTGCTAAATACTAAGATCTTGACAAAATAAAAAGACTCATCTCCTTTAAAATGAGTGTATTTATGATAGTTAAAACTCCAATACCATGTGAACATTAAAATAAATGTAATGTAAAGGAGTATTGCTAATAAAATTGCTTTTTCTTTCATTAATAGAGAACATGCATATATAATAAAATATATGCATGTTCTCTATTGTAACTTTTTAAACACTAAGTTTTACCGTTATCTATTTTTGTGCATTTTTAGTTGAATTTAAACTACAAATTAAAACAAATGCATAAAATTTTACTAATTGGTTTGTTCTCAGCCGCCGGCTTGACCGTTTGCGCCCAAAAAAAGACTAAAAAACCAATAGATCATACTGTTTACGACGGATGGCAGAGTGTTGCCAACGAACGCATCAGCAATGATGGCAAATGGGTAACTTATGTCATCAAGCCACAACAGGGTGATGCCAGCCTGGTTATCACCAACGCCAAAAACTCTAATAAGCTTCAAATACCTCGTGCAGATACTGTTCGGTTTACTGCCGATAGTAAATATGCCGTATTGTTAATCCGACCGTTTTATGCGGCAACCCGCATGGCACGCATTAAAAAGAAGAAACCGGACGAGTTTCCGAAAGATACTTTAGGGTTAATCACATTGAGAAGCCAAGCGATAACCAAAGTAGCTGGCGTACGCTCGTTTAAAATGGCAGACAAGGCGTCTGTAATTGCCTACCTGGCACCATCGGATACGGTAAAAAAACCGGCTGCCAACGATACATCGCGCCGCGCTATTGCTACCACTATTGCCGCTCCTACACGCGAAGGTGCTGATTTGGTAGTTAAACAGTTAACCAACGGAAAACAACGCACTTTTAAATATGTAACCGAATATCAGCTAAGCCGTAATGGAAAGGAACTAGCATTTGCCGTGACCGCGCCGCGCCGGTCCAAAGATGCTAAATCCGGACTTTACATTTATGACATTGAAAAGGATGCAGTAAAAGAAATAAGCAACGGGCGCGGCACTTATAAAAATATTGCGTTTGACGGCTCCGGCAATCAGTTGGCGTTTACAGCCGAAAAGAACCCAGAAAAAGCACAGGTTAAACCTTATAAACTGTATTATTATAGTGTAGGTAAAGACAGTGCGCAGGTTATAGCCGGTGCAGGTTCAACCGGCATGCAACCTACATGGGCCGTAAGCGGCGACGGACGTGTGTATTTCAGCAAAAGCGGCAATAACATCTTCTTTGGCACTGCTCCCATTCCTAAACCTATTGATACCACTTTAGTAGATTTTGAAACAGCCAAGCTTGATATCTGGAATTACAAGGATGATTACCTGCAGCCACAGCAGTTAAAAAATTTGCAACGCGAATTGCGTCGTAGTTATCTGGCGGTTATTCGTCCAAATGAAAGCAACAAGTTGGTGCAGCTAGCTGATAAAGGCATTCAGGAAATTAGTTTACCCACTGACAATAACGATAGCCGCTACGCTTTGGGCGTTACCGATACTGGTGCGCGTGTGCAAGCCAGCTGGGGTAACCAGTTGCAGGAGGCTTATTTAATAGATACTAAAACCGGTGTACGCCGCCGCATCAATGCCCGCATGAAAGCCCGTTACAGCCTGTCGCCTGGGGGCAACTACGTAGTTTATTTTGATGCAGCTACACAAAACTGGTTCAGTTATGCTATTGCTACCGGCAAAACAATAAACTTAACCGGCAATACCGGCGTCAAATTTGGAGAAGAGGATAACGACGTACCAGACGATCCATCAGCTTACGGCATTTCGGGCTGGACGACCGGCGACAAGAACGTGTTGATTTATGATCGTTTCGATATCTGGAGCATCGACCCGGCCAGTGGTTCGGCCGTTAATTTGACACAGGGTTTTGGACGTAAAAACAAATTAATATTCCGTTATCCAATGGCTGGTGGTGGCCGCATGGCAGCTTTTGGTGGTGGCAGTTCCGATGAAGATGATAAATACATTTCTACAAAAAAGCCTTTATTGCTATTGACTCAAAACTTTGACAACAAACAGTGGGGCTACTATAAAGTACCGTTTGGTGGCAGTAAGGCTCCTGAAAAGATTGTGATGGCACCTTACAGCTACGCTGGTTTGCAAAAAGCTAAACAGGCCGATGTATATATTTACACCAAGCAGAGCTATACACAATCGCCCGACCTATATTTAACCTCCGATCTGAAAAAAGAAATTAAGTTAAGCGCGCTTAACCCCCAGCAATCGCAATTTAATTGGGGCACTGCCGAACTGGTTTCATGGACCACACCTAAAGGCTATGCATCTAAAGGCATATTGTACAAGCCCGAGGATTTTGATCCGACCAAAAAACACCCAATGCTTGTTTATTTTTATGAAAAGCTAAGCGACGGTTTATATAACTATGTGCCACCGGCACCTACCCCATCGCGTTTGCCTATATCATATTTTGTAAGCAATGGCTATTTAGTATTTGCGCCAGACATAAGTTATGAACGCGGCGAGCCAGGCCAATCTGCTGTTGAATTTATCAATTCGGGTGTAGAGGCATTGAAAAAGAATGCATGGGTTGACGGGCAGCACATTGGTATTCAAGGCCAAAGCTGGGGTGGCTACCAGGTAGCTTACCTGATTACCCAAACTAACATGTATGCTGCCGCCTGGGCCGGTGCACCGGTTGCCAACATGACTTCGGCATACGGCGGCATCCGTTGGGAAAGCGGAATTACGCGTGAAGGTCAGTATGAGCGCGGCCAAAGCCGTATAGGTGCTAACCTTTGGGAAAAGCCTGAACTATATATTAAAAATTCGCCTTTGTTCCAGCTACCTAAAGTACAAACACCAGTAGTTATTATGTCTAACGACGCCGACGGTGCCGTGCCATGGTATCAGGGCATCGAGATGTTTACGGCATTGCGCCGCTTGAACAAACCGGTGTGGCTGCTGCAATACAACGACGAGGCACACAACCTGGTGCAACGCCGCAACCGCAAAGACATCAGTATACGCGAAGCACAGTTTTTTGACCATTTCCTGAAAGGCGCACCCATGCCGGTATGGATGGAAAAAGGCGTTCCCGCTGTGGATAAAGGTCGGGATTGGGGTCTTGCTTTAAGCGATAGCAAATAACCTTAATATACAAATCATTAAAATAACAAAACCCTTTAGAGTCAACTCTAAAGGGTTTTGTTGCTAATATTTATACGATGTTTTATGCGGCTTTATTTAAACCTTATCACTTCTATTCCAAATAGTAATGGTTAATTTGATTTAGGCGGTCATCCAGTTCATATACCCAAGGCACAGCGGTAGGGATGTCTAGCTTAGAAACCTCTTCGTCTGATAAATTATCAATGTATTGCACCAACGCCCGCAAGCTATTACCATGAGCACAAATAATTACTTTTTGATTTTGCCGCAAAGCTGGGATAATGCTTTCATGCCAAAAAGGCAATGCACGGTTTATGGTTTCACTCAGGTTTTCCGTGAGTGGTATTTCGCGGTAGGTTAAATCATTATACCGCAAATAATGGCCCGGAAAGCGTTCATCGTCTTCGGTAATTGCCGGCGGATGCTCGTGCGGGTCGCGACGCCATTTCTGCACCTGCTCTTCGCCATATTTCTCGATGGTTTCCTTTTTGTTTAAGCCCTGTAAAGCGCCGTAAAACCGCTCGTTTAACCGCCACGATTTTTGTACGGGAATCCAAAGCATATCCATTTCATCCAACACTATGTGTAACGTTTTGATGGATCGCTTAAGCACCGAGGTAAAACCCATGTCAAAAGTATAACCGTGCTTTTTAAGCAATGCCCCTGCCCTTTGGGCCTGGTTGCGGCCTTCTTCAGATAAATCAACATCGGTCCAACCGGTGAAACGGTTCTCCTGATTCCAGACACTTTCTCCGTGACGTAATAAAACTAGCTTTTGCATATACAGTTTTTATAACCGCTAATTTGGCAATGAGTTTCTAAATTTATTGTGTATTGCAAATGAATGACTTATATTGCCATAACCAATTACAACCCTAACATAATTATGAGTGTAGAAACACCCACAACTGTGGTACTAAAGGATAGCACTGCTAATCCGGCACCACTTGGCTTATGCGCCTTTGGTTTAACCACCGTATTACTTAATATACACAACGCAGGCATTACCGAATTAAGCTCCATGATTTTAGCTATGGGCATATTTTACGGCGGCTTAGCCCAGGTAATAGCCGGCATTATTGAAGCCCGTAAAAACAACACTTTTGGGTTAACTGCATTTACTTCGTACGGCTTTTTCTGGTTATCATTGGTTGCATTAATTGTGATGCCTAAGCTGGGATGGGCAGAGCCGGCCAGTAACAACTCTATGATTGCTTATTTAAGTATATGGGGTGTATTTACGCTTTTTCTATTTTTCGGCACCCTGCGTTTAACACGTGCTTTGCAGTTCATTTTTGCATCGCTTACTTTATTATTTTTTCTGTTAGCTGCCGGGCATGTCACGCATAATGAGGCCATTGAACATTTTGCCGGTTATGAAGGCATTGTATGCGGGGCATCTGCTATTTACACAGGCATGGCCGGTGTGCTGAATGAGGTGTATGGTAAAACCGTATTGCCGGTTGGCGCTGTTAAAACAACCTAGCTTTATTTTGTAACTTTGCTTTGTGAAAGATTATAAGAAGTACTACTCTATTCCGGCAACGCCCGAAGAAATTTATCCGGCGCTAACTAACCCTTTTACTATTGAATTATGGACCGGCGAACCTGCCGAAATGTCGACAGTACCTGGAACCGAGTTTAGCATGTGGGAAGGCAGCATTGTAGGTAAAAACCTGGAATTTGAAGAAAACAAAAAAGTGGTACAACAGTGGTATTTTGATGGACAACCAGAGGCTTCCATTGTTACCATTAAATTACATGCAGATAAAAAGCATGGCACCTCTGCCGAATTGCGACATATTAATATACCGGATGAAGCATATGATGACATGGTTGAAGGCTGGAATAATTCCTATTTCAGCGGGTTAATTGAATTTTTTGAAAGTATATAACAACAAAAAGGCCGCTTATATAAGCGGCCTTTTTTATGAGGTATTGATATTTACCGATTAAAACAAGGTAAACTCTACACGACGGTTTTGCTGACGACCTGCATCAGTTTTGTTTGATGCAATTGGTTGGCTTTCACCGTAACCAACAGCTTCAATGCGTGAAGGGTTAGCGCCTTGGCTTACCAAGTAAGCTTTAACTGCCTCTGCACGATCTTTTGATAATTTCAGGTTAGCAGCGTCTGAACCAACGTTATCAGTATGACCAGCTAATTTCAAGCTAAAGTTTTTGGTGGTTAAAATGTTAGCCACACGATCTAAGCTTTGTAAAGAGCGATCTTTGATAGTAGCTTTACCAAAATCAAATTCAAGGTTTTTAATCGCATCTCTAACCACACGACGATCTTCTTCGGTTACGATAACACGGGTAACAGGAGTTGGCAGCGGACAACCTTGGCCGTCTACTTTAGTACCTGCTGGTGTGTTAGGGCATTTGTCATTCAAATCAAATACACCGTCACCATCGCTATCGGCGGTTAAACGGGCCAGGTTAGCGTTGGTAGTGTTCAAATCATTACGTAATTGCTGATTTTGTGAACGTTGATCGTCCAGTTGTGACTGTAGTGAACGCTCAGACATCATGTACTCAGCACGCATTGATGATACCGGGTTATGACGGGCCAATTGTGGTTTTGAACGTTTGCCCAAAGCAAATTCTAAACCTGCGTGTGCAT
This sequence comes from Mucilaginibacter lacusdianchii, assembly GCF_009770985.1. Taxonomy (GTDB): domain Bacteria; phylum Bacteroidota; class Bacteroidia; order Sphingobacteriales; family Sphingobacteriaceae; genus Mucilaginibacter; species Mucilaginibacter lacusdianchii. The sequence goes on along the minus strand of NZ_WSRW01000003.1, from coordinate 553,163 downwards.
AAGCAAACTTATCGTTACCGCTACCGTAGCTGTAACCGTCTAAGTTGTCGCTTTGTACAAAGTTAACTTGGTAACCTAAGTCTAAATTGATGCCTTTAGCTAAACCAATTTTCAAACCTGCACCTACCGGAATGTAAAACTGGTGCTGATCGCTGGTACGGGTAGTTGGGTTTTGAGCGCCAGAATTAGCATACAATGAAGTGCTGTAAGCCATTGAACCACCACCTACGGTTACGTAAGGTTGCAGCATGCTTTGATTGTGCAACCAGTTGATGTTGGCAACTGTAATGTTGGCACTGATATCAACAGCGTACTTAACTTTTGTTTCAAAACGGTTAAACGGAAAGTTTGCATCTGCCGGCGTAGTACCTTGTACATGACCTCTAAAGAAGTTTGCTTGCAAGCCTAATGAATGCAGTACTTGTTTTTTGATGTAACCACCGTACCCCCATCTTTCGTTAGGTGTTCTGAAATCGTTTTCTTTACCACGGAAAATGGTATAAGGCGTCATCATACCGCCGTGTACACCTACAGACCAAGTGCGGAAATTATTTGCGCCAGAAAATGGCTGAACATAATTTTTAGCAGAACCGGTAGTATCAGGAGTTTGTGCGAATAGTTGGCTGCTCATTACCACTCCTGATAGTAACAGGCCAGCTTTTTTTAATTTTTGATTCATAGTAGTCAATGTTAAATTTTATGCGCGGTTCAATACGTTGTATCGAATGGCATGCACTCCCATAGTCAACATTGATGCCACATACATAATCACTTGCAAAAACCTCACAGCTAATTGTAACAAGAATAATACATAAAAACTATGTTAAATGGCTGTTTTAAAGGCTTATCTTCTTTATCTATCGTTTATTTTGAGTTCATATTATAAGTTATCCACATATGACCCCATGAATTAGTTTTAATTCAAACCGTTTACATTACCATACAAAATACTGTATACTCATAAAGAAAAAGCCCTTCACAACCATCACTTGTATGATGTTTGCGAAGGGCTATCCAGCCTAATAAATTGGGAATTATCCAGCGCTTTTTTCCAAAGCCTGATTAATGTCGGCTATAATATCATCTACTTTCTCTAAACCGCAAGATATTCGGATTAAACCTGGCGTAATGCCTACAGCCGCACGCTGCTCATCTGTAAGTTTTGAATGCGTGGTGCTGGCTGGGTGCGAAGCAATACTGCGGCTATCGCCCAAGTTAGCCGTTACCGATAGCATTTCCAAGGCATCCAAGAATTTACGCCCGGCTTCCAATCCGCCTTTAATTTCGAAACATAAAATTCCACCACCGGCGGCCATTTGCTTTTTGGCAATTTCATACTGCGGGTGATTTGGCAAGAACGGATATTTTACCCATGATACGTTAGCGTTGGTTTCCAATGTTTCGGCAACTTTCAACGCATTTTCGCAGTGGCGCTGTAAACGGACATCCAGCGTTTCTAAACTTTTGCTTAACACCCAGGCATTAAACGGCGATAGTGCCGGACCGGTGTTGCGGCAAAACATGTAAATCTCTTTGACTAAATCTTCGCGACCTACAATTACCCCACCCATTACACGGCCCTGACCGTCAATCCATTTTGTAGCAGAATGTACTACTAAGTGCGCACCATAATCGATAGGCCGTTGCAGCAAAGGCGTCGCAAAGCAGTTGTCGACGTTTAAAATCAAATTATGCTTCTTGGCAAATTGGCCAGCCCACTCCAAATCAATAACTTCCAGTTGCGGATTGGTAGGCGTTTCCAGGTATATCATTTTGGTATTGGGCTGTACGGCAGCTTCCCAGGCGGCAACGTCGTTTGCCGGTACCAGCGTACAGGTAATGCCGTATTTAGGCAAAAACTTATTAACCACCGTAAATGTACTGCCGAAAACAGAGCTGCAGCAGAGCAAATGATCGCCTTGCTGTAACAGTGCCATCATTGATGAAAACACCGCGCTCATACCGGTTGATGTTGCAAATCCGGCGTCAGCATTTTCCAGCATACACATTTTTGCAATAAACTCATCTACGTTGGGATTGCTAAAACGACTGTAAATGTTGTCGTCCGTTTCATCAGCAAATGCAGCACGCATGGCCTCAGCCTCGTCAAAGGTAAAGCTGCTGGTTAAATATAATGGGGTAGAATGTTCTTTTTGATGCGTTTTAGGCATACGCAGGCGAATGGCCTGGGTTATAGGATCAAGATTTTCAGACATGAGTAGTATTTCTTTATTATTATTCAGCTGGGTGTACAAACACCTCTGATTTGATGGCAGCACCGGCCTTCTCAAGCGTTGCCGAAACTGAGCAATATTTATGTAGAGATAGTTCGACTGCTTTTTTGGCCTTTTCTAAATCAACGTTACCATACAAGTGAAATTCGATGGTTACATCTTGCCACAAAGACGGCTCAACACCGGCCTCGCGGTCACCCTTAATTTTCATACGGTAATCAGTTACTTCCTGACGTTGTTTTTTCAGGATGCTTAGCACATCAATAGCCGAGCAGCCGCCTAATCCCATCAGTAACATTTGCATGGGGCGTACACCATAATTTTGTCCGCCGCTTTCGGGACTGCTGTCCATTTTTACGGTATGTCCGTTTTCATCGTGGGCTTCAAAGCCATAATCGCCGCTTACACGTTCAAGCTCAATAGTAGGCATAATGTAAATTTTATGAGGCTAAAATAGGTTTTTAGTCGATAAATTTTGTAGGCTATAAGTAAAATGGCAGTATTAAGCACAAACACGCTTGTAAAAAAGCTTGTGCCGGTACGGACTCGCGTGCAATCAAATTCATATTATTTCTATAAAAATTCAGCCAGACTCCAGGTATCCGGCAAAAACATCACTGTCTATAATTAAATTGCAGCGGTTTTAACCAGTTACACTAATCTCAGTTCTCCGAATGGCACTTAACTACATCTGGATAAGTTTTTTTGTGATAGCGTTTTTTATAGCTTTAATTAAACTAGTCTTTTTAGGCGATACCGAAATTTTCAGACAGTTAGTGGAAGGTGTTTTCGACTCGTCTAAATCATCGGTGATGGATATTGCATTGCCTTTGGCCGGCACGATGGCCTTTTGGTTAGGTGTTATGCGCATTGGCGAAAAAGCAGGTGCTATCAATTTTTTGTCCCGCATTGTCAATCCATTTTTTAGACGGTTGTTTCCGGAAGTACCTAACAACCACCCCGTGGCCGGGCAAATGATGATGAATATATCGGCTAACTTACTGGGGCTCGATAATGCAGCAACGCCTATCGGGCTGAAAGCTATGGCTGGCCTGCAAGAAATTAACCCGGATAAGGAAACGGCATCTAACGCACAGATAATGTTCATGGTGCTGCATGCATCGGGGTTAACCATCCTCCCTATCAGTATTATTGCACAACGGGCCATTTTGGGCTCTAAAGACCCAACGGATATTTTCATTCCATGTATAATTGCCACCTATGTAGCTACATTGGCTGGCTTGCTGGCAGTTGCCATCAAACAAAAAATTAAGTTAACAGATAAAGTTGTACTGGGCTGGCTGGGTGGACTGACGGCATTTATTGCTTTTGTGGTATGGTATTTTGCCGTGTATTTAAGTAAAGATCAAATTAGTGCCGTATCCAAAGTGTCCAGCAATTTGCTGCTTTTCGCTATACCGGTCATATTTGTATTGGGTGGTTTACGTAAGAACATCAATGTGTTTGAAGCTTTTATTGAAGGCGCTGTAGGTGGTTTTGAAACATCTGTTAAAATAATCCCCTACCTGGTGGCCATGCTGGTTGGGGTTAGCGTGTTCAGAACGTCGGGTGCGTTGTTATACCTGGCTGATGGTTTTAAGTGGATTTTTGGGCACTTTGATATGGACACCCGGTTTACAGAAGTATTGCCTATTGCATTTTTACGTCCGCTAAGCGCATCAGGAGCCCGTGGCTTGATGCTGGACAACATGAAAGTACACGGTGCAGATAGCTTTATCGGGCATCTATCGAGCGTGTTGTATGGCGCTGCCGACACTACTTTTTACATGGTAGCTTTATACTTTGGTTCGGTTGGCATCAAAAAAACACGTTATGTGATACCTGTTAGTTTATTTGCAGATTTTGTTGGCGTTGTGGCCGCTATACTAATTGGCTATATGTTTTTTGGTTAAGTTATCATTCTTACCATCAATAAATTACCTAATTAAACATGCTTAAATATTAATACATAATTTTTCGCAGGCGAAAATATCCTTTAAATAAATTTTATTTATTTTTGATTAAGAATTTATAGAGCCAATAACCTTTCCTCAACGCCAGCCGTATAAGGAGCATACTTAACCGATACGGATAGTTCTTCACCTTTTACGTGTAAGCAGTTGATGGATAATAGATTTACAAAGGTTGTTTCAGGATTTTTTGCGTTAATTTTGTTACTGGTTTTTGCCGCTGTTGCACAAGCCCAAACTGTAAGTATTCGCAGTGTTGACCCTGGACCTTACGCTCCGGGTTCTAGCATAGCAGCGCTGATTAACGTTACCGACGAAAACGGAAACATCAATGTAAGCGGCAACAGTTATGACTTATATCTATCTGACGCCAACGGAAATTTTACCACCGAAACCAAAATTGGTACATTTAGCGGTTATTATACCGGTTTTGTAAATGGCCTTATTCCGGCCAATACTCCTGTTGGCAGCGGTTATAAACTTCGCATCAAAACCACCAGACCGGTAACCACAAGCGAAGCTTCTTCTGCATTCACCATCAACGCAGGTACAGGCGTAAAGGCCGCTGCAAGCGCTCCTACTGTTAATGACAACTATCCCGAAGTGTTTGGTACCTGCTTTGGTATGGAAAATAATCCGCTTATTTTTCAAAACGAAACTACCGATGGCTCTACAGTTACGGCAAGTTTCTACAATGATTTAACTCAGGCGATGGAAAGCAGCAACGTACCGCTGGCACCAACTACCACTTTTAATGCAAAAACTGCTAATTACAGCGTTTTAATTAAAGCGGTAAACAATGGCATTGTGGGCACCAAAGCCTATTTGATACTTAATAACTTCATCAGCAACAGCTTCCAGACCCAAAACTCGGCTTCGGTATGTTTGCCGGATAATCAAAAAGCATCTGTTTCATATAGCGTAAATATTACGGGTTTAGGCGGTATTCAAACCAACTACCCAGGTACCATTTACACCATTAATTGGGGCGATGGCACATCGAGCGCCTTGACCTATTTTCAAATTAAAGCCACTAATGGTGTGCTAACACACGATTATGCCATTTCATCGTGTGGTGCTAAAAATGCCGAAGGCCAAATCACCAATAAATTCCAGATATCATTTAAAGTATCGCCGCCTTATTGTCCAGATCAGGCTAAAACGTTAAGCGGCGATCAGGCTGTATTGTCACCGCCTAAAAACATTATCAACGGCCCGTCATTGGGTTGCACAGGTACTACCGTCACATTTACTAACGCTTCCTTTGCCGGACAAGTAGTAAGCCCCGGCGCAGGTGCCAGATCCTGTGAAAACGTAAATGCCACTTATCAATGGTATGTAAACGGCGTAGCGGTGGGCAGAGCTAATGTAAAACGTGGTGACCCATTTGTTTATACTTTTCCATCTGCCGGCACTTACCGGGTAGGTCTTAAACTAACCAGCACCGGCAGCCCATGTACTACGCCAGATGCTGAAACAACCATCTGTATTTCAGATCCACCAAAACCGGCTTTTACCCTGCCTGCGGTTAAGTGTATTAGCGACGGCCCAATTGCACCGGTTGACCAATCGGTGGTAGTGAATAATTGCAACACTGCCATTTCTTATACCTGGGAGGTTACGCCTTCTGTTGGTGTAAGCTTTGCGCCAGGCACCAATGCCAATAGTAAAGCGCCAAAATTTGTATTCAACACACCGGGCCGATACAGCGTAGTGTTAAAAATTAATAACGGTTCTTGTGATCCTGTGGCCAGTACGCCGCAAACCATCTTAATCAGCGATGATCCTAAAGCCGTTTTGTCTGCAGACTTTTCGGTTTGCGGTAACAACAAAACACTGAATTTCGACGCTACTGATGGTAGCCAAACCAAAACTATTTTAACAGGCACTGCCGAGCCCACGACTACCACTTTTCAATGGACGGTTACCCCGGTGGGCAACCTGGCACCAGCTGAATTTGTGAACGGTACAACCGCCAACAGTCAGTATCCGCAAATTAAATTCCCGGCTTATGGCACTTATGAAGTAAAGGTAACGCATACTAATGATTGTAACACCGTTACCTCAAACGTGCAGCACATTACCTTTTTGCTGGCCCCCACGGTAAATGCAGGTGCCGATTTACGCATTTGCCCTACTGAAAATACGGTGGCTCTTAACGGCTCAGTAAGCGACACTTATGTATCTGCCCGTTGGACAACCACAGGCACAGGTACATTTTCAGACCCTACCGTGCTGAACCCAACCTATACCCCATCCGCGGCCGATAAGACATCAGGTGAGGTTAGGCTTACGCTGACCGTTACCACTAACCTCCCAGGCGAGTGTAAAACGATACCGGATGAAATGGTTTTAACCATTAATCCAGCTAACACCGTTAATTCGGCTGCAGCCAAAACAATATGTACAGAAAGTTTTGTGAATTATACGCCAACTTCTACCGTGGCAGGGAGTACATTTACCTGGACAGTTGCGAACGCATCAAATGTAAGCGGCTACAGCGCGTCTGGCTCGGGCACCATTAATGATGCATTAACTGTTACATCCAACAATATTGATGGGAAAATAACTTACCGTATTATACCAAGAGCGAATAACTGTGATGGCACGCCATTCGACCTGGTTGTAACTGTAAGACCTAAACCAGTATTGACCAAACCGGCCGACAAAAGCATATGCAGCGGTGGCTATACGGCTATTCCACTGCAAAGCAATGTCCATAATTTGCAATACACCTGGACATCAAGCACCACCGGTGATATTAGTGGAGCAAGCGTACAGGCAACACCTGCTTCGTTAACTACTATTAATGATGTACTAACCAACAACGGTACTACCGCAGCCACTGTTACTTATACCATTACTCCGGTTACTGCCGCCAGTGACAATAACTGCGGTGGCCTGCCACAAACCGTAACCATTACTGTACAGCCTACAACTCCTGCAGCTAACGCCGGTGCCGACATTATGCTATGTAATCAGCCATCGTATCAATTAAAAGGCAATGATCCGGGTACCTTTAGTGGCCGTTGGTCTGGCCCGACTGATGTGACGTTTGCTGATGCTACAAAATTTAACACTACGGTAAGCGGTTTAAAGCCCGGTCAGACTTACACCTTTACCTGGACGATTAATGGACAATCGCCATGTGCATCAACTTCTGATGAGGTGAAAATTATCAATAACGCACCTATTGCTAATAATACCATATCGTCAGGCGATCAAACTACCTGCTCGGGTCAAACCATCGTACTCACCGGTAGCACACCAACCGGTGGCAGCGGTGCTTACACTTACCAGTGGGAAATGAGTTCGGATAACGTTACATGGACTCCTGTTCCAAACGCTGCCGGTAAAAACCTGAATTTTGTTATTCAGACGTCTACTTATTTTCGCCGTTCAGTTAACGCAGGCGTTTGTACTGATGATAAGAGCAACGTGATACAAGTAAATACCTTGCCTGGTATTAGCGATAACACCATTTCGGGCGCAAGCCAAACCTGCGTAAACACAACAGCAGGTGTGTTAAACGGTCTTGTGCCTAACGGTGGTGGTGGCAACTACGCTTACCAATGGCAAAGCAGCACTAATGGAACTACCTGGACTAACATTCCGGGCGCTACTGATGTAAGTTACGCTACCCCAATCCTAACCGCCACTATCCAATACCGCCGTTTGGTAAGTACCGTAGTCTGCTCCGGCACGCAAAGCAACTCTAGTAACGTAATTACTATAACTGTAAATCCAAATGCTAAAGCGGAATTTACCTGGACTAAAGATGCAGAGTGTGTACCATTTAGGTTGACTAACCAAGTAATTAAAGCGGTTACTTATGCAGACCGCAACGGCACCTACACCTGGTACGCAAACGGTACAGTGATTGGCACAGGCGCAAACTTTCCGGGTTATACCATAAACAATGACGGACAAAGCGTAGAAATTAAATTAGAAGTAACCAGCAAATTTGGTTGCCAGCCAGATGTATTTGCACATACCTTTACCACAACCAAAGCGGTACAAGCCGACTTTACACAAAGCGTTGCTACAGGCTGTGGCAGCACAACCGTTAAATTTACCAATACGTCTACCCCACTGGGTGGTGCCACCTACATCTGGGACTTTGGCAACGGCCAAACGTCTGACAAGGTACAACCAGACCAAGTTACTTTTGCTGCCGGTACCGACGGAAGAGATAAAGTTTATACCGTTACCCTTACGGCAGTTACCAGTTGCAGCAGGTTGGAACACACCTCTACCGTAATTGTTAAACCGGCAACACCTGTTGCGCTGATATCACCTGCATTAAATAGAATTTCGGGTTGTGTACCATTTACAGCTACTGTCAGCAATATTTCGCCGGGCACTAATACACAATATATCTACCATGTACTGAATGCAGCTACCAATACGGAGATAAGCACATTTACCCGTACCGTGACTGACAATTCGCCACAAGATTTCGTTTTTGATACGCCTGGTAAATACAAGGTTTATATGGAGGCGGTTTCTGAATGTAGCCGGGCATCAAGCCAGCCTATTACGTTTGAAGTTACGCAGGCCACGTTATTCTCGGGTTTAGACACAGCGCCTGGTCAAACCCGCCGTGGTTGCGCACCGTTCACGGCAGAATTTGTAAATACCAGCCAGGGCCAAGGTAGCATATCGTATGTATATGACTGGGGTGACGGCAGTAAAACAAATGCCTCAGATACCCGTAATCTTACCCACACATTTACCCAACCGGGAGAATATTTGGTGAGACTATATGCAACAAATGCTTGTACTATTAACAGCGCTTCAGAAGTCATCAAAATTACGGTAGATGCGTTGCCAAAACCAGATTTTGTTTATACGGCATCCGAATCACCAGCATGCTATTCTTGTACAGTGGTACAATTTACCAACAAAACAACTGATGCTAGTGGCAACGTTTATACTTGGAACTTTGGTGATGCGGCCAACTCATCGTCATCCAATCCTAATATTTCAAATGATCGTAATCCGATTCACACATTCGATTATAACAAAGGCGGAACTTATTCCGTAACACTGACCGTGAAGAATGCCAACGATTGCGGTGCAACTATAACCCATACGGTGACCATACAACAACCCAATACAACCGTGTTTTTGCCAAATGCATTTATGCCTAACGGCAACAACCTAGAGCTGCGCACCTTTGCCGCTAAAGGCTCAGGAATGGCATCATGGCACATGAGGGTATTTAACAACTATGGCCAGTTGATTTGGGAAACCGATAAACTGGATAGCCGCGGCGCCCCTACCGAAGGATGGGACGGAACTTTTAAAGGCGTACCGGTACCGCAGGGTGTTTACATATGGCAAGCCGACGCCACTTTTATTGACGGCCAACAATGGAAAGGCATGAGTTACAACGGCTCAAACCCTTCCCGAACTGGTGCAATACACTTAATCAGATAACCAAAAAATGAAAGCGATTAGAATATATGTTTTGAGTGTTGGATTAGTGTTGTGTGGGTTGTGCGGACGTGCACAAGATCATATGTATTCACAGTTCTTTAATTCACCGATATACCTGAACCCAGCCTTAACCGGCCAGTTTGAAGGCGATTTCAGAATGAACATGGCTTACCGTAACCAGTGGTCGTCTGTTCCAGGGTCTCTTTCATACATCACCGGCTCGGCCGACTGGAACATCCCCCGTTTTGGCGGTGGCGTGGGCCTGATGTTTACCAGAAGCAATGAAGGTACCGCCTATTATGTTCGTAACAACTTTGCAGGCACCTATTCGTACAGTGTAGGATCTGATGATTTTGTACTTTCTTTCGGCTTACAGGCAGGCATTGGCAACCGCACCATCGATAAAAACAAACTTGTATTCGGCGATCAGATTGACCCGCAATTAGGTTATGTTCCGGGCTCTCAATCGGCTGCCGATCTTAGCCAGTTCGGCAACAAGTATTACTTTGATGCCGGTGCTGGTGTTAACCTGGTAGTAGGCAACTTTATGGCAGGCTCGGCATTGCAACATATTAATGGTCCAGATCAGTCTTTTACTGGCTCTCCGGCCAAACTGCCTATGCGTGCAACCGCTCACCTGAGCTACCGCCTGGATTTAAACCCGTACGACAATATCGACGAAAGTGAAAAATCTTTTGTGATCCCGTCGGTGGTTTATTATAAGCAAGCCTCATCATCATCCATGAGTGTAGGTATGCAATACAAACGCCGCAGTGTAAATGCCGGTGTTTGGTATCGCAGCGGCTCCACAACAGGTCCAAGTGCATTCGTCGTATCATTTATTTTCGATATTTTCATTAACCGCGATGGCGGTGAAAAACTGCGCTTTGGTATTAGCCATGATGCGCCAAGTTCAAAATTAAATTACGGTAATACCAGCGGCACTACCGAAGGTACTTTGGGTTACGAAACTACTTTTCCATCACGCGACGCTTACCATAAATTTGAAGGATCTCGCCGTTGCTATGATTTTTATTAATCGATGCTATTCAATATAGGTTTAAAGAAACAGAATGCAGTGTTTATAAGTTAGCTTTTAAATCCGTTTATTAGAAGCCGATACAAAACTTATATGGATCTGCACAAAAAATCAGTTGCCCGTGCTTATGCACATATTGGGCGCACGCAATATCAAACAATAGCCGGTAGCGGCAAACATGCCATTGTGGTTGATGAACCCGAAAGCGTGCATGGCACCGATACTGCAATGGGGCCATTTCCTTTATTGTTATCCAGTTTAGGAAGCTGCACAATCATCACCTTGCGTATGTACATTGAACGTAAGATGTGGATTGTTGATGAGATTAAAGTAGAATTAGAGCTTTTTTCAATTGATGGCGGCCACTTAATAGAACGTAAATTAAGTTTTAAAGGCGATTTGACACCGGAGCAATTAAAACGACTTGAAGAGATTGCAGATGCCTGCCCTGTGCATAAAATGCTTACCGGTAGCATTATGATCGAAACAGAAATATTGGCATAAAAAAACAGGCCGGGAAAATTTCCCGGCCTGTTTCAATCACTCTAAAACAATCACCTCTAACTTTAAGAAGTATCTTTATCAACGAACAAGCCCAATCACCTGCCTGCTCGTTTGGGTATATCAAAAGTATTAATTTTCTGTGAATCAGGCCTAAACACTCGCATGGTTTTACGTGTAAATGACAGTAACTTATTGTGTCATCGAAATTGTAAAACCATCTGATATACTAACTGCAACAAATTGCTTTTATTGCATCAAAACGATGAATTTGTAATTATTTGTTTAAACACATAGCTCATGTAGTTACACCCAAACAATTTTAAGGAAACTGTCTTTTAAACCTATTAGTTGTTATACGTAATATGAAAACAGTCGCGCCACTTCCGCCAGGTATATTAGAATTTTCCAATCAAATTTCACCTTACTTGTGGAATGTTATAGTTGCTGCCACAGCTGTTGTAATTGGCCTGATCATTAAATATATAATTACACGTCTGTTAAAGCATTATACTAAAAAGGAAGAAGCATATTCACTTTTCCGCTCAATTATTATTCATGTGGGCACGCCGCTTACATCATTTATACAACTTTTTTTGTTTGGCATCGCATTGCCTTACATGCGCATGAATAAGGAGTTTAGGCATCCTATAGCGCACATCTTGGGTATACTACTTACCATAGCATTTGCCACTTTATTAATTAATGGCATACGCGTGCTGGAAGATTATGTATACAACCATTACGACCTTAATAAAACAGACAACCTCAAAGAACGCAAGATACGCACCCAGCTACAGTTTTTACGCAAGTTAATTGTGGCTACTATCGTGTTCATCACCATATGCCTTATATTGCTAAGCTTTGAAAGTTTACGCAAAATAGGTACCGGCTTGCTTACCAGTGTGGGTATTGGAGGTATTATTGTAGGTTTTGCCGCACAAAACTCATTGGGTAACTTACTGGCAGGTTTCCAGATTGCGTTTACGCAGCCAATGCGTATTGATGACGTGCTGGTGGTAGAAAACGAATGGGGCCGAGTGGAAGACATAACACTTACCTACGTTGTAATGCGCTTGTGGGACCAGCGAAGATTAATTTTACCAATAAGTTACTTTATTCAAAAGCCTTTTCAAAACTGGACGCGAATATCAGCAGATATTGTTGGTGCAGTTTATCTATACATGGATTATTCCATCCCGCTGACCAGCTTACGTACAGAATTTGAAAGACTAATGGCAGCATCGCCCATATGGGATGGTAAGGTTAAGGCTTTGCAAATGACGGACGCGAAGGATAACGTAGTTGAAATACGCCTGTTAATCAGTGCACGGAACTCGTCTGATGCCTTTGACCTACGGTGTTATATTCGTGAAAATATGGTCACTTACATACAGCAAAATTATCCGGATAGCCTGCCCAAGGTACGCGCTACATTTAACACTGCTGCAAATCCCGCACAGGCTATTCCGAATATAAATTTTTAGGCCGCTTTTGCTAAGCTGTATCCACTGCCTATTACGAGCGCGTCTTCAATCGACCCAATAATTGGATCTACCAGATGAGTACTTTTTACGGTGTACTTACGCAGGTAAAAAGCGCCGAACGACGATAGCACCGCTGCGCTACCGCCCAGTAAGGCTCCTAAATAGGCATTGCCACCGCTTGCTTTGTAAATGCTGGCACCAGCCAAAGCGCCCGATAAACAACGGGTAGCCAAAACAGGCGCCTTGATACGATTAGGTGCACCGGGCAGCTTGTCGCCTACTATTTCGGTAAGCGCTAGCAACGTCAAAGCATTAGCTACTTTCTCTGATTGTATGAATTTTAGAGGTGAGCCTTCCAGCGCTTTTGATTGATGATGACTCAAAATCTGACTGGTCACCGCGGGGGCCGACATGGAACGCAGTCCGGCTAATGTGCCTAAGCCTATTGCCTGCCAAAAAGGCTTTGTTATTGGATTTGCCATAATATCTTTCATTTATTGATGTACTATTTCTACAGGCGAAAAACATTAGTGTTTGATTGTGGCAAAATTTTTAAATCAATCTTATAGCAACCGTGTTGTATTATTAAAACACTGAATATGAGAATTAAGCAAGAGAATGCCTGGGGCGAACTGGGCAGTGCTTTAGGTAAAGGGCTGATTGCCGGTTTAGCCGGTACAGCAGCTATTACCTTATCGCAAATAATAGAGATGAGCATTACCAAACGCGAATCAAGCGATGCACCCATCAAAGTAGCCTCACAAGTAACCGACGTACAACCCACCAGCGAAGAAACCAAAGCCAAAGTAAACCAGGAAATTCACTGGGCCTATGGTACCAGCTGGGGCATAGCACGCGGACTGATCGGCTTAACCGGCTTGAAAGGGCTACCAGCAACTCTTGTTCATTTTGGTGCTATTTGGGGTACAGCGTTAGTGATGCTGCCTAAGTATGATGCCGCACCTCCGGTAACAGAAGAGCCACCAAAAACTATTGCTATTGATGCGCTTCACCACGCAGTATATGCGTTGGCAGCTGGCTTGGTTTATGACGCACTTGATGCCGGCGGCAAACATGAAAGAAAGCTTGATAAGCTGGTTAAGCAGTTGCACTTGAAAGGAATTATTGAGAAACTTAAACCTTGATTTTTGTTATATTAAGTTTTGTAACCGCTGCCTTTTGTTAAAAAGGGCAGCGGTTTTGTTTTGTACCAACCTAAGTTGCATCCAATAAAGCGTATATCCCCTACTTTGTTAACTTTGCGAAAACTTTTCCTGTATGATACTTACACCACTTTCGGCCATATCACCTATTGATGGCAGATACAGAAATGTAACCGCCCAACTGGCCGAATACTTTTCGGAATTTGCCCTAATTAAATACCGGGTTTTTGTAGAAATTGAATACTTTATTGCCCTGTGTGAGCATCCAGTACCGCAACTATCAGCGTTTGACAAATCATTGTTTGACAGCTTGCGCAACGTCTATCAGAATTTTACCGAGGCAGATGCTGAAAGCATCAAAACCATCGAAAAAACTACTAATCATGATGTAAAGGCGGTAGAATATTTCATCAAGCAAAAATTTGATGAGTTGAATTTACAGCCTTACAAAGAATTCATCCATTTTGGTTTAACCTCTCAGGATATCAATAATACAGCTATTCCTTTCTCATTTAAGCTGGCTTTGCAGGATGTTTACTATCCGGCCTTAACCGATTTGCTAAATACACTGAAAGGCTATGCACAGGATTGGCAATCGGTTTCGCTTCTGGCACACACTCATGGACAGCCAGCCTCGCCAACCCGATTGGGTAAAGAGATAGAAGTATTTATTGAACGAATGGAAAATCAGTTACAGCACTTACAAGCTGTACCCTATTCTGCCAAGTTTGGTGGTGCAACCGGTAATTTTAACGCCCATCATGTAGCTTATCCGGCCATTGACTGGACTGCCTTCGGCAATCATTTTGTAAATAACGTCCTTAGCTTAACTCGCTCACAACGTACTACACAAATTGAGCATTATGATAATTTTGCAGCCCACTGCGATGCATTAAAACGCATCAATAATATCATTATGGATCTGGACCGCGATATGTGGTCATACATATCCATGAATTATTTTAAACAAAAAATTAAAGCAGGTGAAGTAGGTTCATCGGCTATGCCGCATAAAGTGAATCCTATCGACTTTGAAAATTCAGAGGGTAATGTTGGATTGGCTAACGCCTTGTTTGAGCACCTGGCAGCTAAACTTCCTATATCCCGCTTACAGCGCGATTTAACGGATTCTACCGTATTGCGTAATATTGGCGTTCCGGTGGCGCATACGCTGATCGCTATCAAATCAACCATTAAAGGTTTAAACAAACTTTTACTAAACGAAGCGGCTATACAGCAAGATTTGGAAAACAACTGGGCGGTGGTGGCAGAGGCCATTCAAACTATTTTACGCCGCGAAAACTATCCGAACCCTTACGAGGCTTTAAAAGACTTAACCCGTACTAATCAGCAAATTAATGCCCAAACAATGGCTGCCTTTATTGATACCTTGCAGGTGAGTGAAGCCGTAAAGGCTGATTTAAAACAGATTACGCCGCAAAATTACACCGGGGTGTAAGTCATGTTGAGGTCAAAACTGTTTTAGCTGCATTGATAAATCAATTTGCTGCTTAAATTTGTTTATACACAAAACGCATATCCATGAATATCAACGTATATACCGAAGCTACGCCTAACCCGGCAACCATGAAGTTTATTGTAAATAAGCTTCTGATTAATGGCAGTGTAGATTATGCAACCAAAGAAAGCGCTGAAAAATCGCCTTTTGCCAAAGAGCTTTACAAGTTCTCGTTCGTGAACGGTGTGTTTTTTGCCAGCAACTTTGTAACCGTTACCAAAACCGAAGGCACAGAATGGGAAGATATCGAGCCTATTTTGAAAGAGTTTGTAAAAGGTGCGGTGGAATCTGAACTAAAGGTACAGGAAGAAGTACAGGAAGAGGTAGCTTTTGAAGGTACCGAAGCTGAAGTAAAAATTCAGCAAATACTGCACGATTACGTTCGACCTGCGGTTGAGCAGGATGGTGGTGCTATCAGCTACAAGTCATTCAACGAGGGTGTGGTAACTGTTGAGCTGCGTGGTTCATGCAGCGGTTGCCCTTCATCAACCATTACCTTAAAAGCAGGTATCGAAAATTTACTGAAACGCATGGTTCCTGAAGTGCAGGAAGTGGTTTCAGAAGCTTTATAATTTCCTTTGATTTATTCTTTATAAAAAAGGCTTACCCGCAATGTGTAAGCCTTTTTTTGTTCTATTTGTTATTTTGTAAAATGCTTTTGTATAACCTGCAACATCTCTTGGGTTAGCTTTCCGTTGGTAGCCAGCAGTTCACGGGTATTTAGACACTCTTGGCCGCCGCTAAAGTTAACAGCATCTCCACCGGCCTGACGTAAAATTACAATACCGCCAGCCACATCCCAAGGATTCAAATTATACTCATAATACGCGTCAAAGCGTCCGCAAGCTGTATAAACCAAATCAACAGCTGCCGAACCTAAACGGCGCAGGCCATGGCAACTGCGCATCAGTTCGGTAAACAGGTTGATGTATTGTGGCTGTTTCGAAAAATCGTAATATGGAAAACCGGTTGCCAGTAAACTATCGGCAATGGTTGGCGCTTTGCTCACTTTAATTTCCTTGCCGTTTAAATAAGCGGGGGTATCGGTGCAGGCATAAAAGCATTCGTCTTGATTCACTTCGTATACCACACCGGCCACTAATTGGTCGTACTCCTGCAAACCGATACTTACCGAAAATACAGGTAAACCATGTATAAAATTGGTAGTACCATCCAACGGATCTATAATCCAGTTGTAGCGCTCGCCTACCTTGGTTGTGGTTTTCTCTTCGGTAATGAATCCGGCTTCTGGCAATATTTTTTGCAGCGATGCTACGATCTGTTGCTCGGCTGTTTTATCTACGTAAGATACCAGGTCATTTACGCCTTTATACTCAATCCGGTCGGGGTCAAAATTTTTGCGTTCCTGGCGGATGAAATTGCCTACTGTTTTGGCAACCTCAGCTGCCTGATTGGTTATTTGTTCGAGCATGATGTCTGAGCGATAGATTGAATGAAAATACTTTATGTATAAAAAAGCTGGCAAAAAACAAGCTTAGTGCCGCTGTAATACGTGCAACCGGCGGTGCCAGGTGCAGGTATCTGATAAACAATTTAAGTACCTCAAGGTTGGCAAAATATCCTACAAAAGCCACTAATCCAAAACGCATAAACTGCTTACTGAAAGGCAAACGCGATTCTGAAAATACCAGGTAACGGGTAATTAAAAAATTAACCACTACACCCAAAAAAAAGGAAACACCTAACGATAAAGCGTGATTACCAGTTTGGTGCCCTAATATATTGTACTGGTTTTGTGTAAACACAAAGCGATCTAAAACAAAGAAAGCGGCTATATCTACTAAAAATCCAGAACCAGCTGAAAACAGGAAGCGGACAAATTTATTTTTTAATAGGTGCTGCCCCGAATTAGCCATGCGCTACAGGAGTTTGGCTGGGCTTACGCAGTACCGACACGATCATGATAATGCCCGACAATACTAATATGGACGAGATTAGTTCTGCTTGAGTAAATGACAGACCAGCAACATTGTAGCGGGTATTAACACGGATCAATTCCACAAAGAACCGCTCTATACCATTCAAAATAAGGTAAATACCAAACATAAGGCCGGGTGTTTTGATACGGTCGCGGATGCTCCATAAAAAGGCAAATAGCAACAAACAGGCTATGCACTCATAAAATGGTGTGGGATATACTGGCAATTTCAATTCAAAACAATATTTGCCTACACAGCCGGGTATCGGCGTATCTGCCTGACTTACATTATGTGGATATTTGAATGCCCACATCCAATCAGGCGCCCAGCTTAACCAATTCGGCTTAGCAGCCAAATTAGGGATTCCCCAATCGCCATCACCAGCCATTTGGCAACCAACGCGCCCTACTGCGTAAGCAAGCATCATGCCCGGCCCGCCAATATCCAACATGGTTAGTGGTTTAACGCCATGTTTGTTCGCAATATATAGTACTGCTGCACCACCGCAAATTAAGCCTCCATAAAAAGTTAAGCCGCTAAAACCGATAAGCATTCCTACTGGGTCGCGCATAAAATCGTCCCAGTTTTCTAATGCATTAAACAGCTTTGCACCGGCAAAACCCCATACGGCAGCCCATATTAATAATGTGCCCATTAGCTCATGAGGGTGTGCGGTTACCTGCTTGGTTACCGGCTCGGCCAGTTGTTCTTTTTTCTTTTCGTAGTAAGCCCAGTAAGCAATTGCAGCTGCACCTATGATGCCACCCAGCCAATTACCGCGCGACGATAGTATGAAGTCTTGTGTGTTATTAACAAATTCGCTGTAGTTAAACACTACATCTACCAGTTTATACCCTAAAATGAATCCGAATATCGCGTTGCTGGCCAATTCTGTTACAGATGCCGGCTCGCCGATGGTTACGGTTTGCTGGAACGGATGCACATAACCCAATTTCTCTTTCCGCTTAAACTCCTGCACAAAAGCCCAATAAGCAGACATAAATGCGAGGGCTACAAAAAAACCAAAAGTTTGTATCGGCAATGGAATATGTATTCCGAAAAGATAATTGAGTAAGTCGGATAAATTTGGAAACATCAGGTAGTATTTTGAAGCGAATATAGAATTAATGTACTAATATTTCTTCGCTCTCGGTAATTTCAACATCACCGTCTGGACTGATAGCGGTTAGCGTTACGGTCTTTAACTCATTAACCAGCACCGGATCAAACTTGGCTTTTACCTTTACATAATTACGGGTAAAACCATGCATAAAGCCGTCTTTGTTATCGCCTTCAAACAGTACTTCACCTGATTTGCCAATCTGTGTTTCATAAAAAGCACGGCGTTTTTTGTCAGACAAAATGTGTAGCATTTTGCTGCGGTCGGCACGGGTAGATCCGGGTACCGAGCCAGCCATTTCAGCGGCCAGCGTGTTCTCACGCTCAGAATAAGTAAACACGTGCAGGTAAGAAACATCAAGGCCGTTCAGAAAATTATAAGTATCAATAAAATCTTCACGCGTTTCATCGGGAAAGCCAACAATAACATCTACACCTATGCAGCAGTTGGGCATCAGTTGCTTTATTTTGGCCACCCTATCTGCATAAAGTTCGCGGCGGTAGCGGCGGCGCATTAAGCCTAGTATTTTGTTAGAACCCGATTGCAGCGGAATATGAAAGTGAGGAACAAAGCGTTTGGATTGCGCCACAAATTCAATGATTTCATCCGTTAGCAAATTAGGTTCAATGGATGAGATACGGAAACGGTCGACACCTTCAACCTCATCCAACGCTTTTACCAAATCAAAAAATTTGTTCTCGCGCTGGCCGTTGCGAATACCAAAATCGCCCAGGTTAACACCGGTAAGCACAATTTCTTTAACACCAGATGCTGCAATTTCGCGAGCCTGCGCTACTGCGCTTTCAATGGTATCGCTACGACTGGCGCCACGGGCCAGCGGAATGGTACAAAATGAGCAAGAATAATCGCAGCCATCCTGTACTTTAAGAAAAGTACGGGTACGGTCGCCAAATGAGTACGAAGCCACAAACTGATTAGCTTCTGTTACGGGCTGGTTATAAACCAGTGTTTTAGGCTGTTTGGTAAGGTCTGTTATGAAATCTACCAATTGAAATTTTTCTGCAGCACCTAATACCATGTCAACGCCTGGAATTTCGGCAATTTCCTGTGGCTTTAATTGTGCGTAGCAACCAACAATAGTTACATAAGCGTTTGGCGATATTTTAAGTGCTTCTTTAACAATCTTTTTGCACTTTTTATCGGCATTTTCGGTTACCGAGCAGGTATTAATTACATATACGTCGGGCGTATCAGTAAACTCAACAGTTTGATAACCGGCATTGCTAAACATGCGGCCAATAGCTGATGTTTCCGAATAATTCAGCTTGCAACCCAGTGTATAAAAAGCTACTTTCTTGTTCATTATCAAAGGGCAAAGATAAGAATTTTAACTGAGTGCTTATAGAAGCGACTATGCATCAATTTGGATATGATACTTATATGATTTAAACCTGCTATGGATAACAAAAGTAATGATGTAACAAATTATCTACCTAAACGTCTAAACATTACACAACCTTGCATTATGAATTGGAAATTTAGTCTTAAAAAAAAACAAGTAGGCGAAAAGCCAAAAAAATCTAGAACCCGCGAGTGGCTGGATGCTATATTGTTTGCGCTGGTGGTTTCTACCATTTTCCGTGGCTTGCTGTTTTCAGCCTACGCCATTCCATCGGGTTCTATGGAAGGAACGTTATTAACCGGCGATTATTTGTTCGTCAGTAAAATTAGCTATGGACCACGTATGGCATTTACGCCGGTACAAATTCCTTTTACTGAGCCAAAAATTTTCTCCGGAAAAATGAAAACTTATTGGGACGGCATACAACTCCCCTATTTCAGATTGCCAGGATTATCGGAACCTAAAAAAGGTGATATTATTGTTTTTAACAAACCCGAAGAGGCCGATCCATCCTATAACCTTCCGGTTGATATGCGTACCAACTTGATTAAACGCTGCCAAGCTACCCCCGGTGATATTTTAACTATTCGCAACGGTCAAGTCTTTATCAATGGCAAAAAAGCACCTAACGCACCTAAAGCGCAAACTTCCTACACGGTGGTTACAAATGGTGATCCGATTAACCCACAAGTACTGAATGATTTAAAAATTGAAGTGATACAGCAACTTACTGATAACAGTTACGCCATGATTATTCCGACGGACAACCTGAACACTTTTAAAAATTATTCAAATATTAAAAGCGTTGCGCCGCAAATTGAGCCGGCAGGTACTTATGATGAATTCGTATTTCCGCACAATGAAAAGTTTAAATGGAACCAAGATAACTTTGGCCCGCTTGTGATGCCTAAAAAAGGAATGACTATTCCGCTTAACGACTCAACACTTACCTTATATCGCCGGGCCATTGAACTGTACGAGAATAACAAAGTGCAGACGCAAAACCAAACTATTTTAATCAATGGCAAGCCCACCAGCACCTATACTTTCAAAATGAATTACTACTGGATGATGGGCGACAACCGCCACAATTCGCTGGATTCGCGCTTTTGGGGCTATGTACCAGAAGACCACATAGTAGGCAAAGCCATGATTACCTGGATGAGCAGCGACTCAACCGGAACAATTTTGAATAAGATAAGATGGAGTAGAATTTTGAAGCCGATTAAATAGCACTACTATCATCAAACTTCTTTTAAAAATGTCATTTCGACGGAGGAGAAATCTTTTGTGAGCGACGAGTTAACTGTTCGCTTTGCAAAGATCTCTCACTATCGTTCGAGATGACATTTTAGTTTTTAAAGCACCGTCTTAAATAGTTTAAAGGCTGTACTCAATCCTCATTCCATCGATAACTCTCATGCTCCAGCCCAATTAAATCTATTACGCGGCTAACTACAGTCATGGCCACGTCTTCAATAGTTTGCGGGCGACTGTAAAATGATGGTACTGCCGGGCAAATGATACCACCAGCTTCAGTCACGGTTTGCATATTGCGGATGTGGATTAGATTAAGCGGGGTGTCGCGAGCTACCAGTATTAGTCGGCGGCGTTCTTTTAATATCACGTCGGCAGCGCGGGTCACCAAATCATCAGATACACCAGCGGCAATACGGCCCAGCGTTCCCATAGAACACGGCACAATTACCATCGTGTCGAATCGAGCGGATCCGGAAGCAAATGGTGCATTAAAATCAGTTTTATCGTAATATACAAACGGGAAATTATGATATTCCTGATTGCCTAGTTCATATTCCCAAACCTGTTTGGCATTGTTAGACATTACAATGCCTACCTCAGTTATCTGGCTTTGTAACTTTTGCAGCTGCAGCAACAGCAAACGGGCGTAAATGGCACCGCTGGCGCCTGTAATAGCAACTACAATTTTTTTTTTCATGACGGAATGCAAATTGAAAGGCAAAGCTAAGAAAGTTACGGGCACAAAAAAGGGTCGAATAACTCGTACTCGACCCTACATCTACCTATGAAAAACATGCCCTATGAGAGGGCACTACAAATGTAGGAATCTTTTTTTAATTACAAAATTAATTTTGAATTATTTCGAAAAATTCTTTTCAATCAACGTTTGAATGATACCATCCACCATTCCCACGCTTGGTACATAGATGTGTTTAATGTTGGCCCACTTCATTACCGTAGTATAAATCTCGCAAGCCGGGATGATTACGTCGGCCCGGTCTTGATTGAGTTTTAGTACATTAATACGATCTTTCAATGAGTAGGAACCCAGGTAACTGTATAACGATTTAAGTTTATTGTAACTTAAAGGCTCGCCGTTTTTCTCTTCAGATAACTTAAACAGTTTGTTGATATTACCGCCTGTACCTACACCATATACCGTTTTAAAGTTTTTGGTGTGCTTACGGATAAAGTCATTCATATCCTTCCAGGTTTCTTCCTTATCCTGGTTATCCAGCATACGTATAGTACCTATATTAAAAGATTGCGAGGCAATCAACTCCCCGTCCGAAAACAAAGACAACTCAGTACTACCACCGCCTACATCGATGTATAAATAATTTTTATTTTCGTCTAACTCAATACCTACATGGCTGGCGTAAATAATACTAGCCTCGCGCTCTCCATGCACAATTTCCAAATCCAAATTTGCTTCTTCTTTAATGCGCTTAACTACATCTTGCCCGTTGTTGGCTTCGCGCATAGCCGAAGTAGCGCAGGCCATGTAATCGGTCACCTTGTACACATCCATCATGTTTTTAAAGGCACTCATCGTTTTCACCATGTCTTCGGCCTTTTTATCAGATATATGCTGATGCAAAAAAGCATCATCGCCTAAGCGTAAAGGCACCCTTATCAGTGTATTCTTTTTAAATGTTACTGTGCCATCGTTTTCGATAATATCGGCTATCAGCAGCCTTACTGCGTTAGAGCCGGTGTCAATTGCGCCGTATCTCAATTTGTTGTGGATTTATATTGTTTTAAGTAGTTGTATGTCTCTATCTGCGCCCGGTGTTCAACGCCTGATTTAGTTTTGTGATATTTATTGGTGTTAGCAATATTAATAACCCTAGCTTTGGTATTGTCTTGTAGCTGTATATTAATAATCTCTCGTATTTGACGCTTCAAATCTTCATCATAGATTGGAAAGCCTGCTTCAACCCTGTTGTCGATATTACGTGTCATAAAGTCGGCAGATGTTAAATAAATTAACTCATCTCCGCCATTGCAAAATATCTGAACCCTTGCATGCTCCAGATACTTGTCAACAATGCTGATCACTTTGATGTTTTTACTAAAATCTTTTACGCCTGGCACCAGGCAACACATGCCGCGTACAATTAAATTTATTTTAACCCCGGCGTTGCTGGCTTCATAAAGTTTAGCTATTAAGTTTTCATCAGCCAAGCTATTCATTTTTAAAACCATGTAGGCTGGCTTACCGGCTTTTGCATGTTTAATTTCGGTATCTATTAGTTTGTAGATAGTTGGGCGCGAATCAATAGGTGAAATAATGAGATTTTTAAGGCCTTTAGGCAAAGTATTTCTGTGCAAAGCTCTAAAAACGTCTACCAAATCGCCGGTAATTTTCTTGTTGGCGGTAAGCAGGGTGTGGTCGGCGTAAATTTGTGCGGTCTTCTCGTTGTAGTTCCCTGTTGATAAACAGGAATAATACGCTGGCTTTCCTTTTTCCATTCGTGTAACCAGGCAAATTTTTGCATGCACCTTATAACCCGGAACGCCGTACAACACGTTAATACCCTCTTCTTCTAAACGGCGGCTCCAGTTAATATTATTTTCCTCGTCGAACCGGGCACGTAACTCTATTAAGCAATTCACTTTTTTGCCGTTCTTAGCAGCATTAACTAAAGCGTGCATCACCCTTGAGTTTTCGGCCACCCGGTACAAAGCTATGCTGATTTCCGTTACACGAGGATCAATGGCCGCCTCTCGTAAAAAGTGAATCACATAGTCGAATGTTTGGTACGGCGTGCTGATCAAATAATCTTTGCTCGCAACCAAGCTCATCAGGCTTTTACCGAATGATAAACCTTCCACTTTTAAGCTAGGCGTGCGGCTGTATTCCAGTTCGGGACCGCCAACGTTCGGAAAATTTATGAAGTCTTTAAAATTATGATAGCGATTGCCGGGTATCAAGCTATCTGATCCGATCCCTGTTTTATTCGTAAGGTAACTGAGCATATCTGCGGGCATATCTGCATCATATACCAATCGCATTGGCTTGCCTTTTTTCCGTTTTTGCAAGCTTTTAGCCACAGCATCAATAAACTTTTCGCTTACTTCTTTATCTAAATCAAGCTCGGCATCACGGGTAAGCTGAATGGAATATGCTTCGATGCTATCATGATCAAATATGAAAAATATATCATCCAAACTGTAACGGATGATATCATCCAGCAAAATGATAAACTTTAGCTGATTAGTTTCGGGCAGCACCAAAAAACGTGGCAATGTGCGCGGAAACTCAATTATAGCCAAACGTGTTCTTTTACCCTTTGTAAGTTTTACAAAAAAATAAATGCGCCGGTCTTTCAGCTCAGGAAAAGGTGCTTGCGGATCCAGCATTATCGGAACCAAAGTCGATAGCAGTTTTTCGCGAAAATATTGTTTAACAAAGCTCCCCCTACTTACATTTAACTGCCGCTCGTTTAAAATGAAGATCTTGTTCTCGGCCAGCTGCTTTACAATAATATTTTCGTAAAGGTTATTAAACTTTTTATCCAGTTTTACTACCAACTGTTTTATCTGAGCCAGTACTTTTTTAGGATTGTATCCTAAAACGGCTTTTGCTTTTTCGTTCAGATTAGCCAGGCGATTAAGTGTAGCTACCCGTACACGATAAAATTCATCAAGGTTGGACGAGTAGATGGCTAAAAATTTGACACGGTCAATTAACGGCACTGTCGGATCGGCGGCTTCCTGAAGCACACGATCGTTAAAGTACAACCAGCTTATTTCTCTGTTTATTAAAGGTATCCGTTTGTGAGCCATAAATAATAACGCAATAGCACGCGTAAGGTAGCTGCAAAGCTGCTTATTTGAATGTTAATATAATATTAACTTAAATATTTTAAGTGTGTTTTGTTAATTCTATAACCTATACCCTACCTTTGCACAGTATACATAAATCACTTACCTATATGCCATCTTTTGATATTGTAAGCCAGATTGACGGACAGACTTTAGACAACGCCATCAATAACGCTAAAAAAGAAATATTAAACCGCTACGATTTTAATGACTCAAAAAGTACGGTTGATTTAGAAAAGAAAACGAACCAGATCACCATCGTTACCGAGAATGATATGCGTCTGAAAGCTATTCAAGATTCCATCATCAGCCGTATGATGAAACAGCATCTCGATCCTAAAGCTCTGGACTTTGGCAAAGAGCACTACGCTTCAGGGAACATGATACGCAAAGAAGTCAACATAAAAGAAGGAGTTGATAAAGAAGTTGCTAAAAAGATTGTTAAAAAGATAAAAGACAGCGGATTGAAAGTACAGGCATCTATCATGGACGACCAGGTGCGTGTACAGGGAAAAAAAATTGATGATCTGCAAGCTGTTATCAGCCTGTGCCGTGGCGAAGATTTTGGACAGCCATTGCAATATATAAATATGCGTAACTAGTTATTCTACAACTTGTTGATGTTTGATTTAAAATTAGGTTATTCACTCTACCGATCTGATACTCCTGAAATTTCTGATAAAAATTAAAAAGCCGCTCCGGATATCCAGAGCGGCTTAATCAAACTAAACCAACAACCTATTATGAAAACAAATTTTTATTTTATTTAACTGCGATTTCGCGGGTCTGAACTTTAGCTTCTTCTTTTTTAGCCAAGGTTAGGGTTAAAATACCATCAACGTATTCAGCCTCGATTTTGGCCTGATCCACGCTTTCAGGTAAGGTAAACGAACGGGTGAATGATGCGAAACTGAATTCCTTTTTGTTGTATTTCTTAATTTCAGCACCTTCTTCTTTTTTCACATCAGCGGAAATGCTTAACACATTTTTGTCCAGGCTAATTTTAAAATCATCTTTCTTCAAACCAGGAACAGCCAACTCTATAGCAAAGCTATTTTCAGCTTCGGCAATGTTTACAGCAGGCACTTTAGCTAATTGAGGAGCTTGAAAAAAAGTGTCGTTAAATATTGTATCTAACACATCATTAAAACGTGGAGCTACTACAGGTCTTCTTTGTCCGTTGTTAAATTTTACTAATGTCATTTTTATATCCTCCAAAAAATTTCTTTTATTATTTTCGTTGTTAGTTATACAACTGTTATACCAACGGTACTATTTCTAATTTTTCAGACAATATGTCTCGAGAAATATTTTCAACACGACAAAAAGACATAAAATGACTGAAAATTTATCAAGTTATAAATATAAGAACATCATCCCTATCCGGTTTTCGGATATAGATGCTTATGGTAACGTAAGCAACACGATATATTTAACCTACTTTGAAATCACCCGTCTCAAATACTGGCGAGAAATTATTGGTTGGGATTTCGACAATGCGGGTGTTATACTTGGCCGTTCGGAAATAAATTATTTGAAGCCTATTACCATAGACGATCAGATAGCCTGCTATATGCGCACCTCACGTATAGGCAACAGCAGTTTTGACGTCATGTACGTACTGGTCAAAATTTCGGCTGATGGCGAAGAAGAAATTTGTACTACCGGCAAATCGGTTTGCATAAGTTACGATTACAAAGCCAACAGATCGATCCCCATCCCTACGCGCGAGCGCCAACGGATGATTGAGTATGATGAACCAGGCTTAATAACCAACACCAACTAAATTTAGTTTGCGTTATTAATAATTACTGTAACGGCCGATGCGCCTACCTGTCCTTTTAAAGGCGGATGTAATTTTTTTACGCATACACTTAGCTGTAGTATATAAGGAAATCGTCGCATTATTTCGTCTGCAATTCCGTGGGCAACGGTTTCCAGAAGTTGCTTAGTTAGTTGCATTTGCTCGGTGGCGATGTTGTGTAACTGCTCATAGTTTAAGGTGTTTGCAATTTCATCAGTCGCCATATTGACACTTGCGCTAAACTGCGCATCAATATCTACAACAAACCGGTTACCGAGTATCTGTTCTTGAGGGTAATAGCCGTGGCGGGCAAAAAATTCTGCGCCTATTAAACTTACCTTTAAAATTTTGGACATGGAAATTATTTATAGCCCAAAGCTATATAAAACGGGTTATTTAACTATATTTTTAATGTACTAGTTAAAAATGATTTCAACTACATATCTTTATAAAGCTTAAATTACCATAGCGTTAACATTACACTTGCGAACTTATAAACCACTGTACGCTTTTTCAAAAAAGGAAAGTCAAAAACATGCGTTTGACTCAGTACTAGCTTCTTTTATGGTTTTAACCATTGCGTTTGTAATGGGGTCTTGCATGCACAAAACGGCAGATGAACCTAAAACTGCTGCGTCATATAATAAAATACTTGACTCGGCCAACCGACTTTATGATGAGGGACATCATGCACAAGCTATTGCTATTTTGGATGCTGCAAAGCACCAGTTTAAGCTATTGAGCGTACAGCAAAAAGCTGAGTACTATATTTTCCATTATAACTATCGTTACCATATACTGCATAATAACAACACAGCCATCTTATACGCTGATAGCCTATTAAAGCTATTTAGTTCGCCTCTGTTAAAAAAAAAGTATAGCAGCTATTATAGCAATGGTTGCTTTTATAAAGGCGATGCACTTTTTAGTGAAGGCAGGTTCAATGAAGCCTATTTATACTTTTATCAAGGCAAGTTAATGTCGGGACAAAACGGCAAACTGCACGATTGTATGCTTAGCGACTACAGTTACCGTATGGGCATGATTTTATACCAGCAAGAACATTACCGCCTTGCTGCCCACTTTTTTAAAACCAGCTTTGATGAAGCTGGTGCCTGCCAACTTTCCTTTAAAAGCATATACCGACAGCAAGAGTTGCTTAACAATGCCGGCATCAGTTATAAAGGAGCTGGTGAATTAGATAGCGCGGGCATGTATTTCAGTAAAGCATTAACATTTATTGATGCTAAATCGAAATTATTTCCAAACGCCACTAATTCTTGGAACGTAGCACGTGCCGTTATTTACGGTAATCAAGCCAGCATGCTTTTAAAACAAAACAAATTTACGCAGGCCGAAGGGTTACTTAGAAAGAGCATAGCAATAAATATTAAGAAAGGAAATGACAATAAAGATGCTTTGTTTTCAGAATTGAAACTTGCACACATTTACCTGACCAAAAGTCAAACCGACTCTTTAAAATCCACTTTAACATTTATAAAGCCGCTGTTGGATAGCATCAATGATACAGATGCCAATGCAGACTGGAATATATTAAAAGCCGGTTACTATGAAGAACTTGGCGATTTAAGGCAAGCCATCGATTACTTTAAACTTTACGATGCTGAAAAGAATAGAGCCAGTAAAAAATCACTGGCACTAAAAGAAACAGATATCAGTGAACAACTACGCCGATTTGAGCGGGATTATGAGTTGGAAGGCTTAAAAAAAATAAATCAGCAACAAAATATTTATTTGGCTATAGCCGCAGCTTTTGCAGTGGTGGCCATTTCACTGCTTTTGCTCATCTACAAGTATTGGAGAAAATCAAAAATCAACGTATATGCTCTGCATAAACTGAATCAGCAAATTAACACACAGAATGTAATTCTGGAAAGCGCCATGAACGATCTGGAGTTAAGCAGCCGCGAAAAGGATCGCATTTTGCGTGCCGTTGCACATGATTTGCGCAATCCGGTTGGTGGTATAGCTTCATTATCACATGCCATTGCTGATGATGAAGGTTACAATGAAGAGCAAAAATCTTGTCTGAATTTAATTAAAGAAACTGCCTACAATTCTATTGAATTAATTAATGAAATTTTGGAGGCAACCAGTAATAATTCAGACAGATTAGTTAACCAATGGGTGGATATTAATGCCTTGGTAAACAATAGTGTAGAACTGCTTCGCTTCAAAGCAGCAGAAAAAAACCAGCAGATTGTATTAACCGCTTTAGATAGGCCGAAGGAATTATGGATAAGCCGGGAAAAAATATGGCGTGTAATGAGTAATCTTATTAGCAATGCCATCAAGTTTAGCCCAGTTGGAGCCACCATTCAAGTAGGCGTTACAGAACTGGAAGAGGAAATTGAGTTTACAGTTAAAGATAATGGCATAGGCATACCCGAAAACTTAAAGCCTCATGTATTTAACATGTTTACCGAAGCGAAACGCCCCGGCACGTTAGGCGAAAAATCTTTTGGCTTGGGTTTATCTATATGCCGTCAAATTATTGAAAAGCATCATGGGCAAATTTGGTTTGAAAGTAGCACTGATAAAGGCACAACCTTTCATGTGCGGCTGAAAAAAAGCAAACAGGAACCGCTGTCAGACACGACTACTAATTCAAACAGCATTAACGTAGAAAATCGCGATACCAGTAACCCGACTGTTTAACCAAACGTTGCTGGTTTTCAAAATCAACATGCACCAACCCAAAGCGCGGTCGGTAACCTTCAGCCCATTCAAAATTATCAGTTAAAGTCCATACAAAATAACCGTTTACTTTGGCACCTTCTTCTTTAGCCCTTAGCACCTGCTTTAAATTAGCTTGCAGGTAAGCTACCCGCAGTTCATCGTTAACAATATTGTCCTTCACCTCATCTTCAAATGCCGCTCCATTTTCGGTTATTACAATATTTTTAATTTGAGGATAAGCGTTGAACTTTTTTATAACATGGTACATTGCCTCAGGATACACTTCCCACCCCATCTCGGTAAGCGGCACCTTACGACGCTTTGCTTCTACTAACTTAGCACTAATGTAAGGGGTAAAAAACGAATATTCAACTATCTCGCGCGTGTAGTTTTGCAGACCTATGAAATCAAATTCAAAAGTAAGTTTATCTTCATCTCCGGGATAAAAGTACTTTTCAATCTTTCGCAATACAGGCAAATCATCTGTTGGGTAACCTAACCCTAAAAGCGGCTCAATAAACAAGCGGTTAATCAACACATCGGCACGTAACGCAGCAGCCACATCATTGGCTTTTGATGTTAATGGCT
This sequence comes from Mucilaginibacter lacusdianchii, assembly GCF_009770985.1. GTDB lineage: Bacteria > Bacteroidota > Bacteroidia > Sphingobacteriales > Sphingobacteriaceae > Mucilaginibacter > Mucilaginibacter lacusdianchii. The sequence goes on along the minus strand of NZ_WSRW01000003.1, from coordinate 523,202 downwards.
CTATGTGCGAACAAGAAAACGTATTGCCAATCATAGCATCGGGCAAAAATTCACGAAGCCGTTTTGCTCCGGCGGCAATACTCAAGGTAACATGGTGTACGGCCGGTAAAAAGTTCTTTAAACCTGTACGTCCGGGCGCGTGCAACCCTAAAAAATATCCTGCACCGGTAAAAACAGCTGGCTCATTCATCACCATCCAGTGTTTTACACGGTCGCCAAAGTACTTTGCACAAACCTCAACATATCGCGTAAACCAATCAATGATGTTACGGTTAGTCCAGCCGCCCTGAACTTCCAGCGCCTGCGGCAAATCCCAGTGATAAATTGTTAACCAAGGTTGCACGCCTTGCTCAAGGCAGTAATCAATTACACGGTTGTAAAAATCGATGCCGGCCTGATTAACTTGTCCGCTACCATTGGGAATGATACGGGTCCATGCGATGGAGAAACGAAAGTTGGGAATATTTAGGCTTTTAACAATATCTATATCTTGCTTATAACGATGGTAAAAATCGCAGGAGATACGGGCATGCTGCCCGCCATGCACTTTACCTTTTTTACTGGTAAAGGCATCCCATATTGATTCACCTTTGCCGTCATCGGCCCAAGCCCCCTCTGTTTGAAAAGCAGCTGTAGATACGCCCCAATCAAAAGTATTACCAAAAATATCCTTGTTAAAGGCAGAGCTACCGCTAGTATTGTTCATAAGTAAGCAGACCTGTATCCAGTCCAATTTGTTTAAATGAATTGGATACAGAAATGTTTTCAAGAAACCGACTTAATGTATAAAAGACGATTTCACGCTTTTAACCATCATCCACTCCCGGATGATGTTTAAAAACTGGCCTAAATTCATCAGCATTTTCATACTTTAATAGATTTACACTAAAGTACCTGCCGCAAATTAGCCCAACGTTAAACTACAATGATGCTTGTGTAACCTCAACTTCAGAGTAAACACTCTCTACCCTATCGCGCAGGTTATAGCCTGATGCCATCACCTCGCCATATGCGCCTGCTGTACGAATGGCAATCAAATCACCACGCTTAGATTCCGGCAGCTGCACATCAGTACGGAAACAATCAGTACTCTCGCAAATGGGGCCAACAACATCGTAATTGATGGTATTTTCTGATTGACTGCTAATGTTTTCGATAACGTGGTAAGCTTGATATAACATCGGGCGAATTAACTCTGTCATACCTGCATCAAGTATCAAAAAGTTTTTCTTCTGCCCGTTTTTCACATACAATACACGCGATATCAACGAAGCGCTTTGCGCCACCAGCGCCCGGCCCAGTTCAAAATGCACTTCCTGACCAGGTTTTACTTTCAGATAATCTCTAAAAATTTTAAAATAAGTTTTGAAGTCGCACATCGAATTGCTTTCTGGATGATAGTAATCAACGCCCAAGCCACCGCCAACATTCAATATCTTAATGGCAAAACCTTGCTCATCAAACCACTCCTGTAATTCATTTACGCGCAAACACAGATTTTTAAACACATCCATGTTTGTAATTTGTGATCCGACATGGAAATGTACACCAATAAACTCCAGATTACTACAGCTTTTTAGCGTTGCCAGCACTTCTTCCAACTGCCAGGTGTTGATGCCAAATTTATTCTCTTCTAAACCAGTAGTAATGTGATGATGCGTATGTGCATCTACATTAGGGTTAATACGAATAGCAATACGAGCAATTTTATTTTTGGCTTGAGCAAGCTCATTAATTACCAACAGCTCTTGAACCGATTCACTGTTAAAGCAAAATATATCTGCATCCAGCGCAGCGTTAATTTCCTTGTCTGATTTACCTACACCTGCAAAGACCACCTTATTGTTGGTAAAGCCATGTGCAATTGCTGCCTTCACTTCATTGCCGCTTACGCAGTCGGCACCAAAGCCCGCCGCCTGGATAGCATCTAACACTTTAGGGTTAAAGTTGGCTTTTAAAGCGTAATGCACATGGTAATTATATGAGTATGCCGCTTCGGCACAAGCCGTTAAGGTTTGTTGCAGCAAGTTTAAATCATAGTAATAAAAAGGAGTTTCCAGCTGTTGAAACCGGTTGATATGTGTTTGTGTGAACATGCCGTATTATTATACATTGTAAGTTGCCCTAATTAACGAGCAACGTATTGAATGCGAGAGTGCAAAAGTAGGTATTTAATCACTTATTTGACACATCGTATCTTCAAAATTGATTATAACCTTGCACGATGTATGGTACGCTTTGACTTTAACACAATAACATGAAACACATACGTAATTATAACTCCTATAACGCACCCGCTAACTACGCCGCCTGCACGTTCCAAAGCCACGTTCCAAAAATACTTACCGGGCTCGTGCATGGTAATAATAAGCACTGAAACTGCGGCTGTTCGGGCAGCCACTTGAATGCCTAACAATTCACTGAAGATGATTGATAAGGCGATACCAATACAAATCATCAATAAGTTGATTGGATGGATATAAAACAGCGTTAATCCTATTACAGCGCCTACTAAATTGGCTTTAATACGATTGATGGCCAAATTGAGCGCATCTTTACGGTCGGGCGCTAAAACCAGAATAATTGAGATCAAGCTCCAGCTTCCCACTGTCGGATAAAGCCTGTATATGTAAAAGCCGATTGTAGTGCCGATGAGGCATTTTAATATATATAATAATAAATCAGCTTGTTTACTTTTCACGTGTTATCAATTAGTTCAATACATTTGCAACATGAAAGATTATTTCATGCGCCTGTTTGGGTATGACCGCGTTGCAAATTTGCAAATTTTAGATGCAATTGAAGCAGCACATCAGCCAGAAAAGCCAATGCACTTAATGGCACATTTACTGGCGGCTCAGCAAGTATGGCTCAAGCGCTGCCAATATCAACCAGCGTATGCCGGCCCACTATGGCCTCAAGACTGGACATTGCAGCAAATGAAACTTGCCGTGGAAGAAAACACTACCGGGTGGCTTGGCTATTTGCAGAATGTTGATGACAAGGAATGGCAAACAAATATCAGTTACCAAAATTCCAGAGGTGCAAAGTACAGTGATAAATTATCAGATGTTTTGACACATGTAATTAACCATGGCACCCATCATCGGGCGCAGGCCGGGCAGCACATCAATCTGGCAGGACTGGAAAAACTACCGGCAACCGATTACATATTTTACGTACGTGAACAATTATGAGTAAGAAAACTTTTTTAGGCATTGCTTTAGTCAGTCTGATTGTAAGTGCCTGCAACGATAACAAAAAGCAGGAACAAGACCTGATGAGCCAGGTAATTAAACTGCACGACGAGGTAATGGCCAAAGACGAAGCTGCTGTTAAAAACAAAATGGTATTAGACAGCTTAGTTAAAACCATTAAGCCAGGTGCCAGCAGAGACTCGGCAACCACATGTATCAGTAAGCTAAATGTTGCCGATAAAACTATGGAATTTTGGATGCACCAGTTTACTGCCGATAATACCGGCAAATCCCATGACGAGATCATGAAGTACTTAGCCGATCAGAAAAAAAAGTTAATGGAAGTTGATAATCAAATTACAGCGGCTGTTAATCAATCTAACACTTATATTGCTATTTATAAAAAATGAAATTATTAATACCCGGGCTTGCAGCTCTGTTACTATGGAGCGCTTGTTCGTCTAACAAAAGTGAAAACAAACTGCCTGTATACGGCAATCGCGAGGCGGTAACAAAAACAGTAAATGGAAAAACTGTTACTGATACGGTATATCAAACTATTCCACCGTTTAGTTATGTTAACCAGTATGGTAAAACCATTACCGATAAATCACTAGATGGCAGCATTTATGTGGCTGATTTCTTTTTTACCACTTGCCCTTCTATTTGCCCAATTATGCACCGCAACATGCTTAATGTGTATAACGAGTTTAAGAATGGCAGCAATGTAAAAATCGTGTCTTACACCATCGACCCATCTCATGATAGTGTTGCTGTATTAAAAAGCTATGCCGATAAACTTGGAATTAAAGGTGATAACTGGTGGCTGCTTCAAGGTAAAAAAGAAGAAACCTATAAACTTGCAGGTAGCTATTTAGTAGCAGTGCAAGAAGACAAAGCAGCGCCAGGCGGCGCCGTCCATTCGGGTTATTTTGTGTTGGTTGATAAGCAAAAGCGCATCCGTGGTACATACAATGGCACAGACGAAAAAGAAGTAAGCAAACTTGTTACTGATATTAAAACCTTGCAGGCCGAGCCTGATGAAGCGATAGCACAATGAGGTTGTTTGGCGTAATTATCCTCTTGACTATTGTAATATGTGCAATGTTTGCCTGCCAGAGCGAGCAGGAAATGGAATTTAAAAGATATTATTCATCTGGGCAGCTCATCTATCAAACGCATTGTCAAAACTGCCACGGCAAGGAGGGGCAAGGATTAGCTGCGCTGATTCCCCCACTTAATGATGCCGATTTTTTAAAAAGCAACCGTGCACAGCTGAGTTGCTACATGCAAAACGGATTAAGCGGCAATATTATCATCCACAGCAACAATTACAACGGCAAAATGCCGGCTAGCGGTTTAACCCCTATTGAGATAGCGAAGGTACTTACCTACGTGCAAAACTCATTTGGAAATCAGTTGGGATTGTTTAATTTAAAGCAGGTTGAAACTGATTTAAAAGTCTGTAAGTAATGTAAATAAATCAACGCAGTCAGCCGTATTAAAACTTAAATACGGCATGTAAGTTAAATTTGTGTTTGATACTGATGCTTTACTTTAGGAAAAGTATCATACAACTTATTGCCAGACGCCAGTTCAAATAATATGCGCAAACGTTTTTTTTATATAGTTAACTTCATCACTTTCTACCGTATGCTGGCAGCTCCTGTGCTGCTTTACCTTATATTTACCCATCAGCCTGGAATATTTAAATGGCTGCTGGCCATTAGCTTTTTTACAGACGCTATTGATGGCTACCTGGCACGCAAATACCAAGTGGTAAGCTCGCTGGGTTCAACTATTGATTCTATTGCGGATGATTTAACAGTGCTTGCCGCTATTGTTGGCATTTACATATTTAAGCCAGATTTTTTGAAGCAGGAAATTGTATTAGGCAGTTTGCTGGTTATTCTTTACTTAGTACAGAACGCTTATGCCTGGCTTAAATATGGTAAAATGACCTCTTTTCATACTTACACGGCTAAAATAGCAGCTGTACTTCAGGGAATATTCTTGATTTTGTTTCACTTTTTTAATGACCCTATTGTACTGTTATTTTATATTGCCGCTATTGCCACGCTGATTGATCTGGTAGAAGAAATTGCCTTAATTTTTATATTACCAGTATGGAAAACAGATGTAAAAGGATTGTATTGGGTAATTAAGAACAAAGTGTACCGTCAACTTAAATAAAAAAAGGCTTACCAGTTTATTAGGTAAGCCTTTTTTTAATATGCTTTATTTAAGCAACTAATAATTACGGAAACCGCGTTGTACTTGTTTATCCATTTGAGCCATCTGGCCTTTCATCATTTTTATTTGCTCGGCCAGCAGCTTATTTTTATCCTCTTTGGCAGCTTCTTGTAAGTAACGTTGTGCCTCTATTTTATTGCGTTTCGCCATCGCAATACCCGCCAGACTTAATTTAGCCAAAGCTGTATTGTGAGACATAGTCATGCCTAGTGAAAGTGCTTTCTTAAAGTATTTTTCTGACTTCAATGGTGCTTTGCGCGACTCAATCAAACCCACCAAAAGGTTATAATAGCCATGCTGGCCTTTGAATAATTGCTTTTCATAGTCAGTAATTTTACCTAACCATTTTTCAGATTCGTCTGTATTTTCTTTACGCAGATAGTATTGAGCTACCAGCATGTTTTCATTAAAGAAATAAGTAAGCAGTACTAAGCCGCCAATCAGGAACACCAGGATACCCCATCCCCAAAAGCCGAAACCTGCTAAGGTAACGCCTGCACCTAAAATAACACAGGCAATAATTAACCGAACAATATTTGACATCGTTTGTACTTTGTATTAAAGTGCAAATATCCGTTTATTTATACTCTTAATCAATTACCTGCACAAATATTTATGGCTATAGATTTAGAACCTTCCTGGCTGGAAGTTTTGCATGACGAATTTGAAAAAGATTACATGTTGAAGCTTAAAGCATTCTTGAAACAAGAAAAAGATGCTGGCGAAACCGTATATCCAAAAAGCAGCAACATATTCAATGCTTTTAAACACACGCCTTTTAACAAATTAAAAGTAGTAATACTGGGTCAAGATCCTTATCATGGCGCCAACCAGGCTTTTGGTTTATCATTTGCTGTGCAAAAAGGAATTACCGTACCACCATCACTTAAAAACATTTATAAAGAGTTACAAACCGATATATCAGGCTTTACCATCCCTAACCATGGCGACTTAACCGAGTGGGCCGACCAAGGCGTGTTGTTATTAAACGCTACGCTTACTGTGCGTGCCGGCAAACCGGGGTCGCATCAAAAAAAAGGATGGGAAATCTTTACTGACACTGTAATCCGAAAGATATCGGAACAAAAAGAAGGCGTTGTATTTTTGTTATGGGGTAAGTTTGCGCAGGCTAAATCTGAACTGATTGACGCTGACAAACATCATATCCTTACAGCCGCTCACCCTTCACCCTACTCGGCAGACAGTGGTTTTTTTGGCTGCCACCATTTTTCAAAAACCAATACAATTTTGGAGAAGGAAGGCGATGCGCCCATTGACTGGCAGATACATTAAATTTTAGAGCTAAGAAGCAAGAGACAAGATAATCCGCATGGTTTAAACCCGTCAGAAATCTTAGTTCTTGGCTCTTGTTTCTTGGCTCTATCCTAATATTCCAGTGGCAAGGTAGATTCCCGTTTACTGGTAGACATAATCATCATGGTTTGAAATGTTTTTACCACCGGGATACGACTGATTTTTTCCATAATCAATTGCTCATATAATTTTATATCACGTACGTAAACTTTTAACAGAAAGTCGCACTGCCCAGTTACGTGATGGCACTCGGTAATTTCCTGAATATGCTGAATGGCGTCCAGAAATATTTCGATGGTATTACTCTTATGAAAATCAAGAGAAACCTGGATGAATGTTTTAATGCCCAAACCTAGCTTCTCTTCATCTACTACCGCATGATAGCTTTTAATATACTCGGCGTTTTCAAGCTTTCGAACCCGCTCTAGCGTAGGTGCAGGTGATAAACCAATTTCATTTGACAACTGCAAATTGGTAATCCTTCCGTTTTCTTGTAAAATTTTAAGTATTTGTAAATCTATCTTATCTAATTCAGCGGCCATAGCGCAAATATAATAGCCCCTTTTTCAAAATAAAATTTTTTAATGAATAACTCAAACAAAACCAAATTTTACCAGTTACAAAATTTAGACTAGTCTAAATTTTTAATTAGATTTGTTAAAATGCACTCATTTACCGAAGAAAACTACCTCAAGAGCATTTATCATTTGCTGGAAAAAGCCGATCAGGCTACCACTAATGATATTGCTGCGGCACTTAACACGCGAGCTGCATCAGTAACCGACATGCTAAAAAAACTGGCTGATAAAAAGCTGATTAATTATGCACGTTACCAAGGCGCAAGCCTTACATCAGCCGGTCGAGGAGTAGCTTTAGGTATTATCCGGAAGCATCGCTTGTGGGAGCACTTTTTGGTAGAGAAGCTCCGATTTAAATGGGACGAGGTGCATGATATGGCCGAAGAACTGGAACATATTTCTTCGACTGAATTGATTAACCGGCTGGATGAATTTATGGGCTTCCCTGAATTTGATCCACATGGTGATCCGATACCAAACACCAACGGCGAAATTAAATCTCACCTACTGCATCCGGCATTAACACTAAGCGAAAACCAAAGCGGTACCGTTGCCGGTGTAAGCGATCACTCTGCGTCATTTTTACAGTACCTGGAAAAGATACAATTAACGATAGGCAAAGAAATACGCATTACCGAGATAACCGAATACGACCTTTGCCTGGAAATAAAATCAGACAAAAAACACTTGAACATCAGCCGCGAAGTGGCTAAAAACTTACTGATAGCTATATGAATTCTACAAATAGTGAATCGCTTGGCAATGTACACGGTTCTGTGCAAACAGAAAGCAAAACCGGGTGGCGAAAATTCTGGGCCTTTATTGGTCCGGCTTATTTAATAAGTGTCGGTTACATGGATCCCGGCAACTGGGCTACAGATTTGCAGGCGGGCAGTCAGTTTGGTTATAGGCTTATTTGGGTATTGTTATTGTCTAATTTGATTGCATTACTGCTGCAATCATTAAGTGCCCGGTTGGGGATAGTACGCGGGCTGGATATTGCACAAGCATCTAAAAATGCCTATCCCCGTTTTATAAATTTTTGTTTATACGTGTTAGCGCAAATAGCCATTATAGCCTGTGACTTAGCCGAAGTTGTGGGCATGGCTATTGGTTTGCAGCTGCTTTTTAAACTTCCGCTTATTTGGGGTGTATCCATTACGTTATTAGATACCATACTCCTGCTTTTTTTACTTAACAAAGGCATGCGAAAGTTAGAAGGCTTTATTGTATCGTTGATATTCATCGTTGGCCTTTCGTTTTTGATAGAGATGATTATTGTAAAACCAGTTGTGCCCGAAATTATGAAAGGTTTTGTGCCGACGACGTTGAACCATAGTGCCTTGTATATTGCCATAGGCATTATAGGTGCAACGGTAATGCCACACAACCTGTATTTACATTCATCATTAGTGCAAACCCGAAAAATTGACCGTAGCGACGAGGGTATACGCAGTGCGTTAAAATTTAACCTGATAGATACCACGGTTGCACTTAACCTTGCCTTTTTTGTAAATGCAGCTATTTTAATTTTAGCGGCCAGCGCTTTTTTTAAAAACGGATATCATCAGGTAGCCGAAATTGAAGATGCACACAAACTGTTGTATAACATTTTTGGTGCTATGGCTCCCGCATTATTTGCTATTGCACTAATTGCGTCGGGCCAGAGTTCAACTATTACCGGAACCCTGGCTGGGCAAATTATAATGGAAGGCCACCTTAATTTGCGTATAGCACCATGGTTACGACGTTTAATTACGCGGTTACTGGCTATAGTACCGGCCTTTTTAACGGTGCTTTATTCAGGTAGCGAAGGTTTAAGCCGACTGTTGGTATTAAGCCAGGTAGTGCTAAGCCTGCAATTGGGCTTTGCAGTAATACCACTCATTCACTTTACTTCAGATAAGGAGTTAATGGGCAAATTTGCTATACCACTTTGGATGAAAATAGCCGCATGGATTTTCACGGTGCTGATTGTTGGTTTGAACGGACGATTGGTTGTTGAGGAAATTGGCAATTGGTCACAGGCTAATCCTGCTATGGCACCGCTTGTTCATTATTTGATTACCCCGATCGCTACTGCCATCGGTATGCTCTTACTGTATATACTGATAAAGCCTTTCATTCATCATTCCGATCATAAGCCTGCAGCAATACCGCATGGCATAGCTAAAGCTATTGAAGAATTAAAGGCTATACATTATAGCCAGATTGGTATTACCATAGATTTTTCGGACAATGACCAAGACAGCATCAGCCATGCCCTGATGCAGGGCGGTAAGAACGCCACTTACTCGCTGATACATGTTGTTGAAACAGCCGGTGCTCGCTACCATGGTACCCAAGCGAACGACTATGAAACCCAAAGCGACCAAGACAATTTACAACGATATGTAACCGCGTTGAATAACTTAGGATATACTTCACATGCACATATTGGCTATGGCAACCGTGCACAAGCCATTGCACAAGTAGTTAAACAACAAAAAGTAGATTTTTTGGTGATGGGTTCGCATGGACACAAAGCTTTAAAAGATTTGATTTATGGCACTACAGTTGATACAGTACGGCACCTGGTTAACGTGCCCGTGCTGGTAGTTAAACCACAGAAAAAATAATTTGCATATTTGCAGTGCCAACCATGAGTGAACAGTTATACATAAAAAATAAAAAAGCATACTTTGAGTATCATATACTCGACGAATATACCGCCGGTATAAAATTGCTTGGTACCGAAATTAAATCTATACGCGAAGGCAAAGCCAACCTGAACGATGCCTTCTGTACTTTTATCAGCGATCAGTTGTATGTACGCAATCTGCACGTTTCTGAATACTCACACGGTTCGTTTTATAACCACGAAGCCAAGCGCGACCGTGTGTTGTTGCTTAATAAAAAGGAATTGAAAAAATTAAAGTTCCGCAGTGAGGAAAAAGGATTTACTATAGTGCCGCTGGCATTGTTTATCAGCGAACGTGGATTTGCCAAACTTAAAATCGGCTTGGCGCAAGGTAAAAAAGCGTTCGATAAGCGTGAGACGATGAAAGAACGTGATGCAAAGATTGAATTGAGCCGAGTAATGAAGCGATGATTTGAAAGAAACAAGAATGTAGATTTAAGAGCAGGGAACACTCCATTTAAGCAAATTTATATTCTTGTTTCTTAATTTTTGACTCGGCCAGTCACCAAGCCTTATCTCCTACCAGTGGTACAAACCTAAATGTATCAAGCACCACCTTTTCATAATCGTTTTCTGCTACTTTCAGAATAGTCACCATTTTTTGTTCCTGCTCGTTGCCAACCGGTATAACCAGCAAGCCACCAATCTTTAGCTGACGCAGCAATACTTCGGGCACCGTTGGGGCTCCTGCAGTCACGATAATTTTATCATAAGGGGCATGCGTTTCAATACCCATTGAGCCGTCTCCTAAAAAAAACTGCGGCTTGTAGCCCATATAAGGTAACACCTTAACGGTGCGCTCAAATAGCTTTTCCTGGCGCTCGATGGTATACACCTCGGCTCCCAATTCCATCAAAACACAGGTTTGATAACCCGACCCGGTGCCAATTTCGAGCACCTTATCACCTTTGCGGATGTGCAGTAATTCTGATTGATAAGCTACGGTATAAGGCTGCGATATAGTTTGTCCTTCGCCTATTGGAAAAGCAATATCCTTGTAAGCCTGGCTCCAAAACGTTTCATCAAAAAAGTAATGACGGGGTATCTTGCCAATGGCCTGTAATACATACTCATCTCCAATCCCCTTCTTTTTCAGCAATTCAACCAGTCTTTTTCGCGCACCTTTTTCGCGGTAATTATCTACAAACTTATAAGCCATTTTCAATACAAAGCTAAAAAAACAGCGGCTCTTATTAAGCCAATTCGTGCTATTAATTTTAGTTAAAGGGTTAATGATTTGACTTGCAACCTTCTAATTTTATTTTCAGGTGATTGTAGCTAAAACTCAAAACGTGCGTAATTATATATAAACCAATTACATGAAATCTCTTTTAAAAATATTGATTTTGAGCATTTTAATCTCCGTCGGCGCGTGTAAAAAGGACAAGGAAACAAAAGACGCAGAAGGCGTACTTATTTACACTGGCAGTTTAGCTGCGGATGGTTGCGACTGGGAAATGCAAACAGGAAATGAATGGTATCATCCAGACAATTTAAGAGAGGCTGACAAAAAGGAAAATGCCAAAATCAGGGTGTCGTATAAATTAACAGCAAAGCGATACCATTGTGGTATGGTACCTGTATCAGCCGGCAATCTTGGCATACCCATAATCAACATAAAAAATATAAATTTTATGGATTAATACGGATCCACATCGGGCTGTACAATACACCCTTTGCTTAGCTTTGTAGTTTGAAATAGCAATATCACCTCGCGGATAATTGTTTTCACCTTAGCAATAGAAATCGTGTCCCGCTCAAACTTGAGCATAATAGATTTGATGTAATAGTTACGAATACGGCTTATCAGCGGAAACTCAGGCCCTATCACCCGATCACCAAAATGCTTGCGCAGTTCATCAGCCAGATATTGCGATTGGTGAAAGAGCTTCTCGGCATCCTTGTGCTTTACGTCCATCTGAATGATACGGTAAAACGGTGGGTAGTTAAAACTTTTACGCTCTTCGATTTCAGTCAGGTACAAATCTTTGTAATCATTTTTGATCACTTGGTCTATCACCCTATGGTGCGGATTATAAGTTTGGATCACCACCTTCCCTTGCTTGCCCCGGCGCCCCGCCCTGCCACTTACCTGAGCCAGCATTTGAAAACTGCGCTCGTTGGCCCGATAGTCCGGGTATTTTAATAAGCTATCAGCATTGATAATGCCAATAACCGTCACATCCGAAAAATCCAACCCCTTAGCCACCATTTGCGTACCCACCAAGATGTCTATACGCTTTTCTTCTAAGTCATTAAGTAAATTCTGGTAAGCGTTACGCGCACGGGTGGTGTCCAAATCCATACGCGCTATGCGGGCATCGGGTAATAATACGCTTAGTTCATCCTCAATCTTTTCAGTACCAAAACCTTTATATTCTAAATGAGTTGAACCGCACGCAGGGCAAATGTTAAGCGTTTCTTCCTTATAACCGCAGTAATGGCAATGCAAATTTTTACTGCTTTTATGGTAGGTAAGACTCACGTCACAATTGATACAGCGAGGCGTAAAAGCACAAACCTTGCACATTAGTACAGGTGCATAACCACGGCGGTTTTGAAACAGGATTACCTGCTCTTTATTCTTCAGCGCCAGCTCCATATCATTCATCAATACACTGGTAAAGTGCGAATGCATGGTTTTCCGCTTAGTTTCTTCGGTAACGCTTACTACCTGTATTTCGGGCAGGCTTACACCACCAAAACGTTCTGTAAGTTCGGCCAAACCGTACTTGCCGGTACGTGCATTAAAATAAGTTTCGAAAGATGGCGTGGCCGAGCCCAACAACACTTTCGCTTTGTAACGGCTGGCCAGAAAGATAGCCGCATCACGTGCGTTGTAGCGAGGTGCCGGATCAAATTGTTTATAAGAGGTTTCGTGCTCTTCGTCAATAATTACCAATCCTAAATTATCAAAAGGCAAAAATACCGATGAGCGCGCACCTAAAACCACTTTATACTCGTGGTTAAGTACCTTATGCCATACCTCTACCCTTTCATTATCATTGAAGCGGGAATGGTAAACGCCAATATCATTACCAAAGTATTTGCGTAAACGCTCAATGACATGAGTGGTCAAAGCAATTTCAGGTAGTAGGTACAGCACCTGTTTACCGGCCTGTATAGCCGCTTCAACCAGCCGTATGTATATTTGGGTTTTGCCTGAAGAGGTTACGCCATGCAATAACGCTACATCCTTTTCCTGAAATTGCTGCTGAAGCGCCTCTAATGCCGCCTGCTGTGCTTCATTGAGCGTAAAAGTTGCCGCCGACTCTAAGGTGTCATAATACAGGCGACTTACATTCTTGTCTTCAGCCACCAGAATTTTTTTGTCGGTTAATGATTTCACTATAGCCGCATTAGCACCACTGGCTTCCATCAAATCGTTTTTGGAAACCAGTTTACCTCCCCTGGATAATTGAATATAAGCCAGCACCGCGTCAGATTGCTTTGGGGCACGTCTTTCCAACTGTGTAAAAAGCGCTTTCAGGTTGTCCGGATCTTGGTAAAATTCGTGTAGCTTGATGTACGTACGCTTACGGGGTTTGTATTTTTCGTTTACCTCTTCGGAAATATGAATGATGTTCTTATCAAACATAAATTTCAATACCGGCATTACCGTTTTTTGTCCCAGTAACTTTGAAATATCGCTTACCGTAAGTACAGGTTGTAAATCGAGCGCATCAACAATTAAAAACTCCTTATCGTGCAGGGACGAACGGTCAACAGGCTCATCGGGATTAAGCATGATGCGGGTTTCGCTCGCCAACTTAAAAGCAGCCGGCAACGCAGCAGTCATTACTTCGCCGGTGTTACACAAATAGTAATCGGCCAGCCACTGCCAAAATTGCAATTGCTGCTGGGTAACAATGGGCCGATCATCCAAAACCTCCATCAGATATTTTGCCTCGTAACGCTCGGGGGCCTGCTCGGTAAGGGAATGGATAATGGCCGTATACAATTTGCTTTTGCCAAACTGCACCACTACCCTTTTACCTACCGCAACCACCTCATTTAACTCATAAGGCACACGGTAAGTATAATTCTTAGAAATCGCCAACGGCAGAATTACTTCTGCAAATAACGTTATGCGACCGGAGGTATGGTGTGTATCGGCAAATTCTAACATTGTTTATTTAAATCTGATTGCAGCTACTGCCAGGGTAATCCAACCGGCAATAAAAAGCAGTCCGCCAACCGGCGTAATAGGTCCTAACACGTGCAGCCATCCCCAGTTTAAAACACTACTTAATGACAACAGGTACAAGGAACCTGAAAAAAATAAAATACCTAATAAAAACAGCCAGTAACTGGCAAAAATCAGGTTACTTTTAAATTTAGCAAAAGTGGATAAGAATAACAACGCAAAAACGTGGTAAAAATGATATTGAACAGCCGTGCCCCATATCTGTAGTTGTTGCGGCGACAAAATGGCTTTTAAACCATGTGCCCCAAAAGCGCCTGCTACAACGGCAATAGCGCCTAATATAGCAGCGGTTACAATTATTGTTCGGTTCATGCGTATATATAGCAAACAGCTAAATTAGCCAATTGTAATAATTACTTTATAGGCACAAAGTAAAAAATCTAACTTTGCTGCATAACCCTGAATATGAAAAGACTGATTATCCTGACCCTAATGCTGCTGGCTGCTGCCGTGACGATAACAGTTGCTTACTTTAAAAAGTTAAGTCCGCCAGGGGCGCATACCAACCAAATAATCAGCACTATTCCTAATACAGCTGCACTGATTTTTGAGTTTGATAATGACGATAGCTTTTATGATATATATGATAGCAGTTCATTATTTTCGAGCGTTATAGGTGAACAGCAACTGCAAGGCTTGAACACCTTGCAAAACGCATTTCTTCGGAATCCTGTGCTAAAAGCCGCTTTTTACGATCAAAACATATATGTATCTATTCACCCACAAGCCGAAGGTGTGCCTGCATTGCTGTTTACTCTCCCAGTAAAAAACGCCGTTACTACTGAAACAGTAACGGCTTTACACGACACTGCCATCACTATTAAAGCAATCGATCTGGCTGGTAAGCCGGGTTATTGTATTCATCTCAATAAACAGAACCAGGATTTCTACCTAACCACAAAAGGAAGAAATGTATTTACAGGCAGCTTTTCAAAACTTTTGCTGGAACAAGCAGCTGCTTATGAGCCCAAGCAAACCAGTTCCACTTTTAAATTGCTTCCTGCTCAACAATCGGCCAATAGTTTGGGCAACCTGTACATCAACAATCTGGCGTTTACACCTTTATTTGATGCCTTGTTTAAGCAGCATAATCCAGATTTTTTAAAGCCCTTACGGATATTACCAGCAACCGCTGCGTTAACTTTGAATTATAAAAGTGACGCATTGATGTTTAACGGCTATACCAATTTTAATGCTCATGGCGCGGTTAGTTATCTTAACCTGTTTAGCGCATTTAAACCCGTCAACAACCACCTTAAAAACATATTCCCGCTTACTACGGCTTACAGCAACAACTTCGCGGTTGACGATATCAATAAATTTATATATAAGCTGGCCGACTGGCAGCGAAAAGCGGGTTTAAGCACCGAGAGATCGTCTCTATTCAAAAAAATTAAACAGGAAACGGGTATACAGATTGACAACGAATTTAACAAACAGCTGGGGCACGAATTTGCTATTTTAACCACGCGGTTTGATGAAAAGCTGGTGATTGTTGAATTGAAAGACGGGTCTGCACTTCGGCCTTTTTTGACTAACATCAGTACCATGACGGATGACGAGTCTGGACAACTTAATTATGACCGCATACCGTACTATTTGCTAGGAGATGTATTTAACGCTGTAAAGCGCCCGCACTTTATTATTTTGGATAATTACCTGATACTAGCCAATACCAAACGCGAAATAAGCAACTATAAAGACAATTATTTAAACGCACGTTTTTTGAGCCATAGCACTGTTTTTAATGAATTTAACAACTTACTAAGTCAACAATGCAATGTAGCTTTTTACGTAAACTTCAAAAACTCGGCTTTTATTTTCAAACGTCACCTTAAACCCCAAACGTATCAATTATACCAACAACAATCAGGATTAAATAATTTCTATGGCGCATCATACCAACTTAGTGCATCGGATAACGAATTTTATACCAACTTTTGCATGAAACTTGATACCGCAAGTTCCGCCGGAACAAAATAGCACTAACTGTGTTGTACTTGTAATTTTTCAACCCTGCAATAAATCCTCCCAACCGTCGTAATGACTAAGGGGCATATTGATATGAATAAAGCATTACTTGCATTCAGTTTTCTTTTCATCAGTACAGCTACGCTGGCGCAAAGATTCTCCCACTACAACACCGGCACATTATATGAGTCTTTTGAAAACCCCTCACAAGGCGTATTTATAGCAGATACTACCAGAACCATCGCTTTTAACTTCCTTGTTCCAAATTTGAACACTTTTGGTTATCTGAAAGGCAATGCACAAACTACCTTAAAATCAAGAGCATTTACAGGCCGATACAACAATGATGCGTTGCAAATTGGACAGGCACGACCTAATAACATCTTGGTAAACGCAAATGTATACCTTGCAATGATTCGCATTTTGAGTAATCAAAACGGCGATCAGGAATTGGGCGCTTCCATTCAAACCAAAGGCAATGGCCGTGGCAATTTAACTGATGAAACGTTTGCCTTTTTTAATGGATCACAAGCTTTTGCACCAGGCACTAGATACGACAATATATTTAATGGAAGCGCTTACTATGAAAGCTACCATCAATTTAGCCTTACCTACCGCGAAAAGGCCACACGTAATTTATCGTTGGGCATTAAGCTAAGTGCATTGCTAGGTATTGCATATAATAAGATTACGGTTGATGGATCGACATTGACTTTTGATCCCACTGCCGATAATGCTACATGGTACATGCACGGCAGTTACTTAAGTTCATTTGAACCCGGCCAATTTGGAAGAAAGGACTTATTTTCCTTTAAAAATCCGGGGGCCTCTGTTAGCTTAGGGGCTACCTATAAAACTGATGATAATTTTACTATTCAAGGTAATATTAAAGACTTGGGATTCATTCGCTGGTCAGACAATTTCAGGGCTTCCTATTTTGGTAATGCTACCACAGTTGAGGGACTAAGAACAGGCAGCCGAGAAAAAAATGTTATCAACGCATTATCTAGACTTGTAGAGAAAGCTCCAATTAGGTATGCCAATTATATTCCCATTGAAGGCCGGGCAGAAATATCTGTAAGTAAAAAGTTTACCGGTAGTGTTATCAGCTACACACCAACGGCTATAGTAGCTAAAGCTTTATACCACGGCGGCTCTACAGCGGCATTGGTAAACCATATTCAATACAGCAATTTTATACTTACAGCTACAGGTATTTATGATTATAACCATGTACTAAGCCTGGGCGGTCAACTGATGTTTAAAGCACCAAATGTGGAGTTTTATGTTGGTAGTGAGCAATTGTCTCAGAGCGCTAATATGCTAAGCGCAAACAACAAAAATCAATCGGCCATTGAAAAGAACATGCCCTATTCCGGCACAAGTGTTTTTCTGGGATTCTCAGTTAAATTTGGACGAATGTTTGAAAGATGGCGTAATACCAGCTACATACCAACTGGCGGCGAGCCTGGTCCGCTGGGACGCTTTTGGACCAGATTATTTGACAGGTAACACAATATGATTACTGTCCTCCCTTTTTACCGGCAATAAAATCTTTCAAGTAAAAAGGTTCAAAATAAGCTACATCTTCAAAATCGCTATTTTTAAATTTTGCCACAGCGCCGGTTGTGATATATCGGGCTGAATTGACAAAATCAGTAGCAAAATTTGCGTTGGGATTACCTTGCAATACAGCTTTACATTTCTCCGCTCCGTCGCCAAAAAAGAGTATTTTATGCTCAGCCAGCAAATCGCTGAAACTGTTTTCATCAATAATTTCTGCTGATGTTGGCCTGATGCGTTTGCCGGTGGCATCAAATATAGCCGTGTAAACCTCCATACGGCGAGCATCAATCATGGGGCATAGCAATATATCTGAATCGGCATTTTGGGCAGCCATACCATCGGCCATAGCTTGTAGGGTTTCAACGGCTATCAATGGCTTATCCAAGGCAAAACATAAACCTTTGGCCGTTGACACGCCAATACGCAAACCGGTGTAAGAACCAGGGCCGCTACTCACCGCCACAGCATCTAGCTGAGCATAGCTTTTACCGGCCGCTTTGAGCACGTCTTCTATAAAAACAGTAATTACTTCAGCGTGAATATTACGCTCGTTCAGTTCTTTATGAGCCAATAACTGGCCATTATCCGTTAGTGCAACGGAGCAGGCCGTGGTGGCGGTTTCTAATTGAAGTATTAATGCCATAGTTGTTTATGGAACAGGATCATGTCCGTGCCCGCCCCAAGGGTTACACCGAACAATACGTTTTAAAGTAAGCCATCCGCCTTTAAAAGGCCCGTACTTGCGTACAGCCAGTATGCCGTAATGTGAACAGGTTGGTGTAAACCGGCACGACGCTCCTAATATGGGCGAAAGGATAATCTGGTAAAGCCGGATTAGCCCAATGAACAAAGCACCTATTGCTTTTTTAAACAGCTGCAGTAACCTTTGCATTCACTAATTCATTAAGCTGGTGCAACATCTTCTGCATCTTCTTTTCCATAAAGCTGTAGTCGGTAATCTCGTTACCAATGTAGCTAATGGATAAAATGATGTGCTTTTGTTGCAAGTGCTGATATAACAGTTCTTGCTTGTGCACACGATAGGCTTCACGCATGCGGCGTTTAACCAAGTTGCGGTCTACTGCACGTTTATAGCGTTTTTTTGCTACAGCAAGCAGCACCTGTACAGGCGTTGATTGCGGCGTACTTACCTCCATCCACGATATGCGGTAAGGATAACACAAAAAGGAAGAGCCGCTACGAAAAAGCCCATCAATAAGCTTTTTATTACATAGCCGTTCTTCCTTTTTAAAAGTGTACATGATTGCTTTTGACTGGTAAACCGTGTTATCGAAATAAGCGGCTCCAATCCTCATTCAACACATGAGGAAAGCAACCTTTAAATTATGCTTTGTGACGACGCTCGTCAGAAACACTTAATCTTTTTCTGCCTTTAGCTCTTCTTGCAGCTAATATTCGTCTGCCGTTAGCAGTTGCCATGCGTTCACGGAAACCATGTTTGTTTCTTCTTTTACGTTGAGACGGCTGAAACGTTCTTTTCATGATTGTATTGTAATATTGTAATCGTTATTCCTAATAAAAACGGGAGTGCAAATGTAGTAATTATATTAAAGTATTCAAATATAAATATTACAATTTGCCTTTGTAAGTATTTGCGGGTACTTTGCAGTTGTTTATTGTATTTTATGAAATATCTTCTCTATACTTTTTTACTCGTCTTCCCTTTTATAGGTTATGCACAAAGTTACAAAATATACAGTACAGGTTTGCAAAAGCAGGTGACATTAGATGATATTGTCAATAATATGGCTAAAGCCGATGTGTTGTTTTATGGCGAAGAACACAACGACTCGGTAGGCCACACGCTGGAACTGGCCTTGTGGCAACGCATCAGCGAAAAGTATAAAGATAAAGCAGTACTATCGCTTGAAATGTTTGAAACTGATACGCAACCCATCCTAAACGAATACTTAAACGGACTCATCCGCGAAAAGAACTTTATTACCGAAGCACGTACCTGGCCTAATTATAAAGACTATCGCCCGCTAATTGAGTTGGCTAAAGAAAAACACTTGCCGGTTATTGCAGCCAACTCTCCCGCCCGGTACACCAATCGTGTAACCCGCTTAGGATTAAACAGTTTGCAACAGTTGGATAGCTTTGGCAAAAGCTGGCTACCGCCGCTACCTATTGACACTGCTACCGGCGCTTACTACCAAAAATTCACTGACCTAATGGGCGGCCATGGTGGTATGGGCGGCATGCAAATTTACCAATCGCAAAACTTGTGGGATGCCGCAATGGGCTGGTCAATAGCACGCTACTTAAAAGCACACCCGGGCAGCAAAATATTGCAGATAAACGGCTCTTTCCATAGCGAGGATAAATTAGGCGCCGCAGCGCAAATCAAAAAATATGCAGCTGCAGCCCGCATACTCAACATCACGGCTTATGCCATCAATGATTTTGAACAGGTTGATTGGAGCAAATACAGCAAGAGCAACGATTATATCATTGTAACCGATGCCCGCCTTATAAAAGACGACCAATAGTTTAAATCCTTGAATTTTTAGCAGCCAGCAAGTCTCTGATCTCGGTAAGCAACTGCTCTTCTTTGGTTGGTGCAGGTGCTACGGTTGGCGCTACGGCTTCTTTCTTTTTAAACCGGTTGATGCCTTTGATTACTACAAACAACGCTAAAGCCACAATAAAAAACGAAATAACCTGCGAGATGAAATTGCCATATTTAATGGCTGTTCCAGGTATGGTTAGCTCGGCCAGGTTAGTTAAGTGAGCGGCTTTAAGTGCCGGCGTAAGTATGGCGGGTGTTATAATATCCTCAACCAGCGAACTGATAATGCGATTGAACGCAGCACCAATCACCACGGCTACAGCCAAATCTAATACATTTCCTTTAACGGCAAATTCTTTAAACTCTTTAATGAACGACATATGCAATTGCTATTGGTTGAAAACTAATATATAAAAAAAATTCAACCAAAAAGTTTTTGTTCGCGTACAAACAAAAGCAGCGTTTTAATATTTAGCATTAAATCAATCCGCTTTTACATTTTGAATAATACTGCCAATTAGTGTATTTTTGGCACAGTCTATATTATGTTAAAACAGAATCTTCAACAAAAACTTTTACAAAAGCTATCGCCGCAGCAAATACAATTTATTAAGCTGCTACAGGTTCCTACCGTGTCTTTAGATGCCCGCATCAAAGAAGAACTGGAAGAAAACCCGGCGCTTGAAGATTTGAGCTTAACCAACATGACCGAGCCCGAGGAGCAGTATCCTGACCGCGACCCGGACGAAGATACATACAATAGCGACGACGATAACGGCGAGTATGACGAGTTTAATATAGACGACTACCTGCAGGATGATAGTGTAAATGATTACGGATCACGCTATGACCAAAACGGCGACGATGAGGAAGACCGCAAGGAAATGCCAATTGCCATTCAGAATTCTTTTTTTGAAAACCTGCAGGCACAGTTAGATTTGGTTCCGCTGTCTGACAAAGACTTTCGCATCGGGCAGCAAATTATAGGTAGTTTGGATGATGATGGCTATCTGCGCCGCCCTATCATGTCATTAACCGACGACCTGGCTTTTTCGCAAAATGTAATGGCTGAGGATGAAGAGGTGGAAGAGATGCTGAAGGTTATTCAGAGTTTTGACCCACCGGGCGTTGGTGCACGCAGTTTGCAGGAATGCTTATTGATTCAGTTGCGCCGCAAGGATGTGACTGATCCTATCATCAAAAAAGCTATACTGGTTGTAGAAAACTACCTGGAAGAGTTTACCCGTAAACACTATGATAAGCTTGAAAAAGCTTTAAATCTAAACTCGAACGAGTTACGTGGTGTGGTGAACGAGATATTGAAGCTCAACCCTAAACCCGGCGACTCTAACGAGGTAAATACCAAGCAACACCAGGTTATCCCCGATTTTCATATTACCAATAATGATGGCACGCTGATATTAACGCTTAATGCCAAAAACGCTCCGGAACTTCGCGTAAGCCGTTCATACCAGGAGATGTTTGAACATTACGATAAGGCATCGCAGCGTGATAAAAAACTAAAGGAAGCGGTACAGTTTGTAAAGCAAAAGCTCGATTCCGCCAAATGGTTTATTGACGCCATTAAACAGCGCCAGCAAACTTTGCTGAAAACCATGAATGCTATTATGCATTACCAGTACGATTTCTTTTTAACCGGTGATGAGAAGAACCTGAAACCCATGATTTTAAAAGATATAGCCGACCGCATTGGTATGGATATATCTACTGTATCGCGGGTGGCCAATTCTAAATATGTACAAACCGAGTACGGTACATTTTTACTGAAATCGTTCTTTTCAGAAGCTATCCAAACCGAAAGCGGCGAGGAAGTATCAAACAAAGAAGTTAAAAAGATTCTGGAAGAATGTATTGGTGGCGAAGACAAACGCCATCCATTGGCCGACGAAAAATTAACAGAGATATTAAAAGAACGAGGCTATAACATTGCCCGCCGAACGGTAGCCAAATACCGTGAGCAAATGAACATCCCTGTAGCTCGTTTACGTAAGGAACTATAGCTAGCGTTGAAGATTTGGAGCGAAGAGCAGATAGTAAATATTTAAACCGCTCCTTACTCCAAATCTTCGTTCGCTCCATCTACTGCTCGTTATAAAAATCTTCTGGTCGGGCACCTTGTATGGCTGCTCCTACTTTTTCAACCAACTCTTCATCTAAAGTTCCTTCTTGCTGTTCCCAGCATTCAATTTCTTTACAGGTGCGTACCAGCGTACACAAGTGCTCGTTGTTAGATACTACTATGTATGCATCATTACAGGGTATCACCAGCATACTGCTTAAATCGCCGGTATCATAAAAATCCACTTCGATATGGAATGACTCTTCGTTATGCTCCTTGTCAAAATCGAGGTCGTCAAAATTATCTTCTTGCATAAATTACTTACAATCAGCACCAGGTATGGTTTGGGTTTTCGCACAAACTTATCACGCATTTGTGTTATGTAAACACTAACATAAATCCTATGTATCTTGTAAAGCCATAATTTTATCGTTTACTTTACCGCATGGAAGCCAACAACCCACAATTTACCGATCCGGCAGTTTTAAAGCAGCACTTTGTGCATCATCTAAACAGAATATACCACGGAAAAACCTATTTACAAAAGCACTTACCGCTGTTAATTACGCAGTCTTCTTTGAAAAAATTGCAACATGCTATTCAGGAGGTGTTAGACGATGTGAATAAACAAATTTCCCGCATTGAAGCCATCTATCAGCTTATCAATGCTGAGCCTATGGCCGAAAATTGTGTACCCATCATCGCCGTCTTTAAAGACGCTTTTGACCCGCAAGATTATGAGACCAACAACACACTTTTAAACGATGTAGATATTATCCTTTATCTGCAACTGCTGGAGCATATCAACATTACGTCATACCGGATGCTTAAAATTTTGGCATCTGCCTTAAATTATCAGCAGGCGGAACAGCTTCTTACAGAAAGCTTTGATGAATCGAACGATAACGATAAGCTTTTTGTGCTAATTGCTGATGAATACGTTAAGAAATAAACAGACTTTTGCTTTATGAATAAATTTTTAGTTGCTGCTTTACTAGCAATGGGCACACTATCCTTACAAGCGCAGAGTTTGTATATGCCTCGTGATATACAGAAGGCCTACACCAAGGGCACACGTTCGGCTGATGGCCGCCCCGGCAAAAACTACTGGCAAAACCGGGCCCGTTACAACATAACGGTTACAGCATTGCCGCCCGATCGTAATATACGCGGAACCGAACAGATTACTTACTTCAACAACAGCCCCGATACACTGAAGCGGCTGAACATGAAGCTGATTTTAAATATACACCGCCCAGGTGCCCCGCGTTTAAGTCCGGCAAGCCCCGACTATTTAACGCCGGGTTTACAGGTAGATACTTTTATGGTAGGCGGCCAGACAATACGCTGGAACAATCAGGCAGCTTCCTCAACCAATCAGGCTATCACATTGCCTAAACCACTCATGCCACATGATTCGGTTAAGCTGAATGTAAACTGGCATTACCAAATATCGCTGGAAAGTGGCCGCGAGGGCATGATTGATTCGACCACTTACTACCTCGCCTACTTTTACCCGCGTGTATCGGTTTATGATGACTATAACGGTTGGGACCGTTTAACCTTTACCGACGCGCAGGAGTTTTATAACGATTTTAACGACTACACGCTGCATGTAAAAGTGCCTAAAAACTACATTGTATGGGCAACCGGCACCTTGCAAAATACCAATGAAGTATTGCAGCCTGCGTATGCCAAACGCCTGCAACAGTCATTCACCAGCGATTCTACCATCCATGTGGCTACTGCTGCTGATTTGGAAAAGAAAAATATTACAGCCCAAAAAGATGTTAACACCTGGACCTGGACAGCCAATGACATTAGCGACATGGCCGTAGGTATTAGCAACCACTATGTGTGGGATGCGGCTAGTGTAGTAGTTGACGACGCCACCAAACGTCGGGCCAGCATGCAGGCCGCGTTTCTGGATAACGCTGCTGATTTCCATCAGTCTGTACAATTTGGCCGAAACTCATTAGGCTGGTTATCACACAACTGGCCAGGTATTCCGTACCCGTTTCCTAAAATGACATCGTTTCAAGGTTTTGCCGATATGGAGTACCCGATGATGGTGAACGACAGCCATCAGGAAGACGCACACTTTGCCCAGTTTGTACAAGACCATGAAATTGCGCACACCTACTTTCCGTTTTATATGGGCATTAATGAAACGCGCTACGCATTCATGGACGAAGGCTGGGCCACCACTTTTGAGTTGCTGATTGGCACTGCCGAAGTTGGTAAAAAGCAAGCCGAAGACTTATACAAAATGTTCAGGGTAAACCAATGGATTCATGATGCTTCCACTACCGAAGATTTGCCGGTCATTACCCCTACCAGCGAGTTAAGCTCTGGTTATGGTAACAATGCTTACGGCAAACCGTCATTAAGTTATTTAGCACTTAAAGATATGCTGGGCGATGTCCTGTTTAAAAAAGCATTGCACGAGTACGTGAGCCGTTGGCATGGCAAGCACCCTATTCCATGGGATTATTTCAATTCTATGAGCAGTGCATCCGGCCAAAATTTAAACTGGTTTTTTAACAATTGGTTTTTCAGCAATTATTATATCGACTTGGCTTTGAAATTAACTAAATCAACAGGCAGTTATACGGCACAAGTAAGCAATATTGGCGGCTTTGCCGTTCCGTTTGATATCAACGTTACATTTACCGACGGCAGTAAACAAACTATTCATCAAACGCCTGCTGTTTGGGCAACTAACCAGCGCCAGGCGAGCGTTAACATAAAAACAACTAAAGCCATTCAATCAGCAGTGATAGACGGCGGTATTTTTATGGATGCAAACGAAAAAGACAACAGCTGGACTCCAGCTAAGTAAATAACTTATAAATAAAAAAGCCGGGCTCAAATCAAGCCCGGCTTTTTTATTTATGTTCAGTATAGCGTTATGCGTTCTGTACTGAAGTGTTCAGGTCATTAGCAGAATCTTTTACTTTTGATTTAGCAGCATCAACTGCATCAGAAGCAGCATTTTGTGCTTCGTCTTTGTATTCAGCCGCAGCACCCATTACACCATTAAGTTTGGTTTTAGCTTTATCAACCAAAGTATTACCGTACTCTTTCAAATCATCAGCAGTAAGCTGTGCTTTATCTTTGGTTTTTTCAAGCAGGTCATTTACGTAATCGGCAATATCTTCTCTCAGTTCAGAGCCGCTTTCTGGTGCTAATAATAATCCTACAGCTGCACCTGCAGCAGCACCCACCAATAGGGCTGCGATAATTTTAGTTTGATCTTTCATGTTTAATCCTTTTTAGTAGATGATTTTATTGCTTAACAGTTTATATCGGGTTTGTGTTTACAGCAATTTGCAAAAAAGTTAAGAAAATTGTTCTTTATCAGTCTTTTTTATCCTGATTCTTCCCATTCTTAACGTTATCCGCCTTACGTCCCGGACCAGATATTAACTTACCTACCTTTTGAATGATGTTTTGATCGGGCTTTTTGCCATGCTGGTGCATACCCATCATTGCTGACGACATACCGTCGGCCATGCCTTTCCACAAAAAGCCGAAAAAAGAATCATGCGGATCCCGAATCACATTGATAGGTCCTTTTTTAAAGTCGCCGTTTTTACGGGGATTGTCATTAGGCATTACCATGTTGGTTACAAACGATAAAAAGCCCCTTCGCTTGAGGTCACCGTCGTCCTTGTCCTTTTTCAGCAACGCTACTTTTACACCACTGTAATACATGTTTGTATTCCCCGTAGCATGATATTCGTTTACCTGCATAAACGTTTCAGAACGATTAATGCGTCCCTCCTTCACCTCCATTAAACCAAGCGGCATAGACAAATCATTAAATGCGCGGCCATCCATCGTCCCTATGGTTGAACTTACGGTATAACCACCGGTTTTATCCGTTAAGTTGAACACGTAGCGGGTTTTCATTAAGCCGGCATTCATCAGCAGTGCTTGGCTAACAACCGTGAGGTACGGATTCTTCTGCTTTTCGGCAATATTGTTGGTAATATTATAAATAATTGTTTTCGAATCTGTTAACGCCAGCGTTGCTACTTTGTCTGACTTGCTTGCTAGTATCCTGAAATATACATCACCATGCGAAATATTCATTTGCTTAATGGTGATGTCAAACGCCAATGTTTGTAGTTGGCGGTGAAAGTAAGCATTGCGCCGAAGCTTATTTTTAAGCGGATAATTGTAATTAGTGTACACCTCTACCCACGATTTGCCAACGTTATAATTATAAACATACACTTGTTGCTTGCGCATGAATCGCTCTATATCGATACCACTTAAATTGATATCGTCGTACTCTAAATGGATACGGTCGCGGGCAAAGCCATAAGTTTTTTGAAACTGCGCCTTGCTTTGGCGTGGCAGTAACGAGGCATGCTCCATAGTAAGCCGATGTGCAGCAGGCAGCAACTGCGCATTTTTAATATCCAGGTAATAAGTACTATCGGGAGTTGCCAGCCTAAATTTGGCTACACTAACGTTCGTCCAACTGCTGCCACTATCGCCTTTAGCTGACGGACTGGTTGTAAAACCAGTTACGTCTATATTAAGGTTATGCAGATAATCTGATTTTACAAAAGCTTCATTCTTATTAATATAAGTAAGATCAGCATTACGGACAGACATATGCTCAATATGCATCCGCTTAAAAAAGCTCATGAAAGTTTTATAGAGCAATGATTGTTTATCCTGATCGGGTTGACTGGCCGCCAAACGATGGTTACTGATTACCACTTTGGGACGCACTACTACTACCCTGTTAATGCCGAAGCGCTTACCATCTGATGTATTGATAAAGCCAAATTTAGTCAGTCGCAAATCTTGGGCACTCATTCGCATCAGATTATCGGGTGCTTTGTGTGCGGCCACTAACCGTTTATAAACGGCTGAATCGGGAATAAGCTTTACATCGCTCATCACAGCATAGCCTGAATCAATGTTCATGTCAAATTTGGAGAAGGTGATGTGATATAAACTGTCGCTTGCTGCAACCACCATATCTTTTAACTTATCTTGAATCAGCGGCTTCAGTATCGAACCTTTGCCATTTGCCGACTGGTTAGGTTTTGAAAGATCCTTCTTTACAAAAAACCATCCTGCTATAATAACTCCAGCGATTACTGTTAAAGAACCCAGCACCCACCGCCACACACTTTTATTCTTCCTTTCAGCCATATCCGCTTTGCAACCTGAAGATTAGCAGCAGGTTTAATTTATTAATCAATGGTTAAGGATAATGTTTTGGCTTTTGGATAATGACTTACAGAAAGATAAAAGTTTAGCAGGCAGCATCCGGTCTTGATCAAACCGATGGCTTAGGTGCAATGATCATACACCTTGGGGATACGCAGGTAAAGTAAAGTAAAAAACAGAGCCCTTGCCTGGCACGCTTTCCACCCATACGCGCCCGTTATGGCGCCTTATTATCTCGGCAGCTACGTACAAACCAATACCGAAGCCAGAAAAATTCTGTTCGTTACGACCTTCTACCCGATAAAAACGATTGAAAATCTTGTCAATGTCTTCAGCTTTTATACCTATACCGTAATCTTTAATGGCAACAACCACCTCTTCATCTGTACGGGCTGCATTTACTTCTACCCGGCTGCTTTGGGGCGAGTATTTTATTGCGTTAGTCAAAAAATTGATAATCACCTGCGCAATGCGATCACGGTCCGCATGAACCGTAAAGTTACCTACGTTTTCGGTGTAAATAATATTATGCTGTGCAGCAGTATGCTGCACTTCTTCAATAGTTTCCCTTAAAACATCGTTTAATAATAACTGCTCATAATTTAAGCTTAAACGCCCGCTTTCCATTTTTGAAATATCCAGAAAATCGGTTATCAAACGGGTTAGTTTATTGACTTGCTTGTTAACTGTAGTTAGCGATTTTTTAAGAAAAGCATCCTCAGTGTTTTTATACATGGATAATAACAACTGCACGTAAGCCTTTATTGAAGTGATAGGCGTTTTCAATTCGTGGCTGGCCATACCAATAAAATCATTTTTGATCTGCTCAAGCTCTTTCATTTCGGTAATATCCATGCCCGAACCAATGTACCCTTCCAGTGAACCGTCAACTGCCAAACGGGGTACACCTTTCATACCCACCCAACGATAACTGCCATCACGACACTGCATACGATATTCGAGGTAAAACTCCTGCTGATGACTAAATGCCTGCTTATACCGCTTCAACACTTGATCTGCATCAGCCTCATGTATTAAATTGCTTTGTAAATATCCATCGTCTGACAAGAGCGACGCAACATCGGCAAACCGTGTCCAGCTGGTATTTAAAAAAGTAGTTCGCATATCGGGGCCGGCCATCCATATGAGTACGGGTGCCGAATCGGCTATGGTTCTGAAAAGCGCTTCGTTGTCTTGCCGTTTCTGCTCTGCTTTTTTTCGGTCTGTAATATCCATGCACGAACCAACGTAACCTGCAAACTCGCCGTTGGGTAGGTACCTGGGCCTACCTGTGGCCGCTACCCATTGTATTTTGCCGTCGCTTCGCAACACTTTAAAATCTACCTGATATGGTGTGTATTGTGTGGTACTTCTAAGATAGCTTGATATGACTTGTTCTCTATCCTCGGGCATCACAAATTCAACCCATCCCCGGCCCAAATGTGCTTCTTTCGGTTGCCCGGTCCAATCGGCCCAGGTTTTGTTTACAAAGGTCATATTCCCTTGCGCATCAACCATCCACAAAGCTGTTCCGGCTGCGTCTGTTATATCGTTAAAAAGCTGCTGTTGTTCGGCTAATTGCTGCCGGGCGTGTACTTTGCCGGTTACATCAACACCAATGATCATAACACCTTCTATGGTACCATCATCATCGCGGTAAGGTGCATATACAAAATCAAAATACGCCTCAGTAACATTGCCATCATTATTCCAGTCGGCCCTGGCTCTAAAATCGTAGTCATATTCCGGCATCCCAGAATCGTAAACCCGTTCAATACGTTCAAAGTACCCTTGCCCTTCCAATTCGGGCCAAGCCAGTCTCATCGATTTGTTGAGCATATCACGGTCGCCCCAAACTTTTGCAAAAACAGGGTTAAAAAATTGGCAGATGCCTTCGCGCTTGCGCAATATGGCCATTAATGCTGGCGCTTGCATCACTAGGTGTTTTAACTGGTTGTCAGTTTGGAAAAAACCGCTTTCCGGTAGCCCGGTTGTGTTTGTTAACATAAAAACAGATGCTATAACTAATCTCATCAATAAATCGTAGAATAGCAAACCTTTTTCTGAAAATTTAATTAAAAGTAAAGCAATTAGGTAAAAACATTAAGTTAATAGTTAAATGCCTTTTGTGGTAATTTAAAATAGCAGGTGATAAGTTTATAATTATTTATAATTTTGCATACAAAACTGTATTTTACGATCAAGCTTTATATAGTCCATTTATACGATACTTGTCTGTTTGCGCTGTCATTACTGTATATCTGTATATCGCTCTGCTTAATAGCTTTTACTAAAATTATATAGTAATTATAATGGATTATCAGGTTGATTTAACCAACTGCGACCGGGAGCCTATTCACATACCCGGAAAAGTTCAATCGCACGGCTTTTTAGTAGCCGTAAATTCCGCTAATCATATCCAGTTCGTCAGTGAAAATGTAAGCGCATTTTTACCTGCTACTGCTTCCAGTTTGCTAGGCAAACCGGTTACTGCTTTTGAAGATTTACTAAACCAGCCAGACACACCAGGCTTTTTAGTACAAATGCTGCAAATGAGCAGGCGGGCGAAAAATTATGATTATATCAATCCATATTACCTGGAGATAGATAGCGTTGGTTATAATTTGATTTTATCCAAAACCGGCGAGTGCTTTATATTTGAATTTGAACCTGCAGCAGGCGCTACACAAACTGATATTCAAAAAATTATTGGCCGTTCTGTATCCGAGATGCTTAATGGCCGGCACTTGCAGCAACTATTAGAAAATGCCGCTAATCAGATTAAAAGCCTGATTGGTTATGACCGTATCATGATCTACAAGTTTTTGGAGGATGGGCACGGCGAAGTAATTGCAGAAGTGAAAAATGATGACCTTGAGCCATTTTTAGGCTTACACTATCCTGCAACAGATATTCCTAAACAAGCACGAGAACTTTATAAAATTAATTTAACCCGTATTATATCTGACGTCAATACAGAATCATCACCTATTTTAACTATTGTTGACAATTCACAGTCGACATCGTTAGATCTTACACACGCCACGTTGCGTGCTGTTTCGCCTATACATATCCAATACCTGAAAAATATGGGCGTAGCGTCGAGCTTTAGTATTTCCTTAATGTACAAGGACGAGCTTTGGGGCTTAGTGGCCTGCCACAACTATACTCCCCGGTTTATCAATTATCAAGCTCGGGACGCATCTAAACTGGTTGGACAAATTATATCGTCGGCTTTAGAGTACAAACAGGAAGAGGAAGATACCGCTAAAATTACTGAGTATAAAGATGCTTTTGCCGAGTTAACTGAGTTATTACGAAAAGACGGTGACATTACAGAGGCGGTTACCCGCCATGCAACTACCATTCTTGATGTAACTGATGCCACTGGTGCCGCGTTGATTTTAGAAGACCGCACAGCTACGTTAGGCAATACACCTAACGCAGAACAGCTAGCCCAATTGGTAAATTGGCTAAAGCAAAACATGGACGATCAGATTTATTACACGCACAATTTATCTAATGTATATAAACCAGGAGTAGCCTTTAGCCAGGTGGCCAGCGGCGTACTGGCTTGTACATTATCTAAAGAATTGGGCGAGATGATGATTTGGTTTAAACCGGAGCAGTTGTCTACTATTAATTGGGCTGGTAATCCGGATAAACCGGTAGAAATACGCGAAGACGGCTTATTACAATTATCGCCACGCCGTTCGTTCGAGGTTTGGTCGGAGACGGTTCAATACGCATCGGTACACTGGACACGCGCAGAAATCACCTATGTACTTAAGCTACGCGAAGAAATATTATATGCCATTAACCGGCAGGCTACGCAAATACGTACGCTAAACGAAAAATTGCAACAAGCTTACGAGGAGCTGGATACGTTTAGCTTCACCATATCGCATGACTTGCGCACTCCCCTATCAAGCATCAAAAACTACTCTGAATTATTGTTGCAAACTAACACCAGTTTGGATGATAACGCGCGCAACATTTTGAAAAAAGTGGTGAATGGTGCAGACAAGATGAATTTTCTGATAAAAGAAGTTCTGCATTATTCAAAGGTTGGCCGAACCGATGTTGAATTTGTGCGCATTGACATGAAGCATTTGGTTCAGGAGCTGCAAAATGAGATTACTGTGGCATTAAATCCACAACATTTAAAACTTACCGTTGGTAATACCCCAGATATACACGGGGATCCAACCATGATTCGCCAGGTGTTTGCGAACTTGCTAAACAATGCAATTAAATATTCGGGTAAAAGCAATCCGTCTGTAGTTACTATTGAAGGCAAAGAAAACAACAACGAAATTGTATATGCTATATCCGACAATGGTATCGGAATTGACCTGCAATACTACAATCGTATATTTGAATTATTTAAACGCATGAGCAATGTGCGCGAATATGAGGGTACAGGTGTAGGTTTGGCTATTGTAAAACGTATAATTGAAAAACACCAGGGACGCATTTGGGTGGAAAGCGAACTAGGAGTTGGCACGACTTTTTATGTAGCTTTTAGAAACATACAAGATGCCTGATATTTTTTACATAGAAGACGATTTAGATTATATTGATATAGTAGAAAGCGCCTTAACCCAGGTTGATCAGCAAACCTCGCTTAAAAGTATTGATGACGGTATAATAGCTCTGCAAACGCTTCAACAGCTGGCAGATGATAAATCGTTACCAAGGCTGGTGTTGCTGGATTGGAATTTGAATGGTGTGTCGGGTTTGGATATTTTAAGAAAGATAAGAGAATCACAAACGTTAAAACAAGTACCTGTAGTGGTATTCTCTACATCCGATAATCCGCGCGACATTCATTCATCCATAGAATTTGGCGCCAATGCCTATGTTACTAAACCACTTGGTTACTTGAATATTATAAGCTGCTTAACCTCGATACACCATTTTTGGCTCAAAACAGCTGCGGTGGTAAATTGATTGCACGGTATCAATACTTTAAAAAACTAAATTATACCCGCCTAACACGAACCACTTGAGTTATGCAAACCAATGATGTATCTTCGTTAATAAAGAATTAGTTATAACAACTCATTTAAACGTTATGAAAAAGTTTCTTTTCAGCGCAATTGTTTCCTTTGTGTCTTTCAGCGCATTTAGTCAAACCGTTATTAATGCAAAAGACGCTGCCAGTCATAAAAATGAAAAGGTTGTTATTACCGATATTGTAGCCGGGGGCAAGTATCTTAGCGGTTCTGATATTACCTTACTGGATATCGGTGCTGCTCATCCCAATGAATTATTAACGTTGCTGATAAAAGGTGACGATCGCAAAAAATTCACCACTGCACCCGAAACAGCTTTTAAGGGCAAAAAAGTTACCATCACCGGTATGGTGATAGACTATAAAGGCAAACCCGAAATTGTTATTACCGAGCCAGAGCAAATAAAAATTGTAGAGTAGGCTTTTTATATTAGTTGATGGTCGTAACCAATTAGAAAACCCCAAACTAACAGAAAAAGCAACGCCGAAATTACGGGTGATATACGTAGCAAAATTTGGTCTTTGAGATTACCATTTAACAGCGGGAAATTTGCTTCTTTTCCGCTGTTGTTATTAGCATTCTGATAATTACGGGTAATCTTGCTCATTTGCACTATACTGCTGATGATATCAAACAGCGTGAACAAAGTGGTTGTTAAACCTAGTATAGGTATTACAAACGCCAGTACCTGCAATTTGCCGGCCAACAGCGGTGTTGGCGATTTGATGATGACTGTTACTGCATATACACCAAACATAAACGCCTGACTGTTATTAAGCCAAATGAGCCGTTGGCCAATTGCCATATCATAATGCTGAATTTGTGTACGGCTTGTTGTATAAAGTTCACTTGGTGGCGTGTTTTCGGTTCGCATTTATGATGTTTTCTACCAGTTATAACAACCTTTTTAAGCTATAGTTTTAATGCTGTTAAGCTGGCTGAATATGGCACCAGCATTACAATTAACCTACTGCCAAACGGTAGTTGGCATGGTTCTTAAGCATATAAAATGAACCTGTAAAACAGATTATGCCCGATTTTAAGCCCAAACAAATACTGTTTACACCTGATGCATTAAATAAAAACGGAGAAGCTGTTGCTGCTAAATATCCGGATGCTGTGCGCCTGCCTATAAAACAACATAACCGGTTGCCCGAGTTGGACGACATGCAGCATTACAAAGCTAAGTCTGACCTGTTGGTACTTGGACGGCTTAAAACTCGTGAAATTAAATATAGTGGACGCAGCTCCGATTTTATATCGCCCAGTTTAGCGAATGGCTGTTATGGCGGCTGTGCTTATTGTTATGTAGACCGCCACAAATCGCTAAACCCCATAACTGTGTTTACCAATACAGACGAGATAATTGCTACGGTTGAAAAGCATGTTATGACACAACCTTGGCCACGGGTGCCTAATCAAACAGACCCTCAATTTTATACTTATGATATTGGCTGCAATTCTGATGTATCCATTGATTATGATATATCACCGGGAATAGCCGATGTGTTTCAGTTTTACAAAGAGCATACAAGGGCCAAAGCTACATTTGCTACTAAGTTTGTAAACCATAATATGCTTGATTTTGACCCACAACGAAAAATACGCATCAGATTTAGCCTGATGCCAACCGATGTGAGTAAGCTGGTTGATGTACGTACGGATAGCATAGAAAAACGTTTGCAAGCAATAAACGACTTTTATGCTGCCGGTTACGAGGTGCATGTTAATTTTTCGCCAGTGATTGTATATGATAGGCTACGCGGTGTAGAACGCGATTGGGAAGAAGATTATCGTGAATTGTTCAGGCAACTAAATGCAGTAGTAAGTACTGAGGTAAAGAAACAAATGCAAAGCGAGGTGATATTTTTAACACACAATGAAATGCAGCATTTGGCTAATCTCAACATTAACCCTAAGGCAGAAGAATTACTGTGGCTGCCCGAGTTACAGGAAACAAAACGCAGCAGTTTTGGTGGCATCAACATCCGCTACCAGCACCAGTTAAAAGCGCGAATGATTGATACATTTATTAATATGCTTACTGAAGAAATTCCATGGTGCGGCATACGATACATATTTTAATAAATAAATGCCTGGATGCAGATTTTAAAGCAACCAGGCATTTTTATTTTGACGCCGCTGTTGATTAGATACAATTCAAGCAATTGTTAAGACATTTCAGTTAACACAATCTTGAATGTTCATTACATTAAGAGCGATCTTGATGAAGCTTAGGTAATTAGGCTTGCAATTACTGATGTGAGCCTATCTCCTGCCCAAGGTGCTGAATTTGTTCTGCATTTAATAGCAAAGCAGCATGAGCGTGTGGCTCGTAAATCCAAACATTGTGCTCGTTTTTAACTAAGCAACCACAAAGTTCATCACAATAGTAAAGATCAAAAACATGTTCGGCATCTGCTTCGCGTGGTTTAACCATAATCACCAGCGGGTGATCTTTCATCGGAATATCTATTTCGAAAGCGTTTTTCATATTATATTAAACCTGTCTTGTATTGAATTGGTTCTGTGAAGGTAATAATTTTCACAGATCGTTAATGAAGACCTATTGAATTCACTATCCAAATGGCTGAACATTAGCCATTTTATGAATATTCAGAACTTCGCCTGTTTTTATAACCCCGTTGCTATTATAAAGTAAATTTTGGCCGAGATAAATTTTATTATTACGCTTACGATACGTAGCCAGTGTTTTTAGAGGCTCAACTCCGGTTTGGGCGGTGTCTTGGTCAACACCTGTCATTATACAGCGGGCGCATAATTTTGCACCATAAAAATGAATTCCACCAATATCAAATTGGGCTAGCATATCTTCAATATAAGGTTCGCCGCCAGAACATACTATATTCGGCCGGAATCGGTTCATCGGCAATGGTTCAGGCAAGCGGCTATTCAAATCGTCTAATGATTCTTGGCTGATGAGCAAGATTGGATAAGCGTCAGAAAATGATGTAATTTGGCCTGGCTGCGCGTACCTTAAATCTACCTGCCGCTGTGTGCTATCGGGCATGTACACTAAACGGCAGCTTAAACCACTTTGTGCCGTAAACCATGCATCGGCTTCGGCACTTACAAACTGACCAGTACATATATCATCCCATATTTTTACCTGGGCATACTCTTGTGTTTGGGGCTGGTAAGGAATTACAATTGAATCTTCTGATTGCTGGTGCTGTACCTGCAATCCCTCTGTGGTCAACTGCAATTTAAAATGAACCAGCTGTGGCAAGGTACGTTGCGATAAAAATTTATTTTGCTCATCTACCAGCATCCAGCGCCTGTCGTGTTCTAAACCAGTGGGCGTTACACGAGCTTCCGTTACTGAAATACCACCTAATGATTTAATAGGATAAATGTAAAGCTGATTTACGTGAAGCATATGCCTGAAATTGATACAACAAAGATAACAGACTTAACACTTTCAAATGCCAACCGGCTTCAAATTCTATCATTACACTGTTATTGAATTTTTAGTAGCAGTGATGCATAAGTTTCAATACAGAAAACGCCACCGAAATTATAATTAACAAAGTACTTAATATACTTCACCGTTTCTGGCGATAACATTAAGCGCTGTAAGAAAAACAATCTTCATATCTAATAGTAGCGACCAATTTTTCAAGTACCAGATATCATGATCGATACGCTTCTGCATCAATTGAACGTCAGTGGTTTCACCTCTTAAGTTATTCACTTGAGCCCAGCCGGTTATGCCAGGCTTCAAATAGTGCCGCACCATATAATT
This sequence comes from Mucilaginibacter lacusdianchii, assembly GCF_009770985.1. Taxonomy (GTDB): domain Bacteria; phylum Bacteroidota; class Bacteroidia; order Sphingobacteriales; family Sphingobacteriaceae; genus Mucilaginibacter; species Mucilaginibacter lacusdianchii. Next base: position 486,843 of record NZ_WSRW01000003.1, on the reverse strand, counting down.
ATCTATAATTCCGCGATACTCTTCTGTGTGTTTCAGCATATGGGGTCTGGGTCCGGTTATGCTCATGTCTCCCATCAAAACATTAAAAAACTGGGGTAGCTCATCCAAACTAGTAGCCCTGATAAAACGACCGAACCTCGTAACACGGTTATCAAATCTGGTTGCCTGGCGATTATCAGCGTCGTTATTCATTCGCATGCTTCTGAATTTATAACACCAAAAATCTTGGTTGTACCGGCCGCTACGTAACTGTTTAAAAATCACAGGACCGGAACTCTCCAGCTTAATGATTAAAGCAAAAATGGGATATAACCAGCTTAATATAAATACAATAACAAACAAGCTAAACACAATATCGAAAACGCGTTTTGCAAATCGATTTTTAATTTCCTCTAAGGGTTCATTATCCATTTTTTTAATGGAGAAATAAGCCAGATGATTGTTGGGCAACGGCAATGTTAAGGCAGGATTAAAATCGGAAACAAATTTTAAATTTACATAATGATTCTTAGCTTCATTAATCAAAACTTCAATACCACTAATTTTTTCGGGAGATAACAGCACGTAGGCTTCATAAATACCTTTTTGAGCCACTTCTTGTATATGCTGGCATGTTTGCTGTACAGTAAGCTCCTTGTCTTCAATTACCAAACAATCATGTTCATCTAAAAACCTCGTCTGGCTGTAATCCAAATTATTGCTTTGAAAATAGTAAGCCAGTTGCGTACTTTCCGGGTTCATCCCCATCAGCGCAACAGGCTTTTTTAACTTATACTTTTGCCTAATAAAAGGCCGCAGCAGCTTATAAGTATAATAACTACATATCAAATGCACATGTAGCAGCGCATAAAAAACTATTAAAAAAACGTAATAGGTTATGAAACTACCTACAATGGCATGGTATGCAATGAACAACAAAAGGTGTATATAAACACTTTTGGTAGTTAAGCTGAATAAATTATTAAGACTATATAGATTTACTTCGTCATACAGCTTTATGTACTTTGCAATCATAGCCCAAAGCAAATTGCATATGATAAGCATTTGCATAAGGTTACTGAAGGGTATGCTGCGCCATGTTGGGTTCAGTACATCAAAAGCAACCATGTAAGCTACGTTGATGCCTAAAAAATCGACCAATGGCAACACTATACCTGCGATATATAAGTAACGGTTTTGCATATATCTTATTTACAATTAAACAGTTAAATAACGTGGGTGCAACGGCGGTAAAATGCACTGCTTATAAATATTAGCATGCCCGACAGGGACAGCGCCGCTAAAAGGTATCAAATTACAGGATTCGTAATTTGATTAATTTAATAAGATTACCTGGATAACATTTCTTTTGCCAAGAGGCTTTTTGCTAGCCGTTAAAAATTCATTGCCGTACAGACCAGTAAGACTTGACACATTTTTAGAGGCATATGGCTGATTATTAACGGTAACCTGATTATTGACCAACACAATGTATCCTTTGCGCCATATCAGCATTGGGCGTTTACTGCCGACCTGGTTGAACATACATGCTACAGTATCTTTAATTATTGAGGTTGATTTAACAGTATAAGACGTATCGGTAAGGTTAACTTTTGAAGCAGTTGCAAAATTTGTTTGCAATGCTTGGCTCTGACTATGCACATGAAAGCTTAAAGCAGAAAGAGTTAGAACAGCTATTAAAGCTTTGCGATTAAATTGTGATGTTGGTTTCATAAATGCTTAATTAAGTGTATTAATGGATAGGTGATTCAAATTCCCAGACGCATGTAACTATTCTGACAGTTAACCAAATAAAGGGTTAGAACCGCTCATTAGCTTCAGAATTTATAATTATGTAATGTGCTTTTAGCTTTTACTGAAATAAAGTTACATGGAAAACAGAAGCTACAATCTTAAATTAAGCTGTTGTATAATAGTATATATAAATGTGTGAAATTCGAGAAAAAAGTTTCCTATTAGCTAATATTCATCAATTAGACATAGCGTTTACAGGGAAATTTGTTAATGTGATAAAAATTTTACAAAACTACACGGAATAGAAATTAACCTAAATTAAAATTATTTATAATATTAAATATGGTTAAAACACCCCTTAAATAATATTAAAAATATAAATATCTTAGTTGGGTGGCATTCCAGTTATAATTATTACGAAAAAAAGATATTATATTAAACGAAAATAAATTATCTTTATAATTAAATTATCAATACAGAAAATTTATTTCTCAAAATATTTATCATTATTAGAAAAAAATATTGCGTACATTTAAAAAACTAAATATTACTTAACTCAATAAACCTATGCAGTTAAATGTCTGTAGTTACTTGTATTTAAATAATATCTTATCCTAAAACTTAAACACACAATGATGGAACAGCACTATGGTCAGATAGTAGAAAAGGTTATACGAAGAAATGGGTATAGCTTAACTGAACTAGCTCGTCTTACAAATGTTAACAGAAGATCTGTTTACAATTGGTTTAACCAGAGAAGACTAAAAAAAGAAATTATTTACAGAATTGGTTGCGCACTTAAGCACGATTTCTCTGTGGAATTTCCGAATCTTTTCAGTTCTAGTGAGTTTAAATACTTTAAAAACAACATCGTGTTGTTAAACAGTAATGAGGAAGAAGAATTAAAAGAAATGTCAGACGATTATTGGAAAGACAAGTACATTGCACTGCTAGAAAAATATAACAATTTGCTTTTAAACAGCATGAAGCAAAGGGAAGCTGGCAACTTTTAGTATAAACCTGGTAGTATAAGTTACAGTGAAGAATTATTCTTCATCTGAGACTTTAGTAAATCCTTTCAGCAAAAAGCCAATTTCTCGTAAAAATTTCAACTGCGGCCTAAGCTCGTTAATACTTGCTTCGGTGGTTGCATTGTCTATAACCGCGTCTGCAATGTTTTGAGTCATTACTTCAAAATCGTTGCCGTCAATAGACATGAAAGCTTCGCAATTGGTTAAAAAATCGCTGATGTAAACCGTATTAAAACTATACGTAACACCTTTTATAGTGATATCGATGGCCGCGTCAAAGTCATCAGATTGAAAGTTATTCATAAAATACACAAAACAAATATTTAAACACCTTAAAAGGTGTTTACTTAAACGGAAATTTTTATTATGTCGTAAATATAAGAATACAATTAAGCTTTTTTGCGTTTAAATAGATTTAAATCTATTTAAACGAGCTTCTTTATTCAATCGTTAGCCGCTATGTTAAATGAATTTTACGGTAATTTGTACGAGTTGGTTACCATAAAAATCAAAAATTTTAATTATATCTCTAATGGCTTATTTTTCAGCGTTTTAATACAAATCATGATTGAGCACTTAGTAGGCTATCATTACTTGCGCTTAATCGAATAATAATCTACCAGTACTTACTTATAAGGCTTACAGTGCTTCACAAGCTTGGCAGTGAAAAAAGCATGATCTTTAAGCTATATATTGGACTTGTACCTCCACAAGAATTTAATCATTAAAGTAAAAGAGCAACTGAATCTACTACCATTTGTAGCTTCAAAAGGCCGATGTATGTTATGTTTAGGAAAAAAGATAGGGACTATAATCGCTACTAATATCTATAGAGCTTTAGTCGATTGACGATATGTGTCTCTGTTCCAGATTAAGCCTATTAAAATATAGGAAATGCAGAAATATTCAAGCGTGTCAATTTAAATTCTGCTGAAAGAGTACCATTCTTTTAAACAAGCCCGGCATATATATTTATAAACAGGAAGCCAAGGAAGAAAAGTTCTGAAGATGTACCCTCTCTTAATACGTTCCACATCGTCTTTTCCACATTGTTTACAGTACAAAATGCTGTTCATTTTATTATCTTAAAAGATTAGTAGTAGCTATTATTAAATATAATTTCTTGAACAATTTGGTGCCGATTTTATGTGTAGCCACATAAAGTTTCACTAAACTACTTTAAGATATTGGGTCATCCTCGCCGGACGTCCACCTGCTCATACGCTTTTCGGCATAGCCGGTGGCGTATAAATTCAATCCTTCTTTAACTACTTTAAAACTGCCATTAACCAGTTTCAGATTTTTGGCATTCAAGTACAGATTGATTGCATTAATCGTTTCTTCGTAATTAATTTCGGGGCTTAACCAAATACCGTTGGCATCTACCTCACCCTCAACATTTGCCAAAGGATATTTAATTAATTGGAAATTCATATTTTAATTATTTATCAGAAGCTGCATACAGGACGTATATTTTCAACGTAGCCTTTGTTGTTTTATTTAAGTGATGGGCGATTTAAAAAAGGCCTGGCTGAATCTCGCACTCAACCAGGACCCGTTAACTATTTACTGACATAAAGCTCAAATTTGAATATTAGCAAACAGCCATCAAAATAATTGAAACAAACTGAGTATCAATGCACATCTTATGTGAAGTTATGTTACTTTTTGCACAGGCAAATGCAATATTCAGAATAGCTCACTTGGTATTTTTGTAATGATATGAGGTTATTATTACTTATCACATCTCTCCTTTCTCTCCATACATTTTTTCTTTTTCAACCACCATTTCACAAAGCTTCACCTTATTTCACAATTAGGGTATCATAAGCCCAGTTATCCTTAATTCTTAATTAAACTATACCTAATTTCACCATCAGCAACAAGTAAACAACCATGCTTTGTTGCCTTTTGAAAAGTAATTGCTGTAAGCAAAATGGCGAAGCTGTTTTCTGTAACAGCACAAATGTCTCCAGGTAAAAGCTACTCTATTTTAATAAAAAGGTGCTAGCAGCAAACGCTACTCATCTACATAAATATCCGCTTACTGCCCATTACCGTTATGGGCGCATAATAACTGTAACCAGCAATACCATCGCGTTAATGAAAGAGATTGTGCTTATTTTCAGGAAACCCTTTCCGGGTCAATGCAGCATTGAATATCTGTTTTACAATATTTCATCTTCACTCAACAAACAGAATTTACCTATAAACAATGTTGAGTTATCTCATTATAGTAAAGGCTTGCTTAACCGAGTATTAAATACATCAGCACTACTATCGCACAAAAAGAAGATTATTCATATTACTGGCGATGTCCATTACACCATTTTGGGAGCCTGGTTTAGCAAACGTGTTTTAACCATTCATGATTTCGGCTTTATGCACAACAAAGGCTGGCTGGCTCGAAACGTCTATTGGCTATTTTGGATTTACTTTCCCGTAACTTTTTCCCAAAAGGTGACGGTTGTATCCAATCACACCAAAAGTGAATTGCTTAAGTACATAAAAGTAAATCCCAAAAAGGTTAGTGTTATAGGCAATTTTATTGATGAAATTTATAAGCCAATAGCAACGCTTCAGCAAGGCAAGCCTCCGCGTTTACTGCAAATCGGCACTGCTTTTAACAAAAACCTTGAACGGCTGATTGAAGCTATTAAAGATTTAGACTGCACACTGGTTATTATCGGCCGGCTATCGCAACACATTATTAATCTTTTGCAAGCAAATCATATCCGGTACGAAAACAAATATGATTTGGCCATAGAAGAGTTGTATGCTGAATACCAGAAAAGCAACCTCTTATGCTATGTATCAACGTTAGAGGGATTTGGAATGCCCATTTTGGAAGCACAAGCTACAGGCATTCCGGTAATTACATCTAACTGCTCTTCAATGCCCGAGGTGGCCGGTGATGGTGCACTACTGGTTAATCCGTTAGACGTAAACGCTATCAGAAACGGCGTCAAAACTTTAATCAGTAACACCGAACTACAAAAAGAGCTTCGCCAAAAAGGCTTTGAAAATGCCCGGCGATATAGCAAAAAAAATATTGCAGAGGCATACGCCAACCTGTACCAACAATTATAATCTCCATTTCCCCCAATAAATTTTCTCATGAAGATCTTACATGTCATTGGCGCTTTTGACAAAAAGCTTGGCGGCACTTATTCGGCCATTTTGTCTATAATGGCCATAGAAAACGAATTAGGCTACGATAATGAGGTATTGTCTTTGTATTCGGAAGGTCAGGAATTTGACGCCGATTTGCTGCAAAACCGCGTTCATTTGTTTGAGCCAAGTTTCCCTTACAAGTTCAACTACTCTGCCGGTGCTTATCAGTGGTTAAAAGAACACATACACAACTTCGATCTAATTCTTATTCACGAAGCCTGGGGCGCATTGGCTATTCAAACAGCCCGCTTAGCCAATAGCGTAAACACACCGTATGCAATCTGGCCGCATGGCTCGCTTGACCCTTTCGATCTGCAAAAGAAAAAACAGTTGAAAAAGGTGGTAGGCAAACTATTGATTGCCAGTATGACCCGCAATGCAGGTGCCATATGCTGTACCTCGGGTATTGAAAAATCTGTTTTAAGAACTTACAATAAACAAAACAACAACATCAATATTTTACCACTACCCATTGATTATGAGGCAAAAGGAGACCGTAAAACCTTCAGAGAAAAATTAGGCATCTCTGATGATAAGCTAGTCTTTCTGTTTCTTTCGCGGGTTGATTATAAAAAAGGGCTAGACTTATTTTTGTACGCTTACAAAGCGTTTTTAGACGAAACCCAATTATCCAACACCAAATTAGTAATTGCCGGAAAAGGACAGCCTGCTTATGAAGCTTTTATCCGTAAAACCATTCACGATCTTAACCTCGAGGCACATGTAGTGGTAAGTGGCTTTTTAACCGGTTCGGGAAAAGCCGATGCCTTTGCTGGGTCAGACTGTTTCATTTTGCCTTCGATGAATGAAAACTATGGCATATCAGTTATTGAAGCATTACAATCCGGCTTACCGGTTTTGATATCAGATAATGTATATATCTGGGAAAGCATCATTCCAAACGGCGGCTGGTTGTGCAAGCATGAAGTAAAATCAATAACTGCCCAAATATCTGCCATTTACAACGATTTTACGAACAACGCACTTGCTGATAAGAAACCGGTTTTGGTAAGCGAGCCTTTCCGCCTTAAAAGTTTAATACCCGAATACAGAAGCTTTTATCACAAAATGCTTTATAAGCCTGCCGAATCCATTATTGTTAAACCTCAAGTAGTTGCCGGCGTATGAAATATCAGGATTTAACATCGTTTACGGTACCAGCCAGTTTTAGAGGTCGCTCAAAAGTAACGGTGCAATTATGGTGGATTGTTCAAAGTACACTGTTTGCCCTGTCGCCACAGGTAATGTTTGGTTGGCGCCGGTTTCTGCTCAGGCTGTTTGGTGCTAAAATTGGCAAAAATGTATCTATCCGCCCCACTACAAAAATTACCTACCCCTGGAAAGTATCAATCGGAGATCATTCATGGGTTGGCGACGATTGCGTGCTGTACAGCTTAGGCAATATAACCATTGGATCTAACGTAGCTATTGCGCACCGGGTTTACCTGAATACCGGCGGCCATGATTATACCGTGCCTACGTTTGACATTTACGCCTCTCCTATTGTAATAGAAGATGAGTGCTGGGTAACTAACGATGTTTTTGTAGCCGCAGGGATAACCATTGGAAAAGGCACTATTGTGGGTGCCCGAAGCACTGTACTTAAAAGCCTGCCCTCAAACAAAATTTGTATTGGATACCCTGCACGTCCGGTAAAAGACCGCATTCCGGTCAAAAATGCTGAAACAGTATCTGTTTAACACACCCTTTAAAATTATAGTCATATGATTAAAGTCATCGTCACCGGCGGCTCAGGCTTTATTGGCACCAATTTAATCGAAAACTTAGTGCAGGATAACTTTTCTGTACTGAATTTGGATAAGTCGTCGCCTGTTAATCCCGAGCAAATTCCGTATTGGCAGAACGTAGATATTTTAAATGCCCAGGCGCTTGAAAAAGCGGTAACTGAATTTGAACCAGAAATAATTATCCATCTGGCTGCAGTTACCGACTTGGATGGTAAAACAGATGATTACTATCGGACTAACGTAGCCGGAACGCAAAATGTTATTGATGTGGCAGCTAAAACACCTTCGTTAAAAAAGGTGATTTACACATCATCCATGTATGTGTGCAAACCAGGCATTATACCAACCGACTATCGCACTTTTAAACCGCACACCCGGTATGGCGAAAGCAAGGTAGCCGGCGAACTGTTGGTTATAAATATCAAAAATCCGCATTACAGCTGGACCATCATCAGGCCAACATCTATTTGGGGCCCTTGGTTTAACGTGCCTTATATAGATTTCTTCAACACCGTGTACAGTGGCCGGTACTTTGATTTTGGCAAGTGCTGTACAAAAACATATGGCTATGTAGGTAACACTATTTTCCAAATCAGAAAAATAATGGCCGCTGATAACGTACATGCCAAAACATTTTACTTAGGAGATAAAACCCCTATTCCGATTTCTGACTGGGCGAATGAGATCTCATTAAAGCTAGGCAAAGGGCCTGTCAAATCAATACCATTTGCTTTTATTAAAGCCGCTGCCTTAGTGGGTAACATGCTAACCAAGGTGCATGTTAAATTTCCAATGACCAGCTTTAGGCTAAAAAACATGATGACGGATAATATTTTCCCGCTGGAAGATATAAATCAATTAACCGGTGAAGCGCCGTTTTCGCGTGCTGCCGGCACATCCAAAACTATAAACTGGCTTGTTGAGCATAAAGGCTACCGCGTACAACAACCTGTTGCCAAACCTAATTTAAAGCCGGTTTTACATAGCTAGTTACCGTATTGCAGCTTATAACCAGTTAAGGTAAGCATTACTATTAGCCGCAATTACCTAAATACACCACAACTTTATGAAAACTGTGAACGCAGAAAAAAAGCGAGTACTATTGATGGGAATTAATTTTGCTCCTGAGCTAACCGGCATCGGAAAATACACGGGTGAAATGGTTGACTGGCTTACTGAAAATGATTACGACTGTACTGTTGTTACCTCTTTCCCCTATTATCCGTACTGGAAAACACAATCACCGTATTCGGGCCGTACTTACAAAAAAGAAGTATCAAACGATGGCAGCGTAACTGTTTACCGTTGCCCTATGTACGTACCGGCACAACCTACTGGTGCTAAGCGTATCATTCATGAGTTAACTTTTTGTATTACTTCGTTTTTTGTAATCCTATCCCTGCTGTTTAAGCCACGGCACGATTATATTTTTTGCATGGCTCCGCCATTTATACTAGGCTACTTAGGTTTATTTTACCGTTTTTTTAAAGGTGGCAAGCTGATATATCATATTCATGATATGGAAATAGAAGCTGCTCGTGATTTGGGCATCCTTAGGTTTGATGCACTTTTTAAAATGCTCTTTACTATTGAGCGATATATTCTGAATCACTGTGATGTGTTAACTACTGTATCATTGGGCATGAGGAAAAAAATTATGCAAAAAACCTTTAAGCCGGTTAAATATTTTCCTAACTGGGTAAATTTTGAAAACTTCTGGCCCTTGCAAAACGACTCAGCTTATAAAAACGAATGGGGATTTGATGCGGATGATAAGGTGGTTTTATACTCTGGTAGCTTAGGTGAAAAGCAAGGTTTAGACTCATTGATTTCTATAGCCAAGCGTTTGGAATTTGAACCCCGAATTAAATTCTTAATTTGTGGAAACGGCCCTTATAAAGAAGCATTAGTGCAGTTGGCTACCGAAAATAATGTGAGCAATGTCTTTTTTCTTCCGTTTCAGGAAATGGATGTGTTTAATAAGTTTTTAAACATGGCCGACGTGCACCTAGTCATTCAAAAGAAAAATGCAAGTGACTTGATGATGCCGTCTAAACTTACCAACATTTTAGCGGTGGGCGGATTGGCTTTAGTAACCGCCGACCCCGGCACTCATTTGTATGAGTTGATAAATGAATACGATATGGGCGTTATTGTACCTGCTGAAAATGAGGATGCGTTAACAGAAAGCATTTTAGAATGCTGCAGCATGGATAACAAGCTCCAGAAAATTAATGCAATTGAATATGCCAATACATATTTAAGCCGCGATAGCATACTAAAGCAAGTACTGCGGGATATTGGCGAAGAACTACCCAGTACAGAAACACCTCTTCATCATATGCCCGTCGCCTAATTTATCAGACTATCGACTACAAACTTACCTAAGTTGAAAAACACAACATTAACAAAAACTTTGAAGCATAAGAAGTTTGACTTAATGTTCTTATGTAATTTAACAGCGCCTGAACTGCCTGCATTTTTTGCGGGCGTTGCAAAAAAAACTAAAAGCAAAGTTGGACACTGCCGGGTACTCATTTTGGGAGAAGGTACGCTAAGAAACGCATACATAAAGGAACTACTTATGGCAGGTATTGACTTTGACTACCTAAGCCGTACCACTTTGCCAAACCAGTCATGGTACTATCCGCAAGTAAAGATCCTTCTGTTTCCTAATTGCAATTATATGTGCGAGGCGGCTTTTGCTGAAATTTGCAAAAGCGGATTGCCGGTCATTACCACGCCGCTCACCGGTATATTTAAGCAAAATGTTATACATGATCGCAATGGTTACGTATTGCCGTTAAATCAAGATATCTGGGCAAACCATATTTGCGATTTGCTAAAAAATCCATCTAAACTGGCCACGCTTACACGTAATGCGTTACAGGAGTTGCCCGATTATAATTAGATCCTTAATTCTACACCCTCTTTATTTTACTCTATATTTATGTATACAAGTCATTACGATTATATTGTTATTGGTGCCGGGCTGGTTGGCTTATCGGTAGCTTACCAGTTAAAACTTAAACAGCCGGATTGCAAAATTCTTATTCTCGAAAAAGAAGATAATGTTGCTAAACATCAATCGGGCCATAATAGTGGCGTTATTCATAGCGGTATATATTACAAGCCAGGTAGCTTAAAAGCACAAAATTGTATATCAGGCTATCAAACGCTTATTGATTTTGCACAGGAGCACAACATTGCTTACGATATCTGCGGTAAGTTAATTGTTGCAGTTAGCCCGAAAGAAACTGCAGCACTAAATAACATATACCAAAGAGGCGTGGCTAACGGGTTAACCGGCATTAAGTATTTGAATGCCGAACAAATTAAGGAAAGAGAGCCGCATTGCGCTGGTGTAGAGGCTATACATGTACCGCAAACCGGGATCATAGATTATCCGGCAGTGGCAACTACTTTACTCAAAATATATCACCAATTAGGCGGAGAATCTAGATTTAGTGAGCCTGTACTTAAGGTAACCAATGTGAAGGATACTGTATTAGTCACTACCTCATCCGGTCAATACCTAACAAATAAACTGATAACTTGCGCAGGGCTTTTTTCAGACCGTGTGGCTAGTTATACCGAAAAAGGCAACGATTTAAGAATTATACCTTTTAGAGGTGAATATTATGAACTAAAAAAAGAGAAGCAATATCTGGTAAAACACCTTATTTACCCAGTACCCGATCCGAGCTTTCCATTCTTAGGCGTACACTTCACCCGCATGGTAAATGGCGGCGTGGAAGCAGGGCCCAATGCAGTATTAGCCTTTAAAAGAGAAGGATATAAATTCTTCGATTTCAGCGGCAAAGACTGCTGGGATACCTTTTCATGGCCTGGCTTTTGGAAGATTGTAGCTAAGTACGGTAAAACTGGCATGGGTGAAATTTACAGATCGTTGTCCAAATCGGCTTTCACCAAAGCCCTACAAGCGCTTGTTCCCGAAATTCAGGAAGATGACCTGGTACCGGGTGGCGCAGGCATCAGAGCACAGGCTTGCGACAGAAAAGGTATATTGATTGACGATTTCAATATTTTGAAACGAAACAACATTGTGCACGTCAGAAACGCCCCTTCTCCTGCAGCCACGTCATCATTAGCTATCGGAAAATACATATCCAGCCAAATTTAAACTTATTCTAAATCTACTCTTTCGTTATATAATGCCAATCACTGAAAAAGACATTATTACGTTTTTACAGGAAAAAGCTCAATTTCACAAAACAGAGCTTAAACGTATAGAAGACATTATTGCCGCAATTACGCAAAGCACGTTTAATAAATCCTTTGTTCCCCATAGCGAGCTTTCGGCGCACGTTACTGTTCATGAAGATTTAGAAAGAAAAGCGCCTGTTAGAGTTAAATCGCACAAAGTTTTACAGGTACCTGAAAACTTTAGGCCTGGGCTCTCCATCAGTCATAAAATTTCGTATGCTTTAAACGTTATACACTCTGGTTTTAAAGAAGACATTGCCGAACAGATTACATTGCTGCAACCCGGTTTAAGCAAAGAGTTTGTGATAAGGCAAATATCAACCGTGTTGTGCGAGCTTAAAGCGCAAAACTTACTGAACACAACCAAGATTGGCCGCAAGCTTTGGTACTCGTTACCTAACCATACATCTGACACAGAAATTTAGATTGTGGGCAATAATTCGCCGTTTTATCTCAAAATTAGATAAATCAAACTAACCAATTTAGGCAACTTACGTTTGCAATTTCACAAAACATTCACACTTAACTTCTTATAACCAGCTAACAATTAGACACTTATAGTAACACTATTTTCTCAAATTTTCCCGGTTATAGACATAGTGCTATACATAAAAGGTACAGTACCGTAAGTAAAATCGCTTTTGCGTAAATTGTTACTTGTAAAAACCTGATACCAAATCTATTTTATGAGTGGCAATACAACATCGTTTAATACATCAGCAACAAGAAGCTGGATGGTAGTTTACACACGATCGAACTGGGAAAAAAAGACAGACCAGCTACTAAAGGATAAAGGAATAATTTCTTTTTGTCCCTCTGTTTCTGAAAAACGCAAATGGGCCGACCGGTATAAAACGGTGAGTACTCCACTATTTAAATCTTACTTATTTGTGCAGGTTTCGGCCACTGACCAATTTAAGGTGAAGCAAACAGCCGGCATTATTGATTTTGTACAACATTGCGGCAAACCAGTTTTGGTGGATGATTCTGAAATTACCAGGGTAAAAGAAATTGTAAGTTCGTATACTAACCTGGACATCATCAACTCCCGTGGCGGTTATAATATTGGCGACAAAATTCAAATCAAAAACGGCCCGTTTACCGACTGCAGTGGCGAAATAGTTAAAGTACATGGTGCATCGGTGCTAATGGTATTAGAACAGTTAGGCTGTGCATTAATTGTAAAACTAAGTCAGGATCAAATTATACTCAATAACTAAATGACAACAATTCCTCACCTATCACTAAATAACAATCGTATGGATCAGCATTATGGACATATCGTTGAGAAAGTTATAAGAAGAAACGGCTATAGTATCAGCGAGCTGGCCCGTTTAACCAACGTTAATAGACGGTCTGTGTATAACTGGTTCAATCAGAAAAACTTACGATCGGAAATTATTTACCGGATTGGCTGTGCCTTAAATCACGACTTTTCAATTGAGTTTCCGAGCATGTTTTCGCCCAACGAATTCAATAACGGGCTAAGGCTTGTTAAACCTAACGTTGAAGTTAAGATTGAAAACAATAACCAGAATTACTGGAAAGATAAATACATCAACCTGATGGAAAAATACAATGATCTGCTGCTTTGCATGGGCGATCATCCTGAAGCAAAATACTAAACCACCAATTATAAACCTAAAATGAAAAAGGATAGCAGCTCATCTGCTATCCTTTTATTTTTTAATTGCTTGTCTATAAGTTACTCAATATAGCAACTTTTAGGATAGCATTAAAAAGGCATCTGTGTAGTTACTTTACCTAAACAAAAAAGGACAAGTTACAAACTACAGAAATGTTGTGGTTTGTAACTTGTCCTTACCCATGAGCATCAATCATAACAGCGCCTTAAAACACGTGGTTGCTTGCCGGCAACTAATCACTTACACCGATTGACTGCAATATGATTTAATAAATCTATCAAAACAGCCACTCGCTAAAATCAATGTGAGCTAAAACACTGATAATGCCTGCTACTTTAGGATATTTAAGTATGAGTCTTGCTACTCTTACTTTGGCAATTTTTTTAGCCAGCTTGTTTGTGATTTGGGTATGCTTACTTTCCCTCCCGCTGCCTATTGGCGAACGTCGCAAATAATAGTAATATAAAAATTTAAATTTGTTAACACTAAACATTACCCATGGCTTATGCTCTTTTAAGGTGTAATGGATAATCACTTTACTACTCAAAAATTCGCGGTACTTAATTTTGGGTAAATACAAAGGAATATCAAAGGGTATAACATTATACTTAGGATGCAGCTTTACATAGTTATTCATCAACACTACATTCAATGCATCCTGATCCATCCAAACAATTTTTTCCGGAAAATCCTGCACAAACTGAATGGCCCTTTCTGTTACATTTTGCGCCTTCCATTCCGGAACATTCATGAGCATTACACCCGAGTTGAAATAAGAGCCGATTTCATGTATACCTAAATCTGGCCGGCTGGGCGTTGCATTTACTTCCGCAACGGCTGCTGCTGGGTAGCCGTTGAGGTTAGTATTATACAATTCGGCAAGGTTACCAATTACTATGATGTCGGTATCCAGGTATAAAATTTTCTGAACAGTTGATGGTACTAGTGCCGGAAAAAACATTCGGTAATAAGCGGCCACAGTGAGGTAAGCATGTGAGGTTTTACTTAAACGCGCTATACTCTCCGGTGATATTTCATAAAAGAATATTGTCGAGTTGTGCTGCTCTACATAATCTTTCATGTCTTTCTTATCACTTTCGCTTACGCCGGTAACTATGGTATGAATATGAAATTCACTATCCGGATTGTTCAGAAAAATAGATGTTATGAGTGCATAAAAGGGCGTAAGATAATTTTGATCGAACGAGATGCCTAAGTCCATGGGGTTAACTCCTTATTTACATCATCCAACTGATACTTGTAACGACTAATCACCGGCTTCCAAAAATCAAATTGGTATTGAATCCATCCGTGAATACCAAATGGCAAACTATTAGTTTGCCGGTTGTTAAAAGGTAAATCCGTTTCTGGCCAGTTTTCATAAGCCGCACCGAACTGCTGGGCAATATGTTTTGGCGGCATACTGAATGATGAAGACAGTTTAGGAAAATGCTGGCAGAAAAAAAGGTCGTTTAAAAACCCTTGCTTTCGCAATTTTCGCACCCAATGAAAAAAAGCGATGTATCGCCTGTGCTCAAATGTAATCCTGTAAAAAGTACTCACTTTTTTCAGCGCAAACCCGCCGTTACCAAAGTATTCCGGATATTTAAAACCGGCCAGTTTATGGATAATACCGTCGCGGCCATGCCAAAAGGTGTTGTAAATAACCGAACCAATGTAATCGTATCCCAAATCGCACCATTTTTCTAACTCATTCCTGAACACAAACGCGTCCAGGTGACAAATAAGCATATATTGGTAATTGAGAAAGCGCTTATAAAACAAATGGCTGGTCATCAATTCGCCAAAAGGGCCATGGCCTTTCCAGTCAAACCGCTCAAAAGTTATTACAGCTTTTCCACGGCAAAAGTTTTCATACCAAGATGTGTCCAGATTGGCTGTAGCCATAAAGGTAATTGGAAAATTGTGTAGCACAGACAAAGTCTGTGCTAACGATATTTTTTCCAATTCGGGTGGTTCTTCCAAATGGATTGGAATCACAACAGTAACAAGTTTATTTTGCATAATCAACTTCAATTCAGGTTTTTAGATACAGCTGAGTTGAAAATATTGTTAGCTTGCTTTTACAGTATAAAAACGAGTGTTAAACAGGGTAACCGTACCTGCGAATACATGGCAACCAAAAATCTCGATGGTGTTGAATCCAGCCGTGCGTTCCAAAAGGCAAATTATCATTTTGCTGATTGTTGAACGGCAGATCTTGTTCGGGCCAATGTTCATAAGCCGCACCAAAATGCTGGGCAAGGTGCTTAGGTCCTATTTTAAACGTTGATGATAACTTAGGAAAGTGCTGTGTAAAAAAGAGGTCATCGTAAAATGGGTTCTTTTGTATTTTTCTGATCTTATGGTATAAACGTATGTAGGCCCTGTACTTAAATGCAATCCGGTAAAATGTGGCTACCCTTTTTAGACTGAAGCCGCCATTTCCAAAATATTCAGGACTGGTGAATCCTGTTATCCTTCTTACCAAAGTGTTTTTCAGTTGGAAAACAGGATTATATATCACCGATCCGATATAGTCATATCCTAAATTGCACCATTTTTCTAACTCGTCTCTAAAAACAAAAGCGTCTAAGTGGCAAATCAATATGTATTTGTAGTTTAAAAAACGTTTATAAAAAACATAATTGCTTTGCAATACACTGTAGGCTTCATACCCTTTCCAATCAAAGCGCTCCACAGCTATTTCGGCTTTCCCGAAGCAAAAATCTTCGTACCAGCTAATGTCTAAACCATAAGGCGCCATAAAGGTAATGGTGTACTTGTGCAGTACAGCAAGGGTTTGTGCTAACGAAATTTTTTCAAGCTCACTGGGTTCACTTAAATGGATGGGTATTACCACCGTTACTAGTGACTTTTTCATAAGCTAAAGATTTTTAACAGCTTAGTTCTCCACAACCAAACTATCACTAACTTTAAAATGCACCCGCTGCTCGCTTCTTAAACGATCAACAGTTCTGCCTACGGGCAGTATCACATCATCATAAGTAAGCACTTGGTCTTTAGCAACATCGCGTTTAAGTATGCAATCTTCGGCTATACCCATTGGCAGCAAGTTTTCCGATTCGGCCGTGTCGGCGTTTTCACATAAGCCATAGGTCATGTAATGGCCAATGCCGTCAATCACATCTCCGGCTTTTAAATCTCTTTTAGCTGTTGCTACCACTTCTACATAAGGCCTGTCTTTAGGTGTTAAAGCGGCATCATTAAACAGTACCGCGCGGGCAACCGTAAGTGGCACTTCAAAATGACATAAGTGATAAGGCGTGTAAAACAAGTACAACGGCCCCTCGCCCAACTTATACAAATTCAAATAATGCTGTTGTACCGGATGGTCATGCGTACCCAGCACAAATACACCCGGACCGGGTTCGGCACCAACCACATAGTCAACAATGCCAGGACCGTTTAGTAATTCTTCCAGCGGATACTGGCTTACAATTTCTTTGAGTGGCGTTCCGGTTGGTACAGATGGGCCCAGCATACCGCGTTTTGCAACACGCATACCGGTGCCATTGGCTACAATGGCCTGCTCAAATGATATTTTGCTACCATCGGCAAATGAAGAAACCATGGCTGGGTTTTGTCCCCATTTTTTTGCAAAGCCTTCTTGCGTAGTTGGGTTGCGGTAAGGATCATGCAAACCTTTAATATTGCCGCACAGTACCGGCTTTACACCTAACGATTTTACAAAGCGATACAAATTCATTTCCACGCCCGGCTGGTCGCCATCGGCATTGGTATACACTACACCGGCTTTATCGGCATAAACTTTTAATATTGGGCCAACCGTTCCGTCAACTTCAGCATTCATCATAATTAAATGCTTTTTGTTTTCAATGGCAGTTAAGGCCACATTTACGCCAAACTCTACGGCACCAGTTACTTCAATAATGGCGTCAATGCCGTCTGCCTGGCAAAGCAGCATCGGGTCATCGGTAATGCTGCATCTGCCGTCGCGTATGTTCTCTTCCAGTTGTGACAGGTCACTCACCTGCTGTACCTCTAGTATACCAGCCTGCTCATAAGCATATTTAGCTTTCTCTAGGTTACGGTTAGAAATAGCAACCAGTTCCATACCGGGTACATAATTGCAAATTTGGATAGCTATGCCTTTCGCCATAAAACCGGCGCCAATCATAGCCACTTTTATTGGATTATTTTCAGCTTCGCGTTTAGCTAACGCGGTGTCAACTATAATCATGTGTAATAAGTTTAAGTGTGTAAAAAGTTTAATAATGCCTTATGCAGATATTTGATCTTCAAACGGTGCATGTGCCTGATCTTTGCCAGATACCAATGCCGGCTCAAAAGGCCATTCGATATTGAATGCCGGATCATCCCAACGGTAAGCTTGCTCGGCCGAGGCGGTGTAAAACTGCGTTACCTGGTAGGTGACCGCTGTATTGTCTTCCAAGGTTAAAAAGCCATGGGCAAAACCCTCGGGTACATACAGCATACGAAAACTATCGGCAGTTAGCTCAACGCCTATCCACTCTTTAAAGGTTTCTGAATCCGGACGCAGATCTACAATGACATCATAAATACCGCCCCTTGTACATCTCACCAGCTTGGTTTCACCAAAAGGCGACGTTTGCATGTGCATACCACGCAGCGTGCCGCGTATTTTGTTAAAGCTTACGTTCGTTTGAACAACGTTGGTGTTTAAACCGTACTCATCAAACTCGTTTTTGCAGTAAGAGCGACCAAAAAAGCCGCGCTCGTCTTCAATGCGTTTTACGTCTATAATAAAGGCACCTTTTAGCTTGGTTTCAGTAAAAATCATAGTAGTGTGATTATAAGGTTACGGCGGTTAAAGTTTGCTGGCTTGATTTAAAAGTCCATTCCAGCTCTTCGTTAATTAAGTGCTGATCTTGTAGTTTGGTTAACACTTTTAAACGAATAAGCAATGAATTTCTAAAGTCGTTGTCGGTAAAGTTCATCGCAACCAACCCGTCTCTTAATTCCTTTATTGCTTGCCTAAGCGTATAAAGCGGCTGATGATGAGGTGCAAGCGATTTAAACAGGCTGAAGTCAACCCGGTAAGAACGCTTGTCTGGCGGAGCATTTGGATTTAATGAAACGGTAGTACCCGGAATAATTTCTGCTACAGTATCGGCTATTTCACTTACCTGGTAGTTCCATTCGTCGCAACCGGCATTAACCGCTAAAAACTGACCGCCGTTGTCTGCATCCCGGTCCACGGCCCAGTCAATTGCCCGAGCCATATCTTTTACGTGAATAAGCGGACGCCATGGGCTGCCATCACTCAATATGCCTATTTGTTTTGATATAACCGCTCCGGCAACAAAGTCGTTCAATACCAGATCTAAACGTAAGCGGTTGCTCATGCCGCAGGCTGTAGCAAAGCGCAGGCAGGTAACTGTAAAATCTTCATCGGCCAGTGGTTTAAGTTCTTGTTCTGATGCCACTTTTGAACGAGCATAAGCTGTTAGCGGGTTAACGGCAGACTCCTCTGTTTTAGGGCGATCCTCGGCAGCGCCGTACATGCTGCAGCTAGACGCAAAGATGAAAGCCCGTGCACCAGCAGCTTTAGCCATTTTGGCAATACTGATAGTTGACCGATAGTTAACATCCATAGTGATGTTTTCATACCGGGTACCCATAGGATCGTTTGATATGGCGGCCAAATGTATAACTACATCTACGCCTTGCAACACTTCTTCGGGCATGGTTCTTACATCGCCAAAGAGTTGCATATCCAGTTTGCTTTCCGGAAATATAGTAGCATCAGTTAAGCAAGAACCAAAGTAAGCCATATCATAGCCCACTAATATAGCATCCGGATATGTTTCGCGCAGCTGACTTACCACGCCGGGGCCAACATAGCCCATGTTTCCTGTAATTAAAATCTTCATTGTGTGATGGTTTTGAGGTTTATATAATTTATGATAAAACTTTAGCCGGTGATGTAACCATATGGTACCAAGGTGCTTTGCCTGTTTGCCACATTTCTTCCAGCAAAGTTTTGTCTCTTAGGGTATCCATCGGTTGCCAAAAGCCGGTGTGGCGATAGGCTGATAACTCTTCGTGCTGTGCCAGGTATTCTAACGGCTCATGCTCCCACATAACGTCATCGCCGGTTATATAATCAAACACCTTAGGCTCTAATACAAAATAACCACCATTTATCCAAGGCATATCTGCGGCTTTGGGTTTTTCGTGAAAATGGTTAACCCGATTTTCGCCTGCTGCCAGGTTAAACGCACCAAACCTGCCCGGTTGTTGCACTGCCGTAAGCGTAGCCAGGGTTCCTTGTTGTTTATGAAATTGGACAAGCTCTTCAATATTTACATCGCTTAAACCGTCGCCGTAAGTCATGCAAAAGGTTTCATCGCCAACGTAATCTTTAATGCGTTTTAAGCGGCCGCCTGTCATGGTGTTATGCCCGGTGTTTACCACGGTAACCTTCCAAGGCTCGGTATCGTTTCGGTGAACGTTAACGGTGTTGCTGGCCATGTCAAACGTCACATCCGAGTTATTTAAACAATAGTTTGCAAAATACTCTTTAATAATATGTGCTTTGTAACCGGTACAGATAACAAAATCGTTGATACCGTAGTACGAATAAATTTTCATGATATGCCACAAAATGGGCTTACCAGCGATATCCACCATGGGTTTCGGCCTCACGCCGCTTTCTTCGCTGATTCTTGTGCCTAAGCCTCCCGCAAGAATTACTGCTTTCATAAATTAAAAATTAGTTGTGTGTGTGTGTGTTTATGTTTAATTACCCTTAGAAAGCCCTACAACAAATGGTTGTAAGGCAAGTACAAACAAAAGCCTGCTAAAAGCTAGCGTCGGCATATATTTTCTACTACTCAGCATTCCTCCCGAGTTTGCTGATGGTGTAATAGTCAATTTCAGGCAAGCTCTTTAAGCTTGGTTACCTGCTTTCTATTTAAAATTAAATCTTTTGTGTGTTTCAATATGCGCTTAACATTTTGAATACATAGCGCTCTGAAAACATATTTTAGATAAGGAATAGTATGAAAAACATGTATCAATAAATCTGAATTTGCATGACTTTTTTCCAGCATTAAGAGATTGCTGATCATGTAGTTAAAGATAACATCAGGTGCAAAAAAAGTTTCCCAGGCTTCGCGGCTTTTTTGAGATTTAATTTCCCAAACCACTTCCTCTGCTTTCAATATTTCAGGGATGAGCTCCACATCGCTTTCTGGTACGAATATGGCAAATGATTCCCAGGCAGGACCATTAGGCGCTACCCAGTTATCTGATATAATAACGGGTACTCTTCCAGCTTGCATAGTTTCAAAAATGCGAAAGGAAGATGTACCGGCTCCACGCGGACATAGTACAAACTTACTACTGCTTAATAACTCGGCATACTGTAGTTTTACGTCTTTCAAATCGGCACTGCCAAACATATTATTAAGCGACGGTTTTAAAAACGCTTGATCATGATGCAACTGCAAAATTTTCCGTCTGGGTGGAGAATTTGGGCTTCCCAGGAACGAGAACAGATATTTAAATTCTGTAAATTTTTGATAGGTAATATAAGGATTGATACTCTCGATATAAGGTACTGCAGCCATAAAAGCTTTATTAAAAAACTGCTTAGGCATCGAAGCGTATAAGCCCGGCAACACCAGCCAAGGCTTATCATGCGGATTGTACATGTATACCTTTTCGGGATATTTTTTTACCAGACTATTGTTCTTTAGCTTTCTATAAAAGTAATCTGAATGATATCTGGAATTTTCGATGAAGAGTATAATAGTTGCCTCTTCTGGATCACCAACAATCTGATATTGTTGAATTTTATCTTGAGCGGCTATTTTTAAGAAAGAAGAAATAGGTTCAGGGTCACCGTAAGCCGAGGTAATAAATACTTTGGTTGCATGTTGTTCGAACTTAGGTATGTCCATATTTGAAATGGTGTGATGGTTGTAGGTTTTAAACAGTATATATGAAAGTAATGCCATATAACATAAGCATTACTTACTAACATAAGTATTGAGATAGATTGGCTGGTTTATAGAAACGTTTACTCATGCGTTTCTGTGTGTCAACTTTGCATTAAAACAGGTGCCAATACTTCGTTCAAAATATTACGGCAAATATCTTCGTTTCCCAGCCCCAAACTTTTAACTCGTTTCATGCCAGACAAGCGGATCTGCTCGCGAAGGGTGTTATCCTCTAATAGTTTTTTGCAAACTGCTGCACATTCTTTTTCATCTGCCCAAAACACAGCCTCTACACCTTCTTTGTACAACTCCTGATGTTCAGAAGTACGTTCGGCACAGAATAACCCCGCTGCATAAGGCACTTCCAGTGAACGTTGAGTATGCAAGTCGCGGTTACCTTTAGATAACAGGCCCAAGCAAATTTTAGCTCCCTGAATGGCTGCTACATATTCACGACCGCTTAAGCTGCCACCGCCATAATAAGGCTTTAATACATCCCATTGTGGCGATTTTTCCCACCGAGGCCCCCAAATCTTAAACGATATGTTGTTTTTGATTAACTCTAAAAATATCTTCTCGCGATTTTCATGCCGCATCCAGGTACCGATGAAGGCCACGTCCGACCGAAAAGCCGGAGGAATATCAGATAATTTATCAAATGGTTTATGGGCCACTTCATCATAGCTTCTGAAAACGCGTGTCACTTGTTTTACGCCCAACCGCTTACAGTCTTCCTCGCTTTCTTTTCTAACCACAAAAACTGCATCATACAGTGTTATCGCTTTAATCAACAAATCAAACTTTCTACCGTCGCGTTTACCTGTAGGGTCATCTACGTTGTAAAGCAGCACGGGGCAACCCAAAGTTTTCAAAGCCTTTACGCACTTAGGGCCCAACAGTTCGCCACTATCTATCCAAACCACATCTATATCAATAGTTAAACTATCAATTACACTTTTTACCCATTTTAACATACTCCCCTGCACCAGGCGGTATCCTGTACGGTAATGTATAGGCTCAAACCGATGGGTTTTAAAAACACCATATGGCGTTTTAGCTATTACCGTATGCCCCAAACGCTCAAGAGCTAAAGCGCGCTGTGCACTGGTTGAGCCGGGGTTGATATCGCCCATGTAAAGTATATTAGCCATATGATTGTGATTTGGGTTATAGAGAGTTGTAATTTTGTTATAGAAATAAAATTTCGAATGTTTAGTTGCTTGTCACCAAAGCAGGCTTGCGCTTACGAACTAACAGATTTAACATCCTGGTACCATGATAAATAACTAAGTATAATATAATGGCTTGTATAAAATCGCGTATTAAGAAAATGGCAATTGAGGCCACGCTTTCTGAAGGAAGGTATCTAAATACGGCGTCTAACCCCAGCATGCCGCATATACTGAAAGTAGCTTGCATGTATATGGTACCTGTTAACGGGTTCTGAACTTTTCGTTTGTAATACAGCAGGTCAAACAACAAAAAAACCGGTATCATACCTACGCCTAAAAACACCATATACCACCAGCCAAAGGTTGCCATACCCGTACCGGCCATACTGCCCGTTCTGAAACCGCCCAGCGCCTCTTTAGGACCGCCGGCCCGGTAATACAAATAATCGCCCATAGAAACGCCTTTGAGCATCTTTTTATCGATGTTTATTTTAAACACATCTAAAAAAGGTTGCGGCAGCGTAGCCCATATGTAATCTTCAACAAAGGTAGCCATGTAAGGGTCCTGGCCACCTATGCGGGCCGCCTGCACTAAACTGGCATCATTAAATTTGATATTACAAAAACGTGCTAATAAAATATTATCCAGGTAATTCTCGTCCCAATCGTGCTTTGAAGTAATATCGGCCAATCGGTACCGTCTGATGGCTTCTTTATCACCATAAGCATCTAAAGTTAAACCTATCAGTTCATCATATGGAATGTTCATACGATGAGCCCTTACCAGTACCATAGCTGTGCCGATATCAGCAACCGGACCAGTAAGCAACCACCCGGCAAATACCGCAATCATGGCATTTTTAACGGTAAAAATCTTGTTCTTATACTTGCCCAGCATCAGTCCCATGATGTAAGAAAAGCCTAGAGTAGTAAAGCCAATCATAAACCCGCCCCTACTGTTACGGCCTATACTTACTAAAAACAGCAGCAATGTATAGCCAATTAGTAACAGCACGGTGCTTTTGCCTACTGGCTTATCCTTGCCATACATTTCGCCAAAAGGAATAAAGAACGGGATGTAACTAAATGGCATCAGCGCCTGAATTGCTTTATCGGATGCTGATCCGGTTACTTCCCAACCAATATCCGGCGTGTATAAGTATACGTAGAAGGTAGCTCCTATGCCCATAAAACCCATAATCCATAATTGCAGATCGGATGGTATATTAAACAAACCGGCCTTAACCAACCATGAGTTTGACTGCGTGCCATGCTTATAAGGCAATGAACGGTAAACGTAATGTGCCAGTGCTAAAACAACAATGGTAACGGTTGAATGCAGAAAAACGTCATAAGGCAAGTCTAAATTGAATACCAAGGGCTTGCCTTCAATAAGCGTAAATATAATTGGAAAATAGAACTGAGTAGATGCATAACCTATAATCAGAAAAGAAGAAAGCGGGAAAGCCTCCAGCATTTCTTTTTTCAGAAAAATTCTTTTAACAATTTGCCAAGCCAACAGTACGCTGGCTACAGCCACTACGTTAGGCAGCGTGGTAAATATCAGCACTTGCACAAAAGCAGCTATCAGCAAAACTATCCATGACCATTTGGCAAGCACGCCCGTAAAATTTGCGGCAGGCACCTGCTTAACGCTTGCCTGGTTTACGTTAGCATACGGTTGCTGATGAGTGATGACACCGTCCATATATGTGAATGGGGTTAGGTAATTATGCATTATTTAAAATGGCAATAGTTTGGTTTCTGTTTAGCTTACCGGTGATGAAACGGTTATGAAATATTTGACAAATGGACTTTTTTTCAAAATTTCGGTAGTGCGCTGCCGGGCAAGCGGCGGTAAAAATTGCCAGTATTTAAATGCGTTAATAAACATTAAAACCAGCGTTGCTATCAAGCTAATGTATTTGAAGCTTGGAACCATAATAATGGCAGCCATGCCAGCCGCAGTTATCACAACAGATAATAGTGCACTGCGCCAAGCCATTTTAGGCCACAACAAGCCGTTGTTTGCCAGCCATACCTTGGCAGTTTGATTATACCAAATAGCCGAGGCAATTTCTGATAACAACAACACTACTCCGGCACCGAGTATACCTGCGGCGGGCACCGTCAGTACCGAACCAGCTACCACAACAAACGCCGCCAGCGCAGATATGTTAAATTGTATTTTAAGCAGGTTGTTTCCGGTGATAACCGCTATTGCCGGTTGTGAAATAGCGTAAACCATGACGCTTAATGACAATACAGCAAACAAAATCGGATCAAAAGGCACCTTTCCGCGCGTCCATAAATGAAAAAGTGGTTCTATGAAAATTTGCAGTACAATTAACGCCGGGGCCATAATAGCCACTACAATAATCCAGATGGTGCCAAATGCCGTTTCGCTGCGTTGCTGATCGCGCTGGTGCAAAAACCTGATTAAATCGGGCATAAGCGGGTAAGTAATGGTATGCAAACCCTGCATGGCAAAGTTGGCACCCGTACGGATAGAGGAAAAGGTAACCAGGTTTGCTGCACTGGTTAGCACCGCCAATATGGCCCGAAAGCCTACATTACGAACGTTTTCGAGCAGATTTTTGACAGACAGAACCAGAGAATTGGTAAAATTTTTCCAGCCGAATTTTAACGAGCCTTTTGAGAAACTAATTTTCTCTTTACGCAGTAGGTAGAAAACATCTATGTTTAACATACCAAATCCAATTACTGCTATAATGGCTTGTATAATTCCGGTGGTTAATAATCCTGCGCCAAAAAACACTGCTACCGCCGGCAATATAGTGGTAAATGCTGCTATCCCTGCATTCCACCAGGCAATTCTGGCGTAATAATCAAATGCACTTAGCACCCTCAAAAATAAGCCCCCTACGCTACTGCAAATAAACCATGTGGCAGCTTGCAACAGCAAAACAATGCCCGCCTGAAAAACAAGGTCGGTATTTCCACCTACTTTATCAGTCAAAAAATATTTATATGTACCCGAAAGCAAGCCTATGATTATTATGACAATTGGCAAAAAACCCATAATTAATCCTACCCATACGCCCGACCATAAATAGAAGCTGGTAAGCTTAAGTTTATCCCGACCCAAGCGTATAAATTCAAAACTCAGATAAGTGTGATGCCCGGTATCTAATGACGTCATCATCCCGCTCAAACCCTGAACGGCTATCCATAATCCAAAAGTTTTAATATCCCAAGAGGAAAGATAAATAGGCAAAAGTGCTACTTGTGCGATGATAGTAATTGCTATTTGAACCCATGAAGCTATGCTCCCGGATATTAAGCGCTTGGCAATAGACATTTATATAAATAAGTTGAGGCTATAAATAATTTGTTACTGGCAACACCAGTAGGAATTTCGATTTAGTTAAGGAACTGATTACTTTATGTATTAAAACCTATGCGAGAAGTTTTCGAATACTGATTTTTTTTGAAGTTGCTTAACAGACCGGTCTGCATAGTATCCCCAATCCATGGTATAACCGTAGCGGCGTTCCATCCGCACACCGTTAAAAATCAGATTCATGTTGCGTACTTTGTTTGACCGGTATACATGGTCTATAAAGCGTAAGTCTGATTTAAGGGTAACATTTTGCCTGATTACATATAAGCAAGCATCGCACTTAGGCGCTAAAATCATGGCATCGGTTACTAATTTTAGTGGCGGAGAATCAATCAGGATATTATCATATTCGTATTTCAAATCATTAATAATCTGCTCCATTTGCTCGCTTTCCAACAATTCGGACGGATTGGTTACCGGCGATCCAGAACGCATGACATGTAAATTGCTATGCACACCCGACGGCTGAATAATTTGCTGCATGGTAGCTTCGCCATTTAAAAAATCGCTTAGTCCAGGGTGCATAATATCCAAGTCGAATATCTTGGTAATTTTTGGGCGGCGTAAATCCAGCTCCAGTATGATGGTCTTTTTACCAGAAGCGGCAAGCGAAGCACCAATGTTGCTGGTTACAAAACTTTTACCCTCTCCCGCAACGCTTGAAGTGATCAACGTTACTTTGCCGCGTTCGGCATTGTTGTTCACATACAATAAACTGGTTCGCAACGACCTGAACTGCTCACCAATGGCGTATGATTCGCGGTCTAACACCACAATGGCGTTATTTTCATTAGAATGCATCAGTTCGCACATAATTGGAGCAGAAGTACCTTGCTCAATTTCATCACGGGTTAACACCTTACTGTTTAACGCCTTTTTAGATGAAAGGTATCCTACCGGAATCAAAAACCCGAATATCAAAGCCAAAGCTACCGGCATCTTTGCTGATGTTTGCGGATCATTATAAAATGCATCCTCAACAGTAAATGCATCGGTAATGATTGAAGCATAGCTTAAGGCAATCTCTTCGCGTTTTTGTAGCAAATACACATACAGGTTTTCTTTGATACCCTGCTGGCGTTTAATGCTTACATACTGTCTTTCGTGTTTAGGAACACTTTTTATAGATGTTTCGATGTTAGAGCCATACTGCTGCAATTGGTTGTGTGTTGTAACCAGTGAAGATTTAATGGCCCTTACTTTTTCTCTGATGGCCTCTTTTGTACTTACAATCTGGCTATTAACCGGTGCAAATATCGGGTTATCTTCAGGAGTAGTAGCCAGTAAGCGGTTGCGTTGCAATTCTAACTGTGTCAGTTTCTCAACTAAACTTACCAACCCCGGATCGGTAATACCAATAGTAGCGGGCACTGCCGTATGGGCCGACGAATTTACATAGCGCTCGATGCCGTTAATTACATTCAGTTGGATATTTACGTCTGTTAACTTGGCATCATTTGTACGGATGTTATCCAGATATGATTGTGATTGTGAGGTAATATCTGTTAAGCCAATACTGCTTTTATAATCTTCTACGTTCTTCTCTACCCCAGTTAATTCCTGCGTTAATGATGATAAGCGCTCATCAATAAATTTTAAAGTACGGGCGGTTTCATTATTCTTGTTGGCGGCGTTGGCTGCTTTATAAACAGCAATTAAAGTGTTAAGCACTTTTACACCACGTGCCGGCACCTGGTCATCCAGTTGCAAATCAATAATAGGTGCGTTTTTATCTAAAACTACACTTATATCTTTTTGATAGGCAGAAACCACATCTTCAGGGTCTTTAACCTGTATTCTAAAAGATTTGCCACCGTTTTTGGCAATCTTGTCGGTTGTGTTCAGCTGCCATATGCCTAATCCGTTTTTTAATGGTTTATTAAACGGTAAAGTAATGCTTGTTCCGTCTTTTAGTTTCAGATCAAAAAAGTTGGCATTTTTTACCGTGATATCCAAGTCAGCTTTTTCTAAATCTCCAGATGGCTTAATGTACTGGAATTGTAGAGGGCTTTTGGTATAAAGGTCTTTATAAATGTAATTATAAGGCTCCTGATAATTTACCCATAAGTTTAAGTCGCGTACTACAGAGCGTAACATTTGCCGTGAACGCAGTATGGCAACTTCGTTTTCTATCACCTTTGGCTTTTGCAAAATATCAAGTGCTTCCAACGCCGTTTTTGCATTCAACTGATCTTTTTTAGGATCATTCATGGCCAGTTTGGCCGCAACATGGTATACAGGTAAAGTATTTTTAATGTACAACACGGCAAGCGTTAAACATATGGCTATGCTGATTAAAAACAGGGGCCAGTGAAAAGAATACGAGTCCCACATCTTTTTAAAATACTGTGCCTGGCTAGCCGTCTCCGTTTCGTTACCGTTGGCAACGTTGGTAGAAAGTTGATTATGTATCATTGGTGTTAGTTTAAAACGTTAGCTAAAACAATGGCAACTATTGATAAGCCTGATAGAACTAAGCTTAAAGTGCGGTAGCCTGGGTCAACAGTGGCAAATTTGGTTTTGTCTGGCTGAACGTAAACCACATCATTGTTTTTTAAATAATAAGCCGGCGATTTTATGAAGTCGGTTGAAGTGAGATCAACTGTCTGGTACTCTCTTTCGCCATTTACCTCTCTTATAATAAGCACATTGGTTCGCTTAGCGGTTATGGTTAAATCGCCAGCCAAACTGAGTGCTTCTAAAAGTGTTACACGGGTGTTCGGAATTTTAAATACGTCGGGGCGTAGCACATCACCTAACACAGCAACTTTATAATTTACTATCCGAACGTTAACGTTCGGATTTTTCAGGTACTTGGTAAGTTGTCTTTTTAACTGATCTTGTAATTGTGAAGCGGTAAAGCCTGCTACTTTAACTTCATTTAATATAGGTAATTGGATGGTACCTTCCTGACTTACCTGGTATTCTGCCTTGCTGCTGGAATCTTGCCAGGCACCTGGATTTAAACTGGTAACGTTAACGGTTAATAAATCTTCGGGTTGTATAACGAGTGGTGAAAAGTTGGTAATAGCCTCTTTTACAGTTCCGTTTCTTTTTAAATTTTGGAAGTAAGGAACATTTTTATATGAGTTGCAAGCTGATAAAAACGATACAATTATGCACAGCAATAGTAATAGCCTTTTAGACATCTTTTTTTAGTTAAGTGATAATATAAGTTGACGGAAGTAACTTGATCTGACTTGTTCAGAAGCAAATTAGTAAGTAAGAGAATGGTGTTGCTATAGCTTCGCCATTTCGCTTACATGATTTCTCTTTTGTAAGCGTTGATGGTTTCATTGTCAGACCAGTTTATTACGCTGTGTCTGACATTCTAAAAGTAGATAGTTTACCTTGCATCAAAAAGCAATTTACAGTGTTGTTATCTTTTTGTAAACAACTGAGAAAATACGTGAATTTTTACTTCCTAACTCCTTAATTTAATCCTAAAAACTGGTATCTTTTTAATAATTCTTTAATTTTTACAGGTTCAATATTGTAATTGACAGGCCTTTTTACCAACTATGATTTAGCTTATCTACTTTAATTTAATGCTGATCTCCTACTTCTGCATATTCATTAACATAGCTTGCTAAAAAATCCCGATAAGCTATTTTTATACCTTCTGGCAACTCCACACTATGTTTCCATCCTTTTGCATGTAACTTGGTTACATCCATCAATTTTCTGGGTGTACCATCAGGCTTGGTTGTGTCGAAGTTAATATCTCCGTTATAGCCTACCGTTTGCTTTACTAAATAAGCCAGTTCTTTAATACTGATATCTGCACCAATACCAATATTGATTAACCCTTTTTCGTCATAATTGTCCATCAAATAACAACAAGCCGCTGCCAGGTCATCTATAAATAGAAACTCGCGCCGGGGTGTACCAGTTCCCCATATGGTAACTGATGGCAAATTGTTCACTTTAGCTTCATGAAACCGCCGTATCATGCCTGGCAATACATGTGAATGCTCTGGATGATAATTATCATTATAGCCATACAGGTTGGTAGGCATTACGGTGATATAATTACAGCCAAGTTGATCGCGGTATGAATCACACATTTTTATGCCGGCAATCTTTGCAACAGCATAAGGCTCATTTGTAGGTTCCAGCGGGCCGGTCAGCAAACAATCTTCTTTTAAAGGTTGCGCCGCCAGCTTAGGATAAATGCAACTTGACCCAAAAAACATCAGCTTTTTTACCCCGTTTTCATAAGAAGAATGAATCACGTTAGATTGAATTTGCAGGTTGTCATATAAAAAGTCGGCTTTATACCGTTCGTTTGCCAATATGCCCCCTACTTTAGCTGCGGCTAAAAATACATATTCGGGTTTTTCTGTGCTGAAAAATTCAGCGACAGCTTTTTGATTGCGTAAATCGAGTTCGGATGATGTACGTACCGTAAGTTTTGTAAATCCTTCTTTTTCCAGTTTCCGGCAAATTGCAGAGCCCACCATACCTCGGTGGCCTGCAATAAATATTTTGGCATCTTTATTCATTGAATTGTAATTAGTTAAGGTCGAGAACATTCAAATTTTCATGTGAAATAGTGTAACACGTTTTGTAGCTTATTACAGTATTATTATATATGTATATCCAACAAAATCCGGCTGTTTTTTACTTGAAAATACAAGTATTATATAAGTAGAATATGAAGTGGAAAAGATTGATAATGATAATATGCAATTGTGAGAAAAAGTGTAAACCCACAACTTTCAAATACACCGCGCATACAGAAGCCTGTTTGCTGCAACTAAGCAGATAGACGCTTATTGTTTAACCCCTACTCCCGTCTAATTTGCTAAAAGCAAAAGCTTTTGTATACAGGTTTAATTATTGGGTAACCATAGTAAAATGTTAAATAATGTAAAAAACCGATGTTTGATTACAAAAAAAGGTATTTTAGTTGCCTAACCAACGCCTTACATGAAATACCCTTTTCTATTCTTATTTTTTTCTTTTCTTGTTACTGCTTCAGCTTATTCTCAAAGCAAGTACCTTGTAACTGGCAGTATTAGAGATTCTACGTCAAACCAATCGCTCGAAAATGCAACGGTATGTATATTAAATGCCAAAGACTCTATTTTGCGGAGTTTTGCTAGGGCAAAGCCCGACGGCAGCTTTACTATAAACACCTTAAATAAGGGAAAGTATATATTATTGGTTAGCTATCCCGACTATGCCGACTATACAGAGCATTTTAGCCTTGACTCTGTTACCAATAATAAAGCCTTCGGCAAGATTAATATGCTGCTTAAATCGAGGCTTTTACAGGAAGTAATTGTTAAGGCGGAAAAGGCATCCATAAAAATAAAAGGTGATACTACCGAGTTTAATGCCAGTGCGTTTAAAATACAACCAAATGCTAAGGTGGAAGACTTGCTGAAACAACTGCCCGGTATACAGGTAGACAAAGACGGAAAGATAACTGCCCAGGGCCAAACGGTAAATAAGGTATTGGTTGACGGCGAAGAGTTTTTTGGAGATGACCCTACCCTGGTTACCAAAAACCTAAGGGCAGATATGGTTGACAAAGTACAGCTATATGATAAAAAAAGCGACCAGGCGGCTTTTACCGGTATTGATGATGACAAGAAAACCAAGACCATTAATATACAGCTTAAAGATGACAAGAAGCAAGGCTACTTCGGTAAGCTAGATGGTGGAGTTGGTACAAACAAGTTTTACCAAACGCAAGCCATGTTTAATGCTTTTAAAGCAAAACAAAAACTTTCAGTATACGGCACATTGGCTAATACCGGCAAAACTGGCCTGGGCTGGCAGGATAACCAAAAGTACGCATCGTCCGGGAACGTTGAGTTAATGGATGGCGGTGGCATAATGATTAATTTTGACAACGGTAATGATGAGCTCGACTCGTTTGACGGGCGATACAATGGCGAAGGTATACCAACGGCCAGAACCGGCGGCGTGCATTATGATACGAAATGGAATAAAGACAAAGAATCGCTTAATACTAACTATAAAGCGGGCTCTTTGGATGTTACCGGCTTCAAAAACATCTTGTCGCAAAATAATCTGCCAACCGGTACCATCAACAGCAACAATAACCAAACTTTTGATAAGCACATGTTCAGGCAAAAACTGGATGCTACTTATCAATTAAAAATTGACACTTCTTCCAACCTTAAAGTGATAGCTGATGCTACGGTTAAAAACGGTAGTGTTAAAGACCGCTACCAAGCCACCAGTATAAGAGGTAACGATGTTTTGTTGAATGAGAGCGACAGAACCATTGACAATAACACTGATGGCAAAGTATTTCATGCCAATGTATTCTGGAATAAAAAATTCAAGAAAAAAGGCCGTACTATATCTTTTACAGCCGACGAACTTTATAATGAAAACAATGCAAAAGGATACTTAAATTCTAAAATCAACTTTTACGATACTACCGGAACGTTCACAAGCAGGCAAGAAATTGACCAGTATAAAACGGAGAATGTAAAAAGTACCATATTGAAAACCAACGTTGCCTACACCGAACCACTGGCTAAAAACTTTACGGTTATTGTTAACTACGCTTTTTCGGTAAATAACAGTAGTTCTGACAGAAGATCGTATAACCGTTCGGCAAACGGTTACACGTTACTCGACAGTCTTTTAAGTAACGATTACAAATTTAATCAGTTATACAATGAAGGCGGAGCCATTTTCAATTTAAAAGGCAAAAAAGGGACGCTAAACTTTGGAACCAAAGCGGCTACCGTTAATTATAAACAGGTTGATGAATTTACCGACCGCGTTTTTAAACGCAGCTTTATTAACTGGAATCCGCAAGCATCATACAATTATAAATTTGGTCCGCAAACCAACATGCGTGTGGCTTATCAAGGCAATACGCTACAACCTACTATAAACCAGCTTCAGCCGGTTTTTAACAACACCGATCCGCTTAATATCACCTTGGGTAACCCGGATTTGAAGCCATCGTTCAGAAACAACTTTGATTTCAATTATAACTCTTACAAAGTATTAACCGATCAGTACATCGGCCTTTATGGTTCTTATTCGTTTACATCCAATCCTATTGTAAGCAATACCACAGTCGATTCGGCCGGCAGAAGCACTTACCGGTCTGTAAACTTCAATAAAAACTCAACCAATTATTATCTGGAGGTTTATTCCGGACGAAAAATTAAAGCGTTAGGCAGTATTAACCTGGGGCTAAACCTTTCTGCCAATGGCAACAATTCATACAACCTTATTAACGATGCCATCAACTACACTAAATCGCAGTACTATAGTACTGGCTTAAATATTTCGAAATACAAAGAAAAAAAGTATGATGCTTATATATTTGGTGGCCCTAATTATACTGTAAGCAAATCATCATTGCAAAGCCTAAACAACAATGGTTTTGGTTTTAATAGCCGGGGCGGCTTCAATTTTTATCTGCCGCTTAAGTTTCAAATTGGCACAGACGGCGACTATCAATACCGTGCTAAAACCGAATCGTTTAACCAGCGGTTTGAGCGTTTTACTTGGAATGCCGTTATCGCCAAAACCTTTACCAAGCAAGATCAGCTAAAAATTTCGCTTACAGGGTACGATTTACTTAATCAAAACAAGGGTTTTGACAGAAGCGCATTAGGCAATATGCTTACGCAAACTACTTACACCAACATCAGAAGATATTTTATGGTATCCCTTTCTTGGGATTTCAGCAAAATGGGCGGTGGCGCTCAACCTAAAAAATAACAGCCATGAAAAGACCTATCTTAACTTTAATAATGCTTGCAATAGCAGGTTACACAGCTATAGCACAAGCCAAACGTTTTACCCCAAGTGGTACCATTGAGTTTGAAAAATCGGTAAACATGTACGCCGTTATTCAAAAAATGATGGACAAGGATAACGAAAGCTTTTTTTTACCGGCATTTGAGGCATACAAAAAGCAAAAGCCACAATTCAAGAAATTAAAAAGTACGCTGACGTTTAATGGTAACCAAACGCTATTTGTACCTAATGAAGATGCAGACGAGGATCAGACATTTTCCAGTCCGATGGTGACACAAAATAATACCACCTACACTAACCTTGGCGATGGTTTGAGCACTACACTAAAAACAGTTTTTGAACAGTCGTTTCTGGTGAAAGACAGCATACGCCACATCAACTGGAAAATAACAGATGAAAGGCGGGATATTGCCGGCTACTCGTGCCGCAGGGCTAATGCCGTGGTTATGGACTCTATTTATGTGGTAGCTTTTTACACAGATGAGATTCCTACTTCGGGTGGCCCCGAATCATTCACCGGTTTACCCGGCATGATACTGGGCTTGGCCATGCCCCACGAAAACATAACCTGGTTTGCCACACGGGTTACCGACCAAACTGTACAGGCCGCCACTATCAAACCACCATCCAAAGGTAAACCGATGGATAACAAAAAACTTGCAGAAACCATTAAATCGGCCATGACTAATTGGGGCAATTATGGCAAAACGGCGTTAAAAGCCCTTATGCTATGATACAATTGGCCAACTATATGCAAACGCAAAAGCCTCTAGCCTTAAGTTAGAGGCTTTTGTGTTTAAACTATTCAAGTGAATATTACATAACGTGCAATTTGTTGCTTCATAAATATCACAAACACCAATTCGCCGCTAATCAGTCAAACACTTTTACCAAAAACAATCTTTGCTATATATAGCTTTCTGTTTAAACTAATTATATGCCGAAGTGGTTAAAAGTTTTATTTAAGGTACTTGCAGTAATTGTAGGCGCAATTATTTTGCTATTTGTAGGAATTTCCATATACATCAGTACACACAAAGCCAAAGTACTATCGCTGATTAATACCGAATTAAATAAAAATTTGGATGGCAATTTAACCATTGGCGATTTGCAAACCAGCTTTTTTAGTGGGTTTCCAGGTATTTCTGTATCTCTCAAAAAAGTATTGGTGCGCGACAAACGTTGGGCAGAGCATCATCATACACTACTTGACGCACAAAGCCTTGGCGTAACCATTAATACAGCATCATTATTTAAAGGCACGGTGCGCATTAGCCGCATTGCTATTAATGATGCATCCATCGATTTGTATACAGATACTGCAGGTTACAGCAATACATCTATATTTAAAAAGAAAAATAAACAGACCCCAAAAGATACCAGCAGTGGCGACTCTGATACGGAGTTTGGCAATATCGACCTGAATAACGTAAAGTTCGCTGTTAACAATCAGCAGAAGAACAAGCTGTTTCAGTTTGATGTAAAAGAGTTGCGAGGCAAAATGCATTATCCCGACTCGGGATGGAATGCCAACTTGCAATTAAAAGTGCTACCTCAAAGCTTTGCCTTTAATACCGACCGCGGTAGCTTTCTAAAAAACAAGGAAGTAGCCGGCCAGCTCCTGGCCGGGTATAACGAAGACAAAGGCATTATCAATGTAGAATCAAAAAACCTAACCATTGGTGGCGACAACTTTGGTATTAAAGCAACATTTAATACTGGCAATAAGCCTACTGATTTTAATATACAGGTATCGGCCAATCAAATACTGTGGCGGCACGCATCGGCGCTGCTGGCAAACAACATAGCTATCACACTCAACAAATTTAATTTAGAAAAGCCGTTTGCTGTAAAAGCAACCATTGCCGGAAGCTTTGGCGGAGGCGACCCGAAACTTAATGTAGTTGGCAATATTAACAACAACCGATTAACCACGCCTGGCGGCGATTTTGACAATTGCAGCTTTGATGCCCAATTTACCAATGAGGCAGAAAAAGGCAAAGGTTTAACAGATGAAAACTCTGTTATTAAGGTATACCATTTTACCGGCAAATATCACCAAGTGCCTGTAAGGGTGGATACCGGTACTATAGCCAATTTGAAAAAGCCTATTGTTACCGGCAACTTTGTATCCAACTTTCCGCTAGTTAATTTAAACGAATTGTTGGGTAAGGATATAGCTAAATTCAGCACTGGTTCTGCAAATTTAAATCTGCATTTTAAAGCTGACGTGGTAGACTACCGTCTTAACAAACCCATCATCAGCGGAATGATTAAGCTGGTTAAAGCCGACGCTACCTATATTCCCCGGAATTTAAAGTTTCAGAACACATCTATGTCGCTGGGCTTTATTAACAACGATTTAGTACTTAGCGATATGCGTGTGCAAAGCGGCCATAGTGTGGTGTATATGCAGGGCCGGGTAAAAAACTTTTTGAACTTGTATTACAATGATCCCGAAAAGATTTTATTGACTTGGCAAATCCGCAGCCCTGAATTGAGGGTGGCAGAATTTTTAGGCTTTTTAAACAGGCGCCGCCCTTCAGCAAGACCTGTTCGAAGAACCGCCAACAGCACTAACATTATTGACCAGTTGAGTAACGCTTTAGACAAAGGCAATGCTGAAATGCATGTTTCTGTAGATAAACTTTATTATAAAAACTTTTTAGCCACTAACGTTCATGCCAACTTGCTTACCTATGAAGAAGGCATTTTTATAAAAGATTTGGGACTAAGGCATGCAGGCGGATCTTTAGAAGTTAAGGGACGTATGACACAGGGCGACAAC
Organism: Mucilaginibacter lacusdianchii; assembly: GCF_009770985.1. GTDB lineage: Bacteria > Bacteroidota > Bacteroidia > Sphingobacteriales > Sphingobacteriaceae > Mucilaginibacter > Mucilaginibacter lacusdianchii. The sequence continues at coordinate 450,219 of NZ_WSRW01000003.1, read as the reverse complement.
GTTAACCGTTTTGCTATCAATACTATAATAAGCAGGGTAAACGTGCGCGAGTTTTTCAAAGCCTTTGATAATTTTGGAATGAGCGGCTTTTCATACGAAAATCTTAAAGGATATTTATCGGCCAAAGCCCAGCTCAATGGTGGTATTACAGACAAAGGGAGTTTGCTACCCCGGTCGCTTAACGGCACAGTTGAATTGAATTTGCAAAATGCCGCATTGCTTGATTTCGATCCATTAATAAAAGTAGGAAAGTTTGCTTTTCCATTCCGCGATTTAAATAATATCACTATTCCAACCTTAAACGGCCGGTTTGATGTACGGGGTGAACATATTATCATTAAACCTATGCAAATAAGTTCGAGTGTACTAAATGCTGACGTTGAGGGTGTATATGGCTTAAACAAGGGAACCAGTATTGCGTTGGACATCCCTTTGCGAAATCCTAAAAAAGACGAAGATATTACCGACGAAAAAGAGCTGCAAGAAAGGCGATACAAAGGTATCGTGTTACATATTTTGGCGCATGACGATGAAAATGGAAAAATAAAAATAGGCTGGAACAAAAATCATAAATAGTAACATCCGACATAAGGTTATCACTTATGCAATATTAAAAACATCTTAATATTACACCCTTTTACGATATAGTTGAGTTAGCAGACAGAGAAAACTTCATAAAATTACAAACCACGTTTCACTAATGAGCTCTGCCCTTTTCGCTTTCTGCACCACCGGTTTCCCGTTTTGAAACGCTGTTTGTTAATTTGCCAAAATTGTAGGTAAATGCTAGTGTGGCTACCTGCGTATCTGAAAAGTTGCGGTAAGTTGCTGTAGCTCCGGCTATGTTAGTTATGGTACCGCTTGGGCTGAAAGTACGTAGAACATCCTGAACGTTTAATTTTATAGAGCCCTTGTTGTTCAATATCTTTTTCTGCAATGCAGCATTTAGCATACCGGTAGGTATGGATATAAATTGGCCGTAGGTACCACCACTGCTATACCAACCGCTTAACTCGGCACTCCAGTTTTTTGATATAGTAAATTGTTGGTTACCATTCATGCTAAATGTTGTTTTAGACTGGTTAAGGTAACCGGTATAAAAGGCCCCTTGGTAGGTGTTATTGAACACCTCGGCATATAAATTAACCGACCACCACTTAGTTAGCTGAAAATTGGTATTGGCCGAAAAGTTCAGCACTTTTTGCTTACCGATGTTGCCAGTGGTACTAACGAAAATATTGCCTTCTTTACGAATGGTTTCTCCCTGCACATCGGTGGTGTAGTTATAAGTGGCTGCTATGGTTAAAAGACTTTTAAAACTGTAAGCCAGCTTATAATTATTGGTAAACTCTGACCGGAGGAAAGGATTACCTGAAAAATAAGTAAACTTATCTACAAAAAAGGTAAAAGGGTTCAGACTACCATAATTGGGCCGGCCTATGCGTCGGCCGTATGAAGCAACCAGCACATGGTGCCCCGCCGTATCCAGGTTGTAAGAAAGATACGCTGTTGGAAAAAGGTTGATATAATGCTTTACAAAAGATGAATCGCGCCTTTGACTATTACCCAGCTGATGACCATTACCGTTTGTATTTTCTGCCCGCAAGCCTGTTTGTATAGAAAATCGTTTAAAGGTTTTGTTGAAATTCAGGTAAGCCGCATTGATATTTTCTTTATATAAAAACCGGTTGGTATTGTTATAATCAATAGTGCTTACATCATTAATAACGTTAAAATAGTTAGCTGCATTATCGGTATTTACATAGCTGCTTTTCACACCCGCTTCCAGCTTAGCTTTGCCTTTAAGCGGCTGGGTATAGTCTGCCTTTGCCGCATAGATATTAATAATTGACGGTAGGTCACTGCGTATGACCTGGGTCAGAATTAAAGTGTTATCCGGCAAAAAAGTATCATTCATAAACAACTGGTTGCTACCCGATTTATTACGAATGTAATCTAAATCAAAAGTAAGCTGTCTGCCGGTACTATCATACTTATGCGTATAGTTCATGTTGATACCCTTACTATTAAACTTGTTTTTAGAGGTATTAAATGTAGTGACTGAAGAATCTAACTGGCCGTTACGATTATATAGCAAACTATAAACCGGACTGCTGTCATGATCGGGTGATATGTTACCGGTAAACACTATACCCCAGGTGGTTTTCTTTGACAGGTAAAAATCCATGCCCGCCTTGATGTTTGTGCTATTGCTTCTGGGCCTGAAATAAGATATATCTTGTAAAGAAGAAGCCTGATTTCCGCTTTCGTCTAAATAAATACGATCAATCGCCAGCCTTCTGAAAGTACGCTGTTTGTTATAAGAAACGTTGGCAAACAGGTTAACTTTATTGATACGGTAATTAAAGTTCAGACTCTCGTTTGTACGGCCGTAAAACCCTTGCCCGTAATTAGCCGATACAGTGGCATTTAAACCTTTGAGAGAATTCTTTTTGGTTTTAATGTTGATAACACCTGCATTACCGGCGGCGTCGTACTTAGCTGGTGGATTGTCCATCAATTCTATCTGGTCTAACGCAGTAGAAGGTAATGAGCGCAAGTAAGTTACCAGATTTGCGGCAGAAAGGTAAGTTGGCTTGTCATCTATCATCACCAACACACCGCTTTTACCTTTAAAAGTAATATTTCCATCGGCGTCTACCTGCACGCCGGGCGTTTTGGCCAGTACTTCTAAAGCATTAGCTCCGGTGTTTGATATCAAAGCGCCAACGTTAACCACTGTACGGTCAACTTTTTGCTGTATATAAGCTTTTTGCCCGGTAACGGCTACTTCTTTTAATGCTTTTCCTGCAGGCTGTAAAATAATGGCAGGCAGATTAACCGCTTGTTGCTGACTGACAATTACATCGGCGCTACGGTAATTACGATAACCAATGTAAGTTACCTTGATTAAGTAAGTATTATTTTTAACGTCTGAAAAGCTGAAAGTACCATCTGCATTAGACAGTTGTGTGTTTACCACTGCCGAATCTTTTGCAGCAAGTAATATCACTGTTGCGCCGTCGAGCGGCTTTTTGGTATCATCTAGTATTAAACCGGATATTTTGCTATTATGAGTTTGTGCGTAAGTCCACTTGCATAGCAACATTGTAAATAAGGTTAAAAATAATACTCGTTGTGATACCATAACCATAAGATGCAAGTTCGAACCAATTAGTTACAGTACTGCTCAATTAAAGCTTGACGATATCATTTATACCTTAATTTTTAAAATTTGAACAGATAAATGAAATGTGAGATCTAAACAACCTTTTTACTTTTCAAACAGGTAACCGCTGTAGGCCAATCCTGTCGCTACACTTTTAAAATTATCGCCCGAATTCAGGTTCACATGCGGAAACCGCTCCTTAAATAACTTTTGGATACTACCCACCAAAGATGTACCGCCAGTCAGAAAAAGACTGTCGATGTTTGTAGGTTCTATATGGTGTTGTAACAGGAACTGATCTAGGTAGTTGGCAATTCGGTTTACATCTTTAGCGATGATCTGCTCATAATCCGGCAAAGATATTTCCTCATCTATTTCAATGTCCATTTCCTGATAACTGAACCGGGCCATGTTTGCACCCGAGAGCGTGATCTTTGTATTTTCGATGGATCTGAATACCGAATAGCCTAAGTTATTTTCAATAAGCGTAAGCAGGTTTTTAAACTTTCGGTTTTTACCCGAAAAATAGTAGTAGTCTTCAATATCCTTTTTGATACGCGGCCCGTTAAAAAAGTTCATTTGTTCCCACGAGCATATGTTGGCAAACAGTGATTTGGGTACCGTTAGCCGCTTACCCGATGTAGCCTCATACTGTGTATGCTTGCCAAAGTAAGGCGTCCCACGCTCCCACATAAACGCTGCATCCAAACTGTCGCCGCCAATATAAATGCCACCTGTAGCCATCATGTCACTTTTGCGGTTTTTGCTATTGGCCTTCTCCGGATTTAGCACTAAGTAAGTAAAATCTGTTGTACCGCCGCCCAAATCGGCCACCAATACGTTTTCTTTTTTACTTAAGGTTCTTTCATAAGCAAAGGCAGCGCCGATGGGTTCAAACTGAAAGCGAACTTCGTTGAAACCGGCAAGTTCGGCAGCCTTGCTTAGGCGAGTTTGTGCCAATGTATCCTTCTGCACATTATCATCGTCAAAAAAAACAGGTCTGCCAATGATTGCTTTTTGACAGTTTTCCCCAATTAAACTATCCGCCCTGCCTTTCAACTCCTTCAAAATAATAGCCACCAAATCGGCTGCGGTATACCTTTTGTTTTGAATACGGGTTTCTGTAAAGCTAGATCGTGATAAAACTTGTTTAACCGACTTGATGAAGCGCCCTTTCATACCCTCATTCAAATAAGCCGAGATGGCTTCTTCACCTACAACAAAATTGGGCGTACCGTCCGAATTGCGCTGTTCATAAAAGTAAATAAGCGAAGGGATAATGATGGTATGCGCAATTTCCCTAGATTCTTCGTTGTAAATAGCCAAAGCCGAGTTGGTAGTACCGAAATCAATTCCGTATAAAAACTTATCCATATACCGTGTTTGCAACAACCTTAAATTTTTAAAGGGCGGCGAAAGTAGTTAAAATTAGCTTAAGAATAAAATGAATAAAGGATAATTGCAAAATCAACTATTCGTACAAAAGCTTAAGCTGACCGAATGTGCCGAAACTTTTCTAAATTACGCTGACAAATCCAACTCATGCAGCAAATAGTTCCCTTTAAAAGTACAGATGATGCCCTGGTTATATTAGACAATGGCGGACATTTTTTTAATCTAGCTACCAAGGCAAATGATGGCATCGTTACAAAAGCAGAGCTTGGTAAAGTAGCGGGCGTATATGCCGACAAGCAACAGATGTCGGTTTTTTTATCCATGTCGGTACTAGACTTAACTCCAGTTGCCCGCGAACAGGTGCTTTACTCACTTTCGCCCGAATTAAAGACGGCGTTTGAACAATATTATCCGATATTTCTTACCCCTGCACAAGCAGCGACCCAAGCCGAAGTATCGTCCAGTGCCGTAATGACCGGCGTTCCCAGGCGCATTGATGCTAAAAGTGAATTTAAAGGATTTATTATGATTCCCATATTTGCCGGAAGTGTAATGACCATGTCAATGATACCGATCATTGACCGCTATGATGTTTACGAAATTTATGATGAACAAACATCAGATACATTTTTTGTGGCCCATACCCATGGCAAAGAAAAGCTTCCGGAAACCAAACTGCAACTTGGCGGCGTTATCAAAGAATTTAAACCGAACAAAGCTGACGGTGCAGGTTATGTAAAGTTTTTAGAAGCGTTTTATTACCGTGAGCTTTAACCTTAGGTCAGTGCAGGGGTAGCTATAAGCTGCTTCAGTCCGTTGGCTTAATCAAGAGAAGAAATTCCCAAAGTTTACGCTAAGCAATAATTACCCAAAATAAAACGGATTCAACATTGCCCTTAACAAGATTTAAGTAAGTTATTGGCTTGCCTTTTAAATTCAGTGGTATGCCAATAAAAAACCTTAAATTTCAATCATCAAATAAGCTCACTTTAGCCTGTGCCACTCCTCTGTTTTAAGGATTTAATACATCCTTTTCGCCAAAAAGCGCCTGAAAAACAGTTCCTTCACCAAGCTTACTTCTAACAGTAATTTCTCCGCCCTGCGACTCTATTTGTGCTTTGATCAAAAACAAACCAACGCCTCTGGCGCTCAGAGAGGGATGAAAAGTAGCATACAGGTTAAATAGCTTTGCACCGTTCTGATTAAGGTTAATGCCCAATCCGTTATCACGACACTCCAGCACTGTTTGACCGGTATCATTCAAAAAAGATTTCAGTTCTATATTTAGAACCCTCGCCGGATTACGGTAGCGAATGGCGTTAGACAGTAAATGTTTAAGAACACTATCCAGATACAAGGTAGAAAAGCGAACTTCCGGTACCGCAAAAGACAACGATATTTGCGCATTAGCCTGACTGATTGCTAACGACAGCCCATCCAATACCTTTGCTGCTACACTTTCAAAGTTAACTACTTCTTCAACTACACTGGTATGCTGAGCCTCTATAACTTCAGCCAAGTCGTCCAAGGTTTTTGTTAGCGTGCCCGTAACCTGCTTGCTTTTTAATATAACTTCTTTGTTGTCTTCATCTAAATTATCCACTTCGGCTAAATCAGCTAGAGCAGCCAAATTACTGGTATGATTGCGAATGTTATGTGATAATACATAGCTGAATTTTTTCAACTGTTCGGATTTTTCTTGTGTTGATTTTAGCAACCGGCTTAATTCCAATTCGTGCTTTTTGTATTGGTCGATATCGGTTAGTGTTCCCCGAATTTTAACAACCTCCCCTTGTTGATTAAACACAGGCTCTCCAATATGTCGAACCCACAAGCTATTATTGTTTGTAGTTATGGCGAGTGTTTCTATATCCCACTTGGTTCCTGTTTTAATAGCGTCTAATGCGGCCTTTTCTAAAAGACCGCGGAACGGATCCGGGTAGTAAGACAATGGATGGTATTGATAAATGTCGAAATCGGCCGGAATCTCTAAAATCTCATAAACGGTTTTAGATAAGCTGTACTTACGTGTTACAAGATCATATTCCCATCCGCCCACTCGGGCAATCCGACCCGCTTCCGATAACAAAAACTCGCTATCAGACAAACGCTCTTCTGTTCTTTTTCGCTTACCGATTTCCCGTTTTAATTCTCTGACCGATCGGAGTCCTAGCAGTGCAGGAAATGAACGGCTTAACGCGTAAGCTGCAATGATGGAAACGATGGCAGTAGCGAGGCGCAACAATGCACTTAACCGGTAGGCTGGCCACCAAAATATAACCGCATCTATCAAATGCGTTAAACCGCACAGAAGCACAAACGCCAAAAAAAGGTAAATCACGCCGTTAAAAGCTACATCTTTTCGCTTGATCATGATACGCAATAACAGAACCGGGATGGTAAAATAAGCTAGCCAGATCGCAACATCTGATAGGATATACAACCAGCCATGAAAATCTGTCCAGTTACCACAATGCCATCGAGCCGGAAAATCGCCAGTATCAAAAAGCTTACTGAAAAAATCTGCAATTGGACGATTTGTGTCGGAGGCAGAATTTAATGTATGGTTACAACCAGAACCACATAAAGGGGTATGCGCTTTGTCGACATTATGAGCACGAGAAACGGGGATATCTAGCATAAGCATCTGCAAATTAACTTCACCGGTAACTTAAAATATCTCTCATTTCTAGCCCACAGCATATTTTGAAACGGTTGAAGTGTTTTCGTAGCAGGCAATTATACTTGAGAAATTCAGCAAATGTTACGCAGAATTATCGTTTACTCCTTGTTGGGGTAAGAAAAATTGAAGTGCACGCTTTTTCGGCCCCGGATGATACACTTCAATTTTAAATTTAGCGCGGCCTTACACAGTTGAGCCTTTGACTAAACTTCGGTTTTAATGCCCTACAGAACTGGTTCCATGTGTTTATCTAGACAAGATTATTTAAATTACTACTAACTGGCGAATTGCCTTACATGGCTGATAGCTGATTTTTATTATTGCATGATTGGAAAACTATAAAGCAGGAAACCTTAAATACTTCGCTTCGCTACTATTTGCACCGGGGCTTAGTAGGTATGCAATTCATTTTATTACACTGAGATAACGCTTCGCTTGGACGGAGCGAGAAGAAGGTTGCTAAATTTGTATTGATGAGGTTTAAAGCCTTGTTTGGCAAGCTGGACTATTTCCGGCTTGCCAATTGACCATATCTTACAATCAACGTGAAAAAAGAAAATATAGCTTATTCCATATTAGAACTGGCACTTGTTCCGCAAGGAAGCACAATTAAACAAACGCTGAATAATTCGCTGGCTTTAGCCAAAGAAGCAGAATCTTTAGGTTACAAACGCTATTGGTTTGCAGAGCATCACAATTCTGCTTATATCGGCAGCAATGCGCCATCATTGCTTATTGGCTATGTGGCAGATAATACGCATAGTATAAGGGTTGGCTCGGGCGGTATAATGCTTCCTAACCACTCGCCGTTGGTAGTAGCAGAACAATTTGGCACCCTGGCTCACTTATATCCCGGCCGCATTGATTTGGGTTTGGGCAGGGCACCTGGCACTGATATGGATACGGCCCAGGCTATCCGGTCAGATTTTATGCGGGCGGCACAGTCTTTTCCGCAAGAAGTTAATAAAATTGAAAACTACTTTTCTGTAGCAAATCAAAGTTCTAAAGTGAGGGCAGCCATTGCCGAAGGCACAAACGTGCCCTTATACATATTAGGATCCAGTACAGACAGTGCGCATTTATCAGCATCCAAGGGGTTACCTTATGCGTTTGCCAGCCACTTTGCAACTACTCATTTATTAGAGGCTTTAAAAATCTATCGAAAGGAATTTCAGCCGTCAGAATCTTTGAATCAGCCGTATACTATGGCCGGTATAAATGTATTTGTTGCCGATACCGATGAAGAAGCCGAAAGATTATTTACCACCTTAATTAGAATGTTTGTAGGCGTGTTAACCGGAAATACACAGGCCCTGCACCCGCCTACCGACATGACTGACGATTTGAGAGACATTTTAAAACATCCTTCTGTACACCAGATGCTCAAATACTCGTTTGTTGGTAGTAAGCAAAAGGTTAAGGCACAGGTAAAAACATTTTTAAAAGAGACACAACTGAACGAGCTCATCGTAGTATCCACTACCTACGCTATTGAAGACCGCATCAAATCCATCAAATTGTTTGCTGAAGTTATGAGTGAGATTAATAACGAATTTGATGATAGTGAATAATTTTTTAACGAAGCCGAGAAAGTGACACTGGCGCTAAATTGTAAACAGCTTGTTAGAAAAGCTACACTTTGCAACATTTGATTAAGCCAACTGTATATGTATCATGACAACATCAACAGATAAACCGGTATGGTTCATTACCGGTTGTTCCACTGGCTTTGGCAGGGAATTAGTAAAACTGGTATTGCAAAGAGGCTGGAATGCAGTCATCACCGCACGTGATAAAGATAAGGTAAAAGATTTGGCCGAGGGTTTTGCAGAAAGCACCTTAGTTTTACCTTTGGATGTAACCGACACTGCCCAGGTCCAATCTGCGGTAGCCGAAGCGCAAAGCCGGTTTGGAAAGATTGATGTACTGGTAAACAACGCCGGTTACGGTTATTTTACCAGCATCGAAGAAGGCGAAGAAGATAAAATCCGGCAGCAGTTTGAAACTAATTTTTTTGGCTTGGTGCGTCTGATTCAGGAAGTGTTGCCGGGCATGCGCAGCCGGCGTAGCGGTACTATTGTTAACTTCTCCTCCATTGGTGGTTTAAGAAGTTTTACTTCAACCGGCTACTACCATGCTACTAAGTTTGCCTTAGAAGGCTTGTCCGAGTCTTTACAACAGGAAGTGGCCCCATTGGGTATCAAAGTGCTTATTGTAGAACCCGGTCCTTTCCGTACCGATTGGGCAGGCCGTTCCAGAATAGATACGCCTACCCAGTTTGACGATTATAAAGATACCGTTGGCAAACGCATGGAGACCAGCCTTTCGGGTAGCGGCAAGCAAAAAGGCGATCCCATTAGAGGTTGTGAGGCGATAATTACGGCAGTAGAAAATGGCACACCACACCTGCGTTTACTGCTAGGTAAAATAGCATATGATATGGCTGTGGAAAAACTTGATATGCTGCAAAAGAATTTTACCGACTGGAAAGAACTTTCTTTAGGTGCGGATTATCCGGACAATGAGGGATAATTAATGCTAAAAGCTATAAAAGCCACTTGAACAAGTGGCTTTTATAGCTTTTATAATCGGTACGAGATTCGCTGTATTTTAATAACAGATTATATCACTACCGGTAATAGTAAATGCCGTTAACCATAGCTACGCCGCAGGTAGTTTCAAAAGCATTGCGTACACTTTCGGGTGTGCGGGTCCCCCATATATTCCACATCAACCCTTGTGAATTGCGGATAGACCATGCCTGTGCAGCATTAGCATCCAGCCAAGCGCCGTAGTTGCCTGCCGTGCCGGTATTCTTTACAAAAAGGCAAGCCCAACGTGCAAAAATACTTTTCATACCTTGGGTGTCGGCAACGTCGTTTTCGTCTTTCAAAATTCCGCCAGATGAATTGCACATGCTGCTGCGCGCATAATCCATTGCTTTTGAACCCATAGCCAGGTAATTAACCGACGGATAATCGGCCCGCAGCAAATCACACGCACCTATAAAAGTTCCTTGTGTGTAAGACAGTGCCCCTTCGGTAATGGTGCCCGCCTTGTTAATGGCACCTTTTACCTCACCTGTATTGGCATCATAAAGTTTGGTAACCATCCAATCCATAATTTGCTTGGCTTTAGTTTTGTAAGTGGCATCACCGGTTGCTTGGTATAGCAGCATGGCACATATAACTGCCGGTGCGTTTACACAGGTGTTTTTGGTTTGATTATCGGTAGTCCACCACAAACCGCCACCTAACGATTGCGTATCCCAGGCACGGTTCCACATCATGTTAAAATTATTTTTGGCCATATCCAACATACCACCGTCATTGGTAATTTTATAAGCTCTAACGCACATCAACGAACCCCATACCACATCGTCATTAAATTTATTATTTGTCCAAAGCAAACCGTAGCCATCCCTAACACCATTGTACAGATAAGAGATTTTATTTTTTAGGTCGGCACTGGGGTTAATATTATAAGCGTCTATAAGCATTTCGATAGCTTCCTGCTGGGTCCAAAAATCCATCCGGCCGGTATGGTTATCATCTTTCCAGTAGTAAGCTTTATAAGATGGCCCGTATGTGCCGTACTGGTTGTAAAAATGATTGTTGTAAACCTGCATGGCCAGTAAAGCTTCAGCTTTAGTAGGTAAAGCTGGAGTTGCCAGTGTAGAAAATTTATTCGTAGCAGCCGTTGTACCAGATATTGCTGTACTACTGTCCATCTGATCTTTTTTACACCCGGTGAACACTGTGCCGAGTGCTAAAGCAGTAATAGCTAATAGCTTTTTGCAGCCATGTAACTGCGTAGCGAACAATTTAGATTGCCCAAAAAAAATTGTGTTTTCGTTTCTCATAATTTTAAGTCAGTAAATTGGTTAAAAAGGTTTTTTGCCTGAGGGGGCTTTTGTTGTCTGATAGTCAGACGGTGTTATTGGTTGTATTGTGTAACAAACAAATTTGCTAAAAGGTTATAGCAGTTGCAAAAAAATAACTTATAATAATTGAATTTATTTAATTGCAATTTGAGAAGCTAAAAAGTCAGGGGCGTTTGGACCGAATGCTTATCATTAAAAGCCGAACAAAACGAGCTTTTATGAGAAGAGATGCAAGCATATAATTTCTGTGGATGACCTTTATGGTATATTCTTAAATGATCATAAAAAAAGGGCTTACTGGTGTAAGCCCTTTCGTTTTTCATTATCTAGCTAAGTGGAATTAAATTAAAATCTATCTAGGTTCATCACTTTATTCCAAACAGATATAAAATCATTCAAAAATTTCTGCTCGCCATCGGCACTTGCATAAACTTCTGCAACAGCCCGCAGTTCGGCATGCGAACCGAAAACCAGGTCGGCACGGGTAGCAGTCCATTTGGGTTCACCTGTAGTACGGTCACTGCCTTCATAAATTTCCCGGTCTGCTGATGCTGCTTTCCAGGCGGTGCGCATATCAAGCAGGTTCACAAAAAAATCAGTGGTTAACTGCCCAGGGCGTGAGGTAAATACACCATGAGTTGAGCCATCATAGTTAATGTTAATAGCCTTTAAGCCGCCCATTAGCACAGTAAGTTCTGGTGCAGTGAGCGTCAATAAATGCGCTTTATCCACTAAAAGTTCTTCGGTTGATACCCGAAGCCCTGCTTTGCGATAGTTACGGAAACCGTCAGCTAACGGCTCCAGATAGCCAAATGATTCCACATCAGTTTGCTCTTGCGAAGCATCCATACGGCCAGGATTAAACGGCACTTGAATAGTATGTCCGGCAACAGCAGCAGCTTGTTCAACAGCAGCGTTACCTGCCAATACTATCAAATCGGCCAACGACACTTTTTTGCCGTCAACTTGCGCACCGTTAAACTCGTTTTGAATACCTTCCAGCACTCCTAACACTTTCTGCAGTTGTACCGGGTTGTTTACACGCCAGTAACGCTGAGGGGCCAAATGAATACGTGCACCATTGGCTCCGCCACGCTTGTCTGAACCACGAAATGTAGATGCTGAAGCCCAAGCTGTTGAAACCAGCTCGGAGATACTTAAACCTGAATTTAAAATATTGGCTTTTAAAGTAGCAATATCACTTTCATCTATCAAATTATGATTGACAGCAGGAATGATGTCTTGCCATAATAATTCTTCCTGCGGAATTTCCGGGCCAAGATAACGGTTGCGTGGCCCCATATCACGGTGTGTTAGTTTAAACCAGGCACGGGCAAAGGCATCTGAAAATGCTTCATGGTCTTCCAGAAAGCGTCTGGATATTTTTTCATAAGCTGGGTCAAAACGCAACGCCAAATCCGTGGTTAACATGGTAGGGCGATGTTTTTTAGTGCCATCAAATGCGTCAGGAATAATTGCTTCAGCATTTTTAGCAACCCACTGGTGAGCACCGCCCGGACTGGTGGTCAATTCCCACTCAAAACCAAACAGGTTTTCAAAAAAGTTATTGCTCCATTGCGTTGGAGTTGTGGTCCAGGTAACTTCCAAACCGCTGGTGATGGTATCAGCACCTCTACCCGATCCAAAACTGTTGTTCCAGCCAAAACCTTGAGATTCCATATCCGCAGCTTCCGGCTCTTTACCTACGTGGTCTGACGATGCTGCGCCATGTGTTTTGCCAAAGCTGTGCCCGCCGGCAATCAGTGCAACGGTTTCCTCATCATTCATAGCCATCCGGCCAAAAGTATCACGGATGTCTTTAGCAGCCATTATTGGATCAGGATTACCGTCAGGGCCTTCGGGATTTACGTAGATTAAGCCCATTTGTACCGCTGCAAGCGGTTTTTCCAAGTTACGGCTGTGAATTTTGCCGTCTGCATCATCATCCGATACCAGTACGCCTCCGCCGGGTACGCCTTCCGATCCATCTGCATAACGAACATCGCCACCCAACCAGGTTCTTTCCGAGCCCCAATAAACCGACTCGTCTGCTTCCCAAGCATCCTCACGGCCACCGGCAAACCCAAAAGTATTAAAGCCCATGGATTCTAAGGCAACGTTACCGGTTAAAATAATTAAATCGGCCCATGAAATTTTACGTCCGTACTTTTGTTTAATAGGCCACAGTAATCTGCGGGCTTTATCCAAACTTACATTATCCGGCCAGCTGTTCAATGGCGCAAAACGCTGTAAGCCAGCACCGCCACCGCCCCTACCGTCGGTTACCCGGTAAGTACCTGCACTATGCCATGCCATACGGACAAATAAACCGCCATAATGACCAAAATCTGCCGGCCACCAATCCTGCGAGTCGGTCATCAATGCGTGAAGATCTTGCTTAACAGCTTCTAAATCGAGTGTTTTAAAAGCTTCTGAATAATTAAAGTCTTTATCCATAGGATCAGACAAAGACGAATTTTGTCTGAGAATATTTAATTTTAGCTGGTTGGGCCACCAATCGTTATTACGGGTACCACCGCCGGCTGTGTTGTGTTTCATGGTGCCATTATGAAATGGGCACTTGCTGATGTCATTTGAATTTGTATCCATCGTTGAAAGTTTAAATGATTTAAGGAAACCGAAGTTAAATCAGGTTTTACAGCGGTAAAAGTAAAGCAAGAAATTGCGCCTTGCCAATCATTTAATTCTATGCGGAATAGCTAAAGCCTATTTTATGGCTACATAATTGCAACCTTGCTATTGAGTTCAATTGCCATGGCTAAATGTATTATCCGTTAGTTAAAAATTAATACATCTACTCATCAAGCATGGCAAACTAATTATCATTTTTATAGTATTCATATGATATCGTATGAATACTATAAAAATCACATCCGTTGTACTTGGCATAATATTGCTTATTGCCGGCATAATTTTAATTATTCTAAAACCAGATGTTAAAATAGCTTACCCTATTTCATTGATTGGGATTGGTGGGTATTTATTTGCTGTCGGATTATCATCTTTATTACTAGGCCGAATGTTCCCTAGCAATCCATCAACGGCATCAACCCCCAAAAATGTATTTGCGAAACGGCTGCAAATTTTTGTGTATGGCCTTACTGGTCTGGTACTTTTGATTACCATCATCCTTTGTTTCACTTTACTATAATGACATTAATCTGAAACACGTGTTTCAAATTAATGTACCTTTGCATTGTCATGGCCAGAAATGTAGAGTTTAATGAAACGGCAGCAATTCAAAAAGCAATGGAAGTTTTTTGGAAAAAAGGCTATAACGGTACATCCATGCGTGACCTGACTGATGCTATGCAGATTAACAGCAGCAGTTTGTATAATACTATTGGCGATAAGCAGGAATTATTTGTTCGTTGTGTACAGTATTACACCGATTTGCGGAAGCACGACTGGGAAAAACGCCTTGCCAGCAGTAGTTCTCCTTTTTCGATACTGGTAGATTATATTCACGAAGCGGTGAACATAATTATTAATGGTGAGGACAGCTGTATGGCGGTAAAAAGCGCTTTTGAAGTAGCTACAAATGACCAACGTATTAAGGATATTTTGAAAGCCGACAGTGACCGGGCTTATCAATTTTTGTACAACCTGATTCAGAATGCAATGAAACAGGGCGAAATTCGTGCTGATGAAGACCCGGCTTTACTGGCCGATTATTTTAATAGCACCTGGACGGGTTGGTACGAATCCTACATTCTGCACAAGGATCCCATTAAAATAAAGCGCATGGCGCAGTACTTTATTAAACAATTATCAAGATAAATTTTTTTTACCCATTCTGAAACATTTGTTTCAGAATAAATCACAACATCATGGAAACAACAGATCTTAAAGGAAAAAAAGCTTTGGTAACCGGTGGCACAAAAGGTATAGGCAAAGCTATTGCAGATGAATTAGCCCGGGCAGGCGCACAAGTTATTGTTAGTGCCAGAACGCAACCCGAAGAAAGTGCCCATCATTTTATTGCAGCTGATTTAACCAGTCCATCAGACGTAGCGCAACTGACAAAAGAAATTAAAGACAACTTTGGCGGCATTGACATTCTCATTAACAACGTAGGCGGCCTAACCACGCCGGGTGGCGGGTTCAGCACACTGACGGATGCGCATTGGGAACAAGAGTTACAGCTCAATCTTCTATCTGCAATCCGTTTAGACAAAGCACTTTTGCCGCAAATGATTGAGCAAGAAAATGGCGTTATCATCCATATTTCTTCCGTTGCCGCCAAACAGGCATTATGGAATTTAAACCTGGCATATGCAGTTTCGAAAGCGGCCTTAAATAGTTATAGCAAGGCGCTGGCAACTGAACTGGCCGACAAAGGTGTGCGCGTGTTGACGGTAGCACCGGGTGCGACCAAGACCCCGCCTATGGAAAAATTTATCAATGATTACGCGGCGTCAGCTGGCATTACGGCAGAAGAAGGCATGAAACAACTGATGGTACAAACCGGAGGCATCCCTATGGGCCGCATGGCTGAACCCGAAGAGGTGGCATCTCTTGTGCACTTCCTCGTTTCTCCGTCCGCAGCTTACCTAACCGGAACAATTTACGCTATTGACGGCGGCTCATTACCAGTTGTAAGTTAAAATTAAGAAGAGGAAAGCTGTAAAAGGCTTTCCTCTTCTTATATTACATTTTTTTAAAATATTTAATAAGAAAGCGTGTGTGACACGTAAAGCTATAACATTACTCACTTTACATATACCAGATTATGGCATTGGAGTATTTACTCTAAATAGAAACGTAAAATATCATTGTAACTAACCAATCTGCATTCCGCTTAATACGAACTTAATGCTTACGCTGATTAAACTGCCGTTCGGCTGTAAAAAGCATTTTGCTGTTATGCAGATAATTAAAAGTTATTCCGGCTAGTAATATCATCGCCGCATAATGCTTAAGCAGCGGCTTTAGATATCTTAACGCATAAGAAAGTTGATTTTCAACCGTCCGTTTGGAAACAGACAACTTAAGGGCAATTTCATCATTGGTTAAATGGTTTACCCTGCTTAACAAAAATATTTCCTTACACCGGGCAGGTAACTTATTCAATAGCAGTTCTAAGTCATTTTCATGAAACACAGCCTCTCCAACGTTATATTCAACTGCTGTGCTTTCAAACTTCTCATAATCGTCAATGTAAGTCAGGCGCAAGGATTTATTAGCCTTGATATAATTATATACACGATAACGTGCAGCCGCAGTGAGATAATTTTTAACGTTTATGATATTGAGCACATCTCTCTTTTCCCAGATATTGATAAATATATCATTCACAATACTTATGCAGGCTTCGGTGTCTTGCAAATACAAGAAAGCTTTTTTGTAAATTAATGCCCAATATCGTTCATACAACAGATTGAAAGCTTTTCTATCATTAAGCTTAACTGCTGCAAACAACTCGTCATCTAGGGGCAGAAATTGGTTCATTTAAACGGAATTTAAATGTAACTTTTTATATCATTAACAACAACTTTTTTATTTCAGTTATTAATTTAATTGCAAATTGTGGAGCAATAAATATTTACTAAAAAAAATAAAAAAAGTATGTGAGTTTGCCCTGAATTGGTTGTCTATATAAGTACCAGTTATATTTATGACCTTCCAGGAACTCAAAGAATTGTACGAACGCTGTACGGCAGGAAACTGCACACCCGAAGAGCAAAAACTATTCGAAGAATATTGCGACGGCTTCGATTTATCGGATATTCCTTGGGCACCCCAATTTGGCGACCGTGATGCAATAGAAAAAAAGCTGCGGGAAGATTTACAGAACAGACTGCGTGACAACAAAGTAAAACCCATTAAAAGATTTTACTGGGGCGTAGCAGCAGCAATTATAGTATTAGTAGGAGGAGTTTTAGTTTCTATCAATTACCTAAGCGTAAATAAGGATGCCACTCATCATCTAGCAGCGGGAAAAAACATTATTAATCATGGTATAGATAAAGCCATTCTAATTTTATCGGATGGCAGACAAATAGCACTGGACAACTCCCAAAAAGGAACTTTATTTTCACAGAACCATATACTGGTAGATAAAGATGAAGCTGCCAGTGTAACTTATAAAAAAGACGGCACTAAAAGTTTTGGTGCAGCAAAGATATTTAATACGATGGTAACGCCACGGGGCGGCAAGTATGAACTTGTATTATCAGATGGAACCAAAGTTTGGCTAAATGCAGCTTCCTCTATTCGTTATCCGGTTTATTTTTCCGGAAACGAGCGCATAGTGGAATTATCTGGTGAAGCTTACTTTGAAGTGGCACATAACAAAGCCAAGCCCTTTAAAGTGTTAAGTAAGGGGCAAGTAGTGCAAGTTCTGGGTACACATTTCAATATCAATGCTTATGCTGATGAAGACGCTATAAGAACTACTTTACTTAGTGGAAGCGTAAAAGTTTTTGGTAGCGTTTCATCATCTGCTTCTCAAAAAAATGGCTTAGTTATTAAACCGGATGAACAGGCCACGTTTAAAAATAACCAATTATCTAAATCGGTGGTAGATGCCGACGATGTCATTGCCTGGAAAAACGGATTCATTGTATTTAAAAATGCGGATATCAAAAGCGTTATGCGCCAGATAGCCCGATGGTATGATGTGGAAGTAACGTACCAGGGGCAACCATCAGATGACACCTATAGCGGAGAGATATCCAGAAATGCAGATTTAGACGAAGTAATTAAAGCTTTGAAATTAAACGACATCAATTTAAAAGTGAGTCAACGAACTATTATCGTTTCGCTATAAAAAGTGTTTAGCATGTGCTTTTAAAAATGATGCTACTTATTAAACCAACCAATTAAAAACCAAAACCCACAAATTATGATGAATAAAAAACAGACCTTTTAACCTCAATTGAAATCTTGGCCAACAAAAATGCCGGATGTGCGCCAACACAACCGGCGGAATCTGCTTGCGCAGTGTTTTGGCTTAAAGATCTCAGAAAAACCTTCGCGTTCACTAATTATCTAACCAAAACCTAACGAAACTATGAAATTTTATTTACGTGGTAGAATTTTCTATGTACATCTTTCTATATATCGAAGATCGTTTTTGCTAATGAAATTAATTATTCTGTTAACAATAGTTTTTGCCCTGCAGGCCAAGGCTGGTGTATACGCACAGAAAATAACCTTATCCGAGAATGCAGCATCGCTAGACAGGCTGTTCAAAGCGATCAAAAAACAAAGTGGGTACACTTTTTTTTATAAAAACAAACTTTTAAAAAACAGCCATCCGGTATCTATAAATGTAAAAGATGCTGATATAAAAGATGTACTCGATCTGTGCTTGAAAGGACAATTATTATCCTATGAGTTTGCCGGCAAAATAATTGTGATAAAAAGCATACCTACCGTTAAACCCATATCCAATTTTCACACCGCACCACCCAATATTACTATCAAAGGGGTGGTTGTTGATGAAACCGGTGAGCCGTTGCCTGGTGCAACCGTAAAAATTAAAGGAACCACTAAAGGCGGTATAACTAACGAAAAAGGAGAATTTACCATCGGTGATGTACCTGATGATGCTATTTTGGTTATCTCTTTTAGCGGCTATAAGGCAAGAGAAGTTGCTGCAAGGGATGATTTGCATCGGATTCAATTATCGCGCACAGACGCCTTAAGCGATGTTGTAATTGTAGGTTATGGCACGCAAAGAAGAGAACGTGTTACCGGCGCTATTGCGGCTGTTGGTACCAGAGAACTGCAACAAAGCCCGGTAGCAAATTTAAGTAATGCATTGGCTGGCCGCTTGCCAGGCCTATTAACGGTGCAAAATAGCGGGGAGCCCGGAGCCGACGGCTCAAACCTTAATATCCGGGGTTTTGGTACCACTAATAACGCTGCGCCGCTGATTTTGGTGGATGGTATACAGCGTGATTTTAGCGGACTAGACCCTAATGAAGTTGAAAACGTAAGTATCCTTAAAGATGCGGCTTCCACAGCGATATACGGTATTCAAGGTGCTAACGGCGTAATTTTAGTAACCACCAGGCGGGGCAAGAATGCAGCAGCCAGTATTTCAGTAACGGCACAAAACGGATGGCAATCGCCTACTGCCCTACCAAAGTATGTTGACTCCTATACCGGGCGAAAACTTTTTAAAGAAGGTTTAATAAATGACGGCCGGTTTTCAGATACCAGTGCATACACTGACGTGATGCTGAACAAATACAGGGACCGCACCAACCCGGCATACGAGTACCTATACCCTAATGTAGACTGGACCAAAGCTATGTTAAAACGTTTTTCTTACTTATCACAAGCAAACTTAAACGTTTCGGGTGGCGGCGATAAAGCAAAATATTTTATATCATTATCGTACTTGCAACAAAACGGGTTATATAATTATGAGAATACAATAAGCCAGTATGATATACAAGCAGTAACCAGAAAGTATAACTTCAGATCTAACATTGATTTAGCGCTTACCAAAAGGCTGTCAATGGAGTTAAACCTGGGTGCTATTGTGTTCGACCGGAATTATCCCGGCGTTAACGCATCCCAAATATTTAACGATATAAAACAAACGCCGGCCTGGTATTATCCTATTACAAACCCCGACGGATCGCCCAGCGGCGCACCAAATACTAACCCATCACCTTATGTAGATTTAACGCAGTCGGGTTATCAAAGAAACTTTCAGACTCAGCTCCAATCAACTGCAGGGTTTAAATGGGATTGGGGTTGGCTAACCAAGGGCTTAAGTACACGTGTGCGGCTTTCTTTTGACAATGATAACTACAGAAATGTATCCCGGCCTTTATCTTATAGTACTTACCAGTACCAGTTAAACCCAGGGGTTGACGATACCGTACAAGATTTAATTGCCAATGGGCATTATCTTACCTTAAACAATGGCAACGGTACGCTCGATTACAGGGTAGCTGCAAATGGCAGCCGCCGTACCGTGTTAGAAGCCTACATTAATTACGATAGGGATTTTGGCAAAAATTCGGTAAAGGCAATGGCCATCTATAATCAAACAAATTTTTTTAATAATGTAGACGGTGGTGTAGGCAACGCTAAAAATGGATTGCCTTACAAATACCAAGGCTACTTAGGACGCTTGGCTTATGCTTATGACGACAGATACCTGGCCGAGTTTAACTTTGGTTATAACGGATCGGAAAACTTTGCTAAAGGACACCGGTTCGGATTTTTCCCGGCAGTATCGGCAGGCTGGCTGCTTTCTAACGAACACTTTATTAAAGATAACCCGTCGCTAAGCTTTATTGACCAGTTAAAGTTCAGGGGTTCATACGGTATTGTGGGTAATGATAAGATTGCGCCGGACCCTAACAACCCATTAAGATTTTTGTATTTGAGCACCTGGGTAACAGGAGATGGTTATACGTTTGGTTTAAACAACAATGGCAACAGCTATACCGGCTATCTGGAAGGACAAGCAGGTAATACGCTTATTACTTGGGAAAAAGCCCGTAAGCTAAATCTGGGGTTTGACTTGAGTTTTTGGCGCGGGGGCTTATCGCTAACAGCAGATATATTCAGAGAACGCCGAACCAATATATTGGCAACTTCTCAGCTAATTCCAGGCTTCATCGGCCTGCCACAGATACCTACCGTAAATGCTGGTATCACAGAAAACAAAGGTTATGAGATATCGCTAACCCACCGACATGATTTTAGCAGAAAACAAGGCTATGGTATAACCATCAATTATTCTTATGCACGTAACAAAATATTGTTTTTTGCACAACCAGATTATCCCGGACGTGAATGGCAGGCACTAAAAGGCACCAGCATTAACGAAATATACGGATACACGGCTGTGGGCTTATTTAAAAGTCAGGAAGATATTGATAACAGCCCTTCCCAGTCAAGTTTCGGGGTTATCAAACCAGGTGATATCAAATATAAAGACCTAAATGGAGATGGCTCTATAACCAGCCTTGATGCGGGATATCTGCCCGATAAAATAGCCAATCCAAAATCGCAGTTTGGCGTTTCATTAAGCTATCACTATAGCAGTTTTGATTTAAGCGTATTGTTTCAGGGCAGCCTGGGTGGCTCTACGTTGCTGTCAGGATCGGGTGTGTTTACCTTCTCAAGATTTGCCAGCTCATTGGTGCAGGTAGTGGATAATCATTGGGTGCCATCAAATCCCGACGGAAACTACATGTTCCCGCGAATTTCAGCCAGCGACAACGTAAATAACCAACAAGCTTCTACTTTTTGGATATACTCATCAGATTACCTACGATTAAAAACGGTAGAATTAGGCTATTCGTTGCCACAACAATTGTTAAAGAAAATAGGTGTTAACAATGCTCGCTTTTTTGTAAATGGTATCAATCTGCTGACGTGGAGCAAGCTGAAAGACTTCAATTTTGATCCTGAAATAAGCAGCAATGGTACCGGTACCTATCCGCAGCAAAAAGTGATAAATGCCGGCTTAAGATTCACCTTCTAAATTGACTGATATGAAAAAGACTAAAATATTATACCTCATATTAGCTGTTAGCTTGCTGGCAGCTTCCTGCAAAAAATATCTAAACGTTGTACCCACCGAACTGGTTACCCAAGAAGCGGTATTTAATAATATTCAAAATGCTGAAGGTGCCTGGTCTCACTTATATGCTTCTTTAAATAATAATGATGTGCAGTTTGTGCGTGGTGGTGGAACTATACTGGGCGCTTGTACAGATGAATGTAAAAATCATTGGGAAAACGTACCTGAATTACCTTTTAACTCCGGCGCTTGGAATGCAACCAGTAATTCGTTGGACATGTGGGGACGTGCTTACCAATACATCCGTTCGGCAAATATATTTTTAGCGAATATAGACAAGACACCCCTTCCGGCCTCGCGGCTCGATTATTATCAGCCCCGCATTCCACAATATAAAGCAGAGGCCAGATTTTTGCGGGCAAACCAGTACTTTGAACTGTTCAGACGGTACGGTGCTGTACCTTTAATTAATACTGCATTAGCCACCACCGATCCTGCGGCCACCAATGCTGTAAGAAACTCTATAGACGAAGTGGTAGGTTTCATTACATCGGAGTGTGATGACATAGCAACAAGTTTACCCATATCTTACCCCAGTGGCTCAAGCGATTACGGACGTATTACTAAAGGCGCTGCGCTGGCCCTTAAGGCACGTACCCTACTTTATGCTGCTAGCCCTTTGTTTAATGGCAATACCATGTATGCCGGTATTAGAAATGCTGATGGTAAGCAATTGTTTCCGCAAACGTATGATAACAACAAGTGGCAGTTGGCTGCAAATGCTGCCAAAGCAGTGATAGATTTGAATGCCTACACGCTATCTAGTCCAAATCCAAGCAATCCGGTTGATAATTACGCACAATTATTTTTCACCAGAAATTCTGACGAAATAATTCTACCGTTGGTTATGGGCGGCAACCGTGATTTTGAAGGTAACTATATGCCTAATGGCCGAGATGCAAACGCGGTGAACGGTAACGGCAAAATGAGCGTTTTCCAGGAACTGGTTGACTCGTATGAAATGAACAATGGCCGTCCGATTAGTGACCCGCAATCAGGGTACCAGGAAACCGGCTTTTGGAACGGCACATTATGGGATGGTGTAAGAAACACGCCTGTGTCTAACGTTTCGAATATGTACAAAAACCGCGATCCACGGTTTTATGCAACCATTTTCTTTCAATACGGCGTTTGGAATTACGCCAATAACGCCCGGCCGCTAAGATTTGCCTGGTTTGGAAATAATGGTGGAGCTTGCGACGGCTGGCCAAAACCCGGAACTAATTGCGAAACAGGCTATAACTGGCGTAAATGGGCTGATCCGCAAGTTAATCTAAAAGGCGGCGGTAATGCCAACAGAAACTTTCCGATTATACGTTTAGCCGAAATGTACTTGATTTATGCTGAAGCCATGAATGAATTTTTGCCGGCGCCTAACAACGAAGTTTTTGACGCTGTAAACAGAATCAGAAGCCGCGTTTCTATGCCTGGACTTCCCATCATCTCTAGCGACAATAGCAAAGAGGGAATGCGGAAAAGGATACAAAACGAAAGACGTGTTGAATTTGCATTTGAGAACCAACGCTTTTGGGATGTGCGCCGCTGGCTGATTGCCAAAAATGTTGACAATGGCAATATGCACGGATTAAATGCCAGGCCGGCCCCTGCCGAGCTAAATGCTACAGGCTTAGATCCTAATAGCGAAGCTGCGGGAGTAGCAGTATTTTATAAAGTTGTTGTAGATCAAACAAGGGTATTTTTAGATAGACACTACCTGATGCCTATACCACAAACAGAACTTAATATAGACCCTGCCCTTGTACAAAATTACGGTTGGTAACAATTCAGTGTAACATTCAAAGTTTGCACCAACAACAGGCGTAAGAATGGAACCTTATTAAATACAGAAGAGAACTTTTAGATAAAGTTCTCTTCTGTATTGTATTATTTTTACTTTGCTTTCAACAAACTCCATAGCCTTATTCAATTAAAATAAGCTAAGGTTGATTATTATTATCGTCGAAAGATTGCGAAAAGCTTCTTTATTTCTCTCCTTTTAATATACTTAGCCGGGCATATAACTCAGCTATACAAGCCTCATCCAACAGCCATTTAGGCTTCTTAATTTCATCCTGTTTGGGCGTCCAGCTGTGGGTTGTAAAGCCATACTGGTCGCGGGTGTTTTGCCAGGCATAATTTAGGTCATGTTCAACGGCGGCTACGTACTTGTCATTATGATCTACCTTATATAAGGCTTCATAACCTCTAAACAGCACCGTAACAAACCAAGGCAGGTCGATATGTAAAATCAGATTCTTATCATGCGGCACACCGCTGTAATATTTGTAACTGTCGGCGGCTAACTGCTTGGCTTGCTCCAGGTATTGCTTTTCGCCGGTAAATTGATAAAGCATTACGGCAGCTTCAATCACCGAACCGGTGTTATAAGTCCAAAACGTCCGGTTCTGCTTGCCATCAATTTTAACATCGTTGGTAATGATACCTGTCGTGCTGTCGCGCAGGGTATCGTACATCCAGTTGTAAAACTTTTTACCCTGCTCCAGGTAATACTTCTCTTTACAACCCTGATATATTTTCAACGCTGTTAACGTAGCCATGCCATTGCTGCATGCCGGTTTTTGGTCATTATGTCCTTCCAGCCAGGTTACGCCACCTCCTGCGTCATTATTCCATCCGCTTAAAATAAACTTAAACACCTGTTTAGCCCGCTGCAAATACAGCGGGTTTTTAGTGTTAAAGTAAGATTCCATATAATCGATACCCACCAAGCCGTTATCATCGTAATACCTATCAGCCTTTTCAAATTTAACCGGATAAGCCTGGTAGCCTGTTGGCATGCGAACAGTATCCCGATATTGCTCAATTCCCATTGCCAAACTGTCCTGATAAGGCTTATATCTGGCTTTCAGCACTGGTATTTTCATCAGCACGTTAGTTGCCGAAGAAACGCCTGAAAATGGCCATAAAAAACTAACCTCTTTCTCCTTTACTGCTTCGCCCTGGAAATAGTTAAGCGTATCCTTTTTGTTTGACGGATAGTTTTCTGAAAAAAGTGCCCTTTGAGATGGTACCCGGTAACGTGTCCAAACATTCCTGTAAACAGTTTCAGCTCTTGCTTTATATTCTGCTGCTAAGCTTTTTTGTGCAGAAGAAAAGCCGGGTAGCACACAGAAAGCGAGTAACGCGGCTGCACCTTTAAATTTACTAGTTAAATTCATTAAAATAAATTCTGAAAATGTGCAAGTATTTATACCTCAGCTGCTTATTGCACTGATGGCGGCGGTGTGTTCACGCCCCAGTTTGTATTAGGCTTACTGCCCATAACAAAGGTTAATTTACCACCCTTCATCAGCTCATCGCGGTAAAGCCAACTGTTGTTTAACGGCCTACCATTAAATTCAGCTGACTGTATATAAACATTATCTTTTGAATTATTTTGAGTTTGAATAATGAGTTGTTGACCATTACCTAATGCGATAGTGGTTTTGTCAAAAAGCGGGCTGCCCAGTTCTATGATAGGACGCAAATCGGTAAACCCTTTCACATCAAACAGACCTAAAGCATTGATCACATACCATGATCCGAGCTGCCCTTGGTCTTCGTCTTGTCCATAACCGTAACCATGTATTGGTTCCGTACCATAAAACTCCTCGCCTATGCGTCTTGTCCACTTTTGAGTTAACCACGGCTTACCTGAGAAATTAAACAACCAGCTGATATGTAAGTTAGGCTGATTGCCATGGTTGTAAATAGAATTAATGCCAGCAAAAGCATCGATGGTTTTACCACCACCAAAGCCAAGCTTTTCTGATACGGTAAAAATACTGTCCAAGCGCTTATTAAAATTGTCTTTTCCAATAGCATCTATTAAACCAGCCGGGTTTTGTGGCACAAAAAAAGTATATTGTACCGCGTTTCCTTCCTGAAATCCTCTCCAAGGCTGATAAGGATCAAACTTTTCAATAAACTGCCCGTTTGCGCGTTTGGGTTGTATCAACTTACTCTGTGGGTTGAATATATACCGCCAGCCGTTTGATAATTTAATCAGCCTGTTGTAGTCTTCGTTTTTACCCATAGCCTTGGCCATTTGCGCGGTGGCAAATGCACTGTAGCTATACTCGAGCGTATGTGAACCGGCAAAATTTGATCCCGTTGAGTCCGTGGCAAAATCACGTCCGGTTTGATCAAAGTATGGTACATAGCCGTAGTGTATAAATGCTTTGGTATCCATCTTGCCCGCTCCTACCGGGCGGTTTTTGTAGTTTAGATCATTAGCTTTAACAGCCTCGTAAGCAAGATTTACATCGTAGTTACGAATGCCTACGTTATAGGCACCTGCCACAGCGAGTCCTACAAAATTGGTACCCACGCCAGATATATATTCGCTGTTGGCGATACCATCTCCAAACCAGCCCCTATCTTTATAAAGCTGAAGCTGGGTGTTTACAAAGCTACCGTACCATTTCGGATAAGAAAGTGACCATAACTGTGTAAGGTTCCAGTAACCTCCCCATATGGCATCGGTGTTAATAAATTCTGCTTTAAGCTGTTGATTTGCTTGTACCGGTAGCTGCCCGGTTTGGCCGGCATGTTTGGGATAGTTTCCGTTAACATCACTAGCTATACCCCTGCCCAGCAGGGCGTGGAATAACCCAGTATAGAATTTGGTTTTATTTTGCGTGTTGGTGTCTTGTACTGCTATTTTACCTAATTCCTGCTGCCATGTTTTTTGTGCCTGTTCTTTTGCTTTCGCAAATGACAGACCATTGGCTTCGGCAATAAAATTCTGCTTAGCATTAGCGTTTGAGGTATAAGACAAGCCAGTTTTAACTTCAATAGTTTCGTTTTCGCTGGTCTGGTAATTCAGAACCAGCCCGGCACCTTTACCTGACGCAGTGTTGGTATTACTTTCTACTTTGTTCGCGGTAAATGCGGTTACACTTGCTGGTTTCTTACTAATTTCACCATAAAAGTACATGGCTACCTTGCCTGCCGGATCGTAAATTTTTACATATTTAGGATAAGTACTTACAAAGCCTTCAAAGTGGGTATCGTCCAGCATTTTAATGCTTGCATCAGTAACAATATCACTTTCGCCCTGCTTGTTACCAATATCCAGTATGATGTGCGACTGGTTATTTTGTGGGAAAGTATAGCGTTGAAAGCCCACCCTTTTAGTAGCGGTGAGTTCGGCTGTGATCTGGTAATCGTCAAGCAATACTTTATAGTATCCCGGTTCGGCCACTTGGTTTTTCCGGTCAAATTTTGAGCGGTAACCTGATTGGGTGTCTTCTAAATCGCCGGGCTTGGTTTTCAATGTGCCTGTTGTTGGCATATAACTTACGCCGCCAACCTGCCACTCATGGAAATGCACAAAGCCTTCAATAGAATTTTGACGGGTATCGTACCCAACAGCTTCCCATCCGGATGGGTTGCCATAATGTCCATTAGTTGATGGTGCCAGTTTAGCCATGCCGTAAGGCACTGCAGCAGGCGTGTAAAAAAACCAGCGGCTGTGTGCGGTACCAATATTGGGATCAACGTATTTAAAAACACTTTCTCGTTTAACGCTGCAACTTGCCATTAATACTGACAATAACGCCGCAGCAGAAATCATTTTAATTTTCATGTAGATATATTAACATTAATGGCCTAAACCATCACCTAGTTACTTGTCATATTTTGCTACCATAGCCTGTATTCTTTGCATCCAGGCTTGGTCAACACCTTCTATCTCGGGCGAGCGGTTGTTGCCTGCAAATCCCGAGAAGTAATAATACGCATGTGTATCGGCATTTCTTGCAGCTTTGTTAAGCGCATCAATATTATTACGTGCGTAGGTTAGCCATTTTTCATCCTTATCCTGCTCATACAACCGAATCATACCCTGTGTTCCCCAACCACACCAAGCCGGATTTACACGTGTTTGCGTTGGGTCGGTATTGAAGATATAGCCTTTGTACTGCGAATTCCACAAAACAGCATTCATAGCGTTACCAATTGATTGTGCATTAGCTAAATATGAGGCATCATTGGTGGCTTTGCCAAATAATATATCAGCTTCCAGCATTATAGCGTTATCATAGGTAAATTTTTCATAATGCTTGGTTCCGGCACCGGTTCCATCAACTTTCCAGATATATAAGCCGCTCGCCGAGTCGTACATATTGTTACGCAACCAGTTGTTTACCTTAACGGCCCAGTCGCGATAAACCTGCTCACCTGTAACGGTATATAGCTTTGAAAAAAGCTGCATCGCTAAGCCGTTCGACTGTGTAGGCTTGTCAGGTTTCGATGTACTCCACCAAAAGCCACCGTTGTAAGTATTATCCCACAAACCGCTGTTGATGAGCCAATCGGCACAAGCCCGGGCTTTAGCTAAGTAAGCGGCTTTATCTGCGCCAGTAGTAATTTCATAAGCTTCCAGGTAAACCATTCCGGTCAAGCTGTTATCGTCAACAAATTTATCGCCGGCAGCACCTGCGCCGTTTAGGTTTACAATTGCAAAGTAACCACCCCGTGCATCTGCTTTATCCCAAAAGTTTTCCATGAATTTAAAAGTATTATTCATGTATGGTAATGCCGATGCATCTCCTGCTGCTATTAAAGCAGCATCGGCATATATTTGGCTAACATTATACCATTCATGGCATTCATTAGCACGGGTTGTGGTATTGGCTCGGTAGCCAAAACTGGGAGTAAGCAAATTGTTTGTTGAAAAGCTGCGGGTTTCTTTGGCCAGTTCCAGGTAACTTTTTGTGGCTACAGGCGGCTGTGTTACCGGTGGTTTAGTACCACCGCCCTGTTCGATATTTTTGTCTTTACTGCATGATACCGTAAGTATTGTTGCAGCTGTCATCAACCCTAATAAAACGTTCTTCATCACTCTAGGTTTAAAAGCCCCCTCCGTTCAACGGAGGGGGCTGATATTATTATTGGCTTATAAAACGGTAATCTTGTGTGTGTAAGCATCAGGCTGCAGCATTACTTCAGCCTTTACATGCTTTTTGTCTGCAGATGGATCAAACTTGTAGGTATTATCCCACTGCGAATTGGTAACAGGTACCAGATAAAAATAAGATGCCGGTTTACCTGCAGGTGCATCATTGTTTGGGTTTACGCTACCCATGTATTCGTTACCCGCAGCCGTATGAACAACAAACTTATATCGTTCATCCCTACCCCACGAAAACTGATAGAATTCAACCGCAACATTGGCCGCTTCGAACTTGCCGTTTCCTGTATAATTTAACGTGCCAATTTCGCTATTATAAGCTGACATGAACAAGCCGATAGACTGGATTTCCGTAACTTTAGACGTAGCAGATGAAAAATCAAAATTTAAACGATAAACTTTTTGCGTGCCACTTACACTTACCGGTGTGTTTCCTTCTTTAAGGATGCCGTTATCTATGTAGTAAGTTTTTCCGCCGGCTGTATTTTTATCGGTGATAATATAATCGCCCGCTTTAAGAGACGTGTATAATTCAAATACACCTTCTTCATTCTTTTTAAATTTCACAGCTTTGCTAAGATCTGCGCCGCCTTCTGTTGCCGAACCGGTAATATATAGTTCGGTTGGGCTTTCGGCAAAACCAGCCGGACGCTCCAATTGCAATGTACGTGATACAGATGCAAGTTTTGCGTTAGTAGCTTTTGACGCAATAACGGTCCATTTAAGCTTTCCTGTACTTGATGATGAAATACCTGCTGCGTTAGCAATTTTATTCAGGTCTTTATGGCTGATGCTCAGCTGCGGTTTCACACCTGCACCATCAGACACTATTTTATAAACAGGTTTGGAAAAATCGCCACTTGCTTTGTCGAAAGCAACCTCGTACAATATGGCTCCACCATCTTCAGTAGTTGCCGGTTCCCATTTAAATAGTACTGTTGCCGAGCTTGTAGGATCAAGCTTTACATCAGCATTGTCATTTGGTGTTGCCAAAGTACCTACCGGATTCAGATTTAAATCTAAAGGTCTATCATCCTTTTTACAGGAACTAATCATAATCAATGCCAGCAGCATGCAACCTGCCAGCTTTATAATCTTATTCATAATTTTGGTTTTATTGGTTTAATTGGTATAGCCCGGATTTTGACCTAAATTGCTGTTCAAGTTAACATCATGTGCAGGTATAGCCCACAGATAATCCCTTGATGGATTGAATTTTCTGAACTGTGCCCTGATGTACCCGTTATCGGTATTTACATCTGATGAAAACTTAGCACCATGTGCGTAGCCGTTCATTACCGTCTCAGCAATTTTCCATCTTCTGATATCATCAACACGCAAACCTTCCATAGCTAGTTCAACTCTTCTCTCACGGCGAATAATGTTGGTTAAATCGGCTCCAGCAGGATAATTTAATGCACCTGCGTCTGTAAAACCCGCACGGGCACGCAAAGCACCAATTGTTTTGTTCCAAACGCTTGCATCCATTTGACCAAGGCTTTGTTTGGCTTCTGCATAATCCAGCAATACTTCGGCGTATCTGATCAAGTGCAGGTTATTACCTGATACAAAATTGGGCAGTGCGCTTGGATCATAATATTTTCTCCAGTAATAACCGGTAGCTGATGCCGCTTGTGAACCAGCGCTGTATTCATCTAGTCCAGGTTGCACAGGATCGCTACCAGGCCTGATATAGATAGTTTTCGTTGTTCTGTCGGCGTTAACCCAAGTATAACGGTCGTATACCACAGTAGCGGTTAAACGGGGGTCGCGATTTACATAAGGATTTGACTCGTTGTAACCAGATCCGCCCTCTTTAACTCCTTTTCCATTCAGCATAATGTAATCATCAACTAATTCCTGAGTAGGTGCCATGCTGCTTACCCGGCCACCAACGGTGCGTGGAGCAAAATCCCAGAAATTGTTCCAGGTACGTCTAGATGGAACGTATTGCAATGAAAGGATGCTTTCTTTTGTGTTCCTGTTCACGTCCGGATCACTGAACAAAGCACTGTAACTGCTTTCCAGGCTATAACTTCCGTTAGCACCTTGTTCGTTCATCAATCTTTCACAGATACGTACTACATCAGCCATGCGGTCGCCCTGATACAACAGCACCCTTGCCTCTAAAGCAAGCGCAGCCCCTTTTGTAATACGGCCGTTTTCTGATGCCGGAATAGCATCTCTTGATGGCAATGCAGCGGCAGCAGCCTCTAGTTCATCAATCACAAATTTGTACACATTTGCTCTTGGCGAACGGCTAATAGTTTGTGCTTCCTCAGGTGTGGCATCATGGTCAACAATGGGTACATCGCCATACCACTTAGCCAGGTTAAAATGTTCAAAAGCGCGCATAAAACGGGTTTCGGCAGTCAACCTCGCTATGGTTGCAGCCGGCAGCGTAGTATTTCTGTTGATGTTGGCCAAAAAGATATTACATGACTTGATAGCCGAGTAGTAACTTCTCCAGTCACCTTCAAATTTCGCAGTTTGTGTTGTTGCACCGCCACTTGCAATCACGTTCAAATCGCCAGACGGTGAATAGGCGTTATCAGATAATGCCTCAGCGTCAAAGTAGAGGCCGCTGTTGTACATTAAACTATAGTTGTTGTTAAGCGCATTGTAAACGTTTACGTCAATCTGCCAAAAGGTTAGGTCAGAAAATTGATCTGTTGGCGCAATATCAAGTTTTTTACAACCTGATACCGCTACAACCGCAACAGATACGATTAAAAGCTTTTTAAAAAATTTCATTTTTCTGTATGTTTTAAAGATGATCTGTTAAAATGTTACATCGAGCCCTGCGCCGTAAAACACCGGCAGCGGATATTGCCTCGCACTGTTTGATGAGGAATAAATATCAACCCTGTTATTAAACTCTGAGGTTTCTGGGTCAATGAATTTAAGCTTGCTTAAAGTGGCCAAATTTTGGCCGATTAATGATATTCTCAACCTTTGGATACCCAGCTTTTGTGTAACGCCTTTACTAAATGTGTAGCCAATGTTTACATTTTTTAAGCGTACGTAAGCGGCGTTATACTTGTAAAGGTCAGACCCTGTGCGCCAGTTGTTAGTGTTTGACGGCGATCCGATGTTAGCCAGAATTGGGTAACGGGCATCGGGGTTGGTTGGCGACCAGATATCTGTTTGGTGTTCGTAAATGGTAGCACCATAACCATAATGGAACGGCTCAACAAGCTCGCCACGTAAAAAGGCATCGCGCTTACCTACACCCTGGATGAATAAAGACATGTCAAATCCTTTATAAGCTATCCGGTATGTAAAACCGAAAGTATAACGTGGAAATGGGTTACCTAAAACCGTTTTGTCTTTCTCATCAATAACACCATCACCATTACGGTCTTTAAATTTCACATCACCCGGCTGAACGTTATTTCCTGCAATTTTAGGTGAGTTGTCTATATCTTGCTGATTTTGGAAAAAACCGTTTGTTTGGTATCCATAGTACTGGGTAATAGGGTCACCTACTCTTCTGATTAACTGGAACACATCCTGCGGCTGGATGAACTCTGTAGCGGAACCGGTTAATTTAAGCAGCGTGTTCTTGTTATCAGCTATGTTTACACTAAAGCTTTGGGTAACATTTTTACTTCTTAAGTTGTAAGTTAATGCGGCTTCCCAACCAGTATTTCTAACTTTTGCCACATTGTAATCGGGAGTACCTGCGCCATAAATATAAGGCACATCAGCCCTTGGAGCTAGTATATCGCTTCTGGTTTCTCTGAAATAATCAAAAGTAGCCGTTAATTTATCGTCAAATATGCCAGCATCAAAACCGATGTTTAATTTAGCTGATTTTTCCCACCGTATGTCGCGGTTGGCGATATTTGTACCTGCACCACCAACAACATTTTTATCAAAACCGTAAGCGTTAGGGTAATTAAAATATAGGGTTTGATATTGGAAATTGTTAACATTCTGATTTCCGACAATACCGTATGAAGCTCTTAATTTAAAAGTGCTCAATGTATTTCTTACAGGTTCCATAAACGACTCCTGGGTTACAATCCAGCCTGCGCTAACCGATGGGAAGAAACTGGCGCGATTTCCCGCTGCAAACTTTGATGAAGCATCATCGCGGAACAAGGCCTCGAAAAGATATTTGTCTTTATAAGAGTAGTTTACGCGGCCAAATACGGAAAGTAAACTATTGCTATTAATACCTATACTGTTATTAGAGTTCTGTGTATCTGCAATAGTACCTGTAGTTGGCGTTCCCAAATAGGGATCAGTGAAAGTATTTTGGAACTGAAAACCGCGCTGACTATAGTTTTCGCTTGATACACCTAATTGAACTTTAAAAGTGTGATCGGTTATCTTTTTTCCATATTCAGCATAAAGTTTGGTATTGAACAAGGAAGATTTGCTATTACCGTCTAACACCGACAGGTCATTACCATACACACCGGCCGGCAAGTAGTTTACCTGTGTACGCCTAAAGAATGTACCGTTATTTTGCAAGGTACCACCAAACTCACCTGTTAATTTTAAGTCTTTGGTAATACTTAACTGACCGTTGAACGCACCGAAGATTTCATCGTTATCTGCCTGATTAAAACCACCTTTTTCAAGCACACCATATTCGTTGTATTGTGATGCAACTGGGTTGGTTAGGTAATTTCCGTCAGCATCCTTCCAACTGTAATTATAAGGTACACGGTTCGCATCAGCAAAGATGTTGTTGTCGCCAACACTATTGGTTTTATTGCGTGTTTTAGTATAATTTAAGATGATGTTTGCTCTAAGCTTACCGACAATAGAAGTTTGGTTAACCCTTAAGTTGTATTTTTGATACCCAAAATCTGCTCCCGATCCACCGTTGCCAATCAAGTTACTACCTTGGTTTTGATAACCTGCAGATACGTAATAAGAACTCTTTTCACCACCGCCCGTAAAGCTTACGTTATGTGATTGCAATGGCGCTTTTTTCAGTAAATGCTCAATATCCCAAGTACCATTACCAGCATCTTTTATAGCTTGAATTTGATCAGGCGTATAAGCAGGCGGTAAGCCAGAATTAATTAACGACTGGTTCTTATAATAAGCGTTGTCCCACGCGTCCACTTTGTGTACCAGTACCCTTGCGTCTTGCAAACCAAAACTACCGCTATAATTAACTGTAGATCTTGAATTGAACTTTCCGCCTTTAGTTGTCACCAACAATACACCGTTGGCAGCGCGTGATCCATATATAGCAGCGGAGCCAGCATCTTTCAGCACCGATACGCTTGCAATATCATTAGGATTAAGCGTACTTAAATTGCCCCCAACAATACCATCAATTACAACAAGGGGGTTATTATCACCCAAGGTTCCAACACCACGGATGTTAACCGTAACATCACTGCCCGGATTGAAATTATTTTGCTGTATAATTAAATTGGGAGATTCGCCCTGTAACGCCTGAAAGGTGTTAAGCACCGGCTTATTTTCAATATTTTTAGAGCTGATGGTACCTACAGCACCAGTTACATTTATTCTTTTTTGGGTACCGTAGCCAACAACCACCACATCGCTAAGGTTGCTGTTATTTGTTTTGAGGCTTACATTTATTTCGGTTTTGCCGGCAATTGCTACACTTTGAGTGGCAAAGCCAACAAAAGAAAAACTCAAATTACGGCTTGCGTAAGCGTCAGGAACATTTAGTTTGTACCGGCCATTTACATCTGTAACTGTACCGATGGTAGTACCCGGAATACTCACATTAACACCCGGTAACGGCTGACCGGCATCATCAAGTACCCGGCCGGATATAGCAACATCAACCGCCCTTTTATTTTGATACTCGTTGGTGGCAGCACCACCGGCCATAGCCATACTGCTTGATGCAACAAGGCAAAGCGTGCAAGCGAGCAGCGATTTGCTGTGACACCGAGCCAGCTTTTGGAATCTGTGTAATAGTTTTAATCTCATAATTAATTGGTTAAATTGGTTTTGATTTATCGGCAAGAGTTTTGCTAGGTTCTATCTTGATAGGTCTGTTTCCAGTGATTTTCTATTTCTTCTAATGAGCGGCCTTTGGTTTCGGGGATAAGCTTCCAGGTGATCCATAACGCTGGCGAGCAGCAAAGAGCAAACAGCCAAAATGTCCATGATGAGCCAAGGCCTTCCAGCATCACTGGCGTAAGCTGGCCAACCAAGAAGTTGCCTACCCATAAGGATAGCGTTGCGAGTGCCATAGCACTGCCGCGAATGGCGTTAGGAAATATTTCGCCCACTACTACCCAACAAACCGGGCCAAATGAAAACGCAAAGCAGGCTATGAATGCCAAAATAAATATCAATATCCAAGGGCCGGAGGTAACGCCCAACATGAACAAGGCACCTATGATGATGAGCGAAGCTACGGCCCCACCCACACCAACAAAAAGCAACGGCTTGCGTCCCCATTTGTCTATGGTAAAAATTGCCACAAAGGTAAACACAACATTTACTAAGCCGATAGTTACCTGACCACCCAAAGCGTTATTTAGGGTGAAACCGGCCTGTTCTAAAATTCGGGGTCCATAGTATATTACGGCGTTAATACCACATACTTGTGATAAGAATGGTAATAGTAAACCAATCCAAAGGGCTTTTCGATACACCGGTTTAAATAGTTCCTTTAATGAAGTATCATCGCTGTCGGCTTGTGCTTTAAAAGCATCAATTTCATGAGCAGCTGCTGATCCACCATCTATCTTTGTAAGAATAAGTTTAGCCTTATGCTCCTCTCCTTTTAGCAATAACCACCTTGGCGATTCTGGCACTAAAAATAATGATACCAAAAATATAGCTGCAGGCAAAGCGCCTAAGCCCAGCATAGCGCGCCATACCTGAGCAGATAAGATGAGATGAGAACTACCTGTACCAATATTATCAGTAGCATGATTAGCTAACCAAGCATTAGAAAAATATGCCAGTACAATGCCTATGGTTAAAGCAAGTTGATATAGCGAAACCATAGTACCACGGTACCGGGCCGGCGAAAATTCTGATATATATAATGGCGACACCATAGAGGCAACACCAATACCTAAACCACCAATAAGCCGAAAAATAATTAGCACATTGAATGAATTGGACCACATACAGCCCAATGCCGACGCTAAAAACAGTATAGCTGACAGGATGAGCACAATTTTACGTCCGTATTTATCACTTAGCTTTCCAGAAAAAGCAACGCCAACAATGCAGCCCAATAAGGCACAGCTTACAAACCAACCTTCGCTAACTGCATTTAAGTCAAAATCGTGCTTGACCAGGCTAACGGTACCTGAGATAACCGCCGTATCAAAACCGAACAAGAATCCGCCAAGAGCGGCTACAAGACAAACCAGATACAGGTAAATGCTGCTCTGTTTAACTTCGCTGTGAACAGTTGAATTTGCCATCGCCATTATTTTAAAAAAGCTTTAATCACCTTTGCACGGGCGCTACCAAGGTTGGTTAAGGTATAAGACTGTGCGGCTGCCGGTATTACAAATGTTTCGGCATAAGCAAAGCGATGTTTGGTGCCATCGGCCGTTTGCACCATAATTGCCTCTCCTTCCACCAGCATCAGTACGTGGCATACATTATCTGTATTCACTCTTGCTTCACTGTCGAATTCAATGCGGTGTACGTCGTAAAAATGGTCGGCATGAGTAGGCAGGTGTACTAGTTGATAACCTTCGGCACTTTCTATTACTTGAGGTAATGAAATCAGTTCTTTCTGTACCTGCTCACCTTTACGGTTAAAGTCGAGATTATTGAATGCGTGATCTATATTTATAGGGCGTGGGTTACCGTCCAAATCTAACCGCACCCAATCATACATCTTGAAAGTGAAGATGTATGGTGTAGCACTTATTTCTAGTACCAAGTTACCTGCGCCTGCACTATGAACTGTGCCGTTAGGAATCAAAAACAGATCATGCTTTTTTGCGGCATGCACTTGCACATATTGTTCAATATCTATGGCTTTGCTGGAAGCCTGACTTTGTTCTAAAGCGTTTTTAAACTCTGCCGGATTAATGCTGTCTTGGAAACCCAAGTAAACGCTTGCCTGATCCTCGCAATCCAGTATATAGTAAGTTTCATCCTGCGTGATATTTTCGCCAAAATTTTCCTGTATATATTTTAGTCTTGGATGGCATTGGATAGACAGGTTGCCGCCTTCAACAGTGTCCAGAAAATCGAAACGGATAGGAAATTCATCGCCAAAGCGTTCAGCATGCTTACCTAAAACATTTTTATTGTTGCTGAACATGATTGTGTCAAAAGACACTTCCAGCAGGTTTCCGTCGCTTTCAAACACCAAGCCATTTTCAGGTACAATCAGCTCAAATGACCAAGCTAAGTTTACCACGTCGGTGTTCAGGTTTTTGATGTGCTTTTTCATCCACTGGCCACCCCAGGCACCCGGCTCAAACCAAGGCCGCACACGCAGTACCGATTTGCTTAATTGGTTTAATCCATCAGCAAAATCTGCTTTGTACATCCAATTAACCGTGTCTGGCCACTGGCCATCGGCTATTACAGCTGTACGGTCAAGAACTGCTTTTTTGTGATTGTTGAGCATTACCCAATCCACAAAGTAAAACCGCTTGTACATCTGGAAAGGTTCTGCTAAGCTATCAGCACCTAAATTGGTGGCACTGCCGGCCCTCATCCTAAACTGTATTTCGTTTTTGGGAATGTCAAAATAAATAACTGGAGCATCCCAGCCAGATAATGTAGATCCTGTACCAATAATAATATTGATATCACAACTGCGGTTTATAGACTGTGCAGTGATAGTCTCAGTAAACAAATCGGCTAACGTCAACGTAGTTTTAGTACCCCATACAGATGCTTGTTCGCCTAAAAATGGTGCTACCAGCGCATCTATCTGCTCGGCGGGCTTCAACAGGTTGGCGGTGTTTATCCAATTTACACTTAACCCCTTTTCTTCAAAGCACAGCTGTAGGTTATCTTGAATCTTATCCCAAAACACTCCTGCATAACCATCTATTACAACAGTTTTATTCTCGATGATATATTTTGATAATGATTCAAAACCGTTAAATATCTTTCCTGATCCTAATGAGGCAACTGGATATATATCGTATGCACCATCAGTATTCCAAGAATTGTCTAACTGAGCAGGCATTAAGAATTGTGAAGTTTTCCTTACTTCGGAATACAGTGTAGCTGTTTTCTCGCGATTGTTGATATCAGTAATCATTTTTTGTTGTAATGTATATACATATTTAGCAACACACAGACAAGCGATTTAAAGGAAAGCAATGTCTATAAAATGTGTGCTATTGTTGGTTTATAACTATATGTACAAACATATAAACAAAATATATCATTACAAACATTTGTTAAATTTATTTATGCCCAATCAATTGAAATGAACTAGCGCATCTGTGTGTATAATTGTTATAACACCCGTTAAATTTGTTATAATTGCAGTGCAATTGTTTCTTATGAAATATTCTCTCGATCATAAAAGCCCCGTTCCTTTACATATACAGGCGGAAGAACTTTTACGGAAATTAATTACCGAAGAAGAATTTCAGAATGGAAAACTGTTGCCTAATGAAGTAGAGTTAGCTAAAATGCTTGCTATTTCGCGCACTACGTTACGCCAAGCCATTAATAAACTTGTATTTGAAGGCTTGCTAATTCGCAAAAAAAGGAAAGGTACTAAAGTCAATCAGGAGACAGTTAGTTCAAAATCTAACAATTGGCTAAGCTTTTCGCAAGAAATGAAATTGCGTGGCATCACCGTTACTAATTTTGAACTTCATATTTCATGGATTTTTCCAGACAAACAAATTGCCGATTTTTTTGAGATTACAGCAGATAAGAAAATTCTAAAGCTGGAAAGAGTTCGCGGTAAAAAAGACGACCCCTTTGTTTACTTTATATCCTACTTTCATCCCAGAATTGGGTTAACTGGAGATGAGGATTTCAAACGACCATTATATGAGTTGCTGGAACATGATTATTCCACAATTGCAACTTTGTCTAAAGAAGAAATTAGTGCCCATGCGGCCGAGCAACATATAGCCGAAAAGTTACATATAAAAACCGGTGAACCCGTACTTTTCAGGAAGCGCTTTGTATTTGACCCAGGAGAACGCCCTATTGAATACAACTTAGGCTATTATAAAGCCGATAGCTTTGTTTATACGGTTGAAAGCCGACGGTAATCAATCAAAAAATGATTGCGGCCAGCTATATGTGAATTAAGGGTTGGAATAAGCAACCCTTTTATGTTAATGGTTTGCAAGAACCGCTTGTCTTTCAATTTCAGCAAGCGCAGCCTTAATGCCGTCTCTTTGTTCCGTTAACAGTGTAATATGATCTGCATGATCTGCGAAATCGGTGATACAGGCATCATATCCATTTATGGCGGCTTTTTCCCCTGTCATAATTGCATTCAAAATCGAGATATCCTCTTTACTGATCAACGCTTGCTTAACGGTTAACCAAGCCCGGTGTAAACCACCCAATACACCACCATTTTCGTTCTCTGCTTCGTCGCCATGCAGCGCAATATGGTCTTTTAATTCTGATGCGTAAACAATTCGCTCACCAGAAAATTTAAGAAACAAGGCCTTTAATTGCTCATTATCAGTTGACTCTGCTGCAGACTGGTAACCCTCTTTCCCGTCGTTAATTAACGCTAAAAGTTTCTTAAGATCGTTAATGACCTCCTGCTTGCTTTTCAATGAAGATGATTTAATGCTTTCCATAGTATATAATGTTTCACTACCTGTTTGCAATAAGTCGGCCAAGAAACCTTTAAGAATCATTTGAAACCGTTAACTTTTGTTACCAGCTCTACCAACTTTAAGCTAAAATAATATAGGCCTTTACCTTTCCTCCCTCATTTCATATATCATCTTCTAGCTAATTGCCTTTTAATGTACCTTATACGTTAGCTGGTACTTAGTATCAGGTGGCGGTAAAAGAGATGCTACACACTCTGCATGCATATAGAAATTATGTAGAACGAATATTTTAGATCATCTGCATGCATTGTGTTGCCGTTAACAAAGCAGTTGTAAATGGAGCAGAATTTCGGCGCCACTGTAAATAGTTAATTATACTTCATCTGGGTGCAAAACATGCTATCTACACTAAACTCAGCTCAAAACCTTTGAAACTTCACCTATAACATATATAATTATGCGCTTTTCTAATACCGTAACTTTAGAGTGAAGTTTTAAAAGTCGGAATTAGTAGCTAAACAGTCCAGCTAAAAGATTCTTTAACGCTGTAAACCGGCGTTATTGTAGCCTGATCGGGTATTATTGAATGAAACAGCACATCACAGAAAAGATTAAAATTTGTACCAATATCAGTACAGGCATATTTGTCATTATTGACTGGTTTGATGGCTGTGTAAAAGCCTTTGCGTCAACAATTCAGCCATCAAATTATCTCATTTAAACGCACTTTATAATAATGCAGGTGAAGTTATACGCCTACCAATGGCACGGGCTTTGCAAATTTACCTGTTATGAGACCGATTGATACGACCGAAAATTTAGAAGATAGACTGCTTAAATCAGCAGAGCAAGACTACATCAAAGAAGAATTTAAAGCGTTCATCGACGACCCATCATTTCCATGTGTAGCAGCAAAAGCCGCCCTAAATAAAGACCACATGAAGCTATTTGTAGCCGGTCATCTAGCTTGTCCTAAAGATGATGCTGCTATTCTGGACTTTATTTATGATTTTGTAGATAATTATCGCAAGTCTGAGGCGCAGTTCCATACTGCCTGTGTCATTTTTCCTGATGCAACAGGTATTAATGAAGCGACGTTTGAGAGTTTTCTGTGGATGCGCCTGCAATCGCTGTCTAACCTTGACGCCAAAAGATACGGCTATGATCAGCGTGTAAGTTCTGACCCCCAATCCGAAAATTTTAGTTTTTCTTTAAAAGAAGAGGCCTTTTTCGTTATCGGTCTTCATGCCGACAGCAGCAGGCAGGCCCGGCGGTTTAACTATCCAGTAATTGTATTTAACCCCCATGACCAGTTTGAAGAACTTAGATATCTGGAGCGATATGATAAAATGAAAAACATAGTGCGTAAAAAAGATGTTGCCTTAAGCGGTTCTATCAATCCCATGCTGCAAGATTTCGGAACAGCATCTGAAGTTTATCAATACAGCGGCATGAAATACGATAGCACTTGGCAATGCCCATTCAAACGTAACACTCTATGAACACCATACCCCCACGCAGCGGAGCTGCCTTTACACTCAAAAAAGGCGAGCGCCTTCTGATCACCGATATTCAAGGCGAGCAGGTTTCTGATTTTATCTGCTTTAACCAGCATGATACCAAAGAATACCTTTCCTCTGGTCGAACGATTGACTATGCAGAAACAATTTTCCTGACTAAAGGCAATCCGTTTTACTCTAACCGGAGCAATATTATGTTCGAAATTGTAGAAGATACGGTTGGACGACATGACTTTTTACTGACCCCGTGCAGTGCCGATACATTTCGTATAATATACGGTGATACCAACCCCCACCGAGGTTGCTTTGGCAACCTGTGTGAAGCTTTAGCACCTTACGGCATTACGCCCGACGAGATCCCCATTTGCTTTAACGTGTTTATGCATGTGGCAGTAGATGGCGAGAGCGGAAAAATAAGTGTACTGCCTCCAAAAAGTAAAGCAGGCGATCATATTGTGATTGAGGCGCAGATGGATTTGATTGTTGGTATGACGGCCTGCTCGGCAGAAATGTCAAACAACTATTCATTTAAGCCTATTGGCTATGAGGTTCAACCTGATTTATAATAGGCCATCAAACAAATCATAAAAGTGAATTTAAACTTTGTTATAGGCACGCGGTTTGCATTTCTCTTACCGCGCCAAGCCTAAACTGAAGTTAAGCTTAGGCCTACCAGCTGTTAGGTGCATTTCATGCACCTAACAGCTGGTAGTTTTTCTAATTTAATGTATGTAGATTGAAGCAGGATTTACCTGAAAGTAGTAGTTCTGTTTCAAAGGATAGCATACAAACTCTCAATGCAAAAACAGGAACAGCGTATGTTTGTAAGCACAAAAGAGAAGGTAAGCACACCAAAATGAAACCATTTTGTACCAAATGGTCACCAGAAGCTGAGAAATTAATTAAAGAAGCTTACGACAAACAGCTCATTAATGAGAGTGCTGAAATTAGGAGAGAATATTGTAATTGCGTTATTTCGAAATTAAAGAAAGTTTACCCCGATTCTATATTAGCACCTCCTCCCAAGGAAGTTATGGTAAAGTTTAAGCAAGAATGTAAGATTCAACTTGGAGAGTTGATATGACAATGTTTATGCACTTATAAAAATTTGCAAGCAATTTGCACGCAAAACACTTGCGGGGTTCTGTAGCTCAGTTGATTTCAAATTTAAACGCAAACAAAAAAGCCCTCTCATTCATCATGAGAAGGCTTTTATAAGTGATTCCGTTTGGATTCGAACCAAAGACCTACTGCTTAGAAGCTAGAGGTCATATATTCGTTTATGGTATCACAATAGCCTTTTTTGACTTGTTTATGTGCAGTTGTACAAACTATGTACAAACATCAGCAACCGAGTTAATAAATTAATGAACTGCAATGCTAATGTACGCCTTTGGCGTGTAATGACGAAATGTGTTTAAGATGTATCTACCATAACTAATTATTTAAAGTGAATAAAAGAATTATGGTGCCACAACACGCTTATAGCAATCAAGTGCAAGATGGAAAAGGAATAAATAGGTAGTGCGGTTGCATTGTGGGTTTATGCCGGAAGCTCTTGCACGCTACAGCAGCTATGGGCGTAACTTTGCTGAATAATTTTATGATTTTCTTCTTTCTTCAATCCACGATTATTCACTTTTCTTACTTTATACCGGAGGGAAATACCTTGGATTAAAAGTTATGGTAGTCCAAACTTGAGTGAAACTTATCTAATGATAAATACACCTACTATCCACCAAACGATTAAAATAAGTGGTAAAGCAGTTAGTATTATTCGTAAATATTTATTCGTAGTCGACCTGGAAGATGGTTCTTT
Organism: Mucilaginibacter lacusdianchii; assembly: GCF_009770985.1. Lineage (GTDB taxonomy): Bacteria > Bacteroidota > Bacteroidia > Sphingobacteriales > Sphingobacteriaceae > Mucilaginibacter > Mucilaginibacter lacusdianchii. The sequence continues at coordinate 407,543 of NZ_WSRW01000003.1, read as the reverse complement.
GTATTTCCTTAATGTCATAACAGTGAATAGAGTGCTTAATACAAACAGCAATGCCAGTGTTACAATTATGAAAAGTGCAAAAACGTTTAATTTACCTTGTAGAGAATCAGTAACTATATAAGCAGCAAAAGGTGTTGCTCCAACTATACCAACACTTCCTAATATAGCTGCAATCTTAGGATTATATAATGAATAAGTGGAAGCAATAGCAAAGAGTAAAACTGATGATATTAGTGTAAGGTAAGGTCTAAAGTCCGCTGCACCTGCTGAGAATCCCCAAATGAAAAGATTTAGATAGAAGATAATAAATCCGTAGAGGAAGTAGCAGAAGTATTGTTTAAGCATGGTGGTAGCAAATTACAACTCTTATCTTATAATAAGTAATTGTAGATGATCTATCCACGAAAACTCATTTTTCTTTCTTTATACCGGCAACTAAAAATTCGGATTAACGATTATGAAGTCCACTACACTTAATTGATTAAAAAGGGTTTTATAACCCATAGTTATGGAATCTGTGGTGGATGATTTTTTAGGATTGTGCCGTTTAGAAAAATGAGGTTGATAGTTTACCTGTATCTTTTAAAAGCCAACATATGGAAGTCAGCATTCGAGTAACTGCACGACGTATTAGTTCGCACATGTTTGATTCCATTTATGAAGCGAGTAAAACTGATTTTACTTTGCTTGGAAGGTTGATGGGTTTCACTACTCTTATTGACTATCATTTACCTGTAGCTTGACAACTTTATATAATACAAACAAACATCTAAAAACTGTTAAGGCTATCAAAAGTAGAGAACATATTGAAGTACGATACAATACTTTCAAAGGCAACACTACGCTATATAACCTTACAAGTTCACAAATCAAGAAAATCAATAAGAATATGAAAGCAGCACCTGTAAAAACGCCTACTATTCTTCTGTATTGCTTACTAGAAAACAGTACTTCAAGTCCTGTAAGTTGATTGTTGAGACTAGTATCCTTGGATGTTTCGTTTTTGACTTTCCTCGCGATATTATCTTTGAATGTCACTATTATTGTCAACGAAGCAAGTATGAATCCAACTAAAGAAATTGAAGTTGTAATTATGTCATACAAAATGGATTTGAGATCATCCGCTTTATAATCTAGTTGGTACTTCAAGTGATCAATTGTTGAACCAATAATAAGATACATTAAGGTACATATAATGAGATCATACAGCAAAGGCCTTTTAATGTATATATCTAAAATCTTGCTCATCTGTTAAACTCTTGCAAAAGTTCCTTCTTCATTTTATCTAAAATATCACTGGAAACAATAGCTCTACTTTTGGATCTTTGCTCGACGTTAACTTCGCTTTTAACCCAAATATTTAAAAGATCAAACTCTTTAAGTTTGTTATTCCGACTTTGATCCTCAGCTTTCACTTTAAGTGTATTTAACACATTAACATTGTTTTTATCTGATTTAAGCTTGTCAATAATATTAAGTACTTTGCTTCTTATTTTCGACACACCATTTGCCTGTTGATAATCATACTTAAATGTTAGCGTCACATATTCGGCTTCAGAAGCTTTCTCCGCAACAGCAAACCCTTCAAAAAGCTCTGTATCGATATCATTCATTCGACTTATATTATTCTTATGTATTTTAGCGGTAACACAGGATACTCTATTAATCCTCTCTTTGTAGGAGTTAAGGTCATCTCTGTATAAGGCAAGAAAATCAATTCCATTCGTGATTCCTTGTTTGTAGCCATAATGATTTAGATAGTAGACAAAATCACTAATTCTAGGACCATACTGATTGAACTCTAGTGATACAAAAATTGTGTTCTCGTTATAGGATAAAATGAAGTGAGTCGTTTCGATAATACCTTCATTTTCAGCAGCCTCGATGTCACGTATTTTGTCGTCATCAGTGTTCATTAGCTCAGGAAACACATCTGTTCTTATAAATAGGAGTTTGCCGGATATTTGCTTGTTAGGAGCATCAAACTTCACTTCATGCAAGTATGTTATCTTATTGGAATTTACTACAAATCGGTCTTTCGATCTACTATCGGTTTGTTTCTTCAAAAACGAGAACAGCAATAGAATGTCTTGATAAGATTTAGATGGTTGGTAATTGATTTGTAGCTCGAAGTAATTAATGATTCTAGTAACGGTTTTAGGTTTCATAAAGACTATTGATTCTGTATCAGTAAACTATATTGCAATGTATACATTTATAAGCAAATAAAATTTGCATCGGTAGTGTTAAAACAAACTACCTTGAACACCATTAATAGGAGACTTAGCCCTCACAGGTTCAAACGGTTTATCAAACTTAGGTTGCTCCTTTATAGGCTTAAGCCATATATAGCTTTGCTCAGGCTCGGTAAACTCAATGTAGTAAGGCATGTGGTAGCCATTCACCAATGTGGTATTAATCTTGTAACCTCTATAAAAGTCATTGCTTAAAGAGTTCATGTGTGCTATTTCACCTTGTAAAGAGTTCAGCAACATGTTAACCAATGCCATCTTGCAACATGTTATATCAAGATCTGCTCCATAAAGCCTAAGGTGTCGGTTGATCTTAGCTGCACTCAACAGCATTCTACCACTCCCACAAGCGCAATCAGCAACGGTTTGTCCATCGGTTGGATTGCCGACGCTTATGGCTGCCATCATATCACAGATAAGTTCAGGTGTAAAGTATTGACCATTATGTCCATTGCTGATAGCTTGCATATACAGTTCACCTAGTGGATCTCTAAAGCCTTCTGACAAGTCGCCTACTATCTTTACAAGTTCAACAAGTTCATTCACTTTCTTATGGTTGCGGTATGTATCCAGTGCTGCACTTTGTGCTTCTGCATTCTCATGCATCTTAAAAGGTAACAGCATCCAATCCAGCAGATCAGTAAAAGCAGTGTGTAACGAAGTGCCGTAAGCAAAACGTTCAAAAGCAGTAAGTAGTGGTTTAATCTCTGTCATAGCAGTAAGTTTTATGTTCGAGTGAATTCTCGAAGCAACGAACTGCTGAACGGCAGCACTAAGGCAAGGTGGAGATTGAGTAATTACGGAGGCTCCATGACAATGGATACCCAATTACGAGATACTACCTTGAAGCGTTAGCGACTACGTGCGGGTGTGAAGCTAACTTTGAGTAGAGGATTAGATAGTTTAACATTTTATTGTCAACTAAGCATTTACCCTTACATTTCTAACAGATTATAAAGGATTCATTGCCGAAGTTTTCAGACACTTAATTAATGAAAAGAATGTCAGGAAATATTTCAAGCTTCTTTAAAGTAAGCCAACGAAGACTTCATTTGATAACTAATTGTCATAGGCTCTAAAATAAACGGCGATTGATAAACACTTATCTTTGCTTAACCTAACAATTTAAGTATTCTAACAAATCTTCTATATTGTTAGTATATTCTAAGTTATCCGATTTATCAAAGTAAAAACCATCTAACACCTCTTCCATGGTTATTGTGTTCTTTTTGATAAATGCTTGAATTATTTGTTTGAAAGAGTTCAGGTAGTCCGTCCCAGGTTTATAATATTCCGACCGAATTACAGATTTATTATCGCCAAAACAGGTGTATATACCAATAAATTCGATGTCTAAATTGTCTTCTTCAAATTCTGGAGGACTGGTTAAATCAAAGATTCTTGAAGCAAGAGAATATGGAAAAAAAACTCCTTGCCCAATTATTGATAAAGCAAAATTAGCGACACCCATAAATTTACAATCTTCGAAATCTGTGGAATATATATCAGCCCGTGAAAAATCTACATTATAGAATGTTGAATTGCGAAAATTCGTGTTAAATAAATTTAAGTATTTAAACGTAACATTAGAGAAGTGTGAGTTGGCAAAGTCTACATTTTCTAAGTCTAAGTTACTAGCATCAAAGACATTATCACTCTTAATTATAGTTCCTCTAAAGCAATTTGTCTTAAAAGCTTTAAATATCTTGAAGTTTTTATTTAATAGTTGGTTTAAAATTACTTCACTGCTGATAGGTGAAAATCTTCTCATGAAGTATTGGTCATTGCTACTATCATTGAGTAAAATATTTCCGGCAAATAGACAGATTAATTTATCTAGGTGCCTTATATTTAAGTCTTCAGATCTCAACTTTGTAAGTTCGTTGTTGAAAATTGCAGTTTCATTTGATGAATTTGAAATAATAAGTTCATAACTGTCATCCTCAAGTATTTCTTGGCACAAGTCCGCTATTTTAGTGATATGTTCACGATTGAAGAACCAGTTTGTAAGTAAAGTTTTAGGTGGCTCACTTATACTTTTATTCCAATTAAAATTTTCAAACCATTTAAAAAATAACGTTTCAGAGGAAAGTTCTTTATTGTACTTTTCTAAAGCAATTGAGGATATAAATGGAAATAAGAGTTTTCTTTTTTCTAATATGTCGTCATTGATAACATCAGAGCATGTTTCTCTAAACAACATCAGCAACCCCTTAAAAAAATCTAACGTTTGAGCAGATGGCTGACCTACGAACAACTTTTTTCTTGCCAGATTATAGTTGACAGTGCGATCTAATGAAAACTTGATTAAAACTTTGAGATAATATTCCGCTAGAAGGATCTCAGCAAATGACTGATGTTGAAAGTGCAATACGTTGTCATTTTCACCAAAATAGGAGTGCGATAAAAAGCTAATCTCGTTTATGCCTTCGCCCTTATATTTTGCTAAAACTTTTTCATCATTTGGGTTGATGATATCAGCTTCCATAGCTCGACAAATGTCAGCCTTTTTAAGAGAACCTTGCCTTCCTAAAACCCTTTCATGAGCCCATAGCGAGGCTACAGAATGTAAGATATTTCTGCATTCAAACTGCTCAGTTAAACTAAATGAATAGTCTTTATCATGTATATATTTCGCCTCCTTACTTAACAAGTTAATAAATGAGAGATAAACACCAATCTTGCCTACTTTCGAAAAGTCATAGTCATTTATCAAAAGTTGATAAATCATATACCCGAAGATTGGTCGCTTCAGCTCTTCGTATGATAACGTTTCATCTTTGCTCAATGTATCATATAAGTCAACTACAGAACTTTCTTTTAATGAACTAATGATTTTAATACTATACGTGCTTCTTGCTCCATTAAGAAAGGCCTCATTTTTTATCAACATCGAACTCAACCATTGATTAAACTGATCTTTTTTAAATCCGTACAACGAAATGAAAAGTGGCTGCGGTTTACCGTTGTCTCCCGTTTTTTGAAAAGGCTGATGGGATAATAAATGATTCTTCAGTCCTTCGTCAAAAGGCCTGCTGGTTACTACAATTCTGTTTTCTCTGCAGTGTTCTTTATCTATATTCTGTATGCGTTTTATACTATTTACAACCTTGTCAACACTCTGCTTAGTTAACTCACCACTTTCATCTAATGAGTCAACTAAGAATATATAACGTTTACTTTTAAAATATTGGTCATCTAGCTTAACTCCATATTTAGTTTCAATAAAATCATAAATTACACCATTTCTTGAATCAGAATGATATCTGCTAAAGTCTCTTAAATTAAAATATATTGGTATGTAACCTTCTGAATTGAGTAGATACTCTTTAGCTAACTGAGATGCATAATTTTTTAAGAAGACTGACTTCCCTTTTCCGAAATCCGCAATTAAAAACAATATCTTTTCAATGGTCGCTTCACTGTCACTTTCAAAATAAGTCCTTATTAGTTCTTTTGCTTCAATTAGACTTGACTCTGTTTTAGATAGTTCTTCTTTGTCAAGAAGGATTCTGTTAATAGAAATATCTATCTTACTAACTTCTTCCCATTGGGCGAATGATTCTACATAATTCAAAGATTCATTTTCATCAAATCCAATTCTTGCATTCTGTATAGCTTCATGTAAAATTTCCGCTTCTTTTTCAGATAAATGCGAGGCTTTTACTTCCTCTAAATGTTTATAATAATTACCACCAAAATTTGCTTTTATTTTTTCGCTAATATTAGTGTTAAACATTTTTAAGAACTTATTATTAATCTCATCATTGACAATTTGTCTTTTTAGTATATCTGAATAAATATTTTTGATTAACACCACTATAGGGTGAAATCTCGGTTGAAATATTAAAACTGTATTTACTGAATGTATATCTATTTGTCGTCTTATTGACTCCGTAATTACATCTTTATTAAGATCTTCTGTAATACCCTCAATAAATTGCACTTCTTCATCTTCCAATATTTTTGTTAGACATTCGTTGGCAAGCTCTATGGAACTTTCAATATATATGTTCAATCCATAATCTTCAAGTTGTTTTGACTCTATTTGCTTAAAAACGGTGTCTATTATTGGCTTACTGAAAACTTTTATTAATGTGGCAAATGTGCCAGTGGAGGTCGTCAAAGTATCTAAACTGTCCTTACTTACAATCAGCTTCAAATAGTCACCGACTTGTTTGATAATATCAGGAAAAGATGATTGATAGGTTTCTAAGGATGACTTCTTTAATTTCATTGATGGTATTTGTTGGCCGTAGAAGGCTACTAATTAATTTAATCTGGTAGAAATAGTTAGTTTGTATTATATATTCAAGCAAAATATAAAGAAACTTTAGTCTGTGAAAAATCAATCAGCTGGCAAATAAAATGCTAAACATATGAACTTAAGTTTGATGAAAAGCAACGGCTCCCTATAGAGAGTTGCAAGGTGACTATGAAGGGCGTATCTTGTGTATGATTGCAACTAGAGCCTTAAAAAGAAACAATTTAAAGTTTTCATGAAGGGCTAGCATTTTTATGTGCATCCTTAACCTTATTCTGTAAAAAAAGTTATTTTTTCAGAATTTTAGTGATTTGTTCTAAACTGTCTTTATAAAAGCTGCTTTCATTTCTTTCTTTTAAAATTTCAACTGTACTCTCATCTTTCTTTAAAATAAAGTTTCTTTCAGTTTTACTTAGTTCTTTTAGAATTACATCAAGCGAGGGAGAACCTTCACTAACTAACGAGGTAATAAGCGATAGAAGCTTTAACTCAACATTTGTTCGTTCGTTATTCAGGTACTTAATATCGTCAATATTTTTTTTATACATTCTCAAAAAGAAAAAGGAGAAAAGCTCTATGAAGATACTAACCGATAATCTAGGCAAAAATTTGATAAGAAATAAAGGCAAAAGGGTTTGTACATCCTTTTCTTTATCTGTGTCTACGCTTAAGAGATCAAATATTTGTTTTGTAGCATCGTCTGTTGTTAAAAGAGATATCGCTAAAAATGTTATTGCAATAACTGTTGTACAAAAACCAAGTACAAGATTAATATTGCTGATTCTATGTATTCTTTTTACTTCCGTTGAAAACCTCTCATTGATTGCTTTTAACTCTGTAAAGATATAATCCAGCTTAGCCTTTTCGAATAGCCTTTCTTCATATTTGCCTTCAACAGACTTCAGAAACTCTTCTGTACTTAATTCTTCAATTTTTTCATTTAAGTGTTTTCGAGCATCTTCATCTAATCGAGTTTCTTGCGCAAGTTTTGCTACAGCTTCGTCTATCTTTTCTAACCTAGAGAAAATATTTATCTCAGTTTGTTTTGGAATTGGCTTATTAAAGTTGCCTTGTAGATAAAAAAAAAGGAACCTTGAGATACCAAATAAAAGGAAGATAACCGAACTGAGCGTTAAACTTAAACTTACAATTAATGCGGATTGTGGATTTTTAAAACCGTATAAAGCTTCAATCACATCCGACTTAACTATAAGGATTGTTGTGCCTATTATTATAAAAAACGCATTTCTGACAAAAACATTGGGCTGCATGTAATATGTGATAAGGATATTTACAGTAAATATACTGTATGTTTATAATGCCAACAAAATAATTATCCTCTCACAAGCCACCTGGAGACCAAACAACAGGTTTAGTGATGGTAAAATATCATATAGAACAAAGCTTCAAACTTTAGAATATTTAGTTAATTGATCAATAAGCAAAGCAGCGAACCGACCTACGAACTGAGGAGAAGATCTTTGTAGGAATAGCACGTAGTGCGGCTACAAAGTATGCTTCACAAGATACTGGCGTTGGATTTGAACATAGGGCATGTGCAGAAGTGTTATCAAATCCCATGACAGTTTAGAAGTCTTCTCCGATGCGTAGGTGAGTAAAATTGAGGAAACCGATTGACTTTGGTTGTAATGTAGCGTTAGCGTAATGCAAGCAGAGACAAAGAAAGGTTTCATGGGGCAGCACCTTTGCTTACACTCAAAGCAAGTGACAGATTGCGTAGCCAGGGCAAAGAATAACTGCACATTTTTATTGCGGGTGGTATTAGAGTAAGGGGGTTGAAATAAAAATGTGTGGCATTGAGCGCAGGAGCAGTGCAGTGAAACGTGCTTGAAAAGCTTGTTGAACGTAACGACATCTGGCGGTTGCTTTTGAGAAGCTTAGGTGTTGCGTAATACCTATCTTCCTCGTGGGTGGTGCGGTTGGCCCTGGACCGAGCGACATAAGCAGAGCTTGTCTTATCCCGTCTTAGGCAACCCATCAGCGGGTAAGGCAAGTGAAGGCTTAGGTAAGAGTATTCAACTACTTTGTATACTAAACTTTTTGCGTTTACTTCTTTCAGCCAGATATGCGCCTCCAATGGCAACGACTTCAAACACTGATAATATTTCGAGTCCTACTATATTAGGGTGTTTAGCTTCATCTAGTGTCATTAACTGCTGCTTACCGATATACAGTTCGTAAATGTGAAATATCCTATCACTGTAACCAGTAAACCCGTCTTCATCATAAAGGATAGTTGCTTCACTGCCCTGCACATCGTGCGTTGACAAATACTTAAATGCACGTTCCTTTGTGTCTTGTATGGCAAATTCACGACGATGGTCACTTAAGCTTATTACGATGGATACAGATGAACTTCTTCCTTCCGTATAGAACCTATATTGCTTATCAATGGTTCCGGTGACCTTAGTTAGCTCACTTCTGCCTATAAGCAACCTTTTCACAGTAACGTAATTAATACATAATAACACTACCGCTACAACTATAAGTGGGATTTGCTTTGCTCGAATTGTCACTAAGGCTTAAATCTACATATGCTTTTACTTAAGTACAAATCTTTCCAACACAAACACAATGAAGTCAAAATAGTATACCTACCCATAAGCAACTCCTGTGAGAAAGGGAATACTATGGTTTTGACCGTTCTGGCACTGGTGTAAGCTCACATTGTTATATTGCTGATACAATGTTTTTGCAGTGACTATTTAAAACTTGTTATACCACCAATACAACTTTTGTATATACTCATATAAAAGTAAAAGAGCTTGTTTACCAAGCTCCTTATAATAGCTTTATTTGAAATAAACTACTGGTGGCAATTTCTTAAACACATAAGTGATCACCTCGCATAACCACATCTTATGGTTAATTTCACCACCCTGATAATCTTTTAAAAGGTACATACCGCCACCTATACTATTGGATAAGTCTTCCGTTAAAATCAGTTTATTGGCATCTTCAAAAGGTTGTTCACTTACTGTAAGTGTTACTTCCTTTTCACCTTGTGCCATGATATCCAGCATCGTATCTGCACCTTCTACCATTTCCAATGCCGCCTTGCCTCCTGTCCACTCAGGTAATACCACATACCATCTTCCGGTATGTTCTTTTTCAAAAGTTAATGTTTGCTGTACGTTATTTGATTCCATGACTGTTAAAGATAATATAAAAAAGCCTACCCAAACAGGTAAGCTCTGTATTCAACATAGTTGACTTTTAAAGAATGTGGTCGAAATTGCTATTTCACTTCAATGTAATCATAGCTGAATGACTGTATAGAACCTGTATTGTCCTTTCTTGTCATTGTAGCCGGATAGCCATAGCTGTTATAGGTGTAGCTGTAAGTATAGGTTTCATTAGTTGGATAAGTGCCGCCTGTAGCTGTAAGTTTACCAGTGAGTGCATTGTTCGTACCAAACGCATCTCCCAAACCTTGCATATCGTAGCTGTAAGCTTTGAAGTATATCCAGCTAGGCAATGCTGAGATCAAACTTTTCTTATCATCGAACGTGCTGAACTCATAAGTGCCGTTTAAGGTTTGTCCGCCTGATATACTGCTATAAGTTTGCTTTGTATTGTGTCCGCTTGCATCATAAGTATATTGACTATTGATGGTACTGCCTGTATTCTCCATTTTCTCTGTTGCCAGCTTACCATTATTATAAGTGTAAGATACTTTGGTTAAAGTGTTGTCATAACGGGTGAAGCTAACCTGAGCCAGGTCATTCCCGTTATAAGTAATGTCTGCTTTCTTATAAGTTGGCTGCGGAATGGTTGAGGTAACGTTCATGCCGGTAAGCTGGCCATAACTGTTATAAGTGAAGTTATGCTCTATAGCAAAGCTGCCATTCGCATTCTTTTCGTAGCTGGCTTTGGTAAGCTGTTTACCATTATAAGTCAACTCTATGTTGACTACTGGTGTACCGTCTGTTGTTTCCGTGATCCGCTTGAGTAAGAGGGTTGGCTGCGTAGTTTCTGGTTCATTGCTGCTTTTTGAGCATGAGGCGAATAATGTAGTTACGGATAAGGCAAGGATAATGATCTTTTTCATTGTGTTGATCTTGTTGTGATATATTAGGGATTGTTGTTAAATGCATGTTGAATGCAATTGCTTGCAATGGTTGACTTTTAAAGAATGTAGGATGCGCTAGTTTTATGTTGGTGGGTCTGTGAGCCACATGACGAATATGCCTATGGCAACTGTACCTGCAATTAATACAGTGCGTGCAGTAACTGACCAGTCAGTAAAGTCAATGGTCAGTTGGGTAAACGAAACAATAGCGTAAAAAGCAACAGTAAGGATAGCGAAAGCTAACCATCCTCTAGTAGTATCGGACATTGGGTAAAGGGTTGAAGTACCGAAGCAGTCCTTTCTTACGGTGGATTAATCATCAAGCAGTGGACTAGTTGCTTGTACAAAGCTATGAAAATACTTAGTTATTGCTAAGTAAATATTGTGCATTGTTTTAATTCTTTCGTAGCTGATGGCAGCTAACCTAAAAACGGATATTGAAGCTTATGTAATCAGAAAGGTCAAGGAGAAGCGTGAGCAAGCAAAACTATCACAATCTGAACTTGCCTTACGGTTAGATGTATCGAACGGCTTTATTGGCCAAGCAGAAAGTTCAAACTCGCCCACAAAGTATAACCTTAATCACTTGAATAAATTGGCGATAATCTTTAACTGCTCTATCAAAGATTTCATGCCTGATGAGCCATTTAAATAGGAGTACGTAGACTCCTATTTATAAGTTAAGCTACCTTCCTCAACTTTCTTTTGACTGGCTTAGCCTTATAAGGTATCAGCATGAAAGTATGATGCTTACAGCCTCTTTCTTCAATATGCTCATATAAGGCAGAACAATCATTAAGAACATAGTCTGTTCTGATACTATCCTCAATATTAACAGGTGTAGCATTAGCCATCGATAACTTATAAAGTATGCGGACAAATGTATTGGTCAAATGGTAATACTGACCGAAAGTTGGTGACAGCTCAAAGCCGTAATGGATGCCGAGCTTGTTTTCTGCATAGCATTCTAAACGTAAATAAAGCAATGGGCTTACGATCTCATGTATAATAGAACCTTGCGTGACGGGTTGCTTGTCTTCCCTTATCAGGGTAAAACGTAATGGTTCCTCTTCAATAGCAGCCAGCATAGCTTTGGCTTGCTTAAGGATTTGAAAATAGGTTTGCCGAACAGTCTTGTTATAAGCTAAGACTTCTTCCTTTGTGAGTGTTGATGATGGTTGATGGTTCATGGGTTTACTTTTAAAATAAAAGCCTGACTCTTGGATGAATCAGGCTTTCGGGTGAATGAATAAGTTTAGTGATGTAATGTGGCTACTTCGCCTCGGCTCTGTGATAAAAGAAGTATTCTTGCGATTGGTAGTTTCTGATGACATCAAAGTAAGCATTTAGGGATGGCTTGTGATGACACCTTTCTGTTTTCAGTTCTATGAAGTAAGCATCAATAAGTTGTTGCAATTCCTGCTCGTAAGGACAGTTATCAAAGTCATAAAGCACGATATAGTAATAAAGGAAATCACAATCCAGCTCAATGGAGAAGTTGTTGGTATAGAACCGGTGCATACTGAAAGCATTCTCTGAATTATCATTACGGTAATCCTTTTCAAAGTATAGTGTACCTTCCGGGATATAGCACTTCTTGATCTTGATTAAGATATCCTTGTATTGCCTTTCGGTAGACAGGTTAGCTTGATGAACGGAGTTTTGGTTCCATTTAAGTCTTGCCACCCGCCAGCGTTTAGAATAGCGTCTGAGCTTAGGTGGATGCTTGGATAAGTCATAGGAATAAGAGTTAGACTTTGATTTGTCGGTGAATTCCATAGGTTTACTTTTAAAGGTGAAATGAGGATTGTGGCAGGCAATGTTTAGCGGACGAAAGTGCTTGAGGCACTAGTCATGGAAGGTATTGAGCAAAAGTGATTGCTTGCTGTAGGATCAGCTTTTTCAAGAAAGCAAAGCGCACGGAGTGCACTCACCTTAGATATTTTTCGCTTTTCCCGTAATCAACGCAGGGCGGTAATTTCAGACCTGGAGGCGTGGTTAAACCTCTCAAAAGATTTTTTCCAGAGATGGACCGAAAAATAACAGATTTAACTGCTAATAGAAGCCGAGGCTTAGAATTGAAGGCCGGAGGGAGCCAAATTGGGTATAGGGGTGTTTGGAAGTGGTTAACGTATAAGGTTGCGATGGTTGACATATAAAATATAATTATTATAGAAACAAAGAAGGCTGCACATTGGCAGCCTTCTTAACAATCCACGATTTCTATACCCTCTATAAAAGCAATTAATTAATTAATTAAGGATTGATAGATTAATTGAAGGACAGTCAATCCAAAGAATTACTTACCTCTATAAAAGCTAAATATTAAGATCCGCTGGATTGAAAAGCGTCGATATGAGAAAAACGTTTCAATTGTGTTTTGTAAACCTTAATACCGTGCCTTGAGCTTCTATACACAACATAATATTTCATTATATCTGCTGCATGAGGCTTCCTTACAATACCGTTGTTGCTGTATAATAAAGTGAATTGCGTTAATAAGTAGGTTTCTTCAAAAGTTCCAAATTCACTTGTGAACGCATAAACATATGGTGCTAACCGTTCGATCTCCTTACGCTCTTTAGCTTCTTTTACAGCGTCTTCTATTGCGCTCATGATGTAGCCAGTTGCTTCAAGCCCCGTTAAGCCGATTATATGAAAAGCTTGTGTAATTTTCGGGTATTTAGCCGCTATCTTGTTAACAAAATCCTCTTTGCCAAACACGAAGTGGTCGTTTCTTGACGTATTCTTGTCTAAAAGTTCTGCAACTACTTTGTATTTCTCTTTAAGTGTCTGCCTGCTGGATAACATTCGCAAGTCGCTATCACCAATATTATAATTCTCAGGCTTATGAGTAATTACAAAATGTTTACTAACCTCTGCGTAAGCTGCTTTCAACTGCTCGGCATTTTGGTAATAGCCCTTAACCCGCTCTTCATAAAGATAATTGTCTATCATGAACTGATTAAGTTTGCCGTCAGTATAAAATGCATTAGCTTTCGAGTTTTTTATAGCTATTTCAAATTCAAACTTGCTGCCCGGATTGATTGCTATTGCATGAGCTTGAACAAAGTCTTCGTATGCTTCAAATCTTCCATGCAAGAAACTTAATGCTTCTGATTCACTCTTAGCTTGTAACTTAGAGTCAAAGTTTGTAATATGAGTTATACTGTTTATTCCGTTCCTAAACCTACCTGCTATTTGTATGACTTCGGTATGTGGGTCTAATATGCTGTGATCTGCAAAAATCACATCTGTCACGAGGACTATATCGGGTTTGTAATCAAGTTCTATATCTACAGCACTAAAGTAACGGCTTGTAAAAAAGTTGTATCTAACCATGTCTTTTGTATTAAAGCGACTACTGGCATGCTTGTATTTCTTGATAGCAAGAGAGGCTACACTTTCTTCTGCACAAAAGGCTTTGCTTTCCGCTTCAAGGCCAATATTCTCAGCAATTGCTTTGATACCATTGGTTGAATTAATAAATATGCAAACATGCTCACTGTCTAAGTTATTTAAGTGATTTCTGACCGATGCTGCTACATTGTTTGTTGTAATCAATGTTAATGGTTGGCTATAGTCATAGTCGGGTTCAATTACGTAGTGTTCAAAGTCTTTGAACCGTTCATCTGTGAACGGTAGTGTTGTAGCAGAAACTAAAGCCTTGTTGTTAAACTTAAAAAACTCGTCGATAGGTGCCGCGATATCGCCGCGATAAGACACATCGGTAACAATGCGCTCACTTTCATCAAACAATAAAAAGAATAAACTTCTCATTACGGTTAAATCGTCAAATGCCAATAGCACTTTATAAAGAAATCCTTCTGGTGTGGTTAAGATTTTCTTGTATTGTACATCTGATCTTAAATAGGTTTTAATGTCCTCAACATCAATACCCTTGTAGACACCTAATATTTTATCATCAGGGTGTTTTTCATTGTGCTTGCGAACTTTACCCTCTATCACTGGAACATTCGGTAGAATACAGATTAGATGATGTAAGAAGAATTCGATGGCGAAGCGGGTAAACCCACAGCCTGGAATGGTCTTGTTATAGATAGCGTTGGCAATTATGCCAAACATTTTGAAGAATTTAAGGTGACTAATCTTTTGATCTTTGCTTATTGAAATTGTTTTTGATTTCATAATAAAATAGTTGTCCTACACAGAGCAGTAACATGCTATGTCAGGTAGATTAATAAAATAGTTGTTTAAAGAACCCGGCAACTGAATTGCTGCCGGGTAGAAATGGAACTAAGCTCTCTCAGCTTCTTCTAAAAGCTCATCATAGGTAAATTCTGTAATGACCTTCTTGCTATAAAGATCATTGAAGAAGTCTGCCATTCTGCTTATCAGAACAACTTTAGCACCATCGGCCATACCACCGTTATTAAACGGCTGATACTTGTAAGCCTTGCCAGCCTTGTCTTTACCATCTTTACGGTTGATAATAATTTGATGTCGACCTTTTATAAGATTAAATAAAGTTGCCATCCCTTCGATGTCAGCAATGCGCCCATTGTCATTAAAGGCTAACAACTCTTCAGGTTTGACATAGGGAGTACTACCATCTTTACCCAAGAAGGCAGCAGTAGACAGCGTCTTAATGTCTCCATTTTGAGAAGCTTTAGATCGCCTTTCACGCCATTTTTCCATAAATTAAATAGTTTAACAAAGACTTTATTGCCTTTGAGTTTTTAAAACTACTTGTAAGTAATAACCTGACGAGGAAAGGTATTTAATTAGGATTCTTCAATTTCTTTCCGTCAAGTTTCAACTTTTTTTTGTATTGGTTGAGCGTAGATCTAATGTATTTGTGAGGCTGATAATCATAATGCTCAACAGTTGACCCAAGTTGAAACACTTTATCCTTCAATAGATTCAACATAACCATCAAATGATAAACAAATGTTAATTGAGCATGGTCAAAGTCGCCATTTATTGAACTCTGCAAAGTGGTTTCGCTATTCAAGTATGTGCAAACGGTTATACAAAACTCTGATATGAATCTTGTATCATTCTGTTTAATAAAAGAGTCTAGAGTTGGCGCGTTAATGTTAAATATATAGTTTGGAATAGCAGAGAACCCTAAATGACCAGAGATGCTACGTGGCATGTTGTTATTGTCAATAGCCTCTTGAATTAATTTACCTATCCACTCAATTACAGGCTTATTATTAATTTTATCTGATTTGCCATTAGGTTTTTTTACGGATAAGGCTATCCCATTTTTGTTACAAGTGGACAGGAACTTTCTTATCTCTTTTTTTGCGATTTGAATCTGGTAGTAATCGTTGGCTGCTGTTATGAACGACTGATGTTGATTTATTAGTATTAGGCTTAACAATAACAAATTGTCATAATGGGCCTCTAGCTTATTATCAACTAGCAGCTTTCTAAATGTCTTTTGCACACGATCAATTTTATCATCAGTATCAAAGTAATCGACGACTATCGGGTAACCTTGATCCGCTTCGTTGACAAGTTGCTCAAATGTTTGATTGAAGCGAACATACTTGCTTAATATCTCATAATCTGGATAAAGATTAAAGTATAACATAATGCAAAGATAGCGAAGCTATCACACTCCGCTATCCTTTTATAAGTGCCTTATTCTATCAGCTTAACTACTCTTTCATTTACTTCGTCAATTAAAGACTGATCAAAGCTATCAAGGTAAATATTAGTAATGCGGTTACCATGCTCATGCCCCATTGCTTCAGCGATAATCTCTATCGCATAACCGAGACGTTTAGCTGTTGTTGCCCAAGAGTGTCTAGCTACATATGTTGTTAACTCAATATCACTATCTTCGAGGATTCTATTTAAGTATTTATTGACCTGTTTGATTTTAGACATAAGTAATGACTTAGCTTTCATACTATCCTCCACAATATCAGCTGGTAGTATTGGTAAAAGGTACTTGGAGCTAGATCCCTTGTAATAACTAAATAGCTTCTCTGTATAAGGATGCAATTTGATGCTCAATTCCTTTCCTGTCTTCCTTCTTTTATATATCAATCTACCCTTCTTTATATTACTAGATGTAAGGTAAGCAAGGTCTGTAAATGACATACCTATTAAAGAAAAACTCAAAAAGAAGTAATTGCGTGAATGCCATTCCTGGGATTTTGGTTGGAGAGCTTTTTGTGAAACTGCAACTAGGTCGTCAATACTGATAGCTCTCTTCGCTGTTCGTTCGGTTTTTATAGGAATATCCAAGAAAGGGTAATGTGAACGATCAACTAATTTCGCCTTAATGGCTTTGTTGTAAATAGCCCGTATTGTTCGAAAGTAATTACTAATGGTATTCTGTTTGACACCATCCTTTATAAGTTGACGTTTAAAACTTTCTAATAAATTGTAATTAATATCAACAAACTTAAGTTTTGGATTCTTAACATACTTGTTAAAGCGGTTAATAGCAACTTTATACACCATTGCGTTTCCTGCTTTATTAATTGAAATCAAATCCTCTACAAGCTTATCTGCAAACTCTTTGAACACGCTTGACTTAGATATTACAGGTGCTTTAAAACCGTCTTGCAATCGTTCCTTTAAAGCTTCAAAAGAAAACAGTTGTTCAGCATCTAACTCCAAAACGAGCTTCTGAACCTTAAGATAGAATTCTGTAATCCTCTTATTTAACAATTGAAAGTTAGCATTGGAGGGAAATACTTGCGACACCTTTCCATTCCATTGGTTCTCGTGAATTCTAACTCCTGAAGAGAATGTTGTCATCTTACGATTAAAAGTTAACCGGATAACTACTGGGTAAATGCCATCTGCTTTTGGCCTTCTGTTGTCAAGGACAACTTTGTAATAAACCATAATTTTGATTTTATGGTCGCTGTGATTGTACAAACAGTGTACAAACAATGCACAAACAAACTGATGATTTCCATGACCTTCATGGATAGGCTTAAAACCAAAAAAGCCCCCCTCATTCATCATGGGAAGGCTTTTTAAAGTGATTCCGTTTGGATTCGAACCAAAGACCTACTGCTTAGAAGGCAGTTGCTCTATCCAGCTGAGCTACGGAACCCCGCAAGTGTTTTGCGGTGCAAATATGTGGTTTTTGTGTGAAAATGGCAATAGCTTATTAAATTTAAAAATTCACAACATTAAACCGCATAAAAAAAGCCCCCTTACACTCGCTGTTTGGGGGCTTTCAACCTAAACCTTATCACAATAGTAAGCGAGTTGCTTACTTGTTCTCAAACGTACTATTTATATCTTTATTATACAACATCTATCGGTAATCATTGCGTGGGTGTCTACTAAATGTCTATTGGGTTGTGGCTAAATGAGATTCTTTATTTGTAAAAAAGATAAATCTTGCCTGACTTGAGGTTGATTTTATCCCTGTTGACCAACTTTTATGTGACTTTATGATAAATTAGGAACATGAAACGGTTATCGGCATTACTTATTTCTATTTGTTTTACATTATCATTGTCAGCACAGCCAACGCAAAAGCCAATGCTGTATGGCAGTAACTGGATGGCCATAACGGGTAAGCCCATGGCGGCTACCGCCGGGTCCATGATTTTTCAACAAGGCGGCAATGCTGTAGATGCAGCTTGTGCTATGCTGGCCGCTGCATGCACCATGTGGGATACCTTAAGTTGGGGTGGCGAAACTCAGGCCTTAATTTACGATCCGAAAACTAAAAAGGTAATTGCCATAAACGCTATGGGCTTTGCGCCAACCGGTGCTACAGTACAATATTTTAAGAATAAAGGCTACAATTTTCCGCCCGAGTACGGTCCGCTGGCGGCTACTACGCCTGGCACACCTGGCGGCCTTATTTATATGCTCATGAACTATGGCACCATGAGTTTAAAACAGGTGCTGGCACCCGCCATGCATATGGCGGCAGGTTATGCCATTGAAGCACAGGCCGCCAATACAATGGAACGTGATAAAGAAATGCTGAAACAGTGGCCTTACAGCAAAAAGGTATTTTTAACGCATCCGGGCGAGAAACGTGAAGCGCCTGAACCCGGAGAAATATTTGCGCAAAAAGACCTGCTAGCAACTTTAACCAAAATGGTGGATGCTGAACAGACGGCTCTTAAAGAAGGCAGATCACGTAAGCAAGCGCTCATGGCGGCTTATAATCGGTTTTATAAGGGCGATATTGCGCGTGAATTTGTGCGCGGCTGCCAGGAACAAGGCGGACTAATTACGCTGCAAGATTTAGCTAATTGGAAACCAATTGAAGAAGAGCCGCTGAAAGTAAATTACAAAGGTATAGATGTATACAAACTTCAACAATGGACACAAGGCCCGGTAATGCTACAGGCACTAAACATCCTGGAAAATTTTGATTTAAAAAGCATGGGTTACAATAGCACCAAATACATTCATACGGTTTACCAGGCCATGAACCTTGCTTTTGCCGACCGCGATTTTTATTATGGCGACTCATATGCCACCCCGCGCGAACCCATTCAGGGGCTGTTAAGTAAGGACTATGCCAAACAGCGTTCAGCGTTGATACAGTTCGACAAAAATGATCCGAAGATTGGTCCGGGCAACCCATATCCTTTTGAAGGAAAAATGAACCCCTATATTGACCTGCTGAAGAAAAGGGGATTTGAGCTGGATACCACCAAACGAAACTTTGCTCCCCGACATGATTTAGGTATGAGCCATACATCCGAAGACTTGTATCACGACCGTTTGTGGCGCGGCACTACATCAGTTGAAGCGGCAGACAAAGAAGGTTGGGTGGTATCCATCACACCAAGTGGCGGCTGGTTGCCGGCTTGTATCGCAGGCAATACAGGTATTGGCATGAGTCAGCGTATGCAAAGCTTTGTGCTCGATTCTACTTTGAACCCTTTTAACGTGGTTGCGCCTGGTAAACGTCCGCGGGTTACGCTTTCTCCTTCCCTGTTTCTAAAGGATGGCAGACCTTTTCTGTCAGCCGCCGTGCAGGGTGGCGATACGCAAGATCAAAACCTGTTGCAATTCTTCTTGAATATAGTCGAATTCGGCATGCCGGTACAAAAGGCTACAGAGGCGGCCAATTTTAATACAAATCAGTTGTGGCTGTCTTTAGGCGGCACTAAAATGGCCGACCGCGAACCGAAGCCTGGTCAAATTTTGCTTAACAGCAATACGCCCGAATCTGTACGCAACGAATTAAAAAAGATGGGTTACAATTTAAGCTTCGCTGATCGTACAAGCGGCCCTATCAATGCTGTTTACTTTGATTGGAAACATGGCAGCCTTTGGGGTGGCTCCAGTAATCATGGCGAAGATTATGGTATTGGATGGTAATCTGCAATAATAAAAAGGGCCTATGTATATACATGGGCCTTTTTTATTATCATGAATTCTTATAAATGCAAATCCTTATTTCTTCCCTGTAGCAGCCCAAAGTATCCCTGCATACAAATGGTTCATAAAAGCTGGCTCGCTAAAGTTGCTTGGCACATGCCCCAGTGCCGTGTAAAATGCTCTGCCTCCATCAAAATTATGATACCAGGCTAAAGGATGCAGTTTGCCCATCCCCTCACCTTTTCCCCTTGCTCCCCAATCTGTTTTAGGGTTGTAGGTGGATTCATCCACGCCTAAAACATAATTTAAATCGGACACCTTTTCCGGGCCAAATTCATACCACTCTTCTGTCCACAACCGGCCGTCTGCAAAGCCTTGCAAACCTGGAAATTTGGCGTCCAGCACTTTCATTTTGGCGGTTTGTACGGCAGGATGTATCTTAAACATACGGCCAACCAATTTATTGTACCATTCCCAATCGTACTCTGTATCTGATGCACTATGAATACCAACATAGCCCTTACCCGACTGTATAAATCGCTCCATCACCTTTTGCTGCTCCTCATTAAAAATATCGCCGGTAGTGTTTAAAAAGATAACCGCCTGAAACTGCTGCAAATATTTATCAGTGAAACCGCCCGGATCTTCCCATAACACTACATCGAAATAATTGCGCACACCTAATTGCTGTATTGCCAGTACACCCGCGTGCACCGACTCGTGGTGCCAGCCCCGGGTTGTGGTCACTAATAACACTTTGAACTGCTTTTGTGCTAAAGTAGTAGCAGCAAAACATAATTGCAGGGCCACAAGTGCTGCAAAAAATTTTAAACGACTCATAATGGTATAATTTGGTTTCGAGAGCGAAAATTAAGAATATTTTACCAAGGCTGGTCAGATACTTAGCACAAAAAGCTTGACGACATAAACGTTTTTGCGCCTGTATTAATTTCGATTGGTAGAAATCCCCTTTTAAAACTTATACTAATTTAAGCAACTGGCTACTCAATTTTTCAATTACAATCGCACTTTCAAAACCTCATACTTCATCAAACAGGATTGAACGATAATCATCAACTGATTATGGAAAATTTGGCTAGATATTTAAATGTTGGCTATTTTTTGCAAATTGCTGTTTTTACAACCTATTAGATGAGAATTGACCTGAATAATGAGCTGGCCACTAAGCCACACTATCCCATATTAGATGGCCTTCGCGGTGTTGCAGCCATTATCGTTGTCACCTTTCACTTAACCGAGCCATTAGGAACTGGGCACCTGGATATACTGGTCAATCACGGCTATCTGGCAGTCGATTTTTTCTTTTTATTATCTGGTTTTGTAATCGGCTATGCTTATGATGATCGCTGGCGTAAGATGACGGTTGGCAATTTTTTCAAACGCCGTATCGAACGTCTTCAACCAATGGTAGTTTTAGGGATGACCCTCGGTGCTATCGGATTCTACTTCACGGATTCTACGCTATGGCCACTCATCCACACCATTCCTGTCTGGAAAATGTTGCTGGTGATGCTGATCGGTTATACCATCCTGCCTGTACCCTTATCGCTGGATATACGTGGATGGGAAGAGATGCACCCTTTGAATAGCGTAGGATGGTCATTGTTTTTTGAATACTTAGCCAACGTTCTTTATGCTGTCTGGATCAGGAAGTTTTCCAAAACGGCATTAAGTATTTTAGTGGGTATAGCAGCTATTGCACTTGCGCACCTGGCCATCACAAACGGCGATGTTAGCGGTGGCTGGACACTAAATGTAGAACAGGTACGCATTGGTTTAACACGCACCATATACCCATTCTTTGCCGGTCTGTTACTCTCGCGTACAGCAAAGCCTACTCAAATTAGGAATGCCTTTTTATGGTGCAGCCTTTTAGTAATTATTGCACTTTATATGCCGCGTATTGGTGGTGCTGAACGTGTTTGGATGAATGGCATTTATGAATCTGTTTGCATTATTATCGTTTTTCCGCTTATCGTATACCTGGGTGCCAGTGGCGTGATACAAACGCAAAGAGAGAACAGAATATGCAAATTTTTAGGCGACATATCTTATCCGCTTTATCTGGTACATTACCCGCTGGTCTATTTTTATGTTGCCTGGATCAGCAATCATAAAGGCATAACCATTATGCAGGCTTGGCCTTATGCGTTGCTGATTTTAATAGGTGCAATTGTTTTGGCCTATGCCGTACTAAAATGGTATGATGAGCCGGTTCGGAAATGGTTGCGGATAAAGTTTGTGCAGGATCGGAGTACAGTTAGCACGGCTGCCAACAAGTAAGTAACTATTGGCAAATCAAGCGCGCTCTGAACTTCCATCAAACCTACAATTGAAACAAATAAAAAAGCCGCTAACTCATAAAGTTAGCGGCTTTTAAAGTAGTACCCAGAGCCGGGGTCGAACCGGCACGGCCTTGCGGCCACAGGTGTTTGAGACCAGCGCGTCTACCGATTCCGCCATCTGGGCCTGTCCCGTTCCTTCAGAAGCGGGATGCAAATGTAGCTAAACTCTCTTTAATTCGCAACAAATATTTCTGTCTGTAGTAAATATCTGCTATCGAATTCAGTCTATTTTCTTTAGCGGTATTATTTAACGTCTCATAATCAGCCGTTAAAGCTAACAGTTCGCTGTTCAAATTATTTTCAACTTCTAATACTTCGGTAGTAATTTCTGCCAGTTGTTGGGCATCATCTACCTCCATCAGGCGCTCGTTGATGTCCATCATTTCCATTAAAAATTCGGCCGGCAGCTGCGGCTTGGCCCCTTCCGATACCAAATCATGCTGCCGAAGAATGTATTCTAACCGCTTGGCCGGATCGGACAGCGTTTGATAAGCTTTATTATTGATGGTAGATATCTCCAGTATTTCCTGCTGGCGGGCCTCATCTTCATTGGCAAAAAAATCGGGGTGATACTCTTTACTTAATGCATAAAACTTTTTCTTTAACGCTGCAGCATCAACGTTAAAAGATTCTGGGATATCGTAAAATTCGAAATAGCTAATGGTCATAACGTATAACTGAAAAATCAAAGATTTGATTTAATAATGCCAAAAGGACGGCAATTTTTATATATATTCAAATTTTATTTCTGTTAATAATACCTTACGTGCAGCCTTACACAGATGAGTTTTGATAGAGCAACTTATATTATAGAGCCTATAGCAATTGAAAAAGAGCTTAAAATGCTTTTCAAAACAGGCAGCCCACTAACTATATTTGAAATTGGTGCATGCGAAGGTGAAGACAGCATGAGGTATGCACGCTTGTTCCCTCACGCAAAAGTGTATGCCCTTGAGCCTTTACCAAAAAACGTTGAATATATACGCAGTAATATTGCCAAATATCAGGCGCATAACGTTTCCGTTCATCAATTAGCGCTCTCCTCCATCAACGGAACAACAGAGTTTCATGTATCCAGCGGCCGACCGGAACATGCAACTGAGACAGACTGGGATTACGGAAACAAATCCAATTCATTGTTACCTCCCGACAAACATAAGGAATTGGCAGATTTCATTAGTTTCAATGAGCAAATCTTAGTAGAAACACAAACCCTTAAAACGTTTTGCACCAATCATCATATCATTGAAATTGATTTTATACATATGGATGTACAGGGCGCAGAATTGATGGTGCTTGAAGGCGCAGCTGATTATTTACAACACATCAAGGCCATTTGGCTCGAAGTATCTACTGTACACTTATATAAAAACCAGCCCTTGGTTAACGATGTTCAGGACTTTATGCAACAACATAACTTTGTATTAGCGAAGAACTGTGTAACGGGTATGCAAGGCGATCACTTATACATATCAACTAAGCACTTTCCTAATCATGTGGAGATTGTAAAAAAAATCAACTCCAAGCCCTCTTTATTAAATATCATCTTAAAAAAGTTAGGTATAAACTAGCCAGTAATGATTTATAGCAAGTTAATAAGCGGTTTGGGTAACCAGCTTTTCCAATATGCAGTATCCAGGCAATTATCTTACTTAAGGCATGTTCCTTTGAAGTTGGATGTATCGTTTTATGAAACACAGGAGCTTCGTAATTTTAAATTAAGCCATTACAATATTAAAGCTGAGGTTGCAACGCAACAAGAATTGGATAACTTTTTTTATGTTTTGAAAAGCAAGTCATTGCGCGCCCGGTTATATCGAAAAATACAACGACTTAAGCCCCGCCATGGCAAGCGCTATTTTAAAGAACTCGAACCGTGGGTATATGAACCTTCTCTTTACTCAGCAAATTCGAATATTTATCTGGATGGTTATTGGCAGCATCATAGGTATTTTGAGCATATTGATGACCGTATATTTGACGAGCTTACGTTAAAAAATGAGCAAGAAAGAAATAACTACCCGATTTTTGATATGCTCAAGGCCGACGATAACGCTGTTTCCATACATATCAGGCGGGGAGATTATATAAGTGACCCAAATGCATTCGATTTGCTAGGGGTACTACCTCTTACTTATTATGATAAAGCGATAGCTTACATTAATGAGCAAGTGAAAGCGCCTAATTATTATGTTTTTTCTGATGATTTGGACTGGGCCAGGAAAAATTTAAAATTAAATAACGACGTTTATTTTGTAGATATTGATAACGGTTCGAAAGATTATTTGGAACTGGATGCAATGAGCAAGTGCAGGCACCACATTATTGCCAATAGTTCTTTTAGCTGGTGGGGTGCTTATTTAAACCGTAGTCCAAATAAAATTGTGATAGCTCCGCACCAATGGGTTAAGCCAGCGCACATAAACGCTAAAATACAAATTCAGCTACCTGCATGGATAAAAATTTAAATCAATGAATCCCATTGTATCCGTTATAATCCCCTTTTACAACGCATCTGAAACCATAATGGAGGCGGTAGAAAGTGTGTGGCTTTACCCTAACAAAGAAGTATATGAGATCATCATTATTAACGATGGCTCTACTCAGCCCGAGGCAACACTGTTGCTTGAAAAGCTGGGACAAGACGGTTGCCGGGTGATTCATCAGGAAAACAAAGGTCAGGCTGTCGCCCGAAACGTTGGTTTAAAAGCGGCAAAAGGTCGTTATATATTATTTTTAGACAGCGATAATAAAATCAGGCCTGATTATATCATCAAAGGAATAGCGGCATTAGATGCAAATCAGGATATTGGCGTAATTTATGGCAAACCCATATTTTTTGGCGCAACTACAAAGCCTCGTTTCGTTACAGCAGCCTTTGACTTAAATAAGTTGCTAGCAGGTAATTATATCGATTTATGTGCGATAGTGAGGAAAAAAGCTATTGATGAAATAGGAGGCTTTGATGAACACCCGGAAGTAGGTCATGAAGACTACGATTTATGGATACGAATAGTGAAGGCTGGTTGGAAAATGCATTTTATAGATTCTGAACTGTTTTACTATAGAATTAACAACACCTCACATTCAAGTGAATTTCAGCAACAGGAAAGGTACCTGCGAATGATGACATACTTGATGTCTAAGCATGCCGACTTATATTTGCAATGTTACCGGAAATTATATAAAGACAACGTACGATATAGAAAGAACCCATTTAAAGCATTATGGGATGGCCTTAAGCATTAGTGTGTAGCTATTGAAAACTGGCTAAAAAATTACAATTCGTTCGTATTACATTGCAAAGAATGAATCATAATATTTAGCATATTTGCAAATTATTGATGATTATGCTTTTTGAACAAATGCAAAGCAAGCCCTTTTTTATTTTGGGCCCGTGTGTGATGGAAAATCAGGAATTGCTATACCAGGTGGCCGAACAAGTGGCACGCGTGGGTGAACAATATCAAGTACCTGTGATTTTTAAGTCATCATTTGACAAAGCCAACCGCACGTCTATTCACTCTTACCGTGGTCCGGGTATAGAAAAAGGCTTAGAAATGCTACAAAAGGTAAAAGACCGTTTTAACCTGCCTGTAACAACTGACATTCACGAAAGCTCTCAGGCAGCCATAGCCGCACAGGTAGTAGATATTTTACAGATACCCGCCTTTTTATGCCGCCAAACCGACTTACTGGTTGCCGCTGCTGAAACCGGCAAAATAGTAAACGTAAAAAAGGCACAATTTCTATCAGGCCAGGATATGTTTTATCCGGCCCAAAAGGTAATAGAAGCCGGCAACAAACAAATTATTTTAACCGAACGGGGTAATATGTACGGATACAATAATTTGGCGGTAGATTTCAGAAACATTTATGATATGAAGGCCTTTGGCTACCCGGTTTGTATGGATTGCACTCACTCAGTACAACGCCCGGGTGGCGCGGGTGGCAAAACCGGCGGCGACCGTACCTTTGTGCCCATGATGGCTCTTGCCGCTAAAGCATTTGGTGCCAACGGATATTTCATGGAAATTCACCCTGACCCAGACAATGCCCTAAGCGACGGCCCCAACATGGTTAAACTACAAGATTTAGACCGAGTAATACAACCGTTGATTTAATTGTCTGTTGCGAGTTGTCAGCTATGTGACTTAATACATAAAAAACACAGACAACACACAACGGACAACCGAGAACGCCCCCAATGCAAGACATCGCTAAAAGAGTATTTAAAGACGAGATAGAATCTTTACAAGAAGTTGCTAACGTTTTAGACCAGCAGTTTACGCTGTGTGTAGAAGCTATTTTGCAGTGCAAAGGCAAACTGGTTATATCGGGCGCCGGTAAATCGGGACTGATTGGCCGAAAAATTTCGGCAACACTAGCCAGCACCGGAACGTCAAGCTTTTTTATGCACCCCGGCGAAGCCTTTCATGGCGACTTAGGTATGGTAGGTGCTGAGGATTTGGTAGTGCTTATCTCCTACTCGGGCGAAACTGACGAGCTTATCAAAATCATCCCTTTCTTAAAATGGAATAAGAACACGACTATCAGTATCACCGGCAACCCGCAATCTACCATTGCCAAAAATACAGACTTCCACCTTAACGTGCATATCACCCATGAGGCTTGTCCACTTAAACTGGCACCAACTTCATCTACTACCGCTACGCTGGTGATGGGTGATGCTTTGGCCGTAGCGCTGATGGAAGCACGGGAGTTTCAGTCAGAAGATTTTGCACGGTTCCATCCGGGTGGCAGTTTGGGAAGAAAACTACTGGTTAAAGTAAAAGACCTGATGCGTACGGACAACTTGCCGTTTATTGATTCGGATGCAAACTTCACCGAAATTTTGCTGCGCATGTCTGAAGGTCGCTTAGGTATGGTGATGGTGGGCAACGCAGCGCATGTGGAAGGCATCATTACCGACGGCGACTTGCGAAGGGCCTTATTGCGCCATCCGGACACATCAAGCCTCAAACCAGCAGATATGATGACCCGCAATCCGGTTATTGTGTCGGAAGATGAATTTATCCATAAAGCCGAACAATTAATGATGGATAAAAAAATTGCAACCGTATTGGTTGGCTTGCCCGAAGAACGCCACGTAGTTGGCACTTATCAAATTTACAATCGGTAGCAGGTTTACACCATTCAAGAATTAAATCATATCTAACAAAACGATTTAACTACTGTTTATCCTACCAAAGCAAATAAGGCATGGATAAGCATTTGGATGAACAGCACGAAAAAGAGATTTATCAAGAGTTCAAAGAACTGGTAAATATGCCCGCTTCAGCGCTTGAAAAATGGCTAAAAACAGATGAATCAAAATCAGTTGGCTGGGATAGCGGCGACGGTGAATCGGTTGGTCACAAGTCGGGCGAGAAAATCATCGAGATTCTACACAAGAAAAAAGTCGACCTCAATGAAGCCGACTATAAGCATATGCAAAAAGTAGTGGGTTACATTAAGCGCCATTCGGCACAAAAGCCAGATGGTGATGTTTCTGAAACCAACTGGAACTACTCTCTTAAAAACTGGGGCCATGATTTCGCTAAAAAATAGCGCCGGTTTAATCAATATTTAAATCAACAAGTGTACTGCTACAACACATAGTTGATAAAAGCTACACAAGTGATGATTAGTAGAATCACACCTTGCAGTTTTTGCTCTAAAGTTAATTTACTGATGTTCATATTATATTAGGGTATAAATCCAAATATAGTGGCCCTAACGATGCGTGCAACCCCTTCTTGCACTTTTGTAAAAAAATCAATGTGTGAAGTTTTGTGATATATTTTCTTCATCAAACTCCAGCATTTTTTAAGAAAATAACTTAAAGTTTACAGTTATTTAACTCCTTTTCCCTTTTCAACGGTTATTATCACAGCAGGTATTTTTTATTCAAAAACGCATTGAATGCGATTTTGAGCAAAAAACGCCCTAAACAATTTAAAATCACTTTTTACTTTTTATTAAAAATGGCCATTACCAGTATAAATCCGGCTACCGGACAGAGCATCAAAACTTATGTTGCACATACCGCCGAAGAGGCGAGCGCTAAAATTCAACAAACACATCAAGCCTGGACGCAGTGGCGCTTGTCAGAGCCGACTGACCGCTCAGCCATGCTCAACCAAATGGCAGCAGTATTGCGCCAGCAACAAAGCCAATTAGCCGAACTTATGGCATTAGAAATGGGCAAACCCGTTAGCCAAGGCATTAGCGAGGTTGAAAAATGTGCGTCAGTATGTGAATACTATGCTGCAAACGCTGCCGGCTTTTTAAAAGATCAGGTAATTGAGTCGGATGCGCAAAAAAGCTATGTCACCTTCCAGCCTATCGGTGTAGTGCTGGCTATCATGCCCTGGAATTTTCCACTGTGGCAGGTGTTCCGCTTTTTAGCACCGGCTTTAGCAGCCGGAAACTGCGGCGTACTTAAACATGCCTCTAATGTACCAGGCTGTGCGCTGGCTATTGAAGATGTAGTAAAGCAAGCTGGGTTTCCCAAGCACGTGTTCCAAACCTTACTGGTAGGCAGCAGTGAGGTTGACGCCATTATCGAAAATCCGCTTATCAAAGCAGTGACCTTAACTGGCAGTACTCAGGCCGGACAAAAAGTTGCGGCCAAGGCAGGATCACTCATCAAAAAGACAGTGCTTGAATTAGGTGGCAGCGATGCTTACCTGGTGCTGGAAGACGCCGATTTAGAACATGCGTCACGCACCTGCGTAGATAGCCGTTTAATAAACAGCGGACAAAGCTGCATTGCTGCCAAACGTTTTATTGTGATAAAAGAGGTTGCCGAGCAGTTCACCCAACTGATGTTGGAAAAGATGAAAGGCAAACGCATGGGCGATCCGTTAGATAAAGAAACGGAGGTTGGACCACAGGCCCGAGTTGATTTGCGGGATGGTTTACATGAGCAGGTACAAAAATCAATAGAGGTAGGTGCACAATGTATTTTGGGTGGCCAGATTCCGGAAGGCAATAACGCTTATTACCCACCAACAATTCTTACTAACGTTAAAAAAGGTATGCCAGCTTTTGATGAAGAGT
This sequence comes from Mucilaginibacter lacusdianchii, assembly GCF_009770985.1. Lineage (GTDB taxonomy): Bacteria > Bacteroidota > Bacteroidia > Sphingobacteriales > Sphingobacteriaceae > Mucilaginibacter > Mucilaginibacter lacusdianchii. The sequence continues at coordinate 378,209 of NZ_WSRW01000003.1, read as the reverse complement.
TGTTTGGCCCCGTAGCTTCTATCATTGTTGCAAAAGATGAAACTGAAGCTTTAGAGATTGCCAACAATAGTCAGTTCGGCTTAGGAGGGGCAGTGTTTACACAAGATATTAAACGAGGTGAACGCATTGCGGCTACCCAGTTAGAAGCCGGGTCGTGCTTTGTAAATTCTCTTGTTAAGTCCGATCCAAGGTTGCCATTTGGAGGCATTAAAGAGTCGGGCTATGGTCGCGAATTAGGCATGTTTGGCATTCATGAGTTTCTAAATATTAAGACGGTTTATATAAAATAATTGAACAGAAAATAAACAGACGATCTAACCAAACCAATTACTTAACCATTACAACCTACTGATTAACAATTGCAGTTAACCTATAGTTAACCGCAATTGTTAATTTTAAACTATCTTTTACCTAAGTCTGACCATCACTTTTTCACCACCAGTGCATAAAAGCTTATCTTTGTAAAATCATGAGTAAGCACGGTAGAATATTAGTAGCCATGAGTGGTGGTGTGGATAGTTCGGTAGCAGCAATTATGCTGCATGAGCAGGGCTATGAGGTGATTGGCCTTACTATGAAAACTTGGGACTATGCCTCATCAGGTACCAATTCTAAAGAAACAGGTTGTTGCAGTTTAGATAGCATCAATGATGCCCGCGCTTTGGCTGTAGGTTATGGCTTTCCGCATTACATTCTGGACATTCGTAACGAGTTTGGCAACTTTGTAATTGACAATTTTATTGACGAATACTTAGCGGGCCGTACGCCTAACCCATGCGTGCTTTGCAATACGCACATCAAATGGGAAGCCCTGTTAAAACGTGCTGATAAGCTAGATTGTGAATTTATCGCCACCGGCCATTATGCCAATATTCGCTTACAAGATAATGGCCGCTATGTAGTGTCGAAAGGTCGCGATGAAAACAAAGATCAGTCTTACGTACTTTGGGGAGTATCACAACAAAACCTGGCACGCACTAAATTTCCTTTAGGCAGTTTTACCAAAGCTGAAATACGCCAGATGGCGTTAGACTACGGCCAGGTTGAACTGGCTGGCAAGAGTGAAAGTTATGAGATATGCTTTGTGCCCGATAACGACTACCGCGCCTTTTTACGCCATAAGGTAGAAGACTTGGATCAACGTGTTGGTCCGGGAAACTTTGTACTTACTGATGGCACTGTAGTAGGCAAACATCAAGGTTATCCTTTTTATACTATTGGTCAGCGTAAAGGCTTAGGTATTGCTTTAGGCCAACCTATGTTTGTAACCCGTATCGATGCCGCTACTAACACCGTTGTTTTAGGAATTGCTGATGAATTACAACGCAAGGAAGCTTGGGTACGTAATTTAAACCTGGTTAAATACGAAAACATTAACGAACCTATACAAGCCGTTACAAAAATACGTTATAAAGACGCAGGTTCTGAAAGTACTATTGTGCAAATGGGTGAGAACATGAAGGTTGATTTTCATCACCATGTATCGGGCATTGCACCTGGGCAATCAGCTGTGTTTTATGAAGGGAATGATCTGCTGGGCGGTGGCTTTTTGATGTAGTCAATATCCTGACTGCTGGGCTTAAGGGTCCGAACAAATCATTGTTTTTAATGTTAGAAAGATATAAATTATAAAGCGTGCGAATTTGTGATTCACATTCTTTGTGTTTTATTTGCAGAAAATTAAGCGTTAATGGCGAAAAACTTACTCATAGTTGAGTCCCCGGCGAAAGCCAAAACCATTGAAGGTTATCTTGGAAAAGACTTCACGGTAAAGTCAAGTTACGGACATATCCGAGACCTGATCAAGTCGGAAGATGCTATAGATTTAGCTAATAACTTTGAACAAAAATACGAGGTACCAGCAGATAAAAAGCAGATAGTAAGCGAATTAAAAAAATTAGCTAAAGAAGCAGAAACTGTTTGGCTAGCTTCCGATGAGGACCGGGAGGGTGAAGCGATCTCCTGGCACTTATTTGATACTTTAGGTCTGAAAGAAAATAAAACTAAGCGCATCGTTTTTCATGAGATTACGAAGCCGGCCATTTTGCGGGCTATCGAAAATCCAAGAAAAATAGATTACAATTTAGTGAATGCTCAGCAAGCCCGCCGGGTGTTAGACCGTATTGTAGGTTTTGAACTATCGCCGGTTCTGTGGAAAAAGGTAAAACCTTCCCTTTCGGCTGGCCGTGTCCAGTCAGTAGCTGTACGCCTGATTGTTGAACGCGAACGCGAGATTAATAAATTTAAAGCTGAAGCTGCATTTCGTATTGTCGCTATATTTGGCAAAGGACGTGAAGCGTTCAAGGCCGAACTTCCAGAACGCTTTACAAAACAGGAAGATGCTGAGCAGTTTTTAAAAGATTGTATCGGGGCTGAGTTCATTGTTAAATCACTAGATACTCGACCAACCAAACGCTCGCCCGCTGCACCGTTTACCACTTCTACCTTACAGCAGGAAGCCAGCCGTAAGCTTGGCTTTTCAGTATCACGTACGATGTCTGTAGCACAAAAGTTGTACGAGTCGGGTAAAATAACATACATGCGTACAGATAGTGTTAATTTATCTGACACAGCTTTACAAGCTGCTGCTCAGCAAATTAACTCAGCATATGGCGAACGCTATCATCAGCAAAGAAAATACAAAACTAAATCGGCTAGCGCTCAGGAAGCGCACGAGGCTATCCGCCCAACCTACTTCAATGAGCATACTGTTGACGGCGATAACGCCGAAAAACGCTTGTATGAATTGATTTGGAAAAGGGCTATTGCCTCACAGATGAGCGAGGCGCAGTTTGAAAAAACTACTGCCAAGATTGATATATCTGCCCGCCAGGAAGACTTAGTTGCTAATGGTGAGGTGATGAAGTTTGACGGCTTTCTGAAAGTTTACCTCGAATCGAATGACGACGATGATGATAACAATCAGGATGGCGACAATGCTATTTTGCCGCCATTGGCCAAAGGGCAGCAATTAACATTGCAGGAAATGAGTGCCACTGAGCGTTACTCCCGCCCTCCTGCCCGCTATACAGAAGCCAGCTTGGTTAAAAAACTGGAGGAATTGGGTATTGGCCGTCCTTCCACTTATGCTCCAACTATTTCCACGGTGCAAAACCGCGGTTATGTGGTGAAGGAGGATCGTGAAGGAAAGAATCGCAACTACCAGGTATTGACCTTAAAAAGCGGAGAGATAAAGCAAGAGCAAAAATCGGAGAACACCGGTGCCGAGCGCGGCAAACTGTTCCCGACGGATATTGGCGCTGTAGTGAACGACTTTTTGGTTCAGCATTTTAAAGGCATTGTAGATTATCACTTTACAGCCAACGTTGAAAAAGAGTTTGACGAGATAGCGCAAGGCTTAAAGGACTGGACTAAAATGATCCGCAATTTCTACGATCCTTTCCATGAGGGTGTAGAAAGCACGATCCAAACGGCTGATAAAGCACGTGGTGAGCGCGACTTGGGTGTGCACCCTGAAACCGGTAAGAAGATGTCCGTACGCATAGGACGCTTCGGTCCATTTGTTCAGATTGGCGACGCAGAAAGCGAAGAGAAGCCCTTATACGCCAGCTTACGTGCTGGGCAGATGATTGAGACTATTTCGTTAGAAGATGCTTTAGAACTCTTTAAATTGCCTAAAAAGGTCGGTTTGTTTGAAGACAAGGAGATGACTGTAGCTATTGGCAAGTTTGGTCCATACATTAGGCACAACAGCAGCTTTTATTCGCTGTCTAAAGGTGTAGACCCAATGAGCGTTACCGAACAGCAGGCTATCGAAATTATTGAAGAGAAACGTAAAAAAGACGCAGAGAAGCTGATTAAAACTTTTGACGAAGACCCGGAAGTTAAAATATTAAACGGTCGCTGGGGACCTTATATCGAGTTTGGCAAGTTAAATGTCAAGATACCGAAAGACGTTACCGACCCACAAACGCTTACTTACGAGCAGTGCAAAGCCTTAGCCGATGCCATGCCTAAAGATGCGAAGAAGGGATTTGGCAGAAACGCCAAAACAGCAGCAAAAACACCGGCAAAACCGGCTGCAAAAAAAGCTGTTAAAAAGAAATAATACTACATCGCGCCTGCTAAAAACAGGCGTTTTTACATTATGAAAAAAGATTTGCCCGAAAATATTGTTGAGGACGTTGCCATTGCGGTTGCTTTGGAAAAAGAAAGTGCAGAAAGCAAAATTTGGTATGTATACCTCGTCAACTTAAAAGACCACCCTATTGAAAACGTTCTTGTAACCTCAAAGGGCTATGGTGAAAAAGATGGAGAACAAGTTAAAACTTCTACCCTGCGCCATATGATACCTTTAGTTGAAGCCAATGCATCAGCTTTGATTGAGCCCATCGACGAGCAGACATTTGGCTTGAATAACGAATACTGGCTGAGCTATTATATTGGGCGGGACATATACGACAAAAAGTTTATCTTTTTGCCTGAAAGCATAGTGGAGTCAAACTTTATACGCCTGCCGGTGCTGAACAAACCTGGGGTAATGATAAAGTAATACAGCCTTTAAAAGGCTAAATTAATACTGTACCATACGTCATTGCAAAGCACGATTGAATCTCTTTGCAATGGCGTTTTTTGTTTATATAAAACTCTGATACAGTAAGCTGAAGCTTTTGCAACGAACAACATAATTATTCTGGCTTCTTTTCAATCTTTTCGGGGGGTGTTGATACAATCTCACCAAATTCGTTAACGTAAGCCATCATACTATCAAGATCGCCGCCCGCCGAATTCTCTTTACGCTCTTGTTTGCGCTGTTCTTTTTCTTCTTTCTTTTTGAGCCTTTTCTTTTCCAGCTCTTTTTTCATAAATGACGCTTTTGATTTAGCCATGCTTTGATATTAAAAATTAAAGAATAAAAAAGCACCTGCCTGGTTAAGGGCAGGTGCTTTACGATTATGTGATATAGTGATACTTAAATTACTTTTACATTTACCGCATTAAGGCCTTTACGACCTTGTTCCACATCGAATGATACTTTGTCGTTTTCACGAATTTGATCGATGAGGCCAGTTGAGTGTACAAAAACGTCGTCTCTGTTATCACTCTGTGAAATGAATCCAAAACCTTTCTCGGTGTTGAAAAACTTTACTGTTCCTTCTTTTTGCATTATATTTTTTACTAAGCTCGCAAGGTAAGCTTAATAATTGGCATATTTTCCATTTAGTGAAAATATATATTTTATAGTTAACATATACAAATACATAAGTCTCTATTTGTTAAAAGAATATGCTAAACCAACTCTTATTCTTCTTCACTTTCCATTGATGATGTATAGGCGGGTGACTTCGTCGCCATGCAGCAGCACGCCGGGCGTTTGATTCCGCTTGGTCAACAATTAAGCTGTCATAAGTATATGGTTTCAGTGCTAAAGCTTTTTCCATTTCAGATTTTACCGGCAAGCTTAGATATGGTTCGTAAGTTTTATAAACATTGTTGCTACCATCTCCGTCTTTCTTATTCAGGAATGAAAAAATGAATAATAGCATAAACAAGGTTGCAAAACCAATTATTCCATAAAATAACCTTTTGGAAATATGTACGGTAGATTTAGTTAACTCAACTATGCCTTTTTCTGAATTGAACGTACCGCCAGCTTGCAAGAGCATTGTTTGCAGTGTATCTACCTTCTTATCTTTTTCGGAGTCACTTTGTTGGTACTGAAACAAAAGCTTTTCTAACCGTTGGTTCTCATCTTGTAACTCGGTAATCTGCTGTACCGCCTGTAACTGGTTACCCTGCACTGAAACGGATACCATACCAGAATTGATGGCCTGATGCAACTCTACTCCTGTCCTGAAACGTTCTAACGGTTTTTTCTTTAAACAGCAGTCAATAACATCCAACAGCCACTGCGGCACCTGCATTTCCGATTGTTGCTTATCGGCGGTCCAACTGCTCGGCAGGTTTTTGCTGCGTACGATACGTAAGTCGGGCACTGGGGATTCCATATGAGAAACCAGCACTGCATTACGGGCTGTTTCGCCGTTGTCTTGCAACGGAAAAGGTACCTGGCCAGCCAGTAACTCGTACAGCACTACTCCAAAGCTATACACATCAGTTTCAGGCAGCATTACACCTTCATGCTGCTCGGGTGCCATGAACTCAATAGCGCCGGCATGCCGGACGCTACTTCGCCGTTGTTCATCCGACATGATGGCCAATCCAAAGTCTAATAGCACGTAGTTGCCGGTGTGCAAGTTATACTTAACGTTATTGGTTTTGATATCGCCGTGCTTAACGCCTACTTTATGACAATGTGCTAATGCAGAGGCTAGTTGTTCGGCTACTTTAACTGTTTCTTTAATTGTAAAAACTTGTTCGCCTTTTGGTGGAACAAGCAATTCTGCTAAATCTGGCCCCTCAATATATTCCATTTCTATGAAAGGAAAAGAGCCGCTTTCGGTAAGTCCGGAACTTAGAATCTTTACAACATGCGGACTTGGCTGTTCATTAACTTTCTTAAGTTTTTCTACTTCGTTTTGGAACCTGCGATAGTTAGCATCATCCGCACTTTCATGATGTATAGGCGTTGGCAGCATTTTGATTGCCGTCAATATTTGACCGGTGCGTCTTCCCTTATACACGGAACCCTGCCCGCCGGTACGCATAGCACCCAGGTTTTCCAAGCCTTCAACTATAGTAAACACTCTGCTCATTCGTTAGTCTTCTTCTGGCTTGTAGCTAAATTCAATAACGGCCGACTCGCCTAGTACAATCTGATCTCCCTCTTTTAAATGATGGCCAATATGTGTAGAGTGCAGCTTTATCAACTCTTCACTATCTACAGAACGGATTTTTATTTTATTACGGGGCGGTACGCCACCATCATCAGCAAACAACATAAAGCAGGCAGCATCATTACTCCATTCAACGTGGGCATGCTGGCGACTAATGTATCTGTTAGCATCGTTAGCAGAAGTTGACGGAAAGGCAATATGGTTGGTTCGGAAAAACCCATCATCTACCTGCGCTTTGCGGTCGCGACCGATATTTAACTTGCCTGTATCAGAAGTAATGGCATACTCATTTTTTTCCGCTTCTCCACTCAGAACTCTGATATAAGCTGATGCTTTTTGTTGTATAAAATGCTTATTGGTTTTGATAAATAGTGCAGCATCCAAATTAGATGCCTTTATCGCTTCGGTAGGATAATCTTCACCAAAAATAAACTCAAGCGTCCAATTGGGCGGTAAACCGATGGCATAATCGTCGGCAATACGCTGAATTTCGTTTTTAAATTGTTCCTGCTCTTCTAAGTATACAGCAGCTTCGTAAACGTGCTTATCGTCTTCGTTACAGGCCATAAAAAGACATAAGCCTTTGATGTGAGCACCCTCGCCACCTTCGGCTTTCTGCAAAACATCTTTAATAAAGCGCAGCAACGCTTGGCGTACGCCTTTCACGTCGTCGGGCCGCTCGTCTGTATCGCTTTTGAATAGATTGAAAACCATAGTTAATCGTATATTTTATTGTATCCGACTCTAAAATTATATAAAAGTTTACATGCTTTTATGTCATTTTTCGCACCACAAATATCTCTTTTTGTTCGGATATATTTAAACTTACTGCTGAACGGTTGTTTGCGTTATCAGGCTTTTAATATAACCCTTTTTAAGCAGATATGGCACTACGTGTTGTCCGGCCAGCTTTACTGCATCAGATGATCCTTTAGTTGATTCTATACGAACACACACCACCATGTAGCCCGGCCCTTTAGCCTTTGGTGCAAAAAAGGTATACCAGCCATCGTTAATTTGTTCGCCTTTCCAAATACGCTCGGGCGTACCGGTTTTACCTCCTACTGCAATGCCAAGAGTATAAGCTTTCGGTGCACTTTGCTCGATCATGTATTTTTGAATGAGTTGTGCGTATTGCGGATTGGCGGCCAGTTGAATACTACCCTTACTTTGACTTTCTGAATTGCTGACCTTGAGCACATAACGACTGTCAACTAAAGTGCCATTGTTAGCCACGCCCGATACCAATCGCGCTACTGCCGCTGGTGTAGCAATCAACTCACCTTGCCCCCAAGCCATACCGGAAATGCCTTTGGCCCGTGTACGGCGAATGTTATTGGGATTGTACCGCGGCTTAGTATTGAACTCTGTTTTTCGCCATAAATTGCGCCACTTTTCTTCTTGCGCCGCATTTTCCGTTTGCCGGCCGTAATAATAACCGCCTACCCCATGCAAAAACATACCGGTTTTTAAATACAGGCTAGCCATATCTTCCTGCAAATGCTCTTCATTGGCCAGCTTGATAAAGTACACGTTGTTAGATTTTACAATGGCCCGTTCCATCGATATTACGCCAGTTTCGTCCGGCTCAAGTCCTTTGGTACGGATACGCTCGGCCGCACTAACGGTGAACTTTTTATCGACAGCAGCCATTCCTAATTTATTGAATGCTGCCATAGAAGTAAGCACCTTAGCTGTTGAACCAGGCTGTGTGGCCAGGGTAAAACCTAAATCCTGCGTAGTCATCCAACCGGCCAATTGGTTTTGCTCGGAATAGCTCATAGTCAATTGTTCCCAGTTATGCACTGGTGGCAGGGGGTATACAGCCGAGGTCAGCACATCGCCCTTATTAGCGTCCATAATCACAACAGATACGCGGTTATCCAGCAATGAAGTATCGGTAGCCAATGAATTTTGGATAGTGGTTTGCAGTCCGGCATCAATGGTGAGTTTCACATCGCGGTTACGTTTTTTGAAAGCTTCTACTTCGGCACTATTGATACCGGCCAACAGTAACGGGGCCAAAGCGCCGTAATCTTTTTTAACTACGGTCATTTCCTTAACACCCTTAGGCAATAAACGGTCTTCGCGGAAACGGGTAGCCAATACATTGTAATTGGTAGTGGGCATTTCAAAGCCGCGCAACTCGGCCGCATGTTCATATTCCGCAAAGTAGCCGTTGCTACTGCCGTTGAATACACCGGTATTAGCATCACCTATCCAAAAAAAAGTTTGCTCATCAAATGGATAGTATCTATCCAAACGCTTGTGCATAGCCGAATCCAGATTATAATTGGCCATACCGGCACCTGCTAACTGCGCTCGTTGTTTTTTAACCAGTTCGGGATGACTGGTTGCCAATATTAGCCCGTTGCGGTCATATAATGAGCCTGCCTGCAGGCGATTCATCAAAATAGCGATACGTGGGTTATAACTAAACATACGTAAGCCGCTTTTATCGGCTACAAGCGCTGGCTGCACCACCCATTTTTTATTGTTGAATAAATATCGGGATATGTTTACCGTTAATAACAACAAACCCATACAAGCGGCCATCAGTGCAGGCACCAAGTTGCGATCTTGCTGCTTAGTGATGTAACTCATTTGCACAGGCGTACCTTTCACTAATGATGCAGACAACAGAAAACCCGATGCCAGTAAATTAGCAACCAACGACGAACCGCCATAACTTTGAAAAGGCAATGACACTCCCGACAACGGCAGTGCACCGGTAGACCCTCCGGCTATCAGCAAAAACTGCACAAAAGTGGAGATACCAATACCAGCACACAGGTAAAACAAAAACGGTGTACCTGTTTGCCTGCCTATTAAAATTGAGCGGTGCAGGTAAAGTAAAAACATTACAAAAATACAGACGATACCTGTCCATCCAAACTCTTCACCCATTGATGGCAATATCATGTCAGTATGTGCTTCGGGTATGGTTTTGGCAAAACCCTCGCCTATGCCTTGGCCAGATACACCACCGCTCGACATGGCCCATAGGCCGTTAGCTACCTGATCGCCACCGTATACTTCGTTGTTCCAGGCATCCTGCCAAATGGCTTTACGATCAACCAATCGCTGCACAGGGCCGGGAATTAACTTATCTAATTTTGGAATTTTATCAATGGTTAAGAAGCCAGCCATAATGACCAGCACCATCACAGCCGATTCGCTAAGCTGGCGACGTTTAAATAGCATAACCAAACCTACGGTAGCCACGGTAACCAACAATGACAGCCATACGTTCTTTAATACCCATGATGCCAGCACGTAGATGACTACAGCCCCAGCCATAAACATAAAATCGCCACGTGAGAATGAGAACAGCGCAATAAAAGTGAAACAAACCACCATAGCCGGTCCTAAATCGCCCAGCATCAGAAACAGAAACAAGGTTATTACAATAGCAAACAAGGCTATGTAAAAGAACGACCAGCGCTTGGTCCAGCTAGTATACTCACTAATAAGCCGCTCATTGGCTGCAAAAAAGCCTGCCAAAAACAAGATGATGAGGTACTTTACAATTTCGCTGGGCTGGAAGCCAAACAGGTTCACTTTTACGCCGCTACCCTCAGGACCTGTACCAAACAAAATAGTGAGCGACAACAATCCCATAGCCATAGCTGCCCAAGGCCAGCCATTGGCGGCACTAGATGTATTTCTGAATACGAAAGCTCGGTATAAACCCGAATCGGCCGTAAAGCGTTTGATGTTAAAAAACATGAGCATGCACATAGCCAGCAAGCCAATACCCAGATAAGTTAAACTGTCTTTCGCCAGAAAGCGGTCACGCAGCGGGTCTTGCAAACTTAATAGTGTCAGGAACGACATACCCACCAATATCATAACCAATGGCAGCAGTAACTGATCAGCAGCCTTAAAGCGAATAGATAACAGCAAATGCACTAGCAAAAAACCTACAAAAAAGCTTCCTACAATTATCCAGTACCAGTGGTTAAATTGCTGCGGAGTGCGTACTATAAGAGATTTTTCTTTTTTCAGGATATTGAAATCGCGGGTAGATAGCAAGCGAATAGTATGTGGTGCCTGTCTAAAGTTCACATCATCATCATCATCATCCAAGGCTTGTACGCCTTGTGAAGTACCAAACTGGTATCCAGGCTGCAGAGGCAACACTCTGAAAGCTTTGCCATCAGGCAGGTGCATAAATGCAAAATGCCCCTCGGCATCGGTACGGGCAAAAGCCGTCAGGCTTTGTAAACGCCGTTTTCCAGCACTATCGGGCAAGTACTCTTTGCGAAAACCGGCTCCTGCTTCTCTGTTAATGCGGATGCTTTCTATCTCGTCATCATTGAAAATACTATCCTGTGGAACAACCATTTGTAAGCGCACCAGTACGCCGCTAACCGGTTGTTTCTGTTCGTTAACAATATTGCCCGACAAACTATGCTGCCCTACACCTAGATCTGTTGCAGATGGTAGTTGCGGTGGACTAGTCCGTTCCTGTTCAAAACGTACTGAGTCGGCACCGGTGTATCCCAACAATGACCTTGAGGCAACTACCCGCTTTTTAAATGATTCGCCGCCTTTGGTAAAGGCTACGTCAGCATCAATAAAGTATTTGCGTTTGTTGAGCTCACCAATGTTATCTGTTTGTTGATCAGACGAATATCTATCTGCAACAATCGACTCTATCAATGCAACATCCCGCTTATCTTCAAAGTAATAACCTTTTTCGAGCAGCACTTTAAGATGACCAGCTGGGTCTTTTGCATTCAGGTTTACCATGGTGCCATCTTTTAAACGGCGATCAACATCGGCAAAGCGCTGTTGAATTACCGTGTAAAGCCTGTAAAATAACAAGCCCAAAACAACAGCAATCAGTAATAAGAAAAGACGTTCTTTACCCCGTCCGGCAGATGCAGGTTGAATAGTATTATCGGGAGCCATTAGTTTTTGAAGTAGATGAAGCTAGAGAGTCAGATTTAAATTTTGAAACCGGCGAACGCCCATTAATTGGTTGATTATCGGCCAGGGCGTAGTTAACCTGTACAGCTGAAGGGCACTGGTTAAACTGCGTATGTTTAAGCTTTAACGCATCGTTAAAAACAGATATCCCTACTTTGAAATTGCTAAACTGCAAACTATCCAGCACCACCACTTTGCAGTTAGAAGCCAATAAAAGCGCCGGGCCTGAATATGCCGAATCGGCTTTCAGTTCAATTTTGCCTTTAGCCTTAATATATAACGTATCTTGTTGAACCTGTATAGCACTACTAATTACAACAGGTGATTTGAATGCCGAATCAGTAAGCAAAACAGTATCGCCTTTGGCAGAATTAATAAGTTGTTGCAACTTGATTTCCGAAGGATTTCTAGCGACGCTGTCTGGTTTTACAACAGTGCTTGATGACTGCCCGCCTTTTTTGCTTTGCAGATAGAACCAAACCGTTGAAGCCAACAACGCCAGACATAAAACTACCAGAAGCATAGTAAGTCCGCTGCTACTGCTTTTGGGTTTCTGTGTAGCGGCAACTACAGGCTCGGCAACCGGCGCGCTTACCGGTTGCGGTTTTGGCTGTACAGGTTGTTGTCTAGTTGGCTGTTGGAGTGGTGGCTGTTGGGGACTTGGCTCAGGCTTTTTTTTTACGGCTGTTGCCGGTTGCACGGCTTCCTGCACTACAGGTGCCTTATCGTTTTTCACCAAAACCACTGTTACGTTATCTTTCCCACCATTAAGGTTAGCTGCTTCTACTAAATTAGTAGCCATTTGCTGAAGCGACTGGTCAGATGTGATGATATTGGTGATGGTATCTTTATCTACCATATCCGTTAACCCATCGCTGCACAACAGTAGCATATCACCCGGTAAAAATGGCGATTGTCCCGTTTCAATATAGTCGCCGTCAGTATTGATGGGGCTGGCAAAGCCCAGCGCTTTATTGATTTCATTGCGCTTTGGGTGATTCATGGCTGCAGATTCAGTCAACCGACCCGAGTCTTCCAAAAAGCCCACAAATGAATGATCTTTGGTGATTTTGATCAAAGATTTATCGCGCAGCAAGTATAAACGCGTATCGCCGATGTGGGCATAATGTAACTGATTATTTTCAATGTCTACTATGGCCAAGGTTGCCACACAAGCCATACTATCCATCTCTTTCACCCGCTGCCGTTCCGAAAATATATTTTCGTTAGCTTGTTTAAAAGCTTCCAGCATGGCCGTTTTCATATCACTGGGTTTAACGGCAAATTGGTACAATATCTGTTCGCGGGCTATTTCAGCCGCTACTTCGCCACCGTGGTAGCCACCTACGCCGTCAATTACACATGCCAGCAAATATTGGTTGCCAAGCACAGGTAGTGCAATAAAAGTATCTTCGTTGTTGCCGCGTACCCGGCCAGTGTCTGTTAGTCCGTATATGTTATTAGCCATTGCGTTTACCTGAATTTTTAATTTCGGCAAAATGGGTTGCCAGCAATAGCACACCAATAGCCAATAATCCAATTGATAATATCTGCGACATCATTGTTTAAGATTTAAAAATATTGATCCCGATAATGCCGTTAAGCAACATTCGGGAGTTAACCGGCAGTTCTGTCCATTTTGGGTTGATAAAATCGCTACGCTCTAGGGGCGCTTCATTTAAAGTGGTCATTTCTCCGTACGAGGCCACATAAAACTTATCCTCGCCTTTTACATATTTAATGCCCAAATGCGGTGTATCCACCCACTCAGATGGTATCCAAAAAACGTTGGTTTCTTTACGGTCGCCATCTTTTCCCGATACCAGAATTTCTTCTTCTTTCATTAAATATTCCACCTTTTTACCGGCAAACTGCTGGTTAGGAAAAATGGTTTCTAAACGAGCCAACACCGAATCGTTCGTTGATTTAACGCCTGGTGTTGCCGTATCCTGTTCCAAACCTTCATCGTAAGGTATTTCATAATACCCCTCACTGTAGTAAGTAAAACCCTTTAACACATCCTGGTTTACGTCAAAGGTTTGCGCAATACCGGTTTGGCGCGGTATGAACGTAACACGCAGGTTTTCTTCTTTAGGACTTGTATTGTTATCGGGCAGCAGCTTGCCGATGAAGCCTTTATCGCCACGGGTATAATCGGGGTGAGACACTAAACGGAATACCCATTTAGAGGCCGATGGCGCCACGGTTTTACCTTGTGCCCGGTACTCTTTCAATATCTCGTAGAACTGATTAACTGATTCGTGCACGATAATGCCGAAGATGCCCTGCTTGTTTTGCATAAAAGCATGATAATCATCCGGACTAAAGCTGATAATATACTCATGATAAAAAACCACGCGTTGGGCAAATGAAAGCTCGGCAATGGATTCTTTAAACTTGTCAATGATATATTTATATACGCTATCGGGCGTTAATGCTTGTGGCTGACTGCCCGAATCATTTTTCTGATCGGTCAGGAACCAATCTTGCAACCCTATGCGTTGCCAAAAGTTAGGTTTAGACTCCATAAAAGGTAATCCCGTCAATTTAACAGGCAAAATGCTTTGCCAATGATTTACAATTTGTTTGTGAGTACTGAACAGCAAAACGCCTTTTGATGTTTGCGAGCGCAACGTAATCAGCCAACCATCAAAATATTGCCAAACACTTAAAAGGGCTCTACCTCTGTAGTGTCACTTTTTTCCGTTTCGGTACTGTCTTTAGCCGGTTTAGGTTTCTTGATCGGCTCTTTAGGCGTAGAATCTGCAGTATCTACCGGCTGTTGAACCACCGGCTGTGTATTTACAGGTGTTTGCGGATCTTCAGTAGCCGGTGCGCCTACCCCACCACCGGTATCAACACGCATGGTGCTGGTGGTATCCTGATAAGCGGCGTTATCGGCTGCATTGTATGGTGTCGTTTTTTTGAAGAACAAAGTATACATAGAAAACGCCATGGACGTAACCAGGATAAATAAGATAGCAGCAAATAATGGCTTAGATACCGACACATTGGGTCCACCGGGTTCTTCGGTTGTTTCCCTGTCAGCATCAGCCTGCTGGTATTGAAGCAATAAGTTTTCCAATCGTTTGTTTTCACTCTCCAATGCAGTTAATCGGGCAAGCGCATTTACATCCTGCGCACTGTTTACACTGGCAGATAAACTCCCTTGCACGATTGCATAATGCAGCTCTACCCCATTGGCAAAACGCTGTTTAGGATCTTTATGCAAACATTTAAGAATAATACCCGAAAGCCATTCGGGTACCTGCATTTCCTGCAATTGCTTTTCATAAGTCCATGTAGACGGTACGTTTTTACTGCGCAATTCCATAAAGTTAGGAATGGCCGATTCCATATGGGATACAATCACCGCATTCCGGGCTGTTTCACCGCCGTCATGTAAAGGGAAAGGTACTTGTCCCGCCAGCAGTTCATATAATATTACGCCATAGCTGTATATATCCGTTTCGAGCAACATCACACCTTCATGTTGCTCGGGCGCCATAAACTCAATGGCCCCGGCATGCCGAATGCTGGTTCTCCGCTGTTCGTCAGACATCACTGCCAGACCAAAATCCAGCAGTACATAGTTGCCGGTATGCACATTGTACTTGACGTTGTTGCTTTTGATATCGCCATGCTTTACGCCTACCCCATGGCAGTGTGCCAAAGCAGAGGCCAATTGCTCGGCTACTTTAATGGTTTCCTTAATGGTGAAAACTTTTTCGCCTTTGGGTGGCTCTAAAAGATCTGCCAGGTCGGGCCCCTCAATAAATTCCATTTCAATAAAGGGGAAGTTACCACTTTCGGTAAGGCCGGAACTCAGAATTTTCACCACATGCGGACTAGGCTGCTCGTTTACCTTTTTAAGCTTTTCTACTTCGTTTAAAAAACGGCGGTAGTTGGCATCATCCTCGCTCTCATTATGAATGGGTGTAGGCAGCAGTTTAACGGCTGTTAATATCTGCCCTGTTCTTCTACCCTTATATACTGAGCCTTGGCCGCCCGTGCGCATCGCACCTAAGTTTTCAAGACCCTCAACTATAGTAAATACTCTACTCATCAGCTAAAAATTTCGACGTGTATGCTTAACACCAAAAAAGTGCCATTTGTTAAAAGTAAACACAACATAAATTTCAAAACGCCTTTAAACGCTTCTACGAAGCCTTAATTTTAATTTATTTTCGCTCAATTTGAAGTCAAAATCACTTACCACTTTAGAAGGTGGTCCGCTCAATTACATTCATCACCAAAAATTGAACGCACTGTTAATCGCTTAATAAATGGGCGCTTTTTAAGTACAATACGGGCTACGTTTCGTTTAACAGCTTTTGTATTGCATAAAGGATACCTATATGCAAATGACAATATGACTTCCTATTTAATTTAATAATTAAAATAATAATATGCAAATCGCCTGCTTTTTATACTTTACATAAGTACTTTTCTACTTTTTTCTGCTTAAGTATAAACATTAAGCCACACAATATCAAATAAGTAGTTTTATGTTTACAATCTTAAACCATCTTTCTTCGTGAATAAAAACCTATCTGACGGGCATTTGTACTCTTTAAAAACACACTGATTATGGAGTATGTAAGATTTGGGAACACGGGCATGATGGTATCGCGCATATGTTTGGGCACCATGACCTATGGTCGCCCTACCGAGCGCTGGCCCTGGGCACTGGATGAAGAACAGAGTCGTCCTTTTATTCAAAAAGCATTAGAACTGGGCATTAATTTTTTTGATACTGCCGATGTGTATTCGGCCGGAGCCAGCGAAGAAGTAGTAGGCCGTGCTTTGAAAGATTTTGCCAAACGTGACGATGTAGTATTGGCAACTAAAGTATTTAACCCCATGGGACCCGGCCCAAACGACAAAGGCTTATCACGCAAGCACATCATGAGCGCTATTGACGCCAGCCTGCAACGCCTCGGTACCGACTATGTGGATTTATACCAAATACACCGTTGGGATTACGACACCCCTATTGAAGAAACAATGGAAGCCCTGCACGATTTAGTTAAGGCAGGTAAGGTGCGTTACATAGGCGCATCATCTATGTATAGCTGGCAATTTGCCCAAGCCCAATTTGCTGCCGAGCGCAATAGATGGACCAAATTTGTTTCCATGCAGCCGCACTACAACCTGGTGTACCGGGAAGAAGAGCGTGAAATGATTCCGTTTTGTATCGATCAAAAGATAGCTATCATTCCATGGTCGCCGCTGGCGCGTGGCCTGCTTACCGGTCGCCGCAGTAAAGAGCGTACCGAAACGGAGCGTGCTAAAACCGACGCCTTCGGCAAATCACTGTACGGACAGGACGCAGACTTTGAAATTGTAAACCGTGTATCAGACCTTGCCGATCAAAAAGGCGTACCCAACGCACAAATCGCACTGGCCTGGATGCTGAGCAAACCGTACATAACCTCTCCTATAGTAGGTGCCAGCAAGCCGGGACATTTGGAAGATGCCGTTGCCGCATTGCAAGTAAAACTTTCGGACGAAGAAGTTAAACAGCTGGAAGAATTGTATATACCTCATCCGGTGTTGGGTTTTCAATAAGTTGTCTGCCTTTAGGGAAGGCTTTTAAAATTTTCAATGGAAATGTCATTTCGAGTGATAACGAGAAATCTTCTAAAAGCGAACAGTTAACCTGTCTATCTGCTTCAATAGATATCTCGTTATCACTCGAAATGACATTATAATAAAAAATACTTCTTGTTATTAAGAAAGGCCACTTAAAAACTTAGCGTAAAAGTGGCAAACGGATACCAACCTTCATGCGAATAACCAGCCTGAACTTTCAACAAAGCCAGATCTGCCGGAGAAAAATACATACCTCCTCCTACTACATTGTGCCAAGCAGTTGAATTCATTTTATTTTCCCAAACCCGGCCAATTCCATAAAAGCCAGTAACACCATACTGACCAGGCAAAATGTACGTAGCCATACGGTTTAGCCTTACTCTTGCTTCCAGATTATTATAAAGCATTTGCTGACCGGCAAAACGGTACTGACGGAATCCTGGCAGGTTATCCGGCCCGCCTAAAAATAAAGACTGGTAGTAAGCCGCCTTACCTACCGTTAAACCACCACCCAATTTATCGATAATAACAAAGCTAGAATTGGTAGTTACACTTTTATAAAATTCAACTAATGGTGTCACCTGCGCATAAGAACCCGAGCTGCCATTTAATCCGGCCATTGCTTTTACATTAACGCCAAAATAGATACCCCATGATGGTAGCACGGCATTATTCCGCTTGTCGTTGATATAGGTAATAGACAAACCTGCATGTAATTTATCTTGCGCTACCGTGGTACTATCGTAACTGTGTATCAGGTTAGTATTATAAATCAGCCTATTTTTATCATCCGGTAAAAAATGATAGTACTGAAAAGCCGGCCCAATACGTAAGCTGGTTACCCCACTGGCGTTTTGCCAGCGTAAGGATGCATTGAAATCGTACAAATTGAAACGGGCACGATAATATGTTTTGTAATCATCTACCTTATCAAAGTCAGTGTTGTTGCCCCTGCCGTAAAAGTTAATTACGTTAGGTAGGCTTACTTTACCGGTTATTTCAATATCTGCCTTATCAATGGCATCATACCATTGGCCGGTATAGCCGAACTTATTGGCGTTATTACCAAAACCATGCATTGCCGTAAACTGCTGCACATTACCCGGATTTTTGCGAAATCCTTGGTTAACGAAGCGTACGCCCACATTCAACCATGCACCATCGTCGGGATTATAACCAGCCATTAGCACCGGAGCATAAGTGTTATATAAGTTTGTTGGCACAAAGCTTACGTTTAATGAATCTTTACTGATGTGCTTATCTAATTTACTTTGTGCCTGGCCACTAAAAGTCGCGTTATCTAGTTTCTCATAAACGTCTATTCTACCAGTAGCATTTTGTGCATTATAACGCTTGCTACCCGTGCCGCCAATGATGCGCAGTTTGATGGGTGAATGCTTTACGTTGATCAATATACTGTCATCACCTTTTGAAGCATACATCCTAATTTCTTTAGTGACACTTGGCTCGTAAATACGACTAAACAGCACTTGCTTTTCAATGCCTGCTTTTGATATTTTACGAATGGTAACGTATAGGTCACCGTTTGATGTATCCTGAACAGTTATCAATTCATGCTTATCGGTTGCCTTAATGTCAACAATGCAGTTAAAAAAGCGGTAGTAATTTTCTGAGGCCTCTACTAAGTGATCCCGCCGTTCTTGCATATGTTTCTGCAACCAGTTATGCCTTATGCGATAAGTCTCGCCCGGCAATTTTAATAAAGCAGCTTGTATCACCGAATCGGTAAGCCCTGCCGCCACTTGTCGCGCTAGCCTCCTCCAGGTGTCATGGTCTAGTCCGGCCAAAAAACGAGTATTTAAGGAACTACCACTGTAGTAAAAAAAGTTAATTGCAGAAACATCGGCCGTGTAACCCTTTAAATAAGGCGCCACCCACATACTGGAGTTTACTTTTGGTATTAGGCCTTGGTTAATATAAAATGCCTGGTCGCGGTTTCGAGGCACAGCAAAATAATACTTATGCCCATTAACACTTCGATTTTGCCAGCGCCACTGGTCTTCCTGCTGATCCCAATCGCCCATAAACCAGTCAAGTAAACGGGCTTTAAAAAACTCGGCGGTATCAATCAAATTATCATTGTCGCGATCTAACGATTTAAGCATGTTGCCGGTATTGTCCGACCGGCCGCCTGGGTTGTACTCTTCCAAAATGCAGATAGTCTTGGCAAATATCTTATTATAATAGCCCAGCTTTGCGTCGGGCGATACCCAGCCAATTATTGGGTTGGTATGTGATACCTTTACCGCATTAGCCAGCACCGGTGCCATCAAAGTAGCATAAGGATGCTGAGCCGACATGGCATCGCGCAACCACGATTTGGCCAGCGTTTCTTTTTGTGCCTGCGTTAAGATCACCTCCGGATACTTCTCGATATTGCTTAACACCCATTGCTTGCCCTGAGCATCTTTCAAAATTAATGATGCGGTTTGGTGAATGCCACCCAATTGTACTGGCTTTAAACCGCCTTTGGCATCGCTAATGCGGATGACCGGCAGCTTCACGGGGGCAGCCCACTCTTTGCGGTAATTTTCGCCGTACAATTTGCGGTGAAAATTGCTTACTTCATCAAACTGCGGATGCGCCTTAACTATAATACTATCCTGCATCAGTGGCTCACCACTTGCCTCTAATTCTTCACTAACAGACACATAAGGCTTTGTATAAGTAAAAACCTGACGTAAAACGCTATCTTCACTGGCATAATAGGTAAATTTAATCTGCTTGCTGCAAAGCAGATCGGCTGTTACATAACCACCAATTGATGCAGCGTACAAAGCATTTTTTCCTTTCTTTACAAAGGCCTGCTTAGCCCCCGACCCACTCACCACCTGCATTTGCTTGCCATTGATAAACTGCAGGCCATGCTCATGCCCCGATATGTGTATTACGTTTGGAAAACCATCAAAAACGGCATCAATTTGCTGCACCATATTACGATACAGCGGGTGCCCTTGGTCTTGTGCGGTGGCAAAGTTGGCGCGCAAAAATGGGTACAGCGCACCTAAACCAGGCAACGGTATATATAAAGAGTGTTTAACTGAGGTGAGCGGAAAAAAATAATCAGCCAGGTTATAGTAACCACCATGGTGACCGTACGATTGGAAAGGATGATGATCGCACAACATGATAATCTTATCACGATTTTTGTAAAGCAACTCACGCATCTTGGCAATGATCTCATCATTGGTTTTGCAATCGCAATCGGCGTTCGGATTATCTTTACTGAACAGGTGCAACCACCATTCCGAGTCGAATGCGATAATGGTGATATCGTTGTTTACCTTAATCTCGTACGGGCCGGGGCAGCCATCCTCGGGTATCACTTTTAGTAGTGAGTCTTTTTGCTCGGCGATGTACTCCCACTGCCGTTTGGCTTTGGCCAGTCCGCGCGGCCCCATACGATCCCAGTCATGATTACCGGGAATAAAGTATACAGGCGCTCCTTTTTGCCGCATGGGCTTGAATTGCGACTGCAAAATATTCTTCGTTTCTTCTTCTTCACGGCTTCCGGGCAGGCCCATTCCGGTTGGGTAAATGTTATCGCCTAAATAAACCACCGTGCTTTTACCGGGAATTATATTATTGGCAGCGTGCCTAAGCACACCGCTTTGCTGCGGATCAAGCTCGCCGGCATCACCTATGTAAACTATGCGATATAATACGGAGTCCTGTGCCATTACTATTAACGGTAAACACAGCAAAAAGCAGAGTAGCAGTTTCTTCATTAAGACAGGTAAGATTGATAGTATGAAAAAGCCTTGCATCACTAACCCACCGGGCACACATTCAGATTACGGCTTAACAACGTATGCAAAGGTTATGTTTTGCCCAAATAAACCAAGCATGAACATAAAGTCGAGATGTGGAAAATGGTTTAGATGATGCTTTGTGTAACGATGTTAGTTAAAAACTTGCATGGTTAATGTGTTAATCATTAAATTTCACCTTCGAATGTCGTCTCAAATGCACAACGCTATTTTTTTCAACACTTATTCTTTAAGTGAACGAGCCATCAGCGTTGTATTTGGAAGCGACATTGACGATAGCACGTTACAACAGATTACCCAATTTAACCATACTTTACATCGAAAACCTTTTCCTGGTTTTTACACAACCGTTCCGGCATATACAACGCTTACAGTATTTTATGATCCTTTGCTGGTTATACAGTCAGATTTGCCCGGCACAGACTGCTTTGACAAAGTAACGCATTACTTGGAGCAACTAAAGCAGCACTTGGCTCAGGATCAACCTGGCTTAGGCAAAATGATAACCATACCTGTTTGCTACGGCGGCACATTTGGACCGGATTTGAAATATGTTGCAGCATCACACGGCTTTACAACCGACAAAGTGATTGACCTGCACAGTTCGGCTATATATAAGGTATACATGATTGGCTTCGTACCTGGATTTGCCTACTTAGGCGGCATGCCCGAAGTACTGGCAACACCCCGCTTAACCACGCCGCGAAAAGCAATACCTACCGGCTCGGTAGGTATTGCCGGGAAACAAACCGGTGTCTATCCGTTAGATACACCGGGTGGCTGGCAGTTAATTGGCCGCACACCGCTTGCCTTATTTGCTGCTAGCCGCTCACAACCTGCCTTATTGCAAGCCGGCGACACCATTAAATTTGAACCTATCCCTCACCACGAGTTTGATTTATACCGTCACCATGCAGATACGCATCATTAAACCAGGTATACTCAGTACGGTGCAAGATTTAGGCCGATGGAACTTTCTGCCGCAAGCTGTGCCGGTTTCGGGTGCAATGGATGCACTTGCAGCACGACTGGCTAATAAGGTTTTAGGGAATGATGATAACGACGCGGTTATTGAATTTACTTATTCTTCAGCGTCGTTTAAGGCAGAAACTGATTTACTGATAGCTTACTCCGGCGATGGTGCATTGCTGAAGTGCGATAATCAAGCTATACCCACGGATCGGCCCGTGTTTGTTCCGGCAGGCAACATTGTGCACTTAACCAATAATCCGGCAGGCTGCCGCACTTACCTGGCTATTGCCGGAGGCTTTGATGTGCCGGTAGTTTTGGGTAGCCGTAGCACATATACTACCGCTCAGTTAGGTGGCTTACATGGCAGGCTATTGCAGAGCAATGATCTACTGTACAACACCAGCCAACTCGGTTTAACAACATCCAAAATATTAAATAGTTTAACCGGCGAACATCTTAAATATCCTGCATGGAGCTTAACGAGCCACGCATTTCTTCCTTCTAACCGTAAAATCATCCGTGTGGTTCCGGGGCCAGAGTTTACGTGGTTTAATAGCCAATCTATCATCAACTTTTTAACTACTCCATTTACATTAACCTCACAAAGCAACCGCATGGGTTATCAACTGGAAGGTCCCGTAATAAACCGCAGGATACACAAGGAATTACTATCCACCGCGGTAACACCCGGCACTATACAAGTTACCGGCAGCGGCAACCCTGTATTACTGATGGCCGACTGCCAGACTACCGGAGGCTATCCGCGCATTGCCCAAGTGGCAGCTGTAGATGTGCCGCTATGCGGGCAACTAAAACCAGGCGACCAGATCCAATTTGAAGAAATCAGCCGCCAGAAAGCCGAAATGCTGTATATTGAACAGGAACAACAGTTACAAAAGCTTACCCACGCTATAAAAAGCAAGTATGCTTAAACAATTACAAAATAGCACACAAATGCAAACTATCGATTTAAACTGCGATATGGGCGAAGCCTTTGGTAACTATCCAATGCCCAATGATGAAACCTTGATGGATTACATTACCTCGGCCAATGTTGCGTGCGGTTACCACGCCGGCGATCATGACGTAATGCAGCATACCGTAGCCATGGCTGTAAAAAAAGGCGTAGCTATTGGGGCACACCCTGGCTTGCCCGACTTGCAGGGATTCGGTCGCCGCGAGATGAAGATATCGGCAAACGAAGCTTACCAGATAACCTTGTATCAAATAGGTGCTTTATATGGTTTTGTAAAAGCAGCAGGCGCCAAATTACACCACGTAAAAGCACATGGTGCCTTATATAATATGGCTGCAAAAGATGCGGCTTTGGCGCGATCTATTGTACAGGCCGTACACGATTTTGACCCCGACCTGATTTTATATGCCCTTGCCGGGAGTGAGATGATAAAGGCTGCAAAGCAAATCGGCATTTATACAGCCTCCGAAGTATTTGCCGACCGCACTTATCAGGACGATGGTTTGCTTACCGCCCGTAGCCAACCCAATGCCTTAATTACAGATGAGCAGCAATCTATCAATCAGGTATTGCTCATGGTAAAGCAACAACAGGTAATATCTATTAACCAAAAAAACATCTCACTGGTAGCCGAAACGCTGTGCCTTCACGGCGATGGTGCACACGCAGTGGAGTTTGCGAAAACCATCAGCCAAAGACTAAAAGCCGAAGGTGTAAACGTAAAAGCTCCTGTTTATAAATGAAAAAGTACAACTGGAGCGTTCTAATTGGCGCCGCATTTTTAATGGCTTCGTCGGCCATTGGTCCGGGTTTTTTAACACAAACGGCCACCTTTACCCAACAATTAGGAGCTAGCTTTGGCTTTGTTATCTTGCTTTCGGTATTATTGGATGCCATTGCCCAATTGAACATCTGGCGCATTATAGCTGTGGCCGATAAACCGGCACAGGATATTGCCAACCAGTTGCTACCGGGATTGGGATACTTTATATCCATGCTGGTTTTTTTAGGCGGATTAGCGTTTAACATTGGCAACATTGCCGGTGCTGGTTTAGGCTTAAATGTTTTGTTTGGTATAAACGTAGGGCAAGGTGCTATAATGAGCGCCATTATTGCCATTGGAATTTTTATATACCGCGAAGCAGGTAAGGTATTAGATACGTTTGCCAAAACGATGGGTCTAATCAAAATACTGTTAGCCCTTTATATTGCCTACATCAGTAATCCGCCTGTGGCCGAGGCTATGGTGCGGTCTGTCAATCCGTCAAAATTCAGCTTCACCGCTGTACTAACTATTGTGGGTGGAACCGTGGGTGGATACATTACGTTTGCCGGTGCTCACCGCTTGTTGGACGCCAGGCAAACTGGTAAAGAAAATCTGTCGGCAATAAATAAAGGGGCTTTAAGCGCTATTGGTCTGGCTTCATTAATGCGCATTTTGCTGTTTATTGCAGCATTGGGCGTAGTTACCCATTATGGTAAGCTAAACCCTGATAACCCGGCGGCTTCTGTGTTTCAATTGGCTGCAGGCAATGTTGGTTATAAATTATTTGGCTTAGTGCTGTGGGCGGCGGGTATTTCATCCACTGTGGGCTCGGCTTATACGTCGGTTTCTTTTATCAAAAGCTTTCATCCCCGTATTATGCAATTGAACCGGGAAATCATCATTGCGTTTATTGGGGTTTCCACTTGTATATTTCTGCTGGTTGGAAAACCGGTCAAAACACTAATCATGGTTGGCGCTTTAAACGGCCTTATACTCCCCATTGCTTTAAGTATAATGCTGATTGCGGCTTACCGTACCAAAATTGTGGCCGAGTATAAACAGCCACTTTGGTTAACCTTTTTGGGTATAATGGTAGTAGCCATTATGACTTGGATGAGCGCAGGCGCTATTACCGACTTATTTTAAAATTGAATTTAAAACATAAATTGTTTACCAAAGTGAAGCTATCTATCAGCAAAACTATACTTCTGTTAAGCTTAAGCACCGCTGCTTTTTCGCAGCAAAAAACAAAACTTGTGGCGGTTGAGCCGGGCGTATCTTTAGGGTTGGCCACTTACCGGCATTCGATTATCAGCAATATACAGTACAATTTAGATTTCACTATCCCTGCCGAAAGAGCGAAAGGCATTGCAGCAGTCGAAAATATAAGCTTCAATTTATCTGATGTAAGTCAGCCTTTACAACTCGATTTTAAAGAAAGCCCCGAGCGGATTAAAACCATAACGGTAAACGGCAAATCGGTAGGCATTGCCTTAATTGCAGAACACCTGGTGATTGAACCCCGGTATTTAAAAAGGGGAGTAAACAACATAGCCATTCAATTCACAGCCGGAGATGCCTCGTTGAACCGCAATGATGACTATCTGTATGCGCTCTTTGTACCCGACCATGCCCGCACGGCCTTTCCCTGCTTTGACCAGCCTGACTTGAAAGCTCGATTTTTGCTCACCTTGCGTGTACCTGCAAATTGGAAGGTTCAGGCTAATGGGGCTAAAAAAGATTCGGTTGCTGATGGTGCACAAACGGTGTATCATTTTGCCAACTCAGATAAACTGCCTACCTACCTATTCTCGTTCACAGCAGGCAAGTATCAATCAGCCGTTAAGATGGTAGGTGCTCGTTCGGCCGAGTTTTTGTACCGGGAAACAGATTCGACCAAAATACGATTGAGTGTCGATTCGGTATTTGAGGCCCATCAGGATGCTATCAGCTTTTTGGAGCAGTGGACAGGCATTCCGTTTCCATTTCAAAAAGTAGGCTTTGTGGCTATACCCGACTTCCAGTTTGGTGGCATGGAACATCCCGGAGAGGTGCAATACAAAGCATCGAGCTTATTTTTGGATGAAGGCGCCACTAAGGACCAGTTCATTTCCCGCATCAACCTTATCTCGCACGAAACGGCGCATATGTGGTTTGGCGATATGGTAACCATGCGCTGGTTTAACGATGTATGGATGAAAGAGGTTTTCGCCAATTTTATGGCCGATAAGGTAACCGAAAAACTAATGGGTACTGAAACCTTTAACCTCAAATTTTTGCAAGACCACTACCCTGCCGCCTATGGTGTTGACCGTACGCTGGGTGCCAATCCCATTCGCCAACAACTGGACAACTTACAGGAAGCCGGCTCCATGTATGGCAACATCATTTACCATAAAGCACCTATTATGATGCGCCAGCTGGAAACGCTGATGGGTAAAGATAACTTTAGACTAGGCATACGGGAATACCTTAAAAAATATGCTTATACCAATGCCACCTGGAATGATTTAATAGCTATTTTAAGTAAACATACCAAAACCAACTTATACAGCTGGAATAAGGTGTGGGTAAATCAACCCGGTAGACCGATTTTTGATTTCGACATGACCACCAATGGTAGTACTATCAGCAAGTTAACCATCTTCCAAAAAGCTGAGTATTCACCAGACCGGATATGGCCACAAGTATTTAAAGTTACCTTAGTGTACGCTGACCATAGTAAAGATATTATCGTTAACTCCAATACAGCCCGAACTGAACTTACCGCCGCCCACGGGATGCCCAGACCTAACTATATCATTTTCAATTCTGATGGGGTTGGTTATGGATTGTTTCCAACGGATAAAAATTTAGATTCAAATGTATATACCATTCAAAGTCCGCTGCAACGAGCATCCGTGTATATAGCGGCTTATGAAAATATGCTGGCTGGCCGTTCCTTCAAACCGCTGGAATTGCTTCATGTATTGCAAACCGGACTAACGGTTGAAAAAAATGAAATGAACCTGCGTTTGATTACCGGTTACCTAAGCAGTATTTACTGGACGTTTTTACAACCCTCTATACGCGAAAACCTGTCTGCCCAATTGGAACAATCGGTTTGGGATGCCATGCAGCAACAAACTGCGGCCAACAATAAAAAGATACTATTTTCATTATATCAAAGCATCTACACCTCAGCTTCAGCAAAAAGCAGCATGTACGCCATCTGGCAAAAGCAACAGGCCCCGGCAGGTGTGAAGCTTACCGAGGATGATTACACGTCTTTGGCGCTGTCTATTGCCTTAAAAAGTGACACAGCAACCCAGGTAATAAAGCAACAGGAAGACCGTATTAAAAATCCCGACCGCAAAAAAAGGTTGGAATTTTTGATGCCCGCCTTGTCATTAGATGCCTCGGTTAGGGACACATTTTTTAACAGCTTAGCGCAACGCAGCAATCGCAGTAAGGAAGCTTGGGTACTATCCGCGTTAGGCTATCTGCATCACCCGTTAAGGCAAAGCACATCTGTTAAGTATTTACCCAAAAGTTTGGATTTAATGGAAGAGATTCAGTCAACCGGCGATATATTTTTCCCGCAATCGTGGCTCAGTGCTACGTTTGGCAGCTATCAAAGTGCGGAAGCTAATCAAATTGTGCAAAGCTTTTTAAAGACACATCCCAATTATCCTTCTAAGCTAAAAGGTAAAATTTTGCAGGCTACGGATAACTTATTCCGGGCGCAAAAATTGTTAAAGGAAAACCAGTAATCTATTTGAATGCCTTGCTTTATAAAACAGGCAAGGCATTTTTGCTTAGTTCAATGATCCCTCAATACCCTGATTAAAAGCTTTAATGAATCCGTTTTTAAGCACACCTAAAAAGGTTTTCCAACTACTGGTTTTAGGATCCCTGATATTACCGCTGATGGGTACTTTGGTAGCTATTTGTTTGGTTTTATGATTTTCTACCACCTTTCCAAACAAGCCTATTACCGCTTCTTTGACGGCCTGTAATATACCACCCTCTTTTTTGTCCTTTTTCCAGTTAAGCACTTTCAGGTTTTTAATAAAAGGTTTAACATAACCATCCAACTGACCGTTCATCAATTTAAGCTCGCTAAAAATGTTGATGCTGCCGCGCTCAACGTCAAATTTTCCGTACGCTTTAATAAAACCATTGAGACTAGTAAGTTGGGCACCGGTAAGCTGCATATTCATATCAAAGTCGGGAATATCTTTTAATGCATTCACTTTCATATCGGCTTTCAAATGCCCGTTGCCGATAGATGTACCGGTAAGCGTAACACTGGATGGCAGCCGCTCTCCTTTCTTATCTGCATTAGCTAAATTTAGGGCGGTAAGTTGCATGCCGGTTATGTATAAATTCACATCCGGACTGGCGCCGAAATCCAGATAGGTAAACTTCCCTTGATTTACCTGCAACCGGTTAACGGTAATAGGCATCAGGTCTTTGACAGTTTCTGTCCAGCTTTCGCGGGATGGCTCTTTGTCCAAATCTGCCGATGCCGCCAAAATATAGATACTCGGGCGATCCATAATTACTTCTCCAACTAACTTTCCCTTAAATACCGATTTCCATTCAATGGAAAGATCAGTATGATCAATATGCAGAAACGGGTACTTACTTTTATCCCAACGCTTTTTAAGCACCAGCCCATCAATGGCATAGGCGCCACGCAACAAGTGAATATCAATATCGTCTACATGGCCGGTGTAACCCGGCAATTCATTCAACTGTTTGTTCACATAACTTTTGACAATGCTTGGTAGCAATAGCCTGAATATAATTAAAGCAACGAGTAGGATCAGTAATATCTTGTATGATTTATTTAGTGTATTCCACATAAGCATATCTGCTATATAACATATTAATAAGATGCAGATTAAAGTACTGACATTTGAATTTGTTTGAAATTAACAACTTACTTACAACTCAATGTATAACAAAGTAACTAGTATAATTAAGTTCTTATTAATTTTTTATCTTACCGAACCAAAATCATTAAACCAATTATGCAACGTCGTCAGTTTTTAACCAGCAGCTTATTATCAGCGGGTGCCTTGTCACTGGCTAATCAAAAAAGTTTAGCCTGGGCATTGCAGCCCGGTTATAAGTTTAAACCTTTACGCAACAACGTGGGCATATTTGCAGAGCAGGGCGGCACTATTGCCTGGCTGGTAAATAAAGAAGGTATAGCTGTAGTAGATGCCGAGTTTCCGGCACCAGCCGAGCATTTAATTGCCGAGTTAAAAAAGCAATCAGACAAACCTATTCAATGGCTTATTAACACCCACCATCATGGCGATCATACCAGTGGGAACATCTCATTTAAAGGCATAGCACAACACGTAGCCTCACACGCCAATTCACTGGCTAATCAAAAAAGTACAGCCGCTAAGCAAAACAACGATGACAAACAGCTATACCCTGACACTACCTTTACCACTGAATGGAAAGTAAAATTGGGCGATGAGCGCATACATGCTTATTACTGGGGCGCTGGCCATACCAACGGCGATAGCATGATTCATTTTGAAAACGCCAACATTGTACACACCGGCGATTTGGTATTTAACCGCCGCTACCCTTTTGTTGACCGCACAACAGGTGCATCCGTGCAAAGCTGGGTAAACGTATTACAAAAAGCGCAAAAGCAATTTAATAAAGATACCTTATTCGTATTTGGTCATGCCTTTGACCCCGAGAAGGTAACCGGATCTATGGCCGATTTAGCTGCTATGCAAAACTATATGGAACGCCTAATAGATTTTGTAAAAAGCAGTATCAAAGCCGGTAAAAGTAAAGACGAAATATTGGCTGCCACCAGCATACCTGGTGTTACTGAATGGCAGGGCGATGGTATTAAGCGGAGCCTCACAGCCGCCTATGAGGAGTTTACAATGTAATTTGCTGCAGCTTTTTATGATATATCAGCATTTTGGATTTACGATGCCAACCAGCTTACAACCACAAATCAAACCTTCTTGCCTTTTTTTAGTTTAACTATCATTCGTACATATTACTAACTTAAGTATTAGCTTATGAAAATTCAACTAACTATACCGGCCTTGCTTTTGTTGGCCGTGATGGCCCAGAGTTGTGTCAGCAAAAAACAATACACTGAACTGCAAACCCGCTACAACCGGCTAGATAGCAACACCCGCGACATGCGTGGCCGCTTTTTAACCAGCGAACGCAACTTGGCGGTGGTAAACGGCAGGGTAAAAAGCCTGGAAGAACAAATTGCTTCGGAACGTGCCAACAACAAAACATTGCAGGAGGCTTTAGACAAATGTTTAAATTCCAGCAGCCAGGGTAACGTTAATATCTCTAAACTGGTTGACGAGATTAATCGTTCTAACAAATACATTCAGCAATTGGTGAACGCTAAAAACAAAAGCGACTCGCTTAATATGGTACTTACCAATAACCTGACACGTTCGTTAAGTCAGCAGGAAATGCGTGATGTAGATGTGCAGGTATTAAAAGGTGTGGTTTATATTTCACTGGCTGATAACATGCTTTATAAATCGGGCAGTTATGAAATTTCACCTCAGGCTGGAGAAACGCTGAGCAAAATCTCTAAAATTATTAAAGATTACAGCACTTATGATGTGCTGATTGAAGGTAATACCGATAATGTACCTATTACCCAGAAAAACATTCGTAACAACTGGGATTTGAGTGCTTTACGTGCATCATCAGTAGTATTGGCGCTGCAAACCAATTACGGTGTAGATCCCAAACGCTTAACCGCTGGTGGCCGTGGCGAATACAATCCTATTGCTGACAACAGCACGGAGGCCGGACGAATTAAAAACCGCCGTACACAAATCATTATCACGCCAAAACTGGATCAGTTTATGGATTTGATTGGTAAAGCTCCTGAAAAGCAGTAAGAATTTAATTGTGATTAATAGTTTAAAGGCCCACCTCAGAAGTGGGACTTTTTATGTTTCGAAAATACTGTTTGAATGTTTAAACTTCAAAATTGCATTCTGCAAACAAAACTTCGGCTTTGGGTATTCATTTTTGTACAAACTATTAACCAAACATGACATCAGCAAAAGCCTATGCTGCCCAGGCAGCCGACAAGCCATTGGCTCCGTTTACCATCGATCGGCGCGAACCCGGTCCGGACGACGTAGAAATCAAAATTTTATATTGTGGCGTATGCCACTCCGACATTCACACTGCCCGTAATGAGTGGGGTGGTACAGTTTACCCGGCCGTTCCCGGTCACGAAATTGTAGGTAAAGTAACACGTGTGGGTGAAAATGTAACCCGCTTTAAAGAAGGTGATACCGTAGGTGTAGGTTGTTTTGTAGACTCTTGCATGCACTGCGTTAATTGCGAGCATGATTTAGAGCAGTATTGCCTGAACGGACATACGCAAACTTACAACTCCCCTACACAAGACCAATCATCTATAACGCTAGGTGGTTATTCAAGTCACATTGTGGTAACCCAACACTTTGTTTTATCGGTATCGGATAAATTGCCGCTTGAAAAAGTTGCACCGCTTTTGTGTGCTGGTATCACCACCTATTCTCCATTGCGCCATTGGAATGTTAAGGAAGGCGATAAAGTAGCCGTAGTAGGTTTAGGCGGTTTGGGCCACATGGCTGTTAAACTGGCTGCCTCAATGGGTGCCGAAGTTACCATGCTAAGCCGCTCTAAAAGTAAAGAGAAAGATGCCGCCGAATTAGGTGCACATTATTTCAAATTAACTACCGATAAAGATACCATGAGTGAACTGGCCGGTAGTTTTGACATTATCATCAATACCGTATCAGCTCCTCACGATTACAATGAGTATTTGAACTTGTTGAAAACGGATGGTGTGATGGTACTATTGGGCGCTCCGCCAGAACCAACCCCTGTTGCAGCCTTCCCGTTAATATTAGGTCGCCGTACGCTGGCAGGTTCACTGGTAGGTGGTATTAAAGAAACACAGGAAATGCTGGATTACTGTGCTGAGAAAAATATTACTTCGGATGTAGAAGTGATCAGCATCGACAAAATCAATGAAGCTTATGAGCGCACCTTAGCTGGCGACGTGCATTACCGCTTCGTAATTGACATGTCTACTTTATAAGTAGATTTTAGCGTACTAAACAAAAAAGGCCTTCCGATGGGAAGGCCTTTTTTGTTTTAATATTATTATAACAAAAAAGCCGGCAATTACTTACCGGCTTTTTGAAGAGCGAAAGACGAGATTCGAACTCGCGACCCCGACCTTGGCAAGGTCGTGCTCTACCAACTGAGCTACTTTCGCCTGTTTGGAAAGGCTTGTTTTTAATAAGCTTCTTTCCGTTTGGGAGCGCAAATATAGAAACTACATTTACGATTCAAAAATTTTTTTGAAAAATTTTTGAATCGTATCCTACCCTTGCTTAATACTAATGTAATCTGCTTATTTGCTTATCTAACTCGAGTGCAGCGCTGATAAGTGCCAGGTGGGTGAACGCCTGTGGAAAGTTACCCAGATGCTCGCCCTGCTTACCCAGCTCTTCACTAAACAATCCTAAATGATTGGCGTAACCTCTCATTTTTTCAAAATTTTCTACAGCACGTTCAATTTCACCACTCTTAGCCAAAGCTTCAATAAACCAAAAAGAACACATGTTAAAAGTACCCTCTTCGCCATCCAATCCGTCAATTTTCTCGAATTCGTTTTGATATCTGTAAATAAGAACATCCAAACGCAATTTATCATCAATCACTTCCATAGTAGATAGCCAGCGCGGTTCAACAGGCGAAATGTAATGCAGCAACGGCATTAGTAATACACTGGCGTCAACAACCTGTGCACCTTTGTATTGTACCCAAGCCTTTAAATCTTCGTTCCAAAAATTATGGTAGATATCATTGTAAATTTCGTCGCGTACTTTTTTCCATTCCTGCTCCGGGTATGGGAATGAACGGAAATCGGCTATTTTGATAGCCCTATCCATTGCCACCCAGCACATTAGGCGGGTATGCAAAAATTCTTTTTTCTCATTCCTGATTTCCCAAATGCCATGGTCGGGTAAATGCCAGCTTTCGATAACCACTTGTACATACTGGCACACCACCTGCCAAAACTCGTAAGTAATCGGTTTGTGCGATTTATTGTAGATGTAAATGGTATCTATCAATTCGCCATAAATATCAATCTGCAGCTGGTCGCGCGCGGCATTACCTATACGTACCGGCTTAGAATCGCGGTATCCATCTAAATGATCCAGCTCTTTTTCCTCTAGCTCGGTAGTACCGTCAATTCCATAAATTAACTGTAATTTGTTGTTAGTGCTGACATTAAAAATCCAGGTCAAAAACTCAGTCGCCTCGTCATACAACCCCAAACGCAAAAAAGCGTACATGGTAAAAGCAGCATCTCTTACCCAAGTATACCGATAATCCCAGTTACGGTTACCACCAATAGCTTCTGGCAAACCAAAAGTTGCCGCCGCAACCACCGAACCGTATTTATGTGACGTAAGTAGCTTTAAAGTGATGGCCGACCGCCATACTAACTCGCTCCACCTGCCCCGGTAAGTTGTTTTGGTAATCCATTTACGCCAGGCGGATATGGTTTGCTGGTAGGTGTTGTGTGTATAATGTTCCAAGTTATGAAACGCACTTTCGTTTCCGGTTTCGACCGACTCCAAGATGATATGCGCTACACCCGATTCATCGACCGTAAATTCGGCATACCCATCTTGGTCTTGTACCTGCAATGGAACGTCGGCTTGTAAACGCAGCTTTGCTATACCGTCATTTTTGGCCGAAAATATGATATGGTTATCTTTTAATTCGCTGCTATGCTCATCACGGGCATAATTAAACCTTGGGGCGCAATGCATTTTGAAAGTAATATTTCCCCTAACGGCCCTCACTTTGCGAACGATAGTGCTCACTGAATCTTTATCCTTCGGGTTTAGTGGCATAAAGTCAATAATTTCGGCAATACCCGACTCCGAAAAAAAACGGGTTAGTAAAATAGCCGTTCCCGGAATGTATAGTTGTTTGGTTTTATACTTGCCCATTTGCGGTTCAATAGAAAAGTAACCGCCCTTATTAGCGTCCAACATGGAAGCAAATACTGTTGGTGAATCAAATCTTGGGAAAGACATAAAATCGATAGAACCATTAAGCGATACCAGGGCTACTGTTTTCAGGTCTCCTATAATTCCGTAATTTTCAATGGGCTCGTATAGTCGGGAAGCATGTTTCATGGTTCAGTAACAAGCCAACCCATAGGTTGTTGTAACAAGAGCCATTTGACTAAGATTAATTTAATAATATTTCAAAAAACATTATATAAATTTTGCCTTTAAAGCAATGATGCTATTAATTTCAGACATAAAATATCATTTTATAAATTGCAACGTACCAGCATGCATTCTTAGACAATAGAACTCAAATTTCCCTAATGGCAGACCAAGAAATTATAACGCATCAAACAAATAATCAACATCAAATTCAGCTAAGTAAGCTACTGGATTTATCCCTTGATGTTATTTGCACTATAGATGCTAAAGGGAAGTTTGTTACTGTTAGCGCTGCTGCATTATCTATTTGGGGTTATAAACCAGACGAACTGGTTGGCCAACATGTTTTTAATTTCATTCATCCTGATGATCAGCTTGCTTCTCGTCTAGAAGGTCAAAAAATTAAGGCCGGACATAGCGTTACAAACCTTGAAAACCGCTTTATATGTAAAAACGGATCACTTGCACCTATGGCATGGTCGGCCCGGCGTGACGATGAGCAAAAGATGATATATTGTATAGCCCGCGATGGGTCCGAACGGTTAAAGGCAGCCCAGCAGTTGCAATTAAACGAACAGCGCTTTAAAAGCCTTGTTCAACATAGTTCGGATATGATTTCCATTTTGAGCATGGATGCCAATTACATTTACAAAAGTGCATCATCTTACGCCATCACCGGCTGGCACCCCGAAAAATTTATTGGCCGCAATGCTTTTTACTTTATTCATCCTGCCGATCATGAAATGGTGCTAACTGCTTTTAAGCAACTAACTAATTTAAAAACTGTTCATATCCCGCCTTTCCGTTTTAAACATCAAGATAGTGGATATCGCTGGTTGGAAACGGTGTTAACCAACCGGCTAAGCGACCCAACTATTGGCGGCATAGTGGCCAACTCACGTGATGTTACAGAGAGAATTAAGGCGTTAGACAAGCTAAAGGAAAGCGAAGCAAAATTAAAATTAGCTGCGGAGATTGCCCGCTTAGGGTATTGGCAGCACCTGGCAGATGGTACTAACCGCTACTGGTCTGACGAGGTTTTTAATATTATGGGCATAAGCAAAAAGGCAGATTTGAACGATGTGGTATCTCTCTTAACCGTCATTCATCCGGATGATAAAGAAAGATATTTTAAAAAGCAGGCTCAGTACTTAAGTGGTGAAGAACATAGCATTGAATACCGGGTTATTGATACCGATGGCACTATCAAATGGGTTTGCGAAACCGGCCGCAAAGTAAAAGATGATAAAACCGACGAGTATATTGTAATAGGTACCCTGCAAGACATCACTGCACAAAAGCTGCTTGCCATATCGTTTGAGGAAAGTACCAAACGATACAAGTACGCTACCAAAGCCAGTTCTGATGCTATTTGGGACTGGAACCTGGAGCAAAACCTTCATTACTTAGGTGAAGGCTTTGAAACAACCTTTGGCCACTTAATAAACGAAGATGATTTAAGCATCAACACCTGGATTAACAATATACATCCCGAAGATTCTAAAAGGGTATCTGACGGAATATACAATGTGATAAACAGCACAGAAAACACCTGGGTTGACGAATATCGCTTTTTACGGGCAAACGGTACTTATGCGTATGTAGTAGATAAAGGCTTTGTGATACGCGATGAACGAGGTAAAGCATTACGCATGGTTGGTGCCATGCACGATATATCGGGGCAAAAAAAAGCAGAAAAAGAATTAAAAGCGTTTGCAGATGATTTATACAAGCGCAACAAGGAACTGCATGAATTTGGCTACATTGTTTCCCACAACCTGCGTTCGCCGGTTGCCAACATTATGGGTATAGCTGATTTGCTTGACATGGACAAGGAAGACGCAGATACAGTTGAAATGTGCGCTGATAACCTTAAGAAAGCCGTTAAAAGCTTAGACATGGTAATTAAAGATTTAAGCACCATTTTATCGGCTACAGACGGATCACTGATGGTTCATCATGAAAGCATTAATTTGCAAGAAGTTATCAGTAACATAAAAACTGATTTAAAGGATGCTATCATCCGTTCGGACGCTGTTATTACTGAACTGGATCAGCCGTTTATTTTGTTCTCGCATAAAGCTTATGTATACAGCATTTTTTACAACTTAATTAGCAACGCTATCAAATATCGATCATCAAAGCAGCCTATAATTCATATTACTGTTACAGCCGGTTACAAAGCTGTGAGTATTTGCGTTCGCGACAACGGCATCGGATTGGATTTAGCTAAGCATGGCAGCGATTTATTCAAACCTTATAAGCGATTCAACACCCACACGCAAGGAAAGGGATTAGGCCTATTTTTGGTAAAAAGTCATATAGAAGCGTTAGACGGTACTCTTTCTGTAGAAAGCGAAGTAGGTGTTGGCACTGCATTTACCATTGAGTTACCAATAGATGATTAACTATGCAATGTCCTTAAACTTACTTTTTTGCTATTTTATATAACTTGCCACCATCGGTTACTGTGTACAAAGCGCCATCTTTACCTTGAGTTATGGCTCTAAAACGTTCGCCTTTATCGGCTAGTAAACGTTCTTCGCCCACAACCTTATTGTCTTTAATTACTAAACGGCAAACATGCGACCCGCTTAGGGCGCCGATAAACAGGTTACCTTTCCATTCCGGGATGATATCGCTGTTGTAAAAAGTGATGCCCGCCGGTGATATTACAGGATCCCAGTAGTAAAGTGGTTGTTCCATACCATCTTTTTGCTGTATGCCCTCGCCTACCTTACCGCCCGCGTATTCAATACCATAAGTGATAACCGGCCAGCCATAGTTTTTACCGGCACGAATGATGTTTACTTCGTCGCCTCCGCGCGGACCAAATTCTACCTCCCATAATTCATGCGTATCTGGGTTCCAAGTCATTCCCTCGGGGTTGCGCAACCCGTATGCATAAATTTCGGGGCGAGCACCAGCTGTACCAGCAAATGGGCCTCCGGCAACCGGCTTACCTTCTTTGGTGATGTGAATAACTTTACCAATAGCTGCGCTTAAATCTTGTGCTTTAACACGAATATCATCAGCACCGCGTTCGCCGGTACTTACAAACAGGTTACCTTGCTCGTCAAACAAAATTCGGGAACCATATTGTAACCCTCCATTGTAAGCAGGTTCGGCCCGATATATAACTTGCACATTTTCAATTTTAGTTTCGTCTGCCGATAACCGGCCTTTGGCTACAGCCAGTAAAGAACCGCCCGAAGTACGTTCCGCATAATCCCAATAAAGCATGCGGTTATCGGTAAATTGCGGATCAATATTCACATCCAATAAGCCGCCCTGCCCTTCATCAACAACAGCAGGCAATCCGGTTATTTGCTTATTCACTTTACCATCTGGTGCAAGGATGAGCATGCTACCCCCTTTTTGCGTTACCAAAAAGCGTCCGTCGGGCAAATTGCATATCGCCCACGGGCGTTGCAAGTTGCTATTGAGAACGGTAATAGCCAATGGTGTTTGGGTA
The DNA here is from genome assembly GCF_009770985.1 of Mucilaginibacter lacusdianchii. GTDB lineage: Bacteria > Bacteroidota > Bacteroidia > Sphingobacteriales > Sphingobacteriaceae > Mucilaginibacter > Mucilaginibacter lacusdianchii. Next base: position 340,679 of record NZ_WSRW01000003.1, on the reverse strand, counting down.
TGCACGCCGCCTATACGCGTTTGCCCCGCAAAAGCAGGTTTATAACTACTGTTAGGTGCATTGGTTTCAACAGGCGTTGATGTACCTGGTTGTGTATCATTGGGCTTTTGATTACCTGCACCTGCAGATGGTTCATTATGATGACAGGCGGTTAAAGCGGCAGTTAATAAAAATCCAGAAATTACAATTTTATAAACAACAGATTGCATAACATGAATGGTTTATTATACTACCATAATCAGCCGGTTAATGTTTGACTTATGGTAACCGAAACTACAACAGCTGCTTACGGTAGCATATGCTATCGGGCAAATTTATATACGGCCCATATTTAGGTATGCGTTGATAGCCGTATCGTTCATATAAACTAATGGCCTCTATTTGCTTGGTACCGGTTTCTAAAACAGTAAAATGGTAGTCCAACTCCTTTGCCCAAGTTTCCAATGTTGCCAGTAATGCTTTGCTGATGCCTTTTCCTCTATATACATCACGCACATACATCCGTTTAATTTCAACGGCTTCATTATCAAAAGGCTTAAAACAACCGCATCCAACCGGCTCATCGTTCCAATAGGCTATTACAACTGTATCTATCTTCTCGATGACATTAAACTGGTCGTACACGTCCATCATGTCTTCGCCGTTACGCTGGCGTAAAACCTGGTCTAATTCAGTTACCAGTTTTCTAAAATTAGTATCTGTACTGTTTGTTCTTTTTACTGCTAGGGGTTGCATGGCGCGAAATTATCAAACTAAATTCACTTACGCCACTAGATGTAAAAATACGATTTGCTCAGATAAGCTGTAAAGTACGCGTATCCTGCTGACCGTTGTTAAACTTATCCAGTACGGCTTGAAAAACCGAATCGGCACCCGGCACGTTGGCAAACAAAGTCATGCTCGAACGCAATTTCAAATCATCCGGACTTCCCATAACTTGTGTAGCATTACTTCCCGGAAGCTTAAGTAATGCCTGCGAAATAGCAATTAACCGCGGACCCAACACCGGGTGAGCCAGATATGCTTCCGCTTCGGCCATATCATTAATGGCGTAATACCTCGAGGTATCCGTTAAACCCAAACCTTGTATTTGCGGAAAAATATACCACATCCAATGACTGCGTTTACGGCCGTTCTTAATTTCGGATAGTGCCGTATCATAATCCCGCTCTTGGGCGTCTATAAACCTGTTTAAGTTGCTAGCCATATTAGCTTAACAACACTTGGCATACTTTGTTAAAAATTTGATAGGCATGTCTATCGTTTACATCAGTTAGCTAATTAAACTTTAGCAACTTTCGGATTTTAATACCGCCAGAACATGCCGACATTTGTTTTATGGATTTGCAACAATTGGAAAACCAAGATCAGTTAAATTACAAGCGCATCGCGCAAGCGATTGAGTACATTAGCACAAATTTCAAAAAACAGCCAAGCCTGGAGGAAATTGCCGCAGTGGTGAATCTTAGTCCGTTCCATTTTCAGCGGCTATTTAGCGAGTGGGCTGGCACCACGCCTAAAAAGTTTTTGCAATACACCAGCATAGCTTATGCAAAAAAATTACTGTCAGAACATAAGGTCAGCCTTTTTGATACCGCTTACGAAACCGGCTTATCGGGTACCAGTCGCTTACACGACATGTTTGTGACTATTGAAGGAATGACCCCTGCTGAATATAAGAATGGAGGACAAAACCTATTAATAAGTTTTAGTTTGTCGGCCAGTCCATTTGGTGATATGCTGATCGCTTCAACGCCAAAAGGCGTTTGTTATATGGCTTTTTATGACGAAGAAAGCGAAGCTTTAGAAACTCTGAAAGTGAAGTTCCCGAATGCTACCCTTATTCCACAAACCAATGAACTTCAGCAAAATGCTTTAGCCATCTTCCAAAACGACTGGAATCAGTTGTCGCAAATAAAACTCCATCTAAAAGGAACCGATTTTCAACTGAAAGTTTGGGAAGCCTTATTAACTATACCCATGGGAAAATTAGCTACTTATGGCACCATTGCGCAAAAAGTTGAGCTCCCTAAAGCTTCGAGGGCTGTAGGCACGGCCATTGGTAGTAACCCGGTTGCTTTTTTAATTCCGTGCCACCGTGTCATACAAGGCACAGGTATTTATGGTGGCTACCGTTGGAACAAAACACGTAAAACAGCCATTATCGGTTGGGAGTTATCAAGAACATTTACACCCGATAAAACAATTTAGTTTGACAAAATTATACTTTAAAATTATCATTATTAAATATTTGCTAACGGCGCCGTCAAAACATTTAAGTATTTGAAACCAAATTTAACTTGAGATGATTTAATGACATTTAAATTAAACTATCTCTCTAAAACCTTTCTACATTTGCTTAACGCTGTTAGATAAATTAATAGCGGTTTTAAAATGGGCAGTAAAGAAAGAAAGCAACGTTTAAAAGACGAAACCAGATGCAATATTCTGGACGCTGCCCATACTATAGGCAAACACGAAGGTTGGCAATCGCTTAGTATGCGCAAAATTGCTGATGTGATTGAATACACGCCACCCGTTATTTACGAGTACTTTGCCAACAAAGAAGCTTTGCTTTTGGAGCTTACTAAAAAAGGTTACCTGATGTTGAGCCGCGACATGGAAGCCGCGCGCAATCAGCACCACTTACCCGAAAAGCAGTTGGAAGCCATGTGGCTCACCTATTGGCACTTCGCCTTTACCGAAAAAGAGCTTTATCAGCTAATGTTTGGTATTGAAGTAAACTGTTGTGTATTTGACAATGAAATTCCGGAATCTGAAGTTCCTGCCACCATGATCAGCAATGCTATTCGCGAACTGATGGGCGGAGAAAATGTTTCGGAAGATGAAGTTTGCCGGCGTTATTATACCTTTTGGTCGGTTGTGCATGGTTTAATATCTATTAACCTAGTACGGCAAGGTGTTTCTGAAGATATTAACAAACAGGTGCTAAGAGATGCCATTGGTGGTGTTATAAGAGCTATTAAAGGCTAGCTTGCCTTTCTATCATACATTCAAGTATTTCCCTTTTTTAATTTTATAAAATGTATTCACATGACTTACAACTTCTTATCACAATTAATTAACACTGTTAGATTTTTTAATACTGTTATAAAATATGTTTTTATTACCAATTGGTGATTACAAAAATCAAACAAATTCATACATAAAACACACAACTATGCCAACCACTCATAAAAACTACACACTCATGAAACCATTAGCATTATTACTTACGCTGGCGGTACTATATGGCTGCTCACAGCCGCCCCAGCAACAACAAGCCGCAGCACCACAGGCCTTGCCAGTGGCCGAAGTACAAATAGATACGGCTACCACTTATCAAGAATATCCAGCTTCTGTTGAAGGAGCGATTAATGTAGAGATTCGCCCGCAGGTGAGCGGCACCTTAGACCGCGTTTTTGCCGATGAAGGCGCTTATGTATCAAAAGGACAACCGATATTTAAAATTAACGACAACCCATATCGCCAGGCATTAAACAACGCGAAAGCAAGCTTACACGCTGCCCAAGGCGCTTTGTTAAATGCCAAGCTGGAAGTTGAAAAATTAACACCACTTGTACAAAACAAAGTAGTAAGCGAGTACCAGTTAAAAGCAGCTAAAGCCGCACAAGAAATTGCCCAAGGCAATGTTGAGCAAGCCCAGGCTCAGGTAGGTACAGCACAAATTAACTTAGGCTATACGTTGATTAAAGCACCGGTAAGCGGTTATATCGGTCGCCTACAAAAAAAGCAGGGTAGCTTGGTTGCACCAAATGATGCGGAAGCCTTAACCCAGTTATCAGATGTACACCAGGTACATGTATATTTCTCATTAGGTGAAAATGACTTTATCAATTTTAAATCGCAATATGCAGGTAGTACGCTGCAAGATAAAATAAAGCATTTGCCACCGGTTAGCCTGGTATTGTCAGATAATAGCACCTACAGCATTCCCGGACACATTGATGTGATAGACGGGCAATTTGACAAAACAACCGGTGCCATCACCGTCAGAGCCAACTTCCCTAATGCTTCTGGCTTATTACGCTCGGGCAATACCGGCAAAGTACGTTTAAGCCTGCAACACAGCAACGTAGCTGTTGTACCACAAGATGCTACCATAGAAATGCAGGATAAGGTATTTGTATACGCCGTTGGCGACAGTAATAAAGTAGCCAAACAACCTATTACCATTGCAGGTAAAAGCGGCACCAACTACCTGGTAAAAGACGGCCTTAAAGCCGGCCAGCATATCGTGCTAAGCGGAATAGACCACTTACAGGATGGCATGAAAATCAGTCCGCAAAAAGCGCCTGAAAAAGCACCTGCTATCGCTAAAAATTAATTTCAACGCTAAAACATTAAAATCATGTTTCAGAAATTCATAGAAAGGCCGGTACTCTCCACCGTAATCTCCATTTTGTTGGTGATTGTGGGTGTGCTTGGCCTAACCAAATTGCCTTTACAACAGTTTCCGGATATAGCACCGCCAGCGGTATTAGTTACAGCTATTTACCCTGGTGCAAATGCCGAAACGGTATTACGCTCTGTAGCCCCATCGCTCGAAGAATCTATTAACGGTGTGGAAAATATGAGCTATATGAGCTCAACCGCCAGCAACGATGGTTCGTTGGCTATCACCGTTTACTTTAAACAAGGCACCAACCCCGATCAGGCTGCTGTAAACGTACAAAACCGCGTGGCGCAAGCGCAAAGCCAGTTGCCTGCCGAGGTAATACAACAAGGTATAACCACCACCAAGCAACAAAACAGCTTAATTGGTGCCGTAGGTTTGTATACCAAGGATCCCAAAAAATACGACCAGACTTTTGTGGCCAACTATGCCCAAATCAACATCATTCCCGAAATAAAACGGATACCCGGTGTAGGTTCGGCAACCATTTTTGGCGGGGTAAAAGATTATTCGATGCGTGTTTGGCTTAATCCCGGCCAAATGGCTACCTACAAAATTACCCCCGCCGAAGTAATGGCCGCCATACAGGATAAAAACCTGGAAGCTGCACCAGGTAAATTGGGCGAACGAAGCAAAGAAGTATTTGAATATGTAATTAAATACAAAGGCAAGCTTACCAAGCCAGAAGAATACGAAAACATTGCCATACGTGCCAACCCCGATGGTTCAGTACTGCGTTTAAAGGATGTAGCCCGTGTAGAATTGGGTGCTTACTCTTATAGCAGCGTAAGCCATTTGAACGGTAATGATGGTGTTGCTATTGGTGTAATACAGTTAGCAGGCTCCAACGCTAACGAAATTCAGATAGCTATTGATGAACTGATGGAAAAAGCGTCGAAAGATTTTCCTGTCGGTATTGAATACAACAACTTCTATCGCACCAAAACTGCACTCGATGAATCGATCAGTCAGGTAGAACATACGTTGATTGAAGCCTTTATATTAGTATTCATTGTTGTGTTCTTGTTTTTGCAAGATTTCCGGTCAACCTTAATTCCGGCTATTGCAGTTCCGGTTGCGATATTAGGTACGTTCTTTTTCATGAACCTGTTTGGGTTCTCTATCAACTTGCTTACCCTGTTTGCCTTGGTATTAGCCATTGGTATTGTGGTGGATGACGCCATTGTGGTTGTGGAGGCGGTACATGCTAAAATGGAAAACGAGCATTTAGGCCCTAAAGAAGCGACAACCTCGGCCATGCACGAAATTACAGGCGCTATCATTTCCATCACTTTAATTATGGCAGCGGTGTTTTTGCCGGTAGGTTTCATGACCGGTTCAACTGGTATATTTTACCGCCAGTTTGCCTTTACCATGTCTATCGCCATCGTTATATCGGCTGTAAACGCCTTAACGTTAAGTCCGGCATTGGCTGCCTTGTTTTTAAAGAGCAACCATATAAACCACAATGGAACGGTAGTTAAAACAAGTTTTGTTCAACGGTTTTACGCCGGTTTTAACAGGAGCTTTAACAGCATGACCGATCGCTATGTGGGCGGACTTAAGTTCCTGATCAAGAATAAATGGTTAAGCATGGGCGGACTGGCAATTGTAGTGATTGCTACCGTTTACATGATGCAAACCACCAAATCGGGTTTCATCCCTACAGAAGATCAAGGCTTTGTGGCCATTTCAGTTTCATCGCCGTCAGGTACATCGTTAGATGCAACCACTAAAATGCTGAAACAAGCCGAAGGCGAATTAAGAGCATTGCCTGCTGCACGTTTTGTTACGGCAATTTCTGGCTTTAACTTATTAACTAACTCCAGCAGCCCATCATCGGCAGTAGTGTTTGTACTCTTGAAAGACAACAAGGAGCGTGGTGAAGTAAAAGACATCAACGCCATTCAAGACATCATTCGCGGCAAATTAGCAGCCATATCAAAAGGTAGCTTCTTCGTGTTCAGCTTCCCTACCGTACCGGGCTTCAGTAACGTTGAGGCATTGGACCTGGTTTTACAAGACAAAACTGGCGGCAAGCTGGATAAGTTTAGCGGTGTTGCCAATAACTTTATTGGTAAGCTGATGCAAAAACCAGCTATTGCTTACGCATTTACCTCATTCAAGGCCGATTATCCGCAACTACAACTAGAAGTGAACGATGAAAAAGCTAACCAGTTAGGCGTAAATGTAAGAGACGTTTTGCAAACCATGCAGGCTTACTTTGGTAGTGCTCAGGCATCAGACTTTAACCGCTTCGGTAAATATTACCGCGTGGTGGTTCAGGCAGATATTGCTGATAAAACCGACCCTGCATCTATCGATCGTGTATTTGTAAAAAATAAGTCAGGCGAAATGGTGCCTATTAATACGCTGGTTAAATTAACTCGTGTTTATGGTTCAGAAACCGCGTCACGTTACAACCTGTTTAACTCCATACAAATCAACGCTATTCCTAAACCGGGCTTCAGCTCGGGCGATGCCATCAAGGCTATACAGGAAGTTGCTAAAGATGAATTACCGGCAGGTTTTGCCTTCCAGTTTTCAGGTCAAACCCGCGAAGAGATTTCATCAGGTGGACAATCAACTGTAGTATTTATTCTTTGTTTGGTGTTTGTATACTTCCTGCTATCTGCCCAGTACGAAAGTTACATATTACCGTTCGCTATAATCCTTTCAATCCCTACCGGTATATTCGGTGTGTTTGCGGCCATTGGCTTAAGTGGTATTGACAATAACATTTATGTACAGGTTGCGCTGATTATGCTTATCGGTTTGCTGGCCAAAAACGCCATCCTGATTGTGGAATTTGCCTTGCAACGCCGCCGTAACCGCGAAGGTTTAATTGCTGCCGCACTAGATGGTGCCAAATCTCGCTTGCGCCCTATCATCATGACGTCGCTGGCCTTTATTGCCGGTATGCTTCCGATGATGCGTGCAACCGGTCCATCTGCCCAGGGCAACCACTCGATCAGTATCGGTGCTGCAGGTGGTATGTTAACGGGTGTTATCTTAGGATTGTTCATCATACCTGTGCTGTTTGTCATCTTCCAGCATTTGCAGGAACGCATTAGCGGTGTACCAGTGAATAAGGTGCCTAATACCAACGGACCATCTGTGCATCACCACGAAGAGATTTCAGCACATTAATATCAATTTAAACAATAAAATGAAAACGAATATAAACGGATACCTGCTTCTATTGCTGCTGAGCATTGCCAGCGCCTGTAAGGTATCTAAAGATATACAAGCGCCGGATATGAACTTGCCCGGCGCCTATCGCACAGCAACAACAGCCGCTGATACCAACTCGGTTGCCAAGTTGCCTTGGAAAAGCTTTTTTACCGATGCTACACTGCAGCGTTTAATTGACAGTGCCATTACCCGTAATAACGATTTGCAAATCGCCGTAAAAAACATTGAATCTGCGCGGCTTACTCTGCAACAAGCCAAGTTGGGAAATATACCTACGGTTGGTTTACAAGTTACCGCTACTGTTAACCGCCCGTCAGACAATAGCTTGAACGGCATCAGCCTAAGCCAGTTTTTAGGCAGCAAGCATATTGAAGATTATACCGCTGCTGCTAATATTTCGTGGGAAGCAGATATCTGGGGCAGAATTAGCAGCCGCAAGGCCGAAGCTTTGGCTCAATATCTGCAAACAGACGAAGCCCGTAAAGCGGTGCAAACGCAATTAATTGCCAACGTGTCGCAAGGCTATTACAACTTGTTGTTGCTGGACGAACAGATAACGATAGCTAAACGGAACGTAATGTTGAATGATAGCACCTTACGCATTATTCGCTTGCAATACAATGCTGGTCAGGTTACTTCGCTGGCTGTTCAGCAGGCCGAAGCACAACAACTAACTGCTGCACGATTGGTGCCTCAATTTGAACAAGCCATTGCTCTGCAAGAAAATGCCTTGAGTATTTTAAGCGGCAAGTTACCTGATGCCATCACCCGTTCGGGAAGGTTAAACGATGTAACTCTTCCGCAAAACTTATCTGCCGGCTTGCCATCTCAATTGTTGAGCCAACGGCCAGATGTAAGAAGTTCTGAGCTAGCTATTGAACGGGCTAACGCTACAGTGGGTTACACCAAAGCCAGCATGTACCCGGCACTTACTATTACAGCGCAGGGTGGTGTGAATGCTTTTAAGGCCAGCAACTGGTTTAATGTTCCGGCCTCATTATTTGGCTTGGCTACTGGCGGCATTACACAACCGTTATTTCAACGCCGCGCATTGAAAACCAATTACGAATTAGCCAAAGTTGATCGTGAACGAACTGTAATTCAGTTCAGGCAACAAGTGCTGGTTGCTGTGGGCGAAGTATCTGATGCTTTGGTACGGATAGATAAATTAAAGCAACAACAACAAATTGCAGCCGCCCGAACCCAAACTTTAGAACAGGCCACCCGCAATGCCAACATGCTATTTAAAAACGGACTGGCCAATTACTTGGAAGTTATTACAGCCCAAAGCAATGTATTGCAAAGCGAACTGGAACTAACCAGCCTTAAAAAAGCTCAGCTAGACGCCTCTATTGACCTATATCGGTCGTTAGGCGGCGGCTGGAATTGATATAATAAACCCTTATCTCATAAAAAAGGCGGGCGCTGTAAACAGGCCCGCCTTTACTTTTTTTTCGAAAATCACTTAGTGAAATGGTAGCGTAAAGCTAAAAGTAGTACCCATCCCAAATTCGCTTTCCAACCATATACTTCCGCCGTTCATTTCTACAAACTCCCGGCATAATACTAAGCCCAACCCTGTGCCTTTTTCAGATGCAGTACCTGGTGTTGTAAAAGTATTATCTACTCGCAGCAACTTCTCTTGATTCTCTTTTTCAATGCCGGTTCCAGAATCTGTTACCGAAAACAACACCTCATGCAACTGCTTTTCAGCTTTGATGATTACTGTACTTTTGGTATAACTGAATTTAATAGCGTTTGAGACTAAATTTCTTAAAACGGTAGCAATCATGTGCGGATCAGCATAAACTGTACTTTCGGTAGTGGTGTCAATCTCTACAGTAATATCTTTAGGCAACGCCAGTGGCGAAGCATATCTTTTTACATCGGTAAGTAAGGTAGCAATCGATAAACTTTTCGGACTAGCTTTTAACACACCGGTTTGTATTCTTGACCATTCCAGTAAATTTTCTAAAAGTGCATAAGCTTGCTTTGCCGATTCGTTTATGCGCAGCCCCATCTGCTCCACCTTTTCTTTAGAAAGCTTTTCAGCATTTTTATAAATCAGTTCACTAAAAGAAAGCAATGAGGTGAATGGATTTTTAAGATCGTGCGCAATGATGGAGAAAAGCCTATCTTTTGTAGCATTCAGTTCTAACATTTGCGATTCGGCCATTTTTTGTTTGGTTACATCCTGGCCTATAACCAAGTAAGTTGAATCTGTAGCTGTGCCAGCCATTTCTTCTATCACCTGTATAGCGTATATCTGTTGATTTCCGTTATCAGTAAACGCTAATGTTGTTTCTTGCGGCACTTGCGTTTGCTTAACTTTACTAATAAGCTGTGGTAAATTTGTTGGCATTAGCGGCACCTCCCGGTTACTAATTAATAACGGAACGCCACTGTTTTCCATCAACTTGGTTGAAACGCTGTTGGTATATAAACAATTCAACTGCTCGTCAAACCGCATAATAAGCCCCGGCATATTTTCGGCCAGTGTACGGTATTTCACTTCGTCCTCTTTCAAATTTTTAAAAATGGCAGTGGTTGGCTTTAAAAAACCAGTTTCCACATTAGCTTTATAGATTAGAAAAAACGAAATCAGCTTGGCATAATGGCCCAGCTCATTAGCTGTACTGTAATTGGATACATACAGGGTAAAACAGAACTCGCTGATGATGGTAAATATCAGTGATGCAAAAAGCAACCGGTAAACAGCCAAACTAAAATGCTTTCTATTTTCTATAAGCAAATAGCCAGCCAGCAGCAAAACAGCAATAATGGCGTATTCGGCATATATTTTAAATTGTGTTTGACCTATGCCATCTATATAACACACCGGAAAAATACGCCACACCATAATGCAGAGGAAAACGGCGAGAGAAATTAAGAAGTACGTTAAAAATATAATTTCGGCGTTCAGTCGTGTTTTGCTTTTTATAAATTTGAATCCTATTACAAAAGTAACCGATTCTAAAAAGCGGGTAGCCACCCAAAACTGATTGGCTGCATAAGAAGGCCCTTTTACCAAGTGCATTCCATTAAAGGTTAGGGTATGCATCAAATCCAATGCTCCTATAAAAATATATGATATACCCAATAAATATAAGTAGTGGTTATCCTGCATTTTACGGGAATTCCAGGCCACAATAAACACCGCAAAAGCTATCACGATAGAGAAAAGCTCGACCACTGTATGAAAAAGCAGGTAATTTTGCTGAACACACAAATAAAAAACTATGCAAAGAACACTTATCGAAAATACTGTTCGATAATTACCTTTAATGAAGTGTGTTAGAGGTGTCAAATATAAATTGAGGAGCAGTGAATGAAATGAAACAAAGGTACATTTTTTCTAAAATCTCTTTATCATGAAATCAACTTACAGTAGTAATTTTGCACAATTTATCACCTGTAGAAAAGCATTATCTACTTTAAATTAAACATTTATAGCATCCTAGCTACTGCATGAAAATAAATAGCCATTCTTTGCAAAAAATATTATTTCTGCTGATTATCCTTATTAGCTTTAGCACATCGGCACAGGTGCTGCGAAAAAGAACAACCAAGCTGATGGGCGGCCGTTTTGATATTACGATTGTGGCTAATGATTCATTATCTGCAGAGCAAAACATAGACACCGTTATAGCAGAAATTACACGGATAGAAAATTTAATATCCGACTGGAAAGCTGACACCCAGATATCGGAGGTAAACCGTAATGCCGGCATTAAACCAGTAAAAGTAAGCGCCGAGGTATTTGCATTAACTCAACGGGCAATTCATTTATCCGTAATAACTAACGGCGCTTTTGATATAAGTTTTGCCGCTATGGATCGCATCTGGAAGTTTGATGGCTCTATGACCAAGATGCCTACCCCCGAGGCCGTTAAGAAATCGGTAGAAAAAGTGGGATACCGCAATATTGTATTGAATGCCCAAAACTCCACTATCTTCTTAAAAAAGAAAGGTATGAAGATTGGCTTTGGTGCCTTGGGTGAAGGCTATGCAGCCGACCGTTGCCGCGACATGATGCTGGCACGGGGTATTAAAGCTGGTATTGTAAACGGCTCGGGCGATATGAACACTTGGGGAAAGCAACCCAACGGCAACGATTGGGCCATTGGTATTACTAACCCTCTACATAAGGATACCATATTTGCCGTAGTGCCCCTGAAGCAAGGTGCGGTGGTTACGTCTGGCAGTTATGAAAAATATGTAATCTTTAATGGAAAGCGATATTCACATATCATTAACCCGGCCACTGGTTACCCGGCTACCGGGCTGTGCAGCGTAACCGTATTTGGCCCCAGTGCCGAAGTGGCAAATGGACTAAGCACTTCTATGATGGTTTTAGGAAAAGTAAAAGGACTGCAACTCATTAAAAGGTATCCGCATTATAGCTGCATCATGATTGGGGACGATGAAAAAATCTTTTCGCAGAACTTGGATGTAAAAAAGTATGCGCTATAATCAGGCGATGATAAATCTGAAATCCTAATAACAATCCATTAAAATTTGCCCGTGCGACTGATAGAAGCTAACACCCTTTCCGGTTTGATGCTGACAAATACTTTTGAGCAGTTCGATAATATCTTTTTGCATAGCGAGCGAGCCGCATATCATAATTACACCACTTTTTGCCAACACCGAGGCAATAAATTTAGCGTCCCTGTCAATCAGATGACTAACATACTGTTTTTCCCCTTCGCGCGAACGAGCTACATGCAGTCGGGTAAGTTTGCCTAAGGCCCTATTTTTATCAACGATGTCTTGATATATTTCAAAAGAAGCGCCATCCCGGAAACCGCAGTATAAATGACAAGATATTTTTTGAGTGTTCTGGCTAATCATGCCTAAAAATGGGGCAATGCCGGTGCCGTTCGAAATCATTACCACTTCGGGGGCGTTAGCCGGAAAATGAAAGTGTTCGTTGTTAATAATGCGCGCTTTTATGGCGTCACCGGGTTGCAAACGGTGTAAAAATCCTGATCCTAGTCCACCTTCATGCAGTCGCACACTTAATTGGATTTCGTTTTCGACAAACCCAATAGAGTAGAGCCTTTCCCGGTGATCATTTGCCGGATAGATGGCCAACAAATCGCCCGAGGTAACGCGTAGCTTGCGCTTGGGTTGTAAACGAATCAGAAAAGTGCCATTGGTACGGGTTAATGGCGTGATGTTCTTTACAACAAGCGTTTCATAGCGGGCAGATTTAGTGCTATTTAGTTCCGGAAGTACAGCCAGCTGTATACCTGATTGCTGCGACCAGGCCTCGGCCCATAAGCTAAATTCGTCTGGAGATTTATCATTAACCGTTTGGATATCAATCAGCGGCCGAGCCCACTCCTGTTTAGCCAACAGGTTGTTTATGTCAAACGCAAATTTGCAGAAGTCAGGGTAAGCGTGCGAACCAAACCCAAGTACCGAGTAGTGAATCTTATTAGGCTGCGGATATTTGGCCAAAAGGGTAGCAAACTTAGATGCATTTGTTGGAGCCTCTCCCATGCCATAAGTAGCGGTAATAATCAACAAATGCTCTGCTTTTGGAAAAGCGGTATAACTGTTTAAATCCGTTAAAAACGACTTTTCACCCTGTTTAAGCAACTGATTGTGTACTGCTTGTGCAAAGCGAAAGGTACTGCCGTTTTCTGAACCAACCAAAATGATGAAGCGACAATCAGCTACGTTATACTTGTTTTTGGTTCGATTGGCCAAACGCTTCCAGGTAATTACAAAGCCTGAATAAATAAAAAACAAGATATTGGCGGATGCTATAGCTAAAATAACAGCCCAAATACCACTGGCCCGTCCCGTATGCAGGTTAAGGCTTAAATTGGCAATGATTATAGCCGTAGGGTACTTAATTTCGGTAAGAACATCTCCGGTTATTTGATTTACCGTTAGCTCCCTATCGTTAAGTTTAAGGGTATAATATTCTTCAACATCCTCTGAAAAAGGGAATTCTACACTTTGCACCTGCGACAGTAAAGTATTACGGAAGATGGCTATATCCTCAGGATTTACTTTAGGGTTGGAACGAATGGCATCAAAATCAACTTTGGGAGATATGACGTTTGTATTAACCAAACCAAAGCGAGACATGGACAGGTAGGTGCCGGTAAGCGCGATAACGATAATAATTACAAGCGACAGCCGCCCCAGAACAACATGATAATACTGCGCAAAGTTATCACGTACTACACGGGTAAAAAAGCGTTTCACCCCTCGTTGCCGCTGAATGATGAGCATAGTGCCCGATAGCGCAATCAGCAATAACAAAAAAGCGGTTAAGCCAACAAAAAAGCGGCCTGTCTCATGCAAAAACAAGGAACGGTGCAGATCAGTCACCCATTGAAAGAATTCATTTTTAGGGCGAGGTTTACCTAACACTTTACCGGTTAAAGGATTTACATAGGCAACTAGATTCTTACCCTGTGCGTCGCTGGCTTTGATTTGGACAAACTGGTTGGCATCTACAGTAAGCTCGCTGATATCAGGATATAGCTTTCGCAATTCTGGTAATGCCTGAGCAAGTGTGATTTGGTTAAAACCATCAACACGATAATGTTGCGCCTTTTCGGATACTGGCTGGAAAGCAAGTATAACACCCGTTACAGATGCCAGCGTAAGCAACAAAAAAGAAGATACAGCCAAAGCTAAGTGGCTGTATCTCCATATCGAAATAGTCATATACGATATTAAAATGCCTTAATTAGCGCTGAAGCGCACATAACGGATAAATCCGGTGCCTTCGTTTTTGCCCGATAGGGTTTCGGTAGTCAGCGGTATTTCCAGATCTTTCACATAGTAGTTTTTGTCTTCTACCGCACTTTCGAAACGCAGTTTATAACCAGCGTTAATTTTTGCACTTTCAATTTCAATAACATTTACGCTACGGTCGCCACCGGTAACCGATGCACCGGTAATGGCGCTGATGTTGGTTGGTTTTTTAGCGTAAAATTTATTCCATTCTTTTAGCGTTTTGTACCATTTTTTATCAGAGCCCAGCACATACAGTGTTTTATCGTAATTGCCTTTACCATCAATTAAGGATATTACAATGTATGCCCCCTCGCCCATGTAATTGGTCATCTGAATCATGCAGCGATACTTTGAGGTAGCGCCCGACTGAGCAAAAGATACGGTTGACAGCGCAAAAATTAGCACCACGAATAAAAATGTTGCTTTAAATAACTTAGACATGTGTATTACTTCAGGAAATTAACAGATACGTTCTTTTTGGTTAATGACTCGTTTTCACTGGCTAAGTCAAATGCCGTTTCTTTAAAATTAGTGGTCAGTTCTTTTTTAGCACCGATTGATAAAAGGTATTGCATCATCACATCGTCTTTAGCAATCATAGCGGCTTTATGCAAAGCGGTAATGCCTTCATTGTTTTTAGCATTTACATCTACACCCAGCGGTTGGATGCGTTTAAGCAATGAAATATCATTTTTGGTAACAGCCAAATGATACAGGGTGTTGCCATTTTTTTGCGGTGCTTTTAAGTCAAAACCTTTATCCTGAAGAATTTTCAATTTAGCATCAAAATCCTCAGGCTTAGGGCCGTTAAAACCGCCAGATCTACCTTCACCACTACTGTAAGACTGTACTAAGTAAGCAGCCAGGTTATCGCCTGCCCTGTCGGTCACCTTTACATCGGCGCCTTTGTTTACCAGGAAACGTACCACCTCGGGCGAATTGTTGCGCACCGCCAAAGCCAGCGCAGTTACACCTTTTTGATTAGCTTGGTTAATATTTTTTACGCGGGGTAATAACGCACCCAACACCGCTGTATCGCGGTTAGATGATGCAGCATTCATCAAAGGCGTATTACCTTCTTCATCGGCCTTGTTAACATCTACACCTTTGCTCAGAAAATACTGTATAATTTCAGCCTGATTGGGTTTGCGTGCAATGTAATGCAATACATTCTCGCCGGTTTTGCTGGTTGTAGTTGGCTTAACACCCAAACTTTCTAAATACTGGTAAACGGCCAGGGTTGCACCGGCACTGCTGCCAGGTCCGCGACGACCACCGCCTGCCTGCGCAGCCATCAGCATGGCATTTTGATTAACCGGAACTCCTTTTTGCAGTACTGTTTTCATTAACTCCATATTGCCGCTTTTAGCCGCATAGCTAAAGGCATTGTTGCCTGCAGCATCAGTGCTTTTTAAGTCAAGCCCTTTAGACACAAAATAATTGGTGAGCGCAAAATCTTTATCATTAGCTATAGCCAGCAACAGTGCGTTTGCACCATCCTGATTAGTGCTTTTTTTCAAATCTACACCATGCGCTGCAAGCGCATCGTACACTTTGGTGTTTTGCTGGCCGCTGCCGGCAGCGAAAGTTAAAGGTGTACTACCATGACTATCTTCCAAATTTACTTTAGCACCTTTTGATATTACATAAGTTACTACTTCGTCATTACCTCGGTTGGCTGCCCAATGCAAATAAGTACGGCCATCATGAGTTAATTTGTTGACATCGTTACCTGGCTGATCTATCAAAAATTTAATGGTTTCGGTTGATGCCTGCGCATTAATAGCAATCACCACCGGGTCAAAGCTCATGCCGTTCAATTGCGACGGACTGTTACCTTTATCTACCTCGGCTTTTACTTGGGTAACGTCAGGCTTATTTTGCCAAAAAGATTGATCTAGTAATGTATTCTTTTGTGCATACGCCGAAAGAGAAATAAAGGCGGAAATAGTAATAAGTATCTTTTTCATTTTTGTGGCAATTAACAGCAGGTGTATACCTTATCACTATGAGTTAACAAACTACGGTATAACGGAAGCGAATTTAATAAGAATCAGTCTAAATAAAAACAATTGTAAATTATTATATCTTTTTGTTATGATTACGTAATTAGAATGTTACTCATAAGCGCTTCGTTCCTTGTTAAAAAGTTGCTGTCTAAATTACCCTGCATTAACAATTCCTTATCTTATTGTATATAGTTAGCTAACTAATCCTAAAAAAATTAGCTTATTTTTGCAGCATGGATGATGTTTTTCAACTTCCGGTTAATTATGACACCCAAGAGTTGCTTTTGGATAGCAGGCTTTTGCAATTTGGCTACCAGCATAAATTTGAGGTGAATGTTAATGGCATTGCTGTGCTTTTTGAACCGGATGAAGAGTACCGGTACCGAGCCTTAATCAGTCCTGAACTGGCCGAAAAAGAAAGTAAAAAACTAAATCCGCAACTATTACAGGCTATTGCCAGCCAGTTAGAGGCTTTACACAACAATTAATTCGAAAAACACATTAATGTCAATCAGTTATATCGATCGCTGCAAATCTTTTTACGATCTTACCCCTATCGAGCTTTACGCCATATTACGTTTGCGTAACGAGATATTTGTAGTAGAGCAAAATTGTGTGTTTCAAGATGCCGACAATAAAGATCAAAAATGCCATCACCTGATGCTTTGGCAGGATAGCAGTTTGGTGGCGTATGCCCGTTTGGTACCGCCCGGTATATCCTACCCTGAAACATCTATTGGCAGAATTATAACCAGCAGTACAGTTAGAGGTACCGGAATGGGAAGTATATTACTGGAGCGTGCGCTTGAAGAAGTTCAGCGTTTATTTGGCTCGGGGCCGGTTCGTATTGGCGCACAGGTATACGCATTACCGTTTTATGAAAAGTTTGGCTTTGTGGCTCAGGGCGAGCATTACGATGAAGATGGCATACCACATGTAGAAATGGTGCGAGCTTAGCACTTGCACCTGCGCTTTAAGTTCTTGATTGCAGCTAACAAATTATACTATCATTGAGCACCGCACCTTTTTTCCGCTTATCCGAACTATCGGGCCTAGTGGCCGGGGTAATGGAACAGGTTTTTTCGGGCAGGGCCTTTTGGGTAATAGCAGATGTAACCAGCCACAGTTATAAAGCCGGCAAAAATCACCATTATTTTGACCTGATTGAAAAAGACCCCGGCAGCAGCGCTATCATAGCCAAGTTTGCTGCCAGGGCTTGGACAGAAGGTTCGGAACAAATCACCGCATTTGAACAAGCAACCGGTCAACGCTTTACCAATGATATCAATGTGCTGGTACTGGTAAGCGTAAATTACCACCCTGCTTTTGGCTTACAGCTGGTTGTGCATGATATTGATACCAGTTTTACACTGGGCACACTTGAAAAGCAGAAACAGGCTACCTTATTAAGACTTGTTAAAGAGAATGCTGACCATGTGCGGATAGAGAATGATAATTACATCACCTTTAACCAGGAATTAGAGTTACCCCATGTACTACAGCATATTGCTGTTATTTCATCCAGTACTTCGGCTGGTTATGAAGATTTTTTACATACGCTGCAAAACAACAAATTTGGTTACACCTTTAAGATAGAACCCTATTTTACGGTAGTTCAAGGCGAAAACAATGCACAGTATATTGTAGAAAAGTTGATTGAGATTTACCATTCGGGTAAGACTTATGATACGGTGGTTGTAATCCGCGGCGGCGGTGCTCAAACCGATTTGCTGTTGTTTGAACAGTATTCCGTTGGCCGTGCCATAGCCCGTTTTCCAATTCCAATCATCACTGGTATCGGTCATCAAAAAAACGAAACCGTAGCCGATTTAATGGCTCATACCGCCGTTAAAACGCCAACTAAAGCGGCCGAGTTTATAATCGCTCACAATCGCGATTTCTTTGATGACATGCTATCGATGGAAAAGAGCATCATCATTCGTGCGCAGCAAATGGTATCCAACCATATGCAGGCTTTGGCGCAGATAAACAACCGCCTAATCAGCTCAGTCAAAGATTTAATTACCACACAAAAGCAAGAACTAAACAATCAGAATCAGTTTGTGGCTACACAAAGCCAAAAGCTGCTTTATCAGCACCGATCAAACCTGCAAGCTTTATCGGCAAAGGTATCAAGGCGGCCCAGCTTGCTGCTTTACCAAAAGCAAAGGGATATTGATGGTATGGCTGAAAAACTGTTGTTAAACAGCAAACACTTTATACAAAACCAGCAACATTCGTTGAATAACTTCTCGACCTACATCCGTCTGTTATCATCAGAAAACGTATTGAAAAAAGGTTTTGCGATTATTAAACATAACGAACAGTTTGTAAGCAACGGCAACAACATTGAACCGGGTAATGAAATAGCCGTTATCTTTGCCAAGCAACAACTATTAGCTACAGTAACCGACAAGAAAGAACACGATGAAAGAGACAATAACCTATGAACAAGCTTATACTGAGCTAACAGCCATTGCCCGCGAACTGGAATCAGAAACCATGTCGGTTGACGAGCTGGCCGCAAAAGTTAAGCGTGCATCGTACTTGGTGAGCCTTTGCAAAACCAAGCTACAAAATGCCGAATCGGAAGTAAACCAAATCATCACCCAAATGGAACAAAATGATGAATAAAATGCCGGCTGCTTTAATCGTCACTAGTATGTCCTAACAAGTTCAGCAGATCTTCTTTTTTAAGCGATTGTATAAACGAGGCGTCCGTTTTTACTAAATCCCGTGCTAAATCCCTTTTGGCTTGCTGCAGCACCGTTATTTTATCTTCTACCGTGTTGGGACATATCAGCCTGACGGCCACAATATTTTTATCCTGACCAATGCGGTGGCTACGGTCAATAGCTTGGTTTTCTACAGCCGGGTTCCACCAAGGGTCTATCAGGTAAACATAATCTGCCTCGGTAAGGTTAAGTCCGGTACCGCCAGCTTTAAGGCTAATGAGAAAAACACGAACATGCGGGTTGGTTTGAAACTCGGTAACCACAGCCTCGCGGTTTCTGGTTTGCCCGCTTAAATAGGTATGGCCTATACCCTTTCTCACCAGGTCTTTACGAATCAAATCCAGCATGGATACAAACTGCGAAAACACCAGAATTTTATGCTGCGAACGCTTCTCTTCTATCTGCTCCATCAAAACGTCAATTTTAATAGCAGCATCGCCCGGCATCTTTTCGCCTTTGAGCAGTAGTGGCGAGTTGCATATTTGCCGAAGTTTGGTTAAGCCCTTTAGCACATTCATAGCGCTCTTCTTTAACACATCGCCCGTAGTGGCCGAGATATATTCACGAAACTCTTTTTCGTAGGCATCATAAATTTTGCGCTGCGGCGGCTGCATCTCGCAGTACAGCACCATCTCGGTTTTTTCGGGCAGTTCGGTAGCTACCTGCTGCTTGGTGCGACGTAAAATAAACGGCTTTATTTTTTCTTGCAGTTCCACTGCCCGCTTCCTACTTTTAAAACTATCAATGGGCGATGAATAGATATCCTTAAAATACTGCTTGCTACCCAGCAACCCTGGGCAAGCGAAGGACAACTGCCCGTACAGATCAAAAGTGTTATTCTCTATGGGCGTTCCGGTAATCACCACCCGGTTTCGGGCTTTTAGCAAACGGGCAGCTTTGTAGCGTTGTGATTCAGGATTTTTGATATTTTGCGACTCGTCCAGAAAAACATAATTGAAAGTGTAGTCTTTTAAAAAGTTAATATCAGATAGTAAGGTACCATAAGAAGTAAGCACAATCTCGTATTGATCGAACGCTTCAATACTTTTGATACGATTAGCTCCATATATGGTATGCATTTTTATAGATGGCGCAAACTTTTCAACTTCCTGCTGCCAATTAAATATCAGTGATGTTGGCACCACCAGCAAATTAGTATTATGACTTACTTTAGTACGCTGCGACAGGATAAAGGCGATGATTTGAATAGTTTTACCTAAGCCCATATCATCGGCCAAACAACCGCCAAAGTTAAAATCATCCAAAAAGTTAAGCCAGTTTAAGCCCTGCTTTTGGTAATGACGCAGCGTTCCGGTTAAGCCATCAGGTACCGGAATGTCTTTAATCTCGCTAAAATCGGCCAGTTGCCTGCGGTAAATATTTAGTTCGTCCAACACACCCTCGTCCAACTGCTCGGCATCGTAGTATCGCTCAATAGCCGTGTAGTTAATTTTAGGAACGCGAATGGTTTCATCGTCGGCCACCTCGCCCGAGTTAAAATACCCTTCAAACTTTTCGAGCCACTCGATGGGCAATACACCTAGCGTACCGTCGTCGAGCTGAATGTATTTACATTTGTTTTTTACCGCCCGGTATATTTTCTTTAACGCTGCGCGGGTTTTACCAAAGCGCACACCTACCTGCACGTTAAACCAGTTGATACCGCTTAGTACTTTAATACTAATTTTAACTTTGTGTGGATTCAACTGATTGCCTTCCAACTCGTTAAAACCCAGTATAGTAATACGATGGCTTCTCCATTCTTCAAACACATTCAAAAACCAGTCTTCATCTAAAAAATGCCTTTTGTGCAGATAGAAATAATGCAGGTCATTATCATATAACTGTTCTTCAAACTGCGGGTGCTGTTTAATAAGTAAGGCCGTAAAATCATCTTCTTCAGCCTCGTTACGTTGCACCATAAACTCGTTACCCCGGTTATCTACACTATAAATCTGCCTTTTTGTACGTGTGGATATCTCTACCTCGCCATAGCGCATTACCGGAATCAGCATTACATGAGAACCGAAATCAGACAGGTAAATAATGCTCTCTGTTTCCGCATTAAAGCCCTGCTGTTGCAACTGTATAGATGTTGCCGGTTTTATATGCTGGTAACGCATATGAATTTTATCTTCCAGTTTAGAAAGCACCTGTAATTTAAACTCGGGATATTTACTTTGATGTATCAGCAAATTTTCGGGCTTACCGGCAAATAACTCAATCACATTGAGCACCTGCAGGTTATCGGCTAAATAAAACACTTCGCCAGCCTTTACAAAGTAAGTAAGAACAACTTGCATCGACTTCAACTCGTACGTCTCTCCAGCTATTTTGACATTGCCCGCTATCTCAAAAAAATTACCTTTCTGAGCAACCGTCAGCGTTAATTGATTCGGTAATGATTTTACAACTACCGGCATTACAGATGCGGCGGTTATTTTATCAGACACTTCGCTGTTATGATAATAAAAAGGATACCCTAACGGATTTTTAACCACCGCCCTTAACGCAGCTATATCTGCGTCGCTACGCTTGCTGTTTAAATGATTTTGAAACTTATTTATACCGGTAAAAAACTTCAATTGTTCAGCATCTTCCGTTTGCCAAACCTGATCTAAAGGCGGCAAAAACGTGAGCGGATTTTTAATTTTACCTTCCCGGGTGGTTTGCGTCTGGTATAGCTCTATAAAAAGATATTTATAATACTTATGCTGTTTGAGTACCACACAAGTTATCTGTTGACCCTCATTAGCAGCAGTATGCGGCAGAATACTATCCTGAACTATAAGTTGCTGTAAAGTATTTAAGCTTTCTTTGGTAACTGGCAGCAGTGCGGGCGACTTAGGCGCCAGGTGCAGTTTTTTGTTAATATAAGCAATGCTAAAGTATTGATCCAGATTGGCCTCTTGTTCCAGCCCATAATCAGCAGCGAATTTACGAAGCTTATTATAGCGTAAGGCATCATCAAAAAATAAGCGAAACTCCTCTTTCTTGACAATGGCCCACAGCACCTCTGCCTGATGTTCGCAAAGCATACCCGGCCCGGCCGTACAGTCGCACGAGATATGTAAACCATCTTTTTGCTGGGTGATGATTACCACCGCAGAAGTAGCCGAAGCAAAAAAACTGGTAAATGCGCCGCTGTTGATGTCCAGATATTGCGGCGTAACGTTTTGCCATGCTTTGCCATCCCAATCTATTGAGCCGCTGGTATGGCGCGCAATAAGGGTTTCGGTTAAGTTGGCAATGTTGGCGCCTTTAAATACCAGATTGTGTTTGTCGCCGCTATTCGCTCTCGTCATTAAATGTGTTATCACGCAGGCTTTGTCTAAAACAGAGGCTAAATATCATAAACAATCAATTGAAATGCAATATTTAAAATCATCACGCTTGTTAACGTATCTACTCTAATCATAGTCCATATCTTTACACAAACACGTTAAGTTTAGCATTGAGAAGACCTGTATTTAAACCAACACCCAAGCCTAGCTGGAAAGAACGGCTAAAGGCACTTAGCAATTTGCCTGCATTTTTTAAACTAGTGTGGCAAGCCAGCCCAAAAATGATGCTCACCAGCAGTTTGCTGCGCATTGTAAAGGCAGCTTTTCCGCTACTTATACTGTATGTTGGCAAGCTTATTATTGATGAGGTTATTCATTTGAACAGAGCAACAACAGTTACAACATCGCATACTTATTTATGGAAACTGGTAACTGCTGAATTCATATTGGCCATTGTTTCTGATGCTCTTAGCCGGATTATCAATTTAATGGATAGCCTGTTAGGCGACCTATTTTCTAACCATACATCGGTAAAGATAATGGAGCATGCCGCAACGCTTGATTTGGACCAGTTTGAAGATGCTGTATTTTACGATAAGCTGGAACGGGCCAGGCAACAAACCGTTGGACGAACGATATTGCTGTCGCAGGTATTAAGCCAAGTGCAGGATTTAATTACGATGACTTTTTTGGCCGCCGGGCTACTTGCTTTTAATCCGTGGCTTATTCTGCTTTTGCTGGTTGCCATTTTGCCGGCATTTTTAGGCGAATCTTATTTTAACGATCAAACTTATGCCCTGTCCAGAAGCCAAACGCCCCAACGGCGCGAACTGGATTATTTACGCTACTTGGGTGCCAGCGACGAAACAGCTAAAGAAATTAAGATTTTTAACTTATCTGGCTTTATCATCAACCGGTTTAAAAAGCTAGCTATCCAGTTTTATACCGATAATAAACGCATTGCCGTACAACGTTCATTATGGGGTACTCTTTTTGCCTTGATAGGCAGCACGGGCTATTACGGTGCATATCTATTTATGATTGTACGCACCATTAGCGGCCACCTTTCTATTGGCGAACTTACTTTTCTGGCCGGTTCTTTCAGGCAATTAAGAAGCTTGCTGGAAGGTGTACTTACACGTTTTTCTGCGGTATCACAGGGTGCTATTTATTTGCGCGACTTTTTTGAATTCTTTGACATCAAACCTAAAATCCATAACTCGCCCACACCAAGGCCTTTGCCCAACCCCATATGTAACGGCTTTACTTTTGAGAATGTAGGCTTTAAATATGAAGGCAGTGAGCGTTGGGCCAACCGGCATTTAAATTTTACGCTACATCCCGGTGAAAAACTGGCACTGGTTGGCGAAAATGGCGCCGGAAAAACCACCCTGGTTAAATTACTGGCCAGATTATATGACCCTACCGAAGGCCGTATTTTGCTGGATGGTTATGATTTGAAAAAATATGATTTAGTAGAGCTTCGGCAACATATCGGCATTATATTTCAGGATTTTTTGCGTTACCAAATGACCTTTTCGCAAAACATTGCAGCAGGCAATATCCGCGAATCAGAGAACGAAGACCTTATCCATATGTCTGCGCGGCTAAGTTTGGCCGAAGAGGTTGCTCAAGGGCTGCCGGGGGGCTATGCGCAAATGTTGGGCAAACGGTTTGCAGAAGGTGTTGAGCTATCGGGCGGGCAATGGCAAAAAATAGCCATTGCCCGAGCTTACATGCGCAATGCACAGTTGCTGATACTGGATGAGCCCACATCTGCACTTGATGCCCGGGCTGAGTTTGAGGTTTTTGAACGCTTTACTGAATTAACCCAAGGCCGCATGGCCGTATTGATATCGCACCGGTTTTCTACCGTTAGGATGGCCGACCGCATTTTAGTGCTAGAAAAAGGACAGATAGCGGAGATGGGCACTCATGAAGAATTGCTTATCAAAGGCGGACACTATGCCAACTTGTTTAATTTACAAGCCATGGGATACAAATAAAAAACTCCCAATTAATAGCGGTAAACTTTTAAAGCCATAACACAAGCCGGTTAAGATTAATACTGATCATCAGATGTTTTCGAAAGGTTTAATGTTACGTTAATCGTATATAGATACGGTTGCCCAGCCTGATTAGGTGTGGGATGATCCATAGGCCACGAATAGTGTTCAATTTGTATACTTTCAATAGTATACGCTTCTTCGTGGATAAGGACCTGATCTTGCGAAGAAATCTGGCCTATATCATGTGGATTGATAGCTTTTTTGTAGGCGTTTAAATCTGATGTACAAAAAATTATTTCTTCGTTGTAAACAAACATAAACCGGGCTGCAGTAGTGGTTTCGGTTGATTTGATCATATATAGTACTCTTGATAGATGTAAGACTACAACACAGACACAACCACCTTGTTTAACCTTGCTTATCAAACCCGAGTTAATGGCTTAAAAAACTTAAACACTAACACATAAAATATCAGACATAGATCATACAATTTACTTACGGTAAGCCAACGCAATGGCAGGCCTACCGTAAATAATCATACGCAATTATTTTGCTAATAATGCCTCACCTTCAAATACTACTCCCGACCATCCATGAACCATAAACTGCCTTATGTTTTGATGGTCTGCCGCATCCGGATGATTCAGTACAGATTGGTAATGTTCGGCAAATAAACACAGGGTATCTTCTTCACTCAAATTATTAAGCTTACCAAAAGCAAACACCTTGGCGCTGCCTTGATTTTGAGTGGCTTCGTTGTACACATCACCATTTTTAAATGCGGTTGGCTGATGCTGGTAGTAGGTTTCTATAAACTTGATAACATCATTAAATACAAGCGACTGACTTTTTAGATTGTTGATCAATTCAACTAATTGTTCTTTCATTTAAAATTTGTTTAAAAGCTAAATTTTGCCCAGGCCTACCGTCTGTTGTGATATCATTTGCACAATTAAACAGCCGGTAGCAATTGCTGCAAAAGTACAATAGTATTGTATCAGCTTCTTAAATAGAAAAGAGATTTATCCGGCGTACTTACTGTTTACTTTTGCTGACTGCTCAGTGTTGTTATAGTACCGGCTTTACATTCAAAATGGTAATCTCCGGATCCTGTTTCATGCCTGTTTCCATCAGGCAATATCACTATGGCTGTAGTATTGCAGGGGACGCTCACATTCAGTTTAAACAAGCCGTTATCCATAGTCCACGAGGATTTAATTGCGCCGTATACTGTTTCCAACTCAGCTGTAGCATGGGTTAGCTTTCCGCCCGGTTTTGGCGCGATGATAATATTTTTATAACCAGAACTGCTAGCACCTGGATTAATGCCGGTGATATTTTTGTACATCCAATCGCCTATGGCACCGTAAGAGTAATGATTGAATGAGTTCATACTTATAGTTTGAAAGCTACCATCAGGCTTTAACCCATCCCATCTTTCCCAAATAGTTGTGGCACCCATCTTAACCGGATACAACCATGATGGATAGGTTTCCTGCAACAGTAAATCATATGCCACATCGTTAAATCCATATTTACTTAATACATGGCATAAATAAGGTGTACCTAAAAATCCGGTGGTAAGATGATTGCCATAATCGCGTATGTTGGCCACCAACCTTTCGGCCGCTTGTTGCCTTAAATTTTCCGGAAGCATATCAAACTGTAAAGCCAACACATAGGCCGTTTGCGTATTGGACACCAGCCTGCCATTAGCTGTAAGATATTCTTTAACATAAGCATTTTTGATGTTTTGCAGCAAGGCTGTATATTTTTGCACATCATCCATTTTACCTAACACACCTGCCGCATTAATAAGCAATTGTGTAGAATTTGCATAGAAGCTTTGCGCAATCATATACTTATCGGTAACAGCGGCCCGGCCATCATTATCATCATCCGGGCGGTAAAATAGCCAGTCGCCAAAGTGAGAGCCCGAATTCCAAAGGTTGTTTTTGGCCACAGATGTAATGTAATCGACCCAAGCTTTCATACTGCCGTATTGCGTTTCCAGTATCTGCTTGTCGCCATAAACGGTGTACAAATTCCAGGGAATAACAGTGGCCACATCGCCCCACCCGGCTGATCCGGCGTCCGACGCATTTAACACGTTAGGAACCACAAAAGGCACACTTCCGTTGGGCAACTGATCGGCCTTTACATCTTTTAGCCACTTGGTAAAAAAGCCGGCAACATCCATGTTGTAGGCGGCCGTATTAAAAAACACCTGCGCATCTCCTGTCCAGCCCAGGCGCTCGTCACGTTGCGGGCAATCAGTAGGTAAATCAACAAAATTACCTTTTTGCCCCCATTGTATGTTATGCTGCAACTGGTTAAGTAAGGCATTAGATGTGCTGAATTTACCTGTTGGCGCCATATCTGAGTATAGCGCTACAGCGGTTAAATCTTCAGCTTTTAATTCTCTAGGATAACCTTCTACTTTCACATAACGAAAGCCCTGAAAAGTAAAATGCGGCTTAAATACTTGCTCAGGGCCTGCTTTTAATATATAGGTGTTTTGCTGTTTGGCCGAACGCAGGTTTGCAGTATAAAAATTACCGGCTTTATCCAACACCTCGGCATGGCTTAGCTTAATTTTAGTACCCACGGGGCCTTGGGCTTTTAATACCACCCAGCCTACCAGATTCTGTCCAAAATCAACTACCAGTTCACCCTTAGGGGTTTTAAAAATTTTCATGGGCTTAAATACCTCATGTTCGGTAACCGGTGGCCCGCTCATGCTGATAAGCTCTTCTTTGCCTTTGTCTATGCTCCGAACATTAGCCCAGTTTTTATCTTCCGCATAAGCCGCTGCATCCCACCCCGTCTTTTCCAAGCGGGCATCATAAATTTCGCCATCATATATACTGGATGCCTGAATTGGGCCATAGGCGTATTTCCAGCTGTTATCCGTTTTAATCACTTCGCTGGAGCCATCGGTATAGGTCACCTTTAGCTGCATAAGCAATGCACGGGTATCGCCATAAAAGTTATGCCGGTCGTTAAAGGCCACCCGGCCTTTGTACCATCCATCGCCCAATATTACGCCAATGGCGTTTGGTCCTTTGTTTAAATCGGCAGTAACATTATATACCTGATATTGCAAATGCTTATTATAGCTGGTCCAACCGGGCGCCAAATAATTATCGCTTACCCGTTTTCCGTTTATACGCGCTTCATAAAGCCCTTTTGCCGTGATATACAGCATAGCCGATTTGATGGACTTTTGCAGTTTAAACTCTTTTCTGAAAAGCGGGCTTTTAGCCGGTGTATCTTTTTCAGCTACTGTAATCCATTGGGCAGTCCAGTCATCGGCTTTAATGCCGGTTTGAAAAAATTGCTGTGCCGACCATGGCGACGTATTGCCATGATTATCTTTAACCCTTACCTTCCAATAATAAACGGTGCCCGGCTTTAGCCCAGGTCCTTGATAAGCAATCAGCACCGACTGATCGGTTGCTGCACGCATAGTAGACTCCCCGACCTTTAGTTCATAGGATTGCTGAACGGTGTTCTTTTGCGCTGACTTAATCTTCCAGCTAAACCTTGGCATTAAATTATCAGTACTCAGCGGATTAACCTGATGATTGACCGTAAGGCCATACACCGAAAGTTTTTGGGCCGATACTTTTTGAAATGCGGCAGACCACAACATTACCAATAACATTGCCGCTATGCGGGTGAGATAGACATGGTTCATAAAAAAATCAGGCTTTTAGCTGGTTAAGCTTAGCTATTATCGGAATAATTTTTCATAAAAGCTGCTTAAACATTTTGCTCGATGTTCCATTATTTTTTCAACGACAGCACATAAGCCACCATCTTGTTCACATCTGCCGCAGCCAGGGCAGGGTGCGGTGTCATCGGTACAGGTCCCCATACGCCACTCCCGCCTTTAATTACCTTCTCACTTAAAGCTGCAACAGTAGCTTGGTCTTGCGGGTACTTTTGTGCAATGGCGATGTAAGCCGGTCCCACTAACTTAGTTTCTGCATTATGGCAGGCCAAGCAATCGGATTTGGCAATAAGCGCTTTACCATCTTCTATTTCTTGTGCGGTGGCGAATGGTTTTGGAGCGGCTTTTGTGACGGCGGCTGTTTTTTTAACAGCAGTTTTCGCAGTAACCTTTTTAGCTTGTGCAAAGGTACTGCCTGCACAAACGGTAAGCATTATGCAGGCTGCACCTGCTATCCATAAGTTTAGTTTCATATTATTTTTTCTGCTTTTGGGTCATCAGCCATTCACGGCCTGGAGTATCTACTCTGAAAGTTTCCAAATTACCCTGATCTTGCAGGGTTACATACACTGTTTTGCCATCAGTACCACCAAAAGCTACATTGGTGGGTTTTTGGCCGATTAATTTAATCTCTTGCAAAACTTTGCCTTGGGGCGATACTTTTGCAACCGTTCCTTTTGCGTAACGGGCCTGATAAATATTACCGTCGAGATCAACACGCATACCATCCATACCAAAATCGGCAAATTCAATCACCAGTCTTTTATTGCTGATAGCACCTTTTTTGGACAAGTCATAAGCCCATATTTTGCGAAGTTCGTTCACATATAAAGTATGGCCGTCCGGACTTACATCAATACCGTTAACCGTTGCCATACTATCCAGCAGGGTAACCTTGCCGTTGGTATCAATACGCCATATTTTACCGGTACCAGCTTTCCAGTTTGGGTCGCTGGCATAAAGCCTGTCATACTTATCTATAGCAATATCATTAGGCTGGCTCATTTTATCCTCGTGCGCAAATATTTGCTGTTCTTTAGTAGCCATATTTACCTTGATGATATTATGATGGGTATAATCGGCAATCAGCATATCACCGTGACTATCAAACCTGATTCCGTTACCTACGCTTCCTTTAGGGAGTTCGATAAACACGCTCGCTTTTCCATCCGGCGTTACTTTACCTATGGTACCGTCGTGGTCAAAATTCACCGCATATACGTTTCCCTCTTTATCAACGGCGGGGCCCTCTGCTCCTACGGTAAAACTATGCGGAGGTGTAAAAACTGAAGAAGTAAAAAGAGCCGATTTATCGGTTGTTTGTGCCTTGGCGTTAAACACAGTAGCTACCAGTGCTGGTAACAATATCTTTTTAAAAGATTGATAGTTAAGCATATTATTTATTGATTGGCATTTTACGTACCCGCGCCACATCAGAAGCAGTGATGATATCGGGCGTGTTATTGAAATTAGATTTTACATAAGTTGCCACCTCCGCAATTTGTTCATCAGACAGGAAACTGCCGTGGGCAGGCATTACTTCGTTGTATGACTGGCCTTTAACGGTAATTGGTCCTTTTAACCCGTTTAGTATAACGTAAACCAACCGATTCTTATCGTTTACCCATTCTGATTGTGCCAGCGGCGGGAAGCGGTTTCCGTCACCTTTACCATCATTTTGATGGCATGATACACAATAAGTAGTGTATATAGCAGAGCTTTTTGGAAGATTTTTAAATAAATTATCTTCTATCTCATTAGGTGTTTTAATGTTTGACGCCGTTTGTTTACGCTTTTCCATGGCCGCCAATTGTGCCGTACCGAAAGCCTTTTTATCGCCTTTATACATTACTCGCCATATTCTACCTTTTTCAGTATCGCTAATATACAGTGAACCATCTGGCCCTTCAGCCAGCCCCATCGGGCGATAAACAGCATTGCTTACACTTACAATAGGATCTACTCTGGCAAAACCGTCTGCAAAAACCTCCCAATCGCCCGAAGGCATTCCGTTTTTAAATGGCACGAAGGCAATGACATAGCCCGCTTGCGGATACGGTGCGCGGTTAGTGGCACCATGCAGGGCAATAAAAGCGCCATTTTTGTAGTGGTCAGGAAACTGCTTGCCTTTATAAAACAAAAGATCGTTTGGTGCAAAGTGAGCTGGGAAACCAACTAAAGGCTTTTGTAGTTTAGCGCCGTTACCTTCTTTAATTTTATCGCCGCCAAATTCGGGGTTCAACAGTTTTTTACCCTTAATCTGGTCATAATAGTAATATGGCCATCCGCCGTCAAGACCTTCATTTACTTTAAAAAATTCTTCAGCGGGCAGCATGGCACTTTCCCAGGGCGTATAAATGTCGGGCCACAACAATCTAAAATCATCGCGACCGTGATTAACGGTATAAAGCGCTTTGCTTTTCGGATCCCAATCCAACGCGACAATACTTCGCAAGCCAGTTGCGTAACGTTTGCCATCACTTTGTTTTTGATTAAGCTTATTGGCGTCGAACATCCATATGCCGCCATGATCTTTCAGCAACGGATTTCCCTTGTCGGCAGAAAAAGGATCGCCCTCCCCTTTTGAGCCCGGAACACGATTCCGTTCCTGCCCGGCGTTTGATCCGGCTCCCCATCCCACAAACATATGCCCTTTATTATCAAAAGCAATAGGTTTGGTTTGATGTTCATGATAAGGCGGATCGTCAGCTACAATGGTATCAATCTTACCATCAGGCACCAACTGACCGGGTTTAAGTTTCATGCGATAAACCGTAAGCTCAGAACTAAAATACAGGTAGCCATTATGTACACGCATAGCCGTACCGTACGAGTGGCCGTCATATTTACCAAAAGGCTGTATTATGTCCATCTTACCATCGCCATTGGTATCCCGTAGGGCAATGTTGCCATCGCCATCGTTCAGGTTATGAAACCTGGCTTTTACATAGATATCGCCGTTGCTATTCACGGCAATGTGCCTGGCGCGCCCCTTTAAGCTATCAACAACGGTTATGGCACCGAAACCATCGGGCAGGTAAAGTCCGCCATTGTCGGTGTCTGGCTGTGGTAAATGTTTTTCGTCGGAATACAGCGTAAAAGCTGTAAAAACAAAAAGGCAGCCGGCTCCGACAACTTTTAAGTAGCGGCTGTTAAGAAATTTTAAATTGCTTAATTGTCTTAAACCATATTCTCTTAGGTTCATGCGGTGTACAGGTTTTAATATTGGTTATTGGTTTTATGATATTTAAAAACACGCGCTAATCTATTAAAGGACCAAATCACTAAGCCGGTTTCTGCGAATGCATGCAGCGGGGTATGCTACAGGTAGGGCAAACAAAAAACCAGAACACATTAAAGACACACTATATTAACACAGCGACTAATGGCAACACAAAAGTTACAAACTTTTTTTGTTTTAAATTTAGGCGCTTAAGAATTAAGCTTAATTAAAAGCAAAATATCTGTATTATTTAAGTGCGAACACTTATAAATCTAAAAAATATTTGGTGAGCGATGTAAAGTCGTCAAACTTAACATCATAATCGTCCGTTTTTCCGAAGCCGTAGCTCACAAATACAAACGGAATACCGGCCAACCGGCTTTGCTGACCGTCGCCTTCGGTATCACCTACATAAACCGGATTTTTAAGATGATGCTTTTGTTGCAACAGTGCTATGTTGTGATGTTTAGGCATACGGTTAACACCATAAGCAAATTCATCAACAATATATTCATTTATACCGGCCCAATCCATAAACAAGCGGATATGCCCTTTGGCGCAGTTACTTAATATAAACAATTGGTATTGGGTTGATAATTGTTTTAAGCCATCAATTACGCCCTCATACAACCGCCCTCCCATTTTGGGCAATATGTCACTGCGCAACGTTGTTACCGTGTTATAAATTTCCATGCCTTCATCTTCGCTGTATTCAGGTAGCAAAGCAGCTACTACCTTTTTTCCTTCCCACCCCATCATATTCATTAAATGGTGGCGCTCTATCACCCGGTTAATATTCTTCTGTTCAAAAATAATATTCCATGATTGCGCGTAGGTATCCACGGCATCCCAAAGGGTACCGTCCATGTCAAATATAATACTATCAGGCTTTTGCATAAATTATATATATAAATTTATTGTAATGATGAGTGATGGTGTTAAATGGCAAGTATTTTAATAATAAATTCACAAAATACCCATACATTGATACAAGATGTGCTAATAAATGGAATTAATGATTGAAATATTCACAAATTACTAATGTTTTATTTGGTTTTTATTGCACAAGATAAAATTTTATCTAAATTGGGATTCCTAAATGAGTTAACCTTTTTTTAACATTTAAGCTGTTGCTGATTAATGAGAGTTGCTACTTTAAACCAACATCAGAATTTTGAATTTGAAAAAGTATTTGAAGACTATAAACGCCGTGTTTATGCGCAGGTGTACGCTATAGCCAAATCGCAGTATGCGGCTGAGGAAGTTACTCAAGAAATATTCATCAAATTATGGATGAATCAGGATACGTTAAAAAGTATAAATAATCTTGATGGTTACATTTATACTATGGTGCGCAATTACTCTTTAAACTATTTGCGAAAAGCTGCTAGTGACAGCCGTTTGGTTGACGAACTTTTACGTGTTGCCGTTACTAATGACAATAATACAGAATCCAGAATACAGGTAGCAGAATGCAAAAATCTAATTTCAAAAGCAGTAAGCCAACTATCGCCTCAGCGACAGATTGTTTACCGGATGAGCAAAGAAGAAGGCTTAAATTATGATGAAATAGCAGGACACCTAAATTTATCCAAACACACCGTAAAAAACCACCTGTTGGCTGCACTCAGTTTTATTAACAGTTACCTGACAAAAAACGGCGTGCATCCCACATTAATTGCTATACTTACTTTCTATTGTTTATAATATCGGCACAATAAAAGAAAAGACTACTTTCTTTTACAGTTTTGCCGCATTTTCATCAAATAAATTCCATTTTGCTAAATAAAAAAGGTTATTTGTTTAATTTTTATAACAAATAACTGTTGATTTTGAATATATTTTCACTCCAACAAGCCGGATACTTAATTTTTTCCATATCAATTAGATAAAAATTCAAAACAAGTTAGTCTATTATTGATTTTGCTGTGTCTTTATTGTAGAAACCGGGCATAGATGAATATCAACAAAAGAAAGTCTGACCTTTTAGAAAAGTATTTGAATAATTCTTGTACGCAAGAAGAGTTCGATGAATTTATCAATACACTTAAAGACACTCAGGATAACGAAGCATTTGATGAGGCTATGCAACGGTATTGGGCATCCACTAATCATCAAGATTTAAGACACCACAACGTTAACTGGAACAGGATAAGCACCAAGGTAAAGACACAGAATAACAGCATTGTAAAAACCAGCAGCTATTTTAAATACGCAGCTTCTATTACAGTAGTTATGGGCTTATTAGCAGTTGCGTTCTTGAAAAAAGCTACCGTTCCTGTAAAATATTTAACCCAGCATACCGCATCAGCCAAAACAAAATCAATTGTGCTGAGCGATGGCTCTAAGATTACGCTTAATGCAAATTCAGAACTGAAGTATCCGGAAAAATTTAATGGCGAACGCCGGGAAGTTTATTTAAAAGGCGAAGCGTATTTTGACGTTGTTCATGACGAAACAAAGCCATTTATTATTCATTCGGGTAAATTAACCACCCATGTTTTAGGCACATCTTTCACAGTAAGTGCCTATTCGCAAACGGCACCAATGAATGTAACTGTGCTTACCGGTAAAGTTGCGGTAAAAAATGAAAGCACCCAAGCCCTTGCTGTATTAACCAGAGGCCAGTCGGCCACTACCTGGCAGGGGAATAACAAGTTTTTGCTGGCACGCCTTGCCACACCAGAAGATGCGATTGCATTTACAGAAGACAAAATCATATTTGAAAACGCTAACTTAAATGAAGTGGCTTTAAAGCTGAGTAATAAGTACGGTGTTAATATTAAGATAACAGATCAGGCTTTAGCACAGCAACACATTACCGCCATTTTTCAGGGACAAAACCTAACGGGTATTTTGAATGCAATTACCAAACTTACCCATGCGAAGTACCTACAAAACGATAACATTTACACCCTTTATAATCGAAAAAAATTATAAAACGCTTCTAAAAAAGAAAGGAGTTTGCCTATAGCATAAAGAGAGCTTTACAAAAAAAGAAAAAGGTTGAATGTGGTTCCAGCACATCCAACCCATATTGGGCCAGGCCCGAATCAATTCATAGTTTCCCATAAAGGGAGTTTCACCACTACAAATTTTGATCAAATATATGACAAAAAAACCATTGTCCTTTTGTTTGCTATGTAATGCATTAAGCAGGATAGTCATGATAGCTATTACGTTTGCCATGTTTTGTACAGAGACAAATGCAAAGCCACGCGACATACAAGACCTTAATCCCAAAATATCGTTACGGGTAGTAAATATGCCCGTTAAAGATGTACTCAAACACATTAATAAAGAAACCAAAATTAGTTTTGTTTTTAGTAACGCGATTGTTACCAATCAGGCGATCAGTTTAGATGTAAAAGACGAATTACTGAACTCGGTACTCAGAAAAATGTTCGATCCGCTGGGCATGGATTTTTCTATATCCGGTAACGTAATCCTCATCGAAAAAAAGAAAATTAACCCAACCGAAGCTCCTAAACAAACGCAAACACAGCAAGGTGTTACCGGTATTGTAACCGACAGTGTAGGCACCACCCTACCAGGTGTAAGCGTTAAAGTTAAAGGAAGCAGTACCGGTTCGGTTACCAATCCCGATGGCAGATACAATATTAACGTACCTGATGGTAACGCGGTATTGGTGTTTTCATACGTAGGTTTCATCACTCAAGAAATACCGGTTAACGGCAGACAGGTAGTTAACGTGAGACTGAAAGAACAGCGCCGGGATTTAAATGAGGTAGTTGTTACCGCACTGGGTATATCCCGCCAAAGAAAAGCGTTGGCCTATTCGGTAAGCGAGGTTAAAGGCGACGAATTTACCCAAGCCCGCGAAAACAACATCGCCAATGCCCTTACCGGTAAAGTAGCCGGTGTAAATGCTACCGGTTTATCTACCGGACCTGGCGGCTCAAGCCGGGTTATCATTCGTGGTAATGGATCTTTAGGCGGAAATAACCAGCCCTTATACGTAGTAAATGGTATGCCTATAGACAACTCGGTACCTGGCGGCAGTGCCACTACCGGCGGTGGTGCTGGTAACGTTGACCGTGGCGACGGTATAGCCGGCATTAACCCTGACGATATTGAAACCATGAGCGTGCTGAAAGGTGGTACCGCAGCAGCTTTGTACGGTGCCCGTGCTGCCAATGGTGTAATCTTAATTACTACCAAAAAAGGCCGCGCGCAAAAAGGAGTGGGTATTGAGTATAACACTACTTATACCATGGAAACTCCGGCTGTTTTCCCTGATTGGCAATATGAGTATGGCCAAGGTGATGGCGGTGTTAAACCGATGACACAAAGTGCTGCTATTACCACCGGCCGTCGCTCTTTCGGTGCCAAAATTGACGGTTCTACCTTTGTGGGGTTTGATGGAAAAGAGCACCCCTACGTAGCACAAAAAGATAAAATCAAAGACTTTTACCGTACCGGTTCTACTTTTACCAACACCATCGCCGCAACTGGTGGCACTGAGGCGGTTACTTACCGATTTTCGGTTGCTGATTTGAAAAGCGAGAGCGTATTGCCTAACAGCAATTTTGACCGTAAAACTTTTAACCTTAATGTGAACGGAAAACTAGGTAGCAAGGTAACTTTTCAAGCGCTTGCCCAATACAATATTGAAAGAGCTAAAAACCGTGCTTCGGCTGGTGACGCTTCGGGTAACCCTAACTGGACACCGTACATGGCGGCCAATACTGCCGACATCCGTTGGTTAGAACCAGGTTATGACGCCTCTGGTAATGAGATTGCCTGGAATGATGCCTCTATTGCAACCAACAGTTATTTTGTGGTAAACAAATTTCAACAGCGCGATACCAAAAACCGCTTTATTGGTCAAGGTGGCGTTACTTACGAGTTTATTAAAAACCTATCATTAAAAGCCGTTGTTAGCCGCGATTTTTATTTTTATAACTACCAGTACATTATCCCTACCGGTACCCTGTACTTTTTGAACGGACAATACAACGAATTAAAAGCCGACGCATCAGAAACCAACGGATTGCTGACCTTAAATTACAGCGGTAAAATTGGCAAAGACTTGGCCTTAACAGCCTTTGTAGGCGGCAATCAACAGCGTTCGGTGTATAACCAAACCGCTATAACCGGTAGCAATTATATCATCCCTTACTTTTATAGCGCCACAAACTTATCAACCCTTTCTACTGTACCTACCAACAACAAAACGGGTATCAATTCATTAATGGGTTCGGTTGACTTAGGATTTAAAGGTTACGCTTACTTAACCTTTACCGGCCGTAAAGATTGGTTTTCAACGTTAAGTCCTCAACACAACAGCTTGTTCTACCCATCGGTGGGTGGTAGCTTTGTACTGTCTGAAGCGGTTAAATTGCCTTCGGCCATCAGCTATGCTAAATTAAGAGCATCATGGGCGCAGGTAGGTGGCGGCGCTCCAGATCCGTATGTTATTAACCAATCTTTCAGAATGGTTCCAAGTTCAGGGCAGCCTATACAAAACGTTTCCAGCACAACTATCACCAATCAAAATTTACGCCCTTATACCTCAACCACTACCGAAGCGGGTATCGAAGCCCGTTTTTTGAACAGCCGCGTAGGTTTTGATGTAACCTTATATGATCGTAAAACAACTAATGATATCGTAACCACTGCTATATCAGGTGCAAGCGGTTACAACGCTGCTGTATTGAATGTTGGCGAGTTGGATAACCGTGGTGTAGAACTATTACTTACCGGAACACCTGTTAAAGGCAAAGACTTTAGTTGGAATACCAGCTACAACTTTGCTTACAACCGAAACAAAGTTGAAAAACTGGCGGCAGGTTTAAATCAAATTCAAATGGCTACTTCAGTTAACAGCTGGGCTTATATTAACAATATCGTTGGCGAATCATTCGGCTCTATTGTAGGTACACGCATGTTAAAAGATGCTAGCGGAAATACTGTATTTAACCGCACCACCGGACTGCCTGTAGCCACAGGATTGCAAGTGTTAGGTAATGGCGTTGCCCCTTACACCATGGGCTTAACCAACGACTTCAAATACAAGCGCTTCTCGCTGAACATTTTAGTTGACGGCAAGTTCGGTAACAAAATCTTCTCGTTAATGGAAGTGTATGGTACCCGTTTAGGTTTAATGAAAACCACACTGCCAGGTCGAGAAAGTGGATTACAGCTTAATGGTGTTGACCAGACCGGTGCACCATATTCCAGAACAGTTCCCATCAGCGACTTAAGAACTTATTATGACAACTATAAATCATACTCCGAACTGTTTTTGCACGATGCAGGGTTTGTGAAGCTTAGACAAATCATCTTCAGTTATGCCATTCCGGTTAACAAGCTTAAAATGGTGAATCTGCAAGGCGCCTCAATATCATTCGTTGCCCGCAACCTGCTGACTATCTATAAACAAACTGACAATTTTGACCCTGAAGCAAGTTTTACCAACGACAGGGCACAAGGTCTAGAATCGTTTGGTTTGCCAAGAACACGGAGCTTTGGTTTGAACCTGATGGTTAAGTTTTAATTTTTATCATTCTGATAATGTAAATGAACATGAGAAAATATCAACGTAAACTATCAATACTGTTTTTTGCGGCGAGTATAGGATTACAAGCCTGCGATAAGGGTTTTGATGAAATGAATACCGATCCTAACTCATCAAGCAGCCCTACCCCTACCTACGTATTTACAAAGGCGCAACTGGATGGTGCAAGCAGAGCCCAGGTTCTGTTGCAAGGCACCATGCAGTATACCACCAGTTATAATGACGTAGCAGGTTTTGGCGCTAAGTATGTGTTAAGTCAAACTCAGCAAACTTGGAATGCTTTCACCAACGCTTACCCTAACGAAATTAATGAGATTACACAGGTAATAGCCGCCGTAACCGGAAAGCCCGAATTGATTAACCAACTGGCTGCAGCACGCGTTTGGCGAGCCTATTGCTTTAGTCGGCTTACCGATTTATATGGCGACATCCCCTATTCGCAAGCCGCACAAGGCTATACCAGCGCACTTTACAAACCTGCATATGATGAGCAAAAAGCAATTTATGCAGACCTGTTAAAGGAACTTGACGAAGCTGCAAAAAGCTTTGATGCCGCAAAAATTACTTTTGGCGCTGCAGATTTAATTTATGGAGGCGATGTTAATAAATGGAAAAAGTTTGCTTATTCGCTAATGCTGCGCACAGCCATGCGCATGACCAAGGTTGATATTGCAGCAGCGCAAACCTGGGCTCAAAAGGCTATAACCGGCGGCGTTATTTTGGAAGATGCCGATATGGCGCGTGTAAATGGCTATGTATCTTCAGGCCAGGATATCAACAAAAATCCGCTGGCTTTGAACATGTACAATTCCGATTATAACCCCGCCAACTTTGGTACCAACAACCCCGAAGGTGGAAAATATCAGGATGTATTCATTAATTACCTCAAAAGTAACAAAGACCCTCGTTTAGGCGTTTTGGCCGTTGTTTGGACCAGCAAAACCACTGTTGACACATCAGCTGCGCTGCAAAAAGGTATGTCGGCAACTTTGGGTACTAAACCCGCTGATTTTGTAACCTATTCTGAGCCAAACCCAAGCACTATATTACAATTTAATAGC
Organism: Mucilaginibacter lacusdianchii; assembly: GCF_009770985.1. Lineage (GTDB taxonomy): Bacteria > Bacteroidota > Bacteroidia > Sphingobacteriales > Sphingobacteriaceae > Mucilaginibacter > Mucilaginibacter lacusdianchii. The sequence continues at coordinate 301,704 of NZ_WSRW01000003.1, read as the reverse complement.
CCGTACCTGTTATTAACTAATGCCGAAACTAACTTTTTATTGGCCGAAGCTGCATTGCGTGGCTGGTACACAACTAATTCGGCAAGCACTTTGTACGAGAATGGTATCAGTGCTTCTATGCGCCAGTGGGCATTATTTGGAACAGGAGGCGTTATTAACAGCAATCAGATCCAAACGTACATTAGGTATCACAAACTGGATGCAACGGCTCCTTTTGAGAGCCAGATGGCGCAAATTTACACCCAGTTTTGGGTAGGCGTATATCCAAACTCACAAGAGGTGTATGCCACTTACCGGCGCACCGGCTACCCTGCCCTTACGCCTAATAACTATGTAGGCAATGCTACCGGCGGCAAAATATTCAGGCGATTCCTTTACCCACAAAACGAACAGAACCTGAACGCCGAAAACTATCAGGCCGTTATAGCTCGTCAGGGTCCGGATGAACTGATGACACGCATATGGTGGGATCGCCCGTAATTAAATTAAATGATTAAATTTATTGAAGTGAGTAGCCCAGACCTTGCCACGGGTAATGGTCTGGGTAAAAGCATCAAATAAACATTAAACATCATACACAAACCAAAAATGAAAGCACAAAGAAGATCAATCTTAAAAAAATTATTAGCCTCTGTTGGTGGCATTTCAGTATTCGGCTTGGCTAAAGCAAACCCACTGGAAGCAAAAGACGAAAAAGAGGTTAATAACGTCACCAATTATCAAGATGTACCGCTATTTTCTGGTTCAACCAAATTAGGCAACATGATTTTTATAGCGGGCAAAGGCGCTCACGTTGCTCCATTTGAAATTAAAGCACATACTGAAATTGTGTTGAAAGAACTGGAAGCCGAATTAAAAAAAGCAGGCTCATCTATGGAAAAGGTTTTAAAGGTAAACGTATACCTGAACGATATTGCCGACTATAAAGGCATGAATGAAGTGTACAAAGGTCGCTTTGGTAAAAACCCGCCGGTACGCACCACCGTTGCCGTTGCCAAAGGCGGCGTTCCCGGCGATTCATTGGTAGAGATGGATTGCATAGCTTACGTATAAAAATAGAACAAGCCATGAAACGCAGAAATATACTTAAGGGCCTTACCCTACTTCCGCTTGCCAACGGCTTTGTAGCCAAGGCAGCAACAGCATTAGGAACAAAATCGGCGCCTGCCGCTGCCGCACCTAAACGCGATTTTTTTAAAGAACTAGGTGTAACGCCTGTTATCAATGCAGGTGTAACCATGACGTTTTTATCAGGTTCGCTCATGTTGCCCGAGGTACTGGAGGCTATCAACTCTACCTGTCACGATTTCGCCAACATGTATGAGTTGCAAGATAAAGTTGGCGCCAAAATAGCTGAAATGCTGCACGTTGAAGCAGCTATGGTAACATCGGGCGCTGCTTGCGCCATGTTGTTAGGCACTGCCGCTGCCATTACCGGCACCGATGCTGCTAAAATTAAAATGCTGCCCAACCATCCAGGGCCAAGGCCAGAGGTTATCATGCAAAAAACGCATCGTTACCTATTTGACCAGGCGGTAACCACAACCGGCGCTAAGATTATTGAAGTGGAAGGCCCGGCAGAAATGAAGCAAGCTATCAACAAAAATACCGTTATGGCATTGTTTTTTAATGCAGCAGACAAAAGCAGCATTACACACGAAGAGTTTGTAAGCATTGCTAAGCAAAACAATATACCCACCTTTTTGGATGCCGCAGCTGATGTACCACCTGTAGAAAACTTATTTAAATTCCAGAAAATAGGCTTTGACCTGGTAACCTTTTCGGGTGGCAAAATGATACGTGGCCCGCAAAGCGCAGGTTTATTGTTTGGACGCAAAGATTTGATTGCCGCAGCACGCCTTAATCATAGTCCGCACGAGGCACCTATCGGTCGCCCGATGAAGGTAAATAAAGAAGAGATGTTTGGCATGTATGCAGCATTAAAAGCCTACCTGGAACGCGATCATAAAAAAGAATGGGAAGACTGGTTGCAGCGTACCAAATACATTGGCAATAAACTGGAAACAGTGCAAACCGTAAAAACCCAAACGGTTGTAGATCCAGGACCGGCCAATGCTTTCCCTAGTCTGCAAGTAACCTGGGACCCCAATAAAATAAAAATCAAGGCCGATGATGTATTAACTGCTTTAAAAAACGGCACACCAAGCATCGTTGCCAATCGTAGAGGAGACAGCTTGATTGTGGGTGTAGTTTTATTACGTCCAGACCAGCTTGACATTGTAGCAGGCCGGGTAAAAGAGATTCTACAAAAGGCTGTGGCAGTATAGCAGCACTATTTAAAATTATTTTTTACAGGCTGTTAATTAACAGTTAAGGGCTGTGCAGTGACTACACTTTGGCCCTGTAACCACAATCTTGCAAAAATTATTAATGACACAACTATTTAATAATGAACTGCTGATTTAAATTGAATAAACCTATTTATGAAAAAAACCATACTTGCGCTGTTGATAACCTGGGGAAGCTTAAGCCAGGTATCCTGGGCACAATCATACAGTATTGTTATTAAAGGCGGACATGTTATCGACCCCAAAAACAATATTGACGGTGTAATGGATGTAGCCATTACCAACGGTAAAATTGTTTCCGTAGCTAAAAATATTGACGGTAAAAAAGCCGTGCAAACAGTTGATGCTAAAGGACTTTATGTTACGCCAGGGCTTATTGACATCCACTCGCACAACTTTTGGGGTACCCAGCCCGACCACCAGTACGAGAATGGCAACCTGGCGCTTCCGCCCGATGGCTTTACTTTTCGCAATGGCGTTACTACTGTGGTAGATGCAGGCAGTTCGGGCTGGCGTACTTTTGCCACTTTCAAAGCACAAACCATTGATCAATCACAAACACGTGTACTAGCATTTATCAATATTGTGGGTGAAGGTATGCGTGGCGGCTACGAGCAGAATTTGAATGATATGGATTCGAGAATGTCTGCTTTAATAGCTCGGCAGTATAAAAACTATGTTGTGGGATTTAAAGTAGCACACTTTGAAGGGCACGACTGGTCGCCGGTTGACCGTGCGGTGGAAGCTGGTAAAATGGCCGGCAACATCCCGGTAATGGTTGATTTTGGCGGCAGTAATCCCCCCTTGCCTATCGAAGAATTGTTCATGAAACACTTGCGCCCTGGCGATATATTTACTCATTGCTTTGGCCAGTTAGCTACCCGGGAATACATTGTTGATATTAATACCCAAAAAGTAAAACCGTTTGTATGGGAAGCCCGAAAAAAAGGAATCTTTTTTGACGTGGGCTACGGCGGTATTAGTTTCGCTTACTCGCAAGCTATCCCGGCTGCCAAGGAGGGATTTTTTCCAAGCTCTATCAGTACCGATATACACGTAGGCAGCATGAACGCAGCCATGAAAGATATGTTAACCACCATGTCGAAATTCCTGGCTATCGGTATGGATTTAAAAAGCGTAATTCAGGCATCTACTTCTAATCCGGCGCAGGAGATTAAGCACGAAGAACTGGGCAACCTATCAGTAGGTGCCGACGCCGACGTAGCTATCCTGAACTTGCGTGATGGCAAATTTGGCTTATTTGATTACACCGGCTATAAAGTAGAGGCCAAGAAAAAACTGGAATGTGAGATGACCATCAGAGCCGGCAAAATTGTGTACGACCTTAACGGTATTGCCACTCCTATCATTCCGCCTAAAACTACAAACGAGCACTAACGGATAACAGCAGTAGTACTACGCTGGCAATAACCTGAATTATGAATAAGAAGAAAGTAAACTACAGGACGTACTTGTGCCTAGCACTTATGCTGGGTCTGAGTTATGCCCGTCCATTAAAAGCTCAAACCATATCTAAAGACGAACTTATATTTTATACCTCCGAATGGAAAGGCGAACGCTTTGCCGACGGCAGGCCTAAGATACCTGACAATTTAATAGAAAGAGCAAAAAACATAGGTATTGAAGAAGCATGGACAGTTTTAAAAAACGAAGGCTACACTAACCAGTTCGAAAGTAATTGGAAAATGGTGCATGATGATGTACCCGTTGTAGGCCGCGTGGTAACAGCCATGTATATGCCCAGCCGCCCCGACGTTGAGAAAAACATTAAAGCCAGAGGTGCAAAACAAGGCCGCAAAGGCAACACCAACGCATGGCCTATTGACGTGCTCACCAAAGGCGATGTTTATGTAGCTGATGGCTTTGGCAAAATAAAAGAAGGAACGCTAATCGGCGACAATCTGGGTAACTCCATTTACAGTAAATCGGGAAACGGGGTTATTTTTGATGGCTCTGCACGAGACTTGCAAGGTTTAAGCAAAATTCAGGGTTTTAATGCCTTTGTGCGCGATTTTGATCCGTCGTACCTGGATGCTGTGGTGTTGATGGGTTTAAATACCCCTATCCGAATTGGGCGTGCTATTGTACTGCCTGGTGATTTGGTAATATCCGAAAAGGAAGGCGTGCTGTTCATCCCTGCTCATTTAGCCGAAAAGGTAATTGTTACTGCTGAGTTTATAGGCCTGCGCGATAAGTTTGGCCAGGCCATGTTAAAGGCAGGCACTTACACTACCGGCGAAATTGACAGCCAGTGGACCAGTCAAATCAAAGACGCCTTTTTAAAATGGCTGGCTCAGCATCCCGAAGAAATGAAGATGACCCGTGCCCAATTAGACGAGTTTATGCAAAAGCGCACGTGGTAACGCTTGTATTTAAGGCAACCACCGTACTAAAAGCTTTAACTTCTAAACTTTAATACTAACCAATTGAAAAATACTTACAAAATATTAGCAGGCATAGCTGTACTCTGTTTGCTAATTGCACTGGTACTTATCATACAAGGCAATATTGCCAAAGCCGGACCTTTGCTTATAGGCTTTTTTGTTGCCTTATCCATTTCTTTCCGGGGGTCTGCGCTGTTAAGAGGGTTTTCTTACACACTTATTATCTTTGCGGCGGTAACTACAGCGCTGTATTACCCACAGTATTTTATTACCGTAAATGGCTTTAAGCTTTCTGCTCTTATTACGCCATTAATACAGCTCATTATGTTTGGTATGGGGACATCGATGGGTGTTGAGGATTTTGTAGGTGTTATTAAAATGCCTAAAGGTGTATTTATAGGCGTGTTTAGCCATTTTTTAATTATGCCAACGCTGGGCTTTACACTGGCTAAGCTAAGCGGTTTTCCGCCCGAAATAGCAGCAGGTATTATTCTTATTGGCTGCTCTCCTAATGGCATGGCGTCTAATGTTATATCTTATCTGGCAAAAGCTAATTTGGCTTTATCCATAACGATAACAGCCATATCAACCATGCTGGCTCCTATTTTTACGCCTTTACTGATGAAAACGCTTGGTGGCGCATTCATTGAAATTAAGGTTTTGGATATGATGTGGGATATCACAAAAATGGTAATTGTACCTATTGGTGCCGGTATTTTATTTAACCGCTATTTACTTAAAAGAGCCAAATGGCTTGAAGTGGTAATGCCACTGGTATCCATGTTTGGCATTGCTTTTATCATCGTCATCATCACAGCGGCGGGCCGCAGCAGCTTGCTGAATATCGGCTTTATGCTGGTGCTAATTGTACTGATTCACAACTTAATGGGTTATACTTTCGGCTACTGGGCCGGTCGCCTGTTTAAAATGGACGAACGCGATTGCCGGACAATGGCTATTGAGGTAGGCATGCAAAATGGCGGCTTAGCATCGGGCCTAGCTAAAGAGATGGGAAAAATGGCGACAGTCGGTTTAGCGCCTGCTGTTTTTGGACCATTGATGAATATCACCGGCTCGTTACTGGCTACTTACTGGCACAGAAAGCCAATTAAAGAAGCAGTTAAATAAAGCTATAATAGGTGGCCGTAAAATTACAGTGCAGACTGTCAGGTAAACTGTGCGAAGCAAAGAAAAAATGATGAGTACCAAAGTAAACAAATGGGCCTCACCGACTGAAAATGATTCTGATACTACACGCACTATCAAATCGGTATAATAATATCAGACAGTTGACCATGACCTATCAGATATAACCGCAGCAGCGTACAGACTCATTTGATATCTTATTGTAGTTCTTATGCCATTTCAGAAAATATATGCTAACAATATCCTTGTCACTATAAGAATCGATATAGCAAACTATAATACAACATTGTAGTAGACATCTCAGCGTCAGGAGATGATGTATGTGTCAAAAACTTTAAAATAACGATGAACCTTATATCTTACAATAAATTTAATTATCAGTAAGCAAGCACAATACAAAAAATTACCCTCTATTTCGATTATTGTATTTGTATAGACAAAATATGTGTCTATATTTGCATTCCCGAACGGGAGGAGTGGTAGTTCAGCTGGTTAGAATACATGCCTGTCACGCATGGGGTCGCGGGTTCGAGTCCCGTCCATTCCGCTAAAAAGGTAACATTACCAAGCNGACAGGGTTACGGAGCCGTCCATTCCGCAAAGTCAATATTAACGACAGCAAAAATGCCTTAGATGACCTCATCTGAGGCGTTTTTCATTTCAGGGGTACACCAAATTATTTAGCAAATCACAATGTGTGTGTGTGTGTGAATAATTCGGGAGTCATCTAGAACCAACAAAAGCAACTCACGAATCAGTTCATAATAGACCGATCAGCAGCAGGTTCAGCACACAAACATCTTGATTCCTGATGATTAATTAATCAAATTAGTTTCACTTTTTTAATTGATCAAAAGGTATGAGAACCACACTCTCCCTGCTTTTCATTCAGAAAGCCAAAAAATTATTCGTTAGGCGAGATATCCTATCTATCTCCGCATTACGATAGACGGCCAGTGTAGGAAACTTGCGGTCAGCCGCAAGTGCGATCCCGGCAAATGGGATAATGCCACCGAGCGGGCAACCGGCAGCAAGGCAGAGCTCAAGCCTTAAACACCTACTTAGACAACATCCAGTTTAAGATTTCAGGATTAGCAAATTGCTTACCTTTCACATTGCCCGGCATACCTTCGCAACGACCGTAACATTAAACAACGGCGTACCTATTTAGAGCGTTACTAAAATAATGGGACATACTAGTATAAGGCCTAAGCAAATCTATGCAAAGGTAATGACAGCAAAATTAGTGAAGACATGCAGTTACTTAAGAAAAACTGTTGATTTAGAAACCTATAATTTTTTCCTTTACAATACCATCAGTTAGTTACCGTACCTAATATATGTCAAGATTCTGAATGATAGCCATCAACTTAAAGAGTTTAAACAAAACAGCCACTCGCTTTTACAGCTTGGGGTTGCTTTGTTTAGAATTGAAGCTCGTTAATTATCGCTTATCCTACATGAATTTGAGATAATTGTCATCAATGCATACCATGCTATGCCTTTTGGGTATCAGATTCTTAATTTGATAACTGCAATGCTAAGACATTGCACAGCTTTGCACGCTATTTAATTGCCTGGCCGCTCTTCTGGCAGCAGACTGAATATTATTTGGTTTTTATCGCTCAGATACAAATTTGCAGCGGCCTTAACAACATCCTGATTTAGTTTGTTTAACCGTTCCATGTAGCGCAATATCTCATTAGGGTCTTCACCGTTTTGATACTGGCTATTCAGATAACTCAACCAAAAGTTATTAGTTTTTAAGGCTGTTTCCGTGCTGTTCTTTTCCTGTGCGATAAACTTCTGGAGTGCGGCTACTGTTGGGCCATCTTTTTTAAGACGATTAATTTCTTCCATTGCAGCGGCTAAAAGTTTTTCCCGGTTAGCCGGAGAACATCCGAAGTTGACGAAGAATGCATAACGCGATTGTGGACTTTTGCTATAATTAACCCTCACGCCCGGCGTATATACCCCGCCTTCCGACTCACGCAAACGATCCAACATCCTAAAACCAATGATTTCCTTTAAGGCATCAAGCCTCAAATTATTTTCCATATTATAGTCGTAACGGCCACTCAAAATCATGTATACCGTAGCTTTATTCTCCGTTCCTTTATAAACAATCTTGTTAATTCGTCCTTCAGGAGTATGTATACCCAAGTCTCTAGCTGCTTCTCTACGGCCTAGTGCGGGCAGTGAACCTAAGTACTGCACAAGCAATGGTTTAATCTTTCCAACATCAAAGCTTCCTACAAAAAGGAAAGTAAAATCTGAAGCATCAGCGAAACGATCCTTATAAATTTGATAGGCCTTCTCCAGATCAATCTGGTTCAGTTTACCAATGCTTGGACCGGTGCGCCGCACGTTGTAGCTACCCAGAACAGCACTAATGGTGTCGTTAAATACATTTCCCGGATCGTTTTCCCGGTTTGCCAGGGACGATTTTACCCGCGAGATGATACCCTTGAATATCGCGGTATCTTTTCTGGGTTTGGTGAAATACAGATGTGTTAACTGCAAAGCGGTTTCCAGATCAGCAGGAGCAGCGCTTCCTGATACACCCTCAGTCCGTTCGGAGATATAAGGCATGGCACCAGCCACTTTGCCGTTCAGTACTTTGGGTAACTGTACAGCATTCAAGTTACTGAGGCCACCCGAAGCCAGTATGCTCGCGGCATTTGCGGCTGATTGATAATCAGCATCACTAACCAGGGATGTACCACCGGGGCTAAATGAAGTGAAGCTGATTTGGTTATTGTTAAACGTGGTAGGCTTTAATATTACCTTAACGCCGTTGCTCAAGGTTAACTCCGTAATACCTAGATTATCATTTTTCTTTTCTGAGATAACCTTTCCGGCTACCGGTTTAACGGCCATCAGCACCGCTGATGTTGCTTCCTCTTTATATGCCGTCACACCCGACTGGCGTACTGCACTTATCCAACCAGTAACGTCTGCCTCGGTGGGCAAGGTTGCTTTGTCTTTTTCGGGTGCCATAATAATAATGTCCCGGTTTTGTGCTTCAATAAGCTGCTGTATCAGTGTACTGGTTTCTGTGAGCGTGATACCTGGCAGATACTGCTGCGCCAGCTTGTACTCTGCGTCAATACCTGGTGAGGCTTCGCCATGTAAAAAGTGCTTTAAGTATTCGTCTACAAAGTTTGCCGACTGTGTTTTGTCTTTTTCCCGCCACTGCGATTCTACTCGTTTGAGATAACTCGTTTTAGCACGCTCCAGTTCGCCCGCAGTGAAACCATATTGCCGGGCCCGTTCCAGTTCGCTCCACAAGGCCTTAAAGCCCTGTTCCAGCTGCCCTGGCTTAGCATTAACATAACCGGTAAACGCTTCCAGGTTGGAGATAAACTCACTGTTACCGGCCCCCGCATTCACAAATGGCGGATCAGACACCTTACTCAAATCACTGAAACGTACAGCCAGCATCTGGTTCATTAAGCTTTCTACCATTTGTGTCCGGTAATCCATATTGCTCTTGATGGTTTTACCAGTATGCTTAAAGAAAACCTGTACTACTGTTTGAGGAAATTCTTTGTCTGTAGCAACAATAAATTGATTCTTTCCGGTTAGCGGGACAGTGTAAGCCGTTCTGGCTTTCTCTTTCGCCGGATTTTTGAGTGTAGAAAACATTTTTTTTACCGAAGCCTCCATAGCACTAACATCTACATCGCCTACAATAATTAACGCCTGCAGATCGGGCCGGTACCAATCATTAAAAAAAGCTTTGATAGTTTCGGGCTTAAAGGTCTGTAATATCTTTTCCTGGCCTATGGGAAGGCGTGACGCATATCGGGATCCGTTGAACATTACCGGCATATACTGGTTTCGCATGCGTTGCGCGGCACCCTGCCCCAACCGTTTCTCTTCTAAAATCACCCCCCGTTCCTTATTAATCTCTTCCACATCCAGCGTGGCTCCGTGTGCCCAATCGCGCATAATCTGCAAACCGTTGGCTAACACATCGGGCTTGTTTGATGGTATGGGTAACATGTAAACGGTTTCATCAAAGCTTGTATAAGCATTAAGGTCGGCGCCAAATCTAACACCGGCTGTTTGTAGATAATTTACTAATTCATTTTTAGGGAAGTGCGTGGTACCGTTAAAATTTATATGCTCCATAAAGTGAGCCAAACCTTGTTGTTCTTCAGTCTCCAAAATGGAACCAACTTTATTGGCCAGATATAAATAAGCACGGTTTTTGGGCTCCGTATTTCTTTGAATATAGTACGTAAATCCATTGGGTAGTTTGCCGGTTCTAACTAGCGGGTTTAACGGAAGCGGTTGACTGCTACTGGATTTGCCGGGCGATGCCGTTTTTGGCATAATCTGGGCATTACCAAGTGCGGGTAGGCCAGCGAGGAAAACGAACAACGCAATTTTAGAATATTTCATTTTGTTAAAGTAATATTGAAACTTAATGTGATGTTGGATAATAAAGCGAAGCACCCTCTCCAGGGAACGCTTCGCTGAAAAAAAACCATTTAATTAACTGAACTATAAAAAGAACAAATGAAGATCAGGGTTTAAAAGCGCTTAATCCACTTTGCAGGTATAAGAGGTAACGAGACACCTCAAAGTCGGCGCCTTGCGGTTGTACAAGTGCCTGCTCCGTGTTAGGATCAAACAATACATAGAAAGGTTGAGAGTTACTGTTAAAGCGTGAAGCTTGCAGGTCACTGTTTAAGGCACCAATCGTTGTGATCTTTCGTCCGCTGAATTTACTGGTATACTGTTCCCCTGCTGGTAATAACTCCTTATCATCTACATAAAGCTGGATTAATACATATTGATTACGAATTACCGGCAACACCGTCCTATCTGTCCAAACATTAGCTTCCATCTTGCGGCAGTTTACGCAGGCGTGGCCTGTAAAGTCAATCATAACAGGTTTTCCTACCTTTTTAGCATAAGCCATGCCTTCGGCATAGTCGAAAAACGGATTCAGCCCTGCAGGCTTTTCAAATAGCTCGGCATACTTGCGTGGCCTAGCATCGGTCAAAACAGCGGCATTAGTGCCGTTACCATCTAGGCTGGCAGTATACAGATCAAAATCTTGGGTAGACTGCGGTGGCAAAAATGCACTGATGCTCTTGAGAGGCGCACCCCAAAGTCCGGGCACCATATAGCTGGTAAATGAAAGTACGACAATGGCGAGGAACAAACGGGGAACACTGACGTAATGCAACTCACTATCATGGCTAAACCGGAGTTTGCCTAGCAGGTATAGCCCCATTAGCGCAAAGATGACGATCCATAGTGATAGAAACACTTCCCGGTCAAACCAATGCCAGCGATAGGCCAGATCCACGTTGGATAGAAATTTAAGTGCCAGAGCCAGCTCCAGAAAACCTAGTATAACTTTGACGCTGTTTAACCAGCCGCCTGATTTGGGTAAGGCACTAAGCCAGCTGGGAAACATGGCAAATAATGCGAATGGAATAGCTAATGCCAGAGAAAAGCCTAGCATGCCAATAGCTGGTCCCAATAATGCGCCACTTACCGCAGCCTGTACCAGCAAGGTACCAACAATGGGCCCGGTACAGCTGAACGATACCAGTGAGAGTGTGGCAGCCATAAAAAAGATTCCTGCAACGCCCCCCTTATCAGATTTTTCATCCATGCGGTTTACCCATGCACTTGGTAAGGTAAGCTCAAAAGCTCCCAGAAATGACGCGGCGAAAGCTACCAGCAACAAAAAGAATACGAAGTTAAATATACCATTAGTTGATAGGCTATTGAGTGCATCGGCACCAAAGACGATGGTAATCACCAGTCCAAGTACCACATAAATACTAATGATACTAATGCCATAAAAAAATGCAGTACGGATAGCCTTCGCTCGTGAATGCGACTTTTTAGTAAAGTAGCTTACCGTTAAAGGCAACATCGGAAAAATACAGGGCATGAGCAACGCAGCCAATCCGCCTAAAAAGCCGGCTATAAATATGGCGCCAAGTGTTTGCTTGTTTTCCTGCTGCGCTGTCAACTTCGGTGTTGGCTTTACAGCTTGTGTTTTAGCCCCTTTAATACTGCCAATTTTTGTAACTGTCCCGGTGGCTTGGGTAGCAGCTGCAGAGCTTTCGACGGATGTAAACTCAAGGTCGGCAGTGGAGACGGTATCCTGACCAATTGCAAACCCGGCTAGGGGTAGCAACAGTACCATCATTACAAACAGAAATAAAATATAGACGCGCTTTAAGTGTTGCACAGCGGATACTTTTGAGATTATTATTTAATGGCTACAGCGAACGTTACATTATCTGGCGGTAAGCATTTTTCATCATTGCAGGTCATATATTCCAACGTGCCTTTTACCGTAACTGGACCGGCACTCATGAGCCTAACCCTTTGTTGAAATATAACGGAATGCTCAAAATAGCTCACATTCATGCCGAATGCCTTTTCGTATTTTGTGATGGCCTTAGGCTCAACAGTCTTTCCTGCAATCGCATAATTGGGGCTTGCAGTAAAAGTAAAAGTTGTTTTTACCGGCCCTCCGTCGGCAACATGCTGAGAGTAGATATGCCAGCCATCATCTACCGTAGCCCGCATCATTACTACAGCTTCCGTTTTGCTTATTCTTTTGGCAGCATATGCCCATTTAACAGGTGTTAAGATCTGTGCTTTAAGTGAGGCCGCAGCCAAAAAAAGCATCAGCGCAACTAAAATTTTTTTCATGTAATATTAAATTTTCAATAAATTATAGCGTCTGGTTAATCATAGGTTCTGTTAACCTGCAGATTGGATGGTAGTCTGTAAAAATTACATCGGTTGAGAGGTAACCGTCTTTTACCAGCTCCTCTTTAACCAGATCTGTACTGAGGTATTTTTTGTTACTATCGCAAAGTAAAGTCACTACCACGGCATCCGGCCCTAGTTTTTCCGCCAGTTTAATAGCACCGATTACATTAGCACCTGATGAAATTCCCACTGCCAGCCCCAGTTGTTTAGCTAGGTTTTGTGCCATGATGATGGCATCACCATCATTAGCCTGTACTACTTCATCTAGTTCGCTTAGCTTAACGATGTTTGGTATAAACTCATCCGAAATGCCTTGGATACGGTGTGAACCAACTTTGTAACCAGTGGTAAGTGTTGGCGATTCGGCAGGCTCAAGGGGGTGAATCTTGATGTTTGGATTTTTTGACCTCAGGAATTTGCCGGTACCCATTACCGTGCCGCCGGTACCTACACCGGCAACAAAAGCGTCGGGCGTTAGACCCTCGCTTTGCAACTGGGCCCATATCTCTGGACCAGTTGTCATTTCGTGCGCCTCGGCATTATAAATATTTTCAAATTGCCGGGGCAAAAAATACTTATCAGAATGCTTATTCAACTGCTCTGCTAAAAGTATGCTGCCCATAAAACCGCCCTGTGATTTGCTTACCAGATGAATTTTAGCACCGAGGCTTTTAATGATGTCCTGCCTCTCTTTGCTAAGCCAGTCGGGCATCATGATAATAACCTCGTGGCCCAGAGCCTTGCCAATGGCCGCGAAAGCAATACCGGTGTTGCCAGAGGTGGCCTCAACAATTACATCAATGGATTTAATAACCTGTGCACCATAAGCTTTGTGCATGATATACAAAGCCATCCTGTCTTTTACACTACCGGTTAAATTGTAATTCTCACATTTTACGTATATTTTTCCTGGCTTACCCCGATAGGTGTAACGCAACTGGAGCATAGGAGTATTACCAACCAAGTGCCACAGATTGTTAAACTTCTTTGTTAAAGATGCAGCTGCGCTGACTATTTCATCATTTATCATTATTGTTATATAAGTTTAGTAACGCTCATCTAAAAAGTATCTTTTTACAATGAATGAGCTGATATTTCAAGAATTGGATATATTTTTTCAGAAAGCTATTCGGTTTTGTTTTCTACTTTTTGATCAAAATCTTGATTTCTTCAGCACCTTACCTACTACCATGCCTCTTACCGAACTAGATCCGACAAAAGCCAAGATTTTGAAGCTTTTGCAAACAGATGCCTTACTGACTAATAAGGAAATATCAATTAAATTGAACAAGTCTATTGCACCGTTCTTGAAAGAATCAGGCGATTAAAAAAGCATGGTTATTATTAAACGCACCGTCTCTATTCTGTACATCAGAAAATAAACCAGAGCCTTATTGCTTTCAGCCCGCTGCTTTCGAATGACCGCACCGGTGAAACCCTAAGCACCTTTGAACGAGAGAGAGTCAAATAATTTCCGGAAGTGATAGACTGTTTTCAAATGACCGGTATTTCTGACTTTATTCTCCACATTGCCAATAGTAATATGGATGCCTATTACGACTTTTATCGAATTAATGTGTTCAGGCTTCCCTGCATTACCACCTTGCAAAGCTCCTTTGTTTTGTCGGGAACCAAGAGCCAGACTGCCTATCCGCTATCATGCAGGCGGCCATGCACCTGTTTATTGAACCTACGCAGCGTAACAGGTGGGCAGGGGTCTTTGCCCCTGCCGTTTCACCTTATTAAAGACTATGAACGTTATTAAGTTACCGACTTGTTATGCTTTATTTAATAAATGCGGAAATTTTTGTGTTAACATCTTCCCCTCGTATATCCTTTGCAATGATAACGCCATCAGGATTAATCAGCACATTTTGCGGTATGGCTGTAATGCCAAATTGAATGGCCACGTCATTCTTGAATCCTTTTAAATCACTAACTTGTATCCACGGCATACCATCTGCATCAACGGCTTTTAACCACGCGGCCTTGGTTTCATCCAAGGAAATACCCACAATCTCAAATTTCTTGTCTTTCAGCTCTTTGTAAGCTTTTAACAAATTAGGGTTTTCTGCGCGGCACGGCGCGCACCAACTGGCCCAAAAATCCACTAACACATATTTTCCCCTTAGCGATGATAATTTGAATTCATTGCCTTTATTGTCGGGTTGAGTAAAGTCTAAGGTTCTACCAATGGACAGCTGCTTGGCTTTTTCATACTTCGCCGTTAGCCTTTTTCCAGTAAAACTGGCCATCACTCTTTTACTTAGTGGTTTGTAGTAGGAGTCAAAAATTTTAGGATCAATTACTGCAGCTTTTTCTGTAGCTACAAGATCTAGCGTTACATACGAATCGGGATGGCTAAGAATAAAAGCATCCAATGTACTGTTCATTTTTACCCCCAGTGGTCTGCCTTCTGTTTGTATCCTTTTCATTTCGGCTGTATCCTTTGCAGACCTGGCTTTTAAATAACGGCTTGTGAGTTGCTGATACTGGGTTAGTAATGGTCCCATTTGTTCGTTGTAAGCCAAATAATCTGTTTGTGCCTGGGCACCGGTTATTTTTGCATACTTAATGCTATCGGTAGCTGTTACTGCATATTTACCTTTTTCAAGATAAAAGTCTTTGTAATCGGCTTGCCGACGTGTTTTAACGCTGTCTTTTTTAGCAGGAACTAAAATAATGTAAGCCCTGTTACCAAATGCAGTTTCGCCCATGAATTTAAACGCGCCGTTTTTAACGGCTACGGTGTCGCTCTTATCTTTACCCTGGCTGTTTTTGTAGCTGAGTATGGCAAGCTTGTTGGTTCCTTCATTTGTAAGCTTACCGTTAACTTCAAATTTATCCTGAGCCTTAACCACAAAGGGCATTATACAAAGTATTGTTAATATTATATTTTTCATTGCTTTTTTACTATAACTGACCATTTATTTGATGTATGACGATAATTTGGCAGTGAGATCTTCGCCCCGCAAATCTCTGGCTACAACCACTCCTTCGGGGTTGACAAGGAAATTTTGAGGCACAGAGTTAACGCCGTACAAAACGGCCACATCGTTTTTCCATCCTTTTAAATCGCTTACGTGTATCCAGGGCATGCCATCTTTATTAATAGCATCCACCCATTGTGATTTACCGGCATCAAGCGATACGCTCACTATCTCGAAGTTTTTATCTTTTAGTACCTGGTAAGCTTTACGTACGTTCGGATTTTCTGCACGGCAGGGCGCACACCAGCTGGCCCAAAAATCTACCAGCACATATTTACCGCGCAAAGATGAAAGTGTGAATGGTTTACCATTTACATCATTCTGCGTAAAGTCGGTTACCTTGATGCCCGCCTGCCCTCTTTTGGCAATAGCTATCCGCTCGGCAGTAATTTTGCCCAATGCCGATGCTTTAAGCGTTGCAGAAAACTTCTTGAACAAGGGTTCCATCGCTGCGGGATCAAATTTGCTTCCTAATATAGCGTAGTTGTAAGTGTATAAACCCACATAAGAGTTCAGGTGCGATTCTACAAACTTTAATCGAATGTTCTTTATCTCGGCTACCCATGCTGCCACGCTGTCCGACGCTATTTTACGCTCCTCAGCAGTGTAGTTTGCCGAAGCTTTGTTGCTTTTTGAAAATTTGTTATTTAACCGCATGATATTTTTGGTTATGGGTCTTATAACAGCTTCAAGGTCCCTGTTTTCACGATCGGCAACAGAGCCCGAAACCTTCGATTTGGTGATGGAATCGGTAGTTGTGAATACAATATTCGAATTTTCAAGGAAGAAGCCTAAATTATCGGGGCGTGCCGGTACCTCGGGCACGCCATTGCGCCTTACAGCTAAAATAGCTTGCTGAGGCTCAGCGACACTTCCTTTAATTTGAAACTTGCCATTGATGATAGCTACCGAATCTTTCTCTTTCCAGGCACCATTTTGTAAAGTAACCAGGTAGGCCTTGGCCGTCACAGTTAATCCTGGTATTTTACCGGTTAGCGTGTAACTGCCTTGTGCCATTACTGCCATAGGAACTAAGGCAGTAATAAGTGAAATTATTTTTTTTAAAGTCATAACAATTACGGATTATTCTCGATGTTAGGATTTTGATCGATTATTTTTTGGGGAAGCTTTAGGGTAAACCGTTCGGGCTTCAATTGGAAAGTAGTGGCAGCGCCTGTTGCTGAATACAAGGTATGAGTGTAAGTTTTAGAAGCGAAAAGAGGATCAACAGAGAGTCTTCTCATATCAAACCAACGATAACCTTCAACCGCATATTCACGAATACGCTCATCCAAAATAAAATTGAGTAATGCCAATTGCTGATTTTCAATAGCTGAAGGCACAGTAGCATCGGTTGCGGGCATACGCTTTGTTCTTAATGCTTCCACATCAGCCTTGGCACCCGTTAAATCATTGGTACGGCACCTGCATTCAGCCCTTAGTAAGTAAAGATCGGGCAGTTGTACACCAAATAGTGTTTGCGAACCTTTCTGTTTACGCAAAACACCCGCTACCGGAAATGGAAGCTTTGTACTATAGGTAGAGTTTGAATAGAATTTTAAACGTTGATCTGTAGGCCCAAATAAAGCAGCCGTTTGCGGTGTAATTACAATTTCATTATACGAGCTGGTAAAGCCGTTTGCAAACTGTTTTGAATACAGGCTTTCAGCATTATTAGGGAGCAAAATTGAAGCCGGACCCGAAGTGGCATTTATGGGTAAGAACACACCTCCGGTAGCAAATTCAACGTTGTAATCATATATTTTTACGGGCGTTGCCTGGTTTGCTAAATCAGCGATAGCGGCATTAAGCATAGGCAGTGCATCATTATACCGCCCCATGAACGTATACACTTTACCTAATATAGCTTCGGCTGCTGCTTTAGACATGCGCGTACGGTTAACTACCTGGTTGTTAAGGTTAGGGATGGCTGTAGTGAGGTCATTAATAATAAAATTATAAACCTGTTGCACAGTAGCTCTTTCAAACTTTGTAGTGGTAACATCGGCCACTTCTACTATTGGAAAACCCGGATCTGTAGCAGCGGTAGCTGCATTGTAAGGTTTTCCGTAATAATTAATGAGCAGAAAATAAGCCCATGCACGGCCTGCCCTCGCTTCAGATTCTATTTGAAGCTTGAGCTGAGCCGAACCATCGGTAGCATTTGGCACTTCGGTAATTACTTTATTGTACAGGTAGATGTTTCTGAGCGGCACCAATGTTTCACCTGCATCTTCATTTGGTTCGTAAATGGTAGCATCCCATCGAAAGCTTCTTTGCGATTTTAATGATGCCGACACGCCTGTGGTAAAATAAGGTTCAATTGCAGCTACCTCATCCCCCATGGGAACCTGAACATTAGCGGCACCCATATTTAGCAAGTCAAGGTTACTTAAAAGTAAGCTGTATTCTGAAGCTGTTTGTGCAACAAGCCTGCCTTTTGGAATTACTTCTAAAAAGCTTTTTTTACAAGCAGTTGTGGCAATCAACAGCAACAGGGATAAAAGCGTTATTTTGTGATAGCGATATTTCATTTTGAGAGATATTATAATCTTACATTTAATCCGAATGATACTGTTCCCTGGCCGGTACGTAAGGTTCTGTAACCACTGTAACCGTTCTGAAACTCAGGGTCTATACCATCTTTATTAGCTTTCCAAAGCATTAAATTTGACACTTGCGCACGCAGCGTAATGCCTTCGGCATGAATCTTTTTAATGAATTGCTGAGGCAAGCTATAAGTGAGCGTTATATCGCGCATTTTAATAAAAGATGCGCTGATCACGTTTATATCGGCAAGCGTATAATAATTTATATCACGCCGTGCGGCTATAGTTGGGTTAGCTACAAAAGATGGTATATTGGTAGTCTGTTCATCGCCCGGCTGTCTCCAGCGGTCAAGGAAATCAGCGTGAACATTCCCGGTAGTAAAGCCGCCGGAAGTAGAGCCATGTGTTAAACGGGTTGAATAAAAATTATTTACATCCCTGCGCATTACATGCCCCAAATTGAAGATGGCATTCAGGTTAAGTCCAAAAGATTTGTAAGTAAAGTTGTTTGATAAACCGCCGCTCCATTTTGGTTGCGTACTACCCATAAACTTAATATCATCGGGCTTGCTTGCGTTTAAGGCTTTGGTAACCGTACCGTCAGCCAAACGTATTTGCGGATCGCCCAGATTATCTAAACCAGCGTATCCATAAGCAAATAATGCATAACCTGGGTAACCGGTTGTAAATTGTTGTGAAACCCTGCCGCTACCTGTAGTTACAGGTGTAGTAGAGATATTTAAGCTGGTGATTTTATTTTTGTTATACGCCCCATTGAGTGTGGTGCTCCAGGTAAAATTTGGTTTGCGCAGATTAATAGAAGTTAAGCTAAGCTCTATCCCTTTATTTTCTAAATCGCCTAAATTACCATATATGCTTGGATAGCCGGTAAGGCTATTGGTAGGCAAATAACCTAACAAATCCTTTGTTTTCTTTTGGTAAACATCAATGGCAGCGCTTAAGCGGTTATTAAGTACGGCAACATCTACGCCCAAATTGATGGTAGTGCTACCCTCCCAAGTCAATGACCTGTTGGCTGGAGTAGCTATCTGAAGACCACGGCCGTTTGGCAAAAAGCTATTCGATGTTGGCGCAATAATATCGTAAGAAGCCGCTGTACCTGGTGTAGGGGCGTTACCGGCTATACCATAGGTTGCACGTAAGGCTAAATTATCTAACCAGGTAACGCCTTTTATAAAATTCTCTTCGTCAATTGCCCATTTTCCACCTACACTCCAAACAGGTTTATTTTGTGCAGCTGTATTTAGTCCAAAATTGTTGCTTTTATCAATTCTGTAACTCCCGTTAATAGCATATTTATGATCAAATGTATATGCTACATTACCAAAGTAAGAATTGAAACGGCTCAACACTTCTGCCTGTCCAAAAAATGGATCATTTAACTGGCTAATGTTTAACCCTAAAACGGTAGGCCAAACCGGATTTTGCAGACCAGCATTCAACGTATTATAATTAATTAATGATCCTGTTTGCAGCAACGGATCCCAGCCCTTTATGCTACTTAAATTATTAACGTTGAACTGTTCCTGTACTTCCTGGCCGGCCAGCAATGTGAGTTGGTGCAGTCCATTTTTCCAGCTCTTGTTGTAATCTAACTGGTTGCGTACCGTCCAATTACGTTGGTTTGCATTACTTACCTGATAGTTGCCGCCTATGTTAGGCAGGTTATATACAGGTGTTGATGTTGCTGTGGGTGCAACAGTAAACTGTGCGGTCTGTGCCCTGACTCTAAAACTATTGCGGTCATCGTAATCACGCGTGCGACTGGTGCTTTTTATAAAACTATAAGTTCCGGTAAAGCTTAACCCATCAATTAACTTCACATTAACATTGAAGATGTTGCGGCTCAATAGCAGATCGGTTTTATTGTAACCATAATTAACCTCATCAAGCGGATTATAATTTAAATTGATACGGCTACGCGTTTCATAATCAAGCCTAACAGCATCAGGCAAAGTCGTCATGTAAGGCATGGAAATATTGTTGCCTGCGTTATCCTGAAACAGTTGATAAGGATAGAACTGATTGGTTACGGTGAGATTTCTTGGGCTACTACCAAAATTATTGGATAAGTCGGTTATCAACCCCAACTTTATGCGTTTACCTACATTAAAGTCTTGACGTATGTTTATTTTAACAGTTTTATTGCTTTGATCCGGACTGTTATTTTTACTATCTGTATAAGCCAATGAGCTGTAAAACGCATAATTCTTTTGTCCGCCCGATACTGATAAAGTATGATTCATCAGCATAGCATTACGGTAAAACAGGTCTTTAATTTGACGACTATTATTGATAGCGGCCAAACTGTCTAAACTGGCGGTTGCCTGCGCAGCAGTAATTCTGCCTAAATTTTGGTTATAAAGTATTACTTCGTGTGGCGCTAATCCTGCTCCTGCATTTGGCAAAGTAACGGTGTTGTATGGGTAAGCTACCGGATCAAAAGTTTCGCGGGCAGCTTGTATAAATTGCTGGCTATTTAATACAGGAAAGTAATTTAAATCAGGTTTGCCCTGGAAGTTAACAAACGCATCATAGGTAAGCCTTACTTTTTCAGCCCTTGCACCTCTTTTAGTAGCAATAACAATAACCCCGTTGGCAGCCCTCGAACCCCATATGGAGGCGGCTGTTGCATCTTTAAGC
Organism: Mucilaginibacter lacusdianchii; assembly: GCF_009770985.1. Classification (GTDB taxonomy): domain Bacteria; phylum Bacteroidota; class Bacteroidia; order Sphingobacteriales; family Sphingobacteriaceae; genus Mucilaginibacter; species Mucilaginibacter lacusdianchii. Next base: position 280,882 of record NZ_WSRW01000003.1, on the reverse strand, counting down.
ACGGTAATATCAGCTATATCCTGCGGGTTAATGCTACTAACATCAGCAATCGGGATACCATCCACTACATACAATGGCGATGAGCTAATACTTACCGAAGTTAAACCCCTGATAATGTAAGGAGAAGCAGTTTGCCCCGGTGCATTGTTTACAGTTAAGCCTGGTATCAAACCATCCAGACGCTGTAGAATATTCATGCTGGTTGAACGGTTGACAACAACAGTCAAATCCGGTTTGGCAAATGAGCCTGCGCTTCTTTCTTTAGCAATAGTTTGATAACCGTTAGAAACAATAGAAACTTCCTGTAATCTGCTTACATCGTTTTTGAGGATAATGTCAATACTTGAAGCGTTTTCGCGGGTTACTGTTATCTGCTGCGTTACAAAACCGATGTATGAAATTTCTAATACAGTGCCAATCTCTACATTTTTTAACGTAAACGCACCGTTTACGTCGGTCGTTGCAACGGCGTTATTTGCCTTTGACCGAACGTTCGCTCCAATAAGTGGTGCTCTGGTAGAATCGTTCACTACCCGTCCGCTTACATCTACGGGAATAGCAAATAAATTTATCGCCTTTTCAAAAAGGGTCTCTTGCTTTTTGGAAACCACAACAGATTTGTCTTCGATAGAATACTCCAGCGGCTGTCCATCAAACACCCGTTTCAACACATCATCTATATTCCCGTTGGTTACTTTAAGGGTAACAGGCCTTGAACCTTTTAACAAGGACGTTGTATAAAGAATATCGTAACCAGTTTGTGTCCGAATTTTTTGAAAAACCTGCTCTAAGGGTGTATTTTTTTCTGAAAGGCTAATCTTTTGCGCATATGTAGATGCACTTACGTGAAAAACAGCTATTAATAAGAATAGGACAGTTAACTTCATAGTCAAGATCAAACGGTGGATACAGCCGGGCGGCTGTACAAAAATTTTAGGGTAAAATTTGTACATTTGGGAAACATGGGTTTAAGTGCATGGCCCTGCATTGTGCGAATGAGAGAGGCATAGCACTGTTCATCAATAGTTATTATTTTTGAAAATTCATTGTAAGTCATTCCGGGCTCAATCGGAATGGCTTTTTTTAAAATTATTAGTAAAGATTTTATTGAATTATAGTAACCCTCCTTCCTTCAATCTTATAATGGACAGCCTTTGTTCTTTCCAGCATTTTTAAAACCTGGCTGATATTTTTAGAACGAGATATAGTACCATTAAATCCTTCATTCAATGGTTCGCCCTGGTATTGCATCTCAATATTATACCAGCGGGATAGCTTGCGCATAACACTCTCTATCTTTTCATCTTTAAATTGAAAATAACCGTTTTTCCAAGCCACTGCCTCGTTAAGATCAACCGCTTTGTTTACACTTAAGTTGCCAGCCTGTAAAATCGACTGTTGTCCTGGTTTTATAACTGTAGTCGTATTTCCGGCAGTAACTTTTACCGAACCCTCCAGCAATGTGGTCTTTATGCTCGATTCATCAGCGTATGCATTAATGTTAAAATGCGTTCCTAAAACCTCAATTGACTGATTGTTGGCAATTACTTTAAATGGTTTAGCTGCATCATGGGCTACCTCAAAGTAAACCTCGCCAGTCACTTCAACTTTACGCTCGGCGCCTAGAAAGACAGTCGGGAACCTGATAGATGATGCGGCATTAAGCCAAACATCAGTACCATCAGCAAGTGTTAAATGGTATTGACCGCCTACTGGCGTGCTCATTGAATTAAACTTCAATTTAGTATTATCACTACCTTTGTCTGAAACGGTATGAAATGTTAAATTGCCGGCTGTGGCTTTGTTGATACTTGTACCACCCAGAGAGGCAAGGTGCCCAATTTTAGCATTGGTTAGATTGATTTGCTGACCATTAGCTAATGTTAAAACAGCCTGGTTTCCTCCGGGCTTAATAGCTGAAAGTCTCTCTTCCGCCATAGGCGAATGGTGTTGTGAAAACAAAAAGAAAGCGCCAATGCTTAAGAAAATTAAAAAAGCGGCGGCTATAAGAATTTGCGGCATTAAATTAAGCACTGTACGGCTAGCCTGTAAATGAGCCATTGCTGCCTGCCGACCCCGTGTAAAGGCGCCATTGATGCTTTCTTCTGATGGTTTAAAGTCGCTTTTAGACAAGTCATAGAGATGCCAGCTTTCTACAAGTGCTTTCTCCTGTTCATTGCAAGTACCATCTGCATACTTTTGTATTAGTTTTTCCGGTGTATTTTCGTCTTCCATATACTATTATCCCGATGGGGATATAATATATGTAAGCTGGACGGCACCCAAGGCCTAGAAGGTTTTACAGTTTTTTTAATAAATTGTTAATAATTTATTAAAAACAATATAAATGCAAGGAACCCAAGCCGGATTCTTAGAATTTTTAGCGCATTATTAACTTGATTTTTGACTGTTTTCTCAGATATATCAAGCTTTATCGAAATTTCTTTATGTGAAAGATGATATTTCCGACTCAATTCAAAAACTTCTCTCATCTTTTCGGGCAATAAAGCAATTTCTTTCTCTATTAATCGACTAAATTCTTTTTCCCGAACCACATAGTCCGCCTGAACTGTCTCAAGATCGATAAACTGTTGAAAAGATACGGCGTAATCGGTTCTTACTTTTTTACGATCAAGCAAGTTAAAAAACTTATACCTTACCGCACTATATAAGTAAGATGCAAGGTTATGCTCAAAAGATATCGTGGAACGCTTATCCCAAAGATAAAATAGTACTTCCTGTACAATATCCTCAGCTTCGTTTTCATCCTTGGTAATTTTACAGGCATATATATACAACAAACCCTGATAGCGATCATATATCTGGGTGAACGCAGAGTGATCATTACCCTTAATTAAGGACATTAGTTCTCGATCGGTATATTGCTTATAGTCACTCACTTCTTGTATAGCGAATATAATTAATAAATATAGTGATTGTCAAAAAAAAGAGGAAACGCAATCCATTTTACTGATAGAAAGTTCGTAATTCACTTCTTTTGTACTGCAAACTTTTCGATTTTAATTGTTTGTTTCCTATCGCTGAAGCCTTTTAGCGAAAATGCCTTAATTTACCGACACCTTTGCCGGTATCCTAGCATTTGATTGAAATTTTCTGCTGCAAGGCAACCCATGTTTTCTTTCACTCTACTGTACACATACAAATAGGCGCTTTTCTTGCTTTTTCTTTTTTGACCTGACATTGAAATAGATATCAAAACTTTTAACTGTTTTCATAAACTGTAAGAACTAATCCTATGGCGAATTAGGTGTTTCCAACCCACTCGAAAAGGGCTCTAAAACCAATCAGAATCACTCAATTTTAATATTTTATAAATAGTTGATTTATTGAATATTAAAATACTTCAAAACAACTGCAAAGGTACAAACCAAAACAGGTGTTCAGATAGGGGAAATATAATATGGAAAACTTTGGTTTATTTTAGCTATTTAGGGAACTGTCTAAAAACAAAAAAACCCTGTATATTTCATATACAGGGTTTTGATACTTAATGGTATCGCTTTAGTCGGGATGGCAGGACGATAACCTATGCTTGTAAATTCCTTATTATCAACGTCGTAATTGAAACAAATCAAAGCAGGTGTTCACTTAGGTAACCACCTCTTTTCATAATTAAAGATATACATTTAATCTTAATTAAACAAAAGCCTTGGTTTATATTTATAAATACTTCTTTGTGATTAACGGCGAAGATTATTGGCTTGCGTATCTCGGAAGTAACGATAATAATAAAGTTCACTAACAATGTACAGGGAACTTTGAATAGAAAGGGAGGGAAATGTAACTTGCCCATTTTTAGCCGCTATTGCGGTTGTATGTCGGCTTTTGAAAAACAGGTCTCGCAAAAGACCGTGCTTTTAGAGCGTGCGGGTTCGATCCCCGCCTGAAAATACACTCGAAAGAGTTCTTTATATTTAGCCCGAAAGGGCTTTTTTTATTTTAGGTACGTATGGGAGAGCAACAAGAGATCAAGGATCAGCATTTTTTACCACAATGTTATTTAAACGGCTTTGTTAATGAAAAAGGAAAATTGTTTTCACTGGATCTGAAATTGTTTGTTGAGCGCGGTAAAAGGCCTTACGCCAGGGAATCTAATCCGGCTAAGATTTGTAAGGATGTGCATTTTTACACCGTAGAAGAGGATGCGAAAGTGTACAATCTCAGCAAGGTGACCGACAAGTTTTTGGTAGAAAAAAGTTTCCATGAATATGAGAACACTTTTCAGGAACTTATAACTAAAGTTACTTCAGGTCCTACATTAAGTGTTAACGATGCATCAAGGTTGATTCGCATTATCGTTGACCTGAAATTCAGGAATAAATATTACCGGGAAAAATTAATAGGCCCGAGACAAACCGAAGTAATTAATGAGGCTTTTGAAGAGATCAAGGCTACTTTCGTGAACGATCCGGAATTTCGAACGAAATATTTAGGAATTACCCCTGAAGAAATGGCGGCTATTAACCATTCGGTAAAGGGTATGCTATTAAACGACCCTAAATTTAAGAAACACGCACATTTGTCTTCACTCGTAAATAGGGAAGACGGCTACGATACGTTGCTGACATCACTCGTACCTAAATTACTTAAATGTAGATGGGTAGTGATGAGATCAAATGGAAAGTTTATCAGCAATGACAATCCGGGATGCGTTATTGATAGTGACAATAAAATTCATAATACTTATTTTGACCACGATTTTTTATTCTTTATGCCCCTTACAGCCTCGTACTGTCTTACTATTTCAGATGCATCTGAAGATCCGTTTTTTTTAGCTGCTCCCACTGTAAAGCAATTTCCTATGGTTGAGGCATCGGATGATATGATCCGGATGTCCAACAATTTTGCGATCAAACATTTCAATAAGATTGCTTACGGCCCAGACAAAGCTTTGCTGGATGAGTTAGCCCAGGAATTGATAATAACAAAACAGCCATAGTTATTCCTTTTTCTAAGAACTACGCAAATAGGATGCGCATGACTGTTTTTAATTTGTTCCTTAATGTATTTAAAAAGAAATCCATGTTAAGTAAATGAAAACTATTACCGAAAAAGAGGAACAGTATATATTGATCTCGGATCAAACTGATTTTGATGAAATCATAGAGTGCTTTACAGACCGGCAACTCTTCGCAAATCAGTTTAAATTTTCAGACAGAAGCTATTTTACTAAGCTACTGAATGCATTAAACATCGATGATGAGGACTTCTCAACCAGGTACTATTATTATGATCCAGCTCGTAAACTTCATATTTCAGAAAGTGAATTTGGTTATGTATGGATCAGTACTTATGGGTTGATAGCCCGAAATAAGGCAACGGCTAATCGCGCAGTCAACGCCTGCTTGAACCAACACATGGTAATCTTAATGTTAATAGAGAAAGCCATTGATCTTGTCAATGATAACAGGGTATATGATATTGATTCCTACAAATTCTCTTTACTTAGCAAATTATCACCAACAATCTTTCACAATGTGACTTTCTATATCGAGGTCTTTTGCAAAGCATACCTATCATTGACAGGCACTGAAACTCCTCATAGCCATAACCTTTTGTTGATTTATCAAACAACACTACAAGCGATGAATAATCATGGGCATGGTAACTCACTTTTTCAGATAATAGTCCTTGAACCACTTTTTAAAATTGTTGAGCATGTAGCAATGCTTCCGAGAAATTTCAAAGAACATTTTATCAAATACGATGATAATTTGCAAGACGACACGATAATCCTTTATGATGCGCCTGGGTTAGCGGAAATGAAGTCGTTACTAGAATTATCAGTAGACTTTATCAGCGGCTATTATTACGAAGGTGCTGAGACACATTACCTAAGAACTGATGTATATCAGAGGATGATGGACATGGCAGATACCGATGAAAAGAAGGCAAAAATACAAGAACTATATCCCCATTTGATTCCTAGATAAGATCATGCAAGTAATCAGAAAGTCTGATTAAAAAAATACTAATCTATGGGTAATTTTCTAAAGAATGAAAAGAAAACTGTGATTCTCACTAACCTAGCTGCGCCCTTTGGCTTTATAATTACTTGAATCGTTTTAAGTCTTTAACAGTGTCTTTAAACAATGCCTGGTACGTTTCACCGATTCTAGGTATTTTAATATTGTGATTAAAATGATGTCCCCATAGGTTAATACCCAGGCTGGCAATGCCCCATAAATTATCTAATTCATTTAATTCCAGCTTGTCAACAATTTCGATTAAGCGATCGTCCAAATCTGGATGGGTATCACCTCCGTTGATACGGCGATCAAGGAAAAAGAATGAAAGCGTTCCGAATAAGATTCCTGCCTTCAAAGTCGGGCCATCTTTTTTTGAAAAATGTGCTGACATCTTTTCAATGGCAAAATCATCAACCAAAAATTCATGTTCTTTTGATTGCTCTGGGTTTGGATCATCGGCATAGTGGCCAAAAAATTGGTGTCCGAACTCATGCAGTAATATAAATTCAAGTGCAGCACAGTAAATCGCGTTTGCTAAACTTACATATTTTCGGTTAGAGTCCATCTCGGGGTTTGGGAGAGCAAAAAAGATCGTTCTTTTAAATTCGGTGGTTAAAGAAATTCCTGCTTTAAATACTTCCCACGCTTCACGTACTTGTTTGGTGTCCACGAATGTACCTCTGTAAACACCATTCAAACGAGGCTCGTGTATGCCCTTATCGAAAAGAACTAAAAGTGAATAGCAAAGTGACCAAAGAAATTGATTATAATTTTCGTACAACACGATCTCTTGAATGCTTTTTACCTCTCCGGGTTCCTTGTAGCTTTTCAACTCAGCAACTTCGCGGACAGGTTGGGCAGAGATTTTGTAGTGTATTTTATCACTTAAACCGCTTGCCACCTCAACATCGAATTCGGACTTAAAATCGGGAGAGATATTAAAAAACAACTCCGAAAAATTATAGCACAAAGTCCTTACCGGCAAAATCCCCCGTTCATCTCGCTTTGATATCGCATTTTTAAAAACTATCTTCCTGCTGATTACTATCTTCTTCTTTTTTGCTTTGGAGTATTTATTTCTCAATTTACTTACGGGCATGTTGTGATAAGAATTATAGTTTGGCAATTTTATTTGGAGTTCAATATTTTAAAAGCTTGTTGTTCGAATAAAGTTGAAAATAACGATTTTATCAAATTGCTAGAGAAATTCGTTTCTCCTTAATTAATAAGTTTTGAGCTGACGGCGATTAGCATTATATTTAACATAACTTTAAATCATCGCGATAGGCATATTATTTGTAATATATTTGCGTTTGAATTTATTTAAATCATGAACCAAGACCTGCTCGTCCGCTTATTCCGTTCCATAGACGGTGAACAATCCGATGATATCGTAAGGGTTGCCGGTTCGATCATTGAAGACGAGCGAAGAAAAGGTCATGCCAAACTTGCCGACCGGTTGCAGGGAATACTGGAAAAGAATATCAAGACCAATCAATCTTTTAAAGGCGAATTAAGAAATATTTTTGGCGGGTCTGTCTTGATACCAACGGACAAACGGAGTAATATTCCGCTTGCGGCACATATTCCTAATGAATTGCTCCGTCACGAGATGGTTTTGTCAGCAGATGTTGAGGAAAAGATCACCCGTATAGAAAAAGAATTCCTGGCCAGAGAGCGATTAGCACATTATGGACTGAAGCCTCGGAGGAGAATCTTGCTCCATGGCGCACCAGGTTGCGGCAAGTCAATGAGTGCGGAAAGAATTGCCTGGAATATTGGCCTGCCATTTTTGAAAGTTAAATTTGAAGCAGTGGTATCTTCGTACTTGGGGGAATCGGCCAGCAATCTCACTAAGTTATTTGAAGCAATAAAAAACTACCCCAGTGTCCTTTTATTGGATGAGTTTGATTTTATAGCCAAGTCCCGTGATGGCAAACAGGATGTCGGCGAAATGCACCGGGTAGTTAATATTTTACTTAATGTATTAGAGGATTTCAATGGTCCCGGACTGATCATTGCGACCACCAATCTGGAAGGTGCTATTGACAAAGCTATTTTCAGGCGTTTCGACGATATTATCGAACTACCAAAACCTGGTCAGGATGAGATCCACCGGATATTAAGGTCAACGTTAGCGTCGATAAAATCGGATAAGACTGTTGACTGGAAAAAAATCAGCGGACAATTAAAAGATTTTTCGTCAGCGATGGTCGTAAAGGTGGCAACAGATGCAGCAAAATTTTCAGTCATTCAGGGAAACGGCATCATCAGCCAGGGCCACTTTGATCTGTCTCTGAAAGAAAATGAACTGTATCACAAAGCCTAATGCCTGAATTCCCACACCTACTCCTTAAAAGAAAAATCAACGGTCCGTATCAATTTACCGGCGTTCCTATTGATAAAAAAATTGACGCGCAAACAGCGGCCAATCTAAGCAACCGGGCTGGGCATGGCGCTGCTTTAACGGCATCCGCGTCAGGATTGCAACAAGCGTACACACAGCAACTTTTGCAAAGGAAGGAAGCTGGTTTGCCTGATATCTTTTCTGAAACTGTACTGCCTGTATTCCTTCAAGTAGACCCGCGCGATTTTGATATCGAAGCGCTGAAGGGTTATGGAATTGAAATTGTCGCCGAAGAAGAAAATGGCTTTATTATTGGTGCTAACGTGGATAGTTTTAGTTCACTGGCCAATAAGATCCAGCAGTTCATTGATCAAAAAGGCAAGTCGAAAGATCAAGCCGCCAAACTTTGGCAAATCGTCCAGGGTGATCAGTGGCGGGCCGATTATATTTTGTCGCCCGGCTTAAAGCAGCTTTTTCCTGATGGAATGGCGGACGGCCAACTTTTTACAGTAGATATTTCCGTTGCTTGTTATTTAAAAATGCCTTCCAAGCCAATTCGGGTAATGCCGGAAACTGACGAAGAATATGCGGAAAACAAAGCTCATTATGAAGCAAAGAATAAAGATAATCCTGAAAAAAAAGAATATCGGTCTATCCGCAAACCAGAAAGCGATGAACAATATCAGCGAAAACTGGATGATTGGTTAAAGAGAACACAAGCGGCAGAAATTGAGCGCGATAACATCGCCAGCGAACGACAAGATTTCCTGACTAACTTTATTGAAAAAGTATATAAGGGTGAACTGTTGAGCAGTTTCGTGGATTTGGAAGACAGTTTTGGCTTTAAGGCAAAAATGAACGGCCAGGCCTTAAAGGATTTAATCCGGAACTACGCTTACGTATTTGAAATCACCGAAGGCGAAGAAATCCAAATGGAAGAACCGGCCTCCGATTTCGCTTTTCCAGCGGTTGATATTACTCCTCCGGAAAAGGACTCTCCGGTAATCTGCGTAATTGACAGCGGTATACAGGAAAAGCATCTTTACCTTGAACCTGCAATTTTAACTACCTATTCAAAAAATTACGTCCCTAACGAGGATACGACCGCCGACCATGTACCTGATGGTGGTCACGGGACTAAAGTAGCCGGAAGCATTTTATTTGGTAATACTATACCCGATGATGGGGCCTACCAGCCACCTTGTTTTTTGGTCAATGCGCGTATTTTGGATGCACATAACAGGTTGTCAGACCGGCTTTTCCCTGCGGAACTGATGGAAGAAATTGCGGACGACTTCGACGGGATAAGGCTTTTTAATATGTCGGTTGCAACATCAGGACCATGTCGCCTAAATCATATTTCCACCTGGGCGGCCAAATTAGACAGTCTCATCCATCAGAGAAAATTGCTTTTTATATTGGCGGCAGGAAACCTTAAAATCAGCACCGGTTTAGCGGAACGGCCCGGCGTTCTGGAACACATCACCGCTGGCCGAGACTATCCGCGCTATCTATTGGAGTCCAGTTGCCGGATCGCCAATCCGGCGCAAAGTTTATTAAGTCTCACGGTAGGTTCTGTTTGCAATGCAGATTTTGAGGACCAGGACCGTAAATCTTTTGGTACCAGGGGACGTCTGTCTGCATTTTCCCGTACGGGGCCGGGGCTATGGGGATGTGTTAAACCGGATGTGGTAGAATATGGTGGAGATTTGCTTCGTGAAAAAAGGGGGTTTTTAGTGACGCAGGACGACTCTGTATCCGTCAAAGTTATTAAAACCGGCGCGAATGCCACCGGATACGCCATCGGAACTTCTTTCGCGGCCCCAAAAGTAGCTCATATTATTGCGCACCTGGCTAAACGTTTTCCAACAGAAAGCACCTTGTTGTATAAGGCGTTGGTCGTGCAATCCGCACGCTTACCGGAACATGCATTCCACCAACCCAATCGTAATACGATGCGCGCGTTCGGTTTTGGTATTCCTGATCTGCAACGAGCGGTCGAAAACACGCCTTACCGAATTACCTTTACGACAGAAGGAAAAGTTGCCGCTCACCAAGCCAATTTATATTCTATTAACGTGCCTAGCGAATTAACCCGTGCAGGAGACGACTACGATATTTTATTAGAAGTCACGCTGGTATACACTGCTGAGCCGAGAAGAACACGAAAGAGACTCAAATCATATTTTGGTTCCTGGCTTACTTGGGAATCGTCCAAACTTGGCGAATCCTTCGACGATTTTGCTGACCGGGTTCTTAAACGGATGGAGGAAGAAACGGACGACGAAAATACTCTTCAACAGGACGTTAACAGTATAAAATGGGTCGTTTCTACCTCTCCTGGCTATGGTCAAGTAAAAGGTATGAAACGACAAGACAGCGCCACCCAAAAGGACTGGGTTATTTTAAAATCTAATGTGCTTACGGCTGAGCTATCATTTGCCGTAGTTGGACACAAAGGTTGGGATAAAGGAACCGATACTGAAATCCCTTTCGCTCTGGTCATCAGTTTTGAGGCGATAAGTAAAGAGAACGAAATTTATAATAAGATAGAAGTGGCTAATAGAGTTGAAGTAGAAGAAGCTATTACTATACCAATACATGCCGCTTCGTTGGGTTTAATTAATGAATAAATTATAATCTTGCTATTCATTTTGATTCCAGTCGGCTACTTTGTATTTAGCGTACACTATATGACCGATACCAAGAATGGTAGCTACTATTCTCCTAACTTACTATGTTTAATAGCAGGCGCAGAAGCAATCCGCCAATCTTAGGATGATGAACGCGCTTAAAGTTTCTTTGATTCGACTCAAATTCATATCTTCATATAAGCCGTTTGCAAAGCAGGAAAACGTTAACAACACGTTAACAGAAAAAAAGGCAATCACGATCTAAAGTAACTGCCTTATTATTAAATAGCGGGAGCAGCAATCGAACTTATGACCTTCAGGTTATGAGCCTAAAATCTATATTGGGAGTTTTCAAATCCGACTCGGATAAACTCGGAGTAAATTCCAATTCACTTCACTCATTTTTGTATAAAACATCCTACCTCGTACATGAGGTGTGATATTTATTTATATCAGGTCAGCACCTTTGTACTTAAATAAACGCAATGTGAAAAAGCACCCAAGGTGTGTGCAGGTTGTCAGCTATTCTTAAAGTAAGGGTACAACTTTGTTGCAGGGGTACAACTTCAAAGTTGTACTTGTGGAGCATCTGACAGGAGTTTAGGTTTGAGTTTTTATGTAAGTAAATGAATAATTATGGCAGCAGAAATCATCACGAAGGAAGACTTGCAGGAGTTCGGCGAACGACTGCTGAGTCAAATGAAAGCGCTGATCAACGGCGATTCAAATGAAGAGCCAAGGAAGTTTTTAAAGAGTTACCAGGTCAAGAACCTGCTCAAGATCTCCAGCAACACTTTACAAACGCTCAGAGATAATGGCACCATTCCCTTTACAAAAATCGGTGGTATCCTGTATTACAATTACGAGGATATCATGAAGGTTTTAAAGGGTGATGTGAAGAGCAAGCGGATCAGTTTCAGTAATTAGAAGTGTGTTCAGCGTTTAGGAGCAAGCCATGTTTTCGCTACGCTTAAACGGCTTGCTCCTTCGGAGGAAGCAAGATTTTGCACTTCGTTTTAAAATCTAGGATCATGGGAAGACCGGCTTTACAGGAAGAGAATAAAAGGATCATTCAGGTCAATATCCGTCTTACAAAAGAAGAGAACGATATGGTGTGCAATTATGCCCAGGCATCGGCAATGACACCAGCCAACTGGATCAGGCAGAAGGCTTTTACCGGAAGGTTCCCTGTCATCAAGCTTTCGCCGATCAACGCAGCACTTTACCGGGAATTGCATAAGATCGGTGTTAACCTGAACCAAGCAGTAAAGCAACTTAACTCGGGTAAATTATCACCGGCTTTTGTAACCATACTAACCGCTTTGATGAAAACTCAAAAGGACATTCTTAACTGCTTAATGAAATGACAGCGGACCAGGTAAAAGGAAAAGGATTCAGGGGCGCGTTGCGGTACAACCTGCAAAAGGTCGAGCAAGGTAAGGCGAAAGTCCTGGATATGACTTTTACATCGGGCAAAGAGGATTCTATCATGCGTGAAGTGGCTTTGGTCAGAATGTTAAGACCCAACCTCCAAAAGTACTTCTATCATACCTCCCTAAACTTTCCGCCGAATGAGAACTTGGGAGATGAACAAATGAACATTATTGCAAATGAATATTTGAACAATATGGGATTTGACCAGCACCAATATGCCATCTTCCGGCATTACGATGCGGATCATCCGCACCTGCATATTCTTGTTAACCGTATTGGCTACGATGGCACAGTCGTGTCTGACAGCAAAGATTATCAGCGGAGCGAGAAGGTGCTTAGAAAGCTGGAGAAGCAGTATGGCCTGACCGAGGTCATCTCAAGTAGACAGGCTCAAGAAAGGGCGATGACAAAGAATGAACTGGAAATGATGAAGCGGACCAATGTGCCGTCCTCCAAAATGCAGTTACAGGAGATCATTAAGGATGTGCTCCGTAGAAAGCCAGATGCAGCACAATTCATTGAGGCTCTGGAAGCGAAGGGTATCAACGTATTGTTTAACCAGGCCAGTACCGGTTTTGTGAGCGGCATATCATACGGTTATGAGGGTATACAGTTCAAAGGCGCTCATTTAGGTAACGCTTATAAATGGCAGGCCATTAAAAATGCTATCAGTTATGAACAAGAAAGAGATCGCACAGCAATCTACCAGGCAAATGTTAGGACAAGAGACGCCCAACGATCAGCAAGAGCCAGTGAATCCACCACAAGAAGACCAGCAACCGGAACTGACGCAGATACAAAAGTTACTGCCGGAAATAGAAAAGCTATACAGCAAGGCGCTGGAAAGCTACAGGATCAGATCAGAGCAAAAGATAGCAGATACCAGCAGGCGGCTGGAACTGATGGACAGCACAGCAACCAATCTGGCGTTCCAGATCAAAAGCATCGTATACAGCGCGGAGCAGATATCCAAAGCGAACAACAAGGTAGGCAGCAGGTGGGTCATCAGGCTTTACCTGGTGGCGATCTTATCGGGAGTTTGCTCGGCACTGATCACCCTGCTGGTGATATGGATCAAAGTCCATTGAATGAGTACAAACGCAAACGTAAGAAGCGAAAAGGGCAAAGATTAGGTTAGTAATGGTTTTTGATCATAAAGCCCTTCTTGGTCTTTTCTTTCTTTCCTCGGTGCCAGGCCTTGATACTTTCTGGTAAACGGTCTGCCTTTGCGGAGAAAAAGCTTTAGGCGCATACGCTGGTTTTACAGCGGGTTCCTCATTGATCTTTACGGTGAGCTGTTTCCCGTTCATTTCCGCCCCATCCAGTGATTCAACAGCCGCTTCAGCTCCTCTGCGGTCATTCATTTCTATAAATGCATAGCCTTTACATATCCGTGTTTTCTTATCACGAACGATCTTAATGGTGCTAATGTCACCATGAGGGCCAAACAACTTGGCTAGCTCCAATTCGTCGATCTCCAGTGGAAAGCCCCCGACAAATAATTTTACTAATTCCATATATAGCCTGCAAATGTAGAGATATAGAAAACTAGATTTCTGTATTTGTAGAAATGAACATTTCTGTAAATGCATAAAGTTAGAAATGCAGAAATATGCATTTCTAATAAACGAACTATTAAGGATGCGATAGCAAATAAAAAAAGCCCCTTGTGGAGCTTTATATTATTTCGAGTTTTTTAAAAGTTCGATTTTCTCACGCTCGCTTGCTAGTAGTTGTTCATAAAGCTTTTTGTTTTCTTCAAACACTTCTACCAATTTGTCAATAGGATTAAAGGTGCATTGATATTGAACTGAGCTTGAGTTGTCATGATAATTGTTACCGATTATATTGAAGACTGCCTCCTCACTAAATTTCTTAATTCCTTCAGGTGTAACGCCAAGAGCTTTAGCAATTTTTTCCAGAGCCAAATCTTCAACTTCATCACTTTGCTCGATCTTAGAAATCGCTTGTTGGCTTATGCCAAGTAGCGCAGCTAAAGCTTCCTGCTTCATACCACGTAACTCACGAATCTTACTGATCTTTCTTCCAATGTGTAAAGTCTCTGCCATGGTGTAAATGTATCAATTATTGTAAATGTACGAAACAAGCTCATTATTGTAAAGTACAAATCGCTATGGTTCGGCACGCGCGTACACTGCTATTCTTTTGTGTTGCCGGTCAATGCAGGCCCGTAACAATAGCATCAGTCATGGACTTAAAGCAATACGATGTACAGAACTTTCATCCTAAGTATCTTGACCAGGATGAGGTCAACGAGCCTTTAAAGGTGATCAATGATTTCTTTTCCGCCGACTGGCTACCTGGACATTTAGAAAGCTTACTCGAATGGCGAAAGCGTGTGATCGAAGAGGGCTATTACACGGATGAGCATAAAAAAAGTCCAGCTGGGTTGCTTTTTACGCACCAGTTGAATGCAAGGCTAATTGAAGCCGTTTACTTAATCAGCCGAACTAAAAGGGCATTGAAGCTTGCTGGTGCCATTCATATCAACTTCGATCAACAATTGCAGCAGGAAGAGCAGGAATGGCTGCATTATCCTGTTCACCTGTCCTCTATAGAACGCATCAATCCATATTTTGCTATCAGTAATTTCTTTAAGGTCTATACTGTTAGTCAATATCTTAATTTGCTTTATGAGTGGCTGGAAACGGGTTTGTCCAATCATTCGGCAGATGAGTTCTTAGATACCAGCGATGTGATCTATTTCTACGAGAACATGCAGAGGTTCTACGAAGCCGCATGGATCATCAAGCAGCGAGAGATCGAACCAACATTAAAAAAGAGCGCAGATAGTCGTGATGAGACGGTATCTGTCCAAGTGAAGCGTTATCCTGTAAGGTTGCCATTAATGAATTTCAATTGCAGATTTAATGAAGCTATTACCCCCGCTGAACAGCTTGGCTTAAATCAATTGGTAAAGATCATACTCAAGGAGATCGTTTCTGTATTGATGATTATTCATCTTGGGACACATCCCGATCCTGACACATTCTATCTGCTAATTATTACAGAGGAGAAAGACAAAACCCCTGAGCATCAATTTTTAGATAAGATCGAGAAGAAATGCGGTCATCTCATCAATGTCTGCGCAATTGTTCATAAGTCAGATGCTTTTATAAGAGCACTCGAAGAAGGGAGTCGCTTTTTTATCAATGCTTTACGAAAAAACAAGATAGCTTACCAGTCATCTAAATTGGAAATACCCGAGCTACGCAATCCCGATGAAAAGTCTATCAAGAACCAGGTGGAAGCCATATGGAACCGTTGAGGTAAGCAGGGAAAGGACTTTTTGGATACATCGTTAAGTTGCTTTGATGATGGCAACTATAATTTAGCTGTATTCCTGATGCATCAGGCGGTAGAAAGCACGCTAAGCGCCATTATACGAGTTAGCTTAGGTTACCGCCTTTCCATTCATAACTTGGCGAGGCAATTAAAGATAACATTAATCTTTACAGATGACCTGAAAAATGTCTTTGACTTTACCGTGGCCAGCGATGTGCAGCTTTTTGATTTGTTACAAACGGCCTACTCCGCAGCACGGTATAGAGACGACTTTTACGCAGACAAGGATATAGTAAATGCTTTATCGGACAAAGTCTGCAAGCTGTATATAACCGCTGAAGGAATGTATAACCAGATAATAGAGCAACTCAAGGATTAGCCCTCGCAGTAAGGCAGACGGTTGCATTTCACCACACGCTACGCTTCGGGTTCCATAACACCGACAGCCTTCCTGCCGCACAGGCAATACTATGGCTCGTTATCCCTCACCATAGAATTGCCTTCCCCTCTGTATGGCAATTGACCACTGCACCGCATCACAAAATTAGCATCACAGGAAAACGGTCAAGGGTATATAAACGCTGCACTTCATTAATTTTAATGGCAGCAGCGCCCTTGACAGTTTTCCTGCTTGCTTCTGCCGGTTGTTTAAGCGATGCAATGGGATAGTGTGTTAGCTAATTTTTCAGTTAAACAACTTGCAGGATAATGTTCAGTTATCTGTTGTTGAATAAATAATTGCATTTATGCTCTGTTACTTTCGTAAGACCTTATGAGGTGTTGGACAAGGTGTAGGTTCCACACCAGATACATCTTTCTTAATTTCCTGAAAATGTTATATTTGCATTGATGCAGCTGGCCGCAGGGGCTGGCAGGTACGTTTATTAAAATTTGCTTACGCGATATACGGCGTTAAGGGTGCGTAATTTCAAACAAGCAAGCGCTCTCAGTATATTCTTCCAGTAGGAAGTGAATGATGACCTTGTAGAGCAATGTAACTATATGGCGCATTGTATCTGTGTGTAAAGATAAGCAATTAATTTCCCGACGTGAAAGGGCGGTGTTTAGGCACCGGTTAGAGCATGTATCTGTCCATTTGTCAGGGCGGGCCCGTGTCACCAGCGGTTAGTTGCATTACTTAGATGAAAAAAGAAAAAGATTGGTTCAGGTTAAAAAAATATCCGCATATCGGGCTTCCCTTAAAGGCGATTGACCGGCCATGGGTTACCGCCTATATTACCACTGAGGCGAAAGTAGCTGCCCATGCGTTTTACCCGCTGATTCATCGCAGTAAAGTAGTAAGGAAATATCGCAAAAAAGTAGATAAAGAAACAGGTGCCCGTTCGGTACTTCGCTATGCCTCATCAAAACCCCGTCAGTTATATTACGCCAACCATTTAGATGCTTGCATTTATGGTTACTATGCTAAAAACTTAAATGCGGCTTATGAAGAGAAGCTGAATAAGTTCGGACTGAACAATGCTGTAACAGCCTACCGGCGAATTGCTGTTCGCCCAGGCAATCCCAAATCTGTAAATAAATCCAGCGCTGATTTTGCGGCCGAGGTTTTTCAATATATTTTGGATCATGAAGAAGATGATTTGGTAGCAATAACCTTTGATATCAAAGGATTTTTTGATACGCTCGAACATGGCCGGTTGAAAAAAGCCTGGTACGAAATCAATGATAGCAAAACGCTGACCGAGGCAGAATACAATATTTTTAAAAGTTTGACCGACTTCGCTTTTGTTAATGAAAACGAGATTTTTGAGCATTTCAAAGCGCAAATTCTGACGGAAACCCCGTCTGGTATTCAGAAGATCAAACCCATTAAACGCTTTAAGCATTTAAAGGACTCTCACGCTATCGCATACTGTGACTTAAACGGAGTTAAATCATTGCGGAACGCCAATCTCATTGTCGGCAATAATGCTGTAAGTGGGTATTATAAACGTGGTATCGGTATTCCTCAAGGTACGCCTATGAGTGCTGTTTTGGCAAACGTATATATGTTGCCTTTCGATTACAGCATTAACGAAACCGTTAGAAAAATTAGAGGCTTATATCGCCGTTATTCCGACGATATGATTGTTGTTTGCTCAGAAAAGCATTGTGCAGATATATTATTGGCCTTCGAAACCGCTATTGCAGAACGAAAACTGGAAATACAGCATGACAAAACGCAAATCTTCAAGTTTAGTCGTGAAGGCGGTAGGTTTAGGTGTTCACAAGTTTATGATAAAGGCATTCATCTAACCAAGAATTTGGAGTACTTGGGTTTTGAGTTTGATGGCGAACATACGTTTTTAAAATCAGCGAGTTTGGCCTCTTATTATCGCAAGATGAAACGCGCGGTACAAAGAAGCCGTTATTATTCCAAGTCGGTTAAACATTCAAAATCGGTTGGCCAACTTTTTCAGACAAGACTTTATAAAAAATATACCTACCTCGGAGCAAAGCGCCGGCGCATTTATGTGCAGGATAAAAAAGACCCGTCAAACTGGATCAAAACGGAAACGCATAATTGGGGAAATTATATTTCATATGCCCACTTGGCTGCAAATAAATTGCCCAATAACAAAATCAGGGGGCAGGTTCGCCGGCATTGGGTTATTTTAAATAAATTGATCAATTGAAATATGCGCGATAACAAACCTAGTGAGTTCATGGCGGAGCAATACATTTCCTCGGAATTGCTCAAGTACGATATCAAAACATCCCCTGACTACATCTAAATACACTTTTTGAGCCCCCAAGTCAAAAAGTAGAAAAACTTACTGCGAAATTATCGAACCGGGTTTAGAATCGGCTAACTACTTTATTGTCAAAAAGTTATGGTAATAAAAAAAGAAAACGCTTGATATTTGCGTTTCCTTAAGCCGACAATGGACATGATTCGAACCAATTTGTTGAAAATTTGCGTTTAATCGCAGGTTTTGGACTCAAGGAGGCTTAATGGAACACTGAATCAGAAAAAGTATAGTGGAACATTATTAATGGATTTTTAAATTCGAAATATCATTGATATAGATTAGCAACCTATGTTAAATCGCCCTGGATGTCGTTAGATTGTGGTGCCAGATAGAAGTTAAACTCCAACCGCTCAATCATTGGATGAAGAAATTAACTTTCTTAGTTTGGCCTTCATTCTTCTTGATGAAATCTTCAAGCGCAGGTTTCACTTTGGACAAGCTTTCCTCCGAAATCAATCCAAGGTTGTATCAAGTATCGGTTCTTTTTTGCGTCATACCTAACACTATTGATTTAATAGCATAAAGCGACGCGTCACTACCTACTTCTTATCCACTCAGTTACGTTAGCAGGAGGCTCCAGGTCAAGATGGTAGACTAAAGTTTTAAATAACGCCTTCGCTCTTTTTTTACCAGATTCCTGGCTAAATCTCGGAACACTTTCGGTTGCCCATATACCAAAATCATAAAATTCAGATTGGTGCTGCTCCGCTTTGATCCTCCAGAACGTCTCAAAAAACGGGGCTATGATTAGGTCCCAAATCTGAGAAAAGATACCAGCGTAATGGCTTTCCATCCGGTTAACAATGCTCAGATGAAGATTCGCAGCTTCTTTCGCACTGGCATGTAAACTCACCAAAAGGTAACTGATCATCTGAACTTCAACCATATAATCGCCTTCGTAGCTGTTCATCCTTTGATGGAAATCCCAAACATCAAATCGGCCTTTCATAGCTACTGCAAATATCTCACGGATAAACTTCAACGTCATCGGATCAGTAATGGATAATGCAGGGTTATCAAAAAGGTCTGCTGTTAGCTGATCGATTTCATCAATAGCAATTTTCCCTTCCATGATATCGGGTATGACCCGGATGATGATAGGCGCGAAAAGATAATCGTAAAACAAACCATCATTGTTGTTAATTCGCTCCGAAGTTTTTCTGACTTCCTCGTCAAACCCACTCTCTCCCGGCTTTATCGACTGCGGACGATAATGCTGCCTGATATAATTGAACACATTGAGCGCTTTACCATAATCCCGGTCAATAATTAAATAAACAAGACTGCAATGTAACAGGATCGCGAACCTCGGCTCCTCTACGTCTAGCATGATCTGAATACAGATCAGTGCCCATTTACGGGCAGTGTCATAGTCTCCTAATTTCTGATAAGTGACCTGGAACATATTCGCAGACATGAATCGCCGCTCCGGGTTGTAGATACCTGATTCATGTATCTTGTCATCCAAAAAATAGAACGAACCTCGTTTGGGTACTGAGTAAGCACCAAACTCCGACTCTGTTGGCGGTACGCCTTTGGTAAGTATCTGCGCCACATAATTGGCCGAACTACCAAAACGTACAACTTGCGCCCGATGCTCCGGGCTATCGTCAAATATTTTATTCAGAAGGTCATAACCTGTTTCAAATGACGCTACAGAGCCATTAATATCTCCAGCCAGCCACTTCGCTATAGCAACTTCTCCATGATTTCTGACAATTTCGATAGGTGGAAAAAAAGAATTTGAAAGTATGAAATCCAAAGCCCTCTGAGTAAACCTCAATGCCAGTGGTGGGTTTTCATCTCCAACAAGTTGAGCATAAACCCTAAAGCTAACTACCTGTTCCGTGAAAAATTCAGGCAGCTTCAGCTCAACCACCTGATCTAAATAAAATATCGCCTTTTCTTTATTTCTTGCTGCGAAGAATTGCCGCCCTAACTCATCGTATACCAACACTTTATAAACGGAATTAGAATTAATAAAGGAATGATAAATACCAACCATTTCTTCCGCCTGGTTCACTCCATTCAAATCCTCACTTATTACTACGACCAGATTGCGCAGGCAGTAAGCCGTTATCAAACCAAGCCCAGCATTAACTGATCTATCCAATATATAGAAAAGGAGCTGCTGAAGCTCGTTCACCTGTGCTATCTGGCGCACACCAATTAAGTTGAAATAAAGTGAAAGACCTGCTGCAACGTAAGCGTGATTATCCTCCATACCAACAGTAAAGCTGCTTAGAGACAGTTTATCAACCTCATCAAACCAGTTTTCAAAATCAGCTCGCGTGCGGCAATTGCTAAAGGGAAACCAAATAGCATTTTGGAGTTCTTTCTGATCGAGTTCTCCCTGCGCGTCCGCAAAAAGCTCCTTTAAAGGCACATTCTGAATGGCCAGTACCAAATGACGCATGGCGTCAAGGGGCTCGCTGTTGACCAATGCCTGGAAAAACGACATGTGCGTCATTCCGACTACCCTCTCACTTACTTTTTCGGTAGCCAAAATCTGCTTAATGTCATCAAGCAGGAAATCATATGGCTCTTTTGCCGCCATACAAATATTTACCTGCAAAAAACGTATAAAAATCCGCGTGGTTACATTAACTTCAACAGGGATAGGGCTATAAAACCAATGAAGTGTAAAACCCCATTCGAAAAACAAAGAAGGCTTCTTCATTGACTCCCGAAGTATAGAGATCAGCAGGAAGGCCGCGTCCGTATAAACACCAGCATTAACGAAATAGTGAAAGGCTTTACTAACATCGAATTGATCAAGCGTTCCTTTTTTGATCAGCAATTTTGCCAGGGAGATATTGACGGCTTTTGCTGTTTCCTCGCTTACATTACTTTCTAATCTCCGAATTAA
The DNA here is from genome assembly GCF_009770985.1 of Mucilaginibacter lacusdianchii. Classification (GTDB taxonomy): domain Bacteria; phylum Bacteroidota; class Bacteroidia; order Sphingobacteriales; family Sphingobacteriaceae; genus Mucilaginibacter; species Mucilaginibacter lacusdianchii. Next base: position 259,550 of record NZ_WSRW01000003.1, on the reverse strand, counting down.
AGGGGAAAGTTGAAACTTATCGGGTTGACTCGTTTGTATCCAGACGCCTTTCAATCGCTCAAACTTTTGGCGAAAATGGGTGATTGCCGGTCCTGCATTTCCGAGCGCTTCTATTTCTTTACTGCCAAACGTTCCTATGATCAACTTACACCTGTAGAGCAGCTCCAGTGTTGCCTCATCCTCAGTAGAAGAAATTATTTTACTATAAATTTCATGATTAAGCTGATCATTATAATCGTTCTTAAAAATCCGGTTAATAACACCCTCATCTGTCGCCCATTCATTATCTGTTAAATAGGCAGCGATACTATTAACTACAACAGGATAACCTTCTGACAGGACCTGCACAGTTTTAACATGGCTTTCCAATACTTCGTCCGGGATATCCATAAACTTTAAAACTTCGCTGGTATCCTGTTCGGTAAATAAAGGGATTTGATCCACTACAAGATGTCCGGAGAATCTGCTCTTAAAATTCAATGGCGGCTGGAAATTACTTGTTAGAATAACTGCAATACCGTGCTTGATCGCAGTACACACAAATCCGGTTAGGAAACGCGCGCTTTTATCATTAGCTGCCAGGTCTGGTAGGTCATTTAATACTACAACGGCTGATTTGCCTATAGCAACCATCAAATTCTCCAAATCCTTAGGAATAACGCCGTTTAGTGCATGCACCGAATTGGAAAGCGGCTCGATGATTGTACTTGGCAGTTCAGTCACTAATACATCGCGCAGATCAACCCACAATTTTACGCCAGTGAACGCTTGCCCGACAAGATAAGCTAAACTTGACTTACCGCTCCCAGACATACCCGTGAGCCATAAAATAGCTTTCTTAGCAAAGTTATTAAAGTAAGCTTTAACCAAAGCTGTTCGCTGACCGGGCAATTCCATTGATGGAAATTCAGCTAATTCAATTGAACCGTATGAAAAACGTTGCTGATTAGCAGTAGTTACGCCCGATAGTTCAGCAAACTGTTTTGTAATGGTTTCCTGGATCCTGCCTTCCGATTCAGTAATCAGCTCAGCCACAACTTCAGGACGAACTGTAGTGATAAATTGCAGTTCCCTTTCAACCAGCATTTTGATTTTCAGAAATTTGGCAAAGTCATCTTTATCATATATCCCTTCAATCGCTTTGGAAAGATCTTCAGGATAAACAATGTCGCTACTGATATCAAAACTCTGCAGATAAATGGTAGGATCAGAAGTCTTTGGGAATCTGATCTTCTCCCCTTCAGCAAGTATCAGAAATTTTATGCCTCCGGTGAAGGTCTCATGATGCTTTTCAGCGATTACCGTTTTTAAAGACGAAATAACTTTAGCCGTATCTGTCCTTGAGGTAACCTGGAAGGCAATTTTACTTTGATCCAATTCTCCAAGATCCAGTCCCGGAAAATCCTCCCTTATATCATTCAGGTCAACTAAATTATAATCGTAGATCAGGTTAAGCAGCTTCATAGCAAAGCCCTCCGATACCTTATTAATATCTAAATATTTGACCGCTTTTTCCAACCTGATCTCAGTTATCCAAGATCCAAGCAACCGGTAAATATCTTTTAAGTCCTTTTCTTTATTCGGCATAGTTTAATCAATAAGGTTCTGACTTATCCCTAAATAAACAGAGGCCTTTACAACAAATATAATTAATCCGGTTAGCAGGTAAGACCAATTTTTCGTTACGGCCCAACCCTCCATTTACACCTGCAATTGTCTTATGAATATAAGAATAAAACACACCACTGGGAATTCTGGAGCCGTTGACAACCCATTCCGGAAATGAGTTCAAAGCTTTCTGTTAAACTTTGACCATGCTATCTTCTTGAAATAGATAGCTGAATTTAAGATTCATTTACACTACCGTTACTTGAATAAGCACGGAACAGCATGGTCAAGTAAGGAGGTTATCCAAATGTGAGAGCTGATATTAATCCTAGAAATTCTTTATTTTCGGATTAGGCTTTCATATAGAAAACTTAATTATTAATTAAAAAGCTTTATGACTCAAAAAGTGATTATCCGCTCAGCAACGATTGACAGACATGGGGATATGACTACCGTAGAGATGTTAAAGGATTATGCTGATGCAGTTAATGGCCCTCTCAAAATGCGGTATCTGGCAAATCACAGAAGAGATATTCCGCCAATGGGATATTTCGACGGCGCAGAAATTCAAAATATTGACGGCGTTCATCATGTTTGGGTATTGCCAATTGAATATACAGAGAGGGCGGTCGCCGATTGGGACGACAACCTAATAGCTACAGGAAATAGCACGGCTATACCTTTAATGAGCCGCAAGACGGATAAACCAGGGGAAAAAATTACATTTTCTGTAGATAAAAATAACTTTCAAAATATCAGTGATCTTCAGAGTACTGGAGGACATATTCATAACACTTTTGAAGGCAAGGTTGCTCTCGAACTGGATATGCGCAAGGAACTCTACCCCGATCCAAGGATAGTTATAACGCTAGCTCCTTATGCAATGGTCCTTTATCCTTTGGTTAAGCCGTTTCTGGTAAAGATGGGCGAAAAAATAGCAGAAGATATTGCTGAAGACTTTTATAAAAGCATAAAATCTGGCTTGAAAGGTTTACTAAACCGATTATCATCCTCTGTTAGAATTAGTCGAGAAAACATGATTCCCGCTAATAAAACGCTGTTGACAATATTCGAAATACCGTGGGAACCTTATATTGAATTACACATACGCTCCAACGATTCATCGAAGGTTGAAAAAGGACTTAAACCGGCTAAGTTGGCTGCTGTACATCAAAAAATATTAAGTCTGCAAAAATATGTAGACATAGCAGAAATCTACTTCATTCTCGATAGTAAAAACAAATGGGATTTCTCCTATCTTTTAACGAAAGATGGTAAAGCCATCGGCACCAAAAGTGCTTTCAAGAAAAGAGATCGGTTGATCACCAGAATTAACCTCAGTCCGACAAAGGCATTTAGTATAGGAGCTTCAGGTGTGGTTTACGAGCGTAGGCGATTGCCGTCAAATGATTCAAATCAAGCCGATACTGATGTTTAATCTTTTTTAACACCAATCATAAGTCTTAATGCCAATCAACCTAAACCTATAATTATGGATAATTTCAATTTTGATGATTTTGATCACCTTTCGAGTCAAGAATGGGGGAAATACTATTTGAGCCGATATTATTTCTCAATTCAAACAAAATGGACTCGTAAGCAGGCTGGACTGTCATCTAAACAATTTGAGATTTCGGCTGAAATACAAAATGAAATTCAACAGGAGAACCTGCCGACCATTTTTCATGAGTTCTTTCATTATCTCCATGATGTGAGTACAATTTTGAGTAGCGCATTATTTCAAAACAGGATCTTGATGCTTAGTATATTCACCAGCTATCTCGATCCGACACCTGGCTCTGGCGCATCCTTGGGAACAGATAAAAACAAGCCTGATTTAATGATGAGTTTTGTTCGGAGTTGGAAATCAAATGAAGTGATGACCGGATCTGGGCCATTAGAGTTTCCAATGAAGAAGATTGATCGTATTGCCCCAGAGATACAAGAGCTTCATTTTCCTATTGCTCCTGAAGGCAAACAAGATGGTACTATAAACGTGCCTGCCATTACTTATTCTGGAGTCTTAAATGGTAAACCCGTTACCGGCAGTATTTGCCTGGGTAGATTTTATTTATTTGAATTTCTTGCGTATGAAATGGATCAAATATTAGATATGCGTAAAAGAGGGTTAAAGGAAATTGAAGACCCTTTAAAGGGTACTGAATATACTGTTTGCCGAATGGTCGCTCAAATGATATTTCCTTTAGTTCGCCAGGAAATAGCTATGGCAGCAGGCTTGCTGGCTTTACAGAATATCGATTCGGGGCATGCGTTCATATCTACCTTACAACGAATTGGTAATGCTTTCTATCAAGGTATAGATCAAGATATTACACTTAATGAAATTGCAGAAGAGACTAAGCAGGTGTTAATACGGCAACGTGCTCCATTTTTCTCGCAACAAGATGCTTATGTTGAAGCATTTAAAGGAAGAACTCAATTAGAGGTAGCATATAAATACCTTGCTGAAGTAAGTAAGGGACTTTACGATAAAAGAATTGAGGATATTTTCTTTGAATTAACCTGGCTCTTAAACAAGGAATATGATAAAATTCTTGAAACGGCTCCGCTTTGTGATTATTTGTACAAGTTTTTGCCTAATGAGGGCGCAGTTGATCTGGAGTTTAACCGCGATTTTATGGCCACAAATTTACCTGAGGAAACATCCGTCGCATTAAAAACCTTAATTGCATACGATCACTTTTTCTTTAGTCATCGCGGTGGAATAGCAACTGCCCGCGTAGAGGCATCGCCATCGGAAAACCACTGTTGTCCCTTTTATACTTGCTGTGATTTAAAAGATAGAGCAGATAATGCAGCAATATGCAAATCAAAACCGTGGAGGATATACGACGTACAATATAATCGCGATAAACGATATTGCTGGTACGCAACAGGAGTTTTGGAAGCTAAGGGAACTTCAAAGAGACGAAGTTGAGATTCCGGTTTGTGATTTAAGCATCAATTATAGCATTAATAATGCTGTACTTTAAGAAACGAACTAAACTGAAATTGTTGTCATTCCGCAAAATCTCTGAAATCGAGGACTAATATTTCACCGCAGCCATCAATATTTTGCTGCGAATGAGGCTATAAAGATGATGCTTCAAAATAAAATTGAAATAGTATTTTATTGAACAAAAAGTTGATGAAGAAATCAAGAGAAAGTTAACCAGGCATTTATCGATGACAAAAAATTGCTGTTACATATAAAAACTATACTTTAATTGCATCTCATCTGTACGATTTAGGTATTTGAGTATTTCACCAACGTTTCTTGCACACTCGACAGTAATCGGAAATTTTCGGTCAAATTGAGTATTGTTCCAGTTCATCTTAGAAAGTGCGAGAATTTCATCACATATCACATTGGGCGATTCGTCGTAAGATGCCAGTTTAATTTCCAATGCGCTTGGAATGTACATTCCTGGGTAAGTTTCATAATAAGGTACCGAACCCCTTGTATAAAGTACATGATGCTGATCTGTTAAGTGGAGATGTGTGCCTCTCATTGGAGGGTAGCCCCCAAATCTATACAGGCGAATGTCTGACTGTTGGATTGAGACGAGGTCTACCTGATGAATATGAAAGTTTTTTGCGGCCTGCTTGAAGCCATAAATTTCGCCCTCATTAAAATTGGAAGTTTTATGCAGTACTAAGCGTTTAGGAAATATCTTAATTGCGTCGTAATATTCCTTTAAAGACTGGGACAGCAGATTAAACGCTTGTTCTTCCGACAGATGCGGTGTCCGATCACTCTTTTTTAAGGTAATTTCTTCACCTCTCAAAATAACCCCTTTACCAAGCTCATTGAAAATTTGAGCAATACTGGTTTGGGTGGTTGATTTATCACGGCTTTTAAAAAAACTGATACCAGCATAGCAGGTCGTTTCAGCAGAATCTTTTCTTACTAAAGCCCAGGGAGTACCCGCAGCTTTATAGTATAATGCCGTGAAAAAGTTCCATGCAATCGTAGCGGCATCCTGCATTTCGGAAGTTGGCTTAGCAATTCTGTCTCTTACAATTTGTATGGGGATATTATACTGCATGGCAGCAGCTTTCAGGTATCGACGAAAGTTTTGTTCTTTGATCGATATTTCTTCATCCGTTATTTCGCTGTCTTCGCTTTCGATATCGTCGTCGTCGTCGGGTCTTGCAACCTCACTGTCTTGTATATAGGTAATAAAGTTTTCGCCTAATGCGCAGATAACCACATCCGGCTTTTTGTTTTTTGTAAGAAACTTAATTTCGGTAAGATACAATCCGGCAATATCTTTTATTCTTTCTTCGAGGTTTGATTTAGACTTAATGATCTCGTCAAAGTCTGAATTATTAATTTTACGGATGTAAGTATCATCGTAAACCACCTCGCTTTTGAACCCAATATCTTTATTGAATCCACAAAAGTTCATAAAAAGTGTAGGATGAGGGTTTTTGCTTTCTTTTCCTGCAATATGTGCTTTACAACTGTCTAGCCATTCTAACACTTTATCAACACTTTCACCTTTTCCGATAACGCCAATTGTGATTTTTTCCGGCCTCACGTTGGAAATGTCAAATGGTGTAAAATTATAAATTCCCTGTTTAGGGCAGATATGCTGGTTCGTGCCAAACTGTAAGGAAGGTTCTTCAATATATCTTAATTTCATTATTCAAAAAGCGTGTTATCTGACAATTCGTTATCTACCTGTAACTCTGCCTCTAAGGCTTTACCTTTTTTTGTAGGAACTTTAGCAGGGTTCCATGTAGCCTCCTCTAATTTTGGTGAGATACTAAGTGGCTCCACCGGATGTAATTTTAAGTGCGGGTATTCAGGAGTAAATAGATCAACATACGTAAAGTAATAGCTAAAGAACCTGAAGTAATTACACACGGCACTGTTATTCTCCATTCGTTTGATCCCTGACATATAATCAGCTTCAAAACGACTTTCTTTATAGCCGCCGGGATTGGTGAAACTCCAGGTTGGGTTGATAACTAAAAACCAATCTTCGCCCAAGTCGAGAAAAGAACTTCTAAAAGCAAGATTCCGGTAACAAATGATATGCTGCTCTTTTTTGTTCATCATTTCAAAAATTACGGTTTTAGTTGCTTCTTTTTTGCCTTTCCATTTTAACCTTTTTTGATTGGGAACTTTAGGGTTATTTGCGAAGCGGAAAATTTCCCGCGGGCCAAACCATTCGATCAGCTTAAGTTTACAGAACGCCATTAACGTATTTCTAAGCAGGTGCTTAAATATTCGTTTATAATCGTCATTAGTTTCATAAAATTCAGCACATTCAAATCGTTCGATGTTACCGGTGTCGACGATCTGACGCATTGGTTCAGATGAATTAGTTAAATCAATAAATGTATAGATACAATTCTCGTAAGTCACCCATTCCGCGGAATAGATATTTTTCATCCGCAAAGCATGTTTGATGAGTTTGCCTTTCTTCATGCTTTTGATAGGCTTACGTTCGTTTTTGACTAAATATTCATTAACATCTGCAATAATAAAAGCTTCGTCTTCAATATTCAATTCTGCTTTGTAAAGTGCTTGCGGAAAGCTCACACGAAGCATGTTGGGCAAAATCGCTTCTGTTTCGGTGCTCAAATAACCGCTTACAAATTTTTGCTGCCGTGTTTGTATTTGAACATCTGAAAACTCGTGCTCATATATCTTTGAAATTGCCTGTAGTTTGGGGGTAGAACTAATAGCATTAATCTTTTTTAACAGATCATCTTTATCTAAAATATGCTCATCAATATCAAATGAAAAGTTGTCAGGAATTAAGTCTGCTAACTTGGTAGCGTTATATTTCTCTTTTTTGTGCGTGATAATGTAGATATATAGCACATCAAATTGTTCATTGAGCTTGTGCTTGAAAAATGTTTCTAACGTTCCCTTTATTTTATCAAGATCAGCGGTAGAAGTCACCTGAAAAGCAACCCTGTTTTTAAAATCAGCAAGGTCGATAGCTGGAAAGTTTTTTTTTTGTGTGGCATTAAGGTTCTCTAATTCCAAGCCAAAGGTTTCATTCAGCACAGGTATCAGAAAACTTTCCGCGTGGATATTTATATGATATTGGCTAGTAGCGTTAAAGCCTTCTACTTCAAGCACAAATCGCGCTGCATAAGTATTGATTTTATTAGTAAAGTCAATTCTGTTCATAGGCTACATTTGATCGTGTGATATTACTTAAATAAGCCCAGCCTTTACAGACTGGGCTATTTTTAAAATACAGCTTAAGCAGCCTTTTTAGCTACCGTTTCTACTTTTAACAATTCAGCCTGCTCTACATTATTGTCATTCCAAAATGCAGCATCCGAACCCCAGTAAAATCGATGAACAGTGGAACCATCAGTAAATGTACCTACCGTGTTGGTGCCTTTGCCCGTTCTTAAAGATACATATTCTCCTTTTTTTACTGTTTTTGAAGGGAAACGGTAAAAGTGCTTATGCACGTTTGATACCTTTCCGTCTTTATTAAACGTTTTATCGATAACCGCGTAAGCGCTGATATTTACATTCTCGGTGGCTTCTAAAAGAATATATTCCTCTTTTGCATCACCGTCTTTTTGAATTTTAGTAATTTTTAAACTCATTAGTTTTGTATTTTAATTCTATCATGCTGTCGATTAGGTGTCTCGTTGCCGCAAGTATCGCTCCGGGTATCGCAAAAAAGAGGTGAAGAATAATTTTGAAGTTGTTTAGGTTTATTTATCTTCGCTGCGTCAAAACAGCCTTATTTCTGCATTTGGGGTGACCAGCCCCCGAAGTCCGCGCAATCCGGCGCTGGTATTCTTCTTACTTTTTAGCGTCTTTTTTATCTTCAAATTACTCCTGCATAGTCTGTGCCTAAAATTTTTTTGTCAGGCTTTTTGTCAAGCGACAGTCAAAATGTCACACTCTAAACAATAAAAAGAAATCTTGATTATGCTAGTCAATATTTACTTTCATTTTGTCATGTTATCCGCTTAGGGTTTGTGCTTATTCTGCACGTACTCAAAGGCTATTGAAAACGATTGTTCTAATTTGGGTATACAAGTAGTTTCAATAACTGATAACTATTTATTATCATGCAGACTAGTATTATCAAATGTCATCAGTATTTGAAAGTTTCTTAATATTAAATGTCTGATGCTTCTGTTCAAATCTGAACGTAGGAAACAAAACACGTCGCAATTATTATCTGCGACGTGTTATTAAGACCAAGTTTACAGCTCACCGTTTTAAACCAGATTTGTCATTACTTTAATACCTATCAGGCTTGTAGCCAATTCTTTGTCTTGGCTGAGGTTCGTGATGTTGTTGAATGAGCTGATCTAAATACTTTAACAACAAGTCAATTTTTCCATCTTGCTTCATCAGCGTGGATTTTATCCTTTCAATTTCCAACCAAATATCAGTTTGTCCCGCTAGAGTTTCTCGAAGTTTAACAAAGATGTCGATGATCTGAATACTGACCGCAATGGCTCTTTGGCTCTTTAAAACGTTCGATAGCATCAGTATCCCATGTTCTGTAAACACATAGGGAAGGTATTTTGAGTGTTCACCTCGCTTTAAGGTCACAAATTGTGACCTTAAAATTTCATTTTCCTCTTTGGTTAGTTCGAACATGTAGTGGCCCGGAAAGCGCTCAAGGTTGCGGTTAACCTGTTGCTTAAGTTTTTTAGTTTCAGTTCCATAAAGTTCAGCAAGGTCAGCGTCGAGCATTACCTTTTGGCCACGTATTAAATATATTTTGCTCATAACGACTTCGTCAGGAACAAACAGCTGTGATTGATTTTCCATTCTTTCGAAATTTTAAATAACATATGATCAAGCGACACAACGTCCTTTGAGCTTACCTTTCAACGCTGCCATATCCTCGCTCACTTTTCTTTCGATAACTTTGGCATAGACTTGTGTAGAACGCATCGATGTATGGCCAAGAAGCTTGCTTACCGTTTCTATTGGCACACCGTTCACGAGCGTTACAGTGGTGGCGAAGGTATGCCTGGCCATATGAAAGGTGAGGACTTTGTTGATCCCACATAGTTCAGCAAGTTCCTTGAGGTAGCTATTCATTTTTTGATTGGATAATTTGGGGAAGATGGTTCCGCTTGCAGCTGCTCTTACGTTTCCTTTGTATTTCGTCAATAACCGCTCTGGTTCGTTGAGTACCGGAACATTGACGGGAATGGTGGTCTTCTGACGAAAAGTCTTGATCCACAGTCCGCCGTCCTGTCCTTTAACCAGGTTGCCTGGCGTAAGCTCCATCACATCAACGAAGGCGAGGCCGGTGTAACACGCAAATACAAATATGTCCCTTACGACACTCAATCGAGGCAGTAGCAGATGTTTTTGTTCCAGTGCAGCCAGCTCTTCAGATGTTAAAAAGTCTTTCTCTACCCGGTCGAATTTTAATTGATATTTCTCGAAAGGGTCACGGTATAACCACTCGATCCGGCAAGCCAAATTGTCATCTTTTTGAACCTTTCAAGATGCTTCATAATGCCGTTGGTTGTTAATGACTTTTGATGATCCACCGGCTGGTGATTGCGAAGAAATACCTCAAAGTCCTGGATGAACTTGTAATTGAGCTCTGATAGAAAGAATGATCTTCTTTTCAACTTGTTACTCACAAACTCTCGCAAATACTTTTGGGTGGTGTAATAATTCTTCATAGTAGCTGGTGCAAGCACACCTTGGGAAGTTTCATTATGATACTCAGCAATTTCTTCCAGGGTGTGTTCATCATCACCACTTTTCAAAAAAGCGTTTTTAACGGCATCGGCACTGAGCACACGCCGTTTGAGTTGCAACTCCCGGTAACATTCTCCCAATACCTGCCTTACCTCTTCCAGGTAAATGTTGAGCTCCCTGCCTTCAGCGGTCGTAGTTTTCCCCATGCCTTTCCGAACGTCCCAGCACCTTGTAGCAACGCTATGCTTTAGTGCCAGCATGGCTTTCTCTCCGTTGACTTTAATTGCCGCATAGACCGGCGCTTTTCCTTCTTTTCCTTTTTCTGTCCTCAAATTAAAGTGGACACTGAATGTGTTGATCGGCTTCATAACATTGATTTAATTAAACCATTTGCATTTATTTGGTATTAAATCATACCTGATGGTATCAAAAGATCAGCTCAAATCAGCGTAAAACAACGCAAGTTCGTTGCCTTGTAACCTGTTGTAACACAGCTATTTAAACCACTTTTGAATACCTCAAAAGTATGAAACGAAAAGAGGTGTTCAGTTAGGTGACGGATAACTTGCGATGATTTGATACAAATTGCGTTGACAGGAAAACAAAAAAGCCTGTAAATCAATGATTTACAGGCTTTTCATATCGTTTGATATGTGGTATCGTCGGGATGGCAGGATTCGAACCTGCGGCCTCCACATCCCAAATGTGGCGCGATACCGGGCTACGCTACATCCCGGAAGGGTTTGCAAAGGTAAGCTTTTTATTTACTATTGCAAATTATTTTAAAGAACTTTTAGCATTTCGAAATCTTCATTTTCTGGCTGCTAAAGTGATTAACAATTGGGCTTTTTTAACTTCTAAACCGTTTGATGATTTAGCTATTATTGATGTCCTTAACTGTGAATCTGCTGCAAAGATAGACGTGAAAATTATAAATCCAACAAAATAATTGACCTAAATTATAATAGTCCTTAAAATCAGCCGATTATTTTTTAAATTTCTATTCTTAATAGGTTAGTGAGCATTGGTAAGCTCTTCAATTTGCGAATTTTGACCCTTTCTGCTTTGACGCCAACCACTGTACAGCAATCGCTGATCAAGCACCGGTTTAGGGAAAAACAAGCTGGCCACATAACCAACTACAATAACAACCAAATGGCTGTAAACACCCAGCATAAGTTTGTTGTGTGTAAAGTTGTATTTACCCAGATCAAGCAACAACGATTTGTTTTGGCCTAGCCCGATGGGTGTTGAAGTCAGAAATGCGTAAGACGTAAACAGGATACATACACCAATAGCAATATTTACACCCTGCCTGTTGGCCCGTGCACTAAAAATGCCCAGCAGGAATACGCCCACAATACCACCCGAAAATATGGCATACAGGGTAAAGATGATACCCAAGATACCTTCATTACCAATATTGATATATATGCCGCCAATAGCGATGGAAATAATGCCAGAAATAACAATTAACCATTTACCCCCGTTAAGGTACTCTTTGTCTGACTTGTTAGGTCTAAACTTTTTATAATAATCCTCTACCCCTACCGCCGCCAGTGAATTTAAATCGGCACTTAAGCTGCAAATAGCTGCCGATATCATGGCTGCCAGAATGAAGCCGATAACGCCGCTGGGCAGCTTGGTCATGATAAAAAACGGGAACACTGCATTGGCGTTGGTATCTGCCGGAAGCGGATGTTGTTTATAATAAACAAACAGGCAAGTACCAATCAGCATAAACATGGTCCATACGGGCACGGTAAGCGATATACCCAACAAAGATGCCCGGATAGCCGCCTTATCTGTTTTGGCTGTTAAATATCGTTGCACTACGGTTTGATCGGTGCCATACTTTTGTATGCCGTAAAACAGCCCGTTTATAGCCATAACAATGAATGTTAAACGCGTAAAATTAATGTCGTATGGTCCAAAACCGGTACGCCCTCCGGCCGATGCCACCTTCCAGATTTCAGATGGGCCGCCGTCTATCGAAAACACCAGTACAATTAAACACAACAAACCACTGGCAAACAGCATGAAACCCTGAAATACATCCAGCCATATAACGGCTTCCATGCCACCCAGCAAATTAACAGCAATAATAATTACGCCTACCACCACAATAATAGCGAAGGTATTTCCTCCCGTCATGTTACTTAAAGCTACCGCCAGCAGAAAAAAGACGGTTCCCATTCCTGAAAACTGCCTGAGCACAAAAGCAATAGAGCTGTAGTAACGCGCAAACAAACCAAAGCGCTTCTCAAAATACTCGTAGGTACTCAAGCCAATTACTTTTCTAAAAAGCGGCACAATAAACCATATAGTACCCAACAGCACCACTGGTACCATTAAGCCCTGTACCAGCAAAATCCAGTTAGACGAGTAACCCTCGCCCGGATAACCCAAAAACGTCACACTACTAATTAACGTAGCGAGTAATGACATCCCGATAGCCCAGGCAGGCACCCTGCCTTTGGCTGCAAAATAATTTTGTGTAGAATTTTGCTTACGCGCATATCGTAGCCCAAAAAAAAGTGTTGTTAATAACACAGCAATGATTATCACATAATCAATTACTGCTAATACGGGTTTGGCCATATTTTTTGGTTAGTATTATTGCAAGCAGATAGTTAAAAATGCCATATCTTCTCTCCCCAGTTATAACTACCTGGTTTTAAAGTAACATATAATTTATGATGAAACAATGCCTTGTTTCTGATAACACCTGCAGCCAATTCTTCAACAGGATAAAGGGTATTTAACTTTAAGCATTTCAATATTGCAGCAGCAGTTGAGCCGCCTTCTATAACCAGCTCTTCAACATTTACTTGCTCAAACACCTTTTTCACAACGCTTGCCATGCCTTCCCGCAATTGTAAGGCGCTGATGGTTTTATCAAGCGATATCTCCTGATCAATAGACATAATTGCCTTACCATGCTCGTTGATCAATTTGCATATATCTTCGCACCATGCGTGTAGGCATTGCTGCCAAGCTTTGGGCGTTAAATCATTTATCAACGGTAAATAACTTACGGGTCCGCCTGAAACTTTTAATGCTTTAATGGCTTTGGCGCTATTAGCAAAGGTAGTACCACTCACATACAAAGCCGGCATGCCAAACGGTGCTATTTCTACCAAAGCATGCTCATTAGGATTAACCCGGGCTTGTAGCAAAGCATTGAAGAAACCGGCTGCCCCCACCACGTATCGATACGGAGCCGCTTTTTGTGCCCATGAATTTAAATCCCGAACATCGCTTACTTCGCCAACTATTATACCCGTGTTGCTGTATACCTCGTGGTGCTTTTTAAATGCTAATTTATCTTGAGCGGCCTTGAGCATGTGCAGCACATTAGCGCTGGTTACCGGAAACTCGGGATCGCTGGAAAAAGAAGTTTGATGTACTGGCTGACCATTAACCCAGTAAGTTCCGCTAACCAAGGTACGCCCTAGTGCCGGATTCGCGGGAATAATGAATGTGCCTTGTACGCCCCAAACTTGCATTTCAGCTTGCACTTCGGGCAAGATATGACCACGCAGTACGGAATCTATTTTTTTGTAAATAAATTGTGGATGAAGCTGTTTTAATGCTTTGCTGATTTCGGTAACTGCTTCAACGGCATCCGCTTCTGTTTTGGAGCGGGAGTCGGTGTTGATAATTAACAGATCGACAGCTGTGTTTGCGCTGACGTGCGTACTGATCTCGACCTGAAGATTGTATCTCAGTCCGATACCGCCCAGTTCGGCGGCACCTGTCAAGTCATCAGCAATTACAGCAATCATAAAGCTATGCTGTGGTTTTGTTTTTAGACAGCTGTATGGCTGATTCAATAGCTAACACCATCGCATCAGGACTAGCTATGCCTTTGCCCGCAATCTCGAACGCGGTACCGTGATCTACAGAGGTACGGATAATAGGCAAGCCCATGGTGATGTTAACACCTTTCACGCTATCCATCTGCTTTTTTTCGGGGTTCCATTTAAAGCCCGATAGCTTAAACGGAATGTGCCCTTGATCGTGATACATAGCCACTACCCCACCATAGTAACCGGTGGCAGCTTTTGAAAACATCGTATCGGCAGGTACAGGGCCTTCTACATCATAGCCCAAACTAAGCGCTTCCTGAACAGCTGGCAATATTTCCTGATCATCTTCGGTACCAAACAAGCCCGAGTCGCCGGCATGCGGATTTAAACCGGCAATACCTATCTTAAGGTTCGTTTCGCCTAAGCTAATCAGGCCATTGTGTAATAGCTCAACTACTTCAACAATCCGGTCTTTTTTTACCAAGTCGCATGCCTGACGTAATGATACGTGGGTTGATACATGGATCACCTTCATGTTATCTTCTACCAGCAGCATTGCATACTTTTTGGTATGGGTATAATGCGCATAAATTTCGGTATGACCAGCAAAATGATGGCCAGCCTCGTTCATCGATTTTTTATTAAGCGGCCCGGTTACGGTTGCATCAATTTCGCCGGCCATAGCCAGTTCAATCACTTTTACCACCGACTCGAATGCTGCATTACCTGCCATAGCCGAAACTACGCCAAACTCAAGTTCATTCAGGTTTACATTCTTTAAATCGAACACATCTATTTGCCCGAATTTAAACTGTGCTTCCTGCACCTGGCTAATTGGATTGATAGTAGCCTGTAAACCCAGTTTTTGAATGATGTGATTAAATACACCAGCATCCCCTACCAATAAAGGGCTGCAGTGTTCGTAGATATCTTGATTGAGCAACGCCTTGATGGCAATTTCCGGACCGATACTGGCTGGATCGCCCATGGTGATGCCTAATATAGGTTTTTCAGACATGATTGTATTTATTCAGTTTAATTCCTTCTTTGTCCATCAAAGCATATAAAGCCTGCTTTAAGCTAACTTTTTCATTTTCACCTAATTCTTGCAAAGGTGACATCATATACGGCTGGCATAAACCGGCTTCCTGCATCAGCACTTTCAAGGCAGCCAACGACTCTCCTAGTAATCGATCAGCTTGATACACATTTCCAAACGCATCAGACAGGTGCTGAAAGCGGTAAGCCCGGTCTTCATCGCTTAATGAAACGGCATCAACCATTTCACAATAAATATCGGGTAGCAAATTGCCCGTACTCGGTACTAAACCGTCGGTACCGTTAAAAAGCGCATAGGCTGATTGTGCCGCCCAACCTAAAAAATGACTAAAGTCTGCCCGCGATGCCCATAGCGCCAACGATTGATCCAGGCGCTCTTTACTCCTTTCCGAATCTTTAGTACCAACAATGTGCTCATGATAACTTAACTCGTCCAGCAAATCAAGCGGAATTGACATGTGTGTAGTTGCCGGGATATTGTAAACAATTAGCGGGCCGGCTACCTGATCGGCTAAATCTGTAAAATAGCGTTTCATTTGGTCGGTAGTGAGGTTGTAATATGCCGGCAGTGTAGCTACCAGTGCATTTGCCCCTGCATCCAAACTCCGTTTGCCCATTTCTATGGTTTCTTCCAGGCTATTTCCAGAAATACCTACGTACAGCAAACTGTCTGCCTTTTTAAGGCGCGACGCTTCGCGCAGATAGTCGTACTTAATTCCGGCAGATAAAGAAGGCGATTCCCCTGTGGTACCCAATATAAAAGGCATCGCCTTGTTGGCGTACAGGTTGGCAAATATCCGCTCTACCGCCTCAGTATCTAATTGATATTTGGCCGTAAGCGGTGTAATAACCGGTATTACATTACCCCGGAATTGTTTGTTTGTTTTCATTTAAGCTTCAATCTCTTTTTAATTGTCTGCTGAATGTTTTAATAAGCCGCCTGGTAAATAGCTATTGCATCATCCAGTGTGACCGGTCGGGGATTATTGTTTAATAATCTTGTAATTTTCATGGCATCATCAGCCATTTGCGGTATCACATTCTGCGGAATATCCAGGTCTCTGAGCCTTGCCGGGATGCCGCATTGGGCTATCAGTTCTTTAATTTTATCAACGCCTGCCTGAGCAGTTGCCCTATCATCGCTTTGCCGGCTGCAACCTAACGCCACCGCTACATCTGCGT
Source organism: Mucilaginibacter lacusdianchii (assembly GCF_009770985.1). Lineage (GTDB taxonomy): Bacteria > Bacteroidota > Bacteroidia > Sphingobacteriales > Sphingobacteriaceae > Mucilaginibacter > Mucilaginibacter lacusdianchii. The sequence continues at coordinate 243,218 of NZ_WSRW01000003.1, read as the reverse complement.
ACCGATGCGGCGCTGCTACCGCATTAAACTCCATTACATAAGGGAGCAACAAAGCGTTAGATAAACCATGCGCCAAATGAAACATGCTACCTAAAGGATAAGAAAGTGCATGCACAGCTGCGGTATTAACAGGGCCTAAACAAAATCCGCCCAGCATGCTACCCATCGCTACCTGTGTACGTGCGTTTTCGTCATTACCGTTTTTTACAGCCGTAACTATGTTGGCTGCAATTAAGCGCATGCCTTCGTAAGCATACATATCAATAAAAGGCTGGGCAAATTTGTTGGTATAGGCTTCTAAACAATGAGTTAATGCATCCAGTCCGGTAGCCGCTGTGATAGCGGGTGGAACACTTATAGTAAGTAAAGGATCAACATAAACAATATCAGGAACCAAAAACGGACTAATAATGCCTTTTTTCTGATTATCCGAGTCATCCACCAATATAGCATTAGGCGAAACCTCGCTGCCTGTGCCCGAGGTGGCAGGCACGCAAATCAGTTTTTTGTGACGTTGCTTTAAAAGACCGTTGCCTACAATTTCAGATAACGTTTGCAAATTGCCTAATTGCGCAGCAACCAGCTTGGCAATATCTAAAACGCTTCCACCGCCTATACCCAATACCGCATCGGGATTAGATGCAGCTTGCTTTTGCATTAATGCATCAAAATCGGTAAAAGTAGGTTCTCTAACAATGCTGGTATCTATATTAACCTTAATATATAAGTCCTTTAACTGCTTAATTAAGGCATCAATTTGTGAAAGAAGCGGCTCAATGGTAACAATTAACACCTCCTTGCAGCCCAATTGCTGAATCTCGTCGGCCAAGTTTTGCAAACATCCGTTTCCAAAAATCAGCTTACCCGGAAAGTGAATTTTCAAATTTTGCATTTATAGCTTTGTAGTATAATTTTCTTTAAAAATAAGGAGCGATAAATACTACGCCTTAAATAAATAAAGCCGTATTTAAAAACGCCATTTAAATAGATCCTTTAGTAAATAATAATGTGGTTTACTGGTTTCTTCATTACAAACATAGCTACGTATACACTCCATTTTTTGTAGCATTTTTTCTATAAACAATAGCATCTTACCATGAAACGCCTCAGAATACATCATTTATAGGTATAGATATTATACTTTTTATACCGGTTTTATTAACTTTAACGACCAATTATAATCACCGCTATGAAGCCGCTTTATCGAAAACTGTCGGGCGAGGCAGAAACCTCATTCACTATTCGCCATGATATAAAACCAAACTTTGGCAACATATGGCACTATCACCCCGAGCTGGAGCTACATTATAATATCAAAGGAGAGGGTGTTCGGTTTATTGGTGATAATATTGGAAACTTTTCGGCAGGCGAATTGATTTTGCTGGGCCAAAATTTACCGCACGCCTGGCGCTGCCGCGAGGAATATTACCAGCCCAACAGCTGCTTAAATATTGAAGCTATTGTTTTTCAGTTTTTACCAACCTGCCTAGGTAAAGATATTTTGTCGCTTCCTGAAGCGTATGTTGTTAATAAGATGTTTGAGCGGGCTAAAAGCGGCATGATTATTCAGGGCGAGGCAAAAGAAAAGGTTATTAGTTTGATGCGGGCCGGTGTAGATGCCAGCGGCTTGGATCGTTTAATTGTAATGCTTTCTATTTTAAAACAACTGGCCGAAACAAAAGAATTTAAGCCCATTGTAAACAATCTGAATGCGTTTCAGCAACCCAGTGAAACCGACGATGCCCGTTTGAGCCAGATTTATACTTATACACTATCCAACTACAAGCGCGACATTACCCTAAATGAAATTTCGGCATTAAGCAATTTAAGCGTCACCTCGTTCTGCCGGTATTTTAAGCTGATGACTAATAAAACTTATTATGATTTTTTGATAGAGATCAGAATAAGTCACGCTTGCCGCTTACTGGTAGAAAACAAACTGATTACTGAGGTGATTTGCTTTGAATGCGGTTTTAACAACGTATCTAACTTTTACCGGCATTTTAAAAAAGTTAAAGGTATAACACCGGCGGAATACAAACGACGCTATTTGAAAAACTAGCCTATAATACTTTCTTTCCTTCCCTTTGATAATATTGTATAGCATTTGGCCAAAATTAGCAATGCCAGGCTACGCTGTACTTATACCTTTGTAGCAGATAAACCTGAGTGCTAGCCTATAGCACTTATCCCGGCTAAGTAAGCTAACAACTTGCCAAGTACTTTTTTAGCATACCTATTACCGAGATAATAATTTTTTAACATCATATCTATCATCTATCTATGCAAGGAGTAAAGACATTAGGACAATTTATCATTGAAAAGCAGGCGGATTTTCCCTATGCCAAGGGGGAGCTCTCGCGTTTACTGCGCGACATTGGCATTGCCGCCAAGCTGGTGAACCGCGAGGTGAACAAAGCGGGGCTGGCGGACATTTTGGGCGATGCCGGCTCGACCAACATCCAGGGCGAGGGCCAGAAAAAGCTGGACGTGTATGCCAACGAGCAGTTCATCTCGGCTTTGCAAAGCGGTGGCGAGTGCTGCATTGTGGTGAGTGAGGAAAACGACGAGTACCTGTATATCGACTCGGAGATTTCCAAGAACGCCAAATACATTGTAGCCATTGACCCTTTGGATGGCTCTTCCAACATTGATGTGAATGTGGCCGTTGGCACCATCTTTTCCATCTACCGCAGAAAAAGCACCGAAGGCAAAGCCACGATGGATGACGTACTGCAGCAAGGCACCCAGCAGGTAGCGGCAGGCTATGTTATCTATGGATCCTCGACCATGCTGGTGTACACCACCGGCAAAGGGGTCAACGGCTTTACACTGGATCCTTCTATTGGTGAGTTCTGTTTATCACATCCCGATATGCAGATGCCTAAAGATGGCAATATCTATTCAATCAACGAAGGTTACTATACGCACTTTCCGGATGGCATCAAAAAATACATCAAGTACTGCCAGGTAGAAGATAAGCCTACGAATCGCCCCTATACGTCCAGATATACCGGCTCAATGGTGGCCGATTTGCATAGAAGCTTAATTAAAGGCGGCATTTTCATATACCCCATGACAGCACAGGCACCCAGCGGCAAACTTCGGCTGGTGTATGAGTGCAACCCGATGGCTTTTATTGTAGAACAGGCGGGTGGTAAAGCGAGTAACGGTTACTCGAGGATACTGGAGTTGGAAGTGACGGATCTGCACCAGCGCACCGCTATTGTGATTGGCTCGGAGCAGATGGTTAAGAAAGCAGAGGAGATGCTGGCTTGCTTTTCACCACAAATTACCAAACGCACCTTCGAAGGGTTGGTCACTATTCAATAACTTTTCAGATATTTAACCCAATTCATACTTAACCATTTACATGAGCATAAAATTTACCAGCTTTATAGGTTTTGCTTCTATTCTTCTTTCAACATTACAAACTAAAGCCCAAGTAAAGCTGGCTTCTATTTTTACTGATGATATGGTACTGCAACAGCAATCACAAGTACCAGTTTGGGGCTGGGATGATGCCGGCAAAACCATTAATATTATCACCTCGTGGAACGGCAAGCATTATAAAGGTAAGGCAGATGCTTCGGGTAAATGGAGAATTAAGGTGGTTACCCCAACAGCTGGCGGCCCCTACTCACTAACGATCAGCGATGGTAAAGCGACCAAACTCAACAATGTTATGATTGGTGAGGTATGGCTATGCACCGGCCAGTCGAACATGGAAATGCCCATGAAAGGTTTTAAAGGGCAACCTATAATTGGTTCAAATGAGGTTATTCTAAAATCTAAAAATAACAACATCCGCATTTATACCGTACCGCGCTCATCTAAAACCGAACTTCAAAATAACAGCAAGCCTTCGCCCTGGCATGTAGCAAGCCCGGAGTTTGTGAGCAACTTCAGCGCTACCGGCTATTATTTTGGCCGCTTACTGAACGAGATGTTGAATGTGCCGATTGGTTTAATCAATGTAAGCTACGGCGGCTCTTCCATAGAAGCTTGGATGGATGCGGATGTACTGAAAGCTTTTCCTGAAATTAAAATTCCGGCTAAAACTGATTCTATTAAAGCGGTAAGCCGCACCCCTACTACCTTATACAATGCCATGCTTTACCCGGTTATTGGTTACGGCATCAAAGGTTGCATATGGTACCAGGGCGAATCAAACTATGACCGGCCCGACCAATATGAAAAGCTATTTCCGGCTATGGTAACCCGCTGGCGTGAATTATGGAATGAAGGCAATTTCCCTTTCTATTACGCACAGATTGCACCTTATGATTATGCGCAATTGCCACCGTACAACTCGGGCGGCAAGTATAATTCTGCTTATTTAAGGGATGCACAGCGCAAATCTCAAAAAACCATCCCAAACAGTGGTATGGCGGTGCTGATGGATATAGGTGAGCAAGCTTCTATTCACCCGGCACATAAAGAACCTGGCGGCACACGTTTGGCTTACCTGGCCCTGGCACAAACTTACGGTTTGAAAGGCTTTGGCTATGCCAGTCCAGATTATGAATCTGTAACCATTAACGGCAATATTGCCGTCGTAAAATTTACTAACGCGACTAACGGTCTTACCTCATTTGGAAAAGAGTTAAACAGCTTTGAAATTGCCGGGAAAGATAAGGTGTTTCATCCCGCAAAAGCGGTTATCTATGGCAGTTCGATTTCTGTATCAGCACCGGATGTGAAAGAACCTGTAGCCGTTCGGTACGCTTTCCGCGATTTTATTGTGGGCGATTTATACAGCACCGAAGGTTTACCGGTATCTTCGTTCCGTACAGACGCTTGGTAAATTTTAGTCTTCATGAAATTAGCTTTCCTGACCTTTTTTATTCTGCTTGTTGCGGTAGCAAGTTCGTTGGCACAACCGGCAGAATTGCAACAAAACAACCTTACCTGGACGAGCCAAAGTAAAAACTCGGGCGAATCCATGCCCTGTGGCGGTGGCGATATTGGCTTGAACGTTTGGGTAGAAAATGGCGAGCTCCTGTTTTATTTATCCAAAAGCGGCACTTTCGATGAAAACAATAGCTTTTTAAAATTGGGGCGGGTACGCATTAAAATGCAGCCAAATCCGCTGACGGGGCAAAATTTTAAGCAGCAACTTACCCTGCAAGATGGTGCGGTTACTATTCAGGATAGAGACGGTAAACTTTCGGCCCGCATAAAAGTATGGGTAGATGTTTTCAGGCCAGTTGTACATGTGGATGTACAGAGCAATCAACCAGTAACTACATTGGCTAGTTATGAAAATTGGCGGTTTGAAGACCGGCCTATTAAAGGACGAGAGAATAATCAAAACTCATGGAAGTGGTCGCCCCGTACAGATATTAAAACGTATAAAGATGTAGTTACCATTCAAAACAACGGCATCCTGTTTTATCATCACAATAAAGACAGTACTATATTTGATGCTACGGTACAACATGAAGGGCTGGATAGTGTAAAACCACAACTATTTAATCCCTTGAAAAACCTGACGTTTGGCGGATACATGGCGGCGGCAAATATGGCTCCTGCAGGTACTTACAGCGGCCAGTACCTCAGTACGGCGTTTAAAGGCTGGCAACTAAAAAGTATTAAGCCCACTCGCAAACAAAGCGTCCAAGTTTATCTATATACCGAGCAAACACCATCCGTTAGCCAATGGCAAACCGGGTTGCAAGAAATTGTAAAGGAAGCGACAAGTAAGGCCAAACAAGCCGAACAGAATACGGCTAACTGGTGGAAAGCCTACTGGAACCGGAGTTTTGTTTTTATTAACAATCCTCAAACTACAACTGAATGGCAAGTGGGCCGCAATTATCAATTGTTTCGCTATATGCTGGGCTGTAATGCTTATGGGCAATATCCCACAAAATTTAACGGAGGCTTGTTTACTTACGATCCTGAGCTTACTAACACAGATATTAAATTAACGCCCGATTTCAGGAACTGGGGCGGCGGCTTAATGACGGCGCAGAACCAGCGACTGGTTTATTTCCCAATGCTGAAAAGCGGCGATTGGGATATGATGAAACCGCAGTTCGATTTTTATCTGCGCTCGCTGCATAATGCAGAGCTTCGTTCAAAAGTATACTGGAACCATGATGGAGCCTGCTTTACCGAGCAGCTGGAAAACTTTGGTTTGCCCAACATAGCCGAGTATGGCTTTAAACGCCCGACCAGTTTTGATAAAGGTGTTGAATACAATGCCTGGCTGGAATATGAATGGGATACCGTACTAGAATTTTGCCTAATGATGCTGGAAACAGAACGCTACGAAGGTAGAAATATATCGGACTACATACCTTTTATTGAAAGCTGCCTTACCTTCTTTAACGAGCACTATCAATATCTAGCCCGTAACAGAAGTAACAAAACCTTTGATGGCAACGGAAATTTGGTGCTATATCCGGGCGCTGGTGGCGAAACTTACAAAATGGCTTACAACTCCACCTCTACCATTGCGGCTTTAAAAACGGTACTTACACGTTTGCTGGAATTACCGGAACATTACTTAAGTGCTGAGCAACGCGAAAGCTGGACAGTGATGCTCAACCGAATTCCACCAATAAATTTCCGCGAATTTGATGGGCATAAAACCATATCACCAGCTATAACTTGGGAGCGGGTAAATAATACCGAATCGATGCAGTTGTATCCTGTTTTTCCGTGGGGAATATACGGTGTGGGCAAGCCTGATTTGGACGTAGCCATTAATACATGGAAGTATGATACCCTGGCGGTAAAATTTAGAAGCGGCGTTGGCTGGAAGCAAGACAATATTTTCGCTGCCCGGTTAGGGTTAACGGACGAAGCCGCCCAACTGACTACATTTAAACTGAAAGATTCCGGCAGGCGCTTTCCGGCGTTCTGGGGCCCCGGCTACGATTGGACACCCGACCACAATTGGGGCGGCTCCGGCGTGATAGGCTTACAGGAAATGCTGCTACAGGTTGACGGCAAAAAGATTTTACTATTCCCCGCCTGGCCCAAAACATGGGATGTACATTTTAAACTGCGTGCCCCTTACAACACTACTATTGAAGCTACGGTTAAAAACGGCCATGTGGAAAACTTGAAAGTGTTGCCTGAATCGCGGCGGCAGGATGTTGTGAATATGCTAAAATAACTTATCACCTCTAGCGATAGTGAGAAAACTTTAAAGCATGCAATTCTGCTAATTGCTTTAAAAAAGTTATCACTCGAAATGACAGAATCGTTACTTTGATTTACCTGCCTAACGATACCCATGTTTCCATATCAACATGTCCGCAGTTGCCCCAGCGGGAGTATCTTACTTAACTTTTTGCAAGGTTACCGGGCCCAACAAACCTGCCGGCAATAACGGTTTGCCTTCTAAACGGTAAGGTGCGTTGGTCCAGGTAATTTGCTTTTCTTTAGGCAAACCATGATCGCCTATTAATCGGTTAGCCCATGTATTGGCAACCTCAATGCGAATGGTATTGTTGCCTGGCTTTAGGGCTTTGCTAATGTCTACCCGATAAGGAGCCGTCCAAACCACACCGCATGAAATGTTATTCACATAAACTTCGGCAATGTTATTCACCTGCCCTACATCCAGCCATACGCTTTTAGAAATCTTTTGATTCCAGTTAAACGTCTGCTGGTAAGCGGCCGTGCCCGAATAATACTTAACAGCCGGGTCGACCATGCTGCCCCAGTTTTGCAATTGCGTAAAACGTACCGGATCTTTAGGGCCACCCATTTTTGCATCGAAAGTTACTTGCCAATCCTGTTTAAGCGTTTGTATAGGTTTTACTGCTAATGCATTGTTACCGGCATGAACTTGTGTTGGCGTACCGGCTTTTCTGAACACCGCAAAAACCGACTCACCAGCTAGCAAATGCAAAGGCAATAATGTGCGGCCGTTTTTCATTTGCCAGTTGTCAGCCAGCCGAATCGTCCCTGTTACCGGATCAAACAATTCGGGAACGCGACCAGCTAATCGCAAAGACAGGTTTACCGTGCGCTCTGCATCGTTTTGATTAGAGATGAAATAAATATCCAATGACGGCGCAGCTCGGTGCGTCCAAGCTACGTTTTCTGCAACGGTACCAGACGAGTCTGTGAAAATCACATCAGGCTGCAAATTAATTTCGCTGAAAGTTGAGGCTTGATAAGGTACTGGTAACAACCGGCCTTTTCCGGCTTGCTTTACCTGAAGTTGGTTGTCGATAACGATGTTTGCACCATCATTTACCAGCTCCTGCAAACGCTGCTTTACCTCTGCCGATAGCACATCACCGTTAGGCGACATTTTAGTAGCTCCTGGCATCACCAACACTTTATAGCTCGCGCCGCCAGGCAGTTCTACTCTGCCATTTACTACTTTAGCCAAATGCAACAGTGCGTCGGGGTTAAAGGAGTCGTAGGCGTAACCATGCAGCGGGTTAATCCAATTTTCCGCATCCGTCATGTTGGCTCCGCTATTAACCCCTATCGGAATGGTACGCATAGGCGTGCCTACGTTTGCCAAACGTTTCTGCTCGGCAGCAACACGTTCGGCACCAAACAAGCCCGGTAGTATAGGAACCAATCGGTCTGGTAAAACTGATCGTCGCGGAATTTCTTCACCGGTAAAAACCGCTATATCGATAACCGGCTTACCCACCTGCAGCATTGCCTGGCAACGCTGCATATATTCCATCCAAGCCCGGCCGGGTTTCCACCAGGTTTGATCGCGCTGAAAAAAGAGGCCGATACCATCCAGTGTCATGCCGGGTTTACGGTCCGTCCAGGGGTTGTGGGTATTTACATGAAACACAAAACGGTTTATGCCCAACGCCAGGTTTCGGTCGGCGGCGATTTTCAACATACCGGGGTGTTCATCCCACATCATGCGCAACTCGGTGAAAGATTCTGATTGAATAATATTTTTACCGTAAATATGCCCACCTGATATGGCATCAAGCATATCATTAGGCTTATCGTGTGTGGGGCTACGCAGCCAAAATTCGCCCATAGGCACATCTACTTTGCTGTAGTGCAATAAACCATCGCTGGTCATGGTGGGGGCAATACTTTCGGCAGTAAACGTGCAACCTTGCGCATGTGCCAATTGGGCCATGGTACCGTAAAATTTATCCACCACCAGTTCGGCAATGGTTTTACGCACATCAGTCAATACTTTTTCCGACTGCTCGGCACTCTGCACTGGTATGCCAGCCATTACGGGCAAGTAAGGTACAATATCATATCCCCTGCGTTTCTGAAACTCCTGCCTAAACACCGGCGACCAATTTTGGCTGCCACACTCCCAGCTATCTATATGAAACACCTTCAAAACATTTTTGGATAGGTCGGGGCCTAATTGTTTCACCGCTTCGCCAAACCACTTGGTGTATTGTAGTTTGATAGCTTCGGGATTAAACTTATCGCATTCTAAACCAATACCGCCACCACCGGTTGCGTTGGTATGCCCGGTAGAAGTATGGCCTATGCGTAATATGGTCCACTGCCCGGCAGGCACGTTCCAATGCAGGCGCCCACTGGCATCTAACTTATCAGTAATATCAATAATTTTATCTTTATGCACACATAACGAAGCGGGTAACTGCTGGGCAGAGGTATGTTTACTGATGCGCCACACTGCACCGCTTTTACCCTCGTACTGATGAATACGCGGTTCGGATGATAGCTCAATACCCGATAACTTCAATGTAGGTTTCCATTTGGCAAAATCTAAATCCTCGGCTCCTGGTTCCGAGCCTTCCTTATTGTAAATGAAGCGAAAATAACGCGCAGTTGTAGGTATAATGCTATGCGTAACATCGGCATCGTTATCCTGCCAGCCATGGCGTGGTGCATCTAAGCGGCCCACAGCGCGAAATGCTTTGCCGTCATCACTCACCTGCAATAAAAGGCGCTGTGCCTGGTAGTTGCTGGAGTTGGTATGGATAACCAGCGACCGGCAGGTAAAAGGTTCCGAAAAAGTTAATTGCAACCAACAAGAATCGTTGCTGCTGAATGTCTTTTTATTGCCTGGATCGGCTAAATATTGTACATCCGTGTTAGGAATACTCGTAGTAATCTTGGGAACAATGGTTTTGGTAGATATACCTGTGCCAACCGGTGATGGGTACGCCAATACAGTAATATCTTTGTAGTAACCCTTATAACTCTCGGGTCTTTGCAAAGTATCGTTAAAAAGTTTTCCGCCACTTACATTTGTTTCCGACCACACTACTTTCTGCATCGATAGTTCAGGCGTAATCCATGGGCCACCAGCTAAAGCAAAACCATCGCTATCGTGCAGAGCCATCTTTAAGCCCAGTCTGTTGGCTTCTTTGAATGCAAAGCGAACCATGTCCCACCATTCGGGTGTAAGCTGTACAACCGGCGGATTGATATAGGGTGGATTTGCCGGGCCTTTAATCGGCATCAGGTAAGCCCCTCCCAAACCGGCTTGCTTCATGGCCTCCAAATCGGCAGTAATACCGGCGTTACTCACGCTGGCTTGCATCCAGTACCAAAACACCCAAGGCTTGGCCGATTCGGGCGGGTGCTGAAATATCTGGTCGAGATTAATTTTTGCGGCAGCCTTACGGACCTGTGCAAAACCCTGTATCAATGTAACACAGCAACAAGCAAGTGTAAAAAAGAAAGTTTTTTTTATCATAGCTGGTAACAGCCTTTTATTTTTTCGCTCAAAATACTGATAGTTTCCGGTTGACCGATATGAAGCATCAGGTAAAAATCATAATGATACCGTTTTGTCTGAATTTAAAATTCGTTACCATTTCCTTAAGGCATGTGGTTGCCCGGGCAGGCTCGTGGTTAATGCTATTTACCAATTGATTTTTCCAAGGCTCGGCACGGTATACCTGGGGAGCGTTAGATACAGCTACCGGCGTTTTGTCAACCAGCTGTGTATATACTGCCACTCAATAAAGTACCCGCAAAAAACATATAGCGTATCTGTTTATCATCATGTTCAATTACAAGGCACTATAGGCTACCGTGTATGCCTTTCCTTTTTGGATAGCAATCTCGTAGTAACCTGCAACCAACTTAATGGAAGCGCCTTCGCACACCGGCAGGGTTTTGCTTTTGATACGTAATGTACCATCGCCTTCAGCCGCATTTACTTTAATCTGTTTTGTGCTGCAATACACTTTAATATCGCCGTTAGGGATTGGCACGGCACCCTCCATCCACTGTAAACCGCCTAATTTAGGTTCAATAACATACCGCTGATAACCGGGGGCTGTTGGTTTTACGCCAAGGTAGTACTTACCTAACAGGTAGATAGGACTTGCGCCCCAGGCATGGCACAAGCTTTTACCAAACGGACGCCCGTACATGGCATAATGTTCTGCTCCTTTTTTGTCGGGATTGTACTCTTCCCAAAACGAGGTTGCGCCCAGGTTGAGCATGCCACCCCAATAATCTTTCATTTGCTGTAAAACGTAGGATTGCTCGCCCATAGCGCACAAAGCCTCCAGCTCGTAAAAGCGCATATATGGGGTGGTTATTTTAGGAACATCATTATTCAGCAACACATACTTTTTCACATCCTGCTTTTGCGCTTCGGTGAAGTAGTTAAAAAAGATAGAGAACATATTGGCATACCGGGTAACGTTTTCCGTAGCCTTGCCCTTAACGCGGCTGTGTACCAGCGCATGCTTTTGCGGATTCCAATAGTATGTAAACAATTTAGCTTTTAAATCTTTGGCCAATAAGTTGTATTGTGTAGCACCTTTAGCATCGCGCATTAAATTTGCACATAAAGCCATTGTTTCCAGGCTGCGGGCCAGTAGCAGTTGCTCAAAGCTTACTTCGCCCTTTTTGCTCAGGCCATCTGCCCAGTCAATAAATACCCAATCGCCGGTAAGGCCTTCCATCATACCATCCTTGTTGCGGCGCGACAGGCAGTAATTCATCAGGCTTTGCATACGAGGATAAAACTGCTGAATGAAAGTTTTATCGCCCGTATACTGGTAGTAATCATAAATGCCCATAAACCAGTAAAAGGTATAATCCATAATGGTATTAATGTGACTGGTTACCGGATCTTTGCCGCGCAGGGCCATTAGTGTGCGGGTTACCGTTGGCGAATCAAAGTACAGGTAGTAATTCATCAAATAGCTCTGGTAAGCATCGCCCGACCATACCCAGCGGTCGCGCTTAATACCATCGATAAAAAACTCGCGGGTATTGAGCTGCATGGTATACGCTGATACCTGCCATATCTTATTAATCTGTTCATCGGAACAGATAAAACTGCCACGTTGGGTAACCGGCGAATATTCGTACAGCATCGAGACTTCATTGATGCTCACCTGCTCGTCAAACTGTACGTTTACATAACGGAAGGCCCGTGAACCATCCAGTATTACATCGCCGCTTTGATGTTGGTCAACATCAATACGGTCCAGCAGTTCGCCACCCAAAGTATCCAGCGCTTCTTCTTTCGATTCGCCGTAATACAACCTGACTCTACCCTTGCCTTTTACACCTTGTAATTTAATGTAGCCGAAGGTTTCTTTACCAAAATCAACCAATATGGAATTGCCTTTTTTATCCTGACTAACCGCCGATTGTGCTACAGTAGGCAGCCGAAAGGCCGACGGCAATGCCGTTGCCTCGTTAAAATTCCAGGCATCAGCCGACAGGTATTGAGTGGCGGATATATCAGAGGTTTTACCTGATGCATCAATCCACTCCTTATCCTCAAAAGTAACCCGCCAAGAGGTATCGGTTACCACATGCGCACTCTTTACAAATACCGCAGGTACACTGGCCTGGTTATATACTTTTACGCTAAGGCGATGCTTGCCGGCCGGAAGTGTGATGCTTTTGGGATATCCGGCAATGGCTTTACCATCAATTTTTAAATTGTACTGTCCCTCTACGGCAACTTCGGCAGTTTCGGATGCCGAAATTTCAAAATCTTTATGAAAATCAATCAACACGTAATGGCTGTCCAGTTTCCAGAACGGCGGAAGGAACGAGCCGCGCTCGGTGCGGCGATTTTGCATTTTATTGCTTAGCCAAATTTCGTAATCGCCTGGATACCATATCCAGGTGGCTTTGCTTTGTGCTATCGCTACATCGGCACTGAACATTATCCACAAAACCGCTATTGCAGTTAAAAACTTTTTAAAAGATATAGTTGATTTCATAAATCAATGTCTGCTAAATATGATGTAAAGGCCAATCATTACCACCGTAAGCAGCACCCAAGCAACCTTTACACGCATGGTTGGCTCAGCCAGCGGCGTGAGGTCATCTGCAGTAGGTTGGTATACTTGGGGCGAGGTGTCAAATAAGGATATCAGGATGGCAACCACCATCAGAAATGCAAAAATTAAAAAGGACAACATCAAATAATGTGGCCAAAAATGATACTTGTCGGGCGGTAATAACCAAAGGTACACCATGCCAGTAGCCAAACTGAAGGCCGAGCCAGCGGATAATATAGTATTAACAGCCTTACGGGTAGTTCTTTTCCAGAACACGGTAAGCAAAAATACCACCGCTAAGGGCGGTGCTATAAAACCTAGAACGGATTGAAACACATCGAACAGGTTGAGCCCTTTAATGCTGTCAATGGCCAGTGCCATAATGATAGCAAACACGCATCCGGCAGCTACGGTTAACCGGCCTACACGAATGATGTCTTTATTGGTAGCATTAGGGTTTATCTTTTTAACGTATACATCCATAGTATATACTGTACTTAGTGAGTTGAGCGATGACCCTATGGTACCTACTAAAACCGCAATTAACACCACAATAACCAGCCCATTCATGCCCGGCGGAAACAGATTGGTTACCATCGTCATGTAAGCTTCGGCCGGATCTTTCAGGTGGGGAAACAACTCGTAGCAAAGTACGCCGGTGAGTATAAATAAGGGGAGCGAAAGTATTTTGAGCCAGCCAATAAAGTTTACCCCTAACTGTCCTTGCTCCAAACTTTTGGCACCCAAAACCGACTGCACCATGGCCTGATCAGTACAGAAAAATGCTATGGCCGATACCGGATAACCCAGCAGTATAGCATACCACGGGTACTTGGTATCTGTAGCCGGATGAATTAGGTTCCAGTAACTAGGCGGTGCCTGATGCCATACGGCTGACAGGCCGCCCACTTTGCTGATACCTAAAATTGTGAGGGTTAACGATACGCCTATAAGCAATATCATTTGAAAAACATTGACTTTGGCAATGGCTTTTAACCCACCTGCAAACGTAAACAAGCCTGCAAATGAAACCAGCACGATTACCGATTGCCACATAGGGATGCCTAAAATTTGCCTTACCAAAAAACCACCGGCAAATAATCCAAGTGATAACCACGAAATCAAAATTTTAATGAGCGCATACCAGGCCAGTATATTTTGGGTGGAACTGCCATAACGGTTGCCCATAAACTCGGGCATGGTACTAACGCCCGATGCCAGGTAGCGGGGCGCAAACACCAACGCCAGCAGCATCAGAAACACGAATGCATACCAATCAAAATTTACCGCCACAATACCCGTGCTATAACCAATACTGGCAAACGCCAGCAGCATAGATGGCCCTACGTTGGTACCCCACATGTTAAAACCAATACTGGCCCAGCCTAAGCTTTTATTGGCCAGAAACAAGCTTTCATCAGGCTTTTTACGGCTGGCAAAGCTTGCGCGGTAGCCAATAATCATCAGCACCACCAAATAGGCAGCCACAATTAAGTAATCTAAAGTGGTAAGGCGTTGTACAATGTTTCCCATCAATATCAGGCTTTTAAAGCTTCGCGGCTTAAACCGTATTCGTTTAAAATATCATTTACTTTCACCGGCATACCTGTTTTGAGCGAGCGGTCCATAGCTTGCAGTAAGGCAACGGTACCTACCCCTTCTTTTACATCGGGATAAGCAGTACGGCCGCTTTCCAGGCAATCGGCCACATATTCCAGGTAATTTTGGTACTCGCCGGCATGGTGGCTTTGGCCCTCAAAACGGAAGTAGTGTTTTAGTGTAGAATCGCCCCAAACCACAATCTTTTCTTCGCTGGTTTTATCGGTAACAGCATAGCGCAGCTCATGGTAATCGGCTTGTGATGCCCCCTCGGTTCCGCGTAAAATGGTACTCATGCCGCTATCACGATAGGCTGGTTGCGTTGGTCCTGTATAACATCCGCTGACACGTGCTATGCGGCCATCAGCAGCTTTGAAAATAAAGTGCATGGTATCTTCATTTTTAAGCCCGGCATTTTTGCCGTTGCTGCTGATCATGCCGTAGCCCATTACTTCTTCAACATCGGGCAGATACCAGCGTATAAAATCAACCGGATGGCTTAAGCCGCCATATAGCCATTTGAAAGCTTGTTCCAGCGCCCAGGGTTTTTCTAAAAACCAACGGTGATCGGCATGATACTGCGCTTCAATGGTAATTAACTCGCCAATTAAACCGGCTTCAAAATCTTTACGCTGCCGTTTAGCCGGCTCAAAAAAACGGGAGCTTTGTCCAATAAACACTGCTTTGCCGGTGGTTTCAGATAATTGTATAAGTTCACTCGCTTGGCTTAAATCATCAATAAAGGGTTTGGTGCACACTACATGCTTGCCCGCCAATAGTGCTTGTTTTACATGCTCGGCATGCAGGTAGTCGGGTGTATAAATAGCTATCAAATCAATCTCGGCATCATTCAGCATGTCCTGATACTCGGTGGTATACTGATGGAAATCGAACTCTTTAGCACGGTGTTTACAGGTTTCCAAACTTCTGTCACACACCATTTTCAGCTCCAGCTTGTCGCTTTGTAAAGCTGCCGACATGGTGCTTCGTCCCTCTCCTAATCCTAAAATTCCGATTTTGAGCATTGTAGTATATTGGTTATTATAAGTTATATTAATTGGCTGGTACGGGTTTAAAGAACACCCAAACCTCGCCAGGCTTTGTTCCGGCAACGCCTTCCTGGTATTTAGCCATCAGTTTGTTCCATTCCACAACCCGCGGGTTATTCTCTGTAGTTTTTGGATTCAGTTCATCCAAGTTAGCCCCTTTGGGTATGCTGATAATGAGCATCAACTGCCTGCCGTTTTTAAACACCAGCAATTGCTGGAAACCGGCATTGCAAAAACCCTGCGATACCTGTGGCCATTTTTGAAACTGCGTTTGGTGATAATCCAGGTATTCCTGCTGCAATTTGGGATCAGCCACCAAATTAGCCGTCAACACAACGTTATCCCATTGCTTGGCGGCAACTGTATTTTTTGCACAATGTTGCTGGTTGTTGAAAACGTAAAAAGGCTTGTCGTATAATTTGACTTGGGCTGAAGGTAAGTCTTCACGCAACAGCTTTTGAATCCGCTCGGCCGATGGCAGGTAGCCAAACAGCACTATCCGGTTTTGCCATTGGTAAACCGATGAAACTGGGATACCGTTGCGTACACAAACAGCTTTTACTTTTTCGGCATCGGGCATCTTGCCGGTAGTGTCAATCACTTCCAGCACCTGCGGATGATCGGCTTTAATATCGTAGCCAACGTAGTTGATATTACCTTGCTTGTCGGTTTGCTGGAATTTCAACAAGCTCTTATAATCAGCTTGCAAACCGGCCTGCTGCTTAATGGTTTCCGCTACCTGCGCACCGTTGTTTGTCCACACATTATCCGGCCCGTTGGCATTCTGCAAAAATTTATCAGCTGGGCACCAGTTATTTTTTACGGTAAAACCGGATGAGCCTTCATCGCAGTACAAGTAAAACCAATGATGCACATCGTGGGCATAAGGCACCTTATAAATGCTGTCAATATAATTTTGTGCAATGGTTGAATTGGGCTGTGCTGATAAAGTATAAATGCCGGATACATCATACAAGTGCTTACCATAATGATGGATTTTGTTACCGACAATTTGGTTGCCTTCCATTACATTGGGTAGCTTGGTCCACCCCCACCCCATGCTGATGCCACTGTAGGATACTTCGGATACTTCGTTATGCGAAATGTTAATATTTTTTACATAACCTGCGCCTATGCCAACGCAGCCCCAATCCTCATTGGTTACATCAGTTATTAAATTGTTTTCGATACGCTCGTTGGTACACACCTCGCGCAAATCACTTGGCTTGTATGGCAGATGCACTTCCTGGGCCTCGTCTGAAAACACGCCTACCAGCACACCTGTTCCACCAATATCCTTAAATAGATTTCCTTTAATTACATCATCATGCGTACCGCGCTGATAGTCAAGACCAGTTGAAGCCATGTGCTCAAAACGGCAATCTTCGAACACTGTATGATGAGCATAAGCCAGTTCTACTGCCGCCGCAGGGCGGCCTACCCATGCCTGATTTTCCAGACCTTTCTTTTCGGGCGTACCTGGCACTTTTAGCTTGTAGGCGTCTATCATATACATGCCTGCCTGATGCGGTACATGCCCCTGTTGCGACGGCCGCAGCCAAGTGCTGTATTGAAAGCTGATGCCTTTGAAGTAAACGGATGAAACGGGCCGATCAATAGTACCGGTTACCTGTACCAGTTTTTCCAATTCAGGCACTGTTACCTTAGCCGTTACCAAATTCTCACCTCTGCGTGGCCAATAGTAAATTTTGCCATTGGCTACATCGGCATACCACTCGCCGGGCGTATCTAAAAACGATATATGGTTCACCAGATAAAAAGCAGAATTGCCATTCATCTTATGTTCTTTATCAATTACCGCAGCGGGCCACGGGTGCTCAAACTGTATGCGGCTTTCGGGCTGATGAAAGGTAA
This sequence comes from Mucilaginibacter lacusdianchii, assembly GCF_009770985.1. GTDB lineage: Bacteria > Bacteroidota > Bacteroidia > Sphingobacteriales > Sphingobacteriaceae > Mucilaginibacter > Mucilaginibacter lacusdianchii. The sequence goes on along the minus strand of NZ_WSRW01000003.1, from coordinate 225,490 downwards.
GCTTTAGCTTGTCGCCTTCTGGTGTTACACTTTTTACTCTTAGATTGGCAATGGCCCACATTTGGTGGATAACCATTTCCAGCTGTCCAATATCTTTCGGTAACCTGGCTGCATTAGCCGGAATCCACATCTCTTGCTTTTGTTTATCCATAGCCAGTATGCGCAGCATCTGGTTATCATCATTTACTTCACGTGCACGGGTGGCTTTATTGCCATTTACCCAAAGCTGGCGGAATTGTAATGATTGCCCGTTAAACTTTGGTATGTCGGCCACCCAAACCTTGCCTTTGGCTTGCGCCGGCAAACCGGCAACGGTGGCTTGCAGCCGTTGCCAGCCGGTTATGGCTATGCCTCCGCTAATTATGGGCCGAGCCGTTGAAGCCGCCTCGATATACGTAGGTGAGTTTTCTGTTCCGGAATCTTCGTACCGGATGAAAATAGGTTCTGTTAAATTATACTCACCTCCTGACAGCTTGATATGAATACCACCTTTGATAGAAGGATCATTTAGCCGACGCAGCTCGCGGGCTTGACGCAGTGCTGCTGCTACTGTAGCTTTGGGACTGCTTTCCGTACCGGGGTTATTGTCTGCTCCCGACGGCGACACCCAAATATCAGCAGCTTGTACGCTTAAGTTGAAGCATACCGCCAGCATAATCAGCCGTAGATAAATTGATACCTTCTTTATATACCGCACAAGCTTAAGATTGGAATATGGATTTAACATAGGCGGCGTTAGCGCTAAAGTTCCACTTCACATTGCGTGGATCTTTAGCATCTCGCGAGCGTTCAATTACTAACCAGCCGCTCCACTTCATTTTATCCAAGGTTTTCTTTATCTTCTTTAAATCGACCTTAGTATCATTTTGCAACCATACACCATCTGTATTGGTACAATGTATTTGGCAAATGCGCTTTTTACCCAATATTTTTAACTCCTCGCATACATCACGGCCATTATCCAAAGCGTTGGCAAAGTTGAAATAGCTTTGAATCGCCGGAGAACCAACTTCATCCAGCAGCTTAGCCTCATCGGTAGCATTTAATGATGTTTCTATACCGATAATAACCCCTGCGGCTTCGGCTTTAGGCGCAATAAGTTTCAACCGTTCCACTACTACCGGCCGCAATTCGGGATTCTTTGTGAGATCACTATTGACGCCCAACGGCAAGAAAGCAGTTTTAACATTCATGGCCTTTATGGTATCAATACAATCCTGCACCATACGATCAACCCCATCCCTCTTGGCAAATGATTGTGCAAAAAATCCGGTCATAGCCAGCGAGCATATCTCCAGGTTTAACTCTTTAGTCTTAGCTAAAAATTGCTCTCGTATTTCCGGCTTTGCCAGTTGATTATCGAAGGTTTCGCGGTTTCCCAAGCCTCCCATATCCACTTCTACCCCGTCCGCACCTATATCTTTGGTAAGCTGAAAAGCGCCGAGTTTCTGACGTTTCAGAATCATCAGATCCACTACCGCTACTTTGTATCGCGGACTTTTGGCGAACGCAGCTAGCGCCGAAGCCCAACCCTTTTGCTTAGGCAATAGTATACCTGCAGCCAGCAACGCGCTACTGTTTAAAAACTTACGCCTTGAATGAGATAAATGACCTTTTGAATCAGCTGGTTTCATAAAGAAGGTTTAATGGGTTGCAGAAACATTGCTTTTGGTAGCTGATGCAAACACTTTTTCCAATTGCTCGAAGCTGTGGATCGCATTGGCGGGCAGACGCTCTCCTTTTTCACCAAATACATACATGGCGGGATATTTCTCGATAGTTACTTTCGATTCGTCAATCTTGCCATCTGCTCCTTTTACCGCGTTGATGTTCAGGTTTAGGTATTTGGCCATAAAATCGTACATAGCCATCCGTTTGGATTTGCCATAGTCGTGGCCTTCGGTTGGGAAATGGGCGTTTTGGACCAATTCGGGTTTGCCGTAATAACCATATATTTTTTGCAGGTACGGCAAATCGGTATCCGGTACGTTGGCCGACCAATCTTTACCATCGGATATAACCAACTGCGGGCGCGGGGCCGCCATGGCCGCCAACTCGTCATTATTAGTTCCACCACCACATAGATGCACCGGCATGCCGCTTTCGCAAGGGCAACCGCCCGAAAAGTAACTGGACAACATGACTACAGGTACGCTTACTTTAATACGGTCGTCTAACGCTGTCATCAGCATGGTATGGCTGCCACCACCCGATGCGCCGGTAATAGCTACACGGTTGGGGTCAGCATTTTTTAGAGACAGCAAATAATCAAGAATGCGGAAACTATCCAGTGCTTGGATAGTCATGGCCAGGCTGCGGCGGTGATCCTCGCCTTTAAACTGCAGCAGCGATTCGCCCCATGCAAACAGGTCGTAGCTGATGGCCATAGCACCCATACGCGCCAGGGTAGCGCAACGGTATTGCTCATCAGCACGGTAACGGCCATCGCCAAAATGCCCATCGGGACACAATATTACCGGTATTTTGCCTTTGGCTTTTGTGGGCTGATATAAAGACCCGCTCACATATAAACCCGGCAAAGTTTCGATAGCAATATTTTCAATGGTATACCCATCCATTACCCGTTTGTTGGTAATGATGGGCTTTGAAGCTGGTTTGGCAGGTAGCGGCGATAGCTTTAACGCCTGGTACATGCACGGCTTTAAATCCGCCTTGCGCTTTTCCCAGCCAGATAAATCATGGTAAAACGAGGAAAGATAAGCCAGCTTTTCACGGCCTTCTTCGGGTGTAATGCGCGAGTACTCGTAATATTTGAGCTTAAAAGCGTTAGGCCCTTCCTCATTTACTTTCATATCCAGCGGTGCCAGCACAGCAGCCAGCGTTTTAGCCGCTGTTGGTTTGTAACGCCAATCGGCATAAGGTACCCAGCGGTCTTTCACCATATCTTCCGAGTACTTGATTTTGACATGGAATTTATCTTGTATCTCGGTAAGTACCTGTTTCAACGGCTTTTTATATTCGTTGTCCGAATCATTAAGCTGCTGAGCAAACGCAGTGCTGCCTAGCAATAGTAACCCAGTTACAAAAGCACTTATCTTTATTAACTGCATATTATAAATCTTTAGAATCGCTTTTTATTTCCGGCAAAGTATAGCCTTCCACTTTGGGCCATTCGCCGTTTTTAATTTCAACCAGTTTTAATTTTGCAGGATTAACCACCACATGCTTAATGCGCTGCCGACGCCAGGTATACACAAAGTGCACCATTCCATCCGACGTTTGAATAACGGCAGGATAAGAGTACTGACTGATCGGCGAATCTTCCAGAATTAACGCCGCATACCACTTAACACCATCTTTAGATATCGCCACATTAAGCGGCGTACGTGGGCCCTTAGCCAGCGTACCCGGCGGCAGTACATGGTTGTATACTAATAGTTGACGACCATCTTTCAGCGTCACGGCATCAGTGCCTGAATTATTATTGGGCAAATTCGTTTTTTCGAGCGGCGACCAGGTTTTACCATTGTCTACCGACCAAGTTTGCAGGATAGTGCGGTTCTGGCTGCGGCACAAGGCCTGCAAACGGCCGTCTTTATGGAACACAATACTAGGCTGAATAGCTTTTAGTGTTTTATCACCCTCGGGCACATGAGCCATTGTCCATGTTTTACCAAAGTCGTTGCTCAGTTCAAAATGTACTTTCCAGCCACCCTCTCCTTCGGTACTGGTTGGGCTGATGAGCGTACCATTTTTTGTTAATACCGGTTTATTTTTAATCGGACCTAAATATCCCTCGGGCAAGGCTTGCTGTGCAGACCAGGTGATACCGCCATCTTTAGAAGTTTTGTAATACCCTTTCCAAGTCGCTGGCTTTGGGCCAATTTTGTAAAATAGTATCAATTCGCCCTTAGGTACCTGGTAAAGTACCGGGTTCCAGCAAGGGTAACGCAGGGTATCGTTTTGAATACCGTCAGCTACGTTTACACCTTCGGTCCATTTACCGTCTACATAACGACTTACCCAAATACAAACATCGGGATTACGCTCTTTAGTACCGCCAAACCAAGATGCAACTAAACCTTTGGGCGTTTGGGCGATGGTGGCCGCATGGCATTCTTTATAAGGCGCTTTTTCGTAAATAAACTCATCGGTAACAATACCTGTACGCCACGGGTTGGCGTTTTGTGCATTTAACTTGCCTGCAACTAAAGCACAAAGCAACAATAGTGATGCAAAATATCTTCTCTTCATTTAGACATATTAATTAGTCAACGGATTACTGCGAAGCTTTTGCAGCCTGTTTTGCAGCGGCTTTTTTAGCTTTTACAGCATCAGTATAAGCTTTAAACATTTCATGCCAGTTGCGGCCATGTGCATTTAGATACTGCTCATTCTTGGTTTTGTAGATTTCAAAAATGGCCGAAATCTGTTTCATGTTCTTAAAATCTACAGCTTGCTCACGCGCCTGTTTCAGATTGTCTAGAATCACTTTCTCCTCTTCCGCAGTTAAGTTAGGTACGATAGATTTGTAACCATTCAAGGTAAACGCCACTTTGCCAATAGTATATTTATCCAGTACAGCTTCCACCTGTGGCTCGGTAAGGTTTTGACGTAAACCGTTCATCAGGTTTTCGTGTACTGATTTTGGCATGGCCGATATGGCAATGATCTGCCTGTCCATAGTATTTAGCGGCGTACCAGTTGCCGGGTTTATGCCTGCGGGTACAGTGGTGTAAGGATGCTCGTTATTCCAGTCGCGTATGGTTTTCAAATGCGTAGCAATAACGGAGGTTACCGCCTGGGCTTTTTGCTTATCACTCAAGTTCAACGAGGTTACCCACTCCGCCGCCTTTTTATCTGCTTCCTCGTCAGACTTGACACGGGCGTCGGCACTCATTTGCGGAGCAGCGTCTGTGTTGCCGGATGATTGTTGGGCACTTGCTGTTAATGTGATGGTTGCCAGCAAAGCCGCAAACAGCACTCCTGATAATATTTTATACCCTCTCATAACTCTATCTTTTGGTTTACTTATTGGCTTGCACACTAAAATCATAACTGCCAGATGCTACCTCAAACACGGCCATGTCTTTATCCATTTTGATGAACTTAACGCCTTTCGCTTCCGCTGCTTTGTGGCCGCTTTCGTTCACCAAATTAGCTGAGGTTGCCGGAATGGAAACCTGCGCCGTGCAATTGGCCGGAATAGTAATTTTCCAGGTAAAATCCTTTTCGTTATGCCATTCGCTTTTTACTTCGCCGTACGGTGTCTGGTAAGATGCTTTTACAAAAGTGAGCCCTTCCGGAAGGATAGGTTTCATCAAAACCCTTTTGAATCCGGGATTATCAACCCCCACTTTGATACCCGCCAGATTTTGGTAATACCATACTATCAAATCGCCTAGCAGCATAACGTGGTTACCCGAATTCATGGCTGGGTTTGCGGTATCACCATTCCATAACTCCCAAATGGTGGTAGCACCATGTTCGGCCATGTAGCCCCAGCTTGGATAATCTTTGTTTGTGGCTATGCGGTACGCCAAATCAGGCCGGCCATATTCGGTTAATCCACGCATCAGCCATTGGGTACCAATAACGCCGGTACCAATGTGCCCTTTATCGGTAGTTTGCACCCGGTTAACAATGTTGGCGAACACAGCCTTACGATCGGCCTCTGGTGTGATGTCAAAATATAATGGCAACAAATTGGCGGTCACCGTGCCATTATCATACTGGTGCGTTTGCTGATTAAAAAATCTGGCATTAAACGCGTCGCGTATCTTTGCCGAAAGTGCCGAGTACGCCTGCGCATCATCTGGCTTATTGAGCATCTTGGCAAAGCGCTTCATTAAAAACAACATCCTAAAATAAGTGGCGGTAGCAATCAACTGCCCGTTGGTATTGCGTGATGAATCTTTAGAATGGATCAGTTCAGGCGATTCGGGCGGCACACACCAGTCGCCGTATTTATCTTTCGTAATAATGTTATCCTTCATGTATTTGGCTTGCATGTAGTTAAGCCATTTTTTCATAGAAGGATAATGCTTTTCTATAGGCCGCGCATCGCCGTACTGTTTATACAGCATATCGGCAATCAGCAGGTAGGTGCTTGGCCAAGTTACATTGTCCGAATAGTAGTTCCAGTATGCAGGTGCCACATCAGGTATTGCCCCTTCGGCTGTTTGCGAGTCTTCAATATCATCTAGCCATTTGGCATATAGCTTCTGGTTATCAAACATAAAGCTTTCGCCCAATGCGCCGGTAGCACGGTCGCCCAACCAGGGCATGCGCTCGTTGCGCTGCGGACAATCAACCGGCATGCCTTTGTAATTGCTGAGAATGCCCCAGTAAGCATTCTGATAAACCTGATTGATGACCGGGTTTGAAGTTTCAAACTGACCGGTAGTGGCCAAGGCATCATACACAACCTGACCTTCAAAATCATCCCCATCAGGCTTACCCGGATAGCCGGTAATTTCTACGTATCTAAAGCCGTGATAAACAAATGCCGGACGCCAAACCTCGGCTGAGCCTCCCTTTAAAGTATACACGTCTGTCACCTTTGCATCGCGCAAATTAGCGGTGTACAACTCGCCGTTAGGTTTTAAGGTTTCAGCAAAGCGCAGGGTAACTTTATCGCCACGTTTGCCTTTCACTTTCATTTGAACCCATCCCGCAAAGTTTTGCCCCATATCCATAATATAGGTACCTGCTTTGAGCTCGGTAATACTTTTAGGCTTAATGGTGTGCATTACCTTGATATACTCACTCATCTGGGCCGCCAGTTTACCGGAAGGCACCGGAACCGATTCGGCCTTTAACCATTTGCTGTCGGGATAACCTGTTTGATTCCATCCGGGCAGTTCTTTAGTAGCATCGTATTCTTCGCCGTCGTATTCATTGTTGGTACGGATAGGGCCATCAGCAGTCATTTTCCAGCTGGCATCACTCACAATAAGCTGCTTGGTGCCATTGGTATATTCTACCTCAAGCTGCAACAGCATTTTTGGAAAGCCGAACTCTTTGATTTTTTTCGGTTTGTATTTAGGCCGCATGGTGAAGTACCGGCCGTTACCCAAAACAGTTGCTATGGCATTGCCGCCTTTCCTGATGTGTGATGTGACATCAAACGTGTTATATAAAATGGTTTTATTGTAATCCGTTGGCATTTGTGCCAGCACCTGATTGCCTACTTTGTTACCGTTAATGTAAAGATCGTAATGGCCCAACCCGGAAATATACACCGTAGCTCTTTTTACGGACAGTGGCGCACGAAATTCTTTACGATAATATCTGGCAGATAAGCGGGAGAATTTGGAAACACTATCCCATGCAAAGCCATGCTCGGCACCAATCCAGCGGGCTTTCCAATCGGCAGTGTTAAGCAAGCCCATGCTCCAGTAGGCGGGTTTGCTCCACTTACTCTCACCGTCCGCAGTCCAAATTTTAACCTTCCAATAGCAGGGCACACGGCTGGTTAATACCTTACCTGCGTAAGTAACCATTACCGATTCGCCGGAACCTACCTTTTTAGAATCCCATAAATCGCCTTGGTTAGCGGCCAGCTTTTGCGGCGATGAAGCCACTAAAACATGGTAAGCCGTTTGCAATACGCCTCTTTCATCGCTATTAATTTGCCAGCTTAAACGCGGATGTATTGCATCAATACCTTGCGGATCAACCAGCATTTCGCAACGCAAATTCTGCAATTGTATATCGGTAGCATTAGCTTTTAACGCCATCAACAATAAATAGCCTAATATAATGGAGGCAGTATGTTTAAAAATTCTTTTCATATCGTTATCTGCCCGAAAAATCAAAGTATAAATTTAGTTCTTTAGCACGCATTTTAGTTTTATCATAATCATAAAACGCATGCTTCATCCCCATTGGCCCGGTGGTTTCGGCACGTTGGGTTTTGGTACCAATGGCACCTATGCCCTGCATAAACGAAATGTCACCAGATGGAAACTTAATCAAATAATTGTGCCAGCTGTCATCCTTAAACGCCGGGGTAAACAGGCGTAAAAATGTATCTTCATCCTCGGCCACTACCGTAAACGGCTGGCTTGTGGTCATGAATTTGCACCAGTACAAATTTGAATGATAGCCCTTAAACTCGGGGTATACCCAGGCCTCACCCGTTTCGGTATTATTGTAATCTTTTTTCCATACGCCTAACCGGGTACCCTTCATGCGGTTTTTCCATACCCGGTACGGACCGCTGCCCATGTACTCAACTGACTTCATCTGGCTTTCGGGGAACGAAAAATTGACGCCTGCAAAATCGGTAAAGTAATCGCCGGGAAAATAACGCACCTGCATTTTAACCCAGCCAGAAGGGTATACAGTCCATTGCAGGGTATTATAACTACTCTTTTTATCAAACTTGGATTCAATGATCAGGTTCTTACCTTCCATCCGGGTATCAAACCCGGCAAAATTGTTAACACCTTGCTGCACTACTGGGCCATTAGTAAAAGGTATTATGCCTTTGCCATTTTCAACCCTTTGCAGCAAACCGTTGTTTTTGTTGATGGATAGCTTAATGCCGTTAGCCGCAATAAGGTAAAGTGAATCGACAGTAGATACCATTACACTGCCAGGTGCATCTTTAACAACAATTTTGCGGGCGGTACGCTCAGGTTTGGTAATGGGCCAGCTCCAGGTAAACAGTTCGCGCTTGTATACGTCGGTTACGGTTATGTACAAAAAGTCGTAGCTTTTCCAGTCAGACGGCAGATTTACTTTTAAATCACCTTTTTCGAATGGTTTGATGTTGGGCGAAGCTATAGCAAAGCGCTGCTCGGCTGCTTTTGCTTTGCCATAGGTATCACCTACGCGCACCAGTTTACCTGCAAAAGTGCATTGGCTGACGTTGGTAAAATTGTAGCGGTTTTCCAGGTGGAATACGCCATCAAAAGATGAAGTTAATTCCTGCTTATCAAAACGTACCGGCGACCATACTTCTTTAATGGTAAAGAAGCTACCTTCTTTTTCGCGGTAGGGGCCTACAATACCATCAGGACCATGGTCGCCATCAGTATCTATCTTGCCATTCTTATCGGTACGCACTACCCCTTGATCGGCAAAATCCCACAAAAAACCACCGGCCGAAAGCGGATTATGCCACATGGCTTCCCAGTAATCTTGCAAGCCTGCACCGTGGCCACCATCGTATAAACCATGCAAAAATTCGGTAGGCATTACAATGCTATGGCCGTTATCATAGTTGCCGATACCATAATTGTAATCACGATAGTGTTGCGTATCAAAGCCGCCAAAATCTTCCCAGGCATGCAGTAGCGGACGGTGCTGCATATCCCATTTGCGGAACAGCGCATCCAGTTCATAATTGTGTCCGCCCTCGTTACCATTTACCCAAAATACAATGGATGGATGATTTTCATCATGCACCATCATTTCTTTCAGTAGCTTGGTGCCTGTGGGCGTATCATAATGTCCGTGCCATCCGGCAAGCTCGTCCAGCACAAACAAGCCCAACGAATCACATACGTCCAAAAAATGCTCGTCGGGCGGATAGTGAGACATCCGCACGCCATTCATGTTCATGTCTTTAATTAGATTGACATCGGTAATACTTAAGGCCTTGTTTATAGCCCTACCTGTTGATGGCCAGAACGAATGACGGTTTACACCTTTAAATTTCATTTTAGTGCCGTTCACATATACGCCATCCCGCGATTTAACTTCAATAGTACGGAAACCGACATGTTTGCTAATGGTATGAACCGCCTTTCCATTTTGCAACAGGGTAAACACAACCTCATATAGGTTTGGAAACTCGGACGACCATAATTTAGGCGAAGGCAAAGTGGTTTGAAGCAACGCAGTGGTATCGCCTGCTTTAATATTTACGCTAAATTCGTTGCCTGCTTTACTACCATCTGCGGCATATAATTGGGCCGATATAACGCCAGCCTCTTTCAAATTACCGAAGTAAACATTAGCTTTAAAAGCGCCGTCGGCCTGAGCATCTAAAGATACCCGCGAAATGTGCTGTTGCGGCAAGGCCTCCAGGTACACCGGACGAAATATGCCGCCGAATATCCAAAAATCACCTTTACGCTCGGCTGCATTGACCGACTCGTTGGTCGAGTGTTTAGCTACCTTAACTTCTAGCAAATTGTTGCCACTTGCTTTTAAAAGCGGGGTAACATTATATTTGAATGTGTAATAGGAGCCTTGATGAATGGGTCCGGCAGCTTTGCCGTTTACTTTTACTTCAGCATCAGTCATTACGCCTTCAAAAACCAGGTTGATTGTTTTGTCTTTAAAATTAGCAGGTGTTTTAAACTGATACTTGTATAAGCCAACCTCTTTACCACGTGAACTATCTTTATTAAACCCATAGTTGTATTTGCCAAAGCCTTGCAACTCCCAATTGGATGGCACAGGAATGGTAGTCCACTTGCCTGAATTACGGCCCGCTGTACAGTAGAACTGCCATTTTACGGTATGATCGCTACCGGTACCCGATAGGTATGACTTTTGCGTTTGTTGCGCGAAAGCCGCTACCCAACAAGTGGTTAACAGTGTAAGTACAAATATTTTCAGACCAACAGACTTCATTTAGCAATTATGGATGATAAGTATATTTTAGTGGGTTATCGGTACGGAATGGCACTGCAGGTAATCCTTCTTTGTTATAAAAATTGGGCTGAGCCGCTTCATCCCAGGCAAAGCGTACAGCAACAGGTTTAGTAACCGCTGGTGATGAAACAATCACTTTATTGCCTTTGATTTTCGCATCGGCATTTACAAAGTTTCCGTCGGCACCAGCAATGATAAAATTATTTAACGGCTTACCATCATGACTCACCAGACCGCTACCTTCCGAACGGAAACTGAGCTCTATCTGGCTACCTTTCTTTTTTATACCCCGGTACACCGGGCCAGCGTAAACCAATTTATTAAAACCATAAGTGTTGGCTAATGCCTGCAAAGCCAACCTGCGGCCAACCTCCCACTTAAAGGGCGGATGCAGGTTGTTGATATCATCGTTCAAATCTGTGGTGATGATCATGCCGGTATGCGGTATTTGCAAGGCAGCTGTTTGTGCTTCGCGGAACTCGGGCAGCGTTTGCGGTGTGTAAGCTACCTGGCCTTTGCTTTTTGAATAGTAAAAGGGAGCTATCTGCACATAATAGAAAGGCAGATTCTTGTTTTGCCAGAGCTTGCGCCAACTGTTAATGAGCGCCTGCATTTTGTAGGTATAGCTAATGGTTTCACCCAAAAAGCAATTGCTTTCGCCCTGATACCATAAAAAACCCTTGATGCCAAACGGTGCCAGTGGTTCAATCATTTTTGCATAAAACTTGCCGGGGTCACCCTCTACCTTAATGTTGTTAAAGTATGACTCTTCCGCAAAAGCGGGCTCAGGTATCCAAGGATCAATACGGCTACCGCTAACGGATGAGCAGATAACGCCTACAGGCACCCGTAAATGCTGGTATAAATTTTTAGCAAAAAAATAGCCTGCCGCCGAAAATGCCCGCAAAGCCGAATCTTGCGCTATGCTCCAGCCTTCGTGTTTTGCATCGGGCTTAAGCAAGTTCTTTTGCGTAGCCATGAATATACGGATGGCCGGATTATGCGCACGTTCAAGTTCATCAACAGGCGAATTTACCGTACTGGTGTCTGGTTTACGCACCTTGCTATTTTTACGCATTTCGTATTGCATGTTCGACTGGCCCGAGCATAGCCACACCTCGCCTACCAGTATATTGTTTAGCTCGATGGCGTTACTGCCGCTTATATACAAGGTTTGCCCTTGTGCTGATGCCGACATTGGATCCAGCATCACTTTCCAGCTACCCGCCGTATCAGCAGTTGTTTTTTTTACTTGCTTGCTAAACTTAACTGTTACTACTTCGCCAACTGATGCTTTTCCCCAAACCGGTACCGGTTGGTTACGCTGCAACACCATATCGTTACCCAAAATTTTAGGCAATACCACCTCGGCACCTGCACTGTTGCATAACAGCAGCAAGGCTGCGATAAATGGTTTGTAAAATTTGGTTAACGATAGATGCATGGTATTAAAACTTAGCGGTTTTAAATGAGTGGATATAGAACGCAGCAGCCTTAACCGGCTCACCGGCATTCTTTAAGTCAAAATCCTGATCGGTTGGCGTATCAGCATCCGGGAAACGCTTTACATCGCCGGTACGGAACATTACTTTTTTAATGCTGGTTACCGGGGCAAAAAACAACGAAGGTGATAAATTTTTACCATTGATATTGACGGTGTAAAAACGCGAATCGGCATTCAGTGTCATTTTAACAGTGTAAGTTTTACCGGCCTCATATTTGGTTAAAGTTTTGTTGCGATAACCTGCCTTAGTTCTGAACACACCGGCTGAATCGAACGTTAAGCGGATGCAGGGCTGACCTTTAGCGTCCTGGAATTCAATATCCAGCTGCCCGTTATTATTTTGAGCCGGTGTTATGGTAAACTCAACGGCTATTTTTTTTGATTCGGGGAAAACTCTTTCAGCTTTAGCATAGTCAAACCTGTCCCAATCTTTTAAAGCCAAAGCTTTGGTACCATCAGGCGCTTTGTCGATGCCTACCGGTGCCCATTGCAAACTATAAGTGTTCCATTTGTCCAGTTCTTTACCGGCGGGTAGTTTGGCAAAATCTTCGTCAGCATGCTCGGTTACAGCATCGGCAACCGGCACAGGTATGGATGATACCCAAATATCTTCTTTGTTCATGCTGTATGTTACCCATAGCTTACCATCCGTCGGCGTGCCGTTGCCTTCAATGATACCCCGCACATATTGCGGACCGTATGATTTATAATTACCGCCATAACGCATAGTAGATATCTCGCCGTTTACCAGTAAAAGGTTTGTGTAATTCAAGCCATCCTGACTTACAGATAAGGCCAGCGGCCATCTAAATTCTGACGGGTTATAAACCGTAGCATAGCGCCCGTCACTGGTACGCTGCCCCCAAATTTTAGCGTTGGCGTTTACAAAACGCGGGGCTCGGGATGCATTGGTTGGCCAGGTTTTACCGTTATCGGTACTGATGGATGTTAAGGCGTTTTTCCATAAGCCTACTACACGGCCATCGGGCAGGTGGTAAAAATTGAATGCTTTGTAATCTTTATGCAGAGGAATTAATGGATCTTTGCGGTCGGTTTCCTCCACCCATTGCATCATCATCAGCGGGTTAGCCATCAATTCATCGCAAGCCTGTACAAAAGCTTTATTTTTGCTTTTTTTATAAAATGGATAAGCTGTATTACTTTCGTTCCATTTAGGATTGTAATGGATAAAATAGATGGGGCCGTATTTGCCGTTAGGCAGTGCTTCGCGCACTACACGGCCAATGCCTAATCCGTCATTCGGATCGTCATGTGCATCTAAACAAATTCCGTAAAAGCCCAGCACCAGCAAACGGTTTGATTTTGACCGGTAAAAGCCCATGCGCTGGTGCATTACCGAGTATAAATCTTTGGCAACGCCGGGGTGGCCCTCTTTGGTGGTACCATCAGGTATTTTGTATTGCGGGAAAACCACTTCGGGTTTGGTCCAGCTTTCACCGTCTTTTGAGGTCATCACCAATGTTTGACCTGGCGGAACGCTTTCCCCTACTTTATCGCTCAGATACTCTACATAAAACGTGTTGTTCCAATAGGCCAGCATGGGCGCATGGTTATAGGTAAAACCAAACCCTTCAGCCTGCTCGGGGTGCTCGCGATTGGCCCTGAATATTTGCTTGCTATGAACGCCTACTACAGGTGTAAGGCGACCATCATGATAATCTACATTTACTACTGTATTGCCAACATAACGTACGGTATCTTGTGCAAAGGCTGCATGGCAGCCTAAACCGGTGGTAAGTAATAGCAATATGTTTTTAAAGTTCAGCATGCTAATATTTATAAATCAGCCTTTATAGATGACCGGCTTCTTTTTTAATGTTGTTTAATGTTTTTCTGGACACTTTGAATATCGTTCCGTGCTTATGTCCTTCAGGTACGCTTACCTGCCCCGATACATCGGTAAAAGTTTTAAAATCAAACGTGGCCATGGCACCGTATCTTTTTAACCGGTAAGAATCGTAGTAAATCAGCCACTTATCACCAGCCTTAGTTGCATTAGGGCCTTCTGAGTACAACTCTGTAAAACGTTTGCTATAATTACTATACGGGCCTAGCGGGCTGCTGGCCGAAGCCACCAGTATATTCCGGTTCGGCCGGGTGTTGTCTTTCATTACCAGCACGTAGTTTCCCTTAGCTACTCTTACTATCTGTGCATCTATCACGCTGAACCCAGGATCTAAAAACAGTTTCGCCAGAGTAAAGGTCACAAAGTCTTTAGTGGTGGTGTAATAAAGGCGATGGTTGTTGTTCTCGTCCTCCTGCCCTTTCGGGAAACGGAATGGAATGGTTGATGCCCAAACAATAATGAATTGCTTTTGCTCATCATCATAAAACAACTCTGGCGCCCATACATTCACAGTGTTTGGCTCGCTGGCCATAATAGGAATATGCCGCTGGGCCGACCAATGAATTAAATCTTTGGAACTGGCATAACCAAACCCGTTATCATTTTTCCAGTTGGTTGTCCACACCAAATGAAAGGTACCATCCGGGCCTTGCGCCAAAGACGGATCGCGCATAATTTTTGCCTCGCCGGCTTCCGGTTTCAGGAAAACGTGATTTAGATCAGTCCAATGATAAGCATCATCGCTGTACAACATACGCAAACCTTCTGAAGCAGGCTCATGAAAGGACGTAAACATATAGACATCCTTTTTTGATGCGCACGAAGCGAGCGTTAACGCCAAGAGCAGCCATATGTAAATCTTGTTTCCTTTCATCTTCAAATACCTCAATTACGCTTCATCTAAAATCAACACCCAGTCGTTACCATTGGCTACTTCGCCGGGCGGATTAAAGTTCATTACACCGGCTTTGGTTTGTACACCTGCATTGGTAACAGCACCTGTGCGCGGGTTAAACCAGCTTACTTTTAGTCTTTTGCCCGGCAATTTTGCGGCGTTTACGTTGATGTTGCGCCCGGTATAGGTATACACAAAAGCATACTTTTCGCCACGGGTAGCCATCAGGTAGTTGTAACGTTTGCCCTGCTTGCCGGCAGCAATAAGCGACTGATCGGGCACCCGCTCAAAGTAAGGGCGTGATAGCATCAGCTTTTTCACATATTGCATTTGCAGTGCACCCGGATCATTAATAGACTGATACCAATATTCTTTAGAGCCATAAGCGCTTTTTTTATCCGTGGGCTTATGCATTTGCATTACGTCGTTGTTGCCATAAGTATAGCCGCAAGCGCCCGCAAAAATTGACCAGTAAGCGTACCGGCGCACATCGGCGGCTGTCCAACGGGGTTGTGTAACGTCGTGCAGTCCATGTGGGATTCTTTCATATGATGGTTCAGCGTCCAGCGTAGGTTTAACCGGCTGTTTGTTATAATCAACTTTTACGTAGCGCCAGTTGTCTTCACCATACTTTAAGTCTTTTTTGGATGTATCCTGCGCATAGGTACGGTGGCCCGATTGGAAACAGTTGAAATCCAGCCATTCCTCATTATGAAACCAGATAGACGAAGTAGTGCGGCCACGGGGATGATAAGTAACCAGGTGATTACCATCTTCGGTATGCAATACATTGCCTATAGTGTTCCATACTCGGGTTGAGTCAGTGCCGGCAATATCGCCGCCATTTAGCCAGATGACGTTTGATTTGTTTTTGTAGCGATTGGCCAAAAAGCTGGCATATACCTTTGCCTTTTCAGAAGTAATGCCTGCCTTTGATTTTACCACCGATCCCCAAACCGGTACCATAGCCAAGTACAACCCTTTGGCTGCCGCACGATCTATCATCCAATCTATATGATCCCAATAATCATACTGTTCGGCATTTGCTGCATCGCTACCCTCAGTTGTTTTTGGACGAGAAATATCTAAATTGGTTAATGCCGAATCGCCATAGGCGTTGGTTTCTTTAATATCATGCACCACCATAACCTGTATTACATTGAAACCTTGCTGGCGGCGGGTTTCCAGGTACTTTTCGGCATCCTCGCGATTGAGTTTGGAGAACAGCAGCCAGCCGGTATCACCCAACCAAAAAAAAGGTTTTTGATTACCCGATACAAAATAGCGATGGTTGGCAGACACACTCAGCTTTTCCAACTCTTGCGCGTTGTTCCAAGAGAATGCATAAGTCGTTATTGCCGCAGCAATTAGTATATAAAGAAACTTTTTTAGCATATTAAATACGTTTTAACCACAATACTACTGCACCGCTTTTAGGGCTGGTGAGGTTGGCAGCATTGCTGCCTTTTATTTGTATGGTTCCTTTCAAAAATTTTCCGGTTTCGGGATCTATCCAGCGTGCTGTATAACGGGCATCGGCATCCAAGTTCAGTTTTAAAGAATTAGTAGTGTTCGTATAGACGATAAAGCCTTTGGTTGGATTACCCAATACCCACTCCCCTTCTGTAGTACCAGCCGTTGATTTCATATCACTTGAAGCAGCCAGAAACTGTGTATCAACCCCTGCCGGTAAATTAGGTAGCGAACCACCTGCCATGAACGCAGCCCAGCCATATCGATCATATCCATCGCCAGAATAAATTACTGCTTTATCGGGATACTTGGTGCGATACTCGGACACGGCACGGTAAACTTGCTCAAACGATGTGGCTTTAGGTTTAAACTGGCGTGCTTGCTGGCGTGGCGCCAAATTTTGGCATCCTGCCGGTGCATAAGCTTTGCCATCAGCCTGATAGTGCCAGTAACGAATGTCAATCACATCAATAGCTGATGATAGGGCAGGGTCGGCCAATATAGCGTCTTGCACATCTTTGGTAGTACTTAAGCCGATGGTTTCTTTTTCACCTTTTTCTTTTTCCCACTGCTGAATAGTTTCTACCCAGAATTGTACGAAATGCAGTGGTCCGGTAAACTCCGCACCAATAAACTGGATAACTCCGTTATTATTTTTAAAGTTATCCAAACACTGGCGAATATAGGCTTCGTGCAATTTGCGGCGAACCGGATGGTTCACGTCATAAAACTGCTCGGCCATAAAAATCCGCTTATCACCGGCATAAGGCGGCGGCTCAGGGAAACCTGTATTATTAATGTTATTGGCCGGACGCCATGGAAAATCGGCATAGTGTGCACCAGCTTCAATGATATTATGCTGAAAGTAGTTTTGGTGGATAAGCACCAAGCCTTTTTGGTCGGCCAGGTCGGCAAACTGTTTCAGGCGGTTCCAGTACCAGTAGTTGTACTTGGTAAGATCATATTTGCTTAAACCATCCCAGGCGCTGCCCTGCCCGCTGCGGGCAAAAGGCAATTCGTAAAACGGTGGCCACACATCGCCATCTAAACGGCGTATGCGCTCGTGGTCGTCGCGGCGACGCTCATACCACAAAGCATAATTATGCTCTAAAGCCACAATGTGCTTACTCTGCATCCAGTTGCTCACTTCAGTAATGTCGTCGGTTAGCCCTGTACCAGTACGTCCAGGCACCCAGCGAGTAATATGTGGTTTAGCCGTTTTTTGCAAATAAACAGGATCAATCGATCCGTTCCACCAAGGCACCTCGTGGCGCATGCCGGTTAAAACGGTGTTACCCCTCACTAACCAGCCATTACTTAAGTGCATGGTGGCAGCCTGAACCGGCTGAACCAGCTGTGGATATTTGATTTGATAAATACTTTTAACGCCGGATGCGTTTCCCGGAATAGGATTACGGGTAGATGACTGATCAACCCAATCCAAAATGGTAACAGCAGGTTTAACAGAGTTAGCGGTTAATGCCGCAGCTTGCGCAACAGTAGGACTACTTGATGCCTCGGTTTCTACAGGTAGTATTGCAGCCTGCTGTTTAACATCTTTATTTAGGCGTTCAGCTAACTGCGCATAGTAAAGGCTGCGCGGATTTATACTATTATTGGATTCGCCCCAGTAACCGTTGCCGGCAAATTGTGCCCATGTACCAAAAGCCCAGTTTTGTGCGGTGGGTGGCTGATAACAATCAACCCGAGCCGCAGAACAATTCCAAAAAGCACTGTTGGCGGCGTTCCAACCAGCACCTTGTCCATCCTGCCCGCGGTTCATGTAGCTCAAGGCCTGTCCATCTACGTACACCACGTCAAACAACACACCTGATGCCCAGCTGTCAATACCGCCGCTAAAGCTATAGGGCTGCCAAGATTGGCATTGTACAAACGCATTCGGACCAGGGGCCATATAACCTACTGCAAAATCATGGAACCCATTTTCGGCGTACAAACGCTGAAACAACGTTTGCTGCCCCATAGTCCAAAAGGTATTACGGCGCTGACCGCCAATCTCAGAAACCGGTGCTAAGGACTTGCAATCCTCTACGGTAACACGTTTGGCTGTTTCCAAAACAAATACAGCCGAACCTGCAAAGTGCTCAAAACTTACTTGTCTAACCCAGATATCGCTGGCGTTGGAAATAGTAATGGCCATCCAACGGTGTGCTTCATCTTTTGGATTTTGTGTATCGTAGGCTGATTGCAAACGCAAGTTTTCTATGCCAATTTGCGCGATGCGACCAGCCCATTGGTAGGTATTAATTGTTCCGCCACCGTAAGCAGTATCCAAAGCGGTAGTTAAAGGTGCATCCAAGGTAATAGCGGAGCCATTAACCGCAACCACTTTACGGTCCCAGTAGATATCGCGTTCGCCGGGTTTCCAGCCCAGTGTAGTTATACCGCCGCCGAAGTGTTCGGTACCTAGCGTATTAATCCAGGCTTGGGTGCTTGGACGATGAATGGTTATATTATCTCCTGCCTTAAACTTGCTGCCTGATACACTTATTGTATTGGCATTAACAGGTACATAAGCATTAGTCACTTTAACTAATTCGCCAACCTGCTTATCATTCACACCTTCCACACGAATGAATGTTTCGCGGTCTTTACCGGCAGCAACAAGTAAAGTACCATCAGTACCCATACCACTGCCGCGTAAAACTACGCCAGATTTATTAAGCTTGAGACTACCCTGAACTTCATAGGTTCCTTTTTCGAGCAGTACGGTTCCCCGGAAACCGTTTTTATCAGCTGGTAAGCCAGCTACATAGTTGATGGCCGCCTGTATACGCCAGGTGGCGTCGCCCGCTTTTACAGGAACCACTACCTTGACAGCTACATTTGGGATAGGCTGCTCGGATGCCATATAGCCGCAATATGAAAAATCGGGTACACGATCGCCCCTACTGTCTATTGCATAAACAAGCTTGCCGCTTTTATCAGTTGATATAGGCGGCTGCGGCTTTGGTGTATTTTTTTTGTTTTGGCCTATTGCGGGTGCATGCATAAGCATACACCCTACAATGAAGCCGATCCCAATCTGAAAAGACTTTTTATGATATAAATTTCGTAACGTCACTATAAGTAGCCTTATTTAACTCCCGGTACACTTTTTTCGCCCTTCTTGGCCAACTCATTCAGGTAAACTTCAATGTTGCTGTAACCGCCACCATTTTTGGCCATCTGAGACGAATCATTTGCATTTTTAGGATTCAGACCATGTTTTACTTCGTAATCATCAGGCAAACCATCGTTATCAGCATCTTTATAAGGGGTACCCGAATAATTCGGATAACCACCTACCTGTTGAGGATCAGTGATAATACCAACTTTGTAAGAATCGATTGGTAAGCGGCGATGCTCAAACTGCGTTTTAGGCAGCTCAACACCTTCTTTGTATTCAATTTTACCAGTAGCAACTTGTTTCAGGATACGGGTATCAACCGCATCACGCACCGGAAGAGTTGCACCGGCATTGGCAATATTCCATTTAAACGCCTGTTCAGCAGTCAGGATTTTGGCAGTTGGCATTGGCCATGGTTTGTTCCATTTCATGTAAGGCGCGTATTCTCCTGCTTCCTGCTCTTTGCCACCAGCGCCTTCAACCTGCACACCGCCGTCCCAGTTATTTGCGGTAACCTTGGCGTTGCCTTCCATAATGTTGCCATTCACATAGGCCATTCCAAACACGCGTTCTTTAAGCTTGCTCCGGCCCGACTCCGGTTTCAGTATACGGTAACTAATCAAGCCCTCTTTAGGCGTAGCCGGACCTGGTTTAAAATAGTTATTTATGATGTTAAACTTAGCTGTATAATCGCCACCGTCCATTGAGCGGTGTACCCAGTTGAATACAATGTTATTGACAAAGTTATAAATGCCATTCCAGCCAACAGACGGATTACGGCCAGTGTTATCAGCCCACACATTGCGAATCAGCAAGCTGTTTTCGCCACCGGTGGTACTACCAAAGGCATGGTTCCAAGTATCTAAAGATTCTGAGTAAATACAATTTGAAATAGTTACGTTAACCGTGCCCAATTTTTCTTCTTTGCTGCCATCGCCCGGATCGAACATGTGACGATAGATAGACATGTTTTCATCCAAACCCCAGCTGGTAGAGCAATGATCAATGATAATGTTTCCTACCGGGTTACCGCCCAACGAATCATCCCGACGACCAACATTAGTCTCACCTCGGCGGAAACGCATGTAACGGATTACCACGTCGTGCGTATTGATCCAAACTGACTCGCCGGCTATACAAACACCACTGCCTGGTGCAGACTGACCTTGGATAGTTATGTAAGGAGCTCTTATAATAAGTGGTGTTTTTATACGGATAACACCAGCTACATTAAAAACAATAATACGGGCACCGCCTTGCTCGCAGGCCCAACGCAGTGTACCGGGGCCGCTGTCGGCCAAACTGGTTACTACGTAAACCTTACCGCCGCTACCGCCAAAAGAATGTGCACCGCCACCCTCGGCACCGGGGAAGGCCAAACGGTCTGATTGTGGCAAATCATTCGGGCGGGCAGCCCATGGAATGAAAGGCTTACCGTGCCTCATATCATAATCAACCACTTTGTAAGCAATTTTCCATGCCGAATCGGATTTACGCTCGTTTTCTTTCATCATTGCCTCACTTTGCGCCTTAATATCAGCAGGTATATTGGGATATTGTGCCAAAGCATTTTTTGATATCAAGGCGGAAGCAAACATTGATAGCAGAATACAAGTCTTTTTCATTATATAGAATATGTTTAGTTTAAAGCCATTAAATGCCTGTCAAAATACAATAAAATAGTATTTAAACTGGTAATGTATATGGCGATTGGAAAACTTAGGTACTATTGGTTTATTTTGTTCTCTGTTCAAATATGCACGCCTTGCACACCCATTTTATATGAAATATTAACAAAGTATTGTGAAATATTAGCATAGGACTCATTATCAGCATTACAATAAGTTTATAGCAAAGATGTTACATTTATAGCTATAGCACCTGTTCAAATCAGTTTAACAATGCTACCTACTAAAATCTTAATTGTTAATATTATACAAACTAGTTTAAACAACAAAGGGGAAGTAAACTACTCCCCCTTTGTTGTTTATATAATAAGTACCGTTATTTCAGCGGATCAAATCCACCTAAATCCCATCCGTTTGTTTGAACAATGGCGGGGTCATTAGAAATAGTGTTCGGTGGTATGGCAAAGAATAAATAATTATTTTGCCAGTTCAAAGAATACTTAGTGTCAAGCTTTCTATTAACCTTAACCTCAAAAGTGTTAGTGTAAAGATCGTCCAAGCTAGCTGTCTCGCGGGTAGCAAGAGCGTAATCGGTAGCAGGCGCATTTTTCAATGAAATAGTAATACCGTAACGCGCTTTTCTATTTTCAAAATTAAGCAATGTTTGAGTAAGCTTTCTTCTTTGCAAATCCCAGAAACGTTTACCTTCATACGCAAACTCCACAGCACGCTCATTCATAATGGTATTTATCATTTCATCATGTCCCATACCAGCAGTTAATCCATAAAGGGCATCAGTGCCTGGCTCAATGCCAGCGCGCTTGCGAATGGCGATAATATTTGCATAAGCTTCCTGACTTACACCTAAACGACCTAATTCTGCCGCAGCTTCAGCCTGGTTCATTAACACTTCAGCATAACGGATTTCCATCCAGTCGGTACCGCTGTATTGTAAGTCACTTGCATTAGTAGTAGCATTGGTTGCCTTTCTCAAGTAAAAACCCGTTGATGTTTGTCCGGAAATTTCAGTTGATTTGAAAGCCGTTTTTCCAGCGTTTGTATAATAAACATAAGTCCATAACTTATAATTGGACACATTTAAGGTAGGCCATGTACAACCATTGTAAGCAATAGTCCAGTCAAAACGCGGATCGCGATTTTTCCAGAACGTTTGCAGGCTGTAACCACCCGTTGCCGATTTACCATACTTAGATGTTAATGTGTCTTTACCATCTTTCATCAGGTAGTTTTTAACAAAATCCCATGTTGGCTGTGAAGAGCTTCCTCCGGCACCAAGATAGGCAGGGCGAACACTTTTATCATAATTGTTACCGTTCCTAAATTGCTCGGAAGTAGTGGTATTATATCCGGTTACCATAACAGCTTCCGGGTTGTTTACTTCGGTAAACCACATATTTGCATAAGCATTACTACCACCACCGGCTGCTGAATTGCCGGTTGAGGTAAACAAGCCAAATCCGCCCTGAGCAAGTAACGTGATAGCCTTTGTACTGGCATCATAAGCCGCTTGCCAGCGGGTTTGATCATTGCTCGGGTTGAATTGAGGGCTTGCCCAAGTAAGCAACACACGACCTTTGAAAGCTGCTGCAGCGCCTGACGTAATGCGTCCCCAATCATTGGTGTTTGGCCATTTTGCAGGCAGGTATTTCATAGCGGTATCCAAATCAGCGGTAATTTGTGCAATACAAGCAGACGTTGAAGCACGTGGCTGCTGATTGGCCAATTTATTTTCATCGCCTACTGAAGATAGTGGTGTAAGTACCAGCGGCACACCGCCATAAACGCGCACCATGCTAAAATATTTGAAAGCCCTGAAAAATAAAGCTTGGGCAATGAACCTGTTTTTTTGTGCGGTTGGAAGTGTACCTGCGCGGCAATCACGTATAAACGTGTTGATAATACGCATTTTACCGTAAAAGTTGGAGTTACTGTTGGATGTACCTATTGAGCCTTCATCCGCACTGGTTGCAACCCCTTGCAAAAACTTGTTGTCTCCGGTAGTTTCATCAGTTAAACCGGTTAATGAAGTTGGTATGGTACCGCCATCAGCACCATTACCTCCCCATGTGGGTAAATTTTGGCCATAAATATAATCTACCGACTGTTTGGTTAAAATTGAATCACTGTAAACCTGCTCAGCAGTACCTTTGCCCACATCTACTTTATCAAGCACCTTTTTACAGCTTGAAAACAGCACCGCTCCTGCGAACGCTGCAAAAATTATATAATTGATTTTCATCATTCTATTTTTTAAAAGCCCACATTTAAGCCAAAAGTGTAAGATTTAACTAAAGGATATTGGAGGAAATTCGTACCCGAATCGCGCCATCCGTATGGATTGTAGAAATTAACCGGGTTAACAACGTTTGTATAAATACGAATGTCGCTTACACCAACTTTACTTGCCCATCTTTTTGGCAACGCGTAAGAAACATTCAGGTTAGTCATCCGGAATTGGAACGAACTTTTAAGCCAAAAATCGGATGTTGCGTCGTTCATACCGTTTCTGCCTACATAGTAAGGACTTGGCAATTCGGCATTAGTGTTACTATATGTCCAGTAATTGCCCGGAGCCCAGAAAGACGGACGATTTTGCAGAGGAATGGTACCATTTGCGCTGAAAACACCGCCAATTGGGTTAAGCGCTTCTGCCTCTAACATGCTTGCGCCACCCCAGCCTAATGTAGTAATAACCTGAACACTTATGCCTTTGTATGTTCCACCAAAATTAAAGGCACCACCGTAATGGTTGCTCGATTTTGGTTTAATATATTCCAAGTCGGCATCGGTGATTTTACCATCAGGGGCGTTGTAACCACCTGGTGCAGCAGCATTTCTAAGACCTCTCACGTCTTGATAAACCAACATACCCGGTTTAGGAGCAATACCATTGAGTGTATAACCAGGGTGAGATGACATCCAAGAGTCAACGTCTGCCTGAGTTCTTAGAAAGCCAGCATATACATAGCCAAGTAAGCCTAAATCACTTGAACGATTGATACCATCCAAATAAGTTCCGGCTTTACCAGCATCCTGATCTACTTTAATGTACTTGTTATCGCTCCAGCTAAAGTTTGCTGTAATATAATAGGTTGCATCTTTACCGATATGATCTCGCCAGGTAGCCGAAATTTCATAACCGAAGTTATCGCCCACAGCATAGTTTTCAGTTGGAACGTTTGCACCTACCACTAATGGTGTTGATGAAGTTAAGTTGGCAAGTCCGTTATAACGATGATCCAAAAATCCATCAACACTCATTGACAGGCGGTTCTTAAGAAACTGCAGGTCTAAGCCTAAGTTATATTTATTGGCATTATCCCAACGCACATTAGGGTTTGCCAGCGCCACTGACTGAAAGATAGCCAAGCCACGATCATTATTACCGCCAAATACGGCTGCTTTTTGAGTTTGGCCAAAGTTATAATTTTCCAGGTATTGGAAAGGTTTGGTATTGTCGGCCCCTAAAAATCCAACTGAACCTCTGATTTTAAAGAAATCTACAAATTTTACATTGTTTTTAAAGAAACCTTCTTGTGACACTACCCAACCTGCCGAGAACGATGGGAAATAGCCCCAATTTTTACCCGGTGCAAAATTGGTATTTCCGTCAGCTCTGAAAACGCCTTCAAACAAATATTTATCGTCGTAATTATAGTTTAAACGACCAGCAACAGCCTGGCGACCAAAGTTTGAGATAGCACCGTTGGCCTGATTAGCCACCTGAGCCCCATTGGTAAAATTCAGGTTATCAAAGCCTCCTATTAAGACACCATTTGCATAGGCTTCAATCCCTTCACGGTATCTTTCCTGCTGCTCGTATAAGCCTAATAAAGAGATTTCATGCTTCCCGAATTTATGGCTATAAGATGCCGTAGTAGTTAACTGATAGTCATTTGCGTAAGCCGGATTAAAACGTATTAAGTCACCGTTGTTCTGTTTCAAATCGGCATTTAAAATTGCACCGCCGGGAATGTGATTATTTTCTCCTAAACCGGCAAATTGAGTAAGTGTATAACTGGTTCCCACCTGTTTGGAAAAGGTGTTAGTGATTTGCCTGTTATAATTGGCTGTTAAACGCAAGCCTTTTACAAAAGGAACATCATAACTAATTGTTGGATTGATATTAAGCACTGTTGGTTTAGTCAACGAATAATCGTTTAGCTGTTGTGCAGCCTGGAAATAGTTAAAATTTTGCAACAGGTTGCTACTTGTGCTGCCTTGCGGACCGCTGGGCAACGCTGCAATACCATTGATAAAGTATTGGGTCCAAGGTGCTACTGTAAGCAATGTCCTGAAATCGTTATCTGCGCTTTCGGTGCCTTGCTTAAAGTATCTGATTTTAGAATTGTTAATTGATCCGCTAAGCGACAATGCCACTTTTAAACCGTTGGCTACCTTGGCATCAACACTGGCGCGATAAGTCCACCGGTTGTTGCCAACACCGGCAAAGTTCGAATTTTGGCTGGTATAAGTTGAGCTTGCAAAATAAGTTACCTTATCGCTACCACCGCTAATGTTTAAAGTGTGACGTTGCGTAACAGCGGTTTTGAAAGCATATCTTAGCCAATCGGTGTTATTGGCGGGATTATTGAAATAAGCCAACTCGTCGGGCGTAAAATAAGATAGGTTTTTTGTAGGTGCTCCACCTGGTGTAAGCGGACTTACATAACCGTGCTCATCAATGGTTTGATTATTTGCGATGATTGGCGTGGCATTATAATCATTATAAAATTGAGCCATTTGGCCGCCAGTTAACACATCAGGAATTTTAACAGCAGTAGAAGCGCCGTATGCACCATTGTAGGTTACCTTTGGGGCACCGCTTTTGCCTCTTTTGGTTCTTACCACAATGGCTCCGTACGCACCCTGTATACCGTAAATTGCTGCTGCTGCATCCTTTAAAATGGATATACTTTCAACCTCACTTTGGTCTAAGTTATTGAATGCGGCCGCGTCACGAAACACGTCGTCGATAATAAATAGTGGACCTGGATTATTAGCGCCGGGAAATACAATTGGATTGCGGACACTGATAGTTGTTGAATTAGTTGTAGGACGTGCATTACCACCGGATATATTTAAACCAGGAACCTGGCCGCGTAATGTTGATGCCAGGTCTGTTGCCGGGATATCCTGAATTTGCTTGGTATCTACAGATGCCACAGCACCGGTAAGGTGAATTTTTTTCTGTGTACCGTAACCTACCACTACAACATCGCTTAAGTTACTTTCGGCACTGGGCTGCATTTTCACATCCAGGTTGTTTTCACCCACTCGTAAAGTATGCTCTTGGTAAGCATAACCTACATAACGTACGCCAATAACTACGTTTTGCAGGTTAGTTACTTTTAAGGAAAACTTTCCGTTGGCATCAGTTTGGGTACCGGTACTTCCACCCTTTACCTGGATGGATACGCCGATAAGCGGCTCGTTTTTATCGGCGCTTATTACTGTACCAGTTATGGTACGATTTTGCGCGAATGCCGAGTAGGTTAACAGTGGCAAAAGCAAAATCAATAAGTAGATTTTCTTCATCTCTTAATTTAAAATGGTTCATTAATTGGTTTAATATAGATTTAATTGGTGTGTAGTAGTAATAATTTATCTCATACGCTTAAATTTTTTTATACCCAAGTTTTGTTCATTAATGGTTATGCCGGAAAGTGAAGCACTGCTTTAACCTTCCGGCAATCAATAGTTTATTTGTTATTAGATTTAGAAGCTTTGATACGTTCCATCCAACCGGCTTCTTCTTTTTTCATGTCATAACCGGCTGCTGATAGATAGTTATTGATACGGCCTTTATATTTCCCAAACCAGGCATGCTTTTTTTCTGATGATTCTGCATCCATGGATTGCTCGCGGGCCTCGGTAAGCCAGGTCATGATCTGACTTTTCTGCTCTTGTGTAAGCGTGGGAATCATATCGTTGTAAGCTGTGTAAGTAACGTTAAGTACATTATACGTCATGCCATCTTTAACTTTATTAACCTGTTCTGGCGTAAGATAAGCAGACAAGTTGCTTATATATTGTGCATGTACCGGCTTCAACTGTTCGGCAACACTTACGTCAACCGCCTTTAGTGCGGCAGGCAATTCTTGTTTGTTATCAGCGTAGCGCTCTTTCACTTCTTTCAGTTTGGCGTCACGCGTGATATACACATTGTTCAAATCCTGATATTGTTTGGCAATAATGGCGGTCACTTTTGCTGCCTTGCTTTCATCATTCAGCCCCAGGCTTGCCGTAATTTTAGCCGCTCTTCCGGTTACGGTTTTTACATAAGCAGCTTCTTTGTCTGCTTGCGTTTGTGCGTCCTGCGCTTGTACCGGCTTTGCAAACAATACACACAACGCTGCTATACCAGCGTATTTAATCAGCTTTTTCATATACATTAATTTCTTCTATGTCACTGCTATCGGTTACTGTAAAATCTATGTCTCCGCAAAAATGTACTTTTAAACCTAATTCGGCCATAGCAGCCGCCTTAATACGGCAGGCTTGTAATGCTTTTTCTGCGTTAGTTGCATAAACTACTTGTATGTGGTTGGCTTTGTGCCTTGCCATCATTTGGTTTTGGGTTACGCCTTTAAGCGTGGCATGCATAATTGGCCATTGTGGCGTAGTAAGTTCCCAACGGCGGTTTGTCTCTTCTTCGGGCAAATAAACGGCTTCACCTACACCAATATCGCAATGCAGTTGATTGTCCATTACAAATACGCGACTCCAAACAATATGCCCGGGTTTGCTTATCCCTTTCAAACTTCCACCACCTAAACGGAAGTACATAGACGGCTGGCGTTCACTCACCGCACCGGCATAACCATCAATAAAATGTGCAGGAGGTGCAGCACCCGAAATCAGGAACAGCCAAACAAAGTCATCCACTCCTTCACTGGTAAAATGTTGCCCCCAGCGCAAATCATGTAAGGTGGTTTCGCCCGGCATACCCAGTTGGTTCCATAAATGATAAGTTACCAGTGCGTCTAAACCAGCACATTCATCTACCTCATTAAAGTGGGGCAGTGCCTGACCAGCGTAAAGTTCTTCTCCCGATTCATTGAAAACGGGTGGACGATCTTGATTATTCAGTAATCCCTCTACCAAATCACTTGCCGGAGCTAAATCTTTTAAGCCTTGCTGATATTGTATACCGATGGTATCACAACCAAATTCATGTGCTAGCCTGACAGCGGCAATATACATTTTGCACTGCTCCAGCGTTTGGTTGCGGGTCAATTCGGTAGCCTCATCAGTTCCCCAGTTAAAGCGCATACCTTTTTGCAGCAGCCAGTTCAAAACCGCTTCAGCTTCGGTATCCTGTACCTTTAGCATAGCTGCGTAAAGGGTAGATTGGCTTAATCTTTCTTTGAACAAACCGGTAGGGTGCAAAATTTCGTCGGGAATAATGGCATTGTACATGCCCATGCAACCTTCGTCAAATACGCCCATGATGGCTTTATTTCGCTTCAAGTTTTTAGCAAAACTTCTACCAGTCATCTCATCTTCCAAAGGGATATCTATCAAATCAAAATTTTGAACATGACTTTGATCGTGCTTTATCTTACCTGTCAGCAACCATTCATTCAACTTTTGGGTAAAAAACGAGTCGGTAAAATCTTCACTCCATAACGTGCTGTATTCAACCCCTGCTTTGGTAAGTGAACCATTCAAATTAAGCATGCCCACTAAACCAGGCCAGGTTCCATCCCAATTGGCTACCGTAAGTATTGGACCTTTATGCGTAGTTAAGCCGGGTAAAACGTGGTGGGTATACTGCCAAACACTTTCAGCAACAATTAGCGGCTGCTCCGTATCGATGGTTTTGAACACCTCGATGCCCATCCGTTGCGAGTCGATAAAGCCATGTTGCCTGCCGGCATTGTAAGTATGTGCACGTTGAACAGACCAGCCCAATTTTTCGAGAGCAGCGGTTAGCTTCGCTTCCATCTGCTCTTGCACGGCCCAGCAGGTTTGGTTTGCAGATAGCCTTAAATCGCCACTGGCAACCAACACAATCTGCTTTTTATGATCTCCTTTTAACATCGTTATAATAATTATGTATCAAAGCAATGATGGCTTCGCTTCCACTCTGTTTAATAAAGGCCAAGCCTGAAGCTGATTTTTGTTCAAGATTCAATAAAAATTAAAAAACTAAATTACAGTTTGTTAACTGTTTATTGATTGGTTCTAATAATTGGTTTGTTTGAACACTCAAACAGGTTTATACACAAATATCATTTAACGCGAACGTCGTTTTTTGCTAATTTTTATCCATTTACTATAGGATGTTAGCATAAAATATTCTGGAAACATATTGTAATTTTCGGTTTAGTTAAAGCTCTTTTCAACATGTAGACTAATCACTTACCAAATTTGTAGAAGTCACCCATGTAAAAAAGAGCTGTAATATACAATTTAATTAAAGAAAACATCGTTTGTCGCCCTATTAAACGGTGAATTCTTTTCTTTATAATTTAAATTGTGTGATGCCTAATCATTACACGAAGTAAAGGCAATAGAGGTATTGGCAATATGATAATATTGTAAAGTATACAATAAGTATACTAGGCGAAATTTTCAGGAATTCAGCCTAGTGATTAAACAACCGGCTGAATACCATATTCGTTCTGTAATTGACTGTATTTCTGATACAAACTCTTGATATTTTGACGAATAGCACTGCTAAAGTTGCCCACCTTGCGCCGGGTAAACGTGGATATTTCTACCCCCCTTTGCTGCAGGTAGTATTTAGCTACAGTTGGGTATACGTCATGCATTACATCCATATTATCTATAAAAAATTGCTGCACTTTATCTACCTGTTCTTGCATAGAAGGATTATTGTAATTATCGCACAACCATACAATCAGCTCTGGAAAATAATTGCCTTGTATGCAGGATAAACCAGCCGATCCGGCCTTTAACGATTCCACAGCATGTACCATATAAGCATCATACAGCCCCAGGTTACTACCTTGCGCAACGGCTATTTTGGCTTTAATCTGATTTATGTCTAAGCTGGTATCTTTGTGGTAAATTACCCGGCCGGTTGACGCAAAATGCTGAAGTTGCCCGGCAGACAATATTCTTTTATACGGAACAGGGCATTCGTAGAAGCCTAGCGGTACATCGGGTGTAAGTTCCAGTAATTCATCAGCACGTGAATTGAACACATCATCCGATTCGTCGGCGTTTGCCAGCAGACTGGTAATGGCTATCACAGCTTGTACGCCGGTATCATGTACCTGATTTACAAAATCAGCTTGAGAACCAATGGGTCCTCCAAAAGTACCTGTTGCTACCACGGGCACGCTACCGCCCGTTACTTTAACAACATGTTTAATGATCTGTAGTCGCTCGTCAGCAGTTAGTTCGAACATTTCGCTGGATAGGCAGTTGGCAAACAATCCGGCTGCACCAGCATTCAGGTAAAACTCTGTCAGCAAAGTTAATTGGTCATAATCTATCTTACCACCATCGGTAAAGGGGGTTAGCATTACCGGAATAAAGCCTTTTTTCTGCTGATTATTGCTGATGCTATTCATGTTATTTGTGTATGTATTTTATAACGTTAGTAAATGTGCTTTTCAACGGGGTTTTGATGATTCACTGTTGCAATGGGGTTCTGCTTCTGCCTTAATTTGGTCAAGATAACGCCTACCAGAAATATGGTAAGGGTGCCCACCACAATAATCATATTTTGGTGCAACTGGTTGCGGAACGTGGCATACTGTTCGGGAAGTAATACTGATAGGGTCATCCATAAAATAACCAGTATACCAACAATGGTGGCAACCAACGCTTCGTGATTACGGGTTTGCCGACTAATCATGCCCAGTAAAAACAAACCCAGCATACCACCGGCAAAAATGCCCGACAGCTGCCACCATACATCTAACACGCTCTTTACCCCTATCATGGCTATGCCCGCAGCTACACCAGCCACACCGGCAACCACTGTTGCGGTATGCAACAGCCAAAGGGTTTGCTTTTCGTTAATACCCGGTTTGAAATATCGTTTATAGATATCTACCGAAAACACCGTAGCCGAAGCATTCATGCCCGAACTAATGGTGCTCATAGCGGCCGACAGGATGGCGGATATGATTAAGCCTACCAATCCGGCTGGAATTTTGGTGATCATGAAGTTGGGCATAATCTTATCGCCATAATCGGCTGGAGAGAGATTTGCTGCTAAGTTTGCAATTTGGCTGGCGGTGGCGTTGGCAGGCAAATGCTCGGCGGCGGCCTGATGCCTGATGGCTTCGGTTAGCTCGGGGTGCACCTGATAAAAGGCATACAAAGCAGAACCTATTATGCAAAACAGTAACGACACCGGCACGTACAGCACCACACATAGCCAGATAGATTTAACGGCCTGCTTTGATGATGAAGCCGTGTGATAGCGCTGCACATAATTTTGATCCATGCCAAAATTATTGAGGTTAATAAAAAACCCATACAACAACACTACCCAAAACGTGGGTTCCTGAAAATTTATAGCAAAGCTGCCTAGCCCGAATTTTTGATCATGCAAACCAATTGCAGTGATTTTGGATACACCGCCCGGCATATTGATGATGATAAGATAAAGTATTAAGAATGCACCAAACGTTTTTACAATGCCCTGCCCTACTTCCGTCCAGATAACGGCTTCTATTCCGCCCAGAACGGTGTAAATGATAATACAAATACCCATGCACAGAATAATCATTTTCATGCTGTAGCCGGTAAGTGCCTGCAGCGTAAGCGCTACGCCAAAAAATATAGACCCCATTCGCGCCAGTTGCGTCAGCAAAAAACAAACTACCGCATAAGTACGAGCCCATGCACCAAAGCGATGTTCCAAATGTGTATAAGCTGAAATTTCGCCGGTGTTGCGGTAAAACGGGACAAAGTATTTAGAGGCGATCCAAGCCGCAAATGGCATTGAAATACTGAATACAAAGGCGCTCCAGTTGCCGCCAAAGGTTTTACCTGGCACACCTAAAAACGTATTACTGCTTAGAAAAGTGGCATAGATAGAAATACCAATAGCCCACCCCGGAATTTTTCCTGATGCTTTGGTAAACTGTTCGGCATTTTTGTTTTTTCGGGAAAAATACCAGCCTACCAACAACATGGCACCCAAATACAGCACAATTACAGTCAAATCAAGCGTTGGCAAACTTCTCATTGGCGTTTATAAAATAATTGGTTTACATGGCAGGCCATAACCGGATGGCGAAATGCTACACTAAAAACAAATGTATTGGGTTGCATACCGGATGAAGTATAATATTTTGGCCTGATAATATAGGATGTTATCATATCAAGTAGTTCAATACCCTACTTAAACAAAAAAGCAGCAATTAAAGCGCTGTTGCGCTCTGATTGCTGCTTTAATAAACGCACTACTAAAGAGATATTCTTTTATCGTGCTTTAATGGTTATTTTGCTTGCTGGTAAACCTGCAGCCGTGGCGGTTAACTCAATTGTACTGGCTTTTGCAGATGCCTGTAATATAGCCAGACATAAGCCGTGAAACGCTTTGCGATTACTTGCCCTGAATGATTCCATACTAACAGGTGAGCCATTATCTACCCCTGCAAGCTTGCCGCCTTTCACAATGAAATTCACCAGGTTGTCTGCATCCGGCACAACGTTACCGTCTTTATCTACAATGGAAACGTTAACAAAAGAGAGGTCTTCATTATCTGCCCGGATGGCTTTGCGATCTGCAGTTAACAGTATACGGGCCGGTTTGCCAGCGGTATGCAAATTGCGCACCAACACCTCTTTTCCGTTTTTGCGCGATATTGCTTTAAGGGTACCCGATTCGTACTTTACTTTCCAGCTTACATGCAAATCGTCAGCTTGTTTTTTACGGATGCCCAACGATTTGCCGTTCAAAAACAGCTCCACTTCATCGGCGTTATTATAATACGCCCACACATCTACTGTATCGCCAGCATTCCAGTTCCAATGCGGCAAAAGGTGCAGTACTGGTTTATTGGTCCACTCGCTTTGGTACATATAGTAAACATCTTTCGGAAAACCGGCCAGATCAATGATACCAAAATAGGAACTGCGCGCCGGCCACGGGTATGGCGTAGGCTCGCCAATGTAGTCAAAACCGGTCCACACAAACAGGCCCGACAGGTAATCATGCTTTTTGATAATGCGCCAGGTTTCTTCGTGTGTTGATCCCCAGTAAGCAGCCACGTTATCGTAAGCTGTTACAGCCATTTCGGGATTGCCTTTGGTATATTTTTCTTTGGAACTATGGGGCCATAACCGGGTGGTATCGGTAGGCTTATCATAAAACCCTCGAGTTTCCAAAGCTGACATAGTTTCCGTTGCAATAAACTTCTGGCCTGGATAGTTTTTGGGAAAATCAGCATAAACCTCCTGATGATAGTTCAACCCCACCAAATCCAACGCGCCCGACTGGTATATAAAATTCTTTTTAGGATCAGACTCACTTAGCGCCGAGGTAACTGGTCGGGTTGGGTCGAGGTTCTTAACAATTTTAACTAACTCCCTGCCGATGCTAATGCCGGTGCTGTCAAACTGCTCACGAATTTCGTTACCGATACTCCACATCATTACCGATGGGTGGTTGCGGTCGCGCTTTACCTGATCTTCCAAATCTACCCGGTGCCAGGCATCAAAGTATTGGTAGTAATCCTGCTTGCTTTTCTTTTTGCGCCACATGTCAAAAGCTTCGTCCATCACAATGAAGCCCATGCGGTCGCACAAGTCTAAAAACTCTGGGGCGGGCGGGTTGTGGGATGTGCGGATAGCATTACAGCCCATATTTTTTAAAATCTCCAACTGACGCTCCATCGCCCGCAAGTTTACTACCGCGCCCAAAGCGCCCAAATCATGGTGCATACATACGCCTTTGATTTTCATGCGCTCACCGTTCAGCGAAAAGCCTTTATCTACATCAAAATCAAAAAAACGAAGACCGATGTTTACTGAATAGCTGTCGAGTATGGTATTGTTATCAGACACTAACTGCAGCTGTGCTTTATACAAGTTAGGCCGATTTACCGACCATAGCTGCGGGTGATTAATTTGCAACGTTTGCTCTGTAAAGCTAACAACGGTATCATCTGCTGCTTTGATTGCCGACAATTGCGACGCGACTAACTTATTTTGGTGATTGTAAATCAGCGTTTTTAATTTCAGCGCTTTACCACTTGGCATGATGCCAGTTTGCACACGGACCGTTGCCGTAGCAGCGCTAACGTGCGGCGTATAAATGAAGGTACCACCATTGGTAAAATAGCTTTTGTTGGTGGTAACCAACCACACATTACGGTAGATGCCAGAGCCGGTGTACCAGCGGGAGTTGGGCTGTGCTGAGTTGTCAGCTTTTACAGCAACTACATTTTTTGTGGTACCAAACCTCAGATACGGTGTCAAATCGTAGCGGAATGAAATATAGCCGTTGGGCCGTTTACCTAACAAATGCCCGTTTATCCAAACTTCACTGTTGCGGTAAACACCATCAAAGTCAATAAAAACCTTTTTATCTTTTGCAGAAACCGGCATCGTAAAACTTTTACGGTACCAGCCTATTCCGGCCGGCAAGCCGCCTTCAGCCTGAGTAGTAGTATTTTTTTCATTGAATGCACCTTCAATGCTCCAGTCTTGCGGTAGGTTAAGCAGCCTCCACTTACTGTCATTATAATTAATGTTTCGGGCTAAACTATCATCACCCAAATTAAAACGCCAGCCGTTATTGAAATTTTCCGTTTTGCGTTGGGCTTGCACCGAGGTTAAACCCAGCAAACAGGCGATAAGCACATAATATTTCAAGTGTATGTTTATCCGCATAGCTTACTTTTTCTTTTTAGATGGTGGTGGCTCTACAAAGTTGAGCTGACTTTTACCCATATCTTTTGAAGTCGCCACCGCAATACCGCGCTGATCGGCCTTGTTAACGGCACAATAAAAATGATATACCACACCTTTGTGCTTTACCACAAATGATTTATGGGCAAACATATTGTCATATGGTTCGGATGATTGGATGAGATCATCGCCCTTCCACTCCGTCCAGTTCACCAAATCGTAAGAGCAGGCAAAGCGGTTAAAAGCACCGCCTTTTTCTTTCCAGAAAGCGCCGAAGTAAAACATCACCCATAAGTCGCCCATTTTTTGCAGGTAAGGGTCGCCGGTAATGCCCACGTTATGATTCAACACCGGATCTTTTTGGAAGCGTTTCCAGTTCACCATATCGTTAGATACGGCCATACCTATACG
Source organism: Mucilaginibacter lacusdianchii (assembly GCF_009770985.1). Lineage (GTDB taxonomy): Bacteria > Bacteroidota > Bacteroidia > Sphingobacteriales > Sphingobacteriaceae > Mucilaginibacter > Mucilaginibacter lacusdianchii. The sequence goes on along the minus strand of NZ_WSRW01000003.1, from coordinate 190,138 downwards.
CTCTGCTCCGCGCTTTTTGTTCAGGCTATCGCCATTGGCATTGTAATACATTACAAATGGGTAGCCGGTTAAACGGGCATTGTCTTTAATGACGGTTTCTTTATATAACGTGTGATTATCCCACCAGCTTACATTGTTATCCGTAGCCATTAATACCGGGTGGCCCAAACGCTGCCACTCATGCACGGTTGACGGATCCTTGTCAGTATACGCCATACTGATAGAAAGCAAACCTTTCTCATATCCCTTGTCATGCCCGCCAAAGTATGACATCCAGTATTTATTCTGAAATTGATTTAACTGGTAGCTTCCACCCCATTTGGTATCCTGCAAAGCGATGTAACCGGCCTTTTGGTCGCTGTCCCAATCGGTAGTGTCCGAAAAAGACAGAATACGGCCCTTAGTTGTCCAGTGCAGTAAATCTTTGCTGTTGGCTAACCAGGTTTCATAACCACGACCGTTAAAAATAATGTACGTCATGCACCATTGGTTGCCCTTGCGGAATACGCTGGGGCAATCGGCCTTTTGGCTGTTATCTGTGGGTGCTATTACCAAACCGTACTTGTGAGGTGTTTTGACTTTTTCGTACACCTCCTGCATTACTTTATCGGGCACCTGCGTACGGTTGGTTTGTGCCTGTGCAGCAGCCACAATCAGCACATTCATCAACAGCAATAAGCTTAATATCTTCGTTTTTTTCATGCTTTAAATTCCTGTAATATATTCATTTACTGAGCAACAAAATGGTAATGACCTGAGCCAACTTGCACTACTGCCTTTCCATTCTTGTAACCTTTGTAGGTAATTTGTTTATTGGTTCCGATTAACTGCCCCGCTTCAACAATCTTAGCAGTTTGGTTAACAGGCAGGTAAAGCGTAGCTTCAGTATTGACCGGTATCTTTACATCCAACTCAAAACTATTAGCCATTTTATTCCATTTGCTGCTGATAGTTCCGTAAGGTGACAAGGTAGTAGCCTGTGCATGGGTAATATCACCGACTAACTCCGGCCTTATCTCAATGCGATTATACGCTACTGCATCTGCAGCAGGACGAATACCGGCTAAAGCCGTGTAGAACCATTCCATAATATGCCCCAGCATAAAGTGGTTGTTAGATACGCCGCCCAGCGCCTGCCAGGATTCGGTTAACGCCGTAGCACCTTTGGCCAATTGGTAACCGTAGCCCGGCACATCCGAGCGGTTATTCATTTCATAAATTACATCCGACCGCCCTTCATCATCCAGCACCCGAAGCAGATAACGGAACCCGATATCACCAGCGGTTAAGCTGTTGTCACGGCTGCGTATATCTTGTACCAGATTATTCACTACAGCAGCTTTGTATTGCGGCTCTACCAAACCTGCGTACACCGCCATCGCATTAGCTGTTTGGCTACCTGTACCATATTGTTTGGTATCAACGTTAAAGAATGCACTATTAAAAGCCTGCTTTACTTGTTGTGCTAACTGGTTGTATCTGTTGGCATCTTCGGGTTTGCCTAACAATGCGGCAACTTTAGCGGCGATAGTAAGGTCGTAGTGATAAATGGCCGTAGCCGTAATGCCTTTAGGTGTATTTTGCGATAAGCCAGGCGCTTTAGGGCCAATGTCATACCAATCGCCCAGGCCTTGTGTCAGAATGTGATTTTCGGCTTTGCCGGCCAGGTAGTCCAAGTAGCGTTGCATGGTAGGATAGTTATCTTGCAGTAACTGCTTATCACCATACCACTGGTATACATACCACGGAAAAATCACTGCATTACTTCCCCATTCTGGCGAATCGCGGAAGGGTTCGCCAAACTTGGTAAACTCAGGGGCAATCTCCGGGATCAGTCCTTCGGGCGTTTGAGCCAGTTGCATATCGCTGATACATTTGCGGCTTAGGTTGGCGATATCATATCCGTAGTGGATAGAGCTGCCTACCAGATGTGCTTCTTCCAACCAGCCCAGTTTTTCGCGATGCGGGCAATCAGTAAACACGCTTACCATATTGCTTTTTACCGCCCAGTCTATTAACGTGTAAATGTGGTTAAATAAATCGTTTGAACAAGAAAAGCTACCCACCTGCGGTGCAGCATTACGGGTATGCAGACCTTTAATATCTACAATCACCGGCAGGTTTTGTGCATTACCTTTACCTTGCGGCACAGCGCCATCAACCTGCACATAACGAAAACCATAGTAAGTAAAGCGTGGCTGCCAAGTTTCCTCTCCTGTTCCTTTCAAAATGTAAGTATAGTAATGCGGTCCGCCGGATCCTTTTTGGTTTGCGGCACCTTCGGCATTAATTAATTCAGCCGGATAAATTCTTACCGTATCACCTTTTTTCCCTTTAACAGTGATTTGTGGTATACCCGATGCATTCTGCCCCAAATCGTACAACCATTTGTCAGGTGCAACCGATGTAATCTTTTTAGGGTTGAAGTTTTCAAACACTTTCAACGGTTCGGCTAATTGCGCGCTCAATTGCGGCGAGCCGTCAACCAACAAAGCGTTTTTCCAGTTCCGGTCATTAAAAGCAGCTCTGTTCCAGCCCGCTTGTTCCAGATTAGCATTATAATCTTCGCCGCCATAAATACTGGTAAAGGTAACAGGACTTGGTGCTGTTTTCCAGGTAGCGTCACTTATTACATTACTTACACTGCCATCCTGATATTCCGTTACCAAACGGCAAATCATTTTTGGATAACCATAAGCCCCGGTAAGTTTGCGGTACCGCTTATCACGCGGAATGTAATAGAAGCCGTTGCCCAACATGACACCAATTGCGTTTTCACCTTGCTTAAGTTGCCGAGTCACATCAAAAGGTACATAAAGCGCCTGCTTGTCGTAGTTTGTCCATCCCGGATCCAAAAAGTGATCGCCTACTTTTTGCCCGTTTACACTCAGCTCAAAATGCCCTAACCCACAGATGTACATGGTAGCCTTTTTAATCGGTTTATTTACCACAAAACCTTTACGCAGCATGGGCAACACATCATTAGCCAACCCCAGCTTTTTAGGGCCGCGGCCGTGCAACAGGGGTACAATTCTGGATGTATCGGGCAGTTTATCATAAGCTATCCAGCGGGCATTTTTCCAGTCGGCCGGCGTAAGCAAGCCCATCTGCCAGTGCGCTGCAGAACTCCAGGCACTCACATGGTGTTGATTATCCCATACCATTACTTTCCAGTAATAGGTGGCAGCGCTTTGGAGCGGCTTTCCATTGTAAGCAACTTGGATGGAGGCGTCAGAACTGATCTTCTTGGAATCCCACAAATTACCTACATTCTTGTTCAGCAGGACAGGGTTATCGGCCACCAATACCCGGTAAGCCGTCTGCCGAACGTTGCGCCCGGTGCTTTGTAACAACCAACTTAAATGCGGCGCGACCGACTCGATACCCAACGGATTACTTTTATACTCGCATTTTAACGCATTTACTCTTACGCCTTGTGCAAAAGCATGAAAGTGCAACAATAACAATGCGATATAAAGTCTTTTTATCATTTGCTTAAAATCAATATGGCCTTACTGCATTTCTATGCTTGATATACATAGCCCGGCAGCCTGCTCGGCAGATATAATCAATTTGTAATTACCAGCATTGATGCTGGTACCCGTAGTGGTAGTCACCGTGCCGGACTTTCCTTTTTGTACCGGCTTAAAAGTAACGTTTTCAGTTTTCATCACCGTTCCATCTGCCGCCTGAAGTTCCATTTTACCGGTAAAAGATTTATCCGTTTGGTTATAATATTTAATGCGTAAGGCATACAGGTCAGCCACGCCCGGTGTCAGGATAAAGGTAGCTGTTCCGGCTGTTGAACCGGTGAATCGAATTACTTTTTTACCGCTCAGGGTATCAGGCACTGTAGCGCCTTGCGTAAGGGCGTTATCCGCTTTATACGTAACGGTTTTACGTAGATCGGTAGCAGGTTCAAGTTTCACACTCGGTAATACCGCTATCGTGTATAGTAAATATCCGGCATTTTCGCCCAGCACAACTGTTTCATCTTTTTTAAAAAGCTTGCGGTATAACTGCAAGGACTGGCCATTTTGGGCATCCGTTTTCACAGCCAAACCGCTCACTTCATAATCTTTTAGCCAGGATGGCCGTTGATTTGGCGATGCATCAATAGCGACATACACACTACCATCAGCTCCCATTGTAAATTTGGCTGACTGTGCGCTACTTGCGGTTTGCAGCCAATCGGCTCCGTATAAAACAGGTGGCAATTCATTTAGGGTGATATTTGACCGGTCAGCATAAAGCTTATCACCAATATCCAGCCAAGATTTTACTTTCCAATTCGCTGGCACATCTAGCTTTTGAATAATACCTGCTGATGGCGGAGCAGCGGTAGCTTTTTGATTTAAGGTACTAACAGCAATAGCCGAAATGATAGCCTCACCGGCATTAGCATTAGGGAAAGACAGTATGAGTTGCCCACCGGTGATATGCGCTTTTATGGTCTTTTTCAGTGCCTGATTAGTGCCTGCTTCTTTCCAGACATCCAGATCATGAAGGACTATTTTATCGTTAACTGCTACATTAAACAGCCGCCATCCGCTGCAATCCATGCCGCCACCTATACCATACCACGGCTCAGTAAAATACAGATCCAACTGGTAATCGCCATCGGGTACCGGAAATGAATATTTTAACTTATTGGTGCCGTATCGAAATGATTGAAATAGCTGACTATCATTCGTACCTTTAATTACATCAAACGTGCGTTGCTGACTGGCAAAGAATGCCGGCATACCTTCAAAATCATCCGTCCAAGATAGGGAACCCCAATTATTTTTTCCAGATTGATGACGGTCGGCCTGCCATAAATTACCATTCCCATCCTGATAATCATCACCACCGCAATTCACCCGGTACAAGTATTTTTGACCAGGCACTGGTTTTAAGATATCGCTGTTTCCCGTGCTCAACTGATTAAGACGAGGGGCTTTGGGCAGATGATTAAGAACAATGTAATCTTTTGCAACAGCTTTACCATTTACATAGCCTACTGCATACAGTACATTGTATTGCACATTCACATCGTCCCATTGAAAATGGGTGCCAATGCCTTGCCTTTTCTTTTTACCAAACGATACGCTTTGTACATCATTAAATAACTCCACCTCATCGCAGTTAGAATATACTGTTATGCTATCTTTTCGTCCGGGTTTAACCCAGCGGTTGGGCCAGGTATGCGAAACAATATAAATCATCGGTTCTTTATCTTTGGATGCATAGTTGGCGCGGTACATGTAAAATACATCCAATGGCAGCCCCCACGGGGTAAACAAACCTTTGTAATTGATAGGCCCTACCCTATCCAATTCCCGCAAGCCTTCGCCACCTTGTATACGGCCGGGGTTTTCGTGCGAGTACAGTAACCAGTGAAACTGCCCGGCTACTTTACCTTTTACCGACTCCGCCAAACGTACTTTGGTTTCCATTAGCTGCGCCATGCGGTCTTCACTTACGGGGCCGTTTGCTACAAATGGGCCTTCTGTGTGTAGTTCCAGGCTGCGCCAGGCACCGTATTCGCCAATTAATATCTGTTTTTGCAAATCTTCGGCATAAGTAAGCGGGTTACCGCCGTAGGTGCCGGTCCAATTTTGGGGTACATCCCAATCGGTGCCTTTACCGCCATTGCAGGTAGTTACTTTACGTTGTACAGATGCCGTTGGGTCTAGCTTGCGGATTAGTTCGGTACACTCCCGTGCAAAATCTTCGGGTAGTTTACTTTCATTTTCCAATCCCCATAAAATGACAGACGGACTATTGCGTCGCTCTTTTACCCATTCAACCAGTAAAGCTTTATAATTAGCCCGAAAAGCAGGTGTATTAAACCAAATATGCGCCGAATATTGCGGCCACCAAAGCAACCCTAATTCGTCCCAGTACTTCTGATATTCCAGATTATGAGGTTGATGTGCATCCCTGAAAGCGTTAAAGCCAGCAGCACGGGTTTGCATAACACGGGCTTTTATTTCCTGACTGGTAAAGGCATGGCTACGCCCCATCAGGTGTTCATATTCGCCAATACCGTTTATGAAAACAGGCTTGCCGTTCAGGTAAAATCGGCCGTCGCCATTATTTTTATCAATGCCCCAGCTAACCCAACGGATGCCGTAGGTGGTGGTGGTTTCGTCGATGACCTTTTGTCCGCTCCGTATCTGCGTACGCAAGCTATACAGATAAGGGTTTTGCAGCGACCACAAGTGTACATTGCCTGTTAAGTTTAGCTTTTGTGATACTGTATAAGATGAGCCAGAATTAATATTTGCAGCCACCTGTACATGGGCCACTTCCTTTCCGCTTTTATCCAGAAGTGTACTTACTATAGTAAATTCCTGCTTTTGCGCAGTATAGTTTTTTACCTCTGTTTCTAAATTCAACAGAGCCGATTTCTCGGACACCGTGGTATCATTCCAGATATGTACGCCAAACGGCTCTACCCTGACAGGATTAGTAACCATCAGATGCACCGGCCTGAAAATACCCATAGGCTGCGAACCTTCCGAAAAGCCAATTTCATCCGAACAGCCACCGCATACCCAAGGTAAATCGGCTATGTTGGCCGGATGATCGGCCCGAACACTTAGCAGGTTGGGTTTATTGAATTGAATAACTTCCGTTACATCCAAGGTGAAAGAGGTACGCCCCCCGGCATGATAACCCACTTTTTTGCCGTTAAGCCAAACGGTAGCGTACGAACTAACCCCCTCAAACCATAAAAAGTAACGCTTACCTGCGCCTGCATTTCTGGCTGTAAAGGTTTTGCGATACCAGGCATAGCCGTGACGGTTGCCATGCTTTAACCGCCGGTAACCTTCATAGGTATCCCAGTTATGCGGTACAGTTACGTGTGACCAGACCTTATCGTCAAAATTCTGATTTTCGAAACCCGCATAGGCGGTTGATTGCGTGTTGTTGGCTATGCTCCGCCAATTGTTATTTATAGAAATATCCTGCCTTAACTGTGCTAAAGCACATGTACTTACCAATAGGCATACTACCTGAAGCAATATTTTACTCAAGCATTTTTTAGAAGACAAGGTATGCCTGTTCGATAAAATCATTATGCTTTAACTAATTTTAAATCTGCATTAAGTTTATAGCTACGCCCTTTTTGAGTGGAGAACTTAATAGATTTACCTTTATAGATTACGGAACAAGCGTTGCCTGATTGCGAAGTTATTTCCACCCGCTCCAACTGTCCGCTTTTCCAGTTAAGATTAAGCACAAAGCCACCTCTTGCCCGGATACCTTTTACCTCGCCGTTAGGCAATGCTGATGGCAATGCCGGCAGCAGTTCCAAGTTGCCCGACTGGCTTTGCAGCAGCATTTCGGCTATACCTGCCGCACCGCCAAAGTTTCCATCAATTTGAAATGGCGGATGGGCATCAAATAAATTATGATATACGCCGCCTTTTTCGTGATTTGGCACTGCATCTGCCGGTGATAGCAGTTTGCTAAGCATCAGGTAAGCATGATCGCCCTCGCGCATACGCGCCCATATGTTCACCTTCCAGGCAATACTCCATCCGGTCCCGTCATCGCCTCGGTAATACATCGACTTCTCTGCCGCCTTCATCAAATCGGGGGTTTGCCAGGTGATGTCTGTACCCGGATATACGCCCCACATATGCGACACGTGGCGATGGGTATCGGTCGTATCATCCTTATCCTGTAGCCATTCCTGCAACTGACCGTATTTGCCTATTTTATTAGGTGCTATTTGGTTATACTTTGTTTGCAACGTTTGGCTGAACTGCTCATCTACCCCTAAAATTTTGGCGGCAGCTACACAGTTCTTAAATAAATCACGTATGATCTGATGATCCATAGTTGGGCCGGCCACCAAACCGCCGTGCTCGGGTGAGTTGGATGGTGTGCTGATCAAGTAACCTGTTTGCGAATCCTTAACCAGATTGGCATTGAAGAATTCAGCTGCACTTTTCATTAACGGATAAGCGCGGTTCTTTAAAAATGTCTTATCCTGCGAATATTCATAATGCTCCCATAACTGATGGCACAGCCAGGCAGCACCGGTAACCCATATACCATGATCAGCCGCGTTAACCGGTGCCGTACCACGCCACACATCGGTATTATGATGCAATACCCACCCCGGTGCATTGTAATGCGCTTTGGCCGTAAGCTTACCGGTTTGCGACAGATCATCAATCATATTATAAAGAGGCTCTGCACAGGCTGACAAGTTCAAGGCTTCGGCAGGCCAGTAATTCATTTCCAGATTGATGTTGGTGGTGAATTTGCTACCCCACGGCGGTGTCAATAAATCATTCCATATGCCTTGCAAATTAGCCGGACCACTACCTGGTCGTGATGAAGATATCAGCAAATACCGCCCGTATTGCATAAACAGGCTGATAAGTGATGGATCGTCGGCACTGTTGAACTTTAATATACGCTGATCGGTAGGCAGTGCGGCGTTTTTGCCCTGGTTTAAGTTAATAGAAAAGGTATTGAACAAGCGCTGATAATCGGCCAAATGCACATTTTTGATAGCTTGGTAATTTTTGTTACCTAAGCTGGCTACGGCCTGTTTGCAAATCGCATCAGGGTCGCCCGAAACATCTTTATAATTTTTATAACTGGTAGCTGCGGTTAGATACAATGTAGCCTCATTAGCGCCTGTAATGTTGATACCTTTAGCTGAAACATCCACCTTTCCGCCTTTAGTTTGCACGGTTAAATAAGAAACCCCTCTTAATACACCATTGCCAACTTTTAAAGATAAGGCCAGGGTATGATCGTTTACTTTGCGGAGCAACATATTTTTATGCAAAGTGCTTAGCACAGCATTAAAAGTAAGTTTACTAGGTTGATTAGCTGTGAGCCGCATAGCAATTACCTGATCGGGCTTACTGGCAAAATACTCGCGACTAAAGTTAACACCGTTGCTGGTGTAAGTTACATGAGCAGTAGCGTTATTGATGTCTAAGTCTCGCCGGTAATTGGTAATATTACCCTGGTTAGGAAACAACAAATAAACATCGGCAAACGGCTGATAATCGGCGTTGTAACGCGGAAACGCCGGTGGGTTAAAATCTTGTATCCAGTATTGCCATGCACCGCTTAGCTTAATGCCGCTATCTAGGCTTTCACCTTCCGGATATACCATCAGCTCTTTTGCTGCGCTGGTTAGTCCGCCTTTATCCCAGTAATTAATTACCTGTATGGCCAGCTCGTTTTCGCCATTATGTAGTGCAGAAGCGGGTATGGTATACTTACGATAATTCGTTCCATCAGTAGTGCCTATTTGTTTACCATTCACGTAGGTAAAATCCATATCACGGATGCGGCCCAAACTTAGTACCAGGTTTTTGCCTGCCCATGAGGCAGGAACAGTAAAGGTTTTATGAAACCAAACGGCTCCGTCCAGTCCTTCAAAACCACGGGTTGTTTCCCATCCTTTTTCGGTAGGCAGGTTAATGCTCGTCCACTTTCCGGTTTCGAAAGCTGGTGTTTGTGATAGATTTAAGTTGCGTATCTTTTTGAACCAAGCTGCTTTTTGCGCCTCATAGGTATCTTCATTGTCCTTTTTGCCCATGAAAAGCGCTTCGGCCAGCGAATCGGCAGCTTTTTGTTTGCCTTCGGCCAGCAACTGGCGGATAGGTTGCAGGTATTGGGCAGCTCCTTCGCGCTGATAATCACGTGGGCGACCAGTCCACAAAGTTTGCTCGTTAAACTGTATACGTTCGGTATCTATGCCGCCAAAAATCATGGCGCCTATACGACCGTTGCCAATGGGTAAGGCATCTGTCCATTTTTTGGAAGGCTGATTATACCATAGTTTTAAGTTCTGTGTTTGAGCTGACACATTACCAGCACTTAATGCAGCCAGCAAGCTCAATACACCTGATATAAATAGCCCCTTCTTGTGGCTAACGAAATATGAAAACTTGGCAAGCATAAATAATTAGTTAAACAGCCAGCGTAAATCTTTAATGTTACCTGTGGCACTCAACCCGGCATCATAAATCGGCACGGGTTGTGCATCGTCAATAAAGCCAAGCACTAAACAGGCACCTTTGCCTAAACTGAGTGTGTTAGTACCCGGCTTAAACGTGTAGGTATGAATATTTACCGGAGGCATTCCCGGAATCAGCGCAGCATTAGCCATCTTAATATCGGCCTGACCAAAATCGTTAGCGCTGGCATCAGTTTCCAATTGGGGTGGCTGCAAATACGGCCCAGACTTTTGCGTATAAAATCCAACCAGCACTTTAACCGGTTTACTATTGCTAAACTTGATGGTAGCACCATCGCTTACTTGTTTGGCTTTAGATAGCTTTATACCTTTTAAACCTTTTAACTCTGGTCCAAAATTTTGAATAACGGCTGCCGTATCAGCGTAGGGCTGTTCCCCGGCATTCCAGGTGTAGAATCCTTCGGTACCACTAAGTACTTTTACATCCGCATTGGTAAACTGAATTTTTTGAGCTTGTTTAGCTTTTGTCGCTGGCAACTTCAGCGAGTCCAGATTCTTCTTAAAATTATCCAGTTCTTTTTGATACACCGGCAACAACTCAATCCAAGTTTTCATTTTGGCGTCGTTACCACCAACAGGAATTTTGCGCTGCTTGGTTTGCATACTGTTAGCATACAGGTAAGTGTCTTTAGTTAAATTGACCAATTGTTTAAAATAAGCCAGGCTGCTTTCCATTTCGGGCAGGGCATTTTCCAAATCGGCCACGTTGTTAGAGTATTTATATCTGAGTACATGCACGGCTGCCTTTATTTTGGCCGAATAGCTATTAGCCATGGCATTGTAGCAGTACATATCATTCTTAAGCCGTTTGAATTCATCCGCATTACGTGTAACACCTGCTGTAGCCTGATTAATGGCTTCCACAGCCTTTTTACCGTATAACGGAACATTGCTGGCTACGTCAATAGGTGTTTCGCCTACGTGTTGTTCATGTTTCCATTCTTTTTCAGCATAATCACTTAAAATCTCGCCAACAGGCGCTTCTGAGGTGTATAACAAGCTGAACAAGCCATATTTTTCGGGATTAACAAATTGGCTCATCAGCATACCCAATGTCATGGTCTGGCGGTTACCATCTGTAATACCTACCCTACGCAATATTTGCGGTGATATTTCGCCGGATTGCTCATAAGCTTCTAGTATGGCTTTGCCTTGCTGCGGTGTACAGCCATAACGCGCCGCTAACTGGTTGCCCCAGTAAGCTATCTCTCCGGCCCGGTCACGGTGACAGTTCCAGGCGTAGCGCGACCATTCTTTGTACCAAATCCAGTCGCGATCCAGTTGAAACAAACGCTGATTGGCACTATCGGCAGTATATGGCCAGTCCCAGTAAGAAGCTTGCGGGTACAGGTGCAAACCATTGGCTTCGTACTCGCTGTGCATTGCCTGCACACACTTTTGTATAAAATCGGCCGAACCATAACGGAACGGTTCCAGGTTGGCTAGGATATGTACGTTCTCTATCTGCACGGTACCGATACGGCTAAGCGTGCGGTGCAAATCAGCCCACGAGCCGTGCGGCGTATAGGTGGTTAGCGCCTCTCCATTATATTTAGCCATAGTGTACAGGTTTTTGTATAATGGCATAGCATATTTCATTACCGTAGGTGCATCGCTATCATGCGCACGTAATACAATAGGTGGTTCATCAGTACGACCTAAGGCTTTTAAACCATCTTTTACACCTGGAATAATAGTTTTGGTGAACCAATCCACATCATCTTGTCCTACACCTTCCATGGCTTCACCTAAGGTAATCAGCAAGCCAACATTAGGGTACTTTTCAACAAATGCGGCTATAGATTTGCGGGTGTAATCAGAAATGATTGGGATGATATGCCGGTTGCGGTCTTGCGTAACCAGATTATGTTTTTCGGCGAAGGGCTTAGGTACGATAATATTATAAAAGCCCTGCACCAGCCAAATGCCACGCTTATCGGCCTCATTGGCTATAAAGCGGTATATATCCTCGTTCTTTTTAAACGTAGCATCGTCTACTTCTACTGCCTCTGGGTAATCTTTCACCCGAACTAAAGAAGCAAAAGGATGCCCGTTCCAAAGGTACAGGGAGTTCATGCGATTTTGCGCGAGCGAATCAAGATAGCGCAGCCAGAGTGCTTTATCGTAAAACCACGGAAAACTTTCGGGCGTGTACGGATACTCATATGTACCGCGGCCCGGTAACAAAAAAGGTTTTTGAACACCAATGCACGCGCCGCGCATCACCATCTCGGGCTGGTCTGTTAATTGGAGGTTTACCGGCAGCTTCCCTTTAGCCTGCACCTGATCGGCCAGTTCCAGGCAACCATATAATGCGCCTGAGTTATCGGCGCCAGCAATGACAATATTGTTATTGGCCGATTGCAGGGCAAACCCTTCTTTACCCGGCTGGCGGCTTACTTTAATTTTATTTTTATTTAATGCCGCTTTAAGCCAGGCATCCTGCAACGTACCAACCGTTATTGATATTCCTTTGGTTGATGCGGCCGGTTGATACATTATATTAGCTGTATAGCCATGCTTACCTAAAACTGCAGCCAGCTTTTGAGCGCCATAAGTAACACGTGCATGACTTGCTTTAGATAACACGATATTTACCGGCTGGGCAGCAGGCTTAGCGTCTGCCTGGTAAAAATTAGATAATAAACAATACAGACAGGCAATAATGCAGCCTTTGGTTAGTTTAGCCATAAATAGGATTTCTCCAAACTGCTAATTACCTTAAATATTCCCTATAAATTTATGCAAACGCATACTTTATTTTACTACAGGACTTTAAGTTAATTATCAGGTTAAATGTATAATTGGTAATTCAATATTGCCAAAACTACCTGTACAGGCCTATCAAACCCTATAACATTTTTTCATGCTATTATATTATCTTGCCATCTGCACCAATCAGGATGGAAGTTTTGCGGAAAGATGCTTCAATTCTTTAGCTCTGCCGATTTCTTTGCCATCAGCATATATACGTAAACCCTGTCCTTTATGGTAACGGCTGCCGTCTTTGTCCCATAGGATGGTAATGTTGCGACCGTGATACATTACGTTATCCAGGCAAAACCAGTTCCATTGATTTTGCGGGATAAGTGGATATATCTCCAAAGTGTTATCATTCCTTGGCTTCAAGCCAATAAGGTCACTGATTACCAGATCACAAAAGGTAGAGTGATTATAGTAGCTGCTACGCGGATTATCACCTTTTAGCCAATATCCTGTTTTCTCGTCCTGATACTCGCCCAAGTAAGGCAAACCTCGCTTTTGATGTGAAGCCGCATATTTATGCAGTTCATTATAAAACACTTGGGCCGACATCCCATCATGATGTTTGTACCGGGTAAGCAGGTTAGCCAGGCCGGTTAAGGTTTGCGAGGTGGCAAAAGGCCAAACTGCACCGTCCCATTCGCAGCCGTGGCCGGTGCCATGCGTTCTGAACAGCGGATGACGGCGTTCGGCCGTGGTAATACCCCAAGGGGCATTAAAGCCTTTTTCATCGGTAAGCTGTTCCCACTGTTTGGCGTATTTGGCTTTATCATCTGGCAAGTTAAAATACCATGGGATGTAGCCTAACTCTTCGCGGGCGTCACATAGCTTACCGTTAGGATATTGCACTTTGAAGAAAGATGAGGTATCGTCCCATAAATTTTCCTGAACTAAATCTTTCAGCTTCGCTGCTCTAAGGCTGTATCTTTTTTGCAGGGTATCATTGGCAGTAAGCTTAGCCATGTCGGTTAAGGCTACTGCATTACCGTACATGTAGCTGTTGATAGTTGGCCGTACATTTTTTAGCTTACGCGATCCGCTGATGGATTCTTCCATAGCATCACGAACGTCAAACTGCCAAAACATCTGACTCGGCAACTGCTTTTCGGTTTCCCATAGCCGGTAATCTGCATCCAGCGCCGGAACCAATTTTTGAATAAACGACTTGTTCTGATTTACCAAATAAAACTTATAAACCGCATCATCTATCCAACTGCTAAAGGCGTGCAGATGCGGCTTTTTCTGTTTAGGATCAGTAAACAGCCAAAACGAAATATATTGCTCGACGTATTGCGGATTTCGCAGCCAGCGACCCTCGTAGATATGATGACCTAAAGCGCTGCTTACCGTATTGTATATACCGGCGTGATTTACAGGGGTAATAAACTCGGTAAACACATAGCCATCCGGCGTTTGCTTTAGGTGTTTTCTAAAAGTCCACCAGCGGTAATAATATATTTTTTCGATGGTAGAATCGGGGCATTCAAATACCGGAACGTTTTGTGTCATCCAGGCTGCAGCCTGTTCATTGGGCACCAGGTTTTTAACCGTTTCTGTATCTGTGCGGTTAAACTCAGATACGTACCTGTTTAACTTATCAAAACCCAGTACCTGCTTGTTTTGAGCATTACTTAAGGTGTAATTCAACAATGCAGCAACAAAAAATCCGGCAATTTTAAATCCCTTCATAAACCAGCTTCAACTATTTTATAATATGATGTTTATTAATCAGCATGACTAATCATGGCTTTTATTACTTTCATTTCGGGATTCAGCCAGTTTTCAAACTGATCTTTTACCTGGTCAAAGTCCACCCGGTGGGTGATATAAGTTTTAGGATCAACCAAACCTTGTTTCATACTGGCTATTACGTGTTCAAAGTCCTGCCGTGTAGCATTCCGGCTGCTCATCAGGGTCGACTCGCGTTTGTGAAATTCGGGGTGACTAAAACTAAATGCTTCTTTTTGCAAACCGATCAATACATAACGGCCACCATGTGCCAGATAATTGATACCGCCTTCAATGGCCTTTAAATTACCGGTAGCATCGATTACAACGGTAGCCATATCGCCATTAGTAATACGACGCAGTTCTTCCGCCGCATCCGCCTCAGCCGGATTAATGGTGTGTTGGATATTCAGCTTCTCACGGCAAAATTCCAAGCGATCGTTGCTCACGTCCATAGCTATTACATTGGCACCGGCTATACGGGCAAATTCCATGGTGCCCAAGCCTATTGGTCCGGCTCCAATTACCAGCACAAACTCACCAGCCTGCACATCGGCACGGCGCACGCCGTGCGCGCCAATTGCCAAAGGTTCAACCAGCGCCAGTTCATCATAAGATAAACCTTCGCCATGTACCAGTAACCGCGATGGTACGGACAGGTATTCCACCATTCCCCCATCAGCATGTACGCCACATACCTGTATGTTTACACAGCAATTAGGCTTGCCCGATCGGCAGGCAATACATACGCCACAGTTAAAATAAGGTATAAAGGTAACGGCCTCTCCAATGGCAAAACCCGGAGCATTATCGGCCTCCACTAATTCGCCCGAAAGCTCGTGGCCCAGCACGCGGGGATAACTAAAGTAAGGTTGCGTTCCTCTAAAGGCATGTAAATCTGTTCCGCAAACGCCAATACGTTTTATTTTGATGATGGCTCTGTCTTTTCCGAGAACAGGTTTTTCCTGCTCCTGATAGGCAAAGGCACCGGGTGTAGTACAAACTAAAGTTTTCATTTATTAATCAATATCTATCTGGTAAATACGCGCGGCGTTATCGCCCCAAAACAGGTCCTGCTCATGGGCTGATAATTGTGTGGTATAATTTTTCACTAGCTCTATCATACGGCCATACCCACCGGCTACCATGCACACCGGCCAGTCTGATCCGTATAATAACCTACCAGCACCGAATGCTTTAAACACCACATCCAGGTAAGGTTCAAAATCTTTTTCCTGCCACTGATGCCAGTTGGCTTCGGTTACCATGCCCGATACTTTGCAGCTAACATTTTGATATTGCGCCACGGTTTGTATATCGCGCGCCCAATCATCAATGGTTTGGTTTTTAATATCCGGCTTAGCAATATGGTCGATGATAAAAGCCTGATCAGGGAACTGTCTTACCAGCTGTGCGGTGTATTGCAACTGGTCGGGAAAAATTAGCACATCATAAGTAAAGCCATATTTGCTTAGCAAACCGATCCCGTGCTTAAATGCCTCTGTCAGCATCAAATCGCGTTGCGGCTCGCCCTGCAAAACATGACGAAAGCCTTTCATCTTTTTGTATTGGCGATAGCGCTTTAAACGGTCCTCAACATCGTAAGCCTGCAAGTCAACCCATCCTACCACACCTTTAATAGAATCGTATTCATCCGCCAGCTTTAATAAAAAGGAGTTATGCTCTTCTGATTGGTCGGACTGCACCGCAATACATCCTTGCAAACCATGCTTGCTTAGCAAGGGTTGCAAATCATCCGGCAAAAAATTGCGACGAATAACTTCCATATCATCGGTAATCCAGCTATCACGCTCTTTATCAAACTGCCAAAAATGTTGATGCGAATCAATTTTATACATAGGTATGGGGTTGGTATCTATAAATTCTCTATCTCGGCAGACATCAGGCCCTGCTTTTTCATATCCTCCCAAAACGCCGCCGGTACTTTTACACTGGCCATATCAATGTTGCCTTTTACCCGCTTGGCGTTGGTAGTGCTCAGTGCAATACTGGTTACGCCGGGTGCATTCAAACCAAACTGTACAGCAGCCTCGGCCGGACGGATTTTATACTGATTGCACAGCGCGAAGAACTTTTCGCGCCAGGTTAGCAAAGCTTTATCATGTTCGTTATTGGGGTCAACTTCTTTGTAGTTATAATACTCACCACCCATCAAAAAGCCGCCGTTAAAAACAGCCGAATTGAGAATCAATACACCCTTGTCTTTTAACGATTGCATGTAGGCCAACAAATCGGCCGGGTGGCTGTGCACGGTCATGCTGTTGGCAATCATTACCCAATCCAGCGGCACATCATTGGTTATTTTCTGGATGGATTTCCAATCTTTAGCGCCTACCCCTACAGCCAGTACCTTACCTTGCTGCTTTAACTCAAACAGTGCGCGGTAGGCGTTCAGTATATCCTGGTAACGTTTTTCCCGGTCGGCTTCTGTTTCGGCAGCAGCCAGATACTCGTCCGGATCGTGTACCGATACCAGTTGCGCGTCATAACCGTTTAACAGTTGGTTACCTTGTTCATAGCATTCCAGTATACCTTCGTAACTTATTTTTTGAACAGCATCGTACTTTAAATCACGCCACACACCGGGTTCAAAGGTTGGTTCGGGTGTTGTTAATTCGGTACGATACCAACCTAGTTTATTACTGATAATTACGTCATGTTTACTAACACCGAGCGCATTTAACGCATTGCCTAGCGATTCTAGCGCTAAACCCGCGCCATATTTGCCTGCCGAGTCGAACACAGCAGGTTTGGGCGAATTTTCGATAATTTCTTTAACAATCTCCTGCTTTACACTTTCATCAAGTGCGGTATACAAGTTGCCCAAACTACTGGTGCCAAATATTATTTTAGGTAACGATACGGTGTTCGCCATGTTGTTTTAAGTCAAAAAGTCCAATGATTTACACTACGGGCAAGTTAAGTAATGTTGAAACGACTGCTCGGTAGCTATAATTGGTTAAAATCAAAGGGATAAAAAAAGCACAGATTAAAACTGTACATATTTAGCATTCTATTATGATAAATTATCTTTCATAGTAACAAAAGCATCAACATTGTATAATACAATACATTATTGATGCTTCAATAAGGGATAATAACTTTTAATTGTTGAGCTTGATGAAACCACCATCGATAGGATAATCGCAACCGGTTATAAACCCTGCTTCGTCCGAGCATAGGTAAAGCGCCAAAGCAGCCACTTCATCAGGTTTGGCCATGCGGCCGATGGGTTGACTTTTGGACAGTTTTTCAAATATTTCAGGTTCCTGACCGGGATAGTTTTTGGTGATAAAACCATCCACAAACGGCGTGTGTACCCTGGCCGGAGATATACTGTTGCAACGGATTTGGTCATTCAGGTAATCGCGCGCTATAGAAAGCGACATCGCATAAATAGCGCCTTTACTCATGGAATAAGCAAACCTATCTGTAATACCCACATGCGAGGCGATCGAAGCTAGATTAAGGATAGCGCCACCACCGTTAGCTTTCATTAACGGAACAACCGCATATAAACAGTTGTAAGCACCTTTTACATTTACGTTAAACACCCGTTCAAAATCAACTTCAGCTGTTTTTTCAACGTTACCCACATGCGCAATGCCTGCGTTGTTTACTAAGATATCTATCTTTCCGATGGCTTCAAAGGCTTCAACCACAGCCTGCTGATCGCTTACGTTAACGGCATGTACCTGCGCATTGCCACCATCAGCTTCAATTTGGGAGACTACCTGGCTGCCGGCCTCGGCATTTAATTCGATGATGTGAACATGTGCGCCCTGCTTGACAAACAGCACAGAGATGGCTTTGCCAATACCGCTGCCTCCGCCGGTAATTACGGCTACTTTATCTTTTAAACTAAACATGTCTTTCTAATTATAGTAAACGATTGCTGCAATGCAACGAATGATTTTGCTTAAATCCGACTATAGCACCTGCTCCAAAACTATCTTCTTTTGTACTCGATGCCCTTTCAATCCATAATATAAAATAACGGCGAAACATAACAGCGGAACCCAATAGGCCACTTGTATGCTGCCGGTTTTATCTGATATAAAACCCATTAGTAATGGCGCAATTGCACCGCCAATAATAGCCATTACCAAGAATGACGCTGCAATTTTGGTTTCTTCGCCCAGTCCCTGAATACCCAACGCAAATATGGTAGGATACATAATAGACATGAAGAACGGCACTGCCATAACCGCATATAAGGCTACGGTACCTTTGGTGTATAACGCAACCAGTAATAGGATTACGTTAATTAGCGCATATAAACTTAACAGTTTTGGCGGCTGTATAAAGCGCATTAATAACGTACCGGCAAACCGGCCGGCCATAAAACCAACCATAGCTATAGCACCCCATAAAAAGGCGGCTTGTTTTTCATTCACATCGGCCACAAATTTGGCGTAGCGGATAAAGAAGCTGCCCACGCCTACCTGTGCACCTACATAAAAGAATTGTGCGATGATGGCCCAACGCAAGTGCGTATGGCGCAACACTTTTGCAGAAAAGTTAGTTCCCGGTGCGTGCAGATCTTCTGCGGAATCGTCTTCCTTTACATCGGGTAGCTTGGTGAATAAGAACAATATCAATAAAAGTAACACTCCACCGGCAATGATCATATAAGGCATCTTGACAGTATCAGCTTCAGATTGTAGATAGGCGTTTACTTGATTAGGCGACATTTGTTTGATTTCCTGAGCCGAATGCTCTACTCCGGTCAAAATAAATCGCCCACCTACAATAGGTGCTATAAATGCCCCCAGACCGTTAAAGGATTGGGCAAAGTTTAACCGTTGAGCAGCCGTTTCTTTATCACCCAGAATGGACACATACGGATTGGCCACGGCCTCCAAAAAAGTAGCACCGCTGGCTATTACAAATAAGGCGAACAGGAAGAGGAAATAGTTACGGTCGGACGCTGCTGGAACAAACAGAAAAGCGCCAACGGCATATAACGTCAACCCCAATAAGATACCATTTTTGTAGCCAAACTTGTGCATGAACAACCCGGCAGGAATGGCGATCAGAAAGTAAGCCAGCGACACAGAAAGGTCTATAAACGACGATTGCGTATCACTTAAATGGCAAGCCTTTTTGAGGTGAGGTATCAGTATGGGATTTATGTTGTGCAAAAATGCCCACAAGAAAAATAAAGACGTAACCAGTATAAAAGGAAACAGGTAGTTCTTTCTGGCCATAGGGTTCTCAAAAAATGTACAGGTTTATAAAGTGGTAATGATAAGGATATTTATGTGGCCATCAAAAAAACATTCATGCTGCGCGGCCCATGAGCGCCCAGCACCAGTGACTGTTCAATATCCGCTGTTTTGCTCGGACCGGCTATAAATGCGCCATAGCCATAGTTTTTGCTGCCGATAACTTTATAAGCCACGTGCATGGTAGGCACAATTTGACTGATGGGTACCACAACTGCCAGATGCTGACAAATAAACGGAAACACCCTGCGGCCCATTAACTCTTCGGTTACCCATACGGCCCCATTTTCGGCTACGGCAAAATGCGCACTGATAATGGCCAGCTCTACGTTTTCCAAGCCATGTATATCATTATCAAAAACGTGTACCTGATGATGCGGATGCAACTCGGACACCGTGTTAACCACCCTACCTTCGGTAAACTTGGCATTTAAAATGCCCGTTATTTCATCATAGCCACCTACCTGATAAGCCGTTCCACCTATACCTGTTAATACCGAAATGTATTTATCCACTACACTATCTGTATCACCACTAAATACACTTAAATCGGGCAATGGCGTTGATGCTGGCTGATTACGTGTTACGGCAGCTAATATTTTTTCTCTGCTGGTCATTTTTAATTCATGGTTGATAGTTCTTGGTTCATCGCTCGTTTGGCCACTTGCACCAGAAAAATCTTGGCTCTTAATTCTTGGCTCCTATCTCTATTTTCCTCTATTCTTTGCGTACCATTCGCCAAATGATTCTTTTGGTGGCGTTGGCATATCCCGCTGCTTGTACCAAGGATTCAGTTTGTTGTTAACTGCAAATGGCGCAAACTTAATAGTGGCCCGCCCCATTTTACCGGCAGCATGGTACAAAGTAGGCGACGATAAAGTGGCTGCCATAACCTGCATCGCAATCTTTTTACCGGCAGGCGCATAACCGGCCTTCACCAGCACCTGCCGCCATTTATAAAGCTGCTGATGTATATCAATTTTAACCGGACACACGTTGGAACACGAGCCGCAAAGCGTAGAGGCAAATGGCAGATCGGCATACTTTTTCATGTCCAAGTTAGGTGCCAGTATGGAACCTATTGGGCCCGCCACCGCTGTATGATAACTATGACCACCACTGCGGCGGTAAACCGGACAGGTGTTCATGCAGGCACCGCAACGGATACATTTAAGGGAGTTACGAAAATCTTCGCGCCCTAATTGCGTACTACGGCCGTTATCTACCAGTACAATGTGAATCTCTTTACCTTCGCGAGGTTTGCGATAGTGACTGCTATATGTGGTAATAGGCTGGCCGGTGGCGCTCCGGGTAAGCAGTCTTAAAAACACGCCTAAGTGCTCACGTTTTGGTATCAGCTTTTCGATACCCATCGAGGCAATGTGTATTTCGGCCAAGTTGGCACCCATATCGGCATTACCTTCGTTGGTACATATTACAAACTCGCCCGTTTCGGCAATGGCAAAGTTTACGCCGGTAAGGGCAGCTTTACGGGTCAAAAATATCTCGCGCAGGTGATGGCGGGCGGTTTCCGTTAAAAATTGCGGATCGTCTACATTAGACGGTGTACCTAGGTATTTGTGAAACAAATCGCCAATCTCGCCTTTCTTTTTGTGAATACAAGGCAGTACAATATGGCTCGGGTGCTCGCCGGCCAGTTGTACAATACGCTCTCCTAAATCCGAGTCAATTACATCTATGCCATGCGTGGCCAGGTAATCGTTCAAACCGCACTCTTCGGTAAGCATTGATTTGCTTTTCACCATACGGTCAATCTGGTGCTGCTTAAGCAAACCTAATATGATTTCGTTGTGCTCTTTTGCATCGGCAGCCCAATGCACTTTTACACCGTTGGCAAGCGCACTTTTTTCGAACTGCTCCAAATAGGTGCTTAAATTCGATAATACATTATGCTTGATATTAGAAGCAGTTTCGCGCAACAGTTCCCATTCGGGCAACTGGTGAACGTTTTTATCGCGCTTCTGGCGTATCCACCATAAGGTTTCATCGTGCCAGTCTACACGGTCTTCGTCTTTATTAAATACTTCAGCTAGTGCTGCATGATCTTTGTTACTTTCCATCTCACTCTGCATTTAGTATTTCTGCAATATGCATCACTTTCACTTTACTTCCCTGGCGTTTTAAAATGCCTTCCATGTGCATCAGGCACGACATATCTACGCCGGTAATATACTCGGCACCGTGTTGCAGATGATCGGCCACACGGTCTTTACCCATTTTAGCCGACACAGCTTCTTCCACCACGCAAAATGTTCCGCCAAAGCCACAACATTCGTCCTTACGGTCAAGCTCAATCAGGTCAATGCCTTTTACCATTTTAAGTAGCGAGCCCGGCTTTGAAAAAGCAGGTGCCACCAGTTCGGTCATGGAACTCAAGTGCAATCCACGCTGACCGTGGCAGCTTTGATGCATGCCTACCCGGTGCGGAAAACGCGATGGCAAACTTTCCACTTTCAACACATCGGTTAAAAAAGATGTAAGCTCGTATGTTTTTTGGCTGATGGCATGTGCCAGTTCCTCCTGTTTCTCGTCGTGCAAATGTTCGCGGATATGCAACACGCAGCTACCCGAAGGGGCAACAATGTAATCGAACCCCGCAAAGTTTTCGACGAATAAACGATTGCAGCCACCCGTCAAATGTTCAAAGCCCGAGTTGGCCATTGGCTGACCGCAACAGGTTTGATTTTTGGGATATGCCACTTCGACGCCCAGTTTTTCTAACAGTTGCAAAGTGGCTATGGCTGCACCAGGATAAAACTGATCTACATAACACGGTATAAATAATCCTACCCGCATCTTCTCTCCTAATAGTGTAAATTAAGTTGTAATAGCTTGTGAAGCCGAATAAAACTTCAGCTCCAATAAATCATGAGGCAACGGCGCCGTATTCCAGGAATGGTGTATGGCCAGGGCCGCACCAACCGCTGTGGCTTGCGCCATTGAAGCAGCAAACACTTCCATGGTTGGAAAAGCCGAAGCTAACAGGTGCATATATACCGAATTTTTACTGAACCCGCCATCAACAAAAATGCGCTTTACGGCATTGCCCTTAAGCACATAGCCTGTTGCTATTTTTTGCTGATTCACGATATCCATCATTAAACGATGATAGGCTTCGGTTTCGTTTGCAAATTCGCTCAAATCGCGATGACCAAATACTGATACTTTTAAGCTATTTGCCCCGGTAATAAGTGTTTGTGGTTCTTTAGTTAACAGCTGGGCAACCACATCAGCATCATACTTTAAGGTACGGTAATGCGCCGTGTTTTGGTTAAAATGCGCGGCAATGCGTTTTACCTGCTGCTCATACTCGTAACCCGCAAATAAGCGCGAGGCTTTTACCGGCTGCCCTTTGTACTGGATGTAATTTAAACAGTCGTTTTTCAATTCATCAGCGCTTAACGGCGAGTGATCGAACGGGTTTAAACTGATGGTCCAGGTACCGGTTGACAATAGCACAAATGGTTTAGTAAAACTTACCAGATAAGGTATTAAGGCAGCCGAACTATCGTGCAAACCTATACCTACCTTATAACTGTTGCCCGGAAATGATGCGGGCAAAACTGTGTTTGCATCTAATATGGGTGCAAGTTTGCTAATCGCATCTTCTTGTAATACCCAGTTATGATACTGCTGCTTTTCGAAATCCCATAGTGTAGTATGGCAGCCAATACTGGTTAAGTCCGTGCTGGCCTGACCTGTAAGCAAATAACTTAGATATTGCGGCAAGTGCAACGCATATTTAACTCGGCTATATACCTCGGGCTGCTCATATTTTAAACGATATAACTGCAAACCGGAATTAAGGCTCCCCAGCACCGGCGAAGCAGTTTGACGGGCAACCTGCTCCTCCCCTCCGTAAGTATCGTAAAATTGCTTATGCAAGTTTTCAGGATATGGTTTCAGGTAGTTGTAAAGCGGCGTTAAAGGCATTCCCTCCTCATCCACATATACAAAACTGGCACCGTATGATGAAAAGTTGACGGCCTTTACCTCAAACTCTGATCGCCGGAAAATGGCGTGCAACGAATCGAATACCGATAAGCGTAAGCTATCCACATTCTCGCAGGCATCGCCATCTTCGTCAACCGTTTCGTTAAACCGTGCCGATTTTTCATAGACAATTTTGTAATCCTCATTAAAGAGGAATAGCTTTTTATTGGTTTTGCCTACGTCAAATACGGCTATAACGGGAGTTGCTGCCATTTTATAATCCTGTAGCTACGGTTTTAGCACCGCGTTCTTTAATTAGATTGTTACGTACATCCAAACTACGGTAAGCTGATAACGGGTTTAAAGCACCGCCTTCTCTTAAACGAGCTTCGGCCACTAGTGGACGAACATCCGTGCGGTAAGCAGTTTGCAATATCTCCTGAGCAGCCACTGCATCATTAGCAGTCTGTGCGTCTTTTAATGCAGCCGTATCAACCAGCAAAGCCTGTGCATACGCAATTTTTATGGCCTCTACCGATTGTAGCAAATCTTCAATCGGGTCTTTCAAATTGTGCGAGGCATCAATCATCCAGCCAATATCCGTAGCGTGTGTCATACCGCGTGCGTCCATACCTTCTACCAGTTCGTTAAAGATCAGGAATAGCTGATATGGATTAATGCTACCCACAGTCAAATCATCATCACCATATTTGGAATCGTTGAAATGAAATCCGGCTAGTTTGCCTTCCATTAACAGTAACGAGACAATTTGTTCAATATTGG
Organism: Mucilaginibacter lacusdianchii; assembly: GCF_009770985.1. Taxonomy (GTDB): domain Bacteria; phylum Bacteroidota; class Bacteroidia; order Sphingobacteriales; family Sphingobacteriaceae; genus Mucilaginibacter; species Mucilaginibacter lacusdianchii. The sequence goes on along the minus strand of NZ_WSRW01000003.1, from coordinate 165,655 downwards.
TATTGGGTAAATGGTGACCCAAATCAACCAATGTAGATGCTTTTGAACCTAGCTTGTTGGCCAATAACAAAGATTGTCCCCAATCGCCAATGGTGGTTGAATAGAAGTACGGCTCGTAAGGTTTGTACTCTATCCATACTTTCCAGTCGTCGGGCAGGGCGTCGTATATCTCCTGCAAACTTTCCAGCGTATTTTGAAATGCCGTACGGAAGTTCAACTGGCCGGGAAAGCTTGAGCCATCGGCCAACCATACCGATAAGGCACTGGAACCCAATTCCACACCGTATTTAATCACCTCGATATTATGCTCAACAGCCTGCTTACGCACCGCTTTATCAGCATGATGCAATGAACCGAATTTATAGCTTTGCTGCTGGTCTTGCTGATCTTGAAAAGTATTAGAGTTAACCGCGTCAAAGCGTAAGCCATGTTGTGCCGCAACAGCTTTGATCGCATCTGCGTTTGATGGAATATCCCATGGAATATGGAGTGAAATAGAATTGCTTGACTTGTTGAGTGCATGTATCGCGCCTACATCCTCAATTTTCTCTTCTAGGCTGCGTGGCTCCCCACCGCCCGAAAAACGGCCGAAGCGTGTACCACCTGTACCCAGCGCCCAACTTGGAATAGCAATATTAAATGCCTGAAGCTTTTTCATCACCTCATCCAGGTTTGGCACATCAGCAGCTACATACTCAAATTGGCGCTGGTGTTTGCTGCTTAACTGATGATTTTGTTCATCAATTCTATATTTTTCTATAAGCATAACTTATTCTAATTGGTTGGTTCATAAATGGTCATAGTATATAGTTGGCAGTTCATATTAAAAGCTAATGCCTGTTATTACGAACTGCCAATTATGAACCATGAATTTATATTGACTGCTTATCGTACAAATCCGGCAGCAACCCCGCCGTCTACGTTAATCACGTTGCCGGTCGATTTATTCAGCAAGCCACCAGTGATGGCGAAGCAGGCATTGGCAATATCGTCTGGTAATATAATTTCGTTTAGCAAAGTACGTTTTGCGTAGTAAGCCGGCAACTCTTCAACGGTAACACCATAAGCTTTAGCACGACCTTCGGCCCAGCCGCCTGCCCAGATATTGCTGTCGCTGATTACCGCATCTGGGTTTACTACGTTAACCCGGATTTTGTCCGGACCTAATTCGGCAGCATTCAAACGGCTCAGGTGCAGTTGGGCAGCTTTGGCGCTACCATAGCCTGCGTTGTTTGGTCCGCTAACCAAAGCATTCTTGCTAACGATATTAATAATATCGCCACCAATAGCTTGCTTTTTCATGACTTCAACCGCGGCCTGGGTTACCAAAAACTGACCTTTTACTAATACATCATATAACAGATCCCAATCTTTTTCGGTATGGTCGGCAATGGTTTTGGAGATAGATAAACCGGCATTGTTCACCACAATATCTACCCCACCAAATGCTAATGCAGCTACGTTCATGGCTTCCTGTATCTGATCGGCTTTGGTTACATCTAATATAGCTGTAGCGTAAGAATCTTTACCGAATTTACCTTTAAATTCTTCGCCGGCACCTTCAAGGCGTTCGGCATTCATATCATTCAGGATAACTACGGCACCTTCTTCTACAAACTTTTTAGCGATAGCTTTACCAATACCACCGGCACTACCGGTAATTAAGGCCACACGACCGGACAAAGCTTTAGGTTTAGGCATGCGCTGCAGCTTTGCTTCTTCCAGCAACCAGTACTCAATGTCAAACGCTTCCTGACGTGGCAGCGAAGTATACTCAGAAATAGCCTCGGCACCTTTCATCACGTTGATAGCGTTGATATAAAACTCGGCAGCTACACGGGCGGTTTGTTTGTCTTTTGAGAAGGTAAACATACCCACACCCGGATACAGGATAACTACCGGATTAGCATCACGTATGCCCGGACTGTTATCATGTTTACAAGTGTTATAATAATCGGTATACATTTGGCGGTATTGCTCAAATGCAGGCGTAAGCTTTTCTTTTAAAGCGGTTACATCGCTCAAATCAGCATCGGTTGGTAAATCTAAAACCAACGGACTGATTTTGGTACGCAGAAAGTGATCCGGGCAGCTGGTTCCCATTGGCGCTAACCTCTCAAGGTCGTTGGAGTTGGTAAACTCCAGCACGCGGGCATCATCCGTAAAATGACCAATCATTCTGGTTTTGCTTGAGCAAAAACCGCGCAGTACCGGCGCTAAGGCAGCAGCCTGTTTTTTACGACTGGCTTCATCCAAGCTTTGTATTTTCTGTCCGCCAAACACCGGGCCTTTTTTACCATAGTTTTGTTCCAGGTACTCGGCGCATTGCTCAATTACTTCCAATGTGTTTACATAGCTTTCGTAAGCAGTATCGCCCCATGTAAATAAACCGTGCGAACCTAACATAATGCCACGGATACCGGGGTTACTGTCTAAACACTCGCGCAGTTGCAAACCTAAGTCGAAACCAGGGCGCTGCCAGTCAACCCAACCGATAGTACCACTAAACAGCTCTTCGGTAATTTTTTTACCGTCTTTTGCTGCAGCAATTGCTATGGCTGCATCAGGGTGCAGGTGATCAATGTGTTTAAAAGGCAAAAAGCCGTGCAAAGGGGTATCAATTGATGGCGCTTTAGAGTCTAGGTCGAAGATGCTGTGGTTAAACAGTTGCACCATTTCGTCTTCGTGCTCAATGCCACGGTAAACATTTTTAAGGCTGCGTAAACGGTCTACATATAAAGCGGCTAATCCGCTCTTTTTCAAAGTACCGATGTCGCCGCCGGAACCTTTGATCCACATTACCTCAACCTCGTTGCCGGTGAGCGGATCTTTGTCCATTACTTTGCATGATGTATTACCGCCGCCATAGTTAGTCAGGCGTAAATCGGCACCAAGCAAATTTGAACGATATATTAATAAAGCCACTTCATCACCAGCCAGTTCGGCCGCTTTGGCTTCATCCCACAAATAACTTACATGTTTAAATTCAAGTGTTTTAGATGACATTGTATTTAAGATTTTTTGATTACGAATTAAGGTTTAATAGAATTTCCGTATCCTACTATTAATACAGACAATATAATGGTGGCTATACCCACAACCACTGTAATTAACGATTTGCGGCTAACGCCTTTCCACTCTTTAAGCACCAGTCCCCATATATTGGCAATCAGGATGATGAACGCCATGTGCAATATCCATGAGCTTGGGCCATTACCTAAACGGCTCTCGCCCATTCCGTAGAAAAAGAACTGCAAGAACCAGGTTGTTCCGGCCAAGGCCGAGAACAGATAGTTTTTTAATAAAGGGGTTCTTTTGTCGGTATAGTTGCCAAAAGTTTTATTACGGGCATTTAAAAACATACACCATATAAAGTTGGTGGTCAGTCCGCCCCAAAGCACTACCACATAAGTAACGTTGTTTTGAAACAGAAACTCACCCTGACCAAGATTGGCCGCTTTCCATATGGCGTTGGCCTCGTTGGCCATATCTTTACCGGCATCAATACCAAAAGCAAAACAGGCACTTAATACACCTGATACTATGGCAACAAAAATGCCTAATCCGAATTTGTATTCGGTATTGCTGACACCAACGGCACCTAGCTTTGATAGTTCCCTTTCTTTCATAACACCTGCTCTGCCGCAAATGATAATGCCCAGTACGCATACTGCTATGCCCAGCAGCACCATCTGGCCCCAATGATTGTTCATCAACATACTGAAAGAATCTTTACCGGGCTGCGGATGAAGATCATAATAAAAGGATGGAATCAAGGAACCGAACACAGAGCAAAGACCTAATATGATAGAGCTACCCAAGGCTACTCCCAAATACCTAACACCCAGACCATAAGTTAGGCCGCCTACCCCCCACAGCAAGCCAAATATGTAAGTAAGTGTTAACACACTGCCACTGGTATGGCTAATGATTTCGCTAAAACCCGGGATGGTTAACCAAGCGGCAAGCGGCGGAACTATCAACCAAGAGAAGATGCCGCCAACAATCCAGAAGCTTTCCCAAGCCCAGCCTTTTACCTTTTTATATGGTATGTAAAAACTACCGGATGCAAAGCCGCCGATAAAGTGAAATATAACGCCAAGAACTGCTTCCATGAATTTAGGTACGATAAATGACAATTGGTATAAAGACGAAAGTATAAAAGCTGTATAATAAAGCTATCATGCACTGTCATGGTTAACCTGCCCTACACCCGCCTGCACCGGAAAACTTAATTTTAATGCAACGATAATTTTATTCTATTTTTACCAAAACGGTACCACACCGTTTGTAACCAATATTAAGCCATGCCGTCTCCTTTTTTAGAATATATTTATATTGATTATCATTCTTCTACGCCAAAATATTTGCAGCTCGCCAACTCAATCATAAAAGCTGTAAGAGATAATAAGCTTAGTAAGAACGACACAGTACCATCTATCAACGAGCTGAATTACAACTTTGAGCTTTCACGTGATACGGCCGAAAAGGCTTACAAACATTTAAAGGCAATAGGCATTTTAGGTTCGGTGCCTGGAAAAGGTTACTATATTAAAAGTACCGAATCGGTGCCTAAGTATAAAGTGTTCTTATTGTTCAATAAGCTAAGCGCTCATAAAAAAATCATTTATGATGCCTTGGTAGCGGGTTTAAATAATCAAGCCGCCATTGATCTTTACATTTACAACAACGATTTTTCGCTATTTAAAAAGTTCCTGGAAAATGCAGGAGATGATTACACGCATTATGTAATTATCGGTCATTTTATGGAAGGCGGAGAAAAAGCCCATGAAGTAATTAACCGGCTACCTAAAGAGAAGCTAATATTATTGGACAGACTTATTACCGGCGTGGAAGGTGAATATGCCGCAGTTTATGAAAATTTTGAACAAGACATTTTTAAGGCGCTGGAATACGCTTTGCCACAGCTGTCAAAATATAATACCATTAAATTAGCATTTCCGAAGCAGACCTATTTTCCAACCGAAATATTACAGGGATTTATGGCATTTTGTACCCAATACGCCTTTAATTACCAGATTATAAACGAACTGCAATCCGAACCTATAAGCGCCGGCGAAGTATTCATCACCCTAACCGAAGGTGATGTAGTAGCTTTAATTGAAAGAATATTACAAACAAAACTTATTGTAGGGCGAGATGTAGGCGTAATATCTTATAATGAAACACCTCTCAAAAAGATAATACTTAACGGACTAACTACCATATCTACAGATTTTCAGAAAATGGGCGATATAACAGCAAAGCTCATTTTAAATAATGAACGCAAGCATATCGAAAACCCTTTTCATTTAATAAGCCGGGCGTCTCTTTAAATCGTTTCCCCTTTTGATTTGAAATTGACCAATCTTGAACGAAACCCATTTTAAAATAAATTACTCAAAAATAACACACATTTATTACATAATTCCTAAACGAAAGATATTATTTTTAAAAATTCAGTCAAATTAAACGAGCTTTATTTTAATTTTAGGAGTAATAAACTACAAAAAAAAGCAACTTTTAATAAAATTGCTCAAATATACTCGCAAAAGTTGAAACTTTATAGAAAAAAGCCAGCTAAAACATTTTAGTACCGTAAAAAGCGCCTTTTTTGTAAAAACTTTTTAATTTTTTTTAAAAGATATTTTGTTTTCATAAACTATTTCATTTACTTAGACTAATGTAGATGCAGAATTACAATCAGCACTTACAACCAAAATTTAGCCTTTAGTACGTACGGATGAAGTGTAAACGATAATTGCAGACAGTTAAAAATCCTGAGTTATTATTATACACGATCAAAAATATATGCAGAATCACATATGAATAGATTTTATACGCATCCTATTACTGTTCCGTATTTACACAACTCCATTGATAACGGTTTGCAACGTTGTTATAATTCAATTTTTACTAAACCATTTATTCTGATAAGTAAACCTCACCAAACGCTTACCAAACCTATTTTATATGAATAAAACCTAACTTAAAATTATGCATAGGTAACGCTCCGGGCAGCAACCTTTTGCAAAGCCTTAGTTGGCCCCTCGCTACTAAAAAACATTTGATTAAAGTCATTAACACACTAATGTATAAGTATGAAATTTACCAAGCCCCTAAAAGGTGAAAAGGACAGGTTTAACCTACCTAAATTCTCCTTCGCTCAAAAATTGTTATTAGCCGGCACCTTGGTCATAAGCCTGGATGCTACGGCAGCAACAGTAACCAAGTACAAGCCAGAGTCACCTGCTCATACGGCCTCGGCACTAACCTTCAACCATATATTTGCCGATGTAAAAGTTACAGGTAAAGTAGTTGATGAAAACGGCCAGGCATTGCCCGGTGTATCTATAAAAGTAAAAGGCCGGCCAACAGGCACGGTAACCAATATAGATGGTAATTTTACCATCGATGCTCCAGAAGGCGCTACCCTGGTAGTAACTTATGTAGGTTATGCTGCGCAGGAAATTCCAACCAACGGCAAAACTGAAATTACTATTAAACTTACGCCATCATCGAGCGCATTAAGCGAAGTAGTGGTAACGGCCTTGGGTATTAAAAAAGACCAAAAAAAATTAGGCTATTCTGTTTCGACCGTAAATGGCAATGATTTGAACCAAGCCCGCGAGTCTAACGTTGCTTTATCATTAGAGGGCCGCGTAGCTGGTTTAAGCGTTGGCGCATCAAACGGCGGTCCAGGCTCATCTGCCCGTGTGTTACTTCGCGGTTTAACCAGCTTCACTGCAGGTTCGCCTTTGTATGTAATTAACGGTGTACCATTAGATAACACACAACGCGGTTCAGCAAATGAATGGGGCGGTGCAGATTATGGCGACGGTATTTCAAACATCAACCCAGATGACATTGAATCAATGACCGTTCTAAAAGGTCAATCGGCATCAGCGCTATATGGTTCAAGAGCGGCAAACGGCGTAATTTTGATTACTACTAAATCAGGCAAAAAGAATTCAGGTTTCGGTGTTGAATTTAATACCAACTTCCAGTTTGATAAACCGGTTGACAATACTGATTTTCAACAAGTTTATGGGCAGGGTCAAAACGGAACTAAACCAGGAACTGCAGCAGAAGCATTACTTACAGGTAATTTAGCCTGGGGGCCGAAAATGGATGGTTCACAAGTGATTCAGTTCAACGGTCAAACTTATGCTTACTCACCTGTTAAAGATAATTATATTTCTTTTTATAGGACAGCACCTAGCTATACCAACACTGTATCATTAACCAATGGAGGGGAAAACGGCAGTTTCCGTTTATCGTTATCAAATTTACGTGCCAATTCTATTGTACCAAATAGTTATCTGGACAGAAAAACGTTCAATTTTAACGGTCAACAATCTGTTACTAAAAAATTAGACATTACTGTTATAGCTAATTACCTGATTGAAAAAGGCAAAAACAGATCAGCGCTAAGTGACGGTCCTGGTAATCCTAATAACGTTCAGTTCTTAGCACCCAATGAGGACCAGAGCATTTTAGCTAACAGCCGTACTGCTACTGGCAGGGAACAAAGTTTCACTAACGATACTTATGTAACCAACCCGTATTTTGCAGCTTACGAGTTTCAGAACAATACCATCAGAAAACGTTTAATCTCGTCATTAGCGGCTAAATACAATTTCACCAAGTGGTTATATGCCCAAGCACGTTTAGGTTACGATAATATCAATGATACTCGTACCAGTATTGAACCAACAGGTACAGCCTATCGTAACGACAATGGAGCATTAACATTGTATAATACTGAAACTACAGAGTTCAACGCCGATGCTTTAATTAACGCTAAGCATGACATCATTAAAGATTGGTTGAATTTGGATTTGAGCGTTGGTGGAAACATTCGTCAAAGTAAATATGATGGTTTGATTACCTCTGGTAACGGTGGGTTTATTATTCCGTACTTTTATACAATAACCAACTTTGCAAGCCGTTCAGTACGTACTTTAGACAATGGCGTATACCAAAACAAGCATGTTAATTCTGCTTACTATTCCGCAGATTTTTCTATCAAAGATTATTTGGTATTAAGCACTACTGGACGTTATGATACTTACAGCAGTATTTCAAGTTCAGTAGGTCGGGGCATCTTTTCTCCGTCCGTGTCTGGAAGTTTCATCTTTTCAGACCTATTACATCTGAAGAATGTAGATTTCGGAAAGTTCAGATTATCATACGCTCAAACCAGCAATGACGCTGCTGCTTATGCAAATCAAGTGTATTACTCTGTAAACAACTCTATCAATGGGGTTCCGGCAGGCGGGTTCGGCACACAGCTACCTAACTTATTTTTAAAACCGTTTACATTAAAAGAAGTAGAAGCGGGTGTAGAGATGAAGTTTTGGGGTGATAGATTAGGTTTTGACGTAGCTTTATTTTCACGTAAAACCAATAATGAAATCATTAACACCAACATTGACCCATCAACTGGTTACAATAATCAGTACTTAGGTACAGGTTCTACGCAAAACCGAGGTGTGGAGTTAGAGATTCATGGAACGCCGGTGAAAGTATCAGGCTTTAGCTGGACACCATCGTTTAACTTTACTTATGTAAAAAATAAGATTTTACAAACAGATCCAAAGACCAATGCTAACGTAGCTTTCGGTACCTATCGTCCACAAAATGCTTCTACTGCTTTAATTGTAGGGATGTCTGGTCCGCAGATATTAGCTTACGACTACGCACGTAATGCTGCCGGACAAGTAATAGTTGATGCAGCTGGCATTCCTGTACAAGGTGCGCTTAAACCAATGGGATCAACTATCCCAAAAGTTTATGGCGGTTTAAACAACTCATTCAACTATAAACAATTCAATTTATCATTCTTAACTGACTACCGTTTTGGTAACAAAATCTTGTCGGCTACTAACTACTACAGCATTCTGCGTGGCTTAAACCAAATGACGCTTGACGGCCGTGAAGGTGGTGTGATTACGCCAAACTCTGTTAAAGCTGATGGTTCAGGAAACACAACTGCTGTACTTGCTCAAACTTACTACCAAGAGTTAGCACGTCGTATCTCAGGACTAGATGTATTAGATGGAAGCTTTATCAAACTTCGTCAGGTTACATTTGGATACAACTTGCCAAGAAATATTTTGGCCCGTACACCATTCAGCGGTATCAACGTATCATTTGTTGCACGTAACCTGTGGACTATCATGAAACACACAGACAACATTGACCCAGAATCAGGCTTCTCAAATGATGTAAGATACGCAGGTATTGAAGGTACCAGCTTACCACAAACCAGAACTTATGGTTTCAACGTAAACTTTAAATTCAAAAATTAAAAGACATGAAAAAACGTTTAATATACGGTTGGCTGATTGCAGGCGCTACGTTAGCAACAAGCTGTACTAAAAACTTTGATAAGGTCAATACTGATCCATATAAAGCTACTGCCGAAAACTTCAACCCTAATTTTTTGGTATCACAAGCACAGATACAGTTTTCACAAACTGGCTATGATCAATTGCTTTTCCAAAGCATGTGGGTGCAAAGTTTAGCTTCAACATTTGATTATTATGCTAACGGTGATAAGTATGTATTAAGAGGCAGCGGAACCGGTTATTACAACCGTACCTGGAATCGAGCCTACGGTGCTTTGACTTTCATAGACGAGATGAAAAACCTAATTCAGGGAAAGGCTGAATATGGTAACCTGGATGCCTGTGGAACCATATTACGGGTAATGTTTATACAACGCGTTACAGATTTATATGGCGATGTCCCTTATTCTCAAGAAGGACAAGCTAAATCTGGCAACGTTACCCCTGTATTTGACAAACAACAGGATATTTACAAAGCCATGTTGTCGCAGCTGGAAACAGCCACTGCAGCTTTAGATCCAAGTAAAGCAGGACCAACGTCAGATTTGTTTTACGGTGGTGATGTTGCCAAATGGAAACGTTTAGGTTACTCATTAATGCTGAAAGCAGCAATGCGCCTTACTAAAGTAGATCCTGCTACTGCCAAAACTTATGCCGAAAAAGCTTATGCAGGTGGCACGATGACCAGCATTGCTGATAACGCTAAAGTATTAACAGACTATGCAAATGGTAACGGTAACTCTAACACTGATGCCTTGTTAGTTCCGGACGATTTTAGAGAAGTACGTTGGGGTAAAACACTGATTGATTTTATGAAATCATCAACCGACCCTCGTGTAAGTGCTATTGCCGAAATTTCAAACGGAACCGGCAAAGCAGCTAATGAAACACTTGCACCCGGAAATAACACCTATGCCCTACAAGTTGGTATGCCTAACGGTTATGATTTGAACGGCGGTGCTACTGATATTTCAAAAGCGCCTAACTATCCGGGTGCCAGCGGCGACGCTCCTGTAGGTAAATACTCTCGTCCACGGTTTGCTGTTTATGATGACCGTAGCGCTGTTAACGTCATCTATACCTACGGCGAAAGTGAACTTTTGTTAGCTGAAGCTGCCACCAGAGGATGGAACACCGGCTCTGCCACCACCCACTATGCAAATGCCTTAGCCGCTGATATGAAATCATTAGCGCAGTTGAACAATACAGCACAAGCTGTAGTTGACGATGCAAGCATTAACACTTATGTAGCAGCACATCCATTAATTGCAGCCACAGCCTTACAGCAAATTAATATGGAGTACTATGTGGTAACTTCAACTACATTCAACTTCAACGAAACATTTGCCAACTGGAGAAGATCAGGTTATCCGGTATTAACGCCGGTAACTTATCAGGGTCAATACTTAAGCGGCTCTGTTCCAAGAAGAATGCCTTATCCTATTACTCTGCCGCAAACCAATAGCGCCAATTACCAGGCAGCTGTTACCAGCATGGGCGGCAAAGATGATTTTGCTACCCGCGTTTGGTGGGATAAGCAATAATTGCTAACTTACCACAAAAGTACAGTACGATATCGTACTGTACTTTTGCTTTATAACCTAATTTAATTTTACTCATGTTTACTGATAGCCGCTTAATTGCTAACAAGCATTTTTTGGTTTTTCTGTTAGTGTGCCTCGTATTTACATCATCTATACAAGCACAACAGCCATTATTTAAATTGCTGACAGAGAAAGAAACGGACATCAAATTTGTAAACGCGATAAACGAAACTGAAAAGCTTAACGTACTCTCGTACGAATACTTTTACAACGGCGGCGGCGTTGCAGCAGGCGACATCAACAATGATGGCCTTACCGACTTGTTTTTTACCGCCAACATGCAATCCTGCAAACTATACCTTAACCAAGGTCACCTAAAATTTAAAGACATTACCAAACAGGCCTGCCCGGCATTATTTATCCGTGCAGACGGCTGGAAAACCGGCGTTACCATGGCCGACGTCAACGGCGATGGACTGCTCGACATTTACGTTTGCTACTCTGGCAAGGCTGATCCGGATAAGCGCCGCAACCAGTTATTTATTAACAACGGCAATCTTACTTTTACCGAAAAGGCTACGGAATATGGCTTAGACGACCCAGGATATGGCACACAAGCCGCATTTTTGGATTACGATCATGACGGCGACTTAGATATGTTTTTGCTAAATCATAATGTCAAAAAAATTGACAACATGGAGTTTGCCAAATACAAAAATGAAACTGATGAATATGCAGGCAATAAATTATTCGAAAACGCCGGCAATCATTTTACCAACGTTTCTAAAAAAGCCGGCATTATTCAAAACCCCTTAACTTTTGGTCTGGGCATTGCCATAGCCGATATTAATCTAGACGGCTGGCCCGACGTTTATGTAACTAATGACTATAACGAACCCGACTATATATACATTAACAACCACAACGGCACTTTTACCGAACTTTCTAAACAATATGTGAGGCACATGTCTCATTTCTCGATGGGTGTTGACATTGCCGACTTCAACAATGACGGCTATCCTGATATTTTGACCCTAGATATGTTGCCGCGTGATAATCACCGGCAAAAATCATTACAACTCGAAGAAAACTACGAGTCTTTTGAGCTAATGCAGCAACAAGATTTGTATAAACAATACATGCGCAACATGTTGCAATTGAATAACGGCAACAATACCTTCAGCGAAATTGCGCAACTGGCTGGTGTTTCCAACACCGATTGGAGCTGGTGCCCCTTAATAGCCGATTTTGACAACGACGGTTATAAAGACATTTTTATCAGCAATGGGTATTTGCGCGATTATACCAACAAAGACTTTTTAAGATATTGGGGCGATTACAAAATCAAAAAAGCGATGGACCGTGAGCCTTATCTGCTGATGGATTTAGTACAGGCCATGCCATCCACTACCCTGCCCAACTATATTTTTCAGAACAATCACAACCTAACTTTTACCAATAAGCAAACAGAATGGGGCTTAGGTAAAGCCAGTATTTCGGCCGGTGCCATATATGCTGATTTAGACAACGACGGCGACCTGGATTTGGTGGTTAATAATATCAACGAACCCGCATCCGTTTACCAAAATCAAGCACATGATGTGTTAGGTAGTACCTACATCAGCCTAAAACTTAAAGGCAATAATAAAAACACACAAGCTCTCGGTAGCAAAATATATGTTTACGCGGGTAGTAACACCCAATACCAGGAAGTGAACCCGGCACGCGGCTACCTTTCGGCCGTAAGCACCCAGGCCGTTTTTGGCTTAGGCAAAATTGCTGTGGTTGATTCCATCAAGATCATCTGGCCCGACAATCAGGTTCAGGTAATAAAACAGGTGCCAGCCAATCAGCTATTAGAAATCACTTACAAGCCAGGCGGCACTAATAACGAGTTAAAACAAGCTAAACCGTTATTCACCTCTACACAACCTTTTATTAATTATCAAGCTCCGGAAGATGCCATAAACGATTTCAAACGACAGTTGCTGATGCTGTTTATGTACTCCAAAACCACACCAGTTATAGCTAAAGCGGATGTAAATAAAGACGGATTGGAAGACTTATACATTAGCGGAGGTAATCAGCAACAAGGCAGTATTTACCTGCAACAACCCGGTGGTAAGTTTGCAAGCGCACATCTAGAAACCGGTAAACCATCAGCAGGCTCTGTATCAGCCGCAGTTTTTTTTGATGCCAACGGCGACGGGTATCCCGATCTGTATTTGGCTAAGGGTGGTTATGGTTTATACGATGCCGACAGCGACAACCTACAGGATGAACTTTACATCAACAACGGCAAGGGCCGGTTTAACCTCATCACCACAGCCCTGCCAGCTGTAAACGCCAGCAGCAAAGGCTGCGTCAGTCCGTGTGATTTTGATAAAGACGGTGACATTGACCTGTTTGTTGGCGGCCGTGTTGTTCCGGGTAAATATCCGCTTGCACCAAAAAGCTATTTGTTGTTAAATGATGGCAAAGGAAAATTCAGTTCGGTTGAGGTTCCATTTGCTGAAGTGGGTATGATTACCGATGCCAAATGGGTAGACCTCGACAAAGACGGCCGGAAAGACCTGATTATATGCGGCGAAATGATGCCGATAAAGGTTTACATCAATAGCATAAACGGTTTTAAAGATCAAACCGGCAGTTACTTTACAACTGCCCAAAATGGCTTCTGGAACACCATTGCCCTTGCAGATATAAACAACGATGGACAAGAAGATATCATTGCAGGCAATTTAGGTTGCAACTCGGTGATCCAGGCATCTGCTCAAGAACCTGCCGATATGTATTTTGCCGATTTTGATGGTAATGGTTCTATCGATCCCTTTTTTAGCTTTTACATGCAAGGCAAAAGCTACCCATTTGTAAGCCGCGACGAGCTGAATGAGCAAATGTACCCTATGCGCCGTAAGTTTACTTCTTACAAAGCCTATGCTGATGCCGCCGTGCAAGACATTATACCAGCCGACAAGCTGGAGAAAGCGACTCACCTAGTTGCAAACGAAGTAAATACTTGTGTCTTTTTAAATCAAAACGGAAAGTTTGTAAAAAACACCCTTCCAACAGAAGCACAATTTTCGATGGTAAGCAAAGTTGTAGCACAGGATTTTGATCATGATAAGCAAACCGACCTTTTACTGATGGGCAACCATACCGATAATCGTTTGAAGATTGGCAGCATTGACGCCAACTACGGCTGTTTATTAAAAGGTGATGGCAAAGGCAATTTTACTTATGTAAGTCAGCAGGTTAGTGGTTTAAATATTAAAGGAGATGTAAAGTCGGCTGTAGAAATTACCATCAGCGGCACAAAATATTTATTGATTGGGATATCGGGCGAACCCCTTATGTTTTACAAGGAGCCATGAAAAGATTAATTATTGTCATACTGTTTTGTATAGTTGCATTGAAGCCAGGATTTGCCCTTTCGGCCAAAAATGTTCCCGAGCATTTATCTATGCAGCGTCCATTAAATGCTATATCGCTGGTGATGATGCATGATGTCATAAGTCCACCGGTTGCGGGCCGCTATTATGCCTATGTGATGCTGGGCGCTTACCAGATTGTATCGGCTTACAACACAAGCATGCCCGATGCCTCTCAGTTCACTAAAAGCTATCGCACTACACTTGAAAAAAACAAATATAAGGGTGCAGATTATCAAATTGCAGCCGCATATTGCGTGCTGGAAGCCGGAAAACAGTTGTTACCCTCGGGCTATACTTTGCAGGAAGAGCAAGACAAGTATATCGCTTTGCTGAAAAAGCAAAAGGTTAAAGATGAGGTGATTCAGCAATCGATTTCTGAAGCTACTGACATGGCCAACCAGGTAGTAGCCTATGCTAAAACCGACAATTATTTTGGTTTGAGTACTAAACTACGCTACACGCCTATTAAAGGCGAAGCTTACTGGTACCCCACCCCTCCCACCTATATGGAAGCGGTAGAACCCAATTGGGCAACCCTCAAACCGTTGATGATTGACTCGGGTGGGCAATTTAAGCCCAAACCGGCTGTACCGTTTAGTAAAGAAACAGGCAGTGAGTTTTACAAAATTGCCAACGAGGTTTACACCACCGCCAAAACAGCAACGCCCGAACAAATTAACATTGCAAATTTTTGGGAGTGTAATCCGTTTACGGTAGTTACCTCTGGCCACATGATGATTGGATTTAAAAAACTTAGTCCCGGTGGCCATTGGATGAATATTGCGTTAATTGCCGCTGCAAAAGCTAATCTTAATTTCGACCAAACAATTGAGTTGCTAACGCTTGAGGCCGCCACACTGATGGATTCTTTTATCTGCTGCTGGAAAGAAAAATATACCAGCAATCGTATTCGGCCCGAAACTTATATAAACCGTTACATTGATTTGAAGTGGACGCCGCTTTTACAAACGCCGCCGTTTCCAGATTATACGAGCGGGCATAGTATCATTTCCAGCGCATCTGCCGAGGTACTGACTTATTTGCTGGGTGATAATTTTTCTTATACTGATGACTCGGAAGTACCTTATGATGTGCAGCCGCGTAACTTTACATCATTCAGGCAAGCTGCGCAAGAAGCAGGCATTTCTCGCTTATATGGCGGCATCCATTTTCGCGATTCGATTGAGAACGGTTATGAGCAAGGCGAACGCATTGCACAATACATTCTTGCCGCTATCACCAAGGCTGGCATAAAGCCTCTTAAAAATACCCAATATTAGTACTACCAAATACAGCTACTCTAATCCCAATCTGCATGAATTTTATGTTTTTAAGTAAAAAGAAGCGCATTCTATCCCAAGCGCTTTTTGTTACCTGTTTAACTGCTGCACATACTACTTATGCGCAAAACAAGCCCTTATACAGGGACGAAAGCCAACCCATCGATGCACGTGTCAAATCGCTATTGTCTGAGTTAACTTTACCAGAAAAAGCGAATTTGCTGGGTTATAACAGCCAGGCAGTACCCCGTTTAAATATACCGGCTTATAACTGGTGGAACGAAGGTTTACACGGTGTAGCAAGAGCCGGCCAGGCAACCGTGTTTCCGCAAGCTATTGGCATGGCGGCTACTTTTAACCCTGATTTGCTTAAACAAGTAGCTACCGTAATATCAACCGAAGCTCGTGCCAAATACAACCTAGCCATGCAGCAAGACCGCCACTTGCAATACATGGGACTAACGTTCTGGTCGCCCAACATTAACATATTCCGTGACCCGAGATGGGGCCGCGGACAGGAAACTTATGGAGAAGATCCATTCCTGACGTCACGCATGGGCGTTGCCTATGTCAGTGGTATGCAAGGCAACGATCCTAAACATCTGAAAGTATCGGCAACAGCCAAGCACTTTGTAGCCCACAGTGGCCCCGAGGCCACACGCGACGAGTTCAATGCCATTGCTGATGAGAAAGACTTACGCGAAACCTATCTGTATGCATTTAAAAATTTGGTTGATAACGGTGTTGAATCGGTGATGACCGCATACAACCGGGTAAACGGCGAACCCAATTCTACCAGCAAAAAGTTGCTTAACCAGGTGCTATTAAAAGAATGGGGCTTTAAAGGCCATGTGGTTACCGACTGCGGCGCTCTGGATGATATTTATTTACGCCACAAAGTACTGCCCAACGCCGTACAGGTAGCGGCAGCCGCTATTAAAGCAGGTATCAGCTTAGATTGCTCCAGCATTTTACAAAATGACGTTGAAAATGCGGTAAAGCAAAAGCTGATTACCGAAAAAGACGTAGATGTTGCGCTGGCCAAAATTTTAAGGACCGAATTTAAGCTCGGATTTTTTGACGAGAAGAGCCATAGCCCCTACTACAGCTATGGTGCCGACAGCATCAACAATGCTGCGCATACGGCACTGGCACGTAAGGTGGCTGCACAAAGTATGGTACTGTTAAAAAATGCAAACAACATTCTTCCACTTAAACCCAACACCTACTCCAGCATTACCGTGCTGGGCACCAATGCTTCTTCGCTGGACGTACTGGCTGGTAGCTATCACGGTGTAAACAGCCACATGGTTGATTTTGTGGAAGGTATTACAGGCGCTGTCGGTTTGGATACACGTGTAGAATATGACTTGGGATCAAACTACAGCGACACTACACATTTTGGCGGCATTTGGGCAGCCGGCAACAGCGATTTAACCGTGGCAGTAATTGGCCTGTCGCCAGTACTGGAGGGCGAAGCGGGTGATGCGTTTTTGTCTCCTACGGGTGGCGATAAGCCCAATTTAAGTTTACCTGCAGGTAATATATCTTTCATCAAAGCATTGCGTAAAGGCAACCCTAAAAAGCCTGTTATTGCCGTTATTACAGGCGGCAGCGATATAGATATTAGTACCATTGAACCGTATGTGGATGCTATTATTATGGCCTGGTATCCCGGTCAGCAAGGTGGTAATGCTTTGGCAGATGTTTTGTTAGGCAAAGTTTCACCTTCCGGCCACCTGCCACTTACTTTCTACAAATCAACCAATGATTTGCCGGACTATTCATCATACAGCATGAAAAACCGCACATACCGGTATTTTAACGGCGCAGTGCAATATCCTTTTGGCTTTGGTTTGAGTTATACCACATTTGGCTATGACTGGAAAAGTAAGCCTAAAGATCGATATACAGCTACCGATAATATCAGTTTTACGGTAAACGTAAGTAACACCGGCCAAATGGATGCCGACGACGTCGTGCAGGCTTACATTAAATACCCTAATGCCGAACGTATGCCGCTGAAAGAACTAAAAGGTTTTAAACGGGTAAGCGTAAACAAAGGGCAAACCAGCGAAGTATCTATTGAAATTCCTGTAAAAGAATTATTGAAATGGGATTTAGCTAATCACAAGTGGAAGCTTTACCCTGGCCAGTACCAGGTGGTAATTGGCAATGATTCGCAAACAGAAAAGCTTAGCAGTAGCTTTACCATCGGTAAATAACTATCCGTTACGCCATAAAAAAAGGTCTGCAAAATTTAACTTGCAGACCTTTTTTATGGGTTATTAACCAACCGTTAGTTCGTTATAGCAACAGACCGTCCGCCACGGCCAGCAGTATTAAATACTCTGAACTTATATGTTCCTTTTTGGGTAAGCGGCGCGGTGTAAACAGGGCTGGTTACAGTTGGTTCGGCCCCGTTAACAGTATACCTTATAGTCATACCCGGAAATTGCACATTCGCTTTTACAGTGCCTTTTTCAGCAACAACACCAGCGGTTGGTATACGGTATTGAAAACCCTGACTTACATAGTTCAATTTGGGCAGTTCGCGTTTTCCTAATATATTACAGAACCTGCTCCATGCGGTAGCGTAAAGCTCATCCGATTTTGCACTATCTGTTTCAACTGCCCAATCCGGATCTTTGGCCCACGCACGCTCGGCCAATCCCAGCATTTTAGGCAAAAGCAGGTATTCCATCCGCTCGCTGCCTTTGGCTTCTTCGCTCCACAACTGTCCTTGTATACCTACAATATTAGCTTTGCCAACATCGGTAAGCTTCTCTTTTTTAGCCCAAGCCGAAGCTGATACCGGCGCTCCCATGGCATTTTCCGTAATGTTTTTCAGATAGTTGTAAGGAATGAATTTAAATGGCTTATCAACATCTACGTAGCCACCCCAGTACTGCCCCAGCTCGTAAAAATTCTTTTGGTAAGCCATGTCAAAGTACAGGTTACTCACACAGCCAAGTATTACCGGATAACCGGCATTAGCCAGTTGATATGCCAAATCTTCGGCTCCCCATCCCAATACGTTGTTCCATACATACATATGGAAGTTTTCTTTTGAAAAATCGGGATTAGGAACTTGTTTCTTTACGTTGTTCACAGATACTTTTCTCAAAGCAGCTTCTTCCCAACCAGACACATATAAACCACGGGCTTTTAATATCTGATTTACTTTTCCAAAATAGTAATACCACAGATCGTCGGTGGTTTTGGTATCGGTTGAACCGGCTAACAGTTTTTGCACAGATGGTGATTTGGCCCAAACGCCTGCCGGCACCTCATCACCGCCAAAGTGAATGGTTTTTAATGGTGCACCTGCCTCTTTATACATTTTTATAATCTCATCAGTTACCGTTTCGATAAAATTATAGGCCGCTGGCAGTGAAACATCTATCACGTTATCGTTCCAATGCTGCACAGATGAGTAAACCGATTGATCGTTTAAATCGTGTAGCAGGTAACGCTCAGCTTCGGCCTGCTGACCGGCTTTCATCAGCCGGTTGTAACGGACATCCATCGATTTAATGGCGGCACGTGCATGACCGGGACTTTCAACCTCGGGTATTACGGTAATATGCCGTGCGTTGGCATATTTTAAAAGCGCAATATATTCTGCCTTGCTATAAAATCCACTACCAACACTGTTATTCACATCTGGGCCCGAACCGTATGCAGGTTGCAGGTGATCGGTATTGGTTAGCGTATGGCCTCGTTTTGAACCTACGCTGGTTAACTCCGGCAATGCCGGTATTTCTAACCGCCATCCCTCGTCGTCATTTAAATGCAAGTGCAGTATATTCAGCTTATACATGCTCATTAAGTCGATTACCCTTAAAACTTCTTTTTGAGAATGAAAGTTACGGGCTACATCGAGCATGATGCCGCGGTAGCCGAAACGCGGCTCATCAGCAACACTCACTGCTGCAACACTCAGGCTTTGATTTTTACCTGTCCAGGCTTTTGCAGGCAGCATACTTTTTAACGACTGAATACCATAAAAGGCACCGGCACCCGTACTGGCACTGATAACAATGCCATTTGCATTCACCTTTAACTCATAAGCCTCTGCGCCTAAAGCATCCTTTTTTTCAAATGTGATAGCTTTGCCTGTTACCGACTGGGTTTTAACTGATGATTTAAATATGCCAGCCAGTTCTTTTTTCAGGTAAGCGGCCTCATTAGCAAATACAGCATCAGCATTCACAACTGTATTACCAGTAAGCACAAAAGGTTGACCGCCTTGCTGATAACTAACCGGTGTAGGAAAAACTTGCGGAAGCTCGGCTTCCGGCAAATCTTTAATCAGGGCATTTTCTTGAAACACTGCCTGTGGCGTAACTATGGCTACCCTATCGGCCGGAGTTCGTTGCAGTTGCTCGGGTTTAGTAGAGGGTACTTGGCTAAAATTTTTGATGGGAACCGTAACGTTAGGTGTTTTATCTGCAACGTAATAAAAGCCGTCTGGTGCGTCTGTATAACTTACCACCCAAGCGCCTGCAACAAATGCCACCTGCAAGGTGGCGTTTGTTTTTAATCCGGCAAAGCCTGCTTTAGGCGACATACAAAAGAAATCGCCTTGCAAATGTTCTATTTTCACTGGCCCGTCAACCAAATCGGGCACAATCTGCCTTGCAAAGTTGAAGTAGATTTTCCAGCCGCTTGCCGACATGGCTTGCTTATCATTGTTAGTAAACCGCAGCACCGATTTAAACTGCTGCTTACCGTTATAATTATTTTGCAACACCTCCCACTGTATGCGCAAATTTTGCGCGTTGAATGATGCGGCGCTGTTCGGTTGCGCTTTTACACAAACAGCAGTAATTAATAAACAGGCCAGGAAAAATACTTTCTTCATGCTTTCCAATTATTGGTTGACATTTAAATCAATTATTGTTTTACCGAGTACGGACGATCTTGTGGCGCTTTACCCCAGTTTAAATTAGGCTTGCTACCCATTTCAAATACCAATTCGCCACCCTGCACCAACTCGGCGTGTGTAATATACGATTTCGTATAGTTTTTACCGTTAAGGGTTGCACGCTGTATATAAATGTTATGATTGCTGTTGTTATGTGCTACCACACGCATGGTTTTACCACCTGGCAATTTAATGGCTGCCTCATCAAAAATAGGACTACCAAAAACGTAATTACCATTTGCCGGATTAACCGGGTAAAAACCTAACGAAGAGAACACATACCATGATGACATCTGGCCCACGTCTTCATTACCAATAATACCGTCAGGCTTGCTGGTATAAAAGTCTTTCATGATATACCTTACTTTTTCGGCCGTTTTCCAGGGCTGACCAGAATATGCGTACATATAGGTAACATGATGACTAGGCTCGTTACCGTGTGCATACTGACCAATTAAGCCCGAAATATCGCTTGATGCAAACTTGCCCATATCGCCTTTGGCAATAAATAAAGAATCGAGCTTTTGGTTGAACTTAGCTTCGCCACCCAGCAGCTTAATCAGTCCCTCTACATCCTGAGGTACTAGGAAAGTATATTGCCAGCCATTACCTTCGGTAAAGTCGCCATGCTCGTGTATAGACGTAAACGGGTTGTAAGGCGTACGCCATGCTGTTTCCGACAAACGACCGCGCATAAAGCCTGCTTTCGGATCAAAGTAGTTTTTGTAATACTGACCGCGT
The DNA here is from genome assembly GCF_009770985.1 of Mucilaginibacter lacusdianchii. Classification (GTDB taxonomy): domain Bacteria; phylum Bacteroidota; class Bacteroidia; order Sphingobacteriales; family Sphingobacteriaceae; genus Mucilaginibacter; species Mucilaginibacter lacusdianchii. Next base: position 144,373 of record NZ_WSRW01000003.1, on the reverse strand, counting down.
TTACTGAAATAAGCATAATCATCCTGCTTACCCAATTTGCGCGCCACTTGTGCTAAAGACCAGTCATCAATGGCATATTCCAGGCCCATCGATACAGACTCGGCCGTACTATCTGCCGGAATAAAACCAAGCTTTTTAACAAAGTTAGTTCCGCGGATATCTTGCATGGCTGTAGTTTTCATGGCTTCGTAAGCCAGGTTAACATCAAAGCCTTTGTAGCCTTTCAAGATAGCATCGGCTACCACAGGTACTGCGCTGTAGCCAACCATACAATAGGTTTCGTTAGCCATCAAATGCCATACCGGTAAGCTGCCTTGCTGCTTGTAAATGGCCAGCATGGTGTTAATCATATCATTCACACGCTCTGGCTGCAAAACCGTATACAGTGGGTTGGCACCCCGGTAAGTATCCCACAACGAGAATGTAGTCAGGTTATTAAAACCTTCTTTTGAATGCACTTTTTTGTCGGTTCCCCAATAATCACCATTATGATCGTTAAAGATAGATGGTGCAATCATGGTATGATAAAAAGCGGTATAAAAAACACGCTTCTTATCTTCGTCGGCTGTTTTCAACTGCACTTTTTGCAGTTCTTTATTCCAGGACGCATCTGCATCTGCTACGGCCTTGTTGAAATTCCAGCCTGGTAATTCGGCCTTAATATTGGCCAAAGCGTTTTCACTGCTTACCGGAGAGATGCCTACTTTGATGTAAATTTTCTCGCCTGCTTTTGTTTGGAAATTTAATACACCTTTTACTCTTTCACCTTCTAATTCGTTGCCTGATTTAGACGTTGTGGTATCATAAACCACAAAGTTTTTGATAGGCTTAGAAAGTATAGCGGTAAAATAGATACGCTGATCTTTAGCCCAACCTATCGAGTAACGATAACCGGCAATGGTAGTATCGTTAATTTGCTTGATATAAGTTTTGGCCGGACGGTCCCAACCTATACCCTGCTGCAAATCGATGATGATGTGTGCATCTTCTGATTTTGGAAACGTGTATTCGTGAAAGCCTACACGTTGTGTGGTAGTTAAACGCACGTCAACATTATAGCGTTTCAGCTTTACGGCATAATAACCGGCACGGGCTGTTTCCTGCTTGTGGCTAAAGGTGGAGGCATAGCCGCTTTGCATATCTTCTACCGTACCTTTCATCACCTTAAGTTGCCCGGTTGTAGGCATGATGGATACATCACCCAAATCACCGATACCGGTACCACTTAAGTGCATGTGCTGAAAGCCGATGATGGTGGAATCAGATATGTGATAACCCGAGCACCAGTCCCAACCATCTTTTCCTTTAGCTGGACCCAATTGTGTAGGGCCTAATTGCACAGCACCAAAAGGAACATTAGCTCCTAAAAACACGTGACCGTGAAAACCAGTACCAATATAAGGGTCAACATATTTGGTTAAACTGGCAGCGGGCTTTTGCTGACTATAGGCCACCTGCCCCAGTCCTAAACCACCCAACATTGCCGCCATAGGCAACAGCAACATCTTTTTTTTCGTAGATAAAAAACTCATCATATTTATAAAATGAACAACCAGTTTAATGAAGCTGGTTAAGTTTAAAACGTAAAACTTCTATTGATTCTTTTTGACGGGATATAATTATATACATATATCCGTCTTTTATTATAGTGTGCGGATAGCCATACTGCCCGCCTTTCCATAATCCTTCTTTTTTAAGCTTGTAGATTTCATCACTGATAACGTAATCATGATTGAACTGCTTACCATCATTAGAAACACTTAGCACTAAAGGATTGCGGTCGTAATGATGCAACGTATCAGGTATACCTACGTAATATACGCGACCATCGGGCAAGTGACCAAAATGAAACTTGCTGTCGTTATCGCTAAAGGTAGTTTCAACCGGTTTTGACCAGCTTGCGGCATTATCCTTACTTTCGGTTAACCACAATTTGCCTTTCCAGCCTTTACCCGTAACGCGAAGCAACATGTGTATCACGTTGTCTTTGGTTTGAAAGAACGAGCCTTCGCATAATGGCGGAAAACCATTCTTTTCGGCCGGAGCGTAAAAAGCAGACGGGTTATCCTGCGTATATAAATCGGCGCTGTAAAAGCTGTTCATCTTCCACCCCGACAAACCAGTGGGATCATCCGTGTAAGGGAATGAAAAGTTACCGCTGATTAATAGTCTGCCGCTGTTCAATTGCTGCGGCCCGTGGTTAGGGATTAAAGGCACCTGCATGTTGATGGGGGCACTCCAGTGCTCGCCGTCGGTACTGGTTTTCGCCCACAATTTAGTTTGGGTACGATGTACGGTATACTCGCCGTAATAAGCTACCAAAGTACCGTTATGCTGATACATGCCTGCTGCGGTGAGCACGTTCAAGGTATCGTTGGTTTTAGACGGAACAGCCAATACAGCCGGTGCCGACCAATGTTTAAAATCTTTAGATACTGCATACACTACACGCTGCCCAGGTGAATCTTCATCCTTGATACCGTTTGACCACAAGGCAATCAGTTTACCTTTAAAGCTAATGATAGAAGCGTGATGCGAATACAACCAGGTATCGTCCGGCGTAAATATCATGCTGCGCTCTATTTGTAAATGCGGTAAGCCTTGCTCGGTAGTGTAGCTGTTAGTAATGACAGATTTTTGTGCATGTACCTGCATGGCAGCCAACATAAATAAGAACCAACTTAACCAGTACTTTTTACTCATATGGTATTTTGGCTGCTTGCCGTTGCCGATTTTAAAGTATCCAAAATATCCTGCGGCGGATTACCAAACAGAGATACGCCTGCGGCCCCATGCTGAAGCGCCAAGACGATGCCTTTGTGCAATTCTTCATTATTTTTAAAATCCGGCAAGTACAGGCCTGCATATAATGGGAATCGCCCATTCAAAAAGTGTACGCCTTCGGTTACGGCATCGCCTATCCACTCTACTTTCTCTTTATAAAATCCATGATAGATCATCGGGCAAATGCCGTTCAGGTTCCAGTTGGTCCAATCTTGCCGTACATTGCGGCGGGCAATTTCGGGTGTTGGGAATACGGCAGCCGTAATAGGCTTTTTGTAGCTGTTTGCCACCAAAGCCAGGTTGTTTACAATGTTATTAACGGCATTGTATCTAAACAACCGCCATGAAAGACTGGCCTGTGGGTATTGAATATCATTAATATCGGTGCCGCGCCATGCCTTAAATTTGCTGCGGCAAACATCGCAGTAGCAATAATCATATTCGGGCAGTTCACGCGTTTGGTCTATGCCGTATTTATCCCACAAATTCACGGGCAGTATTACATCGCAAAAACGGATATAATCCAGGTGAATGCCATCTACATAATCTTTTTGCAGGATGCTGCTTACCTGATCTTTTAAGTACTGTAGCACTTCGGGTTTGGATGGGCAAAGCCAGCGGTAGTAATCTACATATGGCGGCTTATCGGCACATGATTCACCTTTGTGGTTAATAGCATACCATTCAGGATGTGAACTGAGTAATGTTTTCTCGCCACGGTTCATGGTCCACATCCAGCGGTGCGCTTCCAGCTTTTGGGCCTTTGCCGCACGAAAATGCTTCTCGCTGTCGGCTTCAAAGAATACGCCACGCACACCCGCTTCATAGTATTGCTTGTAGCGCGTAGCCAGTTGTTCTTCTGTATCTTTTACGTCGGGATTAGTCCATATCCAGTGCTTAGGCGCTTTCTTTTTCGCCAGGGAGATATCTTTACTTATGCCTTTAAAAGGTTGGGCGGCTGCAGCTACACCTAGTAAACTGGTGGCTACAAAACTTCTTCTGCTGGTCATGGTTTCAATTTTTGATTTTCAACTAATCCTTCATCATTAATACTGATAGCTGGCTGACCAGCTACGCTAATACTGGCTTTAAACTGCTGGCTCGTAGCTTCGAGCGTCAAAGTATTTTTTTGATTACCAATTACCGGCGCAGCATTTATACCTAATTGGACTAAGCTAGTGGCATAACGCTTATTCTTCTGCAAATATTCTTTTTGCCGGTAATATACCAGCCAAAGCCATTGTCTTTGCTGCTCGGCATAAGGCAAGCTAAATGTGACGTCCTGTTTACGTGTAAACTGCAGATATCCCCAACGCTCAGGATAGTGCATGTTAATTACCCCTTGCGGCGACCATACCCAATTTTCTTCCGGCAAATCGCGTCCGTTGGTACCTTTCAGCTTAACGTTTTTGTTGTCCTCAACCTTGGTATGCCATTCTACCCTCGAGAAATTAATACGCCAGGTAGAGCCCTCTTCTGGCACGGCAACGGGGAATCCCATACGAACCTCTTTTAACGGAATAGCCATTTCCGCCGTCCAGCCTTCGTCTTTATCAGCCGGGTTGTTCAGTGTGCCTTGAATTTGTACGCCACTTTTTAAGCCTCTAACATCCCATCCAATCAGGGCATCGCCACCATTACGGTAAGGCTTGGGTAAATACAGGTCGAATATTTTATTAATAGCGTTAATCTCTATCTCATAGTATTGGTGAGTATTATTATCCGGATCAATAAAAATTTCAAAGTCGTTATCTTTAAAAATAATATCATCGTGGTGCATTTGCGTAGCCCATATTTGCGGCTCCTGTAGCTTTGCGGCTATAAATAGCGTCGAATCATTCCACAGCATTTTCACCTGTGTTTTAAATTCAGGCAGCGGCCTTTTGGTGCCTTCAATGTCAACAAAATCTGTCGTCCACGGTGCACTTTGCCAAGCCAGTTCGTTTAAGTTACCATCCATAGACAATGCAGCATCGGTATGTTTTACAACATAATTTTTAGGCGTGGTAAACAACAGATCAAGCCCTTTAAAATTCTGCTGGGCAGATGCAGCACTACCTGCCAATAATAACAGCAGACTTAAACTACCTTTTAGAAACCCGCTTGTGCGTTGATGTGTGAATTTCATTTATTTCGATTTCAATTATTTTTTCGTGATGAGGCCAATTTCAGCCGCAGTTGCCCCATTGCCCGCAATTACATGCAAGGCCTTAAACTGAATATAACGCGCCGTAACCGGCTGTTGCAATGCAACAGTTTGTTCAATTGGGTTAGCCTTGATATTTGAAAATTCTCCGGTGGCTACCTGTTGCCATTCTTTACCGTTGGTGCTTACCAAGAACGCATAACGGTCTACTAATCCGGCTACTGATTTATCTTGCCGCGGCAAATAGGTAAAAGCGCTTATGTTTTCGGCCTTCCCTAAATCAATGCTCAGCTGAGCTGGTGCAAAGCCTTTAGTGGTATCGGCCTGCAAGGTGCTCCATAATGAATTGGTTTCATCTATTGCATTCTCCGGCCTTCTACCAGTGGTTAATTGTTCTGTAGATAATATATGCCATGCTGCTTTGCTTAAGCCTAAAGTAGCCGTAGCAAGTTCACTTTGCTGTGTTCCATCTACCGCTATGGCCTTAACCGTGCCACCATCAGGCATTTGGAAAGATGATGTATAAACAGGCGACTGCAATGTAGGCTCGCTACCGTTAAGTGTATAATGAATGGCCGAAACGGGCGCTGAGGTAGTAATAATTATCGCCCCTTCACGGCTACGGCTAATAACCGGTGCTGTTAAATGTGCAGGCTCTTTATACAAACCAAAATCGCTTAAGGCTATACACACCGGCGAACCGGTGATACGCAGGCGCACTTTAGCAGCCGTAACGTTTCGCGGCAACCTGATGAGGCGGTTAGCGCCAATGCTGGTAGCTGCGGCAATCTGCTTCCATTCGCCATTGTAATAAACGTCTACCGCAAAATTTTCAATACGCTGGCCCAGCTTAATATTTTCGCGCAGGCGGATGACATTAAAAGTTCTGATTCCTTTTAAGTTAAATATCAACTCTGGCGTTTTCACATCGTCGTCGGTTGCCCAATAGCTGTAGCGCCCGGCATCCAGCAAATACTGCGGACCAAATTTGCTACTGTTATTTCCGCGTACATTACTAGCCTCAACCTTTGCACCGGCAGCCAGGTTCACAGCAAAAGTTTGTTTAAGCAACCGGCCAAATTGCTGCAACGATTGAACGTCTTCAGTATCTAACAAACCTTGCTGATTAGGCGATAAACCCAAATCCAAGCCTGCTCCTCGCCCTACACTTTTATAGTACAAATCCAACAGTTCATAAGGTGATTTTACCTGACTGTTTTGGCTGGCATGATAAAACCAGCCCGGCCGTAAGGAAACATCACATTCGGCAGGCATCCAGTGCTTGCCATGCCGGGTTCCTTCTATTCCTAACTCATATTTAGTATAACCGTTAGCTGGCTTTTTGCCTGCATCTGGCGCTTGCGGATCGTAAGTCGCCCAGCAGGTTTCCCCGGCATGGCCTTCTTCGTTACCTACCCAACGCACATCGGGCCCAACATCGCCAAAAAGCGCAGCATCGGGTTGTAATTTGCGGGTGATGGCCCAGGTTTGCGGCCAACCGTAATAAGTAGTTCTGTCTATTTTACGCACTTCGCGGGTACCGCCGTAAAATCCGTCGCCGCCATTGGCCCCATCATGCCATGATATAAACAGCTTGCCGTAGCGGGTGTATAATTCTTTAAGCTGGCTACGGTAAATGTCTACATATTTGGCTTGACCATAATAAGCACTGTTACGGTCCCAAGGCGAACAGTATAAACCCAGCTGCATACGCAGCTTTTCGCAGGCCAACTGATACTCTTTCACTATATCGCCTTTGCCTTTGCGCCAATTACTTTTGCTGATGTTATGCTCAGTGGTTTGGGTTGGCCATAAACATAACCCATCGTGGTGTTTGGCTACCACAACCACCCCTTTAAAACCGCCGGCTTTAGCAGCACCCACAATTTGAATAGCATCAAACTTTGCCGGATTAACCAGCTTCGGGTCTTCGTCGCCGTATCCCCATTCCTTGTTAGTATAAGTATCTACCCCAAAATGGATGATGCAATACATCTCCATTTCGTGCCAGTTAAGCTGCGATTGCGATGGTAATGCACCATAAGGTGCAGGGGTACTTTGCCCGTAACCTGTTATCCATTTAGCTGCCAGTGCAGCCATTACAACCCACTTTTTCATTAGCTTAATGTTTTAACCAGTTGGCCGGTACAGTTTGCAGCGGAGAACCGTTTACGCTGTATTTTAGCTTCAGCGTGTAACCGCCGCCACCTTCTACAAAACTCAGTTCAACCGGTTGCAACCCTTTTTTAAGAGCCACTTGGCCGCTTTTTTCGATAGGTGCATGCCAGCCATCATTGTCTACCGTAGTATGGCCGGCTACTTTAAGTATGCCGCCATCATCGCAGGTTAAGTAAAAACTGTAAATACCATCCTGCGGCACATTAAAATAACCCTGATATCGTAAACCAAAGCTTGGCGCAGTTACTGCTTTAGGTACATTTAAGCTATCTACAACAAAGCTTTCTTTCGGTTGTGCGCTAGCCATCAGTGTTGAACTTTTGTACTCGCCGGGATAATAACTGCACAATAAGCCATTTTTCACATCTGCTTTTGCAGTAGGCTCAGCCAGTGCTTGCTGGGTATAATGCAGATTATACAAATCGCCGGCAATACCATTCGCTTTAAACGCAGCTAAACGGATATAACTTGTTTTTGAAATAGTAAGCGGCGCAGTCAGCTCTGGAGATTTAATAGTAGGCACACTGCCATCGGTAGTGTAATGTATAGTCGTATTAGGCAATGGCTTTTTCAAATCAAGTACCGTTTTATCAATAAACACACTTTGCTCTACTAACCCGTCAAAATCGGGCAAACGGTAGTTTACATTCAAGTTCCCTAAACGCTCGTATTGCGAATTCAAACGCACCTGGTATGAGTCGTAATTATGATCGCGCGACCACAGATTTTCGGCCAGCGCCGTCATGCGGGGCATGTACATATAATCGGCGCGGTTTTCAGAAGGAATGTACTCAGTCCATAAGTTGGCTTGTGCGCCGATAATGCCTTTGGCCTCTTTGTCAGTAAGTCCCTTTGGTATCGGATTGAAATGATAAACGTTATCGACAGAATTGCGGTCAGGAGGCGTATCAAAATACAGCGGGTTACCCGGCGACATAATGACCTGGTTGCCGTTTTTTGCAGCCTCAACCGGTGCTTTAGGCACCCATACCCGCCAGTACATCACCAACGCGGTTGGACTGATACCGCCTTCCAAAACCTCATCCCATCCAATAAGCTTGCGCCCTTTGGAGTTGAAGTATTTTTCCATACGATTGATGAAGTAGCTTTGCAAACCGGCCAAATCTTTAATGCCTTCTTTTTGCATAAAAGCTTTACACACTTCTGATTTTCCCCAATCGGTACGGTCTACCTCATCGCCACCTATATGGATGTACTTAGACGGGAATATGGCCATAATCTCGTCAAAAACATTCTGTGCAAATTCAAAAGTGGTTTCGTTGCAGGGGCAAATAGGTTTGGTAAACAGTTTGCCCCATGAGTTTTCGCCATTGCAAGTTAAAAATGGATACGAATTGATAGCCGCCATCATGTGGCCGGGCATATCAATTTCGGGGATGATATCAATGTGACGGGCGGTGGCATAGGCTACCACATCCTTCATTTGCGCTTGTGTGTAAAAACCGCCGTAAAGGGTTTTGCCATTTTTGTGAATGATGTGCTTAGTATCGATTACAAAATCGGGATTATCCACAGACTTTTTCATACACACCGAATCCTGGTTATTAAAGGTGCGCCATGCGCCTTCCTCAGTAAGTTTTGGATATTTTTTTATTTCTATGCGCCAGCCCTGATCGTCTGTAAGGTGCAAGTGAAATTTATTAAACTTATACAACGCCAGCAGGTCAATAAACTTTTTAAGGTAAGCTATCGAAAAAAAATGCCGGGACACGTCCAAGTGCATTCCCCGCCAGGCATATACCGGTGCATCTTCAATATTAAGTGCCTGTAATGATAATTGACTGGGTAACGTTTGCTGCTTATTTTCAATATCTGCCGGTAACAACTGGCGTATGGTTTCAACCGCACGAAACATGCCTGCGCCGGTTTTAGCCTTTACTACAATTTTTTGTGGTGTAATTTGTAAGCGATAACCTTCATCTGCCGTAATCGTAGCATCTTCAATAAATTGAATAACATTTTTAGCCGATGCCGCACCACCTGTTTTAACCGTTAGCTTATTGTGCAGCAATTCGTTTAGCAAATCGGCTTCCTGGCGGTATCTACCGGCTGGAGTTGTGATAACCGTTTGCGCATTGATAACGAACAGCCCGGTACTAGTAGTTAGTTTTTGCGGATAAGGCACCAGTGGAAACCGTGTTGACACATCCTGCGCAGCTACTTTAACAGCCCCTGCTAATGCAAACATTGCGGCAACCAGCGCTATTTTACGGCTTAAAATATTTTTCATGATGAGGATTTAATCGCCTGTAATTAATTTACATTTTTTGGTCTAATATGGAATGGTCTAAAGCCTGCAAATTCCGATGGCCGGTTTTCAGCTCATCAAAAACTACAACCTCGTTTTGGCCTTTTTTAAGCCAGCCGGCAGGCACATACAAGGTTTGCTGCGGACCAATTTGCCAGTACTTGCCTAGGTTATGCCCATTCAAAAACACAAAGCCTTTACCAAACTGGCGCATATCCAAATAAGTATCGGCTACCTTGTTCAAGGTAAACGAGCCTTTATATAAACCGGGATGAGCATTGGTAAACGGCTTAGCCTGATAAGTATTTCTAGCAAGGCTATTGAACGGCAGGCGGTACATTTTCCAGTTCAGCAATTCGCTATTGTTTAAGGTTACGCTCTGCGTGATACCATGGCGATTATCGGCCAGGTATGGACCGTAGTTAATACGGCCGTTATTTTCAACCAAAATATCGAGTGTAGCATTAGCCGGAACATCCGTCAACAACACCGAATCTTGCTTTAAGCGCCTGTCTAGCGTAGTTATCTGCTTACCATTCACGTATACAATGGCATAGTCCCTCAGGTCTTTAAGCTTTAATAAGCCGTTGCTTTTAACCTGTGTGCGGTATAACACAAAACCGTAAGCTTGGTCTAAATCCTCAAAGGATAAAGGTTTAACAGATACCGTTGGCTTAGGTAAGTTGTTGAACACGTCGGCAGAAGCACTCAACTTAATGTTACTGATAGCCATGGTTGGCTTTTTGGCCGGCACATTGGGCAGCTTTTGACCAGTGGGCAAATGCTTGATTATAATTTCGCGAAACTTGTAATACTTTTCGGTAGCATTACCGGCTTCATCCAGCGGCGCATCATAATCGTAACTGGATACCTGGGGGGCATACGGGTCTTTTGCATTCATGTTGGCCCCGTTCATAAAACCACGGGTGGTACCGCCATGAAACATATACATATTGATAGAAATGCCGGCAGACAAAATTTTGTCCAACGTTTGCGCAGCCTGATCAGCCGGAACAGCGGCATGCCTGCCCCCCCAATTGTCAAACCAGCCGGGATACCATTCGGCAACATAGTATGGACCTTTGCCGCCATGATATTTGTTAATCAATTCCTTTACTTTAACCGGATCTTCCAGGCCGTTTACCGTAGGCAGGTAGCCGGGTAGATAACCTTTAGGCATTTGGTCGGCCCCATCACAAGTGAATAAAACGCCATCAAAACCGGCATCACGGAAAATTTTGCGATTAATATCCAGGTAATTTTTATCATCGCTGTACGACCCGTATTCATTCTCAATCTGCACCATCAGTATATTGCCACCATGCGTTACCTGCAAAGGCACCAGCTGCTTGGCTAAATGATTGATGTAGTTGGTATAGGCAGCCAAAAACTTAGGGTCGGTACTTCTTACTTTTAAAGTACTGTCTTTAAGCAACCACCAAGGATAGCCACCAAACTCCCACTCGGCACAGGCATAGGGGCTTGGGCGCAATACTACCCATAAGCCTTCTTCCTGCGCCATTTTCACAAAGGCGGCAATATCATTGTTTCCGGTGAAATCAAATTGACCTTTTACTGCTTCGTGGGCGTTCCAAAACACATAAGTTCCTATAGTATTCAGGCCCATCGCTTTGGCCATTTTCATGCGGTCACGCCAGTACTCGCGGGGCACACGTGCGCAATGCATTTCGCCCGATATCATTTGCATCGGCTTACCGTCTAACAAAAAGTCAGCATCGCCCAAAGAAAAGGTATGCCTGGTTTGTGCCGAGGCAGATAAACCGCCAGTCAGCAGCATGACACTGGCCACAGCAGAAAAAAGTTTATTGACAGATATTTTCACCGGAAAAAATTAGCTGTTTAATAGTTGTGAATTTTGCTGGAAAGTTTTCCATAAAAACTCGCCAAAAATGGTATTTGCCCAGGCAAACCAGCTACGGGTAAAATCGGCCGGGTTATCTTTATTGAACGATTCGTGGATGAATCCTTTACCTGCGTGCGTAGTCTGCAACATTTGAATACAGTGCTTAATCTCTTGAGGATCGGTGCTGGTTAAACCACGGCTGATAATGCTCAACGGCCAAATCATTCCATCTTTACCCACGTGCGGACCACCTATACCTTCGGCCACCTGGCTTTTATAGAAGTAAGGGTTATATTCTGACAATACGAAACGACGGGTGTTCTGATAAATGGGATCAGATGTTGATACCGCATCCAGGTAAGGCAGGGATAGTAAACTCGGTACATTGGCATCGTCCATCATGTTGGCGTTGCCCAAACCATCTACTTCAAAAGCATAAATTTTACCGGCGTATGGATGGTTTACAACACCATGTTTCTGTATAGCTTGTTCTACCTCGGTAGCTAATGCTTGTAACTCGCCTGCCAATGGGGCTTCATTTAATATCCGCATCATTTCGGCAGCTTGTTTTAAGCTTACTACCGCAAAGAAGTTTGACGGAATTAAATACGGATAAATAGTAGCATCATCACTTGGGCGGAACATGGAACAGATTAGACCATTTGGTCTGGCCGGGAAGCCGTAGCCGTCCATTGGCAGAGTATCGGTAGGTTTAGCAGTTTCACGTTGAAAATGATAACTGCCACGTCCGTTTTTGCGTTGCTGCTCTTTAAAGGTGGCTAAAATTTGCTTAACACCGTTTTTCCAATGCGCATCAAATGGTTGCGTATCTCCGGTATTTTTCCAGTAGTGGTATGATAAACGCAAAGGGTAGCATAAAGAGTCAATCTCCCATTTGCGTTCGTGTACGCCCGGCTTCATATCGGTGTGGTCGGTTTTCCATTCGCTTTCTTTATTTTCGTCTTTGTAAAAAGCGTTGGCGTAAGGATCTTTTATTACACACTGCATCTGGCGGTTGATAACACCGGCTACCATTTGTTGCAGCTTTTTATCTTTTTTGATAAAGGTTAAATACGGCCAAACCTGTGCCGAACTGTCGCGCAGCCACATGGCGTCAATATCACCGGTGATAACGTAGGTATCTGGCTTGCCATTGCTAACCGAATAGAATACCGTGGTATCTAAGGTGTTCGGGAAACAATTTTCGAACATCCAGGACAGCTCTTTATTGTTAACTTTTGCTTTAAATTGCTTAATAGCATCTTCAACAGCTGTACTGTTAAAGTTACGTTTAGCTAAAGGCGGCCGCTGACTTACACGCTCGTCAATAACAGCTAAAACGGTTTTATTTACAAATAATCCGGCAGTAAGTAATCCTGCGTTGCGGATAAAGGCACTTCTTTTCATAATAGGTAATAAGTAGAGATAGATAAATGGCTAAACTAACGCTTTTACCATTAACCTGAACGGCAACAGGCCAGCTAAAACATAAATGTTTGCAGCTAACCTGTTTATTTTTGTAAATAATTTGCGAACTTTACAACCCACAGATCAATTAGAATTTATATCGAACAAAAGCTTCCATAGCCTCATATTCGGCTAGGCCCAACTGGTTATAGCAGTTCGCTGTTTCGCGGTTACGGTCTTCGGCACGTACCCAAAACTCACGGGCATCATCACCCGGGAACACCGGGGTATCTTTTTGCGACTGGTGTTTGAATATCGCATGACGCTTCCGCAATACCTCTTGCGGAGATAGCGGAACAGCCATTTCAATTTCGTGCGTAGCAAACTCGTGCCATGCACCACGGTACAGCCATAACCAGCAATCTTTTACCCAATCTTCGGTTTCTTTAAGGCGTTTCAACGCTTCCAGAATGATATTGAAACAAACCACGTGCGTACCATGCGGATCGGCGAAATCACCGGCAGCAAATACCTGATGCGGTTTTACGGCTTGCAATAACTCCATTGTCAGGCGCACATCTTCCTCGCCTACTTTGTTTTTCTGGGTTTTACCGGTTTCGTAAAAAGGCAAGGCCATGAAGTGAATATGGTCATCTGGCAAACCAGCGTAACGCGCACCAGCGATGGCTTCCGTTTTGCGGATGAAACCTTTTACGTTACGTATTTCCTGGCTATCTATTTGGTTAGGCTGCTTTTGCTGTAAAAAAGTGCGCATACCTTCATATATACCGGTAAGTTTATCGGTATCATCGCCAATACTTTTGTTGAAATCGATGGCAAATTCCACATAACGTAGCACGTCATCATCCCAAACTGCGGTATTTCCTGACGTTTGATAGGCTACGTGTACATCATGCCCCTGGTCAACCAAGCGAATAAAAGTACCGCCCATTGAGATTACGTCATCATCAGGGTGCGGAGAGAATACGATAGATCTTTTTTTAGCCGGATTGGCACGCTCAGGCCGCTGGCTGTCATCGGCATTGGGTTTACCACCTGGCCAACCGGTAATGGTATGCTGTATCTGGTTAAATATGTCGATGTTGATATTGTAAACCGGACCTTGCTCAACTGCCAGTTGTGCCATGCCGTGGTTATTGTAATCTTCTTCGGTAAGCTTTAGTACCGGCTTTTGAAGCTCGCCTGCTAACCAAATTACGGCTTTCTTTTTCAAGTTATTATCCCAAACGCAGTCTTTTACTAACCATGGTGTATCAAAACGAGTCAGGTCTGATGCTGCACCTTCGTCAAGCACAAACTCTACGTGCTCTGATAATTGCAGGTAGGTTGCCGGCACCTCACTTGAAATTTCTCCTTCAACCGCTTTTTTAATAATGGCCGCTTTTCTTTGGCTCCAAGCCATCAGTATAATTTCGCGAGCTTTAAAAATGGTACCAATACCCATGGTAATGGCTTTGGTTGGCACGTTTTCTTTACCGCCAAAATCACGTGATGCATCGCTACGGGTTAAATCATCAAGTGTTACCAAACGGGTTCCCGAATTTGGCGCAGAACCCGGCTCGTTAAAACCGATGTGACCGGTACGACCGATACCCAAAATTTGCAGATCCAAGCCACCCAGCTCTTCAATTTTATGCTCGTAGTCCATACAAAAAGCCGCTACCGCATCTTTGTCAAGTGTGCCGTTTGGTATATGAACATTGCTTTGCTCAATATCTATGTGGTTGAACAAATTCTCGTTCATAAAGGTCACATAGCTTTGTGCGGCATCGGGCTGCATCGGGTAATACTCATCCAAATTGAAGGTAATTACGTTTTTAAAGCTTAACCCCTCTTCTTTGTGTAACCGTACCAGCTCTTGGTATACGCCAATGGGCGTAACACCTGTAGCCAACCCCAGTACTGCAGGTTTGCCAATTTCTTGCTTAGCTTTAATTAAACCGGCAATTCTTTGCGCTACTTGTTTGGACGCTTCTTTTTGGTTCGGATAAACAGTTACCGGTAGTTTTTCATACCGGGTTTCTTCTAAGAGATTTAAACGTGCCATATAAAATTGTATTTCTAGTTAGTTGAACTCTATATTAAATTGATTAGTTAGTGATAGACAGTAGCTTTTCTGAAAAATTCCAGCCGCTAACCGACAGTTGCAAATTTTGCGGATTAGTATTATCCGGCTGATAATCCAAAATCATTTTTCGCTCTTCGCCTGGTAATACCGATACATAGTTGTCAGAGTAAAACACCGGCAATACCCGTTTTTTAGTATTGCTGTTAACCAACGATACACGATTGAAAAATGCCACAGGCGCTTTTGACGGGTTTGTTAAAGTTACTTCTACTTTGCCAGCCCCCATACGTTTGCCGGAAACCTGAAGTTGCGATGCAGGCATACGTTTCAGGCCCGAATGATTGCCTTCGGCATCAGGCAGCCAGTATAGGTTATCACTCAAAACATTTTTGTTAACATCCTGCAATTGCAACGACAGGAAAGTACCCTCTTCTTTAGCCCGCTTGTCGATCGCTGCCTTGAGAGGCAAAAAGTTTTTGCTTGATGATGCCGGCGCCTCAATAAAAATTTGTGTAATGGGGCTTTCCTTACCCTGCATATCCACGGTTTTAACCACCAGCATCAGGTCGCGCTTGGTTTCAAAAGTGTTGTTCACTACCGATACCATGCCAGTAATGGGGTTGTACATCACATGCAGCGGCTCGCTGCCATTGTGTAAGCCATACAAGCAGGCATTAGGATCCAGGTAGTAATCATACATCTGGCCGCGCATCGCAGTCCATGGGTTTTGGGTTTTCCAGATAATTACGCCGGTATACCAATCCCACATATGTGAGCTGAAACCCTCTGCTAATGCACGATACTGATCGTAATTAACCAGCTGGGCTTTGTTTGCAAAATCTTCAGCATTTTTTGCTTTGCCATAAGGCTCAATAGATGCATCGTAACCAATGTATTTATGATAATCCCAAACCGAATCAACCTTTGATGAATTGTTGGAAGCTGAGTATTCTGGCGCTACCAAATTCTTTTCAGGAATAAACCGTTTCAGGGATTCGTAATCGCTCACGCCAACCGAACCTATTTCGGAATTGAAAGGGAATGTGCGTGTTTCCCAGAAAGTAGACAGCGGCTGGATACCGTAAGGGCCATCGCCATTACCACCTAAGGTATTCAGTGACATTTTATCGGAGTTGGAATATTCTACAAACCAACGCGTGCCATCTAATTTAGGAATGATAGAATCGCGCAAGCCGGTTAAAATATCTTCGGGTGGTGTAATTTCATTACCACCGCACCAGATGGCCAGTGATGGGTGATTACGCACCAGCTTAACCCCATCGGCCGCCGACTGGAGGAATAGTTGATGATTATCCGGGTATTTGCGACGTGTCCATTGGTCTTCGGCTTTCATAGGGTCCACCCATTTGCCGTTGGCATCACCCGAAATCCAGAAATCTTGAAACACTAGCATACCATACTTATCGCAGGCGTTGTAAAACTCCGGGCGCTCAATCAGTGCACCACCCCAAACCCTGATGAGGTTCAGGTTCATGTCTTTATGAAAACGAACTTCGGCATCATAACGGGCATCTGACAAACGCAGCATGGCGTCGGATATAATCCAGTTACCGCCTTTGATAAATACTTTCTGACCGTTTACCGAAATTTGCTGACTGTTGGTATGGCTGTTCCAAGTGGACTGAATTTCGCGCACGCCAACATTGATATTTTCCTGATCAGACAGCTTATTATCATTCGTGTAAAACTGAATTTGCGAAGGATATAGATAAGGCTTGCCATAACCATTAGGCCACCACAAGTTGGGGTTTTTCAAAGTCAAATCGCCCAAATTAACTGTAGTTGTTGAATTGGGTTTCAACACTACCTTTTGGCTTACGCGATTGCCGTTGATTACGAACTGCAATGTACCGCTTACAGATGTACTTAAAGGGTTTTGCAATTCGGCCGAGGCTTTGATAATAGCCGGTTGTTGCGGGCCTGTAACTTTACGCACACCCGGTACCAGGGTTATTACATGCGGATTTTTAAGGTTTACTTTTCCAGTGGTTTCAATGGTTACCTTATCCCAAATACCGGTATTACGATCGCGCATGGGTTGTATCCAATCCCAGCCGGCGGTGTATTGTAATCCTACGTTTTTAGCAATACGGCCATCGCCACCTTGCCCGCCGTTAGCCTTCCCTACCGGGTCGGGCGGGCAAACTACAACGGCCAGACGGTTATTGCCCGATTTATCAAGCATTTGCGTAATGTTATACTCCTGACGTAAGAACATACCATAGTGCGTTCTGGCGTTCAGCTTGCGGCCGTTCACAAAAACATCGCAGCTGTAGTTGATACCGCGCAGGTTCAGGTAAACCTGACCACCATTTGCAGGTGCAGATGCCTTAAAATTGTTTACAAACCAATAGGTATAATAGTCACGGCCGGTATCATAAATATCTTTGATCCGCTCGTTGTTCATACCATAAAATGGGTCGGGCACTTTATGATTATCTAACAGAGTGGTTAGTACCGTGCCAGGTACGGTGGCCGGCATCCAGCCAGAAACGTTGTAGGTAGATTTGGAAATATTTACACCATCTGTATTTACTTCTTTTATAGCAGCACATTTCCATCCGGTGTTAAGTTCAACGGCGGTTTGAGCCTTAACAGATCCATAAATGCCTGTTGCAAGAAAAGCTGTAAGAAAAGCTTTTTTGTATTGCTGATATAAATTTTGTAAAGGATGCTTGTTTTTACCCATAGTGATTGATTATGTTGAACGGCTTTAATTTTTAAAGTAATCTGTACTTAGATGCTTATTTATATGCTAATTTGAATGTAGCTGCTTGCTTCAAGCCACTTGAATTCTGCAGGCTTGCCGGTACAGTTACCGTTATGGCACCTGCTGATTGCTGCCACTTAATATTTTGAGATGAACCGAGCAAGCTTACTTTTTTAACTTTTTGATTGTTGCTTAATTTGAATTGCAGCGAGGCAGGAAGCTTTACTTCTTCACTATCGCTAAGTACATAGGCATATACGGCCGACTTATCTTTAGCTTGAGTATAAAAAACATTGCCTTCTGAATAAGGCGCTATTGCTTGCGAATTATAAATGCCCTGGCTATTGATTTTCATCCAGGCACCTATACCAGCCAAACGTTTGTAAGCTTCCGGATCCCAATCACCATCCGGACCGGGGCCAATGTTCATGAGCAGGTTGCCACCGCGCGAAACGATTTTAACCAGCAACTGCACAATATCGTGGGTTGATTTGTAATGATCTTTTGGAACATAGCTCCAAGAGTTGCCCATGGTAATGCAACTTTCCCAAGGATAGCTTAACGGTGCAGCAGGTACTTCCTGCTCGGGCGTGGTATAGTTTTCATACTGGCCAGGTACAGTACGGTCAACCACAATAAGCCCTGGTTGGTGCTGGCGTGCCATTGCCGCAATTTTAGGCATGTCAATATCCTGGTTGAATTTGATGCCGCGCTGCCAGTCGATAGTTGTATCAATAGTATTTTTAGGGCGTACCCAGCCGCCATCCAGCCATAAAATATCTACGCTCCCGTAACCGGTCATCAATTCCTGAATTTGGTTATAAGTAAAGTCTTTAAACTGGTTCCATTTTTCGGGATACTTGGCCGGATCGTAATTTACGTTACGGTCTTTTGGTGGAAAGTAAGGCCACCAGTAGTAAGGCGAGTGCCAGTCGGGCTTTGAAAAATAAGCGCCGATCATGAAGTTATCTTTCCTAAAAGCGTTGAATATCTCTTTCGTAACGTTAGCCCGCGGGTTGCTGGCGAATGGCGATTTAGGGTCAGTTATCTTGTAATCAGATTGTTTAGTGTCAAACATGGAAAAGCCATCATGATGCTTGGTAGTAAATACTACGTATTTCATACCGGCATCTTTAGCCGCCTTTACCCATTTTTCGGGATTGAACTTTTGCGGATTGAAGCTTTTTTGCAAATTTTCGTAAGCTTGCTTGTACTGGTTGTAATCGGCGCCGTACGGGCCTTTACGCTGCGTCCAGCCTTCATCTTCGGGACAAATACTCCAGCTTTCTACCACTCCCCATTGCGAGTAAGTGCCCCAGTGCATAAACAAGCCAAATTTCAAATCCTGCCAGTGGGCCAGTTTTGCCTGAACGGCCGGATCGGTAGGAGCCTGATACTTTTTAGAAATTTCATGCACCTGTGCATCAGCATTACGGGCAAATAATAATCCCAATACAACAATTGCACTTTTTGCCAGCTTACGACGTATTTGTTTTGCCATCCGGTTTGTATTATTGATTGATATTAATTTCTTTGTTTAAAGCCTCCATCTTATCTTCCAGCACTTTCCCAATATTCTCTACTACCAGTACGGCCCCTCCTATCAGCTGAGCGTTGCTGGCAAGACTTGATATTACCAGTTCGGTGTAAGCTGCCAGGCGCGGTATACAATGCTCATTAATAGCCTGTTGCATAGGCGCCATCCACAACCGGCCAATCACGCTTGCTTTACCACTAAAAATTATGGTAGCCGGGTTCATGATATGAATTAGAATGGCTAAACACTGCCCTACGTGATAGGCCGCTTCAGAAATCAGTTTTACTGAAAGCACGTCGCCTTTAATAGCCTCTTCTATAATAGCATCAGCGTCTATTGAAGGGTAATTAGCCAGGCTACTGCTTTGCCCCTGCCTTATTTCATCCGCTGCTTTAGAAATAATAGCAATGAGCGAAGCCTCGGTTTCTAAACAGCCGTGCTTACCGCATTTACAAAGCTTACCGTTTTTAACCAGCGGAATATGGCTGAATTCGCCGGCCAGCCCACTATGGCCTCTAAAAATTTTACCATTTACTATCATGCCTAATCCAATACCCCAACCCAGGTTAATAACCATGGCATCATCCTGATACATAGCGGCCCCAAATTTCTGTTCGCCCAATGCTATGGCGGTTGAGTCGTTTTCAATGAAAACCGGAAGGGAAACGGCTTGCTGAAGGTATTCAACCAAAGATTGGTCTTTGCACTCCAAATGGGTATAATTGATACCTTTAACCGGATCGATAAATCCGGGCATGGTAACCCCTATGCCTAATATTTTATTTTTTTCAAAACCGGCCTGCGTTATAAACTTTTCAATCTCAGCAGCAAGCTCTTCTGCTTGCAAATCGTACAATTTAAATTCATGCTGTACAATTTCGGTAACAAACCGGTTGTTCATATCCAGCATGCCAATTTGAATATAAAACTGGCTGATGGCTACTGATACAATGTAATGTGTATCTGGTATGAGCGAATATTGCAAAGGCTTACGACCACCGCTTGAACTAGCATACCCTTTTTCAATAACATACCCTTCTTTAATAAGCTCATTTAGTACTTTGATAGCATGAGGGATACTTTTCCCAATATAACCGCTGATATCAGAGCTTGATAAAGCCTCATTGTAATACAAACACTTAATTGCGTTAGCATTGGTAACTAAAGCAGATATATTTTGGGGCATTGGTTAAGAGAATTAAAGATTTACATATTTAGTTTTTTTCTGATAAACAAGCAAACTTTTTTAATTTTTTAAAAAGATTCAACTCATTTCACCAAAAAAATGCAACTTTTTAAAAATTGCATTAACTAATTTCTTTAAGCTAGTAAATCTTACCTAATACAGCGCATAAGCTATGTAATAATTAAGTTATACTTTAACTGATAGGTACTTTAACCCATCGTCAAACCGGAAACATTATTAGTTAAACATTCCCAGAAACTTATTTGCACATTATTAATCAATAAACCATAAATATTCTCAAAATCAACAAGATACACTTGCTAATTAATTTTATATCATATAGCTTTATATAAGCAATAACCACTTTCGGTATGGAAAATCAGAAGTCGTGCTTTGTTGTAATGGGATTTGGTTTAAAAACCGATTTTGCTACCGGGCGCAAGCTCGATTTGGATTATACCTATCATGCGCTGATTAAACCTGTTGTAGAAAGCAAAAACCTGCTTTGTGTACGAGCCGATGAGATAAGGCACGCAGGGGTTATAGACAAGGTAATGTATGAGCAATTGTTTACAGCTGATATTGTTATTGCAGATATATCAACCGCCAATCCAAACGCATGTTATGAATTAGGAATCAGGCATGCTTTACGCCCGTATACTACTATCGTCATCAGTGAAGATCACTTATCTTATCCCTTCGATTTAAATCACATTTTAATTACAAAATATACCCATCTTGGTCTTAATATAGATTACTACGAAGTATTGAGGTTTCAGAAACTTTTAGGTGAAATGCTGGACGCTTTGCTACAAAGATCTGATCCGGATACGGATAGCCCGGTTTACACTTTTTACGATCTATTAATTCCCCCATCGTTAAGAAAGGAAGCAGATGAACTGGCCCAAAAAGTAAATAAAGCCGTTAACGAAAGCAAGGAAAACCTGGCTAATGTGATTGCTCAACAAAATGATGATGCAGCACTGCAAACCATATCTACACTGATAAAGCAAGGCGAAACTGCGCTTAACAGCGAGCAATTTGTTGCCGCTACAACTTTTTATAATGCGGCTTATCAAATTCTTAAACAAGGCTGTGAAGACCAGATTATGTCTAACACTGCCTATATCATTCAGCGTTTAGCTTTAGCTACCTTTCAAAGTAAACAGCCAGATGAAACAACTGCACTAAACAAAGCTATAAATATCTTAGCGGAGCTTGATTTAAAAGACACTAATGATCCTGAAACCGTTGCGCTAGCAGCAAAAATTGAAAAGAGGCTTTTTTTTAACACGTTAAAAAGTGAGCATCTTCAAAAAGCCATCAGTTATGCAGCCCGTAGTTACTATTTATTAACATCACGTTACCAAGCGGTAAACCTGGCTTTTTTACTGAACGCACGTGCAGCTTCTGATGTATATGACACCGAGCAGGAAAAAATTGCCGATATGGTTTGGGCCAAGCGAATAAGGCATGAAGTGATTAGAATGTGTGAAGAAGATTGGATTACAGTTACCCAAACCGCTCATAATCAACAGCAAGCTATTTTGCTTGACGATCAGATTAAAGCATCGCAGGAAAAAACGTTAAAGGAGCAACAAATCTGGATTTTGGTAAACAAGGCAGAGGCTTACTTTGGATTAAGCCAAATGGAAAACTTTCAACAGGCTTATGACCAGGCCAAAACGCTGGATACCGATGGCTTAATCATCAAAAAGTTTGATCAACAACTCAGCAAACTTAAACCCATTATGGCGGCTTACGAATATTTGTTAAATCCGCCACGGGCTCTGATAGCTTAAAATACGCTAAACCTTATAACATGAAAATTCAAAATCACTGGCTGGTGCCTGATGGTGCCGATGACAAAATTAAAATCTCCAAATCGGGCAATGTAAGGGATTTGATAGATCCTGATTACGTAATCATCCATTACACAGCAACAGATACAGCATCGTCTGCTATTAACTGGTTCATGGACACCCGCAACAACCCTGATAAAATTGCGGCACACATCGTGCTTGATTATGATGGCTCCATTACACAACTTATTCCTTTTAACCGGCGCGCCAACCATGCAGGCACTAGCACATGGGATGGCACCGACAACCTAAACTTTCATGCCATAGGGATAGAAATTGTAAACCCCGGCTTTGCCGAAAGGCTTACCGACGGCAGCTTTAGAAGAAGTACCGACAGTGGTTTTAAAACTTACCCTGCAACAGATGCTCAAAAGTTTGTGAAACTTGAGCATAAACATAAGTTCTGGACAGGCCGGGATAACCATTTCTGGCATATTTTCCCTGATGCTCAGTTACAGGCACTATATAAATTATGTAAGGAGTTGTTTAATACCTATCACCTGATAACAGCCATTGGGCATGATGATATTTCACCGGCGCGCAAACCCGATCCGGGTCCGGCTTTTCCGTGGAATGAATTTAAGAAACAGGTATTTGGAAGCGTTAATAATACCGGCAAAGTTTACGTGGTAAACACCGATGGAACAAACTTCCGCAACGGATCATCTACCAACTCGCCTATTATTAAAAAGCTTGGTGCAGGATATGAAGTTGGCTTGATCGAAACCAACGGGCAGTGGTGTAAAGTTTATCTGGTAAACAGCCAAAACGAGGTTTTACAAAAACAAAGCGGCAAAGTACGCAGCATTAAAATCATTGGCTGGATGCATAACTCGCTCCTTAATTTAAAGCCAGGACAATAGCAATGGCTGACAAGTTGGGGGTTTAAGCATCAAAGCAAAGCCGTATTTATGTGTGCTATAGTCAGCCTTTGCAATTTTGCAATTTCTACCATGTGTGCTGCGCCGCCTTCAGCATTGCTGGGGCTGCCATCCCATAAAACGATCAGTGTCATGTTAACGCGACCGTTTTGAAGTGCTGCATCAAGCATCCACAAATTTGCACGCTGCCAGATATTGTAGCCTTCACCAGCATATACGTTATCTGGCAGTACTACAACTGGTAATTGATGTATTAAACTGTCAAATCGTTCGCTCCAATCTTTGCCTGCAAATGAAACCGAGGTGATTTTAAATTCGTTGGGCGGCAAGGCCAGATACATTTTTGACGGAATACCCAGTTCTGCACAGCACTCATGAAAAAGAATATCCCCGCCACAGGCACCACCGGCAATGCCCGCAAATGGCCCGTGAATGGTAGCTGATATATCAACTAATACCTGCTTAATTTTCTCTTTTGCTGATATTTCTTTATCCTGTGGAAAACGCTTTTCACTTCGTCCATCCTTATCTATCATATGGCCTGTAAAAAGCAGATAATGTTTCATTCCGCAAAGTAGCGTTTTAAAACGAAGCGAAATGCTTGGCTACATTTACCTGAGCCGCTGCTTTTTGTCCAACTTCCCGCAACTGTCGTATATTTTTTACAGAATCCATTTCTCTTATTTTATCAGAATTGATATGGCTTAGTCCAAGTGCGGTTAGTCCTTCTACACTTAAATCGGCATTGTAGCGCAAGTATGAAAAATGCCGGTTGGCATCAGTATCAATATTTAACACATTACCTGCTGCATCCATGGGTATCATGTCGTGCAGTTCGCGGTCTATCGGTGCGCCGTAAATACAGCGTCCAACCGTACGGCAATTAATGTCTTGATCTACCTGCATGGCATACATCAAATTGCCGGGCAGTTCTTTTAGTGTTTCCAAGATGTTGTCATAAACGCCTGTGGATGCTGCCGAACCTGTTCCAACCGATACAATTAATAAATTGCGTTCGCCCGTTTGCCAATTTAGCCCGTAAGCTGATTGCGTAGCCATACGGTACATCAAAAAAGCTGGATTGTTATAAGGCGTAACGCCACCATCTACAAAAACAAAGGTTTTATCAGGATCATCCGGATTCCATTGCAAAGTTTCCGGCTTAAAATAAGCAGGTGCTGCTGTACTGGCCCTTACCAATTGGTAAAGGGGTATTTGTAAATTACAATCGGGCCTTTGAGCGTTATTGTAATACCCCATCGGGTTATTGCTGATTGGCCAGGGCGAATCCGTTGAGCGGTTCATGGTGACTACTAAAAGCAAGGTTTTGAAAACACCTGTCCGCAAATCAATACTGCCCGATCCGAAGGTTGCTTTTAACTCATTAAGTAAAGGGCCATCATGATAAAAGTACTTCACTTTTTCAAGCAGAAAAGCTTTGTCGAACATGGCTTCGCCTTTGGTTTCATAAAATGAAATCAACTGCTGTACCGACATCCCCAACGACAAGCCTGCTGCAATGATAGCACCCGTGCTGGTACCACCTATATAATCAAAGTAATCTGAAAGCCGGAAGCTATCATCTTGGTTTAGCTTGGCTTTTAACTGGCTTTCTATAGCTGCCAGAATTTCGAGCGTAAGGATGCCCCGTATACCGCCCCCATCCAAGGCTAGTATCTTTCGCGGCCGGACAGTTTCGTAGCGTTGCTGTAAAGGTCCCCAAGCTGACATATGCGATAAGTTTACTTAAAGTTAAACACAGCCTATCACAAAAACAACAACATGTTAACTATTAGCAAATTACTACTACAAAGCAATTAACAATGCATATTCATTAATGAAGAAGTGCATATTGTAAAGCGAATTCTATTTATAGCTATATGTAGCCAAAATGCGGATGCTTGCAAGATATGCTTAATGGATAAATGGATGTGTGAAGCGGCTTTTGTTTTGCCGCTTCACACATAAATATTTATGGAATTAACCGCTCTTCCCTTAACTTCTCAAACAAATCAAAAAACGATTCGCGGGTATCCTGATAGGCGGTAAAACCTAACTTACGGCTTTTAGACATATCTGTCATTACTTCAATAGGCCGCCCTAAATCTAAATCGGTGTGCCAGGCCGACGCCAGCCTGTTTAAATCATACTCTTTTAAGTTATGCTTTATAGCGATTTCTTTCCATAGCGGGCCATCATTAGCCATCTCGGTTTCCAGTGAATGAATGGTGCCGTCAAAACCGGTGGCTTCCACACCAAACCAGTCGGCCAATTTATACCATAGCCAGTTCCATCTAAACACTTCTCCGTTGGTAATATTGAATGCGTGGTTATGCGCGGCATCAGTGGTTGATGCCCATATTAGCTGTTCGGCTAGTATACGAGCGTCGGTAACATCAGAAAGCCCGTTCCATTGTGCGCCGGAGCCGGGAAAATGAAATGGCCTGCCGGTTTCTTTGCATATGCTGGCATATACTGCCAAGGTGGTACCCATATTCATCATATTGCCTACCGCTTTGCCAATTACCGTGTGCGGACGGTGTATGCTCCAGGCAAAACCATTTCGTTCGGCAGCCGCATACACCTCGTCTTCCTGCGCATAATAAAAATTTTCAATTTCCAAACGGGGATGCTCCTCGCGTACCGGCGTTACCGGCAATGTTCCGGCTTTGGCATAAGCCTCAAACGGACCTAAATAATGTTTAAGCCCGGTAACCAAAGCTACATGCTGCACAGATTTTTTGGCCGACAGCACATCCAACAGGTTACGCACCATTAAACTATTTACCCGAATATTTTCAGCCTCTGTTTCGTTACGCATCCAACTGGTGATAAATACATGTGTAGGCGCAATATCAGCCAATGCCGTATTTAAGCTGCTGGTATTTAATAAATCTGCTGAAACCGGCAATAGATTATTTATTTCTGTATTGGGATTTCGGGCCAATCCGTAAGTTGTCCATCCCTGGGCAATCAGCTTTTCGGCAAGGTTGCTGCCGGTAATGCCGCTTGCCCCTACTACTAATGCTATCTTTTCCATATTCAAACTGAGCATTTATAAAATTATTTTGTTTGATAATTTATTAAAGCTGCAAATTTGAACATGGCCTAATAGCTGGCAAAGGATGTATCGCACAAAATATGTGTGATACAGGTCACGCTACTATACAGGTAAGCGGCTTAGCGTTTCTCTGGTAATGCCCAGATAAGAAGCAATAAGGCTTTTGGGCAAACGCTGCAATAATGACGGGTAAAGCGCAATAAACTGCTGATAACGCTCCTCAGCTGTTTGACTCATGAGCGACAATATCCGTCGCTGCAAAGCCACATAGCCTGCCGCCGTCTTTTTCAGAAAAAAGTATTCCATTTTTTGCATACGGGCGCATAGCTTTTCGCGGTTATCATAAGATATGTAAAGCACTTGCGTATCTTCTATGCAATCTATGTTCAGCGTAGCCAAGGTTTGATTATGAAAAGCCTGTGGGTCGGATATCCACCAATCTTCCATGGCAAACTGCATGATATGCGTTTTGCCAGCGTCATCAACATAAAAAGATTTCAGCAAGCCTTTAACTACAAAATGATCATGTGGCGCCGGATCACCTGCCTGTACCAAATACTGATGCTTACGGTAAGTGCGTACCGTAAAATGCGATAGTACAAACTGAAACTCCTCATCTGTTAGCTTTACTATTTTTTCAATTTGATTTCGGAGCACCTGTTCCATAATTACCACGGCGTTTATAAACATTCAAATTAATTAAATAAAACCTGTATTTCGATTGTTGAATTGCTTATAACCACACATCTGGCTTTCATTTAAATATTAACTGAAGCGCTAAACTATTTCAGAATTTATTTATTTAATAAATACAAACACTGACAACGGGTTTTTAACATGCAGATTTAAATTTTTGCGTGTTATACTTAAGTAAAACGGCAGAAGGTGTTGATATAAAATTTTTAATTGTTCTTGTTTTTATATCACATAAGTCTCAAGAAAAACAATTATATAATAATTAATTTGGCACATAATTTTAGATTTTCTCCTACGCAACCTATGAGTGCACCGATATACAAAGCTAATCCATCAAGCCTTTCTCTATTTTTTTTAACGGGTGGAGGTGAGATGAGCCAACGTATCCTGGAATTTAACTGGTCGCAAACCGCTTTTGGCGCCATCGAATTATGGCCACCGAGCCTGCGTATGGCTGCAGGTATTTGCCTTAACGCAAACTTTCCGGCTGCTATATATTGGGGAAAAGATTTCAATTTGATATATAATGACTCATTTGCTACTGTTTTAGGTAACCAGCGTGTTGATGCTTTAGGCAAACCTGGTATGCATATATGGCCCGAGCTATGGCCGGTATTTGAACCTGAGTTTCGCAAAGTACTTAGTGGACAATCTGCTTCTTTGAAGCATGTTGCATTACATAAAAACGGCAATACCGAAAGTGCGTACTATGATTTTAGCTTTACACCCATATATGGAGAGCATGACGAGCCAACAGGCATTTTTTGTACCCTAGCCGGACGCACCCAAGCAGAGGAAGCTTTGCGGGAAGAAAAGGAAAAAGCAGAGCAGCAAAAAAGGTTTTACGAAACCATCACATCTTGCACGCCTGACCTGGTTTACGTTTTTGATTTGGAATACCGTTTTACATATGCCAACAAGGCATTGCTGGATATGTGGGGTAAAACCTGGGATACCGCTATTGGAAAAGGTTTGCGCGAAAACGGCTACGAAGAATGGCATGCCCTGATGCATGAACGTGAGATTGACCATGTACGTGCAACTAAAGAAGTTGTTAGGGGCGAAGTTGCTTTTCCGCACGCCACATTAGGCAGGCGGATATATGATTATATTCTCACCCCCGTTGTAAATGAAAACGGTGAAGTAGAAGCTGTAGCCGGCACTACCAGAGATATTACAGAAATCAACAATGCCGCAGCTTCCATACTAGAGAGTGAAGCACGCTTCCGGTTAATGGCCGAAGGAACTGAAGTGCTCATTTCAGTAGGTGATGAAACCGGTGCTGCTGTATTTTTTAATCAGGCATGGGTTCACTTAACCGGAAAAAAAACAGAAGACCTGATGAAGTTTGGGTGGATAGACGCCATGCACCCGGATGACAAAGATTATGTCATGAAAATTTTCACAGAGGCTTTTCGAGAAAAGAAGCCCTGGGAATGGGAGTTTCGTATGCCAAACTACCAAGGAGGATATAGGTGGTTGTTAGCCAGGGGTACACCGCGTTTCCGTTCAGACAACACTTTTGCAGGCTATATAAGTTCTAGCGTTGATATCACCGAGCAAAAAGAGCAAAAGGAACAATTACAGAATTTGGTAAATAAATTAAAGGCTACCAATGAAGAGATGGCCGCAACCAACAAGGAAGTGGAAACCGTTAATGAAGAGTTGCGGCAAACTCAGCAAAACCTTTACAAAACCAACAAGCAATTAGAGGAACGCGAACAAAGCCTTTTGCAAGCTAATAATCATCTTACACGCAGCGAACAAACTTTGCAAATGGCGCTACAGTCGGCAGGCATGGGAACATGGCTGGCAAACCTGGTGTCGGGAGAGTTACAACTTTCTACAAAAAGCAGAGAACTGCATGGTGTAGAACAAGACAGGCAACTTACGCTGGAAGCATTTTTTGACTGGATAGACCCAGCATACCGAGCGCCGATACAAAACGCAATTGCCGACGCTATTCGTAACAATACTCCCTTTACAACAGACTATCTTCTTCAACCACAAAACGGCATTTCTGTAAGATGGTTAAGGGTAAGCGGTGTTATTGAAAAAGATGAAAGTGGCAAGCCATTGAGCATACTCGGTACTGTGTTAGACATCACCGAGCAAAAACAGAACGAGCAGCGTAAGAATGACTTCATCAGTATGGTAAGCCATGAGTTAAAAACGCCGCTTACCTCTGCGTTTAGTTATGTGCAGGTTTCACAAAAAAAAGCATCAACAAGCGGCGACACGGTAGCTGCTGGCATGCTAGAGCGCGCCGGCAAGCAGCTGGGCAAAATGTCCAAAATGATTAACGGTTTCCTGAATGTTTCCCGGCTCGAGTCAGGTAAAATTCATATAGACCAGGAACGGTTTGACCTGGCTTTACTGGTAAAAGAAGCCGAAGAAGAATCTCTTGCTTCTGTAACCACCCACCAGGTAGTGTTTGCACCTGTTGATGAAACCTGGATAATGGCCGATAGGGAAAAGATAGGACATGTTATTGAGAATTTTATCAGCAATGCGGTAAAATATTCACCAGCAGGCTCAACCATAAAAGTAGCTTGTGTTACCATAAATGGACAAGCTCAGATGAGCGTTCAAGACGAAGGCATGGGCATTAAGGAAGAAGATTTACCTAAACTTTTTGAGCGATTTTACCGGGTAAAAGGAAACGAAACGCAACATATTGCAGGCTTCGGAATTGGTCTTTACCTTTGTTGTGAGATTGTAAAGGGCCATGGTGGCAACATCTGGGCAGAAAGTACCTTGGGCAAAGGCAGCACATTTTATTTTACTTTACCAGTACTCGCTGCAAATTTGCAGGATAATTAAAGATATGGATAACGAGACTGCAGAAGCTGCAAATTATATTTATGGTAAGGGAGAAATGAGCAACCTTATACGCTCCTTTGATTGGAGCAGTACTATGCTTGGGCCCATAAATACCTGGCCGGCCAACCTGTTAACATCCGTTAACCTTTTGCTCGATTCTAGCTTTCCGATGTTCATTTGGTGGGGAAAAGACAAAATCCAGTTTTATAACAATGCTTATTTAAAAATTCTGGGCACAGGTGTAAACAGTAAGCACCCTAAAGCTTTAGGGCAAAAGGGAGAAGATACCTGGCAGGAAATATGGCCGATAATAAGCCCGATGATTGAGGGTGTTCTAACCACCGGAAATTCTGTTTATCTGGAAGATCAGCTCATTCCCATATACCGGAACGGCAAGCTGGATGATGTGTACTGGACTTTTTCATACAATCCTATACGGGGAGTGCAAGGCGTTCCGGAAGGAATTCTGGTGGTTTGTACGGAAACTACACGTACCAATCAGTTACTCCAACAAAATGAGCAGCAATTAAAGCGGGTAATGGATCATATGGCCGAAGGCGTAGGTATCACAGACACATCAGGCCAAATCATTTATTCGAACCCAATGGCTCACCAAATACTGGACACCAATAGTGAGCGTTTTCCCGAAAGAACCAGCAATTCTCCTGAATGGTACAATATTCATCTCGATGGTACACCTATGGCCGACAGTGAGCACCCTACCATGGTGGCCATGGCTACTAAAAAACCTGTTTTTAATTACGAATTGGCCATAGAACGACCCGGTAGCCGTCGCATGTATTTAACGATGAATGCGGCACCTATTATCGATATAGAAGGAAATGTTACCGGTGCCGTGGGGTTATTTACAGATATTACAGAAAAAAAAGAACTGGAGCGGCGTAAAGATGATTTTATCAGTGTTGCCAGCCACGAACTTAAAACACCGATAACCAGCCTTAAAATGGCGTTGCAAATATTAGAGCGTCTTAAAAATACGCCAACCTCTGCCGCATTACCTAAAATGATTGATCAGGCCGGCCGTAGTGTGGATAAGGTAATTAGCCTGATTGACAGTCTTCTTAACGCTACCAGAATGAATGAAGGGCAACTTCAACTGCAAAAGAAAACTTTTGCCGTAATTGATTTGCTTCGCACCTCATCCAGCCATATCGTAGCCAACGGAAAGCATGAAGTGCATATTGAATGTGATGAAAGCCTTCAGTTACATGCAGATGAGCACCGTATTGAACAGGTGCTGATTAACTTACTTAATAACGCCGTCAAATATGCACCCGACTCCCCTATCATTTACTTGAAGGCAGAACAGCAAAGCGAGTTTGTAAGAATATCAGTTAGAGACACCGGACCGGGCATCCCGGCAGAAAAGATTTTACACTTATTTGACCGCCACTACCGGGCTGACTTTTCGGGCACTCAATATTCGGGCTTGGGATTAGGATTATACATCAGTGCCGAAATTATAAAGCGGCATGGTGGCAAAATAGGTGTGCACAGCGATCTTGGCAAAGGCAGTACTTTTTGGTGTGATTTGCCTTTAAGCGTAAATTAATAAACGCTAAAAACTATTAAAACCTACGCAACAAAGGTCATTATTAAACAATTGGTTGCATTCCAGAATTAAGCCGAACAAGGTTCTGGAATGCAACCAAAGTTATTATCAAATCAAATCTTTACAGCTTCCACTCGGGCCTTTCAAAATGGCACGTGTACCCGTATGGGTTTTTTTGTAAATAATCTTGATGCTCCTGCTCTGCATCCCAAAAATCAGTAGCTGGTACAACTTCGGTTACAATTTTTCCGGGCCATTTGCCCGATGCATCCATCTCGGCAATCAAGGCATTAGCAGTATCGCGTTGTGCATCTGTAAGATAAAAAATGGCCGAACGATAAGACATGCCTATATCGTTGCCTTGCCGGTTTCTTGTTGTTGGGTCGTGTATCTGAAAAAAGTACTCCAACAGCTTGCGGTAAGAAAGCTTTTCCGGATCGAATGTTATAGCGATACCTTCTGCATGCGTTCCATGATTACGGTAAGTTGCATTAGGAACATCGCCGCCGGTATAACCAACAACCGTTGAAACCACAC
Source organism: Mucilaginibacter lacusdianchii (assembly GCF_009770985.1). Lineage (GTDB taxonomy): Bacteria > Bacteroidota > Bacteroidia > Sphingobacteriales > Sphingobacteriaceae > Mucilaginibacter > Mucilaginibacter lacusdianchii. Next base: position 112,749 of record NZ_WSRW01000003.1, on the reverse strand, counting down.
CTGGTAAATGCCTGATGAGCTCTTCTACTCCCCAAAAACATCCACCTGCTAATATTGCTTTTTCTGTGCTCATATTATATTTATCATTAAAAGTTATTTTTTTGACTGGTGTTTATCAGCCAATTCTAAGGGTTTTTATAGCCTCCACCCACTCTTCATGTTTACAACGGGTGCATTGCCCACTATTGCCCCGGCTTTCTACATATCCGCAGTAAGCACAAGCATAATCGCCATGTGTCTTGATGATTTTAGACCGCTTGCTGTATGGCTTCGGTAATACAGGAAGCCCCGGGCGAACTTCACCATCCGGGTAAAAGAAAAAGCTTACTTGCCCGTTAGTTTCCAAAACTGCCGTACGCACCTGCCCTACATGCTCAATGCTTTCTGCACGCATTTCGGCAAAAAATTCATCTTTAGCAAAAGTGTTATCGCTTTCCTCTTGTAAGGTAAACATACCATCTTCAATTATATACATCGGATCGCCCTCCAGCATACTTTCAAAACGAACACTCCTTGCTGCAATATAGGTAAGCAAGCGGTAAAACCCAAGTATAATGGCAAACACCAGCAGCGACGGTAAAATAGCCATGTCTTTATTAAACATCGGATCGCCTGCCGCCGAACCCAACGCTATAATGATGGCTACCTCAAAAATTGTTAATTGCCGTACCCCCTTTTTGCCCGACAACCGCAGCATCAATAACACAAAAGCAAACATTAAAATGGTTCGGAGAGCAATTTCCAAAGCATAAGCCACATTCAAGTCATTAACAAAAAGCGTGTGCCAGTCGATCATCAAATACATAATGGGTGGGATACGGTGAACACTTTCATAACGTGTTTGAACAAGTATTTGTTGGCTCTTCCAATTAATTATAGCAACAAGCTCTAAATAAATAGATTATATGAAACTCATTTTTTCCTCTTCCAAATCAAGGAAAAGCAAATGCCGCCGAATAACATCTTCACTGTATTTGTTACCGTCGTGGTTCTTTTGAATCAGCCAGCGGCGTTGCTCTTCAAGGATATTCTGGTAAATCTCTTTGGGTTGATGGGTTAGTTCGGCAGCATCTGGTTCTGTTGAATGAAGCTGCCACTTTTGCGCCATCTGCTGCAAAGCAGGATGCTGCTCTAACTCTTTTTGGTAATTATGGTGCAAATAATCTAGAGCCACCTCTTTGAGTTGTATTTTAAGGTCTAAGTATTGCTCCTCTTCTTTGGGTTGGTCATTATATACATCCGTAAGATTTAGGCGTTTAATGATAACAGGTAAAGTTAATCCCTGTATCAATAAAGTGCTTAAAATAACCACAAACGTGATAAACAAAATCAAACTTCGTTCAGGAAAAGCTGCACCGCCAGGCAAGGTGGCCGGTATAGATAAAGCTGCAGCCAGCGAAACAACACCCCGCATACCCGCCCAACCAATCACGAATGGCCCTTTAACACCCGGATTGCGGGAATCTGCTACCGTAATATAATTACGTGCAATTAACGTAAATACTACTGCCCCGTATGCAGATATTAATCGCATTACAACTAGCACAAGCGTAATCAGCAGGCCGTACCCGATAGCGGTAGTTAAACTTACATCGCCAAGTTCGGCTGTAATTTGCGACAGATCCAAGCCTATCAGCATAAAAACCAGCCCATTTAAAATAAAGCTTAAACTTTCCCACACGTTTACATTTCGCAACCGTGAGGTGCTGTTCAAAAACCGCAGCCGTCTGTTAGAGAGCAATAACCCGCCCGCTACTACAGCCAGCACGCCCGAGGCACCTATTTCTTCGGCCGTTATATACATAGCATACGGTGTAACCAAGGTTAGGATGATATCCATGTTGGCATCCGTGGGTAAGAATTTGTGTACATTCATCATCAGCCAGCCAATAAGCAGCCCACTACCTACACCGCCTAAAAGCATCCATACAAATGAAAGGGCTGCCTGGTACCAAATGAACTGCCCGGTACCAACCGCTATCATGGCAAACCGGAATATGATAAGCGACGACGCATCGTTTAACAAACTTTCGCCCTCTAAAATTGATGAAATAGTTTTTGGCACCTTAACAAATTTGAGAATGGCCCCAGCACTTACGGCATCCGGCGGAGACACGATACCGCCCAACAAGAAGCCCAGCGCTAAAGAAAATCCAGGAATAAAATGATTAGCTGCCAACGCCACAGCCAATGCTGTAAAAAACACAATAATAAACGCAAAACTGCTGATAATACGCCGCCAGTGCCACAGCTCCTTCCAAGAAATTTGCCATGCCGCATCATATAATAACGGCGGTAAGAAGATGACGAAGATCAGTTCAGATTCGATATGTAACTCCGGTATACCCGGAATAAAACTGATGAGTAAGCCGGCAGCAACCAGCAAAACCGGATAAGCGATTTTAATTTTATTAGCCAGCATAATCAACAACAGTATGGTGATTACTAGGCAAAGGTAGAATGGGAAATTGTCAATCATGGCGTGGTTAAAATGTTGAATTTAGTGATAAATGGGCATTATGTATCTATCAGCGTGGAGGCCTTCGCACCATAAAAATCAACTTTGGGTAATATACACCTTTTTATAAACGAACAAGCCCCTCAGAATTATGTGAGGGGCTTGTTCGTTTATCATTATGATTTGACTGTGTTTTGCCTATACAGGCGTTGCACATAAATCAACTAAGTAAATGTGTTTTTACTTTTGATAAGAGCCGAATAGTTTTACCAATTTATCAGGACAATTGGAAATAATACCGTCCACACCTAATTGATTTAAAGTGGTCATATCTTCTTCTTTATCCACCGTCCATGGAATGATCTGCATTTTTTTATCATGCGCTTTTTTTACCATTGCTGCATCCACTCCGCTGTAATACGGACTGTATATATCCGGCACAAAGCCCAAATTTGCTAAATCATCATCCAGGCCGCCTTTCTTTGAGTTCACTTGTTTAAAATAGTCGGCCACTTCTTTGGCAGATAAACCGTACTTTTTCAACTGCTCTTCAGATAGCTGCATTTTTCCGCTAACCAGCAATGACAATTTAACCTTAGGCTCCGTTTTATGCAATACCTGTAAAGTTCTAACATCAAAAGATTGAATCATAACTCGCTTCTTGATACCCTTTTGATTGATTACATCCATCATGGTTTTCACAAAAACGTCTGGCGCAGGGTTATACTTTCCGTCGCCCATAGGCGAACATTTAGTTTCGATGTTATAGTAAACCGGTTTTAGCTTATTCACCTTTACATAGGCCTCTACGCTATCAATCAAATCGCTTAATAGCGGTTTACGGGTAACCAATTTCATCTGTTCAGGGAACATAGGATGTGGTTTTATTCCTGATTTGTACCGGCTGATACTATCGTAAGACATCTGATACAAAGCCAGATTCTTTTCTTCTTCCTTGGTAATATAAGAACCATCCGGTTTGGTCATAAACACTGCCGACATATATGGGTCATGTGATACAACCACTTTTCCGTCTGCCGATATTACAACATCCAGTTCTAAAGTTTTAGCGCCGATTTTTACGCCATTTAACATGGCCGGAATCGTGTTTTCGGGCATTAAAGCCATGCCACCACGGTGAGCCTGTACATCCAATTTTTGCTGTGCAGATGCCGAAAGCAATAGGCAGCAAAACGGTATTATTAAAAGTTTTTTCATTATGAGTAGTTGATTTAATTTATTTAAATAGCAGGGGAACAAATTCTGTCAGGTAGCGGCGCCATACTTGGTAACTATGCACGCCTTCACTTTCTTTGTATTGATGGTTGATTTTTTTTGCCTTTAGCCAGTCGATGAATTTGCGGTCATTCGGCGTTAAAAAATCATCTTTGCCAATGGCAATCCAGGCTAATTTCAATTTCTGATTAACCGACTCGTTTAAGCCGGGAAACGCCTTGTTCCAATCCGGGTCGAGCAATATCACCGCCGGACTAAATGAACCCATATAATTAAACGTATCTGCATGGTTTAACCCTGCGTCCAATGCCTGGGCACCGCCCATTGATAACCCCGCAACGGCGCGGTACTTTTTGGTTTTGCCTACATTGTACAAGCCTTCTACCATGGGTATCACTTCTTGCAGCAAAGCTTCAATAAATAGTTTTTCGTTTTTCAGGTAAGCTTCTTTGGTGCGCTGACCGGTGCCCGGATCAAACATTTCGGGTGCGCCATAACCAAGCGTGTTAATAATAATCATGGGCTTGGCCTTGCCTTGGGCAATCAAATTATCCATGATTATATTTTCGCGTCCGGCTGTTACCCATGCACTGGTTTCATCAGTAAGTCCGTGAAACAGGTAAAGTACCGGGTATGGCTCCTTACGCTTAGGGTCATATCCAGGTGGCGTGTACACACGTATGTCACGATCATCACCAATTAGTTTCGATTTAAAGAAATGCTGGCTCAACACACCGTGCGGCACATCATTCACCTCCCAGCTTAATGTTTTTGGTCCTGGCACATGAGCCAGGCTTTGCCCCAGGGCACGTTTAAATAAAGGTTTGATGTAAGGATTATTTGGATCGGGCAGTACGTTACCATCTACCGAAAAAGTATAGCGGTATACATCAGGTGCAAAGGTTTCTGTATAAGTCCAAACGCCATCAGTATCCTTGCTCATAGTTCGGGGTTTGGCATCGTCCATAATCAAAGAAACTTTTTGAGCGTTTGGCGCCAAAAACCTAAATGTTACTGAACCATTTTGTTCTACCTGAGGAGAATAAATACTTTTAGGTGTTGGCTGGGTAACAGACTGTGCTCTTGCCCCGGTAAGGGCAAGACACAGTAGTATAGTGGAAAGGTATTTCATTATTTAGCAGTTCTAGATTTTAGAATCCGTAACGCAATCCTAGCTGAAATTGATAAGGGTTACCGCCTGGTACCACCACACCTGCACTAGGGTTAACGCTGTAATTATAATTGCTGGTGGCGGCATCAAAACCGGTTAACGCGTAAATGCTGGTAGCGCCAAGGTTTTTGGTCACACCTTTATTTTTGTTAAATAAGTTAGCTACGTTAAACAGGTCGCCTGACACTTCGATGTATTGCTTTTTGGTAAAAGTTCTGAAACGCTTAGCAATACGAATATCCCACTGACCATAGAAGCCGTTGACACCAGCATTTCTTTCAGCTACTTTACCTATGCTTTTGCGCACGTAATCTTTAAGGCTTGAGCTTACATCGGGGTTGTCGAGCAGGGTTTGTACACCGGTGCGTACAGCTTGCGGAACAGCAGTATTATTAGGATCAAAAACATAGGCCAAATCGTTAGTGGCCACAAAATCACCATTTACGTTACCACCAGCCAACAGCGAATAGCGGGTACCGCCTATGCCCGAATAACGGAAACCAACGCTAAAGCCGTAAAAAGTAGGCAGGGTACCGTAAAATACAATCTTATTGCGGAACTGGTTATCCGAAGCAGTCATCTTGCTTAAATCGCGTGGATCATCCTTTACAGGAACGGACAGGGTTGCCGAATTGGCCACGTTACCGTTGTATGAGGTATTGTCTTTGGTATCATTCCAGGTATAGCTAAAAGAAACTTCACCATCTTTCCAGTAACGGTAAGTACCGTCAAACACAAATGCATACTGGTTAACCTTGCCATCGCTGTTTAACGCCAGCACACGGCCTACGCGGTTGGTTTTACGACCAAGGGTCCAGTCGGTAGCGCCGCTGGCCAAGATGCTTGATGCCGGAACATATACACCGCGATTGTCTTCATTAGAAAGCCTGAAGAAAGGCTGATCGGCCATGTTGGCATCGGTATACATATAGTTGTTACGGGCCAGTGTCATGTAGGCGCTCACACCTAATCTTAAACGCTCTGTTACAAAGCGGTTGTATGAGAAGTTTGCTTTGTATACTACCGGTATTTTCACATCCTCGCGGTTGAGGTTAATGGTTGCTAATTTAGATACGCCGGGGATGTTAAACAATTCTGCACCCGGAGATTTGGAAGGATCAGCACGGTATAAAGGAAAATTTGGAACCGGTACCAGGCTTGGTCCGGTCTTAGGAATGCTAATATCTACTGCGGCCAGTTTAGTGCCATCAAATACCATATTGTTGATCATGGTATAGTTCAAGATATCAGAACCGAATATACCTGCACCAAAGCGAATAATATCACGCTGACGTTCGCCTATATCCCAGGTAAATTGTACCCGTGGCTGTATCTGGAAAGTAGTGAGTGAATGGTCTGTTTTTAAACCCAAATCATCGTACACTATCTGGTTAAAGTTTGGTTTGTCCAGGTAATTGGTATAATCGGCACGTAAACCGGCCATCATATCCAATCCTTTTGCCAGCTTGGTTTGCATTTGCGCATACAGGCCGGTGTTGATGAAATTCTGGCGTACGCTTGGATCCTCTACCAGCGGAATCTCGCGGGCATAACGTTCGGCAACCAGGTTATTGAAGTTATCAAGACCGTTTGTGCCATTTACATAAAACCTGCCGTTCACTTCACTACCGTATCTCGAATTCATGTGGGTATACATAAGGTCGGTACCAAATGTGAAGTTGATCTTATCCGTATTGTAATATACGTTATTGGTTAACTGCGATACATTACTAAAAAAGTACTCGGGTGCATAACGCTGACCACCTAATTGTAGTGAGGTACGCACTGTTTTACCATTTACTACCGAAGGTACGTTTGTTACAATAACACGCGGAATTGTAGCCGTACCCTGCGGCAGCTGATTGCCGGGAAGGCTTTCTAAAGAAGCCGACATTTGCTGAAACTTTAACTCGTTGGTTAAACGCGGCGATAAAGTTGAACGTAAGGTAGCCAGCGTACTGTTACTTTTATTACGGGTGGTACCATAGGTTTCGTATAGGGTGATATTTGTGTTATCGCCAATGTTCTGGTTGTTCAGATCATAAATGTAGTTGTTGCTTACCGTTAATAAGTTCTTGCTGTTCAGTTGCACATCTACACGGGCGTATACCGCTGTGGTGTTTTCTTTCTTATCAAATGAACCCACCTGCGGGGAGGACGCTACGCCGTATTTGTTGCGGGCAGTAGTTAAAAAGTTATTCAATACAGATTGACTTATACTGTAACGGGACTCGTCGGCCGGGCTCTGTATATCAGCAATTTGCAGAGGTCTGGCATCGCGCTGGCGATCTAAAGCTACAAAGAAGTGAGCCTTGTCTTTAATGATTGGTCCGCCTAATGAGAAACCGTACTGATAAGTAGAGAATGGCACGTCGCGTTTATTACCACGGGTATCATAAGGCGATGATAATTCATCGGCTCTGATAAATGTAAAAGCACTGCCGCTAAAGGTGTTGGTACCCGATTTGGTAGCCGTGTTGATAAGGCCACCACCGCTGCGTCCGTAGGTAACATCATACTGGTTAGTTACTACCTTAAATTCCCGTACCGCTTCAATAGAGATAGAGTAAGGGGAACTTGGTGCTGCGGTACCGCCAAAAGTTGGATTTTTGGCACTCATACCATCAATGGTAAAGTTGGTTGATGTAGCTAACTGGCCGGACAGGTTATTGCCGCGGCTTAATGGCGACAAGTCAATCAACGAAGTAAAGTTACGGCCGTTTACCGGTAGCTTCTGGATATTTCTGGCGTTAACCGATGTTGAGGCTCCTAAGTTTGGAATGTTGTTCTGCATACGGTTGCCGTTTACCTCTACCACATTCAGCGTGTTGTTGGTTGCCTGCATTTGAATGTTTAGCTGCAACAAATCGCTCAGGTTAAGCATGTAGCCACTTCTTTTTTGTGAGCCGTAACCTACATAACTTACGTTAACGGTATAAGGACCACCCAAAGGCACTTGTTTAAAAACATATTCACCTTTCTGGTTAGTTTGTGTGGTGGTAGTAAAGCCGGTTGATTCATTCCGGATTTGTATGGTAGCGCCGGGGATACCTTCTTTTTTCTCGTCGGTGATGGTACCCGTGATACCGGCTTGTGAGGTTTGTGCCCATACAGTCGTTCGGGCGAAGCAGCATAACAACAGCAACATCATTGCTATTGATTTGTGTAGAGTTTTGAACATTATTGATTGCTTAAGTTTGCGGCAAAACTAGATTCACCTTGTTAAGTCAACCACGCAACCATATTATCAAATCAATAACGACTCAACCGAATTATTGGCACATTGCAGATATCTATACTAAAAAATTATTATAATTTTAATATATGATAAATAGTAGGTTTATGTTAGTGCTTACTATAAAAAAAAGTATTAGATCATAAAAAAGCTGTTAAAAAATTCAATTCCACAAACGATATTCAATTTGGGTTAAAATTTTATAAGTAATGCTTAACAAATAAAAACCCCAAAGCTATAGCTTCGGGGTTTTTATTTTAATGTAGCCGTTATTAAATTTCTTTTAACCAATAACGTATTGGAAAAGAAAGAAGGTTGTTAACTAGTCTATATGTATGCTGGCAACACCTTTTTCCAAAGCGTGTTCCTTAATGCCGGGTACTTTAACACCTTCCGCACGAAAAACCTTAGTATCGGTCATCCCTAAAAAGCCGAGGAACGATTTTAAGTAAGGCGCTACGAAATCGTATCCTTTTGAAGGCCCGTCCGAATAGATGCCGCCCGATGCCATGGCCACATAAACTTTTTTGCCGGTAACCTTACCTACAGGGCCGTTTTCACCATAACCAAAAGTAACCCCAGCCCTTGTAATGTGATCAATCCAAGCTTTAAGAGTGGTAGGAATAGTGAAATTATAAAGCGGAGCGCCGATGACAATAATGTCAGCAGCCAGTAACTGTTTTACTGCCTCATCAGAATAGCGTATCGACTCTTTAGCTTCGGGAGTCAATTGGTCGCCGGGCGTAAACATGGATTGCAAAATCTGAGGGTTCAAATGCGGGATGTCTAAATCGTTTAAGTTCACCTCTTCAACCGTGCTGTCCGGATATTTTTCCATTGCCTTTTTTACAATGGCTTGGCCCAGTTTAAGGCTGTAAGACTCATTTCCCTGAATGCTGGAAATTAAATGCAAAATACGTTTCATAATTTTTTTTGATATTAAAAGCTTTACATATGGCGGGAGCTTTAGGGCCGTTTTTACAATAGATGTTTATGCATGATCAAAGCTTCGATTCCTTATGCAAACGGCTATCCGGCTCTCGCAATTATTATCAGCAAAGGTATCTGGACTAACTATCAAAAAGACAGTACTTACCCAAAGGAAAGCGCTTACTTTCAGGAAAGTGCGTAGCTTTGCTTATATGACAATGATGATTGAAGATTTGATAACCGCTCCTGATAAAGCAACATGTGCAAGTTCACTGAACAACGTGTTGGATGCTTTGTACGTTTTGGGTGGCAAGTGGAAACTACCGCTGATATTGAGTTTAGTACAATCCTCAAAAAGGTTTAATGAAATTCAGCACGAAGTGATAGGCATCTCACCAAAAATTTTGGCTAAGGAGTTAAAAGACCTGGAATTGAATGAATTTGTAAAGCGCATCGTATATCCAACAACACCGGTAACCATCATATATGAGGCCACCGAGCATAGCCTGACATTGAAAAATGTACTGCACGAGTTAAGCTCCTGGGGCGAGCAGCATAGAGAAAAGATTAAGCAAAGTATGAAAAGCCAGCCTGTGAAACTTTAATTTGTGTAATATTAAAACCTGCACTTTTACAACAGGCGCTACAAATCACAATGATATGTTTATAGTAATATAAAACTAGATTTTGGATGTTCAGCCTACCTCATAAATGGGCAAAGTGAAATAAAAAGAAGAACCTACGCCGGGCGTACTCTCAGCCCATATTTTACCGTTGTGCAAACGGATAATTTCTGCACAAAGATAAAGGCCGATACCAAAGCCGGAGATGGTTTTTGTGTGCTTACTTTCCACACGATAAAATCGGTCGAACAGTCGGTCTAAATCCTGCGGTTTTATACCCATGCCTTCATCCTTTACCTGAATTTTTACGTCGTTACCAGCGTGGCTACAAAACAGTTCTATCATTTTACCTTTGGGCGAATATTTGATGGCGTTGCTGAGGAAATTGCTTAACACCTGCCCAATTTTATCGCGATCGGCCATTACCTTAACCTGATTGCACGGCAAAACACTAATTTGATGAGATGGGTACAAAAGCGTTGCTTCATCTGCACTTTCTTGCAAAAGTTCGTTTAAATCAAATGGCGTAGCATCCAAATGCAACTTACCCGACTCGGCCCTGGCTACATCTAAAAAGCCTTTAATCAGCACTTGCATTTTATCTATCTGGGTAAGCGATTTAGTTAAGGCACTGCTATAAAAACTTTCTTCTGCTTTTTGAGCCTTTATGTTCATTACCTGCAAATAAGCTTTTAAACTGGTTAATGGTGTTTTAAGCTCATGGCTGGCAATGGCAATAAAATCATTTTTCCTGATCTCTTCCAGCTTACGTTGGGTAATATCCATTTTGGTGCCCGAAAAGTGAGCCGGCTGCCCATTCTCTGCGGGGTAAAGCTTACCGGTTGCCTTAATCCAGCGCAGCTTACCGTCATGAAAGTCATGTACAGGATATTCAAGATCATAACTGCCACCTTGCAGCGCTACTTTTTCAATGGTGTTAAGTACCATGTCGCGATAATCATCAGTGATTTGGGCTGCGGCCGCTGCAAAGGTCATCTCCTCATCCGGCAAAAATCCAAATAGCTCTTTTAGTCTGGGCGATGCAAAAAACTCCTGAGTTTCGGTATTCAAATACCACGTGCCAAGCTGTGCCGACTCAACAGCCATACTTAGCTGTTCCTGCACGCGTTCGGCTTTCTTTTGAGCCAGTATGCGGTCGGTAGTTTCATTCAGAATAATTAAAAGGCCGGTAACCTTACCATTCTGATCTTTAAGCGGATGATAAATGGAGTTGACGTATGCCTCCCGTAACCCGCCCTGGTGATAAAGCGTCACTTTTAAATCAGTATTATAACGGGTAATTCCGGTTTGGTACGCTTCGTCCATCCAGGCATGAACAGACTGACCCTGCAGTTCAGGCCTGGCCTGTTTATGTAGTTTACCAAGCACTTCCTCCTGTGTACGTCCCCATATATCAAGCATGGCTTGGTTTACCAAATCAATCACCAAGTTTTCCCCACGCAAAAAGCACATACCTACTGGTGCCTGGTCTATTAAGCTGCTTAAACGCTGTTCGCTATCTGCCAACTGATCTACCATTCGCTCCAAAGCCATCTGCGCTTCCGTGAGCTCTTCATTAGTGGTCATGAGCTCTTCGTTGGATGCAGCCAATTCTTCATTCAGCGCTTCCATCTCTTCCTGCCGCTCCTGTAAAAGCTTGCGACTTTCCACCATTTCAGTTATATCTTTAACACTAACCAAAATAGCTTCAACATTACCATCGTCGTCAAACAGCGGATCGTAAGAGAAATCAATAAACGCTTGCTTTACGCCACCTTCGGGCAATATGATAGTCACTGGCAGTTCGGCGAAGGCAACCGGTTCTTTTTTGTCAAAAATGCTTAGCAACATTTTGGGGTAAGGCTGCCCTTCCAGTTCCGGAAAAACATCGATGAGCTTTTTTCCTAAAACATCTTCACTAATCCGGCCCCATACATCTAATATTGGTTGGTTAGCAATATCAATTATCAAATTGCGGCCTTTTATAACGCACATACCAATGGGCGTAGTTAATACCATACGGGTAAAGCGCCTGGCACTTTCTTCTATTTTGTTCCGGGCTTTAACCATTTCAGTTACCTCGGTGGCAACCTCCAACACGCCGGTAATTCTATTTTCTTCCCAAAGCGGCGTATAAGTAAAATTGAAATAGCCGGTTTCCGTCTGGCCATTGCGATACAATTCAACCTGAATCTCCGTTTCTGAAACCTGCTCGCCAGATTGATAAACCTGATGAAGAATCTCAAAAATAGGTTGCCCTTTAATTTCGGGCAAGGCATCGAGCAAAGGAAGTCCGATAATATGGTCGGATTTGCCAAGCAATTCCAGCATTTGTGGATTCGCAATATCAATTACTAAATTATCGCCATGCAATACCAGCATAGCCGCGGCAGATTGCTCTACCATGCCCCGAATTCTTGACTCACTTTCAGCAAGCGCCTGCGTACGTTGTTCTACCCTAGCCTCAAGCTCCTGATTCAGTTCAGAGAGGCTTGCCTGAGATTGTAATAGTTCTTCATTAATGGCACTAAATTCTTCATTTGCCGCTGCCAGTTCTTCATTAAGCGCCTGTTGCTCGCGCAGCAAGTGCAGCTCGTTTTGCTGAGCAGTTTCCAGTGCTATCTGACCAGCCACCTGAGCGGTAACATTATTCAAGGAGCACATCACGTACTTCGCTTCTCCATCGCCCTCTCCGCCTATGGGTAAAAACTCCATCTGCCACCAGATAAGTCCATCCGGTGCTATTAAAAAAGGTTCAAGCGTTTGAGATGATGAAGTTAATACTGCACGCTGCAAATTTTCATTTATCTGTTCAGTTAACGCATCATTGGGTGCTATTTCTTCAACCATTGCCAAAAAATTAGCGCCGGATAACTCATTTACCCGTTTACGGAACAGCTCCTGCCATGCCTGGTTACCAGCTATAACGGTATAGTGCGGCGAGGCTGCTTTTACAAGCAGGCGCGGTTCTTTGAGCTGATTGAACAGTATCTGAAATAAAGGATCTTGAAGGTGATGCATGCGCATGCAAAATACGGCATAATTATGAGAAGGTATGCATTATAAGTGTCAAATAAGACATGCCTCTACAAATTCAGAAACAACTGCAAGTTATGGCGAGTATTTTGCATGCGCAACTGGCATTTACAAGATGATAGTTTAAGCAGCTATACTTTGATATAGCTGTGTTAAGATTTGCATTACCTGATCAATCTCGTTTTGAGTGTTAAATTTGCTAAATGAAAAGCGGATGTGCTGACGGTTGGTTGGCGCATCCAGCGCACTTAACACATGTGATGATGCACCCGTAGAGCAGGCACTTCCGCCGGATACGGAAATATGTTGTTCGTCTAAACGTTGCAGCAGGTTTTGGGCGTAGCCCTCTACTGCAAAACTTGCATTTAAAACGGTATACAAACTTTTGTGTGCAATGGCCGAATTACCGTTGAATGTGATGCCAGGCACATCGGCCAGCAACCGCTCAATGGTGTATTGTTTCAATTTCTGAATGTGATGCTGATGCTCATCCAGATACTGATAAGCCAGCTGTAGTGCTTTAGCCAAACCAACGATGCCCGGGATGTTTTCCGTTCCCGCACGTAGTTTGCCTTCCTGACCGCCGCCATGAATCAGCTGGGTGGTTTTAACGCCCTTGCGCACATAAACAAACCCAACACCTTTAGGACCATGAAATTTATGCGCCGATGCAGCCAGAAAATGAATGTTTAATTTTTGCAGGTCAAAGCGGTGATGCCCCATGGTTTGCACCGTATCTGAATGAAACAAGGCGTTGTAGGTTTGACAAATGCGGCCGATGGTTTCAATATCATTTAAATTGCCCACCTCGTTGTTGGCATGCATTACCGATACCAGGCTGCGGCCGTGTGTTTGCAACAAAAACGCCAAATGCTCCAAATCCAAATTTCCCTGCTCATCATGCTCAATAAAGCTGATTTTAATTTTACCCTGCGCCTGCAAGGCAATAAGCGTATGCAATACGGCATGATGCTCAAACCGGGTAGTAATCACATGATCAATCCCCTGCCCATATACTGCAGATAAAATAGCTGTATTATCAGCTTCTGTGCCTCCGGATGTAAAAATAATTTCTTCTGGCAAAGCATTTAACAATGAGGCAATCGCAGCACGACTGTCTTCTATAGCTGATTTGGCTTGACGGCCTTGCGCATGATGCGACGACGGATTACCAAAATGATTAAGCAAATAGGGCGTCATGGCCGAAAAAACTTCGGGATCTAAGGGAGTGGTTGCGGCGTTGTCCAGATAAATTCTCATGTCGTTTCTATTTTAAGTTGACCTACAAAGCTTTGCCACTTATACCCGAAAACCTGAAAACGACATCAGTATACCGCCATGCGGTATGTTACTTGTTGTCTTATCTTTCTCTTACAGTTAAGCAAGAGCAGGAGTTAGCACCTTTTACCTGCCCATAGGCTGGTATAGGTTGCTAAGACGTCATAGGGCCTTTCCCTCAGTCTTTCTGGATAAGTTGACAAAGAACGTTCAATAAACAGCAGCAAATATAGTACTATATTATATATTCCCTATAGAAATAGTAGATATTTATTTATCTTTACAGCCGGTGGCTATTTAAGATTAAAAGTAAGTCATTAAAAGCACTATTGGATTCTACATTAATTTTTTGAAATCGCTGCCAAACTCAATTATTAAATAGTATCCAAAAGATATTTTATAACATTATCGCATGAATTTTTTAAATTGAATTTAGCAGAACAAAATTATTATCACACATATTAAATGATGAAAAAAACACTCGCTACCATCGCCATGCTAGCCCCGGCCCTGCTTATGGCTCAACAGCAATACATTGTAAACGGAAAAATTGGAAAGCTTAATTCGCCTGCCAAGGCTTATTTAAGCTACCGCACAGCTAATGGTAATGTCACAGATTCTGCCGCTATCAACGCCGGAAGTTTTACATTTAAAGGCAACTTGGCCGAACCGCTTAAAGCTACGCTTATCATTGCGCACCATGGCGAAAACTTGCGTACCATCCGCCGCCCCGATGCATTGGCTATTTATCTTGAAAGTGGAAAAATTGCAATAAACTCACCCGATTCGGTTTTGCGCGCCAAGGTGAGTGGCTATGATGTGAACAAGATAAATGATGAGTTAAATCGTGTGCTGGCACCATTTGAACAGCAAAGAAAACTAGCGCTGGCGGCATACCGCGCGCAACCTGAAGCGCAACGAAACGGAGATGCACTGGATAAACAACTGGAAGCCATTAATGTACAACAAAAAACGGTATTACCGGCCTTTATCAAAAAGTATAATCAATCGGTAGTTGCACTGGATGCATTAAAAACTTACGGTGGCTATTTTCCGGAAGCTACCGAAGTAGCGCCTTTATATGCGCAATTAGGTGATCAGGTCAAAAGTAGTGCTGCCGGACAACAATACAGCACCTGGCTAGATGGCTGGAAAAAAACAGCTTTGGGTGCACAAGCACCATTATTTACACAGCAAGATAAAGATGGCAAAGCTGTAACTTTAGCCAGTTTTAAAGGCAAATATGTTCTGGTAGATTTCTGGGCTTCGTGGTGCGGCCCGTGCCGGCGAGAAAACCCTAATGTGGTAAAGGCATTTAACCGCTTTAAGGATAAAAACTTTACTATTTTAGGCGTATCACTGGATAGCAAAAAAGAGGCTTGGCTCAAAGCTGTGGCTGACGACCAGTTAAACTGGACACAGGTATCAGATTTAAAATACTGGAGCAACGAAGTAGCGCAGCTTTACGGGGTTCGTGCCATACCACAAAACTTTTTGCTCGATCCATCTGGTAAAATCATCGCCAAAAACTTAAGCGGCGAACAGCTTTCTGCTAAGCTGCACGAATTATTTACCGACGGAAGCCAGTCTGCGGCTGTTAAAGCCAGCACTAAATAACGTCTAAGAAACAAAGCATCTGGTAACAGTAAATTATCAGTCTTTTAAGATAAGCTATACATTAAAGCCCGGCTCCTGATAAGAAGGAACGGGCTTTAATTTTTTTAATGGTTAATGCTTACCACTGTGGCTATGAAAGCGCTTCTGCCTACTGTGGAATGGTAATTGTAAGAGTAAAAACCTTAAATCAGCTACTATGAAAACTGAACAGATTAAAAACATAGCACGGGTACTCTTAGGAAGCAACCTAATCTTCGCCGGTATTGGCCATCTCACTTTTGCGCGCAAAGATTTTAGGGCGCAGGTACCTGATTGGGTTCCGCTTAAAATAGATGATACCGTAGTATACTCCGGTTTTGCAGAAATTGCTTTAGGCAGTGCAATCATCTTCGCCCCCAAAAAACATCGTGAAACCGTTGGCAAAGTGGCAGCCGCCTTCTTTGCAGCCGTTTTTCCAGGCAATATAGCACAGTACACGCATCATCGTGACGCCTTTGGCTTAAATTCCGATACCAAGAGATTTGCACGATTACTTTTCCAGCCCGCTTTAATTTACTGGGCCTTGAAAAGCACCAGTGACATTAAGCAGTAGCCGTTACTTGCTAAAGCTAAACGAAACATCGTCAGTAAGAGCCAAGGGTTGTAAATGGTTGCTCTAAATAATGACTTGGTGAAAAACCTGTGCGTGGGGTGAATGTTGACTAATAGAACAAACACTAAACAGTTACTATGGAAAACTTAAAAGCCAAAGGCTACGGCGCTACAGGCTCTATTTTCAGCAGCTTAAAGCCAATGGCTTTTGAGCGTACACCACCTCAGGCAGATGAGGTTCTGATTGACATTTTATACTGCGGCGTATGCCATTCAGACCTGCACCAGGTAAAGAACGATTGGGGTAACACCCTTTACCCTTGCGTTCCAGGCCATGAAATTGTTGGTAAAGTTTTAGAAGCAGGCAGCGCCGTTACCAAATATAAAGTGGGCGACACCGTAGGTGTGGGTTGCATGATTGACTCTTGCGGCCATTGCAACCCTTGCCAGGAAGGTGAAGAGAACTATTGTGAAGGCCCCGTGAGTTGGACGGCCACTTATAACGGCCCCATGAAACCTGACGGCAGCGGCTACAATACATTTGGTGGCTATTCGGATAAAATTGTAGTGAAAGAATCCTTTGTGCTTAAGATACCTGATGCACTGGATATTAGATCAGCTGCACCTATATTATGTGCCGGCATTACCACCTATTCGCCTTTAAAACACTGGGGAGTTAAAGAAGGTAGCAAAGTAGGTGTAGTAGGTATCGGCGGGTTAGGCCACATGGCCATTAAACTTGCTAAAGCTTTAGGTGCAGAAGTTACGGCCATTACCCGTGACAAAGAAAAACAGGCGGATGCCGAGCGCTTTGGTGCCAGCCAGGTGCTGATTTCGACTGATAAAGAAGCAATGACTAAACAAGAGCTGACGTTAGACTTCATTTTGGTAACTATTCCCGACGAATTTGAGGTGAACCTTTACATCAACCTGCTTAAAAAAGATGGTGTATTGGTTACTGTTGGCTTGCTGGCACCTTATGCTAAAGCACTTAACAACATGAATATCGCTATGCACCGTCGAACTGTAGCCGGATCGCTAATTGGCGGAATTGGCGAGACCCAAGAGGTGCTTGACTTTTGCGCTCAGCATGGAATTCTACCCGATATAGAGCTGATTAAGATACAAGACATTAACGATGCATATGATAAAATGCAGGATCAGGAAGTACATTACCGGTATGTAATTGATATGCAGTCATTAAAAGAAAAAGAAATTAGCTAAGCTTATGCTTCAATATCTTATAGAAACGAAGCCGATTTGTCTAAAACTGCAGGGCGTTTTTCATCATGTATCAATTTACCGATTGACATGTCCGCGCGCTCCCCTGTCATGATTTGTTACGTTTCTATTAATCGCTTATGGCTATTTTGACACAACAACAGCTAGAAGATTAATAAAATTTGCGACTGCTTCATCCAATAAGATTCTTGTACGCATTCATAAACATGCTGTACAAGAATTTTATTGGATGATTCGATTGCAAACCGCAAATATTTAAGCTGCTTAAAAGCTGGGGTTTACAATATATGCCTTTAATATTTAACGGTAAAGGCACAAAGCCGTTTCAATCTAAACAGAAAGAACAAAAGCGACAATCCCAAAGCGTATACCAAAAGGCTCAATAAAGGCATGAAGTATAGCACTTGCAACCAAACCAAGTAGTTACTTGATAGAAACAAAAGCCAGAGCCCCAAAAGTAGTAAGGAGAAAAGCCACTGGCTTATTACAATTAATCGGACTTGTTTAGCTACATGGGCAGGCACTATCCGGTTTTCAACTTCCTCTTCAAACCGCCCAATCTTTCGTTTTGAATCGAGCCAATGCAGATACATAAAAATGCCAAACAGTGCACCTATTAACCAAAGGATTACCTGAAGGTGAAATTCATTTTTATCAATAAAAACATTGTAAAACTTTATTGACGAGAACACCACTAATAAATAAGCTAATGCCACACTGCAATTGCAGCCAAACAATAAGCGCTCTGCCTGAATATGCTGGTAACGTGTCCACACCCCATCTACATGCACTTTGCCACTTCCCGGATGACATTCCTTTTTCACGTGTTCGCTAATCATCACTTTTAGTTTATTTAACTTACTGTAGGCAAGGTGAAATAAAACCTACTTCCTTCGCCAATGGCACTTTCTACACCAATCTGTCCGTTCTGCGCTTCAATGAAGGTCTTAGATATAGCCAGTCCTAAACCAGATCCCGACTTATTCTGGCCATCGGTTGGTACCTGAAAGTACCGGTCGAACAACCGCTTTTGATATTGCTTTTCTATTCCCTTTCCAAAATCACGTACTGAAAATATCATTTGCGTTCCCCTAAAACGAACTTCGATAACTACCTTAGAGCCTTCATAGCTGTACCGTAGTGCATTTGACAGGAAATTAACCAGCACCCAAGCCGTCTTTTCGGTGTCTACCTGTACCTGTGGCAAACTGTTATCCAGTACAGTTTCTAACCGGATGTTTTTTTGCTCTGCTTGGAACTTAACTGCTTTTACTGCATAATTGACAATATCCGCCGGATGACTCGGCATCAAATTCATCTGGATATTTCCGGTTTCCACCTGCGAAAGATCAAGCAATCCACCGGCAATGTTCAGTAACCGTTCACTGTCTTCAGTGATGTGCTGCACCAGTTGCAGTTGTTCGTCATTAAGCGTGCCTACCCTGCCGTCCTTCAACAGTTTCAAACTCATTTTAATGGATGAGATAGGCGTTTTCAACTCGTGCGATATGGTGGCAATAAAATTTGACTTTGCCTCATCGCGTTGCGTAAATTCTGTTACGTTACGCAAGATGTATACTTTGCCTGCCGAACGGTTAGCAATGTTAAGCGGCTGCGATTCGTCTTTTACAGATTCAACCACCGGCACAATAATTTCACGTACGTCTAATTGAAAAAATGTTTCCGTTTTATCTACCACAATTTTGAATGGCTTTTGAGGAGGTTGAGTACTGATGATAGAGTTTAACAAATCATTACTTTGGGCAAAGTGCATTACCGGCTTCCCAACCAGCTGCTGCTCTTTCAAATTCAAAACATTTTCGGCGGTAGTATTAATAAACAGTATTTTTCCTTTCTCGTTTACGCCTATAATGGCATCCTGCATCTGCTCAATAATAGTTTCGATGCGCTGTTTGTCTGAGAGGATATTGGCCAGGTTGCTGTTTTCCCATTCTTGTAACTGTGCAGCCATGTTATTAAAGGCAATAGCTACGTCGGCAAATTCGTCGTCTTTATTAAAATGCAGCCGCTCATCATAATTTTTTTCACCAATTTCTCGAATCCCCGAAGCTAGTTGCCGTAGCGGATCAGCAATAAAGCCCGGAAAATTTACACTGAAGCTAAATAGGATTAAAAATGTTAAAGTAGCTGTTAAGCTTAATAGCACAGTAGCATTTTTGACAGACTCTTGCGCTTTGTTATTTTTCCGTTCAATAGCAACCATATTCAGTTGCTCGATGGCACCTAACTTAGCTCTCAGGCTTCTAACAGCCAACTGTTTGGCCTGCATAGTCAGCACCGGATTTTGAACCTGTTCAAACAAACGCCGTACAGCGGTGGTCAATTCAAACTCACCTTTTTCTGTGACATTATTTTCTTGTTTAGCAAAGGCAGATTTGAAAGCTGTAATTGCAGAAGGGCTTAACGGCAAATCATTTTTATCTAATATTCCACGCATTTCGCGCGTATATCGTAGGGTATTGTAATTATCCTTTAGAATTACCTTAGCACTTTCAGATATCTGGCTGATGTAATAAAGCGACAATACGCCAAAACAAAGCACGATAACAAATAAGAACCCAAATCCAAGTCTTAATTTACTCTTGATTTTCATGACAGTATAACTAAATCTATTTCTGTTGCTGCCAGCCGCTTAAGCAGCTCGTTAAACACCGTAGTTTTTAATATCACCTGAAAAAGGCTTAGGTGCGGTTTGCCTATGCAAATGGTGGTAACTTCCCGCTCGGTTGCTATATGTAAGATGGTTTGGGTAATTTGGTCACTTTTTATTTTGACCACCTCGGCACCCAGTTCGGTAGCGAGCTTAAAATTGTTTAGCAGGAAGCGTTGCTTATCCAGTTTGATACGGTCCAAGCTTTCGCTGCTGCTTTGCACATACAGCACTATCCAGGGCGAGCGGTAGTACGAAGCTAAACGTGCCGTTTTGCGGATGACTACTTTGGCTGTTTCGGCATTGGAAGAGATGCAGGCCAAAAAACGTTCGGGCCGTAGCTTTACTTGCTTAGGCACTTCTACATCTATCTTTCGCTCCAGATGATGAGCCACCTCTTTTAAGGCGAGCTCACGTAACTGCAATATTTTATCGCTTTGAAAAAAGTTTTGAAGTGCGCGTTCAATCTTAGTCGGATCGTATATTTTACCTTGCTTTAGCCGATCTATTAATTCATCGGCTGTAAGGTCAATATTTACAATTTCGTCGGCCAGTTGCAGCACTTTGTCGGGTATGCGCTCGGTAATAGGAATGCCGGTGATATCCTCCACCTCTTCGTTCAAACTTTCCAGGTGCTGAATATTTACGGCTGTGATTACACTAATACCAGCGTCCAGAATATCCAATACATCCTGCCAGCGCTTAACATTTTTACTGCCTTCTATATTAGTGTGGGCCAGTTCATCAACAATAACCACTTCTGGGTGCCGGTTCAGGATGGTCTGTAAATCCATCTCTTCCAGCTCTTTCCCCTTATAAAAAATTTTGCGCCTCGCTATAATTGGCACACCGGCCAGCAAAGCATGGGTTTCTGCACGGTTATGAGTTTCAATGTAACCAATCTGTATATCAATTTCGTTGCGAAACAAGGCATGTGCCTCCTGCAACATACGGTATGTTTTGCCTACACCGGCACTCATACCTATGTACACTTTAAGTTTTCCGCGCCGTGATGTTTTAACCAGTTCCAGAAAACTTTTAACAGAACTGTCTTTATGTTCTTCTTCTAACCCCATAATTGGCCGGCTTTGAATAAAAAGCTTAAAAACGGGCGGCAATACCACCCGTTTTGATTAACTGCTGTGCTATACAAATTAGAAAGAAACGGCGAAGCTTGCCGTAACCAGCGGACTATGATTACTCACTGTTTCCAGCTTTGAAAAGATATCGTCTTTGCTATCATACACCTTTCCTTCCAAACGGATTAGTGCATTAGGCATAGGCGCATAATCGATGTTAAGCGAATAACCTTTGGTGCTAAAACCATGTGGCGTTCCGGTGGCTATAATCATCCCGTTTTTGTCTTGATAATACTCAAACCGTCCGGCCAAAGCCCACTTGTCGGCAAACTGATACCTGGCAATAGCCACCGGCGATATGATGTGATTATGCCCGTCGCTATCTTTAGCTTTTTGCTGTGTTCCGTAATCAAACCCGGCGGTTAAGCCAAGTTTAGATGTTATTTGGAATATGCCGTAAAAATTGTGGTAGAAACGGCGTACCCTTATCGAGTCAGCCCCTTCAGTACCCAGGTAATTGCTATAGTTTAGGGTAATTTTATCGGTTGGCTTAAAATATATTTGTAAACCACCGGCAGGCTTGCTGTTGCCATCTTGCCGGTTAATGCGTTGCCAACCATTCAGGTACAAACCTGTTAGTGTTAACTTACCATCATTGGTGGTGTAAGTTAGCTTTGCGCCCGACTCATAGTAAGGTGTGTTTTCTGATGCGATATTTCTGGTAAGAACCCAGCAATCTTTGGATATGGCACTTTCAAAACCAATGTGCGAGGCGAATATACCACCATCTAACCACAGGTTGGCCGTTTTAGAAAGTTTGATTCCGGCATTGGCTTCAAATACGTTTTTAAGTACGCCCTGTTCGGCCGCATAGTTTGCATTGGCGTAAGTGCCGGCCATCAAAGCCAAATTAGCTCTCACGCTTCCGTTATCATAATTAGCTTTGATAAAGCCCAAGTTTAAATTCACCTCGTTGTGGCGGTTATGCGAGTATACGAAGCCCGGACGGGTATTATTTACCGGTCGGTTAAAATCAAAACCATAATATAACTCAGCGTAACCGCTGATGGTAAAGTTGTTTGCTTTTTTGGTAGAATCTTGAGCGTTAACAGCTAATGTGCTGCCTAACAATGCGGCAGCCAATAGAAATTTTTTCATTAGATGAAGTTGTTAAGCGCAGCCGCTATAAGGCTGCGCAAATGTGTATGAATTTAGATAAGGTGGCGATGTTATTTTTTTAGTTCATCCAAGGCAATGTTAAGCTTCAGCACATTTACTGTTTTGGGGCCTAACAAGCCCAGCAGCGGCTGCTGAATATGGTTTTCTACCAAGCTTTCTACCTGCTTTTCATCCAGTTTGCGGTTGGCTGCAACTCTTCTGATTTGAATACGGGCTGCCTCTGGTGAAATATCCGGATCCAAACCACTGCCTGATGCCGTAACCAAATCGGCTGGGATATCGCTACGTTTTAGATAAGGCTGATATTTCATCAGGGTATCTATTCGGCTATTTACATCTTTCAAATAATCGGGATTGCTTGAACCTTTGTTGGAACCTGCAGAACCCGCAGCGTTGTAACCAGCGGCTGATGGACGGCTCCAGAAATAACGCGGACTGTCAAACTTTTGACCGATGGCAACATAGCCTACTACTTTACCATTCACTTTAACAGTTTCGCCATCACCATGACCATTGGATAGTTTACCGCCAAACATGATAATTAAAGGATATATTACACACAGCAGAACAATTAAAACGATGGTTAACCGCAATGCCTGTAAAAGATACGTTTTCATTTTTTTATTTTTTTTATAACTGAGTCGATGAATTAAGCCTGTTAAAAGAAAAGGCCGACTAACAAATCGATTAACTTAATACCTATAAATGGTGCTACTACGCCGCCCAATCCATAAATAAGCAGGTTACGACGGAGCAGCGCACTGGCACCAATAGGTTTGTACTCCACTCCTTTTAATGCCAATGGAATTAATGCAGGGATAATGATGGCGTTAAAAATTACAGCTGACAGGATAGCGCTTTCGGGACTATGTAAGCGCATAATATTCAGGCTTTGTAATGCTGGGATAGATGCGATGAACAAGGCCGGTACAATAGCAAAGTATTTAGCTACGTCATTAGCGATAGAAAAGGTGGTAAGTGTACCCCGGGTAATCAAAAGCTGCTTGCCTATTTCCACAATCTCAATCAGCTTAGTCGGGTCGTTATCCAGGTCCACCATGTTACCGGCTTCTTTGGCCGCCTGGGTGCCGCTGTTCATGGCTACGCCTACGTCGGCTTGGGCCAGGGCCGGTGCATCATTAGTACCATCGCCCATCATGGCTACCAGTTTACCACTGTTTTGCTCATGCTTTATGTAGTTCATTTTATCTTCCGGCTTAGCTTCGGCAATAAAATCATCCACGCCGGCTTTTTCAGCAATAAACTTGGCGGTAAGCGGGTTGTCGCCAGTTACCATTACGGTTTTTACGCCCATTTTACGCAGACGTTCAAAACGCTCGGCGATGCCGGGTTTGATGATATCTTGCAGCTCAATGGTACCCAACACTTCTTCGTTGTAGGTTACTACCAACGGTGTACCGCCGTTTGAGGAGATGGCCTGTACACGTTCTTTAACAGCAGCAGATACGGTATGCCCGGCATTCAACGCCATTTTGCGCATAGAATCATAAGCACCTTTGCGGATACGGTCACCATCTGGTGTATTAATACCACTCGAACGGGTTTCGGCTGTAAACTTAATAAACTCTGCACCGGCGGGTACTTGCGGAATGGCCATATGCGAGGCAGCCAACTCAACAATGGATTTACCTTCAGGAGTTTCATCCGCTAAAGAAGACAGTACCGCGGCCCTTACCAAATCATCCGGCGATACATCGGGTGCCGGCCAAAACTGAGTGGCTTTACGGTTACCGATAGTAATAGTACCGGTTTTATCTAGCAGCAATACATCAATGTCACCTGCAGTTTCCACCGCTTTACCCGATTTGGTGATCACGTTGGCCCGCAACGCCCTGTCCATACCGGCAATACCGATGGCAGAAAGTAAACCGCCAATGGTAGTTGGTATCAAACAAACGAACAGGGAAATTAATGCTGCAATGGTGATAGGTGTATTTGCATAATCGGCAAACGGTTTAAGCGTTACGCATACAATAATAAAGATGATGGTAAAACTGGCCAGCAAAATAGTCAGGGCAATTTCGTTAGGCGTTTTTTGGCGTGATGCGCCTTCAACCAGTGCAATCATCTTGTCTAGGAAGCTTTCGCCGGGCTGAGTGGTTACCATCACTTTGATCTTGTCGGACAGTACCTTGGTACCACCGGTTACAGACGATTTATCGCCGCCAGCCTCACGGATAACCGGGGCAGATTCGCCAGTAATTGCCGATTCATCTATCGTAGCCAAACCTTCAGTAATCTCACCATCAGTAGGAATGGTATCGCCTGCCTCGCAAACAAAGACATCGCCCTTGCGTAGCTCGTTGGATGATTTAGACACGATGGTACCGTTATCCAACAGCACGTTGGCTGGTGTTTCCTCGCGGGTTTTGCGCAAGCTATCGGCCTGTGCTTTGCCGCGTGCTTCGGCAATTGCTTCTGCAAAGTTGGCAAACAGTACCGTAAGCAACAGGATGATAAAGATAATGAGGTTATAGGCAAATGAGCCTTGGCCTTTATGAGTTAAGCTATAGATGGTTACATAAAGCATTACCACTGTGCCAATTTCAACGGTAAACATTACCGGATTACGCAGCATAACGCGGGGATCGAGCTTTACAAATGATTCTTTAAGTGCAGTTTGCACCAGTGCCGGCTCGAAAAGTTTATTGGATTGAGTTTTCATTCTTGTAAACGTCAATTATTTAAGCATGGAAAAGTATTCTGCCAGCGGACCTAATGCTAAGGCAGGGAAATAAGACAGCGCATTAAGCACCAGGATAACAGCAAACGTCATGATGCCGAAAGTGAAAGTATCGGTTCTGAGTGTACCGGCCGATTCGGGCACATATTTTTTGCGTCCCAACAAGCCAGCAATAGCCACCGGACCGAAAATGGGCAGAAAACGTCCCAGGATAAGCACAAACCCTGTGCTTACGTTCCAGAAGATATTGTTATCGCCCAAACCTTCGAAACCAGAACCGTTATTGGCGTTCGCGGAAGTCATTTCATACAACATTTCTGAAAAGCCATGGAAACCAGGGTTATTAAGCCAAGCCGATGGCTTCACAGACCAATCGGCATTGCCATGCGCCATATACACGTAGCTGGCCAGAGCTGTACCTGCCATAATCAGGAACGGGCTCAGTAAGGTAATCAGGGCAGCAATCTTCACTTCTCGTGCCTCTACTTTATGGCCCAAAAATTCGGGGGTACGGCCCACCATCAAGCCCGATATGAATACAGCAATTATGAGATAAATAAAGTAGTTGAGTATACCTACGCCACAACCGCCAAAAAAGCCATTAATCATCATGCCCAGCAGCTGCCAGCAGCCCGTAAGCGGCATGGTACTATCGTGCATACTGTTAACAGAACCAGTGGATACAATGGTGGTTAAAGTGCTCCAGTAGCCGGTTGCCATCGGGCCAAACCGCACTTCTTTACCTTCCATAGCTCCTGTAGCTTGGCTAATGCCCATTTTAGCAATGGCCGGGTTACCGCCCAATTCGCTACTTATGGTCGGGATCATCAGCATCAGCATACCCAAAGTCATCATCGAAAAGATAACCCAGCCCAACTTTTTGCGTCGGATGTAATAGCCAAAGGCAATAATCATGGCTATAGGTATTATCATTTGCGAGATGATCTCGACCATGTTGGTTAGATAATTGGGATTCTCGAGCGGATGCGCAGAATTAACCCCGAACCAGCCACCACCATTGGTGCCAAGGTGTTTAATGGCAATCATGGCCGCTGCCGGACCACGGGAAACATTCACTGTATCGCCCTGCATGGAGATGAACTGATCTTTACCAGCATAACTACTTGGCGTACCGTTGAAGGCTAAAATTAACGCTACTACAATAGCTAACGGTAAAAGCAAGCGGGTAATGGATTTTACAAAATAATCCCAGAAATTGCCCAGGTTTTCGGTAGTCTTGTCACGAAATGCGTTAAACAGTGCAACTGCTGCAGCTATACCTGTTGCCGCACTAGTAAAGTGCAAAAACATAAATATAAAGTGCTGGGTAAGATAAGTGGCGCCACTTTCGCCCGAGTAGTGCTGCAAATTACAGTTTACTACAAAGCTGATGATGGTGTTAAAAGCCAGATCCGGCGTTTGGCCCGGATTGCCATCTGGGTTCAATGGCAGTTTATCCTGAAATATCAGCATAAAAAAACCGTATACCAGCCATAAGATGTTGATGGTCATCATAGCCTTCAAAAACTGTTTCCAGTTCATGGGCTCTTTAGGGTTGATGCCCGACAGTTTGTAGATACCATTTTCGAGCGGCTTTAAAAAATCGGTCCACACACGCTCGCCGGCAAACATTTTGGCCAGGTACTTACCCAGCGGAATGCCAATAAGCAGCGTAATCAGGAACGATACTACAATGCCTAAAAATTCGGTGTTCATAGTTTAATCAGATTAAAATTTTTCGGGTTTAAGCAGTACATAAATCATGTAGATGAATACCGCAATGGAGATAATGAATAAGGCTAACATAGTTTCTTAGATTTTTTCGAACCAGTCGATGGATTTAAAAATGACCCAGCATAGAATGAGCAGGGCAACGAGTAAGGATAAAGTCAGCATAACTTTGATAATTTGATTCGACATAGCCAAACCCAATACCAAAATCATAGAATTTTACATATTTATTTGTATATCAATAATATACAATTACAAAAAATTACTTTATAGGGATTGAACTCCCCCCTAACCCTTCCAAAATGAAAGGGTTATTTTATCAGATTGACAAGTTCGGTACAAAAACAAGAAAAGAAATTTCTTCACTATCACTTCCTTGTTTGGTTTTATTGAGTAATCTGGATTACCCGTAGTAACCTAGTGGCAACACGCTGATGTATCGAGTCGCAAACGAATTGCAAACCTCTATTTTCGAACACTAAATACTCCCATTATTTGATAAAAGGCAAAGTTTTTGTTATATTAGAAAAGATGGCGCTTAAAAAACTGCTTTATATACTCGTTTCGGTCTGGCTAATTAATAGCCTGGTTTGCTTCCATAGCAGTAATCCGTTCGAGGGCAGTGTAAGTAATTCGCAAAGCGTTCAGAAACATGTGCGCGTTCCTAATAATCTTCTTAAGTTATTAGCCAGTACGCACAATGGCTTGGGAAAAGATGACGATGCATTACCGCAAAAAATAAAGTACAGCTACCGCTACATGGGTAGCAGGTATCAAAGCCTCGGGGTAGTTTGTCAAGCGTTTGATTTGTTGAAAACCAGTTTCTGCCCTTCAGCAGAATTGACATCGTTAGCATCTAATCCGTACTATAAAGTAAAAAGAATCTTATCTCCGGATGTTCCTATATTCCGATTAACCCCGTTTTGATCCTTTTGGTATTGCACGGCTTTGGCCGATTATCATTTTATTAATTCTACACAAGGCGCCCGTATCAAATGCAGCTATCAAAACCTAGTTGCAGTATTTGATAACAGCGGCTTGCTATTTTCATACCTATAAGAGAAAGGATCAAATGTCCAGATTATTTGTGGTGGCCAATCGGCTACCTGTAACTATAGAAAAACAAGGCGAAACCTACACCTACCGGCAATCATCAGGCGGACTTGTTGCCGCCATAAGTGCTTACCTAAGCCAGGACGGAAATACACGGTTTGCCCAAAAAATATGGGTTGGGGTTTCTGAATGTTCGGAAACTGTCTGGCAAACTGCTGCCGGAACCATGAGTGCAGATTACGATTTTAAACCTTTGTTTGTATCGCCCAAAACGTACGATCAGTATTACAACGGGTTTTCCAATTCTGTGTTATGGCCGCTATTTCATTACTTCCCTTCATTCGCCGATTACCAGCCATCGTTTTTTGAGGCCTACCTAAAAATCAATACGCACTTTGCAGACGTTTTGCTGCAAAACCTGAATAATGATGACACCGTTTGGATACATGATTATCATTTATTGCCATTGGCCGGCATGCTCAGAAAAAAGCTACCATCGTTAACCATAGGTTTCTTTCTGCACATTCCGTTTCCATCTTATGAACTATTCCGGGTGATTCCTAAACAATGGCAACACGAACTGTTGAGCGGATTGCTTGGTGCCGATGTTATTGGCTTCCATACAGAAGATTACAGGCAGCATTTTCTTAGCTGTGTACAAAAAGTGGTTAAGGCTAAAAGCGAAAACCAGATGATTATCTACAATGGCCGCCAGATTTGCACAGGAACTTTTCCGATCGGGATCGATTTTGACCGCTTTCACAATGCCGCGAGTGATCGTAACGTGCTTGCCAAAAGAGCTGATTACCTTCGTTCAAAGCAAGACAAAAAGCTTTTATTTTCGGTTGACCGGCTGGATTATACTAAAGGCGTTTTTAACCGTCTTAAAGGCTACCGCGAATTTTTGGTACAAAATCCAGGTTACAGAGGAAAGGTTGTTTTTGCCTTAGTAATTGTACCATCCCGTGATAATATCAGTAAATACGCTGAGCGGAAGAAAATGATTGACGAGTATATTGGCAATTTCAACAGCCGCTTCGGCAACATCAGCTGGCAACCGGTTATCTATCAATATGGCCACCTTTCTTTTGAAGAACTGCTAGGCTTGTATACCGCTTGCGATCTGGCACTGATTACACCGCTCAGAGATGGCATGAACCTGGTGGCCAAAGAATTTGTTGCTTCTCGTCGCGACCGGCAGGGTGTGCTGGTACTAAGCGAAATGGCCGGAGCAGCCAACGAACTGACCGAGGCATTACTGATTAACCCGAACGACCGTAAAGAGATTGCGCAAATGATTCGCATGGGTTTAGAAATGAGTCCGGGCGAACAGGAAGAACGTATGACGGCCATGCAGCAACGCATCAGTTCTTATAATGTAATAACCTGGGCGAAGGCTTTTTTTAGCAAGCTTGACCAAGCACGGCAACAACAAAATCAAACTGAGCCACGATTGCTGGACAATTTTGCTAAAGCAAAACTATTTCAACATTATACACAGGCAGAAAACAGGTTGTTATTGCTGGACTATGACGGCACTCTGGCACCATTTACGGCAGACCCTCAGGCAGCTTCACCATCAGAAACGGTATTACAGGTTCTTGCTGAACTTAGTGCCGATTCGAAGAACTATTTGTATATCGTATCTGGCCGGGACAGCGACTCACTTGAACGATGGCTTGGCCATTTACCAGTGGGGTTAATCGCCGAACACGGCGTTAAAGTAAAACACCCTAAAACTGCCTGGCAAGAACGCGGTACAGCAGCAACGCGCTTGGCTTTACTTAATGTTGAAAATCTGATGATGAACTTTGTTGAGCAATGCCCTGGTTCTTTCATCGAAAAAAAAGATTTTTCGGTGGCATGGCATTACCGTAAGGCCGACCTTTCAATATCTGAGTTGAAAGCCAGGCAACTTTACCAATTACTTTCATCAACGGTAGACCCTGCAGCACTGAGCATTTTACAGGGGCACAAGGTAATTGAAGTTAAGGGTGCCAATATCAATAAAGGTGAAGCCATTGCCCAATTGCTGGGCCAATACCCATCAGATTTTGTTTTATGTATTGGTGATGACCAAACAGATGAAGACATGTTTAGAAAACTTCAAGGGAACAGCAATGCATTCACTATTAAAGTGGGTAGCGAATCGTCTTTAGCTTCTTATAACTTATTGACGCCTTACCTCGTGCAAGAGTTGCTGCAACGGATGTGCACATGCGATGAATTGGTATAAGCAGTATTATCAATTTTATTTAATAACTATCAAAAAAATTCAACAACTATGAAAAATCCATTAGCCATAGGTATGATCGTTTTAGGAGTAATTATGCTCATCTGGACCGGTTTTACTTACACCAAAAAAGAAAAAGTAATTGATGCAGGACCGATTCAGGTTTCTGCTGATAAAGAAAAAAGTGTAAACTGGCCGCCTTACGCAGGTGGCATATTGATTTTGGGCGGAGTTATAATAATGGCTATAAATAAAAGAACCAGTTAAAGGGGGGGCCGTTGCCTCAGTATAAACTATCTAAGCGGCACTATTGTGCCGCTTTTTTTGTGGCAAATGCTGTAACATTATTTTGAAAGCTTAACCTGCTTGTATGCTATGGCTTTTACAAACATCGCTTTACACATGACTATAAATGAGCGCTTTGCGTAGCCTAAACATTTACCTGAATAAAAGAAAAGCAATAGCCAACGTGATGAAAATATTAAAGGTTTGCGCAATTAAAAAGGCATAAAGTGGCTTTTTGCCATTGGCACTAAACAAATCGCTAAATTTAGTTTCTAAACCAATACTGGTAAAAGCCAAAGCAAACCACAAGCCTTGCAAATTTTTCAGGCTGTCTTTTACATGGGCGGTTACATCAGCCGGAATAACAAAAGAAAACAATAGAGATGCACCTATAAAGCCTAATACAAACTTGGGGAACCGTTCCCATATCACGCTCAATGTAGGTTTCTTATCCGCATCGTTAGCTGAAGGGTGCTTGGTGTACGTCCAGTAAACAGATATGGCAAAAGCGGCCAGGCCTAACAATACATTTTGTGAGAATTTAACAATAGTGCTGATTTTTAGAGCAGCTTCGCCTACCAAAGTACCCGACGCTACCACAGCGCCGGTGGTATCAATACTTCCACCCAACCAGGCGCCGGTCACCTCTTGCGGCATATTAAAGTGGTGGGCGATGATCGGCATTACAATCATCATGGGAATGGCTGTAATGAGCACCATAGAAATGACATACGACAGCTTTTTCGAATCACCTTTTATAGCCCCAGCGGTTGCAATAGCTGCCGATACACCACAGATAGATACAGCGCTGGAAATCATCATGGTAATTTCATCGTCTATTTTCATTTTCCGGCAAACCCAGTAAGCAAAGTACCATACCGAGGTAACCACCACCAATGATTGTATCAATCCCAAAGAACCCGCCTTCAGAATATCCGAAAAAATGACACTGGTTCCCAACAGCACTAAGCCAATTTTCACAAACAGCTCAGTAGATAGTGAATTACGCAGCCGTTCGGGCAGATTGAACACATTACTAATGAGTAAACCGATCACGAGGCTAAAAATTACCGCCTCGAGATTTAACGCTTTGGCCTGACTACTGCCGGCCAAAATCAGTGCAAGAATCGTGAGCAGGTATACAATGGGAAAGCCACGTGAAAAATCGGTAAAGCTTTTACCGCTTAACCATACGCCTATCAATCCAATTATGCCCACAAATAAAAACTGCAAACCGATTAATTTTAAGTTGCCGGCACCTAAAACTTTAGTAATTAAATCGTCGCTGGTTTTCCAGCCAAACGCCGGTACAGCAAGCAACACACCGGCTAGGGCCAGCAGAATAATTAATGAACCGAGGATGACCACCACCCAGTCTTCATGTAATTTAAATTTGGTATCAGTTGATGACATGTATTTTGATTGTTTGTTAATGAGTATGCAGAGATGAAACTTTAATGTGAAAATGATTTTGCAGCGCGTGTTTAGCCGCATGATAGCCGCACATGCCGTGCACGCCTCCACCCGGCGGCGTAGATGACGAGCATAAGTACAGGCCTTTAACTGACGTAGTGTATGGCGACCAGCGCACGGCCGGACGAGTAAACAGCTGCCTTAAATCGATAATACCGCCATTGATATCGCCACCAATAAAATTGGGATTGTATTGCTGTAATTCGGCTGTATCAAAAGTATGCTTAGCCAGTATCCTATCTTTAAAACCAGGGGCAAAACGTTCCACCTGATTTTCAATAGCCGCCGTCATATCAACGGTAGATCCGTTGGGTACATGGCAGTAAGCCCAGGCTGTGTGTTTTCCAACAGGAGCCCGTGTTGGATCAAACACGCTGGGCTGAGCTAATAATATGAATGGCTTATCGGGATGATGCCCTTTGGCCGTTTGCTGTTCGTTGTAGGCAATTTCACTTAGTGTGCCACCCAAATGTACGGTACCGGCTTGCCGGGTGGACTCGTCTGCAAAAGGTATTGGTGCATCCAAGGCCCAATCTATCTTGAAAACGCCCATGCCATACCGGTATTTTTGCAGCTGGCTTTTGTATAAGCCCGATAGCTTTTCGCCCGCTATTTGCAATAGTTGCTGTGGCGTGATGTCAAACAGTACCGTTTTGGCCGATGGCAACTGCATGAGCGATGTGATATAAGTATTGGTTTCAATTTTTCCGCCGATGGAAGTAAAGTAAGCGGCCATCGCCTGCGCAATTTGATTGGAACCACCTTTAGGTAAAGGCCAGCCCTCTAAATGTCCATTCGCCATCAGCACCAAGGCGATGGCCGATGTAGCCCAGTTTTGCAAAGGCTGAATAGCATGTGCCGCCATACCGGCAAAAAGTGCTTTGGCTCGCTCGGTTTTAAAGTGTTTGGCTAAAAGTGTTGCCGGCTGCAAAGCTTTCAATCCGAAGGCAGCCATAGCTAATGGATGCTTAGGTAAACGCAGAGGCCCCAATATATCGGGCGCAATAAATGGCCAGTTTTTAACCACTGGCTGCATCAATTTTAAGTAAGTATCTTTATCATCTCCGAAAAGCGAAGCCGTTTCATAAAGATCATTTTTTAATATAGCAGCCGGTGCATCATCAAACGGATGAGCGGCGGCTACTTCGGGATAGATGAACTCCAGGCCAAACTGATCCAAAGGTAAAGTTTGCAAGAACGGCGAACCAACGGCCAGCGGATGAATGGCCGAACATACATCATGCAGATAACCGGGCAGGGTTAACGCCTCACTCGATAAACCGCCGCCTATCCTGCTCTTGCCTTCCAGCAATAATACTGATAAACCATGCTGCTGTAGCAATATAGCTGCGGCTAGGCCATTAGGGCCCGAGCCTACTACTACAGCGTCGTAATCATAATTAGTTTTTATGCCCATTCGTTAATATCGGCCAGCTTGCAATTTGCTATCCTTTAACACGTAAATTTTTTCTGTACCTGTCCAGCACAATATAAACAGAATCTTCCTGATCATTGATACCCGATAATATTACCCGGCAACCATTTTGCGTAGCGTATTTTAAAATCATGCGGTTTCTTTCACGCTTGCTTGCTTTTCTTCGGCTATACCTTTTATGTGCCGACCGGATATGGCAGCTGTATTAATGCGGTACGCTTCGTCGGGTATGTTGGCCAAGTCTTCTATCGTGTGCCTCTTATTAAATGTACTGTAAGTTTTCCATGAATCATCAATCTAAAGTTGCAATTATACATTAGAATTCAATTAAAACATCATATGTTTAAATAAACATCATACCTTTGCATTATTAAGTATGATGAACAGCGAAGAAAAACTTAGCGATCGCATTTGCAATCAGATCAGGCAAGACATCAGTTCGGGCAAGTATAAGGGTGGCGACAAAATTCCACCAGAACCAGAATTGATGAAACTATACGGTGTCGGGCGGTCAACTATCCGGGAAGCGGTAAAAACGTTAGTGACCAACGGCGTATTACACGTACGGCAGGGAGTAGGTACAACTGTTAGTACTGCTCAGCCCACCGACTCATTAGATAACCGGCTAAAGCGGGCTGATTTTGATGAAATTAATACGGTAAGAAAGTTACTTGAAAAAGAAATTGTGCTGTTAGCCGTTAGCCATCATAACACGGCACACCTTGACGAGATGGCACAGTGGCTCGGTAAACGCCGGAATGCCATTGAACAGGAAGACCGCCAGCAGTGTATGGACGCTGACATTGGCTTTCATATGGCCATTGCACATGCTGCCGGTAACCGCGTACTTTTTGACCTGTACGAAAGCTTTACACAACTTATCCGAAACTTTTTTCAGGCGCGGGAAGCAAAAGGCGTTAGCCATTTTGCACTCACACACCATTTGCACGAGCAGCTATATCAAGCCATCAAAGCAAAAAAAGCAAAGGCAGCGCAACAAGTGCTTGAGCAAATTTTGAATAATAATTATTAATCCAATTTAGGTATGACAATACTCACATTCAGTTTAATACTTTTAGCCGGTTCTTATCTGGCCGGACTACTTGGATCTTTAACCGGCTTGGGTGGCGGCGTAGTGGTGATTCCGTTACTTACGCTGGTGTTCGGTGTGGATATACGCTATGCCATCGGGGCTGCCTTGCTGGCATCCATTGCCACATCGTCGGGTTCAGCAAGCGCTTATGTTAAAGAAGGGATTACCAATATCCGTTTGGGCATGTTTCTGGAAATTGCCACAACCATTGGCGCAGTACTGGGCGCTTTAATTGCCGTATATACGCCAACCAATACCATCGCCATGCTTTTTGGCGGCATTCTGATCTTTTCGGCCGCTATGACCCTGCGTAAAAAAAATCAGGAAGTATTAACACAAGGCAGTCGTTTGTCTTACCTTTTAAAACTCAATAGTACTTACCCTACAACCAATGGCCCGGTACCCTATAAGCTTAAAAATGTAGGAGCCGGTTTTTCGTTGATGACATTAGCCGGTGTGATATCCGGATTGCTGGGCATTGGATCGGGTGCGTTAAAAGTGCTGGCTATGGACACGGCCATGCGTATTCCGTTTAAAGTGAGCACCACCACCAGCAATTTTATGATTGGCGTTACGGCAGCAGCAAGCGCCGCCGTTTATCTGCAAAGGGGCTATATGGATCCAGGCCTGGCGTTTCCGGTGATACTGGGTGTGTTGGGTGGCGCACTTACCGGGGCCAAACTGCTACAAAAAATGAACCCGCAGGTTTTAAGAATCATATTTTGCGTTGCCATCACCTTTGTAGCGCTCGAAATGATTTACAACGGCTACCAGCATAAATTTTAAAAGTTAACCATACTATACATGAAAAAGATACTATCAAAAAGTTTTTGGAATGATACCGATGTAGAGCAACTGGTTGGCCAGTTGTTAAGATACGGTGTGATTATTGCCAGTGGCATCGCTT
This sequence comes from Mucilaginibacter lacusdianchii, assembly GCF_009770985.1. GTDB lineage: Bacteria > Bacteroidota > Bacteroidia > Sphingobacteriales > Sphingobacteriaceae > Mucilaginibacter > Mucilaginibacter lacusdianchii. The sequence continues at coordinate 77,489 of NZ_WSRW01000003.1, read as the reverse complement.
TTTTGGGTGGCGCACTTTACATTATACAGCATGGCAATTCGGGCATACCTGCTTATAGTAAGTTTGTTGGAGCAGGTGCCGGCTATACCACTTACGGCGGAATTTTGAAAGGCGCACTAGCCCTGCGCGCAGCGGAAATCATCCAGTTGGGCGTGCTGGCCTTAATTGCCACACCGATACTACGTGTATTCTTCTCGCTGGTAGCGTTTGCTTTGGAAAAAGACAAGCTCTATGTTATCATCACGCTTGTTGTATTAAGCGTGATGATGACCAGCATTTTTGGCGGGTTGAAGATTTAGGCCGAATAGTCTAATCTGACCGTACTACTGTTATCCTTTTTAATAACGGTAACAGCGTACAACTAAGGCTATTTGAAAATAACCGTTATTGATGGTATAGCTAGCTAACTAATTCGCTAGCTGTACCATCAATCTTGAAAAATTTTTATTTATGCAAAAGTGGCCGGCATTGTCCAACCGTTTTCTTCGGCGAAAGGCCCGTCGGTAACATCCACTGGAATTAGCATACAAAATCCGGATGTTTCATCTTTTCGAGATATCTTAGGTATAGTATGATGACTGCCGTGTTACTCTACTTCGTATAGCACAACTTTACGCAGCAAAGCTTACCCTACTATTTAATTAGTTGCCAACGGGATACCGCATATCTATGCTCTTTGAACTGCCCATTGCGAATTAGCTTTCCTTTAGAACCATCCCAATTCAATTGGATTCTGTTGAAACTGCCCTTCTCATAATTGAATGTGTAACCATCGTCCTCAAAAAGAGAAGCAGATGCAGGTCCATCGCCATAAACATAGCAAACCAATTCAAATTTATAATCGGGTGATACATTCTCCAGCGGCTTGGCCAACGGCAACACTGTACCCGACTTAATAAATATAGGCAACTGGGTCAGTTCTGGTTTTATAGTATACGTTTGGCCTCCCTGATATTTCTTATTGGTATTAAAATCGTACCAGGTACCTTTGGGAAGATATACCTGCCGCTCGTTCTGTTCCTCAGTCAACGGAGCGGCCAGTATGCCGCTGCCAATCATATACTCGTCAGACAAATTAAAGGTCTTTGAATCTTTGGGATAATCCATAACCAATGCTCTGAATGGTGGAATTCCCTTTGCCTGATAATCGGCAAAGGCTGCATACAAATACGGAATTAAGCTCATCCTAAAATTGAAGAGCTTGCGTATTTCTGCTTCCGTTGTCTTGGCCTCGTCCATAAACTGGTCATGATTATTCTTTTCAATATTAATTTGAAGCCATGGCGGATTTTTCAGATACCAGGAGTTGAATAACGTTTGTGCAGATAAAACAGCTGTTTGACTACGGCGCATAAAATCATTTACTGATTTTGATTCGCGCACTTCGGGCGACCAGAGCATACCTGCAAAACCAGCTGTGGATATCATACGGATATATTGCTTGTGGTCATAACTATCACTGTATAATACCGCCGGGTAAGGCGATGCAAAATCACCGGATGCACGCACGTCCAGATAAGTTCTTTTATTTTGCTTTTTATAAATGCTGTAAATAGTTTGCTGATATAACAGCCCAAAAAGCTGGTGCATTTGCTCACCGCTAAGGCCTGATGGAAAAGTACTCAGTTCCGGAAAGCTCCAGGTAGCATCACCCATAGCTAAGTTACTATTGTCGCACTCATCCATCTTAAAGCCCGAAATACCTTTAGCAGCGAAAGTTTTTGCATGATAATCGGCAAAAAGGTTGCGCGCCGCAGCGTCTCCAAAGTCAGGCACCAACCCATTCCAAACCAGGTAATCGCCAGCGCGGTTTTTTAAGGGTTCAAATAATGGAGATTGATTGGATACAAAAGCATGCTCCCATAAATTTAAATGAAATCCTTTATGAAGCATGGTGTCTATAAATTTGTCGGGCGTAGAAAAAAGTTTGGTATTCCAAACATATGAACAGGAATAGGCAGCAGTTTGCCACTTGGGTTCCAGTCCTAACACATCACAAGGTATATGGTTATCACGGAAATAAGCAGCCATTTGCCCAACTTGCGACTGGTTAAAATCAGCCTTTACCCTGTATTTGATGCCAAGTCCCCAAATAGCCGGCAATGCACCACCACCCGAAAACAGATTGTATCGCTGCATGGCCGTTTTTAAGTCCGGGCCATCAAAAATGAATACCTCAACACCTTGTGCACCCGGAATGTCAACGGTAATGGTTCCGGTACCTGCACCTTTATTTGCATAAAGCTCTGCAACGGAGTTACCTCCACCCTGCGCACCGCCGGTTACTGTTTGTAGCTTTGCAGTGGTACCGCAGTAAAAGGTAGTATAACGCGCGGTGTTTATGAGAATACCGTACCCCTTGTTAGACAAGTAAAATGTAGCCGGACCATGCGTATAGCCTAAATCGTTCAGCGGATTATCGTTTACAATGGGCCGCACTTTTAATCCGCGTTGATTAAACGCACCAATTTGCATACCCAAACCATATAACTGCTCATCTGCCGATAGAGGCAACACTACAACAGTTCCGCGGTTGTTTACTTTAACCTGTACACTATCTACCGGAAAGGTTGCACGAGATGATGGAAGTTTACTTAGCGCCGCCTTCATGGGCTGCATTGCAGCAAACCGGTAAGGACTAAGGCTATCGGGCTTGCCTACAGTAAGTTTTGAAACACCATTTGCAAGTATATCGGTTCGCCTTTGGGCAACAGTACTGCGAAGCTCGCCAAATAGCAGAAAAAGAAGCGTTAGTAAAGCAGAATATTTTAGCATAATCTATATTTAATAAAAGACAAAGTCTAGTGTAATTCCCGATTCAGAACAACATGCTTTCCATTGCAACACCCTATTGACAAGCAGCTGCAGTAACCGGTATAAAACCATATTAAACAATTAAGCAAAAACTGCTTTTGTTAATTATTTAACATGGTTAGTTTGTTTACCTGCAATCCGCCGTTTCAGATACAATCTAACGCAATGCAGTTAAAATGGAAAGGTAATGATTTTAATGAAACGTAGTGGCTTCAATTTTTCGAACCGAAGGGTTAAAATTGAAAAGAGGGATCAAGTAATATACTTATGAAAAAAGCCGCACCTATTATGGTACAGCTTTTCATGATACAATCAGCAGGATTACTTTGCTGCGTTCTTTTTTTCAGTAACGTCTTTTCTTAGGTCTGTTGCCAATACCTTTATTTCTTGTAAGGCATTACGCAAACGGGTACCTGCGGCTTTATTGTTTTTTTCATAAAAGGCCGCTCCTTCTTTTTCAGCTGTTTCTAACAGCGCTTTCAATTCTGCTAATTTTTCCATGGCTAAATGTGTTTATGATTTAGAGATTATGTAATACCGCCAAATATATTAATATTCCTGTATTTAGTGCCCATAAGCGGTAGATGACCTTAAATCTTATTATACAACTTCTGTTTTTGCAGATGCAATACGATAACAGAATATTTTAGATGAGAATTGAAAAGTGAACCCAAAACTGTTTTAGGATTTTATACATTTGGTTTTATGAATCCGCATTCGTCCCCTGGTAATCCTGTAGGCCGCATCCTTACAGCCAGCCTTATTGGTACCACAATCGAGTTTTTTGACTTTTATATTTATGCCACAGCTGCGGTATTGATTTTTCCTAAACTATTTTTTCCGACTGCTGATCCAACTTCTGCAACATTGGAGTCTTTGGCAACTTTTGCACTTGCATTTTTTGCACGCCCTTTGGGCGCGGCTATATTCGGTCACTTTGGCGACCGTAAAGGAAGAAAAGCAACTTTGGTTGCAGCACTGATGACCATGGGACCATCAACAGTTGCTATTGGATTGTTGCCGGGTTATCATACTATCGGCATTGCTGCGCCGATATTGCTGGCATTATTTAGATTTGGACAAGGTCTTGGCCTGGGTGGCGAATGGGGAGGCGCTGTATTACTAGCTACGGAAAACGCACCCGCGCATAAAAAAGCATGGTACGGTATGTTTCCTCAACTAGGCGCACCAATAGGATTCTTACTCTCAACAGGGGTATTCTTTCTGCTGGGCAAAATCATGAGCGATGCAGATTTTTTGAATTACGGATGGCGGATTCCGTTCATTGCGAGTGCGGTATTAGTATGGCTGGGTCTGTTTGTGCGTTTACGCATTACCGAAACACCCGAATTTATGGCGGTTATTGACACCGACAGTAAGGCTAAAGTGCCGATTGCTGACGTGTTTTTAAAAAATACAAAGGCCATTATCCTGGGTACATTAATTACTATCACCACCTTTTTGTTGTTTTACCTGATGACCGTGTTTACGCTAAGCTGGGGCACCGCGGCCTTGCATTATACAAAAGCAACTTTTTTGGTGATGCAAATGATTTCCATGTTATTTTTTGCTATGGGTATACCGCTTTCTGCCGTAATAGCCGACCGTTACGGCCGTAACAAAATGCTTATCATTGCAACCATTTGTATCATTCTTTTCGGGATATTTTTTGCGTCCCTATTTACAACGGGCTCGGTAATAATGACTGCCGTATTTTTATCACTGGGCATGTTTTTGATGGGATTAACTTACGGGCCGATAGGCACGGCGCTGGCAGAAATATTTCCGCCGGCAGTTCGCTACACAGGCGCATCGCTGGCCTTTACCTTAGCAGGTATTTTGGGCGCTTCGCTTACACCTTACCTGGCAACCACACTGGCCACCAAATACGGCTTACCATACGTGGGTTATTACCTTGCCATAGCAGGTGTTGTTACGTTGCTAGCCCTAGTAAGCGCAAGATCATTAATGAGAAGTAGCAATGTTTAATGAGCGGAGAATACTCATATCGTAAAATATTTTCAGCTGCTGCTAAACAACTTGTTGATTGGCTTATAAAGCCAATCAACAAGAAAGTAAACCTTAAAAAGGTAATAAATATTCCATTTTAACTACTGGATAGACAGCTTTTTATCGCCAGCCCAATGCCGGGGCTACATGCTCGAAAATTGCCGATAGCACATGTACATTATAATCAACGCCTAAGGTGTTGGGTATAGTCAAAAGCAGAGTATCGGCCTCCTGAATGGCCTCATCTTTGGCTAGTTCTTTAATAAGCTGATCAGGCTCGGCTGCATAGCTTTTCCCGAAAATGGCGCGCTTGTCACTTTCAATATACCCGAAACTATCACCACCTTTGGCTTGCTGCCCAAAGTAGTACCGGTCCTGATCGGTTACCAATGCAAAAATGGATCGGCTTACCGAAACCCGTGGCTCGTGCTGGTGCCCGGCTTTTTTCCATGCCTCTTTGTATACCCTGATTTGTTCGGCCTGCTGAATATGAAACGGCTTGCCGCTTTCGTCAAATTTCAGGGTAGAGCTTTGCAGGTGCATGCCGTTTTCGGCTGCCCAAACGGCGGTGGCATTAGATGCAGCTCCCCACCAAATGCGCTCGCGCAACCCTTCCGAGTATGGCTCCAAGCGCAGTAAGCCAGGCGGATTTGGAAACATTGGGTAAGGGTTGGGCTGTGCAAACCCGACGCCTTGTAGCTTATCTAAAAATTCCAGTGCTTTTTGGCGTCCCATATCTGCGTCGTTTTCTCCGTCGGCAGGTTCATAACCAAAGTAGCGCCAGCCGTCAATAACCTGCTCCGGCGAACCCCGGCTGATGCCTAGTTGTAAACGCCCGCCAGAAATTAAATCGGCAGCACCCGCATCTTCAACCATATACATAGGATTCTCGTACCGCATATCTATTACACCCGTCCCGATTTCTATTTTGCTGGTTTTAGCACCAATTGCCGAAAGTAAAGGAAATGGTGACGCCAACTGCCGTGCAAAATGATGCACGCGGAAATAAGCACCGTCCAAACCAATTTCTTCTGCAGCAACAGCCAAGTCGATAGACTGTAGCAAGGTATCCCCCGCCGTTTGAGTTTGATAGGCAGGATGGTTAGACCAATGCCCGAATGATAAAAATCCGATTTTTTTCATAAATAATATTTGCGCTTACCACGTTAAATGCAAAACTCAAATTATCTTTTTCACTTCACCCGAATGGCTCTATTCTGATGAGTAGAATCATGCCGGATGGAGAGTAAAGGTAACTACTTTTAGAATATTAAATATTTCCATAGTTTAGATAAGGCTGGAAATATCGTTGTAATACACCAAAACAAAAACGCCCATTATTATTATAAAGCCTGCGGACTGTATTAATTGCGGTGTCTTTGTTCGCCAAAGTTTGTTACTTTTAACAACATACAACACAATAATTAAGGTGATGATTACTTGTGCAGCAACCGCTGGCTCAACAAGTCCAATTTAAATTATTCACATTGCAACAAAGGTGTTACGGTTGATGCAGCGTTCATATTTTTAATCAACTTTGTAATAATGCATTATTTAAAAGCTATAAAACTCATATTGGCAATAGCAGCTTTGCTGTTTATTGCCAAGCCGTTTATAGGTTTTAATACATTAAATGGATTACAACATGTTCATAACCGCCGGTTGGTATTAGTTAAGGCTTTTACCAAACGTAAGCCTGAATTTCTGGAAGACTCTGAGAAGGAAAAGGCCAGCTTTCAATACAGAATTTCCAACCCTCCGCAAAAAAACACGATCAGCATTGCATTGCTGTTGTCGCTTTTATTCCCATTTGCTTTTCTATTCAAACAAATACAAAAAAGCCCGGTCTGCATCATTTTAACGGATGCTGAATACGGCAGCAAAACGTACTTGTTTACCGGTAAACTTACTATCTGATTTCAGGAATTCTTACTGTATTAGTCACATGGCTTAGTGCCATTTTTGAGCTATTCAATCAAGTATTAATTTCTAAAAGTTTCAAATGTCAGACTTTAAAAAAGTTGCTGGCCTAATAGTATGCTTGTTATTTTGTTTACATACCGTTGCTCAGCAAACCACCCCAATATCATTAAAACAGTTACTCAGCGAGGTTGATCAGAAAGCACCTTCGCTGCTTACAGATTCAGCAGCTATTTCCATACGCCAGGCTCAGGCCGCCGAAACTCGAAATAACTGGCTGCCCAATCTTAAATTAAATTACCAGGCAGATATCGGTACCAACAACAATGTAGCGGGCCCTTATTTTGGCTTTGGTATCATCCCATCCAACTCACGAGGTGTACGACTGGGAAGTAATAGTACAGCAACGGGCGACAACCTAGGCATTGCTGCGCTTGACTGGGAAATTTACAACTTTGGCGCTTATGGTGCACAAAACCGCGTAGCTAATTCTGAAATTAAAATAGAACAAAGCCGCTATGCACAATCCAAATACCAGTTGCAGTCTTCTGTAATTAGTGCCTATCTGCAGCTGGCCCGTTTGCAAAATTACCTTTCCATTCAGCAACGGAATATCCAACGTAACGATCAAATTAAACGCTCTATTTACGCTTTGGCTAAAAGTGGTGTAAGACCGGGGGTAGATACCAGTATAGCCGAAGCAGAACTTTCTAAAGCGAGGTTGAATTATATTGAACTTCGTAACCAGTACCGGCAATTACAACAGCAGATTTCGGCCGTAAGCGGACTTCCGGCACAGGCAATTGTTGCGGACACTTTGGCTCAAAACCAGTTGCTTACTCAGGCCACATCAATACAACCTTTACTGCCTGATACTGCAACTCATCCACTGATTAACTATTACAAGTCGTTATACCAAAACAGTGTGCAACGCGAAGAGCTTGTGAAAAAGCAATACAACCCTAAAATACTGTTGGAAGCTGCAGCCTGGGGACGTGGATCGAGCGTTGATGCTAATGATAATTTCGGGCCGGTAAATAGCGGCTTTAATTTTGATCGCGGCAATTATCTTGTTGGACTGAGCGTTTCTTATAACCTCTTTGATCTGAGGCGAAAACAATTAAAACTGCGCACGCAAAAGGCAGCCAGCAACTTTGCACAGCGACAGCTAAATGAACAGAAAATAGCACTTGCCAGCAGTGCTACACAAGCACAAACAGAGTTGCAAACGGCTCGTGAGCGGCTACATGAAATTCCTAATCAGCTTCGTGCTGCCAATGCAGGCTATCGCCAAAAGTTATCCCTATACAAAAACGGCCTTACCGATATCATCGAGCTTAACGCTGCATTAAATATTTTGTATCGTGCCGAAACGGATTATGCGCAAGCCAAATATGCCTATACCAACGCATTGTTTCGCGAGGCTATTACCGATAACCAAGTTAACACCTTGTTAAATACATTAAAATAAACAGCTATGTCAATGGTCACATCTGCATTAAAAAGGCCTGTCACTACCATAGTGATAACGCTCAGCCTTTTAATTTTTGCAGTACTCAGCGCACTTAAAATACCGATAGATATTTTTCCGCAGTTAAATCTGCCTACAATTTACGTCATTGAATCATATGGTGGTATGTCGGCTCAGCAAATGGAAGGTTTTTTTTCAACCGGTTTGCAAAATCAGTTCCTATACATTAATGGTGTAAAAAGTATTACCAGTAAAAATATTCAAGGGCTAACGCTTATTAAACTTACCTTTTACGAGAGCACCAATATGGCTGAGGCCTCTGCCCAAGTTGCATTACAGGTAAACCGGGCAACCAGCTTTTTTCCACCAGGTGCTTTGCCTCCACAAGTAATTCGTTTTGATGCATCCTCATTGCCGGTAGGCCAACTGGTGTTTTCCAGTCCGTCAAAGCCGCTGAAGGATATTTATGATTTGGCCGCTACCCGTATACGGCCCATGTTTTCTACCATTCCGGGTTTATCTGCCCCCCCTCCTTTTGGCGCCAATGCAAGGTCAATAACCATTAACGTTAATCCAGATAAACTGCGCAGTTTAAACCTTACGCCCGACGAAGTGGTGGACGCGTTATCGAAGTTTAACGTCATGGCACCATCCGGAAACTTGCGAATGGATAATACGATGTATCTGACCTCTATGAACTCACTGATTAAAAGTGCCGATAACTTTGGCAACATCCCGGTGAAAACGCAAAACGGCGTACCTATTTTTATGAGAGATTTTGCCCGTGTAGCCGATGCAGCAGATATTACGGTTGACTATGCCCTGATTAATGGCAAACGCTCTGTTTACATTCCGGTGGTGAAAACAGCAGATGCCTCTACATGGTCGGTGGTGCAGGATTTAAAATCGAAACTACCCGAAATGCAATCGCTGCTGCCGGATGATGTAAAGCTCTCATACGAGTTTGACCAATCGGTATTTGTAGTGAATGCTGTAGAGAGTTTGATGACCGAAGGCGGCTTAGGCGCATTGCTGACCGGATTAATGGTACTGCTGTTTTTGCGTGATTGGCGCAGCAGTTTAATTGTGGTGATTACTATACCGGTTTCTATCCTTATAGGGGTGTTGCTGCTTAGCCTGTTCGGGCAAACCATTAACATTATGACGCTAAGCGGGCTGGCGCTGGCTATTGGTATTCTAGTCGATCAGGCTACGGTTACTATCGAGAACATTCATCAGCACCTGGAAATGGGCAAATCCAAGCGGCTGGCCATTTATGATGCCTGTGAAGAAATTTCCTTTCCGTTATTGCTTATCCTGCTGTGTATTCTTGCCGTGTTTGCACCTTCATTTATGATGAGCGGTGTACCAAAAGCCATGTTTTTGCCACTTTCCATGTCCATCGGCCTTACCATGATCGTGTCTTATGTTGTAGCCCAAACACTGGTACCAATTATGAGCAACTGGCTTATTAAGGCAGAGCAATACCAGCACTATGAGCATGGCCGCTTGCATGCCCATGCCGGCGAAGCATTAAACCGCCCCGAGGAAATACAGGTGAATGAGCATTACCGGCACGAGGTAGAAGAACCGGAAAAAAATGATGGCTTTGAAAGGGTTAAGCTTCGCTTTATCAAGTCGCTTGAACGAATGATACCGCGAAAAAAACTAATTATATCAGTGTATCTGGTGGGCGTTATCCTGCTGGCCGGATTGTGTTTTGTATTCATCGGCAAAGACATGATGCCGAAAATTAATAACGGACAGTTTCAGATTAGGATGAAAGCCCCTGCCGGTACCCGTTTGGAACGGACGGAAGACAAGTTTAAGCAAGTGCTCAACATCATTAATAAAACTGTAGATGGCCATGTAAAAATCACTTCAGGCTATATTGGCCTGATTCCAAGCAGTTACGGCAGCAGCAACTTGTACATCTTTAATACCGGGACACAAGAAGCAATATTACAGGTTAATTTGGATGAAGACTACCATATCAACATGGATGAGCTAAAGGATGCCTTGCGTAAAAACATCCGTCAGGCATTACCCGATTTACAGATCACTTTTGAGCCCATAGACATGACAGAGAAGATTATGAGTCAGGGTGCGTCTACCCCCATCGAGGTGCAGGTAGCCGGTAAAGACATGCAGCAGATTGAAGGGTATGCAAATAAGGTAATCCAAAAGCTTAAAAAGATAGATTACCTGCGCGATATACAAATTAACCAGCCTTTAAAATTTCCCGTTATCTCAATTACCGTAGACCGTTTAAAGGCTGCGCAGTTCGGTATTAATATCAAAGACATTTCTAATTCCGTTACCGCAAGTACTACCTCCAGCCGTTTTACCCAAAAGAACCTATGGCTGGATGAAAAAGGAGCCTATACCTATTCGGTGCAGGTGCAGGTACCGGAATATGTAATGAACAATATGGATCAGCTAAGGGAAATACCGTTACTTAAAGGACGAAGCACACCCGTACTTGGTGATGTGGCCACTTTTAAAACAGTATATGTTCCTGGTGAATATGACCGCGACGGCCCTCGCCGTTACCTTACCGTAAGCGCCAATATTTATAAACAGGATTTAGGCAAAGCTACTACAGATGTTGCGCAGGCGCTTAAAGAAACAGGTACGCCGCCTAAAGGATTGCTGGCAACCATTGGCGGCATGTCAAACCTGTTAACTGAAACTATGAGCAGCTTGCAAAACGGTTTATTATTTGCCATCCTGGTAATCTTCCTGCTTCTGGCTGCCAACTACCAGTCTTTCAAAGTATCACTTACCGTACTTTCTACCGTTCCGGCGGTAATATTAGGGTCGCTGAGTTTATTGCTGTTAACCGGTTCTACACTTAACCTGCAATCGTACATGGGCATGATAATGTCAACCGGGGTATCTGTAGCCAACGCCATCCTTATCGTCACCAATGCAGAAAAGCTTCGGTTGGAATACCGGAATGCGACCCAGGCTGCGGTTACCAGTGCATCCATTCGTCTTCGCCCAATATTGATGACCAGCTTAGCGATGATTGCCGGAATGATACCCATGGCCTCGGGCCTTGGCGAAGCTGGTGAACAATCTGCACCACTTGGCCGTGCCGTAATTGGAGGATTAATTGCGTCCACGCTTGCTGCCCTATTCATCCTGCCACTGGTATTTGCTTGGGTACAGGATAAAACTACCTACGACTCGCCGGCCTTAATGCCAGAGAATGAACCAACCATTGAACCGGAAACTGTAAACGCTTAATCTCATCATGAAACAATATATAAAACCATTTTTGCTTGCTGTTACAGCAACTTCATTATATGCCTGCTCAGGCAACCACAAACCGATAGATTTAACCGAGAGCAATTCTAAAAGCAAAACATCCGAATTGCAGTTAGCTACGGTAGCCGAAAAGGCACTTTCAAGCGCGGTACGTTTGCCGGGACAATTAAGACCTTTTAACGAGGTAAATCTTTTTCCTAAAGTGAACGGCTTTGTAAAAGAAGTATTTGTAGACCGCGGCTCTGTTGTACGAAAAGGTCAACTGCTCATCAGGCTGGAAGCGCCCGAAATGCAGTCGCAGGTGCAAGCGGCCAAATCACGCTATTTGCAGGCACAGGAAAACGCACAAGCCAGCAGCGAAAAATACCAGCGGCTAAAAGAAGCCGCTAAAGAGCCTGGATCGGTATCGCCGCTCGATTTAGATAACGCCTTGGCAAAAATGAAAGCAGATGCCGCGCTGGCCAGTTCAGAACGTTCAAATGTAACATCGGTAAATACTTTACAAGGTTATTTAAATATTTATGCTCCCTTTGATGGCATGATTGTGCAACGGAATGTATCGCCAGGGGCTTTGGTAACACCAGGTAAAGCAACCGATCAACCAATGTTGGTATTGCAAGACACCCGTAAATTGAGGCTGGAAGTTTACATACCGGAAGACTATGTGGATAAAGTTGATTTAAAAAGATATGTTAAATACACCTTTAATGCCATGCCTGGCCAACAACACACCGGAAAAATCAGCCGGTCGGCCAATGCATTGGGAAGCATGCGTTCTGAAGCCATTGAAATTGATGTTGTTAACAATAAGCAGCAATTCAAGCCAGGCATGTATGCCGAGGTAGAAATACCTATGGTGTCGGGCGCAAAATCGTTATTAATACCCAATAATGCCATTGTCCGGTCTACAGAACGCGAGTATGTGGTAGCTGTACGAGATGGTAAAGCAGCATTAATTAATATTAAAGAAGGCTTAACCACCCACGACTCAACAGAGGTATTCGGAGATCTGAAACCGAACGAACATCTGGTGCTCAACGCCGGTGATGAGTTAAAAGAAGGTGATGAGATCAATTAAAAATGAAGCAGCCCTGTAAAACAGGGCTGCTTCATTTTTTGTACCATAACACATAACAACATCAGCATCTAAAACTATACAATTGAAACTATTACCTGCAATTACTTAGCAATACTTACTGATAGCATAAATTATTTACACAAAAGCCAACAACCACTAAGAGTGTTTGTTACCAACATATTCATTCAAATCAACCTATGAAAAACTTATTTGCATTTACGCTATCATTATTATCGTTTCTTCTTTTTGCTACAAGCACTCAAGCACAGTCTGATGAAAACCGCACTAAGATACAGTTAACAGTGGTGTATGGTGACAAAAGCATCGTTACCGACCTAAACACTGTAAGCACTTCTTTATCTCGCAGTAATGATGAAACACCGCCAGTGGCAGCTGTAAAGGATTCTGTCAAAAGCAAATCACCTTTATACTATCCAGGCTCTTTGTATATTACAATGGATGCCAAAAAAATCAGTGATGAATTGCTTAATGTATTTTCTAAAAAGCAAAACCGGTTTGACGGCACCATTACAATAGTTGACACTTACGGCAAAAACCCAACTCGCACCATTAAATTCAAGCAAGCCAGTTTATACAGTTATGCCGACCAAATGTCAACATCCTCTTATAGCGATGCATATGGCGCATCATCCATTTCATTTGGCTGCAAGGAAATATCTATTAACGGCATTACCATTGAACAATAACGTTTAACACTTAACTATTTCAAGCAACAGGGTTACATTAGCCTACCTTGCTGTATTAAGTTAAAATAACGGTACAATGGTGTTTCTGCTGAGCTTAATTTTAATGATTACAGCACCTGTAGCGCATATTATTTTATGCAGCCTGCATATTGCCGGGCGTATCAGTTTATCAATAATTTTAATAACACTGATATGCTTTTTGCTGGGCATAGTACTGCCGGTACTGGCCAGCTACCTTGATATTATCAATTTGCCTCCCGGTACCAAATGTGCTACACCATCGGTCGGTTTTGCATTTTTAGGAATTTCTTTAACAGCTGTAGTTATTCCGGTTTCGACTATCATATTCTCTGTAATTACTTATTATAAAAAGAAAAAGCTTAATAATTCAGTAGCATAATAGCTTTGAAAATTCCCAATGCGTATCATGAGCCATAACAACATAATCTATTTGAACAATATAACGTTGCGCATTTTTGTATGACGAAGTTTAACATACGTGTTTACTTAGTTACGGCCCTCACATTAATAACACTGGCTTCCTGCCATAAAAAGAGGACGGTTCAAACCTCGTTTTACTTTTGGAAAACGGTGTATAATATCAGTTCAACAGAACAGCAATACTTCGACACGCTGCACTGTAAAAAAATGTATGTGCGAATGATGGATGTAGATGTTGTTGATGGCAACACAATACCGGTATCGCCAGTTACGTTTAAAACGCCGTTGCCGGATTCTGTTCAAATTGTTCCGGTAGTATTTGTTGTTAATGAAGTACTTAAAAACCGAACGCACAAACAACTGGATGATTTAGCCGGAAAAATAGTTTACTACGTTGCCGGGAAAATTAAACAATCGGGCAAAACCTCTTTCAACGAATTGCAAATTGATTGCGACTGGACCCAAACCACTCGTGATAATTACTTTTACTTGCTCAATTGTATTAAGGCTAATAATCAACTTAAAAACAAATACCTGTCGGCCACCCTACGCCTGCACCAGCTTAAAAACCAAAAAGGCAGTGGCATTCCGCCAGTTAACCGTGTTATGCTGATGTGTTATAACATGGGAAATTTGCGGAAGTACGGCAGTCAGAATTCAATTTTAGAACAAAGCGAGCTTGAAAAATATATAGGGCATAACTTATCCAAATATCCCATGCCGGTAGATGTAGGCTTGCCGCTTTTTAGCTGGGCGGTGGTATTCAGGGAAAAACAATATGCCGGAATAGCTAAGAGACTAAACCTGGCTTTGTTGTCTGACAACAAGCTATTTCACCAAAATGAGCCTCATCTGTACACTTTACAGCAAAACTTGCCGGACTACGGACTTAAACGTGCCGACGAAATCAGGTGGGAAACTATATCGGGAGATCAGTTGCAGCATGCGGCACAACACATTCAAAAGTACCTAAAATCAGATACCGTAAACATCATTTACTTTCACTTAGACGAACAATCACTCAAACATTACCCTTATGAAACTTTGGAAGAAACTGCTGCTTTATTCCGTTAGCCTTACCGGCGTATGGCTAACCTGCTTAGTTATAGTACTGGCTTGCGGAGGCGAAGTAGATCCTTATGATTATTATACGTCCTTTTTTCACCCGGATGTTCAGGGTAAAGCAAATTATAGCGCGTTTTATTTTACCGATTACCAATTTACTTATACCGATGCAGAACCGGTAAGCGAGGCATCGGTAAACGCTGCAGAGTGGGCCAATTATCTGGGCAATACGGTAAAGCCGCGAGATGTAGAAAAGATAATGTACGGCCTGGATAGTGCCGGTAAAGAAAGAGCCGTTCATTTTTTTGAACAAGATCCACCGGTTGCCGACAGCTTAGCTGCCAACAAGTTTTTGTGGGCATTAAAAGATCCGGCGCATGCCGCCGCCAGGAAATATTACCAATTTGCACAACAGGCCGAGTATTTAGGTCAATCGAGTTATAATTATTGGGAACCCGCACCGCTGGATACGGCCGGGCTCAAAGCCACCGCTGATACAGCCCAGCAAGCCGCACTTCATGAGAGCGATAACTTTTTAAAACTGCGGTATCTGTATCAGGCACAAAAGCTTAATCATTATGCGGAGAATTATGCACAGGCTAAAGATATTTACGATCAGCACATTGCAAAAATACCATTAAAAAGCCATGTAAAGGGATGGGCATTGGCATTAAAAGCCGGCGAAGAACGACGCTTAGGCGATACTACGCACGCAGCCTATCTCTTCGCCAAGGTTTTTGCCGATTATCCTGAACGCAGGTTACAGGCTTATCGTAATTATCATTACATAGCAGCGCCATTTACTGATGTATTAAAGCTTGCGCAAACACCGGAAGAGAAAGCCAACCTGTACGCCATCAAAAGTTTTGCTAACCCGGAAATTGAAACAGATGCTTTGGAACAGGTTTATGCCAATGCACCTTCCTCTTCTTTGGTTGGCGTGCTGTTGGTACGGGAAATTAACAAGCTGGAACAATACTATGTAACTCCTGCACTGGCCAACAACACTGATGAAGCCTACAGTAGCCGGTCTGGTCAGCCAGTGCTGCAACAATCTGCACCAACTGTAGCCAAATGGCCGTTAATTGTGGGTATCCTTATTTTTGTTGCCGGTATTACTGTACTTGTTTTAGCTATCAAAAAAAGCAATGAAAAACCAATTGGTAAAATAGCCGGTGGTATTTTGGTGGTGGCAGGCATTTTGGGTATCACCTGGTTTGCCGTCAGCTATTTGAAAAACAAACCTTCTAACAATGCCCAATCGTTAACTCAGGGCAGTTTCTTTATCAATGTGCCTGACAGTATTAAAGCGAAATATGATGCGCATATTGAAAAGTTGAAAAATTTTTGTACTACGCTTAACAGCGATGGTAAATATGCTGAACCACAAATTGGCACTATTGCAAACGCCTACCTGTGTTTTATGCAAAACAAAAGTGATGATGGATTAGCAAGCCTGCGTAAATTAGACAATCAATCATTAAACAGCAACCTGGCAGATCAGAAACAGATCATTAAGTTGTTGCTATCAGCCCAGCGCCTTAAACAAGTCAAGGAAGTTGATGAAACCGCTCTACTTCCGTCTTTACAGTGGTTACATGGTAAAGCCAACCAAGCCAGTAAGCATAAAACTAATGAGTACCCGGAAAAGCCCGAAAATTATAACCGGTTTGCCATCACCGAGCGTAATTTTTATACTTATGTAATGGCGCCGGCTTACCTACGCCAGGGTGATACGGCAAGAGCCGCCTTAGCCATGTTAAAAGCCGGCAATAACGACCCTTTAAGCTACAGTGGTTACATTGACGAGCGTATTCCAGACTTTTGGTTTAATTTTTTGCATTCCAACCATTTAAAACAAATTATAAATTGGAAAGAACATCCGCAAACCAATTCTTATCTGTCTTTTTTAAGCAGTGACCTAAAAACTGTGAGTAATGATAAGATCTATGAACTTCTGGGCACTATCGCATTGCGTGAACACCACTATCCGGAAGCGGCGGTGGCATTTCAACGCATTAAAGATAAAAAGATAAAGAACGCGCTTTATAATGGTGAAGACTATTACAGCAATGGCGAGAGCTATCAAGGCGATCCGTTTTCTGTTGGGATAAACGATTACCCTAAACACTTTTCGGGCAAGCGTTATACAAAATCAACATTCGCTCAAAAGATGGCCGAATTAGAAAGTAAAATGAAGTCGGATCCAAAAAATGCAGATTTATTTTATCAAATGGCCAACGGTATTTACAACACCTCCACCTATGGTAACTCATGGGGGTTAATTGCTTACAAATGGTCGTCTTACGATTTTGGCAGAAAACCGCTATACTATTATGACGGGGATTATATTAATACGACCTTGGCTAAACAGTATTATCTGAAAGCACGAGATTTGAGCAACAACCAGGAATTTAAAGCTAAGTGTACTTTCATGGCTGCTAAATGTGAACAAAAGAAATATGAAGCGCCTTCTTTTATAAATTATGATACTTATGATAAGCGTGAAAAAGAATACCTGGCAGCACTAAAGCAAAACAAGTATTTCAAAGAAATGACCCAATATAAACCTACTGCTTTTTATAAACAAGCCGTTGGAGAGTGCAGCTACCTGCGTGATTATATTGATGGTAAATAGCAGTATGTAAATAACGGCTAGAATAGAGCTATTGGCTTCCTGTTCCGGCTGTTACCACATACATTTTACGAACAAAACGAGCATCGTATACTAACAAACTTAAATAATTCACTCGCTACTTGGATTTTTACACATTACTTTCAGGGCATAGCAAAAAGATTGTATATGCAGCCTGCATTTTACTGGGCACAACATCAGCATTTGCACAAAGCGGCACTTATGAGAAAAAGAATCCTAAAGGGGCTTATTGCGTTATTTCGTTTCAAAAAAGCGGAAATCAAATTACGGCAGAAGCTTTTTCATGGTGGAATTCAGCCAATGCCCAAACAGGCAGTTATTATGGACAGGGTACGCTCAAAAACAACACAGTAGTTTTGCATAGTGATGAAAATGAACCCACTTGTAAAGTAACACTAAGTTTGGTGCAGGATAAAATCAAAGCATCATTTGCCAATTGTGCAACCGACCACCTTACGGAAGATTTTAATGGCATGTATACCAAAATTACAGATGCGGTAGCAGGAGATTACCAGGCAACTGTACCCAAAGTTTACTTTTACAAAAAGCCTGATAAAGGCAGCCCGCTTAAAGCATATGTACTAAAAGGCGATAAAGTAACGCTTGATATGCAAAACATTGCAGCCAGCAATACCAGTTGGGTCTTTGTGTCTTATATGAACAAAGCAGGCAAAGAAACAACAGGCTTTATGCCGTTATCGCAATTAGCTAAAGTTGATTAGTTGGCGCAATTTAATACACGTTTTTACACTGCTCAGCGCTTATAAAGCAAATAGGCTATCGTTCAGCAAGTGGTGTAGTTTGACGCCACTGTTTGAGCGATAGCACAGTATCTTGTACTACATCATAGTATTGTATCTGTTTAGTTTTGCCGTCTACTGCAAAAGTATAATAAGTAACCAGGCTACCGCCATTGTCTTCAGCTACCTTTACCCAATAGTTGGGGTCTTGAGCGGTAGGCTCGGTTTCAACGTAAGTTGATAAGTGTCTTTTGCCTTTGCTAAGCTTTTCTACCTGGTCACCTTTCCGCTTTACTTCTTCCAGGTTTATAATCAAATCTACTATCTGATCTTCTTTGCTGGTTACGGCAGGTTGAGTTTTGGGTTTGATGCGGTTCTTTTTAACCGCACGATTTTGCGGATTTTGCTGACATGCCGTAAACGCTAGCAGCACCAGCAAAAAGCAACTGAATATAGTTTTTACCTTCATCATAATTTATCTAACCAATTTTTCTTTTTAGAATTAAACTCTTCTTGGGTAAGTATTCCTTGATCTAAAAGTGATTTTAATTTTTGTAATTGCGCTACAGCATCTTCCTGCTTTTCAATAGCCGAACTATTTACATTGTTCGGCATGTTACTTAAGCCAGTACCCAAGTTGAATTGCAGGCCAGCACCTGCAACGCCGCTTTCATTACGGGCGGCATCACGCAGGGCTTGCAGCTTTTCCATCTCCGTATAAGTTAGCCCCGCCTGTTCGGCAGCTAAGCTTCCTGCCCGGGCATTAGCTATTTGATTAACCTGCTGTTGTGTTTGCTGATCAAAAGATGCGCCTTGCACTTTTAAGTCCGTTAGCTCGAACCCAAGTACCGAAAAGCTGCTGTTCAATTGTGTTTTTAATTCACCGGCCAGTTCATTAAGCTTGCTGTCAATTTGTAAAATTGAATAGGCAGCGGAAGCCAGCGTAACCGTAAGCTGCTGTTCGATACGGGACTGAATTAACATTTGGGCTTGCGCTGTGGTATAACTGTCAGTCAGTCCAGCTATTTCAGTTAAAAACAACGTTGCATCTATCAGCTTAAAAGAATAGTTACCATAAGCTCCCAAGCTAACCGGAAACCGGTAAACCGGCTCTTCATACTTAACACGGCTTGAGGTACCCCACCCCTGATTGGTTATTTCAGCTTTTCGGTAGAAGTATATTTTCAGTTTATGTTCACTTTCAAAACCCTGCATCAGTTTAAACAAAGTGGTAATAAACGGGTCGTTATCCGTTTGCAAGGTATACGTGCCTTCCTTATCCAGCACGCCGGTTATTTTGCCCTCGTACACCAACACACATCCCTGTCCGGGTGCTATAATCAGCTTACTGGTATTTTTAATCTCATCGCTATTAAATGGATATTTATAAAACAGCAACTCCTGCGGCTGATTTTTCCATTCAATAACTGCTGCAAACTGCTCTTTAAAAAAATTGGTAAAACCCATATCATTAAAGTTAAGGCAAATAAATTTGCCTGTTGTTATTATTCGGTACGGCTAAGCTGATAGTTATAAACTAATTTTCCGGCGTCAGATACCACTAAAACGCCATGTACATAATCAGCCTCTTCGTCTTTGCGATATTCAATGGCAAAGCCATTTTTCCATTTGGTAACTGAAGACAAATAATACCTGTCGGGTGGCAAGGCCCATTTTGTTTTTCCGGTTTGTACATCTATACTTTGTACACTAATGGGTGGATTAGCCGCCGCAGTTGTATTAACCGATAGCAACAAATTTTGCTCGTCCTGGTAGAGTATTTTAGGATCAAAATATTTTCTACCGGGCGTCAGGTCTCGTTGCAATAGCTTACCTGTTTGTTTGGAATATCTATTTGCAATCAGCTGGTTAACTTTGTTATCATCAAAATAATCGCCCAAGTAACCAAACTCAAAATAATGCCGGTCAAATTGTTTTTTCCACAGATTATCTGCTTGTTCATCACTTTTAACTAATTGACGGATGGTAGGAAAATAATGATAGCTATTGCCCTCATTATCCATAACGTTGATCATCGGCTTATAATAATCAAATTCCAATCTGGCCACACCCGAACTGAGTTGTGGAAAATCCTTAAAAATACTTTTGGTAATATCTACCAAACGGTCGTTTTTGGTATCGAGCTGAAACAAGGTAGCGTCGCAGCCAATGGCATAGCTGATGTCTGGCTGGAATGTTTTAAATTTAAGTCCACATTGCAAGGGAGCGCGATATTCATCATCCATCACCCGATCTGCAATAAGTTTGCCGGTTGCAGCATTATTGAATTGCGTGTGCATTTCTTGTTCGGTCTTATTATTGCCCTTGTCTATCTGTTCAGCACCTATGCGCAAATAAACCGGATCGCCCGTTGCGGTATTGGTATAAACAACACTGCCATAGTTCATGCGGGGAATTTTATAAGTGCTGGTTGTATTAAAATAATTCGTTTTTTTTGGCTGAAAATGCATAGCCACAAAGTAAATGCCCACTATAAATAAAACAGCGCCTATGAGTATATAAACAGGCAGCTTAGTATTACCTGGCGGGGCCGAGCTTTGCAAAGGCGGTACATACTGCTGGTGATGGTAGATATGCACATCATCACTGTCCAGAAAGTATTCGGTGCCGCAATTTTGGCAGCGGTAAAAATCGGGCTTAGTTTCGGTTTTGTATATACTGCCGCAATGCGGGCACTGTATCGCTTTTATATCTTTAGCCATTCAGCTAACTTAAACATTTAGAGTGCTTTTTAGGTTTTAACCGGAACGAGCTTTACTTCAACAAAATTCTAAATTAATAAAGCATTCACCTTTGGCATGAAACTGATAAATCACAATTATTTTGCTAAATAAAATTTCACCAATGCGTATTATAAAGGCTTGCATAATATTACTATCGGCGTTTTTTTATGCCAAGCCATTGGCCGCACAAACCGCTGAACGCTGGTACCGTTTTTACGATGCCAAAGATGATTTGTATGGGTATAAAAATCCTAAAGGCCGCATCAAGATTAACCCACGTTTTAATGGATTGACCCGGGCTAAAATATTCAAAAACATCATAGCAGTTACCGAATACAATAACGGCAAGTCATATTATCTTCTCAAAAATGGCAAAAAGGTTGGCAGTGATAGTTTATATGTATCAGATATGAGCTATGACTGTGAACAAGAAGGTAAGATCAGGTTTCGTGATGCTAAAACAGATAAGGTAGGTTTTTTTGGAGCCGATGGTAAAATACTTATACCAACTATTTATAATGATGCGCGCCCCTTTTATAACGGGCTTGCAGTAGTGCTGTATAATGGTAAACGCCTTTGTGCAGATGGTAGTGAAGTAAATTCTAAAAACCCTTGCGAACACTGGTACTGGAATGGAACTACTGCACTTATTAATAGTAAAGGAAGGCTGATAGCCGACAGTTTGGATATTATGGCGTTACAAAATATTAACTGGTATTCCATGCAAATTAGCGATCATGCTGCCGATACCACTCTGCGTGTTTCATTTAAAGGCAAAAATGGGCGTTATTACTCCTTTATTGATTATGAAAAACAATTTAAACAGTGGTTTTATAAACACTATCTAAATCAACACAACGTAACGCCTAGCACGTTCGATCTGGTTTGTGTAGAGGGGCTTTTCAAAAATCGTCTGCGTAAATTTTTATCGAAACAAACCTTCGGTGAGACTTACCATGGTGCGCTGCTAAAAAAACTGCAGCGCATTAAAACCGGCAAAATTGAAATACAAATTTTAAGTGAGCCGCTTAACGATATGATCTTTACTCAACCCCAGTTTAAAACCTTTTACACCGATTGTGGCGACGCCAACATACAAAAGTATCCCCTATTTGACGTGGTAACCACTACCAACAACAGCCAAGGCAAATTTCTTTACCAAGAGCATTTTTCTTTTTTGCGCACAACCGGCGGTTATAAACTTATAGAAGTTGCCTGGAAAACGCTGCAATAATTTACTGCATGCGTTCTACCACATATTTATCCCATAATTTGCCGGCATACTGCGCAAAAACGGCTGGTCCTTTTTTGAATTCGTTACTGTTAATTACGCCGCCATCATCGGGTATGCCATGGCCTAGTTTTATTTTGCCTACACCTCTCATTGCATATTTGGTAGTGCCCTCATGCATTATTATTTTTAAGTCGCTTGGGCTTACGTCGCCTTTGCAAGCTAGCCGATAACTTACCCAAACTTCAGCTTTGCCATTTTTGTCTAAATCAGTAACTGAAAAAGATCCGTGTACAAATTCGGCTACCATGTCCAAATTGCAATCCGTTACCATATCGTGCAACTGCCATAGTAAAGTTGGTGTACCACCAGAATTTAATTGGTATACATAACCATACAGGTGGGCTTGCTTAAACTCCGCATCCCCTTTTTGTGGTTGGGAACCTGTTTGTGTAATAAGTGCTAAGTAAGTACCTGTATTATCTTGATATTGTACCGCTTGAACCGGCTTGCCCTGATAACGAATAGTTTTAGGCAAGGCCGCCTTGTTAACCGGCTGTGTTTTAATTTGGCCCATTGCTGTGCAAATACCAGTACAAAAAGCTATTAATAAGAATAAGTTGCGCATATATTTTTGAATCATTTATTTATACTTACTTCCACCATTGCCGCTTTTCTTCAGCTACGGCTGTTTTAGAAATAGGTTTGCCATCCCA
Organism: Mucilaginibacter lacusdianchii; assembly: GCF_009770985.1. Taxonomy (GTDB): domain Bacteria; phylum Bacteroidota; class Bacteroidia; order Sphingobacteriales; family Sphingobacteriaceae; genus Mucilaginibacter; species Mucilaginibacter lacusdianchii. The sequence goes on along the minus strand of NZ_WSRW01000003.1, from coordinate 54,623 downwards.
GGCTTTTGAATTTACAAAGCTTTGCCAACCATACTTTTCGTATTGAGGCGGTACATTAATGCCGTCAACATCACCAAACGCTGAATCATTCAGATTGAAGTCGCCGTACTGCAGCTTTTGTGATGCTTTACTGCCATGCGCCGTCCAGGTACCCATAAACTGGTTATTTTGATAGCCGTCTATACCAAAATCAAGGGTATCATAAAACAGTTGATTTTGAGCATTGATGCAAAAGTCAGCAGTCAGCTCGCCATCTATCACACCGCTTTGCGGAGTTGAACCGGACTCATTAAGTGTTACACGACATATAAGCTTACCCCGTTTATAGCCTTTGTAAGTATCGGGTGCGTACTGGCTGCCTGGTTTGTAAATGCCGGCTTGTGTTACCGTAATAGTACCGGTAAAAGGGCGTACCTGATTGCCCACGCGGGTTTTACCTTGTACCTGATAACGGTATGGATTAGCCGGATCTTTAACAACAGAGGTATAATGAATGTAAAAGCGTTGACAGTTTTTACCTAATATACCATACGGTTCCGGAAAAGGCTCATTTTCCTTAAGGCTCAATAGCCGAAGATGGTCAGCATGCCATAATGCAGCCAAATTGTAAGTTTTAATATTGCCGTAAAAGTTGGTAGTGCCTGCTGGCTGACCATGTACATGTATAGCGGTAACGAAAATGAAACTCATTACGCACCAAAAAACACGGAACAAAAACAAGTTGGAGTTTTTCATATTAAGCTTATTTTTCTTTATAGATGTTAAACTTTTGAAATGGCACCTTACCAAAATTCTTAATCGTTTCAACTTCAGTCTTTACCTTTTCCGGATCGGCTGCATGGAACCGCTCACCACCATCTTTATATAAAAACCAGTTTTTTTCGGCCGGAGAGTATTTAAAAGTGATGATACGGGTCCAGCGCCAGCCGCTGCCGCCATAATGTTCTACCGAAAAGTATCCGTTTTTAATAGTGATGCCGGTAAACGGATCTCCCATCTGCCCGCCGCAATCTACACAGTAAACAGCATTGTCGCTGCGGGCTGCTAGCTTGTAAGTTTTATCTGCTTGCCCGGTTAATAACAGCAAAGGTCTTTTTTCAGGGTGATCAATTACGTCAGACGTTTTTTCCTCACCTTTTTTATACAGCACCATAACGGCATCGGGGTACGCATCGCGGTTCAAATCGCCCTGGGTCACATCAAGCGCCTCATAACCTTTGGGAATAAAACCTCTTAATTGTGCCGGAACGGCAACTGCTTCTTTAGGTGCCTGAGCCCTGCTTGGTATATTAATTACCATCAGTAAAAGCAATACTAGGTTGAAGATTTTTGTCATTAATTGAACAAGCAATTGTGGCTAATACGCCTTAGTAAACAAATACTTAAGCAAATGTTTTGTGGCAGATATTTCAAAATTATGTCAAACCACAAGCGCAATATGGTGTTGGTAAAGGCAGTTCAACTTACATACCATGTCATTAAAAAGCCTTTCCAAAACCCGCTGGAAAATTGAATCTGACCGGGTTACTATTTATCCGTATGGCGTTTTTTATGTTTTTACCGCCGTTATAGCTGTATTGTTTACCGGTCTGTTATGGCTTTATATTTCCTATCAAAATACAACTATAGTTCAATCGTTACCTTTTGTGCTGTTTTTGTTGTTGATGGTTGTGCTGTTTTGGGGCTTTGCCAGCACTTACATAGAGTTTGATAACCGTAAGGGAACCATGCGCAAAATGCTGATGGGTTTTATACCTACCACAACTATTCCGTTTGGCAAACTACAGGGAATTAATGCAGTAAGTAACATGGCAGGCAGCTACAACTATCGTTTGTTTCAAAAAAATGCCAGATACGGAAAGGGTATCATCGTATCATCAGGTTACACCAAAAACGATGATCCTAATGCTATTGCTTTTGTAAATGAAGCAGTTCCAATGATTCATGGTTATCTTGACCTGCATGACTCACCCACCGATTATATTGAACAGTCTATTACTTCCTTCAAATACTTTAAGCAGGAAGGCAATATCTACACCATTAAAAACAACAAAGCGGGCGCGCTGGTCTTTGCTTTATTTTTCTTTGGGTTGGGTATATGGCTATTCACCGTACCCGTTGAAAGCTTGATAACCACACTTTTGATGATCGCATTGGTTTTCTTTTTCGGTCTTGTTTTTGTCAATGCCGCTTTTACACAGCTTATCTTCAACCCTCAGGCCAGAACGGTGGAACGGAAAGGCCTATTCAAGTTTTTAAACAAAGCATATAGCCTGGATCATTTTGCAGGATTACAAACGGTACGCCATTCCATGAACTTTATTTATGTCAGAACCTCTGTTAATCTGTATTTCGAAGTGCCGGGTAAAAACGGAAAACAAGATATCCTTACCATTGGCTCACGTTACCGCAGCAAGAGTGTGGAACGGTTCATTCAAGAATTTTCTCAAATTATGGGACTTTAAAAGAAGATTATAATAAGTTTAAGTCACAAGTTAAATCGGACCGTAATAAAGGCTTACTTCTAATATATAGCGCTGATCGGCCAGCTGGCTTATGCGTTCTATAATCAGGTATTGTCTGGGATCTGGGCCGCCAAAATCAATTTCATCACCCAGCACAAGCTTATCGGCCGTGTTTGCTTTTGCCTTTTCTATACGGGCAGACAACTTGTTTAAAGCCTCATTGGTATCTAAAAATGTATCCAATCCTTTATTAATGTTACGCATCAATGAAAGGGTAACTTCACTCCAATAGGTAATATCAGTTGTATCGGCTGCAAAGTGCGAAGTTTCAAACTGAAAGGTAAGAATATAATACTCGCAACCAGACTGCTTAATGGTAAGCTTGTCACCATCCTTCAAAGTAAGTGTTTCGATTCCAGTTCGATGATCAGGCTGTAAAACGAAACGTGCATCAGGAAAAACACTTTTTTTAAGTACGGGCTCTGCTGCTCCTTTAGGGCATTCGTCGTCTGTAACTGCAGTATCTGCAGGGGCTTGTGAAGTAGCTGGAGCAGGTTTGTTATGTACTTTTACAACAGTATCTTTTTTACTTGCAGGTGTTTTGGCAGGCTGCTTACATCCGAACACAAAGGCAATAAACAACATCGCCACAAAGGTTTGACATGCCTTAGCTAAAGGCTGATAATTAAATAGAATCATGAAAAAGGTTAATGTTTAATATAGTACGTATACGAATTATATTTTAGATAGGTGTGCAAAGTAATATTTACCCTATTTTAAAAGAAAATATCTATACAAGCTTTTGTTTCGCCGTTGCAGTTCATGAGTATTACCTTTAATTACTTACACAAAGCCGATATAAAATCTTTACTGGCATAAGCATCATATATTTTGTTAGCAGTTTGAATAATTTCTGCAGCCTTACTATTAGCTGTTATGATTTTACTACCTTCCATAACACGCACCGGGCGACCATTTTTAATATAATACCGGTATACGCTTTTAGTTACTTTGCCAATAGCTGGTCCGCCTACAATAGTTTCTAAACAGAACACCACCTTACCTGCGCTGTAATAATATTCAACCGCCCAACTCCCATCACCTATCGCACCAGACTCGGTAATCTTTACAATTTTACTATGATCAAAAAAATAATTTACTATACCATCTTCTACGCATCCCGGGCTTTCATAAGTAAAACGTTGCTTAGTCAGATTAAGAGAATTGATTTGCTGATAAGTTTGACGTATGCCTGCAATGTCTGTTTCTTGGGTGATTGATGGATTTCCCGACTTTACACTCACAGATTGTGTGAACGATTGAAAAGGTATAATTAATAATAAGTAAGATAACAGACTTATAAAATAATACTTTACGATTTTGCGATTAGTCATTGGTTGTATCAATTGGTTACCACAACCAGCCACCTGCACTTATTGTTTTAATGAAACAAAGCCAACACAAATCTTATAAAATTTTGGTGATTTGCTGATTTACTTTTCATTATTTAAAATGAATTTACGATAGGCTCAATTAAAATAAAAAACGAGCGTAGAATGCTTTTAAGAAGAAAATGCTACTGTAGACCTATCAATATTCGCCTTATAAAACCTCTCCAATTAAGTGTTCCAATTTCAACCAGCATTCGTTTTTTCTTCGTAGCAGAAACCAAAGAAGATAGTATTTGTTGAAAGACTGAACCAGATACTAAAAACACAATGTTATCATCTCTTAAAGACAACGGCGCTGATAATAGCGACCTTACCAGCAAAATAATGAGCACACTGGAGCCTGTGATGACGGAACACTGGCCCAAAATTGAACCGTATGCTAACCAAGCGTTAGCCGCTGCTCACAACGACGAAACTGTTGAAATGCTGGCCCGAAAGGTTTATCCGTGGCTTCCTATGATGCTGCGCTTAGCCGTTAAAGAAGATAAATTTGTTTCTCTTGCATTGGAACACAAAGGCCCGCTATTGGCAAAGCTGGCAGAACTTAAAAACAAGCAAAACAGCTAATTCGATTAAAGGCATTTATCAGTTCTTACCTATATAACAGAACATATGGGTGGTAACTGTTAAAAGTAAAAAGGCTTTTTATTAAAAAGCTATTTCATATTACAGCATGTTTATAAGCAAAGCGGCGTTTAGGAACCGCTTTGCATGGCTGATAAATGAAGCGGCGTTTAGGCTGTTTTCTATCGTTTTAAGTCAACGAATTTTGCTAGTCTTAAGTCATCTAACACATGTAATTGGCAGCTATGCTTTTAGGAACATCGGCTCATCATAATACCTCTCCAGATACAGAATCATTAATAATCCAGTTGCTCTTACAACAGCGCTATGCAGAAGCTTATGAACTGCTGATTCAGCAACAGCCCGCTTCAACAAGTGCGTTGTATAATATGGCGCTTTGCCTGCATTGGAGCGGCAATTACCAGGAAGCTTTAAGCCGGTTAGATAAGATTCAGCTTGCCCATCACGTAACGGGCGGAAATAAGCTAAATACAACCAGCGATTATAAGCAAATCAAAGACAAACAGATTCAAACCAACGATTATTTGCAAGGAATAAGCGAATCTTATGTAAAAAGCTTTCCTGCATTAGTGCATGACGCTATTGTACGGCTTAAAACAGATTGCTGGTTACAATTGGGTAATTACGCAAAGGTGGTTGCCATAGCAACGCCCATTGCACACAAAAATTATAAAAACATTACAGAAGCATTAAATCTAGCCGCTACCGCTCATGACCAAAGAATTTAATGAAATAAAAGATGCTTACCAGCGCAATATGTTTGCAGCCGAAGGCAATAAGGTAAACATGCTTACTTTATATAAGCAATTACCGGATATCAGTATTACCAACGACTATGAAGAGAACCTTTATCACCTGTCGGCCCGTTTCACTGATGCCGAGGCTATCCGTTTTTTGAAAGAGGCCGGCCTGAAACCTGCTGCCGATAAGTACGGCAACACAGCTTTGCACGCGCTTACCAACACCCGCTTTGATTTTACCGACCCAAAACTGGAAGAAAAAGCTGCGGCAATTTACCATACCGCTCAGGCGTTGATGGATGCCGGTGTTAATCCCAAAAAGAAAAATGATTCGGGTAAACTGGCTTACTTTGAGGCGGGGTTGCTGTACATGTATCCGTTTCTGCAAGCTATGGGCGAAGCCGGTGTAAGAATGGATGTTACCGAATCAGGAGGCATGAACCTGTTGCACACCATTTGCGATAAATTAGGTAACCGGAAAGATATTCCCGGCGCTATACCTGTAGTAATGAAAACGGTAAGAATACTGCTTGAAAATGGAGGTATTGACCTAGAAGATAAAGATGTATTTGGCACTACGCCGCTTACTTATGCGCAACGTAGCGGTGTAAAAGAGGTAGCCGCTTTAATTTCGGGCAATGAAAGTGACATAGCCACCGGTGGGATGACCATACACGAGGCTGTTTTAAACCGTGATCCTACCGCTGTGGAGGCCTTGATTAAAGCCGGAGTTGATTTAAACGAAATAGCTGACCAGTACCGGCGCACCCCACTTATGCTGGCTTGTGAGTACCCTTCTGAACCTTTAGTTAAACTACTGGCCGAAGGCGGTGCTGATGTTAATTTTAGAGCAGGTAATGGTGAAACAGCCGTGTACTATTTGCTTACAAAAGCGGTAAGCAATTTGGGCCGAGGCATGAGCCAGTATAACAAAGATATTGTAAAGATGCTACAGTTTCTGCTGGCAAACGGCTTGGATATAAATGCTGCCGTTGACAATGAGCGCAACACTGCTTTGAACCTGCTATGCCAAGCCGGTTACCTGGCCGATTTAAATAATACTTTAGTAGAAGAACTGATAGATGCAGGCGCTGATGTGAACCAGCCCAACCAATCGGGCAAAACGCCTTTGATGTCATTTGCGCAAAAAGGCAATGAAATGAAATATAATATTGCCGAATTGTTGTTGGACAATAATGCCGACGTTGCATATGTAGACCAATTAGGGAATACCGCCTTGATTTATGCCGCCGGAAACACCGATCAGATGTCGGGTAAAAGGATAGTTTCCTTAATTCTGGAAAAAGATAAATCTACCATTGAACGGGTAAACAACGCTGGCCAAACCGCCATGGATGTAGCTATCCAACATAACAATGAAGCTGTGGTTAAACAACTAATTAACTAAACGGGGTAAGCAATACGCTATGGATAATATGTTTTTAAACGCATGTAAAAATGCGCAAAAAGGAATAGTACAAGCTTTTTTAAAAAAAGGTGGTATTAACGTAGATAAGCGCGATGGTTTAGGCAATACGCCATTGTACTATGTATGCGGCAAAGGCGCCAAAGACATTGTGAAAATGCTGATAGATACCGGTGCGGATGTGAACCTGGCCAACAACAGCACCGAAACGCCACTGCACATTGCCGCCCGTAACGGTAGCAAAGAAATTATTAAGCTGCTTACCGACACAGGTGCCGATGTAAACGCAGGCAATAACAACGGGCAAACACCCCTATTTTATGCTGTGCTGGCTCACAAGACTGAAACTGCCCTGTATTTGATTGGCCTGGGAGCCGATAGCTCAGTTAAGGATAACGCGGGTTATAATGTGCTGGACCATGCCACGGCCAATGGTATGCGCGATTTAATTTCGGCTATTTCAAACGGCAGTGTGGCACAAAAAGATGACCACGGCAATACTCCCTTGCACCAGGCGGTTTATAACAACCAAAGTGAAACTGTGCGAGCGCTACTGCAATCTGATGCTTCTAATATAAATGAAGTAAATAATGATGGCGTAACCGCTTTAGTGCTGGCTGTAAACAACTCTAACATTCATTTGGTAGAAACGCTGCTAAAAAGTGGGGCAGATGTAAACCTGCACCTTTTAAACGGAAATTCGGCATTGCATTACGCGGCCGGTTTGGGCAATCATCATTTAGGGAAATTGTTATTGAATGCCGGGGCCGACGTCAACTCGCGCAATAGTTTTAGCGAAACACCGCTGCTGGTAGCCGCACAATGCGGTTTCAATGATTTTACAGCTATGTTAATTGAGAACCAAGCAGATGTAAACGCTGTAGATAACGAAAGCCGCAGCGCCATGAGTTTTGCCAGCGAGCGGGGCTATACCGAGATTTTAGAGCAACTATTGATGGCTGGCGCAGATGGAAAGTGATGACGAAATAGATTTATCACTTCAATTAGCGTACAGGCAAAGAAGTGAACTAATTAAACAATTATAGATATTTTCATTTAAACACCTGATCGGCTACTAAGCCTAATACAAACCCGCCAATTATACCGCCGGCACCCAAAATAATAATTGGTATTGCTAAGAAAACAAATATTTGTGGCTGCGTTTTTCGAACTTGTATGAAGTGTCTGGATAAATCCCAATTGTTACTTGAGGGAATAATCTTTGCTACTACACTTTGCATACCTGATAAGCTCGATCCTTCTGTTATTTGCAATGTATAATTACCGGGTTGTGCATAAAAGGTAAACAGCTCCATCCTCCCTTCGTTAAAACCGTTCGCGTGCATTCCGGTGAAAGAATAAGATAAACGCACTTCCTCTTTAGTTAATTCATTAAATATTTGCGGCTTGTATTTGTCAATCGGTACACGCCGCATTAGTGGTGCTTTATGCCATATCGAAAAATTTCCGGCCTCGGTGACTGAAAATTTGCCACTACCTTGCTGGTAAGATATTTCAAGAAATACCGGGCCATAGAACGATCGGCGGATCAGCTTGATACCTTTGACTAACACAAAAATTCCAATAGGTATGCATGAAAAAAGTAAACTGCGTATAAGGAGTATCGACATTATAACAACGAAAAGTTTATTGACGGGTAGAGTTTATTTGCTGCAGTATATGAATTGCCGGTATTATCAAATCGTTTTTCTATCCAGATCAGTGATTAATAACGGGGTATCGAGTTCCAAACGTTGTATGATTTTTTCTGTCTCTGTAGTTATCGGATTCTGTCTCAGCTCTTCATACTCGACTGATGTAAGCCCAACCATTTGCAAGAATTGAATATGCCCGTTTGGCGTGTCAATCTCGCCCAGTTCCGGATCAATAACGAAGGCTACTGCAATGATATCGGTATCATAATCCAACCTGATAGGCCCATTTGCCGGAACGAAATGGTAGGGTTCAAACCATTTACCGGAGTTAAATACATATTTAGCCAGGTTCTGCATCAATTGGCAAGCCCAAGTCACATTATCATCGTCGCTATACTTTTTTAGCCTGAAAGTAAGTTCAAAACCGAATTTACTGAATTCTGCATCTGCCTGCTCCGGATTGTAATACAGGTCAGAAAATCCGTAACTCACAAAATGAAAATGATCAATCTGCTTTTTGCTTTCGTATACACTGATACCATCCAGCGGCTCGGTTCCGCCTGCAATATAATGCAGTGGTGGGGCATAATGCCTAGGTTCTTGGTTGGCGTAAACTCTTTCAATTTGCTCATCTATCGCAAGCCAGCCCACAGCATCTTCTTCAGTAAATCGTGATTGGTATTCTTCAGCAGTCATACAAGGTTGGTAATTCTTAAATGAAACACTCATTCCTGTTTAAAAGTTTATACGGCTATTGTTTTCAACAGTAATTACAAAAAGTCTTATCGCAACACCTTTATTTTTCTCAAGACTATCATTTCTTCGCTGCTTCTTTACTTAAAGCGGCAATCATTTCCTGACAGTTATAGCTCATGTTCACCACAATTCCCTGCTTGTTAATTACCCAATGAGCTGGATATCCGGTAGCATGTAGTTTCTCTTCAATAAATTCTGCCGTTACCGGAATAATTGCATAGTTAAATGCGGTATGTTTTGCAAATTTTTGTAAAGCCCTTTTGGAATCAAAAGCAATACTTAAAAAAAGAATATCTTTCCGGTTGCTGTATTCTTCTTTTATTTTGTTCAATAGCGGCATCTCTGCAATACAGGGGGCACATGAAGTGAACCATGCTTTTAATACAATAATTTTACCCTTAGTGTTATCTGTAGTATAAACGTTTCCGTTTAAGTCCTGAAAATGAAAGGAAGGAAACTTTTTGCCTTCCACTAGTGTGTAGCCGTAATAAGTATCGCCTATTTGCTTAAGCATTCTTTTGATATCCGGATCCGTAGGTTCGGGTAATTTATAAAGCCGGTATTCAGCTTTTGTCTTTTCAGAATATATACGTAATGGCAGAAAGTCGCCTGTTGTTAGCTTTCTTATAAACACTTCCCTGGTTAGCGGATGCATGTTTACATCATAGGCAGTAAAGTCATCTTTTAACTGGAGATAATTGCTCTGATATTTTAACAGTGTTTGAACACTCTTAATTATGTTCTCCGCCGGTACAACGTCTTTTGTTGCTTTTTGAGCAAACGTTGGTTTTAATAATGAAATATTAAAAAGAGCAACAATACAGCAAAGCAAAATCTTCATCGTCATGAATTGATTTAGGTATAATAATCTTATGCTTTAAACTACATTATAAAATTATAAAAACCTAGCAGACGGATTAAATAATATCGCCTTAAACTGCCCCATTCTAATTACTTACTTCGTGTATTTCCATGCAGCAGTTAGCCAACGTCATGTTAAACTAATTTTCGCTGTAGGTAATCATTAATTACTTAGCTACTAAAAATGCTGGACTCACTAACAAAACATTATTACATAGTTTTATTCGTTTCTTAAACTGTTAACTGGGTTGGCCATTGCCGCTTTAATAGATTGAAAGCTGATGGTAGCAAATGCAATCACGATGGCCAGTACACCCGCCATTGCCAGTACCCACCAGCTGATGTTAATGCGAAATGCAAAATCCAAAAGCCACTTATTCATCGCATACCAGGCTATGGGCAAGGCTATCACAGACGCTACCAACACCAGTTTCAAAAAATCGACAGACAGACTGGTAACAATTTGTCTGACACTGGCACCCAACACTTTGCGCACACCAATTTCTTTAACACGCTGTGAAATGGTAAAGGCCGACAAGCCAAACAAACCCAGACAGGCAATAAATATGGCGATGCAAGAAAAGATGGTGAACAATTGCCCCTCCTGTTGCTCAGTATGGTACAGCATGTTAAACCGTTCGTCTAGAAAATTATAGGTAAACGGCTTTTCGGGCTGATACTTTTCCCAAGTTTGCTGTATGGTGTTCATCACTTGTTTAACGTTTTGCCCGCTTACTTTAACTGCAACCCAGTGGTAGTTGTTGTGTGCAAAGTTGGGCATACGCATTAGCAAAGGCGCTATTTGCTGATGTAACGATTCAAAGTGGAAATCATTTACCACGCCGATGATTTTACCACTAACACCGCCATAATTTAAATTTTGACCTATGGCATCTCCGGGGTTTTGCCAGCCTAATGCTTTGGTTGCCGAAACATTCAGTACATAATTATTGCTATCGGTAGTTATGCTACGGCTAAAGTTGCGGCCGGCTGCCATTTTAATATTGAAGGTAGGTATAAAACCGTAATCAGTATTAATGTATTTAATGGTAGCGTTCACTGGCTGCGTTCCGTTATTTTGCACGGCCTGCACACCTTGATCATCCAATAATCTGCCCGACGGAACCCTGGATGAGCGGCCTATGTTTTTAATGGCCGAGCTTTTTAGCAGATCAGCAGTAAAGGCGCCAAATTTATCGCTGGGCATATCTCTAAGCATGATAATGTGGTCTTTATTTAAACCAAGCGACTTATTTTGCAGGTAACGTAGTTGTTGAAATACTACTGTAGTAGCCACAATGAGGATGATAGAGATGGCAAATTGTGTAACCACCAACACTTTGCGGAAAGAGAGCCCTCCGCCCGCCTTAAAAATACCTTTAAGCACCTTTACCGGTTTAAATGACGACATAAAAACAGCCGGATAAATACCGCTTAGTATGCCAATAATAAATGGTACCACTAAAATTGGCAACAATACTACCGGCTGCAATAAAGTAGCCGATGACAGCCCCAAGTTTGAAGCTTTATTAATAGCAGGTAACAACAGTAATAATAAGGTAAAAGCCAGTCCGAACGATAGATAGGTAATCAATGCTGATTCGCCTAAGAACTGCGTAATAAGCTGCTTGCGATCGGCTCCAATTACTTTGCGGATACCGATTTCTTTAGCCCGCAAGGTGGCACGAGCTGTAGATAAATTCATGTAATTGATACAGGCAATCAGTAGGATAAATACGGCAATGGCCGAAAAGATGTAAACCCGTTTAATATCGCCGTTCTCCTCAATCTCGCTGTCTAGTTGCGAGTGCAGATGGATATCGGCTAAGCGTTGCAAGGTGAGTTTGGTACCGGCAGAAGCTTTGAAACTACTTGGTTCATCGGCAGGGCGCATATACTTGTCTAAAAAAGCAGGAAAGCGCGATTCCATCTGGGCTGCATTGTAATTAGGCGGCAACAGCAAGTAAGTATAAAAAGAGTTATTGCCCCAGTTTGTTTCCAACTGCTTTTTGCCATAAACGGCACTATCATTCAATGTACTGAATGATAGCAATATCTGCGGATGGATATGTGAGTTAGCCGGAAAGGGTTTGAATATGCCGGTCACCTTAAAATTTATCTTGTTTTCCAGCCGGATTTCTTTATTAATCGGGTCTTCGCTGCCAAAATATTTGCGGGCCATATCATCAGTCAGCATTACGCTGTACGGCTCGGTTAAAGCCGTTTTGGGGTTGCCCTTAACCACATCAGCGGTAAACACTTCAAAGAAATTATCATCGGCAAAAGTACAACCCTGCTCATTAAACAGCTTGTCTTTATACCGTAGCGTTACATCGCCATTAACGTACAAGCGTGTTAGTTGCTCAATTTCCGGAAATTCATTTTTTAGAAAAGGCCCGAATGGTGGCGATATAGCGCCCAGATGTAGCGTTTCGGTACCATCGGGATTATTAAAGCTGCGTGTTATCCGGTACACACGGTCGGCTTTGGAATTGAATCTATCGTAGCTTAACTCATTTAAATTATAAGCCAAAATAAGCAGGCAGCAGGTAAGCCCCAAAGTTAAACCTGCAATGTTGATGAAGGCAATAAATTTATACCGGCCAATGTTGCGCAAGGCACTGCGTAAGTAATTCCTGATCATATCCCAACCAATTACTGTTAATAATTTTATTTAAGATACGCTAATGCTGAACAAATCTATGCCATTCATTTATTTATCTAAATATCAGAGGTTTATAAATCAAAATATTATTCATACGTTCATTCGCGTAACAACAGGTGTCCGATAATGGTACAACAATTACTTAAAATACAGTGTATTAAAGCACTTACTGTGAGAACCAAATTTATACAGCCACGTCTAAGTTCAATTCACTTCTACTGATAGAAACACGATTAACAATGCTTTTTTGAATACTACAATGAAAATTTAATTTTCAACTGGCTTAACTAAGTTGTCTTGTTCTTTGTCTTTTTTAAAATCTAACTTACCAAAACGCCAAGAAAAGCTAATTCCGAATGATTGATAAGGAACTCGGCGCAGGCTATAGCTGTTATAAGGCTGCCCGTTAGTAGTGGCTGCCTGTGTAATAGTGGTTACCTGGTTTACATATTTGGCAAAAGGATTAGTTGTTGTAAAACCAACACTGGCTTTTTTATGCATTAACTGCTTGCGCAGCGCCATGTTGTAAGTGATAAATTTAGGCGAACGCCCTTGAATATTTCGCATGGGCGAATTATAATTTCCAAAAGCTTCGGCAACAAAGCTGTCTGATAGTTGATAGCTAAGATTAAGATTGCCACGTACAACAACAGCATTCACCGATGGGCCGCCATAAACTTTATTTACAATATATTTATCAATCACTGAAGTATTGGTACGAAGATTCAACTTTTTACCCAATGGAATGGAGCCCGATATGCTAATGCCGGTATTCTGCTCGGTGCCGATGTTTTGGCGGTTACTTACAGATACATGATGGTACACCGAATCTCCTACCCTATAGTCGGTATAAAAGTTGGTATAGGATTTCACATCATTACTGTTGTGCCTAGAAAACACTGCTATGTACAAATTGCCACCGGCTTCAAATGATTTGTTATAGCCTAATTCAAATACATTACCAATTTCGGGTTTTAATTCAGGATTGCCCGTTGTGATATTGTAGGGGTCGCTCAGGTTCACAAAAGGGTTGATAGCGCGATAGTCCGGCCGTTCTACCCGTTTGGTATAACTAAGTTTGATTGATGAGGATGAGTTTACTTTGCGAGAAACAACTGCCGTTGGTACCCATATATTGTAGGCTGGTATGGCTGTGCCCGGAAAGTCAATCCGTGTATCCGTATGTTCGTAACGGGCACCAGCTTTAATATCAAAAAAATTAAAAGCAGTAAACCCTGCCGACAAGTAACCAGCATATACGTTTCGCTTATAATACAGATGGTATGACTGGTTGGGGTCATAAGCGTAAATGCCCAATACTGCGTTAAAGGTATTTACATCGGTTTTGCTATTAATATTTTGCAGTACCGCCTTTACACCAGTTTCCATTACAATACTTTTGCCAAGCGGTTGTGCATAGTCTATTGCTATATTAGTTTCCCTATCCGTTCCCGGATTGGTACTGGATGATGCAGAAAAGGGTGATTGTTGGGTGGTGTAAGTTTGGCTTTGTGTATAATCGGAATAATTGTTTCCTAAACTTGAGGTATATAACACATCCAGTTCCTGTCCTTCTTTAGCAAAGCTCCTTTTGTAAGCCAGGCTCCAGTCAACGCTATGCGCTTTAAACCGGCTGGACGAGTTGCGCTGACTAAAAACATCATCAAGTCCTTGTGTAAGCTGCTCCTGGCTGGTGATGCCTTCATTTCGGTTACTAAAGTGATCATAACCTAACGAGCCTGTCAGATTATTCTTTTTAGAAGGCGACCAGTCAAAGCTCAGTCCTGATTCATAACCATCTCGGCGAAAGTTGCTGTAACCATCTTGAATAAGGCGCGTTTGGCTACCCGAAGCACCTGTAGAAGTACGGTCGTTCAAATTTAATGTACGGGTATTCACCTGAGCATTGCCACTAAAGAAAGCAGACACGCCAAAATTACCGTTACGCAAATTCAGGTTTGCTGATCCGTTTTCTAACCGGGTTCCCGTAGATAGGTTGACACCGCCGTTAATGCCTCTTAGCTTGTTATCTTTTAAAATAATATTGATAATTCCTCCTAAACCCTCGGCATCATATTTTGCACCAGGACTGGTAATCACTTCTATACTTTTAATCTGGCTGGCCGGAATTGATGCGAGTGCATCACTTATACTACTGCCAAACACGCTTGAGGGCTTGCCATTAATCAAAAACCGGACACTGGTATTACCTTGCAACTCCACATTGCCGTCTACATCTACGCTTACCTGCGGCACTTTTTTAAGCACGTCCAAAGCTACGCCCCCCTGCGAGGTCACATCATTGGCAGCATTATAAACCATCTTATCAATCTTGTTTTCAACCGTTGGTACTTTGGCAGTCACCGTTACTTCTCCGAGCTGCTTACTGCTGGTTTTTAAACTAATTGCATTTAAATTAAGCGTATTCTGCTTAATGGTTAAATGCTCAGCATTGTAAGCCATATATCCTATAAAGTTGATTACAATCCGGTATTCACTATCTGGCAAATTGTGAAGCGTAAAATTGCCTTTAGCATCGCTGGTAGCACCTTCGAAAGGCTTACTGCTGCCTTGCTGAAATAAGCTAATAGAGGCATAATCTACCGGAGTTTTGGTAGTGGCATCAACGATATGTCCGATAATTTTTCCTTTATTTTGTGCTAAAACGGTAGCACTTGTTAAAGCAAGCAATAAAATAGTGATCCACTTCATGTCGGGCAAAAGTCTTTCAAGATTTTGAATAAAGTCTGGAGGCGTTTTTTTATTATGTACTTGTTACAGGATGACAAATAATGACCTGCCGCGACGTAATGCGTAAACCAGTTACATAACATGAATTATAAATGGTAATTTTCAGACTTTCTCCAAACTTAGCTGCTAACTTTGGAGAAAAACTGCAGTGAAATTACTGGTTATTGAAGACGAGCCGGGACTTATGGAAAGCATTGAGGCCTACTTTACCGAGGATGGCAACATTTGCGAAACAGCAGCAGACTTTGCTGCTGCTATGACCAAGGTCAATCTGTATCGATATGATTGTATTATTTTGGACATTACGTTGCCAGATGGAAACGGCTTGGAAATACTTAAGCAAATTAAAGCCGGGCAACATAGCGACGGTATTTTAATTATATCGGCCAAAAATGCTTTGGATGACCGGTTAACAGGGTTAGACTTGGGTGCCGACGATTACCTGACGAAACCTTTTCATTTATCTGAACTTAGGGCCAGGGTGGCTGCTATTGTACGCCGCAAAACCTTTAATGGCAACAACATTTTGCAGTTTAATGAAATTTGGGTAGATCTGGTTGCTAAAGAAGTAAAGGTTCAGGATTCAGCAATTAAACTTACGCCTAAAGAATATGCCTTGTTACTCTATTTCATCGCCAATAAAGGCAAAGTGGTTTCTAAAAATGCGATTGCAGAACATCTTTGGGGAGACAGCATGGATATAACAGACAACTTTGATTTTATTTACTCGCACATTAAAAACCTGCGTAAAAAAATGATAGAGGCCGGAAGCAGTGATTACATCCATGCGGCTTATGGTATGGGCTACAAGTTTTCTGAAAAATGAAACTGCTAAACAAATACAACCGGCTAACCATTTCGGTGGCTGTTGTAACCATGTTAATTACTGGCATTGTTTACTACTTTACCATCAGTTCAGTTTTGAACCACCAGGTAGACAAGGCTTTAATGGTAGAAGAGCGGGAGGTAACCGACTATATTCGTTTGAATCAACATTTGCCACAGGTTTTTAAAACCAACCACCAAAGCATTGCCTTCACTGCTGTTGCTGTTCCGGGTAAACGCCACTTTATAGATACGGTGTACCGCGACCTGAAAGATCAAGAGTTGGAGCCGGCAAGAGCATTGTACACCAACATTCACGCAAAAGATCAGGATTACCAGATGCTGGTGGTACAATCGAAAGTTGAAACGGAGGATTTACTGGCTTTAATTTTTTTGATCACCCTTGCCTTGGTATGCGTTGTGGTAATCACGTTCTTTTTATTAAGTCGCGCCATTTTGAGTCACATTTGGCAGCCTTTTTACAAAATCTTAAAGCAGTTGTCAAAGTTTCAACCGTCGGGGCATGAAGATATCAGCCCGATAACAAGTTCAATTGACGAATTTATAGAGCTTGACACGGCTGTAAGAAATATGGCCAACCGGGTAAAAAGTGAGTACCAAACGTTGAAAGCCTTTACAGAAAATGCTTCGCATGAGTTAATGACTCCCATATCAGTCATTAACTCAAAATTAGATACGCTGTTGCAAACTGGCGAATTTACTGAGCTGCAAAGCAAAATTTTGTACGACATTTATGCATCGGTAACCAAATTAACCCGGCTTAATAAATCGATGTTATTGTTGGCCAAAATCGAAAACAGGCTAATTACGGATGAGCAGCCTGTAAACATCAAAACATTAATAACCACTCAGCTAAATAGTTTTGAAGAATGGCTAAACGGAAAAACGCTGATACTTGAAACCGAACTGCACAATTACAGTGTCCGTGCCAGCTTACTACTAATGGAAGTATTGGTAAGCAACTTAATAGGCAATGCTATCAGACACAATACCCCCGGAGGTATATTACAGGTAACATTAACCAACCACACGCTTAAAATCAGCAACAGTTCTTTAGCAAAGGAGCTTGACTTTAATATTTTAACAAAACGTTTTCAAAAATCAGCATCATCAGAAGGCACGGGTTTAGGCCTGGCCATTTGCAAGCAAATTTGTGATAACTACGGCTTTAATCTGAATTATCACTACACCAACGAAATCCATCATTTTGTGGTATTATTTAAGCAACCGTAACCATTTAAAAAGTTGCGGTAAACGTAAGTCCGGCAGCTCCGTCTTGGTAAGACGGCAGTAACAACGCATTTCTGTTCCGCTTCTTTTGCAACTCCGCAGGTTTGCCGGATGTTTTATCTTCAGATCCATGAAACAGGGCATTACGGATATAAGGATAGAGCAGGTAAGCTCCCTTGGTTGCCAAAATCCCTAGTCCGGCTCCTGCCACCACGTCGCTTAGCCAATGGTCTTTGTGATAAATCCGAAAAACGCCGGTTGTGGTAGCAAAGGCATATCCTGCAACCCCATAATATACAGAATTACCGCTAAGCTCTTGCGCCATAAATTCGGCATTCAGGAAAGCATTGCTGGTATGACCGGATGGAAATGATAACCGGTTTTGCTCATTGGGCCGCAGGCGGTGAGTAGATCGTTTTAAGGTATTCAAGGCAAGTTGCATCATGCCCTGAGACATTACATAAATCAGTGTACGATCTACAAAAGTATTTTTACCATGTACGCCAACTAAATTTACGCCATAGGTGATGATAACCGGTGCATATTGAAAGTAGTTTTCCAGAGTTGATCTCGTTACAAAATTGTGCTCGTCGGCTTCCCGGAACACGTAGCGATCCAGATGTCGCAACGGCTTGGCATAAAAGGAAACCACACCATAACCCATGAGCGCAGCCGGCGGAATGAGCGATCCAAATTTGCTATGCAGATGCTGCACTGTATCAGGCGCGGTTAGCAAATCTTTCTTTAGCGTGTCCGCTATATTCTTTTTCGTTGTGTCGGTCGTGGCCTGTTGCGCCTGGGCATTTAAGCCGAGCACGACAAGCATCAATACAATAATTTTTTTCAAGGCAGATAGTAGTTACATTCCGGTATTATTCCGCAATGTCGCGATATCGTTATACATTCTGTAGAAATTTTGGATTTCTATTAGCCTAATGGAGTATAAGCCAAAAGAATTACGAGTTGAATCACCGCGATCCCGCCGCCGTATATTAGCCGATTAGTCTAGCCAATGCTATCACTTTACTGTAACATACAAAGGTTTTAAACAAAACAGGCCGGATAATGACCCGGCCTGCTTTGTTACTGAAATGAACATCGGTTACTTTCAGCCTTATCTACTGAATTCTCACCGGGAAGGTCGCATCAAAATCGCTGCTGCCTGGTGCTTCGGTACCGTTTTTCTCACCTGGCTGGTGACGTAAGATGGTTTGCAGTGTACCGGTTGCTGCAGCGCCCGTTTTGGCTGTACCTTTTAAACCAATTTCAAAGTTGTTTTTGTCTTTGTCGGTACGGGTAACGGTCATGATAGAGGCAGCTACCGGTTTGTAAACCCACAAATGCTCATACGATTCTTCATTGATCTCGTTCAGAATATTGCGTTCATCCGGGTCTTTAGCGGTCTCGTTCAGTACTTCCGACACTTCGAAGTTATAGGTGGTGTTAGGTTTCAGGTTTAGAGTGCCAATAGTTGGCGCCACACCGCCTTCTCCATCCGGGTCGCTCCAAGTAACGGTGGCTACATCAGCCGCGTTGGCCGCGTTTGTAAATTTGAATGATACTTTAGTGATCAGTTCGTTTTCGTCTGCCTCAGGGGCCTCTTCCTTATCCTTTTTACAAGCTGAAAAAGTCATCACCAAAGCCGTTGCAGCAATAGCTCCTAATTTGAATTTGTTTTTAAACATGGTTTCTGTGTTTTTAATTTGAATTATTATGATTTATTGTTTTTTCCGAATGGTATTTGTAACCGTAAACTGATGTTACGGCCCAAGTCAGCACTGTAATAACGGAAGCGATTCAGGTAGTCGCGGTACTCTTTGTTCAGCAGATTATCCACGCTAAGGCTTAAATTCCAGGCGTAACCATGTACCGGTAAAGTGGTACTAATAGCCGCATTCACCAGCGTGTAACCAGCAGGTGCCGGTGCAAAATCCTGGTCGTCGCGCACACGCGACTGACGGGCCACATGCGTCATCGAAAAATCTATTAAGGTAGACTTGAAAGTTTTACTATCGGGCAGACCATAAGTCAACATGCCTGTATACCTATCGGCCGGGATATAAATCAGGTGCTCATCGGTATCTGTGTTGTAAGCTCTTACAGTAGCATATTTACCTGTAAGCTTAAAATGTGGCGTAAGCTGATAAGCTACCAGCGCATCAGCGCCGGTAAAGCGGGCGTTTACCTGAACATACTGATAAGATAGGAAACCGCCACGTTGCGTAATCTCGAAAATGGGTTTACCCTGCGCATCCAGTTGCGGCTGCAGATATATAAAATTATCGATATGGTTATGATAAACACTAATATCACCGGTAAGCTTACCGGTGCTGCGGCTGATACCGGCCGACAGGTTAAGCGATGACTCGTCTTTCAAGTTACGGTCGCCCCGCTCAAAGGCGGCGTTGCCCTGGTGTACACCTTCTATAAAAAGTTCGTTGATGGATGGTGGCCGCCAGCCCTTGGCAGCCGTACCGGTAAGGCGGTAGCCGGAAGGGAGATGATAAGACATACCAAACGTGCCGGTAACCTGGCTAAAGTTAAATTCTGGTCGTTCCAGCGGACTGTTGTTATCACGCGGAACAATACGTTTGGTAGCTTGCATCCATTTCTGATCGTATCGTATACCACCCTCCAGTTCCAGCTTATTTTTCTTCCAGCGTTCAATGATATAACCGGCACCGTTGTAACTCTTAAAAAAAGGAATAAGGTAAGCCCCCTCGTAATAATTGCGCTGATAAATGCCGTTTACCCCTACCCGGCCACTGATACCAGCAATGGGATGATGCTCAAAATAGATATCACCCACCTGGGTGGTTAAATCAAATTGGTATTGGTAACGGTTCTGGCTGGAGCCCCGTACCACGTCATACTCCTCGCGGTAATCTTGCTGATAACTGTATTGCAGGTTTAAGGTTCCTGCTTTATCAAACAACTTGCTCAGCTTCAACTTGCCCAAGTGATGGTTTACAATTTGGTAAGGCCGGTCAATTTTATAGTTCAGGTCCGATTGGTAAATTTCCAGCGGCTCCGGGCGGGTAATAGCATTGTTTCGATCTTCGGTGCTACCCACGTTAGAGCCACTGAAAATGCCAAGTTTGGTATTAAAGCTGCTGGCATACAATTCGGCATTCCAGCCCTGGTTGCGGTAACCCAGCATCAAAGCGCCGTTGTACTCGCGCAAGCCGGTATTCTTTAGATAGTAATTGGGCGTTTTAGCATTGCCTGCAATTCGTGTAGTGCCCTGCAAACGCCAACTGAAGTGGTTGTTTTTGTCGGGACTATCTTCAATCAATCCCGAAAAAGCACCCAGCCCGCTGTTGCTCATGCCTACCAGATTCACCTGCCCGCCTAAGCCAGATTGATATTTCAAGGGGGCCGGTTCAAGCAACACTACCCCACCTATAGCATCAGCACCATACATCACGCTGGATGCACCTTTGACCACAGTCACCTCACTGGCAATAAATGGATCTACCTCGGGTGCGTGTTCACTGCCCCATTGCTGGCCTTCCTGCCGTACGCCTGCATTAGAAATAAGTACTCTGTTGCCCGACATACCTTGAATGACCGGCTTAGATATACTAGGACCCGTTTGTATAGCGTTGACGCCGGGAATAACTTTTAGCGCCTCGCCTAACGACTGGCCACGGGTCATTTCCAATGCACGGCCTTCCAGCCGGCCGGTTACCTGAAGGGGTTTGCGCTCGGCTTTAACGCCCGCCACCTGCACGCCCGAGAGTTGTGTAGATGTCGAAATTAGCGCAATATCAAGCTCTTTTTGTGCAGATACATTTACCTTAACCACCCTAGGCTGATAGCCAACATAAGTAACCTCAAGTGTGTAATTGCCTTTGCAAATGTTATTAAAATGATAATGACCATCACCGTCTGTCACCATGATTTGGCTCAATTCTTTTATTTTGATGGTAGCTCCGGGTAATATGCTGTTGTTACGATTATCGCGTAACGTACCAAAAAGCATGCTGTTGCAGGCTTGCGCCTTCACTGCAACAGGGAATAAACAGATAAGCAGAAGCCATGACAGCCTCAAATATTTGGTCATAAATATCCTGTAAGTAAGAAAAGAAGAATAACTAAGCTGTAAAGCAGTAAAAATCAGGCAAAGGCGACAGGAGGAGCCTTGTTAACGAAGTGGTAAAAGCCCTTTAATATTATATCGTCGGTTAGAGACAGTAGATAAAGAGTATCATAAACCAGGGAACTGATAAACACACGGTTTACCATCAGCACCGCAGCACCGACAGACTCGAAAGGTTTACAGCACGGTTTAGCCGTCTTTTTGATGACTACTTGGCTGCTGTATCCCTTCTCAATCTTGGGTAACGAATCATGCTTATGAAAAATCTGATGAACAGGAACGATGGCGCTCAGTATTGCTATAAGCAAGAGCCAGGTGAGGTAGCCATATGTCCTTTTTGTATTCATCCGCAGCTGCAAAGTAAAGCATTTTAATGTAAATGCAACAGTGTAACTTTATTTTTCATTAAAATAAGCTCATTTTAGATATATTATCCTACCAATTGCTACTTAACTGCATTCACATTTATAATGGCTTTATGCTTTTTGTATTTACATTTATACACCGCCAGGTTAAAAAATCATTATTATGTCAGATTAGTAAAACATAAAAGCAACTTTGTGTCTTTTATGTTCACTTAACTATATTTGCCTATGCTCTCAAAAAAACTATCGGTCAGGTTAGACAAAGCAGGAATGGGAATTTCATTTCTGTGCGCCATACATTGCGCCCTGTTGCCGGTATGTCTTGCCATCTTGCCAGTGCTGGGATTGGAATTTTTAGCCAGCCCCCGTCTTGAAATAAGTATTATCATTCTTTCGGTGCTGATTGGCGTAAGTTCTTTAAGCTTATCGTGGTATAAACACCGTAGTTTTCTGCCGTTCGTGATTATGGCTTTCGGGTTTCTGAGCATCTTTAGTGGTCATTTTTGGCTGACCAACACCAAAGAGTGGCTATGGCTTGGTTTGGGTGGCACCTTGGTTGCACTGGCACATTATCAAAACTGGAAGATTGGACATAAGCAGTATCATTAGCATCAGGATACAACAGGTTGCCTTTAGCTACGTAAATATGACAGATTGTTGCACAAATCTTCTTAAATTTGAAAATAATGAACGAGGAATTTGTCAAACTGCTGCACAACAATCAACTCAAGGCTACAGCTTCCCGATTGAGTGTATTGCAAATCATTTCTGAACGAGATGCTGCTATATCGCAGCCCGTACTGGAAAAGATGCTGGGTGAAGACGTAGACCGGGTAACCCTTTATCGCATATTGAAAACATTTGAGGATAAAGGTATTTTGCATAAAGTTATAGACCTGAACGGTACTGCCAACTATGCTATCTGCCATTCTTCGTGCTCGGAGCACGCCCACCATGACGAGCACTTTCATTTCAATTGCAGCAATTGCCATAGTGTTTATTGCATGAATGATTTTCACTTACCAGCGTTAGCCATGCCACCAGGCTTTAAAGCACATACGGTAAACCTGTCTATTACGGGCCTTTGTAAGAAATGCAGCTAAGCATTTTAATTTCAGAAATTCCCCTTATTAATTTTTTTTCTTTTGAAATCAGGTACATTATAAAAATATAAATAACGAGGCCACATTGTGACCACTTGGTTATTTCTCTGCAAACTAAAATACCTATCCGCCCTATTTTAAATTCGTTATCAGCAATCCGGATAAATGCCATTAAATTGCATTAAATTTTTTTGAATGATTTTTTATCTGGTTTGTGCTATTTTGTTAACGTTCGGATTGGGCCAAGGCCTTCGGGCGTACGCTGGCCCTATGAAAAGTAAGGATGGCAAAGGTGTCTGGAATGCGCTTTCTATCTTTGGCTCCTGTGTGATTATCTTCACATTGTCTTATGCGTTCGACCTTTTGGTTCATCACATTTCGCCTGATGTTTGTGTGCTGGGTGTAGCCAACGCCCTTTTCACCCTCATTTTTTACTTCATTGCTACCCGCTCCTTCTTGCATCTTGCCGAAACCCAAAAGCATTACCACCTTACGCCCCGTACCCGTCAACTACTTATTCAAAACCGGTGGCTTATTTATCCGCTAAGCGCCATACTTCTCCTGTTACCGCTTAATTACTTCGTGGTAAAAGATTTGCTGGATAATGGTGAGGGCAGAAACATGACCAACCTCGACCATGTCAAAATCCTGGCTTTTTATGGCTCCGGTGCCTTGCTAGGTATCCTGATCCGTTGGTTGTTCAGTTACCGCACCGAACTGGCCAATCATTGGCCTATGGTTTCCGTATCAACAAAGTGGTTGGTTTTTGTGGTTACATTTGCAGCCTTCGGCTTCCAGCTAGCGGGCCTATTTACTTTCAATTTCTCGATGAGTGAAGAGCCAATATTAAGATATGCGGCGAGTTTCGCCATTATGATTATGGGCTTTCATATGCTATATTTCATCACCCGCCGAGAGCAAAAAACCCATTAACCATAAAGACAAGGCTCGCGTCGGCTTGGAATTAATAGCATTAAATTATATTATTGAAAAGGTCGGTAAATGCACGACATACTATAAAATTAACTGTCTTTTTGATGAAAGGCAGGCGTCGGGTTTGTTGTGAATGCTGGCAACTAACTAAATGCTGATTTCTTGCATCTTATCTGTTGTTTAAAAACACAAAAAGACGCATTAAGTTGTTGGCTTATTTACAATACCGGGTACTTTAAGAAACCGCTATTCTTCAAGTTTGGCCATATTCAACGTCATGGTTGATGTAAACTCCAGTCCGGTTGTGGTAACAGCTTTTACCGTTAGTTTATAACTTCCTTCCGTTAGCGTAGTGTTCTTTTCTACCGTAATTACGCCGGTTTTTTCATCCACCGCCAAGATACCATCTTTATTATCGAAAGCCTTGCCGTCTTTTTCAATAGCTGTAACTACGAACGATGATTTGTACTTGTCTGGATAAAGCGTAGGGGCTGAAGATACGTAGGCGTTAGACAAAGCAATATACACCTGGTTGAGCAATAGGGTCAGATCATACTCCGGATAATAAGTTCCGTAAAAAAATTTGATCTGCGGTATAAATACCACACGAAATTGTCTTGACGCCACCTCAAACCCATCTTTTTTAAGAGTAGATGCCAGATCGTAAGCTTGCTCCGCTTTCTTGTTAGGATCACCGGCGGTGGCTTTAAATTGCACCTTGTTACCGTTCAACGATACCACAGAGGCCGCCGTTTTAGCATCCAAGTTCCAGGTAGCGCCATCCAGCGATGATGAAGGCGCTTCCAGTTCAAATGTGGCGCCTGCATCACTGTACAGTACGTAAGCAAACGGAATATCGTTCTTATTGTCTAACCCTTTGATATTAAATTTGCCTAGGGTCACTGTAACAGCCACAGTCTTTTTGCCGGTTAGTGTCTGGTCTGATGAACTTGCGATAACTGTTACTTTGTAGCTGTCGGGCAGCTTTTTGCCGGTTGTTGAAGACACGGCGCTATTAGGATAAATCAGTCCGCTGTTCACATGTATCTTACCTTGTTTGCGGTCTACAGTAAAGGCTTTGGCCAGCTTATCGTAAAGCTTACTGTCTGCATTAACCTGAACATTTTCATTCTCACTGAAGTCTAGTCGCAAATCCACATTCGATTGGCTGAGCAGGTCGGCCGGGATTGCCAAATCCTTTTCTTCCCCATAGGTTAAGGTAAGTGCCGACGGAATATCAATGTTCACTTCCCGAACCTCTTTCTGCTCGTCCTTTTTGCAGGATGAAATGGTTAATAACAAGCCGGCCGCTACAACCGATAATTTTGTGTAGTACTTTATAATTCCCATAAATCAATTTTTCCGCGAAAGTAGACGAATATTTTATTAAATGCAATTATGTTGCTTTATTATTTTCCCCTCACATAAGATACATATAAAATAAACAACTTAGAAGCCAATTCAATGCCTATTAATCTCAATATGCTTTAATTAATAACAACATAGTTGCATTTAAAATTCATGTTTTTATATTTGCGCCGTTGCTAAAGGCATCTTGCCTTGATAAAAAACACTCACAATGCTCCATAATTATTTTGTTTCTGTTATTGGAATGGCTGGTTTATCCACCATAGCTCTCAACTCCTTTGCCCAAGCGGGCAAGGTCAAAGACACGTTGAAAGCTGTAATTCTTTCGGAAGTAACAGTTTCCGAAAAAACCAGTCCAGGTATAAGCAACGCTCGTAAAATCTCACGCAAAGACCTGGAGCTTTTTCAATCTAATACGCTTGGAGAAACCTTGAGTCATATACCTGGCGTTCAAAACGGATACTTTGGTCCAAATTCGGGAGCACCCATGATCAGGAGCATGACAGGCAACCGGGTAAAAATACTTTCAAACGGATTATCCCTGAACGACCTTTCGGGCATCAGCCCCAACCTTAATGTCATGACTGATATGGATAACCTTTCGGGAATTGATGTTTATAAAAGCGGCGCCAGCATTTTATATGGCGGTAAAGCGATTGGCGGAGCGGTTAACTTAAGAGACAATACCATCCCTAGCGCCCGGTTCGCGCAGAAATTATCAGGTTTTGCCGGTACTGAGGCAACAACGAATAACGGCTATAAACAAGCGTTTGATCTGAATGGCAATATGGGCAAAAAGTGGGTATGGCATTTGGGTGGCATGAACCGTTGGAATAAAGACATTAAAATTCCCGGCAACACAAAGGCTCCTATTGCCTACGATCCGAAAATAGATGACCTGACCCAAACCATGGCACAGGTAAATGTAGATAAAGAAGTGATAAGAAACCTGAGCTTGTACCCATACCTAAACCAGTTTGTGCTCGACAACATGAATAACCCCGCTTGGGGGCTTAGCGAGGCGGATTTGTATACTTTCCAGAATACCTCGGTGATTGATGGGCAGGTCGTTTCTAATCCACGGAACGATAAGTACATTTCCGGTCAAGACCCGAACACACCGCTTTCCACCACAATTATTAAAGGCATATACGATTACTCACCAGTTACCAAAGGGATTATGCCTAACAGTCATGCAGAAAGCCGTTTCCTGAACTTTGGCACCACTTACCTGGGCGAAAATTTTTATGCCGGCATAGGCTATCGTGGTGCTTACGGGTATTATGGCATTCCCGGTTTTGCATTAAGCCAGCTGCCTGGTCATACGCATAGTGACGGACACACCCATAATGTTCCGGGCGAACGGGTTTACCGGCCTATCAACACCCGATCGCAGTCGAGCAGCCTGCTGTTTGAAACAGGCTTACATTCACCCATGCAAGGAATTTCATTTTTAAAGCTCAACTACATGATGCAACTGGCCGATGATACCGAATTATCCGGTGAATATTTGGCTAACAACTTCGGTACTAAGCGCCACGTGGTGAGAGCGGAGGTTGAGCAGCAGCCTTTAAGTTTTTTAAAAGGATTAAGTGGTGTTGACTTCTCATCGGTTAATATGAGCGGCACTGGCAAACAAAGGTATTTCCCGGATAACCACAGTCGAGATTACGGCGCGTTTACTTTACAGCATTTACAGCTAAGCATTGTACAAGCCGATTTGGGTTACCGCCATGATGTGGCCGAGCGCCGTGCTACGCCCGGAGGTAGTTATAAACCGAGCCGTGGGCTTGCCGGTGGTAAGCTGTCGGCCAGAGATTTTCATTTGAACCACTTCAACAGCGCCCTACAAGTAGATGTACTTAAAATTGGATTTATAAAAGGTTCGTATGTACATGCCGAAAGGGCGCCGGATGTGAATGAGCTATATGCCGGTAATAATCATTATGCCATTATGCTGGAAGAAAACGGCGATGACCGGCTCAATAAGGAAACGTCCAAAACCTTAGATTTAGGTGCAGGCTTCAACTACTGTGGCATCCATGCTGTGGTAACCCGGTATAAAACCGTTTTTCATAATTACCTGTATTTGGCGCACACCGGCATTTCGCGCTCCGGCGGTTTTCTGGTTAAGGAATGGCGGCAATCAAATACCGAAATAACCGGTTGGGAAGCTGAATTGGCATACAAATCCCTCATCGGGAAACAGGGTAGCTGGGAACTGGGATCTTACTTTGATTTAGTCAAAAACAAGAACACATCTGATGATCACCTGAGACAATGGGCCGAAGGTGATTACATGCCGAATTTACCAACCAGCCGGTACGGTTTTTCAGGAGCGGTTCGTTGGAAGAGAACAGAAGTAAACATTTTGTTTGATCGCTATCTGCAACAGCGGTATTTAGGCAAAAACATTAATCCCGAGCCCCCTATGCCAGCCTATTCTTTACTGGGTGCACGGATAGCTTATAAAAGCAAAATTAAAGGATATGGCCTCGAATATTACCTAAGCGGTAACAATCTGCTCAATGTAGAAGCCCGCCCTCAAAATTCAATTTTGAAATACCTCGCTCCTCTTCCCGGCAGAAATCTGGCCTTGGGTATAAGGCTCACAATTTGATGTATCCGTGGGCTTGATAGTTACCTGAAAATTTAGCAACACTACTTCATATATAGCACTTGCGAAGTCTGGAGTTAGAAAGTTCGGTACCCCAACTTCAGTTAGCTGACTGACGGTAAACAAGGGGCGTTTGAGCGGTTTTGCGTCTGAACAATTTATTGAACGATTGCGGATAATTAAGAAAAGCCGCCTAACTTTCGTAAGGCGGCTTTTAAATGGCGGTTACACTCATCGCTACTTCATGTTCAACACTCAGTCTGCTCAATTTACAGCTGAAGCCGAACGGTTTAAGGCTATGATCTCATCATGAGGAGGCATTGGGTCGATCTGGAAATTTTGTAGTTTGTCCATCACGAAATCCCTGGCAACAGGACCTTTTCCCCTTTGGGCTTCGGCAAGCGCTTGCTTAAGTTGCTCGGCGTTTAATTCCGTACAATAGCCCGGGGTACCTGGTTCCTGTCTCCAAGATTCGGCCAGTGTGCCACCATCTACGGTATCAAACCCTAATACATCCACCAATTCGGCGGCAACTTCTTTTTGCTGCTCGTTATCCCCTGCTATTGAAATGGCAATTCTTCCCTCCTCGCCGGCAGCTTTTCCCCTATTTTCCAAGGTATAGGCAAAAATGTTATTAAACACTTTGATAATGGGTCTTCCTAGAGTTTCCGAAATATATTCGCTTTCGGTTTTTCCTTGTAGGCCCGAAATCTCACCATCTCGTGCAGGATAATAATTGGAAGTGTCCATTACGGTCACGTCCTGAGATACGTTCTGTAATAAATTCTTCGGCAGGTTTTGATAGGCATTGAAAGGTATAGAGAAGATGATGGCCTCCACCCCTTGTACCACCTCTTCCAGGGTTGCCGCCTCGGCGTTTAAACCTGCAGCTATTTGGGTAAGCTCGGGCATGCTTCGGGTGTTGGTAATCTTTACCTCATGTCCTGCAGCAGATAACTTCTTTGCCAGAATACTGCCAATCATGCCTGTTCCAATGATTCCGATTTTCATTTTATTGATGTTTTTAGAATTAATATGTAATGACAAGTTGCCAAACAGTTTCTAACTAGTCTAACAAATCATCACGTATATTTATTAAGCTGTATTTAACAATAAAGTTTGAAATCTACCTTCAATGGCGAGAATTAAAAATTTAAGATCGCCTAATGGTTTGGAAGAGGCTTTATCACCTTTAAAAGCAATACCTTTTTAGGTAGATACAGCTTGATGAATATGTGCTGCCCATTAGAAATAATAGTTATTGGCAATCACTTCATATTTAGATAAGCAATATCCGTGTACGTGTTAGCTTAACGAGTCGTGATGGCGTTGGTAAGATAGTTTCAAACTACTAAAGATAGAATCGTTATGAATTCAGTTAATTCGTCATTCGGTAATCATTCGGGGTAACGCCTGTTTTTTGCTTAAATAAGCGAGTGAAATGCTGTGGGTATTTAAACCCAAGCTCGTAGGCAATTTCACTCACCGATCTATTCATGTCAAACACTCTCTGTTTAGCCACGTCGATCACTTTTGACTGAATGTACTCTTGCGCAGATCTGCCTGTTTCCTTCTTCACCAGGTCACCAAAATAGTTGGGCGATAAATGCAGGTTTTCGGCGCAATATGCTACGGAAGGCAAACCTTCGTTTTGCGGTTGATCAGATGCGAAATAGTCATTCAATAAGTATTCAAACCGTTCTAAGATGCCTTTATTGGTGTGATCGCGCGTGATGAACTGGCGATCATAAAAACGGAGGCAGTAATTAAGCAGCAACTCAATATTGGATGCAATCAGTGTTTTGCTATGCTTATCTATATTTTGATTAAGCTCATACTCGATTTTTGAGAAACAGTCAATTACAATACTCTTCTCTTTATCAGAAAGGTGAAGCGCTTCATTAACGTCATATGAAAAAAAAGAATAATCATGCATGTGTTTGCCCAGCGGTGTGCCGTTAATCAGGTCGGGATGAAAAAGCAACGCCCAGCCTTTTGGGGCAAATGGATCAACGCCGGGTTGTACTCCCAATACCTGTCCGGGCGCTACAAATATCAAACTTCCTTCCTGGTAATCATAGTGGCTTCTACCATAGCGCAACTGGCCAAGGTTAAGCTCTTTCAGCCCAACTGCATACAAACCAAAGTTAAATGATCCTGCAGGCATTAAATTCGCTTTTGAGAGATCAATTACGGTAATTAATGGATGTTTAGTTGTTACACCTCTCATCGCGTTGTACTGTGCTACACTGTTTATTTTTACAATCTCTTCCATACCCTATTGTTCCATCCATACAAAAATACAGGTTTTGGCAGCCCCCCGCAGACACCGATCTTCCCAATCAGTAATATTGGTAGGAAAACCCGTAATCTGTATACAAAACGGATCGCCCTTTCTCCACAATTTTGCACCAGTATGATATATAAAGAACATCCATAATGAAAACAAGACAATTAGGAACCTCAGGCTTAGCAGTGTCTGAACTGGGTTTTGGCTGCATGGGATTAAGTCATGGCTATGGTCCGGCAACAAACGAAAAAGATGCCATTGCCGTTATTCAAAAAGCCTATGAACTGGGCACTACTTTTTTTGATACCGCAGAAGTGTACGGACAAGGCGCTAATGAACAATTATTAGGAAAAGCATTGCACCATGTACGCGATAAAGTAATTATTGCTACCAAGTTTGGCTTTCAGAATGGCAGGAATACAGATGGCTTGAATAGTAGGCCGGAACGCATCAGGCAGGTAGCAGAAAACTCGCTACGCTATTTGCAAACCGACTACATCGACTTGTTTTACCAGCACCGCGTAGACCCCGACGTGCCTGTTGAAGACGTTGCCGGAACCGTTAAAGACTTAATTGCCGAAGGCAAAGTAAAACACTTTGGCATGAGTGAGGCCGGTGTGCAAAGCATACGCCGGGCGCACGCTGTACAACCTGTGGCAGCCCTGCAAAGCGAGTACTCTATGTTTTGGCGCGAACCTGAAAATGAAATCATTCCATTGTTGCAAGAATTAGGTATTGGCTTTGTTCCGTTCAGCCCTTTGGGTAAAGGATTTTTAACGGGCAAGATGAATGCGAATACGGAATTTGATAAAACTGACTGGAGAAATGTTATGCCCCGTTTTAGCAAAGAAAACCGAGAAGCGAATAAAACCATTGTAGACCTTGTAACCAAAATTGCGACAGAACAGAACGCAACACCGGCGCAGATTGCACTGGCATGGCTACTGGCGCAAAAGCCATGGATTGCACCTATTCCGGGAACTACAAAAATGTCTCGCCTGGAAGAAAATATAGGCGGTGCAGACCTTACGTTAAGCGATGATGATTTAGCCGAAATCAATAAGGCTTTGGACAATATTACCCTACAGGGAGAACGTTACCCTGCAATACTGGCGGGATTACAAGGCAAGTAACAAGACCAACATTCAGACAGGTATTAATTGATGAACATAGCTTTACAAAAGGCCTAGTTCGCACAAATAGCCATCTTACTAATTGGTAACTCCCAACGGAGAAAAGACGCATCCACGTGTGCCTTTTCTCCGTTGGGAATTCCGCCTGTAGAAAAGCTTAACTATAAGCCGCTCTATCAGAAGCCAAGAACGACACTATCTTTAACACCAGATGCAGGTCTTCTGAAGCGAGTTTTTCAGCAATTCCACGGTCTAAGCCTTTGAATACTCCAGTAATCAGTGCCAATCTATTTTTTAAGTTCAGCATACATCGGTTACCTTGTTACTTAATTTGATTTCATCGGCCACGCACCGGTTTGTATCAGCATGCTCAGCCAATCTTCCAGATGCCAAGTCTTTGTCACTTTGCCATCCTTGAGGTGATGAAACTCATGCAGTGCAATGGTTACCTTTTCTTGGGTTGGCGCAATACCCATGAATTTGCTGCTGTGGGTAAAAGAGATTTCGGCCCGTACCCCAACCCGCTCGTGGGTACCAAAGATTTCGTGTATTTTAATGCTTACGTCGGGAAATGCCTGGGCAAAACCTTGCACCAATTCCTTGTAGCCTTCCGGTCCATCTTTCTGACCTGGAGCCAGTGGTATATCCTGCCAGTTAGTAGCTAAAATGGTGTCTACTACGCTGTAATCACGATTGCTGAATACGCCGTAGAAGGCATGTAAAGTGTCAATTTCTTTTTGTGTCAGGGGTTTAACCAATTCCTGAGTGGTTTGATTTGTATTCATATCTTTATCGTTTGAATGAAAATTAATTTACGTTAACGACTATCTTGCCTGTTGCCCTACCCGATTCTACAACGAATTGAGCCTCACGCAACTGGTCGAACTTGAACTCTTGGGTCACCTGCGGTGTTATTTTGCCTTCGGCAATAAGTGCGCTGATCTCATTCAAAACTTCGGCGGAAGAGTGAACAAAAACGCCAAATCCGCTTACACCTGCCATATCAAGTTGTGCTTGAATAGCCCCGGCAAAATGAGGTTGCAGATAAACCAGGCGGCCATTCTTTTTAATGACCTGAACGGAACGTAGCAAATGTTCAACAGAGTTGATGGTATCGATGACAACATCTACGTCATGAACTTGCTGCTCAAAAGGTTGAGCGGTATAATCGATAAATTCATCAACCCCTAAATTGCGCACGAAAAATTCATTTTTGGCTGACGCGGTGCCAATCACGTAAGCGCCTAAGTTCTTTGCTAATTGTACAGCAAAGTGCCCTACCCCGCCAGAAGCAGCATGGATCAGAACCTTTTCACCTGCTTTAATTTCACCCAAAGTAATTACGGCCTGCCAGGCGGTTAAGGCTGCCATCGGCGTAGCACCAGCTGCTGTAAAATTTAAGATATCAGGTTTATGAGCAAGCTGACTGGCAGACGCTACTACATTTGTTGCACAAGTTGCGCCGAGTCCTGGCATGTTAACTAAGCCGTATACTTCATCTCCAGATTTGAAACCGATCACATTTTCACCTACATCCTCAATAATGCCGGCTACATCCCAGCCCAAAATTACCTGCTGTGGAACCTTACCGCCGGTAATCATGCTCAGCATGTCTTTAGAATGGCGTACCTGTATATCAATTGGGTTAATACCGATCGCTTTGGTTTTAATCAATACTTCGCCTTCCTGTAATGCTGGGGTATTAAGGGTGACCTTTTTTAAATTTTCCCGCCCACCGTTTTGTTCAAAGATATAAGCTTCCATTTTTGCTTTATTTATTGATAGCAAAATTAGAAGCTGCTCAAGCACCGGGAAAGGCAGATTCAAACTAAAAATGGTTCAAATCAAACCAACATCAAGCTGGCTTTCATATAAACTATGACCGAAAGCGATGCGGGGTTGTTTCGCTTTGCTTTTTGAAAAATTTGACAAAGTTAGAGGTATCCTCAAAGCCCAGGCACCAGGCAATCTCCGAAATATTCCAATCGGTATGCTTCAGTAAAGCTCTGGCTTCGGAGGCTATCCGAGCGGCAATCAGTTGCGTTGTGGTTTTACCGGTGGTTTCCTTCAAAACCCGGTTCAGGTGATTAATGTGTACGTTGAGTTGATCCGCAAATTCGGCAGGCGTTTTCAGCTGCATTTTTTGAACGGTTGATTCTATGGGAAACTGCCGGTCAAGCAATTCATGAAAAAGGGAGGCAATGCGTTGTCCGGCATTGAATCCCGGCACGTCTTCTGTTATGCACGCCGGACGCAATTTAAGACCGGCATGAATAATTTCAAATACCTGGCTACGCAGCAGGTCATATTTGTAAGTATATTCTGAGGCGATCTCTTTGAGCATCCGGTTAAATAAATCCATTACCGGCCCAGCTTCTTCATCTGTAATGTCCAGTATCGGAGTGCCGGCGGGTTGATAAAGCGGGTAATCTTTAATATTGCCGAAGCCCTTCATATAATCTTCGGTAAATACGCAAAAAGCACCGGTGGGCTGCAGGTTTTCGGGTGTCCAGTTATAGGGAATCAGGGGATTGGCGAACATCAGCATATTATGCTTAACCTCGTAAGTATGATCTGCATATTCTACCCGGTGGGCACCTCGTATCAGCGCAATCTTGTAATAATCCTTCCGGCTATAAGGCATCGGATACGCAGGCTTAGGGCCGGTATAATCTTCCATCGTGAACACATTAAAATGCCCTATTTTTTTGAATATCTCACTAGGAAGAATACCCAATTTTTCCCTATAAAATACCTCCAGCGATTCTGTCTTATCCACTTTCTTTATATGAGTTTGTAACTAAACTTAAGCCAAAGCACCGTTTGCGCCAATAATTTGACGGAACTCTATCTGGGAGCATCACCGGCCAAGCTCACAATAATACGTGCAAAATATCTGACGGCTGTTTAAGGCAGCTGAAAGCATTGCTGCTAATCAATCGGTGAATATTCCGTTGCGTTTTCCTAAGCAAAAACAAATCCGTTCCGGTTGAACTAAGCCTTTTTGATGTACCTGTAATTAAGGCTACTCATCATTCAACGCTTGCAGTATTTATTAATTTGTAAATGTAGAAATTGACCGTTGGGATAAATAGTGTCAATCAAACAAAATCAGGTAAATTTCAAGCAACTTGTAAATCTTTTACTTTGACCGATTGTAGCATTAACCTTGTTACCTCCCGTGCCCATGATATTCAATATTCAGGTTAAAAGATTTAGTAGGGAATGCCGGTATAACCATCATAAGCAAAGCATAAATTCAATAATGTAAAAATCCGATATACCAGAAAACTGGTTTTAGATAGTTCAACAAAAATTATTAAAAACCTCTTATTTGTATAAATAACCACTTCCTTTTTGCCAATCCTACAATTATCCAACTGTACTTATCCCACCTTAAAAATCACATTAGGTAACAATATTACCTGGGGATTTATTTCCCTGTTTCCCTGGAGTTAATTCCCCACATTTTACCGAATATCACAACCAGCCATTGCCGTTTTACGTACAGATACGTGTTGGAACATATTTTGTCTAACAAGAACATTCAACAGATAACGATATCATGAAGAACCTTTTTACATGTACTTTACTAGCCGGTATGGTTTCGCTGGCAGCCTGCAAAAAAGAAAATGCACAGCAACAGGATGGCAACACCACAAACCCAATCGGAAAAGTTGCTCCTGACGGTTTTAATTTCAGCACTACAAAAAATGTAAACCTGAACCTTACACTTAAAGCCAACAATAACGAAGTATTGCCTGGTGTAGTAGTAAGTGTTTACTTGCCTGGCGGCGCATCAGCTGCCTTTTTC
Organism: Mucilaginibacter lacusdianchii; assembly: GCF_009770985.1. Lineage (GTDB taxonomy): Bacteria > Bacteroidota > Bacteroidia > Sphingobacteriales > Sphingobacteriaceae > Mucilaginibacter > Mucilaginibacter lacusdianchii. Next base: position 19,467 of record NZ_WSRW01000003.1, on the reverse strand, counting down.
AAAGGTGTCACCGATAAAAATGGCCAATTGAAAGGTACACTTACCGTACCAGCTTCTGTAAATCAGCTTATTATTGATCCTGCCTATGTTGGTCTTATGCGCAATGCACAGGCTAACGTTTCTTCGGCCAACAACATTACGGCTACCATTGGCGGAAAAGACGGATTTTCCGGCGATATCATCGCACAAGAAGTTTCTGACGTTGCCGCTAGCAATGCAAATACGCTGAGCACTAATAAAAGAACTTTAGAAGTTGGTGCAAGTCCAGCGCTTGCTTACCCAAGCCCTTATGCTTCATCGGCCGAAGCTATTGTTAACACCAACGCCTATCCGTTTAAACTGGGCAGGCCGGTGTATTTAGAAAGCACACCAGATGCAATTGATGCTTCGTTATTATCATACATTAATGCTTCACTGCCTGAAGGTAATGCATTGACCAAAACGCACCCCGAATATTTAAGCAGCACCGCAATGCCCGACTTGAATGTTAAAGCAACATCTGATGTATGGATCACATTTGTATCTGAAGGGGCCGGCTTACTAAACAGCTTAGGTTATTATACCTATCCTACCAATAATCCGCCTGCAAGTACAAGTGATATCAGCAAAATCACCGTTATTTTCCCTAACTCATCTGCAGTAGGTTCGGCCGGCGGATTAAACTCTGGCGATAAAGTTAAATTGGGTCGTTTTAATGCAGGTACTTCTATTGGTTTTGTTCTGCTGCAAAATGCCTGGAGCACAACCCGTGGCGTAATTACTACTACTGTTAAATTCTACTCTAACCCTAAATTTAACCCAGAAACAACTACCGCTACACAAAAACATACTGTTACACTTTATGACGATGTGCACAAGCTGTTCTTGATGGGTTTTGAAGATTTGAACCGTCAAACTGAGTCAGACAATGACTTTAACGATTTGGTTGTTTATGCTACATCAAACCCGGTAACGGCCATTTCGACTGATGGTGTACCAAGTATAGATAAAGGTGGCGACAGTGATGGTGATGGCGTGCAAGACAAACTGGATGCGTTTCCAAATGATCCGACAAGAGCTTACGTTAGCTATTACCCGTCACAAAATGGTTATGCCAGCATTGCATTTGAAGACAACTGGCCTACTAAAGGCGATTTTGATCTGAACGACTTAGTTGTTAATTACCGCTATACGTTCACCAGCAACGCCCAAAACCAAGTGGTTGACATGAAGGGCGACTTTACTCCGGTAGCTTCGGGAGCATCGTTCCGTAACGGCTTTGCAATCCAGTTGCCCATAGCAGCAGCAGCGGTAAGTTCAGTAACCGGTCAGCAAACAATTAGTAATTATATTAATTTTGCAGGTAACGGTGTTGAAGCCGGTCAAACCAAAGCGGTAATTGTGCCTTTTGATAATCATGAAGCTTTGTTGAAAAATGGTGATGGCTCTTACTTCATCAACGTTTATCCTGACAAAGATAAAGTGACAGCAAAAACAGCTACTGTTATGGTAACATTTGCTTCACCTATTGCAGCATCAAGCTTACAAGTTTCTGCATTCAATCCTTTCCTGATCAGCAACATGCGTCGCGGTTATGAAATTCACCTGCCGGGATTTGCGCCAACAGATAAAGCAGATGCAAGCCTGTTTGGCACCGGAGATGATAACTCTAACCCAAGCGGCAGTAAGTACTACTTATCAAAAGAAAATTATCCATGGGCTATTAATTTTGCCGGTACTTACAATTACCCAATTGAATTAAAACCTGTAACCCAAGCCTATCCACACTTTGGCGAATGGGCACTTTCGGGTGGCACCTCGTTCACTGACTGGTACAGCAATACCACAACCGGATACCGGGATGCAAGTAAAATTTATTCAAAATAGAAATACCTCTCATCAATTTAAACAACAAAGGGTTATCCTAAACGGATGGCCCTTTGTTGTTTAACCGCTTTAATGCCAAATGAAAGAAATAAGGTTCAAGTGACTTGTATATGCGCTAGAAACTTACAACTGCTTCCTTACTCCAAAAATTATTGACTGTTAGGCATCTATAGTTATTCTTTCTCGGTTAATTCCATACCACACTTAGGGCATAAGCCTGGCTTATCGCTGCATACAGCAGGATGCATGGTACACGTATAGTTACAATCAGCAGTTTTATGCGTACCAGCTTTTTCAGCTGGCGTGCTTCCGGAGTTAGATGATGGCATAGTGCAGCCTGCAAAAGCAGTTATTATGCAGAAACCTATTAGGGTACTCTTCAAATTTGTCATTACTTGTTTTTTAAGAAGGCAACAAAGCCAAATAATGCGACCACTAATACACCCAGCGCAGATACCATGCTTACAATGTCGCGTGCATCTTTGCCGGCCCAGGTCATACCAAAATATTTATGCAGAAATATAAATGAAAGGCCCTCGGCCCGGTCTATACCGGCAACCTTAGTGGCTAGCTTAGACGATGGGGTTTCAATGTACCAATTTTCATTACCTGCATAAGTAACTTTTTCAACCGGTAGCCGCTTGTTGATAAAACCATATTCATTGGTAAAGCTTTTGATTAGCGTTATGCTATCTGCCTTGGCAGCAGTTGAATGACGATAAAAGTTAGCTAAATGCTGGGCATACAACTGGTCGCCGTTTAGCAGTTCAGTACCCGTTTGCGTATCAAAATACTGAAATTTCTTTTTGGTGTTTGACAGCTGATAATAATACCTGTTATTGAAAGCAACCAGGCCAATTCGCTTTATAGTACTGTCGGCAACCGGAAGTTGTAAATTGGATTGATTAAGATAGTTAGTACTGACTAGCTGGTTATATTGCTTTTTATCAGGATTAAGATTATGCAGTTTTACTAATAAATGAAATCCCCCACTTACAACAAATGCCAGCATCACCAACGAAACAATTAACCCCAACTGACGGTGAAAACGGTGTACAAAGCGCCGGTCGGGAATCTGGTTTTCTTTGCGCTTTTGGGTAATCTCTTTAAAACGGTTCCAAAATAAGCCGTATACCATTAAGCCACTTATTAATGACAGCAGCATAGCGGTTACTACCACCAGCAGCACACCAATACGGAAACCTTCGCCGCCGATACTTTCTAAGAAGCGCCAGGTATGACATTGTTGAAAGAATACCAAAAACGCCTTGCGGGTATTATTATTAAAAGTACCCATACGGCTTTGGCCGGTTTCTACATAAACATCCATCCCGTCGGGCCGGTTAAATGATACTTTCCAAACCGGTAACAAGCGGTTGATGGGTTGATACTCTGAATCAAAGCTTGTTTGCAAGGTCATGTCTTTTATACCATGCTTTTGATCTTGCGTAAAATAACGGGCCAGGTAAAGGGCGTAACGGCGGTCGCCATCCGGTATAAAGGTACCGTCTGTGGCCGAAAAGTAGTGGTAAGCACTATCTCGACCTAGTACCTGGTACCACGGTTGTGTGCCCAAGCTTACTAAGTTAAAGTTGCGAATTTCGGTAATACCATTTTTATCCAGCACCTGCTTAATGCTTAAATTTGGATGCAATTGTTGCTGGGTAAGCGGTTTAAATACTTCTTTGGGTATAAATGGCCTGAACCAGTTTGACATAAACGGATGAGAAAGGCCGCTTAAGGTCCAGCTGATTACCGGAATCAAGGCAATCAGGCCAATAACACGATGCCATTTATAAAATCGACTTTTGGCAGATGTGCTTTTCGCCGGTTGTTTTTTAGAAATGGGTGTGGTGGTTAGTTCCATAAGGTTAATGTTTTGCAAATGAATAGCTGATGCCTACTGTATAAGTGCGCGGCGGGGCGGCATAGTAAGTATCGGAATAAGTACTGCTGGTTACGTTAGTGGCATACAGGCGATTGGTTAAGTTGATGACATTAAACCATACGCCAATGCCTTTAAGTGCCGTTTGGTGCAAATCGTATCCCAAGCGCAAATTAAATACATCATAACCCTCATACCGGCGGGTATTGGCGTTGTCTTTATAATAAGGACCTATATGCTGCCATTCAAACGAACTTCGGAACCCTTGCAGGTAAGCCGGTTTATAGGTAACTTCAGAATTAGCAATCCATGCCGGGGCATTGATCATGCGGTTGCCGTCGTAATATACCGTACTGCTTTTACCGCCTACCGTTTGTATAGTGCTAAAATTTACATACGTGTGCCAGGCATTGGTTCCGCTAAAGCGAAAGGCCAACTGATTAACAGGCAGATAAGTTAAGCCATACTCTATACCGCGGTGACGTGTAGCGCCTGCGTTTTCGTTTTGTGTAGTATTGTCGGGCTGCAAAACACTGATAATCTCATTACGGCCTTCCAAATCATACACACTCAGCTCCAGGTACATTTTTTTGTTAAGGGCTGATAGCCATCCGCCTACCTCATAGTTGTAAAATGAAGCTTGGTCTACCGGGCGGGTTTGCCGCGAGCTATACAAATCGCCGGTTTCGGGCGGTTGGAATCCCACGCTGAAGTTCCCGTAAAAGCCATTATTGTTACCCAAATCGTAAGTAAAACCAGCCTTGGGTGCTATGATGTTGAAACTGTTTTTTTGCTGTTGCTTGTACTTGGTACGGTTGGCTGGCAGGCTATTATTAAAATTATAATACACCCTATCATATCGTAAGCCGGTAACAATACGCAAAGCATCAACCGGCTTAAATTCATAATGTGCGTAAACGGCAGTATTGAGCAATTTAATTTTGTAATTATCTATCAGCGAATCGGTGTTGGTATAGCCGGTGTAGTAATTATTTGCTACATCTTTTTTTATACTTAGGTATTTGGCAAAGTACTTACTCGGACTGTTATCTACCGACGCACCTACAATGAGCTTGGAATTCAGGAATGAAAAATCGCTGCGGTGCTGGGTAAGCAAGCCGTAGCTTTTTAAGCTTTGTTCATTAATCTGCCCGTTTGAGCTTAAATACTGGCCGCTGCTATTGCGCACGTCTGATATGTAATAATTGGGCAACTGACCGGTAACATTGCTGCGGAAAAACGCTGTGATGAAAGTATAGTTGCGGTCGCTCCAGTGATGTTCCAACCTGGTACTGGCACGCGTGGCTTTTACTTCGCGGTAAGAAAACTCCTGGTTGCTGCCGTACTTTTTGCTGTAAAAGCGGATACTATCCAAACTGCCTGCTGTTTCGGTATACAAATAATTGTAGGACGCCTGCGTAGTTAAGCGTGTTGCGGAACTAAAATCATACGTAGTGTTAATGTTGATGGAGCGCTTTCTGAAATCAGAATAATCCTGCCAGCCGTTTTTCTGGTCGGCAATGTAACCACCGACAAACAAGCCAAACTTGCCTGCTGTAAAGCCCCCACTGGCATCGGCACGGCGGTAATGGTAATTGTCGCCCTGCAAAGCTACATAGCCTGAATAACCTTGTGGTGGCCCTTGGGTAATAAAGTTAACAGCGCCGCCAATAGCATTACTGCCATATAGCGAAGAAGCAGGACCTTTAATTACTTCAATATCCTTTACAGCTGCTATATTAATTTCATACAAAGCATTGTGCTGAAATATACCGGTTGGCCGGATAGGTAAGCCATCTTCCAAATATAGATACAGCGCTTTGGTAGTAATGGGCTGACGAATTTGCATCATGTGCTGCTCGCTGTTCAGGTTTACCATGTTTACACCAGGCACTTTGTTGAGTAACTGGTAAATGGCGGTAGCTTTGGTGTCATTAATCTGAACAGAACTGATTTTACTAATGGCAATAGGCGCATCCTGTCTGGCCTGCCCTTCTCTACTGGCTGAAACCACCACCTGCTGCAAGTTTAATGACGAAGGTTGCAAAGCTACATACACATTGTTGCCGGTTACTTGCATTTTTTTGCTTTCATAACCAATCATGGCAAATTTCAACGCAGTTGACTTCTTGATAACAAACATGCCTCTCCGGTCGGTTACGGCAGATACTTTAGTACTTTGAGCACTGTCGGCACTGGTAACTGTTACACCCGGTAATGGTTCGTGGGTTATGGCATCGGTAACAATACCTGTTAATTGCTGACAGTAAGCGTTTGAGATAAGTGATAAAAAAAATATAAAACTGAGGTAATAACGTTTCATGAAATAGGATAAAGCATTCTTCTTCAGCCCATTTTAGCAGGCCGAAAAACTTAAATAATACCGATGGATAAGCAGCATACACGCACACTGTTGCGAACAGAGCACAGCTACGCCAACCCAATCAGATGAATTAAAAAAAGATGATATGCTTTATACCTTGGGAGGCTGAAAAATGGAGTTAAAGCCTTGCGGAAGCGAGAAGCCAGCTTCCGGCGTAAAGAGTTTTTTACCGATTTGAGGTTTTAACCTGGGAAGTTGAGTGGTAGTACAAATAGCAACCTGGAAGCTGTTTTTCTGGTCTTCTCTCTCCTGCTTCTTTTCCTTTTCGGCAGCCTGCTGTACTTTCTTCATAAAATAACAGCGCCCGTTGCAATGCATCCACGGGCGGGCTTTATTTACACAAAGATTTTCGGCAATGTACTTTTGGTTAACCTCAAAACCGGCATAAACTACAAAGCGTGATAAGCTGGAACCTATCAGCGCAATCATCAGCGTTATAGCAATAAACCGGTTTAACATTTGGCGGTAAAGTTAATCATTAATTTGATTTGGCATATTGCTTATCATGGTATTGGAACAACAGTTATTTAATATTATTGTTATTGCTTTAATCATCCCTTTAGCTGAAATCTTTCACTGAATATCAGATGCTTTTAAAAAAGGCACCTTAGATTATTCTATATTGCATTTTAAAAAAGGCTGAACACCTCTTTAAAACGGGCAACCTGCCTTCTGGAAACTTCAATCTGTGTACCATCACTAAGCACCAGTATTAACCGGTTTCCATATACCTGATCAACTTTTATAACGTGGTTTAGGTTGACAATTTGTTGCCTGTTTACTCTCATAAATTGGTTTGGATTCAGCGTTTCTTCCAATTGTTGTAATGAGCGAAGAATAAGCGGGCTGTTACCTGCAAACTGCACCTGCGAATAGTTGCCTTTTGATTCAAAATACCGAATATCTTTTAACGGCACCAGCCAGGTCTTTTGCTGGTCTTTGATAAATATGCGGTCGTGTGCACTTGGTGTACTGGCTTTAATAGGCAGGGTATTTAAGTTTAAAAGCGTTTTTTGCACTGCCCTGGCCAATCGCTCGGGCACGATGGGCTTTAGCAGGTAATCGGTAGCATGGTAATCATAAGACTGTAACGCATACTGCTCAAACGCTGTAGTGAAAATAACTGCCGGCAACTGCTGAAGTTGCTGCAATATATCAAAGCCGCTGGCACCGGGCAAATGGATGTCCAGAAAAATCAGGTCTGGTGCCAGGATCCTGATCAGCTCCAGTGCCTGGCTTACCAAATCAGTCTCGCCTATCACCTCGATTTCCGGATGAGCGCGCAGCAGTTCTTTCAACTCTATACGCGCCAGCCTGGAATCTTCAACAATTATAGCTTTAATCATTGTTAATGCAAATGGTTACTAAAACAAACGGTGCTTGCTCCTCAATGCTAAGACTGGCCTTGCCGGCGTATAGCAACCGGAGCCGTTCTTTAACATTATTTAACCCAATACCCAGGCTGTCTTCCAAATTGTTTTTTTGTTGCAATGTACCGGTGTTCTTTACTTTTAGGGTTAAACCGCTGCCTGCTCGTTGTATATCAATTGCTATTAAACCGCCACCTACTTGCAACGCAATGCCATGTTTAACGGCATTTTCTACCAGCAATTGCAAAACCATGGGTGGTATTCTCTCTTTCAAAGCTTCTTCATTAGCGTTTATCACATAATGCAGCTTCTCTTCGTATTGAATTTTGAGCAATTCCAGGTATTGTTCGATTATATTGAGTTCGTCTGCTACGCTGATTTCCCGACCTTCGGCATATTGCAGGGCGTACCTGAAAATTTCGGAAAATTTAGTGAGCATTTGCCTGGCCAAACTCGGATTTTCCAGAATCAATGCCCGAATATTATTTAGGGAATTAAATAGAAAGTGCGGGTTAATTTGAGACCGTAAGGTACCCAACTGCGCCTGCCGCACTTCGGCCTCTAACTGCCACTTCTCAACCTCCGATGTATGATAACGCCGCAACAGATTATACCCCAGATACACCAGATCCCAAGCCAGCATGATACCGGTCAAAGGAATAATATTGTAAAAGATAGGCATCGCCCCCAAGGAACTGCGTTCTTTGAACGGCAGCAGCATGATGATTAGGATCAATAGCCACACCGACGCCTGAACAAAGGCAGAAACAAGTAAAAAAGCAATTAGTCTGGCAGCCTTAATCTTTAGGTTAGATCGGCGTTTTTTAAGGTACGCCCTGTATAACGAAGTTACAAGTAAACCACCAGCAACCACGCCAGCAACATTAATGTAAAGGTTAAACGAACTGAAGTTGCCACTCGAGTACTGGGCCAGCCAGTTTAGAAAACCAATTAGCAACCAGCAGCCAATTTGCACCGGCCAAAACCAAGAACGACTACTATTGGTCATTTAAGTTGCTTTATCCACCTAGTCACTTTATTCATTGCCAAAGGGCTTACTGTTTCGCTGATTTGAGCATATTCTGTAACAGCGCCGGTAGTAGCTTGCTGAAATAAGTGATTTAAGCCAGTTAACGGTACAACTTCATAGCGCTTATTGCCTCCCTTTTGCAATGCTATTTTAATGCCTGCCAGGTTAGTGCTGCCTTGTACCTGCATATCTAGCGTTCCGTTTAGGGCTAGTACCGGGCAGGTCAGTTTTTGAAGATTTATGGCTGGCTGGTAAGCAATAAAGTACCTGAACCAGGGCGCGTACATTTGCCTGGCTGTTCGCTGTACCACATCTTCAATGCTCTGACCACCAAGCGCCTCTTTGGGCATAGTGCTCAACTGTGCATACATTACTGAATCCATCTTTAATTTAAACGCTGGAAGAGCTATATCCTGATACCGATTCATGGCTGCAAACAATTTGGCATTGGTAGCTGACGATTGTGCAATTACGTTTTTGGGCGCTCCTGATAAACGCATTTGATCTTTGCTTTGCTGAATCATCAATTCTGTGATAGGTATACCCGGAGCCGCAAGCAGTACTGCAAATTGAATTGCTTTGTTGCGGGCCGCAACCATTGGTGCAATCATTCCGCCTTCGCTATGCCCCATCAAGCCAATTGAAATGCCTTTCATATCAGGCCTTGATTGTAAATAGCTTACTGCAGATTCTGCATCATCAGCAAAATCGGCACTGGTTGCCTTACTAAAATCGCCGGTTGATTGACCAATACCGCGGTCGTCATAACGTAATACCGCAATGCCGTTCCTGGTAAGCCAGTCGCTCCATACCAAAAAAGGCCGATGATTGAATTGGGCAACCTCCTCGTTGCGATTTTGCGGGCCCGATCCACTAATTAAAATAACTACTTTGCTGGGTTTAGTACCGCTGGGCATGGTTAGTGTGCCTGCCAGTGTATTACCGGCTTTTTTGTTACTAAATGTTACCTCTTCTTGCCGGTAAGAAAATGAAGTGGGATCTTGTGGGCGTTTGACTGGTGCAACCTTTTTCTCTGTTGGCGGGATGGTGGTCAATACCAACGGAAAGCTGCCACCGCCCTGCGCAAATGTCCCCGTAATTTTATTACTATCAGCTTGGTAAGTAGCTGTATATTTTAAACCAAATTTGGAAACTTCAATACTAAGCTGATTGCCATCCACCTGTGTTTTGTCGGTAGCCAAGCCAAATGCGCCCTGATCGGGGCTATCCATAGTACTTGACCACACGTCGCCGTTTTTTGCAATATGAAAAACGATGTGCAGTTGCGAACCTGAGACATTTAAAGCTCCATACCAGTTTCCAGCAATAGTTTGCCCATAGCCGGTTATGATACTTAATAAGAAGAGTAAAGTTGTAAAGAGTTTTTTCATGTTGTGATTTGGATTATAGGTCAAATATGCTGGCTAGACAGGTAACCTAGAAAAGAATTGTGCTGAACGGCTATATAAAATGATAAACGGTTCATATGGGCTTAACTGAGCAATTACAATAGTTATGTTTCGGGAAGGTAGAAATGTTAAATCAGAAATTATTTATTTCAATCTACACAAATCATCGTCACTACAATAATGCAGATAATATTTATAGACCTGACAATTACCTATCCAATGACCGATTTAAAATCAGTAGCATAGTATATAAAAAACGAGGAGAATGACAGCCACAAACATTTTGTTACTATTAGTTCTGCTTTATACACCGTTTTTCTTTTGGTCGGCATATTCGGTGTCATAAAAATGGTTTGGCTTGAGATAAATAATATTCTTTTGAAAGTCCAGTACTGTATTAAATTTTTTCAAGACGTCGCTGCCTAAATAGTGAACATTGACCCCTGGCATAGGTTTACCTTGTGTCATGATTTGAGACGGAACGTTTTTAAGTTGAAACTTTCCAATTTTCAAACTTTCCAAATTAGCGGTGATGACGGGCACCTCATTGCCTTTAGTTCCGTGCATGATTACTTTCTTGATAACAACCATATCCTTGGTTGGGAATCGGGATGCGGTGAGCACGTCAGGATCCAGCATCAAAGCTTTTTGGTAGCCTAAATCAAAGAAGAATAAGCTTTTACTTCGGGTTCCGCTTTGCAAAATCTCACTTTCAATAAATGGCTTGTTTTTAATGTAAGTGAGTTTAAATTTTTCATAATGCTTATCGGCCAGAATTTGCTTAGGCATTTTGGAGTGAACAATCATCCGCTGGTTATCATAGTCCAATTCGACGATCATCCCATCGAACAAGTTCCAACCTAGCAAGCCGTCTACCTCATTACCCGCTATGGCAATATCGTAAATTGCGCTTTTGAAAACCCTGTTTCCGATTTTTATATCGTGGGCGGTGCTATAGAGCTTGGGTTGCGACTTCACTTTTTGATTTAATGCATCAGTAGTAATGCAGATCTCCGTTGCGCCGCTATCGAAGTTTAACATCAACGAGTCTGTTCCGTTAAGTACGACAGGGAGGTAGTTGGTATTGAATCGGTTAATGGAAAAGGGAATAGTATCCCGAATGGCAAGTGTCAGCTTACTAAAATCTTTCATCTCAGCGCTTTGAATTCTGGTAACACAGGAGTCCCTACCATTCAGCAGAACAATAAAATCTTTATAGCTTCCGGGTTCTAATTTAAAGCTGAGAGAGTCGATATCTGTTTTGAACTTCACCCAAACCGGCTTACTTAGCTTACCGGTAGAATGAACGTCTAACTTTATTTTCGGATTGATCCCCCAGTTTGATACGGCATTATTGTATTCGTAAATTTTCGCCTGATTAGAAATGGCTTGGATAACCGGTAGCTTAGTTTGAGAGAGAGCCCAAAATCTGAGTAATATAAATAACAAGGTTAAGAAGTATTTCATGTGAAGGTTTCTTTATCTATAAATATACAACTTTGTTTTACCACATACATCAGGCGGTATTCTTTAAACTCAGAAGGTAAACGTACAAAGGCAGATTGCTTGTTACTAAGGAAACGGCAAATAAGAGGGAAGATGCGTTCTTAAGATATTCACTTATCTGCTGAAATAAAACGTTATTATTTTCTACAATCAAACAATTTGACAAGTCCAGCTTTTCCGTTGAAGCCAGGCGGAGCATGTTGAGTAATTCAGCATAAAATACTGATATTTAACATAAAATAACTAAACAAGAGGTTGAATTACGCTCGTTATACGCTATCATTGTATCTAACAAACCTAACCAAATGAAAACCTATCTGTTATTCGCTTTTATGTTGATCAGTTGCTTTTTTAAGGTTGAAGCGCAATCTCTGGAAGCAACTGTAAACAAATTAAAATCTATTGACAAGGCGAGCTTTACAGAAATTGTAAAATTTAAATTTTCTTTTCAGGACGAGTTTTCGGTTGATACGTTTAAAACTCATGTGGCCTTTATACCTGCTGAAAAACAAATTGGCGGGCATTACAGCATAAGAGGTAAAAGCGATTCTTATTTGTTTGATGGAACCAAAGCAGTATGGTTAAATTTACGGGATACGACGTATAAAATAACAACTAACGCCGTAGGCGGTCAGCACACCCGTACAATACTTTATTGGGAAAAAGAAATTACAAAATATCTTAACTCGCCCTCGAAAATAAGGCGGCAACCTGACACTATTATAAACAAAGCCCCTTACAATCACTATTTAGTAACACTGACAGACACCATTCAAAATAATAAACGTGTTTATGATTTTGCGGATATAATAACCGCTAAAACAAATGGTTTACCTTACATTATCAGAACAGATTTTAAAGGTTTTGCTGATGATGGCGCTTACATGGGCATGTTTGAAGAACATACGTTTAAAGACTATAAATTTAAAAAGGCAGATTTTCCGGACCTGTCTACAGCTATAGTACCTCAAGGGTTCAAATTGCCAGTCAAAAAAGCCCCCGTGCCTATGCTAACAGAAGGCACCATTTCCCCTAATATAAAACTTACTGATTTAGCTGGTAAAGATTTTACCTTGGCCAGCCTACGCGGCAAACTGGTGTTGCTGAATTTCACTACAGATGGCTGCCCGCATTGTATTAATGCGGCACAAATGCTAACCCGATTATATGATGAATATAAAAGCAAAGATTTAGAAATTATAAGCATTTACCAAACCAACTTCAATAGTATCAAGTCTGTAACTAAGTTTGATGCTAAGAACGGTATAAAATATCCAAGTTACCTGACTGATGCCTCTGCCGCTAATGTGTATCACATAAACGGTTATCCAAACTTTTACCTGTTGAACAAGCAGGGCGTAATTGTACAAGCCTACGAAGGCTTTTATGCCGAATTAGAAAGTCAAATTATTGAGAAAATGAAAACGATTAAATAATAATTCTTCACCTTTAAAGTGGCCCGCTTTATATGTGAAAGTAGAGATGCTAAGGATTTTTTGCAGTTGCCCGAAACAGTGTTAGCCCAAGTGAAGTAATAAAATCGTCGAGCCTAAGCAATTGCATTCTTGATGATAACGTCTTACCGATATGAAGCAGTTAATACGGCTCACTGGTTTGATGGCTATTAATGTTAATTACCGAACCCCATAAGTTTACAGTAATTAGGTTTGTCAATAACATTAGCGCCTTCAGGCTTTCATTTAATAATCATCTAATTAAATGAAAGCCTGAAAGCTACTGGCGATAATTTTACCTTGTTTTTAAAAAGGCGGGTAAACGATTGGGGATGTTCGAATCCTAATAAATAGGCGATTTCTGCTACTGATCGGTTTGACGTTGACAATAATTCTTTTCCTTTCTCAATCAACCTTTGCTGTATCAGTTGCTGCGCGTTCTGACCGGTCAACGCCCGTAGCATATCACTTAGATAGTTTGGTGACAAGTTCATTTGGTCAGCTAAGTACTGAACGGACGGCAAGCCATTAGTTACCGCCTGATTTTGATTGAAGTAAGCATCAATAATCATTTCTATTTTTTGCAATTGTTCGCGAACAACAGCCTTGCGCGTGATGAACTGACGTTTGTAGAAGCGGTTGCTGTAATTTAGCATCAATTCGAGTTGTGATATGATCACATCCTGGCTAAAGTCATCAATACGACTGTTTAATTCTTCGTCAATGATATTAAAAACGGTCATGATGGTTTTTCTTTCCTGCTCCGACAAATGCAAAGCCTCATTAGCTGCATAAGAAAAGTAGCCATATGATCTGATACTTTTGGCCAGTTGATAAGACAATAGAAAATCAGGGTGGAACAGTAACATGCAACCTTCTGTTGGTGATCCGTCCGGACTTTCAAATACCTGTCCGGGCGAGGTGTATACCAAGCCGCCTTCCCCAAAATCATAATAGTGCTGCCCGTATTTTGCATGACCGCATATATTGGTTTTGTAAGCAACCTTGTAAAAGTCCATAACTAATGAGGATGGCAAAGCATTGGGCTCATAACGCATATCTGCTATATTGATAAAACTCACCAAAGGATGTTTGGGCGCAGGCAGCCCAAACATCCGGTGAAAGTCGGTCAATGAATTCAATCGATGCAATGACACTTCTTCCTTTTTCATAGGTTAAAAATAGGCAATTATTTACCAGGGTGTTTCACCGGTTTCCGGATTATGTTCATCTGCCAGAAACTTACCTGTCGGACCATCAGGGCCAATCATGGCATACTTGGCTATACGGCTGCCACCTTCCTGAACGCTGCCGGTACCACGGTGACTATTAAAATCTGTCGCTACAAAACCAGGGCAAACAGCGTTCACCTTAAATGGCGTATCCTTTAAACGGTAAGCCAGGTCAATGGTATACATGTTCATCGCTGCTTTTGAAGATGGGTAAAGCGCCGCCTTATGTTCATAGTACTGCCATGTGGGGTCACTGTGCAAGGTAAGCGAACTACCACTGGAAGATACATTGACAATGCGCGGTTCGGCTGACTTTCTTAGCAGATCAATAAACGCCTGTGTTACCCTGATTACGCCATACAAATTCGTATCAAACACCTCTTTGTACTGATCAACACCTGCTTCGAGAGATGACTGCGGAAACCCTCCGTTGATACCTGCGTTGTTTATCAATACGTCAAGCACCTCTGTTTTGCTGCCAATTATTTTTCTGGCGGATGCTACTGACTCGTCGCTTGTCACATCAAGTGCCACTACCTGGACCTGATCCAAGCCTTCAGCTTTTAATTTTTCCATAGCAGAATTACCGTTTTCTAATGTTCTGCTACCTAAGTAAACATAATACCCCTGTTGTAATAACTGACGTGCGGTTTCGAATCCGATGCCCTTATTGGCACCGGTGATTAATACTTTTTTCATGATTGACTTATTTTTGGTGATAAATTTTTGCGAACTCCCGGGCAAAATCGCTGAATTTGGTTTTGCCTAATTGCGGCCTGTTGCGATACATATCCTCATATAATGAACCGCTGCCCTGTGCTGCCTGCATGGCAATAAACCCATGGGCAATCCATTCATTCATGCCGGCATTTAACATACCATCCAGCATTTGTTCTTTGGAAATGACCTGCCATTGGAGTTCCGGTACGCCGATCGCTTTTCCCAGTATCCGGGCAACTTCATTGTGTGATACTTCATCACTGGCCAAGTAGCGGACTGTTCTGCCCGCAAACGGTTTCTCCATTTCTTCGGCAACAGCTTCCGCAATATCTTCTGCAGCTACCCAAGGCTCTTTTTGGTCACCTCCGTAAGTAGACACAATAGCGTGATTTTTTCTGATAGAATCGAGACTTCTGTACAGGTTGCTGTAAAAGCCAACAGGCCGCATGAATTTGATGTACACATCTTCCGGCAATTGACTTAGAATACCTTCAACTTTATTATGCAAATAAAGGCTGCCCGTTCCTGTATCGGTATGAGCGCCGATACTGCTTAGGTGTACTACCTTTTTAACACCAGAACGCTCAACAGCTGTTTTGTAATTATTGCCAATTTTCTCAAAGGCTGATACAAAGTCGACGTCCTTGTCAAAGATGCTGCCAATGCCTTCCCATGCCTCCATCAGGTAAACAATGTCAGCACCTGTAAACGCACTTGTTAAAAACTCCAAGTCAAAGAAGGTACCTATCGCCGCTTTGCCACCGAGGGCTTCTATCGCTGGTATTCGCTCCGCTTTACTGCTAATGACGGTAACCTGGTGCCCTTTTTCAACCAAGTTGGCCGTAAGCGGCTTACCGATATGGCCCAAAGAGCCGGTGATTACTATTTTCATATTGTTCAATTTTCTTTATCCAAAATTGAACATTGCCCCTCCCCTTTAACTAACCATATCAGGGTATTACTTAACCGTATTGTGTGTTGAGTGTCTTACACTTTATGACCGCCATCCTTATTTAAATGAATAAGAGATTATTTAAATTGATATTCCTGGATGCCATGTCAATGCAAGATGGTCAGAGTGCTTTAGACCTCAGTCCGGATGATATTAAGGCTTACTTCATCAAAGCGGCAAAGGAACATGACAAGGGCTTGAGTATTCCATTTTTTAACAGTGACTTTTTTGGTGTGACAAATGCGCATAATATTAAATGGGCTAATAGCCGGTTGACCGCGCAACCATTTAAAACGTTTGCTCAACCACTTAGGTTAAAGCATATATACGGCAATCACAAACCCTTAATCTACATCGCCTGTACCGGCCCGGAGTTGCGTGCAATCAAGCCGTTCGCCAATCATGCAAAAGCCAACAAAAACTGGAAATACCTGGAGTTAAATACAGGCCACGATGCGATGATCACGATACCCGTTGAACTTGCCGAGATGTTGCAATCATTAAAGTAAAATAGTGCCCAATTTATAATGACTAAGCGTCTTAGCCTAATTCCAAGGCAATCGAAAAATTGGATACACAATACCCGGGTTTGGATAGGTGCCAGCTATAGTAACCGCTTACTTTTGACTTATTAAATAAGCAATTTATGATACCAGCAAAAGGATACGCGGCTCAAACGGCAGAAAGCCCTTTAGCACCCTGGCAGTTTGAAAGACGTGCGCTAGGCGCACACGATGTACAGATCGAGATTTTATATTGCGGTGTTTGCCATACAGACATACATTTAACTCGCAACGAGTGGTTTCCCGGTATTTTTCCGATGGTGCCCGGCCATGAGATTGTGGGGCGGATTAGCGCAGTTGGCGACCACGTGAAAAAGTTTAGCCTGGGTGACTTGGGGGGTGTTGGCGTCATGGTAGATTCCTGTCGCGAATGCGAGGACTGCCAGAACGGGCAGGAACAATTTTGCACTGTAGCACCGGTACAAACCTATAACAACCTGGGCCACGACGGTTTACCGGCTTATGGGGGCTACTCGGACTCAATTGTGGTCAATGAAGATTTCGTTCACCACATTTCAGAAAAGTTAAACTTGGCTGCAGTGGCACCATTGCTATGTGCTGGTATTACTACCTATTCTCCTTTAAAAAAGTGGAACGTAGGCAAAGGGCATAAACTGGCCGTTGTGGGCTTGGGTGGCTTAGGGCACATGGGGGTTAAATTTGGCCGTGCATTCGGCGCCGAAGTTACTGTGATCAGCACATCGCCCAACAAGGAAGCGGCTGCCAAGCAACTCGGCGCACATCATTTTATCATCTCCAAAGATGAGGAACAGATGAAGGCGGCATTCAAGAGCTTTGACTTTGTATTGGATACCGTAGCCAGCAATAGCGACATTAATCCATACTTGAATACCCTTAAAACCAACGGCGTTTATATTAATGTCGGTCTGCCGTCAAAGCCCTGGGAAGTGGCTTCATTTTCACTAGCTGTAGGCAATAAGGTGATTGCTGGTTCGGGTGCGGGCGGCTTATCCGAAACGCAGCAAATGTTGAATTTTTGTGCGGAGCACAATATTGTATCGGATATTGAATTGATCGATATCAAAGACATTCATACCGCTTATGAACGTATGCAGAAAGGTGATGTAAAATACCGGTTTGTTATTGATATGAAAACCATGTAATTTTAAGAGAGTGAAACAGCCGTATCTTATTAATTCTATATCCGAGCAGCACAGGCTGCTCGGCTTACCCAAACCAAAGCATCCGATGATCAGCGTTTTCAGGCATGAACATACCCGGTATGATAGTTTGGTGGAATTGCAACATTTTACGCTAAACTTTTACTGTATATCGCTTAAAAAGGATTATGATGGTAAACTGAGGTATGGTCAGCGTCATTATGATTTTGATGAAGGCATGATGGCCTTTATTGCACCCCATCAATTGTTGATGAAGCTAGATCCCGGCTCCAAACCGCCCGGCGGCATGACGCTGATGTTTCATCCCGACTTTGTTGCGAACACACCGCTTGCTGCTAAGATCAGAACCTACCATTTTTTTTCTTATGAACTAAATGAAGCCTTGCATTTATCAGCTGACGAAGAGGCGGTCATTGAGGGATTGTTTAACAACATTGACAGGGAGTACCAAACCAGCATCGATAGTTTTAGCCGGGATGTGATGGTCGCACAAATCGAGTTGCTGTTGCAATATGCCAACCGCTTTTACGCCAGGCAGTTCATCACCCGTAAAGTAGCGAACGATGAGATACTGATCCGGCTGGAAAACTTACTGGACCAGCATTTTAACAATCAGCAACTGACACAAAAGGGCGTACCTGCTGTACAAAATATTGCCAGGGAACTGAACATCTCAGCGGACTATTTAAGCGATATGCTGCGCGCAATCACAGGTCAAACTGCACAACAACATATTCATGCCAAGTTGATTGAAAAAGCCAAAGAATTGCTGACAACTACTAACATGCAAGTTAGTGAAGTGGCGTATTATTTGGGTTTTGAGTACCCGCAATCTTTTAATAAGCTGTTTAAGAACAAAACCAGCATGTCGCCTCTGGAGTTTAGATCCAGTTTCAATTAGTTTTGAATGATTGTACCGGAGCAAGCCTTTAAAACAAGCATGAGTAAAATCGAAAATGCAGTCTTTGTCAAAAGTTGGCCAATCACAAACTAACACCTTGTATTACATCTTACTCAATTGCGATAAAATGTTTTTTTACTGGATGTGAGGATTGTTGAAACTATTGTCAACCGCAGTGCATCACAATTTAAGTTCCTATCATAAACAGCGAGTCGTCACTTACCAATAATAGGTAGCCGCATGTTCAAAGACATAGCCCTGAACAGTTGCGGTTTCTTGCCATATGATCGCAAGCAATAGATTTAATTACCATATCAGTATACCAAAATTGCAAGTTACTTTTTTGAAATTGTTAATGTGAAGCAGAACTTCGTTTCTTCGCTGCACATGTAAATTCAATGATATAAACTGAGCACTCCCTTATTGCGCTACCAATTCAGTAGGTGTCATTCCGAAAAGCTTTTTGAAAGAGAATGAGAAGTGTGACAGGTTCTCGAAACCGACTTCCAGATACACCTCCGATGGGCGTTGCTTTTGTTTCGAGATTAAATAATAGGCTTGTTCCAAACGCTTTTGTTGCAACCATTTTTCGGGCGTTGTATCAAATATTTTCGTAAAATCCCTTTTAAACGTGGAAAGACTTCGGCCCGTAAGTTTGGCAAAAGATGATAGCGGTATGTTATACTTATAATTGTGGTTCATGTAAGTTTCCAGATCTATTTTATACGGCTCCTGAAAATCAAATAAAAAGCTTTGGAAAGCATCACCCGTTTGCAGCAGTAATTCAATGGCTTCCAAAGTCTTCAGTTCCGCAACTCTGGCAGTGAACTTTTCGGGCTGGTCAATATAAGGTAACAGGGAATCAAAAAATGCTTTTAAAAACCGGTTTCCGCTCAGATCAATCATCGCTTTTCCTTTATAGACACTTTGTTTACGAATGTCGTTCTCTGTTGCGTACCGATGTAATATATCCTGGTTCAGAAAAATGCTGACCAATGAAGGCGGTTCACCGTTTGGCCCTGCTTTCTTGAGTTTTTTGAACAACTGATTCCTT
>NZ_WSRW01000024.1 GCF_009770985.1 Mucilaginibacter lacusdianchii | reverse complement strand
GGGCCGTGTACCAACTCACTAGAGGCTTTTCTCGGCAGCATAGGATCACTGAATTCCCCTCAACGGGTACGCATCACCTCTCAGGCTGTATGTGACACGGATTTGCCTATGTCACGCCCTACCGGCTTACACCAGGTATTCCATCACCTGGCCCAGCTACCTTCCTGCGTCACCCCATCGCTTGACTACTACAATCAGGGTCCCGTGCAGCCATCCCCACAGTTCCCGAAGGAACAGTGAAGACTTTTGGACGGTTAGCACAACTGATTCGCCATTGGGCGCGGATACACGGGTACGGGAA
>NZ_WSRW01000023.1 GCF_009770985.1 Mucilaginibacter lacusdianchii | reverse complement strand
GGGGAAGCGTGTCGGTGCAGGCAAGAGACCACCGTAAGCGTCGCTGCAACCAATTAAGCGCCGAGTCCACTCAGCGCGAGTACGCCCTCGCTGCCTAAGCGAGCGCGTCTCTGTCAGCCCGGGTTTGCTCTCGACCCGGATCCTGGCATCGACTAGAGAGCTCTACCGTCCGGCTCGGTCGCGGAGTCGTACGGGACAACAAACAGCGACTGGGATCGTCATCTCGTCTTGTTCGCGAGAACGGGAGATCCGAGTAGAGACATAGCGAACTGCACACGGAGAAGCCCTCGCGAGGCGGCGGAGG
>NZ_WSRW01000022.1 GCF_009770985.1 Mucilaginibacter lacusdianchii | reverse complement strand
GCGGAATGGACGGCTCCGTAACCCTGTCCATTTATATGCTGTTATTCAGTATTTTACCAATCTTCAACTACTGTGCTCCCGAATTTTTTCTGAGCAAGGACAATAGCATTCAATATCAAATGATACTGACAAAAATAAGAAAAACTGACAAATAGCAGCCAATTGTAATCATGATTAAAACATAGAGAGACATTATGAGTTGGTGTAATAGGCGGCCACGCTATTGAACTCACCATACCTTATTCATCACTTAAGCAACCAAAAGCGCTAGCCGGGTAAACTGTCAGGGCCGGGGCGCAACCGCTGAAAGCGGACAACCCGCGCCACGCTTGTATAGCCTTGACTTTTT
>NZ_WSRW01000021.1 GCF_009770985.1 Mucilaginibacter lacusdianchii | reverse complement strand
AGCCGCCTCATGACCTCAGAACCATATAACCCCTCTAAGGAAGGAAACAAACGATGAAAGCTTCTAACTACCAAGAAATCGCCAAAGCCGCTATTCTAGCTGGTGGTCTCGCCGCAGCTGGTGTATTGTCCGTTGGCGAAAGCGCCCAAGCCCAATTTATCGGTGCGACATCCCAATCCCGAGTGTCTGCCGCCGTCACTAGCATTCTCACCAATGGCAACGCTGCTGCTACCAATAGCTTTGCCGTTGAGCAAGTATTGCCCCCCAGTGATTATGTATTCAGTGGTGTTGTTGCAGTGCAAGTAAGTTACGCTACAACGTTTTCTGTTGGGGTTGGAACGGCAGGCGCTCTCACTCCTGTTATTACGGCC
>NZ_WSRW01000020.1 GCF_009770985.1 Mucilaginibacter lacusdianchii | reverse complement strand
GTAACGGTTTCGACAGGTTAGCGAAAGCTCCCCCGTGATACAGGTCGAGAGTGAGTCTCCTCTCGTAAATCAAAGGCTCAAACAAAAAGTAAATGCGAACAACATCGTTCCTTTCGCTCGTAAAGCCGCTCCTGTAGCTGCCTAATAGTCTCTAATCGACTCGAGCATTCATAGTTTGACTCCGTTAAGGACTATGGATAAACCCCCAACGGATGCCACGTTTAACTTTCTCTAGTTAGTTAACCGTCTAAGCTTTAACTAGAGCATCCCACTGTCCGGGATAAGTGACAGTCCCCGTTTCGAGGGTAATCGAAACTAAACCTGTGAATGAACGGACAGTCAATACCTAATTTGGACAGCAGTTCGACTCTGCTCGGC
>NZ_WSRW01000002.1 GCF_009770985.1 Mucilaginibacter lacusdianchii | reverse complement strand
TTAACACAAGTGAGGGGTTTTGCGTTTAGCGTAAGTCGGTGGATGAATAGGATTTTCCACTATCATGCCTACCACCGGCAAGCGCCCTAGCATAGCTGCCGTTTCATGCTGAAAACCATCTATTTATTGACAGATTGCATATGCACGCTAAGCAGTTATTTCTATTTCCATGCAGAGTTCTCGGTATCGCTTCATGTGGAGTTAAGTCACTTAATTGTTCTTCAAAATATTAGGCAGCATAGGCAACCGTTACTTAATTTCATTCGTCATGTTTATAAATTATTTATCCTTTAATTATCTATAAACAATCTGCGCTATGAAGACTAAGTATTTTATCGTGGGACTAAGTTTTATCTTATTCTTAGCACTTAACGTTTCTTGCAAAAAAAGTAACGATGACTCGTCAGAGAATCCTCCTTTAGAAATTAATGGTGTGCAGCTTTCTGACAATGCTAGATTCGGAAAGATATTAACTGACAATTCAGGGCGAAGTTTGTATTTCTTTTCAAACGATGCCGGACTTACGTCTACCTGTAATAACGGTTGTGCTGTGGTTTGGCCAGTGTTCTATAAAAGCAATCCTGCTATTGGAACAGGATTATCTTCATCTGATTTTGGTGAGATTACTCGTACAGATGGAACAAAGCAAACTACCTATAAGGGATGGCCGCTGTATTATTATCAAAATGACAAAGCGTCGGGCGATGTAGGCGGGGATGGCGTTGGTAATAATTGGTTTGTTGCTAAGGCCGATTACTCAGTCATGGTGGCGTATGCCCAATTGATAGGGCACGACGGTGCACAATACAACAGTCAGGGAGTTGCAGGTCAAGAAAACTCTCAGTACCTCACAGATCCTTATGGCCGAACGTTGTATCTATTTAGCCGGGATACGTATAAAAAGAATACCTTTAGCAATAACGATCCTACTCATGACGCTATTTGGCCTTTGTACGCGGTTAACTCAATTCAGAGTGTTCCCTCTATTTTAGACAAAACTCAGTTTGATGTAATAACCGTTTTTGACAAGAGCCAGTTGGTTTATAAAGGTCATCCACTCTATTATTTTGGGCAAGACAATGGTTTAAAGGGCAGTACAAAAGGTGTCAGTTTTCCTGTAGCCGGCAGTGCCATATGGAAAATTAATAATCTTACAACTGCAGCTTTAAGCAATTGATGTATGGGGTGTGCGAACCAATTACTTTTTTGTATAAGTAAAAGATAAGGCTTGAATAGCTCTAAAATAGTATATAAGATATCCGTTAGTAGGGTGTTCTTTAAACGTGGTGATATTTATTTTGCAGGACACGTATTAAAGCGCAGTAGAAACGGTTATAAATATAAGTCGACGTGTTATGATAAGCGGCGACGGACATAGTAAAACTTTAATGTAAATGAACATTTTGCCAGTACATACAATCTAATGTATGTATTGGCAAAATGTTTAATGTGGTGTGATTAAGTAAGTGCCAGTTACGTTTTTAACAATAGTATTTCATGTATCTTAAAGGTTGGAAATTATTGCATAATTAAAACCCTTCTGTGTTTCTTTTGCGAATAGCGTCTTCAGTTTGAGGTACCAGAAAGTCTAATCCAAATTTTACGGCTTCGGCTTGAATGTCTTCAATAAAGGGACGAAAGTTTTTGTTATAATCCTGAAAAGCTGATTCGAAATTTTCATGATGTTTTTGAAATGCATCAGCCAAGGCGGCAGCGCCGTCTATAGCCAGCGAACCACCCATTCCCGCAGCAGGCGACGCACAGTAACCTGCATCGCCTACCAGGGCCACTCTTCCTTTTGTCCACGATGGCATTTTGATTTGGCAAAGTTTATCGAAGTAAAATGTTTTTGATTGCTGCACTTCATCTAATAACTCCGGTGTTTTCCAGCCTTGCTCTTTAAAAGCTTCCAAAATTATCTTTCTTTGTTGTTCTTCATCGCGGTAGTCATAAGGAATTTCGTCTTCCGACCGGAAACAAAGAATGATGTCAGTTTTATTGTTGTACGCGTTAAGCATTACCGCCTTATTAGGCACATTGTACATTTGAGCTGTGTTCGGTTTAATCAACAATTTATCAACAATAGTGATAGAGAAATACTGGTTCAAAAAATGTGTGTATTTACTTTCATCACCAAACCAAAGTTTTCTGACTACCGAATGAATACCATCGCAGCCAAACACTAAATCAAATGAACGTTGCAATCCATCTTTAAATGTTGCCTGTATGGCATCTTCTGTTTCAATTAACGTTGTGATGCTGTTATCAAAAATAAATTCTGTATCATTTTTTACAGTTTTAAATAAAATATGCAGCAATGTATTTCGTTCAATTTCAAATTCTTCATCCGCCAACAACTCTGCCTCTTTTTTTAGCAACATAGTGCCTTCTGTAACATCATCGGCGTTTTTAAACTCCCACATCTCCATATTGATGGTGTTGGATTTGATTTGTTCCAAAATTCCCATACGCTTAACGATGTCTACGGTGTTTCCGCGTATGTTAACGGGGGTTCCACCCAGTTTAAGGCCGCTTGCCAGTTCAACAACAGTTACCTGATAACCAAATCGGTTCATCCACCAGGCGGTTGAAAGTCCGGCAAAACTCGCACCTAAAATAAGTACTCTTTTTTCTTTTAATGACTCCATAAATGTATATAGGCTGATTAGTATTGAATGAATTGCTGAAAAGAAAAATCAGGGTGACGCATATCTATCTCGTTCTTGCCCGACTCAAGTTGTGCTTCTGCAGCATATACAAACATTTGCTTTTCATAGTCGGCAATAGCAGCTTCTACAGTTTCAAAGTTCCCATTAATGAGGTTATTAGATAAAATCATGGCATCTAACAATCCAATATTTACACCTTGCCCAGCAAAAGGCGGCATTAAATGTGCAGCATCTCCAATGAGTGTTATCGGCAAAAGGCGATTAGTTTTCCAAGCTTTGTCTATTGGTAATTTTCTTGTGGGTAACCCCCAAAAGTGAGATGTGGCGTTAATTAATTGTTGGTAACGTTCGTTCCAATGCGCAAGTCTTTCAGATAAAAACGTACGGATGTTGTTCGCATTTTGGAAATCTAATTGGCTACCATGAACCCACTCGTCAGGGGTTTTAAAAATTATGCCATAGGTTAACATGCCGTTGTTGCAGGGATTGGCAACTAGCAAATTGCCTTGATGGGCAGTCATTAATCTGTTACCATTGCATAACTCGTAGAACGCCGGGCAGTTTACTTCGGGTTGAGAAACATCTCCTTGTATAATGAAAGTGCCGGTATCTTCAACTTCGGTATCTGTAACAAAACTTCTTACTTTAGACATTCCTCCGTTGGCTACAATAATCAGGTCGGCAGTAGCATTTTGACCGTTTTCGAATATTAACCGCCATTGCCCATTGTGTTTTTCAAATTCCGTACACTTGCAATTCCAGACCACCGTATGGCGGGTTAAACTATTCAGTAATATGGTTCTTAAATCGTTCCGGTTTATTTCTGGGTTATCATACTGGTTTTCGGGAGTATGTTTTTGGATAGACAGCACATCGCCTTTCTCGTTGGCAAAAGTTATACCCATGGGGATAGCCGTGGCATAATAACTGTCTAGCAGGCCTGCCTTTTTTAAGGCTTTTTGTCCAGAATTTTTGTGTAGGTCGAGCGTACCGCCCCAAATCCGGGCTTGTGAATCTTTATCCCGTTCGTAAACGTTTACCTCTACACCTTCTTGCTGTAGTAGCTTAGCCATAGTCAGGCCTACTGGTCCTGCACCAATGATGGCAACTTTCTTATTTTGGAGTAACATGATTTTGCATTATTAACTTAGTAATGCAAAACTCTGAAATGCTTTTACCTTAGGCTTGTACAAACGCGACAAAATCATTGCTGATTATTGCTTTTCCGCTTTTCGCTTTGCGGGCAAATGCTGCGGGCGTGGTGCCACTGTAGCGCTTAAACTCCCGGCTTAAATGAGCTTGGTCTGTATACCCTAGCTGTTGTGCTAAGCTGGCCAGATTAGCATCTGGTTGGAACCACAAATGATTTCTGACCTGTTCAAAACGCATTAGCCCTGATACGTCTTTAACCGTATGTCCGGCAGCTTGCTTAAACTTCCTTTCCAGCGTACGTACGGTTGCATGGGCTGCCGCTGCTACCTGGCTTACAGGTAATGTGCCGTTTGCTTTGCTCATGGCTGCGCCGGCTTTAAACAGCGTGCTGTCGGTAGCAATTTTTGGCCTTATGTTAATAAAATACTGTTTTACTTCAGTTAGGGCTTCGGTTATTTTACCGGCCTGTACATATTCGTCAAGTAAAGAATGAAGTTGGGCAATAGGGTGCTCAAAAGTGCGTACCCCGCTTGTGTTGGGTGATAATCCGAGCAAATCAAATACTGTCCACGGGAAGCACTTGATACCAATAACTTCCAAGTGGTTTTGGGCATACAACATTACAGGCTTACCTAACAGACCCATCAAAGATGGAGAGGGCAAGGGCTGCAAGCCTTCGGTGGTAGCTATACTACACGCGCTGCCAAACATAAAAACTATTTCGGTAAAACCATCGGGCAGTATCTCAAAGCCTGGAGCCAGTTCTTCGGAGCTGATACTGGTATACCAAAAGTTTTTTATGGTATCCTGTAACACTTCAGGTGGTTCAAGCTCATGATGTTGCATCGGGGGAAGATAGGTAGTTTATAGTGAATATAGAAGAAGGTGGTACCTGGTTAATTACGAGGCTTACTAGGAATACATGTTGGCCCACCGCTAATTCATTTTATGAAAGATTGAACTTGAGTAACACTAATTGAACTACTTATTGACTATTGTTGTCGTTAATCTCGGCAATAGCAACTTCTAATTCACTTCTATTAATTACGTCTTCATTAAACAACCAATGCATTTTTTTTAACTCATCTTTACTAATGTTTTCATAGTCTATAAAGAAGTACTCGGTGCGTAAGTAATTTTTTCTTTTTGTATAGATTTCTTCTATGAAGTCATCTACTTCGCGTTTAGACGGTGTATTGTAAAGCACTTGAAAATGCTTACCAGTTTTTAGAGGGATGGCATAATATTTTAGATAGGTGAAATGATAATAGCTGTAAAATATAATTGCTATAACAGCTGCTGTAGCTAACGCCGCAAAAAATGCCCGCTGGTCTGTTCCGATAGAGATGATACCTTTAAAAAGTGTTAGAAGTGTGAGACCAAAACCAATACGCAGAATACTCTTCTTTGTTCTGGAGAATATCCGTATGCTATTACGGGTGTCAATATTATCGAAAGGAATAAAAAGTGAAAAGTTACCGTCGCTATCAGTAAACTCAATGTCTATTCCGTTCTCTTTAAAAATGTATTTTTTCTTAAGAAAAAGTTTACGCTGGTAAAACTCGTCCATGTTGCCAATAAGGTTTAGTTGAAGGTATTGTTTAAGATACCAAATCAAATCTAGCCAAAATATATAGCCTTTATAATAAGCAAGAAGCTTTTAATGAAATTTTATACCAAAGATTCCAAGGTTAATCTAAAGTATCATATTTGATATTGGCTAAATTCTAATCTGCTTTCTTTGATACTTAATGTGTAATGAACTGCCTACTTATCACATCTCCTATTATTGCAACAACCACTCTGTAGGCGCTTTGCCAAACTTTTTTTTAAAGGAGTGTGAAAAGTGGGAGAGGCTTTCAAACCCTAAGTCGAGATAAATGGCAGAGGGTTTCTTGTTCTTTTTTTCAATCAGATGCCGGGCTTCTGACAGTCTTTTTTCTTGTAACCATTGCCGCGGCGCCATGCCAAATATTTTTTGAAAGTCGCGCTTAAAGCCGGCCAGACTCCTGCCCGTGAGTCGGGCAAATTTCTCGACCGGTATGTTGTAATGAAAGTTACTAATCATAAACTTTTCTAAATTCATTTTATAAGGCTCAGAAAAGTCGAACAATAATGCTTTAAGCTCGGGTTTGGCATGCAACAGCAGTTGTACCGCCTCCTTTACTTTGAGCATGCCCATGGTATTGGTAAGCTGCTCGTTTGGATGATGTACGTAAGGCAACACCGATTGAAAGAAAGCACGCAAAAAATCGTTTGCAGGTATCAGTACATTGGGCTGACCGGTGTATTTGCCGTTTACCTCTATTTGTTCTTCTAAAGCAATCTTCCTTAAAACGTCTTCTTTCAGGCTGATAACAATGGTTTGGTATGCCTCACCATCCAGTGGTGTTTTGGTTAGTTCGCCCAATTGGTTTTTTTGTATCAGCAGCATCTCGCCCCGTTCCATCGAGATGCTTTGGTTTGCTGTAGTCATGGTAAAGCGGCCCGAGATCTGCATCACCAGTGTGTTATGTTCTAAAAAACAAACTTTCTCTTTCCGTGCCGCAGAGTAGTAGGAGAAAAAAACAACGCCGGGGATAATCTCAGTTGGATTAGTCATATAAGGTAAAGATATAAAACGAACGGGGCTTATATATGGCTATCGTTGTAGATAAGTGCCACCCAAAATTGCACCTTGCGCAAACGTTGTGTTTAAGGTGTTCATCTCGTCGGCGGTAAATTCGATCTGCATAGCCTGCAGGTTTTCGGGCAGGCGTGTTCTGCGGCTCATGCTAACCAGCGGCATGATATGATTGCCTCGTGTATTTACCCAGGCAATGGCCAGCTGTGTTGGTGTGTAGCCTTTAGTTTGAGCCATCTGTTTTAGTACCTCTACTTTTTCCAGGTTCTTAACCAGGTTTTCATCCTGAAACCGTGGGAAATGTTTTTGATAGGCATCATCTGCCAAGGGCGCTTTCATATCGCCGGTTAACAGGCCTTCGGCAGTATTGGCAAAAGCCACCACGCCGATACCTAGTTCTTTAGCGGTAGGTAATAGGTCATTTTCAATCTGACGATCGGCCAGAGAATAACCAATCTCCAATGCTGTTACGGGATGAACGCTATGGGCTTTGCGTAGTTGGTCGGCCGTAATTTCTGAAACGCCAAGGTGACGTACTTTTCCTTCTTTGATCAAATCGGCTACGGTACCAATCACATCTTCTACCGGAACACTGTTATCTAATCTGCATGGCTGATAAAGATCAATGGTATCGATACCTAAGCGCACTAATGAATAATTGATAAAGTTTTTAATGGCTATGGGGCGCAGGTCTAAACCCAGCCATTGTCCGTTGTAAAAGATGGCGCCAAATTTAACACTGATAAAAGCATCGTCTCTGCGGCCTTTAATGGCTTTACCTACTAGTAGTTCGTTGTGACCGGCTCCGTAAAAGTCGCCGGTATTCAAAAAGTTTATACCACTGTCTAAAGCAGCCTGGATGGTAGCGATGCTTTCAGTTTCATCATTGGTTGGGCCTCCCCAAACAGACGACATGCGCATGCAGCCTAATCCAAGTTTAGATACAAGCGGACCACTTTTGCCTAGGTTTATTTTTGTTACTGTTTTCATAAAGTTGTTTTTACTTATACAAAGGTCAGCAATGTTTGGGTTAGCCCATTTCCTGTACGGCTCAAATTACTTGTCTGTATGGCTCGATGAATAGGGGTACCAGCTATATTTCGCCAGCTTTTTGTTTAGCCAGCCTTTCTTTTCGTTTGCTGTTTAAATATTTCCTCACAGGCATATCGTAAGCTATCATTATCAAATATGCTGCTCCGGCCAACAAAATTACTCCGGCTATAATAATAAGAGCCAATTGCGTGATGCCTGGCTTATGGCTGGTGTAATAATTGCCAAACATCCATAGCACGGCATAATGCGTCATATACAATGGGTAAGAAAGATTTCCTAAAAACAGGCAGACTTTTTTTAAGCCAGATGTTAAGGCAGAGCCTGCACCCAAAGCAATCAGCAAAGGAAAATAAAGCAGTACTATCAGAGGTTCAGATAACCAGTTCCATTTTGATGATGGCATAATAAAGGCCAGGAGCAATAATGCAGCTATGCCCATAAATCCTAATTTGTTTTTAATGATCCAGTTGGAGCGATAAATAAGCAATCCGGCTAAAAAGGAATAGGATATCCGGGCGCTGCCATCCCAAAAAGTTGGGCCGCTCCAGCCGCCCAGCAAGTTGCCCGAATGGTAAGCTACCCAACAGATAGCCACCGCCGAAAGGATAGTTAATATAAGCAGGTAGCGACGGCCAATCCGACAAAGTATGAATGCGTAAACAATATTAGCCACATACTCCCAAAACAACGACCACGAAGGCGCATTAAAGCTAAACAGATTAAAACCACGGTCGGCTATTGCAGGATAGGGAATCATCAATAGCGAACAAAAAAACGCCAGTATAATTTTACCGGTACTGTACAACTCTGGATGACCGCCAAACGGATCAAACAAAAATGCCAGCAGGCCTAATACGGATCCTAATACAACCAAGGGGTGCAACCTGATTATTCGCGATTTGAAAAATTCCAGAATGCCCATTTGCGTTAACCGGTCGTCATAAGCATAGCCAATTACAAATCCCGAAAGGCAAAAAAAGAAGTCGACAGCCAAAAAACCGTGTCCGATAAAGTTATTGCTCGGGTCGGTATAAACCCACTCCATAAAATGAAACGTTACCACCGCCAGAGCAGCAATACCCCTTAACCCATCCAAAATTTCAAAGTGCTGTTTGGTTTGCAGAAGTGCTGGTGTGGGTTTGCTGGTATTCATTTATGATATTTATTATGTTGAATTATTTAGGCAGCAGCCTAAGATTGCGGTTTTCGCAAGTTATCCAGAATTAATAGTTTGGCCAAGTTCAAATAAAGGTGATAAGCGTAAAGCTACAGGCACATTTAGCTCCCAATTTTATCGGCTACTTTTGTTGATAAACCTTGTTTTATTTTTAAGCCGATGATTTTATCATCCTTATCAATAAATTCGAGCACCATGTCCTCGTCACTAAAAAAAGTACCCTCACGTTCTGCAGATAGCTTTATTATATCTTCATTGTTGATTTTCATAAATAATGCATCTGCTTCTTTTAATATTTCTACCTTATAATTTTTTGATACTTCGTAGGTGCCCATATATTTCAGCAGTGTGCGCTCGTTCAACTGAATTTCCTGTTTGGGTTTAGGAATGGTGTAGGGTTTGTTTTGCAACACGGCATACATTGAATTTCCAATTTTTTCTAAAGCAGTTGAGGTTATATTATTTAAAAGTATGATGCAGGTTTTACGTTCGGGCATCATCAATAAATAGCTGGTGGCACCTGCCACATTTCCGCCATGGTCAATTACTCTGTCTCCGTATAAGGTATCTATAAACCAGCCATATCCATAACCAGCCTTAAAAGGGGTAGTTGCCGCATCAAATGTTTGTTTAGAAATAATTTTAAAGTTGATTAAGCCATTATAAAGTTTAAGCAGGTCGCCTGTGGTGCTATACAAAGCGCCCGATGCGTAAGTAAGGGTTGGATTCCAAAACTTAATTTCTACTTGTTTGGCAGCTGATATGTACGAGTAACCCGTTACTTTGTTTGTATCGCTTAATGCCTCAAAATAAAACCCACTTTTGTTCATCTTTAACGGATCAAAAATATACCTGTTAACGGCTGTTGGATAAGGCAGTTTAGTTACCTTTTCAATAATGCTACCTAGCAAATCATACCCCGAGTTTGAATAACTAAATTTGCTGCCGGGCTCAAAATCAAGTGGCTCATTTCTAAAAAACGCAATCTTATCTTCCGGGCGAAACGCCTGCTTAGTATTTAGTAGTTCACGGTATTTTGGATTTCTGAATGACTCGTAAATGCCAGCGGTATGAGTAAGTAAATGTTTGATGATGATTTCGTTTCCTCTAGGATAATCGGGTATGTATTTGCTGATAGGGTCGTTTACAGAAAGTTTTTTTTCTTCAGCAAGTTTTAAAATAATTAGGGCAGTAAACGGTTTTGTTAATGACCCGATCGGAAAGACGCTGTTTTTTGTAATTAAACTTTTTGTGGCTGCATTTTGGTATCCAAAACTTTTTTCATAAACTTTTTTACCATCCTGTATAATCAATGCAGATCCATTAAATTGATGGACGGCAACATATGCATTCAGTAAATTGTCAAACTTAGTGTGGTTGTTTTGTGCTTTAACAGCAAGGCAGGTTAATAAAAGTAGAATAATGATTGTTATGTGTCTTTTCATAAAAGCTTGCTGGTGTTTAGGTTAAAAAGCTTTGCTAATCGTAAATAAAATCTTGGTTCTAAGATACATCTTTATAAATCACTAGCGCCGCTTCCAATTAAGGAACCGGCTCAAAATAAGCTTCATTAAATAGGGTTAAAACACTCATATGCTACTAATAAATGAGAAAGCCTTAAATCTTTCGACCTAAGGCTTTCTCATTTATTAGTAGCTCTTTGCTGGGCATTTCTCAAATCATTCAACAAGTAATTTAAGATAATTCACAACATAGTAATGGATTACATCACTATGTAAGATCTGCTTAAACCGAACTGGTATATTATTGAATAAAGCAGCAATGTATAAAATAACCCCGCAGGCTTGCTAAGCAACGCACTGCGAGGCAGCAACCGCTACGTTACAGTTCTTTATCGCCAATCAGCTTGGCATCGCGGGTGTTCTTTTGTACAGCAATGGCCGAAAACATGCTTAAGCAAAAGGCCATGGCATAAAAGCCTTTTTCGCTACGGGCAAGATCTGCATTCCAAAGGCCAATTGTTAACAGTAGTATCGCTGAAATAGTGGCAAACCAGCTTAAGCCATAGTACAAGTCTGTAACGGCAAGTCCTTCGGCCCGGTCCCTTACAATTTTTTGTACAGATATCACGGCAAATAAGCCAAACAATAAAATAGTGAAATAATATCCTTTTTCGTTCAGTTGCATGCCGGCATTCCACAAGCCGATGCAATATCCTGTTGTTCCGGCTAATAAAGCAAACCAAGATGCCCCAATAAATGCAGCAGTAGGTTTAAATGGATTTCTGGCATTTTCGCTGTGTTTTGCAAATGATAAGTTTTCGTCTGTTTTGTGTTGTAGCGGTTCCATGTTTGTTTTGTTCTAATGATTAATATGGAAGCAAATATGGAGAGTATAGCAGGCCGAAAAAACACAGATTTGTGGAAATACTGACGATATATTTTGTTTTATTATATCTTTATATATACTATTATATCCTTATGGACTCACTCTCAGAATTGGCTGGTCTGCTTACTAACAATGATAAAAAGCTTTTTAAACAGTTTTTACAACGCAAGAATAAAAGGCATGATGTGAAAAACTTACAGTTACTGGATTTGATAGAAACTGACGATATAGCTGGCTTAAATAAGCTTTACCAATCAAAAATAAATAAAGATGCCTATCATGCATTGCGTAAAAGACTGCAGGACAACCTGCTGTTATATTTATCGCAAAAAACGTTTGAAAGCAATCATTCTGATACTTACGACGCACTGCGCTTGCTGGTTGCGGGGCGTTTTTTGCTTGAAAATGATGTGACTAAGATAGCGTTCAAATGTTTGGATAAAGCCGAACGGCTGGCTAATCAATTAGAACAGTTTAATATACTGAATGAACTTTTGCTGTTGAAGCTGCAGTATGCTCACTTACCGGGAGCAGATAATTTTGAAGCTTTGACCGTACGCTTTTTACAGAACCAGTTGCACATGCAACGCGAGGCTAAACTCAATATGGCTTATGCTTTTTTGAGGAAGGAACTGCAAGAGATACATCTGGAAGGCAAGGTAGTTAATTTGACAAGGTTGATGATGGCTACCATCCGGAAATACAAGATTTCTGTGCAAGACCTGATGACCTATAAATCTGTTTACCAGATTCTTTTTATTGCCAATGAATACGCCGCCATACAGCAAAATTATGGATTGATAGAGCGCTATATTAACCGAACCAACAGCTTTATACAGAACCCGACAAATCATAAACAATCTTATCTTTTTTACCATATATCCATTCTGTACTTTTTGGCAAACTTTCACCTGCGGCAAAGGGAGTTTTCAAAAAGTTCGTCCTATCTTCAAGAGATGATGGATTTGATGTTAACAGATAATCGCTATTATACCCTGTTTTATCTACGTTATCACCTGCTTTCTGCGCTTAATCAGTTTTATATGGGTTCTGCTGAAAATGCAATTGCATTATTACGGGAATCGCTCTCTGTTACAAAAAATGCCTATAAGGCAGAAGATATTGAAGATATACGAATATGTCTCGCCATGTTTTTAGCCTTGCGCAATGATCGGGAAAGTTTGAAACAGTTTACTTTATTAACACGCACTGATGCTTGGTATGAAAAGAAAATGGGTATGTTATGGACTATTCGAAAAAACCTGATGGAAGTTTTAGTTCAGGCACAGTTTGGCAACATTGAACTGGCCATGTCACGGCTCAACAGCTTTCGGCGGCGATATAAAAAGTATCTGCTGAAAACTTCGGAGGAACGTGTGCTGTTGTTTCTGAAACTGGTTGAAAAACACCTGTTAAAGCCTGATGTGATTTTTGAAGCGGCGTATAAAAAGTCTGTCTTAAGCCTGCTGAACAAGGCAGAAAATAACGATATCTTCACGCTAAGCTTCATTGCATGGTTGATAGCGCGTTGGGAAAAAAAGACAGCTTATGAAGTGGTTATTGGGGTTATAAAAAATGGTGAGTCTGCGTAATCAATCGCACTTAACCAATGCATATCTGCAAACGGATTTGGAAAGAGCCTTATCACACTGACAACCAAAAGAAATGAAGAAGAGGGTTTGAGGGTAAAAAGGTTATTAGCCTATTCCTGTATCAGTTGTACCATCTATAAGATCATTATCCAGAATAAGAATTCTTAATGTGTGACAGCTTTAGTTGATAATTATATCTAATTGTTCTGCTAAAACCAATACCATTGTAGGTGCGCGTAGCAATTGAAGCTTTTGCAGCACTCAATGAATGAAGTTGTTGCCTATATAGAAATTCAATTATTCTTATGCTTAATTTTCGCAAGCTTTCTTGATACCTTTTTGCCAAGTTTAGTTTCGGCTATTGTTGTTTGGAGGTTTGATGCTGATAAGTAAAAATCTGCAATTGTTGTAACTATATACCTATTTCGCATAAAATGACGGTACTTTTGAGTAAGTGTTTGTAAAATGTTGTAGTAACTCTCGTTAGGCGTGCCATAACTTTTGTGAGTAACTTTAAAATCAATCACATAAGCACTATAACCTAAAAGCTCTGCTATCAAACACAAATCTGTGCCATAAAAATGGAAACCTTTAAGGTTATAAGACAAAGCTAAGTTTGCTGATCTTTTCACGAGAATGAAGTTTTCATCAACACTTACTACTTTTTGCGGAAACTTTCCTATCCTATCATATTTACCATCAGGATAAGCTACGTTAAGAGTATATCTTTGATAAAGGTCGTTTTCTATGCCTCCTGCGTTACTTAATATAGCCCAGTTTTTATCTATAGCAGTTATTTCTTCTATACGTTTCTCCAGAACTTCTATTTTATCAAAATTCAATAAAATGTCTTGATGACAAATTATGATAAATTCCGCATTTGCATTTTGTAAAAACAGATTCAGACCTTTATAAGCATCAAAATTATTGGAACCAATGTTGTCAATGTAGCGAAATTCGCAAATTTCTTTACTAAAACCAGCTTTAGTAAAAGATGTATACATTTCATTATACTCGTTGATATCAGTAACAAGAGTACATATAGAGTATCTGAACTTCGGTTGGTAATCATACTCTTTGATTGCAAAATCAATAGATTCCATTGGGTTGATTTAGTTGTTTTGATATTTCTGGTAGGTCAACATACAAAACAACTTATAATTAATGCTTTTTATATAATAATCTTTTATCCTACAAATATAATAAGATTAGATAGGGTGGAAATTACTTTCTGTACGGCATTGATATAGCCAGCCTTACTTATAGTATCTGTTTTATTTACTATATGCGTAACAGTTGAAGGTTTTATGCAAAGCAGAGTACGCGATACGCTTAGACCACAACTCTACTATGGAGTCACTGATGCTTTCATAAAATACTTTTTTGTAGAATGGAATTGCCTTAAAATTAGGGAGTTGTTGTTGAAGTCTTTAAAAATGCTTTAAAAACGAAAAAGGCTCCTGCAAAATGAATTGTAAGAGCCTAATCTTATTTAAAAAGGAAGATTTAGTGATAACAATTCTACCAGTTCTTCCTAATAAAATACGTTTATTTTTATTCTGTTAGGCAGCCATCAAATTTTCCTTTAAATGGAAAACTCATATATGCTCTGGCGTAATTTCAAAGCATATATGAAATTTGTTTACTTACACCCTCATCTTTTCTAACAAATTTTCCTTTAGTTGCATTAATAGCAATGAATGGTTTACAACAGAAAATCTTTCAGCGCCTCAATTACTTCATTCGGTTTCTCTTCCATGATGAAATGCCCTGAACCGGTGATCTGGCGAACGATGAAATTTTCAGCGATCATCGGTAAAGCATGATCCAGCATGGTGTTTCCATGACTGGTTATACCCAATACAGGCATGGTTAGCTTTCTATAAGATCTACTATCAACCACATCCTGCGGAAATGCCTGGTACCACTTATTTGCTGCGCGGATACTTTCTGCCCGATCATAGCAGGTGCTGTATACCAAACGATCCGCAGCTGATAGGCTACTTCTGTCAGCCGTCATGTTGTCAAACAGGTAATCAAGTAAAATTCTGCTTCTGCCTTCCAGTAATTTTTCAGGTAAGTCTTCTACTTGGTTAAAGCTTAGCCACCATGGATAAATAGGAGCGGTGTTTCCAAATGGAGGCAGCATTGGCAGGCGGTGAATATTCTCATCAATCGGTGGTGTATCGATAAAAATTGCCTTTTTGATTGCTTGTGGATATTGTGCGGCCAAGCTATGAACTATGGTAGCACTGATATCATGACCGGCAACGCTAACCTGATCAAAGCTATAATGCTTAATAAGTTCATAAACGTCCAGTGCCATATTCTTTTTATCGTAGCCGCTTTCCGGCTTTGCAGAACTACCCATACCTCGTACATCTATCGCTAACACTTTAAAGTGAGCCGCCAGTGCTGGCATGACCTTGTGATAAGCCCACCACGTTTGCGGCCATCCGGGCAACAGCAATAATGGTTCACCTTGGCCACCTTCTACCACATGAAGCGTGGTGCCGTTAACATCTATGTACTGGTTGGTAAAGCCAGAAAGCTGACTGGTTAATTGTTCGTCGGTTGATGATATCATGATGATTTGATTGATATTTTAATTATTAGTTATAAGCCGATACTTCTGCTAAAGGAATACCACGCAAAAGATTTAATGTCATTGGGGGCGACATCGCCTGATGTTGCGGCATCAATGGTATTGGTGATCATGCCACCAAAAAGTGTATATATCCAGGCAATGGAAAGCTGATGATTAATGATTTGCTCTTGCTGTAGCTGCTCAATGATTTTAAACCATCGGTGTTTAATGGTATCGAACGTCCCGTTTTTTTCCTCATCAGCAACCTGCGAATAAGCACCCCTGCCATATAGTTTATTTAGGAAAGCATATTTTGCTCCGCAGTCAATCCCTGCATAAAGCATAAGTTCCAATTGCTTTGTGGGTATAGTTGACGCTTCGTAGGCATCCGTCATGGCTTGTTGACAGGTGATCATCATATCCTGTTTACAGCTATCAATCAGTTCCTGACGGCTTTTAAAATGTAAGTGCAAAGTGCGTTTATGAACACCGGCCCTTTCTGCAATCAAGTCCAATCCGGCAGAAAAGTCACTATTCAATACAATGATGGCTGCGTCAATAATATCCTGTCTTTTATCCTTCATCATACAAATATACAAACTTTCACATAAAAGTGTATTTTAACACTAATTAATGTAAGAATAACAAAGGACACGAGTTATAGGGACATGGTTTTGTAAATTACAACTGTGAACAGTAATGGATAAAACGTTTTGATTAACTTTTAACGGTAACACTATTGTGGTAAGCAGATAGGGGGGAAACGGTGTTTGTGTAGTATTAATCAGTTATTTGCTAGTTTTTAAATTGTTAATAGCTTTTACTTTAGACAAACAGCAATTGTTAAACAAATGACCGTTTTCTTTATAATTTTATCGCTTATTGAGTCAAATTTCCCTAGCTAACAGGGGGCATTTGATACACTAAGTGCCTTATCAGAAAACGAACGTTTATTGATAAGGGAGATCTTATCAATAAAATTAAACCCAGCCTGGTTAATGATATCCATCATTTACAGATTAGGCTTGGGGACATTTTTAAAGTAGAATTCGTAGCTTAAATCTATTATTTGCCCGGCCGTATGTCTGCTCAAAGAACAGCGGATTGCCTGATACGTATTCAAAATCCATTTATTCATCATCAATTACATATATACTTTCTTAAGTGAGGCGGGCATATGCTTTGATGGTTTCCAGGTAATCGTGCTATTGCAGATGATTAGCCTTGGCTACCTGAAATATTTTATGTTGCGGGTAAATAGTACGGTTTTACGGTCAGTGTTGATTGGCGAATAGGTATGTCAAATCTACACTAAAGTGTAGTTGGCAAGCGCATTCCTTTTTTAATTTTTGCAGTACTATTCATAACCTTATGCTTGTAGAAACCATAAATTGCGGCCACTGCAATACCGAGATAGCTTACAATTATTGCCCGCAATGCGGCCATCCGGCTAAACTTAACCGTATAGACGGGCATTACATCCAGCACGAAGTATTGCACGTATTGCACTTTGAAAAAGGAATACTCTATACCATTAAAGAGTTATTGATAAGTCCTGGCAAAAGTGTGCGCGCATTTGTTACTCAAAACAGGAGCAGGCTGGTTAAACCTATTATTTTTATCATCCTGTCATCATTACTGTACACGATTGTCAGTCATTTTTTTCATCTGGAAGAAGGGTATATCACTGTGCGTGATAAGAATAACTTGGCTACCAGCTCCATTAATGCGTGGGTACAAAGCCATTATGGATACGCCAATATACTTATGGGTATATTTATAGCACTATGGCTAACCCTGTTTTTTAAAAAGAGTAAGTATAACTTTTTTGAAATATTGATATTGCTATGTTTTGTAATGGGCATGGGTATGCTGATATTCTCGGTATTTGCGGTTATCGAGGGAATAACGACTTATAAAACTATGGCTTTCTCAGCGGTCATCAGCCTGGCTTACTCCGCCTGGGCCATAGGTGATTTTTTTAACAGTGGCAAAAAGATAGGGCGTTACTTAAAGGCTTTTGCCGCTTACCTATTAGGAATGCTTACGTTTAGCATCGTCATCTTGATTTTAGGCATTACCATTGATTTAATCATTAAACACTAAACCAAGTCATATTACCATTTGCGGCAAAGTCTTACCATGTGGTGAGGCTTTGTGCTTTTATATCAGTTTACTTCCAACAGATCCTTCTCCGGCAATTTTGGGAATTCGCCGCGTGGTTCATGTTGGTCCAGTAGGCACATTCATAAGAATACATCTACTGCTTCAATTTAGGCTTCGGTATAAACAAGTACTCATCCGAAATTGCGGAGCTTTTGAAAAGATTGTCGCCTGACAGTGAGCGAGGCAGGGCGTTTAAAACAGACATAGAGCAGCGTAATAAAAGAAACAGAAGTTTCAAAACGAATAGGCTGGCTTAACAAGGATAGATTTTCCTCACAAAAGGAATAAAACAACCTATAATAACGATGATAAAAAATTCACCCATTTTATTTTCCCTTCATCACGAAGTTTAAGCATGGTAGTTTTGCTGGTGATGTTAAGCAGCTTCATCGTTTGCTCAGGCGTAAGCCACTTATCTTCTTCGATACTGTGCTGTTCTTTGATACGCTGAACGAGTTTTTTAACGAGAGCGTAAAAGCAGATTCCTTAAAACGGATAACTTCCATTCAATTACAGGTTTATAGCTAAACCAAAGCTAATCAATGGATTTGACTATTCAAAAGAGGATTCTATTGAAAAGCGGATGAATGTTATACCCAAAATAAAAAAAGCCTCAAATCTTTCGACTCAAGGCTGTTTTAAATTAGTAGCGGGGAGCAGGATCGAACTGCCGACCTTAGGGTTATGAATCCTACGCTCTAACCATCTGAGCTACCCCGCCGGGTGGTTTCCCTTAAAAAGGTTTGCAAATATAGCAGAAATTACCTTTCTTTAGAAAAAATGTTTAACATTTACTGCAAAAGCAGCATAACCCCCTGTAAACCTTATATGTCCGAAAAGAAAAAATTTCATCTGGAGTACGAAATTAAGTCCTCTCCTCGTATTTTATATAGCTTTTTAAGCGAGTCGAACGGACTGACGCAGTGGTTTGCAGATAAAGTAAATGTACGTGATCAGGTGTATACTTTTACCTGGGACGATGAAGAACAGAAAGCCAAGCTTTTATTGATGAAGGAAAATAAGCTAGTGCGTTTCAAATGGTTGGATGATGATCCGCAATGCTACTTTGAAATGGAAATTGTGCAAGACGAACTAACCAACGATGTGGCTTTAAGCATTACCGACTTTGCCACCGAAGATATTATATCCGAGCGTAAGCAAATTTGGGACAATTCTGTTGATTACCTGATTAGTGTGTTAGGCGCTTAACTGCTGACTTAAAGTCATTTTGCCTTCTTTTCTTATACTAATTCAACCCTGATATCCGTTTAGCTGCATAGCCGTTACTCATGGTTTAGCAATTGGGTAAGGTAAAATCTGTAATTTTGCTTTGTGAAGAAGATACACCTGCTCATACTCAAATCATTTATCCGGCCGTTCATCGTTACGTTTTTTATCGTAATGTTTGTACTGCTGATGCTATTTCTGTTCAAATACATTGATGATTTGATTGGAAAGGGGTTTGAGTGGTATATCATTTTGCAGCTCATGCTATATGCATCTGCCACCAACGTATCTATGGCTTTGCCGCTATCGGTATTGCTGTCTTCTATCATGACGTACGGTAACCTTGGCGAAAACTACGAACTGGTGGCTATCAAATCGGCCGGCATATCCTTAACCCGTGCCATGTACCCAATGGTTATTATCGTAACCCTGTTAAGCATTAGCGCCTTTATATTTTCTGATTACATGCTGCCGGTAGTTAATTACAAGTACTACTCGCTGCTGTATGATGTGCGTCAGCAAAAAACATCTTTTTTGATCTCGGAGGGCGTTTTTAACAACAGTTTTACCAACTATTCTATACGCGTTAAGCATAAAGACCCAGATGGCCAAACCTTGCATGGGGTAATGATTTATGAGCGTAATCCCAATAATAACACCAACAATGTAACCTTTGCGGAAGACGGTGTAATGTATCGTACACCTGGCGATCTGTACTTAGTGTTAAAGCTAAAGAAGGGGATTCGCTATGAAGAGTCACCGGGCGAACCGGCTTATAATACAAGGCAGCGGTTTACCCGTTTTCGCTTTGATTCTACAGAGCAAAAATTTAGCTTGGAAGGTTTTAAGATGAAGCGGACATCTGAAAGCGAGTGGCGTTCCAGTATTCAAATGATGAATTTGAAGCTACTCAATATATATCAGGATTCCAGCATCCGGGCACTCAACAAGCGGTTAAATAATAACTATTTGACAATATCCGGCCAGTTGCGGTATTTTACTGTGCCACACAAATCGGCGGCGGTGAAAAACCCCAAGCCAGCCAAAGCGGATATTTTGGCCGGTATGCGGCCTGATGAAAAGCAGATGATTGTACAAAATGCGCAACGTGAGGCCGAAAATGTAAAAGGCATGCTCAAGGGCATGATAGACGATTACAAGGAGTCATCTAAAGACATACGCAGATATTCTATCGAATATCAAAAAAAGTTTACCCTTTCGGCCGCGTGTTTAGCTTTATTCCTGATAGGCGCACCTCTAGGGGCTATCATTCGTAAAGGGGGACTTGGGTTACCGGTTGTAGTGGCGGTAATATTTTTCTTGATCTATTACATCATTGGTACCATCGGCGAAAAATCGGTTAAAGAAGGCGGTTTGTCGCCCATTGTAGGCATGTGGATATCTATAGCGGTATTAACACCAATAGGGTTGTTCTTATCATACAAAGCAGCAACCGATTCTGTATTGTTTGATACCGAAGCTTACAAACGTTATTTTCAAAAGCTGGCTCGTTTTCGTAAAACCACTATCAAGCCATAAGCTTCATTGATTTTACATATAGCCGACTTGTTTAAGCCAGTTATCGTATAACTTTGTGTTCAAGCTGTTCACCTAAATCCAATTGTGGGTTAAGGCTTGGCTATTACAATTTTGCAACTATGCTAAACACTATACCCGAGGCTATTGAAGCCATTAAAGCCGGTCAGATGATTATTGTTGTTGATGACGATGACCGCGAAAATGAAGGGGACTTTTTAATTGCTGCACGTTATGCCACACCCGAGGCCATAAATTTTATGGCACGTTACGGTCGCGGTTTGATATGCACACCTATTACGCGCCAACGGGCTCGCGAGCTGGAATTGGACCCTATGGTTAACCACAACACCGCCACATTAGAAACCGCCTTTACGGTTTCCATTGATTTATTGGGCCACGGTTGTACCACAGGTATATCAGCGTCCGACCGTTCTAAAACTACTTTAGCTTTAATTGATCCGGCCACACGCCCTGCTGATTTAGGCCGGCCAGGTCACGTATTTCCGTTGATTGCCAAAGATGGTGGCGTTTTGCGCAGAGCCGGTCATACCGAGGCGGCTATAGATTTGCCGGTGATGGCAGGTTTTGAACCAGCCGGCGTAATTTGCGAGGTAATGAAAGAAGACGGTGAAATGGCCCGCCTGCCCGATTTGGTAGAAATTGCACGCGAGCATAACCTGAAACTCATTTCTATCAAAGATCTGATTGCTTACCGCCT
Source organism: Mucilaginibacter lacusdianchii (assembly GCF_009770985.1). Taxonomy (GTDB): domain Bacteria; phylum Bacteroidota; class Bacteroidia; order Sphingobacteriales; family Sphingobacteriaceae; genus Mucilaginibacter; species Mucilaginibacter lacusdianchii. Next base: position 1,522,291 of record NZ_WSRW01000002.1, on the reverse strand, counting down.
GAATACTGAAAGTTTAATTGATCGTGAGGTAACGGTAAAAATGCCAACCGAGTGGGGCGATTTTGATATGATAGCCTACACTCAAAAAAATACAGGCGAACATCACCTGGCTTTGGTAAAAGGCACCTGGGAGCCCGATGAATCGGTATTGGTGCGTGTACACAGTTCATGTGTAACGGGCGATATTTTTGGGTCATGCCGTTGCGATTGCGGCCCGCAGTTGCATAAGGCTATGCAAATGGTTAGTGAAGCTGGTAAAGGCGTTATTATTTACATGAACCAAGAGGGCAGAGGTATTGGCTTAATCAACAAGCTGAAAGCTTACCAATTGCAGGAAAGCGGCATGGATACCGTAGAAGCCAACATCAGTTTGGGTTTTAAAATGGATCAGCGTGATTATGGTATCGGTGCCCAGATTATACGCGACTTGGGCATATCAAAAATGAGCCTGCTGAGCAATAATCCTAAAAAGCGGGCTGGTCTTATTGGTTATGGGGTAGAAGTTACCGAAACCGTGCCTATTGAAATTGCACCAAATCCACACAATGAAAGTTACCTGCGTACCAAGCGCGATAAAATGGATCATGCTATTTTGAGAAATCACTAAGCGTTGTGTGTACCGTTTGATATAATAAACAAAAGAGCCCCATTTTTAATGGGGCTCTTTTGTTTATTATTGAACTTGATTACTCATCTTCATTTTCGTTGTCATCAATGGCTGGTGTATAGCCGGGAGTAGTTGTGGTAGCCGGTTGCTGTTGGCGGCCTCTTCTGAATATGCTTCTCCAAAACTCTCGGATGCTGTCAAAATCGCGTTGGTAAGTTAAGCCTACACCGTTCACGTATTGTGTAATAGAGGTACTAAGCGAGTAGGTGGTTGTATTTAACGCCCGATAAGAATAATGTCCTCTCAGTAAACCATCTTTTCGAATTAGATACTCGGCGTTAAAATCGCGCGTTAAGTTATTAAAGCTGGAGTTGAATAAATTTGACGACCCAAGGTTAAATAAATCTCCGTTAGCTTTAGGGTCGTAAATGCTACCTGTTAAAATAAACCGCCCAAATCGTAACGATGCACTGGCATCATACTGTGAACGTATATTGATATCCACGCCTTTTAAATTAGACTGTGCAATGTAACTGTTCAGCTTATTGAAAAAGAATTCACTTGCCGCATTACTGGCTGTACCCACTACCTGCTGGTTGATGTTGGTGCCGTTGCCCGATGCAAATTGCCGGCGAATAATTAAGCTGATGGCCTGCTGGTTCCGGTTGTTTACGTCGGCCAGGTATGACCCTACCTCATCTTTAATAGATGGATTAACCGGGAAGTTAAAGTCGAAATCAATAGTAGGTTGTAATAGTGTATGAGTGATATTCAATTGTGCCTGTACCAGTTCCAGTCTATCACCTTGTGCGGGTGCTGGTAAACCGGCGGCTTGGTAAAGGTTTTTAACAGTGGCACGTACTTCGTATATCGCTTTCAGGTTAATCTCGGCATTGCTTGGGCTACCCGTCCAGCGGATGGTACCACCTTGTACAATCTGGAAGTTTTTACTAATAAAGTTTTGAGCCGTTAATTCAAACTTTCCTGAGGTAATCAAAAAGTCGCCGTACATATCAAAGTCGCCCAAACTGTTGATGTGCATTTCCAGATTGCGGGTTTGCCCACGGCCTTCCAGTAAGCCCAAATCGGTAGTAATACGTACAACCGTCTTTTCATCTGCCGATAGCTCAAAATTTAAGGTTACACCTTTAAATGCATTGGCCGTTTTGATAATCTTGGTAGAATCGCGGTGATTCACAAACCGGATAAATTCGTACTGACTGGCAGTAGCTGCCGTGTTCAGCGGAATGTTGAATACTGTACCTTCCTGAGTAGTGGCCTTGATATCAATATTCATATTATCGATAGGGCCCGTAAAAGTAATTTGGCCGGTAGCAAAAGCCGTTCCGTAGTATAAACGGTTATCTTTTAATTTGGTATTCAATGCCATTAAGTTTTGGGCATCTACCTTAATGTCTAATAACGGATTTGCAGCATTGGTCAAGTCTACAATTCCATTAGCAACACCCTTGCCGCCTTTTGGCCCCTTAAGCTGCATGTTGGTAATACGGATGATGCTATTGTCAACTACCAGCTTATCGTTAATGGTATATGGCACTTTCAGGTAGTCTACCGTCAAGCCGGTATTCTCTAACGTGATCGTGCCATTCAACTTAGGGTTAGATGGTGCCCCGGTAAGTTTTATGTCGCTCGATATAGTTCCTTTAACGTCTGATACCAAGCTTTTAACAAACGGCTCAAATATGATGGCCTCTGTCTGGTCCATTCGAATATCGAAATTGAGCTTATCAGTCACATCTTTGTCCAGGTTGTAAGCACCTGAAATATTCATGGTTTCCAGTCCGCGGTTCAGTATGTTGAGTTTTACGTTGGCCAGTTTACGCTCGTTATCCAGATTAGACAGAATTTTTATATCGCCTACTAACGTTTTGTTCATCATCAGGGAGTCGATTTTTAAATTCGCATCCACGCCAGGCGATTTAGTGACCGAACTTAAAACGACGTCGCCATTTAAATGACCTTGAAGATTAATACCTGCAGTTTTGGTTAACTGGTTAAGCGTAGCCATGCTAAACTTTTCGAACTCTACCGTGAGTTTATCTTTTGTATTAGGGGATATAAAGCCATTAATCCGAACCTGCTGCTCGCCGTTTGAAAGCTCAAAGCCTGATATCTGCGTTTTGCCATCCAGTAAACGAATGCGCACCTGCTCCTGCAAACGCCACGATTGCGTTTCCAGCACCACTTCAGATGGCAAAAGTTTAAGTTTAGCCGTAGTATCGCGGCCAAACTCAACCAAGCCGTATAAGTCTAACTGGTTACGTGCGTTTTTGTCGGATAGCTTGACGTTAAAATTTAAACTGTCGTTTCTTAAAAAGTTAGATACGTTGATGTCTTTAACAAACAAGCTGTCAGTTAAATCTACCCGGCTCAACGACATGTTCACATCCAGTACGCTATCGGCTGTGCTTTCATCCACAATAAAATCATGAAAAACAATTTTGCCGTATTTTATAGTTTTGATAATGCCGTTTAGTGTGGCCGTTTTTTGGGTAGAGTTGAAGTGACCCACAAAGTTACCTTGATCTGGAATTTTTATATCAGGGGCAAACATAGCCAACAGCGGGTCTAGGTTCTTAAGCCGCAGGTTAAAATCAAAGTTTTCGGGCTTGGGTTTAACAATGGTTGTTTTTAACGATGGAATATACTTTTTGGCAATACTTTTAAAGTACGATGGCAAAGTGGCTAAATCAAAACTGCCTTTAATACTGCCGTCGGCAAAGTCTGATTGTAGGTTAATTAATCTGTTAGCACCGGTTCCGGATGCACTTAGCATCACCGAATCTGCCACATAATTTAAATGTGGTGTAACAATACGCGATGGAGAAAGCAATATGCGCCCTTGCAGGTTATCTAAATTGTTGCCGGTAAAGTTGGTGTTGATATTGGTACTAACGGTAATTGTATCTTTTAATAACCGAAGGCGATTTAAATGTGCATTGCTAATATTACCTGCAACAGTATAGCGGTGTAAAGTTGAATTCAAATCAATATTACCAGTCAAATCAAATTTGATGTTGCGATCATTAATGGTTACGCGTCCTTTGGCAATTTGATTGGTAAAGCCACCGTCAATAGTTAAATTTTGGTATTGATAACCCTGAAAATCTACATAACTGATTTGCGCTTTTACCTGTGCGTTCAGGTTTTTCAATTCATCACCCCGGCCTTTAATGTTGGCATTAAAAGTTGTGCGGCCCAGCGTTTTATCATCAAGTAGCGTGGCCAAATCAAAGTTTTGGGCGGCTACTTTACCGCTGTAAGCAGGTACGCCATTGGTTGGGAACTGAAGGTTGATGTCAGGATCCAAACGGCCCAGCTTGGTTTTGAAGGTACCAGTGGTTGTAAAGTTGTCTTGTAAACCTTTTAGCTTGCCGGTAAAATTGATGTTGCCAAATTTGCCAATAAATTCAGGCATCACCATTTTGCGGCCTACCAAGTGGGTAAGCAAATTATCCAAGTCCTTTTTATTGCTGGATAATTGTTCAAAGTTTAAATCCAGGTAAGTTTTTTCCCAATCGGGTAGGCCTTTCAGGTTAAAGTTACCTTTCAAGTAAGTGGCTTGGCCGGTAGTAACCATTAAGTTACGGGCTTTTATATTATTTACCAATCCGCTGGCGCGGCCGTTTAAACCAAATTCAAAAGTGCTTTTATCCAGCGAGCTGGTAAAATAGGCTACATCAGTTGATGACAAGTGCGAGTGCTTCAAATCGGCATCCATGCGTACTCGGTTTTCAAAGTTGCTGAAATCGTCAAACGATTTATATCGCATCCTGAAATAATCTTTTACCAGTGAGTGCGGTGTTTGCAGCAACAGGTTTTGCAGCAGAATCTGGTTGGTATCTATAGTGGCATTAACGGTCAAGTTACGCACATTAAAGCCGCTTTTTTCATGCAATGCCAGGCTTTGTACATGCCCTTTAAACAGGTGGTTCTTTAAATCAACCTGCGTAAGGCCAAGCGTTAAATGGTTAACGTCTATATCGTCAAAATTCACCTGCTTGGGGGTAGCTACATGGCTCAGATAGTTTTTGTACCTGAAATGAAAATTGTTAAGTGCTACTTTACCAAAATTAATCGTCCAGGGTTTACCGGGCGTTTCGGGCTTTTTAGGGCCTTTGTTAAAATAGTCGATGATGAACTGCAGGTTGGTAGTACTGTCTTTTTGCTTTTTCAGGTAAAACGAGCCATTGTCTAACTGAATCAAATCAAGGTTAAGTACTCGCTTTTTGATACTGTTAAACACCGAGAAGCCCGATAATTCTACTGTTAGCTTTGGCGTACGCAATAAAGTATCCTTCTGCTTATCCAACACATACAAATCTTCCAGCACAACCGACGAAAACGGCTTTATATACAAGCTTTTTATATCAACTTTGGTTTGTAATTCGTTAGATAAATAGCTGGTTGCTTTTTTGGCAGCCCATGTTTGTACCGGCTTGTACTGGAAAAGTAATAGCGTAACGCTCACTATCAGCAAAACGATGAGCACCAGTATTAACGCTATTTTGAGTATTTTTTTAATAATTTTGCCTTTTAAAATTAATCACCGTGCCTGTAATACTAGGAATTGAATCTTCATGCGATGAAACCTCTGCTGCCATTTGTGCAGATGGTGTGATGTTGAGCAATGTTATAGCCAACCAAACCATACATGAAGCTTACGGCGGCGTAGTGCCTGAGCTCGCTTCGCGGGTACATCAACAAAATATCATTCCTGCTGTGCAGCAAGCAATATCTAACGCAAAAGTAAGCAAAAATGATATTGATGCAGTTGCATTTACGCGCGGACCAGGTCTTTTAGGTTCACTTTTAGTTGGCGTATCTTTTGCTAAAGCCTTTGCACTCGCCAATAACTTGCCGCTTATTGATATTAACCACATGCAGGCTCATGTGTTGGCACATTTTATTGGCGATCATAAACCATCCTTCCCTTTCCTGTGTTTAACCGTTTCGGGCGGGCATACGCAAATAGTTTTGGTGAAAGATTATTTTGATATGGAGGTGATTGGCCAAACCCAAGACGATGCTGCCGGTGAGGCAATGGACAAAACCAGTAAAATATTGGGCTTGCCTTATCCCGGCGGACCATTGATTGACAAATACGCCCGTCAAGGAAATCCAAACGCTTACCAGTTTCCGGAGCCGCAGATACCCGGCTACAATTTTAGTTTCAGCGGATTGAAAACATCCATTCTATACTTCATTCAAAATAACGTTGCCAAAAATCCTGATTTTATTCAGGAAAATATGGCTGATATTTGTGCCTCTGTAGAAAAACGTATCGTAACCATTTTGCTGAATAAACTAACCAAAGCAGCACAGGCTTATGGCATTAAAGATGTTGCTTTAGCAGGTGGCGTATCGGCCAATACCGGTTTACGACAAGGTTTGCAGCAGCTGGGCGAAAAGCATGGTTGGAACTGCTTCATTCCCAAAATGGGATATTGTACAGATAACGCCGCCATGATTGCTATTGCAGGCTACTATAAATTTTTACAAGGCGATTTTACCAATCAGCACGTGGCACCATTGGCACGTATGCCGTTTTAACTATTGATATTTATGAGTTTACCTTCCCTGATTTTTTGGCTAATATTTGTTTTACCGCTGGTAGGCGTACTGTGGTGGGTTATGCGGCAAGACAAACGCAAAGGCGCTACCGGTGTAATTGTGCTGGCGCTGATAGTGGTTATTGGTATTGTATATATGTACTGGCGTACCCAAGGCAAATAAGGCTGTTGCCGAAGTTCTTTATCTTGATATGATAAAGTTGTTAAAGAGACGGTTTATCTATAAAAAAAATGTCATTACGAGAAACGAAGCAATCTTCTTGTAGTATCAATATTAAAATTGGGCTTATGAGGAGATTGCCGCGCTAGCGCTCGCAATGACAAGTTGAGGAAAGTTAATTAATAAAACTTAGGCAACGGATTTAACCGCGTATTTTGACGCTGATGCCAGTAAGGGTAAATTGGATCAGCATCGCTGGCTTTATCCAGTTTTTTCATTTGGTCGGTAGTTAAGTTCCATCCCACTGCACCTAAATTTTGTTTCAGTTGTTCTTCGTTACGGGCACCAATCACAATGTTGGCTACCGTTGGGCGTTGCAGCAACCAGTTTAAAGCTACCTGAGGTACACTTTTGCCGGTTTCTTCGGCCACTTCGTCAAGCGCATCTACAATATCATATAGCCTTTCAAAGTTGGTAGCCGGGCCATGCGAGCCGCCCTGTGCAATACGGTTATCTTGTGGTACGGGCTGGTTGCGGCGGAATTTGCCACCTAGCCTGCCCGATGATAATGGGCTCCATACAATGGTGCTCACTTTTTGATCGATACCCAAGGGCATCAGTTCCCATTCAAACTCACGGTCCAGCAGTGAATAATAAGCTTGATGCGCTACATAGCGTGCCCAGCCGTATCTTTCAGAAACTGACAGTGATTTCATTAAATGCCAGCCCGAAAAATTAGAGCAGGCGATGTAACGTATTTTACCGGCGGTAATCAAATCGTCTAACGCACGTAGGGTTTCTTCAACCGGCGTATTGCCGTCAAAACCGTGCAGGTGGTATACATCTATATAATCAGTTTGCAAGCGGCGCAGGCTATCCTCGCAGGCTTGGATAAGATGCGCACGTGATGATCCGAAATCATTAGGGCCACTGCCCATCGGAAAAGTGGCTTTAGTAGAAATCAATACTTGATTACGTAGTCCTTGTAACGCAGCGCCTAATATTTCTTCTGATGTGCCACGTGAGTACACGTTAGCGGTATCAAAAAAATTAACGCCGGCATCCAGGCAAAGGTTAACCAAATGCTTGGCTTCGTCTAAGTGGGTATTGCCCCATGCTTTGAAAAATTCATTACCACCGCCAAATGTGGCCGTACCAAAGCTGAGTACAGGGACAAATAATCCGGAGGCGCCTAATTGTCTATGTTCCATGTTTTAAGGTTGTATTTAGTTAAAAACTAAGAATGCTTGTCATTTCGAGTACTAACGAGAGATATTTTGAGAGCGGTAAGTGAATATCAGCTTTAAAAATATTTCACTAGCGTTCAAGGCGACAGGTATGTTTATTTTAAAGTCTTCCTTTCCCTGGGAGGGAAAGGAAAAGGCTATTGCTCTTCTTTCGGAAAATCCGCGCCTACCGATACCTCAGCCCACTCGTCAAAATCCTTCTTAAGCAGGTCTATTTTATTGCGGGCACCTTTCAATGCAGCTTCGCCCAAAAGTAAACGTAGTGGAGGGTTTTCGGTTTCTGTTACCTGTATCATGGCCTTGGCAGCACGTACCGGGTCGCCGGGTTGTTTACCGCTGTAACCACGAATACTGTTTTGGTTTTGACCTGCAGTGTCTTTGTAATCATCAATTACAATGTTACTGTTGTTGGCAGAGCGACCGGCCCAGTCGGTACGGAAACCACTTGGGGCAATTACAGTAACTTTGATACCTAGCGGCGCTACTTCTTTAGATAAAGATTCGGAGTAGCCATCAACCGCAAACTTAGTGGCGTTGTAAAAGCCAACAGCTGGGAAGCCAACCAATCCACCAATAGAAGCAATATTTAAAATGTGGCCGCTACGTTGTGCGCGCATAATAGGCAATACTGCTTTAGTAACGTTTGCCAATCCAAAAAAGTTGATTTCGAACATGCGGCGCACCTCGTCTTCTTCGCTGGCTTCAATGGCACCAAAGTAACCGATACCGGCATTGTTTACCAGCACATCAATTCGGCCAAACTTGTCTTGTGCCTGTTTTACGGCAGCATCTATCTCGTCGGCTTTGGTCACGTCTAGCTTTACGGCAATGGCAGTGTTTGGGTAGGCAGATACGATGTCCTGCACGTCTTCTGTTTTGCGCGATGCTATAGCAGCTTGATACCCGGCGGCTAAAACTTCTTTTGCCAGCTCACGCCCGAAACCGGTGGAGCAGCCTGTTATGAACCATACTTTACTCATGATTTTTGTTGTTAGATGATAGTGTCAAAACAATACTATTAGGTGCAATTGTTTGTCAGCCCTGTATCAGGATTATTTTTAGCCAAATTCGTATTAATAAAAAAAGGCAGCCTAGTTGCTGCCCTTATTTAAAATGAATGTTGCTGCTGCTTAAAAGCCTATCACATTGGTTGCATTCCATTGCACGTTTACGCTAACATTAAAAGCATTGCTGCTGGTTGAAGGCGTAAACAAGTTACCTGATAGTATAGTGCGCTTATTAGCTTGTGCGGTTACATCATCTACTTGTTTAGAAATCAGTAAGCCACCATTGTTGTCATAGCAGTTTATGGTTACCTTAAAGGGTGCACCATAAGCCATGGTATATGTTGTTAATGTGTAATTGCTTTTACCTTTTTCTGTTTCCGTTAACATTTTAAATGTCCTGGAATTTTCAGAACCTGTTGTTTTAAGGTTCAATAGGTTTTGGTCATATAGATCATTTGAGATGAATACGGCTACAGAAGCTACATTTGCAGGCAGCGCGTCTTTAATAACAACTTGCAATTGTGCCACTACTCTGTCCAGATTTATCTGCTTGTTGCTGTTGTTAGTAGGTATCTGCACGGTAAACTTTTTATAAAAAAAGTCTTGCCAAGGCGCTATGTATTGACCTGGTGATGATGTATTGTAAGTAAAAGTAATATTATTTGCCAGCGGGGCACTGGCCGGAATAACCGGTGTGTTGTTAATTCCTTGTAAGCCCGACTTACCTCCGGTAAAAACAACGGTATAAGTACCGGCGGCAACACTGTCTTTAATGGTTCCAAAATTGCTTGCCGATGAGGTTTGCTGTATATGGCTTCTTACTTTGCCATCTGCATCAACCAGGTAGTAGTATAATACATCTAAGGTATCTTTTAGCGTACTGGTTGCTGTTGTTACTATTGTATTGGTTTGCTTACCAACGCTTAATGGAATACTGTTTTGCGTAAATGATGACACCCCAAAAGTTACCGGGTATAATTTTTCTGCGGGTTTATCAGTATTGGTATTCTTGCTGTCTTTTTTGCATGAGGCAAAGCAAATGCTCAAAAGCACAATGTATATAAATTTCAATTTCATGATTTGTTTCTATTTGAGGTATAGGTAATATAATTTAAGGCAGAATCAGCCACACATTTTAGAAGGAGATGTTAATGGTTGATGGATCCCAGTCTGGAGTGGTAACGTTGTACCCGCTGCCTGCACCATTGCCAAATAGGCTACCCGAAAACAATGTTTCCTGATTGGCTGTAAGTACAACGTTTGTGATGGCTTTGCTGGCTAAAACCGACCCGCTTTGGTTATAGCAGGTGATAGTTACCGTAAGCGGAGCGCCAGTATTTAAAACAAAATCGCTTATCTTAAAATTTTGGTCCGTTTTTTCGGCTGCTGTAAGTGTATGAATAATGGTAGAGCTGCCTGTTTCATCAGGTTTATTTTGATCCAGGTAGAATTTTCTTTTGTCATTAATTACCATAAGCCGAAGTGTTGTTGCTTCTGTTGGTAAATCTTTAACATGAACGCTGACTTTGCCAACTATACGGTTAAGGGTAACGTTTTGCGTAGTTGTTGATGCAGATACCTGCAACTGGTACGATTTAAAAAATGTATCACTCCACGGCGCAATTGAACCCGGACTGGTATAATTAGATGCCGTATAGCTGGCATAATAATCAGACAAAGTGTGAGTGGTGGTAGGGTTTTCCAGTAGCAGTAGGTCTACAATAGCACCGTTACCGTTTGTTGGTACAGTAGGCGCACCACCTATAAACACAACGGTATATGTACCTACCATCAGGCTATCAGAAATGCTTCCAAAACCTGTTACCGATGACTTCTGCGTGGTTTGATGTACCAGTTTGTTATTGGAATCAAAAATAAGATAATACAGCGTGGTGATGTTGTCTTGCACAGCTGTGGTTTTTTTGTTGCTGTTAACGGCGTTGGTGGTTACTACCGGGCCGGTTTGTTGTGTAAAATCAGCTACTTTAAAATCGACTTTATAGGTTTTGTTTCCAGTTTCGGGTTGTGAATCACCTGATGAGGAGTTTTTTTTGCAGGATACAATGCCTAATGAGCAAAGCATGCCAAAGAGTAAGAGTTTTTTCATTTATGATAAGTGTTACTTGGTTTAGCTAAGGTTAATAATAAGGAAAAAGATTAAATGTTTTAGCAAAGTTAATGCGTTTTAAAACTATTTAATTATTAAGTTTTTACATCAATAAAAAAGCCGCTTAGATAACTAAGCGGCTCATTTATTTATGTATGCAATTATTCAGTTTCTACCGGCAAGTTCTCGCCAGATACAACAGCTTTAATTTTAGTTTCCAGTTCTTCCATCAGTTCTGGGTTGTCAATTATTAACTGCTTAACAGCATCACGGCCCTGGCCCAAACGGCTATCTCCATAGCTAAACCATGAACCTGATTTTTTAATAACGTTATGTTCCACACCCAAGTCGATGATTTCACCGGCTTTAGAGATACCTTCGCCAAACATAATGTCAAACTCGGCTAAGCGGAACGGAGGGGCTACCTTGTTTTTCACAATCTTCACCTTCACACGGTTACCTGATACCTCATCGCTGTCTTTAATTTGAGATATACGGCGTACATCCAAACGTACAGAAGCGTAGAATTTCAAGGCGTTACCACCAGTGGTAGTTTCAGGGTTACCGAACATTACACCAATTTTTTCACGCAACTGGTTAATGAAGATACAGCAGCAACCGGTTTTGTTGATCGTACCGGTAAGCTTACGTAAAGCCTGAGACATCAAACGAGCTTGTAAACCCATTTTAGATTCACCCATCTCGCCTTCAATCTCACCTTTTGGTACCAGGGCAGCAACCGAGTCAATTACAATAATATCGATAGCGCCAGAACGGATTAAGTTATCGGCAATTTCTAAAGCTTGCTCACCGTTGTCTGGTTGAGAGATCAACAGGTTCTCTACGTCCACACCCAGTTTCTGTGCATAAAAACGGTCAAATGCGTGCTCAGCATCTATAAAGGCTGCAATGCCGCCTTTTTTCTGACACTCGGCAATAGCATGTATAGCCAGTGTAGTTTTACCTGATGACTCAGGACCATAAATTTCAATCACACGGCCTTTTGGCAAACCACCCACACCTAAAGCTAAATCCAGTGTAAGCGAACCGGTAGGGATTACCTCAATCGGCTCAATTACAGAATCGCCCAGTTTCATGATCGTTCCTTTACCGTACGATTTTTCCAGCTTATCCAAGGTAAGCTGAAGTGCTTTTAATTTATCTGCGTTTGCGTTACTCATCTTATTTTTTTGTATAACAAATATACTGATTATAATTTAATTACTAAATATTTTAGCAATTATTTTTAAGTTATTTGTGCTTAATTTTATAGGTTTATGATTATCAGGCGCTTATTAATTTTTAACTTATGTAAGCCATTTTAAGCTGTTTATTTGCTTATTTGATAATATAAATTTACGTAAAATTTATTGGTATAAACGAATGTTTTACGGATTAATTAAAGGCTTGAAACTGTAATGACATAGCGTAAAATGACCTCAAAATTCGGCTGAAACTATTACTTGTTTTTTGGTATAAGCTGGGTGGTGCTTTTGTCTAAAAGTTGATTTGACTGAGCTGGCAGTATAAATAGATTATCTTTGGTTTTCTTTAAAACTGAGCATGATCAAGCAAGCCCTTCAAAACCTTAAAATAAACGCCCTTAACGAAATGCAGCNAGCCCTTCAAAACCTTAAAATAAACGCCCTTAACGAAATGCAGCAGGCTGCGCTAAATGCAGCCAAAAAAAATGATGTGATACTGCTTTCGCCAACAGGTTCGGGTAAAACCCTGGGCTTTTTGCTGCCTTTACTAGGTGTGCTTAATGCTGATATACCAACGGTGCAGGCGTTGATACTGGTACCCTCGCGCGAACTGGCTTTGCAAATTGAGCAGGTGTTCAGAACCATGGGCAGCGGTTTTAAAGTTAACTGCTGTTATGGTGGTCACCCTGTAAAAACTGAACGCAATAACCTGTCGCAACCGCCGGTCGTTTTGATAGGTACGCCGGGCCGTATTGCGCATCACTTGCGTCGGGATAGTTTTAGTACAGCAACAATTCATACACTAATATTGGATGAGTTTGATAAGGCACTGGAGTTTGGCTTTCAGGAAGATATGACTTATATCATCAAGCAGTTACCGAGTGTGAAAATGCGTATGCTTACATCGGCAACTCCTATGTCGGATATTCCGGCCTTTACTGGTATAACCAATCCCATAAAGCTCGATTATTTAAATACTGTAACCATAGCGCCCGATCTTAAACAAAAGGCTGTAGTAGCCGAAGCGGCAGATAAGTTGGAAGCTTTGTTTGCTTTGATATGTAAAATAGGTAACGAAGCCACGCTGGTATTCTGCAATCATCGGGATGCGGTTGATCGTATAAGCGATTTGCTGTGGGATATGGGCCTGCCACACGGCATATTTCATGGCGGTATGGAACAGGAGGATCGAGAACGCGCCTTATTAAAGTTCAGAAACGGGAGCCATCGTTTGCTGATTACTACCGACCTCGCCTCACGCGGATTGGACATACCCGAAATTGAGCATGTTGTGCATTATCAACTACCGCATAACGAAGAGGCTTTCGTACACCGTAACGGCCGTACGGCGCGTATGCATGCCAAAGGAACATCCTATCTTATATTATCGCCGGATGAAAAACCAGCTTACTTAAAGGATATTCCTGAAATTGAAGATTTACCGAAAAGTCCGGTAGTTCCGAAGCCATCGCCATGGGTTACGCTGTATATTGCAGCAGGTAAAAAGGATAAAGTAAACAAAATAGATATTGTAGGTTTATTGCTTAAAAAAGGTGAGCTTGATAAAGACGAGCTCGGGCTGATTGAGGTGCTGGATAACTCGGCTTATGCCGCCATAAAACGAAACCGTGCTGAGCGTACCCTACAGTTGATAAAGGGTGAAAAAATAAAGAACAAAAAAGTTAAAATAGAAATTTCGATCTGATGAGTAACAATGATATCATGAAAAAGCTTAGGGTAGCTTTGCAACTAACAGATGATGATATTATAAATATTTTAGACCTGGCTAATTTTAGGGTAACCAAAACCGAGTTAAGCGCTATCTTTCGAAAAGAAGATCACCCCAATTTTAAACCTTGCGGCGATCAGATACTGCGTAACTTTTTAAACGGACTGGTTATTTACAAGCGTGGCCCCAAACCATAATTGGTAAATGTGATTACACTTGTATAGTGGGATATTTACTATTGATTATGCAATAGTCCCAGCTTTGTCAGTATCATTTATTCCCTTTGTTTCGGGTACCAAAAGTTTAAAGAAGAGCATACCAGCTATGGCTATTGCGGCCAGCACTATAAAGCCAACCATGTAGCCATACTGCTTCACCAAAATGCCGCCTACAATACTGCTTACTGATGCTGCTAAACCAATGGCAGAATATACACAGCCTTGCAGCAAGTTAAAACGGCCGGTACCTTCGCTCAAATCGGCCATCATTAATATGCTTACCACTCCAAATATGCCAGCTCCAACACCATCCAATAATTGGATGCCTGTAAGGGCATAAGGGTTGTCTATAAAAGCAAATAACAGCGCACGTACAGGTAATAAGGCAAAGGCAATCATCATAATTGCCTTCCTACCATTTTCGGCGGTACGGCCGCTATAAGATGCTACCAGCGCCATGACGCCTTGAGCTATAATGATAGCGACAGATAGGTACAACGATGAGTTTTTTTGGTCGAGCAGGCCCATCTTTTGGCCAACCAGTGGCAGCATGGCAGCATTGGCTAAATGGAAGAGCGCCATGGATATGGTAAACAATAAAATATTACGATTACTGAATAACGTTTTTAGCCCAGTAGCGCTGGCGTTTTCCGTTTCATTTACACTGGCTGCTCTGGCCAGGTTATGGTCAATATCCTGCTCTTTAATAAATAGTACTGCAATAATTAAGGCAATACACTGTAAAATAGAAAAGTAAAAAATGCCTTCGTAAGAAATGAACCGGCCTATCAACCCGGCAACAATAGCCGCCCCCATGTTACCAACATGATTAAACGTTTCATTGCGGCCAATACGTTTAGACAGCGCCGCCTGGCCGACCATTCCTAGCGTTATAGCTGCTACGCCGGGTGTGTAAACACTTTGCACCAAACCCACCATGGCCTGCGAGAAAAAAGTTGGATAAAAACCTTTCATCCATATAATTACCAGGCAGCATAAAGCAATAACTACAGAAGCCAAAATGAGTAAGAAGCGTTTATAAGTGGAGCGATCGATCAAAGCACCGGCCAAGGGTTGCACTAATATGCCTACCAGACCCGGAACGGCTATTACATAGCCAATTTGGTCGGGCTGCCAATGCC
The DNA here is from genome assembly GCF_009770985.1 of Mucilaginibacter lacusdianchii. Classification (GTDB taxonomy): domain Bacteria; phylum Bacteroidota; class Bacteroidia; order Sphingobacteriales; family Sphingobacteriaceae; genus Mucilaginibacter; species Mucilaginibacter lacusdianchii. The sequence goes on along the minus strand of NZ_WSRW01000002.1, from coordinate 1,507,275 downwards.
GTACCGTCAGCAGAAAAACTGAAAGGTAAACACCCACGCCATCTTTAACATCGGCCATAAACAAATTGGCCCAATCCAGGCCTTTTAAGCTGCGTGATGATGCACCCATAATTCAGAGATAATTGGAATGCAATTGCAGCTAAACGCGTGCCAGTAAAGGCTTTTTACAGATAATCGGAATAATATATGCGTTTTGTTAAATTAGATCAGTTAAGCGGGTACTTAATGTTTATAATTGTGTTACTAATCGGTTATCTTAATAAACCATTTATAATTACTATGCCTAAACTGTTATCAAAAACGCTACTGTGCTATTTAATCCTCTTTTCTGTTATGCCCGTGTTTGCGCAGAGTAATAAAGCTGCCGCTATCGATTCGTTTATGCGCAGAGCAAACCGGCTTGGCCTTTTTAACGGAAATGTTTTGGTAGCCGATGACGGTAAGATGGTTTATAAAGCAGCCATAGGTTTTACCGATACAAGTATGCAAACTATGCTTACCGAAAAATACCGCTTTCAAATTGGTTCAATTGCTTAAGAGTTTAATGCGGTTGGCATTATGATGCTAAAAGAACAGGGTAGTTTGCAGCTTGACGACAAGGTGTCAAAGTTCTTCCCCGAACTACCTGCCTGGGCCGACCGGGTTAAGGTACTTCATCTTTTACAATACACCAGCGGTATACCTGACGTAAAATGGAAAAGCGTTAAATCTGATGCTGATAACATGCAAGATTTGAAGGCGTTGACGCAGCTGGATTTTGAACCAGGAAGTAATTATGCCTACAATAACAACAACGTGTTTTTGCAACGCCGCATTATTGAAAAGGTATCAGGTATGTCTTGTAATGAGTTTGTTAAAAGCAGGCTGCTAAAGCCATGTAAAATGAATAATTCTGTTATCGATCCTGCTGATTCGGATGAACTGGTAGCTAAGGCCTATAATAATGATAAAAGGCAGGATAAACTTATTTATCCGATATCCGGCTGGACTTGTGTTACGTTGGGTGATTTTTATAAATGGTCGCAGTGCATCGATAATTTTAAATTGATTAATCAGACGTCTACCCGCCAAATTCTGTTAGCCGATGCACCTAACCGGCAATCAGGCTTGGGCAAGGGCACTATGGAAGGCAGCAAGCTAATTACGCATGTACATGACGGCACAACCATGAACTACCAGGCACTACTGGCGTCTGATATTCCCAAAGGTAGAACCATAATTTTAATGACGAATAGCAAGCAGGGAAACTTGTACAACTTAAACAATGCATTAACGGCAATTTTAGACAACAAGCCATATCAGCAGCCCAAAAAAGCTGTGATGAAAGGTTTTACAATGCCGCCTGCTGGCATGACCGGTGAGCAAGTGTTAGCAATTTATAAAGAACTTAAAACTAAACAGCCGCAAGATTATAACTTTGATGATGAATCGGCATTGAATGACATTGGATACCTGTTGATGGGCAAAAACAAAATAGACGACGCCATTACCATTTTTGAATATAATACGCACCTTTTTCCACAGTCTGGTAACGTTTATGATAGTTTAGGCGAGGCTTATTACAAGCAGGGAAATAAAGCCAAAGCACTAGTAAATTACAAACAATCATTAAAGTTAACCCCTGGAAACAAAACGGCGCAAGCCGTAATTACTGAGCTGGAGAAATAGGGGTGTCATTGTCTGTATTTACTTCTTTGGTAGGCTTAGCAGCTTTGATGGCTTTAACAATTTTGCCCTTTGCCACCTTGGCCGTTTTGCTAAACACTAGCGATGCTTTGCCGCTTTGGTAATATTTGCAAAAATGAGTAAGCGGACAAACCTCGCATTTAGGGCGGCGGGCTATGCAAATGTACCGGCCGTGTAATATAAGCCAGTGGTGTGCAAAGCCTAAAGTTTGTTTGGGCAGGTATTCAGTTAATTGCTTTTCAACAGCCAGCGGTGTGCGGGCATTAGTGGTAAGACCAATACGGTTAGCTACACGGAATACATGCGTATCTACTGCAATAGCCGGTGCATCGTATACTACCGAAGCAATTACGTTAGCCGTTTTACGGCCTACGCCGGGTAGCTTTTGCAGTTCATTTAAATCAGACGGTACCACGGCATTGAACTGCTCCAATAACATTTTAGACATACCAGCCAAATGCTTGGCTTTATTGTTAGGATAGCTTACACTGCGGATGTAAGAAAAAATTTCTTCTACGCTGGCTGCCGATAACGATTCCACATCTGGGAAACGGGCAAAAAGGGCAGGGGTAATTTGGTTGATGCGTTTATCGGTACATTGCGCCGATAATATAACAGCTACCAGCAACTCAAACGGGTTCGAATAATGTAATTCGGTAACCGGGTTGGGCTGGTGGCCTGAAAAATATTCAACAAATAACTTGTAGCGTTCCTTCTTTAACATCAGACGGCAAAGATAACAAAAGCCCTGCTTTTGACAGGGCTTTTGTTGGCATCACTAACGTAAGTTTTTGGAATACTCCAGAATGTTATCAATGGTTTGCTTTTTAGGCTTTACCTGTAAAAGGTCCATTTCAGTTCTTAGTGCATGATAAAAAATCAGTGCATCTGCATCCACATGTTCGATAATATCCTGTTCGTTCACCATAGCCTTGTTTGTGATTGCATTAAAAATAAATGTAGAATTTTCACCCATAAGCTTTTCGTGTTTATATAACACTATAACGCACCTCGCATGACGTTATTTTATAACTATTAAAAAAATTTTAATTAGTTATTGCTTAATTTTTAAGGCTCAATTCTTTTTGTTGCATCATTTTGCGCAGGTTGTTTAAGGCATAGCGCATACGGCCCAAGGCGGTGTTAATGCTTACTTCGGTAACATCAGCAATTTCTTTAAAGCTCATATCACTAAAGTGGCGCATAATCAGTACTTCTTTTTGTTCGGCTGGCAGCAGATGAATTAAAGATTTCAGGTCTTTATAAGTCTGCTCGCGTACCATACGGTCTTCCGTACTTTCATCATGATGGCCTAATACATCGAAAATATCAAAATCGTCGCCGCCACTTACCAGTGGGGTGCGTTTTTCGCGTCTAAAGTGGTCAATAACCAAGTTATGGGCAATACGGCTTACCCAAGGTAAAAACTTACCTTCTTCGTTATATTTACCGGCTTTAAGGGTGTTGATAACCTTGATGAAGGTATCCTGAAAAATATCTTCGGCCAGGTATTCGTCCTTAACCAGCAAGTAAATAGATGTATAAATTTTAGATTGATAGCGACGGATTAGTTCGACCAAAGCCCCTTCTTGTCCGCCGATATATAGATGGATTAAATCCTGATCACTTTTCAAATGAAAATCCATAGAACCTCTACTTTTAAAAATCAATAAATTTTAAAAAAAATAATGCTTTAAGTAAAGTTCTAATCTATAGGGGTTCCTCGTTCTTTTGTATATCAAATAAACTAAATGTTGTGTTAATTTCCAAATAAAATTTCAAAATATAGGTTATAACACACTGTAATGACAAACCCTTATAACGTTCAAAATTGAACTGAAAAGAAGCGTTTACTTGCAATAATAAACTGGTTTATTGGTTATATATACGTAATATACGCAATACGTGTAACAACGGTTGCTTATGTTTATAAGACTGAATTTTTGTGCCGGGGTTTAACTGCTGGGTAAGGTATTATTTATTCTGCAACAGAATGTTACCACATTTGGAAAGTGCTAAACATTTTAGGATTTTTGCACTTTATTTATAGAGTCCGTAGTTGATGGACAACAGATCATAATATGATGTTTGCTATGGACTATCAACAACGGACGATCGACTTCAAAAAATGAGTATAGAAACGGAAAAAGATCCACAAAAACATATCATCATAAAAGGAGCCCGGGTACACAACCTGAAAAACCTGGACATTGCCATACCTAAAAACCAGTTGGTAGTGGTAACAGGCATGTCGGGTTCCGGTAAATCATCTTTAGCTTTTGATACTTTGTATGCCGAAGGGCAGCGCCGCTATGTAGAAAGTTTATCATCATACGCCCGGCAGTTTTTGGGCCGCATGAACAAGCCTGATGTTGATTATATCAAAGGTATTGCGCCGGCTATTGCTATCGAGCAAAAAGTAATTACCAGCAACCCGCGTTCAACCGTAGGCACTTCTACCGAGATTTACGATTATCTAAAACTACTATTTTCACGTATCGGTAAAACCATATCGCCGGTATCGGGCCGTCAGGTTAAAAAAGATACAGTGACCGATGTAGTAAATTTTGCGCAAGGTTTAACCGACGATACGCCGGTTACGATATTGTGCCCGTTGCATCCGCACAACAACCGCAGCTTAAAAGAAGAGCTGGCGGTGTTACTGCAAAAAGGTTTTGTTAGGGTTGAATACCGTGGAAGCGTATCCCGTATTGAAAGTTTGCTGGAAGATGAAACTATAGTAAACGACACCTTAAAGCATGATGACCCGGTACGCATCGTTATTGACCGGGTAACCAAAAACATGGAAGAGGAAACGCTGAGCCGTATTGCCGACTCGGCCCAGACCGCTTTTTTTGAAGGTAAAGGCGATTGCTTTGTGCGTTACCAGCGTACTGAAGATGGCGACGAGGCCGAGGCTTTCTTTTGCGACCGCTTTGAACTTGACGGCATGAAGTTCGAAGAACCAACACCGAACTTTTTTAGCTTCAATAATCCGTACGGTGCCTGTCGTCGGTGCGAGGGATATGGTAAGATTATCGGTATTGATGAAGATTTAGTTATACCAGATAAAAGTAAATCTGTTTACGATAACGCGATTGCCCCTTGGCGTGGCGAAAAGATGAGCGAGTGGAACCATACGCTAATTCGGCATGCCGAAAAATTTGATTTCCCGATTCATCGACCGGTTAGTCAGTTGACCGATAAGCAAAAACGCTTATTGTGGACCGGCAATAAATTTTTCAGAGGCTTAGATGCTTTCTTTAAAGAGATAGAAGAGCAAACCTATAAAATACAGTACCGCGTAATATTGTCGCGCTATCGTGGCAAAACCACTTGCCCCGAGTGCCGGGGTAGCCGTTTGCGGCCGGATGCTACTTATGTAAAAATAGCCGACCATTCCATCACCGACATTGTATTAATGCCGCTGGATAAAGCGCAGGAATTTTTCCGTAGCCTGAGTTTGGATGCGCATGACGAGAAGATTGGCAAACGGTTGTTGATGGAAATCACTAACCGCATCAGCTTTTTGAACGATGTGGGCTTGGGTTACCTGACGCTAAATCGACTGTCAAACACTTTGTCGGGTGGCGAGTCGCAACGGATTAACTTGGCCACTTCATTAGGCAGTAGCTTGGTAGGGTCAGTGTATGTGCTGGATGAACCGAGCATTGGTTTACACCCACGGGATACGCAACGGCTAATTACTGTTTTAAAATCATTACGTGATGTAGGTAATACCGTATTGGTGGTAGAGCACGAAGAAGAAATTATGCAGGCGGCCGACCACCTGATTGATATTGGCCCCGAAGCCGGTACACATGGCGGTCAGCTGATTTTTTCGGGTACTTATGAACAGATTTTAACTGATGACCATAGTTTAACCGGCAAATACCTGAGTGGTCGTGAAGAGATTTCTATTCCCGAACAGCGCCGTAAATGGAATGATCATATTTTAATTAAAGGCGCTCGCGAAAATAACCTGCAAAATATTGATGTGAAGTTCCCGCTGGGTGTACTTACCGTAGTAACCGGTGTATCTGGTTCCGGTAAAACCAGTTTAGTAAAACGCATCTTAAGTCCGGCGTTACAAAAAGCTTTGGGTAATTATTCGGGTGAGCAAACCGGCGCTTATGACAGCATTGACGGCGATTACAGCAAAATAGAGGCGGTAGAAATGGTAGACCAAAATCCGATTGGTCGCTCATCTCGCTCAAATCCGGTTACTTATGTAAAGGCTTGGGACGAGATACGTAACCTGTTTGCTGGCCAACCGGCTGCTAAAGCAGCCGGATTGAAACCGTCGGCCTTTTCATTCAACGTAGAAGGCGGCCGGTGTGATGTTTGCCAGGGCGAGGGCGAAGTGAAAATAGAGATGCAGTTTATGGCCGACATCTTTTTACCTTGTGAGGCTTGTAATGGTAATCGCTTTAAACAAAATATTCTTGATGTGACTTATCAAGATAAGAATGTATCTGATATTCTAAAAATGACTATTGATGAAGCGCTGGAGTTTTTTGTAAACGAGCAAAAAATTATCAATAAAATAAAGCCATTGCAGGATGTGGGTTTGGGTTACGTGCAGTTGGGCCAATCGTCTAATACCCTCTCGGGCGGCGAGGCGCAACGTATTAAGCTGGCATCTTTCTTAGTAAAGGGTAACAACGCCAGCAAAACCTTATTCATTTTTGACGAACCGACTACCGGTTTGCATTTTGCCGACATTAAAAAGCTGCTCAAATCATTTGATGCGTTGTTGGAACAAGGCAACACCATCATCGTTATTGAGCACAACATGGACGTAATTAAAAGTGCCGACTGGGTTATTGATATTGGCCCAGGTGGTGGCGACAAAGGTGGCCAACTGGTTTTTGAGGGCGTACCCGAAGACTTGGTTAAAGAAAAGAAAAGCTTTACCGGGCAATTTTTAAAGGAGCGACTGAGAAAATAAAACAGAAGGAGATATCGAAAGGTATCTCCTTCTGTTTTATACATCGATGTAGTAACCGGTTAGGCGCTAGCTTTTCACTGGTTATTTATTGTAGAATGTGTTGTTAACTGGTGTTTAAATATTTTATAGTTCACTGGTAATTTGCAAAATCAATTGCTATATTTATTAAGTAGCTAATTGCTTTCCACCAACCATTTACCTAAGCACACACCTGATGCGCCATTTTACGATATTTCTGCTTACTCTTCTAAGTTCGTTAGCGGCTTTAAGTCAATCTAAATACAGGGTTTCTTATCACGATCTTAAAGCTTATGAGGGATTGTATGAATATGCTAATCACAGTACACTTAAAATAGCAGCATCGCCTAAAGATACCTTATTGTATGCCATCATCAATCAAAGTCGTTATCCGCTTCGGCCATCAGGAAGAGATTCATTTTTAAACAATAGTAATGAGCTTATTCACTTCTTAAGAAAGCCGGATTATCAAATTTGGGGTTATACTGCCGATAAAGACACCTTCAAACTCTTGTCTAAAGCTGTACTCTTTCCCGAAAAGATGTGGTATCCTAAACAGTCAACATCTGGAAAGCCATACCAGTACCGCTATCAACAGCCGGCAACGCTTCATGATGGTTTGGCTACCGGATATATTCAAAACTCTGGCCTTGATGCGGCATTGCTGAGTGATATGATGAACAAAATTGGAGCGGGAAAATATCCTGGTGTACATAGTATGCTCATCATTAAAAACGGTCAGCTGGTTTTTGAGGAGTACTTTTACGAATATACGATAGATAGCTTGCATGAACTGCGCTCGGCATCTAAAAGTTTTGTTTCTGCCCTAACTGGTTTGGCTATTCAAAAAGGGTATATTAAAAGTAAAAACAATGCGGTGTTGTCTTACTTTCCAGGATACGTTCCGGCCAACAACTCACCGCTAAAGCAAAAAATCACGGTTGAACACCTACTTACCAATCAAAGTGGTTTAGATTGTGACATAAGCAATCCAAAATCGGAAGGCAATGAAACGAAAATGAACTATTCGGATGATTGGGTGAAATTTACTTTAGACCTGCCTATGATTGATACACCAGGCGGCAAAGGAATGTACTGTTCGGGTAATCCTATCACTTTAGGGCGGATAATTGAAAAAGCATCCGGCCGGCCTTTACCTGCATTTGCACAAGAAAATCTTTTTACACCGATGGGTATCACTCATTTTAAATGGAACTTTAAACCCGACAAATCTAATGCTGAAGACTTTTGCCAGTTGTATCTTAGTCCAAGGGATATGGCTAAGTTTGGGTTGATGTATTTGAATGGCGGTAAATGGCATGGCAAACAAATAGTACCTCAAAATTGGGTAACAGCTTCGGGTAGCAAACACTCGGTAGTGCAAGGTGTAAATTATGGTTACCTGTGGTGGTTAAAGTATTTAGATGCGAATGGCGTTCGTTACAATAGTATAGCAGCGCAGGGAAATGGCGGGCAAAAAATATATTTATTTCCGGCTCAGGATATGGTTGTGGTTACAACGGGTGGCAACTACAACTCCCAGTCACCGTCAGATGAATTGATTCAAACTTATATATTGCCCTCCTTTAATAAAAAGCTGTAAAACGATAATGAACGGCAAACGTTACCATATCAAACACTATGTCGTCATTCATCATCATTACCGCCGTTACCTTGCTTGCATTAGGCATTGCGGCATTTCTTATCTTTAAAAAGCGTTCGCACAAAGCAGTAGTGACACAGTCATCGCAGCCATTAACGGATAATTACCAACAACTGTTGCAACAGCAGGTTGCTTATTATCAAAAGTTGGATGCGGCAAGTCAGGCCAGGTTTCAGGGTTTAGTAGCCGAGTTTATCCAAACTGTGCGGATAGAAGGGGTGGGCCTGGAGGTGGATGATTTGGATAGACTGCTGGTAGCATCCAGTGCCGTTATTCCCATATTTGGTTACCAGGAATGGCGTTATAAAAATCTGACAAACGTTATTTTGTACCCGGATACTTTTAACAACGATTTTCAGTTTGAAGGCGAAAGTCGCAATATCATGGGCATGGTAGGTTCTGGCTATATGAACGGGCAGATGCTGCTTTCGCGAGCTGCCTTATTAAAAGGATTCTCTTCACAATCGGGCAAGCAGAATACCGGCATCCATGAGTTTGTGCACTTGCTGGATGGTGCGGACGGGGCAACAGACGGTGTGCCTGAGTATTTGCTGGCTCATGAATATGCCCAACCCTGGCTACGTATGATGCATCAGGAAATTAACAGAATTGAAAAAGGGCACTCAGACATTGACCCGTATGCGGCTACCAATGAGGCTGAATTTTTAGCCGTAGCTGCTGAGTACTTTTTTGAAAAGCCCGAACAGCTACAGCAAAAGCATCCCGAAATGTACGAACAGTTATGCCGCTTGTTTGCGCAGAATCCGGCGGCTGATTTATAAAATATTGTGCAGTTTAAGGTACTGTAACAGCATAATGGTTTTACCGTCCCGTATATCGCCGCTATCTATCATAGCCATTGCTTTATCAATGGTTACTTCCAATACTTCAATATGTTCGCTTTCTTCTTCCAAACCACCGCCCTGGTGTATTTTCATAGATTGAGTATATTCCGCAATAAAGAAGTGCAGTATTTCGGTTACGGAACCAGGCGACATGTAGGCTTCAAATATTTTTCGCACATCGGTAATCTGATAGCCGGTTTCTTCTTCCGTTTCACGGCGTATGCAATCTTCTGCATTGTCTTTATCCAGTAAACCTGCACAAGCCTCAATCAGCATCCCGGTAGCATTGCCGTTGATGAAAGTAGGCAAGCGGAATTGCCGGGTTAAAATGACCGTTTTTTGCAGTGTGTTGTAAAGCAAAATAGTAGCACCATTGCCCCTGTCATAAGCCTCGCGACTATGCACCTGGCTGGTGCCGTCGGGCAAGGTGTGCTCATATGTTACTTTGTTAAGGATGTACCAGTTGTCTGATAAAATTTCAGTGTTTAGAATTTTAACTTGTTGGTTCATGGATTTTTGTGATGTTATGGTTGGTTGTTAGTCTATGTCGGAAATTTTATTGAGTTTGTTACACTGTTGGAGAAGTTAAATAATCAACAATCATCCCGGCCCAGCAACACCCGTTCAATTCGCGGGTCGGGTATGAACCACACAATGGCTACCAGTGTAAATAAGGCTAAGCTGATGTTGGCGTTCACAAAGGTTAGCCCTAAAGCAGCAGCATAAATAGCCATCGAAACTTTGCCTTTTGTATCCTTACCATATGCTTGTGCCAGTGCCGAATCGGGCCCGGCCTGTTTAGCCAGTATAGCCGCAAGTAAGGTAAACGCCACAGCGTTCATCAGCAGTACAAAACCGTAAAGTGCTACCGGCCATTGCGCAAAGTGGTTTTCACCCATCCAACCCGTTACGAACGGAATCATGGATAGCCAGAACAGTAAATGCAGGTTGGCCCATAACGCCGCACCACGTACCTGCTTTACGGCATGCAGCATATGGTGATGATTGTTCCAATAAATGCCCACGTATACAAAACTAAGTACATAGCTTAAAAAGGTAGGAATAAGTGGTTTAAGAGCGGTAAGGCTTTCACCATGCGGCGTTTTTAGTTCCAGTACCATGATGGTAATGATGATGGCAATTACCCCATCACTAAAAGCTTCTAAGCGTCCTTTGTTCATGTAGTAGGTTTTGAGTTGTATCGTATACATCGCAAAATAACAGGTTTAACCCGTACCACCCGCATCATTAGCACGCTGATCAAAAATTATTTCGGATATTTAGCACAATGTATATGCGTAAATGCGGCTGGTTGCTGGCACTATGGGCCATTATGTTAGTAGCCTGTAATCCAGCCGACGAGAATTCGAATAAAAAAGTATTTAATATTAACCTCGATCAGGGTCTTACCTCTATGGATCCGGCTTTTGCCCGTAACCAAAATGCCCTATGGATGGACAACCAGATTTACAACGGACTGGTGCAGCTTGATGATAATTTACACATTCAACCCTGCATTGCCAAAAGTTGGAATATATCGGCGGATGGCAAGCTATACACCTTTCAATTACGTAATGATGTTTACTTTCAGGATGATGCACAGTTCAAGAACGGTCAGGGGCGCAAGGCTACTGCTGCTGATTTTGTATACAGCTTTGGCCGCTTGGTAGATCCTAAAGTGGCCTCCTCTGGCTCGTGGATTTTTAGTGATAAAGTAGATGCCCAAACGGCCTTTACAGCGCCCAACGATACAACCTTTCAAATACATCTTAAACAGCCGTTTCCTCCGTTGATGAGTTTACTTACCGCGCAGTATTGCTCTGTTGTGCCGCATGAAGTAGTGGCGCATTATGGTAAAGATTTTCGGAATCATCCGGTAGGCACAGGGCCGTTTAAATTTAAGTATTGGAAAGAAGGAGAAGTAATGGTGCTGCTCAAAAACGAGCGCTATTGGGAAAAAGATAAACAAGGCCATACCTTACCGCATCTGGATGCTGTCCGCGCCACTTTCATCAGCGATAAGCAAACCGCCTTTATGGAATTCATCAAACAAAAGCTCGACTTTTTTAACGGTATTGACGGCAGCTACCGCGATGATATTTTGACTAAATCGGGTCAGGTAACTAAAAAGTATAATGGTAAGTTCCGGCTCGTCACCCAACCCTTTTTGAATACTGAATATCTGGGAATGTTGGTTGATACAACACTGCCCATTGTTAAACACTCGCCTTTACGTTTATTAAAAGTACGCCAGGCTATCAACTATGCCATCGATAAATCAAAAATGATCAAATATCTGCGCAATAGTATTGGTACCATTGGGTATGCTGGTTTTATACCCGAGGGCATGCCGGGGTTTGATGGCAAAACTGTACAGGGATTCACTTATAATCAGATCAAAGCCAGGCAACTGCTGGCCGAAGCAGGTTTTTCGGACGGTAAAAATATGCCCGAAATTGTGCTGAGTACCAATACCAGCTACCGCGATTTGATTGAGTATATACAAGGGCAGTTGCAGGAGGTTGGCATCCGCTCACGTGTAGAAATTATTCAAAGCGCCAGTTTGCGCGAGATGATTGCCAAAAACGGGATCAATTTTTTTAGAGGTAGTTGGATAGCCGATTATCCGGATGCCGAAAACTATTTGTCGGTTTTTTATTCTAAAAACAAGATACCGTTTGGCCCGAACTACACCGGCTTTCATAATGCTAAGTTTGATGCACTGTTTGAGCAAGCTTACCAAGTAAATAACGATGCCGAGCGCTTTAAGCTATACCAGCAAATGGATAACCTGATTATGCAACAGGCACCGGTAGTGGTATTGTATTACGATAAACTGGTAAATCTTTATCAAAACAGTATCAGCGGCTACAGCCATAATGCGCAGAATCTGCTGATTTTAAAAAATGTACAGAAGCAATAAACTGAATGGCACAAGCAATAAAAGTTCCGCATCCGCTCAGTATATTAATGGCGGTTATTGTTTTGGCAGCATTGGCTACATGGTTGGTGCCTGCCGGTAAATACGACACCTTAAGCTATGTCGAAAAAACGTTTACCTTAAACAAAAACGGGAAAGACGTAACTGTGCCCTTCACCCAAAAAACGCTCGATAGCTTACATATACAGGCATCTGTATCGGCGTTTGAACAGGGAAGCATCCGCAAGCCGGTATCCGTTCCCGGTTCTTATCACAAGTTGGATAAAAATGCACAAGGCATAGTTAACATTATTGAAGCGCCTATAAAGGGCATCTATGATACCATAGACATTATCCTGTTTGTATTACTGATAGGCGGTTTTATACAAGTGTTTAATACCACCGGCGCTATGGAGCAGGGGCTGAAGCAACTGGCCGTGCGTATGCAGGGGCGGGAGGGCTGGCTCATCATCATTATTACCTTTCTGCTGTCATTCGGCGGAGCCTCTTATGGTATGGCCGAGGAAGGCTTTGCCTTTTATCCGGTTTTGGTACCGCTGTTTTTGGCTGCAGGGTATGATTTGCTGTTGCCGGTGGCTGTTATTTTTGGTGGCACACAATTGGGCACCTTGTCGTCATTTTCCAATCCGTTTTCTACCATCATTGCGTCTAACGCCAGTGGCATCAACTGGACGGATGGCTTTAACGGGCGCTTACTGATGTTCGTCGTATCTACCGTTATATACATTGGCTTTTTGGTACGCTATGCACAACGGGTAAAACGAAACCCGGCTGCCTCGCTGGTGTACCGTACTGATGGGAATGTGCAAAGTCCTTTTCCTGCATTCGGTACTGGTTCGGCAGAGGGTACATCAAGCAAAAAGAATATTTTACTGTTGATCCTATTCTTTCTAGCCTTTGCTGTGATGATTACCGGCGTGGTAAAATGGAGTTGGTGGCTGCTCGAAATGTCGGCCGTATTTGTAGTAGCAGCTGTATTGATTGCTATTATTCAGCGCATGCCGCAAAAATTGTTTATTGATACTTTTATTAAAGGGGCTGAAGGACTGCTGAGTGTGGCCTTTATTATCGGCGCTGCACGCGGGGTAACGGCCATTTTAAACAGCGGCAACATCAGCGACAGTATTGTGTATTATGCTACGCAATTGATTAGCGGATTGCCGTCGAGCGTTTTTATAGTGATATTGCTGCTGTTGTTTTGTGTGTTTACGCTGTTTATATCCAGTACATCAGGCATGGCAGTGGTTACGATGCCTATCATTGGTGCATTGGCGCTGGCCGCCCATGTGCCCGGACGCGAGATTGTGAACAGTTACCTGTATGGCATGGGCATTATGGGTATGATTACACCCACTGGACTATTACTGCCCTCTTTGGCACTGGTAGGCATCAGCTTCAAAACGTGGTGGCGTTTTATATGGCCAATACTGGCAGTGCTATTGGTAGTTTGTGTAGCTTTTTTGCTGATAGGGATACAGCTATAATAATTTGCTACGTAACCTAAGTAAGCTACCCTAAGGCTTCCAAATGGTTAAATAACCATATTCTATGCGAATTACAATTATTTAACTCATATTTGCCTGTAACGTTCTTTACAAAGAAAAATCTTCCAGCAGCAAAGGTTTCCGGTTAGCGCCGGAACGAAAAAGGAACCGTGTGCAAATCACGGGCTGTCGCGCAACTGTAAGTTTTATGGTGAATGGAGAGTGGTAGAGTAGTAAGTGTTTTGCTTTTATTTTATTCTCTGTTTACCGCTGTTAAGCAATATGTCACTGTAGGTTATCCAATAAACCTATGGGAAGGCGCTTAACAGTAAAACGAGCCAGGATACTTGCCTATGCTGTGTAAAAGACCAATGCTTTCGCGATTGAAGCAGTAGTCAATGGACAAACACGAATGACCATAACACACAGGGAAGAGTTGCGCCCTAACGTGAAGGGCATTCTATTGTTTATTTCTACCCCATCTCCGAAAGCATACCAAAACGTAAGGAGCATTAATTTTTATTAATGTTTAACCCAAAGTTTATGCGTATGCTCAAAAACAACCTCGGCTACCCCCGTATGGGCAGCCACCGACAACTCAAAAAAGCCTGCGAGCAATATTGGTCGGGCAAAATTACCAGGGACGAGCTTAACCAAGCCGCCCGTAAAATTAAAGAAGAAAACTGGCAGCTACAGGTAAATGCTGGTATTGATCTGGTGCCTTGTAACGATTTTAGTTTTTACGATCAGGTGCTGGATATGAGCCTGCTGTTAGGCGCTATTCCAGCCCGTTACACACCCGTGCTGTCTACCGTAAAAACCAATCAGGAAATTGACCTGTACTTTGCCATGGCACGCGGTTACCAGAAAGATGGACTGGATATTACCGCCATGGAAATGACCAAGTGGTTTGATACCAACTACCACTACATTGTGCCCGAGTTTACGGTCAATCAGGAGTTTCGCATTTTTTCAGAAAAGATATTTGCAGAATTCAACCATGCCAAGCAAATTAGCGGAAAAGCAGCTAAGCCGGTATTGTTAGGTCCGGTGTCTTATCTGTTATCCGGTAAGGAAAAAGAAGCTGGTTTTGAAAAGATTGATCTAATCAAAAAACTGGTTCCGGTTTATATCGAGATCATTAACCGGTTAAAAATACACGGTGCCGAGTGGATCCAATTGGATGAACCTTACCTGGCTTTAGATTTAAGTAAAAAAGAAAAAGAAGCGCTGGTATATACTTACGGCGAAATTGCCCGTCGGTGCGGAGGTATTAAAATTTTGGTAGCCACTTATTTCGATGCATTGCTGGATAATACCCAACTGGCGGTAAATTTACCAATTGCTGCTCTGCATATTGACTTGGTACGTGCTCCCGAGCAATTAGACGAAATACTTGCTTTAGTGCCCGAAAGTCTGAGCTTGTCATTAGGTGTTATTGATGGCCGCAACGTGTGGAAAAATGATTTCAAAAAGTCATTAGCCCATATTACCAAGGCGATTGGTGTTGTGGGTACCGAGCGTATCATGATTGCGCCGTCATGCTCGTTGTTGCATACGCCGTTCGATCTGGATCAGGAAACCGAAATCTACCCCGAAATTAAAAACTGGATGGCCTTTGCCAAACAAAAGCTGCAAGAAGTAAATGCCCTTTATCAAATTGTAAATGGCAATACCGATTTGTACCATGCCAATCAGGAAGCTATTACAGCCCGTCAGTTTTCTGCCTTAACTAATAATGCGGCGGTTAAAGCCAGGGTAGAGGGTATTACCGATGCTGATGCACAGCGCAAAAGTGCTTTCCCAGTTCGTCAGCAATTACAACAAGAGCGGTTTAAGCTGCCATTGTTTCCAACTACTACCATCGGCTCGTTTCCGCAAACGGATGATATACGTCAGTTGCGTGCTCAACTGAAAAAAGGTGAACTGACCCAGCAAGAGTACGATACAGCCATCGAAAAAGCTACCATCGATTCTATTCATCTACAGGAGCAAATTGGTATTGACGTATTGGTGCATGGCGAATTTGAGCGTAACGATATGGTGGAGTACTTTGGTGAACAGCTGGACGGGTACCTGTTTACCAAAAACGGCTGGGTGCAAAGCTATGGCAGCCGCTGCGTAAAGCCGCCGGTTATTTACGGCGATGTAAGTCGGCCTAAAGATATGACCGTGCGTTGGAGTAACTTTGCACAGCAGCAAACTGATAAGCCAATGAAAGGTATGTTAACCGGACCCATCACCATTTTACAATGGTCGTTTGTACGGGATGATCAGCCACGGTCAGTTACCGCTAACCAAATCGCTTTAGCCATACGTGACGAGGTAGTAGCCTTAGAACAGGCAGGCATCGGCATCATTCAGATAGATGAACCGGCCATTCGCGAAGGATTACCACTACGCAAAGCCAACTGGCCAGCCTATTTAAATTGGGCGGTTAAAGCGTTCCGTATATCGGCTAGCGGTGTGCAGGATGATACCCAAATACACACGCACATGTGTTATAGCGAGTTTAATGATATCATTGAAAATATAGCCGCTATGGATGCCGATGTGATTACCATTGAAACCTCACGTTCGCAAATGGAGTTGTTGGAAGCGTTCAGTGATTTTGAGTATCCGAACGAGATTGGCCCAGGTGTGTATGACATCCACTCGCCACGTGTACCGTCTGTTGAAGAGATGGTCGACCTGCTCGAAAAAGCAGCCACATCATTACCTGCACAGAACATATGGGTAAACCCCGATTGTGGTCTTAAAACCCGCAAATGGCCCGAAACCATCGCTGCTTTGCAAAACATGGTAGATGCTGCCAAACAGGCACGTGAAAAACTGGCCGAGCCGCAAACTGCATAAAGTTATCTATACCTATCCTTATCCAAACAAAAAACGCCGTTGCTTTTGGCAACGGCGTTTTATATAAGCTACTTAAATTAATTAAGCTTGCACTTGTTGTTTGCGGATGATGTTTAACGCACCACCTGCTTTAAACCACTCAATTTGTTGTGCATTGTAAGTATGGTTTACAGCGAATGAATCTTCTGAACCATCTTTGTGATGCAACACTACGGTTAACTGTTTGCCAGGGGCAAATTCAGTTAAACCTTTGATGTCGATAACGTCATCTTCCTGAACTTTATCGTAATCGGCAGTATCAGCAAAAGTGATACCCAGCATACCTTGTTTTTTCAGGTTGGTTTCGTGAATACGCGCAAATGATTTTACCAGGATGGCACGAACGCCTAAGTGACGTGGCTCCATCGCAGCGTGCTCGCGTGATGAACCTTCACCATAATTCTCGTCGCCTACAACGATTGAACCGATGTTGTTGGCTTTATAATCGCGCTGAGTAGCCGGAACCGGACCGTACTCGCCGGTCAGTTGGTTTTTAACGCTGTCAGCACTGTTGTTAAAGTAGTTGATGGCACCAATCAGCATGTTGTTACTGATGTTATCCAAATGACCACGGAATTTTAACCATGGACCGGCCATTGAAATATGGTCAGTAGTACATTTGCCTTTAGCTTTAATTAACAGTTTTAAGCCGGTAATGTCGGTACCTTCCCACGCTGCGAATGGCTCTAATAATTGTAAGCGAGAAGATTTTGGATCAACCTTAACGTCTACCTGGCTGCCGTCTTCGGCTGGGGCCTGGTAACCTGCATCTTCAACAGCAAAGCCTTTTACCGGTAATTCAATACCCAGTGGCTCGTCTAATTTCACTTGCTCACCATTTTCGTTGGTCAGCGTGTCGGTTAACGGGTTAAAGGTTAAATCACCGGCAATAGCAAACGCAGTTACAATTTCAGGTGATGCCACGAATGCGTGTGTATTCGGGTTACCATCCTGGCGTTTTGCAAAGTTACGGTTGAATGAAGTGATGATGGCATTTTTACGGGTAGGATCATCTGTATGACGAGCCCACTGACCGATACAAGGGCCACAAGCGTTAGCTAATACTACACCGCCAATTTGTGCAAAAGTATCTAAATAACCATCACGCTCAACAGTGTAACGTACCAGTTCTGAACCTGGTGTTACAGTGTATTCAGCTTTAGTTTTCAGGTTCTTATCAGTAGCCTGTTTAGCAATAGATGCCGCACGGGTAATATCTTCGTATGATGAGTTGGTACAAGAACCAATCAAACCAACTTCCAGCTCGGTAGGCCAGCCGTTTTCTCTAACTGCGGTAGCAAATTTAGAGATTGGCCAAGCTAAATCGGGTGTAAACGGACCGTTTACATGTGGTTCTAGTTCGCTCAGATTAATTTCGATAACCTGGTCAAAGTATTGTTCAGGTGTTGCATAAACTTCAGCATCACCAGTTAAGTGTTCTTTAATGGCGTCAGCAAGGTCGGCAATATCTTCACGTTTAGTACCACGCAGGTAAGCTGCTGCTTTTTCGTCGTAACCGAAAATAGAGGTAGTTGCACCAATTTCGGCACCCATGTTACAGATAGTGCCTTTGCCTGTTGCAGATAATGACTGTGCACCTTCGCCAAAGTATTCTACAATAGCACCGGTACCACCTTTTACAGTTAAGATACCAGCTACTTTCAGGATAACATCTTTTGCAGAAGCCCAACCAGATAATTTACCGGTTAAGTGAACACCAATCAGTTTAGGAAATTTAAGCTCCCAAGGTAAGCCAGCCATAACGTCGCAGGCATCAGCACCACCCACACCAATTGCAATCATACCTAAACCGCCGGCGTTAGGCGTGTGCGAGTCGGTACCAATCATCATGCCACCTGGGAATGCATAGTTTTCCAGCACTACCTGGTGAATAATACCAGCACCTGGTTTCCAGAAACCGATACCGTATTTATCCGATACAGATGAAAGGAAATCGTAAACTTCTTTGTTAATATCTTTAGCAGTTGATAAATCTTCCGCCGCGCCAACTTTAGCCTGAATTAAGTGGTCACAATGTACAGTTGAAGGCACAGCCACCTGCGGGCGACCAGCTTGCATAAATTGCAGTAACGCCATTTGTGCAGTTGCATCCTGCATCGCAACGCGGTCAGGTGCAAAATCAACGTAATCCACACCACGTGCAAAAGCTTGTTTTGCTTCGCCTTCAGAAAGGTGGGCGTATAAAATTTTCTCGGTTAAAGTTAAAGGTTTGCCTGTAGCTTTACGGGCAGCCTCGCTGCGGCTGCTGTAACGCTCATACACCTTTTTGATCATATCTAAATCAAAAGCCATTGTATTGATTTTTAGGTGGTAAAAATGAACTATTCGAGTTCGAGAACCCTAAAAGGGTGAACGCCGCGAATGTACGAAATTTAACGCCCAAATGGTAGCTCTGGTTTTAGTAAACGTTATTTAGATTTGTTATGAATAGTAGGCGGTTGTAGGGGGATTACTGCTTTTAGAATAAACTGGAGGATATATGTATTCATACTGACATTAATCTTTTCAATCAATATATTGATTGAAAAGATTAATCAGGATTATTGTAATCTACTTTACTTGTAAAGACATCACATCAAAATGCCCAACAAAATACGTATAGCGCCAACCCCCAGTGGATACCTGCACTTAGGTAATATCCTATCGTTTGCTTTAACGGCTGCGTTGGCTGAGCGGGTAGATGCCCGCATACTGCTGCGTATTGATGATATGGACCGCCAGCGTGCCAACTCGGCGTATGTGCAGGATATTTTTGATACCCTCAATTTTTTAGAAATACCCTGGCACGAAGGGCCGCGCACCTTACAAGAGTTTGAAAGCGAATGGTCTCAGATTCACCGTATGCCGTTGTATCAACAGGCTTTAGAGCAGTTATTACAAACCGAACAAGTATTTGCCTGCAACTGTTCGCGCTCACAAATACGAAGTCTGAGTATTGATGAAAGCTACCCGGGTACCTGCAGCCATGAAGCAGTGCCGCTGGACGGTAGTGAAGTTAACTGGCGCATAACTACGCCAAGGTATTCGGAAATACAGATACAGCTTTGGCCACAAGGCAATCAATCTGCCAAGTTGCCTGCCTTGATGCAATATTTTGTAGTGCGAAAAAAAGATGGTTTCCCCGCTTACCAATTAAGCTCGCTGGTAGACGACGTGCATTTTGGTATCACCCACATTGTACGCGGTGTTGATTTGTTACCATCCACCTTAGCGCAGGTGTATCTGGCACAGATACTAAGGGCTGATAGCTTTACGCAGGTGCAGTTTTACCATCATGGTTTACTGATGGGGGCCGATCAGCAAAAGCTATCTAAATCGGCCGGTGCTACTTCTATCCGTTATTTGCGTGAGCAGGGATACAAACCAGAGCAAATTTACCAGCAGATTGCAAACCTAACAGGAATAGATGAGTTGGTTACCAATTGGCGGCAATTAGCTGAGGTCGTTTTCCATAAACGGATATAAATGCTTAGTTTATTTAGTATGATACTTATTTCTTTTTAGTTAAAACAAATATCGCTTGGGTAACTTCTTTAAAATAAAAAAGATACGTAATGAAAGTGTTAGTATTAAACCAAAAGAAGTATATTTTACAGGTATTTGTATTGCTTTTGAGTTTGTCTGTTGTATCCTGCTCTAAAAAGGTTGCTTTTATAAACTCAACCGTGGTTCCGGCGGCACAAGGCAAAATTACTATCGATAAAGATGACAATAACAACTATACCATCAATATCAACATTGGCCGGCTGGCAGAAGCGTCAAGGCTAACACCTCCCAAAAAAGCTTACGTGGTTTGGATGGAAACTGAAAGCAGTGGTACCAAAAACTTAGGTCAGTTAAGAAGCGAAAGCGGTTTTTTTACCAATTCCCTAAATGCATCTTTAAGAACGGTTACTCCTTTTAAACCAAAACGTGTTTTCATTACAGCCGAAGATGAAGTTAATATCCAAAATCCAGGTTCTCAAGTTGTTCTAACAACTAAGTCGTTTTAACGGCTGAAAGTTAATTTACAAACAGCTCATGAACCTTTACCGGTATAATTAACTAACTAATTGTACCGGTGAAGGGTTGCTTTTATTAACAGGCTGTAACTTATTATGCAAATATGCCATTGGCCTGCGTTAAAATAACAGGCATGCCCGACGTTACCATAATAGTATGCTCATGCTGGGCTACATAGCCGCCTTTGTTGCCGGTAAGTGTCCATTTGTCGGCACCGGTATCGGCCCAGGTAGATTTAGTTGAAATGAATGTTTCAACGGCTACAATGCTGTTTTTTTTAAAACGGGCGGTGTTAAACCGCTCATAATAATTCAGAATATCATGAGGCTCTTCGTGCAAGCTGCGGCCTACGCCATGGCCGGCTAAGTTTTTAATAACGGTATAACCCCGTTTAGCCGCTTGCGTTTGAATAAGCTTACCGATGTCGGCTATTTTAACGCCTCCGCGTATTTGGTTCAATGCAGTTTCCAAAATTTCTCTGGATGCAGTAACTAAAGGCTGATGATTGTTGATATCCTCACCTAATACAAATGAGCCACCATTATCGGCCCAAAAACCGTTCAACTCGGCAGATACATCTATGTTAATTAAATCCCCTTCTTTCAGAATTACATCTGCTGATGGGATGCCGTGTGCAACAACGTTGTTAATGCTGATACATGTGTATCCCGGAAAGCCGTAAGTAAGCTTAGGGGCCGATTTGGCACCCATTTGAGCTAACAACTGACCGCCGTACTCATCAAGCTCTTGGGTAGTTATGCCCGGTTTGCAGTATTCGCGCATGGCCTTTAGTGCCAGTGCAACACAGTCGCTTATTTGTTGCATTCCAAGTAATTCGGCATCTGAAGTAATAGACATAGTTGAATATTTTTGAACAAAGGTAAACAATTTAGGTGCCAGCAATACGCTTGCAGCTATATGATGGAGTTATAAGATAATTAATCAATGATTTTAAATAAGTAGATTTAAGCAGGCAGCTTCTCAAACCTAAATCCTGCCTTGCTCCAAGCCTCCAAAGCTTTGGGTAATACATACTCTAACCGGTTAAATGCTTTCAGGCTGTCATGAAATACTACAATAGCGCCATTGCTTGTATGTTTCAATACGCCTTTCAGGCACTCTTCGGGCTTCAACGACATATCAAAGTCTCCACTCAGTACATCCCACATAATAATCTGCAAATCGGGCCGGGCTGCTTTGAGTAATTTAATTTGTGAGCGTTTAATACGGCCATATGGTGGACGAAACAACGATGTGTTCAATAACTCATCAGCCAATAAAAAGTTATCCCGATAAATTACATCGTCGGTTTTCCAGCCCCTCAGGTGGTTAAAAGTGTGGTTACCTATAGCATGACCGTCGGCTTGTACATATTTAAATATATCGGGGTGTTTTTCTACGTTATCACCTATGCAAAAAAAAGTAGCCTGTGCATGGTACTGCTTCAGGGTTTTTAACACAAAAGGTGTAACTACCGGAATAGGGCCATCATCAAAGGTTAAATAAATAACCGGCTCATTCCGGTTGAGGTTCCAGGTAAGTTGCGGATATATTTGTTTAAGCAGCCAGGGCGTTTTAACCACGTACATGCACAAATAAAGCAAAAAAATATCAGGTAGCGTTTAATTACAAAGCTGTGCTTTAAAGTAATAAAATTAGTTAACGCAATTAATTTTAACGTCCGCTTTTTGGCCATGTATAAATTGCGCTGATTACACGCCTACTTGTGCTATTATTTTTTTTACTTTGCTGTGCCGGAAATTTATTTAACTGCACCGGCAGAGACGGATATTGCATGCAAGAAGCGCAAAATAATAAGATACTGGTAGTAGGAGGGGGCAGTTGGGCCACCGCTAATATTAAAATGTTAACGGATAACACCACTCAAAAAGAAGTTTTTTGGTGGATGCGCAATACACAGGCGGTAGAAGACCTGCAAAAATTCAGACATAACCCTAATTACCTCAGCTCGGTTGAAATTAAATTGCCGCCCGAAAATATCTCTACCGATTTAAAATCACTGCTACAGCAAGCAGACATGGTGCTGTTGAATGTGCCCGCCGCCTTTTTGAAAGAAGCCTTGTCTGACGTAACCCCAGCGGATATGGCCGGCAAAAAAGTAATATCTGCCATAAAAGGTATTGTGCCTGATGAGAATTTAATTATAGGTGAGTTTTTGCATAAATATTATAATGTATCCTTTCAGGACTTTTTGGTGATTAGCGGACCTTGCCATGCGGAAGAAGTAGCCCTCGAAAAGTTATCTTACTTAACTATTGCGTCGCAGGACACGGAGCTGGCAGCTCATTTTGCCGGTATGCTGAGTACACGGTATATTAAAACCATTGCATCCGACGATATTTATGGTACCGAATATGCCGCCGTATTAAAAAATATATATGCCGTGGCCAGTGGCATTTGCCATGGTGTGGGATATGGTGATAATTTTCAGGCTGTACTAATCTCTAATGCCATTCGTGAAATTAAGGATTTCGTAGATGCGGTGCACCCTATAGACCGGGATATTAAAGAATCGGCATATCTGGGCGATTTGCTGGTAACGGCCTATTCTCAGTTTAGCCGTAACCGTACTTTTGGTAATATGATAGGCAAAGGTTATACGGTAAAATCGGCACAGTTGGAAATGAATATGATAGCCGAGGGATATTATGCAGTAAATTGCCTACACCAGATAAATAAACAATACATGGTAAATATGCCTATTTGTGAGGCTGTATACGGTATTTTATATAAAAAACGTTCTCCAATACTGGAAATGAGACGTTTGGCAGAACAATTGAGTTAGTATCTAAAATAAGGAAACTAATTTCAATTGAAACCATGAAAAACGTATTAAAAATAGGGATACTGGCAGCCGGCTTATTTGCCGCTGTGCATACCGAAGCTCAAGTAGTAAAAAAAACTGAAAAGGCAGTAAGCAAAGGCGCCAAAGCTGTAGGTAACGGTGTAAAAACCGGCTACAAAGCAACCAAAAAAGGCGTTAAAACAGGCGCACGTAAAACTTCAGAAGTAGCATCTAAGGGTGCATCAGCTGTGGTTGATAAAAAATATGATGGTAAAGTAGGGCCAGGCGGTCAAACTATATATATTGATGACCATTCAGCTTATTACTACGTTAACAAAAAAGGTAAACGCGTTTACGTAAAAGAGTCAGAACTGGTAGTTAAACCATAATATATTGACAAGCGCCTGCCTGGCAGGCGCAACTTTTCTTATTAATTACCATGAAAAACTTTGCCTTGATATTTGTACATGTTGCCTGTGCATTTATCCTGTTTATGGCCGCCTGCTCTGATACTGGAAAAAGTAATTTAAAGGGCGATTGGCATACGCAAGACGGTAGTACCCGCTTGCGCATTACCGATAAACAATTTGTATTATTAAGTGAATCGGATGTGCCGGAGGATTATTTTTTGAAAGGCGACACTATTTTTACTTCGTTTGAAGGCAGCCAGCCTTACACCCGCTTTGTAATTCAAAAGTTAGATGATCACAGCT
Source organism: Mucilaginibacter lacusdianchii (assembly GCF_009770985.1). GTDB lineage: Bacteria > Bacteroidota > Bacteroidia > Sphingobacteriales > Sphingobacteriaceae > Mucilaginibacter > Mucilaginibacter lacusdianchii. The sequence goes on along the minus strand of NZ_WSRW01000002.1, from coordinate 1,483,250 downwards.
TGAAGCTGCTTTACCCCGATTCTGTAAGTATTGATTTTGTTAGATAAAACAAAAGCCTCCCCGAAGGAAGGCTTTGCTAACTAAACTAAAACTAAACTTTGCTTCATATAAATGAAGCTGAAAAACTATTACTTAAAACCGTTTCCGGCGTTCGCCACGATCTTCGCGACGTTTGCCTGAAAAATCGCGGAACCCTGAGCCACTGCGCTCATTGCCGCGGGTGTTACCACCCTCACGACGGTTACCACCATCTCTGCGATCGCCACCGCCTTCACGTTTCTTGTTAGACCATCCACCGCGGCTTTCGTTACGGTCACCATCGGCAGAAATTTCAATTCTTACCTGGCGGCCTTTAAATTCAGCCGATTTGAAAGCGTTAAATGCCTGATCTACATCGGCGTTAGGTACTTCGATGAAAGAGTAAACACCTTTTACGTCTATTTTACCAATGTTACGGCCAACTAAGCTGGTTTGGTTGCAGAAGTAACCCAGCAAATCGCCGCGGCCAAAACCATCAACCGAACCTAAGTTGATAAACAGACGGGTAAAATCTGCGCGCATACCTGTACGCGGGAATTTTTCGTTGCTATCACGACCGGCACGTGTATCTTCCGGTACATTCAAATCAGGTGCGTTTTTATAGTATTCTAAGAAGCTGTTAAACTCGATAGATGCAAAACGCTTAATTAAATCTTCTTTGCTCAGATCAGCAAACTCGTCCATAATGCGCGGAATGTACTGCTCAATTTGCTGTTCATTCACTTCAACATTATGTACTTTATGTATCAAACCAAAAAGTTGTTTTTCGCAAACATCAAAACCGGTTGGTATTTCGGCTTTAATGAATTTTTTGCCAATAACACGCTCAATCTGGCGGATTTTACCAATCTCTTTTGAGTTGATGATAGAAATAGATACACCTGTTTTACCGGCACGGGCGGTACGTCCGCTACGGTGGGTGTAGTTCTCAATTTCATCAGGTAATGAATAGTTAATAACGTGTGTAACGTCGTTAACGTCAATACCACGGGCAGCTACGTCGGTTGCAATAAGCAATTGCAAGCTGCGCTCACGGTAACGTTTCATTACTTTGTCGCGCTGTTGTTGCGATAAGTCACCGTGCAACGAGTCGGCATTGTAGCCGTCTTTAATCAGCGCTTCGGCGATTTCCTGAGTTTCAATTTTGGTACGGCAAAATACGATACCAAAAATCTCAGGGTTAAAATCTACAATACGTTTAAATGCTGCATATTTATCACGGGCACGTACAATGTAGTACTCATGTTCAATGTTGGCATTACCAGTATTTTTCGCACCCATAGTTAACTCATACGGGTCGGTCATATACTTTTTAGAAATGCGGCGAACTTCGCTTGGCATAGTGGCCGAAAACAGCCAGGTTTTTTTATCCTCGGGCGTAGTGGATAAGATACTATCAATGTCTTCCTGAAAGCCCATGTTGAGCATTTCATCAGCTTCATCCAATACTACATATTGTACCTGCGAAAAATCAATAGCCTTGCGGTTGATAATATCGAGCATACGGCCCGGTGTAGCAACAACAATCTGTACGCCACGTTTAATTTGGCGTAATTGGTCTGAAATACTGGCGCCTCCGTAAACAGCCACAACATTTACGTTGCTCATGTTTTTAGAGTAGTTTTTCAGATCATTGGTGATTTGTAAACAAAGTTCACGTGTAGGGCACAATACCAGTGCCTGTGGATAATTTTCTTCAAAATCCAGCAGTTCCAATAATGGTAAGCCAAAAGCAGCAGTTTTTCCGGTCCCGGTTTGGGCTAATCCGACAAAATCGTTGCTGCCTGTTAACAATACCGGAATTGACTGTTCCTGGATTGGCGTAGGATTTTCAAATCCTAACTCAGTGATGGCATTAACAATATCATGACGGATTCCCAGTTCAATAAATGGGTTGTTCATGAATTAAAATAACGTATTTAGCTACATTGCTAAATCGGGTGCAAAAGTAAGGATTTTAATTGGCTTTTCGAATGCGTAAATTAAAATGAGATTTGGGTGATGAATATAAAGCTTGAATTAAATGTAATATATTTACATACAATAGCTTAAATCTACATCATGAAAATTTTAGGAACCTTTTTATTGGGCGCACTATGTACAATATTAGTATTTGAAGCTTCGGCACAAAGCGCAAAATCGCCATTTGACACCACCATGTATGGCCGAAATGCCAAAGTGGGACGATACTTGAATACCCGCGGATTTAAAATGTATTACGAAGTATACGGCAAAGGCGAACCGTTACTGATTATTCATGGTAATGGTGGTTCTATAAATAACTTTTTATACCAGATACCTTATTTTGCTAAGAACTATAAAGTAATATTGGCTGACAGTCGGGCGCAGGGTAAATCGGTAGATAACAGCGATTCATTGAGTTATGAAATGATGACTGATGATTTAAATGCTTTGCTGGATAGCCTGCACCTGAAACAGTGCTATGTAATTGGCTGGAGCGACGGTGGTATCAACGGATTACTAATGGCTATCCGGCATCCTGATAAGGTGAAAAAACTGGCCGTTACCGGTGCTAACTTATGGCCCGATACTACCGCAGTTGACCCGGCAGTGTACCGCATGGTAATGCAACAGAACAAGATGATGGATGACTCACTGAGAAAGATGAAAAGCCCGCCGGCAGGGTTTAAGAACGCCCGCAAATTAATGCACTTGCTATCGTATGAGCCGCATATAAAAGTAGAACAACTCAAAACTATCAGTTGCCCTACACTGGTGATAGGCGGCGACCATGATGTGCTGCTGCCGCAGCATACCATGCTTATTGCACAATCTATCCCAAAATCATATTTGTGGATTTTACCCAACTCGGGCCATTCAACCCCGATCTTTTATAAGGATGATTTTAACAAAACAGTGGCCGATTTCTTTAAAAAGCCTTACCGGGTAATTGCTGGTGAGGGGCGCTTTAACTAGCGTAGCCTATCAGCCGAGCGAACCAGTGCCTCGTCCTTTTTTATAGCGCGGATAGCTAAAAATATCAACAATATACCCAGTGGTGGTAAAAACATGCCTACACCAAAATTGTCTGATTTTAATACCACGCCTGCCGCTTCTTCAGTAGCGTTTTTAACGGTTTGCGCCATCCAAAAGCTATAGCCCAATATCACCAAAATAGCGCTGTAGCACAAAGCAACTTGCTGCTTGCGGTTGCGATATAAAAAGATGATGGCCAAAGGCAAAAGAGCAATAACAGCCAACACCGCGGTAAGTGCTACAAACGAGCTGACATGCTGCTGTGCACCATTAACGTCCTGAAAGAGGCCGGTTATTTTGATAGAGGTTGGCTTACCGCCGATGTAAACATTATTAGCCAGGGTTACCATATATAAGGCAAACAGTGCCAGGCTGGCAAAAAACAGGTATATACTTTGTACGCGTTGTAACATAATTGATTAATTAGCACGGCAAATATAAAATTGTTTGGCAAATTATAAATTGAGCATTGTTAAGGGTTTGCTACCTTTGTAATGTGTCTCAATATCAACGATACTTTTTAGAACTGACTTATGAGGGTACACGCTACCACGGTTGGCAAATACAGCCAAATGCTGTAACCGTACAGCAAAAGTTGAATGAAGCACTGGCCATACTGTTACGCCACCCTGTTGAAACCACAGGTGCCGGACGAACGGATACCGGTGTACACGCTCGGCAATTATTTGTGCATTTTGATTATCCTGATAGCCTGAAAGCTATTGATCTTGTACGGTTCGAGGCTGGCATTAATGCACTGTTGCCTATTGATATTGCTGTTAAACGCGTCACTCCTGTACATCCCGATGCCCATGCGCGTTTTGATGCTATAAAGCGATCATACGAGTATCATATTCATTTTCATAAAAATCCGTTTAAAAACAACTACTCCTGGTTATTAAAAGGAAACCTGGATGTGGAGGCTATGAACCAAGCCGGGCAAATTATTATGGAGTACACTGATTTTAGCTGCTTTAGTAAATCAAACACTCAGGTAAAAACCAATAACTGCAAAGTGACCCGTGCAGAGTGGGTGCAAACTGGTGATGGACTGGTGTTTTACATATCGGCCGACCGGTTTTTGCGTAATATGGTACGGGCCATTGTAGGAACCTGCCTGATGGTTGGTCGCCATGAAATAGAGCCTGATGGTATCCGTCAAATCATCGAAAGCAAAAACCGCAGCAATGCCGGAACATCTGTGCCTGCCTGCGGGTTATACTTAACGGAAGTAAAATATCCTTATTTATAATTCATCAAGAATTATCATCTCAAACAACAGTGAGAGATGATAATGGCAAAGTAGAGTGACAAACAAAATCAAGCATTCCGTCATTCCATAAATTATTAAGTAAACAAATGTCTCAAGTAACCGGAAAAGCCATAGATTGGAAGCTGCTGTTGAGGATAATGCATTACGTAAAGCCGTACCGCACTACGTTTATTATAGCAGCTTTCCTTACCATATTTGTAGCCGTTATTGCCCTGGCGCAGCCTATCCTGATGGAAAAGGCAATGGACGATTACATTGTGACCAATAATTATAACGGTTTAGTATTTATTGTTGGTTTGATGATTGTTCAGTTGGTGGTACAAACCATCACACAGTATTACCAAACTTACCTGACCAACGCCCTCGGGCAATCTGTAATACGCGATTTGCGGATTCATGTGTTTAATCATATCATCAGTCTGCGCCTAAAGTACTTCGACCGTACGCCTATCGGCATGCTTATTACCCGTACGGTATCTGATTTGGAAACCATTGCCGATATTTTTTCGGAAGGTTTGATATCCATCATGGGCGACATGCTGCTTTTGATATCCATCATTATTTATATGTTGTCGAAGGATTGGAAGCTAACGATGATTACCTTAATTCCAATCCCTTTTTTGCTGGCCGCTACATACATATTTAAAGAAGCTATCAAATCGTCTTTTCAGGAAGTGCGCACCCAGGTAGCACAACTCAATACCTTTTTACAGGAGCATATCTCGGGCATCAGCATCATCCAATACTTTGCCCGCGAAGACCAGGAGATGCGTAAGTTTAAAGAAGTGAATGTTAAATATCGTGATGCCAACATCCGGTCTAACTGGTATTATTCCATCTTTTTTCCGGTAGTTGAAATATTTATGGCGCTGTCTATCGGTCTACTGGTTTGGTATGGTTGCAAACGCATCCTTACTGATCAGCAAATGGCGGATATGTCGGCATCACATAAAGGCATTACCCCCGGATTGATCATCGCCTTTATTGCCTTGCTTAACCTATTGTTCCGCCCGATACGCCAACTGGCCGATAAATTTAATACCCTGCAAATGGGCATGGTTGGAGCCGACCGTATTTTTAAGGTACTGGATACCGACGAGGTGGTAGTGAATGATGGCAAAGTAAAAAGTGGTGCCTTGCGTGGCGAAATTGTGTTTAACGAAGTATGGTTTGCTTATAACGATGACAACTGGGTGTTGAAAAATATAAGCTTTGCCGTAAAGCCTGGCGAAACTTTGGCGCTGGTAGGTGCCACTGGTGCCGGTAAATCATCTACTATTAACATCCTAAACCGTTTTTACGAAATAGGGCAGGGCCAAGTAACCGTAGATGGCGTAAATATTAAAGATTATGAATTGAATTATCTGCGATCACAAATTGCCACCGTAATTCAGGATGTTTTTCTTTTCTCAGATACCATTGCCAATAATATTAGTCTGAACAATCCGTCTATAACTCGTGAACAAATTGTGGCCGCTGCTAAAAACGTGGGTGCGCATGAATTTATTGAGCGCTTACCGGGCGGCTATGATTATAATGTAATGGAGCGCGGCGCCACCTTATCGGCTGGCCAGGCGCAGTTAATTTCGTTTGTACGGGCGTTGGTTTATAACCCGGCTATTCTGGTTTTAGACGAGGCTACATCATCTGTAGATACCGAAACCGAGCTGCTGATCCAAAACGCTATTGATAAGCTAATGCAAGGCCGTACTGCCATTGTAATTGCTCACCGGTTATCCACCATCCAGAGCGCCGACAAAATCATTGTGCTTGATCATGGTGAGATCAAGGAAATGGGTACCCATCAGGAATTGCTTCGTATCGAGAATGGTTATTATCGTAAGTTATACGATTTGCAGTTTAATTCGGCTGGGATTGAGCGGTAGAGGGAACGTGTGTTGTTTGGCTCTGCTATTTATTTTTCAGGTTTGTGTTGTTTGAACTTATTGCAGTGGTCATTTACTTACTTCGTCTGCTCATTGCCGCAGGGGCTAGTTCTTTTGTCATAGCTACAAAAGAACCAAAAAAGCCTAGCTGTTGCGATCACCTATCTGCCCGCAAGGCCGTCGCTGGCCCGGGCGCAACAGCGGGCCTTTGCGCTTCTTTTTGCTTTTATCCTCTTCTTTTCATTTAACATAAAGCACTGCCAGAACAAGACCTCAAAAAGTCGGCATTCAGCTTTTCCGGGTACCATTGCCTTAAGTTGAAGTACTGGCAGAATATAGGAAAAGGTGCGGCCGAGAGGTTTCTTTTTGGTTACTTTTTCTTTTCCGGCAAAAGAAAAAGTAACATCCACAGGCTGTGGTATAATTACTTAACCCATCCTAACAGGGCGCAACCAGAAGTCAAAGCACTAACAAAAGTATATAGAAAAGCCCTTAGCTATTAACTAAGGGCTTTCAAATATCTATTAATGGATACCTCTAAATATCCTGCTCCAACGTATCTTGTGTAGGAAGGACGCGTTATCATCCCAACTCATCCAGATAAATAAAGCCTTACCTACAATGTGATCTTCGGGCACAAATCCCCAGAAACGTGAATCTAATGAATCGTGGCGGTTATCACCCATCATCCAGTAATAATTCATTTTAAAAGTATAGCTAGTGGCTTTTTGGCCGTTGATGTAAATATCATTGCCTTTAGTCTCCAGCTTATTGCCTTCATAAACGGTGATAGCGCGCTTGTAAACAGGTAGCGTTAAGCTGTCTAATTTAACCGTCCAGCCTTTTTTAGGGATCAGGATAGGGCCAAAGTTATCCTGGTTCCACTTACGATAATGCGGATCATTTGGAAACACCGGCTGACTGTAAATATCTACCGAATCTTTTGGCGCCAAGTTAGGTTTGATTGACGTAATGCTTGAAAAGCCTCTCAGTTTATCAGCCGACTCTTTGGTCATCGTAGGATTAGCAAAACCATCATAATATGAGATTTTTAATTGCTCTAAAATCAATGGATTCAGCTGCTCACCGTTGGTTGTAATCTTATAATCAATTTGGCTTTCTGGTGGATTTTCATTCGCTTTGCCATTTACAAAAACCTGCCCGTCAACAATCTTTAACGTGTCGCCGGGTGCGCCCTGGCAGCGTTTAATGTAATTTTCGCGCTTGTCAACCGGCCGGTAGTAAGGCGAGTCGGCTTCCATAGGCCAGTTAAACACCACCACGTCACCTTTTTTAACTTCGCTTAAACCCGGCAAACGGTAATAAGGCAGTTTAACGCCATCCCAATAAGCCTTAGTACCTAATACAGGCATGGTGTGATGGGCAAATGGAAAGGCAATTGGTGTCATGGGGGTACGGGCACCGTAGTTCACCTTGCTTACAAACAAAAAGTCGCCTACCAGCAGTGATCGCTCCATAGACGGGGTTGGTATAGTATACGCTTCAATAAACAGCGTACGGATAAGCGTAGCAGCAATTACCGCAAATAAAATAGCATCTACCCACTCGCGGGTGGTGCTTTTTTTCTTTTTAGGCTCGCCCTGTTTTTTATTCCAGAATTTCCAGTTCATGTAATGTTAATCTCGTATAATAACTTGTAATCAGGCACTAAAGTTAAACATATCTGTTACCGGATAGCAGCCTTTTTTATCTTTTATCCATTCGGCCGCTAGTACTGCCCCCAAGGCAAAGCCGTTGCGGTTGTGTGCCGTATGTTTAAATTCTATGGTATCTACTTCCGAATCATAAATAACGGTATGGGTTCCAGGTACATTTTCAATGCGTAACGACTCAATCAGCAACTCATTATCGCGCTCGTTAACATTGCTGTCTGCATCATCTGTATCGCTTACCAGCGCCTTGGTCCATTCGGTTTTAACATCCAGGTTTTCAATAATGCCTTCGGCAATGGTGATGGCTGTGCCGCTGGGCCAATCCAGCTTTTGCGTGTGATGAATTTCTTCTACCTGTACACCGTAATACGGATAGTTGTTCATCACTTTGGCCAGCATTTTATTGATGTGAAAAAACACATTAACGCCTACACTAAAATTGGTACCGTATAAAACAGCGCCGCCGGTTTGCTCGCACAATTGCTTTACTTCGTCCAAATGGTCATACCAACCGGTTGTACCCACTACTATCGGCACACCAGCTTCCACACAAGTTTTGATGTTATTAAAAGCGGAGTCGGGGGTGCTAAACTCAATCACCACATCTGCCTGGCGCAGGTTGTCGGCGGTTAGTTCATGGGTATTATCTTTATCAATTTTTAATACAATTTCGTGCTTACGGTCAAGAGCCATCTTTTCGATGATTTTGCCCATTTTGCCATAGCCTGATAATGCGATTTTCATGAATACAGTTTATAATTAGCTTTAACAGTAAGCGCTTGCGCCCTATACTACCAGCCTTATTTAAAATTTAAAGAAACTTTTAAAACGGGTGTAAATGTACTACTAAAATTGGAAGCGTAAGCCGTGTTGTTATTTAGTAAGCCCGGCGTGATTTTTAGTCCCAAGTCATTATCCATCGTATAAGAATGCTTAAACTTGGCATCGATATAAGCATCAACCATTTGTATGCCCCAGGCAGCAACCGTTCCTAAAATACTTAACTGAAAGTTACGCAGATTGGCATTTTTAGCATCTACCAACGCCTGATAAGAGACATTTGATGATAAGGCTTGATACTCTTTTAGGTACTTGCCGCCGTATTGTGAGTTAATTTGATCAACGGTTAATCCATCGCGCTTGTAGATGGCCATTTGCAGGTACTGCCTATAATACCGGTGATTGAATTCAAGAGCCAAACCAAGTCCGCCTAATCCTGCATAAATTAAGGGTACTTTCCACCATTTGCCATTATAAACTTGCCCCCAGCCTGGTATCATGGCCGAACGGCGAACAGCCAATCCTGGGCTATGCGTACTATCGGGGCGATAAATTTTTACTTTAGACGGCTTGGGTGCAAAAGGTTTTAAAGGTTTTGCTTTAGCCGAGTCACGCTTACTATTTAGACGGCTCAGGCTATCGGCAGCCGTTTTTACCTTAACCGTATCAGGGCCTTGAGCCGCAGCACGAAAGGTCACAGCTAAAAACAAACCTATGAGTAGTAACAACCTGCCCATTTTACCAATCCAGCATTTCGAGGATACGGCCCAGATCATCTTCCGACATAAACGGAATTTCGATGCTGCCGGCACCTTTGTTGCCTACTTTAACTTTTACTTTAGTGCTAAACTTAGATGCCAGATCGTCCTGAATTTTCTGAACCTGGAAAGAAATTGGCTCTGGTTTTTTGCCTTCCTTTTTTACCGGCGCTTTTTGCAAATCGCGCACCATCTCTTCTACCTTACGTACCGACAAGCCCTGTTGTAAAATCAATTGATGAATGTACAACTGCTTGGTTGGGTCAGTTACGTTGATTAAAGCACGTGCATGCCCCATGCTGATGTCGCCATCGCGAATAGAGGCTTGTATGCTGGGCGGTAGTTTAAGCAACCGCAGGTAATTAGTAACGGTAGACCGGTTCTTACTTACCCGTTCGCCAAGTTCATCCTGCTTCAGGTTACATTCTTCCAGCATACGCTGAAAGCTTATGGCAACTTCCATAGCATTCAGATCTTCGCGCTGAATGTTTTCTATCAACGCCATTTCCAGCAATTGCTGGTCGTTAGCGGTGCGTATATAAGCCGGAATGGTAGTTAAACCGGCACGTTTTGAGGCACGCAAACGGCGTTCGCCGGATATCAGCTGGTAAGCATGTGCATTTACACGCCGTACGGTAATAGGCTGAATAAGGCCTTGCACTTTGATGGATTCAGCCAGTTCATAAAGGCTTTGTTCGTCAAAATCAGTACGGGGCTGAAATGGGTTTATTTCAATTTCAGAAATACGTATCTCACTTATGGCCCCCAAGCTGTTGCCAACCGTTTCGGCTGCTACAGGCTTTTGTTGCCGGTGCGGTGCTACCTCGGCTGTATCATTTAAGAGGGCGCTTAACCCTCTGCCTAGTGCTTTCTTTTTGTCTACGCTCATTTAATTAAACAGCTACGGTATTTTCGTGGCCGGATGGTTTCAATAACCCATTTTTTCTAATAATCTCGCGGGCCAGGTTCAAATAGTTAACAGCGCCTTTACAGGTAGCATCGTGCATAATTACCGATACACCAAAGCTTGGCGCCTCGCTAAGGCGGGTGTTGCGCTGTATAATGGTATCAAATACCAAATCTTCAAAGTGCGTACGCACCTCTTCAACCACCTGGTTTGACAGGCGCAGGCGCACGTCATACATCGTTAGCAAAATACCTTCGATGTCCAGCTGCGGGTTAAGGCGGTTCTGTACAATTTTGATAGTATTTAACAGCTTGCCCAAACCTTCCAATGCAAAATATTCACATTGTACCGGTATAATTACCGAGTGAGCAGCGGTAAGGGCGTTAATGGTAATTAAGCCCAGTGATGGCGAGCAGTCGATGATGATAAAATCATAATTGGGGCTCACCTTTTCCAACACGTCACGCATTTTGTATTCGCGGTCGGTAAGGTTTATCATTTCAATCTCGGCACCTACCAGGTCAATATGCGCTGGTAGCAAATCCAGATTGGGTGTTTCCGTTTTTTGTATGGCATCATTAGGGTCAATCTGGTTAATGATGCACTCATAAATACTGTTTTTAATGGTGCGCGGATCAAAACCAATACCCGAGGTTGAGTTAGCCTGCGGATCGGCATCCACCAATAAAGTCCGGTATTCCAGCACGGCTAAACTTGCCGCCAGGTTGATAGAAGAAGTGGTTTTACCCACACCGCCTTTTTGATTAGCTAACGCAATTATCTTACTCATTTTTATATACTCCAAATATTACAACACATCCCTATTACCGGTATAGCCAAAAGTAAAGGTAAAATTTAATACTTTCGCACGCTTAATCCGGGGGCTAAAGATACGAAATTAAACAATTGGCAACCCCGCCTGTTGCGCTAACTTATAAACAATATTAAGATGATTACCATCATTGCAGGCACCAATCGTCCTGATAGTTCAACTCTAAAGTTATCAAAATATTATCAGAGATTGTTGCTGAATAAGGGTTTGGAAGTGAATTTATTTTCGCTGATGGATTTACCTGCCAATTTTATACAAACGGATATGTTTGGCAAGCGTAGCGAAGCGTTTGTGCCTATGCAGCAAATGGTAGCCGATACGCAGAAGTTTTTATTCGTTATACCCGAATACAATGGCAGCTTTCCGGGAGTGTTGAAAGCTTTTATTGATGCCTGCGATTTTCCAAATAGTTTTTATGATAAAAAAGCAGCTTTGGTGGGCCTTTCGTCAGGTAAGTATGGCAATATTAGGGGTATAGAGCATTTTACAGGCGTGTGCAATTATATGCATATGCACATCATGCCGCTAAAAATACATATTCCGGCTATACATAAAGAGTTGGACGAAGAAGGAAATCTACACAAAGCGGATACTTTAAAATTTGTGAACGAGCAGATAGAAAAATTTGTAAAATATTAAGTTTTGTGTAAGAAAAGCTTGTAAACAAATACTTACAAACAATAGTGATAGCTATGAGGTTGTGGTTTCAGTAAACATATACTGCTACCATGAGAAACATAAACTGGATATATGGCCTTGCCGTATCGGCAACGATACTTGCCAGCTGCTCTTCCAAAAAGAAACCAGACCCGAAACAGGCCGATACCGTAAGTGTTAGTACGGGCGATACGGTACATTTGCCACCGCCTTATCAAACCAAATCTACCACGGTTTTTTGTGAACTGATTGGCTGGCCTAAAGACACTTTACCCAAAGCGCCTAAAGGTTTTAAAGTTAGTTTGTATGCTGATAAACTGGATAACCCTCGCAACCTTTATGTAGCACCTAATGGCGATGTGTTTGCAGCGCAGGCTACTACCGAAGCCAATGGCACTACCGCTGTTAAAAATGCGGTTAGCGGTAAAAGCAAGTCGCAAAATATGGGTAAAAGCGCCAACAATATCATCATTTTCCGCGACTCGAACGGTGATGGTGTAGTAGATAACAAAGGCGTTTTCCTGAGTGGTTTAAAACAGCCTTATGGCATGACCATAGTAGGACGGTATTTTTATGTAGCTAACACTGATGGCCTATGGCGCTACCCATACACTCCTGGTGATACCCGTATTACCAAACCTGGCGAACGTATTGTAAAATTACCAGCTGGCGGTTACAATAACCACTGGACACGTAACCTGCAGGTAAGTCCGGATAGTACCAAGATATATATTGCAGTTGGTTCGGGCAGCAACGTGGCGGAACATGGTATGGCTAACGAAGCTCGTCGCGCCGATGTGTTAGTCGTTGGATTGGACGGTTCTAACGAAAAAATATATGCTAGCGGTTTACGTAATCCGGCAGGTATCGATTTTCAGCCAGGCACTAATGTGCTGTGGGCAGCCGTAAACGAACGTGATGAACTGGGCGACGAACTGGTGCCTGATTACCTGACCAGCGTTAAAGAAGGCGGCTTTTACGGCTGGCCATACGCTTACTTTGGCCAGCATGAAGACCCGCGCCGAAAAGGCGAACGCCCTGATTTGGTTAAAAAAACTATAGTGCCTGATGTACCATTGGGTGCACACACAGCATCATTAGGGTTGGCTTTTTATGACGGTGATAAATTCCCGGCTAAGTATAAAAACGGTGCGTTCATCGGCCAGCATGGGTCGTGGAACAGCTCTAAACTGGTGGGTTATAAAGTTATGTTTGTACCTTTTACCAACGGCAAACCAGGCAAACCTGAAGATTTTTTAACTGGCTTTATTGCCGATCCGGCTACCAGCCAGGTACATGGACGCCCAGTTGGTGTAGCAGTAGCTAAAGACGGTGCCCTGCTGGTAGCTGACGATGCGGGAAATACTATTTGGCGGGTAAGTGCAGAAAAGTAATTTTGCATAAACGCAGCAGTATAATTTTTAGCTAAAAACAAACATAGCCCTTCAAACAAAAGGGCTATGTTTGTTTTGTATATCCAACGCATGATAAAATTTTACACCGCCTTATTGTTGGGCTTTTCTTTTACACAGGTACAGGCTCAGCATCGTACAGATACTTTACACAACGATACAACCAAACGCTTAAAAGAAGTTACCGTACGTGCTTATCTATCGGAGCGGCCAGTATTGCGCATTCCTGCTTCAGTAGGCGTTTTAGGTGTTAATCAGTTGGCATTGCAACCCAGTAACTCGCTGGTAAGCGCATTAAATACTTTGCCGGGTATACGCATGGAAGAACGTACGCCGGGCAGTTACCGTTTATCTATTCGCGGCAGTTTGTTGCGCTCGCCTTATGGCGTTCGGAATGTGAAGATTTACTTTGATGAAATACCTTTAACAGATGCCGGCGGTAATACTTACCTGAATGCACTGGACATTACCAGCTTACATAGCCTCGAGGTTTTAAAAGGGCCAGATGGCAGTTTATTTGGTGCCAACTCTGGTGGTGTGGTATTGCTCAATCCTATCAATCGTTATACCGATAGCACTTCGGTAAGTTTGGGTGCCAATGCCGGCTCGTACGGTTTGTTTCACCAAAATGCAGCTATCCATCACCGATGGAGCAACAACGAATTAAATATCAATCAGGCCTACCAAACGTATGATGGCTACCGCGACCATAGTTACATGCAACGGCATTACATTCAGCTGGCCGATCGCTATTACTACGGCAACCAAAACCAGTTAAAAGCTTTGGGCTTTTACTCTGATTTAAAATATCAAACCCCCGGCGGACTAATGCTGGCGCAATATCAGGCTAATCCACGGGCCGCCCGTCCGGCTACACCGGCCGTTTTAGGAGCCATAGACCAAAACATTGGCATCAGTACCAAAATGCTGTTTGGCGGATTAGTGAATGAAGCTCATTTGACCGATCGTATTCGCAATGTGGCTACCATATTTGGTAGTCGTGTTGATTTTGCCAACCCTTTTATTACCAATTACGAGCAGCGCAAAGAGAATACTTATGGCGGCCGCACTTACTTTGAATTGAACGGACTGCCTTCCTCAACTATCGATTGGAAATTTAACCTGGGTGCCGAATGGCAGCAAACTAATGCTGATATCAATAATTATGACAATAACCGGGGTGTAAAAGCTAACCCACAGGCGCTTGACGAGGTAAATACCAACCAGCACTTCTTCTTTGCACGCTACGCCGCTACTTTATTTAAGCGATTGGATGTAGAAGCAGCGCTGAGTTTAAACTATTATCAATACAAGTTCCGCAATATTTTTCCGCTTAATCAATCGGGCTTTAATACACGCAATTTTTCGGCGGAGTTAATGCCGCGTATTGCCATGTCATACCAAATTAATCAGGATTTTATTTGGCGGGCGTCTGTAAGTCGAGGTTACTCGCCGCCTACCATTGCCGAGGTGCGCCCAAGCAACAATATAGTCAACACCGATTTACAGGCTGAAACCGGCTGGAACTATGAGACCGGTTTTCGGCTGCGTAACCGTGACGAAAGTATTTTACTGGATGCGTCGGTATTTTACTACCGCTTAACCAATGCCATTGTTAACCGTCGTAATGTTAACGAAACCGACTTCTTTTTAAATGCCGGTGGCACTAATCAGCCGGGGGCAGAGGTAAACTTTATGGCCTGGATTATTCGCCAACGTACTAATGGCTTTATCCGCGGCTTACAATTTAACGAAGCCTTTACCTACAACAAGTTCAAATTCAGAGATTATACCGCTTTAGGCAACAACTACTCAGGCAACCAAGTAACCGGCACGCCTCGGCAAGTCATCGTCAGTAGTTTACAACTCAGATTACCGCAAACTATTTACTTTTTTGTGCAACACAACTACACCAGCCGCATACCGGTTAACGATGCCAATACAGTTTACGCCGGGCATTACAATCTGGTACAGGCTAAGGCTGGTTGGCAGCCATTTACGGGGCGTAAGTATAAGTTAGAGATTTACGCAGGGGCTGATAACCTACTTAATGAACATTACAGCCTGGGCAATGATTTGAATGCGGTAGGTAACCGATATTATAATCCGGCGCCTATGAGAAATTACTATGCCGGATTTAATGTGATGTTTTAGGTCTTAGAAGTTTCAAATAATGTCATCTCGAACGACAGTGAGAGATCTTTTTGAAGCAACTGGTTAACTAATCGCTTTCAAAGGATTTCTCGTTAGCACTCGAAATGACATTTTTTATTTATTGAATTTTTTGTCCTTCCTGCTGGGAAGGGTTTGGAACGGGTTACACCTCAAACTTAATCCATCCCTCACCTTCATATCCAAAAATAAACTGTTTTGGATAAATAATCTCGGCCAGTATCTCGACCGAATCTACCACGCGAGGGCCGGGGCGGTTAAAGTAGTGGTTGCCATCGGCAATGTACAGGCGTTTATTTTTTACCGCCTGTAAATCGGCAAAGCCGGGTAGTTGCAGCAAAATGTCAATTTCTTTCAAAGTGCGTTCGATGGAAAAGCCGCAGGGCATTACTACAATCACCTCTGGGTCTTGCATGCGCAGGTCTTCCCATTCTATGTAGGGCGAGTGCTTGCCCGCTTCGGCCATTACAGCCCTACCGCCCGCTATGCTTACCAGTTCGGGCACCCAATTGCCGGATACCATGAGCGGATCTAACCACTCGATGCAAGCTACCGTAGGCTTATTTTCGATAAACTTTAGTTTATGACGGATAATATCTACCCGCTCCTGTAAATCTTCCAACAAGGTTTCGGCAGCAGGCAAGGCATCTAATACAGTAGCCACTTCACGGATATTAGCAAATATCTCATCCAGGCTGTTAGGTTGCAGTGAAATAATCTGGGCTGATTTATTCAAATCCTCAGCCAGCGCTTGCTCTACTTCAGGTAGTGATACGGCGCAAACCTCGCATTGGGCTTGTGTAATTACCACGTCGGGCTGTAATTGATTAATAAGCTCCCGGTTCAGCTCAAATACAGATAGTGCATCAGCCAAACGCTGTTTTACCTGACGGTCAATCTCGCCGCTACTTAGGCCTGCGCCAATTTTATCGTACGAGCATACAGGAAGCTGTTTTACACTTTCAGGATAATCGCATTCATGAGAGCGGCCAACCAGTTGAGGCTCGAGGCCCAGGGCACAAACAATTTCGGTAGCGGCTGGTTGCAGGGAGATAATTCGGGGAGCAGACATGTAAACTGTTTTATAAGAAAAATGCAAATAACGATAATTTAATACTGAACTAAAACAATGTTTCTGTATAGTTTCAAAAATCGGATTACTTTTGGGTAATGATTTTCCTGACGTTTTTTTTGGGACTGATAGCCAACTTTACCGGTTACATCCCTCCAGGTAATATAAACCTAAGCCTTGTACAATTAACTATAAACCGTGGCATGCGCCAGGCGCTGCGTTTTATTATTGCTTTTTCGAGCGTCGAATTCTTTTTTACTTTTTTTATAATGCAGGCGGCCAAGTGGCTGTCAGAGCAACCTCACGTAGAAACCATTATTGATTGGGTGATGGTGGTGCTATTTACCACATTAGGTACCATTACCTGGCTTAACCGTAATAAGCCGCCTAAAGCTAAGTATTCAGACCGCGAGGCTATTCGTTACGGTATTTTGCTAGGCTTTATTAACCCTATGCAAATCCCTTTTTGGATGATTGCGGGTACATACCTGCTGGCTCACCAATGGATATTACCGGGTTTGTGGGCGCTGGGCGTATTTAGTTTAGGATCGGCATCAGGAGCATTTTTGTGTTTATATGCTTATGCCCGTTCCGCACAATATGTACAATCAAAATTTGAATTGAGTACCAAAGCTATTAATACCAGTATTGCTTTACTGTTTTATGCTTTTTCGGCTTATCATATTGTAAAACAACTTATCCTGATTTTTAAACATCATTAGCAGAAGTAATACCAGAGTTTGATTTAGGCTCCTCATCAGTTCGTAAATTCCATATCTTTTCGGCCCGTCTGCCAATAAACCAGAACGACGCTGCCAGAATAGCAAAAAACAGTGTGTATGGGATATGGTTCCACAAGTACTCAAAATACTTGGTATAAATAAAAACGAGCAGAAAAGTGATACCAAATTCACGGGCAATGGCATCTTTGGTTTTTAGTCCGTACAGCAAGAAACCACCGGCTACAGCACCTGATATAATGCCCCAATAAAACAGGGATATTTGCTTTACCTGCCACCAGTCTTCCAAATGGCCGTAGTTTCCAAAAATACTCAGTAACCACAGCGACAGGAACAAATACAGCAAGCCTACTACATAAGTTAAATCCCAGAACTGGGCCATCCACTTTTTGCTACGAAGTAAGTAGCAGGCAGCAACCAGTAGTATTCCAAACGCCACAAAGCGTAGCGGGTAATTCATACCCAGAAAATAATATTGCCAACGAGTTTGATACCCGGTTTCGGTGCCAAACCAACTCCCTAATGATATAAGGGCAAACAGCCATATCATCTTGGAATCAAGTTTCCAGGCCAAAAAGCCATAAACAAAAACAGAAATCAGGAACAGCAATGAGAAGTGACCAGAACCATTATCAAATGTTTTACCAAGATAGGCAATGGAGCAGGCTGTGAATAACACGCCTGTAAATATGGTAGCTTCATTACTAAATACACGCTCGGGATGTAGTCTTTTACGGCGGCGACCTACATAAAATGAGCCGGCTGCAATTAACGCAGCACCTACGGCAATAACAATATCAGGAGTGTAATACAGGCTGCGAATCCAATCCAATACTTTGTCGCTGATGATGAGCGACCCTACGGCAATCACGCCACAAAACAACGCGACCCAAAAAGAGTATTGCGCTAAACGCATCCAGTCAAAACCTTTTACCTCGGTTGAGGTACGCAACCTTTCAGCTTGCTCTGGTGTAAGCAGTTGTTCTTTTTCCCAATGCGCAATGGCCCGGTTTAAAAACTCACTTTCCTGTTTATCAAGGTTTAGCTTCATTGGTTTACAATCATGATTTGCGAATGCACCATTGCTTTATTTCTGGCGATAACGCGTATTGAATTTACATTCAAAATCCTAATCTATGAATTATAAGTTAAAATGGAAATTAGCCATTCAGCAAAGTTAACACCGATTTTTGGTCGAGCGCCAGCTGTTCTTTCAAGCCTTCCAATGACGAGAACTTTACGTCGTGCCTTACAAAGTTGTGAAGGTGCATCCGCAGCGTTTGATTGTAAATATCCTGATTGAAATCGAAAATATTCACTTCTATATTCCGCGTCATGCCGTTGATGGTAGGGCGGTGGCCAATATAGGCCATGCCTTGGAAAGTCTGTCCTTGCACTTCTACAGTAGCTGCAAAAATACCATCAGCCGGTATCAGCTTATAACTTTCCTCAACCAACAAATTAGCCGTTGGGTAGCCCAACTGCCGGCCAATCTGGTTGCCCCGTATTACCTTGCCGGTTAAAAAGAAGGGATAGCCCAAAAAAGTATTAGCCTGCTCGATATTAGCTTGTAACAGTGCTTCGCGGATGCGGGTAGAACTTACTGCTACATGGTCGATATCCTGCTCGGGTATTTCAATAACCTCAAAACCGTATTGTGGTGCCGCTTGCTGCAGCTCGGTCAAACCACCTTGGCGGTCTTTTCCAAAACGGTGATCGTATCCAATAATAATGGTTTTGGTTCCGATGTGCTCAACCAATATATCCCGGATATAAGCTTCGGCAGATTGATTAGAAAAATCACGCGAAAACGGCGTGATGATCATATGATCAATACCCAATTGTTCCAGTAATTCTGCCCGCTCGTGTATGGTAGTTATCAATTTCAGATCCTGATCTTCCGGATGTAAAATCATTCGCGGATGCGGAAAAAAGGTAAGCAGCACAGTTTCGCCACCGGTTTTGTCGGCTATTTCGCGTATGCGCGAAATAATTTGACGATGCCCCTGGTGTACCCCATCAAACGTCCCGATGGTAACCACAGCATTTTTTAAGGGCGTAAATTCATCAATATGATGATAGATTTTCATTGGATGGCAGATTGTTAGGTTGCAAAAGTAAATTATTTCTGCACTTCGGGTTCTGTTTTTAATTCGCGGATAATATTCACCAGTTCCATTACTTCCCAGGCATCTTCAATTCGAAAATTACCGCTACGTGTACGGCGCAATTTGGATAGGTAGGCGCCGCTGTTTACAGCTTGACCAAAATCATTTACCAGTGAACGAATATAAGTGCCCTTACTGCACACTACCCTAAAATCAACCTCAGGCAACTCAATACGGGTGAGTTCAAATTCTTTAATGGTCACACTACGCGCTTTCAATTCAACATCCTCACCACGACGGGCTTTTTCATACAAGCGTTCGCCGTTAACTTTAATGGCCGAGTGTGCCGGTGGATATTGTTGTATATCACCCATAAACTGACTCAACGCATCATTAAGAGATTGTTCGGTAAGGTGGGTAATATCAAAAGTTTTATCTGGCTCTGTTTCCATATCGTACGATGGCGTAGTAGCGCCCAGTGTCATGGTACCGGTATATTCCTTTTCTTCGGCCTGGAAGGTGTCAATCTGCTTGGTCATTTTACCGGTGCATACAATCAGCAAACCAGTAGCCAGCGGGTCGAGCGTGCCGGCATGACCTACTTTTAGTTTCAGGGGTTTAAAGGCGTTGCGTATTTTGCCTACAATGTCAAAACTGGTCCAGCGGTAGGGTTTGTTTACCAACAGTAGTTCGCCTTCGGCAAAGTTGAAGTCTTTATGTTTGGGATGTAATTCGCTCAATGTGTATCAGATAAATTGCAAAGGTACGCATTTTGGGAGAGACAAAGCGAGGAGCCAATACAAAAGAACACTCGTGAAATAATACAGCAAATTTAAACTTCAACAACAAAAAGCCCCATACCTGAAAGATATGGGGCTTTACTATTTTATTGCAGAAGCAATTTATTATATCACTTCCAGATTGTGACCGCTCATATAAAGGCCGATAATTACAGCACCTACAATGATGCGATACCAGCCAAACAGCACAAAGCCTTTGCGCTCTAAAAATGTAATAAATGTACGGATAGCCAACAGGGCCACTACAAAGGCAATAACATTACCAACAGCCAGCAACTTGATTTCTTCGCCGGTAAAGGTGTGCCCTTCTTTATAAAAGTCTAACAGCTTTTTGGCAGTAGCGGCAAACATTGTAGGCACAGCCAAAAAGAATGAAAATTCAGCGGCGGCTTTGCGGCTTAATTTCTGCGTCATGCCCCCTACAATGGTAGCGGCCGAACGTGAGGTGCCTGGTATCATGGCAATGCACTGAAAAAAACCGATTTTAAGTGCAGTTAGGTAGCTGATATCTTTCTCTTCCTCAACAGCAGGTTTGTTAAACCACTTATCGACAAACAGAAGGATAATACCGCCAATAAAAAGGGTGATGCCTACCGTAAGTGCACTTTCCAGTAGTTGATCAATCTTTTTGCTAAATAATAATCCGAAAACAGCAGCCGGAATAAAAGCAATTACCAGCTTAATATAAAAATCGAATGAGCGGAAGAAGCGTTTGAAATACAATACCGCTACCGAAAGGATGGCCCCTAATTGTATAGCTACAGTAAACAGCTTTACAAAATCATTAGAGGCAATACCCATAGCCGATGAGGCAATAATCATGTGCCCGGTGGATGATACAGGCAGAAACTCAGTCAGGCCTTCAATGATGGCCAGAATGATCGCGTGAAAAAGCTCCATGTATTAGTTAGATGAAGGCTTTTTAAAGATGGCGTAAAAGGCTAGTCCGAAACCGGCCAACACCACTAATGGCGCAATTACAATTTTGGTATTGCTGTAGATGTCTGTTGTGCCCGACATCAGCATAAAGCCTAATGCCACGATAACTACGCTGGCGGCCAGCAACTGGTAATTAGCTTTGCCAAAGGCAAACTGCACAGGTTTGTTTTCGGGTGCGCCGTAAGGCTTTGAAGCCGATGTTAACGGCGAAGTATATTTTTGAGCCATAAATAATTATCTATATAACTGATAAATTTTTAAACGTAAAAAGCGATTAACAGCTAGCAGCGTACTAAAGCCGGCAATAAAAATACCTAAAGCTACTACCCCTAAAAAGATAATACCAAACTCGGTATAATTACGCAACACTACCAAATCAGGTATCTGCTGATACACCGCGTATAGCGTGCCTACCAGCAGGATGATGGCTATTAAAGCAGCCAGCAAACCATGCCATATACCATACAATAGGAATGGCTTACGGATAAATCCTTTGGTTGCACCTACCAATTGCATAGATTTAATCAAAAAGCGCTGCGAATAGATAGCTAAACGGATAGTGTTGTTGATTAGCGCTACTGATACCACCACAAAAATGGCGGCAAAGCCCAGGATCACCAAGCTAATAGTGGTCAAATTTTGGTTCATTTGGTCAACCAGAGAAGGTTGATATTTTACCTCTTTAACCAATGGGTTTTGTAATAGTTGAGCTTTAAACTTATTGATATCGGCATTGTTGGCATGCTCAGCCTTCATATACACATCAATAGATTGCGAAAGCGGGTTTACCCCTAAAAACTTAACAAAATCTTCGCCTAAGTCTTTTTGCAGGTTACGGGCCGCCAGTTCTTTACTTACATATTGGCTGCGCTTTACATAAGGGTTCACATCCAGTTGTTGTTGCAGCTGCAATACGTCTGTTTCGCGGGCACCTTCATCCACAAACACGTTTACCACCATGTTTTCTTTAATATAGCGCGACAGATTATTGGCGTGTACCAGTATTAATCCCAGCATACCTATCATCAGCAAAACCATGGCTATACCAAATACGGTTGAGATGTAAATGGTTTTGGTTTTTTTGGCCGATGTACTTGCTTCAAATTCTTCCATAATATCCAGTTGGGATGCGAAATTAAAAAACGCGTGGTTAAAGGTAAAACTTTATTCACTATTAATGTGCTTTGAACACATATTAGCAAATGGTTTTAACAAAAATTAACGCTTAGTATCGGCTGTTAAACAAAGCTCACGTACAAACTGTTATGTATAAAAATTAATATCATGACAAATCCAGCCAATTCTCACGATAAGCCTTCACCATCCGACACGCCAAGCGACCGCCCTGATGATAACGGTGGTAAAGCCGTTATCCGCAAACCGGATTTAGAATACAAAGCCGATGAACCCGACTTTGGCAACATTGCCAAACAACACGAGCAGGATGAAGAGCCGGTAAACCCGGTTAAAACGCCGCCCGAAGAGTTTAAGAATCCGGAGAATAGTACACAACCGCCGCCTACGCATGAACAGCGGGATGATTTGTAGAGTTTGATACGCTGATTTTTTGTTAGTGCTTTAACTTGTTTCTGTTCTTCGTTAGGATAGGGATGTATTTTAACCACGGCCTGTGGAAGTTACTTTTTCTTTTACCGGAAAAGAAAAAGTAACCAAAAAGAAACCTCTCGGCCGCACCTTCTTTCTACTTAAGACAGTGCTTTTACTTACAGTAGTAGCTACCGAAAGAAGCTGAATGCCGATTCTTTTTGTCTAAGTTGTTCCGACAGTGCTTCACATTAGATGATACGATTAAGGAACAGAAGTAGCGCAAAGGCCCGCTATCGCGCCCGGGCCAGCGTTGGGTATGTGGGCCGACAGCGGATCGCGAGAGCTAGGCCTTTTGCTTACTTTGTGGCTATGACAAAGTAAGTAGCCCCTGCGGCAATGAGCAGAAGAAGTAAGTTTCGTAGCTCAAAAGGAAGTTAAATTAACAGCACTAACAAAAACTAGCATAACAAGCAAAGAATCAGACTCAAACTAACCTCTCTACCGCAAACCTATCAGCCAAAATATTTAAATCCTCAACTACCGCATCAACCAACGGAATACCGTTTAACCTGCGCTCGGCTTCAGCAGCCAGTTCAGGTTCTCCAGGGATTATTACTTTTTGATCAGTATTAATTGTTTGAGCCGATTTAAAGCGTTCAATCCAGTTATCCAGGTTTGATTTAAACTCCTCCACAGGTCTGAAACCATCTACCCGCATAGCGCCTACAAAATGGCCGATGCCCTGGCCCGGTGCATTTTCCAGTGGATTCATAAAAGCAACAAATGGAGGTACCCAAGGACCATAATTGGCACCGGATAACACGCCGGATAAAATATCAACCGTGGCACTTAAGCCAAAACCTTTGTGACTGCCATGTTCACGATCGCTACCCAGGGGAAGAAGAGAACCGCCAGATTTTAACG
This sequence comes from Mucilaginibacter lacusdianchii, assembly GCF_009770985.1. Classification (GTDB taxonomy): domain Bacteria; phylum Bacteroidota; class Bacteroidia; order Sphingobacteriales; family Sphingobacteriaceae; genus Mucilaginibacter; species Mucilaginibacter lacusdianchii. The sequence continues at coordinate 1,459,733 of NZ_WSRW01000002.1, read as the reverse complement.
CATGAGGATCAGTTGTGTAGTTACCGGTACCATCTTGTATCCAACCTTCGGGTACAGGCTTGCCGGAGCGCTGGGCAATTTCCAACTTGCCGTTAGCAGCTGCTGAGGTGGCCATGTCTACAATTACCGGTGGATATTGGCCTGCCGGAAAAGCGTAGCACATAGGATTGGTACCCAGTAAACGTTCGTTAGCAAAAGTAGGTGCTACCAGCGGACTAGCATTCGTCATGGCAAAGCCAATCATGTCTTTTTCTACCGCCATCAGGGCATGATAGCCGGCAATGCCAAAATGGTTAGAATTTCGTACCGACACCCAGCCTGATCCGAATTGCTCAGCTTTTTGTATGGCAATTTGCATGGCATAAGGTGCTACAACCAAGCCAAGCCCCGCGTCGCCGTCTACCGTGGCGGTGGTTGGCGTTTCGTGAACAATACGGATATTTGGGGTAGGATTGATGCGCTGTTTTTCCCAAAGCCGCACATAGCCACTTAAGCGGGCCACACCGTGCGAATCAATTCCCCGTAAGTCGGATTTTAACAATACGTCGGCCGCAAGTAAGGCGTGTTCATCAGAGCAGCCAATGGCTTTAAATATGTCTTGCGTAAAGGTGCGGAGTGTAGCTTCAGGAAAAACGTTTTGCATAGAACGCAAAGCTAAAGGTTTGCGGAGAGGGATGCAATGCCGTGAAAAGTAATTCGGGTAATTATAACTCCTATAAATGTTGATTCAAGTTACTCTGTCACCACTGTAAACTTAAATTCCAATGGTTCAAAAAGCCGGATCAGTTCGTCGATGAAAGATTGTCCCCATTTAACGTAAAACAAGCCAAAATTCTCGGTGCGTTCCTGTAAACTGTTTTTCGGAAAAAGGTCTTGCTTAATGGCATCAATTTGGGTGAGCCGGGTGGAAAAGTTTCGTTTCTCGGCTTTTACCAGTTTTTTTTCCAGGTTGTCTATCGCATGCTTTAATCTGGCTTGTACAGCGCTGGTTGATGTAGATAGGGTAGGGTCTATTTTATACGAGCGCAGTTTGATTTTTTCAAACACACATTGCAGCTCGCGCCATTCTTCTTTTAAAGATAAATCGTGCTCGGTATGCTTGCGGGTCCAATCATTCTTAATAACATCAGCACTTTGGAATAGTTGAGCAGGCTCAATATCCATTCGGTGTATTTTAACAGCAGTTTCTTTGCGAACTACCAGGCCCGAGTTGCGCAGAATCAATGCCGGAAAATCAATTACATAATGGTCAAAATTTGCTTTAAGCTGTAACCAGTATACAATTTCGGCACCGCCACCAATATAGGCAATGTTAGGTAAAATACATTCTTGGTATAGGGGCCGCATCACCACATTCGGGCTAAACCGGTCAGGGTGCTGGCTGATTTCCTGCTTTAATTCATCTTCCGTAAAGCGAATGTCTGCATCTAATACCTCATACTGGTTGTTATGCAACACCAGGCGTTCGCGCAAATCATCTTTCAGATAAAAAAAGTTTATCTCACGCGGATTTACCTGCGTATGTACCCCTAGCTTTTGCAAGGCGGCGTTGCTTTCAGATATATATTTAAAGCTATTTTGCTCCAGAATATCCTGCTCAATAATTGGGGCAAACTGTTGTTTTAGCCGGATGTCATCAGCATCAACAATCACCAAGCCGTACTGGCCGAATAGCGCATTAACCAGGTAACGAGTACCATCAGCTAATCTGGTGAAGGAGCCATAAGCCGTTTCAACCAGTTGCGACAGCTCGGTGGCATAGTTATCCAAACCCAAAATGCCTTTGTACTGGTTCAGCGCATCGCGCATTGCCTTAGTGTCTAAGCGGCCGGTTGCACCGCTCACTTCCTGCTGCCATTGTATTTTTTTGCCGCCTATGTTAGTGTAATTAATTTCGGCAAAGTCATGGTCTTCAGATGCCATCCAGTAAACGGGCACAAACTCTTTGTCCGGAAACTCGGCTTTGAGTTGCTGCGCCAGTTTAATGGCGGTTACTATTTTATAGATAAAGTACAGCGGACCTGTGAAAACATTTAACTGGTGCCCGGTGGTAATCGTGTAGGAGTTATCTGCAGCCAGTAAATCAATATTAGCCTTAACAGTATCGGCGTGAGCTAACTGTGGCGCGTCGGCTTTAAAATATTGCTCGGTAAGCACCTGCACTAATAACTGGCGATTGGCGGTTACCTTTTTGTTAGCAAGTAACTGGGTGAAGCCATTTAAATCGGGACGATAACTGTAAAAAGATTGAAGCTCGGGAGCATTATCCAGGTAGTCAATCACGGTTTTAGAAAAAAAGCCGGTTTCTTTATAGTCGATACAGTTAGCGTCCATATATGCGGTCAAAAGTAAGGCGCATGATTTACATGCGCCCTGTACTTTTTATTATTTTACAATTTGTCCATAGAGGTCAAAGTCCTCGGCACTGTTTACTTGCACGTTTACAAAACTGCCAACGTTGGCATATTGTTGTGTAGCATCAATCAATACCTCGTTATCTACCTCGGGCGAGTCAAACTCAGTACGGCCAACCAGGTAGCCGTTATCAATTTTATCAATCAGTACTTTGTAGGTGTTGCCTATCTTTTCCTGATTCTTTTCGTAAGATATACCTTGCTGTACTTCCATAATCGCATCAGAGCGTTCCTGCTTAATTTCTTCCGGAACATCATCTATCAAGGTATGCGCATGGGTTTTTTCCTCGTGCGAGTAAGTGAAGCAGCCTAGGCGGTCAAAGCGGGTTGCTTCCACCCAGTTGTACATCTCTTCAAAATCCTGAACGGTTTCGCCGGGGTAACCGGTAATCAGCGTGGTACGCAGTGCAATGTTAGGCACCTTGTCACGAATGGCGTTCACCAAGTCCGTAGTTTTTTGCTTGGTAATACCACGACGCATAGATTTCAGCATGTTATCAGTAATATGCTGTAAAGGCATGTCCAGATACTTGCAAATATTGTCGCGCTCGTTCATGGCATCCAGTATTTCCATGGGGAAGCCTGAAGGGTAGGCGTATTGCAAACGGATCCACTCAATGCCTTCAACGTCAGACAGGCGGCGCATCAATTCATCCAGGTTACGTTTACCGTACAGGTCTAAACCGTAATAAGTTAAATCTTGTGCAATCAGTATCAGCTCGCGCGTGCCTTGCTTAGCTAAACTCTTCGCCTGATTTACCAACTGATCCATTGGTGTGCTTAAGTGCTTGCCGCGCATCAACGGAATAGCACAGAAAGAGCAGGGTCGGTTGCAACCTTCAGCAATTTTAAAGTAAGCAAAATGCGATGGGGTAGTGAGCATACGCTCGCCCAGTAACTCGTATTTGTAATTAGCGCCAATAGTTTGCAGCACATCCTGCAGGTTATTGGTACCAAAGTAAGCATCAACGTTAGGTATCTCGGCTTCTAATTCGGGCTTGTAGCGTTCAGACAGGCATCCGGTTACGATAACTTTGCCAACCTTGCCCTGCTCTTTCAGCTCGCTGTATTGCAGAATAGTGTCAATTGATTCCTGCTTGGCATTGTCAATAAAGCCGCATGTATTGATGACGATAATGTCATTTTTACCTACATTCTCGGCCTCATGTACCACATCAAACAGCTGACCTTTCAGCTGGCCCATCAACACTTCCGAATCGTACACGTTTTTGGAACAGCCTAGGGTAACTACGTTCACACGCGGCTTTTCTATCTGTACAGGCTGCTTAACTAATTTTGTTCTCATTTACTGATTATCTCTCGTTCCCTTACTCACGCTCAATCTTTTCAAATTGAAAATTATGTTTTGCTGTCATTTCGAGTGCTAACGAGAAACCTTTTAAAAGCGATTAGTTAACTGGTTGCTTCGAAAAGATCTCTCACTATCGTTCGAGATGACATTTTATTTTTCCTTCCTTCTAAAAGGACTAGTTATTTTTTAAACAATGAATCCACAAAGGCTTTGCGGTCAAATAACTGCAAATCGTTCATGCCTTCGCCCACGCCAATGTATTTTACCGGTATTTTAAACTGGTCGGATATACCGATTACCACACCGCCTTTAGCAGTACCATCCAGCTTGGTTAATGCCAGGGCATTTACCGCAGTAGCTTCCGTAAACTGTTTACACTGCTCAATAGCATTTTGACCGGTTGATGCATCCAGTACCAGCAAAATTTCGTGCGGAGCCCCGGGAACTACCTTTTGCATTACGTTTTTAATTTTGGTAAGCTCATTCATCAAACCTACCTTGTTGTGCAAACGGCCGGCAGTGTCAATAATAGCCACATCGTCGTTGTTAGATACGGCCGAACGCAGGGTATCGTAAGCTACCGAAGCTGGGTCTGACCCCATGGCCTGCGCCACTACACGTACGCTAACACGCTCGCCCCAAAGTTTTATCTGGTCAACCGCTGCGGCACGGAAGGTGTCAGCCGCACCTAGTACTACTTGGTTACCTGCTTGTTTAAGCTGATGGGCAAGCTTGCCGATGGTGGTGGTTTTGCCTACACCGTTAACACCTACCACCATAATTACGTATGGCTTATGGCTGCCGTATTCAAAGCTATTAAAATCGTTGCTGTTGTTTTCGGCCAGCAGTTGCTGTATCTCGTCGCGCAGCAGATTGTTTAGTTCTGATGTGCTTACGTACTTATCGCGGGCTACCCGCTCTTGTATGCGTTCAATAATCTTAAGGGTAGTTGTCACCCCTACATCCGAAGTTACCAGAATTTCTTCCAGATCATCCAGTACATCATCATCAACGGTAGATTTACCCGCAATGGCCTTGGTTATTTTGGAAAAAAAGCTGTCTTTAGTTTTCTCCAAGCCAGTGTCCAGTGCCTCTTGTTGTTGCGGTGTTGCTTCTTTTTTCTTGAAAAAATCAAATAATCCCATGTTTCAGATGTGCAGATTGTTGGATGTGCTTATGTGCAAATATAAGTAAAAGCCCTGCAATAGCCTAAAGGCTAGCGCTTACGGATGGAATAATGAATATGCTATGATAAATGTTTGTTTCAGTTATCACTTCGAGCCTGCCTAATCTGTCATTTCGAGTGATAACAAAAAATCTTTTAAAAGGAATTAGTTAACCTGTTTATTCCAAAAGATCTCTCACTATCGTTCGAGATGACAGCTTTTATTTTAAGTTCTCCCTACCGGGGAGGGATTGGGAGTGGCCATAAAAAAAGCCCCCTTGGCTTCAAGGTGGCTTCAATATTTTTTACCGAGTACAGATTACTGTGCTTTTGCTTCGTTAAGCGCGTCTTTAACGTGGTCGTTATGTACGATTAATTCTTTGAATGAATAAGCACCAGTTTTAGGCGACTTAATCATAGTAATCACTTTAGAGTACTCTTTACCTTTACCGGTTTTCAGGGTTGCAACTACTTTCTTTGCCATTGTTTGTTAATGTTTGAGTTATGGACTGACTGAATGAGTGAGTAACAGACAAAAATCAACTACTTAACTCAATCAACTAATCAACCAACAACCAGATTACTTAATTTCTTTATGAACGGTTACTTTACGTAATACCGGGTTGAATTTTTTCAATTCTAAACGCTCGGTTGTATTCTTTTTGTTCTTGGTGGTAATGTAACGAGACATACCTGGCATACCGCTCTCTTTATGCTCGGTGCACTCCAATATTACTTGAACTCTGTTGCCTTTTTTTGCCATTTTCTTGAGTTATTATGTTAGTCAGTCAATGAATCTGTTACTAGAGATTAAGAAGCAATTTCTTAATTAACTCTATAACTGAATTAACTTACTTAACGGTCTACTATATATATCCTTTTTTTACAAATTTATTGATACAAGCAGTTATACCATTTTTGCTGATGGTTTTAACGGCTGAAGTAGAAACTTTCAGCGTAATCCATTTATCTTCTTCAGGGATATAAAACTTCTTGATCTTTAAGTTAGGATAAAACTTACGTTTGGTCTTTACGTTTGAATTAGAAACGTTGTGGCCGTTCATCGGGCTTTTTCCTGTTAAATCACAAATTCTTGACATGACAAAACTTTTTTAAGTGTTTCTCTTTTTCCAAAAAGAGTTTGCAAATATCAGAAAATTAAGTCAATAATTCAATAGTGCCTTCAAAAATTTTCAAATAATTTTTAACCTCGGGCTAGTTGGTCTTTAAAGACGGAATTTAACGTCACGTTTTTATGAAAAATAGGCTTTCATTTGATTGTTTACCGCTAAAACTTCTATATTACCGCCGCCTTTATAACCTACAATAATTATTATGAAAATCACCTCTTTTGAAGAATATCAAAAAGTGTATCAGCAAAGCGTAGAACAACCCGAACAGTTTTGGGATAACGTGGCCGATACCTTTTACTGGCGAAAAAAATGGGACAAAACGCTGGAATGGAATTTCAAAGAACCAAATATAAAATGGTTCCAGGGCGCTAAGCTAAATATCACCGAAAATTGTTTAGATCGCCATTTGGATACCATCGGCAACCGCCCGGCCATCATCTGGGAGCCAAACGACCCTACCGAGGCGCACCGTGTGCTTACTTACAAACAACTGCACGATAAGGTATGCCAGTTTGCCAACGTACTGAAAAACAACGGTGCAAAAAAAGGCGACCGCATTTGCATATATATGCCCATGATTCCCGAACTAACGATTGCTGTACTGGCTTGTGCCCGTATTGGTGCTGTGCATTCGGTGATTTTTGGTGGCTTTTCAGCACAATCGATTGCCGACCGTATTCAGGATGCGCAGTGTAATGTAGTAATTACAGCTGATGGTGGGTACCGTGGTAATAAAGATTTGCCGTTAAAATCGGTGATTGATGATGCGCTGGTACAATGCCCGTCAGTAAAACGAGTGATTGTGTTAACCCGCAGCCATACGCCCGTAAGCATGATTAAAGGCCGTGATGTATGGTGGGAGGATGAAATTAAGAAAGTAGAAACTCAAGGCAATCCCGAATGCCCGGCCGAAGAAATGGATGCCGAAGATATGCTGTTCATCCTGTATACATCTGGTTCAACAGGCAAGCCTAAGGGGGTGGTGCATACCTGTGGTGGTTATATGGTGTTTACAGGTTATACGTTTGATACCGCGTTCCAGTACCAAGCAGATGAGGTATATTTCTGTACGGCAGATATTGGCTGGATAACCGGCCACTCCTACATAGTTTACGGTCCGCTGAGCCAGGGCGCTACTGCGCTGATGTTTGAGGGCGTGCCTACCTGGCCCGATGCCGGTCGGTTGTGGGACATTGTAGAAAAGCATAAAGTTAACATTTTATATACGGCACCTACGGCTATCCGTTCGCTGATGAGCTATGGGCCTGATTTTTTAAATAACAAAGATTTAAGTTCATTAACCAAATTAGGTTCGGTAGGGGAGCCGCTGAATGAAGAGGCCTGGCACTGGTTTGACGAGAATATAGGTCACGGCGAATGCCCCATTGTAGATACGTGGTGGCAAACCGAAACCGGTGGTTTCATGATATCGCCTATTGCCAACGTAACGCCTTTGAAGCCGGGCTACGCCAGCTTGCCGTTGCCGGGTGTACAGCCCATATTGGTTGATGAGAACGGTAAAGAGATTGAAGGCAATGGCGTGAGCGGTAACTTGTGTATCAAATTCCCGTGGCCAGGTATGCTGCGCACTACCTATGGCGACCATGAGCGCTGCCGCCAAACCTATTTCTCTACCTACGAGAATATGTACTTTACCGGCGACGGCTGCCTGCGTGATGAAGACGGTTACTACCGCATTACCGGCCGGGTAGATGACGTGCTTAACGTATCAGGTCACCGTATTGGCACAGCCGAGGTAGAGAATGCCATTAACATGCACAGCAGTGTGGTGGAGTCGGCGGTGGTAGGCTACCCGCACGAAATTAAAGGACAGGGCGTATACGCTTTTGTGATTTGCCCCGACAAGCACGAAAACGACGAACTTACCCGCAAGGATATCTTGATGACGGTATCGCGCATTATTGGCCCTATTGCCAAGCCCGATAAAATTCAGTTTGTAACCGGCCTCCCCAAAACCCGTTCCGGCAAAATTATGCGCCGCATACTGCGTAAGATAGCCGAGGGTGACACCAGTAATCTGGGCGATACCAGTACGCTGTTAGATCCGGGTGTGGTGGAAGAGATTAAGGAAGGGGTGTTGTGAGGTTGTCTGAACGGAATGGAATTATATAGTCAACAGGTAAGGCCTCTCCGAAAAGGCGCCTTGTTTATTGATAAGAAATAGTATATATTTTTTAATAACAAAGTATTTTACTGGACGTTTTTGTCAAGTTTTGATTTAATAAGATGTTCATCTTAATATTATTCGCAATTGCAATTGCATTAGGTATTTGGCAAGGGATTAAAAAATTTGGAGTGAGCAGATTGGCTAAAAAACAATTCCGCAATTTAGCTTCCACTAATCCCAATTTCAAACCTGATAAATTATTTATTCAACCTAATGGCACCTGCTTTATTGCTATAGATGATACTACAAAGCAGTTTATGTTTGGTATGCAACTTTCCCAAGCAGAAATTGCTTTAGCTAAGCAAAAAAATAAGGGTATTAGCTCCACTGTTGTAACCCATAAAATTGTAAGTTATAATGATATACTACGTAGCCAGATTATAGTAGATGTAAACACTAGTACACATTATCACCATCATCACCGACACGTATCAGAAACAATTAATACTATAAAGCTTAAATTGCTTTTAAATGATGTACATAACTCAGCTTACGAGTTATTATTTTATAACAAACAATTTGATAGACCGTTGGCAAAACATCTGCAGTCGGAATGCGAGAAATGGCAAGATACGCTAACAGTTGCTCTAAACAATAAGCATGCATCAACAAGAGCTTTCTAGTGCGTTTATTCTCTGTGTTAATATGGGGACTCGAAGAATGAATTAACAGGTGCGATTATAAAAAGACGGGAGGCTTCATATGAAGCCCCCCGTCTTTTTATAAATAAGTTGTATATATTCTCTGTAACGTTTAAAAATAATATGACTAACTATCTCCAGTCATACTGAACCTCTTTCAGCATCCCAAGTGCAAAGTAGGTAACATGCTGGTCAACCTGTCCTATGGGATGCCGAAACAAATTAGGCATGACGGAAGGGTAAAGTTTTTGTCTTAACAGAGCCTCTAGACAGAGGACCCTACGTTAATGAATTTACAACACCACCCGCTTCCCGCTCGCAGCCGAACGCTTAGCCGCATCTAGTATCTGCATCACAATCATATTGTATTTCAGAGATGAAAGATCATCACCCGCAGTAATCTTATTCTGTAATACAGCGGTTAAATAAGCAATCGGATCATGGTAAGGTGCTTGCAGCGGAGCAGCTTGTTTGCTGTTAGGCTGGCCGTTGCGTTTGCGGCTGAAGATGTTTTTGCCGTCCAGTGCGTGCAGGTAGCCGTTTTCGCCAAAAGCTTCCATATCTTTGATAGAGTAGGGCCAGTTCCACGAGGCTTCAATCAGACCAGTGGCACCGGGATATTCTAAAATAACAGTAGCATCATCATCTACCTTAGGATATACGGCTGGTTTGTAGTGGCGGGTTACGGCGGTAACGGCAATAGGTTTCTGGCCTTTCATAATCCAGGTCATCAGGTCGGCACCGTAGCAGCCAAAATCATTCAGGGCACCTGCGCCGTTTAAAACCGGGTCGGTAAGCCATTGTAAAAATTCCTGGCTACAGCCCAGTTCTTTAGGGCCTTCGTGACCATCGTGTACCACTAACTTTTTTATTGAACCAATGCTGTCAGTGTTCAGTGTGCGGTAAATATCATGGAATGAGGCATACCAGGTGGTTTCGTAATTAGTAAGCACTTTTACCTGATACTTGTTGGCCAGTTGTTCAATTTGTTGGGCCTGCTCCAATGTAGCCGCCAACGGTTTTTCAACCATAACCGGTATGTGCAATGGCGCGCAAACTTTTACCACATCCAGGTGACGGCCTACTTCATTGTAGCCCAAAACCGCATCAGGCTTTTTACCTTGCAAAGCCGTTTTTAAGTCGGTATAAAAAACCGATTCGGGCAGGTTGTATTGTTTGCCAAATTTAGTCCACAGTTTTTTATTAGGCTCGGCTACGCCGATAATGTCTACCTCCCCCTTTTTGTAGGCTTGCAGAATGTTGTAAATATGATCGTGGTTTAAACCGGCCACAACTACCTGTAACTTTTGGGCAAAGCTGCTTAAAGTAAAGCAGAGCAGTAAGGTTAAGATTGCGGTTAGCTTTTTGGTGAAAGATGATAAATGGTGTAATTGGTTTTTCATGGCAATTTTTAAGGCGCTTGAATAATAAAAATAAAGGTAAGTTTAATTACATTAAAGCCTATTAATACGCACTCTTAAGTTTGTAATAATGTGCTGACACAAGCCCATCAGATATATAGGGATCAACCTTCATTTTTCCAGCCCCTGATTGCGAACCGCAAACCAAACGCGTTCTATCCTGTTATACTAATAACTTAAATAATACGATTATGGATAAGCTAGAAATAAAAGGCGGTTGGAACGAACTGAAAGGTAAAATTAAACAAGCCTATGGCGATTTAACCGAAGACGATTTAACTCACGAAGAAGGTAAAGACGACGAGATGTTAGGCAAGCTCCAACAAAAAACCGGTAAAACCCGAGACGAGTTGGTGAAATGGATTAACAGTTTGTAAACAAAAAAAGGTCCGGCATACAGCCGGGCCTTTTTTGTTGATTAGTTTTTTAATGGGTTGAAACAGTTTGAGAAAGGCAAAACAACCTACGCTGAATACAAATTGGTTTAATCAATCAATTTGATACCGCCTGTAGTGCAATTTTACCCAAATCGGCAACTGGTTTATCCTTGTCGGTAAAGGCGGGCACTTTGATGATTTTAAGCTGGTAACCTACGGCGTTTACACTAAGTTGATAAGTGCCCGATTCGGGTACCTGTAACAAAAACGAACCATCTTCTTTTGTGAGTCCTCTTGTTATCGGCTTTGCGTTGCAGCATCTTTGATGGCTATGGTGATATAACCTAGTAGAGCGTTTTTTGCCGAGTCGGTTACTATGCCTTTCACGGTTGCAGTGCCGGAGAGCGTTTGGGCCAGGGCAAAAGTAGCCATGCACCCGCAAATTACGGTGAGTATTAATTTTTTCATGAATAAGCGAATGGGTTGATCTTTAATTACGGGCAGCATGCCAATTATTGTTTATCGCAAATAATGTCCGGTTTTAGCCTGTTTTTGATCTGCAAAACACCGCAAAAAATTAATCGTTGCATGTAACCTGCGTTTTGCAACCAAGCTGTATTGTTATACGTAAATGGTCTGGTGCAAACACATCAGTATCATTTGATGTTGTGCCATATATCGTTTGCTGATACTACTTATGCGTTTGAAAATTTTAAAATTATTTGTACTCCTTTCGTTGTTTCTTCCTTTGTCGTCCAGCGCTTTCTCTATACTGGCGCACGAAGCTATTATTGATGCGGAGTGGGAACGTACTATGGTGCCCATCCTTAAAAAAAAGTATCCCAGTGTTACTTTGCAGGATTTAATCAAAGCACACTCTTATGCTTATGGCGGCAGCCTGGTAGCCGACATTGGTTATATGCCCGGTGGAAATTCGCAGTTTACCGATTTGCTCCATTATGTACGCAGCGGCGACTTTATCATAAACCTGATTGAAGAAGCTCAAAATTTAGATGAGTACGCTTTTGCCTTAGGTGCACTTTCTCATTACATTGCCGATAAATACGGACACTCTATGGCTACCAACGTAACGGTGCCAAGGTTATATCCCGAATTGCGTCAAAAATTTGGTAATGTGGTTACTTACGAAGAAGATCACACCTCGCACAGCCGTATGGAGTTTGCGTATGATGTGGTACAAGTAGGCCGCAGCAATTACGCAACGGTTGCTTATCATGATTTTATTGGATTTAACATTGCCACTCCGCCGCTGGAAAGGGCTTTCCAGAAAACTTACGGGCAGGACATGCATACCTATTTTAAAAACTTTTCATCTAATATTGGCATGCTGCGCTGGGGCGTTAAAAATTTGTTTCCGGCCATGACCAAGCAGGCATGGAAATCTAAAAAAGACGACATCATCAAAACTAATGCTGCAGCCAAAAGCAAAACGTTTCGATACAAAATGGCCCGCCGCATGTACAATGAAGAGTTTGGCGGTAAAAGTAACCGGCCCGATTTTAAGGCACGTGCATTGGCATTCATTATTAAAATTGCGCCTAAAATTGGTCCGCTTAAAAACTTAAAGTTTGTATACCCGGGTGTTGAAGGCGAAAAGCGTTTTGTGGCTGTTTTTGATACTATTGTATCAAAGTATGGTGATGCTCTGCGCCAGGTAAATGCCGGCCGGTTACGTATACCCGATATAAATTTTGATACCGGCGAGTTAGCAGCTTATGGCGACTATCGTTTGGCTGATGAAACCTATTGCAGATTAGTGTCTGATTTGCAAAAGAATGGTATGCAATACATGTCGCCCGCATTGCAGCAACATATCGTACAATATTACCGCTACGCAGATCTGCACAGTTTATTTAAAGAGTCGCCAGAGAAGGTGCCGGATTTTAAATTGGCTTTGCAGCAAATTCAATCATACAATGTGACAGAAAACGCTATGAATAATTCTGCTAAAGATAATGTGCAGCAGTAATTGTTAAATTGGATGTAAGAGCCTCCATAGCAACCTGGCTAATAAAACCACTAGCTTTTAATTGATTACTGGACCGGTTACTGAATTATATAATCAAAAATGCCCTGCATAATAATTATGCAGGGCGTTTTTATAATGTTAAATTATCAATCTTTCTTTTTTGAAGATTTTACGCAGTTTGGAACGGTTTTGCCGTTCTTTTCTTTGGTTCCCTTCTTTTCGTAACCTTCCCAACACGATTCCTTTTTTCCTTTAGTAGCTGCCATAACGGTTTTGTTTAGTTATTGATAGTGTTGCAATTACCGTTCCATTTTAGTTAAAAAGCCGATTCAACTGACCCGCCATCAACCCGGTAGTTACTGCCATTTACAAAACTGGCTTGTTCGGATACTAGAAAAGCAATTACGGCGGCCACTTCCTCTGGTTTTCCACGACGACCGACAGTGATATTAGGTCGCTTGTTTTTCAAAAACCATTCAACAGCCTCTTCGCGGTTACTGTTTCTTTGCTGGGCCAGTTCATCCATCATGGCGTTGGTCATCGGGGTTTCTATATAAGCTGGCGACACACAGTTGAATAGCAGGCGATCTTTTGAGTAAGCTCTGGACAGGCATTTAGACAAATTGATAATACCGGCTTTACAGGCATTGTAAGGACTTTCTTCCTCATAAGGCTGATAAGCATTTTCAGACGATATCAGCACAACACGGCCCCAGCCTTTTTGCTGCAATTGTGGGATAAAGGCACGGCATACACGTACGGCTCCCATCAAATCAGTATTGATGGTTTGCATCCAGTCATCATCGGTCAAGCTCAAAAAATCGCCGGCTGCGCCACGGGCGCCTGCACAGTTAATTAAAATGTTGGCTCCGCCAAAGCTTTGCTGTACACTTTCGGCCAATTGCAATACGCTTTCGTTGCTATCTATGTTAGCGGCAACCGCTTCTATACGACTGCCCGCTGCGTGAGGGCGTACCTGGTTGGCGGCTTTTTCTAAGCCGTCTTGATTAATATCTGATAATACGATATGTACACCTTCGGCTGCCAAAAGCTTGGCGGTAGCTAATCCTATACCCGAATCGGCACCAGTAATTACAGCTACTTTATCTTTTATTTGTAAGTTCATAATATCTGTAAAATAAACTGACCGCCCCTATTAAGAGGCGGTCAGTAAACTATAAGGTACTTTTAGTTATACTAAATTATTGCGCGTCACGCAGGGCTTTGATACGGTCATGAGCCTGGTTAATTTCTTGCGATTGTGCAGAAACAACCTGTACTGCTGCCGAAGTTAAGCCGCCATCTTCCAAAGCTTCTTTATAAGCCTTTTTGATAGTGTCTTCACCACGTTCGCACTCATTCAAAATTGATTCGCGGTCGCCACCAGTAAATAATGATTTTACGTCGATCCAGGCACGGTGTAAAGTGCCGCTAACGCTATTGCCGGTAGTAGTATCTGCACCGCTTTGCGCAGCTACTGCAGTTAATTCTTGTGAAAATCGGCGGCTTTGCTGGCTATAATATTCAAACAATGATTTTAAGTCGGCATCTCCATCGCCCAAATCTTTCAAGGCTTTTTCGAAACCGTCATTACGGTCATTATTCAATTCGATTAAGTTATTTACTAATTCAGCTGATTTTTCAAAGGTTTCCATAGTTAAATGTTTTAATATGGATTATAAACTCTTAACTACAAGGAATGTTTTGCGTTTTTTAATTTGAGGCATCTCGTATTATTTTATTCGTTTTAATAATATTATCTGGTTTATATGATGACTGAGTTAATTATGTCTTAACGTATTTATAAACTTATTTTTCGGCATCATTTGGTAGATATATTAATTGTAAATGAAGTGTTGTTTTGTGATATAAAATTGCTTTTTGAGATAGTTAAGTTATAGTATTATGTAATATAAAATATATTCTTTTCATAATATTTTTTATATCTATATTGTCTATCGAAACAAAAATAATTAAAACGATATTCTAATGTTGATTTAGGATATTGATTTAATGACACCTAAACTCACAGCCATGATCAAAACAATTATTACCGCAATTTTTATTTTATTTGCCTACTGTGTTTCTGCGCAGGTAAAAATTACTAAAGAGGACAGGGCTTACTGGAACGGGTTTGTGGAATATGTTGAAGCTCATGGATTAAAAGGTTCTTCGGATCTTAATCGTAAAGATTTAGGTTTAGCCGAAAAGCTGTTCAATCAGTATAATAAAGCTAATAAGAGGGTATTAAACTACTCAGCATTTATAACGTTAGTGCAAGCTGATATAAAAGAATATCGGGAACAAGCATTAGCGCAAATACGCACTAGCCGTGCTAAGCACTCAGAAAATCCTGATTTCCCTTTAATGTTTGATGGAACAGATGAGGAGTTTATGCCTGGTTTATCAATAGTGGACGGTTTTGCCGGTGTGAAAACTACATCGTGGAAATTTCCGAACGAAATAGTGTTGGGATTAGCTTACCTAAGAACCAATGACATCTATCGTAATAGCGAACAATTCAACAGGTAAGGCTTTATAGCTCATCCAATTTAATTAAGGTCGCTGGTCTTGTGGCTTATCATGCGGGTAACGGCGACCTCTGTCTGTACGGCGGCCATGTGGATCGCGCGATAAAAAGCAACTGTTCAGTAAGCAGCTTAATGCAAATACGTATAGTACAGTGCTGATTTTGGTCTTCATATATAAAATAATATATTCTTATACGTTATTTTTAAGATTGAGTTTCGTTAATGGCGATATTGCTGCTTTTAAGCTAGCTGGATGGTAATGGTTTGTACGCAAAGTTGGTTGAAAAGGAGACTTTCGCTAAAATAATCCGTTTACCTGTGCTTTAATTACAATGCTCAAATCATTGAATTTTAACATAAGTAAGCGGATGGAGTTAGAAGGGTATTTGGTAGATATATGAGCATACTTGCTAATATATATCCGAGTAAGCAGCAGGATGCATCAATATAATATCTGCTTTGCTAACATTTTTTTGATATTCTGCCGCACCAGATAGTTTTTTCCATTCTGCATCATCAGAAAAGTTTTTCCAGTGCTCATTGCGGGCAGTTTGGCTATCAAAGCTGGTCATGTACATCAGGTTGGGCATTCGGCTGCCTGCCAGTACATGGGCATAAAAAACTGCATTAAAGTTTAAGCGGTTAAAAAGCGATACCTCGCCACCCGTATTAAACATTTTTACTTTCGAAACATATCTTTCTTCTGTGGGGCTTTCATAGCTTCTTAATTCAAAAATGTGTTCCTCGCGCGCGCCTTTTAATGTAGGAACTTTATAGCGGGGCGCTTTTTCAAAGGCGGTTAGCAGGATGTTTTCCATTCGGGCATATGCCGGAAATACTGCATCAGGAACAATTTTATGCACATCATTTAACTGTTTCAAAGGTATCCACATTACTATTTTTTTATCCGCGCTGGTATCATTAGCTATTGGAAAAAATACACCCACTTTGTTGAATCCTGATTGATGGAGTTGCCGCACATAGGTGTTTTGCAAATAGCTGCTTAAGGAGTCGGTTTGCGATTTGGTTGTAGTATGATAAATGCGGATTTGATAATAATCGCCGTAAGGCTTGCCAAAGTTCTGTGCCCTAACATTTGTAATCAAAACACCAATAAGCAGAGTCAGTATTAAACTAAAGTTTTTCATAGGTTTATAAGAGAGTTACAACACAAATTAAGTGAATAAGTAATTTAGTTGTCGTGTTATACTATAAGTTAATTACATATTGTTTATAAAAGGCGTCAGGTTTGGGTTTAAAACAAATGTTGGTTTATCTTTGTTGCGAAACGCCGGACTTTTATAAGCCCTTTAAAGTGCATAATTATAACAGCAATTATGGGTTTGTTATTAACGGCAGGTTTGCTGGCTGCAGAAAAATTATATAACATTCTTAAATTAAAATCTAAGCATGTCGGTAAATAACCAAACTGATACAATTGCCATTATTGGTTTAGGATATGTAGGCTTGCCATTGGCTGTTGAATTTGGTAAAAAATATAAAGTTGTTGGCTTTGATATCAATACCAGCCGAATCAACGAACTAAACAGCGGCAACGATCATACCCTCGAAACCAGTCCCGAAGAACTAAAGGCTGTTTCAATGCCGGCTAACAGTAGTAGCGGTGTGTATTTCACAGCAGACAGCAATTACCTGCAAGCTTGTAATATCTTTATTGTTACGGTGCCTACCCCGGTAGACCAGTATAACAACCCAGATTTAAGCTCTTTACTTAAAGCATCTGAAACGGTAGGGCAGGCGCTAAAAAAAGGCGATGTAGTAGTTTACGAATCGACCGTTTATCCCGGATGTACCGAAGAGGTATGTGTACCGATTTTAGAAAAAACTTCCGGACTTCACTTTAATGCCGATTTTTTTTGCGGGTACTCACCAGAGCGTATTAACCCCGGAGACAGCACCCGCCGTTTACCCAATATAAAAAAGGTAACATCAGGATCAACGCCCGAAATTGGTGCGCAAATAGATCAACTATACAGCTCTATCATTACCGCAGGTACTCATCTTGCGCCGTCTATTAAAGTAGCCGAAGCAGCAAAGGTGATTGAAAATGCGCAGCGCGATATCAATATTGCCTTTGTAAATGAGTTATCCAAAATATTTTACCTGCTTGGGATAGACACACTCGAGGTATTGGAGGCAGCCTCAACCAAATGGAATTTTTTGCCGTTTAAGCCGGGTTTAGTAGGTGGCCATTGCATTGGTGTTGATCCTTATTATCTGGCACAAAAAGCTAACTCAGTTGGCTACTATCCCGAAATTATTCTTTCCGGCCGCCGTATCAATGACGGAATGGGAGCTTATATAGCCGACGCTGTAGTAAAGCTAATGGTGAAGAAAGAAATTATTGTGTGGGGTGCCGATGTACTGATTCTGGGTATTACCTTTAAAGAAAACTGCCCTGATGTGCGTAATACCAAGGTGGTTGATATTATCAAAGAGCTGCAACAGTATAAAGCTAATATAACCGTTTTTGATCCTTGGGCCAATTGTGCCGAAGTGAAGCATGAGTATGGTATTGATTGCCTGAACAGCCTGCAACCTGCAAAGCGGTACAGTGCGGTGATACTGGCTGTATGTCATGATGACTTTCAAGAGCTTGATTTTAAATCATTGCTGGTTGATGGCGGCGTGTTGTATGATGTAAAAGGCATGCTGGATAAATCGATGGTGGACGGTCGTTTGTAAATTTTACAATATATACCAATGTACGATAACCCTTACCATAATTGTGATTTAAGCAAATTTACCTTTCTAGTAACCGGTGGAGCGGGCTTTATCGGTTCTAATATCGTAGCTTATCTGCTCAGGTACGGCGCAGGTAAAGTGCGTGTGCTGGATAACTTTTCAACCGGGTTTCGTAAAAATTTATTGGCGTTTGAGCATCATCCGGCTTTCGAGCTGCTGGAAGGCGACATTCGGGATGCGGACGTTTGTAGCAAAGCGGTGCAAGGTGTTGATTACATTAGTCATCAGGCAGCACTGGGTTCAGTACCTCGTTCGGTTAACGATCCACTTACTACCAATGCCGTAAATGTTACCGGATTTTTAAACATGCTCAGTGCTGTAAAAGAGAGTGGTAGGGTGCAGCGGCTTGTTTATGCGGCATCATCGTCAACTTATGGAGATAGTCAGGAACTGCCAAAGGTGGAAGAACGCATTGGGCGGCCTTTGTCGCCTTATGCGGTTACCAAGTATATAAATGAATTATATGCTGATGTGTTTGCCAAAACATATGGTTTAGAACTTATCGGATTGCGGTATTTCAACGTTTTTGGGCCAAAGCAAAGTCCGGCAGGTGAGTATGCTGCTGTAATTCCAATGTTTATCCAGGCCGTAAAAGAAAACAGGCCAGCATTTATCAATGGTGATGGGGAGCAAACACGTGATTTTACTTTTGTGCAAAATGCAGTTCAAGCTAACATTCGCGCTTTTTTTGTTGATAACGACGCTGCAATCAACCAGGTATATAATGTAGCTTGCGGCGAGCAGGTATCGCTTAATCAGCTTTGGTCGCTAATTACCGAAAATGAAAAAATATTCATCCAGGCACAACATCGCGCCGACCGGATTGGCGACGTACGGCACAGTATAGCCGATATTAGCAAAGCACAGCGTTTGCTTGGGTATGCACCCGATGTGATGTTTCAAAAAGGATTAGCAATTACTATGGATAGTTTTGGTGATGCTGATATTTAATTACGCTTTTACTGCTTTGGTAACTGCACCATTAGTAGCTTTCGCCAAATCATCACCTTTGGCTTTTATCATAACGACTGAATGCTGGTTTTTAACCTATAAAGCCAAATGGACACTATTGCTACTGAAACATAAGTTGCCATGTTGCAAAGGTCGGGCGGTAGATATGTTATTGTTATGCTGCTACAATAGCCAACTGTAATTATTACAAATGCAAGTAAGCTAAGTAAAGCTTTAATTTTAACCGTGGATTGTGATTTTTTAAGTAAGAGGAAGTTAACCAGCATGAAGAATAACAATCCACTAATTGCAATAATGCCAACATCCTTAATCAGGGCATAGAAGTAACTTAATATATCACTGGCGTTTAAACGAAATAGTATGATGCCTAAAACCATTGGTAGGAACAAAGTTGTCAGCTACACCTTAAAACTATATGTGAATGCTTGCTTCATGTGCCTATGTGTTCTATCGCTTCTACTGTTTGTTTATAAGGCTCAACCTTATAAAACCAAATTCCAGCAACTGTAACAGCATAATAACAGGCAAGCCAAGGTAATAAGCTTGGCCAGTAATTACTGTTGATGAGCGCGTGATAGTCCACGATAGCAAAAGACAATAGCACTATGGCCGTAGTGATAAACGTTATTGAAACCTTTAACCGCTTAACGGACTTCAGTTTTGCCAGTAGGAAATATACAATAAGACCTGTTAAAGCGTATGCGGGGCCGCATACAAAAAGTCCTGCAATGATAGTGTAAACCATGCTCGCATCAGCTAAATCAGACAGTCTGTAAATTAGAGGATCAGTAATGATAAGCACAATGCCTGTAACAAAAGGACCCAAGCAGGCGGTGGTTATCCATACTTTCAAACTATACATGAATGCTTGCTTCATAGGGTATTATAACATTTTCATTGACTTAATAAACAAATATAGAATCAAAGACCATTTTAACAGAACGCCACTGTAAAATAATATTGAGCCCAACCATCGGGGCTCAATTGGCTTTGAAAAAGGATATGCAATGACAAATAGGTAGAAGACTCCAGTTCCGATATTCATACTGAGCAACAGGATTACTAATAGTCCAAAAGCTGCTATATTGGTTTACAAGCACACGAATTTAAGTGAACCTATATATATTCATAACTTACTAATTGTTATTTTAGAGTCTTAAACTTGCTCACATGGCATTCTTACTCGGTAACTTTTTTCCCAATCAACCTTTCAACGAACCACTGTTAAGTTTAGATGATCCTAACTGGAAAAAGCTGGAAGGGGGTTATAAGGGTACAGCTTATGATGCCTCAACTGCTTTAAGGCAATTGCAACAAGCAGCTACACTGCAGCAGGCAATGCCTATTTACCAGGTACTATGGAACGAGTTACACCACCAGGGAGATATAGGTTTGGCATCGTTGTATGCGGTTCCTTATCTTGTCAGAATCGCTAAAGAAAGCGGCTTGGTAGACTGGAATGTGCTTGGTCTTGTAACGCTTATAGAGGTGCAGCGGGTTAATACCAGCACGCTCATACCTAGCAAACTGAAAAGCGATTATGATACAGCCATGCAGACTTTAAGAGGACTTGCAGCATCAGTACTGGAACAAGTATGGAAGCTGGAGTTAGCGTCAAGCGCCCTGGCTGCAATTGCGGTCTCCAAAGGGCAAGTAAAGCTTGCTAACGCCATCCTGAATCTGGATAGCGAAGATGCAATACAAGAATTTTTAGAATCTTATTGATATATGTCAGCACCCGTCACCTTTACCTGCTCGTGTTGTGGCCAAGTTTACGACGAAATGCCGTTATGCTTTGGCGGTCAGTATCCCGATTACTATTTTGATGTACCACCTGATGAACGTGAAGCACGGATTGAATTGTCAGAGAGCTTATGTGTAATTGATGACCATTACTTTCATAGAGGACGCATAACCATACCCATCATTGATTATGAAGAAGACTTAACGTTTAATGTATGGACAACGATAAGTAAAGCAAACTTCGAACTAAGGAGCGAGTTGTGGGACGATCCTAAACGCATTGAACAACAACCTTACTTCGGTTGGTTACAAACCCTGGTTCCTACTTACGGTAGTACATTAAATCTTAAAACCATTGCGCATGAAAGCGAAGTAGGTTACATACCCGCTATTAAAGTTACAGACGATCATCAGCTACGCTACGATCAGGAGCATGGTATAACATTTCAGGAAGCATTAAACAAAGTACAACAAATACTTAAAGAGTGGCACAAAGGTGGTTAATGATGCCCACAATAGTTTTGTAGCTATTTTTTTGAGGTTAGTTGGTTAAATTGTATATCACTTTCACTTTGATGTTACCAATTACTACTCTATAGTCTACAAGTAAAACAAATCAGTATGATTGAACCCATTAAAGGGAGAAACGTTGTCAGTATATATTCTAAACTTAATCGCAATGTGCATTATGGACTGCAAGTGCTATTTCAATTTGATAATGGTTTGTATTTATACTTTGACTCTGCAAGGTTTAAACTGATGCAAAATGATAACCCTGTCAAATCGAATGACTGGAATTTAATAGTTTATCATTGCTTGTCGGATGGTGTTACGATAGTTAACATTAAAGAAGATGAACTTACAAGTTATTTTTTAGAATTCTCTAACGGTGATATATTCTTCATCTTTCAAATGTTATATCATTCTGAGTTCTGGTACAACGATTTTAAAATTTTAAGCAATCACAGTAAGCAATATGATGAAGTAAGAGGGTATATGAATGAGGATTTCGTAGAAAATGCCATTATCTCTACTTGTTAAGTAAGTAATCCAAAATCTTGTTTTCTCACAAAGGTTACATGATTCATTCGCTCGCAGGTTCAGCTAACTTTAAGGTTACCTTTTTTTGCCGTTGGTATTAAAGGTAAAACCTAAACCCATGCAATTCATCCTGCGTATCATTAAAAAACATCTAGCAGCCATACTTGCTTATATAGCATATCTATGGCTACTCATCAGTCAAATAAAACTCCATTTCCGGTTTGCAGAAGCAAGTAGCCATATAGGTGAAGGAGAACGAATTGCTTGGGGTGAGGGTATAATGTATGGCTGGCTTCTGCTTATTGGCATAGGGGTTGGCACAGGAATAGTTATGTTTCTTAATGCAATGATATATAGGGATAATCGGTTATTTTATTTGTTCCTTAGCTTAGGCTTTATTGCACCTGTGGTTTTGCTTGTGGCAAATGAATTGAACCAATAATAGCAAACAGTTCAAAAAACTCGCTTCCAATTCACACATCAGATGAAAAAGTGAAAAGCGCTATTGAACATATTGCTCAAGGTAGCTGTACTCGCATTAATTAGTAGATACGTTATGCATGTAGTTGCTTGATTCTCTACTCTAGCTTCACGGTAACACATCGTTCACTTTGTCAAAAGTAGTACCTTGTAAATTATATAAAATTAGGTGTATTATTATTGAATATAACTTGTCTATTAGTAAAAGTATTTAAACTTTAAAGAGTGAAGAGTTCTATTGCATCTGATATTAAGTTAGCAGCGTTGTTTAATGTAATTTTCTGTTTGATATTTATCATCAGCTTTCTTCCATCTTTAACAGATGGAGAACAAACTACAGGAATGTTATTTTTGGCAATTATCATTATTGCCTTACTAACAACGGGCGTTTTTACATTGTTCGCATATGGCTTAAAGAACACATCATTAGCAAAAAATATATGGATGAAGGGCTTGTTGCTTTATGTGTGCTCATAACTGTCTGTATTCATTGTGATAGGCAGCATTCCAGCATTTGGATTACTTGAAGACACGACTGGCTTAACGAATTATCCGGATGTGATTATATTTAGACGTAATAAGGATTTTGCGTTGTCAGCGTCGTTCTTAATTGCGGCTTTTGCAATCATCTGTATAAAATTAGTTTCAATTTGGTTCTCTTCGAGGTCTCGCCCCCAATGTGAACAACTTGACCAATGACTTCTGAGGCTACACCTAAGTTTGATAAATCGTCTGAGCTGGTAAGAGTTAAGCAACTTATTAATTGTATTTCAAGGTAGCTTGTTTTGACATAAGCTATCTTAGTCAATTTGTGTATGTTAGTTTACTTATTTTAACTTCATGAGAGAATACAGCTTTGAATATACAAAGCAAGGTGCCGATATATTACTGTTCCTGATTTTCTTCGTAATACTAGGTTTGGGATTATGGTTGCTGCCGTTAATGTTTTTGAACAATCAGTATTCTGAAGTAATCCCGATACTACTTATCACCTTTTGTGTACTCTTTTTTTTCTTAAACAAAGGTAGGGTTAAGAGGAGTGGACTTGCGCAGCTATCTGATAGTTATGTGGAGTTAAAACTTGACAAGCTTAAACGAATACCATTTAGCGACTTAAGATACTATTCTCTTGAAAAGGGTAAGAATGGTGCGGTATTTATTTTTGGTTTCATTGATAAAACGAAGTTCAAGATTGGAGCAAATAACAACTTTTGCAATGACGATAAGTTCGAAGCCTTTCTTATGGATCTTCAATCAACCATTGAATTGTATAAACAAGCGAATGAGGTGAACATTACCCATTTGAAGTCAGTCTTTGCAAGAAAGAATATAGTTTATATATTGAGTGCGCTGAGTGTTGCTGTAGTTGCTGGATTCTGTTTTACAAACATGCCGGTAATGATATTACCGATAGTGATGGTTCTTCCATTGATTTTCGGCTGGATACAGTACTTTCAGTTCAGACAAAACAATGAACTGACAGACATAGGGATATGGGAATAATCAACTCCATACATCTAACGTCTGTGTGATGTTTAAGGTAGCCTCATTTAGAGGTTGTTGATCCTTAAGTGACGCTTAAGGCGGTTGAATGCTTGCGGGTGCTCTTTGTCATTTAACTTTAAGGTGATAGTTGGTGGTGGGACTTCATGTCCATCAGTTGTTTCATCAGACGTCGCAATTAGTTCAATACCACCAATCCAGCTTACATTTACCATCTTTTTATTGATAGCTTTATTACTGATGATATATTCTCGGTCTTTAACACTTAATAAATACACTGGAGGTACCTTGAGATGGGCTTCTGTCAACAATGAAGCGCAAATAGTATGGAATGAAGCGGTATCTGCTTGCTTTACTACCGCTTTTTGTGCTGACGCTTTACAAGTGAACAAGGCTACACAGGCTAGGATAAGAAGATGCTTCGTTACTGAATCGAATACTTTAGTTAGGATTTATTTTGAACTATCTTTAGCAGATGAGGAAAGTTGATGTACATGATAGGTTTGCCATCATCCCGGTCATTGTCCGTAAAGAGCTTGCCTGTGACAGACACTGTTTTACCCTTTAGATTTTTGGCTAACCGCTTACTATTCGCATCCATAAGAATAACCGTAAGTTGCTGAATAGGAAACGATGCACCTAGGTAAAGCAGCGTGTGCTTCTTCGTAATTTCAAGTCCATATACTTTACTCGTTACAATCACCTCCTCATATAGGTGTTGGCTAACACTATCAATGGATACTGGGTAAGGATCAAACTCGAAGATGATAGGAGGTGGAAATTTTACGTTAGTTTGTTTGACCTTTGCTTTCTTGTGATGCTGTGCCCATGACGTAGGCAGAAAGACAATCAATAAAGCTGCAATCATGATAAGGAGCTTCATGGTATGAAGATAAGGAAAGATTGCTACATTGCGGTAAGTAAACCATGAACTTACCAGCCTTCACTTTTAAAGCAAGCTTGCAGTTGTTTGCTGTGCTAACCAGCCTCTGTTTGTTAGCTGCTTGTCATCATAAAGTTCGAATAAACAAGGTTGAATTAGCAACAGGCCATTGTTACGGATATTGTCAGCCGACAGCCGTTTGCATAGATAGTGATTTTAACTACTATTATTACGGAGATACGATAACCCCTTTTTTGCAACGCCCTAATGATAAGAATCATGACCGTATAGAAGGATATTTTGTAGGTAAGATAAACAAACAACTATGGGACACACTCATTAATAAGCTTTATCAAATTGACTTCGAAAAGCTTGATGACGAATACCAACGCTCGGTTGATGACCAAAGTCTGGAGCTGATTGTTTATTACCAAAGCAAGACCAAGCATGTTAGAGCACAATCCGCCAGCCTGCCAAAAGATGTCAGAGGGGTGTTGTATTGGATTGCCAATAGCTATAAGCGCGTTAAGCTTATGCCAAGTAAAGACAATATGCGGTTTAAAACGTCTATTCACAAAGTACCTTGGTACTAACAGCTTCAAGCGTTTCTTTTGCAAACAGGTGTAAACATCTTAACTTGTAAAAGGAAAATGTGCTAACTTGAACCTTCAATGCGATTACTGGATAAAATCTTCAAAAGACACAAAAATGAGCTTTAGCAGATTCAACAAGTGATGACTTCCAAGCAATATAAGAACATCATCATCGCCAAGATTGATGAGCAACTCAGGCCGTATGGATATAAGCGCAATGGCAACACTTATGCTCGTTGTATCAACGAGCTGACCCATTTTATCAAGCTTCAAAGTAGTCAGAGTACCACAGCACAGCGACTTAAGTTAACTGTGAATCTAAGTTAATCATGAATAAATTGATAATCGGGCTGTTTCTCATTTCTGTACTGGCTTGTAACCAATTACCAGAACACTCGGTTAATCAACAGGTAAAAACAGATAGTGTAGCCATAAAGAAGATGTCACTTCAATCGCAGTCTCGGGTAACAGATACCATACCAACCTATAC
This sequence comes from Mucilaginibacter lacusdianchii, assembly GCF_009770985.1. Lineage (GTDB taxonomy): Bacteria > Bacteroidota > Bacteroidia > Sphingobacteriales > Sphingobacteriaceae > Mucilaginibacter > Mucilaginibacter lacusdianchii. Next base: position 1,434,090 of record NZ_WSRW01000002.1, on the reverse strand, counting down.
TGAGCAAACTTATAAACAGTATATCCCATCGACAGTTAAACATACTTCATAAAAGACTACCCGATTGGAAGCTGCCGCCGCCAAGTGTGTGGGAAAAGTTATGGTTTCATCAATATAAAAGGGGAAACATGCTAGTCAATTATGTATCTGCCGACTTTAATGGAGATCATAAATTGGATTATGCTTTGATATTGGAAGATACTAAAAACGACTTCGCCGTATGGGTGTTGCAGTCTGAAGGCAGTGCTTACCAAGCAATCAGGTTGCATGAGATTGAGGGTGCGACCTTGCCTATTGATATGGGTTTAGAACTGGTTCCAAAAGGGGAGCTCGATTATATTGACCTGGATGCTGATGATACGAAAACTATCACACTTAAATATCAGGCACTACAAGTTTCTTTCTTTGAAAGAGCAGCAGCAACATACTACTGGCAAAATGGGAAGTACAAATCCGTAACTACTGGTGATTAGTATCCTTGACTTGTGTACAAGTAAAACGAACGCCTATCTAATTCTTTAGAAGTTCACCAGTATAGTCAGGTACTTATAAAGGAAGAACCAAAACAGGCTGTCGAATCCGTAAATGAACTGGGAATACGGAACTGATACACTATCTGGCACAACGTGGCATCAGTGCCGCAATGGCTACATCTTATTTTAAGGAAGTGAGTTTTACCATAAACCACAACACTTATGAAGCGGTAGGCTTTGCGAACCTCTCTGGCGGGTACGAGCTGCGCAACAGTTGGTTCAAAGGTTCATCCTCGCCCAAGGATATGACCTTTCTGGATAACGGCTCCAAGTCGTGTTTTAGTTCCACCAAAACATCCGTGCGGAGGGCTTCGCACCGCGGCAAATTTTCCTTTTGAGACCAACGGGAGCAAAAGGAAAAATAGCAATGACTACACCAACAAAGTGAGGAGGATGCCGTAGAATCAGCACCTCAACCACAAGGACATAACCCCATTAAAAATACAGGGGGGACCTAAAGTCCGAAGCAAAAAAGACAATAATATTAAAGTAGGGGTATTGGCCCCCGACTGCTAACATTAGAATAACTTGGCGATATGAAAGTCTTAACAAGTTTGATCATGCCTGGAGGCATAAAATTAAAACGACTAATTGTTATGATGCACTTCGTTTCTTAATAAAAGCTAGTTTAATTAAATTATATAATTTAAATTTTCGACTACTACCTTTTACAGTAAGCTGATGAAGTTTACATTAATGAAACTGTTTTCGTTTACAAATACCGAATTAAGATGAAATTAATCCGCCTGTGTGTAGTTTGGTTGTGATTTTAATAGCTTTTTTGAGAAGCTCTGTGTGAAATTTGTATTTCGAAAGCATTATTTTTGAAAATATTATATTTTATATGAAATAATTCTGCAAACAGATGATTGCATAGATACGATGATACTAAATGGTAACATATTTTCTCATATAAGAACAAATCTTCCAAGTATTTACGCTTATCCATTATAGATAGAACAATATTTACTGATTTAAGAAAAAAAATTGAGTAAAACGTTTTATCATAACAATAATATTTTTAAATTTACAGAGTAACAAAAAACGCTATCATGATATATTAATGATAAAACGTTTTACCCTCTGTTTTTAAAAGCTAAATTATAATAACTAATTAATTTTTACTTGAACCCAACCTTAAACAGATATGATAAAAAACTTACATAAGAGAGTTATTTAATAACTAGTCGAACAACAAAATTTCCCTTTAAATAACGAAGCTTTTTTGTCGGTTATCGACAACATTCTGCTGTGACCAGCAAATCGCTCTACCAGTTTTAATGTAAAAGCAAAAAAAAGATCTGCCAAAGCGGACTGGAATACTATTGGGCAAACTTTTTTAAGAGGAGATGAAAAGCAAACAGCTGATTAATATACTATGACTTATAAATAACAACTAACAAACAATTTATGAACACTTTAAAACGAACCAAGCAAGTAATAGCAATGCTTTGCGTTGCTTTAATTTTTTGTTCAGGGTGTAAGAAGGACAAACAGCGAACATATGATTTGCTGCCACCCGATCCGGAAGATGTAACCAGTACCGGCACCCTATCGGTAAATTATGAAAATTCAGGAGGCCCAAATGCAGGTGAAGGATCCATACGGGTAACAGACAATGATCTAGGAACAAAATTCCTAATAAACCCTTACAATCCGGCGCTATACATGCAGCTACAATTTCGCGATGCGAAACGTGTCATTAGTTATGCACTTACATCAGGAAATGATGCCAATACCCGGGATCCAAAAAATTGGACACTCGCAGGTTCAAATGATGGAACTACCTGGACTACTGTGGATACTAAGACTGACGAAATCTTCGCATCTCGCGGGTTGACTAAAAATTACGCGATCACCAACGAAACAGCTTACACATACTACAGACTTAGTATAACAGCTAACAATGGAAGCTCCTTATTTCAGATGGCTGAATGGAGGGTAACTGCTATGCCCAAGCAATAAATTATATAATCAATCGAATAGATTTTTCAACCCACAAATCAAAAAGAAACTATGTCCCTAAATTTACTTAAGCAAATTGTGTTTAGGCGTATAGAAAATGGCAAAATGCTGTTCATATCAGCAATATGTATGCTATTGGCTATTCATGCACAAGCACAAACAAGCCAGCAAATACAAATTACAGGTACTGTAAAAGATGAACTTAATCTTACTTTGCCAGGTGTAAACGTTGTCAATTTAAATACCAAAAAAGCTACGGTTACAAATACGGATGGTAAATTTAATATACTGGCCAGCCGTGGCGACTCTATCGCTGTAACTTTTGTAGGTTACCGCCGATATGCTACAGCTGTAAAAGATGTTATTAACTTAAATATTATCCTGCAAGCTGCCACTAACAGCTTAAATGAGGTAGCGGTAGTTGGTTTCGGTCAGCAAAAAAAGAGCAGCTTAGTTGGTGCACAATCCACTGTTAAACTGGAGGATTTAAAAGTACCTGTTGCTAATCTAAGCGCTGCACTTGCCGGTCGTATTGCCGGTGTGGTAGGTGTACAACGTTCAGGCTTACCAGGGCAAAACGGTGCCGATTTATGGATTCGTGGTATATCAACCTTCAATTCACAGAATAGCGCTTCTCCGCTTATTGTGGTTGATGGTGTGCAAGGTCGTCAACTGGACAATTTGGACCCTGAGGATTTATCATCATTCACTGTATTAAAAGATGCTGCTGCTACTGCCGTTTATGGTATTGCTGGTGCCAACGGCGTAATTATCATCAATACTAAAAAAGGTAACTCTGGTAAACCTACTTTGATGTTTAATTACAATCAGGGTATTACTTCTTTTACTAAGCGTCCTGAGCTAACCGATGGCGTAACGTATATGATGCTTAGAAACGAAGCTCGTTTAGCCAGCGGGCAAAGCAAAGAATATAGCAACAACTATATCAACTCCACTATCCGCAATGACGATCCTTACTTGTATCCTAACGTAAACTGGATGGATGAATTGTTCGGTAGCACAGCTACAAACAGACGTTTTAATTTCAGTGCGCGGGGTGGCAGTGAAAATGCTACTTATTATGTATCTGGTGCCTATTATGATGAGGCAAGCTTGTTAAAAACAGATGCGCTGCAAAGCTATGATGCTGACACTAAGTTTAAACGTTACAACTTTACTTCTAACGTTTCTATGAACTGGACCAGTACTACAAAATTTGAATTAGGTGCTCAGGGAAATATATCCAACACCAATTATCCGGCTGTTAATTTGGATAATCCATACGGTAGCGTTGGTGATATTTTTACAGCAGTAATGCAAACCAACCCGGTATTATATCCAAAAATGTATCCAGGCAATTATGTACCTGGGGTAAGCAGCCAAGGTGCGCAGCCAAATCCTTGGGATTTAGCTACCCAGCGTGGATATACCAATTTGTTTAATAATCAGATTTATACAAACGCCAGGCTTACACAAGATCTTAAATTTTTAACGCCGGGATTATCATTTAATGCGCTTTATTCGTTTGATATCAATAACTCACATGGTATAAGCAGATATCGCAATCGTAACTTGTATGCTATCAATCGTGCTAATCCTTATAATGAAGACGGTACAATTAACCTGAACGTTATTAAACAAGACGGATACGATGATTTGAGATACAGGAGATACAATGGTGGCGAACGGCAGTACTATACGGAAGCTTCTTTTAACTATGACAGAAGCTTTGCTACAGATCATCACATTACAGCCTTAGCGCTTTTTAACCAGCGTGAGCGTGTTACCCAGTATGCTGGAGATGTTACAGGTTCTTTGCCTTACCGAAGCCAGGGTTTGGTTGGCCGTGCAACCTATTCTTATAAAGACACTTATTTCGCTGAAGGAAACTTTGGTTACAATGGTTCTGAAAACTTTGCACCTAATAAAAAGTTTGGCTTCTTCCCATCGTTTGGTGTGGGCTGGATTGTATCTAACGAAAAGTTCTTTGAACCGGTAAAAAATGTTTTTGATTATTTCAAAATCAGATATTCTGACGGTGTAGTAGGTGACGGCGGCGGCGGCGGCAGACGCTTCGGGTTTTTGACTTTAGTTACGTCGGGTGACGGAGATAATTCTTACAGCTTTGGTAACGGAACAACGAATAATTATTATCCAGGCACTTATATATCTAGCTATGGCACTGATATTCAATGGGCTAGATCTCACAAAAGGGATTTAGGTATAGAATTATACACCCTAAAATCTCATTTATCTTTAACAGTCGATTTATTTCATGAAAGAAGAACCGGCGTATTCCTAGCTCGTGAATCTTTACCAGATTTAGTAGGTCTTGCCAACAATCCATCAGGCAACTTAGGTATTATCACCAACAAAGGTATTGATGCAACCCTACAGCTTAACCCAGTTAAAATAGGAGCGTTTACCTTAGATATGCGCGGAACCTTTACTTATAACCGTGATAAGGTTATCGAAAACGATCAGCCAACTCAACCATATGCCTATATGGAAACCAGAGGTACAAATTACTTGGCTAGGTTTGGTTATATAGCTACAGGTTTGTTCCAAAGTCAGGATGAGATCAATAGCGCAGCTGATCAATCGGCGCTTGGTCCAAGCATTACCAACCCATTACGTCCGGGCGATATTCGTTACAAAGACTTGAATGGAGATGGTAAAATTGACGCTAATGACAGAACTCGCATCGGCAATGGCGATGTACCTACCACCATTTTTGGTTATGGTTTCAATTTGCAGTATAAACGATTCTATTTTGGCGTATTCTTTCAGGGTGTTGGTGGTGCTGATAGGCTGCTTACTGGCGATGGCATATTGCCATTTAATAACAGTACCGGTGCCGAGCGTAGTAACCTTTTTGCAATTGCTGAAAACAGGTGGACGCCTGAAAACCCTGACCCGAATGCTTTTTATCCACGTTTAGCTTACGGTAACACAGCAAATAAGAACAACGCGGTTGCCTCTACATGGTGGGTAAAAGATATTGATTTTATTCGCCTTAAAACTGCTGACTTAGGTTATAACTTGCCAAAAGGAACTTTAAAAAGTATAGGTCTTAAAAATGCACGTATATATATGCAGGGGCTTAACCTTGTTTATTGGAGTTCATTTAAACTTTGGGATCCGGAACTTAACACAAGCAATGGTACCGCTTACCCTAACGTAAGAACCGTTACCCTTGGCTTGCAAGCAAACTTTTAATGGTGTATAAGCAAATAGAAAAAGATGAAAAAGATTACATATATATACTTAGGACTAGCGTTATTAACATTAGGTTCATGTAAGAAGTATTTGAACCAAATTCCGGATGATGTATTGACGGAAGAAAAGATTTTTACCTCAAGAGTAAATACAGAAGCTTTTTTGGCAAACGTATATCGTTCATTACCCAATGAATTTAATCAGCGATTTACTGGCAACGAAAACTCTGGGCCTTGGACAGCATCATCAGATGAGGCAAAATATACTTGGGATTTCAATTACAGCAATAACATGAACGCCGGAACCTGGACAAAAAACGATGGTGAGGTGGCTAATTACTGGCGGGAATATTATAAGGCTATACGTAATGCTACTTATTTTATGAAGCATATTGATGGCGCCACTCCCGAAATATCGCAAGCTAACAAGGCTGTAGCCAAAGCAGAAGCAAGAGGTTTGAGAGCTTTATACTATTTGTTTTTATTAAAAATTTATGGTCCGGTACCTCTTATTGGAGATGATGTTTTAGATATTAATGCTCCGGTAGCCGATTTAAGGCTTGCACGTACACCATTTGATCAGGGAATTGACTTTGTGGTGAGCGAACTTGACGCTGCAGCTCAGGATCTTCAAACTACAACGGACACCCGTGATTTGGGAAGGCTTACCAAAGGCGTATGCAAAGCTTACAAAGCCGAAGCCTTGTTGTTAAAAGCTAGTCCATTATTCAATGGTAACAGTGATTTAGCTTCTTTAAAAAATAGCGATGGCACAGCTTTAGTAAGTCAAAACAATGACCCTGCTAAATGGACAGCTGCAGCTACGGCCGCTAAAGAATTTATTGACCAATTTGCACCCGGCACTTATGATTTATACAGAGTAAATAATGCCGATCCATTTATAGCGGCTTACCAGGCTTGCCGTTATGTAATGACGGATACCTGGAATAAAGAGTGGATATTTGCCCGGTCTAACAGCAACAACTATCTGCAGTACGATCGTACGCCAAGACATGTGGGCGCACCAAGCTCAGACCAAGCCTATCAGGGTGCGGGTTCTAACGGTGCTACCCAAACCATGGTAGATGCTTACTTCACAGCTAATGGCCGGTCAATTGACGATCCGGCATCTGGTTATGTAAGTTCAGGTTTCTCTGATTTCAAAGCTCCGTTTGATGTTACAACACGAAGCACTTACAACCAGTGGGTAAACCGTGAACCTCGTTTTTATGTAGGTATTACCTATAATAACAGTTACTGGTTAAACCAGGTTAATAACAGTAATATTATTACTAACTTTTTCTTTAACGGTAACTCGGGCCGTTCACAAAGTACATCAGACGTTTCACCTACAGGTTATTCAGTACGTAAAAACGTTGCCGGTGGCGGTGGTGGAAGAGGAATTTTACTGTTGCGTTTAGCTAATATTTACCTGGATTATGCTGAGGCGCTTAATGAGTCGCAACCCGGAAACGCAGATATTTTGAAATATCTGAATATTATTCGTGAACGCGCTGGCGTACCGCAGTATGGATCTGCATCATTACCTGTACCAGGTACTAAAGAGGCTATGCGCGAGGCTATTCGTAAAGAGCGCCGTGTAGAGTTGGCTTTTGAAAACGTGCGTTATTTTGATACCCGCCGTTGGAAAATCGCGGAAACTACGGATAACGGTCCTTTTTATGGGATGGACATGAGTAAAAGTGATAACAGCTTTTATAATAAAACCTTACTGGAAACACGTCAATTCAAAAAACGTGATTACTTGTTTCCTATACCTAATGATGAAGTACTGAAAAACAATAACCTGGTACAAAATCCAGGCTGGTAATTTAGTCAGATACAGCAGCCCGATATCAGGCTGCTGTATCTATTAATTGCACATTTGCTTTAAAAAGCAGATAAGCACAAACTCAATTATTAATCTAAACCTCATTAACATGAAGAATTTGGTGCTTTTTACCGGGTTGCTGCTTTTGATGGCAAGCTGTAGTAAAAAAACTACTGAAGCAACAACTCAAAAAAACACAGCCAAGGTTGAGTACGATGCGCCAGTGGCTACCTGGAAAGAACATTGGTTTGAGCACGTACAAAGCCTTAAACGGGTTTTTTACGATACCAGCGTAGTGGTATATTATGATTCAGACGTTCGTGCTGATATTACCTGGCCCAAAACCTATATGGCTCAGGCTTGGAACTATACTAAAAAAACTTATGGTGCTTTTGGCAAAGATTCGCGTTTGTATATAATTTACCATGCTGGTAAATACAGCGGTGGCCACCCATCCACCTATATGGATGCCAGTCATGATTATCACAACGTAACTGATTGTGGAGCCAGCGACATGAACGCCTGGGTATCTGGTACAGGTAACGATATCGATTTATCTACGCACGAAATTGGGCATATTGTGGAAGGCGCATCTAAAGGGGTACACAATTCACCAGCTTTCAGTATATGGCATGACAGTAAGTGGATGGAAATTTATCAATACGATGTTTACCTGGGATTGGGTCGTAGTGATGATGCCGTACGCTGGCACAATATGAAATTATCTACTACAGATAACTTTCCGCGTGCTAATACACACTGGTACCGCGACTGGTTCTATCCAATTTACAACGATCATGGTAAAACGGCTGCGTTAAACGGATTCTTTACGTTATTAGCTAAGTATTTTCCTAAGCGTACTTACAACAACGGTGTAACTACTTATCCTGAATATGCAAGAGACCTGAACTTTGGAGAGTTTATTCACTTTTGGAGCGGTGCTGCACATGCCGATTTAAAACAACTCGCTTTAACCGCTTTTGGTGATAAAGACGAACAAGGCAACGATTGGGTTGCACAGTTAAACAAAGCCCGCACTGATTTTCCGGGTATTACCTACTAGAAAAAATACACAATAAATATTGAGTATCTAAAGCAACATAATATGGGTTGCTTAAATTAAAAATCTTCATTCTGTTCTTTATTTGAGTTAATGATTAATTACAAGGCATCTGTTTGAAGCGGATGCCTTTTTTATTTTAAATAGTGATATTGAACACCTAATTATTTGCAATTTGATTGTATATTAACAAGCAGGTAAATACACCACCTAAACCTAATTCACATGAAAAAACTGTTTGCGCTATTATTACACCTGGGCCTACTTTCAGTACTTTATGCCCAGCCCATTAATCTTCCAAAAAACACCCAGTTTGAATATGAAGCACAGCTGAAGGTCATAAATTCTAATGGCAAGTCTGATTATAAAGTTACATATCAATTTAAAGCACTGGGCAAAGAAGGTGACAATACATTGCTGGAATGTAAACTGGTGAGGTTTCGGATCATTAACCAATACAACGACGGTACAGCTAATTGGTATAATACCGATAGCATTCGTAAAGCCAAGTTTAATTCTCCGGAAGTATATATGCAACTTACGCTGTTACAAGTGCCCTTAAAAATAACGCTTAGCCCTAAAAATGAAATTTTAAATATTGATGGTGTAAATGAAGCAATTGATGCCGCTGTTGTAAAATGGGGAATTAGTGCCGGCATACAAAATTTGCTCAGGCAAATGTCGCTCACTATGCCTAAAATAGATATCAGCAATATGCTCTTTGTATTACCAGCCCAAAAGCTGCAATATGGCTATACCTGGAAAGGCGGCGATAGCCTTTATCATAAAGTTACCGCTGTTAAAGGCGCATTATTGTATATTAACAGTGCCGAAAAACCAATTGGTGACAAGCCTGAAAACACTTGGCTGCGGGTGTATAACGAAACAACCGGCTTAATAGAGCAAGGATATATACAAACTCAACCAAACAACGCACCTACTGCACAAAGTGTATCATATAGCTATAATCTAAAACTAAGCCATGCATTAGGTAAATATTTTATTGATACGGCTTGGTTAAATATGGCTCTTACAACCAGTCCTGGTTTTAGCGAAGCTTTCAAAATCGGGCCGAGCATTGATTCTGCAAAACTATTTACTTATCTAAAAGCACACGATGCTGTTTATAAAAATGATAGTACTTATTTGGTTAACAAACTAAGTTTAGCACAACAGGTTTTCATGAGCGCCGAAAAGTATCAGGAGTATGGTAAGCTGTTGAGGCAAACACCTACAAAATACCTGAAAGGCCAATCATCTCATTTATATAATAAGATGGATGAGATGATGCCTGTTTCGGTTGATTCAGCTTACGAGATAGGTAGATACATGTTTAAGCTAGATCCAGGTTATTTTAAAAGCTGGTTGCAAGAAAACTTCGCACAAAAATTTCTTCCTTTTTCAGAAAAAGAACATTTAGAAGATGAAGACTTCAAAAAATACGTAAAAGCAAAAGGTATCACACCTGATAGTGTTAATCGGCTCATGACAAAATTTAGGTTGGAGCGTAGTAACGCAGCAACTTTGCTCAATATGTTTCACACAGATAAAGACCTGTTGATGCGACAATATATTGATGCTTTATATTTATGGGTAGATGCGAAAAAGCACAAGCAAGATGGAATATATTTAGTTAAAAGCAGCAAACAGCTCATGCAAATGAACGACTTATACCTGCAGCGAGGCAATGGCGGACGTTACGCACTTTTAGTTTATAAAATGCTGTTAAACGCCAACCAAAAACCAGATGCTGATGTTTTATTGCAAAAAACCATATCCCGCCTGGAAGGGTTTGTTGCCGATACGTTGAACAGAAACCACTATGCTGATCAAAATATACTGGCCTACGCCTGGTATTTGAAGTATACAGCAGCCAAAGGTGCTGACTCGGTTAAAGCGCTGCAATATTTGTCGAAGGCAGCGCAGTATTCGCCAAAGGCTGAAAAAGAAAAAGCTTATACCAGCTTTTACGACCGGTACTTTTTAGAGTCAAAAGAAAGCTACCGCGATGAGTTTATAAAAAGCTTGTTCAACAGCGGCGATGATGAACAAGCATTAAAGGTTTTTGCCGAACACGTTACAGCAGAACCCGCAAGCCTGGACGATATGCAAAAACTTTATCAAACTAATTACCCCGAAAAAGATTTTAAGCAGTTTTTTACCAACAATATAGTTTCTACATGGAAAACAGCGCCCAACTTTACCTTGAAAGGAGTGGATGGCATAGAGCATTCGTTAAACGATTTTAAAAACACATGGCTGGTTATAGATTTTTGGGGTACATGGTGCCCACCTTGTCGCAAAGAAATGCCTGATTTAAATACGTTTAATGACGAAATAGATAAAGGCAAGCATAAAGGTATTGCATTTTTAAGTATAGCCTGCCGTGACAAAGAAGATAATGTAAAAGCTTTTTTGGCAACAAATAAATACAGTTTGCCAGCAGTGATATCAAACCAGCTTGTTGAGCAGCAATATGGCATTCCCTACTATCCGTCAAAAGTTATTGTATCGCCCAATGGTAAAATGCTGTTGTTAAAATATGGAGATGATTGGCGGGCGATTATTAAAAAATTTAGTACACTTTAAAGCCGCAGGATTTGCCAGCCTTTTTAGAAAATGAGTTATGTGAACAAAATTTTCAGATTTAATAATAGATATTGGCCAGATGCTCACTGAATTTATAATATTTACTAAACGGTAATTGACACATGAAACAAATGCAACCCGTTTGAGATAGACGAATTTTAAATTATTGGTTGATCAACGTATTATAGCGGTTTTAGATAATTAGAATAGTCTGTTCTTAAATTCTAAATGCATTAATTATGTATTAAAAATCAACACTTAGGCTATTTTTAATTCGGGCTGCCAATAAGATGATGTACGTTGAAAAAAAGACAATAAAAATTATTGATCATATAAAAGGCTTTGGATATGTAATCTCAAGCCCAAAGTAATTAATAAAGGAAAGATTTTTAGCATTATTAGGTCAACCGCATTTTTGCGCATAAAAACTAAGCCAAATCGGTTTTTATGCGCCTTTTGTACAAGAAAACTTAACTATACCAACCAAAAGGGTTTTGCTTATGTTGTACCCAAAAAAAGAAGGCCTCTAGAAGTTAATCTAAAAGCCTGATTCATTATGTGGAGGATAACGGATTCGAACCGATGACCTCTTGCATGCCATGCAAGCGCTCTAGCCAGCTGAGCTAAACCCCCGCGTTGTGGTTGGCAAAAGTAATAAAAAGTTGAATACTGCCAAATATTTAAATGCATTTCTTAATTAGTTTAAAATAACCGGAATAAATATTAAATGAATAGTTGTAAAAAAAGTAAAGCTTCCTGATGGGCAGGAAGCTTTTACTAACCAATTATAAACCTAAATTATGAGAAGACTTTTTTGTGTGTATTTTTTGAATACGGTGTAAAAGTAACACTATTGTTTTTTAATTCATAATTTTTTTTCAAAAAAAATGTGAATTAGCTATTTATGCTTTATAGTTATTGATAAAATTTAACAAAATATGTCGTTTTGTTGTTAAATGTTAATTTAATATTAAGCTAGCTTGCAAATAATGAAACCGGTTTCATTATTAAATAGATAACATAATAATGATGCAATTTGGTTAAACCTTTACCATTTTTGCGACTTTATCAATTCTATGGCAACAACTCAGGCAAAAATACACCATTTGCAGCTTACACCTGTTATATTATGGGTAATGACAATAGCTACCGGACTAGTGGTAGCAAATATCTATTATAATCAGCCTTTATTGGGTGATATCGCACACACTTTTCATATCAGTAATGGGCAGGCCGGGCAAATAGCCATGTACACCCAAGTGGGTTATGCTACAGGTTTGTTGTTTATCATTCCATTAGCTGATATGTTTAAGCGAAAGCGATTAATGCTTATTGATTTTGCTTTTGTAATAGCAGCTTTACTGCTGGCTGGAAGTGCTCCAAATATAGTAGTGCTGGGTGTAGCTAGTTTTTTAGTAGGCATTGCATCTGTTATCCCACAAATACTGGTACCTATGGCGGCGCATTTGGCTAAGCCGGAAGAACGGGGGAAAAAGATCGGATTTGTGATGAGTGGACTGCTAATCGGTATTTTATTATCACGTACCATTAGTGGGTTTATTGGCGAGCACTTGGGCTGGCGCAGTATGTTTTATATAGCCGCTGGGCTAATGGTGATCATGGCTGCTTTGGTAACTTTTTTTGTGCCCGAAGTTGAACCCGATTATAAAGGGAGTTACGGCAGCCTCATGAAATCATTACTGGAAATTGCCCGGCAAGAACCTGAATTGCGAATTTCGGCCATACGTGGTGCATTGTGCTTTGCCGGCTTTAGCGCCTTTTGGACAACGCTGGTGTTTTTATTGCAGGCACCGCCGTTTAATGAAGGTAGCGCCGTAGCCGGTGCATTTGGTTTAGTGGGTGCTTTTGGTGCGCTGGCGGCATCAATGGTAGGGCGGTTAAGCGACCGAACGGACACCAATAAGTTAATTACCTATACGCTTATTCTGGTACTGGTATCATTTATTGTATTTTGGTTTTCAGCAAGCAGTTTAATTGGATTAGTGGTTGGCGTTATACTGCTGGATATGGGGGTGCAGGCAACACATATATCTAATCAGGCTATTATCTTTTCTTTAAATCCGGCGGCTCGCAATCGTATCAATACCGTTTATATGGTTACTTATTTTATAGGCGGCTCGTTAGGAACTTTTTTAGCAGCTAAGGTATGGGGTAGTTATGGATGGAGTGGCGTATGTGCTATAGGCGTAGGCTTGTCTGTACTTGCACTTATTATACATTGGCTAAATTCCCAGAAAAAGAACAGCATTTGATGTGTTTTGATACAGTGTTGTATGTGCTGTACAGTATTTAGATAGCTGGTTTTGCTCGTCGCCAAAAAAATATTTTGATGATAAAAAAAAGTTTATTGCAATGGAATACAAGGTTTTAAACAAAATATTGAAACGGTACAGTGGTTTTTTGACCGCTTGTTGAAACTTTGGCATTAGATTGGAATAAGTCTTATCAAAATAACTGATATGGTAGTTGTTAAAAAGACAGTAACAGACGAAGGCGAAAAGGAGTGGGAAAACCCAGCAGAGCCGGAAAATGCTTCAGACATCCGCGATCAGGAACAACTGGAGCGGCAAAAAAAAGAGGCTGAACTTCGCAAGGAGAACCTTACTGAAACAGATCATATTGACAAACCAACAAAAACAGAGTAAAAACTTTTAACCTAACATCTGAAGGCTATGAAAACTTACCGCAAACCATCAATCAGCAAACTGGTAAACCGTTTTGATAATGAATTGAAACAATTGTTGATGGACGACCTCAAAACAGTAAGATCTGCTAAAAATCAGTTACTGGAAAGCATTAAACAAAGCATTAATACAACAAACAACGGTCTTTCGGCCGCATAACATAAAGCATCTACATCATCTACCTATATTTTACCGATCATCTACCTATGAAAAACTTTAACAAACCAGCAACCAGCAAATTGGTAAACCAGTTCGATAAACAATTGATGGAATTACTAGCTGAAGATTTAAAAGCTTATAAAACTAAAAATCAATTTGTAGGCAAGCCGTTGCAGGTAACAGCTACTTTATCGGCAGCATAACAATATCGCATCTATATCTACCTATATAAATTCTTAAACATCACCTATGTAAAACGATAAAGCCCTGCACGCAGGGCTTTATTTTTTGGTAGCGTATTTAATAATCAGATCGGCCGTTTGTGCCGAGGCACCTGCTTTTCCCATCAATGTATCCAGATCATTATACCTATCAAGCATTTGCTGGCGGTAGTTAATGTTATGTAACAGCATGTCCAGCTCTTCGCTGATGGTGTCTGAATTACAATCTTCCTGAATCAATTCCTTAACAACTGGCTGGTTCATAATTAAGTTCACCAGCGTAATGTATTTTATCTTTAAAAACATCCGTCCGGCAGCAACCATTAGCCAGTTGGCTTTATATACAGCTACTTGTGGTACGTCAAACAACGCCGTTTCTAAAACAGCTGTACCGGATGCTACAATAGCGGCCTGTGCATGATGTAACAAGTCATAAGTAGCTTGAAATACAACAGGGATATCTGACCCGGCTAAATATTGTTGGTAGTAACCCGCATCAAAAGATGGTGCGCCAGCTATTACGAACTGATATTCCGGAAAGCGGGATGCTACTTTTTCCATTTCGGGCAGTAACCGGCTAATTTCTTGCTTACGGCTTCCGGGTAGCAAGGCTACCAGTTTTTTACGGGTCAGTTGATGTTTTTGCAAGAAATCAGGGTTGGGTTCAAAAGCCGATACGGCATCCAGCAGTGGGTTGCCTACATAATCTACCTTCATATCCCATTTTTTATAAAAATCAACTTCAAAGGGCAGAATACAAAACAGGTGATCAACCACGCGCTTAATTTTCAAAACCCTTTTTTGATTCCAGGCCCATACTTTTGGCGATATGTAAAAGCACACCAGCAAACCCTGAGCTTTGGCATACTCTGCAATTTTTAAATTAAAGCCTGGAAAATCAATAAGTATTAAAGCATCTGGCTGCCAGGCATTGATGTCTTGCTTACAAAACTTCATGTTGGCCAAAATGGTGCGCAGGTTGGCGGCTACTTCAACAAAACCCATGTAGGCCATGGTGCTGTAATGTTTCACCAGCGTGCCACCTTCTGCCACCATCAGGTCGCCACCAAAAAAGCGAAACTCGGCCTGTGGGTCTTTAGCTTTAAGAGCCTTCATCAAATTGGCGCCATGTAAATCGCCCGAGGCCTCGCCGGCTACCAGATAGTATTTCATGAACTACAGCTTAATTTTTAAAACAAATACCATAAAAAGCAGAAAGGCAAAAGTAGCTATCACCAGACCAATAGCGGTTTGGTAAGCATCTTTTTTTACCGATATCTTCATGAACACCAGGTTTACGCCCATGGCAATGAGGTACGGAACAGCAGGCTTACCCAACCAAAACCGATTCGGGTATAATAAATAAAATACAATATAGCTGGCTGTAGGTAAAATTAAAGCAATAACAAAGCCGGTAAGCCAGTGATTTTTATTGAGCATAATTTGTAAAGGTACAACAGTGCTGCATTCTAACGTAATGGCACATGTACATTATTATCCAGTACTTAAAGTTTTTGCTGGTAGCTGCTATATTATGTAAGGCAATTAGTTAATACTATAGGTTTAAATATTAGCAAATAGTCAATAATTTAAAGCTTTATGCAACAATGCTTCTTATATATAGTATTTTTGATGAAATTTGAACTGACATAAGAACAAGGTCTGCTTTTTACTTCCGTTTTCACTATTTATACTTAGCCGTTTAGCAAGTTAGGCTGTTCTAATTTTATTTAATTTGATCATACTTAGAATATGCCTGGTCCTAATCCGCTTATGCTGACTACTCACAACTCTTTTGACCATATTGTTGCTTTGCTGCACAATTCTAATAACTATTATCTGGTATTGGTAGACAATTATGGTAACTATGCCTACATCAACTCTTATTTTGCCGAAAAATATGCAGATTTTTATCAGGATAACCGTACGCGCTTTGCCGGTGCTGCATTACACCCCGACGATCATCAGGTAAGCTACGAAACCGCCCAAAAATGTATTCAAAATCCTAACCAGTGCTTTGAAGTAACGCTACGCAAGTTAGACGGGCAGGGTGGCTACATTATCACCCACTGGGATTTTAAAGCCAATGTAACTGATAATGGTATTGAGGGTGTGATAGGAATAGGGTACGATATAACCGATTTTACATCACGGCAAGAGCATATCCGCTTTTTAACCTCAACGTTAAGGGATGTGGCTTTTAAACAGTCGCATGTTATTCGCAGGCCGCTAGCCAACATCGTAGGTCTAATTGATATTTTAGAACAGAGCGAACTGAACGAATCTGCTCAGGCCATTGTGCAAATGCTTAAAAAAAGCTGTAAAGATTTAGACACAGAATTTAACGGCTTTCTGATAAAAGACAGCCATGAAATGCTGGACGATTATGAACAGGCAGGATAGTAGCTTGATTAGCTACCATCCAAAATCCAATTCTTTTATTCAAACTTCCAACTGTTTAGGAGCGGTATGGCATGGTGTGCGGTCATGTCAAATTGTACTGGTACCACTGATACATAATCATGATCCAGTGCCCACACATCCGTATCTTCGCCCTGGTCGTTTAATTCAAACTCGCCGGTTAGCCAGTAATAAGGGCGCTTGTGCGGGTCCATTCGTTTGTCAAACTCTTCGGCCCATTTCCCCTGTGCCTGCCGGCATACTTTAATGCCTTTTAAAGTTTTAGTATTCGGGAAATTTACATTGAGCAAAGTGCCTGCAGGAAGGCCGTTTTGCAACAACATTTGGGCAATTTGTTTTACGTAAGGTAAAGTAGGTGCAAAATCGGCCTGTAAAGTATAATCATCTAGCGAAAACCCTACCGACGGTATACCCTCGATAGCGCCTTCAACCGCAGCCGACATGGTGCCCGAGTATAAAACGTTGATGGAATGATTTAATCCATGGTTAATGCCCGATACGCATAAATCAGGCTTTTTTCCTTCAAAAACGCAGTTTACTGCCAGTTTTACGCAATCAACCGGTGTGCCCGAGCAGCGGTACATTTCTACGCCTTCATAAATTTCAACCTGATCGAGCCGCAGGGGTTTACCAATGGTAATGGCATGGCCCATGCCCGATTGCGGACTATCAGGCGCTACCACTACAACACGGCCTAGCTCTTGGATAGCTTCAAGTAAAGCTTTAATGCCGGGCGCGGTAATGCCATCGTCATTTACAACTAATATGGTGGGTTTATCCTTTTTCATAGTGCGGCTAAATTAGCCATATTTTATCAAGGCTGAGTAGTTGATGTGCGAGTGTAATGGTAACCACATATCGTGTCAGAAAAATAAATGAAAATAAATGCAAATTTTTTGCGCTAAGTCTCGTACAAAGGGAACCGGTAGGATGCTGCGTTTTGATAAATTAATGTCATCAGTTTATTAAATAATCATGAAAGCTGTTATCGTTTAGGAAAAACTGGGAATGTTTATATGAAAATCTATATTTTGCTAGCTTTATGAGGCCCATCACAATACCCGCGTATATTCGTAATTATATTAACGAGCAAAGCAGCCCTCAGCCTGCAACTGTTAAACAGGCTTACCAGCAGCTCTATAAAGGTAGTCCGGAAGTATCCATTGTGATGCCGGCTTATAACGAAGAAACTACTATTGTACCTACGCTGGCATCGTTATGCAATAATATAACCAAATGGTCGGTAGAAATTATTGTAGTAAACAATAACTCAAAAGATAATACCGAAGCTTTGGTAAAAGCATGCGGCGTAAACTGCATATTGGAAACCACGCAAGGTATTACCCCGGCCCGTAATGCCGGCCTGGCACAGGCCAGGGGTAAATATATATTAAATGCCGACGCTGATACCATTTACCCTAAAGACTGGATTGAGGAAATGGTTAAACCGCTAGCCGATGATAAAGCAAACGCGGCTATCACTTATGGGCGCTTTTCCTTTATACCGGTTGGAAGCACCGGCAGGGTTACCTACTTTTTTTACGAGTACCTGTCAGACTTTACCCGTTATTATAATACCTTATTTAAAACCGAAGCGGTAAACGTATATGGGTTTAATTCCGGCTTCCGGCGCGAGCAAGGTTTACAGGTAGATGGCTTTAACCATCCGCCCGGTACTAATGAAGATGGTTACCTGGCGTTAAAGCTAAGCAATAAAGGTTTTGGTAAAATACACCAGGTTACTAACCCCAAGGCAATTGTGTGGACAACCGACCGTCGCCTGCAAATAGACGGCGGCCTTAAAAAAGCGGTTATCAAACGCTTTAAGAGGGTATTCATGTCGTAATATTAATACATTTGAGAACTTTTGTGAGCGAGGTTACGTAATAAGCAGTATACATCGAAAGATAACATACCCTATGATCAACAACCTTTTTAACAACACTACAACTAGAAACACAGAAAACAACATGGGATTTTCAGATACCGCCCAAACCAAGATATTGGTTATTGAGGATGATAACTATATGCAGCTTATACTTAAGAAATTTTTAAGCAAAGCATATGAAATTGAAATTTGCCCTACAGCTTTAGATGCCCTGGCATTTTTGCAAAATGGTAACATCCCCGATTTGGTGATATCAGATTTAAATACGCCTAAACTGAGCGGTTTGGATTTTATTACCCAACTGCAAAGCAGCGACTTTTTTAAATCAATCCCTGTGATCATCGTGTCGGGCGAAGACAGCTCTGAAGTAAGAGTAAGATGCCTGAACACCGGCGCCGACGATTTTATAGTTAAGCCGTTTAACCCGGCCGAACTGGAAGCGCGTGTGAGGGCTATTTTAAGAAGAATTGGTAAGTAATATTGATAGATGAGTGCTGAAAACTTTACTCCACAACGGGAGATTATTGCGTTAATCAACCTGGATGATAATTTGACATTATCCATTAACAACTGTAATTTTAAAGACAGGCAACTGATGCATTTTAAAAATGGCATCCAGATGTTTTCGGCCTGGCAAGCAGAAAAATTAAACATTGTTGCTGTTATTTCTCAGGACGAAGTACTGGCCTCATCGGGTATAACACTGCTTGAAACATTAAAAAAGAATGGTATGGGCGACGTGCCTTTCTTTTTAATTGTTAACCATTTTAACAGCAACCTGCGCCGCCTGGCTTTAAACGCCGGTGTAGCCGATGTATTTAAGTTTCCGGTTAAGGAAGTAAATATTGAAACGCGCGTGAATTTTTTGGTTGAATATTGGCATACCCTTAAAGATAATCAGCAGCAGCAGCAAAAAGGACCGGCATCTTATAAAATTCCTATCGGGAAAAGATTGTTCGATATGTTTTTCTCGGGCCTAGCGCTTTTAATGTTGTCGCCATTCTTTTTAATTATTTACATCATGATTAAGCTGGAATCGAAAGGTCCGGCTTTTTATTATTCACTTAGGGTGGGTACCGGTTACCAGGTATTTAAGTTTTATAAGTTCCGCTCGATGTATGTAAATGCCGATCAGCGCCTGAAAGACCTGAAACACCTGAACCAGTATGATGTAGACGCTGCTAAAGACAAAGAAAAAGATAAAGTCGAAAAGCAGGTAGTAGAAAACACATCGCATTTATGTGCGGAATGTATGTCGGCCGGCAAATGCCAGTTCCCTATTTATGCTGATAAGGTGCACTGGTGCGAAAAAGAGTATATGGATAATAAGAAGTCCAGCTCAGGTTCGGCCTTCTTTAAAATTAAAAACGATCCGCGTATTACCAAAATAGGCAACTTCATTCGTAATACCAGTATTGACGAGTTGCCTCAGCTATGGAACGTATTTATTGGCGACATGAGCATTGTAGGCAATCGCCCGTTGCCGTTGTATGAGGCCGAAAAGCTGACTACCGATAAATATGCGCTGCGCTTTCACGCTCCGGCCGGCATTACCGGTTTATGGCAGGTAGAAAAACGCGGTAAGGGCGACATGAGCGAAGAAGAGCGCTTAATGCTGGACAACGTTTATGCACAAAATCACAGCTTAACTAACGACGTTAAATTGATTTTGAAAACCATCCCTGCGTTGCTGCAAAAAGAAAACGTTTAAGCTAAAAAAGTGCATTTATAAAAAAAAGCCTCAGTAAGTCAATTACTGAGGCTTTTTTGGGTTATATAATTTCGTTAATGGATGTTGGCCTAAAATAGTACCTCCCAAGTGTGTTTTACGTTGCGGTAAATAGCGCGGGCAAAGGCTATCAGCGGGTTGTTACTTTGGCGCATGTCGCTGCGGGTCATGGTACTAGGTTCATCTTCTGAATTCACCTGGTCAAACAAGCCTTTATAGTCTTCATAAAACATAGCTTTACCTTTATTTTTTAAGAATGATATAGCCATTAAAAATTCGGTGCGGTCGCCTTTCAAACCCTCGGCATAGCGGCCAAATTTTTGAAAGAATGTAGTACGGCGCAAATGCGGATGGTCGCTATAGCAATGGAATTTGCGATAGCCTGGATACCAGATTTTAAATATCATCTCCGAAAAGCCGTTGCGATATGGCTTTAAGTAAGGATATTTAAAATAGGCGTAAAAGCGAATCATATCTATTTCGGCCCTTTCATCCATGATAGATAGGGCATCCTGTAAATGTTTTGCATAGCCAGGTTTTGGGTCAAAATCTTCCTGCACATACAGGGTATAGGGCATCGAAACGGCATCCTGCCCTTTGTTAATATTGTTACCTAAGCCCTTGTTTACCGGAGTAGTAACCAGTTTAAAGTTGTATTGCTGCTGCAAACTTTGCAAAGCGGCAATATGCTCGGGCTTGCTGCCATCATCAGATACCACAATTTCGCCAAAACTGATTTGCTGGTTTTGAAAAGCTTGTAATAAACGGGCTAATGATTGGCTGCGGTTATAATGGGTAACCAGTAAGGTAACGGTGTTGAATTGACTATTCATGAAATAACTTATCCGTTTTTAGTTTTACCCATGGCTACATCCATTGTGCATTTCAGCAGCTTTACTTTTACATATACAGCACGTAATGCCAGCACCAGCGGATTTTTTTGTGCCCGCCAGTTAGCGCGATGCACGGCTGTGCTGGGTTCGTTTGATGAATTTTTCTGATCGAACAGTTCGGTGAATTTATCATAAAACAAACCCCGTCCTTTATGTTTGATGAACGACAGCGCCATGTTATACTCTATCTGGTCCATATTAATGTTTTCGGCATAGCGGCCAAATTTTTGTAAAAACGTACTGCGGCGCAAATGCGGATGATCGCTGTATACATAAAATTTAATGTGGTTGGTATAAAGCGGATTTAAGTGAAATACCATTTCCGAAAAGCCTTTGCCGTAGGGTTTTGTGTATGGGTATTTAAAATAGGCATAAAAGCGAACAATGTCTAACCCTTTATCCGTATCCATAAAGCCCAGCGCATCTTTTAAATGCTCGCCAAAACCGGGTTTCGGGTCAAAATCTTCTTGTACGTATAAAGTATATGGTGTAGTAACGGCGTCTTGTCCTTTATTGATGTTGTTGCCCAAACCACCATTTTTAG
Source organism: Mucilaginibacter lacusdianchii (assembly GCF_009770985.1). Taxonomy (GTDB): domain Bacteria; phylum Bacteroidota; class Bacteroidia; order Sphingobacteriales; family Sphingobacteriaceae; genus Mucilaginibacter; species Mucilaginibacter lacusdianchii. Next base: position 1,412,334 of record NZ_WSRW01000002.1, on the reverse strand, counting down.
GAGGTGTTAGCAATTTAAAATCATACTGATTATGCAGTGCCTTGATATAGTCTAAGTGCTCGGGCTTACTGCAGTCATCTGATACCACGATGCCGCCAAATTCAAAGCCCAAATCTTTAAACGACTTCAATAAACGCTCGAGCGAACGGCTGCGGTTATAATGTGTAATTAATAGGGTAACTTCTTTAAAAGTATTTTCGTTTACATCCATAATTTGGGCTAATATGCCAATTATTACCTTTTGAACCAGGTAATATTGCTTATTCTTGCGCTTTGTAATTTTACGAAAACATGCTGACAAAAGTTATCAATCTCATTCGGAACAAGTATTTTTTATCGCTGGCGGGAAACGTGATTATGTCCGGATTGGGGCTGGTTACTATGACACTGATTTACCGTTCTTTAAGTTTATCTGAGGCCGGTACCTGGGTGTTTTTCCAATCAACCTTACTAGTAGTAGATACTGTCAGATCGGGCTTTTTAACTACCGCGTTTATTAAATTCTATGCCGGTGCCAGCAAAGAGCGTACGGCTGAGGTGGCTGGTTCAGCATGGTTTCTGGGGCTATGTATTACGGCCTTACTGGTATCTATCAGTGTGGTAGCACTACCATTTAGCAATGATATTAAAGATGAAGGCTGGATGATGTTCTTTAAATACTCTGGGTTGTACTATGCCTTTTCATTGCCGTGGTTTTTGGCTACCTGCGTAATACAAGGTGAGCAGCAGTTTGACCGTTTGCTGTACATCAGGCTAAGCAATCAAGGTAGTTTTATTGTATTTATTGTACTGCTGATTGTGTTTGGCCACATGAGCATTTTGAATGTGTTGTTTGCTTACTTAACATCCAATTTAATTACCAGCATATTTGCGTTGGCTAAAAGCTGGTCGCGTATTACCACACTTAAGCATCGTACCACACAGAGTATTAAAGACCTGTTCAACTTTGGTAAGTACAGTGTAGGCACAGCATTAAGTGCCAACATGTTCGGAATATCCGATAACATTATCATCAACCAAACGTTGGGTAAAGCAGCTTTGGCCATATATAACTTAGGGCAAACGTTAATGCAGTTGGTAGAAATCCCACTGCGCAGTTTTGCGCTAACCGGCATGCCCGAGCTGGCAGCGGCCTACAACCAAAACAGCCGTGTTGAGGTAATCCGCATCATGAAAAAATATACCGGTATGCTATCGGTAATGCTGATCCCCGCTGCATTAATTGGTTGTGCGCTGGCCGATTTGCCTATTTACATCATCGGCGGTGGCAAGTATGCCGGTACCGAGGCAGCTAACGTGTTCCGTTTGTTCCTAACTTTCTCTATATTATACCCATCCGATCGTTTCTTTGCCTTAACGCTGGATGTGATCCACAAACCAAAAATTAACTTTTACAAAGTACTGGTGATGCTGGCTGTTAACGTTGGGTCCGACTTTTTGGGGTATCATTTAACGCACAGTGTATATGGTATAGCTTTTGCCACCATCATGCCGGTAGCTACAGGAGCCCTTATTGGTTTCTGGGCGTTGAACCAATATAGCAGCTTCTCTTTCCTGAGCATATTTAAAGTAGGCTATCAGGAAACAATTGCTTTAATACAACAAGCGCTGGGTAAGCGCAAGCTGCAAGGCTAAGCGCTCACCAAAGCCACCACGTTTTTTTACCGTTATGCTGGGGCACTTGGTTAAAACGCATTTCAATATTTTTAAACGTCCAGCTGGATACCCAGTATATAAGCAGAAAATTAGGGACAAACAAGTAAGCATAAGCTGATGGTGGAAACTTTAACACCCGGAAAAATACGATGTTAAATAAGCTCAGCATCATCGTATGTGTCATGTAAATGGAGTAAGAATATTTGCCGGTTTGATGTAATATGGCCGGTCGTTTAAGTAGGTGTGAAATCCAGCCACGCTCAAAAGCAAAAATAAGGATGGTTATAAAAAACAGTATTTCGTACAATAGGCCATAAGGTTTAAGTTGATCACCATACCACACACTAATGATGATAATGGCTATAAACAGCGTTTCGGCTATGTGAAATACAGCACTACTTTGCCGACTTACAACCTGCTTTGTTTTTGCATAAGTGTTATAGCAAAGCACGCCAGTAAAAAAGCCGGTGATGCCGCGTAAAAAACCAAAATCGAAATTGTAAACCAATTTTAACCCGCCGGTAAAAATATATAGTGCCGTAATTGCTGCCATCACAACCGCACCATATACAAATGATTTAACCTGCTTTAAACCGCTTCGGTTAATGAACATCACGGTGACGCCAAAAACAAAATAAGCAATCATCTCGGCACTGATAGACCAGCTGGCAATGTTCCAGCTTACATCATGTATGCCCGGAAATTTTATGGAGTTAACTAAAAACAGGTTGGTTAAGGCTGTATAGATGTTATTGCTCTCATTGGTCAGTTTGTTTACATGTGCGTATTGCGCCGCATAACTTTTCAAAAATTCAATGGCAACAAAACAAATAAACACAACAAAATGCAAGGGATACAAGCGGTAAAAGCGCTTTTTATAAAATTTTCCTAGATCGGCACTGGTCGTGATAAACTGGTAGCTGTAAGCAATAACAAAACCACTCAAAAGAAAAAAGAAGTCAACAAACAAATCGGCATTCCGTATAAATTGATTGTTGATGAGGGGAGTGGCAGAAAAAGCGCTTAAGTGAAACAATATAATCAAGCTTGCAAAGATGCCTCTGAATACATCCAAAACCTCAAACCTTTCTTTCATTATGCGATATTTTATTTGCGATGAGCGTTTAATAACATACAACAATCTCATACGAATGGCAGATGGCTGTGGTTTTGCTAATCTTTTAAAACATAGCGGTGGTTTAGCTTTTTGTATTTAACAATGTATATTTAGCTATTTAAATTGAAGGCAGCGTATATGAAAGTGGCCCATTTAATACTGGCACATGAAAATCCCCGGCAACTGGAGCGTTTAATAACCCGCTTAAGTTACGATGGGGATGCTGTATTTATTCATTTGGATAAAAAGACCGATATCATACCATTTTTGCCTTTACAGCAATTGCCCGGTGTTTTTTTTATAAACAACAGGGTAAAGGTATATTGGGGTACCTATAGTATAGTTGAAGCCACCGTTAACAGTTTTGAAGAAATTATGAATGCAGGCGTTAGCTATGACTATATCAATCTACTGAGCGGTGCTGACTATCCATTGCAGCCCATTCACAAATTTCGCAGCTTTTTGGCCCAACATCCGGGTAAGGCTTTTATGAGCTTTATGGATATTCAGGAATCATGGACTGAGGCGGTAACACGCATAACCCAGTATCATTTAAACAACTTCAACTTTCCGGGGCAATATCTTTTACAAAGGTTTATCAATCTAACCATGCCCGAACGCGCCATACCCGATAACCTGATACCGGTGGGCCGGTCGCAATGGTTTACCGCTTCGGCAGCATGTATCAATTATATATTGGACTATTGGCATCAAAACCCAAGGCTTCGTCGCTTTTTGCAGTTCACGTGGGGGTGCGATGAATTTATTTTTCAAACCATTCTATACAATTCTCCCTTTTATGGCCATATGGTTAATAATAACCTGCGGCATATCGATTGGTCGGCCCAACGCGTAAGCCCTAAAGTACTTACCCTGGCCGACCAAGAAGTGTTATTAAACAGTGACGCGTTTTTTGCCCGTAAGTTTGATATACACCAGCCCCAAATTTTAGACATTATTGATGAACGGCTTTTGGCGCAAAGCTTATAAAACCAGCTTTGCACAAAAAACGTTTACCGGCTCATCATACCAGTACATAAACTCGTCGGCTGTTTTGGTTATAATCAGTAAGCCAAAATGCTCATTAATCTGGTTAATATCGGGTGTATCAAAAGATGTTTCTTCGCAAAAAAAGCTGATAGCTCCGTTGGATAAAGGCATTGCATACAACCGGTGCATAAAATCCTGACTGATGGCTGTTTTAACATCAACAGGTAAATCTGTTTGGTTAATGAGCGGCAGTGGCTGACCTGTATCCGTTTTAATAATCTCTAAATGGGTGTCGGTAATAATAATATCCAACGAGGCATTGCTTACGGCCGAGTGTTTTAAAGCATTGGTTAATAACTCGGTAACAATAAACTTAGCTTTAAACAAAATACCGGAAGCGGCTTGCTGAGGTGTTAATAAGCCCGTTAGGTAATTAACCACCTGCTGTGTTAAAGGTGTTAAGCTGCTGGTACGGTTATCAAAATTAAATTGTTGTTTGCTGATGATGTTTTTCACAAGAGCGTTATTACTGTACCTGGCTGTTATCGTTATAAATTTTAAAAACTTTGTCTAAGCGAATTAGCTTAATTAAGTCATGAATATCGGGCTGTAAGCCAACTAATATAATATCAAATTGCATGCTGATGGCGTGTTTTAAACCGGCTACTAATGCGCCTAAAAAAGAACTGTCGATATAAGTAACTTGAGTCATGTTAAGTACAATGCTTTTTTGCTTTTGGTTTAACAAATCAATCAGCAGAGCCTTGAATTCATTGGCATTGCTTAGGTTGGCCTCGGTAAGGTTTACATCGGCCCATAGGTACTTATCTTCGTTAATAATACTAATCATGTTTTACTGTGGGTATTTGTGAATCTGGATGATGCTGCAGTCGTCTACCAATGCATCAGGTTGTGGTATTAAGTTTTGTTTTAAAGTTTCAAAATCAGGGTTGTGGGTTAGCTGTTGCTGTAAATGCAATGCAAACCGGTTATAATCGCTTTTGCTTCCTTTTTCGGTGGCAAAATCTGTCATGCCATCGGTAAAAATAAACAGGCGGTCGTGCGGGGCCAATGTGATCTCCTGCTCATCATAACTGCCATCTGCGAACAGGCCAAGCAACAAGCCCGATGAGCTAACCTGGTTCAGTTGTGCGGCAGCATAATTGTAGTGCAGCAAAGGTATATCACCAGCACCCGAATAAAATAGCTGCCCGGTTTGCCGGTTTATACGCACTAACGACAGGCTTGATAGTACATCGCGCAACATATCGTCCTGGCAAATAATTAGGTTAACCTTTTGCAAAATAACCGCTATTGAGTGTTCGCCGCTTAAGATGCTGAAACGTATGGCGGCACGGATATAGCTTAAAAAAGTAAAGGTGAAAAACCAGGCGTTCCATCGCTTTCCCATTATATCGCCCAGCAGGATAAAGGTATAATTATTATCGGTTTCTATAAAATCAATAAAATCACCACCGGGAATATCCTGGTAACTTTTGTGCCAAAAATGTATGCCTATATTGGTAAGCTGCGGAGCTTTATCGGGCACTGCTTTGATGTTTAAGGCAGCTGCAGCGCGTTTTATTTCCATTTCCGACAATTCGCGCTGCTTTTGCACCGTGTGCAGTAAGTTGTTCAGTTTAGCGATAATTACTTTGAATGGTGTGTCTTTAATTACGTAGTCAACCGCTTGTAAATCCAAACCTGTACTCATCAGGTTGGTATCGTTGTTACCCGTTAAAAAAATAAACGGGATATCGCGGTGTGCCGGCTGCTGCATCAAGTACTGCCTAAATTCTACACCATTCATGTCGGGCATCTCATAATCCGATAATATCGCATCGGGTGTATAAGTAGCTAACTTATCGATGCCTTCCTGTGCCGATAACGCGGTTTGGCAAGTAAAGCCGGCCTTGTCAAACGCCTGATTCAGCATCTTTAGGTATAGCGGATTATCATCCACCAGCAAGATATGTTTTTGCGTTTGGGCCATCATTATTTTTCGGGTGTCAGCTTGTTATATATAGATCGGATAAGCAAATATATACCACATAAAATAATAAGCAGCGATATAAGGTCCATCAATGTTACACCATCATCGGGCGTGAAGTAAAAGATGGTAAACATTTCAAAATAGGGCGGGGCCGGCATAATAATCATGGCAAAGCCCAATGCAATTAAAACCAAACTGATAATTATCATCAGCACACGCGAAAAGCGTTCGGCCCGGATATACTTCTTAGAAACCTCGCTGTCTATTTGATGGCCCGAAAGCAGCACGCTAAATTCATCAAGCAAGTCAGTCCGCGATGTATTTTCGTTGATGTCAATTTTTTGAAACGCTGTAATTTGTTCTTTGTAGGTAACAGAATTATCTAACGCCTGGTTAAAGCGCTGCTTTACATTTTTTACCTTTTCGCTATCAATATCACTTTGCGCCAGCAACGCTACTAGTTCATCCAGCTTCGCATCAATGGCTGCCTGTTTATCGGCAGATTGCTGCAAGCGGGCAACGTCTTTTTTTATATTTTCGTGGCTGGTCAAAGTTTTTATTATAATATTAATTCCATAACCTTTACGGAGAATTTACCGTAAAATCAGGCAAATGAAAAGTGTTTCCATCATTACGGTAAATTACAATCAAAGTTTCGTTACCGAGCAACTTTTATCTTCTATAGCTAAAACCAATACTTATTTCAACATTGAGATAATAGTGGTAGATAATGCCAGTAAAGATAATCCGGTACCTGCATGGAAACAGCAATATCCTGATATTACTTTCATCGCGTCTGACAAAAACCTCGGTTTTGCAGGCGGAAACAATCTGGGGGTTAAAGCTGCTAAAGGCGATTATTTGTTTTTTGTGAACAATGATACCGAGTTTACCGAAAACCTGACTACCCAATTGGTAAGAATATTGGATGAACATCCGAAAGTGGGCATGGTATCACCCAAAATACGATACTTTGACCAGCCCGAGATGTTGCAATATGTAGGTTTTACGCCTATGAATTATTACACCATGCGTAACAGCTGCATCGGCCAGTTTGAGCCCGACAAGGGCCAGTACGATAAACCCGCCGGACCAACCGGCTATATACACGGCGCTGCCATGATGGTGCGCCGCGAAGCCATTGAAAAAGCCGGCGTGATGGCCGAAAACTTCTTTTTGTATTATGAAGAGATGGACTGGTGCGACCATGTTAAACGCGCCGGTTACGAAATATGGATTGAGCCTAATGCACTCATCTATCATAAAGAATCGGTATCGGTAGGGCGTGTTAGCGGTTTAAAGGAATATTTTATGAATCGTAACCGTATCCTGTTCATCCGCCGTAATGCACCTTTGCAGGCACGCTTGTTTTTTTACGTATACTTTGTGGCGCTTGTGGTGCCCCGTAATATCATTAATTACTTGCGCCATGGATACAAAGGTTTTACCGGCCTTTTATTTAAAGCCATTTGGTGGAATGTAACCCAATCTAAAAACAGCACTCGTCTCGGATACCCGTTTTAAACTTATATGGAAATAGTTCTTTGGCTTAGCCTGTTCATTGTTTTTTATGCCTTTTTTGGTTATGGCATACTGCTTTTTATTATCATCAAAATAAAACGGTTACTGCGTGGCAAACCGGTATTGCCGGTTGTTGATGCAGATAACCTGCCTACTTGTACTTTAGTGGTTGCTGCCTTCAATGAAGAAAGTTTTATGGCTGAAAAAATCAGTAATACTTTAGCGCTAAATTATCCTCCCGGTAAACTGCAGTTTGTTTTCATCACCGATGGCTCAACCGATCGTACGCCCGATATTATTGCCCGGTACCCGCAAATCAAATTAATGCACTCGCCCGAGCGCCGGGGCAAAATTGCTGCGGTACACCGTGCCATGACGGCCGTTACCAGCGAAGTAGTGGTATTTACAGATGCTAACACTTACCTGAACAAGGATGCCCTGATGCTAATTTGCCGACACTATGCCGATCCTAAAGTAGGTGCCGTGGCCGGCGAGAAACGTGTACAGGTTGATGAAACTGCTGATGCTACCGCAGGTGAAGGCTTTTACTGGAAATATGAATCGAAACTTAAAACCTGGGATTCGGAGTTATACTCAGTAGTTGGCGCTGCTGGTGAGTTGTTTAGTATCCGTAAATCGCTTTACCGGCCGGTGCCACCAAATACTATTCTGGATGATTTTATGATTTCGTTACTGGTAGCTAAAGATGGTTACCGGGTATTGTATGAACCGGAGGCCTATGCTACCGAAACATCGTCCGAAAACGTAAAAGAGGAACTGAAGCGTAAAATACGTATTGCGGCTGGTGGCATTCAATCTATCATTTGGCTAAAGGCTTTGTTAAACATTTTCAAATATCCGGTTTTATCGTTCCAATATATTAGTCACCGTGTGTTGCGGTGGACGGTGACGCCATTTCTGATGATATTGGCCCTGATTCTGAATGCTGTAATCGTAGCAGCTGGTGGCGGCATGCTATATCACTTGTTACTGATAGGACAAGTGATTTTCTACTTGGCGTCGCTGGCTGGCTGGCTGTTGGAGCGCCGCGAGGTAAAAGTGAAGTTGCTGTTCATTCCATACTATTTTTGTATGATGAATTATGCTGTTGTACGCGGTATATTCCGCTATGCAGCGGGCCGGCAAAGTGCGGTTTGGGAAAAATCCAAAAGGAAGTAAGCCCTATCCAACCCGATTTAGGAGGGGTTTATATTTAAAGTTATAATATAATAAAGCATGTCGCTTAAAGATTCTATAAAAAGTAATCCGTCGCTTAAAAAGCTAGTTCATTGGCTGCTTATTCCTTCGGGTGAAGCTCGCCCTAGGATATGGGTAAAATGGTTTGTGAATCCGTTTATCCACAAACGTGGTTCCGGCTCTAAGATACGCACCCGTACACGGGTGGACGTTTTGCCTTTTAACCGTTTCGAACTGGGTAAAAACTCAACCATCGAAGATTTTTGTACCATTAATAACGGGGTAGGGGATGTACTTATAGGCGAACAATCGCTGGTGGGGATGAGCAATGTGGTGATTGGTCCGGTTACTATTGGTAATCACGTCATCATGGCGCAAAACATAGTCATCAGTGCCTTAAATCATGAATACCGGGATGTTAACCTGCCTATACATGCCCAGCCGGTAATCACCTCGCCGGTTGTTATTGAAGATGAATGCTGGATTGCTGCTAATGCTGTCATCACCTCGGGTGTTACCATAGGCAAGCATAGTGTGGTAGCTGCAGGTGCGGTTGTTACCAAGAGTATTCCACCTTATTCATTAGCGGTAGGTAATCCGGCAAGGGTTATTAAACGGTATGATTTTGAGGTGAAGGATTGGGTAAGGGTATAAGTTAGCTTGTACTAGTTGGGCTTTTGCTCTTAATGTTGGTTTTCTGCGTTTAGAACTTAGTGTTAGTGCTGTTGAACTTACTTCGTCTGCTCATTGCCGCAGGGGCTAGATACTTTTGTCATAGCCACAAAAGTATTTAAAAAGGCCTAGCTCTCGCGATCCCCTGTCTGCCCACATCACCCAGCGCTGGCCCGGGCGCGATAGCAGGCCTTTGCGCTTCTTGGGTTTTTTTATCCTCTTCGTTTTCATTTAACGTACAGCACTGCCAGAACAGCCAAACAAAAAAGAATCGGCATTCAGCTTCTTTCGGTAGCTACTACACAGAGTATCTGCACTACATTAAGTAGAAAGAAGGTGCGGCCGAGAGCTTTTTCTTTGGTTACTTTTTTTTTTGCGGTAAAAAAGAAAGTAACTTCCACAGGCGGTGGTAAAATTACTTTACCTATCCTAATGAAATGCAGCAGTAACAGAAAGCACTAACGAAGAAAATCCAATACCTTACAAAGCACCCACTACTTCTTTAATAGCACTATAAATACATTCCACATTATTTTCCCAGGTGTGGGTAGCGGCAAAGGCAATGCGTTGCTGTTGTATGGCTTCAGTGTTTTCGGTTAAGGCCTTTTGGATGAGTTGCAGGTAATCTTCAGCGTTGTTGCCCAGATATACATGGTCTTCAAAGGCACTCATGGCTTCGGTACGGGTTGCAACAGTGGGTTTACCCATGGCCAGGTACTCGTCAATTTTACGTGGGTAATTGCCGATGGTAACATCATTGACAATTTGCGGGTTAATGCAAACGTCGAATGAATTAATATAAGCCGGTAACAGATCCGGATTTTTAGGCCCTAAAAAATGCACATTTTTAATTTGATGCAGGTCGCTTACCTTGAACTCATTGTCTTCAGGCCCAACCAGCACAATGCTCCAGTCGGGGCGTTGCAAAGCAATATGTTTAAGTAAATTCATATCCAACCGGATACTTTGCAGTGCGCCTACATAGCCAATGATAGGGCCCGGTATAGAAGCTACATCTGCAGGCGGAGGCGAATTACGGTTAAAACCGGTAAACAAATCCAAATCACAACCCTGGCCTACATAGTAAGAGTTTGGATTGTACTGTCGGCAATAATTAGCCAGATAGGTAGAATTAGCTACGCATAAATCGCTTTTGCGAATCAACTGCGGTTCCATCTTAACACCATGTACTTTCCAGTAATCTACAGCCAACATATAATCGCGCGAGTAATAAATGCTTACTGCTGGTTTTAGCAGATCTTTCAGGTAAAAGCTCCGGAACATATCATTGTCGTTAAACAAGATGAAATTTTTGAAGCCCAGCTGCTGAATTGCCTTTTGAATGGAATGTGCAAATAACTTGTTGTTCCGTTTATTTAAAAAGCCGTAGATCAGCTCGTTTTTTATCCAGTTGACTGATTCGATCATTTCATCAGGATAATAATTCCACAAATTATCCTGAATTTGCACCAAGCTGGCCGCATTGCCTTTAATAACATCCAGGCGCTTTTGAACGTTGGACTGGTCTTTGTGCTTCATCAGCGTAATCCTGTCCAGCGGCGAGTTTACATACAATACACGGTTGTGGCGCGCAAATTCTGCTGCAATATTTTTGCAATTACTGCCAATTTCAACATCCCAGGGTTGCTGCCCTACAATGATAATATCTCGTCCGGTAATAGTATGGTTAGTCATGTGTTTTTACAGCCTGTGCGGTTGCTATCTTAATTTGGGTGTTTTACGTATTTTGTTGCTGCAGGGTTTGCTGTTCATCTAGTCTTCGTAAAATAATAATCAGCGCTACATCCAAATAAAAGAATATGTTCGATGGATATTGCACCAAAGCCTCTTGCGGAAAGTTGGCCAGATTGTAAGCAAACACCACCAGCGTCATGGCCAGGCAATACGTTTTCAGTTCCGGGTCTTTAATAGCATAATAATTTTCGATTCCCGTTTTGACGATCACAAATATCAACGAGCAAAAAATAAGCAAGCCTATCCAGCCATCTTCAACGGCTACACGCATATAACCGCTATCGGGTGGAAAGCCTGCCAGGTATGATCCCGGCGCAAATCGCTTGCCCCAAACCCCTGTTGCACCTAAACCACCGCCCATAGGGTGAGCTAGTATGTAAGGCTGTATGCGTTTTTGATTGTTTTTACGCACTTTGTAAGACGCATCATTATTGGGTTGAAATGCCGTTTGGAAACGTACTATATTAGGATTGCTGGTAGGCACGTTGATTAGAAATACCAGGAATGCAGCTGCAATACAGGTAAATATTAACACCTTCCGGTTGTAATTTATTATAGCGTATAATACTAAAGCGCCCGGTAACAGCACGTTTGCTCCACGTGTTCCTGAAAATAGCATAGAGTGCAGGCACAAGAACATGATAACCCCCACAATAATTTTTGTACGCGGTTTGAACTTGCCTGCAATTACGCAAATACATAAAATAGTGGGCATCACCATGTTGTAGGCGAAGGACACAGGGTCAGAAAAAATAGAATATTTACGCCAGTGCCCGGCGATGAAGAGCAAAGAAATAATTTCAGGATTGGAATGGAGATAAGCATCTTCACTAGCCGAAAAGCCAATATATTCTTGCTTGTAGCCGTATAAAGCACCAATAAGGCATAATGCAAGCCATAACTTTAATAACAGCTTTACATATTTAACCGACCGGATATTATACAAAAAAATAAAGTAGCTGAGCGTTACTACCGCTACACTTCTTACAGTGTATACCCAAGCCAATCTTGATTCGGCTGTGGGATTGCCTACTTCCAATATGTTGTAAATTAACCATATTAATAGAACCGTTGTAATTGGGTTTTTAAATATTGCCCAGTCGTTATTGCGTTTAAGTTGTATGAGCAAGCCAAGCATCAGCAATACTTGCAACCCGTCCATAACTGTACCAATAGGTAAAAACGGTACTAAAGCTGCTACTTGCCATAGCATATAAGCCATAACCAGCAAAACAATAATGCCAAATTTTGGATAAGCGACTATGCTGTATAAAAAAGGCAAAGCTGCTACTGCGCCAATCATTAAAGCGCCAAACACTACACCTATTACGGCAGTGCCAACACCAATAAGCACAGCAAAAGCCAACAGGATAAATAAACCTGTTTTGTTGTACAGCTTCTCTATCAGGAAAGTTTGATTAAGCCAGGCCAAAAAGCCCATACCTGATTTTGCTGCACTGCCTTTAACCGTTATTGGGTAATCTGTCAACGCTTAAAAAAATAATATTTTAAGAAAAAGACCAAATGTACAAGCACCTAAAAACACCAGCGCTATAATATATTTGATACGCTGCGCTTTTGCCTGGGCAACCGGATCAACTGTGTTGCCCCGCATAATTTTAGCGGATGGATTCACTCTCATGGTCGGTCATGTTAACGTTGCCTGATGCACTGTTGTAAGTATGCTGCGTAGCCACCGAATGCTGGTTAGCCCGGCGCGCTTTCAGTAATGATAGAATTTGAAAATAGATAAACTTCGGAATATTAACCAGCGATTGCCAAATGCGCTGATCGGTATCAGATTTAACCAGTGCAATATAAAAGCCCAAAACAAACAGGATAAAACCACTCATCCATACGGCTACACCGGTCCAACTGATAAAAATGTTGGCTAGCATGCAAAACACCGACAATATCAAAAATATAAACAGCGGCGGACGCAAAAGTATCAAACCAAACACAAATTGGTTTAAGCTAAAATTTTTGATGGATTTGCCCAGCATGGTAAAGCCATATTTAAAGTACTTAAACCAGGTGTTAATCCAGCGGGCGCGTTGTTTAACCAACTGGTCCGACTGGGTGGTCTTTTCGTCGTACACAATAGCTTTGTCAGTAAAGGCAATACGTTTGTTACTGCTTAAAATAGCAGCTTGCAAAACCTTGTCAAATCCGGCACCGCTTACATCATTATGCTCCAAGCAATCTCGATACAGCTGTGTAGTAAAGGCCATGCCCGAACCAGCCAGGGTTGCCGATGAGCCAATGTTGAACAGTACTTTACCATCGTAAAAATGATAGTAAATGTCTCGCGCTGCATCCAAACAGGCGTAAGTGGTGTTCATATTTTTAGCTTCGCGAATGCCTTGCACAGCTTCAAATCCCTGGTTAAAGTACTTGTTAAGTTCGTTTAGATATTCAGGCTCAACTAGGTTGTCGCTATCAATAATCGTTAGCCTTTCATGCGGGCGTTTAAAGCGGTTGATGGCATAGAAATGCGAGCGGGTATTGCTGGCCAGAGTTTCTTCCGGACGTAAAATAATTACCCGCGGATCGGTAAAGTGCAGGCTGCTTACATCGCATTTATCGGCTACTATATAAATTAAATAGTTAGTGTAATTCAATTTTAGTAAAGAGGCAACCACATCGGGAATGGAAGTAACCTGTTCATAAGCAGTTACAATAATACCATAGTCAGCTTCGGCAGGTGCCGAAATAAGTGCCTTGCTGCGTTTGCGCAACTGATAAAATAAAAACAGTACTATCGGCAAAACGAGGTTATACCCAATCAGCACCTGAAATACAATCCATATCCACTTTAAAACCGGCATTTTGATATCAAGTTAAGCTTTTACAATCTTAAATAACTATTCTGTTGGCGGCACTTGGCCTTTATCTACTTCATTTAATACCCAGCCAATAAACTTTCCGTTTAAGTTTTTCAGGTATTCAATATGTTGTTTCTTTTGATCTTTTAAAGTTTGACCAGCCTTAAATACAGTTACAATTTTATTTGCAAAGGCTGCCCATTCTTTCGATTTGTTTAAACTACTTAGTGGCGAAGCTTTGACAATGATAATGTCGAACTGATTTTTTAATAATGCAATCCTGTTTTCAATAACCTCGGCAGTGCTGGCTTCCAACACAGAAATATCGCCGCCTTTGTTGCCCAGTACGGCTATTTTGGCACCCGGTGCAAAATCTGTTAAAGACAGAGTCCCCGCTAAATAATCTTCCAGGTAAGTTTTCGGTTTAACGGCTTCTGTAATATCCGGTTTTGTGAAATCACCATCAATCAGCAATACCTTTTTATTTACGTGCGAGTAAGCATAAGCCAAATTAAGGGCTAAAAAGGTTTTGCCCTCGCCGGCGTTAATACTGTTAACCAGTAATATTTTTTCATCCTTCAGGTCGTGGTCAATCTCATAACGGATGGATTGCACCAGGTTTTTGAACTGCCGTATTTCAGCATCCGGGTTGGCGTTGCTCCAAATCTGGCGCAAATCCAGCGTAGCACCACTCAAGCGGTGCAGGTAACCCAGCACCGGGATTTTGGTAGCGTTAGCCATCTCGCGCGGATTTTTGATGCTGTTGTCCATATAAAACAATACAAACAACACCACAATGCAAAAGGTAAAGCTCACAATACCGCTGATGATAACCAGCAGCATTTTTTTAGACGGCTGTGCCGCCCCGGGCATGGCTGTTTGTATCTGGCGCAGTTGTGTGGAAAAGCTAGATTCTAAACTGGTTTGGTTATACCGGTTCAAAATATCCATGTACTCATCACGGGCAATTTGAATAGCGCTTTCATTGGCCTGTACTACAGCTTCGTGCGGTGTTAAAGTGGTTAACCGGCTGTTTAGCTTATTTAATTCATTTTGTATAGAATTAATGCCGTTTTTAGCCAAATCGTAATTCACCTGCAGCGTAAGCTTTTGCTGAATCAGGTTCTGTTTATTATTAAGCGGATTAACGATGTATCGGTCTGACGATTGTACAATCTGCAAATTCAATATCCGCTGCAATGAATCAATGCGCGATTGGTAAGCCGCATCAAATCCGCTTTGAATGTAGGCATCATTAGCCGCCTGCAAATGCGTACGGGTGCGTACAATTTGCTGGTTGATGCGCATCATCGAACTTTCAACATACTTGCGGTCGGCAGGATCAAACTGGCGGTCAATATCATTGATGGCAGCTGCATTAGCTACAGCATCTTTTTTAGCTTCCTGTAATTTTGATTCGTAATTAGATATCTGATCGTATGTAGTGCTGGCCAGCTCGTCTAAACTTAATATGCGGTTTTTAATTTTATAATTTTTCAGCTGATCCATCCGCTTGTTCAGCGTATCTTCCTTGGCCTTTAACAGCCGGCCATAAAAGGTAACAGCCTTGTGCTGGTTTTCTTTAACCAGCAAAGTATAATAATTAATAAATTCTGAACACAACGTGTTCACCACTTTTGCTGATAAGTTCGGGTCGGCCGACTCAAAGCTTACCGTAACATAATCGCTGTTATCAGTCCGGTAAACGCCCAGTTTTTGCAGTAACGACTGGTCGTCGTATTTCATCGAAACCAATACGTCGTGCAGCCCTTTCTGATCTTTGTCAAACAGCGATAATGCTTGGCGTTTGTTGTACAAATCGGTATAAACGTCAACCGCGTGTTTGCGGGCGGCCGGAACCAGCTGCTGAACCAGTTTGCTGGGCTTGTTATAAGGGTCTTTACTGGTCAGATCATGAATCATGATTTGATAAGACACCTGATCCAGCATTTTTTTAGATTTCAGCATCGTAATCAGGTTGCTGAATTGCTGGGCAATTTTATTATCGCTGGCGGCATCACTGTTTGGGTTCAATGCAGCCTGTGTATCATCTACAATACCTGTTGCAATCTGCGCTTCGGATGGGTAGTTATCAGGCTGATTACGAACTAAGAAGAAGGTGATAACAATAGTAACTAACGGAACTATAACCAGCGTGTATTTGTGTTTTCGTAGTACTTTAATAAAGCTGCTTAATTCCATTATTTAATATTTTCTAATTTGTCGCCCAATAGTTCTTCCAAATCTGCCTTAGCTGAAAACAGGTTTGCTTCGGCGGTTATTTTTGTTTCGTTGGCTTGTGCCAGGGCCAGGCGGGCCCTGCTGTAATTATCAAAAGTTTCTTCGCCTTTTTCAAATTTGTGTCTTACTTCTTTAAGCGCATTATCAGCATCCAGGGCGCTTTGCGACTGAATTTTAAGTGAAGCCACGCGTTGCAGATACACATAATAGCGTTTCCTAACGTTAGTACTTATCGTAATTATATACTCCTGCTGCTCGCTGCTGGCTTGGCTAAGTTCACGTTTGGCTTGTTTTACGAGGTAGGGTTTCTGGAAAAAAGCCCCCAAACTAAAAAATATGCCTAATTGTGTACCAGTAAATAAGCTTTGCCGGTTGTTAACCGTACCTGTTGCCGCATCAACCGATTGATATAAGTTCAAAGTAGAGTTGGGCTGATAGATATAGGATACCGTAAATGGATCCAGGTAAGATACCTTAGCCTTGCTGATGTTATTTTGCGCTGCTTCTACACGGGCACCATAAAATTTTACGCGCGGGTAATAGTCTTTAGCAACGTTAATCAGCTTTTGTATATAAGCCTCAGATATATCGGGTACAATGCTGCTGCTTTGCGCATGGGTAGCTGTTGCAGCAAACAACAGAATACCTGTAACAGCGGTTAAAAATTTCTTATTCATTAAACAGTTAAATATGCGGGGCATACAAACGTATACAGCTTTAAACAGGTTAAAGTACTTAATTGCCCTTATACGGCAAAAATATGTTGTGGTTGTTGATTTTGTTATAATAATGGGCAAATAAATTCTAGTACAATGAATAAATATGCCTGTAAACAACTATACTATGTTTCGTGGCAATTGTTCATTATAAGCATCAAATTATAGCTTATTTATTTTAGTAACTGATTTTCTACCATGTGTAGCGTAATAAATAAACAATCCTAATGCAAAAGCAATCAGGCAAACCGACGTGGCTTTTGGATTGCTCACAAATATACTGAAGGTAACAAACCAATACACTGCAATAAACAGTAAAGGTACTAAAGGGTACCATTTAATGGTATAAATGCCGCTCTCATTTAAATGCTGGGTGCGTTTACGCAAAATAAAAATAGCCATGGCTGCCGTTGAGAGCCCTATGGTTTCAAAAAACATGGCATAGTTCAGGATGTCGCCAAACGATTTTACAACAAGCAGAATAAGCAGTACCATGCCTACAAAAAAACTCATTCCAAACTCTTGCGTTTGCGTGCGTGGGTTTATGCGTTTAAAAATCGCCGGTAAAATACCGTCTTCGGCCATAGCATAGTATACGCGTGGAACTGACATAATATTAACGTTTACATAAGCTAATACCGAAACGAACATCAATACCGATGTTACTTTTTCGCCTACTGCACCAAATACAACGGAAGCCATTTTAGCAGCGAGTGCCTGATTTTGCTGTAAACCGCTTATGCCCAGTACATAGTAGTATGCATAATTGATAGCTAAATAAACTGTTATGACCACAGCAATACCTATAAAAATCGCTTTTGGCGTATTTTTTTTGGCCTCAACAATATCGCCACCAAAATTAATAGTTTGCTGATAGCCGGTATAAGTAAAAAATACAGCCACCAAGCTTAATCCAAAAGCCGAAATTGGGTTATCAGGGTGGGTGATGGTATGCGTAATAGCAGTTGCCCCATCGCTTTTAAATATAGCCAGGCACAACACTACAATCATCCCTACTTTAAAAGCCGTTAGTAAATTTTGTACACGAGCACTTAATTTAATTCCTAAAAAATTAATAAGGTACACCAGTAGTACTAGGCCAATAGTGGTTATCTTGGTGCCGGTATCATTTTGCAAGCTACTGGGTAACACAATAGGATTTAAATACTCCGCACCAATTAAGGCTACTGCTGCTACCGAGGCTGTAGTGGCCAGTATGGCTGCCCAGTTAATCATAAAGGCGAAGGCTGGGTGGTAGCAGTATGAAAACAATTTGTAAAAGCCGCCAGTTGCAGGGTAGCGGGCACCTATTTCGGCAAAGGTAAGGGCACCACATAAAGTAACCACGCCGCCTACTATCCAGGCTGTAAAAAACAAGGTAGGGTTACCCGAGCGGAGTGCAACTTCGCCCGGTGATTTAAATATACCGGTACCAATAATCAGGCTGATAACGATCATGGTTAGGTCTAACCGGGTAAGCTTAGGCTTTATATGCATTGAATACTTTGTTACGAGTTTTGATTTTTCTGTTACTTTTGTTGTAACTGATCTGTGTATTTGTTAATTTAAGAACGCCAACAGGCGACCTGTCACAAATCGTAATGAAACACACAAAAAAGCGACTAAATATAGCATTTGTTATGGCAGCAGGTTTGATGTTGCTCAACATTGCCGTATTAGCGCAAAGTAAAGCTCGCAACGCAAAGCATGCAGAAAGCGCACAGTTTATTTCTTTTAAAAGAATGGCTGATGATGCGGGTATTGGTTTTTGTATTCCTGATGGTTTTAAAGAGATAAAACCAGTTAATAATGAAAACTTTGATGCCGATTATGCTATGGCTTTGCCGGGTGAAGATTTTGAAGTTTGGATTCAGGTAAGATCATTAAAACAGAGCTGGAACAGCTATGAGCAGCTGAAGGATATCCGCAGCCGGCAACTGGAAAATCCTGACTCATTATATAAAGCTACGAGCCGGGCACTTGCTTTACAATTAAGTTTTGACAATAAATATTTTAGCCGCAACCTGCAGCCCGATATTCTGGAGCAATATAATGCCGATGCGGGTAAAACCTATCTAGTCAATCTTTCCGATTCCCCCGAAACACACCGTTTCAAATATGCTATGCTCATCGCTTTGCAAAAAGACCACACGGGCATGGTAATGGCACTTTGCCTGGCTAATGAAAAGGGGCCCGAGCTTTTTAAAAACATCAACAAAGCACGCGATTGCCTAAGGTTTAAGTAGTACATTTGTTTGGCTAATGCCAACTTTTTTAGTATATTTGAAGGTTAACAAATGGCGTTTGTGTAGCGTTTAATCGCTTAAAATGGCTTTTGTTTATTTTATTTCCTGATTCTGAAACATGGCAGATCAAATTAATTATAGTGAAGACAGTATCCGTTCGCTCGATTGGAAAGAGCACATCCGCCTGCGGCCGGGTATGTATATTGGTAAGCTGGGTGATGGTTCGGCCTATGACGACGGTATTTACGTATTGTTGAAAGAGATTGTGGATAACTCGATAGACGAGTTTGTGATGGGGGCCGGGCGTACCATCGACATTAACATGAGCGATCATAAAGTAGCCGTGCGCGATTACGGTCGTGGTATCCCGCTGGGTAAGGTGATCGATTGCGTTTCCAAGATCAACACCGGTGGTAAATATGATAGCAAAGCCTTTCAAAAATCAGTTGGTTTAAATGGTGTAGGTACAAAGGCCGTAAATGCCTTATCAACATCGTTTACTGTGCAATCATACCGTGACGGCCGTACCAAGCTGGCCGAGTTTTCAAAAGGTGAGTTGGTAAGAGACGAAGCCGAAAAAGAAACCACACAACGTAACGGTACCGCTATTAACTTTTTCCCGGACGAGACTATTTTTCGTAACTACCGATTTATACCGGAGTTTGTACAAAACATGATTTGGAACTACGTGTTCCTGAACGCCGGATTGACCGTAAATTTTAACGGGCAGAAGTTCTTTTCGCAAAACGGGTTGCGCGACTTGTTAGAGCGTAATACAGATGCTGAGAACTTGCGTTATCCTATCATTCACCTAAAAGGGGAGGATATTGAGATAGCCATGACGCATGGTCAGCAATACGGTGAAGAATATTATTCTTTTGTTAACGGTCAGCACACTACCCAGGGCGGTACGCACCAAGCCGCATTTCGCGAAGCGGTAGTACGTACGCTGCGCGAGTTCTATAAAAAAGAGTATGATGCTTCAGATATTCGGGCTTCTATTGTAGGCGCTATTGCCATTAAAGTACAAGAACCGGTTTTTGAATCGCAAACCAAAACCAAACTGGGTTCGCAAAACGTAGGACCAGAAGGCCCAACCGTGCGTGGTTTTATCAACGATTTTGTGAAGACCGAGTTGGATAACTACCTGCATAAAAATCCGGCGACGGCTGATGCACTTTTAAAACGCATTTTGCAATCGGAACGTGAGCGAAAGGATATTGCCGGTATTAAAAAGCTAGCTAATGAACGCGCTAAGAAAGCATCATTACATAACCGTAAGTTGCGCGACTGTAAACTGCATTTTGATGACAATCACGAGCGCAAGCAAGATACTACACTGTTCATCACCGAGGGTGACTCGGCCAGTGGTTCTATTACCAAATCGCGCGATGTGCAAACACAGGCGGTATTTAGCTTAAAGGGTAAGCCATTAAACTGTTTTGGTTTAACTAAAAAGGTTGTTTACGAAAACGAAGAGTTTAACCTGTTGCAGCACGCCTTAAATATTGAAGACGGTTTAGATGGCTTGCGTTACAACAATATCGTTATCGCTACCGATGCCGACGTAGATGGGATGCACATTCGTTTGCTGATGATGACGTTCTTTTTGCAGTTTTTTCCCGATTTGGTAAAAGCTGGTCATGTATCTATTCTGCAAACACCCCTTTTTCGGGTACGCAATAAAAAAGAAACCATTTATTGCTACAGCGATGAAGAACGCCGTAACGCAATAGCCAAACTGGGCAACAAGCCCGAAATAACCCGATTTAAAGGTTTAGGTGAAATATCACCCGATGAGTTTGGTTTATTCATTGGTAAAGACATGCGCCTGGATCCGGTGATTTTAAAAGATGCCAACATTAAAGGTTTGCTGGAATACTTTATGGGTAAAAACACCCCAACACGTCAGCAGCACATCGTGCAAAATCTACGTGTCGAGAAAGATGATGAAAGCGTAAATCCACTAGTTGCTGAAGAAAACATGGCCGTAGCGTAAAAAAATTATAATGAATAAGCTTAGGGCTTATAGGTTACTATTGTTTTTTAAATAAAATATAGTAACTTATAGGCCCTTTTTAATTGGATGTTAAATTTTTAGAAAAAGCGCTCTTTGAGTTAGTTAAAGAGCCACGTTACGTCAATGATTGACCATGAAATTAAAATAGCTTTTAAAGAGTACAGTTCACTCGATGAACTGAATAATCAAGATAAGCAACTTTGCCAGGAAGCCGAAAAGGCCATGACGCAATCTCACTCGCCATATTCACGCTTTAAAGTAGGAGCGGCGTTGCGTTTGCAAAGCGGTAAAATAATTTACGGCAGTAACCAGGAAAATGTGGCTTATCCATCCGGCCTTTGTGCCGAGCGTGTAGCACTGTTTTATTGGGGAGCCAACTATAGTGATGATCCGGTCGAAAGTATTGCCATTACTGCACATACCCACGAGTTTACAATTACCAAGCCCATTACACCTTGCGGCTCCTGCCTGCAAGTGCTGGCCGAGTATGAAAAGAAGCAGGGTGGTAAAATAAAAATCATATTATACTGTTTGGATGGCCCTGTATGGATTACTAATGGTATTGAAAGCTTTTTACCATTTATGTTTTTTGAAGATAGATTAGCTTTGACGGTATGAAAAAGTTATTAGGTTTATGTTTACTATTAGTGGCTTTCTACCTGCCGGTGTCTGCACAATACAGTTTCCCGTTTGGTAACGAAATCAAGGTTTTTAAACAGCAGGATAGCGTTAACTTCCCAAAGCCGAAAGGTGTTTTGTTTGTAGGTAGTTCGTCGATACGGTTGTGGGATGATTTGGAACATCGATTTGCAGCTTATCCGGTTATCAAAAGAGGGGTAGGTGGTTCAAAATTACACGAGTGGGTGCAGTACTATATGCCTTACATTCTGTACCCATATAAACCGGCTAAGATATTTATATATGCCGGCGAAAACGATATTGCAGATGGCATCCCTGCTTCGCAAGTAGCGCAGGATTTCGCCGCCCTTTGTCAAATGATCAGAAAAAAGCTGCCTAAGGCTAATGTTTACTTTCTATCTATCAAGCAAAGCCCAAGCAGGGCCAAGTATTATAGCGAGGTAACACTGGCAAACCAGCAAATCAAGCAATTTATTAAGGGTAAGCGTCGTACTTATTTTATTGATGTCAATACACCGTTGTTTAATAGTCAAACGCAACAACCCGATTCTGCATATTTTAAATCGGATTATCTGCACTTAAAACCAAATGGTTATGACCGGTGGGAAGAAGTATTGAGAAACTATATAAAATAAGAAAAGCCGCTTACTCGCTAAGCGGCTTTTCAGTTGAAAAACTATTTAATTAACCAAACTATATTTTGTTGAATACAGAGTGCACGTTGGTGATTTTCCAGCCATTACCAGTATTGGCTAGGGTTACATAATTGCTACGAACAAAATGGCTGTACTGCATGTCAACTTTTACAACGGTAATGTCGGCGTTGGCTTCAACTACCGAAGTTGATGTGGTGCAGTCTTGGCGTACGTTAGCATTTTCTTTCATAAATTTTATCATTTGCTCTTTATCACAACTGACAACTTTGTTGCCACGCAGTATACTGAACTTGGCGCAATCCTCAATTACATCGCCCAGGCCGGCAAGTTTACCTTGGCATATAGCGCTCACATAAGTGTTTATGGCGTAGTTTTTTGATAATTTAGCTGCATCTGGTTTGTCTGATGCTTTAGCGGCAAAAGTTGAAATGAATAACAATGCTGCGAATAAGAATGAGTTTAATGTTTTCATGATATTTAAAGTTTAAGATTACTAATTGAATTTATACTCATAAGACACTAGTAAATATCAATACGTTACAACATTTCGAGTTTAAATTGAACTTTTAACAAAAATTTAACATATTACCTTAACTAATACAATCAGCCTTAGCAAGAAAGCTGTTTTGTTAACAAACATGGTAGCATTTAACGCACTTATTTTTAAGATGGGGCAGCAGGGCGAAAAAACCGGGTGGACCTGCATTGATATTCCTGCCGATGTTGCGCAACAATTAAAGCCCAATAATCGTAAATCTTTCAGGGTCAGGGGTATGTTAGATAATTTTCCTATAGCTGGTGTTGCTCTGATGCCTATGGGCGAAGGTAATTTCATACTAACACTCAATGCCGATATGCGCAAAGGTGTACGCAAAAGTGCGGGCGCTATAGTGCAAGCACAATTAGAAGTTGACCATGATTTTAAATTGGTAGTACCTGATGATTTGCAGGAATGCCTAGCCGATGACCCTGAAACATTATCATACTTTGAGGGTTTGCTTGAATCGCATAGGCGGTACTTTGTTAACTGGATTAACAGCGCTAAAACCGAACCCACTCGGGCCAAACGTATTGTGCTTACCTGTAACGCCATGGCTCATAAATGGGATTACAGCCAAATGATTCGCGCGTCTAAACAGCAGGATTCTGACCATTTATTGCGGTAAAACGCCGGTTTTTACCTATATTTTATGTATATTTGTCTAAGAAAATTAGCATTTTAAGTGTGCAGTTCTTGGCGCATTTAAGTTGGTCTTTTGAACTTTTCTATTGATTAAAATGTCAGATACTTTAGATTCAAACGATAAGTTGCATAATGTTACCGCACTAGACGGTTTGTATGAGAACTGGTTTTTGGACTATGCTTCTTATGTAATCCTCGATCGTGCGGTACCACATATATACGATGGCCTAAAGCCCGTGCAACGCCGTATCCTTCATTCCTTAAAAGAAATGGACGACGGGCGTTTTAATAAAGCAGCCAACGTAATTGGTAACACCATGAAATATCACCCGCACGGTGATGCTTCCATTGGTGATGCCATGGTACAGATTGGTCAAAAAAACCTATTGATAGATTGCCAGGGTAACTGGGGACACCCCATAACGGGTGATTCAGCTGCGGCTCCCCGTTACATTGAAGCACGTTTATCTAAATTTGCGCTTGATGTAGTATTTAACCCTGATACCACACAATGGCAGGCTAGTTATGATGGTCGTAATCGCGAGCCGATTACACTGCCTGTTAAGTTTCCATTATTGCTGGCGCAGGGGGTTGAAGGTATAGCGGTGGGCCTGGCTACCAAAATTTTACCACACAACTTTATAGAACTGCTGGATGCCTCAATGGAGGTATTACGCGGCGTTCGACCCAACATTTTACCAGATTTCCCGACAGGAGGTATGGCCGATTGTTCAAACTATAACGAAGGTCAACGTGGTGGTAAAGTACGTGTGCGAGCAAAAATTTTGGAGCGTGATAAAAAGACTCTGGTAATTACAGAAATACCTTTCACAACCACGTCTGGAAGCTTGATTGATAGTATTATTACCGCGAATGAAAAAGGTAAAATCAAAATTAAGAAAATTGAGGATAATACTACTTGGGAACCGGAAATCATAATTCACCTGGCACCGGGTATATCACCCGATGTCACCATCGATGCATTGTATGCCTTTACCGATTGCGAAGTATCTATATCGCCCAATACCTGTATCATTTTAGATGATAAGCCACACTTTATGAGTGTGAACGACATTTTGATGCAGAGCACACAGCACACGAAAAACCTGTTGCAAAAAGAACTGGAAATACGTTTGCTGGAATTAAAAGAAAAGATATTCTTCAGCTCCCTCCTGAAAATCTTTATTCAGGAAGGCATGTACAAGCACCCGGAGTATGAAAGCTCCGGTAATTTTGAGGTGGTGGTTGCCGTATTGAACCGGTTGTTTGAACCATTCTTCCCTAAATTCTACCGCACTATTCTGCCCGACGATTATAAGCGACTGATTGATAAACCAATGAGCAGCATCACCCGCTTTGACGTTAAAAAAGCGGACGAGCAGATGAAAGCTTTAGAGGCCGAGATTAAAGAGGTAAATCATAATTTGAAACACCTTACCGACTATGCCATTGCCTGGTTCCAGAAACTGAAAGACAAATACGGTAAAGGACGCGAGCGCAAAACAGAGTTACGTACGTTTGATAGGGTAGAGGCAGCGCAAGTAGCATTGGCCAACGTAAAATTATACGTAAACCGTGATGATGGTTTTGTGGGCAGTGGCTTAAAGAAAGACGAGTTTGTGTGCGATTGTTCGGATATCGACGAAATCATCGTATTCCGGTCAGACGGGCGTTGTATTATTACCAAAGTGCAGGATAAGGTGTTTGTGGGTAAAGACATTATCCATGTAGCCGTATTTAAGAAGAACGACGAGCGTACCGTTTACAACCTGATCTACAAAGATGGTGAAAGCGGTATTGCCTATATCAAACGTTTCTCGGTAATGGGCGTAACCCGTGATAAGGAATACGACCTAACCAAGGGGACCAAAGGCACCAGAGTGCTTTACTTTAGTGCTAACCCTAACGGCGAAGCCGAGGTGGTAAACATTCAACTCAAACCGCATTCTAAATTAAAGAAACTGCAGTTTGATGAGGACTTTGCCAATATCGCTATCAAAGGCCGCAACTCTATTGGTAACCAGGTAACTAAATATCCGGTTAAAAAGGTACTGTTTAAAAGCAAAGGTGTATCTACGCTGGCTGGCCGTAAAATATGGTATGATGATGTGCTGAAGCGCCTTAATGTAGATGGACGTGGCAAATACTTAGGCGAGTTTGACGGTGATGATAAGATATTAACCGTAATGAGCAACGGTGTATATGAGCTCAGTAGCTTTGACTTAAACAATCACTTTGATGATAAAATGATGGTGATTGAAAAGTACGAGCCCGAAAAAGTTTACTCGGTAGTGCACTATGATGGTAAATCAAAAAATTACCTGGTTAAGCGCTTCTTATTCGAAAACCTGGCTGTTGGTAAACAAACCAGCTTCATCAGCGAAGAACCGGGCTCTAAACTCATACTCATATCGGGCGCAGCTCAGCCTGTAGTAAAAGTAGAGCAACTAAAAGGCAAGGCACAGCTACTGGAATTGGTTGAACTGAACCTGACTGATTTGATTGACGTAAAAGGTATGAAAGCTATGGGTAACCGTTTATCGGCCCATGTGGTGCAAACCGTGCAACTGATAGCTGAACATGATGATGCTGAAGATGTACCCGACCCTGCACCAGAATCGGTAGCAGACACGCAACTAGATGCTGATACTGAGAAACCGCAGCCTGATACCAACCCCGAGCTTGCTGCCAAAATTATCGACTTGGAAATAACCAACCCCGATGATGTGGAACTAGGCAAAGGGCAACTAGGACTGTTTTAATTATAATTTATGATCCCGAATCTTTTCTAATTCCTTTTTTAAATTAGAAACTTGATTGGATGCCGTTGGACTATGCGCCGCTAGTTCAACGGCTTTTTTTTGCCTGCTAATGGCCTCATCATAAAAACCTAATCGGTATAAAATATGTGCAAGTGTATCATAAAACGCATATACATCAGGGCTTAAGTCGATAGATCTTTTGCTCCATAGCATGGCTTTGGTTAAATGGTCAGGATTGCGTGTGCCCAATACGTAAAAGTTATATGCCGCATTGTTTAATACGGTAGCTACATCCGAGGTGCCGCCACTGCTTACAGCCGTTATAGTTTGCGTTATTTTACCGGACGTCGGCGTAGTACGGACTATTTTAGCATCACTGATTACCGCATTAGGGTGAATCTGTTTAATCCGTTCGGCATTGGCCTTTTTCATGTTATCAAGCGCTTGCTGCTTTAGTTTTTGTATAGAGTCAGCACTCAAACGCATGTAATAGTTGTCATAATGAAAGCTGGCTTGCCTGTAGTAATTAGCGGTATCTTTTACTGCATAATAGTAATAAATCAACTCATCAGACGCTGCCTTAGAACCTTGGTTATAATTCGTGTACCAAGTATTACGAATAAAGTTAGACACTTGTTGGGCAAGCACAGCGTTTTTGGTACGGATGGCCTCATTACGAGTGTTCACAATAATTCGGTTATTGATAGCTTTCCTTATTTCAACAGGTTCATGTTTATATACGCTATCTGCTACTTTACGATTGCTGTAAGCAAAGTTGTAAGCTTTGCCAAAGGCTAAGGGGCCGGCTTTCAGAATAAATAATACTTCCTGATAATCATCAAATGCTTTAACAGGTAAGTTGTTCAGGTATTCGTCAATCAGCTGTGCATTATTATATAAGCCTAATTCCTGTTTTAAGGATATATAATCTTTAAACTGTGCTGTTGTTAATTTGCCTTGTTGACGAAGACTTTCATAATTGCTGATGGTTCTGTCAGATCTGGCTGTTTTCAAAGCATTTTCGGCCATCTTTAAATAAAAATCTGGCTGGGTTGACATCATTGCTATGCCTTTATATAAAAGGTTGCCTTGTTCATCTAAAAAGAAATAAGCAGGATAGGCATTTATTTGAAGTGAATATTTCTTAATAAAAGCGATATAGTTAGAATCTGAAGAAAAAGCTTTTATATTAATGAAGTTGTTGTTGTATAGATTAACAACCGCTTTGTCTTCAATACCGTATTTTAAAGCTGGTAAATTGGGCGGTCTGTTGCTGGTCATGCCTAGTACTTCAATGTTAACAAATATCAGCTTATGACTTTGCCGGGCAGATAAAAGCGCACTTTGAAAGCTTTTTTGATATTTGATTGACTGTGCTTGAGTGTTGAAACTAACAATACAAGCTAATAGGTAGAACCAGAATAATCTCATTTTCTTATGATAAGGCAAGGTTAATGAGCGAAATATAAGATTATTAAATAAAAAAGAAAAGCCCTTCGAGTACTCGAAGGGCTTTTCTTTTTTATGATTGCTGCTGTTATTACAGAATCAGGATTAATACTAATATGATGATGATGATAGCACCTACTGAAAGGTAAACACCGCCACCGCCTAAAGCGTTAGCTTCTTTTTTTAAACCTTTCAGCTCAGCTTTCAACTCTTTACGCTCAGCTTTGTTCAGGTGCGATTTGTCCATCGCTTTAATTTCGTCAACGCGGGTTTTAATTTCTTCAATACGAGCGTTTTTCTCTTCAACAGTCATGTTGGCTACAGCCTCTTTGCTGTATACATTGTTGTCGTTGCTAACTGTTGCTGCTTTTGATGTGAAAGCGGCAAAGCTTAACATCAGCATGGTAACAAATAGATAGATTTTCTTTTTCATACGGCTTTAGATTAAAATTTTCTATTAAACAAACCTCTGCTTTGTACAGAATGTTTTCAGAATATCAATTTTACGGCCAGTATAGTGTGAAAAAGTGTGCTTATATACTGATGTAATAAGGCGCTTCAAATACATGCCCTTTATCCAATTTTTGTATGCCCTCTTTAAATTGGATGTCTTTCGCCTGATTATCAGCATCTGCACAGCCCAGCCAGGGTTCTATACAAACAAAGTTGGCTCCCGGTTTAGCCCAAATTCCTAAATAGTTATAGTGTGGAAATTCAACGGTAAGAGCAGTATCTGTTTTGTTTGATTTGATGCTTACTGCCCGGCTTTGTATATTTTTAAACACAAGCGCATCGTTATTGAACAGATTTTTAGTCAATGGCAAATGGTTGCCTTGCAGTGCAACAGGTTGCGTTTGGCCGGTAAAATAGCCTTCGGGCGATAATAAATGAGTTTCTAAAATGCCGCTGTTCTCAAACTCCAAATAATAATCTTCATAAACGCCATCAGCACCAAACGGAATGTTAAATGCCGGATGGCCGCCCACCGAAAAATAAATAGGTTTGCTATCCAGGTTTATGACTTTATAGGTAATGCGCAAGGCATTCTCAATCAAATCATACAAAATTTGAAAATCAAACTGATACGGATAAACTTTCAGTGTCTCCTCAGAATATTGAAGAGAAAACGTTGCACTTTGGGTGTCCGTTTCCTTTAATACAAACTCCGACTGCCGGGCAAAGCCATGCCGCGATAAAGGATAAGTTTGACCGTTAACAATTAACTGGTTATCAATCAATCCGCCCACCACCGGGAATAAATTAGGCGCATGCCAGGGCCATACCTGCGCATCGGCTTGCCATAGGTGTTCTATTTGTGCTGTTTTATTG
The DNA here is from genome assembly GCF_009770985.1 of Mucilaginibacter lacusdianchii. Classification (GTDB taxonomy): domain Bacteria; phylum Bacteroidota; class Bacteroidia; order Sphingobacteriales; family Sphingobacteriaceae; genus Mucilaginibacter; species Mucilaginibacter lacusdianchii. Next base: position 1,383,367 of record NZ_WSRW01000002.1, on the reverse strand, counting down.
TATAGCGACGTTAGTTGTGCACCTTTGGTATCGATGCTAACTTTAAAATAATCGTTTTCGATGACGGTCATATGCGATTAGGCTAATGGTAAATGTACAAAAAGTAGGGTAACATTCAGTTTGTATAAACTATTGCTTGTCTACTTTCAAATGAGCTTTAATAACCGAATCTTTTTGTGCCGGCGAAAGCTTGTAATTAAAATTAAATGTAGCGCCTTCCCAATCGCCGTAAGATGGGTTAGGGATAACGATATACCGGCTGCCAAACTGTTGCATCAGTTTTTGCGTAACAGCCTGGCGGTTTTGTTCGGTGGGGTGATTGTCGTATAACACATCAAAGTCGGGCAGGTTATCACCGCAGAGTAGTACAATGTTATACTTGTTAAGAACCTGCTGGCGTCGGCTTTCTTTACTCGAACTGCCGGTTTTTAAAATCAGGTGTTCATTATCGGCGTTGGGCAAACCATACATTTGCAGGTTTTTGATGGTACCGGCACGTTCATCCTCATCACGGTTAGTAACATAAAATACAGCTACGCCTTTACTGGCAGCATATTTAAAAAATGACGGTGCCCCCGGAACGGTATCACACTGCGCTTTGGCCGTCCATGCTTTCCAAGTGGCTACATCATAATCCTGGTTATTTACGGCACGCATGGCATCGTAAGGGCTGTTGTCTAACACGGTTTCATCAATATCGGTTACTACAGCTAACGGTTTACCGCCTGGTTCCTTTAAGGCTTCGTCTAACCGCAGTTTGGCAATGTTGTAAGCCTGAAAGCATAAAGCCTGGTACTCGGCCGAACGTTGCTGCCATAAAGATGACCATACCTTGCCGCCATTTACCAGCGAAGTTTGGGTAGTAGGTTTAGTAACTTTGCAGGCAGTTAATAAAGCTAGGCCTGATAGAATAGCAGTAGTAAGTTTTTTCATGATACAGCACAGATTTCAACAAGTCAAAGCTAGTAAACAATCGTGCAAAATAAAAAATGCCGTAAGATGACTCTTATGGCATTTTCAATATTTTAATTGTATGATGCTTTTTACAACAATTCGGGTTTTAGCTTTTCTGTAAACTCTTTGGTAAACTTATTCAGTTTAGGCTGTATCACAAAAGCACAATACGGTTTTGTGGCGTTATCCACAAAGTAATTTTGATGATAATCTTCGGCTTTGAAAAAGGTAACGGCGGGTACTACTTGCGTTACAATACGTTTGTCAAATACCTGTTGTTTGGTTAACTGTTCAATCATGGCCTCAGCCTGTTGCTTTTGCTCATCGGTATGATAAAAAATAGCTGAGCGGTATTGGGAACCTACATCGTTGCCCTGGCGGTTTAGCGTAGTTGGATCGTGCGTTTTAAAAAATATAAGCAACAGTTCATTAAAACTAATTGTATCTGCATCAAACTCTAATTCAATTACCTCGGCATGCCCGGTATCACCGTTACAAATCTGCATATAAGTGGGGCTGTCCACATGTCCGCCAGTATAACCTGATGTAACCGACTTAACGCCTTGTATCGTCTGAAAAATAGCCTCGGTACACCAAAAACAACCGCCGCCAAATGTAGCTCTCTGTAAGTTCATATTTAACTTTTACGAAAACTATGCCAGCTTTTAAGAAAATAGAATTGGTGTGACTTGTTGGAGTACTAATAATTGGTAAAATGTGTAATTATATGATTAATCTACTCATTATTGTTACTCAGCAAATTATCGGATAATAAGCTTGAATGTTATTATGCGCCAACTTCGTGAGATTATTTAGTTTACTTCCAATACATCCCTGCCCGGCAAGGTGGGGAAATGCGCATGCGGTTCGCGCTGATACCAGTAGGCAACCGTTATAATATCCGAGTTTTGCGCCAGGTACTTGCCGCCATGACGCCAGCCTAAATCTTGTATGGTCACTTTTAAGCCGTTTTCAAAGCGGATAGGATCCATGATATGCCAACGGTACATGCCAAACCGCTGTTGCGAATTGTACAATCCATCCGGCCGGATAACCTGATGTAAACCTGCGTAAGCCGTTGAAAATTCTTCGTACTGATGCGTTTTTGAATTTTCAAAATTGTATGATCCGCAAAAGTAGTCTTCGGTGCCGGTGCCTACTATAGTAGCAAAATCTTTATCCCCATCCATAAAAAATTTAATCTCGCCTTCGCCCCACCAGCCGTTGTTGCGAGTACCTACTGCCATGTAAGTGCCCACATATTGGCCTTTACCTTTTACGTTATCAACAATGGTATGTAACGAGCCATTACCCGGTGTTGAACGGCGATATTGAGCATGAAAATAGCCTTCATCATCGCCCACTGGGGTAAGGGTATAATCAACCTGATAATACAGGCGCATAGGTTCCAGGTTGTTGATATTTTGTACCGTGATGCGGCATTTTTTGCGGAATGGCATTTTCCAGTAACTGTTAAAGGCGCTACCGGGGTTCACTGTCATAGCCAGTGAGTTCAGGCGTGCATATTGGTTCCAGGCCATGCCAAAAAAGGCGCCGATAGGAGCTTCTATAGACGGCTCTTTTTCATCATCCCAATAAAAACGGATGATGGAGAATTGCCAGTTACCGGTGGGTGTCATCCAGATATGCTGTATGGCGCCGGGGCCTTCCATTTCGGCAATAGTAAAGGTTTCGTTAGAATTGATGATGATAAAGGGGTTTACTTTCCAGCCTTTGCCCAGCTTTTCGGCCGGCTCTGCGGCGTTGGCCACATTGCGCTTACCTTTGTCGGTTGCCGGGTCGGCCATGCCGCCCTGGCCTTTTTGTCCACTAAAGTTTTCGGGACTGATGGAACGAGTTTGCGCATCTGATAAACGCGACAAGTTGCCCATGTTCATGTCCAGTCCGTTAAATTTAGTGGTGTTTTGTGCATAAGCGCAAAGGCTAAGCAATGCCAGGGCAATACAAAGTGTGATCGTTTTCATGGTTTAATATTGGTTGGTTTGGTAAGCAGGCAATCTGCAAAAGCTACTTCCAAGCAATATTAAACATTTGGCATCATCTGCCCAATTGCATTTGAGTTTAAAAGAAAAATATTAATTCTTACCAGTTAAGGTTTAAAAACGCTGTAAGTATCAAGTACAGTAGTAAAATAAGTGTAATGTGCTCAATAAAATGGCGTTGCTGATGATCAGGAATGAATGAATTTATGCCAGTTGTATAGTTTGCAAAGCTCTTCCATAATAAGGGTCATGGAGGTAAGCAACCTGCGCCTTTCTGTGTTATCAGCAGCGTAATGGAATTTAAACGTTAGGATATCTAAATCCTTACGTAACTGAAAGCGTCCCTTTTGTGCTTCTGACAAATTCATGCCTAAATTTAATTAGTAGTATTGAATTTGTTTTCTTTATTTGAAAATTACGTATTTGTCGGGTATAGTCATGTGGTTTGTACGCGGTTTTATAATTGGCGGCAATTTTAGTAATTGAAGGTCTGTTCTTTTAAGATAAGGGAACCTTTCAAGAGTTGATGATATTCAACTGCCGGATACTAACACCGTTGCTGTAGCCTTTATAAGTATCTATCAGCTTCGTTAATAGAGATATCATTAATACTGGCATACCTTTTTTGCATCAGGCCGTTGGCATCAAATTCCCAATTTTCATTGCCGTAGGCTCTGAACCATTGCCCATCTGCGTTTTGATATTCATATTCAAACCTTACGGCAATACGATTATCGGTAAAAGCCCAAAGTTCTTTTTTTAGCTTGTAATTCAATTCTTTTTGCCATTTACGGGTTAAAAACTGTATCACTTCCTCGCGTCCGTTTACAAATTCCGACCTGTTGCGCCATTCGGTGTCAATGGTATAAGCCAATGCTATATTTTCGGGATTTTGGCTATTCCAGGCATCTTCGGCCAATTGCACTTTTTGGCGGGCGGTATCCAAGGTAAAAGGTGGCAAAGGATACTTTTGTACTGACATGGCGCAATAGATTTAAATTTTTTATCAGTAACAAAAGTAAACTGTTGCTAAGTAAGTATATGGTATTATTTACGGCTGCTACGGTAATATTAATGTTTTTTCATGAGTGTATAAGCTACCGTATAATCTGCCGATTCGTCTGTCTGTTCGCGGCCGGTTTGGGTGTTTAGCTTCAGCGGTTTTTGTAATAGCTGATTGTTTTTTAATTCAAACTTAAGTTTCAGCGTATCCGTCATCCCTTCTTGCATAAAGGTCCAAACGGCATCAATCATGTCGCCGCTACGGGTACCAGCAAGTTTACCTTTTCGGCTGTCTTTTTCGTGCGGCATCCAGTTTATTTGGCCGGTAACCGTGCCGCCTTTTAGGTTAAGCGTAACGGTAGTACTATCCTGATGGTTTGTACCCTCGGTGTGTAAAAAATGCTCGGTGCCGTTAACCAATGCACTGGGAATATCACGTTCAGTAGTAATCGTATCCGTTTTTGTTTTGGTGTTGGTTACAATTGAATCAGCGGTGCTGTTTTTATTTTGGGGTGATGAGCAAGCAGTTGCAGCTAAGGCTACAATAGTGATCGGCAAGATATGTTTCATAAGGGTATAAACTAGATGATGGGGCAAAAGTTTATTATTGATAGTTGTTTTACTGTAGACCGAAGCCTAAGAGCGAATAGCACATTAATTTTACTGTGTTTAAAATTTTAATGAGCTAACCAAAGCACTGCCACACGATTAACTAATTTTGTATACGTTAAGGCTTACCCAATGGCAGCATACAACATTGATGCACACCTTTCCTCTGTATTTTGGTTGGTAAAAGCACCCTCGCGATTGGGTATGTAAATTTAGGTAGTACATTGCGTCGGCTCATAAATGATTCGGTTATTGTTTTCATTTAGGGCCGTTTCTAAAACAGCTCTGTTTTTTTCGCCCCATTTTTCCAAGCTGATTATCAAAGGCAAAAGGCTAAATCCCAGACCTGTTAACTGATATTCAACTTTAGGAATTTTAGTATCGAAAGAGATTTTATCTACAAACCCATATTTCACTAATTCATCCAATTGCTTAGTCATTACCCGCCGGTCTACAGCAATTTTTTTCTGCAATGCTCCTGGCCTTTTTATCCCCTCTGAAATATAATAAATCAGCATCAGTTTCCATTTTCCATCCAAAAGTTCCTTGAATACGTGCAAGCCACAATCCGTTCTTATAGGGATTTTTTTTTTATACATCGGTTGGTCAATCAATTGTCATAGCCAATACGCACAAAGTTGTGCGTACTTGCTATAAGGTAAGTGGTCAGATAATTTTGTATCAAGTTATAAAAAGACAATGATCAAATTTACGTTTTTAGTACAAAAACTACCAGGCATGAGCCTTGAAGAGTTTGTGGATTATCACAAAAATCACCACGCGCCTTTATTCTGTTCCATCCCTGAAACGGAACTTTACGTTAGAAAGTATGTAGTTAATCACCCTATAGTAGCCGAAGATTTTCCTAAGCCTTTATACGATGCTGTGGTAGAAATCTCGTTTGACTCGTTCGAAAATTTCAACACTTTCTTCACATCAGAAAACTATTTAACAAAGGTGCATCCCGATGAACCTAAATTTTTTGATACTTCAAACTATATTGCAATGGCAACCCACGAAACAATCATTAAAGCTAGTGTATAACTAATAACCTTATCGATAACGCTAATGGGGGGATGGGCGTTTTTGGTCTATAGGATGACGAAGTATTTCAGAAATTAATTAGTTTAAATAACACGCTATTTTCGACTATAAAAGAAAAGCCGGTCTCTCAACCGGCTATTTTGTTTTATGGATTCGTTTTCTTCGCTTCCTGCATCGGGTTGCCGCCGGTGCTGGCGCCGCGTATAGTGTTTTGTTGTTTAAACAATTCAAAGCGGGTTGGCGTGTATTCACGTGGCCAGGCGTTGTTGGTTTCGTTAATGTCGGCCGTTTCGCGGTAAGGGTCAAGTTTCAGGCTGCGCACCTCTTTAGTTTTGGCAAACACTTTGGTCACCTTCTGCTCATTTTTGCGCCAGATGTAGGCCGATATTTTTTCTAATTCTTTGCTGCCATCAGCATAAGTCCATTCCAGAATTAATGGCATAGGTGTACCGCCTTGGTTGCTGAAGCTGATTTCATAGAAGTAATTCTTGCTATCATAAAACTTTTTCTCTTCAGGACTTAAAGCATCGTACATGGCCTTGTAGCTGGCATCACTGGCCGGGGTGGCAGCAAAGCGGTCGTACTTGCTGTAAAAATCTTGCAGGGCTGTATCAGCTTCAACGGCAAAGCGGGTGCCAGCAGCCTTGTTACGGGTGGTGCTGATGTTTTGCAGGTTGCGGTCAAACTGGGCACGGTCATAAGTGCTTTCTGTTTGTGGGTTTTTGGTATTCAGGCGGTAATATTTTACGCTGTCTACTGATATGTCTACGGGATCGGTTCCGTAGAACCAGGCACGCCAGTACCAGTCCAAATCTACTGCCGAAGCATCTTCCATCGTGCGGAAAAAATCGGTAGGGGTAGGGTGTTTGAATGCCCAGCGGTGCGAGTAGGTGCGGAAAGCATAATCAAACAGATCGCGACCCATTACGGTTTCGCGCAAAATATTCAATGCTGTAGCGGGTTTAGCATAAGCATTCGGACCAAAGCGTACAATATTTTCCGAATTGGTCATAACAGGTTCCAACTCATTCTTCGGCAGTTTCATATAATCCACAATCTTGTAAGCCGGACCACGGTTCGACGGGAAGTTAGGATCCCATTCTTGCTCGGCCATATACTGGCAGAAAGTGTTCAAGCCTTCGTCCATCCAGGTCCACTGGCGCTCATCAGAATTCACAATCATCGGGAAAAAGTTGTGACCTACCTCGTGGATAATCACGCCGATCATGCCGTTTTTAGTTGCCTCGCTATACGTACCGTCTTGCTCGGCCCTGCCGTAGTTAAAGCAAATCATAGGATACTCCATACCGTTGCTGGCCTCAACCGAAGTAGCAGCCGGATAAGGGTAAGGGAATGTATGTTTAGAATATGTACGTAAGGTATGTGCCACCACTTTGGTAGAATAACGGCGATACAGCGGATAAGCCTCAGGCCCGTAAACCGACATGGCCATTACTTTTTTGCCGCCGTCAATTTGTACAGCCATGGCATCCCACACCACACGGCGTGATGATACCCAGGCAAAATCGCGAACGTTTTCGGCATGCCAGCTCCAGGTTTTGCGGGCAGTAGCATGGCCTTTCATGGCGTTTTTTACCTCAGCCAAGGTTACAATCTCAACAGGTTCTTTAGCGGTTTGCGCCTGTTGCCAGCGGCGGTACTGTGCACCGGTTAAGGTTTGCGCATAGTTAGAGCATTGTCCGGTAGCATCAACCACATGGTCGGCCGGAACGTTCAGGTTTACTTTAAAATCGCCAAAGGTTAAAGCAAATTCACCACGACCGGTAAACTGTTTGTTTTGCCAGCCCTGAAAATCGCTGTACACGGCCATGCGTGGATACCACTGCGCCATGGTGTACAGGTAGTTTTTATCTTCCGGAAAGTACTCATAGCCACCACGACCGCCAATGGTTAAACGATCGGATATATTATACCACCATACAATTTTGAATTTAAATTTTGCACCAGCTGCCAGCGTTTGCGGCAACTCGATGCGCATCATCGTTTCGTTGATGGTATATTTCAGGTTGTTGCCTGCCGCATCTTTAACTGATACGATATGGTTACCCAGATCCAGGTTATGGCCCATGATGCTTTGCAGCTGGCGCAGGCTCATTTTATCCTGCATGCGGCTTTCGTCAAACTTGGCGCTCTCGGCGTCTTTTTTATGCTCGTTTTCGTCTAGTTGTAACCACAGATAGGTTAATGGGTCGGGCGAGTTATTGGAGTAAGTAATGGTTTCAGTACCGTCCAGGCGTTGTTTGTCATCATCTAAACGGGCGTCAATTTCATAATCGGCTTTTTGTTGCCAATATTTGGGTCCCGGAGCGCCCGATGCCGAGCGATACATGTTTGGGTCGGCCAGCATTTGGCCCAGCTGTTCAAACTTATTGCCGTGGTTTGAGCCGGGATTGTACTGTAGCTGCTGGGCCTGGGTGGCGGCGCTCAGCAACAAGGTTCCGGCTAGCAGGGAGTAAAATATTCTCATCTAAAATGAATTAACTGATAACGTTCAATGCACATAATAAGTGCTATGCCAAATATAGCAGATGAAAGGAACAATGTCCACTCCCTGCGCTGTATTCGCATCAAATTCAGCATTACAAAAGCCAAAAGCAACACAACTGTTACAATAAGCAGCTGCCCAAACTCCAGCCCTATATTAAAAGCAAAAAGTTGGGGTACAATATTCTGGCTTTTACCCAGCAAGCTTTTTAGGTAATTCGAAAAGCCAAGCCCATGTATCAACCCAAAAAACAGGGCTAGTGCGTAGGTAAGTTTTACTGTGCTCGGCGAGCGTTTTTTGCGTGTAATGTTAATAAAACTGGTAATTACAATAGTTACCGGAATAAGAAATTCAATAAGCGAGGTATTAATGTGCAGGACATTTAAGGCGCTTAAAGCTAGGGTAAGCGAGTGCCCAATGGTAAAGGCCGTAACCAGTATTAGCACCTTACGCCAATCGGCCAATAGGTAAACGCCGCACAGGGCGGTTACAAATAAAATATGGTCGTAGCCTTGCCAGTCGCATATATGCTGCCAGCCTAATTCAAAATACAACGGAAAATCATGCATCGGCTTAATTTATTAAGCCGTAATAATAGTTAATTTTGCATAATTTAGTAATTGCATGATTAATCTGTTCTCGTCGCTGGCTCTCATGTGGGCATCTGTTTTTCACCCATTTTACGTAAGCGTAACCGAAGTTAACCACAACGCCCGCACACAGGCTATTGAGGTTAGCTGCCGCATGTTTTATGATGATTTGGAACACGTGCTCAACAAACAATATCATACCCGTATTGATATTGTGAAGCCAACTAACAGGGCGGAGGTAAATAAGCTATTGAACGATTATATCCACAAGCACCTCATCATCAAAGCTGATGGCAAGGTACTGTCCCCAGCTTTTGTGGGTTATGAAATTCAGGAAGACGGTGCCTGGAGTTATCTGGAAGTAAAAGGCATACCTAAAGCTAAAAAAATTGAGGTGCACGATGATTTGCTATACTCTGAGCACCCCGAACAGATCAACATGATTCATGTAACAGTGAATGGCAACCGTCAAAGTACAAAGCTGGATAATCCGGATGCGGATGCAGGGTTTTCTTTTTGATTTATTGTAAGGGAGTAGCTCTTCTGCCTCCATCTTAATTTACAGAACACCGATGTTCTTTTCTGAGATGTGTCACGGCTAGTGCTAGCACAGCTATCCCGTCTACTCTTGTTTGCAATGTTTATTTGTGAGCAGATTGCTTTGTTCCTAGCTGTGGCAAGATTAGTTATGTTGCGCAGACAATCTTAACAAGGTGCTAAAAAATATCACATTAGTGATTTTGCAAAATTTTGGAAAACAATAAGACTAAGTTTTCACGCTTATCCCTTACTGTTTTCCAAAACATCTTGCAACACCGCCCAAACATTATCAGCTACAATTTTAGCCCCCTCTTTAGTAGGATGTATGCCATCAGCCTGATTAAGCTTAGGTATCCCACCCACATGATCTAATAAAAAAGGCACTAAAGTCATGTTATTCTTTTTAGCCAGTTCAGGGAACAGGGCTTTAAAATCGGCAGTATAAGCTTTGCCCATGCTGGGTGGTATCTGCATTCCGCATAATACCAGTTTTGCATCAGGGTATTTGGCTTTCACGCGGTCAATAATGGCCTGCAGGTTGCGCCGGGTTTCCGTTACCGGAACACCGCGTAAACCATCATTTGCACCCAGTTCCAGTACAAATACATCTACTTTTTGCCGAAGTACCCAATCAATACGATTACGGCCACCTGCTGAAGTTTCGCCGCTGTTGCCAGCGTTGATTACCGTATAAGGCAGCTTGGCATCTTTAATCTTATCCTGCAAAACAGACGGGTAGGCATCATCTTCCGGATCATCCAAGCCATAACCAGCGGTAAGGCTATCACCAAAAACCAATACGGTTTTAGTAGGTACAGCTGCATCAGCTGAGCCGGATGATGTTTGTTTGCTAACATTATCAGCCTGTTGTGTGGTATGGGAATTTCCGCAGGCTGTAACAGATAGCAGTAACGCCAGCGAAAGAATACTTTTCAATTTATGCTTTATCATAATTCATGATTAATCAAATATCGGACCTGAGTATTTCCAACGGCGGACGATTAAGCACGCTACGGCTATTCAGCAAGCCGATAATAATAGTTAATGCAGCCGTTACAACAAACATGATGATGGCTGGCAGGTAATTTACCTGGTAAGGTATCGAAAAGGAATATTTAGCCAGCAGCCAGCTACCTGCCAAGGCCAGCAGTATGCCAGTTAGTGCCGACAATGCACCTAAAAACAAGTATTCCAAAGCGGTAATCCACAATATCTGCCTGCGGCTGCCACCTAGGGTACGCAACAATACGCTTTCTTTAATACGCTGATATTTACTAATGCGTACTGATGCAATCAGTACAATTAATCCGGTGGCGATACTAAACCCGCTCATAAAGCGAATAACATAGCTTATTTTATCCAATATTTCATCTAAAACAGTAAGCACCAAACCTAAATCTACCATAGAAATATTGGGATATTTACGGACCATAGCCTGCTGGTATTTGGCTGATACAGCAGTTGATGGCGAATGGGTTAACAGCACATGAAACTGAGGTGCCTGTTCCAGCACGCCAGTAGGAAACAACACCCGGAAGTTTGTACCCATCTGGTTCCAGTTCACTTTACGCAAGCTGGCTACTACAGTGGTCATGGGCGTACCTTGTACATTAAACACTAATTTATCACCTACTTTTAATGCCAGGCGCTCGGCAGTTTTGTCGTCCACCGATACAGGGATTTCGGTAGCATCACCGGCTTCACCTATCCATTTGCCATCCGTAATTTTTTCGGACGAGGTAAGGGTGTTTCGATAACTTACCCTGTACTCACTTCCAAAAGCCCAGCGTTTACTATTGCGACTGGTATCCTTTTTATAATCTTCAACCGATTTGCCATTAATTTTTTGCAGCCGCATGGTTACAATGGGTACCTGCTGAATGATAGGCATTTTAAACTGCCTGGTTAAATCGGCCACACCTTTTTCCTGGTTGGTTTGGATATCAAACAATACAGTATTAGGTTGATTGCCGCTGGTTGACAGTTTAACTTGATTGATCAGCATCGACTGCATAAAAACCAGCAAACAGATAAATGCAGTGCTTAATCCGATAGATACCATCAGAATGGTAGTTTGGTTGTTTGGGCGGTACAGGTTGGCAAATCCCTGGCGCACCAAATAGCTCCATGGCCCTTGTACTAAAGTTTTTACTACCCGCTTAAGTAATATGGCCGTAATCCACAGTATAAAGAAGGCTATCAACAGCGCAATGGTAAAAGCAGCGCTGGCCTGCCAGTCGGCCAGTTGTATGTACGAGAATAGTACAATAAACACTAATATCAATATATATACCAGCCAGCGCAACGGATCACGGCCCGGGCGGCTATCTTCAAACGCCGCACGCAAAGTGTTTAAGGGTGATATTTTGCGTATAGATATCAGCGACATCAGCGCAAACAGAATGGATATAATAACACCTAGTACCACACCTTGGCCCAAAGCCAGCCACGAAATGGCAACCGTAATATCAAACGGTAAAAAGTCTTTTAGTACAATGGGTAGCAGGTATTGTACTGCTGAACCTAAGGCAGCGCCAATAAGTGAACCAATGAGCCCTATACCGGCAATTTGTATCAGGTATATTAAAAAAGCTTCAAACGCTTTTACGCCCAAGCAGCGCAGTATGGCAATAGAAGCTACTTTTTCGCGCACATAAATTTGGGTAGAGCTGGCCACGCCTATGCAGCCTAGCAACAAGGCAATAAATCCTACTAATGACAGGAACCGGTTTAAATCGGTAAAAGCACGACCGGTATTTTCTTTGCGGGTTTGAATGGTTTCATAATGCATATTGCCCTTATCTAAACGAGCGCCAAGTTTATCAGCCAGTTTATCTACGTTAGTGTCTTTATCAAACTTATAGTATAAGTTGTAGTTAATACGACTGCCTTTATCTACCAATCCGGTTTTTTCGAGGTATTGCATGGGGATGTATACCACCGGTGCTACGCCTGCCGCAAGGCCGGTTTGTCCGGGTGCCTGTTTAAGTACGCCGGCTATAGCAAAGGTTACACTACCTATTTTTAACGAGTCGTTTACCTGGGCTTTGTATTGCAGCATCAGGGATTCATCAACCAAAGCATATTTACCTGTTCTAAAGCTTTGTGCCGCTTGTTGCGGGGCTGTTTCAATAGCCCCATAATACGGATATTTTCCCTGCAATGCCCTAATTTGCACCAGTCTGGTATCTCCGGTTTTGGAAAACAATACCATCGAGGCAAAGCTGCGTTCCTGTGAGCGGTCGGTACCCAGCGAGTCGAGCACAGGTTGCAGATCTTTTTCTACCGGACGGTTACCGGATATCACCAGATCGGCACCTATAAGCGTGGCGGCCTGGTTGTCGATATCATTGCGCAGGTTATAGCCGAACGAATAAATAGCCACCAGAGCAGCAATACCCAGTATGATAGAGGATACAAATAAAAACAGGCGCGAGCGGTTTTTACGGCTATCGCGCAAGGCCATCTTTAATAGCCAGCTTAGGCTTACCCTGCGTCGCAGTGTTGGTGTTATGTTGTCCTGCATCGTTTAAGCCTGTGTTTTTTCGTCGGATACCAGCTGGCCGCCTTTAATTCTTAAAATACGATGAGTTTTAGCTGCCAGTTCCAAATCGTGTGTTACCAGTATCAGGGTAGTGCCGGCATCCTGGTTCAATTCAAAAAGTAGCTTTACTATCTTCTCGCTGGTTTCGGCATCCAGGTTTCCTGTTGGTTCATCGGCAAACAGTATTTTAGGCTGATTGGAAAATGCCCGGGCTATAGATACCCGTTGCTGCTCACCGCCCGACAACTGTGTTGGAAAGTGGTGTCCACGGTCGGCCAGTCCAACTTTATCTAGCAAGTCTAAAGCACGGGTTTTGATATTGCGTTCGCCGCGTAGCTCTAACGGTACCATTACGTTTTCCAGAGCAGTAAGCGTAGGCAGTAACTGAAAGCTTTGAAACACAAACCCTACATACTGGTTACGCACCTGAGCCCGTTTGTCTTCACTTAATTGATTTAAGTTTACACCATTGAGCACGACACTACCGGTAGTAGAGCGGTCTAACCCCGCACACAAGCCCAGCAAGGTAGTTTTGCCACTGCCCGACGGACCAACAATGGCGTTGGTTGAGCCATCGGTTATTGAAAAGTTGACATTATTAAGCACGGTTAATGTTTTGCCGGCACTTTGGTAGGTTTTACCCAGGTTGATGATATCCAGAACGGTTTCCACTAAATCAGATATTTAATATTAAAGGATGCTGTTGTTTGCCGTATGACAATTGGCAAGCCCATAAGTTACAAACATTACGCAGGTAAATAGTTTGAGGGAAATGATGTGATGTTGGTATGACGATTCAATAGAATTAGCTCCGCTGGTATCTCAACTTACTGTTTCAGAAAACAGCGTAAACTTGTCCCTTTATAAATCAATCCCGTAAACTCAGGTTTTATAAATCAACAAAGTATTGGTGCCTGTTTTTAACCCCGCATTGCGCCAAAAGCTCAATTCCCAAACCGTGTATACAAAGCCACCTGTATCACATTGTTATTGGTGTTGATAGATCCTACGGTATTTGCATATTGGTTTAGGTAACCGGCTTCCAGATCAATACGTTTGCTGAAGCGATAGCCCAGTGCGGCATAAGCCCGGTTCTGATCAAATACATCGCCGTTTACCTTGTCCTTGTTTTGTACGTTTGCGAAAAGTTCATTTTGCAGTGCCAGGAAAGCACCTTTGTTAAAGGTGGAGTCTTTTTTAAATGGTATAATACCGCGGATAAAATAACGGAAGCGTTGCGAAAAGTAAGCTTCCTGTGTGTTCAAACTTCCAATAAAGCGCTGCTCTAGCCTAAACCGGTGCTGTACGGCAATGTTTTTATGGATTTTGTGTGTTTGAATAAATTGCTGCCAGATACGGTGCTCGGGTCTGAAAGTTTTGCCGGCCGCAGTTTCATTGTGTGTGCCGGTATAAAGGTAGCCAGCTGTTACAATTTGTGTGTTATTAAAATAGTAACTTACGGCTGGCCGCAGCAGTGTATTACGCAAATACTTCACGTCATCTGATGAACGCATTTGTATATCAAAAAATCCGCCCCAGTGTTTAGAAAAACGTTGTGTATGAAACCAGGCACCCCACAAGGTATGCTCTTGCCGGTTTTGTGCAGTTGCTAATTTCCATGTCAAAAGCTGACTAATTACAAATGCGGATAAAAAAAACTTTCTCATTGTAAGGTTTTATTATTTGCCTCAACAAGATAAATATTTGCTTAATGTATTAGTCATCATTACCAAATCTAACTAATTTCTTTCTACCCAAATCATAAACAATCCGGAACACTTGTTGGTTGTCGGTAAGTTGGCCGGGCGACTGGTGTAAACTTAATACGAATTGCCCTTTTAAGTGTTTAAAGATAAAAGGGGAGTAGATGATATCCAGCCGGTTATAGATCTTTTTTTCATAAAAAGAATCGCCATAATTTACGTAATGGCCCTGGCCTTTATAAAACTCGTCAAAAAAGGCAAAACGGCCCTTGCTGGCATACACGCTGGCTACAACGCCCAATGGTTTATGAAAACCGCCACCGCCGCTAACGCGTACACGCTCCAGTGATATCATGCCTCCGGCTTCGACAGATAAAGAGTCGAACATGGTTTTGTGACTGAAATCTAATCCAAGGCGCAGCTGACCGGCTGCATTGTCTCTGATATGGTCGCCTGGAATAGCCACCGACGGACCTGCATCGTGCAGCATAACAAAATAATGTGAGATGTAAAACTTGCCGAAAGGATTGGGCTTGTATTTACCTGAGGCACCAAATAAAAATTGTTCACGGTCGGTAGCTGTTTGGCGACTTACCCAATCCAGCCAAAAGGTTTCATAACCAAACTCGCCCTGAACACGTGCCAGCAAGCCTTCTACGTTTGGTCTGAAATATCTTAGGGTATCGTTCAATAAAGCGCGGGGGTAGTTATCCAGCAGTCCGGCGCGCGGAAACATACCTGCATTAAACAGCCATTTGCTGCTTTCAAATTTGTAATAAGCTACCGGATCTACTTTTAAAAAATACGGTCTGGCACCAAACTCGTGAATACCATTTATACCTACCACAAAATGGTTCAAACTATCCAGATTCAAGCCTAAATCCAGTGCTGTACGAGCACCCAGGTATGAACGGGAGCGCTCGGTAAAGGCTCTGTACTCGCGGTTATCAACAAAGCTAAAGCCGTTGAAATGAATATCCACGCTATTTTGCTGAGCACGGGCTGCGTTCACCAGCATGATAGCAAAAACAGTAATCAGGTAAATTTTTTTAATCATAGGTTTGTTATTCAACAATAAAGGTAATACTCCTGCTGTTACGTCCGCCAGCAAACGGTGCTGTTTTAATAGAAAAAACCAATTCGTACCTGCCTTTTTTATCTGGCGCTTGTATGCTGTAATCAAAGTTGGCTGTTTGACGGGATGGTATAACTAATCCGTCAAAATTGTCTCCGGCAGTTTTTATGTAAGGCAAATCATCACCCTGAAAAAAACAGGCCGACATTGATACGGGATGAGTTGTATGTTGATTGCTAAAATTAACTGGGTAAGTATACGGATTGGTTAATTTTAAATGAAAGGTAAGCTGTTGCCCCGCTTTTACTTTAAACTTACGCTCTGCTAACTGTATATCTATTTTTTGATACGTACGGATATCATTTACCCAACCAATGTAATAGGTACCTTTTACGGTTTTAACACTGTCAGTAGTGATGCCATTTGCCATGCCGTTTGACACATATAAAGCTCGTTGGTGTTGCAGCCGCTCTTCTAAAGGCCATATATCATATTGTGTGCGGCGGTAAAAGCGTGAATCGTAGGCAAAGCCTTTAAGGTTATTAGTGTAATAATTGTACTTAGATGGCTCTTGAAAGCCATAATCGAACATTACATATTTATTGCCTGCCTTTTGCTGAATTTGATGCGTCCATTCCGGGTAACCAAAATAGCTTTTAAATGGATGGCGCTTAAGCAACGGTGCCCAACCGGCCAGTAGTACCAATCTGAATACTACTACCAGTATGGCATTAGCTACAACCAATCGGTAAACCCAAAGCGATGGCTTACCCGATTGCTGCAAGCGAATGAGTGTTAGTAGCAACAAAGGCACAAAGCTAATCAATGTCCAATGCGGCTGTACGTTGCCTTTAATGGTATTGAGTAAAAAGAATACGAATACCCCAATGCCATTAAAAAGCAGCGTGCGGGCAAAAATATCTTTGGTTTTAAACGTCCAGGTGAAATAAAACAAATACCAGCCAATAAGCGGGCCTGCCATCAGCAACTGGCCGGGTATATATTGATAAGTATATTCAGGCTGGTAAGTTTCAGACGAGCGCTCGAACAAATGGTAATTGACAGATGGATATCCATGACTGATTTGCCACCAGATATGCGGTGCGTACAATATAACAGCCAGCACCATAATCAGCCAAAAAGATGGCCGCCTAAGTAGTTTTAAATTGGCAATTAACGTAAAAAAGATAAGCAGCACCGAATGGTATTTGCTATAAAGCAAACAGGCCACGATAACGGCTAATAATACAGCAGTACTCCATTTGTCTTTTTCCAGGTATTGCTGGTATAGGTAATAAAACAGTACTGTAAAGAATAGCAAAGGCGCATCGGGCGTTGTGGTAAAGCCATAAATGTGAAAGGCCAGGGTGCCCGCTGCAATCAGCACAAACCATCGTGCATCGGCACGGTATTTTTTGGCAATTAACCAAAGCACGTACATAGATATAGTGCTGGTAATGATGGTTACCATTCGCAAACCCAACTCGGTATGCCACAAACTATCGCCCAGGCGGATGAACAAGGCTACCATGGGCGGATGGTCATAATAACCCCAGTCTAAAAAACGGGAATATACCCAGTAGTAAGCTTCGTCGGAATGTAAGCCAAGGGTGGCCGCCTGCAAAATATTAAGTATAGTCCAGCCCAATAAAAATAGTCCGATGAGTTTACCGGAACTTTTGGGAGAATTTAATGAAGTAACAGGCTCAAACATAGGTGATGCACCAAAGGTAATTATTTTGGCGTGAAGTAGGTGTAGAATACCTGTTTGCCAGAGTTCTTATGTAACGCTACGCTCAGCGGCTTACTTTTTCGTAAACCATGCCCTGGCATTCGTCGCCATCTCCAACTGTAATTAGGATAGCCGCTTTATGATTGCGCATATACAAAGGTGTAACCATTAGCCCTTCCAGTTCTATTAAACAGCCGTCATTATTACAAGTCAGATTCCACCGGCCGATTTTGTCAGTGTATTGCCCATGTGGCTCGCCAAAATCATTAAACATCCAATCAGGTGCATTGTGAAGCTGGTATGTATGATCAGAGGCCAGCACTAGTTCGCTAGGGGGAATATGCTGATAATTGCCTTCATATTTCATCATTTTACGAGAATGCCCAGATAATAGATACTGACCGGATATTGAAGGTAAGTCGCTTTCTTTTTGCACTTCATCGTACCCCATTTCCCAGATGCAAAATAAGGGGTGGCAACTGCAAAAGCTAAAAAGTATACACAACAGCAAGCCAAATTGCATCCGCTTATACATAGGTGTCTTTTATAAATTTAAAATCTTTATGAGTGACTGAAGGTAGCGTTTTAAAACAAAAGCCCCGCTTATTTAAGCAGGGCTTTGTTCAATATCCAGTAGGGTTTAGTTGGTATATTACTGGTATTGTATATAAATAGGTTGCGGTTTGTACTTCAACACTTCTTGCGGCGTAAGCATGTGATGCGGCGCCTTTTTTAAATCGTTTTTGTAGAATAGCTTAAAGCCGGTAAATTGTACAGGCTCCGGGAAAATAAAGTTGCGGTATGTTCCCAGTTTCAGGTCGGGTTCGCCCCATCCATCCATGTCCATTACTACCTGCACTTCGGGGTGCAGTTTAATGTTTTTATAGTTGGTTACCATTTTACGGGTAAAACGGTGTACAATTAAAATTTTAGGCGGCAAATGGTTTTTACGCACCAAATCAGCTAAATAGCCTGTTACGTAATTTATATCATCGGCATCATAGGTGCCAATTTTTTTACCCGGTAAAGTACCGTCTTTCATCGAAAATTCTGGGTCCATACCAAAATGCACTTGCGGCATCGACAAGTATTTTTCCAGCAATGGTAACTCCGCACGGATGTTGCTTAAGGCAACCTGCACATCCAGAAACACCAGCGCGTTGGCCTTTTTGGCTAGCGACAGTACTGTATCAATTTGTTTAAACGGCATACGGTAACGGTATTTGCCATCTTTACCACCTGCGCCTTGTGCTACCACCGCAATGTAGTGTAAGGCTGGTTTTACCGGTGTGTTCGGGTCTGCTTTCTCCCAGCTTTTTACCTCACCCTTTAACTTGGCCAGCATTTCGTTAGGTGGCAAT
Source organism: Mucilaginibacter lacusdianchii (assembly GCF_009770985.1). GTDB lineage: Bacteria > Bacteroidota > Bacteroidia > Sphingobacteriales > Sphingobacteriaceae > Mucilaginibacter > Mucilaginibacter lacusdianchii. The sequence goes on along the minus strand of NZ_WSRW01000002.1, from coordinate 1,364,704 downwards.
TCACCTAAAATGCCCATTTTTTTAGAAAATAAATTACCATAAAATGCTACCACGCGATTAAACGGAAGTATAGCGCCAGCTACTGGATAGGGCTGGTTTTTTACCGGCCAGCGGCCTGTGGTATCACCATTTGCCAAACGTTTAAGTAAACTATCGTATTTAGCAGTATCCAGCGGTGCATAATTACCGGCAACGGTAGGTATGGTATCTATTTTGGCAGAATCAGCTTTTTTGTCGTTTTTACTATCAAGCTTACCAGCTTTGCTGCTTTCATTACAATTAGACAGTAATACTAAAGATGATAACAGGATCGATGAAGAAAACAGCAGTTGTTTGATTTTCATAATGTAGGGCAGATATTATTACTAATACCCGTTCGGATAAAATATTTAATTCTTCAGTTATAAAATTTTTTGACGGATTAAACGTTGTAAATATAACTATTGCTTCAATTAGTTTTTCACTAAACTTTACAAAATTTCCCGAATACCCCTAAAGGTAGTTTAGAGCCTGCTGTAGCCTGTAAATAAAGTTCGCCTATTTCCAAATTCTGCACTTTTGGAAATGCATCTCTGATCAGGTTTTCCACAATAACAGATGAAAAGCCTAGTGAGTAGGTGTTTAGAATCAAGAAATGTTCATCAGGGTCAAGCAGTTGGACTACGTCCTGCATCATTTCTTGTATATGGTCTTCCAACTTCCACTTTTCGCCGTTGGGGCCGTTACCGTAAGCTGGTGGGTCTAAAATAATACCGTTGTATTTTTTACCACGTTTTAATTCGCGCTTTACAAATTTTAAAGCATCTTCAACCACCCAGCGTATATCTTTCAATCCTGATAGTTCCTGATTTTCATTAGCCCAGGTAACTACTTGCTTAATAGAATCTACGTGCGTGGTATCGGCTCCGGCTGCGCGGGCAATTAACGACGCGCCGCCAGTGTAGGCAAACAAGTTTAATACTTTTGGAGTAGGCGTTTTGAAACGCTTTACATTTTCGGCAATGTAATCCCAGTTTACGGCCTGCTCTGGGAAAATTCCCACGTGCTTAAAGGATGTTAAGCCCAGTCGGAATTTGATAGCAGCTTGTTCGTTTTTATACTCAATATGCCAGCGGTCGGGCGTTTTAGCATTCTTTTTTACCCAATCGCCCGATGTGGCCGAACGGCCTTTAAAACGGATATGGTGTTGCTTTTGCCATTCAGCATCCGGTAATTGCTTACGCCACACGGCCTGCGGCTCTGGCCTGATAAGGATAAGCTGGCCAAAGCGTTCCAGCTTTTCAAAGTCGCCGCAATCAATCAGTTCGTAATCTTTCCAGTGCGTAGGCGTAAGGAGTTGGATCATTTTTGGTTGTCTGTTGTGAGTTGTCTGTTATGGGTGTAACTATATAGTCTTATGTATTTGCACACCTAAATTAATGGCGCAAAGATACACACAACCGACAACATACAACCCACAACTAAAAAGACTTACAATTTCTCCCTTGCTGCCTGGGTAAACTTGCTGGCAAATACAAAGTCGTTCAGCTCTTTATTATCCGTATGGGCAATTTCCTTATTAGAGCCTTCCCACCATTTTTGGCCCTGGTGTAAAAAGATGATGTGTTCGCCAATACCCATCACGGTATTCATATCGTGCGTAACCATTACGGTGGTGATTTTGTATTCCTCAGTCAACTCATCAATCAGTTCGTCAATAACGATAGATGTTCTTGGGTCTAAGCCGGAATTGGGCTCATCCACAAACAAATACTTAGGTTCCATAGCAATGGCGCGGGCAATACCCACACGCTTTTTCATACCACCCGAAAGTTCGGCTGGGAACAATTTATTCTTGTCTTTCAGGTTTACACGCCCTAAGCAGAAGTTGGCACGGTCGCGTTTTTCTGATTCGCTCATTTGAGTGAACAGGTTAAGTGGGAACATGATGTTCTCTTCAACCGTCATGGAATCGAATAATGCTGAGTTTTGAAAAAGCATGCCAATTTCTTTACGCACAGGCACACGTTGCTCAAAATCCATTTTGGTAAAATTTTCTCCGCTAAAAAAAACTTCGCCTTCGCTTGGGTCATGTAAACCTACAATGCATTTAAGTAAGGTCGTTTTACCTGATCCTGAACCGCCGATAATCAGGTTATTGGTTCCGGGCGTAAATGTGGCACTAATGCCTTTTAAAACTTCGTTTTCGCCAAATATTTTGTGAATGTCTTTAATCTCAATCATAACATTATGCGGGTAATCATTAAATCGGCAAATAAAACCATTACGCAGCTATAAACTACGCCACGGGTAGCCGATTGGCCTACCTCTAACGCACCGCCCTCGGTATAAAAGCCCTGATAAGCACAGATAGAGGAAATAATGAAGCCAAATACAGTTGCCTTAACTAATGCCACTTGTATAGTAAGCGGGTTGAAACCGTCATGTACACCACTTAAATAATCAGCAGGACTAACATCGCCAGAGGCAATACAGGCAATATAACCACCGCCAATACCTAATGCTATGGAAAAGATAACCAGTATCGGAAACATGCAGATACTAGCCAAAATTTTAGGCGCAATTAAAAAGCCTGGTGCGTTTACACCCATAATTTCCAACGCGTCTATCTGCTCGGTTACCCGCATGGTGCCTATTTGTGAGGCAATACTGGAGCCTACCCGGCCAGCTAACACAAGTGCTGAAATAGTAGGACTGAATTCCAGGATAGTTGAATCGCGCGCAATGCTGCCGGCTATACTACGGGGTACCAAAGGGCTGGATAATTGAAAAGCTACCTGAATAGTAGTAGCTGCACCAATAAAAACAGATATAATACTGATGATGCCCAGTGAGCCTACGCCTATAGATACCATCTCGCGCATTACTTCGGCCCAATAAACCTTGAACTTTTCTGGACGCTTAAAACTTAACCGAATGAGTAAAATATACCTGCCTAAACTATGGAACATGGATGGTGTAAATATTTTTTGTTAAAAATACATTTAAAATTATAAAGCTTTCGGGTTATAATTACAGTGCTAATTTTTAATGTATGAAAAACGCCCTGATTACCGGAGCCTCCAAAGGCATTGGACGCGCCATTGCTTTTGCATTTGCTAAACAAGGATTAAACCTGGCAATTTGTTCGCGCAACGGTGAAGATTTAACAAAAATACAGGAAGAACTTCTGGAGGCAAATCCCGAAATACAGGTTTATACCCATATAGCCGACTGCTCAGTTAAACAACAAGTGATTGATTTTGCAGCAAATGCCGAACAGCAACTGGGTTTTATTGATGTACTAATTAACAATGTGGGTGTTTTCGAATACGCCAGCATACTGGATGATGATGAGGACGCTTTTCTCCGCCAGATGAATACTAATGTAATGCCGGCTTATGAACTGTATCGCTATTTTGGTAAAACCATGCGGGATGCCCGTAGCGGATACATATTTAACATCTGCTCGGTAGCCTCTGTACAACCTACCACAACTGCCGGAACTTATGGTGTAACAAAAGCTGCACTGTATAGTCTTAGTAATATAATGAGGCTCGAAATGCAGGAGCACGGTGTTAAAGTAACCGCCATTTTACCAGGCTCAACTTTAACCGAATCATGGGCAGGTACCGATTTTAGTCCGGACAGATTTGTATCCCCCGCTGATGTCGCCTCAGCCATCATCACTTGCTACAATATGAGTAGCGGTGCTAATGTGGATGAGATTGTGATTAAACCTGTGTTGGGCCAATTGTAACAACAATCACTCAACAATCAATTTTTATGAACAAGAAATTATATCGCGACGAACAGCACAAAACCATTGGTGGTGTTTGCGCCGGCTTGGCCGACTACTTTGGAACCGAAGTTTCTGTAATGCGGCTAATATTTGTACTGGCCCTTATTTTTAAAGGCGGCGGCCTGTTAATCTACATCGTTTTGTGGATTGTGCTACCACGTAAGGAATTTGTATCTACCACCCCTGGTGTGGATTATATGGTACAGCCGCCCAATCAGTTTGAGCAGAGCTACATCAACAAGCCACGCCGGGCATCAAACGCAGGCCTTATTGGTGGTTTGATTTTATTACTGCTAGGAAGCTTTTTATTACTAGACGAATTTGAAGTTATTCCTGATATTAATTTTGGACACCTTTGGCCTATCATTCCTATGGTAGTAGGTGGTGTGTTCATCATCACTTCGCGAAAAGAAAAAAATACGAACACTAACGCCCCAATTGAATAAGCTATGAGAAACAACAGATTATTTTCAGGTATTGTATTGGTACTAATAGGTACCATATTTCTGATGAACAACTTTGGCGTCATTAACTTTCACTGGTCAAATGTTGTTTACCTGTGGCCGGTGTTTTTGGTTATTGCCGGTGCCAACATGCTATTGGCCAATAACCGGGCAATATGGGCAACGGTAGTACGAGTATTGATTATAGTGGGGGGCTTTAGTCTGATTTTATTCAGCAACCTGGGCGAGCATCACAACCGTTTCTTCAATTTTCATTACAACACAGATGATAATGACAGTGACGACAATGATGATAACGAAAACGTGTCGTTAAAAGACGCTAAGCAAAATACTTATCAGCAGGTTTACTCGCCCGATGTAAAGTTAGTGCGGCTTAACATATCGGGCGGTGCTACCACCTACAAGTTAACCGATACCACCGCCGACCTGTTTAAGGCTGATGCTCGCGAGTACGGCAACCGGTTTAACTTAACCACCGAAAAAACCGACTCGGTAACTGTATTAAACTTTGACATGAACAGTCACGTTCATGGGCGCGAGCGTAATTTTAGGTGGAACAATGGTCGTTCAAATTCGGCTGATATTAAATTGAACAACGCACCACAATGGGAAATTAATGTTAAAGGCGGCGCTACGGAGGTAGATTTTGACTTATCACCCTACAAAGTAAAAGATTTGCGCCTGGAAGGTGGCGCAGCATCTTATAAGGTAAAATTAGGCGCTAATTTACCTGTTACAATGGTTGATGTTTCTACAGGCGTGTCTGAAATTGAACTGCTTGTACCCCGTAATGTGGCTTGCGATGTAACTACATCAAGCGCATTAAGCTCTACCGATTTTGAGGGTATGGATAAAGTTGGCGACAAGCACTACACTTCGCCAGGCTTTAGTACGGCTAAGAACAAAATATACATCAACTTCAAAGGCGGTATATCCGAGTTTAACGTAAAAAGATATTAAAATACTGATTTGATAACAGCAGCGTCATACCGGCAAGTTTAGGCTTGTTAGGTATGGCATTTTTTGTTGTGCTTAATGCTACAGGGTGCAAATAAAAAGACTGCAAGAATTTTCTTGCAGCCTTTTTATGATAATCGGGCAAGTACCCGCGATATTAAATTAAATATGAATAGCCCGATTTTCAGTAGCTGCTAAACAAGCTTCACGGATAGCCTCGGTAAAGGTTGGGTGCGCATGGCTCATGCGGGTTACATCCTCGGCGCTGGCGCGGAATTCCATAGCTACTACGGCTTCGGCAATCATGTCGGCCGCACGCGGGCCAATCATGTGTACGCCTAAAATCTCGTCGGTTGCCTGGTCTGCCAATACTTTTACAAATCCATCAATATCCATGCTGGCACGAGCGCGGCCGCTGGCTTTGAATGGGAAAGAACCGGTTTTGTATTTTACGCCTTTTTCTTTCAATTGTTCTTCGGTATACCCCACGCTGGCAACCTCGGGCCAGGTATACACCACGCCCGGAATCAGGTTGTAATTGATGTGCGGTTTTTGGCCGGCTATTAATTCCGCTACAAAAGTACCCTCATCTTCTGCTTTGTGGGCTAACATAGCGCCACGAACCACGTCGCCAATGGCATACACACCTTTAACCGAAGTTTCCAAGTGCTCATCAACCGTAATTTTTTTACCACGCTCTTCAACGGTAATGCCAATGTTTTCTAAGCCCAAGCCATCGGTGTAAGCTACGCGGCCAACTGCTACCATACAGTAGTCGGCTTTCAGTTCCATTTTGTCGCCTTTAGGGCTGTCAAAAGTTACGGTTACTTCGTTACCGTCTGATGTAGCACCGGTTACTTTGTGGCCCAGGTAAAATTCAATGCCTTGTTTCTGCAAAACCTTCTGCAGCTCTTTGCTCAATGAGCGGTCCATAGTAGGGATGATGGCATCCATAAATTCTACTACCGATACCTTGGCACCTAAACGTGCATATACCGAACCCAGCTCTAAGCCAATTACACCACCGCCAATCAGCACCAAGTGTTTAGGTACTTCCGGCAAATTCAAAGCCTCGGTTGAGGTGATGATGCGTTGCTTATCTACTTTCAGGAAAGGCAGGCTGGACGGTTTAGAACCGGTAGCGATGATCACATTTTTAGTAGTGATCGTTTCTTCGCTGCCGTCGGCCTTGGTTACTTTAATAGTGTTTTTATCTACAAAAGAACCAACGCCCTGATATGAGGTGATTTTATTTTTTTTGAACAGGAAAGTAATACCGCCGGTGGTTTGCGCTACCACTTCATCTTTGCGTTTTACCATTTGGCCAAAATCAACCTGCAGGTTTTCCAGGTTAATGCCGTGGGTTTTAAAAGTATGCGCCGCATTATGGTAGTGTTCGGATGAATCCAGCAGTGCTTTTGACGGGATACAGCCCACGTTTAAACAAGTGCCGCCAAACGTGCTGTATTTTTCAATACAAGCCGTTTTTAAACCCAGCTGGGCACAACGGATAGCAGCCACATAGCCGCCCGGACCCGAACCTATAACGATAACATCATATTGCATAACTGTATAGAATTTTTTGTTGTTGGTCAAAGGTAATATTACCCGTTGTAATAAGGATAATTTTTTGGTAAAGTTTAGCTGACTGCAATATCGTTACTGCTTCATCTTTACTGATCCACTGCACACATCGCCTTCTTCAATGCCATCTAACCATACTTGCAAAAACTTAGTTCGTTCCCGGGTTAACTTTTCTAAATAACCGGCTTTACACATAGGCTCAACGCTGCCGTAAGTACCTGGTGCTGGATATTTGGCCGCCAGCTCGGCATCGCGTAGCTGTATCCATAAGCGTTGGGCGGCTTTCAGCTTTTTAATAAACACCGGCTGCTTAGCATACTGCTTCAGTATTTTTTGGTAAACAGCATTCAGCTCTTTATCAGTTTTTTGATACTGACTACCAGCCTGCGTATTCATAGCCGATTGGGTTTGTGCAAAGGAACTGATGCTGGCAAAAAATAAAAGAAATGATATTACAAAGGTTAATAAAGTGATAATAGATTTCATACGATTGAATAGTTGATTTAAAATGGTTAACAGCCACATGAGCCAATAAAACTTTTTTGTATGGTATATCCCTTTTTAGTTAATTTGATAATTCCTTTTACAGTTGATTCCTCATATCCGCTTTTTTTCCATTTGGTCACTTTTACTTCAAGTAAGTCTACCCCATGCTTATAAACATACTTGTTAATCTTTTCATCATGGAATTTTAGTAAAAACTTTTCCAGCTTACCGTTCAACATAATGAATGCCGTGTTAGCATAATCATTAACCAACAAGTACTTTTCACTCTTTTGATCTTTTTCAGACGCATAAAAATAACAAGAGCATCCTTCTACTTCACTTGGCAAAATTTTAAAGCTTTGTAGCGTTACATCCTTAAAATTTTTCTTTGATCGGTTTTGAATTTTATTCTGGCTATAGCCCATTAAGGCTAATACTGTAAAAGCTAAAGTCAAAGTAACTGTTTTCTTCATAATAAGGTTCAAGTAAAATTATTTTCTCAAGTATAAGCAATCGGCAAATGGATTTTTATGCGATTTATCAATCATAATATGTAACACTCTTGTATACTATCTCCTAAAATCAACAATACTGCTTAAATTAGGCTGCTAAACATTAAGCACTACGTTTCGAATGAAAAAGTTTTACTCCCTGATGCTGGCACTGCTGGTTACCTGTACGGTAGCCCTTGCCCAAAGCAACTACGCCAAAGAGCATTACACCAAAAAAGAGGTTTATATTACCATGCGCGACGGCGTAAAGCTGTTCACTGCCATCTATACCCCTAAAGATGCAGCCGCCGGTAAAAAATATCCTATGATAATGCAGCGCACCTGCTATAGCGTGGCACCTTACGGCGAAGGTAATTACCCGGCACGTTTAGGCCCATCAGATATTATGATGAAAGAGGGTTACATTGTAGTGTACCAAGATGTGCGTGGCCGCTGGAAAAGCGAAGGCACCTGGACCAACATGACCCCGGCCATTGATAATAAGAAAAGCAAAAAGGATGTAGACGAAGGTTCGGACACGTACGATACCATTGACTGGCTGGTAAAAAACGTAAAGTTCAACAACGGCAAGGTAGGGCAATGGGGTATTTCTTATCCCGGCTTTTACACCGCAGCGGGCATCCTGTCAAACCATCCGGCACTGAAAGCTTCATCACCACAGGCACCTATCTCCGATTTTTGGTTTGATGATTTTCACCACAACGGTGCCCTGCTCGAATCGTACTTTTTTGCTTACCCGGTATTTGGTGTGCAGAAAAAAGATACCACCAGCAAAGCTTGGTACAGTATGCTGAATACCAACGGTGCACGTGATGGTTACGACTTTTTACTAAGCATGGGCGCATTGCCAAATGCTGATAAATATTATAAAGACAATTTTTTTTGGCAGGAAACGGTTAACCATCCCAACTACGACGAGTTTTGGCAAAAGCGCGATTTATTGCGCCACTACAATAAAGTAAAACCGGCCGTAATGCTGGTAGGCGGCTGGTACGATGCCGAGGATTTACGCGGCCCGCTGGCTATCTACAAAACCATTGCCCAAAAAGATCCGTCGGCCTATAACACCATTGTTATGGGACCTTTTGGTCATGGTCGCTGGTCGCGCGAAACGGGCCATACCCTGCACAGCAATGTGTATTTTGGCGATAGCATTGCTACGTTTTATCAACGCAACATCGAAGCTAAATTCTTCGACCACTTTTTAAAAGGTAACGGCGATAAGAATTCCGGCCTGCCTAAAGCTTACATGTACAACACTGGTAAAAAGGAGTGGGCTCAGTTTACACAATGGCCTGCTGCTAATGCGCAGCATGTAAAACTGTACCTGAGTGCCGATGGCAAATTGGCGATGAATCAACCTGCCACGCAAGGTTCAGTGTCTTTCATCAGCGACCCGGCCAAACCGGTTCCGTATACCGAAGATAATACCACCACCATGGGCTTTACGCCGCACAATTACATGAGCGAGGACCAGCGCTTTGCTGGCCGCAGGCCAGATGTGCTGGTGTTCCAGACCGATGTTTTGCAGGATGATATGACACTGGGCGGCGAAATTATGTCGCACCTTAAAGTGGCTACCACCGGCACTGATGCCGACTGGATTGTTAAAGTGATAGACGTTTATCCACCCGATGAGCCTAACCATCCGTATATGCCCAACAAAAATATTTTGATGGCGGGCTACCAGCAAATGGTACGTTCAGAAATTATGCCGGGCCGTTTCCGCAACAGCTTTGAAAAGCCGGAAGCTTTTGTGCCTAATCAAAAAACAGAGGTTAACGTGAAACTGCAGGATGTGCTGCACACCTTTAAAAAAGGTCACCGCATTATGATACAAGTACAAAGCACTGCCTTCCCGTTATGGGCCCGCAACCCGCAAAAGTTTGTGCCTAACCCATACAAAGCTACCGATGCAGATTATGTGAAATCTACACATACCATTTATAATGACAGTTATATTGATGTGGAGGTAATAAAGTAAATCTTTAAATATCCCGAATAATTACGACAAAAAGAGGCGCTATCATAGTGCCTCTTTTTGTTTATTTGCTTATCCAAATATTAAAATGAATTTTAAACGAATATTTATTGCAACTGCGGCGATTGCACTTTTTTCGCTTAACGCATCCGCTCAATTGATGCAAAAGAAAGAAACCTATACCTGTGCCGACACTTTGCGTGGTATGTTGACACCGCTTCGTACCTGTTATGATATCAACTACTACCACCTGGATGTGAAGTTTGATATCGACCAAAAGTACATCAGCGGCAGCAACCTGTTTAAATTCACTGCAACACAGAATTTTAATAAACTACAGTTTGATTTGTATGCCAACTTAAAAGTGGAAAAAGTAGTGTATCAGGGCCAGAATCTGCCGTTTACCCGCGAGTTTAACGCCGTGTTTGTTACTTTTCCTAAAACCATCAGCAAAGGCAGTAAGCAGGAATTTACGGTTTATTATTCTGGTAATCCCACCGTAGCCAAACGTGCCCCCTGGGATGGTGGCGTGGTATTTACGCGCGATTCGTTAGGTAAGCCATGGGTGGCAACAGCCTGCCAGGGTGCCGGGGCCAGCATTTGGTGGCCTACTAAAGATCATCAGGGTGATGAGGTAGACAGTATGCTTATCAGCATCAGCGTACCGGCTGGACTGAAAGACGTATCTAACGGCCGCCTGCGCAAGGTGACGCCACTGGCCGATGGCTATACCCAATACGATTGGTTTGTAGCCAACCCCATTAACAACTACGATGTTGCCGCCAACATTGCCGACTATACCCACTTTGAAGATAGCTACGATGGCGAAAAAGGTAAGCTTACTTTAGATTACTGGGTGCTGCCCTATAATCTCGAAAAAGCAAAAAAGCAATTCGGCGCTAATGTAAAGCCCATGCTCAAAGCCTTTGAAAACTGGTTTGGCCCATACCCCTGGTACGAAGATGGTTATAAACTAGTAGAAACCCCGCATTTGGGTATGGAGCACCAAAGCGCTGTAGCCTATGGCAATAAATACCGTAATGGTTACCTAGGTCGTGACCTTTCGGGTACAGGCCGGGGTATAAACTGGGATTTTATTATCGTGCACGAGAGTGGTCATGAGTGGTTCGGCAATAACATCACTTCCAAAGATATTGCTGATATGTGGATACACGAGAGCTTCACCAATTATTCAGAATCATTGTTTATTGAAACCTATTACGGTAAGCAGGCAGCGCTGGAATATATTCAGGGCATCCGTAAGAACATTCAGAATGATATTCCTATCATCGGGCCATACAATGTAAACAAAGAAGGTTCGGGCGATATGTACTATAAAGGTGCCAACATGTTGAATAATATTCGCGCTATCATTAATAATGATGATAAATGGCGTCAAATACTGCGTGGGTTAAACAAAGCTTTTTATCACCAAACTGTTACCACGCCGCAAATCGTCAATTATATCAATCAGCAATCTGGTATGAACCTTACGCCGGTATTTGACCAGTACCTGCGATATACCAGCATCCCTACGCTGGAATTTAAATTTGAAAATGGCAAGGCTTATGCGCGGTGGATAGTCGATGTGAAAGGCTTTAACATGCCGGCAAAAGTGCGTGTTAAGGGTGACGAATACAGGTTTATTAAACCAACTACCAATTTTACACCTGTAAATATTGCAGGCTTAACTAAAGATAACGTGGAAGTTGATACGCTTGAGTTTTATATAAAGGTAAAATAGTCTTTCCTAAGCTTCCGCGGTAGAGGAAGGTTAAACAAATAATGTCATCTCGAACGATAGTGAGAGATCTTTTCGAGGCATATACGCTTACTGCTTTTAAAAGATTTCTCGTTAGCACTCGAAATGACATTATTAATTTAAAAGCTATACAAGTTAGAAGGCCTATTTAATGCAGGGCGTATTTATTTTCATTTTTCTTGTAACCAATTGCAAATTCAAGACGTCTTATTATCAATACTAAAATAATAAACCATGCAATCACTGACCAAACTTTTACTTGTTGCTGCACTGATTACCGGTGCAGGTGAAACCTATGCCAAACCAACTCCTGTAAACAAAGCCTTTGTTTTAGATGAGCAGGATCGTCATTTATCCGGTTTTCATGCCGTAAGTGTGTCGGGTTCGTTTGATGTTTATATCACGCAGGGTGGCAGCGAGTCGGTAAAAGTAGAGGCTGATAATGATGTGATTGACCGTATCATTACAGAAGTAAAAGGCGGCGAACTGAAAATTTATACTAAAAGTTCATCAGGCTGGAACTTTAACTGGGGTAATAAAAAGCGTGTTGTACATGTGATGGTTAAAGATATTAATAGCATCACGCTGGCCGGATCGGGCGACGTAATATTTAAAGACGGGCTTCGTGCCAATAGTTTAGTGCTTAGCCTTTCGGGGTCAGGCGATATCAGCGGAAGTGTTGATGTGAAAGATTTGCAAAGCAAAATTGTGGGCTCGGGCGATATTACCGTATCTGGTCGTGCACAATCATCAGAAGTAAGTGTGTCTGGTTCGGGTGATTTTACCGGTCGCAATTTGGTTACCGAAAACACTGCTGTTAAAGTGGTTGGCTCCGGCGATGCCCGTGTAAATGCTAATCAACAGCTTTCGGCATCCATAACAGGTAGTGGCGATGTGCATTATACAGGGGCGGTTAAGCGCGTATCCACAACTAAAACAGGTAGCGGCGGTATTAGCAGGGAATAATTCAACCCACATTATATATACTTATCAGGCACAGTTTCTCTGTGCCTTTTTTGTTTATTCAGCCTATGGGATTTTCAGGGCGACAGGATAAGGCAACAAAAAAGCGCGTGCCGGATGGCACACGCTTTCCTAAAAGTACTTCGTTCATTTACACCGCATCCGACAATGAACTGAAAGTAAAATCGCGAATTTTCATTGGCGGAATCAGCGCATTTTCGCCCGATTCGCCACTGATTGTGCGCTCAGATTTGCCCAAGGCTTCCAGGTTGTTCAGCATAATGATAGGGCTTTCATTAAAGCGGAAGTTTTTAACCGGGAATTTAATCTGGCCGTTTTCAATGTAAAACGTACCATCGCGGGTAAGGCCGGTGTACAGTAATGTTTTAGGGTCAACCGGGCGGATGTACCATAAGCGGGTAACCAAAATGCCTTTTTCTGTACTTTTGATTAAGTCCTCGAGCGATTGGGTGCCGCCGTCCATAATAATATTGGCGGGGCCGGGCATAGATGGAACACCTTTCTTTTGCGCCCAATAGCGTGAATAACTCAAGTTTTTTACCACGCCTTTTTCAATCCAGTTCACTTTTTTAAGTGGCTGGCCATCACCCGCCCAGGTTTGAGCCGGCAGGTCGGGGTTGGAAGCATCCGAATAGATGTTCACACGTTCGTCTACCAGTTTTTCGCCTAAGCGGGTTTTACCACCGGGCAGGCTTAAAAAGCTGCGGCCTTCATCGGCGCTGCGCGCGTCTAAACTGCCATATAGTTGTTCTAATAAAACAATACCGGCTGCAGGTTCTAAAATAACGGTGTATTTGCCCGGCTCTAGTGCTTTAGCACCTGATGAGCGCGATGCCTTTTGAGCTGCAATTTTTGTAAAGGCAAGCGTATCCATTTTGCTGGCATCGTTAAACCCACGGGTGGCATAGCCCGAGCCTGTTCCATCTTGGGTACGGAGTGATACCGATAGGTTGATATCGGTACCAGCATTATAGGCAAATAAGCCTTTTGAATTCATGATGGCCGAAAAGCCTGTGCTGTTTTCCAAAAAGCCTGCAGCCGTTAAATTACTATCCTTAGCTACCTGCAAACTTTGCTGAACCATATCTGCCCGTTGCTTAGGCGTCATATCGGCAGTAGATTGTACAAAGGTTTTACCCGGCGCATCATAAGCTTGCGGACCTAAAAACGGCATGTACTCAGGGTTTTCGGGAGCCAGCTGGGCCAGTTCTTCCGACCTGCGTACTACTTTTTCGAGCGAGGCATCGTCAAACTCATTGATGGTAGCAATGCCCAGCTTTTTGCCAAAGGCTGATGATACAGCCAAACTGTTTCGGCCTACCGAACCGCTGGTAGATACGGAGTTGCGGGCGTAACGTATATTGGCGGAGTCGCCTCCGTTTAAGCTAATCATGCATTCGTCGGCTTTGGAGTAGCTCAGCGCTTTTTTCATTAAAGCGCGGGCTTGTTCTTCAGTTAATATAGCCATGGTATGTGTTAAATTTTTCGTGCTGTGTTAATAATGTTAACTCCGTTAAAACGTGCAGTGGCCGAGCCGTGCGATACGGCGCTCACCTGTGTAGGCTGCCCTTTACCGTCAAAGAATGATCCGCCTAAACGGTAATCGCGCTGGTCGCACACGGCGGCGCATGAGTTCCAGAATTCTTGGGTGTTGGATTGATAGGCCACGTCGTTGAGCATACCGGCAATTTTGCCGTTTTTAATCTCGTAGTACAGCTGTCCGCTGAACTGGAAGTTGTAGCGCTGCTGATCGATAGAGAATGAACTGTCTCCAATAATATAAATGCCTTTTTCTACATTTTTAATCATATCGGCTGGCAGCATAGGCGTTTTACCGGCTTGCAAACTGATATTTGGCATGCGCTGAAATTGTACGCTGCTCCAGTTATCGGCATAGCAACAACCTTGCGATTCTTTAAGGCCAATGATATGGCCTTGGTCGCGGATGGATTGGTAGTTTACCAGCACACCATCTTTAATAATGTCCCACTGTTTGGTTTTTACGCCTTCATCATCATACCCAACAGCACCTAACGAACCGGGTTGCAGCTTATCGGCCACAACATTTACTTTATCGCTGCCGAATTTGAATTTTTTGGATTCCCATTTATCCAGCGTCAGGAAACTGGTGCCGGCAAAGTTAGCTTCGTAACCCAATACGCGATCCAGTTCAGATGGGTGCCCAACCGACTCGTGGATAGTCAACCATAGGTGTGATGGATCCAAGATCAGATCGTACTTACCCGGTTCAACCGATTTGGCTTTTAGTTTTAAATCGGCTTGGGTTGCCGCCAAGCGGGCATCATCAATCATATCATACCGATCGCGATACAACACCGTCGGTGCACCTTTGATTTTATCGCTTTCGCGTGGCATCAGGTATTCATAACCCATGCCGCGCGGCGAACTTAATGCCGAACGGTTTTCAAACTTGCCGGTTTGTGCGTTAATCTTGGTTACGGTAAAGGTAGGCCATATGCGATGTACATCCTGGTCGATGTAGGAGCCATCGGTAGAGGCAAAGTATTTTTGCTCATTCACCAAAAACAGGATGGAGCTTACATAGTTAGCACCCGCTTTCATGGCAGCATCGTTTACCGATAGTAATAAATCTACCTTTTCTTTCACCGGTACTTCAAAGGCGTTGCGCTCAATGGGGGCTTTCCAGCTTACCTCGCCATAGCCTTGTTGTGGCAGCAGGTGTACCGGCTCAGTTTGCAAGCGCGCATTTTCTTTGGCAATGGCAACTGCTTCGGCCGCGGCTTTAGCAATGCTGTCGTTGTCCAGCTTATCGGTAGCGGCAAAGCCCCAGCAACCGTTGGCAATAACACGGATGCCCATTCCGTACGATTCGGTATTCACTACGTTTTGCACTTTATTTTCGCGCGTTACCACATACTGGTTTAAGTAGCGGCCCAAGCGTACGTCGGTATAAGTAGCGCCTTTTGATCGGGCGGCATTCAGGGCTATGTCAGACAGCCGTTTTTTGACGGCCACGTCCACACCCTCCTGCAAAGCGGCTTCAGGTGCAATCGGCGAACCGAACACCGGAATTTTGCTCAGCATCGCCCCACCGAAACCCATTCCGGTGAGGTAAAGAAAGTTTTTTCTGTTCAATGTGTTGTGATTGTTTAGTTTTTGTTACTGGTTATTATTGAATCAGTGGTCAGTTACTTTTTATCTTGTCATTGCGAGTGCTAGCGTGGCAATCCCGTCGTTATACTTAACTTGCTGGCTTGTCCTATGCAGAGATTGCTTCGTTCCTTGCAATGACAGAGGCATTGGTTTATCCAATCCTTCTATTTGTATTAATCACATTTACCTTATCAAACTTAGTAGTAGCGCAACCATGTGATACGGCGCTTACCTGTTGGGGCTGGCCTTTGCCGTCGAAAAACGAACCACCCAGGCGGAAGTCGTTTTCATCACAAATGGCTGAACACGAGTTCCAAAACTCCTGCGTGTTAGCCTGGTAGGCTGCACCTTTTACCATACCCGCAATTTTACCGTCACGTATTTCATAACAAAGCTGACTGCTGAATTGAAAGTTATAACGTTGCTGATCGATAGAGTAGGAGTTGCGGCCGAACATGTATAAGCCTTTTTCGGTGTTCTTGATTATTTCGGCTGGCTTCAACGATGCTTTGCCGGGTTGTAAACTCACATTAGGCATGCGCTGAAACTGAACACTGTCCCAGCTATCGGCGTAGCAGCAGCCCTGCGAAGCATCTAAGCCAATAATATGTGCCTGATCGCGTATGGTTTGATAGTTTACCAAGATGCCATCTTTTACGATATCCCACTTGCCCGTTTTTACGCCTTCGTCATCATAACCCACTGCGCCTAATGAACCGGGCTGTGTTTTATCGCCGGTGAAGTTGACTATCTTGCTGCCGAAGTTAAATTTCTTGGATTCCCATTTGTCCAGCGTTAAAAAGCTGGTGCCGGCAAAGTTGGCTTCATAACCCAGCACACGGTCCAGCTCGGTAGGGTGCCCAACCGACTCATGTATGGTCAGGAACAAATTAGTAGGATCCAGTATTAAATCATACTTGCCGGGTTCAACAGGTTTAGCTTTTAGTTTTTCATCTAACTGGGTAGCGGCCAAACGGGCATCTTCCAGCAAATCATATCGCTTTTTGTAAATAGGAAACAAGCCGCCAGTGATTTTTTCTTTATTGTCTGGTATCAGGTATTCGTAACCCATACCTACCGGCGCGCTTAGCGCATTGCGGGTTTCGTAGCCCCCGCTTTTTGCATCGGTTTTGGTAACGGTGAAAGTTGGCCAAATGCGGTGTATGTCTTGCTCAATGTATGAGCCGTCGGTTGATGCAAAATATTTTTGCTCGTTTACCATAAACAGGTTGTTGTTGATAAAAGAGGCGCCGGCCTGCAAAGCGGCGTTATTGGCTGCCAGCAGCAGGTCTACTTTATCTTTTACAGGTACCTCGAACGCATTTTTTTCGATAGGCGTTTTCCAGCTTACTTCGCCATAACCTTTTTGAGGTGCCAGCTTAACCGGTTCGCTTTGCAAGCGAGAGTTTTCTTTGGCAATGGCCACCGCAAGCTCGGCTGCACGGGCAATACTATCGTTATCTAATTTATCGGTAGCGGCAAAACCCCAACAACCGTTGGAAATTACACGGATGCCCATGCCGTACGATTCGGTATTGGCGATGTTTTGTACCCGGTTTTCGCGCGTACTGATAGATTGGTTTAAATATCGGCCTAAACGTACATCAGCATAAGTGGCACCTTTAGAGCGGGCCGCGTTCAACGCCACGTCGGCCAGGCGCTTTTTTACAGCCACATCTACCGGCTGCAAGGCTTCTTCAATAGATATGGGGGAACCCATTACCGGCACGCTTTGCATTAGGGCTGCACCCATGCTCATGCCGGTAAGGTATAAAAAGTCTTTTCTTTTCAAGTGTTTGGGGATTGATTGCCCAATATAAGGATTGTAAATAGAGTAAAAAAGAGAAGAACAATGGTTTTATGATTTGATTTGTGCATTTTAGCCTATATACAATACTGTTTTTTGCCGATGTATAATTTTAGGTACAAAGCAAAAAATCTAGATTGCTAAAACATATATAATTTAAGTAAGTTAGGCATAAATACAGGTCGGTTTCATTGCGGAAGCATCCGTTAATTACCAACTGTGAATAATTACCATGAATTTTGTTGTTAACACTGCTATCGTTTTACTAACCATTGCCGGAATGGAGGCATTGTCGTGGTTTATTCACAAATACCTATTTCACGGGCCGCTATGGTTCATACACAAAACGCATCACCAAGAGCGGCACGGCTGGTTTGAATTAAATGACGTGTTTAGTATCGGCTTTGCTGCCCTGTCCATGTGGTTAATGTGGCAGGGACACTTTACACAAGATTATCGTTTGTGGATTGGTGTTGGTATCAGTGCCTATGGCACCATCTACTTCATCTTTCACGACTGGTTTATTCACAACCGCTTTAAAGCTTTTAGAACTAAAAATAAATATCTGCTCAGTATCCGCCGGGCGCATAAAATACATCATAAATCAACCGAGAAAAACCCGTCAGAAGAATTTGGGCTGCTGGTGGCGAGCAAGAAGTATTTTCGGCGGTAGATATTGTACTCATATATTATTTATCAGAAAACTGCTTGATGCGGTGTTTGCAAAGTTTCGTTTTCGATAATAGTAACGGATTTTATTTCCGAAATTCGCCCTCCTATATTTTATAGACTATGCTGCAAATTCAGGAAAATGTTTCGCTTAAACCATACAACACCTTCGGTATCGACACCAAAGCCCGCCATTTTGTAGAAATAAACCACGAGCAGGATTTGGTAGAGCTGTTTGCCGACAAGCAATGGCATACCGTAGAGCGTTTGGTAATGGGCGGCGGCAGCAATATGTTACTGGTAAATGATTTTGACGGATTGGTTATCCGGCTGAACATTCACGGTATTACGCATTATGCCCAAGGCGATACCATATATGTAGAAGCCGGTGCAGGCGAGGTATGGAACGATCTGGTGAATTTTTGTGTAGATAATGGCTTTGCCGGCATGGAAAACCTAACTTTAATACCGGGTTCGGTTGGTGCATCACCCATACAAAACATTGGCGCGTATGGGGTAGAACTTAAAGATGTGTTTGAAAGTTGCTGGGCTTTTGAAATTGCTACAGGGCAATTTAAAACATTTTTGAAAGACGATTGTCAGTTTGGATATCGGGAGAGCGTTTTCAAGTCGGCCTTAAAAGGTCAGTATATTATTGTGTCGGTAACGTTCCGTTTGTCTGTTCAGTCCCAATTAAATTTAAGCTATGGCGCTATTGAGCAAGAGTTGGCCAATCGTGGTATAATCCAGCCTACTATTAAAGATGTATCGCAGGTGGTAGCAGCTATTAGGGTGTCTAAATTACCCGACCCTTCTACTATAGGTAATTCGGGAAGTTTTTTTAAAAACCCCGTGATCCCTCAGGTGCAGTTTGAAGCTATATATAAGCAATATCCTAATATAGCGCATTATCTGGCTGGGCAAGGTTATGTAAAACTGGCGGCTGGCTGGCTGATTGAGCAGTGTGGCTGGAAAGGAAAAACTATAGGACATACGGGTACCTGGAAGAATCAGGCGTTGGTATTAGTGAACCATGGCGGTGCTTCCGGGCAGGAAGTGTACAATCTTTCGTCGCAAATCATAGACAGTGTGTACACTAAATTTGGCGTAATGCTGGAACGCGAAGTAAATATTATACAATAATTTAAGTGTCCTAAAAACAAAAACTAAAAATATAAACCTGATTTTTTGGTTTTTTTTATTTTTTTTTCTGGCCCCAACTCTAAAATTTTAGAAATAATATCTTTTCAGTTTAAATTATTTTAAATAACTGTATTTCAGTAGGTTATTTTTTTAATTATTAGTAGAATTTACATTTGTGTTTAAACAATATAGCTTATAACGGGTATTCAAGTTCTTTGGCATTAAGCGATAAATTGGAAAACGGTATCATGTTTGTCTGTACAGTAATACAAAACTTTAACAGATAACAGAATGACAAAGATTGAGTTTAACACCATGGTTCTACGTCAGGCAAGTTCACTACGTTCTTACGCCTTACACTTTACGCACGACGCAGACGATGCTAACGACCTTGTTCAGGATACAATGTTGAAGGCCATTACTTACTACAACAAGTTTAAAGAAGGCACCAACTTAAAAGGATGGTTGTATACCATCATGAAAAATACATTCATCAACAATTACCGTCGGTTTGTTAAGATGAGCACTTTCGTTACTAAGTCTGAAGAAATTTCATCTGCTAACCTGGTATTCAGCTCAACCAAAAATCAAGGCGAATCTAAATTCGTGATGGATGATATCAGAAGAGCATTAGATAGATTACCTGAAGATTATTATGTGCCATTTACCATGTACTTTGAAGGTCATAAATACCACGAGATTGCCGATCACTTAACTATCCCTATCGGTACTGTAAAAACCCGCATCCACGTGGCTCGTAAACTTTTAAAGAAAAACCTGAAAGCATATGATAACGGTGTTAAAAAACCAATCTACGCTGAAGAAGATTAATTGCTATTTAAACTCAAGAATATAACATATTATAAAGGCCCGCTTAATTAAGCAGGCCTTTTTTGTTTTATACAAAACGTATGAGTAGGCTTTTGGAATTTCCTTAAATCTTGTTCATGATCTTTATGGCTTCTTTAGCCACTACCTGTCCGGATATTAATGCGGGTGGTACACCTGGCCCAGGTACAGTAAGCTGACCGGTATATAACATATTATTGATGTTTTTAGCCCGCATAGCCGGTTTTAAAAATGCTGTTTGCGTGAGTGTATTAGCTAAGCCATAAGCATTGCCTTTGAATGAATGGTAGTCGGCTTTAAAATCGCTCATAGCGTAGCTGCGTCTTACAGTAATGTTATCGCGTAGCGTTTCTCCGGTAATAGCTTCAAAGCGGGTAAGCATTATATCAAAATACTTCTCGCGCATTTCAGGGCTATCTTGCAAGCCGGGGGCCAGTGGCATTAAAAAGAAAAGGTTTTCGCAGCCATCAGGTGCTGCACTGCTATCTGTTTTTGAAGTGCATGATACATAGAACAGCGGTTTGGTAGGCCATTGTGGTTCGGTGTAAATTTCGTGAGCATGTAGCTCAAAATCTTCATCAAAAAACAGGTTGTGGTGCTGTATGCTATTCAGCTTTTTATTAGCGCCAATATAAAATAACAAGCTAGATGGCGACATGGTGCGCTTATCCCAATAAGCAGGCGTATAGTTACGGCTGGGTTCGTCAACCAGGTGCTGGTCTACATGCTCATAATCGGCTCCGGCTATTACAAAATCGGCATCAAAGGTGCCTTTGGTGGTTTGTATGGAATTGGCAGTGTGGTTAAAAACATCAATGTGCGTAACTTCGGTATTTAACTTAATAGTTACGCCATAACTTTCAGCAACCTGTACCATGGCCTTTACAATTTCATTCATCCCACCTTGTGGGTACCATGTGCCCAGTGCCAGATCGGCATAGTTCATCATGCTGTACATGGCCGGCGTATTTTGTGGTGTAGCACCTAAAAACAACACAGGAAATTCCAGTAATTTAATCAGTCTCGGGTTTTTAAAAAATTGCCGTACATGCTTGCTCATGCTGGTGAGCAATTGTATACCCAGGCTTTTTTTAATCAGGTTAAAATCAAAATATTCGGTAATAGAGTGTGATGGCTTAAATACATATTCGCCCATGCCCACACGGTATTTGTATTCGGCTTGGTCTAAAAACTTTTGCAGGCCGGCGCTGCTTCCGGGTTCTTGCTGTTCAAATAATTGTTTCAAATCATCTAAGCTGGCCGGAACGTCTAACACATCATCTTTACCATAATAAACCCGGTAACCTGGGTCAAGCCGTTCTAACTGGTAAAAGTCAGACGGCTTCTTGCCGAATAAGGCAAAGTAATTTTCAAAAACATCAGGCATCCAATACCAGCTGGGGCCCATATCAAAGGTAAAGCCATCCTGCTGCCATATGCGTGCACGGCCACCGGGCTGGTCGTTTTTTTCCAGTATGGTAACCTGGTGGCCTTCTTTGGCCAATATTGTAGCCGCAGCCAAACCCGAAAACCCCGCACCAATAACAATAACCTGTTGTTTTTTATTCATGATATGTTTAATCGTTCCAAAGTACGCAATTGTTTGAGACACCTCTCAAACAATTACATTTCTATTCTGTACTTTTGAGTACAGATACCTACCTCCGAATGAATTTATTTGACGAAACGTGTTTTGAATGCAGTAAAATAATTACTCGCAAGTACAGTACTTCATTCAGTACAGGTATAAAAGCTTTTGATAAACGCTTTCGTTATCCTATATATGCCGTTTACGGTTTTGTGCGCTATGCGGATGAAATTGTAGATACTTTTCATGACTATGACAAGCCCAAACTGATGGCTGCTTTTCGGGCTGAAACTTTTGTGGCTATTCGTCAAAAAATAAGTTTAAACCCGGTTTTGCAATCGTTCCAGCAGGTAGTTAATCAGTACGGAATTGAAGATGAATTGATAGATGCCTTTTTGCGTTCCATGGAAATGGATTTAGACAAAACTACTTATGACGAAGGCGGCTATAAAGATTACATTTATGGCTCGGCAGAAGTAATTGGGCTGATGTGTTTGCGCATCTTCTGCGAAAACAATAATGCGCTTTACCAAAAGTTGTTACCTATGGCTCGTAGTTTGGGCGCGGCATTTCAAAAAATCAATTTTTTGCGCGACGTAAAAGCTGATTTTGAAGAGCGCGGCCGAACTTATTTCCCATCAATAAACTTCAACCAATTTACGGAAGAAGATAAACAGGAAATTGAGGCCGATATTAAAAAAGACTTTGACGACGCTTTTGAAGGCATCAAGCAATTACCTAAGGGCACCCGCTTAGGTGTATACATTGCCTATATTTATTATCGGCAGTTGTTCAAAAAAATTAGTAGCACACCGGCTAATGTAATCATGCAAAAACGTATCCGGGTGTCTGATACACATAAAATGGCGTTGTATTGTAAAGCAGTACTGCACCAAAAATTAAATGTTATTTAGCGTATGAAAATAAAGTTGTTAAGCATTAGTTTGTTGCTTTCGTTTGTTTTGGCCGGATTTACTTACAGCCAAAAAGCGGATGTGAAACTGTTGCGCAAACAACTATTGCAGGCACTGGAAAAACGAAGTGTGAACGACTCTTTGTACAACGTACTGGGGGCCGAAAAAAATAAACCGCCCCTTATTCATAGTTATTATGGCGCAGTGCAGGCACTAAAAGCAAAGTATGCCTGGAACCCTTATTACAAGCTTAAATACTTAAAGGATGCTGAAAAAACTTTGCAAGAGGCCGTAAATGCCGATCCGCATAATATGGAAATTCGCTTTATGCGGTTTTCAATCGAGCATAATCTGCCAGGTTTTTTAGGGTACGACAAGCACTTGGATATGGACCGTAAAGAAATGATACAGCAGCTTAACCACAAAAATTACAGTGCGGCAGATAGGGATGTGGCGGTTACCATAATTAAATTTTTGCTGGAATCGAAACGTTGTACAACGCAGGAAAATGAAGTACTGCACAAACATTTAGCCGAACTGACGTGAAATATGCTTACCTGCTTATCAACTTTTTAACAATCATTTTTCCCGTATTATTATCTTTTGATAAAAGGGTTCAATTTCAAAAAAGCTGGAAATTTATATGGCCGGGTATGGCCTTAACCGGGTTAATGTTTTTGTTTTGGGATGTGCTGTTCACGGTTAAGGGCGTTTGGTCATTCAACGACAGTTATATCACTGGGATAAAGTTTTTCGAGTTGCCACTTGAAGAGATCTTGTTTTTTTTGACGGTGCCTTTCTCCTGCATATTTATTTATGCCTGCCTCAATTATTATGTTACATGGTCTATTCCGCAGGCAGTAAGCAAATTAATTTCTGTTTTGTTGATTCTGTTAAGCGCGGCTATGTTGGTGACCTATCACGACAGGTTGTATACCCTGATTACTTTTAGCTTGCTGCTGGTTTTGTTGGTGTTACTGCAATTTGTATTTAAATCGCCGTGGCTCAATCGTTATTATATGGCATATATCGTATCGCTGCTACCCTTTTACATTGTAAATGGTATTTTAACAGCTGTGCCTATCGTAATGTACAACAACGCCGAAAATATAGCCAAGCGGGTAGGCACCATCCCGGTTGAAGATCATTTTTACTCAATGGCTTTGCTGGTGATGAATGTAGGCTTTTTTGAATATTTTAAACGGAAGGCAAAGCCGGTTAATGCATGAGTTTGCCGGTATATACCAAATCGCAGCTGGCCCTGCGCAACGGGCAGGATAAGCCGCAGATTTGGGTGGCTTATCAGGGCGTTATCTACGACGTTACCGAAAGCCGCCTGTGGCGCAACGGAAAACATTACGAACATTGGGCCGGACAGGATTTGACCGAAGAACTGCAAGATGCCCCGCATACAGAGGGTGTGTTTGCACGGTTTGAGGCGGTAGGAAGGTTAGATGCGCCTTCCGACTCTTCACAGGGGGGATATTGATTAGCACAAATAGAAAATGTCATTTCGAACGATAGTGAGAAATCTTTTAAAAAGCGATCAGTTAACCTACTAGTTTCAAAAGATCTCTCACTATCGTTCGAGATGACATTTTATGTACTCCCTACTAGGAGAGGCTTTATTTACAACTCTATTTCAAACTTAGCCAAGCTTATAAATTGCTGTACACGCTCGCTAATTTCCTCTGGGGTTAAGTTTTTAATTTTTTCGGTACCAAATTTTTCTACGCAAAAAGATGCCAGGGCAGAACCATAGATGATGGCATTTTTTATGTTGTTGAAGTTGACGGTACCAACTTTAGCCAGGTAACCAATAAAGCCGCCTGCAAAAGTGTCGCCGGCACCGGTTGGGTCAAACACCTCGGCCAGCGGCAGGGCAGGGGCCGAGAATACTTTATCTTCGCTGAACAGTAACGCGCCGTGCTCACCCTTTTTAATGATGAGGTATTTAGGACCCATGGTCAGGATTTTTTGCGCGGCTTTTACCAAGGAGTATTCGCCTGACAATTGGCGTGCCTCGGCATCGTTAATGGTTAATACGTCTACCATTTTAATGGTCTCCAGCAAGTCGTTCAGTGCAATGTCCATCCAGAAGTTCATGGTGTCCATTACAATCAGTTTAGGGCGCTTGTTAAGGCGATTGATAACGGTTTGCTGCACCTGTGGCGTAAGGTTGCCCAGCATCAGGTATTCACAGTCTTGATATGCTTCGGGAATGATGGGGTCAAAATCAGCCAATACATTCAAATCAGTTACCAGTGTATCGCGACTATTCATGTCATTATGGTAACGGCCGCTCCAAAAAAATGATTTTTCGCCTTGTTTAATTTGTAAGCCTTCGGTATCTATATGGTGGTTGTGAAAATCTTCAATTTCGCTCTGCGGAAAATCATCGCCCACTACGGCTACGATTTTTACCGGGTTATAAAAGTACGAAGCGGCCAATCCGGCATAAGTTGCCGCACCGCCAACAATTTTATCGGTTTTACCAAATGGGGTTTCAATGGCGTCAAATGCCACAGTACCAATCACTAATAAACTCATGAAAATATTTTTATAAAAATTTTACTGCAAATATTGTGAAATTACCTCAGAGTTTATACTTTTGCACCACTCCAAACCGGAAATACTCCTGAATAGCTCAGCCGGTTAGAGCATCTGACTGTTAATCAGAGGGTCGCTGGTTCGAGTCCAGCTTCAGGAGCAAAAAACCACTTGGCCTTAAAACCAGGTGGTTTTTTAATCTGTTTTTAAAGAGTATATACAACCGGAATATTCCTGAGTAGCTCAGCCGGTTAGAGCATCTGACTGTTAATCAGAGGGTCGCTGGTTCGAGCCCAGCCTCAGGAGCAAAAGCCTCACAGAAATGTGAGGCTTTTTTTGTGGTTTAAAATTTTACAGATTCGTTTTTCTGGTATAAGACCACGGAATAAATAAAATACATGGAATGACCCTTTGAAGTTACAAGCATCCGTCTTCTCTCCAATCGTGGTGACTTTATTTTTGATCGTTTAACAGATGGAGAACTAGACTTTCAGATGAAGGAGGGGGCAAATCCTGGTGGAATGCCTATTCACCATTATGTCGAGATGCTTAAAAAGCTTGACGAGAATGGCAAGCTGCAGTTAAATTTATTTGTATTAGGTACATTGAGTTTAGATTAGGTTCCAATTGATTACTTTGTAAAGGTAACAAGTAAAATTAGTTTCCCAGACTGATCAGAAATATCAACTACACTCAAGAGCCTTAATTTTGAATAAGTTGGTTCGAAATCTGCCCAACCTCATGAGTTATTGTGGATAAGAATATAAAACGTCGCTTGTCTATTTTCTTTTCTCTAAATATTAAGTATCTACTCAGAGTAGTTACATAGTACACGGATTAAAAATTACAGCTTTTTATCGCCCTGCATTTAGTTTAACATGATGGGTAGTTAATAGACAGTTAAATAAATTTACTTTTTTTAAACATACAACTTTCAGGAATGTTCCTATTAAAAATAGGAGGTAATCATGTTAGCTATGAATTATCGCGGTCCCTTTAGAATTAGGGTTGACCGAGACAAGCCTGTTCCCCAAATCGAACATCCTTTTGACGCCATTGTACGAGTCACGCGATCGCTGATATGTGGATCGGACTTGCACTTGTATCATGGCCTTGTGCCAGACACACGGGTAGGGATGACCTTTGGCCATGAGTTTACAGGCGTCGTAGAAGAAGTTGGTTCGGGCGTGCAAAAGCTTAAGGTTGGGGACCGCGTACTGGTTCCATTCAACATCGCTTGCGGCACCTGTCCTTTCTGTAAACAAGAGTTATATGGCAATTGTCATGAATCAAACCCTGAAGCAACGGCAGTGGGCGGTTTTTTTGGTTATGCGCACATTGCAGGTGGGTATGATGGCGGGCAGGCAGAATATGTTCGTGTGCCTTTTGCAGATGTCAGCCCAACAGTCATTCCGGAAGGAATGGACATTGAGGATGCCGTTTTGTTGACGGACGTTGTTCCAACAGGCTATCAGGCAGCTGAAATGGGTGGTATCAGAAAAGGCGATACCGTTGTGGTTTTTGGTGCGGGGCCTGTGGGTATTATGGCAGCAAGGTGTGCCTGGCTGTTTGGCGCCGGACGCGTCATTGTGATTGATCACATAGATTACCGGCTGGAGTTTGTTAAAAAATATGCTTATTGCGAAGCGTACAACTTCAAAGAAATGAATGATCCTGTTGTGTTTCTGAAGAAGCAAACAGATTGGTTTGGAGCCGATGTATGTATTGATGCGGTGGGTTGTGATGCTTCGGGCAGTGCCATGCAAACCATTACGGGTAAAAAGTTGCTTTTGCAGGCAGGCTCAGCTACCGCCTTGCATTGGGCAATCAATTCAGTTAAAAAAGGTGGCATCGTTTCGGTAGTTGGCGTATATGGGCCGCCATTTAACATGGTTCCTATGGGAAGCTTGATGAATAAGGGGATTAGCTTGCGGGCTAACCAAGCATCGGTTAAAAGATTACTCCCTAAGCTGATTGATCATGTTATGGCAGGGCGTTTGAATCCTAAAGGCATTATTACACACCGATTGCCGCTGGAGGAAGTATCAGATGCTTATCATATTTTCTCTGCTAAAAGAGATAACTGTATTAAACCACTTTTAATTCCACCAAGAGCTTTGGCTTAATTAACATGATTATGGAAAAGGTTAAAAAAGAGCTGGATCAAATTTCCGGCATAGACAGGAAAATAGCAGACGCACCTAAAGATCACATACCAGGTTGGGGAATGGACGCAGACCCAGAGAATGACCCCACCTATCCCATGAAACACTGGAATGGTGCTGATTATCAACGGATCAATTACGAAAAGCCTCCGCAGCAGCGGGTAAACATGGCGGTATTTCATTCCATTGAACGCCCAGGTATTACCAGGGTTTTTGGTACCTCTACGCCACCCACCGGACTAAGCGGCAGTATAAGGCGTTGGGCTTATCAGCACAGTGAAGCAACCACTGCCCACTGGATGGGGCTTATACTAGCCGACCGTGTTAACTCGGTAGAAGGTATTATTGATGATATAAAACACGGAACAGTACCAGATTTGTTTAAAGAACGTGGATGGTCGGCCGAATGGAAGTATAACCGGTCGGGATTCATAAAAAATGCCTTAACTGGCGTTTTGGTAGCCACGGCTGTTGTAGCCTTATTTAATACTAAATTTAAAAAGTAACCAATCTGCTTTAAAGCCGACAGAATTCGAAACGCTTTAATTAACATACTCTAAGTTGTATAATACTTTTAAGTTGTTTAACAATTGGTTCGAATAACGTCCAGCCTCAGGAGCAAAAGCCATCAAATTAAAAACTTGGTGGCTTTTTTGTTGAAGTTATAATTTAAAGCATAAATTTAAGGTGGTAATACCTTATTTTATTGCAGCTGGATAGTTGATTTACAAATAATCAAAAATGTTTTTGCAGTCGGTGTTATTAATTACCTCTGCTTCAAAAGCTTTCCATTTAGCATCGCTAATGCCGGCACTTTGAGCCGTTTTAACGAAGAAGGCATAGTTAGTATCCTGCCCTGCATTTTTTATTAAGCTTCTGCAAAACGACTGAACGATTTTGCTCCCGAATCTTTTTTCCATCGCCATTAATATCATTGGCGCGTAATGATAACGATAGCTTTCGCCTATCTGGTCTGGATTTGTTATTTGAGAAAGAGGCTTGATTTTCCAGTCTTTCATCATTGTCTTTCTCTCTGCTATATATTTTAGCGTAGCATCTTTCCCATACTTATTTTCGGTTGCCTTGATGCTTAGAAACTCCGCCATACTTTCCAAAAAGAACCATTTTAATTTGGAATTCGGTTCCAACAGATGGCCAAAGTAGTAATGTCCCATTTCATGTGCATAAAAGTAATAACTGTAGTTATTAACAAATGCTCCCGTCTGCATATTGATTTCTGATTTGAATGGCTTGCCGGCAACTGCAATGGTAGGGAAAGTTACAAACCCCCAGCTACGTTTAGGCCCGAAAGGTTCAATGGCTTGGTGTTGGAGGAACGTGATACGTTCACCATAAGAGGTTTGTAAATAGTTTTGATAGAAGCTAGCTATCCCAGTTATGTCGGCATTGAAAACAGCGGCTTCATCCGGACTGAGATCTGCATTTAAAAACATGCTATTTTTTAAGTTTTGAATTTTATATTCGCCTGCAAACAACAACAGCTGCCTCGGAATTACCGACTTGAATTGAGCAGCAGGTCCTGACTGGGCCGGAGAACCATTCAGATAAATAGTTTTACAATCGTTACAAGTAACGTTAATATCATAAGTCACATCCAGTAACTCCCGGTCATTTTTAACGTCGTAGATAACAGGGTACCATTTAGATTGCTCAGCAGCACGTACGGTTTTGCCGTTGAAGGCAATCATTCCTTTAAAATCAAATGAGTTGAGAGTGTCGCTATATACCGGAAATGCCCCGGTGTAGCTTATCCTTAAATTTTGGGGAAGCGCTAAAGTATCCTTACCCAAGTAAGGCATGTAAGCAGCGGCTTCGCCCAAAAGTTTATCATCGTAAAAACCGCTGTATTTCAATACCTTTCCTGTATCATTTCTGAAGAGCCCTATATTGAAGCCACGGTAAAGTAATATCTTATATTGCTTGCCCAAAGCTGGGAGCTTGGTTAAGCTGAGATCACATTTGATTATTCCTTCTTTGACGCTGATGTCAACTTTTCCAGATATATGCGGTGTGTTCTGTTGTGCATAAGCGGTACGTAAAAGAAACAGAAGTAGAATGGACACCTTGAAAAAACGTTTCATTAGACACTTCATCGTGCAAAATAATAAAAGTGGAGATAATTAGAAAACAGTAAAGGAGATGCATATGAAGCGGAATTTTGAAATAGTGAGCGTACATCTTCTCTGCAAGATGTGGTGACTTTATTTTTGCTCGTTTGACAGATGGAGAATTAGGCTTTCAGATAAAGGACGGCGCAACTCTTGCTGGAATGCCAATTCAGCATTGTGTTGAGACGCCCAGAATGCTTGACGAAAATGGCAAGCCCCCGTTTAAATATATTTGTAATTAGGCCGCTAACTTTAAAGTGGCTTCCATCTAATTATTTTGTGGAAGGGCAGCAAGTATCATTTATCTTACCGGATTGACAATAGCATTAAGCGTACTAAAGCATCTTCACCTAAAAGCATTATGTTTTGTTGCTGCTGTTAAAATAGCTTTACTTTGTGCCAGCATAAACTAAACACAATTTTTAACACATTTTATGAACCAACCTAAGTTCTTATCTTTTGTGCTGCTTTTTACATTATTTGTCAGCACTATGGCGCATGCCGATGAAGGTATGTGGATTCCGATGCTTATCGGTAAAAATTACGACCAAATGAAAAAACAAGGCTTCAAGCTAACCGCAGAAGACTTGTACAGCATCAACAAAGCCAGTATTAAAGATGCTATTGTTTCTATGGGCGGCGGCTTTTGCACCGGCGAAATTGTATCCGGGAAGGGCCTGATGTTCACTAATCATCATTGTGGTTTTGAATCTATATCAGCCAATTCAACACCGCAAAACAACATTCTTGATAACGGCTTTTATGCCAAAAGCTACGCCGAAGAAAAGCCTATAGCGGGTTTATACGTGGAATTTTTGGTAAGTATTACTGATGTTACCCCTCAGGTAATGGCTGCACTTAAAGATGCCGATGACGCAAGCAGAGGCGAAAAGCTGGAAAAAATTAGCAAGAAGCTTATTGAACAGGCTACCAAAGGTAACCGGTACAGGGGTGCCGTAAATTCGTTCTTCAAAGGCAACCAGTATTTTCTTTACCTGTACAATAAATTTAGTGACGTGCGTTTGGTAGGCGCACCGCCACAGTCGGTAGGCAAGTTTGGTGGCGATACAGATAATTGGACCTGGCCCCGCCATACCGGCGATTTTTCAGTGTTCCGGATTTATGCTGATAAAAATGGTAACCCCGCCAGCTACTCGGCCAACAATGTACCTTACACGCCTAAGAAGTTTTTACCCATTTCATTAAAAGGGATCAAAAATGGCGATTTTGCAATGGTATACGGTTATCCCGGAAGTACCGACCGTTACTTAACTTCAAACGGCGTGCGTTTGGCTGCCGAGCAAACCAATCCGATTATTGTTAAACTGCGCGACATTCGCCTGAAAGCATGGAAGGAAGAAATGAACAAAAGTGTAGATACACGGCTAAAGCTTTCGGCAGATTATAATAAAGTATCTAACTATTGGAAGTATTTCATCGGGCAAACGGAGCAACTAAAAAACTTAAACATTTATGTGCAAAAACAGCAGGAAGAAGCCGAGTTTACTAAATGGGCTGCAGATAAGCCACAGTATGCAAGCTTGATGAGTGATTATCAAAAATTGTATGCTACCTATGAGCCATATGCCATTCACAAAACATACATCAATGAGGGTTTGCTGGCACCGGGCTTTGTTGATGAAGCACTTAATAATTGCTTTGGGCAGTTAGCATTAGAAAGTTCAAAACGCGACGCCAAGGAAAAGGCCGAAATAAAGGATGAGCTAAAAAAGATTAACGAGAATTATATTAAATCGTATAACCTTTTTGCCGACAAAAAGATATTCACTCAAATCATGACCTCGTGGTATGCCGATGTGCCCAAAGATCAGCATCCGGCGTTTATAGAAGATGTTGTCACTAAGATTGCGCCGGGCGATCCTGCATTGGCGTTTTCCAGGTTTGCCGATTATTTATGGCAGAATAGCAATTTGATTGATACCTTAAAATTGAAGGCGTTTTTGCCCAATCGTTCTGTAGACAAACTTCGTCAGGATCCATTAGTGCCTTATGTAATTAATTTAAATCCGAGTTCTTACAAACAAACCGTTTTTGGTACTAAGCTAACTGATTTTGATGCGCAAAAAGAAAAGCTCGACCGCCTTTACCTGCAGGCACTGCTGGAGAAGAACCAAGGCAAACTGATGTCGCCGGATGCTAACTCTACTATGCGTATTACTTATGGCAATGTGCAGGATTATACCGCTAAAGACGGAAAGCATTTTGACACCCAAACCGATTTGGACGGTGCAATGAAAAAATACAAAGCAGGCGATAGCGAGTTTGACTTGCCTGCAGCCTGGCTAGACGCTTATAAACAGAAAAACTTTGGACGGTATGCCGACCACGGAACTGTACCTATAGGCTTCATCACCAACAATGATATAACAGGCGGAAACTCCGGTTCCCCGGTCATCAACGCCGACGGCGAATTGATAGGCTTAGCCTTTGATAGTAACTGGGAAGCCATGAGTGGTGAAATAGCTTTTAATAAGGATTATAAACGTACCATTTGTGTAGACGTGCGTTATGTGCTTTGGTGTATGGATATTTTAGGGCATGCGGATAATCTGATTAGCGAGCTGGAAATACGTACTAAGTAGAATAAACCGTTAAAGTACACCGCTTAAACAGATGCGCGGCTAAAAGCAGTCTGTATAAAAAAACAAAAAAGCCATCAACCTAAAGTTGATGGCTTTTTTATTAAGATCATTATGCGGTTGCCGGCCTGCGGCGCATAATAATGATTCGATTGAATACAGTTTACTCACTACGTAAGCTTTTTACCGGATTGGTAAGGGCAGCTTTAATAACCTGATAACTTAACGTACTCAGGGCAATCATCAGTGCAGCAAAGGCGGCAATAACAAAAGTCCATGCGCTGATGGTGGTACGGTAGGCAAAGCCCTGCAGCCAATGCTGCATGCCCAGCCAGGCAATGGGCGAAGCAATTACTACGGCAATCAATATCAGTTTAATAAAATCGAGTGAAAGCATAGCGGTTACGTTAGTTACTGATGCCCCCAATACTTTGCGGATACCAATTTCTTTGGTACGCTGCTCGGCTGCATAAGTGATAAGGCCAAACAAACCCAGGCAAGCTATTAGCAGCGCAAAAAAAGCAAAGGTGATAAATATTTGCCCCGTGCGCTGGTCAGATTGGTATAATTTGTTGAAATCATCATCCATAAAAGAATATAAAAACGGTTGACCGGCCATTTGAGCATCCATTGAGTGATACTTGTCCTTGATTTGTGCAATTAGCGAGGTTAAGTTTTTGGTATGAACGCGGAATGCAAACTGGCTGCCGTAACGGGACAATCGAAACACGATGGGTGCTACCTTATTGTGTATGGAGCCTGCATTAAAGTCTTTCACTACTCCTATAATTTGATGGGGTATAGTATTCTTGCTATAGTTTGAATCATATAGGTTTTCCTGCAGAGGTTTTTGGAAATCTAACATACGTGCTGCCGTTTCGTTAATCAGCACCGCATTTGAATCGGTTGGCATACTGGCCGAAAAGTTACGGCCCTGAGCAAGCTTAATACCCATTGTAGGCAAATAATCGGTATCAATTTGCCAGTCACTAAATACCATCGACTGGCTTGCATTCATCGCGGCATCTTTGGAGAAGGCGTTAGAGTCCCATTCATTTTCGCTGGAAGTTGGTAGTACACCCGTACGGGTACCCGCCACTACACCCGGTATCTGTAACACTTCGTTTTTAAATGCGGTAGCATGTTCGCCTAAAGAGTAGATGTTTTTTACTATCAGCACCTGCTCGCGGTTGTAACCTAAATCCTTATTGCGTACATAGTTTAGTTGATTGTAAATAACCAACGTACATACCATTAATACAATGGCGGTAGTAAACTGAAAAACCACTAAGCCATTACGCAGCCAACTGTTCTTAAATCCGGCAGATAACTTTCCTTTTAACACGTGTACGGGCTCAAACGCCGACAGGTAGAATGCAGGGTACAGTCCGGCTGCTATACCAATAACTGTTGTAGTTGCCAATAGCACTGGTAAAAGCATTGGGCGGGAAAACGGATTGAGCGAAATTTGCTTGCCTGCCAATTGATTAAAGTAAGGCAAAAACAACAACGTAAGCAGCAACGCAATTAGCATCGCTATTAAACTGGTTAGCACCGATTCGGTTAAAAACTGGGCAATTAAACCCGATCGGCCGGAGCCCAGCACTTTACGCACACCCACCTCTTTAGCCCGGCCAGCCGAACGCGCAGTAGACAGGTTGACAAAGTTAACGCAAGCCAACAGCAGGATAAAAGCGGCTATCAGAATAAACGTATAAACGTATACTACGCTGCCGCCCGGCTCCTGTTCGCTTATCCCGTCCGACCGCAAATGAATATGGGTAAGTGGCATAGCATTGAACCTCAGATAATCGCCTTTCTTTTCCATATCGCTCATGCTGCTATGGAAATTACTCAGCAATTGTGGTTCCACGTACTTATGTGCTGCCTGCGTTAAGTATGTATTAAGGGTTTGCAACGTGGTGCCCTTACGCAGCAGTACATAAGTGTTATAGTTGTTATTTAGCCAAAAATCGCTGCGGCTGTCGGGCTCACTCGCCATCGACTTTAAGAAGTTAAAGTGCAGATGCGATTGTACGGGCATGTCTTCCATTACGCCGGTAATTTTAAAATCGTTAACATTATCGGTACGCAACGTTTTTCCGATCACTTGAGTAGTATTGAACAGCCTTTGGGCCATCGAAGTAGAAATAACCATCGAGTTAGGCTCAAGCAAAGCTGTTTTTACATTGCCGGCTATAAGGTTTAAACTAAATACCTTGAACACGGCAGGATCAGCGAAGAAGGCGTCGGGCTGCATTACTGTTTCAGTACCTTTACGGATTAAAATATTACCGTTGCCGTTAGCTCGGATTCTGGCCGCCTGTTCAATCTCTGGGTAGTCTTTCAACAACGCCGCGGCCATGGGTGCAGGGGTATTACGCATCTTTGTTTCGCTACCGTTAAGGTGTATTTGGGTGTTGATACGGTAAATGCGGTCGGCCTTGGTATTATAACGGTCATAGCTCAGTTCATCCATCACAAACAGGCTTATCATTAAACAAGTGGCTAATCCTACTGCCAGCCCGAAGACGTTAATGGCAAAGTAACCTTTATTTTTTAACAGGTTTCTTAAAGCAATTTTAAGCTGATTATGAAACATATGGCTTAATAATTTAAGTGGATGGATGAGTGTTATTCATTTAGCAATAAATATTTGTTCCATTTGTGTAAAGTATTGATATATAAACCTTTGTGTTGTATTTGTAATTTTAAGATTGTATCACAAACGTACACCTTACGTTCAGGTGTGAACACTTTATATAGTTGATGCCCATAGCCAACTAGTTGCTTTGTTCAATTTGCGACTTAACTATTTACTTTGAGGCATTCCTAGCGCATCTTTCAAAAAGTTTGATATTTTTGATTAATGCATACCGTGTTGGAAACTTACCTGAAAACGCAGACCGATTTATCGGATGAAGCTATCAGCTACATCAAAAGCTTGGCGGTACCGCGTACGCTTCGTCGCAACGAGTGCTTGCTCAATGTGGGTGAGATTTGCCGGCATAAGATATTTATTGAAACTGGTCTTTTACGCACGTTTAGCACTTCGGCCGATGGTAACGAACATATCTTGCAATTTGCACCGGAGCACAATTGGGCGCTGGATGCGGAAAGCTATGATAAGGAAATACCTTCTAAAGTTAGTATTGGTGCAGTGGAGCCTAGCCAGGTACTGTGCTGGTATAAATCAGATTTTAATACTTTACTAGTAGAGGTGCCACAATTGAAGGTGTTTTCGGATAGAATCATTTCTCGCAATATGCATTACAGCCGCCAGCGCATGCTAACCATGCTGAGTGCTACGCCCGAAGAAAAGTATGAAGACTTTGTGCGCACGTTTCCGGAATACTTATCGCGGCTACCCTTACGGATGATTGCCGCTTATTTGGGCATGTCGCTCAAAACCTTAACCCGCATTCGCCATATACAATTACAGCGTTAATTGAAATTATGGTCAAATGACCTCTTTTTAAAAGGTTTCTTCAGCGATTTTTGCATAATAAAATCAGAAACTTATGCGTGTATTTGTTACTGGAGCCTCTGGATTTGTAGGTTCCGCTGTTGTTAAAGATTTATTGGCAGCAGGTCACCAAGTATTGGCCCTGGTTCGTTCGGATAACGCCGCTGCCCAGTTGGCCACCACGGGTGCCGAAGTTCATCGTGGTGATGTTAACGATTTGGAAGTTATTAAACAAGGTGCTGCCGCTTGCGATGCGGTTATTCACACCGCCTTCAATCATGATTTTTCTCAGTACAAAGCCAGCTGCGAGGCAGATCGATTGGTAATCGAGGCTTTGGGCGATGCTTTGGCTGGTTCAGATAAACCCTTGGTTATTACATCAGGGGTAGGGCTTTTAACTTATGGACGCCTGGTTACCGAAGATGATGTTTTACCGGCAGGGGCAGACGTTATACCCCGTGCTGCATCAGAAGAAGCCGCTGCCGCCGTAGCTGCCAAAGGCGTGCAGGTTTACATAGTGCGTTTGCCGCCTAGCGTGCATGGCGAGGGAGATCATGGCTTTGTGCCGATGGTTATTAACATGGCACGCGAGAAAGGACAATCGGCCTACGTAGGCGAGGGTAATAACCACTGGCCGGCAGTGCACCGTTCAGATGCTGCTGCATTGTACCGCCTGATTGTGGAAAAAAAGCCATTGTTTAAAGTATTTCATGCCGTGGCGGAAAAGGGTATACAATTCAAAGAGATTGCCCAAGCCATTGGTACAGGTCTGCATTTGCCGGTAGTATCCGTTAGCGGTGGAGATGTTGCTGCTCACTTTGGCTGGTTTGCCCATTTCGCATCAATTGATTGTCCGTCCTCCAGTGAAAAAACACGTGAGGCACTGGGCTGGGAACCAACGGCTACCGGTTTGATTGAAGATATCGGCTCAGCAGGGTATCTAAATTAATCCTTATCATAATTACCTCATATATAATTATTAAATATGAGGTGGAAGTCCATTCTCATAGTGAACCCTAACAGGCAAGTACTTATTAAGTGCTTGCCTATGTTTTTTTATATACAAATTTTATAGTAATAATATTATTCAATAAGGATAGCATTTAATAGAATTATTGATAGAAGTACAGAAAAATAAATAACTTTGTATTTCAAAGTACTTTTATGGATATATTATTTAAATTGGATCAGTTGCACAACAGCGCAAAGCAAAATAAGTGGCTTCGGTATTTTACGGTTTTTAATCGAATTGCTTTAGCGGCTGGTTTCCTACCCTCGGGTTTTGTAAAAATTATGGGCGAGCGGTTTACTAATTTGTCTAATAATCAACCTATGGGGCATTATTTAGAAGCCTTATACCATACCGGTTGGTATTATACCTTTATTGGCATTGTACAGGTAACCGCTGCAATCTTGCTGCTTATACCTCGAGCTGCGACGCTTGGAGCCATACTTTATTTCCCGCTGATATTAAATATTTGTTTCCTGTCATTGTCTGTGCGTTTTGAAGGGTCACTTATATCCTCGCCATTAATGGTATTGGCTAATTTGTATCTTTTGTGTTGGGATTATGATAAGCTTAAATTCATTCTGCCATTCCATCGCTTGGTCGGTTCTAATGGTCTGCCTAAGCAGCAAATACTCAATAATAAATTTCCGACAGCTTTTTTTGTTGGTGTATTTGCTGCCATAATTATAGTGCTTTTACTTACCCGTACATTTGATATTATGCCCCGCAATACAGTAAAAGACTGTAAGATGCAATGTAAGAATAGCGCTAACCCTAATGCCTGTAATGTTTTCTGTGATTGTATTCATCAACAAGGGCAACCGCTTGACAAGTGCCTGGATAATTACCATAAAGCTTTAAAAAATAATGGACAGGCACAGTAGTTCCACACGCTCAAAGGCATGGAATGGGGTCAGTTAAACTGAATCCAAAGCAGAATTTTAACGCACTTTAACATTCAGGCTTTAGGAACATATCAGAATGTTTTATATGTTTACCCACTGTAATACGTTTAAGCATGAAAAGTATCAAGCACGTTCCTGTAATTATTTTAATGGCTGCTGCTGTTTTACCGGCATGTAAAGCTAAAAAGAAAGTGGTAGAAACGCCAAAACCACCTGTAACGCAAACACCACCGGCCGAAGCTCCGAAGCCCGTACCAGCACCGGCTCCGGCACCTACGCCGCCGCCACCTCCGCCAGCTAAGCCAAATTTTAACTTTAGCAATATCCAGTTTGAGTTCAATTCTGCTGTGTTAAAAACGGCATCATATGAAATATTGGACCGTGCCGTTGCCGAAATGAAAAAAGATCCGTCGGCTAGGTTTGTACTGAACGGGCACTCATCTGCCGAAGGTACACCAGAGCATAACATGTCTTTATCTGTTGAGCGTGCCGGTTCTGTAAAAACATACCTGATGAATGCCGGTATCAGCGGCGACAACCTAACTGTTAAAGGTTATGGCGAAAGCAAGCCTGCTACCAGCAACACTACCGAAGAAGGCCGTGCTTTAAACCGCCGGGTAGAAATTAAAGTAGTAAAATAAATTTTATAGCAGCCGGTAAAAAGGTGAGTTATTCTCTGGAAGCTTTAATTACTTCGTAAGCTTCTTCGGGACCTAAGCGTTCCAGTACCTCAAACTTTTTACCGGCTTGTTCATTGTAGTTCATAAAAAAGTACTCAATCTGGCTAATGATGCCCTCGGGCAAATGGTCAATTGAGTCTACGTCTTTAAACAGTTGTGATACTTCCGGTACGGCCAAATGGCGGTCGTTACGTACGGTTTCCCCATTTTCTTCTGTTTGTTCAGCTTTAATAGAGCCAATAACGCGGCAATCCATGCAACAGCCCGGAAAGCTCTTAATCTCTGATATCACTATTACATCCAGCGGGTCGCCGTCTTCACCTTTAGTTCCGGTTATAAATCCAAAATCAAACGGAAAAACCAGTCCGGCAGGCATTACCTTCATTAATTTAAAGCATTTGCTTTCAGGCTCGTAATCGTATTTATGGCCGCTTCCTTTAGGGCTTTCAATAATGGCGGTAATGGATTCCATGAGTGTATAATTTTAATCAATAGAAAGGTATTTTATCGTTTCGGCACACTTGTAAAAGCACCGGCACCCTCAATTGTTTACAATTTGAATAAAAAGTTTATCAGAACTTTTGGGAGTAAAGTTGTTTATGATTCATACCAATATGTAACCGGTAAATTATATACAGCCGATCTTTCTTTATTTACTGTTTGCTATTACAACTACCGGCCGTATGTTAAATTAATATATATGGATATTAAACAAGAAAGAGAAGACAACACCTGCCCTGTACCCAGTGGCATATTAGTGATTATAGGTGGCGCTGAAGACAAGGGCCAGCAACAGGATAAAGAAAAAGAGCCAGCGGAGCCCGACCCAAAGCGGATGGAGGTACTGAAAGTATTTATGGAAGTGATGGGCGTTGATGAGCCCGTTATTGAAGTGTTTACATCGGCCAGTTCAAGCGAACCTGAAGAATCATTTAATGAATATAAAAAAGCTTTTCAAGAAATGGGTGCTAAAGTGATTAATCACATTCATCATGATGAGCGTGGAGAAATCAATTTTAAGGAGCTTGAAGATCGTTTGAACGCCGCGCATGGTGTGTTTTTTGCCGGTGGCGATCAATTGAAGCTTACTTCTATTTACGGCGGTACCAAAACGCTTTATCTGCTTAAGAAACGTTATATAAATGATAAGTTGGTGATTGCCGGTACCAGCGCCGGGGCTATGGCCATGTCAACCCCAATGATTTACCAAGGCGTAGGCAAGGAAGAAATGATGGCCGGCCATGTGAAAATAACTACAGGCCTGGAGTTTTTGCGTGATGTTTGTATTGATACACATTTTGTGAACCGTGGCCGTTTTGTGCGTATGGCGCAGGTAATTGCAACCAACCCAACATCTATAGGTCTAGGTATCGAAGAAAATACGGCTATTATTGTGAGGAATGGTAAAGATGCCGAAATTGTAGGCGAAGGCGTGGCTATCATCATTAACGGCTTCAATAGCAGAGGAACCAACATTGCCCAAGCCAGTAATGACGAAATGATAACCATTCGTGATTTGCGGGTAGACATTTTATCGAAAGGCGAAAAGTTTGAAATACCGGAAATCAATCCTCCGCACAAGTAAAATAAAAAAAGCCCTTTGTTAATTAGCAAAAGGCTTTTTTTCAGCAACCGCGATATTGCATTAAGGGTGTAATGCCCCACTCAAGGCATAATCAACCGCTGCGGTTACAACAGCAATAATAATAGCCGGAGCAAAACCTTTCAGTTCAAAGCCCTTAAAAAGTTTGTCAGCTACTTTTATCATCACGGCTGTAATCAAAATTCTTACAATAGCGCTTAACAGGCCTAGCGTGAGCACATTGAGCGGGAAACGCAAAAAGATG
This sequence comes from Mucilaginibacter lacusdianchii, assembly GCF_009770985.1. Classification (GTDB taxonomy): domain Bacteria; phylum Bacteroidota; class Bacteroidia; order Sphingobacteriales; family Sphingobacteriaceae; genus Mucilaginibacter; species Mucilaginibacter lacusdianchii. The sequence continues at coordinate 1,324,737 of NZ_WSRW01000002.1, read as the reverse complement.
CCTACCGTAGCGTTTAGTAAACCCACCACCAGCGCCACCAGTATAGCCGTACCATAGCTGCGAATAATGACCGTAGGCAGAATGTACGACATGAGCAGTATAACACCGGCATTAATTAATAATGTAATAATCAAATTCATAGGCAAAAAGTAAATCAAAGTATCAGCAATAATGTTGAATTAATGTTTTAGCAAACATTAAATATTAGGCAAACTGGCAACCTTTTCAATGGCGCTTATGGCCTCGCCAATTTGGGCTATCCATTCGGGCTTTAACTTGTGACTGTCGTCTTGTTTCCATTCATTGTTTTCATGGTATAGTACTATATTATCTGTGTCGGTTGTTATTTGGTATACTTTTTTGTTTTGATATTGTGATGGTTCGATAGATAGGTTTTTAACCATGCCATTATTGGCAATTTGTAGTTTATAGTTCATATTAATAAGATAGATAGTTTATATTTCAACAGCTTCTGTCCACACTTTATCGCTGCAATTAGGGCAGGGGGTGTTGGTATCAAAAGGCTTTTGCTGTGTGGTGCCGCAAGTTTGGCAAACCATCAGCTTATCCGACTTTTTAAGCAAAGCATTAAAATCTTTATCCCAACGTGGTAGTACCGATAAGCCAGGTTTCGGCTGTTCATCCTCAATTAATGTAAAATTGCCGTTGGCCTCCATATAAAGCCGTTTCACTTGGCCTGTATGCTTGATACTGCTTGACCGCAGCTGGGCCACCAGCCGTTCGCGCGTTAAGCGTACCCGTTTCATGTTGCGCAAATCAAGCACCGAGTCTTTAATAATAATATCTACATTCCCTTCTGATAGCTTTTCAAAACGTTTGCTGCTAAATGCTTTTTCGGCTACCCACCGGCCAATGTAAACTACCACAATGGCAATCACAACGGCAGCAAGTATACCTCTATCGGGTGCTTGCAGGGGCACACCTATAGCAGCCGCCAATGATACGAGTGCCACCATCTCGTTACGCCCCATCTGTGATGACATACGCTTGCCCAGCAATCGCATGGATACTGTAAGAATGATGTATACAATAATGGCACGGATAACAAGTTCAACGTAAAAGCCTGCCGGCACATCGCCTACCAAAATTCGTTGCCAGTCGGCCAGTTTTATCTGCTGCATTTTAATGTTCTTAAATGATTGCTTTTATCCATGCATTATCTCCGCAAACTTTACAAGGTTGCTCTTGCTGATGGTTTTGTTCTACGTTACCGCAATTTAAACATGCTTGCAAGTCGGCTTGCTGGGTGTTGTTGTCAGTAGATTGCAGATAATAAGTTAACATTTCCTTATCATCGGGCGGTAAAATAGGTAGGCCCGGCTTAGGTTCGGCAGATTTGAAAACGCTGAAAATGCCGCACGCCTCCAGGTAGAGCCGATCAACAGTGCCTAAATTAAATATCTCTTTATCGCGCAACTGGGCAAAAAGCTGTTGCCGCGGTATCCGGTCTTTTTCCATCTGGTCTATTTGCAGCAGTCCGTCTTTTACCAACAAGCTGCACTTACCTTGGGTAATGTCTTCTGCCTTCCCGCTAAGGAACCCAATCAAGCTTAAGCCTCTTTGAAAAAGTACCGCTATCAGTAGCAACAATACACCCTGCAGCAAACCGCGGTCGGGCATTTGCATAGGTACGGATACGATGGCACCCAGCGTAAGCATAACGGCCAGCTCCATAATGGTTAATTGTCCGCTCATGCGTTTACCCAGCCACCGCACAATTACTAGTGTAATGATGTAAATAAGTATAGTACGGATAAAAACTTCAAGCAAAAACATGGGCGGTGCCTGCCCGAACAATATTCGATGGATGTCTTCCAAATGAATTTCTTCTTTTTTCATGAATATATTTTTGTTTGAGATAGATGTACGGCATGTACTTAAAACGACGATCAGCAGGTAAATCAACCTCAATAACAACCAAAATTTAAGGTTGTGTTTCCTTTAAATTAAAAAGTGTTATTTTGAGTAAAAAGAGGCGGTTGTGGAAAACTTGTACAGAGTACAACCGCTGGGAATGAAACTTTTTATAGCCAGTTAAAGTTGGTAAGTGAAATTACCAGTTATATGTCTGATACAAAATCCAAGCATACTTTTTTATATCGTAATGGGCTTACACTGTTCTTTTTAGTACTATTTATTATCACTCTTGCGGCCCAGGCGTTAACCGGGTGGAAGGAAAATAACCAGGAACGGACCGACAAAGGCGGCTCTGAACTTTCATTGACACAATATCTACGAACCGGGCATTTTTTGTCGGCCACATTTGAAAACTTCCAGAGTGAGTTTTTGCAGATGGGGATGTATGTAGTACTCACCGTGGGCTTACGGCAGATCGGTTCGGCCGAATCAAAAAGTTTGGATGAGCCGGAGGATGTAGACCGCGAACCACAACCTAACCCTGCAGCGCCCTGGCCCGTACGTAAGGGAGGTATTTGGTTAAAGCTTTATAGCAATTCTCTATCTGTTTGCTTTGTTGTATTGTTTTTAATTAGCTGGGGATTGCACCTGTATGGCAGTTGGATTGACCATAATGACCAGCAGGTGTTATCGCACAAGCCTAAAGATGATTTGCTGTCGTTTTTAGGACAGCCCACCTTTTGGTTCGAAACTTTTCAGAACTGGCAAAGCGAGTTTTTGTCTATTATATCCATTGTGTTTTTAACTATTTACTTACGTCAAAAAGGTTCGTCTGAATCTAAGCCGGTTGATGCGCCGCATATGGAAACCGGCAAGTAAAATTTCTATCAAACAATCATCTATGAACAACTATATTTTTATTTGGGGCTTTCTGAAAATAACATTCATTGCCGGATGCTTTACCTGCGTTAGTTATGCTGCTCATGCACAGGATACTGTTAAGTACTCGTTATTTAAACCTGTGCCCAAGGCTAAAATGCGTAAAGAAATGGAAACCGACCGTCCTAACTTCACCGAAACACCATATACGGTTGATGCTGGCCACTTCCAGTACGAGGCCGACTTGGGGCGCTTTGAACATCAGGTAACTGAAAGTGACGAAAACCGGTGGCTCATTAATCAGGCAGACCTAAAATTAGGCTTGTTACCCAATACATCCTTACAACTGATTGTGCAAACCTTCGGTCATCAGGCCAGTAAAGAGGTAGAAAGCGGTGAAAAAGAATTCCATCGCGGCTTTGGCGATATAACTTTACGAGTAAAACAAAACCTGTATGGCAATTTTAAGGGCAACTTTAGTATCGCCCTGATGCCCTACATCAAGTTTCCAACTAACCGTTACTCTGATAACAAACTGTACGAAGAGGGCTTGATGATTCCCATGATTTTACAGTTGCCCCATGATTGGAAAATTGGCATGCAGATAGAAGGTGATTATTTAAAAGATGATGATGCCGACGCCTCGCGCCATGCCGATTTACAACACTCGTTAGTAATTAGCCATGTATTATTTAAAAAGCTGGAGGTATTTGCCGAAACGTATTATTCTTACAATTTCAAAGATCATCACCTACACAACTTTGTAGATTCTGCATTGGAGCTGGAGGTTACTCCGGATTTGAAAATAGATTTGGGCCTGAACTACGGTTTCCAAAAAGCTGCCCAGAAAGATTATTTTTTGGGATTGGCGTTTAGGTATTAATGGTTGTTACTTTATTACTTTGCTACGTTAGTTAGTTAGTTAGTTAGTTAGTTAGTTAGTTAGTTAGTGCTTTGACTTTTGGCTGTGCCCTGTTAGGATAGGTAAAGTGATTAGACCACAGCCTGTGGAAGTCACTTTTCTTTTTTACCGCAAAAAAGAAAAGGAACCAAAAGAAAAAGCTCTCGGCCGCACCTTCTTTCTACTTAATGTAGTGCTTATACGTTGTGCAGTAGCTACCGAAAGAAGCTGAATGCCGATTCTTTTTCGTCGAAGTTGTTCTGACAGTGCTGTACATCAAACAAAAAAAATGCAAATTGGAAACAAGAAGCGCAGAGGCCCGCTGTTGCGCCCGGGCCAGCGAGGGCCTTGCGGGGGAGACAGGAGATCGCAACAGCTAGGCGTTTTTGTTTCTTTTGTGGCTATGACAAAAGAAATAGCCTCCGCGGCAATGAGCGGACGAAGTAAGTAAATGACCACTAAAGTAAGTTTAAAACGCACTAAACAACGATACTAGCACAAGACAAGTATTAACAATACGAAACAAATTCGCAACACCTATTCATCAAAACGGCAAAATAACCTTAAAACTCACATTCCTCCCCATATTATATATACCCGAATAACCATTAGGCGAAGCCCGATAGTATTCAAAATACTTTAACCGATTCAGGTTAGATTGATAGGCCTTATCAAACACATTATCCACCTGTAAAAAAACATCAAGCAAGGGGCGACCATCTTTTCGTTTTACACTGGTGCCACAGCCTGCATTCCATAAAGTATACCCTGGTGTGTAAGTCTCGGTATTATCCAGCGCATAAAATTGATTTTGCTCGGTATAGGCATCAGCTTCTAGCTTGAAGTATGGCTTACCCAATCTACCCCAGCTTTGCTGAGCTGAAAAGCGCAATTCAGAACGCCAGTGTAGTGGCGGTATAAAAGGCAAGTACTTGGCGTCGCGTCCAAAGCGATTAATTAAATCATCGTTTTGGTTTAATCCTTTTACATAAGCCAAGCTATTGTTGAAGTTTAGCCACTTTAAGCCAGATGGATGCAGGTTAACGGTAACTTCGGCACCATATAAACGGGCCTTAGCTTGCTGGTATTGATAGGTGCTATTGCCCGGCACAATAACTACAGGCTGCCCATTACTGTCATTTAACCGGGATTGGTAAATGTAATTTTGAATTTGATTATTGAATAATTCGGCACTGATGTCAGCATCTTTAAAATATGCAATCAGGCCAATGTCTTGTTGCAAGTTAAACTCTGGCTTAAAGGTACGGTTGCCCAGGTAAACAATATGTGCACCGGGATCAAGTCCATTAGAGCCTACTTCCGTAATATTAGGCGCCCGGTAACCGCGGGCAATGTTGGCTTTAAGCAGCAGTTGGCTGGTAACATTATAAGTAAGGCCAATGCTACCCGATACGCCTGAATACAATTTGCTGAAATTTGGAAATTGCAGATAAGATCCAACGGTATCCAATCCGGTTACATGGCGTTGAAAACCGTTTTGCGGATTATCAGCCACATAAAAATCATTCCAGCGCAGGTTACGACGATCGTACCGCAAACCGCCCGAAATATCTACACGGCCGATGCTCTTACGGGCAAATACAAAAGCGCCAATATCAAACAGGTCATAATCGGGTATCGGAAAGTCGGTGGCATTTTTACTCCGGTTGGTTTGATACATGCCGTTGATACCTGCTGTGGTTTCAATACCTGCAAAAGAAGGTAGGTTGTATTTTAAATCGTAATTAAGTGTGTTAAGCACTACATACAAACCGGGCTGAGTGGGTAGGGTAGGGTGATTGTATTCGCGCCGGATACTTTGTTGTGCGCCTAATAACAAATTGATACTGCCGTCGCCCACCTTAAATTGATTGGTTGTGTACAAGCGGTAATGCTGAATGTGCTGATAAAGCGGATTTAACCTATATGTTTTTAAATCCTGATCGGGGACAATTGGCCGGGTTTTGATATCATCACCGGCATCAAGCACCTGGCGGGTAAAACGGCGGGTCAGCGAGTCGCGGCTGCCGTCGGGTATTTCCTGCTGGTTATCGTACAAGGTTCCCGAAAACTGCATATAACCCCAGTTTTTATCCACTCGTGCCGACGCCGATAAATTATACTCACGGTAAGCCGTACCATACACATAACCATCTATACGGTTATGATAACTATGTGCAACTTTCCCCGAACCACGTAGCGTATACCGCCAGTTGTTATGCTTATAGGCTAACCCTAATGAGGAGCCAATTAAGCCGTTGTTAGTATGGTAATCGGCCGTGAAATCGCCGGTAAGCTGATTGTTTTGATAGGCAGGCAAGTACGGAATCATGTTAATTACCCCCGCCAGCGCGTCCGAGCCATAAGATAAACTGGCTGGGCCTTTTACTACTTCGGCACGGGCAATACCATACTGGTCAATCTCAATGCCATGTTCATCGCCCCACTGTTGTCCTTCCTGGCGTATGCCATCATAGAGGGTAAGTACCCGATTGTAACCCAAGCCGCGGATAAAGGGTTTTGATACATTAGGGCCGGTGGTTACAGCATTTACGCCCGGTATGCCTTTTATAATGGCATCAATCACATTATTGTTCACATGCTGGTCCATCGCCTTTTTGGTCATTACAGCAATGGGTACAGGGTTTTTACGTACCTCGGTAGCACGACTGACGCCGGTAATAACCACATCATTCAATTTAGATTCGGTAACAGGTAAAATAACGTTAACCGTAACAATACGACCGTCATAAATAGTAAACTTTATTTGCCTCGTATCAAAACCAACAGCCGAAACTTGTAATATATAAGTGCCGCCCGGAATACTTTTAATATTGTAACTACCATCCTGTCCCGACTTGGTACCCATCCGGCCCGGCAGTAATCTAACACTGGCATGGCTAATTGCGCTGCTGTCTTTGCCCATGATGTTGCCTTGAATTCCAGCTTGTTGTGCTAACGTTTGAAAGCTAATAAATGTAATAATTGCGGCAAGTAAGTATTTCGCCATGTCTTATGATATGATTTTAGTTACTCAAATTTATAAAATTAGGCATACCTAATTTTATAAATTACAATTTTATTTTTTATATGTTTGATTGAACTAAAAAAAATTAAGGTGATGAACACTTTTTCGGAAGAGAACTACCTGAAATCGATTTACCGCTTATCGCAACTGGCAGGTATAAAAGTATCTACCAGTGCTATTGCCGAAGCTTTGGGTAACAATCCGGCATCGGTGGTAGATATGATACGCAAGCTGAGCGATAAACAGTTAATTGAATATGATAAGAAGAAAGGCGTAAAGCTTACTGCACAGGGACAAAAGGATGCCATCCAAATTGTGCGTAAGCACCGGCTGTGGGAAGTTTTTTTGCTCGAAAAGCTGGGTTATCGCTGGGACGAAATCCATGACATCGCCGAAGAGCTGGAACATATTAAACACGCTGATTTGGCCGACCGCCTGGAGCATTTTTTAGGTTACCCCGAATATGATCCGCATGGCGACCCAATTCCAAAAGCCAATGGTAAAATGGCCAAAAGTTATTCGGTTACCCTTGCCGATGCTAAAACAGGCAATGTATACCGGGTAGCAGCCGTGCGCGATACCAGCAGCGATTTTTTACAATACTTGCATAAATTGGAAATTAGCATAGGCACACAAATAAAGCTGTTAGAAAAAATTGCGTTTGATCAATCATTAATCATCAGCATTAATGGGCAGGAACAGGTAACCGTATCATCTAAGTTTGGCGAGAATATTTTAATAGATTAATTAGGTGTTGTTATATTTGAATTAAACACATCAAACCATATGTCACCATTAATAGAAGCTTCTGAACTTAGCGCCTTACCGGCGGATAATTTAGTTATTGTAGATGCCCGTTCGGGCTCTGATAGTTACGACCGTTACCTGCAGGGACATCTTGAAGGTGCTGTGTTTGTTGATTTAGACAATGATTTGGCAGCTCATCCACAAGATGCGGCTTATGGTGGCCGACACCCTTTGCCCGAACCACAAGCGTTTGCCGCTTTATTGGGCAAGCTGGGTATTACGCCACAAACACACATCGTAATTTATGATGATAAAGCGGCTGCCAACCCGGCTGCCCGTTTATGGTGGATGTTGCGGGCTATTGGCCATGAAAAGGTTCAAGTGTTAAATGGCGGATTGCATGCCGTAATTGGCGGAGGTTTAACCTTAAGCCAAGAGCCAGTAACGCCAACACCACAAACGTATCCGGTGCCATCGGGCTTTAATGGTACTGTCGAATTAGAAGAAGTTGGTACTGCCGCACAGGATGCTAACCGTATAGTAATCGATGTACGTGAAACGCCGCGTTATTTGGGTAAAACAGAACCTCTTGATTTGATAGCCGGTCATATTCCTGGTGCGGTTAATATTCCGTATGCCACCAATATGGATGCCGAAAATAAATATTTGCCAGTCGATAACTTGCGTGAAGTTTATCAGGAAAAATTGGGTAATGTACAACTGAATGATGTTATAGTACACTGCGGTTCGGGTGTTACCGCCTGTCATACTTTGCTGGCGTTATATTATGCCGGTATCAAGGGAGCTAAATTATATGTAGGATCGTGGAGCGAATGGTCGCGCCGGGATTTGCCTATTGCTACCGAGGAGTGATTTGAATAATGCATATAAAACAAAAGCGGGCTTTTATAAAAGCCCGCTTTTGTTTTATTAATATCGGTGATGGTAGTTATCATAACGGTGGTTACTGTCATACGGACCACCATGTCCGCGATGACGGCCATGATCCCGATGTCCTCTTCTGTCTTGGCTAACCATACAGCTGGTTAAAAGGGTGGCACTTACTGATAATAACAATGCTATGCTTAAAATGGTCTTTTTCATAATATTTAGTCTTTATGTGTAGGTAAGACGCATACTTTTGAAAAAGGATTAAAAGTAACATAATCGTTACCGCATATTAACTAGCTGCCCTTTCCTGAAAATACTGTTGCAAAGCATCCTGCAGCAATGGCATCACCGCACCTTTTTCACTTTGTAACACACTGTATGATGGCCGTTGCGCTGCCAGGCCCATCGTGCTGATAGATGTTGGGTTAACCAACGCTGTATCATAACCGCCTTGTTCAGCCACAGCATATGCCAGGTTTGCCCATGTGGTTTCACCTTGATTGGTTAAATGCCATACGCCTTTTTCTTCGTCGAGTAACAGATCCAAACTTTGGCGTACCAAATCGGGCACGTAAGTAGGCGATACGTATACATCTGCGGCCGCGTCAAAGCGGTGTCCATTTTTAAACGCGTGTAAAGCCTGTTCAATAAAGTGCTTTTTATCCCACGGGCTAAAAAAGTCACCTGTTCTCACAATCAGCGTATGATCATTCTCTTTCAATATCCCTTTCTCGGCCAGGGCCTTACTTTGCCCATAAATATTCACCGGCGATTTAATGTCACTTTCAATATAAGGTTGATTTTTACGTCCGTCAAATACGTGGTCGGTCGAGAAGGTAAGCAATTTGATGCCATACTTTTTACAAAGTAACGCCAGATTTTGTGCACCGTAGGTGTTCAGTAAAAAGCAGGCTTTGCTTTCTGCCTCGGCGGCATCTACTTCGTCAAAACCGGCAGTATTAATTACAGCCCAAGGTTTTTTCTCAAGTATTACTTTTTCAATTTGCAGCAGGCTGGTAATATCCATTTCCCGGCGTCCAACCATTTCATACTTAATGCCTCGTAAATCGCACATACGGGCAAATGCTCCGCCTAACGCGCCCGATTTACCTACAATTAGTAACGGACTGGTTTCGTCAGCATGTTGTTCCGGTTGCAGTTTAGTACCATCCGGACTATATTCCACCCGGATGGAACGCTTCCACCAGCCTTCAACCTCTAATACAGGGTGTTTATAATCTTCATTCCGACTGTAAGCCTGCAGCATTTTGCTTAAAGCTGTTGAGCGTGGCGAACCATTTTGCACATCAAATATGCCCGGTTCATAAGTGCCGTTCGGTGCAGTTAATAACTTGTTCCAGCCAAACGAGCCTAACACAGCCCAGGCCGTAATAGCCTTCATGCGATAGCCTTCTTGTTGTAACTGGTTAGCGGCATCCCATATTTCTTTTACCCAGCGCATTTGCTCTTCGCGGGTACAGTGTAAGTGTACCTCGGTAACGGCAATGTCGCTGTTCGGATAACGTTCGCAGGCCTCTTTAAAGAGTTGGTACGGCCCGTCGGTCTTAACGTGAGCAACCCTAACGGCTTCTACGTCGGCATAATGATGTTTGCCATTATGACCATGGGTATGTGACGGGTAAACTTCCAGGCGTTCGTCCAAATAACGTTCTGATGTCAGGTAATGGTTTACCCCAATAACATCAGGCACACAAACGTTATTCAAAAAGAACTGTAATTCACGCTCTTCAATACCCACTTTTATCAAATAATCCCACATGGGATGTTCGGGAGTAACGTATCCACAAAGCAGATCATAACCCAGCCAGCGGCGATGATTTTCAAAATCGGCCTGATATTGTAAAAGCGGGGTGCTGTGAATTTTACCTAAATCGTCTGTTTGTACCAGTTTGGCTTTAGGATTTATCTTTCGGATAGCTTGCATAGCCAATACAGTACCTTTACACTCCTGCAACAAAATTTTTGCAAAGTGATAGCTGTCGGCCTTGTGCGGATACCATATACCATATAGTCCGCAAAAGCGGGCGGTAGTAAGAGGTTCATTAATAGGAGTGTAGTATTCCAACCAAGGGAATTTTGTTGCTACTTGTTCAGCGTAGCGGGCCAAGCCTTCAGAAAAAGAATCATCGGCCATATATACGTAACGCGGACCACTGCCATGGTGTACCAAACCTGCAATAGGGTTAACACCCATTTGCCTTAGCTGGTTTAATTTGGTTTCCGTTAAAGTCCAGTTAATTTGTGTATCTGTTTCGGGCTGATGTTTTTCCCATAAAACCGGATAGCGTATTTGAGTTATACCTAATCCGGCGATCAGCTCCAAATCAATTTCGCGGTTATAATGACCGGCATATTCCAGCTGATCAAAATAATTATCATCCACGCGGTTGCAGGTACATTCTAATCCCCCCCAAACTTGTATATGGTTCACTGAGTGATTCGTCATGTAGTAGAAATTTATAAGCGCAGCCCTAAATCAGGCTGCGCTGAGTATAATTGCGATATTATTGAGCAATCGGCATGTACATTTTTTTGTCGGCTGCTTTTTCCATCAGCTTGGTCATGTTCTCGCAGGTTTTGTCCCATGAGTTTGAAGCCAGGAAAGTGTCAACCTTAATTTGCCAGCCTTCTTTAGCTGTGTTGCTCAGTTCTTGTTCAGCTGCGGCAACAAATTCTTCGGCGGTGGCAGCAATGTGTACCAGATTGTTTTTACCGTAAGGGCTAACTACATCGCGTATTGCTGTAGATATTACCGGTAAACCGGCTGCCAGGTACTCAGGGGTTTTAGTTGGGCTGATGAAACGGGTAGAATCATTCAGCATAAATGGAATCAAAGCAATATCCCAGGTTGCCATATAGCTTGGCAATTCTTGATAGCTTTTTGGACCTAAGTAATGGATGTTTTTGTTATGAGGTAAAGTAGCAGGGTCAATTTTTACTATCGGACCAATTAAAATGATCTGCCAGTCTGGACGGGCATCAGCAATACCTCTAATTAATTCAGCATCAAAACGCTCATCTAACACACCGTAAAAACCTAATTTTGGCTGTGTGGTGTTGATTTGATCTGGCGGGCAAGTTTTGTACTCACGCGCTTGCAGGAAATGCTTGCGGTCAATACTGCTTGGGAATGGATATATATTGTTGTGCTGATGTTTCTTAGCTTCATATAATGACTGGCCACCGGTAAACACTACATCGGCCTTAGCCATCAGTTGTTTTTCAAGCGCTTTTAATTGTGGTGGGGCAAAGTCAAATAATGACAGCTCATCCATACAATCATATATGGTTAACGCCGGGCTTTGATCGTCACTAAATTCCAAAGCCATTGGGGTATAGTACCAGAATGTATAATTATAAGCCTGTTTGTTTTCCATATAACGGTTAAACATGGCTTTTAAAGTGCTAATGTGATCTTCGTGGCTCAAACCAGCTGGTAAATGAGGTACCATTACCCATAAGTTTTTATCTCGTTTGGTAAAAGTGTAGTACTCTTGATCAGCCGCATCAAAAATAGGTTCTTCGATGTAATAAATATTGAAAGTTTTAGCTAACCTGGTAAGCAAATGCTGTGGGCGCTGAAAAACAAAGTCCCATCGCAAATGAGAAAATACAATGATGTTTTCAGGTAACTGGTTGCTTTTGTTGTTTGATTGAAGATTTCCGTTTGAGCCTAAAGTCAATTGCATGGTAGATTTTTTTTGTTTTGTTGTTAATATTCAAATGTGATGCCATCAACAGGCAAAGGGCCTTTTAAATACGGAATTGCTATACAAATAGCAGTATTATAGGGCTTTGTATGATATAATAACCATGTTCACAAAAAAAAGTTTGATAGTCGGTTAAACTAAAAATAGTACAGTTTATGGAAGTAAGTGTCGCAAATATAGTATGGAATAATAAAATTAATTAATAGTAAAATCCTATAGTGAGATGATCTTTGGATTGTTGTTTTAGAGAATTGTAAGGTTAATGTTACAATATTGCAATGTTGGCTAGTTTCGAGAGTTGACATTATAAACTTAATTAAGCTATTTGTTAATTTTTTAACACTTTTGAATTTATAAGCAAACATTATGTACAAACCATTGCTTGCCGCAGTAGGGGTATTTACCTGCAGTTTTACAGTTAAAGCGCAAAGTGTTGTTGATAGTACAACAACTATATCTTCTATCAAAACGCTTACATTAAAAGAGTATAATGATTATGTAAGTGGCCCTGCCCTTACTAAAGAAGCTCTGCCTGCAACACTGAATCGGTATCCTATGCCTGATGATGTGCTACGTTATAAAAAGGAGTTAGGTTTAAGTGCTGAACAGGTGAAAAAGATTAAAGCCGTTAGCGACTATTTAAAGCTAAAAAAAACGGAAATAGGCCAGTCGGTGATTCGGAATGAGAAAAAGTTGGATGATCTGTTTAAAACCCAGAAGGTAGACGAAGGTAGTATCACTTTTTACGGCAACCGTTACGGATTATATGAAGGTGAGTACCGTACATCGGTATTAATGGCATGTTATAACACATACAATGCCCTTACTCCGCAGCAAACCACACGGTTCTGGCAGTTGAAAAAACCATAATTCGCATTTTGCCGTTTGATTTAGTTAACTTAGCGCCCCGATAAAAAGGAATTATGAAAATTACTTTTGATTTTGAAAAGCCGTTGGCCGAGCTGCAACAGCAGATTGATAAAATACGCCAGGTAGAAGAGAAGACCAAAGTGGATATGTCGGCCACGTTGAACGAACTTCAGGATAAGTTTGAAGATGCCCGGAAGCAAGTTTACACCAACCTTACCGGTTGGCAGAGAGTGCAAATATCCCGCCATCCCGAACGCCCGTATACATTACAATATATTGAGTTGATATGCGATGACTTTATTGAACTGCACGGCGACCGGACAGTAGGCGATGATAAAGCTATTGTTGGCGGCTGGGGCAGCATCAATGGTCAAACGGTGATGATTATAGGGCATCAAAAAGGCCGTAACACTAAAGACCGCCAATACCGTAATTTCGGTATGGCTAATCCGGAAGGTTACCGCAAAGCTTTGCGCCTGATGAAAATGGCCGAAAAGTTTAACAAGCCAGTGATTACCCTGATTGATACACCTGGAGCGTTTCCGGGCCTTGAGGCTGAAGAGCGCGGACAGGGTGAAGCCATTGCCCGCAACCTGTTAGAAATGTCGGTACTAAAAGTGCCAATCATTTGTGTGATTATAGGTGAAGGTGCATCAGGCGGTGCTTTGGGTATTGGTATTGGCGATAAAGTGCTGATGTTAGAAAATTCATGGTATTCGGTAATATCTCCCGAAAACTGTTCGACCATTTTATGGAAAACCTGGGACTATAAAGAACGTGCTGCTGAATCGTTAAAGCTTACATCCACTGAAATGATGAAGAATAAGCTGATTGATGGCATCATTAAAGAACCATTGGGTGGTGCTCATCAAGACCCCGTTACAATGGCGGCAACTTTAAAAAAGACGCTGTTGAAAGATTTGAAAACTTTAACAGATCGTAATATTGATGAGGTGGTGACCGAGCGTATAGATAAATTCTGTTCTATGGGCGTGGTTATTGAAGACGCCCCGGCTGAGCCTGTGGCTCCAATTGTTGAATAACCCTACATAAATAAATCAATAAGAAAGGCCCTGCATATGCAGGGCCTTTCTTATTGAAAATAACTAATAACAAAAAAGCCAGCATATTTATGCTGGCTTTTTTGTTTCAGATATGGTTGCTATTACTGTTGCGGTGCAGCCCCCATAATAGAAGCAAACTTAGTTTCGTAACCTTTAAACTCGTTGCTGTACTTCTGGTTAAGCGATTGCTGATGGTAATCTTTGGTTAAACCAATTAAACCATTCAGCAGTGATAAACTAAATTGTACATCACGTTGGTTAACACTAGCGGCATTTTTTTGCAAGTTATCGTAATTGTAATCCAATAGGTTGGTTATATATCCGTTCACTTGCTCAGACCATTTGTTGCCAATTTGAGGCTGGTTTACTTTGTAAGCCCCTTCCAGTAAATAAAATTTACGCAAGGCTACTTCATCAAGCATAATACCGGCTGGCAAAACATCATCTACTTTTTTGATTATGTTTTTAGCTTTCTCTAAATCACCTTCCTGAATTAAGTTGGTGGTTAAGGTATTAAATTGACGCAGCAGAATAGGATAGAACATCGTTAACGATTCATGATCTAAATATTTAGCATTCTTCATGTTGCCATATTTAAACTTGTTCATCATATTATTATACATTACCTGCGTATTGGTTGGTAATGGCCCGTTGGCTGCAGTGTCTGGTCTTAGCGGTTGCAAATGGTAAGCAAAGCCTTCATCGTGCATGTATTTATCCATACCCATCATGTTTTCGCCGCCAACCGTAATGGCAAAGTAAATAGGGCGTTTCCAGTTGTTGTGCGCTAATATGTCTATCAGGGCCAGGTTGTCCTTAGTTACGTAATTTGAATTGATAGTCCAGGTCATGGCACTGTCTACCTGTGCACGCTGGTTGGCGTTAATGGTACCTGTACGGATCAATTCATCAGCATTTAATGGTATTTTAAAATTTTTGGTCGGCAAAAAATTCATCTTCATGCCGTTTTCATACTCTACTTTAGCATCCGGATTATCTGATGTGATGAAGTCGAATACGTCCTTAACATCGGTTGCACCGGCAATCTTCATCTGGTCGCTGTAATAAATAATGTCGCGCACACCGGCTACAAATTTATCATTAGGCATGGTAATAGGCAGTGGTGCTGATGCATTCATTTGCTGCTTCATCTGGCGTATATACCAGTCGGTACCCAATAAGCTCAGGTTCACAATGCGTACGTCCGGACGGATACCTTCTACTTCCTGTGCATACCAAAGCGGGTAAGTGTCGTTATCGCCATAAGTAAATAAAATGGCGTTTGGTTCACAAGAGTTCAGGTAGTTAGACGCCATGTCGCGCGGTGTCAGTTTAGTTGAACGATCATGGTCATCCCATTCCTGGCTAGCCATTAACACAGGCGCGGCCAGTAAACATACTACAGTTGCAATAATGGCACCCGTTTTAGCATTTAATTTTTTGTTCAGGAACTCAGCAATGCATAATACGCCTAGGCCAATCCAAATAGCAAATACATAGAATGATCCGGCATAAGCATAATCACGTTCACGTGGTTGTAATGGATTTTGGTTGAGGTACAATACAATAGCCAAACCGGTAAAGAAAAATAATACAGCTACCACACCGGCATCGCGCTGATCGCGTTTGAAGTGGTAATATAAGCCTAACAAGCCAATGATAAGCGGCAGGAAGTACAAGTTGTTGTACGATTTACTTTGGGTAACGGTGCCTGGAAAGTGTTTAAACCAATCCAGCGGGCCAATCCAGTTGCCATCGGTACCGGCGCTGTTGTTCTGGCCATCCATCTCGTTGGTACGGCCTGCAAAATTCCACATAAAGTAACGGAAGTACATTTGGTACACTTGCCAGCTGAAGAAGAATTTAAGGTTATCGCCAAATGTTGGTGCTTGATTTTCACCCATTTCCAGCCATTGACGATAAAACTGCACTTTATTTGCATCCGAATCAAAAAGGCGCGGAAATAAAGTATTGTGGTCGTAAGTGGTTTTCATTTTCTTACCAGCCACCTCATATTGGGTATTACCGCGGCGGTAAAGGGTAGCGCCTTCACTTTGATCTACCGGCTTGCCGTCAAAATACTGACCGTACAGCAGCGGTGTTTCGCCATACTGATCGCGGTTCAGGTAGCTGTTTAGCGCAAAAGCATCCTGCGGATCGCTGTTATTTAGGTTGGTACCGGCTTTAGCGCGGATAAGAATCATCACAAACGAGCTATAGCCAAACAGGATAAACAAGGTGCATATAAGAACCATATTAAGTACATAGCGCTTGTTGCGTACATGCAAAATGTATTCTAACGCGGCTAATACAACTGCACCGGCTATTAAACCTATAATGCCCGCACTAAACGTTAAAGCCAATAAAAAGGTAACGCAAGCAACTATTAAAGCTGGTTTTGATGTAGTAACCGAATAGTAAATACCGGCAACCAGCGTGATGATAATAAGCACATAAAATGCCATAGCACCGGTGCCAAAGCCCATTTTAAAGGTGTTTACAAAAAGCAGATCAGAGAAAGCCGCACCTTTAACGGTAAACTGGATGATGCCCCACAATACCAAGCCTAATACAATTACACCTACAGCAAGCGCGCCTATAACGCCGCTTGCCTTAACATTTTTTGCCCGGCGGAAATACACTACCAGCGCAATTGCCGGCATTACCAACAGGTTAAGCAAGTGTACGCCAATAGATAAGCCCATGATGTAGGCGATGAAGATAATCCAGCGGTCGGCACCAGGTTCATCAGCATGTGCGTCGAACTTTAGGATACCCCAGAAAACGATAGCAGTACACAATGATGATTGGGCGTATACTTCTGACTCCACTGCCGAAAACCAAAAGGTATCAGAAAAAGTGTAAGCCAGCGCGCCTACCAAACCCGCACCTATAATGAGGATGGTGTTGGTAGCAGTAAGTTCTTCTGCCCGTTTTACCAGTATCTTTTTAGCCAGTGCGGTAATGCTCCAGAATAAAAACAAGATGGTAGCACCGCTGGCCAGGGCCGAGCTAAAGTTGGTCCAGAAAGCCACTTTTGTTCTGTCGCCGAATGAGAGGAGCGAGAACGCTTTACCAATCATGGTAAACAATGGTGCACCGGGCTGGTGAGCTACCTGCAAGCGATATATACAGGCAATAAACTCGCCGCAATCCCAAAAGCTGGTTGAAGGTTCGAGGGTTAATACATACGTGGCCGTGGCAATCAAAAAGGTTAGCCAGCCAAATAGGTTATTGATTTTAGAATAATTCATGTCAAAGTTTTACAATATCTTTATTCATTTGAGTTGACGAAATTAATAAAACTATCATAAGGTTAAGTTAAATATCTGTTGTTTAACATATTTTAACGCATAGGCTCAGGCACTTAAAAAGCTCATGAGAAATTTTTTAAAAAAGTTTTTGGAGGTTTAAGAATTCGCCCTATATTTGCATTCGATTTCGGGGACGGATAACAAAACCGAAAGAGGATTGTCCGATAGTATAAAGGTAGTACGACGGTTTTTGGTACCGTTTGTCTTGGTTCGAATCCAGGTCGGACAACAAAAGAAAATTCGAATTTCGGTTTATCGAAATTCGAATTTTTCATTTAAAGCGCAACGTAGAGTTTGCTGCAGCATGAAGATGCCGTAGTAAATTTGAAATTGAAAACCCGAAATCAGGAAATGCCTTTACAATTCAATTCGGTTAAATTATTCTCGGGCTCAGGTTCAACAGAACTGGCCGGCAAAATTGCCAAAGCTTATGGCAGAGAATTGGGTGATTTAACCATCGCCCGCTTTAGTGATGGCGAGTTTCAGCCTTACATCAATGAATCAGTAAGAGGATGTGATGTCTTCTTCATTCAGTCAACCAATCCGCCTACCGACAATTTAATGGAACTGCTGATGATGATTGATGCCTCACGTCGGGCGTCTGCTCATTATGTAACGGCAGTAATTCCGTATTTCGGTTTAGCCCGTCAGGATCGTAAAGATAAGCCGCGGGTAGCGATAGGTGCCAAGCTGGCAGCCAACCTGCTTACTGCAGCCGGCGCCAACCGCGTAATGACCATGGATTTGCATGCTGCGCAGATACAAGCGTTTTTTGACATACCGGTAGACCACTTAGATGCGTCTATCATATTTGTGCCTTACATTAAAAGCTTGGGCTTGCCTAACCTTACAATTGCTTCGCCGGATATGGGTGGCTCATACCGCGCACGTACCTTTGCTAAGTTTTTTAATGCCGAGGTAGTAATTTGCGATAAACGCCGTAAACGTGCCAACGAAATTGAGTCGATGACCATTATTGGTGATGTAACCGACCAGGATATTGTATTGATTGACGATATTTGCGATACGGCCGGTACACTGGCTAAAGCGGCTGGCTTAATTATGGAACGCGGTGCACGTAGTGTGCGTGCAGTTTGTACGCATCCGGTGCTTTCGGGCAAAGCGTATGAAACTATCGAAAACTCAGCTTTAACGGAGCTGATTGTTACCGATACCATACCGCTGAAACAGGAAAGCAGTAAAATAAAAGTATTATCAACAGCCGAACTGTTTGCCAAAGCCATTGCCAATGTTAATGAGCACGGGTCAATCAGCCAGTTGTTTAGAATAGATTAATTGCCCCACCTAAATCTTTTTCAGTAGGAAAGATTTTTTGTGAGGATAGTATAAAGAAATTCATCCGAACCTATTTAACTATAAAGGGGTAAGGTGAAAAACAAAGTAAAATAAATATAAAAATGAAATCAATTGCTATTAGCGGTTCTCCAAGAGAGAACGTAGGGAAACGTGATGCTAAAGAACTGCGTTACCAAGGCTTAGTGCCTGCAGTACTTTACGGTGGTGCTACTCAAACCCACTTTTCAGTGTCCGCAGCTGATTTGAAACCCGTGATTTATACTCCGGTAGTTCAATTCATCGACTTAGACATTGCCGGTACTACAACTCAGGCCATCATTAAAGATTTGCAGTTTCACCCACTGACTGACGAATTATTGCACATCGACTTTTTACAGTTAGACGAGCAAAAACCAGTTGCTATCGAAATTCCAATTACTTTAACCGGTACTTCTCCAGGTGTTAAAATGGGTGGTAAATTAGTGCAAAAATTACGCAAATTGCGTGTTAAAGCATTACCTGCTAACCACCAAGATACTATCGAAGTAAGCATCGAAGGTTTGGAGGTAGGTAAATCAGTTCGTGTACGCGAAATTCAAATTCCTAACTTAACCATTACCAACGCTGGCGAAGATACTATCGTATCTGTAACTACCTCACGTGCATTACGTCAGGCTGAGCAACAAGCAGCAGGCGGTAAAAAATAAGGAATTTATTAATGGCGTTAGTAGGAACGCTAATTACATAAGTTAAACAAAAACAGCGGTAAGATATCTTATCGCTGTTTTTGTTTTATAGGAATATTAGTTTTGTAATGCAACTTTGTTATTGCCAACGTAAAGCAATGACATGATTTTTTTATAATTATGAAATACTTGATAGTAGGCTTGGGCAACATCGGGCCCGAATATGCTGATACGCGCCACAACATTGGCTTTATGATACTGGATGAGTTAGCCAAGCAAGAAGGAGCCAAGTTTACCAATATGAAACTGGCGTATTATACCGAGGTGAGTCACAAAGGCCGTACGTTACATCTCATAAAACCCACTACCTACATGAACCTAAGCGGCAAAGCCGTAAGTTACTGGATGAACCAGTTGAAGATACCAGTAGAAAATGTATTAATATTAGTAGATGATTTGGCACTGCCGTTAGGTTCTTTACGGTTAAAACCTAAAGGAAGTGCGGCCGGACACAATGGCTTAAAACATATTGAACAAGTATTGGGTAACAACCAATACGCACGCCTGCGCTTTGGTATAAGTGATAATTACCCTAAAGGCAGGCAGGTAGATTATGTATTAAGTGGTTTTGACGATGACGAAAAGCCGGAGTTGCCGGCGCTGATTGACCGTTCAATAGAAATGATTAAAAGTTTTGCTGCCATTGGTACAGAATTAACTATGACTAAGTATAATAAGTAACCTGAAGTTTATGTAGCGATAAAAATTTATCTAGAAATAGAAAAAATGGTTGGTTTTTTTGGAATGCGCTTAGTATTTTGCAATCTAAATAAAAAAATAGCAAAGCTGTAAATATTATTTTGTTCGAATTAACTGGTATTTTAAGCTGAAAATTTAAATAACTGACCTGGTTTCTTTATCACTACATGAAAAAAGTACTGCTTACAGTATTGCTATCTTTGTGCATTTATAATTTGGCTGTTGCACAGTTGCAAAAGAGTGCTGCCATAAAAGGAGTAGTGATAGATTCAACAATAAACCAACCTCTGGCTTATGTAACGGTGGGCTTGGTTGATTTGGTGAGCCACCATCAGGTTAAAAGTACTTTTACTAAAGACAACGGCAGCTTTGAATTTACCGGACTAGCCGAAAAGCCGTATCAAGTGGTACTGGTTCATGTGGGATACGCCAACAAAATACTTACGGTGGATCATCTTAATGATGGTGCCGATCTGGGAAAAATACTGTTGCACGTAACCGCTCATCAGTTAAAAGACGTGTCGGTTACCTCAGTAAAGCCATTAGCCAGGCAAGACGTAGATCGGATGAGCTACGACGTGCAGGCTGATCCGGAAAGTAAAGTGCTTAGCGTACTGGATATACTGCGAAAAGTGCCGTTATTATCGGTAGATGCTGCCGATAATATTAAACTGCAGGGTAATACTAATTATCGTATACTTATTAATGGCAAACCTTCTGCGCTGATTGCCCGTAACCCGGCCGACGTATTCCGGACTATGCCGGCAACTAACATTCAAAAAATTGAAGTAATTACTACACCGCCTGCCAAGTACGACGCAGAAGGCTTAGCTGGTATTATTAATATTATTACCAAAAGCACTATAGAACAGGGGTATAATGGTAGTGTAAATGCCCGCTATAGCAACTTGTTTGGCCCGGGTATTAATTTAAATTTAAACGCTAAGCTAGGTAAACTTGGCGTAGGCGGCTATTTTGGCTATACCCGCCAAAATACGTTAACAAACAGTTTTTTAAACACTACCGATAATTACAACATCTCCTATTTAAAACAAGACGGCAGTCGGACCAGTCAAACCAATAACTTATATACCAGTACCGAGTTGAGTTATGAGGCAGATACACTGAACCTGCTTACTGCATCTTTTGAATACTTTACCGGTGTGGCCAATTTTGATGATGCGCAAACCCTAAATCAGCAATCGCCCATACCTAATTATATCCGCAATTATCAAACCTTTAATGATGGTAATAATCATAATGGAGGAATTGGTTTAGGTGCAAATTATCAGCTGGGATTTAAACGCAGTAAAGAGCAATTGCTTACTGTTTCTTACAAATACACGTCAGGATACAACAAACAGTTTAATGATGTAAGTTATTTGAGTAAAACAAATTTTGCGGATCCCAATTATCAGCAATATAACAACTCGGGCAGTAAAGAGCACACCGTACAGCTTGATTATGTGCATCCCTTAAAAAAGTGGAATATCGAAGCTGGCGCAAAAGCAATTTTTCGAAAAAATTATAGCAACTACAGTACCGATACGGTTGATTTTGAAAATCGGTATGTTACAGATCAGAACCTGACTAATGATTTTGATTATCAACAAAATGTTTATAGCTTGTACAATACTTACCAGCTCAAATTGAAAAGCTGGGTATTTAAAAGCGGATTACGGCTGGAACATACTACTGTAAATGCCTACGGCAATGCGCAGGTTAACCCGTATTCTAATCTTATTCCATCTATATCTATACAGCACTCATTTAGAAACAGTAGCCTTAATTTGGGTTATACAGATCGCATACAACGTCCGGGTATTATACAGCTTAACCCGTTTTATGACCGTTCCAATCCTAATTTTCGCAGCATTGGTAATCCCGATTTGCGCCCGGTAGTTAGCCATGGGATGGAATTAATTTATAGCCATAATCAAAAAGGTTCGTATAGTATAAATTTAAACTACCGGTTTGCCAATAATACCATCGAAAGTGTAGTAAGGTCAAACGGACTTCAGGGTATTAGTACCACAACTTACCAGAATGTAGGTAAAAGCAAGCGATTGGGTGTTGATGTGGATGTGAGTTACCCTATTACATCAAAATGTACTTTTAATTTGAATGCAGAGCTGATACATGCCTGGTTGCGGGGCGTTTACAATAACGATTTTTACAATGCACACGGTTTTCAAGGTCATGCATTTGGTAATGTTAGTTACCGCTTTAACAATAATTACAGAATAGGTGCCAGTTTAGATTTTGACAGTCGGTATGTACTGTTGCAAGGGCGCGATAATTACTACTTAGGCTATTCCACTAGTGCATCTAAAGACTTTTGGAATAAAAAAGCCACTTTTTCTCTTAACGTTAGTAATCCGTTTAATAAGTTTAGGAATATTGACGGCTACATTCGCACGCCTGATTTTTACTACTTCAATTCAAACCAAAGCTTTGCACGCCGTATTAACTTAAGCTTAAATTATAAATTTGGCAAGTTGAACAATGGCGTGAAAAAGAACAGACGGGGTATACATAATGACGACTTAAGTAGTGGGCGCGGTAGCTGATTTAACATGATTCTACTTAACTATTTTTTTAGTTAAAATGTGTTAAAGGTGTTGGCGTTTGCTTTTATTTACTTAACTTGCGGTAAATAATACAAATTAACAACCCACCCTTATCACCTGTATGAGAAACTTTCTCTATCTGGCTATGTTCTGCCTGCTATCTACTATTTGCTTTGTTCAAAATGCACGAGCCCAAATTACTATCAAAGGAACTGTAATCGACTCAGCCAAAAATACAGCGTTAAGTTATGGTACTGTTGCCCTGCGTAATGCTAATACCAATCAGCCTGTAAAAAGCACTTTAAGTAAAGATGATGGCAGCTTTGTATTTAGTGGTATAACCCGCCAGCCGCTTCAACTGGTATTGGCATCGGTTGGTTTTCAAAGTAAAACCATTACCATCACCGATACCACAAGTGCTGTAATTAATCTGGGTAAGCTGGTGTTATCTGCGGCTAATAATAATTTAAAAGAAGTAGCTGTAACTGCTGTAAAGCCTTTAATCAAGCAAGAGGTAGACCGAATAGGATACGATGTGCAGGCCGACCCAGAAAGCAAAGCTTTAAATGTGCTGGATATGTTGCGCAAGGTACCGCTACTGTCATTGGATGCAGATGATAACATCAAAATGAACGGTAATTCCAACTATAAGATTTTGATTAACGGTAAGCCATCAAGCTTAGTGGCCCGTAGTCCTAAAGATGTATTTAGGGCCATGCCGGCATCCAGTATCCAAAAAATAGAGGTGATTACCACGCCGCCTGCTAAATATGATAGTGAAGGTTTGGCCGGTATCATTAATATTATAACCAACAAAAAGGTAGATAATGGATACAATGGTAGCGTAAACGCAGGTTATGCTTATCCTCAAAAAGGATTGAATTTGGGTGGTTCATTTACCGTTAAACAGGGCAAGTTCGGTGCATCTACTTATTTCGGTTCCAGCGTTTATGATCAGCCCGAAACCAGAAATTCAAACAGTCGTGTCACCACCGGCCAAAACGCAAGTGTGCTGATGCAGGATGGTCGGCAAAAGTATAAAAGCCGCTTTGGCTACCTTGGGTCAGAACTGAGTTATGAAATTGATACTTTGAACCTGATTACTGCCGAAGTTAACTTAAACGGCAACAGAGGTACCAATTACAATTTTAGGCAGTCGAGTTTAACCATTGCCGATATGATTAATCAGGCCTATAAAATAAATACAGATGGTAAATCAAACTGGTCGGGTTACGATCTAGGGATTAATTACCAACTGGGTTTCAAGCGTAATAAATCGCAATTGCTTACTTTCTCGTACAAATACAGCAAAAATGCCAGCACAGACATCAGCCGGCTCAGTATTTTTGACCGTATTGGTTATGATGATCCTAATTATAATCAGGACAATAAAGAAAACTCTATAGAGCAAACCATACAGGCTGATTACGTGCATCCTCTGAAAAAGATAAACATTGAGGCCGGTATAAAAGCTATTTTACGTAACAACAATAGCGATTTTAAATACGATACGCTGGTTACTAACACGGCTGATACATACAATACGGATGCGAGTCGGTCAAATACCTATCAAAACTATCAATACGTACTAGGCGCCTATAATACGTATACGTACAACTTTTCTACCTGGGCTATTAAAGGAGGTGCTCGTTTAGAAGAAACTATTATTGATGCCGATTTTATGACCAGTAATTCGCAATTCAAAAAACATTACCTGAACCTCATCCCATCTATCTCAATCAACAAAAGGTTTAAAGATATGAGCAGCGTAAACTTTGGTTATACACAACGCATACAGCGCCCGAGTATCTGGCAATTAAACCCATTTGTAGATCAATCGAACCCTAATTTTGTATCTACCGGTAATCCCGATCTGGTTCCGGTGGTGAGCAATAATCTGCAATTCGGGTACAGTAAGTTCAAAAAGGGTTCATTCAATATAGGGTTAAGTTACAGTTTTGCTAATAACACTGTTCAGCAATTATCTGTTTATAATACGGCAACTGGCATTACTACCTCTACTTATGATAATATAGGTAAAGATAAGTCGCTGGGTACTAACATCAATATAAACTACCCTATTACCAAAAAGTGGAACTATAACCTGGGCGGTAATATGAGATACCAGTGGATACAAGGTATTGTAGGTGCCGAGGAAAGAAAGAACAAAGGAGTACAAGGCTACTTTTATACATCAACCGGTTATAAGTTTGATAGCGGATGGCGCTTTAATGCCAGCTTTAGCTATAATAGCCCATATCTTACTTTACAGGGCAAATCAAGTTCGTATAACTACTCGTCGTTTAGTGTGATGAAGGAGATTATAAAAGATAAGTTCTCGGTTTCGTTTGTAACCAGTAATCCGTTTACCAAATATCGTAACTATACCAACACCTTGTCGGGCGATAACTTTACCCAAACCACCTTTGCACAAAACTATTTCCGCAACTTCAGGGCAAGTTTAAATTACCGCTTTGGTAAACTGCAGGGCGAAATCAAGAAAAATCAACGCAGTATCAATAATGATGACAAAGGCAGCAAAAGTTGATATTTTTGCCGCATGATAAAAGTATACGGAATTCCCAACTGCAATACGGTAAAAAAGGCATTGGATTGGTTAAAGCAAAATAACGTTGCTTACGAGTTTCATGATTTTAAAAAGCTGGGTGTAACTGCAGATAAGCTGGAGGAATGGAATGATAAAGCTGGTTACGAAAAGTTTTTAAACAAGCAGGGCCTCACTTGGAAACAGCTGGACGCAGCAGTAAAAGAAAGCGTTAAAACCAAAGACGATGCTTTACAACTGTTACAACAAAAAACAAGTATGATTAAGCGCCCGGTGATAGAAGATAATGGCTACCTGTTTTTTGGTTTTGACGAAAAAGCATATGCTGAACATTTTGCCAAATAAGGGTTACTTTATTTAAGTAACAATAAGTTTACCTGCCGGCCCTTTAGGTATTTTATGCTATACTTGCCGTTTTAATTATAGCGAGTAAAAATGAGATATAACCTGATAGCCGGCTTATCGCTGGCTTTGATGGCAGCAGCCGGTACCAACCAGGCGCAACAGCTGCAACAGGCCGACCCAAATGCGCCTGTTTCTAAGTATGACTATCATGATGCTTTTGGTCCGCTGTTTTACAACAAAAACGGTAATGAATTTCGTGCCGCCAGCGGCGAGCCCGGCGGGCATTACTGGCAAAACCGTGCCGATTATCAATTAAGCGCCCGGTTAAATGACCAAACTAACGAAATTACCGGAACTGAGGTATTAACCTATACCAACAACAGTCCGCAAAAGTTGAGCTTTTTATGGATGCACCTTGATCAAAACCTGTTCCGTCAGGATTCTCGTGGCAGCGCCATCGTACCACTGGCAGGCAGTCGTAATGGCGGCCGTGGTCAGGTGTTTGATGCCGGCTTTAAAATCAAGTCGGTAAAACTAGTCAATGGTACTGCAACTACCGATTTGAAATTCGTTATTAATGATACCCGTATGCAAGTGATTTTACCAAAAGAGGTAGCAGCAGCGGGCGGTCAGGTAAAATTAAAAGTAGAATTTTCGTTTGTTGAGCCCGATTACGGATCAGACCGTACCGGTATTTTACAAACTAAGAATGGTAAAATATTCACCATTGCACAATGGTACCCGCGTGTAGCTGTGTATGATGATGTGCTGGGTTGGAACACCGTGCCGTACACTGGTCCGGGTGAGTTTTATTTGGAGTATGGTGATTTTGATTTGTCTATCACGGCACCGGCCAACCACATTGTATTTGCATCAGGCGAATTGCAAAACCCACAAGAGGTTTACACAGCCGAGCAACAAAAACGTTGGGCTCAGGCTGCACAAAGCGATAAAACAGTGATGATCCGTACGGCCAGTGAGGTAACCAATCCGGCATCACGTCCGGCTGGTAAACAAGAGCTTACCTGGCGCTTCAAAATCAAAAATGCGCGCGATGTTTCATGGGCGTCATCAGCATCATTTGTGGTAGATGCCGCTAAAATGAATTTGCCAAGCGGTAAAAAAGCAATGTCGGTTTCAGCCTATCCGGTTGAGAGTGATGGAAATGGTGCCTGGGGCCGTTCAACCGAGTATACCAAAAAATCAATTGAATACAACTCAACCAAGTGGTTTGAATTTCCTTACCCGGTGGCTACTACAGTAGCTGGCGTAGTAGGGGGTATGGAATATCCGGGCATTGTATTTTGCGGTGCACGCAGTAAAGGCCGTAGCTTGTGGGATGTAAATGATCACGAGTTTGGCCATACCTGGTTCCCGATGATTGTAGGCTCAAACGAGCGCTTGTTTGGCTGGATGGACGAAGGTTTCAACACTTTTATTAACACCCTGTCTACCGATAATTTTAACAATGGCGAGTACAAACCAAGCCGTGCAGTAGATATGCACCGCATGGGTGCTTACTTTACCCGCCCCGAGCTGGAGCCGGTAATGACTACCCCAGCCGGTTTAAAAGAAAGAAACAACGGCTTGCTATTATACAGCAAACCAAGCGCAGGTTTAGTAATGCTACGCGAGCAGATATTAGGTCCCGAGCGTTTTGATTACGCATTCCGCACATACATTGAGCGTTGGGCATTCAAACATCCAACCCCCGATGACTTTTTCCGCACCATGGAAAACGTAGGTGGCGAAAGCTTACAGTGGTTTTGGCGTGGCTGGTTCCAAAACAACTGGCGTTTGGATGTAGGTGTACGCGACGTAAAATATGTGGATAACGATGCCTCAAAAGGTGCATTGATTACGCTGGATAACCTGGAAAAAATGGCAATGCCGGCAATTCTGGAAATCAAAACCAAAGATGGTAAAACCGAGCGTGTAAAACTACCTGTAGAAATTTGGGAGCGCAACAACACTTGGACATTCCGCTACCCATCTACCTCAGAAGTAGAGTCGGTAACGTACGATCCGGACAAGGTTTTGCCCGATTGGAATGAAGCCAATAACGTTTGGAAAAAATAATTACCTTAAACCCGGCAAACCGCCGGGTTTTTTTATGCCCTGCTAAAATGTTAAATTCAAAACCATTGGTGCCGGATGCCGTTTTTTAATCAATATAAATGCTTAGATACGATGAAAACGATATATAGTTTAATAGGATTTATGATGCTTGCCTTAATTGCCACGCATAGTTTTGCGCAGCAGGGCGGTACCCTGCGGGGTAGAGTAGAAGAAACCGGCAGCAACATCAAAATGCCGGATGTATTAGTACGGAATGAAAACACAAAGGCCGTAACCACTACGGATGATAATGGTAATTTCCAAATAACAGCTTCAATAGGACATACCCTTATATTTACCTCTCCGGGATATGTGTCGGACACGTTGTTTTTAGTAGATATGGCTACAAAAAGTATCAAAATGCTACCATCCAGCATTGCTTTGCGCGAGGTAAATATCCGTTCGTCACGGGCGTTTAATCCGCGAGCAGAATATCCGCAGGTTTATCAGCGTAGCAAGGTATATGTGTTGTCGCCTACGTCGTGGTTTGGCAAAGATGCCAAAGATGCCCGCCGTCTGAAACATTATTTCGAGCGTGAGGTACAAGAGCGTCATGTTGATTCAGTGTTTACCCGTGCTTATGTGAGCAGCATTATCCCATTAAAAGGGCAGGAGCTTGAAGATTTTATGACACTGTACCGGCCAACATATACGTTTTTGCGTAACAATAACGGCCCATCACTGGCCGCTTACATAAACGATTCGTATAAGAAATATAAAGATTTACCGACCGAAAAGCGGAAAGTACAGCCTTTGCAGCCTGTACAATAAAAGGAAATATGATAATCACTAAAAAGCCAATTGATCTTCAACTGGCTTTTTGATTTTTAAAAACTTACATAAAAAGTACTGCCTTTACCCAATTCGCTTTGCAGCCATATATTGCCATTATGCCCTACAATAATTTGCTTGGTAATAAACAAGCCAATCCCTAAGCCCGATATATTTTGGCTTTGTTCTTCGATGCGGTAAAATCTTGAAAACAGCTTGTTGTGATGCTCGGCAGGAATACCCATGCCAAAGTCCTGGACGCTTACAACGGTCTTGCCATCTGCAGCGTAACTATTTACTACAATTTTATCTGCCTCGGGCGAGTATTTGATGGCATTGGTTATCAGGTTAATAAAAACCTGTTCTAACCGTAATCTGTCGGCTGTTATATGTGCATCAACTAAGCTGTCATCATAAAAAATTTGATGCTTGGTATTGGTAAGCCCTATGTTATCAATTACTTCGTGTAACAACTCGTTTAACGAAAAAGTGCTAAAGTTGAATTGCAGGTTGCCTGTTTCAATTTTAGCAATATCCAGCATATCGCCTACCAGTTTGTTCAATTTGGTGATGCCGGCAACAGCTTTTTCGGTAAGTTTTTTGTTTCCGCTATCCGCACCATCAAGCTTTCGGTTTAAAAACTGTAAGCTGGCCATTATAGACGTAATGGGCGTTTTAAGCTCATGGCTGGCCATACTGATAAACTGGTCCTTATGGCTGTTAGATACTTCTAACATGCGCGTATATTCCTTAAGCTGCTTTTGTAATGCAATTTGCTCGCTAATGTTCCGCGCAATTTTTGAAGCCCCTATAATTTCGCCCTTTTTATCTTTAACCGGTGATACGGTAATAGATACATGGATCTCATCGCCTGCTTTAGCCCGGCGGATAGTTTCAAAATGCTCAACGCGCTGCCCGTTCTTTATCTTACTAATTATCGTATCTTCTTCCGATAACCGTTCATCTGGTATAAGCAGTGTAATGTGTTTGCCAATAGCTTCATCGGGGCTGTAACCAAAAATTCGCTGGGCACCCGGGTTCCAGCTGGTAATGGTACCATCCAGCGTTTTACTGATAATCGCATCATCAGATGAGTTAACTATTGCGGTATGTATGGTATTGGTACGTTCGCTTTCTATTAAGGCGGTAATATCTCGTGCAATTTTAGAGGCACCTGTTATTTGACCACTGGCATCACGTATGGGCGATACGGTGA
Source organism: Mucilaginibacter lacusdianchii (assembly GCF_009770985.1). Taxonomy (GTDB): domain Bacteria; phylum Bacteroidota; class Bacteroidia; order Sphingobacteriales; family Sphingobacteriaceae; genus Mucilaginibacter; species Mucilaginibacter lacusdianchii. Next base: position 1,295,107 of record NZ_WSRW01000002.1, on the reverse strand, counting down.
TAGCTACCCAAATGCGCGTACCGTCTTTGCGTACACGTACCGTTTCATAATGCGGAATGCTAACGCCACTTTTGATCTGGCTGATGATATGGACTTCTTCATCCTGCATTTCTGGAGGAATAAGCATGGTAATGCTGCGTCCAACAGCCTCTTGAGATGTATAACCAAATATTTTTTCGGCAGCCGGGTTCCAGCTGGTAATAATACTATCTAACGTTTTGCTGATAATTGCATCATTGGATGATTCAATAAGGGCCATTAACAGGGCTTCGTTATTCATAAAGCAGATGTAGTAGAATCGGAATATTCCAAATGCGAATATGCAAAGAAAATAGTGTAACTATAGTTAAAATTTATAGTATATAGTGTAATGGTGTGTTATTCTGTTAATAACGTAACAGCTTCTTTGTGGAAAGTTTCGCGCTTTTGGTCGCCATCAACCAAGTCGATAATTAAATCGTCTTCAATAATATCATTAATATAGCCGTTGCCGTTAGGCGTGGCTACCAAGTCGCCTATCTGAAATTCCATAGCGTAATAAGCAGCGCTAAAGCAATTTTGTTTGTAGCGATATCAACTGATTTTTGACTGCAGCAAATGAAAATTAAAACAGTGTTTTATAAATATTGAGCCGTAAGATGAAACAATGCCCTTATGGCACTAGAATAACGGCATCAAAGTAATATTATAAACTATTTACTAAATCTTTAAGCTGTTGTACGCTGATGGGTTTTACCATAAAGTCTGATACTTGTTCTATAGCCTCGGCCCGTTTGTAATCGGCTTCATCAATAGAAGAACTAACTATGTAAACCGTAATCTTCTTTTCCAGATGCGGAACCATTTTTATAAAACGGTCTAAAAATTGCCAGCCGTCGAGTATTGGCATGTTCAGGTCAAGCAAAATAAGTTCGGGCAGTAAGGATGGGTTGTTTTTGTTTTCAGTAAAAAATTCTAGCGCTGCTTGCCCGTTTTCAAAAAACAGTGTGTTTTCGGTAACATCAGCTGCTTTGATAATGCGTTTAATGGTAAAGGTGTAAATCTCGTCATCATCAATAACGCATAAAATATCAATTTTGCTCATTAAAAATAATTTTAAAAGTGGTGCCTTCGCCTGGTTTGCTTTGTACGGTAATTTGCCCTCCCTGCGATTCAATCTGGTTCTTGATCAAAAACAAACCAACGCCATGAGCTTGGGTATGCTGATGAAAAGTTTTATATAAGCCAAATAGTTTTTCACCGTGCAGTTCCAAGTCAATGCCTATGCCGTTATCAGTGTGTTGCAAAACAGTTTTACCATTTTCGGTATAAGTGCTGATGCAAATATGCGGATTAACATTGGGTTTGGCATATTTAATACCGTTAGATATTAAGTTCATAATAACACTTTCCAGATAAATGCCTGGGAAACAAACTGTAGCCACTTCAAAGTTTTGCTCAATAACTGCTTTACTGGCCATTATATCAGATTGGAGTACGTCTAATACTTTTTGAGTTGTATCCTTAAAGTTCAGTTCTTGCTTTTCCAATATACTTTCTCTGATTTTAATAACGGTAGACAAATCCTGAAGAGTAGTATTTAGCCGGTTAGACACGGTTGTGATTTTTTGGAACATTTCCAGATTGTTTTCGTCCAGCGTTTCTTCGTCAACCAGCCCCGTTAAGAGCGATATGTTGCTGGCATGGTTACGGATATTGTGCGACAGGATATGAGTAAAGCTTTTTAGCTGCTGGTTGTGGCGCGAAAGCAATTCCAATGATTTATTAAGCACTTGTTCGTTTTCGGCCAATTTAGCTTCAACAGCTTTGCGTTCGGCAATTTCGCGCTCCAACTCGGCTACACTGCGCAGGTTAAGTAAGCTGGGCAACACCTTATAAAGCGTATAAACGGCAGTTACAGAAATCAGTGCAGTAATAAGCCTGATGAGTGCACTTAAACGGTAGGCAGGCCACCAAAAGACAATAGCATCCAGCAAATGGGTTGTACCGCACGAGATAATAAACGCACCAAACAACCAAATAATTTTAGGGAACGGTACATCTTTGCGCTTGGTAACAATTTTTACCAGAATTAAAGGAATAACAAAATACGATCCCCAGATTAACAAATCGGATATAATGTATAGCCAGCCATGAAAATCTGACCAAGTGCCGCAATGCCATCGTGGCGGCCAGTCATTTGTGTTAAATAAATTCTTAAAAAAGTCTGCTACCTGGGCACCAAATCCGGGTTCAGCCCCTGCGGTGTGCTGGTGTGCCGAGGTGCATTGCGCACCACAAACTACTACAGGTTTTGAATTGATGAGTTGTGTTTTCAATATTATAATTGGACCGTGATTTATTTGCTCAATTACTGTGCAGATAAAAAGGGCTGCAAAAATATACATTAAATCCATTGTAGGTCATGGAGTTATAAGAATATTCCTATTATGCGTAAAAATGCTCGTTAGTGCTCATCATCATCACAAAAGTTACTGTGACTATAAACTGGCAACAGTAAGCTGTCCGGCTTTGGGCAACTGCTGGCTTAACTGATGCCTGTTAGCGTCGTGGCAGTTACTTCATTTAAACATCTATTGTTGGTAAAAGTATATGCCACATTTAATAAAAGCAGGTAAAATAAATTTTTCATAACTACAATTGGTGAGCAAAAGATACACAAAAAGGCAATAAATACACAAACGGAGGATCGATGCCGTCCTCCGTTTGTGTATGTTAATGTTATAATTTTATTCTTCAATCATTTTAAGCAGATCATCTTCACTAATCATCGGGATGTTAAGCTTGTTGGCTTTTTCCAGTTTAGATGGGCCCATATTATCGCCGGCCACCAGGTAATTTAATTTGGTTGATATACTGCTCAAAATTTTGCCACCGTTTTGTTCAATCAGTTCTTTCAACTCCTCGCGCGAGTGCTTTTCAAACACGCCCGATATGACAAACGTTTTACCGGTTAGTTTATCGCTTTGTAATACTACTTCTTGTATTTCTGCTACAAACTGTAGTCCTTGTAAGCGCAACTTTTCCAGCTCTTCGTGGTGTATTGTTCCGCTAAAGTATTCGACCAAGCTTTGGGCTATGCGTTCGCCAATTTCTTCAACGGCGGTAAGCTCTTCTAACGTTGCAGCTTTTAGCCGGTCTAAAGTTTTAAAATGGGCTACCAGTTTGCGGGCAACTGTTTCGCCAACGTAGCGTATGCCTAAACCAAACAGTACCTTTTCGAAGGGCATTAGTTTAGATTGCTCTATACCTTTCAGCATATTGGTTATCGACTTTTCGCCAAAACGATCCATCTGCTTCAGTTCATCGGCCTTGTCTTTAAGAATGTAAATGTCGCTGATATGATTTAAAAAGCCTTTGTTATATAACGTTTCGATGGTTTCATCGCCCAAGCCGTCAATATTCATGGCGCGCCGGCTTACAAAGTGCTGCATACGGCTTACAATCTGTGGCGGACAGCCTTCATCATTAGGGCAATAGAAAGCCGCCTCGCCGGGCTTGCGCTCCAGCGGTGTGCCGCATGATGGGCAGGTGGTTAGGTAAGTAACGGGCTGTGCACCGGGCTTACGCTTAGCCTCGTTTACGCTGATAATTTTGGGGATGATTTCACCACCTTTTTCAACATAAACCGAGTCGCCTTCGTGTAAGTTCAATCGCAATATTTCGTTAGCGTTGTGCAGGGTAGCGCGTTTTACGGTGGTTCCGGCTAGCAGTACTGGTTTTAATATAGCTACCGGTGTAACGGCTCCTGTACGGCCCACGTTGTATTCTACATCCAGCAGTTCGGTTTCTACCTGTTCGGCTTTGTACTTGTAAGAGATGGCCCAGCGGGGTACCTTAGCTGTAAAACCAAGCTCTTCTTGCTGTGCATAATTATTTACCTTAAGCACAATGCCATCAATGTCAAAGCTTAAATTAAAGCGTTTTTCTTCCCATTCGTTGATGAAAGCCAGTGCATCTTGTATGCTGCTACACAAACGGGTGTGTTCACTTACATGAAAGCCCCAACTTTTCACAGCTTGTAAGCTATCCCAATGAGTTTTAAACAGCGGTTTATCGGTATACAAAAAGTATAAAAAGCAATCAAGCGGCCGTTTAGCTACCTCGGCCGAGTCTTGCAGTTTCATGGTACCCGAAGCAAAGTTACGGGGGTTGGCATAAGCAATTTCGCCGCCTTCAATACGTTCATTATTCAAGCGCTCAAAAGCTTTGCGGTGCATCAGCACCTCACCGCGTATTTCAAAAAAATCTGGATAGTTACCAGTACCTAACCGTTTAGGTACACTGTGTATAGTACGTACATTGGTAGTTACATCATCGCCTTCTACACCGTTACCGCGGGTTACGGCACGTACCAGTTTACCCTGCTCGTAAGTCATGCTCATGGATAATCCGTCAAACTTCAGCTCACATACGTATTGGAAATTGTCGCCAATGGCTTTGCGTATACGCTGGTCAAAATCAATTAGCTCTTGCTCGCTGTAGGTATTGCCCAATGATAACATGGGCCAGCGGTGCTTTACCGTCTGAAACTCTTTGGTAACCTCGCCACCCACTTTTAAGGTAGGCGATTCAGGGTCGGCATATTCAGGGTATTCCTTTTCCAGGTCGGTTAATTCACGGAGTTTCTGGTCAAAATCATAATCCGTTATAGTAGGCTGTGCCAGTACATAATAGTTATAATTATGTTGTTTCAGCTCAGCAGTCAGGCTCTCAATACGTTCTTTGGCTACAATTGGTGACATGCCACGAAGATAAGCATTAGGCATGAAGCGGTGATAAAGGAGTTGATAAACAAAATAAGGGAGACTTCTGATTGGGGTTTCGCAATTCAAATACTTATGCAATTCCGGAATGCAAGAAAAATCTTATACAGTAACTTGTGAGTGTATAAGATTTTTCTTGCCGCCTGAAATTAAACATTAGGTCAAATCTTAAGCTATCTTGCTTTACCAAGCATGCCTTGGTAAAGCCGTTCAACATCTTCTTTTTTAAATAGCTCGGGGCCCGAATTCATGGTAGCGGCACTGCCGCAGGCAATACCCATACGTACCATCTGGCGCAGGTCAAAACCTTTTTCTAGGGCGTAAACCATTCCGGCTACCATGCTGTCGCCGGCGCCAACGGTGCTTCGTTTTTGCACCTGTGGGGCTTCTACCATTTCCGAAAAATCTTTTGTAGCCACATAAGCGCCATCAGGCCCCATAGATACTACCACAATATGGCATTTGCCTTTATCGATAATTTGGCGGGCAGCTTCCTCAACCGTTGCCTGATCTTTTACCTCAATACCGGTTAGCTTACTCAACTCGCTTTGGTTAGGCTTCAACAAATAAACGCCTTCTTCAACCGCATTTTTAAGTGCCTCGCCTGAGGTATCTACAATCAGTTTCGCATCATCCTGTTTGGCAATGCGGGCCACTTTGGCTAAAAAGTCATCACTAGACCCTGGAGGCATGCCCCCGCTTACCACAATAAATTTAGGTTTGGGTGACAGGTTGCGGATGACGCTTAGTATTTCGCGCTCCTCTTTAGGCAACAGCTCTACGGCAGGCATGCCAAAGCGGTATTCTTCCTGTACCTCACGGTTTAATACGATGAAGTTTTCGCGCGTCATGTTTTCGGTTAGGATCGGCTGCTGATTGATGCGCTCTTCTTTCAGCAGATCCTGCAAACGCTGACCGGTTAAGCCACCTGATGGAAAAATGGCGACTGAATTAACGTTCAGTCGCTTTAAACCACGCGATACGTTGATGCCACCACCACCCGGTTCAAACTTAGGCTCGTCGCAAGATAATTTCTGATCGGCTACAACGTGGTCAACACTGGTACTTTTGTCAACCGTTGGGCTCAGCGTCAGGGTTACAATATGTTTCATTAAGCAATATCAATTTCTGAGGCCAAATATACGTCTTGAATGGTATGTAAAAACTCTACACCTTCCTCAAACGGACGCTGAAATGCTCTTCGGCCTAAAATTAAACCGGTACCGCCTGCACGTTTGTTAATAATAGCATTGGCTACCGAGTTGGCCAAATCACCCGGGCCTTTTGACTCGCCGCCAGAGTTAATTAATCCGGCACGGCCCATATAGCAATTAGCCAGCTGGTAACGGCAAAGGTCAATAGGGTGATCAGTTGTCATCTGGCTGTACATCAACGGGTCGCTTTTCGAGAAATTAATTTTGGTAAAACCACCGTTTACGTCGGGCATTTTTTGCTTGATGATATCGGCCTGAATAGTAACTCCAATGTGGTTAGCCTGACCGGTAATATCAGCGGCGGTTTCGTAGTTTACACCGTCTTTCTTAAAATCATTGTTACGGGTGTAGCACCACAATATAGTAGCCATGCCCAATTCATGCGCACGCTCAAAAGCTTGTGATACCTCGATAATTTGACGGCTTGATTCTTCAGAGCCAAAATAGATAGTGGCACCTACTGCAGCTGCGCCTAAATTCCAGGCATCTTCAACAGAACCAAACATAATCTGGTTGTATTTGGTTGGGTAGGTAAGTAGTTCGTTATGGTTTATTTTAACTATAAACGGAATTTTGTGCGCATACTTACGCGACATCATGGCCAGATTACCAAATGTAGTGGCAACTGCATTTGAGCCTCCTTCAATAGCCAGCTTTATAATATTTTCTGGATCGAAAAACATTGGGTTTTTAGCAAAAGATGCGCCTGCTGTATGTTCAATTCCTTGGTCAATAGGTAATATAGATACATACCCGGTACCGGCCAAGCGGCCATGATTATATATGGCTTGCAAATTACGCAGTACCTGCGGGTTGCGGTTACTTTGTGCAAATACCTCGTCCACAAAATTGGGCGATGGCAGGTGCAGTAAGTTTTTATCGAAAGTTTTGCTTTGATGTTGGAGCAGGTTATCGGCCTGATCGCCTAATAATTCCAGGATTTTTTGAAAGGCCATAGCTTTATGGATTATGTGAAGAAATTGTTGTGGTATAACAGTGTTTAAGATTGATTGTTGATACCAATATTGCATTATCAACATTCATGAACGTCATGTGATAATAATTTGACAATGCGTACCGAATACATCTCGTCGCCTTAATAATTTGTTACCTTAGCAGCCAGCCAAACGTTTTAGAATGTCGGTATTTGTATTTACGCTGATTGTTTTGGCCGGGTCTTACCTGGCTGGTTTACTAGGTTCATTAACCGGCTTAGGTGGTGGTGTGGTAATTATTCCGTTACTCACTGTTTTGTTAAATGTTGATATTCATTACGCCATCGGTGCCTCACTGGTGTCCGTAATTGCCACTTCATCCGGCTCGGCGGCGGCTTATGTAAAAGAGGGGATTACCAATATTCGTATCGGTATGTTTCTGGAAATTGCCACCACTATCGGCGCATTTTTTGGCGCTATGCTGGCTCTTCACCTACAAACCAGCTTTATTGCTATACTATTTGGCGTCATCTTAATATTTTCAGCCTTCATGTCGCTAAAAAAGAAAGATACGCAGGTTAATCAGCAAAAAAGCCAGTGGGCCGAAAAACTAAAACTGAACGGTACATATCCTGATAATGGCCAAACTGTAACTTACGGTGTGCGCAAAGTAGGCGGCGGCTTTGCCATGATGGCATTTGCCGGCTTAATTTCAGGCTTATTAGGTATCGGCTCCGGCTCATTAAAAGTAGTGGCGATGGATAGCATTATGCGTATTCCGTTCAAAGTATCTACCACAACCAGCAACTTTATGATCGGTGTAACGGCAGCTGCCAGCGCAGTGGTTTATTTGCAGCGTGGCTATATAAATCCCGAAATATCAATGCCGGTGGTAGTGGGGGTGCTGCTGGGTGCGTTAACCGGTTCTAAAATACTGGTTCATACTTCATCATCACAATGGCTGCGTTGGGTGTTTGCCATAGTAGTTACCTTCTTGGCGGTGCAAATGATTTATAACGGTATTCATCAAAAGGTATAAACAAATGGCTGAGCGCAGAACGTTTAAAGATACAGATATGCAGCAAGTTTTAGGCTGGGTGTTGCGCATAGGTGTAAGCTTATCTATGCTGGTAGTTTGTATGGGTGGTGTGTTGTATCTGTACCGCCATGGGCACGCAACGGTAAGTTACCAAAAATTTACTGGCATACCCCATTTTGTGCACTCTGCATCGGGCATATGGAATGGTATATTTGCAGGGCGTGGCAGGGCTATTATACAAGCCGGCATTATTTTACTGATTGCTACGCCGGTTATCCGTGTTGTATTTTCGGCGGTTGGCTTTGTGATAGAAAAAGACTGGTTGTATACCGGCATTAGCTTACTGGTACTGCTGGTTATTATTATCAGCGCCTTAACCGGGCATGGCGGCTAAATGCGTGTTGCCTTAATTAACAAACCCCCGTTTAATTTCTTAATTTTGCAGAACTGATTATGAAGAAGATATTCTTTTTGCTAACGCTATTGGCAGGTTGTGTAATTACCTCGCCGGCACAAAGTACCGAACCGGCGGCTTACCGTACGGCTTTGAACAAATTTATGCGGTATTACAACCGTAACCAAGCCGATAGCATATTTAATATGTTTACTGCCGAAACCAAGGCACAAATACCAGCCGATAAAAACCAGCAGATGCTGGCGCAGCTTCAAAGCCAGATTGGCGGTTTGCAGCAGGCTACTTTTGTAGGTATGGACGAAGGGATTGCTACTTATAAAGCAGATTTTCAAAAATCAACCCTGGCCATGAAAATCAGCTTGAATGGCAGGGGACAGATTGGCGGACTGCTTTTTGACAACTATAAAGCTAAAGGTATAGCAACATCAACTGCTGCCGCACCGGATCCGGATGTGGTTGAAACACCCATCACTTTGAAAACTCTTACGGCTAGCATCAACGGTACCTTGGCAATGCCAAAGCAGGTTAGCGGTAAAATTCCGGTGGTACTTATTATTGCATCTGGTGGACCTACCGATCGTGATGGTAACAAGGCAAAGCTTAATCAGAACCCTGATACTTATAAACAATTGGCTATCGCATTGGCCAAAAATGGCGTGGCCAGTGCAAGATACGACAAGCGCCTGGTTGGGCAAAACGTATCTGCCGCTAAAGAAGCTGAGCTTCGTTTTGATGATTATGTAGATGATGCCGTGGCACTGATTACACAACTGCATGACGATCCTAAATTTTCAAAAGTAGTTGTGCTGGGGCATAGCGAAGGATCGCTGGTAGGCATGCTGGCTGCTAACGGACAACCGGTTAACGGCTTCGTTATGGTAGAAGCAGAAAGCCAGACAGGAGATAAAATATTAACTGAGCAACTGAAGTCACAACCAGAATTTGTGCGCAATAACTTTAAAGCTATTGTAGATACCCTACGCAAAGGGAAAAACAACGACAAGGTTGATGCTGCGCTGTACTCCATTGCCCGTGTAAGTGTACAACCATATTTACGGTCGTGGATGAGGTATGACCCCACCCGCGAGTTGAAAAAATTAAAGATACCTATGCTGATTATACAGGGTACTACCGATTTGCAGGTATCGACCGCTGATGCGGAGCGCTTGAAAAAGGTGAAATCGGACGCAAAAATGCTGATTGTACCGAACATGAATTATGTATTAAAGGAAGCACCTGCCGCAACAGCACCAAACATTGCTACTTACAATCAGCCCGAGCTACCAATTAAGCCTGAACTGGTAAGCGCAGTAGTGGAATTTGCAAAAGGGTTAAAATAAGACTTTAAATAATCCCTCTAAAAGGCTTTAATTAAAATGTCATCTCGAACGATAGTGAGAGATCTTTTCGAAGCGTACAAGCTAATCGCTTTCAAAGGATTTCTCGTTACCTCTCGAAATGACATTTTTGTTTTTATAAACTATGCTAGTTAAAAGCCCTATCCTTGGGAAAGGAAGATTATGATTTCCAGCTGCTCAGTAATCTTCTTAACACAATAATCTCGGCCACATGGTAAGCTGTATGATCGGCAACCTGCAAGGCTTCGCGCAATATGTTCTGACCATCGCCATGCGGAATAGGAGTGTATAAATCCTGGGTGCTAACCAGTTCAATCATGCCCTCAAGATCTTTTTTAATTTGGCCGATGGATTGATTCCACGTCTGCTCATCGGCTGGTGCTGTTTCTTTAGGCCAGTATTCATCAGGCCATTTAGGCGATTGATGGTTGCCGTCTTTGCAAAATTCCAGCATATCCCATTGGGCAATGCGTATATGTTCTACCAATTGCCATATACTGTAGGGTAAGCCATTTGGCACCGCACCACGCTGTTCGGGCGGCAAACCGGCCAGTGCATCATCCAGTTTGGCGTGGGCGTTTCCACCCTGAAGTAGTTTAATTACTTCGCTTATAATTGTTTGTTGGGTATCGGGCATAATGTTACTTTTATCCCAACAACAAATCAGCCCAAAGTTGGTTGATGTGATATAAACTTAAATTATGGAACTGGTAGCTATAACGTTTCACGTTTACCAGATACCGCTTCAGTTTGTTAATATTTTTATCATTCGCCGCGATGACGGATTGATATTAATTAATACTGGCCCGGCTGGTAGCAAAAAATTTATATATGAAGCCATTAAGCAAATAGGCTCCAAACCAACAGATATTAAACATATTGTTATAACACATGCCAAGCCCAGTCATTCTGGCGATTTGGACAGTATTGTGGCCGATACGCAAGCTAATGTATACGCACATCCCGATGATGCAATACTTATTAAAGAAGACCGTGCTTATCACTTCGGTAAAAAACTGGTAAAGCGCATGGTTAAAGCGTTGGCATTGCTCAAAAAGGTGCCTTTTATAAAGCACCATCCTATACAGCATGTAATTGAGTTAAGCGACGGTGACTATATACCAGATGTTGATGGTTTACAGGTAATACATGCCCCCGGCCATTGGGATGGTCAAATAGCTCTATTTTACCCGGTAAACGGCGGCATCTTATTTGCGGCAGATATTGCCGAAAACCATACACACCTGGTGCTTAACCCGCGGTATGATAATTTGCATCAAAGTTTTGATACTTTAAAGCGGTTAACCTCTATCAGCTTTAATACAGCTGTTTTTAGCCAGGGCGTACCTATTATGGTTGATGCCTGTAACGTTTTTAAGGAAGTGTTCGGCTTCCGTTAAAAAATGTTTACGTTTATGCATTCATCAAAACACTAATTTTAGCGTGATTAAACGAATACTTGCTGTGGCTGGCATGATGCTGGCATTGTCGTCGTGCAAAAAAGATGGTATGGCTCCAGAAGAGGGCGGGCATGATGATGCCGCTTTTAATGCCTATACCAATCATTTTTTGGAAAACCTGTGGAAAGAAAATCCTGACGCAGCTACACAAATGGGCTATCATAAATACGACAGCATTTTGGTAGTGCCTACTACATCCAACTTACAACACCTGTACAAATTTGCAGGCTCTAACATGGATTCGCTGGCTCGTTTTGCGTCGGGGTCTTTGTCTGACGCCAATAAAATAGATTATCAATTAATTCAAAACGAACTGCAAAAAATGCAGTGGCACGTAAAATCGCTTAGAGATTATGAGTGGGATCCATCATCCTATAATGTAATCAATACGTTTGCCTACATTTTAAACGAGCACTATGCACCGCTGGATAAGCGCTTACGTAACTTTTATGAAAAGATGGCCAATGTGCCGGCTTATTACAAAGAAGCGCAAAAGCAAATTAAAAACCCGGTGCCCGAACTAACCGATTTAACGGCAGATCAGCTTAACGGCGGGGTAAGTGTTTTTGAAAAAGACTTTGCCGATTCGCTTAAAAAGACTAAAATTCCTGACGCTATGCAAAAGCAAATGTTAGCCAGGGCTAAGCAATCGGCTGATGCTATCAGAGGTTTTACAGTATGGCTGTCTAACTTAAAAAGTGCAAAGCCACGCAGTTTTAGGCTAGGGCGCGAACTGTATGAGGATAAGTTCAAATTTGATATTCAATCTACCTCAACAGCCCAGCAGGTATTTAATGCTGCAGTAACACGCAAAAAGTATTTGCATGGCGAAATGGCTAAACTGAGCCGCCAACTATGGCCCAAATATTTTGGCAAGGCCGAAATGCCTAAAGATACTTTGGAATTGATTGGTCGTGTAATAGATACCTTATCGGCTAAACATGTTAAGCCCGAAGAATTCCAGTCGGCTATTGAGAAACAGATTCCAAAGCTGGAAGCTTTTGTTAAACAAAAAGACCTGCTGACACTTGACCCTGGTAAGCCTTTAGTTGTGCGTAAAGAGCCTGCCTACATGGCTGGCGTAGCCGGTGCATCGGTAAGTTCGCCGGGTCCGTATGATAAGGGTGGTAACACTTACTTTAACGTAGGCAGTTTAGCCGGCTGGGCACCTGCAAGGGCCGAAAGTTATTTGCGCGAATACAATCAATACATACTTCAAATTTTGTGTATTCATGAAGCTATACCTGGGCATTACACCCAATTGGTTTATTCCAATAAAGCGCCAAGTTTAATTAAATCCATTTTCCAAAACGGTGCCATGATTGAAGGTTGGGCGGTATACACCGAGCCCATGATGCTGGATGCCGGTTTTGGAAACAACGAACCCGAGATGCGCCTGATGTGGTACAAATGGCATTTGCGTTCGGTATGTAATACCATATTAGATTATAGTGTGCATGTGGCTAACATGAGCAAAGAACAGGCTATCAGAATGCTTACACACGAAGCCTTCCAACAACAGGCCGAAGCCGAAGGCAAATGGAAACGGGTAAGCGTAACCAGTGTACAGTTAACCAGCTATTTTACCGGCTATAAAGAGATAATGGACCTGCGCACTGAGTATCAAAAAAAGCTGGGCGACAAGTATAAGCTGAAAGCCTTTAACGAGAAGTTTTTAAGCTATGGCAGTGCGCCGGTAAAAATGATTAAAGAACTGATGCTGGGCAAACCCAAAGAATAAGGACAAACGTTAAAAACTTCCAATAATCATCTTATATCCTTTATCAATAATATCAATACCCTTATCACCAAACAACTAAACTGTTACCTTTGCCCGTACTTCAAAGTAAATAAAGTATATGGTTAAATGGCTTAAACGCGTAGGGGTGGCAGGCTTTCTGTTCTTTCTGATCAAAGGATTGGTTTGGGTAGGGATATTCCTGTATGTTAAGTCCTGCGCTGGTAAATAAGAAAGGCTGTTATTGGTTATAACAGCCTTTCTTGTTTTTATTTCATATACTTTTCACGGATGGCCCTGAATTCTGAATTGGGTTTCCATTTGGGCCAAAGGGTGGTTGAGTAAGCCAGCTTTCTACCAACGTTAAATAACAATTGCAAATCCAGTATGCTACCGCTTACATCCCAGGTTGCGGCATTATACTCATCTGCTGGTTTATGATACACATTAGCGGTAAAGTCATCCTGTAACTTGCGACCATATGCTTTGCCTTTTCCGGGTATATCAATCCCTGTTTCGGTGTATAATGCAGGGATACCGATTTTGGCAAAGTTGAAATGGTCTGACCGGAAGTACAGGCCTTTTGATGGATCAGGTTCCGGCGCTACATATCGGCCTTGCTGTTTAGCGGCAATAGCCAGGTAATCTTCCAGTTCTGACTGCCCCTCACCAATCAGTGAAATATCCATGGTTTTGCCGTATGGGAACAGCATGTCCATATTAATGTTGGCTACCGTTTTTTCCTTCGGAAAAATAGGGTTTTCAGCATAATAGGCTGATCCCCATAAACCCTGCTCTTCAGCCGTTACCGATAAAAATAATATGGTACGTTCGGGTTTTACTTTTTGGCTCTTAAAAGCTTTGGCTAGCGTAAGTAAAGCCGCTGTGCCGGTGGCATTATCGCCGGCACCGTTATAAATGGTATCGCCTTTAGCATCTGGCTTGCCAATACCTAAATGATCCCAGTGGGCCGAGTAAATAATGCATTCGTCCGGCTTTTTAGTACCCGGAATTTTGGCTACTACGTTGTGTGATTGTTTGTATTGTGTAGTTAGGGTGAGTGAGGTGCTTAATTTTAGAGCTAACGGACGGACTTTAAAATCGCTTTTTAAAGCTTGGTTCAGCAATGTTTTATAATTGGTACCAGCGGCCTGCAATACACGTTCGGCAGCGGGTAGGGTAAACCAGCCTTCGATGGCGCATTTGTAACTTTCATGTCCGCGTGGGTCCAAGTACAGTTTAGTGGCTTTCCAACTGTTGGCCACCACGCCAAAACCATAAGCGGCAGGTCCGGTATCATGTATAATCAGGCAGCCTTTTGCGCCATGGCGGGCGGCTTCATCATACTTATATGTCCATCGGCCGTAATAAGTCATGGTTTTGCCTTTAAACTGTTTGGCATCGTAATAACCAGGGTCGTTAATTAATACCACTACAATCTTGCCTTTCACATCTAGTCCGGCATAATCATCATGGTTAAATTCCGGTGCGGTAATGCCAAAGCCTGCAAATACCAGTTCGTCGTTTTCCAGTTTAATAGATGGCTCGGTGCGGCGTGTCCAAAGCACATAATCCTTTAATCCCTCTAAATCAAATGAATTATCGGAAGCTGAAATACTCATTTTAGGATTGGGGTTGGTACTGATAGACACCATGGGTACATCCTGAAAGTAGCTACCGTTGTTGCCGGGTTCCAGACCCAGTGTTTTAAACTGTTGCTCTAAGTAATTGATGGTTTTGGTTTCGCCTTTGCTAAAGGGTAAACGGCCTTCAAATTCGTCGGAAGCTAATGTTTTTACATAGCTACTATAGACTTGAGCGGTTAAACCGGGTATATTATCGGGTTTAATTTGAGCGGAGGCAGAAAGCGCAGTGCTGATAGCAATTGCGCTTATTATAAATTTATTTTTTAAACGCATAAAAAAGCAGTGCTGGTTAAAGCACTGCCTAAAATATCATTTTTTATCAAGATTACTTGCTCAGATAAGCCTGTAAATCGTTTAATGATTTTTCCCAGCCGTGCTCATGCGGTTTAACCGACTCATCTTCTTCTTTATTTTCTTGCGTTACCCGCAGCTTGCTGTTGTCGCCATCTCCAATAAATTCAATGGTAAGCACGTGTTCACTAAGTGGAATAGCATCGCTTTGTACATCCCAATTCCAGGTATAAACCAGCTTTTTGTTTTCTTCTACTTCTTTGTACTCACCCAAAATAACTAAGTCTTTCTGGTTATCTTTTCCTTCAAACTCGTAACGTACTTGTCCGCCCACGCGTACATCATTTTCTACCGATACCAGGTGATTTTCGGATGGTTTCCACCACTGTTTCAAATCTTCTTCCGTTATCCAGGCTTGGTACAATCTTTCAACAGGAACAGCAAAATCTTTTTCTGTACCCAGCTTTAATTCGTTATTTTCCATAGGGTTAATGTTTTTAATTAAAAGCATATAGAAGTCAAAATAGTTTCAAAAACTTCAAACCCGATTGTTGTAGTGCATTTTTAAGTAATTTTGATGCTTAATTCAATTACCAGTAAATGGGATACCCAAGTTTACAAGCATGCATTGCCGATCTGGAAAAACATGGTCATCTAATTCGTATTAAAGAAGAGGTAGACCCTTACCTGCAAATGGCCGCTATACACCTGCGTGTGTTTGAGCACGAGGGGCCGGCTATTTTGTTCGAAAATGTAAAAGGCAGTAAGTTTCCGGCAGTGTCAAACCTGTTTGGTACACTGGAGCGATCGAAATTTATTTTCCGTGACACGCTGGATAAGATTAAAACACTAGTTGATTTAAAAACTGATCCGGTTAAAGCTATAAAGCGGCCATTCAGCTATGCTAATGTGGCGCTCACGGCTTTATCTGCGCTGCCCATGAAAGTGGGGAAGAGTGCGCCCATTAATTTTGGCCGTACTCAAATCAGCGCATTGCCACAAATTGTAAACTGGCCCATGGATGGTGGCCCGTTTGTAACCATGCCGCAGGTATATACCGAAGATGCCGACAAGCCAGGTATCATGAATGCCAATTTGGGCATGTACCGCATTCAGTTGGGTGGCAATGAGTATACACAAGACAACGAAATAGGATTGCATTACCAGTTACACCGCGGCATAGGTGTGCATCAAACCAAAGCTAATGCCAAAGGGCAACCGTTAAAAGTAAGCATCTTTGTAGGCGGGCCGCCATCGCATCCGGTAGCCGCTGTGATGCCTTTGCCCGAGGGTTTGTCTGAAATGACTTTTGCCGGTGCTTTGGGTAACCG
Organism: Mucilaginibacter lacusdianchii; assembly: GCF_009770985.1. Lineage (GTDB taxonomy): Bacteria > Bacteroidota > Bacteroidia > Sphingobacteriales > Sphingobacteriaceae > Mucilaginibacter > Mucilaginibacter lacusdianchii. Next base: position 1,278,914 of record NZ_WSRW01000002.1, on the reverse strand, counting down.
CCGTTTCCGGTACTTTTATGATGCAGAAGGCTTCTGTATTTCGGCCGATGCTGATTTTGTAATAACTGGTACGGTAATGCCGCATGAAAATAAGCCCGAAGGCCCTTTTGGCGATCACTTGGGATACTATAGCTTAACGCATCCTTTTCCGTTAATGAAGGTGCATAATGTGTATCATCGTAAAGATGCTGTATGGTCATTCACCGTGGTGGGTAGACCCCCGCAAGAAGATACCAGCTTTGGCGCCCTGATACATGAAATTACCGGCTCGGCATTACCGTCTGAAATTCCGGGCTTGCATGCTGTAAATGCCGTAGATGCCGCAGGAGTGCACCCGCTACTGTTTGCTATTGGTAGCGAGCGTTACACGCCTTATTTAAAAGAACGCCGCCCGCAGGAGATACTGACCATTGCCAATCATATCCTCGGCAAAAACCAGTTGAGCTTGGCGAAGTACCTGTTTATTGCTGCTAAAGAAGATAATCCTGCATTGGATATTCACGATTTGACTGGCTTTTTAAAACATGTACTAGAGCGTGTGGATCTAACCCGCGACCTGCACTTTTATACCAAAACCACCATCGATACGCTTGATTACAGTGGCAGCGGACTAAACAGCGGCAGCAAGGTAGCTATTACAGTGGCTGGCGATAAGAAGCGTGAACTATGGACAGAACTACCTGCTGGATTTAGTTTGCCACGGCCATTCAACATCTTCAAAATGGCTATCCCTGGTGTATTGGCGGTAGAAGTGCCCAAGTACCTGCATGAAGAAGATTTGGCAAGCGCCATCGGTATATTGGATGATTACCTTAAAGACGAAGATTTATCGGGCTTGCCACTGATGGTATTTTGTGATGACGCCGGCTTTACGGCGCAAAATATCAACAACCTGGTGTGGGTAACTTTCACGCGCAGTAACCCGTCGCATGATATTTATGGCATCCGCAGTTTTACCGAGCATAAGCACTGGGGGTGCCGTGGTCCGCTTATTATCAATGCCCGCATCAAGCCTCAACATGCACCGGTGTTGGAAAAAGACCCGCAGGTTGAAAAGTTGGTGGATCAAATGGGAGCCAAAGGCGGGGCGTTACATGGTATAATTTAGAGTTACTTATAGCCCGCTATTGCTTCTAAACAATTTAATAGCGATAGCCAGCAAAATTACACCAAAAGCTTTACGTAGTACGTTTAATCCGGTTTTGCCAAAAAGCCTCTCTAAGCGTTTGGTGTTTTTAAGTACGATGTAAACAACCAGCGTATTCAAAATAATAGCCACAATAATGTTAGATGTAGCATACTGTGATTTAAGCGATAGCAACGTTGTCATGGTACCTGCGCCGGCTATAAGCGGAAAAGCCAGCGGCACAATGGATACAGTTTGCGGTACATCATCTTCCTTAAAAAATTTAATACCCAAAATCATTTCCATGGCGATGATGAAAATGACTAACGAACCCGCTATGGCGAAGGACGAAATATCCAAGCCGATTAGTTTCAATAATTCTTCGCCCACAAATAAAAAGGCTATCATCAGTACCAATACCGCAATAGATGCTTTTTCCGACTCTATATGACCAGCCCGTTGCCTTAGTTCGATGATAATGGGTATAGTACCCACTATATCAATTATGGCAAACAAAATCATGGTGATGGATAAAATCTGGCGTGGATCAAAAGTTGGCATAGCTAGGCAGTTTGTTGCTCTTTGGATTTTAGCCGAAAAGTAAGTAAAAAACCAATTAGAATAAAAAATGCCGACAAAAAGAACGTGGTGTTTACCGAAATAGCGGTTACCAAACCTGCTGCAATTGGTCCCAAGGTTTGCCCTACAGAGGCATACGATTGGTTGACGCCCAATATTTCGCCTTGCATGTCATCATCATTATGGTCGGCAATGATGGCATTAAGCATAGGATTGCGCAAGCCGTTAAACAATCCGTAAATGTACATGCAGGCGATGAAAATAAATACCGCACTAACCAAGCCGGTTAAAAGCATAGCCACTAAACAAACCAGCGTAGACAGCAATAGTATAACCGTTCGGGACTTGATCAACTTGGTAATTAACGGCACGCACAGCTGCATCAAAATACCCGTAATACCAAATCCGGCATATATAAGGCCAATTTGTGAAGGGGTAAGTTTAAGCTTATCTACCGAGAACGTTTGGAAACCAACAATCATGGTAAACTGTGCCATGGTTAAAAAGAACCCCGTGATCACAGCCGTACCTATAACCGGCATTTTTATAGCGGTAATAAGCGATGCAAAGGTGAACTTGCGCTTAGATTTTTGTGAGTTTTCTGTTGTGGGTTTTCTGTTATGTGTATCTTTATTTTTGAAACTGTTCCCATTTCTTGTCTCTTGGTTCTTGTTTCCTGCCTCTACCTTACCATGTGTTTCTTTTAGTAAAAATGTAGCGCAAAGGGAGCCAATTAAGGCGATGCCAGCCGCAAAATAAAAGGGTGCCTGTAGCCCAAGTTTACTGAGCAGTCCTCCAATAGCTGGGCCAATTACAAAACCGAAGCCGAATGCCGAGCTTAAAATGCCAAACTTTTTGGCCCGGTCTTCGGGTGTAGAGGTGTCTGACACCATAGCTTGGGCTACCGAAATGTTGCCACCGGTAATGCCATCCAGCAAGCGTGCGGCAAATAACATAACCAAGTTTTGTGCCATAGCAAACATCAGGAAGGAAGCACAGGTACCCGCCAAACTTATAGCAAGTAATGGCTTGCGCCCCCATTTATCTGATAGCGCCCCCATTAATGGTGTGGCAAAGAACTGGGCTACCGAAAAAGTTGCGGTTAGTATACCAATAGTCTGCTCATTAAGTCCGAACTTTTTACCATACGAGTAAAGTAGTGGTACAATAATGCCAAAGCCCATGGAGTTAATGACACATACCAGCACCAGTATCCACAAATGTTTATCAATCTTCATTAATCCGGTTTATTTATTGGTACGGTTTAAAAAGGATTAACAACAAAAAAGGTTCTGCACAATGTGCAGAACCTTTTCAAGATATTTAATTTGTTACGTTAATCAACATATTTAGGATTAGGCGGATCGTTTGGTGTCGTATCAGCTCCTAATCTTACTTTAGAATGTTTAATACTATAGCCAAAGTAAACGATGAAACCGATGATTAGCCAGACAATTAAACGAGCCCAGTTTTCCCAACCTTCGCTCACAATCATTCCTAAGCAAACCAAAGCCCCCAGCGGACAAACAATGTAATACAAAGGCGTTTTGAACGGACGCTCTATGTCGGGATCTGTTTTACGTAAAATGAATATACCCAAACATACCAGCACAAAAGCAAATAAAGTACCGATACTTACCATATCGCCCACAATACTATCAGGCACAAAACCTGCAAACAATGATACAAATCCAAAAAATAACCATTGTGATTTGTAAGGCGTGCGGTATTTAGGGTGTAATTTAGAAAATACACTTGGTACTAAACCATCAGTACTCATGGTATAAAATACGCGGGTTTGGCCCATTAGCATTACCAAAATTACCGAAGAAAAACCGGCTAAAATAGCTACGGTTACCAATTTGGCTAACCACTCGTAACCCGGCATATGATGGCGGATAGCATAAGAAACCGAAGCTTCGCTGCCTTGGGTTAAAAACTCTTTATATGATGCAACACCTGTTAACACATGTGAGAACAGGATGTACAATGCAGTACAAATTACTAATGAAACTAAAATACCCAAAGGCATATCTTTTTGTGGATTTTTAGCTTCTTGAGCTGCTGTAGATACGGCATCAAAACCAATAAAGGCAAAGAATACAATACTGGCACCACGCAATACGCCCGCCCATCCGTTGTTCCAGAAGTCGGCATAATTATGTACAATACCTGTATTTAATGTTACGGTACCGGCATCAGCAGGAATGGTATAAGGGTTATGGTTAGCCGGATTGATAAATGACCATCCGAAGCCGATAATTAACAATACGATAGCTACTTTAACAAATACAATGATATTGTTTACCAAAGCAGATTCGGCAGTACCGCGAATAAGCAACATGGTAAGTAAAAGAATGATTAAGATAGCTGGCAGGTTTACAATACCATGTACACCAGCTTCAGATACCTGAAAAGGGGAATGGCTCCACTCATACGGTATGGTTGTCCCAAAAAAAGTATGTAATAAGTCGTTCAAATACTGTGACCAGCCAATGGCTACTGTTGCAGCACCCAGGGCATATTCCAAAACCAAATCCCAACCTATAATCCAGGCAATAAACTCGCCCATGGTGGCATAAGAGTAGGTGTAGGCACTACCGGCAATCGGAATCATACTGGCAAATTCTGCATAGCACAAACCGGCCAGGGCACAACCAATAGCAGCAATAATAAATGAAATAGTTACGGCGGGTCCGGCATTGCCACCTGCGGCAGCGGCTGTACGCACAAACAAACCTGCACCAATAATAGCGCCGATACCTAAAGCAATCAGGGCCGTAGGTCCAAGCGTTCGCTTCAAACTCTTGTCCGACTCGGCTGCTGCCGCCAGCAACGACTTAATGGACTTCTTAATAAATAAACTCATCTTATTTTTTCAGTTGTAAGGATTTAATCATCGTTGCCCAAACGTACTTATTTTTATTGAAAATTTAAAGAAAACGGCTCTGATGCTTCATAATGAAGATAAATTGTCTGTAAAGATTATGTTATCTTTAATAAACTGGTGTTTTATGAATAATTACAGAGCCGTTTATCTGTTTACTTAACTGCGTTTACTTCAAACAAGAATTAAGGGACCATCTTGCAGGCAAGTATGCATAAAAAACAGAGCCTTCCGCTTAGAATGCTCCGTTTTGTACCTTTACAAATATTTATCTGTTTTAATTATTGTGGGTATGTTCAAGGATTGTTTATTAATTTCTTTCTGTATCCGCTTATTGGTATCAACTTCATGATTCAAGTGCGGTGCAATTACCAATGATACGATTGACATCAGCTTAATTAATATGTTCATCGAAGGGCCCGATGTATCTTTAAACGGATCGCCAACGGTATCGCCGGTTACCGAAGCTTTATGCGGGTCGGACTTTTTGTAGTGCATCTCACCATTAATTTCTACGCCTTTTTCAAATGATTTTTTGGCGTTATCCCAGGCACCGCCTGCATTGCTCTGGAAAATACCCATCAGTACGCCCGATACGGTTACACCGGCCAGCAACCCGCCCAGTACTTCCGGACCAAAAGCAAAGCCGATGATAATGGGAGTGATAAGCGCAATAAGTCCCGGCGCTACCATTTCGCGGATAGAGGCCTTGGTTGATATAGCCACACATTTTTCGTATTCAGGTTTGGCCTTGTATTCCATAATGCCCGGTATCTCACGAAACTGCCGGCGCACTTCTTCAACCATTGCCATGGCCGCCCGGCCAACCGCTGATATACACAGCGCCGAGAAAATGAACGGAATCATGCTGCCTACAAACAAGCCGGCCAATACATTGGCTTTGTAAATATCAATATGCTCAATTCCTGCTACCCCTACAAAGGCAGCAAACAAGGCTAACGAGGTTAACGCAGCCGATGCAATAGCAAAACCTTTACCTGTGGCGGCAGTGGTATTACCAACGGCATCCAGATTATCGGTGCGGTGACGTACTTCTTCGGGCAGTTGGTTCATTTCGGCAATACCGCCGGCGTTATCGGCAATGGGGCCAAAAGCGTCGATGGCCAGTTGCATGGCGGTGGTAGCCATCATGCCGGCGGCGGCAATGGCTACCCCATACAGGCCCGCAAAGTGGTACGAGCCATAAATACCTGCCGCTAAAACAAGTATAGGCAACACAGTTGATTCCATACCTACTGCCAAGCCGCCAATAATATTGGTGGCATGCCCAGTTGAAGATTGCCGGATGATGCTCATCACTGGGCGTTTACCCATAGCGGTATAATATTCGGTGATGATGGACATAAGTGTACCTACAATTAACCCTACTACAATAGATAAGAATACGCCGGTTTTATTAAATACTAAAGCCCCGGTTTTAACATGACCATCGGCATCTAAATCACGAATCAGATAAAAGTCATCTTCAGGCAACATCCATCGCACTACAAAAAAAGTAGCTATGGCTGTAAGTATTATGGATGACCAGTTGCCCACGTTCAACGCTTTTTGCACACTATCGGTCTCGTTTTTAATGCGTACAAATGATGCGCTGATGATGGAGAATATTAACCCCAATCCGGCAATAACCATAGGCAACAGCACAGGAGCAATGCCACCGAATGCATCGCGCGACACTATTTCGCGACCCAGTACCATAGTAGCCAGTATGGTGGCTACATATGAGCCAAATAAGTCGGCCCCCATACCGGCTACGTCGCCAACATTGTCGCCCACATTATCGGCAATGGTGGCCGGATTGCGCACGTCGTCTTCTGGGATGCCGGCTTCCACTTTGCCTACCAGGTCGGCACCTACGTCGGCCGCTTTGGTATAAATGCCGCCGCCTACGCGGGCAAACAGGGCGATAGACTCGGCACCGAGCGAGAACCCTGCCAGTACTTCCAGCGCTTTTGACATGGCCTCGCCGTTTACGTTACCGCCGGTTTTAACCACGTAAATATGATAGAATAAAATAAATAACGACCCCAAACCTAATACCGCCAGACCGGCCACACCCAAACCCATCACGGTGCCTCCGGTAAAAGATACATTAAGGGCTTTCGCTAAACTGCTTTTGGCTGCTTCCGTAGTACGTACATTGGCCTTGGTGGCAATGCGCATACCCAGGTAACCAGCAAAAGCCGATAAAAATGCCCCGATGATAAATGACACGGCAATAACCGGGCTGGAGGTAGGCACCGTAGTACCCGAATATGCCAGCAGAATGATAGCGATCACTGCAAAATAACTCAACACTTTCCATTCGGCACGTAAAAATGCCATGGCACCATCGGCAATGTAACCGGCCAGCTGGTTCATGTTAGCATCGCCCGAAGGTTGCTTGGTAACCCAGGCCGATTTTACAGACATAGCAACAAGGCCTATCAACCCTATTACCGGAATAAGGTAGATGAAATTGTGGTACACGAAATCCATAAGTTAATATTGGTTAGAAGTGAATAATTGGTATTCACTAATGTGCGAAAAATTATTGGAAAGATTTAGTGTTATGTATTGATGTACAGGTTTTTATGGTTGATGTGAGGTTGTTAAGAATTGCCTTAATTTAATGCGGATTTTTAAGTGTTATCAATATGAAATTACTAAAAGAGAACGCACATAGCCGAGTTGTTACATTTTAAAAAATGACGACAATAAGCATTGTGACATTTTTTAAATAGATTAGGGCTTTGAAGCTGTAACTTTTAATGGAAAATAATCCTAAACAACCTCACCTGAAGCATGAACTGGGCTTGCTGGATGGCACCATGCTGGTGGCCGGTTCTATGATTGGCTCAGGTATTTTTATTGTAAGTGCCGATATTATCCGCAACGTGGGCTCGGCCGGCTGGCTGATTGCCGTATGGCTGATTACCGGATTTATGACATTGACCGCCGCTGTAAGTTATGGCGAACTAAGCGCCATGTTCCCTAAAGCTGGCGGGCAGTATGTTTACCTTAAAGAAGCCTACAATAAATTAATTGCCTTTTTATATGGCTGGAGCTTTTTTGCCGTCATCCAAACCGGAACCATTGCTGCGGTAGGGGTGGCCTTTTCCAAATTTGCAGCTTATCTGATACCTGCCGTAAGCGAAGATAATATACTGGTGCAGGTGCCTATTGGTGGTTATAACTTTACGCTAAGTGCTGCACAATTGGTGTCTATCGTATTAATCGTCATCCTCACTTACATTAATACTAAAGGGGTAAAAGGCGGTAAAATTATCCAAACCACTTTTACGCTAACCAAATTGCTTAGCTTATTCGGGTTAATAGCTTTTGGTTTTATTATGCTAAAAGGTGATGTATGGCATGCCAACTGGAGCAATGCCTGGAATTTGCATGGCCTGAGTAAAGATGGCAGCCTTACATCGTACACCACGGCTGCTGCCATGGGGGCTATTGCAGCATCAATGGTTGGCTCTATTTTTAGTAGCGATGCCTGGAATAACGTCACCTTTATAGCCGGCGAGATGAAAAATCCGCAGCGTAATATTGGTTTGAGTTTATTTTTGGGTACGCTTATCGTAACGCTTATCTATGTATCAGCCAACGTAATGTACACTGCTGTACTACCTTTGCAGGAGATTGCCTCGGCCGAAAAGGATAGAGTAGCGGTAGCGGCATCACATGTTATTTTTGGCAACATCGGCACCATCATCATCGCCGTTATGATTATGATATCCACCTTTGGTTGCAACAACGGCTTGATTCTGGCCGGTGCGCGGGTGTATTACACCATGGCTAAAGACGGTTTGTTTTTCAAAAAAACCGGCACCCTGAACGAAAATGCTGTACCCGAGTTTGGCTTGTGGATACAATGCCTGGTGGCTTGCTTACTATGCTTAAGTGGTAAGTATGGCGATTTGCTGGATATGATTTCGTTTGTGGTGGTGATCTTTTACATGCTTACTATTATTGGTATTTACATTCTACGTATTAAACGTCCGGACGCACCAAGGCCTTATAAAGCATTTGGTTACCCAATTCTGCCGGCAATCTATATATTGATGGGTTTAGCATTTTGCGGATTACTTATTATTTATAAAACGGATTATACTAAATATGGCCTGCTTATCGTATTGATTGGGATTCCGATTTATTACCTCACACAACGCAATGTAAAGCACGATGAAACGGTAGAATATGAAACCCCGGCGTAACAGTTATTTATTATTTCAGAAACTTTTTGCGGCTATCCGAATTAGTTGATTAGAACTAGTTTACTGATACGGATAATTTATTGGATTTTGAAGAACGGCATATTATTTAAAACTTCTACACAGATAAAAAAAAGCATAAGCATTTTAGGGTTTGTTTTTACCGCTTTTAGTACTTATGCCCAAACGTTAGAGCAAAACTTACAAACTGCTTTTAACCGCTTACAGCAGGATAGCCAGTGCCAGTATGCTTCCATATCGTTAACGGTATTGGATGCACAAACCGGTGAAACGGTTTTTACCGCGAACCCTAACATGGGTTTGGCGCCGGCATCTACGCTAAAAACGGTGACTTCCATTACTGCTTTTAACCTGTTGGGAAAAGACTTTCAGTACCAAACGCAGATTGGTTACAGCGGTAGCATTGACGTCAGCACCGGTACGTTAAATGGCGATGTGATCATTAAAGGCGGTGGCGACCCAACACTGGGTAGCTGGCGATGGCCCTCAACCAAAGAGGGGGTAGTGCTGAGCCGTATGGTGGCTGCACTAAAACAAGCCGGCATTAAGCAAATTAATGGTAGTGTAATTGGCGATGATACTATGTTCGATACCCAATCGGTACCTGATGGATGGATATGGCAAGACATGGGCACATACTATGGTGCCGGAACATCGGCCCTGTGCTGGCGCGAAAACAGTTTTGATATCAAGTACCAGTTGGGCCCTGTGGGTACATTGGTGAGCGTAGTTAAAACCGTGCCCGATATGCCGTATTTTACCTTTAAAAGCGAAGTAAAAAATGGCCCTGCCGGCAGTGGCGACCAATCTTACCCCTACATGCCTATAGGTAACAAACTGATGTACATCCGTGGGCATTATGCGGTAGATAAAGCCAAAAAAAGCATTAGCGTGGCCTTGCCCGATCCTGCCTTTGATGCGGCCTGGCGTTTAAGTGACACGCTAAAACGGATAGGCATTGCCGTAAGTGGCGAGCCGGAGTCTGGAACTACGCTTGCATCAAAGGCGGTACTGTTACCTGCATTGAATACTACGTTAGCTACCATATCATCACCGGTATTAAGCCAGATCGTGTACTGGCTAAACCGCGAAAGTATTAATTTGTATGCCGAGCAGCTGTTGAAAACCATCGCTTGGAAAAGCAATCACCCCATCTCCACCCAAAGCGGCGTGGAAACGCTGCAAAACTTTTGGAAGGCGCGCGGCATAGATATTAATACCTTGCGTTTGTACGACGGCAGTGGCCTTTCTCCAGGCGATAGGGTAACTACTAACACCGTTGCCCACATCTTGCAGACTGCCGTTGGCCAAGACTGGTACCCCGCTTTTTATGAAAGTTTGCCCCTGTACAATAACATGAAAATGAAAAGCGGCACCATTGGTGGTGTAGTGGCCTATGCCGGTTATCAAACCCACCAAGGCCGCAGGTTATGCTTTTCGGCTATTATTAACAACTATAACGGTTCTACCACTGCTGTAAGGCAAAAGCTGTTTAAGGTGTTGGATGAGTTGAAGTAGAAGCTTATATTTGGTTATGAAGCTGTTAGGCTATAAACCTCATCGCAAAATATATTATCCTGCCGGACTGATTAGTTTAGTGTTATTACCTGCACTTTGTATATGGTGGCTGCATCAGCACAAAGCTTTTGAGCCAATTCGTGCGATGGATATTGTATTCTTTGATTCGGTGACTAATAAAACGTTTCCTCCTGCATATAGGATACCGGCTAAGAAAAAGTATTTAGTTTTAGATCTTACCGGAAACGATGCTGAAGATAGTGTGAGTTTAAAATATGCTCAACTAATGTTAAAACGGTGGAAAGCAGCTAAGGATGATACTCAGGGTGTGGATATACATTTTGGCAAAAAAGCAAAATATTGGACTTTAGTAGAGGCCGTAAATAAGGTTAAAGAAATAGGTTTAAAAACATACATGCCTTACCAAGATCATTTTTATGCCTTTTGGGACTTTCATAAAATAGATAATGGACTGAAAATTAAAGTTTTAATGTGTGGTACAGGTCTTTTATATTCACAACCATCGGCATGTCAAAGGTATATGACATCGCTGCAAGTCACGCTTAAAGATTACTGGAGTCCTCTTTTGTTATTTACTATAATGTGCGTATCTGTTTTTAGCAAAAATCGTCAAATACAATTTCTGAGGAACTGACCAAGACGTTAAATCATTTTTAAAAAAACGTTATCTCGAATTATAGTAAGAAATTTTGAATGTGACTAGCTAACTAATCGCTCTCAAAAGATTTCTCGTATCACTCGAAATGACAGGGAGTTTATGGCTTATTTTCCACCTCACCCGGTGCAATCAACCTTGCCACAAACATAGTATCTGCCTTACGCTCATAGCCTTTCAATACCTGCATTTCTTCCAATTGCAAGCCTAATTCTTTGACCAAGAAGTCCACGTTCTCTTCATTCTCGGCTTTAAAGGCCGAGCAGGTAATATAGATAAGTGCTTTACCGGGCTTTAGATACTTAACTACATTGCGGGCAATGCTTTGCTGCAAACGCTGAAAGAAAGCAATGCGGTGTGGGTTGAATTGTGTTACCAGTTCCGGCGTGCGGCCCCAGGTGCCCGAGCCGGTACAGGGTGCATCCAAAATGATGCCGTCGAAGGCATAATTGTGCATAATGAAGTCAGGGTTTTGCGTCAGGTCCAGAATCTTTTTCTGGTAACGGTTAATGCCCGCTTGTCTAAAGCGTTCGTCCAGATTAGCCAGAATATTTTCCCGTACATCTGATACCACCAGTTTCAAATCCGGCTCCTGATCATGCAATAGCAGCGATTTACCGCCCGATGCGGCGCAGGCATCCCACCAGTTTTCCCAGCGACTTGGCTTGAAATAACGGGCGGTTTGTTGCGATGAATAATCCTGTACCTCAAACCAGTGCTGATTAGGAAAAATGTTTTCCAACCGTGTGCCATTTGGCAATGTTAGGCAGTTGCTGCCTTCATCTTTAAACGAAATTTCGGCTTTCTTTAGTTCTGCTTTTACCTGTTGTTCAAAGCCCTTGCGTACCCGTATGTATAAATCGGGCTGTATGAAAAATGATTTTAAAAATGCTTCTTTATCAATGCCTGCCGACAAATGTTCCAGCCAAGGATAAATATCTTCGAGCCTGAAAGCTGGATAGGCTGTTTTGATCATAGTGATCTTTTCATCTAATTCAAAACCTACACAGTTGGCCCATTCCGGTTTAAAATGCTGTAAAAAGGAGTTTACCTGATTATTACATAAAAATTCAGCTACCATCAAACGATCTTCGGCCGGCAAGTTAGCCAGCGCACTGCCTAATCGAAAATAGTTGTAAATTAACCTGCTGGCCACGCGGCGGTCGGTAGAACCCATTTGTTTGTTTTGCCTGAAAAAACCTGGCAAAAACTTACCCAATGGCGTATCGGCAGGGTATTCGCTTAAAATGCGTTGAAAGGTTTTTAATTGATTGAGCGCTTTCATTCTACTAGCCTTAATTCGTAATTAGCATATTTCAAAATGCTAACATGTGTATTTACCCAACCTAAGCCTGGCTTTTTTTCAAAACTGAAACCGTTATGCAAAGCCGTATAATTATGCCGGTCTAAATGGTTTAGTTCATTATTGTCCTGAGCCAGTAGTTGTCCAAAGTATAAGCCATCATCAAAACCTTTATAAGCATATGTGCTAGGCTCGCTGTTAAAATGCTTACGGTAAGCTTTTATAAAAGTTATGGTGGCCGGCGCACGGTAATTTACCCGTTCGGCAGCAGTGATATGTACTTTTAAGCGTTGTAACAAATCCGCTTTCAAAAAGGCAAATTTGTCCCAGTTAGGGTGTCCAAACACGGTAACCGGATAATTTTTACGCAGTGTGTCTAATGAACGCATGGTAACCATCAAAAATTGCTGGTTTACCGATGGTACCATAAATACGTTTTCTTCGGTTTTAGATAATTGTGCTAAAAGCGGTGTAAGTTTGCCACGTACCACATTCAGGTTGATTACCCTAACCTTTTTGCGGCCCAGGCTATCTATAAATTTTTGAAATGGAACAGTATACTTGTTATCTTCACTAAAGCCCGACTTTAATACAAAAACCCGCTTTGCCCTTAATACTTTACTAATATAGCGGGCAGCATGCCAGGCATGATATTCTAAAGGCGGATTAACTGTAATCAGGTTAGGGTTACCAAACTCGGCAGGCGACGCAGGGGAAAGGGGAGACAGTAAAGGTTTGTTTACCGATGCAGGCCTGCCGGTGAATGATTTAATACCTTCCGGAAAAACAGGGCCTACAATTAAGTTGCTATTACGAATGGCCGGGTTGGTAGACAAACTGTGCGTGTAGCCAGGTTCATCTTTGGTATCAAACAGCTGCAAGCGATAATTATAACCCAGGTTGGTTAAAGAATCGAGCGCCAGGCGGAAACCTTGGTAATAATCAATGGCAATATTCGCCTTTTTCAGGTCGGCCTTGTTATAGCCTTTTAACGAATTCAGTTTATCCAGGTTAAAAGGCAGCAACATAGCAATTGCCGAGGTTTTGCCAGATACGGTACCTGCAGGTTTTGCAGGTGTTGTGGCTGATTGGGGTACCGTTGTAACAGGCTGCGCCGCTTTTGGCGGCGCAGTTTTAGTAACAGGTTGCACTTTAGGTGAACAGGCGCTTACTATAAGCAAGCCTAGTACCCAAAACAGCTGTTTATTCCCACTCAATGGTAGCCGGTGGTTTCGAACTAATGTCATATACAACCCGGTTTATTCCTTTTACGTTGTTGATAATTTCGTTTGATATTTTGGCCAGCAGGGTGTAAGGCAAATGGCACCAGTCGGCTGTCATGCCATCCAGTGATTCCACTGCGCGTAAGCAAACTACGTTTTCATACGTACGCTCATCGCCCATTACACCTACCGATTGTACCGGCAAATAAATGGCGCCGGCTTGCCAAACTTTATCGTAAACACCTGCCGACCGCAAATTGTTGATATAAATTGCATCGGCCTGTTGCAAAATGTTTACCTTCTCGGGCGTTACCTCACCCAATATGCGGATAGCTAAGCCCGGACCAGGGAATGGATGGCGACCTAAAATGTTGTCATCAATACCTAAAGATTTACCTACACGGCGCACTTCGTCTTTAAACAAAGTATTCAGCGGTTCAACCACTTTCAACTTCATAAAGTCGGGTAAGCCGCCTACGTTATGGTGCGATTTGATGGTAGCTGACGGACCTTTTACCGATACAGATTCTATTACGTCAGGATAAATAGTACCTTGTCCCAACCATTTAACATCCTGTACCTCATGGGCGGCATCATCAAATACTTCGATAAATACACGGCCAATGGCTTTACGTTTTTTCTCCGGATCGGTTAAACCGGCTAAAGCATCGTAAAAGCGCTGTTTAGCGTCAATACCACGAACGTTTAGGCCCATGTGCTTGTATGAATCTAATACCGATTCAAACTCATCTTTACGTAATAAACCGTTGTCTACAAAAATGCAGTACAGGTTTTTGCCGATGGCTTGGTGCAGTAAAACAGCAGCAACGGATGAATCTACACCGCCTGAAAGACCTAAAACTACTTTATCATTCCCTAGCTTTTCTTTAAGCGATGCTACTGTAGTATCGATGAACGATTCGGAAGTCCAGTCTTGCTTACAGCCGCAGATGTCTACCAAGAAGTTTTGCAACAGTTGCTTGCCGTCGGTACTGTGAGTTACCTCTGGGTGGAATTGTATACCGTAGGTTTGTGTGCCTTTAATCTGGTAAGCCGCTACGCGTACGCTGTCGGTGCTGGCGATAATGTCAAAATCATCAGCTACTTGTTTAATAGTATCACCGTGCGACATCCAAACTTGTGATGATGCAGGCACTTCTTTAAACAACGGGTTAGCTTCATTAATGTATTGCAGATTGGCCCGGCCGTACTCGCGTGTGCTGGAGGCTTGTACATCACCGCCGTTGTGCTGCGCCAGGTATTGCGCACCATAGCACACACCTAAAATAGGCATCTTGCCATGGTAAGGTGCAAAATCAAACTGTGGTGCATCTTCCTGACGAACCGAGTAAGGGCTACCAGAAAGGATAATACCTTTTATAGTGCTGTCAATTTCCGGAAAATGATTGAAAGGATGAATCTCGCAATAGATATTGAGTTCTCTGACGCGACGGGCAATCAGCTGTGTAAACTGTGAGCCAAAGTCAAGAATGAGGATTTTTTCTTGCATGGGCAAAGATAGTTTTTTGCTGTGAGATGTAAGATAAGAGATTTGATATTGATGCGTTTACCAATAAACCATTGCTCATAATTACGCTCAAAACATTATTTTTAAGGAAAAATTCATCTACCAACTATGCGTATTATGCTCAAATATTTTTTGTCTGCTTTAACATTAATAACCTTTTCAGTTACAGTAAAAGCACAAACGGCCGATGCCGTGTATGATAAATACGTTGATTTTAACTTGGCCAGGCTAGAAGGACGCACCGAAGATGCATTTAAACTCGGTGCCGAGGTTTTGCCCGTAACAGACAAGTTGCCCGCTAAAAGCCAGATTAGTTTTAGTAACAGCATGGCCAAGCTTTATGAAGATGCCAATCAATTGGACAAGGCCCTGCCGCTTTATGAAAAAGTGGCTGTTGCCGTGCCTGATTTTTATGTAGTACACCGAGCTTTAGGATACATTTATGTAAGTAAAGCTAATGATTTGGCAAAAAAGCTAAACGCAAGTGCAGGAAATAAACAAGCTAACACTACAATTGCAGCTGAATACAAAGCTATGGTGAATAAAGCCTTGCCACATTTGGAAAAAGCCCAGGCCTGTGACCCAAGTGATGAAACGTTGGCATTGATCAAAACTTTATTCAAAAACACTCAAAATACTTCCGGCCTGGCGTCTCTAAATGAGCGGATAGCGCAGTTGAGCAAAAACTGCCTTACTATTTTGGATGAAAATTAAATATGAATGATGTAAAAAGACTGTGGTTAATAGTATACAACTTATAAGAGTATAGACAAAAATATACAAGTTGTAAATTTAAGTGGTTGAAATTGATGATAGGCTTTTATATATGATAAGATAGAATAATTAAAAATTTCACTTTGAAAAATGAACGAGGCACCAGCGTAGTACCTGGTGCCTGCAAGTTAGAAAATGCCAATAAAGCCTAAAATAACAACAATTACGCTTATTACGAGGAATGCAATTATTGTTAAAGTAGCAACTGTTTCTTTGTGAGTAACTTTAGGTAAGTCTTTGTTCATGTTTAGTAAATAGTATAATTTCTAAAAAAGGCTGGTTTAAAGACCATTATTTTAAAATAATATCAAAAATTAAGCCATGAAATTAACATTAACTTAAATTAAAATAAATTATTAATTAAAATAAAGGGGTGTAGTATGCCCTTCAACCAGACCTTTACGAATAGCAGGTGCAAATTGATACAATATTTTTTTAGAATAAAATAGGCTTTCCTTGTTTAGGATAGATGAGGTTAAGGTGCAATGAATTTATGTCTTTGAGTTGCTGTATAATATGATTGATTTGACTTTGTGGCGGTTTTACATGTGTAACAATTATTTTACAGCTTTGTAATGCCTTTACGCCTGTTAACTGGCTTAGGGTGCTCATCTCTTTCATGAGCCAGTTGGGTGTGAAATGCCCAAACAAGGTTTTATCGGGCTGTTCATTTGCAAACGAAACTTCAATCATTATCGCTTTAAGCTGCCCGGTTTTAATAAGCGGTGCAACTGCTTGCCACAAGTTTTGCAGGTTATGGCTTTTTTCAATTTCATCGGGCCCAGTATCGCCCAAATACAGCAGGTAGCTGCCGTTGTTGTTTACTAAAAAAGCGGTGCTTTGTAGGTTAGAATGACTAAGTGGAAAAGACTGCACTTTTAATGCTGTACCATTAACGCTTATTTCTTTACCCGGTGCAAGTACTTCATAACGGTATTTGCCAAGCTGCGGCTTCTCTCCATCGTTGGCAAAATTGGCCCAGCTTTTCCAGGTAAAGTAGTTGTTTTTAAAAACGTCAATACAATCCGCATTGGCATAAATGGTTTTGGCCGTATCGTCGGGTGAATTGATCAGCAAGCCACTCAGGTGGTCTAAATGTGAGTGTGATATAAAGTAAGCTTTGATGTATTTTTTAAGTACTTGTTCGGCCGGAATGCTGAAAACTTTATTGGCAATAGCTTTTTCAATGCCCGCATGCAAGGTTCCGGCATCTAAACATATATAGTTGCTACTGCCATAAGGTGCTACCAGGTAGGCTGATAGGTTACTTTCGTCGATGCCGCCTTTAACACCTAAGGGCACCAACTGAAAAGACCTGGTTTGCGCAAATGTTGTAGCTGCCATAATGAAAAGCAAAAAGCTAAGCAGGGCATTTTTATATAATACGGAAAGCATACCTGTTAATTGTACCGGCAAAAGTAAAGCAAACCGAGTATTTGCCGGTTATAGGGTTTAAAGTTAATTTAGCGGCATGATGAAAATGAACAGCGCACTGATAGCGAAATTGTTGGTAAGAGTATTCTTTTTACTGATAATACTCGCTTTTGCAGCAGCAATACACTATCAGGACAATCTGAAGCATTTGGGATCTATCCGGTTGGATCAATGGCCACTCATCTTCCCAATTCTGCTTATTTTAGGATTTATAACATTACTGGTATTGTGTACCATTAAAAAGTATCGCGAGGCAGATTTAAATTGGCTGCTGATAGTAAACACCGTAATGCTGATGATTTATGGCATGGCCATATTCATGCGAATTGCGCAATCGGTGGTCTAGTAAGTTCTATTCTGTTTTCATCTTTTTTTGCGCTTGCTCTTCATACTCATAATCGCCACCCAAAAGATAACCCCAAGGTTTTAATCCTTCAACATGATCAAAAATAATTTTCATGATGGCAATGGTAGGGATGGATAAGAACATGCCTGATAACCCCCAAAGCATTTCGCCCAGTACAATGCCTAAAAAGGTGATGAGGGCATTTAGCCGAACCTTTGAACCTACCACTAGGGGTAATAGCAAGTTAGCATCCAACAAGTGAATTACAATTACCGCTATAGCTACAATAACGGCCTTGGCAACTGCCCCGGTAGCAAAAGTAATTAAGCTGCTTAGTGCCAGTGCCGAAAAGATACCGATGTAAGGTATAATATTGAATAAGCCGGTAATAACGCCCAACAACACGGCATACTTAACACCGATGATCAAAAATACAATACAAGCTACTGCCGATACAATCAGCATTTCTAACAATAAGCCTACTATGTATTGTCTAAGTATGCGCTGTATGTTTTCTACAATTTCATATACTACACTGGTTTGGCCTTCTTCTTCGCCAAATACTTTCAATACGAACTTAAACAGCAAGCGGCGGTAAAGCAGTATCAAGAAAGTGAAAATCATGATGAAGGCATAAAACAGGAACAGGGACGATACAGCACCAAATGTAGTTCCCAGCACGGCTCCGCCAGATGCCATGATTTTGCTGGTAGTATCATCAATATATACTCTCTGCTTTTCGGTATTTACATGGAAGGTATCTTGCACCCAAAGCTGAATATCGTGCGATGATTTGCTGATCTGTTGTTTCAGTAGAGGCCAGTCATGTGATAATTGAGATATTTGTGACGCTACTAAATACATGATGCCACCAACGAAGGCTACCAGCAATAATATCGACACAAAGCCGGCCGCACTTCGCGGAAGTTTGAAACGTCTTTCTAAAAAGTTGCTTACCGGCAGCAATAAAATCGCGAATAAAAACCCGAACATCAGCGGGTCTAGCAGTTCTTTGCCTATCATGATTAGGTAACCCAGGGTAATCAGGCCAATAAGTACCAGAGCAAGTTTAGCATAAAAAGGTACCTGAGTTTGTTTTATAATCATAACGGGCTAAAATAAGGTCAATAACTTACAGTATTCAGGGGCTTAACATTAGGCTGACAGATATGTTTTTGCCGTTTTGAGAAAGCGCATATATTTAGAATGTACTTGTTACAATTCGTTCTAAAATTTGCTTGATGTAATGGTCCATTATTTGCAATGGTTGTTTACTGAACTGCTGTGTTATCCGGTTGGCCAAAATGATATTAAATGATAAAGCTTTATGCCCTAAATTACCAGCCAGGCCATAAATGCCGGCCGTTTCCATTTCTAAATTTGTTATTCGCTGGTGGCCTGCTTCAAATTGTTGAATGATATCCATTAAATCCGGTACGGCGTTTTGAGCTCTTACCTGCCGGCCTTGCGGGGTATAAAAGCCCGGGGCTGTAATAGTGACACCGTGCTGTAAGCCAATTCCTAAAGTTGACAATAGTTGCTGGCCGGCTGTTGCAAAGTAAGGGTTGAGTAAATAACTTTCGGGTAGCGTAGCTTTGAAGGCGTTCAAAAGCTGCGTTTCTTCGCTATTTAATGAATGAGTGTAATAATGCATCAACGGATCCAGGCCAATAGCGCTGGCCGATACCAGCAGGCTATCCACTTCAATATATGCTTGCACGGCACCCGATGTGCCGATACGAATGATGTTTAATGATTTTAGATCTGATTTTACCAGGCGCGTTTGCAAGTCTATATTTACCAGGGCATCCAGCTCATTCAAAATAATATCAATATTATCGGTACCAATGCCGGTTGAAATAACGGTGATACGTTTATTGCCGATGCGACCGGTATGCGTTACAAATTCGCGTTTGCCTTTTCTTATTTCGATGTGGTCAAAATATTTACTTACCTCGGCAACACGGTCCTGATCGCCTACGGTAATAACAGTGTCGGCCACTTCGTGCGGAAACAAGTTGATATGGTAGGCGCTGCCATCGGCATTTAAAATTAAGTCGGTTTCAGAAATGTAACTCATCTAGCAAAGGTATCAAAGTTGTATTTTGATGGTAACCAATTTTGCGTAGTTTTGTAACGCTTTAAACATAAAGCACTTACTCCAATGGTAATATAACCCGACCTGTCGGCTTTTATTTCTGCTTCATTATCTTCTGCGCTGTAAGATTACAGGTCATACCCATCCCTGCAAGCTATTAACATTAGTTTTCATGTTTAATTTCTTTTTATGACCAGTAATATTGGCCCTAACCCCAACATGGTGCATCCTATGCCGCATCAGGAAAAAATTGTATTCCTTAAAAATATTATTACTCGACCCAATATCATCGCGGGCGATTACAGTTATTATCACGACCTGGACGACCCGTATAATTTTGAACGGAATGTTGTTTATCATTACGATTTTATTGGCGATAAACTCATCATCGGTAAGTTTTGCGCCATAGCATCAGGTGTAAAATTTATAATGAATGGCGCCAACCATGAGCTTAAACCTATATCTACCTTCCCGTTCTTCATATTCGGTAACGGATGGGAACAAATGCTTGACGAGGTGGAGATGGATGGCAAATTTCCGTACAAAGGCGATACCATAGTAGGGAATGATGTGTGGATTGGCAACGGTGCCACCATTTTGCCTGGTGTACGTATTGGTAACGGCGCTATCATAGCTTCTGAAGCCGTAGTAACCAAAGATATACCCGACTATGCCATTGTGGGCGGTAACCCCGCGCGCGTTATCCGTAAGCGATTTGCGGATACAGATATTGAGCGACTGTTGGATATAGCCTGGTGGAACTGGACTGCCGAACAAATCACCACACATTTAAAGCTTATTAACAGCAACAATATAGATGCGCTTGAAGAGGTTGCCAAAAGCATATGGTAAACAAATAAGTTTGTGCTTTGTAGAAATATGTAACCATGCTTAAAATTAAACATTATGGCAAAGTACTCAGCAAAAGCACAAGATAAAGTAGGCGAGGCCATGCACGAAATGAAAGAAGGCAAGCTGAAAAGCGGAACCAGCGGTAAAAAGGTGACCAATCCAAAACAAGCCGTAGCTATTGGCCTCTCCGAAGCGCGTAAAGAAGGCGCTAAAGTGCCAAAAAAGAAATCATAAAATAGAAAAGCCCTGCATGTACAGGGCTTTTCTATTTTAATATGGTTATAAATTACTTAACAACAAAAGCTGCCATTTTATCGCCCCAGGCAAAGCTTACTTTGCCGGATGCATCAACCTTAAAAGTTAGTTTTTCGGTAAATGATGAAGCTTTTTGTGTTTTCACGGTTACGCGTGCAGCATCATCTTCTTCTTTGTAAACGGTACCCCAGTTTTTAACACCTTTATTGAACATAATGGTCCATTCTTTTTCGCCGGGGATAGTATAAATAGCATACTTGCCTGCTGGCAATGCTTTGCCTTCTACTTTTACATCCTTACTAAACTGAATGGTAGTTGCTTCGTTTGCACCGGTACGCCATACTTTGCCGTAAGTGGCAATATCAGTACCAATGGTGCGGCCTTTAACTGATGGTTGGCTGTAAGCTACTTCAATGGCTACGCCTTTGCTGGTAGTTGCACGTACAGTATCCGGCGGACTAGGGCGTTTGCTTTTATCCATTTGCGCCGAAGCGGTAAAGGCAGACAAAATAAAGGTAACAATAAAGGAAACTTTGATTAACTTTTTCATATTTGTTTTGATTGGGTTAAAACTTATAAAATTGGTGGCGTAGTAAAGGTATCAATAATTTTCATCAGCACTATAGCTTCCTCAATGGTGCAAGGGTTGGGTTCTTCGCCACGCAGGTAACCTACTACGCTGGTAATCATGGGTTGCTGTATATGTTCGGGCTGGGTAAACTCTGTGTTTTGCGTGCCGGTACTAGTTTCTACAGTAACGGCATTGCCGAATACTGAAAAGCTGATTTTGCCTTCGGTACCTACAATCTCGCAGGTATCCACGTTCTGGTTTTCGGCTACATCAAAACACCACGAGCCGTTAAACACCACATTGTTTTTAAATAAAATCTGTCCGCACACATGATCGTCGGCCTCATTAACGCCCGACTGATTTAGGCTGAACCCTTGATAAAAAGCCGGTTCACCGAAAAAGTAAAGCATCAAATCAAGCTGGTGCGGGGCCAGGTCATGAAAATAGCCGCCGCCAGATATTTCGGGATTGATGCGCCAGTTAGGTGCACCTTGTGTTACCAAGTTTGGTTTGCGGCTTTGCCATAGCCGCATTTGTACCGTGCGCACCTCACCAATGGTTTGTTTGTCTAACAGCTTTTTGACTTCTAAAAACATGGGAACCCTGCGGCGGTAATGGGCCACTACCAATTTGCCATTGTGTTTTTGCACAGCATCGGCCAGTTGTTGCGCTTCGGCAGCGTTACGGGTTACCGGCTTTTCAACATACACCGGTAATCCCTTTTCAAGCGCAGCCAGTGCATACTCCAAATGTGAAGATGGTGGTGTGGCTATATAAACAGCGTTAATCTCAGGGTAGCTAAGCAACTGCCCGGCATCGCTGTACCATCTGGCAACATTATGCCTATGCGCATAATCCGCAGCCTTTGCCTCGTCACGGCGCATAACAGCAACCAGCTTGCTGCCGGGTACCTTGTTAAATGCCGGGCCGCTTTTTTTTTCGGTCACATCGCCGCAGCCTATAATTCCCCAGTTTATGGTTTCCATCAGGCGTGTGCATTTAAAATATTTTCAATCTGCGTTAACTCATCTGCTGAAAAGCTCAGGTTATTTAACGATTTTAACGAGTCGGCTAATTGCTCTGATTTGCTGGCACCTACCAGTACCGAGGTTACGCGGCTGTCTTTCAATAACCAGGCAATGGCCATTTGTGCCAGTGTTTGTCCACGTTGCTGCGCCAGGTTGTTTAGTTGTTGTATCTGCCCAACCTTTTCAGGGGTGATTTGATTGGTTTGCAAATGCCCTGTTGATTTAGCCGCACGCGAATCTTCGGGAATGCCATGCAGGTATTTATCTGTCAGCATACCTTGGGCCAATGGCGAAAAAGGTATACAACCTACGCCTTCAGTTTGCAGCACATCCAGCAAGCCGCCTTCTACCCAGCGCTCAAACATCGAATATTTGGGCTGATGAATGAGGCATGGCGTACCTAGTTGTTTTAAAATGGTAATTGCTTTTTGCGCTTCTTCGGCCTGATAGTTAGATATACCTACATATAATGCCTTGCCCTGCCTAACAATTAAATCCAAAGCCGACATGGTTTCTTCCAGCGGTGTTTCCGGATCGGGGCGATGATGATAAAAAATGTCTACATAGTCTAACCCCATGCGTTTAAGGCTTTGGTCTAAACTGGCCACCAGATATTTTTTAGAACCAAAGTTGCCATATGGCCCGGGCCACATATCATAACCGGCTTTGCTGGATATAATTAACTCGTCGCGATATCTGGCAAAATCCTTTTTCATCAGGATACCGAAGTTCTCTTCGGCCGAGCCGTATGGCGGTCCGTAATTGTTTGCTAAGTCAAAATGAGTGATGCCGCTGTCAAAAGCCAAATGCAATATTTTGCGGTAATTTTCAAATACATCCACCCCGCCGAAGTTGTGCCATAAGCCCAAAGAAATAGCTGGTAGTTGTATGCCGCTGCGACCGCAACGGCGATAAGGCATGCTTTGATACCGGTTATCGGAAGCTATGTAAGTCATAATATAGGTATTCAGTTTACTAAACCGTAAATGTATCGATTTACCGAATACCTATGTGTTAATTTTAAACAATTTCGGCTACTACAAAGGTGCTGCCACCAGCAAAAACCAGGTCGTTTGGTGCGGCCGTCTGTTGTGCTGCTTGTAGTGCTGCGGGTACTGATGCATAAGTTTGTCCTGCTAAATTAAAAGCGGCTGCTTGTTGCTGCAACGCATCAGCATCCAAGCCGCGGGGGATATCGGGTTTACAAAAATAGTAAGTGGCATTTTTAGGCAACATGCTTAATACTTTGCTGCTGTCTTTATCATTTACCATACCTATTACAAAATGTAAATGCTGATAAGGTACTGCTTCAATATTCTTCAATACTTCTTCGATACCATCCGGATTGTGGCCGGTATCACAAATGGTTAACGGATTAAGGCTCAACGTTTGCCACCTACCTTGTAAACCCGTTAATGTTTTCACCTGACGCAACGCTGTTGTAACATCCTCGTTAGTAATGGCAAAGCCTTGAATCCGTAATTTACCTATAGCCGACAGAACAGTTTTAACGTTTTTAAGCTGGTAGGTTCCGGTCAGGTCCAAGTTGATTACTGGCGGATAATCAGTGTTGGTTGATGCAGTGCGATTTACCTGCAAAGCTATTTCTGAGTTTGAGACCTCTGCCTTCTCGCTATTAATGGGTGTAATCTCCCAGTCTTTAGATGCAAAGCTGATAGGTGCTTTTTGCTCTGCCGCTTTATCTAAAAATACCTGTGCAATTTTGGGTTGGTATTCGCCAATGATAACGGGAGTTTCCGCTTTAATAATTCCGGCTTTTTCGCTGGCTATTTCGGGCAGGGTATTGCCCAGCAAGTTCATGTGATCCCAGCCAATATTGGTGATGATGGATAGGAGAGGGCTGATGACGTTGGTAGAATCTAACCTGCCGCCCAAACCAACTTCAATAATAGCTATATCAACATCATGACTTACAAAAGCGTCAAAAGCCAAGGCTACCGTCATTTCAAAAAAGGAGGGTTGAATTTCTTCAAAGTCGGTTTGATGATGGGCTACAAACTCAACTACTTCCTGTTCGCTGATCATCTGCCCGTTAATGCGGATGCGTTCCCTGAAATCGCGCAGGTGCGGGGAGGTATATAAACCGGTTTTGTAGCCAGCCGTTTGCAGCACGGCGGCCAGCATGTGCGATGTTGATCCTTTGCCATTGGTGCCGCCCACATGTACGGTTTTAAATTTATGCTGCGGATTATCCAGCCGTTCGCACAAAGCCAGGGTATTGGTCAGGTCTTTTTTAAAAGCCGATGCGCCTATGCGGGTAAACATTGGCAGCTGGTTGTATAAATAATCGAGCGTTTCCGGGTAGTTCATGTTCATTAGTTGCAGTCATGCAACGTCGCAAAAGTAAGCACCCGTTATTATACCTGCATCATGTTAACCTCAGAATAAAGCTTATTATTCCTTAACATACACTTCGCCCTTGTAGGGGTGAATAGATGAATGGTAACGGTAGCCGGCTTCATGTAACAGATAAAAAGTCATAATATCACACCAGCAAATCTCATCATGAAAAAAAGGAACTTTAGGGAACTTGCCTTCCTGTTTGCTTTCGCTTTTGTTGTAATTGTATTCGCCGTC
This sequence comes from Mucilaginibacter lacusdianchii, assembly GCF_009770985.1. GTDB lineage: Bacteria > Bacteroidota > Bacteroidia > Sphingobacteriales > Sphingobacteriaceae > Mucilaginibacter > Mucilaginibacter lacusdianchii. The sequence goes on along the minus strand of NZ_WSRW01000002.1, from coordinate 1,253,874 downwards.
GTGCCGGGCTATCCACTCTTTAAATTTATCCATTTCGGCAGGTTCCGAAAACACAATCTTAAAATGCGTTTCTTCTGTAACCGATTTCAGGTCATCATTCAAATAATGATGGAATTTATGCCGATGGCGGATGATTTTAGCCGTATTCATGTTTTGCTATGGTGATGTTGCTTTACCGTAACAAAGAAAGAGTGTGGACGTTTGAAGGATGTTGAATTATAATTTTGAAGGAAACGTCACTGCGAGACAGCTATAGCAGGTGTAGTGGCCGTCGAAGTAATCTGGGCATTCGTTGCCGTAATTGCAGTTGTGTTCTTAATGTTGATTACTGCGTTTAGAACTTAGTGTTAGTGCTATTGAACCTCCTTCGTCTGCTCATTGCCGCAGAGGCTATTTCTTTTGTCATAGCCACAAAAGAAACAAAAGGGCCTAGCTGTTGCGATCACCTATCCGCCCCCTTATCCTACGCTGGCCCGGGCGCAACAGCGGGCCTCTGCGCTTCTTTGAAAAGCATGGTATTTGGCATAAGGAGCGAAGATTTCAATCTTGGTTCGTGGCTCTTGTTTCTTTGTTCTTATCTTTTACCTCCAACTACTTTCTCGCCCACATAACCGCCCACATGATGTTTTTCCAGATCAGGTCTACTTCATCAAAGCCGGATTGTTCCAGTTGGTTAAGGTGCCAGCTTACAGGGCTGTGGTAATCGTGGGCATCCTGGTGTTCCATCCAAAGCTGCCAGTCGGCCTCGGTTGAGCCTAGTTTAAAGGCTTCTTCTTTCCAGCGGCCAATGTGTTTTTGGTAAATTTCTTCGTTGATGCCTTGGGTTTGGTCGGCAAACACAAATACGCCACCGGGTTTCAGCAAGCTATGCACGCGGTCATACAAGTCGGTTTTCTCGTAATCGGGTATATGGTGAATGGCTATACTGGATATGATCAAATCAAAGCTTTCCAGCTCAAAATCCAGATCGCTGAAATCTTGCTGGTGATAGTATACATTGGATTTATCTGCAAAACGCTGCTGGCATTCCTTCAAGATATCAGCTGAAATATCCAATGCATGGATTTCGGCTTGTGGATAGTGTTGCAAGGCGGCCGCCGTTAAGTTGCCTGTACCGCAGCCCAGGTCCAAAATCTGAAGGGGTTCCAAGTCATCCGGTATATAATAGAACAGGTTATAAAATATTTCATCGTAACGCGGAACACAACGGCTAATTAATTCAGTATAGCGGTTGCTTAACTGATTGTAAAAGGCTTCAACACTTTGCATGGGTTGAAGATAACCAAATTAGTTATCTGTTTATACAAGAAACTTTTACGTTAACATAAAGTAGGTGAAAACACTATTATATTGAACTATACCCTACAAACTATGAACTCAATGTTAAAATCCCTACCTTCACAGCCTCGAAAATCATTCTGATAAAATTATGAAACTGTTAGAAGGAAAAACCGCGCTGATTACCGGTGCGTCAAAAGGTATAGGCCGTAAAATAGCCGAAAAGTTTGCCGAGCATGGTGCCAACGTGGCGTTCACTTATTTGTCGTCTGTTGAAAAAGGCCAGGCTTTAGAGCAGGAACTGCAAGCTTTTGGTACTCAGGTTAAAGGCTACCGCTCAGATGCTTCTAAATTTGATGAGGCCGATAAATTGATTAACGATATTGTAGCCGATTTTGGCAAGCTGGATATTGTAGTGAACAACGCCGGTATCACTAAAGATGGCCTGCTGATGCGTATGACCGAAGAACAGTGGGATGAAGTACTGGACGTAAATTTGAAATCCATATTCAATGTAACCAAAGCAGCATCGCGCGTGATGATGAAAGCCCGTAAGGGGGTGTTTATCAACATGAGTTCGGTGGTTGGTGTACAGGGTAATGCCGGTCAGTCTAACTATGCTGCTTCTAAGGCGGGTATTATCGGTTTCTCCAAATCAGTAGCTAAAGAGCTGGGTTCACGTAACATCCGTACCAACGTGGTTGCACCTGGTTTTATTAAAACCGAAATGACTGAAGTGCTGGATCCGAAAGTGGTTGAAGGCTGGACGCAAAACATCCCGCTGAAACGTGCCGGCGAAACCGATGATGTGGCCAATACTTGTGTTTTCCTAGCATCAGACATGAGCGCTTATGTTACCGGTCAGGTAATAGCCGTTGATGGCGGTATGTTATAGTGAGGCAAGGAGCTGGCAATCGGTATGCAAAATAACGAAGTTGCTAAAGTGATTATATCAATGGCAACCGAACGCGGGCTGGATAAAACTATTTGCCCGTCGGAAGTAGCAAGAGCCATGTTTCCCGACAATTGGCGAAAGCACATGAGCCAGATACGGGATGTGGCAATAGCGTTGCAGCAACAAGGCAAAGTAAGCATCACGCAAAAAGGTGCAGCCGTTGATGTTCAGCATATCAAAGGACCTATCCGCATTAAAATTATATAACTGGATGTTCTAATCTACATCCTTTCAAAATAAAACAGCATATTTGGAATACAAGTATGCTGTTTTTGTTTTCAATTACCTGGGGAACTGTTTCGGGCTGGTGGACGCCTGTATGCCTGTTATTAGGCATATTGTATGCCTGGTTAATGTACCGGCAGCCGGTAAATATCAGTCAGCAAATGCGGTATCTGCTATTCGCTATGCGTACCCTGGCTGTATTTGTAATTGCGTTTTTGCTGGTATCGCCGCTGATTAAGTCGGTTACTTATCAGCCACAAAAGCCATTGGTGCTGGTTGCACAAGATAACTCGTCATCCATACAAAATTTTAAACCGAAAGGATTTAGTGAAAGCCAGTTAATTAGCCAACTGGCCAACCTGAAAAAGGCATTAGGTGATGATTATGAAGTGCGCGAGTTTAACTTCGATCAACAATTGAACAATGGTTTGTCCAACCGCTTTAATGGCAAGCAAACCAATATCAGCTCGGCCATACGCCAGCTAAACGAGCGTTTTGTGAACCAGAATATTGGTGCTTTAGTGCTAGCCACTGATGGTTTATACAATCAAGGAAACGATCCGCAATATGAGGCACGTAATATAAAAGCCAGTATTTATACTATAGCCTTAGGGGATACCATCCCCCGGCGGGATTTAGTAGTTAGTAACGTAAACTACAATAAAACGGCATTTTTGGGCAACGATTTTATTATAGAAGTGCAGGCCGAAGCCCTTCAAAGCCGGGGCGAAAATATGCACTTGAGCGTTACAGAAGATGGAAGGCAAGTGTTCATCCAAAATATAGCCGTTAATGCAAATGCCTACCGCAAAACCATTCCAGTAAAATTAAGTGCCGAAAAAAAAGGTATTCACAAGTTTACCATTAGTGTAGCACCAGTAGCCAACGAGCTTTCTACAAAGAATAATACTGAAAGCATATATATAGAAGTACTTGATGCGCGCCAGAAAGTGCTATTGGTTTATGCTAGCGCACATCCGGATATACGTGCTATCAAACAATCTGTAGAGCATAACCAAAATTTTGAACTTAAGGCTGTTCAGGGCGATAAATTGGCAGGCATTAAACTGAGCGACTATAACCTGATTATGCTTTACCAGGCATCCGCCGCAAGTAACGCTGTACTAAGAGATTTTGTGAGTAAAAGCAAAGTGCCGGTTTGGTATATGGCCGGTGCACAAACTGATTTAACAGCATTTAACAACGAACAAAAAACTATACAAATAGCGGCAGGCCGTACCGAAATGCAGGAGGTGTTTGCCGAGCCGGTAACCGGCTTCTCGTTATTTACGTTGTCTGATTCCACATTGCGTAAAATTAACCAGTTTCCACCTTTACTGGCACCTTACGGTAATTACGGAACTGGCAACGAAGCCACAGTATTACTAAAACAAAAAATCGGTAATGTATCTACCGGCTACCCGCTATTAACTTTTGCCGAGGCAGATGGCAGGCGCACGGCTGTAATGGCGGGCGAGGGCCTATGGCGCTGGCAATTGGCCGAATATCAAAGCTATGGCAGTCACCAAGCCTTGGAAGAATTATTTGGACAAGCAGTGCAATTTTTAACAGCCAACGCCAACCGCCAGCGTTTTAGGGCTTATGCCAGCAAAAACGTGTTTGACGAAGGCGAAAGTGTATTACTGAATGCCGAATTGTATAACGATGCGCTGGAACTGGTTAATACGCCCGATGTTAATGTTAGCATTAAAAGTAATGCAGGTAAACATTACAGTTACCTGTTTAGTCGTAACGGAAAAAGCTATCAGCTGAATGCCAGTACTTTGCCGGTAGGCGATTACAGTTATATTGCTACAGCCAAACTAGGTCGTGAAACGTTTACTGCCAAAGGACAGTTTACTGTTAAACAGCTAAGTTTAGAAAGCCGCCAAAGCACAGCCAATCATCAATTGCTTTATACCTTAGCCAAGCAGTCGGGCGGGCAAATGCTGCAGCCCTCGCAGGTAAATCAGTTGGTTGATTTAATCCGCAAAAATGAAAACATCAAAACCATTGTGTATGATGATAAGCATTACAGTGATTTGATCGATGTGAAATGGGTATTTGTATTGATACTGGCGCTATTAAGTGGCGAATGGTTTTTGCGTAAAAGGGAAGGGGAAGTGTAAGTGAGTGTTTGTGCGTTTGGAGCTTGATTAGTGCGTTTCTTAATATTTTTTGGTGCCATTGAACTTACTTCGTCTGCTCATTGCCGCAGGGGCTAGATACTTTTGTCATAGCCACAAAAGTATCCAAAAAGGCCTAGCTCTCGCGAGCCCTACCCAACGCCGCAGGCAGCCGCCGGCCCGGGCGCGATAGCGAGCCTCTGCGCTTTTTTTCTTTTTTATAATGTTTTTTTCATTTAACGTAAAGCACTACCAGAACGAGCCAAACAAGAAAAAATCGGCATTCAGCTTCTTTCGGTAGCTACTGACTTAAGTACTGGTACTATTCTGAGTAGAAAGAAGGTGCGGCCGAGAGCTTTCTTTTTGGTTACTTTTTCTTTTGCGGTAAAAGAAAAAGTAACATCCACAGGCCGTGGTTAAATTACTTTACATATCCTAATGAAACACTAAAGGAAGTTAAAGTTCAAACAATAGAAGAAGTCGTTCTAAACAAAGAAAGAGGACTAATCCTCTTTCTTTTTCTCTTTTACAATCACAAAAACGTCTTCATCAGGCTTTTTCATGAGGTATTTTTCGCGGGCAAATTTTTCCAGCTTTTGTGGGTTGGAGTTTAACTCGTCGAGGTCTTTGGTTACCTGGGCAGTTTCTTTCTGATAAAAGTCGCGCTCCTGTTCTAGTTTATTGAGTTGCTGCTTGTACTCATATTGTGAATACAAATCGTTTTTATCAAAAAACAGCATCCACACTACAAAAGCGATTGTTACCAAAAAAAACTTGTTTTTGAGTAAGTCAAACACGCGTTTCATTCCGTCAGGCGTTAAATATTTCATCATAAATTTAAACGGATTAAATTTAACTCCCAAATTAATTTTTAGCGCCAGCTGAAGAACCTTTACCTGTCGGTTTACGACTGTTGCCAAACCTGCGATTACCACCACCGTTACGTTGGTTGGATGACGAAGGGCGCCTGTGTTGTTGTGCTGGCTTGCCCTTTAATTCCTCTTTTATACGTTCAACATCCGTTAGCTTGCGCATAGGGTAAGGATGCTCTTCGTTAACCGGAATAGTTTTGGCAATCAGTTTATGAATATCTTTTAGAAATTCTTTTTCTTCATGATCGCAAAAAGATAACGCTATACCGCTGGCGCCGGCACGACCGGTACGGCCAATACGGTGCACATACGTTTCGGGCACGTTAGGCAACTCGAAATTAATTACGTGTGTCAGATCATCCACATCTATACCGCGGGCAGCAATATCGGTAGCTACTAGTATGCGGGTAGTGCGGTTTTTAAAGTTAGTTAACGCACGCTGACGAGCATTTTGCGATTTGTTGCCATGAATGGCCTCGGCCGTAATACCAGCACGACTCAAATCTTTTACCACCTTATCGGCACCATGCTTGGTGCGGGTAAATACCAGCGCGGTTTCAATGCTTTTATCTTTCAGAATGTGATTGAGTAAAGCTTTTTTGTCGCCTTTCTCAACAAAGAATACTTCTTGCTGTATGGTATCAGCAGTAGATGATACTGGTGTAACTTCTACCTTTTCTGGCTTGTTTAATATGGTATTGGCCAGTTGCTGAATTTCGGGTGGCATCGTGGCCGAAAAAAATAAGGTTTGGCGTTTGGCCGGTACTTTGGCAATAATCTTTTTTACATCATGCACAAAACCCATATCCAGCATCCGGTCGGCCTCGTCCAGTATTAAAAATTTGATATGATCCAGATGAACGAATCGTTGGTTTACCAAATCCAGCAAGCGGCCTGGCGTAGCTACCAGTATATCAACGCCTCTTCTTAAAGCATCGGTTTGCGGGTTTTGCGATACACCGCCAAAAATTACCAAATGCTTTAAGCCGGTGTGGCGGCCGTAAGCAGCCAAGCTCTCATCTATTTGGATTGCCAGTTCGCGAGTAGGGGTTAATATAAGGGCCTTAATAGTTTTTTGCTCCTTATGATTTGTACGCTCCTGGTGTAAAAGCTGCAACAAAGGAATAGAAAAGGCAGCCGTTTTACCGGTACCGGTTTGCGCACAGCCCAAAAGGTCTTTGCGTTGTAAAATAATAGGAATGGATTGCTCCTGTATAGGGGTTGGCTGAGTATATCCTTCAGTTTTCAAAGCCTTCAGGATAGGCTCAATTAAATTTAAATCTTGAAATAACATTTATTAATTTATGTATGTTCCCGTACTGATTTGTACAGTATTATGAGGGGTTTAGCTGGGCAACTGGTATATAATCAGTGCACTAAGGCAAAGATACGATTAATTGTTGGGATATTTATTTTGAATATTAGACAGGGTGCGAAGCCCTAGCATAAACCTTTAATAGGAATGCCCGTTATTTGCATCAACCCAAATGCATTTAGCCGGGAACCGGTTACTGCTTGTAAAATTGTATGAGATATTTAAACTTGCTTCTACTTTCTATGTTAACAGCTTGTATTAACACATTTGCTCAGGAAAACGATTATGTCGGATCTTACAATGGTTCCAAACATGAGCTGGCTTTGCAGTTGTATATCATGCCGCAACACAATTTTGTTATAGCCATGAGTTATGGTGCGGTAGATCAGGTAATTATTGGGAAATGGGAGCGCAAAGGAGATGGTATTTATTTGAAGCAGGATACACCGCCGCAAAGTGACCCCTTTTTGGTTTACCAGCGTAAAGCAGGTGCAAATGAAAATGAATTCATTTTCCGCAACTTTGGCATGAACACAACCGTTGCTTTTCGCGTGCTGAATAAATTCAATGCCGACAGTTTAAAGTACCTGCATTTGCCAGGCGAAAACATATTTACCCGTTCAAGCACGTTGCAAGTGCCTGCAAATAAGTTGGGAAGTATTTTTATTAGCAGGCAAATAGCAGAAGGCAGGCACGAGATTTATCAATATAACTTAGCGCCCGGCTATAACGCAGCGTTGTTGTACTACAATCCCGCGCCCAATCAGCAGCTATTCGAGAGCCAGGCAGTACTGAAAGATGGAGTGCTGTATTTAATTAATGCTGATGGCAACCAGCAAGCCACCGGGCATAAATCACCGCTGCCCGACAGTTACGAACGTCAACTTGCGGAATTAAAAAAGAGCACTGCAGTGCCCGATAGTTTGGACCAGTTACAAAACGGCGTTTATCAAACCTATTACCGGCTTAAACCTACGCAGCACTTTGAAAGTAATTTGAAACTAAACACCGCAACGGCGTACTTTAAGAGCAAGGAAGAGGAGCTTAAACAGGATGTGATAGCTACGCCCGTGCCAACTTTGCATATTACACCTGCAGATACAAAAAAGAAACGTTCATCAACAAAAAAGCCGGCTCATTAAAGCCGGCTTTTATATTTACGTACTTGCGTAGTATAAATTATCTGTTTTTAACGTATTTAAAATCTTTACCGATGAATTTAGCGTTAGCGCCTAATTCTTCTTCAATACGCAATAACTGGTTGTATTTAGCGATCCGGTCTGAACGTGATGCTGAACCGGTTTTGATTTGACCGCAGTTTAAGGCAACAGCTAAGTCGGCAATGGTAGCATCCTCAGTTTCGCCAGAACGGTGGCTCATTACAGAAGTATAGCCGTTGGTTTGTGCTAAAGATACCGCGTTGATAGTTTCGGTTAATGAACCAATTTGATTTACTTTAACCAGGATAGAGTTACCAATGTGTTTATCGATACCTTGTTGCAAACGCACAACGTTGGTTACAAACAAGTCGTCACCCACTAATTGTACTTTGCTGCCAATGCGCTCAGTTAATAATTTCCAGCCATCCCAGTCATCTTCGGCCATACCGTCTTCAATAGAGATGATAGGGTATTTTTCTGCTAATTGAGCTAAATACTCAACTTGCTCAGCGCTGGTGCGAACGGCACCTTTGTCGCCTTCAAATTTAGTGTAATCGTATTTGCCGTCTACAAAAAACTCAGATGCAGCACAGTCTAACGCCAGGAAAATTTCTTCGCCTGGTTTGTAACCAGCTTTTTCAATAGCTTTCAGGATAGTTTCAGCCGCGTCTTCAGTACCGTCAAAAGTTGGTGCAAAGCCGCCTTCGTCACCTACAGCAGTAGATAAGCCACGGTCATGCAGAATTTTTTTCAGGTTGTGGAATACCTCGGCACCCCAACGCAAAGCTTCAGAGAACGAAGGTGCGCCAGCCGGCATAATCATAAACTCCTGGAACGCGATAGGTGCATCAGAGTGTGACCCGCCGTTGATGATGTTCATCATTGGGATAGGCAAAGTGTTAGCATTTACACCACCTACATAGCGGTACAAAGGCTGACGGCTTTCTTGAGCAGCAGCTTTAGCTACAGCTAAAGATACACCTAAGATAGCGTTAGCACCCAGGTTGCCTTTATTTTCAGAACCATCAATTTCAAGCATCAGCGCGTCAATAGCATTTTGCTCAAAAACGTCCATGCCCTGTAATTCTTTGGCCAGTTTATCATTTACGTTGGCAACGGCTTGTAACACGCCTTTACCCATGTATTTGGTTTTATCGTTATCGCGCAGTTCAACAGCTTCGTGTGCACCGGTTGAAGCACCTGAAGGTACTGCTGCACGGCCCAATGCGCCGTTTTCGGTTAATACGTCTACTTCAATAGTAGGATTGCCGCGCGAATCCAATATCTGGCGGGCATGTACATTAATTATTAAACTCATTTTGCTATCGTTTGGTAAGTGTATATAAGATTATACAATTATTTGCGCGCTAAGATAAGGGCAAATTGTTAAAATAGAAATTCTAAGTTGTTAAGCTTAGTGTTTTTTGTACAGCAAGAACTGCGTTTTTGTTTTAAGAAATTGGAAAATGGTTGTTATTTGCGCAGAATATTATAGGTTGCCGTTAAAATCAGATAGTTTTTGCTGTTATCATTAGTAATAGCATAGTTGTACTGATTAATAATACCAGCCTGTAAATTAAACGCTTTGGTAAATTGATAGCCCAGCGATCCTGCAAAGCGGCTGCGTTCAAAATGTGGTTCTTTATTGGTTAAAAAAGCTTCGCCGAAGCCACTAAAAAAAACAGCGCCTTTTTGCATTTTTGGGTAGTTAAATGGAACGGTGGCGGTAAGCCGGTACCTGAAACGGTTGCGGTAACCAGTGCTCAGCCAGCGCTGTTCTACCCGGTAGCGATGATCCAGTTTAATACGGCTGATGTATTGGGTTAGGTTAAACTGTTCCCACAAACGGGTTTCCGTAACCTGTGGACCTTCATCCAACTCGTCATAACCATAAGTAGTATACCGGCCAGTACCCAGCAATGCCGAGCTGTTGTTGTCAAAATTATAACTTACGCCTGCTTTGACCTCATAATAATAAAACTGTGTAGTAATACCGTAGTTACGATCTTGAGCTTCAAAATAACCGCCCCAACGGTGTTGGGTGTTGCCAGGCAAATTAATGGTGATAATATTCCATCCTCCCAATCCTTTATACTGGGCGCTAGCCGATAAAGTATAAATGCCTAAAATTACAATCAACAGACTGCCACGAAGAAAAACGCCCATGTTAATTTATTGTTAACAAAGGCGCAAAAATATAATTTTAAAGCAGTTTATATTAACATGATCACTCCCATTTAAAAGTTTTTATGGCTACCGCATAAATGGCAATTCCCCACGCTAACAAAATTAATAACTGGTGAGTCACATCGCTTAAGCCCCGTATAGGCCAGAAAATATTCGCCTTCATAAACATCAAAGCTGATGCCGCTTACGGCTTTAAAATCGCCGTATTGCTTATATAGGTTGTTTACTTTTATGATAGGTTGCGTTGTCATGCTTTAAAAATACAACAACGCAACTCTTATTCGTATACATTTTCGGTAAATGGACGAAAACGCAGGGCGAACGGCGGAAAAGTGCTTCTTAAAAAGCGAGGCTTACTTCTTACCCTTTTTTAATTCGCTTTCTGATTTGATTACTTTTGAACCGTTAGCTTGCTTAATTTCATAAGCTGGCTCGTCTTTGCTGGCGTTACGTTTCACGGTGCTGCCTTTAATTGTCTTTTTTACGGGTTTGTCGTGTTTGGCTTCAATCTTGCCCTCGGCTTCTGATTTCTCCCAATTCCAGTGGACGGTATCTCCTTTTTTCATGGCTTTAGATGTTTATAATAGAATAAACAAAAACGCAGCCAGATAACGTGCTTCACAAAAGCAGGTTGTGAAATAAATAAAACAGGTGAAATTTAACTAGTGTACTTTTATAGTATCGGCAATAGCTTTGGTAGTGTCTTTGCCGTAAAACTTTAGAAAGTAATTGCCCTTTTTGGCTGGTTTAAAAGTATAAACCGATGAGTGTGATGATGTATCGGGCGCACAATTGGCACAGCTACTGGCATCTACAAACAGTTTAATATTGAAAGTATATGGATTAACCGTATCTGTTTTGAAGCTGTTAAAGGCATGGTGTTCGCCGGTGTGCGGCCAGGATACCGTAAAGGCAACAGAATCATTAGCCTTTGCGGTGAGAGGCCCATTTACACTGGCAATATTGGCTTGCAGTAATTTTACGTTACCATTGGCAGACTCTACCTCCTGCATCTCTGCTTTTTTGCAGGACGCTATAGTAAGCACCAGAAGAAGTAAAGTAAGATATTTTGCCATAGGTGTAAGATAAGGTGATGATACCTTGTACGCCGAAAAAATACTAAAGTTAAGCCAAATCGTAAATCTTTTACCAAATCTAATGCTTTGTATTGGCTTTAACAATGAGTTAAGATGAAAAGGTAATTTCTATCGACGAATATTTCAATAAATTCAAGTTGTTTGTAATGTAAATTAAACCAATCAGGTGATTGATAGTCTGCCTGATACCAAACCTTTACTTGTTATCATGAAATTAATATTCAAATATTTACTTGTTGTTTTATTACCATTTGTATTAGCGGGTTGTAATAGTGCAAAGCTGGCCTTGCGTGAGCAGAATTGGAACAGTCAGCCGGAATATGTAGTGCAAGGCCGCCAAGGCTTCACCTTTAACCAGAAACTAAAGTTTGGCGAGTTTGCTACCGATAAAATTAAACGCTCGTGGACTACTACAAAGGCAGTAAGCAGGTATTACGATTTTTCCAATATCACTGCTGATTTTATCAAACGGCATCAGGCATATTCGTTCACCATTCAGGATACTGCAGGGCGGGCGCTTACTATAAGCAGCGCTATAAATGTTGCTAAAACCGACAGAACATGGACAAAGGGGCGTAGCGCCTCATCCAAGTTTACATCGTCAGATATATTGAAAAACAATCTCTATATCATCATCACCAACCCGGATGATGAAAGTGATTTGCCCTGGCAACTTACTTTAGATAATAACGCACATTATACAAACCAACGCCATGCTGGTACGCTGTATCAAACCGATCAGGACTATTACTATTTTGTGCCTGTCACCAAAATCAAAGGCAGCAATGGCAGCCATCAGGCAAGCACTTTCGATGTATCTGGTTACGAAATTTTCAATCAAGATAATCAGCCTGTAGCGGCGGTATCATTAATTGATAAAGGCGCTGTGTACTTTAAAACCCAGGCTCCGGCCGAGCGCTTGTTGCTGGCCGGTGTTTGTTCGGCATTGCTATTGCAACCGCATGATATAGAAGATTAAGTGATCTTCTTTCAACAAAAAAGGGTTAGCAAATGCTAAACCCTTTTTTATTATTTATCTTTCATCAAATCCACAAAGTCGTCAAATAAATAACGGCTATCATGCGGGCCTGGTGACGATTCTGGGTGGTATTGTACCGAAAATGCTTTTTTATCTTTAACACGGATACCTTCAATCGATTGGTCGTTCAGGTTTACGTGGGTAACCTCTACTTTATCAGATGCACGAACCGCATCTTGCACCACACCAAAACCGTGGTTTTGTGAAGTTACCTCGCAGTGGTCTTTAATAATATTTTTAACCGGATGGTTTAAGCCACGGTGACCATTAAACATTTTTTTGGTTGGAATACCGTTGGCCAGTGCTAGTAATTGATGGCCTAAACAGATACCAAACATTGGCTTATCAGCTTCCAGTACTTTTTTTACCGTATCAATAGCGTAAGGCATAGCCGACGGATCACCAGGGCCATTGGAAATGAAGTAGCCGTTAGGCTGAAAATCTTTTTCCATTTCTTCGAATGAAGTTTTGGCCGGGTATACTTTTGCATAAACATCACGGTCAGAAAAATTGCGCAGGATGTTTTTCTTTACACCTAAATCCAGTACCGCTACACGGTAAGGAGCATTCTCGTTACCAAAGGTGTAGGTTTCATTAGTTGATACCTGTGATGAAAGCTCCAGGCCGTCCATAGAAGGTACTTCGGACAGTTTCTTTTTCAGTTCTTCAATGTCCAGAATTTCTGATGAAATGATGGCGTTCATGGCACCTTTGTCGCGAATGTGGCGTACCAACTGGCGGGTGTCAATATCAGAGATACAGGTAATGTTCTGCTCCTGAAAATAATCCTGAATAGATTCATCAGCTTGTTTGCGGCTGTAAGCAATGTTGTAGTTTTTACAAACCAACCCTGCAATCTGAATTTTTTCAGATTCCGTTTCTTCTTTGTTAATGCCATAGTTACCAATGTGTGCATTGGTGGTTACCATGATCTGACCGAAGTAAGAAGGGTCGGTAAAAATTTCCTGATAGCCGGTCATACCGGTGTTAAAGCAAATTTCGCCGGTGGTTGTACCTATTTTTCCGGCTGCTTTGCCATGAAAAACAGTGCCGTCAGCCAGTAAAAGTACAGCCGGTAACTTGGTGTAATTCGTCATCTTACAATAAAATTAAAAGGATTAACATTGAGCCGGTTGGCTTGTGGTGCAGCTCCGTGAAAACAGCGGGTATAAAGAAGTAACAATGCTTCTGAATTCACGGTCGCAAATGTACAATAATTTTAAGTTAACTGAATGTAAAAACGCAATAATTTATACAAATCTGTTTCTACCTTTGCGGTGGTTTTAGAATTAGAATACAGAATCAGAAATGTAAATATTCTGTTTTATGATTTATGTAATAACAATTTTGATTCTTGACTATATAATCTTGATTCTACAAAGATGTCAGTAAATAAAGAGATAAAACGCGTTACCACCCACAGCCTGCAGGCCATGAAAGCCAAAGGCGAAAAAATAGCCATGCTTACCGCTTATGACTATTCAATGGCTACCATTGTAGACGACGCCGGTATTGATGTAATTTTAGTTGGCGATTCGGCCTCAAACGTAATGGCCGGGCATGAAACCACACTGCCTATTACTTTAGATCAGATGATTTATCATGCCTCGTCGGTAGTGCGTGCAGCTAAACGGGCGTTGGTAGTGGTTGATTTGCCTTTTGGTTCGTACCAGGGTAATTCAAAGGAAGCGTTGAATTCGGCTATCCGTATCATGAAAGAATCGGGCGCACATGCCATCAAACTGGAAGGCGGGGTAGAAATTGCCGAATCGGTAAGTCGTATTTTAACCGCAGGCATCCCGGTTATGGGGCACTTGGGCTTAACGCCGCAATCTATTTATAAATTCGGAACCTATACCGTAAGGGCAAAAGAAGAGGCCGAGGCTCAGAAGCTGCGTGAAGATTGTTTGAAATTGCAGGAACTTGGTTGCTTTTCGGTAGTGCTCGAAAAAATACCTGCTGCCTTGGCAAAAGAAGTTACCAGTAGCTTGCAGATACCTACCATAGGCATTGGTGCCGGGCAGGGCTGCGATGGGCAAGTACTGGTAATTCACGATATGCTGGGTATAAACAAAGGTTTCCGCCCGCGGTTTTTACGCCAGTATGCCAATTTATATGATGTAATGAACGAGGCCGTGCAACATTATGTGAGCGACGTAAAAGCACAGGATTTTCCTAGCGATAAAGAGCAATATTAAACCGGTTCAAATCTCAAAGCTTAGACCAGAGTAGCTTTTAATAAAACTGTCATTTCGAGTGATAACGAGAAATATTTTGAAGCGATTAGGTTAACACTGCCGCTTCGAAAAGATATTTCACTGTCGTTCGAGATGACGTTATTCTTAAAGTCCTCCCTGCCGGGAAGGTTTAGTTGGGGCTGAAACATTCTGCTTATTTAATCCGTATTTACAAATACCCCATTTACCTAATCTGAAATGCAAAATCAATATACTGAACTTACCGACGCTGATATTCTGTATGAAGATAACCACGTGATTGCTGTAAATAAGCGGGCAGGTGACATTGTACAGGTAGACGATACTGGTGATGAGCCACTGGACGAGAAAGTAAAAAAGTACATTGCTAAAAAATACGATAAGCCCAATGGCGCCTTTTTAGGCGTGGTACACCGGTTAGATCGACCGGTTAGCGGTGTTATTTTATTTGCCAAAACCAGCAAGGCGCTGGAAAGATTGAACCTGTTGTTTAAAAGTCGCCAAATGCATAAAACCTATTATGCAGTGGTGCGCAACCGGCCCGAGCCGCCTTTTGGTAACTTGGTACACTGGCTGGTGAAAAACCCGCAGAAAAATGTGACCAAAGCACATGGGCATGAGGTGCAGGGCAGCCAGCGCTCAGAGTTGCATTACCGCTTGGTGGGCGAGTTGAACGGCTATTACTTAATTCAAGTAAATCCCATTACTGGTAGGCCGCATCAAATACGCGTACAGTTATCTACCTTAAATTGCCCTATTGTGGGCGATAATAAGTACGGCTATCCACGCGGCAGTCTTAAAAAAAGTATTTGTCTGCACGCTCGCCGTTTGCAGTTTATGCACCCCGTTAAAAAAGAACCGGTAGATATTAAAGCGCCGTTGCCTAAGGATGGTTTCTGGGAAAAGTTTGCCTACATGATTCAGGATAAAGATCATGAAGTTAGTTTAAAGGGAACAGAAGATTAAATCTCATTAAAACCACCTGAAATATGGTCGGCTGATTAGTGGCGAGAATTGCCACGGCACAGACGATATAATTAAAACCATGGCTACGGTATACCATACAGCCATGGTTTTGTATTTTAACTGGTCGGTAGGTTTGCGTTTAGCCTTCGCCGAACCAATAGTAATCAACACTATGGCAACCAGCATTACCGTAACATGCTCCATCCCAAAAAAGCGTATCTGCCTTTCGTGTACTGCCGTTTTAAAGTTTGCCAGAAAATAATTGGTAATGGGGCTGATGAAGTACAGCCAAACGCCCAATACTAACTGTATGTGAGCAATAGTAACTGTAATATGCCTTACGCTGTTATCAAATTTTGAAAAAGGTTTGTCCTGCCGCCATCCGCTATAGCTGCGGTATATGGCGTAAATCAAACTTAGCAGAACCAGCCAGCGGGTTAAGGAATGAAGAGCTAATAAAATAGGATATAAACTCATGCAGTTTTAGCTTGATATTTAAACCGGTTGAAAACGGAAGGTGCTCCCATAAAAAACCAAACAGCCAATATACTATCACATATTGCACAACCAGCAGACGATGTGGGTACAAACGGAACAATAGGATGTGCATATAGATGGTGCACCACATCCCAACAGGTATGCAATAGCCATGCTATACCAATATAATAATAATGCTGTAACCCTTTGTAAGCAATATAGGTCATCAGGGTGCAAAAAGCGAATTCCCATAAACCCAATCCTCCACTTAAATAGGCAGCGCCTGCACCGCCAACCAGTATGGCGTTAAACTTTTGCCTTTCCGGCTCTTTAATTAATGAAGATAAGGAAATGAATAACCCCGCAATCCCAATTGCTGCTAAGGTGTTCGTTAACGTAAATTCTGCTGTTGCTGACATGTTCTCTGCTTTATCAACACAAAAATATATAAAACATACTAATTGGTATCTTTTTGCAGGAATTTATTTTTCGCTATTAAAGGCCATCAATGAATCTTTTCAAGTATTGGTTTAAAATAAGGTCCAGCTCTGATGGGCCTTATTAATCGTTTAAGTTTTTACTTTACTACGGTAGCTTCCAACTCAATGCTTAAAGTTTCAAAAAGCGTTTTTACTTCGCATAGGGTGGTAGCTTGCTGAATACCGTGCTTGGCAATCCATTCTTGCAGTACAGTGAAGTGTGGCCATAATTCGGCTGTAGAGGTAGTGAGGATGTTCAACCGCACAATATTCTTACATTCGTAATCAGCTTCAGTAATTACCTGTTCCAGATTTTGGATGGCCAACAGCAGTTGCGTTTTCATATCGGCATTGCTTGATGTACCATCGGCATGTACGGCTGCCTGGCCTGCACAATACAGCGTGCCTTCCACTTGCTTAACTTCAACGGCCTGTGCGTAGCTGCGCTCATTTTGCCAGGTCCACGGATTAATAATTCGTTTTTCCATTAGGATTTGCTTTAATAAAGATGCTATAGAACATCCTGTTCAATAAATTATAAAGCAAAATTCCGTATCAGGCGCGACTTGTTTGTGTGACAAACCGCACAATTTTAAATCCGTTCGGGGCAGATTAATAAGTAAGCCGGCTCAAGGTTTCGCGCGAAACACCGAGGTAGGAGGCCAGCAAGGTTTTGGGAACGCGTTGTAAAAGGGCCGGGTAACGTTTCAATAACTGCTCGTAACGCTGCTGCGCATTGGAGGTGATAAACGACAAGATGCGCTGTTGTGAGGCAATGTGCCCGGAGTTGGCCTTGGTAAGAAAAAAATGTTCCATTTTGTGCAACCTGGAGCATAACTGCTGGTAATTCTGCAGCGAGAGGCACAGTACCTCCGTATCTTCCAGGCACTGCAGGGCCATGGTGGCTTTACTTTGCGTATGATAGGCTAAAAAATCACTCTCCCACCAGTCTTCCATTGCAAAGGAAACAATATGCTGCCGGGCCGCTTCGTCGCGATAAGCCAGCATCAGCAGGCCCGATACCACCCAGTAGGAGTTGGGCACCAGGTCGCCTTCCTCAAAAATGAATTGTCGCTTTTTGTAATGCTTAACCGTAAAATGTGTAGTTACAAAGGCAAACTCATCATCTGTTAGCGGTACTACTTTTTCAATATGCGTTCTTAGTTTGTCGTACATATAAATTAATAACTGTAGCACGTTTTACTGCAAACCGCTCAAATAATTTTTCAATTCCTGTAAGTAGGTAATATAACAGGCGGACCCATAAAGTTTGCCCAAGTTGCGAATGCCGCCATAGCCCGATATGATGAAAAACGCTACCTGTTCGGCGTTCACATGTGGTTTTATCTTACCTCCTCGTTGGCCTTGTTCTATACAGGCCTCAATGGCTTTTTTCCACCGGGATGATAAGTGAGCCAGCGCCTGTTTAAATTCCTCGTTCAAAGGCGCCATCTCCTCCATCAGGTTAATTGCAGGGCAGCCATATCGCACTTCAAAAAACGGATTACCTATTAGCAAAGCTTTCATCATGTTGTAAAGCTCACTTACCGGGTTGGAAGCACTTTCGAGCGGCTGTATGAGAGCTGGGTACATGCCGGGATGCATCACTTCGTTAATCATGGCCAGCCCCATTTCGTCCTTATTTTTAAAATGATAAAAAAAAGCACCTTTAGTTACCTGTGTAGTGGCAATAATATCGTCAATACTGGTAGCCTGGTAACCTTTTCGGTAAACCAGTTCAAATGCTTTTTGCAGGATGATGAGCCTTGTGGCGGCGCCTTTCGACATGTAATTTAAGGAATGTGCTTGGGCAAAAATACCAAAAGCCGGCTTTATAAAGCAAGCATCTGCTGCCATATCTGTTCATCAACGGGTATGCCTTCTGTATTGTTTTTTTCTCGGGTACGCAGAGTGCTTTCGCCAGGGTAACGTATTTCCTGACCCGGTTCGGTAAGTCTGCTGGTTTTAGTGTAGTCCAGAATTTGTTCAACTAAACCGGCCGTGTGCCCGTCATGCTGCGGCTTAAGGCAAATAAATACCTGCGATACGCCCGACTCGGCCCCAGCCTGTGTAACCGCCGCGGTTGATTTGCCGTTGCTGAGCACCGTAGCCAGCAAATCCAGCATCAGCGAAAGTCCCGATCCTTTCCAGAAACCCACCGGTAGCAACCGTCTCGATTCCATGATATCGGCCGCGTTGGTGGATAGGTTGCCATCTTTATCATAGCCGCCCGGTAAAGGCAGTTCTTCGCCACTGGCTTTGTATTGCTGCAGTTTTCCAAACGAATATTGGGATACCGCCATATCCAGTACCACATGCCCGCATTTGCGAGGCACGGCAATAATTAGCGGATTGTTGCCCAAACGTGGGTCTACGCCGCCCCACGGTGGCAGGTTGGCTATTGTGTTGGTAAAGCAAATGCCTATGCAGCCAGCTTCAGCAGCCTGCCAGCCGTAAGTGCCGCCACGCATCCAATGGTTGGTGTTACAGATGGCTACACAACCTATACCATGTTGGTTGGCTAACTCAATGGCTCTATCCATACAAAAGCGGGCGTTTAACATGCCCGGCCCTAAGTGGCCATCCCAGCTCTCTAGAGCGCCAAACTGCTGATTGAGAGATGGTTTTGCATCTGGGTTAACCAGACCGTCTTTTACATGCTGCACAAAAACTGGAAAGCGGTTCAGGCCGTGTGTATATACACCGTCGCGACTGTTTTCAGCAAATATAGTAGCGCAGGCTTCAGCTTTGACTTCGGTAAAATGGAGTTGAAGCAGGATGCGTTTAAACTCGGCCTGCATTTGTTCAAAAGGGATACGCATAGATAGGTGGCTTTGTATGTAAATGGTAATGGTATTGAAAGTTATATCCGGTTGTTATTTAACAAATAGCTATAGGTTATAATTCTGTATAGTCTTAAAACCATATTACCAACGGCTGGTTTTTATTTAACTAAACATACTAACCAAATGGAAAACAATCAACCTAATGCTGATGGTGTAAAAACATCGGGCACACATATTACCTGTTGGACGGACACCGTTCAGCAACGCGAGTTTGAAACATTAAATCAGGATATCAAAGCTGATGTAACCGTAATTGGTGCCGGTATTGCCGGGTTAACAGTAGCCTATTGCCTGGCCAAAGCAGGCAAGCAAGTAGTGGTGTTGGAGGATGGCTTGGTTGGCAGTGGCGAAACCGGCCGTACCACCGCCCATATTGCCAATGCGCTTGATGATCGCTATAGTGAACTGGCCGAACTGTTTGGCGAAGAAGGAGCCCGACATGCGGCCGAAAGCCATACGGCGGCTATTGATTTGGTAGAAAAAATTGTAACCGAAGAACATATAGACTGTGATTTTAAACGGGTGGATGGCTATCTGTTTTTGCATCCGTCAGACGATAAAAAATCGCTGGATGAGGAACTGGAAGCTACGCATAAAGCAGGTTTGCAAACTGCCATGCTCGATGCCAGCGATATGCCAAGTATTGCTGCTGTAGATGGTCCGGTTTTAAAATTTCCGCAGCAGGCGCAATTTCATCCGTTAAAATATCTGAATGGCTTAGCTGATGCATTTACTCGATTAGGTGGTAAGATATATACTAAAACCCACGCCAATACCAAAACCATGAAAGATGGTTATATTGAAGCTAACGATCATAAAGTAACGGCAGAGTACACAGTGGTTGCAACCAATAGTCCAATTAATGATTGGGCTGCCATGCATACCAAGCAATCGCCTTACCGTTCATATGTTATTGTGGCCAAAGTGCCCAAAGACGCCATTACACCTGCCTTATGGTGGGATACCGGCGATCAGGATTCTGTTTGGCCAAGCATGCCTTATAATTATGTACGCACCCAGCCTTTTAATGAGCAGTATGATTTACTGATACATGGTGGTGCCGATCATAAAACCGGGCAGGCTAATAAAGAAGAGGAATTGGAAGAAGATCGCTACCAACGTTTGGAAAGCTGGCTGCGCAAACACTTTCCGCAAGCCGGCGAAATTGTGTACCGCTGGTCTGGCCAGGTAATGGAGCCGGTGGATGATCTGGGCTTTATCGGAAAAAATCCGGGTGATGAAAAAGTATATATTGTTACCGGCGACTCGGGCAATGGTATGACGCATGGTACGCTGGCTGGTATTTTAATTACCGACCTGATTACCGGCGTTGAAAACCCTTGGACTAAACTGTATGATCCAGGCCGGATAACTTTAAAAATGACAAGCCTGAAAACCTTTGTGCATGAACAATACAGCACCTTGTCGCAGTATGTTGACTTTCTGCTACCTTCGGACGTAGAATCATTGCAGCAAATTAAACCCGGCGAAGCCGCTATTGTAGGCCGGCCTAACAAAGTAGCCGTTTACCGCGATGATGCCGGCGCTTTCCATGCTTATACAGCCATATGCCCGCATATGGGTTGCGTAGTGCAATGGAACAATGACGAAAAATCGTTTGATTGCCCTTGTCATGGCTCGCGCTTTACCTGCGAGGGGAAGGTTATTAATGGGCCTGCATTGTCTGATTTGGCTCCGGTAGAAACGCCCAAACAATAGTTCTGATAAATTAACGTTATAAATCACATCCCGGATAAGCTCAATTTCCGGGATTTTTTATTTTTGCAACGTGCGTATCTCAAAGAAATCTTTTTTATTAATCATCCCGGTGCTGCTAATAACAGTCGCAGTAATTCATTCTTGCAAAAAAAACGATCCCAGCGAATCGCTTAATGTTTTTCTGCAAAAGCCATGGCAACTGGCATCGCTTAGGGTAGATAATTATAGGGGCGACACCGTTACGCGCGATACTTTGAATACGAATTGTAATTTGCGACAGGTACTGGAGTTTAGAGGAGATGGTACCTGTCATTATAGTAATTATAGCTGCTTGGAAGATAAAGTTTATGGTCAGTGGACACTAAGCGAAGACCGGTTAAAATTAAGTTCTGATATTCGATGTAAAGACACCAGTAAAGTTGGTAGCATACAGCCGTTTCTGCAAACAGATACATCATATACCAGTATCATAAATTTAGGTGAAAATTCACTGGTATTGGAAGTAAATCAAACACTGGATACCATACGCAAAACTCCGCTTGTTTTAAAACGCAAAGTAACACGCTACGCATTTATTGGATACGACCGTTAGCGCTAACACATAAAAGCAATTAAGCGGCATATTTCAAAAACGTTATATTTACCACAAATTAATATTGTACTGATTTGAAAACCCGTATTGCCATTTTTGCTTCAGGCTCAGGCTCCAACGCCCAAAAATTAATGGAGTATTTTAAAAATCACCCCGACGGCGAGGTGGTACTAGTACTCACTAATAATCCGCAGGCTTATGTGCTGCAACGGGCCGATAACTTTGAAATACCAACCCATGTATTTAACCGGCAAGCGTTTTACCAAACAGACGAGGTAGTAAAACTGCTTAAAAATATACAGGTAGATCTAATAGTGCTGGCCGGTTTTCTATGGCTGGTACCGCAGTCACTGCTTAAAGCCTTTCCTAATCAAATTATTAACATACATCCGGCATTGCTGCCTAAATACGGTGGCAAGGGCATGTATGGCGATCATGTGCATACGGCTGTACTAGCCAATGGCGAAGTTGAATCGGGCATCACCATCCATTTTGTGAATGAAAATTTTGATGAAGGTGAAATCATTTATCAAGCCAAATATAAAATTGAGCCCGGCGATACGTTGGAGATTGTCAAATTTAAAGGTCAGCAACTGGAACATCAGCACTTTCCGAAAGTAATTGAAGGATTGCTGAAAAAGGTTAGGGCGTAAATTAATAACCACAGCTGCCATGATAACCATAACCCATCCGGACGGTGCACAAAACAAGGCAGCTATACTTACATCAGCCAACGCTACTATAACATTCATCTTATTACCCGCCATGGGTGTTAAAGCCACTTTTTACAAACGGTTTGCCGAAAACCTGTGTAAAAGTGGCTTTAATGTTATAAGTGCCGATTGGCGGGGCATAGGCAGCTCGACCATGCGGGCCAGCAGGAATATCAATTTTGGCTATCAGCAGTTGATTGATGATATAAAAGATTTAGTATCATTAACCGAATCTCAATTTCCAAACACAAACAAATTCATAATAGGGCATAGCCTGGGTGGACAATTAGGAAGTTTGTTTGCCAGTCGTTTCAATGACGCCATATCCGGACTTATATTAATGACTACCTGCTCTGTGTATTATAAAGTATGGCAGGGATGGGATAAATTACGGGTGTTATGGGCCGGCTTAACATTTTATCCGGTTAGTTATCTGCTCGGCTATTTTCCCGGGAATAAAGTGGGCTTTGGTGACCGCGAGGCGCGGACTGTAATGAAAGATTGGTGCCGAAATGCACTCACCGGTAGTTATAGGTTAACTGCATGCGATTTTGATTACGATACTGCACTTAGCAATTTACAAATGCCGGTATTGGCTTTTTCTGTTGAAAATGATAAACTAGCCAGCAAAAGTTCTGTTTTGGACTTTCTTAAAAAATTGCACCCTGATACGCCAGTTAAGCACTTCCATTTATTAGCAAATGATATAGGTATTGCACCGTTAAATCATTTTAGCTGGGCTAAAAAGTCGGATGTGGTGGTTTTAATGATAAAAGATTGGCTGACAGGTTTATCCTGTTAGTTTATAGGTCTAAAATAAGCCTGTTGATAATTCACTATTCGCTAAGTAACTAATAAGTTAAAATAACTACCTTTGCGGCTTCAAAAACTTAGTTGCATGAGCCAGTCTGTTCAAATCAAAAATGCTTTAATTTCGGTTTATTACAAGGATCATTTAGAGCCTGTTATTCAGGAATTAAACCGCTTGGGTGTTAAAATATATTCAACCGGCGGAACCGAAACTTTTATCCGCAGCCTGGGTGCTGAGGTGATTGCCGTTGAAGATTTAACTTCTTATCCTTCCATTTTGGGTGGCCGGGTTAAAACGCTTCATCCTAAAGTGTTTGGTGGCATATTGTCTCGCAGGGGTTTGGAAAGTGATGAACAGCAACTGGCGCAATATGATATTCCGCAAATTGACTTGGTAATTGTTGACCTGTATCCGTTCGAGGAAACAGTTAAAGCAGGCGCTGCCGAAGGCGACATCATTGAGAAGATAGACATTGGTGGTATATCCCTGATTCGTGCTGCGGCTAAAAACTTTAAAGACGTAGTAATCGTAGCATCTAAAGATGATTACGGCGATTTGGAAAATATCCTGAAAACCCAAAATGGCGAAACCAGTTTTGATCAACGCCGCCGCTTTGCACAAAAAGCATTCAACATTACTTCACATTACGATACGGCTATTTTCCAGTATTTTAATCATGAAGAGCCTTTACCGGTATTTAAACAGAGCATCCAAACCAGCCAAACTTTGCGTTACGGCGAAAATCCGCACCAGCAAGGCACTTTTTATGGTAACCTGAATGCGATGTTTACCAAACTGCATGGTAAAGAATTATCATACAATAACCTGGTAGACGTGGATGCTGCGGTGGCATTAATTGATGAATTTACCGATCCAACTATCGCCATCCTAAAGCATACTAATGCCTGTGGCATTGCCACCCGTTCATTCATCAAAGAAGCCTGGGTTGATGCGTTGGCTTGTGATCCGGTATCTGCATTTGGCGGCGTTATCATTGCAAATGATGAAGTAAACGAGGACACTGCCATTGAAATTAGTAAGATATTTTTTGAGGTGCTAATTGCCCCTGCATATACCGATGAGGCACTTCGTGTACTAAAAGAGAAAAAAAACCGTATAATACTCATCCGTCAGGGCGTTGAGCTGGGCTTAAAACAGTTCAAGACTTTGTTGAACGGTGTGATAGAGCAGGATAAAGATTTGGTGATTGAAGGTCCGGATCAAATGACTACCGTAACCGATAAAGCACCAACTGAACAAGAGTTGAAGGATTTGTTTTTTGCTAATAAAGTAGTAAAACATACCAAATCAAACACGGTGGTACTGGCTAAAAATAACCAGTTGCTGGCCAGTGGTGTAGGGCAAACCTCAAGGGTAGATGCTTTGCGTCAAGCAATTGAAAAAGCCAAAAGCTTTGGTTTCGATTTAAATGGTGCTGTAATGACTTCGGATGCGTTTTTCCCTTTCCCTGATTGTGTAGAAATTGCAGCTGATGCAGGGATTACAGCGGTATTGCAACCGGGTGGTTCTATCAAAGATCAGGACTCGGTGAATATGTCTAACCAAAAAGGTATAGCCATGGTTACTACCGGGGTGCGTCACTTTAAACACTAAAAATAAATTTTATAATAAACCTAACCGATAGCGATTAAATTGCTTTGAAAAGCAGCAGGTAATTGATATAATTACACATATTTTTTAGAACTTTGCAGATTATTTGAAAAACTGATTAAATGGGTTTATTTAATTTTTTTACGCAGGAAGTTGCTATTGACTTAGGAACTGCAAATACCCTCATTATACATAACGATAAAGTTGTTGTTGACGAGCCATCCATTGTAGCCTTCGACCGCAAAACCAATAAGGTAATTGCCATTGGTAGGCAGGCTATGCAAATGGAAGGTAAAACACACGATAATATACGTACCGTACGTCCGCTTAAAGATGGTGTAATTGCCGATTTTGATGCTGCCGAGCATATGATTCGCGGTATGATTAAGATGATTAACAAAGGCAAGGGCTGGTTTTTTCCATCATTGCGTATGGTAATCTGTATCCCTTCAGGTATTACCGAGGTAGAAAAACGTGCCGTACATCAATCTGCCGAAATCGCCGGTGCCAAAGAGGTTTATCTTATCCACGAGCCTATGGCTGCTGCGGTAGGTATAGGTATTGACGTGGAGGAGCCGATGGGCAATATGATTATTGACATCGGTGGTGGTACTACCGAAATTGCGGTAATAGCCCTGTCTGGTATCGTGTGTGATCAGTCTATTCGTGTAGCGGGTGACAACTTCGACTCTGATATTGTTCAGTACATTCGCCGCCAGCACAACATTATGATTGGTGACCGTACTGCCGAGAAAATCAAAATTGAAGTAGGTTCTGCATTACCCGAACTGGCCGAGCCACCAGCTGATTTTGCTGTACAAGGCCGTGATTTAATGACCGGTGTACCTAAGCAAATCACGGTATCGTATACTGAAATTGCGCATTGTTTGGATAAATCAATCTCTAAAATAGAAGAAGCTATTCTGAAAGCTTTGGAGATTACGCCACCCGAGCTTTCGGCTGATATTTACCAAACCGGTATATACCTTACCGGTGGTGGTGCTTTACTGCGCGGACTGGATAAACGTGTGGCCGCTAAAACTAAACTGCCGGTACACGTAGCTGAAGATCCCCTTCGCGCCGTAGTTCGCGGAACTGGTACCGCTCTTAAAAATATTGGTAATTATAAATTTTTGATGCAATAAATGAAGTTGCAGGTTGTGAGTTGTAAGTTGTATGACATAAAACAGCACACAACTCACAACCCACAACTTACAACTATTTAGAACGATGCGTAACCTTTTGATATTTATCAGCAAGTACAACGCATTCTTCCTGTTTTTAATTTTCGAGATTTTTGCGCTGGCCATCTACATTCAATACAATTCTTTTCAAAAGGCCACTTACATCAACACAACTAATCAGGTTACCGGTACACTGTATGCGCAGGTAAATCAGGTAAAAAACTACTTATCGCTACGAGATATCAATGATAGTTTGGCACGTGAAAATGCCCGGCTGCATAACCAGCTCCGTTCGTCTTATTATATCGACAGTACGGTTAAGGGATCTATTTTAGACACCATTTACAAGCAGCAGTACAATTACATTGAAGCTAAGGTAATTAACAACACGGTTAATCATCGTAATAACTACATTACTATTAATCGTGGTAGTAAGGATGGTATCGCCAAAGATATGGGGGTAATCAGCAGCTCAGGTGTAGTAGGTATGGTGGTGGCAACGTCAGAACACTTTGCCCTGATCCGTTCCTTGTTGCATAAAGATACCCGCATCAGTGCTATGTTGATCAACTCGCGCGAAATAGGTTCGTTAGGTTGGGGTGATGATATGGATCCGCGTAAAGGATTGTTGGTAGACGTGCCCAATCATGTTAAAGCAAAAGTAGGCGAAATGGTGGTAACCTCGGGCTACTCTTTATGGCCCACAGGTATTGCTATAGGTAAAATAAGTAACCTGCATGCTAAGGGTGGCGGCTTTTTTCTGAACATGGAAGTAGCCTTGGCTGTAGACTTTAGCAAGCTGGAGTATGTGTATATAGTAAACAACAAGTTTGCCTTAGAGCAGGCGGGACTGGAGGCCCAGAAGAAAAAAGATGATTAGGGTTTTAATTGTAAACGCACTCCGGTTTTTGGCATTGGTTTTTTTGCAGGTTTTTTTGCTGAAGAATATCAGTTTATACAACCTGTCAATGCCATACCCTTACATCCTGTTTATTTTACTTCTGCCTTTTGAGGTGCCTAATGTGTTATTGTTTTTGCTGTCGTTTTTACTGGGATTAAGTATTGATGCTTTTTATGATACCCCCGGCTTGCATGCGGCATCATGTGTGTTGCTGGCTTTAGTGCGTATTATGTTTATCAGCATAACCGTACAAAAAGAAGGTTTTGACAACGAGCCTGAACCAACTTTGGGTAATATGGGGTTTAGGTGGTTTTTTGCGTATGCTGGCATATTAACTTTAGTGCATCACTTCTTCCTGTTCAACCTCGAAGTTTTTCATCTATCTGAAATACAATACACGCTTTTACGTTTCTTATTAAGTTCAGCTTTTACCTTATTTTTGATTTTAGTATCCAGCTTCTTATTTTTCAGAAGGAAAGAACGTTAGATGAATAATTATTTTGAGAGGCGCTACATAGTTACTGGTATCTTTATAGCACTGGCAGTGGTACTGCTGGCGCGTTTGTTTTATATCCAGATAGTTGACGAACGTTATACTGTTTTTGCCAACAAAAATGTTTTACGCCGAAGAATTAACTATCCGGCACGCGGCCCCATATTGGATCGTACCGGCAAAATACTGGTTCAAAACGTAGCGGTGTACGATGTAATGGTAACCCCTAATGATGTAAAGCCTTTTGATACATTGGAGCTTTGCCATCTACTGGGTATCACTAAAGCCGACTTTGATAAACGCTTTGTAAAAGCAGTCAAATATTCTCCTTACCGCGAGTCGGTTTTTGAAAAGCAGCTGTCTAAAGATATGTACGCTGCATTTCAGGAACGATTAGCCGATTTTCCAGGATTTTTTACCATTCAGCGTTCTATCCGTACTTATCCCGATTCGGTGGCTGCGCAGTTTTTGGGCTATATCGGCGAGGCTAACGATGCAGCCATTAAGCGTTCTGGCGGTTACTATAGCCCTGGTGATTACATCGGTATATCGGGCGTGGAACGCGCATACGAAAAAGAGCTACGCGGACAACGCGGCGTGGAGTTCCAAATGGTCGACTCGCGTAATATCAAAAAGGGTCGCTTTGCTAATGGTGCTTATGATACTATTCCGGTAGCTGGTGAGCGTTTGATCTCCTCACTGGATTTAAATATCCAAAAGCTTGGCGAACAGCTGATGCAAAATAAGGTAGGCAGTATAGTAGCTATCGAGCCATCAACCGGCGAAATCCTGGCTTTCGTGAGCAGCCCTACCTATGATCCAAACTTGCTGGTAGGTAAAGAGCGGGGCAACAACATTGCCAAGTTGTATAAAAATCCTTACCGTCCGTTCAACGTAAGGCCTATCCAAGCTAAATATCCGCCCGGATCGTCATTTAAGCCCTTGGATGCTTTGATTGCTTTGCAAGAAGGTATCATTACACCGCAAACCACATTCTTTTGCCCGCACTATTATATGGCCGGTAACCACCGTGTGGCTTGCGAGCACTTTGACGGGGTGACCGATTTGCGGAAAGGCATATCCCAATCCTGCAACCCTTACTTTTGTAACGTGTTCGACCGGTTGATGAATGTGAACGGCTCAAAAAACATCCGTACCACTTTAGCTAAATGGAAAACGCAGGTTAACCGTTTTGGCTTCGGTATTAAGCTGGACGTAGATTTGCCGTTCGAGGCGCGTGGTAACGTGCCAACACCATTGCGATATGACAATGTATTCGGTAAAAACAGATGGCGTTCTAGCTCTATCATCTCATTGGCAATCGGTCAGGGGGAGTTATTAGCCACGCCATTGCAAATGGCCAACGTAGAAGCTGTAATTGCTAACCGGGGCTTTTATTACAAGCCGCATTTAATTAAGGCCATCGGCGATAAGCAAGTAATTAAAACCGAATACACCATCAGAAACGACGTTGGTATTGATCAGAGATATTTTGAACCGGTAATTAATGGTATGCAGGATGTGGTAGACCATGGTACAGCAGCCGCATCGCGCATACCGGGCATCATCATGTGCGGCAAAACCGGTACAGTACAAAACCCGCATGGTAAAAACCACTCGGTATTTGTTGCATTTGCACCACGCGATACGCCGAGGATTGCTATTGCTGTAGTGGTCGAAAACGGAGGTTACGGTGCATCATGGGCTGCACCTATAGGCAGTTACATGATTGAAAAATATTTGCGTGGCTACGTTAGCCGGCCCAAAGCACAGGTTGATTACATCATTAATAAAAACTTATTGCCTCCGCCACCGGGATGGAAGCCGCCGGTTAAAAGAACCCTGCGCGACAGTGCAAAAGTGGATAGCCTGAAAAGGGATAGTACCAAAAAAGCAAAACGCTTTAAACGCGATAGTATACAACAGTCGCTACAACTCAAATCGGCCGCACGGCGTAATCCCAAAAAGCAAGACAGCGTCAATCAAATAACAGCAGCTTTAATTCAAAAAAAGGAAGATGAATAATCAGCAACGTGGCTTCTTTTTTAATGTAGACTGGTTAACCGTATTCCTGTACCTGGTTTTATGTACTATTGGCTGGTTTAACATTCATGCAGCCGTTTTTGATCCGGAGCATCCAAGCATCATCGATTTAAGTACAAATTATGGTAAGCAGTTTATATTTATCATGTCGGCTGTTGTGCTGGGGATCGTTATTTTGCTGTTAGACAGTCGCTTTTTTAGCGCCACTGCTCCGCTTTTTTACACCATAACGGTTATATTGTTGATGATAGTGTTGGTTGTTGGCCGTAACGTAGGCGGTAACCAAGCTTGGATTCCTATAGGTTCATTCCGTTTACAGCCGTCTGAATTTGCTAAGTTCAGTACTTGTTTACTGCTGGCGCGCTATTTAAGTGGTACCAATATCCGTATTACAGAGCTTAAATCATTTGGCGTAGCGGCAGCTATCATTGGCTTCCCTATGCTGTTGATTATGTTGCAACCCGATGCCGGATCAACCTTGGTATTTTGTTCGTTGGTGTTTGTGCTGTATCGCGAGGGCCTATCACCTTGGTTTTTAATAGCAGCCGGATTAGCAATTATACTTGGTATCTGTTCTTTGCTGCTTAACCTTTGGTATGTAGCTGGCGCTTTGGTTGCCATCACCGTTGCTATTTTGGCTGTAATGCGCCGTACACCAAAATTAATCATTACTGCTATAACAGTAATGGCATTGTGTATAGGTTACATAGTTACTGTTAAGCCTATTTATTTTAATGTACTGAAGCCCCACCAGCGCGCCCGTATAGATGAGTTGCTGGGCATCACTTCAGATTTAAGAGGTATTGGTTATAACGTAAATCAGTCAAAAATTGCTATTGGCTCCGGGCAATTATGGGGTAAAGGTTATTTACAGGGTACACAAACCAAATACTCTTTTGTACCCGCGCAAAGCACCGACTTTATTTTTTGTACCATAGGAGAGGAGTGGGGCTTTGTAGGTACCTCAGTGGTAATCTGTTTGTACCTGTTTTTGTTGTTGCGTATCATTTATATGGCCGAGCGGCAACGGGCACCTTTTGCACGGGTTTACGGCTATGGTGTAGCCTCCGTTATCTTTTTCCACGTCTTCATTAATATCAGCATGGCTATTGGGTTTATGCCCGTAATTGGTATACCGCTACCATTTATCAGTTATGGTGGCTCATCGCTATGGAGCTTTACCGTATTACTATTTGTATTGATTAAGCTGGATTCAAACCGATTGGGTGCATTGATTTAAATTACATAAAATCCTATTATAAAAAAGGTTTTAAAACACAAAAGGCAGCTATTGGATAGCTGCCTTTTGTGTTTTAAAAATCAAGCGGACCTAAGCGGTTCATATTTTTTATAATCAGATAACGGCGGTGTCTTAAAAACTTTGTAGGGTTAGTAGCCGACCGTTTTAAAGGACTCGGGAAAATCGCTGCAATGGCAGCCGCTTCACGTTTGGTAAGATTTGCTGCGGGCTTATGGAAGTAGTTTTGGGCAGCAGCTTCAGCCCCGTAAATACCGTCGCCCATTTCAATAATGTTCAGGTATACCTCCATGATGCGTTTTTTGCTCCACATGGCTTCTATAAGCATGGTAAAATAAGCTTCTAAACCTTTGCGCAGCCAAGAGCGGCCTTGCCATAAAAAGGCGTTTTTAGCGGTTTGCTGTGATATGGTACTACCGCCAATTATTTTATGGCTGTTTTGGTTTTTTTTAATAGCATGTTCAATAGCTTTAAAGTCGAAGCCATGATGTTCTAAAAAAGCTTGGTCTTCTCCAGCCACAGCAGCTTTTTTCATGTTAATGGATATCTCATCAAAGTCTTTCCAGTCTTTGTCTATCTTCCAGGTCTTTCCTGCGGCTTTGCGTTCAAAGCCACGTTCAATCATTAGCCAGGTAACAGGTGGATTGATGAAACGGTATAACAGTACCCATAGTAGCGAGATGCCTACAAAGGCGATAACAAAAATTTTAACAAAACGCAGAATCAGCTTAAAAATGCCCATGCTTTAAAATTATAAACAAAAAAGGTGTTCAGTATATACTGAACACCTTTTTATAAATTAGTTTGTTTCAAGTTCGAAATTTAACTTCCGAAAGCGAACTTATAATTACTCAGCTACTACTTCAAAAGGTACCTGAACTTTAACTTCTTTGTGCAGGTTCAAGTTTGCAGTGTATTCACCCAAAACTTTAGGATCCTGGTCAAAAGTGATACGACGACGATCAACTTCGAAGCCTTGTTTTTTCAGTGCGTCAGCCACTTGGATAGTGTTGATTGCACCGAAAATTTTACCGCTTTCGCCGGCTTTAGCACCGATGGTTAATTTAACGCCTTCTAAACGGGCCGCTAATTCGTCAGCATCCTTACGGATTTTGTCTTGTTTAAACTGAGCCTGTTTCAGGTTTTCAGCTAAAACTTTACGAGCTGATTCAGTAGCTAAAGTAGCATAACCCTTCGGGATCAAAAAGTTACGGCCATAACCTGACTTTACTTTAACGATTTCGTCTTTCTCGCCGAGGTTTTTAACATCTTGTTTTAAAATCAAATCCATTTTCTAAACCTCCTATTATTTTAACGAGTCAGTTACATAAGGTAATAAACCGATGTGACGGGCACGTTTAACTGCCTGAGCCACTTTACGCTGAAATTTCAAAGAAGTACCGGTTAAACGACGTGGTAATACTTTACCTTGATCGTTAACGAACTTTAATAAAAAGTTAGCGTCTTTGTAATCGATGTATTTGATACCGTTCTTTTTGAAACGGCAATATTTTTTACGGTTATCGTCCACTTTAGGAGCGGTAACGTATTGAATTTGTTCGTTTGCCATAATTAAGCTGCTGCCTCCTCTGTTTTAGGTTTTTTGTTGAAAGCACCGCTGCGTTTTTTCTCGTTGTAAGCAATGGCATGTTTATCCAAAGCAATAGTTAAGAAACGCATTACACGCTCATCGCGTCTGTACTCGATCTCCAGTTTGTTAATTAGTTCACCCGGAGCGCGGAATTCGGTGAGGTGGTAATACCCTGTTGATTTTTTTTCAATAGAGTACGCTAATTTTCTCAAACCCCAATTGTCCTCTTGAACAATCTCGGCTCCGTTATCGGTAAGAATCTTGCTAAATTTGGCGATTACCTCTTTAGCAGTCTCATCTGATAACAACGGGGTTAGAATGATGACGGTTTCGTACTGTTGCATTTTAATACTTATGTTTATTAATTATCCCGTGCAAACGGGGACGCAAATGTAGATATAATTGATAAAATATGCAAGTGATTGTCAGCTAATTATTTGATAATTGGCATAGCAATTATATCCTTGAACATGCTGAAAGCTGGTGCTTGTAAACACTTTGTAAAATATGTGTGATTGATTTGATTATTAAGGGCTTTTGAATAACTTTTCATCATAAAACCAGTTATTCAATTAAACCTTATATCTATGAAAAGCTTACTCCGAACTTTAGCAGTTGCCTTGTCGGTTTTCACAGTGCAATTGAGTGTAAATGCGCAAGATGCTGCAACACCGCCATCTACCATATTACATTTCGATAATTACGCTAACCTGCCACAACGGGTGCTTTATTCTGCTTACGCTAATGACGGGCAAAATTTGTACAGCCTAAGTGGGCAGCTTTATAATAAGCGCGTTTCTACGCAGGTGATGCGGTTTAATCCGGATGCTAACACCTGGCAGGTTTTGTCAGATAAACTAACTCCTAAAATACAATCTACCGCCGTATATGTGCCATCGGTGCATAAAATATATGTAATGGGTGGTTTAAAGGCATACGGCACCGGTTTATTTTATGAAGTAGAAACCGTAGATACCGAAACAGGCGAAGCGAAAGTGCTGAAAGTTTCTCATCCCGATCCTGGACTTAACGGTGGTATGGCGGTTTGGAATAATAAGGTTTATTGGTTTGGCGGCAGCAGCCGCGCGTATGGTTCCAGCCGGTTGTATGAATTTGATGTCATTACCGAAAAGTTTAAACGCCTGGCAGATATGCCACGCTCAGCTGAAACATCAGGTACTGTGGTAAATGGCGTGTTGTATACTTTTGGCGGATATAATCCTTTTAACCGTTTTGTTTACCGCGAAATTTATGCATATGATATTGCCAAAAATTCATGGAAGCAGGTAGGCAAACTGCCTGAGCAGGTATCGGCTACCAGTGTAACGCAAAGCGGTAATTATATTTTTTTAACTGGTTCTTATGGTAAACCTGAATTTGCCGGTTATTTTGATACATCAAACAATGCGTTTGTTAAGTTGAAAACCAATATGGTGGGACGCAGATACGGAAGTTCGGCTGTAATCAATAACAAACTATTTGTATACGCAGGTACATCCACCATTATTGATCCGGGGCAGGTTAGTGTACAAGGGGCTAGTATACAACCTTTATTATCAGCAAAAAACTAATCAAAAATTATAAGAGCCTCTTTACATAGAGGCTCTTTTTGTAGGTGCTTACTTCATCAGCACTCTGCAACTTTCATCCTTTCATCTTTATCCTTTCAGCAAATATCCTTACCTTAGTGGCTGTGGATAATTTTATTGTTTCGGCCCGTAAATACCGCCCGGTAACTTTTGAAAGCGTTGTAGGTCAGCAACATGTGACCAATACGCTTAAAAACGCGATTAGAAATAATCAGCTGGCGCAGGCATTTTTATTCTGCGGGCCACGTGGGGTGGGTAAAACAACATGTGCCCGTATTCTGGCCAAAACTATCAACTGTACCAACTTGCAGCCTAATGGCGAAGCTTGTGGTACATGCGATTCTTGCCGTGCTTTTCAGAACGGTAATTCTTTCAATGTACATGAGCTGGATGCAGCATCCAATAATTCTGTGGATGATATCAGAAGCTTAATTGAGCAGGTACGCATACCACCGCAGGCAGGCCGCTATAAAGTGTATATCATCGATGAGGTGCACATGCTGTCGCAGGCTGCTTTCAACGCTTTCCTGAAAACACTGGAGGAGCCGCCGCATTATGCCATATTCATACTGGCTACCACCGAGAAGCATAAGATATTACCAACTATTCTTTCGCGCTGTCAGATATTTGATTTTAACCGTATCAGGGTGGAGGATATGGCCAATCACCTGTCGTCAATTGCACAAAAGGAGAGCATTAGTTTTGAGCCTGACGGTTTGCACATCATTGCTCAAAAGGCCGATGGTGGTTTGCGCGACGCGTTATCGATGTTCGACCAGATTGTAAGCTTTTCGGGCGGTAAGGTTACATACAAATCGGTAATCGATAACCTGAACATTCTGGATTACGATTACTATTTTAACATCACTGATAGCTTGCTTCGCGAGGATACCGCTAAAACGTTGCTGCTGTTTGATGAAATATTAGCCAAAGGATTTGACGGTAGCCATTTCATTAATGGCTTATCGGGACACTTGCGCAATTTGCTGGTGGGTAAGGATGGTGCTACTTTAAAATTGCTGGAGGTAAGCGAAGGCATCCGCAACAAATATTTGCAGCAGGCGCAACAGGCCTCTACCTCATTCTTGCTTTCGGCGATGAATATTGCCAACCAGTGCGATTTAAATTACCGGCTAAGTAAAAATCAACGCTTACAGGTAGAATTGGCCTTGTTGAAAATCTGCCATCTGCCGTCGGTATTTAATTTAGCTTCGGGCCAAATACCCGCCGCCGCCAGTGATGGTGAAAAAAAAAAACCTGATGCAGTTCCAATAGCAGTTGCCGAGGCGCCTAAGCCGGTTAGTCAACCGGTAGCTGAAACGCCTAAAATACCAACGCCACCTACGGTTAAAATTCCTGAGCCGGTAATGCCTAAAGTGGCTCCGGTATTGCAGGAACCTGTTGGTAATTATAGTAATGGCACACTGCCTTCGGCTTCGCCGCAGCCTGTGGCTGTTAAAGAAGCGCCCACCGTTAAAACGGTTGGCATACCTAAAATATCTTTAACATCATCTCCGTCATTAACCCCATCTTTAACCGGTGGAGGTTTCGGTGCCTTAACTGCGGTAGAAGAAGAGGAAGAAGATCCATATGTAAAAGGTAATGACAATGAGCCCTTCACGTTAGATGTGTTTTTAGAAAGATGGCATGCTTACATCGCTAAAATTAAAGCCGAAGGTAAGCCGATGACACTGATAACTATTTTTACAGCTAACCCGCCTAAACAGTTGGGGCCTGCCGAGTTTGAAATTGTAGTAAATAACCGCACACAAGAGGCAGTGTTTAGAGACGGTAAGCCCGATTTGATGAACTACCTGCGTACACAGCTGCGCAACTTCAGCATTGAGGTGCACACACGAATAGATGAACAACAGGTAAGTAAACGCCCATATACGGCATCAGAAAAGTTTGCGCATATGGCTAACAAAAATCCGCAACTGGCCGAGTTGAGAAGGAGATTTAACTTAGAGTTTGAATAAACTAAATAAAGCGTGAAAACAAAAGCCCTCTCAAATTTTGAGAGGGCTTTTGTTTTATTTTAGAAAATCATCGTCCTTATCATCGCCGCTAATGTCGGCATCGTTTTTAGGATAACCTTCTTCATCCAGATCGTCGCGGTCATCTTCGGGTGTACGGGATAGTTCCTCGTCAATTGGATCGAGCTCCACAATGTTGCCACCCTCTATATGCATGCCCAGTGAGTCTGCATCTGTTTCCAGTGAGCGGTTTTTATCGTACTCGCCTTGCGTATCATAAGGGTTAGCCTCATCGTAGCTTGAGTCGAAGTCGCTTCCGTTGGGTGCAGCGGTATCAAACAATTGTGGCGGATCGTAATCCGGATCGTTGTTTTCAACAGCGATCTCATAGCTGTCTGTGTCCGGATCGTATTTTAAATCATGGGCAGCAGTATCGCCTTCCAAATCGTCTTTCATTTTTTTGTCTCTATCCAGGTTCTCGTCATTGAAACCGGGGTAGAAGGTATCGTCATTTTTCATAGGGTTTAAAATTTGTGCAATTAGTATACAGTAAAAATCCTGCCAAAAATAAAACGCCTGTAATGTGCAATCTGTTTGGGGTATGCCGTAAATCAGTGTACTAAATACTAAATAAAAAAGCCGTTGCAGTACAACTTTGCAACGGCTTTTTTTTATTCTTTGTTAAGGTATTTAATACTGATATCTTGAAATTTGCTTGCGGTATGAAGTGATACCACCAATGGCAAATTTTAATCCTAATATCCACTGACCGTATGCGTCGTTTTTTATACCGGCCTTAATGCCATCCATCTGATCGCCCAAAATAAAATTGTGCTGATAGCCCAGGTCAATTTTAAAGGATGGCTCATCGTATTTATTATATAGCTTAAATTCGTAACCAACTTTTACAGGAACAAAAAACTCGGTGCTGGTATTTAAGCCGGTGGCGGTGTAATCTTCAATATACAGTGAGTTACGCTCAATTTCTTTCATGTCGTTAAAAATCACACCAACGCCTGCACTGATGTATAAATTTTTAAATGCGTTGATGAAAGTACTGTTAGCATAATCTATAAACTCGCCGGCTTGCAGCTGTGGTCTGAAACTGAGGGCTACATACTGATTTTTAAACTCACGGCCCGACAGTGTGTTGAAGTGGTCGCCGCCAGCCAGTTTGCCAAATTGTAACTCGGCTACGTAGTTAAAAAACGGGGTATGGTTGTAAGTGAAATTAAAAAGCACTGCATTAGTCTTTTTGATAGTTTCGGCATCACTGTAGGCCGAGTTGATAGCGCCGGCAAAGCCTAAATCATATTGGGCATAATTCCATGCTATCTGTGCTTTGGCAAATAAACACAGCAGACAAATAGCAGAAGTAAATAATATTTTTTTCAAAACGTAATGGCTGATTAGTGCGAATAAGTATAAGTACTGGTTACTGTTGTGGTAACATCATTGTCATCAGTAATAGAACGGGTTTGATAAAGAACCAACTCATTTGAGCTAATGCTTTCTATAAAAAAGTTAATGTTAAAGTTTGCGCT
The DNA here is from genome assembly GCF_009770985.1 of Mucilaginibacter lacusdianchii. Taxonomy (GTDB): domain Bacteria; phylum Bacteroidota; class Bacteroidia; order Sphingobacteriales; family Sphingobacteriaceae; genus Mucilaginibacter; species Mucilaginibacter lacusdianchii. The sequence continues at coordinate 1,216,611 of NZ_WSRW01000002.1, read as the reverse complement.
TTTAAAGTTAAGCGTTTGTGGTGTTGCATCAGCACGGGTTGAATAATAACCTGTATATGTTTTTCCAATCAGGCTGGATGAATACATCGCTGCGTTGTTGTCTTTAAATTCAAAATAATCATTAGGCGTAAAATCAGAATAAAAGTCGGTTGGTAAATCGTCGATATCACTAACCTCCGTTTTTATTTCAACAGATTTCAATTGCCATTTGCCGATGAGTTGAGGATTTTGCAAATAAGGAGGAATAACGGCCGGGTCATTTTTACAGCTTGTTATTAATGCCGCACAAACAATAGTTAATACAATTAGGAAAAATTTTTTCATTAAATATAGCAGCTTAAAGATATGTCTTTTAACTTAAGCTTTCAAATTATACTGTTTTACTTAAACAAAGGTTACAGGTATTTATTTATTTAAACTCGTCTATATTCAAAATTTATATATTTGGGCGTTTTAAAACAGAACTACAAATTAAAACTGAACCACAAGCAACCCGATATGTCAAAAATTAAAGTAGAAAATCCGGTAGTAGAACTGGATGGGGATGAAATGACCCGCATTATCTGGCAGTTTATTAAAGATAAGCTGATTTTTCCATACTTGGATCTGGACGTAAAATACTTCGATCTGGGTATTGAGTACCGTGATGAAACTAACGATCAGGTAACTATTGATGCGGCTAACGCTATTAAACAATATGGTGTTGGTATAAAATGTGCCACCATTACACCAGACGAAGCTCGTGTAAAAGAGTTTGGTTTGAAACAAATGTGGAAATCACCCAACGGTACTATCCGTAACATATTGGATGGTACAGTTTTTCGTGAGCCGATTGTAATGAACAACGTGCCACGTTTAGTACCTAACTGGACTGCGCCTATCTGCATCGGCCGTCACGCATTTGGCGACCAGTACCGCGCTACCGATTTTATAACCAAAGGCAAAGGTAAATTAACCATCACCTTCACTCCTGAAGATGGCAGCGAAGAGCAATCATTCGAAGTATTCAACTTCAAGAACGATGGTGTGGCTTTGGCTATGTACAACACCGATGAGTCCATCCGTGGTTTTGCACATGCTTGCTTTAACCAGGCGCTGATGAAAGGCTGGCCATTATATTTGTCAACCAAAAACACCATCCTTAAAAAATATGATGGTCGTTTCAAAGATATCTTTGAAGAAATTTACCAAAACGATTACAAAGCTAAGTTTGACGAAGCAGGCATTGTTTACGAACACCGCCTGATTGACGACATGGTTGCTTCGGCCCTGAAATGGAACGGTAACTTTGTTTGGGCTTGTAAAAACTATGATGGCGACGTACAGTCTGACACCGTAGCACAAGGTTTTGGTTCATTAGGTTTGATGACTTCTACACTGGTTACCCCAGATGGTACCGTTATGGAAGCTGAAGCTGCACACGGTACGGTAACCCGTCACTACCGCGAGCATCAAGCTGGTCGTCCAACTTCAACCAACCCAATCGCTTCTATTTTTGCCTGGACCCGTGGTTTGGAATTCCGCGGTAAACTGGACAACAACCAGGAACTGATTGATTTTTGCCATACTTTAGAGCAGGTTTGTATTGAAACTGTGGAAAGCGGCAAAATGACCAAAGACTTGGCTATTACCATTAAACCAAAAGTGGAACACGGTACCGATTACCTATACACCGAAGAGTTTTTGGAAGCTATCGACGAAAACCTGAAAGCTAAATTAGGTAAGTAAACAATACTTATTAATTGTAAAAAGCCCCGCCAAACAGCGGGGCTTTTTGTGTAAAGCGGTTAGCTTAAATAAGCTTTCAATAAGTTGAATAAAATGGTATAGCAAGCCTGCTAAAAGGTTTTTTCAAACTATTTGTAACCGTTTGTATTTCTATCTGTAATTTAGCAATTCAATATCATACTTACTATGTCACAACTGTATCCTTTAAAATTCAAAACCATTTATAAAGACAAAATCTGGGGCGGCCAGAAAATTAAAACTTACTTGCATAAAGATTTTGGCGATTTGCCTAACTGTGGTGAAACATGGGAGGTGTCTGGCGTAAAGTCGGACGTATCGGTAGTAGCCGATGGCGAACTGGCCGGACAGTCATTAGCCGATTTGCTGGAACAATATAAAGGCGAACTGGTAGGAGAGGCTGTTTACAATCGTTTTGGCAACACTTTCCCGTTACTGGTAAAGTTTATTGACGCTGCAGACGATCTTTCCATACAGGTACACCCGGATGATACATTGGCTAAAGAACGTCACAACTCTTTTGGTAAAACTGAAATGTGGTATGTAATAGAAGCTGATCCAGGCGCTACTTTAATTGCGGGCTTTAATCAGGATGTGAACGAACAGGTTTATGTAGATAAGCTGAACAGCGGAAATTTAACTGATATTCTGAATAAAGAAGATATAAAAGCTGGTGATGTGTTCTTTTTACCTGCCGGTCGTGTACACACTATTGGTAAAGGCTTATTGATTGCCGAGATACAGCAAACATCAGACATTACCTACCGCATTTACGACTTTGACCGCGTGGATGATAAAGGTCAAAAACGCGAATTGCACACCGAAGAAGCTTTAGCGGCTATCGATTACAAAAAGTATCCGGAGTACAAAACCCAGTATCAGCCTAAACAAAACGAAACAGTACCACTGGTGAGCTGTCCTTACTTTACCACCAACGTACTAGATTATACCGAAAATGTATCTAAAGACTACAGTGCTTTCGATTCATTCGTTATTTACGTTTGTTTAGAGGGTGAATTCGAGATCAAATACAATGGCGGGTCTGTTTCAGTAAAAATGGGCGACTCTTTAGTGATACCAAACAGTGTTAATCAGGTTGAATTAACTACTACTAATGGGTTCAAAATACTGGAAAGCTATATAGCATAAGCTTTTAACACACTAAAAGAAAAGCCGGTAGTTTATTGCTACCGGCTTTTTTATTAAGCATTGGTTTTTATTAAGTTACCAAATAGCTGTGCATGCCAGCTGTTTTTGAACGGTACTTCCCATTTAGTTTCCAAATCATAAAGGGTTTGTACTACGTTGTTAAATACGGTGGTTTCGGGTGTAATACGACCTTGTTTAATCAGTTCTTCAAACTGAGTGCGCGGCGCCGACAGAACACGGCTGCCTTCCCGGTAAGCTAAGTTAAACCGGTCAAACAAATTAATGTTGTAGGCCTGTTCAATTTGCTTCATCACGTTTACCGATTTATCAATAGAACATCCGCTTGCACCTGCCTGGCTTTCGTCTACTATTAGTATAATAAAGCGATTGTATTTGATTAGAGCGGCGGCTTTAAGCTGATGGCTATGAGCGGTCCATTCTTGGGTAAAAGCATTTAATTGCTGTTGCAGCGAGGCGGTTTCTATGTCGGTTAATTCTCTGTCCGACTGGTAAATCCACACTCTAGAATTTTCTGGAAATTGCATAAAACAAATGTATGATTTTCTTAATTTAGGGTAAGTACAAATGTTGTCATGGTAAAATCAGCTTTATGGAATGCGCAACGCAAATCTCCGGTGTTAGGCGGAATCGTATGCGGGGTACTGAGTTTGTGCTTTAAGCCAACCGCTGATAAGCAGCAAGCGTTATTTTGGGGCAACCGTTGCCTTATCCAGGCCTACGATTCATCGGGCGACGGACGACTGAAAAACTGGAGCTTAAATATCACCGACGATTCTTTTCTGCGCTTGCGTAAAACCTATTACAACGGCAGGCAGGAGTACTTTTCTTTCAGCCTGCGCCGGTTCAATGATTTTAGTTATCTAGGAACTGAAACCAGCGGCATCATACGCATGTACACTAAAGCAGATGATATCATTGTGCAAACTTATCGCGATCCTAAAGGTGATATTGATTCGATGGCCCATACCTTAAATGTGCCTGTCCGCAATTTGAGTTCTGGCCAGTTAGACACATTAAGAAACACATTGCTGTTTTTAAAATCCCAACTACAGTAGTTGTACGAATTTAGATAAGCTGAATTGCAAAATAATCTTATTCATTATCAGTCAATTGAGAAAAACTTCATCTTTTTTCTAAAAATAGTTTCACAAAATCAAAAAACTGGCTACATTTGCAAACCCAAACGGAGAAACGGTATCATAGCTCAGTTGGTAGAGCAAAGGACTGAAAATCCTTGTGTCGCTGGTTCGATTCCAGCTGATACCACAAAAGCAAAAAAGGTCTTTTTCACTAGAAAAAGGCCTTTTTTTGTATATTTAGGCACTTTTTAGTAGTTAGCGCTACTTTGTCAGGAACGTTCCGTTCCGATAGCTTTTACATAATTTTTTGTTAAACTTCACGAAAAAAGGGCACAAATAGGGCACAAAACTATTTGGACTTTTTTCGCCAAGCAAATTATGTGATGGCAACAGTTGGTATTAAAATTCACAAACACCACAAAAAAGCAGACGGTACTTACAACGTAAAAATCAGAGTATCACACAAAGGGGACAAAAGGTACATTGATACACCGCACTTTGTTGTTGATAAACAGCTCACCGCTAAATGCACTTTGAAGGACGCTGTCTTAAAGCAGATATTGAACAAAACATTGGATGACTACCGTGTAACGATTAGCAGCCTTGGCCCGAGATTGGAATTTTTTAATGCCGAAACGCTCAGAAACTATTTACGGGATAAAGATGAACCCTTAGACTTCTTCAAATTCTGTCAGAACCATATAAAAGAACTTGAAGATGAAAAAAGAACTGGATCAGCTGGAACACTTAAAACCGTACTTTTTAGTTTGCAGGACTATTTCATTCAGCCTACCGTATCCCCACTTGAGATAAATGAATGGATGTTAGCGGCCTATGAAAAGTACTTGCGTGGCAAGCGGGAAATCAAACGCATGAATCAAGGACAGTTGAGGAAGCGTGTGGTAAAAGGAATGACAGACGGGGCAGTTCACAATCACTTCCGTGATCTCCGTATTCTGTTTAAAGCCGCGATGAAGCATTTTAACAAACCGCAAATAGGACAAATCCGCATCCCTTACTGTCCGTTCGATAACTACAAAATAGTGGATGCACCAGAGACGCGCAAAAGGAATCTGGATGTCGAAAGAATAAAGCTGATACGGGATTGTAAAGTTGAACCAGGGAGCCGTGCTGAATTAGCACGTGACTTGTTTATGTTATCCTTTTACCTATGTGGGACGAACGCAGTTGATATTTATCATCTTACACAGGATCATATCAAAAAAGGACGCGTTGAATACAATAGAACAAAAACCAAGCGCAGGAAGGATAATGCTTTCATAAGTCTTAAGTTGGTTAAAGAGGCAAAGCCGTTGCTTGAAAAATATCTTGGAAGACTAAACAACCGCTATCGCCATTCTCACGGCTTGGATAGGGCTATCAAAGAAGGTATGTCAACTATTAACGCGAGAACCGGTCTTAGCGGAATTACTTTTTACTGGGCAAGGCATAGCTTTGGTAACCTTGCAAGAAATAAATGCCGCATGAGCAAGGATGACGTTGCATTAGCACTTAACCATGTAGACCACGGTAATAAAATAACAGATATTTATATCGAGAAGGACTGGAGTATAGTTGATGAGGTGCAAGGTAAAGTCAATGCCTTATTAAATGACCATGAAGGCCGAAAGCCAAAAACAATGACTACAGCTGCTGAACAACGTAAAACCATGCGCTTGGTAAATGCATGAAAATTGTGATTATGAGAATTTTATTGTTATTATGTCTAACCTGTATCGTTAGTACAGGTGCATTTTTGTGTGCATTAACACTCGAGAATAAATTACCTGCATTCTTAATAGGTTTTGGAGTTTGGATATGGTTTGTAAGGCGGATTATAAAGAAGAGGTTATAGAAAAACGTACTAATACGTAACAAACAGTAAATTGGAGAACGTCGCATAAATAGTTACAATACTCATTTACATCTATATTTACTGATTTTGATTTCATAACGGAATTTCTTTACCGTATAAGTAAGTAATATATGACTAAGCTTCAATATAATAAAACAGTAACAAAAAAGAACGTTTTCGTTACTATATCCAATGCTTTGAAATTCTTTACAAAGTTTTGCATATCTAATACATTAATCGTAATATTGCAATGTATTAATTATGGGACTTACCAAAACAGAAATATTTACAGAAGAACAAAACAGGTTGGCGGTTATGCTTAAAGCTATCGCGCATCCTGCCCGTATCGCTATACTGGAACAGATCATCAAAGCGAATGCGTGTATCTGTGGTGATCTGGTCGAGGAACTGGGCCTGGCACAAGCCACCATTTCCCAACACCTCAAAGAACTCAAAAATGCAGGGTTGATACAAGGCACTATTGAAGGGGTAAGCGTTTGCTACTGCATCGAGCCGAAAGCCTGGGCGCTGTTGCAAGGTCAGCTTAACAGTTTTTTTAACCTGTACTCTGCACCCCAATCCTGCTGTTAAAAAAATTTAGATACAAACATCGCAATATTGCAATAAACCATTAATATAACACCTTATGGAAACGTTGAAATGGCAATCTTTTAAAGAACAATTACAGGCTAATCCGACTTTAGACCTGCAATTTCAATATGCCGAAAACACTTGGGTAGAGGCTTCCTACCATATCACTGAAATCAAACAAGCTCCCATCACCTCCGTTGATTGCGGTGGTGTCATGAATGCCTGGACTGAGGTTATTGTTCAATTATGGGTACCTGAAGAAGAACAGCAACTGCGCTCAATGAAAGTACGCAAAGCGTTGTCTATCGTTGAACTGGTGGAAAAAGCACTGCCGCTTAATCCTAACGCCATAGTGAAGATCGAGTTTGGCAACGCCCAGTTTGATACCCGACAGATGTTGCCAAAAGAATTAGTTGTAGACGGTGAAAATCTGATCGTAGATCTTCGTCCGGATGCTGTTGAATGTAAAGCGATCACTCGTGGCGGTAGCTGCGGCACCAATGAAAAAGGGGAAGAATGTTGTACGCCAGCAGTGGAAGTTAAGCCCAAAATTCAATTTAAGAATCTGGTAGCTGAAGCGCCAAGCTGCACGCCAGGTTCCGGCTGCTGCTAGTCAGGATGTAATGATAGACATCAAAATATTACAGCCTGAGCACTGGCCGGATGTTGAACGGATTTATCTGGAAGGTATCGCCACCGGTCAGGCGACCTTTCAAACTGATGCGCCATCGTGGGAAGACTGGAATAACGGTCATTTACCAACCCTGCGCTTTGTAGCTGCTACAGAGAAAGGTGAAATCGCGGGATGGGTGGCCCTTACGCCGGTGTCAGGTCGTTGTGTATATGCCGGGGTTGCTGAAGTGAGCGTCTATGTCGGCCAAAGTTTCAGGGGTCAGAAAGTAGGGTTAAAGCTGCTTCAGCATCTGATTACAGAAAGTGAAAGATCAGGCATATGGACACTACAGGCCGGAATTTTTCCTGAGAACGAGGCCAGCGTCAACCTGCATACAAAACTGGGTTTCCGTATCATCGGGTACCGCGAACGCCTGGCCAAACAGTATGGCGTATGGCGAGATGTTTACTTACTGGAACGACGAAGTCACGTGGTTGGCGTTGATTGATTAGCTAAGAATAAATAAGTAACAATATAACATGAAAAATATTTTAGTGCTCTGTACCGGCAACAGTTGCCGGAGCCAACTGGCCGAAGGTTATTTAAGGTACTTTGCAGGGGATAAAGCGGCTGTTTACAGCGCGGGTATAGAAACGCATGGCGTCAACCCAAAAGCGGTACAGGTCATGGCCGAAGATCATTTGAATATCTCCGGGCATACCTCCAATCACGTTGACGAATACCTGTCAATTCCGTTTGATTATGTAATTACCGTTTGCGATAATGCTAACGAGGCATGTCCTTACTTCCCCGGCAACGTAGAGCGGTTTCACCAGAACTTTCCTGACCCTGCCAACGCCACGGGTACACCCGAAGAAATCATGAGTAAGTTCAGAAGAGTTCGGGATATGATTAAAACCTACGCCGCTGATTTTGTCAGTCAGCATATTAATGTATAAATATGAGTGCTAACAATTGTGCCCCTGCGGCAGAACGCAAAAGGTTAGGTTTTTTAGACCGCTACCTTACTTTATGGATATTCCTGGCGATGGCGGTTGGTGTAGCCCTCGGCTACTTCCTGCCATCTTCCTCCGGCTTTATCAACTCTTTTTCCAGAGGTACCACCAATATACCATTAGCCATCGGATTGATCCTCATGATGTACCCGCCATTGGCGCGCGTGAAGTACGAGAAGATGGGCGAAGTATTTAAAGACACCAAGGTGCTCAGCGCTTCCCTGATACTTAACTGGATTGTCGGCCCCGTACTGATGTTTGTCTTAGCGATTACCTTGCTTCGTGACCATCCGGCTTATATGGTGGGCGTAATCCTGATCGGCCTGGCCCGCTGTATCGCGATGGTCGTCGTTTGGAATGAACTGGCGGAAGGTAACCGGGAGTATGCAGCAGGACTGATTGCTCTGAATAGTATTTTCCAAGTGTTATTGTACAGTGTTTACGCTTACCTGTTTATTACCGTGCTGCCTCCGCTATTCGGCCTGAAAGGACTGGCGGTTAATATCACCATTGGCGAGATCGCCAAATCTGTAGGTATCTACCTGGGCATTCCCTTTGCTGCCGGTATCATCAGCCGTTATGCCCTGATCAGCCTGAAAGGGGAACCATGGTTTCAACAAAAATACGTCCCTGTTATTTCACCCATCACCCTGATTGCGCTGCTTTTTACCATCGTAGTCATGTTCAGCCTGAAAGGTCACCTGATCGTTCAGATTCCGTTTGATGTGGTGCGGATCGCTATACCACTGGTGATTTATTTCACCATCATGTTCGTGTTGAGCTTCTTTATCGGCAAGGGGTTCGGCGCTGACTACAGCCGGAGTACTTCTATTGCTTTTACTGCTACCGGTAACAATTTTGAACTCGCAATTGCGGTCGCTATCGGTGTGTTCGGTATCAACTCGGGCGAAGCCTTTGCAGGCGTTATCGGCCCGTTGGTTGAAGTTCCTGCCCTGATCGCCCTGGTGAACCTGGCCTTCTATTTCCGTAAAAAATACTATTCCTCCAATCCCTTAACTGCTGCCGAATAATGAAGATTGCGCTTTTTTCCGACATACACGCCAACCTTCCGGCACTGGAAGCTTTCTTTGCCGATGTAGAAACCCGCAAGCCCGATGCCATTTACTGCCTGGGTGATCTGGTCGGCTACAATATCTGGCCGAATGAGGTCATTGATGAAATCCGTAAACGAGGCATTCCCTGCATTACGGGCAACTATGACTTTGGTATCGGCAGACATAGTGATGATTGCGGCTGCGCCTATAAAACCGATGAAGAAAAAGCAATGGGTAAAATATCCATCAGCTATACGAACGAGGTGGTGAAGGACGAGCAAAGGGTTTACCTGCGTACCCTACCTGCGCATATCCGTCTAGAATACCAGTTAAGCGGTGACAAGCTGAACGTGCTTTTGGTACATGGCAGCCCCCGCAAAGTCAATGAGTACCTGTTTGAGGACAGGGATGAAAAAAGCATGCTGCGTATTATGGAAGGTGCGGATGCGGACATATTATGCTTCGGGCATACCCATCAGCCCTATCACCGCATTTTAGCTACCGGCGACACATACCGCCATGCCATCAATATTGGCAGTGTAGGTAAGCCGAAGGACAAAGACCCTCGGGGCGGTTACGTGCTGCTTCATCTAGATGAAAACAGTTCGGTAAGAGATAAAAATAGTATTCAGGTAGAGTTTATCCGCTTTGATTATGATATCGAAAAAGCGGCCAAAGCCGTTGAGGAAAGTCCTCTGCCGAACGAATATGCGGACATGCTAAGAAACGGATGAAATGAGAATTGCATTATTTTCTGATGTACATGCCAACCTGCCGGCATTCGAGGCTTTCCTGGCAAATCTGGATCAGCAAAAAGTAGATGCGGTGTATTGCTTGGGCGATCTGATCGGCTATCATATCTGGCCGAACGAGGTGATCAACGAGGTGCGCAGGCGGGGTATAGCAATGCTGGCGGGCAATCATGATCTCAAGGTGAAAGGCTATGCTTACGAATTGATCTCGGATGACAACAGGGCTTATTTAAATACACTACCTGCGCATGTCCGGCTCGAATACCAGTTAAATTCCGATCACTTGAACATCGTACTTGCGCATGGCAGCCCCCGAAGCATAAACGAATATGTCATCGAAGATCTAGACGAGGATTATGTGCTTGGTATGATGGAGGAAGCCAATGCGGATATCTTATGCGTCGGGCACTCGCACATACCTTACCACCGTGTACTTGGAGGAAAGCAGGTAATCAATACTGGTTCGGTTGGTAAGCCGAAGGACAGTAACCCTGATGGGTGCTACGTTATACTTACACTTGGTGAGAAAAGTGTTGTAACTGAACCCGGCAGTGTCGGTATTGAGATTGTACGATTTCCTTATGACGTAGAGAGAGCGGCACGCGCTATTGAAGACAGCCCTTTGCCCAATGAACTGGCCGAGCAGTTAAGAAAAGCTTTTTAAAAGAGAAGCCCCGCACATTGGTACGGGGCTTCATCATTATTGCTTTACTTTTTATTTGCAGCAATCTGCTTTCGTGCAGGTTGTCTTGGCACATTTTTGTCCTTTAGGACAGCTGGTGCAAGTCGCCTGTTTTGCTTTCGCTACTTTAACAGGTGCATTACTGTTAGCCATTACTGAAGTTGCGGCAAAAGCGATTGCCAGTACACTCAACATTACTTTTTTCATCTTTGTATTTTTTGCTTTTAAATAATTCGTTAAAACTCAAGGTCAGGTTGTTTCGGATTATTTAACAAGCTTTAGGCGGCTTCCAGCTGGACGGATGGTAAGCGGACAAATCACCAATTATAACGGGTGCAACTGGTTTCGGCAGGTAACACGCAAACGTGCGCTGAAGTATAACGGCCGGCACGGGAATAAATCCGCACAAACTGCAGGAGAACATCATAGCACAACCTGGCTGACCACAATCACCTCTTTGCTTTTGATGATCCGAGCGGCAGCTCATGGCACCAGCCATCTTTTTACAACAGGAATGGCGATCAGTTTTCGAAGCTGCCTGAACCCACCCGCTCGAAGCAGAAAGGAAAAACAGACAGACGATCAGAAAAACTGATAAGACTTTCATTGCTGTAATCAACGTTATTATTGTAGTAAAATTATGTAAAACATACTGTTTTTTAAAAGTGGCCTAATGTTGACGGGGCATATATAAGATAATTCCGGCACCTAATACAGCAACAGCAGCGCCGATCATATCGTACTTATCCGGCTTAAAACCATCGACCTTCCAGGCCCAAACCAAAGCAAGCATGATGAAGATACCGCCATACGCGGCATACACTCTGCCAAAACTGGCTGTTTGTAGAGTAGCAACCACTCCATACAGCACGAGTATAAATCCGCCAGCTATACCATACCATAATGGCTTTCCTTCCTTTAACCATTGCCAGATCAGGTAACCACCGCCGATCTCGCAAAGACCAGCAACAACAAATAGAATCATGGACTTTATAACTGCTATCATAGGCTGAATATAGCAACATCCACTATAACTTCATCCGTTGTATCCGCACTGCGTTTAAAATAGCCAGCAACGCCACACCAACGTCTGCAATTACGGCTTCCCAAAGGTTGGCTACACCGCCTGCACCTAAAATCAGTACAATTACCTTAACCAGCATAGCAATCGTGATATTCTGCCATACAACCCCGTTGGTAATTTTTCCTGCCCGGATAGCGGTGGTAATTTTGGATGGCTGGTCATTCTGAATCACGATATCTGCCGTTTCAATTGTCGCATCACTGCCCAAACCGCCCATAGCAATACCGGCATCGGCCAAGGCCACCACAGGCGCATCGTTCACCCCATCACCGACGAAAGCAATCCGGCTGCCTGCATCTTTAAAACCCTGTACTTTCTCCACCTTACCATCCGGCAGCAAATCACCAAAAGCTTTATCAATGCCTAAAGACTTAGCCACTTTATCTACTACGGCCTGTTTATCACCTGACAGCATCACCGTTTGCAGTTTCAGGCTGTGCATCCGCTGAATCGCTTCTTTCGCATCTTCCTTGATCTCGTCCGCAATAGTTATGTAACCCGCATACTGGTTATCTACCGCCAGTACGACCACCGTATCCACCAAACTATCCACTTCGCCAGGATAAATGATATCGAATTTTTTGAGAAGTTTAGCATTTCCGGCCAGTACAGTTTTACCGTTTACCGTACCTTTTAAACCATGCCCGGATATTTCCTCGACGTTTTCTGTTTTCACATCTTTGGCCTTGTCGCCTGCATACTCCACAACGGCTTTGGCTATAGGGTGCGTGGAGTTAGCTTCGATGGCAGCAGCCATTTGAACCAGCTCGTCACTGCTTAAACTATCTGACTTCACCTCTTGCACCTTGAACACGCCTTTGGTTAGCGTTCCTGTTTTATCCATAATGACGGTGTTGATCTTGGTCATCACATCCAAAAAGTTAGAGCCTTTAAACAATATTCCATTTCGTGAAGCCAGCCCAATGCCACCAAAATAGCCCAGTGGAATAGATACGACTAATGCACAAGGGCAACTGATCACCAGGAATACCAACGCGCGGTAAAACCACTGGTGAAAGTTATAGGTATCGACAAAAAAGTAAGGCGCAAAACAAACCAGTAAGGCCAGGGCAAAAACAATAGGCGTATAGATTTTGGCAAAGCGGCTGATAAAAAGCTGCGTTTGAGACTTGCGCGCGGTCGCGTCCTGTACCATTTCCAGGATCTGGCTCAGCTTGCTATCCTTAAATAAAGCTTTAACTTGTACTTCGCTCACCTTATCCAGGTTGATCATCCCGGCCAGCACCTTTTCACCTTTACGCTTCGTGTCCGGCTTGCTCTCACCGGTCAGCGCTGCGGTATTAAAGCTGGCCGCATCAGAATAAAGCTCGCCGTCCAACGCGACCTTTTCACCGGCTTTGACTTGGATGATCTCGTCGAGCTGTACCGTCTTAGGGTCAACTTCACTGCTCTGCCCGTTGCGCATTACGGTTACTTTATCCGGCCTGATATCCAACAGCGTTTTGATGCTTTTCTTTGCGCGGTTCACCGCTGCATCCTGGAACCATTCACCAATCGAGTAAAAAACCATAACGGCTACACCTTCACTGTATGAACCGATGCTGAATGCACCGATCGTGGCCACGCTCATGAGAAAAAACTCATTAAAGAAATCAAAGTGCTTTGCCTTACGCCAGGCCATACCCAATACGTTGTAGCCGGAAAGCCCGAACGCAATCAGAAAAATGATCAGGTTTACCGGAAAAGGCGGCGGGTATTTAAAACCGTATTCCAGCGTCAGCATGACGGCCAGTATCAGTAAGGCGGTGAGCAGCGGCCAGTGGCTGAGCCAGCTTTCTGCCTCCTCGGGGGCTTCGGTCAGATTGAGGGTTTCGTCTTCCTCGTCATGATCATGGTGATGTTCACCTGCCGCATGCTGGTCGGCTTCGTGTGCTTCCTCGTTGTTTAGTTTCTTGGTGATATCGTTATGATTCGTGTTTTCCATTATCTTATTTTAAGTAGTTGTTTGCATTATTGTTTTTTTGCATCATGAAGCCAGGCTCCGGATATCATTATAAAAGACAAACGCCAAAATACCCATCATCAACAGAAAGCCGGTAATTTGCAGCATTTGCAATGTTTCCGGTTTCATGGGCTTGCCCCTTACCCCTTCAATGGCTACGAGCAGCACCTGCCCGCCATCCAAAGCTGGTATCGGCAGGATATTGATAAAGCCAATGCCGATAGAAAGCAGGGCAATCAAGCTCCAAAACCGTTTCCATTCCAGGTGCTCGCCAAACATGGTGGCAATTTTAACCGGCCCGTTAAGCGCTTCCTTCACGTTCACCTCGCCTGACAGCATTTGCCCGAACCCTTTGACGTTATCCGAAATGGAATTTAGGGTACGTGTAGTACCGGTAGCGATGGAAGCGCCTACGCTAACCGGCTGGGGCTGGTAGGCTGGCTTTTTGCTGCGCATACTAAACCCGATGTGACCGTCTTTATCCCGGTGTGCTTTGAGCCGCATGACCTGACCATCATGAATAACCGTGACAAAGAGCTCTCTTGCCTTGTTTTCCTGAAGCTTAATCAGAAATTCTTCATAGGAATGGATAGAATCACCAGTCATTGTGAATATGCCGGTATGCTTGAACTCCTTGGTGCCATACAAATTGAGGTTACTTAAAACAGAATCGGCCTTGTAGTCGGCATTGACCGAAAAGAAATCCGTTATGCCTTCATCGGCAATAGTCTGCATGACCTGTGGCGGGATAGCAATATGCAGGTGAACACGTTCTTTACCTTTTGAGCGAACAACCGACAGTACCGTCTTTCCCCGTATCAGGCGGCTGCTGGTGAGTTCTTCTTCATCCACCAGCGGCTCATCATCAACGGCGACCAGCTGATCGCCTGCCTGAAGGCCAGCAATTTTACCTAGTTTGCCCGGATCAATCCGGTATTCCTGTCCGAGGGATGCCATATAGCCTTTGCCATACCGGAGCGTTAAACCGGAAAAGACGATAACAGCCAGCACCAGGTTCATCAAAATTCCGCTAAGCATCACGATGATCCGCTGCCATACGGGCTTGTTATGATACCTGCGATGCGCAAAAGAACCTTCATTGCTTTCCTCGTCATCGTGGTTACTAAGCATCCCGGCCATTTTCACATAACCACCCAGGGGCAACCAGCCCATCCCATATTCCGTACCTTTATAATGGAACTTAAACAGGCTTAAACCAGGCATCGAAAAACAGGTAAAACTTCCGAACCCGTATACCAAACGCTTTTGCTGCAACGAAGTGGCCGAACTCGTGAACCAGCACGAGCAGTGACATACCGGCCACAAATTGCAATATTATTATCGCTATTTTCATTTTCTTTCCCTGTATCTTTATTCTTCCTCCTCGCCGGTGGCGTTCTCGGAAGAAAGAATGTAAAAAGCACCCTTGGTGACAATCTTGATGTCTGCCGGTAAAGCCTTCACCAATTTGATTTCGGTATACCCCAGGTCGGTTACGCCGGTCACCACCTCCGCTTTTTCAAACACATACGCTTTACCTGATGTGCCTTCTCCGGCTTCTGCTTTATCCGTATCCGCGCCAACTTTCGACAGGTAATAAACGTATTCCTTACCACCTGTTTTGACAACGGCTTCCGATGGTACAGCGGTGGCTAACTGCTGACCGACATCAATCAGGGCGGATACGTACATGCCCTGAATGAGGTTACTTTTAGTGGCCTGTTCAATCACTGCATGAGCAATGATCGCTTTGCTCTCGTTTTCAAAAGACTGGTTGACCCCGTAGATTTTACCGGTAATCTCCCGGTTATTTTGATTAGTTAGGGTAAAATATACCTGCTGGCCTGCTTTAACCTTAAACAGATCCTTTTCATATACCACCAAATCACAATGTACTTTGGAGTTATCTATAATATTCATCAGCGGCCTTGCCGGTTCGGCATAAGAGCCGGTTTGGATCACAATCTTGCCGATGGTACCACTGATAGGCGCGTATACCGGTATTTGGGTTATAAACCTGCCATGCGCCGCACTTTCCGGACTTACCCCAACCTGCCGGAGCTGGCGGCTCAGCGCGGACACCTTGGCCTGTTCGCTTTGCAGCGCGGTTTGCGACTGCTGGTAGATCTTACCGGTTCCGGCATTGGCTTCATTGAGTTCGCGTTGCCGCTCGTATTCTTTCGAGGCATAAGCCAGATTGGAAAGGGCCGACATGTAATCCTGCTGCAACTGAATAAGCTGGTTGTTCTCGATTGTCGCCAGTTTCTGTCCCTTGGAAACATGCTGGCCTTCCAGCACGAATACCTGGTTCACCACACCACCCATCAGCAGGGTAACTTCAGCCTTATTTTGCGGCGGTACTTCGAGCTGGCCGCTGGCTTTGACCACTGACTTCAGGTTTTTCTGTTCAATAGTGCCCAGGCGGATGCCTACCGCATCAAGCTGGCTTTGCGTGAGCGTAACACCTTCAGCTATCGCTTTAGGCTTCTCCGTTTTAGCATCTTCTTTTTCTTCGGCTTTTGGCTGCTGCGAACAGGAAGCCATGAGCACGCCTGCAATCAAAAGCATCAGGCATGATTTAAAAATATATGGTTTTAGAAATGTCATGTTTATTTTCCTCCGGTGGTCAGGTAAGTGAGTTCAATTACGGTTTGGTTATAGTCGCGCAAAGCGGAAAGGTAATTCAGGCGTATCGTCATTGCCTGCGTCATGTTCTGGATAAACTCCACGTAGCCAATCTCGCCCTTGCTGTAGGCAAACTGGGCAATGCGAATTTGCTCGGCTGCCTGCTTTAAGCCTGCTTCGTTATAATAGCGGAGCGCTTCGTCGGACTTCGCTAACTCCTGCAAACCCTGACTGTATTGCTTACGCAATAACAGCTCGGCGTTCTGCTGCTCAGCCTGGGCGATCTGCTGGCCCACCTGCGCGGCTCTAACCTTGTTTTTTTGCGCCCCAAAGAACAAGGGCACGGCAACGCCGACTTCGACGCCGCCTATACGGGTACCCGGATAATAGTTCCGGTTGATGTTGGCCGGATTAAATGCTCCAACCAATAACTGCTGGCGGTAGCCTAACGTCAGGTCAGGCAGATACCTGCTTTTTTCAGCTTTGAGCTGCGCGTCAGCAAGTGTTGTGCGCTGCTGATAATAAACTAATTGTGGGTGCTGATCAGCTGCGGCACTGTCCTTGGGTATAAAAGGTAATTTTTCAAGTGGTGCCACTACGATGACCGGCGGCTCATTCAACCCCAAAAGTTGCTGCAGTTCCTGCCTGGCAATCAGTACATCCGCTTCGGCCTGCTTCTTCGTTACGCAGATTTCCCGGTAAGCATTTACGGCTGATAACTGTTCGAGATATGAGGTCTCTCCGGTTTTATAGCGAAGTGCCGCCCGTTCGGAAAACCGTTTGTACAAACTGTCCTGACTATCGAGTTGCCGGAGCTTATTTTGCGCAAACCGCAATTGATAGTAGGCCAGCGTTACGGAACGTACCAGTTCTCTTTCGGTGATAGTCCTGGCTTTTTCGCTGAGCGATGTTTGTGCTTTCAGCACTTTGCCTTGGGCTTTATAAACGGTAGGGAAAGCAAAGGTCTGGGTAATGCCCAGACTATTGTCAATATTACCGCCCGACGTAGGGTCCTGGGTGAGGGTAATATCGGTTTTGGCCGGGTCAAATGCAGTTCCCTGTAGTACCTTATTCTGGCTGACCTCGAGGGTCGACCTCCTGAGGCCGGGATTATTCGTTAAAGCGGCCTGAACTGCATCTTCCAGCGTCAGCGGTTTAATCTGCTGCGCGCGAACAGGAACGCCTGCGAGTACGCCCCCTGTTAGCAGCACTAAAATAACGATGGTTTTATGAGGCATGGACATACCTGAACCCGCTTTGGGTGGATGATTTCTGGAAAATAAAATATACAATACCGGCAGTACCAGCAAGGTTAATAAGGTAGCTGATATCAACCCGCCGATTACCACGGTGGCCAGCGGCCGTTGTACTTCGGCACCGGCGGTACTGGATATGGCCATCGGCAGAAAGCCCAGCGAGGCGACCGATGCCGTCATGATCACTGGCCTTAGCCTGACATGCGTGCCTTTTTTGACACGTTCTATAATATCGGTGATGCCTTCTGCCTCCAGCTGGTTAAAGTAGCCAATCAGTACAATACCATTGAGTACGGCAACACCGAATAAGGCGATAAAGCCTACGCCTGCACTGATACTGAAAGGCATATCTCTGACGTATAAAGCAGCGACGCCACCTACAGCTGATAGCGGCACCGCAGAGAAAATCAGCAGCGTTTCTCTAATAGAACGGAAGGTAAAGAATAGGAGTACGAGGATTAAAAGCAATGCTACGGGAACGGCCACTGCTAATCGCCCTCTGGCTTCCTGCAGGTTCTGGAACTGACCGCCATAGGTGGTATAATATCCGGCAGGCATTTTCAGCTTTTGACGAAGCATCTGCTGAATTTCTTTGACCGTACTTTCTACGTCCCGGCCTCTGACATTGAAGCCTACATAAATCCTGCGTTTACCATCTTCCCGGCTGATCTGCGGCGGGGCGTCTTCTATTTTAATACTGGCCACCTGACTGAGCGGTACCTTGCTGCCGCTGGGCAGCGGAACGTACAGGTTTTCGATATTGCTGATATCCGCGCGAAGTTCCCGACTGAGGCGAAGTACAATTTCAAAGCGCTTTTCGCCCTCGAATACCACGCCTGCCACACGGCCGGCAAAAGCAGTACTCAGTGCTGTGTTTACGTCTTCGATATTCAGCCCATACTGCGCTATCTTGTGCCGGTCGTAGGTTACGGCCACCTGGGGCAAGCCGCTTACTTTTTCGACGATGGGTTCACTTACGCCCTTGACGCTACTGATTAGCCTCGCTGCTTTGTCTGCCTGCGCAGTAAGCACGTCCAGATCATCTCCGAAAATTTTAATTGCTACGTCTTGCCGAATGCCGGTCATGAGCTCGTTAAAGCGCATTTGCATGGGCTGCGTCACTTCGACATTGATGCCCGGAATGTTCTTAAGCGTCTCTTCAATCTTTTCCATCATTTCCGCGCGGTCACCGGCCGAAGTCCACTCGTCTTTTGGCTTCATGGACAGCATCATATCACCTCGCTCAAAAGGCATCGGGTCGGTGGGTACCTCCGCGCTGCCAATCCGGGTAACGGCCTGTTTGATCTCCGGAAACTTCTGTTTCAGCAACCGCTCGGCCTTGCCGAAGGTTTCCACCACCTGACTGAGCGAAGTACCCTGCATCATCGCAATTTCCACCGTCAGGTCGCCTTCTTCCAAGGTTGGGATAAATTCACCACCCATTTTAGCAAATGCCCAAACCGCCAAAACCAGTAATACAGCCGAAAGAAAAACAGTCAGTTTTTTTGCCTGGAGTACCGTGTTCAAGACTGGGGTGTAGATACGGTGCAGCAGGTCAATAATGCGGTCTGATATATTGCGCTTGTGGTGCGTCTTTTTACTCAGGAACAAGGCGCTTGCCATCGGTACGTAAGTGAGCGACAGAATAAAAGCGCCCAGAATGGCAAAGGCCACTGTTTCGGCCATAGGGCGGAACATCTTGCCTTCGATACCCACCAGCGCAAACAGTGGCAGGTAAACGATCAGGATAATGATTTCCCCAAAGGCAGCACTGTGCCTGATCTGCGAAGCCGCCTCATAAACCTCACCGTCCATTCCCTTTTGATTCAAGGCTTCCCGGTCCTGAAATTTGTTGGTTTCGGTAATCCGGTGAACGATGGCTTCCACGATGATCACGGCACCGTCTACTATCAAACCAAAGTCGATAGCACCCAAACTCATGAGGTTACCCGATACGCCAAACAGGTACATCAGCGTGATCGCAAACAGCATCGCCAGCGGAATAACGGATGCCACCACCAGACCGGCCCGCCAGTTACCCAACAGCAACACCAGCACAAATACCACAATCAAACCGCCTTCAATAAGGTTGCGTTCAACAGTGCCGATGGCTCTGCCGACCAGCTCAGTACGGTCGATAAAGGGTTCGATGACCACACCTTCGGGCAGGGACTGCTGCACCTGCGCCATGCGCTCCTTCACGCGCTTAATGACCTCGTTAAAGTTTTCACCTTTAAGCATCAGGGCAACACCAGCAACCACTTCACCCTGCCCGTTACGGGTGACGGCTCCATAGCGGTTAGCACTGCCAAACTGCACCTTGGCTATATCGCCAATCACGACTGGTGCATCTTCGCGGTTTTTCACCACGATATGTTCAATATCGTCCAGGGTTTTTACCTGTCCCAGTCCACGAATGAAGTAAGCGTTGCTGCGCTGTTCGATGTAAGAGCCACCGGTATTTTGATTATTTTTTTCCAGCGCGGTGTAGATATCGCTGATGGTAATGTTCAGGCTGTTCAGCCTTTCGTTATCAATGGCAATTTCGTACTGCTTCACATAACCGCCCCAGCCGCTGATCTCAGCAATACCTGGTGTACCAGCCAGTTGCCGACGCACAATCCAGTCCTGCATCGTACGCAAATCGGTTGCCGAGTATTTGTTTTCATAGCCTGGCTTGGTATGGATCACATACTGGTAGATTTCGCCCAAGCCTGTGGTGATGGGTGCTAACGTAGGTTCGCCGGTGTCTTTGGGGATTTGCCCTTCGGCTTCTTTCAGTCCTTCGCTGATCTGCTGGCGTGCCCAGTAGATATCTGCATTGTCTTCAAAGACAACGGTGACCACCGAAAGACCGGACCGGGATATGGAACGTTTTTCAATTACTTTCGGCACGTTGGCGATGGCCAGCTCGATAGGTGCGGTGATATACTGCTCCACTTCCTGAGCACCCAATGTGGTTGCCTGAGTAATAATCTGCACCTGGTTATTGGTAATATCGGGCTGCGCGTCAATGGGCAGGCGCGTCAGCGAATAAATGCCGCCTGCCACGAGTAACAGGATGAATGCACCCACAACCAGCTTATTGCTGATCGAGAATGCAATGGTTTTATCAAACATGAAGTTCTCGGATTAATACGTAACATTTCCTTCAGGGGCGAACAGCACAAGCTGAACTCCCGGACATGGAATCAATAAGAATAAAGTTTGCGTATTAAGCGAGCCGGGGCGGTTGCCAGATCGAAATGCTCTGTTCTCTGATAGCCGGAACGGGTGCTTCGGCATAAATCTTGGAAACAGGTTGAACAAATACCGTAATGAAGTTTAGCTGCGGCGTCAGTGTCCTGACCGTTGAGCAGCAGGCACAGGTGCAAAACGGTGGGCAGGTTTCCTGACCAGCCTTTTCGTCCGCGGTGTGACTTTTCTGAATGGAAGTGTAAGCCCTACCTGCAGCTGCAAAATCATCCCTGTCCCGGCATGGCATCACGGCCAGGATGATCATGTATAAGCTGAAAAGGAGTGCGAAATACTTCATTCCGTAGCAAAAGTATCATTAAAACGGATTACTGCAAGGAATAGTATTATAAATGACAAGAGGTCTGCAGCGATTGCAAGAGGCTGAAAGTACAAGTTCATCTGAATTATTTATATAAGCATATTCGTAAACAGCACTCCCGAACCCGACTTCCATCTATTTTTTTTAACAATTGCCAAAGAAACTTTGAGATCGAGATTGCGTCGCAAATGTCTTTTTAATATTCTTTGAAATCATGCATTTGCAAGTGTAAACGTGCTGACCACAGAAGCACTAGCTTTAATTAAATTAACAAAATTAGCGTTATGATCTGCATGTCGTTTACAATGTTTCACAATCAATATACAATAAGTCTACCTTTTAATATTCTCGCATCCAATGTGGTCAGTTTTTTGAAGAACCATTGTCGGGGTATTGCTGAACCATTACAATTTTCTGTAGTGTTTTTCAATTTCAGTGCCGATCAAGTTGACCACTAATTGGTCCAAATCCCCTTCTATAAGGCTCCAGGAATTATCGCCATTGTTAATGATAGAGATTTGCTGTCCGTTTCTAAAAAACGAAAAAGTTTCATCAGTATGTTTAATTAAAATTTCTTCAGTATTAGAATGATCGTCAAAACTAACATTGATCTTGAAGCTTCCATGAGTATCCATAATAAACCTTTGCTTTATGTTCTTACTTTTAATAATCCTGCATTTACAGCTACAACAACCGTGCTAACGGTCATTAATACTGCCCCGGCTGCCGGATTCAACAAGATGCCGTAATTATACAGTACACCTGCTGCAAGGGGGAGCGTAACCACGTTATAGCCTGTTGCCCAGGCAAGATTCTGAATCATTTTGCGATAGGTAGCTTTACCAAACAGGATTAAACTAACGATATCTTTAGGATTGCTGTTAACCAGGACTATTCCGGCAGTTTCGGCCGCAATATCGCTGCCTGATCCTACTGCAATGCCGATATCCGCTTGAGCCAAAGCGGGTGCATCATTGACACCATCACCGGTCATAGCGACAAACTCGCCATTTTGCTGCAGCTCCTTGACCTTTTCCAGCTTCTCGTGCGGTAACACCTCGGCAAAAAATCCATCCATCTTTAACTGCGTACTTACACTTTCGGCCACCTGCTTATTATCCCCGGTCAGTAAGATTGACTTAATACTATTTTCGTGTAATGTGGATATGGCGTTCGCTGATTCGGGTCTGATCGCATCGGCGAGGGCAACAAAGCCAGCCAACCGGTTATTGAGCAATACAAAAACAATGGTTTCATTACCGGCTACTTCAAAATTTTCGGGTTGTTGCAAATCATTTTCTTTAAGATAGCCTAGACTAACCACCTTAACGTTCTTTTGTTCCACAATAGCCTCTACACCTTTACCGGTAATTGCTTTAAAATTTTCTGCAACTGGCAATGTCAACTTTCTTTTCTTTACTTCGCTAAGAATACCGGTTGCAATGGGGTGTTCTGAATTAGATTCTAAAGCTCCGGCCAGGCGGATCAGTTCATCTTCATCCGAGACACCTTCACCAATAGTTATTAACCGTGATACTTCAAACTTTCCTTTAGTCAGGGTTCCTGTCTTATCGAAAACAACAGCGGTAATCTTCCGCGAGTTTTCAAAAGCAGTCCTGTTTTTGATCAAAAGCCCGTGCTTGGCAGATAAAGAAGTTGATTTGGCGACCACCAGCGGAACCGCAAGACCAAGGGCGTGAGGACAGCAGATAACAATAACAGTTACCATTCTTTCCATTGCAAAAGCAAGGTCCCGGCCCAAGCTTATCCACACCACAAAGGTTGTAATACCCGCAAAAAGGGCAATTATCGTTAACCAACATGCAGCCAGATCAGCTAACAATTGTGTGTTTGATTTTGCATTCTGCGCATTTTGAACTAAATCAACCACTTGAAAAAGATAGGAATTCTTTCCGCTGTGCGTTACGCGGACTTTCAGTGAGCCGTTTCCATTCACGGAACCGGCAATCACTTTTTCTCCCTTGATTTTTTGAACGGGGGTAGACTCTCCCGTCAGCATCGACTCGTTCAAGTAGCTGTCACCATCTTCAACGAGTCCATCCGCCGCTATCTTTTCACCAGGCTTCACAAGTATGAGGTCATTTTCTTTCAGGGTGTCCGTTTTCACATCTTCTGTCGAATCACCCTTAAGCAGGTGTGCCGTTGAAGGCATCAATTGAACCAGCAACTCCAGCTCCCGCGAGGCTCCGGCAACGGACTTCATTTCAATCCAATGCCCCAGCAGCATGATCAGGATGAGCGTATCCAATTCCCAAAAGAAGTCCATGCCTTTTAATCCAAAAACAGTTGCCGTACTATAACCATAGGCGACGGTAATAGCAAAACCGATCAGGGTCATCATACCCGGGTTTTTGGACTTCATCTCGGAAAGCCAGCCCGTTAGAAACGGCCAGCCCCCATAAAGAAACACCACTGTTGACAGTGCAAAAAGGACATACTGGCTCCCTGGAAAGTTAATTTGCAAGTGCAGCCATTGTTGTATCATCCGGGATAAAATCAAAACGGGCACCGTTATTACCAATACTACATAAAAACGCTTTCGGAAATCAGCGATCATCCCTTCATGATTATGGCCGCTATGACCCATGTGCTGATGATCTATACCACCATGCAGACTGCGTTCATTCGCTTCCATATGATTCATGTGCTCATGCCCTTTCATTTCCGGCATTTCGTGCCGATGATGCTGATGTTCCATAGTTGTCGGTTTTACCTGTTAGATATTTTTGTTCATTACAGACGTTGTTTAATAGGTCAGTGTTAAACCCGCCCCTAGTCCCATATCACTGTCGTAATGGCTGGACACGGAAAAATTCTTATTCACAATATACCTAAGCCCTATACTATATTCTTTATCTGTATTTCCCACGATAGAGAACCTTAAACGGCTTGTCAGAGCAATGTCGTCACGGCCTAGCTGAAATCTTAATTTGCCATTACCGTCTATACGGGCATCAGCCACAAATAGCATGGGCAACGTGTAGGCCAGACCAGCGACAACCGTATGACGATTATTTTTATTACTGATCTGCCCGAATAGGTTTTTCTCCTGCTCGTCCGTCTTTTTATAATGGTAATCGAACCCAGCGTAGGCATAGAGCCATTGCATACGGCCAAAGTAACGTCCGAACATCGTTTCACTTTCGTAGCCTTTTGTATCGTTTATTCCGAGGTGCCACATGGTAGAAAACTTCCAGCGGGTATTAGCTAACACAGCGTTGCCATCACTGCCGTTAGTTTCCAGTCCTAATTTTGCGGACGCATAAAACTTGCGGTCGTCAGCAGCTACCTTTTTGAACCCTGCAACTGGGTCGGGTACCTCGGGGTTGGCCGGAGAATTCTCGTAGCTGAATATGCGTCCCATACCGCTCATCATGTGGTAAAGAATATGGCAGTGAAAGAACCAGTCCCCGCTTTCCGTTGCGCGAAACTCGATGGTATCCCGCTCCATCGGCATAATGTCCAAGGTATTTTTCAAAGGCGAGTATTCACCCTGTCCGTTTAGCACACGAAAAAAGTGTCCGTGCAGGTGCATGGGGTGGCGCATCATGGTGTTATTGTAGAGAATGATGCGAACGTTCTCGCCCTGTTTGATCAATATTTTGTCTGTTTCCGAGACTGTTTTATTGTTGATCGACCAGACATAGCGATTCATGTTTCCCGTTAGTTCGAAATTGAGGACCTTGGTTGGACCAGTGGGCAGGGTTGTCGGGTGAATAGCTTTCAGCATACCGTAATTAAGAGTAACAGGAGATTCACCTTCTGAGAGCTCCTGGTACATCACGGTATTCATATCCATGACCTGGTTAGTCATTACCATGCCCTTCATCTCTTTCATATTTCCCTGCATGTCCATCATGTCATTCATCATTTTCATGCCGTCGAAATAGGTTAGTTTTGGTAGTTTCTTTGCCGGATGTTTTTGGCCGTCGCCTAACCAAAGTGAAGTGTATTTCGTCCGATCTTCCGGGGTGGCCAGGAATTCATAGCTACCATCGGCAGGAATAGTCACCACCACATCATATGTTTCCGCCACACCAACTATCATACGGTCTACATCCACCGGCTGCACATCCTCCCCGTCATTAGCTACAACTTTCAGCTTACCGCCTGCCCAGCCCAGCCAGAAATAAGTGGACGAACTGCCATTGATTACCCTCAGCCTTACCTGATCGCCCGCCTTGAATTGAGGTGCTGCATTTTCTGGTTTACCATTGCTGAAGAAGCGGTCGTAATAAACATCGCTCACATCCATGGCCGTCATCCTTTTCCATTCGTTGGTCAGCTTTGTTTTCAAATGGCCGGTTTGAATGGCCTGCAAGTAATTCTGGGTACTGCCTTTTCTGATTGCGTACCAATCAGATGCATTGTGCAACCGGCGCTGCACCTGCTCAGGATTCTCATTGGTCCAGTCACTCAGCACCAACGTATATTCCTTCATAGGAGAAGGCTGGCGCTCATGAATGATAAAAGCACCATATAACCCGCTTTGCTCCTGGGTCATGGTATGGGAATGATACCAGTAGGTGCCATGCTGCACCAGAGGAAACTTGAATAAATGGGTTTGTCCCGCTTCTATGGGGGACGTGGTTAAGTAGGAAACTCCATCGTAACGGTTAGGCAGAATTAACCCGTGCCAGTGAATGGATGTTTCCATCATCATTTCATTGTGGACATATATTTCAGCAGTATCACCCTCGGTAAAATTTAGTGTTGGCGCAGGAATACTGCCGTTAATAGCCATCCCAGTTGTTTTCTTACCGGTATAATTTACAGTGGTATCATTAATGTACAGATGATAAATCTCCCGATTCCCAACCTTAGTATAAAGCGGAAGATGTTTGCTCTTGTTGGTAGCGCCCATAGTCATCATAGGGTGCTGGGCAATGGCTACTTTAAAAAGCAGAAAAGGAACAATAAATAAAATTAACTTCTTCATCCTACAGTGATAGGCCGAAGCTAGCGCTCCGGCCCATATATTTATTTCGCTGCTGGTAAAGTTTCTTTTACCTCGCCACAGGTTAACATTTGATTTCCGTAATAAGGATTTTTAATAGCTGCTGATTCGCTCAACCAATAAGATTTTTTCATTGGGCAGTAATCACGATAGATCGGCGAGGAATTAAACTTACCTGCTTTTACCAGTGCATACAGGTTTTGCGACAGGTTTGCAAAATGTTCCCGCTGATGAGCGATATCATTGCTTTCCCCTATATGACGGGCATCAAACAATAATTTATCTTTTTGCTCCTCAGTCAATTGATCAGCCGGAACCGCGTTTACTGCGGTTTGGAATTCTTTGGCCTTGGCGTTGGTAGTGGCGGCGTTACTGGTGATAAGCGCATTCTTCACCCCGTAATAGGCAGAAAGAATAGCATCCTTTGAAGGGGCAGTTTGTGCTTTAACTTGAGAGAATGATAATAGCGCAATTACGGCGCATACGAGAATTTGAATCTTTTTCATGATTTTAAATAGTTATAAGTAATTATGAGTTCTGTCTAAGCAGAGAACTATAGAGTAAAGAAGTTGCGTATTAAGGGGAAACCAAAAGGTTACCACATTCTTCAGAGCTGAAGAAATCAGAGTAAGATCAGATACGGAAAATGCAATTACGCAGGAATACAGCCACACCCAGGCTCAAAGGAGGTGCCTGGCTTACTGGATATTGAACCATTAGTGGCACAAAAGGGGATGAAACTACGCCGAAAAACGGAACAGATGGAAGGATGACCGCACTTGTTCCTAAGGAAAGCTGGCTATGGGAGATTGAACTGCTTTTCTCAGATTTTAGCTGCTGATGCTTATCGGTGCAGCATTTTTTAGTAAGCTTAGCCTGACGCTCCATTCCGCAGGTGCGGCATTTCTTACTATCACCGTGCCATAGCGTAACCTTGATCAGTCTGCCCATGCAGTACTGATAATGCAATGTAGCACCGGAAGAAACTCCCAGGTACAACACGGCTAAAAAGGTTATGAGCAGCTTTTTAATCACAGTACAAATGTTATAAATATAACGGAGAGCAGCTTATATAATTTTCGCTTCTTTTTATATTTTACCGTTTTTTAGTTACTTCTATATCTCAGTTCGCCTGAAAATTGAAGTGATAACAACATTCCTTTTTAGATGCTGATGTACACATAGCTGGAAAGCTTCTTACGGACGGAAAATCAAGATGCTATACAGTTCTTAAAAAAATTTGCCCAGTATAGTCTAGACCACCTCACGAGCTATCTTCTTCATAATTGAATGGTCATCGCCAAATTTGCACAAAGCGTCACAATGCTGCCGTAGCTCAGAGAAGCAAATATATTTCATTTGGACATTAGCCCTTTTAATCGAGGGACGAGAAAGCTGCATGACCACATCTTTCTCCCGATTATCCGGAACAACCAGATAAAAAACTTCTTCCGAATTCGCCACACTAAAACTCAGATCCGATAGCCGCAGAATGCCGGAATAAATACTAGTGCTCTTTTCCACTTCAAAAGCTGCTATGACTTTTGATGTGCCTTTTTCGAACCAAAGCACGTCAATCAATTTAATGGTATTTAGCACTTCCTTATCCAGCTTAAGGTTTGGGAACTCTTGTAATGAAATAAAGGAGAACTTATGGCCGTTCCATGATTTTGAGCGGTCATTAGAAGCAGCAATCACATCGTAGCCCAGTGCCTGCCCGATCTTCAGGAGATGATATTGCATCTCATTATGCAAATGCTCATCTTCGGTTTCTTTGCTTTTTTCTTTATGGCGCTTCTCGATCAGTTTCTCGAGCCGGTTTCGTTCTATCTCAGATAAATATTCATCCTTGCCCAACAGGAGCTTTTGCATGCCAATTTCAAACAGCAAGCCTGCAAATGCACCTGTATCCAAAGAAAGCTCATTGCAATGTTTACGGTTCATATCCATAATTACCTCTCTGATTTTGAGGTATTCGCTCCAGCTGCCCAGCTTTTTTTTGTCTTTGAAAAGGTAGTTAAATCCGTTTATGATCGCTGTATTAAAAGGAGGAATCAAGGTGGGATGCAAAAAGTAAAGGATGCTGGCCATGGCTGGGCCGAGGCCTTTGATTTTCAACGAGTCCAAGTGCATGATCTCGCGAATCAATTGCTCTTCATTTTTTGCATTCAGACAGTTTTCTAAAAATTGACCAAATGCGACCTTATTATCCTGATTCTCGTAAATATCAGGGATGCGTAATTTTGGTTTCCAGTAAAAAGGATGAGATGCGCCTTCAAACACCTGCTTTTGCTCAGTAATGCACGTTAACACGAATTCAAGTGAAGTGCCTTTAAAGTCATTGGCGAACTTTTTATTTTTAATGTCCTCAATAACCTGTTGGACCCCACGCCTTATAGAACGAAAAGCTTTCAGCCGTTCCTCATTATTGATAAACCAGGTATTGTAAACCGATTCTTTATCGTTCTTATACTGATGAATAATAGATAGTAAATGCTCGCTCATACTTTAATTAGTAAGCTAAAATACGGGAATTATACCTATTATACAGACTAATCTGAGCGGATTTCACAAGGAAACAGGTAAGCTTTTGGCCTACCTGTTGTTCTGCAAACTGTCGATCATAGCCTTCATCTCGGCTATTTCTTTTTTCTGCGTTTTGATAATACCATCTGCCAGCTTTCTTACACGTGCATCTTTAATATGCGCATTTTCACTCGTCATAATGGCGATGGAGTGATGTGGTATCATTCCTTTCATGTATTGCACATCACCAATGCCCACCTGCTTATGAACGCCAAAAAAGGCCAGCACAAATACTACGATGCTTGAAGTAATGATGACTGCGTTCTTTCTTTTATTCGGATACATCATTGACATCATCGCCACCATCAATATAGCCATAGCACAAATCATCAATATGGTCATATAAAATCGGGTCATGTTAATATATACATGATCAGCCTCGTCCACGTTGAGAAACATAATGGCATACATCAGCAAGAAAGAAATGACGAGCATAATGCCAAACTTTTTATAATTTGAATTCTCCATGATTTTTAGATTCAAGATTTATTTAAAGCAGCTATAAGAACTAATTTGGCCCTATAGCTACTGCTTTATTATTCTAAACTGCTGTTGCCATTTGCTCACAAGCTTCAGCGCATTTTCGGCAAGCTTCAGCACAGGCTTGACAGTGTTCCATGTCATGCTTGGCGCATTCATCAGCACAAGCTTTGCATACGTCAGCACAAATACGGCAGAGATGAGTGCTATACCCGCTGCCCAATGTCATGACTTCTGCAGCCGCACGACAAATAGCGGCACATTCTAAATCGAGCTGAATACACAGAGTCATCATTTTAACATCTTCTTCCTGAAGACAGGATGTAGCACAGTGATTACAGCCTGCTGCACATGCTATGCAGGCATCGATGCATGTTTGAAATTGTTGATGTGACATAACCGATATATTATAGTTAGATATCTAATGCATTATTTATTGCCTCGCACTAAAAGCCAGTTTTGAAACTGATCTATTTCTTTCAGTTGTGCGTCAATTATATTGGTAGCCATGATTTTCATGCTGGTCTCCTGTCCGTGAAGCAATTCCAGCCGTGAATTCTCTACAGCGCTTTGATGGTGGCCAATCATCAAGATGGCAAAATCGTGGTCAATATCTCCGTTGATAATCTGCAGGTCAGCTTGCTTACCTGATTTGGACATATTGTCCATGATCATCATATCAAAATCAGGATCATTCAAGTGCGCCGTATGCGACTTCAAAAATGCGGTTAACTGCGTGATTTCCGCCTGCTGGCTTGTAATAATTGACTGAGCCATTTGTTTCATCGTAGCATCACTACCGCTTTTGAGTTCCAGGTTGGCCATGTCTATTGCACCCTGGTGATGCATGCGCATCATCATCGCAAAATCATTGTCCGGATCTTTGGTCATCTTCATTGTATCCATCTTGGCCATCATCTGGTGCATAATGCCCATCATTTGATTCTGGTCATGGGACTGAATCTTGATTTTATCATTATCCTTTTTACAGGCGGTAAATACGCTAGCTATTACGAGTGCCAGCAGAAGTTTAATTACATAGTTCATAAGAGTTTTATTTGAGTTACCAGTATAGTTATTGATGTGATTTCATCCAGGTTGTCATTTTACTGATGTCTTTGGTTTGTTCCGGTATGCCTTTCTGTGCCATTGACCGCAGTTTGGGATTTTTACAATAAGCCAAAATATTTTTTGACATCATGATCCCGTCTTTGTGGTGCTTCGTCATCATATCGGCAAATTCGTGATCAATAGAAGACATGGACATGTTGCCCATCTTCATCATACGCATCATGCCGTCGCTCATCGCTTTTCCAGCGCCGGAAGTCTTGCGCATAGGGTCGTATTTTTTGCATCGCTTTGGAGGGTCGGGATTAATTGATCTAGCTGAGCAGCCTCCTTAGTTTGCGAATCGATTATTTTTTGCGCTATATTTTTCATGACAGCGTCTTTTCCTTGCTCAACTTCCACTTTTGCCATATCTAGAGCGCCCTGATGATGGATGCGGAGCATTTTTGCAAAATCAAGATCTGTATTACCTTTCATTTGCTGTGCATGCATTTCTTTCATCATTTTGTTCATAGCAGCCATTAACGGATCATCCTGCATTTTTTGAATAGCTGTAGTTGATGGCTTTAAATAGGTGTTCTCGCTAACATCAGCAGTGAATCCCATTGCGCCTAGCGCAATAAAAGGGATGATTAACATTGAATTTTTCATAAGATTTTTGTATTGAAGGTTTTACATTTTCATTTTCATCAAGCGGGGATACAACCGTAAAAAGACTTGTCCGGCCATAGGATTACTACCATATAAGCTGTTCAGACGCTGATCTGCTCCGTAGTAGGTCAACTGCCCGCCAGCAGCAAGGTTGACAGGGCCTAAACGCATGTCATCATAATTAATACCCAGGGTGATCCCATTAACAGGAAAGATCGTATCATTTCCATAGGTCAATGGGTTAAGCACCAATTCTTCTGTGGTTTTCTGGACAAATTCGTAGCGGGTATACAATTCCAGTTTTTTTATTCTTACGTCAGCCTCTAACAACGCCGAATTATCCCCTTGTTGATCAGGGGATTTATTCAATCCCCATAAGGCTGTAGCGTTGAAGGTTCTTTCATCACCGAACGGCAAACTGTAAACGGCGGAAGCCGTGGTCCGGTAAACATTTTCCTCGGGGTTGAGCTCTTCCGGACTTTTGATAAAGCCATGGGAAACCTGCAAGGCCCAGTTTGCAGAAGGATTGTAATTTAAGCGGGTACTCCAGGAGTCAAATTTCGGCTTATCGAAATTGTACCGGTTTTCGTTAGGCTCTCTCCCGGTAAAAGACGATGCTTCAATTTTAAACTGGTCAAAACGAAAGCCAATCGTAGCAACGCCGAAGGTGATGTGTGTAGCGTCTGACCAGTGATGACTGATCGGTGCATCAGGGTTTCCCATAGCAGAAGGCCGGTGCATAAAGGCAACCGGCCCTAAAGCGGGTTCGCCAGGATAGCCAACATAAACACTTAGGTCAGTTCGTCTAGAAAACGCATAGGAATAGCTGGCAGACAATTCACTGAACAGGTCATGCGGGTGCTGGTGATCAATGAGTGGTGATCCTTTCCAACTTTCACCAGACTGGAACAGTAAGGGGTAACCTCCGCCACCCTCGGTTATTGGGTCAAGTGACATCATTAGGTTAAGATGAAGAAGCCCGTTTTTGCCAACCTGACGCTGCGCCATACCCATGAACCAGTTGGGAGCGTCGAACTTGTCACCCCCATGGCTGCCTTTATCAAAAAGGTCTTGCTTTGTATAGCGCACATCGATATTGCCGTGAAGCATGTAATTCCATTTGCCGCCTTTAAGCATGATTCCATACATCGGGGAGGCATCGGGAAGCCAGCTCGTACCCGAGCCACTTCGGTTCATGGGCAGGTTTCTAGATTGCGAGTTAGACATCATAGGCATTCCGTTCATGTCCATGCTGCTCATATCCATGCCATCCATAGCATGATCCATGTGCATACCTTTCATAGCGGTGCTATCATGCCGGGTTCCTGCTCCCATTTTAGCATGATCCATTTTTACCGGCTTTTTCGCTTTTTCTTTTCGGGTCGTGTCCATATGCATATGCTTCATGGACGAATCACTCATATTCATTTTTTGCTGTGCCTGCACAACAAGGTTCCACCCAGACAACAGGATGGCCATAATTAAAATCTTGTATTTCATAGGTAAGTGATTTCTAGAAGATGATTTAAATTTTATCTAACGGTTTGCGCTCCTGCTTTTCCGCTGCCCGGTATTGGCTGGGCGAAAGGCCGGTTATGTTCTTAAACTGGGCTGACAGATGAGCACTGCTGCTATAGCCCATTTTGTAGGCAATTTCATTCAGGTTCAGATCACCGTATTCGAGCAGTTCCTTGACCTTTTCTACTTTTTGCTGAATGATGAATTTTTCGATCGTGATATCCTCATTTTCTGAAAAGAGACGGCTCAGGTAGGCATATTCCCTATTCAGGCGGTCAGCGATGACCCGCATAATGTTCATGTTAGGCTCACTCAGGTCACTGTGATGTACCAGTTCAATAATGATAGTTTTAATCCGCTCAACGAGCTTGTCTTTATCTTTATTGATGAGTTCAAATCCAAGAAGTTTTAAGGCCGATGCGAGGCGGTCAAGCTGGTCTTCACCTGGCTCGGGGTGTACCTCAACGGTACCAAGGGTGATATCTGAAACCCCTAAACCGAGGTTTTCCAATTGCTGGCGCACAACCATTATGCAACGGTCGCAAACCATATTTTTAATATGTAATGTCATGTGTTAATTCAAGCTAAGAAGTAAAGACAATAAGTTGTCAGGCTGCTATAGGGAAATGCAGCGAAAGCTTGAATCAAATAAGGAGAGATCTGATTTTAATATAAATCGGCGGCTGAGAATTCTCCGGCGGCCCTGTCGCGTGTGGCCATGTTACCAATTCGTTAGAAAATTCAGGTGTAAACAAAAAATCGGTGTGCGGAGTAGGGTTTAAAGCCATAGCAAGGGCAGTTGCCGCGAACTCAAAAGAAGAATTAACATTCTCCTTCACAACATACATTCCATGTTTGTTACAGCATTTGCAATCCTTACCAGGGCCGCAATCATCCTTTTCCTTGTGATGATCTGCGTTGTGTGTGCCTGGCTTATCTTGTTTATCATGATGATCGGCATCCTCAGCATGAGTTTCCGCAAGCTGGGACGCAGACATTTTCGCCGTGGTGAAGAGAAAGGTCTCGGTGCAATGCAGCAGGCAGGCGAACGCACCTGTCGTTAACAACAGGTAGAACGCGGCCAGACTTATCGCACCTACTTTCCTCATTTATAAGTACTACACAGAAATGTTACAATTGTTGAAGTTAATTGAAAAAGTAATTCCACTATAAAACAAACATCTGATACTTCAACAACTAGTAAGAGCCCTGCGTGCCTTTAGCAGGCAGGGCTCACTTTTTAAATTTTTTCTGCGTTATAACCTTTTTCCTTCAAAACGCTAATTACCTGGTCTGCAGAAAGACTGCATTCCGTCTGCATGGTTAATATTTTATCAGGGCTTGAGGTATCTACATCCCATTTTTCAATGCCCTGTAAATTGTTTAAGGAAGGAGTGACAGCTGCAATACAGCCGCCACATTTGATATTGGTTTTGAATTTTAAAGTTTCCATGTTTTATAATAAATCTGTTAAATAATGCGAATTAATTGAGTTTTGCCCATTTCAGGCGAAGACTGTTGCTGACGACAGAAACCGAACTTAATGCCATAGCCGCACCTGCAATCATCGGGTTTAATAAGAACCCATTAAAAGGGTACAAGATGCCGGCGGCAAGCGGAATACCAATCAGGTTGTAAATGAATGCCCAGAACAGGTTTTGACGAATGGTTTGCACCGTCAGTCGGGACAGCTTTAATGCTTTGGGCACCTGAAGCAGGTCTGAGGACACCAAGGTCAGTCCCGCCACATCCATGGCGATATCTGATCCTTTTCCCATGGCGATAGAAACATTGGCCTGTGCCAGTGCCTGGCTGTCGTTGATACCATCACCTATCATGGCTACGGTTTTTCCCTGTGCCTGCAAGGTTTTTACAAATTCTGCTTTACCCGAAGGTAAGACATCGGCTTGGAAATGGTCGATACCGGCTTCACGGGCGATGGCCGCAGCGGTCGCCGCATTATCACCAGTAAGCATGTAAACCGCTATGCCCTGCCTTTTTAGGGCTTTGACCGCATTAGCAGACGTAGCCTTTATTTGATCGGTGATCGCCACAATACAAAGTACATTTCGGTCATCACCAAAATAAATGATCGTTTTTGCTTTCGACAAAAGTTCAGGTATCCAGCTTTGTAAGTCGGCAGGTATGGCGAGCCCGTTTTGCTCAACCATTTTATGGTTGCCAGCCTGATAGAGCTTTCCTTGGAACTTTGCTTTTACCCCCTGACCAGTTAAGCTTTCGAAGCTTTCAATTTGTACCAGCGTCCTTTCGTTTGGAAAATATTCTACGATTGCGCTGGCTAAGGGATGTTCCGATTGCTTTTCTATTTCGCGGAAAATTGCTCGTAGGTTTTCCGTTGCTAAAAGTTCAGTGGTCCAGATAAGGTCTGTCACCACTGGCTTGCCCTCAGTTAAAGTTCCCGTCTTGTCAAGGATAATGGCATTGACTTGATGCCCTTGTTCCAGGGCTTCTGCATCTTTGATCAGGATACCATTTTCTGCGCCTTTACCAATGCCTACCATCAAAGCGGTTGGCGTTGCCAAGCCTAAAGCACATGGGCAAGCAATCACCAGTACAGTTACCATGGCCAGCAAACCCTGGATGAAAGCATGATGCCCGCCGAAAATCAGCCATATCACTAAAGTGACGAACGCAATGCCCATCACCACCGGTACAAATATACCAGCGATCTTGTCGACCAGCTTCTGAACAGGCGCTTTAGAGCCCTGTGCATCCTGCACCAGTTGGATGATCTGCGCCAGCAGTGTTGCGCCGCCGACCTTTTCAGCGGTAAAGCGAAAGCTTCCTTTTTGATTGATGGTGCCCGCAAAAACCGAATCACCTGACTTTTTTTCAACCGCAACCGGTTCCCCGGAAATCATGCTTTCATCGACAAATGAATGACCATCGTACAGCGTTCCGTCTACCGGGATCTTTTCGCCTGAACGCACCAAAATCCGATCACCAATCTGAACGTCGGCGATAGGCGTTTCCTGCTCGCCCGAAGGGGTGACCAACAACACGGTTTTGGGCTGTAAGCCGATCAGCTTCTTAATAGCAGATGAGGTGTTGGACTTAGCCCTTTCCTCTAAAAGTTTGCCGAGCAGAATAAAGACGATAACTACAGCAGCAGCCTCGTAATAAACGTGCGCATGTAATCCTCGCTTATGCCAAAATTCGGGATATAGGGTATTGAAGAGACTAAAGAGAAACGCAATGCCGGTGGAAAGTGCAACAAGCGTATCCATGTTGGCTCTGGCGTGACGCGCCTGCTTCCAAGCACCCACAAAAAAGTTGCGGCCAAAAATGAACAAAACAGGTGCAGTTAAGGCTAACATGCAATAGTTGGCGTAAGGCAGGTCCATGAAAAACATACCGAGCAAAACGACCGGTACTGTTAAGGCAGCCGCCCAAAGAAGTTTTGTTTTTAAATGCTGATAATGCGTTTGCTGTGCCTCTTCCTGCAAGGCTTTACCATTTTCAGTATCTAGAATGAGATCATAACCAACAGATTGAACAGCTTTTTGAAACTCAGAAGGCTTTATGATTTCGGGATGAAAAGCGACTTTAACGGACTGACTGGCATAATTTACCTCAGCTTTTTCTACACCTTGCTGAGAACTGATCATGGATTCAACGCTTGCAGCACAACCAGCGCAGGTCATGCCGGTCACGGGGAAAGTAAGCGTTTGTGTGTCTGAGTACATAGTATTTTTATTACACTGCAAAACTACCATGCACCACCAGCCTAGGCGTTATAAGATTTCGGTTAAATTTTATAAAATTTAGTTATTCTACTCTCTTTACTACGTTGTCTTATAGGCATAAATTAAATCCACAAAAGGACATTTATAGCTGCAAATTCGAGCATATTGAACATTGCCACCATTATGTTCAATTGATTTCGATACTGTATAATCAACGTTAAATTCGTAATACATGCAGACTAATACTACGCTGGTTGAAGCAATGGCTACACCTGTAAGATCATAGTTGTCTGATTTAAAACAATTGACTTTTTTTCTAATTTATTTCCCGCTGCAAGAACCTAAACCTCTTTGATTTCACGATAACGTCTTGACAACGTCAAGCTCCGATTCCTTATTACAGGCAAACTATCCTGAAATTTATTTGTCAACACTAATAATTATACTAAAAATATTAGCATAATTTAGATGTTCCAAAATCACAGTTTTATGGATAAGAATTTGCGTATTGTACACATCAACCTTGACAACCTGCCTTTAGCCGTGGAGTTGCTCAAAAACAGGAATTTAAATGGAAAACCTGTAGTTATTGCGGGGAGCAGTGAACGGGGGATTGTGACAGCCTGCAGTCCTGAAGCCCGGCGCTATGGTGTCAGGCCGGGTTTACCGACAAAGATCGTCAGGCAGTTCTGCCGGGATGCCGTCATGATCCGTGGTAATGAAGATGAGTACAGCAAATACTCTGACACCGCGACGGAAGTTATGCTGGAGCAAGCACCCTTGCTGGAAAAGAGCACCATGCAGGAACATTATATTGATATGACCGGTATGGACCGTTTTCACGGGTGCCTGCAATGGAGCAGCGAACTCCAGCGATTTATAAAAAATGAAACCGGCCTTGGTGTGTCATTTGGTTTGTCAGTCAACAAGACTGTTTCGCGTATTGCCACCTTTGAAGCTCAGCCGCTGGGTTCCCTCGTGGTGGAGGAACCGGAAATACAACCCTTTCTTAACCCGCTTTCTGTTTACAAAATACCGGGTATAGGCGAAAAGACCGGGGCTGCACTGGAGCAGATGGGAGCCGAACGTATAGGCACCCTGGCGCAAATCCAGCTGGAAACCCTGGAAGAAGTCTTCGGCAAGCCCGGTCAGATCCTATGGCAGCGGGCACATGGGGTAGATAACAATCCGCTTATTCCTTACAAAAAAACTAAAGAACTGTACCGGGAACAGTTGTTCCAACCAAATACGATCAACTCTGACCTTTTACGGCGCGTGATGACCCGCATGGTGATGGAGATGGCTCATGAGTTAAGGCTGGGTAATAAGGTGACGTCCTGCATTAAAGTGAAGCTGACTTATACCGACTTTGAAACGGTAAGCAAACAAGCTGCGTTAGCTTGTACTGCTACCAATGAATTACTGATTGGCAAAACTCATCAGATTCTTGATGCTCTCTGGCAAAAACGAAAAATGATCCGGTTGGTAGCGGTTTCCCTGACTAAAATTATGTATGGTTACGAACAGGTTAATTTGTTCGAACATCCCGATAAAAATAAAAGCAGGCAGCAGGAAGCCATAGATAGAATATGGCGCAGGTACGGTAACCAGGCATTAACTATGGCCTCAACATTGAAATAAAGCTATGTACTTGAATGTTCACAGTCATTACAGCCTTCGTTACGGAACATTATCTATTGAAAGGATTGTCGCACTTGCCGCGCAATATGGCATTGAAAAGCTGGCCTTAACAGACATTAACAACACAAGCGCCGCCATGCCTTTTGTCAGTGCCTGCCGTGCTAAAGGTATTCAACCGGTGTTAGGTATGGAGTTCCGGGACAACAATCACCGGTTTTTATATACGGGTATTGCGAGGAATCATGAAGGCTTTCGGGAACTCAACGAGTTCCTGTCTTGGCATCAAATCAATCAAGCACCTTTACCGGTCCGGGCACCGCAACTTCCCAATGCCTGTTTTATTTATAGTTGGGAAAAGGCACCGGAAAACCTGCAAGACCATGAATACATCGGCATCCGGCCTCACCATGTGAACAAGCTTTGGGGAAAACCATTGAAAGCTATCCGTGAGCACCTGGTCATCTTTGCACCGGTAACGATCAACAGTTATGCGGAAATCCGCCTGCACCATTACCTGCGGGCGGTGGCGTTGAATACGGTCTTAACCAAAGTTCCTGAAGATCAGCGCTGCATGTCCAGTGAGTATATGCTGCCGTTACCACAGTTGCTGAAAATCTACGAACACTATCCCTTTTTAGCGACCAATACCCAGCGGCTTCTGGACGCATGCAGTATTGATGTAGAGCTGGGAACACCTAAAAATAAGAAAATATTTACCGGCAGCCGTGCCGGGGACAAGGAGATGCTGCACCGCCTGACCATGGAAGGCTATTACAGCCGCTATGGAAAAAACGAACAGGCGCTTGAAAAGATCAAATCAGAGCTAGCCGTTATCGAGCAACTGGACTTTATGGCCAATTACCTCATAGTCCATGATTTTGTGTGGGCTGGGAAAAACATGGGCTTTTATCATATCGGACGGGGCTCTGCCGGCAATAGTATTGTTGCTTATTGTTTATTCATCACCGATGTGGAACCTATTGAACTCGACCTGTACTTTGAACGTTTTCTTAATAACCAGCGTACCAGCCCGCCGGATTTTGATATTGACTTTTCCTGGGATGACCGCCCAAAGATGCATGATTACGTTTTCCGCAAATATGGTCCGGCGCATACCGCGCTGCTGGGAACCTTTGTAAGTTTTAAGCATCGCTCTGTTATCCGGGAGTTCGGTAAGGTACTTGGGTTGCCCGATAGCGAGATTACCAGTTTTACCGATCCGTCGCGGGAGTTACAGAACTGCAGTAACCCGCATTACCGAAAGATTATCCAACTGATGAACCTGATGGGCGAGATACCTAACGGCCGAAGTATTCACGCTGGCGGAGTCCTGATCTCCGAAGAGCCGATCGCCTATTACACGGCGCTGGATATGCCGCCCGTCGGCTTGCCCACCGTTCAATGGGATATGTACGTCGCTGAAGAAATCGGCTATGAAAAATTTGACATATTAAGCCAGCGCGGCATCGGGCATCTGAAAACAACCGTTCAGATGGTGGAAAGGAACCATGGTATTCAAATCGATATCCACGCGGTGGAGCGTTTCAAGAAGGATCCGGAGATTAATGCCAACTTCAAAATTGGGAATACCATCGGCGGCTTTTATACGGAAAGTCCAGGTATGCGGTCGCTGCTTTTCAAACTCTGCTGTTCTACTTATATTGGATTGGTGGCAGCAAGTTCACTTATCAGGCCGGGTACCTCTAAATCCATGCCTGATTATATTGCCCGATTTCATGATCCCTCGAAAACCACCTACCTGCACCCGGTGATGGAGGAACTGCTGAAGGAAACTTTTGGCATTATGGTTTATCAGGAAGATGTACTGAAGGTTTGTATTCATTATGCCGGTATGTCGGGTAGCGATGCGGATGTGCTGCGTCGCGGCATGAGCGGCAAATGGCGATCTCCTCAGGAAATGGAACGGGTCAAAAGCCACTTCTTTGATGGGGCTCAAAGGATGGGGCGACCTGCGGAGGTGTCGCAAAAGGTATGGGAACTGGTGTCCGCTTTTGCCGGGTACAGTTTCTCCAAGGCGCATTCTGCATCCTTCGCTGTGGAAAGTTATCAAAGTTTGTATTTGAAGACCTACTATCCGCGGGAGTTTATGGTCGGCGTACTCAATAATTACGGTGGGTTTTATGCCCGTTGGCTGTATGTGTTTGAACTACAGAAAGCTGGAGCCCATGTCCATTTACCTTGTGTGAACCATAGCGAGGCCGAAGTCTGTATCCATGGTTTGGATGCCTGGCTGGGATTCACCGGTATCTTAGATTTGGAAAAAAGCTTTATTGAGCATATTCCGCTCGAGCGGCTCCGAAACGGCCCTTATCAGGATCTGGAAGATTTTGTACGCCGTACCAAAATTACGCTGGAGCAATGCAAAATCCTGATCCGGGTCGGTGCCCTGCGTTTTACGGGCAAAAATAAAAAGGTGCTGCTTTGGGAGGTACACAAGTATATTTCCAATACTGCCGATACCAGCCAGCTGCAGCTGTTCGGCGTTCGTAAGAAGCATATTGTCATGCCTCCGGAGCTGGAACAGACGGAGATTGAAGATGCTTATGATGAAATCGAACTGCTGGGCTACTCCTTGACGCTGGATATGTTCGATTTGCTGCGCACCGATCACCGGGGCGACGTCATGGCCAAAGAGTTGAAAAAGCACGTGGGCAGGACGGTTCGTATGATCGGTAATTTTGTGACGGATAAACCTGTACATACGGTTAAGAATCAAACCATGTACTTCGCCGCCTGGCTGGACCATAACGGTGACTGGTTTGACACGGTGCATTTTCCGCAATCCTTTCAATACAGCCCCTTCAAAGGCCGGGGCTGTTACCTCATTAAAGGTAAAGTCATCGAGGAGTTTGGCTTTTGCAGTTTGGAGGTTGAACGCTGCGAAATCCTTCCCGTCAAAGACCGCAAAGACCGGCAAAGTATTGAAAAAGCTAAATCAGTACTGTTAAATTACCGTGGTGATGAGGCGATGGTTGCTTGAAGTTACGATATTATTTCAAAGACCTTTCAAATATATTCCAGGTTCTGTCATTTAAGTTGGGGTAAATTTCTTCTTTAGTTAACAATCCTTTCGACTGTATATAGGGTAAAAGTGTTTTGTTGATCTCGTAAGAGTTAATTATATTCTTTTCCAATCTTTCCTGAAAAGCTCTATTGCGTGGGAGCGTAACATTAAAATATTCGTCATTGATAGCCTGAGATTCAGGACCCACCAAATCGTCGTGGATGGAATACTGGAATCTGGCAGCGTCTTTAAAAAATTCCCTTAATGCTAATTCCAATGGTTTATCGGGATAACCGTTGTAAATGAACAATCCGCCCTGTGCAAGGATATTCACGTTATTCAATGCGTTGTAAACCGTCATGTTTTCCGGTTGATGGTCAACCAGAAATATCTTTTCAGTCGACATTTCTATATATTGATCTATATATTGTTCAAACATATCAGCACCCTGAAAAAAGCCAGACCATTGTTCCTGCATATTTTTGATGCCTTCAATGGCCTTATTATAGGATAACAGTTCAATATCCTCTTCAGCGATAAAGAACACGCTGAAATAATCTGAAATATTACCAGCTGGATGAAATGCAGGCAGTTTTTCAGTCGCAAAATAAAGGGCTACATCGACATTGCCAGTGAAATCAAGTAAAGTGGTTGGTGCACCATAATGCTGAAGAAAGCTGAAAAGTGCTGGGAAAGATTTGCTTAACTTTAATGCTTCAAAAAATTTGGAAAGTAAAGGATCGCTTTTAGTTTCCAGCAGGTATTTACGGACAAAAGCATCAAAGTTGTAATTGCCTGAAAGCTCTTTCTGTATCCACTGCCGCTGCAATGATGTGTAAATTTTATAACCGGCATCTCCAATTCCGCGATATAATCCCTTTCGCGACTTTGCAGACGCGTAAAATGCGTCATAATCTTCCTCAGTTTCAATTAAGTGAAGTTGAAAATTTTGTTTTTTTTCAGCATGATCTACATATTGCGGCAATGGTATCATAACAATTTACTTGAGGCGCAAAGATAAGCGAAACGCTATAAAACGTTATAAAACAGATTGTAGGTTTTATAACGTTAGATCCAACGCGGGAAGGTCTGCATATTCATATGGCTCTGTTGGGTCCAGCATAGCCTGAAACTCCTTTGTTATTGTGCAAGCGAACATGTCATTAGCTGGAAATTGTGATAAAGCAATTTCTTGTATTTTTTCGTCGGCAAGGTCCGTCATCATCCACTGCCAGGCCAGTTCATCATTCAAAATCGTAGGCATCCTGAGCTTTGAATTATGGACTTGTGCCATTAACGAGTTCGCCGAAGTGGTAGTTATGGCTAACGTATTAACATGCTCACCGGTTTCCTTGTCCGTCCAGGGCTGCCATATTCCTGCCATGTAAAAATAGTCTTGGTTCTTAACGTTAATGTAGTAAGGGAATTTGTCAGCTACTTTTAACGGTTGTCCCGTTTTCTTATTTAAACGGTTCACATGACGCCATTCGAAAAATCCTGTGGATAACACAAGACATCGACGCTGGCGCGCAGCATCCGCAAACATAGAAGCTCCGCCTCGTTCACTGATAAACAGGTTTTCCGCTTTGGCATTTTGTGTAGTATAACCCGTATGCCATTTACCTTGTGCGTCTTTATAGCCCGTACGGAATTTTTGAACGGCTTCGCGGTTTTGCAGGTAAGGCGGTAACATACCCCATTCCATTTGCACTATCTCAAAATTACTTCGGTCTTCATTGGGAACGAGTACCGCCACAGGGATATCACTAAATCCCGAAATCACACCTTTATCAAGAAAATCATATCTCCGTATTTCCTTTTCCAGGTCTTTTAACCTGATGAACTCAGCTCTCGTTACCTTTTGTCCGTTGTAATAACACATGTTTATTTCTGATTATTCTTGTAATACCAAGCGATTAACGGTCCGATATTTTCGGCTTCTTCTTGCCGGCCCTGCGGCATCGACGTCCAGAATTTCTTATGCTGGCTGTTCATCGCAACCACCAGCGTGAGCGGTTTTCGTTTGTCTTCAAATAACACCCTGAAAATTCGTTCCTCACCAATGTAATGCTCGGTTACTTCCAAAATTTTACCCTCCAGTTCTATTCTAAAAGGTTTTTTCCCGTCAATCACCATTATGATACCTTTAAAAATAAAAAAATAATTTCAATCAAAGTACTGGTCATCATCCCATTTGATTAACCGGCCATTCATAATTACAGCGAGTTCATGGTACTTCTTGTTTAAATGCTCATGGCAGTAGTAACTTATAGCCGATTTAAACAGATCATAATCCCAAAACTGGCGTTTCTCACTGTGCAGGTTTAGCAGTTGAAAATGAGTTTCCTTCGATGAATCTTTGTTTAATCCACCTTTCATTGTTTTTGCAAAAAACTTAGCAATAAAAATGATATGATCAGCGGGATAGCTGTCTTTTTGCAGGTAATCCGGTAACACTTTCAGGTAAAATCCCAATTCTTTCAGGCTGATAACTTCTGATGGATCAGCACCCGGTTCATTCATTAAAGTGAATTTTTGCTTTGCCATATCTTACAAAAAAAAGGACCTTAAAATTATGCTAAAAATATTAGCATAATCAACAGTGTTGAAAAATAGTTTTCAGGTAGCCTTATTTATAGTTATAGTTACGGAGTAAAGGAAATTGGGCGCAGTCTGTTGATGATTTTCATTATGAAAAACACAATGTAAAACCAATTATTTTGAAAAATATTTAATTCAGAATCACATGAAGTGTTGTTTTGACAATAATTGTCATCGTTCTGTAAAGTGTGTTTAAACATATAGTGGTTAATTATATCACATGTGCCAAAATTGTAAATTGTACAGTGTAAAAAAACAAACACACTATTTATGAAAACAAACATCAACTTTCAAAAAGCGAGTTTCAAGGACTTTGAAAACATTCCAGGGCTCAACGCTTTCGAACGTGCGGAAGCATTCAAAGAATTCACCGATTACATGGAAGAAAATAGACAGATGAACTTCCGGTTTATGACAAGTAAAAACGGCTGCGGCCCGGAAATGTGGGTGACATCTCCATTCAACAAAACTCCCCAAAAGTGTATCAGTTTGGTATCAAACGATTACCTCAATTTTACACAGCATCCGGCGGTGAAGCTGGCCGCCATTCAGGGTATTGAAAAATATGGTACTGGCGCCGGAGCGTCCCCTTTGATCGGTGGCCACCATGATTATCATGAGATGCTGCAAACTAAAATTGCTGGTTTCTTCGGACGCAGTTCGGAATCAGCGCTGGTTTTTACCACAGGTTATACGTCTAACAGTGCAGCACTCCAGGCCATATTAAAGCAGGAAGATGTTGCCATTTTGGATATGGCCGTTCACGCAAGTGTATACGAAGGGTGTAAAGAAACCAATGTCAAGATGTTTTTACATAATGATCTTGATGTTTTGGAGCGTATCCTTAAAGATGCCCAGTCTAAATACCGGACCCGTTTAGTCATTATAGATGGGGTGTACTCCCAGGACGGTGATCTCGCACGCATGATTGAAATCAATGAGATGACCAAGAAATACGGTGGATTCCTGATGGTGGATGATGCGCATGGCATCGGCGTCATTGGAAATAATGGCCGGGGTGCTATTGAGATATTCAACTTGCTTGACAAGGTAGATATTATCTCTGGTACCCTGAGTAAGGCCTTTGGCCATGTTGGTGGCTTTATCGTTTCCACACCTGAAATCATCAACTTTCTAAAATTCCAGTCCAGACAGCAGGTGTTTTCATCAACTTCAACTCCGGCAGCGGCGGGTCTGCTCAAAGCTATCGACTTGATTGATGAAGAACCAAAATGGCGGAA
Source organism: Mucilaginibacter lacusdianchii (assembly GCF_009770985.1). Lineage (GTDB taxonomy): Bacteria > Bacteroidota > Bacteroidia > Sphingobacteriales > Sphingobacteriaceae > Mucilaginibacter > Mucilaginibacter lacusdianchii. The sequence goes on along the minus strand of NZ_WSRW01000002.1, from coordinate 1,172,072 downwards.
AATGCTTGCTGAAAATGTGACATATTTCAAAAAAGGGTTAACAGACATGGGCTTAAACATAGGCAATACTGAATCTGCCATCATACCCGTAAAGATTGGTGACGCTCATAAAACCGGTGATGCAGGCAGGCTGCTGCTTGAAGCGGGTGTGTATGCAAACACAATTGTATATCCGGGAGTGGCACGTAAAAATGCCCGCATCAGAACCAGTTTAATGGCTACACATACCCGTGAACATCTGGACAAAGCATTGAACGCGTTTGAATATGTAAACCAAAAATTGCATATTTCCCAGTAATCAATTACTGGAGTTATGATCAAGAAAACATATAACGGCGCTAAGAACAGTAAAGAACGTTCCATGCAGAAGCTGGTAGAAGCCGTTGGCACCATCATCAGAACACAGGGTTACACAGGCTTAAACGCACTTAACATTGGTAAGACCGCCGGAGTAAACCGTAACCTGATCAATCCCTATTTCGGGAGCCTGGACAAGTTGGTTGAAACATATGTCCGCAAAAAAGATTACTGGGTTGAGGCATCCGGAAATGCCGGGGAGTTACTGGAAGATAATAAAGAAAAGGATACCCGGAAAATACTGGAAACCTTGCTCACCAATCAACTGGATTACTTCCATAAGGAGGATGAAATGCAGAAAATTGTACTCTGGCAACTGAGTCAGAGAAGCGATATCATGTTTGAAATTGCAGAAGAACGGGAACGGCTGGGAGAATCATTTTTTAACCTGGCCGACCCGTTTTTTGAAAATACCGATGTAGATCTGCGGGGAGTGGCGGCACTTTTAGTAGGTGGTATTTATTATATGGTTCTCCATGCAAAAACAAACGATAGCCTGTTTTGCCAAATTGATGTTAACTCAGAGGAGGGGATGGCGCGGATAAAAAATGCGATTCACAACATTTTATCGGATACCTACAAAAGAGCAGAACTTTTTAAATTGTCCCACAAAAACAACTAAATTCAATCTCAATGTTCTTAAACTGTGGAGGTAAAAAATGTGTGGAGTTAATGTGGATTTGAAAGTGAATTGAACAAAACTTAGGATAAACTATCGTTTTGTTTTTTCTAATAAAATCTGAACTTTCTCCCTTTCACTTTTTAATAGGCTTTCATATAGTTCAATAATCCTCTCAATCGGATTATTAATTACTGTTGTACACTCATAGCCGTTATTTACTGAAGAGTTATTAACGGCTTCATAAAAATTATTTGTGTTATGGAGAATACTTTCTTCATTGAACTTTTTTAGTCCTTCTAAGGTAACACCCAACACGTTTGCTATTTGTTGCAGGCGTTCATCCTCAATGCTTTCACTTTGCTCTAATTTTGAGAACGCTTGTTTTGACATGCCCAATCCTTGTCCCACTTCTTCTTGAGTCAGCCCTCTCAGCTTGCGAACGCGCTCAATTTTTTTTCCGATTAATGGCGACTTTGTATTAGTAAATGATTCCATGAGTCAAATAAGAATAGTTTAAGATTGATTTTTCAATAACTCGTTTTTTTCCCGTTCACTGGTTAATAGCCTTTCGTATAATTCTGCTATTTTTTCCAAAGGGTTGAAGATGAAATTGTGCGTAGCATTGTCTTTTACCTCTGTATTATAGAAGTTATATTGATTATTGATAACCTGTGTGATTTTCTCATCATCGAAATTTTCAATTACTTCAGGAGAGACACCTAAGACCTCAGCAATTTGCTTTAGTAAACTTTCTTCAATTTCTTCTTGTTGTTCAATTTTAGATACCTGCTGTTGTGATACTCCTAGTTTAGCTGCAAGGTATTCCTGTTTGAACCCGCGATAGGTTCTTATTCTTTCAATTTTTTGCCCAATTGACAGTTTCTTTTTGCTGGTGAATTCCATTTTCCTATAAAAATCTAAAGTTAGTAAAAATCAATCTATTAATAGTAAAAGTCAATCATCAATTTTGGCACCTGTGCTAAAATTTAAGTTTATTCGTACATATTAACTATGTGCAATATAAACAAACGGCAACAGCAAACTTTAATCGACCTTAAAGGCTCACTCCGTCAAAATGTTGACCATACCAGTTTTCCCCTTACATATAGTCCGGTTAGGTTCATAACGGCTAGTGGCTTACCGGCAAATAGCTTTGTCATCCACAAAGCCTGTTCTTATTCACTTCAAGACCCGATTAAAAACTTAATAGGGCACCCGGAGTGAACAGCTAAAATGGCAGTCGAAAATCAGTTATAGTTAATTACTTCATCGGCTGCCGTTTTTATTCCTTTCCCAATTAATCACCCTCTCAAGCTTTTCTCAACATGAAAAATTTAGCGATAAAGGTCGCCGTGGAAATCTATTGCCCAAAGCGACGACCTTGCCTGAATAAACTTTTACATATTGTACTATTAACTCTTTTATTAAATAGTAATGCTCACCGTGCGAGCGCACAAGCACGCATCCAATTAACCGGATTTGTTTTTTCGGCCGAAGATAAAAAGCCGTTACCGGGAGCTGTCATCACAAATGGAAACTCCAGCAGCAGAACAGCCACCAGCCTGGACGGCAAATTTCAGCTCAGTACAGCCGATACAGCCGGCATTTTGAAAGTCAGTTTTATTGGATACCAAACCGAATACATCAACTTTTCATCCCGGGAACGCGGCACATTTTACATTTATCTCCATGCCAATGCCACACAACTAAATGAGGTTGTTGTATCTACCGGCTATCAGACCCTGCCCAAAGAAAGAGCCACCGGCTCATTCGTCCAGGTGGACAGCGTCTTGGTTAACCGGAGGGTTAGCACGGACATCTTAAGCCGCCTGGAAGGAGTTGTTCCCGGCTTGCTGTTTAACAGGAATACCAATGCATCATCCACCGGCATCTCCGACATCAGTATCAGGGGACATAGTACTTTATTTTCCAATGATCAGCCCCTGGTGATACTGGATAACTTCCCGTACGATGGCAACCTCAATAACATCAACCCTAATGATGTAGCCAGTATTACTTTACTGAAAGATGCCGCTGCTGCCTCTATTTGGGGCGTAAGGTCAGGAAATGGCGTCATTGTCATCACGACCAAAAAAGGCCAGGTCAACCAAAAACTGAATGTTGAATTTAACAGCAATCTTACCCTCGGTGAAAAGCCTGATCTTTTTTACGACCCCAATTTTCTGAACAGCAGTGACTACATCGACGTTGAGCAGCAATTGTTTAACGCAGGGTATTATACCAGTGCTTTAAATACCGGGTATCAAGTTGTATCACCAGTGGTTCAGCTTCTGGCGGATCAAAAGGCAGGGCGCATTTCGGCAGATGCTGCGACCAGTCAGATTAATGCCTTACGGAGCTTAGACGTCCGCAAACAACTACAGCAGTATTTCTATCGGTACTCAGCCAACCAACAGTATAATCTCAATTTTCGGGGCGGAGGTTTAAAAAGTGACTATTACCTTTCTTTAGGTTACGATCACAACCGGAGCAATCAGGTTGGAAATGCGAACAGCCGGATCACCCTCAACAGTAACTACAATTTTTATCCGTTTAAAAATTTTACCCTATCAGCCGGGCTGTATTATACCAAAACCAATGCTCAGAATAATTCTACTGTAGCGGATATCGACAGGGTTAATTCAAAAGGCGGAATTTACCCGTATGCCCAAATTGCCGATGCTAATGGTAACTCGCTTGCGGTCGTACACGATTTTTCCCAATCCTTTATCAACTCTGCCGCAAATACTAAATATCTTGATTGGAATTACCGGCCATTGGATGAATTGCGGAACGCCGATAACCGTTCCAAGGCCTTTGACAACCGGATTAACCTGGGCCTGAACTACAAGTTTTTAAGAGGTTTCAGTGCAGACGTTAAATACGTGTATGAAAACACCCAATCCACGAGCAATAATTATTTCAGCCAAAATACCTATTACGCCAGGAACTTAATTAACCGTTTCACCCAAAAGGCGTCGAATGGCACGCTGTCTTACCCTGTGCCACTGGGCGGTATACTGCAGCAGGCAGAAGGTTCACTAGCTTCCCATCATGTACGTGGACAGCTTAATTTTTCGCGCGACTTCAATACTGATAACTCATTTACCGCAATTCTCGGGTCAGAATGGAGTTCAGCCACCAACAAATTGAACGATCCGTCTCCGGCATATGGGTATGATAACAGCACTGGTGCAAGCTATGGGCAGATCAATTACCAGACATATTATACCTTGAATCCTGCACGTTTAGGTAGTTTACAAATTCCGAACGGGCAGCTTTATACCGGAACTACTGACCACTTCATCTCTTATTTTACGAATGCAGCTTATACATATGGTAACAAATATACTTTATCCGCAAGTGCCAGAATAGACCACTCCAATCTGTTTGGGGTTAACACCAATCAGAAAGCAGTGCCCCTTTATTCCGTAGGTTTATCGTGGAATTTAGCGAAAGAATCCTTCTACAAAATTGACTGGCTTCCCGTTGCCAAACTGAGAGCAACGTACGGCTACAACGGGAACATCAACAAAAGCGCTACCGCGGTAACGACCATACAACAACAAATAAACAGTTATTATTCGGGCACCCCTTATTCTATTATTGCCAATCCGGGCAACCCGGATCTCCAATGGGAGAAAAACAGGATAATCAATTTTGGTTTTGACTTTGCAATTAAGAATAACATCATCAGCGGCAGTGCGGAACTTTACTTTAAGAAGGGGCTTAATCTCTTTGGCAGTTCCTCTATCGCACCTTCAACAGGGTACACCACTTTTTTTGGTAATACGGCAGACACTAAGGGGCACGGCGTGGACATCACCATTAACACCAGAAACGTATCCACCAACCGATTTCAATGGTTAACCACGTTCCTCTACAGTTATGCTATAGATAAGGTGACGAGATATGGAGTTCAGTCTACAGCAACGTCCTATCTTTCCAATGGCGACGGTAATTCCGGTACCATTGTGCCGCTGGTGGGCGCACCCATATTTGGCATCTACAGTTTTCGCTCAGGGCCGTTAACCCATGATACCGGTGATCCACAAGGTTATCTCAATGGAAACCTGAGCACCAACTATGCGCAAATTCTCCAAAATACAACATTTAGTGACCTGAAATTTTTCGGATCATCCCGGCCCACCTCATTTGGCTCCCTTCGGAATACAGTGTCCTATCAGGATATCAGCCTGTCTTTGAACATTATATACAAGCTCGGATATTATTTCAGACGCTCTTCTATACAATACAGCGGATTATACAGCAGCTGGCTTGGGCATGCGGATTACACAAAACGTTGGCAAAAGCCGGGCGATGAGGCAACGACAAACGTGCCTTCCATTCAGTTACCCAACACGGATGCCAATCGGGAGCGATTTTACACCTATTCCGAATCGCTGGTAGATAATGGTAACCATGTCCGGCTACAGGATATTACGCTGAGTTATGATCTGAGCAGGCATGTCTGGAAAAACTCGCCCTTTATCAATTTATCAATTTATGGCTATATCAATAATGTAGGCATCCTATGGCGGGCCAACCATGACGGCCTTGATCCGGATGTGTGGTCATTACCAGCCGGTGGAACGACCAGTTTGCCGCTACCCAGAACTTACTCCATAGGTTTAAAAGCTAACTTAAAATAACATGAAAAGGAATACATGTTTTATGATCGTCATTCTACTGGCAACGGCTTTCATCGGCTGTAAAAAGCAGGACGACTTTTTGGATACCAAGCCTAATCAGGCTTTAGCAATCCCCAAAACGATTGCCGACTTACAAAGTCTGATCAACAATGAGGATGTGTTTAACAGAAACTACCCCTCATTGGGAGAGGTTTCCACGGATGATTATTTTAACTCGACCTCCCTTTGGGTTAGTAGTTACACAACTGGAAAGAATGCCTACATATGGGCCAAAGAAATATATCCAGCTAATACGAATGTTCAGGACTGGAGTGGATCCTATCAACAGGTTTATTATGCCAATATCATTTTAAAAACTTTGCCTACCATTTCCTCATCTGCAAACCAGCAGCTGCAGGTGAATACTATACAGGGTTCGGCCTTGTTTTTCCGGGCGATGGCTTTTTACAACCTGGTGCAAACTTTTGCGCTGCCTTATGATCCGGCAAGTGCTTCTAAAGACCTGGGAATTCCGCTGGTTATGGAACCTGACCTGACTGCAAAGGTTGGACGGAATACCATCAGCGAATGCTACAGTCAGATCATTACTGACTTAAACGCCGCTGCCCCTTTATTACCTGCAGTTCCAACCGTTAAAACCCAGCCCTCACAAGCAGCCGTATTCGGTTTACTGTCTCGGATTTATCTGGTGATGGACAAATTTAATGAATCGCTGACATTCGCGAAAAACTGCTTAGCCTTGTATAACCAGTTACAGGACTTCAACAAGCTTAATCCTTCAGCCTTTCCTGTATACCCTAAATTTTCACCGGAAGAAATTTTTCATGCCTCTCAATTAGGTTATACAAATACTAGCTTTCAGGCCCAGGTCGATTCCAACCTGTACAGATCATTCAGTACCTCAGGGGACCTCAGACCCTCCATCTTCTTTTATAACGACAACGGAGCTATCGAGTTCAACAGCCAATATGATTATAAGAACGCACTTTCAGCCACCATCTCCGTCAATGAAATCTTACTGACTAAAGCAGAATGTGAAGCACGCCTGAATGATATGGCCAGCGCCATGAATGATTTAAATAGTTTATTGACCACCAGATGGGCAACAGGAAAATATGTCCCGCTTACAGCGACTTCAGCAGACGATGCGCTGAACAAAATATTGGTTGAAAGAAGAAAAGAGCTGGTGTTGACGGGCCTGCGATGGAGTGATCTCCGGCGACTTAACAAGGAAAGTCGCTTCGCGATTACCCTATACCGGCACATCAATGGTCAAACCTACAGCCTGCCTCCCAATGATCCCAGGTATGCCTTACCTATACCTGACACTGAACTTAATTTTAACCCCATACCTCAAAACATCAGATAATCATGAAAAAAATAATTTTAACGTCTCTATTTCTTTACGTCTGTATTTTTGCGTTTGCAAACACCAGTGCTGAAAACATTCAAATTTCCGGCAAGGCCTATTTTCTAAATGAAGGCGATTCCGTAGGCCTTCGAATTTACAAATACGGGATATATAGCAGCGAAAAGCAGTTTTCCGATTTACAATATGTCCGGGTAAAAAACGGTCAGTTTAATTTCAGCTGGGCCGCAAAACCTTACCCGCAGTTTACCAATATTTATTTCAAACACCATCAGGGTACCACCCTTACCTACTATATTGTTGAACCCGGTGAAAAACTTCACTTACAAATCACTAAAGATAGCTTGATAGTTTCGGGTGAAAAGTCGGCAGGATTTCAGCTTCAATATCAATTACGCAAAATACAGGCAAAGTTTTTTAGCCGAAATAGAATGTCTGATATTTCCGCTACACGTTTGATAAATCGCTCTCTGATGGATGATTCTATTGCTGCGGAACAAAATGTACTCATCGCTAAGTACAGTCACCTGCTGGATGAAAGAATGAAAAACTTCTTACTGTTGAATACACATTCAATGCAAATCGGGGGGATCTATGAATTGCTTTCAATGAGAATTTATGGGAATGTGGATTCATCTAAATACGAAGGGTTGCCACAATTAAGAAAATACCTGGAGGCTCGTAAAAAGTTGTTATCCTGCCATTTTGAATTGGAACCGTATAACCTTTTTTATTTGCAATTCGTGTTGAATAAATACAAAGTAGATTCGTGCTTATTGACAAAAAATGCATTCCACTTGAAGAATTACCTTACTTATGTCATTGACCATTATTCCGGTGTAACCAGAGAGCAGCTATTGGTAGCTGCTATTGATGAGCAAAAGGATTTTACATCAGACGCAGTTGAAGCAATAAAAAATGCTTTGTCGTATGTATCCAATTTAGATCATCAGAAATATATCAAGAGTATATTAGCATCCAGGGTGGAAGGCGCGACGGCTTATAATTTTGCTTTAACCAATACCGCGGGAAAGCCCGTCAGGTTATCTGATTTCAAAGGACATGTAGTGGTACTGGACTTTTGGTTTACCTATTGTGGGAATTGCGTACGTCTTAAACCGTACCTGGAGAAAATTGAGGCGAAATTTAAAGGACAGCCGGTTGACTTCGTCACCATTTGCCTGGATGAAAAAATGTCAATGTTTTTAAACAGTGTTAAAGGCGGCCAGTATACTTCTGCGTCAACCATTAATTTATTTACCAATGGCAGAGGTTGGGATGACATTGTTGTACAAAAGTATCAGCTTAACGGTTGTCCTACACTGGTGTTAATTGATAAAGACAACAAAATCCGCAATGTGACAACTGATCCACGGCTGGATAATGGAGAACATCTGACAAAGCTAATTACTACCTATTTACAATAACTTTGCCTAAGGCTTTCTGGTTATAAAAGACAGCTTTGCAATTTATAGAGTAAACTAAATTCTTAAAGCAAATGAACGCCCATCCTGATTGTCACGATGGGCGTTCATGTGTTGCTACTTATAAACTTGCATAGTAGACGCATGACCAGCCGGAATTTGGCCGTTTACCGGTGCATTAGCGGTGGTAATCGTGCAAATAGCTGACGTGGCTGTTGGTAAACAGCTGAGGCGGCTTGGCTGTTGAGGTTGCCATACAAAACTACCGTTCGATTTCACCGCATAATAAGTAGTTGCATTTTTCTTAGCGGCAGGGCTAAAGGCAAATGCAGTTCCAATGCTGCTCAGTGCAGCTAGGGCCATCATGGCCAGTTTTACTGTTTTCATTTTTTTAAATATTTAAATTAAATAATGGCCGGTTTTACAGACGGGACCAGCTTTAACCCGCTTTCGCGCGAAATATCTTTAGTGGTTTGATCGGACGGTCAAACCAACAGCTTCCCTTTTAGATAGCAGGTAGCCCCAGCCGTCGATAATTAAAAAAAATAGGTTGAAATACAGGTGCTGATTCCAGGTGAGCAGCCGGATAACCCCGCCACAGGAACATGGAACTTTTGGAAAAAAGTGCAGCAATATGGCTGCGATATACAGCGTAAAGGCCGTCATCAATAACAGGCTGAGCATTAACCCTGCTTTCCTTGTTCTTTCCGGTAGCAAAAGGAACCCGGCTATAATCTCTACGGGAGGCAGGGAGACGATCAGCAAATGACTTAGCCATTCCGGAAAAGGCTGATTGTACATGGCACGCTTGAATGCCCCGTAATCAAAATATTTGCTGAAACCTGCGTACAGGAACATCATTAAGGTGATCATCACAATCACGTCGAGTATTACTTCCTTCTTCATATCGTTTAAATTGAGAATAGATGAAATCCCACCTTTTGAGGCTGGCTGATCCTTAACAGGAAATGCAGGATACCGCTACTGCCGTTCATAAATCCGGCTGCTGGCATCGTTTCACTGCCTTCCACCCAATACAGGCTTTGACCGAGTTCGTTCTTGGAACTATGGAGTAGCTGACCGGCAATATGGCTGGCCCGTTCCTGCCATTGCACGTCACCCGTGATCCGGTATGCTTCCAGGTATACTTCTCCTAAACCGGCGAGGCCGCCGGCCTGCCCCAGGTAGTTGCTGGCAATTTCCTGAGGGTGGCTCAGCAATGCTTCGGTGGCGATCTCCCGGTAAGCCGGTACTTTTAATACTTCGTAGGCTTTCAGAAATACAAAGGCAATCCCGGTAAATCCATTGCCGAGCCAGGGATCAATGACCTTACTTCTGGCATTAACCGTCCATACTCCATAGCCATTGCTGTTACACCTTTGCCTGCCTAGCCAGTCCAGTGCTTTTACAGCTGCGGCCTTGCTTCGTTCGCAATAATTAGCCTCGTAATTTGCCAGCAGGAAATAGATGATACCGCTAATGCCTTGGAAAAGACCGGTTACTTTGGCTTTGACATGCGAACCGGTTTTAGCGATTTCCCAGGAGCCATCCCTAAGCTGGCTTTTCATCAGATTTAGCGCCAGGGTTGCTGCACCTGCTTTCAGATTAGGAAAATTTAACCATTCTGCACAGATCAACAGGGCAACGCCCTGACCAGCCTGACCGTGAGCGATGTTGAGTTCATTGTTTGGCCGGTTCAATAGGATATTGATGAGGTGGTAATGGTTGATGGTATTTTCCAACAAGCCATTTTTGATTAATGCCGCTATTACCACCGCAAACCCTGCTGATCCGTATAGTAAACCACTGTTTATGGTGCTTTCAGGTGCTGAATAATACTCGAGGGCGGTATTATAATTAGCAAAAAACACTTGTTCGTATTCAGCGGTGTCGAATCCCAAATGATCAGCCCGGTTCAGTGTAAATAAAATGCCCGCTGATCCGTTATAGAAATCAGCTTCCCAGGATAAACTCTTTACTTCGTTGGATACATGTACTTCTTCCTCATTCGGCTTGGCGTACCATAACTGTCGCTTTCCAAGTAGCGGTGACTTCCAGCATGCCTCAAAACTTTTACCGATCGTCCAATGAAGCAGTTCATGGCCAGCCTCAGCAGGTTTTGAGCTTGCAACGGTCGCAGACGTTGTCAGCAATAAAGAATAGTAAACGGAAAGCGTATGATGGATAGAATCCAGTCCCGGCCTTTCAGCAGGGTTGTTATTCAAGCATTGATGAACCAATAGGACCAGCCGCTCATTTTTAATATGGTGCATGAGCTGACGAAAGAAGAAGCCGGTATCTGAATTGGAGAATTTGGTAGGTGCCAAACCTGTCAAGGCTTTCACCAGTAAACCGCCAATGCTGTATATATCATCTTCGAAACAGGGTTCAGCCTGTGCTGATTGGGATGGCGACATATATCCCGGCGTTCCCAAGTTAAAGGCAGGTTGTGGCTGTTGTGCGTTAACATCATAGCACAATTCAATATCAATTGCAAAAACCTGACTGCTATGTGTCACCATAAAGTTCATGGGGCTGATATCCCGGTGAATAATGCCATCATGATGGAAATCCGATATGATTTTGATGCACTGCATGATTAAGCTAAGCATGGTCAGCTTATTCCGAGACGTGATGGTGCACCAGGATTTTCCCTCCTGGAGCTCAGCAAGCACATCCAGCAATGATTTTCCCTCAATGAACTCCGTTACTAAAAAGGTTTCATAACCGGTCTCAAAATAATCGTAGGCAGCGGGTACAGCTATACTGCTGCTCAACCTGCTTTGCATGAGATATTGCCAATTCAGCCGTTCCCGGATGGTTCTTGCGTAATCATCGAAGCACTGGTTTACTTTTCCCTGCTTGATCAGGCAACTTTGCAGTTGGAATGGCTTTTTGAAATAAATACCTCTGAAAACGTTCCCTTTAACATCAGATTTCAGGGTCTGCGTGATTAAATATTTACCCGCCATAAATTTGGGCGACCTATGATCGGGTTCTTTTTTAATAGCGCCAAAGGGCCATTGCAAATCCAGAGTCCGCAAATCTCTTGGTCCGTAATATTCCGGATCCGGAGCGGTATACAGGCACCTTCCCAGGTGTTTCGCTGTGGGCACATCAACACCTGCATAGGCATCGGTAACTTCAATGAGACGTTTGGCAAGAGGCTGCAGATGGTTTGCACCAGTCAGGATCGTGATAACTTTTCCTGCTTGAGCATAACCGAAACCGCCCTCCAGAATCATCGTATGGATGTTGCTATTTTCAGGAATGATAATAGCCGCTTCCTGGGTTGGTAATAGAGATAGAACTTGCGGCAGTAAGGAATGGATCTGCTGCTTAACGACAGAGATGTAAAGAACCCAGGTCATGCTATGGGGTATTTCGCCTGACAGGAGGAATGAATTTGTATTCACAAATTTCAGATCTCTGAAAAACACATCATAATCAATGACCTGTTTCCGGGCTACCTGCTTTGCCGTTGCTTCGGTAATCGAAGTCCTCTCATTCTTGTTGAAAAAAACTGGTTCCATTTTACGCTGCTGACTACGATGTAAAGCTACATGCGGACTATGGCAGCAAGCGTTGACCTACAATATCAAAAACTTAGATTGCTGTATTAAAAATTGCAGATTGGATCAACAGCCAATTTGCGGAAAATCAACAATTATGGCAGTGGTGCTAAAATTGATGGAGCAGTGACAAACTAGTAAAGTTAAGGCAAGTATTATTCATCCTGATTGATATACCATCTCTAAATAACAATGTTGGTTATATTATTCAACAAAGAATATTAAGTCCAGCGTTGACTTAAATCAATAGGACAATCCCTTATGAAGGCGGCTGAACGTCTCCTTAGTAACGTTCAAATACGATGCAATCAAATAATGCGGAACGCGCTTAAGAATGTAATCTTCATGCTTGGCCAGGTAGTTATACCGGTCTTTTGCTGCCGGCATTCTAAGCAGCTTTTCACGTTGCTGTCCTTCTGCCAGGGATTCCAGCAACAGTAAGATGATGAGTTCCCGGAATTCCGGGGTCGTCTCCAAAACCTGATTGATATGTTTGAGGGGCAATTGCAGGACTGTGGTTTTGATTACGGCGTTGAAATATTCTTCGCTGGGATGCTGATTAAATAATCCTGCGGGAATGATCAGATCACCTTCTTTTTTAAACCAGGTGGTCATTTTGTCTGCCGACGCTTCTATGGAGCCCCTTACCAATCCGGTTTGTATAAAGTAGAGCGCTGACGCATAATTGCCGGGCGACAAAAAGATTTCATTGGTCTCAAACCTGTTCATTCTCATACCATCAATGAGCAGATTGGACAGTTTTAATGACAAGGCTTTGGTTTGGTTTAATCGCTGGATAAAGGCAGAAGTATTCATCATCATCATGGCAACTTTTCAACAAAGAACCGGAAATGAAAAACCAAGGTCAAGTGGCAACGGGTGGCTGAAAAAATGCCATCTCAACCAAACCGGCATTTTTCTGTAAAAATTAATTAATACAATAAATTAATTTTGGCACAAGTGCTAAAATTGGCAGCAACTTTGTAAATTAGTCTATAACGGCAATTACGAGACAGTTTAACTATTTGCACCTTTATTTATTAATTAATATGGCCGCTGCATTTACACAGATCAAAGCATTTATAAGCACGTATACAGGTTACAATTTTGACGAGATTTCCCGTCAGGAAATGGAAGACTTAAAGAATTTTGTTCAGCAATCCTTTCAGGCTATTCGCTGGGAAATATTAACAGATTTGGAAACGTTACCTGACGAAAGTTCGAAAAAACAGTACATCAGCAATCTTCAGGTTCAATTGGTTTACCTCAACAGCATACATCAGGGATATAATCACGAGATGATTGTTCATCAGCGAACGGCTGATTTTGCCGGATGGCTAACCACGGAGATTTTTCAATTGTTGGAGCATATCAGGGCTCATTTTTCGGCCTATTTTGATGATGGACAAAATCTGCCTGACAATTACATTAAAGCTTATAGAAATCAGCATCCGGAGATATGGGCAGATTTCGAGCAGTTCTTAAAGGAGCATCCCCTTGATTCCGAACTTAAACTCCTTTTAACGCAATTTGCAAATGCCACGGAGTCATCGGAAAAGTTTGTCATTAAAACGTGGCGGCAGTTTGATTATCTGCTGAACATGATCTGGTCGATCATCAAATGGAAAGAACTTACCGAAGAAGAAAACCGGGAACTGGCACTTTTAAAACTTTTTGTGTACAACGAGTTTAACAGCATCCAGATTTACGCCTATTTCATTAAATACATAGAAAAAATAACGCTTGGAGAGGCGAGCTATCAGGACCAGCAGCAGGAATTGCTTTACCTGCTGAAAGTGTTCCGGCAGGTTCGGGTAGATGCCTATTTACCCTATGATCCCAAAGTTCAGTCTTTAAAGTTATCTGTAGTTGAAAGTCTGGAAACTGAGTTAGCCTACCTGGAACAAATGGAAAAGCTGCAGGTTCAGCATTTCCAGGGAACCAACCCGGAAGCACCGTCCAGGTTCTATTTCAACGTGGCTGTGACTTTAGCAGAATTGATGTTTTTCTTTCGGGTGATGCTGGAGGTGAAAGTCATTTACACCAAGTTTAATTCTTACCTCTATGAATTTATCTCCAATCATATCCGAACGGAGCGGACCGATAATATTTCCAAAAAAAGTATGCGCAATCATTTCAGTAATAAGCCATTCCCCGACCGGGTTGTGCAAAATGTCAAAGCATGGCTTGAAAAAATGATTCAGCACATTAACCTTCATTACCATATCTGATGTAAACCCTGATTACCGGCTTTCCATTAAATGTAACAACCCCTTTTCATTGAGGAGCTTAATAACCTCATTGAAGTGCCTGTAATTGAACCCCGCCGTATCACGCATACTTTGCCAGCCTTTGTCAATAAATTCCTGAAGGCAGTACAATTTCATGTCGCGTAGACTTTCCAAGCATTCTTTGCTTAAGCCCAGTTGATCAAAGGGCATGGTCAATATCATGTCGCGTAGACTTTCCAAGCATTCTTTGCTTAAGCCCAGTTGATCAAAGGGCATGGTCAATATGTTTTCTTTAACCTGTTCCATAAAAAAAGTAGCGTGGGTCACCAGTTTTCTGTTACAGGAGGTACGGCTAAGAACCTACACACAGGGTAAACCAATGCCCACGCATAACGTGGACGATCAGTCTATTACCCCCTTGTGTTATTATTGAATTTAGCCGATTCCCTGTAACAAGGTTAATAGTATCGTTTTTACTATATTTTAATTTTCTTATCTGTCTATTTCATTACTGCAAAGTTAATCATTCCGTCTAAAACTCGCTCCCGTGTCTTCCGGATGAAAATTTTAAAAATTTATTCATCCAGCGTATGACTTGCAAATTGTGCCGTTCTATTGAGCCTACGCAGTTTTCTACCCTTCCATGGCACTTTGAGTAGCCACCTTTGCCACTTTACAGGTGCTGCCTTAAACCGGAAATTGCTTCAAAATTAAAATGCACCAAAAATAAGTAAAATTATGATCATTGAATTTAGCAAAGTACGATTGACGCAGCTGGAGGAAGATGTAGATCTATTTAATGAAATGGGCATCCCGGCAGTACAAAAAGTTACCGGCATTATTAACGCTGTCAGGCAGGCTGTGAAGGAATTAAAAGAACAGTTGAAATTATCTTCATTTACAAATGCCGGAGAAGAAATACAATTTTTCAAAGGCATAAAGCCTTATTTTATAGCTATTCAGCTGTATACTATTGAACTGTTTAAAATTGAAAACGACAAGCCTTCTATCGATTCTGATGCGATAAGCATTTATTACCAGCAGGAACTGCGTTATATCCGGCAGTTTTTTGACAAACACCAGTTCATTTACCAGTATTACTTGCTTGGTGGTAACGAACTGGATGCATCTTATTTTATCCGCGGCAAAGAAGTTTCCGGATTATTATTACCGGATGGTCCGGATATCGATCCTTTGTTTTCAACAGCCGCTGATTACCTGTTCGCCAAATTTATTGCCTATGAACGGCTGCAGGAATACCTGGTGGGTAAACTTAACGATCAAACTCATCAGGAAATCCGGTCCTCCGGCAAAGATCGTTCCCGGACTTTGAAGTGGACCGGGGATAAATCCAATCTGGTTGAATTCGCCTATGGTTTATACGACACGATGCAGATTAACGAAGGCGATTTAAGTATAGCCGAGCTGATCGGGTGGCTTGAAGAGAGTTTCAACATTAACCTGACCCGCCATTACCAGATCTTTTCAGAAATTAAGAACCGGAAATCAGTGAGCCGTACCCGATTTCTTGACCATGCGCGTATGATGTTGACCCAGCACATGGAGGAAGGTGACGCCTTTAAACCCAAACCGCCCAAGTCTGTATCCGGCTCAAAATCAGGCCCTAAGAAATAAATCTTTCAGTATACGGTACCGACTACGGAAAATAAAATCCGTGGTCCGGCCAATTTTGTCCTGTCATCTTGCTGCAATGGGGCAGCAGGAAAACTCTGACAGGATGAAGCTGAAAGAAATGATTTCGCTTTTTAAAGATGCAGCAACAGAAGGGGTTCAATATGCTATAGCCCAAACTTCTCAGGTATCTGAAAGCATCTCCAAATCCGAAGCTTACCGCCGTTACGGACGCGCCAGTGTAGACCGCTGGCTCAGCGAAGGATTACTCAAACCCCTTCCGGAAAATGGTGGAAAATCAACCGACAGAATCGACACTCAAGAACTGGAAGCTACAGCAGCCTCCAGTAACCGCCAGACTTACCTGCCCGTGGCAGAGCGGTAAATCCGGACACCAGCCGGAAAGATCGTTATTTGACATACAGAGATGAAGCATTACCCTCCTAGCACGGGGGAATCAGGCGAAGCTGAGATCGTATCAACATTGCGAAAGCGCCTGGGCAGGCGACGGCCCGGATCGTAGGATCTGACGTGAGTAATCTCGAAATCAGAAAAACCGGATGGCACTTTCATGCCAGGTTTTTAAGGGGCGCGAGCCCCTTTTTTTTGCCTCATATTTTCAAACTCAGCCACATGGACATGCAACTATCACCTCAGCAATTAAAATTGATTATCAAGGAAGCCGCTGAACTTGGCGCAGTCATCGCGCTGACCAAGGTGGGCAAAATCAAACCTTATCTGAAAAAATCAGAGGCCTTCCGCAAATATGGACGAGCTAACATTGAGAATTGGACTGAACAGGGCCTGATTACTTTACGAAAGGATGGCAATCATTCTGCTGCCTGGCGGATTGACCGGATGGAAGTTGAAGTGATCGTCAGATCCATCGAACTCCTGCGGTATTTATAGAACCTCATCTATTAATTCAATAACATCAATATCATATGACAGGAAATTACAGTGCTCAGGAGATCCGGGAGCAACTCTCTCCGGTTGACCTGCTGGCCAGGCTTGGCCATCACCCTGCTTACAAGTCCGGCAAGGAATTATTCTATCACAGTATGTTGCGGGTGGAAAATACGCCTTCTTTTTGTATAGACGATAACCTCGGCGTCTGGTATGACCATGGCGGTGCCAATCCATCTGGCATTAAAGGCGGCAACGTCATTGACCTTGCTTTGGCCTATTGGTATCCTTTGACGTTCCGGGAAGTGCTGGAAAAAATTAATGAAGTGTGCAATCTTTCCATAAAGAGTGAACACAGCATCAATAACGATTATGTCCGTCCGCGAAAAGCAACTAAAATTCCGCATTACCGCATATCTGAAATTAAAGCTCTAGGCAATAACCCGGCGATTACCGCTTATCTGCAAAAGCGCGGTGTTTGGCCGGTAGCACATGAATTGTTCCGGGAGGTGTACTATTTTGTTGAAGATGAAAAGAAACTTCGTAAGCATTTCTTTTCTGCCGGGTGGCAAAATGAGAATGGTGGCTGGGAGGTTAACAACCCTTACTTCAAAGGCTGTTTTGGCCCTAAAGGGCTTACTGTCATACCCGGTGATTCGGAGCGGCTGGTTATATTCGAGGCCATGATGGATTATTTGAGCTGGAAGTTTGAACAGGAAAATACATTGCAAACAGCCCTTATCTTAAATGGGGTGACCTTTGTCGAAGCGGCCATCCACAGAGCAGCGGACTATCCCGACATCACGGTTTTTTTTGATAATGATGACGCCGGCAAAATGGCCAGCCAGGCATTTTTGAAAGCCTTACCTGAGACTAACGATGGTTCAACGGCATACAGTGGCTTTAAAGATTACAATGCCATGCGGATGAATGAACTGGATGCTTTATATCGGGTTGTTCCCGAGCGGCAAACCGGCTTCTTCGACCAGGTGAAAGTCGGCTTTAGCAGATAGTTCTATAGGTAACTAAAGGTATAGCTGTATATATGACTATCCCGTTATACATCTAAACCCCTAAACGAATAGAGTGACAGTCCTCTAATCCTTTATAGAACTATTCAAATAGGCCATTAGCTTTATATTTCAATAATCCTCTAGATAACTATTCCGTTAACTGTATATTTAGATCAACCGTTAGACAACTATACCGATAATCGGCTATCTTAATAAACCAATATTCATCTATTCAACTATTCCCATATTCAGCTATGGATATGATTGTTTATACCGCTATGCACATAGACAAATATCCCGATAGCAGTATAAACAGCTAAGCCACTATTGGTAAATCGTCCATCACTACAACTAGACCATATCCTGATTCCACTTATCAGGTTCAATTTCCTGTCTGTTTTGCCGGCCGCTTTTCCTGCGCATGCTTTCTTTATAATGCAAAGGTATAGTGGTATGCCTTTTTGGCCTGTAAAGGGTATATAAACCCCGATTTCATCGTGTCCCTTGACAGGTCAGGCAACCACTTTTCCAATCAGCATTAAAAAAATCATGCACGCTATGGAAAATTTTACATTAAAACCGAATTCAAAAACAGACGTGATTACCTACATGGAAAACAACCATCTGGTGCAGTATGAGAAGCATCTGTTAATTGAAGTACTGGAAGCGATTGATGCTGCCGATCAGGTTAGGCTGAGCTGGTTTTCCAGCTTTGGAAAATCACTGAGACACCTGACGATGAATGTTCATGCTTACCGAAAAGGCCTGGAATTTGGCTTTACAGCAATTGCATTTGACGCTTATGGCTGGTTTAAACGCCCACAGTTTTTAGATTGTGAAGATATTGTATTAGGAAATCCCGACCTGTTTATGGAACATAGTATGGTTCGTTTAGGCCGTGGACCCAATCACATCTGGACCTATGCGCTGAACTACAGTTATGGTTTGGCAGGAGGTGGTTCACAGATCAGTGTTTATAATCCGCAACATACCAGCCGTCAGGAGGCATTAATGGCTGGATTAGCTGATTTAAAAGTAAGAATGACTGCAGTCATCGGCCATACCGATACGATCAATTACAAGCAGCCTGTTATCCTCTCTACACTGGCGGAAATTCAAAAAGTGCAGCGTCATACCGTTCAGCTGGCCCTGTTTTAACAGGGCTTACCAATTAACTGGTAATTACCTGTCTATTGATATAGCGGTATATACCGCCAGCGCTTTGTTTTCGATCCGGCAAGTTGTGTTTTTGGGTACCCCAAAAACTGACTTGCCCATTGCCGCAGCGCGGCATGGGAAGGAAAACCTGCGCAACTTGGTTTTCCCTGTTTCAATCAAAATAATGTTATCTCATGATTCCACCTAAAAAAAGGCCGGGCAGGCCAGAAATGCTGAGCGGTAAGCGGAATAAAATTATCAAAGCTAAACTGACGGAGGAGGAGTTTCAACAGTTGCTTGCCCTTGAAAAAGAAGT
The DNA here is from genome assembly GCF_009770985.1 of Mucilaginibacter lacusdianchii. Lineage (GTDB taxonomy): Bacteria > Bacteroidota > Bacteroidia > Sphingobacteriales > Sphingobacteriaceae > Mucilaginibacter > Mucilaginibacter lacusdianchii. The sequence continues at coordinate 1,152,820 of NZ_WSRW01000002.1, read as the reverse complement.
AGGAATCAACAGGACCGAACTCATCCGGATACGTGTGCTGCATCAATCCAACAAAGTTTTTTTAAACGCCAAGACCTTGTTACAGCAACTGGATGCACTTGGTGCCGAAATGGGAAGAAGCGGCAATAATATTAATCAGCTTGCCCGGCATGCCAATGCGCTGCATCATTACGGTAACCTTGACGAAACCATTGTCCGGGAATTTAACCTGCTCCTCCGGAATTATCTGCATCTCCGGAGCGAAACCGAAAAGACCCTCCGGCAGATTATCCGGTTGATACGCGGCTGACCCTATGATAGTAAAATTTTTACGGCCTTCAGCTTCCTTTAAAGGCGTCTCCTATAGTTTTACCAAGATATTGCTGGACAAAGGTGAACTGATGCAGGTTCAAAACTTTCATGCGCTTCAAGGCCTCGCCCGTCCCCGGCCGGAAGATTACGTCAACTACCTTGAGGCCCTGACCCAGCAAAGCAAACGTATTGTTTACCCCCAATTGCATGTAACCTTATCCACTAGTGGCCGGGATCACAGCAAGCACGAATTATCCCGCTTAGCCGTAAAATGGCTGGATGGTATGGGTTATGGACAACAGCCTTTCCTGATTATCTTTCATAAGGATACCCAGAACAATCACGTACACATCGTATCTACCCGGGTTGGGCGTGATGGTAAAAAGATAAAGGATAGCTATGAATGGATGAAAGGCTATGAGGTTCTGAACCAAATTTTGAATTTGGATGAGGGAAACCAGGTCAAAAAGGATATCAGCCATGCCTTAACCTACCACTTTAGCTCCAGAGCACAATTCATGATGCTGCTTGAAATAAAAGGGTATAGTTTATTGCTGAATGAAAATAATATTCAGATTTCCAAATTTGGCAAAGTACTCGACAACCTGTCGGTTCACCTGATTGACCAACGTATCGCTGATAACCGGCAAAACAAAGAACGCATACCGCAATTACGTGCCATCATCAATAAATACCGGCAGGAGTTAAACCCGGAATTGTATCCGGTACAAAGCCAACGCCCAGGAGGTAAAGAAGGGCCGGTTGATAGCTACACTTCTGATCTCGCCAAAGCACTTCACGAGCGCTTTGGTCTGCAGTTCTTCTTTCATGCCGGAAAAGGTAAACAACCTTATGGTTACACCGTGATTGACCATGCCCAGCGGACAGTATTCAAAGGCGGGCAGCTCATGCCCTTAGCTGAATTGCTTACCCTGGTTCCATCAGGTTCCACGCTTGCTAAGCGTGACCATATCCCGCTGGATGGCGGGACTATGGAACAACCAGCCGAAGTTTTGTTACCGGATCCAGGTTCCGCGCGGTATGATCATTTGGATGAACATGCTGGTTCTGCTTATGCTGCAGACACAGCCAGCGTATCTCATATGCCATCCAATTTTATCCCTACGCTGCGATTGAATATCGCTGATGACATCGATGACGAACAAATCAACGGCAGGAACCGCCGGCGAAAACGCAAGTCCAGAACCAATACACGTTAACCCTTTATTCCCACTTATGATCATTCTGATAGGCAACCAAAAAGGAGGCGCCGGTAAAAGTACATTTACCCTGCTGCTGGCCAATTACCTGACTACCGTACGCAAGCAAAAGGTTACCATCCTGGATATGGATTATCAGCAGTCCATCGCCGCTAAAGCTGAGAAAGCCAAAATACTGGAAAATGACCCTTTGTATGAGGTAGTGCCCACTGAACTCAAACAATTTCCCGATCTGCTTCAGGTCATTCTCAGCAAACGGGACGAGATAGCCCTACTCGATATGCCCGGCAAAATGGATGATGACGGATTAATTCCTGCGATTGCCGCAGCGGATTTTATTATATGCCCGTTTGCTTATGATGAATTTACCGTCGATTCCACCATTTTATTCGCGCTGGTGGTCAGACGTATCAACAACCGGGCCCCGCTGATATTCATTCCCAACCGCATCAAGCAGACCGTCAAATATGAAACGAAGACGGAGGTAGAGAAAGTGATCAGCGGATTCGGCACAATCACGCCGCCCATTCCTGACCGTATCGATTTTCAGCGCATCGGTATTTTTCAAACACCAACGACCGTTTACGCGGCTATCCTGCCCGTACTCGGATTATTATGCGACCAGTACCTGTTAAAAAAGGAGACCTTATGACTGCTATACGCTCAATGGCTGATGAATTAAGAGAGAAAATGAGGCAGCTTCCGGCAACAGAAAATTCAGAGCCGATTCCTAATGACCTTGTATCCGGCGAGCCGGCATCCAAACCTGTCAAAAAGAAAGCTGGTAAACCACCGCCGGAAAAACCACCCGCACAGATGGAAGCGCTTCTGGCCGAACTCACTAATTATGAGCTGACCGGTAATGAAAAATTACTGATCCGTCTCGATAACCGGACCGTCTTCCTGCTTAAACAACTGAAAGTGGCGAAAGGCATAGATATGAACAAGCTGATTGCCTATAGTCTCGACATTTTTTTCAAAGAACGGCCTGAACTGATTACTTACATCAAAGCAACCCTGCAAACTATAGATTTATGAACTGGCACCACTTCATTTTACTACTCACCGGCATTTACCTGGGGTATTACGCTGTTAATATCGTCGCTGACCTTTACTTGAAAAAGACACCCGTAAGGAAAACATTGGATCAGGATGTACTCTTTTTTTCCGAGGACGCGCAGCCCGAAATCATCCTATATGACGATTCACCTGAGCCGCTGGTCACGACTAACGACCAACTACCGAACGGGCTGGCTTTAGAGGGGCAGCCATCCGCCTATCCCGCTCCGGTGATCGAAGCGACAGGGGCAGTTTCATTAAGAGAGATAATACAGGTAGCCCAAGCCGGACTGGTTCAGTACACCAAAGCCATACCTTACTAAAATGAATCCTAAATTTTGGATGTTCAGGACGGCACTCGCCGTCCTTTTTTTAGCCCCTACTATGGATTTAAAAGCTCAGGGACCACCTGGTATTGCTGAATTTGATCAGGCTACCGGTCAGATGCACAGTGTTTATTTGAGCATGTCTGATCTGGTACTCGTCATCGGAGCTCTTACCGGCATCATTGGCGGATTACGCGTTTATACCAACTGGCAGATTGGCGGCCACCGCCATCGTAACCCCATCGACAGCCAGGTTATCGGCTGGTTCTCTTCCTGCCTGTTCCTCATACTGGCAGGTATTTTCATTAAAGCCCTCTACGGGGTCTGACAACCCACTTATTATTTATTCACCCTATTATTTTTAAGTTTTATGACAGTAAGAAACAAGAAACTGTTAGCATTAGCTGCATCCGTAACTTTCGCAGCGCAAGGTGCATTTGCCCAAGCAGGAGGCGGTACTACAGGTATTAATGCTGCTACTTCATCCCTGACCAGTTATGTTGATCCTGTGTCTACCTTATGTCTGGCGATCGGTGCCGTAGTCGGCATTATCGGTGGTGTACGCGTTTACATTAAGTGGAACTCCGGCGACCAGGATATCAACAAGGAAATTATGGGCTGGGGCGGTTCCTGCCTTTTCCTGGTTCTGGTTTCTGTGGTCATTAAAGCCTTTTTCGGTGTATGATACGCAGGTACGCAATTTATAAGGGGCTGCAAAAGCCCCTTATTTACCGTGGCTTTAAAGGCAAGTTCATCGCCTGGGGTATTGGCTCCCTTGTACTTGGCTTAATTGGAGGCGGGCTGATCGGCGCACTTACCAGCATGTATCTCGGCGGCGCTGTCACCATATTCACCATTGCCGGTGGGCTGCTCTATACTTTTCAGAAACAAAAGGGCGGCCTGCATTCCAAGATCCGCCACCAAGGCGTTTTTATTCACCCTGTACAGTTTCGATCCTATGGCATCTCATCAGAAAAACTCCTTTGAATTGCCCTACGCCGGAATAGACCAGCAAAATGGGCTTCACCTGCTTTACGGCCTTCGCGGTGATTATTCGGTCATTTTTAGAATCCAGAACCCTGTGCTGCAATATGCGGCTGATCCCGATGGCTACAACCATTATCATAGCCTGCTCCTCAACCTCGTCAAAATTCTGGGTGAAGGTCACATCCTGCAAAAGCAAGATGTGTTTTGCCGTAAACAGTACCATGGCCAGCCTGCGGATGAATTCCTCCAGCAAAAGTATCATGAACATTTTGCAGGACGGGAGTATACCGCATTAACCACTTATCTTGTCATCACCCGGCAGGTGAAGCGTAATGCCTTTTATGTCTTTGACCAGAAAGCCTTGAATGATTTTAAACAAGCCGTTTTAAAAACCCATGATCTGTTAAGCGATGCCGGCTTAAAGCCTGAGCTTCTCGGGGAACAGGATATCGGGCAGTATGTCCGGCGCATACTGGGTATGTCTTTTTCAGATGCCACCATCGCGCTGGATAATGTGTTATCGCTTGATGGGGAACTCAGAATGGGACAGCGCAGTATCCGGAGCATTAGCCTCATTGACACTGACCTGATAGACCTTCCCGAGCAGGTGTCCACCTATGCCGAAAAGCAGGAAGGGCGGGCCAAAACTATCCTGCCTGTTGATAATTTAAGTTTCCTGCACAGTGTACCGGGATATGATTGTTTAATCTATAACCAGGTACTGGAAATTCCGCAGCAGCGAATCACCCTTAACAAGCTGGAATTAAAACGTAAGCGCCACGCGGGTGTGCCGGATCCGGCCAACAACCTTTGCGTAGCGGATATAAATCAATTGCTTTCCGATGTAGCGCGGGACAATCAGTTGCTGGTTCACGCTCATTTTAACATCTTGGTCTGCGCACATATTGATAAAACCGGCCGTGCGGTGAACTTTATTGAAGCCGCTTTATTTCAGCAAGGAATCATACCCTCCCGCAACGCCTATAACCAAATGGAACTCTACCGTTCAGTCTTGCCTGGTAATGCGGTTGAACTGAAAACTTATGACTGGTTTTTGACCACGGCTGATGCTGCACTCTGCTTTTTTTTCAAGGAAGCCCTGCTGACCGATGACCCATCAGACTTTTTGGTCAGGTTCACCGACCGGCAGGGCGTTCCGGTAGCCATTGACCCCTCAGACCTGCCTATGCGAACCGGGCGGATCAATAACCGTAATAAGTTCGTCCTGGGTCCGAGCGGTTCCGGTAAAAGTTTTTTTATGAACGCTTTGGTCGAGCAATATATGCTTTACAATATGGATGTCGTCATCGTGGACGTCGGCCATTCATATTCCGGTTTGTGCGCTTACTACCGGGGAAAGTACATCACCTACAGTGAGGAAAAGCCGATCACTATGAATCCTTTCGCTATCAGCGAAAACGAATATAACCTGGAAAAAAAGGATTTCCTGGCTACTCTGATCTGCTTGCTTTGGAAAGGTGCAGAAGGCATTATCAACGGGGTGGAACGTGATGTCATTTCCCATGTGATCAGCGCCTACTATGCTTTCAGTTTCAGCCAGCCTGTGCCTGTCCTGAACTTTAACAGCTTTTATGATTTTGCCCTGGAAAAAATACCGCAGATTAAAACCGAAGAACGTATACCATTTGACCTTGATGAATTCCGGTATGTACTGAAGAAGTTTTATCATGGCGGTGAATACGGTACCATTTTGAACGAGGCTATCGATCAGTCATTATTTAATGAACGGTTTATCGTCTACGAGATTGATAATGTTCAGAACAATAAAACCTTGTTGCCGATATGTACCCTGATCATCATGGATGTTTTTATCCAGAAAATGCGACACAGGAAAAGTCAGCGAAAAGCTCTTATTCTTGAAGAAGCCTGGAAGGCACTGGCATCACCTATTATGGCCGGCTTTTTATTGTACCTAAATAAAACTGTACGTAAGTTCTGGGGCGAAATTATTGAAGTCACGCAGGAACTGGGTGATATATTAGGCAATCCCATTGTCAAAGACAGCATCATCAACAACTCGGATTCCGTCATATTACTCGACCAAAGTAAGTTCAAGGAAAACTACCAGGAGATTGCACGGCTGCTATCTATTACTGAGGTCGAACAGAAAAAAATTTTTACCATCAATCAACTGGACAATAAAGAGAATCGCGGCCGCTTCAAGGAAGTTTACTATCGGCGTGGTTCTGTCGGCGAAGTTTATGGTGTAGAAACCGCATTAACCCAGTACCTGACCTATACCACCGAAAAACCGGAAAAGAATGCAGTGGAAAAATATGTTACGCTATATCAGGATTACCCTGCCGCTTTAACAGCCTTTGTTGATGACCTTAACCGGTCGGGTTTGAAACTGGACGCTTTTGTTAGACAGGTAAATGCTGATGGACCGTCTACCGGCAGATCTAACGCAGTTGCTTAACTGATTCAACCCGCTTCTTGCATTTCAACGCAGAAATTCTCCGGCAACTACTCCGATTTGCAAATCTTCCAATTCTTACAGCAACTTTCATGCTTGATCGCTGCTCAGTTCCATCGTCAGTGTCGTCATACTCAAAACCACGAAAATCTTCCTTCATTGTTTAACCCCTTAATATTTCAATTTATGATCAAGCCTTTTCTGATACTGACAGCATTTTGCCTGCTTTATATAAGTGCCCGTGCGCAGACCGTATATGTAGACCCCGCTACCTCCGCAGCCATGGCTGTTCATTCCGGGATTATTGACGGACAGCTCAACACGACCAATAACAAATTAGCCCTGATTCAAAGCGGGCAGTTGGCGGTTACAGGCCAGCTAACTATAGTTAATGACCTGCAAGCCAAAATTTACAAAGGATTAAGCGAAGTTTCCTCCATCATGACCAATTTATTGGCCATTAAAGATGTAGCCGAAATCAGCAATGATATCGTCACTGATGTGGGTAAAGCGGCGAGCCTTGCCGGGCAAAATCCCGCACTTCTTCTTTTTGCTGAACAGGGCGCAAACGAGTTCAAGACCAGGGCGACTGCAGTGGCAGCCGAGGTGAGCACCTTCATTTTACAGGGTGGCCAGAATAATCTGATGGATAGCGGCGAACGGGCAAAACTTCTGAACCGGGTCGTCACAGAATTATCGATTATCCGTGGGGTCGCTTATGGTATGTACCGAACTTTATACTATGCCAAAATGCGTGGTATACTGAATTCACTTAATCCCTACGCCGGATTTGTCAATATAGACCGGCAAATCGCAGATGATATTTTACGGAACAGCAAAACTCTCAAACCATGAGCAAGCCCTTGATTTTGTTTGCTTTTTGCATACTAGGGATAGCTCAAACCGGCTTTACCCAGGTAAATGTGGTCTTGTTGCATCAACTGGTTAGTAACAGTGAATCTGAGTATGACCGTCAGACGAAGGCCCGTACCGCACAGGCGACCGTTACTGCAAACGAGGATGTAAACCGGTCGAAAATGACGACGCTGAAAACGACTTACCGGAAGATTTATGATCGCTTCCACACGCTTGGGCTGGTCATCAATGTTGCGCAAATCGGAATCGAAGCTACACCAATTATCAACGACATCATCCGTCAGCAGCAGCTGACCGTTAACCAGTGCCGGGATAAACCCATTCTGATCGCTTTGGCGGCTGGTGCAGAAATCGACCTGGTTAACCAGGCTGAATTACTGACGGATTACTGCGCCGGTTTGATCTTGACCATCGGTGACGTGAATCAGATGAAAGCCAATGACCGGAAGATGTTGTTTTCTTATGTCATTACTGAATTACGCCGGATCAATGGCGCATCTATAGGTTTGTTAACTACCATTACCAACTACAACCTGCATTCCCGTTCGGATAACCCGTTCAGCAGTTTTATTAACCAGGATAAAAACCTGGTAGACGAGATCGTCCGGAATGCCGGTGCTTTAAAAAAGTAACTATGAAGTTTATTTTAACGGCAACACTTTTCCTGTTGCTGACCTGCCATGTCAACGTTCATGCCCAGACCGTGATTTTTGATGCCGGCCATTTTGCTATTGTCAATGAAAACGGTCTTTACCGGACAGCAGCAGAGAACACCCATCAAAATTCACTACAAAAAATCAAGGAAGATCTGGATAATATCAACCTCAACCTTAGTTCTGTCGTGCTGGTACAGGATATGATCCACCAGTCTCTGGCAACTGTTAATGCCACACTTAAAAATGGCCTTGCTGTTAAACAAGTGGAATCGACCATCGGCGATATCACCACACAATGTGCGCAGATCACTGCTTTGGCGAGAGACAACCCCTTGCTGTTATTATTTGCCGAGGACGTTGCCAATCAGATGAAAAGAAGAGGTATCAACCTGGTGTCTGAAGTAGCGGCCTTTATTTTAAAAGAAGGGGACAATATCCTGATGAATTATGAAAAGCGGGACCTGCTGCTACGCAAGGTAATTCTGGAATTGCAGGTAATGCGGGCCCTGACGTACAGCATGTATAAAACCATGTACTGGACCCGGATGAACGGCATGCTAAAGACCGCCAATCCATTTCAAAATTTCGTTAATCAGGATTCACGCATTGCAGATCAAATTCAATTGCAGTATCAAATCTTAAAACCTTAAAAGTTATGACGCAAAAATTTTATTTTACCATAGCTACGTTTTTCAGCCTGGTGACAGTGGTCCATGCTCAGCTGCCGATCAACGATAAATCGATCCGCTACCAGCAGGAGCGCATGGTATTTAAACAATGGGATCAAGACAAGTTCACGCCCAGTCCCGGCTTTTTGTCTCTTAATCCATTGTATTGGCTGACCTGGGCATGGCATCCCGACTATCATAAAAAAGATCTGCGACCGCTTGGACCTGTTGGCCCTCAGACCCAGCGCCTTGCCTTGGTTGCTGCCATGCAGAATACAGATCAGGCCTATCACTCACAAGCCGATACGCTGCGTAATACAGCCGTTTCGGAAGCCTTAAATTATTCAGGTTTGGTCACCGGCGCTGACCCATTGTGGTTGCTGTATTATAGCAAAGCCTTCAAAAGTCTGCTGACACAACAGGACGACCAGTTGCTGAACGGCACTTCAGCCGAAGTGCAAAGTTATCTGGTTACCAGCGGATCTTATCACTGGTATCTGGAAGAATCGCAAAGTCTGGCAGAGCGGTTGAACACAGCACGGAACACCTTGCTTGACAGAGGCTCGCGCATCCTGACTTATCACCGCCTCTTGGCGGAATACCGCCGGCTAAGCGCCGCCTGGGATACCCAGAAGCAGCAGGCAGCCTTCCTGCTGACCTTGAACCGTCGGGCAAAAGCATTGAAGTCGCCTGAAACCGGCGCACCGTTGAGTCCATCTGCCGGTTACAGAACGGACCGGCAGATCGCTGACGAAATTTTAAGTAACTATAAACCATAAAAATCGCATGGTATGCTGAGTATACTCTTACAGGTCCAACCGGTCAATGTCACCGATTCGTTCAAGGACACTTTTAATTTCCTCCAGGGCAATGGGGTTTATGAAGATGGCATGATGCATTTTTTGAAAATCATGAAAGATAGCATCTGGTCCAGTTACGACACTTTCATTGCCGATGCCCAGGCACTAGCTGCCATTTTTATGATTATATTTTTTTCCATCAAAGCTTACGAGATGATGTCCGGAGATAAACAGCTGGAGATTATGCCGCTGCTTCGTCCCTTTGCATTAGTCATGGTTATCCTTTGGTGGGGCACCTTTACTAAAGTAGTTGCTTATCCCACCGATCTGATTGAAAACAAAACAAATGCTCTATTTAACGGCAGTGAAGTTCATCTGAACGACCTTAGAGTGCAACGGGCGCAGCTCATAGTCACCGTGGCTGATTCGCTGATGAGTATGCAGGCACAAACAGAGGTTGCCAGCCACGAAGCTGGAACCTGGTATGAGAAGGCTTGGGAATCCGTTAAGTCCGATGTGAAAGATGGCTTCGCGCAGATCTGGAACCCTATTATTGAACTTCGTAACCGTTTGCAGGTCGGCCTGCAATTGCTCGCCACCTCTCTGCTGGAAACCCTGGCGATCTGGATTTTGCGGATCTGTGTTTATATCGTTTTTTTTGTACAGATCATTTTTTCAACCATCCTGATTATCCTTGGCCCGTTTTCCGTAGCGGTGAGCATCCTTCCTGCTTTCCGGGATTCCTTTACGACCTGGGTTGCCCGTTTTATATCGGTCAACCTATACAGTGGCATTGCTTATCTGATTTTATACGTGGCCACACAGTTTCAGCAATTCGCGATGGAGGCAGAAATCACCCGCTTTCAGCAATTACTGGATACCTCCGGTAACACCATGGAAAAACTAGGCTGGTTCGCTTCCAATGGTATTTTATCGTTTGGCATGGTCATTATAACTTTTTTGATTGGCGGGCTGACCATGCTTACCGTTCCCAGCATCAGTACCTGGATCGTTTCCACTTCCGGTATCACCTCTGCATCCTCAACGATGGGGCGTGGCGCGTCCAGCCTGGGGGCAACCGTGACCCGGATGATCGGAAAAATGTAACCTCTTTAGATTTCAACAACACAGGGCTGCCGGGAACCGGTGGCCTTTTTATTTTCCTAAAAAATGATCATTAAAAATATAGAAACCAAAGTGAGGCTGGCCACCTTCTTGTCTGCAGGCAGCTTTGTATGTGCTTTAGGGATGGTTGGGCTGGTCAGCTTTTTTGCTTATCGTCAGGTCGCAGTTGCCCGGCAAAGTGTTTATGTGCTGGACGCCTCCAGCATGCCGCTGCTGGCCAGGCAAACGGATGTCAGTATGAACCGCGAGGCGGAATACCGGTCCGATATCAACCGCTTCCATTCTTTGTTTTTTACCCTGACCCCGGATGACAAGTATATTGAATACCAGATGAAACAGGCGATGTACCTGGTTGATGAAAGCGGTGTCCTGCAATACAATAATTTAAAAGAAAAAGGATTTTTTAACTCGATACTTTCTTCCAGCGCCGTGCTGACCCTGCAAACAGATAGTATTTATCTCGATATGCCACACCGTTATTTCAGGTATTATGGCAAGCAAAAAATTGACCGGCGCAGCAGCACGATTATCCGGTCCCTGGTCACGGAAGGCTACTTGAAAGATTTAGATGTTCGCTCGAACAATAACCCCAATGCTGTTCTGATTACCCGCTGGAAAACACTGGAAAACAAAGACCTTGACAATGTTCAGAAAAATAATCTCTAAGCGGGACCCGCATTCAACCATTGGTGGGGAGCTCCTGAAAGAACTGGCTCCCCAGTTCAAAAAAATAGGCTGTCGTTGCCGGTTGATCGCAGAGCGATACCCTAGATTGCTGTTTAGCGTAATGATCATAAGTATGTTATCCTCTGGCATACTGGCTTTTACCATTATGCGAAGCGGTAAGCCGGAGAACCAGCTTACCAAGTACTCCACTGGTGAAAGAACATCACCCGGCCTGGGTTCCATTGTAAATACAGCCCAAGCATTACAAATGATGTGGGCTTATCAATCTCAGGTTAACATCCTGCTGAAAAAGGATACGCTCACATCAGCGGACAGTCTTGTTCTCCAACGTGCTTTTGAAAATATTGAACTGGTTAAAAAGCAGGTTCACGCCCAACGCATAAATGCACCATGAATTATTAATCCATCCAAATCATGAAAGTAAATTTTAAAAGTCCCAGGTATGTTTTACCGCTGATCCTGCTGCCTTTCTTCCTGCTACTGTTTTATACATATAAATCCAGTTTTGGCAAATCCAAAGCGGTGGTCAAGGGTAAAGACTCTTTACAGGTCAATGTGGCCGATGTGTCCGATCAGGTCAAGAAAAGCACATTATCAGATAAATTGGACGCCTATCGTGAGCAGTATAAAAAGGCGGATGGCTACACGGCCATAAACCAGTTGCAGGATGAAGCCGTATCGACCTCACAGGCACCGGATTTATATAATAATGCGGAAAAAAGGAGACTGGATTCCATCCGTAAAGCGCTTGCGGTGAAATACAAAAGTAACAACCCTGAAGTTGGTTTAAACCCTAACCATTCCGGGTTCCCTGATGTGACGGTGAATCCTACTGCTTATCGAGGCCGGCAGCCATCTGACCAGGCATTGGCTGAGGCATTGAACAAAATGCGCAGTTCTCCTGGCTCACAAAACATCAGAGCGAGGACAACAGGTACCGATCCAATGCAGCTTTTCCGTCAGCAAATGGCATTGATTGACAGCATGGAGAAGACCCGTGATCCGGACTATAAAGCCCAGCAACGTCAAGCTCAAGCGGAAAAGGAACGTATTGCCCAACCTGTTGAGAAGATCTTGCCGGTAAGCAAGGTTAATGCTGCTTCAGAGGCATTTAACACCATTACACCGGAACATCATGACGGTATGATCAGGGCTATCGTTGATCAGAATATAACCGGGTATGCCGGATCAAGGCTGCGGATCCGGCTGTTAGATGATATGATGGCAGGGCTGTCTTTAATCAAACAAGGGACTTATCTCTATGCTGAAATTACGGGTTTTACCGGCCAGCGGGTCTTGTTATCCATTAGCTCGATCATGCAGGACGATCAGCTATTACCCGTAAAATTACTGGTTTATGATAACGATGGACTTCCCGGCCTGTACGTGCCTGCTTCTGCTTTCCGTGATTTTTCTAAAGAGCTAGGCAGTAGCACAAGCCAAGGCGTAACGCTTCAGCAATCCGCCGATAACAATAACCAAATGGTCATGAGCCTGGTGCAGCGCATGTTTGAATCTACCACCACTGCTGTAAGTAAACTGATCCGGAAGAACAAGGCAAAATTGAAATATAACAGCCTTGTATACCTGATCGACCCACAGGCGCTCCGCAAACAACAACAACAAATTCAGTAAAATTTATGAAAAAATTAATCTTGCTATTTACCGCCCTCCTAGGTGCGGTGCAAATCCTTTTTGCCCAGAACGAAGGTTATAGGAATTTAAATAACCTGCCTGAAATCCAGCTGGGTGCTCAAGCTGATATTCATTTCATTTCACCTGAACCTATTCAGTACGCCGATATTTCAAGCCATAGTATTCTCGGAGATATGCCGGTGAATAATTTACTGCGGTTGAAGTTAATTCCCGATTCTGTAAAACGTCTGGCTGATCAGACCAACCTTGGGGTGATTACCATCGTAGGGGAAAGTTTTATTGCACAGTATCGGCTAACTTATACTGTGGCAATAAATGGCAGTTTACCTGCTTCGATTACCATACAACCTGATCAGTGCATGCCCCTGGACTTTCCGGGTATAACCCTGACCACACCTGAAATGAAAAGGTATGCCCTGACGATTTTGGATAAAGGAGGGGAATCAGCAGTGAGAATTGCTAAGGCATATGGGCTTTCCGCTAGCCTCAACCATATTTATGCAATTGGCGATCACCTGTTTTTAGATATCAGGTTCCGTAATTCGACCAACTTGCCATACGATATTGACGAACTGCGTTTCAAAATTGAGGATAAAAAAATTGTAAAAGCGACTAATGTACAATCTTTGGAGATAAAGCCAGAATGGCAGCTTTATCCCAAGACGGGTTTTAAAAGAGAATACCACAATATATATGTATTTAAAAAGCTCACCTTTCCCGGTAATAAAATCCTGAGAGTTGAACTGACCGAAAAGCAGATATCCGGCAGAACACTCGCGTTGCCCATTAAATATAAGGATTTATTAGCGGCTGACCCTTTGTAATACTTTCGTGTTAAATGCTGTATCAGTTTTTGCATGTTCAATATGCTCGATTTGGTTCTTTATGACTGCCAAATCAGACCTGATGTCATTATTAGCATTAATCGCAATCAAATAACTAATAACCCCAGCAATAATCGTCGCAGCTGCAGCTACATAGGCAGCAGTAACGGCAGTCTTTGAAGAATCCCGCTGGTACCTTGCCAACTGTTTATCATGCAATGCGATAGCCTGATCGGTAAGTTTTTGCGTTTGGTCAATTGTCAAAGGTGGTCTTAGTTCTCCTTCTTGTACATCCCTTTGCATGAGATAGCGCATCAGCAAGATAATTGAGGTGTTTTCTTTATTGAATCTGAAGAACTCGGGATGATCCTTCGCTAGTCCCAACCAGGTTTCTGCCGAATTCGGATGGTCTTGAAGCGCTTTGAGTAAGCCGTCTTCAGTTCTAAAATTTGTCCTGTCAACCGCCAGGACAATGATCAACCTGATAACGTCAGACAATCGGTTCGGAATCAGGTAACTATTATCTGCTTGTGTTTTCATGATATGGAAAGGTTAACAACCAAAAATATCATTTATCAATCACATTTTTTATACTTATGGAAGAAAGCAAAGAACAGCAAAGCCAGCACCGGTTTTTGCAGGCCGCTATTTACTTGTCATTAACCCTCGAACTTTTTTGTTTCATCGTCGGACCGCATTTATTTGAAAGCCAGACCTACCAAGGCCTGGCTTTTTTCTTGAATCGCCTGGCCAGACTGAAAATTTATCAGGCGCCGCTATATAGCAAGTTGTTTACACTGGTCCTGATTTGCCTCGTATCTGTGGGGACATTGAGTAAGAAGCAGAAGGACTTTAACCCCCGGACTTCTATTGCGTATCCCTTGCTTACCGGCATCGTTCTTTTTTTTGGCGGACTATGGTATTATGGGCGGCATGGCATGCCCGTCATCTACTTATTCAGCTGGTACGATATCGGATACAGCTTTACCGCATTAATCGGAACAGTATTCATTCATGTGGCCATGGACAACGTTTCCAAAATGATCAGTGCCCGGCTGGGTAAAGACCGCTGGAATACCGAGGAGGAATCCTTCATGCAGCGCACCAAACCGCTTTTACGTACCAGCGCGGTCAACATACCCACCCTGTTCTATTTCAAAAAGCGGGTTCATAAAGGCTACCTGGTGCTGGAGAATCTATACCGTGGCATTCTTCTGCTGGGTGTTCCGGGCAGCGGTAAAAGTTTTGGAGTGGTCATGCCTGTCATCCGGCAGATGATTGCCAATGAGTTTACCCTTTGTGTTTATGACCTGAAATTTCCTGATTTGGGTAAGATCGCCTATTATCATTATCTGCTGGCCAAACAAAATGGCAAATGCAAGGGATATGAATTTCATGTGGTCAATTTAAACGACCCTGAAAAAAGTAGGCGGATTAACCCTTTTAAGCGCAAATACCTGAGAACGCTGGCTGATGCCTCCGAAAACGCGGAAGCTTTGGTTGAAGCGTTAAAGAAAGGCGATAAAAGCGGGGGCAGCGATCAGTTCTTTACCCAAAGTGCAGTGAATTTTTTGGCTGCCTGCATTTTCTTTTTCAGCAAGTACGAGGATGGCAGATATTCGACATTGCCGCATGTGCTGGCTTTTTTAAATATGCCTTATGAGGATGTATTCAATACCTTGTTTTCTGAACCGGAGCTGGCTTCCTTATTATCCCCCTTTGTAACTGCTTACCGTGCCAAAGCCTTTGAGCAGCTGGAGGGTCAGGTGGGCACCCTGAAAATCTTTATCAGCCGAATGGCAACGAAAGAAACATTTTGGGTGTTTTCGTCTGACGATTTCGATCTTAAGATCAGCGATCCCAAGCATCCCGGTATTCTGGTTCTGGCTAATGATCCGTCCACCCAAAGTATAAATTCGGCCTGCTATTCGGTCGTGATGAACTGTATCCTGCGCGAAATAAATTCCAAAGGGAATATTCCCGTTGGTATTGTGGTTGATGAAAGCCCGTCCCTCTACTGCCACCGGGTGGATGTATGCGTCAGTCAGGCACGTTCCAACCTTGTATCGGTTCTCCTGGGCATGCAGGAGTTACCGATGCTGAGGCAGCAATACGGTAAGGAAACCGCCGAAACGATTACCTCAGTCATGGGGAATGTCTTATCCGGCAGTGTAAGAAACAAGGACACGCTTGAATGGCTGGAGCGGTTATTCGGCAAGGTTAAGCAGACCGGTGAGAGCCTGAGCATTGACCGTAATAAAACGTCCCTTTCGTTAAATGAAAAACTGGAACCGCTGATTCCTGCCGGCAAGATAGCCTCACTCAAAGCCGGCGAGATGGTTGGTTTACTGGCCTCTGATGCTGTAGAAAAATTTACCGGAAAATACGAGACCTCAGCTGTCAACTGCCGGATCAACCTCGACCTGGAAGCTATTAAGAAGGAAGAAAAAGCTTACCGGGACCTGCCTCTGTTTTATGATTTTAAAGGAAGGAAGGAAGAAGTATTGCGCAGCAATTACCTGCGGATTACGGGCGAAGTACAAAGCCTTGTCCACCAGTTCAGGCCGGCTGAACCGGAGCAACCTATGCCGGTTACCAAGGCTTCCATGCGTCCTACCCATCAATAATAACCCCTACAAGAAAATATGAACCACGAAGAATTAAATGGCACTTATGTGCTTGTTAACCCTGGCTTATCCAATGACCCGGTGAAGCGGCAAGGCCAAATTGGCATGATAACCTATGCTGATACCCTTAATGATGATGTTTATGTAAGCTTTGAAAAAGGACAGCAGGGCCTATATTCCAGCGATGCTCTGCTGGTCATGAAAAAGTCTAATGATGTTTACCAGGAGGCCTTTCAAAATGTCAAGCTGCTTGATACGGCTGATTTCAAGCAAATGGTACAGATCAGTTTCCTTCAGCAATCCGCCTCGCGGCAGGACGCCAGGTCAGCTATTGAAATGGCTGCTGTCAATCCTGTTATTCGTAGCTTCACCATGGTATCACTCAAAGACCAACTGGGTATCGCCCAGAATCAAGCAGAATCCTATCACCATTCCGGCAGTATAGGCCGGTGATTCCCAGACCCGAAGCAATTCAACCATGAAGGAATTACGCGATAAAGTGGTTATGGTCCATCCGACCTTAACCTATGATCCGGTGCATATGCAGGGACATATGGGTACGATTGTTCATGTAGATACCGGTAAAGATGAAGTGCTTGTCCGTTTTAAAAATCAGATGCTGGGCCTGTATAGCAGTGATGCCCTACTGATGCTGGCTCCCGGCCTGGAGATTCTTGACAAGTTAAGGCAGGATCTTCATGAGCATATTGACGGAGAGGATGTTTTAGACATTTTAGGAATTTACCTGCTTGATGCTACCGGTAATTTGGATTACCAAAAAGAAGCACTGGACCAAGCCACCTCCCGTGCAAAACTGATGTTTGCCACCGTACTGAGCGTCCAGGACTACATCGAAATTCACTGGATAGACAGGCCGGATCAGCATCCCGGCAGGGGGCGATGATAATGCCCGGAAACCTTCTAAAACAAGCCTGGTTGATAAGCTTCTTAATTATTTGCCATAACGCCATATCCCAGAGCGCGCAAAACCCGGTAAATTTCAGCCTACCGCTAAAAAGCATACATCCTACTTCAGTGTATGGCTGGCGTATTCATCCTGTTACCGGAAAATTTCGCTTTCACCAGGGAATCGATTTGAAAGCCCGTCGAGAATTCATTTACACTATCCTGGATGGTACCGTCCTGCAGACCGGCTTTGATATGCACACCGGTAATTACGTGCTGATAGCGCATAGCCAGGAGTTGCAAAGCCTGTACGGCCATCTGTCCACGATAACGGTATATCCGGGTGAAATGGTTTTTGCAGGTCAGGTACTCGGCATTTCGGGTTCTACCGGACAGGTTACGGGTGAGCATCTGCACTTTGCTATCCGGTACCGGAGCAAATCTATACCTCCGCTGGCCTTTCTGTATGGATTGGCCAACCAACCCCCATAACTATATAAAAATTATGATGAGCAACACACCCCTCAGACAACCCTTACGGACGCTGCAGGAAAAACTGCAGCTGATCGCCGAAGGCGAAGAACTTGAATTAACACCGGCGGAAGCCCTGATTTATGGCGTAGATTATGCCGACGAATGGTCACCTGATTTCAGCGAGAACAAGGAGGCAGATGATGGCGAGTGATAAAAAAGCCCTCCATGTGGAAGTAGCTGAAAAGCTGATTGAGGCGTTAAAGGCTGGAACAGCACCCTGGCAAAAGCCATGGAACAGTAATGGCTTGCCGTCCTTTCAATTACCTTATAATGCAGTAACCGGCAACCGGTACCAGGGGATCAATACCTTATCACTGATCATGAGCGGCAGGAACGACCCGCGCTGGCTGACTTTCAAACAGGCTAGTGACCAGGGTTGGCAGGTGCGTAAAGGCTCCAAAGCTACCGGTATTCAATTTATCAAATTGACGGAACTGCGAACCAAACGCGACGACCAGGGCAAGGTCGTCAAAGACGATAAGGGTAACCCGGTAAAGATTACGGTTAAACTCGGTCGTCCGGTTATCACCAGCGCTGCCGTATTCAACGCCGAGCAGATCGACGGTATACCGGAACTCGTCAAGCCTGACCTGTCGAAGCTGGGCTGGGAACCGCTGGAAAGAGCAGAACGCCTGCTGCAAAATTCTGCCGCCAACATTCAGCATGTTGCCGGCAACCGCGCCTTTTACAGCCCGGCCACAGACGGTATTACCCTGCCGCTACGGGAGCAGTTTGACGAACCGGGTAAGTATTATGCCACCGCCTTGCATGAACTGGGGCATTGGACAGGGCATTCCAGCCGGCTCGACCGTAGCCTGATGAATACCTTCGGCACACCTAATTATGCACGGGAAGAGCTTCGCGCCGAAATCGCCTCCATGCTGATCGGTGATGAAATACGCATCGGCCATGATCCCGGTCAGCATGCAGCTTATGTTGAAAACTGGATCAGTATCCTTCAGGACCACCCGTTTGAAATTCATAGTGCGGCGGCGGATGCCGAGAAGATCTATACCTATTTATCAGACCTGGAAAGAAAACGTAGTATAGAACTGAGTGTCTTTGCAGACAGCAAGAAGCTAGCCCAACATTTTCTGGCCAATCATGATCAAATCAGTTATAATGGTACCATATACCAGGTAAATGAAAGTCTGAAAAATAACCGCTTTAAAATGGAAGATCTCGGCAGCGGCCAGCAGTTTATCCTTCGGAAGGACGACTTGCTTTACAAAAATTTATTGCAGGCCAAGCAGCAGCAACCGCCCGTATTATCAGTTAGTGAAGCGGTTACCACCCAGCGAGTGCCCGTCATTCCGTCCGAATCAAAGCCAACTCATCAATACAAACGCTAAATACTTTATTATGAAAAATCCATTTGGTATGCATGAGCTACCTTTAACTGACCTTAAAAATCTAGGGCTGATCGATAGCAGCGATGATCTTACCATTGACCGGGAGGATTTGGATGCTATCCTTGCAGGCCGGTTATCCAAACTCCTTCATATGACCAATCTGGAAGCGAGTGGTTCCCGGATCGATCAGCTTGATGCGAAACTATCGCTCTACCGTGAACCTGATGGTAAAGTCGCTTTCCGGCTGCACCCTATCTATCATGAACCTGTTATCCCTTCTTTACTCGATGATGAGGAGGCGGAGGCACTGATCAATGGCAATGAACAAAGTGTCGTCAAAACTCTGCCCGGGCCCGGAAAAAAAGAACTGGTGTTTGAGTATGATGCAGATACCCGCGCCTTTATTTCCTATGACCCCGCCCGACTTATTGCACCAGATCAGATTAACGGCTACCCGCTTCAGGATTGGCAGAAGGACGATTTTAAAAAAGGTTATAAAATTGAGCTGCCGGATGGCACAGCATTGCACCACCGTGCTACTGATCCTAAAGGGATTCGTGCTGACCGTGCTGCTTTAATTTTCTCTGTACTGATCGATGGCGGTGTTTCTTACCTGCTTTTACGCGGTATTCATCACCTGGCTAACAACAGTAAGCCACAGGAAGAAGGGCTGACGCCTGCTTTCCAAAAAGCTTATGCTGACATGGAAAAATACTTTGCCGCCAAAGGAAAGACCACTGCAACGAACAATGAGGAAAATCGAGGCTATTTGAAAACCCGTGCCCGGTAACTTTCTTCATGGTACATTTTAGACCAGAAGTTATCTCCTTTTTTCGCCCATTTCTGAACCTTGCTGGGGAGGACAAACTCATCATTCCCTACAGCACCCGCGTAAATGAAATATGGTCGCCTGAAATACATCTTTTACCCTCCACTACGGAAATCTGGCTGGCGGGTGAATTATCTCAGCTGGCTTCTGATCTGTACATCAGCTATTCCGCAGCCGAATTAATAAGTTTTGTATCAAGGCAACCGGGTATGTTGAATAATATTAGAGAACAACAGGCATTTGCCGCATTGGGATTATTGCCAGAGAGGTCACAGGTTGACCAATTGAAGGCAAGATATCCGCAGACCCACTGGCATTTGCTTTTTGGTTCCGACCTGATCGGTAAGATTACGGATGCCCGGGTTGCTTCCTGGTACAAAGCTCATCCGGCAAAATTCAGGTTGGAAGAACAATGGCTTGTAGCCAGTTTCCGTGGCAGGACATTCTATTTCAACCCGGATTTTTTTTCCTTACACCAGTTTGAAAAAGTGACAGGCCTCCGGTCCGGTATCCGCACGCATAAGCCTCCGCAAGGGCAATCTTCGTTTATTCATACCCTGATGAATACTGATGAATCCTGAGCTATCCAAACAACATGTTGACCATACTATCTGAGCATAGGTAGACAGATGGTCGGTTACCTGTAAATTAAGTCCAAAAGTTCTATCATCAGCAATGCAGGTATGACTTACAATTTTTTACCTAAACGAGTTGGCTGACACGGTATATAAAGCCCAGGCAGAACGAATTCTCACTTGGGAAAATATTTAGCCGGGAGAGCGGCTGTAAACCGGGAGCCATTCACCACCACATAATATTTTATCTATTCATTTATTATTTATGGCAATCAATCAGCAGAATTTAGAATACCTGCAAAAATTGCAGGGAAACCTCGGCTTTGGCGACAAGCTAAACGGTGTGCTGGAAACAGCGATCAGCCGCGAACTGCCTCAGTTTACCCTGGGCATCAACAACGTCCACCGGCCGCTGGACAATAAGGACATTAACGCCCTCAAAACAGATGTGGTCCAGTTTCAACTGCATTACAACCGGCAGAAAAACGGTGATACTTATTTCCTGAACGCGATGGATGTTACCCTTCACAAAACAGGTGAATCCGTTCCCCGGAAACAAACTTTTGATCTGGATAGGGATCACCGGATAACAGCTTTACAGGCTTATAAATTACTCTCGGGGTTGTCTCTCGAAAAGGATATTTATGTGCGTCCAAAAGGCAGCGAACCGGATGCTGCTAAGTCGGAGAAGCTCAAAGCCTGGTTCAAGTTGCAGCTGGATGTTACCGATGCTTTCGGCAACCATCCGCTGAAGGTACTCAGGCCGGAATATGGTTTCCAACTGGAAAACACCCTGGACAAGTATCCGATTAAAGCCCTGGCTAAGGAGGATTCACGCACCGAAGGACTGCAGGCGTTGCGCAGCGGTAATTACTGGTCAACAGAGATCAAACTAGGTAACAAGAGCATTCCGGTAAACATTGCTGCCAACCCGGTCATGAAGTCAATGGATATTTTTGATAAAAATGGCCGGGAAATCAGGGATGAAGATATCTGGCCTGAAAAAGCCGTGGAACGATCTGCGGTTAAAACAACAACAGTTTACCACCAGGAGGCGCCTGAACAGGATCATAACTTTGTGCAGGATCGTTCTGCAGACAATGTCGTTTCCAGAGGCCGGTAAGTTACCCCATCTTACAATTTTTTAAATAACGATGTGTCCATCTATACAAAAGAATTGAAGCAGTAACTAATAACCAATTTAAACAGATTGGCCTGTAATTCAAGCCCATTTCAACCCTTGTCCGGCAGGAATGCCGGCTAACCCTTTGCGCATACGTACCCGCTATCGCCGGGGACGCTTTTGCGCCGGATCGCCTGCATACCTTCCAGGCACCCGCGCCCGGAGTCGGCAGCCTACAGATCCCCGTTTTACAAACGGGCTGGCTGCTGACACCGGGCTTTTTCCCGTACCTCAATTTTTAAGACCATGAAACATATACTTGCAAAAGTCGACCGTATCCGGGCGGCCGGAACCGTTATGGTCCAGGTTGCTGATGATTCTCCCTACGCGGCTTACAACGGCAAAACATTTAAAGTACACAGTATCGGCACACCGGGTGTCAAATGCCGCATTTCCCTGGAGATGAACGAATCTGTAATTAATCTTAATTTAACGGAAGTGCTTTAAGCATAACCTAAATTTCTTAACATGAGTAACATATTAATTAAAACACCGATCAGTTACTATGGCGGTAAGCAGCAGCTTGCTGAAAAGATATTAACCCTGATTCCGCCGCATAATTTATACGGGGAACCCTTCACTGGTGGAGCCGCCATCTTTTTTGCCAAGCGGCCAGCCGAAGTGGAAGTGCTGAACGATACCAATGGTGAGCTGATGAACTTCTACAAAATTCTCAAGCAGGATTACCGGGCATTGTTTGAGGAAATCAAAGTCACTCTCCATAGCCGCGATTTACACCGCCAGGCTACTGTTATTTACAATAATCCGGATTTGTTCAGTCCTGTTAAACGCGCATGGGCCATATGGGTGCTGAGTCTTCAAAGTTTTGGATCAATACTCGATGGTGGCTGGGGTTATGACAAAATCACCAACACCGTTCCTCAAACTGTCGCTAACAAGATTGAGCAGTTTACCTTGCGCTTGGCTAAACGGCTACAGAATTGCCAGATTGAGTCCGCTGATGCCTTGTATATTATCCAGAGCAGGGATACCTTACAGAGTTTCTTTTATTGCGATCCGCCATACTTTAATTCAGATATGGGGCACTATAACGGCTATTCAGAGCAGGATTTTGAGAATCTTTTGTCTTTACTGGCTAAAATAAAAGGAAGATTTTTGCTCTCAGCTTATCCGTCCCAAGTGTTGGCCCGCTACGTCAAAAAATATTCCTGGGCGGAACTGCCGATTCTTCAGCCTATTGCTGTGAATGCCAAGCACCGGAAGAAAAAATTAAAAACGGAGATGCTGGTAGCTAATTACCCATTTCATCTGGCACAAAACTATAGTCAGTTGCTATTTTGAAATTGTGGTAAAAATAACGCCCGGCTTCACTTGCTGTAACCGGGCGTAACCTAAGGGATATGATTATGAGCAAACACCCAGGCTAATAAAAATGTCTTTTCTAAAAAGGAGGACATTAAATGAAGCAACAGAAATCGACCGACATGACCATTCTGCCACAACTTGACAAAGCTTGTGGGATTGACATTCATAAAGACAAGATCGTTTGTTTTATTGCGAACAAAGACGGCAGCGGCCAGGAGTTAAAAGAGTTTGGAACTTTCACCTGCGAGCTACAAAAGGCAAAAGCGTGGCTAAAGGCGAATGAGGTAGAACATTGCCTGATGGAAAGTACCGGCATTTATTGGATGAGTTTGTATTCCATTCTTACTGATTGTGGTATCTCTGTAATCGTCGCAAATCCAACGCACATCAAGCAGATTCCCAAGCGTAAGACAGATCGTAAAGATGCGCGATGGCTTTGCATGCTACTCATGCACGGGTTGGTTCGACCCAGTTTTATGCCAACATCCGAGCAGCGGGTTTTGCGTGATTATTGCCGAAGCCGATTGTTTTATTCACGGCAGCAAAACAAAATACAGAACCGTTTATGGAAGATACTTGAAAGTAACAATATCAAGCTGCGTTCGGTAATCAGTTCTATTTGTACGAAGACTGCTATGAGTATCATTAGATTATTATCGCTCGGAATAACGGATAAGGAACAACTTGCAAATTGCTCTTTAGGCCGGGCGCGTAACAAACGAGATAATATGTTACTTGCACTGGAAGGTACGCTGGCAGAACACCATCAAACACAGTTGCAGATGCTGCTACAGGATTTCGACCATATTCAGCAACAGATTAAAACACTAAACACATTGATCGATGAGAATATTGCCAAACACTATTCAGTTGCTTTCGAATGCCTGGACACCATTACCGGCATCGCACAACGTTCTGCCGAAATCATTTTAAGCGAGGCAGGTAGCGATATGAGCCGCTTTCCTACAGCAGATCATTTTACCGCCTGGTGCGGTTTAGCCCCCGGCAATAACGAAAGTGCCGGGCGACAAGGCAGTACATCGATAAAAAAAGGAAATTCCTATTTAAAGACTGCCGTTGTTAGTGCTGCATGGGCAGCGGTCAGAGTAAAGAACTCTTATTGGCACGCGCTATTTGAGCGTATGCGCAAAAGGATGAAGTCGCAAAAAGCGATCATCGCAATTGCCCGAAGAATGTTAAAGGTGGTTTACAATACGATACAAACGCTCACGCATTACAAAGAAAAAGGTGTTGCCTATTATCATGATATGCAGGAAAAAGCCGCAGCTTTTAGACAAGCTGGTAAACTGTGGCCATCCACTCAACAGTAAGCAT
Organism: Mucilaginibacter lacusdianchii; assembly: GCF_009770985.1. GTDB lineage: Bacteria > Bacteroidota > Bacteroidia > Sphingobacteriales > Sphingobacteriaceae > Mucilaginibacter > Mucilaginibacter lacusdianchii. The sequence goes on along the minus strand of NZ_WSRW01000002.1, from coordinate 1,128,541 downwards.
AATATTAAAAGGACGGATAAGGTTTTAGAACACAATAGTCTGTAACCTAAGTTGCCAATACCAATCAGAATCCAGGCTTGTTCTCCGAGAACGCAGAGGAAACTTGTTAATTATTTGCCGGAAACTTTTCTATAGGTCAATTTATCCGCAGCATGATGTTCCTGCCTGTATGGGAGGGCATTTTACTGTGCCGAAACTACAGAAAACACAGCAATCGCCAGTATTGGGCTTCAGTACGGTATAGCAGTTCTCACATTCATAGAAGAACTGACATGCATCGGTCGGCATCGTTTCTTCCTTTATGTGTCCGCAGTGAGGGCAGGTGATAGCCGATTGCACTTGAATTTCTTTGGTCATGTTACTTAGATTGCGTGATAGTTGCCCGATAACCAATCTGATTAATCTTATTTTTCAGGCTATCTGGTGAAATTTTTCGAGAATCGTATCCAACGGTAGTTATAGCTTTATCAAATGATGTCGTCGCCTTAATAACACCGGACAATCGGGCTAACTCGCCATCAATATGCCTGGTGCAATCCGCGCATCCCATCCCTTTAACCGCAAACGTTGTCCATTTAATATTATCTGCCTGATTTGCTGGCATCGCTTGCTCTCGGGAAGAACCATACAGTAATGATGAATAATAAGGGAGCGCCATCAGGACAACGGACAACAAGGTTACGATCAACAGGAACTTTTGGGATTGCGGGAAAGATGCAGGCTTTTCTTCACAGTCACAGTCCGCTATCTTTGTTTTTCTGCCTAACTGCTGATACCACGCAAATGCGAATGCGACAAAGGTTAATCCAATCAGGTATGGCCTTGCCGGTTCTACCCAGGAAAAGGAGGAAGCTATGCCGCTGATGCCGCCTAAAAATGCAATTAATGGCGTAATACAACATAAGGATGCTGCCATTGCAGCGATTACTCCCGGTATCCAGCTTTTACTTGCGGTGGTTCTTATCATGTTGTTTCTAAAATTAGAGGTGTTTGCAATAAATTGAATAGAGGCATTAAAAGCACGGCATTAGAAAGTGAATAAAAAATAGTCTGGCCGCTCTTTCGGATTTTCACAATGTTCCCGTCTTTAAGCTTGCGCAGGTGCTGCGATACGGCGGGAATGGTCATTTCCAGTATATCGCTAAGGTCACACGGACAAAGCTCCTGCTCCTTGTATAACAGATATAGTATTTTGAGCCGCACTTCATTGCCTGCTAAAGCCAGCATTCGAGAAAGTTCGGTAAAGGTGGTTTGGTTGTTTTGGATGATCGTCCGGCAATTTTCGATCTGCCCAACATCTGCAAATATGCGACTGCATGCACTCATATATACTCAATTAAAAAGGCAAATATAAGTATTTAAGCAAATACTTAAATACTTATATTATTTTAATCGAGCAGTAACCCTTCTAATTCAAGGTCGTTTTGCGCAATGCGTCGAAGGTGTTTTTTGCTATCGGCATCCAAAATAGTTTGGTTAGCGCCTGCTTTCAAAAGAAGCTTCATGCAAGCCAACTGATTGTGCAAATTGTCGGTATCTTCAGACGATAAAGTATGTAGCGCCCAGCCAATTGGTGTACTTTGGAAATTGCGGTCTTGCAGATTGATGTCAGCATCGTTTGCAATAAGTTTGCCGACAAGTTTATCTCGTCCACAAAAAGCCGCCCAGTGTAATGCAGTGGCGCCTTCGTTATCGGCATAAAATACATCTGCTCCCTGTTCAATGTAAAAGATGCCCAACTGTTCAGCATGTAGACTTGCAGCCGCGATCAAAGGCGTGTTGTTATCGCCTGAAGCCTTGTTCCCGTCGATATTGGCACCAAACTCTAAAAGTATTTTTGCGATTTCTATAGCTCGTTCATCGGTAATATTACCTGCAAACACTGCATCACATACACGGTGCAGCGGATGACCTTTTTTAGCATCTGAATTGCCGCAAAGTGAAATACCTTCGTTTGTTAAACCGGGATTACGAAAAAGGGTATCCCTGATTTCCTGATCATTTGCGGTGCTGATTAATTCTAATAGATTAAGCATGCTGCTTCAATGGAATTATTGCAAAGTTACAACCAATTTATTTTTAGAGGAACCTTATCACAATTAAATTGGTAGAATTACCAATTTAGGTGCGCAATTTACAAAGTTTTGATTTAAATTTTAAACGACTGATGTTTTGACTTGACTAGCCATTTTTAAGCACCAGGCTTATCGATTTGTAGACCGGCTTTAGAATATAGATAATTGGATTATCAATAGAAACTGATAACTTATATTAATCGTAAAATCGTAATTGGTAATTGATATATTTACTGATCTCCAAATACAATATGTTTTATGAATTATCGTTACGAACCAGTAAGTCAAACCAAGGCTGTTATCGAACTTATTCCCGTAACCGATCAGGAAAAAACATTATTAAAGCAACTAAACATTAATAATCCTGAACACGAAATGACCTTTCACTATTATTTTGAAAAAGGACTTCAGTCAAGAAACGTTTCAGCAGTTTTACTCGGAATTGATAAAATGATTGAACCTCCAACAAAAGCGCTGGTTTCCTTTGAAGTAGTTATTGGCCTTGGATCCTAAGTTAAATTAGTTATGCTTATATGATTTCTGATCAATAATAAAATACTGTACAGGTAAATGATGAATGCGCAAACGGTTTTTATAGTTTAGTTGCCTCAAATTAAAGAGGTTGTCTTGTTGCAAAGCCTATTCCAGTTGAATCGTGATTGCTGTAATTAGTCGTAAAACCACATGATATGTCTAACATATTAAGTTTAGCAATCTGTTTTTCTATAGCTTACTCGAAGCTATTCAAATTTAATTCACCGACTTGGAAAATAATGACGGGCAGTATAAGCGTAATTGTAACTCAGTAAGATTTTCTGCATGAACAATCATATCCTTTATAAGTTCAGCTTTTAGCACTGTCAAGTTAGTCCCAATCTGGCGAATACAAGAAAGTCGTTCAGGAGATAATGAATTTGCTGATATGCTTTGCAAGTTGCAGTTGGCAGATAAATGCTTAATGATTGCTTCTTTATATAAATGCGGTGTATCAATCCATTCTTCTTGTAAGTTATGTGCAGATGCAAGCGCAGAAGATATGTTACGATTTTTAAGGTTATCGTAAAACCCCTTGACACACCCCTCTAAATCCCATCCAAGTGATTGATAAGCCACCTCTCGTTTATTATCAGCATTATAAATATTTTGAATCATCTGAAAATTCTTAATCCTGACCATGAAAGTTTCTACTGTTCTCAATAGTAAGGTAAATGTGTTGTTATAAGATTTGTCAAAAGGTACTTTGTTGCCCGCGTCACTAACCAGAACGATGTCGCAGGCATAAGAACTGTTGTTTTGAGTTATCTTATGCACACCTTGATTGTCGTAAACACCGCCATCTACTAACATTGGTTTGACTGTGCTTGCTAAATTGGGGTCTTTAAAGAATTCAGCATTTATGTACACTGGCGTAAATGCAAAAGGGACACAAGTTGAAGCCATTACAGCTCTTGAAATGGGAAAGCCTTTGTTATCAAATAATATGGGCTTGGGATAATATGCATAAACAGAGTCTTCCATCTTACGTTTCGAAAAAGTAAAATGGCGCATGGTTTGTAAGTTGGTAGATCCAATCGCCAATTCAGGTCGGTCACATAGTGCCTCTAAAGTCTCACCGCTGAAGAAAAACCTATTATAAGCTTTTTCAATTATACGGCTGAGGGGAAATAATTTAAACTGGAAACGGATTAATAAATAGAAAAATAATCCCAAGATGAAAATTGAACAGAAAGCCCATTTTGTGAATAACAAATAAATTGAAAGGAGTATGGTTATCAAAGATGGTAGAGCTGCCCTTAAAAACAGCCAGGATCCAAGTACATATTTTATAACGCTCTTAGTACTTAGAATTTCTATCATCTCGGCTTCAAAAGCCAGGAAGTTGCCTTGGTGAAGGCAATAGGCGGCCCCAGTTATGGAGCCGCCCGAAATTGTCGATAACACATCAACCTTGTCAAGTAATTGCAGCTTGTGAAGGGTTTTTAAAGTACCGATATGAAACCCAGCAGCACGATATCCTCCTCCGGAAAGTGCTACGCCAAATCTTTTTCTACCAACCATCTCCAGTCAATATCATTCGAAAACAAACGGTAATACCTCATCTGTCGTTACAATCAAAGCACAGGTTGGTATAGGTACCTTCCTGTTTAAAACTTTCAAGTCGTTTATGGTCTCCATGTCCTTTTGACTCAAGCGTTTCAGGTCCATTGGATGAGTATGCCATTCACCCACATATCCAATTACATCGCCTGTTACATTTTTTATAGCTTCCACCTCCTGCGGTAGTCCTTTAATCCCTCGTTTAAAACCCGTGCAGGTACCTTGGCTATCTTGGGGTTCAGTGAGGATATCGAATACATGAACAACTTTCGTCTTATAATTTGCGATTCCAATTAATACGCCACCTGTTTCTACAGGTGCATGATCATTAGATAATTTGAGAAGTCTTTCGCACGTGCCAGACAGCATTCGAACTGACCATTCACTACCGGATTGACATGGTAAAACCTCAAATGGTTGTACATCGAATGTATTACTTGAAAGCACTATACCTGTGCTCGCATTTTCTGCATGACAGGTAAAGATAATTCCGCTTTTTATTGCGTCCTGATGTTTAAGGCCAACGATAGTTCTTGAGAACGCGCTTGCATGTAAACTGATTTGATCATCAGCCATAATAGATGTTGCTGAACTGCAACCAAGGCCAATATTTAATGTTTCAATTTTCCTGCTTGCGTCAGCTCTTCGCCAATTAGCTAATTTTTGATCTTTTGTTGCCAGATAACATGTGTAATAAAGGAGATCATCCATTCGCGGGTTTCTATCAGAACCCTCTGCATACAACAGGCCTAATTTCCCCTCATCCGCAATTTCTGATTTGATATATCTAAGTTGAGAAGGCAAATCTGTTAAGGTCAGGTAATTACTTACCTGACGGCTTGCGGTAGTGTCAACGAGATATTTATAAGGCTCCCAATCGTCAGCTTTCATTAATACAACACTTTGCTCATATGCTTTAAGCCCATCCGTGCTTTCTGTGGTGTAAAAATTTTCTATAGTTTCGACAATTGCTTTAGCTTTATTCTGACCAACATGTTGCGCAAATAATTCGTGACGAACCAAGTTATGCTGTAGCAGCGGCTTATTGTCTTGAACACCTATATGTAAATTTCCTGCGCGTGCATCATGCATAATCATTTTTGAGCCTAATGACCCCGCTCCAACATATAAAGTTGAGGCGGACTTAGGTTTTCCTGAAATATAACCCGCAAGCATGGAGCCGAAAGGCTCTATATGGCTTTGAATGATGACCTCGTCTGTATCCTTAATCGCCGCTACTCCGCCTTGTGACATGATTAGCACAAAATTAAAGAACTCATACTCACCATTGTAACCAATCACTTTGTTGGGCCTTCGCATAGCATAAATAATAGGCACACCAAGCTTGATCAACACTCCTTGCTTTTCTAAGGTTGCCAAAATGTTTCCTATGTCTATACCCCTTATAGAAAAGAAAGTCTTCAAATGGGCGAATGTTGCCGGTTTTTTTGTAAGGTATAATTCCTCGACCTTATTGTCCGGATGCCAGAGCAACACTGAAAACAAAGGATTCTCTTTATTTTGCCCTTCATTTTGCTTTTCTGGGTTGTACACCTCGCTAACAGCTTCCAAAACTTTAGGAAGTACAATAAAGGGTACCGGCATCAGGGTTTTATAATACGGCCGCTTATTTGAGGCTTTTGCAAAGCCGGAAATTAAAATTGCCATAGGGTAATCTGGTAAAAGACGCTGGTCGCCTTTTACCACTTCGTAAAGCATATCGTATTTATAGACATGTTTTGCCAAAACATTACCTTCGACTCTGGTAGGATCAAACTCATCACCGTCCTCATTCAATAGTCCCGTACCCGCCTTGTACAGCCATTGTTGACCGACATCTAAAAAGTCGCTCATTTTAATTCTTGCAAACCACTCATTAGGCGTTTCACGCACCATGCAAAGTCGTGCCGGTTCACTTTCTTCTGTAAAATAAAGGTGGGATAGTTGGGATTTTGGAAAATCCTCGCGATCACTTAAGATGAACGGCGCAAAATTAGGGTAATCTTCTAATGATAACTTTATCAGCATCGGTTCTTCTGGTCTTATATCAATATTATTGACTGCACCATTGCTGGGTAAAGAAACCTCGTAAGTTACCGGAATAACAATATGCCATCTGTCAAAAGACAATACTTTGAGGTCCGACACCCCAAAGTATTGTTTTATATCAATAATAGCTTGTTCAACAGCAGGCGACAATGGACCGCTGTAAACTTCAAGTTTTTGGCTATACAACATATTACCCTTGCGTGATAATAGTGCCAGCAGCACCAAAGCCACCAGCCGAACCGCTGGCACTACCAGTTGATTTACGAGGTGCTCTAGCGGGACCATTTGCAGTAATGTCAAACACAATAGGCTCAGGTGCTGACTCTGAAGGTTCTACCGCGGTATTCAAAAACTTGCCTGATGATTCGAGTTTAGCAACATACTGTTTTTTCGCCTTGGCAGAAGGCGGATTGTCGTCATCATTTACAATTTTCTTGCTGGAGGCAATTATCCATGCACCTTTTTGCGCATAATCAAGTACTTCCAGCGAAGTGGATTGAGGTTCAGGATCCGATGTTTCATTAAAGAAAGTCCAGGAACAATGGTGAGGAGCCAAAAACAGGTGCCAATTTAATGCAACCTCCTTTTTATCATTGCCATACCGTTTAGTACGGTCCAAAATCTCAGCCCAAGTAGTATGGTCGGAATCGCCACCAAACATAGCAAGGCAGCAAAAATCAGTGCTCCAGCTGTAAGCTTTAAACCGGGCCTGAAAGACGATGCTTGCAGAATTTTTGTCCTTGTCAGGGGAGTCAAGCTTTATTTTAAATGGTGCATGTATGAAAATGGAGAAAGTAGTTTGGTCTCTATCGTTAAACCTTGTAACAATGTCTCCCGGAACGGCACGCATGTGATTCAAATCCTGATACTCTTTACTACTGTCATATCCGATAATCTTAATCCGATTCCCTGGTTTGTCTTTGTCAGGGTGATTCCTACGGTGTAGATCCAATCTGCGTTCTGCTTCCTGCTGATGAGCATCCTCATCATCATTAGTATACTGCTCGGCTATCATCGGGGAGAACCACATCGTATCCATAATAATCAGGTTTTTGTCGCGGTCTGCTTTGCTATACTTGGCAGGGTCCCCTTGGTAAAAGTTGTCCTTAAAACCATGGCAATGGTCTTTGTCCCCATGCGTAAGAATAAATACGTCTACATAGTAGTTATTATCCCTTTTTTGAATTGAATTGAGCAGGTCCTTTTTTGCATCGTGGATTTTTGGATCTTCACTCTCATCTGATTGCTTGGTGAGCTTGCAGTCAATCAGAATGCGTGTACCATCTGCAAGAGTTATCAATGACATGTCGCCATTATTCACAGCGTAATACTTAATAGACGGATTAGGCACTTTGCACCTCCGATCCAACATTCAGCTCAGTTGAGCTGGTTAAAAACAATGGTACTTTCGGCGACGGAAAGCACAATACAGCTCCCGGCCGGCTCGTATAGCCAACGGTAAACAATTTTTTCATTATTAATTGTTTTGGTGATAAAAAGGGGCAGGGTATACCTGCCCAACAATAAATTTTATCCAGAATCCGGCTATACGATGAGTTCTTTCGTGAAATGTAAAAAAAATTTGCTTATATTAAACTTTTAATACCTTTGCACCGTTAAAAAACAACCCTGTCATCGTAGTATGTCAGCAGTATCCTGCTTTCTGAATTGTGACACACATTATGAGCCTGAAGGCGTCGGACCCTTCGGGCTTTTTCCGTTTATAAAGAACGATTTGCAATTCGCTTTCGATAATTGTGCCATTTACTGTAAAATGTAACAATTTCGTAAAAAAGTGTACAATTTAATTTTCCATGTCACTTTGTCTGTTTTATTCATTCTGCCATGTCAGTAATCGGCATGACATAAAGACAAATTTAGCTATTTAACTTGGTATTCTAAATAAATTTCAACTAAAGTTATTAGTTAGACATTAAGTTGAAATATTAAAATTTGCACAATTATTGCAAATATAAAAAAACTATATTTATATTTAAATCAATTTTTCCAACATTTGCACAATTAAACAATTCCCATGTTAATTCAATTTACAGTCGGGAATTATCGTTCTTTCCACGAATTGCAATCCATAAATTTCAGGCCAACGGGATTAGTTTCTGAAGACAAGAAAGTGGATGCATGTAATATCGCTGGTAAAGGAGATAATTCAGTATTAAAAATAATTGGCGTATACGGCGCGAATGGTAGTGGCAAATCAAATCTGATTAAGGGTTTAAGCTTTTTCAAAAAACTCGTAGCAACTTCCTTGACCTCAGAAGAAATTCTTCGTCGTGAGCATAATTACTTTAAGTTATCATCTGCCCCTCTCGAACACCATGGTTATTTTCAATTGATTTTAACTATCAAAGATAAAAAATACAGGTATGGCTTTGCGCTTGATGAAAAAGCTGATGTGCAATCGGAGTGGTTATTTGGACCTGCAGAAAAAAACGAGACTTTCTATTTTACCAGGAAAAAAGGCAAAATTGATATCAATACCGAGCGATTTAAGGAAGGCTCACAATTGCCATTAAATAACCTGCGTAAGGATACCTTGTTTCTGACCTTTTGTTCTTCTTATGCAGGAAATATTTCAAGTTCCATTAAGGATTTTATTACTGATCAGATAATCATTGAAGGTGATAACGAGGCTGGGACTTTTTATGGAATGTTCGGCAAGGATCGAGGATTGACCGATACTTTGGTCGAGAAAGGGCAAAAAAGCACTGTTTTGGAATGGCTAACGGAAGCCGGGCTAAGTTTCACAGATGTAGAACTACACGAGATCGAAATAAATAAGCGCAAGTACGGCAACTACGTTATATTATCAAAAAACATTTATAACGAAAAGGGTGAAGTTACCGGACAGGCTTTAATGAACTTGGATTCCGATGAATCCGAAGGAACTAAAAAGTTTTATTCCTATATAGGTGGCCTGCATAGAGTTTTCACAAAAGGCGGTGTCTACATATCTGATGAAATTGATAGTAATTTTCATCCATCCCTTTTACGAAAAGTTATTAAATTATTTCAAAATAAGGCAGTTAACACTGCTAATGCACAATTGCTCTTTACTAGCCATGATGTAAATCTTATGGATCCTGACATCATGAGAAGGGATCAATTTTATTTTACCGAGAAGAATAGTATGGACGAAACCAAGTTATACTCGTTGGCAGACCTTAAAGGGATCAGAAATAATGCAGACTTTGCTAGACAGTACTTAGCTGGGTTCTATGGCGCGTTGCCAAAATTAGGTTCGTTTTTGGAACACCAGCATAATAGTTAATAAAATGGCTGAACAGTGGGAATTACAAACCAGTGATGAGCGAAGCGCTGACCAAATCCTGAACTTTATTATTTTCTGTGAGGATGAGGTTTCGGAGCCATATTATTTTAGTTCACTAGAGGTTTCTGGTAAATCCAAAATAAATTGCCTCCCAAATCAAAAACAAGGAAAGCTTAATTTGGACAATACTATAGCTTATTGCCGAGAGGGTGGCTTGATTGTATTTGACCAGAATGGCTATCGAGTAAATGCGGAAAGCACGGAAAATATTTGGTGTGTTTATGACCGCGATATGGAGGATACTGACTTTGAGAAAATCAAAGTAGCTAACCATATTGCATTTGATACTGCTATTCAAACAGCAGGCATTGCAGGTATTAATGTTGCATGGAGTAACGACGCCTTTGAGCTTTGGATATTACTTCACTTTGAAGAAGTTTCGACTGAAACTATGTTACATCGTGAATATATCTATGAGCGGCTGACAGCACTTTTTAAAACACTTCATCCAGATAATGAAGACTTTCAAGCAATGGTCGCCCACCCGCAGTTTTATTATAAAAATATTTTAAAGAAAAAGCAGCCGTTTATAACCTATGTGCTACCTGTGTTACATGATAGAACAGAACAGGCGATAGCTCGTGCTAATAACTTAGAAGCCAATTTTAATCATAATATAGCATTTCATCTTCGCAATCCTTGTACTCAAGTCCATCATCTTGTCAAGTTAATATTAAGTTGACATCCTTGCGGAATTTTAAAACGTTCCTTATTGTCAATCACATTACAAAAGGTGAATCAAGGGCTTCCTTTCATTTGCACTTTTTTTTTATCAGGAGAAGCGTAATCTTTCTTTCAGCAAAAAAAAGGGCACAAAAAGGGCACAAAAGATTTGCGCAAACCAATATTTTTTCTTAAAATCGCTTATTAGAAGCAATCAGGGCGGTTTTTGTGCCGTTACTGACAGCTAATGAAAAAGACTGAAAATCCTTGTGTCGCTGGTTCGATTCCAGCTGATACCACAAACAAAAAAGCCCTTTAGAGAAATCTAAAGGGCTTTTTTGTTTGTGTGAATGGTCGTTATAAGCTCTTTGCATAAGCTATTCAGTTTAGTGCATTTTTATGTTCATAACCGTATTCGCAATCTTTTTTAAGCTAGGCTAGCTATTTACCATCGCATATCTTTTGGGGTTAATACCAAAGTGTTTTTGAAAGACTTTGGTAAAATGGCTCAGATTAATAAAATTCAGCTGGTAGCCAACTTCAGATACGGTCAGCTTTTGTTCGCTGAGCAAGCGAGCGGCTTCCTGCATCCGGGCCCATTGGTAATATTCAAAGACGCCTTTTCCAAATATCTGCCTGAAAAGCTTGCGCAATTTCGGCTGGCTCATGTTTGCCGTTTCAGCAAGCTTGGCAATATCAGGCTGTTCCGTAAATCGAGATTGTAAACTAAGCTTAATCGCATAAATCGCTTTAATATCAGCTATATGTAAACCAGCGGCTGGTATAATTTCCCTTTGCATCAATTGGGCAAAAGTATGCGTAAGTAATTCTTCACACTTCAACTTGTAATATTGCTTTTCCAAACAATCTGGAACTGGTTGGCCAAGCATTTCAGCAGCCGTTTGAATAATTTGTGCTGATACCCTGCTTTCAAACACTAAGTTATCTTGAGCTGCCAAAACGGTGCTTACCACAGGATGTCTGATGTGTCCAAAAAGTTGGTTAAGGTGTTTTTTAGAAACCGCAATCGTGACGCTACCGAACAATGTGTCGCGGGGCATAGCCATCACGGAAGAAACGGCATGCCGGCAAATTAGGATATTTGCTTTTTCCAAAACTAAACTCCCATTAGGATTTGATGTTAAAGGAAAAATGCCGCTAAGCAGAAACACAACATCTTCTTGTTGGTCTGCCAGTTCATTTGTGCGTTCAATAGTTATATCTTCTATTAGATGATAGTTCCGGATCATCATCCGTATCTCCCCATCCCAGTTAAATCCGGTAATATAACCGGCACCTTTGCTTTTGGATATGTGTATAAAGCGTCCGTTAACTTCGGCACCAATTGCCTTGGCCAATTGTGCTGCAATGCCAGAACCGTTATCGGTAATTGATATTTTCATTTACGACTGTTTTTGTAATAAAGATGGTTATTTTAACTCATTTTAATGCCTGTACTTTGCAAATAACAAAGTGATGATATATGTTATTGCATAATAAGAAAGTAGCCATTATTGGTGCCGGGCCAGGTGGGTTAACATTGGCCCGGCTGTTACAAATGAAAGGCATCAGCGTAAATGTGTATGAAAGGGATTTTGATGAGAAAGCACGTGTGCAGGGCGCAACACTAGACCTTCACTTGGAGTCGGGTTTAAAGGCTATTAAAGCCGCTGGTTTGCTGGAAGAGTTTAAAAAAACTTACCGGCCTGGTGCCGACAAAGGTTTGGTGATGGATAAATATGGAAATATTATATTTAAAGATGATGTTGCCGCCGGAAACGAAGATTTTGACAGCCCATACGCACGGCCCGAAATTGACCGTGGACCCTTAAGAAATTTGCTAATGGATTCATTGCTGCCCGGAACAGTAATTTGGGATAGCCATCTGTTAAGTTTAGAAGAGGATGGAGACAGCTGGAAACTCGACTTTAACAATGGAACGTCCGCCACAGCCGATATCCTAATAGGCGCAGATGGCGCTAATTCCAAAGTACGTTCTTTTGTGGGTTCGGCCAAAAATCATTATGCTGGCACCATCATCATACAAGGCAACGTAGCCAGTTATCCCGAAATGGCAACGCTGCTTAACGGCGGAAAGATTTATGTTTTTGCGGATGAAAAGTACCTCCATGTATCTTCTAAAGGAGATGATTCTATTGATTTTTACATTAGCCTAAAAAAAGAAGAAAATTGGCATAAAACCAATAGTGTGGATTTTTCTGACCGCAATCAACTAATAAAATGGTCGAATCAGGAATTTTTTGGATGGAGCGAGTTGTGGACCGAATTGATAGCGCGAACAAATCTGCCTTTGTTGTTACGTCCGCAATACTGCATGCCTTTTAACCAAAGCTGGGAGCCGAAAACAAACATAACCGTTTTGGGTGATGCAGCACACTTGATGCCGCCATCTGGCGAAGGCGTTAACCTTGCTATGCTCGATGCGTTAGAACTGAGTGAAGCTTTGACAGACGATAGTTTTAAGAACATAGCGGATGCTATTGCCGCTTATGAAACAAGGATGCAGACAAGAGGTATTGCCGAAGCGCAAACTTCTATGGAAATGGTGACTTGGATGCACGCCGATGAGGCGCAGAATCAAATGGTAAAACTGCTTAGGGGAGAGGTTTAGGCTTGATAAATTTAGCCAGAGCCTTATTCAAGTCATCTGTATAAATTGCCCCTAATATTAAGTTTGGCACTTCCATCACATTTTTCAGGTGTTTCATCACATTTATTTTATGCTGCAGGCAAACTCCGCTAAGCTTGCAGCATGAAACTGAAATATCTGGAGATTGCAATAGCCACTCTTTTCCTTTTAACAAACACTTACGGGTTGCTAGGCACAGCCGACCTTTACTGGCGCGGCAATTTTTCTGCCGACTCCTTCGGTGCTCCGGAATTCAAAGCACACGGGCTGCAATTCAATTTCACAACGCATTATCTGATGCCCAATCTTATACTGTATTTTACCTACTACCTGTCCTTTATATGGATGGCTTGTGCATTGCCCAATCGCTATTTTGCTGAAAAAAAGTGGAATAAAGCTATTGCCGCAACCGCTTTTGCGTTTTTGATAACTTTAGGCCTGTTTACTTTAAAAAGGTACCTGTCATCGCCATATGGCGAAGCGGCATTGTGGCAGTCACTCAACGGTGCACTTAATCAGGCATTAATTTTATACACCGCGTTACTGTTTTACCAGGCGGCCCGGCAATCAGTACTTTGGTTAAGCAGGCATGGTTTAAAAAACGACTCAAAAAAGCCTGTCTTAGCCGAATCAGCTTATTTTATCATTACTTGGTTTGTTGTTCTATCAGGTTGCATCCTACTAAAAGCGTACTGGGGCGTAACCATGTTCGTGGGTTTTATATTGCCTTGTACTTTTGGCGTTTACTTGCTAAATGTATACTGGCTTTTTCCGGCGTATTTCAATAAAACCAACCGGCTTCCGTTTTGGGCAATGCAAATAGCAGCAACGCTTTGCCTAAACGTTCCATTCAATGGCTTTTACAGCTCACAAGCAACTTATTCCGGCACATCCTTTATGTTACTGTTCGTGCTGTTGTGGGGGTTACAGTTATGCCTGATTATACCCATTGCCTATTACGTATACAAACACAGGCAGGGTTTGGAATTAGAATTGACGGGACTCAAAAATCATCTGGACACCACCGACGCCAGCTTGCAGCTCTTGAAATCTCAAATCAATCCACACTTTCTGTTTAATGCCCTAAACACACTGTATGGTATGGCACTTACAGAAAAGGCCGAAAATACAGGCGACGGCATACAGCGGCTGGGTGATATGATGCGCTTTATGCTGCATGAAAATATGCAGGACAAGATTGAACTCAGTAAAGAAATTAATTACCTGAACAATTATCTGTCCTTGCAAAATATGCGCATTGCGTCCAATCCGGTTGTTGACATTACCGTGCACATTCAGGAAAGTAAGGCTTACCATTTAATATCTCCGATGCTGCTCATCCCATTTGTGGAAAATGCTTATAAGCACGGTATCAGTTTAAAAGAGCGCTCGTGGATTCATATCAATCTATATTTTACCGAAAGTAATCTTCATTTGGATGTGCATAACAGCATCCATCTTTCAAAAGATGATGATTTTGAAAAAGGGCGTTCAGGCATAGGGTTAAAAAATGTAAAGCAGCGCCTGGCTTTACTTTATCCGCAGAAGCATGAGCTGGTCATCCATCAAAATACTAAAGAGTTTTTTATACACCTAAATATTCAATTACAATGAAAAAGTTAATATTAATCATTATTTCAATCATAGCAACGGTAAATTGCTTCGCCCAGTTCCGCATAAGCGGCCAGGTATTAAACAAAGTTAGTGCAGGTACAGATTCGCTAACCATAAACCTGCCTTTTGTTTATGGATACAATCCTGAAGGCGATATTCGGGTCATTATAAACCGGCAAGGTAAATTCAGTGCTAATTTGCCAGTGTCAGAAAAAAAGCTGGCAACATTAACCTATAAAAAGCGGCAATATTTGCTGCTTCTAAGCCCGGAGAAAAGTCTGACTTTAGAATTAAATGCAGCCGATACGACTATAAGAAAGTTTTCGGGGCCAGAAGCCATAGAAAATAAGTTGTTATACAGTTTAAACTTATTGCAGCCACCTTTCTTTCGCGCTGAAGGTAGTAGCAATCTGTTTAGCAACTTATCCCCTGAAGCTATACAGGAAAAAGTTGTAAAGCCTTGGCTTGAAGTGCGTGATAGGCAGTTAACTATGATAAAGAATGCGCAAGGTGTTTCAAAATTTAATAAGCTCCTTATTAGTCAGGAGGTAAAAGCAAATACAATAATGCAGCTAAGCAGATTTGCCCGTATAAATGTGCGTATGAAACGGGATGACTTAGTAACCTTCATTATGTCAATATACAAAAATGTTGCTGTAAGGCCGGAAGTACAACCTGCAGGTCCGTTGTTTTATGAATTTGCCGACAGCTATGTTGGTTACATGGAAGCAGCAGCTTTTAGCGATTTTCAGAAAAGAGGAAGCAATACGAAAACGCCGCTTGTATATTTCGGTATTTCGCTTGATAGCATTAATCAAATAGCTCGCGAAAAAGGCAAAATGTATGTAAATTGGCTTGCCATTAAAAATAATTTCGACCCAAACGTTGCCGAAGCTATGCTGGCACAAGCTATTGCGGCCAAATCACGGGACAAAGAGTTAACAGAATTACGGCCTTTAATGGACGAATTTAAATCGGTTTATGCGCATAGTGGGTACACGGCGGGCCTGACGGATAAATTGCACAAATTGGAGACTGCACTTACTGCAAACAAAAACAACAAGGCTATACAAATTTTTAACGATTACCAGCAGCTTACCTCCATATATCAGGTAATAAATCAGTATAAAGGCAAAGTAGTTTATTTGGATATTTGGGGTACCTGGTGTGCACCATGCCGATACGAACTTGGTTTTACCCCTCAATTAAAGCAGCATTTCAAAGATAAAGACGTAGTTTTTATTTACTTGGATATGGATGATAACGGGAAGGATGCCCATTGGCGAGAATTTTTGCAGGTGAATAACTTAAGCGGGTTGCACTTGCGTAAAAGCAATCAGGATATTCAAAAAATTTGGGAAGAGGTGCAGCCGTTAAAGGACAAACAAGGAATGTATCCAAGTTATTTTATATTTGATAAAAATGGCAAACTCGTGCCCGAAACAGCCAAAAGGCCCAGCGAAGGTGTAGAACTATTTAAGCAATTAGAACAGTACTTGTAATGATTAAAGCCATAGCCATAGACGACGAACCCTTTGCTTTGGAAGTAATACGCTCACATGCTGGTAAAGTTCCGTTTTTGGATTTAAGCAATTGCTTTACCGAACCCCTTAAAGCAATTGCTTATTTGGCTAATGAGCCTGTACAGCTTTTATTTCTGGACATTAAAATGCCCGATATAACCGGCATAGAACTGATGCAAAGTTTAGCGCCTAAGCCACTGGTTGTATTTACTACTGCTTATGCAGAGCATGCCGCTCAAAGTTATGAACTGGATGCGGTTGATTATCTATTGAAGCCTTTCTCGTTTCCGCGTTTCTTAAAAGCATGCCATAAGGCCCATGAACTTTTGCAGTACAAAACCGGGCAAAAAGCCGACGATAGCAATGGTATCTTTATCAAATCTGGATACGAATCAGTTAAGGTTAACTTTCAGGATATCCTTTACCTGGAAAGTGCGGGCAATTATGTAACGTTTGTGATGGCTAACCGAAATACAATTCTTACCCGATTAACCATGAGTGAGGCCATGACGCTGTTACCGGCAACTACATTTGTTAGAGTACATAGGTCATATATTGTCAATAAATTTCACGTTGACCGGAAAGAGCGGCACCAAATCCACATCAAAAATTATTGCATACCCATAAGCAGTGCATTTGCAACTGACTTGGATTAACCATTACATAATAATTTATATTACGATGTTTGTGGGAGGGATAAGCAAACCAGCTCGTTAGGTGACATGCCAAACTTTTCCTTAAATGCGTAAGAAAAGTGCGACAAGCTTTTGAAGCCCAGGTAGAGATAAATAGCCGAAGGCTTTTGCTGCTTAATTTCTATCAGGTATTTGGCTGTGTCTAGCCGCTTGGCTTGTAGCCATTGACGTGGCGGTAGGCCAAAAGTTTTTTGAAAGTCCCTTTTAAAACCTGCCAGACTGCGACCGGTTAGTTGCGCAAATTTTTCAATAGGAATGTTAAACTGAAAGTTATTCAGCATAAATTTTTCCAGATCGATTTTATGCGGTTCGGAAAAATCAAACAAAAGGTTGCGAAGTTCGGGCAAGACAAGCAGTAGTAATTTAACGCATTCCTTCACTTTCAAAATACCGAGCTCGTCTGTTATTTCGGATCCGGCATTTCGGGCGTATGGAATAACCGAATGAAAATACCCTTGTATAAATTCATTGTATGGGATACTAACGTTGGGCGGACCGGTATATTTCTGGTCCGTTTCCAGCTTGCCTTCTAGAGCAATTTTACACAGCAAATCTTCCTGTAACGATAAGACGATAGTTTCATAATCTGCGCCGGGTGGTGGTATTTTGATAAGCGTACCCACTTGGTTTTTGCTAATCAATAATATTTCTCCGCTAGCTATTGATCTTTTTTGTGTAGTAGTTTGTAATACCATTTCTCCGGTTACCTGCAGTATCAAAGTATGATCTTTCCAGAAACACACTTTTTCTGTGCGCCTGGCAGCGTGGTAAGCGTAAAAAATTACACCTGGTATAATCTCTTCCGGGCTAAGCATGCTTTTACCGTTGTAAGTAGGTGCCACCCCATATGGCGCCTTTCGCAAAAGTAGTGTTTAACACGTTCATCTCTTCCTTGGTAAATACAATGCTCATGGCTGCAATGTTTTCGGGCAGGCGAGACCTGCGGCTCATACTAACTAACGGCATTATATGATCGCCCTGTTCTTTCACCCAGGCAATGGCAAGTTGTGTTGGCGTGCAACCTTTATTTTCAGCTAATTGCTTCAATACTTCAACCTTTTTCAGATTGTGACTTAAGTTTTCTTCTTGAAAACGGGTGAAATGAATACGGTAGTCGTCTGCTGGCAGCGGAGCTGTCATCTGGCCGGTCAAGAAGCCTTCAGCGGTATTAGCGAAGGCAACCACGCCGATGCCGAGTTGCTTGGCTGTAGGCAATAGTTCGTCTTCTACCTGCCTGTCGGCCAATGAATAGCCGATTTCCAGAGCACTTATTGGGTGAATGCTGTTAGCTTTACGAAGCTGCCCAGCACTAATTTCGGAAACGCCGATGTAGCGCACTTTACCTTCTTTCACCAAATCGGCTACTGTGCCAATAATGTCTTCCACCGGCACACTGTTGTCCATGCGGCTGGGTTGATAAAGATCAATGGTTTCAATACCCAAACGGGTAAGCGAGTAGTTAACAAAGTTTTTTATAGATATAGGGCGCAGATCCATACCGAGTGGTTGACCATTGTGAAAGATGGCGCCGAATTTTACGCTAATAAAAGCATCGTTGCGCCTTCCTTTAATGGCTTTGCTTATCAGCATTTCGTTATGACCGGCACCATAAAAATCACCCGTGTTCAAAAAATTGATGCCGTTGTCCAAGGCCTCATGAATGGTAGCAATACTCTCCACTTCGTTTGGTGTTGAACCGCCCCAGATAGATGACATACGCATACAGCCTAAACCAAGTCGGGATACGAACGGACCATTTTGGCCTAACTGTATTTTGGTGATGTTTTTCATGATACAAAGATCAGGGTTTAAAATACATCGTAGTTTCTTCAGTGGCTCAAATATTCGGCTTGTACAGCTCAATGTAATAGGCAAATTCAATTTTTTAAATTAAGAATCGGTGCATCCCGAAGAGTTAAAACTCGGAGGCTATTACTGAAATATTTATGCTCAAAGCCGCATGATCGGTAGGTAAAAGTCGTCCTGTATCTTGTAGCTAATTACAGTTTAACCTACGCCGCAAGCAAAGCTGTCTAAAGTTTAAGCACAGTTGTGCCAGCATGAATTATCAGAAACTATAACCGTTTCGGAAACAGACACAAATAAAAACTTATTACTTTAGCCGGCCTATTTAAATCCTTTTTGCTTAGTCAGAACGATATGAAATTTATTACACTCACCGTCATTATCAATGTTTTATTTTTTTTAACCACCATAAAAGCACAGGAACGCTCACAAACAAGCCTTTCAGCATTCGTTGATCCGTTTATTGGAACGCAAGGTAATGGCAATACGTTTCCGGGGGCAACGTATCCTTTCGGAATGGTAAAGTTAGGTCCTGATTGTGACGACTTGGGTACAAACATGGGATACAAAGAAAGCGGTAAGATAAGAGGCTTTAGTCACCTGCACGTTAGTGGAACCGGAGGTGGGCCCAAATATGGAAACATATTAGTTTATCCTTTTAACGGCGATATCAGGATTAATGGATATGGTTCGGATCGGGGAAAGGAAACCGCAACGGCCGGCTATTTTTCTGCCGAATTGAAAGAGCCGAATATTTTGGCAGAACTAACCGCTACACCTAAAACCGGTATTCACCGCTATACTTTCAATAAAGCCGGGCAAAGTGGGATGTTAATAGATGCCGGAAGTATACTGGGAAAGAATGCATGTTGCCATGAGGAGCAAAAATTATTAGGATCAGAAATTGAAATACGTTCAAATACAGAAATAACCGGATACAATCGCGTTAGTGGAGGATGGAATATTGGAGCGCCGTTTACGGTTTACTTTTATGCGCAGTTTAACACACCTGCCGAATCTTTTGGCACCTGGAAATCCGGCACAAAACATCCCGGTAATAAGATGGAATATGATTCGGGCGAACCTGTAGGCGCATGGTTTTCATTCAATAAAAATGCCCCTCAGCAGGTAGAAGTGCGTGTGGGTATTTCATTTATAAGTATTGGAAAGGCAAAAGAAAACTTTCAGAAAGAAGCCGCCGGTTTAACTTTTGAACAGGCAGTAGCAAAAGCTAAAGCGGAATGGGATAGCTATTTAGGCCGGATGGAAATAGCAACTAATGATAAAACCGAAAAAGTAAAGTTTTATACGGCTTTATATCATACCTTGATGCAGCCAACAGATAAAACCGGCGAAAACGCTTTATGGAAAAGTGACGCGCCTTATTTTGACGACTTTTATTGTATTTGGGATACCTACCGTACCAGCCATCCATTAATTACCCTTATTGCCCCCGAAAAGGAGTCGCAGATTGTAAACTCTTTGATTGATACCTACAAAAACGAAGGTTACTTGCCTGATGGCAGATCGGGTAACAGCAACGGTCGTACGCAAGGCGGAAGCAATGCAGATATGGTGTTGGCCGAAGCTGTTTTAAAAGACTTGAAAGGAATCAACTATGCGGATGCTTTTGAAGCTATGCTGAAAGATGCAGAAGTGCCTCCGGGTAGTGACGAGCGTAAAGAAGGAAGAGGAGGTTTGAAAGATTACAACACGTTAGGTTATGTGTCTACTGATTATGAACGTGCCGGTACCCGTACGGTTGAATACGCCGCCAACGACTGGGCGATAGCGCAAGTTGCACTTAAGTTGGGCAAAAAAGACGATTATAACAAATACGCTAAAAGAGCAGGCAACTGGGAGAATTTATGGAAACCAGTTGTATCCGACGGGGCAAAAGGGTTTATTATGCCTCGAAAGGCAGATGGAACATGGGATGAAACCTTTCACAATCGCACATGGCAATATTATCTTGATTTTTCACCCAGTCAAATAGGCATCATCCCCTACAAGCAACTGTCTGGTAAATATCTAGACAACAAGGATTTTACCGTGCTCTCTGCTGGAAACTGGTCTGATTTCTTTTATGAAAGTCATTCGTGGGAATATTCATTTTACGTACCCCATGACATGAGCCGACTGATTGAAAAGTCTGGAGGAAGAAGAGCGTTTGTTAATCGACTGGATACTTTCTTCTTGAGAAATTATTACAATATTGCTAATGAACCCGGATTCCTGACGCCTCACTTATACATTTATGCCGGACAACATCATAAAACAGTATCCCTAATAAATAAATTATTAAAAAAGTATTACACAGATAAAGCCGATGGCCTTCCCGGGAATGATGATTCCGGAGCCATGTCGTCTTGGTATGTGTTCAATAAAGCCGGAATTTTCCCTAACGCAGGTCAGGATGTTTATCTAATCACAGCTCCCGGTTTTAAAAAAGTTACTATTCACCTTGATAGCAAAACAAAACTAGATATAGTTGCAGAGAATCTTTCTCCGCAGGCAACTTTCATCAAATCCGCCGAATTGAATGGTAAACGCTGGAATAAGGCTTGGTTTAAACATGCTGACATCAAGAGAGGAGGTGTGTTGAAGTTGGTGATGAGCAACAACCCTTCTGACTGGAGTACAAAAGAACTTCCGCCTTCTCGTTCTGATGATAAGCAAGATTAAATAGATCAATTTGAATTGGTATCTGATGTGGGCGATGATCCAGAATGTCTCAATCGGTATCCCTGTTGAAATGTATAATTTAGTAGTTACGCATTTCCCATGAATTATTCGTTCCTGTTTCTATTAACAATGGGAGGCGTCCTTTACAGTATTATAAAGTAAATGCCGGAATCGATATTTGTATGGTGCATACACTAAATTTAGAACTATAAGCAAGCGATTGATATAGCTGGCCGAAAAATATTTTTATTTTTCTTGTGACCTTTTTGCGATTTCCTGATATACCATAGTAAATCAACCATGACCGACGAAGCCTTGATGATATGTATCAAAAATGACGACCTAAGCAAGGTGGCATTATTATACGAGCGTTACAAACAAAGGCTACTGCAATATTTTGCTTATCGATCATTCAGCGACCGGGACGTGAGCAAAGACTTGGTACAGCAGGTTTTTTTAAGAGTGATTGAGTATCGCAAATCATTTAAGGACGAGGGTAACTTCAAAGTCTGGCTTTATGCTATTGCGGCTAATGTAAACAGGCAGGAAATTAAATACCAGATGCAACGAAAGGATTCTTTATTTGCTTACTCTGAAGAGTATAGCTACGTGATGGAGAACGATGATTATAAAATAGTACATCAAATCTTGAAAAAATTACCCGAACAATACGGTGAGGTGCTGATGATGAGCAAGTTTTGGAGAATGAAATATGAGGAGATTGCTGCTTTAAAAGAATGCTCGGTAGGGGTGATTAAAACGCGGGTATACCGGGCTATGCAGTTACTAAAAGAAGCGTATT
Source organism: Mucilaginibacter lacusdianchii (assembly GCF_009770985.1). Classification (GTDB taxonomy): domain Bacteria; phylum Bacteroidota; class Bacteroidia; order Sphingobacteriales; family Sphingobacteriaceae; genus Mucilaginibacter; species Mucilaginibacter lacusdianchii. Next base: position 1,106,533 of record NZ_WSRW01000002.1, on the reverse strand, counting down.
TTAAACTGACCTAATGATGACGGCAAGTGAAATAGAAAATCTGGCAACCGATTACCTCACCGGCAATCTGTCTGAAGAGGAAAAGGTAACCTTTGAGCAACTGCTGGAGCAGGATGAGCGCATAAGACAGAAAGTAAACGATCTGCGGTTGGTATGGAATGCTCTGGACATGACCCCTAAAAAGCAAATTATTGAGGTTATGGATGATAACTTTTATGCCATGCTCAATAAGCAAACCCATACACTACAGCCAGATAACATCATTTACCGGATACAACCTGTACTGTATTGGTGGGCTTCAGTTGCTGCGGTGATAGTTTTTGTAATCGCTTTTTGTTTAGGCAAGTATAATAGCGATTACCAGCAGATAGTTAAGTATAAAATCCTTCAAGTTGTAAAACAGGGCCCTGTTCAAACCAGATATGTAAAAGTTTATGTGGCGCAAAATGCGGAAAAGAAAAAAGCAGGTTTAGGCAGCTATCAATCGCCAGTTGTGACACAAAATCAATCACCGCTTATGGCGCAACTGCAATCACCTTATTCTTCAACGCGCATTTCGGCTGTGTTGGCTGTAAAAGAGGGGAAGTTGAGCGAAGCAGACTTAAAGGCATTAGGTTCGGCTTTGAAAAATGATCCTGACCCTAATGTTCAGCTGGCCATAGTGCAGACTTTGCAGCCAAAAGCAAGCTCAACCGGCGTACAACGCTTGCTGATCAACGCGCTACCATTTGTGCAGGGTACAGTACAGTCTTCTATGATTGATATCCTCTTCGCCAACAAATCAAAAGAAGCTATACCGCAAATGCTTGCGCTTTTACACAATGACAGCACCGCTTATCATACACAAGGCCAAATTAAGCAAGGCATTGAAGAATTTTTAAACTAAACAAATCATGAAACTAATTACCTGGTTTATCCTGCTTCCGTTAATAATATACCGCGCATACGGACAAAATACACAGCAGACAGTAAGGATTCAACTACCTAAATTGGATAAAGTTGTTCTGTATTCAGATGCGCCGTTCATTGTGTCGGAAGGGTATGACGGAAACGATATCTTGGTAAGCCCTCAACAGTCTTTAGCAGATACATTATTGAAATACCCTTTACTGGCAGACAATAGCAGCAGCGGGGATAGTTCAATTAAGTATCAAAGTCAGCTTAGAACTGGTGTTAACGGTTTTCTATTTAACGAGATTCGTATCAATACGAATTGCCGGTCAATTAAAATCCAAGTTCCTAACCATATGCCGCTGCTTGCTTTCGAATTTAAAACAACATTACCCGACGGATTAATTCAGGTAAGAAATTATGCAGGGCCTGTTCAGATAGCTGCTTATTTCTGTCGTTTGGAAGTTGAAAGATTAACCGGACCTTTCTGGATATCTAACGATTATGGTAAAGTAAGTCTTAAATATATCTCATGGAGCAATACTGCGAAATGGTCGTTGTACGATCATCCTTATATGGTTCGCTCAGCTTCTTCCAATATCGAACTATCTGTGCCTGATAGCTTAAAAGCTTACTTCTCTTTATCAAATGGTAAGGGCAGGGTATATTCAAAACTGCGTTTCGGGCCGGGCCTGCTTTTGAACGACGGGGGGATAGGAATTTCAGTTACAAGCACTACAGGAAACATCTATTTGAATCAGGAAAAGAATTAATCCTAAAATCATGAAAACACTTCGTATTGTACTGCTGCTGGCCTGCGTTTGTCTTGAAACTTTTGTGGTAAACGCTTCTTCCCCAATCCGGGTCTCTTTAAAAGGCAAAGAACAGAAGTTGTTAAAAATCATCATCCTTCAGGATGCATCCGTTGATGTAAGAGGATATAAAGGAAGCGATTTGACGATAACAGGAAAAGTGGATACTGTTGTTAAACTGCCAGATGGTTATACAGACATTTCTGCCCTGGCCGTGCCGGTAAATAAAACAGAGTCAACTGAATTTAGCCCGAGAAGCCGCGAAACAAACGAATTTATAGAACTGATTTTACAGCCTACAAACGACAATCATATCACGATACAAGTGCCTGAAAAAACACATTTCTCGTTGCAGTTCGTCTCCCACCTCCCTCAATCCGTATTATCCCTTACAAGCCTGACAGGTGAGCTTATGATATCAGCTAACGTTCCTTCGGTTGTCATCAGCGATATAACTGGTCCCGTATCACTAAATACAATGGGCATAAACCTTAAGCAAACAATCACGGTCAGACATGTTCAGTGGCGCAATGCCCAAGAAGGCAAGCCTCTTTTTTTTATCGGCGCATTTAACGCGGATGTTGTTTTTTACGTTCCGCGAAAATTAAAAGCATCCCTTAACTTAAACGCACCGCATAATCGGATATATTCAAACCTGCCCCCTGATCAATTTACACGGTCAAATACAGGAAAGGGCAGTGTTATGTTAGCGGCAGATCGGGGTGGCGCTCAGGTTTTCATTACAACCGAGTATGGTAATATTTTGCTGAAAGAAGAAATCTAAGCCTTGTTTTGCAATCATGTAAACTATCACGATTAAACTAATTATTGTAATAAGCTCAATTGCCTTATCATTGAAGTAAAGATTACAATCCATGGTTTAAGCAGATGTGCAAATGCTTAATCGAATTTTTATTTTTATTAAGATGTCAGCCCACTGAATACTTCATAAAAAGATTGGCTTACTGGATGCTGGAATATGCTATTTTGTAGTGCTTTACAAATTAACTACTTGAAAATGAATGAAACCTTGTCACGTTTCTGTTCAAGTGTGCGTCTTCGGTAAAAGATGCTTATTCACTAGATTGTTAGCAATGAAAAAAATCTACCTGTTTGTCTTTCTTTTCCTGTTTGTTTTGAATGCATTTGCACAGTACAAAGTACGTTTAGCTGAAAATGCTACTGTTGGCGTTAGCCCGAATGTAGAAACATATTTTTTTGCAGAAAAGTTAGCCGTTGAACATATAAGTAATTATGTTTTCGACATAAAAGGTACCGATTACTCACATCAGCCCATCGTGTACTATGGTTTCAAACACTTTAAACGTTTTGAAAATGATCCAATCATTATAAGAACAGCTGAAATACTCAAACAAATTAGAGATACGCTTTACGATAATGGGCCGATACTGACTCATTTATTAAATCAAAATGCGTTCCCGGCAAAAGGACAACGATTTATTAATGAAGGGAGTACATCTGACAAGCCTGTAGCTACGGATAAGCTGACTATGTTATTAACTGAGTTAACAGACAGCTTAATACAGTTTTACGTTAAGGCGGATGTCGGTAGCTTCTTGAATGAAAATAGTTCCTTCTATAAAGGTGCTCTTGCAGAAATTGCTAAAGATATTGACAAAGCTGCTTACCCGGCCATTGAAGAATGGTATGGCAAAAAGTTTCCTCGATATGAACTATACATATCACCTGCCATGCCCATAACTCCGGGCGAGGATAGTTATAGAGGCTTTGGCCCGAATATTTCATCGCCGCACGGTCAAATTCCCTCCATGGTAATTAGTTCCAGCAAAATGTTGAAGCTTCAAGGTAGTTTGCCTTTGTACCGGCAATACGGCTTTGACAATTCCAGTGTAACGCAATTTATTACGATTCATGAAATTTCCCATTCTTTTGTTAATCCATTGCTTGAAAAGTATGCACAGCAAATTAGAGCGGATTCCGGTTTATTTGTAAAAGAACTGAGTGATACACTGGCACCCTTGGGCATCAGAGACTGGTATGTATGCGTAACTGAGCATCTGGTTAGGCTGGGTGAGATACGAATAGCCATGTCTTTAAACAACACCAAAGAAGCAGATCGTTTGCGAAAACTCCACATCGGCGAATATCATTGCGTGTTGCTTCCCTTGTTAGAAAAACAAGTAGCCCGGTATGAAGTCAACAGGACTATGTATCCTACTTTTGAAAGTTTTCTTCCGGAACTGATAAAATTCCTTCACAGCTTGACGCCGCAAATTGTAAAAGATCAGGTATTAAAATATCATAAGTATACAAGCGCTTTTCAACAGTGATTGTTGCTTAAAACATAGGTTTTAAGAACACCTATTTAACGTTATGCTTCCACCAACGCCAATACCTTTTTGATTTATATGCAAAAAAACGAGTATAACCTCAAATCAACTTAAGGCTATACTCGTCGTTACGTTATGCTTCTGCCTGTTTTTTATAGTTGTTAAGAATGGCCTGCCAGCCGCCTTGCTGCATTTCGCGGGGATGGGTACTTTCAGGATCAAAAGTTTCAACAACTTTGGTGGTATTGCCTGTTGCTTCAAAGAGCACGTTTACTTTTCTTCCATCGCCAAGTATGTATTCAAGCAAACGGTTGGGTTCTACTTTGGTATAAGTGCCTTCAAAATCAAAGCTGAAGCTCCCGTCTTTGGCGGCCATGGTGGTTTTTATTTTACCCCCAACCCGCAAATCATTTTCGGCATGGGGGCATGCCAGTCGTCTGAGGCAAACGCCCATTGTTTAATATGCTCAGGCTCGTTAAATACTTTCCACGCTTTTTCTAACGCAACATTTACAGTGGTTTCAACAACGATAGGTGTTAGGTCGGGTGTTTCCATATTAATTTTAATTTATTGGGATTGATGTTTCAAAGTTAGCAGACAGGAGAAATGTTGAGTAGGGGCAAATGCGACTATTAAAAGGCTGTATTGACACAAATCTGGTTAAACATAAATATAGCACTATTTGCGTAGCGTTATTTATCGTTTCATCTAAGTCGTTAATAATTTCCATTGGATATTTCATCTTGTTTCCTTGCTTGGAGTGGGGTTTTATAAAATTTGTTATCAAGTAGCGAGTAGTAATATGATAAAAACTAAACTCATTCAAGAAATATAAAATCCGTTTGCTAAACCGGTTTATTATTTACTATCTTTCGCTCCGTAATTATAACCTGATGAGATTTTTTTATGTACTGCTGCTATGCCTTTGTGGTTTAGGTCCGGTTAAACATGCATGTGCTCAAAGTGCAATTTCTAAACCCCTGCAAAGGCAATGGAATTCGCAATGGATTGCTGCACCTGGCGACAACGGAAACAGTTACGGTGTTTTCTACTTCCGCAAAAACATTGATTTGGTCGCCAAACCTTCAGTTTTTATGGTTCATGTTTCGGCCGATAACCGGTACAAACTATATATCAATGGTACACTGGTATCATTAGGACCTGCACGGGGCGATACTTATTATTGGAACTACGAAACGGTTGATCTTGCCCCATACCTTTCTGCCGGAAAAAACACCATAGCTGCGCTTGTTTGGAATGAGGCCGAATATCGTCCGGAAGCACAAATAAGCTTTCGTACTGGATTTATTTTGCAAGGCGGTTCAGAAAAAGAAGAAATCTTAAATACCAATACTACCTGGAAATGTATACGCGACGAAGGTCATCAACCCGTTCCTGGGTATTTCTTTGCTGCTACCAAAGGCGAAATGGTAAACATGAATCAGACTATTAAAGGTGATTGGACTGCTAATGGTTATGACGATAGTAAATGGCCCAAAGCTACCACACTGCTCGACGGGAGGCTTAAGGGAACAGCTTGGGGGATTGACTGGGCGCTGGTGCCTTCAACATTGCCAGCTAGAGAAATGACGTATCAGCGTCTTCTTAAATTGCGTAGTGCGGTTGGTATAGATGTGCCGTCTGCTTTTCCTGCACAAAAAGCATCAGTCATTATCCCGGCTCACACTATGGCTACCATATTGCTCGATCAAACTTTTGAAACGAATGCTTATGTTACACTAAACTTTAGCGGGGGTAAAAATGCCGGTATATCCCTTGGCTACGCCGAATCGCTTTACAAGAAAGGAAGCAAAGGCGTTATAAAAGGTAACCGGAACGATGTTGAGGATAAAGAGTTTGTTGGACGAATAGACAGCCTGATTGGGGACGGAAGTAAAGGACAATCCTTCACCACATTAAATTTTCGAACTTATCGTTACCTGAAATTGATTGTGCAAACTAAAAATGATCCGCTGGTTATTGACGACCTGTATGGCACTTTTACCGGTTATCCTTTTAAACGCACGGCGGTGATTAACACTGATAATACCGAAATAAAGCAAATGCTGGATATTGGCTGGCGCACCGCAAGGCTTAATGCCTGGGAAACGTATACCGATTGCCCATATTACGAGCAGTTGCAATACATCGGCGATACACGCATACAAGCCATGGTATCTTATTACAATACCAGCGACGACCTGCTGGCACGAAATGCCATCACCCAAATAGATCATTCGCGCCTGGCCGAAGGTATTACTAAAAGTTGCTATCCTACCAAGGGTACCCAAATTATATCACCGTTTTCTTTATGGTACATTGGTATGGTGCACGACTACTGGATGTATCGGGGCGATAATAATTTTATTATAGATAAGCTGCATGGCATAAGAGGCGTGCTGGACTTTTTCAGCAAGTATCAGCAGGCAGACGGTTCATTAAAAGATACCCCGTACTGGGCGTTTGTAGACTGGTCTGGCAATATGGCCGGCGATGTAAAAGGCAAAGACGGCAGTGCAGCAATTTATGATCTGCAACTGCTATGGGCCTACCAGTGGGCGGCAGCAATGGAAGCCAGCGTTGGTTTGCAGGAGTATGCCAGTTTGTATAGAGCAAAAGCCGCACAGCTAAAGGCTACCATACAGCGTAAATACTGGGATGCAGCTAAAAAATTGTATGCCGATACAAAAGAAAAAACAGGCTATTCACAGCATGCTAATTCGTTGGCCATACTTACGGGTATGGTAAGCGCTGCTGATATGCCGGCTGTGGCCAAAAGCTTGCTGAATGATAAAAACTTAACGCAATGCTCGGTTTATTTTAAATACTACCTGAATCAGGCATTGGTTAAAGCCGGCTTGGGTAACGATTACATGAACTGGCTGGACATTTATCGTGAAAATATAGCCATGGGATTAACAACCTGGGCCGAATATTCTGACGTCAATACTTCCCGGTCTGATTGCCACGCCTGGGGTGCAAGTCCTAATATCGAATTTTTCAGAACTGTGTTGGGGATAGATAGTTATGCCCCAGGCTTTAGCAAAATTAGGATAGAACCTCACTTAGGTAAAATAAAAGCAATCAGCGGCGAAATGCCTCATCCAAAAGGTAAGGTTGCTGTTAATTACGCATTAAATAACAGCAATTGGAACATCAATATCCACCTGCCGGAAAAAACTACGGGCATATTTGTATGGAAAGCAAAGCAATATGTGCTGCATGCAGGCGAGAATGCGTTAAGTTTATAAATAGTGGTTTACTTATAAGGGTTTCATAGTGCTTTAATTGTATAAATAGATATGTTTAAAGCCGGATTAAATAAAGCAATATATATTTTGCTAAACCGGTTTAATTTTTATTTTTGCAATATAAACCTGAGTGTCTTCTGTACTCCTTAAATTTAATTTAGCGTAATATGCGGTGCCAGCTGAATCTGTTTTATGTGATTTTGTTTTTTGTTTTGCTGGGTAATGTGGTATGCGCACAAAAAAATGATCTGGTACATTATGTAAACACCCTGCAGGGAACTAACTCCGATTTTGCATTATCCCGCGGTAATACTTATCCGTTGGTGGCGTTGCCTTTTGGGATGAACAGCTGGGCTCCGCAAACCGGTGTTAACGGCGAGGGGTGGAAGTACCAGTACGCTAAAGATTCTATTCGTGGTTTTCAGCAAAGCCATCAATGCAGCCCTTGGGTTAATGATTATGCGGTATTTTCGCTCATGCCGGTTTCCGGGCAGCTAAAGATTAAAGAAAAGGAGCGTGCTGCAAAGTTTAGTCACCATAATGAAATAGCCAAACCGCATTATTACCAAGTGCGCTTTGAAAATCAAATCAATGCCGAAATGTCTCCCACCGAGCGTGGCGCACATTTTCGTTTTACCTATCCAAAACAAAAAAACAGTTACTTATTAGTGGATGGCTATACGCAGCTAAGCCATGTAGAAATTCATCCCGATAAGCGCACGGTTACGGGCTTTGTAACCAATTGCCGTTGGGCGCCCAAAGGCTTTAAAAACTTCTTTGTACTAACTTTTGACCAGCCGCTTACCGGTTATGGTACTTGGCGGAACAAAGGTGAAAAGATTACCGCCTCTGCCCAACAAGAAACCGGCGATAATATTGGTGCATACCTGCAGTTTAAGCCGGGTGTAGGTGTTCAGGTAAAAGTAGCATCCTCATACATCAGCGAAGAGCAAGCGGCGCTTACATTGAATCAGGAATTGGGCCGCTTTTATCGGCTAGAAGATACTAAACAAGCAGCAGCCAAGGTATGGAACAATTTGTTTTCGCGCGTTTTGGTAGACGGCGGCTCAGCAGAACAAAAAGCAACGTTTTATTCCTGCCTGTTTCGTGCAAATTTATTTTCGCACCAGTTTTTTGAATACAACAAGCAAGGTAAACCTTATTACTACAGCCCGTACGATGGTAAGGTGCACGATGGGTATATGTATACCGACAATGGGTTTTGGGACACCTTCCGCGCGCAATTTCCACTCAATACCCTATTGCATCCCAAAATGGAAGGTCGCTATATGCAGGCCTTGCTGGATGCACAGCAGCAATGCGGCTGGTTGCCGGCTTGGTCGTTCCCGGCCGAAACGGGGGGAATGCTGGGTAACCATGCAATATCCTTATTGACTGATGCCTGGGTGAAAGGAATCCGCACCTTTGATCCTGCACAGGCACTGGCGGCCTACTACCACGAAGCCACCAACAAAGGGCCGTGGGGTGGTGCCAACGGGCGTGCCGGGTGGAAAAGCTATTACCAGATGGGTTATGTGCCTTACCCCGAGTCGCAGGGCTCTACTGCACAAACTTTGGAATATGCTTATGATGATTTTTGTGGCTACCAATTAGCAAAACAAACCAATCAGCCATTTTATCAAGAAGCATTTGCACGGCAGATGTATAACTATAAAAATGTTTACGACCCAACCACCGGGTTTATGCGCGGCCGTGGCGCCGACGGAAACTGGGTTGCCGATTTTGATCCGCTGGCTTGGGGCGGCCCATACACCGAAGGCAATGCCTGGCACTGGCAATGGTCGGTGTTTCATGATGTGCAGGGCCTGATTGGGCTAATGGGCGGAGAAGAAAGATTTGTTACTAAGTTAGATTCTGTTTTTTCTCAGCCACCAACCATTCGGGTAGGGGAATATCATCAGGTAATTCACGAAATGAAAGAAATGGAAATAGCCGGTATGGGCCAGTATGCACATGGTAATCAGCCTATCCAGCACATGATTTATCTGTACAACTATGCCCGCCAGCCCTGGAAAGCGCAGTGGCATGTGCGCGAGGTATTGAAAAAATTATATAACGCAACGGAGAATGGTTTTCCCGGAGATGAAGATCAAGGCCAAATGTCGTCTTGGTACGTACTAAGCGCGCTCGGTATTTACAGCGTTTGCCCTGGTACAGATCAGTACGTAATAGGTAGCCCTATATTTCCAAAAGTTACGCTGACAATGGAAAATGGGAAAAAGTTTGTGATTGAAGCCATCGGTAACAGCGATCAAAACGTTTATATCCAGTCGGCGAGTTTAAACGGCAAACCTTATAATCATAACTGGCTTACCCATGCTGATATCACAAATGGTGGAAAGCTGCAGCTTATTATGGGCGATAAGCCCGCCATGCAACGCGGTACAGCCGATGAGGATAAACCTTTTTCGCTAACCTCTGCCAATAAGCATTAATCTTAAATCATTTATTAAGCACGAATTATTATATGCATCAACCTTCAACCAAACGTATTATCTGTGTCATAGCGGCAATGCTGCTTACAGGGGCAGTTTATGCGCAAAAGACGTCTGCGCCGGTAAACTACGCTGCTAAAGTAAATACGTTAATTGGAACCAAAGGCAAAGGCGCCAATGCTAATGAAGCTTACCTTGAAGCGGGTTATACCTTTCCCGGCGCTATGTTCCCGTTTGGTATGGTACAGTTTACACCTACTTTTTTTGCAGCTAACAAGGGCTTTGTGGTTAACCAGCTCAGTGGAGCAGGTTGCGAACACATGGGCAACTTCCCTACGCTTCCGCTTACCGGCCGCTTGGGCGCATCACCCAATGATATGACAGGTATGCAGCCTGGATACAAGATTGAGAATGCATCAGCAGGTAATTACAAAGTGAACTTGAAAAGCGGCATACGTTGTGAGCTTAGCGTAACCAAAAGAACCGGTATGGCACGCTACACCTATCCGGCAACTGAAAATGCGGCAACGGTAATTATAGGCTCTGGCGTCAACGGTACTCAAATTACCAATGCGCACATTCAATTTACCGACTCTGCCTCTTGCGAAGGTTATGCCGATGGTGGTTCATTTTGTGGCATTCGTACCAATTACAAAGTGTACTTTGTAGCAAAATTTAATCATAAACCGGTTGCTAAAGGTACATGGTCTGGCCAGCAACTAAATGATGGTGCTACGGGTGTCGATGGGCCGAATTCAGGGGCTTTTTTCACCTTTGATGTCAGCAAACAAAAAATGCTGGTTTACAAATTTGCTATTTCATATGTTTCTTTAGCCAATGCTAAAGCTAACCTAAAGGCCGAGAATCCGGATTGGAACTTTGATGGTGTGAGACAGCAGGCGGTGGCTGCCTGGAATAAATACCTCGGCAAAATAGAAGCATCAGGTGCTGGTAAGGATCAAACCACTCAATTTTATACGCATTTATACCATGCACTGGCCCATCCCAATATTTCTAACGATGTTAATGGCGATTATATAGGTGCCGATAGTGTGGTGCACCAAGCCAAAGGTTATGATAATTATACGTCATTTAGCAACTGGGATACTTACCGTACACAAATACCTCTCATGAGCTTGCTGGCACCAAAAGAAACCGGGGATGTCATCACGTCTACCGTTCGTTTTGCCGAGCAGTCGGGCGGCGGGTTACCCCGCTGGGTAATTGCCAATATTGAAACCGGCATTATGCAGGGTGATCCTACCAGCATCGTTATTGCCAATGCTTACGCATTTGGCGTTCGGAACTTTGATGCTAAGGCCGCCCTGAATGTTATGCGTAGAGGTGCAGATGTGCCGGGCACCCGCTCTCAAAAAGAATTTACGCGGCCTTATTTGGAGCAGTATCTAAAAAAAGGTTATGCACCTGCATCCATGAGTTTGGAATATAATTCAGCCGATTTTGCGATCGGACAAATGGGTTTGCAAGTCACCGGAAACAAAACATTGTACACGCCATATTTGAAAAGAGCTCAATATTGGAAAAATCTTTACAACCCCGAAAGGAGATGGCTGCAATCGCGGCAGGCCGATGGCAGCTGGAAAAAGTATGATGAAGATTGGCGCGAAGCGAGCTATAAAAATTATTTTTGGATGGTGCCTTTTAACCTGAAGGGATTGATTGATACCATTGGCGGCCAACAGGCGGCAGAGCGTCGATTGGATGATTTCTTTTCAAAGCTAAACGCCAGTTATAACCAGGAATGGTACGCCGCCGGTAACGAGCCGGACTTCCAGGTGCCATGGACGTACAACTGGGCCGGAGCACCTTACAAAACGCAAGCGGTCATCAGGCGCATTATAGCAGAGCAATATACTAATCGCGATAACGGATTGCCCGGAAATGACGATTTGGGTGCTATGGGCGCTTGGTATGTTTTTGCCAATATTGGGTTGTATCCCATGATTCCGGGTGTAGGTGGCTTCTCGGTAAACAGCCCTTCATTTACAACTATCAAAATTCATTTGCCGGCCAATCGTTTGCTAACCATTACCGGCGGATCAGTTCATCAGCCTTATATCAATAGTCTTTCTTTCAACGGTAAAGTGCTGAACACAACATGGCTGCCCTATAGTTTGCTTAAGCAAGGCGGCGTACTTAAATTTCAACTATCATCAAAACCTAATAAAACCTGGGGTACTTTAACCAATCCTCCATCATTTAATTAATATGGCAAAATGTAGATATACTGGTATAATTTTTACCGTTGGCTTTATGCTGCTGATGGGGCAGGTTTTAGGACAAAGCAAGGCAGATAAGCTGCCCGAGTGGGCCATGGGGCCATTTATACGCCCGGCACAGGTTAACCCCATTATCAGTCCCGATTCTAGTGCCATTTTCTTAGACCCGATGCGAAACCAGCATGTGCGGTGGGAAGCTAATGACACCTTCAACCCGGCTGCTACTGTGCGCAACGGTAAAATCTATATTTTATACCGGGCCGAAGATCGGTCGGGCAAAGGCATCGGTGAGCGAACATCCCGGCTGGGCCTGGCCGAAAGTAGTGACGGCGTACATGTTAAAAAGTCGCCGCAGCCGGTACTTTTTCCGGCCAGTGATGACCAAAAAGAATTTGAGTGGACCGGCGGTTGTGAAGACCCACGCGTTGCCGTTACAGAAGATGGTACCTACGTAGTATTGTATACCCAATGGAACCATAAGCTACCACGATTGGGAGCCGCAACATCTACCGATTTAGTACACTGGCGCAAGCATGGGCCTATCTTTCAACAAGCTTATAACGGGCGCTTTTTTAACATCGCCAGCAAATCTGCATCCATCATAACACGGTTGGTTAATGGCCGCCAGGTAATAGCCAAAATGAATGGCAAATACTGGATGTATTGGGGCGAAGAGCATGTGTATGCAGCTACATCTACCGATTTGGTGAACTGGACGCCGGTAATTGAAAAAGATGGTAATTTAAAGCAATTAATTTCGCCGCGTGAAGGATTTTTCGACAGTAGTCTTACAGAATGTGGACCGCCTGCTGTTATAACAGATGCCGGTATTGTGCTGATATATAATGGTAAAAACAGTGTGCAACACGGCGATAGCCGGTATACACCTAATGCGTATTGCGCTGGGCAAGTGTTATTTGATAAAAAAGATCCGCTCAAAACCATTAGCCGGTTAGATAAGCCATTTTTAAAACCCGAAGCCAGCTTTGAAAAAAGCGGGCAGTATCCTGCCGGAACTGTGTTTGTAGAGGGTATGGCTTATCTGAATCACAAGTGGTATCTTTATTACGGGTGTGCCGATTCAAGGGTAGCGGTTGCTGTTTATCAGCCCAAAACTAAATAGGAATGATACAGATAAAAGCTTCGTAGCTGGTAAAAAGGCTTGAGTAAAATATTAGATATTAAATGCATTTATATACAAAAGACTGACTATTTTACCCACGTAAACCAGTTAACCAACCAATTAACCCATGCAGGTAAAAGCCAAGCTTATAGAGCGTAAGTACCTTCTTGTTTTTGTATTTGTAACTTCATTATTCTTTTTGTGGGGTGTAGCCATTACCATTGGCGATGTACTGAATCGTCATTTTCAAAGCGTATTGCATATATCTAAATCCAGTTCGGGGCTGGTGCAGCTGTCTATTTTTGGTGCTTACGCGGTTATGGGTATACCGGCCGGTTTGTTCATGAAACGGTTTGGTTATAAGCGCGGCGTACAATTAGGCTTGTTTTTATATGCTGTTGGCGCTTTTTTGTTTGTACCGGCGGCTAATCAGCAGTCATTCACCTATTTCAGATTTGCACTGTTTGTTTTGGCCTGTGGTTTGGCTACGTTAGAAACGGTTGCCCATCCTTTTATTGCTGCGCTGGGCGACCAGCGTACCAGCGACCAGCGGATAAACTTTGCACAGTCTTTTAACGGATTGGGCGGTGTTATAGCACCGCTACTGGGTAGTTATTTTTTACTGCGTACAGGCCATGAAGGCGCAGGCGAGTTAACGGCTGTTAAAAACCTGTATATAGGCATTGGTTTGTTAATATCGTTTGTGGGAATAGCTTTTTCATTTATTAGGGTGCCTGCGCTCTCCAATCCGCATGTGGTTGTTACCGACAGTTATGCCACTGTAGGTGCGGTAACGGCAGACAAAAAGCTATTTCAGCACCGGCACTTTGTGTTTGCAGTAATTGCACAGTTTTTTAATACGGCGGCACAGGGTGGTACTTGGGCCTATTTTATAAACTATGGTCATGAGGTAATGCAGCTAACCGATGAACGGGCAGCGCATTTTTTTTCTTTAAGCATTTTTATGATGATGGTAGGGCGCTTTTTCGGTACTTTTTTAATGCGTTATATTGCACCTAGCAGGCTGCTTGCCATATTTGCGTTCGGTAATATTTTAATGTGTGCGCTGGTTGCACAAAAGCTGGGCATGGTATCTTTCGGCGCCCTGATTATGATCAATTTTTTTTTCAGTATCATGTTTCCAACCATATTTAGCCTCGGATTAAAGAATTTAGGAACTTATACTGAGCAAGGATCGTCATTTATTGTAATGGGTGTTGTTGGCGGTGCTATATTCCCAATCCTGATGGGGCAAATTGCCAACAATGATGTTGCCAAATCATATTACCTGCCTATCATTTGTTACGTGGTGATCCTTCTTTTTGGATTGAGCTTCAAAAAAGACAATAAAGGCGAATTGAAGCCATTGGTTTCTGAACAAGAGCTAACATAAAGTAATAAGTGCCAAACGGCGCTACATCAAGGTAAACGATTAATTAAAGATTTTTTAACTGTTTAAAAAAAGAATAAAAGAGTCCTAGTCTCTCATAGCTAAAGCGCTTTAGTAAGCGCATATTTTATTAATAATGAAAAGATTAAATCTATCAATCTTACTTTTTCAACTGGTGATGCTGGCTTCGGCACAAGGGGTAAAGCCTTTCCAGAAAGGAGACCGTGTGGTTTTTACCGGTAACAGCATTACCGACGGCGGCCATTACCATTCTTATATATGGCTGTATTACATGACCCGCTTTCCCGACAGGCGCATTGACGTTTTTAATGCCGGTATAGGGGGTGATGTAGCCAGACAAATAGCAGAGCGTTTACAAACGGATGTTTTTTCCCGCAAGCCGACCGTAGTTACCCTAACCTTCGGAATGAATGATACCGGTTATCAGTTGTTGAAAGGTTCAAAGGCGGATTCGGCATACCAGAAGGCCGTTACTACCGCCAATCAAAGTTTTAGCCAGATAACGCAAGAATTAAACCGTTATCCGCAGGTACGCAAAGTGATGATCGGCAGTTCGCCTTATGATGAAACCTCAAAGATTAATGGCTTGGTTCTGCCGGGTAAGAATGCGGCCATGCTTCGGATTGTAGAATTACAACAAAAAGCGGCGGCGAGCCATCAATGGGATTTTGTAGATTTTAATCGCCCAATGACAGCCATTAACCTAGCTCATCAACAGCAAGACTCCTTGTTTACGCTTCAAGGACAAGACCGGATACACCCTTACAATGACGGGCATATGGTAATGGCCTATCTTTTTTTAAAGGCACAAGGGCTTTCGGGTGTTAAGGTGGCCGAGATTGGAATTGATGCTAAATCTGAGAAAACAATTAAGCAGGAAAACTGCCGGCTATCTAACATACAGGCTAAGAAAGGCATAATTAGCTTTAACTATCAGGCATTTTCGCTGCCTTACCCGGTTGATACTGAACCCCGCGGTGGTGGCAAGCAGCTTCGCTCGCAAGCCGATGGTTTAAAATGGGTGCCGTTCACTGATGAATTTAATCAAGAACGGCTTAGCATAAAAAATTTGCCGTCAAAGCAACAATACCGTGTAAAAATTGATTCTGTGCTGATAGGTACCTGGACAGGGCAAAACCTGAACGAGGGTGTCAACCTGGCAACCATCCCGGCAACTCCGCAGTATCAGCAGGCATTGGCCGTAATGCATTTAAACGAAGAGCGCTGGAGCCTGGAAAGACGGCTTCGGGAATATTACTGGCTGCAGTATTCCATTTTAAAACCTAAAGGGCTTATGGGACGAAATGGTGCCGATATGGTAGATTCATTAACCACGTACGCACGCAAAGATTTTTTTGTAGGAGCCACCCTTAACACTTTTAAAACCGCTCGCTTTGAACCTGTCCGCATAGCCTGGCAACGCGAAATAGATGTTTTAACGGACGAGATTTATGACATAAATAAACCAATCGAGCATCAAATTACTATCGAACCTATACCATGACGAAGACTAAGAACGTAGCAGCACGATTTAAAATGAAACCGCTTGTTTTGCTTTGTCTGGCATTGGGTAGTTTAGCCGGCGGGCAGGCACTTGGGCAAAAAACTTACTATATAGACGGTTACCATGGCGGTGTATGGGGGCATTATCCCGATTGGAATACCCGTTTCATGGCCGATCAGCTTAAATCGAATCCTTACTGGCGAATAAATATCGAGTTAGAGCCCGAAACCTGGGACCGGGCTAAAATGGTAGACTCGGCAGCTTATAACGATTTTAAATCTTTATTTGCAGATCAGTCGGTAAACGGAAGAATTGAATATACCAACCCGTCGTACGCGCAAAGCTATCTGTATAACCTGGATGGTGAAAGCATTATCCGGCAGTTTTATTACGGTATTCAAAAAGTAAAAAGTCATTTTCCAACGGCTGCGTTTACTACGTATGCTGTTGAAGAGCCTTGCTTTACCAGCGCACTGCCGCAAATTTTACAATCATTCGGTTTCAAGTATGCTTCGCTTAAAAATCCAAATACCTGCTTTGGGGGCTACACCCGTGCCCACGGCGGCGAACTGGTGAACTGGATTGGACCAGACGGGACAGGTATCACCACAGTCCCACGATACAGCATTGAGTCGCTGCTTCCGGCATCTACCTGGCAAACCATCGCGTGGGATAATTCACCCGCATACATCAATGCGGCGTTAAAAGATGGCATTCAACATCCCATCGGCATGACCTATCAGGATGCCGGTTGGAAAGGTGGTCCGTTTTTAAAAGGAGGCCGCCAGCTTGCCGAAAAAAATATTTATACAACATGGCGCAATTACTTTGCAACTGTGGTTGCCGGAGATGCGGCACCCAACTGGCAGCTATCGCAGGAAGATATTCAGGTGAGTTTGGTTTGGGGGTCGCAAGTGATGCAAAACATTGCCCGCCAGGTTAGGCAAGCTGAAAACAATATTTTGCAAGCCGAAAAAATGGCAGCTATGGCAAGCATTTATACCGGTATGCCGTGGCCCAAAAGAGAGTTGGATGGTGCCTGGCGTACGCTGCTTCTTGCACAACATCACGACTCGTGGATAGTGCCTTACAATGGTCGGCCTGGTGATACTTGGGCTGATAAGGTAAGGCATTGGACTGACCATACTAATGCAGCAAGCGATAGTATAATTGCGCAGTCGACTTATCCGGGCATAGCAGGTAATGCAGCTGATGAAGCAATGCAAATTAGAGTATACAACACTTTGGGCCGAACCAGGCAGGAGGTGGTAATATTACCGATACCTAAAGCATGGATAGAAAAGGGGGTGCGTGTTGTGAATAGCCAAGGGCATGCTGTAAACGCACAGGTGCTTCAGGATACGTCCGCAAATAGACTGATGGTTGCTTTTACGGCTACTTGTCCATCAATGGGCTATAACACTTATCGAGTGGAAAGGCAGCCTACTGCACCAGTGCAAGGTATGGTTAAGGTTGACGCGCAAGGGCGTTATCACTTGGAAAGTGATTTGTACAGCATGACACTAGATCCTAAACAAGGTGGTGTAATTCAGCAATTGATAGCCAAAAAACTGGGCAACAAAGAGTTTGTAGATCAGCAAAGCAATAGGGGCTTTAATGAACTGAGAGGTAACTTTTACGAAGAGGGAGGTTTTAAATCCAGTCGCGAACACCCGGCAAGTGTTCAAGTGCTTGAAGATGGGCCATTGGTAGCCAAACTGATGATCAAAGGTATAATCAGCCAGTACCCCTTCAGCCAAATCATTACACTCACCAAAGGGCAATCCCGTATTGATATTGATTTAACTATCGACTGGAAAGGCAACCCGCGAATTGGTGAACCTACGCCGCCCGGCACCTACAAGATCGAAAATTATCATAAAGCATTTTATAATGACCGCTATAAGCTGTTGTCGCATTTTCCGCTGAACTTAAAAAGTCAAAAGGTTTATAAAAGCGCACCCTTTGATGTGACACTGAGCAAGCTCGATAATACTTTTTTCAGTACCTGGGATAGAATCAAAAATAATGTGGTAACCAACTGGGTAGATGTTACAGATGGAAACGAAAGCTACGGTTTAGCGCTGCTAACCGACCATACCACTAATTATGCACATGGCAAAAACTTTCCGCTAAGCTTGGATGTGCAGTATGCCGGTATGGGATTGTGGGGAAAGGATCACACCATCACCGGTCCAAGCCATCTGCGGTATGCACTAATCCCACACGAGGGCAGGTGGGACAAAGCCGCCATTTGGAGCCGGTCTGAAGCCTGGAATCAGCCACTGATAGCCAGTTTGATTACAGATAAGACAGCAACCGATGATGAAACGAAAAGTATACTGCAGTTTGATGGCACCGGTTTACAGGTTACTGCCATGCTGCGAGATGGCGATGATTTGGTTATCAGACTGTTTAACGCAGAAAGCCGTTCCTCACAACATACAATTAAGCTTAATTTAACAGCAAAACAGGCAGATATAGTGGAACTTGATGGTCGAATGAGGCAGCACCTGCAACCTGGCTTATCTAAAGGAGGGCAAATGGTATTGTCGCTGGATATACCTCAGTTCGGAATCCGCACTATCAAATTAACGTCGGCCCGGTACAATGGTACAACCAAAATATAAACACGATAATTAAACACTAACCAATACACATAATGAAATTAAAATTTAAACGACTATTAGCTCTTGCCGGTGGCTTGGCTGCTATGGCAACGGTTAATGCACAAAGCATCCCGGCATTTCGTGCCGGCGAGCGGGTTGCTTTTTTAGGTAATAGTATTACTGATGGCGGCCACTACCACTCGTATATTTGGCTGTATTACATGACCCGCTTCCCAGGGAGGCGCATTACTTGTTACAACGTTGGTGTGGGTGGCGATAATGTAAAACAGATGCATGATCGTTTCGAAAAAGAAGTAGTTACTAAAAAGCCTACGGTGATGACACTTACTTGGGGTATGAACGATTCGGGCTACTTTGAATGGTTTGGAAAAGACGCCGATCATTATGCCGTATGGACTGTAGATTCGGCCAAAGCCCGTTATAACAGGTTAGATAAAGACTTGAAAAGGCATCCTGAAATAAAGAAAATTTTTATTCTCGGGTCGCCATATGATGCCACCACTAAAAGTAACAAGCAAAATTACTATCCGGGCAAAATAACTGCTTTTCAGCAGTTGATAGATTTTCAAAAGAATATGGCGCAAACCAACGGCTGGTCTTACGTAGATTTTGATCATCCGATGATGGCCATCAATAAACAGTGGCAGGCCAAAGATTCGCTGTTCAGCTTAACTCCTAATGACCGTATTCATCCTGATAACGACGGCCACATGGTAATGGCTTATCTTTTTTTGAAAGCACAAGGTCTATCCGGTAAGCCTGTGGCCGATTTTAGTGTGAATGCGGCTTCTGGAAAAGTTATCAAAGCCGAAAACTGTACCATCAGTAAAGTGGCAACCACCAACAATGGTGTTCGGTTTGATTACTTGGCCGGTGCCTTGCCCTATCCGTTGGATACCGTGTCTCGCGGCCCTTTCCAGCGCAAAACCCAGGCGGAGGGCATGCGCTACGTGCCGTTTATGCAGGAGTTTAATAAAGAGCTGCTTACAATAAAAGGCTTAAAGCAGGGCAATTATAAGTTGCTGATGGATGGACAGGAAGTAAATGTTTGGACTGAAAAGCAGCTGGAAGCAGGCGTTAATCTGGCCGAACAGGTTTATACGCCTGAGTACCAGCAGGCGCTGGCTGTGATGCATCTGAACGAAGAACGCTGGACCATTGAAAATAAAACCAGGGGCTATTCATTTGTACAATTTAACGTGCTAAAGCCTAAAGGATTGCTGTATGCCGATAACAAGGCCGCTATGGATGTTGTTGAAAACGAATCTAAAACAAACCCCTTCGTGCGCGGCAACCGGGATACTTACATCAAAGGCCAGTATAAAGCTGTACGCGATGGCTGGCAACACGAGCAGGATGCACTCATTGATGCTATATATGCAGCCAATCAGCCAAAAGTGCATCAGGTAGAGTTAGTGCGTGTGCCGTAAGCTTCGGTTTTTTGCAAAAGAAATTTTTGATCCCGGCGGATAATATCGTCTAGCCTTGATAAACATGACGTATGATTTAAAGGGAAAAAAAATTGACAAAATACCTTACAATATAAAAAGCGGCCTTTTGAGCCGCTTTTTATATTGTAAGGTAACGTTATTAAAGTCCTAAAACGGTAAAAGGTACTCTTACACCTCTTGGGCGGTAACTGTCCGGATCAAATTGTCCGTTTACACATTCAGGTACACAGGGTTTGTAAGTGTTGATACAATAAGTCATTAAAAATTCGCTATTGGCGGTAAACTGCGGGTGGATTACAGGTGTGTAAAAGAATGGTGTGTGACCTTGGTTGCGGTCGGGAATATTATAAATAACCTGCTGAGATGAGAACGGGCCGGTTAAGCTGGTGCTTGTGCAACCATAAATGGCTGTTCCCTGGTCGCATTGCAAGTTAAATTGGGTACTAACCATTACCGCTTTGTTATTAACCCAAGACACAAACACACCACTTGAAGGCGCACTGCCTATTACCGATGCCGAAGTAGCCGAACTAACATACGACGAGCCATTCCAAAACGTCCATGAACCCGGATTACTGGTAGGGAACCGGGCCACATAAATATTAACGGCTACACTTGGTGAGCCCTGTGGTTTGTATCCATATACATAAACATAACCATCCGTGCGTTTGATCATGCCTACGCCGAAGTTGATGCCATTAAGTGCAGGTAACGTAGTGTAGCTTACTGCATTGGTTGATAAATCCAGTCGGCCCAATATTTGGCCTACGCCAGTAAACCCTAATCCGCCCGACGCTGCTGCAATTTCATTGCAGTATACGTAAGCTGCGCCATTAATTTCTACGCCGGTGGTAGTCCAATACCAGTGGCTACTGTTAAGCGGCGTAAATAGTGTAGGGCTACCTAAGTAAGTGAGGGTTGGTGTGTTAGCCGGGGCCCAGCTATGGTTGGCAGGTTGCAGCAACGTTGTGTTATGATTGTTAAAAATACAAGGTAAGGTATTGTTAGCGGTGTTTAGTTGATTATAAAACGAGTCGTTGTTCAGCCAAACATCTCGACCATCGGCCATACGTACAGAAAAAGCGCCATCAAAAGCATTGGCTCCCGTTGTTCGTTTAAAAAAGTTGGTTACAGTGTTGTCTTGATAGGCCGCAACTGCGGTAGTTTGTTTTTTTAGCTCAGGGTTTTCTTCATCTGATGTGCTTAAGGTTTTGCTTTTTTCGCAGCCCAACATCAGCAGCATAACAGCTGCTGCACTAATAAATAGGTGTTTTTTCATAAAAAAGGTTAGTATATGGTTTATAAATAAGAAACAATATATCCATAAGTAAAGCGGTTTAGCTTCACATCAATTGAAAAGTACTGTATATGGCATGTTTAAAGCCATAATTAATGGCAATAGTGCTAATAAGTTTAACTTAGAACGTATCTTCTATAAGATGTGCGGAGAAAAAGGTTTCTTCACAATTGGTATACAGTAAATATCACAACTATTATTTGTAATCTAAAATAAAAATCAAAATTTTCATCTTGTATATGTTAAACCGATTTAGCATACTTGTAAACGATCAATTATATCTCTTCCTTTATGTTTTGCAAGTGGAAATTTTTTGTTTTTCTGATAACGATGTTGTGCGCTTTGAAGCAAACTGATGCACAAAGCCAATCTTATATATTAAAATGGAAATTAGCACCACAGGAGGGAGCGTTCACTGATGCAGCAAAAGTTTCATCGCCCGGACTAAACACTAATTCTTGGATGTCGGCCATTGTGCCCGGAACTGTATTTTACGCTTATGTAGCAGTTGGGCAAGAGCAAAATCCAGATTACGGCGATAATATATATCATGTAGACCAGGCAAAATATAACCGCCCGTTTTGGTACCGAACCGAATTTACACCATCCCGCTTACCACATGGCAAAAGGTTATGGCTTAAATTTAATGGCATCAACAAAAGAGCGGAGATTTACATCAACGGCTATCATTTGGGAACTTTAAAAGGATTGATGCAGCGCGGTATATATGATGTTACTGACAAGTTGCTAACTGATAAGCCCAATGCTATTGCGGTATTAATTGTACCACCACGCCACGACCCAGAGCATAACCACCCGCTGGCCAATTGGGAAAGTCCTACATATCTTAGTAGTGGTAGCTGGGACTGGATGCCTGCCGTGCCCGGATTAAACAGCGGTATTACCGATACAGTTACGTTAAGCGCTACCGGCCCGATAAGTATGGAAGACCCTTACATACATACTAATTTGCCTAACCTTCATACCGCGCATCTTACGGTAGATGTAAAACTAAATAACGCAGGTTCAGAACCAATTACGGGTGTTCTTAAGTTAAGAATCAATCCAGGTAATATAAACATAGTAAGTAAAAGCATTACCATCGCTGCAAACAGCAGCCGGGTTATTAAATTGACTTCGAAAGAATACGTCCAATTAGAAGTCAAAAACCCAAAATTGTGGTGGCCCAACGGCTATGGCGGAAAGGCTGATGGTACGCAGCAATTGTATACCACCAATATACAGTTTGCCGTAAATGGTTCTGAAGCCTCCGATGTAGTAATCAAACAATTTGGTATACGCAAAATTGCATCTGATACCACTATACTCAACGGACCTATGCGGCTTTACGTGAACGATGTTCCTATTCTAGTAAAAGGCGGTAACTGGGGTATGTCTGATTATATGTTGAAGGTTAGGGGTAAAGATTATGATACCCGACTTCGGTTTCATAAAGAAATGAACTTTAACATGATTCGCAACTGGACAGGAGAGGTTACCGATGAAGCCTTTTATCAGTATTGCGATAAATACGGTATCATGGTTTGGGACGATTTTTGGCTGAATAATTTAGGTGGGATAGATAGTTTGGAGATGTTCAAAGCCAATGCCATCGAAAAGGTTAAAAAGTTCCGCAATCATCCATCAATTGTAATTTGGTGCGGTGCGAATGAGGGGGTGCCCGAAGGTAATTCGAACGGGCGACTTAGTAACGCCATCAAAGAGGCTATTGCCGAAAATGAGCAGGATACCCGTATTTACCTGCCCCGTTCAAACGCTGGTGTAACTAATCCTAATTTTTCTATTCATGGCGGCAGCAAAAACCTATCTGGGAGTGGTATTTGGGGTAATGTAGATCCTAAAACCTATTTTACTGATCCGCATAACAGCTACTTATTTTCGGCAAACAGCTACGGCATGCGCAGTGAACTGGGTGCAGCCACGTTTGTAAATATCGAAAGCTTTAAAAAATTTATGCCCAAAGATTACTGGGTGCCGCCAACCACAGACGCTGTAAATAGTAAAACCAACATGTGGGCACGCCACTTTTTTAGCACCGATCCGGCTTTGGGGGGCGGTGCCGAACCGGTGCGCTACATCAATGATATTAACCAGCGCTATGGTACAGCTACTTCTATCGAGGATTTTTGCCGCAAAGCACAATTGCTAAATGTAGAAACTACTAAAGCCATGTATGAAGCCTGGAATGACCATATGTGGAAAGATGCGACTGGGTTGCTAATGTGGATGAGTCAGTCGGCCTATCCAACCATGATTTGGCAAACCTATGATTACTATTACGATTTGACAGGTGCCTACTTCGGCGTAAAAGCCGCCTGTGAGCCTATTCATATACAATGGAATGCGGCTACCAATTCAGTGAAGGTTATCAACAACAAAAACTACGCTATTAATAATGTTACCGCACAGGCAGAGGTATACGCCAGTAATGGCAAAATTATGTCTGCATATAATTTGAAGAAAACGTTGAATGTAAACGCAACGGATATCAAAGAAGCATTCGTGATTTTTGATGATGCGGGCAAGAAGCTGCCTCCAGCGGGGGTTTATTATTTAAAACTGAAGCTTTACAGCAAAAGTGGTACACTACTTTCCGAAAACTTTTACTGGATTGGAGGCACATATCTCAATTATCAGGAGTTAAACAAGTTGCCATCAGTAAGCAGTAGTCTTCAAGTGAGCAGTCCGGTAATTAAAGTGACAAACAATGGTGTTAACAAGGTGCTAACATATACCATTACCAACAGCTCCAAACAAACAGCAGCCTTTGGTATTAGGGCGCAGCTATTAAACGGCAAAGGCGAACAGATACTACCAGCCATATTTAATGATAGTTATTTTGCACTAATGCGGGGCGAAAAAAAGACTTTGCAAGTAGAAGTTGATCCTAAAGCGTTAAGTCACGGTTATAAACTGGCTTTAGTGCCTTATAATAAATAGATTAGTTGTTTTGATTAACAACTATTATCCTGTTGTTTACTGTTCAATAAAATCAATAAACAAAATATTTCAATTCGTTTGCTAAACCGGTTTTATTAATTACTTTGCGATGCCAATTATTCAGATGAGATTTACAGATTTTATCTGTAAATAGGTTATTCAAATCACAGTCTTAAAAAAATGTTTCATCGTTTCGGTTTATTGCGTTTGCCTGCTATAATGTTGGTTATGTTGTTTATGGTAGCGTACGGGCAGGCCCAACAATTGTCTGCTTATGTTAACCCGTTAATAGGAGCCAGCAGCAGTGCATCGGCGGCAGGAATATATCATGGTTTAGGCAAAACCTTTCCTGGTGCCACTACACCTTATGGAATGGTGCAGGTTAGCCCCAATACCATTACTGGTGGCGACAATGGCTCGGGCTATAGCTATGAGCATACTAGTATTGAAGGTTTTGCTTTTACACAAATGAGCGGTATTGGCTGGTTTGGTGATTTAGGTAACTTTTTGGTGATGCCAACAACCGGCCCGCTTAAAACCTCGGCTGGCAAGCTGGATGGTAGTACCACTGGTTACCGGTCGGCATATGATAAAAAAAGTGAAAGAGCATCGGCTGGTTACTACGGCGTATTTCTGAACAAATATCAAACGAAAGCTGAAATGACCGCCGCACCGCATAGCGGCATGCTGCGCTTTACCTTTCCAGAAAATAAAGAATCGCGCATACAAATTGATTTGGCCCGCAGGGTAGGGGGCACCTCCACATTGCAATATGTAAAGGTGCTTAATGATCATACCATCACAGGCTGGATGAAATGTACACCCGACGGCGGCGGCTGGGGTAACGGCGATGGCAAAGCCGACTATACCGTATACTTTTATGCCCAATTCAGCAAACCGCTTAAGAATTATGGCGTTTGGGCCGCCGATATTCCCGACAACTGGAGCCGCAAACGCGAAGATATTGAGAGCGACCGTTATCAAACCCAAATTGCTCATGCGGCTGTATTAAAAAATGTAAAAGAAAAGCAAGGTAAGCACCTTGGCTTCTATACCTCGTTTGCCACCACCGGTAACGAACAAGTATTGATGAAGGTAGGTATCTCATTTGTAGATATGGCCGGCGCACGAAAAAATTTAAGTGCCGAAATTCAAGACTGGAACTTTGATGCCGCTCATCAACGAGCGGTTGCCTTGTGGGATAACGCCCTGGCTAAAGTTAAAGTGCAAGGCGGCACTGCCGAGCAAAAAACGGTGTTTTACACGGCCATGTATCATACCATGATTGATCCGCGAATTGTGAACGATGTAGATGGACGATACACAGCCGGTGATGGTACCATTAAAACCAGTTCGCAATTTAGAAAACGTACCATTTTTAGTGGTTGGGATGTGTTCAGAAGTCAGATGCCCTTACAAACTATCATCAATCCATCATTGGTAAACGACATGATTAATTCGCTGGTTACCTTGGCCGATGAAAAGCAGAAAGACTACTTGGAGCGGTGGGAATTGCTGAATGCTTATAGCGGTTGCATGTTCGGTAATCCTGCTGTTTCCATGATTGCCGATGCGTATGCTAAAGGCATCCGCAACTATGATATTAGCAAAGCTTATCAATTATCAAAAGGGTCGGTAGAGCGCTTTGGTAATGGCAACCGGGGGTATACGCCTCAAAGTATTGCTTACACGCTTGAGTATGGCTACACAGAATGGTGTGTATCGCAAATGGCCAAGTGGTTAAACCATCCGGATGACGTTGCAAAATACGCCAAGCGTAGTTTAAGCTATCAAAATATTTACGATAAAGATAAGGGCTGGTTTCGCCCTCGCGATAGTGCAGGTAAATGGGTGGCCTGGCCCGATTCGGGAAGGCTTACGCAATGGTATGGTACTTTTGAAACCAACCCTTACCAACAAGGATGGTTTGTGCCGCATGATATCAGCGGGATGGTACAACTGATGGGTGGCCAAGACAAAGTATTAGCCGACTTAGACAACCTGTTTGCCAAAACACCCGAAAATATGATGTGGAATGATTATTACAATCATGCCAACGAGCCGGTGCATCATGTGCCTTTCTTATTTAACCGGCTTAACCGGCCTTGGCTTACCCAAAAATGGACACGCGAAATATGCCGCCGAGCTTACCATAATTCAGTAGAAGGCTTGGTAGGAAACGAAGATGTGGGGCAGATGTCGGCCTGGTATATTCTGGCAGCAAGTGGCTTACACCCGGTTTGCCCTGGTGACACCAGGCAGGAAATTACCAGTCCGGTATTTAATCAAATTACGTTTCAGCTAGATAGCGCTTATGCTAAAGGGAAAGCCTTTACTATAGTTGCTCGCAACAACAGCGCCACAAATATATATATCCAAAGCGCACTGCTCAACGGCAGGCCTTACAGCAAATGTTACCTGGACTTTAAAGATATTGCCAATGGCGGTAAGCTCGAACTGGTAATGGGTAGTGAACCTAATAAGAACTGGGGAAGCACAAATTAATTCATCTTACGCAAAAAGAAACTACATAGAAACACGTATATCATGTTTAAATTTCTTCTACCTGCAAAGCTAATGTGTATGCTATTATTGCTGCTATGTACTAGGGTGCAGGCAGCCAAAGTAGATACTGTACTTACACACAGCAACAGCATGCATAAAGATATAAAAGCAGTTGTGATTACGCCGGCTGGTTATAAAAAGCATAGTAAGTATCCGGCTATGTATTTGCTGCATGGCTTCAGCGGAAACTATGCCGACTGGATAAGCAAAGTGCCCTCTATATCGCAATTGGCAGATGAGTATCACATCATCATCGTGTGCCCCGACGGGAATTATGCCGGCTGGTACTTCGATAGCCCGGTGAATAAAGAAATGAACTATGAAACTTACGTAGCAACCGAATTGGTGAGCTATATAGATGCACATTACGCCACCATTGCAAACCGGTCGGGTCGGGCCATAACCGGACTAAGCATGGGCGGCCACGGAGCGTTGTACCTCGCTGCACGGCATCAAAACACCTTCGGTGCAGCAGGTAGTATGAGTGGTTGTGTGGATTTAGCGCCGTTTTCAAAAAAATACGGCATTAGCCAGGTTTTGGGTGACTATGACAGCAACCCGCAGCGCTGGAAAGATAACAGTGTTACCTACATAATAGAAAATTTACAGCCTAATGCATTAGCTATCATATTCGATTGCGGTTACAGCGACGACTTTTATCCATCTAACCTGGTTATGCACCAAAAAATGGTAGAAAAGCATATACCGCATGATTTTATTGCCCGCAATGGTGGTCATTCATGGGAATACTGGGGAAACTCGATAGTGTATCAGGTTTTATTTTTTAGCCGTTATTTTAATCAAGCACCTTTATCAAACTGATAGGAACAGGGTTTGTAAACCAACAAAAAACTTAAAAACAGCGGTGTTTTATAAATAAAATCAAAAAAGATAAATAAAAGCTTATAAAACATTTGCTAAACCGGTTTTATAGATTAAATTAGCATAAAATTTAAACGTTGCCGATAAGGCGAAAATAACCAATTATATAAGGTGCAACTCAAACAGGGCTTTAACTGAAGTTGCACTGCGTTTACGTTCAGTTTTAAAACAGTAAATGATTATTATAAACCATATAATATGAGAAAACTTTACGCTTATTTTTTGGGTGTGATGGGTCTTTTTTTTGCAGCTTCGTGTAAAAAGGAAGGCTTTTTAGCCCAAACACAAACCACCAACCTGTCAGAAACAACGGTGTTTGCCGATAGTGCCAACACGGTAGCTTTTTTGTCAAACATTTATAGTAATACTGGTTTTAGTTTCAACCCCGGCAGGTTTACATATGGGCCTATCGGTTTCCAAACGCCAAACGGGGGCTTAGATGCTGCGTCTGACGAAGCCGAAGTAGCATCCTCAAACGGTACAACAGCATTGGCCTTTGAAACAGGCACCATTAACGCAGCCGTGGTTACGGATGACGCTTATTCTGTATGCTATTCCAATATTCGCGCGGTTAATCAATTGTTGAAAAACCTTCCCAAATCGCCTATCCGCGAATTTGTAAAAAACCAGTACAAAGCCGAAGCGCGCTTTTTGCGGGCTTGGTATTATGCTATATTATTAAAACACTATGGCGGTATCCATATAGTAGGCGATACCATTTACAACTATACCGACCGTATTCCGGCCAAGCGTAATACATATGCCGAATGCGTAAACTATATTGTTTCTGAATGTGATGCTGCCGGACAAGATTTGCCTTTAGTGCAGGTAGGGCTTAGTTACGGGCGTGCGTCAAGAGGTGCCTGTATGGCGCTTAAATCAAGGGTGTTGCTTTATGCTGCGAGTCCTTTATTTAATGGAAAGACCCTAGCATCAGGCGATGTGGGTGCGTTGGTAGGATACCCGGCTTATGACAAAGAGCGATGGAAACTGGCCGAAGATGCTGCTGCGGCTGTTATCGCCTCGTCGGCCTATAGTTTAAATATAGATAACAGTACACCCGGCATTGGCTTTCAGCAGCTATTTACCCTGCGGTACAATACAGAATACATTTTTGCCCTGATGCGAGGTTCAAATTCAGATTTTGAAAGCCTCTGGGATCCGCCTTCACGTACGGGTAAAAACGGCGCTTTCCCGTTACAAGGTTTGGTAGATGCATTCCCGATGCGCAATGGTTTGCCTATAACTGATCCGGCCTCTAACTACGATCCTAATAACCCTTATGCCGGGCGTGACCCACGTTTAGAGTATTCTGTAATTCATGATCAAACACCGTTGGCAAACCGCTTGGCGGCAGGGTTTTTGCCCGTAAATATTTATACCGGCAACTACAATGGTGTTGGTGAAGGGCCGGATGCTGTAAGGGTAGGAACGCGTACTGGTTATTACACCAATAAAATGCTCGATCCCAATGCTGTAGCCAGTGATATTACGCACGTTTCTAAACGCTGCTGGCCGCTAATGCGTTATGCCGAAATACTGCTGAATTATGCAGAAGCGGCCAATGAATATGAAGGGCCTACGGCACAAGTATACCAGGCAGTAGAAAAGATACGTGAACGTGCTGGTTTAAATCCATACCAACTGCCTTCTGGTTTAAGCCAAGATGCCATGCGTAAGGTTATTCAAAGCGAACGCCGTATAGAACTAGCATTTGAAGAACATCGTTTTTGGGATGTGCGCCGCTGGAAGATAGCCGAGCAAACAGATAACATTGCGAGTATGGGTATGGAGGTAAACCGAAATGGTGTTGCTGTATCATACAAACCGTTTGCCGTACGCCAGCGCAATTTCCGTACAGCCATGTACTTGTGGCCTTTTCCGCAAGCCGAAGTGGCAAAGTCACCCGAACTTATTCAAAACCCCGGTTATTAAAAATACAATACTAAGATGATGAAAATTCAAATGATACTTGGCCGGGCTTTCCTGTTGGCCATCATTTGTACAATGATGTGCTTTGGCTCTTGTAAAACCGAACAAATAGTGCCTTCGCAAGAAATGCCCAAAGATATTGGCGGCAGCTGGAAAGTAATCAAAGCTACACGGAACGGTACTGATATTACCAATCTGGTCGATTTTAGCAAATTTCAGGTAAGCTTTAACGATGGAAAATACACCTTAATTAATAAGTTGCCATTTCTGGTAAATCAAGACGGAACATATTCATTGGATAATCCGCAGTATCCTTTTCAAATTGTATTCAACGCCAACGGGGCGCAGCCCATACCCACTGCATTTAATTACCCGATTGTGAATGGTGTAAGGCAACTGAGCCTCACATTCAGTCCGGGATGCCCTAACAATACTTATATATACACACTAGAAAAAGCAACTAAATAAGCAACGCTTAATACCCGAAACGATGAGAATACCTCTACATATAAAGGGAGAAAAATTATGGAAGGTCTGTGCTTTCATCATCTTGTGCATCATCTTGGCCTGCTGCGGTGAAGAAATTGCCAGTGTTGAGCAGCCTTCGACGGCTAAAGTGGGTTCAACAGTGCCTATTACCGTTAATATTAATATTCCCACGGCAGGAGATGGCGGACCTGATTACCTGGTTTTTGGTTTTCTGGTACCTAAAGGCTGGCAAACATCCAAAAATACAACCATTACTTATAGCGGCCCTCGCGGGAATGGCAACATGACCCTCATTCCAAACACTACTTTGGCAAAAAATGGTGGTGGATTAAACTGGCCCGACCTTATGAAAAAAACATTTGGCATTGGTGCTAACCTGATTGACGACATGGAATGGGTAGCTTATCAATCCGACAAATCATTCACCCATGGCGGTAACGAAACAATAACTGGTAAACTGAACATTCAAATTAAAGTAGGTGCAGATAATAACAATACGTTGGTTAAGCTAGGTTATTGCATTACCGACACCGGCAACGGCTTTACCAGTAACGAGTTTGGTACCTACTACAGTGTAAAATTGATGGCGGACTGTTTTGAATTAACCGGCGGAACAGGAGATATGGTAGACTTTTGTAATCCACAGCTAACTACCGTAAACCCGCCCAAATCGCTGGATAATGATTTTGTGACGCTAACATTTGACGGAACGGTAACCTCTACACAGCTTTCGGGCGCACAAAACGTTTACCTGTGCGCTACTGCTTATACCAGTGACGGTAAAACGGTAACTGTGTGCGAACAAACCGATAAAACCAAAATGGTACAACTGCCCGCGGGCTCTAACAGGTATCAAATTACATTTTGGCCAAAGTCTTTCTTTGGCGCTACTGATGCACAAACGATTGTAAAAATGGAATACTTTATTACCAGCGCCAACGGTGCTACCAAAATAGGGTACGGCAATACATCAAGCCCGTTTGTGTACACCTTTAAGTGTAGCTAAATAGCTGATATAAAACTGATAATCAATATAAGCAAGTTCTGAGAATGGGTTTGCTAAAGGACCTTATTGTTTAATAAAATTAAAATCTCTGATTATATGGCCTACTGCTACTTGAAAAAATGTATTACCGCAGTTTGTGTCTTCATGTTGTTTGTGATGACAAACGGGTACGCAGCCATGCAGGATACAACCGCCAGAACAGCGCCTTATACCAATGGCCCCAAGGGTGTTGTGGTAGATGAGTATGGGGTGCCGCTAAAAGGCGTTAAAATAACCGTAAAAGCAAAGCCTGATGTTGTGACTACAGATAACAGCGGCAAATTTGCCATCAATGCTGCACAAGGTGATATATTGGTGTTTGCACTTAAAAACTTTTATGTGCGCCAAGTAAAGCTAAACAGGCAGGATACGTTACGGGTACGGCTGATACCGACTTACTTAAAATCTCCGGACCGGATTGATGTATTGTACGGAACGGCTGATCCCAAAAATACATTAGGTTCTATTGCCACCCTTTACACAAATCAATTAACTACTACGCCGTCTACTTTGTACTCTTATGCCTTACCCGGACAATTGCCCGGCTTGTATACGCAGCAATATAGTGGTTTTGCCTCGCCGAGCACCGCCAGCCAAACCAAGGCCGACTTGATTGGCAATGTGGTACAGCACAACAATTATTCGGCTAATGACAATACAGAAATTGGTTTGTTTTTACGCGGTAATACGCCCATCACCATAATTGATAACGTACAGCGCGAAATATCTTCTATTGATCCGGAAAGTATTGAATCCATATCGGTATTAAAAGATGCACTATCTACTATGCTATTGGGTAACAACAGCTCGAGAGGTGTATTGCTGGTAACTACCAAGCGCCCGGAAATGGGTAAGCCGCGTATATCATTTACAGCGCAAACCGCGTTGCAACAGCCACTTGGTTTGCCTACGCCACTGCCGGCTTACCAATATGCATACCTATACAATGAAGCACTGCAAAATGACAAACGTCAGCCTATTTACAGCAGTGCCGATTTTAGTGCTTACCGTGATCAGACCGATCCTTATCGCCATCCCGACGTAAACTGGTTTAAAACTCTATTGCGCGATTATTCGCCTTTAACCAGCTACCGGTTAAACGTAAATGGCGGCACGCAGGTAGCACGTTATACCATCTCTTTAAATTACCTGGACCAAGCCGGTATGTTTAAAACGGCTTCATCATCACCCTACAACACCAACAACGATTTAAGCCGTTACATGATTAACTCTGACCTGAGTGTAAACGTAACCAAAAACTTAAATGTTGATTTACAATTGTTTGGCCGTATACAGCAGTTTACGCAACCGGGTACAGGTTACGGCGGTATATTAAATGCGCTGTTTACTACGCCTAATAATGCTTATCCTGTTTACAATCCTAACAATACCTTTGGTGGAACAACGGTTTATACCAACAACCTTTTATCGCAAACACAGTATTCGGGTTACCAGCGCGTTAATAGTAATGATGTGCTGGCCAACCTGGATTTAAATTACGATTTAAGCGGCGTTACCCCCGGCTTATCGGTTAAAGGCAAAGGTAACCTGGCGTTTTCTTCACAAGGGCTTACTAACCGTTCGTTGCAAAACAATACCTACCTGTTTGGCGGCGGTAATGCCTACTCGCCAGTAGGTTCACCTTTTACACAATCTAATACTTTTGGTACCATTTCAAGCGCCCGTTATGCCTATGCGCAAGGTACCGTTAATTATGACCGTAGTTTCGGCAAGCATAATGTAAGCGGCTTGTTTTTGTATGATTATCGTTCGGTAGTACTAAACTACGATCTATCGCAGGGAACCACCAATCGTGCATTAAAAGGTGCTTATAATTACGACGGTAAGTATTTCATTGAGGCGGTTGTAAACAACAGCGGTTATAGCCGCTATCCGCCGGGTCATCAGTTCGGTATGTTTTATGCCGGTGGTTTAGGCTGGCAAATGGCACGCGAAAGTTTTATTAAAGATAATTTTGGCTGGATAAACAGCTGGAAATGGCGGGTAACCTACGGTCAAACAGGCAATGCCAACGTAGATAATTATGGTTACTTTAACTTTTTGCAAACCTATTCGCGCCCTATTGGCTACCCGTATACTACTGGTACAAACAGAAGCGGTGTGCAAATTTATGCAGAGGACTTGTTGGCTAACCCGAACATAAGCTGGGAAAAAGCGCATAAACTGGATATAGGCGCTGATATAGCTTTATTTAAAGACCACTTTAAAATAACTGCCGATTACTACCGCGACCGTTATTACAACCTGCTGCAAATTCGTGGCGCCAGCATTGCCTTACTTGGTACTAACTACGCTTACGAAAATATTGGCGTTAATCTGAACAAAGGCGGCGAGCTTTCGCTAACTTATCAAAACAACGCTGGTAACTTTAACTACTTTATTACCGGCAACGCATCTGTGCAAAGTACTAAAGCAGTGTTTAAGGATGAGCCGGCCAATCCTTATCCGTGGACACGTTATACAGGCCAGCGTACGGATGTTATTTTTGGCTACAAAGCCCTTGGATTTTTCCAGAATGCGCAAGAAGCTGCCGCAAGTGCTACCACACTAGGTTACACGCCACAAGCCGGTGATGTAAAGTATGCAGATTTGAACAATGATGGCGTGATTAATCAATTTGACCAAACGCCAATAGGCAATACTAAACCATTAATTTTTTACGGAACTACTTTGGGCTTTAATTACAAAGGTTTTAGCCTAAGTGTGATTTTACAAGGCGTAAAAAATCACGATATACTATTTAACAACGCCTTGGCCAACGGCTTTTCCGATTTTTCAGGATTAACCTATAGCGGGCAGGGATATGATTTATTGAACGCCCGCTGGACACCTGAAACGGCCACCACCGCCACACAGCCACGCTTATCTTTAGGTAATCCTAATAATACTGCCTGGTCATCGCTGTACATACGCTCCGGAAATTACTTCCGCCTAAAAAATGCCGAGGTTGGCTATAATTTGCCTTCTCAGTGGGTACGCAGGTTGCGAATTTCGGGCGTGCGGCTATTTGCTAACGGTGAAAATCTGCTTACCCTGTATGGCTATAAGGGTGTGGATCCCGAAGTGTACGGTGTAGCGTATCCTATCCAAAGAGTTTTCAATGCAGGTGTCAACATTAAGTTATAACCGTAATGCCTGATTTAAAAGCCTATAACATGAAAAGATATAGAAGTGCAATAATTGCCGTGGTTGGTATAGTAATATTAATTAGCGGTTGCAAAAAATATGAACAGTTTCCGGTAGATAAGGTCACGATAAATTATGTGTTCGACCCCAAAGATTCGGCCGGTGTAAATGCACAAGCCTTTTTATACGGCGTATATGCAAAGCTAAAAAACGGCCATAACCGTGTAGGTAATGATTATCTGGATGCTGCTTCTGATGATGCTGTGTCATCATCTATAAGCGCAACTGCCAGCGTAACCGTGCTATCTACCGGGGCATATAACTCCTACACCGTTCCGGGCGATGAAAATGTATGGGGTTATTATTACCAGGGCATACGCACCGCTAATGAATTTATTACCAATATAGATGTGGTGCCGGTTTTATCAAAATATAACGGCTACTCCATAAAATATTTATGGAAAAATGAAGCCCGCTTTTTGAGGGCTATGTTTTACTTTGAATTGGTTAAGCGTTACGGCGGCGTGCCGCTGTTGGGCAATAAAGTATTTACGCTTAATGACAATGTAAACCTGCCACGCAATTCATTTGCCGATTGTATTAGTTATATTGTTAGTGAATGTGATGCTATTAAAGACACTTTACTAACCTATCCGGTTCAATTTCCGAATGCTGATAGCCACCGTGCTACGCAAGGTGCAGCCATGGCTTTAAAGGCCCGTGTGTTGTTGTATGCAGCCAGTCCGCTGTTTAATGGTGGTAATATTGATGCTGCAAATCCGCTAACCGGTTATGCCGATTACAGCGCTACCCGATGGGCGCAAGCAGCTGCGGCGGCTAAGGCTGTGATGAATTTGCAGGCTTACAAATTGCTTGACAATTATAAAGACATCTTTTTAACACAGAATAACCCCGAAATAATCTTTTTCAGGCAAGGAGATTTTGGATCGGCCATCGAAAATGTAAACGGGCCGATAGGTTTTAACAATGCCGGCGGCAGAGGACAAACCAGTCCTTCGCAAGATTTAGCCAATGCTTTCCCCATGAGTAATGGCATGGCTATTACCGATCCGGCATCAGGCTATGATATAAATAACCCATACAACAACCGCGATCCGCGCTTTGCTTATAACCTCTTGTACAATGGCGCGCAATGGCTTAACACACAGTTGCAAACTTACGAAGGCGGCCAAAGCAAGCCCAATGGCAGCTTGCAGCAAACCCGCACGGGTTATTACATGCGCAAGTTTATGGGCAATTTTGAAAATACGAGTAACTATAGCACCCATAACGAAGATTGGATAATTTTGCGTTATGCCGATATTCTGTTGGCATATGCAGAGGCCCAGAACGAGGCTGTTGGCCCCACCAACGATGTATATGACGTTTTAACCAGCATCAGGAAGCGGGCTGGTATCCAGGCTGGTACCAATAATTTATATGGTCTTAAACCGGGCATGAGCCAGGAAGAGATGCGCACAGCTATTCAAAACGAGCGGCGTGTGGAACTGGCTTTTGAAGAAAGCCGCTACTGGGATATCAAACGTTGGAAAATTGCCCAAACGGTAATGAACCAGCCACGCACAGGTGTATCTATTTCAAAAGTAGGATCCAGCCTCACTTACAATTATATAACTGTTTTGGCCACTAAGTTTCAGGCGCCCAAAATGTACCTCAATCCCGTCCCATATGATGAGGTATTGAAAAACCCCAACATGAAGCAAAACCCTGGATGGTGATTTTTAACAGTTAAACCTTTATAACTAAGAAACAATGAGAAGAACATTACTTTTCTTTCTATCTATATGGTTGATGCTGCCGGTAGCATTGTACGCACAAACCAGAACGATAACCGGCACGGTAAGAGACGTGGGCGGTGTTTTGCCCGGCGCATCTATAGTAGAGAAAGGGGTGCCGGCCAACGGAACAGTAACCAATACCAATGGTAAGTTTACCATTACCCTGCGCGGTCGGTCTAACGTATTACTGGTACGGTTTGTAGGTTATGTGCAGCAAGAAGTTCCGGTAAAGTCAGACAAGGCACTGGATATCATTCTGCAAATAAACAGTAACGGCTTGGATGAGGTATCAGTGGTAGCTTATGGTACTAAAAAACGTATTACCAATACCGGGTCGGTTAGTTCCATATCTGCTGCCGATATTCGTACCGTACCCACCGCCAACGTGCAAAATGCCCTTACAGGTAAGCTGCCGGGTTTCTTTTCACAGCAAAGTTCGGGTCAGCCCGGCCGTGATGCTTCTGATTTTTTCATCCGTGGGGTTAGCTCGCTTAATCCGGATGGTAACCGTCCGTTAATTATTGTTGATGATATTGAGTACACTTACGAACAGCTGCAACAAATTAACGTAAATGAGATAGAAAGTATTTCTATTCTTAAAGATGCCTCCAGCACAGCCATTTACGGTATTAAAGGGGCCAATGGCGTATTAGTAGTGGCTACCCGTCGTGGTAAAGGTGGTGTACCGCAAGTTAATTTACGTGTAGAAAACGGTATCCAGGCGCCAACTAAAGTGCCTAAGTTTTTAGACTCATATAATTCTGCACTGCTTATTAACGAAGCAGAACGCAATGACGGTATCCCTGAAACTTTTACACAAGCCGATTTGGATGCCTTTAGAAACGGAACTGACCCTTACGGGCATCCTAACGTAAACTGGTACGATGCTATTTTCAAAAAGTTTTCCTATCAGGCTAACGCTAACCTGGATATATCGGGCGGTACCAATGCACTTAAGTACTTTATTTCTGGCGGTGCCTTAAGTCAGAATGGCTTAGTGAAAGATTTTGCAGATCCACAAAGCTTGGTGAATACCAACTATTATTTCAGAAGATACAATTTCCGGTCGAACCTGGATTTGAAAGCCAACAAGAATCTTGATTTTCGTTTAGATATTAGTACCCGGTTTTCTGATTTAAATCAGCCTTATAATCAAAATGCGGTAGGAGAGGTGTATAATTTTAGTAAAATTACACCGTTTACAGCGCCTTACATCAACCCTAACGGTACGTATTCATACGCCTATTCTTCTTTCAACCCCGAACACTTGCCTACGTTAAATGCCAGGCTGGCTACCGGCGGGTATCAGCACGCCAGAAGAACAGATTTTAACGTGTTGTTTGGTGCTACCGAAAAGCTAGACGATTTAACACCGGGATTATCTGCAACAGCACGCGTAGCTTACTCCAGCGTGGAGCAGTTTACGAAGCAAATTTTTAACAATGGTATCCCGGCTTATCATTACGATGCTGCCAATAACCGCTATACTCTGCGTCCGGGAGCTACTTACGTGTACGATACCTATGCGTTAACCGGTAACACAGATATCAATACTAATAACTATAACGTGCAGCTGTACGCCAACTACGACCGTACGTTTAGTAATACACACCACTTTAACGGTTTAGTGTTGTTCAACCAGCAATCGCAAACCTATTTTGCGAATGCATTTTTAGATGGTTCGCTGGTAGCTGTACCTCAAAAGTTTCGCGGGTTATCGGGTAAATTAGGCTATGATTATAAGCAAAAATATTTATTTGAGTTTAACATAGCGCGCAATGGTACCGACCGTTTTGCCGAAAACCACCGCTTTGGTGTATTCCCTGCATTAAGTGTTGGTTATAACCTGGCTAAAGAATCTTTCTTTTCCAAAATGTTTCCGGTGTTTAGCTTATTTAAGTTAAGAGGCAGCTATGGTATAGTGGGTTCAGATGCAGCACCAGGCAACCGCTATGTTTATAACCAAGTTTACACTCCAGGCTTTGGCTATAATTTTGGCGAAACTGTTCAAAACTACAACAGCTTTGCAGAAGGCTCTTTAAGCAATAGTAATGTAGTGTGGGAACGTGCCAAAAAGCTGGACATTGGTTTAGATGTGAACCTGCTGCATGATAAGGTTTCTGCTACTGTTGATTACTTTCATGATGTTCGGTTCGATCAGCTCATTAAACCGGGTAGTGTGTCCCAAATTTTGGGTGTAGATCTACCGGCTGTTAATATCGGCCGTACACTTAATCAAGGTATCGATGGGCAAATCGGTTACCATGATAATATTGGTAAACTGCAGTTCAGTACTTCGTTTGTGTTCTCGTATGCCAAAAACAAAATTTTATACTTTGATGAACCAACGCCTGCTTTCCCTAATCTGGCCAGAACAGGGCAGCCGATTAACCAGCCGTTCGGTTACCATTACTTAGGCTTTTACACAGCGCAGGATATTGCCGCCATTAAGGCTTACCAGGTTGCGCATGGAGGCTCAAATGCAGGTAACCCTATTGCAACGCCCCTTTCCGGTACACCTTTGCAACCCGGCGATTTAAGATATGAAGATTTAAACGGCGATGGTATAATTGATGCTTTTGACCAAAAGCCAATAGGGCATCCTAATTTAACCAATACAACGCTGGGCTTAAACCTGCAGGCGGGTTATAAAGGGTTTAGCGTAAGTGTATTATTACAAGGTGCATTCAATTATAGCTTTGCTGTAGTAGGCACAGGTATAGAACCGTTTCAAAGCCAGTTTCAACCCATTCACTTAGAAAGGTGGACGCCTAGTAATAGCGTAAATGCAACTTTTCCGAGGCTTACCATGGATAAAAACTCTATAAACAGCCCAAGTTTTTATATGTCAGATTTTTGGCTTATCAACGCGTATTACATCCGTATCAAAACGGTGGATATTGGCTACCAGCTGCCAACCAAATGGCTGCCTTTCCACATGCACAATGCCCGTTTGTATTTTAGCGGTTATAACTTGTTTACTTTTGATAATTACCGTAAATATCAGCAAGATCCCGAAGTATCAACCAATACTGCCGGCGATGCTTATATTAACCAACGGGTAGTTAACGTAGGTTTACAAATTGGGCTTTAAGGTAATAAGTTAAATTATGCAAAGGCTGACATCTTAACCGGTGTGAGCCTTTGTTACTTTGCAGCAATGTTTTATATTCACTTTTTCTGATGCTTTTGTAAATGTTTCCTACCATCAATGATTTGCTGGCGTATTTATTTCACATTCATGTACCATTCCCGGTACAAACATTTGGCTTTTTTGTAGCGGTTGCTTTTTTGGCCGCATACCAGGTGTTTACAGCCGAGTTTAAAAGGTACGAGGCGCTTGGTAAAATACATGCTTTCACCAAGCAAGAAATGATTGGCCAGCCAGCATCGGTAGCTGATATTATGGTTAACTTTTTACTCGGCTTTTTATTGGGCTATAAAGTGGGTGGCGTAATATGGCAGTATGCAGCTTTTCAATATAATCCTCGTAATTATGTACTTTCAGGGCAGGGCTACTGGCCGGTTGGTATAGTGGTGGGCAGTCTGTTTGCGCTTTGGGTGTATACCGACCATAAAAAGAAAATACTACCTGTACCAAAACTGGTTCAAAAAACGGTGCATCCCTACCAGTTGATGGGCAAAATTGTACTGGCTGTGGGCGTAGCCGGAGTATTAGGCTCAAAGCTGTTTGATGTGATTGAACATTGGGATTTGTTTATTTACAACCCGATAGATACCTTGTTTAACAGCACCGGCTTTGCTTATTACGGAGGGCTGATTTTTGGAGCATTAACGTACTTGTACATTGGGCAGGTGCATGGTATGAAACTGGTTCACCTGGCCGATATTGGTTCGCCAGGTATGATGCTGGCCTATGGTGTAGGGCGCATCGGCTGCCAGCTTTCGGGTGATGGCGACTGGGGTATTGTAAATACACGGCCCAAACCAACATTTCTAAGGTTACTGCCCGATTGGATGTGGTCGTTCCGCTTTCCGCATAACGCTATCAATGCCGGTGTACCCATCAGCGGATGTAACGGAAACTACTGCAACCAGTTGGTGCAAGGTGTATTTCCAACTTCTTTTTATGAAGCTGTATTGTGCATTGGTTTTTTTGTGGTGATGTGGATGTTCAGAAAAAGTATTATTACGCCAGGTCTCATGTTCTTCATCTATCTTGTTTTAAATGGTGCCGAGCGTTTTTTTATAGAATTTATTCGTATCAACCATAAATACACCATAGCCAATTTTAGCCTAACGCAGGCACAGTTTATTGGCGTGCTTATGATGGCAGGAGGGCTTACAGGATTGGGCAACTTAATTTTAAAGTATAAAGTTTTGCAAAACAGTAAGAAGCTATCTTAAATTTGATAACTATTGATTTTTAAAATGGCTAGTTTAATATATAGGGCGGTTTTAACTGTATGTACCAGTATGGGGATACTATGTTTAAACTCACCAGATCTTAAAGCTCAAACTACACAAGCAACCCAACACAAAGATTTAACCCATATTAAATTTACGGTTGAACGTGCCACCGATTGGTCCAATTTGTTTAAAAGGAATGAAGGTTGGTTTGGTGGCGACGGGATTTATAGCATCCCGTTAAACGGGCGTGAGCACGTTACTGCTGGCAATAATCAACAAACGCTATTTATTTTTAGCGATAGTATGATAGGGCAGGTAACCGATAGTACCATGTTGCCGGGCTATAAAATGATTCATAATTCTGTAGCTTACCTTACCGGTAATAAACCTGTGGCTTCGAAAATGAAGTTTTACTGGAATTTAGACCAGCATAAAGAACCTGACCCTGTATTTACACCCCGCACACCTAAAACAGAAGCTAAAGACTATTATTGGCTGGGCGACGGTTTTGTAAATACCGAAATGAACAATGCCATTTACATTTTTGGCTATCGGGTACGTAATGTAAGTGATGGTGCATTTGGATTTCGCGAGGTTGGTAATACCCTAATTAAAATAGCTGCAAATGAACCTGCGCCTTTTGCCAGCTACAAACAAATGGATACCCCATTTTATTTAGAACATGATGGGGATATAGGTTCATTTGGAGCAGGCATATATGTTAATACCGTTAAGGCGGGTGCTCCGTCGCCCGATGGTTACATTTATGTTTATGGCGTAAAGGGCATGGCAAAGCAACTTTTAGTAGCTCGTGTAAAACCTGTTAATTTTGAGCATTTTTCCAAATGGACATTTTGGGATGGCCGCAACTGGGTTGCCGATATGCATAAAGCGACCGCCCTTACTAATAGTGTATCAAACGAACTAAGTGTTACAGCACTGCCTGATGGGCGCTACGTACTAATCTTCCAGGAAGGAGGCAT
The DNA here is from genome assembly GCF_009770985.1 of Mucilaginibacter lacusdianchii. GTDB lineage: Bacteria > Bacteroidota > Bacteroidia > Sphingobacteriales > Sphingobacteriaceae > Mucilaginibacter > Mucilaginibacter lacusdianchii. The sequence goes on along the minus strand of NZ_WSRW01000002.1, from coordinate 1,064,981 downwards.
GGGGCAACATGTGGCCATGCGCCTAGGTGCCAGTCCGGCTGGCCCTTTTGGGCCTATCATCCGGATATGGGATTGCAGTATTGATTTGCCCGAGAAAACGCATGTTGTATATAATGCAAAAGCCCACCCTGGTTTATCAGCTCCGGGCGAACTGCTTATCAGCTACAATATCAACTCGGTTGAATTCATTAAGGACCTGAATAAAGACCCACACTTGTATCGGCCACGGTTTATCAGATTGAAATTAAAATAATGCTTTAGCTAACAATGAGTTGACGAGCTATCTTCAAAAGTTTATATATTGATGTTAATTTTGCGTTAGTTGGCGTTAGCATAAGTTCGAAATAAGGCTTGCTAAAGCGGATTATCTGAATAAAATTGTAACTTACCTTAAAATCAAAAAACAGCCCTTTCGTGAGTAAAAAATTGTCCATTGCAGATATAGCCAGTCGGCTGAATATTTCAAAAACGACGGTATCCTTTATTTTAAATGGACGTGCGCAAGAGAAGCGGATCAGTGAAAAACTGGTTAAGCAAGTAACTGATTATATTGCAGAAGTTGGCTATAAGCCTAGTGCGCTGGCGCAAAGTTTGGCCACCGGAAAATCCAATATCATTGGGCTGATGGTGGAGGATATATCCAATCCGTTTTTTGCCACCATAGCCCGTTTAATTGAGGACAGAGCTTACGACAATGGTTACAAAATAGTTTATTGCAGTACTGATAACGACACTGAGCGTGCCCGCGAACAATTAAAAATATTTCAGGACAGGCATGTAGACGGTTATATTATTGCCCCACCGCCCGATATAGAGGCAGACATAGAACAGCTAATAAAGCAAGGTTTCCCTGTAGTGCTTTTTGACAGGTATCTGCCTAAAGTTAATACCGATTATGTGGTAGTAGATAATTATTACAGTACGTACAATGCTACCCGTAAACTGATTGAAAGTGGCTACAAAGATATAGCCTTCATAACCTTTTTGTCTGAACAAACGCAGATGCAGGAGCGGCGTTCGGGATATGAAACGGCCATCAAAGAGTTTAAGCTGAAGCCACATCTTAAAGAGATTAAGTTTCACAGAAATGAAGAGTTGATTAATGAGCCGATTTTTGCCTATTTAAAAAAGAACCGCTCACTGGACGCCGTATTGTTTGGCACAGACCATATTGGCACCTGTGGCTTAAAAATGATTAAAAAGCTGGGCCTAAAAATTCCGGATGATTTGGCCGTAATATCGTTCGACGATTATTCATTGTTCGAATTGTATTCGGTAACCGCCATTGGACAACCTATTGTGGAAATTGCCGATCATGTCATTACACTATTATTAAAAAAGCTAAACAAAACGCAACCGTCATCTACCCAAAAAATGACCTTGTCTACCCACTTGGCTGAAAGAGAGTCTGCGCCGTTTACAAATGTTGGTATGGCTAAAAAGCAACCCAAAGTTAGCACGCAGCAAAATCACAACGATAACCTTGCCTCAGTTAGCACAAGTAACAGTGATACAAGCGATGAGTTGTAACCTGTAAGCATTTGATTGGTTACCAGAGGAACATTTTTTATCAACCAGTTTCTTTTTTGCCTGTCAGTCGAGAATACTGATTTTATGCGATAGCCAGCGGCGAAGCAACGGTTTTACCCTTGCGGTAGCGCTATAGGTAAAATAGCTAATTTTGTGAAGTTTTAAAGATTGATTTTCCGAAACTGATCGGTATACAAACCATACAAGGCTATGATTGCCCAGGCAAAATTGATAAATGCCGAAGGGTAAGAACTATCATAACAGGCGCTTGCGCCTACAAATATCCCACCCCAAATATTTGCCCAATGGAAGGCAGAAGAGGTTGGTCGCCACTTTTTTATAATCAGTAAAAAATAGGAAACCAAAAAAAGTAAAGCACCAAGCCAGCCTAAAATATCAAATAACATTTTGGGCAAGGCTTGGTGCATAGTTTTATTATTATTTACTGATTATCCAGCGGTTAACCGTGTTATACTTTCCTTCCAACACAACTTTATAAAAGTTAGAAGTTGCTTCACGGCTCAAATCTATATTAAATTTTCCATCCTTTACCGGTACCTCGCCTATCAGTTTGTAATGGTCGGGCCGGCCGGTTTGTTTATAATCATTTGTACTGGCCAGCCATACTTTTACCTTTCCTTCATTGTCAACCGGCATCCAGGTAAGGTTGATTTTATGATTTGCTGTAGAAGCAACAGGCTGTGCTAATGACACCTTGCCGATAAGCGGCACACCATCCAACTCACGTTGCTGATCGGCAGATAATTTGATGTTCAAAAAGCGGCATATAGTGGGTACAATATCTACTACGCTTACCTGTTGTGTTTGCTTGGCATAGTTGTTAATTGGCTTTGCGTTATTAACAATCCATGAAGCCCGCTCACGGTCTGACTGGCCGCCATGCCCGCGACCGGTTTTGGGGTCACGTCCATGGTCGGTGGTTATCACAATCAACCAATCTTCTTTGTATTTTTCTTTTCGTTGCTTAATGGCTTCCCACAACTGGCCTACACGCCGGTCGGCAGCTTGCACGGCGTTATGGAACTGTTCGCTATCACCGTACATATGGCCCATATCATCAGTAAATTCCAAATAAACCCATGACAGGTCGGGCGCATTTTGGCTGATGACACGTGAGGCCTCATCAGTAACGGCCTGATCGATATCTGACATGAATTTGCGGCCTTTGTCATGCGGATATTTAACGGTATCTAGCTCCAGGCCATCAAAATGATAATCCATTTTAATGTTACCGGTTTGTGCAAGGCCTTCACCTATCAATTTGGTGCGGTTATCTTGCCAACTCGAAAAGACGGCGGCTTTGCCTTCAGGAAATTGGTTTTTAAATAAGCGGAATATCGTTGGATAATTGTAGTTGGGGGCTTTGATATCATTATCAGGCACATTGTGCTTATGGTACCATACGCCGGTAAGTACGTTGTAATAGCCCGGTGCCGATATAGTTGGCGTTTGGTTAAATTCGTTACGCTCTCCGCCCTGGTATGCGCTCAATAAAGCTCCTTCCTGCGCTATAGCATGCAGGTTGGGCGTAGGTACGCTTTCCATCACATCTTTAGAAACGCCGTCGATAATTACAAATACAACTTTCTGTTTTTGGGCGGCGGTTACACCGGTAACAAAAATAAAAGCCGCTGCTATTAAAATTTTTTTCATGCTAATTGTTTGATGTTTTACCAGCCAAAAATTTGTTTTAAGTTGGGGTTCAATAATACTTGATTTTGCGGTACTGGTCTGTAATAATATTTAGGCTCCTGGAAAATACCATTATCGGCAATGGTTTGTACAGTACCGGAGCTGCCGTTTTTCAAAAACACACCGGCATCCTGCCCAATCGAACCTGCACGATAATAAATGAGGTCTCTACCTAAAGCGTTTTTCTCCTTCACTTCGGGGATAGATTCATTGTTGTTTAGCAGCATAATGTCCGGAACACCATCACCGGTCAAATCATGCCGCCCAATGCCCGAAAAATATATACCTTCTTGTTCTTTCTCTAGTAATTTACCGGCATTCCAACGCATCAAATCGTCAAAACGGTAACCTTCCAAAGCCATTTCAATGCGTCGTTCACGGCGTATTTCTAAAAGTACCGCTTTTTGTGCCGATGTAACGTTGCCATATTTAACCGCCTGAACCGCATCGGTAGCAGGAGCAAGTGGCATGTGTGGCATTCCAACACGATCGCGCAGCAGGTTTACACTTACATCCAAATCAGTTTGTGTAAGTTCGCCCAATTCTGCCTTTGCCTCTGCATAAGTAAGCAGTATTTCGGCATAGCGTAATACCGGCACATCAAGGTTTTGCTGTATAACAGAACTTTGATCATTCACAAAGCCTTTAATTTGGTGATAACCAGTAAAGTTTTTAGCCAGCTGTTGTACATATAAACCACCACCTTGTGAATAGGTGCTGGTGTTAAGCAGCACAAAACCAGGGTAAGCATAAGTTTGGCTTAACCTTGGGTCTCGGTTTTCAAATTCCTTTACAAAAGAGAATGTTGCATAACCCGGCTGATTAGTATAGGCAGAACCATCTTTCATCAGGTAATCTTGTAAAAGATCTTTAGCGGGTGATACTTCATAGTTGCCAAACACGGTAGAACTCCAGCCGCTGTTTCTTAAACCGTTTTCGTTGTAAGTTGCTAAAATAACTTCGCTGTTGCCATTCAGGTTTTCTCGGTTAAACAAATTTACATAGTCTTGATTGGGGTTGCCGGTGGTGTAAAGTTTAAACTTCCCGTTATCTATAATATCGCGTGATACGTCACGAGCCAGTTCCAAAAAGCGCGTAGCTGTAAAAGCCAAGTTCAGCTCGTTATGATATCGCCGGTAAGTACCTTCGTATAAGGCAAAGCGTGCCTGATAAGCTTTAACAACCCAGCGGTTAACCGCTCCGGCATCTGATGTTGTATTGACGTGCGCTGCTGCAAAGGCGAGGTCTTCCATAATTTTATCAACCACTAATGTGCGCGGATCACGCGCTTTCATCAGCAGGTCATTATCATTGGTGTTAATAACCTGGTCGTACCAGGGTACGTCAGAATATCGCTTTACTTTTTCAATGTAAAACTGCGCTCTGAAAAAGCGCGCTATACCTTCGTAATGGTCAAGAACTTCTTTGCTTAAAGGCGCTTTTTTAAAATTTGTCAAAAAGTAGTTTGCACTGCGCAACTGCTCCCAATTCCAGCCTGTTGTAATGGTAGAGGCACTTGGGGTTCCCACCATCATGGTTTTAATTTCTACAGTACCTGTTGTAGCGGCATTATCAGTTGCCCTGTCATTATTGTAAATGCCCCATCCCGGAAAGTTGTACAAATTATTTATATAAAGTTTCAGGTCTTGCTCACTGTTAAAAAAGTTATCAGTACCTAAAGCCGTTTGCGGCTGTCTGTCTAAAAAGTCTTTTTTACAAGCACTCAGGCTTATAGCTGCAAGCGCAAACCCTGTTATATATTTGGTAATATTTTTCATAATTAACTTGGTTTTAAAAATTGAAGTTAACGCCAACTGAATATCTTCTTTGCCATGGATAGGCATATCCATTACCGCCGCGCACGGTATTTGACGAGGGGTTGATTACCGTATTTAAGTTGATGGCTTCCGGGTCGAAAAACTTTTTAAGGGCAGACCATTCGTAGATGTTCTCGCCACTTGCATAAAAGCGCACATTGGATACGTGCCATTTTTTAGTAAGGCTTGCCGGTAATGTATAACCTATGGTTAAGTTTTTAAAGCGCAAATAAGCACCGTTAAGCATATAACCTGTTTGCGGAATGGCTAAGCCTTTAGCATTCCCCGGTGTGGTGCCCAGGTTCACGTCGGCCAACCAGGCTTGTAGTATTGGATATTTTGAATTAAGATTCTGGTTAGCCAAACCAGCATTGATATAAGCCTGCGAGTGTTTGGCCATGTCAACAGGGCTATCGTTATTAGGCCGGTAAAAATCAAGCAGGTGCGGGTAGCCACCGGCATAGGGCTGCTGGTAAAAACCCCAGTACAGGTAATCGAGCGGATAATAATCACGTTTGGCCACACCCTGGAAAAATGCACGGATATCAAATCCTTTCCAGCTGGTATTTAAATCAAGGCCGAATTGGAAACGTGGCGAAGTGTTTCCGATGATCGACATATCTTTCGGATCTGTTGCAGTAAGGCCTGTTTCAATTTTTCCGTTACCGTCACGATCCATATATTTTGGCCAGCCCGGTACAATTTGAAGTGCTCCCCACGGAATAATGGATGATTCGTCCAAAGCATCAATTTCGGCTTGCGATTGGAACAAACCATTGCTTTGCAGGCCCCATATTTCGCCAAGTTGCATACCGTTACGGTATTGCAACAGGCTTTGATTAGGATTGTCAAACTTAGTGATTACCGAACGGCTGTCTGACAGGACGAACCGTGCACCGAATGAAATTGGGTCTTTACCTGTATTGAAACTATTTTGATAGGCTATTGAAAGCTCCCATCCGCGGTTACGCAAATCGGCCGCATTTTCACGTGGTTCACTGGCACCTAAAACATCAGGCAAATCTCGTCCTAATGTTAACATGCCTTTGGTGTTACGCTGATATATATCAAAAGTGATGTTCAGCTTATTGTTAAACAAGCCTATATCAGTACCAAAATTGCGTGTAGTTACTTTTTCCCAGGTATAATCTGGGCTAACCAACCCAGGGGTTGATACCGCCAAGGGCAAGGTTCCGCCAATTAAGTAGCCCGAAGTGTAAGGGTTTAAGGTTGAGATATATCCATAATCTGCCACCGACTGATTACCTAATGATCCGTATGACGCACGCAATTTGAAATTACTTAAAACAGGCTCCGCCCACTTCATGAATTTTTCCTGGTCTACACGCCACGCTGCAGATGCTGATGGGAAAAAGCCAAAGCGTTTATCTGACGGGAATCTCGAGCTTCCATCATAGCGCCCGTTAAACTCTAGGATATACTTGTCGTTATAAATATAGTTCAACCGGTAAAACAGGCCTTGTATAGCCCAATCGCTGATAGACTGGCTGGCTGTAAGATCTCCGGTTGCCAAGCCAAGTGTTGGGTATGAGGCCGAGATTAGTCCATAACGACGAATGTCGTTTGCTTCGGTACGTGAATACTCCTGGTTATAACCGCCAAGCACACTTAAATCATGCTTGCCCCATTTTTGGGTGAATGTTGCGTAGGTATTAAGTACTGTATAATCATCAAATCCCGACCATTTGCGAGCATAGCTGGTTCCCTCTTCGCGAACATCATTTGGCCCAAAACCAATTTTATATGGGGTACTGTATTCATTGTAATTATCAGCTCCTCTGCGATAAGTAAAATCAGCATTTACCTTCAGTATATTTTTGATGATAGAAAGCTCGCCATTAAACTGCGTTTGCAAACTAAAGTACTTGTCACTGCTTTTACCACCTTCGGTAAGCATTGCCCCGGTACGGCCAACACTGGTATTAGCCCAGGTACCATCAGGGTTTTTGTCATAATCAGTTGGAAACAAATTATAAATGTCTGATATCGAATAATTTGTTGGATTTTCCCTGCGCGTCATGGTTAGGTAGGTATTGTTGCCAAAGCTTAACCACGGTGTAATTTTATAATCTACTTTACTGCGCAGACTATAGCGATCAAAGTAATCATCGGCAATTTTAAGGATACCATTTTGATGATTGTAATTGCCCGATAAATAATAATTTGCTTTATTTGATTTTCCGCTGATAGACAAGGCATGGTCCTGAGAGATTGTGTTATCGCTCAAAAAATAACGAGTCCAATCCTGGTTACCCATGTATTCCCACAGGCTGTTATCCGTTGGATTTACCCTTACCCCCGCAACGGAAGGGTTATCTGAACGCTCTTTGGCATATTGATAAAACTGGTCGCTGTAGTTAACATTGTCCCAAGGTGTATTGTTGGTTGATAACTCCAGCAATCTCGAAAAGATATAAGGATCTGTAATCTTTTTAGGAATTACTGTTGGCTTATTGAGCGAAGTATTAAAGGTGTAACTCACATTAACGCCATCCTGGGTACCAGTTTTGGTTTTAATCAGGATAACACCAAATGCAGCACGTGCGCCATATACAGCGGCTGCCGATGCGTCTTTGATTACCGAAATGGATTCGATATCCTGTGGCGCCAAACGGTTAAGCTCAACAGCGTCAGAGGGCACGGCATCAATTAAAATCAACGGGTTACCGCCGTTGATAGATGTAATGCCGCGGATATTAATGTTAGCAGCAGCACCCGGCTCTCCCGAACCAAAATCAATATTAAGGTTGGGCACTAGCCCCTGCAAGCCCTGTGCTACATTAGATATAGGTCGGTTTGCTAAAGCTTTAGCACTTACCTGGTCAACCGCGCCAGAAAGGTTTACCTTTTTTTGTGTACCATAACCTACAACAACTACTTCATTCAGTTCGGCATTGTCTTTTTTAAGAATAACATCCACCGATTTGCGGTCGCCAACAGCCGCTTCCTGCTTAACGTATCCCATATACGTAAATTCAAGTACGGCTGTAGGGCCTGATACATTGATGGTGTACATGCCCTTAATGTCTGTTTGAGTAGCAGTTGTTTTGCCCTTTTCTTTAACTGATACGCCTATAAGCGTTTCGCCAAGATCGTCTTTTACCGTACCCGTGACCTTTTGTTGTTGTGAAAAGGCAAGGTTGGTGTACAGCAAGAGACATGTAATCAATGCAATGTAAAGTGTCTTCATGTCAACTTTTTGTTTGCTGCAAAGGAATAGTTGCAATATTAAGCTGACGTGAAATATCTATTAAATAAACTGACCGTTCAGTAAATTTATTTTTTTTATGTTTTATTCGCGGCAAGTTTTAATTTTAAAGACGATATGGGCAGAAAAAGCTTAAAGGAAGATCAGCAGAAACGTATTATTGAAGCATTTTACGAAGTGGCTAAGCGCGAGGGTATTGAAAATACCTCATTTGGCAAGGTAGCCAAAGAGCTTAATATGCATCAAAGCTTGGTGGTGCACTACTTTGCCACCAAAGAAGATATGTTACTGGGTTTGATTGATTTTATTATGCTCCGTTATGAAAATATTTATCAGTCAGAAACGGAGCAGGTAGATGCTCTTGAAAAGCTGACAGATGTGATGCATAATATATTTTCAAGAAAGTGGAACAGTTATATAGATGATAGTATATTCTACAATTGCTTTGCGCTCATTTTTCGGAATGAAGTGATTAAGCACCGCTTTCGGGAATTACATCTTTTGCTTAGACGCTGGCTTCAAAACCTTATCCAGGCCTGTATAAATCAGCGTTTGATTATCTGCGACGATGCGGCAAAAGCTGCTGACCTCATTTTTGTAATCTCTGATGGTGCCTATTATTATTTGAGCATGATTCAGGATGCTGAAGTTTATGACATTCATCTTAACAGATATAGGCAACAGGCTTTTAAGTTGTTAGGATTGAATGAAACAGTGCCATTATAGAATAAGCGCTTATAGTCACTTTTCTAAATCAATAAAAGAATAGTAATAGGGTATAAAAACTTGTTAAATGGCTTGGCTATTTTCTCAAAAATAAAAGTGATGCAGCCGTACCGGCACCCAGAGCTACACCGCCAACCACATCTGTTGGGTAATGTTCGCCCAAATACATTCTGGAATAGCTAACCGTACCAGCCCAAAGATAAGCCGGTGCAATAACATACCATTTTGGATAAGCCAAGCTTAGTGCCGTAGCTGTTGAAAATGTAGATGTTGTATGGCCCGATGGGAAAGAGGTACTACCTGCACGGTATACCGGAATAATTTTTACGTTGCGAATAAATGGCCGGGGGCGCTTAACAAAATGCTTAATCAATGTCATTATGCCGGCTGAAACTGCCGTACTGCTGGCTACATAAAGAGCATTTTGGCGCATCTCTTTGTTGCCTGATGCGATGCCGCCAATAAGCAAACCGGCAGGTACACCAATGTCACCATACAGCTGCGTGTTGGTCATCCATCTAAGAAAAGCAGTTTTCTCGGGTGTGCGGTTATTAGCCATATTAATTAACACCCTATCGTCCCAGCGTGTTGGTGGCACCACTTCTTGCGCGTACAAACTGCATCCTGTTGATATGCAAAATACAAATGCAAAAATAAACCTTAGCGGTTGTTTAAAAAGCAAGGACATCATGCAGGTAAAGATAGGGGTAACCGTACAGTTTGTTGTTGTTATAAGTTAGTTTGCTGTCAAAATAAAACAGGGCTTCCTATATTTCTTTACAACAGAACGGAAAACAAGTTTGTATGACGAGTATATTTATAAAGTATCTTCTGCAAACCTGATGTAACAAGTCCACTTTTAGCAGATTAATACTTTCAAATTAAAATCAAGTGAGCTGCAAAAGAATTATTACCTGATCGCTTATGTTATGAGTGTTATTTAGGGTAAAATAATTTTCAACCTTTCAATTCAGGTTCTACTTATTTTATTTTATCCGTATTCTTGTATTTCTACTGAAATAAACGGATATGATGGAAGATTTAAGCAGTCCGACTTTGCCGGCAATTGCTTTACGCGTTTTTGAAACACTACCCATTTGCTGTGTGGTACTCTCTCCGGAGCTTACTATACTTACTGCTAGTGATGACCATATTAAACTCATCGGAAAGCCAAGAGTAGAAATTGTTGGCCGTTACTTTTTCGACGTCTTTCCAAGAATGCCCGAATGGTCGGCCGGAAAAGAAGGCGGTGTTGCCGAATCTTTAGAACAGGTTTTGGCCACCAAACAACCGCACCGCATACCCCTAACCCGTTTTGATATACCAGACCCTCATAGGCCTGGACATTTGAAAGAATGTTATTGGCAAACTATGCACAAGCCGGTGCTGGATGATGACGGCGGAATTAGCTACATTATACACGAAACCCAGGATGTTACAGACCAGGTTTTGAGTAAACGGCATTTGGCCGATAGTTTGGAAACGGAACGTAAGGCCAAAGCCAGTGCAAACAGCATGAGCCGGCAAATGGAAATGCTTTTTCATGCCATACCTGCACAAATTGCGGTGGTTAGTGGATCGGATTTGGTTTTTACATATGTTAATCCTCAATATCAAAAAGAGTTATTTCCGGGACGTGAAGTATTGGGTATGCCTTTGCTTGAAGCTTTGCCTGAAATAAAGGATGAGCCTATCTGGAATATTTTAAACACCGTTTATACAACTGGTGAGCCATTCATCGATACGGAAATAGGTGTACCCCTTGCTGGTAAAACCGGAGGTCAGCTGAGCGATCATTACTTTAACGTTGTATATCAACCCTTAAGAGATGATAATGGCGAAATTAACGCTGTTTTGAGCTTTAAATACGAAGTGACCGAACATGTAGCCGCCCGAAAGTTACTTGAGGAAAATGAGCAAAAGCTACAGCGACTGAACGAAGAATTACAGCAGGCTTATCAGGAACTTCAGGCAAGTAACGAAGAACTGATGTCGGGTAATGAAGAGCTTATTGTAACTAATGAGGAATTGAAGCGGACGCAGGAACAGTTTGCCGAGCTTAATGAAAATCTGGAACGTAAGGTAGAAGAACGTACCTCGGCTTTACAGGAAAGTGAAAGTGAGCAACAGGCGCTTAACGAAGAGCTAACCGCCATGAATGAAGAAATTCGGGTTACTAACGAAGAGCTTTACGAAAGCCGGAACCGGCTTGAGGAGTTGGTGCAGCAACTAGCTACCAGCGAACAGAAAGTACGTAGTGTAATTGAAAGTGCTCCCTTTCCGATAGGTGTATACATGGGTAGGGAAATGCGAATAGAAATGCTTAATCAGGCTATTATTGATGCATGGAACCGCGGAAGCGATTTAATTGGCAAAACTTATGCGGAAGTGTTGCCAGAACTGGCAGGTACTGGCGTTTATGAGCGTCTGGACGAGGTATACACCACCGGTAAACCTTACCACGCAACCAATCAAAGGGTTGACCTTTTGGTTAATGGCAAATTACAGCCGTTCTACTTCAATTACGATTTTACGCCGCTGTTTGATCAGCAAGGCAACGTTTACGGCGTAATGAATACGGCAGCTGATGTGACCGACCTGGCTACTGCCAAATTAGAGGTAGAACAAAGTCACAAAAGCCTTTATAACATTATTATGCGCTCGCCGGTTGCCAAAAGCATTTTGCTTGGTGCCGATTACACGGTAGATGTAGCCAATGATCGCATGATAACACTTTGGGGTAAACCGCGCGAGGTGATTCAAAACAGGCCTGTTTTTGATGCCTTGCCCGAGGCTAAAGGACAGGGGCTGGAAGAAATATTGCATAGTGTTTATACAACGGGCAATACCTTCGAAACCCAGGAACGGCCTGTGATTATGTTCCGTAACGGCAACATAGAAACCTTATATCTTGACTCTGTATACCAACCATATCGGGATGCACATGATAATATCGTAGGTGTAATTTTTACTGCTATTGATGTAACAGCTCAGGTAGTTGCGCGTGAAGAAGTTCAGCAGTTAAATGAGGAACTGGCCTCAACTAATGAAGAACTGAAATCAGCCAACGAAGAGCAGTCGGCCGTTAATGAAGAATTGGTTACGCTAAATGAAGCCTTAAAGGTTAGTCAGGACGAATTACAATTGGCAATTGACGCTTCTGGTCTGGCCACATGGGATTTGAACCCTGAAACAGGACGGTTTGTAGGTAATGAGCTTACTAAAGCATGGTTTGGCCTACAGCCGCAGGATGAGATAGAATTATCAGATGCCTTGGCGGCCATTGCCGAAGCAGATCGCGAACGTGTTATTCAAAATATCGAACACGCTATGAACTATGCATCGGGCGGAGATTATGATACTTATTATACTATTGTCAATCCGCTTGATCAGGTATCAAGGGTTGTTAGAGCCAAAGGCAAAGCGCTTTTTAACGAACAGCAACAGGCTATCCGCCTGAGTGGTGTTTTGTTGGATGTAACGGAGCAAAAGAAAGATGAGCAACGCAAAAATGATTTTATTGGTATTGTAAGCCATGAATTGAAAACGCCGCTTACCTCACTAAAAGCCTTATTGCAGGTAGCCGGTTTAAAAATGAAAAAAAGTGAGGACGCTTTTTTACAGGGAGCGGTTGAAAAGTCAAGCCTTCAGGTGAAAAAAATGGAAACCATGATTAACGGCTTTTTAAATATATCGAGGCTCGAATCTGGTAAAATGGCTATTGAAAAGACACGCTTTATTTTACAACACCTGATTATCAATGTTATTGAAGAAACAAAATTAACGGTAACTAACCATCATATCCAATTTGTACCTGGTAATGTAGTGGAAGTTTGTGCCGATCATGATAAGATCGAGTCTGTCATTTCAAATTTAATCAGTAACGCTATCAAGTACTCGCCCAAGGGAAAGCAGGTTGTAGTGCAGTGCCAAGTAATTGAAAACAGCGTTCAGGTGAGCGTTCAGGATGACGGAATAGGTATTAAGGAAGAAGACAAACAGAAATTATTTGAACGCTATTACCGCGTAGAAACCAGTAATACCAGGCACATTTCGGGATTCGGTATTGGCTTGTACCTATGTGCCGAAATTATTGAAAGGCATGGCGGTAAAATATGGGTAAACAGCGATGAGGGCAAAGGCTCGACGTTTACTTTCAGCTTACCCATCTAAGCAGCTGCAATAGCTGCTTAGATTTTATATCTAAATCTTTTTACTCATTTTATGCTTAAGATACTTACGAATAGGAAGATCTACAAAACGCATAATTAAATAAGCCAGTGCAATCAAAAACAAAGCCGCTATAGGGATCATAATTTCCATTTGTGTCATAGACGGTTTTTTTACCTCCAGGTAGCTTAAAAACAGCCACAAAAATGGATAATGAATCATATAAAGGGGATAAGACAAATCGCCCAAAAACCTGCAAAATTTGGTAAATTGGGAACCAAGGCCAGCACCGGCACCTAAAGCTACCAAAAACGGAAAATAGAAAAGCACAATCAGCGGATCTGTAAAACGGTTAAGTTTATCTACATAAGGTACTAAAAATGCAGCGAGCAACAGCATGCTCACCGCAACAAAACCAAGGCGCGATTTGATGATCCAGCCCGAACGGTACACCAGCATACCTATTAAAAACGAGTAAGAAACGCGGATGGTCCCGCCTACAATATTGTCGCCACCCCAGCCCACGCCTAAATAACCAGATTTAGATGCTTCATAACATAAGGCTAAGGCAGCAACTATGGTTAATATCCACAAAATATAATTACGCAGTTTAAAAAGTATAAGCGCGTAGAAAATGTTGGCTATATATTCCCAAAGCAACGACCAGCTTGGCGGGTTAAGGTGAAAAAGATTAAAGTACCGCTCCTTAACAAGTGGATAGGGTATTAAAAAACAAGATGTTATAAACATCAAAAAAGTTTTACCTACGCCGTAGCTCTGGTAAAGCGTACTAAAGGGATCAAAAACAAAGGTGAGTAAGCCCAGCACCGAGCCGATAATGACCAACGGATGCAAGCGGATAAGCCGAAGTTTAAAAAAAGATAATAAGCCTATGTTGGGCAATCGGTTATCATAAGCATAAGCAATTACAAAGCCCGACAAGCAAAAAAAGAAATCAACCGCCAAGTAAGCATGGGCAATAAAACTTTTGCTGTAATCGGGTACCGCAAATTCCATAAAATGGAAAATGATTACCGCCACAGCAGCTATACCTCTTAAGCCGTCTAAAATTTCAAAATGTTGCTTGGTTTTAAAAGGATTTGCACTGGAATCAGCAGAATTCATCTAAAAGTGGTTTAGGAATGTTCGAGATTGGTTAGCGTTAAAAGTAAAAAACTATTTCTAAAGAATGCACTTTCAATAAAAATTAGTAATTCAATGCATGGATTATGTTTTGTTTTTCTGTGATGAACTGCAAAATTTACGACTTAACCGTAGGGGCAATTACAGTCTTAATCTAATTTTAAAACGCCGAACCCATACATGTATTTATTGAGGCACTGGTGGTAGTTAAATTATTATTTGCTATCTTGGATTGTCTCTTAATTGTTTAAGATATACAATTACCTATCCAGATTATCACCAACCTGAACCAATTTATCCATGAAAATTACGAACAAACTTAATTTTGCAAAAGCTGCACTTCAATTTACTGCGGTAGTTTTGCTGACCATTATAGCAACGCCGTTGCTTGCTCAAGATGAACATATAAAGATTGACGGGAGCATATCTGGCAGTGCTTACAAAGCATATGTTTACGTGATTATAGGGTATGAAGAGCCCCAATTTCATAAAAGCGAAATTAAAAACGGACGATTCGAGCTTTCTCTTAACAAACCGCTAAAAGATACGGTGCTGCATGCCGGTCTGTTTTTAAGTGGGTTGGCCGAAATGAACAAAACCATTTACGAGCGGGAGCTTAAAGCCAAAAAAATTAATTCTCGTAAGGATCTGTATTGGTTTTTGATAGATAGCACAACCATGCATTTAACAGTTAACCCGGCTGTTAGCAAGATAAAAACTTACGGCGGGCAACTAAACAGAGAGCAGGCCCTTAATGACAGTATCATCACCCAGTATTACAAAGATGTTGACCAGCGTGGTACAGACTATGCCAACAAAAAAAGGATACTGGCAGAGCTTAAAGTGATTAACGACCATAATTCATCACTTCTTTCTGCCGAAAACTTAAGGAATCTGATTAATCTTCCATTGCCAGGAGGGGCTTATCCTTATAAAGACGAGATACTGGCAGTTTTAAAGAACATGGATGAGAAGGCAATAGGTAAAGACAAAATAGATAACATGCAAACGCTTTACGATAAAATGGTAAAGCGATACACACCAAAAGAAAATGTGATTTTTCCGGCGGTTAACTTTACAAACGCTCAGGGAGGTACACTTGCCTATAAAGACTTAACCGAAGGTTGTGACTATATATTGATAGATTTTTGGGCGACGTGGTGCGGCCCTTGCAGGCAGCAGCATCCCCAACTAAAGAAGATACAAGAACAATTTAAAAGCAATAAAAAGCTTAAGATTGTTGGTGTGGCTTTGGATAGGCAAATCAAGACTTGGCAGACTTACTTAAAAACAAACCCCTTCAATTATACCCAGTACTGGATTACCCCTGCTACTGAAGGGGTTTTGAAGGAAAATTTGGGTTATGAAGCTATTCCTTGTTATGTTTTAGTGAATACTAAAACCGGCATGGTTACAGATTTTAACATCGGTATTGATAATATCGTAGCCAAATTAAAAGAAAAAGGTTTGTAAGAAAGGGCAAAATTGCCGTACATAATCACTGAACCGAATTATATTTTATGAACGGTCTTGTTTCAATAGGTCTGTTACTGAACTGTTAAAACAAGACCGTTTTCAGTTTCATCATAGTCAAACAATTAACTATTTTTGCCGGATGAAACAGCTTTGCCTGATGTTTGCCGCCTTTGTGCTGATCCTATCGGCAAGGCCTTGTTGTGCAGACAGGGATTGTGAGAGCCGTATAGATGTAAAGCACGAACAGAGAGATAAACAGTCGTCCAAAGAAAAGGAATGTGCAGGTTGTTCACCCTTCTTTTCATGCGGTTCATGCATCGGTTTCATCATAGCTAAATCTGTTGTTCATACCATCAGCCTTATCGCAGAACAGCCCGAGCGTAGTTATACGCCTTACTGTCAGCCCGCCCATAAAGATATAGCGCTTGCTATCTGGCAACCGCCCCGGTTAAGTTAATTCTACTGCATAGCCATACGTGTGGCTAAAATTTCAGGTATTAACTTAATCATAAATTTAATGAAACATCTTTTGGTGCTCATTGCAGCACTGCTATATACTACCATATCTTTTTCTCAGAATACTTTAAAGGCTGTTGTTAAAGACGGAAAAACTAATGAACCCTTAGTAGGCGCTACCGTGCTTTTACAAGGCACCAACAAAGGTGCCACTACTGATACAAGCGGCACAATTACTTTAACAGCCATTCCCGATGGTGTACAGGTGCTGCAATTTCGCTATGTGGGATACATTACTAAGCTGGATACGATAATCTTTCCATTTCGTAGTTCTGACCCTGTTGTTGTACAGCTTATGCCTTTGGGTGATGATGAGGGCGAAGAACTTACCGAGGTTACCGTATCGGCAACACGCAGCAGCCGTACTATTGCTAACATCCCTACACGTGTTGAGGTGATATCCGGTGAAGAACTGGAAGAGAAAGGTAACATGAAACCCGGAGACATTCGTATGCTGCTTGCCGAAAGTACCGGCATTCAAACGCAGCAAACATCGGCTACCAGTGGCAATTCTAGCATTCGCATTCAGGGACTGGATGGAAAATACACGCAGATTATACGTGATGGCTTCCCATTATATTCAGGTTTTTCTGGTGGATTGGGCTTATTACAAATAGCACCGCTCGATTTAAAACAGGTTGAAGTTATTAAAGGGTCTTCCTCAACCTTGTATGGTGGCGGGGCAATTGCCGGGTTGGTCAATCTGGTTTCTAAAACACCAACAGACGAACGCCAACTAAACTTTCTGTTAAACAGCACATCGGCCAGGGGGCTTGATGCCAGCATGTTTTACGGGCAAAAGTTTAAAAAGCTAGGTACTACTATTTATGCCGCTTATAATCATGGGAGTCCTTATGATCCCTCTAATATCGATTTGACAGCCATACCTAAGTTTAATCGGTACACGCTCAATCCCAAACTGTGGTTTTACCTTAATGAGTATACTACCCTGAATATTGGCATTAATGCTACGGCAGAAGATCGCATAGGTGGCGATTTGCATTTTATTGAGGGCCGAGGCAATGCGCAGCATTCATACTTCGAAAAAAACAAGACTGGTAGGTACAGTAGTCAAGTACAACTTGATCATCAACTGAATGACAAGGAAAAACTAACCTTCAAAAATAGCATCAGTTATTTTGACCGCATCATCACTTTACCCGATTATCGCTTTTCGGGCGTACAGTCATCGTCATACAGTGAAGCCGATTATAGCCGTAATGGTGAAAAAGCTGACTGGGTAGTTGGCGTTAATTTTCTGACCGATCATTTTAGTGAAAATAAAAACAGCAATTTTCCTTTACGCAGCTATACGCATAACACGATAGGTGGCTTTGTGCAGAACACCTTTAATGCGGAAGAAAAACTTACCCTCGAATCGGGCATCAGAGGTGATTATCATAATGATTATGGTTTTTTCTTCTTGCCAAGAATTTCTGCGCTATGGAAAGTGAACGAGCATTTTTCAACCCGTTTAGGTGGTGGTTTGGGTTATAAAGCACCTACTGTATTCACCGAAGATGCTGAGCGAATACAATTTCGCAATGTATTACCTCTAGATGTGGCCAACACAAAAGCCGAGCGGTCATACGGTGCAAACTATGATATCAATTATCGAACCGGCCTGTTTAACGGAGCCGTTGGTTTAAGCATTAACCAGTTGTTTTTTTATACCCGTATAGATAATCCTATTTTACTTACCGCCCTTACTAATGGCAACCTACAGTATCAGCAGCCCAGGGCCGACTTGAACACCAAAGGCATGGAAACTAACGTGAAGCTTACTTATCATGACTTTAAGCTGTTTTTGGGTTACACTTTTGCCGATGTAACACAGCACGTATTAACAACTATTTCTGCTTACCCGCTCGTATCCAAACACCGGCTTAATAACGTATTGATGTATGAGGTGGAGGATAAATGGAAAATTGGTGCAGAGGCCTATTATTTTAGTCCGCAACGGCTAAATGACGGGGCAACAGGAAAAGGTTACTGGACAGCAGGCCTGATGGCTGAAAAGATATGGGAACGTTTTTCGGTATTTATAAATTTTGAAAACCTGACTGACACCCGCCAAACAAAGTTTGATGCCATTTATACAGGGAGTGTTACCAATCCGGTATTCAGGGATATTTATGCGCCCCTGGACGGTTTTGTAATTAATGGCGGAATTAAATTTAAGTTTTAATAAAAAAGTAAATATGTTGTTAAAGGTCGGCCTATCAAAAGCTTTACAAAAACGACCTTTAACAATATATTTACTATTTCATCAACTCCCGCTGAATGTTGAATAAGAACTCAAATAAGTTCATTTCAGTTGGGATCTGCAATTTTTTACGAAGTCGGTAACGGCTGATTTCAACACCGCGAACAGATATGGCCATCAGTTGTGCTATCTCTTTGCTGGAAAGGTTCATGATGAGGTATGCGCAAAGCTTAAGCTCCTGTTGGTTTACGGTAGGGTAGCGTTCTTTAACTACTGTTAAAAAGCCCGCATGCACTTTATCAAAATGAACCGAGAACTGTTCCCACTCTTCATTAATGTTGTGTTCTTCGTTAAGCAGGCGCAGTATCTTTTTGATTTCACTGGACGGAACTACATCGCCCGACTTTTGGAGCTTTTGCAATTCATCTTTCAACTTTAACAAAAACTCTTTCTTTTGTACTAGGTTTAAGCCCGAGGCTGCCAGTTCGGATGTTTTGTATTCAATTTCCGACTGTAGCTTTTCGTTCTTTAAATTGGCAAGCTCCTTTTCCGATCGCTCTAATTCCAATTGATGCAAATAGGCAGTTTGCCGCTGCTCTTCCTCATTCTTTTGTTGCTGTAGTATTAACTGCTGCTGCTGCCTGGCCAAATGCCGACGTTCCTGCCACAAGTAAAAGTAATAAAGTGCGCCTGCAATCAGGCAGATATAAACAAGATAGGCCCAGGTTGACTGATACCATGGCGGATTGATGCTAAACGCGTAAACCGCTACAGACGATTCATTGTTATGGTGATTTCTGGCCTTAACCTTAAACTTGTAATTACCTGCCGGAAGATTGGTGTAATCTTTTTCCGACTTTTTTGACCAGGCAGACCATTGTTCATCAAAACCTTCCAGCAAATAACTGTACTCTACATTTGATTGCTCTTCAAATACCGGCGATGAATAATCAAAGTGCAAAGAGTTGTAGGCGTAACCTAATGCAGGTGCATTGTTGGTTGATTTGCTGGCGTTAGTGGCAAAGCCGCCATATAGTGTACTGTCTTTAACCGATATAATTTTAATTTTACGAATGTAAGCCGTAAGCGGACGGATGTTGTGTTTGTAGGTAGCATAGTTGATGTGATAAAATCCGTTTTCGCTGCCCACAAATATATTGTTGGCATCAATAGGATAAACATTTTCAAATCCGCTTAAAATCTGATTGTCTAACTCGGGTATGTTGATGATGGTTGGCTTGCCCGAGTAATCGGCAACAGCCAGACTTTTGCCTTCTACAAACCAAATGTTTCCCGAGGCATCTTCTTGCAAATAGCGAATACTGCGGGTGCCAAATACATCTTTAAACTGAGGAGATGGCCTGAAACGATCGGCCGTGGCATTGTATTCGTAAATACCTTTTTCGGTAGCAATTACTACCTGTCCTTTTATTTTGAAAACAAAGTTGTTTAAGGCCGATGGCAAGCCCTGCTCTTTAGCATAAGTTTTGGCCATGCTATCGTTGGGGCTTATTTTATAAACGCCCCGGTAAGGATGCGAGGCCCAGATGTTGTTTTGTTTGTCGACCTCCAAAAACCTGGCCGATTCATAAAACTTTGCCGCATCGCCTTTATCTGCAAGCTTGGCGGGCGTATCTTCAAATAACCGTACCCCATAATAGTTGCCGGCAGCTAATAAGGGAGTACCGCCTTTGCCCGTCATGGGCCTGAAAAGCCAGTAGCCTGTATTGTTAAAAACCGGCACAAATTTATCCTGCTCAACCTCAAATATGCCATCGTCTTTACCCGCTAGTAACCGGCTACCCACAACATCCAAATGCCATGTTTGCCCGTAGGCAATGGGGCGGGCTTCGTTTTTCAGATAACTTAAATCCTTTGTTCCATCAACCGGAACGCGATAGGTGCCGTTTGACAGCGCGAGGTTGAGGTTGTTTTTGAACAAAGCTGCCGAAAAACCTGCTCCGTCATTAAACACAGATGGATTGATATGACGGACAGCGTTATTGTAAGCAACAAAGTCAATACCGTTGTCTAATCCCAACCAAACATTATTGCCGGCATCAGCATAAATACTATGCACATTCACATTTTGCAGGCCTTCTTTTTTACCAATGTTTTCAATCACATTACCGCTTTTGTCTATCTGGTAAATGCCATTTAAAAACGTGCTGATCAAATAAGTGCCATTGTTTAGCCGTACCGCACCCGAAAACTGCTGATACCCGTTTATGCCAAAGCCTTTTAACGGCAGTGGCTTAAAAGCATTGCCAGATAATAGCAACAATCCATCTTTAGTAGTTGTAACCAGCGATTGGTTGTTGTCAAATCCGGATGTGGAAGTGATATAAAAACCTTTAGGTAGTTCGTTGTTAGCAATAAGCGTTTGCCAGGCATTGTTTCGATACACAACAATGCCCTTTTGTGCATCATGGGCTATCAGCCGATTATGGTCTTTCCCTAAAAACAGCCATGAAAAAGACTGGTAAACAGTAATTTTGTTGTTCGAGTATTTGAATATTTTATTCTGCGAACGAAAAAAAACATCCTTTCCTAAAGTTACCACGTCCCATATGTCCGAGAACTTTTGATCTGCTTTAGGTATCAGATTTTTAATAGAAGTGAAAGTTAACTGCCCGTTTTTGGCCGGTACAAAATACCCTATTTCATCCTGCCCGCCAACGTACAGCTTTTTGTCGGCCCCAAATTCAAGTGAGCGTACAATGGTTTTATTAGGGAGCGGATAAAGCTGCCAGTAGGCACCATCAAAAACCAATACACCTTCATTATTGGCAAAATACATGCGGCCTTGGTCATCCTGCCGTATTTTCCAGTTTTGTGTACCTGCGTTGTACTGCTTTTTTTCATAATTAACGGTTTTGCGCTGGCCAATATAGGTTTGCGACAAAGCCATTTGCCATGAAAATAGCAAGTATATATTCAGTAATAAACTGAAAAACAATAGTTTAAGTCGGTAAATCAATTATCGGTTATTATTGGCTTATAACAGTGCTAATATCAACCATTTTTCTGATTTTTTCAATGGTGTGTAGTAGTGATGTAGTGCCATATTTGATTTATAGGGTGGTGATGCTATACATTTGACCCTTGTAAACCGAACGCTCTCTGCGTTTTTTAACCAATTATAAATTATTAACCGAATGAGTAAACCATGACTAAACAACAGGCACTGTTGTGCCTGAAAAGAAACTGTATGACGAAATTTTACAACTAACCAATTATCCCCCTCTGGGATCAAATTTTATTTATTAATAAACCTATGCAATTAAAACTTAAGTTTTATGTGGGGTTTGCTTTGCTGTTTTGTTTTATTAGCCAGGCATACGCCCAATCGCTCCGTGTAACGGGCAAGGTAACTCAAAAATCAAATGGTGAAAGTATACCGGGCGCCACTGTTGCTGTTAAAGGCACCACGTTAGGTACCGTTACAGACATTAATGGTAACTATGCACTTAACCTTCCGCAAGGTGGCGCAACTATAACCGTATCTTTTATAGGTATGACGCCGATTGAACGACGCGTGAACGAGCCTAGTGTACAAAACTTCGTATTGGAGGAAAGTACCAATAACACCTTATCAGATGTTGTGGTAACCGGTTATGGTACCCAAAAAGTAACTAAAGTATCGGGCGCTATTTCTACTATCAAAAGTGCTGATATCGAAAAATTAAGACCCGTACGTGCTGAAGAAGCTTTACAAGGCCGTGCTTCGGGCGTCACCGTTATTCAAAGCGGTTCGCCGGGTTCAACCCCAACGGTACTTATCAGGGGTATTCCTTCATTTTCTGGCACCGACCCAATTGTGGTAATTGATGGTGTGCCACAAACGCTGGCCGACCTTAATGCGCTTAATCCAGGCGATATCGAATCTATCAACCTGTTAAAAGATGCTGCTACCACAGCTATTTATGGTGTTAAAGGTGGTAACGGTGTAATTGTGGTGACTACTAAAGGCGGCAGAAAAAACCAGAAAACTGAAATTTCAGTTAGCGGAAACTACGGCGTGCAGGAAGTAGCCCGTACCATTGGCGTATTGAATGCTACCGAGTATGCTGCAATTATTAACGAAGGCAGTACATCAGCGGGTGGTAACATCATCTTTCCTGATCTTTCTATATTAGGTAAAGGTACCAACTGGCAAAAAGAAATTTTTAAAACTGCGCCTTTACAAACACACAGTTTGTCGGCACGGGGTGGCAGCGAAAGTGTTACCTATTTCCTTTCTGCAGGCTATACCAGCCAGGGCGGCGTTGTTGGCGGTATCGATAAATCCAGATTTGACCGTGGTAACTTTACCGCTAACCTGAATTTTCAGTTAGCGCCCAAAGTGAAATTCTTAGTGAATGCAACAGATGTAATTCTGTATTCAAAAGGTGTTCAGGAAAATTCTTTCAATAGTATCCTGGGTAGTGCACTAAATTTTGATCCAACAGTGCCGGTTTATAACTCTGATCCTTCAGTGAACAGTAAATATGGTTACAGTAACTTGCTGTTATCAGAGATATTTAACCCCCTAACCAAGCTGGATAATACCTACAATAAAAACAATGGTAACAAGCTTTACGGTAAGTTTGAGTTACAGTACGATGTGTTGAAAAACCTGAAACTGAGCAGTCGTTTTGGTTATACTAAATATGATGCTAACTCGAAAAGCTTTACGCCATTAGTATTTTACGGTCCGCAAAACGTTGAAAATACCATGAATGGCGATGGCTCTGCCATTACCGGTCGGTTCAACAGCGTATCACACGATAAAGTGAGCAACTTCAACTACACTTGGGAAACTTTTGCCAATTACAACTTCAAAGTTGCTAAAGATCATACCTTCGAAACCGTTTTAGGTTTCTCATTAGCCAGAACATCAGGTAACGCAGCAGGTGCCAGCCGTCAGGATGTGCCTTTTAACTCATGGGAGTTTGCTGATTTTAGCGCGGCAACTGGTACCAACTCCGCTACCAATACCAATGCGTTAACCGGTTACTATTACCAGTACTTCCGTCGTAACATCTCTTACTTTGCAAGGGTTAACTACGATTATAAAGAAAAGTACCTGGCATCGTTTACTGCGCGTCGTGATGGTTCCTATGCATTTGGTATCAATAACAAATTCGGTAACTTCTATTCAGGTTCATTGGGTTGGGTAGTTACACAAGAAGATTTCTTTAAACCCAAATTTATTGATTACTTGAAAATACGTGGTAGTTATGGTGTTACCGGTAACGAAAACGTTAGTCCGCAATTTGTGAAAATTGTAACCGGCGGACCAGATTATGGACCAACGGCTAACAGCAATGGTTATAATTTTGACAACATCTTCTATCCGGGTTCAACCGTAGGCTCTGCAGCTAATAACAGCCTGGCATGGGAACGTCAAAAGCAACTGAACATTGGTTTTGACATGAATTTATTGAACGACAAATTCACCATCTCGGCCGATTATTACGAAAAACGCGTAAACGGCTTGTTGTTTACCCCATCGGTATCCTTGTACTTGGGTACTGTGCCCATTCCAACTGCTAATATCGGTTCAACCAAAAGTAGCGGTGTGGATATTACCTTGGGCTACAATGAATCAATTGGTAAACTGAAGCTGAACAACTCGTTCACATTAACCACCAGCAAAAACATGGTAACGGCTACCAATACCGAAGGCACTGCCAGAATTTTTGGTGGCAGCTATTTCAACGGACAGTCGCAAACCGTAACTGTTTTTGAGAAAGGGCAAACCCCTGGTTACTTCTACGGCTATAAAACTGATGGTTTATTCCAAAATGCTGCTGAGGTTGCCGCTGCTCCTTCTCAGCCAGGTGCACAAGCCGGCGATATTCGCTTTGTGGACACCAATCACGATGGCGTGATTAATGCCGACGACCAGGTGAAAATAGGCGACCCATTCCCTGATTTTACTATGGGCTGGAACTTGAGCATCAGCTACAAAAACTTTGATTTTAACGCCTTTACTTATGCATCGATAGGCAATGATATTTATCGGGCCTATGAGCGTAATGCCAACTTTACCAATAAATACCGTGCGGTATTAGGACGTTGGACTGGTCCGGGTACTACCAATGATGCCCGTAATCCAAGATATTCTTTTCTTGATCCTAACAGCAACATTCGTGTGAGCGACAGATATGTTGAAGATGGTTCGTTTGTAAAAGTTAAAAACCTGCAGTTGGGTTACTTACTGCCCAAGTTTAGCGGCGTATTCAAGAGTGTAAGAGTATATGCACAGGTAAGAAACGCATTTGTGTTTACCAAGTACTCTGGTTTCGACCCGGAAATTTCTGGTGGTATTTTAAATACAGGTGTTGACCGTGGTGCCTATCCGCAGCCGCGTACTTACTCTTTAGGCCTCGACATCAAATTGTAATTCATTAATCTTAATAAAACGATGAATAAAAGATATATAAAGCTGATTGGTGTGGTGATGTTGGTTTCCACATTTACAGCGTGTAAAAAATGGGTGGACTATAATCCGCATGAGGATTTTGTGACTACCGAGCAGGATTACTTAAAATCTGAAAGTGATTATCGTAACATGATAATCAGTGCTTATTCACCATTGCAGTGGCTAAATCAAATGGTAGTTATTGGCGATATCGCTTCAGATAACTCGGTAGCCGGTGGTGAAAGTGCATCAGACGTACTGCCGTTGCAACAAATAGACGATTATACATTAACACCTATTAACTCTACCCTGCAAGACCTTTGGCAGGTAGCTTATGAGGGCGTTAATCGTACTAACTACCTGTTGCAGTATAAAAGCCAAAACCTTGCTGGCCAAACCGTCAATTTTGCGGGTAAGGATGCGCTTTATGGCGAAGTTAACTTTCTGCGTGCTTACTATTATTTTTCACTGGTAAGAATGTGGGGCGATGTGCCTTTATTTACAGACAGACGTCTGGGCGTGAGCGATTCAAAAAGTTTGAGCCGTTCGCCGAAGGCTGAAGTTTACAAACAAATTGAAGCCGATTTAAATACGGCTATAGCCGCTTTACCTGCTACGCAATCGCAAAAGGGCCGTATTACGAAATATGCTGCTCAAGCCATGCTAGGTAAAGTTTATTTGTACGAAAACAAGTTTACAGAGGCAGCTGCCGTTTTAGAACAAGTAATTAGCGCCAATGCATTTAGCCTGGTAGGTGATTTTA
Organism: Mucilaginibacter lacusdianchii; assembly: GCF_009770985.1. Lineage (GTDB taxonomy): Bacteria > Bacteroidota > Bacteroidia > Sphingobacteriales > Sphingobacteriaceae > Mucilaginibacter > Mucilaginibacter lacusdianchii. Next base: position 1,039,283 of record NZ_WSRW01000002.1, on the reverse strand, counting down.
ATTCCATCTTCTTGGCATCTGGCGAGAATGGCCCTGAGTCTGTTTTCGAAATTCAATACACCAATGGCTCGCCTTATTACAATTGGGGCGGTCAAACTCGTGGCCAGGGTAATTATTCTGTTCAGCAAAATGGTATCAGAGGTATAAGCGGCAGTGCAGCTATGCCATACGCAGCAGGTTGGAGCTCGAACTTACCTACGCAAAACCTGGCAGCGGCTTATGCAGCCGGCGATAAGCGCAAAGATGTTACCGTATTAAATATTGAGGCTTATAAGGCTGCCCATCCCGAATACGGTATTACTTACCAGGTTGCGCCTTATAAAAATACAGGTTTGTATAACCAAAAGTATCTGCCACGCAAAGGCGAAACATCAGGTCAGATTGAGTTGAACTACTTGAACAACTTCCGTACGCTACGTTATGCCGAAGTATTGTTAATGGCAGCCGAAGCCAATAACCGTGCAGCCGCCGCTAATGATGGTAAAGCACAAGGCTATTTGAACCAAGTGCGCCGCCGGGCTTTTGGTGATAATGCGCATGATGTAACCGCAACCGGAACTGCATTACGACAAGCCATTTGGGATGAACGCAGATTGGAGTTGGGTATGGAAGGCGACCGCTTTTTTGACTTGGTTAGAACCGGCCAAGCAGCTACCAAAATTACCGGCTTTGTAGCTGGTAAAAATGAAGTGTTCCCTATTCCGCAGCAGGAAGTGAACGTTTCTGGTTTAACACAAAATCCGGGATACTAAACCTTAAGAAAACAATAATGAAAGCGATAAAATATTTTTTGAGCATTACTTTGCTACTGGTCATCGTTACCGGTTGTAAAAAAGACTCATTCAACGATACATCTTTGGTTGAGGGTGGGGCTGATCCTGCTAAACTGTCGGTGATGTTTGATATCACCCAGGATAATACCGGTTTGGTTACCATTACGCCAAGTGGCGAAGGGGTGGCCAGCTATGATGTGTATTATGGCGATAGTGGTGCTAATTATATGAAAGTTACCCCAGGTAAAAGTATTCAACATACTTATGCCGAGGGATTATACAATGTAAAAATAGTAGGGCATAGCCTTACCGGAAAAACGGCTGAAATTACCCAGCCATTAACTGTATCGTTTAGAGCACCCGAAAACTTAAAAACAAGCATAACCAGCAACGGCTTAGCGGTTAATATTGGTGCAACTGCACTTTACGAAACTATGTTCCATGTTTATTACGGAGATGAAGCCGATAAAAATCCGGAACCTTATGATTCGTTTTTGGAAGGGCAAGCCGCCACACACACTTACGCAACAGCAGGTACTTATACCGTGCGCATAGTAGCGTTAAGCGGGGGTAAGGCAACTACCCAATATACAGAAACCATTAAAGTAGGTAAACAGATTGATCTGCCTTTAACTTTTGATGATGCTAATTACGATTATACCACCAGCAATTTTGGTGGCAATACATCGGCCATAGCTACCGACCCGGCAAACGGTGCAAATAAAGTATTGATGGTAACTAAACCTGCCGGTGCCGAAACCTGGGCCGGTACTACTTTAGGAACGGCCAATGGCTTTGCAACTAAAATTCCGGTTACCGCTACCAACTCTAAAATGAGCATGCGGATTTACTCGCCTGCCGCAGGTTTGGTTATTAAGTTGAAATTGGAAGATCATACAAACGGCAACAATGCAGTTGAAACGGATGTGATGACCACAAAGGCGAACCAGTGGGAAACGTTAACATTCGACTTTAAGCAAAACTCAGCAGGTACGCCAGCTTTAAACCCTGCTTTTACTTATGATAAAGCGTCGGTGTTTTTCGACTTTAATGCAGGTGGTACAGGTAAAGTGTTTTATATGGATGATTTAATGTTTATGGCACCGGTTGCGCCGCCAGCCCCTAAGCTTAGCTTGCCGCTTACATTTGAAGATCCATTGCTTAAGTATGCGTTTTCCGATTTTGATGGTGGTGCAACTACTATTATAGACAACCCTTTTGCTACAGGTATAAACACTAGCAGCAAAGTAGGTAAGATGGTTAAAAACGCCGGTCAAACCTGGGGTGGAAGCGTTATCGCACTTGATGCGCCTATCGACTTTTCGACCAAAAAGACCTTCAAAATGAAAGTGTATTCACCACGTGTTGGTGCCAAAATTTTATTAAAGGTTGAAAACTTGAACAGTGGCAGTATCAACTTTGAAAAAGAAGTAACCACCACAGTAGCCAATGGCTGGGAAGAACTGACTTTTGATTATAGCGCCATTAACACAGCTAATACTTACCAAAAGATAGTGCTGATATTAGACAACGGTACAGCAGGTAACGGTTCAGCCAACTACACTATCTATTTTGACGACATCACACTTAATTAACGTATACAGCAATGAAAATTAATATAAAAGCGCTTGTATTTACCGGCTTGGCAGTCATCGCTATTGCGTTGGGCTGTAAAAAGCCCGAATATTCGTTCGGTAAGCTGGTTACCCCAACAGACCTTACTCTTGCTACCAGTGTTGCAGGGGTAGATGCTACCAACCCAAATGGTAACGGATCCGGCAATGTGTCTGTATCTTTTAAAGCCAACAATGCCCTTACTTATAAAGTAGATTATGGCGATGGTAATACCGAAATGGTGCAAACATCCGGTCAGATAACACACAGGTATACATCACCAGGTATCTTCAGTTACAATGTTACCGTAAGTGCTGTAGGCACAGGCGGCGCCATGTCTACACTGACACAAAAAGTGACCGTATTTGTGGCCTTTGAAATTCCTGCTGCCATATTAGATAACCTGACCGGCGGTAGTTCAAAAACATGGGTAAGTGACCGGCTAACGCCAGGGCATGTTGGGGTAGGACCAACCAATACTTTCACATCCGATTACTATAGTGCTGAACCTAACCAGCGTGCAGAGTGTTTGTATGATGATGAAATTACCTTTACCAAAGATGCTAACAACAATGTTATATTAACGGTAAACAACAAAGGCCAGTCTTTCATGACGGCTGCGGCCACCGCATCATACGGTAAAGCAGGAGGGGATGATTGTTACGATTACGATTTGGCAGCACCTCGTAAACTGGCATTTATGGATGCAACATCCACTTCAACACCTGCACAATCAACACGTATCCAGTTCACCGTACCGGGTGCAGGTTTAATCAACTTTGGTACCGGTGGCAATACTTACGAAATTATAGCACTTACTGCCAACACCATCACCCTGCGCAACATTGGCAGCGACGGACTGGCTTGGTATCAAAAACTAAAAGTGAAATAAAATAACTATGAGATATTTACGCACATACATGTTAGTTGCACTGGTAGCGGTTGCCACCAGTTGCAGCAAAAGCAACGACAAGGAGGCCGCAGACAAGCCAGCTAATGTTGATGTAAAAACGCAGTTAAGTACTGATAACAGCGGTACTGTAACCTTTACAGCCACGTCAAGCAATGCTACATCATATGAGTTTGATTTTGGTAACGGCGTTTACCAATCATCAACAACTGGTAGCGTTACTTATAAATACCCGGTTGCGGGCACTTACACGGTGAAAGTAACGGCTAAAAGTGCAAGCGGTGCGGTAACAATCAAAAGCGCACAAGTTGTGGTATCAGCTGCCGAAGCTTTGTTTTGGTCAGAAGAATTTAACACGCCAGGCGCACCCGATCCGGGCAAATGGGGATATGACCTGGGTAATAGCAACGGCTGGGGTAACAACGAATTGGAATACTATACCAATCGTTCAGATAATGCCATTGTATCAAACGGTACCTTGAAAATCACCCTTAAAAAAGAAAATTACAATGGCTTTGGTTATACCTCTGCCCGTTTACTTTCAAAGGGTAAGTTTAATTTTAAATATGGCCGAATAGAAATTAAAGCCAAACTGCCAGCAGGCGGTGGTACTTGGCCGGCGCTTTGGGCTTTAGGTAGCAACATTGACACTGCTCCTTGGCCCGCTTGCGGCGAGATAGACATTATGGAGCATATAGGGAATAACCTGAACCATGTTTTGTCTACATTGCATTATCCTGGTCACTCAGGCGGTAACGGCGTAAGCGGTGGTACTACTGTTCCAAATGCATCTACCGAGTTTCATATCTACAGTATGAACTGGACGGCCAGTAAATTAGAATTTGCCGTTGATGGGAAAGTGTTTCATACCGTTGCCAACACGGCCGACATGCCATTTAACCAGAATTTTTTCCTGATATTAAACGTAGCCATGGGGGGTAACCTGGGTGGCGCTGTTGATCCAAACTTTAGCAGTGCTGCTATGGAGGTCGATTATATCAGAATTTACAAATAAGTTACTTACAAAGCCGCCTTAAGCGGCTTTGTGCTTTTAAGCTTTAATCTACATCGTTTTCCAATCATGTTTTTTAAAAAATATACTTTTCTTGCAGCAGCCGCTGCATTAACACTTGCTGCGCCAGGCTTGTGGGCGCAGAAAAGGAATGCCCCTTTGCCTGCTAAAGGTGAGGTTATTTTCTTCGACGATTTTTCAGACAAAAAATTGAACCGTGCTAATTGGAACGCTGTAGTAACCGGTTTTCATGTAAACGATGAATTGCAGGCTTATGTCGATTCGCCGGCGGTGATATCTATTGTACACGGCGCCGCAGCACAGGGAGCGAGCAACGGAGCGTTGCAGCTCATTCCACGCTACTCGCCTAAGTTTAAAACATTTGATGGTAAGCAGTTTGATTTTATCTCAGGCCGCATAAACAGTCAGGATAAATTCGACTTTACCTATGGTACGGCTGAAGCCCGCATCAAAATGTCGGCAGGCGATGGCCTGTGGCCAGCCTGGTGGGCTTTAGGTTATGGCAACTGGCCGGCGTGTGGCGAAATTGATATCATGGAATTTGTGGGCGAGGCTGATTGGGCCAGTGCAGCCGTACATGGCCCAGGCTACAGTGGTGAAACACCTTTTGTTGACCGCCTGTATTTTGACAAAGGCAACGATGTAACCCAATGGCATATTTATGCGGTTGACTGGACACCCGATGCCATGATATTTAAATACGATGGCAAAGTGATGTTTCGGGTAACCCGTGCCATGGCCGAGCACTATGGCAAATGGGCTTTTGATAATAAAAAGTACCTGATACTCAACTATGCCCTCGGCGGTGCTTACCCGGTTAAAATAAACGGTGTAAAACAGCCTTACTATGGTTTACCGCAAAGTTCTGTTGAAATGATAAAAAAAGGTGATGCCTGGATGCTGGTAGATTGGGTAAAAGTTACCAAAACCAAGTAAGCATTATCAGCTATAACACAACAGCTATTTTAGTAGGATTAAGAAGCGGATGGGAAACTGTCCGCTTTTTTTATTATGGATATTTTAATTCTCCGGCTGGGTAAAAGGCGCATGATATACTTAAAGATACATCGGCACTTTAGTATCTTTACCCGGTCAAATGTTGCCGGTTATAGTGAAGATACGTTTCTTATTAATTTTCTTTTTCGCCATCAGTCAGCTGGTCTATGCAGGTGATGACACGCATGTAGCTGGTAATGAGTTAAACCTGGCCATCAGAAACAAGGGCGTATATACCAGGCAAAAGCAAGAGCGTATTGCTGTTATAAAAAAATCGGCCGAGAGTATAATGGATTTATCAGTACGTTATCAAATTAACAATAACTTATATCAGGAGTATAAGAAGTATAAAATTGATACGGCCATTTATTATGCCAGCCAAAACCTGCAGATTGCCCATCAGTTACAACGCCCTGATCTGATCACAACTGCACAACTGCAACTGGCAAACCAGTATTCGTCACTGGGAAAATTCTTAGAGTCGGAAGCTTTATTAAAAAATGTTAACAAAGCGTCTTTTTTAAAAGCGCAATTTGTTGATTATTATGATGCTTGCATACAGTTTTATGAGCACTATGCAACCAACAGTTACAACAAAACTTACGCAGAGCTGGTAAAAAACTATCGTGATTCGCTTCTTCATGTGCTTAACCCTGCTTCTGTAAGTTTTCAAATTAACCAGGCACAACAGTTTATTTATCAAAACAGATTAAAACCCGCTCAAACTATTCTTTTAAAATTATTTAAGCCGGTTCAAAATCAAAGTGCCGATTATGCAATGGTGACGTACCTGTTAGGCTTTACCTACCAAGCGCAGCACCAGGTTCAACTGGCTAAAAAGTATTATACGCTATCCGCTATTACCGATGTGAAAAATGCTATTAAAGACCATGCCTCGTTACAAAATTTGGCTTTGATATTTTACGAGACTGGCGACGTAGATAATGCTTACTTATACACCCAATCGGCAATTGAAGATGCTATTTTTTGCAATGTAAAGTTTCGTACGTTGCGGATGTCCGAGCTTTATAACATCATCAACACTGCATATCAAGAAAAAGAAGCGGCTCAAAAAAGCAGATTGCAGTTGTATTTGGTGCTCATTAGCGTCCTTTCTGTGTTTTTGGTGTTGGCTGTAATATATGTTTACCAGCAGATGAAAAAGGTGTCCCGGATAAAAGAGGAACTTGATGTCACCAGCCGACAACTGGCCGTTCTTAACCAGGAAATAACGGATACTAATGTAAAGCTGAGCGATATTAATGTGCAGTTGTCTGAAGCTAATCAAGTTAAGGAGGCCTATATAGCACAGTTTTTCGATTTGTGTTCAACCTACATTACTAAGCTGGAAGATTACCGTAAAGCATTAAATAAAAAGGCAACCGAAAAGCAGTTGAACGAACTGTTTAAAATGTTACGATCAACCACTATGGTAGATCAGGAGGTGGATGAACTGTATAAGGTATTTGATAATATCTTTTTAAGTCTTTATCCCAACTTTATAAGTCAGTTTAACACTTTGCTGCTACCCGACGAGCAAGTTAGCCCTAAACCCGGCGAACTGTTAAATACCGAACTTCGCATATTTGCGCTGATACGCTTAGGTATTACCGATAGCGTAAAAATTGCTGCATTCTTACGATACTCTTTAAGTACCATTTATAATTACCGAACCAAGGCCCGCAACAAAGCGGCCGTATTACGCGACGACTTTGAAAAACAGGTAATGCGGATTGGTACACTACCTGCTTTGAGGTAATTTATTACACATAGTTACTACTTTTTTAACTAGATATTTGATTGTAAGTTTTTGAAATATAGATATTTAGTATTTGTAATTTGCTACTTTTTTACCGCTGCCGTTTTAAGCCATAACATATCATAGTAGCTTTACATCATGATACAGATGCATTAGGTAATCTACACTAATGCTGATTGATAAACCATACTATTACTTAATGTTATGAGATTAGCGTACATCAACGCCTCAAGAATTTTTAAAGTTCTTGCCCTAACTATTGTGCTGGGTATTTCAGCAGCTCGTGCCCAAAGTCAAACTCCAGTTTATCTGGACGATAACCAACCCATTAAAAATCGTGTGGAAGATGCCCTGAAGCGTATGACGCTTAAAGAGAAAATTGCCATGATACACGCGCAGTCTAAATTCAGCTCGCCTGGTGTGCCGCGTTTGGGTATACCCGATAACTGGACTACCGACGGCCCTCATGGCATTCGCCCCGAAGTACTGTGGGACGAGTGGTCGCAAGCCGGCTGGACCAACGACTCGTGTATGGCTTTTCCGGCGCTTACCTGTTTGGCCGCCACCTGGCATAAAGATATGGCCATGCTGTATGGCAAGTCGCTAGGCGAAGAAGCGCGTTACCGGAACAAAAATATATTATTAGGTCCCGGTGTAAATATTTACCGTTCGCCGTTAAACGGTCGTAATTTCGAATACATGGGCGAGGATCCTTACCTGTCGTCTCAAATTGTAGTGCCTTATATCAAAGGCGTACAGCAAAACGGGGTAGCTGCTTGTGTAAAGCACTTTGCTTTAAATAACTCAGAAGGCAACCGCAATACGGTAAACGTAAATGTTGATGATCGCACTTTGTACGAAATTTACCTGCCTGCTTTTAAGGCCGCCGTGCAGGAGGGGGGCGCTTGGGCCATTATGGGATCGTATAATCTTTATAAAGGTCAGCATTGCTGCCATAACGAATACCTGCTTAACAATATACTTCGCAAAGAGTGGGGCTTTGAAGGTGTAGTAGTGTCAGACTGGGGTGGTGTTCATGATACCCACCAGGCTATTTTCAATGGCTTAGATATGGAGTTTGGTACTTGGACCAACGGTTTATCCAAAGGCAAATCAAAAGCTTATGATAACTATTACCTGGCCGATCCTTATCTGGCATTAATCAATTCAGGTCAGGTAGGTACCAAAGAACTGGATGAGAAGGTACGTCGTATCCTGCGTTTATCTTTTCTTACTACCATGAACAAAAAACGTCCGTTCGGTTCGTTCGCTACAGAAGAACATGCACTGGCGGCACGTAAAATAGCAGAAGACGGTATTGTATTACTGAAAAATAAAGGCAACGTACTGCCAATCAACCTTAACAAGGCCAAAACTATCGCCGTAATTGGCGAAAATGCGGTTAAAATGATGACCGTTGGCGGTGGCAGCTCATCGTTAAAAGCCAGATATGAAATTTCGCCGTTAGACGGCATTAAAGCCCGGGTTGGTACACAAGCTAACGTAGTATATGCCCGCGGTTATGTAGGCGATACAACCGGTAACTACAATGGCGTAGAAACCGGTCAAAACCTGGTAGATAAACGCCCTGCCAGCCAAATTATGGCAGAAGCGCTTGATGTAGCCCGCAAAGCAGACGTTGTAGTTTTTGTTGGTGGTTTAAACAAGAGCGATAACCAAGATGCAGAAGGTGCCGACCGTCAAAGCTTGTCGTTACCCTATAATCAAGATAAACTGATTACCGAACTGGCCAAAGTAAACAAGAACTTGGTCGTAGTTAATATATCGGGTAATGCGGTGGCTATGCCTTGGGTTAACCAAGTGCCTGCCATTGTACAAGGTTGGTTTTTAGGGTCTGAGGCTGGTACTGCGTTGGCTTCAATACTGGTGGGTGATGTAAATCCATCAGGTAAATTACCGTTTACCTTCCCTGTAAAACTGACAGATAACGGCGCACATGCTTTAAATGCGTTTCCGGGCAACGACAAAGAGGTTACTTACAAAGAAGGTATTTTTGTAGGTTACCGTTGGGCCGAAAAACACAACATCAAGCCGCTGTTTGCCTTTGGTCACGGTTTAAGCTATACCACTTTCCAATATGGTAAAGTAACTGCTGATAAAAAATCTATTACTGCTTCGGATAAAATTACGTTTTCGGTAAATGTAAAAAATACCGGCTCTCGTGATGGAGAAGAGGTAGTTCAGCTGTACATCAGTGATCCTAAATCGTCTGTACAACGTCCGGTTAAAGAGTTGAAAGGTTTCGAAAAAATATCGTTAAAACCTGGCGAACAAAAAACGGTAACCTTTACAGTTGATAAATCAGCCCTAAGCTTTTTTGATGCTGCTAAGCATGATTGGGTAGCCGAGCCGGGTAGTTTTGAAGCGTTGGTTGGTTCATCATCGGCAGATATTAAAACTAAAACTACATTTGTATTGAATTAACATCCTCACAGTTCTGTCCATAATGGGCAAAGCTGATTCTCTAAATCCTTTAAACAATGAAAAAAGTATTATTAGGCTGTTGCCTGTTGTTAGGTATCCAAAAAACAATGGGGCAAAGCCTTGAGAAAATGAACTGGTACAACGAGCCAGAAAAATGGGAGATTAAAAACAACAGTTTAACCATGATGGTTACGCCTAAAACCGACTACTGGCGAATATCTCATTATGGCTTTACCGTTGATGATGCCCCTTTTTACTACGCTAACTACGGCGGTGAGTTTGAAGCTAAGGTAAAGTTAACGGGCGCCTACAAAGCACGTTTTGACCAAATGGGCTTAATGATTCGTACCGATCACAAAAACTACATCAAAACAGGTGTCGAGTTTGTAGATGGCAAGTTTAACGTAAGCACCGTAGTTACACATGATAAAAGCGATTGGAGTGTTACCACATTGGATAAAGTGCCACCGTTCATCTGGATTAAAGTAGTACGCCGCCTGGATGCAATAGAAATATTTTACTCCTTGGATGATAAAAACTATATCCTGACACGTAATGCACCGTTGCAGGATAATGCGCCGGTAATGGTGGGCCTGATGGCTGCTAGCCCGGATGGTACTGGTTTTGAGGCACGGTTTGAAAACTTTTCGGTAAAACACCTGGCTGATCAGCGCCGGTTAGAGTGGTTAAAGAATCATCAATAACATATAGTGGCCCACAAATGTGGGCCTTGTTGTTTAATGATATTTACGTTGCCATATTTTATACCACCCTTTGTTGCGAGGGTAGCTACGGTGCGAAGTAGCATTGTTGCAAACCACCGCTACCAAGTATAATATCAGCACGCCGGATAATACAGGGCTTAATACATACAAATAGCCCAACGCCTGAATTTTAGCTGATCCGATATTGGCAATCAATGCAGTGGCCCCGCCCGGAGGATGTAGCGTTTTGGTAATTTGCATAGCCACAATAGCCAATGCAACAGAAAGCGCCGCGGTTAACCACACCTCTCCGGGTATCAGCTTGTGTATGGTAACGCCGATGAAGGCACAAATCAAGTGTCCGCCAATCAAATTACGGGGCTGTGCCAACGGACTGTTGATGATACCGTAAATCAGAACAGATGAAGCCCCAAATGAGCCAATTAAGAATAGATTATCATAGGCGGTAAAATATTGGCTGTTTAAAAAACCAATAATGCCGATGCCTAAAAATGCACCGATGAAGGTCCAGAAGTGTTCTTTATAATCAATCAGGGTTTCCTGATATACAATATACTTTACCCGTTTGGCATGATGCCGCAATCTTCTTTTCATAGCAGGCGGTAAAATTAATAATCGTTAAAATAAAAATGCCTGATTATATGAAATGCTTACTTTATTATGGAGATATGTTGGTAGATAGACCAGATTTTTAATGATAATTATCAGATTGTGATAATCTGTGCATTCGTTTCTTTCCGTATACTTTTTCTTACTTTGTATCGTACTGACCTGTTATAAAATGTTTAAGCGTATTTTTTCGTACTTTTTTATTGTTCTTTATGCTACGTTGTTTAGTATAGCTGCTGATGCACAAAACTTAGGAGTTCCATATATCCAAAATTTTCCTAAATCTACCTATGCATCAGGTAATCAAAACTGGTCGGTTACCCAAGGCAAAAACGGCGTTATGTATTTTGGCAATGCCGAAGGCTTGTTGGTTTACGATGGACGATATTGGCAGCAGTACAATTTGCCCAATCATCAAATTGTAAGAGCAGTTGCTGTTGATGCTCAAGACCGCATTTACACCGGTGGTTTTGGCGAGTTTGGCTACTGGTCATACCAAACTAATAAACTGGCTTATCATTCACTTACGTCGCTGTTACCGGCTAAACAGCAAATAAAGGACGAAATATGGCGTATCCTTCCTGATCGCGATAGGGTCATCTTTCAGTCGTTCACCAATATTTACATTTATCAGAATGAAAAACTGCAGGTTATCGCACCGGATACCTCACTGTTTTTTATGCACAAGGCAGGCAATCGTATCTTTGCAGAGCTAACCAGTAAAGGATTTTTTGAACTTGCCGGAAACAAACTGGTTGCATTACCAGGCGGGTCTGCGCTTCATGGTGTACTGTCTGTGCTGCCTTACAAACCAGGCAGCTACCTTATCGGTACAGAATCAAACGGGTTATTCATTTATGATGGTAAAACATTCAGCCCTTTTAATACACCAGCCAATAACTTTTTAAAATCTTATCAGCTTAATAATGGTGTTAAGGTGCTAAACAAATATTATGTGTACGGTACCATACTAAACGGCCTGATTGTTTTAAATGAGGCTGGTAACATCATTTACCACATCAACAAAACTAAAGGCCTGCAAAATAACACCGTTTTAAGCTTGTATGCAGATAATAACGAAAACTTGTGGACCGGTTTAGATAATGGTATTGACCGGATAGAACTGAATGCCCCTTTGCATTTTAACCTAGATAAAACGGGTAAGTTTGGTACGGTTTATTCAAGCATCATTTACCACGATAAAATTTACCTGGGCACCAACCACGGGTTGTACTACAGTAGCTGGCCATTACAAAACGGGGCATTTGATTTTCAGATGATTCCATCATCGCAAGGGCAGGTTTGGGATTTAAGCATTATAAACGGTGAACTGCTTTGCGGGCATAATAATGGTACCTACAAAGTGGTAGATAACCACATTCAGAAAATATCGACCTTGGCCGGTGGCTGGACTATAAAACCGCTTAGATCTAATGCTAACTATTTAATACAGGGAACTTATAATGGCTTAGCTCTTTATAGTAGTACTGCCGGCAACGGTTGCCAGTTAATTGGCCGGATTGAAGGATTTAACGAACCGTCCAGATACGTGGAGCAGGATAACAGGGGCAATATATGGGTTAGTCACCCTTATAAGGGCTTAACCCGCTTAACCTTAAGTGCCGATTTCAGAAAAGTCATTACGAAAAAATCATTTGGTGAAAAAGATGGTTTACCCAGTACATACAATATCAACGTTTTTAATTTAGAAGACCAGATTGTATTTGCTTCTCACGCCGGCTTTTTTGTTTATGACGAATTAAACAACCATTTAAGCCGGTATGATGTATTAAACAAAAAGCTGGGTGCCTTTGCAACGTCTAATAGAATCATTAACGCTGGCGGACATTCATACTGGTTTGTTAATCAAGGTAAAGTAGCGTTGATCAATTTCTCTCAACCCGGCAAGCTGAGTATAGACAATGCAAGCTTTAACATACTTGACGGGCGAATGGTGCAGTACTATGAAAACATTAGTCGCATAAGCAATTCATTGTACCTGATTAGTATTGACGATGGCTTTGTAATTTATGACATCAACAAAAACGGCAATTATAATACCTTACACAACCTTCCTAATGTTTTAATCAGGCGTGTGGATGATATTACTGACCGCTATAAGGTAATCAGCGAAAACGGAAACAATGGGGGAGAGTTTTATATAGCCAATAACCGTAACAACATCCGTATCTCATACGCCTTACCCTATTACAGGCAGGCTCAAATTAAATACCAATATTTTTTAGACGGCTATTCAAAAGACTGGTCTGACTGGACATCTGCCACGCAAAAAGATTTTACTAATTTGAGTACAGGCGCTTATACTTTTAAAGTACGGGCCCGGATAAACAACCAATTGGTAAGTAACATTACTGAATTTAATTTTGAAGTGATGCCGCCCTGGTATGCACGCAAAGCTGCAATACTTCTTTATTTGGTATTGCTGGCGGTTTTACTTTTTGTAGGTAGAAGGGTATACCAAGCTAAATTGCGGAAAGACCACCTGCGGATAGCTCAAAAGCTTAAGCAAGAGCAGGAAGAAATATTACGCCATGAAGCGGAAGCCAACGAAAAACGATTGGCCGAGTTACAAACCGAAAAGCTACAAGCCGAATTGGAATCCAAAAACCGTGAATTGGCTAATTCAGCAATGTCTTTAGCTTACAAAAATGAACTGCTGCAAAAGCTGAGTGATGAATTGTTGAAAATTAAGGATGAAAATGGGAAGAAACTGCCTTCTGAACAAGTAAGCCGCGTACAAAAAGTAATTAACGAAGGGCGGAATGATGAGCGAGATTGGAACCTTTTCGAAAAAAGCTTTAATGAGGCGCATGAAAATTTCTTCAAAAGGCTGAAACTACAGTACCCAGAATTAGTACCAAACGATCTCAAATTATGTGCATACCTACGCATGAACATGAGTAGTAAAGAGCTTTCTTCATTATTGAACATATCCCTTCGCGGGGTAGAAATTAGGCGTTACCGACTACGTAAAAAGCTGAATTTGCCCCATGATAAAAACCTCGCCGAGTTTCTCATAGAGTTTTAACACTACATCATTACCTCTCATAATGACAAAATAGGCTTAGTGTATAAATTACATTATATGGGTTTTTTGATGTGGTATTTTGTGAGTTAAAATTCTGATTACGAGTAAATTAAACTTGAGCATGCGTAACAGTGAGAAAATAGTTTTACACTGATGTAGTGATGTAGTGTAACATTATTTGTTACATCTCTTCTGCTTGTTGAATTTTGGAGCTGCAAATAGAACCTAATTTTCAATTTCAAATTCTAACTACCAATTATGAAGAGAATCTACTCGATCTCCTTATTGGCATTGCTATTAACTTTTTTCTATGACGCAGCATTTGCACAAAATGTTACAGTTAGCGGAAAAGTTACTGACGTTGCCAACGGACAGCCACTTATTGGCGTAAGTGTGGGTGTAAGAGGCACTACCACCGGAGCACAAACCGACGCAGATGGTAACTACCGTCTTAGTGTACCAGCCAATGTAACTTTAACTTTTACCTACGTAGGATATGTAACACAATCCTTGCCCGTAGGCAGCAACACTACATTAGATGTAAAACTAGCCGCCCAGGTTAACGACTTACAGCAAGTTGTAGTAGTAGGTTACGGTACGCAGCGTAAAGTTGACGTTACCGGAGCTGTTGCCACCGTAAAAGGCGAGGAATTAGCTAAACAGTCATCACCTAATGCTGTAAGCGCTTTGCAAGGTAAAGTAGCTGGTGTAAACATTGTAAACAATGGTGCACCAGGTTCATCTCCACAAGTAACCATACGTGGTACAGGAACGGTTTATGGTAATACCAACGTATTGTACGTTGTAGATGGTGTTTGGTATAATGATATCAACTTCCTGAATCCGCAGGATATTGATAACATTAGCGTTTTAAAAGATGCGTCAAGTACTGCTATCTACGGTATCCGCGCATCTAATGGTGTTATTATCGTAACAACAAAAAGAGGTCGTAAAGGTAAAACCACCATTAACTACAATGGCTATGTGGGTTTACAGAAAGTAACCAACCAAGTAAAAATGGCTGATGCAACTGAATATGCAACTGCCATTAATGAGTTAACTACCACTAACGGTAGCGCTGCTGTATTTGCCAATCCGGCGAGTTTTGGTGCGGGTACCGATTGGTACAAGCAAATTTTACGTACGGCATTTACCACCAATCACCAGCTTTCTGTAAATGGTGGTGGCGAAAAGTCAGACTACAATGTGTCATTAGGAGTTTTAGACCAAGACGGTATTGTTGAAACCAACAGTTATAAACGTTATACCTTAAGTTTAAGCAATAACATCACACCTTTAAAAAACCTAGATTTTGGTGTGAAATTGAATGGATCATACAGCCGTTCACGAGATGTCAACAACACCATTTTCCATCAGTTATTTGGCGCTGCACCGGTTGTGCCTATTTTCAATGATAACGGCACTTATGGCGATCCGGATAATGGTAGTTTAGGTTTCCGTTTAGGTGGCGGTAGCAACTATAACCCGCAAGCTACTATCGATTTTTACAATCAGCGTACCGAGCGTTATAGCTTTACTGGTAACGTATACGCACAGTTAACTTTCCTGAAAAACTTTAAGTTCAGAACATCATTTGGTGGAGAGTTCACTAACAACCAAAATACCAACTATACACCGGTATACCGTGCAACCAACGCACAGTTGGCTACACAAAGTTCATTAAGCAGATACAGAGGCGAAACCCGCAACTGGATTGCAGAAAATACTTTGACCTATGATAACAGGTTTGGCGATCATAAAGTAACCGTGTTATTAGGTCAGACCGCACAGCGTGAGCAGCTATATGCTTATACTTTGTCGGCCCTGAACGTTCCGGCGGGTTCTGAAAGTTCTTATTTTTCATTAGGAACTGCTGCAAGCCGTAACATTGACGATGCTGGTAGTACATTAAATACATTTGCCTCTTATTTTGGCCGAATCAACTACAGCTTTAAAGATAGATACCTTTTAAATGCATCACTTCGTCGTGATGGTGCATCACAGTTTTTTGGCAATGGTACGTACCGCAACCTGCCAGCAGTTGGTGCCGGCTGGGTAATTAGCCAAGAAAACTTTATGAAAGATCAGAAAGTTTTTGACGCTTTAAAATTACGTGCTAGCTGGGGCCGTGTCGCTAATGCAGGTGTACCGTTCAACTTAACTATTCCTTCAACCACCACTGTTCCGGCTTATGTAGCTATATTCGGTGCTCAACAAAATCCGTTTACAGGTACAAGCATCAGTTCTGTAATTCCTCCATTTATAGTTGCCGAAGTTTCTGAAGGTACAGATATTGGTTTGGAAGGTACCATGTTCGATAATCACTTATCATTCGATTTGGATTACTACAACAGAACCAGCAAGGGGGCCGTATTTGCTATTCCAATTCCAGCATCAGTTGGTAGCTTACAAAACAGTATTTATGGCAACCAGGCCGATATCCGCAACCGTGGTGCCGAAGCCGCCATTACCTGGAGAAGCAACAGCAGAGGTGATTTTAATTACAGCATTGGCGGTAACATAGGTTACAATCAAAATAAAGTATTAAAAATTTATTCTACCTTAAATACTACCATTTACAACGGTGGTACAGGTTTATCAAATGGTGCTTTAGCTACCCGCACCATGGAAGGCCGTCCTATTGGTGAGTTTTATGGCTATCAGGTAGCCGGTATCTTCCAAAATGCCGGTGAGGTTACCGCATCAGCACAGCCTAATGCAAAACCTGGCGATTTTAGATATGTAGATACCAACGGCGATGGTACAATTGACGGTAAAGACCGCGTAGTATTGGGCAATCCAAATCCTCGATTCAATTACGGTATCAACACCAACTTCACCTACAAAAGCTTTGATTTGACTTTAGATTTTCAAGGTGTAGCCGGAGCCGAAATCTATAACACCAATTTGGCTTACCGCTTTGGTAACGAAAACTTCACCAAAGATTTTTATGATAACCGCTGGCATGGCGAAGGTACTTCAAACAAGTATCCATCAGTTAATTTAGGTACCACCAGCAACTCCGCACCTAATTCATTCTACGTATCAAGCGCATCTTATTTCAGGGTAAGAAACATGCAATTGGGTTACACGCTGCCATCAAACATTGCCAGCAAGCTTAAAATGCAGCGTTTAAGAATATACGCCAACGCACAAAACGCCATTAACATTTTTGGCTACAAAGGCTTTAGCCCCGAAGTTGGCGGCACACCTACCAATGCTGGTTTAGATGCCAACGTATATCCGCTATTTGCTACCTACAACTTTGGTGTAAACGTTACCTTCTAATAACCTAAGTAATGAGAAATATTAAAAACAATATATATAAAGCAACGAGCATTAGTATGCTTATTGCAGCAACTATAGTTGCACCCGGCTGTAAAAAGGCGTTTTTGGATGTGCCGCAACAGGCGCAAACCCCGGTATCGCAGTTTTGGCAAACAGCTGATGATGCTAATAAAGCCGTGAACGCTGCTTATGCAAACCTGCGTACCTGGAACAACATTGCTTTTGCACCTATCGCGGTAGAAAGCTTAGGTTCAGACGATGCGGAAAAGGGCAGTAGCACAAACGATGCTACCTATCTGAACTTGTATGATAACTTTACCGTTACCTCAACAGATGGACAATTGCAATCTTTTTGGGAGGGTCAGTACCAAAGCATCAATTTAGCTAACCAGGTTTTAGATAATGTACCAAACATCAACATGGATGCTAATTTGAAAGCACGTTATCTGAGTGAGGCTAAGTTTATAAGAGCTTACTGCTATTTTAGATTAGTAAGAGCTTTTGGCGATGTGCCATTACGCCTTACCATACCTAAAAGTGATGCTGACTATAACCTTGCCCGTAGCCCTAAAGCACAGGTTTGGGCTGCTATTGAAAAAGATTTAACAGAAGCCGCAGTGGTATTACCACAATCATATACCGCTGATGATTTAGGTCGGGTTACTAAAGGAGCAGCATTAGCATTACATGCTAAAGTAGCTATGTATCAGCAAAAATGGGCTGATGTGTTGAATTATACTAACCAAGTGATGGGTATGGGGTATTCTTTGATACCTAATTTTGAAAAAGAGTTCCGTTTAGAAAATGAGAACAGTTCAGAATCGGTGTTCGAAATTCAAGCTGCTATTGTTCCGGGAAATGCAGCTGCGTCAAATTCGCAGTATTCTCAGGTGCAGGGCGTGCGTGGAGTTACTGGTGGCGGTTGGGGTTTCAATGTGCCTACTCAAAATTTAGCAGATTCATTTGAGCCAGGGGATACCCGTCGTTTCGGAACTATCATTTTCCGCGGCACTACCACTGCCGAAGGTGATGCAATAGCTGCAACTGGCGATAACCCGATGTACAACTACAAATCGTATGTGCCGTTTAGCCTGTTTGTATCCGGCTTCAACGAAGGCGCGCAGCAAAACCTTCGAGTTTTGCGTTATTCTGACGTTTTGTTAATGAATGCAGAAGCGGCCAATGAGCAAGGTAATACAACGCAAGCTTTATCATCATTAGAAACGGTTAGAGCCCGTGCCCGTCAGGGTAACAACGCAGTACTGCCACGAGTTACTACTACCGATAAAGCAGAGTTGCGTAATGCCATTTGGCGTGAACGCCGCTCGGAACTGGCTATGGAGTATGACCGATACTTCGACGTCATTCGTCAAGGCCGTGCCGCACAGGTTTTTGGTCCAAAAGGATGGAAGGCTAACAAAAACGAAGTTTGGCCTGTCCCTCAAAATGAGATCGACAAAAGCAATGGCGTGCTGACACAAAATATTGGCTACTAATTCCAATTGCTTAAGGCGGTCTTGTATTTACAAGGCCGCCTTTATAACTATTATATAATTAGCAGGCAGCTTTCAGTATTCCAATTACCAGCTGTACTACAACAATTACCTGTTACATATCAGCCTAATTCTTTTAAGCTGATAGGAGATTTCGCTATGAAAAAACATTTAATCGGCATATGCTGTCTGGCTTCTGCCATGCTATGTGCTCAGGTAACCTCGGCCCAAAAAGCACAGCACAGGTCTGCTCCTTCTAAACCTGTTATTCAAAAGAAATTAAGTGACGAACAGTTGCTTAACCTGGTCGAGAAACAAACCTTCCAGTATTTTTGGGACGGTGCCGAACCTCATTCGGGCCTAGCGCGCGAACGTTACCATGTTGACGGTGATTACCCTGAAAATGATAAAAACGTAGTAGCCACAGGTGCGTCGGGCTTTGGCGTGATGGCCATTGTTGCCGGTATTGAGCGGCATTACATTACCCGCAAAGAAGGCTTTAATCGTTTGCAAAAGGCAGTAAACTTTCTGGCAAAAGCCGAACGCTTTCATGGTGCCTGGCCACACTGGATGTGTGGCGAAACTGGTAAGGTAAAACCTTTTGGCCATGATGACGATGGGGGCGACCTAGTGGAAACCGCCTACCTGACACAAGGCCTGCTTTGCGTTCGCCAATATTTTAAAAATGGCAACGCTGCCGAAAAACAACTGGCCGCTCAAATAGACCAGCTTTGGAAAGGTGTTGACTGGAACTGGTACCGCAATGGCAAAAACGTGTTGTACTGGCACTGGTCACCAAACGTGGGTTGGAAAATGAACTTTCCGGTAACGGGTTACAACGAGTGCCTGATTATGTACGTCATGGCGGCCTCGTCACCATCGAATACTATTCCGGCGGCAGCTTACCATGAGGGTTGGGCACGCAGTGGCGCCATTGATACCAATATCAAAGTAAACGGCTATCCAATCCGTCTTAAACATAACGGTGCAAAAGGCACGGTTGGCCCCTTGTTCTGGGCACAGTACTCATACTTGGGGCTAAGTCCTAAAGGTTTGTCAGACCGTTACGCTAATTACTGGACCGAAAACAAAAACCATACACTCATACACCGGGCTTATTGTATAGATAACCCCAAACACTTTAAGGGCTACGGAGAAAATTGTTGGGGTTTAACCGCAAGTTATTCGGTAAAAGGTTATGCCGGTCATAGTCCGTCTGAAGATCTGGGCGTTATTTCACCTACCGCCGCACTAGCTTCATACCCTTACACGCCCGAGTATTCTATGAAAGTAATTCGCCATTTATATGACGACTTAGGAGATAAAGTTTGGGGCAAATATGGTTTTTATGATGCCTTCAGCGAAACAGACAACTGGTATCCAAAACGATATCTCGGTATTGATCAGGGGCCGATTGCAGTGATGATTGAGAACGGCAGATCAGGCTTGTTATGGAAACTGTTTATGAGTTGTCCCGAAGTGAAAGCCGGTCTGAATAAGCTCGATTTTAAATCTACTTACTACAAATAAACATGCGCAAAAGCTTTAAAATACTTATAAGCCTTTTGCTGGGTACTCCTGCCTGGGCACAGGTCAATCAAAATCAAACGTATTGTAATCCCATCAACTTGGATTATACTTACATGATTTATAATGCAAGTGAGGGCCTTTCTTACCGTTCAGGAGCTGATCCGGCGGTGGTGAAGTTTCAGGGCGAGTACTACATGTTTGTTACCCGTTCGCTGGGGTACTGGCATTCTAAAGATCTAACCAACTGGGAATTTGTAACTCCCGAGAAATGGTATTTTCAAGGAGATAACGCGCCCGCTGTTCATAATTACAAAGATTCTGTATTGTACGCAGCCGGCGATCCGTCGGGCTCTATGAGCATTTTATACACCAGCAATCCCAAAAAAGGGGACTGGCAGGCTGTGCCTTTTATTTTGAATGATTTGCAAGACCCTGATCTGTTTATTGACGATGACGGCAAGGCTTATATGTTCTGGGGTTCATCTAATGTATATCCCATCCGCGGCCGTGAGTTAGACCGAACCAAAAATTTCAAACCGGCTAAAGAAATACACGAGCTGTTTAACCTGGATGCTGACAAAAATGGTTGGGAGCGTTTTGGCGAAAACCATACCAGCAAAGAAAAAGGGTATATAGAAGGCCCATGGCTTACCAAGCATAACAACAAGTACTACATGCAGTACGCCGCACCAGGTACCGAGTTTAATGTGTATGGTGATGGTGTTTACGTAAGCGATCATCCGCTGGGTCCGTACACTTACGCACCCAACAATCCGGTGTCATACAAACCGGGCGGCTATATCAATGGTGCCGGGCATGGCAGCACGGTGTTGGGGCCGGGTAATCAATACTGGCACTTTGCTTCTATGTCCGTATCGGTAAACGTAAACTGGGAACGTCGGTTATGCGCATTTCCTGCAGGTTTTGATGCCCAGGGATTAATGTACACCAACACCTCTTATGGCGATTACCCGCATTACTCGCCCGCCATGCCATCTAAAAAAGGAGCCTTTACCGGATGGATGTTGCTGTCATACAAAAAGCCTGTTACGGCATCCAGTGCCCAGTCTGCCGAGTTCTCGGCTGATAAAGCGTTGGACGAAAACGTGAAAACTTTTTGGCTGGCTGCTAAAAACGACGAGCATCAATGGCTGCAGGTTGATATGCAAAGGCCGTCAAAAGTTTATGCCGTTCAAATTAACTACAGCGACTATAAAGCTGATATGTACGGGCGGGTAGCAGGCTTACATCATCGCTATACTGTTGAAGGCAGCGTAGATGGTAAAACTTGGGTAACCTTGGTTGATAAAAAGGACAGCTTTGCCGACGCACCCAATGATTATCAGCAATTGGAAACACCGGTTATCGTACGGTATATCCGTTATAATAACATACATGTACCGGCAAATTTAGCTATATCCGGGTTGCGGGTGTTTGGTAAGGGCAACGGTGCTACACCTAAAGCTCCTGGCAATTTTAAGGTAAAGCGTGCAGCCGACAGGCGCGATGCTATGCTTAGCTGGAACGCCGTAAAAGGTAGTCAGGGATATAATATTAAATGGGGGATAGCACCCGATAAATTATATAGCTCGTGGTTGGTATATGATGCCACACAACTTGATTTAAAAAGCCTGAACACCGACCAAACTTATTACTTCAGCATCGAAGCTTTTAATGAAAACGGTGTCAGCAAAGCCACATCACCCGTAAAAATTCCTTAAATGAAACGTCTTTTATTACTATTCTCGTTTATTACAGGTTTTGTTGCTGTAGCGTTCGCTCAGCAAAAGCCGGCTTTTTACGATGATATTCAAAAATTCAAAGCCAAAGACAGCCTGAATGCACCGGCAAAAGGCGGTATTCTTTTCGTAGGCAGTTCGTCATTCACAATGTGGAGTGAATTGGAAAATGTGTTTAAAAACTACGGTGCTATTAATCGTGGCTTTGGCGGCAGCACACTGGCGCAGGCTAATTATTATATTAAGGATATTGTATATCCCTATCAGGCCCGCCAGATAGTGATATACAGTGGCGAAAATGATATTGCATCCGATGGTGTAAGTGCCATAGAGGTATTAAACCGTTTTGCTACTTTCTTTACCAACATCCGTAATAACCAGCCCGACGTGCCGGTTATCTACATCTCTATTAAACAAAGTCCATCGCGTGCAAAATTTGGTGCAACAATTTTGCACGTTAATGCCCTTATTAAAGAATACTTAACCCATTATAAAGCTACACGCTTTATTGATGTAGATTCTAAAATGCACAATCCGGATGGCAGTTTACGGCCCGAACTATTCAGGCCCGATATGCTGCACATGCAGCCTGCCGGTTACAGCATCTGGATTAAAGAGTTAACCCCTTATTTACTGAAGAAATAATATACAAACAAATGAAGAAAGCGAAATCGCTAGTATGCATTATGGCTTTGTGCGCCGGCGCTATACAAGCACAAGCCCCCAAACCGGTGCCTGCCGATCAATCTAAAATGAATACTTTCATTAGCCAGCTGATGGCTAAAATGACGGTTGATGAAAAGATAGGTCAGCTGAATTTAGTTACCGGCGGCGAGGCTACCACCGGCGAAGCAGTGAGCAATGACGTGGAAGGCAAAATTGCCCAAGGACAAGTAGGTGGTATTTTCAGTTTAACTACGCCTACCCGTGTGCGCAAGGCACAGCAAATAGCCGTAACCAAAAGCCGGCTAAAAATACCGCTGATTTTTGGGCAGGATGTAATTCATGGTTATAAAACTACATTTCCTATTCCGTTGGCTCTGGCAGCCAGCTGGGATATGCCTTTGGTGGAGCGTACTGCACGTGTAGCTGCCACCGAAGCCAGTGCCGATGGTATTAACTGGACGTTTTCGCCCATGGTTGATATTTCGCGTGATGCACGCTGGGGCCGTATTGCCGAAAGTTGCGGAGAAGATACTTACCTGGCATCGCAAATTGCCCGCGTAATGGTGCAAGGCTACCAAGGCGATGATTTAAAAAAGAACAATACCATTATGGCCTGTGTAAAGCACTTTGCTTTGTATGGCGCGGCTGAAGCCGGTAAGGATTACAATACTACCGACATGAGTTTGGACCGCATGTACAACGATTACCTGCCGCCTTACAAAGCCGCTATTGATGCCGGAGCGGGTAGCGTTATGGCATCTTTTAATGATATCAATGGTATACCTGCTACTGCCAATAAATGGTTGCTAACTGATTTGTTGCGTAAACAATGGGGTTTCACTGGTTTTGTAACGTCAGATTATACCGGCGTAAACGAACTTATTGAGCATGGCTTGGGCGATTTACAGCAAGTATCGGCCCGCTCGTTAAAAGCCGGAATGGAAATGGATATGGTGAGCGAAGGATATGTTAAAACGCTTAAGAAATCCTTGCAAGAAGGCAAAGTCGCTATGGCCGATATAGATAACGCATGCCGTTTAATATTAGAGGCTAAGTATAAATTGGGCTTGTTTGATGATCCGTACAAGTACTGCAGCGAAAAGCGTGCGAAAACCGAGATTCTGACGCCGGCCAATGTTAAGTTTGCCCGCGAAACTGCTGCACAAACCTTTGTGTTGCTGAAAAATCAAGGCAACATACTGCCGATTAAAAAAGCTGGTACCATTGCTGTTGTAGGCCCACTGGCTAACACCCGTGCAAATATGCCCGGTACCTGGAGCGTGAATGCCGATTTGGCTAATACACCTTCCTTGCTTGAAGGTTTAAAAGCTGTTGCAGGCAGCAAAGCAAACATTTTATACAGCATGGGTTCTAACTTAACTGCTGATGCTACCCTGCAAAAAAATGCTACCATGTTTGGCCGTGATATTCCACGGGATGAGCGTCCGGAAGAAGTGATCATTAACGAGGCCGTTGCCACTGCGCAAAAAGCTGATGTGGTTATTGCAGCTTTGGGCGAAAGCTCTGAAATGAGCGGCGAAAGCTCTAGCCGCAGCAATATAGAAATTCCGGAAGTACAAAAACATTTGCTAGCCGCCTTGTTAAAAACCGGCAAACCGGTAGTACTGGTATTATTTGCCGGTCGCCCAATGGCTATAAAATGGGAGAGCGAGAATGTACCTGCCATCTTGAATGTATGGTTTGGCGGCACCCAGGCTGCTAATGCAATTGCCGATGTAGTATTTGGCGATGCTAATCCATCTGGTAAATTAGCGGTTACTTTTCCTCAAAACGTAGGTCAGGTTCCTATTTATTACAGCCACAAAAATACAGGTCGCCCATTGCAGGAAGGTACTTGGTTTACTAAATTCCGCTCAGGCTACCTGGATGTAAGTAACGATCCATTGTATCCGTTTGGCTTTGGCTTAAGCTATACTACTTTTTCTTACAGCGATATTAAATTAAGTGCTAACAGTTTTGCACCTGGCCAGTCTATCACCGCAACCGTTACGGTAACCAACACAGGTAAGGTAGAAGGTAAAGAGGTAGTGCAGTTATATACGCGCGATATGGTAGGCAGCATTACCCGCCCTGTGAAGGAACTGAAAGGCTTCCAGAAAATTAGTTTAAAGCCCGGCGATAGCAAAGCGGTAACATTTACTATTAAAGAAGACGATCTGAAGTTTTACAATGCTGATTTGCAGTATGTAGCAGAACCCGGCGATTTTAAAGTGTTTATCGGATCAAATTCACACGATGTGAAAGAGAGTCAGTTTACTTTAGCTGGTAAATAAAAGTATCTTACTTAAATGCAAAACGGGTTATTGCTTATAAAGAGCAATAACCCGTTTTTATTGATAAATATAGCTTAGCGGTTTTTAGCGCTTGCTATGTCCACTTGCTTGGCTGTTAACCATAAAAGCTTTGGTTGTCTGCTTTTTATCGAACTTCATTATAAACCTGAAATTCGGCAATAGATGGCGACGAATCAGCTTCCTGAATGGTTACCCTGATTTTGCTGCCGTGCATTTTGGAAGCACGGTGTAATTTTACCCTTTTGGTATTTTCTCCTTCAAAAAATGTTTTCCACTGGTTATTGTCTTCGTACTCCAGCTTGTATTTTCGGATATTTGGCTTTGATTCAAAAATAACAACTGTGTTAAAAGTTTGCGGTGTTTTAAAAGCTATCTCATACCAAGGTTGTTTCACTTCGGGGTTTGATTGCCATGAACTGTGAAAATCATCGTCATTAGCAAAATCCATAATGTTCATATCATCGCTCCAGCTGGAATTGGCCGGCTGATTTTTAGCCAGGTTTTTGGAAATGATGGGTGCTCCGGTTGCTTTAAAGTTAGCTGGTTGATTGTCTTTTTTATATGTATCACCAATTACTTTCAATGCAGCTAATGCGTTATCATCAAACAAACCTTCACGGTTAGGCGCTACGTTAAGTATGAAGTTGCAATTGGCTTTGTTCAGCGGAACCAAAGTTTCGTTAACTAATTTTACCGGGTCTTTAACCGGTGTGGTTGGAAAATCTGTTTTCCAAAACCACGAGCTTTGCAACGGGAGGCATGCCAACGCAGGCATTTGGTTGGTTTCTTTAGATAAACGCTGCCCGGCACCCATTTCATAAGTTTTGATGTCGGTATAATAAAGCCCGTCTGATGGGTATTTAGCACCGTTCAAATCCATTAAAATGCAGTTAGGCTGCAATGACTTTACCAATTTGTATACTTGTTCAAATGGAACGTCGTCATATGATATTCTAGACCATGGGGCATCCCAACCGTCAATAATCAGTGCTTCGATAGGGCCATATTTGGTTAACAGTTCTTTAAGCTGCTGTTTTACCATGGCAATATGTTTAGGCTGAATTTGGTTTGGGCGAAGTTTATGGTGGGTATCAAGTATGGAATAATAAAGCATTACCTTCAATCCCTCTTTACGAAAAGCCGTCACAAACTCCTTTACTACATCCCTTTTAAAGGGGCTTTGCATTACATTGTAATTGGTTGATTTGGTATCCCAAACGCAAAAACCACTGTGATGTTTAGTGGTAAGGCAGCCGTAGGTCATGTTTGCGCTTTTGGCGGCTTTAGCCCACTGGGTACAATCCATTTTTGTGGGATTGAATTGCATGGGCGATGCTTCCGGATCCGGCCAGTCTTGGTTGTAATAGGTAGGAATATTAAAATGGATAAACATGCCAAACTTCAAATCGACAAAAGCTTTTTGGCGTTCATATAAATCGTTTGATTTACTTACCTGTCCCAACACGTTGAAAGTTAAAAGCAAAGTTGCTATAAACAGAGTGACGCTCCGGATTTTTTTCATTTGAGAATAAAATGTGATGATGAATGAGTTGATTCCAACAAGATTACACAAAATACTTTTTTCTTAATAAAATATTTGGTAAAAGCTTTTACCTTTTATGATTAGGCATTTATATAATTCAAAATAATGATTGTTGGTAAATTAATTAGGAAAAGCACTACTCATCAGAAATTTAAAACAAGTGACATTTAACATAAAGTTTACAAGCCAAAATTTAACTTGCCGGCTAATTCTTGTTTATGAAAAAAGTTCTGCTTTTTGTTTTGCTACTTTCCTGTAAGCTTTGTAGCTACGCCCAATATGGCGGTGCCAAGCCTGATTATAAACTGCAAGGTGGTGGTAATTGGGTAATGGCTAAAAATTACTACCTGCTTACTTTATTTGAGCAAGATAAGGGCGTAAATGCTGTATTGAAAAACGATGTCGAATTAGTGAAGCTTGCGCAAAATAAAATTAATGTGCTTAAAAATTCTCTGGCCACATGTAAGGATGCTTTATGCCTGCCTGCACAGCTCAAATTTACCGATGACGAAATACAGGCGGTAAGTTTACGCTTAACTGCGTTATACAAAACTGGTAATGCGTTGGATAGATTGGTAACCCAGCATCTGATTCCGTCGGGGGCATATATATTATATAAATCCGCTTCACCAGCCGAGTTATTGGTTAAAGCATGGGAGCAAGATTCACGGGCAGTAAATTATGCTATCAGCGTATATGCCGAAGGCAAGAAGCCCAATTATCCGGCTATTGATTCCATCAGCTTTAATGTAAAAGCCAGAAGTTATTACACTTTGATGTACGATTGCTCGGCCGAGGTAGCTGAGGCGGTTAAAAATAATCCATTATTTTATGAACCTTCTTTGCAAGCTGCCTTAACTTATCTGGAAGTAAATGAGCGCCGCCATGCAGCATTTTTTGAGCCGATGACTACTACGGCCAATAAAACGGCAGTTGCCCGAGTGCCGCAAATAAAGTGGGCCTCTTATCCTTACTCTCACATACTGGTTCCGGGGGCGGGACCAGATAATTTAATTACGCCCCTAAGTGGCGAAGGCATGCTGCGTTGTAAGGCCGCTGCCCGCGAGTATCGTGCTGGTAAAGCGCCATTTATTGTGGTATCGGGCGGAAGTGTGCATCCCTTTAAAACCAAGTATAATGAAGCGGCCGAGATGAAGGCATACATGGTTAATGACTTGCACATTCCGGAAAACGTGATTATGATTGAGCCTCATGCCCGGCACACTACAACTAACCTCCGTAATGATGTTCGTATGGTTTTTAGATACGGTATGCCTTTTACCAAACCGGGACTGATTGTTACCGATAAGTACCAAAATGACTTTATTACCAACATGGCCGAACGGTGCCGCAAGGAATTAAGTTACGTTCCCTACAAATTAGGGCAGCGGTTATCAGAAACGGCATTAGAATTTTATCCGGCTATCGAATCATTGCAGATAGATCCGGATGAACCGATGGATCCTTAAAACCTAATTGTATTGCAAAATTATCTATGAAAAAAATGTGGCTTCTGGCTGTTGTGCTTTTTTTAGCATCAACCGCCTTTATCAACAAAGCCGTTGATATGGTGCTTACACGCGAAACCACCGTAGACTCATTAGGAGCCTGCCAAGGTATTTCCTATCAAAACGGCCGTGTTTTTTTGTATGGCGATAGGGAGGTAGGGGTAATACGCGAGTATAAGCTTGACAAGGATAGTCTCATATATCAACACAGAGAAATTAAGCTCACTCAAAATGGACAGGATGTGATAGGCCATCCAACAGGTATAGCCCATCATGGCAACCTGCCGGTATTTATCGGAAACTCGGTGCGGCTAAATGCATAAGGTACACAGTGGAAAGCTGTTATGTATTCGGTTAACTGGCCGGGTTTACTGAAAACCGGCACACTTGATGGTAACCTGCTAAACACTATTGACGATGATGCCTGCATACAAGGTACGCGTCCTGAGTACGTAAAATATCACAGCAAATGGTATGTAGCCACTGCCGATTACGGAAACAAAGGCAATGAGATCCGTCTGTATGACCCGGAAAGGCTGAAGACCTGTAAACGAACCTCAGAACCGGGCGTACTATTTAAAAAGTTTGCTTGCTCACCTTGGGTGCAAAACCTGCATTACCTGGCAGATAAAAATATTCTGGTACTAATACAGAACCAAGTAGAAGGTCGCAAGTGGCGTTTTACATATGTCGATTTGGAAAAATCGCTGCAAAGCAACCAAATGTCTGTTATCAAAGAAATTGACATTGACAGTCGGATAGACGAACTGGAAGGTTTTTCTTTCTTAGACGATGGTACCAAAGGGATAGCTGTTACATCATCTCGTAAAAACAACGTTAATTATATGCTTACTAACTGGTAAAGCAGATATGATTTCGGATAAAAAAGGGCGCAGCATAACATGCTGCGCCCTTTTTATTTAATAAAAAGTTAACATTAAGTGTACAGTTTGATTAAGATAGTAAGCATAGCTTTGTTGCCAATATCACAATAGGGCTAGTGGGTTATTGTGTTTTATTTAACAAAGTAACCTTTTTGTTGCAAAGATTATTTAATCCCCTCAATTATTAACATGTAGACTCCATTTAAAGGCGCTCCAAATCCGAAAGGCAGCATTCTTTGATTTAACTGCCACTTAATCTGCTAAGCTATTATAGTTTTTCAACAATCAACACTCAATTATTTATGAACAAAAAGATTACTCCAGATCTTTTAAAGAAGGTCCGTTTTAGGCCTATATTATG
Organism: Mucilaginibacter lacusdianchii; assembly: GCF_009770985.1. Classification (GTDB taxonomy): domain Bacteria; phylum Bacteroidota; class Bacteroidia; order Sphingobacteriales; family Sphingobacteriaceae; genus Mucilaginibacter; species Mucilaginibacter lacusdianchii. The sequence goes on along the minus strand of NZ_WSRW01000002.1, from coordinate 1,010,043 downwards.
TTTACTGATGGCCTTACTGTCATTAAGTATTAACGCCGTTGCCGCAGGCTCGCCCCTAATGGCGCCTATACAGGTAACCGGTACAGTAACCGACGAAAACAATCAGCCATTACCCGGCGTAACTGTATCTGATAAAGCAACTCATAAAGGTACTGTTACCGATATGAATGGTAAATACACCATTACGGTTAATGAAGGTGCTACACTGGTGTATTCATTTGTAGGTTACCTTTCTCAAGAAGCAGCCGCATCTAACCAGGCAATCAACATTAAATTAAAGCCACAATACAATATCTTGAATGAGGTAGTTGCCGTAGGTTACCAAACTATGCGCAAAAGCGATGTGAACGGCGCTATTGCCAGTGTAAAGGCAAGCGAATTAAATATCACTGCACCTACAGTAGGCCAAGCCATTGTAGGTAAAGTTGCCGGTGTACAGGTGGCGCAGGTAAGCGGTGCACCTTACCAAAGCACTAAAATACGCGTACGTGGTGTAGGCTCATTTAATGCCAGTTCCGATCCGTTGTATGTAATTGACGGTTATCCTGCAGGTAATGACGTATTTATCAACCCAGAGGATATCGAGTCGATTGACATCTTGAAGGATGCGGCATCGGCGGCTATTTACGGTTCAAGAGCATCGGGCGGTGTAGTGCTGATTACTACCAAACGTGGCAAAGAAGGCAAAGGCCGTTTCGAATACGATGTGCAAACAGGCTTTGGCCAGATTGCTAAAAAAGTAAAATTACTGGATGCCGACCAATTTGCACAGTTGATGATTGATGGCCGTAACAACTCATACCGCGATCTGTGGGTGAATGGTGGCCGTACTTGGAATGACGCCATGTATTCTGATAACAACGCTACCCGTGTTGCCAATGTAGGTAACGCATCAAGCGTACAAATCCCTACATCTATTTATGATTTTGCAAGCCAGCAACTAATTCACCAAACTATCAATACCGATTGGCAGGATGTGTTGTACAGAAATGCTTTATTTCAGCGTCATAACCTTTCGTTCTCGGGTGGAACCAAAGAAGTAAGATACTATATGAGCGGTTCTTACCAGGATCAAAACGGTGTTATTGAAAGCACTGGCCAAAAGCGGATCAATTTCCGTGCAAACATCGACGGTGATGTAAACAAAAGGTTGCACGTAGGTGGTAATATCTCTTTTACCCAAAATGATAACCGCGAAATACAGGAAGGTCGTTTTGACCGCAGCCCTGTAATGGCGGCTTTATTATACGCGCCTTTTTTACCGGCATACAATGCCGACGGTAGTCCTGCGCAATATGGTATGGCTGCTTTAACGAATGCATACGGTGTACAAAACCCTGAGAATCCTTTGGCTACGGTACAGCAACTTAAAATAAACCGTAAAGGTAACCGCAGCACCTATAATGCAAATGCCACGTATCAAATATTGCCGGGCTTGTCATTCAAAACCAACCTGGGCATGCAAACCTATAACGAGAAGTACGATTACTACCGTCCAACTACGTTAAGCAGCGGTAGCAGTGCGCCGGGATCTACCGATGCAATTAACGCAGCAACTGCCGTTGCACAATACCTTACGCAAACTGATAGGTTAGCGGAGTTTACCTTAAATTACAAAAAAGATTTTGGCAAGCACCATGTTGATGCGATTGCTGGTTATACCGCACAAAAAACATCAACGGATTTTACTAACGTATCGGCTAACGGTTTTCAAAATGATAAGATCGATGAAATAACCGGTAAAGGCGCTAATCCGGGCAACTTTACATTAAGCTCGGCCGGAAAATCTGAGTTTACGCTATTATCCTATCTGGGTAGGGTAAACTACAACTACATGGGCCGCTACTTTTTGACCGGTACATTCCGTACCGATGGTTCGTCACGTTTTGGACCACTTAATAAATGGGGTACCTTCCCATCAGTAGGTGCAGGCTGGAACCTTTCAGAAGAACCATTTTATCACAGCTGGTTAGGTGAGCAGTCTACCGTGAAATTACGTGCCAGCTGGGGCTTAAGCGGTAATTACAATATTGGTAATTACAGTGCACAAACAGTTTTCAATAGCCCTGGCGGTGCTGGTTTTGGTAACGTTATATCAACTGCATTTTCACCGGGCAGTGTCAGAGATCAAGGTTTAGGTTGGGAGTCAACGTCGCAATACAACTTTGGTATGGATTTAGGCTTACTCAAAGGCCGTTTATCCTTGATAGTTAACTATTACCTGAGCCACTCTTACAACCTGTTGTTTGACAGACCTGTTTCTGCAATTGCCGGATCATCAACAATACTTACCAACTTAAAAGATTCGAAGATTGAAAATAAAGGCTTTGACTTCCAATTGGATGCCAAGGTAATTGCTGCTAAAGACTTCAGCTTAAATGCAAGCGGAAACATTGCCATTAACAGAAATAAAGTTCTGAACCTGGGCGGTAACAGTACCATTATTTCCGCCGGTGCCGAAAGGTCTTATAAAACACACATTACGCAAGAGGGCTATCCGGTAGGTATGTTTTATGGTTTCCAGGTTGGTGGCATCGTAACCCAAGAGAACATCAACAAAGTTGCGCCGTCGGCATCATCATCAAACCCATTGCATGTGGGCGATATCTACTTTGTAGATACTAATGGCGATGGTGTGGTGAATGATAATGATAAAACTGTGATTGGTAATCCATATCCTGATTTTACTTATGGCTTCAATTTAAGCTCACGTTACAAACGCTTTGATATAAGCGCATCGTTCAACGGGTCTTATGGTGCAAAAATACTGGACGGACAAGATTACTACTTGTTTAATATGGAAGGTTCGGGTAACCAATACTCTGTAGTTGCCGATCGTTTCCGTTCTATCAGCCAACCCGGTAACGGTACTATCTACCGTGCATCACGTGGCGGTACGCAAAGCAACAGCACCAGGCTGTCTACTTTCTATCTGCAAAGCGGTAATTATTTCAGATGTACCAATATCAATTTTGGTTACAACCTGCCTGCCTTGCTTAAAGGTAAACTGGGTATTACAAACGCCCGCATTTTTGCCAGTATAGATAATGCCTTTACTATTACCAAGTACAAAGGTTACAATCCGGAGGTAGATTATAACTACAGTATGAACACTAGTACTTCTAGCGTAGGCGGTGGCAGTGCTAACCTTACACCGGGTGTAGATTACGGCCTTTACCCGCTGGTGCGTACTTATAACTTAGGTGTCAGAGTAACTTTTTAATCGGTTAAACATTCCATCATGAATAATAAGAAATTAGTATTAATGTGTGTACTCACATTATCCATAGCAACCTCTTGTAAAAAAGACTTTTTGGAACTGAGCAATCCAAATGCGGTATCTGTTCAGGATTATTTTACATCTGAAAACGATGTGTTGCTGGCTGTTAACGGTATTTACCAATCGTTGCGGAGTGGCGATAATATAGGCGAAAACAGCGGTTTGTATACCGATGAGCGCTCGGATGACACCGGCCGTAACGATAACCAGTCGAACGCCGGTGAGCCGTTCCAGTTTAATGATTTTTCTTTGCTGCCAAGCAATACTAACCTGAAAAGCCATTGGAACTCATTGTATGTTACCATATACAGAGCCAACACGCTGCTGAGCAATATTGATAACGTTAAGTTCAGTAATCCGGATACTAAAGCCGGTTACATGGCAGAGGCTAAATTTTTACGTGCCCTAATCTATTTTCATTTGGTGCGTAAGTGGGGTGATGTGCCTTTGGTTACCAAGCAATTAAATACACCGGCCGAAATTGATGCTAACACTTTCAGAGAAAAGCAATCCGTAATTTATGCGCAGATTGTGGCTGATTTAAAAGATGCATTAAACAGCAAGTTGCCAAACCTGCAAACCAGTGCTACTACCGGCAGGGTTACCAAATCGGCTATCAATACCTTGTTAGGCCAGGTATATTTAACCATGGCTACCACGCAAGATCAAACTGCCAGACAGGAAAACCTGACTAATGCCAAAACCTACTTAACGGATTCTTACAACATGCGCGGCTTCGGCTCGTTATCAGAAATTCCTTACACTGATGTTTTTGATATTACCAAAAAGACGACTTGTAAAGAATTAATATTCCAGATCGTAAATATCCAGGGCGATCCTAATTACAGTTCAAGTGTTGCGTTCAATAACCAGGCACAGGGCGAAACCATCAATTCCCTCAGAACATCTAATGGTGTAGGTGCAAATGTTACGCACGATTTGATCAATGATTATGAAGCGAACGATTCGCGCATGGCTTACTCGGTTAAATTTGCCAACCATCCAAACGTAAAAGATTGGTTTGTTACTAAATACCGTGATGCCAGTGCCCAGGCGGGTACCAACGCCTATGGTGGTAACGATTGGATACTGATGCGTTATGCAGATGTGATTTTGATGTTGGCCGAGGTGAACATGTATTTGGGCGATAATGCTGCTGCTATTCAGTACCTGGATATGGTACGCGCCCGTGCAGGTGTGCCGAGCTATGCGGTAGCGATGACGAACGCCGCTTACAGCGCCAAATATCCAACCCTTAAACTGGCTATATTACATGAACGCCGTGTAGAACTAGCTTTTGAGCACCACCGTTGGTTCGATTTACTGCGTACCTTCACTACCGAAGAGCTGGTAAGCTACTTTAAAGCTAAAAACCAAGCTGATTTCGGAATTGCCAAGCTGTCTAATTTCACTACCAAAGACCGCTATTTCCCAATTCCGTTTGATGAGTACAAACTGAACCCCGAGAAAATGTACCAAAACCCGGGATATTAATATCTAATAAAAAGGAGAGAGTTTTCTCTCCTTTTTATTTTAAGGCATATTCCTTCTTTCTGTTTTTAAATATAACATCAATGAAAAATGTACTGATAGCTATTGTTGCTTTACAGCTTATTACCGGCTTAGCCTGCGCACAAAACAAGGTAATGGTAGCGGCCCATCGTGGTGACTGGCGCAATGCGCCCGAAAACTCACTCCGGGCATTTACCCAAGCCACGGCAATGGGCGTAGATATAGTGGAACTGGATTTAAACAAAACTAAAGACGGCGTTATCGTTATTATGCACGACCAAACTATTGATCGTACCACCAACGGTAAAGGCCGCCCCAGCGACTATACTTTTGAAGAAATACGCAAGTTTGGCTTGCGCAACGGTCTGGGCCGCGTAACCAATAATCCGATACCAACTTTAAAAGAAGTAATGCTTGCCCTTAAAGGAACCGGTGTAATGGTGAACCTGGACAAGAGCTACGATTACTTCAACGAGGCTTACGCTATTTTACAGGAAACCGGCACTTTGAAGCAAGCTATTTTCAAAGCCGAAGTGACTTATGATGAGTTAAAGCAAAAATATCCCGATTTAATAAGTCATATTGCTTACATGCCCATTGTTAATTTAGATAGGGCCAATGCCAAACAGATTATATCGGCTTATTTGAAAAATATGAAGCCCTATGCCTTTGAGCTGAATTTTAAACAAGATACTTCGGGTGTACTAGCTGATAATAGATTTATCTCTCAGGCAGGTACCAAAGTGTGGTTAAACTCTTTATGGGCCTCGTTAGATGCCGGGCATGATGATGATAAGGCGGTTGAAGAGAATAACAAAAAAGATAGCTGGGACTGGCTGATTGCGCATGGTGCCACCATTATGCAAACCGACAGACCCAAGGAAATGCTGGAGTATTTAAAAATAAAAAAGTTGCATAAGTAACCTCCTATAGCACTTCTATATAATTAAAACACAAAAAGCAGACCCAGTTCTGCTTTTTGTGTTTTAATTACTAATCTAGTTTATGAAAGTAGTAACTTATTTTCTGAATGCCCGTAAAAAACATGACGAAAGTTATATAATCCCTGATTGATGAGTTTTACAGTGCGTTCAGATTCTGCGAATATGCAGAAGGTCAATATCTTCATTGAAGGTGATTTGATTGTGAGGGATGCTGCTGAAATTAAAAATGCGCTTGTGAACTTTCTGCAAAATCATAATCAGGCCGATGTTTACTTACATAACATCTCGCGGATAGATATTGCAGGTTTGCAATTACTGGCGGCACTTAAAAAGGGTGCTGTAATATCTGGTAAAACTTTCCAATTATTTGCCGATCATTCAATCTACCTCCAAAATATTTTAGCGATTTCTGGTTACAACAACCTGTTTTAAATTAGATAGTGTGAAAATGCGCACAGTATTATTAGTTGACGATTCTGACATGGTGCTCAGGTTGGCAGGCTTTGCCTTGAAAAAAGCCGGTTACCAAGTAATTACAGCATCCGATGGCGAAGATGGCGTAACGCAGCTTAACGGTCAGGAGATTGATTTGCTGATTACTGATCTGAACATGCCTAACAAAGATGGAATTGCGTTAATCCGTCAAATGAGATCTATGCCGTATTACCGGTTTTTGCCGGCTATATTATTTATGTCTGATCCGTATAAAAACGTTGAGGAGAATATCAGAAACTCAGGCGCCACTGTTTTATTCGATAAAGATGGCATTAAAGATATGCTGATTGCAACCGTAAAAAAAATGATAGGCTGATGGAGCAGTACAAAGACAATTATATAGAAGAAAGCCTGGAGCTGCTCTCCGAGCTGGAAAAGGCACTGCTCTTGTTGGAAATAACGCCGAACGATCCCGAATTAATACAAGAGGTTTTCAGGGCGCTGCATACCATTAAAGGTAACAGCAGCATGTTCGGTTTTGCAATTGTGGCAGATTTTACGCATTATCTGGAGTCGGTTTATGAATATATCCGTAACGGGCAGCTTAAAATTACAAAGCCTATTTTAAATATTACACTGGCAGCGGTAGATCATTTGTTTACGCTGGTTAAACATCCTGATGATCACAACCAGGTATTAAGCGAAACCCATTTAGCGCTTAATGCGAAAATGGACAGTTTATTGAAAGAGCTGAACGTTAACCCGGCAGAAACAGGTAGTCAATTCTTGTCTGCTTCGCAAAATGCCGAACTGAGCAGCAAATTAAAAACGTATGTTATTCATTTTGCCCCGCATCAAAATATATTTTACAATGGAACCAATCCATTAACGCTGCTGGCCGAGTTACAGGCTTTGGGTAACTGTCAAATAGTATGCAACACAGCAGATGTTCCGCTACTGGAAAATATTGAGCCGACCTACTGTTATACAACTTGGGATATTACGCTTCAAACCGAAGCAGAGCTAGAAGCGATACAGAAAATTTTTGTATTTGTAACGGGGCAATGTACGCTTGATATAACTATTGTGCAGCCCGAGGCCCAGCAAGATAATTTGCAGGTGAGGGGTAGTGAACTTACTGCACCAGATCCGTTTGCAACAGCAGCTTTCGAAAAGGTTATTGGTTCGGATAAAAGCAATGTGATTTCCAGTATCCGGGTACCGTCCGAAAAGCTGGATACCTTAATGAGCCTGGTTAGCGAACTGATTACCCTGCAAGCCAAGCTTGGAACTTTAGCGGAGCAAAATCCGCAATCGGAGTTATTGGGCGTTTCCGAGAGTTTTGAAAAAATACTGACTCGCCTTAGAGATAATGCTTTTAGCTTATGTTTAGTGCCGGTTAAAACGATGCTAACACCGTTTAATCGTTTGGTTAGAGACCTGGCCGGTGAGCTGAACAAACAAATTGAATTTGTAACAGAGGGTACGGATACGGAACTTGATAAAAATATCATAGAAGGCTTGTCAGATCCATTGATGCACTTACTAAGAAACAGCATCGATCATGGTATTGAAGATGAGCAAACGCGCGTAAGCCTTGGTAAAAGAAAGCAAGGCCGGATATTATTTAAAGCGTATTGTGCCGGTACCAATGTTTACATAGAAATACAAGACGATGGCAAAGGTATTGATCCCGAAAAAATTAAGGCCAAAGCCATTGAAAAAGGTTTAATAGCTAAGGATGAAGCATTAACCGAAGCCGAGATATTTAATCTGATTTTTTTGCCGGGCTTTTCTACTGCCGAGCGTATAAGCACTATATCGGGCCGCGGCGTCGGTATGGATGTGGTAAAGCGGAAAATTGAAAGCATTAGGGGGCAAATTAAAATTAGTTCAGTTGTTAATCGCGGTACCACTATAACCATTAAACTACCTATTACGGTTTCTATCATTGATGGGCTGTTGGTGCAGGTAAGTGGTGCTCCGTTTGTTATTCCGCTATCGTCAGTTGAGCGGTGCCTGGAAGCACCGGCCGTTCAACAAATCAGCCGGTTTAATAAAGTTTTAATTCTGGATGGTCAGCAGGTGCCATACATCGATCTGGCCGAAGAATTTGGAGGGTCGCCAGCAGATGACCGTTCGCGCGAGGTAGTGCTGGCTTATTTTGAAGAAAAACGCATTGCCTTTATGGTCGACAGTGTATTAGGCAAATTTCAGGCAGTGTTAAAACCTTTAGGACTGCTTTATCAAACCATACAGAACATATCGGGCGCTACCATTTTGGGTGATGGCAACATTGCCCTGGTTTTGGATACCAACAAGGTAGCCGAACAATATTTACAAAGAAAAAGATCAGCTCATGTCAGCTAATACAGAAATAAACGCTTATTTAACTTTTAAGCTCGACGAAGAGCTGTTTGCTATCAACGTAAGTCAGGTGCTTGAAATTTTGGAGATGAAGCCCATTACCAAAGTTCCCGGAGCACCCGATTTTATGAGGGGAGTAATTAACCTGCGGGGCAATATCCTGCCGGTTGTTGATGCCCGCACCAAGTTTAAAATGCAACCTGCTGATGCCACTATTGATACCTGCATTGTGGTATTAAGTATTCAAACAGATAAAGATCCTTTACTGGTTGGCGCCGTGGTTGACGCTGTTCAAATGGTAATTGACTTACCCAAAGAGCAGATATTGCCGCCAGTTAGTATAGGTGCTGCTTATCGCGAAGACTTTGTAACCGGTATTGGTAAAGTGGATGACGAGTTTGTCATGATTTTAAATATTGATAAAGTTTTTTCGGCAGAGGAAGCATTAGCAGGATTAGAACACTAACAAGCATTAAACAAGAAAATTTAAATCATGAATAAATTAAAGGTTTCTGCCAAGCTGTACATGCTGGTTGGAATATTGTTACTCATCATTGCTATCATCGGCTTTAATGCAGAGCACGACCTTAAAGAGGTCAACTCCTCTCAGGAGGCCATGTTTAAAGATGACGTTTTGCCCTTGAAACAATTGAAAGTGGTATCAGACAAGTATGCAGTTAATATTGTTGATGCCGCTCATAAAGTTCGGAACGGTAATATTAGCTGGCAGGCAGGATATAACGATGTTGCGCAGGCACGCACAGATATTCAGGTAAACTGGAGTAATTATCAAAACACAAACCTAGCACTCGAAGAGAAAGAGCTTGCAGAAAAAGTAGTACCGCTGATACAAAATGCAAATACATCTATAGACCACTTGCAGGATATTTTAAGACAAAAAGATTCGGTAGCACTAAATGCTTATGTAAAAGCCGAATTGTATGCCAAAATAGATCCGGTAACAGAAAATATTAACAAGCTTATTGACTTGCAATTAAAAACTGCCGATAGTGCTTATAAAAATTCTGGTGTAATTTACCAGGATGCTCGTTGGCAGTCTCTTTACCTCGTTATTGGTGCAATGGTGTTTGGCTTGGCTTTCTCGTTGCTGATTGTGCGTAATATAGAAAGCATAGTTAAAAAGCTGAAAGAACTGGTTGCGTATGTACAAACAGCATCTGATAATATATCTGCCGCAAGTGCCGAAATGAGCGCATCTGCACAGCAAATGTCAGAAGGAGCAACTGAACAGGCGGCCTCGGCCGAGCAGGTATCATCGGCAATGGAAGAAATTGTGGCTGGAATACAGCAAAACACAGATAATGCACGTGTAACCGAAAAGATAGCCTTGGAAGCTGCCAGCCATATTGTGGAAGGCAGTAAGGCCGTAAATCACACGGTACAATCAATGAAAGATATTGCCGAACGTATTTCCATCATAGGTGATATTGCCCGGCAAACTAATTTGCTGGCATTAAATGCTGCTGTTGAGGCTGCCCGCGCCGGAGATTACGGACGTGGATTTGCCGTAGTAGCCGCCGAAGTAAGAAAGCTGGCCGAACGTAGCCAGGTAGCTGCTTTGGAAATCAATAATTTATCAAGATCAGGCGTTGCCATTGCCGAAAAATCCGGTCATTTATTAGAAACCATTGTTCCAGAAATTCAAAAAACCGCAAGACTGGTGCAGGAGATAAGTCTGTCCAGCATTGAGCAAAACAGTGGTGCAGCAGAAGTAAACAATGCCTTGCAGCAACTAAATCAGGTTATTCAGCAAAATGCCGCCACTTCTGAAGAAATGGCTGCTAGTTCAGAAGAGTTGGCCAGTCAGGCAGATCAGCTGAGAGATGTCATCAATTTTGATATTGGCCGCGATGTGCAAGTAAGGCAGCCATACTCGGCCCCAAGTGGTAACAGACGTGTTGGCGTTTCATCACCTGTTAAAAGTCAGCCATTAAAAAGAAAGACTACTACTGTACCCAAAAGTCGCTCAGGCGTTTACTTGGACATGAATGATAGCGATGTGTTGGATGATAAATACGAACGGTATTAAAGTAACAATAACAATACTTATAAACAGTAGTCAATTATGAATCGTATCAAAATATCAACAAAGCTCTTCATTCTAGCTTTTCTCTCATCAGCCATACTGGTGGTAATGGGAGTTTATAGCCTGAATAACATGAGTAAAGTAAACCGTTCTTTAGAAACAGTGTATAAAGACCGGGTTATCAGCTTAAAGCAATTAAACATGGTGGCTGCCACATATGGTATTAATATTTTAAACAGTACCCACCAAATGGGTAAGGGGCACCTTGATTTTAAAACCGGCGATCAGGGCATCTTAGCGGCCCAACAAAACATTAAAGAGGGCTGGAAAGCTTATCGGCAGGCCGGAAATACACCCGAGGAAAAAATAATTGCTGCCGACGCTGAAAAACTGATGATGAATGCAGAAGCAGTACTAGGTCAGCTACATGGTATTTTGCAAAAAGGTGATAAAAAGGCGTTGCACAATTTCATTGCCAACACCCTTCATCCAGGTATTGAGCCTGCTATTGATAAGATAGCACAGCTCATTAACATTCAGCTTACCGTGGCCGAGCAAGAGTACAAACAAGGTGAGGCTATTTATGCGTCTACTAAGCAAAATGCCAGTATATTTATTGTAGTGGGTATCGCCATTTCAGCAATTGTATCTTTATTAATCATTAAAAGTATACGCCGTTCTATCAAACATGCATCGGTGGTTATATCGCAATTAGCAAACGGGGATTTAACCGTAAACATGGAAGCTAAAAGCGATGATGAAATAGGCGCTTTACTAGGTTCTTTAAAAGAAATGATTGGTAAAATCAAAGAAGTAATTACCTACGTAAATTCGGCGTCAGAACATATTGTGGCTGCCAGCCAGGAACTAAGCTCGTCATCACAGCAGATGTCTGAAGGTGCAACCGAACAGGCTGCCGCTACAGAACAGGTTTCATCTTCTATGGAAGAGATGGTAGCCAACGTTCAACAGAATACCGAAAATTCGTTGGAAACCAAGAAAATTGCCTTGAAAGCATCTGCTGATGCAAAGCAGGGCAGTGGCGCTGTGCAAGAAACGGTAATTTCCATAAAATCTATTGCTGATAAGATAAATATCATCAGCGAGATTGCACGGCAAACTAATATCCTGGCGCTGAATGCTGCGGTTGAAGCAGCACGGGCAGGCGATCAGGGGCGTGGGTTTGCCGTAGTAGCTGCCGAGGTACGGAAGCTGGCCGAAAAATCGCAAAGCGCTGCAACAGAAATTATTGAATTATCCCGAACCGGTGTAGGCATAGCCGAAAAATCGGGTAACTTACTGGATTTAATGGTGCCTGATATACAGCATACCGCGCGTTTGGTAGAAGAAATAAGTGAATCCAGCGCTGAGCAGAATTTGGGTGCCGAGCAAATTAATGATGCTTTGCAGCAGCTTAACCAGGTTACCCAGCAAAACGCAGCCACATCTGAAGAAATGGCCGCCAGCGCCGAGCAGCTATCAGCACAAGCAGAGCAGTTGAAAGAGCTGATCTCGTTTTTCAAGCTTGATACTGAGCCAAAGATGAAAAGGATGATGTCCGCACGTACGGCAGTGTCGTCAAAAGGCCGTTTGTATGGAAGTGGTAAATCCAGTTACGCTCCGAAATACAAAAACAACGGCGTAAAGATTAATATGGATTCGCTTGATGACGAATACGAGAAGTTTTAATATCAGGCAGCGTATATGAATTACACTACACCACATAAGCCGCTGGACTTAGGTATGACTAATACCGATTTTAGCCGTCTTAGTGCCTTTATTTATAAGCATTACGGCATCAAGCTGCCTCTATCAAAAAAGCTGATGCTGGAGGGCCGGTTGCACAAAAGGCTAAAATTGTTGAACTTAAGTTCATACAAAGCGTACTGCGATTATGTGTTTAGTGAAGATGGGCAACAGATGGAATTAATTCCGATGATGGACTTGGTAACCACCAACAAAACAGATTTTTTTAGAGAAGCTGTTCACTTTAATTTTTTGTTTGAGGAAGTTTTGCCAGTACTGTCTAAACAATTGCCGGTAGGCAAACCTTTCAGGGTTTGGAGTGCAGGTTGCTCTACCGGTGAAGAACCATATACATTGGCCATGGTATTAAGCGAATACCACCGTAAAAATACCGAGTTTGATTATCAAATATTAGGTACAGATATATCTACCCGCGCATTAAATGCTGCTGTTACAGCCGTTTATCAGCAAGAGAAGGTTACACCTGTACCGTTGTCATTTAAACAAAAGTATTTGCTTAAAAGCAAAGATCCACAAAACAAAACAGTACGCATTGTGCCCGAACTGCGCTCAAAAGTGAATTTTGAACGGCTAAACTTTATTGAAGATAGTTACAGCGCCTTACAAAGTTTTGATGCCATATTTTGCCGGAATGTGCTTATTTATTTCGACCGTCAAACTCAGGAAAGTGTTATTCAAAAGTTGTGTTTGCAGCTTAAAGCCGGAGGGTTTTTATTTCTAGGTCATTCAGAATCGGTTGCTCAGATGGATTTACCGTTAGTACAAATCAGGCCTACCATATTTAGAAAGGTTTAACAATTACCGGTTCAATGAAAAAGTTTTATCTACTGCCGGGAGCAGTGTTTGCAGACAGGAAGCCGCATATAGTTGATACCATATTAGGGTCTTGTATTGCCGTGGTGCTTTGGGACGCTGTATTGCAGTTTGGTAGTATTAATCACTTTATGCTGCCGCAGTGGAACGGCGAGGGAACGCCGGCAAATAAATACGGAGATGTTGCCATCATTAACCTCATCAAACAAATGGAAAAGTTAGGCAGCTTAAAAGCAAACTTAAGGGCAAAAGTATTTGGTGGAAGTGTAACGCATAACAGTAACGGCATTTTTCAAATTGGGCAGCGAAATGCTGAAATGGCTTTTGCTTTGTTAAAAAACCAAGGTGTTCCGGTTGTTAATTATAGCGTTGGCGGCAAACAAAGCAGAAAAATTATATTTTATTCTCAAACCGGCGATGTGCTGGTTAAATTTTTGAAGCCATTGTATCCGGCAACAACCTCATCCCTAAACGCAAACATTCATCGTCCGTAATATGAATCAGCAGGTTAAAGTTTTAATTGTGGATGATTCTGCTTTGTTCAGGCAACTCCTTAACAAACTACTGAGCGCTGATCCGTTAATTACAGTGATAGGTACCGCCGCCGATCCATTTATAGCGGCCAATAGGATATCTAAGCAGGTTCCGGATGTAATTATTCTTGATTATTATATGCCGAGAATGAACGGTATTACTTTTTTGAAGAAGATTATGTCGCAGCACCCGATACCTGTCGTTTTTTTAGCTGATATCGATACTGAAGGTAGTGATATAGCTTATAAAGCCTTGGAATACGGTGCTGCCGAAGTGCTGTCTAAAGAAATGTTTGCCACGTCTGCCAGTATGGAAGAAGCATCCTTAAAAGTAAGGGAGGCTGTTAAAGCGGCGGCCATAAGCAAGCCGAAAAAGAAATTTTTTGGTGATATGCCAGTTGTTACGCCTAAGCTTTCGGCCGATGCAGTGTTGCAGCCGTTAAAATCCAAAAGCCTGACTACTCAAAACAAGATAATTGCTGTAGGTGCTTCCACAGGTGGCACCGAAGCTATAAAGGTGTTTCTAGAAGCGTTGCCTCATGATGCACCCGGAATTGTAATTGTACAACATATGCCTGAAAATTTTACTAAAGCATTTGCCGAGCGTTTAAACGATTTGTGCCAAGTGAGGGTAAAAGAGGCTGAAGATGGCGACTTAATAACAGCCGGATTGGCATTGATAGCGCCAGGCAACCAGCATATGCTGGTTAAACGCAGGGGCTTGCAGTACTATGTAGAATTAAACAGTGGTCCGTTAGTTAACAGGCATCGTCCATCAGTGGATGTGTTATTTCGCTCGGCGGCCATATATGCGGGGCAGAATTGCATCGGTATACTCATGACGGGGATGGGTGACGATGGTGCCAAAGGGTTACTAGAAATACTCGAAGCTGGCGGCAAAACAATAGCGCAAGATGAGCAGTCATGTGTGGTATTTGGCATGCCCAAAGAGGCAATTGAGCTTGACGCCGCTGAGCACGTACTTTCACTTCATGAAATATCAAAATACGTTGTGCAGGTAAGCGCGCGGTTTTGAAATATTATATAATTAAAGTAGTAATAGATTTATAGTTTAGTTTAAATTAACTTAAAATTAAGGGTTGCCGCTTTTTAGATTTTATATTTCCTTCCCTAGATATGATATGTTATAGGTGCTTCTGAATTTCAAGTCTTTTATTGAAGTTTCTTATTGGTAAAAAAAATTAAAATCAAATATAATAAGTACTGATTTTAAGATATTTTCTTCTCAACAACAATTTGTTGTTTTGTATAATTCGGGCTTTTGTTTTTTTGATGTAAGTATCTGTTTTATAATTATTTATTATAAAATTTAATTCAGTAGTGTGAGAAAGTGTGTTATACATAAAATTTCTCACTTAGATTATAACCCTATTTATAGCGGGTTAAAAATTAACTTTGTCAGCATCAGCCTACTCAATAAAATTGTCACTAATCATATCTGAGCAAAAGGCAAAACATTATTTATCAATAGTCACCTATAAAACTATGAAGAATAAATTGATGCAGATTGCCTCGCCGGATAATGTCTTAACTGATTCAGATTTAAATTATAAGTTAAAGATAAATCCTGTAAATGTTAAAACCGATTATCCTTTTGTAGATCTGATCAGGTTTATCTCAATGATTGGGATAGTTTGGGCACACATTGATTTGTTTAACAAAGATGAAAGCATCGTTCAGAAATTTTTGACGGATGATCATTACATGCAGTTTTACATTCCTTTTAAGCAGCTATTTAAGTTTGCTGTCATCTGCTTTTTCATGATATCCGGCTATCTGCTTGGCGATAAAATCCAAACATCAAACTCCGTTGTGTATTTTAAAAACAGGTTTGGCAGTACTGTAAAACCATACCTGATAGCTTTTTTACCATTTTTAGGTATAATGGTTATAAAAGCATATGTTTTTAATCATGTTATAACAGATACTAATTCTTTTGCAAGTCTTGTCAAATATTGTATGTTCCAAACCCTGTTTTGGTATTTACCTAATTACCTGATTTGCCTGTTTATTATATTATTATTCAAACCGTATTTAAATTCAATATATCTGGGTTTGGGCTTGCTGCTGATAACTTTAGTGTATATGGTGCTAAATGTTTATACCATAACGTATGCAGATCAGCACACCAAAGCTATGTTCGGATTTGTATTCTATTTATGGCTTGGGGCATATATCCGGCACAACAATCTGGTTTATGATATTAGAAAAATACCCTCCGGTATTTTAATTGCTATAACTGCGGCCCTGTTCGTTTTATCAAGCCTGGAATCGTATTGGTTATATTTGAATAAGCTGTCGTATTTTCATATTCTCCGAATCTTCAATCAGTTGTATTCGGTTAGTATGTTTGTTTTGCTGGTTAACCTTTGCCGGTCAAAAATTAACTTCGGGCCGTTTAATCCGCGTAAAGAGACATTTGGTATTTACCTGTATCATAGCTTTTTTATATATTTTATTATACCTAAAGTTATCACTTTGGGTGAGCAATATTTGGGCATCAAACTTTATAATTACACTACCGGACTGCGTTTAGGTATCATAACGTTATATTTTGTTGCCTGTTACATTTCAACCGTGCTGTTGGTGAAAGCATTTCTTCGGTTTAAGTTGGCTTACTTAAACTTTTAGGCTTAATGGTTTAAAATTTTATTAAAATGTCTGAAAGCTAAGTGCTTTAACAAACAAAGTCATCCGGTAAGGATGACTTTGTTTGTTATTAATCATTAAAAGTTGCAAACCAACTTACATTCTGGGTCTTCTTGGCCTTTTATTAGCCGTGTCGCTTTCTCTGCGAGGGCCTTTTGAAAAACTGTTTGTACCGCCAAAGCTGCGTTTAGGAGCCCTGATGGGGGCAGCGGGTTTCTCTTCACTTATTTTTACATTTAAGTTTCTGTCACCCATTGGGGTACCATCCAATGCGGCAATAACATTTAATGCATCTTCTTCTGTTGCCATTTCAATGAATGCATAACCTTTACAGGTACCGGTTTTACGGTCGCGAACAATTTTAATGGTACTCACCGTGCCATGAGGGCTAAAGAGTTTGGCGAGGGTCATTTCGGTGATATCAAGCGGAAAGCCGCCTACAAATAATTTTATCATAGGTGTTGTGCCTGTTAAGGATCAAAATATCTAAATTTTGTTTAAATATTTAGTGCAAAAGTACAAATTTCTGCTAAGGCTAATATCACTAATGATTAATTGCGATGTATTCAGATAATTAATTGTGAAATCAATTGGTATAGAATAAGTATCGTAAATAATAAAAACGGAATAGAGTAGGAGTACCCGTTTATTAGCTAATAATTACTGCCATGCGTTTTAGCAAAAAATGTTTCATTTTTTGCTAAAACGTTTTATCTTGCACATCTCTTATGTGTGGTTATAAACCGTATTAATCCAGCTTTTTAGCATAACTGTTTTGTTCTGCATTTAATTAATCCTATGAAAAAAGTTGTTTATGGATCGGGCTGTTTAATTGCCCTCGCATGTGTAGGTATATTAGGTGCTTTTAAAAAGCATAATACGCTAACGCCTCCGAAAACAAAAAAGCCTAATATTGTAGTTATCCTGGCAGATGATATGGGGTTTTCGGATATCGGTTGTTACGGTAGCGAGATCCATACTCCCAATATTGATTATCTGGCAAAAAATGGAATACGGTACACTCAATTTTATAACACGTCGCGTTGTTGCCCCACCCGCGCTTCTTTGCTTACCGGGTTGTACAACCACCAGGCAGGCATTGGTAAAATGACGGATGCCGAAGACGAACCAGGCTACCGCGGATACCTTACCGATAATGCGGTTACACTGGCCGAGGTGTTAAAATCTGCCGGTTATCATACAGCCATGTCGGGCAAATGGCATGTTTCTAATACCAACGGGCGTCCAACCCCGCAGGAGCAAATGGACTGGCTGAATCATCATAAAGAGTTCTGTGAGTTTTCGCCTATAAGCCAATATCCAACCAGCCGTGGGTTCGAAAAGTTTTTTGGCACCATTTGGGGCGTGGTCGATTTCTATGATCCGTTTAGTTTGGTAAGCGGTACCAAGCCTATAACCAAGGTGCCTAAAAACTATTACCATACCGATGCTATTAACGATACAGCGGTATCATACATTAAAGAATACGCTAAGTCTGACAAGCCATTCTTTTTATACGTGGCCGAAAATGCGCCGCATTGGCCTTTAATGGCAAAGCCTCAGGACATAGCCAAATATAAAGATACCTATAAGGCAGGGTGGGATGCTATTCGCAAAGCCCGTTACAACAGGATGGTGCAAATGGGTTTAATCAATCCGGCAACCACAAAACTGTCTGATAGATGGAATAGTGACTTAAGCTGGGCCAATAATCCAGACAAAGATTGGGATGCCCTGGCGATGGCCGTGCATGCTGCCATGATTGATTGTATGGACCAAGGAATTGGCCGTATCATCAACGCCTTAAAGCAAACCGGACAGCTGGATAATACCTTAATCGTATTTTTAACCGATAACGGTGCCAGTGCCGAAAATTGTGCGGCTTACGGACCGGGCTTTGACCGGCCTAACGAAACCCGCGATGGCCGAGCCATTGTGTATGCTACCAAAAAGCAGGCGTTACCTGGTCCCGAAACTACATATTCATCTATAGGAGCGCGTTGGGCTAATGTGGCTAATACGCCGTACGAGTATTGGAAAGCCGAATCATACGAAGGTGGCATCCACACACCTATGGTTGCCTTTTGGCCTAAGGGGATTTCGGTAAAAAGGGGAGGATACAGCAACCATGTAGGGCATGTGATGGATTTTATGAGCACGTTTGTACAAATGGCCGGTGCGCAATATCCATCTAAATACAAAGGTCATCAAATAACACCCACTACCGGTACCAGTTTGATGCCGTCGTTTAAAGGCGTTAACAGCAAGGGGCACGAAGATTTGTTTAACGAACATTTCGGTGCCCGTTATGCCCGTCAGGGCAATTGGAAGCTGGTGTCACTTAGCAATGACACCACATGGCATTTGTACAATTTAACGCAGGATAAAACCGAAACAATGGATTTGGCTCAGCAAAATCCACAAAAAGTGAAAGAACTAAAGTTGTTATGGCGCCAATGGGCCGATACACATCGTGTATTTCCGAAGCCAGGTCGCAACAAATCAGAATAAGCACGTTATCATAAAAGTTATAAACTCATCATATCAGTAAAACATGAAATGTTTCAAAATTCCCGTCTTAGCAGCAGCACTATTGGCAAGTTGCTTTGGTGGCGCAAAGGCGCAGGTAACTAAGTTGCCGGCGTATCCGCTTATTACACACAATACTTATTTAAGCATCTGGTCAAACACAGATACGTTGAATGCCGAGATTACCAAACACTGGACCGGTACCGACCAACCCTTACTGGGATTGATTAGTGTAGATAAAAACGTTTACCGTTTTTTAGGCAAAGAGGTAAATCATTATAAAACGCTGGCCGCAGCGTCAGATGAAAAGCCTTATCAGTGCAGATTTACAGAAAAAGAGCCATCTGCCGGCTGGAGCAACGCCAGTTACAACGATAACGCCTGGACGGCAGGAACCGGCCCTTTTGGTGATGCCAACGACGGAAAACGTACCAAGTTCATCAAAAATATCTGGCTTCGCCGCGAGTTTACATTAACTGATTTGGATGTTAATCAGCTGGTTTTGAAACTGGATCATGATGACAATACCGAAGTATATTTAAACGGAACTGAAGTTTATAAGAAAACAGGTTGGACACATGATTATGAACTAATTCCGCTAAAAGCTGAGTTTAAAAAACTACTTAAAAAGGGGAAAAACGTATTAGCCATTCATTGTACAAATACTGCGGGTGGTGCATCATTAGATGTTGGCTTGCTGGATTTGTTGAAGGTAAAATTAGCTAACCGTATACAAGCTGCCCGGCAGTTGAGTGTGAACGTGAGTGCTACGCAAACTACCTATCAGTTTAAATGCGGAACCGTTGATTTGGGATTA
This sequence comes from Mucilaginibacter lacusdianchii, assembly GCF_009770985.1. Classification (GTDB taxonomy): domain Bacteria; phylum Bacteroidota; class Bacteroidia; order Sphingobacteriales; family Sphingobacteriaceae; genus Mucilaginibacter; species Mucilaginibacter lacusdianchii. The sequence continues at coordinate 990,329 of NZ_WSRW01000002.1, read as the reverse complement.
ACATTTACTTCGCCTTTATTGATGAACGATTTAAAACTGTTCTCAAGGCCTGTATCTTACATTACTTACAAAGCCAAGGCTAATGATGGTAAACAGCACGACGTTAAAATTTATTTCGGCGCATCAACAGATATTGCGGTAAATAAGTCTACTCAGCAAGTAGCTGCACAAAAATATACCAGCGGTAATTTAGCGGTACTCAAAGCCGGTACCACCGAGCAGCCTGTGTTGCAAAAGAAAGGTGACGATTTACGGATTGACTGGGGATACATGTACCTGGCTGCTCCGCAAAGCGAACGCCCGGTGCAGTACATCACGCAAAGTGCCGAGTCGGTTAACTCGTTTTTTGTGGGTAACTACAAATCTACCTTTACCAAAGGTAAGCAAGGTGTTTTAAATACCGTGTTGCCGTTGGCCAAGGTAGGCAAAACAGCTGTAGAAAGTTATTTGATGCTGGGTTATGATGATTTGTATTCGGTTCAATACTTTAAGCAGAACCTGCAACCTTACTGGAAAACTGCAAAAGGCGCTACCATCAACACGGAGTTGGCAGCAGCAGCAACCGAATATAAAAATGTAATGGCAAAGTGTAAAGCTTTTGACGAATCGGTTTACAAAGACACTAAAAAATCAGGCGGCGAAGAGTATGCCCGTTTGTGTGTAATGGCTTACCGCCAGGCTATTGCGGCCCACCAACTGGTGAAAGCGCCAAGCGGCGAGTTGCTGTTCTTATCTAAAGAAAACTTCAGCAACGGTTCTATCAATACTGTAGACGTAACTTACCCATCGGCACCACTGTTTCTGCTTTACAATCCCAAGTTAATGGAAGGAATGTTGAATGGTATCTTCTATTATAGCGAAAGTGGTAAATGGACCAAGCCTTTTGCAGCACACGATTTAGGTACTTATCCATTGGCCAATGGTCAAACTTATGGTGAGGATATGCCGGTTGAAGAAGCGGGTAATATGCTGATTTTAACAGATGCCATTGCTCATGCGGAAGACAAGGCCGATTATGCCAAAGCACATTGGAAAGTATTAACTACCTGGGCTAAATACCTGTTAGAAGCAGGTTTAGACCCGTCTAACCAATTATGTACCGATGACTTTGCCGGTCACTTGGCCCGCAATGCAAACTTGTCGGTTAAAGCTATTGTGGCTATTGGTTGTTACGCTGATTTGGCCGAGCAATTGGGCTACAAAGAGGTGTCTCAGCAATACTATAACGAAGCACGCAACATGGCCAAAAAGTGGATGGAGTTGGCCGATGCAGGCGATCACTACTCGCTGGTATTTGAGCGTAAAGATACCTGGAGCCAAAAGTATAATTTAGTTTGGGATAAAATTTTAGGCTTAAAATTGTTCCCTAAGGAGGTTTACAATAAAGAGATTGATTATTATTTAACCAAGCAAAATCCTTATGGCTTACCACTGGATAGCCGTAAAACCTATACCAAATCTGACTGGATTACCTGGACGGCTACCCTAAGCCGCAAGCAATCTGATTTTGAGGACTTGATAAAGCCGGTTTATAAATATGCTACCGAAACCCCGTCAAGGGTTCCGATGAGCGACTGGCACGAAACCAAAGACGGTAAAATGATTGGTTTCCAGGCACGAAGCGTGGTAGGTGGTTATTACATCAAACTACTTGATGATAAATTAGAGAAACGCTAACAAACCTATCTTACAACAAACTAAAAATGGAACTCAAAAGGTTCCATTTTTTAGTTTTATCTTTCCGGCTTAGCAATATCTTATTGCAAAGAAAATTGCTGTGGTAGAAAGACGTTGGGCATATAAACATGTATTTGTATAGACTAATAATTATATTTCTGCTTGCTTTAAGCATTAACATGTATTGGGGCTGCAAACCAAAGCCGGCTAAAGTGCAAAAGACTACTGTGTTTTCTCATGCCAAAAAAGCAGCTATTTGTTGCGAAAGTAATTTACCCAAGCGTTTTGCAAGCCTGTCGGCTGGCGAAAACGAAAGTTCGTTAAGGAAGCCTAATGTGTTAGCCACTCATGCAGGTATGCAATGGATTCCCGGCGGCAGTTACCAAATGGGGGGCGATAACCATCAGGCTATGGAAGACGAATACCCCAAGCACACCGTAAAAGTTTATGGTTTTTGGATGGATAAAACAGAAGTAACCAACGCCCAGTTTACCCGTTTTGTAAAGGCTACCGGTTATATTACCACAGCCGAAAAGAAGGTAGATTGGGAGGAACTAAAAAAACAACTACCACCCGGCACGCCTAAACTTCCTGACAGCGAGCTGGCACCCGCCTCGCTGGTGTTTAAAGCTACTAAAACTCCTGTTAATTTAGCCGACTACAGCCAGTGGTGGGAATGGAAGCAAGGTGCAAACTGGCGACATCCGCAAGGACCCGGTAGCAGTATAAACGGCAAAGATAATTACCCGGTGGTACAAGTGTCTTGGCAGGATGCTGCGGCTTACTGCAAATGGGCTGGTAAGCGCCTGCCTACCGAAGCAGAATGGGAGTGGGCAGCCCGCGGCAAACTGAGAAACAACATCTATCCCTGGGGTAACGAGCCGGTGAACGCAGGTAAGCTAAAAGCTAATATCTGGCAGGGCCAGTTCCCATACCATAATACTATTCAGGATGGTTATTACCGTTTAGCGCCAATAGCTTCTTTTCAGGCTAACGGGTATGGTTTGTATGATATGGCAGGAAATGTTTGGGAGTGGTGCCAGGATTATTACAATGCCGGTTATTATAAACAAACGTCTGCAAATAACCCCCAAGGGCCATTAAAAAGCTATGATCCCGAAGAGCCTTACGCCGTTAAACGTGTTATTAGGGGCGGTTCTTTTTTGTGTAACGATAGCTATTGCTCTGGCTTTAGAGTGAGTCGCCGGATGAAAAGTACAGAAGATAGCGGTATGGAGCATTTGGGGTTCAGATGCGTAGCCTCGGCAAATCAATAAGCAACATCTCGGTCCAGACTACTTACAGCCAGACGGTTAAATATTTTTATGATTGTAAAAGCAGAATAGTACTTTTACCTTTCCAATTGTAAACAAAGAATTTTTCCACGCTTAATTGTACGTATGCCAAGCTGTAGTAAGTTGAAATCTATTCTATTCATTTTGCTGATTTCGGCTCTTGTTCAGTTTTTTTTGGCAGATGAGTTAAAAGCTGCTGAAAAGTCCGATAGTTTACAAAAGGTTTTGAATAAAGAGTTGGACAGTAAACGGCAGTACGAGCAAGAAAAACTTCAGGAAATTAAAAGTTTAAAAAAGCGTCTTGCTGCTGATTTTAACTCACTTAACGGCCGATACGCAAGCTATAAGCTGTTATTTAACGCTTATAAATCTTTTGTTCATGATTCGGCTTATGTGTATTGTAAAGCGCTCAACAACTGTGCGCATCAATTAAACGACCCGGTAAAAATAAACGAAGCCAGGATAAACATGAGCTTTGTGCTAGTATCCGCCGGATTATTCAGAGAAGGGCTGGATACCTTAAACTCCGTAAAAGCCAGCTATCTAAATCAAACGCAGCGTTACGAGTATCTTTTTCTGCAGGCCAGAAGTTATTTTGATATGGCCGATTTTTACAAAATCAAAGATTACTATAACAACTATTATTCAAAAGGGATACAATACTGCGATTCTATCATTACCCGTTGGCCTGTTGGTTCTTACGAGTCGTTATCGGCTATCGGCTTAAAATCTATTCGTAAAGAAAATCACCTGTCGGCATTAAGTGCTTACAAACAAATACTTAAAATACCCCAATCATATCAAGATAGCGCCATTAACTTAAGTTGTTTAAGTTATATATACTTCCGTCTCAAAAAAAACGAGGAAGGAGCATCAGCTTTAATTAAGGCTGCACTTATTGACAATGCACATTCCACTAAAGAGTCGGTAGCCTTAACGAACCTGGCCAATTATTATTACGAGCAAGGTAATACCAAGGCCGCTTTTAATTACATTAACAATGCCATTGCCGATGCCAATTATTATGGGGCCCGTCATCGCGAGGCGGCTATCAGCAATATTATGCCGCTTATTGAGAGTGAAAAGATTAACGGCATAGAAAAGCAGAAAAAATCGTTAATCATCTATGCTTCCACAATTACTTTCCTCATTATCGTAGTAATTGTTTTTGCATTCATCACGCTTAAGCAGCTTAAAAAACTGAGAATAGCCGATCAGGAAATTATTAACAAAAACAACGATTTAAATGAGGCCAATAAAGCCTTATTGCAGGTTAATACCAACCTGGATTCCGCCAACCGTTCCTTGTCCAAAATGAACTTGAAGCTGGACGAGGTAAACATGATAAAGGACGAGTATATCGGCTACTTTTTCAATATTCACTCTGATTACATTGAACGGATTGACCGGTTGAAGCGTACAATCGAAAAAAACATTAAAGACAAAAGCTACAGTGAAGTGTTACACATCCTGCAAAAGCTGAATACAAATTTTGAGCGCGAAAACCTGTCGCATAGTTTCGATAAAGTGTTCCTGTCGTTGTTCCCAAACTTTGTGGAAGATTTTAATGCGCTATTTGATGAAGGACATCGCATTAAACTAAACGATGGGCACCTGCTGAATACCGAACTTCGTATTTTTGCGCTCATCAGGCTGGGCATTGATGATAACGACAGTATTGCCAAAATTCTAAACTACTCTGTCAACACCATTTACACCTACAAAACGAAAGTCAAGAACAGATCTTTTGTTCCTAACGACGAATTTGAAAGCCGAATTACGCATATAAAAGCCGTAAAAGAAGTAGTAGATATTGGTCACTAAAAATTACTTCAGTAACACTCGTTTTAAGTAAGTTAATCTCTACAGTCAATCTTAAATACCTGTGAAAGGTAGCTTACCTGCATATATAGATACTATAATTATCTATATATCAGGCACTAATGTTGTTTGGTAATACATTGATTACTAGTAGATTGTCTTGTTTAGCTTGTTTGTATTTTCAATATACGGCCTTTCGCAACTTGTTGTAATGCTAGTCTCGCTAGTATTTTTGAGCATGGCTATTTTCTAGAATTGAGCCAAATGCTTTTTACCAATTAAAACCGTATTAAATGAACAAAATTTACTTATTTAAGTATGGCCTGGCCATGCTGTTTTTCTTTTGTGCGCTATCTTCATTTGCGCAGAATGTGTTTACCGGAAGAGTGCTTGATGAAACTAATCAGCCTTTGCCGGGAGCTACGGTGCGTGTAAAAGAAACCGGCCAATCAACCGTAACCGATAACAACGGAGCGTTTACTATCCGTAATATTGCACAGGCATCGGTTACCATTTCGGTTAGCTTTGTAGGTTACGATGTTACCGAAAAAGCAATTACACAAGGCCAGTCGGCTACAGTACAGTTAAAGCCCAATTCACGGTCGCTTACAGATGTGGTTGTAGTGGGGTATGGTACTGCCCGCAAATCTGATTTAACCGGTTCGGTTTCTAACGTTGGAAGTAAAGATTTAAATCCGGGCCCCATCACCAACCCGTTGCAACAGTTAGAAGGCAAAGCAGCCGGTGTTGATATTACGCAAAGTGGCAGCGAGCCAGGCACGGCACCAACGGTACGTATACGCGGTATCACTTCACTGCAAGGCGGCAACGATCCGCTGGTGGTGGTAGATGGTGTTCAAGGTAATATGGACTTATTTAACCAAGTTCCGCCAAGTGAAATTGCATCCGTCGACATTTTAAAAGATGCTTCGGCCACAGCTATTTACGGTTCACGCGGTGCGCCGGGTGTCATCATCGTTACTACTAAAAAATCGGCAGCCGGTACAACTACGGTAGAGTATACTGAGAATTCATCTATTGATGTAATTGCAAAAAAACTACAACTGCTGAGTGCCGACCAATGGACACAACAGGCAAACGCCCAAGGTGTAGATGTATCGGCCAACCACGGTTCCAATACCGATTGGTATAACCTGCTTACCCGTAACGGTTATACTCAAAACTATTCCCTGGCTTTTGGTGGCGGTGCAAATGGCTTCAATTATCGGGCGTCATTAACGGCAATCAGCCAAACCGGTACGGTTATCAATTCAAAATTCAGCAACTACATCGGCAGAATTACAGCATCGCAAAAGGCATTGGATAACCGGCTTACCCTTACTATGAATTTAAACAGTGGTGTTAACGATTACACTTACAGTCCAACAGGTGTAGGTAACGCTGCCTTTACGTCAAATTTAATTAGTCAGGCCTATGTCTCCCGGCCAACCGACCCGGTATTTAACACAAACGGTAGTTACTATGTAGACCCGAATGTGTTTCAATATGTCAATCCCTACGCGGTTGCACAAACGGTAAGCAATGATAACCACATCAACAACCTGTTTGGCAGTTTGCGGGCCGATTTGGAAATATACAAAGGCCTATCAGCAGGTTGGTTTGGCAGCTGGCGTAAAAGAGATTCTAATAATGGTTATTATGCGCCAGCAGCATCTACCCTTACCAGTGCCGTGAGCTATAATGGCCAGGCGCACATCAACAATGACCATGTGGATGAAAGGTTGATGGATATCAATTTAACGTACAAGCGCGATTTTGGCTTAAATCACTTTGATGCTACCGTAGTTTATGAGTGGCAGCGGCAAACCTATAACGGCAGTTATTCGGCAGCCCGCGGGTTTATTAATGATATTGCTACTTACAACGCCTTACAATTAGGTACACTGGCTAATGCGCAAACAGGTGACGTGTCATCTTACAAAAATGACAGGAGTCTGGTTTCGTTTTTAGGAAGAATTAACTATTCGTATCACAACCGGTACCTGTTAACGGCAAGTTTCAGACGTGATGGGGCAACTGTTTTTGGGGCTAATAACAAGTGGGCTAATTTCCCGTCTGCATCATTAGCATGGCGTATAGATCAGGAAGATTTTATGAAGAGCCAGCACATCTTCAGTAGCCTGAAGCTGCGAGTGGGGTATGGCGTTACCGGTAATCAGCAAGGTATAGGTCCGCAAAACTCCATTGCATTGGTTGGGCTAAATCCTACCAGTCCTACCGTTTATTTCGGCGGCTCATTAATACCAAACTACTCGGCCAGCCAAAATGCCAACCCTAACTTAAAATGGGAAACCAAAAAGCAAACCAACGCAGGTATAGACTTTGGCTTTATGGACGACAGACTTACCGGTACAGTAGACGTATTTACGGCCAATACCGATAACCTATTATATAATTACACCGTACCTGTGCAGGGGCCGTTTTTAGTAGGCAACATACTGGCAAACGTAGGTAGTTTACAAAATCGCGGATTGGAACTAACGTTAAGCTACGATGTGATTAGGGGGAAAAATACCCGATTAACCCTTGCCGGTAACGGAACGCTGTTAAAAAATAAGGTGTTAAGTTTAGGTGGCAATATACAAGGCTACGATGTACCTACCGATTATGTAAGCTTAGGTTCAAACGCTTATCTACTGGTTGGAAAGCCGGTAGGCACCTACCGCATTTTACAGCATCAGGGTAAAGACGCCAACAATGCTGAAACCTATGTTGACCAGAATGGAGACGGAACGGTAGACCCTAGCGACAGGAGTCCGGACAGGGTAGAGGCAGGGCAATCGTTACCTAAGTATAATTACGCGTTTACGCCTAGCTTTACTTACAAAAATTTTGATGTATCTATGGTGTGGCGTGGTTCGGGCGGTAATAAAATTTACAATGGTCTGCGTCAGCAATTTAGTATACTTCAATACTTAGGCAAATCAAATGTGCTGCAAAGTGCTATCCCATTAGGCATCGAATCAACCCAATACAGCTCAGATCTTTGGTTAGAAAACGGTGCTTATTTAAGGTGGCAAAATTTATCTCTAGGTTACCGGTTCAATTTACGCAATGTGAAATTCGTTAACGCTTTGCGCCTGTCGTTAACCGGCCAAAACCTAGCGTTAATAACCAAATACAAGGGCCTCGACCCAGAATTGGTGGGTTCGAACCTATCAGGCGGCGATTATGGAATCTATCCACGTAACCGCACCTTCTCTGTAGGATTGAATGTTATTTTCAAATAATACGATCATGAAAAAAATATTAACAATCATTTTTATGTTAAGCCTTGCTGCCGTTAGCTGCACTAAGGTTGATGAAAATGTATACGACAAATACCAGTCGGACGAATTTTATGCCACGCCTGCAGGTGCTGATAATGCACTGGCTACCGTTTATGGAAAAATTGCAGGTACCTGGGGTAGCAATTATGCCGGCCGCGATAACTGCTGGTATGATTTGAATACCTTTGTGGCCGATGATCAGGTGATACCTCACCGTAACACCGGCGACTGGCAGCTTGATTTTGCTCAGTTATACACCCATACCTACCAGCCTAGTTTAGGGCTTATTAGTAACACATGGAACTGGCTGTATTCGTCTATCTACAGCGCTAACCTAGCTGTTGCACAGTTGACATCAGCTAACGCCGATCCGTCTAAAATTGCAGAGGCTAAGGTGCTGCGTGCATGGTTTTACTACTTGTTGATGGATGATTTTGGCGATGTGCCTTTTTACACAGATAACAATACCGATGTATCTAAAATTGCACAAACCAAACGTGCAACCATCTACAATTTCATTGTATCTGAATTAAAAGCTAATGTTGACTTGCTTTCTGAAACAAGAGGCGGCGCCTATTATGGTCGTTTTAATAAATGGGCCGGATACATGTTTTTGGCTAAAGTATACCTAAATGCCGGCGTTTATATTGGTACGCCTGCCTGGGCCGAGGCTTTGGCTGCCTGTGATAAAGTAGCATCAGGTGGGTTTACTTTGCATGCTGGCAGCGCTAATGCAGCTAGTCCGCTGGGGTACTCTTATTTCGAGCTTTTTGGCGATGTGTGCCCGGACGATGAAACTATCATGGCACTCTATTTAAAAGAGAACGTTGTAAGCGGCAACATCTATGGTATCCGAAGTTTAAACAGTGCTAATGGCATGGCGCTCATTGGTTACAATGGCTGGAATGGTACCATTATTATGAATCAGTTTTACAGCAAGTTCAACACAAATGATATCAGACGTAATCAGTTTCTAGTAGGGCAGCAGGCTAAGGGCAACACTACTTATAATCCTACTGTTTCGTCGCTTATTTCGCCGGGAGCCGCGCCTAATGATGGTATCAGAGATGTTAAGTTTTTCCCTGCCGCGCCGGTTGACGCCAGCGGTGCATCAAACGATTTCCCCATATACCGGTATGCCGATTTGCTATTGATGCAGGCTGAATGTAATGTACGTTTAGGCAACGCGTCAGCGGCTTTACCATTTATCAACAAAGTTAGAGAACGGGCCGGATTAACAGATTTAACTTCTGTAACGCTGGATAACATTTACGATGAAAGGGGCTTTGAGCTGGTATTTGAAGGCCATCGCAGGCAGGATATGATCAGATTTGGTCATTTTGAAGATGCACGTGAATTAGTTACATCAGCTATTCCTACTACTCACAGGCTATTCCCTATACCAATCAGTGCGCTTAACGCCAACCCGAATTTAAAACAGAATCCCGGTTATTAATCCTGCTTTGTGATGAAAAAAATAATATACAGTATATTTTTATTAGGCATCCTTTTTAATACCGCGTGTAAAAAGAATGCCGAGTTAACCACCTTGCAGCCGGTATCTTTTAGCGGTTCACTGCAAGCGTCTACTTCGTCGGTGGCACTTACCACGGCCAATGATACCTCGTCGGTGGTTACGCTTTCATGGCCTGCAGTAGTTTATCCGGTTAAAGCATCTGTAACCTATACACTACAGGCAGATGTGCCAACCGACACGGTGGGTACAAATGCCTGGGCTGGCGCAACCAGCATTGCTTTAGGCAAAGATGTTTTAAGCAAATCTTACAAAGGCACAGACTTAAATAACATGGCCATGGCTATGGGGCTTACAGCAGGTACACAAGGCAAGCTGGTGTTTAGGGTACAGGCCTATCAAGATAGATATGCTTACTCAAAAGCGGTTACGGTAAACGTAACGCCACATAAAACTGTGGTTGCCTACCCTGTATTATACGTTCCGGGCGATTATCAGGGTTGGAGCCCGGCAACAGCACCTACCATTGCAGCTGTTCAGGCTGATAAAATTTACGATGGCTATATTAATATACCTTCTGGCGGTACTAATCACTTTAAGTTTACCAGCGCGCCGGATTGGAACCATATCAACTATGGTGATGGCGGTAACGGCACTTTAACTACCGATGGCTTAGCCGGAGATTTGGTGGTACCCGAGCCGGGCTATTACGAGCTTTCGGCTAATTTAAATACCAACACCTGGACCTACGCCAAAACTACATGGTCTATTATTGGCGATGCTACCCCAGGTGGCTGGAGCAGTGATACGCAGTTGAAATACGATGCATCTAACAAGGTGTGGACGGTTACTGCCGATATCGTATCAACCGGATCATTTAAATTCAGGGCCAATAATGCCTGGGTGATTGATTTTGGTATAGACGCTAACGGTAAACTGGCTTACGCTGATAGCCCGGTATACGGTTACAACGCAGCCATTGGCAACATTACCGTACCTACAAGCGGAAATTATACCATCACATTAGACCTGCACGACCCAACCAACTACAATTACAAGCTGAAGAAAAATTAAATATCAGGCAGTGTTTGCACTGCCTGATTCAACCTCATTTATATGAAATTTATAACCAGACGATACCTCTTAAAAGTTCTGTTATTTTTTGCTGTTTCGATTTTTAGCTTTTGTAAAAAAGATAAAAATCAGGCGGCAGAATCGCCTTACAGTCAATACGGAACACCTTATGCCAGTGTGCCGGCTACGCAGGATGCTATTATCTATCAGGTTAATATACGTGCGTTTAGTAATGATGCCAATTTGAAAGGTGTTACCGCCCGCCTGGATTCTATCAAAGCTTTAGGCGTTAATGTGGTATACCTGATGCCTACCTACCCGGTTGGTGTATTGAAATCGGCTGGTGGATTAGGGTCACCCTATGCGGTGAAAGATTACAAAGCAGTTAACCCCGAATTTGGTACGCTGGATGATTTGCGCGCTTTGGTTGATGCAGCCCACGCCAAAGGTATGGCTGTGATGCTGGATTGGGTAGCCAATCATACCTCATGGGATAATGCCTGGATTGCCGAACACAAGGACTGGTATAAGCAGCAGAACGGTAACATCGTATCACCGGCCAATTACTCAGACGTAGCACAGTTAGATTTTACCAATCAGGCTATGCGTAGCGCCATGATAGATGCCATGCAGTACTGGGTGTACACTACCAATATTGATGGCTACCGTTGCGACTTTGCCGATAACGTGCCCATGGATTTCTGGAAGCAGGCCATAGATGCGTTGAGAGGTATCACTACGCATAAACTGATTATGCTGGCCGAGGGTACCCGTAGCGATCACTCAAAGGCTGGTTTTGATTTAGTGTATGGTATGTCTTACTATTCCACGCTATCAAGTAAAGTGTTTGCTAATGCAGGTACGGTTACGCAGCTGCAAAATGAAAATGTTAGCGAGTATGCCAGCATATTGCCCGTAACTCAAGTGCTCAGATACATCACCAATCATGATGTGTACAGCAGCGATGGCAGTCCTGTTAATTTATATGGTGGTAGAACCGGATCAATGTCAGCCTTCCTGGTAACCGCTTATATGAAAGGTGTACCCATGATTTATAATGGTCAGGAAGTTGGTACTACGCGTGATTTAAATATCTTTTACCATAATCCGATTGACTGGACTACCAACCCGGATATGACAGCCGAATACAAAAAAATTCTGAATTTCAGAAAAAGCAGTGATGCGGTGAAAAACGGACAGCTAAGCATGTTCAGCAGTGATGATGTGACTGTGTTCACCAAATCAACCGAAGTGCAAAAAGTATTAGTAATTGCCAACTTGCGTAACAGAGCGGTAACGTATACCATGCCATCTACTATAACAACAACTGGCTGGAAAAACGCTTTTACGAATACTAGTATTACGTTAAACAATCAGGTTTATTTGCAACCTTATCAGCATATGGTACTGGTTCAATAAGCCCTTAATTCTATTAAATATTATAAATTCTATCTAACAACCGGAATATTAAATGATAACCCGGCTTCCGTTAAACATGAAAAGAAAACTAACGCTGCTGGTATGTATACTGATGCTAACTGGTATACGTCCCGGCCTAACCTTCGGACAAAACTCAGGTTCAACACCGTCTCAGTATAATAAGCCCTACAAAAATGTTCCTGATAGGCGAGATGTAACCATCTATCAGGTAAACATGCGCACATTTAGTAAAGAAGGAAATTTTAAAGGCGTTACTGCCCGTTTGGATTCTATCAAAGCTTTAGGCGCTAATGTAGTATACTTAATGCCTGTTTATCCGGTTGGAATTGTAAAAACGGCCAATTCACCTTACTGTGTAAAAGATTACGTGGCTATAAACACCGAGTTTGGTACATTGAATGATTTGCGAGAATTGGTTGACGGCGCCCATCAAAGAAAGATGGCTGTACTGCTGGATTGGGTGGGTAACCATACCTCGTGGGATCACGCATGGATTACAACGCATAAAGACTGGTATAAACAGGATTCCGTTGGTAAGATTGTTAGTCCGCAGGGATGGAATGATGTAGTCCAGTTAAATTTTGACAACCAGGATATGCGCCGGGAAATGATTAGTGCCATGAAGTATTGGATATATTCCGCTAACATTGACGGGTTCCGTTGCGATTATACAGATGGCCCGCCGGTAGATTTTTGGAAACAGGCTATTGATACCTTAAAAAAGATTTCTAACCATCGACTATTAATGCTGGCTGAAGGTAAGCGTCCGGGCAACTACACTGCCGGGTTTGATTATAATTTCGGCTTTACTTTTTTTGAAAACCTGGAGGCCGTTTATAAAAAAGGTAAATCGGCTAAGGTGATAGACAGTTTGAATAACGAGAATTACATCGGCGCTACCGGCGATCAGCAAATAGTAAGGTATCTAACTAATCATGATGTTAACGGTTCTAATGGATCGGCAGTCGAAATTTTTGGTGGTAAAAAGGGTTCAATAGCTGCCTTTGTGGTTGTGGCTTATATGAAAGGTGTACCCATGATTTACAACGGCCAGGAAGTGGGCTTGCCCTACCGATTAGTTTTTCCGTTTACCTCAGCCAAAGTGGATTGGACGCTTAATCCGGATGTAACAGCTGAGTATAAAAAAATCATCGCTTTCAGGAATGCAAGTACAGCTATACGCCGTGGTAAGCTAACCTCATTTACCACAGATGATGTTTGTGCTTTCACCAAACAAGATGGCGGTAAAAAAGTACTGGTTATATCAAACTTAAGAAATATACCTTTAACGTTTACTCTGCCTGCTGGATTAGCTACCACTTGGAGAGATGCTTTTACCGGTGCTAAAACAACTTTGAATAGCACCATTAAGTTGGAGCCATATAGCTATCTGGTTTTGAAAAATTAGCGTATAACTTAGTTAGAATATTACACGAAAGAAGGATGCGAAAGCATCCTTCTTTGTTTGAGCTCATTTTAAACTGAACAACGTTGGCCCGATTTTTTGTAGTATGTTTTTATATATTTTGGCAAATGAATAATTTAAAAATAAAAGTTGAGGTGTTGCCTGATGCAGCTACAGATATGACAGCCTATCTGAATTCGTTGTTCGCAGATCATTCAAGCAACTACAACGAACTTAAATACGAAATTCAGCGAGAATTTCGCCATAATGGATCACCTGATGTAAATTCCATGAAGTTAGACCGGGTTAACTATGACCCTAAGTTGGGTAAAGGCAGCTTTAGGGTTGTGGTAGATATGAGTTATACATTTAGCTGTGAGGACGTACGGACAGAAAAGCCGAACCAAACCTCGGAATGGACTTTTGAAATAGATAAAAATGCTTCGGTCATCCAATTCCACAATTCACCTTACGCAGAAAGCCGAAGCACAGCTGATGAGTTCTAAAGTTAAAAGCCAAAAAATTTCATTTGAATGCAAGGAGGAATTTATCTTTTAGTTAGAAGCGCTTAAAAGTGGAATGAGTAAGGGCCATCTAATTTCATTTGTTAAACGGCCCTTACTTATTTTTATACTATGCGTTCTTAACTTGCGGAATAGAAATTTCAAACGAAGTTCCTTCGCCTGGGCTTGAATTTATTTTCATTTCCCCCTTCAGGCTGTCTACCAAGTGCTTTACCAGTGCCAAACCAAAGCCATAACCCTGTTCGCCGCTGGTACCGTTGGTTGAGGTGCCCTGGCCGTGCAATATGGCGTTCACTTTGTCTTCTGTCATGCCTACACCGGTGTCTTGTACATTAAAGTGCAATTGGTTTACATCTGTGCCTATTTTTAAACCCATCTCTACCGAAACTTTACCGCCCATCGGTGTGAATTTCATGGAGTTGGATATCAGGTTACCTATAATTTGCAACAACTTGTTTTTAGAAAAAGGAATAACCTCAGTGTCTGCATTGGTTGTTACTACAAATTCAATTCCCTTGTTAAACGCTTGGGGGGTATATAGTTTTTCCAGCTTATCTTTTAGCATAACTTGGTTAAACTCATTGGCTCCAAGTTTAGGTGCAGATGCTGCTAATGGTACATCAGCACTTAATATCTCATCGGCTAGTTCTAAAATAGAATTGCCGCTTTTGTGAATCAAGTTTATAAACTCCAACACCTCTTCCATGGTGTTTTCATCACCTTGCTCACTTATAATCCGCGCTAAACCAATAATACCGCCAATTGGGCCCCGAATATCATGGGCTACCCGTTTTTTACTTTCCAGTGCATTAGTGGCGCTGCTTTTTAAATTTTGAATTATTTTGTGTACTTGCAAGCGATTCACAATTTCACCGGCAATAATTTTCAGCATTTCTACCTTCTCGGGCGTTAGCGGCTTGCTCTCGGTATCAAATACACATAGCGAGCCAATATTATAACCAGATGAGGTTTTAAGCGGGATGCCAAAATAATAACGCAGATTTGGATCGCCAGATACATAGGCTTTATTTTTAAACCGGTCATCTACAGATAAATCTTCTACCTCAAATTTTTCACCTTCTGCAATGGTGTACTGACATACCGTATCTTCACGTGGATATTGTTCTAATGGTAGGCCATGGTTGGCAATAGTCCACGAGGTGTAGCTGTCAATCAAATTAACCAGCGAAATATGGGTTCCCGCTATTTTAGCGGCTAAAGTGGTCAGATCCTTAAATTGATCTTGCAAAGTGCCATAATCCAAATCGAACTCCGAAAGTTCAATTATCCTTTCCATTTCATTTGCCGGTACCGGCGGTGTAATTGGTTGCATGGTGGGGCTTTTAGATTTTTACTTAAACGTATTGACTTACAATTTGGTTTAACTAAAACTTACCTAGTATAATACTTAAGGTTAAGCAAGAAACAAAAAAAGCGTCGAAAAACAAATTCGACGCTTTTTTTGAATAAGGATTATTTTATTAATAATGTCCGTTGCTTTGCAGTTTGGCAGTAAGCTTGGTTTGGTCGGTAGCACCTGTTACACCTTGTAGCCAAATGGTGTATAAAGCATCACTGTTTAGTTGTACATTACTTAAGCTGGCTAATACATTACTGGTGCCCGTTTGGCGAATCTCGAGTGTATAACTAGCGTTACCATTTACGGGTACAAAAGGTGAGTATCCTTTAAATCCCTTGTTGAAAGCTAACAAAGCGCCATCCTTAATAACTAAGTCAACAGCACCTGCATTAGGACTCAAATTTAATAAGCGAATAGTAGCTTTGCCAGTAGCCGGACGTGCAATTGAATCACGAATTAAAAGAAATTCTGCCTGGCTAGGTAAGTTTGTTAAAAACAAGCTGTAATACTGATCCTTCTTCAAGGTCATCGTGTCCGATTTAATAACTTGTTGTGTACCGGATGCATAAAAAGTAGCTGTTCTTTTTCCGGTATAGACCTGAAGATAATCCGGCAGGCCACTGCCATATGGGATATTTGAATACGCTCTGTTTTGATCCACATAAAAATCAACAGGTTGAGAGCCAGGCGACGCGTTGATTGCCCATACATTTGCCGTTGACGGTGCTACATATTCTTCATCATGGTTTTTTAAACAAGAAGAAAACAGGGCGGCTACCAAGCACATCATTCCAATTATGCCTGCTTTTCCTTTAATAGATAGTTGAGCTTTTCTCATAGTGAAAATAAATTATTTATTAACCCTTACGCAGAAAGATCACCATGTGCTACTAGCAGTTAAAAAAAATTTGAATTAAAATGAGGGGCAAAATTTAACAGGAAAAATAAGATATCCAGATTGAAATGCTCAAGTAATTATTGAGAATAGATGCGATCATTGTAGACGTCGGATAATAGAAAAAGCCTCCTCGCTCTTGCAGCTTGGAGGCTTTCAACCTAAACCTTATCACAATTGTAAGTATAGTACTTACAGCTACAAAAGTAAGTATTTACACATTAAATGCTAACTTTTTTTCCCGAAGTTTACATTCTGTTTATAATTTATCAAGGTTAAATTAATGCTAAAAGGTTTTAGAAAAGCGCTAAGGCCGATTAATTATTTTACAAAAAAATCACTTTGCGGGTGGCTTAGCGTAAAATATACACTTAAAGCAATTTATTTGGTGTAATAGGCAGCTCCCGAATGCGCTTGCCGGTAGCGTGGTAAACAGCATTTGCCACTGCTGCGGTAAAGCCAATTAAACCAATCTCGCCTATCCCTTTCGCACCCATGGGGTTCAGGTAATTATCGGGCTTGTCTATTAAATGTACTTCAATTTGTGGTACGTCGGCGTTTACAGGTACATGGTAATCGGCCAGGTTGTTGTTTACATACCGGCCATAGCGGTGGTCAACAATACCTTCTTCCATTAACGCCAAGCCAATGCCCCAAACCACCGACCCCAGTACTTGGCTGCGGGCGGTTTTATGATTCATGATGCGGCCAGAATCAATAACCGACACTACACGGTTTACTTTCACCATACCCATAGCTGGATGCACCAGTACTTCTACAAAATGCGCACTAAATGATTTGCCCGAATACTGTTCTGCTTCTGGCCCGGGTTTAGATTCAATGGTAACGTCAAGTTGAGGTAGATTATATCGCTTCAGTATACCAATATAATCAATGCTGGCATCTAATGGTGCTGATGGAATCAAGTCCATAAATTTTTTTTTCAGTGCTATTGCTGCATCATGTACAGCGGCCCCGGCCGAAGCAGTGGTATGCGAGCCATATTGTGGCGGTGCATAAGGATAAGCAGCATCGCCCCAATCAACATTTACATGGCTTACATTAATCCCTAAAGCATCGGCTGCAATTTGGGTGAGTATGGTGGCCGAGCCCGGCCCGGTATCGGCTACCGAACTTTGTATAATCACTTTGCCATCCATCAGCATTTTTATATAGCCAGACGATGGTGCACGCTCGGCTTTGTAAATGCCGGCAGCCATTCCCCAGCCCATCAGCATGCCATCTTTTTGCATGGACCGAGGTTGAGCGTTGCGTTTAGCCCAGCCAAATTTTTCGGCGCCAATAGTATAGCATTCTTTTAAGTAATTGCTTGACCATGGCTTATCTTTCATCAAATCCTTATCTGCAAAATTTTTTAGTCGTAAAGCCAGTGGGTCCATCTTCAATGCATAAGCCAGTTCATCCATGGCCGATTCCATAGCAAATGATCCACTGGTTTCGCCGGGGCCGCGGGCGGGGCAGGGGGTGCTCATATCCAGCGGTACCAATTTATAGGTAGTTTCTAAATTGGCACAGTTGTACATGGATTTGGTTGGTTCAATAATGCGCTCGGTAAACTGCTCATATTGCGAGGTTGAACCGTAAGCCTCATGACTGATACCTACCAACGTGCCATCGGCGTTAGCACCAATCCTGAATTTTTGCACTGAGTAGGGGCGATAGCCCACCATGTTAAACACCTGCTCGCGCGCGGCCACCACTTTAACTGGTCGGCCTACCTTTTTAGCGCCCATTACCGCAGCCATTTCATGTGGCCACATACGCGACGAGCCGCCAAAGGCACCGCCCACAAAGGGGGCATGTACTTGCACATTTTCGGGCTTTAGATTAAAATATTGTGAGAACTGCTGTTGCGTAGTTTTTACGGCCTGCGTTTTGTTGAAAATTAATAGCTTGTCGTTGCTTTCCCAATAAGCCGTGGTAGCATGGGGTTCCATAGGGTTATGCACCTGTTTAGGGGTGCGGTATTCCAAGTCAAGTTTAACAGGTGCGCTTTGCCAGGCGTCGGCTTGTCCTCTGGTGTAATCAGAGGGCTTGTCTGGCTTGATCGCCTTATCCAATTGATCTTTAATATCGGTGTGGTGGTCTTCTTTCTGATAGGTGATGTTTACTAAGCCAGCTGCGTATTGTGCCCGTTCCAGCGTTTCGGCAATTACCAATGCTACGGGTTGCATGTTAAAGCGAATAATATCGTCCTGAAACAACTTAAATTCTTTACCCGAAAATATAGGAATTTTAGAAGCCGGATTTTTAGCATACCCCGGTACCGGCGGGCTGTTCAGGTGACTCATTACCAGTAGCACACCGGCCGCCTGCTCGGCTGCTTTACTGTCTATCTCTGCAATTTTACCTTTGGCAATAGTGCTGGTTACCAGTACGCCGTAAGTCATGTTTTTTAATGCATACTCGGCCGCATATTTGGCTGCTCCAGTTACTTTAGCCCGTGCCTCAACGCGGTTAAGTGGTTGGCCAATGGCTGGTAAAGATGCTGTTGGGTTCATAGTGGCAGATGGGAAAGCTTTAAATATCACTATGGAAGCAACAGGCAGCCTTTTAATTTGTTGCATGCCTGCGTGCCTAAGTTGTTGCCAAATATTACAAACCCGAAACAATATGTGTATACACCTTAAACAAAAGTTAGTTTAATTTGCCATTGTAAAATTCAACGTCGTTTATCTAACCTGTAAGGCAACTCAATCATGATTTCAGAACCTACCTATCTGGCTGCACGAATGGTATCCGGTACTATTAGTAACCACTTTGCTTATCATCTGGAAACAGCCGATTGTGCAGGTAAATGTAACCTGGCACCCCAGCCCGAGTTGCAATGTATTGAGGCCGTTATTGACGTAGCTTTTTGGGCCAGTTTGCGGCGAGAGGAAGGCCACTCGCCCAAAATCTCTTTAGCGTTATTACCGCCCGAAAAAGCCAAACAGCCACTGATGTTTAAACACCGGTTGCGATTAACGCCGCATAATTTAACCAAGTTGGGCCCCGCAGTTGAAAAGGCAGGTATTCACTTAGGCGTATGGCATGATGAAAAAGGCATGTATGTTTGGGGGAGCGTACTAAACCTGCCGGGCATTTGCTTTGTGCTGGAAGTGATAGAGCCGGGTTTGCTGGTGGTAAAACACAGCCGTGCCGATGGTTTTGGCAAGTTCATTAACGTGGCCATTTTAAAAGGTGATGAAATTAAAATTGTAAATGAACGCCGCTTAGGTATGGGCGATTCACCGGCGCTGGTAGCCTCACTGTTAGGTATGCCATTACCCGATAGCCAGGACGATGCTGTGAATGTACTGATTGAACTGGCCGGCGCCATGCGTGAACATGGCCGTGGCGGATTGGTATTGGTTGTTCCTGCTAATTCTTATGCCTGGCATGACTCTATAGTGCACCCGATATCGTATCCTATAGTACCGGCCTATTGTGGCATCTCCGATTTGATGAAAGAAGACATCAGCGAACGGAGCAAGCCCTCATGGCGTGAAGCCTTAACCCGTGCTATTGATACAGTGGGCGGCTTTACAGCAGTAGATGGTGCTACCGTCATTACTCATGAGTACGATATGCTGGCTTTCGGCGTAAAAGTTACCCGTTCTAAAAACAGCATGCCTGCACAAGAAATATTAATGACTGAACCCGTTGAAGATAGTACAGGAGCGCTTATACACCCGGCGCAAAACGGCGGCACGCGCCATTTAGCGGCGGCACAATTTGTGAACGATCAGCGTGATTCATTGGCTCTAGTAGCTTCCCAGGATGGACATTTTACAATTTTTTCTTGGTCAAGCCAACTGGATAGGGTACACGCGCACCGTATTGATGCATTATTGTTATAAGCTTACTAAAAACCTAATTAAAAGGTAGGATTATCAAATAGCAACACTCAAAAAACCTGTCATTGCGAGGAACGAAGCAATCTCGTCGCCTGATTACGAACGCGATGGGATTGCGTCGTTTCTTGCAATGCCAGGTTGTAAAATCTGTTCTTTAAACATCAATATTCTCTAAATACTTATAACCACTACCCGTATTTAACAACAGTACTTTTTCTTGCGGCTTAATCCAACCGTCGCTTTTTAGCTTTTTAAAAGCTTGCCAAAGGGCCGCGCCTTCCGGGGCAATCAGCATGCCTTCGTAGCGGGCTATCTCTTTTAAGGCTTCGCTCATTTGTGCATCGGGAATAGCAATGGCTGTACCGTTACTTTCGCGTAATACTTTTAATATTATTTTATCGGCATAAGGTTTGGGTACGCGCAAGCCGTTGGCAATGGTAAAGCCGCCATCCACAAATTCTGCAGATTGCTGGTTACCATGAAAGGCCTGCACAATACCATTGCAACTTTCTGATTGCACGGCCACCATGCGTGGGCGGTGGCTGCCAATCCAGCCCAGTTGCTCCATTTCATCAAATGCTTTCCAAAGGCCAATCAGTCCGGTGCCGCCACCGGTAGGGTAAAGTATCACATCGGGCAATTGCCAGTTTAGTTGCTCAGCAATTTCATAACCCATTGTTTTTTTACCTTCCAAGCGATAAGGCTCTTTTAACGTTGATACCTGGAACCAGCCATGAATCATGGCCTGCGCGTTGGCCAACCGGCCACAGTCGCTGATGTTGCCATCTACTTCAACCAATTGTGCCCCATATAGGTGGCACTCGTCTTTAAAAACCTGTGGCGTGAGTTGCGGCATATATACGACGGCTTTAACACCGGCCCTGGCAGCATACGCGGCCAAAGCGCCGCCTGCATTGCCCGCAGTGGGGGTAATAATGGTATTGATCCCTAATTCTTTTGCCTTGGATACGGCTGCACCAATGCCACGGGCTTTGAACGAGCCGGTTGGATTGCCCGATTCGTCTTTCCAAACTACTTCGTTGTCGCCGGCTATGTGCTGGAGGTTTTTTAAGGGCAATATGGGTGTAAAGCCTTCACCAAGTGTTACAATATTTTCTTCATCCAATAGGGGAAGTACTTCTTTGTAACGCCACATGGTTGCCGGTCGACCAGCCAAAATTTCTTTTGACAAGCCGTTACTGAGGTCATACTTTGCAAAAAGAGAGGATAGACATGTTGAGTCTTCACAAACGGTGCGTACTATATCAGCACTGTAAGCTTTACCACAGGCCGGGCATTCCAAATGCGTTACAAGTGAACCTGTAGTATGAGTTGCCGGTGTAATTTCTTTATTGATCTGAAGCATACTTGATCTGATGGCAGCACTAAACAATTTGCACGGTGCTTGAGTAAAATCTGTTTATAAGCCCACCTTATTTATTTTTTAATAGGACTAGTAATGTGAGCATCATACTTAACGGTGAAAATATTGAATTAGTTGTGACACTAAAGCGTATAAAAATACTACTAAGTTTATATACTATGTATATATTTGCTATTCATATTACCTAAAATTGACCTATGTTGTTTTATGGCGGTTTTTTACTGTGTAAGGTATAACAAGAGGTGATAGGTTATAAAAATATTTCAAGCCTGGGCAGTTACCCTGACAGTGGCTTTTTTGTTAAGATTGTAAAAACATACACATGCAAAGTTTTAGAACTGAACTGGAAAACCCGGTGGTGGAAAAAGATATCATCGACTTAGAGAAAAAGATCAGGGCTTTCCGTGAGGGTAAAATACACGACGAGAAATTCCGTAGCCTTCGTTTAGCACGCGGTGTTTACGGTCAGCGTCAGCCCGGCGTGCAAATGGTGCGTATCAAGCTGCCTTTTGGTAAGGTGACTTTTAAGCAGCTATTGCGCATTGCCGATATTGCCGACGAGTATGGCAGCGGTAATTTACACTTAACAACACGTCAGGATATACAGATACACTATGTGAGCCTTGACCGTACGCCCGAGCTTTGGGCCAAGCTGGAGCAGGATGATATCACCCTGCGCGAAGCCTGCGGTAACACTGTGCGTAATGTAACCTCGTCGCCTACATCAGGCATCGACCCAAAAGAGCCATTTGATGTATCGCCTTATGCACATGCTACTTTTGAGTACTTTTTGCGTAACCCTATCTGCCAGGAGATGGGTCGTAAATTCAAAATTGCGTTTTCATCAAGCGAAGAAGATACCGCATTTAGTTACATCCATGATATTGGGGCAATTCCAAAACTGCGTAATGGAGAGCGCGGTTTCAAAATACTGTTGGCCGGTGGTTTGGGCGCTCAGCCTGCACTGGCGCATATGGTAAATGAGTTTTTGCCCGAAGATGAACTGATTCCGTATATCGAATCTATCATCAGGGTGTTTGACCGCTACGGCGAGCGTAACAACCGTAACAAAGCGCGCTTAAAATTTTTGGTTCAAAAAATTGGGCTGGAAGAAGTATTGCGCCTGGCCGAAATTGAGAAGACAGCCAATAAAGTTAAAACTTACAAAATAAACCGCGATACGGTACCAGCACCTGCTGTACCGCAAGCAACCAGTTATTCCGAAGTAACCATTATTAACCAGTTGGCTTACGATGTTTGGAAGGCTACTAACGTGTTTGAGCAAAAGCAACAAGGGTTTTATGGCGTATTTGTGAAAGTGCCTATCGGCGATATTCATACACCCGAAGCCCGTAAGTTGATTGAAGGCATCAAGGGTTTAGTGGCTGATGAAATTCGCATCACCCAAAACCAAGGCTTGCTGCTTAAATATGTGCGTGCCGAGGCCTTGCCTGCGTTATATAACGTTTTGGAATCGGTCAATTTGGCCGAGCCGGGATTTGATAGTGTGGCTGACGTTACTACCTGCCCAGGTACGGATACCTGTAACTTGGGTATTTCCAACAGCATGACTTTAGCCCGCGTATTGGAAGAGGTGATTTACACCGAGTACGAAGATTTGGTATACAATCGCGATATTAAAATCAAAATTAGCGGCTGTATGAATTCCTGCGGTCAGCATGGTTTGGCGCATATTGGTTTTCACGGCAGTTCTTTAAAAGCTGATAAACGCGTATTGCCATCAGTACAAGTGCTGCTGGGTGGTGGTACGGTAGGCGACGGCGTGGGCCGTGCAGCCGAAAAGGTAATTAAAGTTCCGGCTAAGCGTGCTACGCATGTATTACGTTATGTATTGAATGATTATCAGTCTAACACCACAGAGGGTGAAACTTTCCATAATTATTACGACCGTCAGGGTAAAGATTATTTTTATCAGTTGTTGAAACCACTGGCTGATTTGACTAACCTGGCCGACGATGAATTTGTAGACTGGGGGCACGAAGAAACTTTTGCTACCGCCATTGGTGTAGGTGAGTGTGCCGGTGTGATGATTGATTTGGTTGCTACACTGCTGTTTGAATCTGAAGAAAAGCTGGGCTGGGCTAAAGAAGCTTACCAGGACGGCCGTTGGGCTGACGCCATTTACCATAGCTACAATACTTTCATCAGTTCGGCAAAAGCTTTACTGTTGGATAAAGGTGTAAACAGCAGTACGCAAATTGGTGTGATCAAAGAATTTGACAACCATTACGTAAGTGCCGGTTTGATTAATTTACTAACCAGCTTTAATGATTTGGTAACGCAAATAAACCAACACGAGCCATCACAGGAATTTGCCACCGCATATTTGCAACAGGCTGAAGAATTCCTGACTGAGATGAAAGCTAAACGCGAAACCGTGAATGTATGATAAGCCCTGAAGAGCTTAACAATAATGCTGTGAACAGCACAAAAGAACCGGACGGCAACCTGCTGTTTCCGGTTTTTTTGAAACTGAACCAGTTGCATACTGTACTCATTGGTGCCGGCAATGTTGGTTTGGAAAAGCTGACGGCATTATTAGGTAATAGTCCGCAAGCACGGATTACCATTGTGGCTGATCGGGTGTTAACAGAAGTTGAGCAATTGGTAGCTAACTATCCGCAGGTAAGCATCCGGCAAAAAACTTTTTTAGAAAGCGATTTAAACGAGGCAGATGTAGTGGTAGCTGCAACCGGCGACAATGAATTGAACGTTAAGATCCGGCAAGCTGCACGGCAACGTAAGCTACTTATCAATGTAGCCGACAAACCGGAATTGTGTGATTTTTACCTGGGCTCAATCGTCAAAAAAGGCGATTTAAAAATCGGTATCTCTACAAACGGTAAATCGCCCACAGTGGCCAAGCGTTTAAAAGAAGTTTTGAACGAAGCTTTGCCCAATGATATCAATACCACCTTACAACAGATAAGCGCGCTTCGGAACACCCTAAGCGGCGACTTTGCCAGCAAAGTAAAGGCTTTGAATAAAGCAACGGAGGTATTGGCTCCATCAGCCAAACCATCATTTTACCAAAAAAACAAGACCTGGCTTATTATAGCAGGTCTTGTTTTAATTATAATTCTTATTGCAGTCGTTATCTACCGTTAAGCCAAGTTTAATTCTCTACTTTATATTCTTGATTTGAAATTACGGTGTTGTTAAAGCAACAGGGATTACTTTGCCGCTAAAAAACTTCTGACCGGTTAAGGCAAAGTCGGCAATATACTTCCCCATTTCAAACGCCATTACCGGCGACTCAAATCCTGGGAAAGCTTTCTCCAGCATTTCTGTTTGGGCCGATCCCAAAGCCAGGCAGTTGACGCTTATTTTTTGTCCGGCCAGTTCCTGCGCCAGGCTTTCAGTTAAGGCATGCAAAGCGGCTTTGCTGGCAGCATAAGCTGACAATCCCGGAAAACGCGAACTGCCCTGATAAGCACCCATGGTGCCGATATTAACAATATGCCCGCCTGCCGACATGAATGGCAATATACTTTGCGTCATGCGCACGTGGCCCAAAAAGTTGCTTTGCAGCATTTCTACAAAATCCTGCTCACCCAGTTCCATAAAGGGTTTGTTCACCAAAGCACCGGCATTATTAATCAGCACATCTACCTTATTATCAAAATTAGTGCGGATGAATTGCTGTAACCCGGCATAGTCATCATACACAATATCAAATTTGATAGGGTAGAGCGTACATTCCGGATTTAAGCCTTTGGCAATTTCCAGCAAGCGGGTAAGCCGGTCTTGTGAACGGGCCAAAGCAATTATTTTGTGCTTGTTGGTCAATATTAAATCCAATACAGCCTCAAATCCTACGCCGCTGCTGGCTCCCGTGATGATGATATTCATGTTGCCCCCTGATTTCCTAAAAGGTAAATGGTGTTATTGATTATGGGTAATAGCTATTGGGTTAGATTTGTTTGTTGATAGCGGCTTCTTGCTCTGCAGGCTCGGCGTTTTGTTCCATCTCTGGCAAGCCTTCTTGCAAACGACTTGGACGCAATACGTAGTAAACGCCAATTAACGATACGAGTAAAGAAATCAGGTAAAAAGATACACTCAGAAATACCGCCAAACCTACATTCATGTGGAAAGGGCCTGAAAGCTGCGTGAAAATAGCCTCCCGCGCACCAGCTCCACCTAATGAAATAGGCACTACCGCTGCTAATGCTGATAGCAGGAATGATAACAGGTAAGGGGCAAACTTGCCGCTAAAATTTTGGCCCAGCATTACCAGCAAAATGGTAAGCACTTGTAAAGATTGTACCATCACTGCTTTACCATGTGCCTGTACAAAGTTGCGGGTATATTCCTTGAAAAACTTATGCGCTACAAAATAGTAAATAGCCGATCCGACCAAAAATATGCTGGCCGGAATGGCCATATGCAATTCTACCTGCGGTACAAATAAAATCAAAGCAACTACTATTAAGCCAATGGCCCATAAGCCGCTCAGGCGATCAAACAAAATGGCCCAGAAAAGCTTTTTGGCAGGTAGTTTATAGGCTTTAGTAAGCATGTAAATTTTATAACCATCGCCGCCAATACCGCCGGGAAGTAAAAAGTTATAAAACATGCCCAGTAAATACAATCTGAAATTGAAACGGGTATCTAACCTTAAATTGATTGATTTAAAGAAGCTTAACAAGCGCCAGGCCGATACTACGCTGGATAAGAAAAATACCACTACAGCAGCCAGCATCCACCAGTAATTAGCGTGCAACAGGCGACCTTTAACATCCTCAAACGGTACTTTGGTAAAAACGTAATAAAGTAATACCGATGTTACTGCAATTTTAAACAGCAGCTTGGCAGCACTCCACAGAGTGTCTTTCCAGGTTTTGGGCTTCGGGAGAGTTTCCGTATCAGTCATTTGTTTGCAAAGCTAAGTAAAAAAACAAAAAGCTGTTTTACGTAACCAAAACCTTACCTGCTGTTGGTGGGCAACAGATAGATAAATGGACGTTTTTTTACATTAACTCAATAATACCATTATCTGCATATCGCTTAACTTAATTTACTAATGTGTATTTTTGCGCAAATTTTTAAAGCAGAGATGAGCAAAGTACAAGTAGGTTTGGTACAGATGAGCTGTACAGCTGATAAACAGCAAAATTTACAGAAAGCTATTGCAAAGGTACGCGAGGCCGCACAGCAGGGCGCACAAATTGTGTGCTTGCAAGAGCTGTTTACCTCGTTATATTTTTGTGATGTTGAGGATTATGATAACTTTAAATTAGCTGAACCAATTCCTGGTCCATCTACCGATGAGCTGTCAAAAGTAGCTGCAGAACTGGGTGTGGTAATCATAGCCTCGCTGTTTGAAAAACGTACACAAGGTTTGTATCACAATACCACTGCGGTATTGGATGCCGATGGTACTTACTTGGGCAAGTATCGTAAAATGCACATTCCGGACGATCCGGGCTTTTACGAGAAATTCTACTTTACTCCGGGCGACTTGGGCTACAAGGTGTTCAAAACTAAATTTGCTACCATTGGTGTGCTTATTTGCTGGGATCAGTGGTACCCTGAAGCTGCCCGTATTACCGCTTTAATGGGTGCCGAAATTTTGTTTTACCCAACCGCTATTGGCTGGGCATCATCACAAGATGTAGATACTAATACCGAGCAGTACAATGCTTGGCAAACCATACAACGCTCACACGCGGTGGCCAACGGCGTGCACGTGGTAAGCGTAAACCGTGTGGGCGAAGAAGCCGGCCTTAAATTCTGGGGCGGTTCATTCGTGTCAAACCCATTTGGTAAGGTGATGTTCCAGGGCGATCATAAAGAAGAGCAAACTACGGTGATTGAACTGGATCTGGATAAAACCGACCATTACCGTACGCATTGGCCTTTCCTGCGCGACAGACGTGTAGAAACTTATCAGCCCATCACTAAACGCCTGTTGGACGATGAGTAATTTTAATAATTCTCCTGCAAAGCAGGGATTCACCTTTCCTGCTGAGTGGGAACCACATACGGCAACCTGGCTAAGCTGGCCGCATAAAGAGGCTTCGTGGCCAGGTAAAATTGAAAGCATATATGCAAACTACTGTGCCTTTATCAAAGAAGTAGCACAAGGTGAATTGGTGCGCATTAATATTGCCAACCAACAAATGCAGGCATTTGCCACGCAGCATTTACAACAGGCGGGTGTTGATTTAAACCGCATTCAGTTTTTTGAGTTTCCAACCAACGATGCCTGGTGCCGCGATCATGGTCCGGCGTTTTTGGTGAACCGCAGTACCAAGAAAAAGGCTGTGGTAGATTGGGGTTACAATGCCTGGGGGGGCAAATACCCACCGTTTGATTTAGACGATGTGATACCTACCCGTATTGCCGAGCATTTTAATTTGCCGGTGTTTAATCCGGGTATTGTGATGGAAGGTGGTTCGGTTGATTTTAACGGCGCTGGTACGGTGTTAACCACTACTGCATGTTTGCTCAATAAAAACCGTAATCCGCACCTGAAACAAAGCCAGATTGAAGAGTACCTGCAAAACTTTTACGGAGTTGAGCAGATACTATGGCTGGGCGATGGCATTGTGGGTGATGATACCGATGGGCATATTGACGATATTACCCGTTTTGTAAACGAGGATACCGTGGTAACCGTTGTGGAAGAAAATAAAAGCGACGAGAACTATGCCATACTGCAACATAACCTGCAGGTATTAAAAGGTATGCGTTTATTAAACGGCAAACAGCTGAATGTAATTGAACTGCCAATGCCTTCGCCGGTTATTCATGAAGACCAACTGCTGCCGGCATCATATGCTAACTATTATATCAGCAACGCTGCGGTAGTAGTACCAACTTACCGTTGTGATGCAGACCAAAAAGCATTAGACATTATTCAGCAATGCTATCCTCACCGCAAGGTAGTAGGTATTGATTCTACCGACATTGTATGGGGCTTAGGTAGTTTCCATTGCTTAAGTCAGCAGGAACCCGAAGTGTAAACTTTTAATCTAGGTATAAAAGCAAATGCCCTGTTCTAATCAGAACAGGGCATTTGCTTTTATTAATATATTTTTAGCTCCTATATAACAGGTTACTCTGCCTCCACGGTAGCTATAAAAGTGTTTATGGGCAATTAATGAGCGCAAGAAATTATCTCAACAACCACATCCACAAGGTAATTTGTGAAAAGGGTTTGCCTCTACAAGATAAGTTGCAAGGTTATGTTTATAGTTAACAAGCATTGTTTTGCTCATCACAGCAATAGATTTTGCATATAGTGAAGCCATATACAATACCGGAGTAATTTGCGCTGGTTTAGCGTCGGGTAGGGTTAGGGCGATAAGGGATGCTAAAACTTTCATGATTTGCGTTTTCAGTTGACAAATCAAAAATCGTTAATATTTGATAATCAATTGTTAACATAGATTAAGATTTGCGTTTATAAAATGTCAATTTTCATAATATCGCTGGTCTGTCAAAATAAATCATATCCACGCTGTTAATCATTTTACTGGCTATTTTTGCCGCCTTAATTTGTAAAGCATGACTAAGCGCCAGCATTTTTTTCTCATACTCATTCTGGGGGCTTTAACCACCATAGGGCCGTTTTCTATTGATATGTATCTGCCTAGCTTTCAGGCCATAGCAGATGATTTGCATACCACTATACAGCAGGTAACCCTGTCGTTGTCAAGCTACTTCATCGGTATATCGGCCGGGCAATTATTATACGGACCATTACTGGATAAATATGGCCGCAAAAAACCTTTATATGTTGGTTTGGCCGTTTACCTGCTGGCATCGTTTGGCTGCATGATGGCGGCCAGTGTAAATCAACTGATTGCTTTGCGCTTTATACAAGCCATTGGCAGCTGTGCAGCTGCGGTAGCAGCAGTGGCTATGGTTCGCGATTTATTTCCGATTGAGGAAAACGCCAAAGTGTTTGCCCTGCTGATGCTGGTGGTAGGTGCATCGCCCATGATAGCGCCTACTGTTGGTGGTTATGTAACTACAGCCTGGGGCTGGCACGCTATATTTTTAATCTTGGCTATCATTGCCGTTATTATTTTGCTGGCCGTTATTTTTTATCTGCCCGACAGATACATACCTAACCGGGAGCTATCCTTAAAACCGGGCCCTATTCTGAGCAACTTTTGGTTGGTACTTAAAAAC
Source organism: Mucilaginibacter lacusdianchii (assembly GCF_009770985.1). Taxonomy (GTDB): domain Bacteria; phylum Bacteroidota; class Bacteroidia; order Sphingobacteriales; family Sphingobacteriaceae; genus Mucilaginibacter; species Mucilaginibacter lacusdianchii. Next base: position 960,664 of record NZ_WSRW01000002.1, on the reverse strand, counting down.
CCGCAGTTTTATACTTATGCATTTACCGGTGCTATTGCCTTTGCGGGTTTGTTTGCTTACGTGGCCGGTTCGCCACTGGTATTTATGAAAATTTATAGTGTGAGTGAAGAAACTTATGGGTGGATTTTTGCCGGCTTATCCATCGGTTTTATCGGTTCCAGTCAGGTAAATAGCTGGTTGCTTAAGCGATACAGCAGTCAGCAGATTGTGCCTGTGGTGCTGGTAGCTCAGGCTATTTTCGGCATCTTATTTTTAATAGGTGCTTATTTAAATATATTGGGTTTGCCTGGTACGCTGGTAATGCTGTTCTTGTTCCTATCTTGTATTGGTTTGGTTAATCCCAACGCATCGGCAATGTCCATTGCGCCGTTTGCCGAAAATGCAGGAAGTGCTTCGGCGCTGATGGGCGCTGTGCAGTTAGGTTTAGGAGCATTAGCATCAGTAGGGGTTGGTTCGTTTCATTCGCTTACCGCTATTCCGCTGGCCGCGATCATGGCGGGCTCAGCAGTATTGGCCTGCCTGGTGTTTTTTGTTGGTCGCAAGGCTATTAAAGAGCCCACTGTGGTAGACGGCAACGTGGCAGCGTTTCATTAAAACAATACGGCCTTTGCAACCTTATAGTAAGTACAACAAAATTTAAAAGTTATGGCTGCAGAAGAAAATAGAGAACCACTAAAAACGGCTGGGCATGAACAGTCGGGTGTAGAAAATAACCAGGAAGGTAACGGTCGCAGCAGTGCCGAAGTTGAAAAGACTTTTGAAATGGACCCACTGCAACAGGCTTACGACGCTTCTACTCCTTCATTTGAACTGAATTTGGACAGCGGTGACACTGCTGGAGGCCCAGTAGGTAATGAAGATAAGGATAAACAAGACGGACCCAACATTAAGCAATAACGTCTTTCCATTAAAAAGGGCTGGTTAATTAATTAACCAGCCCTTTTTAATGGAGTAAGTTTTGTGATCCAAGTAGCACAAGATTGTGTTTGCAGCACAAAGCTTATTAAACCAAACGTTCCAAAGTTTTAATTTTTGCCGGCCGGGCTAGCAATACTGGCGATATGCGTACAAAATGTTTGTAAGGTACTGCTTCCTGATGTCTGCTTAATGAATCTTCATCACGCCATTCCTCAATAATCAGGTAACGGCAACGTTCGTTGTTGTACTGGTATACTTCATATTTCAGGCAGCCATCTTCCTGTAACGAGGTGTCAACCAGTTTTTTCAGCTCCTGTTCAAACGTCTCCTCCGCATCCATGTTGCAGTGCATCATGGCTATCAACTTCACACTCATAATTAGATGGTTATTGTAAAATAATAACCATGCAAAGACTTAATTTGTTGTGCAAGTTGCAAATAATATTAGTGAAATACTGAGAAGTTTACTGCTCCATATAACAAGCACGACAACGCGGCTCGTAGCTTTCTTTTTCGCCCAGCAGTATGCGGCTGTTATCAGGCACCAGGCGATAGGAGTATAGGGCCGGATTGCCGCAGCGTACACATACAGCGTGTACTTTAGTTACCGATTCGGCCATGGCAATAATGGCAGGCATAGGGCCAAAGGGTTGGCCTTTGTAATCCATGTCTAATCCGGCCACAATAACGCGGACGCCTTTGTTGGCTAAGGTGTTGCAAACATAGGGTAACTCATCGTCAAAAAACTGGGCCTCGTCAATGCCCACTACCTGCACATGGCTACCCAGTAACAGTATGGATGAGGAACTTTCTACCGGAGTAGACGGAATGCTGTTTTGGTTGTGCGATACAACGGCCGTTTCATCATAGCGTGTATCAGTTTTGGGCTTAAAAATTTCAACATCCAGGCGGGCAATCTGTGCACGGCGTAACCGGCGAATCAGCTCTTCGGTTTTGCCCGAAAACATCGAGCCACAAATAACTTCGATACTTCCGCCATGCTCACTTCTTCTTTTAAAAACGTCTTCACTAAACAGCATTCCAAAAACTTTACAGCCGGCTAATATCAGAATTATATCTTACTTTTGGATAGGTACGTTTTCAACATCAGCAACATGAAACAACAGGAAATATTTAAGAAGATAGGTGGTATTTTAAAAGAATTGAATGAGCAACATGATTATTTGCAATCGCAAAATGACGAGTTTAGCGACCTTGATTTAGAGCTTTTTGCTGCCAGCGCACATTTTTTAACCGACCATACCGAGATATTGCGCAAGCTAAACCAACATACCGGCGGCAGCAAAATTGAGCCGGTTACACCGGCTGTAACACAGCAACCGGAGCCCGAGCCTGCACCAACGCTGCACCATCATGCCGAATTACCGGTAGACGAAGATATAGCCGAATCATTTGCTGCACCACTGCCACCGCTGGCTGAGAGCGCTGTAGTGTATGATCCTTGGCCTGTAACACCTGAAACGCCGGCTGTTGTTGACGAACCGATAGTTACTGAAGAACCTGTAGCAGAGCTGCCGGTATTTGAACAACCTGCACCACAAGCCGAACCTGAATATCAGGAACCGGTGGCTGAGCCAGTTGTAGCATCGGTAGAGGATGCACCTGCACCTGAAATTAATATAGAACCCGCGCGCCAGGATTTTTATTCTTTTATGCGTGAGGAGTCGCAAACGTCGGCACCACATCATGACTTTAGCATCAGCAGCAGCCATACAGAAGAAGTGAGTGCATCAGAACCAGTTCCGGCAGTGTTTACGGCGCCGGCACAGCCCGAGCCTGCTTTCCCAGCTCCTGCTCCAGCCGAGCCGGAACCGGTACAACATACTGAACCTGTAAAAGCATCACAAGACCCAGTAGTGGAACAGCCTGTAAGTGCTCCTAATCTGTTTACTTCACAACCAGCACCCACGCCTCAAGCCCCAAAAGCCGAAGAGCCGGTACTTACATTAAATCAGCGCCTGTCGGCCCAGCTGCATGGTAATACCAATACAGCAACATCTTTTCAAAGCCAATCCATCACCGATCTTAAATCGGCCATTAATTTGAATGATAAAATGCTGTTTGTGAAGGATCTGTTTAACGGCTATAGTTTGGCTTACAGCGAGGCTATTGAACTGCTAAATCGTAGCAAAAGTTTTGATGAAGCCGATCGGTTTTTGAAAAACAACTATATGACTAAAAACAACTGGGCAGATAAACCAATAACAGTCGAAAAGTTTTATAGCATATTGCGTAAGCGGTTTCCACAATAATTATAAGTAAACCCATCCCTGCAAGGATGGGTTTATTGTTTCTAATCAAACACAACAACCTCCAAACCTGTTCCCAACTATGTACTGCAAAAGCTATGATTGTAAATTACACAGAACAGGGATGGGAAATTATCACCCAAAGGGCACATGGGCTATTGGCGGGGCAATTCATGTTGCATTGGGCACAAAAGCAACGTCCCAAACGATGGATGGAAACCCTTTTGGCTGTTGCCGAACATGATGATGCGCATATTGAGTTAGAGAACGACGAGTTGCTTACGCCGCAGGGCGGTCCGCTACATTTTGCCATGCGCTCGTTCGATCCGGAGTTTTGTCGCCGTGTGACAGAGTTTTCCCTTTCTAAAAGCCGGTATATTGCCCTGCTGCATTCCCTGCATATGGATTTTTTGTATCATGACGAAGCAAAACACAACGCAGAGATAAAAGCTTACTTAGCAGAACAAGCCAAGCTGCAAAAAAAGCTGCGTAAAGAACTTGGAATAGAAAAAGCCGAGGCTGATAAACTTTATAGCCTGCTTGAATGGTGCGATGCTTTGTCCTTGTTGCTTTGCCAGCACAAAGTACAACCCGAGCAGCGTGGTATAGACATCAGCAGGGGTCCTGCTAAAAGCGAACATCAACTGAAGCAAAATGCCGATGATACATTGACAGTAAGCCCTTGGCCGTTTGAGGAAGACAAGTTTGAGGTGTGTGTGGAGGCAAGATTGCTTACGCAGTTGAAGTTTGCAAATAATGAAGAGTTTAAAAAGGCGTTTTTAGCTGCGGAGGTATATGAATTAAATTTGGTTTTTAAAAAGCATTGAAGCTTTTGTTATTGCTTTAATTATTTTTCTGTATTTTACACAGTAAACCTTAAACAATAGAAATTGCAATTATGAAATCGCTTGTTAAAAAGACTACGAAAAAAATCTTTACTACTGTTCTGCTCTTTAGTTCAATAATCGTTGTAAAAACAGAAGTAAAAGCACAATCAACTGATGTTCGAACAGGCATTATGTGGAATGCTATGATGGCTCCTGCCTCGAAAGAAGTTTATTATGATCGGATTAATAAGATAGATGGTAGCCCTTTCTTTCAAGATCAATTCATGGAAACACAAGCTATCACTAATGACGGGAAACGATATAAGATAGAGAAAGCGAAGCTTGACTTGGTGAATCAGTTTTTAGTAGCTGATGAGTCTGAAAATAGTACCACCCCCTCAAACCCTATATTTGTTAATAATCTTAAAAGCATTGTTATCAAAAATAAAAATGGTTCTGAATACCTCTTTGAAAGTGGATTTCCGGCTGTAAACGGAAACGGTGAAATGACGCTTTATCAGGTTCTTGGAGGTAAAGATGGAAAACTATTAAGATTGTTTACAAAAAAGACAGCTTGGAGAAAATCATACGGAACACAACAAGAGTATGTAACAAATAACATTAGTTATTACATATATAAGAATAACAGTATGTCTGAATTGAAAAAAGATAAAGACAGTATACTAAGTGTTTTTTCAGACAAGAGCCAGCAACTTTCAAACTATATCGATTCTCACAAGCTGAAAATTAGTAAAGACAAAGATCTAGACGAATTGATAGCATATTATAATACATTGTAAAATAAGGAAGCGGCTTAGTAAATCTACTAAGCCGCTTCCTTATTTTACAAACCCAGCACCTGCCTAAGTTTCACATACCCACTTTTACTTACCGGTATTTTAGCACCGGATTTCAAGATAGCCAAATGAGTATCTTTCTCATAAGGATCAATACGCGTAATTTGCGGGATACTAATGATAAAAGAGCGGTGCACCCGCACAAACTGTCGGGCATCCAGCGTTTGCTCAAAAAAGCTCATGGTTTTATTTTTCAAGAAAGCGCCTTCGGCCGTATGAATGCTTACGTAGTCATCATCGGCCGATAAGTATTCTACGTCCTGCACAGGGATAATCTTAACTTTCGTGCCGGTTTTAACCACAATACGTTCATGCTGTGATGGCGACTGCGCAACAGCTTCCAGCAACTGTTCTGTCTGCTTGTTTGCCTGTGGCTGTATCACTGCCTGACTTAAGTATTTTTCGATGGCCTTATTGAAACGCTCGCGCGAAAAAGGTTTAAGCAGGTAATCAACTGCGTGAGCTTCAAAAGCTTTAATGGCGTATTCATCAAAAGCAGTGGTAAAAATTACCTGCGGTGGTTGGTCAACCAGTTCAAGCATTTCAAAGCCGTTTATTTTTGGCATCTGCACATCCAAAAATATCAGGTCGGGTTGGTGCTGCATAATGGCTTTGATGCCTTCAAATCCGTCACCACATTCCTGTAAAACCTGTATATCCTTAAAAGGCATCAGGTACTCTTGTACCACCATTCGGGCTAAAGGTTCGTCGTCAATAATAAGGGCGCGTTTCATGCTTGCGGAATCTTAATCAGGATGGTAAATATATCATCATTTGTGAAAGTTTCCACCAAATCATTCCGGGCAAATAACAAATAAAGCCGACGTTGTATGCCGCTTAAACCAAAGCCGGTGCCTTGGCGGGGCCGGGCGGTTTGTGGGTCGTATGGATTTTGCACCATTACCACCAGGTAGCTATCTTCCATTTCGGCACGTATACTTACGGTTACCTCGCCAGTGGTGTCATACAAGCCAAATTTAATGGCATTTTCAACAATAGGTTGTAAAAGTAACGGCGGCAGCATGGCATCGCCCGAATTCGTATCGCTGCTGATTTCGGTTTTGAGCCGATGTCCAAAACGAACTTTTTCAATTTCCAGATAAAGATTCAGGTGTTTCAGTTCGTCGCATAAAGTTACCTGCTTCTGCTCATCCTTGTTAAGGGTGCCCCGTAAAAAGTCAGATAGCTGGTGTATCATTTTGCGGGCTTCATCAGGTTTAAAGCCAATAAGCGCGTTGATGGAATTTAAGCTGTTAAAAAGGAAGTGGGGTTGTAGTTGCTGACGCAAATTGTATAGTTCGGCATCGCGTGCCAGCTGTTCGGCTTCGGCTTTGCGCTTTTCGTTTTCTTTCTGGTCTTGCAATACATACCATATCAGGCTTATCATGGCCATCCATCCTATGGCCATAAAGCATGAAAAGAAACGCAACAAGGTAGATTGGTTAATAAAAACATCATACGTCTGTCCTAATCCAAACATAGGCAGAGTAAACCTAACCAGTAAGGTGCAGCCACCTGCCAGTGCCAGGCACCAGAAAAACAGGTTGATATAGCTGCCCTTACCCGGCTGGTAATACCGCAAATTGTTGTTAATAAGCCAGCATGACGCCGCCAGGGGCAGGGTGCATGTTAAACTATCCGTAATGGCAACGTACCAGTTAAAGCCAAAGCTTTGCACTACGTAAGCTTGTAAACCGGCCCAGGCCAGTCCGCCTAAGGCAAAAGCGATGTTCAGTTTACTGAATACGGTTGTTGATGTAGCCATTTTGGCAAAAAATTGCGGTCAGTTAAAGGTGATTGATTGAGGGTGATTGATGGAGTACGACTTAAATCTTTAAACGTGTTTGGATAAAGTTTTAAAAATCGTGTGAATGCTGACGATTACTAAATACCAGTTCATAATGTAAAGATTTTAGAGGTTAATAACTACGTATATCTACACCTGCAAAAATGGAGGTGCCTTTAATTACCAATAGTTTATCTGGGCTTTGCGGGGTTGTTTTATTAAAACGTTTATCATCAACACCGGCAAATATCACTGCCTGATCAGACACAATTTGCCAGTGTGGTGGTACAATCAGCTTTAAGCCGCCAAATACTTGTACAATGTCCAGTACCACGCGGCCGTTAATATCAGCCTGGGTAAGATCCAGTTCCGATCCGCCAAAAATGTTTACAATATCCCCGCCTCTGAAATTTTTAGACAGAATCGTTTTTTTTTGGTTGCTAAATACCGTTACTGAATCTACAAAGTCTTCGCCGTAGGGTGGTGGCGTATTTGTATTGGTTTGATTGGTGTAAGTATTGTCTGTACCGGCAGTAGGTGCGTTAGGGTCAGGTACGGTATAATCTACTTCCGGAATGTTTGAAAAATCAACAGTTTTTTTTTGAGTCCAGTGGTCAGGGTCTTTATGATTATTTCGTTTTAAAATAAACCATAAACCTAAAGCTATTAATACCAGTGGCCATACAAACTGGCGCAAATCAAACCCGTCAAAAATTCGGTTCAGTAAAAAGATACTGCCTATTACCACCATAATAAGCCAGGCCGAATTACGGAAGTTGTTTTTGGCGCCTATATAAAGGCCTATAATAATTAACAAGCTCGGAAAACTAAATATCCAGCTTGGAAAAAAGAAAAAGGTAAACTGCTTTAACAAAAGCAAGCCGCCTACAGCTAACAAAATAAATCCGGCCACGGCTTTGCCATTATTTTGTGGGCGGTTAGGATATGTTTCGATACTCATTGTAGTAGTATTAAATATTCTTTGTTGCTTCAAATGTACATCAACAACTAAATTGAGCCAATACAAAAGTGGTAACCGGGTTTAAGTTATCGGTAAACGGCGGTATTTTGTCGGTGAGAAATTCTTTGTGTAAAAAAATATCGGTAAAAAGTGTAAGTATTTACTTAAATTTATAATCAGTTACCTTACATATCACAATCATGAAAATGAAAAAGCCCGGCAAAGCTATATTGCTTATTTTGTTGGTGGTACTTGTTGTAATTACATCTGGCCTGGGCTATGTGCGCTATTTTAAGCCTGATGTAGGTGCAGCACCACAAATCAAAATTATAAGCAATCCGCAAATGATAGAACGCGGCCGCTATATGGCTAATCATGTTATGTCGTGCATAGATTGCCATAGCACACGTAATTTTAGCGAGTTTGCAGGGCCAATGGTAGCTGGTACCGCCGGTAAAGGCGGCGACCGATTTGGTCCCGAAGTTGGATTTCCCGGAACCTTCTATGCGCCTAATATTACACCGGCCGCTTTAAAAAGCTGGACGGATGGTGAGCTATTTCGAGCCATTACCACCGGTGTTCGTAATAATGGCGAACCTATTTTTCCGGTAATGCCTTATCATTATTATGGCCGGGCCGATTCTGCCGATGTTATTGCGGTAATTGCTTACCTGCGTACGCTGCCTGCTATTGAAAATGAGGTACCTGCATCTAAAGCCGATTTTCCGGTCAACTTCATTATGCGTACCATGCCTGCAAAAGCGCACTTGCAGCCTAAGCCGGATACGGCTAATCAGTTGGCTTACGGTAAGTATCTGGTAAGTACGGCGGCCTGCCAGGATTGCCATACACAGGTGAACAAAGGCGAGCTTATAGCCGGATTGGAATTTGCAGGTGGCCGAACTTTTGATTTACCTACGGGTAAAGTATCATCGTCCAATTTAACGCCGGATGCTACGGGTATTGGTAGCTGGACACCCGAACAGTTTGTAAGTCGTTTTGCCCGGTTCCGCACCGAAAGCGCTACACATCAGGTAGTAAGAGCCGGCGAGTTTAATTCTATCATGCCCTGGACCATGTACGCGGGTATGACAGACAAGGATATAAAAGCTATTTTTACCTATCTTAAAACACTAAAACCCATCAAAAATCAGGTGGTGAAGTTTGTACCTAAGGGTTAAATAAATTGGTTGCATTTATTATTTTTGACGATAACTCTGCCGATCCGCTTAGCTGCATTTTATGAAAACAAAATATTGCTGAGGAATATTTAACTAACAGCCAATTACTTATTTCCTAATTCTTTATTTCTGACCAATTATATCTTAATGGTAACAGAGATTTTATATTCGCTGAAACAATATCAGACTATGTATGACAGCCTGACGGATGGCGTATTATTGTCAGACGCGCAAGGCAAATGTTTATACATCAACCCAAGTTTCACCGAGCTATTCAATGTTGATTCTTTAAATGTAATCGGTAAATCTGTAAATTGCTGTTTGGAGTGCATCCGGTTACCGTTAGTTTATAAATCGTATCAGCAAGCAGTAAAAGAGCAGTGCAAACAAACTGAAACCTATGCACATGAGGTAACACAGGCATTATATAAAGTTACGGTGGTGCCTGTTGATGATTACTTTGTAACCTTATTTGTACGGAGCCATATTGTAGAGAATAAAAGTTACCAGAATTTAACAGATAGTCACGGGTTTCTTGAGGGTGTATTTAACGCCCCCAACGTCGGACTGATAGTTTACCAGGCGGTTCGTAACACGGATGGAAAAATAGTTGATTTTACGCACCTGCTTATCAGCAAGAAAACTGAGGAAATGCTGCGTCAAACCAACCTGTCCGGTAAAACGATGGCAGCATTGCTTAAAAACTATTGTGAGCGGCAGTTTAATTCATTGTGCCAGGTGGTTAATACTGGTGAACTTAGAAATTATGAGCTTGATTATAAAACTCTGGAAGGAGACAGGTGGCTTCAAATATCCAATGCTAAATATAAGGATGGTGTAATACACGTTTGGGATGATATAACCAACCGTAAAATAGCGGAGCAAGAATCACTTCGTGCCAAAAACTTACTCGAGGCAATTTTCAACACCTCTAACACCGGCTTGTCGGTAATGCAAAGTGTTCGTGATGATCAGGGCCAGATTGTTGACTTTATTTACAGTTGGAATAATAAAGTTATAACAAATATGGCTGGTGCAGATATTACCGGAAGGCGTATGCTCGAAACATTTCCGTCAGCTAAAGATTTGGGTATTTTTGATGAATACGTGCAGGCTGTGACGGTAAGTGGTTTTGCAGATATTGAACGATCTTTTAAAGCCAGTGGTATTGATGGCTGGTTCAGGTGGACGGCCGTAAAGCTGGATGATGGCTTGTTTGTAACTGTTGAAAACATAACAGAGCGTAAAAAGAAAGAAGAAAATAAACTGCGTGACCAGGCTATCTTACAGCAATCCGAGCAGTTAGCACAGCTGGGTAGCTGGGATTATGATATGCAAACCGGCGTTTACCGTTGGTCTGAAGGGATGTATAGCCTGTTTGATCTGAAAGCAGGTACACCGGTAACACCCGAAATATATCTAGCCTTTGCTACCATAAGCTGCAAGCCTATTGCCAAGCGAATTGTTGATGCCATTAGAAGTGGCTATTCGCCTTTTGAAGAAACGCTGGATATAGTGGCCAATGCACAAATCAAAACCATTAAAGTAAGGGGGCAGATCATCCGTTCGGCCACGGATGATTTGCTTCAGGTGGTAGGTGTTGACTGGAATATTACGCATACCAGGCAAGCGGAGGCCAGGATAAAAGAAAACGCCGATTTAATACGCGGAATAGCCGATGCTGCGCCCGATATGCTGTATGTAATTGATCTGCGTACTATGCGTATGGTATATGCCAACGGCAACACTACCCGCATGTTCAACAAAACGGTCGAACAAATCAGAGCTCTAGGAATGCTGTTTTTTGATGCCGTTATTCATCCAGATGACAAAGAGAAGTTTAAAAACAACATTGAACAGTTGCGCAATGCCGACAGCCACGAGGTGAATGAACTGATTTACCGAATATTTGACAGCCGGGGTGATATCCATTGGGTAAAAACCCGCCGTACGGTTTACAAGCGCAATAAAACAGGCTTGGCTACACACGTAATAGGTGTATCACAGGATATTACGCCACAGGTATTATTACATGAGCAAAATAAGCAACTGGAAGAACGTAAACAGAAAGAGATATTAACAGCAGTTTTAAGTGCGCAGGAAGAAGAGCGAAAGCGAATTGCCGAAAGCTTGCACAATGGACTAGGGCAGTTGCTATATGGTGTTAAAATGAACCTGGAGCAGGTTAATCTGACTAAATATGGTGTTGATATTGAGGAAATACAATCTGCCCGGCAGTTAACCGGACAATTGCTAAGCGCTGCTATCAAAGAATGCAGGCGGATATCGCATGAGCTTACACCCAGTATATTAGAAGATTTTGGCCTGAGGTATGCCATTCAGGATGTATGCCAGCAGTTTGGCAGAACCATGCACACACAATGCCATTTTGAAGGCATGTATTATAAAGTTGAACCTTACCTAGAAATTGCCATATACCGTATTGTACAGGAACTGGTTTTAAACGTAATTAAACACGCCCAAGCCGATAGGGTAGATGTAACTTTAATTTATAAAAGAAAAAGTATCATCATAACAGTGAAAGACGATGGTGTGGGCTTTGATAGTAAAGAAGAACAAAAGCAGGGCATTGGTTTAAAAACCATCCGCAACAAAATAAAGCTTTTAAAAGGGAACATGGTTGTTGCCTCGGCGCAGCATCAGGGCACAACTTTTAATATCACTATCCCCATTAAAAATTAAGTTAGTTAGTAAGGCCTGCGTTTTATTTAAATGTTAAATCAAACCAGCCGTTTTTATCTACTTCAAGGATGATTCTCTGATAATTAATTCAGTATCTACCTGTTGATTACTGTATTCATAAATCGGATGTTTGCTTTCGATCGTTTTAATCAGCAGTTCAGTAGCGAGTTGTCCCATCTGAAAAGCGGGCTGGCGCACTACGGTTAAAGGTGGGTTAAATGATTCAGCTACGTCTGAGTTGGTAAATCCGGCCATGGCTAAATCATTTGGAATTTTTAATCCCATTTTTCTAATTACGGGCAAACAGGTAGTGGTCAGCCGGTCGCTGGTACTAATGAGGGCGTCTGGACGCTCGGGCAGGTTAAGTAATTCATGCACGGCCATTTCCACTTCATCCAGTATCATACCGCCGTGATCGCAGTGTTTAATATATTCCGGTAAAAACGGAATGTTATACTTTTCAAGCGCAGCTTTATAACCAGCTACCCGTTCAACACTAATAAGCAGATTTTTAGAGTTAGTGATGTGTGCTATTTTGGTATGGCCGGTATTTATCAGATGCTCGGTAGCTTCAAAAGCGCCTTTGAAGTTGTTGGCCGTTATTTTATGGGTGTTTACCTGCTCGGCAACCCTGTCAAAAAATACAATAGGAAATCCTTTATCATGCAGATATTGGTATGGAGCAAGATCGGTGGTAGAGGCAGATAGTGATACCAATAGTCCGTCAACATGGCGCGACAGCAAATGCTGCACATTGGTTGCCTCACGTGCGGCCGATTCATGTGTTTGGGTAATGATAACATGATAGCCTGAGTTGTAAGCAATAGATTCTATACCATTAATAGCCTGCGAAAAATAATTGTTGGCTACCTCGCAAACCACTACGCCTATAGAGTGGCTTTTTTGCTCTTTTAAGCTAAGCGCAATAGGGTTTGGGCGATAGTTAACTTTTTCGGCATATTCCAGCACCAGTTTCTTGGTTTCGGCACCTATTTCATAACTGCCGTTTAAAGCACGCGAAACAGTAGAAGTAGACAAGCCCAATGCTTTCGCAATATCCTTTATGGTGTACGATCCAAACATAATCGGTTGCTAAAATAGATTTATTTCAGATATGCATACAACCTTTTGTTGCTGCTATAACACACCAGGTGATTTAAAACGATTAGTGATATAAAACATTGCCAAACTTTTAACTTCAGCAAACAACTATAATCAGCAAAAACGTTATTAGTAGTAAATACAGGTTATATAAATACGATGAGTTTCCGGGAACGATTGCATGATTTTAATTAATCATATCCTTTTTTTTATTACTTCGAGTAACTAATCTTGTTCGTGATTAGCTCGTTGCTCTCCTAACAATACCGGAGACATGTTAGCTATTATAAACCAATATATAACCAATCAGAGCCCATGTTTAACAGCCCAAAAAAGTTTTACATCGCCGCATTGCTACTGGCTACTTGTGGATATACATATGCACAAGCACCGGCATATTCCTGGAAAAATTTGCCTAAGGTATTGCGTCCGGTATTTAAAAAAGATACCATTAACGTACTGAAATATGGTGCCAAGCCCGATGGTGTTACGCTAAATACCAAAAGCATTAACAATGCTATTGCTGCATGCAGCGCCGAAGGTGGCGGTGTGGTGCTGGTACCGCAAGGCTTGTTTTTAACCGGGCCAATTGTATTAAAAAGCAATGTTAACCTGCATGTAAGCCGGGCCGCTTTATTGCAGTTTACGGCAGACAAAAGCCAGTATAAAATTATAGAAGGCAATTGGGAAGGGCATGCCGCCTACCGTAACGAGTCGCCGATATCAGGTACTAACCTGGTTAACGTGGCCATCACCGGCGAAGGTGTGATAGATGGCAACGGTGAAATTTGGCGAGCTATTGGCAAAGACCGTTTAACCGAAGAGGAGTGGAAACGCAAAGTAGCATCAGGTGGTGTGGTGAGCGAGAATGGCAGAACTTGGTACCCGTCCGAAGCGTATGCCAAAGCCGCTAAAACACCGCGCGCCGGTTACATCGAACCAGGGTCAAGTGCTGCTGCAAACGAGCAGTATAAAGATTTTTTCAGGCCCAACATGCTGGTGTTAACCAACTGCAAAAAAGTATTGTTGCAAAATGCCACCTTTCAAAACTCGCCAGCCTGGTGTTTGCACACCTTAATGTGCCAGGATTTAACCTTGCAGGGTGTCAAAGTTCGCAATCCCTGGAATGCACAGAACGGAGATGGTATTGATGTGGAATCATGCAAAAACGTAATGATTGACAACAGTACGTTTGATTGTGGTGATGATGGTATTTGTGTGAAATCGGGCCGTGATGATGAAGGGCGTAAAAGGGGCATGCCGACAGAAAACATGATTGTTAAAAACAGCGTTGTTTACCGTGCGCACGGCGGCTTCGTGATTGGTAGTGAAATGTCGGGCGGTGCACGCAATATTTTTGTGACCGATTGTACCTTCATGACCACTGATATTGGCTTGCGCTTTAAAACCACCCGTGGCCGTGGTGGCGTGGTCGAAAATATCTTTATTAAAAACATTGCCATGAAAGATATCATCACCAGCGCTATTCTGTTTGATATGTACTACACCGGCAAATCGCCAACAGAAGAAGAAATGGCTAATGATAACAATATTCCGCCGGTTACCGAAGCTACACCACAGTTTCGCAATTTTTATGTAAGCAATGTGGCCTGTAACGGTGCCGACAGAGGCTTGATGGTAAGAGGCCTTCCCGAAATGAGCATTAAAAATATCAACCTGGAAAACATCACGCTAAAGGCTAAAAAAGGTATTGATATCATAGAAGGCAACGGCATCAACCTTAAAAATGTATATGTAGAAGCGGTTGAGAATAATCCACTCATCAGCGTGGTAAATAGTAAAAACATTAAATTTGATAATCTGCGTTACGGTGCAGCAACCGAGTTGCTTTTTAAAATAAGCGGTAAAAAGTCAGAAAACGTCCAGGTAATCAATACCGATACATCAAAAGCCAAAAGTAAAGTCGAGTTTAAAAACGGAGCAGAAAGCAAAGTGCTGACCGCTGCCAAATAATAAGATCAACTACAAAATTTCACAATGAAAAAGCTTAGGCTATTTATTGTTTTATTATTGAGTACCGGCAGGCTGTTTGCGCAGTCTGCCGGTTTGCCTACTGATATAATCGTAGCACAGGATGGCAGCGGAAAATACAAAACAATTCAGGAAGCGGTTAACGCCGTTCGCGATTTAGGTCAGCAGCAGGCAACCATCCATATTAAAAAAGGTGTTTATCACGAGAAGCTGGTTATCCCATCTTGGAAGACTAAAATATCTTTAATTGGTGAGGATGCCATCAACACCATCATCACCAATAATGATTACTCGGGCAAACCAGTACCCGGAGGTACAGATGCCTATGGCCATAATAAAATGAACACTTTCACTTCATACACGGTGTTGGTTCAGGGTAACGATTGCCATATTCAAAAGCTTACCATTGAAAACAGTTCGGGCAGGGTAGGCCAAGCCGTTGCCTTGCACGTAGAGGGGGATCGGTTCATTATTAAAAACTGTCGTTTACTGGGCAACCAGGATACCTTATATGCAACCACCGAAAACAGCCGGCAGTATTATAAAGATTGTTATATTGAAGGCACTACCGATTTTATTTTTGGCGAAGCTACGGTGGTATTTCAAAGCTGTACTATTAAGAGCTTGATGAATTCGTACATCACGGCAGCAGCTACCACGCCCCGCCAGGCTTATGGCTTTGTGCTGTTAGATTGCAAGCTGATTGCGGATACAGCAGCCCAAAAAGTTTTTTTAGGCAGGCCTTGGCGCCCTTATGCTAAAACCGTATTTATCCGCACCGAAATGGGTAGCCACATTGTACCCCAGGGCTGGGACCCTTGGAAAGGCGATGCCATGTTCCCGGAAAAAGAGAAAACCGCTTATTACGCTGAGTATGGCAATACCGGACCAGGGGCAGCTACAGCCAGCCGCGTCCCTTGGTCTAAACAGTTAAAAAGTAGTGAAGCTAAGCGCTACACCGTTAAAAATATTTTGGCTGGTAAAGATGATTGGGATCCAACTGCGGCATTGTTTTGAACTGAAAATTTGCCTTGGTTAAGCTAGTGGCCAAAGGATACCGACATAAAGCTTAGTTATAACTGTGGATAAGTACAGTATTAAGCTTGAAATAATGAAAACGTTACCGGGAACGATTGCATGAAAAATTATTCTTTTTTGCGTATACTGACCTGAAAATATAGTTAGAATTGTAAAACAACAGGTTATTTTAATAACCAATATAAACAACCGGAATAAGTTCGCCAAACTTATCCTAACAGATTGGGTAGAAAACATTCCATGAAAAAAAAATATTTACTGTGTTTGTTACTGCTGTCGGGCACATCTGTGCTTAAGGCGCAAAGCCTGCAGTGGGCACAAAAAATGGCTAATACCGCCATGAATTTATGGAGCGATACGGCAAGTAACAGTCGGTGGACCTATGAGCAGGGTGTGGTATGGCAGGGCATGAAAAGCGTTTGGATGCAATCGGGTGATGCACGTTACATTAAGTATGTACAGCGTAGCGCCGATCGTTGCATCAATGCAGATGGCACAATACGTACTTATAAAGCTGAGGATTATAATATTGATAATGTAATGAGCGGGCGCAGCCTGCTTACCCTTTACCGGGTATTAGGTGCCGAAAAATACTATAAGGCGGCAACCACCCTGCGCGAGCAGTTAAAAACTCAACCCCGTATACCGCAGGGTGGCTTTTGGCATAAAAAGCGTTATCCTAACCAGATGTGGCTGGATGGCCTGTACATGGGCGAACCGTTTTATGCCGAATACGCCAGTACATTTCATGAAACTGCCGACTTCGATGATATTGCCAACCAGTTTGTTTTGATGGAAACAGCTGCCCGTGATGCTAAAACAGGGTTGCTATACCATGGTTGGGATCAAAGCAAAAAGGAACGTTGGGCTAATCCGCAAACTGGGTTATCGCCTCATTTTTGGGGTCGCGCTATAGGCTGGTATGGTATGGCACTGGTAGATGTACTGGATTATTTTCCGGCCAATCATCCAAAACGTCCTCAATTGATATCCATTTTAAACCGTTTGGTAGTGGCTATGCAAAAATACCAAGACGCTAAATCGGGCGTATGGTACCAGATCGTAGATAAAGCCGGTGCTAAAGGTAACTATCTGGAGGCATCTGCATCATGCATGTTTGTTTATACTTTAGCAAAAGCTGCCCGCGAAGGGCATATCCCGAAAAAGTATATACAGGTGGCACAAACCGGTTACAGTGGCATCATCAAACAATTTATTACCACCGATGCTAACGGGCAGGTAAACTTAAACGGTGTATGCAGTGTAGCTGGTTTAGGCGGCAACCCATACCGCGATGGCAGTTATGAGTACTACATTAGCGAAAAGGTAACTACTAATGATATGAAAGGCGTAGGCGCTTTCATGATGGCCAGCGTCGAGGTTGATCGCTTGGCCCACTTGTCAGACGCCAAAGGTAAAACTGTACTGCTTGACAGCTATTTTAACAACGAACGCAAAAAGGATGTCACCGGCGCAGTGTTACCATACCATTATAAATGGGAGGGTATGGATAATAACGGTTTTTCGCTGTTGGGTTACCTGTTTAACAATTACGGTGTGCAAACACAAACGTTGTATGATGCGCCAACAGCCGCTAACCTGAAAAAAGCGAACATCTATTTAATTGTTGATCCGGATATTCCCAAAGAAAACCCGGATGCTAAATACATTGAGCAACCGCACATTAAAGCCGTAAGCGATTGGGTACAAGAAGGCGGCGTATTGCTGGTGTTGAATAACGATACCGGCAATGCCGAGTTCAAACACTTGAATGAGCTAATGGCAAAATTTGGTATCTACTATAACGAAAATAGTGTGAACCATGTGGTAGGTAGCCAGTTTGAGCAAGGTGCGGTAACTATTCCAGCCGGCAATGAGGTGTTTAAAACCGCACGTAAAATTTATATCAAAGAAATCAGCACGTTTACGCTAAAAGCTCCGGCTAAAGCTGCCTTGAATCATCAAAACCAAATTGTGGTGGCTACTGCCAGGTATGGTAAAGGCGCCGTTTTAGCCGTTGGCGATCCATGGTTTTACAATGAATACCTGGATGGGCGCAAATTGCCGGCAGAAATGGAAAATTATAAGGCTGCCAATGATGTAATTGCTTGGTTGATTAAACAAATTCCTGCAAAAAGGTAATAAGAACCAATACTTTACCTGCGGTCAATGCAATCCCTACAAAACAACAACACTAACAATAGATACTTAATTGAATCATGATTTTATCCAGATACAATTTAAACAAAATAAGCACGCCAAACTTGGCTGTGCCTGCGGATGAAATATTTGAACTGCCCGAAAAAGTGTTGCAGTTTGGTACCGGGGTATTGCTGCGTGGATTACCTGATTATTATATTGATAAAGCCAACCGCCAGGGTATTTTCAATGGTAGGGTTGTGGTGGTGAAATCTACCGATACAGGTTCAACCACAGAGTTCGATCGCCAGGATAGCTTGTATACCTTGCACTTAAAAGGTATAGACGAGGGTAAAGAAGTTGATGAGCAAATGGTATGCTCAGCTATCAGTCGTGTTCTGACAGCTGGTACCGACTGGGATAAAATTCTGGAAGTAGCTAAAAGCCCGGATTTAAAAGTGGTTATTTCTAACACTACCGAGGTAGGTATACAACTGGTGCAGGATGATATCCGCAAGTATCCACCCGTTTCTTTTCCGGGCAAATTGCTGGCTGTTTTATATGAGCGTTACAAAGCTTTTAACGGCAGCAAAGGTAGCGGTTTGGTTATTGTACCTACCGAGCTGATTGTAGACAACGGCAAAAAGCTGGAGTCGATTGTATTGGAACTTGCTCATTTAAATAAACTGGAACCGGCTTTTATGGACTGGCTGGAAGAAAATAATCGTTTCTGTAGTTCATTAGTAGACCGTATTGTTCCCGGAGCACCAAATCCAGCACTAGCTGAAGAGATGAACCAAGAGTCGGGATACCAGGATAACTTACGTATCATTTCAGAAGTTTATTCACTATGGGCTATTGAGGGTGATGAATATATTAAGGAAGTGCTTTCATTTGCACCGGCTGATAAAGGCGTGGTGATTGTACCGGATATTGAAGTGTTCCGCGAACTGAAACTGCGTTTGCTGAATGGTACGCATACGCTAAGCTGCGGTATAGCTTACCTGTCGGGTTTCAGAACGGTAAAACAATCTATGGATAATCCAGATTTTTCAAAACTGGTTACCCAACTGATGATAGGCGAGGTGGCTCCGGCCTTGCCTTACGATATTGATATGGATACGGCAACCGACTTTGCCAACAAGGTGTTAGACAGGTTCCGTAATCCGTTTATCGAGCATCAGTGGATCAGTATATCGGCCCAGTATTCATCCAAAATGAAAATGCGGGTGATACCTATTATCATCAACCATTACAAAACCAAGCAACAGCCGCCTAAATGCCTTGCTTTAGGTTTTGCCGCTTTTTTACGTTTTATGAAGAGCGAAAAGCGAGCAGATGGTAAATTTGTAGGCCATTACAATGGCGAAGAATACGTTATTACCGATAGTCAGGCCGAGGTATTTAGCAATGCCTGGAACAGCTACTCGGACGTGCACGAAATGGTAAACGCCTTGCTGGCGCAAAAAGAATTATGGGGTTTTGATTTAAATCATTTACCGAGTTTCCGCAATGCGGTATTAACCGAACTACTGAAAATCAACGAGCACGGAACCAAAGAATTATTTTTTAAGGAAGCGATAGTATGAAACAAAGATATTTAAAGATACATCCGGCTGATAACGTATTAGTGGCCCTAACCGATTTGCCTGAGGGCGAAGTGGTAGAATATAAAGGCGAACGTGTAACTAGCGTTAATGCCATCCCAGCCAAGCATAAACTGGCTTTGCAAGATTTAAATACAGGCGACAGCATTACCATGTACGGTGTACTGGTAGGCAAGGCACAAGCTTATATACCGGCAGGTGGTTTGTTAAGTACGGCCAATGTAAAGCATGCCGCCAATAGCACGCTTACTGAAAATTTAGGTCCGGCTGATTGGAGTAAACCAGACGTAAGCCAATGGGAAGGGCGCACTTTTAACGGCTACCACCGCGCAGATGGTAGTGTAGGTACCGGTAATTACTGGCTGGTGGTACCCATGGTATTTTGTGAAAACCGTAATCTGGAAGTATTACAGGAAGCGTTAGTGAAACCGCTAGGCTATGGTCGCAAAAAAACATATGAAACCAAAGCGCAGCAATTAATCAACCGCATCAAACAAGGCGGTTCGGTTGACGAGGTACTATACACCGAGATAAATGCTGAAGATGCTGCGGGTAATGAAACGAAAGTATTCCCTAACGTTGATGGGATTAAGTTTTTAACACATACCGGCGGCTGCGGCGGTATCCGCCAGGATGCAGAAGCGCTGTGTGGCCTGTTAGCAGGTTACATCACACACCCTAACGTGGCTGGCGCAACGGTAATGAGCTTGGGTTGCCAGAACGCACAGGTAAGCATCTTACAACGTGAAATACAAAAACGCTCACCAAACTTTAGCAAACCGTTGTATATCATCGATCAGCAAACGGTAGGCAAAGAGTCAGACACGGTAGAGCTAGCTATGCGCCAAACCTTAGCAGGTTTAATTCAAGCCAATCAAATTACCCGTAAACCTGCACCGCTAAACAAGCTGACTATCGGTTTAGAATGCGGTGGTTCGGATGGATTTTCTGGCATTTCGGCCAACCCGGCAATCGGTTATACATCCGATTTGCTGGTAGCACTAGGCGGTTCAGTAATCTTGTCTGAATTTCCGGAACTGTGTGGTGTTGAGCAAAACCTGATTGACCGTTGTGTAGAAAAAGATGATGCCAACCGCTTTGTGAACCTGGTACGTACCTACGCACAACGTGCAGAAGAGGTAGGATCGGGCTTTGATATGAACCCATCGCCAGGTAACATTAAAGATGGCTTGATTACCGATGCTATTAAATCAGCAGGCGCCGCCAAAAAAGGCGGTACATCGCCAGTAATGGACGTGTTGGATTACCCTGAAAAGGTAACTAAACCTGGCTTGAACCTATTATGTACACCAGGTAATGATGTGGAATCTACAACAGCCGAGGTAGCTTCAGGTGCCAATGTGGTGTTGTTTACTACGGGTTTGGGTACGCCAACCGGCAACCCTATTACGCCGGTGGTAAAAATATCATCAAACACCAATCTGTATAACAAGATGAGCGACATCATCGATATCAATACCGGAACCATTATAGAAGGTGAGGAAACTATTGAGCAGGCTGGTGCCCGTATTTTAGATTATGTTATACAAGTGGCCAGCGGCGAGGTACAGGTAAGTGCTGTACGCCATGGTCAAGACGACTTTATTCCGTGGAAACGCGGAGTATCCTTGTAATTATTTTATAGTTTTTATTTGATGGGGAGCGTTCTTACAGCGAGTGTAAGGCGCTTTTTTGTTTACAGTATGATCTGAAAAAAGAAAGCCCGATAATATTATCGGGCTTTCTTTTTTAGGCTGATTAGGTTCCTGAACCCTCATTGCCGCTTACATCTTTGGTCCACTTCTGGTTTTCGTCTTCCAAATAAGTATCTGGCGGAGCTCCTTGCTGGCGCTCGGGATACGCATCCCGGCCACCCTCAGGGCTATTCTCTTTTATTTTGCTGAGTTGGTCCTCATCACGGGCGCCGCTTCTGATATCCTCTCCAGATTGATTGCTATCTTGTAAGCCTTCTTTCTGGTCGTAAGGTTTGGTACCTTGTTCATCCAACTGATTTTTTTCCTGTTCCATAATCTCCTCCTTATTTAATGGATACTTAAAATCTTAAAAATGCAGCAACAACGCTTTCCTTAGGCATTTTTTCTTTTTCCAGCAGGTAAACATCTCCACCGTTTACAAAGGTTTTGATGGCTGCCTGATTCAGTAAGCACTCGTCACCTTCCTGCTTATCCTGATGAATTTCGAGAATGTTGTCTGCCTCGTTAAACTTGCCCCAAATGTGCTTATCCTTACAGATAAATAGATCCGACACTTGTGAGTAATAGCTGGCCGGAATTACCTTATCAGGCATTGATGAGGTAAGCGGCGTGGCAATTTGGTTGTAATAATTCTCTAAAGCCTTGTTGGTGCGCTGTCTAAAATAAGGCGCTACCTTTTCGCGCGATTTTTCGAACAACGCATTCAGGTTCTCGTGTTCCTGGCTACCGGTGATCGGCTCTTCGACAATGTTCTGGTATTTGCTTACACCTTTGTAAATAGGTATCAAATACTCTACACCGGCCAAAACCAATGGTGCATGCTTATCGTGTAAAATTTCGGTAAACAAGGTTTTGTCCACTTCCTGAAAGTAAATACCCAAATTGGCCTTATCATCTAATTGTCCCTCGCCATGGCCGTGGAAACTAGCACTTCCGGTACCGCCTTTGCCACCTTGACGGAACAATTGCTGGTCTTCTTTTTCTTCAAAGTGCACCACGTCGTCCATGCCGTTGGGCAGGCCTTCTACCAGTACACGTTGTAAGCCAAAGGCATTACCTTGGTAAAACTGTGCATCGTGTTTGCTTAGCACCAGCAGGTAATACTCTTCGTTGTTGGTGATGGCTGGCAATAGCGGACTTACAAAGAAATTATGGTTCAGATACACTTCTTCTTTTACCGCAAAAGGCAATTGGATGGCTTTGAAAAAGCCGTTGGCCATAAATACGGCTAGGCCTTCCAGTTGGCTGTTCCAAAATATTTCGTTGTTATACAATTCAAACCCTGGTTTCAGCAAGTTTTCAATTACTTCCGAGGTTAAACCTTGGTTTTGCAACTGCGTATTGGCAGCTTGTAAAGCATTTTTGAAAACAATAGCATCCTGCTTTTCATTTACCTCAACGCCCGAGCGGTGCGTTGGTATATACAAGGAAATGCAGTTGTCACCCTGGAAGTTTACCAGTTCTGTAAATTCATTTTTTGATATAATCTCCATTAGTGCTTACTTATTAATCGTTATTACTATTGTTATTGTCGTCTAAATCTTCACCTTTATGCAGATTGCGGTTGGGGTGACGTACGTGTATACCTTCTGCAAGTTCGTCGGTGTGGTCTTTAGTATATTTGGCTGCTATTTCATTTTCTGTTTCCGGATCAATAGCTGCAAAAGCGTCTTTTAATTGATGTGTATCGCGGTCGCTGCCAGATGGTTTTCCTTTCGGCGGAACGTATCCGCCGTTTTTATCTTTTCCCATAGTGATGTTTATTAGTTTATATTAAAAAAGGAAAATCTTTAGATTATCCTACGGTTAAATATGTTAACCATAGGAATAACTTATTGGTGCTAAAACGGTTTTAAAAAAAAGCGAATAAAACCAGCACGAAATTTAATTTCAATGTCAGCTAGGGTTTGCCAAACCTAACTTGAAAGGTAAGTGTTATATGCATCATAAATTCATTAAAAAGCTATGGATAAGCTTAAAACGCCACTTAAAATAGCGGCAGTAGCAATGGTGGCCGCTTTTGGCCGTTACCCGGTTTCATGGTTGTTTTCTAAAAAAAGCGGCAAACATATTAGCTGGCCCAAGCCCGGCGTACACCATTGGGTAAAGTGTGCCAGTGGTAACGAGTTTTATGTGGAATTTGATGGTCCCGTTAACGCACAACCTATAGTATTTATACATGGTTTAAATGCTACACGGCAGCAGTGGTATTACCAGCGCAAGTATTTCAAAAAAACACATAGGCTGGTGTTTATTGACTTGCCGGGGCATGGCAATTCCGCAAAAGCCAACGATTTAACCGTTGCTACGCTTGCTGCAGACTTGAAACGGGTGTTGGGCTTTTTGCATGTTCATAACCCCATTATTTATGGGCACAGTTGGGGAAGTTCAATAGTGATGCAATACTGCCTGTTAGCCGGCATACCATTGAATGCCAAGGCGGTTATCTTACATGGCGGTCCCTATACTAATCCACTAAAAACCATTCAGCTTAGTCCGTTAGCGCTGGCGCTCGAAAAGCCGGTAATTGTGCCAACTGTTGAGCTTCTGAAAAAAGCAGCACCGTTGGTTGATGTGGTTAATAAGCTTTATTACTCAAGTGGTATCACTACCTTATTGGCCCGGTTTGCCTATTTTACAGGTAAGCAAACCGCAGCACAATTAAGGTACACAGCACAGATGGCACCGCAGTGTAAGACCAAAGCGGTAACCGGCGGACTCCTGAAGCTTTTTAACTTCGAGCTTACCGAGCAGTTAAAAACCATCAAAATACCCACACTGGTTGTAGGTAGCCTGAATGATAAGGTACACCGTTATGAGTGCAGCCAGTTTATTCATGAACAGATACCCAATTCAAGTTTTGTAACTGTAGATGGCGGCCACCAAAGTATGGTGGAAAACCACAAAACCTTAAATCAGGCCATTGATATGTTTATCCAGTCTATAGGTTAAATCAAGACATGTGAAGTTTCCTTTGCTTTAACGCTGGATATTACAAAGCCGCTTTTAGGTAAGGTAGGCATACGCGATAAATTAAATGACAGATCTTGCTTGGCGACTGTGAATTGCACTTTTTCCAGTAAAAAGGTAAGTACAGTCTTTAACACTTCTATAGTAATCCACTCACCCGGACAACGATGTCCTTGATGTGGATTGCCACCGCCTTGCGCCAAAAAATCAAATGGTTTTATGGGGCGATTTATAAAGCGGTCAGGATTAAATTCATATGGATGTTCCCACAAGCGTTCATCATGGTTGGTGCCATACATATCCAGTAATACCAGCGCGCCTTTCGGGATAGAATAACCTTGCCAGTCAAAATCATGCTTGGCAATGGCACCCATCAATGGGGCAAATGGGTAAAAACGCCTAACTTCATTCACAAAGCGGTTACGGTAGTCATTCGTATCTTTCAAAAACAATTGATGGCTGGCCGGATACGTATGCAGTGCTGTAGCGCCAAAGGTAATATACCAGGCAATAGCCACAGTTGGGCGCAAAACGTTTAAAAGTTCAATTGCGGCCAAGTGCAAATCCAATAATCTGCCCTCGCTATCGCGATAAAAGGCGGTAAGGTACAATGCTGTTTCCTCGGGTACCGCCATTCTTCCATCCCTTACTTTTTTGATCATACGCTTTATCCATGTTTGTGCACGCCTGCGAGCCAAGCGACCCCGCCAGTTACGGGAACCGATGCTGCCAAAAGCATCAACCATATAAATAAAGTCGCGCGCTCGTCTGGCTACTTCGCTGTTTTTCAGGGGCACACCTGCCCAGGCACATACTGCCCGGCAAAGTACCTGTTGTGCTTCTTTAAACAAAACCACGCTTCTTTGACCTGGCCACCGGTTTAAAGCATAGTTCATTTGTTGCTCTACCAAACCCGTAAGCCGGTTGATGTTCTCATCCGTCATCAACGACATAAACATTTCTTTACGGTTGTGATGCACCTCGCCGTCGGTGGTATGAATGGCGTTGGTGCCGGTCAACGTTTTTTGTATAGGTGGAGGCACAGCCCCCTTGCGCTTAAATTTATCCGGGTCATAAAATGTTCTGGCCGCATCTTCTCCGCCAAAGCAAATGACTTTGAACCCTAAAACAGGTATTTGAAATATGTCTGATTGGTGTTTTTTCCGTCGGTTGCCAATAAAGTTAAAACCGTCGTGGTATACACCGTATAATGCAGATAATGCGTTTTCTGATGGAATCTCTGTCATGCGCTTGAGTTATACTGTTTAAAAGAAACGTCACTTTGCTAAGCTTGTTTACAGTAATAAGATTATTCCAATGGTTGATTTATGTGATTTTCTTGATAGTGATTTGTACTCCAGTAACATAAATTGACCAATTCCTGAAAAATGTTACTGGTATTTGGTATTCCTAATTAGAGTGTAAGTTAAAATTTGATATTAATATTTATGTGGTTATCGTTTGATGTTAACTATTGATTAAATGTGCCTGTTATTGAAAATTAACGGCTTTTTGCCCCTTGACATGTGGTTTTAATAATTAAATTTGGTAGCCGATTTTTTAACCGGCCTCTACAAATACCTATCTATGAATAACGAAATTATAGACATCCCTGTAAAGGAGCGTCCGAAAAAGTCTGTGCTTAATGATAGCGAAGAGGCTTTGGATATGCGCGAATTGCTGCGTGTGCTTTCACAAGTAAAAAACGGTAAGTTAAGTGCCCGCATGAATATTACCCAGGCGGGTATCAGCGGCCGGATATGCGAGTTGGTTAATGATATTATTGACATGAACGAACGTATCGTGTCCGAAATTTGCACGGCCGAAAAAATCATTGGTAAACGAGGTAACCTTTCTAAAAGGGTTTCCATTCCGGATGCTAAAGGGGAGTGGGCTGTTGGGGTAAACGCCTTAAACAACCTTATCACCGATTTAACATATCCTACTACAGAAATTGCAGGGATGATCACCTCTATTGCAAAAGGTGACTTATCGAAGCAAATACCACTTGAAATAAATGGGCAGCCATTGCGGGGAGAGTTTTTAACCATTGCTAAAGAGGCAAACCAAATGGTGTCGCAGCTCAGATTATTTTCATCTGAAGTAACCCGGGTAGCCACCCAGGTAGGTTCGGAAGGTAAGCTGGGCGAGCAGGCCAAGGTTAAAGGGGTAGCCGGTGTTTGGGAAGAACTGACCGACTCGGTAAACCAAATGGCCGGTAACTTAACTACCCAGATGCGTAACATTGCCGAGGTGACTACGGCGGTAGCCAAAGGCGACTTGTCGCGCAAAATTACCGTAGATGCTAAAGGTGAAATATTAGAACTAAAAAATACCATCAACACGATGGTGGATCAGCTGAACTCCTTCTCATCCGAAGTAACCCGTGTGGCTATTGAGGTTGGTACCGAGGGGAAACTAGGTGGTCAGGCAAAAGTACAAGGTATATCAGGTACCTGGAAGGATTTAACCGACTCGGTAAACCAGATGGCCGGTAACCTAACGGCCCAAGTACGTAACATTGCTGAGGTGACTACAGCGGTAGCCAAAGGCGACTTATCACGGCACATTACAGTAGACGTAAAAGGCGAGATATTGGAGTTAAAGAATACCATCAATACGATGGTGGATCAGCTGAACGGTTTTGCATCCGAAGTAACGCGTGTGGCGCTTGAGGTAGGTACCGAAGGTAAGCTGGGTGGACAGGCCAAAGTACCAGGCGTAGCTGGTACTTGGAAAGAGCTTACCGACTCGGTAAACCAAATGGCCGGTAACTTAACCGGTCAGGTGCGTAACATTGCCGACGTAACCACCGCGGTAGCCAACGGTGACTTGTCGCGCAAAATTACGGTAGACGTCCAAGGCGAAATCTTGGAGCTGAAAAATACCATCAATACCATGGTGGAGCAGCTTAACTCGTTTGCATCTGAAGTAACACGTGTAGCGCTAGAGGTGGGTACTGAAGGTAAATTAGGCGGCCAGGCCAAAGTAAAAGGTGTTGGTGGGGTTTGGAAAGATTTGACCGACTCGGTAAATAAAATGGGTAGTAACCTGACTTTACAGGTACGTAATATAGCCGACGTAACCACGGCGGTAGCAAAGGGCGACCTTTCCCGCAAAATTACGGTTGCCGCCAACGGCGAGATTTTGGAGTTGAAGAATACTATCAATACGATGGTGGATCAGCTCAACTCGTTTGGTAATGAGGTAACCCGTCTGGCTCGTGAGGTAGGTACTGAGGGTAAACTGGGTGGCCAGGCATTTGTGCCTGGGGTAGCCGGCACCTGGAAAGAGTTGACTGACTCGGTAAACCAGATGGCTGGTAACCTAACCTCGCAGGTACGTAACATCGCAACGGTAACTACTGCCGTAGCGAATGGTGACTTATCACGTAAAATCACCGTGGATGTACAAGGCGAGATTCTGGAGCTGAAAAACACCATCAACACAATGGTGGAGCAGCTGAACGCCTTTGCCTCGGAAGTAACCCGTGTGGCCTTGGAGGTAGGTACCGAAGGTAAGTTGGGCGGCCAGGCCAAGGTAAAAGGTGTTGGTGGGGTTTGGAAAGATTTGACCGACTCGGTAAATAAGATGGGTAGTAACCTGACCTTACAGGTACGTAATATAGCCGAGGTAACCACGGCGGTGGCAACGGGCGACTTATCGCGCAAAATCACCATCGAGGCCCGAGGCGAAATTTTAGAATTAAAGAACACTATCAATACGATGGTGGATCAGCTAAACGGTTTTGCGTCCGAGGTAACGCGTGTGGCGCTCGAAGTAGGTACCGAAGGTAAGCTGGGAGGACAGGCCAAAGTACCAGGCGTAGCGGGTACGTGGAAAGAGTTGACCGACTCGGTAAACCAGATGGCAGGTAACTTAACCTCGCAAGTACGTAACATTGCAGATGTAACCACAGCAGTGGCCAACGGTGACTTGTCGCGTAAAATTACGGTAGACGTACGAGGGGAAATTCTCGAGTTGAAAAACACCATCAACACGATGGTGGATCAGTTGAACGCATTTGCATCCGAAGTAACACGCGTGGCTCGTGAGGTGGGTATTGAGGGCCGCTTGGGTGGCCAGGCGTTTGTGCCGGGTGTTGCCGGTACCTGGAAGGATTTGACCGACTCTGTAAACAACATGGCGTCGAACTTAACCAGCCAGGTGCGTGGTATAGCCAAGGTTGTGACCTCGGTAGCTAACGGTAACCTAAAACAAACGCTATCGATCAATGCACAGGGCGAAGTTTACCAGCTAACGGAAACCATCAACAACATGATTGATACCCTGGCGGTATTTGCCGATCAGGTAACTACGGTGGCCCGTGAGGTGGGTGTGGAAGGTAAGCTGGGCGGGCAGGCCAACGTGCCGGGTGCATCTGGTACCTGGTTGGATTTAACCAAAAACGTAAACCAGTTGGCCGAAAACTTAACCACACAGGTGCGTGCCATTGCCGAGGTAGCATCGGCGGTAACCAAAGGCGACTTAACCCGAACCATCCGTGTAGATGCACGTGGCGAGGTGGAGGCCCTGAAAGATACCATCAACCAGATGATTGCCAACCTGAAAGACACCACGACCGAAAACCGTGAGCAGGACTGGTTAAAATCTAACCTTGCCAAATTTGCGCAGATGCTGCAAGGCCAGCGCGATAGAAATGCAGTGGCCAATAAAATTCTATCGGAGCTTGCCCAGCTGGTGAATGCCCCATATGGTGCATTCTACATTCTGGAACAGCCTGAGGGCACCGATGAGCCAACATTAAAACTGTTCGCCGGTTATGCACCACGCAGCAGAAGATCAATCAACAAAGAGTTTTCGTTGAATGAGGGCTTGGTAGGGCAGTGTGCTACCGATAAAGAAAGAATATTACTGAAAAACGTACCCGGCGATTACCTGCGCATCAGTTCGGGCATCGGCAACGCGCCGCCGCTCGACTTGGTAATTTTACCGGTATTGTTCGAAAATAACATCAAAGCGGTAATCGAACTCGGTTCATTCGAGCACTTTAGCCGTACGCACTTAGACTTTTTGGACCAGTTAACGGAATCTATTGGTATCGTATTGAACAACATCGAAACCAATACCCGTACCGAAGAATTATTGAAGCAATCGCAATCCCTATCAGGCGACTTACGTGCCCAGCAGGAAGAGCTGCGCCGCGCTAACGAGGAGCTGCATGATAAAGCCCAATTGCTCGAGAAACAAAAAGAAGAGGTGGAGCAAATCAACAAAGAAGTTGAGGAGGCCCGACTTTCATTAGAAGAAAAAGCCGAGCAGTTAACGCTCACCTCAAAATATAAGTCAGAATTCTTGGCCAACATGTCGCACGAATTGCGTACGCCGTTGAACAGCTTGCTTATTTTAGCGCAACAACTGTTCGAGAATCATGATGGTAACCTTACCGAAAAGCAAATCAGGTATGCTAAAACCATTCACTCTTGTGGTGATGACCTGATTCAGCTGATTAATGATATTCTAGACTTATCTAAAATCGAATCAGGAGTTATTTTTGCGGATATTATGCCCGTTAGCTTCCGTGAGATTGCCTCATTTGTGGAGACAACCTTTAAGCCGATATCGGAAACCAAGAACCTTAACTTCGAGATTGAGATTGACGAAGAGTTGCCGGAAATGATGGAAACGGATATTCAACGTCTTAACCAGATCCTGAAAAACCTATTATCGAATGCTTTCAAGTTTACCGAAAAAGGAGAAGTAAGGTTGCGTATTCAACGCGCCAACGCCTTGCCGGATAGCCCGATTAAAGATGCGGTTATTGCATTCTCTATTGAAGATACCGGTATAGGCATTCCAAAAAATACGCAAAGTTTAATATTTGAGGCATTTCAGCAGGCCGAAGGTTCAACCAGCCGTAAATACGGTGGTACAGGTTTGGGCTTATCCATCAGTAAGGGCTTTGCCGAATTGCTGGGTGGTACTATTACCGTAGATAGCGAATTGGGCCGTGGCAGTGTGTTTACCCTTTACCTGCCGTTCCGCTACAAAGATGCTTCTAAATCGTTAGAAGAAAACGTAGCTGTCGTATCTACCAACCCAACTTATCCGGCAACAGCTACCAACAAGGCGCTGTTAAACAATGATGCCGAAGAAAAAGTGGTTGACGATGACCGCCATAACATTCAGCAAAACGATCGTGTGATATTGGTGATTGAGGATGATATGCGCTTTACCAAAATCATGATTGATAAGGTGCACGATTTTGGTTTGAAAGTAGTGGTGGCATCTACTTATGTAGATATCTTTGACGCTATTCAGAACTACCACCCAATAGCCATTACACTGGATGTGAACCTGCCCGAATCAAACGGTTGGAAAGTGTTGAAGCTGCTGAAAAAAGATTTAAACCTGCGTCATATCCCGGTTCATCTAATTTCGGGTGAAGATAATAAAGCACTGGCCTATAAACGCTGTGCCAAAAGTTTTCACCTCAAACCGCTGTCAAACCGTGCTCTGGATGAGCTAATTTCTGGTATCATCAGTTTCAATGATCGTCCGGTTAAGCGGATGCTGATTGTAGAAAATGATGAGCAGGAGCGGGATGCTTTAACCAAATTTTTAACATGCGAACATATCAGCGTAACCAATACCGATTCGGCTAAAAACGCAATTTCCTTACTTAAAGATTCGGTGTTTGACGGTATAGTATTGGATTTTAGTTTGCCCGATGCCAAAGGTTTGCTCAATTACCTGAACATGCAAAAGCATTTGGATGTGCCGGTAATCATGCACTCGGTAGAAGATATTCCGCAACAAGAATTATTACACCTAAAGCGTTTGAATCACAAAGTAGTTGCTAAAACTGCCGATTCCAAGGGTTTGTTGTTAGAAGAAGTATCCAAACTACTCCATATCAATACCCAGCAATGGGCCGAAGATAAGTTGCAACTAATAATTGACGCGATTGGCACAGACGATATCCTGGATAACAAAAAGGTGCTGATTGTAGACGACGACGTACGTAACCTGTTTGCTTTAACCGCTGCATTTGAACGTTCAAAACTTAACGTATTAACTGCTGAAAGTGGCCGTGAGGCACTGGAAATATTGAATAACGATAAAGATATAGACATTGTACTGATGGATATCATGATGCCCGAAATGGACGGTTATGAAACCATACAGTGGATACGTAAAGAAAATAAGAATAAAAATTTGCCTATAATTGCCGTTACTGCAAAAGCAATGATTGGCGACAGGCAAAAATGTATTGCCTCTGGCGCATCAGATTATATCACAAAACCTGTTAAAACAGATCAGTTATTGTCATTGATGAGAGTTTGGTTGCAGCAGTAATATTTGCCGGTAAATGATACTATTTTTAATAAAGTTTGATAAATGGAATTAAATTCGGCTGTTAAGATACTATTGGTAGATGACAGCGAAGATAATTTGATGTCAATGGAAGTCGTCCTCGAAAAAGCGGGATATACTTTCTATAAGGCCACTTCGGGTAAGGAAGCTTTGAAAATCCTTTTAAAAGAAGACGACTTTACATTGATATTACTGGATGTGAAAATGCCCATTATGGATGGGTATGAAACAGCTGAGCTGATTTATCAACGCGACAAGCTAAAGCATGTTCCCATCATTTTTATCACCGGTAAAGATTATGAGGATGCTGCCATATTTAGAGGTTATCAAACCGGTGCGGTAGACTATATTCGTAAACCTTTCAATCCGGATGTATTACGCTCAAAAGTGGCTGTATTTGCCGAGTTATATAAAAAAAACTTGCAACTGCAAAGGCAGGAAGAAGAGTTACGCATTATTAATGATGATCTGGTTCGGCTAAATCAAGATTTGGAAAACCGTGTTAAGGAGCGTACTAACGCTCTGGAAAAATTAAATGATGAGTTAAAGCGGCTAAATATCCTTAAAGATAAATCCATTTCTGTAATATCACACGATCTGCGTAACCCGCTGTCTGCCATGTTAACGGCATCTGCCAAGCTTAATGAAAATCCGGAAGAGTTGAGTGACCGGCAAGTTAAACAATTGTCGGGCATCATCCACCGCACATCTCACCGTATTTTAAACCAGTTAAACGAGATTGTAGAGTGGGCAAAAGAACAGAATGAAAAGAACAGCTTCAACCCGCAAAAAATTCATTTGGCTAAAGGTATAGAAGAGTCGTTGGAATTGCTGAAAGTAAATGCGGTACAAAAAAATATCCGGCTAGAGAATAAAACGCCGAGAGGGCTTTATGTAAATGCTGATAACCTGATGCTGCGCTCTATTGTGCAAAACCTGGTTACCAATGCCATTAAATTTACGCCAAGCGGCGGTTATGTGATGGTGCATGCCGAGGCTAAAGCCGGTACGGTAGATATTTGTATTCAGGATACGGGCATTGGTATGTCGCCCGAGATGCAGCAAGCACTGTTTACCCGTGGTTCATTAACCATTAGCGGTACTAATAACGAAGTGGGCAGTGGTTTAGGGTTGATGCTGGTGCGCGATTTTGTAGCCCAGCATGGTGGCACTATCAGTGTGGAAAGTACCCAAGGGGTGGGTACTAAATTTATCTTTAGCATGCCACATAATAATTGATCAAATTGCGCTTTGATTGGCCGAAAGAAATATACGTTGCTTAATTAAACAACGTGTGCAGACAGACATTTTTGTATTTCGCTTAACAAATCGTCTAAGTTAAATGGCTTATGCACATAACCTTCGGCACGGCACTTTTTGGCAATATCTGCGATGTTCATCTGAGTAGAAAAAATGATAACCGGAACATGTTGGGTTTCATGCAAATCTTTCAGTTCTGTGCACAGCAGGTGGCCTTCCTTTTCGTTAATCCACTCGTCCAGTAATATAAGATCGGCTTTATGGTTGTGTAACTGATTTACGGGCCATGGTTTAGCGGTAACTACATGATAGCCTTCTTCGCTTAAAATATAGCTTACAATATCACGAATGTCATTGTCGCCTTCAATAACCAGAATTCTTTTTTTCACTTAATGCTTTTAAATTAATTAGGATTTTGCGGGTACAAATATAATTATTTTGAAATTTTATTAAACGAAGGTTTAAGGTCGAAAAACAGTGCTTTGAAATTATCAACAAAGCCTTTTATTGCTTATCAGATTTACTGCGTTTTTCTTGATACCGAACCCGGAGCTGACTGATAATAACTACCGGAATATAAAAGCATATATCACTCACTATTTTTCCGGTTACAATGCCTGTGGCATAATTGTGCAGCAAGATAGGGAAAATGTACATAAAAAACGGCCGTAAAAGCAAGCTATCCAATAATTCTGCCGGGCCAAATTCCAACTACAGGTTTTTAAAGACCTGCCACGTATGGCGTAATGAAAACTTTTGAGAACTGTGATGCAGTTGGCGGCGTAAAGCTAATACACTTTGTAAGGTGATAACCATATAAAAGCCGATGGTATCGGCAGTAGCCGCGACGTAGGCTGCAATAACCTTATTGTGCGTTAAGTAAAGTGTAAGGTTCGAGGCCGCTATAGCCAAACCAGAGCCGATAAGCTCGGCTGGCAAAAAGCGCTTTATCCACGCTAATATTTTGCCTCGAATTCCTTTAGGCGCGGATGGTATCTCAAATCGCTCCGGTTCGGTGTTCATCTATTTATGGTATTAGCGGGATTAACTGATTTATTAAAAAGAATTGAAAGCTGTGTTGTGTAACCCGGCATTGTAAACTTGCCCGGCTCTCATTTTTACGTCAACAAAAATGAAAATATTTATAACCATTTAACTTCAGCTTTGTAATAATAGTAGCTTGCACACGTATAAATGATGTGCAGGTTTCAGCTGCCAAGCAATAGTTAGCCGATTTACCGGAACAAACATTACAGCATTAGTGCTGGTCATTCCATTATTTTTAAATCCACGACAGGCAGTTACTCAGGCTATTTTTAAATATTTAACAAAAGGAGTTTTGTATGGAGAATGAGCGATATGTGCTTTTACCGGCTACCGATAATTCATGCGCAGAAATTATATTATCTAAAGTAACGGACACTAAAATTAAAGTATGCCCGCTGCAAAAAATAAGTTTTACCCCCGATCCGAATGAGATACAGTTATATTGTGAAAATAAAGGTGAGTCAATTGCCTTCCAAACCGATGGGCTGTCGGTAAAAAACGGATTGGACATGTTCATGGCCGTTAAATGGTACGCCCGTCAGCAGTTGGATAACCCTAAAATGCTGATAATGCATTATAGGTCTTAACAAGTGATTTGGTTTGTGTTTATATAAAAAGGCTGGTTGTTACAACCAGCCTTTTTATATAAATGTATTGTTATGAAACAGGCGTTTTAATTATTTAAAACTACAATATTATGAAAGCGCACTACGGGATAGTATCATAAGTGGGCCTTGTTTACTTGTAAAGTTTTAGACGCGCGGCGTCTTTTTCAAATAGTGTTTGAGGCAATTGGTAAAACTTAATAAAATCCTGTTCGGACACTTGTCCTTTATACGGTGCGTAATATTCTGTTACCTTTTCTGATGGCTTATAGCCCGCATTGCGCCAAAGCAACACATAAGCAGGATGGCGATTTTGTAAAGCGGTAGCCAAAACACCGGTCCACCAGTTAGGGTAGGGGATTTGTGAAAACCCGGTTTCGGCTAATGCCGGTAATTTGTGCTTGGCTTGGGCAACTTCTTCAACAATGGTTAGGTTCTTACTCAGATTGTCGGCAAATGATTTGTCAACGTCCGGGCTTTTATATTGGTAGGTATCAAAGCTAACCACATCCACAACATCATCACCGGGGTAGCGTTGTAAAAATTCATCTTCGGTTTTAAAATCACCGCTGGTGTTATACACAATTATAAGGTTATGCAAATGCTTTTTGGTTCTCAGGTAATTTACCGTAAACCTAAAAAGCTGTTTAAATTCATCGGGCGTACAACTGTTGGCACCCCACCAAAACCAGTTGCCGGTAAGTTCATGAAAAGGACGATACAATACCGGAATAGTTTCACCTTTAGAGCCTTTTAGATCAGCTAGAAAAGCAGCTATCTTATTTAATTGTTGTACGAAAACTTCATGCTTGGGTCCACCCGGTAAAATGGAAGCTACTGTTCCGGGCGCAGGGTCCCAGGCTGTTTTGTCCGTCAGCGGGTTGTTGCCATGCCAGCTGATTGTGATAGCCCCTCCGCGTTGATATCCTTCACGGATGTACTGCTTCATTAAAGTAAACGGAACGCTGTCTAAATCTACCGGAGAGTCTTTTTCAAGGCCGCCTAATTCCCAGCCGTATAAGGCAGGATAATCGCCGGTAACTTCTTTAATATCGCTTCTGCCGGGTTGATATTTCCAATTTACGCCATAAGCTAAGTCATCCTGATGCCCAATTAAATAACCTTCTTGGCTGCTTTTATTTAATTTTTTGAAAAGGTTAACGGTTTCTTTAGTAGCCGAAGCATCTGATAAAGCGTTGGGCTGTGCACAAGAGCTACTCAGAAAGGCAATGGCTAACCAGCCTGTTATCATTTGTGCAGCAAGTTTCATCGGGGATGTATTATAGATGGTGAACATCAAAATTTAAGTTGTATGTGAAATATGAGTAAAGTGATTAGTTATAAAATTATGATTAAGCTAAACAGCATAATTGAAATAAAGCTTTATCTGGAATAGAATAAAATTTAAACAAAAAGTATACTAAATCTGTAGATATTGTATATATTTGAATTATGCCGGTTGTACAGACTGGCTTAAGCGCATAAAATGCTTTAAATTTTAAGACGATGTACAGAGTAAACACCACATACCAAATGTATATATACAGCCTTTGCAAAGGTTGTTATATGTGTTGCTGCTAATTCATTGGGTTGCTTCAGTACATTAATCTCTAACTTATAATTCAACGCAAAATATGTCTGCTCATGTTATATCCCCAACCATAAAAAAAACAGCATACTATCCTGTACAAGAAGTTTTACGGCTTAAGCGATTGTTGTTGCCCTGTTCAATAAACGATCTCATACTAATTCACCCAATTGTTCCTATTCGTTAATGTTTTGATATGCTTAATCAACGTTTAAATTTTCCGGCGTTCGACGCTTTAGAATATACCCCTGAACTAGAATTTTCAAATAACCGGCATGTTGCCTTGTCGCCTTTAAAATATGGCTCTACTGTAATAGAGCTGGATAGCCAAGGCAAAACACATTCCTTTTTAAGTGAGAACTTGTTTAACAATTTCGGCATATCCTTTAGTTATATAACAAAGCCGTTGGTGTTGTACTTTTATTCCCAGGAGTGGGGAACAGCAGGTATTCAGCATTTAAAGCAATTGAATGGGATGCGCCATGAATTGGATATCTACAATATTAACGTGCTCGTGATACATTCAGAACGTGCCGAAAAGTTAAACAGAACTTTTTGGGAGCATAATATTTCATTAGAAGCTTATCATGATGCCAATCATGAAATTGCCCGCTTATTTGGCATATTTCATGAAAATAGCCCAGCATGGAGCAAATACGCAGGTGTAGAAAATAACATTCCTTTACCCGCAGTATACGCTTTAGATCATGAACGGAAAGTTGTGTTCGATTTTGCTAATCAGGATATTCAAACACATATACCTGTAAATGAACTCAAAAATGCAGTGGCTACATATGCACAATACTCGAGTCATAAAAAGTCTGCATAAAATATACTGACTTACAAAAGTTAAGGTTAAAAGCTGGTTTTAATTAAAACCAGCTTTTTTTGTAGTATACTGATTCACGGTTATAACAATCCGCTTTACATAAATTTTTTGTAGCAATCTGTAAGTTGATAATCATGGTATTATGCTATCTTTATGTAAGTTTGTAGCCCCAATATTTAAACAAATGCGTACCGGTTTATGGATAGGCTTGCTAGGTTGCCTATGGCTGCTCAATTCTAATAGTGCCACGGCACAAAACGATAAAAGTGTGTCACTGCCACAGTTAATAACCGGTAAAAAGGGAGCCAGTGATACACTACGCAATAATTTGGACGACAGCGACCAAAAAGATTTGCCTGATATATTCCGAAGCTGGTTTCATATCAAAAGTAAACCTGGTAACGACTCGGTAACCAATAAGCCCGAAATTTCTGTAGTGCCTGCAATTGGCTATACGTTGGTATCTAAACTGGCATTAGTACTTTCCGGAAATGTGGCTTTTCGCAGAGCTCCGCAGTCGCGCATATCAACAGTTGTTGCCAGTGCTTCTTACACCCAAAACAAGCAATTTATCATACCCGTACAAACTACGGTGTGGTCAAAAAACAACGATTATGTTTTTGTGGGCGATTACCGCTTTTACAAATACCCTGAAAGTACCTACGGTTTGGGAAGCAATTCTGACATTCGAGCCGAAGACCCGATGAGCTTTTCATTTGCCCGTTTTTACGAAACCGCTCTACGGCACGTAAGCGGCAACTGGTATGCCGGTATAGGTTATGCTGTTGACACTTATTGGAATATATCGCACGAAGGAGCATTGAATGGCACTTTGTCTGACTATGAACGCTACGGAATGCGCTCGCACTCGCTGGCATCCGGGTTTACAGTAAACGCTTTGCACGACTCTCGCGATAATTCCATTAACCCGCAAAAAGGCTGGTATGGCAGTATGCAATACCGTATCAACCCACAATGGCTGGGCAGTACCAACGGATGGCAATCGCTCATTCTAGACTTTCGTAAATACGTACCCTTTCCTGCAAACTCGCACAATGTACTGGCATTTTGGTCATACAACTGGTTGATACTACATGGCAACCCGCCTTACCTGAATTTACCGAGCAGCTCATGGGATCCCAATTCAGCTACTGGCCGTGGGTATATTCAAGGCCGCTTTCGCGGAGCGCAAATGGTGTATCTGGAAAGCGAATACCGGTTCAGGATCACACACAACGGCTTACTGGGCGGCGTACTATTTGCTAATGCCGAAACACTAACAGCCCAACCCGGAACCCATTTTCAACGAATACAACCAGCTATTGGTCCGGGTTTGCGTTTAAAGCTGAACAAGGTTTCGCATACCAATATTGCAATTGATTATGGCTTTGGCAGACAAGGATCAAAAGGTTTATTTATTGATGTGGGCGAAGTGTTTTAACAAAGCCCACACGAAATTTATTTACTGAATAATCTGAGCTTTTTAAGCTTGCGGCGCAGCCTTTGCGAAAGTGTCCAGCCATTGCTATGGTACATTTTGGAAGAGCCCCAGCGATTAAACTCCTGTTGTACACTCATGTCAGCTGGTGAGGATTTGATAAGCCTCATTAACTGGTCAGCATAATATTTGATACCATTGGGTGCTGCAAAGTATTGTTCCCAAACAGCGGCGGCACGATTGCCTAACTGCTCATACTGCGGTTCTTTTTCCTGTAATACCTGCTTTAAAGATTCTATCTTATTTTCAGGAACAGATATAGAAAACGAGTTCCAGTCCGGACCAACAGGCGGAACAAATTCATCGGCAATAATAACCGGGCATCTGCCCAGGGCCATACTTTCATATAGTCTGAAAGTGGTTGGTGCCCAGCCTGCAGGTGCCAGCGCAAATTTGGCGTTCAACAAGCTATCTACATAAGCTTGCTTTTCATCTTTACTATGGTTAAACCAGCTATTGGTAGTGTATACATCAAAAGCTTTATCATTAGCATACAGCTCAACAATTTTGCTCCTTACCGAGTTCGATTTGGTGTTTCCGCGCCAGGTGGCTAAAAAGGCTGGTTCGGTTTTAACAGCTTGTTTTGTAATCAGGTTATTGGCAAATTCCAGGTAAGGTACGCTTGCATGAAATCGTTCATCAAACCGTGACCTTTTTAGGCAAACATATGCACCTTTTAAAACCCCTGTTGCGCCATCGTCATAATTGATAGTGAAAATTTTGTGTGCATATTGTTTAAAAACTGGGTCGTTTTTTAACAGCTTTATGTATTTATAGTCTTTAAAAGATATATTTTCCTGCAGAATCAGGGCGTCGGCATCTTCTATCGTGCAATCTAAATTTATTGCTTTATCGGTTTGCCAAAGCTGTTTTATGGCTGTTGCGATAGGAGAAGATTCATCTGCTACAGGTGTGTGACTCCTGTTCAGGAAAAAAACTTTAATCATAGGTTGCTTTAATATTCCGGTGGAGTTGAACACCAGCCAGACTTTCGGTAAAACTAAAACAAATCGGGTATAATGCAAAGCATAAAAGGCCCTGAGGGTTTCGTTTCACTTAATTATACTTTAAGATACCAGGCGCATTAAATAAATTTATAACTTGTCATTTTTACATCTCTATCTATTTATCATGGACAAATCTGCCACTATTGCCTTTTCTTACAAAATCGAAAACATACTGCTACAACCGCTTGGCCCAAATCTGCGTGTTACCGAAAGCTTTATAACCCGCGATATACTGGACCAGATAAACGATCAACTAAAAGTCAAAAACTTTAAGGTAGATGAACGTACATTACGCCCTCGGTATATAGACGTTCAACTTTATCTGGAAGGTTTTGCCATCGAAATTAAAGAAGCCAAAACAGTCGGCTTTTTATCGGGCAGGTAATTGGCATCGCCTCAAAACCTGAACCCGGCCGATATGTAAGGGTAGGTGCCTTCTTTCGAAAAACCAACCACTGCCTGGAATATAAATAATTGTGCCGGTAAAAAGTAGATGCCGCCACCGTAGCCATCATGCCAGGTACTTGACGATTCGCCAGGCGACCAAACGCGGCCAACGTCATTAAAGCCAATTACACCCAGCGTGCCGGGCAGCAGGTACGAGTTAAAGTTCAGCACTTTTAGGCGCACCTCCAGGTTATTGTACGCCATGCTTTTACCGGTAAAACGCCAGTAGTAAAAGCCGCGTAAATTTTGGTTGCCACCCAGTTTAAATTGCTGATAATATGCAGCGTCACCGAGGGTAATGCCTGCACCTGTACGGTTGGCAATTACCAATATGGAGTCTTTATCCGGATTGAGGTAAAAGCTAAAATCAGATGCCAACTGGCCATAAGTATGATTTTTGATGTTGAGGCCCGTCATACCGGTGAGCGATGTGTTCCAAAGTACACCCTTATGCGCTAACAGTGACCGGTCGCGCGTGTCTAAACTTGCTGTTGCCGATGCGCCGCCAAATACTTGATTGCTGAATACATTTTGGTCGGGGTGCTGCCGGTCATAAACACCCAAAAAACGGTTTTGGTTATCGTCTCCGTCACCATGGTAAAACTGGCCACCCAAGCCGCCGCTTACCGTCCAGTTTTTAAAAGTGCGTTTTAGCTTTACGTCTGCCGACAGATAGTTGTAAATATTGCGATAAAAGCGAATTGGACGGTCGCCGGTTCTGACAAAGGCCGTGTTGTTACCGGTACCAAAGAAGTTGCTCATGTAATTGGGGCCTAAAGAAAGCATGTTGATGACCAAATCGTTTTTGCCAACGGCCTGTTTAAAATCGCCAATATAGTTAAGCAATAAAGAGCTGGTACCAAAACCATAATTTACAATGAGGTTTTGTTGATTTGCGTAAGGCTCTTTCCGGAACCCTTGCTGCTGCAAGATAAAGTTTCCGATAAACTGGAAACCATAATCGCGGTTGATGTTGGCCAGCATAAGCGGCTGCAAAAAATTGTATTTGAAACCGGTACGGTTAAAGGTATTCACCGTGGTGTCAGTTGATATACGCAAGCGTGCCTGTGATGAAGCAGGTAGGTGATTGGGCTCGTCCGAGCGATCATACACATATAGCAGATGCTTATCGCGCAGGTTGCTGTCAACGGTAAAAGTGTCTTCATCATCGCCACCAATCATTCTTATCAGAATGGGAGATGGTTTATTGCCATTTACTGCAAATACATCTTTGCCACCCATGCCGTACAATCTAACCTCTTGCGTTACCGAAGGTTTGAAAGTGCGGTTGTAAACAGGCTGCCCTTTAGTACCATCTTTTTTTAGCTTGTAAATAGTAACGTTAAGTTGTTTATCAGGCTGGTGGGTAATTTCGATCTGCTCTCGTTTGTTGCTCGCTGGTATCTCTAGCGTGTGCGACAAGTTGCGGTAATATTTCAATGCTTGGCGCGGTAGAGCATTTCGGCGGGCAATTAATTTCTGAACAAGCTCGTGGCCGCCCATTTGATAAGCGGTTGCCGGCATTTGCTTAACGGCTTGAGTAATTACTTCATCAGTCAGTTGATTTTGTACATAAGTTATTTCTGTTTTCCAATCATCCTCGTTCAGGCTGTTCAAAAAGTAGCGGTCAAAATAGCGGGCGTTTAAATTCCAGCGGTTAATGGAACGGATATGATCACCATAATTTTGAAACTTAGCCATAAAAATATGGCGGGAAACCAAATATGGCAGCACGCCCGACGCATTGTAAAAAACCTGGTCGCGGTCGCGAGGTACCGGTTCATAGGTAGTGCCGTTGTCGTTTTTTACACATTCCCAGCGCCATTGGTCTTCGTGGCGGTCCCAGTCGCCCAGCAAGAAGTCGAGCAGACGTGCCCGCAAAACAGTTTTCTGGTCAACCCGATTGTCGTTGTCGTTTTCCAGACGCGATTGAGTTTTTAGGGTATTATCTGTTTTGTCGGCATCTAAAGGTTCTCTTTCTTCAAACAAAAATACCTGGTTTGCAAAATCTTTACGGTGTTCGCCAAAAGCTGGGTCGTCGGGCACGTAAACAATCTCAGGGTGCGAATGCGGCACGCCCAGCTTTTGTGCCAGCGGTGGTACAATCAAAAAGGCAAATGGGTGTTCGGCACTAATCTGGTCCTGAATAATATCTTTAGCAAGCGACTTTCTCAGCGTCGGCGGTAAAACTTTTTCGGGATATTTCTGCACGCTTCGAAGTACCCATTCCTTACCATCAGTTGCCTCAAGCCGTAACGATTTTGACTGCATACCACCACCACGCTGTAAAATCTTCAATCCGCCTTTTTCTTGGTTTAGATGAAAAACACGGATATTAACCGGTGTAGCCCATAGCTTGCGGTAGCTTTCGCCCAAAAATAAACGGTGTGTTTTGTTTACTTTATCATACGCTGGTTCAATGGCTGTTTTAATGCTGTCGGGGGTAGCTACTGTTTGCGCAAACGAGCTGATTCTTGTCAGCAAAAAGAACAGCAGAATGATTAAATATCTAATTATTGAATGAAAATGTTTCATTGTATTGTGGAAGTAGGTTGAGTTATACAGTAGAAACGATTAGCTGCAAGGCTTGACCACCCTAATATGCCTATGGTGTGCCTATGCCGGTTCAGCTGTATAGAAAGTGTAATTTTAAGCCGAAAATATAACTAAATCACATAATCTGCAACGTTTAAATAATCTGTAAAAAGCAATTTTTCACCTTATGCAAGTGGTGTGTTTTGCGGTAAGTCGTTAATAAACTATATATCGTGATTGCCATATAGGCATCTGGTTTTTTAGTTATTTGTCTGATAAATATGATTCGGCATGCTTTTTTATATAAGCCAATAAAATTGATAACACTGACTAAGGATAT
Source organism: Mucilaginibacter lacusdianchii (assembly GCF_009770985.1). Lineage (GTDB taxonomy): Bacteria > Bacteroidota > Bacteroidia > Sphingobacteriales > Sphingobacteriaceae > Mucilaginibacter > Mucilaginibacter lacusdianchii. The sequence goes on along the minus strand of NZ_WSRW01000002.1, from coordinate 918,105 downwards.
TTTTTAAGCCCGGATTATATTTTTACTTTAGATACGCCGGGCGCTTGTTACATTCGTCCGCATAATATAAAATACCTATGCCGCAAATTACAGTTGAGCAATTGAAGTTGCTGGATACCTTAAAAGACGTTCCCGATAGTCAACTGGAATGGCTATTATCTATAGGCGAAACCCGTGAAATGGCCGCCGGTGATGTGCTTTTTTCCATAGGTTCGTCTTTTGACCGAACGCTTTTTATTTTGGAAGGCAAAATCCGAATTGGCATGGTTCAAAACGGGCAGTTTAAAGAAGCCACGGTAGCAGAAGCGGGCAGCGTAATGGGATATTTGCCTTACTCCAGAGGTACTACAGCACCGGTACAGGCCGAATGTATACGCGACTGCCTTATTTTAGACATACCGGCTGATGAAATTAAAAATGCGCCTCGTTTACATTTTGAACTCACCGAAGCGCTGGTACATATCATGACCAACCGCGTGCGGTATTACACCACTCAGCAGCAACAGATCGAAAAAATGGTGGCCTTGGGTAAGCTTTCTGCCGGGTTGGCTCACGAGTTGAATAATCCGGCTGCTTCCATTGTTCGTAATGCATCTTTTTTGCAAGATCAGTTACACAAAATGGCTTGTTTGTTTGAGGAGGTAGCGGTACTGACTTTTGAACCGCAAGCACTTACTCAATTACAGCAAAAACTGGATGTGCTACTTACCCGTACGGATAAACCGGTGTTAAGCATGATGCAAAAAGACGACCTAGAAGATGAATTGAGCAGCTTGCTGGAATCGCACGAGATAGATGACTACTGCATGGTAGAAAACCTAACCGAAGAAGGTATACAGGTTGCTGACCTGGAAGAACTGGGCCAAATCGTGCCTGCCGAAAATTTGTCTGCAGTGTTAAACTGGCTCAATCAGCAACTTACGGTAGGCAAAATAGCACAAGATATTAAAGAGGCGTCCGAGCGGATCTCAAACCTGGTGAGTGCAGTAAAGGGATTCAGTCATATGGATCAGGGAGCCGATAAACAGTATGTGGATATCCATAAAGGGTTGGAAAATACCCTTACTATTATGGATTATAAGCTTAAAAAGAACAAAATTGATGTTGTTAAATCCTTTGACACAGCGTTGCCGCAGGTAAAAGCTGTAGCCGGAGAACTGAATCAGGTGTGGACCAATATTATTGATAATGCTATTGATGCCATGGAAGGCAACAGCCAAAGTAAGCTGGAAATAGTCACCGAGCACGATACACGTAGCGTGTATGTAACCATAAGAGATAATGGTCCCGGCATCCCTTCCGATATACAAAGCCGTATCTTCGATCCGTTTTTTACGACTAAGGATATGGGAAAAGGCACCGGTTTGGGTTTGGACGTAGTAATGCGTATTGTAAGCCAGCATAAAGGCTCTGTTAAAATTAAATCGGTACCAGGCAATACCGCTTTTCAAATTTGCTTTCCGCTTAGCAGCGAATAATATTAGAAAAATTACTCATGAAAGATCCTATCATATTTTTAGTAGACGATGATCAGTTTGTGTTGCGGGCCATTACGCGCGATTTAAAAACGCAGTACCATAAACGCTATCGTGTACTAAGTACTACTTCTGCCAACGAGGCACTTGAAAATCTGCTACAGTTAAAAAACAAAGGTGAGGAGATTGCGCTGTTTATATCAGACCAGCGCATGCCCGAGATGGAGGGTGTAGAATTTTTATGCCGGGCAGTTAATTATTACCCACAGGCTAAGCGGGTACTGCTTACCGCTTATTCAGATACACAGGCTGCTATCAAAGCAATTAATGAAGTAAAGCTGGATTATTACTTGACCAAGCCTTGGGACCCGCCGCAGGAAAAGTTGTTTCCGGTGGTTGATGATTTGCTGGACGACTGGCAGGCCAATTACCGCCCCGATTTTCAAGGCATCAAAGTGTTAGGTTATAATTTTTCGCCCAAAACGCACAATATCAAGGAATTTTTGACGGGCAACCTGGTACCTTACCAGTGGCTGGAAGCAAACTCAGACGAAGCGAAGGTGCTCATCAAGGTAAACCAGCTAAAGTCCGCCGAAATGCCTGCTGTGATTTTTGAAGATGGCAGTGTGCTTAAAGTGCCTGCTATAGGCGATATAGCCCAAAAGATAGGCCTTAGTCCGCAGGTAAAGAATGAGGTGTACGATGTAGTGATTATTGGCGCTGGTCCGGCTGGTTTGGCGGCATCAGTTTACGGTGCATCCGAAGGCTTAAAAACGTTGCTGATTGAACGTAAAGCACCGGGTGGACAGGCCGGTACCAGTTCGCGCATTGAAAACTATCTGGGCTTTCCAACCGGTTTAAGTGGTGCCGATTTAACCCGTAGGGCCGTTACCCAGGCAACCCGCTTTGGTACCGAGTTTTTGTCGCCTCAGGAAGTAAAAGAGATACGATTAAAAGACGGTTATAAAACCATTGTTTTGGAAGATGATACCAGTGTTACCACCCGTGCGGTAGTAGTTACCACTGGTGTAGATTACCGTAAGCTGGAAAATAAAGGTATTGATGACTTTACTGGTGCTGGTATTTATTACGGTGCCGCTACAACCGAAGCATTATCCTGCAAAGATAAAACCGTATTTATTGTAGGTGGTGGCAATTCGGCAGGGCAGGCCGCTATGTATCTGTCTAAATTTGCACAGCAGGTATTTATTCTGGTACGCAAGCCCGATTTAACCTCTACCATGTCGGCCTACTTAATTGAGCAGATTCGGCAAACAGAAAATATCAGCGTACGTGGGCAAAGTGCAGTGGCTGAGGCCCAAGGCGATAAAAAGCTGGAACGCCTTGTAATTCATTGCTTAAAAGACAACACCATGGAAACGGTAGATGCAGATGCCCTTTACATTTTTATAGGCACTCGTCCGTTTACCGATTGGTTGGGCGAAACCATCATCAAAAACGATAAAGGTTTTATTGAAACCGGCCGCGAGCTAAATCGCTACGAAGGGTTTAAAAAATACTGGAAAAGCAACCGCGACCCTTATTTGCTAGAAACCAGCTGCCCAGGCATTTTTGCCGCAGGCGACGTGCGAGCCGGAACTATGAACCGTGTAGCATCAGCAGTAGGTGAGGGCTCAATGGCTATCAGTTTTGTGCATAAATATCTGGCCGAGGTTTAAATACCCTTCGGTTAGGCATTCTGTTTTAATGCGGTTTGGTGACCTAGAAAGCGCCAAACCCCATCTTCCAGGCACCAAATGGCCAGGTAAATAGAGTGCATAGTTTTTTCAACTCCGTGCAGGTTTACTTCAAGCGTTAACCGGCCGTGTATCATGATGGCATCATTGCCAGCATATACCGCTTTTTCTACCACTGTTTCCACTTTGTGATAAGCGTAGGTGCCCAACTTGATTTTGCTGATGTAATCGGCTTTGTTGTCCCGGTAGCCGCCAGAGTGGCCGTAATATAAATCATTAGATAATATCTTCGTTAATTCGCCTGCATCCCCGTTCAGCATAGCTCGGGTTCTTTTGTTTTCCAGTTCAACGGCCAGGGCCAATACATCTTTGTTCATGGTGGCTATACAATAAAACTACTGTGTTGGTTTATAATTACCTCTTAACCTGATTAAGGATCAATTGCCATTTAACGTTAGGCTTAAGAATTGGCGACACCTGCTTTATGATATCAATATAATCCTTGTCAAAGTAAGCAGCTAATGCCAATGTGTATAAAGCTATTTGCGGGTCGACGGGTGTGCCGGCTTCAAATCCTTTTTCATGATTGGCCGCTCGGGCGCGGTCAAAAGGTACTCTGCTCTTCACAAACTCGGCATGCTGTTTTTCGCCGGTCATGTAGGGAATGATGAAATCAACCGATTTTTTGATGGAAGCTTCCTTATCCGATTGGTATTCAAAATAGCTTTTGCCCGAAGCTCGTTTAATGGCAATAATCGCTGTAAGCAAAGGTTCCAGATCATAAGTATGATAATGAAAAGCATCGCGCTCTATAAAATCAATGCTGGTACCATTAGCATTCAAGTTTTGTGCGATTTGCTTTTCCAGCTCGGTTTTGATGATGGTATCGTACATGCTGTTATGCAAGGTATAAGCAATCAGCGTGATAATTTTGATACGGTGAGAGTTCCAGTTGTTTACTGCCGTTCCGCGTCCGGGCTTTGCTGCAAAGCTATTCAACTCGGCATTGGCAACGTCGTTGAGCCAGTTGTCTATCTGTAATTTTTGCTCGGCCGGTACCTCGGCGCGTATTAAATCATAGCCTGTAATTAATGCTTCCAGCTTGGTGTCATTAATAGGGTTGCCAAACGGGCGGTTGGCTTGCGCCCAAGCTTGTAAAAATTCAATGGTTTTACCCAAATAGGTTTTGTTTCCATAAAGCCGGTACATCAAAGCCATTGCGTATATTTTATCCGCATCGTGCATCGCTCTTAAACTGGCTGTTTTTGCCGGATCACCTGCAAGTAATCCCTCCAACGATATTTTGACTATAGGATTAGGTTGTTCCAGTAATGATTGTTCCGCTACCGAGCGTAATGGCATAAATGCCGCTGTAGCGGTAGTATCATTGTCAATAAGATTTTTTAAATGTCGTACTTCCTGGTCGGTCAGGCTCACCAATTGTGCATGAGCGCTTGCAGCAAAAAAAACAAGTGATAAAATTAGGGTAATCCATTTCCTCATCGTAACAGCCATTAACCGAATTTAGATGTAAAACTGATAGGTTAACTTTCTTTTTTAATTTCCTCTGTTTTTCTCTTGGCGTCTGCTTCGTTTTCCTGCAAGCTGTTTTTGTTGCTTTTTACCTGGATAATTTGAATTGTAACGGCATAATCATTCGGCCTGATTTCACGACCGAAAGCTAAGGCATAACATTTAGTAAACACCGCACCGAAATATAAAATGATGGCCGAGTAGTATATCCATAATAACAGGATAATAACCGAGCCCGCTGTACCATAAGCACTGCCCGGGCTGCTGTTCCCTATATAAAATGCTATGGCAAACCGGCCCAGCATAAATAGTATTGCTGTAAACAATGCGCCTACCGCCACATCGCGCCAGCGAATAACGGCATCGGGCAGCACTTTAAATATAATAGCGAACAAGCTGGCCGTAACCACCAGTGTGATAATTAGGTTAGCCACATACACTAGGATCACCGTAACATGCGGAAAAATAGTTTCGAGCCTACCCATAAAGCCTTCTACTACGCCGTTGATTATCAATGATACCAGCAGCAAAAAAGCCAGACTTACCACTAATGAAAAGGAAAGCAGCCTATTTTTTAATGTAATCCACCATCCGCGGTCGGTATCCACTTTTAATCGCCAGATGGTATTGATAGAATCCTGAATTTCGGCAAAGATGGTTGTAGCGCCTATGATCAAGGTAACGAAGCCAATAATGGCTGTAAAAGTGTTGTTACCCGCAATGGATGCGTTTCGGATAATTTCCTGTATCTGCAAGGCGGCCTTGTCTCCTACAATGTCTTTAATTTGCCCGTATAGCACCCCTTCAATGGCCTCTTGCCGCCACAAAATGTTAGACAGGTAGATAACCACCATTAGCATTGGCCCTAATGAAAAAATGGTATAATACGCAAGTGAGGCACTCAGCTTGGTTACACTGTTTTCTACAAATCCCGAGCCCGATTGCTTTAGCAATTGCCATATACTTTTTGCGGTTACCTTGGCCATTATTTCGTGTTAGGTTATTTAGTAAATACCCCTGCTGTTTAGACAACAGCAGGGGTGGAGAAAGGAACGGTTATAGTTTAACCTTGAAAATTTTGTGTGGTGACGTTCTTTTATTTTCGCCGTTATTATAATCTGGTTGTTTTTGAATCTGCGAAGTGCTTACATACAAATATTTGCCATCTTTGGATAATGAATAGCTGTCGGGCCATATGAGCTGCTCATCTTTCAAAAAAGTACTCATTTGCAAATCGGGCGTAATTTTAAGCAATGCATAATTTTGCAGGTCGCCTAAGTAAAGGTTGCCCTGGGTGTCAAATGCCATACCATCAGTAGTAGCAAAACTGCCTAAATCTTCTACCTTGCTTTCCAGTTCTTCATCGCTCAGGTCTTCGTTACGCAGATGCTCGGTTTTAATACGATACAGTTTATTGTCTGTTAAAGGCTTATAGTATAACCATTCTCCGTCGGGTGACAGCGCAATGCCGTCTGACTGCATTTTGGCCGGCTCACCTTTTTTCATCAATTCGTGCCCATCAATCATAAAAGTAAACGACGGATCGGTTTTAACAGAATAATGATTTTTAAGCAACTCGCGGCCTTTACCTGTTTCCAAATCCAGCACCGTAATGCCCCCTTCGTTAGAGTTGGTCAGGTAAGCAATTTGTTTTTCGGTGTCTACGCGTACATCATTAATGTAGCTTTTTTCGCTGGTGATGCCTTCAAACGGATATACCCGCTCAACAGTATTTGTAGCCAGGTTTATCTTTACCAATTTGTGCTTGTTTTGGTAAACCTTTTCCATAAAAGGGGCTGCCGGGTCAACCACCCACATAGTATTTTGGCTGTCTATATAAACGGCCTGTACGCATACCCATTTATCCATGCCACTTTCGCCATCCTTCCAGCTATTCATAACCTCGTTGGGGTAGGGGGTAACCGAGCCATCAGGCATTACTTCTACCAAAGCATACTTGTAAACGTCAGACCATAAAGGATAATTGGTAAATAACCGGCCCTCGGCCGAGATGGCAACGCCTGTAAGCTGGTAGGTATCATCTGCAAATACTTTTTCTAATTGTGCCATAATGCTATATGTAAGAAAGTGCCTTTTTAATGTTTATATCAAAAGCATAAACCCCGAAAACGGCATACTGTTCTGTTATAACGCACTATGGTTACTTTAATAAGTAGCATTAAGCAAGTTTCTCTTTCATTCTATAGTGCAGGCTGCTCGCTGGAATGGTCGCCTTTGGTCATGCCTTTTTCCATTCCCTTTATGTTGGCTGCTTTTTTTCGGGTTCTTTTTTCGCGGTCTTTTGTAACAGTTGCCACTTTGCGACCCTCTTCTTTTTTCTTGGTATTCATTACTTTATGTTTTTAATGATAAAACGTAATTACATTTCCTCGACATCAATTTGGTTGGCCTCTAATCCCTTTTGAAGTGCCAATTTGTGTATTAGCGCTGCAATTTGCTCGCTTGTTATGTATTGGCTTTCCTGAGGCGAAAGTGTATGAATAACAGCGCCTGTAACGGCGTCAAAAAATTGAAGATATTTTTCTGGAGTATTTGCCATAATGTATCTGATATTAATAAATAATTGAACGGATAATGCGATAGCAGGTATACTAAAACATACCTAAATCGCCTCGCTTCTTATCTTTATAGCCCCACTCTTCCTCGGCTTCCAGTTCCGGATAAAGTGACGTGTCGTCTTTCAATATGGTAAATACCATCCATATTAAAACTAAAGGAGATGTTAAAAATAAATAGGATAGAATACTGATGGATAAACCGGTGCTAAACAGTATCATGTAAACTAAAAGATATATGGTTGCACTGATTACAGCTGTCGATGCTTTCATAAATGTAGTTTTATTTAATAAAATAAATTTTGGAGCAATAATGTTTTTGTTGAGCGACTTAATCGGTTCATACTCATCAAAAAATGAAAAACTGATAAAGATCACTTTTTGTACTGACAGCCCTCATGTACCAGATCCGTTAGCCGGGGTACTTTTGTATTGAATTAAAATGCCTTCAGACAAAATGAAAGTGGTCGCTTACAGCATAAAGTCGTTCGAGAAAGAATTTTTGGCTAAGGCCAATCAAAAAAAGCATGATATAACGCTTATATCTAACCCATTAAGCCCCGAAACTGCTATTTACGCAGCAGGCAAAGATGCGGTAGTGGTATTTACTAATGATAACGTATCGGCACAGGTGGTTAACCAGCTGGCCGATTTGGGTATTAAGTACATTGCCACACGGTCTGCCGGAACCGATCATATCGATAAGGAGGCCGCTGCAAAGCGTGGTATTAAACTGGCTAACGTGCCGGTATACTCGCCGCAAGCTATTGCCGAACATACTGTTGCACTAGCTTTATCATTAAGCCGGCAAGTATTAAAGGCCCAAGAGCATAGTTTACATTTCGACTTTAGGCAAGACGAGCTGATAGGCTTCAACTTTTTTGGTAAAACGGTAGGACTGATTGGCTTAGGGCATATTGGACAAGCCACAGCTGCCATTTTTAACGGACTAGGTTGCCGCGTAATTGCTTATGATGCTTCTTTAACTGATAGCTTACCGCATATCGAAATGGTGTCTTTTGATGAACTGCTTCAGCAATCAGATATCGTTTCATTACATGCACCGCTAACTGCCGATACGCACCATATTGTCAATAAAAAAACATTAGCCAAAATGAAAAACGGTGTAATGTTGTTGAATACCTCACGCGGCGGCTTGCTAAATACGCGCGATGTAATTGACGCGCTAAATACTGGTAAAGTGTGCTACTTGGGTATTGATGTTTACGAAAATGAGAAAGGCTTGTTTTTTGAAGATCATGAAAATGATCAAGTAAAAGATGCCGTGCTGGTTGACTTGATGCAACACCCTAACGTTTTGGTAACGCCACATCAGGCCTATTTAACCCGCGAAGCCTTGCAGCAGATAGCCGACCAAACCATCAAAAACCTGGACCAATGGCAAATGAATAAATGTGTAGGCAGTGCCTGTGTGTGTGCGCGTAATTGCCGTAATGTCGAAAATGTTCCAATCCGCCCGGCTGTATAAAGCCGGCTTAAAAGTTCATTGTTATGCAACCCTCTCAAATCCTAATTGATAAATACCACGTGGCCGCGCCACGTTATACCAGCTACCCAACCGTTCCGTACTGGAACACTGATGCCTTTAGTAAACAGGCATGGAAAGAGTCGGTTAAGCTGTCATTTAACCAAAGTAACTCTGCCGATGGTATTAGCCTGTATGTGCATTTGCCTTATTGCGAAAGCTTATGTACTTACTGCGGATGCAATACCCGTATTACCAAAAATCATACAGTTGAGGTGCCTTACATTGAAACGGTTTTAAAGGAATGGGACCTTTACCTCGATGTTTTTGGTGAGAAGCCTGTAATTAGAGAGATACACTTAGGTGGTGGAACGCCTACCTTTTTTAGTTCCAATAATCTGGAAATGCTGATTAATGGCTTACTGGCCAAAGCGGTTGTACACCCAGATGCTGAGTTTAGTTTTGAAGCGCATCCCGATAATACTACTGCCGAACATTTGCAAACCTTGTACAACCTGGGGTTCCGTCGGTTAAGTTTGGGTATACAGGATTTTGATCCGCGTGTTCAGTTTATCATCAATCGTATACAAACCTTTGAACAAGTCAAGGCGGTAACAGAATTGGCACGCCAGGTAGGTTATACCTCGGTAAATTTTGATTTGATTTACGGTTTACCGCTGCAAACCATGGAAGGTTTAGTAGATACCGTACGTATGGTATCAGAACTTATGCCCGACCGTATTGCCTTTTACAGCTATGCCCATGTGCCTTGGATTAAACCTGGTCAGCGCCGTTTTACCGAAAAAGATTTGCCCGATGCTTACGCCAAACGTGCTTTGTATGAAACCGGCCGCCGCTTGTTTACGGCTTTAGGCTACAAAGAAGTGGGTATGGATCACTTTGCCTTACCCGCCGATAGTTTGTGTGCCGCAGAAGAGGCAGGTACGCTGCACCGTAACTTTATGGGTTATACCCATCAGTATACGCAGCTCATGATTGGTTTAGGCGTATCTTCTATCAGTGATACCTGGTACGGCTTTGCGCAGAATGTAAAAAAGGTTGAAGAGTATATTGAGATTGTAAACCAAGGCGAAATACCTGTATTTAAAGGCCATGCACTAACGGAAGAAGATCTAATTATCCGCAGGCATATTCTGGATATTATGTGTAAAGGAGAAACCTGCTGGAATTTACATCAGGAACCATGCGAAGCGCTTTGCGAGGGGCTGGACAGAATGGAGGCGCTGGCCGATGATGGTTTGATAGAATTAAACTCATGGTGCCTTAAGGTTACCCAGCTTGGCAAACGCTTTTTAAGAAACATTTGCATGGCTTTAGATGCACGCCTATGGGCGGATAAACCGGCTACCCAACTGTTTAGCATGGCCGGTTAAAAGATTATTAGTTTTTGGTGTTGTAGTGATATGCCTGTTATTACAGGCATAAAAAAAAGCGGTTTTTAAACCGCTTTTTCTGTTAACTGTCCTAACCGTTAAGCGGTTTGTAAACCGCCGGCTAAAGCATGCAGGTGCGTTTCGGCAACCATAAGATCCGTGTACATTTTGTGCAGGTACTCCTGCGTTTCATTAGTAATTTGCGGCAGCAGGTTTTTGTAGTAGTTAATACCATCCTGCAACTGGTTTTTAAACTTGAGCAAATACTTTTCTTTTTTATCGCTCCAGCCCTTTAAGTGGGTGCTGATGTCTTTGCGCAGGTACTCAACATACAAATTCAGTTCATTAATGAATAAGTTAGGCCGTTGTACATTTTCCAGCAGATTTATCTGTCCGTAAATGTGTTTCACCATTTCCTCCAGCGAATAAGTTCGGGAAAAGAAAGCCAGATTGGGGCCGGGGCATACGGCTACTGCTGTACTTTCGCGAGGTTTAAGCATATCATTTTTGATATATGCAGATGCACATAAACCCTCGCATAAGCATATCTTTTCGGTGATAGTGTTGAACTGTTCCTGATACTCATCGGCGGGTAAAGCCAGCGCCTGCAGTTGGTTAATTTTGTGGTTTTGGTATTCGCGCGAGGCAGTGCAAATAGGTTGCTCAGTAAATTCGGTATTGGTGCATAAAAACTTTTTGGTGCAGGGGCTGCCTGGGCGATTTTTCTCGATACGTTGCAAACGTTGCTGCTCAATGCTGCTGTTTTTAAAGTTGTTGAACAGTACGCCTAGGGGCGAGGCTGCGCTTACATAATAATCGTCTTCGGTAGCTGCGGCCAGGTGTTGCAGTGTATCATCATCTACATTGGTAGCTTCGGGTACCAGTAAAAACGGACTGCCCCAGCCGGTACCGTCCAATTTGTAGTTCTCTAATAAAAAGCGGTCTTCAGGCGCGGTACCTATGCCACCCTGAACACTGATGCGTTGTACTGGTGCCGTAGTGCAATTAATTCCTTTTTCGGCCAATGCTGCGCTGTACATTTTCTGTAATTCATCAGCCATCGCCTGTCGTTTTTGTTTAAACTCTTCTAAAATAGGACCTAACAGTAACCCATCGGTTGCAAAGGCGTGGCCGCCGCAGTTGAGGCCTGATTCTATCCGGAACTCTGCTACCCAAATACCTTTTTTGGCTAAGAATTTTGCTTGGATCAACGCCGAACGGAAATCACTCACTTTTAGAATCACTTTTTTACGCAGGTTCCCGTTACTATCAGGGAAAAAGTCAGGAAATTTTTCCAGATAACTATATAGCTTAGGATTCATACCGGCAGATAAGATAACCGATGATTGCAGATTGCTTTGCGCAAAGCCTCGCAAGGCTGCCAATGCATCGGTATTCTCATCACCGGTGTATTGGCCGTCGGGATCAAAGTTCAGCTTGTCAACCTTCGACATAATGTTTACATCAATAGCGCCTTTTTGTAGGTGTGCACGCAGCAGGTTTTGAAAAGCTTGTTTGCCGGCCTCATCAGGGTATTCCTGCATCAGCTCATATCCCTGTTTTAACTGTGATGTGGGCGGAAGCAGGTCAAAGTACCGTTCCAAATCGTTTTGCTCGCCAAAAGGTAAATGTTTCAGTTTTTCAAACTGCTCATTCAGTAAGTCATTCAGCAAATTCAAATATGCAGTAATGCGCTGCGCTCTGCTGTCGGGCACTCCTTTATAAATGGGTACGTAATCAAGTTGATGTTTTTCAGCATGATGTTTACGCATGCGTTCCAGCAGTTCATCATCTACAATGGAAACGGTAGAAGCAATGCCGTAACGGCCAACTTTTAAAGGCGTATCAACCGAAAAGGCAAGCCCCAGAACAGGGATATGAAAGGTATGACTCATAATTTTATGAATAGAAATGTATGTCAATAAAAAAAGCGGTCACCAAAACCGCTTTTTCATATAAAATTTATATTATTAAATAACAGCAATCAATATCATCAGTACATGAATAGCTACGCTGGCAAAAAATAACATTAATGTGGTACGAATGCCTGCGCCGCCCATGTTGGCAATCAGGTTGGCAAAAAAGCATGCCATGGTAATAGCCAAGACACCAACCGGGGCATCATAATAATACATCAGTACTGCCGGTAACGGTAAAAAGAACACGCCGTGTATCATCAGGTTGATAAAGAACCAAAGGGTGCGGTTACCTTTTTGTGTATCTGCAAATTGTATAAATCTGGTCCAAAGGCTAACGTTGTTGTAAGTTACTTCTTGTTCTTGGATGGTCCAGGTTGCAGGTGCTATAGTTTTTAAAGTTGCCATGATGTTTGTGTTTTATCTTTGTTTGTTGATACAAAGATGCCGTACAAGCGCCACCTGCCACATGATAGGCGTCAGCTCAAAAAATGATCTTAAGCACAATTTAAATTATGGTTTGTAGAATGAATTTAAAGGGATGAAAGCAGTGCTGTAGAGGTACAAACCTTGATCTTATTGCTTTGAAAATAATTTGTTTCAATAACTGCTTGCTTATTATAGTTTTGAAGCACATCAGTAACGCAATTAAATGCTTAAGCAAAACAAAATTATTCCGGGTTTATTATTCGCTGTTCTGTGGGCCACAGGCTCGGTAGCATTCAAAATCGGATTAAGATCAGCAGAAGCACTTACGCTGGCTACTATTAGATTTATTGGTACCGGCCTGCTTTTTGGACCATATTACCTTATTAATAAGAAGTATCGCTTTTGGCCAAGCGTTGCAGAATGGAAGCCAATAGTTTTATACGGTGTTTTGAATACCACCCTTACGTTAGGAGCTTTTTCTGCTGCTCAAAAGTATGCTTCGGCTGGTATCAGTATGCTTTTTATTGCTATTACGCCGTTATTAATTGCGTTGTTAAGCTCCATCTTTTTGAAACGGAAGCTGTTGCGCTTAGAAATAATAGGTATGCTTATCGCTTTTGCCGGATTAGCATCTACATCTGTATTAGATATACCACATGCTCAAATTAAGCCTTTGGGTATTGTGTTGCTATTAGTTTATGTGCTGGCCTATGCATTAAGCAGTATTTACTTTTCAACCCTAAAATTATCCCTGTCTACCCAGGTCTTTAATGTGTGGCAGGTTTTTGTGGGTGGATTGGTACTGTGGCCGTTCTCATTGCTTTTTCATCAAAACCATGTCAAGCACTGGGATATTTCACTGTTTGGAGCTTTGGCTTGGCTGATAGTAGCCCTTTCATTTGTTGCCAACCAGCTTTGGCTGTATCTGGTTAAGCTGGATGCGGTTACTGCGGCCAACTGGCTGTATTTGGTACCGGTGTTGGGCTATGCATATGGCTATATTATTTTAGGCGAACGTATAACCTGGTGGGCAGTTGGTGGAACTGCTTTGGTGATTGCCGGATTAATAATTTCCAAACAAGCCAAAGCTAAAACGGAAAATTAACCAGTGGCTATGACCATCCAAAGTTTGTAAGAATGATGTATGAAACTTATGTTCTGCTCGTTATTTTTTCACCAAACTAGGGAGCTGCTTGTATCTTTTTTTAAACGCTTCAGTAAAATGATGCGCATTTTTATAACCAACAATATCTGCTACTTCACTAACAGTTTGCCCGGCTTGCAGCAGTTCTTTTGCCTTTTGCATGCGTAGCTCGGTTAAGTAACCAAATGCCGTAAAACCATAGGTCGCTTTAAATCCTTTTTTTAGTTTGAACTCGTTTAGTCCGCTTCTTTTGGCAAGTTCGGTTAGCGATAAGGGATTGCGTAAGTTTTCTTCTATAAACTTTTTTACGTGCCTTAGTTTTTCAATATCCTGATTTTCGGCTACTGCTTTTGGCGATGTGCCAGCGCCTAAAGCACTATCCTGAAGTTGATGGGATAGGAGTTCCAGTATTTTAGCTTCCAGGTAAATACGCCTGATGTATGCTGGATGTTGTGCGTGGGTAATCTCGTCTATAATGATTTGCAACTGCTCTGTAATGGGTTGAATGCCGGTTACCAAAACGGATTGTTCGTCAGCTTGTAAGGTGTCATTTAAAATCAATGGGCTTTTCCAAAGCAAATGTTTCATGAAGCGTTTGGTAAGGCATATAATAAACAACCGTGTGGGTTTTTGCACGGCGGTTTGCAAGTTCAGGTTAGTGCAGTACAAACAGTTGTAATGGCCTGCTTTCATATTAAGTAAGTCATTCTGCGTTTGTACGGCGGTAGATAGTTCACCATCCAGTACAAAATTCATCAGCCAGCACGCACCTTCACATTTCATATTCAGCTGACAGCTTTTGTTGGCTTCTATTTCGCTCTGAAAAACGCAGGCACCGTCAAACCATAGTTCGTTAATATAAAAGTTTCCCCAAGGCGCTTTTTGCTTAATCTTACGTTCCTCCAGCTGTTGCAATCCCGAAAATTCCCTGGGGTAATTAAGCTGTAGCGTAAACGTGTTGTGGGTAGGTGATGTAATTGTGATATCCATAATAATCCGTTTCGCGTTGATTAAAATCCGTTTGGCGTTGATATGATCCGGTTACAAACATACACATTTGCGCTATTATTTATAATTAGTCTAAATAAATGAATCTTGTTTGCGCAATCGTCTTTTTCATAACTATCAGTACCTGTATATATGCACAATCGCCTGGTAAAGCATCAGGCAGGGTAGTAAGTGCCGATGGCAAAGCGGTGGCTGGCGCTTGCATTAGCATAAACCATAAAGTGCTTGCGCAAACTAATGACGAAGGGTATTTTAAAATACAACTATTGCCTGGCCGGTATACTGTGGAGATAAGCTATGTAGGCGCCTCAACCCAGTCAAGGATGGTTAACATAACAACCGGTCAGGATTTAATACTAGATAACATCACCTTGCAAGAAAGCGCCATGCAACTGAAAGACGTGGTGGTAACCGGGCAATATGAAGCACAATCATTAAAGAAGTCGGTATACCAGATACGGACTATTACCAATGAACGCATTCGCTTACGTGGTGCTACAACGGTTCAGCAGGTATTGAGTACGGAGCTGGGTATTCAATTTACCAATGATTTGACATTGGGTACTTCAGATATTAACCTAATGGGTATATCGGGTCAGAGGGTTAAGATATTGTTGGATGGCGTGCCGCTGTTGGACAGAGGCGATACGCGCGAAAGCCTGGGGCAGGTAGATATTAATATGATTGATCATATTGAAATTGTAGAAGGCCCCATGTCAGTTATGTATGGTACAGATGCGTTAGGTGGTGTGATTAACTTAATTACCAAAAAGGCAACCTGGGCAGCCAGTTCTTTTACGGCAAGCTTACGTGTGCAGGAAGAAAGTGCCGGTAAGCAATATAACGGCTTTGATGGCAGCGGTACGCATAATCAAAGCTTGAATGTTAAGTGGCAACGTAACAACTTTAATATTGGCGGAACCTTATCACGCAATAATTTTGGTGGCTGGGCCCCGGGCGATGGCTCAAGGGCCTGGCTTCCCAAAAATCAGTTACTGGGCAATTTGAGTGCCGGTTATAATACGCAGCGTTTTAATATATGGTATCGGATTAATGCGGTTGATGAGGATATCATCAGCGATGGATTAATTGTTCCGGCGACCAATACTTCAAAAGATCAGCGCTACATTACGCACCGTTACATGCACGAGTTGCAAGGTAATGCGCGCTTAAATGATAAGCTGAGCTTCAACGCAGCTGCATCTTATACAGACTACAGCCGTCGTACCCAAACTACCGAGCAAAACCATACCACCGGTGAACGTTATCTTACTGCCGTGGCATCCGAACAGGCAGTAGCCAAATTCAATACAACTTTTTTTCGAGGTACGGCTTTGTATAAACTGGCGTCCTGGATATCACTGCAACCTGGTACCGAAATTAACCTGACCAGCAGCACCAGCGACCGTATATCGGGCTCGCCAAACATAAACGACTATGCTTTCTTCGCCTCATCCGAAATTTCATTAAGCAGTTGGGCCAGCATCCGCCCAGGCATCCGGCATATACACAATAGTGTATATGATGCACCGGTTATCCCATCGGTTAATACCAAGTTTTCTTTGTCGCCGGCTTTAGATCTGCGATTGTCTTACGCCCGCGGTTTCAGGGCGCCTTCCTTGCAGGAGTTATATTTTAACTTTCACGATTCCAGTCATTCAATTGACGGTAACCCCAACCTGAAAGCCGAGTATTCCAACAGCTTTAATGGATCACTGGCTTGGCAAGTGCTGAACGAGCAACAAGTAAGGTTCCGTGCTACTATAGGCGGATTTCATAATCGCTTTAACAACTTCATCGAAACCGGCTTTAATCCTCAAAATCCATCTATCACCACTTATCTCAACATCGCCCGTTACAGAACGGTAGGCGGTACCATCGAAAACACATTTAACTATCATAACCTGCAAGCCACACTGGGTTTTTATTATACCGGCCGCTATAACCAACTGAATACCGACGACAGCACCATACCCGATATGAGCTGGACGCCCGAGGTAAACAGCAACATTACGTATGCCATAACCAAGTGGAAAGCCAATGTAAGCCTGTTCTATAAATACACTGGTAAAAAGCCTGGCTACGAATACGCCACCAATACAACCACTATTCGCCGTACCGAAATAAGCGCTTACAACATGGCCGATTTTACCTTGAACAAAACGATTAACCATGCGCTTAGCCTCAGCGGGGGTATCCGTAACCTGTTTGATGTAACCCGTATCAACAATACATCGCAGGATGTGGGCGGTGCACACAGCTCGGGCGGACCGGTTCCGGTGGCGTATGGCCGGTCCTTCTTTTTGGGCTTAAACTATCAATTCCTGAAATAATCAACACTATTACCAAACCCTATAAATTCTCATGAAAAAACTATTATCTATTTTTTGTGTGCTGATGGTTCTGTTTACGGCTTGTAAAGACAGTGATCCACCATTGGCCGATAATCTGGTAAGCTTCCAGACCGATAAACAAGGCTTTACTGCCGACCAAGCCACAGCCGAAATAAAACTGGTGCTAAGCCGTAATACCGATGTAGCTGTACCCGTAACGGTTACCCTGCAAGGTTCAGGCGTAACTTATGGTACACAGTTTACTACAGAACCGGCTGCTGCCAACAACAGCTTAACCGTAACTATTCCGGCGGGAAGCAATTCGGCTTCTATAAAAGTCAATAAAGCGGCCAACCTGTTTCTGAACGGTACGGAATCCATTACGCTTAAAATTGCATCAGCAGGGCAACCTGTTGTAGTAGGTACCACACCGCAAACGCAGCTTAGTTTTTCGTCTATCGTATCAACCGGTACCCAACTTACTTTAGATGGCGGTACAGGCGGCGCATCGGCCATTAACTCTGTATTTGTTGATTTGAGCGCCAACAAGCAAACCAGCATTGCCCGCGAAGATTGGGATCTGGGCTTTTATAGCGGTACCGATTTCAGAGTAATTCTGAACAACACACTGGCCGCTTCGGCCGTGGCCACTACCAAAACCGATATCAATGCCGTATCTGCTGCTGACGTAAACCTTAGCAACCTTGAAGTAGGTTTTGGTAAAGGTACATTCGGTATTATAGATGATATTAATGGTGATCTGACTAAAACCGTCATCCCGGCCATATCGGTAACAGATGCAGATAACAAAGTGTATATCATTAACCGTAAAGGCGGCAGCGGAACTACCTTACCGGCTGCCGATTTAATTAAGATAAGAGTACTGCGCAGCAGCAACAGCGGCTACACGGTACAATATGCCAAAATCAACGAGACTACTTTCCAAACCCTGAGCATTGCTAAAGACAGTCAGTATAACTTCCGCTACATGTCTTTTGCCAAGGGTGCGGTTGAGGTAGAGCCGACCAAAGCTAACTGGGATATTGAATGGACATACAGCATTTACACGGCAGGTACAGTACCATACGCTTTCTCTGATTTAGTGTTTGTCAATCATCATGGTGGCGTACAAACGGCAGAGGTGTTAACCAGTGCGGTTGCCTATGATGCTTATGCGGAAAGTAATATTGCCACCACTATTTTCACCAGTAACCGTAACGCTATCAGTTCAAACTGGCGTGTAACAAGCGGTGGCACCGTAGGTGTGAAAACAGATCGTTTTTATGTAATTAAAGATGCATCGGGCAATGTGTACAAAATGAAATTCATCAGCTTCGGTCCCGATGGTGGTACCCGTGGCTACCCGGTGCTTACTTATGCACTGGTTAAAAAAGCTTAATTACTTGTTCTCGTTCTAAATAGTTGTTCAAAGCTTCCCTGTTTAAGCGGGGAGGCATTTTTAAAATGTATGAAAACTTTGAAAAAATTACTGTTGATGCTGGCTTTGATGATGCCGGCAAGTATATTCATAAGCCAGGCTAATAATAAGCCGCTGTCTGCTCAAAAAATAGTATCGGTTAATGGTACGGTTAGTGAAATTTTGGCTGCTTTAGGCTTAGAAAATAATATTGTAGGTGTAGATGTAACCAGTACATACCCGGCCAGCTTACAAAAAAAGCCAAAGGTTGGACACAATCGTAACCTATCGGCCGAAGGCATATTGGCCTTACAGCCTGATGTGGTAACCGGCCTGGCGGCGGATTTAAAACCTGAACTGACTGAACAGCTTAAAGCTGCAGGAGTTAAGTTGGTGCTGTTTACACAAGAGTATTCACCCAATGGTACCAAAAACCTCATCCGGCAGGTAGCCGCCAGTTTTGGCAATAAAGCCAAAGGCGAAGCCATGATTAAACAATTGGATGCTGACTTAGCGAGTGCTGCTAAAAAGATGCAGGCATCCGGCAAACCCAAAGTGCTGTTTATTTACGCACGAGGTACCGGCACCATGATGGTATCCGGAGAAGGTACGCCACTTGAAAAAGTTATCCAGTTGGCGGGCGGGCAAAATGCTGTTAATGGCTTTAAAGATTACAAACCCCTTACTGCTGAAGCACTGGTACAGGCCGATCCTGACGTGATATTATTATTCAGCAGTGGCATGCAAAGCCTGGGTGGTCCGTCGGGATTGACAAGTGTACAGGGTATTAATCAAACCAAAGCAGGTAAAGCTAAACGCTTTATTACCATGGATGGCGAATTGTTAACTGGTTTCGGTCCGCGTTTAGGTCAGGCAGTGGCCGAGCTGGCGCAAAAAATACGGTCGTAGTGTCTAAGCGTTTTAGTTTGATATTGGTTGCGCTGGCTTTGGTGCTGGTGATAGCAATCATAATCTCGGCTTGCTTAGGAGCGGTTCATATCCGCTTCGGTGAATTCATGTCTATCATGGCTTATCGCTTGGGTATCGATAAGCAAATACATTATCAACCACAGCAGGAAGCGGTATTATTTGCGTTGCGTTTTCCGCGGGTGATGTTAGGTATACTCATTGGTGCTGCGCTGGGTGTATCCGGTGCCGCTATGCAGGGATTGTTCCGTAATCCACTGGCCGAACCGGGACTTATCGGCATCTCGTCGGGCGCCTCACTGTTTGCCGTGATGATGATTGTTTTGGAAGCAGCAGCGTTTAAGCAACTGGAAAGCTACCTGGGCTATTATGCGCTGGCTGTAGCCGCTTTTGCAGGTGCTTGTGTTACAGCTTTTATTGTTTATCGCATTTCGGTTCACAATGGTCGGTCAAACATCACGGCCCTGTTGCTCGGTGGTATTGCCATGAATGCCTTATCGGGTGCGTTTATTGGTTTGATGACCTATATGGCTACAGATGAGCAACTACGTAATATTACCTTTTGGGGATTAGGCAGCTTGGGCGGTGCCACCTGGAAGTCGGTTACCACATTACTGCCGTTTGTGGCTGTTCCGATATTGGCGCTGCCTTTTATGGGCAAATCATTAAATGCCTTTGCATTGGGTGAAGCGCAGGCCCGCCACATGGGAATTAATACCGGCCTAGTTAAAAAAGCAGTGATAGTGCTGGCTACTATGGCTGTTGGTGCATCGGTAGCATTAGCGGGCACCATTGGTTTTATCGGATTAATTATTCCGCATTTAATTCGAATGGGTTTTAGTTCTGACCACCGGTTGCTGATACCGGCTTCGGCCTTGTTGGGTGCATCGGTATTGACACTGGCTGACTTGATTAGTCGCACGATAGTTGCGCCGGCCGAACTGCCATTGGGCATTGTTACCGCTTTGCTTGGGTCGCCGGTATTTGTTTATATCATCATTAGCAAAAAAAGAAGAACAGAGTTATGATTAAAGTTGACGGTGTAAGTTATCAGGCGGGCCGAAGGCTGCTGTTGGATAATGTTAGCATTGAGGTAAAAACAGGTGAATTACTGGCTATCATCGGGGCAAACGGTGCTGGTAAAAGCACATTAATGAAACTGATGAGCGGCGAGCAGAAAGCACATCAGGGTCAGATTTCTTTTGAAGGTACCAACATCAACAAGCTATCACCGGCCGGATTGGCTACCAAGCGGGCGGTGCTTACCCAGCACAATACCGTTTCGGTTTCTTTTACTACTGATGAGATAGTGTTGATGGGCCGTTATCCGCACTTTGAGGTACGTCCGCAGCCCGAAGATATGGAAATTGTAAAAACCGTAATGGACTATACTGGCGTACGCGGTTTGGCTGGACGCGATTATAGCACACTATCTGGCGGCGAACAGCAACGCGTGCAGCTAGCCAGGGTAATTGCCCAGATCTACGATATTCCTAACGCTTACCTTTTTTTAGACGAACCTACCAATGGGCTCGATTTGCTGTACCAGCAACAGATACTGACCACTGCCCGAAATCTGGCTGATAAGGGTTATGGTGTGGTAGCCATATTGCACGACATCAATTTTGCCTCGCGCTTTGCCGACCGGGTTTTAATTTTAAAAGATGGTAAAATACTGGCTTTGGGTACACCGGCCGAAGTAATTAATACACAAAATATTCAACAAGCCTTTCAGGTACAAATGGTACTGTTTAACGCCAATGGCTGCAAATATCCCTTTGTAGTACCTAACGGCGCGTTTTAATGATTTAAACTATTCAATAATACAATGGAAAAAGTAATTACATCAATAAAAGAACAATGGGATGCTTTAAAAGAGCAGCAACCCAAACTACGCATACGCGACGCTGCTAAACAATTAGGCGTAAGCGAAGCCGAACTGGTTAACACCGGCGTAAATAGCCATGTTATTAAACTGGCAGGCGATTTTAAAGAACTATTGAAAGAGGTTGTAACCTTGGGCTATGTAATGGCCCTTACCCGAAATGATTTTTGCGTGCACGAGCGCAAAGGCGTTTATAAAAAGGCTGGCTTTAACGGCCATGTAGGTTTGGTGGTAACGCCTGATATAGACCTGCGTTTGTTTATGACCCACTGGCACTTTGGCTTTGCCGTAAACGAAAACGACCGCTTAAGCCTTCAATTTTTTGACAGCAATGGTGAAGCTGTACATAAAATATACCTGACCGACCAAAGCGACATAGCCGCCTATCATAAGCTGGTACAACAATACCGAGCCGAACAACAAGAAGGTGAATTACCAGTAATTGCTTCTGCTGATAAAACTGTAGAAATACCCGACCACGAAATCGACTTGAAAAGTTTTCACCAGGAATGGATAAACTTGCAGGATACACACGATTTTCATGGCATGCTGCGCAAATACCAGCTTACCCGTACACAGGCGTTACGTTTGGCACCAGAAGGTTATGCACATCAGATAACAGTTGATAATCTGAAAAATGTGTTGCAAAAAGCATCTGAGCAGCTAGCCGAAATTATGGTGTTTACCGGCAGTGCGGGTTGTATACAGATACATACCGGACATGTAAAAAAACTAGTAGAAACTGGTCCGTGGTTTAATGTATTAGATCCGGAATTTAATATGCACCTCCGCCTGGATGGTATCAGCAAACTGTGGTTGGTTAAAAAACCTACAGTAGACGGACTGGTACACAGCATTGAAGCCTATGATGCACAAGGCAACACCATTGTACAGTTTTTTGGCAAGCGCAAACCCGGCATCCCGGAGAGCGAAGCTTGGCGGAGTATCCTGAACGATATACTGTAAGGTTTTGTCTGAAACGTCAAAAAATAAGAGCCTATCAGATTTTCTGATAGGCTCTTTATTTTAAACTGACAAAAAATGACCAGTAAGCTCTTCTGCTAATACGCCTTGTTTCTACTGCTTAAATAATAGCAGGTCAAAAAAACAAGCAGGGTAAGTATGCCTACAAATTGATGGGCTACGGCCAGAGATATGGCATGGTGGAATGGACTGTTTATCAAAGTAACTATACCCAGTATAATTTGAGTAATGATAAGCAACAAGGGTAACCATTTAAGCCGGTTTATCAATGTATATTGAGGTGCTTTATATGCGCTTATAAACCAGATGATAGTAAGCATGCCGATAATATAAGCTAATGAACGATGAATGAACTGGACTGCTAAAGGTTGGTAAATCACATTGTACAAGATAGAATTACTCATCATCTCTTGCGGTATATAAACGCCATTGATATCCGGCCAGGTAGGGGCAAATAGTGCCGCGTGCAAGCCAGCCATAAAGGCACCATAAGTGAGTTGTAATGCAAGCAGTATTAATATTGCTAAAGTTAGGTGTTTGAGTTGCGGTATATAGGCAACCGCTTTTTGAGGTATGCTCATTTTTAGTGTAAACCATAGCAAATATCCGAGTAAGAATAAGGCGCACATAAAATGAACCGCCAGGCGGATATGGCTAACCCTAACATCAGTATCATTTAAACCGCTTTGAACCATTATCCAGCCAATAGCGCCCTGCAAGCCACCTAACAGGAACAAAATTAGCAGGGGTCTTATCATATTTTTACTAATTTGTTTACGAATGATAAACCATATAAACGGAATCAGAAACACCAAGCCCATCAAACGCGCCCATTCCCTGTGCAACCACTCCCAAAAAAAGATGGCCTTATAATCGGCCAGGGTAAAGTGGCTGTTCAGCTTTTTAAATTGCGCAATGTGCTGATACTTTTCAAAACTATCCTGCCATGCCTGTTGGGTAAGCGGCGGCAGGGCGCCCAAAAGCGGTTTCCATTCGGTAATGGATAATCCCGAACCAGTTAAACGGGTAATGCCACCCAGTAAAATCTGAACAAACAGCATAAATAGTCCCAGGCATAGCCAATAAGTAATCAGCCTTTGATTATGTTTATACGTAAAAGGTTGTGGCAGGGAAGCAAACATGTTTTAATCTATGAAACTTAAAAAGGATGCAAGTTGTACTAAATGCCTCAATCAGGGAATGACGATGCTCACTTTTTAGCCTGTCAATACATAAAATTAGCTTCTACTCTTGTTGATAATCACGTCAGAGGATGACGGGCATCACTATTCAATTGATGGTTTAGCCGCACTTTTACACCATCAAAAGTTGTTATGAAAAAGCTGCTAAATTTCTCCGCTTCAAAAAGTTATCTGTATATAGGTGTTTGTGTTTTACTGATGTTATTAAGCTTATGTGCTGAAGCTAAATCAATAAATCATCAAACCAGATTTATTGACGCTGTAAACGATACGGTACCTACTGCTGATATTAAGACCGCTTTAAAGTTGTATCATAATGAGCTGTATTTTCCAAAATCTGTAGCCCGTTTTTACAGCAGCAACAACTTTTCGTGTGTTTGGGTATTGCCCGCAGATAAAGCCGGGCAAACCTGGCAAGCCATGCTGGCGCTCGATTGCGTGCTGCAATATGGATTAAACCATGCCGATTATCATCCCAATGATTTAAAATATGCGCAGTTGCAGCAAATAATGGAAAAGCTGCAAACGGTAAGTAACGCAGATAAAGCCCGCTTTGAAATTATATTGACGGATGCAATGTTAACCTTTATCAATAATCTGCATTACGGCAAGCTAAACCCCGATTTTTCGTCAGCTAAAATCGATGATCCGGCACCATCCGCTTTTAGGGCCGAAACCATTTTACAGGCAGCCCTGTACAGCGCCGATTTAATGAGTGCTGTTACCAGTGTACAACCCCAGTCAATACAGTACATACTTTTGCAAGACCAGCTGCGATTGGCAACCGCCCAATACACCGGCGATTGTTATGAGATACCCGAAGCTACCATTCGTAAAATGGCCGTGAACCTGGAAAGGCTGCGCTGGCTGGGTAATACCGAGAGTACTTTTATACAAGTCAACATCCCATCATATACTTTAAGCTTTTGCAAGCCCGATACCACTTACCAGTTTCGGGTGATAGTAGGCAAGCCTGCAACACTAACCCCAACGCTGCAAAGCGCCATTACTCATTTTACCACCGCACCCGAGTGGAAAGTACCGCAAAAGATTTTTGTGAAAGAATTATTGCCTAAAGCATTAAAAGATACTGCTTATCTGGAAACCAATCATTTTGCAGTATACAATAATAAAGGTGTTTATGTAATACCCAGTAAACAAAACATTGCCAGCATACTTCGTAATGTTAATCAATATTATGCACGGCAATCAGGCGGGTGTGATAATGCCTTGGGGTTGGTGGTGTTCCGGTTTCCGAATACCTATGATGTTTACCTGCACGACACGCCTCAGCAGCAATTGTTCCGAAAAAGAGACCGCGCATTTAGCCACGGCTGTGTGCGGGTAGACCAGGCCGGCAAGCTGGCCGCCTTACTGCTTAAAAATGATGGCGCTACCGGCAAAATAGTTGCCATGCAAAAAGCAATGGCTGCATATCAGAACCAAACCTTCATACTTAAAAATAAAGTTCCGTTAAAAATTACCTATTTCACTTGTGAGGTAAAAGATGCTCTATTGGTTACTTATAAAGATGTTTACCAGCTGGATAACGCGCTGGAACAAGCCTTGTACTATACTGCCCCACAACTGGTGCTTAAATAAAAAGAACCTAATTAACCCCATAACCACATGAAAAAGCTTTTGGTTGCTACCGATTTTTCTACCCCTGCCGAAAATGCGGCGCGTTATGCCTGGCATTTGGCTAAAGGCATTAAAGCCAATGTAGAACTGTTCAACGCATTCAAAATACCTGCGGATGCCACCATGGCTGCTCAGGTTGCCTGGCCGATGCCTGATTTTCAATCGCTTGAAGAAGAGACGATGGCCGAGTTGAAACTTCTGGCCGATAAGCTTGCTGCTAAAGATGAATACACCGCAACTCCGGGCGCTTTTATACCTGCAATTAACTGCGCAAACGAAGTAGGCGGGTTAGCCGATGTAATAAGCGATGAAGTAACCCGTGAGAAAGTTTGTTTGGTGGTAATGGGCATGTCGGGCGCAGGTGCTTTGAGCCGGTTCTTTTTAGGGAGCAACAGTCATGATTTAATTAACCAGGCAATTTTCCCGTTGTTGTTGATACCGGCGTGCGCCCGTTTTAAAGGCATCAAAAAAATTGCCTTGGCTACCGATCTGCATGATACCGATATTGCTGTTATCAATTCACTGGCTACGTTGGCGCAGCATTACCATGCCGAAATCTTATTGTCGCACATTACGGATGATAAGTTTGAGGAACCGGATCAGGACAGGGTCAGAGCCTTCTTGAAAGAGGTAACCTGTAAGGTAAATTATTCCAAAATATATTATCGTCATATCAAAAGTCAGAACGTAGAACAGGGCTTGGAGTGGCTAACTGAACACGGCCATGTAGATATGCTGGCCATGGTACACCGCAAACATAACTGGCTGGAACGCGTGCTTGATGAAAGCTATACCCAGCGCATTGCCCGCCGTATTGATATCCCGCTCATGGTGTTTCCGGATACCGGCAACCGCCACAGCTATACCGCTTTTTAGCCGGAATAGTGATGTAAATCACTTTTCGGGCAAACGCCAGTCATTCCGCAGGGGAGTGATAATGCTCACTTTTGATACATAGTTAATTTACAAATATGGCTATTGATACCATTACACAAAGCACTTGTTACCACTGCGGAAACGACTGTACCGAAGGGCACTACCATTTCGACGAAAAAAGCTTTTGCTGTGTAGGCTGCCGTGGCGTTTACCAGGTGCTATCGCAAAGCGGGTTGTGCAATTATTATACTTACAATGATCATCCCGGCGCTAACCGCGCCCGGCTAGATAAGCGGTTTGAGTACCTGGATGAACCCAAAATTGTTAACGACCTGATTGATTATACCGATGATAAAATCACGGTTGTAACTTTATATATTCCCTACATACATTGCAGTTCCTGCATCTGGTTGCTGGAGCAGCTAAATCGTATCAATCCGGCTATTTATTACAGCCGGATTGATTTTCTGAAAAAGCAGGTCAACGTACGTTTTAGTAACGATGGCATGAACCTGCGCCAGCTGGTTGAACTGTTGTTCGACATTGGTTATGAACCACTCATTAGTTTACAGGACATTGTTAAAAAACAGCTAACCGGACAGAAAGATAACCTGGTGCGCAAAATTGCCGTTGCCGGTTTTTGTTTTGGTAACGTTATGCTCATTAGCTTTCCTGAATATTTAGGTCTGTCGGAATATGAACAAACCTTCCGTCAATTCTTTGGCTGGCTAAACATCCTCTTTTCCTTACCCATGGTGTTTTACAGCGGTACCGAATATTTTGTATCGGCCTGGAACAACCTGCGTAATAAAGTGCTCAACATTGATTTTCCGCTGGCACTGGGTATAGCCGTGCTGTTTATACGTACGGTAGCCGAAATACTGCTGCATACCGGGCCCGGTTTTGCCGACACTTTGTGCGGTTTGGTTTTCTTTTTACTGGTGGGCAAGTTTGTACAGCGCAAAACGTATTATCATATTTCGTTTGAGCGCGATTACCGTTCATTTTTTCCGGTTGCGGTTCAGGTGATGGAAGAGGGCAAAGAAAAGCCATTGCCATTGTCTGAATTAAAAGTGGGCCAGCGTATACGTATTCGTCACAACGAAATTATTCCGGCTGATGCCATTCTGTTACAAGGTGAAGCACTGGTCGATTTTAGCTTTGTAACCGGCGAATCAGTTCCGGTAGCAAAAACATTGGGCGAAGTGGTATATGCAGGCGGCCGCCAAACCGGTGAGGCTTTGGAACTTGAAGTTATCAAACCCGTATCGCAAAGTTACCTCACCCAATTATGGAACAACGAGGCCTTTACCCGTCAGCAGGATAATCGCATGCGAACCTTTAACGAAACAGTGAGCAAATACTTTACTATTGTTTTGCTGGTTGTTGCATTTGGCTCCCTGTTTTTTTGGATGCCTGCAGATATTGGCCGTGGCCTGTCTGCCTTTACGGCGGTGCTAATTGTGGCTTGCCCATGTGCGCTGGCCCTAAGTACACCATTCACCATGTCGGCCGCGCTCAGCATCTTCGACCGCAATTTTTTCTATTTGAAAAATACAGCTGTGGTTGAACAGTTGGCCCGCATCAACACCATTGTACTCGATAAAACAGGCACCATTACTACCGGTGGCAGCAGCAATGCCATTAGCAGGCACGCTGAGTTTACCGACCTGGAAAAACAGATTATTTATACACTGTGCAGCAATTCCAGCCACCCGCTTAGCCGCCAAATTTGCCAGGTAATGGGCGAGCAGCCACGCCTGGCCATTAGTGCCTATAAGGAAATTCCTGGTAAAGGCATTTCGGCTTTTGTAAATAGTCATCAGGTAAAAATTGGAAGTGCGTCTTTTATGCACCATGGGGTAGCGGTAAATTCAGGAACGGAAGTACACATTATGATTGATGATGTTTACTGTGGTGCCTTCATTTTCAAGCAAAGTTTCCGCAACGGATTGAGAGAAATTTTTGGCCTTAAACCACAGTATAAATTTTACCTGCTTTCGGGCGATCAGGATCACGAACGGGCAGCCATGGCCGAGTTTTTTGGCGACGATGGTTACATGCACTTTAAAAAATCCCCGCAGGAGAAGCTGGACTTTATAAAATCCCTGCAACTGGCCGATCGTAAAGTGATGATGATAGGAGATGGGCTGAACGACTCAGGCGCACTAAAGCAAAGCGATTTGGGCGTGGCTATAACTGACGATGTAAATAACTTTTCGCCAGGCAGCGACGCTATTCTGGATGGCAAATCGCTGTGTAAGTTGCCGGCGTTTTTCCGGTTTTCGAAGGATACGGTGAACATCATTCACATATCATTCCTGATATCGCTTACTTATAACCTGATAGGGCTAAGCTATGCCGTAACGGGTAATCTGTCACCTTTAATAGCGGCCATCCTGATGCCTTTAAGTACGGCCACTATTATATCATTCACCAGTATTGCTACGCATGTAGCCGCCAAAAAACGCAAATTATTATGAGCATTATTTATTTCCTCATCGGGTGCAGTATCATTCTGGCGCTCGTTTTTCTGGGTGCCTTTTTTTGGGCCCAGCGCCATGGTCAGCACGATGACTTGTACACGCCGTCTGTGCGTATACTATTAGACGACCAACCAGCAGACGAAACTAAAAAGTGATGAAGGTCAGGTTTTCAGCCAA
Source organism: Mucilaginibacter lacusdianchii (assembly GCF_009770985.1). Lineage (GTDB taxonomy): Bacteria > Bacteroidota > Bacteroidia > Sphingobacteriales > Sphingobacteriaceae > Mucilaginibacter > Mucilaginibacter lacusdianchii. The sequence goes on along the minus strand of NZ_WSRW01000002.1, from coordinate 889,519 downwards.
CAGTCATCATTCTGTCAGCAAAGCCGCTCAGCTACTTTTGCATCATACATAAGAATTACCAACTAATTAATTTATGCAACCCGAAAAATTTTACTACGACAACAAAATTGTGCGCAACTTCGGGATAGCCACCATCGTCTGGGGCATTATAGGCATGACGGTGGGACTATTGGTTGCCATACAATTGTACAAACCCGGTGCTAACTTGGGCAATCAGTACACCACCTTTGGCCGCATCAGGCCGCTGCATACCAATGCGGTTATTTTTGCCTTTGTGGGCAATGCCATTTTTATGGGCGTTTACTACTCTTTACAACGCCTGCTCAAGGCCCGCATGTTTAGCGATGTGCTTAGCAAAATCCATTTCTGGGGCTGGCAGCTCATTATTGTTTCGGCTGTTATTACCCTGCCTTTGGGCTTTACCACCTCACACGAATACGCCGAGCTGGAATGGCCTATTGATATTGCTATTACCTTAATATGGGTGGTGTTTGGTGTAAACATGTTTGGTACCATATTTAAGCGCCGCGAACGGCACTTGTATGTGGCCATATGGTTTTACATTGCCACGTTTGTTACCATTGCCGTATTGCACATTGTAAACTCATTCGAGTTACCTATATCTGGTCTAAAAAGCTACTATCTGTTTGCCGGTGTGCAAGATGCGCTGGTACAATGGTGGTACGGACACAATGCGGTTGCGTTCTTTTTAACCACGCCGTATCTGGGTATGATGTACTACTTTTTGCCTAAAATGGCTAACCGCCCGGTGTACTCTTATAAACTAAGTATTCTGCACTTTTGGGCGCTGATATTCATCTACATCTGGGCTGGTCCGCACCATTTGTTGTATACCACTTTACCAAGCTGGGCACAATCATTAGGCGTAGTATTTTCTATTATGCTGATTGCACCAAGCTGGGGTGGTATGATTAACGGCTTGCTTACCCTGCGTGGCGCCTGGGATAAAGTGCGCGATGATGTGGTGCTTAAGTTTATGGTGGTAGGTTTAACCGCCTACGGTATGGCCACTTTTGAAGGCCCTATGCTATCACTAAAACAAGTAAATGCCATTGGACACTTTACCGATTGGATTGTAGCGCACGTACACGTTGGTGCACTGGGTTGGAACGGCTTTTTAACCTTCGCTGTTTTATACTGGTTGATACCACGCATTTACAAAACCAACCTGTACTCTAAAAAGATGGCTGCTTTCCACTTCTGGATCGGTACGCTGGGTATTTTATTCTATGCCATCCCAATGTATTGGGCCGGCTTTACCCAAGGCTTGATGCTGAAAGAGTTTACTGCCGAAGGTATGCTGAAATACCCAAGCTTTTTGGAAACTACCATGCGTATTTTGCCTATGCACGTTATGCGCTCTGTAGGTGGCGGTTTGTATCTGGTGGGTGTTATTGTAATGGCTTATAACCTGGCTAAAACCATGTTACAAGGCAGCCTGGTAAGCAATGAAGCAGCTGAAGCCTTGCCATTGGAACCGGTATATGTAAAACAAAATACCGATATCTGGCACAAAGTAATTGAGCGTAAACCAATCCGTTTGATGGTGCTGTCATTACTGGTAATCCTGATAGGTACTTTCATCGAGTTGATGCCAACCATGACCATCTCTTCAAACGTGCCTACCATTGCCAGCGTAAAACCTTACACGCCGCTGGAGTTGCAAGGCCGTGATATCTACATCCGCGAAGGTTGTGTTAACTGTCACTCACAAACGGTGCGTCCGTTCCGTTCAGAAACCGAACGTTATGGCGATTACAGTAAAGCAGGCGAGTTTGTGTACGATCACCCGTTCTTGTGGGGCTCAAAACGTACCGGCCCCGATTTGCACCGCGAAGGTGGTAAATACGGCAATGCATGGCACTACAATCACCTGATGGATCCACGTCTAATGTCGCCAGGCAGTATCATGCCAAATTACGACTGGTTGATTTCTCAGGAGTTGGATACCACTACCACTGCCGCTAAAATAGACGCTATGCGCAAATTAGGTGTGCCATACGCAGCTGGTTACGCACAAAAAGCTAATGGCGATCTGGATAAACAAGCCCAAGGCATTGCCGAAAACTTGTCTAAAGACCATATCAAGGTAAAACCGAATAAAGAGATCGTAGCCATCATTGCTTACCTGCAACGCTTGGGTACCGATATTAAAGCCAATAAAACAGCCAATAACAATCAATAATTATGTTTAAGCAGTTTACCGAAAATATATCAGGCAACCAGGTTTACCTGATCACCTCACTGGCCATATTTCTGCTGTTCTTCATCGTGGTAAGTATTATGCTCATCCGTTCGCGCAAAGATCACAACGATTACATGAGCGACATGCCATTGCACGACAGTTTTGTTAAACCCGATACTACCTTATCCTGATGAAAAGATTAAAATTTATGCTGATATGCTTGGTTGTACTTGCTGTACAACCAGCATTTGCAGCCGACGATAGCCTGGTGCCCAACGACGTGAAAAATTACATAGGCTATGGCGCTATTATGCTGGTGTTGCTGCTGGTGCTATTGGCCATGGTGGTTTTGCTGCGGGCATTTAAAGCACTTACCAAAGTGCTGATGACACGCGAAGAATACGCCGCCATGGAAGCAGAACAGAAAGCGGCCAAAGTGAAAAAGCCAAAAGCAGAAGTAATAAACAAGCTGCTGTCACTAAAGCCGTTATCTGAAGAAAAATCAATACTGATTGAGCACGATTTTGACGGTATTCAAGAATTGGATAACCCTACACCGGCCTGGTTTATGGGCCTGTTTTATATCACCATTGTGTTTGCGGTAGCTTATATACTTGGTTATCACGTGTTGGGAATAGGGCAGTTGCAGGATCAGGAATATGTGACAGAGATGAAAATTGCCGCTAAAGAAAAAGAAGCTTATTTAGCCAAAGCGGCTAACCGGGTTGACGAAAGTACCGTTACTGTATCAACCGATCCTGCAGTGCTGGCTTCTGGTCAGGCTGTTTTCAAAGCCAGTTGTATGCCTTGCCACGGCGATAAAGGTCAGGGCGTAGTTGGCCCTAACCTTACTGATGATTACTGGCTGCATGGTGGTAAAATTGCAGATGTATTTAAAACTATTAAATACGGTGTAACGGCCAAAGGCATGCCTACGTGGGAAAAACAGCTATCACCTAAGCAAATAGCCGACGTTGCCAGCTTTATTAAATCATTACACGGTACCAACCCGCCGGGCGCTAAAGAGCCACAAGGCGACAAAGAAACCGACGACGCTACCAGCAGCGCTGCTAAAACCGCTATGGTGGTTAGCAAATAAACAATATACCCTTAATTATAAGCTATCTGAATAGCCATGATGATATCTGAAACGAGCAAGCCGGATACCGTGCAGACCGAAAAGCGTAAATGGTTGTATCCGCTTGTTCGCAAGGGTAAATTTTATCAATACCGTACCTGGTTAAGTTACTTTTACCTCATTCTTTTTTTTGCCGGTCCGTACTTACGCATCAACGGCAACCCAATTTTTTTATTCAATGTTGTTGAACGCCGCTTTGTAATACTGGGGCAGGTGTTTTGGCCGCAAGATTTCTTTTTGTTTGTGCTGGGCATGCTGGCTTTTGTAGTGGGCATAGTGCTGTTTACTATTGCTTTTGGTCGCATTTTTTGTGGCTGGATATGCCCGCAAACCATTTTTATGGAAATGGTTTTCCGCAAAATTGAGATATGGATTGAGGGCGATGCCAAGCAACGCCGCAAGCTGGATGAAGGGCCGCTGACTAATGAAAAAATTCTGAAAAAGGCCAGCAAGCATTTGATATTTGTTGTCTTGTCGTTTGTTATTGCCAATACCTTTTTGGCTTATGTAATTGGCAGCGAAAGCCTGTTGAAAATCATTACCGAACCGGTAACACAACATATATCAGGCTTTATCAGTATCTGTATTTTTACCGCTGCTTTCTATTTGGTTTATAGTCAGGCACGCGAAATTGTTTGTACGGTAATTTGTCCGTACGGCCGTTTACAAGGTGTATTAACAGATAAACACACGCTTATGGTAGCCTATAATTATCTGCGCGGCGAACCGCGTGGCAAGCGCTCAAGGCAGCAAACCAAAGCGCCAAAAGGTGATTGTGTGGATTGCGGCTTGTGTGTAGATGTTTGCCCAACAGGTATTGATATTCGTAAAGGGCCGCAGTTGGAGTGTATCAACTGTACCGCCTGTATTGATGCCTGCAACCAGGTAATGGAAAAAATAAACCGGGAACTTAACCTTATTGGCTTTTACTCTGAAGAAACCATAGAGAAAAAGACTAAGCCAAAGTTTACCGCCCGTATGGCAGGTTACAGTAGTGTAATGGTAGTCTTGTTTGGCGTATTAGCTTACTTTGTTCTACAGCGCAGCGACATTGACTTAACGGTATTGCGCTCGGCAGGTTTATTATACCAGGAGCAACCGGGCGGCTACATCAGCAATATTTACAATGCTGATATTATTAACAAAACCAACCAGTCGCAGCATATTAACCTGGTAGCTGATGATCCATCTATCAAAATCAAGTATATACAGACACCGGGTACACTGGCTAAAGAAGAATCAACCAAAATTACGTTCTTTTTACTGGTGCCAGCTACCAGTATTCATAACGCCAAAACAGATATCAAGCTAAACGTGGTGCAAGGCAACAAAATACTAGGCTCTGCCAATACCACCTTCATCGGACCGATTAATTAAGATTAAACTATATGAACTGGGGAAAATCAATCATTGCGGGCATGGCCACTTTTATGCTGTTTATCATAGGCATGGGTGTGTATATGGTGAGCCGGCCAACAGACGATTATGATAAACAGTACTACGAAAAAGGCTTGGCCTTTGATAAAGAATACACCCGCGAAAAACAGGTGGTTACCGATAAGGCACAACCGCTTATTAGCTTTGCAGGCAAAGAAATGGTCGTAAAATTCACAGAGCCTGCCGATGGCGTTTTGAAGTTTAAACGCTCATCAGACCGCCACATGGATAAAACCTTTACTATTGAAAGCAATGCCGATAACACCATGCGTATACCTTTAGCACAACTGGCAGCAGGCCAATGGTTACTGCACTTTGAGTGGGTAAGCCACCAAAAAGCTTACCAATACGAACAGGAAGTTTATTTACAATGAGCAGCAACGAAATAGCTTTTTTTATAGGCCTGTTTGGCAGCGTACATTGCATAGGCATGTGCGGGCCGCTGGCTTTTGCTGTTCCGGTAAATGGCGGCGGCACGTGGTTGCTAGTTTGGGATAAGCTGGTTTACAACATGGGCCGTACCATTAGCTATACGTTTTTAGGGCTATTAATCGGCTTAATTGGCAAACAGCTGTGGTTGGCAGGCTTGCAGCAATGGGTAAGTATTTTAAGCGGGATATTAATCATTGCGGCAGCCGCAACCAGGCTGTTTAAGCTATCGGTAGGTAAAGGGCAAATGGCAGCTAAATTGCTGGCTCCGTTTAACCGTTTGTTGGGTTATGCCTTAACCCGCCGCTCAGGTCATTTAATTGTAGGTATGCTGAATGGCTTTTTACCCTGCGGTTTTGTTTATCTGGCGCTGGTAGGAGCAGTAAATACTACCAGTGCTGTAAGTGCGGCGCAGTATATGTTTTGGTTCGGAACAGGTACTTTACCATTAATGCTTGTTGCTACTGTTAGTTCTGGTTTCGCCGGGCCGGTTTTACGGCGCAAATTTAATTACGTTATTCCTTATTTTATGCTGTGCCTGGGCCTGTGGTTTGTACTTAGGGGCTTGGGTGTTACCTATCTTCATTCTTCATTTGGTATTGAGCAGGGCGTGTGCCGGTAATTCAAATACGATAACTCTATTAAATGATAAGGCTATTATGTCCTCATTGCGTAGGCCAGATGTAAAAAATTTATTTCATTGAACTTTGCTATATACGTTGTACCTTAACGTTAACAAAGTCGTCTGCTTTTGGATAGTTGCAGGTGATGAACCAATTAGTTCTGCATTATCTTCTTATGATTTCAACCGCCAAGTCAATACTGTATTCATTTAGTGTATGTGCATTAAGCTTAACGGGTTTAACCTGTTATGGGCAAACGCCAATTTATTTTAACAGGGCACCTTTAAAAGCCGATTCCTATGCACAGCTACCTTTAGGAAGTATTAAAGCGAAGGGGTGGTTAAAAAAGCAGTTGGAACTGCAGAAAGATGGTGCCACCGGTCATGCCGAGGAATTGTATCCGGGTAAAAACGATTTAGGTAAAGATGCCGATTGGCTAGGCGGAGACGGTAATAGCTGGGAAAAAGCGCCCTACTATTTAAAAGGATTAGTTGCCTTAGCCTATACGCTGGATGATGCCGGCCTAAAGGCAAAGGCACAAAAGTGGATTGACTACACGCTTAACCATCAAGCAGAAAATGGTTTGTTTGGACCCGTAAAAATGAAAGACTGGTGGCCCAGAATGCCTTTTTTGTACGCTTTGCAAAGTTATTACGAAGCTACAAATGATAAACGGGTGATTCCTTTTATGTCCAAATACTTTAAATACGAACTGGCTAATCTGGACCAAGACCCACTACGCGAATGGAGTAAGTCTCGGGCCGGCGACAACATGGATGTGGCTTTGTGGTTGTACAACCAAACCGGAGAAACTTATTTGCTTGCTTTGGTGAATAAATTGAAAGCGCAGGCATACCCTTGGGCCGATATTTTTAACAATAATCAGTTCTTTTATTACGGGCGCGATTTTCATACCAGGCACATGGTAAGTGTTGCCGAGGCTTTAAAATTTCCGATGGTTTATTCGCAGGTTGATGCCTCGCCATATTACGCCAATGCCATGCAAAACGGTATAAACTTTATTATGCGCGAGCATGGGCAGCCACAAGGGTTGGGTTCGGGTACCGAGTTTTTGGCCGGCAAAAGTTCGGTACAAGGTGTGGAAACCTGTACCGTGGTAGAATGGATGCAAAGCTTGGAAACGGCTTTCAGAATCAGTCATCAAGCAAATATTGGGGATCAGCTGGAAAAGGTTGCCTTTAATGCTTTGCCTGCTCAATTCAGCAAAGATTTTAAAGACCATACTTATTATACTTTACCCAACCAAGTTCAGGCTTTGCCGGGGCCTCATGGTTTTAATCAGGATTATGGAAATGGCATTGTGCCAAGCCCTTATTCGGGTTACCCATGTTGCCGGTATAATATGCACATGGGCTGGCCTTACTTTGTTAAAAATAGCTGGCTGGCTACACCCGACGGCGGACTGGCCGTAAATACCTACGGACCAATGGCCGTAACAACCCATATAGCCAACAAAACGCAGGTAACTATTGATGAAGATACCGCTTACCCCTTTGAAGAGCAAGTGCGGCTAAAATTTTCATTGAAAAAGTCGGCATCGTTTCCTCTCAAACTTCGTATTCCGGCTTGGTGCAAAGTCCCAAATGTATTGGTAAACGGACAAAAGATAACAAGTGTTAAACCGGGGCAAATGTTGGTAATCAACAGAAAGTGGAAAAGCGATGATAAGGTAGTGCTTAACTTTCCTATGCACCTGCAGCTACAGCCACAGGTAAATAATGCGGTTAGTGTTGAGCGTGGGCCGCTTGTTTATGCCTTAAAAATAAAACAGGCAGAAAAGCATGTGAAAGAATTCCCGGTTAAAGGATTTTATGAAACGGAGATATCGACGGCTTCGGCCTGGAATTATGGTTTAGTATTGTCAAAAGGCGCTCTCGAAAATAGTGTTCAGTTTGTGAAAGGCAATATGCCCGAAAATCCATTTATGCAAGATGTTACGCCCGTGTCTTTAAAAATAAAGGCTAAACGCATTTCATCGTGGACTATTGATGACAACGCAACAGCTGCCTTAGACGTTCCATATAGCCCGGTAACATCCACCGAAAAAACTCAGGAAGTTACCCTTGTACCTTTCGGCGCCGAAAGTTTACGCCTTAGTATATTTCCAACCATTGGAAATGAAAGGTATATCACTACTAATTATCAGGAAAATTTTGACGACAATACGTATCGCCGGTTAGTAAACTATGGCGGCGGCTGGTATTGTAAAGATAAGACCATACACACAGCAGCCAACGAAGACGGTGGCTCCGGAAACGGAACAAAGGTTATAGCAACCGGTACCAGATTTTCAAACTTTGAATATAACGCTGATATTACGGTAAACACAGCAGGCGATGCCGGATTGATTTTCAGGGTTACCAATGCGGCTATCGGTTCTGAGGCTTATCAAGGCTACTATTTAGGTCTGAATGCCGAAAAAGGCATTATACAACTTGGCAAATCAGGCGATAAGCAGTGGACTGTTATCGCATCAGCACCCTTTCCTCTCCAGATGAACAAAACCTACAAGGTTACCGTCAGGGCAGTGAATAACAAGTTTGATGTATTTATAAACGGTATTAACCAAGCTGTTATCACCGCTACAGACAGCCAGTTTGCGACAGGCAGCGTAGGCCTCAGAGCGTATAAAGCATTACTAACTGCCGACAATTTAAGTGTAAAAGCCTTATAAGAAAGATGTTTGGGCATTATAACTTACTCGCAGACTTCTTCATAATTAGTTTATTGGACACCAGCTCGCCAACTTTTTTTCCATAATAATGTGCCACCTGGCAGGAGTTATGAAAATGAATTCCCCCGTAAAACCGAGCCCAGTTATTTTCTAACGCAGCGGCACGGAATGATGAGAATGATCTGCTTTCAATCCCAAATTCCAATTCTGATGTGTCTGTGTAAGCAACATGATCCCCAAAAACACTGGTCAAAGCTTCGGCTGCCGATGATGATACGGTAGAGTGGCCGCAAGTGTATTCCGGAAATGGTGGGGTTTGCAGGTAAGGGCGCCAGTTAATATCCAGGTATTTATTGATGGCCGTTTCGGGGCGCATGGTATTATAATGGTACTTAGCGTCCCAGCATTGTATAAAACTATCAAAAAGCGCAATAGCCGTTTTAGCAAAAGCACAAACCGTTGTGCCAAAATCAGCATGTACTTTTTTGGCGGCGATGCCGGTGATGCTCATCCAATGCCCTGGAGGCGAAAACTTTTTGGTGATAAACTGAACATGGCCTGATACATTCATTTTCCCCGGATTATCGTCCCAAAAATCAGCAATGTGCTTTTGTTCGGGCGTTAAGTTTTCAACCGTGTTTTTGATATACATTACCTCCTGGTAGTACTTGCTGGTTTTATTTTTTACATCAAATTTAGGCGGCGGCGGCACCCGGTACTGAGAGGCGCTGTCTAAAACCATTGGTCTAACCTCCATCCAATGCGGTTCTACAGCTTGCGCATACATGGGTGGCGTAGGTATCCAGCGGCCATCTTCGCTGGTAACAGTAAATTTTGAGGCACTGCGTGTGCGCAGGTAGTTATCGCCTTTGCTCCATTTAATAACTGCACCGGCTACGCCTTTTGCATAAGCCTGAGTATTGGCTAGTACATCTTCGGGCATGCCATGGTCTAACGCCAGGGTATTCAAGCTGTCTATATAATACTTCATGCTTCCTTCCGGAAATGTAACGGCCTGCCCAACTTCGCAAAAAGCAAGTATGGCGGCGTATTCAAAATCTACTGTTTTGCCTTTCGGAGCAGCCGGAACACCTTTAAAATCATTTAATTGCCCGGCAAGCGATTGGTACTGTTTCGGATACCCCGCCGCAATAGCCTCATAGCCTGCAACCGTAGCATAAGCGTAATTTCGGGAAGCCACAACAGGGGTGAAATTGTTACCCATAACTACACTGTTTAATTCATGTACTGTGCTCGAATACAATTCCGGATTGTGTAATATCTGTTGGTAATCGTTTTTTTTACAAGACGAAATCAGAATTGCAAGGCCTGTCAAAAAGATTATGAAACTTTTCATAGTTATAATCAATGTAGAGTATGGGTAATCAGTAGTTTTTTTGCTAGAGGCGTAAACAGCCGGTAGCGTTTATATATTGGTTGTACTTGAGCGAAAAGTTAGTATTTTAATGCTTAACAACAAAAGTTTTTTTATCCGGACCAATGCCGGTTAATGTCAAAGACCGCCATTTGGGTGGTAGCGTAGTTTTAATCTGAACTATTCCGCCATTGGTAATATCCAAGCCGCCAAAACCCATCAATACGCTTTGCAAAATACCTCCGGCACCGGTAGCAAAGTAAGGGTTAGTTCCGCCTTTGGTTTCAGCAATTACTCTGAAAGGAGGGTTCAGGTTAGGTTCATAAGCGTCTTTGAAAAAGTGATAAGCTTTATCGCCATTGCCCAGCCTTGAATACAGCAATGCAAATATGGCCTGCGTCATGGCCGGAGTACCCTCGTTGGGTATACGCGTTTCATAATATTCCAAGTCCTTTTTTACTTGCTGGTTATTGGTAATTACTTTTAACGGATAAGCCAGTAGGTTTACATCCGCTTGTTTAATGCCTTCGCCTTTATACGTTTCGTGCTCTTTGGTAACACCGTCTGGGAGGTTAAGTATCGGGATGTTTTGTGCAACCACAGCCCAGTCTGGGTTAGGGCTGATGCCTAAAACTCTTGCTGCCTGCGTGGCATACTGTAAATTTACTTTCGCAGCCGCGTTGGTGTACGCATTATTGTCCACGTTTTCTGCCCACTCATCGGCCGCAACCACGTTCTTAATATAATAGTGCCCTTTGCCATTACGCTCCACACGACTGGCCCAAAAATCGGCAGTGGCAGAAAGGATAGGCCAGCCCCGTTCCTTAAGCCATGTTTTATCTTGCGTAACGCAGTAATAGTTCCAAAAGGCAATAGCCACATCGGCAGTTATGTGGTGTTCAAACGGCCCGCTCAAGGCCCAAACCGGCGTTTCTTCCACGCCTTTGTCTGCGCTTTCCCACGGGAACATGGCGCCCTTAAAGCCATTGGCAAATGCATTGCGCTTGGCGGCTTCCAATCTTTCAAAACGGTATTCCAGTAACGACTTGGCTATTTCAGGGTGTAACACCAGTAACGCTGGATACATCCATACCTCGGTGTCCCAAAACACATGTCCGTTATAGCCTAACCCCGACAGTCCCATGGGCGAAGGCGAAAAAGCAGTTCCGGCACGGGAGAATGAGTATAAATGGTACATCATACTATGGATGTCCTGCTGGGCCTGGTCGTCGCCCTCAATCTGTATATCGCTTTTCCAAAGCTCGTCCCACGCCTGGTTGTGGAATTTAAGCAATCGGTCATGCCCTTCCAGCTTTGCATAAATGGTTAAACGTTCTGCCTCATTTAAAGGATCATCATGATGAGCGGATGAAATTGAGGTACCTGTAATGGAAAAGGTATAACTTTCTCCAGCCTTTAGTGCTTTTCCAAACCGCATTAGGTGCATGTTGCTGTCCCACATTTCGTGTATCACCCGTGGTTCGTTACCGTGCGGCTCGCTAAATAAAAAGGTGGCCGATGAACAGAGTTGCAACTTTCCGGTAGGACTTTTGGCTGTTGATGTTAACAGGCTGATGGTAGTGTGCGGACGGTCAATTTCATTATAATAATTTTGTACCTCGCGTAGCGCATCCGGCGCTTCTATAACGCTGGCGGCAGATAAATTGATATCTTTTTTGGCGGTAACGGTTACATCCATTAATACCGAAAACGGTAGTTGGCGTAATGAGTAATAGGTGTATTTAACGGTAGCCTCGTCGCCATAATCAAAAGTGGTGGTGAATGCAGCATGATGCATATCCAGCTGTTGCCTAAAATTACTGCAACCTGCAGCAGAAACCCTTCTGCCATTAATATCAAGGTTCATATTAAGCAGGTTAAAGCTGTTCAGAAAATTGCTTACCCTGCCGCGGCCGTACTGGTCATATGTGCCGGCCAATACTACACTCTTTATTTTAAACGGTTCCGGTGCGGATACTACACCGATCATCCCATTTGCTACCGTAATGCCGTAATAATTTGATGGGTTTATTTTATCAGTTCTGATTACCCAAGCATCTGCTTTAGATTGTGCATAAGCCGGCGCTATGCATGCTGCTAGCAGCATAGCTGTAAATAAATGTTTAAGTTTCATAATTGGTATTTAAAAATACAAAAAAGTAATTATGAAAACTTGCTAATGAAATACTTATCTGTCAATTACTTTTTTAATAACTTGTAAAACCAATTTTTACCTTAATTAAGATGACAAAAAAGTTAGTGGCGTTTATTATCCTGCTCGTTTTAGTTGTTACTATTCTTACCTATGTTCTTATTCCACCTTATATAAAAATACATCGGCAGGTAAGGGTTTACACAACCGAACAAGCAGTGATGAAATACGTAATGCATTATAAAAAGTGGAGTAAATGGTGGCCTGATGCCAGTCAGAAATTTACAATGCAAAAAAATACGGTGAGTGAGGTAGCCGGTCGTTTTGTGGCTGATAATGTTACTTTGCCAAGCACAGTAAGTTACACCATTAAAGATAGTAAGGGTATTGACCTTAACTGGGATGGTGTATTAACGACCGGTTTAAACCCGGTAAAAAGAATTTTACGCTATCAAAATCGAGATAAGATAGCGCAGCAAATAGACTATGTATTAACCAACAGTAAGCTGTTTTTAGAAGATGACCGGCATGTATATGGCATTCACGTACAAAAAGCCAGAATTGAAGATTCGATATTACTGTCCACCAAACGTACAAGCAAAGTTCCTTTAACGGTAAAAGAAATTTATGAAAAACTAAGCACTTTAAAAGCATACGCCAGTGCTCACCAAGCCAAGCAGGTTAGTTACCCGATGTTAAATATAACACAACTTAATGATAAGCAATATCTAACCTCGTTGGCTATACCCGTAAATAAATGGGTAAGTGCAGGTAAAGATGTTTATATCAAAAAGCTGGTGTATCATGCCAATATTCTAACTGTTCAAGTTAAAGGAGGTGATAATAGTGTTAATAATGCACTTGCCCAACTGTCTGTTTATATGAGAGATAATAACTATACAGCACCTGCTATTCCTTACGAAGAACTGATAACCGACCGTGCTACCGTGCCGGATACCAGTAAATGGGTTACTCGTATTTGCTGCCCTGTGCTATAAAGTTGCTTTTTTGATTCTGTTCCGAAATGAGCAATACTTTACCATCATATGTTACGGCCAAAAAGTTACTTCGGCCTCTGTTTCTAATTGGCTGAAGGTTTTCCAGTTCCTGAAAGTTGGTTTGCGGGTTTACCCAGTAAACAGGCGCAGACAACGTTTTGGTCTTGTTGTTATAAGTTGCACAGGCAAGCCCTAGCGCATCGTATCTGCCCTCAAACGGAACTACGCCCGAGAAGTATCCGTTAAGCAAAATTTCGTTTTTGGCCGTTTGCCTAATGTTTTTTATGGGTGCCTGCTGATACAGCCACGGCAGCTCCGTAACTTTTGCCGTATGCATAATGTCGGATATGACAATAGTTTTGAACGTTTTCGCTTCCAGCCGATCGTTTAAATTTAGCTTATTGCCAAAAATCTCTTCGGTAGTTTTATCACTCATTTTGCGATAACTCAACCATTCTTTTTTCAGGTAAGGGAGTTCTTGTTCCAAATCATTTTTAGGCCTGAACGGGTAATACTTTCCATGATGATTGTACGATAAAATCAAATCTGGTTTTTCATCATTGTCCAGGTCCTGATTGTAGGCGTAAAGTGGTCTGTCGGGTGCTACGTTATACTTGTTGTTCACTCCCCAATTGCCGGCTATTACATCTTGCTTGCCATCATGATCAACGTCTGCAACCATTATGGATTGCCACCATCCCGACAGGTTTTTCAGCGCGGGCAAATTCAATCTTACTAACTTGTTGTTTTTGTTTAAAAATATCATCGGCGGTTGCCATTCCGCAGCAACTGCCAGGTCATCCCGTCCGTCACCATCTACGTCAGCTACGGCAATATCTTTTATAAAAGGTATATTCCTAAGTTCTGAATAGATATGGTTTGGAGCCACCTGAAACTGGCCATTACCTTTATTGAGTAATAAAACAGAGGGGCGCTTTGCCGTATAATTTCGGAATGAAATACTGCCATGCAGCAAAATATCTTTCAACCCATCTCCATTAATATCAAACGTTGTTATACCGGAAGTTTGCTTACTGATTTGCGGTAGGGGGATGTACTCAAACTGAAAATTCCCTTTGTTAACAAACAGTCGTGGCTGCACCAAGCTGCTGCTGTCGGCAAAGGGATGATTACTGCTTAGCACTATAAGGTCGGGCCGTTTGTCGTTATTAACATCGCACCATTTCGCCTCAGCGTCTGCAATATTTGTAAATGATGCAAATGCGGCCGGAACGTTTTTGCGGTAATTTCCGTTACCATCGGCAATTAATAGATACTTTTCATCGCCAGCCATGCCACCTATATAAATGTCGTCATTACCGTCGTTATCAATGTCTGTTACGGCTACAGCGGGTGTGTGCGGCAGGTAGTTGTGCGGTAATAGGTAAGCGTAATTAAAATCGGGAGTTTCGTTGAGGTTTAACTGTGCTAATTGAACTGTTTTTACAGGCTTACTATTAAAACTGGCACTGCCATTTACAAACTGGGTAATAACACTTGCAATATCGGGGGTGTGCAATACTTTGTCGGCATGATAAGTAACCTTGTTGGGCTTGTTTAACTTAAAGGTAGTTTCAATTTGATAAGAGTTATCAGGCCATACTATAAGCAACTGTTCGGGTTTATCATTATCTGAAAATGTGAACAATAATCGGTCGGGCTGATTGCTTTGAAAAGCCGTTGTGGTTTGAAACTCCTGATGATCTAATGATTTTTGCGATTTCAAATAAAGCTTGGTGCCTATGCCTTTGCGGTTATCGCCTTTATAATTTGCCTGGTAAGTAATATATGAATGTTTAACGGGCCCGCCGGGGTTTATCGTTGTGTTTTTGTAAATAAAAGCAGGTTCATTTGAGTTGTTAGTTACAATTTCTAAGTCACCGTCATTGTCCAGGTCAACCGCTACTGCCCCGGCAGATGAGGCAGTATCCCGCATATCATTGCTTGATGAAACATCGGCATATTTAAGTTGCTTATTGCCTTTGTACAAATAGCTGTGCACTTTTCCATCCGGCATGTGGTTTATTTTATCTTGATCGAACTTTTTGTTTGTGCCAACTCGTTGCACTGATGGGGTGCCTAGATATTTTAAATAGTCGAGGTCGGTAAGACGTTTTTTTATACCGTTTGAAAAAAATAAATCTTTATAACCATCCATGTCAAAGTCTTGCGACAAAGGCGACCACGTCCAATCTGTTGCAGAAACCCCGGCATATAAGCCAACATCAATAAACTTATTGCCGTTGCCCACATTCAACTGCAGGCAGTTTTTAGAGTATTGATAATAAAAGCCGGCTTTTACTTCCTGGTTATAAATATCCAATGATTCATCGTTGATAGAAGATTTCAACTGTTGTAGATCTTCCGGTAGCATATCTGTGGTAACCACATCTAACGCGCCGTCTTTATTAATATCGCTAATGGCGTTGCCCATCGAGAATAAACTGGTATGGCCAAACGCGCTTTTCATTTGCTCTTTAAAGGTGCCGTTGTGCTGGTTGACGTAATAATAATCATGCTCGAAAAAGTCGTTGGACACATATATGTCGTCCCAGCCGTCGTTGTTCAAATCGCCAATGCTAATACCTAAGCCGTAGCCAATAGCCGAAGCGTAAATGCCGGCTTGTTGTGTTACTTCGGTAAAGTGGCCCTTGTCATTACGCAACAGGTGATCGCCGGCGGCGTAGTTGTATTTAAACCGGGCGGTTGAATCGCCGTAAGATTCGTTACTGTGCACGGAGTGTGTCAGTATAAATAAGTCTAGGTCTCCATCTTTATCATAATCAAAAAACGCAGCCTGTGTAGAAAGGCCCTTAAAGTCGATACCATATTTGGCGGCACTTTCAGTAAAGGTCATGTCGCCGTTATTGATGTACAGCTGGTTGGCCCCTGTAAAGCTTTTATATCCTGATACAACGGAAAGATATATGTCCGGAAATCCATCATTGTTAATATCTACAATGGTTACGCCGGTTTTCCAATTGCCATTACCGGCTACCCGAGCCTTTTCAGTTACGTCCTGAAATTTTAAATTTCCTTTATTGAGGTATAGTTTGTTCGATTCCTGGTTGGATACGAAATAAAGGTCCTGCAATCCGTCGCGGTTAAAATCTGCACTGGCCACTCCTGCGCCGTTATAGAAATACAGGTAATCCAGTATGTTTAATGAGTCTGTTTCTGTAATGTTATTGGCGAACCGCACGTTGGATACCGACGGATCAACCTTTTCGAAAGTATGAGGCCCCTCCGGCTGATGTTTGCATGCGCCTAATAATAGGGTTAGTAGCGTTACTAAAAGCAGCAGTTTATTAAAATATAAAAAGGGTTTAAGGCTCATATTGGTGATTTAAGCAACATCAATAGTTAGGTTTGTAAGCATACAAGCGGTCGTCATTCAATCCAAAAAGATAAGTTTTTTTGCCGGATGCGTTAGATATTATGGCTGATGATCGCACCTGTCCTTTAATACAAATGCCGCTTTGCAGGGAAGGGACATATTTGAAATTTCCGTCTTTGTATACATAGGTAGTTGTGTAGCTGGCATCCAATCTTCCTACCTCGGGTTTAAAGTCATAAAAGTTGCCGGCCAATATTAGGCTTTTAGTTTTCAAGTGCTCATTATCGTCAACAATTATCGTGTTTACTGGAGCAAATTGTGCGTTTGCAGGTAGTGGTTTATAAGTAAACCCAGTACCCTTGTTGTTGATAAATACCGATGATGCGAGCGTATTGATCTCATGCTTTTCTGCATCTTTAAGGTCGTCATCAGGAAAAATATCTTGAAAGGGCTTGCCTGCATAGTCCTCGTATCTAAGATACTTCTTTTTAAATATGGGCATCTGCGCTACCAGGTCTGGTCGCATGTGAAATACATACGACTGATGGTCATGACGGTAGATGGAAGCGATACATTCTTTGGTGCCATTTCCATCAAAGTCTTTTATAAAAATGCGCATCGGTTCTGTAGTTGATGCCCTGAACTTGCTGTTTAAACCCAGGTTCCCAGCTATTATATCCGGGTAACCATCGCCGTTAATGTCATCTGTTGCAATACTGCTCCACCAACCTTTATAATTATTCAAGCTATTATCTGTTTTAAAATGCCCGCTTGTGTTTTTGAATATGCGGATACCCATCCAGTTACCGGCTACAATAAGATCATCGTACCCGTTTTTATCCAGGTCGGCCCATTGGGCGCTGGTTACCATGCCCAAGTGGGTATCACCAAACACCTGAGTGCTTACATCTTTAAAATTTCCATGTCCATCGTTTTGAAGCAGGTAGGATGAAGGTGAACAGCCATATAAGCCGGGCACGCTGCGTCCGCCGATAAAAATGTCTTCATCACCATCATGGTCATAATCGCTTTTTACCACTACCGATGCATTAACGGTGCAGGACGGCGATTTTTGCCTGTTCCAACTAAAGCGTCCGTGCCCGTCATTTTCGTAAAAGCGTGGTTTCATTACATGTGAGTCAGGTTCTTCCTGGTTGCCGCCGAATGCAATCATTAAATCCTGGTCGCCATCTTTGTCAAAGTCGCCAATAACTGCGCCTGCACATTCCAGGTAATCCTGCTTTTTAAAGTCGTCGGGAATGTAAGGCTTATAACGTCCGTTCTGTTGCTGAAAATAGATGCAGGCCGGATGACCTGCCGAAGCGCTGAAGTAAAAGTCGGTTAGCTTGTCGTTGTTCAAATCGCCGGTAACGATATAGGGATTTTCTGTCGACAGCATTTGCAACGTTAAGCGTTCGCGGTCAAAGTCAACAAAATCGTCTTCATGATGTCGGGGTATAGAATCAAATAGTTGTTTAGAAACCTCGGTGAAAAGTGTTGGGTGTTTAGTTTGTACTTCTGGTTGTTTGATGGTGGCATTTTTTATGTTTAAAGTGATCAGCTTGCCGGCTGGTACATTTACAAGGGTTTGTGTTTTGCCGTTTGGCCATATCACTTTAACAGAATCGGCTTTTTGGGCCTTGCCTATGCCCATGCACAGCAGGTTAGGAGAGGTGCTACTTTCAAAACCCCGGGCGGGCTGGTGATAAAAAAGCAACTCTTGCCCTGCCGCCCATACCTTAACAGTTGCGCCGACGCCAAAAGCATTTTTACCATCACCCTTTAAACTGATTTTAAGTGAGGCGTTTTTAAGCTTTTCGGCATGGTTGCAATAAACTCCCGCCGGCATGTTTACCCGGTTAACTATCAAGTCCAGGTCACCGTCATTGTCCAGATCGCCATAGGCTGCACCATTACTAAAACCAGGTTCATTGAGGCCTAATTCGGCTGTTTTGTCTTTAAAGGTAAGGTTGTGGTTGTTTATAAAAGCATAACTGGATACAGGCACAGAAGGTATTTTGGATACAAATTCCTGATACTTAAAACGCTTTCCATCTTGAATCTTTTTAAGATTATCTTCATTGGCCAGATACTCTATATAATCTTGGTTGGTGAGGTCTTTGTAAATGCCGTTACAAATTAAATAATCTTTCCATCCGTCATTATCCATGTCAAATGCCAAGGCACCCCAACTCCAGTCGGTGGCTGCAATTCCGGCGTAAAAAGCAACTTCAGAAAATGTGCCATCGCCGTTATTCAATTGTAGGCAGTTTTGCATATATTGATTGTAATAGCCGTCTTTTTGCTTTAGCTTTACTACATCGTATGATTCATAAGAAGTTATGCTTTTGAGTCTGGCGTCGCTTTCAGGAAGCATTTCGGTAGTAAAAATATCAAGCAAGCCGTCATTGTTTATGTCTGCAATGTCTGATCCCATCGAAGCCAAACTTAGGTGACCGGTTTGATTTTGTATATTCTCCTTAAATGTGCCGTTGTGCTGATTGATATACAAGTAGTCGCGCTCAAAAAAATCGTTGGACACATAAATGTCCGGATAGCCATCCCGGTTGATGTCGGCTACCGATACGCCCAGTCCAAATCCGATATCGCTTGAGTAGATACCAGCAGCTTGGGTAACATTAACAAAATGCCCGTTATCGTTGCGGTATAAATGGTCGCCGCCTAATTCGTCTATTTTAGATCGTAAATTTTCAGAAAAGTTGAAGGTGCCTATAGGTCTGAAGGAATTGTTCAGCACATAGCAATCCAGGTCGCCGTCTAAATCATAATCAAAAAAAACGGCATGGGTAGAAAGGCCTTTATCGTTTAAACCATATTGCGCTGCTTCTTCTTTAAAAGTGCCGTTACGCTGGTTGATAAACAACTCGTTATCCGTTTTTTGTCCGTATTTGTTGCCGCTGTTACAAACATAAATATCCAGCCAACCATCGCCGTTTACATCTGCCATGGTTACTCCGGTGCTCCAGTATTTGCTGCCTTTAACACCAGCTTGAAGGGTTACATCTTTAAACTTCCAGTTGCCTTTATTGATAAATAATTTATTATCGCCCTGATTTGCGGTAAAGAAAACATCGTTTAAACCATCATTATTAACATCGCCTATAGCTACACCACCGCCATTATAGTAGTTGCGGTAAGAAAAGATATTAGTAACGCTGTTATCAGTAAGATTGTTGCTGAAAAGGATACCTGTACTACTGCCGTTTAGTTGTTGAAATTGGGTATTGGGTGAAGGAGAATGACAAGAACTGATAATTAAAGGCAACCATAACAACAGGTATTTGAAATGCTTAATCATTTACAATTAATAGGTATGAAAAACGTAGCGATGAAAATCGCTACGTTTAAAGATTCGGGACGGGCTATTATTAATAGCCAAAGTTTTGTTTAAGGTTTGGATTGGAGTCAACCGCGCGTTGAGGGATAGGATAAACTACACGATAACCGGCCGACTTTGTTTCTCTTTGATCAACCGGATCATTGAATTTCCCAAAGCGGATGAGGTCGTTACGTCTCCACGATTCCCAGTACAACTCCCGGCCACGTTCTGCTAACAGTGCTGTCAGGTCAAGATTGGCCAACTGCGTAGCGCCACGGTTAGCACGAATTTGATTTACTAATGCTAATGGCTGAGCAGCATCGGTGCCGCCACGCAAAATAGCTTCGGCTTTCATCAGCAGTACATCAGCAAAACGGAAAAACACATAGTCGTTACCGCTTTGACCGTAGTTGGCAGGGTTAAGTGCAAACTTAACTACCCGGATACCTTCGGCCTCGGTAGCATAACCCAAATTTACATTTGGTGTAAATACCAATGGGTTACCACTTCGGTCAAGCACGTTAACCAGATTACCCTGTGCGTCATACTTTTTTTGCTGACCAACCAGGAAACCCACGTTGTGCCCGGTTTTGTCAGTGTAGCCCGGCAGGTTATACTTTTTACGAATATCATTGTCCTCAAAGCTGTTATAAAAAGCAGCCAGGGTAGTGAATCCGTTCCAACCATCTGGGGTAGTATTGTAGTGCATGCCCATACGGGTACGGTTCTCTACACTTGCATTCTGACCAACGTTCGGATCATTCTGACGAGCAAATATGATTTCTTTAGAGGCTGTAGTATTATCCCATTTAAAGTTATCATAATAGTTTGGTGTTAAGGTATAACCACCATTGTTAATGATATCATTTAAATAGCCTAACGCCTTGTCCATATCGGCTTTTTGAAAGGTATATGGTCCGGCAGCTGTAGCAGGGTCTTGATAGAATACTGCTTTATTCAGGTAAATTTTAGCCAGCAAAAATTCGGCAGCATATTTATTACCCTTTCCCGGATCTTTGGTGGTTTGATTGGCTATAGCAAATTCCAGATCTTTAATCATGAAATCAGTCGCTTCTTTACGGGTCATTACACGTGGGTTGGCATCCGGGTCGTCAGTAACTTCACGAAAAGGTTGCTGTCCGTAAAAATCAACCACCCAATACATAAAGAAGGCACGTAAAAAGCTAGCCTCTGCTTTGGTTTGATTGTCTGCTGCTTTAGCTATTACCGAGGTTGCACGGTATACGCCAATGTTCAGGTTGTTCCAGGTATCATAAATTTGGTTGTGAGATGGGTCCCAGGTATGCTGATGCAGTTTACGCCAGGTACCAAAGTCGTCCCAGTCTGTTCCGCGAGTTGGGCCCATCATCTCGTCTGACGAATGCTCAGAAAGTGCGTACCAGTTTGCCTGATCGTTGAACCCGTTCAATTGTGAATAAACACCCCCCAAATCGGCGCTGGTTGCTGCACCGCCTTTATCTACATATTTGCTTCCGTACAGGTCTTCATTTAGCTTGGTACAACTAAGGTTAAATACTGCTAAAGCCCCTGCACTTAATAATAATTTCTTATTTAATTTTTTCATGTCCTTTTAAAATTAAAAGCCTGCGTTAATACCCAAAGTGAATGTGCGTGCGTTTGGATAAGCGGTGTAATCAATACCTCTTGAAGGCACGTTATCTCTTGATTTATTAGTATTTACCTCAGGATCTAAGCCCTTGTATCCAGTAATCAGCGCTAAGTTTTGGCCTGTTACGCTTACACGTAGTGATCTGATACCTTTCATGGAACCGGTTGCGAAGGTATAGCCTATATTCACGTTAGATAGACGTACAAAGTCGCCTTTTTCTAAAAAGCGTGTTGATACACTACCAGAGTTTAACGGGTTTTCGGCGCTGGTTGCTGCATCATAGGTTACGTTACGGCCATTCTTTAAACTTCCTTTAAGGAAATAAGCGTTGGCGGTATTATTGTAAATTACAAAACCTGTACTGGAATTTATGAATATGCTTGCATTCCAACGACCGTAGGTAAAGTTGTTGGTTAACCCCTGCGTAAATTTAGGCAATGCGCTACCAACAATTGAAGACTGACCATCATTTGCATAAGTAGAGATACCGTTAGCATCGTAACCTGTCCATGTTGGCAGGTAGAAAGATCCCAGCGGATAACCGTCGCGGATAACCTGTGAGTAAGCACCAGATAAACCCTGACCGTTAATATCGCCTGTGATGATTACGCGATTACCAAAGTTTTTGATTGTGTTTTGCGTGTAAGTACCATTATAGGCAATTTCCCAGTTAAAGTTCCGACTCTTAATGGCCTGAAAGTTTAGGCTATAATCAACACCTTTATTAATAATGTTACCTGGCAGGTTAACCCAACGCTGAGTTGACGCTGACGGCTGTGCATATACTTGCAGGAACAATACATTTTTCAATGAGTTGTGGAAATAATCTACCGTACCGCTGAGCCTACCTCCGGCAATCGCAAAATCTAAACCTAAACCGTACTGCGTTTTAGTTTCCCATTTTAAAGTAGGGCTGGCATTGCTAATTACCGTGGTACTACCGTTAAGCTGATACTGGCTAACGGCAAGTGATGCATACGGCGGGAACTCCTGGTTGCCAGTTAAGCCATAGTTTAAGCGAAGGCTTAAGTCGTCAAATGCTCTTTTAGGCGCCCAGCTTTCGTTAGAAATTCTCCATTTAAAAGCACCTGCCGGGAAGTAGCCATATTTGTTGTTGGCACCAAATTTAGATGAACCGTCTGCACGAAAGGTAAAAGTTAAAAAGTATTTGTCATTATAAGTATAGTTAGCACGGCCAAAGTATGACTGTAACTCATATTTAGAACTATCGCCAAAAGCAGCAAACGGACGAGTGTTAAAATCATCAAGGCTGCTTGCTTGTGTAGTTTTATCTTTTTGGCCGTAAGCTATATTATTAAAGCTGTAGTTTTTAAAGTTTTGGTATGAGTAGCCACCTAATAAATTGATGGCATGTTTACCAACTGTTTTATCATAAGTTAAGGTGTGCTCTATGATAGTTGAACGTAACTTCAGGTTTTGTTCTATACCACGGCCATTACCTGTAACCTGCGGAATACTTGCACTGCTACGAATACTTTGGCTACCGGTATAACCAATTAAACGTGAATCCATAAAGGTTTCCCGCTTAGCGGTGTTGTTATCATAGCCGAAGTTAACCTTATAAGATAGGTTTTTTACAATTTTCCAGGTACCGCTTAAGTTAGTTAAATAGCGGTTTAAATTATCGCGGTCATTAATATATTCCAACATGTTGGCCACATTCCGGAAATTAGCATCACTATTATTAAAGTAACTACCATCGGGGTTTTTAATTGGATAGGTAGGGTTAGATAATAAAGCGGCACCAATCAAGCTACCTTCAAAACCTGCGTTGTCACTAATAGGGGCGTAGCGGTTTTTAACGTTTGATGCGGTAAAGTTCAGATCAATTCTCACTTTATCACCAAACAGGTTTTGAGAAGCATTTAAACGACCAGTTAACCTTTTCAGGCTTGAATTTTCAACAATGCCTTGTTGGTTATCATAACCAAAGTTGAAACGGTAGGTGGTTGATTTTCCTGCATTACCATAGCCCAGGTTATAGCCTTGTGATATAGCAGTACGGAAAATTACATCCTGCCAGTCTGTGTTACCTTTTTTGTCGATAACGGAAGCTGTAGCACCCGCGGCAGTAGCGTATTTCACATAGTCTGCAGCACTCATTAAGTCGTATGTTTTAGCTGGACTAGAAACGCTGGTATTTGCCGTAAACTGAATACCCTGGCCTTTTGAACCTTTACGGGTGGTAATCAAAATAACACCATTAGCACCTCTTGAACCATAAATTGCAGCAGCAGAAGCATCTTTTAATACAGAGATGTTCTCAATATCTGCAGGGTTTAAGAACGCTAACGGATTACGTGCAGAAGAAGTACCTGCACCGGCATCCAAACCACCGGAAGTGCCACCATTATCCAGAGGTACGCCGTCAACCACATACAACGGGTTGTTGCCGCTTCGAACAGATGATGCGCCACGGATGTTGATAGAAACACCGGCACCGGGTTCGCCGCTGGCAGGTGTAACTTGTACGCCAGACACACGTCCTTGCAGTAATTGCTCAGGGCTGGAAATAACCCCTTTGTTGAAGTTTTTAGGTCCTAACGATGCCACGGACCCTGTTGCATCTTTAACTCGTTGGGTACCATAGCCAATAACTACAACATCGTTAAGGTTGCCGGTTGTGCCTTTAAGCGCTAAATTGATAGTAGTTCGGGACCCTACGTTAATCTCCTGCCTTTCGTATCCTACAGAAGATACAACGAGGGTAACGTTTCCTGCCGGAACGGATAATCTGAAGGTTCCGTCAACCTGAGTGACAGTACCGGTAGATGTGCCTTTTACAGTGACGGAAGCGCCAGGTAACGAGCTACCATCCTTACTGTCGGTAACTTTACCGGTAATCGTCCGGTTTTGGGCGAAAACAGGATGAAATAGCAAGCAGCACAAAATAGAGACTGCTGCGCAAAGTAAACTTTTTGCATACATGATTCTTGGTTTAGTTAATTTAGGTACGAGGAAATTTTAATTGGTTCCCTAAGTTAAAAAATGTAATAACATTATTACAATAGCAGGATGAAATATTTTCAAATTTTTTTCAGTTACTCAAAAAATGATGCAAAACCCTCTCTTACTATTATTTAATTGTGATGATAAATGGTAAGTTTTGTGTAATGAATAGTTATGTACAATGGAAATTAACTGGTGGAAGAATTATACTTTTTTGTTGGTTAACATAAGTGGAGCTTCCAGCATAGAGTTGCCCTTCAAAAGTTAAAGAATGGCAATAGATTGCGATTTAGCGTACCTAAATCTTTATTGCAGTAGAAAAACGGCAGCCATGAAAGCGCTGACGGCGGCAAGTGGTAAAAACAATAGCCTATTGGTAGAGAGATGTAGCTTATGGGCAATTGCTGACATTAAGTTTAGTAGACATTAAACTTTCATTTAGAATGCCAGCGCTAGAAATAATAGAGACTAGTGGTTGAATTTGACGGAAGTTACCTGTATCTGTAAAATTTATACAGCAACGATGCTTTTTTCTAACGCTACCTTTAATGTTTGCAAAGTAGTGTTGTTGTGCAGGGTGTTATCTTCTGTGAGATGGATTGGTTATGAACGCAAACTTTCTTAGTATTTTTATCAAAACCGCTGCTCTACCTTACAAAACTGAAGAATAAATAATTACGTATTATCTTATTATGCAATAGTCCATCTCTTCTTTAAGTACTTGCAGTTCCAGTATCAGATAATTGATACATATTAAGTCTTCGTTATATCATTGCGGTTATTTAATTTGTATACACTGCTCTTGACTACTTAAAAAATATAGCCAAGGCAGGGGTAAATGTGAAAACCACCTGACTTGCCACATTATGTTCATAAAACCAAACCCTATCCATTTAGAAGCTTTAAAGGCTCTAACCGTGTCACTGGCTGGTATTACAGATCTGGCTGCGGCAGACTGTAGGGGTTTGTCTTTTACCATACTTGTGAAAACAAAGCTTGCTGTAAGCGATTCGGCACTTCAACGTTTATATGGTTTTGTGCAGAGCAAGTTTCCGCCATCTCTTTTTACTTTAAATGTGCTTTCTATCTTTTGTGGCTACGATGGATGGGAGATGTTCTGTCAATCGCAAATATCTGATATAAATAAGCTAAACATAGCTGATAAAGAAGTATTTGATAACCCCTTATTTATAGCGCTACTCGAAACGTTAACGCCAACAGTTATCTTAAAGGCAAATATTCCTGACTTTACCATCATCACTTACAATAAGGCTTATGAGGTAGCCACCTACACCCAAAAAAAGAGATTGCGCGGATTAACATTCTGGCAGGCCTTTGATCCTAAAAATGCAGGTGGAGATGGACCAGCGCTGCTTTCTGAAGCTTTTTATGAAGCTATTAATAACCAAAGGGTTGTAAGAATGGAACCACTGCAATATAATATACCTTTTGGAACCATAAAAAGTGATAATTCGAGCTGGTGGGATATACAAATAATGCCTATTGTTGATAATGGTATATGCAAGTATTTATTAATTTATTTGAAAGACATCACAGAGCGGGTGCTGAATAAGGACGAAATTGAGCAAGCTATTTTCAGAGAACTAACTATGGCCGAAGATTTGGCTGAGGCGAATGTGAAGTTAAGCAAGGCTATTAAAAGCCTGGCAGAGAGCCATGATGAATTAACCCAAACCAAACGCCAGCTCGAAGAACTTAACGAGCATTTAGAGCACCGCGTTCTGGAAAGAACGGACAAGCTTTTGGAAAGTGAGACACGGCAACGCCAACTGATAGACAATGCCCCTATTGCGATAGCGGTGTTACGGGGAGCTAGCCATGTCGTGGAAACAGCAAATAAAAAAATTATTGAGTATTGGGGTAAAGATGATGGCGTTTTAAATAAACCACTAGCGGTTGCTTTGCCCGAGTTGAAAGGGCAGCCCTTTATTGAAATTTTGGATGATGTGCGCAAAACAGGTGTTGCTTATCGTAATTCGGATTTACGCGCGTTTTTAAATGTTGATAAAGTGTATCAGGCCCGCCATTTTGATATGATCTATCAACCTGTTCAACTCCATTCAGGTGTTACCGATAGTATTTATATCATCGCGGTAGATATTACCGATCATATCAATGCCAAAAGGAGGTTAGAACTATCAGAGCATATTTTAAATCAAGCAGTTATGGCTGCCAATATTGGAACATGGTCCGTCAATCCTAACACCAGGGTTTTGTCTCATAACTCTATATATGCAAAAATATTAGGTTGGGATAGCAAAGAACCTATACCGTTTGAGCGGGTTATAGCGCAAGTTACCCACGAGTTTAGAGAACATGTTGTGAAAGGTATGCAAAGCGCCATAGAAAGCGGCAAAGATTATAAATTTACCTATCTGCATAAACGGTTTAATGATGGGCAGTTAATATGGCTGCAGGGCATAGGCCGAACCTCAACCGATAACGTAAGTGACCAAATCATCTTTTCTGGAATTATTAAACAGATACCCCCAAATGAAGGTGAAAGTAAAAGTGACTAAACTGCTACAAAATTTAATAAAATCAGCTTTAGATTATTACAGTAACAGGTTAGAAATTGGAACAGATCTTTGCAGTTAAAAGAAAACTAATCCATGGTAATGTTTTTTTATTATAAGTGAACAAGTCACCATCATAAAAAAACAAGAATCCTATTAAACTCAATGCTATAAACCCATGATTGTGGCCAGATGGTAAATAAGCTAGTGGTAAAGCTTTTGTACTGAACTTAATTGTTCCTTGGTCTTCGCGGGCGTTTTGCTTTTGGTTGCGCGGCGGGCCTTTGAAATTGCCTGTTGTTTGGGCTAGCAAAATTGATGCGATTAGGTGTTGTTTCCATCCGCTCTGTTGGCTTTTGTTCGGCAATGCGAACGCTCATAACCCGATCGCCAATGGCAAGCCCATCCAGTGCTTTAATAGCACGCTCAGCGCCGGTCAGATCCATCATTTCCACAAAAGCATAACCTTTACTGATGCCGGTTTGCATTTCCCGGATAATGGTAATTCGCTTCACCATACCCTCATTGCTAAAAAATTGTTCCAATTCAATTTCTCCCATATCCCTGGGAAAACCTACTACAAATAACTTAACCATTGCGACGTTTGGCTGCAAATTTAACCTTTATATAATAACTCACATTATAATTTAGCCTATACTGTTGAAAATAGCATTTTTTGTAGTGATCTAATCTTAAAAATTAAATTGAATTGTGTTTTGAATGGCAGAAAGGTAATGTGCTATAAAGAAAGCTTTACCTAAGCCGTAAATAGAACCAGGTGGTGGTTAAAGTAATTTGAACCAATTTTGTTAATCCATTACAATACACTTTCTATAGCATGAGCTTTCGGTTGACACCGGTATTGTCCAAACTTTTTATACCTGCTGCCTTCTGGTTTCCTTGTATAAAAAAACGCAGCCTTTGTACAAAAGGCTGCGTTTTGAAGGAACTTAAATATCTATTGTAAACTTATTTACCGTTTCCAGCCACCGCCAACAGAGCGGTATAAATTAATGGCACCTATAAAGATGTTCTTTTTAGTATTGGCCAACTCCAATTCGGCATCAAGCACATTACGCTGTGCGGTGATAACCTCCAGGTAATTAGCCCGACCTACCAGATACAAATCATTAGCAACAGAAACGGCATTGTTTAATGCCTGAACTTCCTGTTGTTTGTGGGTGTACATCTGGTTGTAGTTTTCAATACTTTTCATGCTATTCATTACTTCCTGAAAACTGGATAGCAAAGTTTTTTGATAGCCATATAAAGCTTGCTGCCCTTCGGCTACAGTACGGGCGTAATCAGCTTTCAGCAACCGACGGTTGAATAGGGGCGTGGTTAATCCACCTAAAACACCGTAGGCCAAAGATCCAGAATTGAACAGCAACGACGTGCTGAACGCATTGAAGCCCACATATGGTGACAAAGTCAACGAAGGGAAAAATGCTGCACGCACCGCTTTAATATCTGCATTTGCAGCGTGCAGCTGAAACTCGGCCTCACGCACATCTGGCCGGTTAAGCAACAGCTGGGAGGGCACACCTGCTTTAAGTACCGAAGGCAGCTTCAGCGAATTGATAGATGTGTCGCGTGGTATGGCTCTTGAGAACCGACCGGTTAAAAAGTTAAGCTGGTTTTCTGTCTCGGTAATTTGCTGCAAAGTTTGGTACTCCAGGCCTTGTGTACGTTTTAGCTGTGCTAAAAATTGCTGCACAGCCAGCTCGGTAGCCCGGCCACCCAGCTTTTGCATTTTTACAATCTCGAGCGCGTTGTTTTGCAAAGCTATGTTTTTACGAATTACACGCAATTCATAATCTAAGGCCAGTAATTGGTAATAAGCCGTAGCAATTTGCGCTGTAAGCGATGTGGTTACCATTTTGTAACCGCTTTGACTGGCTAAAAAGCGATTAAAAGCCGCCTTTTTCCGGTTACGTAATTTTCCCCACAAATCCACTTCCCACGAGCTGCGAAAGCCCAGAAAATAATCGGGTGTTGGGTTGGGTATACGCTGGTCGCCGTTGATGTTAGGCGATAGGTTGGTATCGTAATTACCAACGCCGTTCATGGTATAATCGCCATATTTTTCTAAACCGGCATTGGCATTTACAGTAACATTAGGTAACAACAATAAACGGTTGTACCTTAAATTGGCATTAGCCACTTCAATACGCTGCAAAGCTGAAAGCACATCCGGGTTGGCAGCAAAGGCAGTATCAATCAGCTTAATTAAATACTCGTCGGCAAAAAAGCCGGATATGGGTAGCGTAGCTACATTGTTTGTGTCGGCTAACCCGGCGTAAGTATCGGGCATTGGTTCGGGCGGTGCCACGGTAACCGTTTTAAGGTTACCGCAGGCTGCCAGAAACAATGCCGTAAAACATATATATAATTGAATTTTTAATCGGTACATGATAATTGATTAATGATAAGTACTGGCTAGTTCTGCTTCATGAACTTCCTCTGTAATGGGTTCGTTTTTATCTTTCTTTTTAGACAAGCTGGAAAAGATTACATACAACCCTGGAATTAAAACCAAGCCAAACAAAGTGCCCAGCAACATGCCACCGGCTGCTGCCGTACCAATAGAGCGGTTACCCATGGCACCTGCGCCACTGGCTATACACAACGGTATTAAACCGGCAATAAAGGCAAATGAGGTCATGAGGATGGGTCGTAAACGAGATACGGCACCTTCTATAGCAGCTTTTAATACCGTAGCGCCTTCACGTTCGCGTTGTACAGCAAACTCTACTATCAAGATGGCGTTTTTACCCAGCAAGCCAATCAGCATCACCAAGGCCACCTGTGCATAAATGTTGTTTTCGAGCCCGGTAATTTTAAGGAAGAAAAACGCCCCCATAATACCGGTTGGCAGTGATAATATTACCGCTAAAGGCAGTAACAAGCTTTCGTACTGCGCCGCCAATAGCAGGTAAACAAACACTAAACAAATGATGAAAATATAGATGGCCTGGTTGCCCGATAATATCTGCTCGCGCGTCATGCCCGACCACTCGAACGAATAACCTTTGGGCAGCTTTTGCGCCGCTATGCGTTTGATGGCGTTGATGGCATCACCACTACTGTATCCAGCCGATGCATCGCCATTAATCATGGCCGAGGTATACATATTGTAGCGGG
The DNA here is from genome assembly GCF_009770985.1 of Mucilaginibacter lacusdianchii. GTDB lineage: Bacteria > Bacteroidota > Bacteroidia > Sphingobacteriales > Sphingobacteriaceae > Mucilaginibacter > Mucilaginibacter lacusdianchii. The sequence goes on along the minus strand of NZ_WSRW01000002.1, from coordinate 859,508 downwards.
TTAGCTGTTCGGGGCCATATACTCTGCGCATTTTAATAAAGGTTGAAAAAGGCACCATTTCGCCTTTGTCGTTCTTCACATACAAACTAAGTAAGTCTTCCGGTTTGGAACGATACTCGGGCGAAGCCTGCACCATCACTTTATACATCTGTCCAAAACGGATAAAGTTGGATGCGTAGTAACTGCCCATCAGCGTTTGTAAGGTAGACATGGCATTATCAATGGTAATACCTTTTTTGGCGGCCATCTGCTGGTCAACCTCAATCATGTATTGCGGAAAGTTAGCATCAAAGCTCGAGAAGGCATTGGATATTTCGGGCGATTCATTAAGCGCCTTAATAAACTCGTTAGAGATGCTGGCGGTTTTCTGTAAATCGCCCGTGCCACTTTTATCCAGCAACCTGATTTCAAAACCGCTGGAATTACCAAAACCTGGCACGGTTGGCGGCGGGAAAAACTGTATGGAAGCATCGCCAATGTTTTTGGTACGGTTCTGCAATTCTTTTATAACATCATCCAGCGATTCTTTGCGGTCGTCCCAACCCTTTAAGTTGATCATGGCCATACCGTATGATGCACCGGCAACTTCGTTTACCAAGCTGTAGCCAGCCAGGGTAGATACCGACTCGATGGCTTCCATACTTTTGGTTTGCCGTTCAATTTCGTCGAGTACCTGTTCGGTACGCTCAACCGTAGCACCAGCCGGGGTGGTTACGTTCACGTAAATCATCCCTTGGTCTTCAGTTGGGATAAAGCCTGTTGGTAATATGGCGCTCACACCCCACGTGGCAGCAAAAAACAGCAGAAGCAATCCCAGGGTTATCACCCTGCGGCCAGCTATCTTGCCAATGAAACCAGAGTATTTGTTTTGCACGGCATCATAACGGGTGTTAAAACCTTTAAAGAACCGGTCTATAAAACCTTTTTTGGCATCCGTATTATGGCGTAGCATAATGGCACATAAAGCGGGGGTAAGAGTTACCGCATTAATACCTGATATAACAATGGAGATGGCCATTGTTAAAGAAAACTGTCGGTAAAATACACCTACCGGGCCAGACATAAATGCCACCGGCACAAACACCGCCGACATCACCAGTGTAATGGCCACAATAGCCCCGCTAATATCTTTCATGGCGCTGACGGTTGCCTCCATGGGGCTCATATGCTCTTCGCTCATTTTTACGTGCACAGCCTCTACAACCACAATGGCGTTATCTACCACAATACCGATAGATAGCACCAGTGCAAACAAAGTGAGCAGGTTGATGGAGAAGCCCAGCATCTGCATAAAAAACAGCGTACCAATTAGCGCCACCGGTACTGCCAGTGCAGGGATTAAGGTTGAGCGGAAATCTTGTAAAAAGATGTAAACGACAATAAAAACTAATATAAAAGCTTCAACCAGCGTGCGTAGTACCTCATGGATAGAAGCATCCAAAAAGCGTGAAACATCATAGTTAACGTTATAAGTCATGCCCGATGGAAAAGAAGTTTCCTTTAGCTCGGCCATACGGGTTTTGATGTTGTTGATTACATCGCGGGCGTTTGAACCAGGGCGTTGTTTAATCATGATCGAGGCAGATGGGCGTCCGTCTGTTTTGGACACCATGCTGTAAGTGAGCGAGCCAAATTCAATATCAGCTACTTCTTTCAGCGTTAATACCGTACCGCTTTCATCGGCTTTAATTACAATATTTTCATACTGTTTAGGTTCAAAAAATTTGCCGGGGTAGCGCAATACATACTGCAACATCTGCGGTGTACGGTCAGAACTTTGGCCGGTTTTACCGGGGGCCGCCTCTACGTTTTGATTGCGGATAGCTTTAATCACATCATCGCTGGATACCTTGTAAGCCATCATGCGATCAGGCTTTAACCAAACCCGCATAGAGTATTCTTTGGCACCCATAATTTCGGCACGGCCAACCCCGTCAATACGCTTTAATTCTTGAAGTACGTTGATGTCGGTAAAATTGTAAATGAACTTTTCGTCCATGTTTTTATCATCGCTCATGATGTTGAGGTACATCAGCATACTGTTTACCTCTTTTTCGGTGGTAACCCCTGCTTTGATAACCTCTTCGGGCAACTCGTCGATGATGGTAGCCACCCGGTTCTGCACGTTTACAGCGGCCTGGTCCGGATCGGTACCTACGTTAAAATATATCTGGATCACGGTTAAACCGTCGTTACTGCAAACGGATGACATGTAGGTCATGCCCGGTACACCGTTAATAGCACGCTCAAGTGGCGTAGCAACGGCCTTGGCACAAACCTCGGCATTGGCACCCGTGTAATTAGCTGTTACGGTAACAGAGGGCGGCACAATGTCCGGAAACTGGGTTACCGGCAATGTAATTAAAGCCAGTACACCCAGCAGGGTTATCATTAATGATATAACAAGCGACAGGATAGGCCGCTTAATAAATACATTGAACATTATATTTGGGGAATTAATGTATCAAACCATAGCCACAGGATAGCATATGCGTCCCGCAGCGTTAAAAGAAAAAGGCAAGCCGGAGCTTACTTATGGTAAGCCAGCTTTTGCACAGGCGAAACGGTTTTTGGTTTAATCACCATACCATCCCGGGCGTTTTGTGTACCCTCAAACAGGATGCGGTCGCCGGGCTTCAAGCCTTCTTTTAAGATGTAATACTGCGATACGCGGGTAAGCGGCGTAAAGCTTTGCATATGCAATTTATTGTCGGGCCCTACCAGGTAAACAAAGTTCTGATCCTGAATTTCAAAAACAGATTTTTGTGGTACCATTACAGCATTGTCCATATCGGCCGACAGGTATATCTTACCGCTGGCGCCATGCCGTAAAAGTTTGTGAGGATTTGGAAACTTAGCCCGTAAATCAATGGAGCCGGTGTTTTGCTCAATTTCACCTTCAATAGTTTCAATAGTACCGGTATGTGCATAGCTGCTACCGTCAGACAAAACAAGTTTTACAATATCGTTATCCGCCTGCGGATTTTTATTTTTTGCACGCTGATAGCGCAGATACTCATTTTCCGGAAAGCTGAAATAGGCGTATACCGAATTAATATCTGATATACTGGTAAGCAGTGTGCCCTCGTCAATTAAACTACCAGATTTCAACGGAATACGATCGATAATGCCGTCGAATGGTGCCCGGATAGTAGTATAGGCAATATGGTTTTGTGCACTTTGTACGTTGGAGCGTGCCTCATCAATAGTAGCCATATCAGCTTTCAGCTTAGACTTGGCTACTTCCAGCTCCGATTTGGATATGACATTCTTGTCAACCAGCATCTTTACGCGGTCAACCTCCAAACGGGTAGCTATAGCTGCGGCTTCTGCATTGCTTAAGGCAGCTTTGGCTTTTGACATAGCTACGCGATACTCCTCATCATTCAGCTTAAACAGTACCTGGCCTTTGCTTACCGGCTTGCCCTCGTCAACATATATTTTTTCCAGAAAGCCTCTAAGTCTGGAACGTACTTCAACATTTCGATTTGCCTGTATATCAGCAACATAAGCAGTTTGCAGTACAGTGTCTTTAGCTTTTAATGTTAAAACCGGCAATTGCAGGGTGTCCTGCGTAGATTTTTCTTTATTTTTTGATGCACAGCCAGCCATTAGTAATGCCGTAATTACCCATAGCCAACCGTATGCATGTTCCCTTTTGATCATGTTTGTAGTGGTATTCTTTTAATAAATTTTAATGGAGAAGTTTCAGATCAGGGCACAGCAATGTGCTTACAGCATAATAAATGCTGCCTTAATCTGAGAATAAAAAGAATACGGTTAGAAAGGGCAGAGCCGGAATAAGAAATTGTAGTAGGCGGGTAATAAGGCTACACCGATGGAATAATGTTCATCGCTATCGTCGTCCAGCTTTTGCAGTGCTGCATCAGGCAAATATAGCAGACGATGAACCAAATCGGCGCTAAGATTAAATGAACGGGCGTTTACATAACGGCGTTGCGATTTGATTTTATGCGCCTTTGCAGGTGTGTCCGCGCCATCGTCTACGGCCTCTTGGATGAGGCAATCAACCCAGCTGTTAACTTCAAGGCAATCGGATGTAGAACAGCATGAATGACCTTCATTGTCGTTGCCCAGCGGATTACTCGAATGGAAATAAGTAATCGAGTTAATGAGCCAGACAGCTAAAAATATGTTAATCCACTTTTTCCACATGCCTTATTGCAAAATTAACAAATTTAATTAACAAAGGTTAATCAAAATCCATTCGGTAACATAGAATACAGTCAAATAGCGCAATGTCGATTGGTGAATGGTCGGTTCTAGGAAAATCGGAAGCTTATGAAAACGTCAATTTGTGTTTAGCTTGAGCCATTAACTTTATTTTGTTGTTGACTAAAGGTTGCTCGGTTCTTTTAAATTAACTTTTATCTAGAACCTTCTCTGCATCTTCTGCTACTTCAGGTTTAATTGTATGGCGTTTAGGAAAGTTAAGCAGCACAGAACTTAATACCGGAAGTACAAAGATGGCTACCGTGAATATAGATACAAAAAGATCGGTTTTCTCACCTTCAATAGCTTCTGATACTGGCGTGCCCGGGTAAAAGTGCGTATATAAAGATGCTGAAAGCTTTAAGCCTAAAACGCCTATCACGATAAAGGCAATTGTTTCCAAAAACGTGAATTTTTCCATGAGCTTGACAAAACCCTGGGCCACAAAGCGCATGGCTAAAATGCCTATAAATACTCCTGTATAGATCAGAAATACATGATCGGTAAAAGCAACGGCAGCAAACACGTTGTCTATCGAAAAGGCAAGGTCCATCACTTCTACCAGTGCCACGGTTGCCCAAAAGTTGCCAATTAAACCAACTGTTGATTTATATATCCAGCTCTCATTTTTATTAACGGCTTCTTCTTCGTCACCACCGGCTTTGCCTTTAAAATAATCGAAAGCCAGGTAAAGCAGGTATAACCCGCCCAAAGGTTTTAGCCACCATATTTTAACTAACCAAGCCGCTAAGAAAAGGCAAATGCCGCGAAATATATAAGCGCCTATAATGCCATAACGTAAAGCTTTGTTACGCTGCTCTTTCGGCAAATCAAGAACCATAGTGGCCAGCACGGCAGCGTTATCAACTGAAAGCAAGCTTTCAATTACAATTAAATTCAAAATAATCAGCAAGCCTGCTTTGATGTCTTCGCCTAATAGCGTATGTAATAAGTCCATGGTATTTGTTTAGGTAATTATTGCAACCGTCTAAAAATATGAAAATTTGCAATCATCACACTTTATATTTTAGAAAAGGAAGCAGCAAATAAAAGTAAAATTAGATGATATCGGTATTAAGCATTGTTTTCAGGATGTTGGCTTGGGCCTCAAAATTGCTGATGTTTTGAAGAAAGCTTATATCTGATATTTTTTTATAATGTTCAGCCAAAAGATTTCTTACCTCGGACGGAAGATAAGCTTTTGTTACAGCGGCACTGCTTTGTAACTGGTCGTTTTTATTGTACAGTTCTTGTATAATGGTGTTGGGTTTATCATTAGTGATGGCTAAAGTGATGTCATTAATCTCAACCGCATTACATAGCAAAAACAAATTACGTAGCGGATAAAAAATATAATAAATCTCCTGTTCCGTTATTTTATATACTTCAATAATTAAGTTGCCGGTTTTTAATCCACAGTAAAACTCCGTTTTAAAATCATACTTACAAAGTAAGCCCATTAGTTTACGCTGAATAATAGCGTGTGCGTTGGTATAAACTTCTTGAGGTTCAAAGTGCGTAAGCTTTTGAAATATCTCTGGCGTTATTGGTGAGTAAAAGTCTGTAGCAAATCGGGCGCTGAATGAATTGATATTTTTAGAAAAAGGATATTCGGTACTATCATTACTCAATACCTCATAAAGGCGCCTGAGCGATGTATTAACTTTAAGCGTTTGCCGGTGTTTTTCCAATCGAAATACATCTTCCGAATAACGCACTTCTTCAAGCTTTGCAATAAGATCTTTGTTTGCTTGTATCTCGTCAAACAAAAGCGTTACAGCCTTTTCGTTACTCTTTTTTATCTTTTTAAGCAGCTCTATCAATGTAGAGGTAAATTGCAGATGAAAAAGGTCGAGCTTATTAATATCCAATTCGGAATTGTTTTCAAACAGCTGATGTATAATCACACTACGCAGGTAGACATTATAAATTATATCATCGCCAAAAAAAGCCGCAAGTAATTGCAGCTTACTTAAAATGCGGTTGGATGCATTTAAAATGTTTATCCTATTCTCATCCATTATTAAACATTACCCAGCATTGGTTACTGTCTTTTTCAATTCAGTTTCCAAGTTTTGTAATTCAGTATTTAAAGTTTTGCGATTTTGGGCACCTTGCTCGTGTATTTGTTTTACCTCATTAAGGGTTTCAATTAACGACTGCGTGGTGCGTTTAAGTGTATCAATAGATACCACTGTTTTCTCATTTTCGCGGGCCACATCAATGCTGTTCTGCTTTAACAACTCTGCGTTTTTCTGCAAAATGGTATTGGTTGTTTCCGATACCTTTTTCTGCATCTCCACATTTTCTTTTTGCCTGTAAAGCGCAACCGCTATAGTTAGCTGATTTTTCCATACCGGGATAGTGGTAGATACAATAGATTGTGCTTTTTCGGCAATAGAGGTGTTGTTGCTTTGCACCACCCGTATTTGTGCCAATGATTGCAGCATGATGAAACGCACCATTTTCATGTCAACCAGGCGCTTATCCAGGCGGGTTACATAGTCTCTCAGGTCGGCAATTTCGTAGTCTTGGTAGGCCGCCGGGTTGGCGTCCATTTCGGCCAGCTTTTGACTCAATTCCTGATGTTTGATTTGCCCGGCGATAATAAGCTCTTCCATTTGCTTGATATAGCTTACATTATTATCAAACATGGTTTGCAATGAAGCATTATCTTTAATGGAATTTACCCTGCCTGCTTTAATTTTATTGGTAATTTTATCAATATTATTAACCACTGTATCGTATTTCTGAAACAGCTTCTTTGCATCAAATACCATTTTCTTCAAAAAAGGTATACTTGATATAAAGCGGGTAAGGGCATTTTGGTTAAGCTCATCCACATCAATGTAGTTAAGCTCGGTAAGCAGGTCATTAATGAGCAAGCCAACCTCCCCCGAATTGTATGTGCGTACGGATGTCAAAAACTGGTTACTGTATTTCTCCATTGAATTTTGTACTTCAGCACCGTAATTCAGGATGGAGTTAACATCAGCCGGGTTCAAATCTTTATTAACAGACTCGTACTTTTTTACATCATCGGGCGTAACTCGGGTAAGATCAACGTTACCTTCCTTATCTATTTTATTGCTGTTAGCATTAGGTTCCGGCATGGCCGGCATAGTATCTAATTCCATAAAAAAATTAAATGGTTGTGGTTAAGGTTAGATTTGCAGTTAAATGAAGTTCTAGCCTTTTACAGTTGGTACTTCAAAAACGCGTTAAATTTTATTACAGATACTGCTGCATTACCGTATTCACCGTTTCTTGAAGCTTTCTGTCTTTGGTGGGTTCGCCAATAGCATTGAACTTCCATTCTCCGTTACGTTTATAAAAAACACCCATAACCATTGATACATGGCCTGCAAAGTTTGCTCCGTTGGCAATATCATATTTGGCAAATACCTCGTTTACCCGCTTAGGGGTTCCTTCAAATATACGGATAGACGCAAACGGAACTTTTGCAAAATCTTGCCCGCGGAAACTGTTGAGTACAAAAGCCACATAAGTGGTACTAGGGCTCAACTGCGATAAATCAACGGTAATTACTTCATTGTCTAAGCCGTCATTTCCGTTAATGTCGCCGGTCAGGTCATCGCCGCTATGGCGTACCGAGCCGTTTTTAGATTTAAGATTACCGAAATAAATTACCTCTTCCAGTTGCTTATTTTCGTTAAACAGCGCGCAACTGCCGTCAAGGTCTACCGCCTCTTTGGTAAAGCCCAAGCCAAATAAGCCTTTTTTCTCAATAGCACCCCAGTTGATGCCTACACATATGTTTTGGAGCGTGCTACCGTTACTTTTCTGTAAACTGATGCGCTGACCTTTTTCTAAATTAATTGCCATGGGTTTAGTTGTATTTGTTTAAATAATCCTGAAGACCACCTTTCATTCCTGCACCTACCGCTTCAAATTTCCATTCATTGTTTCGTTTGTAAATGCGGCCAAACTCAACGGCTGTTTCTATCGAAAAATCTTCTTCCAGCTCATATTTCAATAAATCAGCATTGGTGGCAGCATCAAATATGCGGATGAAGGAATTGCGCACCTGACCAAAGTTTTGGCGGCGGTTTTCGGCGTCGTGTATAGTTATCACAATGCATACCTCGGTAGCGCGCGGGTCTATCTTAGACAGGTCTATTTTAATCTGTTCGTCATCACCTGCACCATCACCCGTAAGGTTGTCGCCGGTGTGTTCAACTGCACCATCCGGTGATACAAGGTTGTTGTAAAATACTAAGTTTTCATCAGACAACAGCTTTTTATTATCGGCCAAAACAAACACAGATGCATCCAAATCGAATGCTGTTCCGGTTGATGTGCTATTGGTATCCCAGCCTAAGCCAATTACAAACTTAGGTGCGTTTATAACTTCGCGCTGGCCTTTTTGCAAGTTAATTGCCATGTTGTATAAGTGTATTTTGGTTTTTTGTGAATAAGTAGTTTTTAATGTAATTCAAATTTAACGAATAATTATCCATTGTATGGTAACTATTACCTAATGCCATATCATATAACTGATTAATAAAGGCTTTGCTTTGATATTCAATAAATATGCAAAAATCTTGATGTGCATAGTTCAATATATACTTTACCAAACGGGTGTTTATGGCAAACTGGCCGCTGTTGATGATCTTGTCTAAATCAAAAATGGTTTTCACTTCATGATAGTTTAGATCATTTTCGATATTGGGGTGTATGCTCGAGTTAACAAGCTCGGCAAAGTATAGCATATGCACTTCATTTTGCAATTTGTACTCCGCAATCATTTTTGATATCATTCTTTCATGACTGCCTGTTATCTTAATGTCGTCTAAAAATAACAGCACTTTACCTTCTAAAAAATTTGCATCAATATGAAATGAGTCGTTACTAATCAGGCTCATGCGCTGTTCGGCGTCCAGTGCGCCATAGTCTTCCTTATAAGTAATAGTGCGATGTACTTTAGCTTCTTGCACTACAGGTAAGCCATTGCCGGCCAGCCAACGGTTTAATTGAAAAACAAAGTAGTTTTTCATGGCAAAAGTTGCTGTAGGTATAAATGAGTAGGGGCTACTGATTACGACCAGTTGTTGTTGAATAGCCTTAGTTTCTAATACATCCTGAATAAAACCGTCAGCTAAAGCCTTGCCAAACTGGGCAGATACTTTATCGTCGCCAAATTTAAAGCGGCTATAATCAGCAGCACTAAAGCCAAAGCTTGTATTGCTGCTGATTTTATGAAGGGAATATGTGTAATGTTGCATGGTTAAGACTTGTGATAGATTTTTGGTTGCTGTTGATAAGTATGCCGTTTATGCCTGCTTTTTGGGCACCTTCAATATCGGCTTTCGGATTGTCGCCAACATGTACAATGCTGCTCGGTTCAACAGTTGTCAACTTTTGAGCTTGGTCAATCATTAATTCAAATATGGCTAAATTAGGTTTTGACATACCTACTTCATCTGAGTAAATCTGGAAATTGAAATAATCGTATAAGTCCAATTGTTTAAGAACCTCGCGTAAAGTTGTGCCTTTTATAAAACCGGTATTGCTTAAAATATTAGTGGTAACGCCTTGCGCTTTTAAATTAGACAGTACGCCGGCGGTATTGTTACAATAAACCACCGGCAAGTACTGAAACAAAAGATTTTCCATTTGCAGGTACAGGTCGTCGGTATCAATATCGTACAGGTTGATTTGATTATTGTTCATCCAGCTTATTACCATCAGGTACATTTCGTCGGCATCAATATTTTTACCTGTACGCTCGTTAATGGTATTAGCCATAATGTCTACCTGCCTGAAAATATGTTCAACTTCCTCAAGTGAGATAGACCGACGGTTGAAATTTAAATGAAAGAACTGACTGCGGTGCTTTTTAAACAAAGGGTTCGACTTAATGAGCGTAAGCCAAAGGTCGAATGAATAATGTTTATAGCTTGCCATTGATTTAGGTATTTGTCAGTTAATAAATGCTGTTAAGGTAAAATAAAAAATTATTATAGGCAACAAACATGAATGCCTCGTTAATTTTTCAGCATGAAAAATAAAAGCCTGCAATTGTACGGCGACTAGACTAAAAAATTCAATTTATTGATTAACAATAGGAACACTTATCCAATGTCCGCCATCTTGTTTTAATAGTAATAATATTTTAGTCAGGGGAATTTATGATATGCCGTATAAATTAGTGTGTCTTCAGCATCAATCCATGATTCTGATGTTTAGTTTGCGAATACTAATTTGGGGGCCTTTGCTTCAATTAAATATCGAAACCTTGATTTTTAAAAAATGGTCGCCAAAAGTCAAGGTAACTGTCCCAATCATGACAGCCAAAGGGGAGTTGGTTATCGTTCAAATGATAGGCATGTTCGGGGTGAGTTTCGAATGCAAATCTGAGTCCAGCTTGCCAGTTGGGAATATTCAGCACCTTTGTTTTTCGGTTTACTTCAATGCTCCAAAATGCGTCTTCATTATATTGATGGGCCTGATGCGACAAATAGAAGTTTATCTGGGATGGCATGGCTAAACTAAGCTCATAAAACTTTTTAACCCTGCGTAGCGATAGGCCGCCATTACCTACTTTCCATTCAAACTGATACTTGTTGGGTAAACCTTTTTTTTTCAGGTTAAGCTTGGTTGAAATGGTTTGCTGAAGTTTTGCCGTTAATTGCTTAAGCCAATTTTGCCTGCCAAACTTTTTGATCCAAGGTGCACCAACGTAGTCTATATCCTGATTGCACCAGTAGGTGAGTTGGTCGCTAAACACAAACGCATCCAACTGATAAATTAATATATATTCATACGCTGTAAACCGCTCATAAAATTCATGAGAAAGCATTAAGTGATTGTATCCCGCAATGCCGGCAAAAAAGTGGTCATCAAAACTGATAATCTCTGTAAACATAGCCGGATTAGTGGTTTGAGGTAACGTTAAGCTTTGTGGCTTAACTGCAATTATTGGATAAGCGGCCAAAACTTTTTTACATTGGGCCAAAGCAATAGATTCATACTCAGAAACGGATTCCTGATAAAAAGGAATAACGACGGCAACTTTTTTCAGCATATTCATTACTGACCCAAGCACTCTTCATATAATGCCAGATACTGCTCTGCGGCTCTATCCCACGAAAACTTTTCTGCTTGTTTTACAATATCTGCTATTGGGTTTCTGTTTAAAAAATCAGCCATGCCAGCATTAAATACTTCTTGCATGTGCTCGGGTTCAAAATTGTTGAAGTAGTAAGCTACTTCTCCACCCACTTCGGGCAACGATGTGTATTTCGCCAAAAAAACGGGTTTGCCAAAATGCATCGCCTCAATCACAGGAAGCCCAAATCCTTCTGCCCGTGATGGAAACAAAAATGCACTGCAGTTTTTAAAGTACCAGGCTTTGTCAAGGTCAGATACAGGGCCAGTAATATGCACCCTGTCTAAGCATCCGTATTTTTCGGCTTCTTGAATAATAGTTTGTTTATGTGGCGTTTCAATACCTGCAATTACCAAGTCGTAATTGTTCCCTTCAAGCAGGGCAGGCAAATAATGAAATCCTTTTTGTACAGATAGGAGTCCGATAGTAAACAAAAAAGGTTTTTGTGGCGTAAATGCGGGTACATGGTTTTCTGGAACTATAAGTTTGTCTGCACCATTATAAATAACGCTCACCTTGTGTGCTGCTTCCGGAAAGTAATGCCTTACATCATTAGCAACAAATTCAGAAATAGCAACTACCTTATCAACTTCCGAAATGAATTTTCCTAATTTTTCTAAAAAAACATCGATACGGTGCGGCTTGCTAAATTTTAAATGCACTTTATTCATGTCATGAATGGTCATGATTTTTTTTGCATTTACTTTGCTGGGTTTTAGCCGGCAGGTTTGATCTGATAAGTGTAGGAGATCAAATTTATTACGCGACGGAAAAAATAGCTGATGAAGTTTGGAAAGATATAAAATATCGACTTTTTCGTTGAAACGATATTTGGTTCTGGTATGCAGATAATAGTGTAAATCAAATCTGCCATGGTTTTGATTGATTATCGCATTTCCGAGGCCGGTTCCAAAATAATAATACCCACAATTATCATTCTTCATCGAATCGAATGTCACTAACACGGATGGAGTCGGCATAATAACTTAAATGATGTACTTTTTACAAAAGTAGCAAAAATTAAATGAGAGATTTAAGGTGAATTGGTAGGGGAAAGAATGAGTCTGCATTCTATGACAGTTTAGTCCTCTTGCAAATGACGCTCATTAAAATCGCGAAAAACACATATTGTAAGAGTACTATGCAAGTGCAGAAAGAGCGATCAAAAAAACGGTTTCAGTCTCTCATTAAAAATATTTATCATCGTTTATTGTATATAAGATGATGTAAGTCGCATTTCTATTTCATTCAAACTTTAACTGTAGCTTTATCCATCCAACAAAAAACGCAGCTTTTGTATAAGCCATGAAGAAAATCTTCTTACTAAGTGCCTTTTTACTATTATTTTTTGATAGCTTAGTTAATGCACAATCAACAAGCGTGATGAATAAAAAGGGATATAAACTCACCGTTATTAATCAAGATCCTGCATTCAACAAATTCAGAAATAGCTAAATTAGAAAACACCTTTTTTAAAGTGTATCCAAAACTCGAAAAGGAATATAATTCAAAAACTTTAAAGGAAGTTACCTTTGTAATTGATACTGCCTATAACGGTGTAGCAGAAACAGGTGACGGAAAAGTAACCTTTAGCTCAAAATACATGACAAAATATCCCGGCGACATTGATGTGGTTACCCATGAGGTGATGCATATTATACAAAACTACGGCAATGGGGCAGGGCCTGGATGGTTAACAGAAGGTACTGCCGATTATATCCGCTTTAAATTTGGCGTAGATAATAAGGGTGCTGGCTGGAAGTTGCCATACTTTAAACCGAGCCAAAATTATGATAATGCTTATCGTATTACCGCCCGCTTTTTGGTATGGATTGAAAAAAACATAAAACCCGACTTCGTGAAAAGCTTTGATGCACAATTGCGTAGTCATACCTTTACTGATGAGAGCTGGAAAAATGCAACTGGTAAAACTGTTGATGAACTTTGGGCGGCTTATTCAGCAAATACCCAGATATAGCATAACCAACTTAACTGCCACTGATCCTGCAAACTTATAATTCACTATTGAAAACCTTCGGGAATAAAAAAGATCAGTTGCTTAAACGATATTACAGATAGCAATTTATATGAACAGACGTCATTTTTTAAAACTTTCGGCTACAGCAACTGCCGCTACTTTGTTTAGCAGAATAACCTATGCAAGCAGTTTAGATGCGACTCTAATTAACCATCCGGATGAGGCGTGGGCCAAGGTGAATGACGATTGGGTAAAATTAACCAACTCCGGCGGTAACATATTTTCTTACCACGACATTCGCGTGGAGTTGAAAGCTGGTAAAGATAAAAAAGCTGTTTATATTCAGTCGCCCACGGCAAGCTTGCAGGGCATCAGGCTGCACTGGAAGTACAATATTTCTTCCTATTCCGAGATGCTGGGCGACCACTGGGAGCGTTCTTATGGTGACCTGGCATGGAAAGCCCCTCAGGCTGGCGTTAAGTTGCCTTGGTATGTGCTTTTGTACGATACCCGCCATACGGCCTGCTTTGGTATAAAAACCGGTGCAAATAGCATTTGCTACTGGAATGTTAACCATAACGCTATTGAGCTGACGCTGGATACACATTCCGGTGGCGTGGGTGTAAAACTGGGACAAAGAACGCTTCATGCTGCTGATATTGTGGTGGCTGACAGTAAAACCGGAGAAGCGCCTTTTGCAACGGCTACCCGCTTTTGCAGCATCATGTGCACTAAACCCCTGCTACCCAAAAAGCCCGTGTATGGTATTAATGACTGGTACGCTGTTTACGGCAACAACTCATTTAACAGTATCAAAAGCCAAACAGCATTTATGGCTGATCTGGTAACGGAGAACTCCAATCGTCCATTTTCTGTAATTGACGATGGCTGGCAGGTGAGTGATGACTTTTCAAAAGCCAACGATAAGTTTAAGGATATGCACCTTATGGCCGAAGAAATTAAACGTTTGGGCATGCGCCCGGGTTTATGGACCAGGCCCCTGGTGGCAAAAGATAATGATAAACCCAAATTGCTGGCTCCTAAAATAAAAGGCAGAAACGAAGGAACGAAAGATTTTATACTCGATCCTACGGTACCGGAAACCATTGAACGGATACAAAGTAACTTTCATACGTATCGCTCATGGGGCTATGAAATGGTGAAACACGATTTTACCTCATATGATATTTTTGGCCATTGGGGATCCAGTATGGCAGATGAATTTACTGTTCCGGGCTGGAAGTTTAATGACCAGACGAAAACCAATGCAGAAATCATTAACCATTTGTACCGCTCCATCAGGGAAGCTGCCGGAAATATGTATATCATTGGTTGTAACACTATGAGCCATCTTTCGGCAGGATTATTCGAGATAAATCGTACCGGAGATGATACCAGCGGAAAAGAGTGGGACCGTACCCGTAAAATGGGTGTTAATACACTGGGTTTCCGCTTACCGCAGCATAACACCTTTTATGCAGCTGATGGCGACTGTGTAGGGTTGACGAAAGATGTGCCTTGGGGGAAAAACAAGCAATGGTTGCAATTATTAGCCGAAAGCGGGGCTCCGCTATTTATTTCGGCAGAGCTGGATGCAATAGGCGCTGAGCAAAAATCAGCTGTTAAAGAAGCCTTTGCCAAAGCCGCAAAAGTGCAGCCCACCGGGGAGCCATTGGATTGGATGGAAAATCCGTTTCCTTCTAAATGGAAACTCAATGGTCAGATAGTGGAGTTTGACTGGCGCTAAAGCGACTTCGTCTTCAATGACGTCTTCTGATCAATATTGTAAGCTTTTTAGTACCAAGCTTACAATATTCCCGTTTCGCAGTACGCTTGCTGAATACAAAATGTCTTGAATTCATAAAGTGCTTTCCTGCTTTTAGGGTCACTAAACATCGTTAAGGCCAAAAAAGGGTAGTTGCAGACAATAGTGGATCAAAGATTAGTTCCCAACCAATGGTTAAAAACTCATTTAGATTTAATCCGGCTCATTCGAATTTTACCTATAGCCTTACCCATCAAACAAAAAACGCAGCTTCGTGTAAGGAAACTGCGTTTCGGGTAACCCCCGCTGACGCTCGCATTCAGGACCCACAGATTAAGAGTGCGTCGGTTCTATCAGCTTAGCGGTGTTTTTAAGCCCTTTTTGATTGTTTATGCAACGTCTGTACAAATTCTGTACAAGCCAACTAACCGAGTTAATAAATTAATGAACTGTAGTACTAATATACGCCTTTGGCGTTTAATGATGAAATGGGTTTAAGATGTATCTACCATAGCAGAATTAATTAAAGTGAATAATTCTGTTATTTATCCCATCGGGTTACCTTTTCTAAATAGGCGATTAAGTAGTGTAGGCTTTTAATACTTATCCATCTTGACAAACCTGCCATCAAACAAAACTATATCATCAGATAAAGAGACATTACTCTGGACTTTTGTAGTGTTAAATAATCTGATTGCAGCAACCTTATTAGGTATTTCTTTCCTAGCTGGACCGTCTGCACAAACACCATATTGGAGGGTGGTACTAGGTTTGGCTACTTACGTCATCGTTATTGCTGGTATATCATCATTAATTTCATTTCTGCTATTAAGGAAGGTTAGAGAACAGCAGGGCCGTTCCAAATGGAGGGTATTTACTAATCAGTTTGTTGTGCTTGTTTTTGGTTACCTTTTAGTGTTTTTCTTGGTTTATTTTGTGCAGTTTGCATTCAGATAACCATTTACCCTATAGACGGAGACAATAAAAAACAACTACACATAATTAAGTAAAAAGGGTTTTATAAACCTTGTCATGTAATCTGTAAGTTGATTTAGTTTGAGTATTGATGTTGCCGGCTTTACTCTTCAATCTTTAAAAGTTAAATTTCGAATAAGATGTAAGTGCTTTTGCAACTACATTTTTAGAAAAAAGGGGCTTTTATACCCCCTTCATATCAACTGTAGTTGTGGGTTTTCGAAAATTAATGGAGTGGGATTTCGCTTTTCAGCCTTTAAAAGCTAACATAGGAAATCAGAAGTTATACTGCACACTTTTTATTTAGTACAGTTTACATTATGCCATGTGTTCAGAAAATGTGAAACTGAATATCGACCTATAACCCTTTAGGCTCAGTGTCAATGTTTTCTCTAACTTCATCATACCAGTCATACAATCCTCCAGTTTCGAATACGCCACCTTGTAAAAAGCGATGAAGGAACTCGGCAAAGGAATGACTAAGTACTACTGTTTCACTATGCCTTCCAATATTGAAAATATGGTAATCATTGTAGTTAGCAGCATTTACCTCTATGTGCCATACATCGCAGTAAACCATATACTCAGCAATCGAAATAACATTGGGGAGATGTCTTCGGGTTTGGTCAATGATCTCTTCTAAAGGAATGATTCTGAATTGATCTTCAGCTGATGCAAAGCCATTGGCGAACTTGTAAAACTGCTTTACATCATCAGGTAACTTCAAGGATAAACCTTGTTCGAAGGAGCTAATAAGATTATTACCTGCAGCAGCAAATAGCCTTATATCTGTTTGAGCAAGGTTATCTTTTAAATGGTTAATAATGTTATCGATCGTCATATTGCTGTGGTTAATTAATCCGTGTTTTCCTGTTTATCTTATTTATTACGCGGATAAGAAGGTTCTTAGATTGCATTAATATTCCCAACCTTTATACTTGGTAAAAACAGGTTTAGCTATAGGTGTTCGTCTAATGTAGCGGTTCCTTTGCTGCTTTAACCACTTACGGTCACCCGACTTCGATTTAGTGGGAATATATGCTGGACGTTCAATCTGTATTACTCTTAAGCTCATATAGCGAAAGTATATTTATTGGCATTGCTTTATCCGAGTAGCCGAAGATTTTCTCAGTTGCATTTCCTGAAACCAGTAAGATATGCTTCCTGTAGGCAAGTGCTCCTTTAACATCTCCTACTCGAGGCCCTAAATAGCGTGCAACAGAAAAGCTGTCTAGTGCTGCAATTCCAACTGAGAGTGAATTATTGATATTACTGTCTACAAAGATGAGCAGGACGTTTAATCTACCCGGGTCCTTTCTAATTACATCTTCAATCGCAGTAGTTATAGCTTCATCTTTGATGGTTAAAAGCGGTTTGGCAAGTTTATCTTCCCTATTTGTATAAATGAAGGATATAGAACATAATGCAAATAAGAGAAGCATGAGTAAAAGCCTATACCGGTGCCTTTGTATCATATAGCCGAATTTAAGGTTTGTCAAGAATACTCAATATAAATGAACGTGTGTTAGCAACTATAAATGCTGCGACACTTTCTTTAATAAAAGTGTCTATTATAGCCCCATGTTTACCAACTGTCGCAAGTAGCAACTACTCCCTTGGTAGAGGGTTTAACTTTTAAAGTAGTGGTTGAGCGCTGAATTGCTTTTTTATAAGTTAAGGATGGTAAGTGATGCTGCATTTATCTTCATTCAGGCATGGCATTTATAGACTCTGACCATAAAATATCTCCCTATACAGTTACAAACCCGCTTTTCCATTCATCTCTACCCAACTGATAACAACTAATCTCAAAGCCCTCTTTAGAAGGACTACTTTGTAAATAGATTATACATAAACTGTCGCCAGACATGCTAGTGTCCGTATTCAATGAGTTTCCCTCGAACGATTCTCTATTGATGAGAAACTTGTATGTCAACTCTGCCTTGTGATACTTTATGCGTACCATATTGGAAGTCGGCACCGCTTTGGTGCACCTACCATTATACCTAAGTTTTAAGTCATTAATAGTAGGACTTAAAAAATCATACAAAACGCAGATTATAATTAAAAGCAAAGCGATTTTTCCAACTCTCATAAAATAACTTCTAGACGCTGAACTTGTCGCTAATTGTTGTGGTTGATCTTATATTCTAAATACGCAAGGGTCAACTACGCACGGTAATCTGAATACTCTTATTTTGAAGTAGGCAGTCTTATTGGGATCTGGCCCATCCAACTTGTCGAAGTGGAATATCCGTCCGTCATTGCTCCAATAAGCCATACTTCGCCAGTATTTGTCTGTGCTTGCCCCATTCATTATTGTTTTGAAAGTCTTGCTCTGCATGACCATGCAGCTATCTGCGTATCCTTTATAACGCTCGTTTTTGGGATCCAGCTCCAAGGAATCGACCCGTCTGATATAATGACAACCTAGTAATGACCGAAACATTTCCGAGAGCACCGTATTTCCATCATACTGCGTATTAAGATTAAGTGTCGACAAGGCTTTATTTATTTCATATTCAAAGTTCCCGCCTTTTAATGGCGCAGGCTTCTTTGAGGTATCAAAGACATAGTTCCAATAGCTCTTGTAGCGAAGCGAAGGGTAAGGTACAGCGTAACACTGACCTTCGGCATTTGATAAAAGAATCACATACTGCTTATCCTCGAACGTTTGAGGAGAATATAATGCCATCGTTACTGCTGGATGACTGATTTCGACACTGCGTACAAGTTCATAACCTTCTTTAAACTTTCCTTTTTCTATCGGCAGTTCGGGAAACCTCTTTTGTATTGAAAGCAGCGCTTGATTTTGATACCTTTTTAAGCTAAATTGACAGCTGGCAAACAAGATACTAATCAAACTGGTGACTGCGTAATTTAGATAAGGCTTCATGGTTCTAGCGAATGTACATAATAAACTGTATAAGTTGCGAACCGTCCTGCGCGAATTAAGCAAATGGTCTGAGCGTAGAAAGCACCGATCAGGTGCGGGTACTCAAAATGCTTTATAAAAAGCTGGCGCTGCTTTTGACTTGTTAAGATCTTTAAGCACTTAGCGTCTTAAAGAAGTGTTAATCTTAGCGCATATATTTGAACCAGTCTTTTAAAAGTTCACCGTTTTCATATATCTCTATTTCATAATCGCCTTTCCCTTTGGGATACAATTGTATTCCACCTAACTTTCTGTCGCTTCGTAGTGCCCACTCAAAATAGTCATCGGTCACAGCAACGAACTTTAAAGTACTACCTGGTTCAACCTTATAAATAAAACACTCTGGCTCTAATTGTATTTCCAAAGGAAGGTCTTCTTTCCACAAAGTGAATTCAATTACATGTTTTTTTAATCCTGTAGTCGAGACAACTTCGTTGGTTACAGGTGCGTTCTTGAAGATTCTTTGAAGTAAGCTCATATGATACACTAATATAGTTAAATTAAAAACTGTATGCGCAACGCTATCTGCGGGTGTAGTGAATGTATTCTAGGGCTATCTAACTCGTGCTCGGTCTGTTTTGAACGGCACAGCAGATACTTGGTACTCATCCTCATAAACAATGTAACCGGGATTTTTACTTGTAACTCTTTCTACAATGACATGATACCTATCTAATATATCCATAAGCTCCTGTATCTTTCTTATGTGTTCCGTTGCTGAATCCCTAAACCATGATAACGATATAGGTGTAGCGTGTCTACTGCTGGCATTAGAAAATTTAGTAGGCTTCTTTAAATATGCATTGCCCCACCCTTTAAGCAACTTAAGTTAGTAAGCATCATTGTATTGTGTTGCTGGATGATCTCTTATGTATCCTAAAGCGTTGAAGATGCCGGTTTCTTCTTCACCATCGTCATTGATGAAGCGTGTAATAAATCTGATGAACACCGTTGATTATTTAAGTTGGATGAGTTAAATTAAATATTCTTCCATGATGTATTATAGCGAACCGCCCTGCGCGAATTGAGGTCTAGGGCTGTGCATAGGTAGCTGCAAGGCGGATGCATAGAATAATTACTTCCAGTAATAATTATTACTGCAATCTTCATTAAGTTTGATAATCTTTTGTTCTTCTTCCAACCTCTTCAGCTCTGCATCAATCTGTTTATAAGTCCATAATCCTTTGTGCTTTTCCTGTGAATCAGCAAAATTAAACAGGCGCCACGCATCATACCCATCAATACGGTCATCTGGACCAAAGTCAAATTCAACTACTTTATCACTCAATTCTACACACAAACCGATTCCATGAAAGTTATAGCGTTTCATCACTTTACCAAAGCAGCCTACTGATGGGAAGACTCTCTGATGCCAAGCATTCAGCAAATCTTTACGTTTGTACTTATCGTAGAAAAGCTGTACAACTTCCTTAACAGATTGTTGAAAATCGAATATTAGGGTCTCGATATCATTCATCATAACGAGTGTAAGATAAGTATTAACCTACAGAGTAGATAGCGAACCGTCCCTACGCGAATTGAGCAAATGGTCTGAGTGGAGGAAGCACCGAAAAGGTGCAGTCACTCAGAATGCTTCACAAAGGCTTGGCGCTGGTTTTGACTTGTAAGGGATGAGCGAAGGACTAAAAGCTGTGACAAGGCTGAAGCCATTTGCGATGCGTAGGTGAGCAAAATTGTGGAAACCGCTTGACTTTGGTTGTAATGGAGCGAAGCGTAATGCTACCATAGGCAGAGAAAGGTTTCATGGAGCAACACCTTTGCTTAAACTCAAAGCAAGTGACAGATTGCGAAGTGTGGGTTTATAAATGGTGGGACATTTTCTGTACGGTGGGTATATGTATATAAGGGCTGGCTAAAAAATGTCCTGTCATTGAGCGAATGGCGCAGTGAAGTGAAACGTGCTTGCAAAGTTTGTTGAACGTAACGACATCTGGCGGTTGCTTTTGAGAAGCTTAGGTGTTGCATAATACCTATCTTCCTCGTGGGTTGTGCGGATGGCCCTAGCCGAGTGACATAAGCAGAGCTTGTCTTATCCCGTCTTAAGCCACTCCTCAGCGGGTAAGGCAAGTGAAGGTTTATTGACGGTCAGTTAAAATAAGTTAAATCACTTGTATATCTGTAAATCCTTTATAGCTTTACAAAGCTAGCTCATAGCCTTATAATCAACCTGTTCGTTATGCCTTTGAACATCACAAATTTTATCAAACCAGCTCTGTACGCAGCCTTACTATTTTGTAGCAGTAGCGCTAATGCACAGGTTTCCTTAATAGATGGCCTTATCTCCAAACTGGATAGCTATCACAACCTCAGTTACAGATCTATCAATAAACGAAGAGATATGGGCACCGATACGACAGTGGCGCATAACAAAGAACTGTTTCTTAAAGTTCCCGACGATAAGCAATTTGGATACTATTATAGCATCGAAACGGACCATCAAACGGAAAGCTTTCACAGAATAGACCTGTATAGCGGAAAGGGTATACAGGTTTTATCACCCGCAGATACTACTTTTTTCTCAGAGGAAACACCATCGGCATACGGTCAATCAATTATAGGCAGCCTGAAGTTTGTAAAGAGCTTTTATGATAAACGCACTTTTCCCATAAAAATGGCTACAGACACTGTTATCAATGGTACAACTGCCTCGCATATCGTAGTTAACGTATTAGATACGACCGAAGATAACGAGCATTTATACTCACGAAGAGAATTTTATATTAACAAGGGAACAGGATTGCCAATACTGGCTACAATTAGAGGAAGATATAAATACCGTAATATGGTGACAGACTATTATGATGAGAAAAGATATTTTGATTACCAATTTAACCAAACAGGTGTCAATATCGCACGTTTTGCCGTACCTAACAGCTTCCGTCCCAGGAAAGAAAGCGCTGTACAACCAACCTTACTAACTGCGGGAGCACTGGCACCCGATTGGTCTTTATATGATGTAAACGGCAATAGGGTTTCATTAAGTCAGTTGAACGGCAAAGTTGTTGTGATGGATTTCTACTTCATTGGTTGTGCGGGATGTATGCTCTCCATTAAGCCATTGAACGCAATTTATGAAAAGTACAAGAATAAGGATGTCGTCATCGTAAGCCTTAGTGAAAGAGACAGCAAGAAAGCGGTTTTAGCTTTTGAGAAGCAATACAAAATCAAGTATTCAGGCTACATTGAAGCAGCAAACGTAGTTAAAGCATATCATGTAAGCGCGTTTCCAACCTATTATTTCATTGACAAAGAAGGCAAAGTTGCAAGCACAGTTGTGGGATATGATGATGACTTTGAACAGAAAGTTACCGATCACATTGAGAAGTTGTTGAATAAGTAAAGCTTATAGTGGCTATTCAGAGCCTACTCATTATAAGTTAAACTTTGTAAGTAGCTTGTTGTTAGGTGATGTAGGTTGCTGTTATATACCTTTGTGAACTTCTAAAGATAGGTGTTGAAAGTATAACAGCCTACTCAAATTGAATAGGCTTCCCTTCATCAGTTACTATTGCTTTGAATGATCAAATCCGGAGAACGGGTTCCCCTGTCCACCTGGAACAATTTGTCGTCTTTGAAATAAAAGAAGTAAGGTTGCTTAACTGCAATAGCAGTACTAAGACTCCCATTGCAGTTAAGCAACCTTACGCAACTTTCTTTTGACTGCTTTAGCTTTATACAGTATGAGTTGAAAAGTATGGTGCTTGCAGCCTCTTTCTTCGATATGCTCATATAAGGCAGAACAATCATTCAGTACATAGTCTGTACGGATGCAGTCTTCAATGTTGATAGGTGTAGCCTCAACCATTGTATGCTTATAAAGGATGCGGACGAAGGTATTGGTAACGTGGTAATACTGTCCAAATGTCGGGGACAGCTCAAAACCATAGTGGACGCCTGGCTTATTTTCGGCATAACATTCCAGCCGGAGATAGAGCAATGGGTTTATTAATTCATGCACTATAGTGCCTTGCTGAATAGGTTGCTTTTCTTCTCTGATCAATGAGAATCTTAACGGTTCTTCTTCAATTGTAGCTAACAAGATTTTGGCTTCTTTGAGTAGTTTGAAATAAACTTTACGCACTTCAGCATTAAAAGCAGCGACTGGTAAGTCAGGTGTTGATTGTGGTTTCATGTGGGTTATGTTTAAAGGGTTAATAAATGTGTGAGTGGGTAGCGAAAGCTTGAAAACAGGAAAAGCCTGGTACCATCTGTACCAAGCTTTTGACCTGCCACCCGTAAAGGCTACTTTCAGCCTGGGGCTTTTAATGTTGTCATGTGAATAGCGTCTTGCACCTCAAGTACCCGTTTGTAAAAGGCTTCATAGCCTTGCGGAAAGTGATGCTCCTGTGTGGTGCGGTCTAATGGATAGCCTTGCATCATTTGCCTGACCGTGTCTTCATACGGGCAGTTGTGAAAGGCAAAGTAAACCCTGTAGTTATAGGCAAGCTCGCAATCTAACCGCCAGTAAAATGTACTGGTGACAAAGCTATGCATACCGGTATAAGAGTCCTTATCTTCCTTGTGGTCTTGGTCATAGATGGTATCGCCATCATAATGCAGGATGCGTTCGTTTACTTTAGCAATGATTTCGTGATAGTGACATTCTACAGCATCGTTTTGCCGTTGATAGTATTTGTGGTTGATTCTGGATTTTGCGACTATCCATCTGGGTGTTTCCCTACGTCTTTTGGATTTAACAGGTAACGGATCAGGTACATTAATAGGAATGGGTTCAAATTCAATAGGGAAGTTCTTTCATGGTGGTAATGGTGTTTGAGAAGGTTTGCGTTTAAAGGTTTGTTGTGGACTTAGGAACTATTCTTAGTTATTATATGGAAGGCTCTGGGAAAACCTTCAGTAGGGTAGAAAATCGAGCGATTGGGACAGTCATTGTGAGCGCACAAGACCGAAATATTCCATTTTACCTCAGACGAAGGTGAGGGGGGATTTCGGATCGGGGGGGCGATCGATTGACAGAGTAGATTGGCATCTAGATGAAAACCGTTTTTTCTTAAATGGTGGAATATTGGGAAACCAGTAGCAGCACAACCAATTTTTCCATTGATTAAAGAAGAAGTATATTAGGTGCTCATTTAACACTTGTAGCAATCATGGGCATGTTTCTTTCGCTTTCCGGAATAATTAATCAACCAGCATCTGAGGTAACAAGGAGTCTAACAACCTACTTAAGCAATAAAGGTGGCGGGCTTGAAAAGGCTGAATTAAGTAGCGATCATAGCAACTTTTGTGTGGTTGAAGAAAGCAATGGAAATACAACAGTCATGTACCCATACGGCTTCTCGGAGGGGATGAGTGTTCTAAATTCTTATCTCTTGAGCTAGATGCAGCTGTATTCTCTTGCCATATTCATGATGGTGATTTGTGGATGTATACCTTGTTTGTATCTGGAGAAATTAAAGATCAGTTCTGCCCTATACCGGACTACTGGGATGATAGGGTAAGTCAAAAGGAAATAGAACGTTGGAAAGGCAACGCAGACACCCTTGTTAATTATGTGCCTTCCGTAAAGAAAGAAGCTATAGAAAACTACTTGGTGCGCTGGGATCTTGATAAAGAAGAGAAAGCTTATGACGATGACGAGTTTACAAATTGTGACTGGCAACTTGTCGACTTTATGAGAAAGCTATCATTACCTTATCCGATAGATGAGAATGAAAATGTTAAGGGTCAAACCTATAAGCTCTGGACAAAGGATATACCACTAGTACCAGAGAAAACTCCGTTAGCTAATTCAGGTAAGACTACTGAACAAATAAAGAAGCCCTGGTGGAAGATGTGGTAAGTAGTTGGCAAATCGTTTTTCAATTTTTTATCAATTGTTGTGACTTCCTATATAAGTAAGCAATTGGTGAACTTTTTTGAAAATCTCTCATTGTATAAACTATATTGCAACATGCCTTTTCCTTTCTCCATACGCTACACCAAACCGCTAAGAGCAGTTATTATGCCTAATAACCAACGTCAAGTTTTAGAATATATTAAAAAGAGAATATTAGCGGACAAAGCCGACAATATTGTTATGTCAGAGGAATCTGTTACTTACAAAGGTTCAACTTCCGCGAACAAGCGACATGCCCTATTTGAAAGTGTTGACTGTGGCTCGTTTACCTTGAGCAATAAAGGCAACAAATGGTGCCTAGTCTATAAGATTAAGATGTATAAGCTATTCATTTTTACTTCGCTTATGGCAGCTTTTATGGGACTTATTGCACAAATAGGTAACGGTGACTGGTGGATAGGTATTATCATGTTTCTTTGGTTATGCGGCATGAATTGGATCATATCAATTATTCGTCATGAAGATGTTGCTGCTAGGATTGCTATCGGCATCAATGAGCTGCTAGGTTACCATACTATAGAAGATACTGAAGGACTTAAAAGTTGGTTCTAAAATCCATAATTATATATGAAAGTGTATCTATTCTTACCCCCTTTCAGATAGCTTATCAAATGCTTCGAAGTCACAATCTAAGTAACCATCTTCATCTAAAAACATAATATCTTTCTGATAAGCCTCAGCAATGACTTCAAACATTCTAGTAAGAGAATTGTAAGTATAGTCCGGTTCTTGTCCGAAAGTATTAGTCCAGTATATTCTTCCGTAACTGGGTGTTCCTTCATTCAGATCAACCCAATAGCAGTTTCCAGCTCCATCTTCCAAGAAAGGAAACAGCTGCTTGCCTGGTTCAAAGTCTTTTGTATGGTTGTGGAAGCTTTCTTCATATTCCATGCTTTGCCTATAGTATTCAACTGCGTCGCTAAGAGATAAAAAGGAGTGAATAGGAATTAATCCGGTAAACCCAGATGGTGTCATGGCCTGAAAATCAGTTCCATCAGCAACGAAGTATAGCTCTTTTAATTCATCGTTGAATGTCAAATTTAATGCTTCTTCGGTTCGGGCAATCTCCTGTAGCGTTGCTGGTTTCCTTACAATGTTTGGAAAATAATAGTTAAGCTTTTTTTGCTTATAAAGAATACTGATGAAACATGTTTGTATACTGCCCATAGTTATCCGCGTTATAACCTGATAACGCTAAAGTAGCAATTTAAGAACGATAGAAACGAAAAAAGCCACCTTGTTAGGATGGCTAGTGAATATGATTATGTACTATATGCTGATGGAAGTATCTTTTTTTTATATAGGTTGCATAAAAGCAGGCAGCGTGACAGGAAAGTCCATAATGCTAGGAGTTAGAAACTTGAAGAACAGCCTTAAATCAGGCGAAATTGATCTAGAAGCATACCAACAGTTATTTAGGTAGGTGCAGATAAGCAGAAAAGTTGCAGAGATGCACATCTCCATAGAATGGAAAGGCTTCTTTTTCCTTTTCCCTGAGGTGGTGCCTTTATTTATCCCCAATGAAGCTCTAGCTTCAAATTGCTTTTTACTATCAGCTGTAGCATTTAGGACAATTGTTGAAGCAGTATGTCGTGATAAGGGTATTAAAATTAAAGAAATTGAGTATTTGAAACCTCAGATAGACAAGTTGTTAAAAAATGGATTAATTACAAAAAGTGAAGCTGGAAGATTGCTTTTAATTAGATTTATTGGCAATGACTCAGTTCACGAGATGGTTATCCCGAAGCAGAAAGATGTAAATAGTCCTTGAGACAATAGAGTGTCTTTTGAAAAACCTTTATATTATAGATACACAAATCAAAGAAAGGAAGTTGGAAACTGTCATTCACAGCTTTTTGTATTTTAGGGTACTTCTAAATGACAAAATAAATAAGCTGACTATTGGTGAATCTAAATCATTAAAAAGTATTCTTGGTAAGTCAGCGAGAAGATTAAATGATAGAGCTGCGGAATTGGAAGCTGAATTAATAAAGAACATCCAAGCCGGACTATATACGAAACTTAAACGTGGTACTGTAATGCAGCATCAAGAAGCAAACAAACCTTCAGTTTAACATTACATCATTTCAGACATAACATTTGACCAAGACTTACCTTTGTTTTGATTCAATCTGTTCAGGTCGAAATAAAATTAAAACCTATTACTACCAGAAACTTTGATTATATCCTTGGATAACCTTTTTCGATATACAGTGATTCCCTTATTTTTTCCAAGCCAAATAAACAAAACCCGACTCCGTAGCTTAGTTGGTAGAGCAACAGTTACCTACTGAAATTTACAATCTGTATGCGCCACTGTATGCACCAAAAGAAGGCTTAAAATGCGCCATAATTGCGACAACAAACCATACACTTTTTTAAAAAAATCATAATTTAGCAGCGAAGCATTTATTCTTTGAATTACTAAAAGCTGCTTATACGCACTGTAAACGCACAAAAAAAGCCTCTGAACCTAATCAGAAGCTTTCATTAAAAGTGACCCCGCTGAGAATATAAAACACAGACCTTTTACAAGATTTGTGGTTCATCTGAACTCACACGAATTCATAAAAGACTACAAATTTATCATATAAGCTTTACCTATAATTTAACCTATCGCTTTGCTTTATGTTCAATTCCTATGGTATTTAAATTTACAAAATATTGGTTCGATTTGAGTTTTTAAGGATACATTGGATCGAGTAAATTTTACTCTACTTTTCTTCAACTATATTGTTCAATTTATTCAGAAACAAGGCTGTTAAAAACAACTTCATTTACAATAAATGTTTCACTATCAATAGGCTCTCTCTTATATTCGTTGATATCTGATCCCGAACCAACGCGCCAAATATCAATATCGGGAAATTTAACAGACAAAAGCATAGATATAAACGTAAAAGGCTTTGGCCCCAGTGGCGCAATTATGATGCTATAATCTTCACGAAGTAAATAGTATAAAGATGTAAGTTGTCTTTCAAGATATAGTAGGTCATCGAATGGATAGGTTATTATATTCTTGTAATGCTCTAATATGTTTTTGTTGTTTGCTTTTACCGTATCAACAAACTTTGGGTCTAAAGCCGGTTCTGTGTAAAAAACGTAGCAGATTTTGGGATCTAAATGATCAATTATTCCTTCAGCTTTATTTTGTTCGTAGCCGAGGCAAACAATTAATGCTTTGGGCTTGTTTGTCGGAACGACATATTTGCCAGGTAGTGGGGCAATTTCTGTATTGTGTTTTGGTTTCTGTGGAACAGAGTATTTTGATGGTGTATAAAAGAAATAAGCTTTAACTTTGTCGATTAAAAGACTTCTCTTGGTTAAATATAGAATGATAGAATAATACCACGCTTTAGTCATACAGGAGTAATCGACAACAATATTGATTTCCTGATTAACATATAAAGCAAACTGAGAGTCAAGTATTTTATAGATTTCAACATGGCTCTTTACCTGAACATATGAGATATTTTCATTGCTCTTTTTAGGTATAGCCTTATAACACAAGGCGATAGACTTCAATATCATATTGCTTTGGGCCACACGATTATATGCGCACATAACGCGTCTTTCGTGATTGCACGCAATAATAAAAAGGTGTATTCTCTTTCCTTTGATTTCGTCAACCTCGATTTGTTTTCCGTATTGTAGCTGCATATTAGAATAGTGAAGTTTGCCCAGCGCTTTTAACATCTAATCCTCTTAAGCAGTCACTTAATTTAATTGCGGTGTATTTTCTCAATGGCAAATCATACAGTGGTGCAAAGAGGTAAGAGAGCTTTAATCTTTTACCTCTTATTTTAAAATCAAACGACTGTATATCACTGTCAACGAGAATTAACGCGCCTTGAGATATTCCTTTTTCAAGAAGGGTGATAATTTCATCTGATATTTCATGTTGGCTTTCATCAACTGTAAATGTACCTTTAGGATCAAGATTAAATGTCGAACCTAAAACTTGGTTTTTAAAGTATATTCCAATTCTTTCTATAATTTCTGTTAACGGAGTAGAAATTGAAGTTCCAGTCGGAATATTCGCAATAACATTTTGGAACCGTTTTGCAGCACTAATGATTTCGTCATACTGTAGTTTTTCGGACACTCCGCGGCTTATTGACTTTGATAATATTGAAGTTATGATAGCTATCAACCATCGTGGATTTCCATCACAAATTTTTGTTAACACTTCGATTCCGGAAAACAACTCGCCCGTCTTTCTACTACGGTATGAAGTTTTATACTTCGCACCCTCAATTCTTCGATTTTCTGATAAATAGTAGTTCCTGTATATAACAATAGGCTTTATTTTTCTAAATAAAATATCTTTCTGATTGTCGACTGGAATAGGTCTATTAATATCAATTTTTCTATCAAGTAAAAACGCTTTGAAAGCGTCGTCTTTCTTCACCAGTTCAAGCATTTCCTTGTAGAATTTACTGCCTTCATTGTAGCTTTCTGTAAGCTTATTATAAATTTCGTTAGATCCGAAAAACTTTTTTGCATCTTGAATATTTAAATTTCTCGATACATAGGAATCTATAATTTTTCTTGAAAAACTATCGGCCTCGGCTGACCCCCACATTTTAATCATAGTTACATCGTTACCTGTAGTAGCACTATACTCGTGAGTCAGTATTTTCTCGAGATCTGAAGGAAGTATTGGACTTGAACTCAATTTATAAAGAATATATTGTGTCCTACTTCTTAATGAACGGAATAGCTTTTTCTGCAGCCAAATTGGG
This sequence comes from Mucilaginibacter lacusdianchii, assembly GCF_009770985.1. Taxonomy (GTDB): domain Bacteria; phylum Bacteroidota; class Bacteroidia; order Sphingobacteriales; family Sphingobacteriaceae; genus Mucilaginibacter; species Mucilaginibacter lacusdianchii. The sequence goes on along the minus strand of NZ_WSRW01000002.1, from coordinate 829,864 downwards.
GCAAACTCTAATTCATCAAAACACAAAGCCCACCGCCGCTTATTATTTAACGAATAAATTCTTTCGAAAATTGGTATGATATACTCCAAAGAAGTTTCAAAAGATAAGTTGAAGAAGTCTGGATTGGGAAGATCTCGGTCTTCTTTATGATTAAATATTACGTCTTGAATTAATTGATTAACATAATCAACTCGTTCATTCAATGCTTCTTTAACATACTCAATTTTAGGCACAATACTATTTAGTTTCCAAGCTTTAATCAAATGTTTACATAACTCAAGCTCCTTATTTTCGTCGAAGCATTGAATGTCTATTTCAAGGATGTTTTTAAATGTATCACATAAAGATGAAAATACATTGCTTGTAACTGAAAATAAAGATATCTTTTCGGCAAAGTTACCAAACGATTCAAGTTCGGAACTGTACGTTTGATTTTTAACATCCCAATAAATATCAGTTGATATGTAAACAGCATAAAATGGTAAACCCAACCTAATTTCATCTGATCTTTCATGCCTCCAATTATAAAGAGCAGGTAAAGTCAGCATTTTCATCAATGTAGTTTTTCCACAGCCACGAGCACCTAAAATAATTGAATGATCATTTTGAATCAACTTTTGAAAGTTGTTCGAGAAAATAAAGCTTTCAGCAACTTCAGAAGGCTTCAAATGCCTCGCATTATATGTGTTGTAAAAGTTATTAATCTCGTTCATAATACACGTGTTTTGGTCTTACTCCGATCTTTGATGTAACCAATATTTTTTCATTCAATAGTTTAGCTTCTAATTCCTCCATTTTATCGGGCGTTAGATACTGAACTTCGGGTATTTCATTAATTATTATATCCCATTTTAGCATACCGGTTGAAGTAGCTTCTAAATGTGTTTTTATTTTGTCTACAATCAATTGCAGGTTATCTAAATAACCAAAGCCAGCATATGGATAGAACCCATCTTCTCTATCCTTCCTCCAACCAATTCTATTTTTAAATGTTAGTGTCTCCAAGATGCCGTTTGCAGGCTGGCTTTGCTCTTTGATAATTTCAATAATATGGAAATAATTGAACTTGTTAATCCAAGAAATTTGATTTGTTGCAGCAAAGCTGCCTGACGATAAGATAGGCAAAGAAAAACCACTTTCTGTATTATAATATCTCAACCAAGGATCATGTTTGTGTCCGTGTATTAATAGATCGAAACGAAAAGTACCTAAAACATTTAAGAATGACTCTCCATTTTCTATGAAGTCATGCTCTCCTAAATCTTGCCTTGCATGCTTGATAGGGTGATGGTGAACCAGCCCTATCTTGATTTTTTTGGGATCATTGTTTTCTTTGAGATATTTTTCAATTTGCTCGATCTGTGCGGGATCCATTTTACCTTTTACCGCGGGATTTTCAATTGGGTTATCTTTTTCATAATGGGTATGATAGTGTGTACTGTTAACAACTAATATTTGAAAATCTTCTTCTTCAATGAAAGTGAATCCTGTGTCCCAAAAATGTTTAAGATTCTTTTTCTCAATTGGGAAACTTTGGCTTATTTTCTTCGGAATGTCAAAACTATAATTTGAGTAAGTATGTCTCGAATCGATATCATGATTTCCTATCGTTGCTATTACACTATCAGCTTTTAAAGCTCTTGCGATTTCATTAACATACGACCATCCTGAGAAAAATCCTTGTTTATCTGACTGGTGAGTGAAATCTCCCGGGCTTAAAACTAAATTTACCTCAATTTCCTCTTTTTCAATGATATCCAATAGGTTCTCGACAGGATGCTCAGTAGTAGGCAATCTAAGTTTATCGCTATAAAGGAGAGTATTGTTTTTTGAGAACTCCTTCTGTTCAGGATGACAATGGAGATCGCTAATAACAGCAATTTTTAACTTTTTAATTGCCATCTCAAATTTTAGTATTAGAAATAATCAGCTCGTTATACATGCCTCTCGTTTTATTTCGACCGCCTACTTGGCTGCTCCTTGACAATTTTGTCATTGAACCGATTTCTTCATATAAGTTTACGATAGACCAGTGACTGGCATTAGTCAGTATAAAATGTGCGCCTATTTGATTTAATCGGATTATATAGTTTTTAAGCCGTTCTTGGTCTTCCCATGCGAAAAGCTGTTGATTGTACTCTATAAATCCATTATTTTCATGTGCAACGGTGTAAGGCGGATCTAAAAAAACCAAATCGCCTTTTTTTATATTTATAATACTTTCCTCAAAGCCATGGGCACTTATGTGTACATTTTGGAGTCTATCACTAACATTCAATAATAGTTGCTCAGTTACGTGATCAACTTTAACTCTTTTACCGTAGGGTACATTATAAAGACCGCTACTGTTTACCCTATATATCCCGTTAAAAGAAGTTCTATTTAGATAGATAAAACGTGCCGCTTTCAGATGAGGCGATTCAAAATTACAACTTCTAATGTTATAGTAATCTTTTTCGGTATTCTTAAACTGCTTTAATTCTTGAATAACACTGTATGGGTTGTCTCTAATTTGTGTATACACATTGATTAAATCGTCATTGGAATCGGAAAGGTAATATTGCTTCTTTTCAAATAATTGATTGGACAAATGAAAAAAAACTGCACCTGCCCCCAAAAATGGTTCATGATAATCATGAAATCTCTCGGGCATAAATTCTTCAATATATTTTTTCGTAAACCATCTTTTTGAACCTGTCCATCTCAAAAAGGGAGCGATACATTTACTTTCAACCAATTTCGCCATTTTCGGAACGAATATAGCTATAAAATGGTGCTGTAAACTTCATGATGTGGTCTGTCGGTAATTCTACTTCAAATTTTTTAATTCAGTCAATACTTTTTTCACCTCTTTAGAAGGTACTTTCTTAAGCTCGAAAAGCAAAACATCAGGCAATTCACCTTTTCCAAAAACAAGAGGCTCTTTCTCACCGGGCTCTTGCGTGTACACTACAGTGCATGTTGTCTCATCACCCAAAGAACCACCAGAATGTATTTGGTCATGCTCAATTACATAGAGGTCCCCAGAGTAGTGAATTGATTTTTTTTCTTCAATGACAAAAAAGCCATCAGTAGTTTTGGTAAGTATTCGACCTCCATTTGACGTATAACTACCCTTATATTGACTGACGTTCGGGTTTTTTAATCCATGTATTTTATACAATTGATTAACTACACAGCCGCAAAATACATAGCTGTTAACCTTGTAATAATGATTATGGATATCAAGTATGGGAGTAAGTTCATAAACTCTTTTGTTCCAAATATGAATACGGATGGTTTCATTATTGGAAAATGAGTGTAGTGTAGCATACATGAATCCAAGTGGATGAAAATACATATTATCATAAGCAATTAAATTTGATAATTCCGTGATTAGATTTTTAACAACGATATGCAGATTTGATACATCAGATTTACGGTATAACTCTCTTAAATTTTCAAAATCAGTACTAAGCATAAGGATTCTTATTGTCTTTTACAGATTTGCAAATTGCTCGGTAATCTTCATGAGTTAAGTTTTGATCTAACCCCAATGTATCCAATATCGCTTTTACATTAGACTCATTTAGTATTGAAAGGTTATAGTTAGTAGGTAACTGTATATCAAGAGAAGTGTATAACCTGTATGTCTGAGCAAGTTCCTCTTTATAAGATTTAAATAAAAAAGAGCCTTCTCTACAGACTAAAGCGGGTTCGTTTTTGTCCTCTTTGGTTATTATTGCAGTCTTAGAAGATGAGTCAATTCTTAGTGTGGAAAATGTACTTTTTAATTTGATAGCAATATCGAAATTAGGATTATTCGTTTTGTAAACTGCTGCAATTAAAATTGTAGTTAATAGTTCTCTACGAACAAAGTCTTTATTCCACAATTTTTTTAAATTCTTGGCAGAACGAAGGTTACCCCTATATAGTGCATAGTCGGCACATACCTTGTTATCTGACGGGTTTAATAATTGTATTTTTAAAGTTTTGTGCTGATTAGAGGCCTGCGCCATTTTATCCAAATAAGGAATCGTTTTCGCACGTGTATGGCGACCCATACCACCGCTGAAATGCCAAGAATCGGTTTGAGCCAACTCCTTGTCAAACATCTCTTCTAAACGAAGTGATTCTACAATATCAAACTTTTTTTCGTCATCTGGGATTTCGATATAAAACATAAACAGCCCTACAGCAACTGTCACAAACAATGAAACGAAAATACTATCTAACAACCTTGTTGTTAATGCATGTAACATAGGCTCCTCAGTACTAACTCCATTGATATTCTGGGAATGAAAGTTGGTAAACACGTATACCCTAAGGAGAAAAATTAAAGTAAGTAGGCAGAATATTAAAATCAAAAAAATACGTCGAGACTTTTTATTTTGTAGTAAAGCTTTCAAGGGTTTTATAGTTTATAGAGGCATAAATATACGAAATACATGTAAAAATATTTTGTAGAGAATAAGTAGTATATAAGCTATAAATGTTCGGACGCACCAGATTGATAAAATTCGAACATATAATTTTACTCGGAAAATTGAGTTCGATTCCTATTAGGGAGCGTCTGAAATTCTATTTTATGGTAATTTGCTATGAATATTGCCGGTAAGAATAATACCGGTAAAGGAATAGGTAAAGTTTAAGTTTTGAGTAAGCGCTTTATATCCACGTTATCTGTATTTCGAATCTTATAATAAAAATTTTGCGCTAATACCTTAATTTAGATACTTGTTGCCTAAGCATACCAATGTTTTTGGATTTCATTAGCTTTTTTTAAGTCTTGCTTAAAGGAGTAAGTGCGTTCTCAAAGCGTTTGTAACACTACCTTATTACAATAATCGAGAGCTAAGTTTAGAAGCCTATATTCTCTTCGTTGTCTTTCGTACCAGGTAAAGTCAGCATATGGAATCAGCTCTGTCTGTTCAATGTGTTTCAAGTTGAATACCCTGCCAATGATAAAAGGAGGTAATGACCTGTTGCAATTGCAATTAGGAAGTTCCCCCATGAAAAAATGCTATTTGAGATACTGATAAATAATACCTGATAATATTTAAATACTTTTAAATAAGTATTTGAATATTTGCTTAATGTGATATATCTTAGGGGCAGCTTATCAACCAAACGTTAACTAATCTGACTTATCACTCTTTCATGAATACTCATCATACAACTGACATTCTTGCTTAAATAATTTATTGTTTCTTTTTGCTTGCCATAACAGCTTGTATTCAAGTTGCATGGGCAGCTTTTGGCTTAAATGATTAAAATTCTATTAAGTCCTATTTCAATTCAGTACATGAAAAAAATTTACTTCCTTTTACTGGCCGGCATGCTGGCTGGTTACGCATCTTTTGCTCAAAATAGCTTCCCAGCAGAAGGCGATGTTATCATCAGAAATCAGGACCTGGGTAGTCGGCTCATTTTCGTAGATGCCAATCATGCCATATACGGCCGTAAAAACCTTCAAGGCTTTGCTGATGCATTGAGTTTTTATGAGTACGGTCACATTGACTTTTATACCGGTGGCCCAATTGCCAGTCAAGTTCAGCGCATGAGAATCAGTGCCAATGGTAATGTCGGTATCGGAACCACCTCTATTGATGCAAAGTTTGTTGTAGCCGGATCTGGAATCGTTCAGAATATCACAAACCTTACCGATTCAGATTTAAAATTTTGGCTCAGTGCACCAAACGCAGTTGATAAATTTGCCTTAATAAGCCCCTCATCAACTGCTAGTTTAGCTTTTGGCGTCGGAAGTACAGAGAAAATGCGTATTACCAGTAATGGAAACGTGGGTATTGGTACCACTTCACCGGATACCAAACTGGCAGTTCAAGGCACTATTCATACGCAAGAAGTAAGAGTGGATATGACCGGCTGGTCGGACTATGTTTTTAAGCCAGCTTATCGCCTCCCTTCCTTGACGGAGGTGAAGTCCTACATTGATCAAAATAAGCATTTGCCAGGTATTCCCTCCGAAGCAGAGGTGTTAAAAGAAGGGATCAATCTTGGGGAAATGAATAAACTGCTGCTGAAAAAAGTTGAAGAATTAACGTTGTATGTTATTGGCTTAAAAGAAGAAATACAGAAAATGAAAAGTAAAGTCAGATATCATCATAAAAAGAATAATATCATAAAATAGAATGACAAAGTTGAATTTCTATTTAATTATATTGCTTTTTTATCATACAGTTGGTACTGTCAGATAGAAAATGAGATCACACATCTACCCAATGTGATACCGATCAGTACGCAATCTGCAAAGTTTTTAAAATACATCGGAATACCTGTAAGTAATTACACTGGGGTGCCTACGATATCTATCCTGGTTCACACGATCAAAGTAAACGGGGCCGAACTTCCCATTTCGTTAAATTAACATTCTAACGGCATAAAAGTAAATGAGGAAGCCGGTTGGGCTAGGTTAGGCTGGTCACTTTCAACCGGAGGGAATATCACGCAAATTATAAAAGGCTACAATGATTTTGGCATTTACCAATGGCGAATTAATGAGGCCATAGAAATTTTCAACGCGAGTCACTGGATTCTCTTACTTGGGGAAGCAGGTTCGACGTTTGGATAACCAAGGCATCTGTCGCCCCGTCGTCGTCAGGTACGAATCTTGAACTTATAACTTTCAACTCAGACGGGTATATCATGGCCGGAACCAGGGACGTTGAACCTGACTTAATGATACTATTTAAGCTCACAATTCCTGTTGTTCCTCACCTTTCAATGGCTTCATAAAACTGTCGATATGATTTATAAATGTATCGCCTTACGACAATCAGTAAAGAGGGTACTGCATTAACAGTAATAAGAAGCTATTTTTATAACGTGATTCCTTCACGTCTCCATCTTTTACATAACAATAATGATTGTGTTGGTTTATCTAATTTGTGTTCTATTTTTAGATGAATACGTTACAAGTGATGAGCAGATGTGCTAAAAATGCAGTTGCACTTAAATAAGAAAAGTGATTATGAATAAGTATTATTTCACTTCCCTAGTAAATAATATAGAATATTTTGGTGTAAGTGTTTGAATAATGGCTTATCATGAATTATATTAGAGGCGAAATCTCAACCTAGTGTTAACTAACCGAATTTATCACAGCTTCATGAACGCATATCCCACCTTGTTCCGCCTTACATAAAATAATAAATTGTTTTTTGGATCCTGATTGTAGCTTGTAAAGCAAGTTAAAGGGAAGCCTTTATCTTATTTTATCATCAATTCCGAAACCCTTAACCTGTTCACATGAAAAAAATTTATTTAAGCCTAATTCTTCTCACGAGTATAACGCTGGCAAAAGCACAGTGGAGTACCAATGGTAATCACATTTACACCAGTAACTCTGGCAACATTGGCTTTGGAACCAGCACGCCAATTGAATCCATAGGGGGCGCAAGGAAAACCCTTCACTTGTATAATCCTAGTGACGGTGTGATAATGCGGCTGCAGGGGAATACAATCGACTTCGAAATAGGCACCAGCCCAGCGTATAATGCTAGTTTTATCTCCACCCGATCTAATCATGATTTCATCTACTTTACAGGTAGTGTTGAGCGGTATCGGATTACCAAAGACGGATATTTTGGTATTGGAATGACTTTCCCAACTGGAAGATTGGAAGTTGCTTCTCCGAATGGTGGTACTGGGTCGGCAGGTATCTTTCATTTGAATGGTTCACAGTCGTGGGGCCATGTGGTCACCTTAGCCACAGACCTTACGGGTGGCGATGATGCCAGACTCCTTTTCAGTTACCGTAACAAATCAAAGCAATGGTCTTTGGGCGGGTCATTCAATACCAGCCGCTTTAGCATCTGGGAAGATTCAGGTAATGGTGTTTTTGGAAGTGATTATGGTACGGAACGCTTTACAGTATTGCCTGGCGGCAATGTAGGAATTGGTACTTCTGCTCCAGATACTAAACTTGCGGTTAACGGCACCATCCATACCAAGGAGGTAAAAGTTGATTTGGCTGAGATGGCACCCGATTATGTTTTTGAAAAGAGTTACGATTTGCCGACTTTATCTGAAATTGAAAGATATATCACCACTCATAGACACTTACCAGAGATTCCTTCTGCGAAAGAGATGGAAAAAGAAGGGATGAACGTAGGGAGTATGACGCTAAAACTGCTCAAGAAAATGGAAGAGATGACATTGTTAATGATTCAACAGCAAAAAAAAATCCAACACTTGGAAAGTCAGGTGCAAAATTTAAGCAAAAAGTAGACCTGAAACATACTTTATATAATTCAGTAAGAATTTATATTGTAATTGTGAGCGCGTAGAAGATCTTCGGTTTTAACAAGTGAATCCTTAGGTTTTTACAATGATAACCTAAATTAACCAATGCATACTGCCCTGACTTGTAAGGTAACACTTGGTCCAAAAGCTGTATCATAAAAGTAAGTCCGTATTGATGTACTGCATACCGCAATGTATTTGAAGCGCTCTCAAAATCTCAAGACATAGCTGGCAGTTTTGTTTCAAAAGTTGAATCTATGAATCAAAAATTAGGGATTCAGTAGGCACCTGTATTTTCGATTAAGAGGTGTGTTAAAAGTAAAATATTTTAAATCGTATAATAAATGTTTTTTAAATCTATAATAAAATTACTCCGTAACTTTTGTTGGCATATTTTCTTTATTAAGGCGTGTATCAATATTACACTCCCTGTGTCAATAAAACTGCGGATTAGTAGCAGCCCTATTCGGGATCCTTATTGGCATCATTCACTTGGACTTTGTAGAATAAGGGTTAGTTTTATTTTAATATTGGTTTTTAGCTTTTTTTTTACCTATGCCCAGAACACAAATACATCGATAATCAGTAAAATTGATTACAAACCTCCTATTGGTCCTTCACCAGAAGCTGCAGCGCTTGGTCAATTTGGAAAAGTACCTGTGTCCCTTTTTAGAGGAACCCCTCAGATTACTGTGCCAATGTATAGTTTCAGATATGGGGATATCCAAATCCCTATCAGTCTCAATTATAATGCTAGCGGTGTTCGTGTAGACGATATTGCCAGTAGCGTTGGTCTTGGCTGGTCCATGCTTGCTGGTGGTGTGATATCCAGAACGGTCAGAGGCGGCCCCGATGAGCAAGGAATGATGGACGATCTGCGAGATGGCTTTAATGCAAATGGCGTGTTTATTGTTAATTCAGGAACAATCACACCCGACTATGACCTGGCATTAGATGCAACCCTCTTCAATCGAAATTATGAAAGGGATACCTATACATTTAATTTTTTGAATTTCAGTGGCAGATTTGTTATCGGACGAAACGGCACTGCTTTTTTTCCAGCCACGCCAAACTTAAAACTATCAATCCTGGATGATAACATCACTCGTGGATTCCTGTTTACAGATGATAAAGGATTTCAGTACTACTTTAAGGCATTAGAAGGCTCGACATCTAATGAGATATGTTCGGTTGGTCCGGCAAAAACACCTGACGGGTCTGTGATCACAGCCTGGTACTTGACCCGAATTGTTAGCCCGCAACATTTCGAAGTGGTACTGGAATATGATATATACGATTATACGCTACCCAAAAATTATGCAGAGGCGAAGTATGTTTTATTGAATCCTGGCGCTGGATGTGATGATGACCTTGCTCGCCTGAGCCGGAAGTGTAAAACGATTGAAAGTTACAGTGCTCAGCGCCTCAAGCGCATTTATGCGGTTAGCGATAACAAAGAAGTAATCTTTAACTATTCCGTCGGTACCCGCCAAGACATGACTTATGATGGTCAAGCACAAGGGAAAAGCCTGGAATCAATTCAAGTGCGTGGTAACGGCAATCTTTTAAAAAAATGGCAATTAGCCTACAACTACTTTAGCCCGGCCTCAATCAACAAAAAGCGGTTAAAACTGGTGGCTGTTAAGGAGGATGACAAGCCACCATACGAGTTTACTTATGAAGAAACAAAAGAGTTGCCGGAAAGATTATCCTTGGCGCAGGATCATTGGGGATATTACAATGGTAAAGACGTAAATACTTCCTTTATTCCCGCCATCCCCAGGATCGGAATCCCAAGTGGAGCCGATCGTGAGCCAGATGAAGCGTTTATGAAAGCGGGAAGTCTTAAAAGAGTAAAGTATCCAACTGGTGGATTTACGGAGTTTGAATTTGAGCCCCATACTAACCTGACAACAGACAGCACTATTTCTTTTGTCCAGGAATCCGCTTCTTTAAATGCTGCTGCTAATACCGGAGACTTTCAGCCGGAACTTAACTTCTTTTTACCGGCTAACGCAACGGATGTGTACTTAAGCTGTTCATTGTTTCCTATCAATTTCGACGATGTGCTTAACGGGTCACTTATCAATAACCAGAATGTGGTTCTGAAGTTGATTTCAAGTGACTACGGTGGTAATGAAAATAATCTCAGTACCGGCGAACAATATAAACTCAAAATCAATCGAAACAATTATGCGGATCACGGTAGCATTTCCCTGTTCTGGAAAAAACCAGTAATCAACACGTCAACAGGCACTCGAATCATTTATGGGGGGCTTCGTGTCAGATCAATAAAGGACTATGGGAAAGACAATACTTTAATATCAGCAAAATACTATAATTATAATTTACTTAACGATCCTGGTAAGAGTTCAGGCCGTGTGCCCAAGGATTCAACGAAAGTCTATTATTCAGATTATCGCACCAGAAATACGTTCTATAATCAAGTTAGTGACTATATCCCCTGCAACTATTGGGCATTATCATCAAATTCCTCCACGTTCATCGGAGATGAGGCCGACGGTGTAATCGGGTATACGCAGGTAACCGAAACGGATGAAGCTGGCGGACTGAACGGACGTACCATTTACAATTATATGTCTAATATTGCTGATCAGGGATTACTCAAAGAAAAGATTGAACAGCGCTATGATAAACAAAGCAAGCAGTTTGTAAATATTCATCACTTACTCAACCAATACGAAGCTGACGATCTTAACGCCAGCACTCCGCCGGGGCCCGCTCAGCAGGTGATCCCAAATTGGCATATTACGATGGTGCAGCCACAGCAGGATTTTTATCCAGGCGGAATGGATGGTGGTACTAGCCCGGTAGGGGGTACACTACCCACCACATATGCAGCTAAGTTTGAACTGATCAAATACTTGTACGTTTCTGCATTAAATAAGCTTGTCAAAACGACCGAAACCACCTTTTCAAACACTGGGCAAGCACCTGTAGAAGTTGTTACTGATTTTGCCTATGGAAGTACATCGCATACTTATCCAACAACTATCCTTAAAAAGGATAGTCAAGGTCGACTATTGAAAATCGACAATAAATACGTAACAGACATTGCAGAAACAAGCAATGCTCAACCGATTTATACGACCATGCGAACTGCCAATATTATAGCTCCATTAATAGAACGAAAAGTAGTCAATCAAAGTAATAATAATAAAGAATTAAGCTATGTAAAGAACAATTATACAGATTGGGGAAACCAAGTCTTTCAGCCATCTTCGACCGAAACCGGTTATAATGGTCAACCACCGGTTGCAGAGGTAACTTATACTAGTTATGACTCGCATGGAAACCCCTTGCAAGTTAAGGTGAAAAGCGGCCCCCCGGTGGCTTATCTTTGGGGATATAACAGCCAGTACCCGGTAGCGGAGATTAGAAATGCGACATATCAGCAGGTTTTAGGTGTGTTGGGGCAGGCTAAGATCGATCAACTGGCCGGTAGCAATCCGGGCGATGATGCCAGTGTGCGCAATCTGTTGGCACCTTTGCGTACAGCCCTTCCACAGTCATTGGTTTCTATCTACACTTATTCACCATTGGTGGGAATGACCTCGCAGACGGATGCGAAGGGGGAGACGACGTATTATGAGTATGATAATTCTCAGCGTATGAAGTTTATCAAAGACAGCAAGGGTAATATTATGAAACAAATGACCTATCACTATCAAAACCAGTAATTACTTAAGATAACTGGCCTAGACCATTAAGATCAATGAAACAGAATTATAATAGACGGTTCATCGCCTGCGTTTGGGCTGCCTTACTACTTTTGCTGGCAGCTCCTTATGCTTTGCTGGCACAAAAGGTATTTAAAGATACAACGATAGCCAGTTGGAATCAACCTTCCCCTACATTTATTCAAATTAAGCCCACAACGGTGATTAAGCCAGGTGTTGGGCAATCAGTACGCTTGTACATTCAGCAGCCTTTGGCTAACTGCGTGGGATTGGGGACTGTGCTTAGCCAGGAGCAAAATTATATTGTCACTTATACGCTACGGGATTCTGGAATCACTAATCCAGCTGATAAAACGCTGCAGACTTGTCAAGTGATGACGAATGTCCAATATTTTGACGGCTTGGGAAGACCTTTGCAAACTGTCCAAGTTAAAGGTAGTCCAACCTTTCGCGACTTGGTACAGCCGTTTATCTATGACCAGTTTGGCAGAGAGGCTGTCAAGTACTTGCCATATGCTGTTTTACCTACAGCAGCAAGCGATGGTAGTTACAAGCCTAATGCTTTAGCGGATCAAGCATCATTTTATACGAATCCTTCTAATCCCAACACTTGGAACGCACCTGGCATCCCCAAAATTGCATTCCCCTTTGCTGAAACCGCGTTTGAACCCTCTCCACTCAACCGAATTGTAGAAGAAGGCGCTCCTGGCGATGCCTGGCAGTTAACCGGGAAATCCGGAGCGACAAATCCTGGTCATACCGACAAAACCATATATGCAACCAATGACGCCGGTTCGATTTCCACAGGTAGTGGCTACTGGGCGAAACTTTATAGCGTCAGCTTAGATGCTACTGGTAAGCCTTCGCTTATCGACGGAGGTAGCTATGGCGCAAGCCAGCTTTATGTCACGATAACCAAGGACGAAAACTGGAAGACTTCAGATGGAAAGGCTGGCACCAAAGAATCCTATACAGACAAAGAAGGAAACCTTGTACTCAAACGGGTTTACAACACCAACACCGATTATATTTCTATCTATTATGTATATAGCGATCTTGGCAACCTTACTTATGTGCTTTCACCCAAGGCAGAACCGGACAACGGTGGTATTACGCAGACGACATTAGACAAGCTATGCTTCCAATACCGGCATGATGGCAGGAACCGAATTGTAGAGAAAAAAGTACCGGCTAAGGGCAGAGAATACATTGTTTACAACAAGCTTGATCAGTCAGTAGCTTCACAGGATTCCCTGCAACGAATCAAGAATGAGTGGAACTTTACAAAATACGATGCTTTAGGCCGCGTCATCGTTTCTGGTATTTGGAACAACAACAATTCCGCAATTAGTCGAGCTGACTTGCAAAACTTAGTTGACGCGCAATCCATCAACTGGGAAAGCAGAGATAATACTAAATCAAGCAGCCAATATTACACCGCAGAATCATTTCCCAAAAGCAGTATCACTACCTACCTGGCCGTCAATTACTACGATGATTATGACGTTCCAAACCTTCCAACCAATTATGACAAGCGCAACAGCTACAGTTCCATGACGAAAGGTTTGCCGACCGCTTCGCTCGCCAATGTGCTCGGCACATCAAACATGCTGTGGACAGTAAAGTACTACGATGATGAAGGCCGGGTCAAAAAAAGCTTTGTTCAGCACTATTTTGGTGGCACTAACAACCTTGCCAATTATGATGAAACTTCCTTTAACTATGATTTTACCGATCATGTTACTTCAAAAACCAGGGAGCACTATGCGGTAAATAAGCCTAAGCTCACCATTTCTGACTCATTTGATTTTGATCATGTAGGTCGCGAAACCAAGCTCTGGCAACAAATTAACGGTGGAACAAAGGTTTTGCTTGCGCAGTCGGATTACAACGAGGTTGGACAGGTGAAAACCAAACACCTGCATAGCCTCAATAGTGGCAGCAGCTTCCTGCAAGATATTTCTCAGCAGTACAATGAACGGGCCTGGCTTGTAAAAGACAGTTCTGCACTGTTTGTGATGCAGCTCAAGTACAATGATGGAACTTCGCCTCAATACAACGGCAATATCGCCAATCAGTACTGGGGTACAGGTAGTAACTTAAGCAAGAACTACGCTTACACCTATGACAAACTGAACAGGTTAACTGCCGGAATCTCGAATGAGGGCTATCACGAACAAGGGATTGATTATGATAAGGTCGGAAACATCCAGCACTTAACCCGTAACAATCCATCAACATCGACTACTAGCAGCTTGACCTACAATTATGACGGTAATCGGCTGACGGGTGTAAGCGGCTTAACTGGAACGTCACTTTACCAGTACGATGGAAATGGAAATATCAGCTATGATGCACGCATAGGAACCAACAACACATATAATCTGCTTAATTTACCCAATACTATAACAGGAAATGGCAAAAACATCAGTTATGTATATGACGCAGCGGGAAACAAATTAAGAAGAATCAGCGCAGCGACTGGCAACACGGATTATATTGATGGCATACAGTATGACAATGGTCAACTTAGCTTCATCCGTACTGAACACGGCCGGGTATTGCCATCCGGCAGCAGCTTTAACTACGAGTACAATATAGGTGATAAGTTAGGAAATGCCAGGTTAACGTTTGACACACAATCTGGAACCGCTCATACGGTCCAGCAAGAGGATTACTATCCATTCGGAGTAGAGATACAAAGAGGCGCCGTTGTAAGCCCAAGAAACCTTTACCTGTATAACAAAATGGAATTGCAGGAAGAGCTTGGGCAATACGACTATAACAAGCGCTTTTATGATCCCATTATTGGAAGATTCACTAGCATTGATCCACTGGCTGAAAAATATCCATATTATACCCCGTATCAGTTTGCCGGGAATGAAGTGCCTAATGCGATGGATATGGATGGGCTGGAACCGGCTTATCAAGAAGCATCAGGAAGGACTGTTGCTGCAAGAGATGGACAGTTACAGAAACCATTAACAACAGCAACAGGAAAAGCCGTCTTAAGTCAAAATCCAGTAAATGGAGGTGATGCTACTAGGGCCGTCGGTTGGTATTTGGAACCATTTCAAACCGCATTTGGTGGTACAAATCCCGATGGAAGTAAGGCAAGCGTTGGAGATAGATTACATGCACTCGGCACTATTGTTTTCGAACGTACGTTTCCTATTGGAAGAGGTGGCGCAAAAGGTGGTAGCATAGAGGTGCCTACATTGGATGCTCCGATAATGGAGGGTGCTCCAGAAGCCCCTAACGTCCAAGAAATTAGCATTTCGAGAAGTAAACATCCTGAGTCCGCTGCACATGCAGAGCAGGCAATTAAAGATGGAGTAAGTAACGAAGGAGTGATTGATAGAAAAGGTGCAAGTGCAAGGAGAAAAGAAAATTTGAAAGGGACTGAAATCCAAAAAGGAAAGGACCGAGACGAGTTTCCACCAGCTGTAATCGATAACGGCAACAATGGACAAAGTGTGAAACACATCAAGCCATCAGACAATAGAGGTGCTGGATCATCCATTGGCCACCAAATTAAAAAGTTGCCTGATGGGACTAGAATTAGAATAGTAGTAAAAAAATAATCAATGTATGGAACAGTTTGTGACGTTCTTAAGATATAAAGATAAAAACTCCTCGAGCTCTTTACCCTCTCTAGAAACTGTAATAGAGCTTAAAGAGAAAATAATGGATTCCAGCTATTGGGACTTTATAGAAGTGAGCAACGGAGGTTTTTTCTACGGAAAGTCTTTGTCAATTTACGCGATTGATTCTAATAAAGACTATAATGACATACAATCAATTAATAACATGATCCGAAAGGAGTATTCTAGGATAATTGATGATGAATACTTCTTTGGAGAAGAGATATTCGGAAACCAATTTGGATTCTCAGGAAAAGGGATAGTATTTTTCAATATCGAAACAGGTGAAAAAGAATATATAGCGCAGAGCTTTAAAGAATGGTTGAAAGTTATAGATGAAGATTTAGATTATTATACTGGAAAGAACCTCAGTTTGGAATGGAATACTCAAAACGAAGAGTTGAAATTCAATGAGCGGTTATGTCCTAAAAAACCATTTATTATAGGCGGTGAATACAAAGTCGACAATTTGTACAGATGCTCTTATCCTAGCTATTTTTCGACAAATGCCAATATTGCAAACCAGGTATTCGACTTGCCTGATGGGACGCCAATCAAACTTAAAATTGTAGATTGATGGCTTATGAGAATTTATCAAGAACATTTACACCTCTCAAACAGAAAGAAACAAGTCACTTTAAGCTATTACAATAATTAATGATTAAATAGTAACGTAAATTCAGACTAGTGGCTTTGCCGATATAAACCACCTTAGCTTCATCAACCCAATTTCGCCTCAGCTCGTCTATGTCAACATTCGGGTTCTTTCGGTTGAAAAAGCCGCCGGTGCCAATTGTTAAGTAGTTAGGCAAGGCAGCATCCAAACTCAAAACAAGGTAAACGCCTTTTTGGTCTGGGATCATCGAACTATCGGTAAACAACTTCGCTTTGGTCAAAAAGCCTTTGAAGCCTGCGCTTTTAAGTTGGTTAATGTCGTTGAAGTCGAGCAGCATGAATATAAGGTCAGATGGTTAAAATTTTGCTAAATATACATAAAACATCTTCTTGCTCTTAGGTTCTCCAGCAATGAGCAAGCACTCATTCTTGCCGCCTTTCGTGGAGGCAATGATGTAGGGATCTTGGTTTTCCAAGAGGAACTGATAGGCTTTGTCCAACTTTTCAATCCAGATATCTTCATCCACTTTCCACCATTTCTCCCGGTACTGGAAGTAGGCAAACGGTTTTCGGCTTGCGCCTTTATCCCTGCCATCCAATCTGAAATATTCAGGGTGCTTGCGTTTGAGATCGGTTACTGCATATACGTAGAATTCATCAAAGCTATTAAATTTGGGAGGGGTATTCTTTTTAAGCATCAGACAAGATTGTCTGCGCAAATTGTGGTTTTTCTGGTTGACATCAAAGCTGTGTGTAAAACATCATGCTTGAAGCTCATCAGTCATCAAAGTTGAATCGCTTTGGTTTATATACAGCGTCATCAAGTATCAATGCTCAGGTTTTACTTTTGTACAGTGATTTTAAGATTGAGCTTTGATATTTGAGAGGTTTACAGAAAAGAAGGTAGGTTTCCTATTTTGAGCTTTGAGCAGATGAGTTTCACTCAGAAGACAGCTTGGGGGCCAAGCGCCAACACCAAACACCTTAATCCCCCAATCCCCCTTTATCCTCTTAACTGAGCTTTTAAAAATGTTTTTCGTGTAAAGGCAATCATTAACTTGCATAGTTACCGCGGAACGTAGCACCCGGCAAAGCTCAAACGGGCCGGATGACGATGCCACCCATATAGGCTTCTTCAGCCCAGCACCAAACCCCTTTGATCAAACAACGATTGCTATGGTAATCGGCTCCGCTTGGCACGTAGCGCCCCTTGCAACTATGACCGAAAACCGTCGTATTGAAGAAAGCGAGCAGTAACGCTTGTTCGTCGGTTGCAAGCTGAATACAATCCCCGCAAACATAATTAGGGTATCGCGAGGAATAGCTCACTTCTTGATCACAAATAGGGCAGTACTGCTTAGGAAACGTCAGATCTGTGGAAGGGTTGTTATTCATGGTCGTTTACTATGAGCGTCTTACAAACATGGCGTTTTTGTCACTAAATCGGTTGAGCGTTCGTTTTTCGACCTTCGGATGGCTCTTTATCCAACCGAAGGGGCAATCGCGCATCTTAGGTGCTTAAAAGCATGCTTCCGGCCCGAATCCGGGTGATTCTTTCCCGGCGGTTTTAAGCTGGAAAAACCGAATGGATAGGCAAATCCGATTGATCTATTCTTTTCGGTTTTCGCTTTCTGATAGTGGATGGCCGGATGATGATACCCGCTTCGTTTTCTTCAGCCTTGCACTTGATGGTCTTGATATAGCAGAACGGGGAGCGGTAAAACTTACCGGTGTCTAAGTATTTGCCTTGCAAACCCGTACCTGCTTGGGTGATGTGGTAAAACGCGATAAGCTTGCCCTCCTTGTCGGTGGCTAAAGCAGTGCATTTGGCACATACGTAATTCGGATAAGTTGCATGATACCGGACGTAACGGTTGCAAATAGGACAATGTTGTTGTTTGTTGGGTGTCTTTTTGGGATTAACGGATGATAGGAGCATGAAAGGATGACGGTTAAAAGGTTTGAACATTAATTCGTGTCAGGGCATGAAAAAAGCCTAAGTCCTTTCGGGCTTAGGCTGCTGTATCTCGCCTTAAATAATCATTGATTTCGTCTAAATAAAAATAGCGCTTTCGCCCTTGTTGATGATAGGGTAAGCCGTTGTCCATTCTGCGTTGGAGCGTTGACTTGGAAACGCCAAGTATTTCCATAGCCTCCGGTACAGTGAGCCAATCTTTGGTAAGTCCTGTCTTTGTCTGCTTCTGCATAAGCGCTACCTGCTCTAACTCATTAGCTCTTTGGTCGGCCTGCGCATGATGAAGACTGGCTAAATATTCTATTTCAGCATTAATCCATTTGACCGGATGATAAAAGGCTTGCTCGTCAGCGATGGCAATGCGCTCGGCTTCATATTCGTCTTCAAATGCTTTGTAATGATCTGGGTCAGGTGAGCGAAAGACTTGTTGCACCAGCTTTTTGAAGTAATGTAGGTAAACAAGGCCATCCTTGGCATTATTGGGTATTTTCGACTTCATAAATGCAATCAGGTCTTTATTTACATACAAGGGCTTAATCTTCCGCCCAAGCTCAGTCTTAATTTTTGCAGTCAGCTTGGTTTGCGGATGGGGGCTAAGAGTGTTTTTCATTTTACGTTGATGGTTGAAGGGTGGAAATCCATCTTCCGGCAAGGCCTATCCATCTGGAGTCGCCGGAATGGATTATTTGCTTGGATGGGTTAGCCTTGCCTGATGGATTTTCGTATAGATGAGTATTTAAATAGCTTGTTTATACATTTTTTCTAGGTTGTGCATTGAATCAAAGAGATTTGACTCTAACCCTTGAGCATAAATCTGGGTGTCTGCAATCCGCGAGTGTCCTAAAAGCTTTTGTACGTAAATCAGATTTACACCTGCTTCGATGAGATTTGATGCGAAGGTATGCCTGCCGCAGTGAAAGGATATGGTTTTATTGATACCCGCAAGTTTCATCAAATCTTTCAGATTGCGGTTGACTACCTGATTAGCGATCTGTGGTAGAATACTGGCTTTCGAAGCTTTAATGCTATGCTTGCCATACTGATCCAGCAGCTTTTGGGCGCTTTCAATGATCGGAATAATCGTTTCCTTACTGGTCTTTTGTGCTTTAAACTTTATGGAGGCGGCATCGGCCTTAATACTTTGCCAAGTCAGGTTCTGGCAGTCTGAATACCGCAATCCGGTATAGCAACTGAACAAAAATAAGTCGCGCACCTTTTGCAGCATCAGCTCATTTTCGGGTAATTCAGCATTTACCACCTGTTGAAGTTCTTTAATCGATAAAAAGTTGCGTTCACCCTTGGCCGCTTTGATCTTAAAGTAACGGTAAGGATGTTGGTCGGCTGACATGTGTCCTTGCTTTATAGCCTCATTGCACAGGCTTTTCAAACATTTGTGACGGGTAAACTTTCCGCCAGTGGTATTGCCTCTGACCTTGTCTAAGTAAGCTTCAAATTTAAGGACGAAAGTATGGTCAAGATCCCCGAAGTTTGCCTTAGGACTGAATGCTTTCAACACATTGATAGTCGACTTGTAGGTTTTAAGGGTGCTTTCTTTTATTCTTTCTTCCCATAATTCAACGGTGCTTTTGCAGAAGTCGTAAAACGTTATTTTGCCACCGTTTTTAAAGTAGGCTTTAGCCATGTTGAGTGTAATGGGTTTGCCCATCATTTCGTGTTCTAGCATGTACAGCTTCCATTCACTCATTTTCTGGTTTAAGAAAGCCGCCAGAAGTTGATTGGCTTTAGAATTACTTTTCGGGCAGTTATCTTTCACTTGCCAGTCTTTTTGCAAAATGGATTTACCGGAAGGGATTCGGGAGGTTGTCAAACCAACCCGGACGGAGTAATAAATAGGTATGGTGTTATCTGCTTTGATCTTATCTTCTCGAAGTACTATTTTAATATTATAAGTCATTTTTTTCATGGTCATGGGATTTTAGGGCCGAAATATCCAACGGGTTTTTGGGATTATAAAGTCTTCTGAGTTAAATATTTTATAATCAAATATTTATGTAGGTTTCTTCTTCTCTTACCGCAAGCTGTATGGATTTATATCGCTTAGCTTAATAGGGTTGATGTTCTTGTGGTTTCGAAGGGTGTTTTGATTATAATGTTTATTAAAGGAAACTTGTCCATGTACTTCTACATTCTTCCCCACATACCCTTCAATCCTGTCTTTGATTGCGCTGTAACAATCCGCACTGAGAGTCATATAAACTTTCGTACTACTACCCAAGATCAAAGTCAAATTGCCAAAGATTCCTTTTGCCGGATCACCACCAGGTCTTATATGCATTAACCGGGCTTTAAACTTCATCAACCTATATTGTGATGACGGCTTAAGCAGTAAGTCATAATTCTGGCTTACATCTATAAAGTTGCCTAATGGCTCTTTGTCAAATTTATCATACTCCACTTCATCTAGTAACAGCTTAAACTTGTCTTGGAAATATTCAGAAAGCTGTCGCTTAAATTCTGTGTACGGTAAAACTTTGTCATTTGACAGATGGCCCTTTTCTTCTGCCAAATGCAGAATTAACATTATGACAGAGCCAAAGCTGCTGTCATTGATATAGCTCATTAATTTATCATAAGCTAACTTGTCAATAGCGGTGTAGACACTAGCTAAGTCCTTATCAGCAAATTTTAAATACAGTAGTCTTATGATGCCAGCAATTTTTCGTTTAGTTACAGGATAAAATTTAGGTTGATTAGTAATAACAGAGTTTAATTGATTATTAACTTTATAATCACTAGTAATATATTTTTTACTATTATCTTCTTTAATATTAATAAAAGCCTTGACGTTTTCGCTGAGGCTGATCTCTCGGCTGTTATTTCGATTTGTAACCCTTATCAAATTCTGAGACACCAAAGTGCTGATGTCTTTACTTAGGTTCGTCTCGTGCTTGTGGAATTTGCTTGCAATAGCTTCGTTCGTACAATTGGTATTTTCACCTTCCTCTATAAACCAACCTAATAATAGCTTTTGGCCAGAATTAATCTGTGTTAAGCTTAATAGATAATTAATAAGATTTTTCATGTCCTTGCCAGTCCAATTTAAGGGCCATGTGCCAAAGATTATGGAGAGGGCATGGTAGCTTACAATTAAAAGTCATCTAGTAGCATTTTTTCTTCTGTCGTACAAAAAACGCTGGAAATGGCCTTTTTTAAATTTTGAAATTTTTTTAGCCGGAGCTCAGTAAACAGCATAATGTCTTTTTGTCTAAAGCAATTATTGTACATGGTAGAGTATGAATTTGTATGTAATAACGGACAGACAGAAGCGCTATTGGTTAAAATAAACTTTAATTTTCGGCGATTAATTTCGAACTTAGGCACTGAATTTAAAACGACTTGCTTATTGAATAAATAAAGAGAATAAACAACATATCATCATAACGATCTTGCGTTAAGGCTTCATTCTGAAAGAAAAAACTGGCATTTTTAAATCACAGAAAAACGAAGACTTATACGCTCACGCTACAAGCGTGGGCTATTTGTCTGTTTCTGTAGGTTTACCGCCAGTTTACCTCTTTCAGCAGCTTTTAGTTCCACGCTTGCGTTTTACAGCAACCCGCCTTTTGGAACTGAAGGTAACACACCCACAACCTTCAACATGAATCCTGAACCAAGCAACAAAAAACTGTACATCAGACTATCCATCCTAATCATTGTCATTATTGCTATTGTTTATTTCGTACCTGCTTTTTTTGAACAATATCGCTATTCCCAGATGGAGGCCGAAGCACAAGAAGAACTCGATCGAGCACAGCAAGACACCATTAAACTCGCACAAGCTAAAGTACTACGCTCCGAATTTGAATCTTCCTATTCAGCAGATGCTTGGTTTGAAAAATTCCATGCCAATAAGATCGCCTTTGATCAAGAATACGACGGACAGATATTGGATGTAAACGGTACTATTACACGTATCAGCAATGACTACAGCTGCTCTGTGATCGAGATTAAAGCGGGGGCTGGCATTTTTGACAAACTGGTTTTTAACAACTGTAATTATGGTGATGATAAATGGCAAAAAGAAGTCATTGAGGTTGCCGTAGGCGAGACGGTTCACATCCGAGGTAAGTATAATGGTACCGAATCGGGCGACTTTGAAATGGATTTAAACAAATGTCATATCATCAAAGATTAAGCAATGGCATCTTGTTATATCTGTAATGCTTCTTACGCCAACCAAAGGAGAGAAATTTACACAGGTCAATCACGAAGGATAAACTTCGGCAAGCGCATTACTTTTGGTAAAAGCAACCATTACGGTATGCGTACAGTCTGCAATAGTTGTGCTAAAGAGATGGACTTCAGCCGCAATCTCAAAGTCGTATTCTGGCAAATTTTAATAATCCTGTTTCTACTTTACGTCTACTTGCATTGATCAAACCTATCATGAAAAACCATTACGAAGTTTTGGGCATTGACACTTTAGCCAGTGCCGAAGATATCAAAAAGGCTTACCGCAAACTTTCACTCAAGTTTCACCCGGATAAGAACCCCAACGACGAATACTTTGCCGCGATGTTTCGGCAAGTTAACGAGGCTTATTCGGTGCTTTCAGATGTCGAGAAGCGAAGATCGTATGACGCAGCAAGGCAAAGGTCAGAAGAGGCGCAATCACTTGCTGAGGCACTTAAAAACAAAGAGCGCGAGTTGCACTTTCGTGAGCAGCAGCTTCGGCAGCAACAAGCTAGTTGGAAAAGTTCAGTTGAAGAGAGCTATATACCTAAACCTACGTACCCGCCGAAGCCAAGAACGAACCAAGCGAACAATATTAAAAACAAATCTGAGCCTGTGTTTACAATTCGCGAGTTTAAAATTACACTTTATTTTGTTATAGGTGCCCTAGTCTTTCTAATTGCCTTAAAGCCGAAGCCGGAGCAGGCAACTAATGATACATCTATTCGTTACGGTGAGGTTGAACCGGTGCGTCATTCTAAAAAGCACAAACGCAAAATAAGGCACTACTCAACAGCTGCCAAGCAAAAAAGTACCCCCTCAAAAGTTCAGGAAATACCAACGGATAAAGATGTGGTCGTTACCGACACCATTACAAATCCAATTCCTGCTCCAGTTATCGGCCCAAAGCCAGATAGCTTAAATGAGTAAGGATAAGTTTAATAGGCCTAATTTAACCTCGCTTCGATTTCTTAAAAGAAGCGAGGTTTTTATTTGCGTTTTAACGGCCTTTTCTTGTCCGAGGGCAACGAACTGCATAGGTGCCAATATTCTACTCGTTTAAACCCATTTATTGCTTTAAACAAAGATAAACTGCGCCATATCATTCGACCCATAAATAAGGCTGTCTAATTCTTCAACTAAGGGCGATGGCTGGGTGAATCTATCATCTAGGTAAAGGGTTTTATAGCCCCTTTTTAGTCTTGAGGCAGAATTAGCTGTCCACTTATTTGCTTTCTTATAGATATCGATTTCTTTAAAGACCTGTTGCAAACTTCCTTTGTTTTGCAGACCATCAAACTCCGTGTACGCTTTGTGCATTTTAGCTGAGGCCATATCAGGTATATAGGAAATTGGTTTTTTAATAACAGCCTCATAATAGTTATACCACAGCACCGCAAGCTTTTGTAAAAACAGTGAGGAATGCAGCCAAAGAACTCGTAAATCATCCTGACCGACTAAATTGTGTAGTTTGCTACTCAAAGTCAACTCATAACGCAAAAGGTTTCCCGTATCTTCAAATCGTCGGTAAACAGCTGGATCTTTCTTTTTTAATTCAGCTTTTTTATCGTAAAATGTTAAGCTTTCCCTGCTGCGCTTAAATGTCTTTGTCCCTTTCCAAGGCAGTATACTGGCGTTCTGCATACTTTCAAGACATTCAAGATAAATTTCTGGCAAATATTTAACAGTTAGGTTAGTTGATATGTCAATACGGGATAGAGTAGCTTGGCGAACGGGAAAACCCATTTGTTGAGTAAGTTTTTTTAGCGCAGCATCAATCTGATCTTTTGAAAGTGTCGATACATTCTCGCCCAAAAGGTATTTGCAAAGGCTGCCGTTGAATTTAAGCACATTCCCCTTAATAAAAACGTGAAAGTTTTCAAGTTTACCAGTGAGGAAAGGTTGATTGAGGTGTGAGCTTATGCCTTCATCTATTATCTCAGTTAAGCCATCACGAATAGCATTATAAATATAGTTATAAGGTTTTTTCTGAGTGTCAATATTTGCCTTTGAATAAATTGAGTCTATCATTACCGTTTTTTGTTAGTTTTTCTTCTTGTTATTTCGATGTAGCCGCCCAATAGCTTTATTGGCGGTTTATACTTTGTATAACTTCCCTGAAGATGAAAAAAATGGATTTTCCTCAAATTTTTTTGGAATCGGTGGTACCAATAACTGGATAACAAAAGATGCTATTCAAGAAGTTTAGTGGAAGTGAAAGTGATTAGGTTCAAAAGAGTTCATTTTGGGTCTTAGACATTCATTCGAATTTTACCTATAGCTTTACCCATCAAACAAAAAACGCAGCTTTCGTGTAAGAAAACTGCGTTTCGGGTGACCCCGCTGAGGCTCGAACTCAGGACCCACAGATTAAGAGTCTGTTGCTCTACCAACTGAGCTACGGAGTCGTGGTTTGTTTATTTGCCGTGTTGAAAAAGTGAACACTGGCAAATAAACAAATTTTTAAGCTAATTGATACATCTCTTCGCGTTGTTTTTGTACGGCTCCGCTGTTGATGTAATCATCGTACGACATCATTTTGTCAATCATGCCCGCTGGTGTTAATTCAATAATCCGGTTAGCAACAGTTTGGGTCAGCTCGTGGTCACGTGAGGTGAACAGAATAGTGCCTTTGAAGTCGCGCATACCGTTGTTTAACGCTGTGATGGATTCTAAGTCCAAGTGATTGGTGGGCTCGTCAAACAGCAAAACGTTTGGCTGCTGTAACATCATGCGGCTAAACATACAGCGCATTTTTTCACCGCCTGATAGTACGGTGCTTTTTTTCAACACTTCCTCACCAGAAAACAACATACGGCCTAAGAAGCTACGGATGAATTGCTCGTCTTTTTCGCCGGGCGCATATTCACGCAGCCAGTCAACCAAATTTAAGTCCTTACCTTTAAAATAATCAGCATTATCCATCGGAATATCAGCTGGGTTAATGGTAACGCCCCATTTAAAGCTGCCGGTAAAATCTGTATCACGTCCGGTCAGGATATCATAAAAAGCTGATGTAGCTAAGCTGTTTTGTGATAAAACGGCAATCTTGTCGCCTTTATTCACCATCAAATTGATGTCGTTAAATAACACATCGCCGCTTAACGTTTTACCTAACTTTTCAATCTGCAAAATCTGGTCGCCCGCCTCACGGCTTTGCTGATTAAACATAATAGCCGGATACTTACGGTTAGATGGTTTAATCTCTTCCAGGTTAATTTTATCCAACGCCTTTTTACGGCTGGTAGCCTGTTTAGATTTCGATGCGTTGGCACTAAAGCGGCTTATGAACTCTTGCAACTCCTTAACTTTGTCTTCCAACTTTTTATTCTGGTCAGCGCGTTGTTTTAATGCCAATTGGCTTGACTGATACCAGAAAGTATAATTACCGGTATAGATGGTCATCTTAGAGAAATCAATATCTACCACGTGTGTACATACTGTATCCAAAAAGTGTCTGTCGTGCGATACCACCAGTACAATGGCTTCATAGCCCGCTAAAAAATCTTCCAACCAGGCAATGGTATGAATGTCCAAATCGTTGGTAGGCTCATCCAGTAGCAAAATATCGGGTTTACCAAAAAGTGCCTGGGCTAATAACACACGTACTTTCTGCGTACCGTCCAGCTCTTTTAATAATTTATAGTGCAGGTCTTCTTTGATGCCTAAGTTGCTCAGTAGGGTAGCGGCATTGCTTTCAGCGTTCCAGCCATCCATTTCAGCAAAAAGGTTTTCCAGTTCGCCGGCGCGTTCGCCGTCAGCATCAGTAAAATCCTCTTTCAGATATATAGCATCTTTTTCTTTCATGGTGGCATACAAATCTTTATGCCCCATCAATACGGTTTCAATTACCGGATACTCGTCAAACTCATAGTGGTTCTGCTTTAGTACAGCCATGCGTTCACCGGGTGTAAAGCTTACGGAACCTGTGGTCGGGTCAATTTCACCCGAAAGTATTTTTAAGAAGGTTGATTTACCGGCACCATTGGCACCGATGATGCCATAGCAGTTACCTTGTGTAAACTTTAAGTTTACATCTTCAAACAAGGTACGCTTGCCATAGCGTAAGGATAAATTAGAAACATTAATCATGCTGTGTCTCAGAAATTTTAATGCAAAAATACGGTAAAATTGAGGCAAATTAGTTCCAGTAGTGTAAATAAATCTACATGCTTGGTTTACAAATTGATTTGATTAAAAAAAACGCCGATTCGTAACTTTTAAAATGTCAACAAATTGATTTAATTGTTGCAATTTTTATGATCGACTAAATTGTTTAATATTAATAATATAAAAGTGATTTAGAGTTAATATTACCTCGAACTTTGGAAAGGATTTTGACGTTTAAATAAGAAAAAGTATAATTACTATTATGATTTCGTTAATTGTGGGATTGGTAGTTGTTAATGTGGTTGTGGCGCTTTATAACGCCGAACGAAATAAAAATATTTACAAGCATTAGCAGTGCAAAGCAACGGGTTGCTTTGGCCTAGGTATAACTTAAAGTAGATAGATTAAACAAAAAAGCCTGTAAGTATTTCTTACAGGCTTTTTATATTTTATATAGTGCAAAATTTTATCGTCCCCACTCGGCAGGGTTAGCACGCCATTGGCGCAGTAACTCGATGCTGTCACGATTAATGTATTGCTTTTCTTCTGCAAATTGCAGCAGAGCGTTATAGTTAGACAAAGTTACAAAACGGCATTTGGCCTTTTTAAAATTTTCATCAGCCACATCAAATCCATAGCTGAATATAGCAGCCAAACCTGCAACTTCATATCCCGCTTCGCGCAACGCGTCAACGGCTTGTAAGCTGCTTTTTCCGGTAGAAATTAAATCTTCAATAACCGCTACACGTTGTCCCGGCATTATTTCGCCTTCAATCAAATTGCCGGTGCCATGATCTTTGGGTTTAGACCGAACGTATACAAATGGCAGGCCCAGTTCCTGAGCTACCAGTGCACCTTGCGGAATGCCGGCTGTTGCCACACCTGCGATGCAGCTTACGGAACCAAATTCTTCCTGAATTATCAGGCTCAATTTTTGCCGGATGTAAGTGCGAATAGCTGGGTAAGAAAGTGTTACACGATTGTCGCAATAAATGGGCGATTTCCAGCCCGATGCCCATGTAAAAGGATTGTTGGGTTGTAATTTTATTGCTTTAATTTGCAGCAGAAATTCAGCCACTTGCTGTTCAATCTCATTTTTATTAAACATGGCTCAAAAATACAGAATTTATATTAACCAAAAGGTTATTCTACTTACAGAATCGGCTCCAAAGTTAGCAGAAATGTACGAACAGCTTGAGCAGCAATCGTTTGACCTGAAAAGCTTTTATTTAAAAATAGCGGCCGCTAACAACAATCAGTTGTATTACTACATTTTGTGTGATGATGCCAAAGCTTTTTTAAAAAAAATAATTAAAAG
The DNA here is from genome assembly GCF_009770985.1 of Mucilaginibacter lacusdianchii. Lineage (GTDB taxonomy): Bacteria > Bacteroidota > Bacteroidia > Sphingobacteriales > Sphingobacteriaceae > Mucilaginibacter > Mucilaginibacter lacusdianchii. The sequence continues at coordinate 802,063 of NZ_WSRW01000002.1, read as the reverse complement.
CGTAACGCTTATTGAAGCGGCTGGTGGGTTGGTGAAAAACAGCAAAGGCGATTTCTTATTCATTTACCGAAACGACAAATGGGATATTCCTAAAGGTAAATTAGAAAAAGGCGAAAAGCCTAAAGAAGGAGCAGTGCGTGAAGTAGAAGAGGAGTGTGGTATCAAGATTGATGAATGCGGTAAAAAAATCATCAATACCTATCATGTGTATACATCAAAAGGCGAGCTGGTTGTCAAAAAAACTTACTGGTATAAAATGAAGTATAAAGGTAAAGGTAAGCTGAAGCCGCAGTTAGAAGAAGGTATTACCGATGTGCAATGGTTTGATAAAAATCATATTGCTACAGTGCTCGACAATACCTTCCCATCTATAGTTGACGTATTATGGAAGCGCGATTTGCTTAAAGATATTCCAGTGCCTCTCTTGGCATAAATTGGCTCACATCACCATGGTGCCTGATAATATCGCGTACAATAGTTGAGCTGATAGAGGAGTAACCGGGCTTGCTTACAATAAAAATACTTTCTATGTCGGGGGCCAGCGCGTGGTTCATCTGCGCAATGGCCTTCTCATATTCAAAATCTGATACGGTTCTAATGCCGCGTATCATATACATGGCATTAATGCTGCGACAAAATTCAACAGTAAGCCCCTCATAGGCAATGATGTGTATTTTAGGCTCGTCGGCAAATACTGCCCGCAGCATTTGTTCGCGTTGTCCAACAGTTAGCAGGCCCTGCTTTGAACTGTTTACACCTATACCGATATAAAACTTATCAAACAAACTAACCGAACGTTTTACAATATCAACGTGGGCTTTAGTAACCGGATCAAACGAGCCGGGAAACAGGGCAACTTTCATATATGCTGATGTGACGTATGCAGCAAAGGTAGTTTTTGATTTTAAATTATCTGTTGCCCTGTTTTAACAAATTATGCTTTATTGGCCTGGCCTGCACGTTTAGGATCAAAGTGTACGCCGGGTGTTAACCAGTATAATAATATTACTCTAGAATACCTGAAGTTTACCGGTGATAAAATAAAAGCCGAAATTAAAAGTATAGGAGTGTAAATCCAGGGGTTTTCGCTATGGGTTAAAATGTAAGTGCCTACACCTAGTGTTACCAGTAAAGCCACATTAAGGGCATAGCTTACAAACATGGCAACATAAAAATAGCCAAGTTCAACTTCGAACTGAAAGTTGCAGTGCGGACAGTTTTTGTGCATTTTTTGTCCGCTTATACTGTACAAGCCATTGGCAAACATATTACCGGTTTGGCATTTCGGGCATTTGGCATGTAGCGCTGCATTGAATTGTGAGGGGATATATTGATGGTTGGTATCCATAGCGCTTTTATCTAAAGTCAACGTTTTCATGATTTATCCGTTTTTAATTTGTCTTCTGAATTCTTCGGGACCAATGCCTTCCTGCTTTTTGAAAAACTTGCTGAAGTAAGAGTTGTCGGCGAAATTGAGCCGGTAGGCAATTTCACTGATTGTAAGGTCAAAATTTACTAACAGCCGTTTGGCTTCCAAGGTTATCCGGGTGCGGATTACCTCGCCTGCAGACATGCCCAGTACGTCGTTACACAAAGCGTTTAAATGATTAGGTGTGATGTAAAGCAACTCGGCGTACGCTTTGGGTAATTTAAGGGAAGTAAAATTCTGTTCAATCAGCTTATGAAAGTTTTTGAGCAAGGTGTAATTGTAAGTATTGATGTGCTGTGCTTGTTGCGTAAACCGAAGTCGGCCTATGGTAATGAATAACTGTAGCATCAATACTTTTACCATGTCTAAACTAAGGCGATTATTGGTTTCACTTTCGCGAATGATTTGCTCAAACAAATTTTGAATATCCGAATGAACATTATCAGGTAAGTCAACAACGGCGTCGTTTAATGAGCCGTTAAAAAATGGAAACTGCTCCAGGTAATCAGACTTTAACAAAAACGATTGGAAAAACGGCACCGAAAAGTTAATTACATAGCCATCTACCTGGCCTTCAAAACTCCAGCTATGCACCTGGCCGGGTATCATAAAATATATTTGATAAGGCTTTACCGGGAACGATTTAAAATCTATCGCATGTGTGCCGCCACCCTCAGTAAATAACACCAGGTGATAAAAAGTATGTTTGTGCGGCAGGTGCAGGTTTTTGTGTACTTCCAGATAAGGCGCAAACCGGCTAATCAATACATCTTCCTGTTTAAAGTCAGAAAGTGTACAAATATCATATACCGGAAATTCTGTTTTCATAACAACACAAAGATACGGTTGCCAGTACCGCTATGTATGGTGCTATTTATAGTATTTGTGGTGCTATTTACTTTTTAAGGTAAAAGTAAAAGTTTACCCATTGAACGTTTCGAGCACTTGTGGTAGCTGTATTCTAAATGTAGACCCTTGATTTTCCTCACTGTCTACATATAATTCCCCGGCATGATTCTGTACAATTTGGCGGGCTATACTAAGGCCTAAACCTGTAGATTGCTCACCATGTAATCCCGTACGGCCTGCTTTAGTAAAGCGCTCAAAAACGTGGGGCAACATATCTTTGGGTATACCCACGCCGTGGTCTTTTACTTCAATAAATACCTTGTTGCTCTTGTGACGCAGGTGCACTTCAACTGTGCTATCATCTTTTGAAAATTTTAGTGCATTGCTAATCAAGTTATCAATTACACGATGAAATCTTTGGGTATTGATACGGGCATACAGTGGGTAGTTAGGTGTTACTAATGTAATTTCGTTGGTATAATCAGCATTTTCACGCCATTCATCTACAAAAGCTTCCAGCAGTGCATTTACTTCAACTACTGTTGCGGTAGCTAATGTTTCACTATCCATATCGTTACGTGCTACGTCCAGCAAATCGTTTATAATGGTACGGGCTTTTATACATGATGCTTTTATCATGTTAATATTATCCTGCATGTCATCGTCTAAATCGTCCAACTCCATAATCATAGATAATGATTCAATTGCGGCTATCGGATTGCGCAAGTCATGCGCTACCATGCCTAATACCTCTGTTTTAAACAGGCTGGCCTTTTCTATCTCTGCATTTTTAATTTGAATTTCGGTAAGCTGAGAGTAATGGCTCGATTTGTAATCAAAAATAAATCGGGTAATAAAGTAATAACCTGTTAATAATATGATGCAAACCAGTATGTTGCCCACCTGTTCGGCCGGGTTAGGTATGATGTAAATAGTTGCCGCTACAAATATGATAGCAATAGTAAACGTCACAAAAAGTGCTTCTGCAAACTCGAGCACAAAAATAATACTCATGGTAAGCAACGCAATTAAAAACAAGGTAAGCGTATTGCGTAAATTATGCATTGCTATAAAGCTACCGGTTATACCACATAAAATGATGTACACTGCAAATGCTATGGTAAGCGCACTTACTATATTAGTTGGGGCTTTGCGCTTTTTGTACAAGGCGGAAAGCTGTTTGCTTACCAAAAAGAATAGGGGTGTAATAGCCAGATATATCCAATTGCTTACATCATATTCAATGATATGTTTAGATAAATTCAGGCTGTCAGGGAAAAAGCAGTAGTAAATGCGAAAACTAAAATTAAGTACAAAAAATATAATACTAGCGTTTTTAACGGCCAGCAAGTTTTGCAGGCTGTAATACTTCCTGAAATCAGTTTGAGAGGGTGTAGAGGCCTTTTTGAAAAAGAAAGTTCTCAATAGTATTAACTTGGAGAACCAAATCTAATAAATTTTAAGATATTGAAAAATGTAAAGTGTTGATAAATAGCCTTTGGGCCTAACTTTAAGAGCTCTTAGTTATTTATTAGTTAATTAAATCATAAAAACAGCCTTAAATTAATGTTTAAATTGATTAAAAGCATTAATTAAAGCTGTTTATCTGTTAACTGTGCTTTATTAATTGGCCGAATCTGTTGAAAATACATACGTCAGTATAAAAAATATAAGCACAAATAGTGATACAATAGAGGTGAATACTTTTTTCATAGTTTGGTAGATTTAGATGTACAACCAAATTACGCTTAAATGGGTGTATTGTTTTATTGAGCAGCAGGAGTTGCCAATTTGTCGGCCGAAATTATTTTTAAATGACAAATTTGCATTTTATGGGTTGTGGCAAATGATTTGAATAGTATTGAACAGATTGTTTTGAACAATAATTTATAACCATGAATTTTAACAACTTTACCATAAAAGCGCAGGAAGCCGTACAAAAAGCTTCCGAAATTGCAACCGGTAATCAGCAACAGGCTATTGAAAATGCCCACTTGCTAAAAGGTTTGTTACTGGTTGATGAAAACGTAATTAGCTATTTATTAAAAAAGCTGAACGTTAACATTGCCCGCTTAAACGATACTTTAGACCAGCAGATTGCTGCTTTTCCAAAAGTAAGCGGTAGCGAGCTATATTTATCATCAAACACCAATAGTGCTTTACAAAAAGCACAAGGTTACTTAAAAGAATTTAAAGACGAGTTTGTATCGGTAGAGCATTTGCTGCTGGGCATCTTGTCTGTAAACGATAAAGCCAGCGCCGCATTAAAAGATTACGGCGTTAACGAAAAAGATTTAAAAGCAGCTATTGTTAGTTTGCGGGGCGACAGTAAAGTAACCGGCCAAAATGCCGAAGCTACTTATAACGCGCTTAATAAATATGCCCGTAACTTAAATGACTATGCCGCGTCAGGTAAATTGGATCCGGTAATTGGCCGTGATGAAGAGATTCGTCGAGTGATTCAGATCTTATCACGCCGTACAAAAAACAATCCGGTACTGGTAGGCGAACCTGGGGTTGGTAAAACTGCTATTGCCGAAGGTATCGCTTTCCGTATCATTAAAGGCGATGCTCCCGAGAACTTAAAAACTAAAACCGTGTACTCGTTAGATATGGGCGCACTGGTGGCCGGTGCCAAGTACAAAGGTGAGTTTGAAGAGCGCCTGAAAGCCGTAATTGGCGAAGTAATTAAAAGTGATGGCGAAATTATCCTCTTCATCGACGAAATACATACGCTGGTAGGTGCCGGTGGGGGCGAGGGCGCTATGGATGCGGCCAATATATTGAAACCTGCTTTGGCTCGTGGCGAGCTGCGTGCTATAGGTGCCACTACACTGAACGAGTACCAGAAATATATAGAAAAAGATAAAGCCCTTGAACGCCGCTTTCAACGCGTAATGGTTGACGAGCCGGATGCTGCCGATGCCATCTCCATTTTGCGTGGCTTAAAGGAACGTTACGAGGCACACCATAAAGTGCGTATTAAAGACGAGGCTATAATTGCTTCTGTTGAAATGTCGCAACGGTACATTGCCGACCGCTTTTTACCCGATAAGGCTATCGATTTGATGGACGAGGCGGCGTCTAAACTGCGCCTGGAAATGAACTCGGTACCTGAAGCGGTTGATGAACTGGAACGCCGCATTATGCAGCTCGAAATTGAGCGCGAGGCCATAAAACGCGAGAACGATGATCGCAAGGTAAAAGACTTGAGCGAAGAGATTGCCAACCTGTCTGCAGAGCGCGATTCATTGCGTGCCAAATGGCAGAGCGAAAAAGATTTGGTAGATGGCATCAACTTAAAAATTGAAGCTATTGAGGCTTATAAATTGGAAGCTGAACAGGCCGAACGTGCCGGTGATTACGGTAAGGTAGCTGAACTGCGCTACGGCCGTATTCGCGAAGCTGAGGCTGAAGTGGAAAAACTGAAAGCTGCTTTACTGGAAAATCAGGCCGATCACCGTATGCTGAAAGAAGAAGTTACCGCTGATGACATTGCCGGCGTAGTATCAAGGTGGACGGGCATACCTATCACCAAGATGATACAAAGCGAGCGCGAAAAGCTGCTTAACCTGGAAGAAGAGTTGCACAAACGTGTAGCCGGTCAGGAAGAAGCTATCGAAGCTATCAGTGATGCTATTCGCCGCAGTCGTGCCGGTTTGCAGGATAAACGCAGACCTATCGGTTCGTTCATCTTTTTAGGCACAACCGGTGTTGGTAAAACCGAGCTGGCTAAAGCCCTGGCCGAATTCCTGTTTGATGACGAGCAATCGATGGTTCGTATCGATATGTCGGAGTATCAGGAACGCCATGCCGTTAGCCGTTTAATTGGTGCGCCTCCGGGCTACGTGGGGTATGATGAAGGTGGTCAGTTAACTGAGGCAGTTCGTCGTAAACCATACAGCGTGATTCTGCTGGATGAGATTGAGAAAGCGCACCCAGATGTATTCAATATCTTGTTGCAGGTGTTGGATGATGGCCGCTTAACCGACAACAAAGGCCGCGTGGTGAACTTTAAAAATACCATCGTAATCATGACCTCTAACATCGGGTCGCATATTATTCAGCAGAACTTCGAAAGCTATGATGAGTTGCAAAAAGACGAGGTAATTGCCAAAACCAAAAGTCAGCTGTTTGATCTTTTGCGCCAAACCATCCGGCCAGAGTTTTTGAACCGTATTGATGAGATCATCATGTTTACACCACTGGGTCGTGATGAAATTAGTGATATTGTAAAACTACAGTTTAAAGGCTTGCAGCAAACACTGGCTGAAATGGGTATCCACATGGATGCTTCGGCAGAGGCTTTAGACTGGCTGGCGCAATTGGGTTACGATCCGCAATTCGGTGCCCGTCCGCTGAAAAGGGTTATCCAAAAGAAAATCCTGAACGAGTTATCTAAACAGATACTCGCTGGTAAGGTGGACAAAGATAGCCGCATTAAGCTGGATATGTTTGATAACCAGTTTGTGTTTTTGAACGAGTAAGCATTAGATTCGAGAATAAGGAATTATAAATCAATAAAAATAACAAAGGGAGGTGCCGTAGGGTAACTCCCTTTGTTGTTTAAAAATGTTACTATTGTAGTGTTAAAAGCTTTCAGAAAGTGATGTTTAACGCGGTTAAATACAACAGAATAGATTATTTGCACGATGGCAATGCCGACCAGCAGGAGGTATATCATCTGCTTAAAAGGCAGTGCATCATGGAAAAATTAGCTGCTTATCATCCATTGCTGGTAGGAACGGTTCCACTGGTGATAAATATATCCGGAAGCGATTTAGATATCATTTGTGATTTTGAGCGGAAAGAAGAATTTAAAGCCGACGTTTTGCGGTGCTTTTCAACTTATGATAATTTTGAACTTGCGGAGACTGTAGTGAATGGCGAGCCAACCATAATAGCCTCTATGGTAATAGATGGGTGGCCGGTTGAGCTGTTTGGTCAGTACGTGTCAGTGAAGCAGCAGGCAGCTTACCGGCACATGTTGGTAGGGGATTTTTTGTTGCGCCAGCATGGTGATGCGTTTAAAAAGCAAGTTATTTCGCTGAAGCAACAAGGTGTTAAAACTGAGCCGGCTTTTGCCTATCTGCTTAATCTGGAAGGCAATGCTTATGAGTTGTTGCTGCATATTTATGATAGCAATATTAATGAGCCCGATAAAAGATATTAGTATGTTTTACACAAAGTATTTTGATTAACAATGACTTGGATATCCATAAAAGAAAAGTTACCGGCCGAAAATCAGCCGGTGTTGTTATATAATATCAATTCCGATCCTGACACTGTATATGGACTTTTAGACAATTATCTGGTATCGGCTTTAACTACCAAAAATGGCCAGCCTGAATGGGAGGATCATCTCGCAGCGCCACAAAGTTTAACTAATTATACCCACTGGATGCCGCTGCCCGAACCGCCGCGTTCTGAAGATGAGCACGCCAGGGCCATTCAAATGGTTGCGGATAGTATTGTAAGTCATCACATTCCTAACGATAGCCGCTTAAACGAATTTTCTTTTAGAATTATAGTTGAGGGACAGGCTTACGAAGTAAGCTATAAAAAAGATGCCGATGGTTATTGGGCGTTTACTCGGTACAAGTAAACTACTGCGCTATGTATTATAGCAGGCAAAAAAACTTTTAATATTATTTGGACTATTTCTAAATAGCTTTAAATTTGCATACGATGACTACCGTTAAAGTTGAACGTGCTGTAAATTTTCAAGAGGTTTTTGCCACTAAAGCCGGGGCTGTTTACCAATGCGACCGCGAAGGTTGCTGGTACATAGATTTTGCCGATAAGCTGGTAAAATTCGATTACCGCAATTTGCTAAAGCTAAAGTCGTCTATCTATCGGGTTGATATAGAGATGTTGTTACTCGACAATAGTAAATCGCCCGAAATTGAAATGGTGTTTATTTGCGCCTGCAATACTTGTTACATTCTCAATCTATTGCAAATCATTTCCCTAAAAGAACTCCTTGAAGGAACCTTTGTCATGCTTGAATTGAATAAAATCATTCATGATCGGTTGAACAGAATTGTTATTTGATTATTGCGGGTCAATCAACGGCTTAAACTTCAGTATTTTCTAATTTAGACTTATTTCATATTGTTATAAAATTCTGCCAATAAAAAGTATAGCACTATTATTGTATTACATTCTTTACACAGTAATTAACTGTAATTGTTATGAAAGATATTATGCGTATAAAGTGCTTGTTATCTGAAGATATTGAAGCACTCTTAAATCAACAGATAAAAAAAGAAGCCCATTCATCAGCTATTTATTTAGCTATGGCCTCATGGTGTAACCGCAATGGTTTCGATTACTCAGCCGACTACTTTTTCAAACAATCAGAAGAAGAACGCCACCACCAATTAAAACTGTTTAAATATGTTTTAGACATGGGTGGCAATGCCATTACACCTGATGTAACCGGTATTAAACAAGAGTATGCAACCTTCCGAGAAGTGTTTGAAGACGCTTTAGAACAAGAGGTGGCCATTACCCAATCATTCAAAAACATTGCAGCCAACTGCATGAAAGAGCAGGATTTTGTAACCTTTGAGTTTTTGAACTGGTTTATGAAAGAACAGCGCGAAGAAGAGTACAAAGCCCGTCGTGCGCTGGAACTGTTTGAAGTGATTGGCGAAGAAGGTACCGGCCGCTGGGAAATTGACAAGCATGTCAATAAAATTAAATACGATAGCGAAACTGGCGCTGAATAAAATATAAAAGCAAATTGTAAAGCCGACACATCCGTGTCGGCTTTTTTTTATGCCAGTTACTTAATTAATAATGCTTTTTAGTTGCACTTAATTGTACAAAACTATTCACACCGCAAACAACAGCCTGCACATAACGGTTAATCTATAAACACACTGCAAATACCACAAGTAACTTAAACTAGATACTACCATGAGAAATTACGAAACTTTAGTGGATGCCACTAACGACTTAATGAAAAGAGGATATACTGCCAATTTAAGCTTTGACGACGATGCCGACAACATCCAGGACAAAGATCAAAATATACATTTAACTGCTGATGATTTTGAAGTAGATGAGTTTTATCGTTTTGAAGGCGCAAGTAACCCAGACGATATGTCTATCGTTTATGCTATTTCATCCATGAAGCACAATTTAAAAGGTGTACTGGTTGATGCTTACGGTACTTATGCCAACAATAGCTCATCAGCAATTGAGGCCAAGCTGCACCATCATCAGGTAAGTGACAACCTGCGCGGTGCAGACCGTCCAAAGGCAGACTAAGCTTAGCTGCTACTTTGCAGCATATTTAACAAACGGCGGCCTTTTGCCTGTATGGCAGGGCTGCCGTTTTTCATTAAATATTGTAATTGGCTAATCAACTCCTCCGCCACCCAATCGTACCGGCGGTGCAGGTTAAAAAGTATTTCAGCTGCAAAGGCTTTAACCGCTACTTTTACTTTAGGCGCAATCAGCCAGTCAAAGCACTGTTCAACAACCGGCTCCATGTCTGTCTCAGCAACAACTTGTTTCACATTATCTGGAGCCTCATTTGAAGTAAAATACATCAATATACGGGCATACTGCCTGTGGCAACTGTGGTTTTGTGTTTTGCAGCTATAGGCTATCAGTAAGGGCAGGTGCAATGCGTAGTTACCAATGTTTGGTGTAATCAGCGTATCTAACAACCATGCTGCCCGAAAAGCAAGTTGGTCATCGGAATGCAGGGTTAAATCAAGCAAGTCCGTTAATACAAATCCATCGCGCACCAGTTGTTCACTTATCGGTTGTACCCACTGGTTGCTTGTGCGCCTTTTCAGTAGGTTTTGTAGGGCTAAGCTGTCAATCATACAATCTTGATAATTGTAAACCGCAACGCTATAGTATGCGTTAGTGTCACTATATTATAAACTTGCGGCAGTTTAAGGTTGCTCAATATTAGGCATTAGCCGGATAATTTAAAAACCTTACATTTGCTGCCACTTAAAAATTGTTCTGAAATTACATGGTTAAATTCAACCGTTTCACATTGGACAATGGCCTGCGGGTAATTGTTCACGAAGATCATACAACACCCATGGCAGTAGTTAACATTTTATATGATGTTGGCGCACGCGATGAAAATCCCGAACAAACTGGTTTTGCTCACTTATTTGAGCACCTGATGTTTGGCGGTTCTGTGAATATTCCGGTATACGACGAGCCCCTGCAACGTGTTGGCGGCGAAAACAATGCTTTTACCAGCAACGATATTACCAACTATTATATCACCCTGCCGGCTGTAAACCTCGAAACTGCTTTCTGGCTGGAGAGCGACCGTATGTTGAGCCTAGCCTTTAGCGAAAAAAGTTTAGAAGTGCAGCGTAACGTGGTGATGGAAGAGTTTAAGCAACGTTATTTGAACCAGCCTTATGGCGATGTGTGGTTGCGTTTACGCCCTTTAGTATACAAAACACATGCTTACCAATGGGCAACCATAGGTAAAGAATTGTCGCATATCGAGCACGCTAAGATTGAAGATGTAAAAGCTTTTTTTAAAAAACACTACAATCCGCAAAATGCTATTATGGTAGTTGGCGGCGACGTGTCATTAGAACAGGTCAAAGAACTTTCAGAAAAATGGTTTGCCCCAATCCCCGCCGGCGACAAATACCACCGTAACCTGCCGCAGGAGCCAGAACAGCATGAAGAACGCAGGGAAACGGTTACCGCCAAAGTGCCTTTAAACGATGTGTATATTGCCTTTCAGGTTCCTGGACGTACGGATGAGAATTACTACGCCATTGATTTAATCTCAGATATTCTGTCGCGCGGGCAATCATCACGCCTGTACCGTTCGTTGGTAAAGGATACGCCGATGTTTAGCGAGATACACGCCTATTTAACCGGCAGCCTTGATAAAGGCATGATGGTGGTTGAAGGCAAACCGCTCGAAAATATCAGCATTGAAGAAGCCGAAGCTGCTATTTGGAAGGAATTGGAAAAGATGTGTACCGAGCCTATCCCTACCGATGAATTGACCAAGGTGCAAAATAAAACCGAGTCGACCATGGTGTTTTCTGAAATGGCTTTGCTGGATAAGGCCATGAACCTGGCTTATTTTGAACTGCTGGGTGATGCCGATGAATTTAATTACGAAACAGAAAAATATCTGGCTGTGACGGCGCAGCAAATTCAGGAACAGGCAAAAGCCATTTTCCGCAAGGATAATTCATCTACCCTTATTTACCTGGCCGAAAAATAAACCGTTATGTTGAACAGAACTTTAGCGCCCGAATCAAAGGCGATTGAAAATATTAAACTGATTGAACCCGGCCATACCGTATTGGACAATGGTTGCCAGGTATACTGGTTCAATTCCGGTGATCAGGAGCTGGTGCGTATTGAGTGGATTTTCGGTAACCTGCGTTTCAACCCGGCCAAACCGTTGTTAAATCTGGCAGTAAACGCTATGCTTACCGAGGGTACGTCTACCATGTCCGGATCACAAATTGCTGACCAGATTGATTACTATGGTGCCTTTTTACAGGCCGATTATGGTTATGACCAATCGCAATTAACGATGTATAGCTTAAATCGCCATTTGGATCATACCTTACCGGTTATCAAAAGTATTCTTACTGACAGCCAGTTTCCGGCAAAAGAGTTAGAAACCTTCACCCGCAACCAGCAGCAAAAGCTGCAGGTAAGTTTGCAAAAAAACGATATCCTGGCCCGTCGTGCTTTCAACAAAGCACTGTATGGAGATACCATTTATGGACTTACCTCTATGCCAGCCGATTTTGAAAGCTTACAGCGCGAGGATATGCTGAGCCATTTTAAACAAATGTATCAGCCATCCAACTGTACGCTGGTTATTTCCGGCAAGGTAGATGAGGCTACGCTTCAACAAATTACCGGTGCATTTAATACAGGTTGGGATAATGCAGCTCAACCGGCTGAAACTGCACAGCCGGAATTACAACCGGCAGCAGAGCGCTTTTACTTTATCGAAAAGCCGCAGGCACTGCAATCGGCCATACGCATGGGTACTGAGATGGTTAATCGTTCTCATCCCGATTTTCCAGCCTTGCAGGTGTTAAACACTGTGCTGGGCGGGTACTTTGGCTCACGCCTGATGGCTAATATTCGTGAGGATAAGGGATATACTTATGGCATAGGTTCGGGTATTTCTTCACTAAAAGATGCTGGTGCATTTTTTATCGCAACCGAAGTAGGAGCCGATGTATGCCGTAGTGCAGTTAACGAAATTGAGAAAGAAATCAACCTGCTCAAAACGGAATTAATTACCGAAGACGAGTTATCGTTAGTACGCAATTACATGCTAGGTTCTTTACTGGGTGGATTGGAAAATGTGTTTTCGCACGCTGACAAGTTCAAGAATACATATTTTTCGGGCTTGGATTTAGCGTATTACAACCGATATACCGAAATCGTGAAAACGGTTACCGCCGAGCAATTGCAACAACTGGCCAACCAGTACTTAAACTTTGAAAGCTTTTATAAAGTGATTGTGGGTAAGTACTAGTAGCTTTATAAACAAAAGAGGCGGGATCACCATTCCCGCCTCTTTTGTTTATGGTACCTTGGTTAAGTACTCTTCCTCATGCTCGTCATACAAATCCTTAGGCTGACTGGCAAAAACGGTTTTGTTTAAGTCGCGATCGGCAAAAACAACCGTGGTGCCATTATTTGTAGTGGCATTGAAGCGCAACATTACGTGGCTGCTTTTCCAATGATATCTTTTAATTTTGGGGGTAGGGCGCAAACCGCTGCCATAGTCATTTTTTAAAGCTGCCAGTAAATTGTCTCCGTTTTGCTCATCCAGGTACAAATGGATGTAGGCAATTTTCTGATTATATACACCCAATAATATCTTATTGATTTTAACTTCTTTGCCTAGTTTTAACAATGCGGTATCAGTTACCTGAAAATATTTTATTCCTTGTAAAGTTTCGTGGCCGTTTTGTGCCGGTTCAATTTTATTACTCAAAACAGTGATATCGCTGCCTACAGTAATTTCTTTAAAACCATGATTTTTCTCTAAAACTTTAATCGAGGCGTGTGCTGGTTGCCCTTTTGTAAAAAAAGGCAAAATCATCATGGAGCATCCTAAAAGCAGTTTACGGCAATTGAAGTAACTGGTATGCGGAATTGATATTGATGATTAGGTTGTTATGTGCAAAAGTAATAAACTTAGCTCCATTTTAACTAATTATAAATTAATGGGTTAAATAACGGTTATGTAACTAATATACTGTAACATAAATTGGTTAATTGTATGAATATAACTTTTCGTATTATCATTTTAAACTCACAAACCTGTTTTAAAGTTTATACCGTTTGCACATCTGTATAATTAGCTTTATCTTTGCCCGGCAAATAACAATTTATTTGCCATGCAGCTCGACCCCTCCAAATTTGTTGCCGAAGGTTTAACGTACGACGATGTTTTACTTATCCCGGCTTACTCCGAAGTTTTACCGCGCGAAGTGGATACCCGCTCTTATCTGACCAAAAAAATCAGGTTGAATATTCCGCTTGTATCAGCAGCTATGGACACTGTTACTGAATCGCAATTGGCTATTGCTATTGCACAGGCCGGTGGCTTAGGCATGTTGCACAAAAACATGAGCATACAGCGTCAGGCCGACGAAGTGCGCAAAGTAAAACGTTCAGAAAGCGGCATGATACAAGATCCGGTTACCTTAGATGAAAATGCTATTGTAGCGGATGCCTTCAAAATTATGCGCGAGTATCGCATTGGCGGTATTCCGGTAATTGATGGCGACCATAAGTTAAAGGGCATCATTACCAATCGCGATTTGCGTTTCCAAAAGGAAATGAACAGACCTATCCGCGAAGTAATGACTACTGAAAATCTTATCACCGCACCACAGGGTACTACCTTGATGCAAGCAGAAGAAATTTTGCAGGATCAAAAAATTGAAAAGCTGCCAGTGGTAGATGCCGAAGGGCGTTTGTGTGGTTTAATTACCTTTAAAGATATCCAGAAATTTAAAAATTACCCTATTGCTTGTAAAGACGAGCATGGCCGTTTACGTGTGGGTGCAGCGGTAGGCGTAACGCACGATACTATGGAAAGGGTAGATGCCTTGGTAAAAGCCGGTGTAGATGTGATTGCCATTGATACAGCGCACGGCCACTCCAGAGGGGTAATCAACCAGTTGAAAGAAGTTAAAGCTAAATATCCCGATTTGCAGGTAATTGCCGGTAATATCGCTACTGCCGATGCGGCCCGCGCACTGGCCGAGGCTGGTGCTGATGCTGTTAAAGTTGGTATTGGTCCGGGTTCTATCTGTACAACCCGTATTATTGCCGGCGTTGGGGTGCCGCAGCTATATGCGGTTTATGAATGTGCCAAAGCGTTACAAGGTACCGGCGTTCCGGTAATTGCTGATGGTGGTATAAAACACACTGGCGATATTGCCAAAGCCATAGCAGCTGGTGCAAGTTCTATCATGGCAGGTTCGCTGTTTGCCGGTGTTGAAGAGTCGCCAGGTGAAACCATTATTTATGAAGGTCGCCGCTTTAAATCATACCGCGGTATGGGTTCTATCGAAGCGATGGAATCTGGCTCAAAAGACCGTTACTTTCAAGATGTAGAAGACGATATTAAAAAGCTGGTTCCAGAAGGTATCGTTGGCCGCGTTCCATACAAAGGCACTTTAGCCGAAGTTGCTTACCAGTTTGTAGGTGGCTTAAAAGCCAGCATGGGGTATTGCGGTGCTAAGGATATTGAAACCTTGCAAAAAGCGCAGTTTGTACGTATCACTTCGGCCGGTATCCGCGAATCACATCCGCACGATATTACTATTACGAAAGAAGCGCCAAATTACACACGATAAGCGTTTAATTTTTATAGTACCGAATTAAATTCAATAATTTTACCAGCTCCGGATACATCATGTATTCGGAGCTATTTTTTTAGTATGAAATCAATCTGTGTATTCTGCGGCGCTAATTTTAACGGTGATCCGGTATTGAAAGAAGCAATAGATCAGCTGGCCCGAGTAATGGTTAGCAAAAATATAACGCTGATATTTGGCGGCGGTCGTGTAGGCGTTATGGGTCTGCTTGCCGATGCCGTACTGCAGCAAGGTGGTAAAGCCATTGGTGTAATACCTCAGTTTTTGATGGATAAAGAGGTTGGACATACCGGTTTAACCGAGTTACACATTGTAGAAAATATGCACCAGCGCAAGCAAATGATGAATGATTTGTGCGACGGTATTATTATGCTGCCCGGTGGGTTTGGTACACTTGAAGAGTTTTTTGAAGTGCTTACATGGTTACAGTTAGGCTTGCACCATAAGCCCATTGGTATATTAAATGTAAATGGCTTTTACGATTTTCTGTTAAAGCAGATGGATGTAATGGTAGAGCAGCGCTTCCTGAAACCGGTTAACCGGCAGTTGGTGCTTACTTCTGCTGATGCAGACGAACTGGTAAATACCATGGCAAGCTTTAAAGTGCAACCCGATGAAGTATGGTTTAAAGACCGAAATTTAACTTAACCTCAAACATATTATTTTTTTAAGATGCAACAATGGCCACTGACTATTCCAGTATCTGGTCTAGATTCAGTTCAACGGCATCTGCCCACATTTCCAGCAATAAGTTGATTTGGGTAAGGCGGCCGGCTAAAAATTTCATGTATTCCCGCCGCTGTTTCTTTGCAACAGCAAATTCAGATTTGTCCGAAAGTTCAAGCTGTATTTGTTCGTCAAATGCTGCTTTCTTAATGGTTTGCTCTTTTAGCAGAGCTATCAAATACTGGTCGTTCACGTTAGGCATGGTAATGTATAATAAGATTTTTCCCGGCTTTTGGTTTTAATTGATGTTTACAAGTGCATCGGTGCTCTGTGTTAAACTTTTAAGTCCGCTTAAATATAAACCAACAAAGGTTCTTAATAGGTTTGTTTTTTTATGAGAAAGATAGTTCCTATAGTGCATTTAAACGTTCTGATAGTTGGTAAACAATCTGTCGCTAATACCCAACTGTTTGGGATAGTGCGTAAAGATTTACGATATTCAGTAACAGAAAGCTTGCACATAAGTTCACTAATTGCGTATTTATATATACGATCAGACATATTTTTATTTAATTCGGCAAAGTTTTTCTAAGCTTTGTAATTCTTACTACTACTAAACTAAAATAAAGTTTAGTAAGCCGCAATTAAAAGCTCAACTATTTTGCATTAAACTTACACAAATGTCTGATAAACAAGAGAATATTTTTTTTGCGAATCTAGAGGCCAACATCAGGCAGCAGGCAAAACAGATGGGGGTAACCCTTTCGGATTTAGCCAAAAATATTGAAATGACCGAAGCTGGTTTTTACAAAATGCTTTCAACAGATAGCATCAAACTAAAAACGCTCAAAAAGATAGCAGAGGTGCTAAAAAAGCCGGTATCTTTTTTTATAGACCATACGGCAAAAAAAGGCGTAATTTATTCATCTGATGACTCAGAAATGTCCGTGGCTGCTGAACCGCATACCATTTACCAGGTAGAAAAGGACGGCTTAGTAAAACAGATAAAACTACTGGAGAGCCAGTTAAAGGATAAAGAAAAGATAATAGAATTGCTTAGCAAAAACCATTGATTAACGAACTAAACTGCTGCAGGCTTTTTCTTAAACCAAGTTACTACGTTATAGCGTTTGCACAAATAAATAATCGTCATAATCAGCATGGCTTTCGTTTTTTACATTGTTACTGTGTAACACGATTATTTGTTGCGTGTTTCGTTGAATTTATTGAAATTAATTTCAATAAAACAGTTCTGAATGTAATTTCTTTTCAATTTCAAAGACAATGTAAATTGTCAAAATGCTCTCAATAAACAATGGCGCAGCGCTGACGCGCCGGTGTTTGTGGTATGGGCATTAAAATCGTAACTTTGCTGCATAATTACTACGCTGATGTCTCAAGAGTTAGAACACGTTAAATGCCTGATCATTGGTTCGGGCCCTGCTGGTTATACTGCCGCTATATATGCCGCCCGCGCCGATCTGAAACCCGTTTTATATACCGGTATGCTGGCCGGCGGGCAGCTTACCCAAACTACTGATGTTGAAAATTTTCCGGGCTATCCCAATGGAATTATGGGCCCCGAAATGATGGAGGATTTCCGTAAGCAGGCCGAGCGTTTTGGAACCGATATTCGCTTTGGTTACATCAGTTCAGTCGATTTTTCGAGTGCGCCGCATAAAGTGGTGGTGGATGAAGCGACTACCATACTAGCCGATACGGTTATTATATCAACTGGTGCATCAGCTAAATGGTTGGGGTTGGAATCTGAGCAAAAATATAATGGCTTTGGTGTATCTGCCTGTGCGGTGTGTGATGGTTTCTTTTTCCGTGGACAGGACGTAGCTATTGTAGGCGCCGGTGATACCGCTGCCGAAGAAGCTACTTATCTGGCTAAGCTTTGCCGTAAAGTATATATGCTGGTTCGCAGAGATGAGTTCCGTGCATCAAGAGCTATGGTAAGCCGTGTGCTTAATACACCAAACATCGAAGTAATTTACAACTCCGAAGCGCAAGAAATTGTTGGCGATGGTCAGGTAGTAACCGGCGTTAGGGTATTAAACAATAAAACCCAAGAGGAAAATACACTTGATGTAACTGGCTTTTTTGTGGCTATCGGTCATCACCCTAATACAGATATTTTTAAAGGCTGGATTGATATGGACGAAACCGGTTACATTTTAACCAAGCCAGGTACTACGCAAACCAATATCGAAGGTGTATTTTGCTGCGGCGATGCTCAAGACAATGTTTACCGCCAGGCAATTACAGCCGCCGGCACCGGTTGTATGGCCGCTTTAGATGCAGAACGATATTTAGCTGCTAAGGAAGCTGCTGAGTTAGAACTACATTCATAATATTAAATTAAAAAATAAACAAAGGGCTACCCGCAAAAGGTAGCCCTTTGTTGTTTACAAACAATTTTGTTCATTTTTGTCAAGACGACAAACGTTGTTAATAATGGCTGATGTTTTTCAAGTGTTTGAACATATTTTTTACAATTCAATAAGCGCTAAGCCTTAAAAATCTGCTAACTTTCGCTTTTGTTAATTTTATAACGCCTACTATTAAATACTTTATGCCTAATAAGCTGCGTTTACTGGTTTTTCTGTTTGTAATAATATTTACCCAGGCTGCAAAAGCACAATCTACCGACCCTAATATGGGTATTATACCGGCACCTGTATCTGTTCAAAAGGCGGCTGGTGCATTTACTTTAAGCCAGGAAACGGTAATTCAGGCCGACTCTATCGATAGCAAGGCCGTTGAATTCTTGAAAATTTACCTGCGTGATAAGCTAAGGCTTAACGTTAAAGTAATTGGTGGTACTAATCCCGCGCCGGCTAATGCAATTATATTTACAAGCCGTGGTGCCGAAACATTACCCGCCGAGGGATACCGCTTAACAGTGGCTGCTAATCAAGTAACTATTACCGCCCGTGGTGCTGGAAGATTTTATGGCGTTCAAACCTTAGTTCAATTGCTACCGACCGAGCATGGTGCTACAGCAAAAATAGCTTGTGCCACAATTGACGATTATCCGCGTTTTAACTACCGGGGTATGCACCTGGACGTGTGCCGCCATTTTTTTACGGTTGAATTTATTAAGAAGTACATCGACCTGATGGCCGCCTATAAGCTAAATACATTTCATTGGCACTTAACTGACGATCAGGGATGGCGGATTGAAATAAAAAAATATCCGCGCCTAACGCAAGTGGGTAGTCAGCGTGCGCAAACGCTTATCGGTAATTACCATGACCGGATGCCGCAGCAGTTTGACAACACACCATACGGTGGCTATTATACACAAGATCAGATTAGGGAAGTGATACAATATGCAGCCTCGCGCTACATAACTGTTGTACCCGAAATTGAAATGCCGGGCCATGCTATGGCCGCACTGGCGGCCTATCCGGAGTTAAGCTGCGATGTTAATCAGGAATATAAAGTGGCCGAAACCTGGGGCGTGTTCAACAACGTGTTTTGCCCTACCGAAAAAACATTTGCTTTTTTGCAAGATGTGCTTACTGAGGTCGTAGACTTGTTTCCAAGCAAATACATTCACATAGGTGGTGATGAGGTGCCTAAGGTGATCTGGAAGTCATCACCATACTGCCAGCAATTAATTAAAAAGCTAAAATTGAAAGACGAGCACGGCTTACAAAGCTATTTTATACAACGTATGGAAAAGTTTGTGAACAGCAAGGGCCGGAGTATTATTGGTTGGGATGAGATACTGGAAGGCGGATTGGCACCCAATGCAACCGTAATGAGCTGGCGGGGCGAGGCTGGTGGTATTGCCGCTGCCAAGCAACATCACAACGTAATTATGACACCAGGCTCAAGCGGTTTGTATTTTGACCATGCTCAAGGACGGTCAGATTTAGAGCCGCTAAGCATAGGCAGTTTTGGGCCGCTTCAAAAAACTTATAGTTATAATCCAGCCTCTCCGTCTTTAACGGCTGAGCAGCATAAATACATTTTGGGTGTGCAAGCCAATATGTGGACAGAATATATTGCCACCGAGGCTAAAGCAGAATATATGTTGCTGCCGCGCTTGTTTGCGTTATCTGAAGTGGCATGGACACCACTGGCCAATAAAAATTATGCCGACTTTGCCGAAACCCGTTTGCCAAGGCATCTGGCATGGCTAGATAAAAATAACATAAATTACAGGGTACCAACCGCAATAGGTGCTAAAGACACGTCTTATACCGCTGCGCAGTTAACCGTGAACTTACAAACACCGGTAGAAGGCGCTAAAATTTATTATACCATTGACGGGTACACTCCTCGTGAAACTGATTTGGTATATACCAAGCCCTTTACGCTCAATATTCCGCCCGATCAGTACCGTGAGCTGCAAACCATCGTTATTACACCATCGGGTAAGCGCAGCCAGGTAACCCGCATGGTAGTAACTAACCGTAGCCCATTGCCACCGGTACCTTACAACGGTACAGCTACCGGCGTGAAATACGAACTGATGCTGGGCGATTTCACTGAGGTTGGCCAGTTGGATGCCGCACGGGTGGTAGATACGGGCACCGTAAGAACGTTCAATACATCAGCTTTCAAAAAAGCCAATCGTACATTTGGGCTAAATTTTGAGGGGTATATTAAAATTGATGAAGATGGTAAATACCTGTTTCATACCAAATCAGACGACGGCTCTGTTCTATACATCGACGATCAGCCTATCGTGAATAACGATGGTAAGCACAGTTTATATGAGCAGGTAGGTGAAGTGCCTTTACAAAAAGGATTTCATACTTTTACGCTTAAGTATTTCGATGCCGGCGCTTCCAGTTCGCTTCGGGTGTTTATGACGCCTCCGGGCAAACCTAAAGGTGAATTGTCAGCCGATTCCCTGTATAAATAAAACTGACTAAGATTCAATATATTTGAATCACAAAATGGCAACGCAGAACTGCTTCAAAATATTTGAAGCAGTTCTGCGTTGCTTTATAAAACTATTGTATTAAACTATTGATATAAACCCAATTATAAATGATGGTAAAACATTATCTATATTTTTTGCTGGGCGGTATGGCTGTTATAGCTAGTTGTAGTAATGATAAAAAAGATGCATCACTACAAGCAGTAACCGCCGGAGCCGGCTCTTCTGCTGCAAAAAAAGGCGCTTTGATGGCCCCTTTCCGCTATCATAAAAGCGTTGAGGTAGCACCCGGATTAACGTATGACGTGTTAAGCTGGGGCCGTGGTACAGATAGCGTAGGTGCGTTCCAAATATTACGTTCAGATTCTGCCGAACGGAAATATACCACTACCACCGGCGATTTGGAAGGACGTATTGTGGATGTTATTAATTCGGATATGGATACCGACGGCAACCCCGAGATTTTCATCCATACGCAAGCTGCCGATAGTACAAACAAAGCAGTAGTGTACGGCTTTGAGTATAATGATGATAATGCCCGGAAGTTAGAGTTCCCTAAACTCACCCGTTCGCAACGCAAAGGCTACCGTGGCAACGATAATTTCTTTGTAAAAGACGGCAAGCTGATGCGGGAGTTTGATGTATACAATGAAGACGATTCTACAGCCACCAAGCCTATTCAAAAGCGTTTGCTGGCTTATGATTTGCGCGGCAACAGCATCAGCGTAGAGCAAATCAGTAAAGACACAACGTTGGCTGATAATAAGGCATCCGCTCAACCCATTGCTTCACCGGCTGAAAAGCCGAAAGCTGAAGAACCTAAACATCGTTCAAGCAGTCGGCACCGCGAACGCACATCCAGCAGAAGATCATCATCGCGCAAACGCCAAACATCTCATAAGAAAGAAACTCACAGCAAAAAACGCAGAAGGCATAGGTAAGCCCAACCAAAGTTCTCCCCCCGGGAGGGAAGGCTTTTGAAGGGAAAGGTCAATAAAACAAAAATGTCATTTCGAGTGCTAACGAGAAATCTTTTGAAAGCAATTAGCTTGTGCGCTTGCAAAAGATTTCTCACTATCGTTCGAGATGACATTCTTGTTTAAAATCTTCCTCCCAAGTGGGAGATTTACAGAAGCCTACACTAACACCAGTTTGTCTAACTCGCTATTGATGAATTGAATTTCCTCCGCACTTAATTTTACCTCAATAGCTTTAGCATTTTGCGCAGCCTGTTCGGCATTTCGGGCACCTACTAATGCAATGGTAATACCGGGATGCTCAATAGTCCAGCGAATAACTAACTGGCCTAAAGTTGCATTCTTCTCATCAGCCAGGGGCTTAATCTTTTCCAGGAATGCATTGGTGCGTTGTATATTCTCGTCGGTAAAGTATTTTAAACCTGCACGATGGTCGCCCTCACCAAATTGCTGACCTGGTTTCATTTTACCGGTTAACAGACCACGTTCCATAGGGCTATAAGCTAAAATGGCTTTATTGTTTTCAACACAGTAAGGTATTACATCTTTTTCAATGTCGCGTTTTACCATACTAAACGGTACCTGGTTGCTGGCCAGCTTAATTGTTTTTTCGGCTTCCTGCATCTGGGCAACATTGTAATTGCTCACCCCGGCTTCGCGTATTTTGCCTTGCTGTTGCAATTGCAAAATGGCTTCCATGGTTTCATCAATAGGTGTCGTTTCATCGGGCCAATGAATTTGGTACAGGTCTATATAATCGGTACCCAGGCGTTTCAAACTGTTTTCACATTCTTGTATAATGCTGTCTTTGGCTGCATATTTATAAACGTCAATATCCTTACCGTCGTTATCCTTGCTTTTGAAACCAAAAGTGCCTTGGGCAATATCCCAGCGCATGCCATATTTGGTTAATATCTGTACCTTGTCGCGCTGTATGCCTTTAATGGCTTGGCCTACCAGTTCTTCACTTTTACCCTGACCGTAAACTGGTGCGGTATCGATAGAAGTAATACCTAAATCGTAGGCCGCTTTCATGGCATCTATAGCTTCTTTGTCATCATTGCCGCCCCACATCCAGCCACCGGCTGCCCATGCGCCAAATGTAATGGCCGATACTTGTAAATCGGTGTCGCCTAATTTTCTGTATTCCATAATTTTGTTTCCCTAAGTATTTGTTTGAACATTGCATTGGGTGTATTGTTCACGCACAGCTAGGTAAATTACTGCAGGCAGCTCAAGGCCGGGTTGCAGTTTTAAGTTCCTAAACGGTATATTTGTTAATAACCGTTAAAGCTTACAGCGGTATTCAGCTTAATTCATGCAGTTTGTATATCCGGCGTTTTTATTTGCCTTAGCTTCACTAGCCATTCCGGTACTGGTGCACTTGTTCAACTTTCGCAAGTATCAAAAGGTATATTTCAGCAATGTTCAGTTTCTAAAAGAAATCAACGAGCAGCAGTCATCACGCCGAAATTTAAAAGAACGACTGATTTTGGCTGCCCGTTTACTGGCTTTGTTTTTTTTGGTGCTGGCTTTTGCCCGCCCGTTTATTCCCGGTAAAAATACCATAGCTACCGGACAGCGGCAGACGGTAAGTGTTTTTATTGATAATTCTTATTCCATGCAAACCCTTACCCGCGAGGGTAGCCTCTTGGACGAAGCTAAACGACGTGCCAAAGAAATTGCATCGGCATATAACATCAATTATCGTTTTCAACTGCTTACCCAGAATTTTGAAGGCAAGCACCAGCGTTTGCTGAGCCGCGATGAGTTTGATGATGCGGTAGATGCCGTAAAAATAAGTTCACAAAGCCGTACACTTAATCAAATTTTGAACCGGCAGCAAAGCTTATTGCAAACACAGGGTGGTACAGTGCAATCGTCTTATCTCATATCCGATTTTCAGAAAAGTGGTTACGCCCAAAGCAATGCAAAGCCAACTGCTGGCCTGGTTGTTAACCTGGTGCAGTTAAAAGCTAATACCTTACCTAACGTAGCAGTCGATTCCGTTTGGTTGCTTAGCGCCCTGCATCGCCCCAATGAAACTGAACGTCTTGTAATTAAACTACACAATTATGCAGTTGAGGATGCCAAAGGAATTCCTCTAAAGCTGATGATAAATGGTACACAAAAAGCCTTAGGCAGCTTTACGGTGAAAGCTCGTGCTATAAGTTTAGATACGCTTACCTTTTCGGGTTTGGAAGCCGGTTGGCAGCAGGCCGAAATTCAATTGCAGGATAATCCGGTTACATTTGATAATCAATTCTATTTTGCTTTCAATGTAAGGCAGCATATGCCTGTTTTGCTGATTGATGGCGGAACGCCAAACGTATACCTGAATGCCGCATTTAAATCTGATGCTTTTTTTGCAGTGAGCCGGGTAAACGACGGTAACGTGAATTATTCTGCATTAAACACTTATCCGCTGATAGCGTTAAGCGATGTTAAATCGATATCGTCAGGTTTGGCACAACAACTGAAAGGCTATGTAGCCAAAGGCGGTACACTGGCTGTTTTTCCTGCGGCAGATGCTGATGTGAGTACCTATAGGTCCTTATTGCAATCGGTAGGTTCGGCATGGCTAGAAAAGATGGTTACGGAAGATACCCGTGTTGCTAACCTCAATCTTCAAAACCCGCTGTTTAAAACTGTTTTTGAAGAAGCACCGCAAACGCCTGACTTGCCTAAGGTGCAAAAATATTATCCTTTAAGTTCAGCCAGCCGTAGCAACGGCCAAAACTTGATGGAGCTGCCCGGACACCAACAATTTTGGGCCGGCTATAATAGCGGCAATGGTAGGGTGTATGTATCAGCCGTGCCTTTGGATGAAACATACAGCAATCTGCCACGGCACGCCTTATTGTTGCCCATATTATTTCGTATGGCATTGCTGAGCGGTCACGATCAGCCGCTGTTTTATACTATCGGCAAAGATGAAACTATTGAAACTGAGCCGGTGCAAGTAGCCGAAAAGCAAATTATCAAACTAAATAGAGGCAGCCAAACGCTTATACCCGATACCCGCCAGCAGGAGGGTAGCACGCTGCTTTATGTGGCCGACCAAATACAGCAGCCCGGCAGTTATCAGGTAAAAAAGCAGGATAGCGTGTTGGCCGTAGTGGCTTTTAATAACAGCCGGCTGGAGTCGGATTTAACTTACCTGGACAAAGCTGGTCTGAATAAAATACTGCCCAAAGGCAGCTCTGTAATACAAGCCGGCAATGGTTCGTTAAAGAGTGCAGTAACCGAAACAAATTTTGGACTGCAATTATGGAAACTTTGTATAATTTTGGCACTGATTTTTATAGCAGCTGAAATTTTGCTGGTCCGGTTCTTCCGGGTTAACAAACCGCAGGTTTCAGGTCTGGTCTGATTATCGATTCATCTAAGCTTAAAAGCCACTTTACATGAATTTGCTCATCCAATCCGCCACCATCCTACAACCCGGCTCGCCGTTTCATCAGCAACAGCTTGACATTTTAATTCAGGATGGCCGCATTGTTAACGTAGCTGCCGGCATTAGCGCCGACGGTACCGAAGTGTTTGATGCCAAAGGCAAGTACGTGTCGCCTGGCTTTTTCGATTTAAACTGCAATATTGGCGAGCCCGGCCTGGAAACCAAAGAAGATTTGACCAGCGGTTTGCAGGCAGCAGCTGCCGGTGGCTTTACGGCCGTAGCACTAATGCCCGGTACACAGCCGCCTGTACATTCCAAAACCGAAGTAGAGTACGTGATTAACAAAGCCAAAGGCAACCTGGTAGATGTATATCCGCTAGGCGCTATTTCTTACAAACGCGAAGGAAAAGATTTGGCTGAAATGTATGATATGTACCTAAGCGGAGCAAAGGCATTTACCGACGGCGACCGTCCGGTAAAAGATGCTGGTGTAATGGAACGTGCATTGTTGTATGCTAAAGGTTTTAATGCACTTGTATTCTCATATCCGGAAGATACTGCCATTGCCGGTAGTGCCAAGGTGCATGAGGGGGTGGTAAGCACGCTGTTGGGCATGAAAGGCATCCCTGCTTTGGCCGAAGAGCTGATGATTGCTCGTGATTTGTATTTGGCTGAGTATACCAGTTCACCTATTCACTTCAGTACTATTTCTGTAGCACGTTCGGTTGAGTTGATCCGGGAAGCCAAGCGTAAAGGCTTGCCTGTTACCTGCGACGTAGCCGCGCATCATTTAGTACTTACAGACGAAGGCTTGCTGGGTTTTGACAGTCAATTTAAAGTAAAGCCGCCTTTACGCACACAGATTGATGTAGATGCCTTAATAGAAGGGTTAAAAGACGGCACAATTGATGCTATTGTATCACAACATACTCCGCACGAAAAGGAATTTAAAGAGGTAGAATTCGAAATAGCGGCATACGGCATTATTGGTTTACAAACTGCTTTTTCGTTAGCCATTCAGGCTGGCCTGTCGGCAGAGCTGATTGTGGAAAAGCTGGCTGTTAACCCTCGTAATATTCTGAATGTGGCTATTCCAGTTATTGAAAATGACCAACCGGCCAGCTTGGTCGTGTTTGATACCGAAGCTGAGTGGACATTTGATACAAAAAGTAATCGGTCAAAATCTTCCAATTCGCCTTTTATTGGACAGAACTTAAAAGGTAAAGTAGTGTTAACTTGTAATAACCAACAGGTATACAGATTTTAATTAACAACCTATGATTGACTCAAAAGTACAGAAAGCTATTGATGCTGCATTGCAGTCTTTTACTGCTTATACCCCAATTGATGTTAGCGAACTAAAAGCAAAACTAACTGACGTATTTGCTGCCGAGGAAGACTTTTTGGATAAAGTAGATGCCTTAGACGATGTGTTTGACGATTATCCGCAGGTTGAGGCTTTACGCGAAGTGTTTTTTGATTTGCTGATGGTAAATTTCTTTAGCGCCGATATTAATCGCCTGGAGGAAGATTACCTTGACTCGCCCGAGTGGGAAGAGATAGAAGAAGAAACGCTTGACCGCGGTACCGAACTTTTAAATGTCCTGCTATACCTTAATGAGTGTAACGACGAAAGTATAGAGCCTTCATTAGAAGACTACTTAGAAGAGTTTTTACTGGTTGGGGATGACGAGTTTCAAGACGAGCACCAGATTTATGAGCCGGTTATTGCCAACCAGATACTGGTAGAAAGCACACCTGCTGAGGTAAGCAGAGTAGCAGCTGGCTTACCAGATGATGACGAACTGAAAGATCTGTTTTATCCGGTAATGACATTCTTTCAAAATGTCCAGGCATCTGAAGCCGACGGGCAAGAAGTAGCTGCACATGCTATTGAAAAAGATTTTGATATGGCCGTATATAGCATATTGCTAGTATTTGGCCACGATTGAGTAATATATTAATGGAGAATTTAAATTTAGCTATCAGGAAAGAGGGTGCTTTAAGGGGCTTGCTGTTAGGGGGGATTTTGTTACTGGTTGACATATTAACCCTTTACTATTTAGCTAACTGGGCACAATCTTTCCTGGTTACTTTTATTGTTTTATACCCGCTGCATTACATTATCATTTTCGGTTTGTCGCTTCTTTTTATTAAGGGGCTGCGCGATAAGATTGGTAAATACTGGACCTTACGCCAAGCCATTACCGGCATTTTTATTATGCTGTTTATTACGTCCATTATTTGGAATAACGGCGTGATGGTTTTTTCTAATGCGATTAATCCAACTTTGGCTGAAAAGGCGCATATCGCTACTGTAAACGCCCGTGAAGGTGCCATGAAATCTACCCACCGCCCACCAGCCGAAATTAAGGCGGAGATGCATAAAATGAATAAAACTTTTGCCCTGAACAGAACCATCACGGTGCAGAACTTCATCAGATCTTTATTTGTGACGGTAATTCTACTTTTTGCAGTTTCCTTTGTGTTGGGCGCATTGTTTAAACGCGAGCGACCAGTGGCAGCCAACAACAATAGCTAAAGTTTATTTAAATGGTTAAGCTACGATACGGAGCTTAAATGCCATATAATTTATGGTTGTGCCGGATTAAGTGGCTCTGCTGATACTACACTATCAACCACATAGCGGCTTACACCACGCCAGGGAAGGGTATGAAAATATTCTTTATAATGTAATTTAAGATAACCGCCGGCGTTGTTATTTAATTGTTGCGCTACCCGCTCATCTGTTACCGAAAACATAAATTCGTTAGATTGTACAGATCCTTGAGGTTGTGTACGAATACCGCTTTGAATAATGCGTCCTTCGTAGGTTTTAAACATATAACCTTTGTGTACAAAGTAATTCATAGTCCCAGCTTTTACACCATCGCCAAAAACATAGTAGTATCGGTAATAAACAATGCCAGCTAGTGCAATTAAAACAACCAGTGTAACAATAGTAACAATGCGTCTTCTCATGAATTTACAATTTTGCCTGTTTGCTTAACAACAAAGCGGTCAAATTGTAAGCTAAATGTGCGAATAAAGTTATGCCGTAAGTATGTTATAGTTCAATCAGCTTATTTTTGATAGCATACAAAACCAGCCCAACCCGGCTTTTAATATTAAGCTTTTCAAAAAGCTGATCACGATAGCCATCTACAGTACGGGCACTGATGCACATACGGTCAGCAATTTCTTTATAGGTCATTTCGGTACTTGCCAGTTTCAAGAATTCAATTTCACGGCTGTTTAGCTTAATTTTTTCCGGCTCTTGATTGTAATTGTGTACCAAATGCTTGGTAACAAATTGCGGAAAGTAAACCTCGTTGTTAGTCACCTTTTGCAATGCCTGTTCAAACTCATGCGGCTCAGCGTCTTTTAGCAAGTATCCTTTAATACCTAAACGCAGCATAGCTAGTACCTTTTCGGCATCCTCAAACATCGACAACACAATTACTTTAACATCCGGGTAATTAACACGAAGCCATTTAGCCGTATCAATGCCGTCCATCAACGGCATGTTTATATCAAGCAGCACAATATGCGGCTTGGTTTTAGGCGTTAATTTGCGGCCTAAGTCAACGCCGTTTGAAGCTTCGTAAATAATGTTATAACCATTCAAGCTGTTAATCAATGAAGCAAGCCCGCTCCGGAACAGGCGGTGGTCATCAACTAAAGCAATCTCTATGGTATCTGCAGGCATAGTGTTAAGGTGTAAAGGTATCTAAAGTTAAGCTTATTTGGGTGCCCTTACCAGGTGCACTGTTAATATCAATATCGGCACCAATTAATGATGCCCTGTTTTCCATATTTTTTAAACCCGAGCCGCCATCGTTCAGTTTTTCGTGTTTGGCAAAGCCTTTGCCATCATCTGCAATCATTAAATTAAGCTTTTCGGTAGCAAATTCTAATTTAACATCCAAGTGCTCGGCGTCAGCATGTTTAAGCGTGTTATTCAATGCTTCCTGAAAAATGCGGAACAACACCAGCTCGTTTTGTTCGCCTAAGCTGTAAGGGTTGCCAATTACATTAACGGTCATTTTAAGCAGCCCACTACGGTCTATACGCTCAGCTTCTTTCTTTATAGCTTGTGTTAAGCCTACATGTGAAATGTTATGAAAGCTTAAGTTTTTTGAAATGTTGCGCAAGTCGGTAATAGCCTGGCCTACCAGTTCACGGCTTTCATCAATCTTTTTTTGTTTGTGCTGTTCAGGTTGTCCGGCAGTGGTGCCCAGTGTTAACTTAACCAGCGACAGTAGTTGTCCGATATTGTCGTGCAACTCGCGGCTTATGGTTTGCCGTTCGTACTCAATGGCCAGAATTTTTTCGTAACGCAGCTTTTGCTTGTCTAATATAATTTTGTAGTATATTTTAAAAATCAATATCGTTAGTAAGACAACCGTGATAATACATAAACCTAAAAACCACCATTGTTGCCACCAAGGTTTTTGAATAATTAGGTTGAATGTAACAGGCGGCCCTACCAGTGTGCCTAAGGCATGCTGAGCCATGGCTTTAAATTGATACTTACCAGGCATAAGCGAGGCAAATTGAACTGTTTTTACGCCGGATGGTAAAGACTGCCATTTATTATTGTCGCCGCTGCCATCAAGCTTATATTTAAAATACACTTCCTCTGCGCCGTCATAAGTAACAGCACCTAAGTTAAAACTGATGTTATTTTTATGATAAGGAAGCGTAGCGTTGTTTGTAAATACGGTATCATGGTTGTTGATGATAGAGTAAAGTAGGTAATTTTTTATTGATATATTGCTTGTAATGCCATTGTAGTTGATGTATTGTAACCCGTTTGCAGTGGCTATATATAACTTGCTACCCTCCTCCCATACAGCATAGATGGCTGTTCCGGCTGCTGCCGGAAAATTTATTTTCTTAATAAATTTCTCCTGGTCCATATCAAATAGCTGTAAGCAGTTGTTACCGGCAATCCATGCATGGTTATTAAATAGTGCAACTTTTGATATGCTGGTAGATAACAAACCGTTACCAATTTTATAAGATTTGATACCGGAAGGCTTTATGAGCAGTAATCCTTGCGCAAAAGTACCTGCCAAAACTTTTTGCTTGCGGCTAACCAAACTTGAAACATATATAGAGTTTCCGTTATACAATATTCTGGTTAAGCGACCGCCTTGCACTTTGATTAAATCATTTTTAAATGCACAGTATACAGTTTTCGATATAGTATCATAAGTTAATGCCCGGCTGCGCTGGCGTTTGGGTAGAATGCCTGTGCCGGGTAACGAAAGTTTTAGATCTGTGGAATTCGATACAGGGAACGAAAAAACGTTGTTTGATTGAGCCGTATAAAGCAGTTTGTCGGTAGTTAAAACGGCATCTTTCAATACAAGATTGGAAGACAGTTGCTTTAATTTATTTGTTTTGATTTGATAAAGAAATATGCCAACGGAAGCGCCTATAAGAAACGAATCATCATCATATGGCTTAATAGCTTCAATTGCTCCGTAAATGCTTGGCAGTGATAATGTATGAATTGTTTTAGAGCCGATTTGCTCTTTGAGCAACAAGCGTCCGCTTTGTGTGCCTAGTAATACATAATTGTTGATTTTGCTGATACAGCGCACGTAGTCACCTCCATTTAACTGCAGTGGTTCAGCTTGCCACTTTGGGGATTTGGTATCAACCAATAACCCGAATTTAAGGCTGCTGTACCATACATTACCCAAACTGTCATTTATGATATCGCTTATATCGTAATTTTTTATTTTTTGGCCACTTAACGGATTGACGCTTTCCATTTTAGTGTTGATCCACAGCGAGTGATTTAACTGACTTAGTGTGTTAATGAAACTTGGCATTTTAATTTTGCCAACTATCTTTACGGTATCATGTTCAATTTTTAATTTCTGAACCAAGCCGGCTATGTTTGATATGGCATATATTGTATCGCGGTAGGTAGTGGGTTGCAGCAAATAAGCGTTATCATCCATTATATTTAAGCTGCCATGTCTGATAAGTGTTTTTACCCGTCCATTCGTATCGCATCTAAACCATTCGGCAATACCAGTGTCAACACCATATCCAATTATCTGGTCTCCTAAGCGGGCTAATGATGATGTAGGATACGGTTTACCTTTACTGCTAATACAGCGTACATACTTGGATTTACGCTTTTTTATATCGTAAATAAATAAGCCTTTGTCGCTTGTTGCAAAAAGCTGATTTCGGATTAGTGTTAAACGAGGGAAATTTTGTTCTAAACGTGGATCGTAGCTCCTTAAAACATGTAATTTCTCGTGTTCCGTATAGAAAATCTGACCACTAAAGTTATGACACCAAATGCGGCCTTCTGAGTCTTCGTTCAGGTCAGTCATACTTAATGATAGCAACTCGGGCGATGTGAAATTGGTAAAGCTATGCCCGTCATACCGAGATAATCCTAAATCATGCCCAACCCATATGAAACCCTTCCTATCCGCAAGAACATCGTAAGCTTCGGATGATGGAAGCCCGGAAATTCTGGTAAGGTTTTGTGATTGAGCAGACAGTGGCAGATGCTCTATAACTAACATACAAGCAAATAAAACTAAAAATCGTAACCAGGCTTGCACGTGCATAAACGGTAAATATAAAGGAAATAACATACTGAGATTACCCCGTGTTTTCACGGTATAAAGACCGTGAAATTGCGTTTTTTTAACCGTGTAGCCAACCTGTTTTTAACAAAATTATCCTTGCATATTTGTAATAGAAAGAAATTAAACAACCTAATCCTGCTTAATTCAATCTAAACCTTATCACATTTAGATTAACTTTTAAACGTGCTACTTAGAATAGTTAGAATAGTTTAGTTAATTAAAAAGCCTAATACAAAGTATTAGGCTTTTTTTGATTTCATAACGTTGAAACAAAGCAGCCCGGCGATTGCCGGGCTGCTTTGTTTAGAGAGAGGAGTAGATCACTACACCAACTGCCTTATTTTTTGATAACGTGTTTTACTATATCGTTACCAAATACAAATACCATTAAAGTTACCAGTATAACAAAGCCTACAATTTGTGCGCGCTCCAAAAACTTATCACTTAATGGTTTGCCTTTAATCATTTCAATAATCAGGAATAAGGCATGGCCACCATCTAGTGCCGGTATAGGCAACAGGTTCATGAGTGCAAGCGCCATAGACAATAAACCAACCAAGCTCCAGAAACGCAGCCAATCGAAATGGCTGCCAAATAATACGGCAATACCAATTGGACTGGATAAAGCCTTATTTGCTTTAACCTGACCGGTAACTACCTTTCCTAAACCTTTGGCATTATCAGTAAAAGTACCCCAGGCACGAGAAGCGCCAACAGGCAACGAACCAAAAAAACCAAAGTTCAAAGTTTTTTCCTGCGGTAACACTACATCCGGTTTAAAGCCTAGCTGGCCTTGTGGAGTTACCTGCGCAGTAAGCTGCTGCGGCTGGTTATCGCGTTTAATGCCTACCTGAATGGTTTTATTTTTATTGTTTAAAACTTGAGCATGAAACTCATCAAAAAATGCTGTTGGCTTACCGTTAATAGCTACAATGCTATCACCGGTTTTAAGACCTGCTTTTTGCGCGTTGCTGTTTTTTGCAATTTCGCCCACTGCAAATTTGATACGTGGTGTACGGTTAATAAATTCCTCAATACCTAAGTCAGATACATCGTTTAAAATATTGCTGGGTACGGTTACATTTAATGTTTGGTTTCCGCGCAGTACGGTTAAGGTACTGTTTCCCATCAGTACTTTTGAACTGATCAAGTCCTCAAAGCGTTCTACTTTTTGATTATTGACAGCGGTTATTTTATCGCCGGGATTTAATCCAATTTTTTGGCCAATAACCCCCGGTACAATACCGTACTTCACGTTCTCGTTAGGGATATAGCTTTCGCCGTATTTAATAGTTAATATCCAGAAAATGAAGATGCCCAAGATAATGTTAACCACAATACCACCCAGCATCACAATTAAACGTTGCCAAGCCGGTTTTGAGCGAAACTCCCAAGGTTGCGGCGGACCAGCCATCTGGTCGGTGTCCATTGATTCATCAATCATGCCGGCAATTTTAACATAGCCACCCAACGGCAGCCAGCCAATGCCGTATTCTACCCCTTTATAATTGAATTTGAAAAGGCTTACATTCCAGGCATCAAAAAACAGGTAGAATTTTTCGACCTTAATGCCAAACGCACGAGCGGCAATAAAATGACCAAACTCGTGTAAAATTACTAATATTGATAGGCCCAGTATTAACTGGCCTGCCATAACCACTATATCCATTCTGTGTGTATCGTCTATGAAACGGTTAATGCCTTTAACGGCATTTTTGTAATTAAATTTTGTGCTAAGATGCGTGTTTCTTTGTCAGTATTCAAATAGTCGGCTAAAGTAGGGTGTTTTACATAAGTAATTTGCTGCATACACTGCTCAATCACCTCGCTCATGCCCAAAAAGCTAATACCGTCGTTCAAAAAGCCATCTACGGCAATCTCATTAGCTGCATTGATAATGCATGGCATGTTGCCACCTTGCCTTAACGCCTCGTAGGCTAAAGCCAGATTATGAAAAGTTTTTAAATCAGGTTGTTCAAAGCTTAGGGTAGGGTAGGCTGTAAAATCAAATCTTTTAAATTGATTAGCTATCCTTTCTGGATATCCCAAAGCATATTGTATAGGCAACTTCATATCAGGCAATCCCATTTGCGCCTTTATTGATCCATCCTGAAACTGTACCATGGAATGGATGATAGATTGCGGGTGTACAATCACTTCAATTTGCTCAAGTTCTAGGTCAAACAGCCATTTGGCTTCTATCACTTCCAACCCCTTGTTCATCAAAGAAGCGGAATCGATAGTGATTTTTGCACCCATTACCCAGTTGGGGTGTTTCAACGCGTCTTGCCGAGTAACGTTTGCTAAAAAGTTGGTATCCTTACCTCTGAAAGGGCCGCCTGAAGCTGTTAAAATAATTTTCTCGATTGGATTCTGTTCTTCTCCGGCCAGGCACTGAAATATAGCCGAATGTTCCGAATCTACAGGTAATAGCTTTACTTCATGCTCGCGGGCTAAAACGGTAACCAGTTCACCAGCTACTACCAGCGTTTCTTTATTGGCTAAAGCAATGGGCTTACCCGCTTTTATGGCATTGATGGTTGGTTCAAGCCCGGCAAAGCCTACCATGGCG
This sequence comes from Mucilaginibacter lacusdianchii, assembly GCF_009770985.1. Lineage (GTDB taxonomy): Bacteria > Bacteroidota > Bacteroidia > Sphingobacteriales > Sphingobacteriaceae > Mucilaginibacter > Mucilaginibacter lacusdianchii. The sequence goes on along the minus strand of NZ_WSRW01000002.1, from coordinate 767,760 downwards.
GTTAACACAATATCAATTTCAGGAAGGGTAACGATATTCTTTACTTCTTCATAACCGGCAAGCACTTGAATATTGGTTCCAGCTAACGCTTGCTTAACCTGTTCGTACTGGCTTTCGTCGCAAATTACAGCATAGGCAGGGTTAAATTTAAGCGCCTGCTCGATCAACAAAGCTGAATTGCGGTGGGCGGTAAGTACGTAAGCTTTAAAGCGGTCGGGGTTCTCGGCAATCACTTCTAATGTTTGCGTGCCGATGCTTCCGGTAGAACCCAGTATAGCTATGTTTTTTATAGAATCAGATAAAATACGCATTTATATTGGGTTGTTATAATGTATACGTAGACCGATGGGCTACCAGATTATACATTTACAACTTATGTTAAATTTATAATAAATTAATGTAAGCTGCAAGTTGTTCGGCAATCTTACGGTCATTTGATAACCGGGGAACTTTGTTTTGGCCGCCCAGTTTACCTTGCGAGCGCATAAAGTTAATAAAACTATCCGGTTGTAAACTTCTGACGATTAAAGGCTGCAAAATGTTACCGCTGATAAGGTCAAAATAGTAAATATTTTTTTTCTGCAACGCTTCGTCAACCTTGCGGCTAAAGCTTTGCATATCTTTTGGTGCTTTACCAAACTCAATAAACCACTCATGAAAAGGTAACTGGCCCGCTGGTGGGTTTACTTGTGGCGCTACAGTAAATTCTACAATGTCAACACCTTCATCACGGGCTACGCCCATCAACGCCTGCTCCACCTCTTCGCCAATTACATGTTCGCCAAAGGCTGAGATGTAATGTTTAATGCGACCGGTAACTACAATTTTGTAGGGGTTAAGCGAAGTGAATTTTACGGTATCACCAATATTGTATCCCCACAAACCGGCATTGGTATTCATAATGAGCGCATAGTTTTTATTCAATTCTACATCCTGTAAACTCAGGCGGGTAGGTTGCTCGTTATAAAACTCATCAGCAGGTATAAACTCGTAAAATATGCCCGAGTCTACTAATAGCAGCAGGCCTTTATCTTGTTGCGAATCCTGAAAAGCAATAAAGCCCTCGGATGCAGGGTAGGTTTCAATTGTATCTATACCAAAACCTATGCTTTCTTCGATACGGGTACGGTATGGTTCATAATTTACGCCACCGTATACAAACAGTTTAAAGTTGGGAAAAATGTCCTTAATTTTTTTGCCACCTGCTTTAGCCGAAAGTCGGTCAAAATACATCTGGCACCAAGGCGGTATGCCCGATATCAGGCGCATGTCGGCCTTATATGTTTCTTCAACAATGGCGTCTACCTTTTGCTCCCAATCTTCAATACAGTTTACTTCATAGCTGGGTAAGCGGTTTTTTTGCAGATAAGCTGGTACATGATGTGCCACAATACCGGATAGCCGGCCGGTTTGTACACCTGCCTTTTCACTAAGCACTGGGCTGCCCTGCAAAAAAATCATCTGGCCATCCACAAAGTCTGATTTGCCAGTTTCATGGATATAACTCAGCAAAGCGTTACGTGCAGCTTTAATGTGTTCAGGCATACTTTGCTTGCTGATAGGAATGTATTTAACGCCCGAAGTAGTGCCCGATGTTTTGGCCAAATAAGCTGGTTTGCCGGGCCATAATACATCCGCTTCGCCGTGGGTTACGCGATCAATATATGGGCGGAGGTCTTCATAGTCGCGTATGGGAACCTGCCTTTTAAAATCATCGTAGGTTCTGATACTAGCAAAGCCGTGATCCTGTCCAAACGAGGTGTTTGCGGCTTGCTGCACCAGTTGTAAAAGAGTTTTTTGTTGCAAGGCCACTGCATTGGTACGAATGCGGTTTAAATCGCGATTGATCCAGGCAGCAAAGGCCTTACTTAAAATGGCTTTAATACCCATAGTTACAAGGCTTCGGAAACGTCATCTTCTACATCTTTAGCGCTATAAACTAATTTACGATATGTAGTGATAATCGTTACTTGTACAGTAGGAAATGTTATTGCAAACCAGCATATAGCTCCAAACTCAATTAAATATGCTTCTAAGCCATTAATTTGATCAACGAAAAGCGTAATAAACCCATTAATCAATAATAAAATTAACGCAACAAATACAAACACAATTAACACCATTCCTAATAATTTGAAGAAGTTATTCTTCGTAATCGCAAAACTTTGTTTCAACGATTCTATAGGTCCCGAATCATCATCGACTATAAAGCATAAACAAAAAATTAATCTGATCAAAAAGTATACTATAGTAATACCCTGTAAAAACATTAATAGGTATAGTAAGTATACATTATTAATCAGGCGAAAATCAATAAATAACAAAGTTTGGTAAAGTATGCGGAATACTATGACAATTAGTACAGCATAACAAACCATTTTAAATGAAGGAAGAATGTCTTTAAATTCGAATTCATAGTATTCTCTATCAATTAAGGTTAAAAGAAGCTTATAATAAGAAAGAGTAAGGTATGTTGCTATTATAGAAATTATTTGAGCACCTAAAATTTGAATTGTAACAGAATATTGTTCAAAATAAGTGGACAAAGCATCTTTTGCAATTTCGCCCAAGAAAGTTACCATCGTGAAAACGATTAATATAATGTAATTTTTCTTTATAACTTTCCATGCTGTCTTAATAGTTTCGGCAATGGAGAATGGGTGATACATAGGTGATTACGATTTTTTGAGTACAACGCGTTTCCAATAATCCTGCATAAATCCTAAACCGTAAGCGGTTAGTTGAATAAAGGCTGCGCCTATGCTCAAAAATGCAACTTTTAACGATTTGTTTTTATACCACGAATGAAAAAATATCAACACGGTAAATATGATTAATATCAGGTTGCCTAGCACAGCTATACGCCATCTGAGCAGATTGGCTATGACAGTAAAAAGTAATCCCAACGTAAACACCGCCGGAAAAAAGTGCACGGCTTTTAACTCGGACGGAAAAAACTTGTAAATGTTAATACGCGATCGGCCAAAAAAGTGTAGCTGCTTGTAAAACTGTTGGTAACTGGTGCGGCGCTTATGATAAACCTTGGCTTCGGGTATCAAACCAATCTTGAAATCGGCCGTGTGGATGCGGATGCTGTACTCAATATCTTCGCCCAAGCGGGTAATGATAAACCCGCCCACCTTTTGCCATACTTGGCGCGATACTCCCATATTAAAACTGCGTGGGTGAAACTGCCCGATGCCTTTTTTATTACCTCTGATGCCCCCGGTAGTAAAAGGCGACGTCATGGAATAACTGATAGCCTTTTGCATGGGAGTGAAGGAAGGGTGCGCATCATCCGGACCGCCATAGGCGTCCAAATAATCGGTAGTAAGGCGGTGATTGACAACTTCCAGGTAATTCTCGGGTACTAAAATGTCCGAATCGAAAATGATAAAGTAATCGCCTTTGGCACGCTCAAAACCAAAATTACGGGTAAAGCCCTGACCTTCGTTGGTTTTTACATAATAGTGCAAATCCAGCTGATGCATAAAGCCGGTTACAATATCTTTCGCATCATTTACCGAACCGTCTTCTATTACCAGCACTTCAAACTGCTTGTAAGTTTGATGCGTAAGGCTTTCCAGCAGTTCTTTAATCTCCTGCGGGCGGTTGTATAAGGGTATGATGATAGAAAAAAACATGTATCAGTACGCCGTTGTTCGAACGTGCAAATATGCAGATGATTAATTGATGTGCAACACTGAAATTGGTAATTGTTGAAAACGTGTTGCTTACCGTGTACAGATTTTTAGGTAACTGGCAATAAAAACGCCGGTTAAGCTAATTGCTCGGCGTTTTTTGTTTATTTAATGATTGAACAATACATATTTACTCGGCTGGCGAGATATTACAAGATGAAACTACACCGTCTCTTCCACCTGATACTTGTTGCGGTCGCTTGAGCTGCGGGCCACCAGTTCGGCTACAAAGCCGGTCAGGAAAAGCTGCGAGCCAAGTATGATAGCTACCAGCGCGATATAAAATAGCGGATTGTCGGTCGCATCCCGGTAAGGCTCATTACGGGCAATATGGTTCAACTTTTCAATAATAATCCAGGCGGCCATCACCAAGCCTACAAAAAAGCTCAGCACTCCCATCGAGCCAAAGAAGTGCATCGGGCGTTTGCCAAACTTACCTACAAAAAAGATAGATAGTAGGTCCAGAAAGCCGTTGATGAAGCGGCTCATGCCAAACTTGGTTTTGCCGTATTTACGGGCACGGTGTTCAACCACCTGTTCGCCTATTTTGGTAAAGCCAGCCCACTTAGCCAGTACAGGTATGTAACGGTGCATTTCGCCGTAAACCTCTATGTTTTTCACCACCGCTTTACGATAAGCTTTCAATCCACAGTTAAAATCATGCAGATTATCAATGCCCGACATTTTGCGTGTGGCGGCATTAAATAACTTGGTAGGAATAGTTTTGCTGAGCGGATCGTACCGTTTGGCTTTCCATCCCGATATTAAATCAAACTTTTCTTCAATAATGCGGCGATATAGCTCAGGTATTTCATCAGGGCTATCCTGTAAATCAGCATCCATGGTAATTACCACATTGCCTTGTGCGGCCTCAAAACCGGTATTCAGCGCGGCTGATTTGCCGTAATTACGTCTGAATTTAATACCACGAATGGCTTTGTTTTGCTGGTGCAGCTGGCACACTACTTCCCACGAACCATCATAACTGCCATCATCCACCAGGATAATTTCATAACTGAAGCGGTGCTCGTCCATTACCCGGCCAATCCAGGAGGTAAGCTCGGGCAGTGATTCCACTTCATTAAATAAAGGTATTACAACTGAAATATCCATCTACTAAGCATCAAGCCAAAAAGGCTTTAATTGAAGTGGACAAAAATATAAAAAATGTTGGTTTGAATTCAGCGACGAACGTCAAGAATCAAGAACCGGGATAAAATAAAGATATGGGGACCCTAAACACTATAAAATTCTCTGAACCATTCTACAAAACGATTAATACCGGATTGCACATCGGTTTGAGGTTGGTAATGAAAATTCTGTTCCAGGTCGGTCATGTCGGCATCGGTTGATAATACGTCGCCAGCCTGCATAGGCAGCATATTTTTAACCGCTTTTTTACCAATAGCATTTTCTAATGCTTCAATAAAATCCATCAGTTTTACCGGCGATGAGTTGCCGATGTTATAAATGCGATAAGGTGCACTGGAAGTAGCCGGATCGGGGTTGGCGCTGTCCCAGTTAGGGTTTGCTGTAGCCGGTTTATCCAACACACGGATAATGCCTTCTACTATATCGTCCACATAAGTAAAATCGCGCTTCATTTCACCATTGTTATACACATCAATGGGTTTGCCTTGTATAATGGCATCCGCAAACTTAAAATAAGCCATATCGGGCCGGCCCCAAGGGCCATAAACTGTAAAAAAGCGCAAGCCTGTAGTGGGGATATTGTATAAATGGCTGTAGCTGTGCGCCATCATCTCGTTGCTTTTTTTGCTGGCGGCATATAGGCTTACCGGATGCGCCGCGCTGTCGTGTACCGAAAAGGGCGTATTACTGTTCAGTCCGTATACACTGCTGCTGCTGGCATATACAAGATGCTTGATGGTACCAGTATTACGGCAGCCTTCCAAAATATTTAAAAAGCCCGACAGATTGCTTAGTGCATAATCATATGGGTTGGTGATAGAATACCGTACACCTGCCTGCGCAGCCAAATGGCAAACCACATCAAACTGGTAAGCTTTAAACAGGTTTTCCATCTGCGCACGATCAGATATATCAAGCTTGATAAAGCAGTAGTTAGGATATTGGGTGCTGCGTATGGGTTGGTTGTCTTGCAGTTGCTCAACGTCAATACCCGAAGCCTTTAAACGGCCGTGCTTTAGGGCAGTGTCATAGTAGCTGTTAATGTTATCTACACCTACAATATCATACTGCATTTCGGCCAGTCGCTGAGCCACGTAAAAACCAATAAAACCGGCGGTTCCGGTAACTAATATCTTCATATATCCGGTGTGCTGCTTACCTCAAAACAGTGTGCCGCAAAGGTAAACTAATTTCATGAAATCAAATGCTTAACGGGCCACCAGCCAATTTTGTATAACAATGTTGTTAGAAACTGTGAAAGAATGGCATATAACTGTGAAAATGCTATTTTAGAGATATCAATAAGTTTACCGCATGAAAAGGATTTTTACTATTTTAAGTTTTGCACTAGCGCTGCAACAATCATATGGACAGGCAAAAACGTCGTCAACGTTGCCGCCTGCGTTGTCGGCTATTAAGGAAGCCGATTTAAAGAAAGATATTTTTGAACTGGCTGGTGATGCCTTTCGTGGACGCCGTGCCGGTACGCCCGATGAACTGCGCGCCGCAGTATGGACCTCTCAAAAAGCACAAGAAGCTGGTTTAAAACCCGCGGGGGATGATGGTACTTACTTTCAGTTCTTCAACATTCGCCGTACCCAAACAACTAATCGCAGTACCTTGCAGCTCAACGGGCAGAACTTAACCCTCTGGAAAGATTTCTGGGTAGCCCAGCCGGTGAACAGTCGCGTAGATGCTCCGGTGGTTTGGCTTCATTCTATGGCCGATACTACTAAAGATTTACAGGGTAAAGTAGTAGCAATGAAAATTGTAGCACCTAACCCGCTGCCTGCTCCGGGTATGAGTTTGTGGGGTTATCGTTATACGGCATTAGCCATCCGTCAGCAGGGCATGGTTCTGCGTCGGCATGGCGCAGCTGCCATTATTTTAGTGGCCGATGATGAAGTGGAAAAGGCTATTGCTTTTGTAGGTAATAACTTTAAGGATGGGTTATATCAAAATGAGGGTTTAAATACTGCTTCAGCAGCTACGCGCGTGCCACAACAAACAGTGCCGGTTTTGATGGTGAAATCAAATTTGGCGAGCGCCTTGCAGCAAGCTGGTGTTACTGCTAAAGCCGACCTGCAATCGCAGGTATATCTATATCCATCGGTAAATGTTGTTGCTAAAGCCGATGGTACGGATGCCAAACTAAGAAGCGAATATGTACTATTCAGCGGCCATCACGACCATGACGGTGAGGGTAATCCGGTAGGGCAGGATTCTATCTGGAACGGTGCTGATGATAACGCTTCGGTAACAGTAGGCATGCTGGCCATAGCCCGAGCCTGGACGGCCAAACCCGGCAAACGCTCGGCCTTATTTGTATGGCATGGTGCCGAAGAGCGGGGCTTACTGGGATCGCGCTGGTATGCCGTGCATCCAACCGTGCCTAGAGAATCAATAGTAGCCGTACTGAATGGCGACATGATAGGCCGCAATGCGCCAGATTCGGCCGCCTTACTGGGCACTACGTCTAACAAGAACTCAACCGACCTGGTAAACATGGCCATGAAGGCCAATGATCAGTTGACACATTTTAAGGTGGATTTTTCGTGGGATGATGCCCGTCATCCCGAAGGCTGGTACCGCCGCAGTGATCACCTGCCATATGCGCAAGTAGGTATTCCAGCCATTTTTTTTACCACGTTGCTACATGCTGATTATCATACACCTAAAGATGAACCCAGTCGTATAGATATTACGAAGCTGGCTAAAATGTCTAAATGGATGTATGCTACGGGATGGTCAGTGTCACAAACGGCGAGTAGGCCTGCTTTAGATAAAAAGTAATTGTTTAAGCCTTCTTTTAAGAGGGCTTTTTTATTGGCGTTTATTTTTATTTGGGGTAGTACTTTTTGTTATTGTTGTGCCTTGTTAGGATAAGGATGTGTTTCAACCACAGCCTGTGGAAGTTACTTTCTTTTTTACCGCAAAAAAGAAAGTAACCAAAGAAAAAGCTCTCGGCCGCACCTTCTTTCTACCTTAGGTAGTACATAAACTTAAGTCAGTAGTTACCGAAAGAAGCTGAATGCCGATTCTTTTTTGTTTAGCTAGTTCTGACAGTGCTTTATGTTGAATGAAAAAGCAAAGAGCAGCGCAGAGGCCCGCTATCGCGCCCGGGCCAGCGGCTGCCTGCGGTGTTGGGTAGGGATCGCGAGAGCTAGGCCTTTTTGGATACTTTTGTGGCTATGACAAAAGTATCTAGCCCCTGCGGCAATGAGCAGACGAAGTAAGTAAATTGCTACGAAAGGAAGTTAAACTAACAGCACAAACTCTAACATAGAAACTCCAAGATTGCTTCGAGGGCCATCACGCCAACTAGTCTCGCAATTACGTGAGTATTGTTCTACTTATTCTCTTTATTCAAAACCCTAAACCTCACCCTAACCGTATTCCCTTCACTATCAACCAGCGTCAACACATGCTCACCAGCAGGCGGGCTGATAGCTAACTGATGAAAATCATGTGTTTCGCCAACATACTGATCGTCAAGATGCCAGAAAATTTTGGCGCCCGGCTGTGAATGGGCCGCGTTGCAAATCATTTTGCCACGGGTACCGTCGGCTTCGATCGGTATGTATACCTTAGCTTCACTTTTGGGATAAATAAGTTCCATAGGCTGGGCCTTGTCGGCAACGGCACAGTCACTGCGAAAAGGGGGGAGGGTATGGTATTGGTAATTTTTAGTTTTATAATAGTACTCTATAGACGGCGGCAGCACAAACCATTTTTGATTCACAATACGGTCGGCCGATTCGCAATCGGCACTTACCTGCCAGCGGCGACTTGCATCCAGGTGAACCAGCTGGTGATAGGGGCAAACCGGTGATTTGAGTCCGGGTGCCGGTACCCAGGTATCGTCAGGATGTTCACAATACTCGCCGGCGCGATAGCCGCTTTCGCGGCATACTTTAATTTTTACCAGTGCCTTGGCAGGTTCCGCAAACCATTCGCGGGTAACAGGCAGCAGCCGGAAAATTTCGAACATGGCAGGGGCAGCTGTATTAATGCCCGTTAAATCCGGTCGCCCCTCGCCGGTAGTGTTGCCTACCCAAACGCCTACTACATATTTGGGGGTAATGCCAATGGCCCAACCATCCCTAAAGCCAAAACTGGTACCGGTTTTCCAAGCCACGCGTTGGGTTGACCCAAATTGCTGCCAAAGCATCTCTTCGCCGGGGCGCATTACTTCTTGCATGGCTTGCAGAGTATAGTAAATGGAGCCGGCATCCAGCAAGCCAAACTTTTCTGATTGATATTTTTGATTTGCTACTGGTTGGTAAACTGGTGCGTGATAATCTGAAGCAGTATAAAACCCGTTACGTTGGTTGTAATGATTAAGCACTCTTGCCATACTGGCGTAAGCACCTGTAAGTTCCCAGAGCGTGTTTTCGCTCCCACCCAAAATAAGCGACAAGCCGTAATGATCGGCTGGTTGATTTAATGTGGTGATGCCTGCTTTTTTAAGTACATCATAAAAACGTTCGTACTTATACTTTTGCAGCATCTTAACCGCAGGTACATTAAGGGAACGGGCCAACGCCCGCGAGGCGGGTACAGCACCGTCATAACCTAAATCATAATTTTCAGGGTGATAGCCTGCAATTTGGGTCGGAATATCAGCTATAAGGCTGTTAGGCAAAATGAATCCATCATGCAGCATAGAAGCATACAATAATGGCTTTAATGTACTACCCGGACTGCGTGGCGCATTTACCACATCTACATGACTTTCCAACTGGGCTTGCTCCGGATGATATATGTTTCCGGCGTAAGCCAATGCAGCCCCGGTTTCTACATCCAGTACTACAGCGGCGATGTTGTTAACTTGATTAGCTCTCAGGATGCGATGATGCCTTTCCAGAATATCACTTACTTGCTGCTGTAGCTCAGCTTTTAAAGTGGTTTTAAGACGTAAGCCTGTCTGGCCCTTGCCTTGATGCTCGGCCTTGAACCGTTCCAGAAGGTGAGGTGCCAGTTGGGGAAGGGGTAAGGGCTTATCGGGCATTGGTTCCAATTTGGCCAAGTTAGCCGTACTTTGGTCAATCACTTTTTGCAGGCAGAGTTTATCCAGCAACTGGTTGCGCTTCCTTAATAGAGTGGTTCGATTCTTACCAGGATGCACCAAAGCTGGCGAGTTAGGCAATACGGCCATGGCCGCCATTTCGCCCCAGGACAGTTGGGCTGGACTGCGCCCGTAGTACCGCCATGATGCCGCATTTAAACCAATCACATTGCCGCCAAACGGTGCGTTGCTGGTATATAAAGCCAATATTTCGGACTTGCTGTAAGTTAGTTCAAGCCGCAAGGCCATGATCATTTCCAGCAGTTTGTTCCAAATATTGCGGTTGTGACGAGTAGCCATCCGTATTACCTGCATGGTAAGGGTACTGCCACCACTGGTAACGTGCCCCTTTTTTAGGTTTTGCCGAACAGCCCTGCCAAACGCTAGCGGGTCGATACCCCAGTGGTATTCAAAACGCTTGTCTTCAAAGGCAATAATACACTGTTTGAACTTTTCGGGCACTGTTTCATCATATGGAAAACGCCACTGACCATCAGCAGCAATGGCTGCGCCCAGCAGTTGGCCTTGATCATCGTCAATTACGTATGATGTCGGCCTGTTAAACAACGGTTTAGGCAGGCAAAACCAAAAAGCCAGCAGGCCCGCTAGTAGCAGGCCTGCCGAGATTAATATTTTAGGTTTTCGGAATAAATGTCTCAAATTACGAACTACTTACACTTTCCAAATCACTTCACTACTTCAACCCACTGGCCTTTTTGCAGCGCATTGATAGATGCATCATACATCGCCTCACAATAAGTTGCCGGTAAGTAGTAGCGCCCAGTATAGGCTGCATTTAACATCACATAATACGTGGCTTGCTGGTGTTCCGTAATACTAAAATAAGTATTCACCCTGTCGTCACGAATGTCGCGGTAATCAGACGGTGAAGATTTAAACACTTCGTCATTATTCAGCATACGGGTGTTCAATATCTCCCATCCCGACGGGAATATTTGTGTAAGCGCCATGTTATCATACCTGCCGCGCTGACCGGGGTTTTTAAGTGTTACCTGTGCCACAAAATCCGTTCCCTGTTTCAGTGTAGACGGGTCAATTGGCTTGCCGCCTAAAGTGTAATACTTAACTTCCATCTGCAATACATCAGGATTAATTCTTGATGCCGTATCCTGTCCGGCTGCAGGCTGCCCTTGCTGAATTAAGCGGATATATAATACGTTTTTACCCTGGTTACGCAATATAGCTTTGCCGCCGTTGCCCGCCATGGCCGATTGCCACAGGTATGAGCCCGAATTAATAGCGGTTTTGCCATTCAAATTAAATTGCAATTTGCTGCCCGCCTTGTTCTCGCCGCAATACTGAGCGATGGCAAGCAGCGAGTAGGCGGTAGTCTGTGTACTGTACCAGCTATCCTGCGATAACCGCGCTGCTACTAACCGGACCATGTTCGCCGCTTTTTGCCGTTGGCCTAAAAGGGTGAGCGTTTCCAGTATCATGGCTTCATCCCGCAGGTCTGATCCATAAGTATACATCAACTGCTTGTATGGTTTGATGGTGGTAGGTAAACCTGCTACCATTCGGTTACCCACTTCGGGCTGGCCAGCCAGCTTGTAGGCTGCAGCCAAGCGCCAGCGGGCTTCTACACTCAGGTATTTAAATTCTTTCAGGCGGTTCATCGCACCTAATTCGGGTGTCCGTGCTAAGGCCAGGAGGTAAAGCCGATAGGCCTGTATCAGGTCGGCACCATAAAAGCTATGCGAATCGGGTGCCCAGGTGAGTGCCTTTTGTTTCTGATATTTCTTCCATTGCTCTACAAAACCTACCGGTAAATTATAGCCTTTTGCCTGTGCAGCCAGCATAAAGTGGCCGGCATAATTGGTTCCCCACTCATCGGCCTCACCGTCGCCAGGCCAGTAGCTCAGACCGCCGTTAGGCACCTGAAAGCCATTCAAACGGTTTATGGTTGACTTAATATTCCGGTCAACTTCGGATTTTTGCTGAGGCGATAAATCCATTAATTGGCTTAGATACAACTGCGGGAAAGCCGATGATGTGGTTTGCTCCACACAACCATGCGGGTATTGTACCAGGTAGCTTAACCGCTTTGACAGATTGAGCGCCGGTATGGCCGATACTTCGAGCGTAGCCTTGTTTGTGCCATTCATGCCGATAGCGGTATAGGCAGCGCTCCATGTTTCGCCGGGTTTCAATTCTTTTTCAATGATGCGGGTAACTGGCGGGTTAGGGTTGCGTACATTCAGGGTAACATCATAAGCTGCTGTTTCACTACCGCTTTGCGCAATTACCCTTACTTTGCCTATGCCGACGAATTCTTTAACATCCAGATCAAACGTCACCAGTTGGTCGCCCGGTTTGGCAAATGCTACCGTTTTTTGGTAACTGCTGCCCGGATTGCTGAAGGCGTTGGATTGTACGCGCACGGTTACGTTTTTAATGTTATTCTCCATAGCAAATACCGTAACCGGCAACTGCACCTTTTCGGACGGGCCCAGTACGCGCGGCAGGGTTGCCAGTATCATTAAAGGTTTTTTAACGGCTACTGCCTTTTCGGCAAAGCCATAACCGCCGGCATGGCCGGCAATCACCATAGCCCGCACCGAGCCAATGTATTGCGGCAATTTAAACTGGTGGGTTTGCTTGTCGCCTTTACCTAAATGGAAAGGACCTAAAAACTTCACTACCGGTTTAAAGCGGTTTACCGATACGTTTTTGTTATTACTGGCCGTACCATCGCCGCCAATGCTTAGGATGCGTTCCAAGCCGCCACCGTAGGCGCCGATTACATAGTCGAACAAATCCCATGTTTTTACACCCAAGGCTTCTTTGGCATAAAAGGCAGCATGTGGGTTGGGCGTTTTGAAGTTGGTCAGATCAAGCAGGCCTTCGTCAACCAAAGCAACGGTATAAGTCATTTCCTTGCCCGATGCTTCAGAAACGGTAATGGCTGACTGGCTTTCGGGTCTGATTTTGTCCGGCATAGTGATAACCGGTTTTAGTATAGTGGCCGGGTCTTCTACATCAATAGGTATGGCACCGTACATACGTATGGGCAAGTCATTAACAGTTTGCGAATGGCGTTGTAATAAGGTGACATTTGCAAAAATATTAGGCGCCATGCCTTCTTCTATTTTAAAACGATAACGGGTTTGGCCTTTTTCGGTATTGATCCAGTCGGTTTTAATAACACGGCTACCGTTTTCAATACTGATAAGCGCCCGACCGTTGGCGCCTGTAGGGATAGTAAGGGTCGCTTCTTCACCTACGTTGTACTTGCTTTTATCGGATGTGAACGACAGCATGGCGGCCTCGGTTGGGTTGCTTTGCTGCAAGCGTTCCGACCAGTTGGGCCAGTCTAAATAAACGGTTTTACCGGTTGAGTGCCCTGTTTGTGCGTCTTTAACGCGGATAAGGTAGCGGCCCCATGCGTCCGAATCTACATTCAGGTTCCATTTGCCGCGGCCGTTGGTTAGCCTTACGCTTTCTGTTTTAACCAGTTTATTATACTGGTCTTGGGTGAAATTACTAAGCTCATCACCGGTTTCGTCCCACCACCAGCGCCATTGCAGTTTGTATAATTCAACTTGCACATCACGCACGCCACCTAATAATTGGCCTTGAGCGTTTACATCGGCAATGTCAATTACGTGGTTGGTACCCGTTGTCAGCATATCATTTACAGCACTGCCTTTTGGCGTTTTGATGCCTACATACCCGTTGTATAAGTTGTAAGGCAGCGTAACCTGCTGTATGCTAAAGTTACCGCCGGGTTCAAATACTTTTACCACAAAATTGGCCCGCAGCTGGCCGGGAGCCTGTTTTTCAATGTTAATGTCGGCGTTAACCGGCGCGTTGCCATTTTCATCCAACTTGCCGTCAAAAACCGTTTGCGTTTCGGTACTGAAGGCAAGTGTCGGATCGTCAAACTCGTAATCCTCAAAATGTTTAAAGGCAGTTTTTTGTGCCGATACAAATGCATCTACTTTAGCTTTCAGGTTTTGGGCAATGCCGCCGAATAGCCAGCGGGCATTTAAGTTACCCTGCGTACTGCTGCCTTTAACCAACTGCTGCTGCCCACCGAAAGACAGATCGAGCTTGAGGCGGTTAGGCATGATGGTTTCTACCTTGATGTTCTTTTCGAACAAGGCGCCACCCACTTTGACCTTGGCGGTCCAGTTGCCGGTAGGGGAGGAAGTTGCCGTAGCGGTATGGAAACTGTAAAAGCCATCAACAGAGCTTGTTCTGGTTATGCGTTTGTACAACTGCCCTAGCGGGTTGTACAGCTCAAATTCCACCGGATGATCTGGCGGTAAGGTTTTCTGTTTATCTTCCAGAATAAAGGATACAAATATGGAATCGCCGGGGCGCCATACGCCGCGTTCGCCGTATAAGAAGCCTTTTAAACCCTGCTGCACTTGTTCTCCGCCTACATTAAAACGCGAAAGAGGCAAGCTGCTGCCATCGTCCAACTTCAGGTAGCCGCGTTCATCGCCATTTTTGGCCACCAATAAATAAGGCTTGCGTTTCAGGTCAAACTTAGCCAAGCCATCGCCGTCGGATGTGGTTTTAAAAATCACTTGTTTTTGATAATCCAAAAACTCCAGCGTTACATTAGGCATCGGCTGAGCATCCAAAATATTGGTAACAGCTATCAGCATGCTGTTATCGGTACCACGCTTTGCTATAAGCCCAATGTTTGAGGCAATGATATTCCGTGTGGCCCAACGCTGCTTGTTGTAGTACGATTGGCTGCAAGGGTCATTACGCTCATCCCAATTATAACCTTCGGGGTAATAGTTATCATAACGCTGCCAAAAATCGTCGTCTTCATCATGCACATCGCCGCCGCCGCTGCTCGAGTAATCGCCGTCTCCTTCATCATCTTCATTTGCCTGGCTGGCTGCTTTGCCTGCATTACAATTGTATACCGAGTATTCTTTACGGAAACCTATAATTACCCGGTATATAGCACCTGGTTCGGTACGCATCAGGTGGTCAATATCCAACATGAAGCGGTTTTTCTTGTTCAGATTTAAACCTTGGTCAGCATCCAAGCGGATGGTTTTTTCGATAACCGGTTTGCCTACCTGCCGTAGTTCCTGTGCACCTTCAAAACCGTTACTTTGAAAGTATTGCGGTACATTGTTTTCGTAAATTTTTATAATGCTTACGTCAACTGCTTTCAAGTTCACGGCCTCAAACGGCATCATGAGTCTGCCGGAGTCTGGCAGAATAACACCTTTGCCCGGAATTTCAACCGATGGTTGCCTGTTTTCAAAAAATACGTTGCCAGTAAAAGCCTTGGTAATCTTTTTATGCGTAATATCTTCTATACCTTCATTTACAAAGGCCGTGTAGTTACCTTCCAAACGCTCGGGCGCATAAACTTTAATGGTGCTACCGTCGATAGTATAGGCAGGATCAGCCTGGTTGCTGATACCGGTTAATCCGTTTAACTCCTGACCCACCATAATGGGGTTGGATAACTGCACCAACACGTACTGTTCCTGGTCTTGCACGGCGCGTATACCCAGCACCTTAAAATCGCCAACGGCTGGGATTTCTATATCGGTGCTGTTAATTTTATCTGAAATATTCAGCGGCTTGCCATCATATGCAACTTGCAGAGTAGCGCCTGCACCATTGGGGCGTTTTATATTGTTGATGGTGAACTCGTGTGTGCGTGTCAGATCATTGTGCTGCCAGGTGATAGGGGTGGCTGACGGGTATTTCACCGAAATCAGCTTTTCAATTTTTGCTTCATCTTCGCCGTCTGCCGTTTGAATGACGCCTGTAAACTTCATCTTGTCTAAAGATGTATTCGTGGCAGATTGTAAACCGTTATAGGTTACTATAAAATCGGGACGTAGGGTTTCAAAGCTGAATTTGAAATGTTCAAAATCGCTTGGTACGTCGGTAATCTCGTCCAAATCAAAATCTACGTCATATGCTTTTTCGGGCTCTAGTTCCTGGTCGGGCTTAAACTCGATGGTTTGGGCATCTACCCAATAAGCTTTGCCTTTTATCGACGGCGAGAAATCGAACAACCCATCTTTCACCGGTTCGTTTTTAGCATGACTGGTTTGTACCTGATTGGCCAGTTTTATACGAATGCTACTATGCCGTGAAATAATACCGGCTGTGTAAGATTCGATGTACTTACTGAATTCTGGATTTACCGTGTTTTTGTGTTTGTTCCTAAAAATTAAAAAAAGGCTAAATGCTATAGCAAGGATAGCCAAAGCAATAACCGCTGCACGTTTGGCAAGCGGCGACAAGGAAAAGGTAGGGCTCATATTGATGAGTAATAAATATGGCGAAAGTTAAATAGTGGTTATTGAGATTACAATAGGTGAATTAGAAAATAAATGAAAGCAATAACATTTCCTTGTCAGTAAGCGTAAAATAAATCCAACGTATTATACTTTTTTAGCATACCATATCGTATAAATGATGTGTTAAAAAAAAACGGGTTAATTCGGGATGATTATGCTGTGTAACGAGACCTGATATGTACTGCAAATAGACTTTAATCTATTAAATGAACACTAAAAAGGCCTTAAATTTTTAGGATGCTATTTAAAACTAAAATACTGTAGGTCAGTTTTTTAATTTTAAATAATGTGATTATTTTTTAAATTTTTACTAAAGAAGAAGCAGTTCGTGTTTTTGTGAATTTACTTTGTATCATCCTTTAAAGGCTAAACATTATTTATTGGTTCCAAAATTATTTGAACCGATTGTAAAGCCAGACAGGATACCAATTAAACCAATTATAATAAAAGGATATTTAAACGGATCAAACGCCAATCCTATAAAGCTGGATTGAGTGAGATTTTATCGTTGACTATTAATTACCACATAAGGTAAAGACTATACTGACCAGATGAGAAGATTTGTACTTTGTTTAATTTGTTCATTTACAATTGCCCAGGTATGGGCTGCCGAAATTACCCGCGTTGAGCCGGCTAACTGGTGGGTGGGTATGAAAAATACCACCTTGCAAATAATGGTATACGGCAAAAATATTGGCCAAACCCAACCTTCATTTAGCTATCCGGGCGTTACCGTTAAAGAGATTGCGCATACCGATAATCCGAACTATCTTTTTATTTATTTAAATATTGCACCTGCCGCTAAACCAGGCACAATTAAGTTTTTGTTTAAGCAAGGTCAGCAAAAGCTTTCTTATAACTATCCGTTACTGGCCCGTACCAGTAAAGACGGTGCTGCCGGTTTTAGCCAGGCTGATGTAATGTATCTGATTACGCCCGACCGTTTTGCTAACGGCGATGCCAGCAATGATGCTTTAGAGGACGTACAAGTAAACCGTCAGGATCCAAACGCCCGTCATGGTGGTGATTTGGCTGGTATCGAGAAGCATCTCGATTATATTAAAAATATGGGTTTTACAACCGTTTGGTTAAACCCCGTTCAGGAAAACCGCATGCCGGGTGGCTCTTACCACGGTTACGCTATTACCGATTTTTATAATATCGACCCTCGTTTTGGCACCAATCAGCAGTTCAAAAGTTTAACTGCCAATATGCACCGTAAGGGCATGAAGGTAGTAATGGATATGATATTTAATCATTGCGGCAGTTCGCACTTTTGGATGAACGATTTGCCGGCAAAAGACTGGATTAATAACAATACCGGTAACTACGTGCAAACCAACCATGCCAAGTACACCTTAATGGACCCGCATGCGGCGCCTATTGATAAAGATATTTTAATTAACGGCTGGTTTGTAAAATCAATGCCCGATTTGAACCAGCGTAACCGTCATCTGGCTACATATTTAATTCAAAATAGTATCTGGTGGATCGAGTATTCCCGTATTGATGGTATCCGTCAGGATACTTATCCATATCCTGATTATGATTTTATGGCCCGCTGGTGTAAAGAGGTACAGGCCGAGTATCCGCAATTTAATATTGTTGGCGAATCGTGGTATGGCCGTTCATCTGCATCAGCATGGTGGCAAAAAGGTTCGGCTTTAAATAAAACCGGCAATACATACCTGAAAACGGTGATGGATTTTCCATTAACTTTTATTGCTTCTACTGCTTTTGATTATACCAAAAATGATGAAACAGGCGAGGGTAGCCCGCTATTTCGCATATACGAAGAAATAGCGCAGGACTTCATGTTTGCCGATCAAAGCAACATCTTAACCTTTTTGGATAACCACGATCTGGACCGCTTTGCCCGTGCCGATGACCCGGATCTGCGCCGTTACAAACAGGCGTTAGCATTTTTGCTGACTACTCGCGGCATTCCGCAAATTTACTACGGTACCGAGATTTTGATGGACGGTAAAAAAGCCAAAAGCGATGGCTATGTGCGTACCGATTATCCGGGTGGCTGGGCTGGCGACCAAACCGATGCTTTTACAACCGCCGGCAGAACCGCTAAGCAAAACGAAGCTTGGGATTACATGCAAAAACTTTTGCAATGGCGTAAAAGCAATGCCGCTGTTACCCAAGGTAAACTGACTCACTATGTAGTAGACGGCAGTGGCGTATATGTATACGCCCGCATTAAGGATGGTAAAACCGTAGTGGTAATGCTGAATGGTACTAATACCGACCGTAGTGTGCAAATGAATCGCTTTATAGATGTAACCAAAGGCTTTACCCAAGGCCGTGATGTGATTACTGGTCAGCAGATGTCAATTACACAAAATTTGACTGTGCCTGCCAAAGGCGAATACATACTAGAATTAACCAAATAAATCAAAATATGAACAAAATTTTACAACCCTTCAAGAACTTCCTTACCTGAATCCCAACCAATCACACAACATGGGGAT
This sequence comes from Mucilaginibacter lacusdianchii, assembly GCF_009770985.1. Taxonomy (GTDB): domain Bacteria; phylum Bacteroidota; class Bacteroidia; order Sphingobacteriales; family Sphingobacteriaceae; genus Mucilaginibacter; species Mucilaginibacter lacusdianchii. The sequence continues at coordinate 749,045 of NZ_WSRW01000002.1, read as the reverse complement.
AGGCTTGCCTGTCCGTTAATTTTTTTATCCAATTATTTCATAATTCATTTAAGCTTTTACAGCACAAACTAAGTTGTATGAGGAAAAACTATTTCAAAAATTTTGCGCTTGTTTGCGTATTGTTCTTACTGAGCAGTATGGCTTATGCCCAAACAGGCAGCATCACCGGTAAAGTGCTCGACGAAAAAGGCGAGACCTTACCAGGTGTAAGTGTAAGCATTGTAGGTACTACGCAGGGTGGCACTTCAGATGTAAACGGCGTGTATCGCATTAATAATGTAAGGCTAGGAACATATACTGTATCCGCAGCATTTGTTGGGTATACTGCTTTAAAAAAATCAGTTACAGTTACTACGGGCGCAACAGTATCTACCAATTTTCAACTAACGCCCGAAAGCAAAGCACTAAATGAAGTGGTTGTTATTGGTTATGGTACTCAAACCCGTAAAGATGTAACTGGTGCTGTAACAACAGTTACCAGTCGCGACTTTCAAAAAGGTGTAATTACTACGCCAGAGCAATTAATTGCTGGTAAAGCCGCCGGTGTTTCGGTTACATCTAACGGCGGTGCACCAGGTTCTGGTAGTACTATCCGTATTCGTGGCGGTGCATCATTAAATGCATCAAACAACCCATTAATTGTAGTAGATGGTGTGCCTTTGAGTGATAACAGCATCTCAGGTTCTCCAAATCCATTGAGCTTAATTAACCCTAACGATATTGAGTCTTTCTCGGTATTAAAGGATGCATCTGCTGCAGCTATTTACGGTTCTCGTGCATCAAATGGTGTAGTTTTAATTACTACCAAAAAAGGTCAGAGCGGAGCACCTCAAATCAACTTTAGTACACAATTTTCGCTGTCAAAAATCAGCAAAAAGGCTGATGTGCTTACTGCCGATGAGTTTCGGAATTATGTGAACACCTACGGTAATGCTACTCAAAAAGCGTTATTAGGTACAGCCAATACCGATTGGCAGAACGAAATTTACCAAACCGCTAAAACTACTGATAACAACCTTAGCGTATCTGGTACTGCAGGTAAAGTATTACCGTATCGTGTATCGGCTGGTTACTTAGATCAGGAAGGTATTTTGAAAACCGGTGAACTTAAACGTACCAGCTTAGCGGTAAATTTAAGTCCTACTTTGTTGAAGGATCACCTGAAAGTTAATCTAAATTTGAAAGGTGCCGAAAGCAGAAACCGTTTTGCAGACCAAGGTGCTATTAGCAGCGCTGTATTGTTTGACCCTACCAAACCTGTTTATTCAGGCAATAATAATTTTGGCGGTTACTACGAATGGCTAGACCCAAGTGCAACTACTGGTTTAAAACAGCAAGTGCCACGTAACCCACTTGGCTTGTTGGATCAGCGTTTTGACAAAAGCACAGTATATCGCAGCATTGGTAACTTACAGTTAGACTATAAAGTTCACTTTTTGCCTGATTTGCATGTTAACTTGAACTTAGGTTATGACGTATCAAAAGGCACCGGAACTATATTTGTGCCTGATTACGCCGCATCAAACTTTTTAAGAGGTAATGGTAACACGGTAGGTGGTATCAATAACCAGTACAAACAAACCCAAACTAACAGAACTATTGAGGCTTACTTGAGCTATAATAAAGATATCAAATCAATTGATAGCAAAATTGAAGCTGTAGCTGGTTATGCGTTTTATGATTATAAAACAACTGATTACACTTTTGCTGATTACTCGGCGGGGGGCGTGCTGATCACAAATACATCCGTATCTCAGTTTCCATATAATAGTCCGCAAAACCGTTTGCTGTCTTACTACGGCCGTTTAAATTATTCATTCAAAGACAAATATTTATTAACTGCTACTGTACGTACAGACGGTTCATCAAGGTTTAATCCTAACACCCGCTTTGCAACATTCCCATCAGCAGCATTAGCGTGGAGAGTTAAAGAAGAAAGCTTCCTGAAAAACGTAAGCTTTTTGTCTGACTTGAAATTACGTGCCGGTTACGGTATAACTGGTCAGCAAGAAGGTTTAGGTAATTACGACTATCTGTCTTTCTACAGCCAAAGTACTAATACAGCGCAATATCAGTTCGGTGACACTTACTATACCATGTACCGTCCGGGCGCGCTGGATCCAGGCCGTAAATGGGAGCAAACCGCTACTACCAACATCGGTATCGATTATGGTTTCCTGAATGGTCGTATCAGCGGTACTATCGAGTACTACTATAAAAAAACCAAAGATTTGTTAAGCTTAGTTAACCAGCCTGCAGGTACCAACTTTAGTAACCGTATTGTTGCCAATGTTGGTGATATGGAAAACCACGGTGTGGAGTTTAGTATTAATGCACAGCCGGTACGTACTAAAGACTTAACCTGGAACTTAGGCTTTAACGTAACGTACAACCAGAACAAAATCACCAATCTTACAATTTCTGCCGATCCGAACTTTGCCGGTAACCAAACAGGTGATATTGCCGGAGGTACTGGTAATACCATCCAAATCAATTCTGTTGGTTATCCACGCGGATCGTTCTATGTATTGCAACAAGTTTATGATGGTAACGGTAAGCCAATTGAAGGCGCTTTTGTTGACAGAAATAGAGATGGCTTAATTAACGAGCAGGATTTATACCGTTACAAGCAAGCTGACCCGAAAGCTTACTTAGGTTTAAGCAGCAGCGTAAATTACAAAAACTGGAGTGCTGCATTTACAGCAAGGGCTAACCTGGGTAACTACGTATATAACAACGTCATTTCAAATACTGCAACACAACGCAATATTTTGAATCCGATTGGAAACCTGAATAATGGCTCGGCCGATGTATTATATACTGGCTTTACCGGTAACGTGTTGTCAGATAAATATTTCTTATCTGATTATTATGTAGAGAATGCTTCGTTCCTGCGCATGGATAACATCAACATCGGTTACACTTTCGGCAACTTGTTTAAACAAAAAGCTACACTGCGCATCAGCGGTAACGTGCAAAATGTATTTACAATTACTAAATACAAAGGCATCGATCCCGAAATCAACAACGGTATAGACAATAACTTCTATCCACGTCCGCGCACTTATGTATTAGGTTTAAACCTTAATTTCTAACATCTGATTGCTTATCTGATACAAGATTAAAATGAAAAAGAATTCAATTAAAATATATATGTTGGCTGGCTTACTGGCTGTAAGCGCAGTATCTTGTAAAAAAGATTTGGACCTGTTGCCTACCAACGACGTAACCGCATCAACAGTTTACAGTACTGCCGCAGGTTACAAGCAAGCTTTAGCTAAAGTATACGGCAGTTATGCACTTACCGGTAACAAAGGCCCGGCTGGTGATGATGGTACCAAAGATATTCAAGGCATTGATGAGGGTACATCTGATTTTTACCGTTTATTTTGGCAGGCACAAGAGTTGCCTACAGACGAGGCTGTGATTGCCTGGGGCGATGCCGGTTTGCCTGATTTTCATAACCTGAGCTGGTCATCAAGCAATCAGTTTTTGAAAGGTTTGTACTATCGTTCAATCTACCAGATTACGTTATGTAATGACTTTATTCGTCAATCTTCTGATGATAATATTGCATCTCGCGGTTTTTCGGGCGCTGATGCTGCCAATATTAAAAGCTACCGTGCTGAAGCCCGCTTTTTAAGAGCTTATCAATATTGGGTATTGATGGATTTGTTTGGCAACCCGCCATTCATGACTGAAGCTGATGCCCTTGGTTCAACCCCACCTAAACAAATCAGCCGTAAAGATTTGTTCACCTATGTTGAAAGGGAACTGAAAGATCTGGATAATAGCTTGGTTGATACACGTCAGAACGAATACGGTCGCGCCGATAAAGCAGCAGCTTATGCATTATTGTCGCGTCTATATCTTAATGCGAATGTGTACACCGGTACTCCGCGTTATAATGATGCAGCTACTTATGCTAAAAAGGTTATTGATGCTGGTTATGGCTTAGTTAGCAATTACAAAAACCTGATGACTGCAGATAACAACCTGAACAAAAACGAATTTCTGCTGACCATCAATTACGATGGTGTACATACCCAAGGTTACGGTGGTACAACCTTCTTGCTACATGCATCAATTGGCGGCTCTGAGCCAGCCGGTGCACGTGGTGCTGATGGTGGCTGGGCTGGTTTGCGTACTACTAAGAGTTTGGTTAATTTGTTCCCGGATGCAACCGGCACTGCCGATAAGCGTGCTATGTTTTATACCAGCGGCCAGAATCTGGAAATTAATAACATCAGCACATTTACTGATGGCTACGCTATTACAAAATACCGTAATATAAAAGCTAACGGTGGTGCACCATCCAACCTCACTTTTGCAGATATAGATGTGCCGTTGTTTCGTTTGGGTGAAATGTATTTAACGTATGCCGAAGCTGTATTGCGTGGTGCTACTACAGGTGATATGGCTACTGCTGTAGGATACGTGAATTTACTACGTGCCCGTGCTTATGGTAACGCCAATGGTGCAGTCACTAGCATTAACCTTAATTTTATTTTAGACGAGCGCGCTCGCGAGTTATACTGGGAAGGTTTGCGCCGTACAGACTTGATTAGGTATGATCGTTTTGTAACCGCTAGTTACCTGTGGCCTTGGAAAGGGGGCGCACAAAACGGACGTGCATCTGATGCTAACCACAATTTGTACCCGCTGCCATCAACCGATTTGGCAGCCAACGCTAACTTAAAACAAAACCCAGGTTATTAAAATGAAATGCCTGCTTGTTAGTTAAGTCATTATTGGCTTAAACGGGCAAGCAGGCACTATAAACTTGTTATACAAATGAAAAAAATAAATACTTACATCATTGCCTTAACCGGCATGGTTATGTTAGCTTTTTCGTCTTGTAAAAAGGATGAAACACGTGTAGTAGCTGGTACAGGCAGTACCACTGCATTAAGTGCAACAACAACTACTTTTGCCGTAACCAGTGCTACAGCAGCCAACAACATTACTACGTTAAATTGGAACACATCTAACTTTGGCTATAATGCAGTAACATCATACGCTCTGGAATTTGACCGTAAAGGAAATAACTTTGCTGCTCCGGTAAGTGTGGCGGTAGCCGGTGGATCTTCCAAAGTTTATACGGTGGGTGACATTAATGCCGTTGCTATACAAGCAGGTTTTGCGCCAGATAAAGCTGCGCAGCTTGAAGTAAGGCTGAAGGCCACTATAAGTCCATCGTATGCAGCATCATATTCAAATGTGGTAACATTAAATTTTGCACCATATCGTGCCTTTGTTACTTATCCATCGATATATGCGCCTGGTGCATATCAAGGCTGGACACCTGCTACCGCACAAACTTTAGCTTCTGTTAAAGATGATAAAAACTATGAAGGCTATGTGAATTTTACCGCAGGTAACCTGTTGTTTAAAATTACCAGTAATCCAGATTGGGATCATACTAATTATGGCTTAAAAGCAGGTTTGCTGGCTACCGATGGTGACAATATCTCTGTGCCAACAGACGGTTATTATTTATTGAAAGCCAATACAGATACTAAAGCATTTTCTGCAACAAAAGTAAATACCTGGAGCTTAAATGGTACAGCTACTAACAATGCTGATCAAAACTTAACCTTTGATGCTGCAACCCAAACTTGGAAAGGTAACATCACTCTTGCAACAGGTACTTTTAAATTCAGAGCTAACGGTGCAAATACAATCGTTTTAGGAGATAAAACACCGGTAACTACATTTTTGATGACCGATGGTGCAGCTATAACTGTTCCAGCAGCCGGTCAATATCAGGTAATACTTAACCTCAGTGTTAGTGGTAACTACTACTACGAACTCAACAAAATATAATATCTAATAACAATAAAGCCGGCCAAAAGCCGGCTTACTTCTTTATAATAACTATGATGAAAAACACCATCAGGTTGCTGAGTAGTTTATTTGCAGGGGTGGCGTGTATCAGTACCGCTTATGCCCAGCATAGTCCGGTTAAAAGTGTAGGCAATGTAAATGATGTTAAAATCAGCGAACAACAGGTAAATATTACTACACAAAATGCCTATGCCGAGGTTGCGGTTTACAGCCCGTCGGTTATTCGTGTCCGTTTAGATAAACAGCCTTTAGCTCCCGATTTTTCATTTGCCGTATTTGCCAAGCCGCAGCAAACAAAAGCTACCATTAATCAGGATGATAATCAGGTAAGTATTACTACCGATTCATTAAAACTGGTAATTACCAAAAAACCTTTTACTACTACCTTTTATACGCCGGATGGTAGGGTAATCAGTCAGGATGAAAAAGGCCTGAGTACTTCATGGGTAAACGAGTCGGTTACCACCTATAAGCACATGCAAGACGATGAGCATTTCATCGGGCTGGGCGAAAAAACAGGTAACCTGGATCGTAAAGGAAGTGGCTATACCAACTGGAATTCAGATACCTTTGGTTACCGTACCGATCAGGATCCTATTTACTCAACCATTCCGTTTTACATAGGTATTCACCATAACCTTAACTACGGGATATTTATGGATAACACCTACCAAAGCGATTTTAACTTTGGTGCCAGCAATAACCGTTTCTCATCGTTTGGCGCCCGAGGCGGCGAGATGAAATATTATTTCATTTACCACAAGCATTTGGCTGATATTATCACTTCGTACACAGCTTTAACCGGCCGCATGAAAATGCCGCCTATGTGGAGTCTAGGTTACCAGCAAAACCGTTATAGCTACTATCCCGATACCGAAGTTTACCGCATTGCCCAAACCCTGCGCGAAAAGAAAATTCCGGCAGATGGTATTACTTTGGATATCCATTACATGGATAAATATAAAGTGTTTACTTGGGATAAAAATCGTTTCCCAGATCCGGCCAAGCTAACTGCCAAGTTAAAGGATATGGGTTTAAAGCTAACACTGATAGTTGACCCGGGCGTTAAAACTGAAGCTGGTTACCCGGTTTACGAAGATGGTTTAAAAAACAACATCTTTATTAAGTATAGCGACAGTACTAATTATACCGGTCAGGTATGGCCTGGCTGGTGCCATTTTCCGGATTTTACCGGCGAGAAAGGCCGCACCTGGTGGCATGGTCAAATTAAAAAATATGCTGATGTAGGTGTAAGTGGTATATGGAACGATATGAATGAGATATCTACCTGGGGACAAAAGATGCCGGATAACGTAATTTTTGATTACGAAGGTCAAAAGGTATCGCACTTACAGGCCCACAACGTGTATGGTTTAGAAATGGCGCGCGCCAGTTTTGAAGGTTACCGTAAGGCGCTAGATAACAAACGTCCGTTTATTCTTACCCGTTCGGGTTACGCAGGTTTACAGCGTTACACTGCCATCTGGACTGGTGATAACCGTGCCGAAGATGACCATATGCTAATGGGCGTGCGTTTGTTAAGCAGCTTAGGTGTAAGCGGCGTGGCATTTTCTGCTATGGATATTGGTGGTTTTACCGGTAACCCGAGCGTTGCACTGTATACCCGTTGGATGCAGGTTGGTGCCTTTACTCCATATTTTCGTAACCACACCCAGGTGAACACCAAATCGGCCGAGCCTTGGGCATTTGGTGAAGAAGCGCTTGAGATTGCACGTAATTACATCAACCTGCGTTACCGCTTGTTGCCTTACCTGTATTCTTCATTCTATGAAGCTACGCAAAATGGGCATCCTATTGTACGTTCACTGGCTATCAATTATACATTCGATCCGAAGGTGTACAGTGTTGCTTACCAAAATCAGTACGAGTTTGGCAATGCTTTTATGATTGCACCATTTGCCGGCGCAGATACTTACGGAACCGTTTATTTTCCGGAGGGTAATTGGTACAATTTGTATAACGATGAAATGATCGCCGGTAAGCAGGAAAAAATTAGTCGTATAAGCACGCAACAACTACCGGTGTTTGTGAAAGAAAGCAGCATCATTCCCATGCAGTCCTTAATTCAAAGCACAGCCGAAAAGCCAACAGATACTTTAACCGTACATATTTACAAAGGCAGCCGCAACAACAGCTTTGTGTATTATGAAGATGATGGCGAAAGTTATAATTATGAAAATGGTACTTATTATAAAAGAACCATTACCTACAATGCAGCCAAACGTCAAATTGTGTTCGGTAAACCAGAAGGTAGTTTAAATTCTAAATTTAAGAACATCAAGGTTCAGTTGCATGGCTTTGCCGATAATGACAAAGTAATGCTCAATAACAAGTCGGCTAATACAAAAACCGAATTTGTATCATTCTTAACGCCCATTTCTACATTCGACCCGCAGGGCGTAGCGAATGTAGCCGAAGGGCATAATGTAAAAAGTTTAACGTTTGGTAACAGCAACAGTCAGATTACCTTAGGGTATTAAGCTGTTCAAAGTTATTACTATGTAATAAAAACCCTTAGCATCTGTATAATGCAGAGCTAGGGGTTTTTCTTTTATTATAATTCATTATTAGCCATTACTTTTGCGTATGCTTTACTGCCATTATTTAAGATTTGTTACTGGTGTGTTTTTAATGTTGTTATGTGGATCAGCGACCTTTGCATCTTCGACTACTGACAATTTAATTGATCGCCTGAAATCTGAAATCGCCAAAAAGCAAACTTATGATCAGGAAAAGGAAAAGGTAATTGCGCAGCTGAAAAGCAAACTTCATCATACACCGGCAACAAATGCTGAGCAGCAGTTTTACTGGTGTAACCGTATTTATGACGAATACAAATCATACCAATACGACTCGGCTTTTGTGTATACAGATAAAATGCAGGCCCTTAGCCAACGCTTGGATGACAAGAGTAAAGCGTATCAGGCCAAAATAAAAACAGCCTTTATACTTTTATCATCCGGTTTGTTTAAAGAAGCATTTGATAATCTTAAGGGAATCGATTCGCGTTACCTGCCAGATAGCGTAAAAGTTACCTATTACTCCATTCTTACCCGTGCAAATTACGATGTGGCTAACTATAACAATGATAGCCATTATTCGCCGGGTTATAATGAATTAGCCAATCAGTATATTGATTCGGCCATTGCTATTAGCAAACCAAACTCTTATGATAGGCTTTATCTGTCGGGTTACAAGGCATTTAAAAATAGGCAATTTGCAACTGCCGAAGCTACTTTTAAAGAGTTGTTAAAGCGCAAGCTCAGTGGCCATGAGTATGCTATAGTTACTTCTACACTGAGTAACCTATATATGGGTACCAATCAGCAAAAAGGCATCGATTTGCTCATTTTAGCGGCTATAAGCGACATTCAATCATCTACCAAAGAAACTGTTGCCTTACTTTGGCTGTCGGAAATACTTTATAAAAATGGAGATGCCAAAAACGCTTACAACTTTTTGCAGCAGGCCATGGCCGATGCTGAGTTTTACGGTGCCCGTCAGCGGCAGTTCCAAATCAGCACTGTACTACCCATAGTAGCTGCCCAGCAGCTGGAGTATTCCGAAAAAGAGCGTACCCGTTTCCTTACCTACTTTGTGTTAATTACTGTACTGGCTGGTGGTGTAATCATTATATCGATCTTACTGTTTAAGCAGCTTAAAATGGTACAGGCAAAGGAGAAGATTATTGAGGATAAGAACGTTGAACTGGAAGCTACCAACGGCAAACTGCAGGAGGATGCCCGTATTAAGGAAGATTATATCGGTTATTTTTTTAACGTTATATCAGGTTATATATCCAAGCTTGAAAAATTAAAGCACTCTATTGATACTAAATTGTCTATCAAAAAATATGACGATATTCAGGTAACCATCAATAACATTAATATTAAAAAGGAACGCGAAACACTGTTTTATACATTCGACCATGTGTTCCTGAAAATATTCCCCAACTTTGTTACCTCGTTTAATGCTCTTTTTGCCGAGAAAGACCAGATTTGGCCTAAAGAGCATGAAGTGTTAACTACTGATTTGCGCATTTTTGCCCTGATGCGTTTAGGAATAACCGATGTAGAGGCTGTTGCCAACATACTGGAGTATTCTGAAAAAACTATTTATGTATATAAAATGCGCATGAAGGCCAAAGCCTTAGTGCATGGTGATGAATTTGATGCCCGCATTATGGCAATCAAAGCGGTTGATGCACCTAAAGTGTTAGCCTATTGATGTTTATCGGTCAGATATTCTTGATGGGAATAGCCGAATTCGATATTATTTCGGTGAATATTTTTCCCATTGATATAAAATTTCTAATATTACAGTATTTCTGCTCTGATTTTAATGAATATTAGCCAAACTGAAAGTTCTGAACAATTTTTGCTGGGTGGCGGAGAAATGGGTAAGCTCATTCGCTCTATGGACTGGTCTAAAACAGCACTTGGACCCATAGAAACCTGGCCGCAAAGTTTACGAACTACTGTTAGTCTTTGCCTTTCCTCTACATTTCCAATTCTTATTGCCTGGGGACCTGAAACCATTCAAATTTATAACGATAGTTATCGTCCTATCTGCGGTGCTAAACACCCTGAATCGATGGGCCAAAATTTCAGAATCTGCTGGGAAACCGCTTTGCCTGTTGTAGGCGATGCTTTTACACGCGGGCAGCAGGGCGAGGGTACTTATATAAAAGACCAGCGCATGTTTCTGGACAGATATGGTTACCTGGAAGAATCTTTCATGACCTTTTCGTTTGCACCTATTCGGGACGAATCGGGAGAGGTGGGCGGTATATTCCATCCTATCACCGAATCTACCGAAAAGATGCTGAGCGCGCGTCGTACGCAATCACTACGCGATTTAGGTGCAGCTATTGGTAAGGCTAAGTCTGTTCACGAGATAGCAGGCATTACCATTCAGAAATATTCTGAGTATGTTCTTGATTTGCCATTTATCCTTTTATACCAGTTTAATGCTGATGAACAAACCGCAACACTAATAGGCAACGCTGGCTTGGATGCTAACAGTATAATGGCGCCTACAATGGTTGATACGAGTGACCAGGAAACGGTTTGGCCATTCTACAAAGTTCTGGAAACCGCACAAAATGTAGTGGTTGATGATTTGGTAGCCCGTTTCGGCGAATTTAATTGCGAACCCTATCCCGAAACGCCTATAAACGCAGTTTTGATACCCGTACGTATTTCGGGGCAGGATAGTGTTTTTGGCTTTTTGGTAGCAGGAGTAAGTGCGCGCCGGGCTTTAGATGATGCCTACCTGAATTTTTATGAGTTGTTGGGTGGTACTTTCAATACAGCAGTTACCAACGTATATGCTTACGAACAGGAGCAGAAAAGGGCCGAGGCCTTAGCTGCTATCGACCGCTCCAAAACAGCATTTTTTAATAACGTAAGTCACGAGTTCAGAACGCCGCTTACCCTGATGCTAGGGCCGCTGGAGGAACTATTAAGTCAGCCGGATTTGCAAAATCCCGGTGTTAAAGAAAATATAGATGCTACTTACCGCAACACCTTGCGGTTGTTAAAACTGGTAAACAACTTGCTGGATTATAGCCGGGTAGAAGCCGGGCGTGTGCAAGCTTTATACCAGCCGGTTGATTTGGCTTCGCTTACAGCCGATCTGGCCAGCAGTTTCCGGTCAATCATTGAAAAGGCTGAGATGGAACTGGTGGTTAATTGTCCGCCTATGGATGCATCGGTTTATGTAGACGGGCAGATGTGGGAAAAGATTGTGCTCAACCTTTTATCCAATGCCTTTAAATATACCTTGCAAGGCTCCATTAAGGTAGAGCTTAAGCAACAGCAAAACTTTGCCGTATTGCAGGTGATAGATACTGGTGTTGGTATTCCGGCCAAAGAGTTGCCGCATATGTTTGAGCGCTTTCACCGCATCGAAAATACTGCCGGTCGTACACACGAGGGTACGGGCATTGGCCTGTCGCTGGTGCATGAACTGGTTAACCTGCACCACGGAGAAATTACAGTAGAAAGTGTTGAAGGAGTAGGCAGTACATTTACGGTGAAAATACCGTTAGGAAAATCACATCTGCCAGCAGCGCAAATATCCGGTGCAGATAAATTGGTCAACTCTTCTACGTTGAAAGGTGCATTTATCAAAGAAGCTTCCAGTTTGTTGGATACTAATGATGAGATGGCTGGTACTACAGAAGCAACAGGCTATACAAGTCATTACAGTGAGCAAAGCGTTATTGCTGAAGATAAGGACACCCGCATATTAGTTGTGGATGATAACGCCGATATGCGTGCTTACATCACCAGGTTATTATCACCATACTTTACTATTCAAACAGCAGTAAACGGACTCGACGCATTAGAAAAGATAACTACAGAAATGCCCGACCTGGTTGTAAGCGACATTATGATGCCGGTAATGGATGGTAAACAATTGCTTCAACATATTAGGGATAATGCCATAACAGCACGTTTGCCGGTAGTGTTTTTATCTGCCCGTGCCGGCGAAGAAGCACGGATAGATGGCTTGGAGGCCGGTGCCGACGACTATCTGGTGAAACCCTTTTCGGGCAAAGAGCTGCTTACCAAAATTGTGGCACAAATAAAAATAAACAAAGCCCGTAACCAAGCCGAGCAAATGTTACGTGCCCTGTTTTTAAAAGCGCCGGTAGCTATTTCCGTTTATCGTGGTACACAACATGTGATTGAAGTGGCTAACGATATGATGCTGAGTTACTGGGGACGAAGCGCCGAAGAAACTTTGGGGAAACCATTGTTTGAAGCTATACCCGAATTAGAAGGGCAAGGGTTTGATCAGATTATGGAAAGGGTATACACCTACAACGAGCGATTTGTGCTGGACGAAACACCAGTAAATTTAATTCGTTATGGTACGCCCGAAACTATATATATAAAATTAACAGTTGAACCTTTGCATGACCAGCAAGGCAACGTAAACGGGATGATGGCCGTGGCTCATGATGTGCATGAACTGGTACTGTCGCGGCAGCAAGCACAAGATACTACTGCCGAGGTGCAGGCCTTGATGCGTAAAAAAGACGAGTTTATGAGCATTGCAAGCCATGAACTGAAAACGCCGCTAACCAGTATGAAAGGTTATTTACAACTGCTGGAAAGAATGGTATCGGCAAATACCGATAATCGGTTAACCGGTTTTGTTGGCAAGGCCAATAGGCAAGCCGATAAACTTACTGAGTTGGTTAACGAATTGCTGGATGTTACTAAAATACAGGCGGGTAAGCTGGAGCTTACGAAAACTGATTTCCCTATAAAAGACTTGTTGGAAGACTATATAGAGCACCGACATTTCACCGACACACAACATGCAATTTTAATTGAAGGTGATTTAGATACAATTATTACCGGCGACCAAAGCAGGCTGGAACAGGTAGTGAATAACTTGATTAGCAATGCTATTAAATACTCACCCGATGGCGACAGTGTGGTGGTAAAGGTAACCACAAACGACCATCAAATTAAAATATCAGTTACTGATTATGGCATAGGTATACCGCCAAATAAAATCCAGTACCTTTTTGATCGTTTTTACCGGGTGGAAGAAACCGTGCACAACATATCAGGTTTGGGCTTGGGGCTTTACATATCTTCTGTTATTATTGAACGGCATAACGGACAAATAGGTGTGGAAAGTGCCGTTGGTAAAGGTAGTACATTCTGGTTTACACTGCCTTTATTATAAAAGTGAGGCATGAAAACCGGTAGAATCTATAATTGCAAATAATATATTTTCAATTTAATAAAACTTTCAGAAAGTTTTGAAAGTTTATAAAGTTGTATATATTTGCATATGGAATTACCTGAAGCCAAACAAAAATTTATTGAAGCCTGGGGAAAGCTAGGATCGGAGTGGGGGATAAACCGGACGATGGCGCAGGTGCATGCCCTGTTGCTAATTACGCCCGGCGAGTTAAGCACTGAGGAGATTATGGCCGAGTTAAGCATATCGCGAGGTAATGCCAACATGACGCTTCGTGATTTGATGGGCTGGGGACTGGTGGAGAAAAAGCACCGTGCAGGCGAACGCAAAGAATACTTTTTTGCTGATAAGGACACCTGGAACATTGCCCGCCAGGTAGCTAAAGAACGCCGCAAACGCGAACTTGATCCGGTACTGAAGGTGTTGAATGAGCTGACCGAAGTAAAAGGCGATGCCAAGAACCCAGAATACGCAACGTTTCATAAATCTATAACCGATATTAATAAGCTGGCTAAAAATGTTGACCGCACGTTAGAAACGATGCTCAAGGCAGAAGAAAGCTGGTTTTGGGGCTCAATTTTAAAAGTCTTTAAATAGGCTTTTTTATTTAAGTTATACTTTCAATATTTTCTGAAAATTCAATAATATTAAAATGAGCAAGCTTAAAAATTATCTCATCCTTTTTGACGCCGAGTGCCCAATGTGCAAAATGTACACGCAAACATTGGTTCAAGCCGGCGTATTAGAGAGCGATGGCCGCATGGCTTATCAAAGTTTACCGGCCGATGCCTGCCCCATGGTTGACCGCCAACGCGCCGTAAACGAAATTGCGCTGGTTAATCAACAGACAGGAGAGGTGACGTATGGCATACATAGTCTGTTTAAAGTAATAGGCATGGCTATGCCAGTATGGAAGCCACTATTTGCGTTTGGGCCTTTTATATGGATAATGAGTAAGGTTTACGCTTTTATATCTTACAATCGCCGGGTTATCATTCCTGCAACGCAAGTAGAGCAGTTTCAGCTTCAACCCAGTTTCAAACGCCATTACCGTATTGCCTATTTAATGTTTACTTGGCTGGTTACCTCTTTTATACTTACCCAATATGCTGGCTTGTTGCAAGGCCTTGTGCCTGTAGGTAATAGCTATCGTGAGTACTTGATCTGCGGCGGACAGATTTTTTTCCAAGGTTATATCATCAACCTCATCAATAAAGAAAAGATGTGGAACTACTTAGGCAACATGATGACTATATCTTTTGGCGGGTCTTTACTACTATTACCTGGCTTGCTTTTAGCCGGTTACCTTGGGCAGCATCCTGTCATATATGCCGGCTATTTTATGCTGGTAGCCGGACTGATGTTTTTAGAACACATTCGCCGTAGCCGCTTATTGCAACTGGGCTGGGCGATGACGATTAGCTGGGCGTTATACCGTGCAGCAATACTTATTATCATTCTTATTTAAACCTACATATCATGAAATATCAAAAGATTATACTGGCTGGTGGCAACGGTTACCTAGGCCAGGTGTTAGCCGCTTATTATGCGCCTTTAGCAAGCGAAGTTGTGATATTGAGCCGTACTCCAAAAGCACAGCACGGCAATATTGTTACGCTGGTATGGGACGGCAAAAATGAGGGCGACTGGATGAATAGTTTAAACGGCGCTGATATGCTGATTAACCTGTGCGGTAAAAATGTGAATTGCCGGTATACCGCCAAAAACCGCGCAGAAATTATAGCTTCACGCATAGAGCCTACACAACTTTTAGGAAATGTGGTTAATAAGCTGCAACAGCCACCTAAATTGTGGATCAACGTAACCTCTGCAACTATTTACCGGCATGCCGAAGATTTTGCTCAGGATGAAGCGACCGGTCAGATAGGTTATGGTTTTTCTATTGATGTATGTCGCGAATGGGAAAAAGCATTTTTTGAAAGTCAAGCACCGCATACCCGCAAAGTAGCTTTACGTATGGGTATTGTTTTGGGTCGTAAAGATGGCGTATATCCACGATTACTTAATTTAGTAAAATGTGGATTAGGTGGCAAACAAGGCGATGGCAAACAATATGTATCATGGGTACATGAGCAGGATGTGGCAACCAGCACGGAATGGCTACTCAATCACCCCGAAATAGATGGTGTAGTTAACTGCACAGCACCCGAAGCGGTTACTAATGCCGAATTGATGAAAATTCTCCGTCAAGCGTACGGTGTGCCATTTGGAATACCAACACCCACATGGTTGCTAAACATTGGTGCACGGCTTATTGGTACAGAAACAGAACTGATATTAAAAAGCCGCTGGGTGGTACCTAAGCACCTGCTTGATAGCGGTTATCAGTTCCTTTTCTCAAAAGTTGATTATGCCATTAAAGATATCATCAGCATCCGCATTTAAATAACTTAGACCTTAATTACATATTTTATTTCAATCTCACTTATCCATGAAATCTTTTTTCACCCCAAAATTTAACGGCTTTTTTGTAGCCAACCTGGTTGCTTTCACGCTTATTGGTTTAAGCAAGTTGTCCGAAAAGTACATCTTTACCTACAATGCTGGTGTGCTGGTCTTCTCTGAGTTTGTTATCATCCCTTTACTTATGGGTATCATCAGTGCCTGGTTTTGGCGCGATAGCAATTTGAGTAGTAATAAGCTAACAGGTTATTCTTGCATGAATGCTTTTATAGCAATTCTTTTAAGCTTTATTTTTTTAGGCGAGGGGATGATTTGCTTAATTATCGTATCGCCACTTTTGATGGTATTGGTTATTGCCGGTGCTTTTATAGGTAAATCTATGTTTAACAAGAACAATCAAACCTTAAATATTAGCATACTATCGTTAATGGCAGTAGTGTTTTTTGCTGACGCCTCTACGCCGCACCGTTATGACAATATGGTGGCTGACGAAGTGCAAATAAATGCGCCGGTAAGTCAGGTTTGGCAGCATGTGGTGGCCTTTAAGCGTATTGAAGAAAAAAATAAATACTGGTTGTTTAAAGCCGGCATGCCTAGCCCGGTACAGGCAACTGTTGATGGTTACCATGTAGGTGCTGGTCGTAAATGTATTTTTAGTAACGGATACGTGTTCGACGAAAAAATTGTAACCTATGACGTAAACCGTAACCTTACCTTTGACATTACGCACCAGCCACGTGATCCAGAAATTATGGGGCATATTGATATTTTACGTGGCCAGTTTTTACTGAAAGACAATGGCAATAACACCACTACCTTGATAGGTAACAGCTGGTACCGTTTATATGTATTTCCGGCGTGGTATTATGATACCTGGGCAAAAAGTATCACCCGCAACGTGCATATCCGCGTAATGGAACACATTAAAGAGTTAAGCGAAAGCAAATAAGATGTTTCTATTCATCATCAAGTACTTTGGCTTTTTGAAGTTTGTGCCAGGTTTAGCAATTCTGTTTGATAATGGATTAAAGCTGTACAGCCTGCTCACAAAACCCAATATATTAGATTGTGTAGACGAAATTGAAGCTACCTTACTGCAGTGGCCTCACACTTCAGTTACCACCCATAAGTACGGCGGAATTCAGTTTAACTATGAAGGTAAGGAAATAGGTCATATCCACAGCAACGGCCTATTGGATATGCTGCTGAGCCGTAAGCTTAAAGCACGTTGGATGCAGGACGGACGCATACAGGATCATCACTCTTTTAAAAATTCAGGTTGGATAAGTTTTTATATCAGTACTATTGAGGATAAAGAATATGCGATTCAATTGCTGCAAGCTGGCTATGAAAAAGTAATGCAATCAGATATGAAGTAATTACTATAAAGTCTAGAGCATCGCTTAACTATTTTTTATTTGCCCGGTATAAGTACTCTCAAAGATCTTATCTGCATTAGTGGTTTCAAAACCGTCGCGGCGGTGCATGGAGTTGATTTCACTGGCCGGTAGATGCTGGTATTCGGGTAATACCAATCGCTCGGCAAACTCTACGTAGCTGCCGGCTATGCTCATGCTATCGCCACCGGCAAAGGTGGCTTCCTGCATTTCGGCTATGGTACTGCTTTGCAATAACAATTTATCGGCACTGATTTTTATTTTACCGCCTGCATTGTTCAGTTTAATACCAAGCGATTCTACCAAGTCATCAAAAGCAGCTATTGTATTAAAGCCTTCTTTTAAGGCATGTACGCTAATGGTGTAATGGTTTAAGTAATAGCGGTTATAAATAACCCACGCCGCATATTCGCTTTCATCCAATAAGGTTTGATAATGCTGTTTGGTGGGTAGCGGCCATAATGATTGATGCAGAAACTCTCCAATCTGCTCACCATTATTTAGGTCAAGTGCATCCACAGGGTCGGCTTGAATGTGGGCTGTATATTCATTGATAATTTGTTGGGCTTGTGGCGATAGTTGGTCAACCACCAGCTCACTCATAAATATTCGAGGATATTGTTCTGATGGTGGAGCGTACCAATATGCGTTCAGCTTTTTGCCTTCAAAATAGTAGTAATCACGCTTTTGATAGCCATGATGTAAAAATATCTTTTCAAAGGATTTTATCCCTAAATGCGGCACACCCAGCGTGCGGAAAGCGATATGATCATTCACTATTTCATCTTGACTGGCAACTACTCCTCGGTCAACCATGGCTGCCGTAATTTTTTTGACAGCAGGTACCTTAGCCTGGTAGCGTTCAAAAAGGATATTTAAAAAAATATCTAATGGTGTGTGCTGGGTAAAATTCATGGCTAAATGTGTTTCATCAAAATTACTTAATAATGTAAATAAAATTTAGGAAACCAGTTAGCAAACAATAAAGCCTCATCAAATTCTATATGATAAGGCTTTATTGTTTTAGATAATGCCGGGCTTGCTTACCACTGCATAAACAGCACCATAAGCAGGCACCGTAACTTTGATGCCGCCACTTGTGGGCGCGCTATAAGGTTTAATATAGGGGTAATTCAATGGTCCGCCTTCTTTACCGGTAGGCCCAAAGCCATTAATGTACACTTTAATAGAGAAGCCCGGATCATCACTTCCACCTTTTAACCTGTAAAAATAAAACTGCGCGCCTGGAGTAAAATTATTGATGTTTACTGTTACTGTTTGAGCAGTGTTGCCCTTGTTAGCTAAAACAACGCCCACTTGCCCGGATGTAAAAGTTGAAGCATAGCTTGCCACATTGCCGTTGCCCTGTACAGACGAAGCAACCATACGGTCACCAAAAAACTTCTGAAAAAAGTACATATAATAAAAAGCCGGACGTGGATTATATTTAGGGTCTATAGCGGTATTAGCGGCTTTAACATTAAGCATGCCCATATCATTACTTTCATAAGAGCTGTTATTGCCCAAGTCCCAGCGGCAAGCCATACCATAGTGGTTTTTAATCAACTCGCCCAATACAATGGCCGAGTGCAGGCCCGATATGTTAGAAATCATCTGCTTAGAACCCTGTGCAAATATATTCCATTCGGTAAGGGCAACCGGCTTTTGTGTAACACCGGCATTGGCTACACAGGTTTTTATCCAATTCATGATGTCGCCTGTTACGGTGGATGCGGAATTTAAGATAGTGGTTGGGGTAGAGTTTTCGCCATAAGGCGTATAGTAATTGTGTACCGCATAAAAGTCGGGATAGTTACCTGCAGTGGCTAACACACCCTGGTTCCAATTGGGTACTTCTTCGGTGCCGGTGTATTGATGGTCAATCATTACCGCGCCAATTTTTATGGTACTGCCAATCTCGGCCGCAGCCTTTCGCATGGAATCGGCAAAAATACGAAAATGCTGACCGTAAAGCTGCCCGGTTATAAACTTGGGCTGTCCGTCGTGATTTTTCGAAACATCAATCATGTAACCGGCTTCCCAATTGCCAAAGCATTCGTTGCCCACTTCCCAGTACTTGGTACGGCCATTATCATATCTCACCCAGTCGGCCGCCATATGGGCAGCAGTTTGTACGGGGTGCGGTCCTTGACCATAGCGGGCATAGCCATAGTTAACGGTAATTACACCTGTGCTTCGGGTTTGCTGCAGCATTTGGTAATAGTTGTCAACAGTACAGGTCCAGGTTTGGGTATTACGGCCATACCAGTAACCTCCAGCAGGTATAATATTACCATTTGGATCGTACAATTGATCGGGCACATCTTTAGGCTTTTGATCGGGTGCCAGGTTCCAGAAGTAAGTATCTGAAAAGCTGCCGCCAGGTACACGGATAATGCGCGGTGCCAGTCGTTTCACATGCCCAATCATGGTAGGTTCAGTTATAGAGCCCATATTGGCGTTAGCGTTGTTGCCAAATACATACCGTGATACTTTACTAATTACCTGAGTGGGATTGATAACTACCGTTGTGGCGCTATTGCCACTATCTGCTGCAGTAGTATTTGCCGATGCAATGTTCAGGTTGCCAACCAGCCAGCTATCATTTGTGAAAAATCCTTCGGTATTGGCCAAAAACGGGTCAGCTGCGTTGAACGATGAGTTTGTACTAGCCATTGCGGGCAAACTAGGCGACATAGCCTCACTTGTAGGCGACAGACCTTCTTCTTTTTTACAGGCTTGCATAACGAATGCGAGCCCAAAAAACATAGTTAGTTTTTTAAGTTGCTTCATTGAGTATAATCAATAGTTAAATTTTAGGGGAATTAACTATACGGAGTTATACGTGCTTCACTCCTTTGGGTTTCAACGGCTAAAACTAAAATTAATTATAATGCTGTTTTCTTGACCTAAGGTGTACAGTGACAAAGAAGTGGGATAAAGGCTGAAATTGATGAACAGCTATAAATTGAAAATGAAGCGGTTAACCAATGGTTAATAGTAACCAATAGCCTTCAATGAATTTTTGAAAAAATTTGAGGGTTTATCCTCTAAAGTTTTGTATAGTTTATTAATTGCTTATGATAACTTAGTTTCTAAAGTTTCGTCTGTAGCATTAGATGTGATGGTTGATGCTTCTTTAGTATGTGATCTGGTTTTAACAATGGCAAACCTGTCTTTAAGTTTCAGAAAGTGCTTTTCAAAAAATTCGTATGATACGTAGCTTACTACAAATGATATGATAAGTGCAATTAAGCGGAAAGCTAGTTCATTTATGAAAAGACTTCTGCTATAAGCGCCAAAATACTTGTTGCCTACTTCGGTAGCCAAATCTACACCTATAGGGTGTAGCAGATATAGCCCGTAAGTATACTTACCCCACTTACTCATAAAGCGGTTGTTAGAAAGTTTAAACAACGAACGTTGGTTATAATTCTGCTCTAAAATCACAAAGGCAAAAAGAAGGCAGTTGCCAATTCTCATGAATAAACCTACCGATTGAGCATGGTGTGTTTGTGAACTAAAAAGTAACCAGCAGAAACCCAAAAAATAAATTAGTGCCGTTTGCAGCTTAGTTAAATTTTGAAACCAGCTTTTAAACTTTGTAGAATAAAAAGCATAGTATGCAAATAGTCCGCCGATAGCCAAATCGCCACAAACACTTAAGGTGTGAAAGTACATGGTACTACCATCTGCCCTGTGCTGATAGCGAAAAACGTAGCATAAGACAACAATTGCCGGGAAAATATATTTGTAGAACTTTTTAGGAATAAAGTAAAAAAGCAACGGCCAGATAAAATAAAATTGCTCCTCCACCGCAACAGACCATATTGGGCCAAGCATAGTATGATGAAAACCAGAAGCTTTTGCAATATCTAAAAAGTTAAAATTAGATAAGAAGGTTACAACATATAGCGGACTAATACCAGGCGTAGTTTGCAACCCTGCATATTTGCATATTATTGGGAATACTGTGAATTCTAATATTACCAATAAATAATATAACGGCCAGATGCGTAATGCCCGGCGTATATAAAAGTAAACTACATTGACACGACCTTTCTTTTCAGTTTCCTGAAGCAGTAAATAGGTAATTAAAAAACCGCTTAAAACAAAAAAGAACGATACTCCCTGTGCTCCTAAGTGTAGTAGAAGGTTCAAAACCCTGTCCCAGTAATGGCGGTAAAAATGAAGGTTAGCTACCCAAGCATTATTAGTGTGCTGAATAAAAACAGCCATAAACGCCAAAAAGCGTAATCCATCAAGGTTTGCAAAGAAGATTTTATCTTCTTTGTTCAATAATTTTGGCGTCATGACAGTAAATTTGCTCTAAAAATAATAAACTCAAGTCACTTTAACTGACGAATTTGTAATGAAAGATGAATTTTGTTGTTTATTATACAAATAGTCTAAGTAGCAACAGATAGAATAATATTTCGATACAGCCGTGTACTAAGCGCGCTTTTACTAAGTTAACGGGTTAGGAAGTGTTCAATGTTGTAAAGAACACGATCATATAAAACAAAACAGTAAAGCTGCCGACTTTAATTATTTCTAAATTCGCACCCAAAATTACGATATGAGAATAAAACCGATTAGTTTACTGCTAAAAGAATCGGCAGATGATAGTGAGAATGCTTTAAAACGCTCATTAGGGCCGCTGAATCTAATCTTAATTGGTATCGGGATTATTATTGGCGCCGGGTTGTTTTCCCTTACCGGTATAGCGGCCGGGCAGCACTCTGGTCCGGCGGTTACCTTGTCATTTATAATAGCCGCGCTAGGTTGTACGTTTGCTGCTTTATGCTATGCTGAGTTTTCGGCCATGATACCAGTGGCAGGCAGTGCTTATACCTATTCGTACGCAACCATGGGCGAGCTTTTTGCCTGGATTATCGGTTGGGATTTGGTACTCGAGTATTCGGTAGGGGCGGCAACAGTGGCTATCAGCTGGTCACAATACCTTACCAAGTTCCTTTCGTGGTTTGATTTGTATTTACCCCCTCAACTTACCCTGTCGCCGTTTGAAACGGCAAAAGCAGCAGACGGCAGTTTGGTACATGGCATCATTAACCTGCCTGCAGCACTGATTGTGGTTTTAGTTACTGCCATTATTGTTCGAGGTACAAAAGGTTCGGCATGGGTAAATGCCATTATTGTAACTTTGAAAGTGGGGGTGGTGCTTACCTTTATTGCTGTAGGTTGGTCATACATCAATCCGCAAAATTATCATCCTTATATTCCTCAAAACACAGGCGTATGGGGCGAGTATGGCTGGTCGGGCGTGTTAAGAGGCGCAGGGTTGGTATTCTTTGTATTTATTGGCTTTGATGCGGTATCCACCGCTGCTCAGGAAGCCAAGAATCCGCAACGTAACATGCCCATCGGTATCATCGGCTCTTTGCTGGTGTGTACCGTTTTATTTGTGGTTTTTGCACACGTGATGACCGGTATGGCTAATTATAAAGAATTCATCGGTTCGGGCGCGCCGGTTGCTATCGCTATCGAAAAAACGCATTACCCTTGGTTAAGCAAAGCTGTTGTTCTGGCAATTTTGATAGGCTATACATCCGTTATTTTGGTTGATCTTTTAGGGCAGTCGCGGGTGTTTTATTCGATGTCAAAAGATGGCCTGTTGCCAAAAGTATTTTCCGACGTTCATCCACGGTTTCGCACGCCCAGGAAATCAAATATTGTGCTTTGCTCATTCATTGCCATTTTTGCGGCTTTTGTACCCATTAGGGTAGTGGGCGAGATGACCAGCATTGGTACCCTGCTGGCTTTTGTAATGGTTTGTGCCGGTGTGCTGATTTTAAGAAAGCAACAACCCGACGCCGTGCGGCCATTTAAAACACCGCTGGTGCCGCTAGTGCCTATACTGGGCATTTTAACCTGCTTTGCCATGATGACTTTTTTACCGGGAGATACCTGGTTAAGATTGCTTATTTGGCTGGGCATTGGTTTGGTCATATATTTCGGCTACGGAAAGCGTAACAGCAAGATACAGGCCTAACCATTCGGTTGAGCTATAACAAAAAAGCAGGTGTTTAGCCTGCTTTTTTGTTATAATTGAAAAAAATCGAAGTCTTGTCAACCTTTATTTAACGCTGATGGCAAAGCCACCGCCTGATGCAACTTGCTGTTTTAGCACTGTTTTAGAAGTCACCTTTATTTTGCGAATAGCATAGCTTTGCGGATTTTTATCATAACTGGCGTCTTCACCATCGGCATAAATAGTGGCTTCAAAAGTTTTGCCCTTAGGTAAATAGTCAAATTTCACAACGGCTGTTCGGGCCATTTCATCGGTGATGCTACCAACATACCATTCGTTTTTATCCTTGGCTTTACGGGCTATGGTTAAATAGTCGCCCGGTTCGGCTTCTAATACATAGCTGTTGTCCCAGTCCACAGCCACATCTTTAATAAATTGGAAAGCGTCCGGGTAAGCCTGGTAGTTTTCAGGCAAGTCGGCTACCATTTGCAGCGGACTATACATAGTTACGTAAAGCGCTAATTGCTTAGCTAATGTGGTATGCATGTGCCGTAAGCTATCACCTTTAGCATACTTAGTTAATTTAAAGATGCCCGGCGTGTAGTCCATCGGCCCACCCATCAACCGGGTAAATGGTAAAATAGTTTCGTGCTCGGGCGGACTTCCGGCACTAAACGCGTTCCACTCATTACCACGGCCCGCCTCGCTTGCCATAAAATTTGGATAAGTACGCTGCAAACCTGTTGGCCTTACCGGCTCGTGCATATCTATAGCAACGTGGTATTGCGCTGCTTTTTCGGCGGCACGAATATAATGGTTCACCATCCACTGGCCATCGTGATGTTCGCCCCTTGGTACAATTCTACCCACATAACCAGTTTTTACAGATGTATAGCCATATTTGTTCATAAAACGGAAAGCTGTATCCATCTGTCTTTCATAACTGGTAGCGCCGCCGCCGGTTTCGTTGTGCATAATCATCATTACCCCTTTGGCTTTGGCATAGCGGGTAATTTCATTAATATCAAAATCGGGATATGGCGTAACCATGCTGAATTTATCTTCTTTCTCGGCACCCCATTCTTCCCAACCGGTGTTCCAGCCTTCTACTAATAAACCTTGTATGCCTTGTTGCGATGCAAAATCAATATAGCGCTTTACATTAGCTGTATTGGCACCGTGATGACCATGGGGTATTAGACCACCCTTTGCATCTTTAGCATCCTCGTTATCAGCATATGACCAGCTGCTGTGGCCAATCTGCATTTCCCACCATACGCCCATAAACTTCATGGGTTTTATCCAACTGGTGTTGTTGATAGTGGTAGGTTCATTTAAGTTAAGAATGAGTGTGGAAGATAAAATATCTGTTGCTTTATTGCTAACGATAACGGTACGCCAAGGTGTATGATTGGGTGTACGCAGGTAAGCTTTGTTGTTTTTTACATCTGGTACTAAATCAGCCGTTAACAAATGATTTGACGGATCAACGTGCAACTGCATGGCGGGATAATTTATCAAAGCCGCTTCATGAATGTTAATATATAAACCGTCCTGTGTTTTAAGCATCAGTGGCGTTTGAACCGCACGGCGGTCTGGCCTGTTTTCCTGATTTGTTCCGTTCGAAATCAGCGGTTGTTTCCACCCGTCTGCCTCACTCAGCTTCGATGTGGTGTACAAGTATTCGTTTGAATCATAATCGCCTGGTATCCAAAAAGCCTTGTGATCGCCGGTCAGCTGAAACTCCGTATCTTCGCTGGTAACGGTAAAATAGGTCAAATCCTGCTGTACCGGAAATTCGTAACGAAAGCCTAACCCATCATTAAATAAACGAAAACGAATACGCATTAACCGCCCTTGAACAGACTTTTGGCTTAGCGTAACTAACAGCTCGTTATAATGGTTCCTAATGGATTTTTGTTCGCCCCAAACAGGGTTCCAGGTTTCATCAAAAGTGCTGGTTTCTGATTTAGCAAGGGTGAAACCTTGATTAAAAGAGGGTACATTTTGCGTTTCGATTCCTAATTTGCTGGTTTTTACAACATCCTTTTGCTGGTAAGCAAGCTTATAAGTGGGCTCGCCATTTGTATTCAAGCTAAAGGTAAGAGCCAGCTTTTTATCTGGCGAAGTGAGCACTTGTGCATTGCTATAAATAGAACAAGTGAGTATAAACAATAAAGTAAGAAACAGTTTACGCATGGTAACTAATTGATTCAAAAAGAGAAAGAAATGGCGTACAACCGCCTTGCTTTACATACTTTCTGATAACATTAATGAGATGATTTAAATGGTTTGCTTTCCTGCACGCGAGTCTGTCTGGCAGATGCGTTTCAGGTGTACAAATCTTGTCATTCTTCCTGTTTTACTAACCTGTCATCAGCACCGATATGAAAAATTATTAGGTTTTATTGGTAATAGTATTTGATAATGAGATTGTTAAGATTAATGTTGTATAGATTTTTATGGTTGAGTTAATGCCAATCTAAGTCCTTTATTTGTATAAATCTTTTGATAAAATACGCCAATATGCATTTGTATCATATTAAGGGCACGCATTTGTGTGGTTGGTAATTAACTTCTCGAAATTAAAACGTACAATTTTGATCACATATTCGACACAGCCTTCATCCGTATTTAGAAAATCAAACGTCCTTATCAATATTGTTAATAGGTAATTCAAAAAGGGTTTTAAATAGACGTTTATAGGCAAAACAACTTTTTATTGGGTAGAATAGGAGTGATTTGGATTAAATAATCTACTTAAAACTTTGCGTTTTTACTCTTTATTGCCTTTGATTATCAATAGCTTAGTTTTTAAATACGCTACTTTTTATTTAAATTTTCACTAAATTCATTTTTATTGAATGATAGGAGTGTCATTTTTGTAATGACCAAAGGTCAACAATTTCTAACTAACCAATTTTAGCTTCATGCAAAGATTTCTATTGTGTCTAACCTTCATGGTATTGATTGGTTTGTCGGCTATAGCCCAAACCATTACATCGCCCGACAAAAACCTAACGCTTAAGTTTGAGCTGCAAGGTAATGGTGTACCAACTTATCAGCTTACTTACAAACAAAAGCCGGTTATCAAAACCAGTAAACTCGGTTTGGAAACTAAAGACGTACCGTCCTTTATGGACGGCTTTACCCTTACTAAATCGGAAACCAGCACTTTTGATGAAATGTGGACGCCGGTATGGGGAGAAGAGAAGAATATTCGCAACCATTATAACGAGTTACTGGTAACCTTAACCCAAAAATCGGTTAAAGATCGATTTATCCGCATCCGTTTTCGTGTATTTAACGATGGATTGGGTTTCCGTTACGAGTTTCCATCACAGCCTAACTTAAACTACTTTGTAATTAAGGAAGAGCATACGCAATTTGCGTTAAACGGCGATCATAAAGCATTTTGGCTGCCTGGCGACTTTGATACACAGGAATATGAGACTGTCGTTTCAAATTTGTCTGAGGTTCGCGGCAAAATGAAAGATGCGGTTACGCCTAACGTGAGTCAAACCACATTTTCACCAACAGGATTGCAAACTCCTTTGATGCTAAAAAGAAACAGTGATGGTTTGTATATTAACATCCACGAGGCAGCTCTGGTAGATTACTCTTGTATGTCGCTTAATCTGGATGACAAGAACTTTGTGCTGGAATCATTCTTAACCCCCGATGCCATTGGCGATAAAGGCTACATGCAGGCACCTACACAATCACCTTGGCGTACCGTTATTGTGAGCGATAAGGCTGGCGATGTAATGTTGTCCAAACTGGTTTATAACCTGAATGAGCCTACTAAATTTAAAGATGTATCCTGGATTAAACCGGTAAAATACGTTGGTGTTTGGTGGGAAATGATTACCGGTAAAAGCACTTGGGCTTATACCGATTTAGAAAACGTACAACTGGGCATAACCGATTATACAAAAACCAAACCCAATGGTAAACACGGTGCAAACACAGCTAACGTTAAAAAATATATCGATTTTGCCGCTAAAAATGGCTTTGATGCCGTACTGGTTGAAGGTTGGAATCAGGGCTGGGAAGATTGGTTTGGCAAAACCAAAGATTACGTGTTTGACTTTGTAACTCCTTATCCTGATTTTGATGTGAAAGAACTGCACCGTTACGCAGCTTCTAAAAATGTTAAAATCATTATGCACCATGAAACTTCAGGCTCGGTACGTAATTACGAGCGCCATTTAGACACCGCCTACAAGTTTATGGTCGAGAATGGCTATAATGCTGTAAAAAGCGGTTATGTAGGCCAAATCATTCCACGTGGCGAGCACCATTATGGGCAGTGGTTGGTAAACCACTATTTGTATACTATCACCAAAGCTGCCGATTACAAAATCATGGTAAATGCGCACGAAGCCATCCGTCCAACTGGTCTGGCCCGTACTTATCCTAACCTGATTGGTAATGAAGCAGCCCGTGGTACCGAATACGAATCGTTTGGTGGTAACACACCGGCGCACACCACCATATTACCCTTTACCCGTTTAATAGGTGGTCCGATGGATTATACACCAGGTATTTTCCAAACACGCATCAACGCTTACAACCCGCAAAATAATTCGTTTGTGCACACTACGCTGGCCAAACAATTAGCGCTGTATGTGACCATGTATAGCCCGCTACAAATGGCGGCCGATTTACCTGAAACGTATGATAAATTTTCAGACGCCTTCCAATTCATCAAAGATGTGGCTGTAGATTGGGATGCAAGTTATGCCTTAGAAGCCGAACCGGGCGAGTACATTACTTTAGCTCGTAAAGCCAAAGGCAAAAATGAATGGTACATCGGTAGCATTACCAACGAAAACCCACGCGTGGCTACCGTAACTTTCAATTACCTTCCTAAAGGCAAAACCTTTGAAGCTACTATCTATGCCGATGGTAAAGATGCTAGTTTCGATAAAAACCCGCAAAGCTACCAAATTCGCAAAGTTAAAGTCACCTCCAAAACGGTGCTTAAACAGCAAGTAGCACCAGGCGGCGGCTTTGCTGTTAGCGTTAAATAAAGGTACTTACCTATTCAAGTGTGTTGTGATGATATGATTATAAAACACTAATTAAAAAAAAGTCTGTCTATCCGGTAGACTTTTTTTATTCATCTATGGTCACCATTAAACAAACTACCATGCTGTTGGCTTATTGCTAATAATGCATGTAGTGTACTCAATAAAATTTATTAAAAACTTGCTCTAAGCTTTGCGACAATTTCCCGGTAGTATTTAAGTAAAACGCCGTGTAACATTTTTGCTTCCCCGGCAGACTTATAACTATGAAGACATTGGTTTTATCTTTTTTACTGATTATTGGCCTGGGGCCTATTGTTAGTACACATACTTTTGCTCAAGCTAAATCCGCCGCAACCCGCTATGTACCCGAACCGTATGTGCCAGCCTCGAGAGAATTGTACAATACCGTTGCAAAGCTTGATAGCATTTATTTTGATACCTACAATCACTGTAACCTGGCAAAAATGGATTCGCTTACGGCAGATGATATTGAGTTTTACCATGATCGTGGGGGCCTATCTGCCTCAAAAAAAGAGCTTATACAAGCTATACAGAACAATATTTGTGGCAAGGTTACTCGTACGCTGGTGACGGGCAGTATTGAAGTTTATGAAATACACGGCTATGGTGCTGTCGAATTCGGTTATCATACTTTCCATAATATTGCCGAGCCCGGCGAAAGCCATCCGAGTAAGTTTGTTGTCATCTGGCGGTTAAGAGATAGTAAATGGCAAATGACACGGGTAATTAGCTTGCATTAAACTATTACTGCATTTGTAATGAAATATCTGGGGGCTGATGCTTATTATTGTTTAAATCCGACGAGCAAAAATAAGTTTAGTGTCCATATTTAAATCGGTTTTCTAACTACATGACAAATGCCATCGACTTTCAACTTGTTCAACCAGTGCCCGAACTGAGTCATCTGGTAGAAAGTTTTTGGATGCTGGAAAATAAGTCTGACGAAAGCAAGCAGGTCATCATACTACCAGACGGTCGTGTAGATGCTATATTATCTTCTGATGCCCCACATAATTTCAGTTTGCTCGGTTTAGAAAGCAAGCCGTCACGAGGCGAAATACCGGCTAAGTTTGCCATGTTCAGCATTAGCTTCCGGCCTCTGGGTGTAGCGTATTTGTTTAAAAACCTTTTACCCATATTGACCGATACGGCAACGATGTTGCCTGCTGATTATTTTGGCGTTGAAATCAACCAGAATCAGTCTAAGCACGAGCTTTGTACACAACTCACAGAAAAGCTGTTAGTAATAGCGAAGAAAGAGGTTGACATACGCAAACAAAAGCTTTTTGACTTGATATATGCATCAAACGGTGCTATATCCGTAAAAGATTTATCAGCGAGAGCAGGCTGGAGCAGCAGGCAAATCAACCGCTATTTTCAATATACACTGGGCGTCTCATTAAAATCCTATTGTAATATATTACGTTTCCGGGCCTCGTTTCCACACATTAAGCAAGGCAGGCTTTTTCCAGAAGGTAACTTTAGTGACCAATCTCATTTTATCAGGGAAATAAAAAAGTATGCCGGTGTTGTTCCAAAAGAACTCGCCAAAAATGAAAACGACCGATTTATACAATTTTCGACCTTGCCATCTAAATAATTTTGCCTTGTAATATTTAACAAGGTAAAAATGATTATCAATAATAAACGAATAGCCATAGTAGGTGGTGGCCCCGGTGGGTTAACCTTAGCCAGGTTGCTACAATTAGCAGGCGCCGACGTAAAAGTGTATGAGCGCGACGCCGGCAAAGAAGTTCGTGTACAAGGCGCGACGCTGGATTTGCATGAAGAATCGGGACTCGAAGCATTGCGTAGGGCAGGGCTTATCGATGCGTTTTACGCAAATTATCGTCCGCATGCAGGCAAACTTCGCGTAACCGATCAAAACGTTGACATTAAGTTTGATGACCATGCCACTGAAGGTTTAGCCGAAAATCGCCCCGAAATAGACCGCGGTCCGTTAAGGCACATACTGCTCGATTCTTTGAATGATGATACAGTAGTATGGAACAGCCATTTCATCTCTATGGATAAAAGCGGCGAGGGCTGGATGCTGTACTTCAAAAATGGCAGTAAGGCCTATGCTGACATTGTAATTGCGGCAGATGGCGCTAACTCCAAAATACGACCGATAATTACGGATATCAAACCTATCTACTCGGGCATCACTATCATAGAAGGCAATGTTTACCATGCCGAACAAAATGCACCTCATTTAAACCATTTGACGGATGGCGGCAAAGTTTTCGCTATGGGTAATGGGCAATCTTTGATACTGAGCGGCAAAGGCGATGGAAGTCTGTCGTTTTACACCGGATGCAAAGTGTCTGAGAATTGGATTAAAGAAAGCGGTATCGATTTTAACAATAAGCAGCAAGTATTGCAGTGGTTCAAGCATGCATTCAGTTCGTGGAGCAATGTATGGCAAGAGCTGTTTTTGAGTGACGATTTATGGTTTATTCCCCGGCCGCAATATCATTACCCGTTAAACCAGCATTGGGAACCTATAGCTAATTTGACAATGATAGGCGATGCCGCCCACCGGATGCCGCCTTATGCCGGCGAAGGTGTTAACATGGCCATGCAAGATGCCATGGAACTTGCCACGCATTTAACAAGCAATGAATACGCAACGGTAAAAGAGGCAATAGCAGCCTATGAAAAACAAATGCTTGAACGGGCTTCTGCCATCACAAAAATTACACTTGATTCAACAGCGATGATGCATGGTGAAGATGCAGTAAATAAATTACTGGATATGTTTAAAGGTACTGAACAAGAGTATAATAGAAACGAGCAGGCCTGACTTCAATTTTATGTTAAGAAGTAATTTGTTTGAAATCAAATTAGGTGTCACTATCATAAACTAAGGATGACTTTTCTGATTCACAAAAGTCATTCTTAGTTTACAATGGGTTCCAGTCAATTCGTCTCCACCTAATACAAGCACGTTCTTGTTTTAGGCTCTGCTGCCCAAACATCGAACATTTATTATGTATATTAACTTAGCGTTTGCAATACACCATCAGCGAGGCTTTTGCCAAGGTATGCATACTTAGCATAAAGCCGGTTAATGCGGCCGTAGATGTGGGGTTGGTACCGAGCTTTTCTGTGTCAAGAGCATAAACCGTAATCAAGTAGCGGTGCGGCGCATCGCCTTCCGGCGGGCAAGGCCCCTGGTAACCGGGTGCGCCGGTATCATTTATACTTTGCAGGCTACCCAACGGCGCCAGTTTGGTTTTTACATCACCGGCACCTGCTTTGAGTTCTGATATTGAAGCAGGAATATTTACGATCACCCAATGCCAAAATCCACTGCCGGTAGGTGCATCCGCATCATACATGGTTACGGCAAAACTTTTGGTACCCGTAGGTGCACTTGTCCAACTGAGTTGCGGTGAAACGTTAGTGCCGTTACAACCAAGATTTCCTGCTATAAACTCGTAGGTAAACTGGCCGCCCAAACTGTTGCTTCTTAAAGTGAAGGTTTGTGCAAACCCGGTAGCCGATAAAAAGATCATGGCTGCCCAAAAGAGAATATGTTTCTTTATCATACAGCAAATATCCGCAGCTGTGGCTGGTTACTGTTATTGCCAAAAGCTCAAACCTATGGTGCAGAAAGCTCATGTTGCCAGGAGCCAGGCGCTTTGCCATATTTACGGCGAAAGGCGGTGCAAAAGTTAGACAGGTTTTCATACCCATAATCCAGGTACAAGTCTGCCGCATTTTTACCTTGCGCTAATTCTGCAGCTGCAAGCTCCAGCTTTCGTTGCCGGATGTAGCGTTGTGGTGCAATGCCATACAACTTTTCAAAATCGCGCTTAAATGAAGCCAGGCTGCGATGCGCTAAGAAAGCCATTTCTTCCAGTGTAAGTTTACTGAACAGGTGCTGCTCTACCAGTTGCTGGAGTGATGTGTTGCGGCCATCATCAAACAAACCAGCCAGTTGAGCGGGAAAGCGTTCACCCAAATACAAAAGCAATTCATGCAACTTATGGATAGCCATAGCTCCAGACAGTGGCATGCCCGATTCAATTAACATTTTAAGCTGCCCGATATAGCTGTTCAAGTATTCATCTGATTCAAAATGGAGGAAGGGCACAGCAGTTGTATGGGCTTTTTGAACGCCAAGCTGTTTCCTTACAAAATCGTGTCCTAAATCATGAGGAAAAAAGATAAGGATGCTGTGATATGGGTCGGTATTATTGCTATGTTCGGCAATAAGAGAGTGCCCGGTAGGAATCAGCATGCCTTGTCCTGCCCGGAGCAAGGTTTGACCGCCATCACGAAAGATATGTTTTTCTCCGTTTTGTACAAAACTGAAAGCATAGCAGTTAAAAAGTACACGGTTCCGAAAGTGTCCACCTTGATCCCTGTAGCTCAAAAAGCGTAGAGGGCCAGCCTGAATGCCAGGCTGGGCGCAAACTGCTTCGGGTATCTGAATCATGTCCATAACGCAATGCACAAACTTAATGCTTTGTTCTGTGATATCAATAACCCTGTAGGCGTAGCCTATCCTTTAGCCAGCTCAATCCATACCGGTGCATGATCGCTGGTTTTCTCCCAGCCACGTACATTTTTGTCTACTCCGGCGTTTTTGAGCCGGCTGTTTAGGTGGGAACTCAGTAAAAAGTGATCAATCCGCAAACCTGCATTACGGCCATATGCATTGCGGAAGTAGTCCCAAAAGGTATAAATTGTATCGTCTGGGTAAAGCTTTCTGAGGGCGTCTGTCCATCCCTGATCAAGCAGCGACTTAAAAGCAGAACGTACTTCCGGGCGGAACAGCGCATCATCCAACCAGCGCTCAGGCTTATACACATCCAGATCTGTTGGCATAACGTTAAAGTCGCCGGTAAGCAGCACCGGCACATCGCGTGCAAGCAGTCCGGCCGCATGGTTTTGCAACCGCTCAAACCAGCGAAGTTTATAATCAAACTTGGGACCGGGAGCAGGGTTGCCGTTGGGCAAGTACAGGCAGCCAATAACAATGCCGTTAACATAGGCTTCCAAATAGCGGCTTTGACTATCCTCTTCGTCTCCTGGCAGGCCGCGCCTCAATTCCTGAATATCCTCATTGCGCGAAAGTATAGCTACCCCATTCCAGCTTTTTTGACCGTGCCAAATGGCTTGGTAACCTGCGGCCTGTATGGCTTCTATAGGAAACTTTTCCTGCGGGGCTTTGAGTTCTTGCAGGCACACCACATCTGGAGTTGTTTCTTCCAGCCAACGCAGCAGAACAGGCAGCCGTCCGTTTACACCGTTTACGTTATAGGTAGCTATTTTCATTAAAATTGATTACAAGTAAAACGTAAAAGTATACAAATAGTGCAATTCTTATTACCCTGCAAATTTAACACACCCTATTTAATTAGGAAGTTCAGCTAAATAGACGGATTAAGGCTAAATGACGTTGTGGAAGAACTTTTGCTGAATACAATAAGTAGACTTTTTAGATGGCCTGTAAATTTCTAAACGTCTTCTCGAAATATATTTGAGTTGTAATTGAAATAAATAGATTTGCGAGGGGAGATGAAGCGGCCGATTGATATCGGCGCGCTTTCATTTATGAAAATTCAAAATAAGTCTTACTTATTTTGAACCATCAAAAGGATGAAATTCAATATCAACCCAAAACCAGTAAAAAAAGTCTGCCGTTGAAGAATTACTATCTCTGACCGATTTAATATTGGTAACGGTATAGTCGGCAGGAATCTTAACTTCATAAAACTTAAGATTGCTGCTTTTTTCTGACATTGCGGTTTCTGTTTCGGTGACATCATCATAAACAAAGTTGATTGACCGAAGCGGTGATTTGTAGAAAGACGGTGTGTAATAAAACCGTATAGTTGCTATCTTTTTATTTGGATCAATCGAAATTTGCTTTGACTTACTACCACCAATTTTAGTGCAACGAACACCCTCATGGTCAGTAAAGTTTACCACAAAGCTATCTAGGTTATCGCCATAGTTATAAATTACTTCTTTAATTTTTCCTGGTGCTTGATTGTCGTTAGCAGGCTTTAAAGGAGGTAAAACATTATCATTACCGGGACAAAAGGGGCCTATGGTCAGCTTTTTAAAATTGGGGTCAATTTGAGGTGCGTCATCTGCTGATCCTGGCAATAACCGATTAGTGTAAAAGAAGGTCGAATAAGCATCAGCAAAGCTTGTTGTCCATTGCGATATCCAATTAGCTTTTACTTGGTTAAGTTCATTTTTCAAATACTCTTTCCCATCAACAAAATCGCCGGTTTTATTAAAAGATACGTTTAAAAACTGGTCGTAAATAGCAACCTTTGTATCTTTAAATAAGATACCGTTAATAGTGTTTTGATAGATAATTTGGTCTGCCCGCCATTTCAATAGGTCAGGGATGTTTTCTTGGAAAAAGGTACGATAGCTTTCAATTTGTCTTTGCAGGTCGTAACCCCAATTTTCATCATATTCGCCAAACAACTCGGCACCATAATCAACGCGTTCTTTTAAAAGGCCTAAATGCAATTGGGAAAATCCGATAGTAAAAGGGATGAGTTGCGCCTTGTGTTGCGATTTGATTAGTTTGTAATAAAGTTCTGTACACTTGCTTAGGCATATAGAAAGTAAAATCCGCTTCTCACTATCGTTTTTTGCCAATACATAAGAAGTCATATCACTTTTAATAGCGGTAAGCTCGCTACCGTCTCGGGTAATTTCAAACTCAAGTAGTTTTAAATCTATCATTCGGGCAACATTGTTGCTAATCTGTGCCCATACATCCGCTTTAGCTTCTTTCCAGAAAGATTTTATTATAAAGCTTACTAAGCTGCCTACATAAGGTGCTTTAGCGGCTAGTGCTATGGCTACTGTTCGCACTGACGAATCCCATGATTCTTTGGGGGTAGGTGCAGATACCGGAACGTAATCCAATCCTGAAAGTACCATTTGTTGATACGTATCAGGCGTTTTAGGTAAAGTACTATTCATTAGTCAATGTATTTAAATTACTTAAGGGTATGTTATTGGTGACTTATACGTGTGGAGATAAGCGCAGGTTTCTCTCCTGCCTATTTCAAACCGGTTGAAAGAATGAGTTATATAACCTTCAATTAAACATGTTGACGTTTGTTAATCAAAAGATTAATTATCTTGCGCCAATTAAATTCAACCGTCATAGCGTTTAAGCGACAATACCTGACTATGAAAAATCTTTATCCTAAAAAGTTACTTTTTACTCTTATTGCGGCTCTGGGTATCAACCTTAGTGCCGAGAAAAGCTTTGCCGACATCTTTGCATCTGTACAAGATACCATGAAAGGCGCACCGGTACCTGCCGAAATAGAAAACCCGGAAATGCTGGGAATTCATAAAGAGCCTGCGCATGCCACTTTAATGCCTTATGGTAACTTAACTGAAGCCTTAAAAGCAAACCGGCGTGCCTCATCACTTACCATGAGTTTAAATGGTACGTGGAAGTTTAACTGGGTTAAATGGCCTCAGCAACGGCCTGTTGATTTTTATAAAACGTCTTATAATGTTTCGGGCTGGAAAGATATCAAGGTACCATCGAACTGGCAGCTTGAGGGATATGGTACGCCCTATTACAGCAATTACAATTATATTTTTCAGAAGGATTTTCCAAGGGTAATGAGTACCCCACCCAAAAAATTTACAGCGTATGATGAAAGGAATCCGGTAGGTAGTTACCGGCGCGAGTTTAACGTGCCAGCTGCATGGAATGGCAGACGGATATTTGTCACGTTCGACGGGGTAGATGCCGGCTTTTTCATTTGGGTAAACGGCAAAAAAGTTGGCTATAGTGTAAATAGCCGCAATGCAGCGGAGTTTGATTTAACCAGCTATGTAAAACCTGGTAAAAACATGATTGCTGTGGAAGTATATCGTTTTACTACCGGCAGTTATCTGGAAGACCAGGACATGTGGCGCTTAAGCGGTATTTTTAGAAATGTAACCTTATGGAGCAGTCCGCAGGAACACATCCGCGATTACTTTGTTAAAACTAATTTGGATAAACAGTACCGCGATGCACAGGTAGAGGTAAATGCCAAGGTTAAGAACTATGGATCAACAGTGATGCAGCCCAATGATTTGACGGCTACTTTATACAACGGCAACCAGGTTGTAAAAGGAGCAACGGCAAAAAAATCTATCCCTGCGTTACAACCCGGACAAGAGATTGAGGTAAAATTAACGTTTTCGGTAAGCAAGCCTGAAAAATGGACGGCAGAAACCCCCAAGCTTTATACAACAGTACTTACCCTCACTAAAGGTAATCGTACAATAGAAACCCTTTCATCACGTACCGGTTTTAGAAGCATTGAGATTAAAGGACGGCTATTTATGGTCAATGGCGTGCCTGTTAAACTAAAAGGGGTAAACCGGCATGAGAACTGGCCGGATGACGGGCATGCTATAACAGAAGCCCAGATGGTTAAAGATATGCTGCTTATTAAGCAAGCCAACTGTAACCACGTACGTACCTGCCATTATTCAGATGATCCGCGGTGGTACGAGTTATGTGACGAGTACGGTATTTATCTGGTTGCCGAGGCAAACATAGAAAGCCATGGTGCGTGGGACGAGTTTAATGAAGATCCTCGTATCAAAGCGGCTCTAATTGACCGTAATGTAGCCAATGTGGAGAGCTTTAAAAACCATCCTTCGGTAGTAATTTGGTCATTAGGTAATGAGTGTGGCAGCGGTGGTAGTAATTTCAGGGCTATTGTTAAGACCATTAAAGCAATTGATACATCAAGACCAACACATTATGAAGGTTTTGGCATCAAAGCTGATAACCCGGCTGATTTAGATAGCCGAATGTATACCAGCCCGGCAGATGTTGAAAAAATTGCGAACAGCGACAAATACACGAAGCCATTTTATATGTGTGAATATGCACATGCCATGTTCAACTCTATGGGATCAGTTGATGTATATAACGATCTATTTGATAAGTACCCTTCACTGATGGGCGGTGCCATATGGGAATGGCAGGATCAGGGCGTTTATAACCGACGCGATCCTAACCACCCGATAACAGCTTTTGGCGGTGGCTTCGGCGAGTTTCCGAACGATCATTATTTTATTCACAAGGGGGTTGTTTTCTCTGATCGTTCATTAAAACCAGATTACCCTGAATTGAAACATGCTTACCAATGGATCAGTATCAAGCCAAAGGATTTGCGGAATGGCATAGTAACTGTTAAAAATCGTTATCAGTTCACTAATTTAAATGCTCTGTCTGCACGATGGGAACTAACCGAAGATGGGGTGTCTGTAGCCACTGGTGTTTTGCAGGTAGGAGAGATACAACCAGGTAAAGAAGCAGATGTTAAGATACCATTGGCAGTAAACCCTAAACCAGGAGCCGAATACTTTTTGCGGGTTTCTTTCGCATTAGCTGCCGATCAGCTTTGGGCTAAAAAGGGTTACGAGGTAGCTGAACAGCAGTTTGAACTGCCAATTGCAAAACCTGCTCTGGTAAGAAATGATGCAGCTGGAAAACTAACCGTGTCTGACGCGCAGAATAAAATTGAAATCACCGGCGAAAGTTTCAAGCTGACTTTTGACAAAAAGACCGGTACCTTTTCAAAGATAGAACAAGCCGGCAAAAACCTGCTGACAGAGAACGGCGGCCCTATGCTGCACCTTTGGCGGGCGCCACACCGTAACGATGATATGTATGCTGATGAGGGTTGGGAAAAGAAGGGGCTGAAAAATATTACCTGGGTAACCAATAGTGTTAGCGGTAAACAATTATCATCAAATAAAGCAGAGATACGGGTAAGTTTAACAGGAACCGGAAAAGAGGATTTCACCATACAACACCAAGTGGTTTATACAATCAGTGCTGATGGGGTGATTCATGCCGCTAATCAGGTATCGTTCAGCGATCCGAAAGTGGTTTTGGCACGTATCGGTGTACGCATGTTTTTGGATAAGCAACTCGATAGCTTTACTTACTTTGGCCGTGGCCCGATGGAGAATTACTCGGATAGGAAGAGTGGGTTTGATATTGGCCGTTTCTCCAGCACGGTAGATAACCAGCTTACACCTTACGAAAAGCCAATGGAAGCTGGCAATCACGAAGATATCCGCTGGGCGCAGTTACAAATGAAAAACGGGTCGGGTATCAAGGTGAAGCAGGATACATCATTATTACAGGTATCGGCGCTACCATACAGCGACGAAGAAATGGAGAAGGTAGAATATAAAATTGATCTGCCGAAAAGCAAAGCCACTGTATTATGCGTTAGTCACAAAACACTGGGTGTTGGTTCCAATTCCTGCGGCCCGTCTCCTCTAGAACCTTATGTAGTTTATGCAAAGCCAACTAATTTCAGTTACGATATTCAGTTGGTTACTAAATAAAAATAAAAGACGGCACGATAAGATATAGATTGGTCGCCGCCTTCTTTGTTGTTAATTTAATTCAGGCTGATAATACATTTTCCTATTATCAGCCTGAATTATTAAAGTTAATTGCCTTTGCCTGAAGTGGTAATGGCTAACTGCTTACCCTTTTTTAACTCAGCATCCGGAATAAAATAGTCCGAAATTTTTTGTTCCCCGTAATTAATGCTGCTGATTTTTCTGCCCGAACCTTTTTTAAGTATGGTAAACTTTTTGCCATCGGGTAAAGTAAGTTCAACCTTATTGAAAAGCGGAACAGATACGATGTATTTAGGATCGGCAGGAGAGAAGGGATAAAAGCCCATGGCATTAAACACATACCAAGACGACATTTCGCCTGCATCATCCATACCTGCATAGGATAGTTTGTATTTTCCCATGTCGTAAAAATGATTCATGATGCTATCCAGAAACAGCTGTGATCTCTCTTGTTTGCCCACAAAGTAGTACAGGAACGGGTAAGTATGATCGGGTTGGTTGCCCTGGCAATACTGGCCAATAAAGCCTGATAAATTTTCGGCTTGGTATCCTTTCCACGGAACTGAAAAAAGAGAATCCAGCTTTTTCTCGAAGGCTGCGTTACTTCCATACAATGCAATTAGTCCTTTTACGTCATGTGGTACAAAAAACGAAGACTGCCAGGCATTGGCTTCACGGTACATGTACTCAAAATACGGGTAATCGGGTTTAAAATTCTTTACCCAATCTCCGTTAGCCAAGCGGCCTCTCATAAAGCCAGTAGAGGGGTCGAATACGTTTTTGTAGTTGCTGGTCCTTTTCATCAGCATTTGGTAATTGCTATTGTCATTTAATGCCTTGGCCAGCAAAGCAAGGGCATAATCATCATAAGCATATTCAAGCGTTTTGGTTACTGCCGCTTTAGTAACGGTAGTAGTTACCGGGTTGGGTACATCTAATTCAGCTATATAGCCCTTGGTATCGTACTCGGTAATGTATGGTCTGGTTCCTCCCTCAACAGTGGCATTTCTGATTAATAAGTTATAGGCACTTTTTACGTCATAGTCCCGAATGCCTCTTAAATAAGAACCGGCAACAAAAGCCGCAGCATGGTCGCCGTGGAAAAACGTCGGCATAAATCCTTTTTTCTCCCCTTTGTCTATCAATGATTTAATGACATCGGCTGTTACTTTGGGCGACAACAGCCCCAGCAATATCAATTTGTTACGGTAATCATCCCATAAAGACGGCTCTGTGTAATAGTTAAACCCTTTGTTTACTACTTTCCCGGTCATATCCGTAAACTGGCCATTGTTATCACTCCTGAGCGCCGGCCACAAAAACGAGCGATACAGGCAAGAGTAAAACAAGCCGCGCTGACGTTCAGTACCGCCGGATATTTTTACTTTGGATAATAAGCTATTCCAGGTTTTAGTGGCTTCATTTTGTATTTGGGTAAAAGATTTCCCCAGCATTTCTTTCTGTAGATTTTCTTTTGCATTCTGTATACTCACGTAAGAAAATCCGATTTGTATTTCCAATGGTTTCGCACCATCAGCAAAATTAATTACCGGTACAATCTTCTGGTCTTTTTTTAGTGAGTCAATCTGTTTAATATCGTGATTGGTTACTGCGTAGAAATAAATTTTTTCGCCGGTTTGCTGGTAGCCGGTAAATACATTTTTACCCTCTTGTACAATGTTCCAACCTCTTACCCTTTCATTAGCCATGGCTAAATCTGCAATAAGCTTTTGGCTTTGATTGGGTTTAAAAGTGTATCGATGAAAGCCACAGCGAAGTGTTGAGGTAAGCTCTGCATTGATGCCATAGCGTTCCAGATAAACCTGGTAATAACCTGGATGGGCTGCTTCCCGGCTGTGACTGTAGGCAGATGCATAGTCGTCGGCATTAACATTACCGGTAACCGGCATCAAAGGTACGTTACATAAATTCCAGTGGCCTTTACTGGTATGGATGAAGCCGTAAATCAAACTGTCCTCATACTGATAGCCTGATCCGCTATGAAATTTGGTAACGGGGCTTAATTGTACCATGGCATTTGGCAGGGAAGATCCCGGAAAAACTTCTGCACCCCATACTCTACGCGTAGGTTTAAATCCTGCATCCGCAGAATCGGTTAGGGTAGCTGTACCTAACAGTGGGTTTACATAATCTGTCGGTAGTTTTTGCGCCTGAGACCTGCTAAATGCAGCAGCGAGCAGAACGCCGATGAGGATGTGTTTGAACATGACTTTAAGTTTATAGGTGATGGTTTTAATGTACTAATTGACCAATACAGTTTTGCTCAGAATAGGGTGTTGACCTTTAAATGATATGCCGACATAACTTTACAAAACTGCAAACTGATAACGCAAATTGTCACAATATACTGATAATTGCCCTTAGTTAACTTAAATATCTTAGTTATGTAAGTATGTTTGAACATATAAATAATTAAACGCAAGCTAATTACTTAAAAAGGCTATCTGTCCTAGTTTTTACTCATGTGTTATGGCATCATTGGCATGTAAATAGGAGAACAATGCTAGGTTGTAATAAGCTATTCAAATAAGTTTATATACAGGCTTATCCGCAAACACTATTGCAAACCTGTGCCGTCCGTTCATCTTGTTTTGCCGGGTTTGTTAAAGCTTCCTTTTCTATTTGTTTTTTCCCCCAGCGATGCAGGTGCGCTATAAAAGGAATTAATTCCTTACCAGTTTCGCTCAACGAATATTCCACTTTGGGTGGTACTTCATGATACATTTTCCGGATAATCAATTTGTCGTCTTCCAGTTCCCGTAGGGTTTGGGTCAGCATTTTGGTGGTAATATCGGGCAGGGTTCGGCTTAGTTCACCATAACGCAATACTCGTTTCATATCCAAGTACCATAAAATGCGTGCTTTATATTTTCCGCCGATGCGCTTAAAGGCATAATCAACGGCACACAGCTGTGTAGCTTCAGTCACTTTTTGATCATTTTTCATTTTGGTTGATTTTTAAAGCGTTGATAATCAATATTACATACTTTTTAGTGCATAAGATACTAAAAAGTACATACTTGTCTAAAGTATACAAATAATTTAGTATTGCACTACATGCTACAAGTAATTGTAGTTACGCAGTTAAATATTTACAAAAAAAATATTATGGAACGGCTTAAAAATGAATATGATCAAGTTAATGGAAAACTGTTAATGAAGGCAGTTAGGTTACACGAGTTTGGTGGCCCCGAGGTGTTGCGCTACGAAGACGCGCCAAGGCCCGAACTGGGGCCGGGAGAGGTACTAGTGCGGGTTCACGCAGTGGGATTAAACCCGCCCGACTGGTATCTGCGCGACGGGTTCAAATCGCTTCCGCCCGAGTGGCGGCCACAAGTACCTTTCCCTATTATTTTGGGCACGGATATTTCGGGCGTTGTTGAAGCTATAGCTGATGATGTGCAAGGCTTCGCCATTGGTGACGAAGTATACTCAATGGTCCGCTTTTTTAGCGTGGGCGAAAGCAAGGCCTATGCCGAGTATGTTAGCGTACCTGTATCGGAACTGGCGCTAAAGCCAGCTGGTATAGATCATATACAAGCGGCTGCAGCACCCATGTCGCTGCTTACTGCCTGGCAATACCTGGTTGATGTTGGACACAACCAGCCTAATCCGCTTCAGCAAAATAAGCACCAGCCCGTGCCTTTAGAAGGTAAGAAAGTGCTTGTAAATGGCGCTGCGGGAGGTGTAGGTCACTTAGCCTTACAAATTGCCAAACTGAAAGGAGCATATGTTATTGCAGTGGCATCGGGCAAGCACAAGCAACTGCTGCATGAACTGGGTGCTAACGAAGTTATCGATTATACTGAAACAGCTCCCGAGGATGTAGTACGTGACGTTGATGTAGTATTAGACACCGTTGGTGGGCCAACTACCGGCCGTTTTCTACGCACACTTAAGCGCGGCGGTGTTTTGTTTCCGGTGTATCCCTTAGGGTTTTCGGATGCCGCAGAGGCCGAAAAGGCGGGCGTTACTGTTTCGGCAACGCAGGTTCGTTCGAGCGGGGCGCAGCTGACAGAACTGGCAAATTTGCTTAATGACGGAAAAATTCGTGTGGTGATAGACAGTACCTATCCACTGTCGGATGCCAGGAAGGCCCATGAAAGGGCAGCTCAAGGACACATACAGGGCAAAATAGTGCTTACCGTTGTTTGAAACAGAAATTATGGATCTTCAGGATTTGGCGAATAAGAATAGAAGAAACGCATAGTTCCTGTGGAATTGGCTGGCGAACCCAAGTATGAAATTGCCAGTTTGCCAGCCAATAATTTGTTCGGCTTCAGCGCTCAATATCTTTAAACCTTAGCACTAAATTTTGATTACAAAAGCTTTTAAGGCCGCCATCTTGCCATCGCTAAATTGCCATACATCGCAGTAGGCGTAATCAATCATTTTTCCGTTTTCATCTTTCATGCTAATTTTGCCGATGGCTGTAACGAACTCGCCTTCTGCAATCAAGCTTTCCACATCAAATTTCGGCGGTTCTACATATGCGGCTTTCATATATTCCCGAATAGCTTCCTTACCTATTATGGTTTGATCGCCTACAAATTCCCACACGATATCGTCGGTGCAAAAATCCAAAAACCCTTCATTGTTACCTTTGGTAATCAAAGCGTTTGCCTGAACTAGTATTGCTTTGTTATCTAACATCATACCTCCAAAAGCTTTATTAAACTAAAAGGTTTGATTCTGTAGGCAGCTTCCATTCAAAAAATGTTTTCTGCAATCGTGAAGCTCCTATTAGGTTAAAATAGTTACGAGCAACCAATTTTAAAGTCTTCAACTACTTGAACTTTTTTCTGGCAAAGCCACGCGACCTTTGCTTTATGGAAAACATCAAGAATATAGAAGAAACCATCCGTACCTACACCAGTGCATGGAATGAGACGGAGCGTGAAGCCATCATGAAAATAATCAGCCAATGCTGGGCACCGGATGCTACTTACACCGACCCATTAACAGACACCATTACCGGGCAGGAAGCTATCACGGAATTGATTATCAGTTCATATGATCAGATGGGGCCGAGAACGTTCAAAGTATTGGCAGCACCGCAAACACATCATCAAAGTGGACGTTTTCGGTGGCTGGCCGTTCGTCCGGAGGGCTATCCGGCGGAAGGCATGGACTATTTTGAGTTTGATGATCAGAACCGTATAACCCGTATTGTTGGATTTTTTTAGACTGGAGAATATGATAACATTACCAAATATTGAACAGGGTCACGGGCCTGTGTTGATGCTGAATATGATAAAGTTCAAAGATAAAAAGATATACTTTGAGCAGTATATCCCGGCATTTAATCAAGTGGTGGAGCAATTGGGCATTGAGGGCGTAAATGTGAAACTGGTAAGCGAAGTAATAGCTAGCATAGTAGCCGACGAAGGCGAGCAGTGGGACGAAATAGTATTGGTAGAATATCCAAGCGCAGAGGCATTCAAAACTATTGCCCAAAGTG
The DNA here is from genome assembly GCF_009770985.1 of Mucilaginibacter lacusdianchii. Classification (GTDB taxonomy): domain Bacteria; phylum Bacteroidota; class Bacteroidia; order Sphingobacteriales; family Sphingobacteriaceae; genus Mucilaginibacter; species Mucilaginibacter lacusdianchii. Next base: position 704,705 of record NZ_WSRW01000002.1, on the reverse strand, counting down.
ATGTTTATCATCAAATGGCCAACCCGCTTCGTTTGGCTGCCACTGCCGAGCTGAAGTTGCTGATGACGCGCAAAATTGAATTTTAAAGGCTATAATTGCTTACATGTCTGAGCTGCTTTTATCCAACTTTGCAATGCACATAGCACTTGCACCTGACGAACAGGAGCAAGTGCTTGCCTTGTTGCAACGCAAAACCGTTCCAAAACGCAGTATATTGTTAAAGCCCGGCGAGATAGAAAGACATATCTATTTTGTTGACGAGGGGTGCCTGCGCTTGTATCATACCGATAAGCAGGGACACGAGCACAACCTCTGCTTTTACCCAGAAAACTGGTGGGCCTGCGATATAGTAAGTTTTTTTAAAGTGAAGCCTGCCACCAACGCTATACAGGCATTAGAGGATACGCAGGTATGTTATTTTTCCTTACCTGCTCTTGAACGATTATTTACCGAGGTTCCCATATTCGAACGTTTTTTTCGCATACTCACCCAAAATGGATTTGATATGTTTCAGCGGCGCCTAACGTCCAATTTGTCTAAAACAGCCGATCAGCGTTACCAGGAGTTCCGCAGGCATTATCCCGGGCTTGAACAGCGTATATCCCAAAAACAAATAGCCAGCTATCTGGGCATTACGCCGGCATTTTTAAGCATGATGCGCAAAGAAAAGAATTTGTGACGTATCCGGATAACACACCTTGATTAATCTTTAAGCCCTAGGCTGCGCCGAAATAACGCTGGTGAAACTTTTGTTCGCTGTTTGAACAATTTGTTAAACGACTGGGGATGCTCAAACCCTAATTGGTAAGCAATTTCGGCAGTGGTCAAAGTGGTTTGGCTTAGTAATGTTTTTGCTTTCTCAATTAGTGCCAGGTGTATATGCTGTTGTGTGGTGTTACCGGTAAGCGCTTTAAGCATGTCAGACAGGTAGCGTTGTGATACATTTAAATGCGCAGCAATATCCTGTGGTGATGGCAAGCCGTTAATCACGGTGTCTGTATGGCCAAAATACTCGTTTAGCCATGCGTTCATGCGGCCAATCAGGTCGTGATGATGGTTCTTGCGGGTCAGGAATTGCCGGTTATAAAACCGGTTACTATGGTTCATCAGCAACTCAAGCTGCGAAACGAGCACGTCTTCGCTAAACTGATCGATATTATTTTCGAGTTCTGCGGCGATGGCCTGAAAAAGCGTTATCATCGTCTGCTTTTCTTTGTCAGACAGAAATAACGCTTCAGAAACCCTGTACGAAAAGAACCCGTATTGATGGATACCCTGCGCTAAAGAATGGTTGCTTAATAAGTCGGGATGAAAGTATAAGGCATAACCCTGATAGTCGTTGGGATTAGCAGTCATCTCCACCAACTGATTTGGTGCCAGAAAAGCCATGCCGCCTTCTTTAAAATCATAAGAACCGGGCCCATATTTAACGCTGCCGTTAAAGTTGTGCTTAAATGTAATTTTATAAAAGTTTAGCCGAAACCAACAGCCTGCATCATGCAGATCAACCTTCGCCTGGCTATAATCAACCAAGGTAATCAGCGGATGTAAAGGCGGACGCAATCTTAGCCGGTGCATCAAATCTGAAATACTGCTGAACGCTAATGTATTATTCACCGCTGGCATCGTGAGTTTTTTAGTGATTAAATATAAAGGTATTAGTTTAACCTTGTATTGAGGGTCGGATAACAATATCGCCAACATCCACCGTTTCTGGTTGCTCAATGGCATAGGCTACTGCTTGGGCAATTGCTTCGGCCGGAATGGATATTTCATTGGCTCTTTGTTGATTTGCATTTCTGATGGAATCATTTTTAATGTTACTCACAAACTCGGTTTTTACATAGCCTGGCGAAATACCGGTTACCCGCCAACGGCCTTCAGATTCCTGACGCAATGCTTCGCTGATGGTGCGTACTGCATTTTTAGTACCGGCATAAACGCCCATAGTTGGTACAATCGCAATCCCGGCGGTAGAAATAATATTGATGATGTGGCCCGAGCCTTGCTTTTTGAATTCAGGCAACGCTGCAGCGATGCCATAAAGCGCTCCTTTCAGGTTTACATCAATCATTTGCTCCCATCCATCTACGTCAAGTTCTTCCATCCGGCCCAGCTGGGCAATACCGGCATTGTTAATCATCACATCCAGTTTGCCGTATTGTTTTACAGCTAAAGCAACCAGCTGTTCTACGTCTGTACGACGGGAAACATCTATCTCCAGATAAGTTACCTTTCCGCCATTTTGCTGTATGGTGTCTGCAATTGTTTTAAGCCGGTCAATCCGGCGGGCGCCTATAACAACTTTGGCGCCACGAAAAGCTAACAATTCTGCCGTTGCCTTGCCGATGCCACTGCTGGCGCCGGTTATCGCCACTACTTTACCTTTGATTTCGTTTTTCATATATAAAATGTTGAAAGCAAAATTCATAAAATACACTCGTTTCAATGTAGCCGATATGGCAAAATGTGTAGCCGTTTTAGTTGGATTACAACGGGCTTATCGCAGCCTTTAAAGAGTTGAAGAAACGGCAAACAGGTTTTGTGGATTGGGCTTTTGTTAACAATATATCAATCTATTGTTACCTGCAGCACAATGTTTTATGACTTGCCAGTACCTGGTGAGAATCATAATGTTTTATTGACAAAATGCTAATGTTTGGAAGCTTCTTTTGCGGAGTTGATCATCTGCTTTTCTTCAAAGTCAATTCATGTTTTAAATCAAACGCAAAATTAGTTTATGGAAAAACCTTACGCACTTGTTTTTAAAGTGGCAATCCTGAACCGCAATTTCAAATTGCTGCTGTTGTGGATTATTGCCCTGCTCACGGCTACGTCGTCGTTTGCATTTCAGCAACCGGGCCATTCGGTAAACGGTACGGTTACTGATGAAAAGAACCAGCCGCTGCCAGGCGTTGTTGTCACGGTAAAAAGTTCAGGCAAAGGCACTACTACCGATTTTAACGGAAAGTTTAACGTTCGGGTAAGTGATGCGGCGGATAGCCTGAAATTTGCAATGATCGGATTTCAAACAAAGTCTGTAGTTGCCGGTGCTGGTTCTTACCTTAATGTCAGCTTAATACCCGACCAAAAGCAGCTGAAAGATGTAGTAGTAATTGGCTATGGTACATCCAACAAGCAGGATGTAACCGGATCAATTACTTCACTTAAGTCAGAAGATTTTAACCAAGGCGTTTTAACTACGCCCGGCGAGTTGTTGCAGGGCAAGGTGCCGGGGTTAAACGTTACGCAAAGTGGTGATCCTAACCAGCGTCCTGCCGTGGTTTTAAGAGGTCCATCCACCATACGCGATGGTGCACAAGAACCATTTTATGTTATTGATGGTGTGCCAGGTGCTTCTATCGATTTATTAGCACCTGCCGATATTGAAAGCATAGATGTGTTGAAAGACGCCGCATCTACGGCTATTTACGGATCAAGAGCAGCCAACGGTGTTATCATTGTAACCACCAAAAGAGCCAAGCTTGGGCAAAACAGGTTGTCATACAGCAGTTATGCATCCATAAACAAGGTGTCAAGGAAAATTGACATGCTAAATGCGCCCGAACTTCGTCAATACTTACAAACCAACGGACAAAAGCCGCTGGCCAGCCCGCTGGATGATGATGGTTCTGATACCAACTGGCAAAATTTGGTAGAAAGAACAGGCCATTCACAAAATCATAACTTATCTTATGGTGGCGCATCAAAAAATTCTGAATATGGCGCCAGTGTCAACTACTTTAAAAACAACGGTATTTTAAGGCGTACTGCATTAGAACGGGTTATTTACCGGGGTTATATTAACCAGCGTTTTTTTGATGATCGCTTGAAGTTGAGTTTGAACTTAACCAACAGCCATAGCAAATCAGATGATATTTATACCAACAACGTATTGTCGGGTATGCTATTCTATTTGCCAACCGTAAGTCCGTTTAACCCGGATGGTAGCTATAAAGAAAATTACACCCGCACCGGAAGCGGCCCATTAAATCCATTGTCGCTGTTAAATAATAACACCATAAACGTTGACAACAACAAGTTTTTAATTAACGGTATTGCACAGGTTGATATATTGCAAGGCCTGAAATTTACCCTAAGCGTATCTCAGCAACGCGAGCAAAATAATTATAACAGCTATCTCAACAGCCAATCAGGTTTGGCAGTGAATGCCAATGGTGTTGCGCGCCGCTTGTCTTATCAAAACACCAATGATGTTGTAGAATCTTACTTCAATTACGATCGTGTTTTTGGTAGACATACATTGAAATTACTCGCCGGTTATTCTTATCAGCAAAACCGCACAAACGATGGATTTGGTGTGCAAACGCAAGGGTTTTCAAATGATAATGTTACTTACAACAACCTGTTTCTATCTAACCCGTCTAGCTTATCGCAAATCAGTTTCGACAACAACCCTATATCTACTCTGAGGTTAATTTCTTACTACGGCCGCGTACAGTACCAGTTTGAAGATAAATATCTTTTACAAGGATCTTTACGTGACGATGGTTCTTCGGCATTTGGTATCAATAACCGTTACGGATTATTTCCGGCAGTGTCGGCCGCATGGCGTGTAATCAATGAGGATTTTATGAAGAACGTGCCTGTCATCAGCGATTTAAAATTGCGTGCGGGGTACGGTGTATCAGGTAACAGTTTAGGTTTTAACGCCTTTACATCTTTGCTGGTTTATGGTACACCGGCAACGGGTGGCAGCAAATTTTTGTATAACGGTAACATTGTTAATGCCATTGGTGCAGCACAAAGCGATAATCCCGATTTGAAGTGGGAGAGCACTGCCACCACCAATATTGGTGTGGATTTCGGCATCCTGCAAAATAGAATTACAGGTTCGGTAGATTACTATATCAAAAAAACTTCGGATTTGATTTATACCCAGTATCCGGTTTCACTCACACAGTATTTTACGCCAACCATTACCGCCAACGCCGGTAAAATTAAAAACTCGGGTGTCGAGGTAGTGCTTAGTGCTACTGCCGTTAAAGGACGCAGTTTTACATGGCGAACTTCCGTAAACGTATCGCGTAACAAAAACGTGGTAGAAAGCCTTTCTAACGGTACGTTTAACCTGCCGCTGTACTATACAGCACAGTTAGGTGGTAAAGGCCAGTCTGGCAACTTTAGTCAGGTGGTACAGCCTGGGCAGGCGCTGGGCACATTTTACTTATGGCACTATATGGGTAAAAATCCTGCTGGTGTAAGTACTTATTTAAATTCTGCCGGTAACACTATAGCTACACAGCCACTAACTACCGATCAGTTTATAGCGGGCAATGCGCAACCGAAACTGATTTACGGATGGACCAACACCTTCATTTACAAAAACTTCGATTTGAACTTTTTGGTAAGAGGCGTACTGGGTAACAAAATCTTAAATGCTACGCTGGCTTCGCTGAACAACCCTGCTGATGCAAAAATTCAAAACATACCCCGCTTTACGTTGGGCGAATCGTTTAGTGATATAAATGCCTACCTGATATCAGACCGGTTTCTGGAAAGCGGTTCTTATTTGAGGCTGGATAATGCCACCTTGGGTTACAACATTAAGCCAAAGCTGCCTGCCATTAAAAACATTCGCTTATATGTATCGGCCAATAATCTATTTGTAATCACCAAATACAAAGGTATTGACCCCGAAATTAACATAGGCGGCTTAACACCGGGTATTGACAATAACAACTACTATCCTAAAACCCGTACTTACATCTTCGGACTAAACGCTTCATTTTAATTAAGCACTAGAGATTAAAGATTATGAAAAAATTATATTTAACGGTAGCCGGTATAGCCGCCTTAACGGCCTTGTTTTCCTGCACCAAACTGGATGTTAAGGTAGAATCGCAATACGTAAAATCTAACTTTCCAACAACCAACTCCGATTATACAGCCTTACTGGGCACCATGTATTCCAATTTGTCGTCAAGCTACGGTGTACCTTATTGGCGCATGCAAGAGCTATCAACAGATGAAGCCATTATCCCTGCCCGTGATGGTAACTTTGACGACGGTGGCCAATACCGCCAGTTACATTACCATACTTGGACATTTGACCATGCCAATGTAATTGGCGTATGGCAGTGGGCTTTTAGCGGTATTAACACTTGTAATCGCTTGCTTACGGTAGTAAATTCTTCTACATCGTCGGATGCTGTAAAAAGTGCAACTATTGCCGAAATCAGAGCAATGCGTGCTTTGTACTATTTTTTTGCGATGGATTTATACGGAAACGTACCCATCATCACCGATTTTCCGGTAAACACGCCGCCGGCTACACAAAGTAGGGCCAAAGTGTTCGAATTTATAGAAACTGAATTGAAAGCTGTTTTGCCGTTGTTGCCTGCTAAAACCAATAACTCGGCTACAAATACATTGCAGTATGGGCGTCCAACCCGTGGAATGGTGTTTGCGCTGCTGGCTAAAATGTACCTGAATTCGGGTGTATACACCGGCACCACACGCTACCAGGATGTGGTAACCATGGCAGACAGTGTTCAGAACAATAAAAATTATTCGTTGGATACCCGTTACCGGGATGTTTTCTTGCCTAACAATGGTCCGCAGATTAATGAAACAATTTTTGCTGTACCTTACGATCAGCAAATACCCGGAAACCAGTTTACCCGTTTCGGCTTTTTCTATTACCTGGTACAAGCTTATGGGTTTAATGTGGGTATAAGTATTGCCATGAGCACCACGCCGGAGTTTTATAACCGATTTAACATCCCGAACGATTTTCGGACTAAAACCTGGCTGGTTGGCCCGCAGTATTATCCTGATGGAAACGGTGGCTTTACCAATCAACCGGTATATTATCCGGGCACTACTACGCAAATTAATATTACACCACAACTGGTACTGGTACCAGGTAAACCTATGGACTTGGGAAATACCATAGCCAGCCAGTCAGAGGGGATACGTTCTATCAAATATTATCCCGATCCGACCATGATACAGTCCACCCGCTTAAATAGCAATGATATACCTGTACTGCGTTTGGCGGATGTTTATTTAATGAAAGCTGAGGCCGAATTAAGAGGTGCAGCCGTTACTAGCGTAAACGGTGAAATGCAAACGCCTGTTGCGCTGGTCAATAAGTTACGCGCACGTGCAGGTGCCGACTTGGCCGCTTCAGTTGACTTACAAGGCTTGTTGGATGAGCGGGCCCGCGAATTGTCTTGGGAAGGATGGCGCCGGAATGACTTGATCCGCTTTGACCAGTTTGAGATAGAATATCCATTACCAAATGATAACCTGTCTATGAACAAAGCGCTCACTCGCAGATTATATCCTATACCATCTACCGAGTTAAAAACCAATCCTAATCTGGTACAAAATCCCGGATATTAATTCAAATAATTAACTTTAAAATATAGCATCTGTCACTAAAAAGGCAGATGCTTGTTTAATTTAAAAGAACTATGAAAACTTTACTGGCTTTACTTGCCGTAGGTGCAATACTAACGCTGAAAAGCAACGACCCCGACAATTTGCCTATAAATAAAATTCAAGTTATCGGTTCGCATAATAGTTATAAAAAGGCTATTGATCCGGCGTTGTTCAAGGTTTTTCAAAAGCAGGATCTGGAATCGGCTGCTAAATTGGATTATGAGCATATTCCTATTATTGACCAGCTAAACATGGGGTTACTAAACCTGGAATTAGATACTTATATTGACGATAAGGGTGGTAAATACGCCCATCCTAAAGGGTTGGACTGGGCAAAAAATCAACCAACATTTGATACGGCCAGGGTTATGCTAAAGCCGGGTTTTAAAATGCTGCATGTGCCCGAGTTAGACTTTCGCAGTCATTACCTAACGTTTGAAGCCTGCCTGCGCGATTTAAAGGCATGGTCCGAAGCTCATCCCGATCATTATCCCATATTTATCACCTTGGAACCGAAAGACGGTAAGTCTAAAAACCCAACCTTTACCGTTCCAGAAGTTTTTACAGCCCGTGCTTTTGACAAATTAGACAGTACCATTTCACATGATCTGGGCAAAGAACACTTGATTACGCCAGATATGGTAAGAGGTAAATATGAAACGCTGGAGAGTGCCGTATTGCATCAAAACTGGCCAACGCTTAAAAATGCAAAAGGAAAATTTATTTTTTTACTGGATGCTAAAGATGCCAAGCGGGATTTATACATAGCGGAGCATCCGTCTTTAAAAGGACGTGTACTGTTTGCCAATGCAGAACCGGGAACGCCCGAGGCCGCAATGATGTTCAGGAACGATCCGAAAGATCCTGAGATTAGCGGTCTGGTTAAAAAAGGGTACATCATCCGTACACGGGCAGACGCAGATACGCAACAAGCCAGGGCCAATGACCAATCGGATATGAAGGCTGCATTTAATTCAGGTGCACAAATAGTTACTACCGATTATTACCTCAAAAGCACTCATTTTAAATCAGATTATGTAGTGCGATTTGATGGAAACAGCAAATACTTCAGAGTTAATCCGCTGTTTACATCCGATGCAACGGCGTCAAAAAGCAAGTAAAATAAAGCCAACAAATTATAACTGGAAAAATAAACCCACTTCCATCAAATAGTGCTGATACCATTTGATAGAAGTGGGTTTGTGTTTAAATTAAGGTTAGAATACGTTAATCATCATCGTCGTCGTCATCTTCAGCCTTACCGGCAAGATGTGCCGGATATACTTTTGTACCTTTGCTACTGTACCAAAGTATGCGGTTTAAGATATCGTCATTTCCGCCATCTATGTGATTGTATTCGGGCCGTAATGATTGTTTGGCATAATATAGCGCTTTGCCTTTTAAGGCCGACAGGCTCGGGTTCATTTCGTTTAAAGGCACGTTATTTTTTTTGCTGGCAAAAGCTTGTAATGATGCCCGGTTGCTAAAGCAATCGAACATTGGTAAAGCAGTTGCATCTAACAAATTCATTGGCGGGATTCCCAAAATTTGTTCAATGGAACGCACCATACAGGTTTGGTTATAGTTGGTAGAAACCGTTTTTTGTAACTGGCTGTACGGACTGATAACAAAGCTTGTAGTACGATAAGCAGAAACATGATCCCAGCCGGCTTGTGAATCATCCTCGGTAACAAAAATTACAGTATTTTTCCAAAAGCGGCTTTTGCTAATGGCCTCAATAATGCGTCCTAATGCCAAATCGTTATCGGCAATCATGGCGCGTGGGGTGGGCATGCCCGGACGGGTACCGGTAGTATGGTCGGTAGATAGTGCCATTACCGAAAGCTGCGGAAAGGCATCACCGGGGCGCGACTCATATTCTTTCAGTTCTTTGATAAAGGCATCGGCACGCAATTGGTCTGTAATCTTTAAGTAATCAGATCCCGGATAGTTGGGCGATAACCATGGGCGTACCCTGGAGATGGTAGTGGTATTGGTAAAGCTTAAAGGCTTACCGGCTTTGTAGTTTTCATAAATATCAGTCCAGCTCAATTTTGAGTCAATTTTTGGAATGCTGGCTTCGCCGTATATACGTACACTTTTGCCATGATCTGCCGCATTATTCCAAATAAATCCTTTTTGGCTGTATACCATGGCATCAGTTTGCACATGCGGGTAGCTTCGGAACCAAGCGCGAACGTTTTTCTCGATGTAATCAGTAACCATACCGGCATCTGTCCATTGATGGCCCTCGGCCGAGCATTTGCCTGATGCATAGTAATTATCCAGCAAAACGAAGTTACGTGCTAATTGATGTTGATTAGGTGTTATCGCATCACCGTAAAGGCAAAGCTCTTTTTGCCCACGACCTTCGGTCATATCGCCCAGTACCTGGTCGTAAGTGCGGTTTTCTTTAATAATGTAAATTACATGCTTAAAAATGGACGGCTCGCCAATACGCTCGGGCATGGGTCTGGCGGGTTGATTTTTACGGGGAGACAACCGGGCCAGCTCCGTTCTGAAGTTTAGCATCAACGCTTTTACCTTTTGGGTATGCGCCTCAAGTTGCTTATCATCGGGCACATCAATAATTGAAAGGGTAGCCCTTTGACGATGAGAGTTGTAAGCGCCTTCTTTAACTTCGGCTGTTTCTTTGTCGGCACCCTTCATTTCTCGGCTATTTACCCTTGCGCCTTCACCTTCCAAATTGGTTACATAAAGCGTTTGGTTTAGTAAGGCCAATCCGCCTGGATAAGCCTCGGTAGGGATAAAGCCTTGTAAGCGGCTGGTACCATTGCCACCGGCCTTAGCACCTAACTGAACCACAGCCACAGCATTATCCATACCATTGGCTACATAAAGCCGTGAACCATCCGGTGTAATGGCTAGCGCGTTGGGCGAATCACCGATGAATCCCTGCTTACCTGGGTTAATTTTAACCGATATGTTTTCGGCAACACTTAAGTTTTGAGTGTTAATTACCGTCACATCGTCGCTGTTGCCATTGGCGGTATAAATATATTTTCCGTCAGCACTGGTAATAATATCGTTCGGGTGAAGCCCAACCGTGATAGTCTTTAATGTTTTGCCATTACTTAGGTCTATGACAGCTACTGAGCCTGCCTGAGTAGCGCCCGTGGTTGGGTTAATATTTACAGCGCCATACGGTACACCGGCTGTTTCCTGGCTTTTTCCGTCGGGCGTATTGCCGCCCCAGTTGGTTACAAAGGCTTTGTTATTAGTTATGGTAATACCATAAGGAGCCACACCTGTAGGTACCGACCATACAGTGCTTCTGTCGGACAAGTTAATTTTTACCAAGCGGTTGTTGCCGTTTAACACCACATACAAATAGGGTTTGCCATTTTCAAGATTTACTTTTAGCTCATTTGGCAGTGCTAGCGGCGAAGGGGCCTCGGGTACAAAAGTAAAAGTATCTGCAATTTGTAGCTTGCCGCCATCCCATTCTGCCTTAAATACAACCGACTGATGGCTATCGCCACTGGCGGCACTCCAATAAATCTGCGTTTTGTTATTTACCTGAACCACGTCTATGCCCGAGTAAGTACTCATCAACGATTTAAAGCGTTGATCATCAGGATAGCTCCAACGTGCCACCACTTTTTGCTGACTGGGGGTGAGGATGGCGATACCGTAACGGTCTTCTACCGCTAACAAATCTGTTCCGGGTATAGGCTTTAAATCAAGGCTATGATTTTCCAGTTCCGGGCTGCCATAAACAATCAGCTTTCCCGCCGGGTCAATAATGCGGTTGAATGGCATCATTACCGGCAACGTGTTGCGGTTAAGCGTACTGTCATCATAAGACGCATGATGATTAATGGTTTCCTGATTGTTTTGACCTTTGTCTCTTTGAAAAAATGAATGACAGCCAAAGCAAACCGGTAATAGCAGTGCGAGATAGTATAAGCCAGTGCAATTATTTTTCATGGTATGGCTTGTGTATGTTAGTGTATAAATGAATGCAGGCTTAGTGATAACCCATCACTAAGCCTGCAAATTACATCTTTTTTATTAACGGAAGGTTAAGTGCTATTTTGTGAGATTTTCGCAGAAGTTAGTTTGGTTCCAAATTGCGCGACGTAGTACAGTTTAACTTTAAACAAAGAGTATTATCTTATTAAAAATTCGGATCGAAATTGAAATATATTGGGTTTGATAAAGCTACCATTTTACCCTCTAATGCCATGGCGTTGGGTACTTGTGGGTAAGGTGTAGCCGGCCCTTCAACGGTTACACGATAATAAGTACGGCCGGTTGTTGCCGGGGTATCAGTAAATTCAATTTTGGGCGTTTTGCCGGTTGCCTGGTAAGTGCCAAATGTGCTTCCATTTTTGATGATAGTTATGGTATAAGTGTTCTCTACTGCATTATTGCCGCTAAGATGAACTCTAAAGTTAACGGGCTTGCCAGTAGCCTTTGCGTTGTCGCCCATCATCATGTCCAACTTTTTGTCTTGGTTTAGGTCGGCATAAAATTCAACCCGTGGCGCATAGGGGTTTGCGCTGATAGATACCCGCCCGTTAGTAAGCGCATCAACCACAGCCTGTGAATTGCGGCCGGTTGCAAATACCCAAGTGGTTGGGGTGCCCACATAATTGGCTTTGGCTTGGCCACTGTTTGCCGTTGCCTTGTCGGGTGTGTCTGGTGTACCATGGTGGGCATCACTGCCACCCCGGCCAGTAAGCTTACGGCCAGATGATAACATATCATCCCATATCATGATGGCATTGGCATTATTGCCCCAGAGCACCGAATTCCAAACTTCAATAGAGTTTACCATATCGTACGAATAGCCGAAATGGTCTTTTCCGCTGGGGTGGTTGGCCGATAAGTGTATGCCTAAACCTTTCTTAATTGCGCCAATGACCACGTCGCGCTGGTCGCGTACATCAAATAAACGTTGATGATCGTAAGGTTGGGCCGAAAAAACATTGCCGTGCCCCCTGGTAGTGGTCCATTCTGCACCATACAGTAACAACAGCGAGTCGGATTTGAATTCGGGGTCGGCCCAGGTGTTATGTGCAACATCTCCGTTTACATGATTATCATGGTCGGTAATACAGATATAATCCATACCCACTGACTTAGAAAACCGGATGATTTTTGAAACAGGATTATTAGTAGATTCCTTACTGTGTCGGGAATGTACATGCAAATCGCCCTTCAGCCAAACGCCATCTTTCAAACTGGCAATCGGTGGCAAAGTGCCCAGTTCGGCCATTGCCCAGGGGTTATCATGGCCCGATTGTGCCAGTGCTGCATTGCCAAAGCAACTGGCAATAGTCACTCCAAACGTGATGATACCACTTTTGATTCGTTTTGATAGATATTTCTTTTTTGATGAACTACTGCATGAGTGAAGATAGGTAGCAGTGAAAAGTTTCATAAGGTATTTGAAGTTTAACTGTTAGTGGTAAACGCTTTTGTAAACAGGCGGCAACCTAGTTTATTAGTATTATATAATTGTTAAACCCCAATGAAGAGAATGTACAACGGATGTATAGTGTGATGAGAACTGCTACTGAAATTAATTGTATGGCTTAAAACTTCACCAGGCTTAGATGCGATATATGGATAGCAGTACTTTGATATTGTTTTACATTAATCCGCTCTCAACAGATTTGTATAACTGCTTTTATTATCTATATTGTATTACCAATTATTTAATGCTCTGCACACCTTCAGAGTATTAAATTTCATAAATAAATCTAATAAACGGCAAATCATGAACAAACGTTTACTTGAATTTACAGGTGGAATCGGGCTGCTTTTATGCGGCCATTTTGCCATCGGTCAAAACAAAAGTGTATTGCCCGAATGGGCTTTTGGCGGCTTTGCCAGACCGGCAAATATCAATCCCATTATTTCGCCTGATGCATCGTCACAGTTTCTGGATCCGATGAGCAAAAAGTTAGTTCATTGGGAGGCTAATGACACCTTTAATCCTGCTGCCGCTGTTAAAAATGGCAAAGTAGTAGTACTTTATCGCTCAGAGGATAAAACCGGTGTGAAGATTGGTATGCGTACTTCACGTTTGGGTTATGCCGAAAGTAGCGATGGTTTACATTTTACCCGTAAAAATAAACCGGTGTTATATCCGGCCAATGATTCGCAAAAAGAATATGAATGGTCGGGTGGCTGCGAAGATCCACGCGTAGCTGTTACTGAGGATGGCACTTACGTGGTTTTTTACACGCAATGGAACCGTAAAACACCAAGGTTGGGGGTAGCTACCTCAAAAGATTTAATACAGTGGAAAAAACATGGTCCCATTTTTCAGGATGCGTACAAAGGCAAATTTTTTAATATCCCGCACAAATCGGCATCGATACTTACACATGTCAAAAATGATAAACAAGTAGTTGCAAAAGTGAACGGCAAGTATTTTATGTACTGGGGAGAAAATGCCGTTTATGGTGCAACATCAACTAACCTGGTAGACTGGACACCGATAACCGATAATCAAGGAAAGTTGAAAGTGCTTGCTGCAACAAGGCCCGGCTATTTTGACAGTGACCTCACCGAATGCGGTCCTCCGGCTATACTTACTGATAAGGGGATAATCCTGTTTTATAATGGTAAAAATCATCCGGGTGATGGAGGAGATAAAAGGTTTAACGGCAATTCATACTGCGCGGGGCAAATGCTTTTCAGTAAAACAGATCCAACGAAATTGGTAGACAGACTCAACGTACCCTTTTTGCGCCCCATGCAGCCCTTTGAAAAAAGTGGACAATACGTAAACGGAACAGTATTTATTGAAGGCATGGCATGGTTTAAACATAAGTGGTATTTATATTATGGCTGCGCCGATTCCAGGGTAAGTGTGGCTGTTTATGATCCGGCTCATCCTGCACCTCCAGACCCTATAACTGACAAAGCAAATTAAGTTAGGATAACTCTTAAACCAGTTATAAAGCAAATGAGTAAAGCATACTTGTTGTTTAACTTTAAAAAAGCATTAGCTAAATGCGATAAGTTTTGGCTACAACAACAGTTAATTCGGCTAAGTTTTGCCTATGATGTTACCATAAGTTTGCATTAATAAATTTTGCAACATGAAAATAGTAGTAACAGGCTCATTAGGTAACATCAGCAAACCATTGGCAACCGAGCTCATTCAAAAAGGACATCAGGTAACCGTTATTAGCAGCAGTAATGACCGCAAAGCGGCCATCGAAGCCTTAGGGGCAACGGCGGCTATCGGGACCATGGAAGATGCGGATTTTTTGACGCACGCTTTTACCCGAGCAGATATTGTATATGTTATGGAAACACTTAAAAGCGATGCGTTTTTTGATCATTCCCTTGACGTAGTTGAAGGCATTACGCAAATTGGTTATAACTACAAACAAGCGATTGAACGCTCAGGCGTTAAAAAGGTGGTGCACCTGAGCAGTATTGGCGCCGACAAAGGCCCCGGACTATTGCGCTTTCATTATAATGTAGAAAACATTCTTAGAGAACTGCCTGAAGATGTTTCTATTAAATTTATGCGTCCGGTGGGCTTTTACTATGTAATGTATCAATTCATTCCGATGATTAAACAACAGGGTGCTATTTTTTCAAACAATAGTCTTGAAAGAAAAACGCCATGGGTATCACCGCTAGACATTGCCGCTGTAATTGCAGAAGACATTGAGAAACCGTTTGAAGGAAGAACTATCCGTTATATTGCCAGTGACGAAGTTTCAGGAAGGGATATCGCCAAAATTTTGGGCGAGGCCATTGGTAAACCGGATTTGCAGTGGATGGAGATCAGTGACGAACAGATGCTGAACGGGTTGCTAACAGCAGGTATGAACCCTCAAACAGCAGAGGGGTACGTAGAAATGAATATTCCGGTGCGAGACGGTAGCCTGTATGATGATTTTTACAGCCATATGCCTGTACTAGGCAAAGTGAAGTTAACTGACTTTGCCAAGGACTTTGCTATTGCATACAATCAAAATCAGTAACTTGCATGATGCCCGGCACCGCACCAGTTAAGATCAAAACCATATCGCAGCTTCACGAGCTTCGGGGTTTGCCTAAACCGCAGCACCCGTTAATTAGCGTAATAAACCTTCATGATGTCAAGTTTCCCGCAGGTCAGGTTAAGCAATTTGCCGTACTTGATTTTTACAGTATTGCCATTAAGCGGGCTACTAACCTTAAATACAAGTATGGGCAGCAACAATATGATTTTGATAACGGGGTAATGTTTTTTACTGCGCCTGGTCAGGTTATCGGCGTAGAAGCTGGTCAGGACGTGGAACATACAGGATGGGTGTTGTTTATCCATCCTGATTTTCTTTGGAATACTCAGTTGGCTAAAACAATCAAAAAGTACGAATTCTTTGACTATGCCATAGATGAGGCGCTTTTTCTGTCTGATAAAGAAGAACAGGTAATAAATGATATCCTGCGCTTTATACAGCAAGAGTACAGTTCCAATATCGATAGATTTACGCAGGATATCATTATTTCACAGATAGAGCTATTACTTAACTATAGTGAGCGTTTTTACAACCGCCAGTTTATTACCCGTAAAATTGCCAGTCATCAGCTATTAGATAAATTGGAGCAATGGCTGGATGATTATTTTAATGAAGATCAGCAAACTATGAAAAGTTTGCCTGCAGTGCAAGATATAGCTGCGGCATTGCATGTGTCGTCAACTTATCTTGGCGGAACATTAAAGGCGCTTACCGGGCTAAGCACACAACAGCATATACATGAAAGATTAATTGAAAAGGCTAAAGAAAAGCTGTCAACCAGCAGCCTGTCTGTGAGTGAGGTGGCGTACCAACTGGGGTTTGAGCATCCGCAATCTTTTAGTAAACTGTTTAAGGCAAAAACCAAGCAGTCTCCATTAGCGTTCAGGCAGTCTTTTAACTAAGGAATGGTAACGATAACAGCAACGGGCACCTGCTCAATAAGGCGCTTAGAATCTGTATGTCATTCCTAAAGAAGTTTCATTTAAACGGTTTGCATTTTTATTTAAGCAGGTTAGCTTATAGTTGACATTATGCACGGTTCCATTAGCCAAATGTATATTGGTAAAGGATGCAGAATAATATAAGCGTTTGTTCTTGAGAAGGCGTAAGGAATGATTGCCTGTGCTAATACAAAGATTCTATATACATAGCCAGTAAGCAAGTAGTTTGCTTTGCTGGAACGGATCAATATTTGGATCGATTGCCAGAAGAGCGGTAAACGGATGGTTCTTTTACACATACAATCTCAAATACAACACTTTGCTCGAAGTGGCTATAAGTGTCAAAGATGAAATGCTTATCCAGCCATCTCTCAAACCGTTGCAGGTCATAATTGAAAGAATCTTTGATTTTATCAAACTTGATAAATGCGCCAATAAGCATTAGTTTGTTAAAGGTTAAAAGAGATTCCGCGGCTGTAACGAATTCCATTGTTGGTTCAAATAATTATGACATTGTATACGATAAGATTTTTAAAAAGTTATTAAATTTTTAATAATAAAAAAGAGCTAATGTTAGTAACGTAGATCACCTTCGGATATGCTTGGTTAGGCAAGTATTAATTTAATTCTTTAACGCCGGTGATAATAAATAATAGATATTTTCCTTCCAAGAATATATCATAAGCGAATGCAATATCAAGCCAGTCCATAATTTGTAAAAAGTCACATAATTCTGTGTCTTCCCAGTCTTTATAACGGATGACTCTTCCAATTAAATTGGACGGAGATTCTACAAGTGCTTGTTCAAGGGATAGTTGTGTTAAAGGCATGGTTAGTATCAGAATGCTAAAGATATATAAAGCAACCTAAAAATCAAGTAAATATTGGCGCAATCAATTTCAAGAAGTGAAATTGATTGCGCCAATTTTGATTATACGTAACTAGAAATTTCATAAAGTTGGCTTCTTTGCTGGCATCATTGATGTAAGCCAAATTCTTAGTATTGTATGGAAGATTATTCTATGCAGGTAAAAATAGTGTGAAAGTGGTACCCTGGCCTTCCTGACTTTGTACCTCAATAGTTCCGCCTTTAATACCAATAAGTTGTTGCACCAGATACAAACCCACACCCGTGCCGTCCACATGCTCATGAAAGCGCCGGTATTTTAGAAATAAGCCGGGCAGGTTTTTCTCGGGTATCCCAAGTCCATTATCAGCAATTACCAATTGTACACCTTCATCTACCATGCTGGCCTGTATATGGATCACAGGCGACCTATGAGGATGTCGGAACATCAAAGCATTCGTTATTAAATTATGCAAGATACTTTTGAGATGAACCCGCTTGTAATAAATAGTACAATTAACGGCTTCAGTAATGATCTGGCCACCGGTATTTTCGAGTGTTTCTGAAATTTCAACTCTTATATCGTCCAACAAAGCGCATAAGTCTATCTCTTCTGCATCTTGCCCTGTCAATTTTTGCGCTTTTATGATCTCGCCCAGGTGTTCAATGGTGCTTCTCAACCTTTTAATAGATTTTTGGGGTATAGCAAACAGTTTCCTGTCTTGCTCTTCAATCTTTGTTTCCAATCTGCGATGCAATAATTCTAGCGATCCTTCTAAGCTCATTATAGGCGTTCTGAGATCATGACTGACAATATGGAGCAAGCTGTCCAATTCTTTGTTGACAAAAACGAGTTCCTGGTTTAAATTGTGCACACGTGCATCAGAACGGTTTAGCTTTTTAAGGACTAAAAAGGCCCATGGGAAAGTAAGCGCAGCAGTTCCAAGCATCAGTACAACAATAGCATACTCTGGCTGAACGCCGGTATGTTTTAATATCCAGATAAATCCTGACACGAAGATGGGCAGCAGCAGCAGAAAATATAGAATGGCATATCGCACGTAAACCGATGCAGAATGTTTGGAAAAGGCTTCGCTTAACCATCTCTGAGAACGGCTGGCGTACAGCAAACCAATAGTGGTACTTGACAGGCCCAAAGTAGTAGGCAAGGCGATACCCGAATATCGGCCGAATTGGAACAGGCCCGTAATATTTAATAACAATCCCACAAGGGCACTATACAGCAGCAAAAAGCAAAATACCAGAATGATTTGAGCAACATTAGCTTTGCCTAAAGTAAATAGTTGCATACCAGTGCAAACCAGCAAAAAGCAAGTAGCAGTGAAAGCCGACATTCTTCCCACAGGTGCCTGAACGGCATCAGTAATATTATCTAATATCCCAAGTTGGTCTACCTTTAAATCAACCGAAAAAATATATTCGAGCAAAATGGTTAAGCTAAAAAGGAAAATAGCTAAATATATTATTAGGGAAACAGACTTGTACCCTTGATGAAAGCAAAACGAACTTACCCCCAACAACAGTATGGCCAAAGCTGTATTGAACTTCATGGATGCACCGTTAGACAAAAAACTATATAGTACGGGTAAGTCCCACAGCCAACCGGAAAGGCCTAATATGCCCAGTAAAATGGTCAGAAGAGATAAGTAAGTACTAGTGGGTGCAATTTTGTTCACGTATTTAAATAGCTTGACTCATATTTGTGCAAGGATAAGGCCAAAACGTACGGTATGTATAGCTACCGTTCTTAAAGGAGGATTTTTGCGAAAGGTAAAAGCGTTCAATTAAATGAAAGGACTTAGTCTGCAAACCAAAAATGAACTTATAGCGTGCGTTTCGTAGCAGTGATGTGAACGGATGTAATACCGTGTGTTGTTGTAAATTCTAACTTGAACTGATTCTGTATTTATGCTTTTTTAGCCAAAGCCATATCTATTTGTGCTGAAATTTCAAAATTGAACAAAGCCACAACGGCTATTGTAAAAAAGACATGGTTTTACAAACCTTATTTTTTGAATTAAGCATGCTATTTCCTAGTGTGCTGTTAGTAGCCTGAAAGATAACATGAATGCCAATTTTTTATACAAGAAATGGCGTATAAGCTAGGAGCTTTTAGATGAATTTCCTACTGTGTAAAAATTACTGGCTGCAACTTTCAAATGCAAGGTTTTGGCTTGTCATTAACGGTCTATATCATCCGTCTTCCATGCCTTTAGTTAGTCTAATTTGATTTAAAATCTCTGACGTAAAAAATTATAACTATTTGTTGTAATTAGCGAAACTTTTGGGTCGCTATTTATCGTAGAATGGCTAAAGTTTAATGAATAGTTATTTCAATAAACTAATCCTCAAAAAACACTTTCTTCATAAATAAATCTAAAATGCCATGATTTGGACACCGAACCTGCTGTGTGAATCAGTTTTTGCCTGTCTTGCAGACGCAGGGCAGCTTGACCCAAATTTTTCTTTTTTATCTGCCGGTGATTTGATCATGAGCCAGCTCCAGTTTTTCAATAAAGCGGCAACGCCCGATATAATCTTAACAAATGCTACTATGCTGGCAGAAAAACTTGATAACGAATTTATTAACTGTTATCCGGTTGCATACCAAAATGGTCAAAACAGCAGCACAAGCTGTAACGCTATGGTGCAGGTGTTAATTAATGAAAAAAACACAGTAGCCGATCTTGCTCAAAGTATCGCCCAATACTATACTTTCTAATATGCCAAAAATGTTACTACGTGCAAAATTGCTGTTTCTTATGCTCATAGCTTTTGGAGTAGCAGCATACGCCCAAACCGTTAATTCAAGCCCGCTGCAAAGCACTTATGCTGGCTTGTCTAAACAACAGATAGACAGTGTTAAAGGTGCTATCCTAAATTCGGTCTTCGAAAATCCGGCACTGTACAACGATGTTTACGCAAAATTTTTACGAAACTATGCGTCCGACTCCAGTCAGCTCTTCACTTTCGTTCGCGATCTTAACCTTAAATTTAAAGCGTTCCAGCCCGAGCGGCAGAATGCTGCATTGGGCTTTGCTTATAATTATAATAACAGCTGGACTAAAAGCAAGAGCAATGCCGTTGCTACCGCTTATCAAAGCTATGCGCTAAATCTTTCGGGTAACATAGCGTTTAACAAAGCCTATAACACCAGCAATTTATTAGAATCAGCTTTTCAGTACAATGCTTCGTGGATGTGGGGCGGAAAAGTAAAAGCGCTCGATTCGGCAGGGAAATCACAGTTTGTACAATTACAACAGGCAATTATCAATGCTAACATTGCTGGTAACCGTTCGCTGCTTGCCAGGCTTTATGCCCAGCGTGGCGCATTGGCAAAAACTACTAACCAATATTATCTGGGTATAAACGGTAACTTTTCACTAGAAAATACACAGGATTTTGCCAGGCGCCAATTTGTACCAGGGCTGCTGGTTAACCTGGGTGCAAAGCCCTGGGATACGCAGCAAGCTTTGTTGTACTTTAATTTGCCCGACTATCCGTTTGCCATACTCAGATTATTAACAGGTACAGACAGCACTTTCAGGCTTTCTGCAGCTTCTTTTCCCTCTATGCTGATTGGTATTGACCATGTCATTCCCGGGCAAGATAGTATCCGGTATAAAGTAAGCGGAAACCTGAATGCATATAACCGGCTGAGAACTGAAATTTCTTTTAAAACACTGGTGGCAGCTATCGGCAATCAGATGGTGTTTTATAGTGCCGACTTGAGATACTACCGCGAGCTAAGTCCGTCTATCGCGGTAAAAAGAGCTGGCTTAGATCACTTTGTTTATTTCACCTCGGCCCTGGAAGCTACAAACGGTTTCTTTATCAGCTATACCGCCGGTCGGTTACCCTTTGATTTAAAAAATAATGTGGTATATGGCCTTGGCTATCATTTTTATTTAGGTAAGTAATTAAAGCCGGTTATTATCCTTCAGCTCAACTTTTATAACTCATTTATTAATTATAAAACTAAAAACATGGCAAATTTTATTCAGGCATTTAACATTACACTGGGTAACGAGGGCGGGTACGCCAATAACCCAAACGATCATGGCGGCGAAACATATGCAGGTGTTGCCCGTAACTTTTGGCCTAAGTGGGCCGGATGGCCGATAGTAGACCAAGTTGTGGCACAGCACCCGGCTAATCTTGATGCCCAATTACGGAGCAACAGCAACTTACAGGCCGCCGTTGAGTCCTTTTACCAAGAAAATTTTTGGGATGTTGTTGGCTTGGGCGCACTTCAATCGCAACAGTTGGCCGATCAGTTGTTTGATACCGCTGTAAACATGGGTACTGGAATGGCTGCGCGCTTTTTGCAACAAGCAATAAACGAACTGAAGCCAAATACAGTTACCGTTGATGGTCAGGTAGGGCCTCATACCATTGAAGCTGCTAATGCTGCTAATGGTGAGGCGCTTTACAACCAAGTGATAGCCTTGCGTCGAGAACGGTATTTGGCTATTATCCAAACCAACCCATCACAGGCTCAATTTGAACATTCATGGATGAGCCGGTTAACGCCTTTTAATCCGCAGTTAGCCTGATTTTCCTTAATAACTATTGATTAAACCATTAAAATGAAAAAGTATTTAATATTTACGCCTGCGTTGTTGCTGGCTCTATCGCTCACAAGTTGCAGCGATGGTAAGCAGCACTATGATTTGCACAAAACACTTGCGCTGTTTGTTATAATCGCTATCATCACTATGTTCTTTTTGCTGGCGTTTTATAGCAATATGCTAAGAGACGAAATAAATGATTGTGAGGCTTTTGATGCACATGCTGAGAAAGTACGTAGAAAGGTAGGTGTTAGATTTTTTAAAAGCAGCAATCCCTTTAGCTTATCGCGCGTGCAGCTTGCTGTATGGACAGTAGTGATTGCCTGCAGTTATATTTACCTGGAGCTGTGTATGGGTAATTGCAGTACAACAGGTATCAACCAAACAGCATTGATACTGATGGGCATAAGCGCCGCAGTAACCACAGGTAGTACCCTGATGGATAAACGCGAAATACAGGACGGTCGTGACCGTCATCAGAATGCTCCTTCTGAAGGCTTTTTTGTGGATATTCTTTCTGACGATAACGGCATCAGCATCCACAGGTTCCAGAATGTAATCTGGACCGCTATTGCCATTATTATTTACCTGAATAAGATTTATAGCATTCGTACTGGCTGTGCATTGCCAGAGTTGAGTGAAACGCTTTTGGCTTTAACAGGTATCAGCAGTGTAACTTATCTGGCTATCAAGTCTCAAGAAAATAATCCGGCAATTGAATATGCCGAAGAAAATTCGCCTGTTAACATTCCGGACCAATCTGCAGCAGCAGTTATTTCAGCATCCTATGCACCTGCGGCTACACCTTCAACGCCGGTAAATCCGGTTACGGCACAAACTGATGTTAACGCAATGCCCGCATCGCCTGACGCCGCTACTGGCATTGTGTCTGCCTGATGGTAGCTAACCCGGTTGCTATTAAATGCAGTTTGTAAACACAAACACACCAACTATACCTAAAAAATTTAGAAACAACAATGATATCTACAAACCAATTAGCAGGTTCTGATTTTAACACGCAGGTATATCAGAACACTCATGATGCTGCGGTGGCACTTGCTGCTCCATTTGTTACTGCCAATCAGCCCAATACGGTTGATGAATACTCTTACGTTTTATACTCTGCTGAAGAAATGAAAGCCAATTTTGGTATAAGCGATTTGCTTTGGCAAAATGGTGGGCCTGTGCTTGGGTTTAACACGCCTAACCAAAACTATGTAGCAACAACCGATTGTTCTGGTTTTGTTGCCCGTGTGTTGTATGCTACGATACCTTTGGGCGCTAAAACCAATGTTTATGCATCGTTGGTAACCGCTGCCAACGGTACTATTACAAATTACCAAACACCCGGCCACCAGCAACCTTTTCCAAGCGCGGATGATTTTGCAGAATGGTTTGCCTTGGGCGCAAAACACAATCTTGAGCCTGTTGCATATACTATTACTAAAAACGGTCAGCTAAGCAGGGGAGGTGCCTTTAGCGCGGTGAAGCCCGGCGATATTTTAGCCTACGGTTTGCCTGCCGGAAGTAAAGACACCGGACACGTAATGATTGTTGACAGTGTAGAAAAGCTGCAGAGAGGTGTTTTAAATGCTGCATTTTGGTCAACCGACTTAGCCGAGTTCATACAGTCTGGTTTGCAATTTTACGCAGTAACTGTTTTCGATTCATCTAACGTTGCCCATCATAATGATCAGCGTGGCAACGGCGAGCCAAAGCCAACAGGAATTGGTAGGGGCACTGTGTTGGTTGTAGCCGATGAAGCAGATACGCCCATAGGTTTCATGTTTGCCGCTCATGATCTGTTGCTGCAGGTACAACCTATCACTGTGTCATTACCAGCCTCAGCCACCGGCACTATCGGTTCACTTGCGGTAGGCCGTGTTGTTGGTGCATAAAACGAATAAATCAAATACGAAAAACCCAATTATGTGGGTGCAAATATCCCCAAACGTATTGCATCCTTAACTCTTCCCATTAAAATTTATTGCCTTTTTTACTAAAATGAGTACTATACAGTCCTTTCTTTCAGCACCATCATATGGCTACGACTTTGTTGTTGCTGTTACCCAAGCCAGCATCAACACTACAATGAAAGAATACCTTTCGGTCGCTAATCAACCGGTAGTAACCATGTATTACAACCAGGATGAAAATGGAAATCCGGTTGTGGTAGATTATGCTACCTTAATGACACAAACTAATGGTACAGATCCATTCAGTGTACAAAACTGGGATGCCAGCGAACCGTCTACGGCAGGTGTGACCAATATCGGTCAATCAAATTTCTGGTACGGATTTAAAGCCCAGATCGGTTTACCTCCGGGTTATGCACCTCAAAATATTCCGGATTTGGTAAGTCTTAATCCCGGAACCGGCGCCGTTAGCTTTACCCTGTTGTGTTCGTCTTTTACCGTGGTAGAGGCAAACTTTGGCAGACACGGCCTTACCAGTTTTGTAAACCAATCTCAGCAGCCGGGAGCTGCATGGCTGTTTACCTCAACGGTACCAGTTAATACGTTGATTAACAATACCAAGCTCCCTGCCGATGTGCAGCAGCAACTTAATAACCTCGGACCCAATGCATTCAGCGTGCAGCAATTAATGTTTGACCTGGATAATGCGGCTCTGGAAACTGTACCTACATTATCGGGCGTAGCTGCAGGTTCTGCTGTTGCAACAGCACTGAATGAAGCCTTTGTTGGCGCGTATTGTAGTGCATTGAAAGGAAGTGCTTTGCCTGTGTTGGGCTACACAATTGTGCCTAATAATCCTGCTGCAAACACATCTTCATTGAGCGTTAGTAAGATGAATTTTGAGATAAGCCCTTACGTTCCGGCGAATGCAGGGCCAGAAATTTCGGACCTTAACACGCTGAACTATCTGTGCGCTACAGGTAATGATGCACTTCCGCCTGCTGTTCCGTTTACCTGGAACTGGGTTGAACAAAGCGAGGAAGATTGCTATGATGGTGCTATTGCCATTAATCGTAAAGCTCTAGCCAATTACTTTTGCCAACATTTGATGAACATTGCAGAAGTTAACTGCTATGTGCCTTCTGTTCACGTTGCACTTAGTGGTTTTCTGGATACGCAATGTAACTGGACCTGGAACCTTTCGCGGGGGCAAACACCTTCAATCAGCCTGCCAGCTACCGGCTCTACAATACTTGATATTAGTTATCAAAGCAGTAAAGCATATGATCAGGCAGGCCTTAACGGTGATATGGGTAGTGCAGGCCTGTCATCAAACTATTCCATGACGGTTTCGGCCACTGGTAACACCATAGTAATTTCCCAAACGCTTGTAGTGTGGATATCGTTATCAAGCCTGAGTGATAATACAGAAGGTAACGTTGTAAATAGAACAATTACAGATACCTACACCGTAACGATAAACGAAAACGGCGGCTTAATGCTAAGTGCACCTGTATCAACTGTTACCAATTCGCCCGATGATGTGAGCGTAAGCGGTTTTACCAGCTTTTTTAACGGCTTAAATGATTTGAGCGCTACAATTAGTAATTATGCCAATGATGTGGCAGCTACACAGCTAACCGACGTTCCGGTTTCTGCCATTCAAAACTTTGTTTTTCCGGGTGGCAAAACGTTTACATATGCCAGCGTTGGTTTTTCGGAAAATCAGGATCTGGTTGCCCATATCACTTATACACAACCGCAGTAATCCCTTAAAAGCTTTTATTCTTAAGTAATACGATGAGCAACAATATCAATATAACATCCGAGTTGATAACCAATTATCTTCATGCGGAAATTATGGCTCCTGATGCTGCCTTTCAGGCTGTGCAAACCAGTGCCGGATACGCACTGTTGTTTTCGGTAGGAACCGATCATGTTTTTTATGTAACCGAAGAAACCTCTGCCGATACAGCAAACGGATGGACAAAAACCAACCTGACCAGCAAATTTTTAAGTACAGCTTTGCCTAATGCCCAGGTCAAAACTTTTTCTGTTGGGCAAGACATCCATAGCGGTACGATAGGCATGGGTATGGTTGCCACACTCTCAGGTACCGACCATTTGCTTTTATGTTTAAATAACTCCAGCACTGATACCTCGTGGCTGCAACAACCGGTTTGGGTAAACTATCCTTTTGACGCGCCTGGAACCCAGCCAGCGCAGATTGAGATTGTAAACGTTTACCTTACGGAAACTGCACAAGGGCAATTTATTGTTGCTGATATAATACGCGACCCATCCAGCGCTGTTCAACTGATTGAGCGTTTTTATATCAATACTAGTAAAACAAGTGGCTATGCCTGGACACCGCACAGTTTACCGGTTGATTTTGAAGCAAGTGCCTATTTATCTTGCTTGGGGCGTTCTGCAGGCGCACTGGTAGATGGAACTTACACCGGCGGGCAGGTTAACGGAAGTGCTCAGCTAATTTATAATGCATTATACAATCCGTTTAATCCTAATGTTGCACCAAGTGCCGCTGTGCTACAGCTGCCGGGCAATCTTGTTCCGGAATCGATAGCTGCCTGCAGAAATGCAGATGGCACAACCGACTTGTACGTTACAGCGAAAGGTTCGCTTTATTATTTTGCGGCAAATAATCAAGTTAATGGTGCAACTGCTGTGTTGCTTTATGCGCATAGTATGTTTATAAATGTTGCTAAATTATATGCCAGTCTTGTAAATGGCATAGTTACGGTTTGGGGTTTAAACTCGGCAGATAATATCTTTTATACTTCTTGTGCGGCATCTGCACTTACTGCAGGTACCGGCCAATGGTCTATGCCAGTTCCGTTGCTCACAAACGTAGACATGATTTCGCCGTACGTTAACGTGGTTAATAACGGTAACACCATTTTTGCGGTTGGCGGATCAAATCTTTACATATTAGCAAAGTCGCCCGAAACGGGGCTTTGGAAAACTGCCCAGGTTTTGCTTCCGGCATCTGACGCAACAATGCCGGCACAAAAAATTGATTCTTATACTACCACTATCTCAGTTACGGATGCAACAGGGCAGCCGGTGGTCAAAAGTGCTGTACAGGTAAGCGCTGCTACCAGAACGGCTTTTTATGTAAATAATCTATACACCGTTATTGATACAACCCCCATCGCAATAAACACCGACGAAAACGGATGCATCACCCTGATTGAAGCCGTAAATGGCTTGACTGCAGTTTCTTTAACGGTAACGTTGGCCGGCAGTGCGCCAACCAGCGTTAACCCAATGGATAAGCCGTTTCAAAAACTGGCCCAGCTAAATACGCCAGGCAATATTCAGACAGCAACTATCCAAACGCAAACCGGCGCATCCAAACCATTGCTTGCGGCAAACGCTTCATCAGGCGATATACAAACTGCCGCTAATGCTATGCAGAGTTTAAATACAGCTTACCTGAAACTTAATGTTACATCAGGTTCGGCAGCTGTTGCTGCGCTGCAAAAAGTACCGCCTGCTGCCGCAACTCCGCATGCGTCGGGGCTTTTAGCCGATTTCGGTGACATTTGCCATTGGTTGGCTACCGGCGTAGAAAACATTGTTTCGATTGTAGAAGACGCTGCTTCTACTGCCTGGACCTTTGTGGTTACAATAGCAGGAGACGTGTATAATTTTGTGCTGAATGGTGTTGAGCAAGTGGTAGCCGCCGCCTCATGGGTGTTTAATAAGATAGTTAGTGGTATTGAAGACCTGATCAGTTTCTTGAAATATCTTTTCGATTTGGAAGATATTGCCCGTGCAAAAGGCGTGCTTTATAACCTCTTCACATTATACATGCAAAATCAGGTGAGCTTGTTGTCAACATACAAGCAGGATTTTGATACACTGATGAGTAACATCGAGGGCGATATCAGCAAATGGGCTGGCATTTCATGGGACACCTTTGGAGCCGCAGGGAGTAGCACTGTAGCCAGCAATAATAAGCCGGTATCTGGTCAAAGCACTTCGTCCAATTATTTGCCTTATCATTTCAAAAATCAGGCGGGCAATATGCAGCCAGCAAGTAGCACCCCTGCAAGCGCCAATAACGAAGATGCCTTAAACGTAGTTTTTAACGCATTAAAAACAGAAGAAGCAAATTTGCAGCAGGTGTTTGGTGATTTGCAAAGCTTGGGTAGCCAGTTTTCATCCCTAACGCTAACGCAAATATTGCAGAAAATAGCCGGCATAATTGCCGAGGGCGTTGTGAGCGGAATTAAAGTTGGAGTGGATGCTATATTTGATTTTTTGACAACCATTACAGAGGATGCGCTGAGTGTGCTAACAACTCCCGTAACCATCCCGATTATTTCAGATATTCTTAGCGATTTCGGCGTGCCATCATTTTCGGTACTTGATGTATTATGCTGGGTTGCTGCAGTGCCTGCTACTATTGTTTACAAAATCGTATTCGGACAAGCGCCTTTTGCCGCTAATGCCGAAACCGAATTTTTAAGCCAGGCAACTACTTTTGATGCCATTACACAAGCGGTACCAGCCAGTACTAATCAGCAAGCCGGGGCTGCCAATGCTGGTGTGCAAAATGTGGCTTTTGCAGCCCAACTGCCTGGTTCATCTCAGGCACCCGCAAATCAGGCGGCAGCCATCAATATGATACGTCTTGCTCCGCAGCCAGCCACAGGTAAGCTTGCCGGCATATTGGGGCTGTCATCATCAACCTGTTCTTCAATTTTTGCTTTTGCTCAAATTGCCACGGGAGTTTTGTTTGCTTGTTATGCTCAAATTAATGGCTTAGAGGCCGCAAATCCGCAAAGGGTTAATCCGCTCACCACACCATGTACCGCGCTTTCAATAGCCTGCGCAGTTGTGCCGGGTATAGCAGATACCCTGTTTCCACAAGATCCTATTAAGGATAGCGACTGGAGTACATTTAATAAAATAGTAGTTTGTTTGCGCGTAATTAGTAAAACCTATTTCTGGATCAGTCGTAGTACTGCCGCTACGCCGGGTTTGGCCACACTTGCAGCTTCGGCGTCAATTTACGTAGATACGGTTATGGTTATACCGGGGTTAATGTGCACTATTCAGCATTTTACTGAACTTGCCGAAGAACCGAGCGACTCGGCATTCGCTATTGCCTTGGTAAATGAAGGCAGTAAACTATCATCTTATGTAGCAAGGGTACTTTATGGGGCAGTTACGCTTACCTCGGCCGCTGCCGATGAAGTTGTGCCATTTATGGTTTTCGCTAATATACTTGCTGGCGGCTTACACGCCACCGAAGGTATTATTGAAATGGCTGCAAAAAATAGTTCGCCTGGTGCCATCGCTTAGTTGAACGGGGACTTGTCCCAAAAGCTAAGTTTATCAATTTGAAATGAAAGCGGCTTGCCATAGCGTAAGCCGCTTTCATTTTATCCGCCACTTAAATTCGATCTAATCGCGCAGCAATATACGGTGGGTATTAAAAGTGACTGGGCAATTGTGCCGGTTAGTTTTAAGAAACTAACTGAAAGTTATTTACTCTTAGATTACCGGTTGCTAAACAGGTTCAGTTTAGTATAGCAAGAAAGAGGTAGATTGTTGCAATTTCACAATTCCTTTGAATCTTCCTTAATTGTATCTTCCGCTGTACATATCCATTGGAGCATATGCGGAAAGGGTTCTACGCCATGTATTTTAGCCTGCGTTTCATCAAAAGCCAAACCATAATATTGTAGCATCGGTACGCCGAAATAATGGCCCTGACTGAAGTTGTTGACAATAGAAGAACCGCCTGACTTATACCCGTTTTCGTGAAAAACAACATGTGGATCTATACCAATATGCACACATGCTGCGTATGACCATGCAATGGCCATTAGTTCACCGGCATTGTTTTGGTCGTTATTTTCAAGTGCACCATTCATCTTCATTCTTTCATTTGGCGGTGCGCAGGCCAAATGCCCAGCTTCGTGTAAGATATCACCCGGATAAAGTAATTTATTGTCATCAATCAATAAAGTTCCGTTTGCCAGCTTTAGCCCCGGCAGAAACGATTCTTCCTCAATTTGCTCAAGGCGATAAGGTAAGCCTACCTCGGTCAAAAAATTCAGAATTTGATTTTTAATTGTTTTCATTTCTAATTCATTAGCTAATTGCAGTGTTTGTGGCGTGTTTTGTTGCCTTAGTTCAGCTATAATTGCGCGTTGCGTTATTAAATCGGATTCGTCAATTTTCTCTCGTGTTTCACCTTTGTTGAATAGGGCTTCTAACCAGTTGTTAACCTGGCAGTCAATTACAAGATGAATCCGGTCTTTCGTGCTCATGTTGACGGCTTGGTGAGTCAGGTTTGCGTTAATGTACCAACATTCTCCTGCTCGCATCGGAACCAAATCTTCCTCTACAAAAAACTGTACTTCGTCATGTGTAAACACAGGGAAGTGTAAACGTGCCTCACCTTGCTCAAAAGCCAGGCCCGGATCACGGTGTGCTTTTATTGAAGCGCCAGCACCAAGCTTAAGAAGCCGTACTGAGTATGTTTGGCACTGCAAACCGTCTAGCAAAGCTTTTGTAAAAGGAAGTGCGTTAATTAATTGCGTGTCTTCAAATAAATTTTCACCCAACAGATCAGCATAAGGCTTATCACTGTGTCCTCCCGGTGTTCGTAACGGAAAGATTGTCCAGTCTCCCCTGTACGCAGCAGCGTTAAAGTGTGGTACCCAATTCGGATCTTGTAGAATGGCTCCAATTTCCGTCTGAAGGTCAAGAATGTTTACAGTGATGGGTAGTTTAGCAAAGACAATCATCGCACTTTATTTAAAATAAAATTTCCGAGAACTAATACATCAAGATCGCTTTCAAGAAAAAAGTTTACGGCTTCTGTGGGTGTTTCTACTATCGGCATGCCTTTCCTGTTTAAAGAGGTGTTTAGCAGTACGCCGATACCTGTACGTTTTTCAAATAATTGCAAAAGCCGCTCCAGTTTTTGATCCCATCCTTTCGCCACCGTTTGTACCCTGCATGAGCCATCTTCATGAACAATACCACTTAGCAGGTTCCGCCACTCCGGTAAAATTTGGTCTGTTAAAATCATATAGGGGCTTTCCAATCCGTTTTTAAAATATTTTTTTGCATTTTCAAGTAGAACAACGGGCGCAAAGGGTCTGAAGTCTTCCCGCATTTTTATTCTGGCGTTTATACGATCTTTGATACCGGAAATCTTGGGATCGGCCAGGATGCTTCGATGACCAAGTGCTCTTGGTCCAAATTCTGCGCCACCTTGATACCAGCCAATGACACAACCTTGTGCTAGCATTTCTGCAGCCACTTCCGAAGCATCATGAATAGGTTTCCAGGTAAATTTTTTGAAATGTTGTTTTTCGGTAGATGCAATTGCATCTGCAATGGCCTGATCATGATAGGGGCAGCCTAAGAAAACTTCTTCTCCCGCAACTTTTTCAGCTTTGCCCATTATTCCGTGCCAACCATACAGTGCACATCCAAGCGCCAGTCCGTTATCGCCAGCCGCCGGCTGTATGTAGAAAGATTTTAAGTCCAGTTTTTGAATCAATGCACTATTGGCTACGGCATTTAATGCCACGCCGCCAGCATAGGCAATATGCTGATGGGGATGAGATAACATTCTTTCACGAAAAATATATATCAACGCTTTTTCGGTTTCGTCCTGTATCCAACGCGCTATATCTGCATAATGGTTAAAATTTGTGCGAAAGTGCTTATAATCAGCTGCTGGACAATTGTAAAGCTCGGCAAGGACGTCATGCTTGACCTGAACGCGGCCGCCATGTAAGTGGAATATGGAAGGGTAGCCCCTTAGTCGTCCGTAGGGTGCCAGGCCCATTAGTTTGCCGGCATCGTCCATGTTGCCAAAGCAATAGTGACTAACCGCGCTATATAATCCGCCTATAGAGTGGTAGCTGGTTGGAAATTGAAAGCCCGCCTGTCTGGACCCCGCATTAAAGGCCGAAAAGTCTTTTACCAGGGGAAAAAGCTTTCCATCTTCAAAAAAGTAAAAGCTGTCTTTTTCGCAGTACATTCCATCGGAAATGTCGGTTTGTAAAATAGAGGCACCGCCTAAATCCATACATTGTTCAAAAGGACTGCCGCAGCCATCAATTACCATAACATTACAGGCGTTGAACGGTGAGCGGCCGGCCGCACTCCAGGCATGCGCAAAATGATGCGAAATTGTATGAACCGGAATCTGAAGATCTTCGTTGAAGTAGCGTTTGCCTTTATAGCGGGTGAGTGGTATTTCTATTTCAAAATTTGCTGCCTGCACAATTAAGTCCAGGTCTTTCGCCTGGATACCTGCTGCCTTGAGGCAATATTCTACAGCAAGCGCGTCATTTCCGCCGTCATGCTTAATGCGGGATAGACGTTCCTTTTCAATAGCTACCAGAACTTTGCCGTTCTTTATTAAACAGGCTGAACCGTCGTGAGAAAGGCCTGTGCCTAATACATACGTATTCATGACTCCATCGCAAAGTAATGATAGTACGGGCGTTCGGCAATCACATATTCAAACTCAATGGTTTTACCCGCATACTGGTCGGCCGAACCGATCCGAACCGGTAGATTCAGCCCGCAATTATAGGCTGTAAGAAACTCTTCGCCATATATTTCAATTTCGGTAAATAACGACAAATCTGTAAATCCCTTCGTTTCCTTGGGTACAGCAATCCTGCTGATGTTGATAGAAGGAAATTTCTTCATGCCTATTTCATATACGGTGCCAAGCAACTGACGTGGCGGGTTACAGGGTGCAAACATGTTTTGAATTTCACGGCCACCATCAATCATTAGCAGGTTAACAGTAATGTTTTGGGGAATAAATATCCCGCCGTCCGCTAATTGTGGCAAAAGATTATTCATAATAGATACCTGTGGTTCATCTTTTAAAGCCTGATGCATCGTCTCGGAAATGATAAGGTGAATATTGATATCATCCGGAATTTGATATTTCACAGCATCGGCCTGGATATACGCTTGTACGTATTCTTGTAGCGAAAACCGCTCATAAAGATTTTTCACTGCTTGCATGGAGAGCGAATTGATTTCCAGCAGGAAGAAGCCAATCTCTTTTGAAGAAAAGATAGCAGTAAGCGGTAACACCAAGGCAGAATAAGGGCCAGTACCGGCATAAAGGATGTTGATACGCTGATTGCCGAACTTTTTGCGGAGATCGTGGACTGCCTGAACTATCCCTCTAACAAAGCGTCTCGTTCGTTCCACTTCCAATAAGCAGTGTGCCGCCTGTGCCGAGGAAATAGCCTTGCCTGTTTCAAGAAATATTGCATCATCTCCATTGTCGTGAGCGCTAATGCCCGTAGCTTCAACAAGCAGGTTATACAAGTCATGCAGAGCATCATAAACTGCTTTAGGATTATCGCCATCCAAAATAACTGATACTACATGGTTTAGAATTTCCTGGTACTTCATACATATAAGCTTAAGGCAAAATACTTAAATAATACACCCCAAATACTAAAGTCATTGGTTTAATTTTTAGTAAAAATTAAACCAATGAGAATGCGGCGACTAAATATTGCTATTACGAAAAAAGCAGGTGTAAGGTTGTTCCATAAAAAGCTGTTTGTGAGCCGTAAAGACTAAAAATACTTATTAAGAAGGCGCTTTTTTTAAACTTTGTTTATTTAATTTTTAATTAAATAAACAAAGTAATGATTCGCCCGTATAAACTTAAAATGACCTTGCAAAATACCTATCTACATATTCCGCATTTACTAGATACAGCACAGCTGCAACAAGTTGATTCATTGCTGGCGAATGCAAGTTTTGTGGATGGTGGTATGACTGCAACAGATGCCGCTAAGCGGGTAAAGCGCAATTTGCAGATGGATATGCAAACGCAGCAATACGCGGCTGTACACCAAATTTTGCTTACTGCCATTAATCGAAATTTGTTGCTACGTAACGCAGTATTTCCAAAAGAAATTTACCCTTTTTTAATAAGCAGATATACGGCAGGTATGACTTATGGTTGGCATGTTGACAGTCCGGTAATGGGTAACATGATGAGAACGGATATTGCAATGACGATATTTTTAAATGAAAAGGAGGATTACTCGGGCGGAGAGCTTGAATTACAAACGCCGGTAGGTAACCAACTTTACAAATATGATGCAGGCGATGCCATTTGTTATCCATGTACGCAGTTACACCGGGTTTGCGAAGTACAAGCCGGCGAGCGCAGAGTAGCCGTTACTTGGATGGAAAGTTTAATCAAGAGCCAGGAGCATCGTCAAATATTATTTGAATTGCAGCAAATTATTGATTCACTTTTTGCCAAAGATATACACGATAACGAAGCAAGATTATTGCAACAAAATCACAGTAACTTAATACGGATGTGGTGTGCCTGATATAGCGGCACTGATAGAATAATTTTATGAGTAATGCAGTTTCAATTGGTCTGCTCTTACCAAATTCTACCATTGTACCGATGAGTCGGGACTTTGAAAAAGGAATAAAAAGCGCCTTGAAAGAACATGTTGAAGCAAATGCTTGGGAAATTGAGTATGTGCCAGAATTTATAGGAGATGGTTCAAGGGAAAAGGTAGATGCCGCCTTTAATAAATTTTACGGTTATTACAGTGTCGATCTCATTGCCGGTATTGTATCAAACCGTACGCTGATGGGGTTAAGTGACAAGCTGGCCAAGCGAAAGAAACCAACACTTATCAGTAATCTGGGTGAACATTTGCCAGATACACGATTAATGAGCTCTGTGCAGTTAAACTCATTCAATTACTGGCAACAGGTTTGGGCACTGGGCAAATGGGGTGTTGAAAAATTTGGCCCCAAGGGGATGCTCGTTAGCGGATTATACGACGCAGGCTATGCTTTTCCATCTGCATTAAGTTTAGGGATGACGGCAGCTGACCCAACTTCTGTAATGCCTTTTGCTATTGCACCGCTCAAAGATGCCGGTAAACTTGCAGATGTTAATTCCACTTTTCCACACATCGAGAATTATGAACCTGACTTCATCTTTGCAACTTTTTGTGAGGCGGAAGCCGCATTGTTTCTACAGGAATTTCAACGCAGGGGCTTACATAAAAAGTATCCTTTACTTGGCCTGCCGCATTTGTTAGCGCCGTTTGAGGGAACCGGTGAAAAATTAGATGTTTACACAAGCCTGTCTCTTAACCGCATGTGGAAGGGGCCAGAGGATAGCATGCAAATAGAAGAGATCGTTGATAAACCGTTCTTTTTGTTGGGTTATGAATCGGGTTTGCTTATTGCCCAAGCTTTAAAAGTGGGCGGTCCGGATATGCTTAATTCCCCATTGGTTGAAGATAGTGTGGATGGAATTCGTGGTAAGATCTCAGCTACTGTGCAAAATCAAGGCAATTCAGCTCAAATCTACTTGGTCAACAACCAGTTCGATGGAAAAAATAACATCCGGAAAATAGCGCAGCAACTGGAAACTATTTGTGTTAATGATGAACGAATAACAGCCCTGCTTGATCAGCCTTCTTCTGGTTGGTATAACCCATATCTCGGTATATGAAACAAATTGGCGTCATCTGCAATACGGAAAGCCTCGCTTTTCCATCAATCGGCTATTTAGCCGCAAAAGGATTGCTTGCCGGCGTTTTAGTATTGGATAGATATCGAAAAAGGCTGGGTACGCAGTTAATGGCTGCAGGGCTTTTGCCGGAGAAAATTCGTTTTTTGAAAAAGGCTGGTTGGGAAAACGGTCTGTTCCAATGGTTAAATGATGTGAAGCCTGAGAGTGTATGGGTGTTCGGTTTTCCATGGAATATTCCACAGGAACTGTTGGATGTTCCTATAAATGGTTTTATAAATTTTCACTTCGGTTCGTTTCCCCTGTATAGAGGTGCTGATCCTATGTTCTGGCAGCTCCGGAATCGCGAACCTTTTGCAGGACTTGGTATTCACCGGATGACAGCGGAAATGGACGGTGGACCTGTACTTCTGCAAAAAGAAACAGCTTTCATTCCAGGAGAAACCTATGGTTTTTTTTGCCAACGGATGGGGGTAGTTGCTGCCGGTTTGCTTGATAATTTAATTGGTATGGACTATAGCGTTGAAGGTAGCGAGCAACCCAAATCAGATGCAGGCCACGCAAAATACCTTTTACGACCTAGTTTGTCGGATCTTACAATCGATTGGCAAGTTCAGGACTCAGTGAGCATTGAAGCATTGGTTAACGCCTGTAATCCTAATTATGGTGGGGCAACAACAAGTTTACGAGGTGTAGAGGTGCGGCTTTTAGAAACTATGCCGGTTGACATTGGCAGTGAGATGCTGACAGCGGAACCCGGCACAATTGTATATGCTGATGCACTATATGGTTTGATCGTTGCATGCAAAGACTTACGGTGCCTGCGTATTAACATTGTTTCTATGCAGGAAGGATATGTTTCGGGAAGTAAACTGGTAACTATGGGTGTGCGAGTGGGAGAGAAGTTTATTTAAGCTAAAATTTATATATCAGTAATCAATTATTTAACCATTTAAAAACGAAATCTTATGGAAGGATTTGTTGGCGAAGTACGAATGTTCGCCGGGGGCTTTGCACCCAAACAGTGGACCTATTGCAACGGTCAGGTCATGCAACTGCAGTCAAACACGGCTTTATTTGCAATTTTGGGCACAGTTTATGGCGGAGATGGCAAGGCTACATTTAACCTCCCCAATTTGCAGGGGCGGGCAGTTGTAGGTGCAGGAACCGGTTCCAATGGGCTGACCAAAACGTTAGGGCAGTCGGATGGAACAGCTACAACAGTATTAACTATGGCTCAGTTGCCTGCTCACAATCACCTGTTTCAGAAAAATAGCGCGTCTGTTTCTGGTGGTGCGCAAGTGACAATGCAGGTAAACAACGAAACATCAGACCCCAGTCTACCGCCTTCAGGAAATTACCTCGGCGTAGATAATGGTGGCTTTTCACTTTATGATCCAACACTCACGTCACCTAACTACTTAAATTCACAGGCTATTAAGGTTCAAATGCCTGCTGCAACAGTAGACCTTACAAATATAGCTGTTGGAGCAACGGGTACAGGAACGCCCTATACAAATCTGCAGCCAGGATTGGGCGTGGCGTATATTATTTGTTTGACTGGTCTTTTCCCTACACGTAATTAAATTGATGTAACAATGGATGCTTATTTATCAGAAATCCGAATTTTTGCAGGAAATTTTGCGCCCCAAAATTTTGCAATCTGCAATGGAGCAGCAATTAACATAAATCAAAATACAGCCTTATATGCCTTATTGGGTACCACTTTTGGAGGTGACGGGAAGACAACATTTGAGCTTCCAAACTTCCAAGGCCGTGTTGCGATTGGTGCTGGCGCCGGTTTTGGGCTTACCAGCTTTAACCCTGGTGCTACCGTAGGCGAGGAAACTTACGTTCTGAGCATGAACACACTAAGTAATCATACTCATCCGGTAGGTTCTTCATCTCCTCTAACCGTCACCTTGAACGGGCCGATTACTGCAACTATGGCTGTAGAAGATGGTGCAGGAAGTAGCGATACTCCGGTTGGTGGTTTTTTGGCACAGGAAGGTTCTTCATCCGGGTTGTATGCTGATGCTCCCACCGACAAGGCCGCGTTGAACAGTGCCTCAATTGCGCTAGATATGCAAGCCTTAACGGTAGATTATGGTTCGATGACAACGGCATTGGCTGGCTCACCATCGCCACAGCCGGTTAGTAATTTACAACCATTTCTTGTTCTTAATTATATTATGTGTGTGAGTGGTTTTTTTCCATCACGAAACTAGTAAACCTCAAAATTTAAAATTATGGAAGGAACAGTAGCTGAAATCCGTATGTTCGGAGCAACCTTCGCACCAGAGTCTTGGGCATTTTGCCAAGGTCAGACAATGAATATTAACACAAATCAGGCGTTATATGCATTAATAGGAACTGTATTTGGCGGCAACGGTATCCAAACATTTAATTTGCCCGATATGCAGGGCAGGGTACCTGTAGGAATTGGTACAATTCCGAATCAACAATTCACTGTAACATTAGGACAAAAATTAGGTGCCGAAAATGTTATGTTGACATCTGCCAATTTACCTCCGCACACCCACCAAGTTACCGGTGCCGGCGTATGTAATATAGCCGGAAACCTCAATGCTAAAATGACTGTTAATAGTAATCCTAGTCCAAATTCGCAGGCTAATCCAAATGAAGCCTTTTTATCGCCAGCAGGCGGAAACAAGCCTTACGCAACAACCAATAATGGTACACTTAATGTCAATGCGTTGCAGGTGTCAGGTGCTAACATGTCTGTTAACCCCTCTTCTATGATGCTCTTGCCTGTAGGTGGAAGCGCCAAGGTAGATTTACATATGCCAAGCCTGGCCGTTAATTTTATTATTTGCGTAAACGGAACTTTCCCGGCAAGAAATTAAATTACTGAAGGCTGCCCTTGGCAGCCTTCTTTTTTTTATATCCTTTCATCATTTTCTAACTCAGAGTGTTCTTATTTGTTGGCCTTTACAAATGGATACTTAAATTGTTTTCTTTGTAACTAAAAAAAACTAAGCAGCGTATAAAGCGCATTAACCTGTCACAGTATCTGGTAGTTACAGGTAATTAAAAATCCATAAATCGTTATGGCTTACTATGAACGCGGCAGTCGTCAATGACTGCTCGGCATGGCTATGTTGTAGCTAAACGTTAAACTGTACCCTTATATGAGGAAATTTTACCCGGTTAATTTACGTGTTGAAAGATTATTAAAGCCACATCCAAAAATTCAGAATTATCAAAATTTTTGGAACGGCCTGTTCATCACCCCCACAATTAAACCACACGGCTGGTCGCTCGTTTTATTATTACTGCTTCTTTCTTCGGGCATTAAAGTAACGGCGCAAACCACTACTAACTTTAACACCCTTCCTGCAGTTCCAGTGCCGCTGTACCGTGAATCGGCAGTTTCCACCGCTTCTTATGCTGTAGAAGGGTTTGTATTTACCACTGTAAATGCCAGTCCCCCAAATCCTAGTACGCAAATCATTTTCTCCCGTCAGACAAAAAGTACTAATGATTACGTATTACGGACCAGTGCAACCACAGTTGGTGTGGGCTATGTTTCTGTTAAAAAGGCGGATGGATCTGCTTTTAAGCTCGGGGGATTCGATTTTCGTTTTGCCATGCTTACCGGAACGGGAACTACCCATAGCATATTTACATTAACGGGTTATAAAGGCGGTAGCCCTGTTGCAAATGGTTCTGTCAGCGTAAATGGTCTGCCTCCCGCAACATATTTCACCCTGTCAACCAGCGCCGCATCAGGATTCAATGATATTGATGAATTTCGGTATACTATGCAAGGGGGTACCGGGCAAACCAGCTATATTGACATTGATAACATAGTAACGGGTCCGGCAAACGTGGCAGCTGCCACAGCACCAACCGTTACTACTGCAGCAGTTACAACCTTTAATGCAACTACGGCAACCTTAGGAGGCGATATCACTTCTGACGGGGGATCTGCGGTAACAGAAAAAGGTATTGTATGGAGCACTGCAACCAATCCCACAACTGCAAATAACAAGGTAAACATAGGGGCAGGTGCCGGCAGTTTTAACAAGGCATTCATAGGGCCATTTACACCAAACACAACCATTTACGTTAAAGCTTATGCAATTAACGCAAAAGGTACAAGTTACGGTGATGAAATAAGTTTTAAAACAAACGCACTTGCCGGCACCAGCGCAGTGTATGATTTTGAGACGGCATCTGGTACCTACACCGGTTTTGATACGAAAACTTTAACAGCTACAAATACGGCATCGTCCTCATCCATAACAGTTACAGCCGCCACAGACGGTGTATTTAGAAGCTCAACAAACGGTTCAAATACAGCCTATTTTGGTGAAGAAGGTTTATATTTTGGCTGGAACGCTCAAGAAACTGCTTTTACGGTTGCCGCTCAAAATGGTAAAAGTTTTGATCTGACATCATTTTATTTAACTAACGA
The DNA here is from genome assembly GCF_009770985.1 of Mucilaginibacter lacusdianchii. Classification (GTDB taxonomy): domain Bacteria; phylum Bacteroidota; class Bacteroidia; order Sphingobacteriales; family Sphingobacteriaceae; genus Mucilaginibacter; species Mucilaginibacter lacusdianchii. The sequence goes on along the minus strand of NZ_WSRW01000002.1, from coordinate 664,998 downwards.
AAACAATGAGCCAACTAGCTTTTTAATCTCCAGCGCAAAGGGCTCTATAACAGTAGCGATACCAGGCGGTAGTCCTATTGCTGCCAATTTTATTGATATAAGCGGAAATGCAAACGCTGCTTATTTTAAGGGTATCAAATCTTTCACGGTTACACCAAGTATACCCGCCTTCATGGAGTTTGATCACATGGTGATCGAAAACATTCAGACAGCAATTACCACACCAACCGTAACTACGGCATCTGTTACTGCATTGAGCGCCACTGCCGCTACTTTAGGCGGCAACGTAACTGCCGATGGGGGAGCTTCTGTTACAGAACGCGGTATTGTTTATGGTACATCCTCAACTCCGGCTATTGGTGGTTTGGGCGTAACTAAAGCTGCATTGGGAAGTGGCATGGGTGCGTTTTCAGTATCTGCAACCGGGCTGGCCAGTAGTACCACCTATTATGTTCGTGCTTATGCCATTAATAGTGTTGGAACAGTATATGGCGAGCAGCAAACATTTACCACTCCGGCCGCAAGCAACGGCACAAATTTAAATGCGGGCGATATGGCAGTAACTGCCTGGAGTGCTGCAAACAACACTGTGGATGTAGTGACTTTAAAAGATCTCTCTGCGGGTACGATTGTGAACTTTACAGACTGGGGTTGGTCAAATCCTAATGGTGCATGGGCGGCTAGTAGTGTAAGTTCAATAGGTGAGGGAAATATTAAATGGACCTTATCTTCGGCTGTTAGCAAAGGCTCAGTTATAAGAATAACGTACACTAATGGTGCAAACATCACCTTAAAAAACCTGACTACAAATACAGCTATTGCGGCAGCCGACCTGGCTTTTACCGGATATGGCAATGTTGTAACAGATCTGATTATTAATACAGGAGACAATTTCTTTATTTATCAGGGGGAGTCTACAAACCCTAATTTTATATTTGGTTTCAATAATACTATTAGTTCTTCTCCTGCGGTGGATGCAACTGGATGGGTGCCAACAGGCAACTACACTACAGGCTATGCTATTGCTTCAAATCTTCCCAACGGGAATGGAAGTCAAAATGCTCTTACCAACGGCATTAACGCCATTGGTTTTACAAGCAAGCAAACCAACGTAGCTTATACCGGACCTACTACTGCTACCGATGCAGCTACTTGGCTTTCTAGAATTGCCAATGTTAATAACTGGACTCAACAAGGCACTACCGTACCTCCCTCTTATGAAAGTGCCAACAAAATTATTATCGGTTCTGTTGCTATAACCGCACCAACTGTTTCTACTATATCAGCTTCGGGTACTGGCGTAACAACAGCAACGATAGCCGGTAATGTAACAGCGGACGGTGGTGCCGCAGTCACAGAACGGGGTGTTGTGTATGGCACATCTGTTAACCCAGCTATAAACGGCTCAGGCGTTACAAAAGTTGCTGATGCAAATGGCGGAACCGGACCTTTTTCGGAATTTTTAACTGGATTGACCGGTGGTACAACTTATCATGTTCGCGCATATGCTACGAACAGCGAAGGGGTGGCCTATGGTGATGATCAGACATTTACAACGGCTGCACCGTCTCTAACGTCGTCGGCCACTGCTTTAAATGCTTTCAATACCACATCCGGTACTGCATCAGCAGCGCAAAGCTTTACAGTAAGCGGCAGTAATTTGACAAGTGATATTACCGTTACCGCACCAGCAGGTTTTGAAATTAGCAAAACATCAGCTACTGCAGGTTTCGGCGGCAGCCTTACTCTGGCAAATTCTGCAGGTACGGTTACCAATACCAATATTTTTGCTCGTCTCACTGCTACTGCTTCCGGTTCTCCTGCGGGCAATATAACAGTTGTATCAACAGGCGCTACTTCACAGAATATAGCCGTAAGCGGAACGGTGATCAACGCTCCGGTAGTAACCAGCACATCAGCATCTGCCAGCGGTTCCAGCACCGCTACCGTTAGCGGATCTGTTACATCAGACGGTGGATCACCTATAACTGAACGCGGGTTTGTATATAGTTTGGCGGCTAATCCAACTATTGGCGGTTCGGGCGTTTTAAAATATGCAGATGCGCAAAGCAGTACCGGTACTTATTCTGCAAACCTTACAAATCTGGCAGCCGGATCTAACTATTATATTCGCGCATACGCCATTAATAGTGCAGGTACAAGTTATGGAAGTGAATTAACTTTCATTACCATACCGGCTCCTACCACCACGGTAGTATCTATTACGCGTGCTGATGCAAACCCGTCAAATGCTAATGCGCTAAATTATACGGTGACCTTTGCCGACGCTGTAACCGGCGTTGATGCAGCCGATTTTACATTAACTACAACAGGCACTGCAAACGGCACCATTGGTGTGCCGACTGGTTCAGGCAAAATCTGGACGGTTCCGGTTACTGCTGTAGCAGGCGACGGAACAATGCGTTTGGATTTCACAGGTGCTACAAGTATTAACCCAAATGCTTCTGGTATTTATACTGCCGGTCAAGTGTACACTGTTGACCATACCGCGCCTACGGCTATCATTGCCAGCAGCGCCGGTGCATCAGGCAGTACAACCAGTACCTCATTATTACCTTTTACAGTTACATTTTCAGAATCAGTTACCGGCTTTACATCAGCTGATATCACCATAACTAATGGCACATTAAGTGGTTTTACAGGCAGTGGCACAAATTATACATTTAACGTTACCGCTACAGCTAACGGTGCAGTTACGGTAAATGTGCCTGCTAACGGTGCGCAGGATGCTGCAGGCAACGGCAATACGGCAAGCAACCAGTTTACAATTAACTACACACAGGCAGTAACTGCCGCTGCTGTTGTAACGGCACCGGCAAATGGTAGCTTAATTAATAACGATAAACCAGTTTATACCGGTACAGCGCCGTTTGGTGCAACGGTTACCGTGTATGTAGATGGTTTATCTATTGGTACCACAACGGCAACCGGCGGTAATTTTAGTTTAACGCAGCCGGCCAACTTGGTGAATGGTAGCCATAGCGTGTATGCCAAAGCCGTTATCAGCGGTAATGCCGAAAGTGCTAATAGTAATACCAATACCTTTATAGTTGATAGAACGGCACCTACATTAGCTATCAGCAGTAACAAAGCATTATTAAAAGCTGGTGAAACGGCTATAATTACCTTCACATTCAGTGAAGATCCGGGCGCTACGTTCACCTGGAGCGGAGCAAGCGGCGATGTTGTAGTATCCGGTGGTACGCTCAGCGCCATTTCCGGCTCAGGGTTAATCCGAACTGCAACCTTTACGCCTGTTGCAGGTGTAAATAACGGCACAGCCAGTATCACGGTTGCTGCAGGCAGTTACGCAGATGCCGCAGGTAATTACGGCGGCGCAGGCGCAACCCCTTTGTTAACGTTCGACACTCAGTTGCCACCTGCACCGGTAGTAGTTACGGTAGCTAACGGCAGTATACTGGCAACTAGTACACCTACTTACAGCGGAACAGCCGAGGCGAATTCGACTGTGACGATATATGTAGACGGCGCTTCAATCGGTACCACTACAGTAAGCGGAACTGGCAATTGGAATAAAACCCAACCAGCTGCTCTGGCAGCGGGTAGCCATACGGTTTACGCCACTGCAACTGATGCAGCTGGTAATACCAGTGCAAACAGCAATACCAATACGTTTACCATCGATGTAACCGCACCGGTAATTGCTTCGGTAAACGTACCGGCAAACGGAACTTATATAGCCGGTCAAAACCTTGATTTTAAAATTAATTTTTCTGAAAATACTATAGTAAGTCAGTTGGGTGGTATACCGTACCTTTCTGTCACGTTAAATACCGGTGGTACAGTAATGGCGCAGTATGTATCCGGTTCCGGAACGTCTGCGCAGACCTATCGTTATACTGTAAAAGCAACAGATAAAGATTTGGATGGCATTGCGATAGGTACCCTGGTGTTAAACGGTAGTACAATTACCGATGCCGCAGGCAACAATGCAGTGCTTACTTTAAATAATGTTGCAAGCACAGCTAGCGTATTGGTAGATGGCACCCCAATTGTGGCGCAAACCATTACCTTTAATGCATTGGCTGCCAAAACTTATGGCGACGCTGCTTTTGATTTAAGTGCATCTGCCTCTTCCGGGCTGACCGTAAATTATACCAGTAGCAATGCGTCTATCGCATCTGTTAGCGGTAAAACGGTAACTATCCATAAAGCGGGTACGGTTACGATAACTGCAAGTCAGGCCGGTAACGGAAGTTACTCAGCTGCACAGGATGTGCCGCAAACACTCACCATTAATGCTAAAGCGCTTATGGTAACTGCCAATGCTCAAAGCAAAACCTACGGCGCGGCCGACCCAGCTTTGGATTACAGCATTACCAGCGGCTCACTAGTAACGGGTGATGCTCTTAGTGGTGCTTTAAGTCGCGAGGCTGGTGAAAATGCAGGCACTTATGCTATTCAGCAAGGATCACTAACAGCAAATGCCAACTATGCGCTCACCTTTGTGCCAGCTAATCTGACTGTTAAAAAGGCGGCGCTTACTGCAACTGCCGATAATCAGTCTAAAATATACGGTCAGGCAAATCCGGTGTTAACGGTTTCTTACAACGGTTTTGTAAACAGCGAGACTAAAGCAAATTTGACAACCCCGGCTACCGCTACCACAATTGCAATGGCTGGCTCGCCGGTGGGCACTTATACTATTACGCCAAGTGGTGCAGTGGCTGCCAACTATGAGATTACCTATGTAAACGGTACTCTTACAGTAACGGCCGCTCAGCCGGTTATCACTTTTGCCGCTTTACCGGCTAAAACTTACGGTGATACCAACTTTGCACCAGGTGCTAGTAGTACCAATAATACTACAGCCATCACTTACAGCAGTGATAATACAGCCGTTGCCACTGTTGTGGACGGTAAAATTCATATCACAGGCGCAGGTTCTGCTAAAATAACCGCATCACAGGCCGCTGATGGAAACTACAGTGCCGCTACCGATGTGAGCCAGAACCTGACCGTTAATCCTAGAACTATTGCGATCGCGGCTACTGCACAAAGCAAGATATATGGTGATGCCGAACCCGCACTGGCATATGCTGTGACCAGCGGTACTTTGCTAAGTGGCGATAACTTTAGTGGTGCATTGAACCGTATTACCGGCGAAAATGTAGGCACCTATGCTATCAACCAAGGTACTTTAACAGCCGGTAGTAATTATACCCTAACTTATACCGATGCAGATTTAACCATTAAGTCAAGACCTGTCACCATAACTGCGGTAGCTAAAGCAAAAGCTTATGGTGAGGCTGATCCAGAACTAAGTTACAGCATAACAAGCGGCTCATTGGCTGGTAACGATGCTTTTACCGGCTCCTTAACCCGCGAGGCAGGGGAAGCCGCAGGTATTTATGCAATTAAGCAAGGTACTTTAGCATTAAGCAACAATTATGCGCTGACCTTTGTGGGTGCTAACTTAACTATCGGGCAAGCTACTCCGGTGATTATATTTGCCACTATACCGGCCAAAACCTACGGAGATGCCGAGTTCACAGCAGGCGCAACCAGTACGAATAATACTACTGCCATTACTTACAGCAGCGACAATGAGGCCGTAGCTAAAATAGCTAATGGAAAAATACAGATTATTGGCGCTGGCTCAGCTAACATTGCCGCCATGCAAGCAGCAGATGCTAATCACGCTGCTGCGCAAAGTGTGGTACGTGAGTTGGTAGTGAACAAAGCAGCTGTTGTGATTGCAGCTAAAACCAAAGCGAAAATCTATGGCGAGGCAGATCCGGCATTAACCTACGAGATAACTGCGGGTACTTTAAAAGGAAGCGACACGTTTAGCGGTTCGCTGGCACGCGAGTCGGGAGAAAATGTAGGAGCCTATACAATTAAACAGGGTACCCTTGCTTTGAACAGTAATTATTCTCTTACTTATACAGGCGCTGATTTATCGATCAACGCTCGTGCAATCACAGTTGCAACAAATATCAAAACCAAAACCTACGGCGAGGCTGACCCGGCGTTAACTTATACTGTAACTCCAAGCTTAATTACAGGCGACAGCTTTATTGGTAGCCTGACCAGAGAGCCGGGTGAAAACGCAGGCAGTTACGTTATTAAGCAAGGAACCCTGAGCGCAGGTAACAACTATGCCATAACTTACACGCCGGCTAATTTAACCATTACACAGCGTGCTGTTAGCATTGCGGCCGCGGCGAAAACTAAATCTTACGGCGAGGTCGATCCGGCGCTAACTTACAGCATCAGCAGTGGTTCACTGGCAAACAATGATGTATTCACCGGTTCACTTACCCGCGTGGCAGGGGAGGCGGCAGGCACCTATGCCATTAAGCAAGGTACTTTGGCGCTGAGTAATAATTATAACCTCACTTACGTGGGTGCTGATTTGACCATTGAGCAGGCATCGCAAACCATTACTTTTGCGGCCTTGCCGACCAAAATTTACGGTGACGCTGATTTTGCGGCCGGGGCAACCAGCAGTAATACAGCTGTACCGGTTACTTACAGCAGTGATAACCTGGCTGTAGCTACTATTGTGAATGGCAGCATACATATTGTTGGTGCAGGTAAAGCAAATATCACTGCATCACAAGCAGCAAATGCAAATTATACTGCAGCGCAAAATGTTGTTCATGAGTTAACGGTAAGCAAGGCTGATATTACCATTGCCGCCGCAACAAAAATTAAAACGTATGGCGACGCCGATCCGGCTTTAACTTATCGCATCTCCGGCGGTTCATTAAAAGGCAGTGACGCCTTTACCGGAACCTTAACACGCGAGGCAGGCGAAAATGCTGGGACTTATGCCATCAAGCAAGGCACGCTTAAACTAAATGATAATTACAATCTGACTTATAATAGCGCAAACCTAACCATTGGTACTAAAGCCATTACGGTAACGGCCGCAGCTAAAGTTAAAACCTATGGCGAAGCGGATCCAGCCTTGACTTATAGTGTTAGCGCAGGTAGTTTGGTGGGTACAGATGCCTTTAATGGTTCACTAAGCCGTGAGGCTGGTGAGAATGTAGGTACCTATGCTATTAAACAAGGCACTTTAGCATTAAGCAATAACTATGTGCTTACTTATCAGGCTGCAAATTTAAGCATAGGCAAAAAGGCTATCACCATAACGGCAAATGCACAAAGTAAAACCTATGGTGATGCTGATCCTGCGTTAACTTATACCGTTAGCAGCGGTGCGCTGGTTGGTCAGGATACCTTTACCGGTTTACTGATTCGCGAAGCAGGTGAGCAAACAGGTACTTATGCTATTAAACAAGGTACGTTAGCTTTAAACAATAACTACGCGCTTACTTATGCGGGCAATAATCTCATCATCGGCAAAAAAGAGCTGGTAATTACCGCTGATAATAAAACCAAACATTACGGCGAGGCCAACCCCGAGCTGACAGTGAACTATAGTGGTTTTGTAAATGGTGAGGATGCCACAAAGTTAACTGCTCAGCCAGTGGCGCGTACTGCTGCTAACCAAAATTCAGCAGTGGGTAGCTACGATATTACGGTAACCGGAGCGGTATCTGACAATTACAATGTCACTTACCGTAAAGGAACCTTAACAATCGGCAAAGCACAGTTAACCATTGCAGCTGTTAACCAAAGCAAAACCTATGGAGAGGCTAATCCTCAACTGACTGTAAATTACACCGGCTTCTTACATGGCGATACAAAAGCTGATTTAAGTGCACAGCCTGTGGTTACAACAACAGGTACAGCGCAATCAAGTGCGGGCAGCTATGATATTATGGCAAGTGGTGCGGTGTCCAGCAATTACGATATCGTGTACACTAAAGGTACGCTAACCATAAACAAAGCGCCGTTAACTATTACAGCCGATAATAAGACCCGTACTTATGGCGCAAGCAATCCGGTTCTGACCGTAAGCTACAGCGGCTTTGTGAATAATGATACACAAGCCAGCTTAAGTACACAGCCGGTTATCAATACAACAGCAAATGCTACAACCGGTGTGGGTATGTATGATATCATTGCATCTGGTGCTGCATCAAACAATTACAGCATTGTTTACAACAAAGGTGTTTTAACCATTACACCAGCCAATCTTAGCATTGTGTTTAGCAGGCCACTGCAAGCAACTTACGGTGATGCAGATCTAAATCCGGGTGCAACACTTGGCAGCGGCGAACCTGTTGTTTATAGCAGTGATAATACCAGTGTAGCTACAATAGTTAACGGTAAGGTGCATATTATAGGAGCAGGTATGGCTAATATCACCGCCAGTGCGCCGGCAAACGGTAACTATGCCATTACCCAACCGGTAACACAACGATTGACTGTAAACAAAGCTAAACAGACTATCGATTTTGCATCAATACCGGCATTGAACCGTGTAACGGGTCAATATGACTTAAGCGTAGTTAGAGCATCTTCAGGTCTGCCGGTAAGCTTTACAGTGGCCGATCCGCTGATTGCCTCGCTGGATGGCCATACACTGAAGGCTAACCGAATTGGAACTACCCGTGTTACTGCATCGCAGGAAGGAAACGCCAATTATCTGGCTGCTAATACTGTGGTGGAAAACGTAGAAGTAAATGATGCAAATGGCGGTAACGAGATTGTGGTGCGTCAGGCAGTATCTCCAAACGGCGACGGTGTAAACGACTTCCTTTATATTGAGGGTATCCAAGACCATCCAAATAACAATGTGACGGTAATTAACCGTAACGGTGTAAAAATATTTGAGATTAAAGGATACGATAACAGTTCAAGGGTGTTTGACGGCAAATCGAATATTAACAATCAGATGCAGCAGCCCGGCACCTACTTCTTCATCTTGCAATATGAAGGCAAGCGTAAAACCGGCTGGTTCGTATTAAAATATTAAATCAGGTAATCAGATCAGAGATAATCATAAAAATATAATCAGTGAAAGTATTATCACAACTCATAAGCAGGCTATTATTCAGCCTGCTTATTCTAAGCCTGTTTTCATCGGCTAAAGCGCAGCAGCTGTTCAGCTACTCACAGTATATTAATAACCTGACACCGCTGAACCCGGCTTATTCAGTAATTGATAAGGCAGGTTCTTTAAACGGCATATTCAGAAAGCAGTGGGCTGGTATCGAAGGCTCGCCGGCAACCTTTATTGTCAATGGCAATCTGCCCATCGAATCTATTAACGGCGCAGCAGGGCTAACGGTGCTGAACGATGATTTTGCGGTGGAGCACCTTACAGAGGTTAATTTATTTTTTGCAAAGTCTATACAATTAGCAGATAATCAGTATCTGGCTGTATCACTCAACGGCGGAATCAGGCGTTATGTGGCAAACTACTCTTCTTTGGATGCGGTAGATCCTCAGTTTCGTAATGATGTGCGGGAAACCAAACCTAACATAGGCTTTGGTGTGCTTTACTATACCGATCATTATTACCTGGGTGTAGCCGTACCGGAATTCACCAGTCGTTCGTTGGGTAATGCCTCGCAGGTAGATAACAGCTATTTCCGCAGTCATTATAACTTCTCGGGTGCTTATCTGTTTGGTAAAGCAGGCGATGATATAAGAATAAAACCGGCGATGCTGGCTACCTATACCAAGGGCATTCCGTTCATTGCCGATTTCTCGACTACCTTGTATATGAAAGAAACACTGGGTATTGGTGCTAATTATCGCACTAACAACGAAATGTCGGGTATACTATCGTTCAGTTTTGAAACCATTAAGCTGGGTTACAGTTACCAGTTCGGTACGGCGTCCAACAACATCGACCGTAGCTTTAAAAATAATACCCATGAAATAACGCTTACCTACCGCTTTGGCCAAAACCTGGCGCAACGAAGCTTACTATAGATAAAATACTGTAAAGCACTTAAACTATTAAGCCGCCTTTTAATGAAGGGCGGCTTTTGTTTTACGGTTATTTGTGCCTAAGTGACAATGCCTATGTAATCACAGGAAACCTTCGTGTCTATACTAAATATCTAGCCTAAAAATTTTAATTACTTACACATGTAGTTATTCTTTACAATAAATAAATTTACTGTTTGAACAATTCTCTGTAACTTATCATGTCACTTTTCCGTTACAGTGAGTTATATTAAAGCTAGCCAAAGTCAGAACTAATTACTGGTGCAATGCTTGAATTTATTTTGATGCCAGATTTTAGCCTATACTAGATAATTTATGCAAACACAACTTGAGCTTTATCAGCGCGTTACTCCATTGGTGGGATTGGGGATTTTTGAGCATAATTTTCAGACAGGGGAGGTTTACTGGAACCCAATAGTTAAATCGATACTTGAGGTAGGTAACGAATATGATTCCAACCTGGAAGATTCCATTAACTTGTGCAAGCACCCAGAACAGATTAGGGAATTATTGAGTAAAGCGATGGCCTCGGGGGAGCCTGAAACAGGAACTTTTCAAATTACTACGCCAATTACCCGGAAGCATAAATGGGTAAGGATCCATTTGCAAGCAACGTGCGATAAAGGTGAATGCGCTTCGATATATGGTGCCCTGGAAGACGTTACGCAGCGTGCGGAGGTGATAGCCCTTTTAAAGGAACGTGAAAAGCTTTTTACAAATGCATTTGACTTTGCACCAATAGGCCTGGCACTTGTATCGCTTACCGGCGGCTGGATTAAGGTTAATCTGAGCTTGTGTAAAATGCTTGGTTATACTGAGCAGGAATTTCTTAAGCATACATTTCAAGATTTCACACATCCTGATGATCTGAATAAAGACCTCCAACTTCTTCAAGAGCTGCTGGACGGTAAGGTAGAGTCCTATAATATGGAAAAGCGGTACTATCATGCTGATGGCTATATTATTTGGGCAATGTTGAGTGTTTCGCTAATTCGAGACGAATTAGGGCAACCCATGTACTTTGTTTCTCAGATTAAGGATGTTACAGAAAGAAAAAAGCACATGGAGACTATCCAGAGCCAAAATGACAGGCTCCTGAATTTTGCTCATATAGTTTCCCACAATTTAAGGTCGCATACCGGTAATATGAAAATGTTAACGGACATGATATTACTGGAGCATGATGAAGAGGAAAAAGAGCGACTCTTATTAATGCTGAACGAGAATACGAGTAATATCTTAGAAACACTCGAGTATTTAAACGAAGTAGTAAAGGTGCATGATAACGTGGGGGTAGGTAAAGTATCTTTGCATTTAAAGCCTGCTGTTCAGCGTGTACTTGATATTCTTTCCGCTTCAATTCAAAATGAAGAAGCAGAAATAACACTAGCAATTCCGGATGACTGTTGCATACAGTTTCATCCTGCATACCTGGAAAGCGTGATCATGAATCTGATCAGTAATGCCCTTAAGTATAAACATCCTGACCGGCAGGCAAATATCAGCATTACGGCTGAACGCTTTGATAGGCAAATTCTATTTAAAGTAAAAGATAATGGTCTGGGAATAGACCTGTCGCTTCATGGGCACAAGCTTTTTGGCATGTATAAAACCTTTCACCGTCACCCGGATGCAAGGGGTATGGGTTTGTTCTTAGTTAAAAATCAGGTTGAGGCCATGGGCGGTAGTATATCAGCAGAGAGTACGCCCAACTGCGGAACAACATTTATAGTGAGATTTGAGTTGTATGAAAACAAAGCTGCAGAACATAGCCTGCATCATTGATGATGATAAAATGTTTACTTACCTGGTATCAAAACAAATCCGTTTACAAAATTTGTGTGATACGATAATAAGCTTTGGCGATGGCGAGGAGGCGCTCAGGTATTTAAGGCCGATTATTGAAACTCCGGATACGCTTCCGTCTGTTATACTTTTAGACATTAATATGCCGGTGCTTGATGGCTGGCAGTTTTTAGACGAGTTTACAAAGTTTGCAATAACCAGTAAAGTAAAGGTCTACATTGTCAGTTCATCTATAGACCGGGCCGACCAGATGAAAGCGGCATCCTACAAAGATGTATCAAACTTTTATGCAAAGCCTATAACCAACGAACAGCTTGTAGAAATGTTAAAAGATTTTAACCATTAAACGGCTACGCCTTATTTAACCACCATCATATGTTGTATAATGGTGGTCAAATTTATTTTTAAGCAAAGTTTATTACAGCTAGTTATCAGCTTGATGGCTGGTCCAGATTAGCTTTTCTGTTTGATAGCCTATACGCTTTGCCTGTTGTAAGTACGCTGCTTTAACACTTTCAGGTATCGTAGTTGTGCGTGATAGCAGCCATAGATACTCTAAGTTATGACCAGAAACCAACGCATAATTATAATCTTCATCAATAGCCAGCACATTGTACCCGGCATAAAAAGGACCGAAAAAAGAAACTTTTAACCTGCCTTCATCAGGATTATCCAAAACTTTGGCCTTGCCGATGCTTTCTTTCCATTGTACCGCTTTAACGTTAAAGCCCCGGTTATCTACCCGTATGCTGCCATCTGTGTTCAGCGTATAAGTGGCGGTTACATCGCGTAGGCTCTTTTCAAACTTAACCGGCATTCTTGCAATCTCAAACCATTTGCCCAGATAACGCTCAAGATTAAACGGGTGGACTGCTTTAGCGCCTTTAGGTATACCTACCCAAGCGGTTGAAGCCAAACCTGCGGCCAGTGCTGCAGTGCCTAAACCCGCACCTGCGATAATCCATGGATTTATTTTGTTTTTTTGCATCATCTATGAGCCGAATAGTTGACATAATTGTCTACTCAGTAATTTTCTAACATTGCATCCGTCAATATTGTTTATGATCTGTTGCTTATATTCCCAAAACGGAAAAGGCTACGAAAACAGAGCAGTACTTAAAAGATATCCGCAAAGGCACTTTTAAAATGCTAAAAGTGAGTTTCAAATGGTAAGTGATCTACGCAGTCAAAAATTCAGATTCTTATCAAAGAAAGGTTTTAAGAAACATAACTCGAATCAATTTGCTCTACTGTGTTATTTGCTAATTTTGGACTCGTTAATATTTTAAGGATACAATTAATATGGATGGGCTGAAAAAGTTGGTCAGTACGCAAGTTATTATTGGCGAAAATGACTTACAAACTGTCATTTCGAAATTTCGCTTAAAATCCCTGCAAAAAGGCCAGCTGCTGTTCAAGCGTGGGCAAATAGCAAGCCAGTACTATTACGTCAACAGCGGAGCACTGCGTTTCTTTTACGGTGAGGATGTGCAGCTTACGGCGTGGGTGGTAATGCAAGGTGAGTTTTTTGCAGAAATTTCCAGCTTAAATCCACAGCAGCCTACCCGCTTTAACGTAGAAGCAATTGAAGCCACCGAGCTATTTTGTATTGATAAGGTTGATATGGAACTGCTTTACCATCAGTTGCCTGCATGGCAGGAGTTCGGACGCAAAACTTGGGAAGCTATGGCAATCCGGATGATTGATGAGATTATCCGTTTTCAAACCTTAAGTGCCGAGGAGCGTTACCTCGAATTTCTGCAAAAGCCGGGCTTTATGCAGCATGTTTCCGTTAAGCAATTGGCCTCTTATCTGGGCATCACACCCAATGCGCTAAGCCGTATCCGCAAAAACCTGCGCTAATTCAATTTACTACCAAATGGTAGTTTTTGGCATCATCATAGTGAATAGTTTTGTCGCATCAATATTAAATCACTATGAAAAGTACCATCTTGGTTGCAGGTGCAACCGGAAATCTAGGAGAAAAAATCTGCCGGGACTTGTTAGGAAGAGGAGCAAATGTAAGGGCTATCGTCCGTGCCGAGAGCGAACCGGCAAAGGTTAAAGCTTTACAAGATCTCGATGTATCAGTTGTCGAGGCAAACTTTGCCGATGCATCACAATTGCAATCCGCCTGTTCCGGCGTATCCTGCGTGGTATCTGCATTGGCAGGATTGGATGATGTTATCATCACTGCTCAATCGCAGCTCTTGAATGCTGCGGTGCAGGCCGGTGTACCCCGCTTTATTCCGTCCGACTTTTGTACAGATTATACACAGCTATCCGAAGGTGACAACCGTAATTTTGATTTTCGTAAAAAATTCAAAACAGTAATAGACGATAGTGCCATTAAAGCAACCTCTATCTTTAACGGCGCTTTTTCTTATGTGCTGCAATATGGCATTCCGCTGTTCAATTTCAAAGACCACACAATTGCCTATTATGAAGGTAAAGCAGATTGGAAAATTGATTTTACCACACTAGATGATACAGCCGCTTTCACAGCCGCTGCCGCACTAGATGACGAGTCACCGCGATATTTGCGTGTTGCCAGTTTCCAGGTAAGCCCTCATGATCTGGCAACCTTAAGTCAGCAGTTATATGGTGAGCCGTTCCAGCTGGTAAACGGCGGTACAATGGAGCAGTTTTCTGCATACAACCAAAAAATGAGGGCAGAAAATCAGGAAGGAGAAACGGAACTTTACCCAAAATGGCAACAGGCGCAGTACCTGTACAGTATGTTTGCAGCCCACCATTCCAGCTTGGATAATAGCCGTTACCCGGATATTCGCTGGTCGTCTGCAAAAGAAGCTTTACAGCAAAAGTAACCGTACATAAGGTGGGTGGCGGCACTAGTCATGCGCCTGTTTATCTGCCGGGCTGGCTGTAACCTCAGTAGTTTTTTCACCAAGTTGCGCCGGTAATAGCTAAGCCGTTACTTATAAACGCGGTGAATGTCTGGGTTATGGGCAGCTCTGCTGTATTTTAAAATAAGCGGAGTTGCATAATCCAACTGGTAACTCTATTATTATATTTTTTCTTGAAGCAGTTTTAGAATTTAAGTTTTAGGGAATAAACTTAAAGATTTTAGTCTTATTTGGTGCTTAGGGTATTATTGATCTGCTGTGAGCTGCCTCAAAATCAATTCTCAAAGAATAAGCCTGCTCACCGTAAATTAAACTACTTTTCTCTAGCTGTTCGCCGTACAATTCTTCCACTTTGAACATTTGTAGCCCAAACATAGACAAACGTACGGGAAAGGTATTTAGCCGGTAACTACTTTTGAACCAGCTAATCATTTGGTAGGGCATTGCGGCATTTAAGCAAAAATGCTATAACAGCACTATTACCGGATAGCCAAATAACCAATTGCCTGATGAAGAGATTTGTTGCGATTTTTATATTGCTATGTTTTTCCAGCTTTCTTTATGCCGAAGACGGACACCAGCTTTGGCTGCGTGCGCACAACACGGGTACTGTTCGTGTTCAACCGCACCGCAGGTCATCACTGTTAAACTTGGCCGAGCATGAGCTTCGGACGGGTTGGCGTGGAAAACCAGGGGCGGTTGTGCAATTCAATGTAAAGCCTGATAAAGACATTAAAGGTGATGGATTTAAACTGGAATGTGGAAGAATTACTGCACGTACCGAGGCCGGTATATTATATGGTGCATTTGATTTAATGAGACGGCAGCAAACGGGCCAGTCAACAATTACTATCGCCACAAATCCCTCTTATGAACGACGTATACTGAACCATTGGGATAATTTGAATGGTTCTATTGAACGCGGTTATGCCGGGCGTTCAATATTTTGGCGAAACGAAAAAGATTCATTGACCGTTACCGACGCTGACCGCACCTTGTGGCGCGAGTATGGCCGGGCCAATGCCTCTGTAGGTATAAACGGCGCTGTATTGAACAACGTAAACGCATCGCCACTGATATTGTCTGTAGCGTATTTGAAAAAAGCAAAAGCCATAGCCGATGTGCTCCGCACTTACGGTATTAAAGTATACCTTTCTGTCAATTTTGCCTCACCAACCCGACTGGGCGGCCCATCAACTGCCGATCCCTTAAATCCTGCTGTTGCACAGTGGTGGCAGGCTAAAGCCAAAGAAATATATCGTATGATACCGGATTTCGGCGGATTTTTGATTAAAGCAAACAGCGAAGGGCAACCCGGGCCACAAAACTATGGCCGTAGCCATGCCGATGGTGCCAACATGATTGCCGACGCATTAAAACCGTTTGGCGGCATTGTAATGTGGCGGGCTTTTGTTTACAGTTCAACCAATAAAGACCGGGCAGGCCAAGCCTATCAGGAGTTTGTACCCTTCGACGGCAAATTTCACGACAATGTAATTGTACAAGTTAAAAATGGACCTGTGGATTTCCAGCCGCGCGAACCATTCAGTCCGCTTTTAGGAGCCCTGAAGAAAACGCCGTTAATGCTTGAATTTCAAATCACCCAGGAATATTTAGGGCAATCTAACCATTTGGTGTTTTTATCTACCATGTGGGAAGAATGCTTAAAAAGTGATACTTACCAGGCGGGTGTGGGTAGCACCGTAGCCCGATGTACGGATGGCAGTGTGTACCCTCAAAAAATAACAGCCATTGCCGGTGTGGCTAACATTGGTTTAGACACCAATTGGTGCGGCCATCATTTTGCGCAAGCCAACTGGTATGCGTTTGGCCGGCTGGCCTGGAACCCAGAGTTAACCAGCGCACAAATTGCTGATGAATGGATAAGGTTAACCTTTGCGGATTACGATACCCAAAGTGGTAGCCAAAAAATGGCTAGGTGGGAGCAAGAGTTTTTAAAACCGGTTAAAGGTATGATGCTGGAAAGCCGGGAAGCAGCGGTTAATTACATGATGCCCCTTGGTTTGCACCACTTGTTTTCTGCATACGAACATTATGGACCAGGACCGTGGTTTGCACCCAAAAACGTTCGGCCAGACTGGACACCTCCTTATTATCATAAAGCAGATAGCGCTGGTATTGGTTTTGACCGTACTATACAGGGAAGTAACTCGGTAAGCCAATATAGTGAACCGCTCAGGTCTCGGTTGGCTAATGTACAAACCTGTCCCGACGAATATATTTTATGGTTTCATCACCTGCCTTGGGATTTTAAAACAAAACGGGGGGTAACGTTATGGGATGATATATGTTACCATTATGATAAAGGTGTTAAACAAACAGCTGGTTTTCAAACGCTATGGAATACTTTGCAAGAATATGTTGATACGCAACGTTTTATACACACGCAGGCAAAACTACAGCGCCAGCATTTAGATGCACAGGTTTGGAAAGATGCCTGCCTGTTATATTTTCAGCAGTTCAGCAAACGGCCATTTCCCTCTGATGTAATACCACCGATTTACCAATTAGAATACCTCATGCACACAGATCCCAGACGTATCACTGAATAAGCCAACCAGCATAAGTTTAATGTATCTGTAGGATTGTTGCATACACAATGCAATAGCACTCTGCCTGTGCATAAATGTTTACTGCGATGAGTTCCTGAAGGGTACTTGCATTCAGTTAAGCCCAAAAGCAACTCAATAGCAATGAACCACCTTTAAAATACCAGTAAAAGACTTCCTATATTATATGATTAATACATTCCGTTGTTATTTAACATGTACAGCTTTAGCTTCATGGCTGCCGTTTGCGGCTTTTGCGCAAACACAGCCCAAAAGCGATGAGGCTTATTACCAAAGTGTACAAACCTATGTCAATCCGGTGTTGCCGGGCGATCATCCAGACCCCACGCTTCTTAAAGTAGGGGACGATTTTTATCATTGCGGTTCAACCTTTCATTTTAATCCCTACCTGCCCATTTATCATTCCAAAGATTTAATTCATTGGGAAATAATAAGTCGTGTGCTACCGGCCTCAAAAGCCGGTTGGGTATCCGACAAGCCATCAGCAGGAATTTGGCAGGGCGCCATTACTTACTTTTATGGCTCTTATTGGATCTACTTTTCGGCAGGCGGGCAATGGTTCTGTAAAGCACCGTCGCCTAAAGGCCCTTGGTCTGCTCCGGTACAAGTGAAATCTAATCCGCAAACCGGCCCCCTGGGGTATGATAATTCAATTTTTGTAGATGATGACGGCAAACCTTACATGGTCATCAAGAATGGGCAAAAGGTAAACCGCCTGCAGGCTTTAGGCAAAAATGGCCAACTTACTGACACGGTTATTAACTTAGACTGGATTAACGCCAAATTACAATACAGTTGGGCCGAAGGGCCCGTGATGTGTAAGCGTAACGGTTATTACTACTATTTTCCGGCGGGCGATGTTTCCGGCGGTCAATACGTACTTAGGGCTTCTAAACTAACCAGCGATTCTACAAAATGGGAGCGCTTAGGTGAATTTTTTAAACCAATTTCTGACAGCGAAGTGGGTTTTCGCAGGCCCAACCACATTGCAGCGCCTGTTCAGCTAGCCGACGGAACCTGGTGGACAATAGGACAGAGTTATGAAAAATACCAGGGTAATGACTGGTCGGGTACAGGACGGCAAACCGGTTTGTACCAAGTGGTTTGGGAGGGCGACCGCCCGTGGGGCATGGCACCAACAACGCAGCCTGTTGTTAAACCTAATCTGCCTAAAAGTGGTATTCCCTGGCGGCGGGTAGCATCAGATGATTTTGATAAGGAAACATTAGACGTTAACTGGCATTTCTTAACCAAAAGGGCTTCATCTCAATACTTACTCACTAAACGCAAAGGCTGGATTACGCTTATGCCTGATACCAACCGTGCACACCTGATGCAAAAAGAAACAGATCATTACTATACGGTCATCACTAAGGTTGACTTAAATGCAACTGATAGTGCTGATAAGGCAGGTATTTATCTTACTAATGGTAATCAAAAGGTAATAGTCAGGCTGTTTTCTGGGTTCGATCAAGGTAAAAAAATAACCTTGCAAATGGATACAGCCACACGTGTAGTATCAAACCCGGTGGGTAACACGGTTT
The DNA here is from genome assembly GCF_009770985.1 of Mucilaginibacter lacusdianchii. Taxonomy (GTDB): domain Bacteria; phylum Bacteroidota; class Bacteroidia; order Sphingobacteriales; family Sphingobacteriaceae; genus Mucilaginibacter; species Mucilaginibacter lacusdianchii. Next base: position 646,329 of record NZ_WSRW01000002.1, on the reverse strand, counting down.
GGCTTAAGCTACGGCGCTACGAGCACTGGCTTACCGGGTATTATAGTTTAGACGGTAAAAGCTGGACAGTTGTTGGCGCTGCCGTAAATGCTGTTGATTTAGACAAGGCACAACCTAATTTCAATTCATGGGTTGGAACCAGTGTTGGCCTGTTTGCAGAAAGTAAACCTGCGGATTTTGACTGCTTCACTTATAAAGACGGCTTTTCTGAAATTCCAGCCATTAGCATGAATAACTTTTATGGCGTAAAAAGATTGGCCGATAAATCTGTAACTAACACCAGTTCGTTAGGTGGTTGGTTAATGCTTGCTGGAGTAGACTTTGGCCAGCAACCAGCCGAAAACATTTCTATACAAGCCACAAGCTCAGAGAATGCCGAACTAGAAATTTGGATAGACGACCTTAAAGATGGAAAGCGCGTGGCAAAGATGCCCGTTACGAAAACAGCAACAGATGAATGGAAAACATTCACCACTGCATTAAAGAAAGTAAAAGGGCAACATGATGTTTTTATCAAATTTGCTAAGGGTGCATCTGGCGCTGTAAAAATTAAGAGTATGAAGTTGGTAGCTGAGTAGGTTTCAACGTTTTTAAAGCAAGCCAGCATTTTGTATTTACTAATGTGAATGCAAAATGCTGGCTTTATCTTTAATTTTTATTGGCTATCTGGTCACTGATATGAAAAAAGTTAAAATCGGCATAGCCTCCAGTGTTCTTTGTAGCATAGTTAAACAATCCAAACCGGTATCCCATAAAATGAGGAATGGTATAGGCCATGTTTAAAGTATTACCAATGTTTAGCCAGGTTTTGCCATCCAGGCTGTACGCAAATGTAGCCTTGTCTGTCCGTTCACGGAAATCGCAATCTGCTTTCAGGTAAACCACCTTTTGTTTAAGTAGTATGCGTTCCACTTCAACAGCAGTGCCCGACTCGCCGTTGATCATAACTAAATAATTTCCGTCATCTTCAGCTTTTACGCCAACCCAGCCAAACTTTTTTTGCAATAACAGCAAGCCGGAGCAGTCTCCATTTTTTAGGTGACTTATGTCAACCACTGTGTTGGCCGAGCTAGTTGGCCCAAAGGTTCTCTGCGTCAAAGTATTGCGCGCCAAAAAAATACTGGTATCTACTCTTGCGGTAGTAAGGCGAAGATAACCGGGCCGTTGGGTGAGCGACCATAGGGCGTTTTCTGGGTTATGGTTCCATTGCCATACCAAAGGCAATGATGCATTTTCCTTTTTATGGTTAAATTCGTCAGGTGCAACAATTCCCGGAATTATACTTTTATTGGCCGGTAAGTTCAATTGTGCAGGTACTTTCCCGTTTTCGCCAATAATGGGCCACCCGTTTTGCCAGCTAACCGGCACCAAATAGGGAATACGTCCAACTGCGCCAAAATCCCGAAATAAATAAGCAAACCATTCGCCTTTAGCGGTATTAATCAGCCCCCCTTGGGCTACGCCTTTGTCCTGAAAACCGATACGCCCTTCATAAGGGCCGTTGATGTTGTCGGCACGGTGTATAAGAACCGTACGCATGCCGCCACGCGGCCACGAAATATTGAACAAGTAGTATTTACCATTCACTTTAAAAAGTTGTGAACCTTCTGCCGGTAATCCAACATTGGGGCCAGCTGCTATGCTTGCGTTAGCAATAATTTCATGTGGCGTGCTGCCGGTTTTTATGCCTGTTAAATCATCATTAAGTTCAGTCAGCATAATTTTGCCGCTACCGTAAACCATGTAAACTTTTCCGTCATCGTCAAAAAATAGCGAGTGATCGTGTAGGGCAGGTTTAAAGGATGCCGCTTTCCAAGGGCCTTTCTCAATATTTTTGGTTGAATAGATATAAGTTTTACCGGTGGTGCCGGCAAAGGTAGAAACATAGTAGGTGCCCTTGTGATAACGCAGGCTGCTGGCCCACGAGCCTCGTCCATAAGTGCTTTTACCATTAGCCAGATTTAACTCGTCTATATCATCCAGCTTGTCATACGCATAGCTAACCAATTTCCAGTTTACTAAATCGGTAGATTTCATGATGGGTACGCCTGGGTTCATATGCATTGTTGTACTACTCATGTAATACACTTTACCTACACGAATAATTGATAGGTCAGGTACATCGGCATAAATAACAGGGTTACTTGCTTGCTGGGCTTTAAGCGTAAATGCACCAACACTATACATGGTAATGATGACCGCCAGGCTCAAATAAAATATTTTTTTCATTAGCTTATTAAATAATGACAGGCTTTAACTGTAGATAAAGTAAAAAGTGGGTTTAGATAGAAAGTTTGTCAATGGTAAATTTAGCTTAGACAAACTCGTTGCTTTTGCACAAACTGTTATAAAACGTCATGAAAATGTTTAATATATGGTAGGGTTTACAATATGTAGACCAGTAGGTTAATAAAAGTGATGTTATGTTCAGCGCATTAAAATCTTGCCTTGGGTTAGCAAAGAACTCATTGAAAAGGGTGGCTTACTGTTTCTTGTCATAATTTCTTTTTAGTGTTAAACAATTGTTTGATGTGTAGTTAAAGTGCAGTATTACAAGTGATTTAGACAAACGCTTTATTCATTTGTATAACTAAATTCCTTTGGCATAAACATTCGTGCTATCCTTTTATTCGAATGTAGCACACCTCAATTGTAAAAACTTCGACTTTAGCCTTCGCAGATGCCTCGTGCATCTACCAATACCAATTATAATTTTTCAGCAAAAACCAATTTAAATAAACCTATATGCCAGCTGTTGCCATATCTGGTGTAAATAATGCAATCGATTGCAATCATTTGCTCAGGCTTTTATAGTAACGATTGAATACCTAAATAAATAACCGATTAAAAGAATAAACAGAACGAAATATGAGAAAATAACTACAACTAAAATTGAACAAAAGAATTTGAGCAAAGGCTGTTTACCGGCCACTAACCAAAAAAATTATTAACCAACATTAAACTTTCATGAGAATATTTAAACAAAAAACATGGTGGAGGATAACCGCATTCATCTTGATGCTGCTATCTTTCTCTTCTATCCTTTATGCGCAAACCCAAACCATACAGGGTAAAATTGTTGATGATAAGAATGAAGCACTGCCCGGCGCTACTATCAGAACATCAACTGGTGTTACTGCTTTTGCCGGAGCAGATGGCACATTTACCTTAAAGGCAGCGCCTAACACAACAAAAATAACGGTATCTTTTATAGGTTATGTTGATAAAGAGATAGTTGTAACTGCGTCAACCACAAACGTGGGTACTATATCGCTTGGCAGAGGCGGCAAAGATTTAAACGAGGTAGTTGTTATTGGCTATGGTACACAACGCCGTGAAGCCGTTACAGGCTCAGTGGCTTCTATTGGCGGCGATAAGTTACGTGATGTACCCGCGCCTAACATTTCTCAGGCTTTGCAAGGCCGCTTACCGGGTGTCGAACTTACGCAAACCAACTCAAAACCAGGTGCCAACTTCCAGATATTAATTCGTGGACAGCGCTCACTTACTGCCGGAAACGAGCCACTGATTGTATTGGACGGTATTCCGTTTGTAGGCAATTTGGGCGATATCAACCCTAACGATATTAAAAGCCTCGACATTCTTAAAGACGCGTCAGCAACCGCAGTATATGGTTCGCGTGGTGCTAACGGTGTTATTTTAGTAACTACCAACAGGGGCCAGGTTGGAGGCGACGCAAAAATAACCTACAACGCTTATGCAGGTACGCAAACGCCATTTGCACGTTACAAGATGATGACCGGTCCACAGTTTGTTGAGCTTCGTAAAGCATCAGGTTTATACCCGGTAAATGGTATTGATGAAGATAATAATGTTGATACCGACTGGCAGGACCTTCTTTACAGAACGGGTTATGTAAACAGCCACGATGTTGGCGTTTCGGGCGGTAGCAAAACAGGCAGCTACAATTTTGGCGGCGGCTACTACCGCAACCAAGGCGTTATCCCAACACAGCGTTACACCCGTTATACCTTCCGCGGATCGGTTGACCAATCTGTAGGCAAATTTGTAAGAGTTGGTTTTACTTCCAATAGCAATTATAATTTAACCGAAGGTAATCAGGTGGGCATTTATGGCAACCTAAGTAACTCGCCTATTGCTAATCCATATAATGCAGATGGTACGCTTAAAAGAACAATAAGGATGCCGCAAGATGAGAGTTATATACTTGACAGAAATAGAGTAGAGGATTTGCACGACAAATGGCTGGATGAAACCCGCGCTTTTGCCACCTATAACTCTATGTACGGCGAAGTTAAAATTCCGGGTGTTGATGGCCTTAAATATCGCTTGAATTTGGGTTTGGATTTCCGGCAGTCAAATTATGGAAGCTATACCGCACAAGGTATCAACAGTACAACCGTAAACGAGCAATCCAGAGCGCGTGTGGATAATTCACATAACTATCACTGGACACTTGAAAACGTGCTGACGTATGACCGTACCATTGCTGAAAAGCATAGTATCAACTTGTTGGCATTATATTCGGCAGAGCAAAATAAATTTAACAGCTCATTCATGACGGCCCGTAACCTGCCTTCAGATGCTTTTCAGTTTTATAATTTAGGTCAGGCATTAGGCGAAACAGTTATTGGCAATGGTTCTTACCAGCTTACCGGCTTAAACTCGTGGATGGGCCGCGTGATTTATTCTTACGATAACCGTTATTTTTTAAATGCCAGCCTTCGTGCCGATGGTTCTTCCCGCCTTGCTCCAGGTAAAAAGTGGCAAAGGTTTCCTGCCGTTTCTGCCGGCTGGAACATTAGCAACGAGTCGTTTATGAAAGACGTTAAGTTTTTCGACAATTTGAAAATTTCGGGTGGTTACGGACAAACAGCTAACCAGGCAGTAGGGCCTTATCAAACGCTGGGTCAGTTAGAAGTTCGGCAGTACAATTTTGGCGATACCAATTACGCTACCGGTTATTATGTTAGGCGTACGCCAAGTCCGTATTTAGGATGGGAATACTCAGACACCTGGAATGCAGCTCTGGATTTTACGGTGCTTAAACGCCGCCTTACAGGTAGACTGGAGTATTACGTAACCAATACCAAAGAACTTTTGCTTGATCAGGGTTTACCGGCAACAGCTGGCGTGCCATCAATTACAGCCAACATTGGCCGTACGCAAAACAAAGGTTTTGAAATGGCTTTAAATGGTACAATTATCGATAATCCAAAAGGTTTAACCTGGGATTTGGGCGTGAATTTTTACATCAATAAAAATAAATTAGTAGCCTTAAATTCCGGACAGGAGCGCAACGAAGGTAACTTTTGGTTTGTAGGCCATAACATTAACGCCATTTTTGATTATCAATATGAAGGTTTGTGGCAACAAGGCGACCCTTACCTGAACATATTGGAACCAGGCGGCAACGTAGGTATGATTAAAGTGAAATACACTGGTGGTTATAATGCCAACGGCCAGCCAACCAGGCCTATTGGTACCGCCGACCGTCAGATACTGGACGTTGATCCAGATTTTCAGGGCGGTTTCAACACTCGTTTGGCTTACAAAGGCTTCGACTTAAATATGGTAGGTGCTTTTAAAAGCGGCGGTATACTGGTAAGCACCCTGTACGGGTCGGGAGGATATTTGAATCTTTTAACCGGCCGTCGTAACAACATCCAAGTTGATTACTGGACGCCAACAAACACCGACGCCAGATACCCTAAACCGGGTGGCATACAAAGCGGCGACAACCCTAAATATGGCAGCACATTGGGGTATTTTGACGCCTCATATCTTAAAATTCGCACTATTACGCTGGGATACGACTTAAACAAGCTATTAGCTAAAACTACAACTTTCAAGGCTCGATTGTATTTTACGCTGCAAAACGCATTTGTACTGTTCTCGCCTTATCATAAAGCATCAGGAATGGATCCTGAACCAAATAGCTTTGGCGATGAAAACCAAGCGGTAGCGTCTTACCCAAGACGTATTGTAACAATCGGTACCAACACACCAACCACACGTAATTATATCCTTGGCTTAAATGTGTCATTCTAAACAGATAAGTGATGAAAAAAAATAAAATGAAAGCAATTGTTGGATCTGCACTATGTGTTTTAATACTATCAGGCGGATGCAGTAAAATACTCGATGAAACTCCACGCGCTACCTTTACTCCCGAATTCTTTAAAACAGAGCAAGGCGTTAACGGCGGTTTAACTGCTATGTATGCTCACCTGCGTAATATCTATGGTCAGGCTTACTATTATAATTCTGGTGTAACCGGTACAGACGAGGCCACCTGGGGGCAGCAGGCTGACGGTAATTTTAAAGACTTTGACGTTTCGGGCGTTGGCAATATAACGCCTGCCAGCTTCCCGATGAGTATTTTGTGGAATGAAGCGTATCCTAACATTAATACAGCCAGTGGTGTTATCGAAAACGCCAGTGCTGTAAACATATCGCCTGCATTAATTGCTGAAGCGAGATTTTTCAGGGCGTTTGATTATTTTTTACTGGTACAAACATTTGGAGGTGTGCCGCTTGATTTAGGTGCAGGCGTGCTGAAATTTAATATCACCCCAACAACTTCTTCGGTGCGTAATACGGTGCCCGAAGTTTACACCAAAGGCGTATTTCCAGACTTGTTGCTGGCCGTAAAAGATTTACCGGCAAGTGGTCGTGTGGTAGGCGGGCTAACCAAAACTGCTGCCCGGTTAATGTTATCAAAAGCTTATTTAACTTACGGCTGGTGGTTGCAAAATCCCAATAACATACCTACTTATCCGGCTACCAACCGTACCGATCCGGACGGGCACGACGCAGCATGGTATTTTCAGGCAGCTTATGACGTAGCAACCGCTGCAATTGATGATCCGGGGCCATTTAAGCTTCAACCCACATTTTACGATGTAAACGTTGGTTCAAACGACCGTAACAGCGAAATGCTTTTATACGCCGATCATACCCAAACCAGTGAAAAATATAATGGCGGTAGCTTAACTTTTGGAAGCGGCGGTGCGCCGGATAACTTTGCCGGCTGGATGATGACATGGAATTATACCGTATTAAAAAGCGGGCCTGAAAATTCAGTTTTACGGGAAGCTGAACAACACTTGGGTCGTCCGTGGGTACGTATGGCACCAACCATAGAAGTATTCAAAAATACCTTTGCTGATAAAGTTAACGATTCGAGGTACGATGGCACATTCACCACCGTTTATCGCGGTAACTGGCCAAAAGGAGGGAGCGCTACCAAAACGCTGCCTAATGCCAATAATATCCAGATTGCTCCGGGCGATGCTGTACTAACTTTCCTGGATAATGACAATCCGGCTGTTGCTTATGCAAATGCGAATGGTAATGTTGGCGCTGGCTTACTACCCGGCCGGTCCGACTTTGTAATCAATCCAAGTGGTATCAGCAGACTTGTATATCCTGGTTTGTGGAAACTAGGCCCTTACCGTACTGATAACGCCGGGGGCCTTGGCCAACCCAACGCCGGCAGCACCCGTCCGTTCCCAATAGCTAAGTTTTCAGAACTGTACTTTGTAGCAGCTGAAGCAGCAGTGAAAGGTGCAACTGTGAAGGCCGGTAAATCTGCCCGCGATTTAATTAACGTTATACGCGCACGTGCCGGTAAATGGCGCTTCACTAATAATGGTAATGTATCCAAGGTTGAAGATAACAGTGCGGCAATGATAGCTGCTACGCCAGCGGTTATTGATATTAACTACATCCTGGCCGAACGCTCACGGGAGTATTATGGCGAAGGCGGTCGTTGGCATGATCTGGTTCGTACGCAAAAATGGGGAGAGTTAGCCAAAACCTTTACTATTTGCGGAACAGGCCTTGGTGATCATACACCAGTTACTGTAACACGTAACATTCAAGGCTACCTGTATCTGCGTCCAATACCGCAACCTCAATTGGATAACATGATCGCTTCTCCGGCCGAAAAAGCAGCCTACCAAAATCCTGGCTATTAACTAAGGGTCACTTATAAAAAAAGGCAGTCCATTAATGAACTGCCTTTTTTTATGGAATTTAAAGATTAAAATTTAACAACTTCCCAGTAAGCTTTTTTGGGTTTAAGTTCCGTATTAAAAAGCAGAGGGAAGTTTTTTCGGCCTCTGCCGTCAAGCCACGTATAGCGGTCAGAAACGTTCCAGAACGTTACACCTGTAATTTGCTTTCGGTACTTGCGGAATACCTCAAATGCCATTTTGTATTTTTCCAGCTGCTGTTGTTCCATTTCGGGGGTAAAAGTTGCTTTGGTTTGTTGCTGTTCTCCATTAATCAGCTGCCCGCCTTGCCTGCCTGCATATACCGAAATATCCAACTCGGTAAACTGCACCTGTAAACCCAAGGATGAAAAAAGCTTTATGGAGTTTTCCAGCTCTTCGCGGCTTGGGTTAGTTACAGACCAGTGTGCCTGTAAACCAACTCCCTGTACGGGTATTCCCTTTTCACGCAAACCTTTAAGTAACTTGTAAATTTTTTCTCTTTTAGCAGGTTGTTCTGTATTATAATCATTATAAAACAATACAGCTTTTGGGTCGGCCTCATGGGCATATACAAAGGCTTTTTCAATAAATTCCTGTCCGGTAATTTGGCTCCACTTTGTTTTGCGCAAAAACGTAGTATCATCAGCAATAGCCTCATTCACAACATCCCAAGCATAAATTTTGCCTTTATAACGCGACACTACAGTATGTATGTGCTTTCGCAATCTGTCCAATAATACTTCTTTACTCACATCATTCCCGGCAGAGTCTCTAAACATCCAGTTTGGTGCCTGTGCGTGCCAACATAGTGTGTGCCCTCTTACTTTTAAATGATTGCGCTGAGCAAAAGCAACAATGCTATCTGCATCAGGCCAGTAAAAGCGGTTTTCCTCAGGATGTATCGGGCCCATCTTCATGGCATTTTCGGGCGTAATACTACTAAATTCTTTAACAATCAATTTACTTTCCTCTGAATGCAGTTCCCTTGGCGTTACCGCCGCACCAATAGGAAAGTATTTTTTGTAATAATCTTTCAATCCCTTATCTGAATCAGTTGGTGAAGGGCGCCAGGCCAAACCGGCCAAACATAAGGCTATAGCACCAGTACAGTAAATAAGTTTACGTTTATTATTCATCATCTATATAAAAATTTTGCTGATACGTTATATTTCCAGGTTGGCAGGATAGATTTACGCCTTTCTTTTCCAATTCACTGGTATTCAAATGTAATTGCCTGTCTGTACATCCAAGGAGCCGTTTATGTATTTAAATTATACATTTGTTCAGCCTGCAATCGAATCGTAAGTTGCAGCGCAATCATGGTGCCTTTTATCCGCTAACCCTCGTTTCTTATTTAGGGTAGGAATTGCTTTTGGTTTATGCTCGTCAAAAATTCCCCGTGCGTTACAAGGCGCGTAATTAAACAAAGTCAATATCTATTTGCACAAATGTGCTACCTTTAGGCTAAGCGCAAGCCTAATTTTGACCAACCAATTATTATATCAATCAGCCAACAGCCTATCTGTGCTTGCATCTTTATAAAACCGATGTTTTACAATGGAAAGATAGAATTAGCTTCTAACAATTGCATAAAAGGCGTAGTCTTATTTAAGAATTAATATAGATGAGGAAGCTGCCTGTTTTTATTTAGTTGCGTTTAGTTTAACATATTTCAATGCGTTTAAAATTCGTTTTTAGTTGTTCTGTTTTAATGAGCGTGGTGTGTGGGGCATTGGCGCAATCACCTATGCAGCCATTTCGTTTAAATCAGGTAAGGTTGTTACAAAGTCCTTTTCTGCAGGCAGAAAAAGTGAATTTGGACTATATGCTTCGCTTACAGCCTGATAGGTTACTTGCGCCATTTTTGCGGGAAGCAGGCCTGCATCCCAAAGCAGAAAGTTATGGTAACTGGGAAAATTCGGGTTTGGATGGTCACACGGCCGGGCATTACCTAACTGCATTGGCGCAAATGTATGCGGCAACAGGTAATCTGGAATGTAAACGGCGATTGGATTATATGACTAATGAACTAGCCCGTTGCCAGGCAAACAACCCAGATGGCTATGTTGGCGGCGTACCTGGAGGGCGGCAAATGTGGGCAAAGGTAAAACTGGGCGATTTTAGCGAATTTGATAAGAAATGGGTACCTTGGTATAACCTGCACAAGCTTTACGCCGGTTTAAGGGATAGCTATTTGCTGGCAGAAAACACCCAGGCCAAAGCTGTATTTTTAAAGTTAACCGATTGGGCGATGGATGAACTGTCGGGCTTGAATGAAGCGCAAATTCAACGGATGCTGGGCACCGAACATGGCGGAATGAATGAGGTGTGCGCTGATGCGGCTGCCATATCAGGACAGCGCAAATATATGGACCTTGCTCGTAAGTTTTCGCACCAGGCCCTGCTGATGCCACTTGAGAAGAAGGAAGATAAATTAAGCGGTATGCACGCTAATACCCAAATACCGAAAGTAGTGGGCTTTGAACGGATAGCCGAGTTAAGTAACGATGCGAATTACCATTCGGCTGCTCAGTTTTTTTGGCAAACGGTTGTTAGTAAGCGTACTATTTCAATAGGTGGTAATAGCGTAAGGGAGCATTTTAACCCGACAGGTAATTTTACTTCCATGATAGAATCTGAACAGGGGCCGGAAACTTGTAACAGCAACAACATGCTTAAGCTTTCGAAGATGCTGTTTCTGCATGATGTCCAAGCGCAATACATTGAGTTTTACGAGCGCTTGCTGTACAACCATATTCTTTCATCACAGCATCCTACAAAAGGAGGTTACGTGTATTTTACACCTATCCATCCACAGCATTACCGGGTATATTCTACTCCCGACGAAGGCTTTTGGTGCTGTGTAGGCACGGGGATGGAAAATCATGGCAAATATGGTGAGTTGATCTATACATACCGCAACCGCGATTTGTACGTGAATTTATTTATACCATCGGTGCTTAATTGGGCTGAGCGTAAATTACAACTTACACAGCAGAATAATTTTCCGGAAAGAGAAAGCAGCCAATTAACTGTTAAAATTGCTAAACCCGAAAGCTTTACCATTTACCTGCGTAAACCAAAATGGTTAGATAGTGAAGGCTATAGTGTTAAAGTAAATGGGCAGACAATTAATCTGTCTTCACCGGTGGATAACTATATTGCCATTAAGCGGCTCTGGAAGACAGGCGACCGGATCAGCGTGCAATTACCAATGAAAGTGTATACCGAATATTTGCCTGATGAGTCGCATTGGATTTCGTTTTTACGGGGCCCTGTGGTATTGGCTGCCGCTACAGACACTTCTAATTTAACCGGGTTGCGTGCAAATGGTAGCCGGTGGGGGCACATCGCAACCGGCCCAATGTATCCGCTTACAGCATCGCCTTTATTGGTTGGCAACCAACATGATATTGAAAAGGCATTGGTTAAAAGCAAGGAAGGCACCAATGTATATACAGTAGGTAATGTTGTAGCGCAGGAGAAGTTTAAACACTTGAAACTGGTGCCTTTTTACACCCTACATGATGCCCGTTACATGCTTTACTGGCCTGTGGTGTCTTCAAAAGACAGCGTTTTACAAAAAGAGGCAGAGTTGCAAATGCTGGATAATACTTACATTAAGCTGGCATCGCGTACCATTGATGGCGTAGTTCCCGGCGAACAACAGCCCGAGAATGACCATGTTCTGATAAAAGATAAGTCAGAAACCGGAGTTTTCAGAAACTTACACTGGCGAAATGCTACGGGCTACTTTGGTTATCGTTTGCGGATGACGCCCGCTGTAAACAAACTGAGTATCACTTATTATGGCCTTGAATCGGCTGAATTTGACATTTATTTAAATGACATAAAGCTTGAGCATGTTACTTTGGCTGGTACAGAAGGCGATGCTTTTGTGACTAAAGAGTTTGCTGTACCGGAGGATGTGAAGAAAGCAGGGAACAGTGTTCAGGTTAAGTTTGTGGCTACCCCCGGAAAAAAAACAGCAGCCATATACGATTTACGTTTACTCAAATAAGCGGGTTGTGTAAGCAGAACGCCAGCAGTTCAATACATATCGGTTGTAAATGTGTCTTAAACACCCAACACGAAAAACTTAGACTATAGCCGTAAATAGACTGTTAAACAGGCATCAAAGCCATACTAGGCTTTGCCATAGTGGCAATGGAGCTATATGTTCTAAATAATTCAAACTTTCTAAAATTAGTTTTTTAAACTGACTTCAATATTTCTGTATGGCCTAAACATGCTAGATTTAAAGTTCGTAGTAACACACTCATAAGTAATTGAACTTAAGGCATACTTTATTGTACAAATGTTCCATTACAAATGTCGCCTTTCAAAGTATATTTGTTCAACCAAATTGAGAAGATCTCCTGTTTTAAAGACTTGCTATTCTGCATTAATGATTGCCATTTTGTAGCATAAGTGAACGCAAATACTGTGTAGAGAATTTATCAGGAACTTGTTATAAACCTAGTTATGCAGTCATGTTATCTAATGTTGCGCAATATAGTATTTGCGCTGTCTTTGTTATTTGTGTGTACATGTACCGTAATTGGGCAGGTACCAAAGTATCAATTTACAGCAATAAGTTCTAAAGACGGACTTGCTTCGAATACGGTTAATGCAATATTAAAAGACCGCTATGGGTTTGTGTGGTTCGGCACTGAAGATGGGCTTACCAGGTTTGATGGTTTAAACTACACGGTATATAGGCACCATGCAAAAGATACCATGAGTTTATGGTCAAACGAAATAACAAGCCTTTACGAAGACCCTTTCGGCCAATTATGGGTAGGCACAAGTGCCTCATTGCACTTATTCGATCGAAAACGAAACTGCTTTCGCCATTACAAATCAAATAACGAAGTTAATGGCTTTACCAATGCAGTTATTAAAAGTATTTGCAGTGATTTTGAGGGGAAAATATGGGTGGCAACTTTAGGAGGTCTAAATAAGCTGGATCCGAAATCTGGCGTAATAACCAAGTTTGGCGATATGCGTGACGTGCCCGACGAAATCGGACATCAGTCAATATTAACGGTATATGAAGATAGCCAGAAACGAATGTGGATTGGCGCAAAAAACGGTCTTTACCAATATAATCGCAAAACCCACAACTTTACTGCTTTTTTGCCCAACATCAGTAATTCCAAAAATTTGGCAGGCGGTACGGTTAAAGCTATTGTAGAAGACAGGCAGCGAAATCTTTGGGTAGGCACCAGTGGGGGGCTAAGCAAGCTTTTACCAGATGGAAGAAGTTTTTCCAGCATCAAAGAACAAACGCCTGCTCCGGGTAACCTGTCCAATAATATCATTTACGCTTTAGCGCTTGCCGGTAAGGATGCGCTTTGGATTGGTACGGAAGAAGGGCTTAACATCTTAAATTTGCAAACCGGGGTAATAGAACATTATTTACCGGATGGTCGCAACAGTTACAGTATATCTGGTAAATCAATTCGCAGTATATTGGTTGATAACCAGGGAATAGGCTGGCTGGGCTTTTATGTAGCAGGCGTTAATAAATACGATAGTAACCTCACATTTTTTAATCTAAAAAGGAGCAATCCATATGACGCTTATGGGCTTAGCTCGCCTTTTGTGACTTCCTTTGCACAGGGTAATGGCAATCAAATTTTTGTAGGCACAGATGGGGGAGGATTATCATCTTTTGATACACAAAGCGGGCTGTTTAAGCGCTATCCACTTACCTCTGCCAGGAAACGGCCGGGATCAAACTTTAGTATTTTAGCCCTTAAACGAACCCGGAATGGCGATTTATGGGCAGGCACGTTTCAGGACGGGGTATTTAAAATAAACCCAACCACCGGAGCTGTAAAACAATTTTTAAAAGGTACCGGAAACACAACCATCAATCATGATGAAATATTTTGCCTTGAAGAAGACAAAAGCGGGCGCATTTGGATTGGAACAAACGGAGGCGGCGTTGATATATACGATCCGAAAACAGGAACTTTTAAGTTTTATGTGCCGTTTGCAAGGGCAGCTGATGAGTTTAGCCTGCCGCTGAACGGTTATATCCGCGATTTTGAAGAAGATGAATTTGGCAGAATGTGGATAGCCTCGCACGGCATGGGTATTGGCATATTTGACCCCAAAAATGAGCAATTCACAGTACTGAGTCATTTGGCCGGTAACCTGCCAAGTAATTTAATTCAAACTTTGTACAAAGACGGGCGAGGTAATATGTGGGCTGGTACGGGAGATGGGCTGCTGAAAATAAATGTGCGTACCAGGCAGGTAGAAACTTTTGGCGCAGAACATGGCCTTGTGGATGGCATTGTACACAAAATATTAGAAGATAAGTTAGGCAGGATTTGGTTTAGCACAAACCGGGGGGTAAGCTGGATAGATCCTAACCGTAAAGTTGTAACGAATTACAATTCAGTCAACGGGCTTCAGGGCGGCTCATTTGAGCAGGGAGCCGGGTTGGTTGATCATAACGGTGTGCTGTTTTTTGGTGGTACAGACGGGTTTAATTACATACAACCGGCAAATGGTATAAGGGAAAATAAAAACCCGACGCCCGTTATATTCACCAGCTTGAAAATTGATGATAAAGAAGTAACAAGTGCAGGTTCGGATATGCTGCAAACCGACATATCAATTGCAGAAAGCATTCGGCTGAATTATAAGCAGAACTTTTCGATCAGCTTTGTTGGGCTTAATTTTACAAGCACCAGGCAAAATCATTACTACTACCGGCTTAAAGGTTTTGATAAAGATTGGATAAATGCCGGAACAAAAACAACCGCTTATTATACCAATCTTAGTCCTGGCGAATATGCGTTTGAAGTAAAGGCTGCTAACAATGATGGCTTTTCAAACAAAGGCGTCAAGTCAATCAATATCACCATCCGTCCACCATTTTGGATGACCATTTATGCTTATCTGTTTTACATTACGGCGGCTTGCTCATTACTGCTCTGGATACGGCATCGTGGCATACAGAAGCTGCGCCGTACTTTTAAACAAGAAGAAGCCAGACGTGAGGCAGAGCGTCTGCACGAACTGGATCGCCTTAAAATTAAATTTCTAACCAATCTGAGTCATGATTTCCGGACACCTATTGCGTTGATAATGGCACCAATAGATAAGTTACTGTCGCAGCGGTTAGAAGATGGCATTGATACACAGCTAATGGTGATAAAACGAAATGCTAGGCGACTGTTAAATATAGTTAATCAGTTGTTCGACCTTCGGAAAATCGAAGAAGGAGAAATGCGTCTGAATCCGATTAAGGCTGACATTATTGCCTTTCAGAAAGAGGTTAGTGAAGCGTTTTATGATTTGTCTGAAAAGAAGCGAATTGCATTTGTTTTCAAATCCTCAATAAGCTCGCTCCAGATCAGCTTTGATCCTGATAAATTAGAACGTATCCTGTTTAACTTGCTATCTAACGCTTTTAAATTTACCATGGAAGGGGGTAAAGTAATGTTGATTACTTACCTAAAGCAGTCAACAACAGATACGGATCAATCTAATTTGGTCATTGAAGTTACAGACACGGGTATTGGTATTGATGAAAGCCAGCAGCAACACATTTTTACGCGATTTTACCAAAATCAAATATCCGGTAATGTTTTCAACCAGGGTAGCGGTATCGGGTTGTCCATTGTAAAAGAATTTGTTGAGTTGCATGGCGGAACAGTAGAGTTGCAAAGTGAGCCGGGTAAAGGAAGTTCATTCTGTATTTATTTGCCGGTAGATGCTGAAGCTGCACAACCAAAAATTGAAAATACGCCCGACGATGAAATAACAGACAAAACGGTTTCTGATACGGAAATGCAATCTGTTTTGCAGCCGGTTAAAGAAAATAATGTAAAAGCTGCAACGCTTCCTATCGTTTTAATTATTGAAGATAATGAAGATTTCAGATTTTACCTTCGGGATAATTTATGTGCCCACTATAAAGTAATAGAGGCCGCTGACGGTAAAGAGGGCTGGCAAAAAGCATTGTCAGTTCACCCGGAGGTTATTGTAAGTGATATAATGATGCCGCACATGGATGGTATACAGCTTAGTCAAAAACTAAAGGCAGACAAACGCACCAGCCATATACCTGTTATTTTACTTACAGCATCAACCCGCGAAGAAGAACAAATTAACGGCTTAGCGTCTGGCGCTAACGATTACCTTACCAAACCGTTCAGTTTCGGAATCCTGGTTATCAAAATTAATAATTTACTGGCTTTTAACAGAACACTCAAAAGCACATATACCAAGCAACTCAAGGTAGAGCCTGCCCAAATTAAGGTCGAATCGGTTAAAGAAAAATTCTTAAAAATGGTTGTTACCTATGTAGAAGAAAATTTGCATAATACGCAGCTATCGGTCGAGGATCTAAGCCGCCATATAGGCATGAGCCGTGGGTCGCTCTATAACAAGCTGCTGGAAATAACAGGCCTGTCACCGGTAGAGTTTATTCGTTCCATAAAGTTGGAGAAAGCAGCCATGTTACTTGAAGATAGTGATATGAATATAGCGCAGATTGCCTACGCAGCTGGCTTTTCGACCCCTAATTATTTTGCCAAATCGTTTAAGGCAAAATATCAGATGCTGCCCTCCGAGTATCTGAGTCAGAAAAGAAAAACGGTTGCGCACATGAATGATTAGGCTCTTTGATAAAGCCAGATTTTGCTTTTTAAGTATGTTTTCTCTTTTGCTGAACAAACTGCCACCTATTTTAAACATTTAAGCGATAATGTGTATGTGCGAACACATAGTTTTACTAAACCTAAAATGAGAATGTTCAAAGCTATTTACACTAGCTAAACCTGTTAACCAACTTTTGCTTTATAACGTTGCAGGTTTTGATGTGTGATACCTTTTAGGCAATTAATAAAAAGTAAATGCTAACCAATAATAACGGCATGAATAAACCCTGGAAGGAAATAACAATTTATGATATAGCAGAAAAGCTGAACCTTTCGGCTTCTACGGTTAGTCGTGCACTTAATGACCACCCAATCATCAAGGAAAAAACAAGGAAGCTTGTTAAAGCTACTGCCGAAGCGATGAATTTTGAGTTTAATACGCAACCTCCAATTCAGGTAGCTGTGAGCCAGCGAACGCTGGGTGTTGTAGTGCCGTTTTTATACCGCGATCAGATGGCCGAAATAGTCAGCGGAATTATGGAAGCTGCAAGCCTGGCTGATTACGAAGTTATAATTGCACAATCGTTCGGCCTGCTCAGCAAGGAAATTGAAATAGTTAAAAGTATGTACCGCAAAAAGGTTGACGGTTTACTGATTTGCCTTGCCTTTGAAAAGCAGGAGATGGAACATTTTAGCAAATTTCGTCAACATCATATTCCCATCTGCTCATTTTATAAAGTATGGAATGATGCTTATTGCGGGCAGGTGCGCATTAACGATTTCCGTGCCGCTTATGAGCTAACCAGCCATTTAATACAAAGTGAATATACCCGTATCGGTTACGTAATGCACCAATCAGGCGATGGCATTTACCAGGATAGGCTTAAAGGATTCAAGTCGGCCCTGCACAATCATAATTTAGTTTTTGAGCCATGTTGGATTTTTAAAACAGATTTAAGTTTGAATGCCGGGCAAGCTGTAGCCAAACAAATTTCGTTAGCTGAAAACGCGCCTGACGCCTTGGTTTTTGATGATGATATATGTGCAGCAGCCTGCATGAATGAATTAAAAAAACTTGGATATAAGGTACCTAACGATATAGGCATAACAGCATTTGGAAATGCAGCTGCTTTGGTAACCGAGCCACCCCTAACCACCATTGATTTTCAACGCTACCAATTAGGGCAAATGGTAGCTACACAGCTTATCAATCAGGTAAAGTATCGTAAACTGCACGAGATACAGCCTTTTAAAACCGAAGTTGGCTATGAACTTAATTTGCGGGCTTCATCCTTAAGGCAAAGGAGTTATTTGAAAACAAGCTCAGGTTCATATTAAATTCTTATTCGTCTATTCAACCAATTAAAACAACACCTTTAAAGGTTATGTATAAATTTTTCTTGACGCTTATTTGTTATTTCTTGATAGGCCTGCAGGCACATGCACAAATAAAAATGACTAACCCTATCCTGGCCGGATTTTATCCGGACCCGAGTATTGTTAGGGTAAATACAGATTATTATCTGGTTAATTCCACATTTGCATACTTTCCGGGTATACCTGTTTTTCATAGTAAAGACCTTAAAAACTGGAAGCAAATAGGCAATGTAGTAGAAAGACCAACACAAATGGACTTTTTGGGCGACCGGGTTACACGAGGCTTGTTTGCACCCGCTATCAATTATCATAAAGGCCTGTTTTACATTACCTGTACACAGATTGACCACCGGGGTAATTTTGTAATGACAGCCAAAAATCCGGCCGGCCCCTGGAGCGACCCAGTTTGGCTGCCACAAGTGCAAGGTATAGACCCTTCGTTGTTTTTTGACCGCGATAAAGCTTACATTGTTTACAATGCTGATGCGCCCGACAATAAACCGCTGTATGCGGGGCACCGTACTATAAGGGCTTTCGAGTTTGACCCTGTAGAGAATAAAGTAAAAGGAGAAAATCAGATCTTAGTGAACGGCGGCGTTGACATTTCAAAAAAGCCGGTATGGATTGAAGGTCCACATATTATGAAAGTAGGCAACTGGTATTACTTGTATGCCGCCGAAGGAGGCACATCAATAAACCACTCTGAAGTGGTTTTTAGGAGCAAGTCAGCTTTAGGACCTTATGTGCCATACGAAAACAATCCAATCCTTACACAACGCGGCCTGCCCGAAGATCGCAAAAACCCCATCACGTCAGCCGGCCATGCCGAGTTTGTGAATGGGCCTGATGGAAAAACCTATGCGGTATTTTTAGCCGTACGACCTTACGAAGGCAACTACTATAATACTGGTCGCGAAACTTTTATTGCGCCCGTTAAATGGCAAAACGAATGGCCTGTCATTAATCCCAATTTTAGGGAAATACAGTATCAATATACATTTGGCTTTCCTGAAAAAAAGCAAGAAAATACACCGCCTCAAAGTGGCAATTTTAGCTACATTACCCGTTTTGAGAAAGGCCTAGATAAATCATTTTTGTTTTTGCGAACGCATGATGCAGCCTGGTATAAAACAAGCCGCAAAAACGGGCTGGTGATGCGTTTAAAATCCGAAACCTGCATGGAAAAAGGCCATCCCGCTTTTATAGCCAAGCGGCAACAGCACACAACCTGTACTGCTGCTACCAGCCTTAAGTTCACCGCTACTAAACCCGAAGAAAAAGCCGGGCTATTAGCTTTTCAGGACGAAAATCATTTTTATTTTATCTGCAAATCAATCGATGATAGTGGCAGCCCTTTAGTACAATTGTTTAAAGGCACCAATTCAGAAAAATCAATGGATTTGCTTGAGGAGGTACGTTTACCCAATAAGCAGCAAGTTGTTGATTTAAAAATACTTGCCGACGGTGCAAAGTACAGCTTTGAATACACCTCGCCAAACGGCACCTGGATAGCGTTAAAAAAAGATGTGGATGGAAAGCATTTAAGCACACAGGTAGCCGGCGGCTTTGTGGGTAGCGTTTTTGCGTTATACGCAACATCGTCGGGTACCAGTTCTTCAAACACCGCCACTTTTAGGTCTTTTACCTATAGCGGGTCAGATAGGGTTTACAACAAATAGCTAAGCCCGCTTTATATTATATAACCAATTATGAAAACGCTGAATTACATCGAAAAACTGCATCTGTTTTTGCTCAAACGTTCCTTGAATGTAAAGGCAATGATATTACTGGGAAGTGCATGGTTGGGCACTGCTACACCAAGCTATGGGCAACAGACGGTTCAGCAGGCAAAAGAAGGATTTGATGTAAGCCGGACAGGCATCGCCCATGGGAAGATTGATACGATCAGTTATTCATCCAAAACAGTGGGTACGGTGCGTAAGGCATTAATTTATACACCGCCAGGGTATTCAAAAAACAAGAAATATCCGGTATTGTATCTGCTTCATGGCATTGGCGGCGATGAAAAAGAGTGGCTTAATGGCGGCAAGCCTCAGGATATTTTAGATAATTTGTACGCCGACCAAAAACTTGTGCCTATGCTGGTGGTGTTGCCTAATGGAAGGGCCATGAAAGATGACCGGCCAGTTGGTAACATCATGGCACCCGACAAGGTAGCTGCTTTTGCCACTTTTGAGCAAGACCTATTAACCGACTTAATACCTTATGTTGAAAGTCACTTTTCGGCCTTAAAAGACCGGGAGCACCGGGCTATAGCCGGCCTTTCAATGGGTGGAGGGCAATCATTGAATTTCGGTTTAGGTAATTTAAACAAGTTTGCCTGGGTGGGAGCGTTTTCGGCGGCGCCTAACACCAAGCAGCCCGAACAACTGGTGCCTAACCCGGAAGAAACCAAAAAGCAATTGCGCCTGCTCTGGATTTCGTGCGGAGCCAGCGATAACCTGTTAGGCATCAGCAAACGCACACATGATTATCTGGCCGCTAATGCCGTGCCTCATATCTATTATATCGAACCCGGTGTTCACGATTTTAAAGTATGGAAAAACGGTTTATATATGTTTTCGCAGCTGATTTTTAAACCGGTTGATGTATCTACCTTTTCACAATATGGCGCTATGCCGGTTGGCGTACCGGCGTCTACCAATATCCCAGGTGTGTTATTCCCGCAGATATTGCCCAATAACCGGGTAATGTTTAGGGTAAAAGCACCTCAGGCTAAAGAGTTGGTAATTGACCTAACCAAAAAGTTTCCGATGCAAAAAGATACTGGCGGCATTTGGACACTGACTACTGATCCTATACCGTTAGGTTTTCATTATTACTCACTGCTTATTGATGGCGTTCCGGTTGTTGATCCTGCCAGTCAAACCTTTTATGGCATGGGTCGTATGGCCAGCGGTATAGATATACCCGATCCGGATGGTGACTTTTATACAGTCAAAAATGTTCCGCACGGGCAAATCAGGCTAATCACCTATTATTCAAATTTAACCAAAAGCTGGAGACGTGCTTATGTTTACACACCGGCCGACTATGATGCCGGAACAAAAAAATACCCGGTACTTTACCTGCAGCATGGCTCGGGCGAGGATGAAACAGGTTGGTCGGCTCAGGGCAAAATGAATATTATCTTAGATAACCTGATTGCGGAGAAAAAGGCTAATCCGATGATTGTGGTGATGGATAGGGGTTATGCCACAGATGCTGCAAAAACAGCCAGCAAAACCGCAGGCATGAACGGCAACATTTTTCCAGAAGTATTGGTTAAGGAGATTTTTCCCACAATAGACCGAACCTTCAGAACCTTGCCGGATCGTAATCACCGTGCTATGGCCGGCTTATCAATGGGCGGTTTTCAAACCTTCCAAACAACCATGACCAACCTTGATAAGTTTGCTTACGTTGGCGGTTTTAGCGGCGCAAGCTTTATACAGCCTGATGCTGACATTACCAAAATGTATAATGGGGTATGGGCAGATGCCAATAAGTTCAACAAGCAAATGAAGGTGGTTTATGTAAGCATTGGCACCACAGAACCGGAACGGATGTATACCGGGGTCAAAAATTTTCATACTGCTTTAGAAAAAGCAGGCATACGGCATGTATACTATGAATCTCCGGGCACAGCACACGAGTGGCAAACCTGGCGCCGCTCACTTCATCAATTTGCTTCGCTGATATTTAAAGATTAACGAATGAGAAAAGTCTTACTATTAATGTTGCCGCTGCTTTTGCTCTGCTTAAGTGGGTACGCGCAGGATAAAAACTTTTACATCTTTTTGTGCTTTGGGCAATCCAATATGGAGGGCAACCCAAGGTTTGAAGCACAGGATACGATAAGCGATGAACGCTTGCAGCTGCTACAGGCTGTTGATTGCCCCGAACGGCATCGAATTAAAGATAACTGGTATACGGCGGTGCCGCCCTTATGCCGTTGCAATACAGGTTTGTCTCCTGCCGATTATTTTGGCAAAACGCTGCTAGCTCATCTTCCGGCTAAGGTAAAAGTTGGAATCATCAATGTTTCGGTTGCCGGTTCTAAAATCGAAATTTTTGACAAAGACAATCATCATTCGTATTTAGCAACAGCGCCCGACTGGATGAAAAAGATGGCAGCCGATTATAACAATAATCCTTATGCACGTTTGGTAGAACTGGCAAAATTAGCGCAAAAAGCCGGCGTAATTAAAGGTATATTGTTACACCAGGGCGAGTCGAACACAAATGATACGCTGTGGACACAGAAAGTAAAAGGTGTGTACAATAACCTGCTCACCGATTTACACTTAAAATCTAAATCTGTTCCATTGCTGGCGGGCGAGTTGGTAAATGCCGATCAGGGTGGTGCCTGTGCATCCATGAATCAAATTATTGCCCAATTACCAGCTGTTGTTCCCAATGCTCATGTAATTTCATCAGCCGGTTGTCCGTGTGCTAAAGACAGGTTGCATTTTACAGCAGAGGGGTGCCGTAAACTCGGTAAGCGATATGGTATTAAAATGCTGGCATTACTTGGGCATAAGATAGCAGAAACTGAATAAGGGTTCATAATTAAATTCACATTACAAGTCATTCATTATCATGAACTACTTAAAACTTGGCTTTATTGGTATTGCGTTTGCTTTGTCGTCAAATACTTCAACAGCTCAAAATCCAATAATCACTAACCAATTTTCGGCCGATCCCTCAGCCAGGGTGTTTAATGGCAGGGTGTATGTTTATCCATCCCATGATATTAAGGCTGCCCCTGGACGCGGACGCGCCGGTTGGTTTGTGATGGAAGATTACCACGTATTTTCGTCGGCTAACCTGACTGAGTGGACCGATCACGGTATGATCGTAAGCCAAACCCGGGTTCCATGGGCCGACCCCGCATCTTTTAGCATGTGGGCGCCTGATTGTATTTTTCGTAACGGTAAATACTATTTTTATTTCCCCACCACTTCTAAGCCCAAAACACCGAGTGGCCGAGGGCATTTTGCCATCGGCGTAGCCGTTGCTGATAAGCCGGCAGGGCCATTCAAACCCGAGCCAGCGCCAATAGCTGGCGTATTAGGCATCGACCCTAATGTATTTACAGATGACGATGGGCAAAGTTACCTTTACTGGTCGCAGGGAAATGTTTACGGTGCCAAGCTAAAAGCTAATATGCTGGAACTTGAAGGTGAAGTAAATACACTGGCCGACTTGCCTACCAAAGGACTTAAAGAAGGTCCTTACATGTACAAGCACAAAGGCACTTATTATCTTACCTATCCGCATGTTGAAAATAAAATTGAACGATTGGAATATGCCACCAGCAAAAGTCCGTTAGGGCCTTTTAAGTTCACCGGGGTAATTATGGATGAAAACCCGACCGGATGCTGGACAAATCATCACTCCATCATCGAATTTAAAGGCCAGCATTACCTTTTCTATCATAGTAATGATCTATCGCCCAGCTTTGATAAAAACCGATCTGTCAGGATAGATAGCTTGTTTTTCAATGCCGACGGTACTATCAAAAAAGTTGTTCCGACCTTACGTGGGGTTGGCATTACAAAGGCTACTGCTCATATACAAATTGACCGTTATAGTGAAAAGGGGGCAACAGCAACCGTTGACTTTATTGATACAGCTCATAAATTCAATGGATGGAAAAGTATTTTGCCTGCAACAGCAAATGGCTGGATAAAATACAATAACGTTCAGTTTGAACCTGCCGCAGTAAAAAGTATCACTGTTAAGTCGTTATCAAATAGGGGAGGGGTTTTGGAAGTTAGAGACGGTTCGGTTAAAGGATTGGTTATAGGCACAGTTAAAATACCTCAAGGCGGTACATGGCGCAACGTGACAGCACAAATTAAACCAATTAAAGCCGGAATAAGGAACTTGGTATTTGTTGCCCGAAATTCAACTATAGAGGTTGACTGGGTAAGCTTCAAGTAGTTGAAATTTGGATAGATACTTATTTGATAGAGCCTTTTAAAATATATCAAGCAATTATTTTACAGGATTTCTGTAAGCCGATCATTAAACAAATGTTGCAGATATATATATGAATTACTCACCTTTCCCAGCTAGGGCTAGTTGTATTATTGTTCCTTAAATTCAACATCTGGGTACTAAAATGTCGAATTCACTTAAAGCTTTTTGTGCAAGCATACATAATGACAATCATCAAATATGAGATTTTTTACAATCCTTTTAATTAGCGTTAACTGTTTACTTACGCAGGTATACAGCCAAACTGTTACGGTGAAAAGCCAGGACAAGCAAACACAGCTAAATGTGGTAGTGCGCAACGGCAAACCAATGTACAATGTAACCTACAAGGGTATTACCATGCTCGAAGATTCTCCGTTGGGTTTTAAATCAAGCGAAGGCGATTTTACAGCAGGTATTCAATTAGTAAGTAAGGCAGACAGCCTGGTGCAAAAATCATATTCACAAACACGAATCAAGAAATCTCAGGTAAATTATCAGGCAAACCTGTTGTCTTGTACGTTTGCTAACGTTCAACAACGCAAATTCACTGTTGTGTTTCAGGTGAGTAATAACAATATCGCCTTTCGCTATGAGCTCCCCGAATGGGGTGAGCGTCGGTCATGCGTTATGGAAAGTGAGGCTACCGGCTTTAAATTTCCATCGGCCACCACCACATTCTTATCCGGCATGATGCAACCCATGACAGGCTTTGCCCGAACCGCGCCCAGCTACGAAAGTATGTATGAGGCCGACAAGCCCATGGATAAGGTTGCCCAACGCAAAGAAGGTTACATCTTTCCCGGACTATTCCACGTGGGCAACAAGGGGTGGGTTTTAGTTTCAGAAACGGGTGTTAATAGCTTGTACTGCGCATCGCACCTGAGCAGTCCATCAACCGACGGAACTTATACCGTTGAGTACCCCAGCCCTAAGCAAAACAATGGATTCGGCAGTACTGGTGCAGCTATAGCTTTACCCGGCGTAACGCCCTGGCGTACCATTACGTTGGGCGATAACCTGAAGCCAATTGTAGAAACCACTATACCTTTTGATGTGGTAGAGCCACTATACGAAGCCTCGCAGGATTATAAGTTTGGCCGTTCAACCTGGAGCTGGATTTTATGGCAGGATAACAGCATGAATTATGATGAACAGGTGCAATTTATTGATTTAGCTTCGACCCTAAATTATGAGTACATATTGATTGATGCCTTATGGGATAAGAATATTGGTAAAGCCAAAATGAAAGCGCTTGTAGATTATGCGAAGTCAAAAAATGTAAATGTTTTTTTGTGGTATAATTCTAATGGCACGTTTAACGATGCGCCGCAAGGACCCAGAAATAAAATGAACACGGCTATTGAAAGAAAAAAGGAAATGCGGTGGCTACACGAAATAGGTGTAAAAGGGTTAAAAGTTGACTTTTTTGGTGGCGACAAACAAGAAACTATGCGATTGTATGAAGACATACTTTCTGACGCCAATGATTTTGGGTTGATGATTATATTTCATGGCACTACCTTGCCGCGGGGCTGGGAACGGATGTATCCCAACTTTGTAGGTGCCGAGGCGGTTTTAGCATCCGAAATGCTTGTCTTTTCAGACGGGATAAGAGCTGCCGAGGCTTACAATGCCACTATGCATCCCTTTATACGAAATACTGTTGGCAGTATGGAGTTTGGCGGTGTTGTTTTAAACAAGTACCTGGTTAAAAGTAATGCTGGACGTAACAAGAGACTAACTACTGACGCCTTTCAACTCGCAACCGCAGTTTTGTTCCAAAACGCGGTGCAGATGTTTGCGCTTACGCCCAATAACTTAACCGATGTGCCTTCATTTGAAATTGATTTCATGAAAAAAGTTCCTACTACCTGGGATGAAACGGTTTATATCGACGGCTATCCGGGCAAGTATTGTGTCATTGCACGCCGTCATGGCAATCAGTGGTATGTAGCCGGGGCTAATGCTACAAAAGAGCCAATAAAGGTTAAAGCAGCCTTGCCGATGCTCGGCGGAAAGAAAGTTAGACTATATGCAGATGATGCGAGCAAGCTAACCTCCATGACCGAATTAAGCATCAAGTCATCAGGTATGGTGGAACTACAGATGCAGCCGAATGGTGGGTTAGTAATTACTAATCATTAAAAAGACCGTTATTTCATGTCGGCCGGTTTCATTTTAGCAAAAAATGCGAAACCGGCTTTTTTTATTCTTATACTAAGTGGATAAGTTAAAGTAAGGCAGCAATATGTATTTAAACTTCTTTACGATTTGTTTAAACGAAAGTGCCATTAGAAGGAAAGCTGTAAATCTACCTTAGCCATCGTAAACCTAACATTCAGGCATAAACCTGTGCTGCTTTTTACAGCAGTTGTAGTATAGATCGTGTAACCTATAAATATATCGACATTTAAAAAGTATTATTTATGTATAAAAGCTTACATATCACTTTAAATTTTTTGTTGTTATTAACGCTGCCTTTATTAATCAAAGCGCAAAATCCAATTATTCAAACCATTTATACCGCCGACCCGGCTCCGATGGTCTTCAAGGATACCTTATTTCTATACGCGGGGCATGACGAAGATAAATCTACCTGGTTTACCATGAACGACTGGCACGCGTATTCTACTACAGATATGGTAAATTGGACAGACAGGGGTATGGCTTTATCGCTAAAAACCTTCAGTTGGGCTTCCAAAGATGCATGGGCCGGACAGTGCATACCCCGAAACGGTAAGTTTTACTGGTATGTGCCGGTAAACGCTAAAAATGGAGGCATGTCAATTTGGGTAGCGGTGTCTGATAGCCCAACAGGGCCATTCAAGGATGCATTAGGTAAACCCATGATTTCAGGAGGGTGGGGTTATATTGATCCATCTGTTTTTATTGATGACGACGGGCAAGCCTATTTATACTGGGGCAACCCGCATCTTTATTATGTAAAACTTAATAAAGACATGGTGTCTTATGATCAAAGCGTAGGCATTGTTAAAGTACCATTGACTGAGGAAGGTTTTAAGCTTCGAATTGTAGATGCTCACAAAACATTTGCCTGGGCGCAGTCTGTAGATGGTTTGGAATCACACAGTGTTAAAAATGCGGTTGATAATAAGTATTACTGGTATGTAGCAGCTATTGATAAAGCAACCCAAAAAAAAGTAATTGGGGTAGCTGTAGGCGAAAGAGCAATAGGGCCATTCCATGATGTGCTGGGAAAACCGCTGATAACCGAACATACAGACGGCGAGCATATTAATCCGACGGTGATTGAAGACAATGATAAACAGGTTTGGCTAAATTGGGGAACCCCGGTTCAGTGGCAGGTAAGGCTAAATCAGGATATGATTTCTTACAATTCCTCTGCCGGTATTGAAACTATTCCGTCAGATAAAAAGGCTTGGTTTATGGACAAGGTCAAGTCTACAGTAAATTCAACAGAAAAGAGATTTACCACTTATGAAGAAGGCCCTTGGCTATATAAACGTAAAGGTTTGTATTACCTGTTGTACCCTGCAGGCGGTGTTCCTGAACATTTGGCTTACTCAACCAGCAAAAGCCCAACAGGGCCTTGGACGTACCGCGACACCATTATGGCAGTAATAGGCAAAGGTGGCGCATTTACCAATCACCCCGGTTTGGTAGATTATAAAGGAAAGTCGTACCTGTTTTATCATAATGGTGATTTGCCAGGAGGGGGCGGTTTTAACCGCTCTGTTTGCGTTGAAGAGTTTAAATTTAATAAGGATGGTTCTATCCCCAGAATTGAACCTACAGCAACTGCGGTCAAAAAATCAGTAAGTAATTTGAACCCTTACACCCGGGTTGAAGCCGAAACTATAGCCTGGGAAGAAGGCATAGAAATAGCCAGCGCTAAAGGGAAAGGTGAATATGTTACTGATATTGATAACGGCGATTACATTAAGATCAGGAGTGTGTATTTTGGTAAGGGAGCTCAGTCATTTCAAGCCGAGGCGTTAGCTTTAACAGGTGGCGTGATTGAAATCAGGCTAGATAAGCCAGACGGTATTTTAGCAGCCACCTGCAAAATTAAGCCAGCGAACGGTACTAGTAATTGGAAAATATTTTCGGCCAGTGTGAGTGGTACTAAGGGACTGCATGACGTTTACCTAGTTTTTAAAGGAGGCAATGGACACTTGTTTGAGTTTGACTGGTGGAGATTTGTTAAAAAGTAACCTCTCAGTAAACCGCAACTGTAGTGATGGACTTTCAAATAATAGAGCGTGGCAATTACAGCAATTTTTTAAATAAGTTTAAATTCATCAGTTTATTGACTCATAACATCCCCTCTACCTAGGTAAGCTGCCTGGCGCCTGGAATTGCTACTTCAACGATATCCGTGTTGTTGGAGCTGTTTAAAATACCTGACAACAAATACGCTTCTTTATTTATATTACTTTTGTAGATGACGCAACAGCAAGCCAACAATCCACTGCATGGTAAAACTTTAGAAACCATATTGAATGAACTGGTAGCTTATTACGGATGGCCTGAATTAGGGGCTCGCATTCGCATTAATTGTTTCAATGACAACCCGAGCATTAAATCAAGCCTAACGTTTCTTCGCAAAACCGACTGGGCAAGAAAAAAGGTAGAAGACCTGTATGTTTCCACCTTGTTTAAAGTTTAGATAAATATTAATGGACAGTGGTCCATAGGAGCTTATCTACTATCAATGCTTTTTCTTATTGTTCATTTTGGCTTTTACACCGGCCCTGTAATTGTAAGTTTTGGCATTGCTGGCTTTTTTTTCGTGAAATGCAGCTCCGGGAGCATCATCATCTGCTTTTGCTTTAGCAGCTTTCTTTTCGGCCATATCTGCAAAACTACGTTCTTTCTCAACAATCAATTCTTCCGGCAATTCGCCCAATGGGATTTTTTGACCAGTAGCCTGCTCAATTTTTTTTACCGCAGTTAGTTCAAGATCAATGGCGAACGTAATGGCCATAGTTTCGTTTTCAACATCCGGCGACGCATCAATTATGCGGTCAATATAAGTTTCTTTTTCAACCGGTAATTCAAAATGAATCAGGAACGGGATACCTTCCAGTTCCAGTTTCTGTTCTTCATCATTAACTACAATTAATACGCGGGTAGCGGAATTCTTAAACTCTTGTAGTGATACAAAACCATCCATCTCGATAAACCATGGGTTTAACAAAGCAACGGTACTTTTGCGGTCGTGCAAGCTTTTGTAAAGTTTTTCGGCCGTTGGGCGGGTGTTCACAAACAGTACTACTTTGGTAAACAGGTCTTCATCCTGCATAAACAGGTTTAACAAATTCACTTTGGTACCAAAGTTAGGCAACAGGTATAGTATCTGTGGAAGCATATCAAACTGTGGCTCACCTGTTTCTTCAACCTCAACGGTGGCCGGTTGTTTCATAAATGGCGTTATCATTTTATTTAAACGCTCATGCATTACTTCGGTAAAAACAAGGTGTTGGCATTTAGGGATGCTATCGGCCAGTTCGGCAACGGGTAATTGTAAGCCTTGTTTAACAATCAATTCAGCATCATCAATTACCAACAGCTCTATCTTATTTACATCCAAGCCAAGTTTTAGGTAAATAGCACGTGCCCTATCAGGTGTTGCAACTACAATATCGGCACCATCGGCCATGGCATCCATCTGGGCTTCTATGCCTGGGGCAGCAAATAAAGGAACTATCGAAAGCGTTTTGTTTTTATTGAGCTGACCTATTTTAGCAATAACCTCTTCTACCTTTTCTTTATCGGGCACCAATATCAAAACTTTCGGCACACCATCGGGGGTATAGTTAAACTTGTTGAGCGTGGCTAATATATAGGTAGTGGTTTTGCCGCAACCTTCGGGGCCAACCGCTATTACGTCCTGACCGCCGTTAATACGCGCCAATGTTTTTTGCTGAATTTCTTTAGGAGCTACAAAACCTGCTTCATTTAAAGATTGTATTAAACCTTTCTTCAGCTTAAATTTATCTAACCACGCCATACCTTATGTTTAAAATACCCCCATAGGGGCAGCAAATTTATCCTTTTTAAGGCGCATTTCAGCTTGTCGGCTCAAATTGGTTTATAAAAGTATCTTAATATTACTTAGTTAAGCTTATATCAGCGTCGTAATGTACTAGCCTGAATCAGGTTTATAATATTATGCTGTTAAAAAATAAAAATTTTCAATTTAAGTTTTTAACAATACGGGGTTTATTGTGGTGTTGAACTTCTGAGCAAGCTGGTGCAAGCCCGGCAAAGCTGACATTCCTAATTAGAAATGGTGTATGCGCAATATTGCCGTAAAAGTTTCAATATAATTAGCATTTCAATCAGGAGAAAGCAGTAGAGGTGACTATCTCAGCTTATTTGTAAGAGACGTGGTATATTCATTGGGCTTTGAACATTACCAATGAATATGCAAGTGGTTCAAGGCAATGAGCAATCAATCTTCTTTAGCTTTTAATCCTTAAAAGTTGCCAAAATATTTTCTGACCTTATTCAATTCTAAAGTAAGGAAGGTTGTTTTTTATTATTATTCGCCTTAAATATTCACAACAATTTTTCCTACAGTGTTGCCCTGTTCCAGCATGGTATGCGCCTGACGAATATTATCCTCACTTAAACCGGTAAGTGTTTGTTTGAGCGGCGATTTAACCTTGCCATTGGTTACAAGTCCTATTAATTCCCGAAGTATATTTCCCTGACTTTCTTGGTCTACACCAAAAAGCGTTTTGGAAAAAACCATCTCCAGGAAAACAGTTACAGATTTGTTCATTAACTGCGAAAGATCTATTCCGTTAACGCCCTCAATTGTCGCCAGATATCCGTATGGTTTAATCACAGCCGGAAGCCAGGATATAGCGCTTTTTAGCCCATTAACGGCAAATACAAAATCAACCTGGTCAATTCCTTCATCCTTTAGTTGTTTTACTACATCAGCATGGTGATCGACGATAATATCTGCTCCAAGTTCTTTTACCCATCCTTGCGATTCAGGTTTGGAAGCCGTTGCGATGACAGTTACACCTGCTTTTGCTTTTAATAGCTGTATGGCCATTGACCCTACACCTCCTGCAGCACCCAAAACTAAAACTGTTTTAACATCGGGGGGTAGGGCATCGTTAAAACGGAATAATGACTGGTAAGCGGTCATAGTTGCTACCGGAGCTGCCGCTGCGTGATCAAAAGGAGCAACGTCAGGTATCTTAGCTGTTGATCGGTAGTCGGCCGCTACTAGCTCGGCATAAGCGCCTTGTCTTGTCGTGTCACCTAAACCGAACACGCGATCACCTACACTGAAGCCTGTTGCCTTTATTCCCACTTGTTCTACAACACCGCTAAATTCGTAACCCAAAATACGATACTCACCTTCAGGTGCATCTAAAACCCTTCTGAAAAATGCCTCGCCCGGATTAACTCCGAACGCTTTGACACGGACCAAAATGTCTGTTTCCCTGATTTCCGGGTTCGCTACTTCTTCTAATTTGATTCCAAAGTCGTCTAAGCTGTTTTTTTGACGATAAATTAATGCTTTCATAAAAAATGTTATTTAAAATTGATAGGGTAGCTAACCAGTTTAATACGGACAATGCTGTTCCAGATCAGTTATCTAACCTGGCGTTTTAAGTTGCCGGGGTCAACTACATATCTTCTTTTTGATTTTTATATTTTCATAAATTGAAGCAGAGTGGCTTAAAAGGTGAATTCCCTGCCATCCTATTTAGGCCAATCCGCAGGTGTTCTAAGCCAACGTTGATTGTATGTACTCCTTGAAAGTTTTCGTCTTTCTACTTAATAACCGCTCCAAATCACCTGATTGGTATTCGAATTCACCTTCTTCAATTGCCACTACCCAACTCGTTATAAATTCGGCGACATGACGGGGAACACCTTTGGCAACTATCCCGTCAATATATTCTTCCGTTGTAATAGTGGTAAAAGAAACAGGTTGTCCTTTTACTTCTGCAAGAATTTTGGCAACGTCAGCAAACGAAATAAGATTGCTGCCGCCTAAGGAATAGATTCTATTTTCGTGTCCCGGCGTAGATAGAATTTCGGCGTGGGCTTCCGCTAGTTCATCCCTAGTTGCAGGTGCCATTTTTCCGTTGTTTGCAGGAACTTTTATGCCGTTTTCATAAGGATTTGGGTCAAAGTAAAACGATAAAACGTCTGTGAAAGGCGGGTGGTATACAACGGTGTAAGCAAGCCCTGAAGATTTAAGTACTTGTTCCGTAAAAAGATCCGACTCGGTAATTTCCGGCATAACACGTCCTGAACCTTCTTTACGCATTATTGCCATATACACCACGTGTTTGACTCCAGCCTGACGCGCGGCGGTAATCGCATTATAATGTTGGGTAGACCGGTCGGTAAAGGCGACCGCACTTGTCAGCATGACTTTATCAATGCCTTCAAACGCATGCACTAACGAATCATAATCAGAATAATCACCAAAACGAACTTCAACGCCTTTGGTTGCCAGATCTTCAATTTGTTCTTTTTTTCGGGAAAACCCGATGATTTGATTAGCAGAAATTCCTTTTTTTAGTAAATGCTCAACCGTTGCTTTTCCAATTGAACCGGTAACCCCGGTTACAAGAATTGTTTGACCTTGAGGAGCTTTTGAATAGTTTGTCATCTTTTCTTTTATTTAAAAATCATTAAATTTGCTTTTGATTTGCAAGTGCAAAAGTAAAATAATGCTTTTCAATTGCAAGCATTGTGTTATTAAATTACTTTCAAATTGCAAGTAGTAATAATGGAAAATATGAAATTAACTAAAAAGCGCTCGGATTGTCCTATAAGTTCATCATTAGATATCTTCGGAGACAGGTGGTCGCTGTTAATTGTAAGAGATCTGATGCTTCATAAAACGCGTACTTACGGAGATTTCACAAAGTCGGCGGAAAAGATAGCAACGAATATATTAGCGAACAGATTACAGGTGCTGGAGGAGAGTGGCATCATTATCAAATTACCCTATCCGGATAATAAGGTAAAAGGACTTTATCAGTTGACCCAAAAAGGCGTAGATTTAATACCAGCTTTGATTGAAATAGCCCTTTGGGGCAGGAAATATGTATCCGACGCAGAAGAATCTTCACCCTTTCTCAAAGAAGTGAAAAAGAACAAGACGAAATTTTTGAGAAATATAATGGATAAGCTACTGACAAACGATAATGCCCACAATTAAAATAGGATATACCAAATGGAAAGATGTTATCTGATTTTTTAAGACAGTCTTTTTTGCTTGGTAAATACATTGTGCATGAAACCATCAAGTTTTTAATATATGGGAATGTGATATGTTAAAAAAGAGACGTTTGCTTAACCACAATTAGTTACTAGAGTGGAAGCGCCTTTATTTCCGTTCTTTGTTTACTTTTATATTTCAGTGTTTACCCCTCTGTTCACATAGCAATGGATACGTGGAGTAAATAGGATGCGCGCCAAATGATCACAACCATTATCGGTTCCGCGCGGGAGGATTGCCATTAGTGTTACCACTGGCGACCGTGCCTGTCTAATGTTAGCCTAAACAGGCTGCATAAAGAAGGTTTTGATAAGTGCTTACTGTTATAACGGGTGATCCGTTTTTGAATTACACTTAGGCTAACCTTTGTCAAAAACCAGTTACTGCACTAGTCGATGCTATCCAGTATGTACTGGTGTCCGGCATCCATGCGGAGGTATAGATTGGAGAACCTGCCATCTTCAAGATTAAAGATTTTGGTTAAAGTGACCATTCCATTCCGCTTTAAGCTGACCCTACATTTCGCGGCAAACTGACCAGGGCAATCGGGACAAAAGTGACACAACTGCTATTGTGTAGCAGGCAGAGTCCGACAGTGATGACATAAAGTCGAAAGTGTCAAAAGGAAGTTAAGCGATAGGACCATCAATGTTTGTTCTGAGTAGGATGGTACATCCTTAGCTGGCGGTCTAATAACCTAGAACGGTAAGAAGTATATGTGGATCCATCGCGGAGAATAATTAATTAATGAAGCGTCACTTCCTGAATGTAGAGGTCAGCTTGCTCTCCTTACACTCCTTTTGAAAACATGAGAACGAAACGGAAAGGTAGAGGGATGCGCGCGCCTCTGTCTCAGTACGAAATCAAAATATATAATAAGGGGCTGCAATATAGCCAGCCTATAAACATACTGAGGTTTGAGAAGAAAGTGGTTAAAATGACTAATATCATCAAGGGCGGTATTTTATTCTTATCAGAATTGATGAAAAGGGGTTTTGCTGAGAAGTGCCTTCAAGAACTAATGCGTTGTTTTGAGGAAACTGTTGTTACCGAAAAAATAAATACAAAGCTTTTGACAAACGCAGAGCTTAAGATATATGAGATAGATATTAATCCAAGGTACTGGGGGCAGGCTTCAAGAAAGCAAAAACACAAATATAAGCCGTTATTTACGTCAATAATTGACCGATTAGGCATGCAAAAGCTAAAAGCGATTACTCGTATGCTTCTGCAACAAAAAGACCTCGAAATCATAAATTGTTAACGATTATGCCGGTTGATCTAGAAGTAGCAGAAAGGGAACGTTTTTACCATTCATATACTATATAAAATCGTTCCCTCGCTTAAGCATTTCAGTTTCTTGTTCATGGTAGCTACACAAGTGTCGTTAATGACATGATGTTTAGCAAAATTTGAATAAAACTGCACCCACCCGGTAAGTAAAACTTGGTTTCAAAATACGAGGTAAGCCCCCGGCCTCAATAGTAGTTAACCCTAACCGCATAGGTGGTGCACTTTAAATTACTTATAGTGTAATTCAGCCTAAGCAAATCATTTAGTTATTGAATTTAATAATTACTAAACAGTATAAAGCAGTACCTAAGGAGACAAAACGTAAGGCTAAAACTTAGACAAAAGATTATCTATCTAACAGAGTTGACGGCATGGATACAAACGAACAACTATTAATCTACACTCTGTCTCATCAGCGCAGAGTACAAGCCG
This sequence comes from Mucilaginibacter lacusdianchii, assembly GCF_009770985.1. Taxonomy (GTDB): domain Bacteria; phylum Bacteroidota; class Bacteroidia; order Sphingobacteriales; family Sphingobacteriaceae; genus Mucilaginibacter; species Mucilaginibacter lacusdianchii. The sequence continues at coordinate 611,383 of NZ_WSRW01000002.1, read as the reverse complement.
AATTTATAAAACAAACGGGCTTAAACCGCGCCGACTTAGAGTTTGTTGCTTTTGCCAGTCCAGCTACCTTTGTTTACAGCCACTGAGACGTATAAGCATTTCACCAACATGAATATTCAACAGGCAAGGAGGACAATTCGAAAGCTTGTTAGGCTAAATGCCTTTGAGGTTCTTCGGCCAGCCAGCCAGGGAAAGTCTGCTATTTATTGCCTTTCGGTATCTGGTAAAAAGCTACTATCCTGTTACTTGCAGTTATGGAGAGGATAGTAGCGTTAAATCGTCTATTTTCATTTTATCTAATTGCAAAGCAGTTTTGCGTTACCTTTTTCACGTTCAACTTATAGACTACTCAAGTATACTTTTATTAGGATTATACAGCTTCCGGGTATTTATTTCATAAAAGTTACCCAGTATGGCAAAGTATTTCCTGCGGTAGTCCGCATTGTTGGATTGGTATATAGAACAGATGAAGTAGTTATGAATTCTACCAAATTCACTCGCATTAGCATGACCGCCTTTTTCGTGAGACTCAAATTCCCTGATACTCGGGTTTGTTACCACCAGCACTAGCAGAATGGCAGCTATAATGTAACCTGCACGCTTCATTGCTTATTGATATTCATTTCAACAGTCACATCCGGCTTTTGTCCAGGCATTACACGACGCCATTCTATCAGCTTATCATTAATAAACACCAACCAAAAGCGGTCTAGCACAGTCTGGTTAACGGCGTATTGGCTAAACTGTACAACTTCCATCTTTTTATCGCCAGATTCTGATTGCTGGGCATACACTACACCGTCAGATTTTTGATGCATGGCGATGATGGCTTGCTGCTAGTTCATGTCCAGTGTTAAGGCATCGGTGTTGATTCGCTGCATCACGCAGGAGGTTAGCAGTAATACTGCAAGGAAAAAGTAAATAGATTTCATTTGTCGTAATTTATGGGTGTAAAAAAATATGGCGCAACTAATATCAATGCGCTACCCAGGGTTACGACGCCCTACAGACACAAAGATACAGCCACGCCATGACGGCGTACTATAGGCTTTGTATTTGTCTGTATCTCGAGGTCGTAATTCGGGCAGCAATACTTCGCTTAGTACAATATCTAAATCAGGCCAAAGGCCTTTAATAACTAACTATTAAACTTGTTTATCCGTTAAAGTAAATTAAGGCACTAAGATAAAAAATCTTCGTTTCCTGCTTTAAAAATTAGTTGGCAACTTTTTTAGTTTACATAACAAGTCTTACATTTATACATCTGAACCTGTTGCACTCCTAATGAACCAGAACCCTGAACAAATTGCACGCGATCATATCGATGAACAGCTTATAAACTGCGGCTGGGTAGTTCAGTCAAAAAAGCAATTAAACTTAACCGCTAGCTTAGGTGTCGCCGTTCGGGAGTATCAAACTGATGTAAACTCGGCCGACTTCGTGCATTTGTTGATCGCAAATCAGTAGGTGAATAATAGATTGCGTTATTTTTATCAACTTAAACCGAAAACCATTGTCAAATTACCTCACTTTATTGTACCTGTCGTTAGTGTTGCTTATATGCGGATGTTCAAAGAAAGAAGTGCCCAGTGTTCCTGAAACTCAAAATACACCTGTAAGTCCTACACCGACTTTTAGCTTTACAGTTAATGTTGGTTCTATCACTGATACTTCCGCAATTATTACACTAGCTATTACTGGTGCTAAACAAAGCGATGATCTTAAGTATTCCGTTGTATTAAATAATAAAACCCTAACGGAAAATCAGCAGGAAGCTCGTTACATCATTAAGGACTTAAAATCTGAAACGGATTATCAGGGAATTATCGAATTGAAAGATCATTCGGGTAATGTAAAATCACAATCGTTCAACTTCAAAACGTTAAAATATTACTTAAAATTCTATAAAACTTACAAAGCGACCCCTAATGGGCTAGGTGACAGCTTCGTACCAACAGATGATGGAGGCTATGTAATTGCAGGATATGGCCCGGGAGACCAAGGGGATTATTTCTTTTATGAAGTAATAACGCTAACAAAAGTTGATAAATTCGGTAAAGAGATTTGGTCGAATAAATTCCAGTATATCAACCGCTTTTATAATTTTCTGGGGCATCCCCGCTATACGGTTGCAAAGACGTCAGACGGAGGATTTGTAGTAAATGGCTCCTCGGCAATAGTGAAAGTTGATGAAGCCGGACACAAAATTTGGGACTACTTTTTTGAGTTAACAGGTTCTAAGCTGATAATAGAAAGCTTATCAGTTAATAAAGACAATACTATAATCGTTTGCGGTCACAATGATGAGGGCGCACTCGTTTGTAAATTTACAGCTGATGGTAAACTCATCTGGAAAAAAAGTTTTCTTTATAGCGAAGGTATTTATACAAATACTAAGTCTATTATTCAAACTAATGATAACGGATTTATAGTGATCGGCGAGTACCATGCAGATGAAAAAGAAGGGTTTGGTGATAAGGTTTACTATGCTAAATTGGATATTCAAGGTAATATATTATGGAAAAAAAGCTTCCTGCAGCCTGGTACAAATAGCGCACAAATAATAAAGGCATCACTAGAAGGAAACTTAACCATTCTTTCTTATACATATGGCTATAGCTATCATCCCAAATTAACTACGATTTCAACGAATGGTGCCATTATCACTACTATTGATTTCAAACCTTCGGGTGATGTTGCGGTAAATAATTTTGACTTTACACCGACTGGATACATTGTCTGTGGTCAATATATCCCCTCTTTTGCTACTCCTAGTAATTACTTGACACTTATAAAAATGGATAAACAAGGGGGCATTCTTTGGCAGAATCAATATGGTACAGAACTTCCAAGAGACGTAAAATATACACAGGAAGGCTTTGTTGTTTGTGGTGCTACACTTAACTATATAGGATACGATTTAAGGCCCGAGGTATTGCTTTTAAGATTGGACCCGGAAGGTAAATTATAGATCTTTCAAGATTATAAAGGTGCATTGGCAAATTTTTATACGTGCAACTTGCTTTAATTTAACAAACTTAATTACAGGTCAGTAACAAAGCATAAGTCCCCAGTGGCAAAGTAGTTTTTTTATGCAGACGGGTAAAAGCTAAGACGAAAGGCTGTTTGCGATCTGCCTGCTATAGAAGCAATAGGTTACTTGCTGCTGTTAAGATTAACCATCCACGGAGTTTACAGCACTTCTTAAAATTCCTATCTCTTGAACGAGATAGCCGGCTTGTTCGTTGGTGGTGACCGGACCAGCATCAAGGAAGATACCAAGAAAGAGAAAGGTGAAAACTGTTTCACTGATATCTTGAAGGAGTTAAAAGATTACCGGCCGGTACTGCCTATTCAAGCGGTAAACCCTAGTGTGGTGCAATCAAGTAATTTTATCAATGAGATTTATTTGGGCGATAGTGCAAGCAGTATTACGATCGGCATCAGCGATGTGTGTAAAAAGTCGATCTATGATTACCAATACACGCAGGGGCTTCTGAGGGAACCATCTTTAAGAAGGTAGTAAAGCATCCGGTTATGAAGGTGCCGTATCATGAGTTTGGGCACGCGAGTGACTGTAAGAGGTACCTGATCACGCACAACTTTACTAATGAATACCTGGCATTCATCAATAAGAAGAAAGGGTTGGGGATACGGGCGCTGAGTGGAGTGTAGCGTCAGCAAACACCACCTGAAAGAATCATGAAGATAATTGCAATGGCAATTCCTACCGGGATGCTTATAGTGATTAGTACAAACTGTCCTAACACACTAAACAGGAACCTTTTTGCTGTGGACGCTGGTAAGAAGTAAATAATCGCATCAGCAATAAGGTATAAAAGTAATCCGGGGAGTATACAATCATATTTGCCCATTTTGCCGTCTATTCCCATTAATACTAACTACTTGTTGAACGGCAGTGTCTCGCTGGTCAATTTGCGGAACTTCCAATTTCCTCTTCTTGCTGTAAGAATCAAATATCCAGTACAGTAGCCACGCATAGAATATTGCACCTAGCGCTAAAACAGGACCGAAATGAAAATTAAAGCTTCCGATGAAAACGAAAACGACTATATGGATGAGATATAATGGGTAAGATATATTACCCAGTGTATTAAAAAGTTTGTTTGTGGGCCTTGAGAATTTGGGAAACTTATGATTGAAAAAAACTATGAAAAACACAAACGCTAGACAAATCGCATGCATAATGTAGGTGATGAGGTCATCCTTGAAAAATAATCCTAATTGATGGTGCTTATACTTCGATGCTGCTTGAATCAGTGTAGTGAGCAGTATGTGACTAGCAAAAAGAAATGCGACAGTAAATAGATTGAACTTTCGCTTTTCTGGATATATAGCTAAAGCGAAACCCGCAACCCATACAAAAGCAAGAATAGGTAAATTTATTGCGTATTGCGTACCAAAATAATACGGCCAATGCATAATTGTTCTGCCGCATGTATATATGCAGTAAATGGTGAATGACCCATAAATGATGACATTAAGCCACTTGTAAGAAAGCTTCAAAAGTGCAGGAGCGAGTGCATAAAGCCAAACTTCAACAGTAAGCGTCCAAGAGGGAAGCCCCAAGTTGTTAGTTGTAAAAATCTGGGTAAGAAATAGCAGGTTCGCAAACAAGATACCAGTTAATGGCAAGGAAAAATCCGGTCTATTCACTAATAGAGAGGTGAGTATCGAAGCGATATATACTGGATAAATGCGTGCGATACGGCGTTTAAAATAAGACTCTTTGCTTTTATTAATAGATTTTCCGATTGAAAAACCACTGATCAGCAAAAAGCCCAGAATCGCCTCAAAAGCACCGAACTTTTTATACCAATCGAATGAATGATAGGTGTCAAATGGTGTGATGTGTTCAGCGAGTACGATCAATGCAAGTAGAAACCTTGTGAATGAGAGTAACTCCCAATTGAACTTGTTCGACGGCATAGGGTTTAAGCAATAGTTTTGCTCGAAGATAAAAAAAGCTTTTGATTATAGAAATCAGCCTGTGAACAATGCGAGAAGCTGCTCCAATGTAACGTTATATTTTAGAATTAAGCTCACTAAAAATAGGTGTCTAGCACATCGTTAGGTTTAAGCAGGCTTTGTTCTGCTAAACGACTTCTTTAACAACCCCCGCACCTTCTTTCTAATCAAGGCAGGTGTACCATCAACAAAAGTGAGCTTCGGCACAATGCTATTTGTAGCAGAAACAACCGGGAAGCCTGGATGTTGCACAATAAAATAATCTGACAGGCTTTGACTAGCTTTTTGGCTCGCATCTTCAATTACTTCTCCAAAATGCATTAGCCGTTCGTAGAATGCATTCATAATGAACTGTTTCAATATTCTTATCTAATCGCAAGATTTAAGCCAATACACCCTACGGTAGTAAATAAGATTTCCACAAGTTATTAACAGTACTTGTAAGTGCTAATATTTTTAGCATGCTTTCGTGGTAGTATCAAACTAAAGCAAGTAATCATGATGGAATTTGAAGTAAAGCTCAATCACGACAACATGCAGCGTATGGTGATCATTGAAAAGGCTGCACAGGCTTATACCTCGAAGTAATCGACCCTCGAAAAGAGCGGTTTAACCAGGAAAGAGAAGTAGGCGAGAAAGGAATTGGTTTTGTCGTGACGCTTGGCGAAAAATGGCAAAACTCACCTGAAGGTACGTTTTAAGTTGTGGAACGTGCACCCGATCATCAGACGCAACCTATCACCTATGACGACTATGTAGACGCCATTATGTTCTATTGCAAAAAACGAAAATTGAATTGGGGATGTGCCGATTCATTAAACGAAGCTACCCAGGTATATTGTTTGCCAGATGAAGAAAGCTATGAGCACTGTTTGGAACCAGCGCCTGCACGTGTAATACTTTTTAATCCAAACGGCCGCACGAGAGCCCCATTAAGAACCATACATAACTAAGCTGCTATGGAATTGATTCACGTATACGAGCCGGCACCACCCGGCAGGGGTTTGCCTTTGGCAGGCTTCTGCATACATGCCGGTTTTGAGAGTCCGGGGACGGATTATGAGGAGGAACGGATTAGCCTGGATGAATATGTGACCAAGTATCCACATGCCACGTACTACATCCGTGTCAAAGGTGACTGCATGAAAAACTCGGGGATCCATGAAGATGACCTGCTGGTGGTTGATAAAAGTCTGAAAGTGCTGAACGGTGATATTGTGATCGGCGTACTGGATGGCGAACACGTGCTGGCTGTTTATGTAGAATCCGGCCACAAAAAATACTTGAAGCCCGACAACCCCGAATACCAGCCCATCCAAATGAACGAGTTCACCGACTTCTCTTTGGAAGGCGTCGTATCTTTCACCATTCACAATCAAAGGAGGGACTGCTTTGTTCGCGCTCATCGACTGCAATAACTTTTATGTCAGCTGTGAGCGGGTGTTTGACCCAAAGCTCAGAGGCAAGGCCGGCGTGGTACTCAGCAACAATGACGGCTGTGCTATCGCCCGGAGCTAGGAAGCTAAAGATTTGGGCATTAAATGGGTGCGCCTTATTTGAACTGGAAAACCTTGTCAAGCAAGGCAAACTCTGGTGGCGCTCCAGTAACTATACGCTGTATCAGGATATGATGCGGCGTGTAACGCACATCATTGAAGAGATATGGCCCGAGATGGAGATATATTCCATTGATGAGTTATTCTGTGACGTACATATGTTTGATCGGTTTAGCTTGGAGCTGATGGCCATTGAACTGCGCGAGCGTACCTTGCAGCACACGGGCATACCGGTGTGCATAGGTATAGCGCCTACCAAAACACTGGCTGAGGCGGCTAACCGTACCGCCAAGAAGAACTTTAAGGAAACCGGCGTATTTGTCATGAGTTCGGAAGAGCGCCGAAGGTTTGCACTTGGCAAGCTGCCGGTGGAAGACGTGTGGGGCATTGGCCCAGCTAAAGCCACTGCGCTGATACGTTCAGGTTATTCCACAGCCTTAGGCTTTGCTGATATCAAAAATGCTGAAGCTATCCAGGAGAAGTTTACCATCACCGGCCTGCGTACCTGGTACGAGCTGAACAGCAAAGCTATCAAGATGGAATACGACCAGCCCGACAAGAAAGGCATTATACAAACCAGAAACTTTAAACTGAAATGACGTTGCAAGTTTAAAGAGGTCAGAAAAATCCTTAAATAAATAATCTATTAAAGACCAACCGAAGATTAGGCTTCCGCTTTTTTAGCTTGCTATAACAATAATACAAAGGCAAAATTAATTATGTTTAATCGGTTTCGCAAGTTCTTAAGGAACTATCTTGACGGTGAGGAGATTGTCATTGAGGGAGAGCTTACCCTTAGTTGGTGGGAAGTGGGCGCTATTATTACTATTACTGGACTTGCAATTTGGCAGATATGGTGGTAACGGGTACGCGCGAAGCATTTGCCGCACTGATTAATAGACGAGGTATATACAAGAAACTGGGCGTTAGCATCAGTACTGTTGCAGGTTGGAAGATTTACTTAAGCGAGGGCAAAAGTATTTCCTTAGACAAAATGGAAGAGATGCTTTTGAGGGCTGGTGGAACAGTAGTGCAGGAAAAGGTTTGGGAAGTAAATAGCATACTAGGCAACGACACATTTACCGCCGCAGAAATTGAAAGCATTAAAACATTGATTGCTAAAATCAGGTCGTCAGGAGAAGTCTTGCAGAAAAAATATCGTCGCCAGCTACGCGAAGATTTTAATTTTCGTATGGAGGATTTTGAGCAAGGCAATGGTTTTACCGTTGATGATTTGCAAAAAGCTATTGTTGAAGGAGACATAAAAGTTTCTAAATAACTCATATGAATAAAGCACGCAGGCATGAATTGAAAATGCTTAAGTTAAAAAAGAGGTTAACGCAATTGTCATTATTAGGAAAAGTAGGTAAATTTTATGCTTACAGATCTCATGGCAAACCTTGCTCATGTTGGCTTTGTCGCAACGAAAAATATCAAAGATCCATGGGAAACATGAAAGCAATTAAAAGTGAGTTGAATATTGCATAAAGTCAGAATAGCCTTATCAATAATTCATAGTAAGCACTATACAAATGCCCGTGCCTACACGCATGGGTATTTGTATAGTGCTTACAATAGAACTAAGCGAAATCCAAGCCCTTTTAAGCGACCCTACCAAACTGGTCAGTAAAATATCCGACCTTGCACCCGACATCCCAGAGCAGTCCGTTAATTTCTGGCCTGAACAGCATAAGGTTGTATCTGATATGCAATACCGCCCGGATAGAAATGTTGATGTAACTACCGGCGTAAAAGATGCCAATGGCGACGAGATTTTCAGGCAAGAAACCAAGCCCGTTCACGGCATACCCTCAGCTACGCAGAAGCTTATTATAGATTGGTCGGTTGACCTGGCGCTATCGGGAGGTATTGATATTGATTGCACACCGCGTGAAAACGTTGCAACAGATGAAACCATGTTGGCCATGGTCAAAAAAACGCTTGAGGATAACAAGTTTGATTATCTGGCTTTGGAGATCGAGCGCTTAAAACAGCGCTACCTCACCGTGTTGCTGGTTTGGTATTCTGTACCAGCCGAAGAAGACTACTGGGAAGGCATAGGTCGTAAAGACAGTAAATATAGCATGCGTTGCACCATTCTCAGCCCTGAAGATGATAACATCATCATCCCTATTCGTGACCAGTACAAAGACATGGTAGGTGCCGCGCGCAGATACACCGTTAAAATTGATGGCAAGGATGTGGAGAAGATGAATCTGTTCCTGACGGATAAGTACATGACGTTTAAGCAGGATACTGGCGGATGGCAACTGGAAAATTCAACACTCATCAAATATGGTAAGGCAAATTTTATTCTGGATGAACAGAAGCGCACCGAATGGGCCGATGTTGATGCGAAAATTGAGAGGGTAGAGGAGATAGACAGTGACACGGCTGATGAAAATCAGCAATCCGCATTCCCTATCTTGCTGGCACGTGGCAACATCGTGGCGGCTACCGGTGGAGGCGCATCCAATACCCGTAAAACCTTCCAGATGGATGCGATAATGCAGATTTGAGATATGTAGAATCCAAAGGAGGGCAGCAGTCAGCCAGCGACGAGCGTAAGAACATCCGGACTGACATTTTTATTGAGACGGCTACACCAGATTTGAAGTTTGAAGACATCAGCGGAGATTTGCCAGGTGTTACCATTGAAATAATGCTGTTACCGGCTACCAACAAAGCACGCCGGAAACATAAAGGCAGTATCGGTATGTTTCATCAGCGTAATCTGAACTTCTTAAAGTCAGCTATGGCGGTAATCAATACAGAAGTTAAGCCATCCGTAGGGCTGGTGATGAAACCGGAGTTTAAGATTGAGCTGCCGCGTAATTTAAAAGAGGAGTACGCCAATATTGTTAGTCTGGTGGGTGCTGGGTTGATGAGTAAGGAAACGGCTGTAAAGCAACTGGCATTTACCGCTAATCCCGAAGAAGAGTATGAACGGATTAATGCCGAAGCAACGGAAGCGGCTAAGTTGTTGCAGCCGGTAACGTCGGCGCCTAGACCATCGGAATACTTGGAAAAGTAACTATGGAAACATTGTATCGCATTAATCACTCATGCCGAACTGTCATTTATTATTTTCTTGGTATTGTTTATCAATCTGTTCGCCAACTGCGTCAACAAATGTTTGTGGAATAACAAATATGTCTGGACCGCCAGAGTAATACCAGCCTTGTTCCGACTTTTTTACTCGAAAATATAGATCAGATCCGCTATGTTGATCGATAAACATGTATTCATTACCATCAAACATTATAGGTCCACCAAGCACAGTGCCATTGGGGCTATCAAAGTAAACAGCAGTAATATATTCAGCCATAATGCAAACTATACAACAAACACTAAATACAAAGTAATTGCACATTGAACGGCAGTATATTATCTCTTACTTACAAACGCCACCCGTACCGCTATTCTTAGCGCAGTGCTTACAATACTAACAATTTTTACAGGCTTTACAAGATTTGCTGCCGGTGCAGGTGGCAAACGCAGCTTTGGCGACAGGCTTATGTCCGGCCGTAGCAGAAAGGGTAGTAGCCAGTGCTACCAGTGTGATAAGGTGTTTCACGGTTCATTAAATAGTCTTGTAATATAGAGAAAAGATTACTTGGTGCAAAAGAGACTCCATTGATAAAAGCAGCCTTTAATTTATAACGATCATTGCAAAATAAGATACTGCGGATCACTAACCTCAATCTGCACCTTTTTCTTATATCTATAAGTTTACCTATTATCGTAATGACCATTCCATCTACTTTTGCAGCAAGCGACTTTGCCTGACCTCTTAATACCACAGTCAATGGCTGATTAGGATATGCAGCGCCCACGTTAAGCAGAACCAGGCTGCCTAGGTCTTTATAGCCATATACTTACTGCACAGTACCAGTAAATACAAGCGTGCTATCTCATAGATACCTTATACACGGTATAGTTAACCTTGCTAGCACCTTTATTGCCGTTTGAGTAAACATCATATCCTAAACCAACATAAAGGCTTCCATTAATCGGCAATAAGAAACCTTCAGTCTGGCTAACCCAAGCTGTAAAGTAACTGTTTCCAATTACCGGGGACCACTTGTCGGTGGCCGGGTCATAGGAGGCGAATAGCGAAGAATAAAGGCTGGTATAGCCAGCGCCCCATTGACCACCATAAACAATTATTTTGCCATTGAAACTAACTAAATATGGCCTGAAAGTACCAGTGTTGGGATAATCGATCCAACTCTTTCTTATTAAAGATTTGCCGTTTAAATCAAACTCATAGAATTTATTGACAAAGTTTGACGAAGCTGGGCCGGATACGACCGCAGCTGTTTGAAGCAAATAGATATGCCCATTGTTGATTACTGTTCGCACATTGCCTAAATCATTCGGAAAAGACATATATACATTCCAGCTTCCATCTGCCGGGTCAAAGATCCTTAAATTTAATTTGCCAACTGCTTGTTGGTTGTAAAAAAAATTTGACTCACTTGTAATACAATATAATTTATTGTTCCAAACAAAGAAATCAACAATACTTAGCGAACGATCCTCATCGTGATCTGAAGTTAATAAAAGGTAAGTCCTTCTCCATTCGTTAGTTGTAGGGTTATAGGAAGTAATGAATTCTCGGTAATACTGTTCTTGATTTTTGCCACTTGGCCGGTCATACGTTGGAGGAAAATATATTATGCCATTTATGGTTTTAGCGCCGTTTCTATAGTCAAAATAAGGGCTAGGTTCCATCTCATTCGAAACAGGTAATTCTTGCCAGCCACCTGTTGCAGGGACAAGGCTGTAAAAATTAGTTTGGCCTTGACCAAAGTTTGAGTAAGTGTACAATTTTCCACCAGATTCGAAAAAACAACCAGCGAGCGTGTATTTTACCGGATGTTTAATTGCTGTTAATAAACCGCCGTTGGATACCGTTACATCAGTTGTATATACCAGCTTGCCTTTGTACGAAAGTGTGAACTTTGCGGTTCCCAGTGGAAAATCATCGGGTACATCAAATAGAACCTGCCTGTGTGGTTCAAATCCCGTATTCTTCAAAATCCTACTGACGGTAAGGCTGACGTTATTTAAAGTGCCGCTATAGTTTTGTACATTCTCGTCAGTACCTACCACCTCTACTAATAAGGAGTTATCCTGATAACCGATGGTCTTATATGGGGTAATACCTCCTTCATACAGAATGCCTCCTTCATAATTTATAAAAAAGTCTTTTGGGTGGTAGTTGAAAGCGCCTTTTCCAGTTACAATATAAGGATTTCTGATTTCATATGGGGCAAATGCCTGACTGAAGACGGGAGATAGTATTTCTTTACCATCTTTATCAATCATACCTATTCGATAATATGCTTTAACATTATCAAGATAAATACTGAAAGCATACTTAGAATAGTATCTGGAGTTGTTAAAATTTGTTGGAGGTTTGCTTGTTCCTGCAAGTTCATTTATTAAATCCAACGAATCATTATCGAAGTAAACCTTCGTCGACTTAGCATCTTTAGTAAGCTTATAAGAAACAACCATCGACAAGTTAGTGATGCTATCTACCTTTACATCTGAATAAAAAGGTTGCTCAACTGGTTTTTGAGGTTTTGTTTCTTCTTGTGTATGGTCTTTTTTACATCCTGAGTTAAGAAAAGAGATGCAAAGGAAAAACCAAGCAAAGTAATAGCAATAAGGCTTAGACATATGTTGTTCTGTGATTGTTCAAAGATATGAATCAATCAGCACTTTCAAACAAAGCGATTATCCTCCGATGGTGCATTTTAATAATTATAAGAGTGTATTTCACAACTGTAATTCGATTTTAGGTCACGAGGCATATATTATAAAACAAATGTTTCAGCCGATCAGCAATTAAGGCAACGGCTCAGTGGCCGGTATATTCTTACGGAATAAGAAGTAAGGAATCAAAACCAACAATAGTGGTTAAAAGGTAATTCTTCATGACTTAATTATTCCCATCCTTGTCTACCTTCATCAGTTTGATTTGGTAATCAAGAGGACCATCGTGGCTGCCTGAAGCAACAAAACCTTCATCAATGTATTTCACGTCATAACAGTTGCCTTCTGTATATCTTTTCTTCCAGATAATTTTGCCTTGTTTATCCGTTTTGATGAGCATCCAGTAATTAGATATGCCTGCAAACGGTGGTACGTAAATGCCGGAAAGTATATATCCATCGGGCGTAAAATCAAAACCGGTTAATATTAAGTATTCGGTAATGTTTAAATCTGCTGTCATCAGCACATCTCCATTAGGTGTGATTGTTGTAATTCTAGGTCTACTTTGGAGGATATCAGTTATGATTGTAAAAGTACCGTCTGGCCCTGCCTTAACGTCCTTAGCATGGCATGTGCCGGTTATGGGGAATCGCTTTAACCAAACAACGTTTCCTCTATCATCAAGTTTGGCGTAATATGATTGAATGACTTCAGTGCCGGCATATTCCCCAATAACAATAAATCCATGATCGTTGGTTTCTGCAATAGCAGTGGCCGATGTAAAAGTTTTTTCATCTTTATCAAAGAAGTGATTTTCCCATATAAGTTTACCATCTGACGAAAACTTATATATGAGAGCGCCTGCATCACCATAACCAACTACCATGATGGTGTTATCTTTATTCACCGAAACGTTACGTATCAGAAGATTTAGCCCGGTTCTTGGAAAGTAGTGTTCCCACAATCTATGCCCATTGGCGTCGACTTTTACAATGGCGGACGATCCGTTTACAACAAACCCACCATCAGCCAGTTGTACAACGTTGTATTTAGTATGCCCTACTGAAAACCTATTATCGTACCAGAAACTGTTAGACCAAATCTTGTTTCCAAATTTATCAACTCGCAAGAGCGTGATGATCTCGTTATTGTAACTGTTTCCATAAATACCCTCCTTATAACTGGCTGATGCAAAGCCGCTGATCACATATCCGCCATCAGGTGTTTGTATGAAGGAGTCACCTTGGTTTTCAGGTGCTACATCATATGTCTTGATGAATTTTAGATAGTATTTTAAAGTTTGAAAGCTAATCGGTTGTGACTTCACATTGCCGTGCTGATCTTTCAGTTCAACCTTGCCTTCATAACTGGTTTCAGCAGTTAATTTCTTGATGATATAACTAGCGCCTTGCTGGTTCTCAGCTATCGTTTTGTTATTTAACGTGATAGCGTATTTTAAGACGTCGCTTTGCTTTGCATTCGTGGTGTTGAGCGTAATTGCAGCAGAGCTATCTGTCACCGCAGCAACAGTAACTGTAAAATTAAAAGTTGGCGTATTATCAACAGGTGGGGGCGTGTCAGTTTGAGTCTTTACAGGTTCAGAATCTTTCTTCGAGCATCCGGAAAGAAAGAGAAACAGTGATAACGTACAAAGTGCTAAATATTTAGCCATTGGAGTATTGGGGTTTAAGTTAGAGCGAAGATATTAAACAGAACGATGAGTTCAAATTGAACCATTCATTGTTAAGTGCTTTCCGAGCAACTATAAACGTCAAGCTGCATTAATTAAATACATCAACCAACCCCACTTAGTAAGTCCACGAACTTTACCACACGCGACCCTACCAGTAACTTCGTGACATATCCGCAAGGTGTAGACGAGTAATTAAAAAATGCAACTTAGCAACTCACTCAAAAACTTACTATGTCACTTAAAATCAAGATTGCAGCACGACTGAAGGTAAAATCAGCAGGCGTGAACCTATCTCAAAAATGTATCGATGCTATTGTTGCCCGTGCTGAAAAAGGCTTAACGGACGAATCCGACGATACAGCTATTGATGCCAACCTGGACACCATTTATTAGATGTCACATATAATACCCGTTGGATGACTTGAGAAGGGTTCGCATTAAATACTAGTAGCATTAAAAATTTTGTGCATTCAATAGAGATACTTTTTACAAAGTCACAAAAACACATGCCACAATCGCAAAGCATAAAAACATATCATTGACTAATAAAATATAGTTGGTATTGCTGGTCATATAACAACTTGCAGGTAAGTTCAGTGAATCTCGTAAGTGCAATAAAATTAAACTCAAGACAGCAGTAGCAGATTTTGATTGCGTGCCTAACATTGTATAATTACAATAAAATTTTGTATCGCCATTCAAATTGCCATCGTTATTTGAATACGGGCTTTTAGAAAATTGCTACCATTTTTGCTACCAATCAAAAATTTAATATAATAAAAGGCCCTTATTGCTAAATAAGGGCCTTTTTAAAATTTTGTTGGTGGAGCCGGAGGGAACGCTGAGAACGGCGTTACAGGCTCTCTTTTGATATCTATGTCTTGGTTTATAGCCCTGCTCACCGAGCGCTCACCAGATGGCCACTATTTGACCCTTAAATTATGCTACTTAGTGTAATGAGACTAAAGATAATAATTTTTGGTCAGCATCACAAATTTTGTTAGGATAGAATTTCAAAATTAAAGGTGTAGCGGGTTCCTATAATCCCCCAAAGTATTGATGCTAAAACGGCTGTTTCAGGTTGTCTGAAATTGTTTATCTTCACTGAGTAGTAGTTAAATACCTGAACCATCGTGAAGAAATACTTAAAAAATTTTGCCAAATCTACTCACAAATTGTTGGGTAAATACATTAATGCCTGGGATCGAGAGGATGCAGTTACAGAGACCGGGTCCGCTTATAACCCATTGTCACCAATCGACAACGCGGATGCACATCAATATTTTGAGGCTCTGAATTGGGCTTTGGAGCATCGCAGGACGAAAAACATTTACAACATCGCCTTAACAGGACCTTATGGCTCAGGTAAAAGCAGTATTTTGAAAACCTTCCAAAAGAACAACCAAAACACGGACTTGGTATTTTTGGAGATATCACTGGCGACTTTTAAAGAAGAGAACCCTGGCGAGGATAAGGAAGAAAAGGATCCTGCACCCGCATCTGGCGGAGGTTCAACGCCTCCGGCAACCATGGAAACGAAAGACAAACCGGACCTGCCCAAAAGCAAGGATGACCTCCTCCGACTTATTGAGCTGAGTATCCTGCAACAGATATTTTATCACGAAGAAGACAAAAAAATACCTGATTCCCGCTTTAAGAAGATCAAAAACTTCAAGCGTAAACAACTCATCTGGATCACTGTGAGCATCATGGCGGCCATGCTGTTCGGTTCTTATTTATTTTTTCCGGAAAAAGATGAACAATTGTTACTAACCAAGTTCCCTGGTTGGCTGGCGAAAGACCTTCATTGGACCTCTTTGCTCATTTTCTTGACCGCAGTGTCATTTGTGGTCTTTCGCTCCATCCGTTTGGCTTATGGCCTGAGAGTCAGTAAATTCAAGTTTCAAGATGCGGAGATCGAGATTGATAAGAATATCAGCAAATCCATTCTCAACAATCACTTGGACGAGATACTCTACTTCTTTGAGGTCACTGACTATTCGGTCGTATTAATTGAAGACTTGGACCGGTTCCGGCAGGCCGAGATCTTCACCAAGTTGCGCGAACTAAACCTGTTGATCAATAATTCCAAAAAGGTCGAACAGGCCGTAGTATTTATTTATGCGGTGCGGGACGAGATGTTCCGGGACAAGGACCGCACCAAATTCTTTGATTTTATCATTCCTGTTATCCCGGTAATCAACAGTTCAAACTCCAATGAAAAACTGACCTCCATCGTGAAACAAAATGCCTATAAGATATCCGGCGACCTAATTGATGACCTAAGCTTTTTTATCGATGACATGCGCCTGTTGTATAACATCATGAATGAGTATCACATTTACCGTGAGTTGCTTGGTGAGGAACTCGATCAGGATAAATTACTGGCCATGATCGTTTACAAAAATATATATCCCGAGGATTTCGTGGCATTAAGTGATGGGAAGGGCATCCTTTACAAAGTAGTCAACGGTCGTAAGGCCTACTCTAGTGAGCGTATTAAAAAATTGGATGAAAAGATCGAAGCTAATAAGGCGCGTATCGAGCAGTTAGAGGAGGAACTGTATGAAGACGAAATTCAGTTGCGAATGATATATCTAGGATATTACGCTTCGCGAATCACCGGCTTTTCTCAATTTATCATTGATGGTGTCGAAAAGACCTTCAAGGAGATCGCCGACGATGAATCACTATTCAAAAAGGTGACTCAGGATAAAATCGCTTACAAGTATTTTACGCATAACTACAGTAACCAATATACCCTGCAACAAATTCAGTCGTCAGTGAAATTCGCGCAGGTAGAAAATGATTTGGCGGATGAGTATACTTATACAGACCGGCTCGCAATTATCAGAGAACGCTTTGATGATCGGCAGGAGACCCTTAAGGAAGAAATCGCCAAATATGAAAAACTCAAGACTGATCTGCGGCATTTTAAGCTCAAGGAGATACTTAACGACAGCTCAGCCAAGATCGATATTGACGAAAAGTCGCCCCAAGGCTTATTGGTAAAACTGCTCTTACGTTCGGGTTATATTGACGAAGATTACCTGGATTACATATCCTTATTCTACGAGGGCAGCATCACCAAGGAAGACCGTACCTTTCTGCTGAATGTCAAAAGTCAGATCGCGCTGAGCTATGACTTTAAACTTCAAAAGATTGGCAACTTAATTGGAAAGATCCGAGTCGTTGACTTTCAGCAACCCTACCTTTTGAATTATCAACTGCTGGACTATTTGCTGGCTCAACCATTAGAGAACCAGCGAATCGCGGTGCTGTCTCAATTGAATGAAGGTTACGAATATGCTTTTTCCTTTATTGACGGTTATCTAACCAACGGGACGTAGGTACCGGTTTTCATCGAAGAGCTGACTAAAACCTGGCCAGGCTTTTGGAAGTTTATTATGCAACAAACCCTGCTGACCAAGGAGCGGAAGCGGGAGTACTTTGAGTTGGTGATAGCCCACGCGGCAGTAGATTCGTTGAAAGCGATCGCCCGCGTTTCAGACTTGGACAAAACCATTTCCGGGACGGAAGATTTCATGCAGTTGATTCCCGATGAGGAGAAGCTCAAAAAAGTGATCACTGCTTTACAGATTAAATTCAACGCGCTTGATCTGAAATCTGGTCCAAAGAAGCTTGCCTCCTTTGTGTGTGATAACGAACATTATCAATTGCTTCCGGTCATGCTTGAGCGAGTTATCGACTTTGCTGGTACGTTTGATCGGGAAACCTTCGATAAGCGCAACTATGAGGCTATCTATTCTTCCGGTTATCCGAAATTGATTAGCTACGTCAAGAAACAGTTGAGTGATTATCTCACGAATGTCTATCTGAAAATGACGGACTATCAGTATATGGATTCAAATCATTTTGTTACACTGCTGAACAACGATACCATTGCTTTAGAGTTACGGAGGCAAGTTATCGCAAAAACCACCACACTGGTTCCGCTGATCACCGAGCTGACCCACGCTGCCCTAGATGATGAATTATTGGAATGGTCATTGGTTGAGGCTACTTGGTACAATGTTATCATGGCCTATGTCCGTAAGGAAAATTCAATAAGTAATGCCCTTATAGGATATTTAAACGATAGCGCGATTGCCGGCGAACTATCCAAACGTAAGATTGATAAAGATAATCCGGTTACCGATCTGGAGACCGTTAAAGCCTTCATGGTGGAGCTCATTAATCGGACCGACCTGTCGGACGAAGCTTACGATCTCTTAATGATTAGTATACCTTATTGGTATCCGATGAGCAAGTTCAATGCTGAGTTGACCAAAGAAAAGATAGACCTGCTCATCAAGCGCTATGTAGTATCTCCGGTTCCGGAGAACTTCAGCGCCTTAAAGGAGCGCTACCCTGGAACGCAATTGTTGCTGATCGAACGCAGTAAAAAGGAGCTTTTTGAAAAATTAGAGCAATTTACACTGGACAGTTCCGACGTCGTGGGCATTCTTAAATCTGTCAAGTTTACCTTACAGGAGAAGAACACGCTAGTCAACCATGTTAACGACATTTTGTTGGTTAATAACCGGCAGGTGCAAACCGAATTAATGCGGTTGATTTTTGACCATGCATCTTTTAAGGTCCCGGAAATGGTATTGCTGTCTTTATTGAAAACTGCCTTCCCAATAGGGCAGCGGGTTAAACTCTTCAACATGCATTACCAGCAGTTCACCACCGCGCAAATGGCGGAAATCTTCGCTACATTTCCAGACCCGTTTGACGATATAGGGGTTCGTTACAAAAGCCCCGTCATCCCTTACGGTACCGAAAACGGTTACCTAGCCAACAATTTGCGGTCAAAAAATTTCATTGCTAATATCAAGGAAGAAAAAAAAGGGATACGCCTGATCAGCTTCAAAAAATGATTGTCGCTTGTGCCGGTCACAGAATAGATTGTAAAGACGTCAAATCTTTAAATTTAGCGTGGTAATTGCGGTTCTTCAACGGTTCGAAGGCCACATATGGTCCCAATGGTTTGGCATCGATGCCATGACCTTTTTGTTATTTTTAAACAGCCTCAGGTGCATGAAAGGTTCGGTTGATATCATTTCCTGAATGACCACTAGCCTCCATGGAGATTTTTTTAAAATGTAGCGATCAGCCCCTAGCTTATTGTATTTTACTGAGAAGGGATTCTTAAGATTGTTTAGCCATCATAAATTAGCTATTATTGTTTACTCAGGCATAATAGAGTAACTGAGCCTTATATTATTGAATAAGAGATTTTTATTTATCTACATAGTACAACAAAATCTTGAGCAACGAGAAACTAACACGCAAAGAGATAATCGACAAGCGCATACAAGAAGCGGGCTGGAATATTCAGGACCGGACACAGGTTGTAAAAGAATTTATCATTCGCGGAAATGCTGATAGACTAAATGAGCCTGAGCTTAAATACGGTGTGGAATTTTGTGACTATGTACTTTTAGGAAGGGATGGTAGGCCGATAGCAGTTATTGAAGCTAAAAAGACATCAGCGGATCCAACTATCGGAAAAGAACAAGCAAAACAATACTGCTACAACATTCAGAATAGTCAAAATGGGGACTTACCTTTTTGTTTCTTTACGAACGGACATGACATCTTTTTCTGGGATTTAGATAATTATCCTCCAAGGAAAGTGCATGGTTTTCCAACCAGAGAGGATTTACAACGCTATAAATACCTTCGTCAATCGAGGAAGGCTTTAGCTAGCGAATTTATCAATACAAAAATAGCAGGACGTGACTATCAGCAAAGAGCGATCAGGTCAGTTTTGGACGCAGTAGAAAAACGCAAAAGAAAATTCCTTCTAGTAATGGCGACGGGGACTGGCAAAACAAGAACCTGCATTGCATTAGTTGAATCTTTGATGAGAGCCGGTTGGGTTGAAAGAGTACTTTTTCTAGTTGACCGTATTGCTTTACGTGACCAAACATTAGATGCTTTTAAAGAACATCTATCAAACGAACCAAGGTGGCCCAAGGTTGGTGAAAAATCTATTGCACAAGACAGGCGCATTTATGTTTCGACTTATCCAACTATGCTGAACGTCATACGAGATGAAAACAATTCGCTTTCTCCCCACTTTTTTGATTTGATTGTGGTGGATGAAAGCCACAGGAGCATTTACAATACTTATCAAGAAATTCTTGACTTCTTCAACACGATAACTCTGGGCTTAACTGCTACTCCTACCGATATTATCGACCATAATACTTTTAATTTATTTGAATGCGAAGATGGAGTTCCAACATACGCTTATTCTTACGAGGAGGCTGTCAATAATATCCCACCTTATTTGAGCAATTTTCAGGTAATTAAAATTAAGACCAAATTCCAGGATGAAGGTATTAGTAAAAGGACTATTTCACTGGAAGACCAGAAAAAGTTGATACTTGAAGGAAAGGATATCGCGGAAATGAACTATGACGGCACTGAACTCGAGAAGACGGTAAGCAACAGAGGTACGAATTCTTTGATTGTAAAGACTTTCATGGAAGAATGTATCAAAGACCCTAACGGAGTTCTTCCCGGGAAAACGATTTTCTTCTGTGTTGGCAAACGCCATGCAAGGGAAATTGAACATATATTCGACAATCTTTATCCTGAATACAAAGGGGAATTAGCAAAAGTAATTGTATCCGATGATCCAAGAGCATATGGAAAAGGTGGTTTGTTAGACCAATTCACCCATGATAACATGCCGAGAGTTGCAATCAGTGTCGACATGTTGGATACAGGAATTGATGTTCGTGAATTGGTCAATATGGTTTTTGCAAAGCCTGTGTTTTCCTACACAAAATTTTGGCAGATGATAGGTAGAGGAACTCGTTTATTGGAGCCAACCAAAAAGAAACCTTGGTGTATGGAAAAGGATGTTTTTCTAATCATGGATTGCTGGGACAATTTTGAATACTTCAAGCTTAATCCTAAAGGCAAGGAATTAAAACCGCAAATCCCATTACCAGTCCGACTTTTCGGACTACGACTAGATAAAATTGAAAAAGCTATTCAGGTTAACGAAGCAGATATTACATCTCGTGAAATTTTAAAGCTTAAAAAACAACTTAAGCAGTTGCCTCAAAGTTCAATAGTTATAATGGATGCTAAAAGCCAATTGCAACGAATTGACGATGATGATTTCTGGAATCAGTTGACAGCAAAACAAATTGACTTTCTTAGAACTGTTATTAAACCATTGATGAGAACTATTTCCGATGCCGACTTCAAAGCAATGCGTTTTGAAAAGGATATTGTGGAAGTGTCATTGGCTCAACTGAATAAGGACATAGATAAATATGATACACTTCGATATGGAATAATTGAAACTATTGCTGAACTCCCTTCTTCAATCAACATAATTGCAAAAGAAGCGGAATTAGTGCGGCAATCTCAAACCAATCAATATTGGGCAACTATCAATGAAGACAAGTATGATGAATTGATTAATAAGTTAGCTCCTTTAATGAAATTCATTGAGTCTGCTAATGTGCAACTTGGACCAGCTAAATTCAATTTGCAGGACATCATCACGCAAAGAGAATTTGTCGAATTTGGTCCCCAGCATGAATCGGTAAGTATTTCTAGATATAAAGAGTTAGTCGAAGAAAAAATAACCGAGCTAACCGAAACAAGTCCGCTCTTGAAAAAAATTAAAGCCGGTGAAGCAATTTCGGATGAAGAAGCTCAACAACTTGCAGAAGAACTTTATGAGGAACACCCCAATATTACTATTGATCTGCTTCGCAGAGTATACAATCACCGCAAAGCTCAGTTGGTGCACTTTATCAAGCATATTCTGGGGATTGAAGTTCTAGATTCTTTTCCAGAGACGGTGTTCGAAGCATTTAACAATTTTATTGTAGCTCACAGTTATTTAAGCAGCAGGCAATTGCAGTTTTTGGATTTGCTCAAAAGCTATATCATTGAAAGAGGAGACTTGGAAAAACGCAACTTAATTGAATCACCGTTCACCATGCTCCATCCGGAAGGAATTCGGGGGGTATTCAACCCAAATGAGATTGATGAAATTTTAAGTTTAACAAAAAAATTATTGGCGGCATAATGTTACAAAACAACGCAAATCTTAAATCAACTATTAACAACCTTTGGAATACGTTCTGGAGTGGTGGTATTAGCAATCCTTTAACGGCAATTGAGCAGATAACCTACTTGCTTTTTATGAAGCGATTAGACGACATGGAAGCAAAGCGAGAAAAGGATGCTGAATTCACTGGCGATTCATATACTTCTCGATTTGAAGGCACTTATGTACCGTATGTTGATGAAGCTTTGTATCTGTTTAAAGATAAAGATGACTACCCCAAGTATGTGAAAGATCTTGATGCTGCCAAGGCAAAGGTTGAAGAACTGAAAAAGCCAAGACCTAAGGCGGAATTGCGTTGGTCGTTCTTCAAATCAATGGCACCGGCCGAGAAAATGTTGGAACATGTTAGATTTAATGTCTTTCCGTTTATCAAGAATTTAAACGGTGGAACATCTCCATTTACCAAACATATGGCAAATGCGGTTTTCATTATCGAAAAGCCGTTGTTGCTTGTAGAAGCCATCAAGCAGATAGAGTTAATTTTTCTGGAGATCGAAAAAGACGCCATGGAAGGTGGACATGCTTTTCAGGACATACAGGGGGATGTATATGAAATGTTGTTAAGTGAGATTGCAACAGCAGGTAAAAATGGACAATTCCGAACTCCAAGACATATAATAAAATTAGTTGCTGATTTAGTTGAGCCTAAATTAGGGAAAAGAATTGCCGATCCTGCTTGCGGAACAGGCGGGTTTTTGCTCGGAGCCTATCAATACCTTTTAAGTGATTTGGTTCGCCAGAAAGATCCTTCCAAGCTGATAAAGGACAATGATGGTTTTGAAAGAGGAACACTATCGGCTGTCCTTACCGAAGACGTAAAACAGATTTTGGAAGACAGTTTCTTCGGTTATGATATTGACATTACGATGGTTCGTCTTGGATTGATGAACCTAATGATGCACGGTATTGACAATCCGCATATCGACTACAAAGACACCTTAAGCAAAACTTACAATGAAGATGCTCAATACGACATCGTAATGGCAAACCCGCCATTTACCGGAAGCATCGATAAAGGCGATATCAATGAAAACTTAAAACTGCAAACAACTAAGACAGAACTTCTTTTTGTTGAACGTATTGTCACCATGCTTAAAATGGGTGGTGTGGCTGCTATAATTGTACCGCAGGGAGTGTTGTTTGGAGCAGGAAAAGCATTTACCCAACTCCGTAAGAAATTGGTAGAAGAAGCTCAATTAAATGCTGTAATAACAATGCCAAGCGGGGTTTTTAAGCCGTACGCTGGCGTGAATACTTCGATTCTCATTTTAACCAAAGGCGGGATAACTGAAAACACTTGGTTTTATGAAATGAAGAGCGACGGTTATGAGCTGAATGATAGACGCGCCGAAAAATATAAAGAAGGTGGCATTCGGGATTTTGGCGATTTACAAGACATTATTGTCAAATACAGGGGTCGCAATCCAAAGATCGATACAGACAGAACAGCTCAATGCTTCTTTGTCCCTAGAAAAGAAATTGAGGACAAAAACTATGACCTAAGTATGAGCAAATACCAAGAGCAGGTATTTGAAGAAATTGAATATAAAGAACCGGCTTTAATTTTCGAAGAACTCGAAAATTTGGAAAAAACCATACTTTCTGAATTAAAAACGTTAAAAGACATGATTGCCTAATGGAAACCACAGAGTATAGATTAGGTGATGTATGTAAATTGAGGAATGGGTATGCCTTTAAAAGTGAAAACTTTTCAAATGAAGGAATTCCTGTAATCCGTATTTCGAACATCAAGGATGACGAAGCCACTTCAAATGACGCTTTAAGAACAGCAGAGTCCAGTGTTTTTGAAAAATTTAGAATTTACAAGGGAGATATTCTCATTGCAATGTCCGGTGCTACTACAGGAAAATTCGGACGCTACAACTCTGATCACAAAGCATATCAAAATCAGCGGGTAGGATGCTTTGTGATTCAAGATGAAAATAAGTTGAATTTAGACTATTTGTACATTTTACTTAAAGGTTTACAAAAGAAAATAGAGCTTGATGCTTATGGTGGAGGCCAACCTAATATCTCAGCGTCAATTATCGAAAATTATAAAATACGACTTCCATCGTTAGAAAATCAAGTAAGAATTTCGAAAATTTTATATAAAGCACAAAGCTTAATTAAGCTAAGGGAAACGAGTATTAAGTTGTTGGATGAATTTCTAAAAATGAAATTTATCAAATTGTTTGGCACACTTTCTTCACCCAAGTTTCCTACGAAACCATTAAAAACATTCGCGCTCAAAATTACTGATGGAACTCATCAGAGTCCAAAGTTTACTGAATCTGGAATACCATTCTTATTTGTTTCAAATATTAAAAACGATGAGATAATTTATGAAACGGATCGTTTTATATCAGAAGAGGAATACGATATTTTAATTAAAAGGACTCCTATAGAGATAGGTGATATTCTTTATACTTCAGTGGGCTCGTACGGCAATCCTGCAATTGTTAAATCCTTGAAAAAGTTTTGCTTTCAAAGACATATAGCATATATCAAACCTAATGAAAATAGAATAAACTACATCTTTTTATTTGGTGCATTAAAAAGTGATTTTGTAAAGGCTCAAGTAGAGCGGTCAGTTAGAGGAGCTGCGCAAAAAACTTTAAATCTTAGCGATCTAAAAGCGCTTTTAATTCCAGATGTCCCAAAAGAGCTTCAAATAAAATATGCTGAAGTTGTCAATGAGATCGAGAAAATTAAGAAATCATTCATCTCGTCCAAATCGTTCCTGATTGACTTGTATCATTCCCTTTCTTCAAAAGCATTAAAGGGACAGCTTGAAACCATTGAAAGAGGAGTTATAGAAGGCATAATGGATGTTCAACCGAAAGTTAGCGGAGATGTAATAGCCGTTGAAAAAATTAATAAAGAATTAGAAGAATTTCACAAAAGTCAACCTCATACAGGTGCACCGGATGAAATCGACAATACCATTCGTCAACTTGAGGTGGAGTTGAAAATTAGGGGTGAAATTCCTTTTTGGGATGAATACGTAAAATATCGAATCGTGAAAGGCAAATTTAAAGAACCATTCACATTTGCTCAACTTTGGGAAGAGATCACAAAATTTCCTTTTGAAGCCGTTCCTGCATATGATAAGATGGCGAATTTGCTTTTCAAATGGTTATCGGAAGAAAATGCTTTTATAAAGCAAAGATTTAATGAATCGACCAAAGAAATAGAATTAATCGTACATGAAACTGCTGAGGCTTAAATTGAACGAGGATTTCAGAAGCTTGCAGGCAGGCTTTGAAGTTCATTTCCTTCGTGGTTTTGACAGAAAGAAGATTTGGGACTTCATGCCCTACTGTTTGGTGGGTCGAAACGGCAGTGGTAAGTCGAATATTTTGGAAGCATTGGCGGCTATCTTTTATCACATGGAATGTATTTACCTTGAATACCGCCCAGAAGATTTTGAAGGTGAAAAAAATGAAAATGGAAAGGTCATTCGTAGTGGTTTTTTTGCAGAAAAATGTACCCCAGATGCATTTGAGATAGAATATCTCATATCAGTACCCAGAGATATTACGGCAAAAAGGTTTGAGTACTTGAGCAATATTGCATTGCAAGATGAAATAGCACATGTTCGAATTACAAAGCAAACCGGAGAACCGCCTTTTTTCGAATGGATCGATCGAGATGAGTTAGAACCTGGAGCCACAAACCCTCCCGCGAGGGACATAGCAAAGTCATTATTACCTGACTATATTCTTGGCTATTCATCTGGTGAAAATGAGATTTTAAGCCTTCCGTTTTTCAAAATGCTATTTATCCAATATGACGAGTATGAAGACGCATTGAGGGAAGAGACCGGCTATGCTCAACCCGAAAGTAGGTTAGCTTATTTAGATGCCCAGCACAGTCAGGCCGTATTCTTGACTAACTATCTAATGCAGGACGAAAAAATACTAAAACCGATTTATGAGGTGATCGGGATAAAGGCAATCACCCGATTTAGAATCATTATAAATCAGAGTAAGAAGATTCCAAAATATAGGTTTGAGGATTCGAGTTTGGTCGAAGAACAATCGTTAGGAGATAAAAGGGACGATTTTTTTGAACTGACAAGCCAACTCAAAAGAAAAAATGAGTCTTTAAAAGATTACAAAGCCATTGATAAATTAAGAAGCTGTGCAACAAGTCAGTTTTTTGACGCAGAGAAAAAGGTTCTCTATCTGGATTATTTAATTGATTCTGATAAAAGGAATGAAAATGGAGAAATCCTCGCCAACGAGCATGGAGAGCAGATTGGATTGAGTGAAATGAAAAAAGCTTTCAGAGCTCATTTTAATGAGGACCCTTTTGAGTTGTTTAGGGCGTTTCATATTCTTCTCACACTTAACTTATACGAAGTAGACCGCAAAACTAAGGAAGAATTATACAAATCAGGTAGTTTGTATGTGAATGAGACGGTGCCCGTTCTTGCTTCGGAAAAACGGATCATGCGTTTTAAAGACTTTGCTATTAAAAAGAAAGGAACCCGCGGAGAGATTTTAAGCAAATCACTGTCTGACGGGGAGCACCAATACTTACATGCAATGGGAATTTGTTTGCTATTCAAAGATACAAACTCACTTTTTTTACTTGACGAACCAGAAACGCATTTTAATCCAGACTGGAGAGCCATGTTTGTTTCCACTTTAAAAGATTGTCTGTCTCAAACTAAAAAGAGAAATATTAGGGAATTACTCATTACTTCCCATTCTCCTTTTATCATTTCGGACAGTCATGAAGAAAACGTACTGGTTTTCAAAAAGGATAACGAAACAGGAGTTGTAACTGCAGATAGACCTGGCTTCAACACGTTTGGCGCCTCTGTGAATCAGATTGCTATTGAAATTTTTGAAAGAGAAGATACAATAGGGGATTTGGCAAATTCAGAAATAACATCTTATGAAACACGATTCAGGGAAGGAGAGAATGCGGAAAATTTAGTTAAAGAGATTAATTCAAGACTTGGAGATTCTGTTGAGAAAACCATATTAATTAACCGTATTAAAGGATTTATAAAAGATTAATATGCTCTTCAAGTACAAATATGTAAATCATGAAATTGAGAAGTTTCAAAAGTATAGCGACTTTCTCTTTAATCATGTTTGGACAAAAGCAAGAGCTGATTTTGATTCCTCTAAATTGAATCAATATCCAGAACTTAAAATTATTTATGAGACACTTCATTATGACGATGGAGATTGGGCTCAGTTTTTCAATTCGAGTATCGAAAATATTTATGCTGAATTTCTGAAGCTGGGCAAAGCTCAGCGAAAGGAATTGAAAGGGTGGTACAAGACGAATAACAGAATTCATTCTTTATGTATAAACACTGATTTAAAACCTGTTAGATATCAGGAGATTGAAGCCCGATATCCAAAGTTATCACTTTTGTTAAAGACCTTTTATGAAAGGCTTTATGGTTCAACCTCCCCTTTTATTTTAGCGATCTTTGGGAATATCAAGGACCTAAAAAAGTCGCACTACGAAGACTTTATTGATGCCAATTTTGATGGACACGAAGGGATTTGTCCATTCTGCGGCTTAAATTCAATTAAGGGGAATGATCATTCAAAGTTGGAAGCGTACGATCACTTTCTTCCCAAAGGAAAATATCCTTTCAACTCTATCAACTTCAAAAATTTGGCACCAATGTGTCATGAATGTAACTCTTCATACAAATTGGAACAAAATCCTTTGATTAACATCGATCCTCTTTCGAATGAGATTTTAAGGAGAAAAGCCTTCTATCCGTATTCGCTGGAAAACTGGAATCTTGATATTAAAGTCGAACTTCTAAACCCTGATTTAAAGACTTTGACAAGTGAAGAAATAGGTATTACTATGACTTGCAATGGAAAAAATGAAGAAATAGAAAGTTGGAAAGAAGTTTATGGAATTGAAGAAAGATATAGGGCCAAGTTGCTAGGAAAACATGCTGGCAAGAAATGGTATATTGATTTAAAGGATGGAATCCATGTAGCCAAGAAAATATTAAAAAACGATGATTTGTCAAAAGAAGATTGGTATAAGTTACTTTTAAATCAATGTAGTGAAGACATGATGGCGGATTGTAATTTTTTAAAAAAGGCCTTTTTTGAAGAATGTACAAGACTAGATATAGCCTAGTGTTGATTTGTAATACTCGAACACTGATAACCAAAGGAAAGCCATTTTTTGCTTTCAAACTAAACTTTCTAATGTCTACATCTCAAGTATTATTTACATTTTTTTAAACGGAAAAAATGAACTTTAGATATAGCAAAATTTCAAGAATTTGATTACGTGAATTCCTACTACGTTATCAATCGAATTGAGAGACTATTTGCAACTCTGCTAACCCTTCTTTTCCCTTATATATTTAATAGTGACTCAGTTATTTATACTTCTTTTACTTAAATGGCAATAAAACGTTCCCTATTCTTCATTGAATCAAAGCTTAGATTAGCCTTTTATAACTCTTGAGTATGAGTTTAAATGTTTACATATTGGTTTTGATTATTAAACTTGGGTTGTTTTTCTTCGTTAAATAAAAAAAACTTCACAGCCATGCCTAACCGATATTTCAAAGCCCGCCAACCATTCGATTTCAATCCGCACAAATACGACATCGGTATATTAACCGGGTTAAAACGGGGTTATGAAGACAATTTATTTATCCGCAAACTTCTTGATCTGCATGAATCGGAGTATGCTCTGTATTACAAACATCACCTTAAATACTTTCTTCCAAAAGAACCTGATGGCGAACAGGAATTCTTCACCTTCGTCTGGCAGATCGTACAGCGACGCATCAAATTTATTGAGCAGAAGGATCCTTTTCATTCCAGCCATGCAATGGATGTAGAGTTGATCGCGATCCTCACTAGGTTCCAAAAATACCTGCGCTCCATAGACCGCTGGCATACCGAAAAAACACTACCAGAGATCATTTCTGAACAGTATGAGCAGATCCAGCACCAGGAACAGAAAATAGCAATTTTGAAACAAGAATTGAAAGAAGCCCGGAAACTGGAAACTAAAGAGGTTATTGATATCCCCAAGGGATATGTTCTAACCTTCGTTGATCTATGCCAAAAAATGAGGAATATCATTTTACCTAAAGAAGGAAAAGAGCTGGTCTTTTCTCGAACAGAAATCGTATGGACCAAAATGATCTCCAAGTACTTCACAGAAGGCGGTAACGAGATTAATCACGATACCATCAGGCGATATTTTCCAGCAGATCATAAAAATCCGGGAGATAAATATTCCGGTGTACCTGCGAAATACCAGTTATTCGATATCGTACCCGCGAAGAAGCGCAGCATTTAATAGGACTTTCCGTTCTGATGCTTTGCTCAACTTATGCTAAACAGCTATAGTTGTCATTTCATAAGCCGTTAAGGCATTCTCACCTTTCTTATACCCCTTCAATTTAACCACGTGAACTTGCATGGTCATCGCCGCGTGCCGTTATTACTTTCATTTGCGGCATGACGATTATCAACGACGAAGCCTTAAGCCGCTGCATCCGGGATGCAGTCAGGGCAGAACTAAAGGAACATTTTAATCTAGGACGCAATCCGCCGCCAGAGAATGAACGGCTTCTCTCCAAACAGGAGCTGGCCACAGAGTTAGGCGTGTCATTGGTCACGCTCACTGACTGGATGAAAAAAGGATTGCCTTTTCTTCGTCTGCACAAGCGCGTCTATTTTAAAAAAAGCCAGGTGCTTAACATCATGCACCAAAACATTACAAATCAGATCAAGGAGGACAAACGATGAATGTGGAATTAATCACCAGTGAGGACTTGAAGCAATTTAAGAATGAAATGCTATCAGAGATCAAAAGGCTGATCGGCACACCGCAGGGTCAAAGCAAGCAATGGCTAAAAAGCGTAGAAGTGCGCAAGCTGCTTAACATCTCGCCAGGCACTTTGCAAAACCTGCGGTTAAACGGCACCCTGCGCTTTACCAAGATTGGCGGTATGCTTTATTACAAACTGGCCGACATCAACAAACTTTTAGAAGGAGGTGCATTATGATAGCCGCAGATTTTAAAAGCAATTTTAGCCGTTATAGTAACTGGATCAAACGCATGGGCGCGGATAGCCGGATGCTGGCCACCCACGTCAGCTTGTTTACTGGTTTGTTTGTCTGCTGGCAACGGAGCGGCTTTCAAATGCCCTTTACCATCACCCGGAAAACACTGATGGCTTACAGCCGGATCGCCTCAATAGCAACTTATCATAAGTGCATTAAAGAGCTGGATAAGTACGGTTATATCAGTTACCAGCCATCTTATCATCCGAGGCTCGGCAGCCTTGTTTGGCTACCTAAAAACGGATAGTGAACAGATGAATGAAAAGGGCAATTTACCAATGTCCGGTTATAGGAATAGTGCGCAGAAAGATTGTACGACTTGTAAGGAGCGAGTTAATGTTTTTGCTATACAAAAACCCGGATACACCCTGACGGGATGATCCGGAACTCGCTCCCGTTGGTCGGTGTTTAAAGAAGATCTAGAAAGGAGTTAGTCCATGACAGCAATCACAGAAAAGAGCAATTTAAATAAGAAGCGAACGCCGGGCAGACCTAAAAAAGCGATCAACCGGAGCAGCATTTTGATGGTCAGGTTGACCCCAACCGAACGGCTGCTGATTGAGGAACGAGCCAAGAAAGCAGGCATTAAGCCGAGCGAATGGTTTCGCAGGGCAGCCAAAAGCGCCAAGGTTTTTCCGCGCTTTACCGCCGAGGAAACGGCTTGGTTCCGCATGCTCGCGGGTCTGGCCAATAACTTCAATCAGTATGTGCAGCTGGCACACACCAATGGGTTGCTGTCCATGGCGATAAAGGGACAAGCTGTAATCAGGCAAGTAGAAGCGCTGTTAACCAAACTCAATAAACATGATGGGTAAGCCAATCACCGGCAGAAGTTTTGGCGGCTGTATCCGCTATGTGGTCGATCGGCAGGAAGCCAAGGTATTGCATGCTGAAGGCGTACGGATACAGAATGCCAGCCAGCTTATTCAGGACTTTAACCTGCAACGCAAGATGCGGCCTGAGTTAGGCAAAGCAGTAGGGCACCTCATCCTGAGCTGGAGCAAGGAAGACTTAGCAAAGCTTAGCGATGCGATCATGGTGGAACGGGCGAAGGAGTACATGGAAAAGGTGGGGATCCGTAATACGCAGTTTGTCGTGGTGCGACATACGGATAAAGCGCATCCGCACCTACACCTGATTTATAATCGGGTGGATAATAAAGGTAAGACGATCAGCGACAGGAACAACTTTGCAAAAAATGTCAAAGCCTGTAAAGAGATCACCTTGAAGTACGGCTACCATTTGGGTGAAGGTAAAGCACAGGTCAACCGGCAAGCGCTACGTGGCAAAGAAAAAATAAGGTACGAGCTTCACGACGCCATCAAAGCTGCCTTAATAACAGCCACCAACTGGAGAGAACTAGAAGCACAGCTTGCTAAGCAAGGTATTGCTATAGCACACAAATATAGAAACGGCACCAGTGAAGTACAGGGTATCTCTTTTGAAAAAGTCGATCTAAAAATGAAAGGCTCGGCAATCGACCGCAGCCTGAGTTATGCAAAGATTGATGCTGCTTTGAATCGGAATATGAAAATTCAGCTGTACCAGGCAACACAGCAGAGTGATGAACCATCACTCGCCGGCAGGTTAAGAGAGGCTTTACAAAACGACAGACAACATGAACATCATCACTACTCTGGTGGTGGTAAAAGCCTTTTGGATATTCTATTAACACCTGAGTTTATGCCAGCCGGGCCTGATCCCATAGGCGATGCTGAAGAAGCACGTAGAAAGCGAAAGAAACGTAAGGGTCAGCAGCAGACACAAGGGCCACGCTTATAATTAATCATGTAGAAAAGTAGCTTAAAACAGAATGTTATGCAACAGGAAGAAATAGAAGAAAAAGTAACGATGATAGAGGAATTGTTTCAGGGCTTAGTAGGTCGGATGGACATACTGGAAACCGGCATGGCTGATTTCCTAAAGACATTCATGGAACAATACCGAAATGTGTTGGAAAACATTGCTGATCGTGTAGAGACTGCGAATAAGCGTTACGATGATCGTAAGATACAGACCAACATAGATGAGTTGACAAAGATAGTTAGTAGTATGCCTAAGATTGTCACTGTCAGGAACACACATCATTTCGGTGCCTGGTCAAAGAGCTTGATCATTGGCGTCGTGATTGCCTTTGTTTTAACGGCCGGTTCTATAGGAACAGCGCTTTACTTTAATCATCAGAATAACCGGCTAAACAGTGAGGCTTATAACTTTTGGTTGGTGCGGGCAATGTATCCCGAAGTATCGAAAACTATTGAAGCGAAGCTAACTGAAGATCCCAATGGCTTTATACAGCAAGCAGAAAAGGCTATGGTTAAACAACAAGCTATTATCGCAGCAGAAGCCGAAGCTCATCAGGCCGAACAGCAACAAAGAGCAGCTAAACAAAGGCTGGAGAAGGTAAAGTCAGCTAAGTAGAAGTGTACGATTGTCCCTATGTGGCTGCGGCAGATTACTGCATTGCACCACGCGCTTTGCGCCGAGTTTCATTTCGCAATCAGCCTCGCCACCCTCGCAGGCAAGTATTCGTACCTCACACACGCCTGCCCGCCCTGCGCACTTATCAGGAAAAATGTCACAGCACCGCCATCACAAAGATAGCTACGCAGGAAAACAGTCAAGGGTGTATAAACAACGGCTATCGCCGTTGCCCTTGACAATTTCCCTGCTTTTAGCTTCGGCTGTTTAAGCGATGCAATGACCTGGTATGTAATGATGAATTAGTAAGTCAATATGAGATGCAGAAGTAGTTAGATTTATCTAGGAATGTAAACAGGGAACCGAACTTATTACAGCTTAACTTAACCTACTTATTATTTTTTAGCAGATCAATTATTTCAGCCTCTCTTGAAAGCAAACGCTCATAAAGCTGTTTGTTCTCCTGATGTAGTTGCTTAATTTCGTCCAACGATTCGATCCATTTTTCCATTGGGTTAATCGTGCATTTATAGTATTGACTATATGCTACAGCCTCATCATTAAACGTGTTGGCAATTATATTAACCGCTTTGTCCTCATCTAAATTCTTAATGGCCTCAACAGGTACTTTAAGTATAGTAGCGACTTGAGTTAGGATATCTTCTTCAATTGTTTCTTTCCCTTCCAACAGAGATACTCGTTTTTGACTCCAATCCTCACCTAAAGCTAAAGCAAGCGCCTCCTGCTTCAATCCCAGCATTTCGCGAAAACGTTTCACATTGCGGCCTTGGTGAATATTTTTTGGAGTGTCGGTAGCTGTACTCATAATAAAAACGGTTGGTTAGGCAAATGTATGAAAATTTGAATTTCAAGTTACCTGTTTTCTGGGGCTTATACAAGCATAAATTACCTGGCTGTTAAACTCCGATAGAAAGCCTCAGAATAGGTTAGAAATCTTTTCATGTGGTCATTTGTCTTGTTAGCAACAATGCGGCAATAAGAACATGAGCATGTATTTAGGCACCATAACACCTTGGGAACAGTATCCCAAACACTTGCGCTTCAGTGAGATCGTAAATCCCTTAAAGGTCATCACCGACTTCTTCAGTTCAGGCTGGCCGAATGACCACCGTCAGGATTTAAAGGAATGGCGGTATTACGTATTAAATGATAAGTTCTACAAAGACCGACATGGCCCCGGCCACGTGTTATTTATCTATGATCAAACAGTGCAATTAATTGAAGCCTTGCACTTGTTATTACTTAAGAATAGTGACAGGTGGCCGAAATTGCCGGATGTTACCGAAGAGCAGATAGAAGAGGAAAAGAAGGATTGGATCTATTTCCCAA
This sequence comes from Mucilaginibacter lacusdianchii, assembly GCF_009770985.1. GTDB lineage: Bacteria > Bacteroidota > Bacteroidia > Sphingobacteriales > Sphingobacteriaceae > Mucilaginibacter > Mucilaginibacter lacusdianchii. Next base: position 577,447 of record NZ_WSRW01000002.1, on the reverse strand, counting down.
AAAATCTTTCTGCAAAGGAGATCGCCAATCCATACAAGGCAATCAAAAAGTGTTTTAAAAAGATCAGCCCACAAGAGTATCGTGATTATTTGAAAGAATGGTTGCACGCTGCATTATATAACAGTGCTGCTGACGAAACTATGATGGCGGGCGAGATCATTGATGTATATGATAATATCCGCAAGCTTTATTCAGCAGCCTGGCTTATTCACCAGCGAGAAACGGATGATACGATCACACATAAGTCTTGGGGTAAAAGCAAGTTTGATAAAGATTCAGTACCTACAGCCATTGCCAAAGAGCTATTACCCTTAAAAGACCTAAACCCTGAATTGACAAAAGCTGAAAAACTTGGCATCGAGGAAGTGAAGAATCTTATCGTAGGGCGTGTGCCATCGGTATCGATGATGTACCTCATCGGTACACATCCTGATCTCTTTACTTATTATCTCCTTGTACTAATTGATGACAAGGAAAAAACGCCCGAACACGAGATTGCCAATAAAATAGAAGATAACTGTCAATACTTAGCATCGGTTTTTGCCATCGTTCACAAGCTATCTAGTGCCAAAGAGGCGTTAATGAAGGATCGACGCTTTTGGCATAATACCCTTTACAAAAGCATCAATATTTACCAAGCGCCAGAGGTCGAACTTACTGGTGCACGCGCCATAGAGAACGCTATTTGGCTTGAGCGAGCACAGCATAATTGGAACAGATGGGGTAATCAGGGTAACGACTTTATTAAAGGCGCGGAAAGATATATTGAGGATGCAAATTACAATTTAGCTCTCTTTTGTTTACATCAGGCAGCGGAGAGCAGCCTCATTGGAATTATAACGGCAGTTCTTGGCTACCGTACTAACGGACATAGCCTTGCGAGAAAAATTAAGATCACCTTACTTTTCACAGATGAAATTAAAAATGTGCTTAAACTTGATACGCTCGAAGGAGTAAGATTATTTACACTACTGCAATCAGGTTATGCCGAAGCAAGGTACAAGAGCGATTTCAGAGCGGATGAAGAGTCTGTGAAAGTATTGAAAGAAATGGTAGGTTTTCTGTTAGAGAAGATTGAGCAGGTATATCAAGAATTCATAAAAGGCAAAACCGCGTCCTAAGTATCGCCAAGTAGCAGTGGCAGGCGGCAAAATGTCTATGTCGCTTCGCTTGCTGCTACACAAGCTAATTTTATTACGTCTAGTCGAACGTTGTCCTTTAACGGAATCCAAACTATGGCCGATTATAATTTTCCGCTTTATGAATTAGAAGAAGGAATGGGGTAATGAGCTAACTCATAGTTTTTTACCAGTAAACTTAATGCCTCAAGTTCAGCATATCCTGCTGAGCCTTCATCATTATCAGCCTGCATAAGCTCATATACGCGAGCCATAGCAGCACTATATTGTTGCTCAGTTTTTATTACCTCTGACATAATATCCTCAAATATAATAAAACGGTTCTTTTCCTGAGATCTATTAGCTCGATATATCTCTATTAAGGGGTCGCAATTTGCGACCCCTTAATAGTATCACAAATGTGATACCTTATTTTTTAAAATTAAATCCTATAGGCTCACGTGGCTCATTTTTTTGCTGTATTAATTGCTTTAACGCCTGAAATATTGCTGCAATATTGTCATCATGCTGAACGACTAATTTTTCAAGTTGTTCGAATTTAAGTAACATGTCTTTTTGGGAAATCAGCATTTCTCTAAATTTCACAAAGACTTCAATAATTTTTATGCTCATTTCAATTGCACGCTGACTTTTAATCACGTTTGCTAACATTAAAATGCCATGTTCACTGAAGGCAAAGGGTAAGCTTCCACCCAAATGTTTCCGTGATGGTATCGCATTTTGCGATACCATAGCATCAACTTCTTCCTCAGTCAGTTGAAACATAAAGTGCTGAGGAAATCTCTCGATATTTCGCTTGACCTGTTCCCGTAAGCGCTTGGGTATCGTTCCATATAAATCTGCTAAATCCCTGTCTAACATTACCTTAATTCCTCTAACGAGGTATATTCTTTCTGCAATATCATCATTGCTTATATTCAGTGCTTTCATTTTTTTTTCTTATTTAAGACTTGATGTTACAAAGTTGAAATCAAGTTTTTAACAATGTGATTTACCTTAACTTGATTGTAGCTTTTTTCTTAACGCCCCCATATCTTCAGCAACTTTCAAATCCAGAATTCGTGCGTAGTGCTGAGTGGTTTTGATGTTAGAGTGCCCAAGCATCTTAGAAACGCTTTCTATGGGTACACCATTTAACAGGGTGACGGTGGTTGCAAATGTATGCCTGGCGATATGAAAGGTCAGGTCTTTATCGATACCGCACAGATCTGCTATTTCCTTTAAATAGGCATTCATTTTCTGATTGCTTAGTATTGGCAAAAGCCGGTCTTCGTTTTCGCATTGTGGATGATCCCGATATTTATCAATGACAGATAGTGCATAAGGTAGTAAAGGAATGCGGGACGGCGTGTCAGTTTTCTGACGGCTAGTAAAAATCCACTGCTCCCCGTCGAAGCCACGAACAATTTCTGAACGCTTTAACTTTTGTACGTCCACATAGGCCAGTCCTGTATAGCAGCTGAACAAAAAAATGTCCCTGACCTGATCCAGCCTAGTGCTTAGAAACTTTTTAGAGGCCATTAGGTCAAGCTCTTCCTTAGAAAGAAAGGGGCGGTCGACTTTTTTGATCCGTATCTTGTAATTTAAAAAGGGATTGATAGTTATCCAGCCATTAGCAAGGCAGATACGGACGATCTTTCCAAAGTTTTTGATGTACTTAAAAGCCGAGTTGTTGTTACACTTTCTTATAGATCGTAGGTAAAACTCAAATTCAGTAATGAAATGGTGATCTATCTGTTTAACACGGATGTCCTTCTTACTGTACTTCCACTGCATAAAGTCAATGGTATGTTTCAAGGTTGTTTCATAACGAGTGGCAGTTGCGGGAGCAAACTCACGGTTCACAAGGGCCATCACTTTTCGGTTATGCTCTTGAAACACTTCCACTAACATCATCGGCTTTTCGATTTTACCTAGATACCGGTTTTTGATTTTCTCAGCCGTGATTTCTTCATCGTAATCCTTGAGATAGCGGGCCGTATCATTAATTTTCATCTCAAGTCTGCTCAGCGTTGAATTAACTTCCTCGATCTCAGGCGTCCTTCCTTTGGCTCGTCCTTCACTTGGATCCCATAATTTGGGCTCAATTCTTTCACCGGTTGCAAGTTCAACACGTTGTCCGTCCACGGTAATCCTCATGTAAACCGGAACTTTCTGCTCTTTGGCATTTGCTCTCTTTTTCAGATAAAAGAGAATAGCGACATTTTTAGTCATAAAAAAGCTGTTAAAAGTTAAACAAAAGTAACTTCGCAGCATAATTCAAACAAGATGTTCACTCGCTGAACATGTTGATAATCAATTAGTTTAATACCTTCTGGTGAGCAACTTAGTGTAAAATGACCTGCTCACCAGAATAGTCACCAAAATGGCCGTTCAACGGCGAGCAAATCAAACCAAAATGCAACAAAAAACCCCTCAAACATAGCGTTTGAAGGGTTTTAGTGGTTTTTGATACCTACTTGGTGGAGCCGGAGGGATTCGAACCCTCGTCCAAACATGGTATAAGGTAAGCTTTCTACATGCTTAGCTCTGTTCAGTTGTCGGGAAGGGGAAGGTCAGTGGCTCACCTGTACCGTCTTCCGTAGGTGCTTTATCTCGTTCGCTTATCACACCTTAAGCAAACCAGTTTCATCTGTCGATGCCCCGTATGCCGATCCGATGAAACGGAAAACCGGCGGGACAAAAGCTATGCTAATTCTAAATTAGGCAGCTAAGGCGTAGTTATTTTCGCCATTTGTAAGTTTGAGCGTTCAGATTTAAGCGCTAATTCACCCAACGCGCTGCATGCTTACTTACTTATCTCCATCCTGTCAATTCCGGTCGACCCCATTTGTTGTCTTTTCTTAACTTGACAAAACTTAAAAAGTAATGTGATTACAAATATACAAACTTTGGGCCATACTTGTAATTTTCAATTTTTATCTGACAGTTTGCCTGTACCGATAACGTATATACTGAAAAGGGGGTGGCCATACATTATGGCAGCCCCCTTACAAATACTATAAATCTAGCCGATTAGCTTTGTAAGCTAGCAATAGTGGTTTTGCTTTCTGTTTTTCCAGGGTACACTTTTAAAGCTTCCTGTAAACAAGTCATCGCACTTTTTAAATCGGTTTGATTTAATACATAGGCCATGCGTACTTCATTTTGGCCAGCGCCCGGTGTGCTATAAAAGCCTGTAGCCGGTGCCATCATTACCGTTTGATTTTCGTAGCTAAAACTTTCCAGCATCCACTGGCAAAACTTGTCGGCGTTATCAATTGGTAAACGGGCCACTACATAAAAAGCGCCGCCCGGATTAGGGCAAAATACGCCATCCATTTGGTTAAGGGCATTCACCAAAACATCGCGGCGGTGAGTATATTCTACGTTAACTGTTTCAAAATAAGCATCAGGTGTATCAACGGCGGCTTCGCCAGCAATCTGCTCTATCATACCCGGACTTAAACGTGCTTGTGCAAATTTCAATGCAGCTACCAGTACTTCTTTGTTTTTGGTAATTAAACAGCCCAAACGTGCACCGCAGGCACTGTAGCGTTTGCTTACCGTATCCATCACAATCACATTTTCTTCCAATCCACTCAGATGCATAGGCGATGTAAACTCTCGGCCATCATAGCAAAACTCACGATAAGCCTCATCAGCAAACAGGTATAAGTCGTACTTTAATACCAGCTCTTTTAAAGCTTCCATCTCGGTTTTAGAATACAGGTAACCAGTTGGGTTGTTAGGATTGCAGATGATGATAGCTTTGGTTTTATCTGTAATCAGCTTCTCAAAGTCACTAATAGCAGGCAATGCAAAGCCATTTTCTATAAAAGATAAAATTGGTTTTACTACTACATCGCTTTGGCAGGCAAAGCCGTTGTAATTGGCATAAAACGGCTCCGGAATAATTACTTCATCGCCAGGATTAAGGCAAGTACTCATGGCAATAGTTATTGCTTCCGATCCCCCAGTGGTTACTATAATGTTTTCGGGCGCTATGTTATAATTTAGCTTGTTATAATACTCGGTCAGTTTTTTGCGGTATGATGATGTACCTTCCGATGCAGTATAGGCCCAAACTTTAAAATCGATGTTTTTAACGGCGTTCAGCATGCCTTCCGGTGTTTCGATATCCGGCTGACCAATATTCAAGTGATAAACCTTTTTACCTTCTTGTTTGGCTTTTTCGGCAAACGGCGTAAGTTTCCGTATAGGCGACGCTGGCATGTGTTGCCCTTTTTGAGAGATTTTTGGCATGCAGCAAAGTTATAAAGATAATATCCTATTATAAAAACAAAAAAGGCGCATAAAATGCGCCTTTTCCATATGTAAATTATCTTTTACTTATCGTGTAGGTTGGGTAATTACTTCGCCTACAATATAAAGTGTTTTGTTAGGGGTTTTGGTGTTTGATGTTACTACAATAGCTTTTGAAAATGCACCGGGTGCAGCAGCACTGTAAGTAATTTTGATAGAGCCTTTGTCTCCTTTTTTAACAGGTGTTTTGGTAAAGTCGGCAATAGTACAACCGCAAGTTGGTCTAACATCAGTCAGAATCAACGGCTCCTGGCCAACGTTGGTAAATTCAAACACAGTGGTTACCGGTTTGCCTTGTGCAATTTTTCCAAAGTCATGTTTTTCTTCAGAAAACTTAAATTCAGCTTTTTGGCTGTCTTGTGCTGATGCAGTAAAAGCAAATCCAAGAATTACTGCACATAATATAAGTAACTTTTTCATATTAGTTGTTTGATAGACACAAATATAATTTAATGGTTTAAAATACCTAATAATATTCGTGTCATTATACGTGTGCTGTAAATAGGATGTTACTGTAAAACAAAATAGAATTTTTTATTTTTACGGCCTAAACAAATAATGTATGCCAGAAAGCACATTACCGGCCAGCGGAGATTTTACTTCAAGTGAGCTGAGTTTTGATGATTTCCGTAAAATCGTCATTAATGATTACCGTATCGGTTACGAGAGCAGGCAGGCTGCCCTAATAGGGAGGCGAGAGGTACTTACGGGTAAGGCCAAGTTTGGCATTTTTGGCGACGGTAAAGAGGTGGCTCAGATAGCTATGGCTAAAGCTTTTCGCAAAGGCGACTGGCGCGCCGGTTACTATCGCGATCAAACTTTTATGTTTGCTACGGGCATGAGTACTATTAAGGAGTTCTTTGCCCAGTTGTATGCACACCCGGATATTGAAAAAGATCCAGCCTCGGCTGGCCGCCAAATGAATTGTCACTACGCTACGAGGTTTGCGAATGCCGATGGTACCTGGGTAAACCAGGCCGAAACCATGAATTGCTCGTCAGATATATCAACCACCAGCGGTGCTATGCCGCGCTTACTAGGTTTAGCCTATGCTTCAAAGCTGTATCGCGAAAATAAGGAACTGGATTACTTAACACAGTTTTCGGTTAATGGTAACGAGGTTGCTTTTGGTACAATAGGTAACGGAGCTACCTCAGAAGGGTTATTCCTGGAAACTTTTAATGCCGCTGGTGTATTACAAGTACCAATGGCTATTTCCATTTGGGATGACGCTTATGCCATATCGGTACCAGCCAAGCTGCAAACCACTAAAGAAGATATTTCTGAAGCACTAAGCGGATTTCAGCGTGAGGCCGGAACCAACGGTTACGAGATTTTTAAAGTAAGGGGTTGGGATTATGTAGCCTTGTGTGAAACCTATACACATGCCATCAACCTATGCCGTAACGAGCATGTACCAGTGCTGATTCACGTTACGGAGATGACGCAGCCGCAGGGCCATTCTACATCAGGTTCGCACGAGCGGTATAAACCGGCTGAGCGATTGGCTTGGGAAGCAGAGCATGACTGCTTGCTGCAAATGCGCAATTGGATGATAGCATCAGCCATCATTACCGAGCAGGAACTGGAAGAACTGGAAGAAACCGCTAAAAAATATGTACGCAATTGTCAGCGCGAAGCCTGGAACGAGCTTTCGGCCGAGATAAAGGCAGAAGTAAGTGAGGCGGCCGCTTTAATTGAGCAACTGGCCGAGCAATCTGCAATTGCCGAAGTGAAGAAAATAGCGCCATCTTTGCGTGCCTGTATTGATCCGGGAAGACGCGATATTGTTAATTCAGCGCGTAAAGCGTTGCGTTTAACGGCCAAAGAGGATTTTGATGAAAGAAAAGTTCTGCTGGAATGGTTAAACCGAGAGAATGAGCTGAACGCAGAGCGTTACAATTCAAAGTTGTTTACCGACACGCCGCTGTCGCCGTTAAAGGTGCCTGTTGTGCCGGCGCAATACGCTTCGGATGTGAAAATGCTGGATGGTCGTGAAATATTAAATGCCTGCTTTGACGCCAACTTTGCGCGCGACAAGAGCATTGTAGCTTTCGGCGAAGATGTTGGTGCTATTGGTGACGTTAACCAGGGTTTTGCAGGCCTACAAGCCAAGTACGGCGACTTGCGTATAACCGACACCGGAATTCGCGAATCAACCATCATCGGGCAGGGTATGGGCTTATCTATGCGAGGCTTGCGACCTATTGCCGAGATACAATATTTAGATTACTGGATTTATGCCATCACCGTATTAAGCGATGACATTGCCAGCCTTAGCTATCGCACGCGTGGTGGCCAAAAAGCGCCTTTAATCGTTCGTACCCGCGGTCACCGTTTGGAGGGTATTTGGCACTCTGGTTCACCCATGGGGGCCTTGTTAAATGCCTTGCGTGGTTTTCACATTTGCGTGCCGCGTGATATGACCCAGGCTGCCGGTATGTACAATACTTTATTAAGAGGCGACGAGCCAGCCATGGTGATAGAAAGCCTGAACGGTTATCGTCTGAAAGAAAAATTACCCGAAAACATCGGCGAATTCACTGTGCCTTTAGGCAAAGCCGAGCTGTTAACAGAAGGTACCGACATTACGGTGATATCCTACGGCTCAACATTGCGTATCGTATTAGAAGCCGCTGAAGAGTTAAAAGCTATGGATATCAACATTGAAGTAGTAGATCCGCAGACGCTTTATCCATTTGATTTGGACGAGGCTTGCGTAAAATCACTTCAAAAAACCAACAAGTTGCTGGTGGTAGATGAAGACGTTCCTGGTGGTGGGTCCGCCTATATTTTGCAGCAGGTGCTTGAAAAGCAGGGCGGATACAATTACCTGGATGCAGCGCCTAGAACGCTTTGCGCCAAAGAACACCGACCGCCGTATGGTTCAGATGGTGATTACTTTAGCAAGCCGTCCGTAGATGATGTAATAGAAGCGGTTTATGCGATGATGAATGATAGCAATCCGGCTAAGTATCCGGCTATATTTTAAGTTAAGCACAGCAAACAAAAATGCTCCATACTATATATAGTATGGAGTATTTTTGTTTTAGATAGGGTAACAATACGTTAACTATTATCTCTAAAGTATGATATGAAATTGTTCCCATACGAGCGTGTAGAGCTAAAAACAGAGCTGACACATGACTTGATAATAGAAAGATTTTATTCGTATGTTCATCGGCCTGTACCACCTGGTAACCCATTCAAACGAAAGCACATAGAACGCTCTGGGTATGAAGGGGTGCGGTTTAATAATTTATTAACTGTTAATCCCATTATTAACTACCGGAATTCGTTTGCACCCGAAGGAAGCATTGAAATTAAAAACGTAACTGATAGCGGCAATGTAATTATAGTTGTTAAATTAAATGCGTTTGCAACAGCTTTTTGCCTCATGTTTACGGCCATTTTCGTATTTGCATTTATTGGTATTGCTGTTAGTGAAGTAAGTGAGCACCAGTTCTCTGGCTTTGTGTTTATTCCGGTGCTGCTGTTTTTGTTTATGTATGGCATGATGATTTTGTCTTTCAACGCTGAAAAAAGCCAACTGATGGCATTCATGAAACGGTTAGTTTCAGATGATTTGATAGATTAATGTTTTACTTTTGCGCCATACAAAACGTAAATATGGATAATCAAACTTTTTCAGCTATAGCCGAAGTCATTAAAACGCGCCGCACTATTAAGCCGGGCACAATGAACGGTCAGAAAATACCTAATGCACAAGTAGCCGCCCTGCTGGAACTGGCCGATTGGGCGCCAACACATGCCTATACCGAGCCTTGGCGCTTCGTGGTTTACGAAAACCCAGAGCAGTTTTGCCATCAGCATGCTGAGTTGTATAAGCAGCAAGCTACCGAAGATACTTTTAACCCTGCTACATATAACAACCTGATGAATATGGGCAACAAAGCATCGCACGTAGTTATAGCTGTTATGCACCGCGGCGAGTTGTCTAAGCTGCCTGTTTTTGAAGAAATTTCTGCAGCAGCCTGCGCCATACAAAATATCTTATTAGGTGCAGCTTCCTTGAACATTGGCAGCTTCTGGAGCACTGGTGGTGCTGCTTTGAAACCTGTAATGAAAGAGTTTTTAGGTTTAGGTGCAGATGATCAGGTAATGGGTGTTCTGTACCTGGGTTATACCGACGAACATCCAGCCGGGCAACGTAAGGTGCCATTGGAAGAAAAGGTTAAATGGGTACAATAACCCTTAATTTTTACTAAAAACCCTTTGCTTTAAGTTGTTGTATAATACAAATCATAGTGTTATATTTACTTATAGCAAGGGGTTTTGATATTTATGCTTTGTTTGTATCTATTAACTAGCGGTTAAATAGATGATACTTTAATGACGATAGTAAGGCAATTTGTAGTTATATTTGTATTACAATCACAAAGCAATTATAACCTTTAACTTAAACCTGTTTCCCTTAGCTTATTTATTTTTAAACTAATCAACGGAGAACATGAGAAAACAATTTGGGTGGATTTCAAGCATCATCTTAGGTATCTCGATCATCGCTATTAGCTGGCGTACTGCAAATGCAGATAAAAACACGTTTGTATCTAATGCTAAAACAACAGTTACCGCAAAAAAATTAACCGCTGTAAACGCTTTTAGCGGGTATGTTAACGATATTTATCAATCTGCTAACCTGATTGCATCAGGTTTGGATTTTAATGTTTTTGAAAAGGCTGTTACCGGTTATTATAATTTAAAACAAAACCACAGGTTAAGTGATAACAGCTCGGTAATAACTATAGTGGATTTCAATAAATCAAGCCGTACCAAACGTATGTGGATAGTTGATTTATTGAAAAAACAATTAGTGCTGAATACTTGGGTAGCCCACGGACAAGGTAGTGGTGATGAGATGGCAACTCAGTTTTCAAACAATGAAAACTCGCATCAAAGCAGTTTAGGCTTTTATGTAACTGATGGTATTTACTACGGTAAACATGGCCGTTCATTAAAATTAGACGGTATGGATGCTGGCTTTAACAGCAATGCCCGTGCTCGTGCCGTGGTATTACACGCTGCCGATTATGTGTGTCAAAACACTATCAATCAACTAGGCCGTTTAGGCCGCAGCTATGGTTGCCCTGCTGTATCGCCAGAAGTATGTGGTCAGATTATTGACATGATTAAAGGTAAAAATATGCTGTTCATTAATGCCAACAGCAATACTTATACTTCTAAATACTTAGATAACACTTTTATGAACAGCTTTGCGGCTGCTGATACTAACAGCACTCAGCAAGTGTTAAGAGCTGCTTTATAAGTCATAATAACTATATAAAATAAAAGGCCCGGTAAATTTACCGGGCCTTTTATTTTATATAGTTAACCGCTTAAGCAGTCAGGTATTTGTTCATGTGGGCGAATAATACAATGTCCAAGCCGTAAACGTCTGGCCTAAATTGCAGGGTTCCAGAATCGTCCAGCCAGCAGGTTACGTAAGTAATATATACCGGCATTTTGGGTGATAACGATAAGTCTGTTGGCTCAGTTTCTTTCGCTTCGATAGCGTTTTTAGCGGTTTCAAACTTTTGGCCGTTGCCAAATAACACTTGGGCTAAATCAATCGGCCGCTCAACACGTACACAACCATGGCTAACAGCACGCATCGTTTTGTTGAATGCCAGTTTGGCTGGGGTGTCGTGCAAGTAAACAGCGCTTTTATTCTTAAACAGGAATTTGATTTTACCTAAGGCGTTGTTATCACCAGGCTGTTGTTTGAAAGAATAACCTTCTCCAGCAGATGCCCAGTCAATGGTTTCCGGGTCTTCTACTTTTTTGCCGTCTTTATAAACGTCGATATTTTCGTTCGATAGATAGTAAGGGTCGGCTGCCGCATGTTTTACAATCTCTTTGCTGGCAATACTTTCAGGTATATTCCAAACGGGGTTTACTTGCGCCGAATAAATCATACTGTTCAACTGCGGTGTTTCGCGTGAGAATGGTCTGTCTACTTTGTCGCTTTCGTCGTATTCTACCAAATTGTCTGCCCGGTCCATGTTGCGGCCTTGGCCTACGCACACTTTCATGTTTATAACAGATTTTCCATCTTTTACAACATTCAGTGTGTAGTCCGGAATGTTTACGATTACATACTGGTTTTGCGTTGGCTTATTTTTCCAGCGTAAGCGTTCCAAATTTACTTTCAGTATGCGGTCAGATTCCTCAGCTGATTTACCGGGCACTTGTACACGGGTTTTTAGCGCTTTTTGTAAGGCTACGTATTGCTTGTCTTTAGGCTGTATGCTGTCCAAAAAGGTTTTTAATTTCGAAATACCAAATACCCGTTTCATCGATATGCTGTCAGGTCGTTTAGTTTCGGTGTAATAGCGCGCATAAATTTTACGCGGACTAATCAATCCATACTGTAAAGCATTAGAGTAGTTAATTAACGAATTAGCCAGCATCACTTCCAGTTCGGCCATGTTTTGATACGCTTCATCTGCGTTTTTAATAGCGTTTTTGCTATAAAATTTGTTCACCAAGTCGGTTACCTGTTGTGCTTGAAAAACACGCGGATCAATACCATGGTCGTCTGCATGCTGCAGATAGTTAGCCAGTGATTTTAAGTCTTCACCTTCCATGTGGTCTAATAGCAGAACCGGATCATAACCATTCTGCTCATAAAAACTGGTAATCAATTGCGGGTTGGCAAGCTTAGATTTTTTTTCGGCCAGTACCTTTTGAAAGATAGGGGTAAAACCCTCGGGCGTAACTTTATTGAAAGCCTTGTTTTTGTTAACCTTGTAAATGGTTTGGGCCATGTCCGAACGCTTGGTTCGTTTACAGCTCTCGATGGTTATAGTAAAGAAGGCGCAAAGGGCCAGCAGAAACAGCGGCCACTTTGCTTTAGACATTTTTATAGTATCAAGTATCATATGTAGATGAATTTTATACTCCTGATAAGCAATAGCTATACCAATACTTAAAATAACAACTAATTTATAATGAGTTAAGCTTCACCTACACATAAAGCTTACTCAGATTCGCGTTTACGTTGAGGAACTTTAGCCGGTAGATTGGTTTTACTAGCCGGCGTGTTCTTATTGCTTTGTCCCTGATATGAAAACTCCAGTACACAGCCCCTGTATGTGGTCTTTTCTGGATTTTGCTCTGAAGGGCCGGATGTTACCGAGGTGCTATCTACTGTTAAATACAACCGCCCACCATCGGGCGATATAGCAATATCCCGGTACCGCACATCTCCTTTAAAATAATTTATGGTATCACTGATAACTTTATTTCCAGCTGCATTTAATTGTAGCCGTACCAGCTTTTTGCCCTTTAAACAAGGCAGTAGCACGGAGTTTTTCCAGCCGGGTATAGTGTTGGATGTATAAATTTCAATACTGCTCGGTGCTTCAGACTGCCACTCGCCGCCATCAGCACCACTTTTTGTTTTGTTAAAAAAGTCTGTAAGAAAGCTGTTGGTTAACGGATATAATGTTTTGATCGGATCACGATAGTCTGCACCTATTTGCCGTGCGTTATTTTGCTCGTTTTCAATCAGCGGGTAGGTGGTATGCCAAACGCCCGGTAAAGCAGCATTGTCTGATACGCTTGCAGCCAAACCGTTGTAATTATTGTCGGCATAGCCGATGATCAGCGGGTGGCCATAATTTTTTCCTTTTTCGATGATGTTAATTTCGTCATCCGAGTAGGGGCCATGTTCGGATGAGTAAAGCCGGCCTATACCGTTAATTACAGCATAACTCAACCCTTGCGGGTTACGGTGCCCATAGCTCCATACAGCGTTTTGTTTAGCGCCATTAAACGGATTATCGTTTGGTATCCATTGGTCTGTATAATGGGCATCTTGGTCTGCTGTCAAGTTAAATCGCAGAATCTTTCCTTCATATATATTTTTGTCCTGCGCGTGGTTGGGCCTGCCACCATTACCAAACTGCCCTGCGCCCAAATCCCCTATTGAATAAAAAAGGTAGCTTTTGCCGTTTACCGGTGCTATAGTAAGTCTGCCGCCATTGTGATCGCTACTGGCTGGTATGCTGTCGCAAACGGTTGTAGCGTTAATAAGCTTTTGCTGTTTGATATTGTATTCATATCGTACAATTCGGGCAGTAAAAAAGCATCCGCCACTATTTATCTTGCAACCATTGCCTGCACTATCAGCCCCGGCAAATTTATATACATAGATAAGATAAACGTAGGGCTGGCCCGATAGCAGCTGCGGATGCAAAGCCATCCCCATTAACCCGCCCTGCGGCCAGGGCTTTCCGCCACTAACGGATTTAGGCAATTTATCATAACGAGGAAATTGCCGCTCGGCAGATAAATCTAATAAAACCGTTTTGGTACCATTTGCCGGATTGATACGGCTAACACGGTAACCGTGGGCTTCTGTTATCCATAAATGTTTATCAGGCCCGTATGCAACCTCCCACGGATCGCTCAACTTATCGGCCACAACACGAACGCCAAACTTCTCATTCTTAGGGCCGGTTATCACCTGTGCATTTGCTGTAATGAAGCCGCAAATCAGGAGAGAAAAAACTACGGGGAAATAAATTTTCTTCATAATTCATATACAGGTATGGCAAGCTTATGTTCTGTAAAACATTTAGATACAATCATTACATCGTCAACAAAAGTGAATTATGGAGCGGTAATTTTGTGCTGGATGTTAAAAACCTATATTCGCTTCTGCAGACGCTATACATGCTAAGTAGGTATCTGAATTTAAAAAACATTGTATGAGTAATAAACCCGAAGTTTGGCTGCGTGGGCCGTTGCCTGATATGCCACCGTTGGTACAACCTGTAGCTCATGCTTTATTGCAAGCTTGTGAAGAAGTGCAGGAACTGATGGCTGGTTTCCCGGCCGAAAAGCTATGGCAAAAAGTTGCTGGAATGGCTTCACCAGGTTTTCATTTACAGCATCTAACCGGCGTACTAGACCGGCTATTTACTTACGCCAGGGCCGAAGCCTTAGATGAAGCACAACAACAGGCATTACAGGCCGAAGGTAAACCTACCGGTAATCCCGACGAAGTAAATAATCTGGTTGAAAAATTCAGCCGGCAAGTTGACATCGCCTTGAATCAACTGCGCCAAGTGAAAGAAAGTGAATTAACCGATGTGCGCGGCGTTGGCCGGGCACAGGTTCCGTCTACCATGTTAGGATTGTATACGCACTCTGCCGAGCATACCATGCGGCATTTGGGGCAGTTGCTGGTAACGGTTAGAATTTTAGTGGCTGAGTTTTGATAACGACTCAGCTTAGTTCGATAGGTAACGATCCTAATTCTTCAAAGCTGGCTATTTTGAAATCGGCTTGGTCTATCTGAAATTCTCCTTTGTGATCGTATAATATGGTTGCAATGCCCAAGTCTTTAGCGGCTTTAATCTCCGAGTCGGGATCGTCGCCGATAGCTATTACCTCTTGTGGTTGATAGCCATACTTTTGCAGAATATCCTGGAAAACCTCTTTCTTGGTAGCCTCTGTTTTGTCTGGGTCGTTTACTATTACTTCTTTGTAATCTTTTCGCAAGTCAAGCAAATCCACCTTGCGCCACTGCATTTTGGTAAAGCCCATGGTCACTAAAAATTTTTCGGCTTTGAGTTGTTGCAGGTAGGCATAATCTGCAAATGGCTGCATGGGACCTTCGTAAGTAAGATCGCGCAACATGGTAACACCTCTTTCTATCAGTTCCTGTGGAAAGTTGTGTGCATCAGCAACCTTTTGGTAAGCTTTTTTTAGTAATTCTTGTTTGGCTTTTTCTAATTGATCTTCGCCAACTTCGCTTTTATATTCATCCATCAAATCATATAAAGGCTTAAATAATTCTTTACCAATTGATTCAACCGGATAGATGGTATTGTCTAAATCTAAAATTAAAGCTTTTATCATTTCTGTATATTTAGAAATGATGTAACAGGCATTAACACCTGCGGTTTTAGAAATAAGGGAATAATAAGTAGGCGACTAATGAAAAAACCTAAATAGCCAAAGCAGATTCTTTACGCACGCTGAACTGATATAACCAGATAAAGCCAATGGCTGATACTAAACAAGCACCACCCAGCACCCACCAAAGCAAATTAAAGCCACCAAATAAGATAAGTTGGCTCCCCAAAGCTGGTGCAATAATTTGTGCGCCAGACCATGCCATGGAATATAATCCGGCGTACTGTCCGCGGTTGCCCGCATTGGTGCGTACAATCCAAAATGCGTTCATGAAAGGCATGCTTAGTATCTCGCCTAAAGTTATAAGCAATACTACCAGCAAGGCAACCCAAATGGCCGGGTGCATTGCGTTTAAAAACACAAAGCCAATGCCCGTAACCAATATACCGGTGCTAATGTAATGCAGTGCATGTTTCTTGCCTTCCAGCTTATGCACTATAACCATTTCAAAAGCAATAATAAGTAAACCGTTTAAGGCCATTAAAAAGCCGATAAAACGTTCGCTAAAGTGCCATAGTGTTTTATAGAAAACTGGCTGCATAGTAAAAAGCTGAAAAAAGCAGGTACCAAACACCGCGGTAAGCGCAATAAAAATGAGGTATTTACTATCGCGATATGCCGAGGTAGAGCTGTCTATCAATACCAATTGGTTTTGATGCGGCTTTTTGTAAGATGAGCGTGGCATTAACTTTAGCAGCAGCAAAGCTGATAAGATATTGGTGCAGCCATCAACCCAAAACAATAAATGGTAGTCTATGGAAGCTAAAAATCCACCCAAGGCACCCCCGCAGGCCCAACCTAAATTAACGGCAAGTCTGTTTAATGAATAAGAGCGGGTGCGTGTGGCATCAGTACTATAATAAGCTACGGCTGTAGAGTTAGCCGGGCGGAAAGACTCGTTGCAAAGGCTTAGCACAAATGTAACTATACAAATATGAATAAAACTTTGTTGCTGGCCGAGTAATAAGAACAATAAGCCACCAGTTAATAAAGCGCCTATCTGAACATCGTAAAACCCATGGCGGTCGGTTATTTTGCCGCCAATAAAACCGCCTGCTAATGCACCTGCGCCAAATAATGCCATCACAATACCAGCCTGACTTATACTGAAATGGAGCTGCTGCGTACAATAAATGGTCATGAAAGGAATAACCATAGTGCCGCTACGGTTAACCAGCATTACCAGCGCCAGGTACCAGCTATGGCGGGAAAGCCCGCGGTATGCATTTCTATATAATTTTAGTGTAGAGTTCAGCATCAGATATATTGTGACGCTTTACGATTAATTCATAGTTAAGGTTACATCTTTTTAAATAAAAAACCACCACTATATTGAATAATAGTGGTGGCATATTGTAAAGTAAAGCTTATTATTAAAATATTAGATACGCACAATATCTGCGCCCAGGGCTCTCAAACGCTCATCGATGTGCTGATACCCGCGTTCAATCTGCTCAATATTATAGATAGTTGACTTGCCTTGTGCCGACAGTGCTGCAATTAACAAGGATACACCGGCTCGGATATCTGGCGACGTCATGGAAATGCCGCGCAGTTGCACCTGCTTGTTCAAACCGATAACGGTAGCACGATGCGGATCGCACAAGATAATTTGCGCGCCCATATCCAGCAGTTTATCAACAAAGAACAAACGGCTTTCGAACATTTTTTGATGAATTAATACCGAGCCTTTAGCCTGTATAGCTACTACCAGCACAATGCTCAACAAATCTGGAGTAAAGCCTGGCCATGGTGCATCGGCAATAGTCATGATAGAACCGTCAATAAACGTTTCAATTTCATAATGGTCTTGCGCCGGAATGTAGATATCGTCGCCACGTAACTCCAGTTTAATACCTAAACGGCGGAACACATCCGGGATAATACCCAGTTCTTTATACTGTACGTCTTTAATGGTGATTTCAGAACCAGTCATGGCTGCTAAGCCTATGAATGAGCCAATCTCAATCATATCGGGCAGCATGCGGTGTTCGGTGCCTTTCAGTTCGGTTACGCCCTCAATGGTTAACAGGTTTGAGCCAATGCCGCTAATTTTGGCGCCCATACGGTTCAGCATTTTACAAAGCTGCTGCAGGTAAGGTTCGCAAGCCGCGTTGTAAATGGTGGTGGTACCTTTAGCCAAAACAGCCGCCATTACAATGTTGGCTGTACCGGTTACCGAGGCTTCGTCCAACAAAATGTAAGTGCCTTGCAGGTCGGTAGCATCTACATTAAAAAAGCCGTCTTCGGGATTGTAGTTGAATTTAGCACCCAGTTTTTCAAAACCCAAAAAGTGGGTATCCAATCTACGGCGACCAATTTTATCACCCCCCGGTTTAGGTATAGCTGCTTTACCAAAACGGGCCAGCAATGGGCCAACAATCATGATAGAACCCCTTAAGCTACCGCCTTTAGCTTTAAAAACATCAGACTGAAAGAAATCCAGGTTGATATTGGCAGCTTCAAAAGTGTAAGTATCAGCCGAAAGACGTTCTACTTTTACGCCCATATCGCCCAAAAGCTCTATCAGCTTGTTAACATCTTTAATATCAGGAATATTGCTGATGGTCATCTTTTCGCTGGTTAACAGCACGGCCGAAAGTATTTGCAAGGCCTCGTTTTTAGCGCCCTGTGGTATAATTTCGCCTTTTAAAGGTTTTCCACCATTAATCTCAAAAGCATTTTTCATATCGAATTATAATCGGTGTTAAACAAACACAATTGTGTCTTAAAATTTTTGCAAAGATGTTTAAATGAGATGCAATAAACAAGAGCCAAGATTCAAG
This sequence comes from Mucilaginibacter lacusdianchii, assembly GCF_009770985.1. Taxonomy (GTDB): domain Bacteria; phylum Bacteroidota; class Bacteroidia; order Sphingobacteriales; family Sphingobacteriaceae; genus Mucilaginibacter; species Mucilaginibacter lacusdianchii. The sequence goes on along the minus strand of NZ_WSRW01000002.1, from coordinate 559,269 downwards.
ACCTATTAGTGATTACTCATCAACAGATTCCTGATTCTTGGCTCTTGCTTGTTTTATTTCTTATTAATATTTGCGTGAACCGCCACCGCTGCTACGGTTTTGATTGTTGTTGCGGTTTTGGTTATTGTTATTCCGCGGATTGTTGTTGCGGTTTTGATTGTTGTTGTTATTCCGGTTCTGATTATTATTACTCCGCTGGTTATTGTTGCTGCGGGTGTTTTGTACCGGGGTACGATATTCAACACGGTTAAGATTTATGTTTTCTTCCAGTTGCAGCTCGCCACGTGAAAGTTCACGCAAATCGGCCAATATGCTTTCATCGCTTACCGAATCTTTGTTCCATTGCACATAGGCCATTTTCATGAAATTGGCTATAGCCTGTATCATATGCTGACGGCGTGCCGGCTCTTCAATGTTGCGAGCCTTGTCTATCATCAATTCAATGGTTTTGCCATAGTGCTTGTATTTGATACGCTGGTTAGGATATTTTAAGGGTTCTGGTTTAAGATGTATTGCCTCGGGCAAAGGAACCGGATATGGCGAATCAACATCAATCTTGTAATCAGATATAATGTGCAAATGGTCCCATAACTTGTGCTTAAAATCAGCCACATCCCGCAGGTGTGGGTTTAAAAAGCCCATCAAATCTATCACCACATTAGCATAGCGGTTACGCTCTTCTTTTGTAGGCAAATTTACAATGTACTTAACCATGTTTTGTACATTACGGCCGTATTCAGATAATAAAAGTTTACTACGGGTTGAGTTATAATCAAATTGAGCAGGCATTTCTTTTTGTGCCATGTAGTTATTTTTAATAAAGATTTTTTATCAGCTTGCTGTGCCGGTTAAGTAAAAAACAGGAAGAGAGCAGCTGTAGTTTGATAAGTTCTACAAAAAAATATATCAGAGTAACGCAAATATAAAGTTTTTGTGTTAGTCATGAAGTAAAATTGTACATAAAGCCAAAACTTTTACATCAATTCATATTTAAACGAGTTAATACTATATTGTATTATGACATTGCAGCATCAAGTTTATATAAAACATATTGATATATACAGGTTTAGCATAGCTATGGAGCCGTTTACCATAGCAACGGGTACTATGCGTTATGCACAAAATGTATTAATACGCATACATACCGATGCAGGTTTCGCCGGTGTGGGGGAGTGTTCGGCGTTTCCCATGATAACCGGCGAAACGCAGGAAACCTGCCTGGCTATGGCGCGCGATTTTGCTGAACTATGGGTAGGGAAAGATGCACTGGATATACCTGCCCGCTTGCAACAGCTGCACAACTTTGCTGCTGGGAATTATACTATTAAAAGCGCTTTTGATATGGCATTGTATGATATTGCCGCCAAGAACGCCGGCCTGCCGCTGTATAAGTTTTTAGGTGGCGAAAAGAAACCGGTAGAAACCGATATCACCATTGGCATTGGCGAGCCTGATGCGATGGCCCAAAAAGCAGTCGCCTTTCAGCAAAACGGTGCCCGGATATTGAAAGTAAAATTAGGCAAGCATGCGCAAGAGGATGTAATACGTATCCAAAAGATAAGACAGGCTGTAGGACCGGATATGAAAATAAGAATTGACGCTAACCAGGGCTGGAGTTTTGACGATGCCGTTTATGCTTTGCAAGCAATGGGTAATGCAGATATTGAGTTTTGCGAACAGCCTATGCGCACCTGGTATAATGACAAGCTGCCTGAGCTCAGAAAATTATCGCCGGTAAAAATAATGGCCGATGAAAGTGTGTATACCCATCATGACGCCCGTTTGCAAATAGAGAGTGGGTCATGTGATTATATTAACATCAAGTTGGCCAAATCAGGCGGAATGAACGAAGCTTTAAAAATACATGATTTGGCTGCTCTGCATAACATCCCTTGCATGATGGGCGGCATGTTGGAAAGCCGGATTGCCCTGAGTGCTAAATTACATTTGGTGTACAGTGCACCCAATATTCATTTTTATGATATGGACACCTGTATGCTAGGTCATTTGGAAGATCCTTGCATCGGTGGAGTTAGCTATAACGGCTACCATTTAGACATTGCCGATGCACCTGGCATAGGCGCCGATGCCGATCCTGCCTTTTTAGAAAAGTGTGAGCATTGGCGTGTTTAACAACTTGTTCTAAACAAGTTGTCATCTCGAACGATAGTGAGAGCTCTTTTCAAACAGGCAGTTAACCTATCGCTTTCAAAAGATTTCTCGTTAGCACTCGAAATGACATTTTAATTTTCAAGAAATTCAAAAGCTCTTTCTCCCAAGGCGGGTTTAGGAGGAGCTTAATGTATAGCCGGAAAGGAAATGCCTTTGATATTCCTATATAATTCTACCGCATACAAATCTGTCATGCCTGATACAAAATCGAGCACACTTTGAATTTTGGAATATAAATCAGTATCGAGGGTGATGAATTGTTTTGGAATCAGCTCCACCAGCTTTTTGTCGTAGTTTGAGCTATTGTTGATTAAAGCTGGAATGAATTCTTCCAGCAGTCCGCCCATTACTTTGTAACCGGCAACTTCAATTTGTACTACCGATTGATAATTATAGATTTTCTTTTTAGAGATGTCTGATATTTCTTTCCAAGGTGCGGCGAATGGTTCTTCTAGAGCGTCAGTCAATCCCATATTAAAACCGCCATCTAAAATGACATTTTGGTTGTCCATAAATATCAGAGATGTTGCCGTAATCAGGTTGTTGATAGCTTTGGCACGCAATAATCCAACTTTAGCATCTTCGTCCTCAAACTCACTTTCCAGCCAAGGCTCCAATCGGGTGCTGTTGCAGATGGGTAGCAAAAGTTCTTTAATTTTATCGTACGATAGAATTTTCAAACGGTGAGCATCTTCCAGATCTATAATGCTGTAACAAATATCATCGGCCGCCTCTACCAAGTATACCAGCGGATGGCGTTTATAAATCAACGGATTATTTTGGGTTTGAATCATACCCAACTCGTCAGCCATGGCTTGGAACGACGCTTGTTCGGACTGAAAAAAGCCATACTTTTTTTGATGAATGTTGCCTTTCACATGGCCGGCAATAGCTGCACAAGGGTACTTTACGATAGATGCCAGCGTAGCGTAAGTTAGTGCAAAAGCGCCGTTACCTTTACCGGTAAACGGGTGGGTAAGGATGCGGAAGGCATTGGCATTACCCTCAAAATGGATAACGTCATGCCATTGCTCGTCTGTCAGGTCGGCTTTATATTTGGTCCCATCGCCATCGGTGAAATATCGCGACATGGCCGACTCGCCCGAATGGCCAAAAGCTGGGTTGCCCATATCGTGCGCCAGGCAGGCTGCAGCTACAATATTGCCAACTTCGCTAATGAGCGGCAGCCTTTTATCAACATCCGGTTCCTGCTTTTTGAGGTTATTGTAAAAAATGGTGCCTAGTGATCGGCCCACGCTGGCCACCTCCAAACTATGCGTTAGGCGGTTGTGCACAAAAACACTGCCGGGCAGCGGAAAAACCTGCGTTTTGTTTTGCAAACGGCGGAAGGGTGAAGAAAAGATCAACCGGTCATAATCGCGCTGAAATTGCGAACGAGCCTTGTCCTGATCTTGTATATCGCTATTTTGAACACCCCACCGTTTTGCCGAAATAAGTTTTTCCCATTGCATCATAGCTGCCAGAGTATAGAATTAAGAATTTGAATTCAAGATTATATCAGTATCTGTTTACAACAAAGCGCTCCTTGCATGCTGCAAGAGCGCTTTGTTAACAAACCGGTCAAATATAATTATTTGCTCAGTTCCGCATAGTGTTTGTAAAACAGCGGAATGGTTTCTATGCCTTTATAATAATTATATATATCGTATTTTTCGTTGGGCGAATGTAGTGCATCACTATCTAAGCCAAAACCCATTAATACGGTTTTGATACCTAATTCGGCCTCAAACAATGCCACAATTGGTATACTACCACCACCGCGAGTAGGAATAGGGTCTTTACCAAAAGCTTCGGCAATAGCTTTTTGAGCTGCCTGGTATGCCACGCTATTGGTAGGCGTAACTACCGGTTCGCCGCCATGATGTGGCGTAACTTTCACCTTTACATATGGTGGTGCAATGTGGGTGAAGTGTTCGGTAAACAGTTGCGTAATTTTTTCCGAACTTTGGTTAGGCACCAGGCGCATAGATATTTTAGCGTTGGCTTTAGATGGTAATACCGTTTTGGCACCTTCGCCAATGTAACCGCCCCAAATGCCATTTACTTCTAAAGTTGGGCGTGTGCCGGTACGTTCTAAAGTTGAATAACCTTTTTCACCCCATACATCGGCAATGTCCAGGTCTTTTTTATATTCTTCTTCGTTATACGGGGCAGCGTTTAATGCATTGCGCTCTTCTTCAGTTAATTCCACCACATCGTCGTAAAAGCCGGGGATGGTAATATGGTTGTTTTCGTCGTGTAATGATGCAATTAATTTAGCTAAAATAGTTGCCGGGTTAGCTACTGCACCCCCGTAAACGCCGGAGTGTAAATCACGGTTAGGGCCAACAACTTCTACTTCTAAGTAAGATAAACCACGCAAGCCTGTTTCAAGCGAAGGAGTTTCCATACTTATCATCGAGGTGTCTGATATCAGTACCACATCGGCTTTCAGGCGTTCTTTGTTTGCTTTTACGAAAATGCCTAGGTTGTTAGATCCCACTTCCTCTTCACCCTCAATCATAAATTTGATATTGCAGGGTAAGGTGTTGGTTTGCATCATCAGCTCAAATGCTTTGACGTGCATGTAAAATTGACCTTTATCATCGCATGCACCACGGGCATATATTTTGCCATCACGAACGGTGGGTTCAAACGGTGGGGTATGCCATAATTCTAAAGGGTCGGGTGGTTGTACATCGTAATGTCCGTAAACCAAAACAGTTGGCTTAGATGGATCAATAATTTTTTCGCCATACACAATAGGATAGCCAGCTGTAGGGCAAACCTCCACATTGTCGGCGCCAGCTTCGCGCAGCTTGGCTGCTGTATAATCGGCCGTTTTTAAAACCTCAGGTGCATATTTCGGATCGGCGCTTACCGAAGGAAAACGCAGCAGATCAAAAAGCTCATCCAGCATACGCTGTTTATGATCTTCGATGTATTGTCTGATTACTTGCATAATTACAAATGTAAAAAGGCAAATATAAAACTTACATACATCTGCGGCGCATATAATAGGTTTTAAAAGCAATAATGGCAACGGAGTTATTTATATGTTGCGTGTACATGCTTAAGTTCCAATACTGCACTGCGGCATCTGTTCAGTTTTACAATAAAAACAATGCAGTATGTTGCAACCTGTTTAATGATAGGATATGGGAGAAAGACTTTACGTTTTAAAGTATTTATAATACCGGCTTTTGGATATAGTTATGGTAGGCAAATTGAAAGCATTGCTATCATGAAACGAAGTGCAATTTCCAATACAGAAAAAATCAGATTGTGAAAGGGAAGTAATAGAGTTTGCTGATTTAATGTTGATTGGCGTTAGCGCCAGTAATGCGTAGTACCTAGTGCAACAGGAGAGGTGATGATCAGCAAAAAGAAATTGTCTTAAATTTGAAATTTTTTGATTTCTATTTGCGAAGCCTTTTAAAGTTTAAGAACAATGATGGATTGGTTTTAGATTGCCATCTGTTGTTGAAGAAATTAATCAACTATAAAGAGCCCGTTAATAGATAACTTACCAATACGGCTGATGGCAACATTGCAATATGTAACATCTGAAACTTTAAGGGTTCAAGTGTAAGTTACACAAGCTTATTGATCAGGACTTGATAACTCTCAAATATCCGGTTGTTATAAAACTGTCAATAATTATCAGCTTAAATTCTGATGTTTAAGTTTAACTGTAAGTTGGCGGCCAAAAGCTTCGAACAAGCTTTCTTTAGTCAAATAGGCTCGCTTTTTTTAAGAACCGTTATTTACTCACAAATATTTCTTCAACCATACATTGTCTACTTGCAAGGGTATACTACATCAAGCAATCTTTTTGATGAAGACTCTACCGAAAAATTCTTACTTAATAATAATCAGAATCTGCACTTGCAAGATTTTACCGAGTTTGCCGAATTAAGTCACATTCAGCAGTTCGATGTAGGAGTTTGATTATAGCAGACATGCTTTGAGCATGTTTTAATTATGAATGGTTACTGTAATAATCAACCACCTTCACTTGGTCTGGTGCCATCGCCAGTACCTAATGTGCTTTTATCGCCAGGACCAAAAGCTGCTTTTTTAGATATGTTAGGTTGTGCGTCGTTTTCTTTAGTGCAAGAAGATATAGTGGCTACGCTGGCAAATAAAGCCGCGGCTAATAATAATTTTTTCATGTGTTATTTTATAAGAAGTATTAAAGTGTATGGACAACTATTGATTTTTTAAGTAATTAATCAACCGCCTTCGCTTGGTCTGGTGCCATCACCGGTACCCAATGTACTCTTATCGCCAGGGCCAAAAGCTGTTTTTTTAGAGATAGTGGGTTGTGCATCGTTTTCTTTGCTGCAAGAAGAGAATGTGGTTACACCGGCAAATAAAGCGGCAATTAGTAATATCTTTTTCATGTGTGTTGTTAAATAAATAATATCTGAAATATCTGTAGGTAAAATCAAGTTGTTGGTATAATCAACCACCTTCACTTGGTCTGGTACCATCGCCAGTGCCTAATGTGCTTTTATCGCCAGGGCCGAAGGCTGTTTTTTTTGATATTGTTGGTTGCGCGTCGTTTTCTTTAGTGCAAGAAGATATAGTGGCTACGCCGATGAATAATGTTGCTGCTAATAAGAACTTTTTCATTTCAATATGTGTAAAAAAGTGTGTAATAATCTGTATAGTTCGTGATGTTAAAAAGCACTAATGGCTAATTATCTTGCGGTCTGAAAAGAGTGTGATAATCAACCGCCTTCGCTTGGTCTGGTGCCATCACCGGTACCTAATGTGCTTTTATCGCCAGGGCCAAAAGCTGCTTTTTTAGATATGTTAGGTTGTGCGTCGTTTTCTTTAGTGCAAGAAGATATAGTGGCTACGCTGGCAAATAAAGCCGCGGCTAATAATAATTTTTTCATGTGTTAATAACTATTTATTAAGTGTTGTTTATTTATTAATTAAGTAGTGATATTTTTAGACGGACTCGATTTAATCAACCGCCTTCGCTTGGCCTGGTGCCGTCACCTGTACCCAATGTGCTCTTATCACCAGGGCCGTCTGCTAGCTTCTTGGTTACGCTTGGTTTTGCATCGTTTTCTTTGCTGCAAGATGTGATGCTTGCTGCGCTAATAAATAGGGTTGCAACAAGTAATATTTTTTTCATAATCTATTAATTTATAGTATTTTGTGTCTGTTATCTAAATCAACACTACAAATGTAAAGAAGTTTTTACGGATTCAAAAAAAAAAATAAAAAAAATTAAAAATTTCTGCATGGTTGCCAATCTTGAGTATATTTATAACATTCCGCATCTTTAATCGTAATACGGCTTTAATGAAAAGAATATTGGCCTTTTTTATCACTGTTATTCTATTTATCCACAGTTCTTATGGTAAATCTTACCTTGAACCCGAGCTAGCTCAGGATACTAGCGAGGTAAACAACCTGCTGGATAAAGGCTTTGATATGCGCCTAACAGACGCCACGCAAACTGTTAAATATGCTGACAGAGCATTGCAATTGGCCCGGAAAATCAAATATGACAAAGGTGTTGCTATGGCTTATCGGGTTAAGGGATTGGGTGAGCATTATTTAGGAAATAATGAAACTGCCATTATGAATTACTTATTAGCCAAATCTATTTATCATAGTCATCATAATGTTGTCGGCGAAATTAATATCAATAATAACTTAGGTGCCCTTTACCAGGATATCGACTATGATAAGTGTTTAGAGTATTACCAGAGCGCAATGGATTTGTACCGCAATCATAAGGTTGAAAAAAAGAAGTTGCTTGCTGCTATACACCTAAATTTAGGTAATGCTTATCAACGTAAACTGAATTTTACAAAAGCATTAACTAATTATGATAAAAGTTTTCAACTTATCAATGAAGTTGGTGATAAATCATTATTGGTTGCTGTGTTGCAGGATATGGGGGTGGTTTACAAATCAATTGGTAATTATGAAAAGGCAAAAAGCTTACTGTTTGAGGCTAATAAGCAAGCTAAAGAGGCTGACTTAAATCTTGCTATTGCTCAAATAAATATTACTTTATCAGAAATTTTTACAACACAGGGTTTGTTCACTGATGCTGAACATTGGCTTAATGAAGGAAAGGCTTTCGCCTCGGTTACAAAAAATGAAAAGCTGATGGATGATTATGAAGGCAGCTTTTACATGTTAGAATTGAAACGCAAAAATTATGAGCATGCTTTGCGTTACCTGCAAAGTATCTATCGTAAAGATAGTATTCAATATCGCAACAACAGTTCAGCCGCATTGAATATCTACCAAGTGAAATTTAGGCAGAATGAGTTGCTGCAAGAAAAGGAGGCTAGCGAAGTTAGGCAACGATATAACCGAAATATTGCCATAGCAGTAGTTTGTCTGGCAATTTTATTATGCTTTGTGGTAGCACTCCTAATAGGAAATGTGAAGCGTAAGGCGGTAACTAATAAACGATTAACTGAGTTGAATAACGAAATATCTGTTCAGAAAGATAATTTGGATCGAATAAATCACCACTTGGAAGAGATTATTGATGAGCGCACCAAGGATTTGCAGATCAAAAACAAAAAGTTGTCCGAGTACTCTTCTTATCTGTCACACCAAATCAGAGGACCGATTGCTACGCTCAAAGGTTTAATGAACTTGGAACGGGAAGGGTTGGTAAATCAAACCGAATGCATTACCATGATGATAAAATGCGTGGGTGAGATTGACGATAAAATTATGGATATGAGCGATATGCTGCACAATCCCGAAAGAGCCGGTATGTAATTAAAAACACTTACCTATAAACTTTAACAAGCAATAGGTAAGTGCGAATGTATTTGTGCCTCCATTAACCCCAGATAAACGCAGTACCAAGCCACCATTTGCAAAATAAGCAGTTTACGGTGCTTTTTATACCCTTGCGTTTCAAAGGCTAAAGTTTGATTGCCTGCCGTTACATAAAAACATTTTTCGCCTCTGCGGGGCTTAAATTTAGATTTAAGCACATTAAATACGCCTACCTTTAATTTTGTATCCGGATCGTGAATAGTGGTTCCGTCTTGTAAGGCAGAGTGTTTTGGTATGGATATAAAATACTTAGTCATCATAATCTGTAGTGTTGTAGATTATGATTTACAATTATTACTCCAAAATAATCTAGACCAGTTTCTTTTGCGAAAAAGGCAATTTTATTCAGAAGTTTAAGTAAGTATGTCCTAAAAAGAAAATTGGTTAATTAGGTATTAACCGTTGGAAAGTGCGGGAAAAATAAAGGCTGCTGATTGTACCAGTTTTTACAACAGAAGTGTAATAAAAAACAAACAGCAGCCTGTTTTTATACGGCAATTGGGCGTTTGTTGCGCAGTTCTTCGTAAAGTTCAATCACTTTTCGTTGCAACTCGGCAATTTCAGTTTCACGTTCAGATAGTTTTTTATTAGCAGCATTCATGCTCGAATATTGCTTTTCGCTTTCTGTTAAACCTAAACCAACCAATTGAACAACACTAATTTCAAAAATGGTTGCAATCTGTTCTAGCCTGGATAGGTTAACGTCGGTTATACCAGTTTCAATTTTTGAAAAAGCAGGAATCGAAATACCTAAACGGGTGGCAACATCTTCCTGGCTCCAGCCACGCTGATGACGTAATGTACGAATATTGTTGCCTACAGAGTTAACTGCCTTGTTATTGATAAGAGCACTCATATGTGTTTAAACGCCTATATAAGGGGAAAGGGCGTAGAACTATAAGTTCAAAGCATGTGCCACACGTTTTATATTGCGTTTAAGTAATAAATAACGCATATTATTATATATTACAACTAAAACTGGTGAAAATATTCCACGGTTTGAGAATGTAATAGGTTAAAAAATTGCCCAGTTTGAGGCTTTTATCAAGGTAGGAAGATGATGTGATTTCTTAAAGATTAAGTAAGTACTACCACAACATTTTGGTAGACCTATTGTTTTTTCAAATTCTTTAAATTATTGTAGAGTAAGTTATATTTCTTACTCTACAATACGAAGTTTGGCAAATTTAAGTAAAAGTTGTTTCTGACCAATTTCTTTAAAGAAAATGGTAGCTTTTACGTCGGGTTTATTGCCTTCTAAATTAATAACCTTACCAAACCCAAATCGCTCGTGTTCTACTTCCATACCTACCTGCAACTTACTGGTATCTGATGGTGCAAAACCTGCGGTTGGTACGTGTGCTTTAGCCAGCAGCGAAGTAGTTTTAGGCTTGGCCGTAGCTGGTGCTTTAGGCTTGGAAAAGGTGTCGCTATTACGACTCCAAGCTGTACGCTCATCGTCAAAAAATGGATTGCCTTTAGCTTGCTTAGCCGTATAATCCAATTCCAGGTACTGCGCATCAATCTCATCCAAAAAGCGGCTGGGTTCGCAGTTTATGAGCGTTCCAAATTTGAATCTGGATGTGGCATAACTAATGGTCAGTTTATACTCGGCACGGGTAACGGCTACATAAAACAGCCGGCGTTCCTCTTCCAAATCCGTGCGCGAGTTAAGCGACATTTGTGAAGGGAACAAATTTTCCTCTAATCCTACCACGTGAACTTGCGGAAACTCCAATCCCTTTGATGAGTGAATGGTCATTAATGACACCGTATCCGCATTAGGGTTTTTGTCGTTATCATCATTGGTAAGCAAGGCCACATCCTGCATAAAAAGATTCAGGCTCTTGTCTTCAATGTCTTCCCGTTCCGAAAACTCCTTTATACCGTTTAATAACTCCTGTATGTTTTCATAGCGGTTAAGCCCCTCAACAGATTTATCTTCATACAAGTCTTTTAACAAACCTGAATGTTGTGCGATGTGCAAAGCTGCATCATAGGCCGACATGGTTTGCGTAATCACCTGAAAGCTTTGAATCATGGTGCCAAAAGTACCCACGGTTCCGGCGCTACGGCCGTCTAAGTATTGCGAAGCGTTGGTTAGCACTTCCCATGTGCTGATGTTATTTTGATTAGCACTTACAATAATTCGGTCAATTGTGGTGTCGCCAATGCCACGGCGCGGATAATTGATAATGCGCTTCATCGCTTCTTCATCATTAGGGTTAAAGGTTAACCTGAAGTAAGCAATTAAATCCTTAATCTCTTTGCGTTGATAGAAAGATAAACCACCGTATATTTTGTACGGAATATTCAGTTTGCGTAAGGCTTCCTCCATTGAGCGCGATTGCGCGTTGGTGCGGTATAGAATGGCAAAGTCGTGCCATTTTAAGCCGCGGGTAGTGCGTTCCTGCATAATGGATTCAGCAACCACTTTGCCTTCCTCATTGTCGCTAAAAGCACGGATGACTTTAATCTTATCACCGTTTTCTTTTTCCGAAAAAACGTTCTTTTTAAGTTGCTCTTTATTGTTGGAAATAATGCTGTTGGCAACATTCACAATGTTTTGAGTAGAGCGGTAATTCTGCTCTAGCTTAAATACGTTCAGATCCGGATAATCCTTTTCAAAATTCAGGATGTTCTGGATATTGGCACCACGAAAAGCGTAAATACTCTGCGCATCATCACCCACCACACAAATATTTTCGTTGATAGACGCCAGCTTTTTTACAATCAGGTACTGCGAAAAGTTGGTATCCTGATACTCGTCTACCATCAGGTACTTAAACTTATTCTGATATTTGTACAGCACATCCGGATATTCTTTCAACAGACGATTGGTTTGAAACAGCAAGTCGTCAAAATCCATTGCGCCGGCACGGTAGCAACGGGTGGCGTACATTTCATAAACCTTGCCCATGTTGCCACGTCCGCTCGAAAAATCGTCGGCTTGGATCTGAGCATTTTGCTGGTATTCCTGCCACGATACCAAGTTGTTTTTCGCAGCCGATATACGGTTGTAAACAAAGTTTGGGTTATAAAGCTTATCGTCTAAGTTCAGCTCTTTCAAAACTGCCTTAATAACGCTTTTGCTATCGTCGGTATCGTAAATGGTGAAATTATTAGGGTAGCCCAGCTTATCGGCCTCTACACGTAAAATTTTAGCAAATACAGAGTGAAAGGTACCCATCCAAATGTTTTTGGCTTCGGGGCCAACCACGTGGGTAATACGCTCACGCATTTCTTTGGCAGCTTTGTTGGTAAAAGTAAGCACCAATATGTTAAAGGCATCAACGCCTGTATTAATCAAGTGTGCTACTCTGTATGTAATTACCCGTGTTTTGCCCGATCCGGCACCGGCAATTATCATCACAGGACCTTTGGTTTGCTCAACTGCAGCCCTTTGCTGCGGATTTAATCCCTGTAAATAATCCAAAATCTTCTCCTCTTTTCTTAAGAACGACAAAATTAGATTTTTGCCGCGAAAGCTGAAAGGTAAAACCGTAATCCTTTTGCTAATTTATTTAGGATGCCATTGTCGCTATGATTAGACACTAAACTGTGAGCTAAACATTTGGTTACCTTTGGCAACACACAACCTCAAAATCATTGTTCTCTAAAGAACAACATTGTATTTTATGAATCGTCTTGCAAATTCTACCTCACCATATCTTTTACAACATGCTAATAACCCGGTTGATTGGTACCCGTGGGGTGCCGAAGCTTTGCAAAAAGCTAAAGCCGAAAACAAATTAATATTGGTAAGTATAGGCTACTCGGCCTGTCATTGGTGCCACGTAATGGAGCACGAAAGTTTTGAAGATGAGCAGGTGGCCGCCATCATGAACGAGCACTTTGTTTGTATAAAAGTAGATAGGGAAGAGCGCCCAGATGTTGACCAAATTTATATGAGCGCCGTACAATTAATGACCAACCGTGGTGGCTGGCCGCTTAACTGCATTTGCCTGCCCGACCAGCGCCCGATTTATGGCGGTACCTATTTCCCGAAAACAGACTGGTTGAACGTATTGATGAGTTTGGCCGACTTTTTTACCAACCGGCGTGATGAGGCCGAAGAGTATGCTGTGCGCCTGACAGAAGGTATTCAAAAATTTGAGTCGGTAGACTTGATTTTGGAGCAACCTGAATACGCCCAGGCTGATTTGGAAGCCATTGTAAAAGGCTGGAAACGTTACCTGGATAAAGCTGAGGGTGGCATGGCTCGTGCACCTAAATTTCCAATGCCCAACAACTGGCAGTTTATGATGCGTTACGCGCACTTAGTCAAAGATGATGAAATTGCGCAGCAAGTTAAGCTCACTCTACACAAAATGGCCTTCGGCGGTATTTACGATCATATCGGTGGTGGTTTTGCCCGCTACTCGGTAGATGGCCGCTGGCATGTGCCGCATTTTGAAAAAATGCTGTATGATAATGCCCAGCTAGTTGGCCTTTATGCCGAAGCCTACGTTTGGAACCCTGATCCGTTATACAAGGAAGTGGTGGCCGATACATTAGCCTTTGTGCAACGTGAACTCATGTCGGCTGACTTTGGCTTTTACTCGGCCTTGGATGCTGACAGCGAAGGGGTGGAGGGCAAGTTCTACACTTTTACCAAAGCCGATATAAAAGAGATTTTGGGTGACAATGCCGATTTGTTTTGCATTTACTACCACATAACCGACCCCGGAAACTGGGAAGAAGAAGAGACTAACGTTTTGTACCGTAAAGAGCAGGATGATTTGCTGGCGCGCCAGCTGGGCTTAAGTACCGAAGAATTGCAAAGCAAAATAGAAGAAGCTAAGAGTAAAGTGTTTGAAGCGCGGAGTAAACGTATTCGCCCCGGATTGGATAATAAGATACTGGCATCCTGGAATGGTTTGATGTTGAAAGGTATTTGCGATGCATACCGCACTTTTAGCAACCCCAACTATTTGGAATTGGCTTTAAATAATGCATCTTTTATCAAAGAGGATTTAGTTAAAGCCAATGGTCGGTTAATGCGTATCTATAAAAAGAACATCAGCATAAACGAGCCCATTATTGCCTTTTTAGACGATTATGCCAATGTAGCAGAAGCTTTCATTGCTTTATATGAGGTTACTTTTGATATACAATGGCTTCAATTAGCGCAGCAACTGGTTGATAATGCTATCGAATATTATTATGATGACAGCGAAGGCATGTTTTTTTATACCGCCAGCGATGACGAACAACTCATCGCACGAAAAACAGAAATTATGGATGGCGTAATACCGGCGTCTAACTCGGTGATGGCACGCAACCTGCATAAGCTAAGTTTATTGTTTGAAAATAACCGATATGAAGAGATTGCCGCGCAGCTATTACGCAATGTAATGCCTTATATGGCTAAGTACGGTTCATCGTACTCAAACTGGGCCATGTTGTTGCTGGAGGAAGTGTTTGGAACGTATGAAGTTGCCATCACCGGCAAGCTGGCCCACCAAATCCGGCAGGAGTTAGAACAAACTTACGTACCTAACAAAATTATGTTGGGCGGAACGGAAGAAAATTTACCTTTGCTTCAAAACCGGATTGCCGACGAAACACGGATTTTTATTTGTAAAGATAAAACCTGCGGATTGCCGTTAACTACGGTGGCGGAAGCATTAAAACAAATTACGCTTTCGTAACTTTTAATAATAAATTGCATTTACATGAAAATTGAACCACAACACGTAGTATCCTTAACATACGATTTGTATGTGAATCAGGAAGACGGCACCGAAGCATTAGTTGAAAGTGCTACTTTAGAGCAGCCTTTAACCTTTTTGTACGGCGCTGGCCAAATGCTGCCTAAGTTTGAAGAAAATTTAAGTACCCTTTCAACAGGGGATGGCTTTGATTTTAGACTGGCTGCCCAGGATGCTTACGGTGAATATAGCGACGAGGCGGTAGCTAGCTTGCCCAAAGATATGTTTGCCGGTACCGATATGCCAGAAGTTGGCGCTATACTACCATTACAAGATAACCAGGGTAACCGTTTCCAGGGACAAGTGGTATCTGTTGCCGAAGATTCGGTTATTGTAGACCTAAACCACCCCATGGCTGGTCAGGAACTACATTTTAAAGGAAATATCGTTAATGTACGTCCGGCTAACCCAGAGGAATTGTCTCACGGTCATGCCCATGGCCCGGATGGTCACCACAGCCACTAATTAAAAAATCAGACAAACAAAAAGGCCGCTAGTTGAGCGGCCTTTTTGTTTGTGGTAAAATAATTTTACTTCATATCCCAGAAAGTAATTCTGTCTGTTCCTGATAATCGGCATCGTATAAGTATACGTGATGATATCGACTCTTTATTTAACGTAGCAGGTATAAACGTTTTTTCTTCATCACTTAATAAATTAATATTCATCTTGACATTTTCATCTTCTTCCGGTCGTAAGCGCGATTGTATGTGTACTTTGTACTCAGCCAACCGTCCGTATGGGCTAATCAATAGTTCAATGGTATAGTCAAATAGATCGTTGTTTATGCCAATTAAATCTTTCGGTAACTGGAACAAATTCAAATAGCGGAGGTAGCCGTAATATCGGCCACCTGGTTTTATAGGTTTTGTTACCCGGTCGGTATCTGCTATTGGCTTGTCAATAATATATTTAAACCCCGAAGTAGAATCTTCGCGTGCTTCATAAATTAAGGTTTTGCTATCGTAGTTAAAGCGTTGTATCACTTCTTTTTTTAAGTTGAAGAAAGTCCAGCTGCCTACTTTTTTGTTCTGATTGTAGCGTCCGGCAGCAAGCATTTGCTTTTTATAAAAAGCCACGTAAGTGCCTTGGCGTGTGTTTAAATCAGATTTTAAAACTTCGTATTCTTCTTTTACCTGCGGTGTAAGCTTTGAGTCGCGCTTTTCGGTTTGCTGAGCCAAGCCCTTGCCCCAGGCAAATAATAATAAAATAACAGTAAAGCTTTTTAAGCTCAGTAAAGTATGGTTAAAATTAGTCATTATAAATTTATTTGTATTCAGTATTATGATGCAGAAGCTCAATTTCTGTTATTCAATTTAAAAAATTACAGAAGCTTTTAAACTTTTATGTTCACATAATGCATCTATCAACACCACGTTATTAAACACTGTTTTTGTAACATGTTTACAGGTTGCCTTATTGTATTGAATTTATTACCTGAATTATTACTAAAAAACCACTTATAAAATTAGTTTTGGTGATACAGATCCATACCAAAGCCAAAACGCTTATCAAACAACTGATTACACGGTAGTTGTAGCATGTTGGCAAAGTTGTTTAATATCTTATCATCTGTTTAAAATGATGCAAACTAAGTGTAAAATATTCGGAAAAAGTTTAACTTTTTTTGCCAGCCTCTTAACATCTTTAGCTGTATATGCACAAAGTGATCCGTTATTAGGGCAAAAAGCACCCGCAGGCACCAAAGCCGATGGCAAACTTACCGAATGGGCATCTCTACCTTTGTATAATAAAAGTACGCAGTTACATTATACTGTAGCCAATGATGCTAATAATATTTATTTAGCTTTTACTTGTACAGACGCTACCAGTATTAATAAAATATTAGGCGGTGGCTTAACTATTGCCATTAACAAAGATGGTAAAAAGAAAGAAAAAGATGCTGCGGTTGTCAGTTATCCATTATCCGGCGGCGGCATGCGTATGTTAAGAGGTGGTAACAGGCAGGGGGGCACTAACATAGATACTGCTGCGCTGGTGACTTCACGAAAGCAAATCATTACCGGTATGAAAGAGGTAGGAATTACCGGCATAAAAGACATAACAGATACCCTGATTTCTATATACAATGTTTACAGCCTTAAAGCTGCAATGAATGTAGACAGTAAAGCTAATTTAATTTATGAGCTGGCCATTCCGCTTAAGCTTTTAGAACTTGATGCTAGCAGCGCAACCGAAATTGCCTTTAATGTTAAAGTGAATGGCATTCAATTCAATAATAACCGCATGAATATAAATGTTGACGGTGGTGCGCGTTCGGGTAGTTTTGATGGTGGAGGTATGCGTATGGGCGGCGGTTTTGGTGGTGGCCAAGGAATGATGGAACTCACTACTCCATCCGATTTTTGGAGCAAATATAAACTGGCTAAACCTTAACCTGCATTCGTCAACCTCTACACGCTCATCTATTTTCTTTAACCTTACACATGAAGCCATTTCTATTTATTGTTCTTTTCACTTTTATAGCTCAATTAGCCATAGCTCAGGTACCGGGGCGCAGGCAAGCTGGTGCAGCACCTCCTTTGCCGGTTCGTGAAGTAAGCGGCGTGGTAAAAGATAGTACTGATGAGGCGGTTATAGGCGCAACGGTTAAAATAAAAACCGCAACCGATAGCATAAGCACTACCACCAATGCCGATGGCATTTTTGTATTTAAAAATGTTAAATCGGCCACTTTTGTCATTTCCATTACAAGCATAGGTTTCCGGCCAGTAGTTAAGCGAATGCTTAACAATGATGCGATACCTCGATTAGTGCTCGATCCTTTTGTGTTGCGTAACCAAGCCAATGCGCTGAAAGAAGTTATTGTAAACGGAACGCCTAGTATTACTTATAAAACGGATACCGTAGAATACAGGGCTAGTGATTACAAAGTAAGACCAAATTCTTCGGTTGATGAGTTACTGAAAAAAATGGAGGGAATGGAAGTCGGCTCAGACGGCTCAGTAACGCACCAAGGGCAGCAAGTTGTAAGGGCAAGGGTAAATGGTAAAGATTACTCGGGCGGTGACGTGGCGCAGGCGATCCAGAATCTACCTGCAGACATTGTTGAAAAAATTCAGGTGGTGGATGACTATGGCGATCAGGCCGCACGCACAGGTATAAAAGACGGCGATCCGCAGAAGGTACTGAACATTACCACGCGTGCCGATCGTTCAGTTGGCAACATTATTCGTTTGGCGGCAGGCGGCGGTAACAACGATAGGTATGAAAGCCGGGTGTTTTTGCAACGATTGAACGGCAACCAGCAAGTTGGTCTGCTAGGAAGTTTTCGTAATACGGTAAATGGGGTAGCGTCAACCGGTGTTTCGGGCGGCTCAGCCGGAGGGGCATCAGCGGCAACAGGTGGGGCATCGGGTGGTAACAGCAGCAGTAACGGAAGCGGGGGAACTACTACATCTGGTAATCCTAGCTTTAGCTACCGCGACCAGTGGAGTAAAAAAGTACAAGTAAATGGCAACTACACCTATAATTACACTAATGTGCATACGTTCAGCAATAGCTATGGTGAGCAGTTTAGCGGAGACGGAACCACCTCTTTTATAAATAACAGCGACTCCAGGTCTTCAAACAAAACGCACCGGGCCAGTTTTGAATTTGAGTATACGCCCGATAGTGCCAACTTTTTGCGGATAACACCCAGCGTCAATTTCTCATCTTCTAATTCCATCACAAATTCGTCCAGCATTCAGAGTGGTTTCGCAAACCAAAATACGTCCGGATTGAACACCAATAGAGGCAGTAATCCAACCTGGGGAGGCATCGTTTTTTATCAGCACATTTTTAATAAGCCACGGCGTAATTTCTCTATCCAACTCAACTACAACAACGCCGATCAGAGCCAGGAAAACGAGCCTAATACCGAGGTTGATCAAAAAGATGCCAACGGTGAGGTAATCAACAGGTCTATCATTCACCGGTATGTAACGCGGGATAATTCAACCATAAACTTCAGAACCAGCATGACCTATGTTGAGCCGCTTTCTACCATATCGCAACTGGAGTTTAATGCGCAGGTGAACAACCGGTCGTACCATAACAAAGCCTTTACCGATAGTATTGATTTCGCAGGTAACTATATTCCGTTAACCTATATCGATAATGTGTTTGATTACAAATTTACCGAGTCGCGCTTTGCGGTTAATTACCGGCTTAATCAAACCAAGTTCAATCTGTCAGTAGGGGCTACGGCTGTGCCGACAACTCTAAGCGGCGATAACGTAAGTAAGGGCACAACTACGCATCGTAACTATTTTAACCTGATTCCGATTTTTCGTTTTCAGTATGTATGGTCGCGACAGCAGCGGGCATCTATTAATTACTCGGGTAATCCAACCGAGCCGTCTTTTAACCAAATACAGCCTGTGCCCGATCAATCAAACGCCTTAAATACTGTTTTTGGTAACCCTGATTTGAGGCCATCATTCCGGCACTCCATCAATGCGTTATACAACAATTATCTGCCCAATTCTAAAATCAATATATCGGCTAATATCAATGGTAGTATTATTACCAACCAAATTGTGAGCAACCGGGTTACCATCAGAGCTACCACTGACAACAATGCCCGGTATACACGATACGAGACCTATTACCTGAACATGAACGGCTCGTATAATATCAACGGCAACTACAACTTTTCTAAACAACTGGCCGACCGCCGGTACAATCTGTCGTTTTTGGGAAATGTTACTTATGCCAATAATGTTTCGATGCTAGATAACGCCCGAAATTTAACAACCGTTTGGCGTTTCAACGAGCGATTTGGGCCTCGAATAAACCCGAATGAATCCATTGAGATAAACCCGTTTGTAGCATATGATGTTACCAAATCGACTTTTAAACTACCGAGGGATACCAGTACAACGGTTAAGCGGATTTCTATGAATATCGACGGTAAGGTTTACTTGTTTAAAAACCGCACATTTAATATTGGCTATAGCGCCAGTAAAAATCTGGTGTACGGTATCACCTCTCGAAACCCTTTGGTAATTAATGCCTCTATAGAAAAAGAGTTTTTTTCGCGCCGTTTGCTTACGGTAAATTTGCAGGTGTTCGATATTCTAAAGCAAAATAACTTTATTGACCAGGTAACCACCACCAGTTCGGTAACCAATACCGTAACCAATGCGTTGAGCCGGTATTTGATGTTAACGGTACGGGCCAATTTGCAAAAGTGGACCGGTAGTCCGCGACGTAACGGACGCGAGTTACGCCGCAGAGGCGACGGCAGTTTTATTGTACCGTGATGATTGCTTAATAATCGTTCAGTTGTGCACCAAAGCTACTAATCTCGTCGTTGCTGAAGCCCGCATTGTCATCGGCAGCCCAGGTATACAGGGTGTCTTTGTAAATGCTGATAGTAAACGAATCGGTAATGATATCGTAGTAAGTGGTTTCGCCCTCAATATGTGGGTGCACAGTTGCGGGTATTTGCTGGCCGTTGATGGCTAAAGTAATTCCAAAATCTTCCATAGTGGTATAAACGTTAGATAGGTACTAGGGTTTGTGGTAATATAATTAACCTTTAATTAAACAATCGCTTTTATAGGCTGTTGTTTTTTTAAAAGGAGGAATGGTTATGTTACTACCAATTATATATGCTGTTGTAATATTGTTCATCATCGGCATCATTTACATGATTGTAAGACAGAGCAAAGGCAAAAGAGAAGTAAGAAACGACATGAACAGAAGAAGCTGAGTAAAAATACTCAGCTTCTGTTATAAATTCTAACCCATTCTAACAGGCGTTCTTCAATGTCGCCGGTTAAGTCTTCACTTAATAAGCGCCAGCCCCAGTTGCCTTCGGCTGATGCCGGGTTATTCATACGTGCTGTTTCATCTAATCCAATAACATCCTGAATGGGTAGCATCGCAATTTTAGCTGTGGATGAATAAGCTACGCGCCCTAATACCTCGTGAATATTAGATGCTTTTGCTGACACACCTGTATACTGTTCAATTTGTTTGCGGATAGCTTTGTTGACATCCTGATTGAACCAGCCTACCGTAGTGTTATTATCATGAGTACCGGTGTACACCAGATAGTTTTCCTGGTAGTTATGTGGGATATACAGCGATGCGGCAATCTCGTCGCCGAAGGCAAATTGCAGCACCTTCATGCCCGGCATGCCAAACTCATCGCGCAGTTGAAATACAGGCTCATCAATATCACCTAAATCCTCAGCCACAAAAGGCAGTTCGCCCAGAGCAGCCTGAACAGCACGGAAAAAGTCGCTGCCCGGCCCGGTTTTCCATTTGCCGTTTTTGGCAGTTTCTTCACCTGCGGGTACATCCCAATAGGCTGAGAAAGCACGGAAGTGGTCTAGACGCAGCAAATCAAACATTTCCATGTTTTTGCGCAGGCGGTCAATCCACCATTTATAATTCTGCGCTTTCATAACATCCCAGCGGTACACTGGCATGCCCCAAAGCTGACCATTGTCGTTAAAATAATCTGGCGGTACGCCAGCTACGCCAATCATGTTACCCTCGCCATCCAGTGCAAAACTTCCGGGATTTGCCCAAACATCTACCGAATCATAGCTTACATAAAAAGGCAAATCGCCAAATAGCTGAATATTCAGCGTATGGCAATATTCTTTCAGAGCCTTCCACTGCTTATCAAAAATAAATTGCAGCCATTTGACTTTATTTATTTCTGTATTATGTTTTTCGGCATAACGTTTTAAAATGCCAGGTTTGCGTAATTTATATTCGCGTGGCCACTCATACCAAGGCTTATTTTCGTGATGGCGTTTGATGGCGGTGTACAAAGCAAAGTCTTCAAGCCAATAAGCTTCCTGTTCACAAAATACTTTAAACTGATTATTAAGTGTTGGGAACGAGCCATTGCAGCAATTAACGTAAGCCTGCTCAAACAGCGCATCTTTTATTTTTTTAGCTTCGGCATAATCCACTTTATCGGTGGGGCGCACGTAATAGTCGTTTACATCATCCTCATCCAGCAAACCTTCTTTAACCAGCAAAATCGGACTAATTAAAAGCGTATTACCCGCCATGCTGCTGATGGAGCTGTAAGGCGAATAATTTTGCTCAGATCCGGTTGGATTGAGCGGTAAAAGTTGCCAGTACTTTTGGCCGCATCGGCTCAAAAAGTCGGCAAAAGTTTTAGCGCCAGGTCCTAAATCGCCAATGCCGAAACCTGATGGCAAGGAGGTTATGTGCATTAAAATGCCAGCACCGCGATTACCAGAAGGCTGCTCTAATTTTAATAGCGCGAGCGGTATGCCAGCCAGCACTTCTTTTATTCGGATGGTATTTTCATCTACCTTGCCCGATGTACTGGTCAGTACATTTTGCCATTCCGTCGGCGCTTCGGCTGGTAAGATGATGCGTGTGTTTTTCCATTTCAAATTAACGGGTAAGCGGTCCTGTTCGCGGCAAAGTTCGGCGGTATACAGCGGTACAACGCTAATATACCAGGTTTGCTCATATCGGCGGGCAAAGGCTAATATGTAATCTTTGTAAGCGCCTTTTACTTGTAATGGTATATAGCTGCCTTGTGCAAACAGGTTTGCGTCCTGTTTACGAATGTTAAATAGCTGGTGTGTAAGCCACAGTTTTAATTGACCATCGAAGCGGTTTTGCCACAGTTGTTGCTGCAACTCTGGCGAGTTAGGATTGCTATCAAATTCGTCCAGCAAACGGCTGCGCAATTCATAATCAACCGGGCGGCGGTTGTCTGGATCTACTAAGCTTAAATCATACAATTCACATCCCTGATAAACATCAGGTACACCAGGGGTGGTGAATTTAAGCAGCACTTGTGCCAGCGAATTGATGATGCCGTAATCAGCAATTTTAAGCTGGAAACTTTGGAATGATTTCCAAAACTCGCTTTTAACATCTAAAATACTTTTGGCAAAATAAAGGGTTGCCTGTTCGTATTCCTCGTTAGGTGTTGTCCAATTTGAATTTACCTTGGCCTCGCGCATGGCCTTGGTCAAGTATTCCTGCAAGCGATTGCTGAAATCGTCGTCCGGCTGGCCGGGCATTGGGTAAGCGCCGGCAATGGTTTGATAGATGAAATATTCGTCGTTGGCGCTTGGGGCATTGTTTTGTTTTAAACCGGCATTCAACTGTTGCCAGTGCTTCACCGTGCGCAACCATAGTTTAGGCAAATCGCTCAATATATTCAAACGAGCGCGTACATCTTCGCCCCGTTTGGTATCGTGGGTAGAGGTGCCGTTGATTGCAAGTGGCCATTGCTTCTGGCGTTCCTCCATCATTTTATGGAACTTTTTAGCACTAATGCCAAAAGCGTCTGGCGCATCACCCACTTCATTATGACCAATAAAGCGGTTATAAGTATACATCAACGTATCCTCAACACCCTTTGCCATCAGGGGGCCGCTGAATTGCATTAAGCGCTGGTAAAACTGTAATGCACGCTGGTTGTAGTCTGGGTTACCCAGTTTAGGTTTTTCCAGAATAATCACTTCCAGTAAATTCAGCGCAGCTTTTAAACCGCTGGTATTTTTTTTAGCCAGTTCAAAAATCTCTTTAATGGCATCGTATTCATCTTTAGGTAGCGGAAACTGGTTGCCATAATACCGATATACCGGGCAGTGGATGAGTAGCTCGCCGATAGCTTTTTTGATGTCTTCGGCTTTTAATTCGGCTGCTATCTTTTTATCAATTAAATTCAGATTAACCAAAAACTGGTACAGGTTTTCCAGCTCTCCGCCCATATGCTCATACAATATGTAGGCTTTCTTTTTCCAGATCTGTTTCTGCACAGGTTGGTCGTCATTTACCAGATCTTCATAAAAGCTGGTTAACTTTTTTTCGGAAGATGAATTGGTGAGCAGGTTATTAACAATAGCCAAGTAATCGTACCCACTGCTACCTTGCAAAGGCCACTGGTCGGCCATATCTTCGCCCGATTCCAGAATTTTTTCGGCTACAATGTAAGTGTCTTCTCCGGCTAGTTCTCTTAACCTTTCCAAGTATTGAGCCGGATCGTACAAGCCGTCGATATGGTCGATACGTAAACCCTGGAATACGCCGGTTTCCACCAAGTTTTTAATCATCTGATGAAAGTGGTCAAAAACGGCTTTATCTTGGATGTTCAGGCAAATGAGGCTGTTTACCGTAAAAAAACGGCGGAAGTTAATGCTTTGATCTGTTTCCTGCCAGCTGCATAGGCGGTAAGCCTGCTGATTAGCTATCTGCAATAAAAGGGCTTTGTCGGCATTGACATTAGCTAAGCGTTGGGTTAAATAGCTGTCTGCACCTTCCGCCTTTAACGCTTTAATCAATTTTTGTTTCCAGCCAGTCCATTGTACAGCGTACTTGCCTGCATCGGGTACATTGTTTAGTACAGCAAGTTTAGTTGTTAATGCCTGGATCTCTGCTGGTATTTCACCTTCACCCTGTAATACAGCTGGGTAAGTATTTGGATTAAGCGGATAAATGTTATCATAATACTGCAGCACTAACCCTTGTTGTGGCTGGTAAGCTACCTTAACTTCGTTGTTATTGATTACGTCTTCCAACGAGTTGCCCAAAAACGGGACCATCAGTGGTTCATCTCTGAAAATTGGACTAGCCCATACCGCATCAAAAAAGTTAGCATATAAAGAGTGCTTACCTTTTTCAAGCAAATCCGTTAACCACGGGTTGTTTTGATGGAAGCCCATGTGGTTAGGCACAATATCCTGCAGCCAGCCTATGTTATTTTCCTTTAATCGGGCACTGATAGCTTTTAACTGTTTTTCGGTTCCAATTTCGGGATTGATGCGGTGCGGATTTACGCCATCATAGCCGTGCGTACTGCCGGGCGTTGCTTCAAAAATAGGTGAGGCATATACGGTACTTACACCTAACTTCTGCAGATAGCCAATAATGCGTTCGAATTCATTAAAGGTAAAAGCCGAATGAAATTGTAGTCGGTATGTTGCAACAGGGTTGTTCATTATTCGTTGATGTATATGATAAATGATTCGGGCTGGAGTTCAACGCCGTCGCCGCCATTAACTACTTCGGGGGCAGCTTTAGGGCCGTTCCATTGCGTATCAGCCGAATCAAATTGTTTTTTCCAAGTTTGTGCTGTATCGGGTAAAGATAAACTTTGAATGTTACCAGAAAAGTTCATGAGCACAATTGCTTCCTGAACATGGTGTTTACGACGCAGGACCACGGTTTTTTGTTCTTCATTCGCCTCTGCTTTTACTTGTTTGCGATTCAGATTGTGCAATGCTGGTAAGCTTTTACGCAATTGAATTAAGGCTTTATAGAAGCTGAGCATGGTGGAATGCTGCCCTAGTTCAGGCAAATTCCATTGTAGCTGCGAATCAATAAATGTCTTTTCATCAACCGGATCGGGTGCTTCACCTTGGGCATGAAATGCTGCAAATTCGGCTTTGCGTCCTTTGCGCACAGCTTCGGCCAGTTCTGCATCGGTATGGCTCACAAAGTACATAAAGCGGTGTGGCTCACTATACTCTTCGCCCATAAAAAGCATAGGCAGAAAAGGTGCTGTAAGTACGGCACCAGCCATCAGCTTTTGCATTTCAAAGCTGAACAATTCGCTACTGCGCTCGCCCAGCATACGGTTGCCCACCTGGTCATGGTTCTGCGAAAACACGATGAACTGCTCGCCGGGATTGTTTTCGGCTTTGATGCCAAAATGCTTATCACGGTGAGCGGAGTACTGTCCGTCGTATACGTAAGCGTCCTGGTAAGATTTAGCAAGGTCGGTAACACCGCTAAAATCGCTGTAGTAACCGGTTGGCTCGCCGCCGGCGGCTAATCGCAGCGCGTGGTGAAATTCATCAATCCACTGCGAATCCATGGCAAAGCCACCTACATTTTGGGGGTTCAGGAATCTGGTGTCGTTTAAATCACATTCTACAATGAGATAATGCTTGCGGCCAGTTTCCTGCATCAATTCATTCACTCGTGTACGTATTTCGCTCAAAATGTGCACGGCGCTGAAATCTTTGATAGCATGCACAGCATCCATCCGTAATGCATCAATATGAAAATCGCGGAACCACATCAACACGTTTTCAATAAAGTAATGACGCACGGCATCACAGCCGGCATCATCAAAATTGATAGCGTTTCCCCAGGGGGTGTTGTATTTTTCGGTAAAATATGAGCCGAATTCGCCAAAATAGTTACCCTCTGGTCCCATGTGATTGTAAACCACATCTAGCACCACAGCAATCCCTTTTTGATGGCAGGCATCCACCAAACGTTGCAACCCTCCGGCTCCTCCATAACTGTTTTGCACAGCGTAGGGGAATACACCGTCATAGCCCCAATTGCGATTGCCCGGAAATTGGGCAACCGGCATAATTTCGATAGCATTAACACCTAACTCAACCATGTAATCCAATTTGGCTTCGATGCCGGCAAACGTACTATTGGGGGTAAACGTACCAGTATGCAATTCATACAAAATATAATCTTGCAAAGGCAGGTTTTGCCAGTTGTTATCCGTCCATTGGATGGCTTGCAGGTCTACCACTTCCGACGGGCCGTGTACCGTGTCAGGCTGGTGTAGCGATGCAGGATCTGGTAATTCTTTTTCGTCGTCAAGCACAAACTTATACTGAGTGCCAGCGTGTAATTTATCGGTTTTAAGCTGCCAATAACCATAAGGCTGTTGCTCGAGTGGTAGTTGTTCGTTCGAATTCTGTATTTTTATTGAAACCTGTTTTGCTTTGGGCGCCCAAAGCAAAACACTGGCTTCATTTCCATTTAATGTAATTCCGGGTCTGTTGTTCACGGTTTTCATTCAGCGGTATTATAAATTACAGGGTCATGTAATACAATTACCGACCGGCCTTCAACGGTTATGGTGTCTTCAGCATTATATATTTCGGTATCAGCTACTTCATCTTTGGCTGTGTCAATAATCTTAGTCCAGGTTTTAGCGTAAGTATTGGTAGGTAGTTTATATTCAACTGGCTCTGTATGCGCGTTAAATATCATGTAAAAACCATCGTCAATAATGGCCTCGCCATTTTTATTGCGGGTACGCAGTGCGCGGCCGTTAATAAACACCGCTAACGATTGTGCGTAACCGGTATCCCAGTGCTCGTCCGACATTTGATCACCTTCCGGTAAGAACCAGGCAATGTCCTCTACACCTCTGATAGGTGCGCCTCTGAACCACCGACGACGGCAGAATGCTGGGTGTTCCCGGCGTAGCTTGATCAGTTTGCTGGTAAATTCCATTAAGTCTTTATCGGCTGCTGCCCAGTTTACCCACGATATTTCATTATCCTGGCAATACGCATTATTGTTACCACCCTGGGTGCGGCCAAATTCATCACCCGCTAACAGCATAGGTACACCTTGCGACAAGAACAACGTGGTTAGGAAATTACGTTTTTGCCGTTTACGGATATTGTTAATTACTTCGTCATCAGTCTCGCCCTCCGTACCGTAGTTGTAAGACCGGTTGTGGCTTTCACCGTCGCTGTTATCCTCGCCGTTGGCCTCGTTATGCTTTTCGTTGTAGCTAACCAAGTCATTCAGCGTAAAGCCATCATGAGCAGTAATGAAGTTAACGCTTGCTGTAGGGTTACGGAACTCGTCTTTATATAAATCGGCACTGCCGGTAAAGCGCGACGCAAACTCAGCCAAAGCACTATGCTCGCCACGCCAGTAATCCCGTACGCAATCGCGGTATTTACCGTTCCATTCACCCCAACCGGCCGGGAACTGACCTACCAGGTAACCACCTTCGCCAATATCCCAAGGCTCGGCAATCAATTTCACCTGTGATATAATTGGATCCTGGTAAATGATCTCGAAAAACGCACCTAATTTGTCTACCTCATGTAGGCCACGGGCCAGGGTTGCTGCCAAATCAAATCGGAAACCGTCTACGTGCATCTCGGTAATCCAGTAGCGCAGGCTGTCCATAATTAAACGCAATACAGCGGGCATGTAAGCATTTAAAGTGTTTCCAGTGCCGGTGTAATCCATATAGTAACGCTTATCGTCACCTACCAGGCGGTAATAAGCTTCGTTATCAATACCTTTAAAAGATAGCGTTGGGCCAAGCTGATTACCTTCGGCGGTGTGGTTGTATACCACATCCAGTATCACTTCAATACCGGCTTTGTGCAGTTCTTTAACCATTTGCTTAAACTCGATTACCTGTTCGCCTAATGTGCCGCTGCTGCTGTAACGTACATCAGGCGCAAAAAAGCCGATGGTGTTGTAGCCCCAGTAGTTGGTAAGGCCTTTGTCTTTCAAGCCCCAGTCGGTAACAAAGTGGTGTACCGGTAACAACTCAATGGCGGTGATGCCTAGTTTTTTCAAATACTCGATGGTAACTGGGTGGCCAATTGCTGCATAAGTACCCCTGATTTCTTCCGGAATGTCCGGGTTAAGCATGGTAAAGCCTTTTACGTGTGTTTCGTAAATGATTGATTCATGGTAAGCATATTTTGGAGAGCAATCATCTTCCCAATCAAAAGCAGGGTTGATCACAACGCTTTTAGGAATATAAGGAGCACTGTCAGTTTCATTAAAAGTCAGGTCTTTTTCTTCATCCAGCAAGTTATAACCGAACAGCGCGTCGCTCCATTCAATGGTGCCTGATATTGACTTGGCATACGGGTCAATAAGCAACTTATTAGGATTAAAGCGTTGGCCATTGTTTGGATCATAAGTGCCGTGTATACGATAGCCATACAATTGGCCGGGCTTTAAATGCGGAACAAAAGTGTGCCATATTTCGTGTGTACGTTCTGTAATTTCAATTTTTGCATATTCTACCTCATCCTGAGCTGTTTTAAATAAACAAAGTTCAACTTTTGAGGCGTTAGCCGCATATATAGCAAAGTTTACGCCTTTGCCGTTAAAGGTAGCACCCAACGGGTACGGATTACCTGGAGTATTGTTGATATTCATGATATTCCAACAATGTTTGAACGCATAAAAAGTTTTGAATACAGCTAAGAAATTGTCCACATTAAAGGCAAAGTGCATTGTGATTATCAAAACGCGTGACACCGTTACAATTTCGGGCGTCACCTAATCCTATGCATTTAAAATAAGCAACTAAATCCATACTGCCTTATTATGTTATAGTAAGCAGCAGATGCAGGGTGTTTATTTTACACTATCTTGCTAACGGCTATTGTTAATAAATAAAATGATTTTATCTTTGACAATCGATTGCAAAAGGCGAAAAATAGCATATCTTCGTTTTTAATAACCAATTGACAAACCAGTTTTCAGCATAAATTAAGTACTAACTCATGTTATTATTAGGCATTGATATTGGCACATCCTCAGTAAAAGTTTCTGTGGTTGACGCCGGTACACAAAAGGCAATAGCCTCGGCACAGTATCCTGAAACCGAGTCGCCCATTATCTCCTTGCAACTGGGCTGGGCCGAGCAGTCGCCCGATATGTGGTGGGATCAAGCGCAGCAGGCTATTAAACTGTGTCACAATTCAGGCGCATACAATCCGGATGATGTTGCAGCAATAGGCATCGCTTACCAAATGCACGGATTAGTGCTGGTAGACAAAAATCAGCAGGTGCTGCGCAACAGCATCATCTGGTGCGACAGCCGCGCGGTAGAATACGGCGACAAGGCGTTTGCAGCCATTGGCGAAGAAAAAAGCTTGTCGCACTTATTGAACTCGCCCGGTAACTTTACTGCTGCTAAACTGGCGTGGGTAAAAGAAAACGAACCGGAGCTTTATGCACGGATTGACAAGATAATGCTGCCTGGCGATTTTATTGCCATGAAGTTGACCGGTGAGATTACAACATCGGTATCAGCACTGTCTGAAGGCATCTTTATTGATTTCAAAGAAAACGGGCTTTCGAAAGATGTAATGAACTTTTTTGGTTTCAGTGAACAATTGATTCCCGCAGTTAACCCGGTATTTTCTTCTCATGGTACATTAACACAATCGATTGCAACCCCATTGGGTCTTAAAGCTGGCATACCGGTGGCTTATAAAGCAGGCGACCAGCCTAATAACGCTTTATCGTTAAATGTGTTAAATCCAGGCGAGGTTGCTGCAACAGCTGGTACATCAGGTGTTATTTACGGGGTTAGCGACCAGTTGGCGTATGACCCACAATCGCGTGTAAACACCTTTGCACATGTGAATTATACTAACGAGCAAAAGCGCCTTGGCATTTTATTGTGCATTAATGGTACCGGTAGCTTAAACCGATGGACCAAGAGCTTATTTGGCGCAAGCATCAGCTACGGGCAAATGAACGAACAGGCTAAACAGGTCCCTGCAGGCAGTAACGGCCTGCGTGTGTTGCCGTTTGGCAACGGGGCAGAGCGTATGTTGAACAACAAACTGGTAGGTGTACATTTTCACAATATTGATTTGAACATGCATACGCAGTCGCACATTTTCCGTGCCGTGCAGGAAGGTATTGCCTGTGCATTTCGTTACGGGTTAGATATTATGCGCAGTAACGGCATGAACCCAACCGTTATTCGGGCCGGTAAGGCCAACCTGTTTTTGAGTGACCTGTTTGCCGAAACGTTTGTGAACGTAACCGGTGTTCCGGTTGAGCTGTACAAAAACGATGGTAGCGTTGGTGCGGCATTAGGTGCCGGTATCGGTGCAGGCATATTTGCAACCCCGGCCGAGGCTTTTAAACATATGGAAAAGGTGCAGGTGATAGAACCCACGCAAAATAATTTTGAAGAAATATACCAGGAGTGGAAAGTACTGCTGGAAAAACAACTCATAGCCGAAGACGCTATCAATCAGGAAACAAATCAATCTATCAATATTAATAACTAAATAAAATGGCAAGTATTTTAACAGGAGAAAAGGAATATTTTAAAGGCTTTGGCCAGATTAAATATGAAGGACCTGAAAGCGATAACCCGTTGGCTTTTCGCTGGTATGACGAAAACCGCGTTGTAGCGGGCAAAACTTTAAAAGATCATTTTAAATTTGCCGTAGCTTACTGGCATTCTTTCAATGGCAATGGTTCTGACCCTTTTGGTGGTGCTACGCATGTATTTGAATGGGATCAGAAAGCAGATGCCATTGAGCGTGCCAAAGATAAAATGGATGCCGCGTTTGAGTTCATGACTAAACTGGGCTTACCATACTACTGTTTCCACGATGTAGATGTGGTTGACTATGGCAATGACATCAATGAAAACGACCGACGTTTACAAACTTTGGTTGAGTACGCAAAAGAAAAGCAAGCAGCTAGTGGCATCAAATTGCTATGGGGTACGGCTAACCTGTTCTCTCACGAGCGTTATATGAACGGCGCGTCTACCAACCCTGATTTTCATGTATTGGCACACGGCGCTGCGCAGGTTAAGGCAGCGCTGGATGCTACCATCGCTTTAGGTGGCGAAAACTATGTGTTCTGGGGCGGTCGAGAAGGTTACATGAGCTTGCTGAATACAGATATGAAACGTGAGCAGGAGCACTTGGCTAAGTTTTTACATGCAGCTAAAGATTATGCACGTAAACAAGGCTTTAAAGGTAATTTTTTCATCGAGCCAAAACCATGTGAGCCAACCAAGCACCAGTATGATTATGATGCGGCAACCGTTATTGGCTTTTTACAGAAATACGACCTGCTGGGCGATTTTAAACTGAACCTGGAAGTTAACCATGCTACCTTGGCCGGTCATACTTTTGCACATGAAATGCAGGTAGCTGCTAACGCTGGCATTTTAGGTTCATTGGATGCCAATCGTGGCGACGAACAAAACGGCTGGGATACTGACCAGTTTCCAACCAACCTGGGCGAGGTTACCGAGTGCATGATGGTATTGTTGCGCAACGGCGGCTTACAAGGCGGTGGTGTTAATTTTGATGCAAAAGTACGTCGTAATTCAACCGATCAGGCCGACTTGTTTTATGCGCACATTGGTGGTGCAGATACTTTTGCCCGTGCACTGATTACGGCTGACAACATCCTGCAAAAATCAGATTATTTAAAAGTAGTAACCGAGCGTTATGCTTCATACGATAGCGGCAAGGGTAAAGAATTTGAAGAAGGCAAACTGTCTTTAGAAGACC
The DNA here is from genome assembly GCF_009770985.1 of Mucilaginibacter lacusdianchii. GTDB lineage: Bacteria > Bacteroidota > Bacteroidia > Sphingobacteriales > Sphingobacteriaceae > Mucilaginibacter > Mucilaginibacter lacusdianchii. Next base: position 527,501 of record NZ_WSRW01000002.1, on the reverse strand, counting down.
TGCGTGCCTACGCTATAGAAAACGGCGAACCGGCAACTATCAGCGGTAGACAAGAGTATCTGGAAAATTTGATAAACCGGTATATTTAATTATACTTGTTGCTAGTTAAACCTAAAAAATCCAAGTATAATCTAAATGAATAAGTTAACCGCAGGCGACTACACCGTATTCGTCGTCTACTTTTTAATTGTTGCTATTTATGGTCTGTGGGTATATCGTCGTAAGCGTAATGCCGATGCTACTTCAAAAGACTACTTTTTGGCCGAAGGTTCATTAACCTGGTGGGCTATCGGTTCATCACTTATTGCCTCCAATATTTCGGCAGAGCAATTCGTAGCCATGGCCGGCAACGGCTTTACCATGGGCCTGGCTATATCTGCTTATGAGTGGATGGCTGCCTTAACGTTAGTAATTGTAGCTGTGTTTTTTATTCCGGTGTATCTCCGTAATAAAATTTTTACCATGCCGCAGTTCCTCAGTCAGCGATATAATGACACCGTAGCCATGATTATGGCCGTATTCTGGTTGTTGCTGTATGTAATTGTTAACTTAACTTCTATTTTATACTTGGGCGCTATCGCAGTAAACGGCATATCTGGTATCAACTTTAACTTGTGTTTAATTGCCTTGGCCGTATTTGCGGTAATCATTACCCTGGGTGGTATGAAGGTAATTGGCTTTACCGACGTTATACAGGTGTTCTTCCTGGTATTGGGTGGTTTGGTAACTACTTACATTGCCGTTACGCAGGTATCTGAGCACTTTGGCGGCCACGGTTTTATGGATGGTTTACAATTCATGTACAGCAAGTACAATGATCATTTCCACATGATTCTGAAAAAAGATAATCCAAGCTTTATAGATTTGCCTGGCTTAACGGTACTGTTAGGCGGTATGTGGATTGTGAACTTAAACTATTGGGGCTGTAACCAGTATATTACCCAACGTGCGTTAGGTGCAAACCTTAAAACTGCACGTGGCGGTATTTTATTCGCTGCATTTTTGAAACTCATGATGCCATTAATTGTGGTATTACCAGGTATCGCAGCTTATGTACTGTACAAACAAAGCGTGTTTCCAAGTGAAATGATGGGTAGCCTGAAAGATAATCATGACAAGGCTTACCCGGTATTGTTGAACTTGTTGCCTGCCGGTTTCAAAGGTTTATCATTTGCCGCTTTAACTGCAGCGGTTGTGGCTTCGTTAGCAGGTAAAGCAAATAGTATTGCAACCATCTTCACGTTAGATATCTACAAAAAGAAGTTGGTGCCTAATGCACCCGATCGCAAATTGGTAACTGTAGGTAAAATTGCCGTAGTGGTTGCCATGATATTAGGTGTCGTAATTTCTCCGTTTTTGGGTATCGACAAAAAAGGTGGTTTTACCTTTATTCAGGAATACACAGGCTTCGTATCACCGGGTATTTTTGCCATGTTTATCTTGGGCTTCTTCTGGAAAAAAGCTTCCTCAAATGCTGCCTTGTTTGCAACCATTGGTGGCTTCATCCTATCAGTAGTATTCAAGTTTTTACCAAAAGTAATGGACCTTTCATTCTTATACCCGTCTGGCTTTGCTGTAAAAAGCAAGGACAGTGGCTTGTACGAAATTCCGTTCCTGGATCGTATGGGTTTTGTATTTATCCTTTGTATCATCGGTATGTGGATCATCAGTACTATCGACCATGCAAAAGGCAAACAAACCAACGGTTTGGAAGTAGATAGCAGCATGTTCAAAACCTCTAATTCGTTTGCGGTTGGGTCATTATTTATTTGCGGTATTTTGGTTGCACTTTATACCTTGCTTTGGTAATAACAGCAAACTAATTATACAAAAGGCGGTTCATCTCCATGAGCCGCCTTTTTTGTTTATAGCCCATGCCAAACTTGCCATTCTACTATAAAATTATTTATATATAATCAATATAAGTTGCAAAAAGTAATTGGTGGTAATAGCTTCCGTAATAACTTAGTATCAAATATGTTACCGCAATGAACGACTTTTTAGCTGCCCGATCGCAAATGGCCCTTTCGCTGGGTTTTCACATCATATTCTCGTGTATTGGTATGGTAATGCCCTTTTTTATGGCAGTATCGCATTACCAATGGCTTAAAACTAAAAATGTTGCTTATCAAAACGTTGCCAAGGCATGGAGCAAAGGTGTGGCCATATTTTTTGCTACAGGGGCGGTATCCGGTACTATTTTGTCGTTTGAATTAGGTTTACTTTGGCCACGTTTTATGGAGCACGCCGGTCCGATTTTCGGTATGCCGTTCTCTTTAGAAGGCACTGCATTTTTTATTGAAGCCATTGCGTTAGGATTCTTTTTGTATGGCTGGGATCGATTAAACCCATGGTTCCACTGGTTTACCGGCGTTATAGTAGGGGTTAGCGGGCTGGCATCGGGTATCTTGGTGGTAGCAGGTAATTCATGGATGAACAGTCCTGCAGGTTTTGATTATGTGAACGGCCAGTACCTGAATATTGACCCAATAAAAGCGATGTTTAACAAAGCCTGGTTTTCTGAAGCACTGCACATGACCTTAGCTGCCTTTGCAGCCACAGGTTTTGCAGTGGCCGGCGTGCATGCCTTAATGATATTACGAAATCAGAACGTACGCTTTCACCGGTCGGCTTTTAAGATAGCGGCAGTGTTTGCCGGTGTAGCAGCTATTTTACAACCCCTGGCAGGTGACATTGCAGCCAAGAGTGTAGCGCAACGTCAGCCAGCTAAATTAGCAGCTATGGAAGCTTATTATCATACACAGCCCAACTCCCCACTGCTAATTGGTGGAATTCCAAATGAACAGGAAAAAAAGGTTGATTATGCTATCGAACTTCCGGGGGTATTAAGCTTTTTAGTACATGATAACTTTCATGAGCCCGTAAAAGGTATGGATCAGATACCGGAAAAAAATCAGCCGCCAGTTCCCATTGTTCATTACGCTTTTCAAATTATGGTAGGCCTGGGTATGTTTATGCTGCTGGTATCCGTTTTATACTTTGTGGCGCTTTGGTTTAAAAGAAAATGGTTGGATGCCAACTGGTTGCTTAAGCTGTTTGTTGCCGCTATACCAACCGGATTTATTGCGGTAGAAGCGGGGTGGACGGTTACCGAAGTAGGCCGGCAGCCGTGGATTATCCAAGACGTTATGCGTACTGCCGACGCCGTTACGCCTATGCCGGGCATAGCTTATTCATTTTACCTGTTTACGGCCATTTACATCTCACTAAGTATAGTGGTTGTGTTTTTGCTCTACCGGCAAATTAAAGTTGTACCTGTAATGTATGATAAACCAGCTCCGGCCCTAAACTTAAATGCTTCCTGATATGCAATATGTAATCATCACTTTTTTATGGCTGGCAATTTTGCTGTATCTGGTTTTAGGCGGCGCTGATTTTGGTGCTGGTATCATTGAGTTATTTACACCTTCATCATTGCGTAGCCGCACGCGCAAAGCCGCTTACCAGGCCATTGGGCCAATTTGGGAAGCTAACCACATGTGGCTTATTATTGCGGTTGTAATTCTGTTTGTAGGATTTCCTGTTATTTATAGTACCATGTCGGTCTATCTGCATATACCGTTGGTAATCATGTTGCTGGGCATTACTGCCCGCGGAACAGCCTTTGTGTTCAGAAACTACGATGCTGTGCGCGATAATATGCAGTCGGTATACAACCGCATCTTTTTAGGATCTAGTTTTATAACCCCGTTGTTTTTAGGCATCATTGCCGGTAGCGCTATATCGGGAAAAATCAACCCGAAGGCTACCGACTTTTTATCAGCATATGTGTTTTGCTGGCTAAATTGGTTTTCGGTGGCTATAGGCTTATTTACTGTTGCGCTATGCAGCTTTTTGGCATCTATTTATTTAATTGGAGAAGCTAACAACGATTTCGACAGAAAAAGCTTTGTGCGCAAAGCCATCATCTGGAATGTGGTGGCTGTTACATGCGGTGCGCTGGTTTTTATAGCGGCTTATATAGAGCATATACCGCTTATAAAATGGGTGTTGGGCAATACGGTAGGTTTGGTTGCCGTGATTGCAGCATCTATATCTTTGGTTGTTTTATGGTATCTAATAGCTCAGGGAAAAACGATGGTGCCGCGGGTATTAGCCGGCTTTCAAACAACCATGATTTTACTGGCCGTTACCTATGTACACTTCCCCAATTTCCTTATACTTCAGGGTGGACAGCACTTATCTTTATTTAAGCACCAAGCGCCGGATGCAACCATAAACGCCTTGGGATGGGCTTTGCTGATAGGTAGTTTATTTATACTGCCAGCCTTGTTTTACCTGTATTATCGCTTTCAGCAATTAAGTCATGAAGGCGCTGATGAGCATTAAGTTACATTTATAATTGCCTCATTTTCAGCCTGTATTTTATTCTAATTAAGAGTTAAATAAATTGCTTTTTAAGCTGCCATAATAGCGTTTATATTGGCTTGTGGAATGCTATTTGTACCTATCTGTACATGGAATTACTGACGGTGCTGGAACAGATAGATGAGGAAGCAAAAGTAATTGAAACTACTTCTGCAAAAGGCTTTAAGCTATGGATGCCAAAGCGTGTGGTGTTTACGCCAGATGCACTGGATGAACCTTACGGACAGCAGATTTATGAGCGGGCTAAAAGTTTAAACCTTAATATTGAATTGCTCAAAAACAACCGCATAACCGGCTTGCGCGGTGCTACCGAGCGCGAAACATACAAGATAGCCAAGAATACACTGGCTATTGTTAACGCGCCTAAAAGTGCGTTTAACTTACGCCCTATACCGCCATCGGCCGACTGGCAGTTTCACCTTGCCGAAGGGTGTCCGGCGCATTGCCAGTACTGCTACCTGGCTGGTAGTTTGCAAGGTCCGCCTGCTATCCGTGTGTTTGCCAACTTGCCATCTATCTTAGAAAACACAGTGAAATACGAGCGGCTTAATCAGGTTACCAGCTATGAAGCCAGCTGCTATACCGACCCGTTAAGTTTGGAACATATTACCGGTGGCTTGGCCGAAACCATTAAGTTTTTCGGTCAGCGGCCCATGAGTCATTTACGGTTTGTAAGTAAGTTTGATGCCGTTGAACCTTTAATGGGGTTGGAGCATAACGGACATACCCGTTTTCGATGTAGTTTGAATGCCGATGCCGTAGCGCGCCGGTTGGAGGGCGGAACGCCTAATGTAACTGCACGTATACAAGCTTTACGTAAAATGGCATTGCCCAAAGTGCAGGGTGGGGGAGGCTATCCCATTGGCGTAGTACTGGCACCTATTATGCCTATACCGGGTTGGGAAGATGCTTATGACGATTTATTTAATCAGCTACAGCAAAACATCAACTTCGATTGCGATTTGACCTTCGAGCTCATCAGTCACCGGTTTACGCCGGGGTCTAAGGATGTTTTGATGGAGTGGTATCCAAATACCAGTTTGGATATGGAGGAGAGCACACGGGCAACCAAACGTAATAAATTCGGTGGAACTAAATATGTATACAACCGCGAGCAGATGCAGTTGCTTAAAAGCTTTTTTGAAAGTGAGATCAAAACCCGCTTTCCGAATGCTAAGGTATTGTATTGGACATAAGATAATCCCACCCAAACCCTTCGGGGAAAGGATGGTTTCTGATTAGTAAAACAATATTCGATAAACAAGAAATGTCATTTCGAGTGTTAACGAGAAGTCTTTTGAAGGTGATAGGCTAACCTACCGGTTCTAAAAGATCTCTCGTTAACATTCGAGACGACGTTTTTTATTTTAAGTCCTTTCTATCGTGAGAACTAAGATTAAACCAGTTGCAGTGTTTTGCTGGTACGCTCGCGTGTTTCATTAGCTAGCTGCACATTTTTGGCTAATGATTGTCCGTAAGATGGAATCATGCCTTTAAGCTTAGCTTGCCATTCGGGTGATTGTGCTTTGTCTTTAAAGCAACGCTCAATCAATTGTATCATAATAGGCACCGAGGTTGACGCACCCGGCGAAGCCCCCAATAAAGCAGCAATACTTCCATCAGCAGCGGCTACTACTTCGGTACCAAACTCCAGCACACCACCACGTTTAGGATCTTTTTTGATAACCTGTACACGCTGCCCGGCAATTTCAAGTTCCCAGTCCTCTTTACGGGCGTTAGGGAAATATTCGCGCAGTGCCTCCAAGCGGTCATCTTGCGATTGTGTTACCTGACCAATCAGGTACTTGGTTAATGGTATATTATCTATACCCGCTTTCATCATTGGTGCAATGTTGTTTAAGCGGATGGAAGTGAACAAATCTAATAATGAGCCTTTTTTCAGGAACCGAGTTGAAAAGCCTGCATACGGGCCGAATAACAACGAACGCTTGCCGTTAATCATACGCGTGTCCAAATGCGGTACAGACATCGGCGGCGAACCTACAGAAGCTTTACCATATACTTTTGCCTCATGGCGTTCAATTACATCTTTGTTGTTGCACACCAACCACTGACCACTTACCGGAAAACCGCCAAAGCCTTTGCTTTCCGGAATGCCCGATTTTTGCAGCAAGTGCAATGCACCACCACCAGCGCCAATGAATACAAACTTGGCATTTACCTTACGGCCAATGCCGCCTTTAATATCTTTTACAGTTATTTTCCAGCTTTGGTCTTTGTTGCGGCTTACATCAGCTACATCATGTTGCAGGTGCAGGTTTACACCGGGTTGCTGTTTCAGGTGATTAAACAAACTGATGGTTAATGCACCAAAATTAACGTCGGTGCCCAAATCCATTCGGTTGGCCGATACTTTTTGGTTTTGCTCACGGCCTTCCATTACCAGCGGAATCCATTGCTGCAATTGTGTGTGGTCTTCCGAATATTGCATACCGGCAAACAAGTGATGTTTAACCAACGCTTCATAACGTTTGCGCAGATAAGTTACGTTATCATCACCCCAAACAAAACTCATGTGTGGCACCGGAGTAATGAATGATTTTGGCGATTGAATAAATTGTTTGTCTATTAAAAACGACCAGAATTCTTTTGAAACTTCAAACTGCTCGGCAATTTTAATAGCCTTCGTAATATCTACCGAGCCGTCAGCCATTTGCGGCGTATAATTCAGCTCGCAAAAAGCAGAGTGACCAGTACCGGCGTTATTCATCGCGTCCGAACTTTCGGCAGCCATAACATCCAGTCTTTCAAAAATTTCGATAGTTAAGTCGGGCTGCAGTTCTTTAAGCATCACACCTAAAGTTGCGCTCATAATACCGGCGCCAATTAAAACTACGTCCGCTTGTGAATTCTGTGTATTATCGTTATTACTCATTTTGGTATTGAACGGTGCAAATGTACACGCAATTTGTATTGTACCTAATTTAAACGCGCTATTTTATGAAAATCATCATAAAAATTACAATATCTTTTATAAAAAGATATTTTCCTTACCCTACGGTTACAAATTTAGTTGGTTGATGCTGATAGTTTAACAATCGATTAAACCAACCTACTGCCAAGAACCGATTAATATTTTATTTAATGCAGTACTTCCTGAAGCAAATCTTTAAATGATTGTTTAATTAACGCCATTTCCATCTTGTCTCCCTTAAGCAAAGCTTTACTAAAACTTACCATTTGCTGTGCAGTAATATGCGGCGGCAGGGGGGGCACAGCCGGATCAACTACAACATCCAGCAACGCCGGGCGGTCTGCTGATAGTACAGCATCCCAGGCAGCACCAATATCTTCCGGCTTTTCTACCCTGATACCTTTTAAACCTAGCAATTCAGCATACTCCGCAAATTTGAAATCCAGTAATTGTTGTGAGCCCACAAATTCCGGATTACCATTCGTAACACGCTGCTCCCAAGTAACCATATTCAGGTCGCGGTTGTTTAGCACCAATATAATCAATCTGGGGTCACTCCATTGCTTCCAGTATTTAGCAATGGTAATCATACCGTTGATACCCAGCATCTGCATAGCACCGTCGCCAATGATAGCAATCGGCACACGATCAGGATAGGCAAATTTGGCTGCCGTAATATATGGCACGCCCGGACACATGGTTGCCAATGTACCCGATAAAGAAGCCATCATGCCTTCTCTAATTTTTAGATTTCGGGCAAACCACGTAGCCGATGAACCTGAATCAGCTGTTAGGATGCAACGGTCGGGTAGGCGGGGCGATAATTCTTGTAGAACTAGTTGCGGGTTTATAGGATTAGCCTCCACTTTGGCTTTCGCATCTACTACTTTCCACCAATCGGCCACATTTTTTTCAATCGTTTCGCGCCAATTGCGATCTTCTTTGCGGTTTAATAATGGTATCAACGCTTTTAAAGTTTCTTGCGCATCACCAATTAAATTAACTTCGGTAGGATAGCGCAAGCTTACCATTTTAGGATCTATATCAATCTGTACAGCCCGTGCCTGACCTTCTTTAGGTAAGAATTCCGAGTACGGGAACCCGGTTCCTACCATTAGCAAAGTATCACAATCAGATATCATCTCCCAGCTGGCACTGGTACCCAGCAAGCCGATGGCGCCAGTTACAAAAGGCAAATTATCAGGCAGTATTGCTTTGCCTAATAATGCTTTGGCAATACCAGCACCCAGTAGCTCGGCCACCTGTTTCAATTCTTCGGGCGCTCCGGTGGCACCTACGCCAGCCAGTATCGCAACCTTTTTGCCTTCATTAAGTACGGTGGCCGCTTTTTGTAGTTCGCTCATGGGCGGTACAGGGCGTTCCAAACTGTGGCCTATGCCGGTGTGTACGCTACCATGTTTATGCGGTGGTTCTTCAACAGCATCTAATTCTTGTACATCATTAGGTAGTATGACACAAGTTACTGTGCGTTCGGCTTTGGCAATGCGTATTGCACGGTCTATCACATGGCGGACTTGGTTGGCATCGGTTACCATATGCACAAAGTGATGAGCAACGTCTTTAAACAACGATACCAGGTCAACTTCCTGCTGATATTCTCCGCCTAAAGACATACGCGCCTGTTGACCCACGATGGCTACTACTGGCTGATGGTCTAGCTTGGCATCGTACAAACCATTAAGCATGTGTATAGCGCCGGGACCTGATGTGGATATGCAAACGCCCACCTCGCCGGTAAATTTGGCGTGGCCGCAGGCCATAAAGGCGGCGTTTTCTTCATGGGATACCTGGATGAACTCAACCTTGTCTTTCAATTTATCCAATGCACCCATTACCCCGTTTATACCGTCGCCAGGATAACCAAACACTCGTTTAATACCCCAGGCATGCATACGCTCCACTATAAATTCGCTTACATTCTTGCTCATCGCTTTCTACTTTACCTAACAGCCGTTAATCACTAAGCTGTTAAGGTTAACCTGAGCATGGAATGAATTGTTTATGAAATGGTTGATTATTTAGATAGATATGACTTAAGAATAGAACGTATTGATTTGTAAACCTTTGCATTTGTAATAAAGAATATTATATCTTTATTGCAAATACATTCATTATTATGAAATCTAAAATTATTAATTCTTTTTTCCTGGCAACTTGTGGTATTCTGTTTTGGCTGATAACAATTGATGTTAGCGGCAAATGGGTTGGTAAGGTAGACTACAACGGCACAGATGTTCCGCTCACTTACGATTTTAAAACTGAGGGAGCAAAACTCACAGGAAATATAACAACACCATATGGTGAAAGTCAGATATCGGACGGTAAGGTAGATAAGGATGTGATTACCTTTAATACACAATTAAACGGTACTACTATACCGCAAACCGGTAAAGTATACCAGGATTCAATTGTGATGAAGATGGATTATAATGGTAACGAAATGACAGCAACGTTGAAGCGGGCTAAAAATTAACAAACATAAAGCATAAAAAAAGCGGCCATTGTTGTGAGCCGCTTTTTTTATGCTTTTTAAGCTGTTATTCAATATGGTTTTCGGCAAACAACGTAGCTTCCAATATCTTGTTCAAGGCAAACACAAATACAGGTGCTGCCAATACATCAATAGTGTAATGAACATGCTGAACCAGCAGTAAAATGCCTACAATTACCGAAGCGACGGCCGCTGCAATACGTTCTCCTTTTTTTGGTAAGCAAAAACACATAGCAACTAAAGTAGCGGTATGGCCAGAAAAGAAAAGATCTTTGGTGATAGTAGCATGTCCATAAAATACGCCGGTTAAAGGGTCAACCAGTTCAACCAAGTGAGCGGGTGCTGCTAAAGGAACCAGCGTGATGGTTAATATACGCGCTACACATATCATGATGTACAGCCACACATATTTGGTGTAAATAAGCGGCTGTTTAATAGCCCGGATAAGGGTATATAGTCCCATACCCCAAATGATGAGAAAAATGCATATCGACACATTGGCAGCAGGAATGCGGGCCAAAACGAAATCATGCAGCTGCAAGCCAGGGCGGTTTTCAATAGCTTGAAAAAACATGGGCATAGCCGACAATATAGCAGCTACAATTACAGAACCCGACAGCGTCAGCAAACGTTTAGATGAAGAGGCCCAAAGGGCTTTCCAGTTTTGTTTTAAAGACAGGGTCGAATTCCGGCTCACACTAAAAATAGTTTAATCAAGGGTTGCAAAGTTAATACATTCACAGGGTATGTTAAATAATTTTTATGTAAACATTAAATCTGTACTATAGAATACGTATTGTGTTTTAACAGATTAGCTTACCTTTGCGCCGTTTAATTAAACGATATGAAATATAAGTTGGGCGATTTTGTGCGCTTTGTTGACGAGCGGAGAGAAGGATATGTAACCCGGATTATTGATGACCAAATGATTGGCGTTACCGATGAGGATGATTTTGAAATACCGGTACTAGCCAGCAAAGTAACATCCGTATACGGTCATCAGCCAAAAGTGCAAACCAACCAGGGTACTGTACAGGCAACTGCCGAAGTTCCCGTTTCCGAGTTTAAAACCAAGGGTGTGTATTTAGGTGTTATCAGCGATGCGAAGGCCGCGTCGGTAGTGCACTTTCATTTGATAAATGATACATCGTATCAATTATTGGTTACTTTAACTACCGAAAGACAGCAAGGCTTTAAAGGCGAGTTTGCCGGAATTATTGGGCCAAACTCTTCTGCTGATATTTATTCGGCACAGCTTGCAGATATACAATTGTGGCCTAAATTCAATCTGAACATATTGTTCCATACAACGCAAAACATAGCGCCGGCTACTCCAATTGCTTTCGCTGATAAATTCAAGGCTAAAGATTTTTCGGGAACCAAAAAAGTAGTACCTGTACTGAACCAACAGGGATGGCTCATCCGTTTAGACGAACCTGAGTTGGTTATCGATGCAGAAAAATTAAAAGAAAGCTTTTATAAACCGGCGGAGGAAAAGCAAAAAGTTGACCGCCCTGCCAACGAAATAGATCTGCACATCGAGAAGCTACGTAACGATTATCAGTTTATAAGCAGCAGTGATATTTTGCGTATTCAGTTAGAACATTTTAAAAAGGCTTTAGACGCTGCTATTGTTCATCAATTGCCCGAAATTATATTTATACACGGTGCCGGTAATGGCATACTGCGTCATGAGTTGCATAAGCAATTAGGTAAACATCAAAAGGTGCAAACTTTTTTAGATGCCCGTAAAGAAAAATTTGGCTATGGCGCTACTAAGGTAATCTTGAAGTAAGCGTAATGCGCCCTCGGATACTTGTATATCTTTGCGCCCTGTTAATTTAAATTATAAGATTAATCTCAAGAGGATGTGATAACGGTCATGTTCTCGCATAAAATAATATTTTCATGAAAAGAGTTGTTGTTACAGGATTAGGCGTGGTTTCGGCTTTAGGAACTGACGTAACTACATTCTGGAATAATATTGCTAACGGCCAAAGCGGTGCTAAAAACATTACCCGCTTTGATGCTGCTAAATTTAAAACCCATTTCGCGTCGCAGTTACCGGCTGAATTTAATGCCGCCCAATTTCTGGACAAAAGCGAAATTAAGCGGAATGACCTGTACACTCAATATGCATTGATTGCCGCTAAACAAGCTATTGAAGATTCGGGGTTTGATATCAATGCTATGTCGCCTTATGATGTGGGCGTAATTTTTGGTTCGGCCCAAGGTGGAATGGAAACATTTGAGCAGCAAATTGAAGAGTTTGTAACCAAGGGTTCTGAGCCTCATTTCAACCCATTTTTTATTCCAAAAACGTTGGTGAATATGGCCGCCGGGCTAATTTCCATTAAGTACGGTTTAATGGGTATAAACTACACCACAGCTTCGGCTTGTGCCAGTGCAAACAGTGCTATTATGGATGCTCTAAATTACATCCGTTGGGGTAAGGCCAAGGTGATTATCACCGGTGGTGCAGATGCGCCTATTACGCCGGGTTCTATGGGCGGTTATAATGCTTTAAAAGCTTTGTCAACCCGTAACAGTGATCCACAAGCGGCATCACGCCCATTTGATGTGGAACGCGATGGCTTTGTAATGGGAGAGGGTGCCGGTGTATTGGTGCTGGAAGAGTATGAACATGCCATAGCCCGCGGTGCCAAAATTTATGCAGAGCTGGTTGGAGCAGCCATGACATCGGATGCGTACCACATCACCGCTACACATCCCGAAGGCAAAGGCGCTATTAAAGGAATGGAGCTTGCTTTGCAGGATGCAGGCTTGAATAAAGAAGACGTACAGTATTTGAACGCCCATGCTACCTCAACCCCTGTTGGTGACATTAGCGAGGCTAAAGCTATCTATTCGGCGTTTGGAGGTAGTGATAACTTGTCTGTAAGTGCCACCAAATCCATGACCGGTCACTTACTGGGTGCAGCTGGTGCTGTTGAGGCAATCATCTCTATCAAAGCCATTACGGAAAGCTTGGTGCCGCCTACAATTAATACCACTACGCTGGATGCACAAGTTCCGGAGGGCTTGCACATTGTAACCCAGCAGGCTTTAGAAAAGAAAGTAGATGTGGCCATGAGCAATACTTTCGGTTTTGGCGGGCATAACAGTGTTGTAGTGTTTAAAAAGATTTAGATATAAATCCGAAGAATAGGAACAGAGAGCGGGATTATATTTCCGCTTTTTTTTGCAATTTTTTTTACTAGATAAGTTAAATAACACCTATAGCAAACCGTATTGATAACCCATATGTTGAACTTGTAGGTATTGAATAAATTATGGCAACGTTTTCAGATATAATAAATAGTCAGCAAGCGGTATTGGTTGATTTTTCGGCAGAGTGGTGCGGTCCGTGCAAAATGATGGCACCTATTTTAAAACAGTTAAAAGATGCCATGGGCGACCGCGTGAAGATTGTGAAAATTGATGTAGACAAAAATCCGTCTGTGGCGCAGGAATACCGCATTCAGGGTGTTCCTACCTTGATTTTATTTAAAAATGGCGAAAATAAATGGCGTCAAAGCGGTGTAGTACAAGCAGGCCAGCTAAAGCAAATTATTGAACAATATGTGTAATGACTAGTTGTTGGCTAAAAACTTAGCCACTTCTACTTCATTAACACGGGTAAACGTCATGGTGCGGCCAATAAATTTAAAATGCCAGTAGCCGGTTACTTTTAATGTATTATCATCGGCTAAATAGGCTGATGAATTCCACTTTTTGCCGGATTGTGCATCGTAAATCATGCCATTTTCCCAACTGTTGGTTTTAGGGCGATATTCCAAATTTTCCAGCACATTCATGCCGATTAATTTGCGTGAGCGTAATTCTGCTTTCGGATTATGAATATCGGTACGTGTTTCCATGGGTTTTGATGGCATGTCCGAATCATCAAACCAAACCAGCTTGGCTTTAAAATCATTGCCATCCCGAAAAACTTGCACAATGCAATTCTTTTTTTCTGACATCCATTTACCACACACCCTGTCGCATGGCAATGCAGCACTGCGCGAAGCCATAATAGTAGTAGAAGTAAGAATAAACAGCGTCAATAATCCGGTGGCAAGTTTTTTAACCATGTTGTTAAAATTTATACAATGTACTAATGTTTAACGGTAAATTTTTACAATTGTTTAACAAAAGTTTCCCGAAAAATTTGATAAGCTCACAACTATTGGTGTTGAATATAGCCCTGCCTGTCAGAAACGCATTATGTACGAATCATCAGGTGCTATGCCAGCATCTTTCCTGCTTTCAATTACATCTTGAATTGATTTAGGTAATTTTGATAATAGGTTGTATCCGGTAGCCTTTTCAATATCTCTTACTGTGCAAAGGTATTTTGTCCAGTTCGGGTCTACACTATTATTGTTGGGTGTGTTTACTGCAATTACTCTCGTATTTTGATTGATGCGCTTTAAATCATCGCTACCCTCGGGTATTACTACTATAACTTTCCAAATGTTTGATGGCACTTTGATATGGCCGTTGTCAATGGTTGCATGATATCCTTTTGTGCCATATCCGCCTGAGCCATAGCTACCCATAATTACATATACTTCGTTTCCTTTTTTTACCAGCAGGCGTTCATAATTTTCCAGATTGCCCCAAGTGTGCTGGTTGTTGGCCGGTGCCTGCGGAATCATGTTGGTCATTAAAAAAGTGGCCGAATTGGCTTCGTTTGAATTCGTCCTGTCGGCCGACGGACAATTATGCCCCCGCTCAAAACCACTGCCTTGGTAGCTGGTATTTTGTACCTGGTAGCAGCCTTTAGGCAGGTTGCTATTCGGTCTAAAATCGTTTGCCCGCTCGGCATTGCCCAAAGTGGCACGGCCTACATACCAGCTCACCCAATTGGGGCCGCCTTTACTGCAGCTGTAGCTTAAGGTATAGTAAGATGATGTTAGTAGATAGTTATCTGTATTGTTGGCACTGGCTGTTGCATTACTGGGATTGCCTAACAACAGGTTGTCAAAATCGGTGCTGTAAGCAATTGTGTCATTTGTAGTAGATCCAGGCTGCGGTGCTGTTGCTGAGGGTAGGTTATGGGCCCCAAAAGCGTATGCCGTAAAATTGTCAATGTTAAGGCGACTCTTATTGCTGCCTGTTTTGCGGATCTCGAAGCGGACAGGGCCTTGTTGGTTTATAGTAAAAGTTGCTGTCTGCAATTCGTTGCTGGATGTTTGAACCTCATTGCCAGTTTGCCTGAAGGTACGGCCGCCATCGGTAGACACACGCAACTGCCAGGTAGAACTGCCTTTGCCATATGCCGCATACTGGATGGTAACTGCTGATGCGCCATTAATATCAAAGTTCATTTTTAACCGGCCTTTATTACGCAGGCGGATGGACTGGCGGCCATCTTTAGCGTCAGCAGCTGATGAACCAATCAATCCATCGTTTAAATACCATGTGCCGCTACTAAGGCTGATGTTTCCAGATGCATATGTTGGTTTACTGCCGTTCTCAAAACCTTCGGCTAATTCTATCTTTGCACCACCGCTGGGTGATGTATGATTCCCCGACTGCCGGTTGCACGAACAGCCATTAATAATTATCAGGCATGAAAAGAGGAAATAGGTATATAAGCGGATCAATTTCATAGGTAAAGCGTTGTTTGCTTATAACCAATAAATGTAAGTCTTTTGTTTTTTCGAATTGTGGAATTATAGCAATCGCTCAATCAGGCTTCCTCTATTTTGCTTACCATCCAAATCATTAATCCACCCAATAAAGAAATAATCCCGAACGACCATTGTAAGCCTGCCGCCTGCGCTACAAAGCCTACAAAAGGAGGTACAATTAAAAAGCCAAGGTAGCCAATGGTTGATATAGAAGCTAGCGCAGCACCGCTGCTTAATGTACTTGATTTGCCGGCTATGCTAAATACCAATGGCACTACACAGGCAACACCTAATCCCACTAATACAAAGCCAATAGCGGCAGGCAAAGTATAGGGGAGAAACACCGCCAGTAAGAAGCCCGATAATATAAACCAGCCACTATAGTTGAGCATGGCCTTAATGCCTATACGGTTTACCAGCTTATCGCCAACCAGGCGGGCGGTAGTCATGGCCACCATATAAACTACAAAGGCGGCCGTTGAGGTAGCTTTAGGTGCGTGTACAGCCTTTTCGAAGTAAATGGCGCTCCAATCATACATCGTATTTTCACAGGCCATGCTGGCAAAGCAAATCAACGCAAACTTAATCATGCCTTTATCGGGGAACAAAAGCAATGGCTTTTTCTCAGTTGCTACCGGTTGCTGGTAAAAGGTGTATGGATAAAAATAGATGGAGGCAATCACCAGTAGTATACCGGCCGACATCAGGTGGTAAGAAACCGGAACGTTGTATTTAACCATCAGGTAGCCTACGCCTGCGCCTGCAAATCCGGCCAAACTCCAGATGCCATGAAAGGTAGTAATGATGGATTTAGTGTATAACGATTGCACACCCACCGATTGCGCGTTAACCGACAAGTTGAGCAGGTTGCGGGCAGAGCCTAAGCAAAACAGCATAATAACCAGCTGCCATACTGCGGTGGCAAACCCTAAAAAACAAAGCACTATATTAAAAAGCAACGCGCCTATTATGAGTATGCTGCGGCTGGCATAGTGGCTAAGCAACCGGCCAGTGACAGGCAGTGTAAGCATAAGGCCAATGGGCAGCGCAAATAATACGGCGCCCAATTGTGCCTCATTTAGGTGCAGTTGTTGCTGAAGGGTAGGAATACGAGAGGCCCAGGATGAGTAGCCGAAACCGGATATAAAGAAAAACACAGCACATCCTATTCTTAACTCGCGCGGGGATTTATTCCTTACTTCTGCCATTTGGCGGCAAAAGTAAGGAATATAGGTTATACTAGGCTAGCCTTATTGAACGCCATGTGTGCCTGGCGCAAACAGGTACTGAATGTTTTTGTAATAAGCCAGATCATGGTCCGGCTGTTCATAGCCGGCCAGGATAGGCTGTTTAGAAAAAGTTTGAAAATAGAGCAGGCATGAGTTGCGCCAGGTAACGGCGCTTTGTTCCTGTATTTGCAGTAATTGTTTTACCTCTTCAAAACGCGAGTTGTCAATTTTACCATGCATTAAATTCCATGTTTTTTGCATGCTGCGAACCGAGTCAACGCCTGCATAATAATGATCAACCAGTTCCATCCATAAAGTTTTGCCAGATGGCATTGTGTAATTCCAGCTGACGTGATGGAACCACAGCAAAAGTTCCTGAGGTGTGGTTTCTATTTTATCGAATCTGTTGCGTACCTCGGGATAGTATTGGGCCACGGCGTTACTGCCGGTTGAGCTACGGTTGAATCCAATACCTGCCGAGTCGGCCTTGTGATAATACACGGAAGTCCAATCGGGGCGACCTGCATTTGACACCCAAGGGCCGGGCCCGTAATGTCCGCCCATGCTCATCATATGGTGCAAGCCCAGCGGTGTCATGAAGTTTACAGCCGTTTCGCGGGAATTAAGCATTATTTGCTTTACCGGGTTGATGAAGCTGGCATCGTTGGTAAATGTCATGCGCAGCCATTCATCTGCAATAGCATCCGAACTTAAATTGGGGTTCCACGCCAGTCGGCCGTACGCATACCAGTTAGCCTGTCCAAACGGATGACCAGTCCAGTTCACGTCTGAGCCAATATTAGACACTCCGGCTATAGCAGTTAAAGAATGACCTTCCAGCTGTCCATCAATTACCTTGGCTACTGTTGATCCTTTTCCTTTAGCATAAGTATCTGAATCTAACGTTTCTTTAAATAGCGGTGCCAGGTAAACCAGGTAGTTAGAGAAACCCAGATATTCTTGTGTAATCTGATACTCCATGGCCAGTGGTGTTTTAGGCATAGCGCCGAACAACGGATGAAAGGGCTCGCGTGGTTGGAAATCGATTGCACCGTTTTTCACTTGAACAATTACATTACTTTTAAACTGTCCATCCAGTGGCTTAAATTCATTGTAAGCTTGTTTTGCCCGGTCATCCGGAACTTTGTCATCATAAACAAAGGCCCGCCACATTACAATACCGTTGTACGGTTTCAAAACATCAGCCAGCATATTGGCACCATCAGCATGGTTGCGGCCATAAGTTTGCGGACCGGGCTGCCCTTCGGAGTTCGCTTTAACGAGAAATCCGCCAAAGTCGGGGATATAGGTGTATATCTCGTCAACCTTATCCTTCCACCATTTCTGAACACCGGCATCCAACGGGTCGGCTGTTTTCAAACCACCTATTTCAACCGGTGCACTAAAGCGGGCAGTTAAATATAATTTGATACCGTAGGGGCGAAAGGTATTGGCTAAGGCTGCTACTTTAATGAGATAATCTTTAGTTAATGACAGCGCATTAGCGTTCACATTATTCACTACCGTACCGTTGATACCAATAGAAGCGTTAGCCCGAGCATAATCAATATACCTAGGGTCGATGTATTGGGGCAATTTATGCCATTTCCAAATAGATGAGCCTGCATATCCACGTTCTACCGTTCGGTCCAGGTTATCCCAGTGGTTCAGTAAGCGTAGTTTTATTTTAGGACTTTCGATGACATTTAGTTGCTGTAAGCTACCATTGGTTTGTATCAGCTTTAACAAATTGAAAACGCCATATAAAACGCCTTTACCTGTATTGGCGCCAATTATGATACTGCTTTTGCCGTTGGCAGCAACTGATTTAATGAAATATCCTTCGTCGCCTATGGCTTTTAGCTGCGCTTGGTAGCCGGCAACTGTTTTTGAGGTTAATGCAGTTCCTGCTACTAACGTGCCGCTGGTTGTGGCGCTGCTTACTTCGGCTGGTTGCAAATTCAACATTTGCAGCAAACCAGTTTGTAATTCGGCTTTAGCTGCTTTAAGCGTTGGCGAATTAGCCGGGAATATCAACTGCTTTACTGACTGCCGGTAATTGTTGTATAACGCGTTATCTGTTACCCGTTCGTACCTAAGCCACAAGCGGTAGCCGTTATCAGCTTTGGCTTGAACAAGATGTAGCAATCCCAGTAAAGCTATTACATAGCAGATTTTTCTTCTCATAAGGCAGGTCCATTATTGGTTTATTTTCTTCGAAGCGACGATTCGCGTATAATCAGTTCCGATTTCAGAAGCACTTTATTTCCTGATGTTGCCGTATAAGTATTGTTTAATTTTTCAACCAAAATTTGAGCGGCTACTTCACCCATCTCGTAACCCTTGTAAATAACGGTGGTTAAACCTGGTTCCACAATATCGGCAACGGCATCATCGTTAAAGCCGGCTATGGCTATTTCATCTGGAATGCTCACGCCATTTTTGCGCAGTTCTTTTAAACATCCTACTGCACATGCATCGTTGATAGCAAAAATACCATCAGGCCGGTTGGGCATATTTAAAATGGTTTGTGCAGCTCGGGCACCATCTTCTATACCTAATTCTGTGTATAGTACCAGGCTTTCATCGTATGGAATATTATAGTCCAGCAGCGCTTGCTTATAACCATTAAAGCGATCCAACGCTACGCTACTTAAGCGATAGGCGGTAATGTGTACAATACGCCTGCATCCTTGCCTGATAAGGTGTTCTGTTACCTCATAAGCTGCTTTAGCATTATCAATTTCAACACCGGGGCATTTTTCATGCGGAAAAATACGGTCAAAATAAACCAGTGGTATGCCGCGTTTTACGAAGCTTTCAAAGTGTTCAGCATTTTCGGTATCGTAAGCTAACGAAACCAGCAGCCCATCTACCCGGTTATTGTACATCGCTTTGGCAATCTGTACCTCCTTACCAATGTTATCTAACGATTGGCTGATAACCAGGTTGTAATTAGCCTCGCTCAATACTTTATCAATACCCACAATAATATTGGTCATAAAGCTACTGTCCAGGTTACCCACAATCAGACCTATTATATTGCTCCGCTTTTTGCGCAGATTACTGGCCAGGTGGTTAGACCGGTAACCCATGCTCTGTGCAGCTTCCTGCACCTTTTGCTTGGTAAGTATGTTTACAGAAGGGTGATCCATTAAGCCGCGGCTAACGGTAGCAGCCGATATATTCAAGTGCCTGGCAATATCGTATATAGTTATTTCTTTCTCGGGGTTACTCATCTGGAACTATTCGCTTTAATCTTCAAAATCAACATCGCCATAAAATCCGGGCGGGTATATATCCTACTATTTTCTTAGGGTTGATGCCCGTACAATTAATTCGGCTGGTAAAATTACTTCTTTATCTGTTAACGCGTTGTACTTATTATTCAGGCATTTGAGTAAGATGCGGGCAGACGCTTCGCCCATCTCATAACCTTTATAATCAATGGTTGTTAAGTTAGGCTCAACTATGCAAGCCAACGGGTCGTTATTAAAACCGGCCACTGCAATATCCTCGGGTATACGTATGTTGTGTTTCTTTAAGCCCTGTATACAATTTACAGCACAGGCGTCACTCACAGCAAATATACCATCGGGGAGTTCGGGTAGGGCCAGTATCAACTCTGCTATATCCGCACTGCCTTTTAATGTTAAATCGCTTCCCATTACCAAGTTATAATCTACCGGTAAATTATGGTCAAGCAGGGCCTGCTTATAGCCCTCCAGCCGTTGTTTGTATACAGTATGCAAATGCTGCGCTGTTATATGTAAAATACGTTTGCAACCTTGGTCTATCAAATGACTGGTGATGCTATAGGCAGCCTTAAAGTTATCGATAGCAATACCAGGACTGCGCTCATTCTCTAATACCCGGTCAAAATAAACCACCGGAATATGGCGGTTAAAAAAAGCGTCGAAATGTTCCAGATGGCTGGATTCATAAGCTAAAGATACCAGCAAACCATCAACCCGATTGTTGTACATCGACCGCGAGTTGGTAGTTTCTTTTTGCAGCGTCTCAAACGATTGGCTGATAATTAAATTGTACCCAGCTTCATTCAACACCTTTTCAATTCCGGCTAATACATCCGACATGAAATTGCTGTTAAGCCGAGGAACTATTACACCAATAGTATTGCTTTTTTTAGTACGCAGGTTACTGGCCAGATGATTGGACCGATATCCCATGCTTTGTGCAGCGCCTAAAATTCGCTGCTTGGTTTTAATGTTTACAGCTGGATGATCTGCTAACGCACGGCTTACGGTAGCAGGCGAAATATCTAGTTCTTTGGCAATATCATAAATTGTAATTTCTTTTTCCGGCTTCTTCATTAATTAGTGTTTGGCCCCTAAAAATACTATAAATACTCATTGATATTCAAGCAGTATACACACCCTATGGGAATTTTATAAAGCCGAGTATATGAGTCTGCAACCAAATAGTATACGCAAGTAAATGTATAAAAATTATTGCAATCGATTGTATATTGTTAAAATAGTTTGCAGCTTTGAGAGCGTCAGTATACTTAACTCATTGCTGCCAACACGCCGAGTTATATAAACCAACTGCATATTTATGATCAGTAATTTAGAACAAACTTTTCGCTGGTTCGGCCCGTCCGATCCAGTCACACTAGCCGCTATCCGGCAAACCGGTGCTACCGGTGTTGTAACCGCCCTGCATCATATACCGGCAGGTGAGGTGTGGTCATTTGAAGAAATCCAGACACGTAAAGCTATAATTGAAGCATCTGGCTTAAAATGGTCGGTGGTAGAAAGTGTAAATATTCATGAGAGTATACGTATTGCCAGCACCGAGCGTGATGAGTATATAGCCAAGTACATTGAGTCGTTAAAAAACTTGTCGGCAGCTGGCTTGAGCGTAGTATGTTACAATTTTATGCCGGTGCTGGATTGGACCCGTACCAACCTTGATTACCGCCTGCCCAATAACGCATCGGCTTTGCGTTACGATGCACCTGCGCTGGCCGCTTTTGATTTGTATATATTGGAGCGCCCCGAGGCTTACCAAGAATTTACGCCCGAACAACAGCAAGCAGCTAAAGCTTATTTGGACAGCCTAAGTGAAGAAGAAAAAACCAAACTCACCAATATCATCATGGCCGGCTTGCCGGGTACTGATGAAGTATTCACCATTGCAGAGTTTAAAGAGCATTTGAAACGATATGAGCACATTAATTCACAGGTATTAAAAGAAAACATGGCGTACTTTCTAAAAGCCATTATTCCTGATGCCGAAAAGCTGGGGATAAAGATGTGCGTTCATCCCGACGATCCACCGTTTTCTATTTTAGGATTGCCGCGCGTTGTTTCAACCGAGCAGGATTTGGTTGATGTGGTGAATGCTTGTCCGTCGCCGGCTAACGGGCTTACTTTCTGCACCGGTTCGCTTGGCGCTAACCCGACTAATGATTTACCAGGCATGATAGAACGTTTAGGACAGCATATCCACTTTTTACATCTGCGTAATGTAAAGCGCGAGGCCGATGGTAGCTTTTATGAAGCCGATCACTTGGATGGTAGCACAGACATGTATGCCGTGATGAAAAGCATCATTAAGGAACAGAAAAAACGCCACGACAGCGGCCGTGCTGATGTAGCCATTCCTATGCGCCCCGATCATGGGCATAAATTATTGGACGATTATAACTACAACACTTATCCCGGCTATTCGGTAATTGGCCGTTTGAAAGGTTTGGCCGAGTTGCGCGGACTGGAAATGGGTATTAAACGGACACTGTTTGATGCGTAACAAAGTGTGATAAAAAACGAAAAGGCCGCTATATAGCGGCCTTTTTTATACTTAGCAGGATTGATTATCCTTTACGTTGAATTGCTTTTTGAGCGGCCTCAACAATATGTTTAGCATCTAAACCATATTTAGCCATCAGTTGCTCAGGTGTGCCCGATTCACCGAATGAATCGTTAACAGCAACGTATTCTTGTGGTACAGGTTTGTTTTTCACTAAAGCTTGTGCTACTGAATCGCCTAAGCCACCTAAGCGGTTATGCTCTTCGGCAGATACCACACAGCCGGTTTTAGCTACTGAGCGCAATACGGCTTCTTCGTCAAAAGGCTTAATGGTGTGTATGTTGATGATCTCGGCAGAGATACCCATCGCTTCCAGCTGTTCACCGGCTTGGATGGCTTCCCATACCAGGTGGCCGGTAGCTACGATGGTTACGTCGGTACCTTCACTCACCATCCAGGCTTTACCAATCTCGAACACCTGATCGGCAGGGGTAAAGATAGGCACCACTGGGCGGCCAAAGCGCAGGTAAACCGGGCCATGATGCTCGGCAATGGCCATAGTGGCGGCTTTGGTTTGGTTAAAGTCGCAAGGGTTAATTACCGTCATGCCCGGCAGCATTTTCATCATGCCAATGTCTTCCAAAATTTGGTGCGTAGCACCATCTTCACCCAAAGTTAAACCAGCGTGCGAAGCGCAGATCTTAACGTTTTTATCAGAGTAGGCAATAGACTGGCGAATCTGGTCGTAAACACGGCCGGTAGAAAAGTTGGCAAATGTTCCGGTGAACGGGATGTAACCACCAATAGTCAAACCGGCTGCAATGCCCATCATGTTAGCTTCGGCAATACCTACCTGCACAAAACGCTCAGGAAAAGCATTGATGAAGTCCTGCATTTTTAATGAACCTACCAGGTCGGCGCACAAAGCTACTACCTTAGGGTTGCGTTTGCCTGCTTCCAGCAAACCGGCCCCAAAGCCCGAACGGGTATCTTTTTTTTCTGTATATGTATACTTGGTCATTGTTTCAGTTGTGTTGGGTTGTCTGTTATGGGTTGTCTGTTGTCAGCAAAAAGCATTAAGCTATAATTTAACAACTAACAACACGCAACTGACAACTGTCGAATTAATAGTCTCCTAAAGTTTCTTCCAGTTGATTTAAAGCCTGCTCTAACTGTGCATCGTTAGGGGCAACACCATGCCATTTGTGCGAGCCCATCATAAAGTCAACGCCGGCACCCATGTCGGTTTGCATTAAAATGCACACTGGTTTGCCTTTGCCTGTAAGGCTAATGGCTTTTTGTAAACCTTCAACCACAGCGGCCATATCATTACCTTTCATCTCCATTACTTCCCAACCGAAAGCAACAAACTTAGCATGCAGGTCACCTAATGAAAGAACTACTTTAGTTGGCCCATCAATTTGCTGACCGTTGGCATCAACCGTCATAATCAGATTGTCTACCTTGTTGTGCGGCGCAAACATGGCAGCTTCCCAAATCTGGCCTTCCTGCAACTCACCGTCGCCATGTAAGGTAAATACCAAGCGATCGTCGCCGTTTAGTTTTTTAGCTAATGCAGCACCAATACCTACAGATAAGCCTTGGCCTAATGAGCCAGAAGCGATGCGTACGCCCGGCAGATGTTCGTGTGTGGTTGGGTGGCCCTGTAATCTGGAATCCAGTTTACGGAAGGTAGCCAATTCTGCCACATCAAAGTAACCGCTACGGGCTAAAACAGAATAAAATACCGGTGATATGTGACCGTTAGAAAGGAAAAATACATCTTCGCCAATACCGTCCATGTTAAAAGCCGGGTCGTTTTTCATGATTGAAAAGTACAGGGCAACCAAATAGTCGGTACAGCCCAATGAGCCACCCGGGTGACCGCTTTGGCAGCCATGCACCATGCGCACCACATCACGGCGTACTTGTGAGGCAATACCTTTAAGCTCTTGAATATCTTGTGTCATTCGTTGTAGTCAGTGGTCAGTGACAAGTAGCCAATGACCTGTGATTGAATTATGCTGTTAGTTTAATTTGCTAAATGGAAGCTAGTAGTAAGTGCTTGTGTTGAGTAGATTTTGGCAACTCAATACTAGGCTAGCCACCAATTACTTTACTGGCTCTACGCCTGCAGCAGCAGCTTTGGCGTGGTCGGCCAGAAATTGAGCCAAGCCATTATCGGTCAACGGGTGCTTTAATAAAGCAGTAATGGCCGAAAGCGGACCAGTAATCACATCAGAGCCGATTTTAGCACAGTTAATAATATGCATAGGGTGACGTACCGATGCTGCCAGGATTTGAGTTTGGTAACCGTAGTTATCATAAATCAAACGGATATCTTCAATGAGTTGTAAACCGTCGGTAGATACGTCATCTAAACGGCCAATAAAAGGTGATACATAGGTAGCACCGGCTTTAGCAGCAAGCAGTGCCTGACCAGCCGAGAATACCAATGTACAGTTGGTACGGATACCTTTTTCGGTAAAATATTTAATGGCTTTAACGCCGTCTTTAATCATTGGAACTTTTACCACAATCTGCTCATGCAGCTGGGCCAGAGCTTCACCTTCAGCAACCATTTCGTCAAAAGTTGTAGAAATGACTTCGGCGCTTACATCACCGTCGGTAATTTCACAGATGGCTTTGTAATGTGCAATAACGTTGTCATGGCCGGTGATGCCTTCTTTAGCCATCAGGGATGGGTTAGTGGTAACTCCGTCCAGTACACCCAGATCATGCGCTTCCCTGATTTGTGCCAGGTTCGCCGTGTCAATAAAAAATTTCATAATATAATTGTCTGTTTATGATATGATAAACCTTATAAACCCGCAAACAGCGGTTGTGCCGTAAATGCACGGTAAAAATGCAACAAATTTTGGACGTTACCTAAATAATTTTCACAATCGATTGCAAAGCTCTTAAAAGCTTATTTTCGTTTAGATTCAGTTATTGATAGCCGTAGTAAAAATTTAAAATCATCGGCATTTTTAACATTATATAAAATACTCACACTGCCGATGTTTTTTATAAAAGCGCATCAATTTATTATTTTAATACCTGTAGCAGTATTGAAACTTTCTGGCGGGCCTAAATAACTTGGTTTCAATCCGCTGTTAACGTCTAATACCAGTTTTTGCAGAACTACGCCCGGACTCACCATCCAAAATTTTACCGTGTGTGCTCCGGGTTTACTGATATGGTGTTTTGAAACTAAAATGTTGATGTTTTCGGCTACCGCTTTGTTCCATAATCGCTGATTAGCTTCGGCATTAACGCTAAATATTTGTGGCTGTTCTTCGTCAAACGAAATAGCATATTTCAAACTCTTATCATGCGTAAAATCAATGGTAGGCGATATATAAGCATTGATAGCTACCGTGCCTGTGTCAGTTAAAATAACGGTATATTCCAAATGCGGACTGTTTCCACCAAGTTTTTGGATTGGTGCCGTTGCAGGGTAGGGAGTTACGCCAGACAGGGTACGTCCATAATCGGGTATGGTTAGCCAATGGGCCGTAGTACTATTAACCGCTTTTGTGTAATGCTCAGCTTCAATAGACACATATCCGTTATTCTGAACAAAACCATTAACCGGTACTGCCTTCATAGTATTATTTAAATTTACATGTACCGTAACTTTAACACCGTCAGAACCAGTGATGGTAACAGGCGCGCTTGTTGCACCGGCAGGTACTTTGTCCCAGTTGACGTTTACCCAGAGACGAGTTTGCTTTTCAACGCTTCCATTAGTAGACGAAACAGTAATCCAGCTGGGGCAGGTTATGGTATATCTCACTGCTTCTTTGCCACGATTAAACACTTCAATATAATGCGGTGCTTTATAATGAGGACTAAACTGTGGTAAACTGGCTTGATCTGTCGCATTAGGCCACCAATCGGTTGAGCCTTCTACCGCAACACCCATAGCTGCTTGTTTTGGTATGTCAATGGTTTTTACCTCGGGCATTTTGTTGGCTTCGGGTTGCTGCCAGTATGTGTAACCAATGTGGGTCTGGTCCATCATGTGATTCCATTTGCCACCAGCCAGCTGCGTGTTGTAGTACTTTGAAATTTCGGCATCGCGGGCGTATAAATCTTTAACCTTGTCGGCCATGTCATTAGTTGCGGCGCGGCCTTGCTCTGCATACCATCGGTTAAGCGCCGTACTGTAGTAAAGTTCATTTAAATTAGCGCAGGCCAGTACAGGGTGCAGCACTAACTCATAATAAGCGTCTTTATACGGAGCTGAAATATCTTTATATAACATTTCGGCTTCGTCTTTAAGTTTGTTGTAGTCATTAACTACAGTTTCAAATTCCTGATAATTTACTAAGCTGTAAGTGTTTTGATCCAGTAATTCGGGTTTACGACGGCCGTTGTATTTAGTGTATTTAGACAAAATATCTGCTATTTGCGAAGCGTATTGAGCACCAAATTGCTCTTTAGCCCATAAGCGGGTGTATTCTTCCACACGGCCTGCAGGCCATCTAGCAGGATTCCAGGCGTAATCTAAAAAGAAAGAGATTGGATATTCCATCGGTTTCAAATCGCCCACGTTTACAATCCACACCTGGCGCGCGTTATAATCATAAGCCAAATGCATCTGTTCCCAAACCTTGCTTATAGGGTTTGTATTTAGCCATTTGTAATTGCGCGGACCGCCTACGTAATCGAAGTGATAGTAAATACCGTAGCCGCCCTTGCGTGGCTTTTCGCCCAATTTAGGCAGTTTGCGAATGTTTCCCCAGTTATCGTCACACAAAAGCAAAGTGACGTCGTCTGGTACGCGCATACCTTTGTCGTAATAATCCTGCACTTCTTTGTACAAGGCCCACATTTGAGGTGTTTGCTCGGCTGGTTTGCCGGTTACTTCGGTAATTATTTTACGCTGGTCGCCAACAATTTTCTCCAGCAAGGCAATGTTGGTACCGGCCTCCATAGCCATATCACCGTCGCCGCGCATGCCAACGGTTACTATAGTTTCGGCAGTGCCCATATTTTGAATGCCTTTGCGCCAAAAATTACGTAGTTCCTCGCCATTCTTGTTATAATCCCATTCACCTTTGCCATAACGTTTCCATTCGGTTTGAGCTCTGTCCATAGGCTCATGGTGCGAGGTGCCCATTACAATGCCGTACTCGTCGGCGGTTGCACGGTTTAAAGGGTCGTCGTCATTAAAAGCGTTGCCCCACATAGCCGGCCAAAGGTAGTTGCCCTTTAAGCGCAATATCAACTCAAACATCTTGGCATACATTTGATGGTTAAAACCGCCAAACTTTTCTTTGGTCCAACCCGAAAATGCTGGTGCTTCATCATTTATAAATATGCCACGATATTTGACGGCCGGTTCCCCCTGTGAGTGCCTGCCTGCCGTTACATATAAATTTTTTTGCGTTTTGGTTGGTACATCGGCCCACCAGTACCAGGGCGATACGCCAATTTGCGACGATAAATCATATATGCCATAGATAGTACCGCGCTTATCACTTCCGGCTATAACCAGTGCGCGATCAACACCCGGCATAGGTTTTTCGATGTTTTGCAGTAAAAACGTTTCCCACTTGCCTTTAATACCGGCTACATTTAATTTTTTTTGCTGAATAAGTTTATCAATTAACGGACTTTTGCCGATGGTGCCAATCAGTACCACCTGCTTGCCGCTTACTGCGCCGGTTGAAAGTGTTGGCTGAGCACGGGTAACGGATATAATGTCTGTTTGTAAATCTTTTGCTGCACGCATTACGCCGGCATAGTCTGCACTGCTAACATATATAGGTGCCGATTTGCCGGACACTGATAAAGCAAAGCTGCCGGCACTAACCTGGGCCGAAACATAATTTGGTTCGCCCGTAGCGTAGGCTTGCTGTTTACCACAGCATATAAATACCAAACAACTTGCGCTAGCTAGGCGGCGGGCTTGTTTAAGGTTTGCCGATAAAAATTTTAATAATATTTGCATGGTAGGTATGATTGTAACTAAGGCTATTTCTTGAAATTGATTACTTCATCATAGACTTTTTTAGGCTGTAAATTCGTGTCGAACAAAAGAGGGAAGTTTTTACGGCCAGCTACCGGATACTCATCCAGCCAAGTAGAGCGGTCAGACAGGTTCCAGAAGGTTACACCTGTGAGCACTTTTTTTTGCTCACGGAAAATGCTGAAAACTTCTTTGTATTTGGCTGTTTGTTTTTGTTCTAACTCGGGTGTGTACTCGCCTTTTTCGCCCGGGCGTAACGAGCGACGGTTTTTCTCCCAAGGATAGATAGATATATCCAACTCCGTAATTTGTACTTTTAAGCCCAATGATGCAAACTTTTTGATGGTGTTGCGTAACTCGGCTGCGGTGGGTTCATAAACAGACCAGTGTGCCTGTAAGCCTACTGCATTAACAGGAACTTTGGCATCTACCAACTTTTTCATTAACCTGTATACACGCTCCATTTTTTCAGGGCGTTCGGTGTTATAATCATTGTAAAACAGGATAGCATTTGGATCGGCAGCATGAGCGTATTCAAATGCTTTGACAATAAAGTCCTCTCCACATATCTGGTACCAGAGGGAGTTACGTAAAAATTTAGTGTTATCGTCATCAATAGCTTCGTTCACAACATCCCAAGCGTATATTTTACCCTTATAACGATTAACAACTGTTGTAATATGATCTTTTAGTCTTCTTAACAAAACCTCTTTGGTTACCTGCTTGCCTGTGCTATCAGTAAATAACCAATTAGGCGTTTGCTCGTGCCAGCATAAGTTGTGACCGCGTACGCGTAGACCATGTTTTTGAGCAAAGTTTACGATAGAATCTGCGTCCTTCCAAGAATATAAGTCTTCGCGCGGATGGATAGGGCCCATCTTCATGGCATTCTCGGGGGTTACGCTGTTGAAGTGTTGTAGAATAAAATTGGCGTCATTACCGGTTAAATTTTGGGGGGCTACTGCTACACCAACGGGAAAATAAGGTTGATAATAATCTTTCAATCCTTTAGAGTCACCAGTATTAGCTTGAGCTTTAATCTCCGTTACAGTGCAGCATCCAACAACAGCAACTAAAGCAACCCGAATACTAAGGCGCTTTATTGTTCCAAGTAAAAAAAGTTTATTCATAAGAGGTTTTAATTGGCTAACAAATTCTTTGAAAACTCTAGAGAGATTCCTTCAAAACAACGATTCAAAGTATATTTGCAATCGATTGCAAATATACTTGTATTTATCACTTACACAAGTTTTATAAAGGGTTACCAGTAAGGTAAGTATTAAATAAATGAAGAGTGATCAAAAACTTTTTATGAAGCTGTATTCACTATTGTCTCTCACAACAAAAATTGCTGCAGTTTATTTTTTGTAATTTTTTAAAAGATTGACAGATATTATTAAAAGGTTATAAATGATTTTGTATTTATATTATGAGTAATTCTTTACTGGCTCAGTTTTTTAAAAATATTAATATTTCATTCCTCGCAAAACATATTAAAATAAATTGCAATCGATTGCATTTTTAAATTTTCTTACTACTTTTAGCCAACCAATATTCCAATTATAATTTTTTCCGAGGCTTCATTTGACAAATGCTGCAGGCTGCTTATAACAACACCATATGTTGGCTAAGTTCAGTGAGGAGCACATTTGTAAAGAAAATAATTACTAAAAATCAAAATATTATACTATGAGAGAATTTTTACTTTCTATTTCCATTACTGCAAAAGAATCTAAACGGCTTAAGCCAACGCCTGGTAGTCCCGGTATGCCGTATAGTGCACTGTAAGTTACCAGTGTATTCTTAAAACTTGACAACCAAAAACAAACACTTTAAATTAATTATGGAAAAACTTAGACTCATTAAATGCTGGAAGGCTTTGCTGGTACTTATTAGTATCAGTATGCTTTCGGTAAACCTGTATGCACAGTCCAGAAGCGTAACCGGTACAGTACTGGACGAGAAAGGCGAGACCCTGATTGGTGCTACAGTAAGGTTAAAAACCGCCAAGTTAACTACCACTACAGATGTGAATGGTAGGTTTACCATTACGGTTCCGGAAGGCGAGCCTGCCTTGGTAGTAACTTATGTAGGATATGTAGACCAAGAAATTGCGCTTACTGCACAAAGCAATAACGTAACCGTTAGAATGTCGGCCAATTCGCGAAGTCTTAACGATGTAGTAGTGGTAGGTTACGGTACGCAGCGTAAAAAGGACGTAACCGGTTCGGTAGCTTCCATTAGTGGAACAACCTTACAAGAGGTACCAGCATCACCAAACGTAGTAGACCAGTTAAAAGGTCGTATTGCAGGCCTGGATATTTCCAGTAACAGTTCTACGCCGGGTTCACAAGGCCAGATCCGCTTACGTGGCGAACGCTCTTTCGCAACAAACAGAAGTCAGGCAGATGCACAGAACGGTCCGCTATTCGTAGTTGATGGTGTACCTTTTGTAGGCGGTAGTTTAAACGATCTAAACCAGGATGATATCTTAAGCATTGATGTTTTAAAAGATGCATCGGCCGCTGCTATTTACGGTTCAAGAGCTTCTGGCGGTGTAATTATCGTAACTACCAAAAGAGGTAAAACCGGCAGAACAATTGTTAGTTTGGATGCCTACGCCGGTATCAGCAACATTACTAAAAAGTACCCGTTCATGAACGGTGCACAATTTGCCGCTTTTAAACAAGAATCTATTAATGGTAACCCTGCAAAAGCTACCGGTTATCCATTTACTGCTGCAGAGTTGCAAGGCATTGCTAATGGCACCAGTACCAATTGGCAAGATTACATATACAGGAAAGGCTTGCTGACTAACGATCAGCTAAGTATCTCTGGTGGTAACGAGAATACACAATTCTCTATCAGCGGTGGTTATTATTATGAAAAAGGCACCCAGGTAACTCAAGATTTTAGCCGTGCATCTTTACGCGCTGTGATTGATCATAACGTTAGTAAACGTGTTAAAGTTGGTGTAACTACATTTGGAACTTTAACCAACAGCAACGCAGTAACCGGTATTTTATACAATACACTTGCCATTAGTCCGCTTACTTCTCCTTATAATGCAGATGGTACAATTAACCTGCTGCCAATGAAGGGTTCGGTTGATGAGCCTAACCGTGTTAACCCACTTACTTTAAACAATCCTTACATACAGGCACTAAACAGAAGGGTTTACAGTTTTAACTCAGTTTATGGTGAAGTGAATATTTTAGACGGTTTAAAATACCGCTTAAGCGCCAGCTATACTTTTGGGCAAACCCGCGGCCAAGGTTATTCGCCAATCAGTACTATCGTTAACTCTAACACTACTACTGATAAAACCGCAGAAAACTTAACCAATAACGAAAACTTTACCTGGTTGATTGAAAACTTGGTAACCTACGATAAGGTATTTGCGCAAAAACATCACCTAACCTTAACCGGTTTATACAGTGCTGAGCGGGATCAATCACAAGGAATAACTATTAATGGTAATGGTATGCCGGCTGATTATCTGCAAAGTTATAACCTGTTTTTTGCAAATACGCTGTTTATCAACGGTTCAAACCAGCCATATTATAGCCGCCGTAACCTGTTGTCATATATGGCAAGAGCCAACTACGTGTTTAATGGTAAATATCTGTTAACGGCTACTGTAAGAACAGACGGTTCATCGGTACTTACTCAAGGTAATAAATACTTCACCTACCCGGCGTTTGCCTTAGGCTGGAATATCGACCAGGAAAACTTTATGAAAAACATAAAGTTTGTTAACACCCTTAAATTGCGTGCTGGTTATGGTGTAACTGCCGATCAAAGCATCAATCCTTACCAGGTATTGGGTAACTTAAGCTCCAATGCTTACAACTATGGCAGCAATGGCCAAATAGGTTATCTGGTAACTAATTTACCTAACAACTTAAAGTTTGAGCATACTAACAATTACAATCTTGGTGTTGACTTTGGTTTGTTTAACAATCGCCTTACCGGTACGGTTGATTATTATCAGCAAAGAACTTACGATATTTTGCAACAACAAACTTTACCGGCTAGTAACGGCGCACAAACTACACTGGTTAACGCCGGTAGTTCAAAAGGTAATGGTGTAGAAGTGTCTTTAAGCTCGGTTAACTTACGTAGCAAAAACGGCTTAAACTGGTCTACTGATTTCAACATCTCATTTGTGAGAAACTCTATTGTAGACTTGCATGATAACTTACAGCAGGATATTGTTAACGGATGGTTTGTTGGTCAGCCATTTAACATCATTTACGATTACAAAAAAGTAGGTATCTGGCAAACAAGTGAAGCTGCAGAGGCTGCGAAATACAGCGCACGCCCAGGTCAGATCAAAATAGAAGATGTTAACCGCGATAATAAAATTGATGCTGCCGACCGTCAAATCCAAGGTTCATATCAGCCGAAGTTCGTATCTGGTTTAACAAACAGATTTTCATTTAAAGGAATTGATCTGACTTTCGTAGCATTCGCTCGTATCGGTCAAAAAGTTGCGGTTACTTACTTAGGTGCTGATTCAGGTGGTTCTGGTTATCCTTTCTTTAACTCGGGCCGTGTAAACCAATACAATGTAAACTATTGGACACCAACTAACCCAACACAAGATTTTCCACAGCCTGACGCCAGTTTAACCGGCCCGAATAATGGGTCAACTTTGCAGTACCGTGATGGTTCATTCATTAAAATGCGTAGCATCAACCTGGGCTACACATTTGGATCAACCATGATTAAGCGTGCCGGCTTTAGCTCGTTGCGTGTTTATGCAAGCTGCAATAATCCTTTCATTATCTACTCACCATTGGTTAGACAAGGTTTAGCAATCGATCCTGAAGGAAATGGTTATGGAAACCAATTGCAAGGCGCATCAAGCTTTTCAGCTGATGCTTTAAGCCGTGCGGTTACTATCGGTTTGGCTAATCCGCCATCACGTACATTTTCATTAGGCTTTAATGCAAAATTCTAATTCCTTTTAAATCAACAACATGAAATCATATAAAAAAATAGCTTTATTGCTTACTGCACTTGGCACAATGAGTGTAAGCAGCTGTAAAAAGTTTTTAGATCAAGCTCCTAAATCCAGCATTACTCCCGAGTTTTTTACTACTTCGGGCGGTGTACTGGGTGGTATTACCGGTGTTTATTCTGATTTGCGGAATTTGTGGGGTACAGAGGGCTTTTTATACTATTGCCAATTTGGTACAGATGAAAGTATTATTGCCAACGGATCGGGTAACGGTGGTAAGGCTTTTGGTACTTACTTTAATTATGTAAACAATGTAAATGATGTTTACAATGCGTTGTACGGCTTATGGAGTATCGCTTATCAGGACATCAACACCCTTAACGGTGTATTGCAATACGGCCCAAGTGCATTTCCTGATGCTACTACCCGCACTGCTTACCTGGCTCAAGCTAAGTATTTAAGAGCCTTTTATTACTTTCATTTAGTGCAAACATTTGGTGATGTGCCGTTGCACACGACCTTTGTTACGGTACCTACTCTTTCTGATACTCGTGCACCTAAAGCCGATGTTTGGGCGCAAATTATCAAAGACTTAACCGAGGCATCAGCAGAATTACAAAGCCGTCCGGGCGAGTCTATTTCATCAACCGGTGCTTCATCGCCTTTTCAGGGATATGCTGCAACCAAAGCTTCAGCTTTGTATTTGTTATCAAAAGCATACTTAACCAGAGGCTGGCAAACCAATTCGCAATCTGATTTTCAGATGGCTTTGCAAACTGCTCAAACCTTAATCACCAACAAGGGCTCTTACGGCCCCGGATCTGGTTTGGCTTTATACAACAATTATGCAGATGCATACAGTGAAGCCAGAGATGCCGGCAATACCGAGGCATTGTTTGGGATAGACCGCAGTTCTGATCCTAAATATGGCGACTACGTATCGCAGGCGTCAAGCGGCAAAGTGAATGGTTGGGCTTGGTTTTTTAGGCCAAACTATCCAACGGTTAATGCCAATTATCCGGCTGTAGGCGGTTCAAACGTAATGACGAGGGATTTGGCAAATGGTCGTCCGTTTTTCCGTGCCAGGCCAAATTCTAATTATGTAGAAACAGTTGCTTTTGCTGATAAAACAAATGATTACCGTTATTGGAATACTTTCCAAACTACATGGATTGCCAATACTGCAAACATTACCACTCCTCGCGGTACGCTAACGGTAGGACAGGATACCGCTATATGGATGCCGCCTTATGACCCCGGAGCAGCTAAAAGGGCTACTTTTAAAGGTGTGATAATGGTTCGCGAAAGTATAGCCAATGGTACCGGATCATACAGCGGAAACTTTTTTCCATCTTTAAGAAAGTTTGATAACCCTAGTCGTCCTGCAATTAATGACCCCTCTGTGCGTCCAACCATTTTGTTCCGCCTTTCAGAAGTTTACCTGATTGCTGCCGAAGCTGCTTTTAAACTAGGAGACTATAGTACAGAAGTAACTATGTTAAACGTGTTAAGAACCCGTGCAGCAAACCGGCCGGCAAACGCACCTGCAGCCCCATCAAATGCGGTAGCCAATATGCAATTAACTACTGCGCAAGCACAGGCAGGAGGGATAGATTTGATTTTGGATGAGCGTACCCGTGAGTTGTACGGCGAATCATTAAGATGGTGGGATTTAACACGTACGCAATCATTGGTGCGCCGTGTAAAACAATACAACAGCGAAGCCGGACCAAACATTCAGGATTTTATGACGCTAAGACCTATCCCGCAAACGCAGATAGACTTGGTAACTGTTGGACCTAGATTCCCGCAAAACACAGGATTTTAATTTAGTATAGTAATAGTTCATCAATTAAAAGCCGCTCTGTAAAACAGAGCGGCTTTCTTGTTTTTCTATATGTTTAATTTTATTGCAAGGGGTAATCCTTAGCTTATAATCAATATAATTTCAATTGGTGAATAGTCTTGAGGATATCAAATGACATATGAAACGGCTTTAAGTGCAGCAATTGAAAAGCTGCTTACAAACTTTAAAACGCTTCGCCTAAGTTTAAGCGGATTGAGGAGAAACCTTTGCTGACACCATAATCGATAGCAATGTTGGTATTAGATTTTTTGTTGAACTTAATACGCAAACCGGCGCCGCCTGCAGGATGGAAGTATTTAAATTTATTGGTTTCGGGCTCTGTAACCGAGGTAGTATTAGCAAATAAAACAAATCCCAGCAAACCATTTCGGGTAATACCCCGCCGATATTCAGTTTCAAAGTATGCCAACCGCGAACCTCTGTAGCGGTTTTGCTCAATGCCCCGGCCCGAGCGGTTGTATACGTCCCAACCGATACTGGGTAAGCTTAAATAAGGGGTGCCACCACCAAAGGTAGACCAGTAATAGCTCCAAAATGCCAGCGTGTTTTGCACAGGGCCGTGGCTCAGGGCCACGTATTTTCTCATATCCAAATAAACGGATTGCCATGTACGGTTACTGCCTAAAGCAGGTGTGTTATAGCGGTAAATAAAATTGGCATAACAACCTGGCATTGGGTTGATAGAATTGTTCCGGGTATCGTAAAGTAAGTTAAAGGTAACGCCTGATGAAAAAGAATTTTGCCCAGGCGCCGTGCCGAAGGTATAATCAGATACATCCTGCAAATTGGCTTCCTGATCTTTGGTATTTATACGGATATGGTAATCCATAGCATAACCAAAACCTGCCAAAAAATACGGTTTTATTCGGCGTAAAACGCTCTGATAAAAGCGAACATATTTATAATCTAAACCCGTTTTGTTCTCTTCAGGCTGATCACCGCCTAAACCCCAGGTATCTTGCGGATAAACCATTAAGCGTGTGTCACCAGCTATAAACCATTTGTTATTTTTAAGCCAGATGCTGGAGCGTAACGGTAAGCCAAAACGTCCTTGCAGGTTAAAGTAAGGGGTAAAGCTAACGTTAGATAAATTGGTAGTTTCACGGTCGCCCAAATAAAAGCCGGCTGTGGTAGATGTGATAAAAGCTTTGCCGCCACCGGGTACACTGGTGGCCGTAGGTAAAAATGAAAAGTAAACTTTTGAATCACTTGACATGCTGGTTGCCGGCTTTGCTTTCATTTTAAAAAAGGCTCCAATAACATCCGTTAAATCTTTTTGAGGAACAGTATCGCTTTTAGGTGCCACACCAAATGAGCCGCCATTTTGTGCAAATACACCCAAAGGTAATAAGCTAATCAATAAAGCAAAACGTATACCTTTCCCCATTAGCTAATCTGCATGTAGATTTATTTTATCTTAATTTACCCTCTAACTACGTAACGGAAGGTAAATTTGTTTACAATATTTTGACAATTGTAATTAACAAAATAAAAAATAATGTTGCAATAGCATTATGGTTTTTGCATCCTTAATTTGTTGATTTTTTAACATTTGACGCGCTTCGTCAAAATTCAGTTCAATCAATTCTATGTCTTCACCTTCTTCAGGCAGTCCGCCTGTTTTTGAATGCTTTTTACTGCTATCGTAAGGCGCTACAAACAGATGTAAATACTCGGTAATACCACCGGCTGATGTATACGTTGCTCCAGCTTTTACAACCTCCTGAATTTTTAATCCGGTTTCTTCTGCCACTTCACGAATGGCGGATTGTTCTGGCTCTTCACCTTCGTCAATTAAACCCGCGCATGCCTCCAGCAAATAACCAGTATCATTACCATTTAAAAACGTTGGCATCCTGAACTGGCGGGTAAGGAGAAATTTTTTTTGTGCTTCGTCATACAACAATACAGCTACTGCGTCTGGACGATAATAAACTTCAGCCTCCATATTGTGCATATTACCATCGGCATTTGGTTTTTGATAGCTGAAGTATTTAAGTGGATATTTACGCTCAGATAATGTTTCGCGGTTGGTAATTTGTATATCGGCCATGGTAGTTCCTTTAAAATTTTGAACAGGTATTAAGCAGTTTAGGTTTTACTATATTGTTGGTTTAGGTACTAAAACAAAAGCCTGTACATTTGCACAGGCTTTTGTTTTTATGGTTAATTAACTATTAATGATGACGACGTGAGTAATAGCGTGTTGTACGATGGTGTGAGCGGTAGTAAGCACGTTGTCTTTTAGCTTTGTTACGACGGTGCTCGTTACCAATAATATAACCACCGCCGGCACCAATAGCGCCACCAATTAGAGCTCCTTTTACACCGTGACCAATTAAACCACCGGCAACGGCACCACCTGCACCGCCTATTAAAGCGCCTTTGGCTTGTGAGCTCATTTTACGACGTTGAGCGTTAGTAGTAGATGTAGAAGATATTATTACTGATAATATCAAGCTGAATAACAAAATGGTCTTTTTCATAGGATGTTCCAATTTATTTATATGATAGATGCGAATATTAAGTAATGGTTTAATTACTAATGTAACATGAGCATTACCAAAGTATTTGTTTACGTTATTAACAAATGTTAAGCCAAAGATGTTCAAACACACATGTTATGGTATGGTTTGGCATTGCTGCTAAACCTCAAACAGGTAGTAAGGGCACGCATAGCCGGCCTTCACCAAAATAGGTTTAGCCACGTTGAAAATGCGTATCTCATTATTTAAAACACCCTCAAGCGTTCCGGCATGTGCATGCCCGTGAAACGCTGCCACTACGTTGT
Organism: Mucilaginibacter lacusdianchii; assembly: GCF_009770985.1. Taxonomy (GTDB): domain Bacteria; phylum Bacteroidota; class Bacteroidia; order Sphingobacteriales; family Sphingobacteriaceae; genus Mucilaginibacter; species Mucilaginibacter lacusdianchii. The sequence goes on along the minus strand of NZ_WSRW01000002.1, from coordinate 489,418 downwards.
TACGAATTAAAGGCTCTGCCAGGCGGGATGATCCCAGAAAAGGGAATATCTCTTCGGGTTCGCCTACCACAGTTGCTTTGATGGGGGCATAATGAAGCACGGCAATTTTTTTAGTTACCTGTGGATCGGCATCCAATTTATTTAATGCACGTTCAAGGTGAAGGGCTTCGTCTACCGCTTCCTGTACAAAGGCTTTGTTAGCATCCTCGCCAAACATGGTAAGCAAATAGCGGTCAAAACCACCGCCAAAGCCCTTAACCCCCGCAAAGCCCACGTCGCCAATTACCAAGGCCTCGCCATCAAGAATATGAACGTTCGAATTTTGTATAGCCTGCCTGATTAATTTTTGGCGGCCTTTTTCGTAGTCGTGGTTCCCTAATACGCATATAACTGGTATGGTACAAGAGCGTAACTCTTCCGACAATATTTTAGCTTCGTCTTCATCACCGGTGTCAGTTAAATCGCCGCATATCAGTAATACATCTGCATGGGCCGATACTTCACGAAAATAATCGGCCCACTTGCCATGATCAGTTTCTTTAACATGAATATCGCCAACGGCGGCTATACGGGTTATCTTTTTGTCGTCCATCAGAATTTATACAGTTTTAATGGTGTACGATTTATAGTTCCAGTCTTTAATATCTACGCTGTATTGTGTTTGGTCAATCATCGGGCCACGGCAAACTTTTTCGGTAGGGGCCGGTACATCATACTGTTCCTGTGCCCGTCGCAACAATTCGTCATATACCCAACGTGGTATGATGTCCTGATAATCAGCCGGGTAAACAAATTGAAAGGAAAGCAACTGCGCTAAAAACAATTGCCAGTGCTGGTCCATTCTAAACATCAGCTGTTTCCAATCCAGGTTGCTGCCGTATTGTACCAGTAAGTGATTAATATCTGCACCATCGTAGCGTTCGCGATTTTGAACATATATTTTGCTCCAAATCAGTTCTTCGGGCGGTAATAGTTTGACGTCTTTTTCAAAAAAACTAGCATCTACAGCGCGTTCAAACCAGCTGTCATCTACGGTGCAAATGTTGTTTACCGTGTCAAAAATCAAGTCAATAAAGTACTCGCCCTTAAATATTTTAGCAAGCCAGCGGGCATCAGTAAACTGCGTTTCATAACCCCGGTCCTGAAAGTATTTCATAATGCGCGTACAGTCAGACGATTTACAGTAAACGTCCAGATCCTTGGTTTCGCGGTAAATACCACTGTAATGAAAAATGGCAAAAGCGCCGCCCAGCATAAACGGAATTTCACTTTCTTCCAGCAGCTCTAATGCCTCCTTGTAAAATGCGTAAGCATCTTTATCGTCGTTAATACTCATAAATAGTTGTTTTTAAATGCAAGGCCCTTGGTCTATGTTATCAATTAGATGCTTTTGAGCGGCTTGTATCAGCATATAACTATAATCATGATATTCTGTTTTAATGGTTTTAAGGCTTCATTCAAAGCAACCGGCAAACGCTTATCTTTGTATACTTCTATGAGCGATTTAAAGAAACAACTGCACCAGCTATGTGCTAACCTGATACAACAGCGCCTGGACGCTGCCCAACAAGCTATTGAAGCTGCCCAGCAAGCCGCTAAAGACGATACCAAAAGCAGCGCCGGCGACAAGTACGAAACCGGCCGTGAGATGATGCAACAGGAAACCAACCGCAATATGGCCCAGTTAACAGAGGCCAACAAATTGCTGGTTGCGCTTAATCACATCAGTACTAACGGCCAAGCTACAATTGCCGAGGCCGGAAGTATAGTGGTTACCGATAATGGCAAGTTTTATTTATCTGTTAGCGCAGGTACGGTTGCTTTAAACGGGGAAACGTATTTTGCTATATCGCCAGGCTCGCCAATTGGGTTGAAGATGAAAGGGTGTAGGGCAGGAGATACTTTTAGTTTGAATGGAAAGCAATACACAATAATTGAAGTTTTATAAAATCGTAACTTCACTCAATTGTAGCACACCTTGACAATATGTATTAAAACCACTGCTCTAACCGCAAACCATAGGTCAATAGCAGGTTTTCGCTGCTGGTAACCGAAATGCGGTTGTACGCCAGTGAACTATTTAAACTAAACCAGTTAGTTAACTTAAAGCCCAGGTTAAACGTAGAGCGCAAGTTATAATCATTACGCCTTGTGAGGGAGGGTTGCCAAAATGTACCGCCATCGGCAGTAATCAATTTTTTTATAATGAAACGAAATTGTACCCGAAGCGAATTACGGTAAGTATGATAATTAATGCGCTGATCATTAATATATAAATCGCTCAAGTCATATAAAATACCGTCGCTGATATTTAGGTAGGCTTCAGGTCTGTCGTAAATACTATAGGCAATACCACCACCGGCCAGTAATTGATTGTTTATTTTGAGCGAAAAACTGGTGTTATAATTAGCTAAACCCCAATAATAAGAATGCGGTATGCCTTTATAAAGGTTAAAATCAAGCGAGGTAGAATAGTCGTTATTGGTAAGGTCGCTGTTGGTTTTGCCGTATATCCAGTTGTTGTTTAAATTAAGCTGGATACTTTTTTTCTTTAAGCCGAAGGTGAAAGCATTATTAAGCAGGTAGGATTTACCATCTTTAGCACGGTTCAGAGAACCTGTGCCATTAAACAAAGCATGATAATGGGTAGTGTCGGAAAATTGCGCACAGGCTAATTGTGCACAGCATATTAAAACAAATAGGGATAGAAATTTATACATACATCACCTGTAAGGCTGCTTAATACCGACAATTAAGCAGCCTCATTGTTTGATCCGAAAAGTATCAAAACCGTGCGGGATTAGCCCAGCATCAGCATGTCTTCATCATCGGTTAAGCTAAGTTGTATGTTTTCGCTGCCAGCTATGCCTTCAATAGATCCTTTAATGTGAGCAGCACTAATCAGTGCTTTTTCCAATTGCTTTTCGCGCATTTTCCAAAGTTTTTCCATGGCATCGCGCTCGCGCTGAATAGACAGGCGCATGCTCATAAAACCTTCGCGCAGGGCTTTCCATTGCTCGCCAAATTCATTGCTCATCAGGTAGTCATACAGCAGGTGCATTTTATCGCCTTTATTTTCCTGTGCTCGCATAATGGCCGATGTTTTTATGATGCAATCGCGCAATACATAGGATACCGCTTTGACTTCCTCAAATGAGCAAATCCAAACGCCGTCTTTTTCGCCAAAGCAATCCATGCCTTTAGGGTAGCACTGTGTTACAATAACAGCGGTGTCGGCCCCAATATGGCGCATATCTTTTTTTAATTTTTCTACCCAGTCGCCGCCAAACTCTTTAGTTCGTTTGCTTTCGTAAATAATGCGGCCGCACTCTTGACCATATTGGTTGCGGATGGTTTGTATGCAATCTGCCCCACGAATACCTTTACCTACTTCACCTATTACATCAAATGGGAAATAGCTGCGCAGCATTTCTTCCAAAATCAGTTCCTGCACCTCGCCCTGTAACTGCATGGAGCCCTGCTCGGCCTTGCGTTTCATTTCGTCGGCCAGCTTTTTCTGGTCTTCCAGCTGCTTTTCAAGTTCTTTAACTTTAAGCTGGTATTCTGTATCACGTACGTTAAACTTTTCGTGTTCTTGCTTGCGTATCTGCTCGGCCAACTCTACACGCTGTTCTTGCAATTTGCGCTGGGTAATTAGTTCCAGTTCTTCCTCGCGTGATTTTAGCTGCTGCTCTTTTTGCATAAACTCCAGCTCTTTTTCGCGCGATTGGCGTAGCTTTTCTTTCGATTCCTCAACCGTGTTTTGCAACAGTTGCATTTTGGTTTCGTAATCAGAAGCTATGGATTGACGGAGGGTTTGCTCCATGGCTAATTGCAACTGCCGTTTTTCTTCTGTAAGGCGCTGTTCAAATTGCTGCTGCTGTTTGCGTTGCAAGGCGCTAAACTCTTCTTCTTTTTTGCGGGCTTCTTCTTCCTTTTGCAGCTTAAATTGCTGCATTTGCAAACGTAACTGCTTCTTATATTCCTCAGTCATCACTTCTTCAATCGGGAAGGGATGATTACAACTCGGACACTTTACCTCTGTAGCCATATTTTTCGTGCTGGTGAATTATCTTAACTAGTATAAAACAATCGCCTTAAAGGTAAATGTATTTTGTTAAAAATATTAGCAAAGGTTTTGCACATCATCCGGTAGGTTATCCACATTGAAAATGATTAACTGTAAATGCATGAAGATTGCTTAAGCAAATAGCCGCTGTTTGAAAGTGCTTTTAATAGTCCAGTTGAACTAATGGATACTAATATTGTTACCATCACCTTATTAATAGCAAGGTACTATAATTGAATAGTGAATTAACTAAAAAGAAATTTATATAAACCAATATTTGTAGCGGCTGTTATTTTGTATACACATCAAAAAACATTGAACTATGATTATTACAGTAAAAGAACCAGCAACACATACCGATATTGAATTGGATGCTCAACCCGAAGATTATAATGGCGAACAAGGCTGGCGTATATTATCGCCCGAAAAAGATTCGTTTGTGATGGTAGAAAAGGATGGCCAGTGGAATGTAATGGACGATGCCGATATCAATCCCGAATTTTTGGATGCTATTGGCAAAGCTTTGCATCCTGTTGCCCGCTATAACCATCTGAGCGGATCAGAAGGCGTATAGCGTTATGGGCTAATTTATAAGCACACAAAGCGAGTTCAGTTAAAGCTACTGAACTCGCTTTGGCTTTTCATATATGTTAAGAATTGTTAAACGGTAAAATGTAAACGGTATTAACCCTAAATTAGCTAATAAAATCTGACGGTTGTATCAACTTAACTTACAGGCCATGAAATTGGTTATTACCTTATCCTTTATATTCTGCATTTTTAAACTCAACGCCCAATCCTTAAATGGCCGTGTAATTGACCGTAGTACGCGTTTGCCTGTTGCAAATGCGCGGATAAGCACCACTTATCAAAACGCTACAACTAACAATACAGGCATCTTCCGGTTAAATACAGCCCATGTTGGTGATACTGTCTTAGTTGAAGCTACCGGGTATGTTTCATTCCACTCTATTATCAATAAATCGTCTGGCGATACGCTTAAAATTTATTTAAGCAAAGCATCTGTATTGTTAAAGCCGGTCACTGTTTTTGGAAAGCATGATGCAGGGCTGGATTCCTTACGTTTGCGCCAGGAATACGCTTCCACGTTCATTAATAAAAACAGGGTTCTAAAAGATGCGTTTATTACCCGCTCGCCCAATCTGTATAAACCTTACGATAATTTAACAGCACCCAACAATACAACAGCCATATTAAGTGTTAATGCGCTACAGTTAGTAAACAATATTTTTTCGAAGAAGAAGGGGGAGACATCGAAGCTGCAAAAGGTGTTACTGAAAGAAGAGGAAAATGACTTTGTAAACCGTACGTTTAACCGCCAATTGGTTACCCAGGCTACCGGATTAAAAGGCGATTCGCTACAATCGTTTATTAACAGGTACAGACCAACAGCTACACAGTTAAAAAGTATGACTTCGTACGACTTAATTGTGTACGTAAAAAATAACTATCAAACATTTAAACAGCCAGCTAAAGCTGAAACAGCTAACCCCCAATAGCAGCATACGTTATTTTGTATTGTAACATTAGGTAAAAACAGTAGTTTAATAGTAAATTTCTAACACCTAAAACGAACAACACATATGATTAGAAACCATGAAATTGACTACCGCATTTTTGGTGAAGAAATGCAATATGTAGAAGTTGAGCTTGATCCAAATGAAACAGCTGTAGCCGAATCGGGCGCATTTATGATGATGGACGACGGCATACAAATGCAAACCATATTTGGCGACGGTAGCCATCAGCAAAACGGAGGCTTAGTGGGTAAATTATTTAGTGCGGGAAAACGGTTGCTTACCGGCGAAAGCTTGTTTATGACAGCATTTACCAATGTTGGGCATGGCAAAAAGCGTGTCAGCTTTGCCTCGCCTTATCCCGGTAAAATTATTCCATTAAACTTGTACCAATTAGGTGGCACCGTAATTTGCCAGAAGGATGCGTTTTTATGCGCAGCAAAAGGTGTGGGTATCAATATAGAGTTTCAGCGCCGCTTAGGTACCGGTTTGTTTGGTGGCGAAGGTTTTATAATGGAACGTTTAGAGGGTGATGGTATGGCCTTTATGCATGCCGGTGGCCATGTGTTTGAGCGAGAACTGCAGCCCGGCGAAATGATAAAAATTGATACCGGTTGTTTGGTGGGTTATACCGCCAGCGTAACGTTCGATATTGAATTCATTGGCGGTATTCGTAACAAGCTGTTTGGCGGCGAGGGTATATTTTTTGCTACCCTGCGCGGACCGGGAAAAGTGTGGATTCAAACCCTGCCGGTGAGCCGTTTGGCTAGTCGCATTTTAACCTATGCCTCACCAGGCGGCCGCAAAGAAGAAGGGAGTATCCTTGGCGGTTTAGGTAACTTGCTAGACGGTGACGGGTATTAACAAATAAAGATGAGTCCGAAGTATCAGGCTGTAAGCTTGAACGACTTGATACTTTGGACTCATAATTAAATTATCTCTTTTTTAATTCTCTTACTTCTTGCTTCAGCTCTTGAATACTTTGCTGCGCCTGCCTGTTTTCTAAATAAAAATAAATAGCACAGGCCAAAAATATCTTACCTAAAATAAACACTGCAGCAAACACCCACTTCCATGCCTTATGGATGCGCATGTGGGTAGATTCGGCTTCAACCTCGATATAATTAGGCCCTTTAGGATCGCTTTCATTTCGGCGATACTGTTGTTCCCGGTTAAGTTTTAGTGCCGTTTCATTCGGGGTAACTGTTAGCTCGTTAAACTCGGCTTCAATACGGTTCCATAACCCCGATGGTGGTGCTATGGCCATATGTTGAGCCAATTTCTCCATATCAACTTCCAAATCAGCCAACGCCGTTTTTACCTCAGGGTAATTGTTTTTCATATACAGCACTTCCTTCTCTTCTGCTTCAGAAGCTGTTCCGGTAACATAGGTTTCTAATATACCGCTTTCAATAAAGTCCTGTATGGGTTTATCCATTTCTGATAATGCTAAAAGCTTGTCTCAATATTAATCTTATGTCTTCTTCAGATTTGCCTAATTCCTGCGCCAGCGAAGCAATGGGTTGCTGATTGTAGTACACACCACAAAAAACAAAACGTTGTTCCATGTTCATAGAATCCAGATAACGATCAGTATCCGAACCGTCCATTTTTACAAAATCTCTGGAACTGCATGAACGCAAAGTGGTTGCAAAGTTGCTTAGTTTTTGCTTAGCCAGTAGTTGTAAACGGAGCCATGTGCTTTCGTTTGTTAAGGTTAAGCTGTCCAACTGACGGGGTACTTCTTTAAATACCTCTATCAAGTATTCCTCAGCCAGCTTTTTATCCTTTACTACCCGTGTTATGTAGCCTAATAACATATTGCCATAACGGTCGTAAAGGGCACGCGTTGCTACCACGTCGCCGCTTGTTAATGATTTACGATTCTCAACTTTTAACTCCACGCAGGAAAATATTGACGATTACTTAATACAAAGATAACTATTTGCAGAAAATGAATAAGCATTTTAATAATAGACCGTAAGATTAATTGCTTGTTTGATAACGTATTAAAAAAATTATTACATTTCCTGTAACAAAGCCTTTGCTGTCATATCTAAATATCGCTTATATGACCGAGGTACTACAATAATGTCATAAGCAACGTTCAGAGCCCGAACCTTAAGGGCCCCTTATAAAACAATCCAACAAAATAATGGCTGATTTAATTTTTAAACTGTGGTGGGTACTGCCCGTTATGGCAGCACTCGTAATGTACAAATCTGTACTTCGTGTATTTTTCGGTATGGTTATCGTGCCTGATGACCGTATTGGTTTGGTAATTAAAAAGTTTACCCTGTACGGCGACAAGCGCCTGCCCGACGGGCGTATAATTGCCACTAAAGGCGAGGCTGGTATGCAGGCCAAGCCTTTAGCACCAGGCCTGTATTGGCGCATGTGGCCATGGCAGTATAGTATTATTATGGAACCTTTTACCATCATTGAGCAAGATAAGCTTGGGCTTGTGAAGGCTAAAGATGGTGCTCCCTTTGATACCGGCAGGGTATTGGGTAAACCGGTGGAATGTGACAAGTTTCAGGATGCGGCGCGGTTTCTGGAAACTAACGGACAAAAAGGTCCGCAGGCTGCTTTCTTAACTCCTGGTAACTATCGTATCAACACTTTTTTATTTGAAATTCAGAAAGTGCCTATTACCCAAATTCACGAAAATAAAGTGGGTATAGTAACTACTTTAGATGGCGAACCTTTAGATAAAGGCGAAATTGCCGGCGGCTCGGTAGCCGGTCACCGTAATTATCAGGATCCGATGGCATTTATTCACGCTGGCGGCAAAAAGGGTTTGCAGGAAGATGTGATACTGGCCGGTACCTATTACCTAAACCCCTGGTTTGTAATTGTAGAACAGGTAGATATGATGCACATACCCGTTGGCTATGTAGGTGTAGTTAACTCTTTTGTAGGTCCCGAAGGTACCGACACCAGCGGTGATGCCTTTAAACATGGTAACATCGTGCAAAAGCCGCAAAAAGGTGTATGGTCTGAGCCGCTTGATCCGGGTAAGCACCCCGTAAATATTTATACCCATGGCGTTGAAGTGGTACCTACTACCAACATTGTACTTAACTGGGCCAATAGCCGTAGTGAGGCGCACGAGTTGGACAAGAACCTAAGCACTATCAGCGTTCGTTCGTCCGACGGTTTTACGTTTAACTTGGATGTGGCACAGATTATCCACGTACCCCGCAATGAGGCGCCTAAGGTAATTGCACGTTTTGGTAAGATGAAAAACCTGGTATCACAGGTGTTGGAACCTACCATTGCCAACTACTTCCGTAACGCAGCACAAAAAAGTGATGTAATTGGTTTCCTGACCAATCGCTCGCAACGGCAGGATGATGCCAAGGGTCACATCAGTCAGGTACTGGCCGATTATAACGTGGTAGGGGTAGATACCCTGATTGGCGACATTGTGCCGCCCGAGGCTCTGATGAAAACCATGACCGACCGTAAACTGGCCGAAGAGGAACGCCATACCTACGAAATTCAACGTAGCGCCCAATTGGAACGTAAAGAGTTTGAAAGTGCTAAAGCAGGTGCCGATATGCAGCCGGAAGTAGTAAAATCAACACGTCAGGTTGAAATCAACACGCAAATGTCGGCCGCTAAGGTGGCTGCTGCCAAGGGTGATGCTGAATCTAGAACGATTAATGCCAAGGCTGATGCGGAGAACCGCACCATTAATGCCCGTGCTGATGCAGAAGCTAAAACCATCATTGCAAAAGCGGATGCTGAAGCAACTGAAGTAAAAGGTACTGCCGAAGCCGGTAAAATTAAAGCTATCGGTTTGGCAGAAGCCGAGGTAACCAAGCAAAAAACAGAGGCCATGGGTACCGAGCAATATGCGATTGTTCGTGTAGCCGAAGCCTTAGCCAGCAACGGCGTAAAATTAGTGCCCGAAATTTTAGTAAGCGGTAAAGACGGCGGTAACGGCGGCATGATTGACGCCCTGATAGGCAGCGAAATGTTTAAAAAGTTACAGAAGGAGAATAGTGTTAGTGAGTAGTTTTTATAGATAATTTATTTTATAAAGCGCATCTTTTCGGATGCGCTTTTTTTGTGCTGCTATGTTGAGGTTGTGCTTGGAGCTTAACGTTTTTCAGTGGTCATTTACTTACTTCGTCTGCTCATTGCCGCAGTGGCTAGATACTTTTGTCATAGCCACAAAAGTATCCAAAAGGCCTAGCTCTCGCGATCCCCTGTCTACCCTCTTACCCAACGCTGGCCCGGGCACGATAGCGGGCCTTTGCGCTTTTTTTTGTTTCCCTTTTCCTATCCTTATTCTACAAAAGCACTGGCAGAACAACTTAGGCAAAAAAGAATCGGCATTCAGCTTCTTTCGGTAGCTACTACTGTAAGTAAACGCACTGTCTTAAGTAGAAAGAAGGTGTGGCCGAGAGGTTTCTTTTTGGTTACTTTTTCTTTTCCGGTAAAAGAAAAAGTAACATCCACAGGCTGTGGTTTAATCACATCCCCATCCTAACAGGGCACAAACGAAGTCAAAAAACAAACAAAAGCTAACAACTAACAAGAAGAGCCCGGCTAATTAGCCGGGCTCTTCAAAAAGTAAACCTCAATTATTACCAGATTCTAATCCGGTCTTCAGGTTTCAAATACATTTTATCACCAGGTTTAACGTCGAATGCTTTATACCAAGCATCTACGTTCACTACCGGACCATTAGTACGGAAACGACCAGGTGAGTGTGGATCGGTTTTAATTTGCTGGGCAGTAGCCTCAGGGCGTTGTAAGCCTCTCCAGATTTGTGCGAATGACAAGAAGAAACGCTGATCTGGGGTAAAGCCGTCAATTTTGGTGTTAGACTGACCTTGTTTGGTTTTTTTGAACGCAGTATAAGCTACGTTGATACCGCCTAAGTCGGCTAAGTTTTCACCTAAAGTTAAACGACCATTTACGTGCATGGTGTCTACTGCAACAAAGCCGCTGTATTCGTTAGCCAGTTGGGTAGCACGCACTTTAAATTTATCAGCATCTTCAGCTTTCCACCAGTCGCGCAGGGTACCATCGGCATCATACTGACGACCTTGGTCATCAAAACCATGAGTCATTTCGTGACCGATAACGGTACCGATACCACCATAATTTACGGCATCATCAGCAGCAAAATCATAGAATGGGAACTGTAAAATACCAGCAGGGAATACAATCTCGTTGTTTACCGGGTTGTAATAAGCGTTAACGGTAGGAGGTGTCATGCCCCATTCGGTTTTGTCAACCGGTTTGCCCAGCCTGTTAATCATCTCATTATAGCTCCAGTTAGATACGCGGCGTAAGTTGCCAAAGTAATCGTTACGAGCAATATCCAGGCCGTTGTAGGTTTCCCATTTTGTGGTATAACCAATTTTAACAGTAAAGGCGTTCAGCTTTTTCAAAGCACGGGCTTTGGTTTCGGCAGTCATCCAATCCAGGTTTTGGATACGCTCGCCTAAGGCAGTTCTTAAGTTAGCTACTAAGCCTTCCATGTAAGTTTTGGCAGCAGGCTTAAAGTATTGCTCAACATAAAGCTGACCCAATAATTCGCCCAAAGCACCATCCACTAACTGTGCGCTGCGCTCGGTACGTGGTGTTTGTACTTGCTGACCGCTTAGTACGCTGCTGTATTTAAATTGCGCTTTTACAAACGGAGAGCTTAATGAACCGGCAGAACCTTTCAGAATGTTCCATTTGAGGTAAGTTTTCCAATCTTCAACCGGAGTAGAGGCTAACAAAGCATCCGCTGACTTGTAGAAATCAGGCTGACCAACTAGTACGGTATCTTGTCCGTTTACTTTCAGCTTAGGTAAAATTTGCGCCCAGTTTAAGTGCGGGGTGGTTTTGCTGAAATCCGATACCGCAAACTTGTTATAAGTTTTGTTAGGATCGCGCATAGCCACACGGCTCATCTGTGCTTGTGCCAGTTTACTTTCAATACCAAAAATGGTATTGGCATTTTTTGCAGCCACATCCGCCGAAGTACCGGTTAAAGTAAATAAGTCGGTAACGTATTGCTTATATGCAGTTTGGATGCGCTGTGTGCGGGCATCGTTATTTAGGTAGTAATCGCGATCGGGTAAGCTAGTACCACCTTGGCCAAAGCCAACCACGTATTTGCTTACATTTTTAGGATCTTGACGAACACCAAAGCTAAACAGCGGGCTGCCAATAGCGTTTGAGCGCTCGTAAACCATTTCGTTTACTACGCCGTCCAAGCTGTTAATGGCATCAATACGTTGTAAATCAGCTTTTATAGGGTTGTAACCCAAACGCTCAATGGTTACCGTATCTATAGCGCTGGCATACAAATCACCTACACGTTGTTGTAAGCTACCTTTAGGTTGCGATGCCGAGGTTTTGCTAACGTTTTCTACAATGCCTAAAATTTGGCGTTTGTTGTTATCACGCAGCATCAAAAAGCTACCCCAGCTGGTTTCTTTTGCCGGAATGGTGTTGTTTTTTAACCAACCACCATTGGCGTACTCAAAAAAGTCGTCGCCGGGTTTTACAGAAGGATCCATGTTGGCCGGATCAATAAATTTTTTGACTGGCGCTGGTTTGGCTTTGCCAGGTTTGCCGCCATCAATAGCCCAAGAAGTGTTTGCCGAAAGGCATAACACGGCTGCTGCAAGCATCCAATTTCCTAAATTCGATTTCATTTAACAGTTTAAAATAAAAGCTTAAATTAAGGAATTATTAAGGGAATGAACAAATTGTAAAAGGTTTTTTACAGGTTAAAGAATTTAACTAGAAGTGAGTTGGATGGTATTGATTTAGAGCATATGAACAGGCAGTCAAATTACGAGCAGTTTTGTGTGTACAAATTAAAATAGGTTTATGCTTTATTTACTCCTAAAAGTGTTCAAACATATAATTTATAATCCCTTTACTCAAGCCCTTAACTATTAAAGCAAAACATTATTTTTGTGAGCTATGAGTATTTCAAAAACCTACCAGTTTAACGAAGTTGAAGATAAATGGTACAGCTACTGGCTGGAACACAAGTTTTTTAAATCAGTTCCCGACGAACGCGAACCATACACTATAGTCATTCCGCCGCCCAATGTAACCGGTGTGTTGCATATGGGCCATATGCTTAATAATACCATTCAGGATGTACTGATACGCCGTGCGCGTATGCAAGGCAAAAATGCCTGCTGGGTACCCGGTACCGATCATGCCAGCATAGCCACTGAAGCCAAAGTGGTAAACATGCTTAAAGAACGCGGCATCGCCAAAAAAGATCTTACCCGCGATGAGTTTTTAAACTACGCCTGGGAGTGGAAAGAAAAATATGGCGGCATTATCCTGGATCAACTTAAAAAGCTGGGCGCTTCATGCGATTGGGATCGTACCCGTTTCACTATGGATCCTGACTTGTCAGCAGCGGTAATAGATACCTTCATCCATCTGTACAAAAAAGGGTGGATTTACCGTGGCGTACGCATGGTAAACTGGGACCCTAAAGGTTTAACTGCTGTGTCTGACGAGGAAGTAATTCGCAAAGAGGTTAACCAGAAACTTTACTATATCAAATATCAGTTTGCTGAAGGTAATGGTTACTTAACTATTGCCACCACTCGCCCTGAAACCATCATGGCCGATAGTGCGGTGTGCGTTAACCCGAATGATGAGCGTTATACACACCTGCATGGCAAAAAAGTATTCGTGCCATTAATAAACCGCGAAATTCCGGTGATACTGGACGAGTATGTAACGATGGATTTTGGTACCGGCTGTTTGAAAGTAACCCCGGCGCACGATTTAAATGACTATGAACTGGGCCAGAAACATCATTTGCCGGTAATCGATATTCTGAACGATGATGGCTCGCTGAACGAAAGCGCACAGATACTAATTGGTGAGGACCGCTTTGCCGCTCGTAAAAAAATTGCCGTAATGCTGGAGGAAGCCGGCGCGTTAGAGAAGATAGAAGAATATAAATCGCAGGTAGGCTTTTCGGAGCGTACAGATGCGGTAATTGAGCCAAAACTGTCTATGCAATGGTTCTGCAAAATGCAGGAGATGGCTCAGCCTGCGCTGGATTATGTATTAAACGGCGAGGTTAAACTCATCCCAGACAAGTTCATTAATACTTACCGTCATTGGATGGAAAACGTGCGCGACTGGAATATCAGTCGCCAGTTATGGTGGGGCCAGCAAATTCCAGCCTGGTACAACGATAAAGGCCAGTGGGTGGTAGCTAAAACGCAAGCCGAGGCGGAAGCAGAATTTGCAGCACAAGGCTTAGAATCTGCCGGCATTTACCAGGATCCCGACGTAGTAGATACATGGTTTTCGTCATGGTTGTGGCCAATTTCGGTTTTTGATGGTTTTAAAGATCCGGATAACGCCGATATCAACTATTACTATCCGACCAACGATTTGGTAACGGCTCCAGAGATTCTTTTCTTTTGGGTAGCGCGTATGATAATGGCAGGGCATGAGTTTAAGGGTGAGGCGCCATTCCGCAATGTGTATCTTACGGGTATTGTGCGCGATAAACTGGGCCGCAAAATGTCTAAGTCATTGGGCAACTCACCCGATCCGCTTGGCCTAATTGAAAAGTTTGGTGCCGATGGCGTTCGTGTAGGAATGCTGATGTGTTCACCGGCTGGCAACGACCTGATGTTCGACGAAAGCTATTGTGAACAGGGACGTAATTTTGCCAACAAAATATGGAATGCATTTAGGTTGGTTAAAGGATGGGAAGTAGATGATAGTTTAGTATATGCCAACAGCCCATCTGTTAATTGGTTCAAAAACCGCTTTAACCAAGCACTGGCCGAGATAGAAGACAACTTTAAACAATACCGCTTGTCTGACGCCATCATGGCCGTTTATAAACTGGTTTGGGATGATTTTTGCGCCTGGTACCTGGAAATGGTTAAGCCTGCTTACCAACAACCTGTTGATAAGCAAACATACGATTATACCATCGGCTTTTTTGAAGATTTATTAAAACTGTTGCACCCCTTTATGCCGTTTATTACCGAAGAGTTATGGCATGATGATTTGTTTGGCGAGCGTACGTCGCAAGATTGTTGTATTGTGGCTCAATTGCCAACAAGTGAGCAAATAGATGCCCGTTTGTTACAAGAGTTTGAAGGGATAAAACATTTGATTACCGAAATACGTAATACGCGCAATAGCAAGCAAATTTCACCTAAAGAAGCTTTATCATTATCTGTAAAAATTAATAACGGAACCGATTACAGTGCGTTTTTACCAGTAATAACCAAATTGGGCAATATCAGCGAATTTAATACAGTAACTGATAAAATAGCCGGTGCAGCCAGCTTTATTGTATCAGGAAACGAGTTTTTTATTCCTTTAGAAGGCAATATAGATGCCGAAGCTGAGCGTGAGCGATTACAGAAAGAGAAAGATTACTTGGAAGGATTCCTGAAATCAGTAAATGCTAAGCTAAGCAACGAGCGTTTTGTAAATAATGCTAAGCCCGAAATTATAGACAACGAGCGCAAGAAAAAAGCTGATGCTGAAGCAAAAATTAAGATTCTGGAAGATAACCTAGCTCTTCTGGCAAATTAATTGTAATAGATAAAGAACTTTGATGACCAAACATCAGCTTAGCATTATGGTAAGCTGATGTTTTATATACATACAGATACTGATTATTACAACATCTTACCATGAGTAAAGAAGCAGGTTTTTTTAACCTCTCCATAAATAAAATTATTACAGATGAACACTCCCAAATGGATGTTGCCCGGGTACGTTTACTGTATTATGGCTTGTGGTTGGTGTTTGGTACCGTATCTATTGTATTTATCAATTTATACTTTCAGCATAAAGCTGTATTGACAAGCGTTGGCGGTGCTGTGCTGTTAAGTATTGCTATACTTTTTAAGTATCTTACCTGGAAGCCCGATTGGAAATTTGTATCACATGCTTTGCTGGTAATAGGAAGCCTTATTAACCTCATTGATGTTTTTATCATATTTCAGCGGGTAGATGTTGTCACGGTACAACTTGTTCTGATTATTGTGATATTCAGCTATTATATGCTGGGTCCTAAATGGGGGATGTTGTATTCGCTCATGAACCTGGTACCTGTTGTTATATTTATGATATATGCTTATAATAACATATATATCATTGATTTTAAACCACAACGGTTAGACCAACCTACCATTATCATCAGCGTATTGGGTAATTTTATTTTGTTGGTGTTTATTCATAACCATTTTTACCAGGCTTTTATAACCAACATCAGGCAGCTTAAGAAAAACAGCCACGAGCAAAAAAGGCTGAACACCGTATTAGAGTCGGCCATTGATAAAGCCGAAAAATCATCACAGGCCAAATCAGAGTTTTTGTCGACCATGTCGCACGAAATTCGTACGCCGTTAAATGCTGTAATCGGCATGACCAATCTGTTGATGATGGGCAATCCTAGAAATGACCAAAAAGAAAACTTAGAAATCTTGAAGTTTTCGGCAAACAACTTGCTGGCCATTGTAAACGACGTGCTGGATTTCAACAAAATTGAATCGGGCAAAATAGTATTCGAAAACATCAGGTTTAACCTTACCGAACTGATGGGTAATATATGCGGCGGACAAATTATTAAGGCTAATGAAAAGGGCCTAAACTTTGTGCTGGATGTTGACCCCCGTTTAAATCAAAGAATCATTATTGGTGACCCTACCCGCATAACGCAAATTATCTTCAATTTAGTTAGCAATGCCATTAAATTCACCCAGCAAGGGCAAATTCAGGTAATTGTTGAACTGGTTGAAGACCGCCATGACCGCGCAACCATCAGCTTTGCTGTAAGAGATACCGGTATTGGCATTGAACGCGAAAACCTGGATGCAATATTTGAGCCTTTTACGCAAGAATCTATCACCACCACACGCCAATACGGAGGCACCGGGTTAGGTTTGGCTATAGTTAAACGTTTGCTGGAATTGAAAGGCGTGCAAATGCAGGTATCGAGCAAGCCTGGAGAGGGGTCAGCTTTTACATTTAATATGGAGTTCCCGGTTTCAACAGAAAAACCGGTAGAAAAGCCTAAAACAACAGTTCCAACCCAAGAGCAGGTAGCCGATCAAAATAATTTAAGCCATCTGAATGTGCTGGTTGCCGAGGATAACTCGGTAAATACTATGTTGATGAAAAAGCTTTTTTCTAAATGGCATTTAAAATCATCATTTGCCGAAAACGGCGAACGTGCTATCGAACAGGTTCAATATGGCAATTTTGATATTATCCTGATGGATTTGCAGATGCCGGTAATGAACGGCTTTGATGCCGCTATGGAAATTCGTAAGCTTGAAGATCCTAAAAAAGCTAATACGCCTATCATTGCTTTAACAGCGTCTGCTTTGATTGATATCCGCGAAAAGGTGTTTAGTTCGGGTATGAACGATTATGTGTCCAAGCCATTTAAGCCTGATGAATTGAAAGAAAAGATACTGAACCTGGTTGGTGATGATACATTAATAAAATAATTATAACCTGCTATATACAGGCAGTTCCTCTATAAACTGATAGTTGCTTTTCTCGAAATTTATAAAGCAGTAATAATGTTGCAGTCCGTTAGTTACGGCTAATACAGGTACGCGGTGCGTAATGTTGTAACGGGCAATCTGGTCAAATACTTTTTGGGTAATTTCAACACCCGGCGCTTTACACTCTACCATCAAAATCTTGTTGCCATCGGTATTGAACACCACAATGTCCGACCGGCGTGCAATACCGTTTTGCCTTAATCCGCCTTCCAGTTTAATTAACGCTTTAGGGTAGCCTTTTACTTGCACCAGGTATTGTACAAAATGCTGGCGTACCCATTCTTCAGGTGTCAACAGTAAGTTTTTTTTTCGGATATCATCAAAAATATAAAGCTGACCGTTTTGGTCAGTCAGCTTGAAAGGGTAGGGCGGCAAATGGAGCGGTTGCAGCAAATTCATCGCGCTAAATTCATCATTATCCCTGCTAAATCCTAATCGCTTATTTTGTAAATTGCACACCTGTAAAATGACTGCGAACGAGATACTGAAAGAACTGAAAAGCCGCAAATTTAAACCCTTGTACCTTCTGCATGGCGAAGAACCTTATTTTATTGACGAGGTAAGCAATTACATAGAAGACAAGGTGCTTAACGACGCAGAAAAAGGCTTTAATCAAACTTTATTATACGGTAAGGATACTGATATTATGACCGTAATAAACGCGGCACGGCGCTTTCCTATGATGGCCGAGTATCAAGTAATCATCGTCAAAGAAGCGCAGGACATGAAATGGGGCAAGGAAGATGCCGATAAAAAAGGCCTCAACCCGGTGTTAAGTTACTTCGAAAACCCGTTGGCAAGCACAATTCTCGTGTTTTGTTACAAGTATTGTAAGTTTGACAAGAGGAAAAAGGCGTATAAAGCCATTGACAAAAACGGTATTGTAATGGAGTCGGCAGCTTTGTATGATAACAAAATACCTGCCTGGGTTGAAAGTCATGTTACCGGCAAAAGCTACCGTATAAGTCCGCAGGCCTCGGCTATGCTGGCAGAGTATCTGGGTAACGATTTGTCTAAAATTGCCAATGAGTTAAGCAAGCTGATGCTTAACGTTCCCGCCGGTCAGGAAATTACTTTGAAAGATGTTCAGGAAAACATTGGTATCAGTAAAGAGTATAATGTTTTCGAGCTGCAATCGGCACTGATTCGTAAAGATGTATTAAAGGCCAACCAAATCGTAAACTACTTTGAGGCTAATCCCAAAGCTAACCCAATAGTGCTGGTTTTAGGTAACCTGAATAATTTTTTTAGCAAGGCCCTTTTATATCATTATACCAAAGACAAGGCTAATGCTGCCCGCGAGTTGGGCGTTAGTCCGTATTTTATCAAAGATTACGAACAAGCTGCCCGCAGCTTCGACTATTACAAAACCATGCAAATTATATCGCTATTGCGCGAATATGATTTGAAAAGCAAAGGTGTTGATTCCAATGCCTCGCACGGCGAATTATTAAAAGAACTAGTGTTTAAAATAATTCACTAACAGGCATAAGCTGCAGGCAATTAAAGTTTACTCACCAGTGTTGGGCTGGTAATCTTCATCAAACTCCAAGTCGTCTTCACTGTACGTGTTTACTACACCGCTGCCATCCAAAGCAACCTCAACAGGGTCGCCGTCTTTCATCTGGTCTAAGTTAACTGTTCCGCGTTCGTCTGTTTGGCTGATTACCACGCGATCGCCATATTCAAATAATCCGTTTCTCATGTGAGTTTTACTTTTTAGATGTAGTAATTAACACTCGGTCGATGTAATAGTTTACTATTATTAATTGGTCAAATGGGTTATGTTGACACCATGAATATTTTATGAATGTATGTTTAGAGACGGTCATATAACACATTCGTTTTAATTTCTCGGTACAAATTTTCACCTTTACGGCGCTTTTAGCGAATATTAATTAAAGTTTTAAGCGTTATTTTATATGCAATACTGGCTCGTCAAATCAGAACCATTTAAATACAGTTGGGAAAAATTCAACCAAGACGGACGCACCTTTTGGGATGGCGTGCGCAATTATCAGGCCCGCAATAACCTGAAAGGGATGAAAGAGGGTGACCTGGTGCTTTTTTATCACAGCAATGAAGGGAAAGCAGTAGTTGGCATAGCCAAAGTAGTGAAGGAGTTTTACCAAGATCCCACTACTGATGATACAAACTGGGTTGTGGTTGATTTGTCGCCTGTTGAAACATTAAAAAAGCCGGTTACTTTAGAGCAAATCAAATCTGACGAACGGTTGAAAGACATTAGCTTGGTGCGTCAGGGCCGTCTATCGGTAATGGGGTTGAAGGCAGAGGAGTTTGATCGCATTGTGGAGTTAGGAAGCTAAAGGGTTAAAACTCTTTTTTAAAACCTTATTGACAAGGCGCAGGTTGACTGTTATATTATAAACTTAAAATCAGACATCTACTCAGAATGAAATACAGAGCGTTTAAGGACGTATCCGTGGCCGAGGTGGGCTTGGGTACGTGGCAGTTGGGCAGTGCCGATTGGGGTAATGTAGACGAGGCTGAAGCCATAAAGATATTGCAAAGCTATGTTGGTGCCGGAGGTAATTTTATTGACACAGCCGACGTGTACGGCATGGGCGTAAGCGAAACGGTAATAGGCAAGTTTTTAAAAAGTACAGACAAGGAAATTTTTGTAGCAACCAAGTTGGGCAGGCGGGGTGACGGCGGCAATGGCTGGCCACAAAACTTTACCTATGATGCCATGAAGCGCCAGGTAGAAGATTCGTTGCAGCACTTGGGGGTATCGCAATTATTTTTGGAGCAGTTACACTGCATCCCAACGGATGAAATGCGTTCAGGAAAGGTATTTGACAACTTGCGCAAACTACAGCAAGAAGGGTTAATCCGTTATTTTGGTGCAAGCGTGGAAACATCAGAAGAGGCTTTAATGTGTTTGGAGCAGGATGGACTAGCATCACTGCAAATAATATTTAACTTGTTCCGCCAGCATGTGGCTGATGAAGTTTTTGCCAAAGCTAAAGAAGAAGGCGTAGCGCTGATTGTGCGTGTGCCACTGGCCAGCGGTTTGCTAAGCGGTAAATTTAAAGAAGATACTACTTTTGACGCAAATGATCATCGTAATTTCAATGCAAATGGTGATGCTTTCAATGCCGGTGAAACCTTTTCGGGTATTGAATTTAAAGAAGGCGTAAGGTTAGCTGCACAGATAAAAGCTATATTGCCTGATGAGCGCATGGCGCAATGGGCCATCCGCTGGATATTGGATCATCCCGAAGTTACGACTGTGATACCAGGCGCATCTAAAATTAGCCAGGTACATGGCAATGTAGACGCTTCCGATATGCAACCGCTTTCGCTGGAAATACACCAGCAACTGCGCAAGCTGTACGACGAGCAAATTCATAACAAGATAAGAGGGCACTTTTAGCATTGATATTCATTTAAACTAAAAAGGTCATTGTCTGATACTAGACAATGACCTTTTTAGTTTAAGCGTGCTTATCTAGATAAGCATTATATCTTTTTAGTACTGTTTATTCTTGCTTGGCAGCCATAAATAATGCTTTTAACTCAGTAGCATCATTTGGTTCCATACGGCCGCTTAATATTAAACGCAGCTGACGACGTCGAAGAGCACCAGCATATAAAGATTCCTCTTCGGGCGTACCAGGGATCAGTTCCGGTACCTGTACAGGCGTGCCATCACCATCCAAGGCCACAAATGTATAATAAGCCTCGTTGCTTTTAACCCGTGTGCCGGTAGGTATATTCTCGGCCCATACATCCAACCGTACTTCCATTGATTTATTGAATGCGCGGGTTACTTTAGCTTCAATGGTTACGGCATCGCCCAGTTTAATCGAATGCTGAAAAGATACGTTATCTACGGATGCGGTTACCACTAAGCGGTTACTGTGTTTCTGTGCCGACATGGCCGCTGCAATATCCATCCAGTATAACAGCCGTCCGCCCATCAGGTTATGCATCATGTTGGTATCATTCGGCATAACAAATTCATTCATGATAACCAGCGAGTCTTGAGGCTTTTTAGATGTAATCATTGGTAGTAAAATAAGGCGCAAATATAATCTTTTAGTGGCTAACACCTATGGCGGGCAATTCAACAATTTAAGCTATTAACAACCTCAAGGTTTGAATCGCCTTTAAATTAAATCTCCTTTCAGGTAAGTCCTTTATTATCGTTTTGCAGTAGTGAGCAATTTGTAGCCAATTAATCCCTCTCCACGAGCACCAGGCGCCCGGTAGTAAATCAGTACCTGATATTCGTTTTCAGTTTCAAAATAGCTACCCTCGGGAATAACAGGATCAGTATGATTAGTGCTGCGAGGAACCCAGGCATACTGGTAATCATATACACCTTGTTTAAGGAGCACGTTTATGCGGTAGCGGTTGTTGCTGCCATCGTACTGCATTTTGCTGGCGGCATCCATCCGGTAATCATTAAATTTACCTACCACATACATATCACCATCAGCCGGATTTTGATTAGCGGCTAAGTTAAAATATACCTGTGCATAGTCGGCGTCCGTACGAGCATCCCGGCCGTCCTGATTCCGAATGAAGAAATTGCCATCGCTATCGTATAAAAACAAGTAACCTTGTTGATTGCGGTTAGCATCCCCCAAAAGCAAAACAGTATTAGCGGTGTCTTTAAAAATTCTGGCCACCCGTTCGGAATTCAATTTTAAGGTACGTATATCAAAGTGCCTAAATTCATTGCCACCGGCAAAGTCATTACTCTGGTAATCGTTGAAAAGTAATTGGGTGCCGCGCACGTTGGTAGGGCGGGTGTTTAGTACAGCCGTTTCGGGCCGCCCGTTTTGCATAACGAGTATCTTTATGTCGCTATAGGGGTTAGATACATTTAACCCTGCATAATCAACCTGAAAGTTAATTTTTTGATTGGCTTGCCTTAATGATACAATGTTAGATGGTAGAATCTCGGCCGCAACAGATGCAGCTGTTCCAGCAATATAAATACGGCGTGTTAAAGCCAGCTTAC
This sequence comes from Mucilaginibacter lacusdianchii, assembly GCF_009770985.1. Taxonomy (GTDB): domain Bacteria; phylum Bacteroidota; class Bacteroidia; order Sphingobacteriales; family Sphingobacteriaceae; genus Mucilaginibacter; species Mucilaginibacter lacusdianchii. Next base: position 467,269 of record NZ_WSRW01000002.1, on the reverse strand, counting down.
GTTGGTCACCGTCTTCATAAACTTTTAGTAAATAATTACCGCTAAGTTTTGGCGCAATGTTTTGGTTGGGAATTTTTAATTCGTAATGCACATATTTTTGCACGGTACCGCTGGCATACCAGTAATCCAGCAGGCGGTCTTCCATATAGCTTTGCAAGTACTCGGCTGGCGACAGGTTTGAAGGATTCCATTGTGCATCACAATGTTGTATAGTGTAGTAATAGTTATGACTTTGGCCGCTCAGGTCGTCAAAATTTAACTGTATTTGCTCGGTAGAATGCAGGTTGATGATTGGGAACGAGCCTTCTTTACTAGTATTATAACACTCAACGCTTTTAATCTCGGGCCGGTAAGTATAGTTGTTGTAAACCAGCTGCTGTGCAAATGATTTCAACACAGCTAAGCAAATAATCATTAATATACTCAAGCACTTTTTCATACACCACAAAATAAAAACGTCATGCCGAATTTTCCTTCAACATGACGTTTTAAAGTCGTTTTATAATTAAGCTTCCAGTTCCATAATCTGTTCAGCCAGTGTTTCCCATTGTTGCTGTACTTGCTTTAGCTGGGTTTGCTTTTGCTGATAGCTGGTATTGGTTTCTTTTAATTTATTCGGATTACTGTAAATACTGTCATCGGCCAGTTTGCCTTCTAGTTGCTTTACTTCTTTTTCCAAATCGGCAATCTGCTGTTCCATGCGGGTTAAATCCTGATTCAGTTTTTTTAACTGCTTGGATTTATCCTCGGTTGGCTGTTGCTTCACCTCTGGCTTTTTTTCTTCCTTTTTAGGCTGCGGGGCAGGTGCTGCTGCTTTAGGCTGCAGTTTACGTTTAGACTGCCATTCCTCATACTCAGCGTAAGTGCCCGGGTATTCTTTAATATGCTTGTCTTCGATGTACCAAATTTTGTTGGCAATATTATCCAAAAAGTAACGGTCGTGCGATACGGCGATAACCGTACCCTCATACTGTTGAATGGCCTGGATCAATATATTTACCGATTGCATATCCAAGTGGTTGGTAGGCTCATCGAGTATTAAAAAGTTAGCATCGGCGGTAAGTGCTTTAGCCAGCGCTACGCGCGATTTTTCACCACCCGAAAGGACGCGGATTTTTTTAAATACATCATCACCGGTGAACAAGAATGAACCCAAAATTGAGCGTAACTCTGTATCAGTATGTTTGGGCGCAAATGCCTGTAGCTCCTGCAAAATCTCGTTTTCCAGATGCAAAGATTCCAACTGGTGCTGAGCAAAGAAGGTTTGTGTTACGTTGTACCCAGTGTCGCTTTTACCTGTAAATTCCTTATCAGCACCGGCAATAATGCGCAATAGGGTTGATTTACCTCGTCCGTTGGCACCAATCAGGGCAATTTTGTCGCCTTTTTCAATTACTGCGTCGGCGTGGCTTAATATCTCGAGATTTGGATAGCTCTTGCTCAGGTCTTCGATGGTGATTACATTCCTACCCGATTGCCTGCTGAATTTGAAACTGAAATTCACACTAGGATTATCATCATCCACATCATCAATGCGCTCCATTTTATCAAGCATTTTAATGCGCGATTGGGCCATTTTAGCTTTAGATGCTTTAGCCCGGAAACGTTCAATCAAACGCTCTTCCTGGCGGATTTTGGCTTGCTGGTTTTTAAACTCTCCGCGTTGAATCTCCTCACGAAGGGATTTTTCTTCCAGATAAAAAGTATAGTTACCAGCATAAACAGTCAGTTTACCTTTACGCGATTCAACGGTACGGTTAATTACTTTATCTAAAAACCATCTATCGTGCGATACAATAACAATGGCGCCTTCAAAATTTCGTAAATAATCTTCCAACCATTGAATAGACGGTAAGTCCAAGTGGTTGGTAGGCTCATCCAGTAGTAAAATATCCGGAGCTTGTAACAGAATTTTAGCCAGCATTACCCGCATGCGCCATCCACCCGAAAAGGTGTTTAGTTTACGTTCCTGATCAACATCGCTAAAACCCAGACCTGCTAATATTTCGTGGGCTTTATATTCGATATTGTAGCCATCCAGTGCTTCAAACTCGTGCTGTTTATCACTTAGCTTGTTTAATAAATCTTCACTATAATCAGTTTCCAGCTTCTTTAGCAAAGTTTCAATTTCTGTGTGCAGTTGGTTCTGGCGCTCAAAGGCTTCCATTGCCACATGCAAAATTGATTTATCAGAAGCGTAAGAAAGTAAATCCTGATTTAAATAACCAATGGTTAATTCTTTCGATTTAGATATAGTGCCCGATGTAGGTTTGTAGTCGCCTACAATTAGCTTCAGCAAGGTAGTTTTGCCGGTTCCGTTAGCGCCAATAAGGCCAATTTTTTCTCCGGGTTTAATATGCCAGTTGGCTTCGTCATACAGCGCACGTGCACCAATCTCGAACGTCAGGTTATTTATCGCAATCATTTAACTACAAATATACCAATTTGGGCCGAAAGGGTAAAGCCGCACGGTGTAAGTAAATTGTAATTAAATATGTGTTAAACGGCTGTTTATTTATGAACTTTAAGCGTCATTGGTGTATCCATTAATCTGAAATACACTTGGCCCTTGCCGTCTTTTTTAACATATATGTTTGCCAACGTACCTTCTGAGCCATTCGCTTCTTTCACTTTGATAATATTGGATGATGTATCAAAACGCCACACGCCCTCGGGTATTTGCTGATTAGTAACATTGCCTTTCATGAAAAAACGATGATCTGCCCTGATGTCAAACACAAGCTTCATCACTACGAGCTTCATTCTGGCAGCAGCAGCACCATTAGCAACAAGTGGCGTACCTGGATCTACATTAACGTCAGATATCTTCCAAACGCCAACCAGTTCTTTGGCTGATGGCGCTTGGAAAAAGTTTGTTGCCATAAAAAGTGATAACAACAGTGTAAAAGCTTTCATGTAAGTGCTTTAATCTTTTATTGCTTTTAGCCAGGCTTGTGCCATTAAAGCGGCACCTGCAATGCTCGGATGTACACCATCATTGGTCCAATAAACAGCCGGAGCAGTTTTTAAAGCTTCATCGAACAGTTTTTGATATGGCAAAAATACAGCATCGTATTGAGTGGCCAGCTCGCGGGATGTTTGGCGGTAAGCATCAAAAGCAGGATACCATTTTTCATCTACCGCTTTTACACCTTTAATTGCAAACGGCTCACCGATAATAAATTTTACATTAGGCAAGGCTTGTTTAGTGCGGTCAAGCAGTTTTTTGTAATCAGTGCGGTAAGTTTCAATGGTACCTTTATAGCCACCCGTAAGTGTATGCCAAAAATCATTTACCCCAATCATAATGCTTAACACATTTGGCTTAAAATTCAAACACTCATTGTCCCAACGTTCGGCCAGCTGGTATACTTTGTTTCCGCTAACACCACGGTTGTATATCTGTAAGTTTTTATCTGCATGATCCAGCAGCAACTTAGCGGCGGCCTGGTAAGCATAGCCAGAACCCAGCATGCCAAAAGTATTAGGCGCATTTTCATCTCTTTTGCGGCCCCAATCAGTTATCGAGTCGCCTTGAAATACAATGACATCATTTTCGTTCAATGCATATTTTTTCACGTTCTCGTTTTTGAAAGCGGCCGACACAATTTGAGGCAGGGCGATGGTGGCTGTTGTGGCGATGGCAGTATTGGTGATAAATTTTCGCCTGTTAAATAGGTTGCTCATGGGTATATAGTTGGAGCCCTAATGTATGGGCTTTATATCAATTCTGCAAATACGGTTGCAAAGCCCTAAATTTGCAGCATGTATCCCTTAATCAAGCCCATATTTTTTAAGTTCGATCCCGAAAAGGTTCATTACTTTGTAACCCGTAACTTGAAACGTTTTAACCGCTTTCCGGGCGGGACTGCTTTAAGCAGAAGCGTTTGGGATGTTGCCGATAAGCGACTGGAGCGCGAAGTGTTTGGCCTTAAATTTAAGAACCCGGTGGGCTTAGCCGCAGGGTTTGATAAAAATGGCGATGTAATTGCCGAAATGGCTAACTTAGGTTTTGGCTTTGTTGAACTAGGCACGGTAACACCTTTGCCACAGCCTGGTAACGATAAACCCCGTATGTTTCGTTTACCTGCCGATGCTGCCTTGATTAACCGTATGGGCTTCAATAATATGGGAGTGGATGTGCTGGCTTCGCGCATTGCCGCTTACCGTAAAAGCGATGCTGCCAAGCAACAAAACATTATTATCGGCGGCAACATTGGTAAAAATAAAAACACACCTAATGAGGATGCCGTAAGTGATTACATTAAGTGCTTTGACCGCTTGTTTGATGTGGTAGATTATTTTGTGGTTAACGTAAGCTCGCCCAATACACCCGGCTTGCGTGCTTTGCAGGAAAAAGAACCGCTGATGCAAATTTTGAACACCTTACAGCAACGTAATCAAAAAAGTGGTATCAGCAGACCTATCTTGCTTAAAATAGCACCTGATTTAACCAACGAGCAGTTGGATGATATTGTTGAAATTGTGCAGCAAACGGGTATTGCCGGGGTTATTGCTACCAATACAACTATCAGCCGGGAAGGATTACAATCATCACAAAAGGTAATACAAGAAACAGGAGGATTAAGCGGTAAGCCGTTAACCAGTCGTTCAACAGAGGTGATTCGTTATTTGTCTGAAAAATCTAAAAAATCATTTCCAATTATTGGGGTGGGAGGCATACACTCGCCCGAAGATGCAGATGAAAAATTGAAAGCAGGTGCTTCTTTAATACAGTTGTACACCGGTTTTATTTATGAAGGACCAGCGCTGGTAGGGCGTATTAATAAGTTTTTGTTAAGCCGTTAAATGTAATTTAACGGCTTATTTTGTTTGATAACAAAAAAGCCTGCCGGTATAACCGGCAGGCTTTTTTATGCTGAAATGAATCAGTAATTACTTTGAAGAAAGTTGTGCTAAAATTTCGTTGTTTTTAGCAATCTGGCTGTTTTTTGGCTCTTGTGAGCGGCTTCCTGGTTCCAGGTTAGTTGCCAGTTTCAAATGTTGTACTTCTAAACGAGAAACGGTTTTGTTTCTTCTGTCTTTTCTTTTTAAACGTGTTACGCCCATTGTAATTTATTCTTTACGGTTAACCCTTTTGAGGTCGAGAGCGGATTCGAACCGCTGTACGAGGTTTTGCAGACCTCTGCCTAGCCACTCGGCCACCCGACCGTTTTAACGGAGTGCAAAAATAATTATTATTTGTTGTCTCGCAATATTTATTTCAACCTTTTTCTATTAATTTCTGAACAAAACAATGCTGTAGCAATAGCTACGTTCAAAGACTCAGCTTGCCCAATGCGCGGAATCGTTATTTTTTTATCAATAAGCTGCTGTATTTCAGTCCGCAAACCATTGCCTTCATTGCCCATCACCACTAAACCTTCGGTGCCAAAATCGGTGGCATAAATATTTTCACCATCCAGCAAAGCACCATACAAAGGCAGGTTAAGTTGGGGGAGCAGCTGTGTTAAATCAGTATAATGAACACTTACTCTGGATAACGACCCCATGGTAGCCTGCACTACTTTAGGGTTATAAACATCTACCGTATCAATTGAGCAAATGATGTTTTGAATACCAAACCAATCGGCCGTGCGGATAATGGTGCCCATATTGCCGGGATCCTGCACGCCATCCAGCACCAATGTGAACTTTTGTCTTAACTGTTGCTGCTGTAACGCGGGCCATTCGGGTATATGTATAACGGCTAATACTTCTTGCGGCGTAGTTAAACTGCTTATTTTTTCAAGTTCTGTGGCTGTAATTTCCTGAAAATTGATTTTCTTTGATAGCTGATACAATTTAGAACCTGCTGCAGGCGTATGATAAACGGTTTGAATAACGTAAGAGGATGCCGTAAACTCGGCTACCGATTTAAAACCTTCTGCGACAAAGAGCCCATGCTCTCTGCGGAATTTTTTTTGTTGTAAGGATTTTAATAAACTGACCTGAGATTTTGAAAGCATATCCCGAGATTAAGCATTATAGCCTTGCAATATTAAGTATTCTTTTCCTTTTGGCGGTAAGCGGATGTAGTTTAACCCGTAGGCTTGATGATAATGAGGCCTTAGTGCGTGACGTGCAGGTACAGGGTGTTGACAAACAGTTTTCAGACCAGGCACTTACTTACGTAGATCGTTTGCAGCAACCCAATAACTGGTTTAACCTGCAATTGTATTACCTGCTTAGCCGAAACGGTAAAAAAAATATAGGCGAGCCACCTGCCATTCTGGATAGTAACCTGGTTGAATATTCGCGCGTACAAATAGAGCAGTTTTTACACAATAAAGGTTACTTGCAGGCCAAAGTAAACAGCCAGATAGAGGTAGCTAAAAAGAAAGCCAAACTTACTTTTGCTGCTACAGAAGGACCATTATTCAAAATACGCAGTTTTCAGGATAGTATAGGTGATCCGGCGGTTAGGGCACTATACCGTGTAAATCGTCGCCGCTTTTCGCACGTGCAGCCCGGCGGACGTTTTGATACCGACAGTTTAGCTTATGACCGTGACGAGTTTTATCAGGTGATGAAGCATAATGGTTACTATGACTTTTATCGACAGTATATTAATTACAATTATGATTCTACTTTCAATAATAGTGTAGTAGACATCAAATTGCTAATTGATAACCCGGATGGTAAAGATGCACATCCTACTTACCGAATTAACAATACGCTAATTACGATTGCCAATAGTAATGGCCGCACACCCGGCAAGGCAGACACGCTACGGGTCGATTCGCAGTTTACGTTTGTTGATTATTCGCATCGCTTTAAGCCCGATGCCATTACGCGATATACATTCCAGAAAAAAGGTGATTTGTATAATGTTGATCAGCAATCGCTTACTACGTCACGCCTTTCAGAATTAAATGTTTTTCGTAACGTTCCCAATCCTGATTATAAGAAGCTGCCCGACAGCGTGAACCGCCGTTTGGATAACCAGATTAATATCATACCGCTTAAACGAATGTCGGACAGGGTAGAGGCGGAGTTTCTTTTCAATAGCGGCAGATATGGCTACAACCTGGGTAATACCTTTACCAACCGTAACTTGTTTAAGCGAGCCGAGGTATTACAAATTAAAACTAATTGGAGTGTATTATTCGATAATGGTTCCAGTGGTGGAAGTAGTATACAAAACCAAGATTTTAGGATTGGTGCTAATTTGATTTATCCACGTATTATAGCTCCTTTTGATTTGCCTGTATTAGGCAAATATGGCGTTCCGCATACTACATTCTCGTCCAACTTTCAGTTGTTTTATCAAAAAGGATTGGTTGAGCGCCATAGCTTTATCAACTCCCTTACATATGATTGGGTAGAAACAGCGCGCAAGCAGCATGTGTTTACACCCATTAGTATCGAATTTTCCAGCGGTACTATCGATCCTGGAGTGCGGCAGCAACTTATTGACTCTAACCGGTATTCATATGTATATCTGATAGGCCGGACAATTTTTACCTCTGGTAGTCAATACACGTTTCAACTGAACGCCAACAAGCTGAACAGTTTAGAAAATTTCACCTATTTCAGAGGATTTTTAGACATTGGCGGTAATACATTGAATTTGGCTAGCCGGTTATTAGGTACGCCGCGAGATACAGCGGGTAACCGTACCATTTTTGGATACACGTTTGCTCAGTATGCCAAGGCTGACATAGACATTCGTTTTTATCGAAGTTTAGGAGGCGCCGAACGGCAGTTTATATTCCGTTTTAATCCCGGTATCGGCATTCCTTATGGTAATAGCAGGCAACTTATTTTTGAGAAAAACTACTACGCAGGCGGGGCTAATGATATGCGGGCTTGGTTGCCGCGCACACTGGGGCCTGGTCAATTTAACCGGGCAGCATTTTACCAGAACAACCCAACATTGTTAAATCGTTTCAAATACCTGGATCAGCTAGGTGAAATTAGGATCGTAGGTAATGCCGAATACAGGTTTAGGCTGGCCAGCAATTTTTATGGTGCTAAAATAAAAGGCGCATTCTTTACCGATTTTGGTAACGTTTGGCGATTGCATAAAAACGAAGATAACCCAGGGGGAGAGTTTAGGTTAAATAATGTATTGCAATCGGCAGCTATGGACGTGGGAATGGGCTTGCGGTTTGACTTATCGTATTTCGTGTTTAGGTTGGATGCCGGGTTTAAATTTAAAGATCCGCAATTTACAGGGGCAGAACAGTGGGTGCTGATTAAACATATCGATGAAATGTTTAACCCAGGTGCTTTCAAGCGTTCGTATGAAGAAACGCATGCCGAGCCTTACCGGTTCATGCAGCTAAACTTTGGCATCGGCTTGCCATTCTAAAACTTTCGAAATAAAACAAGAAGTTAAAGGTTGGCTTGTTAACCGCGTAATTTATCTAATAAGTCGCTTAACGTTCCGGCTTCTTCCTCGGTAAGATTATTTTTAATAAAATCAGAAGTGCGGAACGTTTTATCCATTTGCGAAAGCAGATTTAACCCTTTCTCGGTAATCAAAATATCGACAGCACGGCGGTCATGGCTGCAGGTGCCACGTGATACCAATTCCTTTTGCACCAGCCGGTCAACAATACGTGATGCGTCCGACATCTTATCCAGCATGCGTTCTTTCAACAAATTAATGGTGGCCGGTTTAGGGTGCTGCCCGCGCAGAATTCGTAAAACGTTAAATTGCTGACTAGTAAGGTTATATTTCTCAAATTCGCCCCGTGCTAAATTGGACACCCAACCGTAAGTGTAAGTAATATTCACAACAACTTTGTGGTAATTATCTTCAAAATTGCCTTGTATCTCCTTATCAATTTGCATACTGTACTATAATAACGAACAGGCAAATATGTTTATTTATTTTTAATTTGTTTAATGGTTTTGGCTTTGCCATAGTTCCAGGGACAATGTTTGCACTTGTTTTTACAGCAATAACCTCGTTTTAAATGATATTCGCGCGTAAATACGAACAGGCCATCCTGGTTTGTGTAGTAATCTGTACCCTCGGTAAGCATTAGTTTAATACCTTAACAGTGATGCGATTTTCAAAATGTTTCTGCAGATGACTACCGTCCCCATGCAAAGTCCAAATCTGTTGTGGTTTTACCTGTTCTACGGCATGTAAAATATCGTTCCAGTCTACGTGGTCAGAAATAAAAAGCGTGTCCTGTTGGTTAACTTGCAGGTTTTTCCAGCCAGATGCGAACAAGCGCTTCACGCCTGTAGCGCGCAGATAACTGTCAAACGTAAAGGGCGGCACTAAGTAAACGTACTCATCCTGATTTTTCATCAGCTTACGGTTGTAGGGCTGACAAGGTCCAAGCTTATACCCATACTTTTCATAAATGGCGTTTATTGGCGCAATGCGATGATGAACCAATAATTTTTTTTGCGGTGCATAATCGTTAATAAGCCTTATTAAACGCTGAGCTTTGCCTAAGCCATAAGCACCAAGTAAAATATTGATTTTTATATCGTTCAGCTTGCTAATTTCAATCGCAGGGTCGGGGTGCAAAACGGCAGGATTTGCAAAAGTGCTTTCTGTAATCAGCACATCGGCATTTACCCAGGCAATAGGCTCGCATGTGGCATCAGCCTGTAACTTATAATCGCCCGTATAAAGGTAATCTGTGCCCTCATAGCGCATTAACACCTGTGCTGAACCCAGCATATGTCCTGCGGGAATAAACGTGATCTCTACAGCGCCTATAGCAAAAGACTGATGCCAAGTGATTGTGTTAAAAGTGCCGCCTGCATTTTTGCCGTAGCGCAGCTTCATAAAATCAGCAGTAGGGGCGGTGCAGTATAATTGCCGGTTGCCAGCTATGGCATGATCGGCATGAGCATGTGAAATGACGGCTTGTTGTACCGGTTGCTGCGGATCTAAATAAAAGTTACCGTAGCGGCAATACAAACCGATGCCATCAAAAGCTAAAAAGTCGTTAAGGATGTTCATGAATTAGGTGCAGTTAAAAACTGCTGATGCAAGGCTAATACTTGCGGTATAACCAGTTGCGTATTATCGTTGGATATTATGTAATCAGCCAATTGTATTTTGTCCGTTTCTGCCATTTGTTTGGCATTGCGGCTTTCTGCTTCGGTTTGTGTAATGCTGTCGCGTTGCATAACCCTTTTTATGCGAACTTCGGTAGGTGCTGTCACTAAAACAGTATAATCACAATCGCGGTTCGAACCACTTTCAAACAACAAAGCAGCTTCTTTAAGCACGTAAGGTACATTTGTCTGTGCAGCGGCCCATTGGTCAAAAGCCCTGAAAACGGCCGGATGCACTAAGGCATTTAGCTTCTTCAATTCTAATTCATTGTTGAATACAATGCCGGCAATGTATCTACGGTTAAGGGTTCCGTCTGCAAAGTAAGCGTCTTGGCCAAAAGCTTGTGTGATGCCTTTAATAAGTTCAGCATCGTTTGTCATTACCTTTTTGGCCGCATCATCAGCATAAAAAACAGGTATGCCAAGCAGTTCAAATACTTTGCTAACGGTGGTTTTACCGCTCCCTATATTTCCGGTGATACCAATTTTAAGCATCTTATTTTTTCACTAAAAAATCTACGTTCTGAGGTGATATGCTCACCACCTTACAATAAACCGGCATATGCGTAATTTTAACAGGTAGTATTGAATAGCCCTCTTTCCACAAGCTGAAGTCGGCAGTAGCTTCGAAAAAGTCTTCGTCAATTTCAGCATACCTGCTCAACGGAACGGTAAAGGTTACTTGTATCCGCTGGGGGAAGATTTTAATGGCATCATAATGTGGATTATTTACCAATTTTACCGGCACGCTTAACGTTTTTTCGGTGTACTCTTCTACCGGAATGTGCAGCTGAACGGTTTTGGGGTATACGCTTAAATTACCTTCTTTAACTGGTTGTAGTTTAAGCTGTCTGTCAATTGTGTTATGAACGTCAGTCAAGCTTAATGAGTCTGTTTTCCAAATGTTTACGTTTCGGATAATGTTGGCGGGGCCGTTTAAAGTTATATATGCCGGTGTTACAGTAATTTTACCGGTTGCTATGTATTGCGATTTATATTTGATATCCAGCAGAGGCTCTACCGGAATCTTTTTTATCATCCGGTTGGTAAAATCAAAATACAAAGTATCCGGGTTAAAGGCAATAATTTTGTGGTTCATATCCTTCATCCGGTTAATTCGCTCTAGCTGTGTATTTAAAGCAATATAATCATTGTGTTCAAGCGTGTGTAAATCAACACTAACCGGCCGAGTGCTATTGTTCATTTTTGAAAAAAGCATTTGCCAACCGGTACCTTGTAAACTAATTTCAACCGTATCTGGCTGCAAAGCACGAAATGCACGTTTTTGCGGTGCATTTTTAAATACAATGGCCTGTTTAGTGGAATAAATGTATTTGCCCGAAAGCGTAATGAAAACCCAGGAGATAAATGCCAGCAACAAGCAGGTAATAAAAACGGATAACCGCCTGCGTTCAGAAACGGAAAGCTTGATGATAGGCATGCCTGATGTATTGCTTGCTGTAAAAATAAAATGCCGTTTCTTTAATTGCAAAAAGAAACGGCATTGAGCACTTTTATATTTTAATTATGCTTTAGCTGCAGGTGGGTTATTTAATGCTTTTGATGCATCAAGCGATATAGAGGCTTTATCAAATTTGATTTTTACGCCGTTGTCTACCTCAATTAAAAACGTGGTTTCATTTACTTCGGCTATACGACCATGTATACCGGCAGTAGTTACCACTTTATGGCCTTTTTGCAGTTCATCAACATATTTTTTTTGGTCTTTTTGTTTTTTAACCTGTGGGCGGATCATAAAAAAGTAGAATACCACAATGATTAAAACCATTGGGATAATGCCACCCAAACCACCGGCACCGCCGCCTAATTGTAATAAAATGTTTGCTGTCATATAAATTTAAATTATTTTTCAGTTACCTCGCCTGTTAAGTGCACTACACTTTGTGCAGGCGCGGTGTTAGCTGTAATGGTTATCATTTTGTCTTGCAAACCTACTTTGCCTGCGCTGTTAAAGGTTACTTTAATAGCGCCGCCTTCGCCCGGCTGAATAGGTTTGTTTTCATACTCCGGTTTTGTACATCCGCAGCTGGCAACAGCATCGTTTATAATCAACGGCGTTTTGCCCGCATTGGTAAATTTAAACTCGTATGTTACTTTGTCGCCGGTTTTAATTTTGCCAAAATCGTAAGCCTCTTTGTCAAATTTCAATACAGGTGCACTTGCCGAGTCAACCAGTGGGGTAGCTGTTGCTGCAATACTGGTGGTGCTGGTAGCAGCCGGTTGAGATGATTTTTGCGATTGATTGCAGGCTGTAGTTAAAGCACCTGCAATACACAAAACTGCTAAAATATTTTTCATGTAATTATTCAATTAAACCCCTGCCGGTTTTACGGATTTTGTTTTGCTCTTTTAACTCAAACAAGATTTTATCCAAGATACCATTAACAAAAGAATTACTTTTTGGCGTACTAAACTCTTTGGCAATTTCTAAATACTCGTTGATGGTTACTTTTACCGGTACCGATGCAAAGTTAACAAATTCGGTGATCGCCATTTTCATAATCAGGGTATCCATCATAGCAATACGCTCAGGTTCCCAATTCTGTGTTTTGTTGCCAATCAGTTCCTGGTATTCGGCATCGTGGCGAATGGCTTGTTCAAAAAGGTTGATGATAAAGTCGCGGTCTTCAGGCCAGTTGCCTGTTACCTCGGCCAGCTTGTTTTCGTGAGGGTTATCAAACGAAAAGTTTTTAAACGTTTTGGCAATCAGCGCCTGTAGCACTTCTTTATCAATTGGCCACGAAATAAATTTATCCTCAAATACCTGCTCGGCCAAAGTAGCTTTTAATATTACCTTTTTGAATATAAACTTGATGATGTCTTTGTCAGTAGTCAGCGTATCGTCTGTTTTTTGCAGGTAAGCTTTATACTCATCCGAATTTTTCAGAACTGTAAACAGGCTTTTGGAAAGCTCAGGTTCAAAATCCCATGAAACTTTATATTTCTTTAGGGCCGATATATAATCTTTATTCACATGCAATGATGTAATAAAGCGGTTTTCCAGAATTTTTAAGTTTGGATTTAAATCTTCGGCGGTAGGGAGGTGTTTGTTGGCCCGTTCAGCAGCATCATTGGCCGCAAACTGGATAGTTTCATCTATCAACGATAGCATCCAGATGTACATTTCGTGAACCTGGTCTATGTTTTGCAGTAAGGCCTTTTCATGCTGTTTAACATCTTTTTGTTCGGTTTGCTGGTAGGCGTATAAAGCCTGTAATACTTTAACTCTAAGATGCCTTCTATTTAACATGGATAAGAACGATTTAAGATGTTATGCTTCAAAATATACTTATTTTGCTCTGATGTTAGCTAAAACACCAACAGCTGGTTTTTGTTCGGTATTCCGTGCATTGGTTCCCCTGTTCATACTCAAATATACATACTCTCCTGCCAATGAACAATTGAATGGGTTAGCCAAAAAACGTTAACCGATATCGAGTGCAAAAGTAAGATTTTTTTGCGTGCTGTAAACATTAATCATTTTAAAATTATTCATTAGTGATAACCGCTTGCTGGCAGCAATTATTTGCAAATAGTATATGCGGTTAAATGCATTACCTTTGCACCGTTGATATGAAAAGCCTTGCTTACTTAAATAAGTTTTTTTACAAATACCGCTGGCGACTGATACCTGGTGTATGCTTCGTGGTCATATCCAACATATTTGGCGTTTTGCCGGCACAAGTTATTCGTGTAGCTTTTAACTTGGTGTCCGAAAATATACAGATATACCACTTGTATGCAGGCTTTGACCGTCAGCAGATAATTTATGATATTTTCGGCTCGAGTTTGCTGTTGTTTGGCGCATTGGTATTAGTGTTGTCTCTATTAAGAGGGCTATTCCTGTTTTTTATGCGTCAAACTATTATCCTCATGTCGCGGCATATAGAGTATGACTTAAAAAACGAGATATACCAGCACTATCAGGAATTATCGCTGGCCTTTTTTCGTCGCCATAATACCGGCGATTTGATGAACCGGGCTACCGAGGATGTAAGTCGTGTGCGGATGTACTTAGGTCCGGGCATTATGTATGCTATTAATACCATTGTGTTGTTTGTACTTACTGTATATGCCATGCTTAGTGTAAACGGCCGACTGGCGCTTTTTGCGCTGATGCCTATGCCGGTGCTGGTGCTCAGTATTTACTATGTAAACAACCTGATTGAGTTCAGAAGCGAGAAGATACAGGAAAGATTGTCTTCGCTATCCAGCTTTGTGCAAGAGAATATCTCAGGTATCCGTGTAGTAAAATCATATGTGCGGGAAGCTTACATCAGTAAAAAGTTTACAGAAGAGAGTGAAAATTACAAAATGCACTCAATGGCGCTTACCAAAGTGCAGGCACTGTTTTTTCCGATGATGTTGTTGCTGGTGGGCATCAGCAATGTGCTTATCATTTACATAGGTGGTATAGAGGTAATGAAAGGTAACATCACATCAGGCAATATTGCTGAGTTTGTGGTTTACCTTAATCAACTTATGTTCCCGGTTATGTCTTTGGGTTGGGTAACCTCACTAATTCAGCGGGCAGCCGCTTCGCAAAAGCGTATCAACGAGTTTTTACATGAACGGCCAGAGGTGCAATCGCCAAAGGTGGCTGCCCGGCAGGTTAAAGGTCAGATTGTATTTGACCGGGTAAGTTTTGTATATCCCGATACGGGCATAGAGGCGCTTAAAGAAGTGTCCTTTACGGTAGAACCCGGCCAGATGCTGGCCATCATCGGTCGTACAGGGTCGGGTAAATCAACCATTGCCAATTTGATGATGCGCATGTATGATACCACCGGCGGCGAAATACAGATTGATGGAACGCCTTTGCCACAACTGAATTTAAATGCATATCGTTCGCAGGTGGGGTTTGTGCCGCAGGAGGTTTTCTTATTTTCGGACACTATTGCACATAACATAGCTTTTAGTGCCGATGTGCTGGATAGATCTGCTGTTGAACAGGCTGCTAAAAATGCTGCCGTATACGGTAACATTATAGAACTGGAAAAAGGTTTTGATACCTTGATTGGTGAACGGGGTATTACTTTATCGGGCGGACAAAAACAACGTGTTTCCATCGCACGTGCTATCGTAAAGCAGCCGCAGATACTGGTATTTGATGATTGCCTGTCGGCGGTAGATACCCGTACGGAAGAGGAGATATTACGCAATCTGGGCCGTATCATGAACGGAAAAACCAGTATTATTATCGCTCACCGTATATCAACTATACGTAATGCTGATAAAATTTTGGTGATGGATAACGGTATAATTACTGAACAAGGTACCCACGATGAGTTGATGGCACAAAAAGGTGATTACTTCGAATTGTATGAAAAGCAATTACTGGAAGAGCAGGAAACACCGCCGGCAATTTAATTTGATAAGTATTTAAAATCTAGCTGTCTTATAACTTTTCATTTAAAAGTTTCGTATCATACAAACAACAATGTTAATAGTTTAATATTTTTCCACATTGTTGATTAAAATACTTGCTATTTCAAAAATTGTTTATATTTATGCAATCATAACTATTACAACACTTTATTAACATGGGAGATTTTGATAACAGAGAGCGGGATGAAGTATTCTCGAAAAAAGTAAGGGCAGGTAAAAGAACTTATTTTTTTGATGTAAAAGCCACACGGTCAAACGACTATTACATCACAGTAACAGAGAGCAAGAAGCGTTTGGAGGATGGTGTTTTTGTGAAACACAAAATCTTTTTATACAAAGAGGATTTTGAAAAATTTGCAGAAGGCCTGAAAGATACTGTAGATTATATCAAAGCGCACCAGGAAGTAGTTGAAAAGCGTTATGAATACAGCGAGCTGTCAGAAATAACAAAAGCTGCAGGCGTTGCAGCACCTGATGAAGATTTAACGTTCTAAGTAGTAGATACTACTAAAATAGTACATAAGTTATTACCAAGAAAAATAGCTTTGCTTAACGGCAAAGCTATTTCTGTTCATATATGTTAGCGCATAGAGGAATTAGTGCCTATTCCTGCAATAAAGCCTAAGAATCCAAAGGCGTAAAAGCATAACATAATAATAGTAAGAGCGCCAATGAATATGAAAAACGACTTCAGTTTTGCCATTGCTAATTCAATTTCTGTATCGCTATTAAAATCAATACCATTTCGTGCTCGCGCACTGAATTTGTATAGGTAAAGGCATGGAAAGAAGTAAAGTAACGCTAATATAATAGATGAAAATATAGTAAGTACGGTTGGCCCCAACTCGACTGATGTGGGGGAAAGTCGAGCTGCCATTGTTGCCATAAAACTTCCCGCAAAAAAGCCAAATATAATTATAAAGCCACAAGAAATAAAGCCTGCAATTGATAAGAAGCGAGCCCATTTAGTCGCTATTTTTAAATAAGCTTGTGCTTGTGTTGTTAAATTTAGCGATGAATTAGGTGTTAGGTTCATTGTAAAAATTTAATTGTACATAAAGTTATTAAAAACAACAAAGTAGCACTTTATATATGCAGTACAGACACCGCCACTGTAAAATAAATGATTAATCCGGTCACATCTACTAGTGTAGCTACAAAAGGGGCAGATGAAGTAGCCGGGTCGAGCCCCAGGCGTTTCAAAAGCAATGGTAGCATAGAGCCAGCCAGCGATCCCCAAAGCACAATACCTACCAGCGATAAGCCTACAGTGGTGCCTACCAATGCCCAATGTGGCCCGTAAATATCACTGAATAACGTCCATACGTAAATTCGGAAAAAACCTATAATACCCAGTGTAATACCTAGCAATAAGCCCGAAAGTATTTCGCGTCGCATTACCCGCCACCAGTCTTCTATCGTAACCTCACCTAAAGCCATAGCTTGTATAATTAGCGTAGACGCTTGCGATCCGCTGTTGCCACCACTGGATATAATAAGCGGAACAAACAGCGCCAATACAACCGCTTTGGCAATCTGTCCTTCAAAATAACCCATTGCTGTTGCTGTAAGCATTTCGCCCAAAAAAAGTACAATTAGCCAGCCTACACGCTTTTTAACCAGCTTAAACAGGTTGATATCCAAATAAGGCTCATCCAATGCTTCGGTGCCACCAATTTTCTGGATGTCTTCGGTATATTCTTCATTGGCAATCCACAAAATGTCATCTACCGTTACGATGCCCAGCAAAATGTTATTGTTATCAGTCACCGGTAAAGCTACCCTGTTGTTCATTCTGAAGGTATTGATAGCTTCTTCCTGTGGATCGCTAACATTAAGGGAAATAAGCCGGTTATCCATTAAGTCGCTTACTTTGGTTGCCGGGTCTACCAATAATATCTCACGGATACGGATATCATCCAGCAACACCCCGTGCTCATCTATCACATAGATAACATCAATGGTTTCCGAATTTTTACCATAGCGCCTGATGTGTGAGAGTACCCGTACCACATCCCAGTCTTTTTTTACAGCTATATAGTCGGGTGTCATTAACCGGCCCACACTGTCTTCATCATAACCTAACAGGGCCAGGGCTTGCTTACGGTCGTCGGGGGGTAAGTGTAAAATCAGGTTCTTAACCGTGTCGCCATGCAGTTCGGCAAACAAAGATGTACGGTCGTCGGGCGGCAACTCATTAATCAGTTCGGCAATTTTTTGTCCGGAAAGTTTTTTTAGCAAACGCTCCTGGATAGGAAAATCCAAAATGCGGAAAACATTTACTGCGCGGTTAAGTGCCAGCGCTTCAATAAAATGGGCGGCATGTTCGGGTAACTCGCCAATTAACTCTTCAACGTCCGATATGTTCAGGCTGTTCAAATAGTCGTGCAATTGCGCTTCATCATTATTCTCTAATAGCAGTTCTACTTGTTCAACCATTTCTTCCATATACGGCCCTCGTTTTTACATGTTAACCCAATTGTTATCGATACGTTTTACAACGCCCGCAAAAGTCGTTTATTTTTTCAAATTTCAAGGCAGATTTTGTGTTATCTTTGCGGGAATTTTTGGTGACTGGCTAGGTGGTTAATGATTGTATTGGTTAAGTGGTTAAATGCTGATTTTATTCATTTAGTTTTCAATTGTTTAGCCCTTTAGCCGATCAACTACTTAACTTAATCAACTACTCAATAAAAAATAATGGGTTTACAATGTGGTATAGTAGGTTTGCCTAATGTAGGCAAATCAACACTTTTTAACTGTTTATCAAACGCCAAAGCACAGGCGGCCAACTTTCCGTTTTGCACCATTGAGCCCAATGTGGGCGTTATTACCGTACCTGACGATCGTTTAACCAAACTGGCCGAACTGGTAAACCCGCAAAAGGTAGTGCCCAACGTAATCGAGATTGTGGATATTGCCGGTTTGGTAAAAGGCGCCAGCAAAGGCGAGGGGTTAGGTAACCAGTTTTTAGGAAACATCCGTGCCACTAACGCTATAATCCACGTGCTGCGTTGCTTTGATAACGATAACGTAATTCACGTAGATGGTTCGGTTGACCCAATCCGCGATAAAGAGATTATTGATACCGAGCTGCAACTGAAAGATTTGGAGTCGGTTGAAAAGAAAATACAAAAGGTAGAAAAAGCTGCCAAAACCGGCGGCGACAAAGATGCCAAAAAAGCGTTTGAAGTGTTAACTATTTATCGCGAGCATTTGCTAAGTGGTAAATCGGCCCGTACAGCTGCGGTTAGCGACGAAGATAAAGAACACATTGCCGACCTGTGGCTGCTTACGGCCAAACCGGTAATGTACGTTTGTAACGTAGAAGAAAGCGCTGTAAACACAGGTAATGCTTATGTAGAAAAAGTGCGCGAAGCGGTTAAGGAAGAAAATGCCGAAGTGCTGGTGATTTCTGCCCAGATAGAATCGGAAATTGCCCAGTTGGAAACTTACGAAGAGCGTCAGATGTTTTTGGACGATTTGGGTTTAGCCGAATCGGGTGTAAACAAGCTAATTAAAGCTGCTTACCACTTGCTTGACCTGAGCACTTACTTTACAGCCGGTGTGCAGGAAGTACGCGCGTGGACTATTACTAAAGGCTTCACAGCTCCGCAAGCTGCCGGTGTAATTCACTCTGATTTTGAAAAAGGCTTTATCCGTGCCGAGGTAATTAAGTATGATGATTTTGTTAAGTACGGTTCGGAAGCTGCCTGTAAAGAAGCCGGTAAGTTAAGTGTAGAAGGTAAGACTTACATTGTGCAGGATGGTGACATTATGCACTTTAGATTTAACGTGTAGATAGATAGAGCCAAGAAACAACAGCCAGGAAACAAGATAAAAATGCAATAGTTGATTTTTCTTGTCTCCCGGCTCTTGGCTCTTGTTTCTAAAACAATATATTTGCACACAATAAATGCTCCCGTAGTTCAATGGATAGAATTATGGTTTCCGGTACCATCGATAGGGGTTCGAATCCCTTCGGGAGCACAAAAGCCGCTTTACTAAATAGTTAAGCGGCTTTTTTTGTCTTTTTATTGGTTTTTTAGCTAATTTTTAAATTTAGACCCCAAAATAGTTCCTTAAATGTTACTTCAATACAATTTATTATACATTTAATGTAAACTGTTGCAAACCTTTGCAGTAATGTTGATATTGTAATAATAATCCTTCTATTTTTTAATAGCCTCATCTTCGTATCCCTTTTATAACGCCTATTTACCTTTTTGTGCTATGCTTAATAATTTGCAAGGTGATTCTGCCGGCATTGGTGATAAAATCAATGATTTATTGATTTTTTATAGTTTGGAGGTGTTTGCAATAAAAACGCAGATACTTGAGTATTTGCCCTCGCTGGCCAATAATGCTTATGCTAAAGATGTTAAAATGGCTATTTTGATGGTTAGCGTTAAGGCGCATGAAGAACTTTTTAGGCTCCGTGTAATATTAAAGCTATTAAAATTTGAAACACCCGACTCTTTTGCTCAAACGCGTACCAGCCTAAATTTGATGGAATTTGTTACTTCAAACTTTGGTGATAATCCGTCTCAATCAACCGATTGCCGAATGTTGCAACACTTAATAGTGATTGAGGGCTTTCAGGTTGCGGCATATGAATTTTTGAGCCAATTGGCTCAAAAAGCACGTTCTAAAGATATACAGGAAACAGTCACCAGATCATTAAAAGATGCGATAGCCACAAAAGCAGACCTCAAAGCTATGCTAGATGGTTGTATACGGACCTTATCCAGATAAATAGATTTTGATATTCCTTATTATAGGTGCCTTTATAACATAATATAATGTAAAAGTTCTTTAAAAGCACCTGACGCAAAAAGTTGTTAAAAACATATTTCGCAGTTTCTTTATTCAGTTATATATTATTATTGAAAGTTTCGCCCTTTGTAAAACACTTCTTTCTTTACAGCGCCGCGTTGTTGCTGGGGTGGCGGGCTGTTTTGTTCGTCATGTGGAAAAGTAAATTGAGGCGAGTTGGGCTGAGCCGGTTCTGTTAATTTGCTTAACAGCTTGTTCATGTTATAGCACTGTTTAACTACTACGTGAATTACCTCGCCAGCCACCTGTACGTGTCCATCCACCATCAGCAGGCGCGATTGGATAATTTCTTTACGGTATTCGTCAAAAAATTGAGGCCATACTACCAAATTGCAAAAGCCGGTTTCGTCTTTAATGGTGACAAACAAAATTCCTTTGGCGGTACCAGGGCGCTGCCGTATGGTAATCATGCCAGCCACTTTTACTTTGTCACCGTTTTTAAGTTGCTTAAGATGAGCTGTTGGTACAGCGCCCAGTTGGTTTAATTCATAACGTACAAAGCTTACCGGGTGGGCCTTCAATGATAAGCCAGTTGTAGCTATATCCTGAACCACATGCTCGCCCTGCGTCATTAATGGCAGCGCTAGTTGGTCCTCATGTGTGCTGGCTGATGGCTGACCTTTAAATAAGCCTATGGGTTTATCGTTCAAAGCGGGTACTTCCCAAAGGGCTTCCCTGCGGTTTAAGCTTATAGATCCGAAAGCATCTGCATCGGTTAACTGTTCTATGGCCGTTTGTGAAATGCCAGCATCGTTAAGCTGCTGTATGCTGGTGTATCCCTGGCCGCGCTTAGCAACTAATAAGTTCATATCTTCTTCACGCAAGCCTTTGGCTAAGCGGAAACCTAAACGTAACGCATGGTATTTGCCGTCTATTTCTTCAAGTGTATGATTCCAGTATGAGTAATTTACATCTATTGGTCTAACCGTTACATGATGTGCCCGTGCATCATCTACAATCTCGGCTGGCTGATAAAAGCCCATGGGTTGGCTATTAAGCAGTGCCGCTGCAAAAACTTCGGGGTATCGACATTTAAGCCAAGATGAAATATAAACCAAATGTGCAAAAGATGCGGCGTGGCTTTCCGGGAAACCATAGCTACCAAAGCCTTCTAACTGTTTAAAAATTCGTTTGGCAAATTCTTCTTCATATCCATTGGCTTTCATGCCAGTCACCAGTTTTTCCCGAAAGGCACTAACCAAGCCTTTAGCTTTAAAAGTTGCCATGCTACGACGCAAGTGATCGGCTTCGGCAGGAGTGAAGCCAGCTGCTACAATTGCAATTTCCATGGCCTGTTCTTGGAAAAGAGGAACGCCATTAGTTCGATGTAATACATCCTTAAGCTCTTTTGATTGATATTCAATGGGCTCTAAACCATCCCGCCGCCTTAAATAGGGATGCACCATATCACCTTGGATAGGACCGGGGCGTACAATAGCTACTTCAATTACCAAATCATAAAACACTTTCGGCTTCATGCGTGGCAGCATAGACATCTGTGCGCGGCTTTCAATCTGAAAAACGCCAATAGTATCAGCCTTGCTAATCATTTGGTATACGTCCTCCTCGTCTTGCGGAACGTTTTCTAAGGTGTACTTTTCACCATAGTGCTTTTCAATCAGGCCAAAAGCTTTGCGGATGCAGGTGAGCATACCCAAGGCTAAAATATCTACTTTTAAAATACCCAATGCCTCTAAGTCGTCTTTGTTCCATTCCAGCTGGGTGCGGTTTTCCATGCGGGCATTCATCACGGGGCAAATGTCAGACAACTTACAGCCGGTAATTACAAAACCACCTGTATGCTGACCCAGCTGCCGCGGAAAGCCGATTAGTTGTTCGGTAAGATGCAGTACTTTTTGCAGATGCGGATCATCAGGGTTGAGGCCTTGCCCAATGATGCGCTCGCGGTCGAACCCTTCTTCTGAAAAACTCCAGATAGTGCCGCCCAGCCGTTTAATGGTGTCCTCAGACATACCCATCGCTTTGCCCACATCGCGCAAGGCGCCTTTGTGCCGCTCTTGCGTTACGGTGGCTACAATAGCGGCATGTTCTCGCCCATAAGTTTCATAAACCCACTGGATGATCTCCTCGCGGCGTTCATGTTCAAAATCTACATCCACATCGGGCCATTCGTCACGGGCATCTGACATAAAGCGGGAAAAAAGGAGCCTCGATTTTTCGGGGTTAACCGGCGTGATGCCTAGACAGAAACAAACCGTACAATTAGCTGCGGAACCACGCCCCTGATGTAGTATACCTAATTCTTCGGCCTTTTGGGTATAGGCATACACTCTTAAAAAGTAGGGAGCCAGTTTGCGCTTAGCAAAAAAGTCAAGTTCAAAATCAATATCCTTTAAAACTTTGTCTGGGATACTTTCTCCCCAGAACTTCCGTGCACCGGCCATGGTGTAGGTCCTTAAATGCTCATCGGCAGTGCGCCCATCAGGGCTTTGCCATTCGGGTTCTAAATATTTTAGTGTGTCTAATGAAAATGTGCAAGCTTCGGCAATCTCAATAGTACGTTCTATAGCGTCAGGATATTGGCGAAACAGGCGTTCAAGTTCGTCAATAGGCTTCATATAGCGCTCCGCGTTAGCCAATAGTTTAAAACCTGCGGTATGGATAGTGCATTTTTCGCGTACGCAGGTTTGAATATCCTGCAACTCCCGGCGTTGGGCCACATGGTAATGCACATCATTAGTGGCTACCATAGGTATGCCTAATTGCGAAATGCGATAGAGGCGTTTATTATCCTGCCCACTATAAGTGCGGCTGGCTGCAATGTATAGATTGTGACCAAATGCGGAGCGGTATTCGTTTGCAGCAACCTTAAAGTCATTTTCAAAATCGAAGTGTTGGTTTAAAGTTGCAGGCGGTATTAAAATAAACTTAATGCCTTCACCATGTGCGTAAATATCCCGGCGGTAAAGTTCGCATTTACCTTTTTCGGTACGTAGATTGCCTAACGAGAGTAAAGCGCACAAATGACCCCAAGCCTTTATATCGGTGGGGTAAGCCAGTAAGCTGGGGCCATCTATTAAATCCAGTCTGCAAGCTGGAATGATACTGATACCTCTGGCTTTTGCTGCTATATGGGCCCGCACTACACCGGCTACGCTGTTGCGGTCGGTAATAGCAATTTTGGTGTAGCCTAAATCGGCAGCGCGGTCGGCCAGCTCTTCGGGGTGCGAGCCGCCCAGCATAAAAGTGAAGTTACTGGTTACTTGTAATTCTGCGTACGCCATAAAATGTTAAGCAAAAAATCCATGAATGTACCATTGCGTTTCTTCCTGTCCATAGTGTCCCGAGCGGAATAGCCAGTAACGGCGGCCTTGCTCATCTTCTACGGTATAATAGTCGCGATGCAAGCCCGGTTCCAGCCACCACTCTCGCTCTATGCGTTCGGCGTCATCAGCTTTTTTAATAACATGACGTTCGCCCTTGTAAATAAACAGCATAGGTGGATTATCGGGCAGCAAGGCCATCACTTCAATGCGTTCTGGTTTAGGTAATAAAAGCATCGGTCTAGGCTTGCCGGTTTGCCAGATAGTGGCTGGCTTCTCGTCCAGCGACTGAGCTGGCCGTATGGCGTGTTCTGGCCAGTAGCGTTCTTGTGGCAGGTAACGATTAATGGCGTTTGACCCGAATTTGTTGGTAAGCCGGTCTAACAATTCGGCTACCCCGGTGTCTTCCAGTCCACAGCTATCCGGCTTCCACAAGCGTTCTTGCTCGGGCGAACAATCTTCTACTTTAGGCGCTTCCAGTATAAACAGTTCAATGCCAAGGGCCGGCTCTATTGTTGAAATTTTCAACTCAAGCAACTTAAATATATTAGCCACCTTTGCAGTAGGTTTGTTGGTGCCAATACTTATCTGAATGCTTTTACCATCCACACGATAACCTTTTAGTATAGCACCTCTTAAGCCTTTGCCTTCTTTTTGCAGGCGTTGACATAAATCGGCCAATAATTGCAGTATGGCTTTTTCGATAGCCAGTCGCGTTCGGATAGGTTCCAGAAAAGGCAATCTTACCTGATAAGGTTCGGGCGGATGTAATATCTGTAAAGGTTCATCTTTTAAGCCGGTCGCCTGGTCTATACGCAAAAGAAGATGCTCGCCAAAGCGCCGCCATAAAGCCGGTTTAGGTAAGCTTAGTAGTTTTTGTACGGTGTGAAAGCCCAGCTTATGCAGCCGCTCCAATGTTACCGGCTCTAACCGTAGGGCAGCCGGAGGCAACGGGTATAGTGCCTTAATATGATCCCCCGATGTAATAACTGAGGCTTGTTTGCCATATCGGGCTATGGCCCAGGCTGTGCCTGTTGTGCCGGCTAGGGCGCCGCGTACGCGGTAGCCTTTTTGCCGCAGGGCAGTTAACAAATTTTGAAGATAAGTATGTTCTCCGCCCCATAAATGCGTACACCCGGTAACTTCCATCAACAATCCGTCGGGCAAATCAACGGCAACAGCGGGCGAGTAGCGGATGCACCATTTGCCGGCGGCCTGCAATATTTTTTCGGCCTGCCCGGGCACCGCGTCAAGTACTTTCAAATCGGGGATGATCGCTTTGGCGTCGGCAGCGGTCATGCCCACGCTTATACCTTCGTTTTGTGCTACGTTATTGATGGCGGTAAGTATAATCCGGTTCCGCTCCATTACGGTTAATCCAACCGGAATGCCCTCCAGTTCGGGCCGTTGCTGGGTAAGCCAGTCGGTTAGCAAGTGCCTAAACCATAAAGAAACAAATCGCTTTTGCATCGTTAACCTGCCTTTCGTTCGTGTGATGGAATAGTGTTGAATTGTTCATCAACAGGCATAAACCGGCCTTCAAACCATTCTAACTGCCATGTGCCTGGGTTGCCGTTTTTTACACGCAGCAATTCAACCTGCCAGCGCGGAAAGCCAACGCCGGGCAGTTCATCTTCTGTTTTGCTGGGTAGTGGTTTAACCTGCCAGCGGGCTACACAAACGGTACTGGTAAGCTTACGCAAATCATTACGCAAAATAAAACCCGTCACCCGGCTAGACTCGACAGCCAGCTGTAATCTTCGGGATTGTGCAAAACTTATCTCCCGTACTTCGGCTACAACAGCGGCCAGTCCCTCGCATTTAAGAGCTTCTTCTGTTGCCCAAAGCACATCCTTTTCATGGTTTACGTCTACAAAAATCAGCCTGTCGGCAGCTGTTTCAAAGTAATTAAGCGAGGGTGGAAAAATTTTCCGGTTGGTGCCAATCCACAAACAAGCACCGCCTTTCATCATCATGGCAGACAGGATGCCTGTTAAAAAACCGCCGGTAGCAGCAGCTTGCTCGGCAGTAGGGCAAAGCATTTCATGAATCGCCCCAACAGGAAATACGCCATTAGGAAAAGAAGCTTCTAACGGGCCTAAACCAATACCTTTTGCTTCATCAGCAACAGGCGGTACAAAGCCCTGCCACTTTAAAATGTCAGTTTTTAGCCTGCTTATTATTTCTGCTTTTGCATTATTCATAGCTCGAGATTTATAGGGCTAAACCGGATAGTATGATTAAACTGGTTACGAAAACCTGCATCAGCAAAAGAAAAGGCGGATAATATACATAAGAATCGAGAAGCTAAATTCAATCGGATCATGACATTTACAGTTAGGGTTCACAAAACTAATACTAAAAATATTAGCATTTTGTTTATCTTTGAAAAAACTTTTCCACATCAGTATGATGATTAAGAACTACCTGACCAGAGCAGCTAAAGCATGGTTAAAGCGTAATGGCGGTCCGGGCGAGATTATACATGTTGTTCCGGCAACAGAAAAAGCAAGTGGTCAGTGTTATGAACTTTATACCGCTTTTCAGAATGGTCCTGATTATTTAGGACGGATATTATTTGACTTGAATGGATACTGGATTTATGATGGTGATGATTTATCAGTAACCGAGCAAGAGCAGGTTGCTCAATTTATCATAACTCAGGCATCAAAGGCGTAAATGAAATGCTAGTTTAAATTCTAAGTATATTTGATATATTGCAGCGTTAACCTAGCTAACCAATTATCATGTCGTCTTATACTCAACCGGCCTCTAAGCCGCATTACCCAATATTAGATGGATTGCGGGGCGTGGCAGCGCTTACCGTTGTTATCTTTCACACTTTTGAAGCTCATGCCACCAGTCGTCTGAATCAAATTGTGAATCATGGTTATTTGGCGGTTGATTTCTTTTTTTTACTATCGGGCTTTGTGATTGGTTACGCTTATGATGATCGGTGGCAAAAGCTTACACTAGGTGGCTTTTTTAAACGTCGCTTGGCCCGGTTACAGCCTATGGTGGTAATGGGGATGATTGTTGGCGCTGCTTTATTTTATTTTCAGGATGGACCGGCTTTTCCTGGCATTCATCAAGTGCCGGTATGGCAAATGCTGCTGGTAATGCTGGTAGGATTTACTTTAATTCCGCTGCCTATATCGGCCGACATCAGGGGCTGGCAGGAAATGCACCCGTTAAACGGACCAGGATGGTCACTGTTTTTTGAATACCTGGCCAATATCATGTATGCACTTTTTGTGCGCAAGTTTTCTAAAACGGCATTAACAATCTTGGTGGCTATATCAGGTGCGGCCCTTATTCATTATACGGTAACCGGTAAAACTGGTGATGTGATAGGTGGATGGTCTTTAAACGCCGAGCAGTTACGTATAGGCTTTACCCGTTTGATGTTCCCGTTTTTTGGCGGTTTGTTGCTATCGCGCACTGTAAAAGTGTCGCATATTAGCAATGCGTTTTTATGGTGCAGTTTGCTGCTGTTGGCTACCCTAGTGATGCCCAGAATAGGAGGTGCCGATCATTTATGGGCTAATGGTTTGTACGAGTCGTTAGTTATCATCATTGCATTTCCGTTCATTGTTTATCTAGGTGCAAGCGGACAGGTAGAAGGTAAGTTTTCTTCCAAGCTATGCAAATTCTTAGGTGACATTTCTTATCCCATTTATATTACCCATTATCCTATTATTTATACTTACACAGCTTGGGTTAGCCGTAATAGAGGCATGAGTTTTCAGACTGCTTTTCCGTGGGCTGCTCTTACTATTATATCTTCTGTAGTACTGGCATATGCTTGCCTTAAATTGTATGACGAGCCGGTTAGGCGCTGGTTGCACAAGAAACTTATATCTTAATTACTGATAGTTTGTGGCAAATATGTTTGAAGCGTATGAGTAGCTTGATCAGATTTTCCAATAAAAATCAATGAATACCTAAGGTAAGGTGCATTTAGATGTGTGCAATTACAAATATTTGCACATAATGTTTTTACAGGAAAAAATATTTTTGCTATTTCTAAAATCTTAATATATTAGTAAAAGCAAGCCGACGTAACATTTCTTTTACAAAGCATGCTGTTCAGGTAATATGCTTTTGCTGAACTTCAAATTTTGATTTTTATCGATTTGCGGCTACATGTTTTCTGATCTGATACAATGTATTTAGCACCTCTGTTAGTGTTTAACCAGCATTACCGAGGCATAATATAAAGCTTCAATTATTTATTGGAGTTACTAAAACAGCTTTTCCATATTAAGAAAGGCTTATGTTGTAATCAAATACTAACCAATTTATAACCTGTTCTTATACAATGAAAATGTATTACAAATGGCTGTTAAGCAATGCTGTTTTGCTGCTGCTTTGCGGTGTGATGTACCCGGCACAGGCGCAAACCGAACAGGATGCATTGATGATGCCTAAAAATAATTTGTGCGTAGCCCTTAGTTATGGTTATAGCAGCTGGACAAATTACTGGGAAGGCACATTAAAGCGCAATAATGATAATATAGGCGCTTTATCTACCCAATCGGCTACACTGATGCTTAATTATGGAATTACCAATAATTTGAATTTATTGGCGGCAATACCCTATATATCAGTTAATGCCAGCAAAGGTACTTTACAAGGATTAAACGGTTTTCAGGATATTAACCTGTTTGTAAAATGGAAGCCTGTAGCCTCTGTGTGGGGCAATCGAAAATTTTCAGTGTTTGCAGTAGGCGGCTATTCAACCCCCAGCAATAATTATAATATTGATTTTATGCCTATGTGTGTTGGTTTGGGTAGTAAGGTATTGAGCGGCAGGTTAACGGCCGACTATCAGCGGAACAAATTGTTTGCCACCTTATCCGGTGCTTATATGTTGCGCGGTAATGTAAGGCTTGATCGGGAAGCTTACTATACCACCCGCCAAATTAATTCCAGCGAAGTATATATGCCCAATGCCGGTAATTTTTTACTGATGGCCGGCTATCGTTCCAGAACCCTAATTGCACAGGCCTTTATGGAAAACATGACCACCTTTGGCGGCTTTGATATCCGTAGAAACGATATGCCCTTTGTAAGCAACCGGATGAACAGTACCAAGGCCGGGTTAGAAGCCAAATATTACGTTCCCCGCAATACTGCTTTGGGCTTTCATGCCAATGCATGGCGTACATTAAGCGGGCGTAATGTAGGGGAGTCTACCGGTTTTATGGCGGGAATAGATTATGCATTTAAATTGTCTAAACATACTATTGGAAGATAAGCTATGAAGAAAGTTTTTACTTGGTTAAGCATTTCAGCATTAGCATTAAGTTTTACAACATCTTGTAATAAAGATGTTAATGAACGTACTGATGATTTACCAGCATTAAATCCGGCAAATATTGATTTAAGTGCATCAGAATGGAAGCCTTTTATAGCTACCAATGTGGCCGATTTTCCATTGCCAGCCCCCAACAGCGTATCATCAACGGCATATTTAAATGAGCTAAAGGCACTAAAACAGGCCAGCACTAATTTATCCGATGATCAGAAAAAAATCATCGATTACTGGAAGGCAGGAAGCATTTTGCGTTGGAATGAAATTATGCGCGAACTCGTAGCCAAGCATAACCTGCCGCCTTACCAAAACGATGATGGTACTTATCCGATACCCAATGCTGCCAACCCGTTTTCATATCCCGTGTTCCCTTTTTCCAATCCACCATATGCCGCCCGCGCGTATGCCTATGTAAGCGTTGCTCAGTATGATGCATTGATAATGGCCTGGAAGTTTAAAAATCAGTATAACACCCCGGCGCCTTATAAAGCAGATGCTTCCATTAATGTATCTGTGCCTAAAAGTGAATTGCCGTCTTACCCGTCAGAAGATGCTGTGGTATCGGGTGCTTCGCTTGAAATAATGAAACTGCTTTTTCCGGCTGATGTGGATTACATCAATAAAATGGCTGCTCAAGAAAAAAGCTATCGCCTGTGGAGTGGCGCCAATGTAGAAAGCGAACTTACAGCCGGCGATTCATTAGGCCGATGGGTAGCGCGAAAAATTATACAACGTGCTAAAACCGATAATATGGGAAAATCAGTAGGCGATGCCGCTATGTGGGCAAAGCTGGAGTCAGATTGCATAGCCAAAGGCGAAACGCCCTGGATATCACTGGAAACGCCTAAACGCCCGCCAATGCTGCCGGGTTTTGGTAATGTAAAACCGTTGTTGTTTAATGCTGATGATGTAGCGTCCTTGCGGCCTGGTCCGCCGCCATCTGCCGGTTCTACTCAAATGCGTAAAGAATTAGATGAAATATCAAGTTACACCAATAAGCCTACAAAAGAAACTATGCGCATTGTAAACTTTTGGGCTGATGGCGTAGGCACTTATACGCCCCCCGGCCACTGGAATGCCATAGCCAGCGAAAAATTTGTGGAAAAGCAATATAGTGAAATTAGATGGGCTCGTAATTTGGCGTTGTTGAATGCCAGTATGATGGATGCCGCTATTATGTGCTGGAACACTAAGTACTATTATTTTAATGCACGTCCGTGTCAGTTAGATCCAAGCATTAAAACGCTTACTGGAGTACCTAATTTTCCGGCTTATATATCAGGGCACTCCAGCTTCAGTGGTGCTGCTGCCCGTGTATTAGGTTTCATTTTGCCAGAATATGCATCAGAGTTTGATAGTAAAGCAACCGAAGCATCTAACTCTCGTATGTATGGTGGTATCCATTACCGGTCTGATTGCCAGGAGGGACTGGTTACAGGTCACAAAGTTGGCGATTTAGCTATTGCGAAAGCCAATGCCGATGCAGGGCACTAAGTTGAAAATTATATTACTTGCCATAAAAAAGGCTATATCTAAATGATATAGCCTTTTTTATGGCAAGTATAAACTTATTAGTATTTATGCAAGGTAGCAACTATATAACCTACCAACTCTTTAGTATACAAATCCCATTCACTAAATGTAACAGAACTAGGCAAAAAATTGCCCCAATTGAATTTACTTACGGTAGTTGAATAATTACAAGGATAAGGCACCACGTTGACCCCAGTTTTTTGAAAAATGAGCATGCTGCGGCGCATATGAAAATCGGAGGTAACCAATAAGTAGGGGGGCTGCAAGTGTGTTTTAGCTAATAGTTGTTTTGTATACAATGCATTTTCAATGGTGTTTCTTGAACGATTTTCAATTAATATGCAACTGTCCGGAATGTTCATTTCTTTCAGTTGTGTGTTTACCCAGTCGGCTTCTTTAAAAGCGTCAGGCTTTATGCTGGCATTGCCGCTCGTGATCAAAATGTGTGATGCCTGTCCGCTAGCTTTAAGCTTAATGGCTTGGATGAAGCGGTCGGCTGCCCAATTAAAATAAGCCCCGCCGTCATACTTTTCAGATGAAAAGCCGCCTAGCACAATGGCACAGCTGTAGGTGGGGCTTTTAACAGTTGAGGTAGCCGGGTATCTCCAAGATTCAGCGTATACTTTTAAAAGCGCCGGGATAGAAAACAGGTAAAATACTATCAGGCAACTTAAAAGTAGCCACCGTTTACGTTTTGTATTTTTAACGAGTAATGCACTTACTAACAAAACCAGTACCCAGGTAATAGGAAACAGCAGGAACAACAGTAGCTTGGATAAAATAAACATCATATAGGGCGCTTAACTTCTGTGTGCTAATTTAAGCAGATATAGCTATCATTGCACCCTGTAAAAGCTTTTGTATATTATCCGTGATCATGAAACAGCAACTTAATATAGATACCTGGAACCGCAAGGCGCATTACGAACTTTTTAGCCAATTTGAAGAGCCATTTCATAGTGTGTGCGTTAATATTGATTGTACTGCAGCATACCGGTTTGCCAAAAGCAATAGCTTGTCTTTTTACCTCTACTATTTATACCAGTCGTTAGCCGCAGTTCAGCAAATAGAGCCGTTTAAGTACCGCATTGAGAACGGGAATGTTTACATATACGAAACCATCAATGCCAGCACCACCGTTGGGCGTGCTGATGGTACTTTTGGGTTTGGTTATTTTGATTTTCATCCAACGCTGCAAGCTTTTATGGATGAAGCCCAAAAACAAACTGAACTGGTACAAAGCTCAACCGGGCTGGTTTTATCAGACAGAACTGACTTCGTTCGATTTTCTGCATTGCCTTGGATTAATTTTACTTCATTATCACATGCCCGCATGTATGCTGCTCGAAGCAGCGAGCCGATGATTTCATTCGGTAAGATGACCGAGCAGAATGGTTTAAAATTGATGCCGCTGTCTATTCATGTGCATCACGGCTTGGTAGACGGTTTGCACGTTGGGCAGTATATCGATTGCTTCCAGCAATTAATGAATCAACAAGCCTGAATCAGATTTTTTCTTTTACAAACTTGTTTAAGGTCATAAGATTTTTGACTGCTTCGCCCATCGTGTTGTTGAAGTAGGCGTACACCGTTTTGCCGTCTTGCATCCACTCGTTGATATACTGCGCGTATTCATACAAAAAATCTTCGGTATAGCTGCCGCGGTAACCACCGTTAGGGCCATGAAAACGCAGATATATGAAATTAGCTTCGCCTATGCGTAATGGTGCTGCCGAGGCGGGTAAATCATGTATCACCATGGCCATGTTGTAATCGTCAAGCATGTCATAAACTTCGGGCTGATACCATGATTTGTGCCTGAACTCTACTGCTATCGGCCATTCGCCCGTAGTATCTGC
Organism: Mucilaginibacter lacusdianchii; assembly: GCF_009770985.1. Lineage (GTDB taxonomy): Bacteria > Bacteroidota > Bacteroidia > Sphingobacteriales > Sphingobacteriaceae > Mucilaginibacter > Mucilaginibacter lacusdianchii. The sequence goes on along the minus strand of NZ_WSRW01000002.1, from coordinate 434,996 downwards.
CTGTTTTATTTCAGTTAATAAATGTTGTAGCTGTGGCCGGTTTAAAGTAGTGCTAGGTGGAAGCTGAACCAGCAAGCAGCCTTTTTTAACACCAGCGTAGCTAATTGTATGCATAAAACGGTGCACATCGGTAGCATTAAAATTAAGGCCGTTGTTATGAGTTATATCCTGCCATAGCTTAAAGGTAAACCTAAAACTATCGGTCACTTCAACAGCCCATTTGGCAACAGTTGATGCCATTGGCAACTTGTAAAAGGTGCTGTTAATTTCTACACTATTAAACAAAGAGCCATAATATGCTAACCTGCTTCTGTGCTGAAACTCGGACGGAAATGCAAGTTTGTTGGCTACGGGCAGTACTATATTACTTGTACCTGAAAAGAATGCGCTATCACTGTTTTCATTCATCAGGTAGTTAACACCATGATGGAAATCCTGTTTTAACTGACGGGAAAGTAGTTGCTGTATAGGAAATATGTGATTGTCGCAAGGTGCCCGATTATTGTCGCTTTTTTACCCTTGCCACAAGCTGGTTATGTTGTATGTTTGTGTGTAAACCAATTGATATACTGTAAACTAAATTAATCATCATGCAAAAGATTACCCCGTTTTTATGGTTTAATGACAATGCCGAAGAGGCTGTAAACTTTTATACTTCCGTTTTCAAAAATTCTAAAATCAACTCTATGGTACGCTATGGCCAAGGTGGGCCGGGGCCAGCCGGAACGGTTATGACGGCCAGCTTCGACTTGAATGGTCAAACATTTACAGCTTTAAATGGCGGACCACATTTCAAATTCACCGAGGCGGTATCTTTTGTAGTGCGTTGCCAAACGCAGGAAGAAGTAGATTATTACTGGGATAACTTATCGGAGGGTGGAGCACCCGGTCGATGTGGTTGGCTGAAAGATAAATTCGGCTTATCATGGCAAATTATACCCGATGAAATGAATGAATTGCTGCAAGATAAAGATCCTCAAAAAGCACAGCGCGTAATGGCAGCCATGATGCAAATGACGAAAATTGATGTAGCAATATTAAAGCAAGCTCGTAACCAAGCTTGAAGTTTAATCAGTATATATTTCTTTCTTAAAAAATAAGGCTAATTATTGATGTTGTTTAGCTAACAATTAATATCAGGATTTATGAAAAAATAATCGCTTATTTGACGGTGATGTGTGCTATAGCATGTTAGGCATTTTTCGCGCAATCAACTTCATGAAAGCCCAATGCGGCCACAACAGATTTTATTACTAATGCTACTTTAGCCAACATGGAAGAAATTGCTACTGGAAAGCTGGCAGGTGAAAAAGCCCAGAATGCCGAAGTGAAACGCTATGGCGAGCAAATGGTGGAACACCACGAAATGGCTAAGTTTATGTGAGCACCAAAAATATTGTTAAGGTGTTAAGGATATTTAAACCGTAAAAATTTGTTAAGCAAACGTTTACGGTTTAAATATCAAGTTAAAAGACTATGAGCCTCATAAAGGCATCATGCTTCGTTTATTTTAACTGAATCTCCAATGTTAATTATCCCACCTTGTAATATTCTTGCTGTGATACCACCATGTCCACGCATGGCATTGTAGCCGCCAGCGCCCAGGTTTTCTTCCATACGCGAACAAGGGTGACATTCGCCAGTGTATTCCAGCAGGGCATTACCCACCCAAAATGTTTTGTCTTTTAAAGCTAGTAGATTGATACCTTTTACCACAATATTGCGGCGCAACATATCTGGCATTACAGGCAGCTGCATAATTGAAGTCACCGTGTTAATATGCTCTTGCTGGATGAGGGTAATCTGCCTTTTGCTGGTAGCCGAACCGGAAAAATGATCGCCGGATAAACCTTTTAAAGTTAACGCTTCCACCGTTTGCAACGATGTTAATGGCGCTTTGCGTTGCGGGCGAATACCTATCCACTGTACGGTGCCTTGCTGTGGCAGGGTATCCAGTAATTTTTGTAGTGGCGATGATTTGGTAAGCTTCATTCAATAAGCGTTTTAATTAAAGTACCAGTTGCGCATGTAATTTGTTTAAGGTTTCCAAAGCTTCGCCTTTACATAAGCCAGGGTGTACTTTAGATGCCTGTACTACGGTACTGCGGGTTGCAGTGAGCCACCTGAAACGCGATGCGGCATCTAACTGCCCGATAGGGCCGCCAGCTTTGCCACCGCGACAAATCTTCTCAAACGACTGTATGTTGCCTTTCAGATCCTCCATATCCAATGTTTTAGACAACGCCTGAATACGGCTTTCTTCTAGATTGAATACACATTGCAAAAACTTTTGCTTAGGACAATACAGTATTACCCCAACATTTATAAACTCCTCGCGCTCTACCCTGGGTACAACGCGTACAACGGCATACTCAAATAAGTGCGGCTCTTGCATTTTGTGCTTCTTTAACAAATATTTCGGATGAGGCTACACGTAACTCCAAAAAACGTGCGTATACTTCTCGGCGTTCGGCGGCGGTTTCTTCCGTTGAACCGTCGCTCAGCCATTCATCCGGAACTAAGTTTACAACGGCCCGTATACGTTCGGAAGTTAAAATAGAACGGAATTCCGTATCTACATTTTCCAGCTCCGAAGCTAAAGGTAACAGTACATGGTCTTTAATGAGCGTAAATGGCCGCTGAGCCTGTTCTTCCCAATTGTGCCAGGAGTGATGAAAATATAAAGCTGCGCCATGGTCAATCAGCCATAGTTCTTTGTGCCACATCAGCATATTGGTATTGCGGGGTGTGCGGTCTACATTAGTAAGCAGGCAATCTAGCCATACAATTTGAGAGGCTAATTTGGCATCCAAGGTGGTCAGTACCGGATCGAATGTAATTGCACCAGAAAGATAATGCAACGCTAAGTTTAACCCTACGCTGGCTTTCAATAAGTCTTGAATTTCTTCATCCGGTTCGGAGCGACCGAAGGCGGTATCTAAGTTGGCAAATACCAGTTCGGGTATTCGAAAGCCCAAGGTGCGCGCTATTTCGCCGCCAATCAGTTCTGCAATAAGTGCCTTAACACCCTGACCTGCGCCACGGAATTTAAGAACATATAAGAATTCATCGTCCGCCTCGGCAATGGCTGGCAAAGAGCCGCCCTCGCGCAGCGGCGTTACGTAGCGCATCACGTTAACGGTTCGGAGTTGCGGGGTGTTGTTCATAAAGTAATGTTTGCAGCTTTAGGCTTTAAACAAAGCTGGGCGAAATTAGGTGTTTTTAGGGAGTTATAGGGGATTTAGTTTGGTTTGATTTATGAATGTTTGGATGCGCTTTTATTGTTTGGTTTTGTGCTTGTAGTTTCACTTAGGTAGTAGTTCTTAACTTCCTTCGTCTGCTCATTGCCGCAGGGGCTAGTTCTTTTGTCATAGCTACAAAAGAACCAAAAAAGCCTAGCTGTTGCGATCACCTCTCCGCCCGCAAGGCCATCGCTGGCCCGGGCGCAACAGCGGGCCTTTGCGCTTCTTTTTATTTTCCTTTCTATCCTTATTCTATTAAAGCACTGTCTTGAGTAAAAAGAAGGTGCGGCCGAGATGTTTATTCACTTTATTGCTTGCTTTTTGGTGGTGATCATGAGATCGCTCCACTTAGTTCTTTTTGGTTACTTTTTCTTTTCCGGCAAAGAAAAAGTAACATCCACAGGCTGTAGTCAAAGAAAATGCCTATCCTAATGAAACACAACAATAACACAGTGCACTAACCAAAAACAAAATCAATAACCTATTCCTTCATCCTTTCCAAAGCCTTTTTTAAATCCTGTTTATGTTTATGCAAATCTTTCCACGGGTCATCCACATGAACCAAACGGTCTTTCAATGTATGGATGGTATAGTTTGCTAAAGACAAGCTTCCATTCACTTCATCCCAATGCAGGGGCGTTGATACGGTGGCGCCAGGCTTTGGCCTAACGGAGTAGGGGGCGGCTATGGTTTGGCCACGCCGGTTTTGCAAAAAGTCAATATAGGTTTTGTTTTTGCGTTTGGCAGGGTTGCGTTCCACACTAGTGGTTTTGGGTAACTCATCGTAAATAAGATTGGCCACATACTCGGCAAACATTTTTACAAAGTCGTAATCAAACTTACCACCCAGATAACAGTATATGTGTAAGCCTTTAGACCCAGATGTTTTGATAAACACTTTTAACTTCATACGGTCAAAAATCTCCTTGGTTTTCAAGGCTACCTCAACTGCTTCGGTAAACGGCACGTCATGCGGGTCGATGTCTATCACCAAGTATTCCGGGTTTTCAGGTGTTTTGTAATTGCTGAGCCAAGGGTTAATTTCAATACAACCTAAATTCACCACATACAACAAAGTAGCTTCGTCACTACCAATGATGTAATTGATATCTTTATCGTTGCTTTCCGAATAAAGCTTTTGCGTTTTAACCCATTCCGGCAGGTGTGATTCGTCTACATCCTTCTGAAAAAAGCCTGGATCATCAATTCCATTCGGTTGGCGGCGCATAGAAATGGCCTTGTCTTTCATAAAGGGCAAAATGTACGGTGCTACGGCCCGGTAATAGGCCAGCAGTTCACCTTTGGTAATGCCTTCTTTTTTCCAAAAAAGCTTGTGCTGGTGCGTAAGTTTTACCTTTTTGCTACCGTAAGTTACCACTTCTTCATCCGCCATCTGACCGGTGTCGCCGGGGGTTTCTTTTAATACGTTTTCTGCTTCCTTATCCATACGTAAACCTTTAAAAACAGGATGTCGTAAGCTGCCATCGCCTGTCCATTCAGCATAAAATACTTCACATACCATTTCGGGTTTTACCCAAGTGATGGGACTGTGGTAATTCACCCGGTCTTTAAATGGTTTTAGGCCGGTCTCCAGCGGTTTTAGCTTTTCATGCAAATCTTTCAACGTTTCGGTGTCAAATCCTGTTCCACAGTTACCTACATACTTAATTTGATCGCCTTGATGAATACCTAGTATTAATGACCCTATGTATTGCCGCTTCCCTTTAGGCTCCGTATAACCACAAATGATGGCTTCTTGCGATGCTTGAATTTTGAATTTTAACCATCTATCTGACCGTCGCCCCGTTTCATATACGCTTTGACCGTCTTTGCCGATAATACCTTCCCAGCCTTCTTTTTGAGCACGCACTAACAATTCTGTTCCGTTGCCAGCGGAGTGGGTTACGTAGGCTATGGAAGTATCAGCCGAAAAAGTGTCTATCAGTGCTTTAAGGAGTTCTTTGCGTTTAAGCAAGGGCATGTCACGCAAGTCGTGTCCATCCAAACCAAGCAAATCAAAAACATAATAGCGTAGTGTTAGCCTATTTTTTTCAGTTGCATAATTTTGTAGGTTTTGAAAATCACTCTTTCCATGTTGGTCTTCCAGCACAATTTCACCATCTAAAATAGCATCACGTTCAATGCCCTTCAGATCCTTTAAAACCCGGTCATATTTATGGCCAAAGTCTAGTCCGTTTCTAGATGTTAACGCTGCTGCTTTACCGGTGTAGCCAATAGCCCGGTAGCCATCAAGTTTGGGTTCATATATCCAGTTGGGGTCATCAAAAACCTTTTCTTCCAGCTTAGCCAGCATAGGCTTTATGGCGCTATTGCCGTCTTCTTTTTCCGTTGCTGCAGATTTGCTTTTCTTAGCAGGCTTCTTATCAACATTCACTAACGGGTGTTTCGGTAATTTTTTCACCTCTCCCGATCTGTTGTTTTTCAGTACCTTGATGTTGTCAGGCACAAACGCTTCGCTGTCAAACTTGGTGGTTACCGCAAATTCGTCTTTATGCTTAATAAGCAGCCAGGCGTTGTCATCGCCATTGCTGTTATGCAGCTTTACAAGCGCAAATTCGCCCTGTAATATTTCGCCATGCAGCCTGAATTTTAAATTGCCCGAGTGCAGGCCCGCACGTAAGGTTTTCACATCTTCATCGCGCGACGAGGCCAACGATTCATAAGTGCCATGATCCCAGGTGATGACTACGCCGGCGCCGTATTCACCATTAGGAATAACGCCTTCAAAATACTGGTAATCATACGGGTGGTCTTCTACCATCATAGCCAGGCGCTTATCACCAGGGTTCATAGACGGCCCTTTCGGTACTGCCCAGCTTTTAAGTACCCCATCCAGTTCCAGCCTGAAATCATAATGCAAACGCGAGGCATGATGACGTTGCACTACAAACGTTAGGCCCTTGTTTTTGCTTTTACCGCCTTTAGGCTCTGATGTTTTTTTGAAATTGCGCTTGGCTTCATATTGTTCCAAACTCATGGGTTAAGCTCCTTTCCGGGTTTGCAAACTTTGCATCAATTGTTCGTATAAATCGGTGCTGGTGGTTTTTGCCACTTTCATTTTTTTAACTTTTGGATGTTTACCTTTCGCCTTGGCTCTGATAATCTTCATCAGTTCATTGGTATACTCATCTTTAAATTCCGACACATCAAAATGATCAGTGTATTGCTTGATGAGGGCTAAACCCATATCCAGCTCTTTTTTACTTACCGGTTCATCTGTCGGAAGTTTTAAATCATCCTCTGTACGCAGTTCCTGCGCAAAGCGGATACGTGTAATCACCAGCGCATTATCTACCGGGTGAACGATGCACAGGTTTTCGGTATTGCGCAACACAAAGCGGCCCAAACCTGCCTTGCCCGATTTTTTTAAAGCTTGCAACAGCAAGGCATATGCTTTGGCGTTTTTGCCATCCGGTTCGGCGTAGTAAGATGTTTCATAATACATGGGGTTCACTTCATCCGTTTCTACAAAGTGTTCAATGTTGATAAGCTTACTTTTTTCGGGACTCGCATCTGCAAAATCTTGTTCTTCCAGTACTACATAATCGTCGTCCATTTTATAGGCGCGTACAATTTTGTCGTACGGTACTTCTTTGTGCGTATGCTCATTTACACGTAAAAAGCGTATGCGCGAGTGGTCGCGTTCGTCAAGCATGTCCAGATCAAGTGAACTGCTTTGCACGGCCGAGTATAATTTAACTGGTATATTAACCAGTCCAAATCCAATGGACCCTTTCCAGATTGATCGCATGATGATATTGTTTTTAGATATAACCTCTGGTTTTAGAAATCGGTTTTACTTGGATAATGGCGATATAATTATATAATGCAATTTAAACAGGCTATTTTAAATAAATGACTGTAAAAATCTGATATATAATATATTGTGCAATGTTTAGTGCTGCTTTATTAACAGGTATGTTAATAACTTATTCACGTTTGTAGAAAAATACACGGCATAATTGTGGCACCCGGGCGTAGTTGTTGATGTGGTAACTATGTAAATTGCCATACAATACTTTGCCGCATGACCGAACTATTACAACAAATTCAGCAAGCTTTAAAAGATGTAGTGCTTGTTTATATACAAGCGCAAAAAGTAAACACCGAACCGGTTTATAATCAACGGGTATTTGGAGCCGAAACCAGTATTCGGGTAATTGCAAACAAAACCGTGCCTTACCTGATGTATGATGTAATGAAGCAATTGCAGTTATTAGAAGAAATAGAATTTGAGCAGCCTGAAGCTTCTGTGCATTATGTGATACAAATTATATCCAGCATAACCAATTTTGCGGAGATATGGGAACGCAGTCTAATTAAGCGAGGGGACTATCTGCCTGTAAAGGTAGCCTTGCAAAGTTTGTTCGACATGGCAAGCGACATTAAGAAACAATACAACACGTTAGGGCAAGCCCCCGAATAATTAAAGGAAATACATTAATACCTCCATAATTCGGGATGTTCGCGATAGTGGTTAATTTGCTCTATCAGTTGTTCAATTTCTTCACTCTCCAGCTCGTAACTGCCGTTTGATGTGTAAGTAAACATGCGTCCGGGAACTTCAAAGGTGATGAAGCCAAAGTAATCTGGGTTAGACGTATGCAAATCATGGTTTGTTTTTTTGCCAGGTATGTTTTCATCCTCCCTTTCATCTTTAAACAGATGATAAGTGTGGGTAATTACCGGATGGCCGTCAACATGGGCTTGGGTATCTGGAACCACTTTTACAATTTGTTCGCCGGTAGAAACATATATTGGGCTCATGGTAGTTGTAGTTATGTGTAGATTAAAATAATTTCATATTTTGAAAATTGTTTGATTGTGTGGGATTTATGTTATTGTTTTAAGAGGATGAATATTAAAAAGAAAAGCCCGCTCAAAAGCGGGCTTTTCTTTTTAATACAGATGTTATTTTAAACGCTTAGTTCTTGGCAGGCACTACTTTGTCAAGTGGTACTATACTGTTTAAGTAAACTTCGATATTGGTGTAGCCATTGCCACCTTTAGCCGGCATAACGGCATCTGCTGCATTACGAGGATTAAGACCATGCTTGGTTTCATAGGCATCGGGCATGCCGTCATTATCAGCATCTTTATAAGGTGTACCTTTGTATTCTGGATAACCACCAGCCTGGCTAGGGTCGGTTAGGATGCCTTGTTTGTACGAGTCATCTGGCAGGCGGTGCTTCAGGTATTGGCTGCCTTTGTTAGTGCCGGTACCTTCTACATATTCAATTTTACCTGTATTTACTTCCCTAACAATACGGGCATCAACCGCATCGCGTTTAGGCAAGATAGCACCCACATTGTTCAATACATATTTATATGCCTCATTAGCCGACAGCATTTTGATATCCGGCATAGGGAAGGGTTTATCAGAACGAATGCTATCTGTGTAGCGGCCGGCATCGGGCATGTCGCCAATTTGTATGCCGCCATCCCAGTTGTTTTTGGTTACTTTTTCGTTTCCTTCAACCACATTACCGCTAGCGTAAACACGGCCAAATAATGTGGATTTATCTTTTGCTCTTCCTGCTTCAGGTTTTAATATACGGTGACCGATAGGTTTATCCAGTGGCGTGATAGGGCCGGGTTTGTAGTAATTGTTGATGAAGTTGAATAATGACATATTATCGCCACCATCGGCACTGCGATTCCACCAGTTAAATACCACGTTGTTCATAAAATTAAAATCGCCATACATACCTACTGATGGGTTACGGCTGATATTGTTAGCCCATAAATTGCGCACAAACGCATTGTGTAAGCCACCAATAGTACTGCCAAAGGCATGGTTGTAGGTATCCAATGCTTCAGAAAAAATGGAGTTTTGGATAGTAACATTAACGGTAGGCATTTTTTCCTGCTTAGCGCCGTTACGATCGTACACATGGCGGTAAATGGACATGTTTTCGTCCAGTCCCCAGCTGGCTGATACGTGATCGATAATAATATTACCCACCGGATTGCCACCCAAACCGTCATCACGGCGGGCAACATCGGTTGCACCTCTGCGGAAGCGCATAAATCGCACCACCACATCATGCGTATTGATCCATACCGATTCGCCTGCTACACAAACACCGTCACCCGGAGCTGTTTGGCCCGCGATGGTAAGATATGGTGCCCGGATAATGATAGGGCTTTTTAGTTTTATGATACCAGCTACGTTAAACACAATAATACGCGCACCACCTTGCTCACAAGCCTCGCGCAAGGTGCCAGCGCCACGGTCGGCCAAGCTGGTTACCACAATTACACGGCCGCCACGGCCGCCAAAAGAATAAGCCCCGCCACCTTCTGCACCCGGAAAGGCTAAGATTTTAGCCTGTGGTAAATCTGATGGTTTTGCTGCCCAAGGTATAAAAGGCTTACCATTTTTTTCATCGCGCTGAATAATAGGTAAGGCTTTTTCCCAAGCTGCATCCGAACTGCGTTGCTCAACTGCCAAGGCAGAATCGGCCACGGCCTGAACGGCAGGAGGGATAACCGGATATTGTGCTCTGGCCGTATGGCATACAGCCATGCAGGCAGCCAAAGCCAGTGTACTCAATAAATATTTATTACTCATTTTAGGGATTAAGATATATAATTGGTTGTATAATCAACGCGTCGGTTAGTACATAGTACATTGCCAACTGCTTTGGTTCAGGCGCTAAATGCAGCCTGCCTAGCCAAATATCAAGTATGCGACACCATATATTTTATATGATTTTTTCAAGCTGTTATACAATCTTATCCATACCTGTCCCAGAAGCTCAAAAGGGTGTAACATCTTTGTGAAGGATAATATACATTACAGCAACAATGCCGGGTAGTGTTAGCTATCCGGCATCGTGATTTTATAATATTACAAAAATTAATTTAGTCCGCCTTTGCGGGTAGGTTTAGTTACCGCAGGCCATTTTTCCTGTTGGCCAGTTCGCGGATTAACCGGCATCACAATGCGTTCGCGAGAGGTTTTCGCCGGATCTTCGCTAGCCATGTATACCAGTATCGCGGTTAATATGGCATTATTGCGTACATCGTCAAATACAATTTTATCGTATGTATCGCGGTTGGTATGCCAAGTGTAGTTTCCGTAAGACCAACCCAGCGAGCTTAACGAAAATGCAGGTGCACCAGCCGCTACAAACGAGGCAAAGTCTGACCCGCCGCTGCCCGGCATGCCAGGAAACGAAGTTTGTATCTGATCACGAATGTTAGCCGGAACAGCTGACAGCCATCGGCCGATATAATCATAAGCATTTAAAAAGCCTTGGCCTGCAATATTTACCACACGGCCGGTACCATTATCTTGGTTAAATAGTGCTTGTATATTGTTTACAATTTCGGGGTGATCTTCCACAAATGCGCGTGAGCCATTCAAACCTTCTTCTTCGCTACCCCAGTGGCCAACCAAAATGGTGCGTTTAGGATTAGGGTAAATCTTTTTCAGGATGCGCATCGCTTCCATCATAGTAAGTGTGCCGGTACCATTATCAGTAGCGCCCGTGCCACCATCCCATGAATCGAAGTGGGCTGATAAAATCACATATTCATTTGGCTTTTCACTGCCTTTAATTTCAGCAATAGTGTTAAAGGTAGGTACTACGCCCAGTTCTTTCGATTCGGTATGTACACTGATTCGCGGCTTATTGCCTGATTCGGTTAGGCGGTAAAGCATACCGTAGTCTTCCAAAGCAACATCAACGGTTGGTACTTTTTTGGTGTAGGCGCTGAATATTTTATCGACCCCAAACCCGGCCGACCAGTTACTGGTAATGATGCCAGCAGCACCGGCGTTTTCTAGCGCAACTGGTAAGGTACGGGTAGTAAGACCGGTTTTAGCAATACGGCTGCGCCATGCATCGGTTTGTGCGGTGCGGGCGGCTTTCATTTTTTCGAATGATTCTTTGGTAGCAAACTCCTGCCAGTTATAATCGGGCCGGCCTGTAGGCTGGTTCATCGATATCATTACAAACTTACCTTTTACTGTTTGAAGCCATTGTTTAAAGGCTACTGAGTCGGCCAAGTCCGGTAAAATAACCAGTTCGGCAGTAACTGTTTTTTTACCCATGCTTGGGCTCCAGGCAAGCTGCGTACCCTCCAACGATTTTACGCGTGGGTATACCATGTCAATATGAGAAACACCACGTTCCCAGCCGCGCCATTCGCCCCACTTTTCATTGCGGGCGGTAATGCCCCAGCTTTGGTATTTGGCTACAGCCCAATCGTTAGCTTTTTTCATTTGAGGAGTACCCACTAAACGTGGGCCGATGCCGTCTATCAGTTCATGAGCCAATTTTTCGAGTTGGGAATTATCGTTGCCTTCTTTCACCATCTGATCAACTACCGGATTTGTAGTTTGTGCTTGTGCCAGACCAGAAGATAGGAGGAAAGCTACCAGCAATGCCTTTGAACCATATTTAAAAGGTTTAAAGGATGAGAGAGTAGAGTTAGATTTCATGAAGCCAAGATAACAAAATCAGTTGGATGCTGTGCCGGTGTTTAATTTACACGCAATTGTTACCGTTGTATTTGTGCTTACGAATGAGAAATTTATAGCTAAAGCAGTATGTTTCGGGATACCAACTACTAAAAAGCTTGCTTATGTTATATGCAATATTACTGGCGGCTGTCAATTTGCTTATGCCCATTATAAATCACATAGTTACAACATTGATACCGCCATATTTGCCAGTAATTATATTAATTCGCTTTTGATTGGCCTTGTGGTCTTGAACCTTTATTAGGGCGCTTTTTATTACCGGTCCAACGGCGTTTTTTATCGTTGGGGTTATGCGCTTTAAATACGGGCGCTTCACCTAGTTCGGGCGGCAGAACGCTTTCAGCAATTGGTTTATCAATCAGTTCTTCAATGTTTTTTAACTTACGCTGATCGCGTTCATTAATAAGCGTAATGGCCGTACCGGTTGTTGCTGCACGCGCGGTGCGGCCAATACGGTGAATATAATCTTCCGGGTCGGGTGGTGCATCGTAATTGATTACCAAGTCAATCCCCTCCACATCAATTCCACGCGACAAGGCATCGGTGCCAATAATAACCGGTAACTGCTTATTTTTAAACTCCAGCAAAATCTCTTCGCGTTCATTCTGTTTCATGTCCGAATGAAATGCTTTAGCATTTATTTGAGTAGATTTTAATTCTTTATACAGCGCTTTTACTTTTTCTTTAGTTGATGCGAAAATAATGGTGCTGGTATAAGGCCCGTTTTTAAGCAGGTGTACAATCAGCTTTGTTTTTTGCTCATCGTAAACTTTATATATCTGCTGGTTAATACCTTCGGCGGGCTGCGATATGGCGATATTTACCTGCTCCGGATCGTGCAATATAGATTTCGCCAGCTGACGGATTTTAGGCGGCATAGTAGCCGAAAATAACAGCGTCTGGCGCTTAGCAGGCAAATAGCTAATGATGCGCATGATGTCCTCTTGAAAGCCCATATCCAGCATCCGGTCGGCTTCATCCAACACCAGATATTTAAGTTGATTCAGTTTTAAAGCACCTGAGCTTAAAAATGCAATGAGACGGCCAGGGGTGGCAATCACAATATCAACCTTATTTTGTAAGCCACGTTTTTGATTTTCGTAAGCCATGCCGTCGCCACCGCCAAAAATGGCTACCGAGCTTATTTCAGTAAAGTAGGCCAAGCCTTCAACCTGCTGGTCAATTTGCTGAGCCAGTTCGCGGGTTGGGGCCAAAATAAGCGTACTGATTTGATGGTTGGGTGTAGGGCCTATAAGGTTTAATACCGGCAGTAAGTAAGATGCCGTTTTGCCTGTACCTGTTTGTGCACAAGCAATTATATCCTTTCCCTCCAATATTACTGGTATGGCCATTTGTTGAATTACAGTAGGGTTTTTATAACCCATGCTATCCAAACCTTCAGAAAGTTGCTCGTTAAAATTAAAGTCGTTAAAAGTCACAGTTGCTGTAAATAATGTTGCAATGTAAGCATTATTAGGTTAATAGTCAGATGTGTGGACATTTAACGAAATCGAGAGCGAGTTTAAGATAAATCATTTTGTAAAATCGTCTTACATGTAAAAGCAAAGCAATTTTACAAACTCATCCTGTTCAATAAAGTAAATACCTTCTCCTGTAAAATACTCATATCAAACGGCTTTTCCAGATAGTCGTCTGCGCCTGCTTCGCGGGCTTTATGCGCTACATCCATGCTGGCTGATAGAAACATTACCGGAATGTCTTTAGTAGATGCCTGCCGCTTTAACTGACGGCACACGGCCGATCCATCATGGCCCGGCATTTGTATATCCAGCAAAATCAAATCAGGTTGTGCCTTTATAGCCTGCAACACCGAGGTGCCGTCCTGAACATACAAAACTTCGTATCCTGATAAATTTAAAATGGCAGTGATGGATTCAAGTATAGCTTTATCATCATCTGCAACCAATATCGTTTTCGGCTTAGTATCCATACACAAATCTCCGCTCAAAAACTGCGCCTAATTGTTATCTTTACAACCAACCATTGGTTAAAATAAAGTTTATTTTGTAATTATTAGTTAAATGGCGACAAACCAAAAGATCAAGTGGAATTATTTGAAGATGTATATATCCTCACATTTCAAGCCTAGGTTGATGAGTTTAACACTGGTTGTTTTGGGTATATTATCTGCAGGGATGGGTTTAAAAGGTTTTTTATTGTCCAGCCATTTTATTGACGGTGGGGTAACCGGTATATCTATGTTAATTGCAGATATTACAAACTGGCCTATATCTATATTGATCTTTGTAATTAACTTACCTTTTCTGGTATTAGGATACCGTCGTATTGGAATACCTTTCGCCATAAAAAGTGCTATGGCTATTGCCGGACTTTCACTTTGTGTAGCCTTTGTTCACTTTCCTGACGTTACACATGATAAACTGCTTACTGCTGTATTTGGCGGCTTTTTTATTGGCGTAGGTATTGGGCTTACTATGCGCGGTGGTGCGGTGCTTGACGGTACAGAAATTGCGGCTTTAGTAGTAAGCAAGCAAAGCCACCTGCTTAAGGTGAGTGATATTATACTGCTTTTAAATGTTGTGATATTTTCACTAGCTGCTTATTTTTTAGGGATTGAGTCGGCCATGTATTCTATCCTGACTTATCTGGCTGCTTCTAAAATGATTGATTTTATTTTGAATGGTATTGAGCAATACACCGGCATCACAATCATATCTTTAAAAAGCGAAACTATCCGCAAAATTATAACCCATAAACTTGGTCGTGGGGTAACAATTTACAATGGCAAAAGTGGTTATGGTAAAGATGGACAGGTAAACGATCCGCGTGATATTGTTTTCACTGTAGTTACCAGATTAGAAATTCCGGTATTGAAGCAAGAAATATTGAAAGCCGACCCATCGGCATTTATTATACAACAAAGTATTGACGATACCACCGGTGGCTTGTTGAAACGAAAAGCATTGCATTAAGCTAACTGATATCTAAAGCTAATCTCATAAGCATGCCTACAGGCAACGTCAATCTACATTATAAACAACAAAGGCCAGTTCATTAAACTGGCCTTTGTTGTTTATGGGGCTTAACACTTACTAAGCAAGGTTAAATGCGATGCAGAAAGCATCGCTGCATTCTTCCAGGATATTAGCATCTAAATCTGGGTTATAACGCAATTTGGGTACAAGGGTACTTAAATCCAGATTGCAATCCACATAATCACGCGCCAGTGTAGCGGGTGTGTTGGTGCTTTCTCGTTGGTTAAACCAATGCAGGTATTTTTCTTGAATAGCCTGCAGGTATTCATAAAAAGTTTGTCGCTTCGCTAAATAAGAGCTCAGCAAATTAGGTTCATTTATCATTTAGTTTAGTAATTAGGCAATTTTGGTTTTATACGTATCTTCTATTCCTAAAGGTGTATGCTTTAGAAATAAAAAGAAATATATAAGGCGAGAAAAGTTTAGGTTTTGGAAAAAGATGTGTCCCTGTTCGTAAAAATAATTAACGCCTTTTATAACGTCAATAGTTTTTTAAAAAAAATCAAAACAAATTTAATATGCAGCTAACAGATAAAATTTTTTAATGACAGGCCTAAAAGTAAGTACAAATGCAAAAAAAGTTGTTTCTTTATGCAACCGATTGCAAAACTAAAACTAACAAGCTTATATGTTTAAAATTAACCAATTACCTATTATTGTTGTGCTGGGCGTTTCAGCTTTTGCTGTTGCTTGCCAAAGTAACAGCGCCAAAAATGGGCAAGCTGCAGATAGCAACGCTGCAAAATCCGATACGACGGCTCAGTCGAAATTTATTTCCAAACCATTGGTAAGCCACATTTATACGGCCGATCCGTCAGCTCATGTGTTTAATGGCAAAATTTATATTTACCCATCGCATGATATAGATGCGGGCATTCCTGAGAACGACAACGGCGACCATTTTGCCATGCGCGATTACCATATTTTGTCTATGGATAGCATTGGTGGTCCGGTTAAAGACAATGGCGTAGCGCTGGATGTTAAGGATATCCCTTGGGCTGGCCGCCAACTTTGGGCGCCGGATGCTGCTTACGATAATGGAACTTATTATCTGTATTTCCCTATAAAAGATAAGCAAGATGTTTTTCATATCGGCGTAGCCACCAGCAAATCGCCGGTTGGTCCGTTTAAGGCACAGCCTGAGCCAATGAAAGGCAGCTTTTCGATTGATCCATGCGTATTTAAAGATACCGATGGTAGCTATTACATGTATTTCGGTGGCATTTGGGGTGGCCAATTACAGCGCTGGGCCAAAGGTGTTTACGAAAAGGATGGTTCAAAAACTGATTTAGGTAAGGGTGATGAACCGGCGTTAACCGCCAAAGTAGTAAAGCTGAGCAAAAACATGCTTGAGTTCAGTGAAAAGCCGAAAGATGCCGTTATTATGGATGAAAACGGAAAACCCATGTTGACTAAAGATCATGATCGTCGCTTTTTTGAAGGATCATGGATGTATAAATATAACGGCAAATATTATTTTACTTACTCAACCGGCGATACGCATAATCTGTGTTATGCCATTGGCGATAGCCCGTATGGGCCTTTTACTTACAAAGGCGTTATCTTAAAACCGGTACAGGGTTGGACAACACACCATTCTATTGCGGAGATTAAAGGCAAGTGGTATTTATTCTACCATGATACCGAACTTTCAGGCAAAACTTGGTTGCGTAATGTAAAAGTAACCGAGTTGAAGTATAACCCGGACGGTACCATCATTACCATTGATGAGTTTAAAAAGTAAAAGCCTATAAACAAAAAGTGCTGCTAGTAATAACTGGCAGCACTTTTTATTTATAGTGATTAACTGTTATGCTAATGGCGACTGTCCTTTTCCTAAACGACTGTTTTTATAACCGTAAGAGAAGTAAATAACCAAGCCAATAACTAGCCAGGCCAGGAAACGAATCCAGTTGGTATACCCTAATTCTGTCATCAAATAAAAACAGCTAAGTAAACCGAGTACGGGAATCAACGATAAATTTTTAGTAAATGCTAAAAATGTTAAGCCTGCTGATAGTATGATGAATAAGATATAGGGAAAATTGTGATGTCTGTTTTCACCAGAAAATAAGCCTAACATCGGTTTCCAGAAAACTACTACGCCAACAATAAATATTACCGGTGCAATCCATTTAGCGTTAATGTATGGAATCTGAAATTTGCCTTTTATAGCCTCTTCTCTTGGTAATAATAAAACGCCGCCGCAAACCAGCACAAAGGCAAATAGTGTGCCTATACTGGTTAAATCGGTAACCTCTGTGAGGTTCATAAACAGGGCAGGTATAGCCACCACAAAACCTGTAACAATAGTGGCAAATGAAGGGGTGCTGTATTTAGGATGAATACGTGAAAATGCTCTTGGCAGCAAACCATCCCGACTCATGCTCATCCAAATGCGTGGCTGACCTAATTGAAATATCAATAATACACTGGCCGTTGCAATTACAGCGCTTATTGAAATCACATAGCTGATTTTATTTAAGCCGACTTTAGCAAATACAAAAGCCAATGGGTCGCCCACTTGTAAGTCTTTATAGCTCACCATACCGGTAAGTACCAGTGCAATTAAAACGTAAAGCACGGTGCAAATGATGAGCGAGTAAATCATACCCTTGGGTAAATCGCGTTGCGGGTTTTCGCATTCTTCTGCAGTGGTAGATATAGCATCAAAACCTATATAAGCAAAAAATACGCCCGATACGCCTTTCATCACACCACCAAAGCCATTGGGCATAAATGGATGCCAATTGGCAGGGGTTATATAAAAAAAGCCTAATACAATTACAGCTATTACCACCCCAATTTTAAGTAGCACCATGGCATTGGTCACTTTTTTGGTTTCGCGAATGCCAATGTAAACCAGATAGGTGATGATTACTACAATAAGCAGTGCAGGTATGTTGGCAATTATTTTAAAATTGCCCGAACCTGGTGCTGTAGCCCATGCCTGGGCACCGGCTTTAATGCTATCTGTTATTTCTGTTAATTTGCCAGCTGTAGTTAGTTCTTGTAACTTACTGTGCGCTTTAAAAGCAGAAAAGTAGTCCATTGTTAGGTACGCAGGCACATGGATATGAAAGCCTTCCAGTAGATTGATGAAATACTGACTCCAGGATATGGCTACGGCGATATTACCAATAGCGTATTCCATCAACAAATCCCAGCCGATAATCCAGGCAATCAGTTCGCCAAAAGATGCATAGGCGTAGGTATAGGCGCTGCCTGCAACCGGTATACGAGAGGCAAATTCTGCATAGCACATGGCCGAAAAGCCGCACGTGATGGCGGTAAGCACAAATAAGATAGTTACTCCCGGGCCGCCGTTAAAAGAAGCTTCGCCAATGGTTGAAAATATACCCGCGCCTACTACGGCCGCTATACCCATTAGTGTTAAATCTTTAACCTTAAGTGCTTTTTGAAGATGATTACCGGAGTGTTCGCTATCGCTGAAACCGCTTTGTACGTCAGCTAAAATCTTGTCTAATGATTTTCGGCGAAATATACTATTCGACATGAAGTTTAATCAATTACCAAGCATCAAACATACCAAATTTTTGAAGGGATTGCGCATAATATGTTTAATTTGTAGCATGAACACGCGTATTACTGATGTATTGCACCAGATAAGGTTGTTTTTTGTGCCTTACCTGATGGTTTTGATTTGCTGCCTGGTTATAAAGTTGACTTATACCCGCGAAGAGATATATTTTTCGGTTAACAAGCTTCATGATTTATGGGCCGATGTGTTTTTTACTTACCTAACCGATTTAGGTGCCTGGATGATGGTGACCACCTTATCCGTAATATTTTTAATGTTCAGTTACCGCAAAACACTATTATTGGTAAGTAGCTTTGCCTTTACCGGTATATTGGTGCAAATTGCAAAAAACATTTTCCACGCTCCAAGGCCCAAAGTATATTTTGCCAGCCAGCTGAACAAAATTTACTTTGTTCAAGGCATTCATATAAACACGACAAACAGTTTCCCGTCGGGCCATACGGTTACGGCTTTTACCGCGGCGGTAATTTTATCTTATCTGGCTATCAACAAACGGCTTGGATTTATTTATTTGCTGATAGCGATGTCTGTGGCCTACTCGCGAATGTATTTGAGCCAGCACTTCTTTGAGGATGTGACAGCCGGTTCTATAATCGGTACGATAGGCACTATCATTTGGATTACCTGGTTGGATGGCCGGCCCTTTATGAAATCGGAAAAGTGGAATAGGGGATTGCTGAGGCGGAAATAAGATTATGGCGCCAGGTTCTATGATCCGGTGATAGCCAGGCGGACAAGTGTTGATCCATTGGCAGAGAAAGGTAGAAGGTAGTCGCCGTATGTTTACGGATTCAATGATCCCATTAGGGTGGTTGACCCCGATGGCATGTGGCCTTGGTCTTCTAGGGGTGACTTAAAAAAAGCATATAATTCAACAGTGGCTTCTGTCTCCAAAAGTTACGACCAGATTGTTGCGTAGGCTAAACACGCGTACAATAGAATCTCGGATGCTGTTTCAAAAGCGGGTCATGCAACGCAAATATGGACAGTAGAGCATAAGGAAACACTTCTATCTGTAGCAAAGAATCTACAAGATCCTGGTGATAAAATGGCAGTGACTGGAGCAGCGGCAGCGGTTGTTGGTGCTCCTGTAGTAGGCGTGGGTGCAGCTCCTGAAGCGACTTTAGCAACGGTGGGTGAATATACTTCTTTGGCTGGTACTGCGTTAGAAGTTTCGGTTGAATTTGTTGCGGGAAGCAATAAGAATGCAAAAATAACAGTTGGCAATGAACTGCTTATGGCGTTGTAGGATATTTAGGGGGGTAAGGCAGTTGATCAATTGATCCAGGTCTGAATCCTAACGTTTCTAAAGAGATTAGAGAAGCAACTAAGCAAGTTGTGGCCTATTCGAAAGTAAAGTTGTCAAACCTTAGACTAACAAGGTTTTAAATAAGTATAAAGAACAAGACAAAAAATAAAAGAGATGAACTGGATGCATTTGTTACTTGGTATTGTATTCTTAGTAGTAGCGTATTTTCTTTATAGAGTGATTAAAGGTGAAAGACCTTCCTCTGCAAGAAATGGTTGGAACGGACCAACTGGCGTAGCTTATGTGCGGTATTGGAGTGGGATAATTCTATGCATTATTGCCGGGATAGCATTTATCCTCAAATCGTTACCCGTGCACATAGACTAAGACGCTCTTGCACAACCCTGTTATTGATTAACAGATCAAGCCCAGCCTATAAGCTGGGCTTATTTATTTCTTAGCTTTGGCGTCTCGAATGAGTGCATCTACTACTTTGAAGCCATGGTCGTCGTATTCATTAGAGAGAAATTTTTTGTCTTAAATACTCTTTAAAATAACAGGTTTGATCTCAACTTCTATTAGGTAGCCTAGAGATACTTCCGGGGCTTTGTCTATACGGGCGGCTATTTCCACAGAAGAAATTGCCTCTTCACTTTCCACGCCTAAAACAAAGCAAAGCCCGGTTACATAGCGGGCTTTGCTAATAGCAAGCTTACAATTTCTCCATCTCACTCTTCACAAACTCAGCCAGTTCTTTCACATAGCTGGCGCTGAAATCAAATTTGATTCCGGCAGTTTCGTAAATTTCTTTGATGGTTTTGGTGTATCCTAGTTTCAAGGCGTCCAGATATTGCTGTAAGCCTTTGTCCGGGTTTTCTTTATAGTTTTTCCAAACGGCAATAGCGCCTAGTTGGGCCATACCATATTCAATGTAATAAAACGGTACTTCAAAAATATGAAGTTGTTTTTGCCACAGGTTTACCTCGGCTTCTTCTAAGCCGCTCCAATCAATAAAGCCTGCGCCAAAGCGTTCATAAATCTGTTTCCAGGCATCAGTACGTTGTGCATCGGTATGGTCGGGGTTGGTATATAGCCAGTGCTGGAATTGATCTACAATGGCAACCCAAGGCAGGGTTTTCAGCACGTCTACCAACTGGTCGCGTTTGGCACGTTTCAGTTCTTCCGGATTGTCAAAATACACGTCCCAGTTATCCATTGAAATTAGTTCCATCGACATCGAAGCCAGTTCGGCTACCTCGCTTGGGCAGTGTTTAAAATCATTCAGTTCTAAATCAGCAGTCAGGAACGTATGAACAGCATGGCCGCCTTCGTGCACCATGGTCGTCAGGTCGCGGAAAGTGTTGGCCGAATTCATGAAAATAAATGGCGCACCGGTTTCAGCCAGCGGATAATTATAACCACCTGGCGCTTTACCTTTACGGCTTTCCACATCAAACAAGCCGTTGGCTTTCATAATTTCCAACCGTTCGCCCAGGTACGGACTAATTTTGTTAAAGCACTGGATAGACTTATCAATCAAATCTTCGCCGCTTTGAAACGGTTTTAAAGCGGGCTTGCCAGTAATGTCTACGTCCATGTCCCAAGGCTTTAAAGCATCTAAGCCTAAAGCTTCGCGGCGCTTTTCGGCTTGCTCACGTAAAATAGGCACTACTTCAGTTTCTATAGCTTCATGAAAATCGTAGCAATCTTGCGGCGTGTAGTCGAAACGGCCCAGCGCCTGGAACATGTAATCTCTAAAGTTTTCGAAGTTAGCATTCAGCGCTACCTTATGGCGTAGTACCATCAGCAAATCGAATAACTCATCCAGTTGTTTTTTGTCCTGCAAACGGCGACCGGTAATCTTTTCCCACGCTTCGTGGCGTTTGCTGCGGTCAGTATCTTTCAAAAGGGCAGCTGCCTGTTCCAGGGTAAATTCCTTATCGCCTATATGAACAGCCATGGCACCAGTGATAGACTGGTATTTTTGTTGTTCTACCTGTATTTCGGTTTGGATCGGGATATTCTCTTCCCGGAACAGTTCCAGTGCTTTTTTAACGCTGCGCAGGTATACAAAATATTTGTCTTTATCCAGTTGGTCAACAAACTCGTTATTTACCAGCTTTTGGTTTAGTTGGTTATTATACGGCGCAGTTTTAGGCTCAATTTCGGTAGCAAAGTACTGGAAGTTTTGCAGCAGCTGTTCATTAGCCGTATCGCAGGTCATGCGGATATAGCGCCAGGCAAAATCTTCTTCCAGTGCGGCCTCCAATTCGCTACGGTCGCGCAGCCACTGCTCCAAGTCGGTTACTGATTGTATGTTGCGGCTCTGAAGTTCTTGGTATAATGGCTCCAGGTTTTCCCATTTAATCTCTAAGTTGGCAGGGATGTATTTACGATCTTTTTCTTTTATCATGGTTTATAATGCACATATGCAGATGTTACAAATGTGCATATGTGCCAATGATAAACCAAATCAATTTCATTAAATTGATACTGCCATGTTATTTTTAAGAGCGGTAGCTGTTTTTTGTGGCTTAAACAGGGTGGTACTTACTTGATGTATGCCATCTTCATAAGAAGTAGGTTTAATGTTAAAAGCCTTCTCAAACTTGGATGAATCCAGCACATAATCATGGCTGTACTGGTAATACATTTCTATCGAACCTTTAACCGGTTTGCTGAACAAACCTAACAATTGCAACATCAACTTTTTAACCGCCATATAGTTAGGTGCTACGCCATATATGTTTGCTGCCAGCTCAATAAATTGTTTGCCAGTTAAAGCAGGGGCAGTGGGTAAATGCCATATCTGGTTATCAGCCGAAGGGGTTTGCCCTAACAAATACATGCTTTTACCTGCATCGGGGATATACATAAAGCAATGTTTGGTATCAGGATTTCCCATCCACATCGCTTTTTGATTGTGTGCATATTTGTTTAGCACCATGCTGTCGTAAAAGCTGTTTAGCGATTCGGCGCCGTAAAAATCGGCAGCACGGGCAATGCTGGCCGTTAAGTTGCCAGCTTTTACCTCATCCATTAGTTGCGTAGCAACGCGGGCACGAACTTCACCTTTTACACTAATAGGGTTGTAGGGAGTAGTCTCAGTCATGGGGCCGTTAACCAGCCCGTACATATATACGTTATCAAAAAATATTAAGCGTGCTTGTGTTTCTTTGGCAGCATTGATCAAATTTTGCATAATTACGGGCCACTGCTGCTGCCATACAGCTTTATCATATACTAAACCAGCACACATGTAAATAACGCTCGAACCTTTTACGGCTGCTAAAACTTCCTGGTAGTTGGTCAGGTCGGCTTTAACCCAGCTTACATTGGGTTTACTAGTGTTAACTTGGCGACGGCTAACCAGACGTACAGTTTCATTGGCTTTAATTAATTCGGCGGCTAATGCATTGGCAACTGGTCCGCCTGCTCCTAAAATGGTGTGCATATCTTTTGCGTTTTGTATAAATCAAAGGTAGTAGGCCTTTGTGCGTCAAAACGTTAACAAAAGATAAGGAAAAAAGAAATTTAACGGGCTATTTCGAGCGTACGTCTTCGGATGCGTGATAAAGATACCGGCGTAACGCCCAAATAATGTGCAATATAATGCTGCGGTATACGCTGTAATACGTCTTTGCCGGTTTGCAACAAATCCAGGTAGCGCTCTTCGGGCGATTGGGTCACAAAGGCAGTAACACGATCCTCGTAGCAGCATAAATAATGTTCGGCCATTAACCGGCCAAAGCGCTCAACTTTTAAAGCGAGCTTTGGGTGGGCAAGCAACCGCTGCCATTCTTTCTGTGTGATTGAAATTAACTCGGTTTCTTCTAATGCCTGGATGTTAGTTACTGTTGGTTCGCCGGTCAAAAAACTCTTATAGGCGCTTAAGTACTCATTTGAAAAACAGAAGTAGTTGGTAATGTCGTTACCATCTTTAATATGGAAAAATCTTACTGCACCGCTGATGATAAATGCCATCTCCTTACATACCTCGCCCTCTTTAATAAAGAACTCCTTTTTATGTAAGGTTTTAAAATCTGCATTTTCGTTGAATAGCCGCCATTCCTCATCCGTAAACGTTATGAATCTAGTCAGTCGCTCTCTAAATATTTGCAAGGCATTTACCTGATCCATATTCTGTCTAATAAAAACAATACAGCAAATACCACGCTGGCAATACCATTGGTGGTCATGAAAGCAAAGTTAACGCGGCTTAGATCATTAGGTTTTACTAACCGGTGCTGATAGATAAGCATGCTACAAAAAACAAGTATACCCACATAATAGGGAATGCCTACATGCGTGAAAAATATGGGGGCGATGATAAAAGCAGCAGAAAGGATATGCAAAAAGCTAGAAAGGTTCAACGCATTTACCTTACCCATACGGCTGGGTATAGAGTGCAGTTTTTGTTCGCGGTCGAAGTCTTCATCTTGAAGGGCATAGATAATATCAAAACCACTTACCCAGCACAGTACAGATAATGAAAAGAAAACAGGTAACGTAGCAAATTCGCCAGTAACTACCAAATAAGCACCAATAGGAGCCAACGACAAGCCTAAGCCCAGTACTATATGGCACAAAAACGTAAAACGCTTGGTTGCACTATAGCCTAATACCACCAACAAAGCCACCGGCGCTAAGTAAAAACAAAGCACGTTGATAAACCATGTAGTTGCCATAAACAGCGAGCAGTTAATGATGGTAAAGGTAAGTGCAGCATTTGCCGATATACGGCCTGCCGGTATATCACGAACCTTGGTACGCGGGTTCAATGCGTCAATATCTCGGTCCAAATAACGGTTAAATGCCATAGCCGAGTTGCGGGCAAATACCATGCACAACAGCATCATCACCAGTTTAGGCCATTCAAATCGGTGATTGGTAGTGGTTACCGCCAAAAAGAAGCCGATGATGGCAAACGGCATGGCAAAAATGGTATGGGAAAATGTTACTAAAGAAAAATATTTCTTCATCTTTTATTGCGCTTCAAAATTTTGATTCACACTGTCAATAAAACCCAGCACTTCGTCACGGCCAAGCTTATTCTCGGACGAAGTGACAAAGCATTGCGGAACTTCTTCAAACCAGCCCAAAAGCGCTTTTTTAAATTTAGCCACATTTTGGTCGGTTTTTATGCTCGATTGCTTATCAGCCTTGGTAAATATCAGCACAAAGGGTAAGCCGTGTTCGCCCAGCCAGTTGCAAAAGTCGAGGTCAATTTTTTGTGGTTCCAGGCGGCTGTCTATCAATACCAGTACACATTGCAGGCTTTCGCGTTTGTCCAAATAAGTACGGATAAACTTATCCCAATCCTCTTTTTTACTTTTAGAGATACGGGCGTAGCCGTAACCCGGTAAATCTACTAAGTACCAGTGGTCATTAATCAAAAAGTGATTAATCAACTGGGTTTTACCCGGCGTTTGCGATGTTTTAGCCAGTCCTTTTTTATTAACCAGCATATTTATCAAAGATGACTTACCTACGTTTGACCGCCCGATAAACGCATACTCGGGTTTGTTAGGCGGCGGCAGTTTAGACATCTGGGTGTTGCTACACACAAATTCAGCAGATTTTACAATCATGATACAAAGGTAATAGTTGTTTGCTTTACTTTTGATGTTTAAACATTAAATGAGATATGGCTGATTATCAGATACCCGCACAAACTCGTATTGGGCATGTACATTTAAAAGTAAGCGATTTGCAACGTTCTCTCGACTTTTATTGCGGTCTGCTGGGCTTTAAACTGATGATGAAATACGGCGAGCAAGCCGCTTTTATATCAGCCGGAGGTTACCATCATCATATAGGGCTCAATACCTGGCACAGCAAAGGTTCCGGACCTGCACCCGAGCGTGCACCTGGTTTGTATCATACCGCCATTCTTTATCCAGAAAGGAAAGACTTAGCCGCTATTTTTAAACGCCTGATGGATGCTAAATATCCGCACATTACAGGCGCATCCGATCACGGCGTATCTGAAGCCATTTACCTGGGTGACCCCGACCGCAATGGGGTAGAGTTATACTGGGATCGCCCCCGCACAGATTGGCCTAAAGATGCTGACGGTGAGTTGACCATGTTTACCCAACGCCTGGATTTGGAAGGCTTGCTGGCTGAGCTGGAATAAATGCAGCTTGCTTATAGCGATAAAAATTTATCCGCCTACAACACCCCTTATGCCGTCGAAAATACTTTGAAAGAAGGTTGATAGGTTTAAACCGTTGTGATGGTTAAAGTAGAGGAACAGAATAAGCACTACCGCTGCAATAACAATAAACCGTTTAAACAGGTAACCAATAAACACAATTGCCAACGGAATAAAAAGCAACCATTTCCAGTTAATCTTCCAGGGGCTTAGTTTTTCGCCATGTTTATACACGTAATAAAGCATGGCATGTGAGCCATTATCGTTGGTGTGCTTTACGTACATAAAAGCTGATTTTTCCATTTTATGGCGATAAAATGCCGTGCCGTTTTGGAAATTCAGCTCACTATCAAAACCGTTAATTGAAAAGCTGAAACGTCCGTTTACATTTTCTTGAATAGTGCCTGCCGTATCTACGGCTACAATAGCTACCTCATGCTGCGCAAACGGATTTTCTTTAATTACAAAATGATTGATGCTTATGGTATCAGCATAGCTTGCATAAGCGCTTAGTAAGCAAACAATAGTAGTTAAAAGTATTTTTTTAATCATAAACAGTTGGCTTGATGCCGGTTGTTGGGCTTAGTGTTAATTCAGCAGATAAATATACAGATTTAGCAATGATGCAAAGCTTACCCAAAGTAAATAGGGTACAAATAACCATGCAGCCACCCGGCTGAACTTGCCAAAATAATAGATGCATAATAAAATGCTCAGCCACAAAAGTCCAATCACTACCAAAGCACCCAGTATTTGATGCACGCCAAAAAACACCATCGACCACATAAAATTGAGCACCAATTGTAACACGTAGGTGGTTCGTGCACGCGTGTACAGGTTTGAATAATCACGCCGTTGCCAAACTAGGTAGGCAGCTATAGCTATTAAAATATAAATGGTAGTCCACACCGGGGCAAAAAGCCAGTTCGGCGGGCTAAAGCTGGGTTTGTTTAATGTAGGATACCAGCTTGGAATTTGCGGCCGGGTTATTAAAGAGGCTGTAATGCCAATACCCAGGGTAATAGTTAAGCTAGCTATTAATGCAAGCGGCTTAAACTTTATAGGCTTAACGACGTTCATTGGTTGGTTTAACTAAAAAGCACTACAAATGGTAATTAATCGGGTTTATTTATTTTTCAATCAAATTTTTATCTTTAACAGGTAACCTAAATATGCGTTATACGTAATAATATATAACACGCTTTCACTACCATTTGATAAGCAGCCTGCAATTTAAGACTATGAGTGCGGATTGGAAAGAATATCAATTGACTTAAAACGCAATACGCTTAACCTTAATGCTTAAAATCTACTTAAAACCCGTACTGAGCACATTATGCCTGTTGGTATATCTATTTGCTTTTGAGTATGCTGTTGCACAAACCGAGCAACGCATTAAAATAGTTTCAGCTATACCCAGTGAAGATACCGGTCAGGATTATTCGCCTTGGCTCAGTGATAGTAC
This sequence comes from Mucilaginibacter lacusdianchii, assembly GCF_009770985.1. GTDB lineage: Bacteria > Bacteroidota > Bacteroidia > Sphingobacteriales > Sphingobacteriaceae > Mucilaginibacter > Mucilaginibacter lacusdianchii. The sequence continues at coordinate 407,789 of NZ_WSRW01000002.1, read as the reverse complement.
AGACAGCTTGGTTGCCGAGGCCTGGCAAAATAACTTTAAATACGTAGACGTAACCTTAAAGTTAAAGCAGCATAGTAGCATTACACGACTGTCTTTGTATGATTACACTGGTGTGTTTACTGATAAACCGGCAGAGATATATGCGTTAAACGGGACAAAAAAAACGCTTTTAGGTAAATTTACAGGTCCATCCTACATGGTTTTTGAAGACTTAAATTTACCTGAGCCTTTAGAGGCCGATGCCATCGTCATCCATAAATACAGCAATAACATACCGCAAAAGATATTTGTATATGGTTACTCGCAGGTAGCAGCGCCAGCGCCTAATAAACCTGTTCCGGCCGATACAGCTCAACTGGTTAAAATACCAATTGAAACAAAACGGTGGTACCAAATTAATAGTGATAATGATGCGCTGGAACAATTGTTTGATGGCATAATTGATGTGCCCATACAAACAAGTCACGGTAAAATTTTCAGTAATTACGAAGCTTATTATCCTGTTAATAACGGCGAAAAGGTAACCCTTTCTAAAATAAAGCTTTTTGACGGTGCGGGTGCATTGGGCGATTATCCGCTCACCATATCTGTTATTACCAATGGCGGGAAAAGAATAAAGGTGGGTACTTTCAACGGCGATCAGTACAATGGCTGGGTAGGGCCATACCCCGACCGGCACTTAACCGGCGAGGCACAGTACCGGCTGGATAGCACTTTAACAGATATTAAATTTATTGTGCTCAATTGCTGGTATCAGTTTCCAACCGAAGTGGAATTTTATGGAACGTACCAGCCGGGTCCGGCTGGCAATACTGCGCCACCCAAAAAAGAGATTCCGTTTAGCCAATACTTCGGTGTTAATGCGTTTGAGTGGGATTTTGAGGATCCGTTAACCGACCCGATGAAGGTGGATGAAACCCGTATGAAAGCGATGAAAACTTTTACCCAGGTACGTCATTACATGGACTGGCAAAAGTTGGAATCAAACCAGGGTAGTTACACGTATAGTCCGGTTCATAGCGGCGGCTGGAGTTATGATGCCATCTACCAGCGTTGCAAAGCCGAAGGCATTGAAGTACTGGCCGACTTAAAAACCCTGCCCGACTGGATGTTGGCTACTTACCCTGAAAACATGCGCGACGCCGAAAATGTGCCGGTTAAATATGGAAAAGACTTTACCGATCCAGTTTCTTACGTTGAACAGGCCCGCGTGGCTTACCAATATGTTGCCCGCTACGGTTCAAACACTGGTGTAGACAGTAGCATGCTGAGCGTTAATGCAACCCCGCGATGGACAGCCGACCCAATAAACACCGTAAAAAGAGGCATGGGGCTGATTAAATATATTGAGTGTGACAACGAACGCGATAAGTGGTGGAAAGGCCGCAAAGCCTATCAAACCGCTTATGAATATGCTGCTAACCTGTCGGCTTTTTATGATGGCCATAAAAATACTATGGGACCAGGTGTAGGGGTTAAAAATGCCGACCCCAATATGCAAGTAGTTATGGCTGGCTTAGCTGCGGCCAATACCGACTATGTGCGTGCTATGGTAGACTGGTGTATCCAGCATCGTGGATATAAGCCCGATGGTAGCGTTAACCTATGCTGGGATGTAATTAATTATCATTTATATTCAAATGATGCACATTCTACGCAAAATGGATATTCTACGCGCGGTGTAGCACCTGAGGTATCGGAGGCAGGGCAGATTGCGCAAAAATTTATTGAGGCAGCTCACCAATACGCCGGTGATATGCCGGTATGGATAACCGAACTGGGCTACGATGTAAACCAGGGAAGTATTTACAAAGCTATACCGATAGGTGATAAAACACCGCTGCAAACGCAGGCCGACTGGATATTGCGCTCATCGTTGTTATATGCGCGCAAAGGTATCGACCGTATTTTCTTCTACCAGGCTTACGACGAAAACCTGCTTAGTCCGGTTCAGTTCGGGTCGTCTGGTCTTATTAATAAAGATAAAACACGCAAGCCGGCGGCCGACTACCTGTATCAAACCCAGCGGCTTTTAGGTAAGTATGTGTACAAAAAAACGCTTAATGAAAACCCAATTGTTGATCGTTACGAATATAACGGACGCTCGGCTTATGCCTTGGTTGTGCCGGATGAAAAAGGTAGAACAGCTCAATACACACTTGATTTAGGTACTGCCGATTCAGCCAGTATATACAATCCGAAAATTGGTAGCAATGAGATGGATGTGCGTAAGGTAAAGCTAATAAATGGTCAACTGGAGCTCAATGTTACTGAAACGCCGCAATTTGTGATACCATCCTTAACACAGGCCGGAGGGGCTATAATTAACAGCACACTGAGTGTGGTAACAGATAGTGTAAGTCAAATATTAGCCGCGCGTAATGCTATTATCGAAAACACATTAAAAGTGTATCCTAACCCGGCAATACAATCTACCATGGTAACTTTTAAAAATGATTTAAGCGGAACTGTCGAAGTACGGGTATCTGATTCCACTTCGGGCCGGGTTTATAAAAAGTACAGCACAACTAAAAGTGCCGGCGACTTTTCTCAATATATTGATTTATCCGGCATGCCATTAGGCGTCTACTCCGTTGAAATTAGGCAAGGTGACGCGCTCGTGGTCAGGCGTTTGGTTAAGTTAAACTAACTAATAAAGCCCTTAGTACCGAGGGCTTTATTAGTTAACGTAATGCTGTAAATGAGAGATGTTTTGGTTACAACTCAGTTATAAACCCACCCAGCGCAATACCAACACCTAATAGTACTGCAATTAGCTTGCGTCGATTAAACGTATGGTCTGGTCCTGCCTCAAACAATATAGTGGTAGATATATGCAGAAAAATGCCAATTACCACGCCCATAATCCGGTTAAAATACTGTTGCAGGTTACCAACGCCACCATTGCTCAACGCATCGCTAAAAAAGTAACCCGTAGGTGCCATACTGGCAAACAACACAATAAAAAATACGGTTTTAGTGCGCGATTGATGATTGGCCAACAATACTGTACCCAGTGCAAAAGCTGCCGGTATATGGTGCAGTGCAATGCCAAACACCAATTGGGTTTGATAACCACGTGCTAAGGGCATACCTTCTAAAAAGCCATGCAGGCAAAGGCTCACCATAATACCTAACGGAAAGGCCGCCTTATCATGATGGTGAAGGTGCATATGCCCGTGCTCTATACCGTCAGAGAATTGTTCGAGCACAATTTGAAATATAAAACCTATCAGTATAAACACGCCTACTAAATGATCATTACCATGATAAGCATCAGGAATTAAGTGTAGTACAGTTATACTGAACAAGTACGCACCGCTAAAAGACAGTACCAGTTTAAGCTGCTTATGGCTGCCGCCTTTAAATAAAAAGACAGAAACACCGCCTAAAAAAGCACTTAAAAATAGAAGTATAAGTTTCCAGTACATTAAAACGCAGGTTGAAATTTGTGAAATAATCGGGCAAAAAGTAAGCCGATCAAGGTGCCGAACGCCGCGCCAGTTAAAACATCTATAGGGTAATGTACACCCACATAAACTTGTGCAAAGCAAACCAGCGTGGCCCATATGATAGTCCAAAACCATACCCAGCGCCATTTACGATAGTAAACCAAGCTTAAAAAAATTGACATAGCAAAATGGTCACTCGCATGGGTAGATGGAAAGCTGTATCCCGTTCCACAAGGCACCCGGCTGGTAATGGTTGTGGCTAAAGCCGAGTCGCGACAGGGGCGATTACGTTGAGCCAGCTTTTTAATGATGCTGGCGCTGCCAAAATCGGCTACGCCTACTGTAATGGCCAGGCATACAATTAGCCAGGCACCGCGGGCTTTATATTTCCAAATGCTGAAGGCAATGATGAATATATAAACCGGAATCCAAAATTTGGGATTGCGTAGCCAGGGCATTACCCAGTCAAATAGCGGGTTGCTCAGCGTGTGGTTTATAAAATAAAACCAGGTACGGTCCAGTTCAAGTAAAAAGTCAGGCATTTTTATAATGCACGTAAATGGGTTGCTGTTATTTAAAGCTAGCGGTGATCAGGCGCAAGCCAATTACAATCCGAAAGCCTTTTTGTTCGTCATATCCAAGTGTAAGCAGCATACATTGCTGGCGGCCGCAAATATAGCTAATAATCTATGGGGTTAAAACAACACGTCTATTACAAAACTATCCGTCAATAATATGTATTTTTGAGCACTAAAATTTTTTGTGTTTTGACGCTAATAAAATCTATTTCGGGTATAAGAGGCACCATTGGCGGTGCAGCAGGAGATGGTTTAACACCACTGGATATTGTTAAATTTACATCGGCTTTTGGCGCCTGGACTATCAAAAAAACAGGTATCCGCAAAATTGTAATCGGTCGAGACGCCCGCTTATCCGGTACTATGGTAAACAACCTGGTAATTGGTACGCTGCAGGGTCTAGGTATTGATGTGGTGGATTTAGGTTTATCAACCACGCCAACTGTTGAAATTGCTGTACCTGCCGAGCAAGCAGCCGGTGGTATTATTTTAACCGCCAGTCATAATCCAAAACAATGGAATGCACTTAAGTTACTGAACAATACCGGAGAATTTATTAGCGATACCGACGGTAAAGAAGTACTGGAAATAGCCGAAAGTAATGATTTTACCTACGCTGATGTTAATCATTTAGGTAAAGTAACTGCTGATGACAGCTATCTGCAAAAACATATAGACCAAGTACTGGCCCTGCCTTTAGTAGATGCCCAAGCTATTGCCGAAGCTGATTTTAAAGTAGTGTTAGATTGCGTTAACTCAACAGGCGGTATTTTTGTGCCTGCTTTACTTAGCGCTTTAGGCGTAAAAACAGTGCATCAACTATATTGTGAACCTGATGGCAATTTTCCGCACAATCCAGAACCCTTACCCGAAAACTTGGCCGAACTGTCTAAGCAAGTGCTGCACAAAAAAGCTGACTTAGGCATTGCCGTAGATCCTGATGTTGACCGCCTTTGCTTTGTGTGCGAGGATGGCAATATGTTCGGCGAAGAATATACGCTCGTTGCCGTAGCCGATTATGTGTTGAAGCACAATAAAGGCAATACAGTTTCTAATCTTTCATCTACCCGTGCTTTGCGCGACGTAACCGAAAAAGCAGGTGGCGAATACCAGGCTGCTGCGGTAGGAGAGGTTAACGTGGTAACCAAAATGAAAGAAGTTAATGCAGTAATAGGCGGCGAGGGTAATGGTGGGGTAATCTATCCTGAACTGCACTATGGCCGTGATGCACTGGTTGGTATAGCGCTATTTTTAACACACCTCGCTAAATTTGGTAAATCGGTTTCTGTATTGCGCAGCACTTACCCAAATTACTTCATATCAAAAAATAAAATTACCCTAACGCCGGAGATGGATATTGATATGCTGTTGCAAAAGGTAGAAGATAAGTACAAAAATCAACCGCACAGCACCATTGATGGTCTTAAAATTGAATTTGATAAGCAATGGGTACACCTGCGCCGATCCAATACAGAACCTATCATCCGCATTTATTCAGAAGGCGATTCTGAAACGGTGGCTAACAATCTGGCAAACAAGATAATTGCGGATATCAAAGAAATATTGAATTTAAACGAATAATGCAACCACCTGTTGTGAACACAGCGGGCTTAAAATAAAACCAACCCATCACTCAAACTCAAAATAAACGTTAATCATGACCCGTGTATATTTCGATAATGCAGCTACCACACCGCTCGATCCTGAAGTAATGAAGCAAATGCTGCAGGTAATGGAAAGTCAGTATGGCAATCCATCATCTATTCATGCGCATGGGCGCGAGGCCAGAGCTTTGGTGGAAAAAGCCCGAAAAGCTATAGCTGGTTTGCTGCATACCTCACCAGCCGAAATATTTTTTACCTCAGGAGGCACTGAGGCAGATAACACAGCCATTAGATGCGGCATTATAGATCATGGTTTAAAGCATGCTATAACCAGCCGTATAGAGCATCACGCCGTAGTGCATACGCTTGAGGCTATGGAAAAAGCCGGTCATATTAAACTAAGTTTTGTTGAGGTGGATGATAAAGGCAACATCGATTATGCGCAATTAGAGCAACTGCTACAGCAAAATGAGCGCAGCTTTGTTTCATTAATGCACGCTAATAATGAAATAGGCACGCTTACAGATATTGTTAGGGTTGGTGATTTATGCGAGCAGTATGATGCCATGTTCCACTGTGATACTGTGCAAACAGTAGGGCATTATGCGCATGATTTGAGCAAGCTGAAAGTACACTTTATGGTTTGCGCGGCCCACAAATTGCATGGGCCTAAAGGCGTTGGGTTTTTGCACATCAATCATCGCGTTAAAATTAACCCGATGATTTACGGCGGTTCGCAAGAACGCAACATGCGTGGCGGAACTGAAAATATTTACGGTATAGTTGGTTTAGCTAAAGCTCTTGAAATGGCCTATGCCGATATGGAGCAACATCAGCAGCATATACAAGGCCTTAAATCATACATGATGGAGCAGCTGCAACAAATCCCAGGCATTCATTTCAACGGCGAAACAGCGCCCGATAAAAGCTTGTACACGGTTTTAAATGTGTCTTTCCCTGAAATGGAAATGGGAGATATGCTGCTTTTTAGTTTGGATATTGCTGGTATTTCGGCGTCTGGCGGCAGCGCTTGCAGTTCGGGTACTAACATTGGTTCGCATGTTTTATCGGGCATTGGTGCTAACCCCGACAGGCCTGCTGTACGTTTTTCGTTTTCCAAATACAACACCCGTGAGGAGGTTGATTTTACAATTGCCAAAATAAAAGAAATTGTAATGGTAAACGCTTAATTACAGTGATTTAAGTACGTCAGATGCTTAAACAACTTATAGAAATACAGGAAACAGCCCGCCCGTAAAATAGGCGGGCTGTTTTATAATAACGATATTTTTTCTCTTTAAATTTCAAAAACAAAGCCCGTGTTCCAAGGGTTATCAAATTAACCACTAAATAAGGAACCCTATGTTAGCATTTAATCAGGAAGCCTTGTCTACGGACGAGGATGTATTAACTAGACGCGACGAACTACAGCATGGCAGATTTTCAAGAGCTGAGGCTGTTGATCCCGAAGATGATGATGATTTAGATAACGATGATCTGGATTTGGATGATGACGATTTAGATGACGATGATCTGGATGCAGACGACGATATAGTGCCCGATTATGACGAAGATCTGGACGATGAGGATCTAGACGAAGATGAAGACGAGGATTACAATCGCATCACCGGCGAGGCAGAAACCTCATCTACAGGTATTCCGGAGAGTTATGATGATGACGAGCCTAACGAGATACCAGAGCAGGGCGAAGCAGACAATGAGGATTTAAGATATCCTAGTGAAGATGAAGTACCGCCGTCCCGTCAGGATGACGAAGGTAGCTTTAGCGAACAAACCGATGTAACACCGCCACGTCCGCAGGAGTTTCCATCAGTTGGCCGTGCAGAAACTGATTTTACAAGCCGCGATCAAGGTCGTACTACCGGTCGTATGATTGGGCATGAGCCAGGTACCGAAGGTATCTAATATCATTAGCTATTAAACAGAAAAGCCACCTTACAAAGGTGGCTTTTCTGTTTTTATCTTGAGCGAAAGAAGATTGATATGCTAAAGTAACTGAACTGTCAAACTTAATTTGCCATCATTTTTAAGAAAGAGCCTAGTTTTTCTTTCATCTCGCGGCGATCAACAATAAAGTCTAGGAAACCGTGCTCTTGCAAAAACTCGGCAGTTTGAAAGCCTTTTGGAAGATCTTTCTTAATAGTTTCTTTAATTACACGCGGGCCGGCAAATCCAATTAAAGCACCCGGTTCCGCAATATTAATATCACCCAGCATAGCGTATGATGCCGTTACGCCGCCTGTAGTTGGGTCTGTTAGCAATGATATGTAAGGTATACGCGCTTGGGCCAGTAAAGCCAGTTTAGCCGAAGTTTTAGCCATTTGCATTAATGAAAATGCAGCTTCCATCATTCGTGCACCGCCAGATTTGGATATCATCAAAAACGGTACTTTATTCTGGATGCTGTAATCGATAGAGCGTGCAATTTTTTCGCCCACCACCGAGCCCATAGAACCACCGATAAAGTTAAAATCCATACAAGCTACCATCAGGGGCATACCATCAACCGTACCGTGTGCCGCACGTATAGCGTCTTTTAAGCCGGTTTTGGCCATGGTATCTTTTAAGCGGTCGCTATATTTTTTGGTGTCCACAAAATCAAGCGGGTCGCCCGATTTTAGGTTGGTAAACAGCTCGGTAAACTCGTTATTGTCAAACAATACAGAAAAGTATTCTTGCGAACCTATGCGCAAATGGAAGCCGCAGTAATGGCAAACGTATTGGTTTTCTACCTGTTCGGTATAATGTAACGGCCGTTTACAGTTCGGGCATTTATTCCATAAGCCATCAGGTGCTTCTTTTTTATCTTCAGTACTGGTAGTTATACCTTTCGATTCTCTTTTAAACCACGCCATTACTAATATCTTTCTTTGTATAATCGGGTACAAAGAAACAAAAAAATTAATTCAATTGATTGTTTGGTTATCGATTAGATTACTTGCCGGTTTTACTCCACTTGTTTAGTAGACAAATTAATATAAGGTTATATCATAAAAACATATTTTTTCATACATTAGCGCCGAAAATTTAATTGCTCATGGACATAAAAAACTATAAAGGCGTATTGCACGGCGATCAGGTGCAAGAGCTGTTTGAAGCAGCTAAAAAGCATCAGTTTGCTTTACCAGCGGTTAACGTTATTGGTACAAATTCCATTAACGCGGTTATGGAAACAGCTAAGGCGGTTAATTCGCCGGTTATTATTCAGCTTTCGAATGGTGGCGCACAATTTTATGCGGGCAAAACACTTGATAACTCTAAACTGCAGGCTTGCATTTTAGGTGCGGTATCAGCTGCTAAACACGTACATTTATTAGCTGAGCATTATGGCGTTGCCGTAATTTTACACACCGACCATGCTGCTAAAAAGTTATTGCCATGGATAGACGGCCTGTTAGATCACGGCGAGAAACACTTTGCTGAAACCGGCAAACCTTTGTTTTCATCGCACATGCTTGATTTATCTGAAGAGCCAATCGAAGAAAATATCGAGGTTTCAGCTAAATATTTAGAGCGTATGTCTAAAATGAACATGACGCTGGAGATTGAGTTAGGTGTAACCGGTGGAGAAGAAGATGGTGTTGATAACAGCGACGTGGATAGCTCTCGTTTATATACCCAGCCAGAAGAAGTAGCCTATGCTTATGAGCACTTATCAGCAGTTAGCCCTCGCTTTACTGTTGCGGCTGCATTTGGTAACGTACACGGTGTTTACAAACCAGGTAACGTTAAATTACAACCGGTTATTCTGCACAACTCTCAAGAGTTTATTAAACAAAAATATAGCTTAGCGGCTGAAAAACCTATCAACTTTGTATTCCACGGTGGATCTGGTTCAAGCCAGGAAGAAATCCGCGAGGCTATTTCATACGGTGCTATCAAAATGAATATTGATACCGATATGCAATGGGCTTTCTGGGAAGGTATTAAAGATTACTATCAATCAAAAGAAGGTTATTTGCAAAGCCAGATTGGTAACCCAGAAGGCGAAGATTCACCTAATAAAAAATATTACGATCCACGCGTGTGGTTACGTAAAGGCGAAGAGACCTTTGTTAAGCGTTTAACTGCGGCTTTTGAAGATTTGAACTGCTTAGACGTAAATAGCAAATTGTAATCATTATCTTTTTTGATATATTAAAAGCGCCAATGTTTATAGCATTGGCGCTTTTTTATTTAATTAATTCATAGGTTATGGCAAAAAATAAGAGTGGATTTTTTGAGCGATTTGCCAATTGGGCAACTGTTGCAACCGGCAGTTCAGCTGCGTTTATTATAGCTGCGTTGGTAGTTATTGTGTGGGGAATTTCCGGACCTGTATTCCATTATTCAGAAACCTGGCAATTAGTCATTAACACGGGCACTACCATTGTTACTTTTTTAATGGTATTCCTTATCCAAAAGTCGCAAAATAAAGATTCCAGAGCTGTACATTTAAAGCTGAATGAATTGATTGCTGCCCATGAAGGGGCCAGCAACCGCATGGTGAATATTGAAGATTTGAGCGAACAGGAGTTAGAACAAATTCATAAATTTTATGTGAGATTGTCTCAGCTGGCTAAAAGCGAGGATAATTTAGGCTGCACCCATACCATTGATGCCGCTGATGTAAACCACGAAAACAAATCGGAACGTACTAAGCATACCACGCAAAAAATAACCGAATCAAAAAATAGAAAGGCGCAAAGTGAAAAGGCAAATTGACTGCAGTGTCGAGAAAGAATAATGGCGATTTCTAATGCATTTCAGTTTGAGTCCATGTTGTGCCATTCCCATTTAATTTTAATTCATTAAATGAGCTTAAAATGCTCCGTTTTATTGTAAACAAACAAAGCCATGTTGACATCAACATGGCTTTGTTTGTTTACAGATATAAAAATCAATCTGTTTTGGGGAGTTGATTAGCTTCTGCCACATCAGGCAGTGCTTCCCTTACATACCTGCGAATAATTAAACGGGTTCCGCCGTTATAACTTACATAGCTGCCCAGCCAGTTAATAAAGGTTACCACCTTATTACGGAAGCCTAATAGCGATATCAAGTGTACAAACATCCATATCAACCAAGCGAAAAAGCCGCCAAATTTTAGCTTGCCCAAGTCGGCTACTGCTTTGTTGCGGCCAATGGTTGCCATTGATCCTAAATCTTTGTATTTAAAGGGCTCTGTAGATTCGCCTTTAACAATACTAGCTAAATTTTTAGCCAATTGCTTGCCCTGTTGTATAGCTACCTGTGCCACGCCCGGATAGCCGTTTGGTGTAGCTTCGGTAATAATGGCACCTACGTCGCCTATGGCGAATATGTTTGATGTGCCAGCCACGCGGTTAATTTCGTCTGTTTTGATTCGGTTACCGCGTACTAAAATATCTTTAGAAATACCATTAGGAACAATGCCGGCTACACCAGCAGACCAAACCACGTTTTTGGTGCGGATAACTCGGCCATCTGCAAACTTCAGGTTGGTACCGTCATAGCTTTCTACTTTTACATTAAGCAAAACGTTTACCCCCATATCTTCTAGATACTTTTTGGCCTTTTCTGATGCTTGTTCAGACATGGGCCCCAGTACTTTTGGTAGAAAGTCTACCAGGTAGACCTTCATATCTTCTTTTTTCAGTTCAGGGTAATCTTTGTTAAGTACATAATTACGCAGCTCGGCAAAAGATCCGGCCAGTTCTACACCAGTAGGGCCGGCGCCAACCATTACAAAGTTCAGGTATGGCTCCCTTTCTTCGGGAGTATGGGCAATTACAGCTTGTTCCAGGTTTTGTAAAAACATATACCGCAGGTTCAGCGCCTCGGGTATGGTTTTCATTGGCATGGTGTAATGCTCAAAATCTTTGTTACCAAAAAAGTTGGTGGTTGAGCCGGTGGCCAGCACCAGATAATCGTAAGCAATTTCGCCGATGGTTGTTTCCAGATAATTGTTTTCTACATTCACACCGGTTACTTCGGCTACACGGAAACGGAGGTTTTTTTGACCTTCAAAATTTTTACGTAAAGAGAAGGCTATAGACTCGCATTCCAAGCTGCCGGTAGCAACCTGATAAAGCAGCGGTGGAAAAGTGTGGTAATTATGTTTATCCAACAGTAATATCTCAACAGGCTCTTTGGCTAAGTGCTTAGCTAGCTCAATGCCGCCAAAGCCGCCGCCTACAATTACTACCAGTGGGAATTTGTTGTTTTTCGGTGCATCCATATGAGTGTACAAATATTCGTATTAAGGTGATGTCTGATGTATTAACAAAAAAGGCCTCAAATGTTCTTTGAAGCCTTTTAGAAATTAAGTTAAAAATTATTTAGTTAAGCTTTTTGCCACCAAAATCAAGCATAATTGGGGTAGCTACGCAGATAGATGAGTAAGTACCGAAGCATACACCCACTAATAAAGCGAATGAGAAGCCACGGATTACATCACCACCAAATATAAACAGAACTACCAGTACAAAAACTACTGTTAATGCAGTAATAATGGTACGGCTTAAGGTGCTGTTAATTGCGTTGTTTACAACCTCAGATGGTACATCGGATTTGGCATGGTGCAGGTTCAAGAATTCGCGGATACGGTCAAATACCACCACGGTATCGTTGATAGAGTAACCAATAACGGTCAGGATAGCTGCAATAAAGGCCTGGTCAATATCCAATGAGAAAGGCAATACACCTCTGAACAATGAGAAGAATGATAATACTAGCAACGCATCGTGCGCTGTAGCCACCATCGCACCTAAGCTGAACTGCCATCTACGGAAACGCAGCAGGATGTAAGCCGAGATCACCAAAATGGCGAAGATTACGGTCCAGATAGCTGATGTTTTTAGGTCGTTAGCAATAGTAGGACCTACTTTTTGCGAGCTTAAAATTTGGAATTTGTTAGATACCTTGCCTAAACCGCTACGCAAAGTGCTTTCCACTTTGTTATCTGCTGCAGATGAATTATCCTCAATCATGTAGTTAGTAGTGATACGCACTTGGTTAGCACCACCAAAAGATTTTACTTCTGAGGTACCAGTACCTAAAGTTTGATCGATAGCATCGCGTACAGTTTGAGTGCTGGCATTGTTGTCAAAACGAACTACATAAGTACGTCCGCCCGAAAAATCAACACCGTAGTCAAAACCTCTGGTAAACATAGAAACAATACCTGCCAGGATAAAGATACCTGAGAATGCGTAGAACTTGAAACGGTTTTTAACAAAACCAAAGTTTGCATTTTTGAACAGGTTTGAACTCCATGGGTTTGAGAATTTGATTTCCATGTTTTTGTCCAACATCCACTCGAAAATCAATCTAGAGATTAATAATGAACAGAACAGGGAAGTAACGATACCAATCATCAAAGTTGTAGCAAAGCCCTGGATAGGACCTGAACCAAAAATGAACAGGATTAAACCGGTTAAGAAAGTACTGATGTTAGAGTCGAGGATAGAAGACAAGGCATGCTTGAAACCATCAGCAATAGCTAAACGCTGTGATTTGCCTGCGGCTAGTTCTTCTCGTACACGTTCATAAATCAATACGTTCGCATCTACCGATACACCAAGGATAAGTACGATACCAGCTATACCCGGCAACGTTAAAACCGCGCCTATGCTGGTTAATACACCCATCAGGAAGAATACGTTAACAAATACCGCTAAGTCGGCCACTGTACCAGCACGGTTATAGTAAACAACCATGAACACCAATACAACAGCCAAGCCCACCAAGCATGATGTTAAACCTGCTGTGATAGCTTCCTGGCCTAATGAAGGACCAACGATGGCTTCTTCAACAATACGGGCAGGGGCACGTAAACGACCAGCTTTTAAAACGTTGGCTAAATCTTTAGTTTCATCTTGTGTAAAGTTACCAGTGATAGATGAGCGACCACCAGAAATTTCGTTACTAACACGTGGTGCTGAAATAACGTTATCATCTAATGCGATAGCGATAGCACGGTTGTCGTTTTCGTCGCCAGGGTTACCGGCAGCTTCACGGGTTACGTTTCTCCAGGTTTTAGCGCCTTCAGAGTTCATCTCCATGGTTACTTCATAACCACCGCTTGCCTGACTCAGGTCGCTGTTGGCGTCGGTAATAACTTCACCGCTCAATACAGGGCCGTTTTCGGCACCGGTTAACTTGATAGCATATAATGGAAGGGCTTTACCTTTTTCATCAGGTTTAGAGCCCCACAGTAAACGCAGGTTTTTAGGTAACACAGCTTGTACTTCTTCGGTACGCAGCATTTTGTTAACCTGCAAAGTGTCTTTTACTTGAGAATAACCCACTACCGGACCTGGCATCAACTGAGGCTGGCCGTTTTGTCCTTGGAATATAGCAGGGGTTAATACCGCTAGCAACGGGTTTTGCTCGGCAGCTTGTGCTTTGCCTTTTAAAGCAGAGCTGTCTTTACCTGCGCTTTGTTTTGCTTTGCTTAATAATGAACCGGCAGTTTTAGCGGTATCAGTAGTAGTAGCAGCGGTTGCGGTGGTGTCTTTTTTATTAGTTTTATTTTTAGCGGCTAAAATACCATTGATGTTAGCCAATAACTGGTAAACCTCGCCATTTTCGTAAGTTGAATAAAACTCCAGTTTTGCCGAACCTGATAACAATCTGCGCACACGCTCTTTGTTTGATTCAGAAACGCCAGGAAGTTCAACCAAAATACGGTTGCCGTTTTGCATTTGAATGTTAGGCGAAGTAACACCGAATTTGTCAATACGGTTACGTAGTACGTTGAATGATTGACTTACGGCAGTGTTAGCCTGGTCTCTCAAGTATTTCTCAACGTCGCTGTTGCTTGCATCAAATTTAAGTTTAGCTTGGTTTGACTGGGTTGAGAAGATAGGAGCCAAACGGCCGTTAGGGCTTAACTTTTTATACTCGCGCATAAAAATGTTAATGTAATCATCCGGACTGGTACGGGCTACCACATCAGCATTGTGTAAAGCCTGGTTAAAGGTAACATCAGTGCTGTTGCTTGCTAATGAACGTACAAGCTCACTAAGCGAAATTTGCATGGTTACGTTCATGCCACCTTTCAAGTCCAGACCCAGGGCCAGTTCTCTGTCTTTGCAATATGAATAGCTGTGTCCAAACACGGGATATACCGGTTGTGTAGAAATGGAATCCAGATATCCTCTTTCTTTTTCAGCGTTGCCTTTTGCATAGGCTTTAGCATCCTCTTCGACGCTCCTGGTTACCCAGGTAAACGAAAGCTGATACAGACAAACCAAAGCCAGCAGTACAGCCAAAAATTTAATAACCCCTTTACCTTGCATGGTACTTTAAATGTAAATTAATTAGTTTATAAGCATTTTAAAATAAGACGGCAAATCTAACAAAATTTCGCAACCAGACTAGTTTAATTAAAACAAAATAAACTTGTTACCTGTTAGCGCCGGTTGAGCGTAATAAAAGAATAAGGAAACGGGTTTCTTTCATCCGGTTCAAATTTTTCCCGGCTGGTTTCTGTCCACTCATTTGGATTCAGCTCCGGGAAAAATGTGTCGGCCTCAAAGTTTTTATGAACTATGGTTAAATAGATACGGTTGGTGAGATGCATAGCTTGACGGTAAATTTCGGCGCCGCCACCAATAAACACTTCTTCTTCACCTTTGCATAAAGTCAGACCATCTTCGATAGAAGATACCACTTCGCAACCTTCAATTTTTATAGGTTGACGGGTAACTATAATATTTCGCCGTTTGGGCAAAGGCTTGCCTACCGAGTCGAAAGTTTTTCGGCCCATAATGATGCTATGCCCGGCGGTTACATCTTTAAAATGTTTTAAGTCGTTAGGCAGGTGCCACAACAGTTGGTTGTTTTTGCCGATGGCGTTGTTCTCGGCAATGGCTACAATGGCAGATACGATCATACAGCTACTACTCCTTTAATATGCGGCCACGGGTCATAATTTTCCAGCGCAAAATCTTCGTATTTGAAATCGAAGATGTTTTTAACATCCGGGTTGATTTTCATGATAGGTAGTGGGCGCGGCTCGCGGCTTAACTGCAGCTTTGCTTGCTCAATGTGGTTGTTATACAAATGGGCATCGCCAAAAGTGTGGATGAATTCACCCGCTTGTAAATTGCACACCTGTGCCATCATCATGGTAAGCAGTGCATATGATGCGATATTAAAAGGTACACCTAAAAAGATATCGGCACTGCGCTGATACAACTGGCACGATAACTTGCCTTGCGTTTCGCCTTTAGAGGCGTCCGGAGGTGCTACATAAAACTGGAACATGGTATGGCAGGGGGGGAGTGCCATTTGGTTTACATCGGCTACATTCCAGGCCGATACAATAATGCGTCTGGAATCCGGGTTGTTTTTAAGCTGGTCAACTACTTGGCTAATCTGGTCGATATGGTTGCCGTCGGGCGTTGGCCATGAACGCCATTGATAACCGTAAACCGGACCGAGGTTGCCGTCGGCATCTGCCCATTCGTCCCATATCCGAACGCCGTTATCCTTTAGATATTTGATGTTGGTATCGCCGCTTAAAAACCAAATCAATTCATGAATAATGGATTTAAGGTGCAGCTTCTTGGTGGTTACCAAAGGAAAGCCGTCCTGCAGGTTAAAACGCATTTGATGACCAAATATACTTATGGTGCCGGTTCCTGTCCGATCATGCTTTTGCGCGCCGGTGTCAAGCACCTGGCGCATTAAATCAAGGTATTGTTTCATGGTTATCTGTAAGCCATTATTGGTGCATTATTAAATGCATGTGTTTACAAAGAAAATTAAACTAATTTTGGATTCCTATCGATTTGTTAAATTCTATAGACTGAATGCTTGCTTATGATCGTTTTTCCCAACGCAAAAATCAATATCGGTTTAAATATAACTGAGCGCCGAACAGATGGTTACCATAACCTGCAAACCATCTTTTATCCTATACAAATTAAAGATGCGTTGGAAGTGATTGAAAGCGATAAACTAAATTTTCAGTCATCCGGGATTAACATACCAGGCAGTGCTGACGGAAATTTATGTTTAAAAGCATATCAACTATTAAAGCAAGATTTTGACTTGCCACCAGTGGATATACACTTGCATAAAAACATCCCAATTGGAGCGGGCTTAGGTGGGGGGTCGGCTGATGCGGCTTTTTTTATTCGGCTCATCAATCAAAATTTTCAACTTGAGCTAAGTGCTGATGCGATGATGACCTATGCACGCCACTTAGGCGCCGATTGTGCATTTTTTATTGAAAACAAGCCAACGTTTGCCTTTGACAAAGGCGATCAGTTTGAACAGATAGAGTTGGATTTGTCAGCATATCATCTGGTGTTAGTAATGCCGCCCGTCCATGTTTCAACAGCCGAAGCTTACAGCGGTATTAAGCCAACGCCAGTTGAGTCGTCTTTGAAAGATTTAATTCGACTACCTATCTCTGAATGGCGCCAGCAGATAAACAACGATTTTGAGCATCATATCTTTCAAAACCATCCAGTAATTGCAGAGGTAAAAAACACTTTGTATAAGGCTGGCGCTTTATATGCCAGCATGAGCGGGAGCGGAGCCTCTGTGTTTGGGATATTTAATGATAAGCCAAATCTGAAAGTGCTTGAAAATAGTAACCAAGTTTACTACAATGTATAAGCTATCTATTAGCTAATGTAATTTCTATCCTCGTCACTTAGTGTATCCAGGCGGTTGTTTTGTTGATCGTCACCCTCACTGCTTCCGGAAGGCCCGGTATATTTTTTTCTTCGTGGTCGGCTTACCAATATGCCCAATAAAAAACCCCCAACCGAAGTAGCAGTTAATACGGCTACTTTCGGTAGATAAGTTTTTACAGAAAAAACTGTAAAAATAACTTCATCTGTATTTTGTATGATGAGTACTGTGAGCGTGATTGTGATTACAATCGCAATAATTGTTCGTAAACTCATTTCTCTCTCTAAAATTTTGAAAAGCTAATATGCGGTTTTTTGCAAACTAACCCAATTAACTATTTATCCACAGAGTAAAATTCTTCTTTGCATCATGAAGGCAGTGCTGTTGTCGCGAGGTAAATAGGCTTCTTAATTTACTCTTTTATATACAAAAGGGTAGAGGCATGGAGAAAATTAAAATTCCTCTCTAATTAGTTAGTAACACTAAGGTAACATTTGATTAAGGACACATTGAAAAAGATAAAGCTTTAATTAGAATAGAATATGTGATTCATAAACAGATATATATATATTATAAATAATCTAAAAATGAGAAAATGCTAAACATATTAGTATATTAAGCCGTTTACACATCAGTAAACCTCGAATGATTTTTTATGTGAGTTTTGTAAATGGTTCATTTTCAAGTTTTTTAATATTTGAATAAAAATCTAAATATATATATAGATGTTACAAAATCAAACAGTTAAAACCATGTCTATGTATAGGATCATTATATTTTAGTAATAACACTAACCTGAAATTTAAATTTTCGTATGTTGACATAAATGACTTAAAGTGATAGTTGACTACCCGCAATAATTTTAATGGCTTGTAGGCGCTTAAAATGCGTTCGTTTGGGGCAGAGTTCTGTAAGCTATTATATAGGTTTTCAATATGATTCTCGTATTATCAATCGAGCATTCAGTAGATGTACGGGTAAGTGTTCATCTGAAATAAAAGGAACAGTAACTGATGCTTAAATCTATAAGAAATATAAGCGTTCAATGACAGAACTACTTACCAGTCCAAATACAGAAATATCTGTTACAGCAAATTAAGTGTCAAAAGTTCAAATCTACCGGGCACGATACTGCCTGATTTGTTTTTGAGCTACAGGAAACAAAAAGATGGTGGAGAGAATGATTACAGCGCCAACCCAAAAGCCTAAGCTCATAGTGTGCATATCGCCAAAAAAAACAAAAGCCATTATGATGCCATAGACAGGCTCGAGGTTAGTAATTAACGCAACTTTGAACGCAGATAACTCACGCATAACAGATACGCCAGCTACGTAAGCTACTGAAGTACATATAGTACCTAAAATGATTAAGTAGCCAATATCGGCACTATGTGGAAGCGACAAATGTTTAAAGCCGCCGGAGCATAAAATGAAAAGAGATATCCAGGCAAAGGCTCCTACGAGTTCATAAAATGCTATTACAGGTGCTTGCAGTTTTTTTATTTGACGAGAATTGATGATGGAGAATAAGCTTGCAAAACAAGCACTAAGTAGGCCTAGAATAATGCCCAGGGTGTATTGTGTTTCAAATTTGAAAATTAAAATTATGCCGGTGATAATTAATATGCCTGAAAGGATTTCGAGTTTTGATACGGGCTTTTTGTTGATCAACGGTTCAAAAACAGCCGTAAATAACGTAAGTGACGAAAGACATACTAGCGTAACTGACACAGTTGAGACCTTAATGGCTTGGAAAAATAAAATCCAGTGACCGCCAACCAATGCTCCGGTAAAAAACAACTGTAAAAAAGTTTTCCGGCTAACCTTAATTGCTGTTTTATTAAATTTGAAATAAAGAAATAACGTAGCGAAAGCAATAAGTACCCGGTACCAAACCAGGTTAACTGCAGTTATAGAAATCAGTTTGCCTAATATCCCGGTGAATCCCCATATAAAAACAGTAAAATGCAAAATAAGCAGGTTTTTATTTAACTGATTATTGGCAGATTGTTCCATGTAAAAAAGGCTTTGAGACTGGCTTGACTCTATTTAATATTTCAAAATTATTTAGGTGCTTTACGAAGCAAGTACAGGCCTATCGAGCCAAAAATAAGGTTTGGGATAAATACAGCAATGATGGGCGGTAAGTTAGCTTTTAATGAAAATACGTTGGCAAAGCGGTCGACCACAATGTATAGAAAACAGAGGAAAATTCCGATGCCTAAAGGTAGTCCAATCCCTCCCCTCACCTTTCGGGAGGAAAGCGAAACACCAATTAAAGTAAGCACATAACACGAAAAAGGGGAAATGAAGCGATGGTACTTTTCTAACTGCATGTCAATTAAGCGGCCGGTGCCACGTATCTTTTCTTTTTCAATGGCGCTACTAATTTCGGAGGTTGACATGGCGCGGTATATATTGGTATTAATATCGCGTTGTTCCTCAAAGTCAGAGGGGCGCATATCGAGTACAGTATCCTTTTTTGTGCCACTAATTAACTGCTCTTTTAGGCCATTAACATAGCGCGTTTGATAATCTTGTATAGACCATACTCTTTTCAGCGAATCATAAGAGATACGGCTGGCTACCAGTCTTTCCTTTAAATTGTCGCCGTCAAATTTTTCGAGTGTAAAGTTGTAGCCCATATGCACCAGGTTATCGTAACTCTGCAGGTAAACAAATGTGCGTTTGTCTAATTGCATGTGCACTTCTTTAAGCGTAGGGTCGTTGCTGTTGTTGTAAGTGCGTTCAAACCTTACGCTTAAGCTATTGGTAAACGGAATAAAATAGATGTTACCAAAGAAAAAGAATACAAACAAGATGCTGGACGCAATGAAATAGGGGCGTAAAAACCGGTTAAAACTTACTTTACCGCTTAAGATAGGTACAATTTCGGTTTGATTAGCCATTTTGGCTGTAAAAAATATTACAGCCAAAAAGTTAATAAGGGGAAATAAAATGTTTGCATAGTAGGGCAGATAACCGCCATAGTACTGAAACACTACTGCCTTCAGCGGGGCTTGTGTTTTCAGGAAATCATCCAAATGTTCAGATACGTCGAACACAACAATAATAACCAGAAATATAGAAAGTGTAAATCCAAACGTAGTCAGGTATTTACTAATAATATAACGGTCTATAGTTTTAACGTACCGGTTGATGATGCTACGCATTACAGGCGCTGTGCTAATTGTTTAACCATTTTTTCTTTCCAGCTGTAAAACTCGCCGGATATAATTTTTTCGCGTGCTTGTGTTACCAGCCATAGGTAAAAATGCAAGTTATGCAAGCTCGCAATCTGCGCGCCCAGCATTTCGCCCGAGGTAATCAGGTGGCGTAAATACGCTTTAGAATGCTCACGGTCTACCCATAAATCGCTTTCGGCATCAATCGGACTAAAATCGTTTTTCCACTTCTCATTACGCATGTTTAGGATGCCGTTTGCAGTGAATAACAACCCATGACGTGCATTGCGGGTGGGCATTACACAGTCAAACATGTCTACGCCTAATGCAATGTTTTCCAATATGTTCACCGGTGTGCCCACACCCATTAAGTAACGCGGTTTTTGCTCGGGCAGTATATTGCACACCAATTCAGTCATAGCATACATCTCTTCTGCCGGTTCGCCAACTGAAAGGCCGCCAATAGCATTGCCTTCGCGCTCAAACGAAGCGATCACCTCGGCCGATTTAACGCGCAGATCTTTATAAACCGAACCCTGTACGATAGGGAATAAAGTTTGACTGTATCCGTATTTAGGCTCGGTGCTGTCAAAGCGATCACAGCAACGTTTCAGCCAGCGATGGGTCATTTCAATTGATCGGCGGGCGTAGTGATAATCGCATGGGTAGGGTGTACATTCATCAAAAGCCATTATAATATCGGCGCCAATACTGCGCTGAATATCCATGGCCGACTCTGGCGTAAATAAATGCTTAGAGCCATCAATGTGTGAGCGGAATGTTACGCCTTCTTCTTTAATTTTACGTGTTTGGGTGAGCGAATATACCTGATAGCCACCACTATCTGTTAGTATTGGCTTGTCCCATCCGTTAAATTTGTGCAGGCCACCGGCTTGTTCAAGTGTATTTAGGCCAGGGCGCAGATACAGGTGATAGGTATTGCCTAATATAATCTGAGCTTTTATATCATTTTTCAATTCCTGCTGATGAACGGCCTTAACTGTACCAGCTGTTCCAACCGGCATAAAAATGGGCGTTTGTATAACGCCGTGATCTGTAGTGATTTCTCCGGCACGTGCCTTCGAAAATTTATCTTGTGTTATTAAATTAAATTTCATTGTCAACCGGCAAAATTAACAAATAAGCGGTTATGCATTCTGCTTAATTTTAAGTGCCCTATATTTCGGTGAAATTTAACAACTTTGTAGCTTAGAAATTTGTGTAAAATTTGGAAGCATATATACCTCACGCTCTTTTTGGCCTGTTTATCTTTTGCGCTGTACTACAGTTATATTACCTGTTATTTAGGCAAAGGTATATTGCTGCTTACAGTGTTTCGGCAACTGAATTGCCATCTGCCGGAATTTCCGTTTCCGTAATTATCAGCGCCCGTAATGAAGCTGAAAATCTGAAAAAATTTTTACCGGCTATATTAGAGCAACAATATGCTGATTTTGAGGTAGTTGTAGTGAACGACTGTTCGGTAGATGAATCACACCACATTCTGCGCGATTTCAGCAAAAACTATCCGCATTTAAAATTGGTTACTGTTACAGAGCACCCTCGGTTTAAAACCGGGAAAAAATTTGCGTTGACCATGGGTATAAAAGCCGCTAAGCATGAACATTTGCTTTTTACTGATGCCGATTGCCAACCGGCCTCTGCGCATTGGCTTGCTCGTATGGCCAGTAATTTTTCAGATAACACCGAGATTATACTGGGTTACTCGCCCTATATTAAAACCAGTGGTTTTTTAAATGCTTTTATTCGTTTCGAAACATTAAAAACCGGTATAAATTACCTGTCTGAAGCACTAAGGAATAACCCCTATATGGGTATTGGCCGCAACATGTCTTATACCAAGTCGTTGTTTTTTCGTGCAAAAGGCTTTGCTTCACATTTGCATGTGCTGGCAGGCGATGATGATTTGTTCGTTAACAAAAATGCTACAGCTGGTAATACAGCTATTGAGATCCATCCTGATGCTTTTACTTACAGTGAAGCGAAAGCCGACTTTAAATCATATTTTAAACAAAAGCGCAGGCATATGGGTGTAGGGGGGCTGTATAAAAACAAGCACCGGCGTATGTTGAGCACTGATGCACTATCTGGACTTTTGTTTTATATAACATTAGCTATGTGCTTATATTTCAATCATCAATTAATTGTAATTGCAGGTGTGTATTTGCTGAGACTGATAACGCAAATTATAATTTATCAAAAGGCAGCCAATAAATTAGGCGGCAAGCAATTGCTATGGTTTTTACCTTTTTTTGATTTGACTTATTACTTGTATTTAATTGTATTTGGATTAGTAGGAACCTTTATAAAAACTACACAATGGAAGTAAATGCTAATTTTACCCCGAATGCTAAGAACGATTTTATGCTGGTGCAAAAGGCCAGAGGGGGCGATCAAAAAGCCTATGCCGATTTGATGCACCGTTATAAAGACTCGATATATTTCATGTCACTAAAAATGGTGAATAATAAGGAAGATGCCATGGATATCACGGTAGAAACCTTTGCCAAAGCCTTTGAAAAGCTGGATAAATATCAGCCGGAATTTGCCTTTAGTACGTGGTTGTTCAGGGTTGCTACCAACAATTGTATCGATTTTTTAAGGAAGAAAAAGCTAAACACCGTTTCCATAAATAACATGATGGATGAGGAGGACGACCGTCCACTGCAGATCAAAGCGGATGTGTTAAATCCGGAAGAAACATCAATCAAAAAACAGCAGTCGGAAGAGCTTAAATTACTTATCGAAAGCTTGCCACCAAGATACCGTAACTTATTAACGTTAAGATACTTTGATGAGTTATCTTATGAAGAAATTTCGCAACAGTTAGATTTGCCGCTGGGTACGGTAAAGGCACAATTATTTCGCGCTAAATACTTGTTGGGAAACATTATAAACCGCATGGATAGATAAATGGGTATTGAGTTAATTTTAAAATATTTTCCGGAAATTTCAGCTGAGCAACAAGCGCAATTCGGGCAGTTAGCGGATTTATACAGTTACTGGAATAATCAGATCAACGTTATATCCCGCAAGGATATTGAATCACTTTACGAACGGCATGTATTGCACTCGTTAGGCATTGCCAAAGTAATGGGATTTTTACCTGGCGAGCAGGTATTGGATGTGGGTACCGGAGGAGGTTTTCCGGGTGTGCCACTGGCCATTATGTTTCCCGAAACCAGTTTTCATCTGGTTGATTCCATTGGTAAAAAAATAAAAGTAGTACAGGAAGTTTCCAGTGCATTAGAATTGAAGAATTTAAAAGCCACGCATGCCAGGGCCGAGCAAGTGCCTGGTAAGTTTGACTTTGTAGTGTCTCGCGCAGTAACGCAACTAAAAGATTTTTATCCGTGGGTAAAAGATAAGTTTAGTAATAAATCAAATAACAAATTAGGTAATGGAATTTTGTATTTGAAGGGGGGAGACCTAGAACAAGAAATTGCCGAATCGGGTTTAGCCGTTCAGCAATACTTTCTCAAAAACTATTTTGAAGAAGAGTTTTTTGAGACTAAGCAGGTAATATATGTTAAATGTTGATTTTATATATATTGTTCTGTAGTTTAAATGATTATGCTGTTTATGTTATTTAATATATCCAACTACAGTTACTTGCGAAAGCTGCTTTACGTTTTGAGGTGTAGGAACGGTGCTGAACGTGTTAGACGAATTTTCTGAACCTTTAAACGGCAGTTGATTATTGTTAGAATCGATTAACGCTAGTGAAACTGGCAGCGAATAATACGCGTTGGCATCCGGTAATTTTTGCTGGCAAGCTTTTATAGCCCTGGTTACTTCATTGTTAATTTCTGTACTTACTCCTTTTGTGATATAAACATCGGAAATCATACCGTTGTTGTCCGTTTTAATTAACGTTGTAACCCTGCCACCTAAGCCAGCTTCACGCGCTACCGCTGGGTATCTAACTGTTCGGCCAATTTGTTTGTAAAACGAATTGAAAGTAGTGTCTGCAGATTGTATTTTACTCTCGATCGCTTCTGCAGAATTTAGATTAGCTGCAGCGCTTTTAGTATTGCTGCTTTCTGCAGCGGCTGTTAACACGTCAATTCTTAGCTTGTGATTAGCGTTTAAGTTCTCCTGATCTGACTTGGTTAAAGATTCGGCATTGTATTTTTTCCATGTCGCATTTTTGTCTTTAACACTTATGTTGCTACTGTAAATAGTCATATCTCCATCCTTAATTTTAAGCCGCAGATTGCTGTCTGTTGGAGTTGGTGTATGAGGGGGACTAGTAATAGCTTGTAATATTCCTGGTCTTATTTCTGTTGGCTTTATAATTGACTTAAAATCTGGCCCAGTACTCACCATTGTTGAAGGGGCTAGCGTATAAGCTTTGCTTGCGGTATTGGCGTCAATTTTTAGGTAGCCGTAAGTTTTGCTAAAGGCCAGTGTTGAAGCGCAAAGCAGGCCCGCGCAAACAGGTGCAGCTACAAGGTACTTTAGCCTGGCTAATTTACCTGATGGTGTTTGATAAAGCATAATGATTCTGTTTTTTAAAAGTTTATAATCTGAAAATTGGTTAGCTAATAAATTATGACTGCCGTACTGTGCATGGTTAATCAGGTATTCAACATACTCATCTGCTGATAGATCTTGCCGGGTAGTATGGCGGTCGGCTGCAAATTCATGTAAGGTTTTTAGGTTGTGTTGTATCAGGTATACCACCGGGTTAAACCAACAGACAATTTTTACCACTTCCAGAAATAGAATATCCCAAGTATGCTTTTGCCTGATATGAGTTAATTCATGCTCAAGTACAACATCGGAAATTGACTTGCTCTGTTCAGCAAATAAGTAGTGCAAAAACGAGTAGGGGGTAGGGCAATATTTAAGTAGAATAAGTGTGTATCCGTCACGTTTGATAGGTGAACCCGACAAAATCAATTTTAAAAGGCTACAAAGCTTTAATATAAACAGCGTAGATAAACATACCGTTCCGGCAGAGTAAATTGTTCCTAGAGCATTATTTGCGGTTAAAAACGAATGCTGAACATTGGTTGACGTAGCTGATAGCTGAACGGAATTATTTGAAACGATGAATACTGCTTGTGGCGTTGCATCGCCTGGAGGTAACAAAATACTTATTTGGATAAGCGGTATAATAAAGCACATTACCGTACTTGCAAGCAAATACACCCTGTTTGTAGCATAAAAAGTTTCTTTTTTGAACAATAGCCAATAGCATCCATAAGCTATAGTTAGGTAAATATTAACCTCAAGCAGGTAATGTAGCCAGTTTATCATTTCTCTTTGTTTTTACTTCTTTCTGCCAGTAAAATTAATTCTGCCAACTCCGTTAGATTCAGTTTTTGCTCTTTAACCAAGTAGGATACCAAGCTTTTGTACGAGTTGTTAAAATAGCTTTTGATTACTTTATCAAATGCAAATTTTTTGTATTGTTCTTCGCTTACAGTAGGGAAGTACACGTGCGAATTGCCATATGCTTTGTGATCAACAAATCCTTTTCCTTCCAGCACACGCACAACGGTTGATACGGTATTGTATGCTGGCTTTGGATCTGGCATCTTTTCCAAAATGTCTTTAACAATGGCCTCTTTTTTCTGCCATAAAATCTGCATTACCTGTTCTTCTGCTTTTGTTAGTTCTTTCATCATTTATCAAATAAAACAGCGAACTATTTTAATAGTTTTTGCAAACTATCGAAATAGTTCTCAAACTGTTTTTGTAGTTTAAGTATGCAATAGTACTACTATTTTTATAGTTTGCAAACTATTTTAATAGTTTATTAGAAAATTTTATTTTGTAAGTGCTTGAAACAAAGTTTTTAAAACATTAATAGGACCATAAATCGATTTTCCGCGTAAAAGCCATTTAAACAATTTTCATATCAAGAGCTTTTCTATTTTTAAAAGGCTAACATTATGTTAAGTAAAGAATCGTTGTGAATGAACGCAGAAATGTGATTACATTTAAACCTCAACTATGTCACTTATCCATCAACTTGCTCTAACCTTTATTAAAGGAATCGGTCCAACATCATGCAAATCATTACTCACTTATTTTGGCACTGCCGAAGATGTTTTTAATGCACCTAAAGCGCACCTTTCTAAAGTGCCCGGTATTGGCACTTACCGTACCGGTCAGCTTAACCTCGCATCAGCATTGAAAAGAGCGGCACAGGAAGAGGAGTACATTAAAAGGAATGAAGTAGATGTTATTTTTTATACTGACAGCCGTTATCCTCAACGTCTGAAAAATTGTAATGATGCACCTGTGTTATTATATAGTAAAGGAAATGCCGATTTAAATAACCAACGTGTGGTTAGCATTGTGGGTACCCGTAATGCTACTGATTATGGCAAACAGCTTTGCCGGCAATTGTTGGAAGATTTGCAACAATATGGTGTTTTAGTAGTAAGTGGTTTGGCAGCGGGTATAGATGGGGCGGCACACAAAGAAAGCCTGAGACTTAATTTGCCCACTATTGGTGTAATGGGGCACGGGCTTGATAAGATGTACCCTAGCCAGCACCGTTCGCTGGCCGAAAAGATGCAGTTAAATGGCGGTTTACTTACAGAGTTTCCATCAGGCACTATACCGGAAAGGGAGAACTTCCCGAAACGGAATCGAATTGTGGCTGGTATGGCCGATGCAGTGGTAGTAGTTGAAGCAGGAATAAAAGGCGGCGCTTTAATCACGGCCGAGATTGCCAATACCTACAATAAAGATGTGTTTGCTTTTCCGGGACGGGTTAGTGACGAGTATTCTGAAGGATGTAATTTTTTGATTCGTAATCATAAGGCTGGGTTATTAACCTGCGCTGCTGATTTAGCTTATTTTTTAGGTTGGGACAGTTCCGCCACTTCGGTGAAACCTGCACAAAAACAATTTGTGTTGCCTATAGACTTAAGTGAACACGAAAGGAATATTTTTGAAGTACTGCAGCAGCAGCAAAGCCCATTGGCTATAGATGAGTTAAGTATTAAAATTAGCATGCCTGTTAGTCAGCTTGCTATGAACTTGCTGAATATGGAGATGCAAGGCTACATCCGGTCGTTACCGGGCAAAACTTATGCGCTTAATTAAGGTGCAAAATAATAGACGATGTAGCCAAGTCCATTGCTAACACAGGCCCAATCTTCTGTATCAAAGTTAAGCACTATGGCGGTACCTGGTGGTACTTCCCTTACCTCACTGCTTAAGTTACACGATAAATAGCTGATACCCGGATTGTGACCAATTAAAGCAATGAAGTTAAATTCATTATTAATCTCGTTAACAATACTTAGTAAAGTCTTATCGTCGGCATCGTAAATTTTATCTATAGTTTTTGCAACCGGCAAATTTAAACTTTGCGTAATGATTTGAGCAGTACTTACTGTTCTAACTGCCGGGCTGCAAATTATCAACTGAGGAATTAAATGTTGGGTAGGTAAAAAAGCTGCTGTTTTTGCAGCTGCTTTTTTTCCGGTTTCAGATAACGGACGGTAAAAGTCGCCGCCGTCTGCGTAAGCAACAGCATCTGCATGTCTAATTAAAAGTAGCTTCTTCATTTCAGATATGATATTGTACTTATAAAATTAAGGAATAAGGATAAAATATATTTTATAATGTTAATTCAGGCTAAGATCTAACAACAATTATATACTGCAACATTAGAGGCTTTAAGACAACGGCTCCACCTTGACAAAGCTAACCTCAACTCCGGTATTTGAATAGTTGATCGTGTAAGTTGTTTAATAAGCTTCTTTATCTATAAATTTCTGCAACCGATCAACAACGCTTTGCGGTTCAATATTATACAAGCAGGCATAGTCTTTCCGGAAACAAGGCTTGTTGCCATATACAGAGCAGGGGCGGCAGGCTATATCATCGGCCACAATGTTTTCTTCGGATTGTCCGTAACCTAAAAAACCGGCGTAATAATGTGTTGCTCCCCAAACAGAAACTACTGGTACACCTTGTAACGACGCTAGATGCATGCCCGACGAATCCATACTTAACATTACATCTAACTGGCTAATTAATGTTAACTCTTGCTGCATGCTAATTTTATTGATAACCGAAGTTACCGACTGATATTTCTGTTCCCATTCCTGGGCAATAGCTTGCTCTTCAGGGCTACCGCCGAATATAAAAAGCTTTAATGATTGATGATTTAGTAACTTGATGACGGCTTCCATTCGCCCCAAAGGATAGATTTTGCCTTTGTGCTGAGCAAAAGGCGCAATCCCAATCCAAGCGGTTGTTTTATTGTCTGTTAGTTGCTGAACTGCGTCATTGGGTATCAATTCTTGCCTTACAAGTTGATGAGAAAGTTTGAGTGAAAACCCTAATGCTCTGAAAACATCAGCATAGCGTTCAACTGTGCTTTTAAGAGGCTTAAGTACTTTATCTGGAAAACGGGTTAATGACTTTTTTTCGCTACGGCCTTTATTTACTCGGGCTCCTGAAACGCCCGACAGACGAAAAAGAGCTTGCAATAAGTTGCTTCTTAAATTGTCGTGCAGGTTGGCAACGGCATAAAACTTTTGAAGGCTTTTTAAATGCTTGAAGAGTTTAAACGTGCCAGTCCAGCCATTGTAATCTTTTTTAAAATCGACTCCAATGAACTGGATGCGTTCAATATTTTCAAAAAAAGCTGCAAAGCCAGGTCTCGATACGTAGGTAACATATAATTCCGGATGCTGCTGCAGTAACTCCTTTAGCACAGGTACCGTCATGGCCACATCACCCATGGCCGAAAATCGCACTACCAATATGTGCTTTCCCTTTGCCATTACTGTTTGTTGCCGTACAGTACCGGATTTAGCAATGGATCATTGTACATTTTCATCTGACGGTACACGCGCATAAGGCGGTCGCCGTTTTCAATATCATCCAGCAATTGGTTAATTGCCAGTGAAAGATCTGTACGTTGTTGCAGTAAAGTGGCCAGCTTGTTTTGACATTTAACCAAATGCGCTGCGTCCGAATCTGTGCGCAAAGTTTCTTCGCGCATGTGATATATTTTTAGTGCCAGAATAGAAAGGCGGTCGATAGCCCAGGCAGGGCTTTCTGTATTAAACCGGGCCGATGGCTTAGCAGTGATGTGCTGGTAGCGTTGGTAAAAATAATCGTCTATCTGTTCTACTATATCAGTACGGTCTTGGTTTGATTGATCGATCATGCGTTTCCATTTCAGTGCCTCGGCAGGTTCAATGTTTGGGTTTCGCACTTCATCTTCCATGTGCCATTGTGCAGTATCAATCCAGCATTTTTGATATAAGAGATAGGAAAGTGTACCGGCAGGATGAAGATTGACAGGATTACTGTCAATTTTATTTACCTGATGATAATCGTGTATTACCTGATCAAAAAGCTGATTATAATCTTCGCTAACCATACTAACCCCTAAAAGGGCAAATATACGGATTAACCTTTTATCTTTTTTATGATGGCCGACGAAGAGTGACCTTCTACAAAGGTGATGGTTTTAACTTCGCCGCCATTTTGAATTACCTCTTTTGCACCTACAATATGTTCAATCTGATAATCAGCGCCTTTTACCAGTACATCAGGTAGCAAGGTGCTAATGAGATTAAACGGTGTATCTTCTTCAAAAAGAACAACGGCATCTACAAAAAACAATGATGCCAATAGCATGGCCCGGCTTTCCTGATTATTAACGGGCCTGCCTTCACCTTTCAGGCGTTTAACAGATGTATCAGCATTAAGACCAATAATGAGTTTATCACCCAGTTCGGCAGCCTTGGCCATGTAGGTTAAATGCCCAATATGAATTAAGTCAAAACAACCATTCGTAAACACTACTTTTTGACCCTGCTGCTTCCAATCTGCAACCTGACTTTTCAGCGTATTTAAATCGGTGATTTTAGAAAAAATCTGTTGTTCAATGCCGGATTTCATGTTATCAAATATAGCTTATCCGTTTCTTACCATATCATTAATAATCTCGTCTACACTAGTAGTTGCGCTACCAACACGGCGAATAACAATTGCGGCGGCATGGTTGGCCAGTTCGCATGCTTCTTCCAAGTTAAAACCGGTAGCCATAAAGTAAGCCATAGCAGCCAAAACAGTATCACCGGCACCGGTTACGTCAAATACTTCAGTAGCTTTTACAGGCAGCATTTTATAAGTGAGTTCGCTCACTATGGCCATGCCTTCTTCAGAAAGGGTGACCACTAAATAGTCAATGCCGGTTTGATCGAAGATGATTTTTGACGCTTCCCGCAAATCACCAGTGGTTTTTATTTTCTCCACTTTTGCCGCTTCGGTAAGTTCTTTGCGATTGGGCTTAATGATATGAGCGCCTTTATACTTGGCGTAATTAAGCCCTTTCGGATCTACAATTACTTTCTTTTGATGCTCAACCGCAGCCTTAATTAGTTTTTGGCTGAGTGATGGGGAGAACAAACCTTTGTTGTAATCTGAAAACAAAATGATGTCTGACTTGGCAATACAAGCGTTTAACTTTTCCAGCATTTCATCTTCCATGGCTTCACTTACCGGGTCAGTTACCTCACGGTCAACCCTAACCAACTGATGGCTTCCTGCCAAAACACGGGTTTTAACGGTAGTGGGTCTGCTTGCATCTTTTACGATGGCGCAAGTATCAATGCCTTCCTGTTCTAGAATAGTTGTCAGCTGGCCGCCCGAAATATCATCACCTATAACACCGGCCAACGTTACTTTTGCGCCTAAAGAGATTAGGTTTTGAGCCACATTGGCCGCACCACCCAATGTAGTAGTTTCACTTTTTATATTTACCACCGGTACTGGTGCCTCGGGCGACAGACGGGTGGCGTCGCCCCATACATAATGATCAATCATTAAATCACCTATTACCAAAATATCGGGTTGTTTTGGCGACTGACGGAGGGCGCGTACTTTATCTAATAGCATCTATCAAGTTTGGTTGAATACGATGCTATTAACACTCAATAGGATGCTTTGCTTTTCTTTAACTCAAATTTTTCTTTTATCTGTGGTAATGATAAGGCATTCAGGCACATTTCTTTTGTCAGGCCGCCTTTACGTGCTGCCAGTAAACCATATTCTATGTCATGAAAGCCGTTGGTACGATGGGCGTCGGGATTTATAGATAACCAAACGCCTCTGTCTATAGCGTATTGGCACCAGCGCCAGTCCAGGTCTAACCTAAGTGGGTTGGCATTAATTTCAATAACTACGTTGTTGGCTGCACAGGCGTCAATTACTTTTTTATAATCAATATCATATCCTTTGCGGCTGAGCAGTAACCGGCCGGTAGGGTGACCTAATATAGTGGTGTACGGATTTTCAATAGCTCTAATTAACCGAGTGGTTGCTTTTTCCTCGTCCATTTTTAAATTCGAATGAACAGAAGCAACAATAAAATCAAATTTCTCTAATATTTCATCAGGATAATCAAGCGAGCCATCACTTAAAATATCCGACTCAATACCTTTAAATATGTGAAAGCCGTTGAGCTGTTGGTTCAAGCGGTCAATCTCTTCATGCTGTTGCAATACCCGTTCAATACTTAGTCCTTTAGCATAAAAGGCGCTTTTGCTATGGTCGCAAATACCTAAGTATTCCAAATGCATTTTGTCCCGGCAGTACAAAGCCATTTCTTCCAGCGTATTAATGCCGTCGCTCCAAGTACTGTGGTTATGTAACGACCCTTTCAAGTCTTGTAGCTCTATCAGCAAAGGTAAGTTGTGGTTTGTGGCTTTCTCAATATAATCGAGACCTTCACGTAATTCGGGTGTTATCCAGTCCATACCGGCTGCCTGATAAATGGCTTGTTCATTACCAAACTCATCGGCAGATGTGCCTATTTGTTTAAGAACTGCCTGCACATGTTCTTCATTACCCGTTTGTTTAAATAGAGTATAAAAGTATTTGCTCTTGCCGGTTACTATTACACTCACCAGTAAACCGCTGGCAATGTTGCCGGTTACTTTATCGCTTTCAATTGTAGCATTGTTAAGTAATGCAAGGGTAGCTATTTTTTGCATGGCATCTGCCGGATGATCGACGCCCACTATTATTGCAAGGTAATGTATCACCTCGCAACGGCGACGATATTCTCCGGCAAAATCAGACAAGGAATTGGGCAGAACTGATTTTATCGCTTGTAAAAGTTCTTCAGCTTCAGTTTGTGCCTGGGCATACAGCACTTTACCGCTATTGGCCATCCTGAATTCCAGTATACGTTTAACTTCTTCCTGCGTTTTCAGGCCAAAACCTTTGGCCTCGGCCAAGCGGTTTTCATTGCAGGCGTAATAAAGTTCGCCAACATTTTCGATGCCCAATTGGTGCCAAATGGTAGCAATTTTTTTAGGACCAATGCCTTTTATACTCAACATTTCTACCACGCCGGGCGGCGTGGTTTTCAGTAGATCTTCTAAATCGGTTATAGTTCCTGTTTGCAGCAACTCATTAATGTAGCCCGATATGCTTTTACCAATACCATCAATTTGATTAAGTTGCTCAATACTTTTACCAGCTAGCGGATAAGGTAACTTGTCTATTTTAAAAGCAGCATTGGCAACCGATTTTATTTTAAACGGATTAACTTCGTGCAGTTCCATTAACTGCGACAATAATTTAAGTGTGCGGGCAATTGGTTTGTTTTCCATACCGGATATTGAGGGCATAAAAATACAAAAGCCGTTTCAATGAACAGCTTTTGTTGGTATTTTATTGAGGTAGTACGGTTGTTATTTGATATCAACCATAAATGGTAACCTGGCCTGCGGCACCCGTATCATTTTTTGAATGCTTTTCAATTGCTGATAATATTCATAATTCTCGCCTAATTCTGATTTTACCATTTTGGTTTTTACTTCAGACATTAATCCGCTATTTAAATTTTTAAGGAAATTTTTTTGCTGCGGATAGGCCACCAGGTCATAGTCTTTTAGGTTTGCTTTTTTTGCGGCACTTGTAATGGCATCGTTAATGTTACCTAAACGATCTACCAAACCTATCTTAATAGCTTGTTCGCCAGTCCATACACGGCCTTGCCCAATGCTATTAATGTACGCCTGTGTTTTATGACGTCCGTTGGCTACTGCTTTGGTAAATTCGTCATAACCACGATTTACTTCAGCCTGCAAAATGGCTCTTTCTTCTGGAGTAAGCGGGCGGCTTACATCACCCAAATCAGCATATTTACCTGTTTTTACGCCATCAAAATTTAACCCCAGTTTATTATGTAAAAAGCCCTGCATGTTAGGCAGAATGGCGAAAATGCCAATAGATCCGGTTATGGTGTTCGGTTGTGCAAATATAGAGTCGGCCGCACAAGATATATAATAACCACCCGATGCAGCATAATCACCCATGGATACAATGATGGGTTTCACTTTTTTAGTAAGGCTAACTTCGCGCCAAATAACATCCGAAGCCAATGAGCTACCACCCGGAGAATTTACACGAAAAACAACTGCTTTAACATCATCGTTTAAACGAGCTTTGCGCAATGCTGCAGAAATGCGGTCGGAACCGATGCTGTTATCGTCACCTTCGCCACTGTTAATTTCACCTGAAGCATATATAATAGCAATTTGTTTTTTGCTGTCATCGTCGTCATCATCACGATCATCTTTGCTACTGTTGCGGGCGTAATCGTCTAAGTCTACACTTTTAACTGCTTTTTTAAGGTTGGTGCCGGTTAGCTTTTTTAACTCGTCCAATACCTCGTCTTTGTACTTTACACCGTCAACCAGTTTATATTTCAAAGCGTCTTCAGGATACTGAATTTTTAACTGATCAACCATTGACGCTAAACTATCTCGGTTTATTTTGCGGCTGCTACCAATGCCGGTTAAAAAATGATTGTAAAGCGAACCTAAGTAGGCGTTAACTTGTAAGCGGTTAGCATCGCTCATTTTGTCGAGGATGAATGGCTCAACAGCGCTTTTATAAGTGCCTACTTTAATTACTTGTGCTTCTATTCCTAACTTGTCAAGTGCCCCTTTAAAAAATGTAATTTGTTGGCTAAAGCCACGAAATTCAAAAATGCCTTTGGGGTTAATATATACTTTGTTGGCTACGGAGGCTAGGTAATAAAAACTCTGGGTATAAATTTCAGAATAAGCAATGATTGGCTTTCCTGACTTTTTAAAGTCAATCAGCGCATTGCGTATTTCTTCGGTTGTAGCCTCGCCGGATAGCATATAGCTGTCATTCAAGAACAGCGCTTTAATATGATCATCGGTTTTAGCTTTTTTAATGCCGGCTAAAATATCGTTTAAGCCAACGCTTTTACTGTCGTTAAAACCTAAAAAGCCAAAACCTGATAACGGATTATTTGGGGTGCGCTCTGGAATATCAGCTTTAAATGAAACATTGAGTATTGAATTATCGTTTACGTCCACAGCTTTATCTTTACCACCTGATGCTACCAATGCGCTTATTAACCCGACTATCAAAACTAAGAGGACTAATCCGGCTACAAAAAAACCCACAACGGAAGCTAGTACAAACTTGAAAAATTGTTTCATCAACTATATTAAATATTATATCTATGCAAACTTAATGATTTGGCTTGTTTATATTTTAGAGCTCAATCTATAATATTTGTTACAACATGATTAATGTTTATTTACTCTTAGGCAGTAACCTAGGCAATCGTCAATTGTTTTTGAAGCAGGCAATTGCCTATATCGAAGAACGGGCAGGAGAGGTGGTACAGCAATCAGCCATATATGAAACTGAAAGCTGGGGAAAAACAGATTTGCCGGCTTATTTAAATCAAGTGTTGCTGGTTCAAACAAAATTGCAGCCTACAGAGTTGCTTGATGTACTGCTGCAGATAGAATTGCTTTTGGGGCGTAAACGAGAAGAAAAATGGGGAGCGCGTACCATTGATATTGACATTTTATTTTACGATGATTGGATTATTAATGAAGCGACGCTAGTTGTACCTCATCCGGAGCTTCATAACCGGCGATTTACATTAGAACCTTTGGCCGAGATTGCGCCAGATTTTTACCATCCGGTGCTTCAGCAAACTGTTTTAGCATTGAAAAGTAGCCTGACAGATGATTTGCAGGTGAAAAAATTATATTTTTGATAAATTATTAACCTTGTTATGCTCAACGTAGAACCAGATTTGGACCTAACTTTTTTAGAAGAAATTGCTGACGGCAGCGATGACTTTATCATCGAATCGATTGATATGTTTGCGCAGCAAACCCCACAGCTAATGGCTGATATTGAGAAGGGAATAGCTGAACAGAACTGGCCTGTAACAGCCTCGGCTGCTCATAAACTGAAACCCAACTTAGGTTTTTTTGGAATGCTAACCAGCCAGGGTTTAATGCAAGAGATAGAGCATATGGCTAAAGGTGGCTTACCCGATGTAGCCACTATTGGTAGCAAGTTTGATAATGTGAAAGGCATAATTAACGCCAACCTGAATAAGCTGGCGCAAATTAAAGCCGAAAAAGGAGCTTAATATTTTAAACCGCCTGAACGGTGAAAGTATAGCTTTCCATAATTAAATTGGCCAGAAGACTTTTGCAGGCCTGCTCTGTTTTAGCGCGGGCCGCTTCTTCGTTTTCGGCTTCCACTTCTAACGAAATATGCTTACCGATGCGAACGTTTTGAATTTCGGGTAGGCCTAAGTTTTTCATACTGCCGGTTACAGCTTTACCTTGTGGGTCTAAAATCTCTTTTTTAGGCATTACGTCTATTTCGGCCTGAAACTTCATCATCTTACAAATCTAAATTGAATTACAGAAAGGGCGATATACATTACGATGATCGCCGGAATTGCGGCAAATTTAAAAAATAGTATTAGAATCGCTGAAAACATCAGCAAAAAATAACGGTAAGCATTTCGCTGAAAATCGCGGTTCTTAAATTTAAGCGACATCAAAGGTAATTCGATTACCAGTAGCATGCACATAATGCATACAAACAGCGCTAAAAAGAAAGGATTTAAAATAAAGTCAGTAAAAAACTCGTAGCGATTGGGATCTTTTATAATTAACGGAAAAGAGCCGATCAGTATAGCGTTAGCAGGGGTAGGCAGACCAATAAAGTTTTCTACCTGACGGGTATCTTGGTTAAATTTGGCTAACCTTAATGCAGAAAATACCGGAATTAAAAATGCTATAAAGTTTAAATAAGGGCTTACATGTTCAATTTGAGGTGCTTGTAAAAACAACCGGTACATAATAAATGCAGGCAGCACACCAAAGCTGACCATATCCGCAAGTGAATCTAGATCTTTACCGATTACGGAAAAAGACTGAAGCACTCTTGAAGCTAAACCGTCAAAAAAATCGAAAATAGCAGCTAAGAAAATGCAGTAAGCTGCGTATACTAAATTGTCTTGAAAAGCCACAAAAACAATTCCTATACAACCACTAAACAGATTGGCACAGGTTATGGCATTTGGCACATGCTTTTGAACTCGTTTCCTCATTGTTGGCGATGAAGGTAGCCAATAAATGTTAAGGTTTTATAAAATTGTTGAGGTTTTAATGGAAATCTAACCTCAAGCAATTTTATAAAACCTTACAGAATATTTTACGAATTCATAGAAATCAGGAACTCTTCGTTTGAACGGGTGCCTCTTATTTGGCTTTGTAAAAACTCCATAGCTTCCTGTGAATTCATGTCGGCCAAGTGGTTACGCAATATCCAAACACGCTGTAGTGTATCACGATCCAGCAGTAAGTCATCACGGCGGGTACTTGATGCGGTGATATCTATAGCCGGGAATACGCGTTTGTTAGACAATTTACGATCCAACTGTAGCTCCATGTTACCGGTACCTTTAAATTCTTCAAAGATAACCTCATCCATTTTAGAACCGGTTTCGGTAAGGGCAGTAGCTATAATGGTTAATGAACCACCGTCTTCAATGTTACGTGCGGCACCAAAAAAGCGTTTAGGTTTGTGTAATGCATTCGCATCAACACCACCTGATAATATTTTACCAGATGCCGGCGCTACGGTATTGTAAGCACGTGCTAAACGGGTAATGGAGTCGAGCAGAATTACCACATCATGGCCGCATTCAACCATTCGTTTAGCTTTTTCCAATACGATATTGGCAATTTTAACGTGACGCTCAGCCGGTTCATCAAAAGTAGATGATACCACTTCGGCACGTACACTGCGGGCCATATCGGTTACCTCCTCAGGACGTTCATCAATTAACAGGATGATGAGGTAAACCTCTGGGTGGTTTTTAGCTATAGCATTGGCTACATCCTTTAACAACATGGTTTTACCGGTTTTAGGCTGCGCCACAATCAAACCACGCTGACCTTTTCCAATAGGAGAAAACAGGTCCATGATACGGGTTGAGTAATTGCTGCCGTCGGTAAACAAGTTTAGCCTTTCAGATGGGAACAATGGTGTTAAGTGATCAAATGGCACACGGTCACGCACTTCGGCAGGGATGCGGCCATTAATCGCTTCAACTCGTACTAAAGGGAAATATTTTTCACCTTCTTTTGGCGGACGGATGCTGCCACGTACGGTATCGCCAGTTTTTAAACCAAACAATTTAATCTGCGACTGTGATACATAAATATCATCAGGCGAGGTTAAATAGTTATAGTCTGATGAACGTAAAAAGCCGTAACCATCAGGCATAATCTCCAGCACACCTTCATTTACAATCACGTTGTCAAAATCCAGATTAATAGGTTCCTGGTTCTTTTGTGCTTGTTGCTGGTTATTGTTCTGGTTTTGATTATTATTTTGGTTGCCTTCTTTGTTATTGTTAGGCCGGCGTTCGCGCTGCTCAAAACGGCGTTCGCGCTGTTCATTTGGCTGTTTCGGTGCAAGTGGAGCAGTTGGAGTAGGAGCTACTTCAGTTGCTGCAACAGGTGCTTCCTCTGCGGCCTCAGCAATGGTTGGAACAGGTTCGTTAGGCGCTTCAGCCGGAGCAATTGGCTCTGGTGACGCAAAAAGATCCGCACCTGCTTCTGCCGCAGCATCAGCTTTAGCAGTAGTTTTTGTTTTGGTAGAACGGGTTCTTTTACGCGGTTTGTCTTCTGCTTCGGCAGGTGCAGCCGCGTTATCGTTACTGGTATAATTGGTATCTAAAGTATTTTGCTGAGCACGGGCAGCTTCAATCAATTGTTCCTGCTCAGTTATGCGGGTAATCAATTGAGCTTTACGTAATTCATCTGCTTCAGCGATGCCCATGTCTTTGGCTATTTGACGTAATTCGGACACAAGCTTATCATTCAGTTCAAGTGTTTCTGGCATGAGATGAGTTATAATTCACAAGGATTTTTAGTATTTTAAAAAGAAATTGTCTTGCAGCTGTATGGCGCTATCTGAAAAATCTGTAAGTTTTAAGCAACGCGGGATTTTTAAATCTTTCTTTGGTGCAAGAAAAATTTTACTGGAAACACTGCAATATTACTTATTTATTTTCAGAATTAAAAATCTTAAAAAAGATTTATATCTGCCTAACACTTAGGGCAATTTTTAGTTTTTTTGAACTTGAAAAAATATTAAAAAAATACATATGCCCACTCGCCAGCAGCTAATTGACCAGATAAAACAAAAAAAATCTTTCTTGTGTGTAGGACTTGATACCGATATCGCTAAAATACCTTCTTTTCTACATAGCTATCCTGATCCGGTTTTTGAGTTCAATAAACGTATTATAGATGCTACAAAAGATTTGTGTGTAGCCTATAAACCCAACGCTGCATTTTACGAAAGCCGCGGATTAGCTGGCTGGCAAAGCCTGATAAGCACATGGCAATATCTACCAAAAGAAACTTTGAGTATAATAGATGCCAAGCGCGGAGACATCGGCAACACATCCGACCAGTATGCGCAGGCCTTTTTTGATGAAGCAGCAAGTGGTATGAGCTTTGACTCGATCACGGTAGCACCTTATATGGGCCATGATAGTTTAACATCTTATCTGGTTTACGAAGGTAAATGGATTATCGTACTGGCGTTGACGTCAAATGCCGGCAGCCGTGATTTTCAATACTTGCAAACAGAAAAAGGGACAGTGTACGAAGCGGTGATTAACCGTACAAACCAGTTGGCAGGAAAGGACCGTGTGATGTATGTAGTTGGCGCCACACAAGGAGCCGAGTTTACCAATATCCGTAAGTATGCACCTGATAATTTTTTGCTGGTGCCAGGCGTAGGTGCACAAGGCGGAAGTTTAGAAGA
Organism: Mucilaginibacter lacusdianchii; assembly: GCF_009770985.1. Lineage (GTDB taxonomy): Bacteria > Bacteroidota > Bacteroidia > Sphingobacteriales > Sphingobacteriaceae > Mucilaginibacter > Mucilaginibacter lacusdianchii. The sequence continues at coordinate 368,169 of NZ_WSRW01000002.1, read as the reverse complement.
CGTTTGCCGCTATGGTATGACTAAAGATTGCGGTTTATTAGTGAATGCATCGCGTTCTATAATATATGCGTCAAACGGCGAAGATTTTGCAGAAGCGGCAAGAGCCGAAGCTTTGAATTTGCAACAAGCTATGCAACAGGAGCTTGAGAAGGCAGGAATAATATAATTACCGTCACTTCTGTACTAAACAAAAAAGGGGCTTAACGCCCCTTTTTGTTTTATGTATTACAAGGTAATATTATCAATAGCTTTTTCTAAAGCGGTTTCTTTGACACCGGGAATAGCAAATCCTTCAGACCATATTACTTTAACATCTGTAATGCCAATAAACGCTAAAAAAGTTTTTAGGTAAGGTGTTACAAAATCAGCTGATGTAAAATCACCAGAGCTGTATATACCGCCAGTAGCAGCAGCGATATAAACCTTTTTGCCATTTATTAAACCTTCGGGCGTACCTTCAGCGGTGTAGCGGAAAGTAATACCTGCGCGGGCGATGTGGTCTATCCACGCTTTCAATACAGATGATATAGCGAAGTTGTACATCGGTGCACCAATAACAATAATATCGGCGTCGAATATTTCTGCGATAGCTTCGTTGGAATGACGGATCGCTGCTTTATTTTCTTCTGTATGTTGTTCAACCGGAGTAAAAAAAGCATTTAAATGTGCTTCTTCCATATGCGGGAACGGACCGTTGGTTAAGTCTCTTACAGTAACCGCTGCTCCTGGATCATTTTCTTTTAATTTATCGATAATTGCATTACCTAATTTAATGCTGTTAGAAGCCTCACCACGAGGGCTGGAAATAACATGAAGTATTTTTGCCATGATTTTAAATAGTATAACGTTGGTTAACAACGCGAACATATCATGTTGGTTTGGCTTTTTCAACCCGTTAAGGCTGATTTATGGCAAGAATTACAATACAATGGCAATTGTGTGTTTAAACATGTATCTCTGTGTTGTGTATGCTGTTAAAATCAACTTTTTTCCACGGGTATTTCTCGGCATAATTAATAACCATGTTATGCATGTAGTCATTGCCCGGGTAGGGTGTTAGATGATTTTTGAGTTGCTCCAAACTATTCACTTCAAAATAATGCGATACATAACCCATTCCGTAAAAGCGGCCGTCTTCAATTAAAATACAGCTGTGTTCATCATCTTTGCGGCCTTCGTCGCGTATGGCAAAGGTTGGAAGTGTTTGTTTCAATGCAGCTATGGCATTGGCTATTTTATTATTATAATCATTCACACCTTCATGACCTTCACAAGCGCAAAGTGTTTTGTTGGCGCCTGTGCAGACATCAGTATTTTTTTGAATAAAGCATAGTTTAGGACAAAGCTCAAACTCATCAATCAAGCGCAGTAAAATGTTACGCCCATCAAGCAACGAACTGCAAGTATGTACCGGAACCGAATATTTGCGCCGTTTATCTACCGCCAGGCGCAGGTAACCGCGCTGATCTTCATAGGTATACAAGCCAAAATTGAACTCCAGCTTTTTTTGTGAGCGGTTAAATTGAGGCCACAAGCGTTTAATTTCAACCGCCTCGGTAAGTAAAGCCATCAATTCGGTACCGCATTCCTGGTAACTGATTCGATGAATATGGCGCATAAATTCCTGCCGTTGTGCACCAGAGTTATTACCGGCAAAATGGCTGGCTACACGCTTTTTGATGTTAACCGCTTTGCCTACGTATACAACCTTGCCTTTCTGATCGTGAAAGTAATATACACCGGGTGTAGGAGGCAGCTTATCAATAAACCGGCTGTGCAGGTTTGGTGGTAAGGCTTGTTCTTTAGAACGAATTTTTAAAGCAGTTGGAATATGATTTTCTTCGTCTTTGCTAAGTAGCAGAGTAAACAACTCGGCAGTTGCATCTGCATCGCCGCCGGCACGGTGCCTGGCCGAGTTGCCGATGCCTAGTTGATGGCACAGCTTACCCAAGCTATATGAAGCCATGCCCGGAATAATTTTACGGCTTAAGCGTACCGTACACAATTTATTGCACTGCAAATCATAACCCGCAGTGGATAGATGATGTCGCACAAAAGAGTGGTCGAAATTGACGTTATGAGCTACAAAGATATTTCCATGCAACAGGTTGTATATATCATAAGCCACATCTTTAAAATAAGGGGCCTGCTTAACCATCTCATTGCTGATACCGGTTAATGCTTGGATATACACAGGTATTTCGCGCCCTGGGTTTATTAAGGTTTGATAACGCTGTACAACTTCCTTCCCATCATGAATACATATCGCTATTTCGGTTATTCCGTTAGCGCTGGCATGCCCGCCCGTAGTCTCAATATCAACAATCGCATACATCTATTCAAAAATAAACAAAATATTGATGCTAATATTGTTAGCTACTGTTATTTATTTGTCAGAATCGGTAATGTAGAAAAGTGGTAGCCTACATTCATAAAATTAAAAAGCCATAGTTGCTTTTACAACTATGGCTTTTTGTTATTGGCAAACCTATGTATAGATTAATCTTTCTTTTTTTGTTGCTGCTGAACTTGTTGCTGCTGGCGCATCATTTCTTCAAGTTTGGCCTGAAAGCCTGACTTTTTCTTTTTAGGATCTTCCGGTTTTTTCTTGTTGTCTTGAATTTGTGCATGAATTTTTTTGTCATCCACCAACTGACGGATCAGGAACTGCTGGGCAAACGTAAGCATGTTAGCCAGAAAGTAATAATAGTTCAAACCGGCAGGGTAGCTGTTTAAGTAACCCAAAAACATAATAGGGGTAATGTAACCAATATATTTCATTTGGCCGGTAGCACCCGAAGTTTGGTTGTTAAAATAAGTGTAAACGATGGTTGAGATAGTCATCAACACACACATTAAACTTAAGTGATCGCCTAAGAAAGGAAGCGTAAAACCAAAGTTGATGAAAGCATCATAAGTTGATAAATCATGCATCCATAAAAAGCTTTGACCACGAAGTTCAAATAAGCTTGGGAAAAAGCGGAGGAATGCAATTACGATAGGCATTTGCAACAATAAAGGCAAACAACCTCCCAATGGATTCACGCCTGCCTGACGATACAGCTTCATGTATTCCTGTTGCAACAGGGTAGGGTTTTCTTCGCCAACTTTTGCTTTAATTTCATCCATCTCCGGCTTCAACACCCGCATTTTAGCCATGCTTAGGTATGATTTATAAGTTAGCGGAGATAACACAACTTTTAACAGGATGGTAAGCACCAGGATAATTAAACCCATATTCCAGCCAAATTGCTGCAAGAAGTTGAACACCGGAATTACTGCAAAGCGGTTGATGAATTTTAATGGTCCCCAACCTAAATCAATTTGCTTCTCTAAACCGTAACCTTGCTTTTTCAACGTGCTGAAACGGTTGGTACCAAAATAAAACTCCATTGGATAAGTACCGCTCGCATCGCGTGATAGCGTTAAATCAGCACGCATCTGTTTGATGTCGGTTTTGGAATTAACATCGGTAGTTACTGCTAAGTTAGCTTTTTCAAACCCTTGTTTGGCAATTAGCACATTCGAGAAGAAGTGCTGTTTGAAAGATACCCATTGTAACTTCTGATCAGCAATTGTTTTGCTATCGTCTTTGGTGATGCTTAGGTAGTCCACGTCATCTTCCATGTTTTTAAAATACACAGTAGAATACTGGCGTTCCTGGGTCATGTCTTTTTCCTGTTTGTGCAGGCTAGCCGACCAGTTTATGTTGATAGCGCTACTATTGCTAATTACGTTATCTAAGCCGGTGGTTTTTACAGTAAAGCCTAATTTGTATCCTGCAGCGCCTAACGTATAAGTATAATCAATATACTGGGTTGGGCTGTAGCTTAAGCGCAGGGTAACAGCGCTTGAATCTGTGCCTGCCACTTTAATGCTTGGCGTAGCTTGCGTAAAATACAAATTGTTGGTATCGAATGGACGATTACCAGCAGTAAACTTAATACCAAAGTGGTTATTGGTACCATCAAACAGTACCAGCGGCTTTTTATCAAAAGTTTTAAACTCCTTTAATTCAACAGTATAAACTCTGCCGCCACGATTGCTCAGTTTTACGCGGATGTCTTTATTCTCTAAAGTAATCAGTTGTTCTGTTCCGGCAGTTGCTGCGCCAAAAGGGCCTTTCAAAGCAGCTGAATCAACAACAGGGGTTTGATGGGTGGTGTCGGTTTTGACAACGGGGGCAGGTTTAACGCCTGCTCTTTTCAGCGAATCTGCATGTTGTTTTTGCTGCTCTTTTTTCAACTCATCAGCTGATGGTTTCATTAAAAAGAAAGAGCCAACCAGGATCACTAAAATCAGGAATAACCCCGTGAACGTGTTTTTATCCATTATCTATTTATCGTACAATTAATTAGTTTTTACGGGCATAAGCCAGCGAAGCGGCCACAAAGTTAACAAAAAGTGGATGCGGATTAGCAACTGTTGATTTTAATTCGGGGTGAAATTGCGAACCTACAAAAAACGGGTGATTTTTAAGCTCAACAATCTCTACCAGACCGTTTTCCGGATTAATACCCGATGGAATCATCCCAGCCTCTTCATACTGTTTTAAGTACTCGTTATTAAACTCGTAACGGTGGCGATGGCGCTCGGTAATATGCGTTTTTCCATATATGGCCGCTGCTTTACTACCTTTCTTTAAATCGCAAGGGTAAGCGCCCAAACGCATGGTGCCACCTTTGGTAGTGATGTTTTTCTGATCTTCCATCATGCTAATTACGGGGTAGGTGGTATGACCATCCATCTCCACACTGTTTGCAGCATCCAGGTGCAACACGTGGCGACCAAATTCAACTACAGAACACTGCATGCCTAAGCATATACCAAAAAACGGTATATTATTTTCGCGAACGTAACGAATAGCTTCAATCTTTCCTTCAAAACCACGCTGACCAAAGCCTGGTGCTACTAGTACGCCGTGTAAACCACGCAGGCGCTCTACAGCATTTTCGGGCGTTAACTGTTCTGAATGGATGTATTCAATACGTACTTTACATTCATTTTTAGCACCGGCGTGTATAAACGCTTCTGTAATAGATTTATAAGCATCCGGCAACTCTACATATTTACCCACTAAGCCAATGCGCACTTCGGCAGTTGGGTTTTTCAAACGACCCAAAAAGTCTTTCCAGCTTTCCAGATCAGGTTCATTTTTGTTGGGTAGTTTTAACTTGGTTAGAACGGTTTTGTCGAGCTGCTCTTTTAGCATCAACAATGGCACATCGTAAATAGTAGATGCATCGATAGACTCGATAACGGCATTTATATTTACGTTACAGAACTGTGCTACTTTTTTACGAATATCTTGAGTTAAGTGATGCTCGGTACGGCAAACCAGAATGTCTGGCTGGATACCATATTCCAACAGCATTTTAACGGAGTGCTGCGTTGGCTTGGTTTTTAACTCACCGGCGGCAGCTAAAAACGGTACCAAGGTTAAGTGAATTACTAAGGAATTGTTAGATCCTACTTCCCACCGGAACTGGCGTACAGCCTCCACAAAAGGTAACGACTCGATATCACCTACAGTACCACCAATTTCGGTAATCACGATATCATAATTGCCGCTTTCGCCTAAAATTTTAAAGTTGTGCTTAATCTCATCAGTAATGTGAGGCACTACTTGTACGGTTTTGCCTAAAAAAGCACCCTCGCGCTCTTTGTTAATAACATTCTGATAAATACGACCGGTAGTTATATTGTTGGCTTGCGACGTAGGCGTATTCAAAAAACGTTCATAGTGGCCCAAGTCCAAATCGGTCTCTGCACCATCTTCGGTCACATAGCATTCGCCGTGCTCGTAAGGGTTTAGCGTGCCCGGATCAACGTTAATGTAAGGGTCGAACTTTTGAATAGTAACGCGATAGCCGCGTGCCTGAAGGAGTTTAGCCAGAGAGGCTGAAATAATACCTTTCCCTAACGACGAGGTAACGCCGCCCGTAACAAATATATACTTAGTCATATGATTTTGCTGAATCAGGCCGCGGCATTTTTGCCGAAACCAATTGTATGTGTACGGGATGCAAAAATAGGAAAAATTTCGGCCTGCGACGGATTTGTTTACAAATTGTGATGGCAGCAGAAGAGGTTACCGAATAATAATTACAGCCGGTTTAGGTATAATGATGGTTATGAGAGTTTTAATCATTTTCAAGCTTTGCAGTCCTTCTGTATATAAGCAAAAATTTAATTAATGAAGGAGATTAGCAAAGCTTGAAATGAAACCGACAGTTAATATATATAGCCGCCTGTTGCGGAAGCGATTTTTCTTTTCACTTCGTCGTATGATTCTTTAACACGTATAAATGCTTCGTTATCACCAATCAAATAAATATGCACTTGTTCGTCTGGCTCGGTATATATAACTACCGAACTAATATTACGGGGATTGACCAATGCGGGGCGGCCATTCTTATCGGTAAATTCTAAAAATGATGTGTTCATGCCTGTATAACACTAACAATAGCATAAAAGTTGGCGGCCGTGTTCATTTAACTATTATAAATTGCCGAACAGTTCAGTCAGTACTCCTTCTTTCAAAGAATAGGTAGACATAACAATGTCGCTTAAGTTTAGGCGATCAATTACATATTGTGTAAGCAGCGAAGCAACAACAATCATATCTACACGAACCGGAATAATTTCTGGCATGGCTTGGCGTTGTTCATGCGAAGAGTCAATTATTTGGTTGGTAATGGATAAAATGTCAGGTAGCGCAAATTGGTAAGTAGTAATGTGTTTTAAATCGAAAGCATTTTTTTTAGCTCGCTCGGTTAACTCAGCAAATGTTTCAAATGCACCGGATGATCCGATAAGGCAGCGGGGCGGATAAGTTGTAACAGCTTTAAATAAATCAGACAAATTACTATCCAAATAAGTATACATTTCCTGAATGGCTGCTTGTGGTATTGGATCGGTTTGATGAAAACGGTGCATCAATCGCGCAGCGCCAATCTCGAAACTTTGCTTCCAAAAAATTTGCTGCTGATTGCCTAGTATGAATTCAACACTGCCGCCGCCGATATCCATAATTAAACTGGTATCCTGCGGCATACAGCCCGAAGCTTTTACGCCTTGATAAATATAGCCTGCTTCGGTATCACCCTCAATGGTTTCAATCAGGATACCCGTTCGGGCTTTTACTTCATTCATAAAATCCTGCCCGTTGGCCGCACTGCGCATAGCGGAGGTTGCAATGGCTTTAACTTGTTGCACGCCGTGCTGTTCTATATGTTCATGGAACATCAGCATGGCGTCAAGGCCTCGTTTATAAGCTTCGGGTTTTATTACGCCTTGGTGTATACCGTCTTCGCCAAGTTTTACAGGTACATAGTCGTGCAAAACTTCGGTAAAAAAGTTTTGATTATGTGGCTGTGCTATTAGTAAGTGAAAGGTGTTTGTGCCGAGGTCCATAACGGCAACAGGTTTACTCATGCCTCTAAAATAAAAAATCCCTGCAAAAAGTTTTACCAGTTTACAAGGATTCTCGAAAAGTTTAGGTTATCAAAAACATTACTCTTTATAAAAGAACCATTTGGCTAATTCGGCAAAGCTTGCTTTTTTACCGTACATTAAAATACCTACACGATAAATGCGAGATGCCACCCAGGTGGTAAACAGAAAACCGATAACCATCATACCCATAGAAAGGCCAATTTGCCATGCCGGAGGGTCGAATGGTATGCGCACCATCATGGCCACTGGGGCTGTAAACGGTATCATGGATAGCCATACACCCAGGCTGCTATCCGGGTTTTGTGCTAAAAAAGTCACTGAAATTAGGTAGGTAAATAGCAGTGGCATAGTAATAGGAAACATAAACTGCTGCGTTTCAGTCTCACTATCTACTGCCGAACCAACAGCAGCAAACAGCGCACTGTAAAGTAAGAATCCGGTAAGGAAGTAGAATAGGAAGCAGCTGACAATGTAACCCAGCGGAACAGTTTTTAACGCGGTAAATACACCCAGCATTGGGCTTTGCGGTGCATTAAAATATTTGTTGGCAATATAACTGACCCCCACAGATAGGATGATCCACAACAAAAACTGCGTTAAGCTTACCAATGCTACGCCAATAATTTTTCCCAGCATGAGTTGGAACGGCTTAACCGATGATACAATTACCTCGATGATACGATTTGTTTTTTCTTCTATTACGCCACGCATCACCTGGGCACCGTAAATAAACAGTGATAAGTATATGATGATGGCACCGGCAACCCCAACGCCATAAAGCGCGCCAATGCTCGAGTCTTTTTCACCTTTATCGGTAACTTCTTTGGCGTTGATGGAGATGTTGCTCTTTACATCATTCAATTTAGAAACATCAATACCTTTGGCTACCATGTTGTTATTGGTGGCAATATCATTCATTTGCCGCTCAATCTCACCACTTATATTAAGACTTGGTTTCTTGGTCGACAATATTTGAACGGCGTCTTCACTACTATAATTAGCCGGTATGTAAAGTAACAAGTCTTCTTTGTTTTTCTTTAAATCTTTTTTAGCTGTGGCTACCGGCGTCTTCAATACTTGGAACTTTATGTCTTTTCGGTCTTTAAATGCCTTACCGAATGTGCCGCTTTCATCCAACACCTTTACGGTTCTGACAGCATTCATTTCATTACTGTTCTTTGCAATAAAATACATTACGGCATACATAGCCAATATAAGCGCAGGTACTAGAAACACGGTGATAACAAACGCTTTTTTGCGAACCCTTGACAGGTATTCTCTTTGTATGATGAGGAAAACTTTGTTCATAATTTTAGCCGATTTGATTTACTTTTTGGATAAAAATTTCGTTGACACTCGGAATAACTTCTTGTAGTAAATTGATGCGTACTTTAGGAATCAGGTATTGTAGTACATCGTTAGACGTGGTATAGTCATTCAATTTAAGGCGAATTCTATAACAGTCTTCACTAGCAATTTCATCCAGCAGTGTAAAGGGTTGCTCACCGGTAAAATCGAGTTTTTCGCCACTATATTCAATTAAATAAGTGTTACTGCGGTAAGAGTTGCGGATATCTTTTACCCGGCCGTCCAGTATTTTATTCGATTTATGAATTAACGCTATAGAGTCGCACAATTCTTCTACCGATTCCATACGGTGGGTCGAGAATAGAATGGTAGCCCCTTTGCTGTTTAACTCCAAAATTTCGTTTTTAATAATTTCGGCGTTTACCGGGTCAAATCCGCTGAATGGCTCATCTAAGATAATTAAATCAGGTTCGTGCAATACAGTGGCTACAAACTGTGCTTTTTGTTGCATACCCTTCGATAGCTCTTCCACCTTTTTGTTCCACCAGTTTTCAATTTCCAATTTTTCAAACCAATATTTGATGCGGCGTGTAGCTTCACCGTGGCTTAGTCCTTTCAATCGCGCCAAATAAACTATCTGCTCGCCAATTTCCATCTTTTTATATAAGCCACGTTCTTCGGGCATGTAGCCAATGCGTTCTATGTGCGATTGGTTGAGCTTTTCGCCGTCAAAATACACCTCGCCGGAATCGGGGGCGGTAATTTGGTTGATAATGCGGATGAGAGAAGTTTTACCGGCACCGTTTGGTCCTAAAAGGCCAAACACTTGTCCGCGGTTAATTTCTAAACTCACACCGCTTAGCGCCGTATGGCCGGCGTATTGTTTTACAATATTGCGGATACTTAACATAGGGGTTAGGGGTCAGTTGAATTGTTTTGAGTTGTTGAATGTAAGCTTTTAAATTTAGATAATGACATTGATGTGATGTTACACATTGGCTAAACTTATTTCATAAAAAAAAGCCTGAAGCATAAAACTTCAGGCTTTTTATCTATAATTAACCGTATTACTTAGCTAATTTATCAGGTAAGGTTTAAACTCTTACTTCTCATTAAGAACTACTCAAAATATTCCTTCATCCGTTCAAAAAAGCTTTTCTCATTTTTGCCCGGATTAGGTTTAAAATTAGGCGAGTTTTGTAGTTTTTCCAGTGTCTCGCGCTCTTCGCGGCTAAGGGCTTTTGGTGTCCAGATGTTGATATGTACCAACTGGTCTCCGCGATGGTACGAGTTTACCTCGGGCACACCTTTGCCTTTTAAACGCAGCACTTTGCCACCTTGTGTACCTGGCTCAATTTTAATTTTGGCTTTGCCGTCAATAGTAGGTACTTCTACGCTGGTACCTAAAGCGGCATCCACAAAGTTGATGTGCAGATCATAAATTATATTGTTGCCATCGCGTTTCAGTGTTTCGTGCTGAACTTCTTCGATCAGAATTATCAGATCGCCGGGAACACCGCCACGAGGGGCTGCATTGCCCTTGCCACCCATGCTTAACTGCATGCCTTCGCTTACACCTGCCGGGATGTTGATGCTAATGGTTTCTTCACCACGCACTACACCATCGCCGTGGCATACATTACATTTTGAAGTAATGGTTGTACCTTCGCCGTTACAGGTAGGGCAGGTGCTGGTGGTTTGCATTTGGCCCAAAATAGTATTGGTTACCCTGCGTACAGCACCCGAGCCACCACAAGTACTGCAGGTATGAAAAGATGATTTATCTTTAGCACCGCTACCATCACAGGTTTTACAAACCACCTGCTTGTTTACTTTTATTTTCTTCTCAACGCCGTTAGCAATCTCTTCTAATGTTAAGCGCACTTTAATACGCAGGTTGCTGCCGCGGGCTACCCGGCGACCACCGTTTTGCTGACGACCACCGCCGCCACCAAAAAAGCCCTCAAACGGACTACCACCGCCGAAGATATCGCCAAACTGGCTAAATATGTCTTCCATATTCATGCCGCCACCACCGTAGCCACCACCTGTAGCCGACTGGGCGTTGGCTGCATGACCAAACTGGTCATACCGTCTGCGTTTTTCGCCGTTGCTTAGTACCTCGTAAGCCTCAGCAGCTTCCTTGAAGTTTTCTTCAGCAGCTTTATCACCAGGGTTTTTATCCGGGTGGTATTTGATGGCCATTTTGCGGTATGCCTTCTTAATCTCTTCGTCACTGGCGCCACGAGACACACCTAGTACATCGTAATAATCTCTTTTTGACATAATATCTTGGTTATTATGCTATTGAGTTATTGCCTTTACTATGGATGTAAAAATCCACTGCACCGCCTATAACTTAATAACCTAATTACTTTTTAACTAAATTAAGCGCCTACTACAACCTTAGCAAAACGAACTACTTTGTCGTTCAGGTAGTAACCTTTTTCCAATTCATCAACCACTTTGCCCTTCAGGTCGTCGGTTGGAGCCGGAATGTTGGTAATAGCTTCGTGAATGTCGGCGTCAAAAGCGGTTCCTTTGGCTTCCATTTCTTTCAAGCCTTTTTGTTTCAAAATGCCGTTCAGTTTGTTTTGTACCAGTAGCACACCTTCCTTTACAGCAGATACATCGCTGGCATTTTCCATGGCCTTAACAGCGCGTTCAAAATCATCGAGCACTGGCAGTAGTGATACAATTACTTCTTTGCCGGCGGTTTGTAATAACTCTACGCGCTCTTTGGTTGTGCGACGCTTAAAGTTATCAAATTCAGCGTATAAGCGCAAATATTTATCATTAGCCTGGGCAAGTTCTTCTTTCAATTTACTTTCGGCCGAAACTTCTGTTGCTTCTACCGGTTCGTTGGCGTTCAATTCATCTGCCAATGGATTTTCTTCTTGCTCGGGAGTGGTGTTGGTATTTTCTGTATTCACGTCGTTTAAATCTTCGGGTGATGAAGTTTCTTGCTTCTTCTTATTGTTAAACATGTCTTTAAAGTTCATGATAATAGTGCAAATCAAGTTCCTTGCCATGACTGTAAAGCGGTCAGGCTGTCAGTAACTTTTGAATAAAATAGGTAGAAATGTCTTTTAGTTGTCAGTTGGGTGTTGTCAGTTGTCAGAGTAAACTATTGTATAATACACGAGTTGCCCGAAAAAATCAGGTAACATCAAGATACCGACAGATCGCAACACGCAACTGACAACGAATTATGCAATTTGTGCATCTTCCAGCACTTTACCCGATTCGCATTTAATAATACGGGATGGGAAGGTGCGGATAATATGATAATCGTGTGTGGCAATAACCACAGCTGTACCCGATAAACTGATTTGTTTGAGCAGCATCACAATTTCTTCTGATGTATCAGGGTCAAGGTTGCCGGTTGGTTCATCAGCCAATATAATTTCAGGATCATTAATCAATGCACGGGCAATTACTACGCGTTGCTGTTCGCCGCCCGACAGCTCATGAGGCATCTTTTTTATTTTAGAACGCAGACCTACTTTTTCCAGCACGTCGCGCACTTTTTCGTCCATCAGCTTTTTGTCTTTCCAGCCGGTGGCTCGCATTACAAACAGCAGGTTTTGTTCAATACTGCGGTCGGTCAGTAACTGAAAATCCTGAAATACAATACCCAGCTTGCGGCGTAGGTAAGGAATGTCTCTTTCGGGTAGTTTATTTAAATTATAGCCACCGGCATGGCCATCACCGGTAGTAATTTTTATATCTCCATAAATAACTTTCAGCAAACTACTTTTTCCCGACCCGGTTTGGCCAATCAGCCAAACAAAATCACCCTTGTCGATATGCAGGTTTACATCGGACAGTACAAGGTGCTTTTGCTGAAAAATATCAACGTTTTGCAGTTTTATAATGGAGTTTCCAATCATTTCTGGTTACAGTTCAAGTTTTAAAATTTGTCCGAAGGGCAGGTCTTTCACCAATCCCATAATGTAATCGGCTTTGTCGCCCAAACCCACTTTGTCAAGCGACTTTTCCGGACGATCTACCCTGAAATAGGCCAGTAGCGTAAACTTGTCATCACGCAGCTGCACATAGTCGGGTATTTTGGCAACGCCTTTTACTTTGATAATATACATGCCGTTCAAAAATAGGTTTAATTTAAAGATTTGACAAAAATTCCATGGTATCTATTCCGTCGGCATAGTCCCAAAGTGCAGGCTGCTGGCTTTGGCCAAATGGTACCACTTGGTTAGGTACTTGTAAATCAGTGCCGCTTACAATGCACTGAATCTGGTCGGCCTGTTCGGCTAATTTAGTTTGGGCAGCTGCTAAATCTACATACTCTTCATAAAACAATACTGCTAAGGGCGAAGCTAAGCGCTCATCTTTTTTAAGCAGCAAAAAGCCATTATCAAAATGCTTATCGCTGTTTACCAAGTATATAGATTTATTGTAATCGTAATTGTTATTGTATTTATGATGGTGAATGACATCATTGTAACTCTCAATAGCTTCAAAAAACGGTACAAAATTATAGCCTGCAGGTACCATAAGTTTAGATACATTACGGCAGCCTAAACCATAATAAGCAAAAATATCTTTGCCCAGTTGATTCAATTCTTCGGCAGTTTCGTTACCGGTTAGTAAAGCCAGGCTATTACGATTTTTACGAATGATGTGTGGAACCTTACCAAAGTAATATTCAAAATACCGTGAGGTATTGTTGCTGCCTGTAGCTATAACCGCATCAAAACCTTCTAGTCGTTCCACAAACTGAATTTGTTCAGCAAAGCTGCTGTCTAAGTCAACCAGCAACTGCAATACGTATTTGATTAGGCGGGCATCTTGTGATGAAGCTTTAATAAGGGCAATGTTACCCGAAATCAGCACGCATAGCACATCATGAAATCCTACTAACGGTATATTACCGGCCAATATCAAACCTATTTTTTTAGGTGTAGAATTGGAAAAATGATATTTATCCAGCCATTGTGTCAGCGTATTTTCAGTAAGCGAAGAGCCTGCGGCAATCACGGCTTGCTCTACACTCTCGGGTGTAAACCAGGCATTGTGGTTGCTTTCAGTTTTAATTAACTGGCTTAAGGTTTCGTTAGGGTTGCTCAATTGGCGACCCAATTTAACCAAGGTATTTATTATTAATGATTTACTTTGAGTTGACATTGTAAGTATGAGGAAATGTAAACCGACAAAGCTTTTTTTTGTTATCTTTGCAGTCCTGTTATTAAAAGACAAAGTTAATCAGAATATAAGATATTGAGCTATGGCGATTAAAATCACCGACGAATGTATAAACTGCGGAGCTTGTGAACCTGAATGCCCCAATAATGCCATTTACGATGCCGGCGCTTCATGGCGTTTTTCGGATGGTACGGAGCTAAAAGGTGTTATTGACTTTGGCGATGGTAATACATTAAATGCCGAAGAAGCACAAGCTGCTATTTCAGACGATATATACTACATTGTACCCGATAAATGTACCGAGTGTGTGGGTTTTCACGATGAGCCGCAATGTGCTGCTGTATGCCCGGTAGATTGCTGTGTGGACGATGAAGATATCCGTGAAAGTAAAGAAGAGCTGATAGCCAAAAAAGAATGGCTGCACATGGAAGGGTAATCTTCTTTTGTATTAAAAATTTGAAAGGGACGCAGCTAATGTGTCCCTTTTTTGTTTATGCTAAACTTACCTATAAATTAGCGGCATGAATTACGGCATCAGTCAACTGGCAATTATACCCATGCGGGCCGAGGCCAGTGAGCGTAGCGAACAGGTTTCGCAACTCTTATTTGGCGAAACTTATCAAATAACCGAGTGGCAGGAAAAGTGGGTGAAAATTGTTACTGCTTACGATGAGTACGAAGGCTGGATAAGCCGTGTGCAGGTAAGTGTGCTGAATTATGAGGATTATCTGACACTGCAAAGTGCCCAATCCAACTTAACTACCCAGTTTGCTACACTGGTTTCAAAGCAATCAGACAGCAGTATTACCTATCTGCCTGCATGTAGCACGCTGCCGTTCGTTGAGGGTAATACATTTACCATAAACCAGGAAAGTTATGATTGTATATTAGCTCGCGAGTCGCTTGTTGATTTACTTGTCACTGCCCAATCTTACTTGAACAGCCCATATTTATGGGGCGGACGCACTCATTTTGGCATTGATTGCTCTGGTTTTACACAAGCCGTTTTTAAATTGCATGGCCATTTTTTAAAACGTGATGCCAGTCAGCAAGCCGAACAGGGCAGGGCAGTAGACTTTTTAACCGAAGCAAAACCGGGTGACCTTGC
This sequence comes from Mucilaginibacter lacusdianchii, assembly GCF_009770985.1. Lineage (GTDB taxonomy): Bacteria > Bacteroidota > Bacteroidia > Sphingobacteriales > Sphingobacteriaceae > Mucilaginibacter > Mucilaginibacter lacusdianchii. The sequence continues at coordinate 353,129 of NZ_WSRW01000002.1, read as the reverse complement.
TTTTTTTGATAATGAAGAAGGGCGTATTGTGCATGTGGGCATTATGTTGAATAATGAACAAATTATTCATGCCTCTGGCAAAGTAAAGATTGATAGAATTGACAATCAGGGAATTTACTCGGATGAATTAAAAAAACATACGCATAAGCTGCGGATTATTAAGCGGTACTTTTAATCAAATATGTTTCGGTTAGAGCTATTTGTTTAGCTAGTATACAGGCGATTGCGTTTGTAATAACAAGCCGCGGAAAATCAAAACTTAATATCCCAGGCAATAATCCGTTTGTCATCGCCGGTTGATAATAATTGATTGCCATTCCAAGCCAGTTTATTGACTGATAGTTGATGACTGGCAAATCCTTTTTCCCTGCTAATGATTTTGTACAACTTAAAATCTTCGGCTCCCCATATTTTAATGCTCTTATCCATACTGGCAGAAGCAAAGTAAGGCTGGGTAGGATGGAACAGAATATGGTTTACCGCAAACATATGAGCAGCGATGTTTTGTACAAGTGTATAAGTGTGCGCATCCCAGATTTTGATTTGTGCATCGCGGGCACCTGATACAATGTAGCGGTTATCAGGCGAGTATTGTGTAGTAAACACAGCCATGGTATGTTCTTCCAGGCTATGAATAAAACCGTAATCGTTCAAGCTATATATTTTTACCGAATAATCACGGCAACCAAAGGCCACCTGTTTTTCATCTGGAGATATGCTGATGCTGCGGATGGTATCCGCTGACACATTTATGGTGTGCAGCAGGTCTAAGGTATTGAGGTTCCAAATACTTACTGTACCATCTTCTGAAGCAACTAAAAGTTCTTGTTTGCCGATAACCGATTTAATATCAAATATCGGTTTGCGATGATGCGCAAGCGTTTTAATGACTTTTTGCTGAATGAAATCAAACACCAGCACGGCACCACTGCGCAGGCCTGCAAACATCAAAGGATATCCCTCCGGGCAGTAAATAGCGTAAATGGACGTATTAACCGGGAACATCACTTTGATAAACGCCTGGCTATTAATATTCCATTCCACTAACCCTTTATCGTTACCACCACTAAATAAAATGCCCGGCTTTTGCGAAAGCTCGAGTGAGAATATAGGATTGCCGTGCCCGGTTAGTTCAAATGCTTTTTCTGCTTCCATAGGTTAGTTCACTTGTTCATTCATTCATGGGTTGATTAGGGCTAAACAACTTACCAATGAATCATAAAACCTTATTTATGCCTTTGTTCCAAATTCTTAGCAATGGTTTCAAGGTTTAAACCTTTGGCTTTAAGCAACACCAGCAAGTGAAATACCAGGTCTGATGCTTCGTTAATTAGGTCAGTTTCCGTTTCAGCCAACGCAGCTATCACTGTTTCTACACCTTCTTCGCCAACCTTTTGTGCTATCTTGTTTAATCCTTTTTGGCGGAGCTTGTTTATATACGAACCTTCCTGCGGATTATCAAAACGATCCTGAATAATGTTTTCCAGTTCTAAAATGAAGTTCTGGTTATAGGCCGTTTCAAAGCAGCTGCGTGCGCCGGTGTGGCAGGTTGGCCCGTCGGCTTTAGCTTTGATCAGGATGGTGTCATTGTCACAATCTACATGCAGACTTTTGACATGTAAAAAGTTGTTACTGGTTTCGCCTTTAGTCCATAACCGGTTTTTAGAGCGGGAGTAAAAAGTAACTATATTTTCCTGTACGGTTTTATTGTAAGCCTCTTGGTTCATGTAACCCAGCATCAGCACTTCTAGGGTTTGCTCATCCTGTATCACTACAGGCACAAGCCCATCAGTCGATTTGGTAAAATCTATGTTCATTGTATTTGTTAACGGATTTGTAATTTTAAAGGTACAAAGTTAAACAGATGTGCCATCAATCAGTTTAAATGATAATACGCTTTAATAATATCACTTTCGTTCCACTTTAACTAATCCTTGCCTGGTAGCTAAGTACAAGGTGCCGTTGTTGTCAAATTCCATGTCAGATATATACGAAGTAGGAATGGCTGAATTATCGTTATGATAATTTTCCCAACCTGACTTTAAATCGTATCTAACTAAACCTGCGCGGTCTGTTGCAATCCAAAGTACGTGCTCTGTTTTGTCATACAGTACTTTTGTAACATGGTTAAACGGCATACCTGAATTGTTAGTAGTGAATTGCTTTATCTCTCCATTTTTGTAAACGATCGCAATGCCTTCGTCATTATTTACAGCTTCTTTGTCTTTGCGGTCGTATTCGTATAAGCCCAGAAATACATTTCCGTTCTCGTCTTCATCAACAGATGTAATGCACTTTCCTTTTAAAACGCTTTGTGTTTCGTTAAAGTTAGTTGCTTTACCATTTTCGTCGATTAGTACAGACCCACTATAAGTACCTATCCAAATTCGATTTTTAGAATCTTTTTTAGCATATGTAACTCGGTTTGATGGTAAGGATTTAACATTTACTTGATCTATTTTATTCCACGTACCATTTTTGTAAATGATTAATCCATCGCTTGTGCAAAAAAATATTTCGTTAGATAGCTTGTTATTGACAATTTTACCCGCGCCTTTAAAGCCAATCAGTTTTGGTTCATGCAATGTCCAAGTGCCATTGTTATAGCTGTAAATATTACCTTTTCCACAAACCCATGTTGTGTTGTTATTAGCAGAAGATAATGCATAATAAGAGAAGTAGTTTCCCCTTGCTGTTATGTTTTGCTCTGCGTGCTGAAAGGTTTTACCATCAAATCGTACTAAGCCCTCATCAATGGTAAGCCAAATACCATTATTATTGTCAATGGCTATATGGTCGTTAAAGTTGTCAGGCAAGTTAGAATTTTTTGAATTCCATACCTTAATATCATAACTGTTTAAGTGTTCGTTTAGGTATTTAAAGTCCTTGTTGTATATCTGAGGAGAATTCGGTTTATCAAATGATTTTTTGAAAGCATTTATGTCAACCCGCATTATCTGTGCAGTTAAAGTACCTGCTTTTATTTCAACAAGTACATTAATGGATGTGCGTCCTTCTGCTTTTCCTGAATTTTTAGCAGGAGTCCAATAGCGAAATTCGTTAAAGCGTTTAATTACGTTCGTTGTTATTGCACTTTTTGAATTATCAGTATGGCTTAGTACGCAACCATTGCCTACCGAGTCTACTAAAATCTGCAACATGACCTTACCCGTTATCTTAGTGTAATCGTTGCTTTTATTCAAATCGGTTAAAAGTTTTGAAAACTTAGTTTTATTGAAACCAGCTTTCTCGTCACCGCAGTCCAAGCAAAAGGTTTGGGTATTGCAATTGTCCAATTTGTTTGGGAAAAGGTTTTGTGATTTTAATAAATTGCTAAAACAGAGAAATGTAATGAAGATAAAAGTTCTTTTCATTCAATTTATGATGTTGTAGTTTGAAGCTTAAGTATTTTATATCCTCACTTCTATGTGATTCTCTTTCAATTTATTTTTCAAATCCGGTATCAATATCTCACCATAATGAAATACTGATGCGGCTAAGGCGGCATCTACGTTGGTTTGCTCAAACACATCTACAAAGTGCTGCATGTTGCCTGCACCTCCTGATGCGATGACCGGTATATGCACTGCGTCATTAACCACTTTTAAAAAGTGATTGTCAAAACCGGCCTTGGTACCGTCATGATCCATTGAGGTAAGCAAAATCTCACCAGCGCCACGACTTTCGGCTTCCTTTATCCAGCTTAGCGTTTCTTTATCCGTAGCAATGCGGCCTCCATTCAGATGCACAATGTTGGTGTTGCTGACGTGCCGAGTATCTACCGCAACAATCACAAACTGAACCCCGAAAGCTTTAGCCAGTTCGTCAATCAGCGCCGGATTGCGCACCGCTGCAGAATTGATGGAAATTTTATCAGCACCAGCATTCAGCAAGGCATCCGCATCAGCAATTTCATTGATGCCGCCACCGATGGTAAACGGAATATTAATTTGCCGGGCAACTGCTTTTACCAGCTCAACCAGTGTTTTGCGTTTTTCGTGCGTGGCGGTAATATCCAGAAACACCAGCTCATCGGCGCCTTGCTGCGAGTAGTTCCACGCCAGTTCTACCGGATCGCCCGCATCGCGCAGGTCCACAAAGTTTACGCCTTTTACGGTGCGGCCGTCTTTAACATCAAGGCAGGGAATAATTCTTTTAGCTAACATGAGTATTTGGTGTCATTGTTTCCTTCCTCGCAATGACATTGATATATTATTACATTGATATCAAAGACTTCAAATTCCAGTTTTTTACGTCTTCAATGGTGATGCGACCTTCATAGATGGCTTTGCCTACTACACAACTTTCTACCTTAATTTTGCTTAGCTGTTCTACATCTTTCATGGAGCTTACACCACCCGAAGCAATTAATTTAATAAAAGGAGAGTGGTTCAATAGTTTTTTGTAGAGATCAACACCTGCACCGCCTAACTTGCCATCTTTGTCAATATCAGTGCATAAAAAGCGATAAAAGCCTAAGTTTAAGCATCGATCCACGTAATCAATCAGTTTTATAGGCGAGCTTTCCATCCAGCCGGAGTATTTAATTACTTCGTCTAACACATCAATAGCCACCACAATTTGGTCTGAACATTTATGTGGTCCGCACATAGTTTTGCTCAACTCATCCAAAAAGCTTGGATTGGTGATAGCCTGGGTGCCCACAATCACGCGGGCAATACCAGCATCAGTCAGTTCTTTCACTTTATCAATACTGCGGATACCACCGCCGTACTGCACCTTCATGTCAGTTTTTTTGATAATATCAAAAAGGTACTGCTGGTTGCTGAAATCGTTTTTAGCACCGTTTAGGTCGATGATATGGATGAGTTCGGTACCGTTTGACTGGTAGCGCTCAATCATTTCTTCCAAGCTAACGTCGTATTGCGTTACCTGCTGATAATCGCCCTCGCGCAAACGAACTACCTTTTTGTTTAGAATATCAATAGCCGGGATAATATACATGACTTTATAAATTAGAAAAGTTTTTAAGTAAAGTTTCGCCGTAAGCACCCGATTTTTCGGGGTGAAATTGTACGCCGTAAAAATTGTTGTACCAAATTGATGCCGAATATTTTAAGCTATAATCTGTTGATGCTAAAGTATATGCGTCACTATATTCAATGTAGTATGAATGTACGTAATAGAAGTGCGCACCGTTTGGAATGCCTGTAAATAAGAGATTTTCTTTTTCCTGATAAACCTGGTTCCAACCAGTGTGCGGTACTTTATAAGCGTCGCTGTCCTTAAATTTTAAGGTCTTGTTCGGAAAAATGTTCAGCAAGTCAGCATCACCTTCTTGTGAGTAGGCAGTCATCAACTGCATGCCCACACAAATACCTAAAGTTGGTTTTTGCAGCGCTTTAATGGTAGGCACCAGTCCTGTTTGTTCCAGTTTGTTCATGGCCGCGCCGGCATGACCAACGCCCGGAATAATATATCGGTCGTACTGCTCAAAATCAGCTTCGGTATGAATCATGCCGTAACTAACATCCAGGCGGTCTAGCGCCGAAGTGAGTGAGAAGATATTGCCTGCGCCATAGCGGACAATGCCGATATTGGCATTGCCATTGGCAGGAGTGGAGGACGCAATTTCCGTATCTTGTTTTTCTTTTATTTCCATTATCACAGTTCCATCAGGAACAAGGCTTAAAGTACCCCTTTAGTACTTGGTAACACCATGTTGTTAACATCACGCCGAACAGCCATTTTGATGGCTTTGGCAAAAGCTTTAAATATAGCTTCAATTTTATGATGCTCGTTGTATCCTTCAGCTTTAATGTTCAGGTTACATTTGGCCGCATCGGTAAATGATTTAAAGAAGTGATAGAACATTTCGGTCGGCATATCGCCCACTTTTTCACGGTTGAACTCCGCTTCCCAAACAATCCAGTTGCGGCCGCCGAAGTCGATCGCAGCTTGTGCAAGGCAATCATCCATGGGCAGGCAAAAGCCGTAGCGCTCTATACCGCGTTTGTTGCCTAAGGCGGTGGCGAAAGCCTCGCCTAAAGCAATGCCGGTATCTTCTATGGTGTGGTGTTCGTCAATATGCAAGTCGCCTTTAGCTATAATTTCCAGGTCAATACTGCCATGACGGGCAATTTGGTCCAGCATGTGGTCAAAAAAGTGAAGGCCGGTTTGTACCTTGGCTTCGCCGGTACCATCCAAATTTATGTGGATGTAAATATCAGTTTCTTTAGTAGTACGGCGGTGTTCAACCACGCGTTCGCCTACTTTCAAAAATTCATAAATCTGCTGCCAGTCGGTGGTTTCTAATGCCACGCTAGCGTTAATGGCAGCCAGTTGCGCTTCTGTAAATTCTTTTGCACCTAAACCTGATTGGTTGTTTAGCCAAATGGCTTTTGCACCTAAGTTATTAGCTAAAAGAACGTCGTTGAGCCTGTCGCCAATCACATATGAGTTGGCCAAATCATACTGCTCCGGGTTCATATAAGCGGTTAACATGGCGGTACCGGGCTTACGGGTAGGGGCGTTGTCGGCCGGAAAAGTGCGGTCTATATAAGTGGCCTCAAAATGGGCACCCTCATTGGCAAAAGTTTTCATGATTAAATCATGAACCGGGAAGAAGTTTTCATCCGGGTGAGAAGCGGTTCCTAAACCATCCTGATTAGTTACCATCACCAATTCGTAATCCAATTCTTTGGCGATGCGGGGCAGGTACTGCAAAGCTTTTGGATAAAATTCCAGCTTATAAAAAGAATCGATCTGCTCATCGGCGCATTCTTTAATTAATGTGCCATCGCGGTCTATAAACAATATCTTTTTTAAAGTACTCATTTGAAATTCTTCAGGGTATTTATCAAAATGACGTTTTCTTTAGGCGTTCCGATTGTAAAGCGCAATGAACCTTCGCACAATTCAACTTTAGAGCGATCGCGTACAATGATGCCATGCTGAACTAAATAATTGTAAATGCCCTTGGCATCAGTAGTTTTTACTAAGATAAAGTTAGCATCCGAAGGATAAATATCCAGCACAAACTCGAAGTTTCTGAGTTCTAACACTAGTTTGTCCCGCTCAGCCAGTACTTCTTTAATCCAGGCGTTTACCTGCGTAGTATTTTGCAATGCTTGTAACGCTAGTTGTTGCGATGCTTCGTTAATATTGTAAGGCGGTTTTACCTTGTTCATCACCTCAATAATTTCCTCACTGGCAAAAGCCATGCCCACGCGTAAACCTGCTAAGCCCCACGCTTTGGACAGGGTTTGCAATACCACTAAGTTTGCATACTCCGTTAACTCCTGAATAAAGCTTTTTTGACGGCTAAAATTAATATATGCCTCATCTACTACCACCAAACCTTTAAAGTTGGTTAGCAAAGTCTCAATATCATCGCGGTTAATGGAGTTGCCGGTGGGGTTATTAGGCGAGCAAATAAATATCATTTTGGTGTGCGCATCAATAGCTTCGGCAATACCTTCCATGTTTAACTGGTAATCATCGGTAAGATTAACCTTTTTGATTTGCACATCGTTAATGTTGGCCGATACCTCGTACATGCCATAAGTAGGCGGTACTAAAATAACATTGTCTGCTACGGGATTGCAGAAGCTGCGGAACAGAATGTCGATAGCCTCGTCGCTACCATTGCCTAAAAAAATGTTACGCGGTGGCACACCTTTAATTTCGCTCAGGCGTTTTTTTACCTGAAATTGTAAAGGGTCAGGGTAGCGGTTGTAGGCAGTATCCAGCGGCGAACCGAATGCATTTTCGTTTGCATCCAAATATACGCTGGCTTCTCCCTGAAACTCATCACGGGCGGACGAGTAGGGCTTTAAGTTTTTTATGTTTTCCCGAAGGATATTATTAATGTCGAACATTGTAAGGGAATGAAAAATGAAGGATTCTGTGCAATGACAGGTTCAATTATTGCTGATGCGTTCTTACACTTACCGCGTTACGGTGCGCATGCAATCCCTCCAAATCAGCCAGTATCTCTACATGCGGACCAATATTCTGTAAGCCTTCAGGTGTTAAATGCTGGAAGGTTATTTTCTTGACAAATGAATCAACCGATACGCCCGAATATGCTTTAGCGTAAGCACTGGTAGGCAAAGTGTGGTTGGTGCCCGATGCATAGTCACCCACACTTTCGGGCGTTTGGTTGCCCAAAAATACCGAGCCTGCGTTAATAATTTGATTAGTGATTTGCGACCAGTTTTCCGTAGCCAAAATTAAGTGCTCGGGAGCATATTGGTTGCTGAACTGCATGGCTTCGCTAATACTACTTACTACCAAAGCGTAAGAATTATCAATAGCTTTTCCGGCCATCTCAGCACGTGGCAGCACAGGTAGTTGCTTGTTCAGTTCTGTGACAGTAGCTTGTGCAATATCCGCAGAAGTAGTGACTAACACGCATTGGCTATCTGTACCATGTTCGGCCTGTGCCAATAAATCAGCAGCAATGTAAGCCGGGTTGGATGTTTCGTCGGCAATTACCAGTACTTCAGATGGTCCGGCTGGCATATCTATAGCGGTAACGGTGGTAGACTGGATAATAGTTTTTGCCTTGGTTACAAACTGGTTACCTGGGCCAAATATCTTATCTACTTTGGTCATGCTTTTAGTTCCGTAAGCCATGGCGGCTATTGCCTGCGCACCACCAGCCAGATAAATGCGGTCAATGTTCAACAGTTGAGCTACGTAGGCAATAAACGCGTTTACCTTACCATTTTTTTGCGGTGGAGAACATACCACAATTTCGTGGCAACCGGCTATACGGGCGGGTATACCCAACATTAAAAATGTACTAGGCAACACGGCAGAACCGCCTGGAATATACAAACCCACTTTTTCAATAGGCCGTAACTCGCGCCAGCAGGTTACGCCAGGCATGGTTTCTATTTTGTCTTCAGCCCTAAGCTGGCTTTCGTGAAATTTAAAGATATTTTGATAAGCAACTTCAAGCGCTGTTTTTTGCTCGGGCAACAAAGCTGTAGCAATTTCAGCCAGCTCATCTTTTTCAAGATAAAGCTTGTTCAATGTTACCTTGTCAAAGCGTTGTGCATAATCAAACAGCGCGCGGTCGCCTTGCTGCTGTACGGTTTCAATAATTTGCTCTACAACACTGCGTATTTCGTCAGCCGGATCTACGTTGCGTTGTGTCAGCTCTTTTACTTCCGCCTCACTTAAATCGGCGTAATTATAAACTTTAAGCATATTAAATCTTATTAATAGCTCCTCCTTTAAGGGGCGGGGGTTAAAGTATTATTTTTTCTATTGGCATTACAACGATGCCTTGTGCACCTGCCTGTTTTAGTTGGCTGATTCTATCCCAAAAATCTCTTTCAGGAATAACGGTGTGCACCGCCACCCATTCCGACTCGGCCAAAGGCACTACCGATGGGCTTTTGACGCCAGGTAACAATTGCAATACGGCATCTAAATTAGCACGCTCTACATTCAATACCACATACTTGGTTTCTTTAGCACGCAACACTGATTGTACCCGTTGAATGAGTTCCTGAATCAGATCCTCATTTTCGCTGCCTTTGCGGCCAATCAGAACTGCTTCAGATGACATCACATCCGCAAATGGTTTTAACCCATTGCTTTTCAGTGTTCCGCCCGTTGATACTAAATCGCAAATAGCGTCGCTTAAACCCAAACCTGGAGAAATTTCAACAGAACCCGAAATAGTGCGGATATCCGCTTCAATGTTATTTTGTTTTAAAAACTTGCTTAATATAACAGGGTAGGTGGTGGCAATGGATTGGCCATTTAATTCGGCTATGCTTTGTACTGTGCTGGTGTTTTGCACAGCAATTTTCAAAGAGCATTTACCAAAACCTAATTTTTGCAGGTAGGCAACATCCACTTCGGTTTCCTGTATCACGTTTTCGCCTACAATGCCCAAGTCAGCAATGCCATCCTGCACATATTCAGGGATATCATCATCACGCAAAAAGAGAATTTCAAGCGGGAAGTTAGATACTGGTGATATTAAAGAGCTTTTGTAATTTTCGAAATTAAGGCCGCAGTTTTTTAACAGCTCTACAGATTTTTCATTGAGCCTTCCTGATTTTTGGATGGCTATTTTAAGTGTTTTCACAAATTGGGAATTTATAACTATAAAAAAATTAAAACGGGGGTTGTTATTTCACGTAGAAACATACATCATCAATTATCGCCACAGGGGGCGATGGTGCAGATGAAGATGATGTAGAGTATAACCGTTCATTTTTATAGCTTATCTTTAGATGAGCGTGGCAAATATAATTACTTATTTTACAATACAAAATTTATGCGATTGTGTTTTGGCTCAATATCTCGTAATTGTGACATTCGCACTAAAAGTTATTTGCAAGCGATCAAATTTTAAAACAAAGTGTAGCAGTTTTTGCTTAAACGGTATCAATCAACCCTGGCTTTATACTTAAATGAATCATTGGTCTGCCTGTAAAAATATATTAGTTATACGCCCGGATAACATGGGCGACCTGCTCATGACAACGCCTGCCATCCGTGCACTCAAACAGAGTTTCGGCGCCAAAATCACAGTGCTTACCTCGTCTATGGCTGCAGGAATAGCACGCATGATCCCGGAGATAGACCAAATAATCGTATTTGATGTGCCTTGGGTTAAAACACAACAGGCAGGCGGCGAGCAAGCAGTTTTAACGGTGGTAAACGAATTAAAACAGCACAAGTTCGATGCAGCCGTAATCTTTACCGTATATAGCCAAAACCCGTTGCCTACTGTAATGTTAGCTTACCTGGCCGGTATTCCATTACGTTTGGCTTATTGCCGCGAAAACCCATATCAATTACTTACCAATTGGGTGGCTGATAAAGAACCTTATGATTTTATAAAGCATCAAGTACGCCGCGACCTAGATTTAGTGGCTACCATTGGTGCAAATACCGATAATGAGCAGTTAAGCTTACAAGTACCTGACCTGTGGCCACAGGTGTCATTAAAACTGCAATCTTTAGGCATAGACATTGATAAGCCCTGGCTGGTAATGCACCCAGGTGTAAGCGAGCCAAAACGTGAATATCCTGTGGAGCTATGGGCCGAAGCAGCAAATAAAGTGGTAGCTGATTTAGGATACCAGGTTTTACTGACGGGATCTCCGTCTGAGAAAACTTTGGCTGAAAAGATTAAATCAAAAACTCACAACAGTATATTCAATGTAGCCGGTGAGTTTAAGCTGGATGAATTTATAGCTTTAATAAAACAAACCCCGTTGCTAATATCAGTAAATACAGGTACTATTCATATTGCAGCGGCCACCGGTACGCCGGCAGTAGTATTGTATGCATTAACTAATCCGCAGCATACACCGTGGATGGTACCAAGTCAAGTGCTGCCGTTTGCTGTTCCTTTAACTGAGCAAAGCAAAAATGAGGTGATTGTGCACGTAAATAGGTATTTCAACGAGCAAACAATTGAAATGCCTCGTGCAAATGATATTATTGTTGCAATAAATCATTTGTTGAACAATGAAAATTTACTACCTGATGATTTGATAAAATACGTCGGAAAAAGTCTCGAGACTAAATAATTACAGTTTTGGAGTTTTTGCCCACATAGTCCTATGTAAAGCTAATTTTCAATGGAACCATCATTGATTACCGGTAATTGAAACAGGCTTTGCGTTCCTAATACATAAAAAAGCAGCAACCCTATTAGTAAAAAAAGAAACATAAATAATAGCCATTTCCGCAGGCTGGGTTTCTCATTCATTACAGGTTCTTCATAGACAGTCTTTACGCGTTTATGAAAACGTTTGCGAAGTTCAATGGCTATAGGTGTGACAGACCTTTTTTTTGACATAAGTAGTGTTTGTTGCAGCAATAACTTCAAAAGTAATGTTTTGTTGACGTACAAAGGTAGCCAACCCGCTTTCAATGCCATATTTGAAGCGTACAACTTTTTTCACGATTGTTTGTAAGTAATAAGCATAGCCGCGGCTGTGCTTATTTTATGGATCATTACAAAGTTATTATAGCCGTTATTGGTGTTGCTGCGTTGGGGATGGCCTGGATGCCGGCCTTTACAAAAAAAACCGGTATATCATATGCACTGGTATACATGATATTAGGTGCCATATTGTATACAGTTTTTCGCGAAGAATTGCCTGTTCCCGATCCGCGTAAAAATTCAGTTTACGCTCTCCATTTGTCAGAGTTGGTGATCATTGTATCGCTGATGGGTACGGGTATTAAAATTGACCGTCCGTTTTCATTCAAAACCTGGCAAAGTCCAGTTCGTTTAATTGCACTGGCTATGATAGCATGTGTTGCTATTGCCACCGGACTAGGCTATTTGATGCTTAGCCCCAACATGGCATCGGCGCTGCTGCTGGCAGCAGCACTAGCGCCTACCGACCCGGTGCTGGCCTCTGATGTACAAGTAGGTCCGCCTAATGAGAAAGTAAGGTTCGAAACCAAATTTGCCCTGACAGCTGAGGCTGGCATGAATGATGGCTTAGCTATGCCATTTGTGCTGTTGGCTATTGCCATAGCAAATGTTGGCGCTCCGGGTGCTAATAATTTATGGCATTGGCTGGGATATGATTTGATAATACGTATGATTATCGGTTTGGTTTCCGGTCATCTTATAGGCCGGCTACTAGGCTATATTGTATTTCGTGTTTCGGATAAATTTAAAGTGCTTGAAACCCGCGATGGATTTGTGGGGTTGTCTCTTACCTTGATGGTTTATGGTATAACCGAGCTGTTACATGGCTATGGCTTTGTGGCTGTGTTCGTTGCTGCGCTTACGTTAAGACATTATGAGAGTGGTCACCAATACCATTCCCGTTTGCATGCGTTTACCGACCAAACCGAGCGTATTATATTGGCTATCGTGTTAATTTTATTTGGTGGAAGCCTTTTTAGCGGTGTATTGGATGCATTGAACTGGAAAATGGTAATGTTTTCTGTTCTTTTCTTGTTTTTCCTTCGTCCGCTTACCAGCTATTTAAGCTTGATGCCGTGTAAAATTCACAGTCGCGAAAAATGGGTAATTAGCTTCTACGGCATCCGGGGAATGGGTTCTATCTATTACTTATGCTTTGCAACGCAAGAAGCACATTTTGCTTATGCTAATGAGCTGTGGGCTACTGTTATGTTCACTATTTTGCTTTCTATAATTGTGCACGGCCTTACGGCTACTACTGTGATGAAACGGATGGAAGAACGTTTTGCCCATGATATTAAGAAACATGAATATCAAAACTCCTGAGAAGTAGATATACAGAATTAGTATTTTAATAATAAACTGCCGGATAACCAATGCACCGACAGTTTATCCGTTACTCTTAGTCTTCGAGTAACTCAGGTGCCAGCAACTCAAGTGCCGGAACATTTTCCTGAATGCGTGCATAATCCACCGGACTTTTACCAAAACGGTCGCGCAGGTGTCTATCAGCACCATGTTGTAGCAGCAGCGCTATCAATCCCACATGACCAAAGGTAGCAGCAAAGGTAAGGGCCGTAGCGCCGTTACCATTGGGTAAATCAATTGTGGCTTTGTTTTCTAATAGCTTTTTACCAATATCTGTATAGCCTTTAAAGCAAACACCCATCAAAGCCGAATTGCCCATAGCATCCTGTAAATCAGGGTTAGCGCCGGCTTGCAGTAAAACATCTACGGCTTCAGCACAATTGTGGTAGGCAGCTACAATTAGGCCGGTTGAGCCGCGTCCGTCAACAGCGTTTACATCGGCACTAACTAAAGCGCCTTTCAGTTCATCGGCCTTGTTTAAACGGGCCAATTCAAAAATATCGGTAGGTTGCATAGTCATAATTGATAAAAGTGTACTGCTCAATTTTGTTTGAGCAAAACAACTCTTTTTGTATTTCTGATTGATATAACTCTTTACTAATGAAATTGGATTTTAAAATTTGTTATTTAATATATCGTTTTCAATGAAAATTACATGCTGACTTAAGGTAATAGACTTTAAGTATTTATAATAATATCAGCGATAACAGGATGAATGGAACACGTACAAAATATAAAGGCGAAATTTATCCAAGCCATAAAATAGTGGCTAAGCACAACAAGGTTAATTAAGCGGTGGTGCACTTAAGACAGCAAAATTGTATTTAAGTGTATTGATAGCTATCAATACAAAATATATGTTAAACCGAGTATATCACTATATTACATACACTTCATGACCCCTTACGAAGAACAGGCGCATATCCAGTTACAGTTCTGGCAATACCGCATGCAGAAAACGCCATCTCTGACAGGTAGGTTAACAGCCAGGTTGCAGGAGCGGATGAATAAACTTATTCCGGAAAAAGTACATCGCGTAATTACCTTAACCATTGAAAAAATGGTTAAAGCCGTATTGTTTGGCGCCAAATACACTTCAACCAAACCTTTACCACGTGATGCATCCTTACAAATGCGGGAGATGCATATTAAACAGCAAATTGAATTTTATCAAAAAACTGCTACGGTAGAGGGGGCCGTAACCGGTGCAGGTGGTATTCTGTTAGGGTTGGCCGATTTTCCGGTGCTACTTGGTATTAAAATAAAGCTATTGTTTGATATAGCTGCGTTGTATGGGTACAATGTTAAAGATTATCAAGAGAGGATGTATATACTTTATGTATTTCAGTTAGCTTTCTCGAGCCAGCAACGGAGAAATGAGGTATATGCCATACTTGCTGATTGGGATGCCTATTATCGCTCATTACCGAACGATGTTGACACTTTTAACTGGCTTACTTTCCAGCAAGAATACCGTGATTACATTGATTTAGCTAAGATGGCGCAGTTAGTACCGTTCATCGGTGCCGCTGTAGGAGCGATAGCCAATTACAAACTGGTAGCGTTATTAGGTGAGACAGCAATGAATTGTTATCGTATGCGGCGGTTTACAGCCTTGCCTGCACTTGAAGCATGAGGTTGCCTTACAACTAGAAAAGCTTTACAGTTGAAATAATTTTAGTGTATTATTAAAGCACTGTAATATATTGTAAATTTGTAAAATAAATTATACCGGTTTTGTGGCATTTAAACATAATATCATACAAAATTGCACAGTTGCGCCCGCATAATTTAAGTTGTTAGGCTAATCAAATCTAACCTTTTCATGATGCTTTACTACCTCATATATATCAGCAAAACTGCACAGGACATGCTTGAACCCGATTTGGCAGAATTGCTGGAAGAGTGCCGGGCACATAACGAGCCAAATCAGCTTACCGGTATGCTGCTTTACTTGCAAGGCCAGCCTGGCAGCAACCAACCCCACGGACGTTTTATACAGGTTTTGGAAGGCGACAAACATCAAGTGCTTAGCATTTTTGATAAAATAAAAAAAGATAAAAGGCATCACCATGTGATGGTAATTAATGAGGGCGCTATTACTAAGCGAAGTTTTAAAACCTGGAGCATGGGCTTTGAAACAATGGATATGGAAACTTTCAAAAATCGCCAAGGATACTTTGATCTCAATAATGAGTTTTTGCAAAGTCGCGGTAGCCAGCATTTTAACCTCCCGCTAAACTTTCTTAAGTCATTTTACATGATGCGTCTCAAAAATACGGGTTGATGCTAGTTTAGCTGCAATGTACAGCCGTCGTTTTATCAACCTAAGTTGGGTATTATACTGCCTAGATCTTGTTACATTAACTACATGTCCCAAATTTATATCCATTTGACCTTTCTGAGGACGATTGCATTACAACCACAGTCCTCAACTGAACAAACAAAGCGTAATCAACGCCGTTTTTTATTGACATCCTGTTTATACTAGCCCATCAAAATTTTCTCACTATTCTAACATAAAATATGAAGTTGTTCTATCTTATTTATATTAGCCGGGCCACAGGTGTAATGCTTGATGAGGATTTAAAAAAAATTGGGCACGAAAGTCAGTCTTGGAATGAAGTACACGCCTTAACAGGTATGCTGTTGCACTTGAGAGGTGAGTTGGGCGCACCCGGTTATGGACGTTTTATGCAAGTGCTTGAAGGACCGGAAAACGAAGTGCGCTATATATTTGATAAAATACGGCAAGACAAACGGCACTACAATATTATTAAGATGAGCGAAGGCCCTATTGCCAAACGCAATTTTAAAACGTGGAGCATGGGGGTGGAGGCCATGGATATGGAAACCTACCTGAACCAGCCCGGTTACTTTGAATTAACCGACGATTTTTTGCAATCCAAGCAAGGGCAAGATTTTAATCTGCCGCTTAATTTTTTGAAGTCGTTTTACCAGATGCATTTACGTAAAACGGGATCATAAATGCTTGTTATTATTACTTGCAAGGGAAGCTAAAATTGTAAAAGGCGAACTGTACTACAGTTCGCCTTTTTTATCGTTTATTATATAATCTAAGTTTTATTCAATGCGCCAAATTTTACTATAAGAATAATTCTCCAGGGCTACCGGGTGTAACGATAGTTCTAATTCGCATAAAGCCATTTTTTAACCTGTACAGTTGCGCATTCTCATCATATAGGTTTGCCTCAAATTTGGCTTCAATCAAATATATGCTGTCTTTCAGTTTTTCTACTTTAGTAATCTGAAAACTTGAATTATTCTGAATACTTGTCGATAGTGAAGATCGAACGAGTATAGTAGCGCCGGGAATTTTAGTAGTAAGATTATCAAAATCGATAGCGACACCATCCATCGTGTTTTCTTTATCTAAATCTACTGCAAACGGTATATTGCCTACTTTAAAAATTTCAAGATTGCTTTTAGGCTTTAGTAACAATCCTTCTTTTTGAAGTTCTTTATCATTATATTTTTTATTAAAGTATATAGATAATCGTTTACTTGTCTCTTTAAGCATGAAGCCGTAGGAGACGCTGTATAGCGTTGAGTCTGGTACACCATACCAATGATAGCCGCCCGTTTCGTAAGCTAACTTGCCGCCTTCAATTACAGAGGCCGATTTTTTGATGTTAACAGGCTGGTTGCCTACACCTGTTGTAAACCTTTGATCAAAAGCATAAATTTTGTTATTAAGCGAGAAAGTTATGCTGTCGGTGTATACAATTGCTTTTTCAGAAACGGGAGCGGGAGGTTCTGCCTGTTGGCCGTTATCTTTTTTGCAAGATTGCAACGCAGCAACAACTATTAAAACTGTAAGGTAAGGTTTAAGTATATTCATGTTTTAAATATACTAATAGATTTAAAAGTGATGCAATAATAATGTTTTTCGCTGCTTACCAAAACCAAGCTTTATACTTCCAGCATCCGTAAAAATGCCAGTAAACAGAGGCAAAAGGTATAATGGCCGAGGTGCACAGCATTTCGTAAATGTGCGTAGCATCATGTGAGGTGTGAGATAGGCGTTTTAAAGCAAATTGCAGCGTAAACATCAGCCATACGGCAAGGGTAATTAACGCCAGTATGGTATGCCCCGCCAGCAGGCAGATTATCCCGATAAAGAAACTCAGAAACATGACATAATAGCTAGCAGGGGGCTTTGCCTGAATTTGCTGCTGATACAACTCCGGATACTTTTTGTATAGCAAGGCATTAAATAACGTTTTCTTTTGCTCTTTGATACTTACTCCCCAAGGCGCCTGGCGTACGGGGTGTACAATCATGGCTTCGTCTACCTTACGCAGTGGTATACCGGCTTGCAATAGTTTAAAGTGCAGGTCGCTGTCTTCGCGCCAGGCCATGGCAAAGCGTTCATCAAAGCCGCCCACTTTTTCCAGTGCTGCACGTGTACATGCGCAATTGGCGGTTACAAAGTCGGCAGTTTCCAAGCCAGCAGTGTTTTGAGCAAAATCGGTTGGATGAGGTGGTAATGGTACAACTACACGCCCGGTGAACGCTGCTAAAGGTTCACCTTTCCAGGCTCGCAGGTAGCCCGATAACCAGGTGGGCGAGGGGATGGTATCATCGTCGGTAAAAGCAATAAATGGCGCTTGGGCATGTTGCCAGCCATAATTACGTGCCGCTGCGGGGCCACCTTTTTTGGGCATAGCCAGGTAACGTAGAATGTTAGGCTGGTTGGCTAAGTTAGCAATAGCTGTGGCAGTTGCCTCATCGGGGCCGTCGCTTACTACAATAACTTCAAAATCAGAAAAAGGCAAATCCTGATTACCGAGCGCCCCGATGCATTTTAAAAGCAAATCGGGGCGACGGTAAGTAGGTATAACAACAGAAATGCAGGGCATTATTATTTCTCAATCACAAATGAACCAATCACCAACGCATCAAACGGCGACGACCAGAAGCACTCGATTGCATCGCGCGGTGTACAAACAATAGGTTTACCTAAAGTATTAAATGAAGTGTTTACCAGCACTGGTACACCGGTTTTGCGTTGAAAAGCTTTCAATAAATCATAGTAGTTTTTATGCTGGCGCTCGTTTACTGTTTGTATACGGGCTGTACCATCGGTATGGCGTACAGCCGGAATTTGGTCTGCTTTCTCGGGCTTCACATCATAAATGAACAACATGAAAGGCGAGTAGCTGGCATTTTCAAACCAGTTGCCGGCTTCCTCTTCCAGCACTACAGGCGCAACAGGACGAAAATCTTCACGATCTTTCACCTCATTCAACCGCTGTTGCATAGCCGGGCTTATCGGTGATGCTAAAATTGAGCGGCTACCCAATGCCCTTGGACCAAATTCCATACGGCCTTGGTACCAGCCGATGATTTTGTCTTGTGCCAATATGTCGGCAGTCTCTTCAGCAATATTGTTCAGTTTACGATAAGGTACTTTGCACCATTTCATAAACTTTTCAATCTCCTCGTCGGTATATTCTGGTCCCCAGTAGCAGTGCTCCATCACAAAATCGCGCTTGGTAGCTTTGCGTTGCTGGGCATCTACCCACAGGGCAGCGCCCAAAGCGGTACCATCATCGCCAGAGGCAGGTTGTACCCATATGTTCTGAAATGCACCTTTATCGCGGATGCGGGCATTGGCCACACAGTTAAGCGCTACGCCACCTGCCATACACAAGTTTTGTTCGCCGGTTTCTTTCTGCAGCCAGTCGGTTATTTCAAGCAAGGTTTCTTCCAAAACCAATTGCAATGAGTGGGCAATATTAAAGTGATGTGCCGTGAACTCCTCGTGGCGCAGGCGCATAGGGTCAAAGCGTTCCACAAAGTTTTTGTTTTCGATGGTGTATTGTCCGTTAGGGCCAACTTTTATAATCTCGCGGAAATCTTTTACAAACTCTGGCTTGCCGTAACTGGCTAGGGCCATCACTTTGTATTCGTCTGACGAATGCAGGAAGCCCAAATGGGTAGTTACTTCTTCATACAACAAACCTAAAGAATTAGGGAAATTCACCTGGCCAATACGTTTTAAGTCGTGTCCGTTACCAACGCTGTAAGTGGTGGTGGCGTTTTCACCCCGGCCATCAACCGTCATTACCGCGGCACGCTCAAAAGGTGAGCAGTTAAAAGCACTGGCCGCGTGAGCTACGTGATGATCTACAAAATGCCATTTTTCGCGAGGAACGTTGGCGCCAACAAAGCGTTTTTGCAGGTGATGCGGCCAGCCGTCATTTAGCTGCCCAACGGCGTTAATGATGGATGATAAAAACAGCGGATCCCATACGTTCAGCCAATCTTGGTTGATTGGATCGGTTGAGGGCTCGAATGGTATATCAATAGTACCCTTGCCTTTGTATTGCTCATTAATAAGCTGATAAGGGTCAAATGAATAAGCAATGTGGTCTACATCATTAATGTGAATGCCGGCTATCTTTAAACAATAGTCGATGGCATGAAATGGCAATTCCCAGGTGCTGAATGGCACCGGGCGTTTGCCGTGTTTTATGTGGGTAAAACGTTCCTCTTCCGTAGCGGCTAAAAGCTGACCGTCTTTAATAATACACGCTGCTGAGTCATGAAAAACAGCGTTGATGCCTAAGGTGTACATGTGTGGTAGATGTTTTTATAAGTTCAGTGTTTTGCACCCATAAAAGGATAAAACCACCTTAAAGGTTTTTAAAGATTGCAGAATGTGGATAAGTTTAACCGGTGGTTAATGTAAAATCGGCATGGTGAAACTGCCGAATACAACAGTTTGCTTTTCATTTAATAATTATTTAAGCAAATCTTAACATAGCGAATTACAATAATATTCATGAATTGTTGTTTGATAGCTTTATTCAACTTAAATCTTTATGAACAAAAAACTCTTCCTGATGCTGTCGGTGGTGGCAGCTTCTATTACCACAAAAGCGCAAACACAAAAAGGAAATCATTTGCTAGGCGGCGGGTTTGGCGTTGGTTTTGACAAAGCCACTGTAACAGGAATGTCCAACAATGCAAATTACCAGTATTTGAAGAAAACAACAAGCCTTTCTGTTGGCCCAACCTACAGTTTTTTTATTGCTGACAAATTAGATTTGGGTATTTCGGGCAATTGGAATTGGGGTAGAAGCAGATATACCGATCAAGATAATTCAATTACTTATAAAGGGCAGCAATCCGATAACTCTACAAGTGTTTTAGCAAACGTTTATCTGCGTAAATATTTCTTATACAATAACAAGGTTGGTATTCGGACAGGGCCGTTTGTACAATATTTATACGGGAGGAGCAGGAGTTTCTATGTGCAAAATTTAGTTGACGATTATAATGTAGCAGATACTAAATTTAGTACTAAGGCGTTTTCTGCCGGAATAGGGCTAGACTTTGTGTACTTCCCAACTTCCAGATTGGGTATTACTGCCGCTCTTGGTAGCCTCGCCTATAGTCACGCCAACCAAAGTCAAGATGATATTTACCGCACTAAAACAGATAGTTTCGGTGTGTCGCTCGTAAGTAGCTTAAACTTATCGCTGGTTTTTGCCTTGGGCAACTAAGTATTCAATTGAAGTGTTGCTAACATTGCTTAAGACACTTAGCAACACTTCAAATTATTAAATTAACGTAACAATAGCCTTTCAATATCCTGCCATGAATCTACCCTCGTGTGCTGATGTTCACGATTGTTTATATTGTGGGGTTGTGTAAACAATAATGTTTGCCCCTTAAAGCTATCTAAGTTTCTAAACTGGTCGTCAATCATAATATCGGCGCTTATAATATGCTTGGAACCGCAAAATACCATTTGCTGCCAGGTAATAAACGGAAAGTGCTGGCCCAGCCAAGATTGCTTTTCGGGTAAACTTTGTGGAAATTCTGTGGCAGATGAAACGATAAAAACTTCATATTTCTCGTTCAACCTTTTCAATACATCCTGACTGCCCTGCATGACAGGGGTATTCAAGAAAAAGCCGTTTTCATAAATAAATTTACGAATTGAAGGAAACGCTTCCGCCTCATGCATACCCATTACTTCTTCGGGTTGTTTGCGCCGGCCAAAGTCGCGCTCGTCGTACGCATAAAATTGTTCATACACATCGGCTAGCACGCCGTCCATGTCAACTGCTATTCTTTTCATAAGTTTTTGGTAATACTTGCAAGGTAACAGCTTATTACGGATCATCAAAAGGTTAAAGCGATTATGTTTAACTTTAACGCGTTATGATGTCGATTAAAACTATTAGTGTTTTAGGCTGCGGTTGGTATGGTTTGCCGCTGGCCAAAGCCCTTTTACAGCAAGGCTTTCAGGTTAAGGGTTCAACTACATCGGCTCAAAAGTTAGATGTGCTGGCAGATGCCGGTGTTATCCCTTATTTACTTAACATCAGTACAGAACATCAGCAGTACGAATCTGATTTTTTTGACTGCGATGTACTTTGGATTAGTATCCCGCCCAAGAGCAGGCAAGGGGAGGCCGGTGCTTATTTGCAAAAAATTAAAAGTATAATCGATATAGCCAAGCAACACAACGTTAAGCAAGTTGTTTTTATTAGCTCAACAGGGGTTTATGGTGATGTGAATGCCGAGTTGACCGAACTGGATGTACCCATGCCAGATACCGATTCCGGTTGCGCCTTGCTCGAGGTGGAAACTTATCTGCAACAACAAACCGCCTTTACTACAACTATTCTTCGCTTTGGCGGATTGCTTGGGCCTAACCGCGAGCCGGGCCGGTTTTTTGCGGGTAAAAAAGCTATCCCTAATGGTGAAGCGCCTGTTAATTTGATACACCTTGCCGATTGCATAGGCGTCAGCCAAGCAATTGTAGCACAGCACGCTTTTGGAAAAGTTTATAATGCTTGTGCACCACACCATCCTACCAAAGCCCATTTTTATGCTAAAGCCGCTACTGCAATTGGCTTGGATACCCCCGAATTTATACCAGAGTTACAGCAATGGAAAACGGTGAATAGCGTACATGTAAAGCCCGTATTAGGATATACTTACCAAGTGAATAATTGGGATAAATGGCTGGACAGTCTCTTTTAAAATTTAATTATTTAACTTTTTCTTAAAAAACTAAACATTATTGGATTTTGCCTTGTCTGTTAATAATAAGTTCAATTATTACTAACGGTAAATAAAGCACTATGGGAAAAGGAGATCGTAAAACCCGGAAAGGGAAAATTACTAAAAAGTCGTTTGGTAAAACCAGGCCACACAAAAAGGACAAAAAGCAAGCAGCCGAAAAAACGGCTGCGTAATAACTAAAAAGCCATATGCTAAAACATATGGCTTTTTAGTTTTCGTAAACGGGTAACTAACTTTTAGTGGAGCTGTAAATGCTCATCGTCGGCCAAACAACTGTTTACGGTGCTGTAAAGTTGCTCTAAGTCAAACGGCTTTTGTACAAACGCGTCCGACCCGTAATCGCCTAGCGATTCCAGTACCCTTGGGTAAGCCGAAAGAATAATAACCGGCAGATGCGACGTCAGCGGATTTTTTTTGATTTGGGCGCACATTTCGCCACCATTAATACCCGACAGTAAAAAGTCGAGCATCACTAAATCCGGTTGATGCTGCTGCACACTCTTAATGATGTCGTCACAATAAGTCATTGTAACCACCTCATAGCCTTCCCCAACCAAGGCATCCTCCATTACGTTGAGAATGTCCTGATTATCATCCAGGATCAATAATCTTTTCAACATGAAATTATTTATAATTGGTAATTGGTTAAACAAAGGTAGTATTAATTAAGTTTGTGCAATAGTCGGCATTAAATTATAACTGATTGTTAACGAGGCATTAAATTTCACATGTGAAAATGTGTTTCATGTATATGCACATACAAGCAAAAGGCCGTTTATAGTTAAACGGCCTTTTTTGTAAGCGGATATAAAAACAACTTATTTAATTTCAATTTGGCGGGTTACGCTTTTGGCTTCTTCTTTTTTGGCTATGCTAATATTTAGCACCCCATTATCATAAATAGCTTCAATGCGGCTGTCGTCTGCACTTTCGGGCAATGTAAACGAGCGGACGAAAGAGGAGTAGCTAAATTCACGTTTGTTATACTTTTTGTTATTGGCTGTGCTTTCGGTACGTTGTTCAACGGATACGGTCAGCATGTTACGTTCGGTTGATATTTTAAAATCTTGCTTGTTTAGGCCAGGCGCTGCCAGTTCAACATGATATTCTTCAGGTGTTTCACTAATGTTTACCGCAGGCACACGTGTTATCAAGCGGTCGGCCACAAATGAATCGTTAAAGAATGATTCAAAGATGTCGGTAAATTCTGGCATTAAGCCACTGTTCTTTTTTTCTGAATTCCATTTAACCAAGCTCATAGTTTTTTCCTCCTTAAAATTTAAAAAATGAATGAACTATAAAATGTTAATTAAATTGTATGAACGATGTTCACTTGTAAATAATCAACCTAAATGCCAAACGGATTTCGATATCATAAACTGCCAATTTTTCAACAGCCAAATATCCGCTAAATGAAAATTTTTCAGCAAAAATGTCAAAATTTCAATTATAGGCCTATAGAGGCACCAGCATGCGTCTCAGGCTGATGCTGTCGCCTTTAAAGCAATTGAAATCAACCGCATGGTTAATGCCGTTTACATGGGCTTTGTCGGAGTGTTGCCAAAACCACCAATTAGTTGCTTTCTTAACTTTTAGCTCTTCTTTATAGTAATGGGCTATCCATAACGGATATTCGTCAAAGTGTCCTTGCAGGTAGTCGCGGTAAAAACTGAGTCCTGAGTAAATGATAGGTTTAACATGTGTCCGATTTTCAACATGTTTTAAAAAAGCCTGCAGTTCCTGACGCATTTTAGCCGGCGCCGTATTATCCAGTTGTTCAATGTCTACCACCAGCGGCAAATCGCCTTGCTCTACATCAACATTTTGTAGAAAGAAACGAGCCTGCCACAAGCCGCTTTTGTATGGTCTGAAATAATGGTAGGCACCACAAATAATACCGGTTTTAGGTGCCTCGCGCCAGTTACGCTTAAAATACGGGTCAACCGTTAATAAACCTTCAGTTGCTTTGATGAAGGCGAAAGTGATATGCACGCTATCTTCTTGCATGGCTTTAACCTTGTGCCAATCTATCTTACCTTGCGCATATGATACATCAATACCATGTATGCTGTATTTACGCGGAATATCAATAGCAAAACTTTTGTAAGTACGGTAATTTGGATCGCTGCCAATGTCGCGCACCCAGCGCCAGGTGGAGGTAAACATCTTTACCACATAGCCATAATAAAACGGCGATAATAAAATGAGTAATATACCTGCAAGTGCTATTTTCCAGGCCATCGGCCATTGGTTAGCATCTGTTTTTTTCTTTTTGGCAAGCGCTTTTTTCCGGGCCACCGGTTTTTTCGTAACTGTGGGCTTTTTAGGGGGTATGGGTTTGGGAGATACAGCACTCATCAATACAAAAATACGAAGCTGCTGGATTAAAATTCCAAATTATTTAGTAATGACTGATAGTGACAAAGTTAAGGACCCGATCTGCAAGTTGATTAAAAATTGAATATTTTAACAAAAGTGTCGATTTAAAAAAGCATAGCGATGCAGATATGCTAGCCGATTAGTGTCTAAATTAGCAGCGTCAAAAATGTAGTATAATGAGCAAACTAACTCCATTCCATGTAGCGGTACCTGTGTATGATTTGGAAGAAGCCCGCCGCTTTTACCGTGAGGTGCTGGGCTGCAGTGAAGGGCGAAGCAGCGATATCTGGACTGATTTCAATTTGTATGGGCACCAATTTGTAATTCACTTTAAACCTCGCCCACAAAATATTGAAGCGCATCATACCAACCCTGTTGACGGACATGATGTGCCCATACCGCATTATGGTGTGGTGCTGGAGTGGGATGATTGGCACCTATTGGCTGACCGCCTAAAAGCCCACGGTGTAAAATTCATTATTGAGCCTGGACTCAGGTTTGCTGGTAAGCCGGGCGAGCAAGCCACTATGTTTTTTCTGGACCCGTCGGGCAATGCTTTGGAGTTTAAGGCATTTAAAGACATTGGGCAACTGTTTGCCGTTTAGTCAGAAACGCATAGCGGACGATTTGACAATTTATAACATTTTAACGGATGAAACGAGTAGTGGTATTAACTGGCGCTGGTATAAGTGCCGAAAGCGGTTTGAAAACATTTAGAGACAGCGACGGCTTATGGGAAGGGTATGATATAGAAGAAGTAGCCACACCGCAGGCCTGGCAGCGTAACCCCGCAATGGTGCAAGATTTTTATAATATGCGCCGTAAATCGGTTTTGGAAGCTGAACCTAACGCTGCCCACTATGCACTTGTACGTTTACAAGAAAAGTATGATGTAGTTATTATCACTCAAAATATAGATGATTTACACGAGCGGGCCGGGTCGAAAAACGTGGTTCACCTTCATGGCATTATTACGCGTTCTCAATCCAGCTTGAATTCAAATTTGACTTATCCGATTGAGGGGTGGCAACTTGGGATGAACGAAGTTTGTGAGTTAGGATCGCCATTGCGCCCGCATGTGGTATGGTTTGGAGAGGCAGTGCCTATGATTGAAACTGCTGCCCAGATATGTGGTACAGCAGATGTTTTTATGCTGGTTGGAACATCGCTGGCAGTTTATCCGGCCGCTGGCTTGGTTGATTTTGTGCCGAACGTTGTACCTAAATACATCGTAGATCCTAATATACCTTATGTGCGTGGCGGTAACTCCATCATTAAGGTTGAACATAAAGCTACCATTGGTGTGCGAAAGGTTGTGGATGAGCTGATGAATGCTGGTTAAATCAGATCGGTTTGGCAGGAATATTAACAAATCTATAATACATTCCAGACGATATACTATAGATGACATATAACTAAAAATGTCATCTCGAACGATAGCATGAGATCTTTTGAAAACTGACAGGTTAATTTATCGCTTTTAAAAGATTTCTCGCTATCACTCGAAATGACATCTGTATTTACTCAGTAAATGATTGGCTTATGCAAACCAGGCCATTACGCTTTCTTTACTTGGCATAGGCAAATCCAGTTTTAGTTTTTTGCGCATACCGCCTAAATCGTTATAAAATTTATTAGGGTTGGTTGCTCTTAGTTGTTCCACGGTATTAATACCCATTTGATTGATTACCGGTACCCACTCGGCAGGTACGCCAATGTGCACAAAATCATCAACGGTAGATACTTTCACCTTCTTTTCGGGGCGCATTTGCGGGAAGAATAATACTTCTTGAATGGTGCTTTGGTTGGTCATCAGCATTACCAAACGGTCTATGCCAATACCCAAGCCTGATGTTGGCGGCATGCCATATTCCAGAGCGCGTAAAAAGTCGTCGTCCATAGCCATGGCTTCCTCATCACCACGTCCGGCAAGCAGTAATTGTTCTTCAAAACGCTCGCGCTGATCGATGGGGTCATTTAGCTCGGAGTAGGCATTACCTATTTCCTTACCGTTTACAAACAACTCAAAACGTTCTACCAGGCCGTCTTTAGTGCGGTGCTTTTTAGCAAGCGGAGACATTTCAATGGGGTAGTCTGTTATGTAAGTAGGCTGTATCAGGTCGGCTTCTACCTTAGCGCTAAAAATCTCGTCAATCAATTTACCTCTGCCCATCGTATCGTCAGCCTCAATGGCCAGATCGCGGCAGGTTTGACGCAGTTGCGCCTCATCCATTGCCGAAACATCAATGCCGGTATATTTTAAAATGGAATCATACATTGATAGCTTTTCGTACGGACCGGCAAAGTTGATTTCGTGTTGCCCGACTTTTACAATCGGAGTGCCGTTTACAGCTGTCGCCACTTTTTCCAGGCATTCCTCTACCATAGACATCATCCATACATAGTCTTTATAAGCTACGTAAATCTCCATCATGGTAAACTCGGGGTTGTGCGTACGGTCCATACCTTCATTACGGAACATTTTACCAAACTCGTATACACCATCAAAACCAGCTACAATCAGACGTTTCAGATACAACTCATTGGCGATGCGCAGATAAAGCGGCATATCCAGCGTGTTGTGATGTGTGTTAAACGGACGTGCCGCTGCACCACCATGCACAGACTGCAGAATTGGGGTTTCCACTTCCATCCAGCCTTGCTCGTTAAAGTAATTTCGCATGGTGCTAATTACTTTTGAGCGGTTGATGAAAATTTGTTTGTATTCGGGGTTTACTGTCAAATCCACATAACGCTGGCGATAGCGCAATTCGGGGTCTGTAAAGCCGTCATATATGTTGCCATCATCGTCGCGTTTTACTACTGGTAGTGGTTTTAACGATTTTGACAGGATGTTAAGTTCTTGAACATGAATAGATATTTCGCCTGTTTGGGTTAAAAAAACATAACCTTTAACACCTACATAATCGCCAATGTCCAGTAGCTTTTTAAAAACGGTGTTATATAAGGTTTTGTCTTCGCCGGGGCAAATCTCATCGCGTTTAATGTAAACTTGGATACGGCCGGTGGTATCCTGTATTTCGGCAAAAGAAGCATTACCCATAATGCGGCGGGTCATGATACGGCCTGCCAGGGTTACTTCCTTATATTTTTCGGGATCGGTATTAAAGTTTTGGATAATGTCCTGAGCCCAGGCATTCACCGGGTAGGCTTCGGCAGGATAAGGGTTAATACCCAGCGCACGTAATTGCTGTAACGACTCGCGGCGTAATATTTCCTGTTCCGATAAGGCTGCAATACTCATAGTAAAAACGGTATTTTATGAAGGTGCAAAGATAGGGATTTTTTGGTGAGTGATGAGGGCTTGGTAATATGATGTTGTAATAAAGCACAGGCGTATTTCATAAATGATTAATTAACCATGTTAATGATACCAAGAAGATATTTTGTTTTAGCTATTTTAATGGCACATTAACAATAATATGATACCAGATTTCCTCAAACCGTTTGAGAAAGACATTGAGAACTATAGGCTTGAGTGTGTCAGAATCTCCGCAAAGCCAACAAGTGAGATCGTAAAGAACTCTGTAGATGATAGTAAATTTTTAGGTGTTCCTTTTTTACCCAAATATCTGAACTATCCAACAGATGAAAATGGAACCCCTATGATTATGCTAGCTCAAATTAATTTCAAAGATGTGCCTCATTTGCCAGATTATCCAGAAAGAGGAATATTGCAACAATTTGTGTCTTCTACAGATTGGTACTCAGATGAAAGTTGTGTTACACTGTATCATGAAGATACTAATGTAGAGATACATGAAAGATTCGACTTCTTAACAGATAATCTTTTTGATGAATCGCCCATCTATAGAGAACACAAACTATTTTTCACAAATAAAATAGAGTTTGGAGGCACCGAAGATTTTCGGTTTAATTACGTTTTTAATGGTATGAATTATTATAACTACCTGGAAACGTTAAACAAGAATGAGCAAAGAGAGCTTGATGCCTTTTTTGATAGCGCTGGTCATAAGATTGGAGGGTATGCTTATTTTACTCAAGGTGATCCGCGAGACTACAATCCGAAAAATAAGCAAGATGTGCAATTAATCCAAATAGATACAGATGATCACATAATGTTTGGCGACTCCGGCGTCGCTCATCTTTTTATAAATGAAACTGATTTAAAAGCGAAACGATTTGAAAATGCCTACTTTTATTGGGATTGCTGTTAAATAAAAAAGTCCGTTTTAAACGGACTTTTTTATTATTATGTTATTAATACTTTAATCGGCATCTACCTCTTGCAAATACATCTCGTCTATCGCCTGAGCGTATTTCTTCTCAATTACTTTACGTTTCGCTTTCAGCGTGACGGTCATTTCACCTTCTTCCATGCTAAACGGATTGCGTTTTACTTTAAAGTTTTTGATGCGCTCAAATTTAGCCAGTTCGTTGCTTAGCTTGCGTATGTCTTGGTTAAGCCAGTCGATGATTTGTTTGTCGTCTACAAACACCTCGGGCTTTTCAAACCAAGCTTCGTTTAAGCCAAACGTTTCTTGCAATAGTTCTTTAGGTGGTACTACAATGGCGGTAACGTATTCACGGCGATCACCTACCAAAAATATCTGTTCTATTTTAGGGCTTTTCAAATAAGTATTTTCAACCGGGGTAGGGTAAATGTTTTTTCCATAAGCATTTACCAGCATATTTTTTAAGCGGTCGGTAATTTGAAGGTAGCCTTTATAAAAGCGACCGATATCACCACTATGGAACCAGCCGTCAGCATCAATGGCCGTGGCGGTTTCTTCAGGTTTGTTCCAGTAGCCTTTCATCACGGCTATGCCTCGCATAATAATTTCGCCTTCTTCAGTTATGAGATTCGGGTCGGTAGAATCATGCGTTTGGATGGTATATATTTTTTTGGTATCAATGTTTTGTATAGCAATTTCGCTGCCTGGTAAAACGCGGCCGGCAGTACCATACACCTGGCGGTCGAACTCGGTAACACAAACCGGACCTGTTGTTTCGGTTAAACCGTATCCTTCTAAAACCGGTATACCTACGTTACCAAAAAATTCCCCTACGTTTTTAGGTAATGCGCCACCACCAGAAATCAGAAATTTTAAACGGCCACCAGTTTTCTCTTTAATCTTGCTAAATACAAGTTTGTCAGCTAGTTTATGTTGCTGACTCAATAATAACCCCGGCGTTTTACCCTGCTCTCGTTTTTCGCGGTATTGCTTGCCAATTTTAAACGCCCACAAAAAGATGGAAGTTTTCATTCCGCCGGCGGTAGTGCCGTTTTTCATGGCCTTATCGTGTATACGTTCCAACAATCGGGGTACGCAGTTCATAATAGTTGGCCTTACCTCGGTCATGTTACGGGCCAATAGTTCCAGGCTTTGCGCAAAAGCAATCTGGCAACCTGCACCTAAGCACATGTAATACGTAGCTGCTCGCTCAAATACGTGCGAAAGCGGAAGGAATGACAAAAAGCAATCGTCTTTATCGACAATCGAAATTTGAGTTAAGCCTGCCCAAACGGTTTGTACAAAGTTACTGTGCGTAAGTATTACGCCTTTAGGCGTACCTGTAGTGCCAGAAGTATAGATAAAGCACGAGATGTCCGAAGGTAAAATTGCTTCACGTGCAGCATTAATGGCTTGTGCGTACTGTGATACCAAAGCATTGCCTTCTTCAATCAGTTTATCAAAGCTGATGACGCCTGCATTTAGATTTACCTTTTCTGTATATTTTTCATAGTCGTCAAAAACTGGGATGATACGTAACAGCGAGGGGCAGTTATTGGCTACCTTTAATACTTTTCGCAGCAAAAAAGGGTTGCCCACTAAAATGGCTTTTGCACCAGAATCGTTTAAAATATACTCTGTTTCTGCCTCGGTAAGGGTGGGATAGATAGAGGCGTTAATAGCACCGATCTGCTGCAAAGCCTGGTCGAAATAAATATATTCCGGACCATTCTCGATAACCAAACCCAAGCGATCACCTTTTTGTATCCCCATGTTTAGAAACCATGCCGATATGGCATCAGCCTTATCAATTACCTCGCGGTAAGATATGTTTACCCAGCTGTCTTTTATTTTATGTGAAAGGAAGGTATGTGTTTCTGGATGTATTTGGGCAACCACATGGCGTATAAGGGCAGGAACCGTAGTTGGTTTTGTTGCAGTAGTCATCAAGTTTAAATATTTGGCTTATAATTAACAAACTTATGCTATTTACTATAATAAACAAAAAGCATGCTAGTGCTTAATTGTTTGCAGGCAAAGCAATAAGTATTAATTATAAAATTAGCGCGCAAATGTACAATCCTGCATGCTAAAACGCAAAAAGGCGCTCTTAGAGCGCCTTTTTATATCTTGCAAGTTAATAAAGTTTATACCGAGAAGCTTTCACCGCAACCGCAGGTACGGCTGGCGTTAGGGTTATGGAAGTTAAAACCTTTACCGTTTAAGCCGTCCGAAAAGTCAAGCTCAGTACCGGCCAGGTATAAAAACGATTTCATATCCAAAGCCATGCGTACGCCTTTGTCTTCAAAAAACTGGTCGCCTTTTTTTTCCTCGTTATCAAAATCAAGGTTGTATGACAGACCTGAACAGCCACCACCCTGAACTGATACCCGTAAAAAGTACGTGCTATCTAACTGCGCGTCCTTAATTAAGTTATCAATTTTATCTTTTGCTTTATCTGTTACAGTTACCATTGCTTAGTATTTAATATCAAGTAGTAATAACAAGATTAAGTATTATTTAGTCTTATTCTTAACTACGTTGTGCAAATATATACTAACAAAACAAAAGCCAAAAATCTGAACCAGACAAAGTGTCGTAATTCAGACTTTTAGCTTTTGTTTTTACAAATTAATGATGTGATTTTTCAAGCTCAATAGGAGCTAATCCGTTTTTAACGCGATAATCGTTAATGGCAGCTTTGATAGCATCCTCTGCCAAAACCGAGCAGTGAATTTTTACCGGCGGCAAAGCCAGTTCTTCCACGATATCCATGTTATCGATAGACATAGCTTCGTCAATGCTTTTACCTTTTAACCATTCGGTAGCTAAAGATGAAGAAGCAATAGCCGAACCGCAGCCAAAAGTTTTGAATTTGGCATCGGTAATTACATTGTTCTCATCTACCTGAATTTGCAGACGCATTACGTCGCCACACTCTGGGGCACCTACTAAACCGGTACCAACCTGGGTGCTGCTTTTGTCTAAAGTACCCACGTTGCGCGGGTTGGTGTAATGGTCAATTACTTTATCTGAATAAGCCATAGCTTTAAGTATTTGTTGTCAGTTATCAATTGTAAGTTGCCGGTTAAAAAACGGCAACTCATTTAATTAAAATCT
Organism: Mucilaginibacter lacusdianchii; assembly: GCF_009770985.1. GTDB lineage: Bacteria > Bacteroidota > Bacteroidia > Sphingobacteriales > Sphingobacteriaceae > Mucilaginibacter > Mucilaginibacter lacusdianchii. Next base: position 321,089 of record NZ_WSRW01000002.1, on the reverse strand, counting down.
TAATCTTAGTGTTCGGCCCACTCAATAGAGTTCAGGTCGATACCTTCTTTGAACATTTCCCAAAGTGGTGAAAGTTCGCGCAGGTGAGTAACCGCTTTTTTAGTTACCTCGATAGCATAATCAACTTCTTCTTCGGTTGTGAAACGGCCTAAACCGAAACGGATAGAAGAGTGAGCCAAATCATCTGACAAGCCTAAGCTTTTCAAAACATAAGAAGGCTCTAACGATGCCGAAGTACAGGCAGAACCTGATGATACTGCTAAATCTTTCATAGCCATCATCAAACCTTCACCTTCAACATACTTAAAAGAAATGTTAGCTACGTGCGGCAAGCGGTGTTCCTGGTTGCCGTTTACATAGCTTTCTTCCAAAACAGTTAAGGCTGCTTGTAATTTATCGCGCAATGCTGATAAACGTGCTGCTTCTGATGCCATTTCTAAACGAGCCAGTTCACAGGCTTTACCTAAGCCTACAATACCCGGAACATTCAATGTACCTGAACGCATACCGCGCTCATGACCACCACCATCCATCTGGGCAGTAACTTTAACGCGTGGTCCTTTACGGCGTACGTATAACGCACCTACACCTTTAGGACCATACATTTTATGAGCTGATAAAGCCAGCAGGTCAATACCGTCAGCATTTACATCAACCGGAATTTTACCTACTGCCTGTGTAGCGTCTGTCATAAACAGTGCACCGTGTTTGTGGGCAATAGCAGCAATTTCTTTAACAGGCTGAATAACGCCAATTTCGTTGTTACCATACATGATGGAAACCAAGATAGTTTCAGGCGTCATTGCGGCTTCTAACTGAGCCAGGTCAACTAAACCGTCTTCTTTAACCGGCAGATAAGTAACCTTACCGCCTAATTTTTCAACGTGTTTGCAGGCATCTAATACAGCCTTATGCTCAGTAACCGCAGTAATAATATGGTTACCTTTATCTTTATACATTTCAAACACACCTTTAATAGCCAGGTTGTCTGACTCGGTAGCGCCTGAGGTAAATATAATCTCTTTTTCGCTGGCACCAATAATTTTGGCTACCTGCTCGCGGGCGTAATCAACACCTTCTTCAGCTACCCAGCCAAAATGGTGATTACGGCTTGCCGCATTACCAAATTTTTGTGTAAAGTAGGGCAGCATAGCTTCCAGCACCCGTGGGTCCATGGGTGTAGTCGCATTGTTATCTAAATATATCGGAAGATTCATATTCGTTGATTTAACAGTACAAAGATAAGTAAAGTTTTACTCGATAGTTAGTCAAAGCTGCCATAAAAGACCTTCAACCGGTCATGTTTATGCAATTTTACTTTGTCATTTTGTTGACGTTACAAAAAGAGTGATTAATATCATATTTTAAAAATTGAATTTTTATATAGGGTATCAATTATTTGAATTGGCAATGTGATAAAGGTACAGAGAAGTGGTCATCTAGCGATATGCTTTTGTAGATATTACCTGCATGTGAATTATCTTAAAGATGGTTATATTATTATGTGGAAAAAATTCAATTCTAATATTTTATATTTTAAATATTCTAAGTATATTTGCGCCTCTTTTGAAAGGAAAGTACATAGCAAAATGAAAAAAGACCTGCATCCCTCAAACTATAGATTAGTGGTTTTCAAAGACATGTCAAACGACTACTCTTTCATCACTAAATCATGTATCGAAACTCGCGAATCCGTTAAATGGGAAGACGGCAATGAGTATCCATTAGTTAAATTAGAGATTTCTCATACATCGCATCCGTTCTACACCGGTAAAATGAAACTGGTTGACACTGCAGGACGTATCGACAAATTCCGCAGCCGTTACGCTAAAAAGTAATTGCTTGCAGCAAAATATTTATAAAGTCCCGGCCCAACAGCCGGGACTTTTTTTATTTTTGCCCACCTATGGCAATTATTCTTTTCGATGATAATGCACATCAAACGTTACTGCCTTTAACGTTTACCCGCCCGGTGGCCAATCTCCGCATCGGTATTTTAACCATAGCCGAAAAGTGGGCCAAGCATTTGAATACTTCTTTTTCTTACCATACACAGCCGTATTTGCAAGCTAAGTTTCCGCTGCATATAGAGGAAAATAACTTATTTATCAACGGAGGCATTTGCCCGGATGATAATCTGCTGGAAGCTATAGATAAATTACAACCCGGCGAAGCATTGATGCGCTACAGCCAATTGCTGGCTGTAAAATTAAGTGAGAGTGATGCCCGGCAGTTTAATGCCGCTCAGACATTTGAGCGGGTGGTTGATTATGCCCCGTCTTTGGTAAGCATCCGTTACCCTGAAGATATTTTTCAAAAAAATGATATCGCATTACGACGCGATTTTCAATTGCTCACTAAAGGGCGTACCAGTACTAAAATCAGTTCCACTAACGTAATCATCGGCAATGATTTTTTTGCCGAAGAAGGTGCTGTAGCCGAATGTTCTACTTTTAATACCACCAACGGACCAATATATATCGGTGCTAATAGCCAGGTGTGGGAAGGAACACATATACGCGGCGGATTGGCGCTGTGCGATAATTCCCAAATTAAAATGGGCGCAAAAATTTATGGCGCTACCACCGTAGGGCCAAAGTGTAGGGTAGGTGGCGAAATTAACAACGCCGTTATCTGGGGAAATTCCTCTAAAGGGCATGAAGGGTATCTGGGTAACTCGGTATTGGGCGAATGGTGTAATATTGGAGCCGACTCTAATAATTCAAACTTAAAGAACAACTATGCGGAAGTGCGGTTGTGGGATTACCCTACCGAGCATTTTCGTAAAACCGGTTTGCAGTTTTGCGGGTTGGTTATGGGCGATCACTCGAAATGCGGTATTAACACTATGTTTAATACCGGAACAGTAGTGGGGGTATGTGCAAATGTTTTTGGTGCAGGTTTTCCGCGCAATTTCGTGCCCGATTTTGCTTGGGGTGGGGCGCATGGTTATGACGTTTACCACCTTGAAAAAGCTTTTGAAACGATTGAGCGGGTATATGCCCGCCGTAATATGCAGCTGGATAATGTCGAGAAACAGCTGCTGCAAGATGTGTTTAATTTAACCCAATCATACAGAAAATTTTAAAACGATGAGAAAAAAGATAGTTGCCGGCAACTGGAAAATGAACATGGATTATAACGAAGGTTTGGCCCTGTTTTCAGAAATTGCCAATATGGTTAAAGATGAAGTAACCGGTTCACAGCAAGCCGTGGTTTGTTCGCCGTTTATTCACTTGAGCAGCCTGGGCCAACTGGCAAAAGGTTATGATAAAGTTTCTATCGGTGCGCAAAACATTCACCAAAATGAATCTGGCGCTTACACCGGCGAGGTGTCTGCCAAAATGGTAAAATCTACCGGTGCAGAATATGTGATTTTGGGTCACTCAGAGCGTCGCCAGTATTTTGATGAAGATAACCAGCTGTTATCGTTAAAAACTGAGGCTGCTTTAAAGCATGGCTTGAAACCAATTTTTTGTATTGGCGAAACTTTAGACGAGCGCGAAGCAGAGCAACACTTTGATGTGATCAGAACACAATTGAAAGAAGGCATATTCAGCTTGTCAACTGAGCAATTCGGGCAGCTGGTATTGGCTTACGAGCCGGTTTGGGCCATTGGTACCGGTAAAACCGCTACTGCCGAGCAAGCGCAGGAAATTCACGCTTTTATCCGCGAAGAAATTGCCAATAATTATAGCCAGGAAGTAGCTGACAATACAACTATTTTGTATGGTGGCAGTGCTAACCCTAAAAATGCCTCGGAACTGTTTGCCCAGCCTGACATTGACGGTGGTCTGATTGGCGGCGCATCATTAAAGTCGCGCGACTTTTTGGATATTGTAAAAGTATTTAATTAATTTTTTAAGTATCAGGTAGCGAGTATTAAATATCAAAACGAAATGATGACTACAAATGCTGTAGAGCATTTGTTAAACATTATGTTGCTTGATAAAAAGGTCTTACTACTTGATACTTATTACTTGATACTAAAATCATGAACTATTACGAACTGCTATTTACAGTGGTAACCGAGGAAGATTACCAGCAAGATTTACTAATCAGTGAGCTGGCCGAATTGGGCTTTGATACTTTTGAAGAAACAGATTTAGGATTCAAAGCGTATATACCTTCTGAAGATTTTGATAAGGATTTGGTTGAAGATACACTGGCTCCTTATCACGAGCAGTTCACCTTTTCGTACGAAATAAACCTGATACCGGAGAAGAACTGGAACGCGGTTTGGGAGAGTAACTTTCAACCGATTACCATTGGTACGCAGGTTTATGTACGTGCCACTTTTCACGAACCTCATCCCGAGTTTCCGCATGAAATAGTGATCGATCCAAAAATGGCTTTTGGTACCGGCCATCATGATACTACTTGTTTGATGATGGAAACCATGCTGGAAAATGATATTCAGGGTAAAAAGGTGTTGGATATGGGCTGTGGTACAGGCATATTGGCTATCTTGGCTTATAAACTGGGCGCGGCCGATTTAACGGCTATCGATTATGACATGCTGTGCTATAAAAGCACTATCGAAAACACAGAGCTGAATCATGTACCGGATGTAAATGTTATTTGTGGTTCAAAAGAGGATATTCCGAATGAGCACTACGATGTCATCTTAGCCAACATTAACCGGAATATCCTGCTCGACCAAATGGAACGGTATGCTGAAGTATTAAAGTCTGATGGGGAGATTTATTTTAGTGGTTTTTATGAATCACCAGATTTGGAAATGATTCGTGAAGAAGCTAACAAATATGGAATGCATTACATTAGCCATAAAAAAAGCAATAATTGGGTAGCTGCCCGCTTTAAAAAGGCATAACATAAACCATCTCTCAACTTACTCGATAGGGGATATAAGAGAAAATGTCATCTCGAACGACAGTGAGAGATCTTTTAAAAGCGGGCGGTTAGCTTATCGTTTTCAAAAGATTTCTCGTTATCACTCGAAATGACATTTTTATTTTATACCCTGTCCAAGGTGTTTTTACCTACCGAACAAGCTTGGGCTTAATAGCCCAAAGTAAATCTTTTCTTCACAAACTGATTGTTCTCCAGTTCATCCAATAAGGCCACTGCTAAGTCGGCAACCGATATATCGTTTTTGCCGGCCTCATTAAATACCGGTTGCTCAGTACCTAAACGGAATTTGCCGGTAGGTTCACCCGGATGCAAGTTAATAGCCGGGCTTAAAAATGTCCAATCCAATTGCTGTTCCTGACGCAATTCGGTTAAAAAATCGCGAGCTGCGGTAGCGCCTGGTTTGTAAGCCGCTGGGAAATCAGGCGTGTCTACTAACTGTACGCCGGGCTTAATTTCTAAGCTGCCTGCACCACCTACAAATAAAAATCGGTTAATTCCGGCTTGCTTGGTAGCTTGTTGTATAGATCTTGATCCTTTCAAAAAGTCATTATACAAGTCGGGGTTAGTCCAGCCGGCATTAAACGTGCTGATTACGGCATCGTGGCCAACTAGTAATTGCGCCAGTATTTCAGTATCATAAATATCCACCGCTTGCTTGGTTAAATGCTCGTGGCTAATGTCAAGCTTGTCGGGGTTGCGGGCAAATGCGGTTACTTCATAGCCACGGTTTAATGCTTCGGTTACTACATGTGGACCAACAAAGCCGGTGGCACCAATAATTGCTACTTTCATAATAATGTAATTTAATTTGTTACAGTTTAAGTTAAAAAATATATTAGTGAAATTGTTTACTAAACTCTGCTAAGGTTTGCTTGCCTAGTTTGTCATAAATCAGTTTGTCAAGATCGGTATTGATAGATGCCACATTTTTATTTATGCTTTTACCTACTGTGCAATTAGGATTAGGCTGATTGCGCGCTTCGCCCAAAACGCTGTCTTGCTTTACTGCTACGTATATATCAGCCATCGTAATTAAATGAGCCGGTTTGCCCAACTGGTATCCGCCAGTTTTACCTTCTTTACTATTTACCAGGTTGTGCTTCCGCAAATTACTCAGTTCTTTTCTAATAAGGGCAGGATTAGCGTTAATGCTTCCGGCCATATACTCAGACGATAGTTGTTCATTCTCACCCAAATGGAGCAAAGTCATAATGTGTACTGCTATTTGAAACCGACCGTTATTCATCTGTAATATTTTTTATTACAGTACAAAGGTGTGTTTATTTTTTAATGTAATTACACGTTATGAGTATAATGACAGAAATTTTACAGTTGTAAGTATCACTGTACCCGTTTATAGCGTCTAACATATAACACATTTTTGATGTGTCAGCATATTTATGTTTATTTGCAGTTATTGCTTAACGCTTAATATTTAAATGAGGGTACACTTTATAGCTATAGGGGGTAGCGCAATGCACAACCTTGCTATTGCTTTAACTAAAAAGGGTTTTCAAGTATCTGGTTCAGACGATGTTTTGTTTGAACCTTCTATCTCGCGACTGGCCAAATATGGTTTGCTGCCCGAAAACAACGGCTGGTATCCCGAAAAACTAACCTCTGATTTAGATGCGGTAATTTTAGGCATGCACGCTCGTGCGGATAACCCTGAATTATTAAGAGCGCAAGAGTTGGGACTTAAGATTTACTCTTATCCGGAATATATTTACGAGCAGTCTAAAAACAAACTGCGGGTAGTTATAGGCGGAAGTCATGGTAAAACTACCATTACATCTATGATCTTGCACGCGCTTAAAACTGCCGGTAAGGATTTCGATTATTTGGTAGGCGCACAATTGGAAGGTTTTGATACCATGGTACAATTAAGCGATGCCCCGGTAATAGTGATAGAAGGGGATGAGTACTTATCGTCACCTGTTGATCGCCGGCCAAAGTTCCATTTATACAAAGGGCACGTTGGTGTAATTAGCGGAATAGCCTGGGACCATATCAACGTTTTCCCAACGTTTGACAATTATATCGAGCAGTTCGACCTGTTTATACAAACCATTCAGTCCGGTGGTACCATATACTATGCAGATAACGACGAGGTGCTGAAGCAAATGATTGCCAAAAATCAATCTGTTGCTGTAAATAAACAACCTTACAGTTTGCCTCAGTTTGAAGTGAATAATGGAGTAACAACTATTATTCATGAAAATGAGCGTTATGCTTTACAGGTATTTGGCGATCACAACTTATTGAATATGGAAGCTGCCCGTTCGGTTTGCAGCCAGTTAGATATTGATTCGGCTGCATTTTACAGCAGCATGCAAACGTTTAAAGGTGCAGCCCGCCGCCTGGAGCTACTAGGCAAAAATGAGCATACCAATGTTTATAAAGATTTTGCTCATTCTCCATCTAAACTGAAGGCTACCATCCATGCGGTGAAAGCGCAGTTTCCAACCCGCAGGTTAATTGCCTGTATAGAGCTGCATACCTTTAGCAGTTTGGATAAAAACTTTTTAAGTGAATATGCGGGCTGCATGGACGAAGCAGATCAAGCGGTTGTATTTATTGACGCACGAACCTTTGAGCAAAAGAAATTGCAACCTTATTCAGAATCTGACGTAAAAGAAGCTTTTAAAAGGAGCGATTTGATATTCTATAATGAGCCGGAGCTGTTGAAACAATCATTGGAACAAGAAAATACAACAAATGCGAATGTTTTATTGATGAGTTCTGGTAACTTTGGCGGTATAAATTTGTCTGAATTGGCAAATGATATATTAAATATCAAATAAATAAAAATTTTTTTATTACAATATTATTGTAACTTTATTAACTATTGAGAAATCCTTATCCTTGATTAAAAGATGAAAACACTTGGCAAGAAGATCAGATTACTAAGACACCAGAAGGGCTGGAGTCAGGAAGATGTAGCTAAACGGCTCGACATTTCAATCCCCGCTTTTTCTAAAATTGAGACCGGTATCACCGACATTAACCTTTCTCGTTTAGAACAGATAGCAAATTTGTTTGAGATGTCTGTAGTACAACTGCTTACGTTTAATGATGCCGAGTATGAGCAGAAATACGTAAATGAATTAGAGAATGTCAATAAGAAACTGATGGATAGGGAGACGGAAGTTATTGACTTGCAGAAAAAAGTAATAGAACTGTTTGAAGAACTTCGCCAAAGTAAAGCAACAGCATAATGTATAAAGCAAATAGCCCGGTATATAACCGGGCTATTTGAATATATAACGTAAGGTTGCATGCTTTTTACCTAGCTTTCCACCCATAGCTTCGTGCAGTGCAATCATTTTATCGTTAAAATCGCCTACCCACGAAAGTTCCATTTCGTCATATTGCTTAAGCGGTAACACGTATTCCTTTACTTTAATAAACATTACCGATTCGAGGCCATGTTTCTGAAATTTTATTTTAGTACCCATAACTACTGCACGCATCCGGTTAACACCTTTCCACTTATGGTACAAAAACTTGAGCTTTCCAATTAAGTCCAATTTACCGTTCAATGATTTGATCATTTGATTGGCATCGGGCAGTATCACTACAAATGCAGCAGGCTCTCCGTTTACATATGCAAACCAAATCAAATTTTCATCCATAATAGCTTTCATTTTTTGGAAAGTTTCCAGAATGGTAGCTTTTTGAATGGGAACGAAGTTTTCAAAACCCTGCCAGGCATCGTTATAAATTTCCATAAAGTCGGCCGCAAATCGGTTAATCTGCGAAACTTTCAGGTGCTTAAACTCATAGCCCGGCTTTTGCATCACCCAATTGGCTATTTTGGTAAAACGCTCCGGAAACGGCTTATGTGCATCCACATGATTGGTAATCTGCTCATACAAAGTGGTAAAGCCGTAGTCGTCAAAAAATTTCTTATAATACGGCGGGTTGTAGTTCATACCGTATGATTGGGGTACAAAACCTTCAATCAGCAATCCCCAAAAGGTGTCATTTTCGCCAAAGTTGATTGGCCCGTCCATGGCTTGCATGCCGTTTTGTGCCAGCCATTGTTTAGCGGTATCAAACAGTATAAAGGCAGCTTGCTCATTATCAATACATTCAAAAAAGCCCATGCCGCCAGTAGGTTGCGCGTTGTTGTAAGCTTTTTTATTGTTGATAAATGCTGCAATACGTCCGGCCGGTTCACCCTGGTTGTCTGTTAAAATCCACCGGGTGGCTTTTCCAAATTGGTGAAAATTGTTTTTGGAAGGATCAAAAACGGCTTCTATATCATTATCCAGCGGGCAAATCCAATTAGGATCATTCCGGTAAATGAAGCGGGCAGTATCTAAAAAGGCGTTTTGGGTAGTTTTATCGGCAACCTCGGTTATGGTCATCAGTAGAATGTTCGGCATCACAAAAGCTTTAACAAACCTTGGTGATGCCTTGAAAATGAATTTAAATGTTAATAATCGTCATCGTCGTTATAACGATCAATGTCGCTGTAATCCAGGTCATCTAGCGGTGCACCGAATTCATCATCGTCGTCATCATCGTCATCAAATCGCTTTTTGGTTTTTGGTTCGGCCTTCTCTGTTGATTTATTAGGGGCAGAATTTGTTGAAGCGACGTTCTTTTTTGCAGTTTTCTTGGGCGTTTGCATTATGAATATTGCTTAATTAGTGAGTTAATTTCTTTGCTTTAATAGTAGTTTAAATTTTTCGAGTCAACAGCATTTCTTCGATATCTCAAAAATAGTTAAAAATCACTTTCAGTAAAAAAAAGCTAAAAATTATTCCTGTTGCTGGCCAATGGTGCTTGATGCGGTATCAATTTCGCTGATACGGGGTAAGTCTTTGATATTGTTAATGCCCATATAATCAGCAAAAATGTTACTGGTGGTATACAACAACGGTTTACCTATGGTGTCTGCTTTGCCTGCAATACTAACTAATTCTTTTTCAAGAAGTTTTTGTATAGAATAATCACAATTCACACCTCTAATTTGCTCAACTTCCAATTTGGTAACGGGTTGTTTATAGGCAATAATGGCCAGTGTTTCGAGCGCAGCCTGGCTTAACTTCTTTTTAGAGCGTTGAAGCTGGAGTTGACTAATTACTTGATGATGGGCTTTTTTAGTTAAAAATTGGTAACCGTTGTTAATCTTAACCAATTCAATGGCTAAAGCAGGAGTTTGATATTTAGTCATGATATTTTCTACAGCGCTTCTAATTACACTTTCATCTACGTCTACCTGTAAAGCGGCCTGTAAGCAAAAAATAATTTCTTCCAGCCGTATTCCCTGCTCAGATGCAAAAATAAGTGCCTCAATATGCTGTTCTATACCCTCCATAACACAAATATAGCGTATTGGAATAAGTTCATGTGAAACCGTGTGAACTAATTACAACGTAGATTGTAGTAGACTTAATCTATAACTAACAACTTTTAATTACTTATGAAAACAACAACACAAGAAAGCACTGTTGGCAATCCAATGGCCAGGCGGTCATTTTTGAAATTTGCCGGGGTAGGTGTTGCTACTGGTGTGGCCCTTACTGCGGCATCATGTAGCAAAAAAGAATTTGTAGACAATGATCATGTTGATTTAGGCAGTGGTGATATTGCTATATTGAATTATGCTTATGCTTTGGAGCAATTAGAAGCTGCATTCTACACGCAAGTAGCTACTAATTTTTATAGCGGTATTTCTGCTGATGAGAGAGCATTGCTGACAGACATTCGTGACCACGAAGTTTCTCACCGTGAGTTTTTCAAAGCGGCTTTAGGTTCAAACGCTATTCAAGGATTAACACCTAACTTTAGCTCAATTGACTTTAGCAGCCGTGCAAGTGTGTTAGGCGCAGCTAAAACTTTTGAAGATTTAGGGGTTGCCGCATACAATGGTGCAGGTGCCTTAATTACTACACCTGATTATTTGGTACTAGCCGGTAAAATTGTTTCTGTAGAAGCCCGTCACGCAGCTACTATTCGTGATTTGCTGCAATACAACAGCTTTGTGGATAATACTGTTGTAAACATCAGCACAAACAGCTTGGAGAAATCTAAAACACCTCAGGAAGTAGTGCCTATTGCAAATACCTTCCTGACTGGTAAAAAACTGGCAGCTCCTTCATTAGGCATCTATTAATCACCTATTTAAAAACATCAACAACATCATGAATTTACTAAACTTAATAGACGATATTCATCAGGCAGATCCGGAATTTGCAGATAGAATCAGCCCACGTCGTGCTGCTATCAGAAACATTACCAGTTTTGGTACTAAAGTAGCTGCAGCCGCTGTACCTTTTGTTTTTTCAACGTTAGTTAAAAAAGCATACGGTCAGGCGTTAACGCCACAAATTATAGATACCTTAAACTTCGCTTTAACTGCTGAGTATCTGGAATCAGATTATTACAATACATACGGTCAACGTTCAAATATACCAGCAACCGATCGTCCGGGTATTGATTTGATTCGTATTGATGAAACTAACCACAAAAACTTTTTATTGCAAGCCTTAGGCAGCAACGCCATCGCAAAACCAACTTTTGACTTCACCGCTAAAGGTACTTATGCTGATTTGTTGCGTAACGATTCAGTTGGTTATGATATGTTCCTGGCTTTAGCACAAGCATTTGAAGATAACGGTGTAAGAGCTTATAAAGGCCAAGCTACTACCTTGATGGGTAATGCTACCATATTAACTGCGGCATTAAATATTCACTCTGTAGAAGGTCGTCATGCTGCGCATTTGCGTCGTGTTCGTCAGCTACGTGGCGTTGCAGTTAAACCTTGGATTACCGGTGTTACCAGTGGTATACCAGGTAATGATGCTGTTTTAGTATATGCTGGTGAAGATAACACCACTCAAGGCGGTGCCAACTTAACCTCATTGCCAAGTATAGCAGGTGCAACTACATCAGCAGCTATTGCAACTGAAGCTTTTGATGAGCCAAACACTAAAGACAACGTTAAAGCTATCGTTGCCCGTTTCTTAGCACCAGCATAAAAATTGGTGTTATATTAAACATACAACAAGAAAGGCTTTGCAATTGCAAAGCCTTTCTTGTTGTATGTTAGTAATTTATTACTTGTTCTTCTATTTGAACAGGTAACGCACGCCATTCATATTTTTGATTGCGTAGTTGTGGTTCAAAACCCGCCTCGGCAATTGAATTTTGAATGCCTTGCGCGGTAAAGCGGTGAGGGGCACCAGCAGCTGATACCACATTTTCTTCAATCATAATAGATCCAAAATCATTAGCTCCTGCATGTAAGCAAACCTGTGCAACTTGTTTACCAACAGTTAGCCATGATGCTTGAATATTTTTAATGTTAGGCAGCATAATGCGGCTTAACGCTATCATGCGAATGTACTCATCGCCAGTAACATTGTTGGTTATACCACGAACCTTGCGTAATAACGTTCCATCGTCTTGGAAAGGCCAAGGGATGAATGCAATAAAACCATAATGGCCATCGGGCTTTTCCGACTGTACCTGGCGTATCCATACCAGGTGCTCAAAACGCTCGTCAATCGTTTCAACATGACCAAACATCATGGTAGCAGATGAAGGCAGATTAATTTGATGGGCTGCACGCATTACATCCAGCCATTCTTTACCGCCGCATTTACCCTTAGAAATTAACCGGCGTACACGGTCATTTAAAATTTCGGCACCTGCACCAGGTAATGAATCCAAGCCTGCTTCTTTTAACGCAGTCAGCACATCAATATGGCTCATGTTCTCGAGCTTGGCTACGTGTGCAATTTCGGGCGGGCCTAATGAGTGTAGCTTCAGGGTAGGATATAAATCCTTTAACTCTTTAAATAAGTTAGCATAAAAAGACAAACCCAAATCGGGGTGATGGCCACCTTGCAATAACAACTGATCGCCACCATAACGAAACGTTTCTTCAATCTTTTGCTTATAAGTTTCTATATCTGTAATGTAACTATCCTCATGGCCGGGACGTCTGAAGAAGTTACAAAACTTGCAGTTGGCGATACAAACGTTGGTGGTGTTTACATTGCGATCTATCTGCCAGGTAACTTTGCCATGCGGAACCTGAATTTTACGCAGCTCGTTGGCTACATACATCAGCTCGGCTGTTGTTGCGTTGTGGTATAAATAAACGCCCTCCTCAATGCTTAAAAAGTCAAATTGAAGCGCGCGTTGCAGCAAATCGGCAGTATTCATATACAAAGATACAGGTAAAAGATTAAAAAAGTAACCGGCTGATTCCAGCCTGTATAATATGATAATAAGCTGATGTTCTAATTAATTTACCACATTTCCCTTGTCTAAACGCAGCACTTGATCAACGCAATTGGGTATTTCTTCTTGATAATGTGTTACATAAATCAGCGTTATGGGGCTTATGCTGCAAATGGTGTCAATTAGATTTTTAAAGTGCTGGCGCTGTTGTTCATCTAGTCCTTGTGTAGGCTCATCTAAAATAAGCAAAGGCGGATTTTTAACCAGTGCCCTGGCCAGTAAGCACAAACGCTGTGCACTGGCAGGCATATTTTTAAGTAATTGTCGAGCATAAGGCTGTATTTCCAATACATCCATCCATTGCATAGCTACAGCCTGTTTAGCTGGTTGGCTTGGCCTAAACAAACCTAAGGTATCATAAAACCCAGACTCAATAACCTGTAAACCAGAGCTGTCAGATGGGAAATATTGAAACAGTTCGGGCGATATATAGCCGGTTTTGCGTTTGATATCCCAAATGCTTTCGCCTGTACCACGTTTTCTGTCAAACAGTATAATATCATTAGCATAAGCCTGTGGATTATCGCCATTGATGAGGCTTAACAAGGTTGATTTGCCTGCACCATTTGGCCCTAATAACGCCCAGTGTTCGCCCTGCTTAATGTGCCAATCAACGTTATTCAGAATTTGGTTATCACCATATTTTACATTGACCTTATGTAGCTTAACGATGTCCCGAAAAGTTTCTTTATTGGCAACGTTCACTAAAAAACTGATCTTATCCTTGTCTATTGATAACTCTTCTGATATTGGTTCAGGCCATTGAAAATCTGCAATGGGAGAGGTGGAGATAATGGCACCTTGTTCTAAAAGGGCAACGTGTGTGATGCTCTTTGGCAACTCATGCGTATTTGCCGACATGATTACGGTAATGCCGGTTTTCGTGATTTCATCAATCAGGTTGCCGAAAAATGAGCGAGTTTGCACATCCAGTCCGCTAAGCGGATTATCGAGTAGCAGCAACACCGGATTTTTCATTAAAGCTGATGCAATCAGCAATCGTTTAGTTTCGCCGTTTGATAATTTAATGAGCTGCTTGTCGAGCAGCGGTGTTAGCATCAGGCGTTCAGTTACTTTGTCGAGCGTCCAGTATGCGCCATCTACATGCGAAACTTCAATTGCATAAAGGTGCTCTCTGACGGTTGCACCTTCATCAGATTCGCTTGCATTGTAACGCTGTTGATAATAAAAATCGGTAGTGTTAGATGAGTTTTTAAAATGATGCTTAGTGTCCACTAGCGCAATTGGTTTTGCTTGTGAATGTGCTATACTAAAATTACGCTGAATGCTGCCGCCATTTAGCGGCAACCGTCCTGCTATCACGCTTAGCAATGCCGTTTTGCCTGATCCGCTGGCCCCTGCCAGTACCCAATTCTCACCCTGTTGAACAGTAAAAGACAGGTTGTCTAAAATCGTTTTTCCAGATTGCTTTACTACTGCTTTTTGTATGGATAGTAAAGGTGTCATCAATTCGTCGGACATTGTATTTAGATGTGTTTATGAAATACAAATGAACAAATTTCATCTTTTAGATATTTGATAAGTAACTAAAAAGTTAAAATATGAGACTTTTAAATGCTTTAGCCGGTGGAGTTACCGCCGCTTGCGCCATAACCGCACTACACCAATTTGTAAAATATCAAGACAAAGATGCACCACGTATGGATTTGCTGGGTATGGAATCTATAACTAAAATATTGCAAAAAATGGGCGTTGCGCCACCCAAAAAAGATAAGTTGTATTACATTACAATGGGCGGCGATATTTTTAGCAATGCTATTTATTACAGCTTAGTAGGCTTGGGAAAAGATAAAACCTGGCTAAAAGGGTCAGGCCTTGGATTAGCGGCGGGCTTAGGTGCAGTGTTGTTACCCAAACCCATGGGATTAAACGAAAAGCATAGCAATCGCACCCTCGAAACGCAACTGCTATCCGTACTCTACTATTTTGCAGGCGGTCTGGTATCTGCAGGTGTGGCTAAGTTGTTAGAATCGGCAACCAATAAAAACAATATAAGCATCACTAAAGATGTAAAAACTACAGCCGAAAGTATTTTTGATTGATATAGCTATTGGGAGTAGTATATTTAATTGTATTCGTGCTGTTTGAGCAACAAATATGATATGTGTTGGTTGTTTATTACTTACAAAATAAACTACCATGAAAAACAACACATTAAATTTTGCCGAGCCTCAATCAATATTGTCGGCTAAGCCCAAAAAACATTTAAAAAAGCTATTTACCTTGTTGGCTTTAGCGGCTGCGGGCTTAACCGCATGTGATTCTGGCAAAACAACCAGCTCATCTACAACGGTAGATAGTTCGGTAACGGTAACACAAACTGTTGACACCACACAAAAAGGTGGCTCGCCTGACGATGTTAAACCTAAGGGTCCCAAACCAGCATGGGCAGATGACATTAAACCACAAATGGCTGCAGTAATTGAAAAGTTAGCTAGCTATAATGATACACCTATCCCGCAGCTTACGGCAGTACAGGCCCGTAAAAATCATACGGCTACTGATGCAACCATGGATGTAATGAAAGATTATAACATTGCTATGCCGGTTATAAAAGTGGATACCATGGGTAAAGATATTCCGGTAACCGGTGGTAATGTGCATGTGCGTGTTTATACACCGCAAGGCGCTACGGGAACACTGCCTGTAATTGTTTATTACCACGGTGGTGGCTTTGTAATTGCCAATTTAGATGTATATGACGCTAGTGCTAAAACACTTGCCGACCAAACCCAGGCTGTTGTGGTATCAGTAGCTTACCGTTTAGCACCCGAGCATAAATTTCCAACCGCACACAATGATGCTTTTGAAGCTTACCAATGGGTAGTTAAAAACGCAGCTTCTATTAAAGGTGATGCTAAAATGATTGCCATAGCTGGTGAAAGTGCCGGTGGTAATTTAGCGGTAGCAACTGCTATTGCCGCACGCGATAAAGGTGTACAATTACCAGTGCATATTTTAAGTGTTTACCCAATTGCCAGTGCTGATATGGCTAGCCCGTCTTACGTAAAATATGCCAATGCAAAACCATTGGATAAACCAATGATGATGTGGTTCACTAAAAACTACGTAAGCAGCATGGCACAGGCCAAAGATCCACGCCTAAATTTGGTTGCAGCTAATTTAAAAGGTTTACCACCGGTAACTATTATCAATGCCGAGCTGGATCCATTAGCTAGCGATGGCGAAATGCTGGCTAAAAAATTGGAAGCTGCTGGTGTAAAAGTAGATACTAAAGTTTACAACGGTGTTACGCACGAATTTTTCGGTATGGGAGCTTTACTTCCCGAAGCTAAAGAGGCCGAAGGATATGCTGCAGAACAGCTAAAAAGTGCATTTAAGAAGTAAATGTTAAAAACAAATAAAGCTGCTTATTCCTTATGTAAGCAGCTTTATTTATATCATCTACCTTAAAAACACATACTATGAAAAATTTACCTATTCAAAAATTACATTATTTCGCTTTAGCGCTTTTAGTTACTACATTAAGTAGCTGTGAAGCTATTAAAGGCATCTTTAAAGCCGGTTTTGTAGTTGGCATTATTGCCGTAATAGTGGTAGTCTTTGTAATTATCTGGATTATCAATATGTTCAGGGGCGGTCGTTCTTAATGTATTCAATTGAGAATCAATTTGCTTAAACAAAAAAACATATTTAGAAGTTCATCTGATACTTAACCCACATACTTATGGAAACGACACAAAATACCGTTGAAACATTAAACGACCTGATTAAGATCCACAACGATCGTATTCAAGGTTATGAGCGTGCTATTAAAGAAACTCCTGCGGAAAATGCCGATTTGAAACAATTGTTTACCGGCTTCATCGGCGACAGCCACCAATTTAAGTTGGCCTTGGCTACCGAAGTTCAAACTTTTGCACGTGATATTGAAAACACCACATCAACCAGTGGCGATATTCACCGCACCTGGATAAACTTAAAAACATTTTTTACCGGACACAGTACTAAAAGTGTTTTAGAAGAGTGTGAGTTTGGAGAAGACGCTACTCAAAAAGCTTATAAATCTGCGTTGGAAGACGAGAAATTACCGGCTTATATTAAAGATATACTTACACAGCAAGAAACTAACCTAAAAGCTGCGCATGACAAAGTAAAGCAACTGCGCGATTTGGAAAGAGCTGAATCATAACCGTTGCTTAAATCGATAAAAAGCCTCTTTAACGTTTGCTTAAAGGGGCTTTTTTGCTTTTGGTAATTAACAGGCTATTTCTTATTTGTATATTGGCCCGTCAATAATAACAAATCAGTTTTACAGCTGTTAAATAGTCACCAAACAAAAAAGCTTTAATGAAAAAAGTAATTTTAATAATGATGTTAGCCGGCAGTGCTTCCTTTTTCCAAGCCTGCGATTCTGGTAATACCAGCAAGGATGCAGCCGACTCGGTTAAGAACATTGAGGAGCCTAACCCAATTGATACCTCTAAAACCACTACCGAACTGGGTGGTGCTACCGTAGAAGACAATAGTGCATCTGGAGGTACATCTATCGTTAAAGGCCGTGCCAGCAACAAAACCACTATGGCAACGCCGTCCACAACTGCTGCCAAAATAGATACTGCAGCAGAGGCGCACAAAGACTCTGTAAAAACTGCACCTAAGCAGTAATAAAAAAGGCCTGATTCAAATGAATCAGGCCTTTTTTATTACATTGCTGTAAAGTGATATTACATTTTTTTAGTAGTATCCATAGCAGCAGTGTCAGCTTTAGCAGCAGTATCAGTTGAAGCTACAGTGTCAGTAGTAGTGGTAGTAGTGCTGTCTACAGTAGCAGTAGAATCAGTACCGTTAGCTGAACCAGAGCCTTTGCAAGCAACCATTGACATAGAGATAGCTAAAGCTAAAAAGCCGAATTTAAATGCGTTTTTCATTGTTAATTTCTTTTAATAAGTGATTAATAGTTTCTCTTTAATACCGGTATTTCTAAAAGGTAACCCGCTTGTTTGAAAAAAAATTAAAAAAACTTTTAACAAGTATGAAAAGTGCAGATTTACTGCTGTTTAGTTACTGTTTTTTTAACAACAGTTTTTTTAGTAATCGTTTTTGATAATGTGTCAGAGCCACCTAATTGTGATGTATCTACCTTTTGTGTAGTATCACTTTGGGCGCTGTCTGTGCTCAGTGTTGTGTCTGCACTGCTTTGTACAGATGTGGATGAATCTACTTTTAAGGTATCTTCACCCTTTTGGCTACCCGAGCCGTTACATGCTGCTAAAAGGCCTGCAATCATTAAACCAAGACCAGCTTTTAAATAATTTTTCATGATGTGTATTTATTATGATTTAGGATGTGACGACGTTTAAAATTATTGCGGCTTACTGGTTGTGGTATCAGTACTTGTGCTATCGGGCTTTTGCGTGCTATCGGTATTGCCCCTTCTCATTTGCGAGTTATTGGTGAAAGTAGAAGTATCATCACCGTTTTCTGGCTTTGTATTGCTTGAGCAAGACGCCATGGAGATAGCAGTTATTGCAACAAGTACTATTTTTGCAAAGGTTCTCATAGGTTTCTTTATTTTATAAAGTAAAATGATAACGTTATGGTTTGGTAGTGCTGGTGTCGGCTAGCATAGTATTAGAATCTGCGCGCGCGCTGTCCATATTTACACTGGTATCACCAGATGTGCGGTTGATGCTTGAATCCTTAATCATGGCAGTTGAGTCTGACGTTGATTTTGAAGTATTGCCAGAGCATGATGCGAAAGAAATAGCTGCTACAGCTACTAAAGTAAATCTCATTAAACTTTTCATCGTAATGTTTTATTTTTTATTGTAATCAATTATTTATGCATTGTATCTGCCGGTAGGCTGTCTGCTTCCACGCGCGATTGTGTATCAACTGTTGTAGAGGTGCCGTTGCTGTCGTTACGGGTGGCAACCGAATCCATAGTTCCTCTGTTGCCGTTACCATTACCTTGGCATGCAGTGAATGAAATTGCTATCATTGCTACCGCTGCTAGTTTCAGAATGTTTTTCATAATTTGTAGTTTAATTTCTTATTTATCCATTACACACTCAAAATGTAACCCAAAGTTTTTATTTACGTTTTAATTTTTTTTTATGAATAATGGGTTACAATTTCGCATAAATAGTATTAAATAGTGAGTAAAGCATTAAACAGTTCAGCACCAACAGATAGTGAAGTTGTTTTAGGGATACTAAATAATTCGGAAATCATACTTAAGCGCGTATATGTGGCTTATTTCCCAATGGTATTACAATTAATCATCAACAACAACGGAACTACCGACGATGCCAAGGACATTTACCAGGAAGCGATCATTGTTCTTTATAATAAAATAAAAGCCGGAAACTTTGAACTGAGCAGTAAACTGAAAACCTTTTTATATTCGGTTTGCCGCAAATTGTGGTTAAAAAGACTTCATCAAATGAGCCGTTATGGCGGCGACATCAAAGATTTTCAAGACCATATACCGGTTGAGGATGACGCCGATATGCAAACCGAGCGGGATATGCAATTTTCGAAGATGGAAGGTGCGCTTAAGTTATTGGGCGAGCCTTGCAAAACCATCATCGAAGATTTTTACATAAATAACCACTCGATGCAGGATATATGTGAGCGGTTTGGATATACCAACGCTGATAATGCTAAAACTCAAAAATATAAATGCCTGCAACGGCTGAAAAAATTGTTTTTTCAGCAGTAATAGGAGAGGAAAAACAAATGAGTACTGATCATCAATTAACCGAACTGATTGAACGTTACCTGAGCGGCGAGCTGAGTGAAGAGGAAAGGTTACGTTTTGAAACCATGCGTCGGGAAAATGCCGCTATTGACAGCCGTGTTGTAGAACACCAGCAATTTACAAACTTGCTAAAGCAGTATGGCGAGCGTGTGGAGTTAGAAAAACGTCTGAATGCCATCCATCAGGAAATTGATGTGCATGGTTTAGCTGAAGAGCTGACCAACCATCCAAGCTGGGTAGTACGTATGTGGCGTCATCATCATTCTAAAATTTCAGTAGCTGCTTCGGTTGCTGTGTTTGCCATGATGTCTACATTATATTTTACCGGCTATTTTGCCGAGAAAAGTACACCCAACTACACTGAACTTAGACGTGAAGTTGCACGTGTTAAACAAACCACCGAAGATGTAAAGCGTACTACCAATGCATTAATGCATGATATTAAAGGTGGTCGTAAAATGATTACGCCAAGCAAATTCAGTGGTACAGGTTTCGCGCTTACAGCAAGCGGATATATTGTAACTAACTACCACGTGGTGAAAGACGCCGATTCTTTATATGTGCAAAATGCAGCGGGAGATGCGTATCATACCAAACTGATTTATACGGAACCGGCTTATGATATTGCCATTCTTAAAATTGACGATTCTACTTTTACAGGTTTAAGCGCTATTCCGTATAGCTTCAAAAAATCAAAAAGCGATGTAGGAGAGGATGTGTACACCTTAGGTTACCCGCGTGATGACTTTTATTACGGAAAAGGATACTTAAGCTCGGCTACCGGTAACAACGGTGACACCACTGCTTACCAAGTATCATTACCGGTTTACCCCGGCAATAGCGGCGGTCCGTTGCTTGACGGAAAAGGTAACGTGATTGGTATCATCAGCGGTAAGCAAACTCAAACCGAGAGTGCTGCATTTGCAGTAAAATCTTCTTACCTGTTTAAAGCTGTGCAAAGTGTAACTGCTGATAGCACTGCAAACACTATATCGTTAAAAAGCAAAAACGCACTTTCCAACTTAAGTCGCCAGCAGCAAATCAAAAAGTTGGAAAACTATGTGTTCATGGTAAAGGTTTACAATTGATTTTAACCTGTTCAATATATATGTAAAAATAAAAGCCTTCCAGAATCTGGAAGGCTTTTGTTTTTAGGCAAAATTTCAGGTTAAGAACTGCTTATCTATCCAGTTCGCCCAATACAAAATCAATTGAGCCGATAATGGCAATTAGGTCGGCTATCATAACGCCTTTACTAATTTCATTAATAACTTGTAAGTTGTTAAAACTTGGCCCACGGGCTTTAACCCGAAAAGGTACTTCCGATTTACCGTCGGCAATAAAATAGTACCCTAGTTCACCTTTAGATCCCTCTCCGCGCATATAAAAATCTTGCGCTTTTGGGATTATTTTTCGCGGAAGCTTGGCACGTGGGTCAAAGTCGGGCGTCCGTTTCAGTTCTTTTTGCAAACGATCCAGGCACTGTTCAATAATTTTTAATGATTGGCCAATCTCATCAACCCGTATTTTATTGCGGTCCCAGCAATCGCCTACGGTGCCCATCAAGCCTTTGCCAACGGGCACATCGAAATCAATTTCTGGGTAAACCGAATAGTTATCTATACGACGTAAATCCCATTTCAAACCAGAAGCCCGTAGCATAGGGCCAGAGCATCCGTAATTGATGGCTACATCTAAAGGTAAAACGCCAACGTTGGCTGTTCGGCTCACAAATATTTGGTTATTCGTAAGCAGTTCGTTTAACTCAACCATTTTGGGCTTGAAGTATTCTACAAACTCGCGGCAACGTTCTTCAAACCCAACAGGCAAGTCATAAAACAAACCGCCTATCCAGACATAGTTGTACAGTAGCCGGGAGCCGGATGCCCATTCCAGCATGTTCAAAATATGTTCACGGTCGCGAAAGCACCACAAAAACGGCGTGAATGCGCCGATATCGATTCCATAAGTACCTATGGAAATTAAGTGTGAAGCAATACGATTTAATTCAGACACCAGCACACGTATATATTCTACCCGTTTAGGAATTTCCTTATCGATGCCCAGCATCTTTTCCACGCCCATTACCCATATATGCGCATTGGTCATCGACGATAAGTAATCCATGCGATCTACAAACGGAATGGTTTGCTGGTAGGTAAGCGACTCGGCATGCTTTTCAAAACATCGGTGCAGGTAGCCGGCGTGCGGTATTACTTCTTTAATAATCTCACCGTCGGTAATCAGTTCCAGCCGTAGTACGCCGTGGGTTGACGGGTGCTGTGGCCCCATGTTCAACACCATATCCTGCGTAGATGCTTCGGCTATCTTTTGATAATATCTTTCGAGTGCGTCGTTCTGCATGATTAAGTTGATGGTTGTTGTGCTTTAGGCGGATATTCGATAGCGATGCCTTTGTAATATTCCGCAGCTTGATAATCCTTACGTATCGGATAGCCCTCCCAATCGTCGGGTAACAATATTCTTCTTAAATCGGGATGACCCTCGAAGAAAATCCCTAAAAGGTCGTACGCTTCGCGTTCATGCCATTCGGCTGTTTTGTAAACGTTGGATAGTGTTGGAAATACCGGCAATTCATCCAATCCACGGCTATTTTCTTTACTGATTTTCAACACCAGTTGCGTTTGATAGGGGATGGATGTTAAATGATAAACTACGCCAAAGCGGTTGGCCGAGGTGCCATAATCAATGCCCGACAGGCAATTCAAAAAATCAAAATAAGTAGCTGGGTTGTTTCGCAGTTCCAAGCAAACATCGGCAATACGATCGGGCGCAATAAGCAGTGCCGGTTGCAGGCCCCCAGTTTCTTCATTTACTATCACTTCCTGACCGAATTTTTCTATCAGCAGTATTTTGATATCCTCAAAACTCATGGTGCTAGTCTTACTTTTTTCCAGGTTTTTTTATCGGACTTTTTGTACAATATACGGTCATGCAAACGACTTGAACGGCCCTGCCAAAACTCAATCAATTGTGGTTTTAAAACGTAACCCCCCCAATAAGCCGGTTTGGGTATTGCTTTGTCGGCATATTCGGTTTCCAATTGCTGCCATTTGCTTTCCACCACTTCTCGGCCGGCAATTTCCTGACTTTGCGGCGAAGCTAAAGCACCAATCTGGCTGCCTTTAGGGCGTGAATGAAAATACTGTTCTGATTGTTCTTTGCTCAACTTTTCCAGTGTACCTTCAATGCGGATCTGTCTTTCCATCGGTCCCCAAAAAAAGGTCATGGCGGCCCAAGGGTTTTTAGCAATCTCTCTACCCTTACGGCTCATGTAATTGGTATAAAAGGCAAAACCATCCGGTCCAAAGCCTTTTAATAATAACACCCGCGCCGAAGGGCGGCCATTAGGTGTTGCTGTAGCCAATGTCATGGCGTTGGGTTCATATATCTGCGCTTTAATGGCTTCATCAAACCATTTTTCAAATTGCTTTATCGGGTCGTTGTCAGCATCATTTTCTGATAGGGATGCCGCACGATAATCTTGTCGTAAATTTTGTATGTCCTGTTGGTTCATTGCTTGCAAACTTACAAATTGCTTACTGTAATATGTGCTAATTTATAACGTTAGCTATACTTAATACATTCAAATGAACATATTTTTAACCCGTGCGTTACAATACAAAATAACATTATGCTAAGTTCAATTTCACCTGCCGCAGGACGATTGCTGATTTCAGAACCATTTATGATGGATCCGAACTTTAAGCGTTCGGTTATTTTTTTGACTGAACATTCGGACGAAGGCACACTAGGATACGTTTTAAATCATCAGAGCGAGTATATGCTGGGTGATGTATTACCTGATACCTCATACTCAGAAATGCCCGTTTATGTGGGTGGCCCGGTGGCAAATAACACACTACATTTTATTCATCGCTGCCCCGATAAAATTGAAGGTGGTATTGAAATATGGGATGGTGTTTTTTGGGGAGGCGATTACGATCAGGTTAAAAAGCTGGTTTCCGAATATCAGCTTAAAGAAGACGAAATTCGTTTTTTTGCAGGTTACTCAGGCTGGAACGCAGGTCAACTAGATGCCGAGATTGCAGAAAATACCTGGATTGTAGCCAATAAATTTAATCCGGAAATATTGTTTACGCACGACGAGCAAAACTTGTGGCGTGAGGCAGTAATCAGCTTAGGGCAAAAATATGCTCACATTGCTAATTTTCCTGAAAATCCTATGTTAAATTAATTATGTGTTGTGAGTTGTCTGATTATAACATTACCGGCAACTCACAACACATAACCAACAACTCATTAGGCTTCGTAACCTGAAGGATAACCTTCATTTTTCATATCAACAGCTGATTCCAGCACTTTATCGGCCAGTTGCTTTTTGTAGGCAATTAGGTTTTGCGCGATTTGTTCATCTGCAGTTCCCAGTATCTGTGCGGCCAGTAAACCGGCATTTTTAGCGGCATTTAAGGCAACGGTAGCTACCGGAATACCATTAGGCATTTGCAAGATAGATAGTACAGAATCCCATCCATCAATAGAATTACTAGATTTTACAGGTACACCAATAACCGGCAAGTGCGTTAAAGAGGCTACCATGCCAGGCAAGTGAGCTGCACCACCCGCACCAGCGATGACTACTTTTAAGCCACGCCCGGCGGCAGATTTGGCATATTCAAATAAACGGTCGGGCGTACGGTGGGCCGATACTACGGTGATTTCATAGTCAACGCCTAATTCTTTCAGCACGTCGGCAGCATCGTTCATAATATTCAGGTCAGACTTGCTGCCCATGATGATGCCGATTTTAATTTGATTCATAGTATTCTAATTTTATTTACTTAACAATACGAGGCCGCTTAAAAGCATAAGCCAGCCCTATAATAATAAAAAACGTTAGCACAAATCCACCTGCGATGTACAGGTAAAATGATGAACTTAAGTTTAGAGGTGTGCCTGGTCTGACTGATTGTGTCGGCGGCGGTTGTGAGGTTATATGAAAACTTTTGTAAAAGGCATCCCGCTTGTTTGCGTGTGTATCCAATCTTTTGTTAGTAAACCATATACCGTAGCTTACCAATGTGCTGTTTATTAGTACTACGCGCTGGTAGCGGGTTACAAAAGGATCGCCGTTTTGAGGTTCATATTCAAATTCATAGCCTGATAATTCATCAGCGATAGGTGCTGGCCGTTTAGCCCATAAAGTACCATTAGTTGATTTCAAGGCACCTTCTACATAGCCATCATATACTTGGTCAAGATTGTTGTAGTCAATCTGATGAAAGTAGTCCTCGTTTTTTAATTCACTAGCCTGTGCAAAATAAGCGCATGAGTCTTTTACAATTACATATACTTTACCATGCTTTATATTTTTAACGTTCGGTGCACTTGGCATAGTTATTTCTGCCACGTTATTAAGTTTTAGTACGTAGCCGCCATCTTGGCCATAGCATAGTGCGGTAAACAGAAGAAGGATTAGTGTTGTAATTCCTTTATGATACGGATTAGGTGTCATTTACTTTAGTTGGTATAGGCTAGGTACTTATCAAGTTGATTGGCTATAGAATCAGCGCTGCTTGGTGTAGGCGCATTGGTATTTACAATTTGCCCACGCTTGTTTATGATAATATATCTGGGCATAAACACTTGCGTTTGGGCATTGCCGTTTACAGATTTTCGGTACAAATTCTCATATTGCTTACTATCCAAAAACATATGATATCCATCAATTTGATATTTCTTTAATTGCTGTTTCCATACCAAGTTGCGTCCGCCGCAAATATACAGGTAAGCGATGTCTTTTCGTTGATGATACTTAGCCTTTAAAGGTTTGGTGAAATTTTTGAATTCTTGGAGGCATGGGCCGCAAGTGGTGCCCCAAAAATCCACATATAAAACCTTGCCCTTGAAATTTTTATTGTAAATGCTGGTTAAAGTCGTATCAGCTTTGGTTATGTCCAGCAGGTGAGTATTTTCATTACCGCTCCAGCTCGTCCACACCAGCAACTTCAACCCAACGGAGCAAGCTACTAAAATCACTGTAAAGCTTAATGCTTTCCAAAAACTGGTTGAGTTTTGTTTAGACGAACGATAAAAAAAGTACATACTAACAAATAACAATACAACAGCTATAAAGCTTTTAATATACATCATGCCCATCAGGCTGCTGTTGTTTTGCAATAAGTTGTCTAATAAAATAGCTTTTTGCTCTCTGTTATATGAATAGTTTCCTTGTACTAAGTATATCATTTCATCATGTACATCGCGTGTCCAGTCCACATAATGTTTTGGAACGTCCATCATAATGAATGGTATCACAGCTAAAAGTACTGCGCCAGTCCAGAAATGCTTCGATTTGATCATCATGTGATAGTGAAAGGTTAAACATGATAAATATAAGCAATAGGAACTTATATTCAACAGTTTATCCTGTCACTACTTTATTTGCATCCATGTAATTACTTAGCTAATTACTTTTAATGTATCCTGTACAAAGCGTGCTTTTTCAATGGCCTTTTCGCGATCACCATCTACAATGGTAACATGGCCCATTTTACGGAAAGGTTTAGTAAGCGCTTTACCATACAAGTGAATGTACACGCCCGATAGTTTCAATATCTTTTCAATGCCTTGATACACTGCCGGACCTTCATAACCAGGCTCGCCTAATACATTGACCATGATAGCGTTGGTGGTGCTGGCTGTGTCGCCAAGCGGTTGATTGAAGATTGCACGCAGGTGCTGCTCGAATTGTGATACAATATTACTCTCAATGGTTTGATGGCCGCTGTTGTGCGGGCGCGGAGCTAATTCATTTACCAGAACTTTGCCATTTTTATCCACAAACATCTCGACAGCCAATAAACCAACGATTTTTAAGTTATCGGCTACTTTGCGGGCAATATCAATAGCCTCTTGCTGGATATCGAACGACAGGGTAGAAGGGGAGATCAGGAACTCTACTAAGTTAGCCTGCGGGTTAAATTCCATCTCAACCAGCGGAAAAGTTTTCACTTCACCTTTTTCATTACGGGCTACAATTACTGCAATCTCTTTCTCAAAATCAATCCAGCGTTCAATCAAGCTAGGTTCGGTAAAAGCATTTTCCAGGTAAGATTCATCAACTACCTTATATACGCCCTTGCCATCATAGCCGTCTCTGCGTAGCTTTTGAATGTAAGGGAAAGGAATTAGGCTTTGCCGTAATTGCTGTGGTGATGAGATAATTTGGAAATCAGATGTTGGGATATCGTTTTCTTTAAAAAACTGTTTCTGCAATCCTTTATCCTGTATCAGGCGTATTACGCGCGGCTGTGGGTAAACTACCACACCTTCTTTTTCCAATTGTTCCAGCGCATCTACGTTTACCTTTTCAATCTCGATAGTCAGCAGATCTACTTTTTTGCCAAAATTGTAAACAGTTTCATAATCACTGAGCGATCCTACCACAAACTCATCACATAATTTGCGGCATGGTGCTTCGCGGTCGGGGTCAAGTACTTTAACGGTAACATTGTAATTAATGGCCTGTTGTATCAGCATTCGTCCCAGCTGTCCGCCACCTAAAATGCCCAGTCGTAAATCTCCGTAAAATGCTTTCATAATTTGATAGCACAATTTTAGCGCAAAAGTTTCAAAAACCCTAAATCATTTTAAAAGGTGTGATGTTTACACGATAAGCGTATATTTGGCGCGTTATAAATAAAATTAACTTTTCCTGATGAAGACAAAAATAGCAGTAGCTAAAGGCGACGGAATCGGTCCGGAAATTATGGAGGCCGTATTAAATATTTTTGAGGCAAATGAAGTGCCTTTAGAATATGAATTTGTTGAAATGGGTAAATCCTATTTCGACGCCGGACACTCAACCGGTATGACCGAAGCGGCTAAACAAACTATCGAAAACCTGGGTGTTTTATTTAAAGGCCCGATGGAAACTCCTAAAGGAAAAGGTGTAAAAAGTATTAACGTAACGGCCCGTAAAGTATGGAACACCTATGCTAACCAGCGCGATTTCCGTTCATTGAACGGCGTACAAACTGTATTTTCAAAGGCAGGCATTCCTATCAATTTAACAATCATCCGCGAAAATATTGAAGATACCTACGGCGGTATTGAGCACATGCTAACTAATGATGTTGCTGTTGGCCGTCGTATCATAACCCGTCCGGGCTCGGCACAGGTAATTCGCTATGCGTTTGAAATGGCTCGCCGCAAAGGGCTTAAAAAACTAGCCTGTGGTCACAAAGCCAATATCATGAAACTAACCGACGGTTTATTTCTGGAAACTTTCTACGAAATAGCTAAAGGGTACCCGGATATTCAGGCGTCTGACATCATTGTTGACGATTTGTGTATGAAGCTGGTTAGTCACCCAGAAATGTTCCAATCTATTGTATTAACCAACCTGCAAGGCGATATCGTATCTGACTTGTGCGCTGGTTTGGTAGGTGGCTTAGGTTTTGCACCATCAGCTAATATTGGCGATAATATTTCCATATTTGAGGCTGTGCACGGTACTGCACCTGATATTGCCGGTCGCAACATTGCCAACCCAACGGCTTTGCTGTTGTCTGGTATTTCGATGTTGCGTTATATGGGCTTTACTGCTAATGCGGCTACTATTGAAAATGCTTTGCTTTACACTTTGGAAAAAGGTGTGCACACTGGTGACTTCGGCGATCGTTCTGTTAAATCTTCTAACACTACCGAATTTGCGGAATGCATTATTGCAAACTTAGGTAAACATCCATCAAGCGGTGGTGCATTTTCTCAGCCTAACTTCGAGTGCAAAACCAATGTTGATTTCCATCCGTCAAAAAATAAAATCACTGTTACCGAGCCGGGTATTAAAGAAGAGATTTTGGGTGTTGACATCTTTGTTGAATCAGAGCTGCAACCATCAGAACTGGCTGAACTTGCCAAAAGCAAGCTGAATGATAAATTTGAGCTGATTATGATTTCGAACCGTGGTACGCAGGTTTGGCCAACAGGTTCGGTGTACACCGAGTTGGTGAACCAGTTCCGTATTCGTTACGAAAAAACAGACGGTAGCGAACTTAGCCAACGTGATATTTTCGAAATAGCAGCACATGTTTCTGATGCCATCAAGGTATGTTCTGTAGAGCTTTTGATGAAGTTTGGCGATAAGATTGGCTACTCATTAGCGCAAGGTCAATAAGCTGGTATAAACTCTCAAAACAAAAAGGCTATCCGTTATGGATAGCCTTTTTGCTTTTTGTAAAGTCAGTGATCTCTTGTGTCTTATAAAAGCAAAAATGGCACTGCAACAATATTGAGTTTGTAGCAATGCCAGTAGTTGAATAGGTTTATTATAAAGTACTATTACCGGCCGTTTGCATCTGTAACGGGTACAGTGTACTGACCGTAAGATACATTTTTTCTATTGCCGCTTTGTGCAAAAATAAGGCACTCATTAAAGCGATGACTGTTGATGGCTACTGTACCGGTTTCGCCTTTCATCAGCGGAGAAAGGATTACCTGGTAACTTTGGAATGGTTTGTCATACGTTTTTTCAACAGATTTCCAGGCTGATTCCATGCTCAGTTGCTGTTGTTGAGATTTAATTAGTTCGTTATAAAAAGATTTATGCTGTGCATAAAACTGACGGAAGCCGCTGTCTTTTGCAAAATCCTTTAACAATGATGCATATTTCTTGAAGTCGAGACGGTTTAAATCAATACGATAATCAGCCTTTAATACAAAACGGTTGCTGTTAAAATAGAAGGCATATAAACCGTTTCTAAAGTATGTCAGGCGATTTGCATCTTCAGACAATTCCTCATTAAGTTCTCTAACTGCTTTATGCTTTTTATAAGCGCTAAAATGCTTTGATACTTCTTGATAATAAGGCGTTTCTTTATTGATAATATTATCATTTTGCTGGGCAGCATCTGTTAAAGAAAGTACAATATAGCCTAATTCATAAGCCTCAGGTACCTGTGCTATGGCTTGATTGGTGTTTTCTTTAATGTGTTTGGATGTATAGCGTGGCGCAATGTCATAGCTTTTGCAACCAACAGATAATATGGAAACGGCACTTAATAATAAGGCGCTGCCCATAATTGCATTTTGTAATGCTTTCATAATGAGGTGTTTTTGTGTTTAATCAAATAGTATATACAAATATATATACTATTTATCATATATCAATATATTTAAAAGAAAAATATTTTCTTTTAGAGAAAAATACTTATATGCTTACTAAACGCTCGCCATCAATCTTCTTTTGCAATTCTATAATAGCACCAATCAGTGCTTCGGGCCGGGGCGGGCAACCTTGTACATAAACATCAACCGGTATCACCCGATCTACACCCTTAACTACATGGTAACCATGTTGCCAATATGGGCCTCCGCAATTTGAGCAGGAACCCATGGAGATCACATAGCGTGGTTCGGGCATTTGTTCGTACAAGCGTTTTATACGCTCGGCCATTTTAAAAGTTACAGTACCCGCAATTATAATTACATCGGCCTGCCTGGCAGAAGGCCGTGGAAAAACACCCATTCGGTCTACATCGTAGGTAGATGCATACATGCCCATCATTTCAATAGCACAGCAGGCAATACCAAAGCTTAGTGGCCATATAGAAGATAAACGAGCCCAGTTAAGCAAATCATTTAATTTGGTGACTACAACGCCGCCGTTTTCACTCATTGACTGCTGATCCATTAATCGGGCTTTTTAAAAGTTGGTTTAAACATGGGTTTTTTTGGAGCAGCAGCTGCAGGAGCGGATGTTGGTAAAGCTGTTTCCGGCTCCTTTACTGTATTTTGAATAAACGATTTTACTCTAAAATTATTCTGTTCCAGGTTAAGTTTTTCATAAACGGATAACGGAATATCAACATCCACTGTAGGCAAAACTTGTTGAGGCTTGATGTATTCCAAATCGCCTTTGCGCCAAACATACACCAGTCCTAAAATAAGAATACCGGCGAACACAAACATTTCAATTAATGTAAAAACGCCCCAGCGCGCATCAGTGGCAATTAATTTGGCATTGGCATAAACCGTAGCCCACGGAAAAATAAAAACCATTTCTACATCAAACAGCAAAAATATTAGCGCAATAATGTAAAAGCGGGTATTAAAAGGCATCCATGCACTACCCACCGGTTCTTCGCCGCATTCGTACGAGGTTAGCTTTTCGGCGTTAGGTTTGTTGGGCGATAATAACTTGTTCAAAAACATTGTTAACGCCACTAAAACAAAGCCAGTAATCAGAAAGATAAATATCTTTCCAAATTCCGATATTTGCGAAACCTCGTTCATGACTGCAAACTTAGTAAATCCAACTCATATTGATGCCATTATTATAGGCGCAGGTGCTTGCGGCTTAATGTGTGCCGTACAGGCCGGCTTTTTAGGCAAACAAACACTCGTTTTAGAAAAAAATGATCGCCCAGGGGCCAAGATACTGGTTAGCGGTGGTGGCAGATGTAATTATACAAATTTAAATACTTCTGCACAGCAGTTTATCTCCGGTAATCCGCATTTTTGCAAATCGGCATTTGCACAATGGACCGTTGAAGATACTATCGGCTTTTTTGAAACATATGGTATAGAGGGGCAGGAAAAAACGTTGGGACAGCTGTTTCCAACCACTAACAAAGCCAAAGATATTGTAGACGTATTCGTAAATTTATGTCATGACCTAGATCAGCCTATATGGCTCAATACAAATGTAAAAGCCATAGAGCGTGATGTAAACGGTTTTGTAGTCACTTATGAGCAACATGGCAAAATTACGCAAGTAGCAGCCCCCAAAGTGGTGATAGCTACAGGTGGCTTGCCAGTGCACAAACTAGGTGCAACAGACTTTGGATTGCGTATAGCACGGCAGTTCGGACTGCAAGTTGTTAAGCCTACGCCCGCCTTAGTGCCGCTTACCATTACGGGTAAAGATCTGCCTTGGTACGGGCAGTTATCAGGCAACAGTATATTTTGCCGGGTATGGAACGATGATATTAGTTTTGAAGAGAATATCTTGTTTACCCATTGGGGATTAAGTGGCCCGGCTATTTTACAAATATCATCTTATTGGCAGGCAGGGCAGGAGTTTTATTTAGACATGCTGCCGCATCAAGATATTGTTGAATTGATAAGCCAAGAACGGAATATTAATCCCAAAAAAACGCTGTTAAATGTACTAGCCGGTTTATATACGCGTAAGTTTGCTGAAGCACTGGCAAATTATTTACCCGTTACTAAAAATCTTGCTTCTTTGTCAAAAGCAGATTTAGAAGACATTAATCAGCTCATTCATCAATTCAAAGTGAAGCCGGCGGGCGATAAAGGTTATGATAAAGCGGAGGTGATGCGTGGCGGTGTAAGTACCGATGAGCTGTCATCTAAAACGCTGGAAGCCAAGAAAGAACCTGGTTTGTTTTTTGGGGGAGAGAGTGTTGATGTAACCGGATGGTTAGGTGGGTACAACTTTCAATGGGCTTGGGCATGCGGGTTCGTAATAGCGCAGAATATTTAATATGTATTGGAATATTTAATATTTGGAGAATTAATTTCTTAAATGTAGTTTCGTAACACATTTGTTACGATGTTCAAAAAAATCCCCTATCTCAATAACTTCAGGTTAGTGTGTCTTTTGTATGCCATGGTAAGCGTGTTTTGCTGGCAATATAAATACTTTGGCAACCGCTATAACAACTACAGTATTTTTGAGCAAGTATATAATCATGCACGTGCACAAACCAATTTATACGCTTTTTATCCGAACGAATATTTTGACAGTAATCATTACGGTCCTGCTTTCAGTATAATAGTAGCCCCGTTTGCTTTACTGCCAACCATGTGGGGGTTTTTGTTGTGGAATATTGCCAACGCAGTTATATTTATATATGCGGTTCGATTGCTACCTATCAATGATAAAGCAAAAATGCTGCTGTTGCTTTGCTGTAGTATTGAGTTTGCTAACGCGCAACATGCCATTCAATTCAATCCTATAATAGCCGCCTTCATTATTTTCGCTTTCGTACTGGTTGAGAAACGGCGGGAAGAGTGGGGAACCTTATTTATCATTTTAGGCACTTTTATTAAGCTATATCCTATAGCGGGCTTAATGTTCTTTATGTTTTCAAAACGCAAAAAAGCGTTTATTGCCTGGTGCGTTGTTTGGAGCGTGGTATGGTTTTGTGCACCTATGCTAATTTCCAGTCCGCAGTTTATTTTACAATCTTATGCCGACTGGTGGCATTCGCTCCATGATAAAAATCTGCAAAACATGACGCTGCTTTCCGCACAGGATCTTTCGGTAATGGGTGTATTGCGCCGTATTACCAGTAACTTAAACGTGCCTAATTTGCCATTTTTAATAGCTGCAGCCGCTTGCTTGGGCTTTTCATTATTGCGTTTTTCGCAGTACCGATATTTGAATTTCAGGTTATGCATTTTGAGTTCGGCTTTAATTACTGTTGTTATATTTAGCACAGGATCCGAGCCGCCTACCTATATCATAGCTACCGCCGGAGCTATCTTATACTTGTTGTTACAACCGCAGCCATATACTAAAACCACAATTGCTTTATTTATTGCCATTGCCTTATTTGCGGCTTTGGTTTCAACGGATGCCATCCCTGCGTTTATCCGTAAGCCTTATTTAAGCAGGTATGCAGTTAAAGTGTGGCCTTATATTGCCGTATGGGGCAAATTGGTGTATGATATGCTATTTAAAAACTTTAATGGCAAAGTGTATATGCAACCTCAATTGAGTGAAAATAATGAAGAAGCATTATTGATGGCCTGAAAATTTCATGGTTTAGTATTAGTAGATGATTTAAGCTTGCGGTAGTAAGCAATTAATGCCTGCATTTTGTCAAGTCGATATTTGCCGGTTTGAATAGCTTCAACAGCTTGCGGCTCATCGGCCATCATATCGCTCATTACGTCCACAAAGTTTTGCGGCGTTATTTGGCTTAACTCTGCCGGTGTGGCACCAAAATAGTAAGTGATACGAGAACTGCCGCCACCGCCGTTACCTAAAGAGATGCCTACGCCACCACCACCGTAGCCGCCATAACTGCCGCCACCAATACCAAACCCAACATCGGGCCGAATTTTGAAACCGCCACCGCCTTTACTGCCACCGCCATAAACGTACAGTTTTAAAGGTTCGTCCAGTTCTACCTTTACAAAATCAAACTCGTGCTTGGCCCAGCTTTCGTTTTGTGGGGCGTGGGCAACTACAAAGCTGTCGCGGCCGGCCACAAAGTATTTGATGTCGCTGGCGCTTAGTTTTATTTCTTTAGCTTTTTCGTTGTCTTTGTATTCAATAAAGCCCTCGTTTGCAATAGGACCTTTGCCAGATGGGTTAGTACGAATAAGGCCTGGTACTTTATTCCCCTTCGTATCAAAAAAGTAGCCCGGTTGCCATTTTTGTGATTTTGCTGATACATACATCAGCATAAAAAATAAAATAATTAAACTTGAGCGCATAACACAAAGAACGCATTTTTAAATAAAATATGATAACCGTTGATTTACGCAGTGATACCGTAACCAAGCCTACACCCGGAATGCTAGAAGCTATGTGGAGCGCCAAAGTAGGAGATGATGTTTATGGCGAAGATGAAACCGTAAACGAACTGGAAGTTAAAGCGGCGGCAATGTTTGGAATGGAAGCAGGGTTGTTTTGCCCGTCTGGTACAATGACTAACCAGATTGCCATTAAGTGTTTCACTAATCCGCTGGATGAATTGATTGCCGACCAAACTGCGCATGTATACCGTTATGAGGGCGGGGGTATCGCTTTTAATTCAGCCGTATCAACCCGCTTATTGAACGGCGAGCGTGGTATTTTAACCGCAGAGATGATTGAGCCCGAAATAAACGACCCTGATAATGTGCATTACCCACTTACCACTTTAGTGGTGTTAGAAAACACCGTTAATAAAGGTGGTGGCAAATGCTATACGCTTGACCAGATTGCACCTATTGCAGAATTGTGCCAACGCCATAACCTGAAATTACATTTGGATGGTGCACGTATTTTTAATGCTTTAGCATACACTGGTGATAACGCGGTTGACTATGGTAAATACTTTAGCGGCATATCCGTTTGCCTATCTAAAGGTTTGGGTACGCCGGTAGGCTCGGTATTTTTGGCTGATAAACAAACTATTACATATGCACGTCGCGTGCGTAAAGTACTGGGCGGGGGCTGGCGTCAGGCTGGCTTTTTGGCGGCTGCCGGTATTTATGCCTTA
The DNA here is from genome assembly GCF_009770985.1 of Mucilaginibacter lacusdianchii. Classification (GTDB taxonomy): domain Bacteria; phylum Bacteroidota; class Bacteroidia; order Sphingobacteriales; family Sphingobacteriaceae; genus Mucilaginibacter; species Mucilaginibacter lacusdianchii. Next base: position 285,977 of record NZ_WSRW01000002.1, on the reverse strand, counting down.
GATCATCATGTAGAGCGGTTGAAGATAGATCATAAACATGCACAAATCTTAGCAAATGAATTGAGCAAATGCGCTTGGGTGACTAACATAGTTCCTGTTGAAACCAATTTGGTATTGTTTGACACCGCTGGTTCGGCCGATGCTATTGTAGCACAATTGCAGGAAAAAGGTATTAAATGCAATGCGACCGGTAGTAACCGAATTAGGTTTGTATTGCATTTGGATATCCATCCAGAGCAGGTAGAGTATGTAGTAAGTGTTTTAAAGAGCTTATAACATTATACGTCCTAGCCCAACATGGTTGGATTAGGACGTATAAATGAAAATCTATCTATCTTTTCCCTGAAAATCAACCATCCATCCTGGATATTCTTTCCCCAAAGCGCTTACCGCATCTATTTTTTGCAGGTCGTCTGCTGATAATGTTATTTCGGTTGATTTAATATTGTCATTTAACTGATCGATACGCTTAGCACCAATAATGGTGCTGGTTACGCCGGGTTGCTGGCGCACCCATGCCAGGGCTATCTGCGCAACCGAGGCGTTGTACGGCTTACCAATTTCTGCCAGCACATCTACAATATCATAAGCCTTTTCTTTATCAATCGGTGGAAAGTCAAATTCGTCCCGGCGCGAATCGCCTGCTTTTTCGTTTCCCCGCGTATATTTACCCGATAAAAAACCGCCGGCCAATGGGCTCCACGGCATAATAGCCAAATTCTGATCTGCTGCCAGTGGCACAATTTCCCGCTCAATGTCCCGGCCCGATAGGGAATAGAAGTATTGTAAGCCTACAAACTTGTTCCAGCCATGCTTTTCGGCAATGCCTAAGGCTTTCATTACCATCCAGGCCGGCCAGTTACATACGGCTACATAACGAACCTTGCCGGTTAGTACGATATCGTTCAGCGCCCGCATGGTTTCTTCAACCGGAGTACGCTTATCTACACCATGAACGTACAAAATATCGATATGATCGAGTTGTAGCCGTTGCAAGCTATCGTTAACGGACTGGAAAATATGATAGCGGGACAGGCCAACATTGTTAACCCCTTCACCCATTTTGCCACGTACTTTGGTGGCAATCACTAAGTCATCGCGGTTTAAACCCAGGTCAATGATGGATTGGCCCAGTAATTTTTCGGATTCCCCAAACGAGTACACATTGGCCGTGTCAATAAAATTGATGCCGGCATCTACTACAGCCGTCATCAATTCATTTACTTCTTGTTGCTGAATTTTACCTATTGATTCCCACATGCCTTTGCCGCCAAAAGTCATGGTGCCGAAACAGATCTCGGAGACCAGTAAACCTGTGTTGCCTAAAAAGTTGTATTTCATGTTGTGTGTTGGTTTAATAAAATCAACTTTGAGAGAATGATTTTGTTTAAGTGTAACAGTCAAGCAATAGTCAAACTTAAACCGCTTGTACATGTTTATACAATCATTATGAACCGCCTCCTTAAAAAACTCGAGAAAATTGGCCGCGATCCAAAAATTACTGCAAAAGCGGCCGGACTGCGTTATGTATCCGATACTTCGCCCGGTTACACACGTAAGCCATCGGGCAAGGGGTTTAGTTATTATGATTCACATGGTGAACTGATACGCGACAAAGAAATAATCCAGCGTTTTAATAAGATGGTCATTCCACCGGCGTATACCAATGTGTGGATATCGCCCTATGATAATAGCCATTTACAGTTTACCGGTGTGGATGTGGCCGGCCGTAAGCAGTACCGTTATCATGCCGACTGGAACAAACTGCGCAATCAATCGAAATACCACCGCCTACAGGCCTTTGCCGCACACTTACCCGGCATACGCGAGCAGGTAGATAAAGATTTGTTGCGAACCAAGCTGGATCATGATAAAGTGCTGGCGCTGGTAGTACGCTTGATGGAATTGACCAGTATTCGTATTGGTAATGAATCATACAAAAAATTATATGGCTCATACGGCTTAACCACTATGCAGGATAAGCACGTAAAAATAGAAGGGTCGAACATTAACTTTGAGTTTAAAGGCAAAAAAGGTGTCTATCATAAAATAGACCTCCAAAGCAAGAAACTGGCCCGATTAGTAAAGCAATGCCGCGATATTCCGGGCAAAGAGCTGTTTCAGTACTATGATGAAGAAGGCAAACGGTGCACCATTGACTCGGGCGACGTGAATGATTACTTAAAAAACATTACTGGTGAAGATTTTACGGCTAAAGATTTTCGTACCTGGGCAGGCAGCGTGAGTGCACTTTATGCCTTTAAGGAAGCTGGCGAGTTTGAAAATCAGACACAATGTAAAAAAAATATCATCAGTGTGCTGGATGAAGTGGCGTTGACGCTAGGAAACACCCGTACGGTCTGCAAAAAGTACTACGTGCATCCTACCGTAATTAAAAGCTACGAGGAGGGGACGTTGTTCAAATACATTCAGGAGTTAGATGAGGATAAGGATATTAGAGCCTCAGAATTAAACACAGCCGAGAAAGCCCTGCTGGAAATTTTGGAAAAAGAAAAGCTGGCCGAAGCCAGCTGATCCGAAAACTGTAATCAACTCAAAATTACTGTTTATCTTTTTTAACGGGCTTTTCTTGCTTTGTTGTAATCTTAATTATGCCGTTAATGGCTTTTGGACCGTATTTTTTTAAGAATTCGGTATTGGATGCGTCTTTGATGACTTCAATGTTCTCAATTGTGTTGGCATCTATACTGTTTAAGTCATAATCTTGGTAAACAACACCATCTAAAACTACCACCGGAGCAACTTTAGAGCGTTTGTCTGTTTGCCGTATGGTTATAGTATTTGTTGCTGAGTTAGCTGATTTTCCAGTAACGTTAAATTCTGCAAGCTTGCTGCTGTCTGTTGTGGCATTAGAGCTACCGTTTCTATTAATGGTAATTGATTTAATGTTGCCATTCAATCGGCTCAGCAAACTATCTGGCTTTCCAACAATAGAAATAGAATTCAGCGACCCGTCACGCGGTTCTACAGTGAGGGTGGCAATATGTCTACCATCTTCATTTCCTTTTATTTTGTCTATCCTAGTTAATAAGTCTAACACAGAACTGTTGTTGGCAGCATCTTTGGTGACAATTAAGACAGCGCCTTGACTGCCAGCGCCGCTAAATAATTTCGCTGCAGATGGTGCTTTAATTACTGTTAGTGATGCAATTGTATTAGGGTCAATTTTATCTAAATTCGCGGCAGCAATAGGGTTCCCATTCAAAAGGTAATATGTAGTATCCTTTCCGGTAACATTGATTTTTAAGGATTTGCTGCTTTGCGGCACCGTGTCTTTTTCAATGTGGTTTGTTTTCTCAATTAACAGTAGTGATTTTAAGCTGTTATCAGCATGTGAACTCGTTGAAGATTGATTGGCAGCCGATAGCTGGGTTGCATTTAAAACTTGTTGGGTGGTGCTTTTTACGGTAGCAATTCCTTCTTTAATAAGTGACGCTTTAGACGTGCTAAATGCCAGCAATAGAATGACTATTACGGGTATTATCATACCGTACCGTGTAAGGTTAAAAGGCGAAGATCTTTTTGCATTCATCATCATAATTCGTTTTTTAATGGTTGATATATTGAAGTGGTTTACAATGGCATTAGGAGAAGTGTTAAAGCTGGTATAAAGTAGGCTGTACTGATAGTTTTTGGCGTCGGCACCTTGGCGTAGTATCTGGCGGTCGGTTATGAACTCCAGATTTTCGCTTACGGCTTTTTTAATAAGCCACATACCTGGGTTAAACCAATAAAAAATCAGGGCTAGTTCGGCCAGCAAAATATCAAGCGTATGCCACTGCTTTACATGCACCTGTTCGTGCGCGATAATGGCAGGTAACTCTTTAACACTATGCTGACTAGGGTTGATATATATGCTTTGCCAAAAAGAAAATGGGTTGGTTGGTTCTGGAATGATACGTACCGGGTGGTGTAATAGAGAAGCTGGTATTGAACGAAGGTATAATTTATACAACGATGCCATCTGAACCAACAAACGCAAAATCATAACACCTACACCAAACCAAAATATACCCACTATCCATTGCCAGTAATTAGTCTGCGCAATAGGTTGTACAAGCTGGGTAGCTTTTGAATTAAAGTTAATAATAACTACCTGGAAGGGCTGAACGATGTGTTGGTGCTGTTCTACTACATTTGAGAGATTAATGGTTGGATATATAGCCGAAAATGCAATCGCTAAAATTAAGTATATACGGTTGATGGTGTAAAAGGTAAGCCGTCTTAACACCGTATAATATCCAAGGCAAAATAACAGCAGGGCTACGTTTACTTTAAATAAGTACAAAAGCAAGGCTGGCATGGTGCTTTATTTTTTAGGGTTTTCAATCAGGTTGATAATCTCTTTAAGCTCCTCGGCGCTAATTTTTTTATCTTGAGCAAAAAAGGTAACAAGTTCTTTATAAGAGTTTTTAAAATAGCTGCTTACCACACCGTTCATAAATCGTTTTTTGTAATCTTCTTGCTTAACAGCCGGCTTGTACTGGTAGGTATTGCCAACTTTTTGGGCCAAAAGGTAATTTTTGCGTTCCAGATTTTTTACGGTTGAGGCAAGAGTGGTATAAGGCGGTTTGGGTTCGGGCAGTAAATCCAAAAAGTCTTTAATAAAGCCGCCATTGCACTCCCATATGGCTTGCATAGCCTCTTCTTCTTGTATAGTCAACTTTTCCATATCTACGATGTTTTCGTAAATCTACGATAAATTCGTAATGGTGCAAATCTTTTTTAAATTTATTTGTGAGGTTTATGAGTAATTCTCAACGTACTCAATACATTAAGTAATTAATTTACCAGCATCGCTATATCTTAAAAAATAAGTAATCCCTTTTTGTACATCAATTAAACTTGAACGGATGATTCATAGTAATGTATAATTAAACAGCAGAGTCAAAACTTTTGAGGTAAAACAATATGTTTGCAGATACATTATACTCACAAATTAATATTCACCACTCTTAAATATGCCTTTCAGAACAACCGTAATTACAGGAGCTACATCGGGTATTGGTAAAGAAACAGCTTTAGCACTAGCAAAAAAAGATCATGCCTTGTACTTGTTAGTGCGTGACACGGCAAAAGGAGAGCAATTAAAAAAAGACCTTATACAACAAACCGGCAACCGCAGCATTTTTGTTGTATACTGCGATTTGGCAGATCTTCAAACGGTAAAAGAAGCCGCCGATCAGCTAAAAGGTAAGTTGTTTGCCATCAATACACTGATCAACAATGCAGGTGGTATTAATGCTCAGCGTCATGAAAGTAAAGACGGCGTCGAGCTTACCTTTGCCATGAACCACCTGGGGCATTTTTTGCTTACTTTAAGCCTGATGCCTCTGTTGGAAAAAGGACAAGCCCGCATCATCAACGTAAGTTCCGAAGCGCACAAGATGGGTAAGGTTTTAATGCTTAACGACGTGCAGTTTAAGGATTACTCATCTTTTGGTGCCTATGCCTTAGCCAAGCTAAGCAATATATGGTTTGCTAAAGCCTTGGCCGAGCGATACGGCAGTAGGGGTATAACTGCTTATGCACTGCATCCAGGTGTGGTCAAAACGAGTTTCGGCAGCGAGCTGGGAGGTTTTGGCAAAATACTGATGGTGTTGGCCAAGCCATTTATGATCACACCGCAGCAAGGTGCTCAAACGTCTATATATCTGGCATCCGAGGTGAAGCTTAGCCCGAAGCTAAGCGGACAGTACTTCAAAAAAAGAAAGGTTGCGAACACCAACTTAGCAGCGCAAAATGTATCGGCGCGTAATAAATTATGGCAAATTAGCGAGCAATTGATAGAGCCGTTTGTAGCATCCTAATGAAATTTTAATAAATATTCTCTGACATTTGGATGACATAAACCGAATGCTTATGTTTACGTGTTCAAACACACTAATTAGAATATGCTATTCGGTAAAAAAGCCCTTCTCACAAGCACCCTGTTAGGGGTAGTTATTTTCGTTTCAACCACTTCTATGCAGCAAACGCAGCAGGCCGAAGAACACAAGTTTAAAAATCTTAAAGTATTACCTAAAAACATTACCGAACATCAGTTACATGATGTGATGGAAGAATGGAATGCAGCTTTAGGTGTTCGTTGTAATTTTTGCCATGCCCGCAATGAGGAAACTAAAAAGATGGACTGGGCTTTAGATGTGAAACCGGAAAAAAACATGGCTCGTGAGATGTTCAAGATGACGGCCAACATCAACAAAAAATATTTTAAGGCTGATAAAGATTCAACAGGTATGGTGGCTTATACTGGTGTAAACTGTAATACCTGCCATAAAGGAAACGCTCATCCCGAAGTAAAAGCAGCTCATGTACCTCGTGCCGAAGGTATGCGGCCACAACCGCAGCAACAGCCAGCGCCAGCACCGGCTCAATAACATTAAAGTTCAGAATCAAGTAGTACGGGTTCGCAGTATTTCTTCCAATGCTTCAACCAGTGCTACCTGCGCTGATATGAGTTTGGTTTTGGCCGTTTCTAAATCAAACCATGCTGCCTGATCTATCTCCGGTACGCTTATCCATTTCCCCGATTTGTACGGATACTCCATTTTAAAGGTGTTGCTCGCTACAGCTTCGTGATCGATATCACCTTCAACAGCCCATGCCTGCACAACTTTGCCACCCTTTTGCTTAATGGTTGGTAAAGGCAAAAATTCACCGGTTACCACTTGCCCGGTTTCTTCAGCAAACTCCCGCTTAGCAGCAAGCAATGGTTCTTCCTCCGATGTATACTCACCTTTCGGTATGCTCCAAACGCCCAAATCTTTATTTATAAAATACGGGCCTCCGGGATGAACCAAAAATACTTCAGGTTGATGGGTACTTAAACGATATAAAAGTATTCCGGCGCTTTGTCTGGGCATGGTTGTGGTGCATTTAGCTGTCGCTTATAAACCTGAATCGGTATCTAAAGGTTTTACTCTGTAGCAACGGGGTAGGTAGGGTCTTCAATCACATTTACTTCAATTACCGCATCTGCATTTTTGAGTAGTAATCGGCAATCATTGCTCAAATGTTTTAAATGAAGTTTTTTGCCCGCTTTATGGTAACGTTCGGTTAGCTTGTTCAACGCTTCAATGGCCGACATATCCGCTATGCGGCTATCCTTGAAATCGACAATCACTTCCTTAGGATCATCTGCGATCTCAAATTTTTCGTTAAAAGCGGTTACCGAACCGAAGAAAAGCGGGCCGTAAATTTCATAGTGCTTAATGCCGTTACTGTCTATGTACTTGCGTGCGCGAATTCTCTTGGCACTTTCCCAGGCAAATACCAAGGCCGATATAATTACGCCAATCAACACTGCTAGCGCCAAGTTATGTAACCACACGGTTATCACGGCTACCAGTATACCCACAAACACATCGTGCCGGGGCATTTTGTTGATTATTTTAAAACTTACCCACTCAAACGTGCCTACAGCTACCATAATCATCACACCGGTTAACGCTGCCAGGGGCACGCGTTCTATAACCGGCGCACCGAATAAGATGATAAGCAAAATAGTAAGTGCTGCTATAATGCCCGATAAACGTGCCCTGGCACCGGCAGAAAGGTTCACTAAAGTTTGTGCAATCATGGGGCAACCGCCCATGCCGTAAAAAAAGCCGTTCAGAATGTTGGCTGTACCTTGTGCAACACATTCGCGGTTGCTGTTGCCTCGGGTAGCGGTCATCTCGTCAACTAAGTTCAGGGTAAGTAATCCTTCGGTTAAACCTACGCCAGCCATAATTAAAGCGTAAGGAAATACTATTTGCAGTGTTGCCCATGTAAACGGAATTTTTGGGATATGGAAAGGAGGGAATCCGCCACTTACAACAGCAATATCTCTTACCGTTTTGGTGTGTATGCCAAAGCCTAAAACAACTAAAAACACCACAATAATAGCTACTAAAGATGGCGGTACGGCTTTGGTGAATCGTGGTAACAATACTACAATGGCTATAGTTAAGGCTACTAAGCCTGCCATAATAAGCAATGGCTGACCGGTAAGCCAAGCTGTTTGGCCGTTTACTATCATCTTAAACTGCTCCAGCTGTGCCATAAAAATGATAACAGCTAATCCGTTAACAAAGCCGTACATCACTGGTTGGGGTACCAGCCTGATGAATTTGCCCAATTTAAATAAGCCAACCAGTATTTGAATTATGCCAGCCAGTACCACGGCTGCAAAAACATACTCAATGCCATTAGTTTTCATCAGGGCAATTAAAACAACCACAGTAGCACCTGCACCGCCGGATACTAATCCCGGCCGGCCACCAAAAACAGACGTAACCAAGCCCATGATGAATGCCGCATACAAGCCCACCAGGGGCGGCAAACCGGCCAGTATTGCAAAGGACAATGACTCGGGCATCATCGTCATGGCTACTGTTAGGCCGGCAAGAATTTCATTTTTGTAATTTATTTTCTGAGAAAAGTCGAATAAACGTAAAGCGTTAGGCATACAAATAAAGTATATCAGCACAGGCTGACGAATCGTATAATCACAAACAAATAATGTTTGCAGGTTAATAAAGCAAAAAGTATGGAATCAGTAAATACGCAAATTGCAAAAGGCCACTAAATATAGCGACCGGCATTCGCATGAAAAGCTGTTACTCAAGGTGGTGTAACCGGACTATTGTAGATTGAGTTGTGCATATCTCAGGGGCAAAGATAACAAATTATCTAATTGAGATGAGTATATAGTTATATCTAACGCTTTGTGAGAAAGCATGTGCATTGCATTATTTAAATGCAATATCTATAATTGCACGGCATAGATGACGTTTATAATCTATCATGCAACTCATCAAAATTTAAAATCTGTCCGTTATGAACATATTTCGTACACTTATTATTGCCATACAATTGGTACCGTTAACGCTTTGTGCACAAGTTGTGCGTGTAAAGGTGGCCAATGGTATGTTAGAAGGCACTACCGAGAATTCGGGTATTAAAAGCTTTAAAGGTATACCTTTTGCCAAACCGCCTGTTGGCGATTTGCGCTGGAAAGAGCCGCAACCTGCTGATAATTGGGAGGGCGTGCGTAAAGCAGACCATTTTGGCAACAATGCTATGCAAAAGAAAGTATTTGGCGATATGCAGTTTCGCTCGTCGGGTATGAGCGAAGATTGCCTTTACCTGAATGTATGGACGCCTGCTAAAACGCTCAGAGAGAAATTGCCCGTACTGGTTTACTTTTATGGTGGTGGTTATGTAGCCGGTGATGGATCAGAACCTCGTTATGATGGCGAGAATATGGCCAAGCAAGGTATAGTTACATTAACCATTAACTACCGCCTGGGTGTATTTGGCTTTTTAGCTCATCCTGAGTTAACGCAAGAATCGCCGCATCATGCCTCAGGCAATTATGGTTTGCTTGATCAGAATGCCGCCTTACGTTGGGTACAGCAAAATATCGCGGCTTTCGGTGGCGACCCAAAACGCGTTACCATTGCAGGTGAATCGGCCGGATCTATTTCCGTTGCGGCACAGATGGCGTCGCCGTTATCTAAAAACTTGATAGCCGGTGCCATTGGCGAAAGCGGTGCGATGATTAAACCTACGCTGGCAGCCGTACCTTTAGCGCAAGGTGAAAAAAATGGACAAGCTTTTGCACAAAAGGCAAATGCTAATTCGTTAGCTGCATTAAGAGCCATGCCTGCCGAGCAGGTATTGGATATTGCGGCTCAGCCTGGCGCGTTCAGTACTGCAGCAACTGTTGATGGATACTTTTTGCCGAAGCAAGTGACAGATGTTTTTGCCGCTGGCGAACAGGCTCGCGTGTCTTTACTGGCAGGATGGAACTCTGCAGAAGTTCCTTTTCAGGCTCTTTTAGGTGGCGATGCGCCGACCCCAGAAAATTATGCAAATAAAGTGAAACAGCTTTATGCAGATCAAGCTGCCGATGTGCTTAAACTTTATCCGGGCAAAACACAGGAGGAAGTGATACAATCGGCTACGGCATTAGCCAGCGACCGTTTCATTGCATACAGTACTTGGAAGTGGCTAGATCTGCATAGCAAAACCAGCGGTCGTCCGGTTTATCGTTACTTGTTTTCAAAAATAAAACCGCCTATGACGGCACAATTTGCCGGAGCAACTACCGGTTTGGCCGGAGGCATCAACAAAAACGGTAGTAATGATGCCATCAAACAACCTGCCCAGGTAGGTGCGCCACATGCTTTTGAAATTGAATATGCCATGGGTAATTTGGCAACCAATCCGGTTTATGCCTGGACGGATGAAGATTATAAAACATCAGACGTTATGCTACGCTATTTTGCCAACTTCATCAAAACCGGCGATCCAAACAAGGCCGGTTTGCCTAAGTGGGTTCCGGTAGGTAGCTCAAGCGATGTACCTTATATGAATATCGGTGTTGACACCAAACCGGAACTGGCTTTTCATGACAACCGTTATCTGTTTTTAGATAAAGTGTACGCCAAATAGCGACAACCTAATGATGTATATCAAAACGGCCCTTGATGACTTACGAAAAGTTCATCAGGGGCCGTTTCGGTTTTAAGACTTGGTTATGATATTACACTGATAAAATCACCCGCAATTATAATTAGTTTTGGCGTTATAACAACAAAACCCCTTTACGGGTATAAGTATATGTTTACCGGAATAATTGAAACTTTAGGTACTGTAACCGAACTTAAACAGGAGCAAAGCAATTTGCATATTACTGTACAATCGGATATTTCGTCCGAATTGAAAATTGATCAATCTGTGGCGCATAATGGCGTCTGTTTAACAGTGGTTGCTGTTAATGGCAATACGCATACAGTTACTGCTATTGAAGAAACGCTTAATAAATCAAATATCGGCCACTTAAAAACAGGCGACTTGGTTAACCTGGAGCGCTGCATGCAAATGAATGCCCGTTTAGATGGACACATTGTGCAGGGCCACGTTGACCAAACCGCAGTTTGTGTAGCCTACAAAGAATTGAATGGTAGCTGGGAATACACTTTTGAATATGATGCCGACAGGGGTAATGTCACGGTAGAAAAAGGGTCTATCTGTATCAACGGTATCAGCTTAACAGTAGTAAATTCGCAAAGCAATCGTTTCTCTGTCGCTATTATTCCATACACTTACGAGCATACTAATTTGCAGAACGTTCGCGAAGGCTCAGTAGTCAATCTAGAGTTTGACATCATCGGCAAATACGTAGCCCGGTTGATGCAGCGCTAACGTCCTTTCAATGCGGTTAAGCGGCCTTTGCTGTATTCCATCAATGATTGCTGGGTAACTGGTGGCTTAGTAGCCAGATACTTTTTATAGTACTTAATGGCGTTGGCTTTATTCGGCACATCGCTATCATACATTAGGGCCATCGAATAATATATTAAAGGGCTTTCACCAAAGTGGAGGCCCTTTTGATAGGCCCATATGGCCTTATTATATTGTCTAACCTTTTGATAGCTGCCTGCCATTTCGCCGTAATAACTATCAATAGCCGATGAAATGCCGTCTTTTATTGCCCTTTCCATATACTCGATGGCACTTTTATCGTTTTTAAGCCCTTTGTAAGCCATACCCATAAAATAATAGGAGGTTTCATTGTGCTGATTAGCTTGCAGATTATAGTAGCTTTCAAGCGTGCACTCATAATTTTTTAAGTGATAATATGCCTGTCCCAATTTATTAATGGTGGGGAAGGAGTTATCGCCCATGGCTAGCAATTTTGTTCCGGCGCTTACGGTTTCCGGCCACTTTTTTTGTGCATGAGTTAGCTTAATTAGGCTTTGCAGCAGTGTAATGTTTTCAGGATCATATACTAAAGCACTATCCAATACCATTTTTGCCAGCGGGATCTGCTTTAACTCCACGTACTGATCACTCAAATCTGATGCTACGTCCGGATCACGTGGATTCAGTCTATTGGCCTTAACCAGATAGTTTACATATCCCATGATATCATACTTCTGATGCCGGATACTGGCTAATGATTTATAGATAACAAAGTTAGTGCTGTCGGATGCAATGAAGCGTCGGTAATAAGTTTCTGCTTTAGTAATGTTGCCCCTGCGCATATTTATGCCAGCCATATTAATCAAAGCCGACTGGTTAGTGGTATCTAAATTATACATGCGCTGATAATAGTTTTCGGCGTCAGCAAGTTGCCCTGCCATTTGGGAGGTATAAGCCAGTTGCGATAACGCTTTGGCGTCAGTTACAGGCTCTGCATAGGCTTTCTTTAAATAGTCGGCAGCTTCCGTAAAGCGCTGGTTCTGGTAATAGTCCAGCAGTAAGGCATTATCAATCTTAGAGGATTGTGAAAAACACCGAGTAAAGCATAAGAGCATGATTGTAACTAACCCCAACGTTTTCATAAGAATGATTTTAAACTAAGTTATTAGTTATATTTCAAATACCAAACATTTAACGAAAAATTTAGTTATATAATCTTACTAATTCAAATCAATATGGATAAGATCAGGAAGTTTGAGCTAATGGAAAAAATTGTCCATGAGTTGGAAGATTTAAAGAACAGTCAGCAAGCTATTGTACAAAAAATTGGAAAAATTGAGGTTGATAATATTGACTTAGGAGATAAGCGCCTAGAGAAAGACCTGCCCGATATGCACCAGCGTATCGCTGATAATTTAGACAACATTGCGTCTATACTAGAAGATTTTGCGGGTCAAACAAGTGCCTACAGCAACCAGAACCATATACAGGAACTGAAAGAGCAAGAAGCAATAGATAAACTATCTTAATAGAAAAAGGCCCTACACTAGTTAGGGCCTTTTTCTATTCTATGCTTTTGCCTTTCATGGCTTTGCTTATAGCCATATCCATTACTCGTTCGGCAAAAGGGCGGGTGTAGTTGTTCAGTTCGTTAACTTTTTTCAGGATAAGATCTTTATCGCCGCTGGTCAGCACATCTTTTAGTGCCTGAATGAATTTTTGCGTTTCTGCAATTTCGGCGATGCTCAGATATTCTTTGTGTTTATCCAAAAAGCGTTCGGCCGTATATACCATTTGTTCGCCTTCAGTACGGGCCTCAATCAGCATGCGCTGGTTTACATCGTCTTTGGCATGGGTAATACTGTCCATCAGCATTTGTTCAACCTGTTCGTCGGTAATGCCGTAAGCCGGTTTTACTTCCACTTCTTGTTTAGTGTTGGAACGCAGTTCGATGGCTTGAACTTTTAAAATACCATCAGCGTTCAGCAAAAAGTTGATATCTACTTTAGGTAATCCTGCAGGCATCGCTGGAATGCCTTTCAAATCAAACTCCGCCAATTTCCGGTTTTCTTTCACCAAATCGCGCTCGCCCTGGTAAACCGATATTTTCATATTTACTTGGCCATCTACTGAGGTAGTATACTGGCGCCCTGCCTTGGTAGGCACTTTTGAATTACGCGGAATAATCACATCCATTAAACCTCCCATAGTTTCGATGCCTAATGATAGGGGTGTAACATCCAGCAGTAAAATGTCTTTACGATTACCGGCTAAAATATCAGCCTGTATAGCGGCACCCAATGCCACAACCTCATCAGGATTAATGTCATCATGCACCGGGCGTTTGAAGAACTCGGCCACTCTTTGTTTTACCAGTGCTGTACGGGTTGAACCACCCACCATCACTACTTCGTTGATATCAGCAACGGTTAGGCCGGCATCTTTTAGAGCGTTGGTACAAGCAGTTATAGTTTGTTCCACTTTTGGCGATATCAACTGCTCAAAAGTGTTGCGGTCTATTGTACACCAAATGTCGCCTACCTTTTCATTGAATATGCTTTGATGGGTGAATGATTTTTTGGCTTCTTCAGCTTTTAAACGTAGCTCTTGCGTTAATTCGCGGTTTTCAGCCAGTTCGGCAGCATTTAAGTTGTTTTGTTTAATCCAGTATTCAAAAATAGCGCGGTCAAAATCATCGCCACCTAAAAACGTATCGCCATTGGTTGACAGTACTTCAAATATACCGTTCTGTATTTGCAGGATCGAAACGTCGAACGTGCCGCCACCTAAATCGTACACGGCAATAGTTTTAGTTTCTTCTGGATTCAAGCCAATACCGTAAGCCAAGCTTGCGGCGGTAGGCTCGTTCACAATGCGCAGCACATCCAGTCCGGCTAATTTACCGGCATCGCGTGTGGCCTGGCGTTGTGAGTCGTTAAAGTAGGCAGGTACAGTAATCACTGCACGGGTTACCGGCGTTTTTAAAGCATGCTCTGCACGGTCTTTCAGCTCTTTTAATATCAGGCCCGATAACTCAATTGGCGTATAAAAGCGGTCGCCTACTTTTACCTTGACTAAGCTTTCGGTATTATCATCAATTACTTTATACGAGAAAAGATCTTTGTAATTTTCAATGTCCGCATACGAGCGGCCCAACAGGCGCTTTACGGAAAATATGGTATTCTGCGGATCGGTGATCAGATAGTTTTTAGCCTCGTTACCTACAGTAATGCCACCGGTTTGATCAAAGTGAACCACCGACGGTACCAACACGCCTTTACCGGCATCATTAATAACCTGCGGATTTTTATCCGGATTGATGAACGCCACCAGTGAGTTGGTGGTGCCTAAATCAATACCTACAATAATTTCTTCCTTTTGCAGGGAACCGGTAGCCAGATTGATGGAAACTTTAGCCATAATATCAAATTAACAAGCGGCAAATGTAACAGGTTTTAACATATACAGTGTCATGCTTTTGTGAATTGACCCGTAGATTGCTTTAATGCTTATTTCTGCATATTTTCACAGCAATGTTTAGAAGGCCGGCGTTATATATATCAGTTGCGTTATTGTTTGCAGCTACTGTTGGTAAGGCACAAGAATTTGGTGGCAACCCGCCATCAGTTAAATGGAATCAGATTACCCTGCCCCAAGCACGAATCATTTTCCCAGCCGGACTGGATTCAACCGGGCGCAAGGTGACATCCATTATCCAGCAAATGAACAAAGCTGTGTTGCCTACCATCGGCAAAAGGCAAAAGCAGGTAAACATAGTGCTGCAAAATCAAACATTAACCACTAACGGTTATGTGGGTTTGGCACCATTCAGAAGTGAGTTTTATGTTATACCAACGCAAAATAGCTTTGCTTTGGGCAGCTTACCGCAGGCCGACCAATTGGCCACGCACGAGTTTAGGCACGTGCAGCAAATCAATAATTTTGATGTTGGCTTAACCCGCGTTTTGCACGTTGTATTTGGCGAAGGCGGGCAGGCGCTTGGCTACAGCCTGGCTATACCCAACTGGTTTACTGAGGGTGATGCCGTTTTCAACGAAACCTATACCTCCAGCCAGGGTAGGGGAAGATTGCCTTGGTTTTACAACGGCTTCCGCTCATTGTGGGCAGCCGGAAAAGATTATAGCTGGATGAAGCTGAGAAATGGTTCTTATAAAGATTATGTGCCTGATTGGTATCCAATGGGATATATGCTGATTGGTTACGGTCGGGATAAGTTCAGTCCGAACGTTTGGCGCAATGTGGCCCATGATGCCGCAGCTTATAAATCGCTTTTCTATCCTTTTCAACAATCGTTCAGGCAGCACACCGGTCAACGGTTCTCTGCTTTCCGTACAGAAGCGTTTAATCATTTCAAAAAACAATTGGTTACGCCCGAGCAACAAAACGCGATTAAGCAGTATTCCAAAAATCAGCATTATATAGCCAGCAACGAATTTCCGGCTTATGTTGACGATAGTACGCTCATCTACCGTAAATCTACTTACCAGCATCGGCCGGTATTTGTTATCCGTAAAAACGGTGTCGAGCAAAGTATTCGCTTAAGCGACCTGGTTAACGATTCTTATTTCGCCTACAGAGATGGTAAGATCGTTTATGCCGCCCGTCGCCCGGATATCCGATGGGGTTATAGAGATTACACAGAACTAAAAGTATTGGATGTTAAAACCGGACAGCAGCATAAAATAACATCGCGAACTAAATATGCTGCTCCTGCTTTTAACGCCGATGGCACCAAACTGGTTGTAGTGAATACGCCACCTTCGGGTAAGTATGCGTTGCATATATTGGATGCCAGCACAGGTAAGTTGATTGATACAGTGGCCAACCCAAACCAGGTATTTTATACTTATCCCAAATTCTACAATGATAATCAGCTAATTTCGGCGGTTAGGTTACCGTCCGGAAAAATGACTATTGCGCTGATTGATCTTAAAACAGGCAAAAATGAGTATTTAATACCGCCGGATATAGCGCCCATGGCTTTTCCTGCTATTCACCGCGATACCGTTTACTTTGCCGCAACTAGTGGTGTAAACGATCAGTTATATGCATTGGATATGAAAAGCCGAAAGTTGTTCGAATTGCAAAGTGATTCTTTGCAAAGCAGCATCGGTAACTATCAGCCTGCTATAACAGACAATAAGCTGGCTTGGATGAGTTTTACGGCGTTTGGCTATCAGTTGCATGATGTAAATAAGTCAACCGTTCAATACAAGCCGGTTGCAGCAATGGCGGCTTTGTCAGATTTCGAATTGAGCTCATTAAAACGAGATACCGGCGCAAATTTGCTGGCAGGCGTTACAACACAACCGCTAGCTGTAAAAAAATATCCGAAGTTTACGCATCCTTTCAATTTCCATAGTTTAATTCCATATTTTAATGACCCGGATTACACCTTTTCATTAACCGGAGAAAATATCCTCAATACGCTTCAAAGCGAATTATCATTTAATTATAATCGTAATGAAGGGTATAAGCAGTTTAGCTTCACCAGTATCTACGGTGCAGCTTTTCCGTACTTGTTTGGCGGTGTAAGTTATACCACTGACCGGCGCGATTACTTTTTGGATCAAAACCGGAATGTTTTGGAAGCCAACTGGAACGAAACTAATTTGCAGGCGGGTTTACAATTGCCGCTTAATTTAAGCACCGGACGTAATTACACAAGCTTGAATTTACGCAGTAGCGTATCTTACACAGTTACCAACGTAGCACCAATTTTTAGTAAGGCTATACCAGATAATACTTACCTTACCAACTCCATTACTTTCAGAAATCAGGTAGCGCAGCCTGTTCAAAATATCTACCCGCATTTAGCCCAGGTAATTACTTTCAACTATCGCAATACTATAAATAGCCTTCAGGCACACCAATTTTTAGCGTCTGGTAGTTTTTATTTTCCGGGTATTTTACCTAATCATAGTTTAGTCATTAACGGTGCTTATCAGCAGCGTGACCGGCAGTATAGCTTTTTCTCCAACCAGTTCTCTTTTTCGAGAGGGTACACGGCCGATAATTTGTACCGTTTAACGAAGATTGGAGCCAGCTATCATTTTCCAATCGCTTACCCTGATGCTGGATTTGGCGATTTGGTATACCTGTTAAGATTAAGAGGCAGTGTATTCTACGACTATACACACGGAAAAGATTTTTACAGCAATGGTGCTACATTCAAAGCCGATTTCAGATCGGTAGGGGCAGAGCTTTATTTTGATACCCAATGGTTCAATGAAAGTGCAATTACCTTTGGCTTGCGCTACACCCATTTACTAAACAATGATATTTTTGGCGGCAACGGTCAGAACCGCATAACGCTGATTTTGCCACTAAGTATTTTGTAAAAATTAATGATGTTGGTTACCGTTGGCTAGTGAAATGATGGCTTTTACACGTTCGACATCTGTAGTAAGAATGTCGTATTCGTCAACATTAGCACCACTCATCATAATATTTTCCTTTTTATAGGTCATGGCGGTTTTATGGCGTGCTTTAGCTGATGAGTGGATGAAGGTAGACCCCGTAAAGTGTACCAAGTCGGCTACGTTGTACTCGCTTAAGCCACCACCCGGCATTATGTCGATACGGCCCTTAGCTTGTAAAAACAGCTGAGCAATAGTCCCGGCACCTTCTATCGCAGTGGGTTTTCCACCCGATGTTAAGATGGTGTCGCAGCCCAGAGCAATAATTTGCTCCAAGGCCTGAAACATATCCGTGCAAAAATCAAAGGCGCGATGAAAGGTAACGTGCAAATTGTGCTGTTTGGCGAGGTCAATTAACTGCTTGCATCGGCCAATGTCTATAGTGCCATCAGCATTTAGTATGCCTAATACTACACCATTACAGCCTAAATCGATAGCGCATTGCAAATCAGCTTTGATGATTTCGAACTCTAAATCATTGTACAAAAAATCGCCGGTTCGCGGGCGTAGTAAAACATGTACAGGGATATTCAGCAGTTGGCGGGTAAGCTTCATTTGGCCATAAGAAGGCGTAGTGCCACCTTCGGTAAGGTTTTCACAAAGCTCTACGCGAGAGGCGCCGCCTTGTTGTGCCGCCAGGGCCGATGTAATGGAATTAGCACAAACTTCTAAAAATACCATAAGTTGAAAGTTTTGAAAAAGTAACCTAATCAAACTCTTCAAATGGCTTTAGTGCGGCTACGTTGCAAAGATAGCTAAATAGCCGCACAGTACCTTATTTTTAATAATAACTCTTGCCTTTAATCAACGTATCCTGTTTTTTGCTGTTGCATACCGCATATGAAAAACCTTGCTGGATAGCATAAGCACCGTGTTCACCTTTTTTGTTGATAGCCAAAAATCCAACCTGTATCTGTTTAGCTATTTCGGGCTTCTTTTTAATGATACGCATTACCGCTTCTTTGCAAGCCTGCTCTGGCGGATAACCCTGGCGCATCAATTCAACCACTAAAAAGCTGCCTACATTGCGGATAACTTCTTCGCCCACCCCGGTAGACGTAGCCCCACCCACTTCATTGTCAACATATAAACCAGCGCCAATAATCGGGCTATCGCCCACGCGGCCATGCAGTTTGAAAGCCATACCGCTGGTTGTACATGCGCCAGATATATTTCCTTTGGCATCAAGCGCCAGCATGCCAATAGTATCATGGTTGTACTGGTTACCGGGCAAACCTTGTTTGTTTTCAAAATTGATTACCGGTTTGTATTCCGCTTTTTTCAACCACTCTTTCCAGGCTTTTTCCGACTCAGGCGTAAGCAATTTCATGCGTTTAAAGCCGTGTTCTACTGCAAATTGTGTAGCGCCTTCGCCTACCAGCATTACGTGAGGGGTTTTTTCCATTACCAGACGCGCAACTGAAATAGGATGGTCAATGTCTTCCATTCCGGCTACAGCGCCGCAGTTGCCCAACTCGTCCATTATGCATGCATCCAGTGTAACATGCCCATCGCGATCGGGGTAGCCGGCACGGCCTACCGAGTGGTTGTTCATGTCTGCTTCCGGAATACGTACACCTGCTTCAACGGCATCCAGTGCGCGTCCGCCTTTTGACAGGGTTTTCCAGGCTTCCTGATTGGCAGCAATACCAAAATCCCAGGTAGATATTACTACCGGTAGCGTAGATTGATCAGTGGTATTTAACGCTTTAGCAAAACTAGTTTGTGACAATGCCGCCAAAGAAGAGCCGGCGGCTGATAACTGTATAAATTTACGACGATTGAACATGACGGATTAAATATAGCGGTGCAAACGCTTAATGTATTAAGGTAACAATAATAATAGAAAAATTAACTATCGCTCAAAGGTTAATCGCTTTCCTGGCAAGCCTTCATTAAATGAGCCGTTTTGATAAGCTAAGTGGCCGGAAACAATAGTATGTGTAATGGCAGATTGAAACGTATCGCCATCAAAAGGGCTCCACCCGCATTTGTACAAATCGTTTTCGGGTTTAGCTGTCCACGGCTTGTTTAAATTCACCAGCACTAAATCGGCCCAATAACCTTCACGGATGTAACCTCGTTTCTCTATCTGAAAACAGGTGGCTACGTTATGAGCGGTTTTTTCGGCTATTTGTTCTAATGTGATTTTTTGTTGGTGATGAAGCTGTAGTAACGCAGGTAACGCATGCTGTACTAACGGACCGCCGGATGGAGCCTGCAAATATGGTTGGGCTTTTTCTTCAACAGTGTGTGGCGCATGGTCGGTAGCGATCACATCGATTCGACCATCTAATAACGCTTGCAATATACCGTCGCGGTCGTGGGCCGTTTTTACTGCAGGGTTCCATTTTATTAAGTTGCCTTTGGTGGCATAATCGTCTTCGCTGAACCATAGGTGATGAACGCAAGCTTCCGCCGTTATTTTTTTATCTTTTAGCGGAATGGTGTTATCAAAAAGCTCGGTTTCTTTAGCGGTTGATATATGTAAAATATGTAGCCTGGCACCATGCTTTTTGGCCAGCTCAACCGCCATAGATGATGACAGGTAGCAAGCCTCGACACTGCGTATTTTAGGATGATAATCAATAGTGATATTATCACCCAATAATTCTTTATAATGTGCCAGATTGTTTTTAATGGTTTGCTCATCCTCACAGTGGGTAGCAATCAGCATAGGCGATTTTGAAAAAAGATTTTCCAGTGTGCCTGGATTGTCTACCAGCATATTTCCAGTTGATGACCCCATAAATACTTTAACGCCACAAACGTTTTTGGCGTCGGTACGCAACACTTCATCCAAATTATCGTTAGATGCGCCCATGTAAAACGAATAGTTGGCTAACGATTTTTGCGCTGCAATAGCATACTTATCAGCCAGCAGTTGTTGGGTTAGCGTATTGGGCACCGTATTGGGCATCTCCATAAAAGAGGTGATACCGCCAGCCACCGCCGCTCTCGACTCGGTGTAAATCTCTGCTTTATGTGTTAGACCGGGTTCGCGAAAATGTACCTGATCGTCGATGGCGCCGGGTAACAGGTACAGTCCTTCGGCGTTAATTTCCTGATCGGCGGTTGTGTTGATGGTTGAGTCAATACGTTCAATAATTCCGTTGCTTACCAGCACATCGGCTACAAGCTGCTTGCCCTCGTTTACAACGGTGGCTGATTTAATTAAAATAGATGCCATGGCGTGTAAAGGTAATAATAAGTAAGGAAGTGGCGAAGATATGTAAAAGCAAAAGGAGCTGCTTTTAGGCAGCTCCTTTGCAAAAGGTAATATCAAATCGGGTTTATTCTACCTTTAAGCTTTTTACTGGGCTAACAACAGCCGCCCGTATGGCCTGCGAGCTTACCGTAATTACAGCCAGCAGCAAAGACAGCATTCCCGATATCAAAAATATCCACCAGCTGATATCTGTGTGATAAGGAAACTCCTGTATCCATTGGTGGGTAATATACCAAGCCACCGGCCAGGCAATGATATTGGCAATCATAACCAGCCATGCAAATTCTTTAGATATCAATACCGAGATATTTTGAACGCTGGCACCTAAAACCTTACGAATTCCAATCTCTTTTGTGCGCCGTTCGGCCGTAAATACTGCTAGTCCGAATAAACCCAGGCAGCTTAAAAGTATGGTAACCCCAGCAAATGCTTTAAATAGTTTTGCCGTTTGCGTTTCTTTTCTGTACATGGCTTCAAAGTTTTCGTCCATAAACTGATAATCAAATGGCCGTACCGGGTTAATACTATGGTAAACTTGTTCTGCTTTAGTCACGGCATCTTTTGCACCGCCAGACTTTATTTTAATATATAAAATGCCACCGTACTGAGCTGAACGTGCGGCACCAAAAATGGTGGGCTGAATTGAGGTTTTTAACGAACCATTATTAAAATCTTTTAGAACACCTCTAATCTGTCCGGGCCGACCCCATAAGTTTATATTTGTACCTACAGGGTTTTTGAGGTTCATCATCCTTGCGGCCGACTCATTGACCAGGTAATAAGCACTGTCGGCCGGTGTGCCGGTAAACCCGGTGCCCGCTGCAAACCTCATCTGCATCAGCGACGTAAAGTTGGCACTTATTTCCATCGGGCTGATATGGGCATTCGAGTTGGTTTTTCCAGGCCAGTTAATGTTGTCAGTTGAGTTACCCATTTCCATCAAGTTATCTGTAGAGAAAGTTACATCTGTAATGTTTTCATCGTTTTTTAATTCATTAATTACAGTTTGTACCTGCTTGCCCATCCTGTCGTTCATGTTTACCATTAAAACATTCTGACGATTATATCCTAAGTTTTTGGCTTGAATGTACCGAAGCTGTTTAGAGATTACAACCGTGCAAATAATCAGCATAATAGAAAAGGTGAATTGAACCACAACCAAGCATTTGCGTAGCCATCCGCCTTGCGCGGTTTTGTTAAAGTTTGATTTTAATACTGCCGTTGGATTAAAAGAAGATAATACCCACGCGGGGTAAACGCTGGCCATAACAATAGTGCAAAATCCAACCCATCCAATTATCTTAAGTGTTGTCCATTGCAAGTAATCAATGGTATAAGTTTTTCCGCTTATCTCTTTATACAACGGAGTAAGTACTGGCATAAGGGCAGCGGCTAAGGCAAGGGATATAAGGAAAATTAAAACAAATTCAGTTACAAACTGCATAACCAGCTGTTTACGATTGGCACCAACCACCCTGCGTAAACCTACCTCTTTAGCCCTTTTAGTTGCACGTGCGGTAGAAAGATTAATATAGTTGATGGCAGCGATGCCTATAATAAGTACACCTATTATAAAAAATAATTTAACCGACCTGATGCCGGAGGGCGAGAGGTCGGGATTATATAATCGCAAAGTATTTAGCGGTTGCAGCAGGTAAATCACATCTCCTGTTCTGATATACTTATTATTTTTAATGTGAATTGCCGAAAGTTGCTTGGCAAGGATTTCTGGATTGACTCTTGGCCTTAATTTAAAAAAGGTGTTGAAGCTAAAGTTGCCCCAGTCTTCATCAATAGTTTTCCAGTCGCCGTTGCCGCCAAAATTTTTGCGCACAACATTTAATGAAGTAAGTACATCAAGCCGCATGCTACTATGCTGAGGCATATTTTCAATCACGGCCGAAACTGTATACGGTTCCTGCTTTTCGCCAAGTAACATGGTTTTACCTGACGCATTATTTACAGAACCAAAATATTTAACGGCAGCATCACGGCTAAGCACAACATTGTTAATATCCTTTAAAGCCGTTTTAATGTTGCCGTTTAAAAAATGGATATGAAAGATGTTAAAAAAGGAGGGTTCCGTATAGGCAAATCCCTTTTCGATTAAATGTTCTTCGCCCGCAGTAATGAGCATTTGGCTTTTTTGATAACGAACGGCCTGTTCAACACCTGCAAAATCTTTCAGGGCACTGGCTGCAATGGGGGCGGGCGTATTAGTCCAGGTATCGTAAACGTTGTCACCCATTTTAACTTTAGCATTTAATCTGAAAATAAGTTCATTGTCAGACCAGCCCGTGTCATAAACTAATTCATCGTTAACACCCCAAAAAAGCAGTACACTCACTGAAAGACCTATTGCTAAACCAATAACAGCAATAAGCGAGTAAACTTTGCTGCGCAGTAAGTTTCTCCATGCGGTTTTAATGTAGTTTTTAATCATTTCAAAAGGTTGTATCAGGTTTAATTAATGCAGACGAAAACAATACCGGTTATGTAATATGTTGTATTATAGGTGCTTGTGATATTTTATTAACTTGGTAAGTGTTCGGTTACGATACAGGCATCTGTCCGTTATTGCATCAAAAACATATTTCAAAACGGGGCATGCATATAATTGCTGCTTGATGTTAATGAAAGTTGTTGGTTGATGAAGTGTCACATCATACAGTCTTTTATAACTTAAATAACTAAAGTGTATCTTTGCGCCCTATGGCTATAACATTTGATGAATTTAAGTTTAACCGGCAAATACTGAATGCCATTACCGATGCCGGTTATACCGAACCTACGCTGATTCAGCAAAAAGCCATTCCGCCGATACTGAACGGGCAGGACGTGATGGGTATTGCACAAACCGGTACGGGTAAAACCGCAGCCTACGTGTTGCCCATCCTCATGAAGCTTAAATATGCGCAGGGTAACGATGCGCGTTGTTTGATATTAGCGCCAACCCGTGAACTGGCCCTGCAAATTGAAGAGAACATAAAAGCTTACGCCACCTATACCGATTTGCGTGTTGTTACGCTTTATGGTGGGTTAGGTCCAAAAACGCAGATTGAAACCATACAAAAAGGGGTAGACATTATTGTGGCTACACCCGGACGCTTTTTAGATATTTATCTGGCCGGACACATTCATCCAAAGCCGTTACAAATTTTGGTTTTAGATGAAGCTGATAAAATGATGGACATGGGCTTTATGCCGCAGATCAACCGCATTTTAGAAGTAGTTCCACGCAAGCGCCAAAACCTTTTGTTTTCGGCTACTATGTCAGACAAGGTGCAGTTGCTATCTGGTAATTTCCTGGAATTTCCTACCGTAATTGAGGTTACGCCTCAGGCTACGCCGGCACAAACGGTTACGCAGAAATTGTACTTTGTCCCCAATATTAAAACAAAGATCAATCTGCTTAAAAACCTGCTGGACGCTACAGAAGATATTAAAAAGCTGATTGTGTTTTGTAAAACCCGCTACGCTGCCGAAGATGTGTACAAGTTTTTAGTGCGCAAGTTTGATGATAGCCAGGTAAAAGTGCTACATGCCAATAAAGGGCAAAACACTCGTATCAATTCTATCAACGCCTTTAAAAACGACGAGGTAAAGATATTGGTAGCTACTGATGTGGCCGCACGTGGATTAGATGTAAGTGACGTAAGCCATGTGATTAATTTTGACGTGCCCATTGTGATTGAAGATTACGTGCATCGCATTGGTCGTACTGGTCGGGCGTTTAATACAGGAGAAGCTATTACGTTTTGCAACCCGGCCGAGGAGTATTACATCGAAAAGATTGAGAAACTCATTCGACAAAATATCGTTGTTGAGCAAATGCCGGGCGATGTATTTATCGAACAAACGCCTTTCGAAGAGCGCCAGGAGCAAGCGCGTGAAATTGATATGCAAAAGCGCCGTGAAAATCCTGATTTTAAAGGAGCTTTTCACGATAAAAAGGAGCGTGTTGAGAGGAAAAAACCTGAGGGCCGTAACCAGAAGATGGCGGCTAAATACGGCAAACCTAAAACTACCCGCGGTAAATCATTCCGAAAAAAGTAATACATGAAACTCCGATTAACGCCTTTAAATTTTGCTACAGCATTTTTAGTAGTACTGGCTATAGTAACCTGGGTATACAAGCCGGTAGCCATCACCGGAAAAGAACTCGTGCACTGGACAGGCACTGTTGCCATTATATTTTTGTTTCTGGCCTTCTCCGTGTGGTTTTTGGATTTGATATTCCGTAATTTCTTTCGCGAAACTAAAATGCTGTGGACAATTGAGTTGAGCTTTATTGTTTTGACAGCCATCATATATCTTTTAGTAAAATAAATAAAATAGCCCTATACATGAAAAGAGCCGAGATAAAAATTATTGTTGATTTAGACGATAACAACGTTCCAGAAAACATTACCTGGGAATCAACCGACTCCAAAACACAGGAAGCCCTGCCGGTAAAATCTTTTATGCTGGCTTTGTGGGATCATAATTATAAAAACACCCTTCGC
This sequence comes from Mucilaginibacter lacusdianchii, assembly GCF_009770985.1. Lineage (GTDB taxonomy): Bacteria > Bacteroidota > Bacteroidia > Sphingobacteriales > Sphingobacteriaceae > Mucilaginibacter > Mucilaginibacter lacusdianchii. The sequence goes on along the minus strand of NZ_WSRW01000002.1, from coordinate 260,586 downwards.
ATTGACCTTTGGACCAAGGATATGCCGGTTGACGAAATGAAGAAGTTCTTCTTTGAAACCTTGCAAACCATGGGCGACAGCTTTTTACGGGCCACCGGCGAAACAAACATCGTAGAAGATTTGCGCGATTACTGTGCGCACTTCGCCGAAAAAATGGAAATTAACCGTTAAAGTTATCCAGCTATGCAACCTAAAGCTTTTGTTTGTTTTGTGGGCTTTGTGATATTAATGGCTGCCACTTGGTGTCCGCTGCTGCGCCCATTCGGTATCATTACCTGGGATTTGTATGATTTGAATAAACCGTACGGCATGGTTGTGTTGTTGGTTGCTATTGTGGGAATTGCAGGTACTGTGCTTAAACAATATCCGGTAGCCAAAATTGCGGCATGGATAGGTTTCGCATTGGTTGGGTTGGTTTACATTGCTGCGGTGATGAAGGTTAAATCATCATTCAGCTTTATACCATTCAAGGGCTTGGCAGGTACGTTAACCAGTCTCATTAAATTCAAATGGGGGTGGTATTTGCTGTTCATTGGTCCGTTGCTTAGCATTATTTCGTTACCTAAAAAACAGATTGTTGCCGAAAACGTATAATGCGTTATGCGCGGCTTAAAAACTATCCTTTTTCTGGTCATATCCAACACGTTTATGACGTTTGCCTGGTATGGGCACCTTAAGTTTAAAGATTATTCGTGGTCTAAAAACTTACCCCTTATAGCTATAATATTAATTAGCTGGGGACTGGCTTTTTTTGAATACCTTTTCCAGGTTCCAGCCAATAGGTCGGGATACGAAGCAGAAGGAGGTCCGTTTAATTTGGTACAGTTAAAAACCATTCAGGAAGCCATTACGCTAACTGTTTTTATGATTTTTACAACCGTGTTTTTCAAAACCGAAAAATTTGCATGGAATCATATATTAGGCTTTTGCCTAATTGTATTAGCCGTATTTGTGATATTTAAAAAATGGTAGCTTAAGGCTGCCGTTTTTTATTTAAGCAGATATTGTTAGTTTTGATACGTTACTAGCTATGCCTTGTTAGGCATGGAAATAATTTAGATTTCTACCCTTTAAAAATGTTCAGATTATCATTCCGTAATCAGGTCTTATTAGGATTCGCCATTTCTATTGTATTGGTATTTGTAGTTGGCATTTTATCCTACCGTAGCATCAACCAACTTCAAAATAATCAGGAAGATGTTGAGCATAGCCAGCAAATCATCAGCACATCTCGGGATATATTGCAAAATCTAACAGATGCCGAAACCGGCATGCGTGGTTATGTAGCTACCAATAAAGACAAGTTTTTGGATCCGTATAAAGCCGCATTGCCCCGCATCAATCTAGCGCTTCGTCATTTGCAGGATCTAACCGTAAACGACCTGGATCAACAAAATTATGTGACAGAATTAGCGGCACTTACCGATAGCCAGCTTGAAATTTTAAAACGTAATATAGACCAGCGAGCCCAGGTAGGTTTGGATTACATGATTCAGCATGATATGATCATCAGCGGTAAAGCTATCATGGACAGAACCAGGAATACGATTAGCCGCATTGTGAGTATTGAAAATAAATCGGTTCAGTTAGGCAAAAAACGTACGCAGGATGCGGCCACCACTACCACAGTCACTATCGTATTGGGGTCATTAATTTTCCTGATTATTATTATCGTTCTGTTCATCTACATTCAAAAAACCTTCAATCAACAAAAACGTATTGAAGCCGAAATAAAAGATGCCAATATTGAGCTTGAAAAAGTTTTGGCAGAGAACGAAGATAAAAACTGGTTATTAACCGGAGTAGGCAACCTGAATGAAAAAATGCAGGGCCAGTTAAATGAAAAGGAACTTTCGGCAAATGTACTGGCGGAGGTTTGCCAATACACTGATGCATTGACCGGAACCCTTTACCTGTTAAATGAAGACGATCAAAACCTAGAGCTCTATTCTTACTATGCCTTCCATGATTTGGGAACTTTAAAGAACAAGATTAAACTATCTGAAGGTTGGGTAGGCCAGGTGGCGCAAGATCAAAAATCAGCAACTATCAAAGGTAAATTAAACGATAAACTGCAATTAGAAACTTCTATTTTAAGTCATGAACTGGCTGAAATATTAATTGTTCCGTTCTTCTTCGATAAGAAGTTGAAGGGTGTAATGGAAATAGCTTTCCAATCAAATTTAAAGGAACGCGACCGGGAATACATTTTGGCAGCAGCCGAAGATATCGGCATTGCCGTAAATACCGCTCAAGCGCGTACCATTATGCACGATTTGCTGGAAGAGGTTCAACAACAAGCCGAAGAACTGGAAGCACAGCAGGAAGAAATGCGGGTAACCAACGAAGAGTTGCTCAATAAAACCGAAATGCTGCAAGCGTCTGAAGAAGAGCTTCGTGTTCAGCAAGAAGAATTGCGTACCATTAATGCCGAGCTGGAGGAAAAAGCCAGTTTACTGGAAGAAAAGAACCAAGCCATTGAAGAAGCGCGCACGGCCATTAATGTTAAAGTAAACGAGCTGGAAACTACTGGTAAATATAAATCGGAGTTTCTAGCCAACATGAGCCATGAATTGCGCACGCCGTTGAATAGTATTCTGGTGTTGGCGCGTATCCTGAAAGATAATAAAACCGATAACCTGAGTGAAGATCAGATTAAATATGCCAGCGTAATTTTCAACGCCGGTAACGATTTATTGACGCTGATTAACGACATACTTGACTTGTCGAAAATTGAATCCGGTAAACTCGAAATCCAAAACGACGATATAAAAGTAAGCGATATTGTTCGGGATATGGAGATGCTGTTTACTGAAGTAGCCCGGAACAAGAACATCAGTTTTAAAACCAACGTCAGTCAGGTTGCCGAAACTGTTTATACCGATAAAGTACGTGTAGAACAGGTAATTAAAAACCTGCTATCTAATGCCTTTAAGTTTACACCTGAGAGCGGCGAAATTTCCATTACTGCCAAACCTGGTACTAAACCTGGCACAATCAGTTTTGCAATAAAAGATTCGGGTATTGGTATAGCGCCTGAAAAGCAAAAAGTAATATTTGAAGCATTCCAGCAGGCCGATGGCTCAACCAGCCGTAAATATGGCGGTACCGGGTTAGGCCTATCAATCAGCCGTGAACTGGCTAATTTATTGGGCGGAGAAATTACGCTGCGAAGCGAGTTGGGTACGGGAAGCGAATTTATTTTAACTATACCGGTTGTAGCAAATCAACAACCATCTCAAACATCTGCCGAAGAAGAGCCTGCATTACCTACCGTGGAAAGCTTTACTCCTAAGGTTAATTTCTTGCAACCGGCAGCTGAATTGGCACCAAGCCGACCTAACCGGGGGCAACCGTTGGTAGTGATTGTAGAAGACGACCACAACTTTGCTGATATATTGCAGGACTACGCCCGAGACCATGGTTACCAATCGGTGATGGTTAACGAAGGAACGCATGCGGTTGAAATCATTAAAGAAAAGCAACCTGATGCAGTAATATTGGATATTATGCTGCCAGGTAAAGATGGTTGGCAGATATTGAAAGAGCTGAAACAGGAGAGCGATACGCAGCATATTCCGGTACATCTAATGTCTGCTGGTGAGGCTGCTGCTATCAAAGTGCGCAGGGAAGGTGCTATCAGTTTTATGAAGAAACCGATTAACACCGAAACGCTGGACAAATTGTTTAACGACATGATGAGCCAGAGTGGCGTGCAGTTTAAACAAATTTTGTTGGTTGAAGACCATGAAGCGCAAAGTGAAGCGCTCAAAGATTTGATGCAAAAACAAGGCATCACCGTTGACCAGGCATTTACCGGCGATGAAGCGTTCCGCAAACTGCATGAGAATGATTACCAATGTGTAATTCTTGACCTGAACCTGCCAGATATATCCGGATTGGATTTGCTGGATAAAATAAAAGCTATAGATCGCTTTGCCGAATTGCCGGTTATTGTTAATACCGCCATGGAACTGGATAAAACCTCGGTTAACCGTTTAATGCAGTATGCCAACGCAATGGTAATGAAATCAACCAAATCGGCTGATCGGTTGATTGATGAAGTAAACCTGTTTTTGCACAAAATAAGTGGTATGCCGCCAGCGCAAACTGCGTCATCATCAGCGGCCAAATCTGTTCCATCGGTAAGCAAAGGAAAAGATATGTTGAAGGGTAAAAAAGTGCTGATTGTAGATGACGATATGCGAAATATATTTGCATTGAGCAGTGCTTTGCAAACCTATGATTTACAAGTTGAGATTGCTAATGACGGCGACGAAGCACTTGAAAAACTGGAAGATACGCCAGGCATTGACATTGTGCTGATGGACATCATGATGCCCAAAATGGACGGCTATGAAGCCACGCGGCAAATTCGTAAGCAAAACAAATGGGCTAAGTTACCTGTAATTGCCTTAACAGCTAAGGCCATGAAAGAAGACAGGGAGAAATGTCTGGCCGCGGGCGCCAATGATTACATAACTAAACCAATTGATATGGACCGCCTAATTGCACTGATGCAGCTGTGGTTAGAGAATTGATAGCATGAACGAAATTGACACAGGTGGGGTAACAGTAACGGAATTAAATGAACTGGTAAATCTGGTAAAAAAAATCCATGGATTTGATTTTGCGGGTTATTCTAAAGCATCATTTAAGCGCAGGCTGGCCAGGGTAATGCAGCTAAAAAAGCTAAATTACCTTGACCTTAAATATATGTTGGTAAACGAACCATCTTTTTTCCAGTACTTTTTGGAAGAAATTACTGTGAATGTAACCGAGATGTTTCGCGATCCGCTTTTTTACAAAGCAATCAATCAACAAGTGTTGCCGTATTTGTCCACGTTTCAGCATATCAAAATATGGAGTGCCGGCTGTTCAACAGGTGAAGAGGTGTATTCAATGGCAATCCTTCTACAAGAGGCTGGTTTACGCAAAAAATCTTTTATATACGGCACTGATATCAACACCGAAGTACTGAAAGAGGCCAAACGTGGCATTTACAGTTTACGAAAAATAAAGTCGTACGCCGAGAATTATCAGTACTCGGGTTTGCCGGGCACCATAACCGATCATTTTACAATGTTGTATGATGCAGCTACCATTCATACCGAGTTGAAGCAAAATACACTGTTTTCGGTACACAACCTTATTTCTGACGGGGTGTTCAACGAATTTCAGATGATTAGTTGCCGGAATGTATTTATTTATTTCGAGTCGGAATTACAGGAAAAGGTACTGGACTTGTTTTACAAAAGCTTGTGCCCGTTAGGGTTTTTATGTCTGGGTAGTAAAGAAGCAATTCGGTCTGACGCTTTCCGAAAGCGATTTAAAGTAATCAATTCGAAAGAAAATATCTATCAAAAAATTGGCGCTTAACACAGATCTCATCCAACGGTGGCAACAATCAGAAGTGTTGTTGCTTGGCGGTTCTGCCGGATCGTTCAAGTTGTTGTTTCGTGCTATAAAAAGTTTTTCTACCGACTTTAACAAAACCGTTATCATCATTATTCACCGGAAAAAGAATTTTTTCAGTGAAATTGAAAAACTATTTGCCGAGAATAGTCGTATGTACCTCCGCGAAATAAGCGATAAGGAAGAAATCAGAGCAAACGCTATATATATAGCACCGGCTAACTATCATACACTAATTGAAGATGAAAAGCAGTTTAGCTTGGATGTGTCTGAGCCGGTATGGTATTCAAAACCATCTATAGATGTTACTTTTAAAAGTGCAGCGGATGTGTTTACCAATCGTTGTACGGCGATATTGCTTTCGGGTGCTAACCAGGATGGGGCAGAAGGGTTACTTAGGCTGCAACAAAGCGGTGCTTTAACCATTGCACAGCATCCTGGAGATGCCGAAATGCCGGATATGCCTAACTCGGCTATCCAGCTTAAAGCAGCTGATTATGTACTGCATACAGAGGAGATTTTCGAATTATTCCGCAGCTGAAAGGTTTTTTGACTACTTTTAACCGTCACATATGGATCCTGTAAATATTCTCATCGTTGATGATAGGGAAGAAAATATTATTGCGTTAGAAGCGCTTCTTAAACGCGATGATATAAATATCCTGTCAACAACATCTCCAAATGATGCGTTGCGCATAGCTTGGGAAAACCCGATTAGTGTTGCCCTGATTGATGTGCAAATGCCAGAAATTGACGGTTTTGAGCTGGTTGAAATGCTGAAAGCCAACCCTCGTACAAAAGATATCCTTATCATTTTTGTAACGGCCATTTCTAAAGATTCTAAATACGCTGTTAAAGGATTAGGGGCTGGTGCTGTTGATTACCTTTACAAACCACTCGATCCTTACATAACCTCGGCAAAGGTTGATGCATTTATACAACTGGCACGTAGTCAAAAAGAAATAAAAGTAAAAAATGAGGATTTGCAGAATTACGCCATTATGGTAAAAAATTCTGCCGATATCATCGCAACCATTGATGCGCAAACGCTTCGCATACAAACAATAAATCCTGCTGTTGAAAAAATCTTAGGTTATCAGCCGCAAGAGGTTATCAAGAAAAGTATTATTGATTTAGCAACTGAGAAGGATCAAGCCGCTTTCCGGAAAAAGTTATCTGAAATTATCAATAACAACCTGAACTTTGCTGTTGCTGAATACCAATTTGAAACGTTTGATAAGCGCCTGGTTTGGGTAGAATGCCGTTGTTCATATCGGAACAAAGTTGTTTTTATGAATATCAGCGACGTGTCTCCGCAAAAAAGTTTTCAAGCGCAATTAATTAAATCAAAAGAGGCCGCCGAATATGGTAAAAAGGTTAAGGAAAACTTTTTGGCCAATATGAGTCACGAACTGCGCACGCCTATTAACGGAATTATTGGTTTGACTAATATTCTGCGCAAGACGGAACTTGATACGCAGCAGACCAATTTAATTGATTTATTGGAAGTGTCGTCCAAATCATTGTTGGGTGTAATTAATGATGTACTCGATATTTCGAAAATAGAAGCTGGGAAGTTTAGTATTGTTCGTACGGCTAATAATATGCATAAAGCGGTTCAAGCCGTTTATGATTTATTAAAATACAAAGCCGACGAAAAGAATATTGAGCTAATATTAGACTTGGCGCCCGACGTGCCCGAAAATCTGCTTTTTGATTCACTAAGGCTGAACCAGATTTTAATGAATTTGCTAAGTAACGCCATTAAGTTTACCGAGCATGGTTATGTAAAGCTGCAAGTGCATGTAATACAAAAAATGAATAACAATGTGAAGTTGAAGTTTAGTGTTATTGACAGCGGCATTGGTATTCAGGCTGACCGTTTAGCTACTATTTTCAATTCGTTTGAACAAGCCGAAGAAGATACAACTAGTAAATACGGCGGAACAGGATTAGGGCTTACTATTGTAAAAAGATTGATAGAATTAAAAGGAGGGGAGCTGACGGTAAACAGCCAATTGGGCAGCGGTAGTGTATTTAATTTTACTAATTGGTATAACATTGTAGATGCACCAAAGCCCGAGACGCAAGATGCTGATAAAAAGTCATCAAAGCTGCAACCCTTCTCAGACGTTAAGATCTTAGTGGCAGAAGATAATCTGGTTAACCAGTTCATGCTATCCAAGATGCTAAAGGACTGGAATATTACGTTTGATATTGTAGATAACGGTAGGAAGGTACTGGATAAATTGCAGGGCAATAATTATGATTTGATTCTGATGGATACTCATATGCCCGAAATGAACGGCTATCAAGCAGCAAAAGCTATACGGCTCGACTTTGTTGAACCTAAACGCAGCATACCTATCATTTCGCTCTCGGCAGCTACATTTGATCATGAACAGCAGCAAGCTTTAACAGCGGGTATGAATGAAGTGCTGGCCAAGCCTTTTCAACCGCACGAGTTGCATGAAAGAATACAACGGTTGTTGAACACCCAACCGGCATAAAGCCGTGGCCGTTTCTTCATGTTAACACTTTTGGCGCATGTAAACATCGGACCTGCCTGAAACGAATAATTTTTATATTTGCTGCGATGGAATTATTGCGCCAAACAGGGTATTTGCTCCGAAAAGAAATTTTGCTGGAATGGCGTTCAAAGTATGCATTTAACGGTGTTTTGCTATATATCGTTTCTACCGTCTTCGTTTGCTACATTTCCTTTAATCTTACCCCGGGCTTCACGCAAAGCAATGGATACCCCGTAGTATGGAACGTACTATTTTGGATTATCATTCTTTTTGCATCGGTTAACGCAATAGCTAAAAGTTTTTTGCAGGAGAGCAGGAGTCGTTTGCTCTATTATTATACTATAGCTAGTCCGCAAGCCATTATTTTATCCAAAACCGTTTACAACGCAATGTTAATGACACTGCTAAGTTTATTGGCTTTGGTGGTATATGCATTGTTTTTTAACAATACGGTGGGCGATGCTTTATATTATTTCCTGTCTGTGCTGGTTGGAAGTATTACATTTTCTACAACGTTTACCATGGTGTCGGCTATTGCTGCTAAGGCAGGTAATGGTGGTACTTTAATGGCTGTGCTTAGTTTTCCTGTTATCATCCCGGTTATATTATTACTTATCAAAGTAAGCAAAAGTGCTATGGATGGTGTAGAACGTAGTTTAAGCTATGGCAATTTTGGCATACTGGCCGCTATCAATGTTATGGTGGTAGCTGTAGCACTACTGTTGTTTCCATACTTATGGAGAGATTAGATCACCATTAAATTATTGCAACCAATTTATACTGTATACTTTAATTAGTAGATTTCACAACTCATTCTAAAATCAATTTAAGGCTATGCGTTTTTGGCTTCTGTTATTGGTGGGCGTATTGTTTACGTTGGCTGCATGGGCACAAGGCGGTACTATAACTGGTAAAGTGGTACGCATGGACACCAAAACACCCATGGCCGGGGCCAGCGTATTTTTAAGCAATGCTACATTTGGTACCACTACTAAAGAAGATGGAACTTTTATATTAAGCGGCGTTAAACCCGGCCAATATGAGTTGATTATAACATCGGTTGGATTTGAGGACTTTTCAAAAACCGTATTAGTAGGCAGCCAGCTCATTAATCTGAATGCCGAATTGATGCCCCGTATTACGGAATTGCATGACGTTATTATAACCGATGGCGCTAACTGGAAACGCAATTATCAACTGTTTGTAGAAAGCTTTTTGGGCACTTCAGCAAACGCAAAAAAGTGCAAGATACTTAATCCACATGATGTCAATATCGTTTATCGTAAATCAAAGAAACTAATTCAGGCATCATCTTATGATTTCATCAATATAGAAAACCGCGCTTTGGGTTATCAGGTGAAAATTCTGCTTAAGGATTTTAAGGCTGATGGTATCAATAACATCATATCATGGAGCGGAAAGGTGTTGTATCAGGAACTGCCCGGTTCTGCCGATCAGAAAGCTAAGTGGGAGCAAAAGCGAGAAGATTTATACTACGGCTCAAGCATGCACTTTTTAAGATCATTGTTAAATGGGAGTTATTATAATGATGGCTTTATTATGATTCGCCTGTTGCGAAAGCCTAATCCGTACCGTGCCAGTGAAGAAGTCATCCAAAAAAAGCTGGATAAGTTTAATGGCGTAAATCGAGATTCATTGAACTATTGGATATCAAAGGAAAAGCAGTCGAAATACATTGAAGATTTAGTACGGACGCCGTTTACCGCGCAAGATGTGGTTAGGCCTACGGATAGGCCGGGGTTGTTTGCCATCACATTCCCTAACTATCTGTATGTAATGTATACCAAAAAGCGGGAAGAAATGGATTTCAAAGATATCTATCGTCCTATTGACATGCCCAATTACGAAACCAGTGTAATGACTTTGTATAAACCATATGCATTGTTTGATAACAACGGTATCATCGTATCTGGCGAAAGTACGCTGGTTGAAGGAACTTGGTCCAAAAGTAAAATTGCCGAACTACTGCCGGTAGATTACAATCCTAATGCTGTTAAGTAAGAGGCATTGTAAGTGAAAACAGGTTTAGCACTTTTCTTTCCTAACAGAAAACATCGGTTGTTAAGATAATTGTAAAATACTATGTACGCATAGTATATGCCGTAATTTGTATTAATTTTGCGCGTTCAAATATGATGAAGTTTATATATCAGTCTTGGTGGAAAATTGGAGCAGTTGTGCTCATCATTTACACCATCATTGCCGGCTTTTTGATTCCAGTACCTGCTCTGCCCATTTTACACGAAACTATACGTAATGTTTACTTCCATGTACCTATGTGGATGGCGATGTTTGTGGTGTTTGGGATATCGGTAGTTTATAGTATTAAATACTTAAGCACCGGCAAGGAAGAGTACGATTTAGTAGCCATAGAATCAGTTAATACAGGTGTATTTTTTTATGTGTTGGGATTGTTAAGTGGTATGCTTTGGGCTAGGTTTACCTGGGGCGAGTTTTGGAGTAATGATCCAAAGCAAAACAGTGCAGCTATTGCCTTTTTGCTTTATTGCGCCTATTTAGTACTACGCAATTCCATTGATGAAGAACAAAAAAGAGCACGTATTTCGGCCATCTATAACATTTTTGCATTTCCGGTGATGGTGGTATTATTGTTCATATTACCACGCATGACTGATTCCTTGCATCCCGGCAACGGTGGCAACCCAGCCTTCGGTAAATACGATATGGACAATATGATGCGTGCGGTGTTCTATCCCGCCTGTATCGGCTGGATATTTATCGCCATCTGGATTGCAACCTTACGTTATCGAATCCGTTTAATTGAAAATAAAAATCTGACTAGTATTTAAATGAAAAAGCTTGGTTTATTAGCCCTAACGTTATTTTGTGGCCTTGGGGCGTTTGCCCAACCGGTTGAAATGGCCGATAAGATGCGCAGTTCGGGTCAGATTTATGTAGTCATAGCAACTGTTGCAATTGTTTTTGCAGGATTAGCTGTTTATTTGTTTGCAATGGACAGGCGCTTGAAAAAGCTGGAAAAACAAGACTAAACGTTTTCTAAAAAAAATAGTTATAGTTTAATGTTCAACGGGTTGTTGATTAAACTATAAATAGTGTTTACCAATTATTTACTTAAAATATAATTATGGATAATTTAGCAATAGCTGAAAGTCAAGACACGCATTTTTTTGATGATGTGTGTAAAAACTTTGACCATGCAGCACAATTTACCAAGCATGATGCCGGTTTGCTGGATCAAATCAAATCATGCAATAGTGTTTACCGTTTCCGTTTTCCAATACGTAAAGGCAATGGCTTCGAGGTAATAGACGCTTGGCGCGTTGAACACTCGCATCACCAATCGCCAACTAAAGGCGGTATTCGTTATAGCGAAATGGTGAACGAAGACGAGGTGATGGCACTGGCCGCGCTGATGACCTACAAATGTGCGGTAGTAAACGTACCATTTGGCGGTGCAAAAGGTGGTATTAAAATCAATTCAAAGAACTATACCGTTCAGGAACTTGAAAACATAACCCGACGTTATACAGTCGAATTAACTAAAAAGAACTTTTTAGGCCCTAACATTGACGTGCCTGCACCCGATTACGGATCTGGCGAACGTGAAATGAGCTGGATTGCCGATACTTACGCTACCATGAACCCTAACCAGGGTGATGCTTTAGGTTGTGTAACTGGTAAACCGATAGCACTACACGGTATTGCTGGTCGTAGAGAGGCTACGGGCCGTGGCGTGGCTATTGCCGCTCGCGAGTGCGTAAACGTAGCTGAAGATATGCAGCGTTTGGGCTTAACGCCTGGACTAGCAGGCAAGCGGGTAATTGTTCAAGGCTTGGGTAATGTGGGTTACTATTCGGCTAAATTTTTGGCAGAATTTGGTGCCATTATCGTAGGATTGTGTGAGTATGAAGGCGCTATTTATAATGCCGATGGATTAGATGTAGAAGCGGTGTTTCAACATCGTAAAGCAACCGGTTCTATCTTGAATTTTGAGGGCGCTCAAAACTTTACTAAATCATCTGAAGGTTTAGAACAACCTTGCGATATTCTGGTACCGGCTGCTTTGGAAAACCAGATTACTGCCGATAATGTGCGTAACCTGCAGGCTAAAATTATAGTAGAAGGCGCCAACGGCCCAACTACGCCCGAAGCTGAAGCTGCTTTTTATGAAATGGGCGGAATCATCGTTCCCGACATGTACGCCAACGCCGGCGGTGTAACAGTTTCATACTTTGAGTGGTTGAAAAATCTTTCGCACGTATCGTTTGGTCGTATGAACCGTAGATTTGAAGAAAATTCTAATCTTAACTTGGTAAATATGGTAGAAGGGATTACGGGTGTAACGTTAAATCCGCAGCAACGTGCTACTATCATCAAAGGTGCCTCTGAGCTGGAATTGGTGAATTCAGGTTTAGAAGACACTATGATCCGTTCTTACCACGAAATTCGGGAAACATTCAAAACCAATCCAAATATCGATACCCTGCGTACTGCAGCTTTTGTGTTAGCTATTAATAAAATTGCAGTAAGCTACCAAAATTTGGGTGTTTGGCCATAATAATGCCAACGTTCAGTGTAATATTTAAAAGCCCCAATACATTCGTTGTATTGGGGCTTTTTATTGTAAAATAATGTTCGATGGTTTCGTAACAAAGTTTAACAGCATTGATCTATTCTTAAACAACTAACTTATCATGAGAAAAAAAATTGTCTTCAGTATTACCGTATTATCTACTATGTTTTTGTTGAGTGCATGCTCTAGTTCCGGCTATTTTAAAGATGCAGAAGGAAAAAGTTCTGGATTCAAAGTAACAGGTCGCTTTGATAAAACTAAACCTTTACTGCATGATTCACTAAGTACTAAGCAGCAATGGTCATTTTACATGATTGATGAAAAAGGAGATGAACGAAAGGTAGTTATGACCGGTAGGTTTAAGCCGCAAGGCTTGGATAGCGCAGCCTATGTTACAGTAACCGGCGTTATGCAAGGCAACGAATTTCATGCATCACAGTTGACCAGTTTGGCCGGGTATACAGTCGATTCTCCAAGTCGCGGTGTTAAGAATAATTCTAAATAAGATATATCTATTGTAATAAAGCTATTTCGTGATACGTTTTGTATTTTTGTAATCTGATTTACAGCAGGTAAAACTTCATGAAAAAAAGCGCTATTTTAGGTATCATCGTTATAGCTGTAGCTATAGCTGTTATCATAAGTACCTATTCTAATTCAAGTACTTACGGGTCTTTTAAAGATGCAGAGCAAACCAAAACGGAATTGCATATTGTGGGTCATCTAAACAAAGAGAAACCTTTGTATTATGATGCCACTAAAGACGCCAATTACTTTTCTTTTTATATGAAAGATAATAAAGGTGAAGAGTGTAAAGTGGTATTTACCGGCACCAAGCCTCAGGATTTTGAACGTTCTGAACAAATTGTGCTGACCGGTGCCATGCAGGGTAAGGAATTTCATGCGTCTAAAATTTTAATGAAATGCCCGTCTAAATACACCGAAGATAAAGTAGAAATCACCGAGGCTAACGCTACCAAGCAAGCCAGCATATAAATTTTAATGGATACAGTTTTTAAAGGGGAGCACCTATTGCCAGGGCATTTAGGACAGTTTTTTATTGTTCTATCATTTGGCACCGCGCTGCTTTCAACCATCAGTTACTTTTTTGCAACTACACAAACCAACAAGCTCGATAAATCCTGGCAATGGCTAGGCCGTATTGCTTTTTATATCAATACTACATCGGTTGTAGCTATAGGCTGCTGCCTGTTTTATATTATTTATAACAGTCTTTTTGAATTTCATTATGCTTGGGCGCACTCTTCGCGCAAGCTGCCGGTGTATTATATAATTTCCAGTTACTGGGAAGGGCAGGAGGGCAGTTTTTGGCTATGGACTTTCTGGCAAGCCGTATTAGGTAACATCTTGGTTTGGAAAGCTAAATCGTGGGAAAACGCGGTCATGACTGTAGTGATGTTATCGCAAACCCTGCTATCATCCATGCTGTTGGGCGTAGTAATTTTAGGTGAGCGCGTAGGTAGCTCGCCGTTTATTTTACTGCGTGAAGTAATACAAGCGCCAATTTTTAGTCGACCGGATTACCTGCAGTATATCAAAGATGGCAACGGGCTAAACCCTTTGCTGCAAAACTACTGGATGGTTATCCACCCGCCTACATTGTTTTTAGGTTTTGCATCAATGGTGGTACCGTTTGCTTATGCAGTAGCCGGCTTGTGGCAAAAACGCTATACCGAATGGGTTGCACCAGCTATATCTTACGGCTTGTTTGCTGTAGTGGTATTGGGCACTGGTATTATCATGGGCTCATTCTGGGCTTATGAGTCGTTAAATTTTGGTGGCTTTTGGGCTTGGGATCCGGTAGAGAATGCATCTATGATTCCGTGGCTAGTGCTTATAGCAGCAGTACACGTACTCATCGTTTTCAAAAATACCGGGCACTCTTATTTTACTGCCACCTTTCTTACTTTGTTAAGTTTTGTGCTGGTATTATATGCTTCGTTCTTAACCCGTAGCGGTATCCTGGGCGAAACTTCTGTGCATGCTTTTACCGATTTGGGTATGTTTTGGCACCTGGTAGCTGATGTGGTGATTTTCTTTGCCATTACCGTTTGGCTGCTGGTTTGGCGTCGCAAAGAAATGCCAATTACCAAAAAAGAAGAAGAGACTTATTCGCGTGAGTTTTGGATGTTTGTTGGAGCAGCCTTTTTAGGATTGTCATGCTTGCAACTGGTAGTGGTAACTTCCATACCTGTATGGAATGCCATGTTTAAAACACACATTGCACCGCCAACTAATCCGGTACAGTTATACAATGTTTTTCAGGCTGGTTTTGCGTTTATTATAACCTTGTTCTTGGGCTTTACCCAGTTCCTGAAATATAAAAAAACAGATACCACCCGTTTCTTTATCACCACAATTGTTTACCTGGTAGTATCAGCTATTATTACTGCTGCAATTGTGTTCCTGACAGGTATTTACAAATTGAAGTTTGTATTTATATTAGCGATGTTCGGTTCGGTTTATGGTGTATTGGCTAACGCAAAAATTTTGGCTGATTCCTTAAAAGGCAAGTATAAACTGGCCGGATCAGCCGTAGCTCATATTGGTTTTGCATTGCTGCTGGTAGGAGCTTTAATTGCTGCCGGTACCAGTAAAGTAGTATCGAACAACGAAAGCGGCGTTATACAGGTTCAAGGTTTTGATAAAGTAGCCGATGTGAAAGAAAACATTATGCTGTATAAATATCAGCCAGTAAATATGGGCGGATATAAAGTGACATATATAGGCGATTCTATAGTTGCACCTAATCATTATTTTGAAGTACAGTACCAAAAATTTGATGCAGCTGGCAAGTTAACTGAAAGCTTCATATTAACGCCCAATTCGCAGGCCAACGCTAAAATGGGACTGGTTTCGTCACCTGATACTAAGCACTATTTATTCCACGATTTATACACTCACGTATCTGCCGCACCTATTAAAGATGAAATGGAAGATGCCGGTGGCATGGGTGCTCAAGAGCATTCTGAAGCAAACGACGATAAGAAATACGACCCTGCGATTGTGCACGAAGTGAGCATTGGTGATACTATTCCATTCCGTGAAGGATACATGGTATTGCGTGGCTTAAATAAGGCCCCTAAAATCATGAACATTCCCATGGGCAACAATGATGTAATGTTGGGTGCTACACTCGAGATTGTATCACATGATCGCAAATATACTGCCGAGCCGGTGTTTATGATTAAAGACGGTAACGCCTTTGACTTTGCCAAAAAAGTAGATGATGCCGGTTTAAAAATTCGTTTTACAAAAGTCATCCCTGCTCAAAACAAATTTGAGATTACGGTATATCAACAACCAGAAAGCAAAAAGCCTTATATTGTAATGCGGGCTATCGAGTTCCCTTACATCAACTTTTTCTGGGCCGGAACCATCATTATGGTGATAGGTTTCGTAATGTCGATATTTAGAAGAAACAAAGAGTTAAGGGTTAGCTAATGCTTGACTTCCAAATTCATAAAGAGAACGTCAGGGATAACGGTTTTACAGTTATTCCTGACGTTTTTTCGTTTGAGGAGGTTGAGGCTTTGATAGCTCAAATAGAAGCGGTGGATACTTCTAAGGCTACGTTTCGAAAAACGGATGATCTGTTTGCCATTAGGCAATTTTTTAAAGAAGTACCAGAGATTGGGCCTTTGGTATTAACGCAAAAGCTGCAAGGCATCATAAACACGTTGTTTGGCGACGAATTTTTTGTGGTAAAATCCATCTATTTTGATAAGCCGGAAAAATCGAACTGGTTTGTAGCCTATCATCAGGATTTAACCATATCGGTTAATAAGAAAGCGGATGTTTCTGGTTTTGGTCCATGGACGGTTAAGCAAAACCAATTTGCCGTACAGCCTCCATTAACAATTTTGCAAGGTAACTTTACAGTGCGCATTCATTTGGATGATACAGACGAAACCAACGGAGCTTTAAAAGTAATTCCTCAATCTCATGCAAAAGGCATCTATCGGCCGGAAACTATAGATTGGAGCAAAGAAAAGGAAAAGGTATGTTCTGTATCAAAAGGCGGCATCATGATAATGCGTCCACTGTTATTACATGCATCTAACAGAACTGTCAGTGCTAAGCGCAGGCGAGTGATACATGTTGAATTTAGTAATGAAGAACTACCTAGACCGTTGTTGTGGTCTGAACGTAATAGATTATCATGAAAATTACCATTATAGGCTCTGGTAATGTAGCCACTCATATGGCGGCAGCGTTGAAAAATGCAGGTCATTATATTAAACAGGTTTATAGCCCTAACTATCAGAATGCATCTTTACTGGCCTACCATGTAAAGGCAGAGGCTATTGATAACTTGCAGCAATTGTCGTCGGATACTGATTTATTTATTATTAGCATAAAAGATGATGCCATTGAAGAAGTGGCTGGTGCAATAGCCGGATATCAAAAGCTAACTGTTCATACCTCAGGGGCAACTTCCATGCAAACCCTGTTGAATCACACACATAACGCTGGTGTGTTTTATCCGCTGCAAACATTTAGTAAAATCAGGGAGGTAAATTTCAGAACCGTGCCTTTATGCATTGAAGGGAGTGATGTTTCTATTACCGCTCAATTGAAAGAATTGGCGCAAACCATTAGCAATAATGTGTATGAGGTTAATTCCGAGCAGCGCCGTATATTACATCTGTCTGCTGTGTTCGCCTGCAATTTTCCCAACTATTTGTATTACACCGCGCAGAAATTACTGGCGCAGCATCAATTGGATTTTAATTTATTACGGCCGCTCATACTTGAAACTGCCGAAAAAGTACAACAGCAATTTCCGGCCGATGTGCAAACCGGACCGGCTATTCGCAATGATGTTAAAACCATGGACGCTCATTTGGCATTATTAAAAGATAATGCTGAGTTGAGCCGGATTTATGAAATGTTAAGTCAGGCAATCATCAAAATGGGAACCGACAAACCCAGCATTGCGTAAATTTATTACTTTTGCCAAAATGGACATTTTTAAAGTAAAAATCAACTTTGAGGAGGCAGGTCACGAAACGGTGGAGTTGCCGATAGCAGAAGGCGAGTCGGTGCTGGACGTTTGCATGGAAAACGGCATCGAATTGCAACACAACTGCGGCGGTGTATGCGGTTGCAGTACCTGCCATATCTACGTAAATAAGGGTATGGATAGCCTGCAGGAAATATCAGACAAGGAAGAGGATTTCATTGACCGTGCGGTAAATCCGCGCATCAATTCGCGCCTGGGCTGCCAGTGTGTAGTCATTGATGGCGATATTGAAGTTACCATCCCAGATCAGTCACAATTTTTAGGACATTAATATAGGTTGGTTGTCGGTTATGTGTTGTTAGTTGTCAGAATTTTCTGACGCTTACGAACTAAACCCGATAACTCAGTACAGATAACTCACAACACTTTATGAGCAACGATAAAAAATTTGCCTTACCTATTTACTGGAACGACTACGAGGATATTGCCATGGGCTTGTATGAAAAGTTTGGCGATGATTTTGATGAATCAAAAATTTACCGTATCCGTTTTACCGACTTGCTGGAATGGGTGCTAACCCTACCAGATTTTGCCGGTACACGTGAAGAAGCCAACGAAGGACACTTGGAGCAGATACAGTCGGCCTGGGTGTATGAATGGCGTGACAATCAATAATAAAGCATTGTCTTTATTATCTTATTCCTGTTAAACTTTAACCTTTTATAAAATCCAAAACCTTGTTTGATAAGTTTAAAGATATTACCACATTCATTTTTGATGTAGACGGTGTTTTGACCGATGGCTCTGTTTATGTGAACGAGCAGGGGGGGCAAACCCGTGCATTCAACATCAAAGATGGTTACGCTTTGCAGCTGGCTGTAAAGTTAGGATATAACGTTTGTGCCATATCGGGCAGCAGATCGAAAATTGCTATGCATCGTTTAAACAGCTTGGGTATACAGCACGTGTACTTGGGATGCAGCGACAAAACCGACACTTTTAAGGTATACATTAACGAGCGCGGCATAAGCCCCATGAACGTAATGTATATGGGCGATGATATACCCGATTTAGGTGTGATGAAACTGGTGGGATTGCCGGTATGCCCCGCCGATGCGGCAGAAGAAATTAAGGAAGTTAGTGAGTACATATCACCTTTGGGCGGTGGCCAGGGTGCGGCGCGTGATGTGATTGAAAAAACCCTTAAAATTCAAGGCAAATGGATGGGCGCCGAGGCTTACAGCTGGTAACCATTTGGCTGGTAGGCTAAGCAATATCAAACAACAGAATTTATGAACACTAATATTCCTCCAATTATTTTAGCTTCAAAATCGCCGCGCCGTCAGCAACTGCTGCAGCAAATGGATATTGATTTTGAAGTGGTGCTAAAAGAAGTAGATGAATCATATCCCGAAGGTTTAATACCTGAGGAAGTAGCTGTTTACATTGCTGAAAAAAAAGCCAAAGCTTACGACGGTACCTTAAGTGATGAAGCAGTGCTCACTGCAGACACCATTGTTTGTATTGACGACCTGATACTTGGTAAGCCAGAATCAGCCGAGCACGCGGTAGAAATGTTAAAGCTATTGTCTGGCCGGGTGCACAGGGTTGTAACCGGTGTATGCATTTTCTACAAGGGAGAGTACAATAAATTCTTCGATGTGTCAGAAGTTTTCTTCCGTAAGTTAACTGATGAGGAAATTACTACATATGTGCATAAATACCAGCCCTTAGACAAAGCCGGTGCATACGGCATACAGGAATGGGTTGGTGTAACCGGTATACAACGTATCAATGGATCTTATACCAATGTAGTTGGATTACCTACCGAGAAAGTATATCAGCAGCTGATGCGACTTAAAACTTTATAAAAATAGAAAGCCAGATAAATCGACATCAGGCTTTCTATTTTTTACCTTCTTCAGCGTCTGCAAGCCTAGCTTTTTCTTGCCTTGCTTACAGCAACTATAACACCAATCGCGGCAACTAACGCTCCACCCAACAAGGCATAGCGTTTTAGTTTTGCACCATGGATAACTGGTTTGTTTTCTACATAAGGCTTCTCCGGATAAGCGGTAGCAGATACTTTACCTTGCTCTTTTAAGGCCATTTGCAGCACTTGTGCAGTGTGCAGGGCATGCCGGTCCGTTCCTTGTTCAATCTGCTCCCGGCAACTGAAACCATCGGTAATGATAATGTCTTCTTTGGCAGCATTTCTAACGGCAGGTAACAGTACCCGCTCGCCAGCCGCTAAACCCACTTCATAATGCGAGCCTTCCTCATACCCAAAGTAGCCGGCCATGCCGCAACAGCCTGAATCTAGGTATTTGTAATCCAGCCCAGATTTGTTTAAAACCTCCGTATCAGAATGCGTTTTCATGATGGCCTTATGATGGCAGTGCACATGAACCAAAGCTTTTTTGCTCAGCTTGGGAATTATAAAGTCGGGCGCTTTTTTATCTAAAAACTCAGAAATGGTAAAAACTTGCTGCTTTAACAGACGGGCATCTACATCGTCAGGCAGCAAATTCACCAGTTCATCTCTGAATACAGCTACACAGCTCGGTTCTAATCCTACAATGGGTACACCCGCACGTATTTCCTCTCGTAGACTATTCAAAATGTCAACCAATAAGCGCTTAGCCGTTTTCAGCATACCGAAGTCATAAAGCGGACGACCACAGCATAAAATCTGTTTGGGAACCACAACTTCGAAACCAGCGGCTTCCAGTACGTCTTTGCCAGCCACCAGCGTTTCGGGCTTAAAGTAATTGTTGAAGGTATCGGCCCATAAAATTACTTTAGGCTTTGCCTGTGTTTGTAATTTGGACTGATTAAAGAACCAATCTCTAAAATTGTAATTGGCAAACTTTGGAATTGTTCTTTTAGGAGTAACACCAGCTATCTTTTTTGCCAGTTTGGATGTTACTGGGTTTTGGGTAAAAAAGTTTGCTACCTCGGGTGCCAACGACGCCAGCCGTGTCCACCAGTAAATCCAGCCAAAGGCGTAAGCCGAGCGGGGGCGAAGCTTCTTCTCATAATAGTGGGATAAGAATTCAGCTTTGTAAGTAGCCATATCTACGTTTACCGGGCAGTCGCTTTTACAACCTTTGCAAGCCAAGCACAAATCCAGTGCTTCTTTTACCTCATCGCTTTGCCAACCTTTTGTGATGACATCACCTTCCAGCATTTCAAACAATAAGTGAGCGCGGCCGCGGGTCGAGTGTTCTTCTTCACGGGTTACCATGTAGCTGGGGCACATGGTGCCGCCTTCATGCTTACGGCATTCGCCTACGCCTACGCAACGAAGCGTAGCATGTGCAAAGCTGCCATGATCTTCCGGAAAGCTAAAATGTGTTTTAACCTTCGGTGGATTATAACTGGGGCTGATACGAAGGTTGGCTGTTTGCCCATAAGGCTCAATTACCTTGCCCGGATTCATCTTGTACTCAGGATCCCAAATTTCTTTGAACTCGCGGAAGGCAACCATCAATTCCGGACCAAACATCATCTCCAATAAATCGGCACGCGACTGGCCATCGCCATGTTCGCCTGATAGTGAACCGCCATATTTTAGTACCAGTTTAGCTGCATCCACCGTAAAGCGGCGATACTTTTCAACGCCTTCATCCGTAGTAAAATCAAAATCCAGGCGGGTGTGCATACAGCCATCACCAAAGTGACCGTACAATGCACCGTCATACTCATATTCATCAGTAAGCTTTCTAAAATCTTTCAGGTATTCGCCAATATGCTCAGGCCGCACGGCCGCATCTTCCCAGCCCTCCCAGGTATCTTTCATACCCGGTATAAAGGCTGTAGCACCCAAGCCAGATTTTCTGATTTGCCAAAGTTTTTGTGATTGCACAGGATCGGTAAACAAGCTCATCTCCGGTGGATTTTCTTCCCGGCTTAGTATCTCCATCACCTCGCGTGCCTTGTTGTTGGCATCTTCCTGGCTATCGCCAGGGTATTCAACCATCAGCCAACCGCCGCCATTTGGCAACAAAGTAAGGTTTTCAATATGCAGGCCTTTGCGGTTCATAAATTCCAGCAATTTATGGTCGATGCCCTCCAATGCCATAGGCTTAGTGCCCAGTAACAGCATAGTGTGCCGGCCTGCATCGTATATGCTTGGATAGCCCAATACCAATAGCGAGCGGTTTTTAGGATTTGGAATAAGCTTTAGCGTGGCGTCTAAAATAGTTACACAAGTACCTTCGGTACCTACCAATGCCTTAGCTACGTTAAAGCCATTCTCGGGCAATAGCTCGTCTATATTATATCCTGATACCCGGCGTGGAATATTAGGGAACTTTTGGCGGATAAGATCCGCATACTTGTCGCGTATGTTTTTAAGGCCTTGGTAAATTTGACCGCGTCGTCCGCCTTCGCTGATGATCTGTTCCAACTCATCTTCACTCGTCGGGCCTACATCCAGTATCAAGCCATCATAAGTCATAACGGTGAGTCTTTCGGTACTGTCAGACGTGCGTGAACCCAGCCCGGCATTTTGCGCCATGATGGAGTGCGTACCGCACGAATTGTTGCCCAGCATACCGCCCAATGCGCAGCGGTTGTGTGTGGCCGGGTCGGGGCCAAAAGTAATGCCGTGTTGCTCAGCCTGTTTGCGTAAAACATCTAATACTACTCCCGGTTCAACTTTGGCCAGGCGTTTTTCGGCATTCACTTCCAAAACGGCATTAAAGTACTTGGTCATATCAATTACAACGGCAATATTGCAGCACTGGCCCGCTAAACTGGTGCCGCCGCCTCTCGACAATACCGGGGCTTTGTATTTATTGCAAATGGCTACCGTATTAATTACATCGTCGCGAGTTTTTGGAATAACTACGCCAATGGGCACTTGTCGATAATTGGAGCCATCGGTTGCATAAGCCGCTCGGCTGCCGCTATCAAACCTTACCTCGCCGCTAACCGCAGCACGTAATTCAATTTCAAGTAGTTTTGTATCTATCTGGGCCACCTGGGCCTGTACGTCTTCAACTTTCATGGTTTATAATTCAATATGGCAGTATTTGAACTGTAAGTAAATGCAAATTATAATTTAGGTTTGGTATTATACAATTTTAAAAAGGTATGCTTTTTAGAGAATCGCAATTTATAATCTTTAAAAATAAATGTTGATGAAGTTGCAGCCTTGTAACTTTTGTGTCGACAAGCACGCCATGCAGAACAATCATACAGATTAGGTTGTATATTAGATTGATGCTAGTAGATGCCAGTACTCCGGTGAGAGTGATAAAATTCAGATCAGAGACAGATGAGGTGGCCAATTTGCAAGATTCTGTTGCAACAGAAGAACCGCTGGAAATACGTTTATCCTATGACGATGGAAGCAGTAGGCAAGTACAAAACGTGGCTGTAACTATGCGAACGCCCGGCCATGATAATGAGCTGGCCGTTGGTTTCTTATATACCGAAGGCATCATTCAAAACGCTGCAGATGTTTTGTCGGCAGAACATTGCTTTATAGCCTGTTCCGAGAATAGGGAAAATGTAATCCAGGTTGACATGAGTGAAGGTATTATGCCGAATCTGCAAAAGTCTGAACGCAACTTTTATACCACCTCTAGTTGCGGCGTGTGTGGTAAATCGTCAATCAATGCCATTCGTACGGTGAGCAGTTATACTGATTTAGCGGACAGCGACTATGTTAGTGCCGATATTTTATATAGCTTGCCGGAAAAGTTATTGGCACACCAAGCTGTTTTTGCCAGCACAGGAGGTTTGCATGCATCAGCTTTATTTTCGCTATCAGGCGAATTATTGATAGTACGTGAGGATGTAGGGCGGCATAATGCTTTAGACAAATTAATTGGCGCATCATTGTTGATGAATGATTTGCCGCTTACTCAAAAATTATTGTTGTTGAGCGGGCGAATCAGTTTTGAACTGGTGCAAAAAGCCGCTATGGCCGGTATACGTATTATCGCCGCCATTGGGGCACCATCCAGTTTGGCTATACAACTAGCTCAAGAATTTAACATTACATTGGTTGGCTTTTTGCGCCAACAACGTTTAAATATATACAGTGCAGAACATCGCATTTCAATTTCCTAAATTATGAAACTACGTATCAAAGGCAATTCATTACGCTACCGTTTAACCCGCTCGGAAGTAGAGCAGTTTGCGCACGAAGGCGTATTGAAAGAAAAACTGGTGATAGGCGAGGAGCCGCTGGTTTATGTTTTACAACGTACCTCTGAAGAGTTCGTTAGAGCAACCTTGCATACTAATTTGATTACACTATTAGTGCCTGAAGCCATTGCCGACGAATGGACTAGTACCGATAAAGTTGGTTTTGACGCACAGGATGGTGATTTGTATCTGTTGGTGGAAAAAGATTTTACCTGCCTGGATAATGTAGACGAAGACCAAAGCGATAATTATCCCAACCCGTTAGCACAGAAGAAAGATGAGTGAGCGTACCGAACTGCCTAGTGCCGAAAATCCGGAAGGATTGTTGGATTTAAAAGTAACAGAGCCTAAAAAGTGGGCCGCTGGAATGCCTGCTGTAGGTGCAGCATTGGCCGACATATTTGAACAAACCGGTGCTACCCGTGGTGTAGGCGCTTTGTTCAAAATGAACCAAAAAACCGGCTTTGACTGTTCCAGTTGCGCCTGGCCCGATCCGGATGATGACCGGTCGCCGGTTGCGGAATATTGCGAAAATGGGGCAAAAGCATTGGCTGAAGAAGCAACGCTTAAAAAGTTGACCGGCGAATTTTTTGCTAAAAATTCGGTAGCAGAACTGGCGCATCAAACCGATATGGAAATTGGTAAACATGGTCGTATTGCACAACCGGTTTATCTGCCTCAAGGCGGTACGCATTACCAGCCCATTAGTTGGGAGGGGGCATTTGCCAAAATTGCCGAACACTTAAATGGCTTATCATCGCCAAATGAGGCGGCTTTTTATACCTCCGGCCGAACCAGTAACGAGGCATCCTTTGTATATCAGCTATTTGTGCGCGAGTTTGGCACTAATAATATGCCCGATTGCAGTAACATGTGCCATGAGTCGACCAGTATTGCGCTGGCCGAAGGAATTGGTATTGGCAAGGGCACGGTGACGTTAAACGATTTCTATGAGACAGACGTCATTATCATTATGGGCCAAAACCCAGGTACTAACCACCCACGAATGATGACAGCCTTAGAAAAGGCTAAGCAAAACGGTAGTAAAATCATCGCCATTAATCCGCTGAAGGAGGCTGGGTTAATGGGATTCAAAAACCCACAATCAGTAAAAGGCATATTGGGTCCCAGTACACAATTAGCCGATTTGTATCTGCAAATTAAAATCAATGGCGACATTGCTTTATTGCAAGCCATTGAACTGCTATTGTACCAGGCTGAACAGGAAACGCCCGGTCAGGTGTTCGATCATGACTTTATTAATGCCAAAACACATGATTATGAGCAGTTCATTGCTCACATAGCAAAAGGCAATTTGGAAGAGCTTGCTGCAGAAGCGGGTGTGTCAGTAGCGCAAGTACGCGAAGCCGCCGATATGCTGAAACATAAAAGTCGCATCATCATTTGCTGGGCCATGGGCATTACGCAGCATACCAATGGCGTAGCCACCATCCGCGAAATTTTAAATTTGGCTTTATTAAAAGGCGCTATTGGTAAACCTGGTGCTGGCTTGTGCCCGGTGCGCGGGCACAGTAATGTGCAGGGCAACCGGACCATGCTCATTTTTGATAAGCCCAAAGAGAGCCAAATGGACAAGCTTAAAGAAGTCTATGGGTTCGAGCCACCGTATGAGCATGGGTTGGATGTAGTGGAATCTATCAAAGCAATTCAAGACGGTAAGCTAAAAGTGTTGTTTGCAATGGGAGGTAATTTTCTGTCAGCCACACCAGATACCGTTTATACTGCCGAGGCGTTGCGCAAGCTCAAACTTTCGGTACATGTTTCTACCAAACTTAACCGTAGCCATCTCATCCATGGTGAAGAGGCGCTAATATTACCGGCATTAGCCCGTAGTGACAGAGATATCATAAACGGCGAATTGCAGATTGTGAGCTGCGAAAACTCGATGGGTGTTGTACAACAGTCAAAAGGCGTACTCGACCCGATATCTGACCAAATGATGAGTGAGAGCCTGATTGTGTGCAATTTGGCTAAAGCGGTACTGGGTAAACGTTCGGTAGTGAACTGGGATTTGTTTGCCTCTAATTACGATTATATCCGTAATGATATAGAAAAAGTGATTCCCGGGTTTAAGGACTACAACGAAAGAGTACGTAAACCCGGTGGTTTCTATCTGCCTAACCCGCCGCGGCATGGCATGTTTGAATTTAATGATACGCCTGGCAAAGTTCAATTCACCGTTTCAGAAACGCCTAAGCATCAATTGGCGGCAGACGAGTATATGTTAACCAGTATTCGCAGTCACGACCAATTTAATACTACCATATATGGAATGGAAGATCGTTATCGCGGCATACATAATGAGCGCCGGGTGTTGTTTATGAATGCAGGCGATATTGAAAAAGCTGGGTTCAAAGCCGGAGATAAAGTAGATTTATCAAGCCATTACAAAGGTGTGGAACGCAAGGCCAGATTGTTTGTGCTGGTATCTTATGATATTCCCGAACGCTGTGTAGCCGCTTACTATCCAGAAGCTAATGTGTTGTTTCCGATAGATAGCGTAGCCATAAAAAGTAATACACCAACCACAAAACTGGTGATGATTAAAATTCAGCCACACCCAGATCATCAATAAAAAAGAGCCACAACATATATGTTGTGGCTCTTTTTTTTGGTTAACCGTTAGTCTTTCTCGGCAATGTACCCATCATATGAGATAGCATCGCGGTTGGTGATAATCATTTGCAAAGTAGCGCTGCCTTGTGGTGAAATAGTAAATGTCATTTTGCGGTTGTAACCAGCATCTTGCGGTGTTATGGTAATAACAGTATTGCCTTTTTTGGTTGTTTTTACATCATAGCCAAACTTGGTTGAGGTAAATTTTACACCATTATCACTTGGATTGTAAGCAGGGGCAAATGTTGTGCGGCCAAAGTAAGGCAAATAAGCAATTACAGAGTCGGGCCTTACTCGTACATCATAATTATAGTTCAGGTAAACATGGCCGGAGCTACCGCTTACGTTGGGTGTAATGTTAATTAAACGTCCGTTTAATGTAGTAACGCCGCCACCCAGTGGGTTGGCATACTGTGCCTGAAATATAAAGCGTTTGCTGTCTATCAGTCTCTTAATATCGGCGGCTTTGGCTGCTTTACGGGCAACCTTGGTACTGTCTTGTGCAAAACCGCTTCCGTTAAAAAAAGCCACAGCTATCAACAGCGTTAGTATATATTTTATGCTTTTCATGTTTATAACTTGTTTTAATATCAAACGTATTTATCGCTCATGAATTATAATGCCAAACCACAGTAATTTGTTTAACTATCAATGTTTTATTCAATAAAAAAGCCGCCTTACATTTAGGCGGCTTTTTGTAGCAGAAGTGTATAGCTTATATTAAGTTAACGCTGCGATTTACAAACTCGGTAAGCTCGGCACCGGTTAATAAGCCTTGCGAAAGTAAAGCCAAATCAAACGCCTGTTTAGCCAGTTGTGATTGTGCAGCAGTATCGGTAGTTTCGATGATACGGCTAATCAATTTATGGTTGCCGTTAATCACTACTTTATAGTTATCGGGCAGGTTGCCATAAAAGCCCATGCCATTGCCACCCATGGCTGCCATATCTTTCATACGGCGCATAAATTCGTCCATGGTTACGGTTACCGGTAACTCATCCGGGCTTAAGCTTTCCAGTTCTACTTTAAAGCCTGGTTTAGTAATGGCACTTTCAAAAACCGATTTAACTTGTGTGCGTTGATCCTCGGTTAATACCGTTTCAGGCGCGTCGTCTTTTTTAATCAGTTTATCAGCCACATCAGCATCCACACGTTTAAGTGAGGTTTTCTCTAGCTTTTGCTCAAAATGGCTGATAAAGTGATTGTCAATAGGCGAGTTCATCAACAATACATCGTATCCTTTTTTATTAGCCGACTGGATAAACGCATCCTGTTTGGCCGGATCGTTGGTATATAAGTAAACCAATTGGCCGTCTTTATCTGTTTGTATTGGTTCAACTTTCTCTTTGTATTCGTTTAGTGTAAAGGTTTCTTTGTTGGTGTTGGTCAGCAAAGTAAAATCTTTAGCTTTTTCATAGAACTTGTCATCGCTGATAAAGCCATATTTAACAAACAAGCCAATGTCCGACCATTTTTCATCATAGGCTTTACGATCCGCTTTAAACAACTCGCTTAATTTATCAGCAACTTTTTTAGTGATGTAAGTGTTAATTTTTTTAACATTACTATCGGCCTGTAAAAAGCTACGAGACACGTTTAATGGAATATCCGGTGAATCGATAACGCCGTGTAACAGCATCAAAAATTCAGGAACAATGTCTTTTACCTCATCGGTAATAAATACCTGGCGAGAGAATAATTTGATTTTGTTACGCTGAAAATCGAAATCGTTCTTCACTTTTGGGAAGTACAGCACACCAGTCAGGTTGAATGGGTAATCTACATTCAAGTGAATCCAAAATAAAGGATCTTCTGAGAATGGATACAGCTCTTTATAGAAGTTCAAGTAATCCTCATCCTTCAGTTCAGACGGTGATTTGGTCCAGATAGGGTTGGTGTCGTTAATGATGTTATCAACTTCAACCGACTGGAATTTAGGTTTACCTTCTTCATCTTCGCCATCTGGCTCTTGTTCGGTTTTAGTACCAAACTTAATAGGAACCGGTAAAAATTTAGCGTACTTGTCTAAAATTTCCTGAAGCTTGTATTGACTTACAAATTCTTCAGACTCGCTGTTTACATATAAAATAATGTCGGTACCACGAGTGGTGCGGTTGCCCTCAGTAATTTCAAATTCAGTACTGCCGTCACAGATCCAACGAGCAGGCTCGGCGCCATCCTGATAAGATAAGGTCTGAATTTCTACCTTATCGGCTACCATGAAGGCAGAGTAGAAGCCTAAGCCGAAGCGACCAATAATTTCGTTGGCATCTTTAGCTTCCTTAAATTTTTCCATGAACTCTGTAGCTCCCGAAAAAGCAATCTGGTTAATGTACTTTTTGATCTCATCAGCTGTCATACCCAAGCCATTGTCGGATATGGTGATGGTTTTGGCAGTTTCGTCAAAAGATACTTCAACTTGTAACTTGCCTAATTCGCCGTTGTATTGGCCTAAAGATGAAAGGCGTTTAATTTTTTGCGTTGCGTCTACCGCGTTGGATACCAGCTCGCGCAAAAAAATCTCATTATCGGAATAAAGGAATTTCTTAATAATCGGGAAAATGTTTTCGGTGTGAATCGAAATCGTTCCTTTTTCTTGCATATGTGTTTAATTTAAGGATTAATGTTTAGTTGCTGAACCTAGTTTAACAAGCCCCGTTCCAAAGGTCAGTAGCTTGTCAAATTGTCAGTTAACAAAGTTGGTTGACGGTTATACCTACTTAACAAGGCTTCTGTAGCGCCACTGTTTCAGCATGGCAGACGGTTGTTTTACTTAAGAAAATTGCAAAATAAATGCAGTTCCTTTTCCTTCTACAGACTGTACCTGGATATTACCTTTATGCATCAGCATAATTTGCTTGCAAAGGCTTAAGCCAATTCCACTTCCTGTTTTACGGGTGCTAAAAAACGGAATGAAAATTTTCTCCTGTATTTCGGGCGGCATACCAACGCCATTATCGGCTATCTTTAAAATGGTTTTGTTGTTCGATTGTACTTCGGCCGATAGGGTAATTAGCGGCTGTTGCCGGTCTTTCACAGCCTCAATGGCGTTTACCAGCAGGTTAATCATCACTTGCTCAAGTAAATTTAAATCGGCTTCTATAGTTAAATTTATATCTTTCAAAATAATATCCAGCTCAATATTTTTTTTATCAAGAGTGGGTAGCATCAAAGTATTCAGGTTTTCAAATAAGTTGTAAACTGGTATCGTTTCAAGCTCCAGTTTGGTAATCTTGTTTAAACTGCGATAACTCTGCGTAAACTTAAGCAAACCATCGCTGCGGCGTTTAATCGTGTCAATGCCCAACTCTAAATCTTCCAGCTCGCTACTCACTACGCTATCAGCAATTTCGGGTTGTTGCAGTCGGCTTTTTAGGGTGTCGGCCAGTGATGAAATAGGCGCAACTGAATTCATAATTTCATGTGTCATTACATTAAGCAATTTTTGCCATGCGTTCGATTCCGACTCGTCCATGGCGTTGCTCACGTTTTGAAAAGCTATTAGTTTAAAAAGCTTACCCTCGTTGCGTATAAAGCTGGCCGTTAGCAATACTTTAATTTGCTGTAGGTTTTGTGTGATGGTTACTACTTTGCTACTGCCAGCTTTCAGGTTAGTTAATTCTGCATATAGTGATGGATCACGTGATTGGAGCGAGTGAATGCTGCGCAGGTAGGGGATCTCTAAAAGTTGCTTGCAGGCGTCGTTTATCCAGCCAGTGTCGCCGCTTTCTTGCTCATAAGATAATATGCCGGTTCCTACCAGTTCCAGGATATTTTGCAGATAATGATATTGCGTTTCGCGCTCTCGCCTGATGGTTTGATAGGTTTCATTTATTTCATTGAAGCCGGCACGTAGCTCTTGTATGCTGGCCGGTGCAGTCTTAACGGCATAATGGCGGGAAAAATCACGGTAATGAACGGCTTCTGCAAATTCATGAACTTCTTGCTGTACTTTATTTAAATATCGAATAAGTTTTGCAATAACGTAGATAGCTATTGGCACCAACACCAGGTCATAAGCGTACTGATGCTTTAATGTAAAATAACTTAGCGCAAACAACAAGGCCGATAATATCAGCACTTGTAAGATAAGTTGCCACTTATATCGTTTAAATATCATACTTGTTCAATCGGCGGTACAAGGCGGTACGGGTAAGGCCAAGTTCTTTAGCGGCTCGCGTAATATTGCCGCCATGCTTTTCAATAACTTTTAAAATGGCGTTCTTTTCCATAGTACTTAAAGGTACATTGTCTAAAGCCGGAACAGCTTCATCAACACTTTTCTCAAGCGACGAGAATAGCAAATCATCTGCTCCTAATACGCTGTTGTCAGCCATTATTACTGCGCGTTCTATGGTGTACTGCAGCTCGCGTACATTGCCCGGAAAGCTGTACTGCCTCAGCTTTTGAACGGCAGACGTGTCAAAGTCCACGGCCGACTTCATGTATTTTGTAGCATATACTTTAGCAAAGTGCCGGGCCAGCAATACAATATCGTTACTGCGTCTGCGCAGTGGTGGCATGGTAATTTCAACCGTGTTAATCCGGTAAATCAAATCTTTACGAAAACGGTTTTCATTGGCCAGTTCCATTAGCGGAACGTTGGTGGCACAAATCAGGCGTATATCTACATCAACAGGCTTGTTGGTACCTAATCGGGTAACCTGGCGGTTTTGCAATACAGTAAGCAGTTTAGCCTGTTGTTGTAACGTGATGTTACCAATTTCATCCAAAAATAAAGTGCCGCCGTGTGCCTCTTCAATTCGGCCAACGCGATCTTCACGCGCATCGGTAAAAGCACCCTTTTTGTGTCCAAACAATTCGCTTTCAAATAACGAATCGGTAAGAGCGCCCACATCCACCTTAACAAAAGGCTTGTTGGCACGTAACGAACGCTCGTGGATAGCTTTAGCCATTAAATCTTTACCGGTACCGTTCTCGCCTAAAATTAAAATATTGGCATCGGTGGGGGCAATTTTATTCACTTTGTAAAAAATGTCCTGCATTACCTCAGCTTCGCCTAAAATGGCAGTGTTGCCAGCATTGCTTTTTACAGTTACTTTAGGTTGTTTTGGTCCTTCTTGCTTATCCAGCAAATCACGAATGGTTTCAATAAGCTTTTCATTATGCCAGGGTTTTACAATGAAATCATGAGCACCTTCTTTTAACGAGCGCACTGCTAAATCGATATGACCATACGCAGTAATCATAATTACGCAAATGTTGGGTTTCCATTCTTTAATTTTGCGCAGCCAGTATATACCCTCGTTGCCGGTATTAATGGCACTATTAAAGTTCATATCCAACATTACCAAATCAACCTGATTGCGGTTTAAAAGGGAATTAATATTCTCCGGATTTTTTTCGGTGATGATCTCCCGTACCTCTGTTTTAAGCAGCAGTTTTACGGCCGTCAATACATCAGTGTCGTCATCAACAACCAGCACAGTTGCTTTTTTTAATATCATTGGATCTGCTGTGAAAGGTTATATTAAATATACAATTACTAAAATTATAAAAAACGCTGCTTATAACCAACATTTCGTCAGTTAGCACTTTGCCCAAAACTAGCAATTTGCCAGCCATAGCGGTAAGTGTTTGTATTCCATATAATTGAAATGATAAGTGCTTATTTATATTGTATCATAACCGTACAGTTGTTGTAATACAAGCGTACGGCTAATATTATATGTGTTGTATAATTTGCTGATAATTAATTATTTATGTTGTGGCATAAGCTTTATATATCCTTTAGCAAATAGTTTTAAACGTGGATAGAATTATACAACAAAAGAAATGGAATAGCAAACGGCTGATGACTATAGGCGGTGTGGCAGCCGTGGTAGCGTTGGTGGCGGGCAGCGTATATTTCACATCAGGCAAAAGCAAATTAAATGTAGACGTTGAACGCATTACCATTAGCGATGTTAAAAAAGGAGCCTTTCAAGAGTTTATCCCTGTAAACGGAACTGTATTACCCATTACTACCATTTATTTAGATGCTGTAGAAGGTGGCCGGGTAGAGAAGTTGTTTGTGGAAGATGGCGCTACCATGAAAAAAGGCGATCCTATACTGAAGCTATCGAACACAGATTTAGAGCTGAACTTGGCCAATCAGGAAACTGCCGTATTTAACGTGCTTACACAAATGCAAATATCGCATGATAACGCCCGCCAAAATACCATCAGCAAATTAAACCAAATGGCCGAGGTAGAGAGCACCTTAAAAGAAGCCGAGAGGATTTATAAGCTAGATAAGCGTTTGTATGAGCAAAAGGCCATTGGTTTGCAAGAGTATCAGAAAGCCGAAAACGATTACCAGTATGCTATGCGCCGTAAACGTTTAACCAGCCAGATACTTAACCAAGATTCTACTTCAACGCAGCAACAAAATGCCCAGTCGAAAGAATCATACGCTCATATGAAAGGTACGCTGGATTTGATGCGCAAAAAAGTAGGCGATTTGGTAGTGCGCGCGCCGGTTGACGGTCAGTTAACGTCGATGGATGCCGAGATTGGTCAGAACAAAAATAAAGGCGAACGTTTGGGACAGATTGACGTGTTATCGGGTTTTAAAATTCGGGCCGATATAGACGAACATTACATTACACGCGTATTTAACGGTTTGATGGGCGATTTTACTTTGGGTGATAAAACATACAAACTGAAAATAAAAAAGGTGTATACTCAAGTAACAAACGGCCGCTTTCAGGTTGATATGCAGTTTGACGGACCTATGCCTAAAGACATCCGACGAGGACAGAGCCTGCAAATAAGGTTGGCACTAAGCGACGAAACGCAAGCGGTATTGGTGCCAAAAGGCGGCTTTTATCAGCAAACTGGCGGCAATTGGATTTTTAAACTAAGCGATGACGGCAAAATGGCTTATCGTGTGGATGTGCAACTGGGCCGCCAAAATCCTGAATATTATGAGGTGATGCAAGGTTTAAAACCCGGCGACCGAGTAGTAACGTCAAGTTATGATAATTACGCAGATATGCAGGAACTGGTGTTAAAGCAGTAGTTAAATAAGGTTCAATTTCGCCATTTCAATATACAATTACTAATCACAATTAAGCATAAAACCCTTGAACATGGGGTGGGGAGGCATATGATACAAATAACTAATCTCGAAAAATTTTACCGTACCGAAGAGGTAGAAACAGTTGCCTTAAATAAATTAAACCTCGAAATAAAAACCGGCGAGTTTGTGGCCATCATGGGGCCGTCCGGCTGCGGCAAATCTACTTTGCTGAACATATTGGGTTTATTAGATGACCCCGACGCTGGTAGCTATCTTTTTAACGGCACTGAAGTAGCGCATTTCAATGAACGCAAACGTGCCGATTTACGCAAGCATAACATTGGGTTTGTGTTTCAAAGTTTTAATTTGATAGACGAACTAACCGTGTTTGAAAATGTAGAACTTCCGCTAATTTACACAGGTGTAAGTGCTGTGGAACGTAAGACGAGGGTAGAAGAGGTGCTCACCAAAATGCAGATTATGCATCGGCGTAACCATTACCCACAGCAATTATCGGGCGGACAGCAGCAGCGTGTGGCAATTGCACGGGCGGTGGTAAATAAACCAAAACTGATATTAGCAGATGAGCCCACCGGTAACCTTGACAGCAGTAACGGTAATGAAGTGATGGAACTGCTAACCGACCTGAATGAACAAGGAACCACCATCATTATGGTAACACACTCCGAGCATGATGCACGCTACAGCCATCGCATTGTGCGCCTTTTAGACGGGCAAACCGTAATGGAAAATATTATGATGTAATTATATACATCACTATTATCAGAACCTAACCCATTATCATAACTGCAACAGGCCTGTGCAATTTGGCACAGGCCCAAATACCAGCTCTGGCAAAACATGATTGCTATTTAAATCACAGATTATAATGAAAAATTTCATCACCATCATATTGCTATCAGGTTTGGTTTATACCACCCAGGCCCAACAAAAAGTTCATCAAAATCTGCATAAAAGCGTACATGATAACGGCACCACTATGCAAGTAAATATTAGCGGTACCACGGGTAAAAAATCGGTATATTATAACCAAAGCTATAACATCAAAGGCTGGACCCAATCGCAAAAAGATGCACTGCTTAAGCGGATTGCCGACTCGCTTCAGATACAAGATCCGCCACCGCCGCCTCAGCCACCCGTTCCGCCAACCCGTCCAGGTGTTAACGCTGAGGCTAAAAACGCACATATTAACTCCAGCATAAATGATGATGGAGCGGTAATGAGCCTGGACTTTAGCGGTACAAGTAAAAATAAGACGTTTAGTTATAGCCGAACTTTCAACGTGAAAGGCATGAGTAAACAACAAAAGGCCGCGCTGATTAAGCATGTTACCGATTCATTAGGTATCAGCGAGCAAGTAAAAATCAGCGGACAGTAATTTATTAAAATAAATCTCGTACTTCCTTACAAGAGGACAAGCATAAAGTTTATGTTCAAAAATTATCTTAAAACCGCTTGGCGGAATTTGTGGAAAGGCAAAGTGTTTAACGCCATGAACGTGGTAGGTTTATCGGTAGCTGTTGCCTGCTGTATCTTACTCTTCCTGACGGTTTACTATGAATTCTCTTACGATCGGTTTCATACTAACTTATCCAATCTATACCAGGTATATGCCGTATCTCACCGGCCAAATGGCGATGAACCTTCTACATCTATGCCTGTTCCGCTAACTCCGGCTTTAAAAGCGGAGTATCAGGACGTGAAGTTTGCCAGTCGCTCGGCCAACAGCGGTGCAATAGTTAGATACGGAGATAAAGAGCTGGACAAAGATATTCATTATGTAGATGAAGATTTTTTGAAGATGTACAGCTTTCCACTTGTACAAGGCAATGCTAACACGGCTTTGTCTGGTATCAACAATGTGGTCATTAGTGAAAATGCAGCTGAGTCCTTATTTGGTAAGCAAAATCCAATCAATAAAACTA
The DNA here is from genome assembly GCF_009770985.1 of Mucilaginibacter lacusdianchii. Classification (GTDB taxonomy): domain Bacteria; phylum Bacteroidota; class Bacteroidia; order Sphingobacteriales; family Sphingobacteriaceae; genus Mucilaginibacter; species Mucilaginibacter lacusdianchii. The sequence goes on along the minus strand of NZ_WSRW01000002.1, from coordinate 225,308 downwards.
TTCAAATCAACTTAGATAATAAGCCAACCAGCTTTTTGGTAACAGGTATAGCTAAAACTGCCCCAGATAATTCAAGCATCCAGTTTGATATATTAATGCGCTTTGAACATTATGAGACCTACCAGCGCGACCTCGATCATTGGGATAATGCTACGCATTTGGTATATGTGCAAATGAAGGAAGGTTTTGATCCATCAACCTTTACCAAACGGTTGCAGCCGTTTGTAAAAAAGCATTTCGCCCAAAATATTGATCTTTTGAAAAGGGATGGTGCCAAACCAGATGCTGAAGGAAATATATACTCGCTTAAGCTTACCAATTTTGCCAACAACCATTTTAACGTAAACATGGGCGGGGTAGAAGGTAGTCCGATAAGCAAAATTTATGTTATAAGCCTGGCAGCCATCGGGTTATTTATATTGGTCATCGCCTGTATTAATTTTATTAATTTATCAGTAGCTCGTGCATTCACCCGCGCGCGCGAGGTTGGCGTTCGCAAAACGCTAGGAGCCGGTAAATGGCAGCTACTTGTACAGTTTTGGATGGAAACGGTTATGGTGTGTTTTGCTGCAACTGTGTTGGGAACCCTTTTAGCAGCTGTAGCTATGCCACAGTTTAAAGCCATTTTCAAAAGCCAGGTAAGCATGGGAATGCTACTGCAACCCACACAATTAATCGGTGCATTATTGCTTTTCATTATCATCACTGTTATAGCCGGCTTTTATCCCGCTTTGATAATGATGCGCTATAAAACCGTGAGTGTGCTTAAAGGTGCTGTTTTAAATAATAAACCGGGTAAGCTGCGCAATACTTTGCTGGTAGTGCAATTTTCTTTATCAACGCTGCTTATTATATGTACCATCGTTACCTGGCAGCAAATTCAGTTTCTGCAAAATAAGCCGCTGGGATTTAACAAAACGGAAGTGCTGAGTATACCCACCGGACACAACGAAATTGGTTTGAACGTGCTTAGCCTAATGCGTAACAAATTAAGCGACAACCCTGACGTGGTATCGGTAACAGGCGCTTACATGAATTTTGGCCGTGGCACAGATGGGTCTATGCGTACATCCATTCAAGGTTTTAACTACAAAGACACAGAGGTGCGCACCCACATTGAAAGGGTAGATTACGAATATTTGAAAACACTGGATATCAAATTACTGGAAGGACGTGATTTTTCGAGAGCGTATGCCGGAGATACAACAGCAGTGGTAATTAATGAGGCTATGGCTACTCAACTAGGCGGTAAAAATTTGGTTGGAACGTATTTGCCGATGTATGATAACGGAGAAAAGACGCAGATTATCGGCATTGTGAAAAATTACAACTTCCGCTCCCTGCATGAGGATATTGCGCCGTTAACGCTAACCATGAATAAAGAATATTCCATTAACTACATTTATGTAAAGGTAAAACCAGGCAGCTTGATACAGGCTTATGATCGTATTAAACAAAGTTGGCATGCTCTTTTACCTAACACTGAATTTCAGGGTTCATGGCTCAACGAAAATACTGAGCGGCAGTACCGCGCCGAAAAGCGCCTGTCTGGTATTTTTGTAAGCGGTGCGGTCATCGCCATCATTATTTCGTGCATTGGCTTGCTGGCCATCTCAATCATGATTGTTATGCAACGTAACAAAGAAATTGGAATCCGCAAAGTTTTGGGCGCTAGCGTACCTCGTATTGTGATGATGCTTTCAAGCGATTTTGTGAAGCTGGTGTTGCTTGCTGCGGTAATTGCTTTTCCAATTGCATGGTGGCTGATGCATAACTGGTTGCAAAGCTTTGCCTATCGTGTGGTTTTGCATTGGTGGGTATTTGCTGCAGCGGCGTTGTTGGCTATGTTGGTCGCCTTTGTTACTATCAGTTTTCAATCTATTAAGGCGGCAGTATCAAATCCAATCAAAAGCTTACGAAGCGAGTAAGCGGTATATCAATCCAATTAACTGTAACACATTAGCTTATGTTAAAAAACTATTTCAAGATAGCGTTTAGGGGGCTATTAAAAAACAAAAGCTTTACCCTTATAAATATACTCGGCCTGGCTTTAGGAGTTACTGCTTTTTTGCTTATTGTTTTTTATGTGGTTGATGAATTAAGTTATGACCGTTATAACATCAAAGCCAGCAGAATTTACCGTGTAAATGAAGATCTGAAACTTGGTGATAATAAAGTGCAATATGCGGTATGTATGGCGCCTTTGGCGCAAACCCTAAAAAGTGACTATCCGGAAGTTGAGAACGTAGTACGGTTTAAAAGGACATCGTCTCATTTCAAAAAAGGAACTGAAACCTTTTTAGAGTACGATGTACTGTTTGCAGATGCCTCTGTATTCGATGTGTTTACGCTGCCGCTGATATACGGCGATGCGCACCATGCGTTAGCAAAGCCGAATACGGTTGTACTTACCAAAACGGCTGCTAAGAAATACTTTGGCAGAACCAATGTTGTGGGCGAAAGCCTGCTGGCTGACAACAATGTAAGTCTTTTGATTACTGGCGTAATGAATGATATGCCGGCAACATCACATTTTAAGGCAAACTTTTTAGTGTCTATGTCCAGTTATCCTAATAGTTACTCGGATGAATGGTTAAGAAGCGATTACAATACCTATGTATTGTTCCATGATAAATCTGGCTCAAAGAAGCTGGAAGCCCAATTTTCACAATTGTTGAAAAAGTATAGTGGTTTGCAAATGCAAAGCGAATTAAAAATGAGTTATGATGCATTTGAAAAAGGCGGCAGTTATTTTAAGTTAAATTTGATACCCTTAACCGATATACACCTGCACTCGAACATGACGGGCGAACTGGGTGTAAATGGTACAGTACAATACGTTTATTTCTTCTCCATCATCGCTATATTTATACTGGTAGTAGCCTGTTTAAACTTTATAAACCTGTCAACCGCACGTTCAGCTAACCGCTCGCGAGAAGTTGGTGTACGTAAGGTGCTTGGTTCGGCCCGTAAACAGCTGGTTTTTCAGTTTTTGAGCGAATCTGTTTTAATTGTGTTTATTGCCACTCTAATTGCCTTAGCAGCAGCCGCGCTATTACTTCCGGTATTTAACCAGCTTTCCGGAAAAAGCCTTGCCGTTACAGTAGGTACACTGCAGTGGTTAGTACCGGCCGTTTTAATTTCGATTATGGTTGTTGGCTTACTATCAGGTGCTTATCCTGCATTTTTTCTGTCATCATTCAGGCCTGTTGATGTGCTTAAGGGTAAGCTGTCAGGCGGGTTCCAATCCAGCAAACTGCGTAACGCTTTGGTGACATTTCAGTTCTTTATATCGGTGTTTTTAATTACAGGTACACTGGTTGTATTTAAACAGCTTCAATATGTACAAAACAGAGATTTGGGATACAACCGCAATCAGGTTTTAATTATACATAACGCATTTGAACTGGGAAACCAAGCCAAAGTATTAAAACAAGAGCTGAGAGCTATGCCTGGCGTGGTAAACGCTACTTTAACTGCATTTTTACCGGTTGCAAGCGCCCGCAACACCGCCATCTTTTACAAAGAGGCAGTGGCTGATCCGAAGCAATCATTATTTCCACAGGTTTGGAGTGTAGATGAGGATTATGTAAGCACACTAGGGATGAAAATTATAGCAGGGCGTAATTTTTCCAATCGTATGTCAATGGATTCGTCCGGTGTTATTCTAAACCAAACTGCAGTAAAGTTTTTAGGGCTTATCAATCCTATTAATAAAACCATATACCGCTCATCAGGAGGAGTTAATCCGACGTTTAAGCCTTACCGCATATTAGGTGTGGTGAAAGATTTCAATTTCAATTCGCTAAGAGAAAATATAAGTCCGGTGATAATGCAGCTTAGTGAAAATTCAGGCAGTTTGAGTATTCGTATCAACACAGCCAACTTACCGGCTTTGTTAACCAATATTCAGCAAAAATGGAAATCCTTATCGTCTGCACAATTCGAATATGCCTTTATGGATGCCGAATTTGATAAACTCTACCGCACCGAACAACAGGTTGGAAAAATATTTTTAACATTTACAATCTTGGCCATAACTATCGCTTGTTTGGGGCTATTTGGCCTGGCTGCCTACGCGGCCGAACAACGTACTAAGGAAATAGGTATACGTAAAGTATTGGGAGCCGAGGTATCAGTAATAGTAGCACTGCTATCAAAAGATTTTATCAAATTAGTGGTAATTGCCATTGTGCTGGCTACACCGCTGGCTTGGTGGGCCATGCACCAATGGCTGCAGGAATTTGCCTATCGCATAAACATATCATGGTGGGTATATGCGCTGTCGGGATGCACAGCTATTTTCATCGCTTCAATTACGGTTAGTTTTCAATCTGTTAAAGCGGCAATGGCTAACCCAATTAAAAGTTTACGAAGCGAGTAATAAGAATTTTAATTATCGTCTACATGCTGAAAAACTATTTTAAAATTGCTTGGCGCAGCTTAGTTAAGCGTAAATTTTACTCAGCCTTAAACATCGCAGGCTTGGCTTTGGGTGTAGCCTGCTTTATGCTGATTTACTTGTATATCACTTACCATAATAGTTTTGATACTTACCATGCTAACGCTAATAAGATATACCGGCTGGTAAATGTACTGCATCTCGACAAAACGGAGTACGAAAAAGGCTCATCTATAGCTATGCTGCGTGCATTGCAAAAAGACTTTCCGCAGGTGCAAAAAGCAGCAATTTCCATCAGCAAGCAAAGTTTTGTGGTGAATATAGAGGGTAACAGCAACAAGCGTTTTAAAGAAGACAAGACCGTCACTTTTACAGATGCCGATTGGTTTAAAACGTTCAGCTACCAATGGGTGATTGGAAGTGCCGCCGGCTTAGATGAACCGAATACCGCCGTTTTAACTCAAAGGCAGGCTTGTAAGTATTTTGGTAAGGAAAGTCCGGTTGGAAAGGTTTTCAGCATTAATCATCAACAAATTAAAGTTGTTGGTTTGATAGCTGACGAGCCTTATAATACTGACCTGAATTCTGATATTTATCTTTCTCTATCTACGTTTAAAAACGTAAACCCGAAGGTAGAAAATAATTATTTTACCGATTGGGGGTACATCATGTCGGTGCACAATTCGTTCGTGGTGTTAAATAGCACCAATCAGCAAAAGGCTGTTGAGTCACAATTAAAAAGAATGATATCCAAGAGGCTGGGAGCCGATGCCAATAAGTACTACACGTTTAAGTTGTTGCCGTTAAAAGAGATGCATTTTGATACTCGTTACGGCGGCACTGTGCAAAAGTCGCTCTTGTATACGTTGGCTGCCATTGGCACGCTTATCATCTTAATTGCTGGTATCAACTACGTTAATATGACCATTGCACAGCAGGCGCGGCGAAGTGTTGAGATTGGCACACGTAAAGTTTTGGGAGGTTCGACATTTCAATTGTTTATGCAGTTTATGGCCGAATCTTTTCTAACGGCTTTCCTTGCTGTAATCATCGCGGTGGTGTTGGTTTGGTTAACTATACCGCAGTTAAACCAAACTTTATTTACCGATCAGCCTTTGCATATCGTTTCTTACAAAAATTTTTACCTTTTCTGTTTGCAGGCGCTGTTTCTTATTACTATAGGCACCGGCATTTATCCTGCTTTGCTATTGAGTAGAATGAGCATTTTTAAGGCTATCAAAAATAATGTGTGGAATCTTTCGGCTGGTACAAATCGCAAAATTTTGGTTGTCATACAAAATGTAGTAGCACAGGCGCTCATTGTAGGAACAATCGTAATTGTTAAGCAAGTGCAGTTTTTGAGGAATACTGATAAAGGATTTAACCGAGATTTTGTGATGACGATACCCTTAGGCGAAACAAGCGCCTCTCAAAAAGAGCAGTTGAACCAAAGCTTGCGGAATATGCCCGATGTACAATCATTCAGTTATTGCCACCGTTCGCCTGCCAGCGAGAGCATGCGCGGTTCTACAGTAATGTACAATGGCCGCTGGCAAGACTGGCCGGCACGTTATGCCATAGGCGATTCTGCGTATTGCAAAACATTTGGTATAAAAGTGGTAGCTGGCCGCAATATCCGAAGTGAGCAGGCTGTACCCGAATTTTTGGTAAATGAAACCATGGCTATCCGGTTAAGCCCCAAAAATCCATCAGATGTCGTCAATAAAAATCTGGTGGCTGGTGATGGTAAAGGAGTTATAGTAGGTATTGTGAAAGACTTCAACGTTCGCTCTCTACTCGAACCTATTGAGCCGTCTGTGTTGTTGGAAGATAAATTTGCTCAAACTAATTTAGCTATTAAGCTTTCGGACAAGCACAATGCACAAAATATTGATCAGTTGAAGAATATTTATCAACGTGTTTTTCCTGATCAAGTTTTTGCCTATCAGTTTGTTGATGAGCAGATTGCAATGCTGTACAAAAAAGAGATATTGCAGCAAAAATTAATCGGCATTGCAGCAACGGTGGCTATTATTATTAGTTCATTAGGGCTACTAGGCTTAGTGTCCCTCATTACTTTACAACGTACAAAAGAGATTGGTATTCGTAAGGTTCTAGGCGCATCAGTTGCCCGCATTGGTGTAATGCTATCTACAGAACTCTTACAAATGGTAATAATAGCCGTGCTTATTGCAGTGCCCATATCCTTGTGGGCAATGCACCAATGGCTGCAAAATTTTGTTTATCGCATTCATATATCTTGGTGGGTATATGCTTTAGCAGGATGCACCGCTATCTTAATTGCGCTAATTACAGTAAGCCTGCAATCTGTTAAGGCTGCAATGGCTAACCCGGTTAAGAGTTTGAGGAGTGAATAGTTTTTGTAAATTAATAACTAGCCCGATGCTGTTTAGCATTGGGCTTTTTTGTTTCAAACTAATTGTATCGTAACCGCACATCCTTGTTGCACAAGCGTACATGTAAACTTTATAAGTTTGCATATAAGCAATTGTGAATCAGCTTTTTAATTGTTTGGTACAAAATTGCTTATGTTTAAGCTAATACATAAGAGTTATACTTAATACATTTCAACTCCTTTCATACATCATGCTATCATTAAAGCAAATATCCAAATACTATCAAAACGGGGGCAGCAAGGTTTATGTTTTAAACCGGATTGACCTTGACGTCGACAAAGGCGAATTCATCTCCATTATGGGGCCGTCTGGCTCAGGTAAATCTACCTTACTTAATATAATTGGTATGTTGGATGAACCCAATGAAGGTTACCACTACTTTGTGGGCGAGCCGGTACATCAGCTAAAAGAAAAACAGCGGTCGGCGTTGTACAAGCAAAATATTGGGTTTGTGTTTCAGGCTTATCATCTAATTGATGAGCTAACCGTATATGAAAATATAGAAACGCCGCTGATTTATCAAAATGTAAAAGGCAGCGAACGTAAAGCTTTAGTAGCCGATGTATTGGATCGGTTTAATATCGTTGGTAAAAAAGACTTATTTCCTTCACAACTATCAGGCGGACAGCAACAATTGGTTGGTATAGCCCGTGCATTGATTGCCAAACCTAAGCTATTGTTGGCCGATGAACCTACCGGCAACTTAAATTCTAAGCAAGGCGAGGAAATTATGGACTTATTCCGCAAGCTGAACCAAGAAGATGGTGTGACCATCATCCAGGTAACGCACTCCGAAAAAAATGCCCAGTATGGTTCGCGCATTATTGAACTGCTGGATGGTGCAATTGCTTCTTCTACTAACGTTTGAAACCGATGATACGTCACATTTATACACTATTTGTATTGATTGCCATTATAACGGGCACCAAAGTATATGGCCAGTCTGCAGCTGATTCGGTATATAGTCTGCAACAATGTATTGACATAGCTATACGCAACAACTTAACCGTTAAACGCAGTGAGCTGGATATGGAGCGTAGCCGCGTATACTGGCAACAACAGCGTGCACTTCTGTTACCGGCGTTCAATAGCAATATAGCACATACTATTAGTAACGGCCGAAGCCAGGATCCTACCACGTATAACTATGTAAACCGGCAAATTACCTACGCTCAATACAATGTGAACGGCGAGCTTTTGCTGTTTAACGGACTAAACGTACAAAACGCCATAAGGCAGTATGCACTAGCCTATGAAGCCGGCAAAATGGATTTTCAGCAAGCTAAAGATCAGATTACTCTAAATGTAATTACTACGTATTTACAAGTATTAAGTAATGAGGATGTTTTGACTCAAGCTAATAATCAGGTGGCTGTTTCTCAAAAACAGGTGGAGCGATTATCTATTTTACAAAACGCCGGCAGCGTACCACCTGCACAGTACTTTGATTTAAAAGGTCAGTTGGCTAATGATCAGTTGGCTGTCATTGACGCAAAGAACGCCGCCTATGCCTCCAAATTGAATTTGTTGCAAATCATGAATGTAACTTTTAACAAAGAAACTAAGTTGCAGCGTTTGTCAGTAAATGATCTTCCCGGCCAATATACAGCCTCGTCTAACGATGTTTACCAGCAATCGTTAAATAACCTGGCTCTTGTTAAAGCTGCAGAATTGCGTTTGCGAAGTTCCGTAAAAGGGGTTAAAGCAGCTAGGGGATCGTTATTTCCAGCGATATCTTTATCAAGCGGCGTTACAACTAATTATTCAAGCACTTCGCTTAATAGCAGTGGTAATACGCAAGCTTATTTCAGCCAATTGAAAAATAACTACAGCCGCTTTGCGTCCATAGGTTTAACCATCCCAATCTTAACAGCCTTTCAAAACCGCAACAAGGTGTCCTTAGCCAAAATTGACTACTTGGATGCCAAGTTTACCGACGAAAACACTAAAATCCAGTTAAAGCAAAGCATTGAGCAAGCATTCGTAAATATGACGGCAGCTTACGATCGCTACCAAATTTTGAACGATCAGGTGGCTGCCTTTGCAGAATCATTCCGCACAGCCGAGGTAAGGTTTAATGCTGGCGTGTTAAACTCTGTCGAATTCCTGGTATCTAAACGATACATGGATAACGCCCGCACAAATCTTATCAATGCCCGGTACGATTATTACATCCGTACCAAAATTCTTGACTATTACCAGGGGCATTTGTCTTTATAAAGATGTTTGATTTACTTTACAACTTGATAAGCTGTTTTGTTCAGCACAAAACCTTTTCAGCTTTGTTAACATTCAACACTTTATTACTATGAAAAAAATTATTTACCTCATTGCACTAAGTTTATTAACGGCTGGTTCAGCGTCGGCGCAGCTAATACCAAGCTTTCAGTTTGGGGCAAAAGCAGGCTTCAATTTGTCGAATTTCTCTACCAATAATACACTAAGCAGTAAGAGTCGTGCAGGATATCTAGCAGGCTTTTGGGCTAGGGTAGGTGCTGCCGGGTTTAACTTTCAGCCCGAGATATACTTGACCAGCAAAAATGTAGATATTACCAACAACGGTCAAACCAATCGTGCCAAATTTACAAGTATTGACGTGCCTTTATTAATAGGCACACGCATTGGTGCTGTAGGCATTGCCGGTCGTTTAAATACCGGCCCGGTTCTGTCTTTTGCTGTAAATAAAGATCAAAGTGTTGGAGATGCTTTTGGCAATGCAACAAGGCTTAATGCAAAAGACCAGAATTATGCCTGGCAGTTCGGTGCCGGCTTAGACATTCAGCGTTTATCACTTGATTTGCGATATGAATTAGGTTTAAACAAAGTGAGCAATAGTCAGGGCGACGAAACTCGCATCAACATGTTTAACCTAACGTTAGGTTATCGTCTGTTTTCTCTATAAAATAGCAGCTGCTATTTATCAAAGCCCTGCATAGGTAACTATGCAGGGCTTTTTTGTAATGGCTTAATTATGAACAATATTATTTCAAACTAACATTCATTGGTTTTGTTGAATTTTAGTATTTGCTTATAAAATAAACTAAAAGTTAAGATCTATTATGAAAGCAGCAGTTTTTCACAAACCTGGCGATATCAGTTACGATACCGTTGAAGATCCAAAAATTGAAGAAGCCAATGATGTTATCTTAAAGGTAACTTCTACAGCTATTTGCGGATCTGATTTACATATTTACGACGGTGGTATACCGCAAACCAAAGACTTAATTATGGGCCATGAATTTATGGGCATAGTTGAAGAGGTTGGTCCTTCGGTAAGAAATTTGAAACGTGGTGATCGGGTAGTAGTACCATTCCCGATAGCTTGCGGTCATTGTTTTTTCTGTACTCATGGCGCATCGCCGCATTGTGAAAACTCCAATCACGAGCATTACGGTCCGGAAGGCGATTTGATGGATAATAAAGGTGGTGCCTTATTTGGTTATACCGATTTGTACGGTGGTTACTCTGGCGGACAAGCCGAGTATGTACGTGTGCCTTATGCCGATATTAGTCCGCGTATTGTGCCCGATAACATGACCGATGAGCAGGTGCTGTTCCTGACTGATATTTTCCCAACTGGATGGTCAGCCATTGATTGGGCGCAGATGAAAGGTGGGGAAGTAGTAGCCATATTTGGTTCCGGTCCGGTGGGTTTGATGGCTCAAAAAGCCGCCTGGATAAACGGCGCTAGTCGCGTTATTGCTATCGATCCGCTTCCGTACCGGTTAAAACGTGCCAAAGAAGTAAATAAAGTAGAAACCATCAACCCGCATGAGGTTGACCCGATTGAGGCCATCCGTGAAATGACCGGCGGCCGCGGTGCCGACGTATGTGTGGATGCTGTGGGTTTTGAAGCCGAACGCAATTTTTTAGAAAAGGTTAAGGCAACAGTTAATTTCGAAAAAGGTACATCTAAAGTAATTGAAAACTGCTTTAAAGCTGTACGCCGGGGTGGTACGGTTACTATTGTAGGGGTGTACGGCACGCCATTCGATAATTTCCCGGTGCATCGTATGTTTGATAAAGGTATTACTATTAAACAAGGTCAGGCACCGGTGTTAAATTATATTGATCATCTGATTGAATTAATTAAGCAAGAAAAAGTAGTATTGGATGATATTATTTCTCACAGGCTGCCATTAAGCGATGTGGCGCATGCTTTTGATATCTTCAAAAACAAACAGGATGATTGCGTGAAAGTGGTTTTAAAACCGCATGAATTGTAAACATCTCTGCATTTAAACAAAAAAGGCTGCTCTTAAACTGAGCAGCCTTTTTTGTATGATAACGTATGTAAGCCTAATTAAGCGTGCTTATAAGCATTTTCTAACGCTGCGTTGTGTTTATATCTGAACACAAATGGAAAGATAACTGCAATAACTAAAGCATAAGCGGCAAAGCAAAGCCAGATGTGATGCCAGTCTTTAGTGTTGTTTGAAAGCGTAAAAAATTTGTCAATTAAAATACCGCTGGTAAAGCTGCCGAATAAAGCGCCAAAGCCGTTTACCATCATCATAAACAAACCTTGTGCACTACCGCGAATGGCAGGTGTGGTTTGCGTTTCAACAAACAGGGAGCCTGATATATTAAAGAAGTCGAATGCCATACCATAAACAATGCATGATAAAACAATCATCCACAAGCCACCGGCCGGATCGCCAAAAGCAAATAGTCCGAAACGCAATACCCAGGCCAGCATGCTGAACAACATCACATACTTAATGCCGAACTTGCGCAAAAAGAATGGGATTGCCAAAATGAATAACGTCTCTGATATCTGAGAGATAGACATGATGATGGCCGGATACTCTACTGCTATCGAATCTTTGTATTTATCTACCGTGGCAAAGTCATGTAAAAACGTATCACCATAAGCATTGGTAAGCTGTAAAGCCGCACCTAATAGCATTGAAAAAACAAAGAAAATGGCAAACTTTGGCTCTTTAAACAATGCAAATGCGTTTAAACCAAAGCGGTCGGCCAATGATTTATTATCATTCTTACTTAATAACGGAGGTGATTTAGGCAAGGTAAAAGCATAAATTCCTAATCCTAAAGCTACTGCTGATGCAATGTAGAATTGATTGGCCGAGGTTTCGTTATGGGTTAAACTCACTGTCCATAACGCTGCAATAAAACCGATGGTTCCCCAAATGCGGATAGGGGGATAATCTTTCACTACATCAAGATTGCTTTGTTTCAAGGCAGAATAAGCAACGGTAATGGATAGCGATAAGGTGGGCATGTAAAACAGCATGTTCAACAACATCACCCAAAAAAATGTAGATGGATTGGTAACCAGTGGTAAGCTAAATAATACCAATGAGCCTAAAATGTGCATAATGCCATAAAGTTTTTCGGCATTAATAAAGCGGTCAGACAAGATACCAGTGAGTGCAGGCATAAAGATAGCCGAGATACCCATGGTAGAGAAGATAGCGCCAAACTGCGCGCCAGACCAATGCTTATTCTGAAACCAATATGTTGCAATAGTGAGCAGCCATGCTCCCCAGATAAAAAATTGCAAAAAGTTCATCACTATTAAGCGAAACTTAATATTCATACTGCACCCAAGTTTGAAATAAAATTAATCAATGTTAAATTAAAGACGGAAAGTAACGAAATATTGCGAAACCAGAAACTGGATTAATACATTCGTAGAAAAGAGAATATATTCAAGGCCTTTAGCAAACCAAATGATATATGCATTAACGTTGACAGAACGTGCTTAAAGTATCAACGCTTTAAGCACGTGATTATTAGGAAGATTTACGTTTAGTCAGTTCGTCACGGATTTTAGCTGCTTTTTCATAAGCTTCTTCGCTAAGAGCTTCCTGCAACTTGGTTCGCAGTTCTTCTTCGCTTAACGAAGCATAATTGGTTGCACCAGCAGCAACGTTTTTCTCCTCGACAGCTTCACCAATGTTTTCCAGATATACGAAATCGTTGCCCTCAATCACAATACCAGCGGTGGATAGGATAAATTCGTGCGTGTAAATCGGGCAGTCAAACCTAACGGCCATCGCAATAGCGTCAGACGTGCGAGCGTCAATCTCTACATTCTTTTTACCGTCCGAGCAAATGAGTTTCGAGTAAAAAATACCGTCAACCAGATTATAGATAATAACCTCCTGGATGGTGATATGATAGGCGTGGGCAAAGCTTTTGAACAAATCATGGGTAAGCGGGCGGCTGGGTGTCATTTTTTCAATTTCAATGGCAATGGCCTGCGCTTCAAAACTGCCAATGATAATAGGCAGCCGGCGTCGGCCACTAACTTCACCCAAAACCAAAGCATAGGCACCCGATTGTGTTTGACTGTAAGACAATCCAACAATATCGAGTTTTATTTTTTTCATGTTATTACCCATCACAGCTTACCTTATATTTTATTGCAAGCATTATTTGTGCCGCAACCGGTTATGATACATCTTTTTGTATCGGATAGTTTTATCTAATTTAACAATAAACCCGGTAAACTTATGTTTGTTGCACCATAAGTATATAAGTTTATGCTTGTAAATTGCACAAGGCGTTTGCTATATAAATAACGGTTTATAGGTATGAATACTTACAAACAGTACCTTTGTACGCAAACGAATTGTCTGCTTAAACAAGCAGCACAAAATTAATTAAAAAACACACAGTTGAAAATGCAGGTGAACCGGTTACAAAAATTACTTGAGTTTTTAGAAAACGAACCTAACGACCAATTTTTACTATACGCGCTGGCTACAGAATATCTAAAGCTAAACGAAACCGACAAAGCTTTGCATTACTATGAAAAGTTGGTAACAGAATATCCTGGCTACACCGGTACATATTATCATCTGGGTAAATTGTATGAAGTGTTAAACCGTAAAGACGACGCTATAGCTACTTACCAAAAAGGTATGCAAATTACCCGCGAAAAGCGTGATAACCATGCCTATTCTGAGCTGCAGTCGGCTTATAACCAAGCTTCGGGCTTGTTTGATGATGACGATGATGATTACTAAATCGAGGTAATTTTAAATTGCAACTTTTGACTCAACGGCGCCTTTTATTTCTACGCGATGTGCTGGTGTATGCCTTTACCACATTTGGTGGTCCGCAGGCGCACGTAGCAATTTTGCTGCGTGAATTTGTGGAAAAGCGCGGCTATATTACCGAAGAGGAGTTGATGGAGTTGAACGCTTTGTCGCAAGTATTACCTGGTCCGTCATCTACACAAACGCTTGTGGGTATAGCCTGGAAGGTAGGTGGCTTAAAACTGGCTATTATTACGTTTTTGATATGGATACTGCCCTCGGCAACAGTTATGTGCCTGGCGGCAATCTTTTACAAAGCGTTTGCCACAAGCGGTAGGGTAGATGAGGTTTTGCGTTTTTTACAGCCTACAGCTGTTGGTATTGTAGCTTATGCTGCCTTTAGCTTCGGCCAAAAGTTTTTAAAAACCCAGGTAAGCAAAATGCTGGCAGTGGGGTCATTGGTTGCCACGCTAATCTTGCAAAATCCGTATGCCTTCCCGTTATTGATATTATTGGGCGGTATCATTTCATCTGCGTTGGAAACGCAGCCTAAAGAGGATGAACTTCGCGTGAAATTGTTTTCGAACGTAAATCCAAAAAAGGTGGGTTACTTTCTCGGGATCTTACTGTTCTTTGCTGCGTTGGGTGCCATCATCAACCGTACATCGCCATTTAGTTTACCGGTACGATTGTTTGAGAATTTTTACCGCAACGGTATTTTGATATTTGGCGGAGGGCAGGTATTGGTACCACTGATGTACACTGAGTTTGTTGAACTAAAGCACTATTTATCTAACTCCGAATTTCTGTCGGGTTATGCTTTGCAGCAAGCGTTGCCGGGACCGACATTTTCTTTCACGTCATTTGTAGGCGCTATTACTTTAAGTAACAAGGGCTATAGTTTAGGCGGACAAATTATCGGTGGTGTGGTAGCGGTGATTGGTATTAATTTACCGGGGCTCATCCTCATTTTGTTCATTGTGCCGTTTTGGGAGGATTTAAAGAAGATAACCCGTATTAAAAACTCACTCAGCGGTATCAATGCCGTAGCAGTAGGCTTTATGGTTACGGCGCTTATATTGCTCGTTAAACCTTTTGGCACAAACTGGCTTGCTTATGCGGTTATGGCAGGGGCCTTTTCGCTCATGTGTTTTACCAAACTAAAAACGCCGATTGTTATTTTAATCGGCGTTGTGTTGGGGTTAATATTTTAATGTTTTAAAATGGCGGCTCATCATCCATATCGTCCATTCTAGATGGCCGGATGATGATGTTGCCCGGATTGCTTTCGAAACCTTGCGAAGGAGAAAGCCCGCTGAAAGCACTTGCACCACCTGTTGGTGGTGGCATGTATTCCATGCTTTGTTCCAAATCGGCAAATTTTACATATTTACCAACAAATTTCAAGCGCACGGTACCGGTTTCACCATTACGGTGCTTGGCAATAATAATCTCGCCCACGCCCTTCGTTGGGTTGTTATCTTCATCGTATTCTAAACCATAGTATTCCGGACGGTACAGGAACAACACCATGTCGGCATCCTGCTCAATGGAGCCGGATTCACGTAAGTCGGACAACATGGGCTTTTTGGATCCACCCGGACGATTTTCAACCGCACGGCTTAACTGCGACAGTGCAATTACCGGCACGTTTAATTCTTTGGCCACTGTTTTTAATGAACGGGATATGGCACCAATTTCCTGCTCACGATTACCACCCTTACCATCTGTTTTACCAGACATCAGCTGCAAGTAGTCGATGATGATCATCTGGATATCGTATTGCGATTTTAAACGGCGGCATTTAGCACGGAATTCAAAGATATTCAAACCAGGGGTATCGTCAATGATGATAGGCGCCTGCTCTAAGCGACCAATTTTGGAGTGAAGTTGTTGCCATTCCCACTCTTCCATTTTACCTTTCCGTATTTTTTCCTGTTCAATTTCGGCCTCACCAGATATCAGACGATTAACCAACTGAACCGACGACATCTCGAGCGAGAAGATAACAACCGGCTTTTCAAAATCAACAGCGGCATTACGTGCACAGCTTAATACGAAAGCGGTTTTACCCATTGCCGGACGGGCAGCAATAATCACCAAATCTGATTTCTGCCAGCCCGATGTCATACGGTCAAGCTCTGTAAAGCCCGAACCAACTCCGGTTAGTCCATCTGTTTTATCACGCAGCTTTTCAATCTCGGCTAATGATTCTTTTACGATGTCATCCATCTTGCGCGAGTCGCGGCGAAGGTTGTTTTGGGCAATCTCAAAAAGGTTTTTCTCAGCTCGGTCCAGCATTTCCAATACGTCACTCGTGTCTTCGTATGCGCTGGTAATTACATCTGTAGATATACGAATCAGCTCACGCTGAATGAATTTTTGAATTACAATACGCGCATGATACTCGATGTTAGCTGCAGAAGCCACCCGCTCGGTAAGCTGCGTAATATAATAAGCGCCGCCAACCATCTCCAACTCACCTTGCTTACGCAACTGGGCCGTCACCGTCAGGATATCTACCGGCGAAGTGCTTTCAAATAATGTACGGATAGCCAAGAAAATTTTCTGGTGGCTTTCCACGTAAAACACCTCGGGTTTTAATACGTCAATTACGGCTGATAGGGCGTCGCGCTCCAGCATCAAAGCGCCTAAAACGGCCTCCTCCAAATCACGGGCCTGAGGTGGTAATTTGCCTAAAGTACTTACCGTATTGGCAAAGTTTTTAACCCTCCGGTCACTGTTCGCTCTGTTACTGTTCTCGAAAATCATACTCAACAAAAATATGCAAAAAGGCTTCTAGCTGTGTTAAAAAGTCATCCACATTCTTGTGGATAACTTATGATCCTGATAATGAGGTGATTTTGTATTTTTACGCCTTAACCGCGGCATTTTTTGAATACTGGCATCATATGTTACAAGGTAAATAAATATACTTACTTTTGCTGCCTTAATTCAAGATATGTCAGGCAACTTTAAACCCAGAAGGGATAATAACCAATTTGTTTTCGGGATACGCGCTATTATTGAGGCTATAGCATCGGGTAAAGAGATCGAGTCACTTTACATACAGCGCGGATTAACGGGGGGCTTGTATCAGGAATTAAAGACTATTACTAACGAGTATCACATCGTTCCGCAATATGTGCCGGTTGAAAAGCTTAACCGGATGACGCCTAAAAACCATCAAGGCGCTGTTGCGGTAATATCGCCAATCATATACCAAAGGGTTGAAAACATAATTCCCGAAATTTTTGAAAAAGGTGAGGTACCATTAATATTGGTATTGGATAGTATTACCGACGTACGCAATATGGGTGCCATAGCCCGCACGGCCGAATGTTCCGGTGTGCACGCAATAGTAATACCAGCTAAAGGATCAGCTCAAATTAATGCAGACGCTATAAAAACCTCGGCTGGGGCGTTGTACAAGATACCGGTTTGTCGGCACGAAAATTTCGTTCAAACTGTTCGCTTTTTACAGGAATCGGGTTTGCAGGTGGTTTGTTGTACCGAAAAAACACAGGAATATATATACAAACCTGATTATACATTACCTACCGCTATTGTAATGGGATCGGAAGAAGACGGTATTCGTAACGAACTAATCCGTACGGCCGATCATCTGGCTAAGATACCGATGCATGGCGAAATAGAATCGCTGAACGTTTCTGTATCTGCCGGGATTATTCTATATGAGGCTGTAAGGCAGCGGCAATAAAATAAACCAGAAACAAGAGCCAAGAACTAAGAAACAAGACTCGATCAAAAGTTTGGTTTTCTTAGTGCTTGGCTCTATTCAATTTCCCCGTTAGGGGCAAGGGCTTAAATATATTTTACGCCGAACTTTTGCTTTACGTCAGCAACTACCTGTTTTACATTTTGTTCCTGGTCGCGAGGGCAAATAAGCAAGGTGTTGTTTGACTCTACCACAATAAAATCGTGCAAACCTTGCAATACCACTAGCTTTTCGTCCGGTACGTTTACCATACAGTTAGATGAATCGTACATAATCACCTTTTCTGACGGTATAACGGCATTACCCACATAATCCTTTTCGGCCAATTGGTAAATAGATGCCCATGTGCCTAAGTCAGACCAGCCAAACTCTGACGGCAACACGTATACATTCTCGGCTTTTTCCATAATACCATAGTCGATGGATATGTTGGTGCAGCGTTGATATGCAGCGTTAACATGGCTCTTCTCATTTTCACTGTTGTAAACAGAGCGGGCTTCGGCAAATATCTCGAACATATCGGGCAGGTGCTTATCATAAGCACCGATGATAGCCTTAGCCGACCATACAAAAATGCCTGCATTCCACAAAAAGTCGCCGCTTTGGATAAAGGTTTTGGCAATTTCTAATGTAGGCTTTTCAGTGAAAGTTTTTACTTTATGAAACTCTCCGTCAAGCACCTGGTCAGTGTACTGAATATATCCATAGCCGGTATCCGGGCGTGACGGCATAATGCCTAACGTTACCAGGCATTCATTTTTTTGAGCTGTTTCTAATGACTTGTTGATGGCATCTACAAAACGATCTTCATTCAAAATCAAGTGATCAGATGGTGCTACCACAATCACCGCGTCAGGGTTGATACTCTCAATCTTGAAGCAGCCATAAGCAACGCAGGGAGCGGTGTTGCGCATTACCGGTTCAGTAAGTATCTGCCCATCAGTCATGGCAGGCAACTGGGCCTTGATGATATCTGTATAGCTTTCATTAGTTACTACATAAATATTCTCTGGCGGACAAATCTTCAAAAAACGATCGTATGTATTTTGGATAAGCGTTTTACCCGTGCCTAAAATGTCAATGAATTGTTTAGGATGTGAGGTACGGCTTATAGGCCAGAAGCGGCTTCCAATACCACCTGCCATTATAATGGCATAATAGTTTTTATTCATAGTTAACAGCACTAAAGATATCTTGTGATACTGTGGTCAAATTTGTAAAAAAAAAGCTACAGTTCAACAATAATATTTTGTTATATTTAGTTATAACCTTTGTAAGGTCGATACGTAAAGAGAACCGCGATGATAACATTAAAAATCATAATACTCTAATATTTTGTTAACATTTTCCCGGTTTTACGAAAAATTTTGTTATTTTGAACCTTTATTCAGAAATACCCAAGTCCCTTAAAAGAAAATGATTGAAATAAAAAAATCGCTCTTTGATAACCTGCAAAATTTTTTCGGATTTGATAATTTTAAGGGCGAACAAGAGGCGATTATTACTAATATATTAGCCGGTAAAGACACGTTTGTAATCATGCCAACCGGTGGCGGCAAATCCATGTGCTACCAGTTGCCCGCCTTAATGACCGAAGGAACCGCTATCGTCATTTCTCCCCTTATAGCCCTGATGAAAAATCAGGTTGATCAGTTAAGAGCTTTTTGTAATTCTGACAGCGTTGCTCACTTCCTTAACTCTTCTTTAACCAAGGCCGAAACCATTAAGGTGAAAGATGATGTGCTGAGTGGCAAAACCAAACTATTATATGTAGCGCCCGAATCTTTAACTAAACAAGATAATATAGATTTTTTACGCCTGAACAAGCTTTCGTTTGTGGCGGTTGATGAAGCGCATTGTATCTCGGAATGGGGACATGATTTCCGTCCGGAGTATCGTAAAATACGCCAGGTGATTAGCAACCTGGGCGAAAATATTCCTATTATTGCTTTAACGGCAACTGCTACTCCAAAAGTACAGCACGATATCCAAAAAAACCTGCAGATGAACAATGCAACGGTTTTTAAATCATCGTTCAACCGTTCAAACCTGTATTACGAGGTTCGTGCTAAACGCAATGTACTAAAAGAAATTATTAAATTTATTAAGCAACATCAGGGCAAATCGGGCATTGTATATTGCTTAAGCCGCAAAAAGGTTGAAGAAGTAGCAGGGGCGCTTAACTTAAACGGCATCAAAGCTTTGCCTTATCATGCAGGTTTAGATGCCAAAGTACGCGCCGATACGCAGGATAAGTTTTTGATGGAAGATGCTGAAGTTATTGTAGCAACGATAGCCTTCGGTATGGGTATAGATAAACCGGATGTTAGATACGTTATCCACCACGATGTGCCGAAAAGCATGGAAGGTTACTATCAGGAAACTGGTCGTGCCGGTCGTGACGGCGGAGAAGGTATCTGCGTGGCATTCTACTCTGAAAAGGACGTAGATAAGCTGCAAAAGTTCATGAAAGATAAACCTGTTTCGGAACGCGAAATAGGTACACAGATATTGAAAGAGGTTATTGATTATGCCGAGTCGTCTGCATGTCGCCGTAAACAAATTCTTCATTATTTTGGTGAGGATTACGATGCTGCCGATTGCAACTGTATGTGCGATAACTGCGCTTCACAACGTCAGTTCTTTGATGGCGAAGCGCAGTTGCACCGCGTATTAAGCCTTATCAAATTATTAGGCGAAAAGTTTGATGACCACCACATCATCAGCGTATTGATGGGGCAGGATAACCCGAACGTTCATCATTACGAGCATCATTTGATGGATGTGTTCGGCTCGGGAAAAGAAGACGGCGAAAATCTGTGGAAATCATTGATTCGTCAGGCCCTGCTGGACAATTTCCTTTCAAAAGATATCGATAATTACGGCTTGTTGCATGTAACGCAAAAAGGCCACAATTTTATAGAAAACCCTTACAGTCTTCGATTTGTGATGAATACGCCTATAGAGGCGGGTGATGATGAGGATGGTGAAGATGGGCCTAAAACAGGTGGCGGCGCACTGGATACGCAGTTGCTGCAAATGCTTAAAGATCTGCGCAAAAAGATTGCTAAGCAAAAAAACCTGCCACCGTTCGTTATCTTTCAGGATCCATCGTTAGAAGAAATGTGTACGCACTACCCGGTTAGCACCGATGAGCTGAAACAGATATCAGGTGTTGGTGCCGGTAAGGCTGCTAAATTTGGCGGACCGTTCATCGAACTTATCAAAAAGTACGTTGAAGATAATGATATTGATCGCCCTGTAGATCTAGTGATTAAAAGTGCTGCCAACAAATCAGCATTAAAAGTTTACATCATTCAGAATATCGATCGCCATTTAGATTTAGAAGATATTGCGGCTTCAAAAGGATTAACTTACGAAGAGATACTTCGCGAGATTGAATCCATAGTAAACTCTGGTACCAAACTAAACCTTAACTATTACATAGATGAGGTGATAGACGAAGACAAGCAAGACGAAGTTTATGATTACTTCCGTTCGGCTGAAGTTGATTCCATAGATGATGCACTGGTGGATTTGGGTGTAAATGATTATACCCGGGAAGAAGTGCAGTTGATGCGTATCAAATTCATGTCGGAGTTAGGAAACTAATATGTCTACATGATGCCATAAGCAAAAAAAAGGAATTGCAACTGGTTCCTTTTTTTGTTTATACCACCCCCTTGCAAAAGAAATGCTATTTACTAATGACCTTGAATTCTGTACGACGATTTAAACTACGGCCCTCGGCAGTGGTGTTAGGAGCAATAGGCTGTAGTTTACCATAGCCTTTATATACAAGCTTAAGTGGATTTACACCATGAGCAGTAAGATACTGATATACGGCTTTTGCCCGATTTTCGGATAGTGTTTGATTTATTTTATCGTTACCTGCATTATCCGTATGCCCCGAAATTTCGATACGTACAGTCGAATTCAGTGACAAAAATTCGCTCAGCTTTTGTAGGGCCGATTGCGATTCCGGTTTTAAATCAAATTGATTAGTGTCAAAGAAGATATTCTTTAACACGGCCCTTTTTCCTATCTCTATCGGGTCGAGGCTAACGCTGATTTGGTAATCCTTTTGCGGTTGACTGCCTTTTAATGAAAAGTTCTCTGAATAAAATATATAACCGTTTTTAGAAATGGTAAGGCCATAAATTTTACCTACTGGCAAAGTTGCTAAAAAATCGCCGTTTTGCGGCGTGCTGTAGTTTTGGTAAACTGATCGGTTGTTTTCCAAATCTGTAATTTCTACACTTGCTTCCAGAGGCTGTTTGGAAGCTGCATCCTTTACACTACCTTTTACATAAATGACCGTATGTGGACGTGCTGCCTGTGGCAATTCAAAAGTATAAATATCAAAGCCACCAAAACCATTTAATGTGTTGGAGGCAAAAAAAGCATAGCTGCCGTTAGCAGAGATAGTCATGCCGTTTTCGTCACCGCTGGAGTTGATGGGATAACCCATATTTTCTGGTTTTTGCCATTTGCCATTTGCGTCTAGGCGGCTTACAAATAAGTCCTTATTACCCATGCCAGGCCAGCCGTTTGAACAAAAGTAAAGTGTACTATCATCGGGATGTATATACGGTGACTGCTCATCGTAAGGCGTATTAACATTTGGGCCCAGGTTTTCTGGCTGCGACCAGCCTTTTTCACTTACCTGGCATTTCCATATATCATATCCACCATAGCCACCCGGCCGGTTACTTACAAAATATAAAGTATGGCCATCGGCACTGATAGATGGCTGTGATTCCCACCCCGAACTGTTAACCGGTGTGCTTAAATTAAACGGCTTACTCCAGTCGTCGCCCTTTTTTTGCGAAACGTAAATATCACAGCGTCCACGGCCATCGGGGCGGTTGCATCCGGTAAAAAACAAATACTTACCGTCTTGCGATATCGATTGGGCACCTTCGTTGTACTCGGCGGTATTAATTTGCTTACTCAGGTAAACGGCGTTCGTCCACTTATTATCGAGCTTTTGGCTTTTATAAAAATCTTCGTTGTTATTTATCTTCCGGGTAAAAATCAGCGTGGCTTCATCCGCTGTAGATACCGGTAGATATTCGTCATTTGCAGTATTGATGGATGCCCCTAAATTAACCGGTTTAAAAGGTACCGGATGTTGTAAAGCGTTTACAGCAAAGTTACAATCATCAATTAGTTTACGGGCGTAGAATCTGTTCTCGGTAGTAATATTAGGATAAGTGATATATTTTTCGAGATGTACTTGCGCTTGTTTGTAATCGGCAACGTTAATCTCTGTCTCCCCAATTTTTAAATAAACAGCACGACTGAATTCCGGGTTTAGCTCAATAACCTTTCGATAATGTTCAAGCGCTTCTTTATATTGTAGTTGCAGTTTTAACAGATCGGCCAGTTGGGCGTGGGCCTCCGTAAAATTAGAATCAGCGTCAATAGCCTTGGTTAGCATGTCTACAGCCGCCATGTGATCGTGGCGGTCTATACCTGCATTAGCTTTTTGATAGTAGGTAATTGCCGCACTGCTTTTCGTTGCATATGGTTTGTTTTGTCCATAAACAGCAGCTGTTGCCAGCATCAAAATCAAAACTACACAACGCCTCATTTGTAAACAGTATACGTAAGGCTAAGCTATAATGTTTATGGAATGTTCATGTACTTGTGGGTTTGTAAAGACATCTCCCATTTAGGATTGTTCATTACATAATCCACAATTAACGGCATCATTTCTTTGGATTTTGACCATTCAGGCTGCAAAAACAATTTGCACTCGGGCGAAACCCGTTTGGCGTGCTCCTCGGCCCAGGCAAAATCAGATTTGTTGAACACAATTACTTTCAATTCATGCGCAAATGCCGATACATCTGGCATAGGTGCCTTAAACT
The DNA here is from genome assembly GCF_009770985.1 of Mucilaginibacter lacusdianchii. Lineage (GTDB taxonomy): Bacteria > Bacteroidota > Bacteroidia > Sphingobacteriales > Sphingobacteriaceae > Mucilaginibacter > Mucilaginibacter lacusdianchii. Next base: position 201,864 of record NZ_WSRW01000002.1, on the reverse strand, counting down.
TTTTAGGCGACAAGCAAATCCAGTCCCACTGGCCCGAAAGGGGATAGGCGCCGGACGTTTCTATAAAAGTTTTAATACCGTTTTGATGCAGCTGAGTGGTTAAATACTCTAAATTATAGATAAGCGGTTCTCCACCGGTTACCACAACATTTTTGGCGGGGTAGCGGTTGGCATTTTCTACAATTAAATCGGCAGATGTGAGCGCATGAAGTTCTGCATCCCAGCTTTCTTTCACATCACACCAATGGCAGCCTACATCGCAGCCGCCCAGCCTAATAAAGTAAGCTGCTTTGCCGCTGTTGTAACCTTCACCTTGTATTGTGTAAAACTCTTCCATTAACGGAAGCTTTGTGCCGTCATCCGGTATTATATGTGCCATAAATTAATCGGCAAATATACATAATCCGTAGTTCCTAAAATCATTTTAAAAGCTTCATTAACCAATAATTTATTCGTATAATTACCTGCAAATGAGGGCTATGAAAAAAGTTTACTTTTTGATTATACTCGGCATATGTGTATGCTGCTCATCTTGTGTAGATGTGGTAGAGCAATACACCTTCAAAGCAAACGGCTCTTGCAATGTAACTTATAACTTTGATATGAGTCATGCGGTATCAGTACTAATGAACCTGATGTCTGATTCGGTTACGGCCACGCCGCAGTTTGCAATAGTAAAGGACACCTCCATGAATTATTACAGCGCCCTTCCAGATAGTACTCAGGCCAAAATGACATCATCCGAAGCGGAGATTGCTAAAGCAAGTAATTTGTCTATCCTGATGAACTTGAAGAAAAGGCAAATGAAAGTAAGTATTAGCCATGAATCTAAAACTGCGGCCGACTTGGAGTTCTATTTGCAGCGCTTATCTAAGCTGGCCGCCGACAATCATTTAAATACATCCGGTAAAGAAGACAAAGGTTTTAAGGGAGTTGATGTGCAGCAGTTAATTGCCGGGCAGGATTGTTACAATTATCAAATTACGCCACACAAATTTTACCGCATTATTGACAAAACAAAGTTTAATCAATTTCTGAAAAAAACGCAGGCTACCTTTGCCATGGCCCGCGCCATGCTCATTGAAACGCCTTATAAGCTGGTATTGAAGTTTGCCAAGCCGGTTAAAAAGCTGGACAATCCCAAAGCTGTACTCTCGGCAGATCGTCGTCAGGTAACGTTGCAGACGAATATGGATGAGATTATGCGGAACCCAATGGTGATGAATTTGAAAGTTGATTTTTAATGGCCTGGTTTAAAGTAGATATTTTAGATGACAGCAAAGCTTCTTACATCCAAAAAGTAAAAGCAGGATCGCAAACTATTTGCCTGGTTAAAGAGAATGGTAATTTGTATGCACTATCCAGTAAGTGCCCCCATGCCGGTGCCGATTTAACGCAAGGCTGGTGTGAGCAAGGTAAATTAATTTGCCCCTATCACCGATACAGTTATTATTTGCAAACAGGCAAGGGCAGTACCGGGCAAAACGATTATGTGAACACGTACAAAACCAAGGTACGTACCGATGGAATATATGTAGAAGTTTTGTCGTTTTGGGAGCGGGTCAGTCAAGCGTTTAAATGAGTGAACAATATTAAGTATTGATTATACCCTTGTCAAATCACGAATAGTAAAAAAGCCATTGCTTAAAAGCAATGGCTTTTTTATAAAATTCTATAATAGTATTATATTGTTTCAAGATCAGGATAAATCTGGCGATTGGCAGAAGCTAAAGTGTTCTTTAACAAACCAATAATCGTCATCAATCCAACCCCACCCGGTACAGGTGTAATCCATGACGATTTAGGCGCTACGCTATCAAAATCTACGTCGCCATACAATTTATAACCAGATTTGGTTAGGGTAGATGTTTCGCGGTTCATACCTACGTCAACTATAACCGCCCCTTCCTTCACCATATCGGCTGTAATAAAATTCTTCTTGCCGATAGCTACAATCAGGATGTCTGCATCTAACGTAAATTTTTTAATATCCGGTGTGCGGCTATGGCAAATAGTAACCGTGCAATTGCCCGGTTGGGTGTTGCGTGCCATTAAAATACTCATTGGCGAGCCAACAATATTGCTTCGGCCTACTACCACACAATGCTTCCCGGCGGTATCTATCCCATATTCTTTCAACATCAGAGTAATGCCATAAGGCGTAGCCGGAATGAATGATGGCAGATTGCGCTGCATGCGGCCCAGGTTGATAGGATGGAAGCCATCCACATCCTTACGGTGATCTATCTTTTCAGTTACTTTTTCAGGATCTATATGTTTGGGTAAGGGAAGTTGTACAATGATGCCGTCAATGTCCGGATCACGGTTCAACTCGGCTACTTTAATCAACAACTCTTCTTCCGTTACATCATCTTCGTACCTTACTAAGCTCGATTTAAAACCTACTTTTTCGCAGTTGCGCATTTTGCTGGCTACATAAGTTTCGCTACCGCCATCATGGCCAACCAATACGGCAACCAGGTGTGGCTTGCGGCCTGTTTGTGCCAAGTATTCTGCCGCTTCTTCGGCTATTTCAACTTTTAATTTTTCGGATACGTACTTTCCGTCAAGTAGTTGCATATAAACAATTATTGGTATGGGACACCAAGTTGTGCTTTGTCATAAAGCCTTTTCCGGTCCCAGTTGATGTTTTCTTTAATAATTACAGCAGGGCTACCGCCTACAATCACTCCTTTTTTATCGAATGATTTAGTAACTACACTGCGTGTGGCGATTACACTATTGTCTGCAATATTTACTCCTTTAAGTATCGAACAGTGTGCTGCCACCCAAATATGGTTGCCAAAAATCACATCCTTAGCATAGTTGATACGCTTATTACTTGTAGCGTCGAGTATAGAGTGTGAATCCCCGGTCCGAACGTCTATGTCGTATGCAAACATGCAATCGCTGCCGATAGTTATTTTGCTGTTCGGTTCAGTAGCCGCTAAATGCACTGATTCAAATGAAGTATGGTGAGCAACACTAATTACACAATGCTCATCCTCAATCCAAAAATCCGCAGAGCGGTTTACGCGGACATGTTCAGCGATATTAATTGTGTTATTGCTGCCCTTAATGAAGAATTTAACATTGTTCAAGCGACAATTAGCAGCTACGTAAATAGAATTATTATCACCTATAACTTCGATAACACACTGATTAATCTGACAACCTGGCTCAAATATTACGTTGTTGTTTTCGCCTTTAATACTTTTTTTTAGAGTATTTGATGTGTTACTCCTTAAAAGTCTTGAAGGATTTTTTACATAATATTTGAGTTTCTTAATCATTTGCTATTCAGTCATGAATTTAATCCAGTTTCAATACAGCCATAAAAGCAGACTGCGGTATTTCGACGTTGCCTACCTGACGCATTCGTTTTTTACCCTTTTTCTGCTTTTCTAACAGTTTACGTTTACGCGAGATGTCACCACCGTAACATTTGGCCGTTACGTCTTTACGCAAGGCACGCACGTTTTCGCGGGCAATAACTTTGGCACCAATGGAAGCTTGAATAGCAATTTCAAACTGCTGGCGTGGTAAAAGTTCTTTCAATTTTTCACAAATCTTTTTGCCAAAATCATATGAATTACTGCGGTGAATCAAAGATGACAAGGCATCTACAGGTTCACCATTCAGCTTAATATCTAAACGAACCAAGTCCGACTGGCGGTAACCAATCTGTGTGTAATCGAATGATGCGTAACCTTTAGATATGGTCTTCAACTTATCGTAAAAGTCGAACACAATCTCGCCCATCGGCATTTCAAAGATCAGCTCAACACGGTCCGACGTTAAATATGACTGGTTGACAATTATACCGCGCTTCTGAATACATAAAGACATTACCGGACCTACAAATTCGGCTTTGGTAATGATGTTGGCTTTGATGTAAGGTTCTTCTACAAACTCTAATTTGCTTGGGTCGGGTAAGTCTGATGGGTTATTCACAATCAGCTCATCACCTTTGGTGGTATAAGCGATATAGGATACGTTGGGAACGGTAGTGATCACCGTCATGTCGAACTCGCGCTCCAAGCGCTCCTGGATAATTTCCATGTGGAGCATTCCCAAAAATCCGCATCGGAACCCGAAGCCTAACGCTGCAGATGATTCCGGTTCGAACACCAGCGACGCATCATTCAATTGCAACTTAGCCATCGATTCACGCAGTTCTTCGTAATCCTCAGTATCAACCGGGTAAATACCCGCAAATACCATTGGTTTTACTTCTTCAAAACCTTGTATACCTTCGGCAGCAGGGCGCTCAACCAACGTAATGGTATCACCTACCTTTACCTCACGGGCTTCTTTAATGCCCGAAATAATATAACCTACGTCGCCTGTTTTAATAACGTCTTTAGGTAACTGGTTCAATTTTAGCGTACCTACCTCGTCGGCAAAATATTCGCGGCCTGTAGCCATAAATTTTACCTTCGTGTTTTTACGAATTTCGCCGTTTACTATTTTGTAGTAAGCAATGATACCACGGAACGAGTTAAATACCGAGTCGAAAATTAAAGCCTGCAAGGGTGCTTCCGGGTCACCAACTGGTGCAGGAACGCGTTCAATAATAGCACGTAAAATATCTTCGATACCCATACCTGTTTTACCCGATGCTGCCAAAATTTCTTCACGTTTGCAGCCAATCAGGTCAACAATCTGGTCTTTTACCTCCTCAGGCATAGCACCGGGAAGGTCCATTTTGTTCAACACTGGGATGATCTCCAGATCATTCTCTAACGCTAGGTACAGGTTAGAGATAGTTTGGGCTTGTATACCTTGTGATGCGTCTACAATCAGTAATGCGCCTTCACATGCCGCAATAGAACGCGATACTTCGTATGAGAAGTCAACGTGTCCGGGCGTGTCAATCAGGTTTAAAACATAGGCTTGGCCATCCAGTGTATAATCCATCTGGATAGCGTGGCTTTTTATGGTTATACCGCGCTCGCGCTCCAGGTCCATGTCGTCTAGCAACTGGGCCTGCGCTTCGCGCTGGGTAATAGTTTTGGTATATTCCAGCAAACGGTCGGCCAGGGTACTTTTACCGTGGTCGATGTGTGCGATGATACAAAAGTTACGAATGTGCTTCATTTCAAAACGCAAAAATAGCTTTTTAACCGGATAATTTGTTATGCTGCAAACGATTTCGCTAATTTGAAATTATGCCTTTGCAAAAGCAATTTATCACTTGGCTCGAAAGTGGCTTAACCAGCATTTTACAGCAATCTGTAACTATAAGCGATACCAGCCCAGTAAGTGGTGGTAGCATCAATTCAGCTTGGTGCGTACAAACCAATCAAGGTAAGTTTATGCTGAAGCTGAATAGTAAAGATGCGTATCCTGATATGTTTAGGTTAGAAGCTGATGGACTAGTCGCTATCCGCAATACACAAACCATCGGTGTGCCTGACGTGATTTGGCAAGCGCATTACGCAGATCAAAGCTTTTTGCTGATGGAGTGGATTGCGCCAGGAAGTAACACTCAGCAAGCGTCACAACTATTAGGCCGTCAATTAGCAGCTATGCACAAGCATACTGCAGTCAAATTTGGCTTTGATAATGACAACTACATGGGTTCTTTGCCTCAAAGTAATCGCAAGCATGCTACCTGGACCGCATTTTTTACTGAAGAACGCTTGCAACCCATGGTAAAGCTGGCTTATGATAAGCACTTGATTACCTTACAAGATGTAAGCGATTTTGAGCAACTATACCGCAACTTACCCAGCTTGTTTACCGAAGAGCAACCTGCTTTTATACACGGCGATTTGTGGGGTGGTAATTATATAATTACAGCCGATGGAAAGCCTTATCTTATCGACCCGGGAGTAAGCTACGGCCATCGAGAGTTTGATTTAGCTATGACCACGCTGTTTGGTGGATTTAGTAACGAGTTTTATTTGGCTTAGCAAGAAGCATATCCGTTAGCTCCTGACTGGCATGAGCGAATTGATCTGTGGAACTTATATCCACTGCTAATGCATTTGAATTTATTTGGTGCAGGATACTTGCAACAGGTGAGAGAAAATTTGAAGCAATATATTTGACTAAATATATCTTTATATTATTATGAACGAAAACTTAGCCCCCTCAACGAACATGCCTGTGCAGTATTGCATACTTAAAGTAAATACTAAATTTTTAAGCAGCAAATTAGAATTTGAAGTGGACTTTGGAAAGGAAAGCGAATCGATTATTGGCAATCAAGAGTCGCTGATTGCACAAGCTCTAAAGGTTACTAACTATTACACGCTGGTTGATGGCTTGAATTATATGTCGAGCCTGGGTTGGGAAATCGTAAACGTTTATTACCGGGAGTTTAGCGGTACTACATATAATAACCCCGAATATTTAATGAAAAAGAGCTTAAGCAAAAGGTAATTTCTAATTGTGATGGGGAAATTGTGAACAGATTGAGTCGCTAATTAACGAATGTTTTAAATTTTTATTGCTGATAATTAGCGAATTGCCTGATAAATCACAAATTTCATCTGAAAATTTAAAGCAGAATACTACTTTTGTCCCCGGAGAGTTGGCAGAGTGGTCGATTGCGGCAGTCTTGAAAACTGTTGACTGTAACAGGTCCTGGGGTTCGAATCCCTAACTCTCCGCCTACAAAATTCATCAAAAGCCTGCAATGTAAATTTGCAGGCTTTTTTGTTTGCTATGAATCGGTATGATTATACTTGATTCTATTCTCAACTCTAAATTTCTTCCCACTTTAAAGGTTTGCATTTCATTAAAATATTCTATTGGTAACCGTTTTTCATTAAGTCGTCTGTTGTTTGTAGTTTTACGGCGGTCTATTTATCCGTCTATGAGAAAATTATTGTTGCTGGCACCGGTGTTGTTTGTTTTGTCGTGTAAGAGCACTGCTGAGAAAGAAGAAAATAAAAAGCTGAATAAACTTGCCGAAGAATACGTGCGTTTAGGCCTTACCATCGGTCAGTATGACGGTGATTTTGTAGACGCATACTACGGACCAGATTCGTTGAAACCCAAACAAGAGGCAGCAGATGATTTTCCAAAAGACAGCTTGTTAGCCTCAGCAAATGAGCTGATGAACGACCTGAGATCTTTGGCACATACAACAACTGTTGATTCCAACAAAATCAGGGCAAACTGGATGTGCGATCAGTTGCTAGCTTTTAGCCGTCGTGTCAGGATATACAGTGAAGAATATGAGTCGTTCGATGAGGAGTCAAAAGCACTTTTTGGTGTGGTAGCACCTGTTTATGATGAAGATTACTTTAAATCATCCATAGCGGAGTTGGATAGCATACTGCCGGGTAAGGGCAATGTGAACGATCGCTTTCAAAAACTGGCCAACAAATTCGCTATTCCCAAAGACAAGCTGGAGCCGGTTATGAATGCTGCCATTGCCGAAGCGCGCAAACGTACTAAATCCCACTATCAGCTGCCGGCAAACGAAAGTTTTACGCTTGAGTTAGTTACCAAAAAGCCTTGGTCGGGCTATAATTGGTACAAAGGCAATTATAAAAGCTTAATACAAATAAACACCGACAACAAAATTTTTATTGATCGTGCTATAGATGTAGGCAGCCATGAAAGTTATCCGGGGCATCATGTGTACAACATGCTGCTCGAAAAAAATCTATATCATGACAGGGGATGGGTGGAGCTTTCGTTATACCCATTGTTCAGTCCGCAATCTTTAATTGCTGAAGGCAGTGCAAACTACGGTGTGGAATTAGCTTTTCCAGGTAACGATAAAGTGAAATTTACCAAGTCGGTATTGTTGCCTTTGGCCGGATTAGACACTGCCGGTGTAGACACATATTTTAAAGCATTGGCTATAAAAGGTAAACTAAATTATGCTAGAAACGAAGCAGCACGTGGATTAATCAATGAAACCATGAGTAGGGGCAAAGCCATTAGCTGGCTCAAAAAGTATTGCCTGATGAATGATGAAACCGCAGAGAAATCTATAGATTTTATTAGAAAGTATCGCAGCTACGTTATCAATTACAACTACGGGCAGGATTTAATAAAAAGCTATGTTGAACAAAACGGTGGCACTGCTCAAACCCCCAACAAGCGGTGGGATGCATTCGGGAAATTGCTGAGTGAAGAAGTAACGCCTGCCAGCTTAGTAAAAACAAAGTGATAAAATTTTCAATTGAAATTTATATAATTCTTATACAACAATAAAAAGAAATGGCTGCCTGAATTCAGGCAGCCATTTCTTTTTAGAATTACTATTGGTACTTCAATACGAGCATGTTTAATTTAAAGTACCTTACGGATATTAGCGCCAGTGGTCGGCTTCTTCTTCCTGTAATGTACGTGATTTTACAATCATGCGTAAATGCTGGTCTTTGCTTAAGTAAGCCGCTACCCAGTTGTAAGCAGTTTTAAGCTTGTTACGGAAGTTAACCAAGCTAATTAAGTGAACAAACAGCCACATTAACCAAGCTATAAAGCCGTTCATATGAATAGCCGGTTTTGGCAGATCGGTAACTGCTTTGTTGCGGCCAATAATAGCCATTGAGCCTTTATCGTGGTAAGTAAACGGCTTTTGGTTACCACCATTCATTGTTGCCACCAAATTTTTGGCCAGGTTTTGACCTTGTTGAATAGCCACTTGTGCTACTTGTGGGTGCCCGCCTGTAAATGCAGGGTCGGTGGTTTGTAAACAGTTATCACCAATGGCGTAAATGTTACCTTCGCCTTGTACTTTGTTAAATGCATCTACCAGCAAACGGTTGCCACGACCATAGCTTTCTACGGGTAAGCCTTTAAAGCGTTGAGAAGTTACACCGGCTGCCCAAATTAAGTTGCGGGTTTCAATTACCTCGCCGTCTGCAAATGATACACGCTCGCCTTGAAAGTCTGTTACCCGTTTGTTCAGCTTAACCTGAACGCCCATATTGGTTAACGATTTTAAAGTATAAGCCTGAGATTTTTCACTCATTGGGGTTAACAGTGTGGCCATGCCATCTACCAAATAAATATCAAATGATAAGTCCGCTAACTCAGGATAATCTTTTTTAAAGATGTTCTGACGAAGCTCAGACAGCATACCTGCTACTTCAACTCCGGTAGGGCCGCCACCAGCTACAACAATAGTAGTTAATCTTTTACGCTCGGCCTTGTCTTGTGTACGCGAGGCAATTTCCAATCGGCTAAGCAGCGTGTTTTTAAGCGCAATGGCATCGTCGATGGTTTTCATCGGCAAGGAATATTTTTCAATATTTTGCATGCCGAAGTAATTGCTGGTTGTACCAGTAGCTATGATCAGATTGTCATAGTGCAATTCGCCGGTAGATAATTCAATTGTGTTTTGATCCGGACGGATTTCCAGCAATTCACCCATTTGAAAAGTGAAATTGGGCTGATTGCGGAACAAACGGCGGTAAGGGTAGCTGATGTTCGAAACATCCAGAAAACCCGTAGCCACCTGATAAAGTAAAGGCGGGAAAAAGTTGTAATTATTCCGGTCTACTAATGTAACGTGAATATTTTGGCTGCTTTTTAATAGTTGCTGTGCAAGGTTGATGCCGGCAAAGCCGCCGCCGACAATGACCGTTTTCATCTTGGTCGTATCCATAGCTTTAAGTTTAAAATATAGACAGGGTGCAAGACAGCAATTCAATTAAATCAAGCGCTTGCCCATTAGTATTTTTCCACCGGGCTATCTTGCTTTCCTGACTTGACAAATATACGAAATATTTCTCATAGTGTAGGAATTACACCCGTCACGTACCTTCCTGTTCAATATCTTTTACGCAATAAATCACCTTATAGTTGTTAAAAAGCGTAACGATCCATTAATTGGATTGAAAACTTGATAAGAAAGTTGAAAAGTTTGATTTGCTTGAGATACATCACAATAATGTAATAATATATGTTTGGTTAATGTCTGAAAAATGAGCAGAAGAATATTTACCAGTTATAAAAATATGGCATGATAATCGTTTTAAGTTTGTTAATTAAAAATGAAACAGATGCGCAAGATACGCTTACCTAAATTGAGGCTGGACAAGGTTAAGGTTGATTTGAAAAAAGGATTAGAACAACTGTCGGCCGGAGGGTTTCAGAAAATTTATGAACAGATAGATCAGCTGAATATTAAAAAAGGGGTAGATCAATTGGGTATTGATAGGTTTGTAACACAATGCGCTATACTGGCCGCAGGTTCGGGCGCTATCACTGGTTTAGGCGGTATTACAACATTGTTGGTTGGGGTGCCGTTAGATATCATCAATTTAATCACCCAGCAATTTCGGGTAACACTGGCTATCTCATACCATCATACAGGTAAATATGCGCTTAGGTTCGAAGATTTTTTTCGTATCGTGGCATCTTCTTTTAAAGTAGATGCTGGTATGGCAGTGTCAAAAAATATGATGGAGCAGGTTGCCGAAAAAATCCTTTTAAGTGTGGGCGCAAAAACCGCTGAACGCCTTGTTCCTGTTGTTGGTGCTGTAATCGGCGGAACCACCAATTATCTTTTTATCAAACGAATTGCAACCAATATCATTGAAAAACACAATGAAAATAAGGTGGATATAAGCTCATTAAATTAGTTGATGTTGCTTAGATTTATTATTGTAAAATGTAAAGAAAACCTAACTGCTGCAAAACTCATATCTTTGAAATTTCGTACTACGTTTTAAAGTGATTTTAAAGATGCCTGTTTTGGCTTGTTCATCAAGAAGGAAACAGGCGTGAAATTTCCGATATGGCAGGAGAAATCAACAGAATACATATTAGCAGTTACTCTTCAAACTTTTTAAATGACACGCCGGTATCAGAACAATATTCTCATGCTAAATCCTTAATTGGAGGAAAGCAAAAAGATATGTTTGGCATAAAAACTTTGCCCGAAATTATAGCGGATATAAGCCAGATCGTTCCAGATAAGATTGCCGTAGAATTTAAAGATCAAAAACTCAATTATCGCGATTTAAATCAGAAAATCGAAAATATAGCTTCCTTCCTAAATGCAAACGGGGTTAGTGATGGCGACATTGTCGGTTTGGCCGTTGACCGGTCAGCTGAACTAATCGTGCTACTTTTGGGAATACTTAAAAGTGGGGCAGCGTATTTGCCACTAGATCCAACTTTTCCGGATGAACGCCTTTTATTTATGCTGCAAGATTCATCTGCTAAAGTAATTGTAACAAATGGTCGGTACAAAGGCAGATTCCAGCCTCATGTTAAAGAGTTGATAACAGAAGAGTTTGATCACGCTCATTTTACGTCAGCCATGCCGTCTGTGCAAGTTCATGGCAACCACTTGGCATATGTACTTTACACATCTGGCTCAACAGGCAAACCAAAAGGTGTAATGATTAGTCATGCCAATCTGGTAAATCTGCTTGTTAGCATGATTGACTTTCCGGGTTTGGGAGCGTCAGACAGATTGCTGGCTATCACTACCATATCCTTTGATATTGCCGGGTTAGAGCTTTTTTTACCTTTAATTGTAGGCGCTACTGTGGTAATTGGTGATACCAGCACTATACGGGACGGTAAAGCATTATTGCAATTGATTAAGCAAGAGCAAATCAGTGTAATGCAGGCTACTCCGGCCACTTGGAAATTAATGCTGGCCAGCGGCTGGCAAGAGAAGTTACCGTTAAAAATATTATGCGGCGGCGAACCAATGTCCAAAGACTTGGCCGAAAAGCTCTTGGAACGTTGCAGCTCACTTTGGAACATGTATGGCCCTACAGAAACCACCGTGTATTCTACCGGAAAGCAAATCACTAAACACGATACAGAAATTACGATTGGTGTGCCTGTAAACAATACACTGGTTTATCTGCTGGATGAAGCTGGTTTGCCTGTGAGTATCGGCGAACGAGGCGAACTTTACATTTCGGGGGATGGTGTAGCGATGGGTTATTTAAATAGACCGGAACTTACGGCCGAAAAGTTTTTGCCTGATCCTTTCAAAAAAAGAAATGCCACTATGTATCGCACCGGTGATCTTGGTCAGTTAACACCCAACGGAGAAGTGTTATGCTTAGGGCGTATCGACCAGCAGATTAAAATAAGGGGCTACCGTATTGAGCCTGGTGAGATAGAATATTTACTTAAACAACATCCGGAAGTAAAAGAGGCCGTGGTAACAGCGCGCCTGGAAAAAGGGGAAGAATATCGTTTAATTACTTACATAGTGCCAGCAAGTAATGCGCACTTAAATAATTTTAAAGCGCTGGTGCCATTGCTCAAAAGTGAGTTAAAAAAGGTATTGCCAGGCTATATGGTGCCTTCTGAATTTTATCCGGTTGTGGAGTTGCCTTTAACACTTAGCGGCAAGATAGATTATAAAGCCTTGCCTGCTGCTAAATATATCATGCACGAGGAAGAAAACGGCGCTTCAAATTGTTGTAATGATACAGAAAAGTTGTTGTACGAAATTTGGGCCGATGCTCTGGAAAGCCGCGACTTTAATGTTAACGATAACTTTTTTGATATTGGAGGCCACTCGCTTATTGCAGTATACGTAATGAGTGAGATTGAAATCCAAACCGGAAAAGGCTTACCCATTTCTGCATTCTACGAATATCCAACTATCAAAGAATTGGCGGCCTTGTTAAATACCGATACTCGGGAACGTTTGTGGAAATCGTTGGTTGCCATCAGGGCAACGGGCAATAGAACGCCACTTTATCTTATTCATGGTGATGGCTTAAATGTGTTGACATTTAGCCATTTGGCCAGCTTGCTGGATGATGAACAGCCAGTTTATGGACTGCAAGCTATAGGCCTGAATAATCCAAAAATAGAAATTGGTACGATGGAGCAAATTGCAGCCCGTTATGTAAGTGAAATTGTACAACAAAATCCTAAAGGCCCCTATGCTATAGCCGGATACTCTTACGGCGGTAATATTGGCTTGGAGATGGCAAGACTGCTGACAGAAATGGGAAGAGAGGTAACAGTTTTAGCCATGATTGATGCCAATGCTCAAAATTCTGAACGGCATCGCGCACTCATCCCAAAGCTAGTAGCGAAAGTTTTAAGGCAGGTTCCGAAATTAGAATGGTTTGTCAAATCTTTGCTTCAACACCCCAAAAAAACTATTGGTTATCAGTACTTGGTTTTACAACGGCGTTTACATGCTGTAAGCGGTAAGCTAGGTTTGCGTAAAAAAGAAGAGCTAGAAGGGATGTTTAAGCAGTTTGAAGTAATTCAAATGAAATATGAATGGGCATATGAAAATTATCAGCTTAAGCCATATGATGGAGAAATCTTTCTTTTTAAGGCAAATGAAAGGGTGTACTTTGTAGAAGACCCCGATTCTTTAGGCTGGTCAGCGTATGCAACAAATGGTGTTGGCGTTTTCGACATTCCTGGCGATCATAAAACCATGCTGCAGCCTCCTAATGTTAAGGTTTTGGCTGAAGCACTTCAAAAGCTATTGAACCGGCAATAAGAGTACTCACAAAACAAAACGGTTGGCTTATCTAAGAGGGGGAGAGCTTGTGGTCTGGTTGGCTATTTCAAAGTGCTTGTTTTGTTGATTGATGTATTCTGCAATTTGCTTTGAAAACAGCCGTGCACCGTTGACATTTAAGTGGTAATCGTCACTGTATAATTTGTTATCTATCCAGCTTTTGTTGTTAGCAAAATTTAAAAAAGCAGTGTTGCTAAACTTTTCATCTGCTTGTTGGCAAATACTGGTAGTTACAGAATTGACGTACTTATAATGCATCGGTGAGATTACAAGCAAAGTAGGGATGTTCTTGTTATTCAGCCGACCTAGCAGGTTATAAAGTTCTTTTACTTTCAGACTGTCTGTGGCGCCCTTTTCTTTCAGCGGCTCCAATTTGGTGTTTGATATGACACTGGTTTTAGGAACGTAGCCTTTGTAATCTTCTATCCAGTTTCTATCAAGTCCAACCAGTAAATTTGTGATTAATGAGTTGTAAGGGTAAATATGCGACAGCATTTTTACCTGCTGAAATTTACCGTTGTATTTTAAATAAGGTTTTACTGCATTGTTGTTGTAATAAGGTAGTAATGTGGCGAGCTCTCCTTCCTCAAATTGTGAAAATTCGTCGGGCTTAATTTCAATGATTACATACTTTGGTGTATATCGGTTTAGTATGGACGATATTACCGCGCAGCTGTAAAAAATACTTTGTTTATCACGGCCACAATTATAAAAACTGGAGTGAATGCTACTCTCAAAAACACGCGGGTCATAATGATGATTAGCCCTGGAAGCGCCTACAACTAAATAGTCGGCTTTGGTGCTGTCTATGGCATAACTGGTTCTGTACAGCACGCCTGATTGTTGTTTGCTATATAAATATCCTAAAGCATTGCCTAATAACCAATCGCAAAGGAGTATAGCCAGCAATATAACCAAGAATGATTTTATGAATTTAAAGATATCCGGATTGTTAGCGATCATCATATCATCAAAACTGAAAGTATATAAACTGGCTGTTGTCAAATACCCCAAACTCCAGAATGGCAATTACAATCATTACGTAAGATAACCGCCTGATCAGTATGTTAGAGTTGTTAAAAACGGAAAAGCCGTTGAAAAGCTTATACTCGCTAATAACTTCAACTACTATAAGCAGTGCTATAAAGAACAACGAGAAGATCATATTTTTGCGTTCGCCGATAAATAAGGAGCCGGGCTCAAGAAAGATTTTGTGAAGGATGCTGACCGATGTATGTAGATCGGGAGCACGGAAGAAAACCCAGGTAAAGCAAGCAAACAGAAAGGTAAGTATGATGCTTAACGGATCGTAAATGAATTTAGGCGTATTTTTAGATAACTTTTTTCTGAATTTTTTGGTCAACAGTTCATACACAATGCCGAGTCCGTTTAGCAATCCCCAGACGATGTAGGTCCAGTTGGCACCATGCCATAAACCGCTTACCGAGAAAGTAACCAGTACGGCAAACATTACCGCATATTTACCCCAATGGCGTTTAGCAAATATAATGGGTGTAAAAAGATAATCGTTGAACCAGGTAGATAATGAGATGTGCCATCTGCGCCAAAACTCGGTAATGCTGCGGCTTTGAAACGGCATGTTAAAGTTAGTCATTAGCTTAAAGCCCATTGTTCTGGCAGCGCCAATGGCTAAATCAGAATAACCCGAAAAATCACAGTAAATCTGGAAAGCAAATAGAATAGTAGCTATCAGTAAAGATGTGCCGTTATGTTTGTCGTGATTATTGTAAACAGCATTTACATATATGGACAGCCTATCAGCTATCACCACTTTTTTAAACAGGCCCCAAGCCATCTTTTTTAAACCGGCTGTAGCATCATTATAATTAAACTCATGCTTTTCATAAAACTGGTGTAGCAGGTTTTGCGGTCGTTCAATGGGCCCAGCTACCAACTGCGGGTAAAACATTACGTACAAACTGTATATACCAAAGTCTTTTTCAGCCTTTTGGTTGCCCCAGTAAACTTCAATTACATAACTTAAACTTTGAAAAGTATGGAATGATAGTCCTATAGGCAAGATTATATGCAGCAATGGCAGGGAGTAATGCAAATCTAAAAAGCTGGCCACTTCATTAATATTGCTGTTTACAAAGTTGAAATATTTAAACACAAACAACACCAGGCAAGTAGAAATGATACTGAACAGGAGCCATGCCTTGCGTGCTTTGCCTTGTGCTTGTTCAATGCGTATGCCAGCGTAATAATCAATAATGATCGTAACAATCAGAATCAGTATATAAACCGGAATAAAGAAGCAATAAAATATACAGCTGGCCAACAGCAAATGAATCCACCTGAATTTGTGCGGAAGCAAAAAGTATAAAACGGTAACAATTGGAAAAAATACCAAAAAGTTAAATGAGTTAAATAACATATTGCTGTAGCGGTTTAAATTGTATGTGGGCAGTAAAGTCGTAATGCTCCGAGTGGCAAGAGCTTGCTTTGAAACGGATAAGGACCATCAAAATATTATTGCGTCTTAGCCATTATGGAATCTATCATTTCGCCAACGTTATTCCAGCTATGAATTTCTGTAGATTTAAAGCGGATATTGAAACTTTTTTCGATGTCAACAACTAGCTGGATATGGTTAAGGGAATCCCATTCATCAACGTCTTTAGCTGTTGTTGCGTAATTAATGCAAAGGTCATCGTTTTCTAAAGTGTCTTTAAATATCACGTTGAGTTTTTCTAATACTTCGCTCTTTTCCATATTCTAGTTTTTGTTTTTAATAAAGCAGTCTTTGTTTTGATATTGGGAAATGTTTAACAGCCAGTGGCCGTTGCATTGTTCAAAGCCGAGATTAGCATAATGGTCTTTAACCATCGCGTTTTTGGCCGTTGGTAAATACTCTCCTTTAATATAGGCAAACCCTTTTAGCCGTGCACAATCAACAATGGTGTTGAGCGTAAAATGCTCCATTTTTCGTTTCAACACACGGCAGCTCATACACCAGGTGTCAATAAACAGTGTGTCTTCATCTTCCTTTTTTAATATAATGACACAGATAAGGCCGTTATCACCAAATTTATCTTCAAGCGTAAATGAAAACGTAAAAGCCGTATGTGACTGAGTCAGGGCTTCTACCTCTGCTTCGTTGTAGCGTATGGTTCGTAAATTAAACTGGTTTGAGCGCTGTGTAAGTTGTGCAACCCTTGGTGTGTTAAATTTATTAAAGGGCTCTACCAGCGAAAGCATATTTAAACTTTTCAGATAATCATCTTCATTTACAAAACTTTGCTGTATGGCTGTTCGCTGCGCTTCAATCTGGTATTGCTTGGTTCGTTCCGCATCTTCGGCTGATACGGACACCGTTTCAAATAAATTTAAGGTGTATAGGTATTCTAAATACTCTGCCGGGTCTTCGGGTAGTTCCGGTACGCATAGCTGTGGGATACTCTCTTTAACCAGATTTCTTTCAAATGGATTGTCATCTAAAAACACCATCGAATCAAAGCCTATATTCAGTGTTTTTTGAATAAGATGAATATTGTCGGCCTTGTTATCCCAGTTGGCCACAAAAACCGCAATGTCATCCAGGTGCAGCACCATATCCGGATGCCTTTCAAAAGGTTCTTTAGCAACGTGCTCGGTGTTTTTACTGCAAACCGTTAAGATAATTCCTCTGTTTTTTAATTTCTTTAACCAGTATTGAAACTCGGTAAACGCTTTGCCAATACCCAATGAGCCTAGCTGTATGTTTTCTAAGCCATCATCGCCAATGATGCCGCCCCATAAGGTATTGTCTAAATCCAAAACAACGCACTTAATGAATTTGCCATACATAGCGCCTATCAAATCAAGCGTACGTGCTGCCACATAGGGTAAGCCGGCAATACTCAGCACCATATCAGAGTTAATATAAACTGAGGGGTGAAAGAGCACTGACTTGCTTAGTTGGCTTTGTAACGCCGAAATGTCAAGCAAATGGAAGTTTGGATATTTGATGGCCAAATTCATCAGTTCGTAGTTAAGCTTACGAAGTTGATACAGAAACGATGTTGCGGATTTGTTGGCGTAATTGCCAAACACGCTATCATTAATCTCGGGATAATTAAAGAATATAATATTTGAATTTATTCTTTTGGTAATTTGTGTGATAAGGCTTTCAATGGTCATCAACTCATTACCAGCCAGATTGTTGTACTTGTTTGCGGATAACTTATTGTATTGCGATAGCAGTTTATGTGATGATTTAAAAATAATGACTACATCAGGCTGATAAGCATATAAGTTTGATGACGGATCAAATACTTCTTGTTCTATTTGATTAAAATCAGCCTCATAAATTTGTAAATCAAAGCCGTAATCAAAGCCGGTGGCACGAATGCCCTGCACTAAGAATTGAGTTGCGGTATCGCCTAAAAGAGCTACTTTAACTTCCTTTAAACCCGAAAAATCTTTTTTAAGATTTTTCTTTAAAACGCTAAAATCTTTTGTCATTTACAAGGTTTTGGTAGGCCTGCTATTTATATTCGTTGAATCAAGAAGGCTTAACATATAAGTATCAGTTTAATATTTATTTGATTAATGAACTGCAAGAATTAAATAATGGCCTAAAGTTGTAGCAAGGATTTTTAATTTAAAAGGAATAATTATAAACTGTATAGAAACGTTACTTAATTGTACAATATTTCACATAAGTAATTTTCTATCTTGAACCAATTAATTACGGTAAAAAGTGTTTAAACTTTTAATACCTCATTTTTAACGCTTAAAGGGATTTAATTAAGTTAAAGGCAACAAATATTGAACTTATTCGTAAAAGCTCTTGTATTTAAAGCCCTAATTAATTAATGAACTATTTGCAAAAATTGTACACAATGGTATGGTTACTCTTGTTGTCGTTGAATTTTATTTCGTGTAAAAAAGACTCGGCCGAAGTCCCTTTGGCCGATGCCCCTAACTTTTCTGCAAGTCAAATTGCGGACACTACCTCTTTGGCTTCAACTTCATTTAGTCAAGCAGGTAATGTGAAATTTTTTGATGCTGGGTTGGATGATCGTGGTTGTCTATCAGCCTATAACAAAACCAACACAGCTTTCACTTCTATGATTATCAATCCTGATTTGATTAAAGTGGTTGGCGATCCGGTTTATGGTGCTAAAAGAAAAGTGATGCTGATGGATGTAAAACCCGATCAAACCGGTAACGTTACTAACAATCCCCGCGCACAGGTGCAAACACCTATGCAGTATACCGAAGGTCAGGATGTTTGGATTGGTTTTTCTGTTTACTTCCCTAAGACCATCTGGACTTACTTTTTAACTTTTTCTGAATTGTACGGCGCTCCTTATAAAGGAAGCTCGCCATTTAGATTAGGTATCCAGGAAAGCAATATCATTATCGACTATAACGGCGGTACCAAATGGCGTAAACCGATGAAGGCCGGCGTTTGGTATGATTTTGTATATCATGAAGTGTTGAGCCAAGACGCCACAGTAGGTAAAGCCCAAGTGTATTTACGTGAACAGGGTAATGCCAAATATACAGAAATATTGCCATTAACCAACATGCCAACTATCACGGCCGCTAATTTTGCCGGCCCGCAATACCACAAGTTAGCTTGCTATTATGACCGCACGCACACATTTACAGATGCAACCAGAAAGACTAATGTAGATCGTGTTCAGGTGTATTTTGCTAACCATAAAGTAGGTAACAGCTTCAAACAGGTAGCACCTGCCAATCTGGATAATTAAACTAAAGTTGTTCCAATAAAAAAGCCTGCTGGGTACATAATCTTAAATATGTACCCAGCAGGCTTTTTTTATTAGAAAGTATCTAATTACGACTTATGATGTCAGTTAATGACTGCGATGCAACCGTAATATCGAAATATAATTAGCCTTTAAAAAAGGCTAATTATATTTATACCTCAACTGCTGTGAAAGGGAGTTTTTGACGGTTAACAGCGTTGTTCTCATCATCAGAAACTTGGCGTTTATTTCTGCAAATGCAACCTGTTTCTTTAAACGTTTTAAACTTAATGTAATACGAGATGCCGTATGTGAATGGTATTAACCCAACGGCAAACAGTATAGCAGATGCATTATAGTGTTTTACGCAAAAAGCCAAAACAGCTACAATGTAAGTAGCTATTGCGGAAGTAAATAGAACAACCGCGCGGGTCAGTAATGCATGTTTAGCAACAATTTTATCGTCACATTTGCATTTAGTGCAGCATGTTATATCAGAAGTATCTTTCATGTTAATAAAAAGGCTTGTGGCCAAATGAGAAGTCTTTAAGCTTATTTGATTTAACTTAATATGTATACGATAGCTTAAAGCAAACTGTTGTGAAAAAATCTGGTAAAAAACATATTGCTTACAATATGTACTTTTGCCTAAGTATACTGATTGACAATGCGTTGATTCTCATATTTTCACATTGGTTCACAAAAGTATATTATAACACTTTACGTTCCTAATATTTCAATCTAAATGTCGTCTTCAAATCCCTTTTTAAAACAATTAGCTGGTAGATATAAATCGATATTCAAAAGCAAAATTGGTTTAATTGTTGTGGGTTTGGCGGTACTGATGTCTCTTTATGGCATTTACTGGCAACCGCCATTGTATATTGTTTCTGCTAACATTCCGGTAAGCACTATATTAAGCAGTATTGATAAGTTGCGCGATTCTACCACTGTTAATAAAATATCAGGTGCAACATCAAAACAACAAAGTTTAAGTTTATTGAAGTCTAAAATCTTAATAAGCCACTTAGCAAGCGACGACAGATTTCAAGTAAACTTTTATAAACAAAACCGGCTACACAAAAGTCAGGAACTTTATGAGGATCAAGTACCAATTGAGATTAAGATTTTAAGGAACGATCTTAATACTAACCGAACTTACCAGTTTAAGCCAATTAATCACTCAAATTTTGTATTGGTTGACGATGATGGCAATTCCAAAATCTATTCATATGGTCAACTTGTCGAATCAAGTGACTTAGCGTTTGCTGTTTCAAATAAGCCGAAAAAGGTGGGCGGTTCACAAAATTTGTTTTTACAAGTTGACAGCCGAAATAAATTTACAGATGATGTGGTAAAAAAAATGGAAGTGCAGCCAGCAAGTGCCGATACCAGTGTGGCAAATTTATCTATCAAAGATGTAAATCCGCTAAAGGCTAGTCATATCTTACAAGCCATTTACCATCAATTTTTGCTTGCCAACGTCAATTATGCTGAAGATAGAAAAGCCCTGTTAGATATTGATAAGCAAATTAAAGCTTTAAAAGAAGAGTTAGCGCAAAATAGCAAACTTAAGGATACCTATACAGCTAAACCTGTTGCTGCCAAGAACAATTCAAAAAAGCTGAATTATAAGGAGGCAAAGAAACAGCTATCTGTATTACAAATACTAAAGCCTTACTTAAATAACTCCCCTAAACAATTTTCGCTGTTGCCGAGTGCTTATAAGTTGTTAGATGATAGTTTAAATAATCTCATCATCAGATATAATACAAACCAGTTTGAAAAACAACAGGCGTTAAAAACTGAGCCAGCTACTTCGGCTAAGGTTAAAAGTACTGAAAACACGATCATTGCTCTAACTCAATTGATTTTAAGAAAGATTAATGCTGATCAGCGTTTTTACAACAAATTCATCAACCACGGCAATCTGCAAAAGAGCATTCCAATTAAGACAAAGCTGGATGCTAACAAGTATGCGCAAGATTATCAAGCCAAGGTGAGACTCTATCTGTATTTAGTGGCACAGCGTGAAAATGTTCTGGCCAATAAGAAGCTTATTGATCAGCTAAATAAACAGAGTGCCAATTTGATAGTTACTGTGAGTAAGTCATATTATTATCGATTTTTATATGGTGGTTTAGGGTTGGCTTTACTTATCATATTGCCATTGATTATTGCACTTTTAACAGCAAAAAAGCACACAAAGCTTGACATAGCTACGATACAAAGGTTTACCTCTATTCCTGTATTGGGTATGGTGCATGATCTTCCGCGCTGGGGTGATATATCTGCGGGAAAAAATCCGCAAAATGGTTACCAGATGTCAGCTATCGCCCGAAAAGTATTGAGTATATTAGATAAGAATGATAAAGAAGGTAAAGTCGTTATAATTAGCTCTGATGCAAAAAGTAGCGGAAAAGCATTAATAAGTGCCAACCTGGCTCATTGCGTAGCACAAACTGGTAAGAAAGTATTACTGGTTAACGCACAAGTTGGACAAATTAATACTATAGATATTACCGCCCAATCAATTACTTGGGGCCTTGCCGACTATATAGAAGATATTGGAATAAGTGTGTCCGAGAGTATTCAAAAAACAGATGTTGCCACAAACTTATTTGTTATTGGAGCAGGGAAAACGGCGGCAGATGAAGACGATTTGTTTGCAAACGAAAGATTCCAAGTGCTACTGCAGCAAGTAAAGCAGCAGTTTGATTATATAATTATAGAGGTGCTCACCTTTACACAAATTAACAACAATAAAACGCTTATAGAATGTGATAGCTGTATTAATATTGTCGATACTAAACTAGCAAAATGGTCTCTTATTCAAACGTTTGAAACTTTTTCTAAAAATAATCAAATCAAAAATCCATTGTTGTTGTTTAATGAGTCAAAGGTTTAATAATTTGCACGTAAAGGAATTTATAGTTACCTTTCGTTAAAATACGTTTTTCTTTTCCCGATCCTGACATAAAAGACATGCCGTGAAAGTTATATATAGAGCTGTAAAAATAGCTCTGTATTAGCTTATACCAATTGCTCATCCTGATAATACGTTAACTATTACTGATTCGGAGTTGTTAATCATCAACCAGTAATATTATGAAAACAGTTCATTTAATCAGGGCGGCAGCGCTAAGCGTTGGCCTGTTTGTAGGTTTATCCGGATTTATTTTTGCCCCTTTATCTGTCAAAGCAAATAAAGGAAGTAAGCCGGCTAAGTTGAATGTCGGCACTACAAAACGTCCATCTCCCAAAGTGGACTTGAAAGATATAGCCTTAAAAAACGTAGAGTTTAATTTTAACTCCAATTCCGTTCGTGCGTCATCTTACCCGGAACTCGATCGGGTAGCCAAACTTTTAGTCGAAAACAACGGCTCTATTCAGCTATCTGGCCATGCCGACAATAAAGGTCCATACGTGTACAATTGGCATTTATCGAAAAAAAGAGCAGACGCTGTTAAAGCTTATTTAGTAAAAGCAGGGGCACAGGAGGCTAATATTGCTTCTGTAGAGTTTGGCGATACCAAGCCTATTGCATCAAATCAATCCAAAACTGGCAGGCAAAAGAACAGAAGGGTTGAACTGACTTTTTTATAACCTATAATACACTGCTATATACAGATGCTTAAAAGGTATAATAGAAAAGTCATTAAGATTACTGAATATAATAATTACGTGAGCTGCAAGACTTATAGGCTTACATGTTCCGAATAGGGTTAACTAGCATACAGACTACCTATCGGATCAATAGGTAGTTAAATATTGCATAACACAATCCTTTAGAAGTTACTTATTAATACCTGCAGTTCAATTCAATTTTACACCATTTTTTACTATTTGCGTGATATTAGTTAACAAAATCTCCCGTAAGATACTGGGCGATAATGACAGAACCATCCGGGCTGGAAAAAACATATTGTATTCCTTTTTGATAAAAGGCTACTCGGTTGTTATTCAGTTTGCCTTAGTACCACTTACACTGCATTATCTTGATAAATTTCATTATGGTATATGGCTTACGCTGGCATCACTATTAGAGTGGTTCAACTTTTTTGATATCGGCATTGGTCATGGCCTCAGAAATAAGTTAGCCGAGGCGTTGGCACAAAATAATACTGCATTATGCAAAACCTATATCAGCACCGCTTATGCTTTTGTAGCTACCATATTTACAGGTTTCATAATTATTTTTTGCCTGATTAACCCTTTCTTACACTGGGCATCCATACTCAATACTTCTGCAAGCTTAGGAAGTGAGCTTCGGTCGTTAGTGTTATATGTGTTTATATTCTTCTGTTTAAGGTTTATTTTCAACCTAATCAGCGTAGTCATTTACGCTAATCAAAGTCCGGCATTAAACAATTTGATGGGACCGTTGGGCAGTACATTATCTTTTATTGCCATTTACATCTTAACCAAAACCACTACCGGCTCTTTGTTTTGGGCGGCTATGGTTTTAAGTGCTGCTCCGCTGATCATACTCATACTATTCAACTTGCTGTTGTTTAATACTAAATACAAGCATATTAAACCTGCCATTAAGCATGTAGATTTTAAATATGCTAAAGATTTGTTGGGCCTTGGGTTACAGTTTTTTGTGATTCAAATGTCTATACTGGTAGTATTTTCAACAGACAATATTATTCTTACCCAGCTTTTTGGCCCGGCGCAGGTTACGGTTTATAATATCGCCTTCAAGTATTTTACCATTGCACTGCTTATCAACAGCATCATTACTTATACCTTTTGGACACCCTTTACAGAGGCTTATGTGAAACGCGACTTTGACTGGATTCGAAAAACTCTGGCTAAGTTAGATACAATAGCATTGGTACTCATCATTGGCGTCTTCCTATCAACCTTAGTAGCCGATAAACTGGTTTATCTGTGGGTAGGCAATGCGGTTGTTATTCCGCTTTCCATGAAAATCGCGCTGGCCCTATACGTCATTATTAACCTGTCATCGGCGCCTTATAATATGTTTATCAATGGCTCCGGAAAGATAAGATTGCAGTTGTACATGGCCATCTTATCAATAATCACTACCATACCGTTGTCTTACCTTTTTTCTAAAACGCTGGGATTTGGGCCTTCGGGCGTAACCATTGCAATGGTTTTTACAGTATTACCCAATGCAATTTTGTGGAGAATACAATCAAATAAAATTTTAAATGGAACAGCTGCGAATGTTTGGAACAAGTAACCAGAAAATGCCTGTTACTGCCAAAGAGTACGGACTGATGTTCTTGTTATTAGCTACATCCGGAAATCCGTTTTTTACGCAGAACTTGCCCATTGTTATCACATTAGTTTCAGCTTTTTCATTGTATTATATATTAAGTCATTACAACCAAAAAATCTATCACCGCACGTTTTTAATTTTTGTGTTCTTTATGGGATATGAAGTGTTACATGCAATCATGTTTCATCTTGATTACTCCGTAACAATCGTCAAGTTGTTTCTGATAATGTTGTTTGGTTTTGCAGTGGTTAACACGCTTAAAAAGCGGTTTGTACCAGTGTTTATCCAAACTATGTATGTTATCAGTATTATCTCTTTTGTATTTACAGTACTGGTTTACATACCGGGACTTGGCAGAGCTTTATACAATATTGCTGAGCAGCTTTTTCCATTAAAAAAAGATTTTAAAAACTATTCAACGCCAACGCTTCTGTTATATACCTTTTTGCCTGAATTTTTTGACGGACGTTTTACTTATGCCCGTAACGCAGGTATATTTTGGGAAAGTGGTGCTTTTGCAGTGTATTTAAATGTGGTGCTATATCTGCATTATTATACTAAAACCATTGTAGGATACAAAGACCTGATCGATAAAAAATCAGTTGTGTTTGTCATCGCTATCCTCACTACTGCGTCAACTATGGGCTTCTTGTCTTTAATAGTTGTATTAACTGTTTACGCACTTCAGTTTAAATCAAACCTAAAGTATTTATTTGTGGTACTGGTGTTCCTCGCGTCGGCATTGGCGTTTAATAGCTTTGACTTTTTGGGTGCTAAAATTAGCGAGCAACTAGCCGTTAGCGGTGTAGACAATAACCGTTTTGGATCGGCTTTAATGGATTGGCATGACATTATGCAACGGCCAATTTTAGGTTGGAGCCGCCGGATAGAAGTATTGTTTGGCACTACGGTATCAAGTGCCCGCTCGCACAGGCCTAATGGTTTAACCAACTTTTTACGAAACTACGGTTTCTTGTATTTCACCGTTTACTTCTATTTGGTATATGCATCATTTAAAAGCATAGGTACCTATTACAAAATTAGCAGAGCTAGTATGGCAATCCTTGGTGTGTTGCTACTGTGGATTGTAAGCTTTTCGGAAATGATTTTTGATGAGGCTTTCTTCAAATCCCTGCTTTTTTTATATATGGTTTATTTGCCGGCATCGGTACCCACAGTAAGCTATGTAAGGCCGAAAGGAAGCATTACGCTTAAGCAACTTCAATCAGTTATAGGTCAAAACGCTCATGAATAACGCTAACGACATATTAATAGTAGATACAGACTTGCCCAAAGTAATGATAATTGGGCAAACCTTTACCACGGATACAGGTGGCGGTATAACCTTATCGAGCTTGTTTAAAAACTGGCCTAAAAATAAGCTGGCCGTAGCAGTTGAAAGCAAAGAAACACTCGATTTCAGCAAAGCATCAAATTATTATCGCTTGGGTTTTCAGGAGCAGGCTATGCCTTTCCCATTTTCCATGTTTCAGCGCAAAACTAAAAGCGGAAGGGTAACAGAAGCAGTTGTACAAGGGGCTGTTCATGTAAAAGAAACCACTACTTTAAAGGCAACGCTTAAGCGCAATTTAGATAACACATTGCATCACTTAGGGCTATTTTATTGGCTATACGGCAATCAAAAGTTAAGCAATGATTTTATCGATTGGTTTAATGATTTTAACCCCGATATTATCTATTATCAGCCCAACTCTTATAAATCTTTTGGCTTTGTTACGGCATTAAAAGGCATAACTAAAAAGCCACTGGTTATACATGTGATGGATGACTGGTTTACGTTTGCTGTTAAAAACAGTCCACTTAAAACCTATTGGGAGCGCAAGTTTGATCAAAAAGTGCGCTTGTTATTTTCACTGGCTCAAGTTCATTTGAGCATTTGCCAATATATGGCTGATGCCTATTTGCAAAGATATGGCTACCAATTTTATCCTTACCATAACTCGGTCGACCTGGATTTTTGGACACATACAAACCTCAAAATCAAAGTTGATGATAGTCCTTTTCGGCTTCTCTATGCTGGGCGGGTTGGATACGGTGTTGAAAACACATTGCAAAGCGTAGCAAATGCTGTTGAAACAATGGCATCTGAGGGTTTGCCTATACAGTTGGAAATTCAAACAAAAGACGCAAATCATCCGCTGATAGCCACGTTGCGAAAATTAGGGCATACCATCATCTCCGAAACTATACCCTACAAACAATTGCCTGACAAATTTGCTTCAGCCGATGCTTTACTTATTCCTTGTGATTTTGATGAAATGGGCTTGAAATTCATTAAATATTCTATGCCCACTAAAGTGAGTGAATATATGGCTGTAGGCACGCCGGTGTTTGTGGTCGGCCCGCCGCAAACTGCATTGGTTGAATACGCCAGACAAGGTTGGGCGCATATATGCACATCTATTGATGCTGTAGCAATTAAGAGTGCTTTGGCCGAATTGGTAAACTCACTGGATTTGAGAAACGGGCTTGTTAAAAGTGCTGGTGCCTTAGCCCGGCAAAATCACGATGAGAAAGAAATTATTAAACAGTTTAGATCGATGATGTATGCTGCAGCACACAATAGGCCGGTATCTGAAGTTTCCGTTAACGCTTAATTAAAAAGAATGAATAAACCGCTAAATATCGTGTTTTTCCCGCATTCGGCTAATTACGGATTGGCAGGTACTAACCGGCTGCAAAACATTATCTATCATTTAAAGCTCAACCACCCCGACATTGAGATAGCCAATATTGCACTTGAAGATGAGAGTAAACTACTGAGTAAGGAGCAGGCTGAATTGTATGTGCCTAAATATAAGGAGTTGTATTATGGGCCGTCTGTAAAGCAGTTTGTTAAGCACATTCCACAAACGTTTAGCTACCTCCGTAAATTTAAGGTGGCTGGGCGCAAAAATGTAATTTACTTTTATGGCGAGGTTGATATCAAGAATTTCTTTTTTGTATTGTGGGCAAAATCGTTAGGGTATAAAGTGGTCATTGATATTGTTGAGGACTTGGACACCTACACTCAATATAAGTCTTTCAAAAACCGCATCAAATATAAGTCCGCCGTTTTCTTTCGTCAAAGGCTAAATCTTTTCGCCGATGGATTTACAGCGGTGTCCAGGCATCTGGAACAAAAGATTAAGGGCTTATTTAAAAAAACGCCTGTTTTCTTTTTGCCGGTAACAATAAACAAATACTTACTGAACGCCATAGATCCGAATGCTGAAAATCAAGGCGCAACCACCATATTTTATAGCGGATCTTTCAATGAAAAAGACGGACTTGTATTCCTGTTGAAGGCATTACAAGGTGTAAAAGCTAAGGGCAAAGCATTTCGGTTTTTATTGTCGGGCAAAGGTTCTGACAAGGAGATGGAAAACTTTTGGACAAAAGTAAAACAGTATGACCTAGAACAAGAGATTAATTATTTAGGCTTCTTAACTCGTGCCAATTACATACAAATATTAACTACAGAAGCAGATATTTTATGCATGACCCGTATTAATTCGGCTTATGCCAATGCTGGGTTTCCATTTAAACTGGGCGAGTTTTTGGTTACCGGCAAGCCAGTAATTGCATCAAAAATTGCTGACGTAGAAAGCTACTTAACATTCGAAAGTGCCTGGTTGGTGGAACCGGAAAACGCTGATGATATATGTAAGGCCATTCTTGAAATAATGGATAACCCGCATATGGCTAAAAAGGTGGGAGAGAACGGACGTAAAGCAGCATTAAAATACTTTGATCACGCTAATTATGCTGACGCATTAGAACGATTTATCGAAACTGTTTGATGGTAGCAGTCAGGACGACCTTGAATTTAATAAGACAATAATAAAGAACAAAAAGAAAGAACAAATCAATATGTGTGGAATTGCAGGTTTATATCATTTTGATAGGCAAAGAAGTGTTGATGCAGCACGGCTGCAAAACATGTCGTCCGTAATTCACCACCGAGGGCCCGATGGCGAAGGCTTTTATATTAATGGAAATGTAGGTTTGGCACATCGCCGGTTGTCTATTATTGATCTGGCCTCCGGTCAGCAGCCCATGTACAATGATGATAAAGAGATAGCGCTGGTGTTTAACGGCGAGATTTATAATTATTTGGAAGTACAGCAGGAGTTGATTGCCTTAGGACACCGCTTTCATACTTCTTCAGATACCGAGGTAATTATTAGAGGGTATGAAGAATGGGGTACAAAGTGCCAGGAAAAATTCAACGGCATGTGGTCATTCGCCCTTTGGGATAACCGGCAACAGCTTTTGTTTATTTCGAGAGACCGGATGGGCGAGAAGCCGTTGTATTATGGCGTGATAAACAACACACTAGTATTTGGGTCGGAAATAAAAAGCTTTAAAGGTAATGGGTTGAGTTTGCAACCAGATACCGATATGCTGGAATTATATCTGTTTTTAGGCTACATTCCCGAGCCTCACACGTTTTATAAAAATATAAAAAAGCTAAGGGCGGGTCATTACTTACTAGTAAGCGGTCAAAATGTTCAGGAACTTAAATATTGGGATTTACCCGATATTAACGAGAACCATTTACTAAGCAATGCTGGTGAAGTGACAGAAGAATTCTCGCACCTTTTTACCAGTTCAGTTGATTTACGGATGCGTAGCGATGTGGCTTTCGGCGCTTTTTTAAGTGGCGGGCTCGATTCTTCAAGCATTGTGTCAGTGATGTCGGGCATTAGTAAAAAGCCGGTTGAAACCTTTACTATTGGCTTTAACGAAAAAAAGTTTGACGAACGCGATAAAGCCCGGCTAGTTGCCGATCGCTTCAAAACCAATCATCATGAGCATGTTATTGAAGTTGACACGCTGGAGGATGCGCTGAAAAAGATTCTGTTTCATTATGATGAACCCTTTGCCGATCCGGCGGCAATACCTACTGGTATTATTTCCAAATATGCCGGGCAAAATGTTAAAATGGTACTCACAGGCGATGGCGCAGACGAAGTACTGGCTGGCTATTCATCTTACCAAAGTGAAAAGATGGCAGGTGGTTACAATAGTTTGCCAGGTGTGATACGCAAATCGTTACCATTTTTACTGCAGCAGTTTTCACCGCTGTTCGCCGGTAATCTGCGCTATAAAATTAATCAGGGCGTGCGTGTGCTTAACGCTTATAACATGCCATTCCAAAATCGGCTTATCTCAAAATCGGTTAAAATTGCGCCCTCGGGTATGAAGGCACTTTTATGTGATAAGCATTTGCCCATTGAAGATTTTGTGCAAAATGCGATGAAAGATTGCCCTTTCACTGATCCTTTTTATCAATTGATGTACTATCATCTCAAGGTATCATTACCCGGACAAATGCTGGTTAAGGTTGATAGGATGAGTATGGCCTATTCGATAGAAACCAGAGCGCCGTTTTTAGACCACCGTATTGTAGAGCATATGTATAAGGTTGATAAAAAGGTAAAAGTGCCTGATATGAAATCGGTAAAGCAGGTGCTAAAGTCGGCCATGAAAAATAAGTTGCCGGATGAAATCATCAACCGGAAGAAAAAAGGCTTTGATGTCCCTCTACGTGAGTGGTTTAAAGACGATTCTTTGGGCAAAACGCTAGACGTCGATTTTGGCCAGTATGGCTTGAATCAACAATATATTAAAACATTAATATCCGAAAACAACGCCGGTAAAGCCGACCACGGAACGTTGATTTGGCGCTTACTAGTGTACAGCAACTGGATGAAGCAGTTCTAACAATGGAGTAAGCATAACAATAGACGGTTAAAAGTCAATGATCTAAATTTAATGGAACAAAGCTTTGGAAGATAAGAAGAACATAGTAGTATTTACCAATACCTTATTATCAGGTGGTGCGGAGAAGCAAGCATTGCTGTTGGCTTCTGCGCTGCATAAAACACACCGGGTGTTGCTGGTAATTTATCACGGGCAAAAGGTAGAGCAAAAGTTTTTGGACATCATTGTTCGTGAGCACCTGCATGTGGTTTACCTTTCTGGTAATGCTGTGGCAAAGACGTTGGCTTTTTACAAACTCTTAAGAAAATATAAAGTAGATATCATATTTTCTTACTTGCTTACTACTAACTTAATAGGTGCGTTAATAGGCAGATTGGCAGGTGTAAAATATCGGGTAGGCGGCATTCGCAATGCACAGCTTGATCCAAAAAAGTTACCTATACAGCGTTTTATAAACAACCATCTAAATACGCATACCATCTTCAATAATTACACAGGTCTTCAGTCACTTAAAACCAAAGGCTTTAATGATAAAAATGCTGTAGTTATATCAAACGGATTTGAGCTGAACGGCGATGTTTTGACTAGGGCAGATAAGAAACCCATTAATATTATTACGGTAGGCAGGTTTGTACAGCAAAAAGGGTACTTTATTGCATTGGAAGTTATGCGTGCTCTACAACAGGCAGGCGAGAACTTCAACTATACCATTATCGGATATGGCGAGTTGGAATCGCAAATCCATGCAGAAATCATTGCCTTACAGTTGCAGGATTGTGTGCAAGTGGTCATCAATCCCACTAACATCAACGCTTATTACGAATCGGCTGATATTTACTTATGTACCTCCTTCTTTGAAGGACTATCTAATACCGTTATGGAGGCACTGAGTTTTAGCTTACCGGTAGTGGCAAGCAACGTGGGCGACAATAATCTTTTGGTAGAACACGGGCGAAATGGATTTATTGTTCAGGATATGGAATACAAATCGTTTATCGAACCGATAAAACTGCTCATAAATTCATCAAAAGTGAGAAATATTATGGGACACGAAAGCTTTAAAATAATTAGGGATATTTACGGTATGGAAGCTTTTGAAAAAAAATACCTCGATTTTATACAAAGGTGTGATATGCAATTAGCTTGATGTTGCGAATGCAACCTAGGCTTATTAACTAAACAAAAGTGAAACCAAAAGTAATAATATACGGGGTAAACTATTATCCACCCAAAGGCGGTACCAGCCGTGTTGTGGAAAATCTAATTATCCAACTCAAAGATCGTTATGATATAACGATATATTGCTATAAAAATGCTCTTGCCAAACAGCATATTGAAGGCGTGAATGTGGTGCAGTTTACGCCGATCGCACCGGGCAGTTTAGGTTCTTTAATCTATTTTTTTATGTCGGCCATACACATCCTTTTGTTTGGAAAGGCCGACCTTATTAATGCGCATAAAACCGATTGTGCCCTGTTTATTCCATTGTTGCGCTTGCGGTTTAAAGTAATGGCCACATCTCATGAAGCGCCATACAAACGCGATAAATGGAATTTTATACAAAAAATGTACTTCAAAGCTGCTGAATATATATTTATTCAGGTATCAAATGTTTGCACTTGTATATCAGAACCGTTAACCCACTATTATCAGCAGAAGTATCATAAAGACGTTTACTTTATTCCAAATGGTATTAATCCGGTGCAGCCTGGCGACTATGATTTTGCTGCTGCCCAAGCTTTTATACCTGCGGGTGCTTCTCTGCACCAGCCATTCATACTATTTTCAGCAAGGCGCCTTATGGCTACCAAAGGTTGCCATACCATGCTTAAAGCGTTGAATGCTTTAAACTACACCGGACAAATATTTATTTCGGGCGAACTGAATGAAAACTCTTCTTATTTAAAGCAATTGAAACAGCTGGCCGGCAATTTAAACGTGTTTTTTATAGGATACGTAGAGCCGCTGCCTGCATTGCTGGCCCTCATTCACTCTTCCAGCCTTTTTATTTTCCCTTCCGAAACGGAAGGTATGTCAATCATGCTGTTGGAAGTGGCGTCAGTAGGCAAGCCTATTATAGCCAGTGATATACCCGAAAACACACAAATATTTTCAGATAAAGAAGTGCTGTACTTCCAAAATCAGGATGTGCCGGACTTGGCTCAAAAAATAAAATATGCTTTGGCCAACCCTGATGCCATGAAAAACTTTGGCAGGCTTGCTAAGCAAAAAGTGTACGCAAATTATTTATGGAAAACCATCGCTAACAGATATGATGATTTATTCTTAAACGCTATAAACAATACAAATATGATTAAGCAAAATATTAATTAAATAAATAAGTAATGTGTAAATTAGTTAAACCAAATAAATACAACCATACGCGAGGCATCCTTTTCTTTTCGGGAAAGTAGTTTCCCTTTTGCCGTCTACCTATTACTTCTTAAATAACTATCATTTAGCTTATGAGAATGAGAAACATTATTCTTTGTTTTCTATTGCTGGACCTCGCTATAATCAGTTGTTTGATGCTGCTTGTGTCGGGACTGCATTATGATGACGGGCCTGGCAATTACTTTCCGGCAATAAGAAGCTTGCTGATTCAGTTTAACATAGGCTGGATTATTACAACGCTGATTTTTATTGACGATATGCGCAACCTGAAATTAGGTTTGTCCAGCGCTTTTAACACGCAGATTAAAAAGATAGTTGTATTCGTCTCTATCGTTTCTGTCGCTATAATCAGTGTTAAAATCAATGATTTTTCGCGCACGGTTTTTTTCGGAACCGTAGGGTTGTTCATCCTGGTTAAAATGATGATATCCTTATGGGTATATTATTACTATACCATGCGCGATCATGTGACCCCAAGGCCAACGGTGATTATAGGAAACACCAAAATTGGGAATGAACTTTTCAGATACTTTTCAAAATACGCATATCTGGAATTAAGCCCCATAGGCATATTGGATGACAAAACTGTGCCAAATCCAAACAACAAAGTAATTGGTAATATTGCTGAGTTTACGAAGCTTTATGAAGAGCAACCGTTTTTGGATGTGATTATCACCTTGCCCTTAAACGAAATCAACAGCATCGAAGAAATCATTTTTACCGCAGAGAAAAATGGTATCCGGGCACATATAATACCTAATTATTACGGCATCATCAATCGGTCATTTAAGGTGAAAACCTTCGGTGCCATCCAAATGCTCGATTTGAGATGTGTTCCTTTAGACGGATACACCAATCGGTTTTGGAAACGTGCATTTGACCTTCTATTTGGGCTTTTTCTGTTGGTCATGCTCTCTCCCTTGCTGCTGTTTATAGCAATATTAATTAAGCTGGATAGTAAAGGGCCTGTATTTTACAAACCCATGCGGTTGGGTATAAATGGTGTGCCTTTCAAAGTTTTCAAATTCCGATCCATGTACAACGATGACGATTCTGCTGGCGGAACAAGATCGACAGTACTGAATGATAGCCGCATCACCAAACTGGGTAAGTATTTAAGAAAGTATAATTTAGATGAATTGCCCCAACTGCTTAATGTCATCAACAACGAAATGTCGTTAGTAGGTCCACGGCCGCACCGCTTGCACTTAAACATGACACTTAAGCAAAAGATGAACAGTTACATGGTACGTCACTGGGTGAAGCCTGGTATAACCGGCTGGGCTCAAGTGAACGGATGGAGAGGACCTACAGAAAATAAACTGCAATACCGTGCCCGTACACTTCATGATTTGTGGTACCTCGAAAATTGGAATTTCTGGATTGATATATACATCATCATACTTACTGTATTCGGCAAAAAAACCAATAAAAACGCTTTTTAGATACTAACTACGCTATACCATACTAACTACATCTTATTATGAATAAAAATTATCACTTACCTTTTCTCTCTAATTTCATTTTTCTTCTGGCAATTGCTGTTGTGCTTTTCTCATCATGCCGTTCGCATAAAGACCTGATGTATCTGCGCGACGTAAACGGACGCGAAACCTTAAGCGGGTTGCCAAGAGCACAAACTATGTATAGAATTAAGCCCAAGGATAACTTATACATCAGCATAGTTACTGCTAACCCCGATCTGAACAAGGTATATAACCCACCGCAAACCGGAACCAATACATCTGAAAATAATCAGTTTGAAGGAATGGCAGGGCAGTTTATTAATGGTAACGAAGTTGACGCTGCTGGTAATGTAACCCTACCTATTATTGGTAAAGTAAACTTGGAAGGTAAAACGTTACCCGAAGCCCAACAGGAAATTGAAACTAAAGCAAACACTTTTGTAAAGCAGCCTACCGTAAAAGTGCGTTTACTCAACTTTAAAGTGACCGTTTTAGGCGAAGTGAAAAATCCGGGTGTGTATACCAATTACAACTATGATTTTACAGCGCTTGAGGCTATCGGAATGGCTAATGGGAATACTGAGTTTGCGGCGCTGAACAATGTGCTAGTGTTGAGGCCGTCGCCTAAGGGGAGCCAAACTTACATTTTAAATTTCAATACAAAGGCAGTATTAGGCTCAGAAGGGTATTACTTGCAGCCTAACGACGTAATAGTTATTCAACCCGCCAAGACCAAGAATTCGCAGTTCCGCATTTCAACTGCATCACTGGTTTTAGGAACAATAAGCTCTATACTGCTTCTTTTAAATTTCTTGAAAGACTAACTAAATCCCGAAGCAACATCACCATGAAAAGAATTAGAAATAATATTCGAACTGTAAACGAACCATCGGGTATAAACGTCCAGCAATTGCGTGTTGCTATTTACAATAATCGCATTTGGTTTATAGTATTTGGCGTACTCGGCATTTTGGCTGCCATACTTTATAATGTAGTATCTCATCAAAAGTACAAGGTGGGAATGACGGTTTTGGTTAAACAAGATAATACCCAAGGTACTTTAAGTGCACTTTACAAACAATTAGGCGTTCCTCAAAACATAAATGTACAAAATCAGGTAGGCGTTTTAAGTTCATTCACCGTCAATTTGCAAACGCTGCAGAATCTTAATTGGAAATATTCGTGGGCTTTAGACGGTGTATTAACCAAAAAAGATTTGTATAAGAATGCGCCACTAGCAATTACTTATTTGCCTAATGTTGAACAAACGTTAGATGTACCACTGCACATTAAAATATTAGATGCACAGCGATACGTAGTAAAAGCAAGCACAACTAGGGAGATTGATGGTATAAAAAGGGATATTGATTTTGAGGAAACCGGTACGTTTGGCAAGCCCTTTAAAAATTCTTACTTCGCTTTTACACTAAATAAAATACCAAACCATATTATTGAAAAAGACGACCAGTTTGTACTGACTTTTAACGACTTGGTATTAATGGCCAAAGATTATCAGGAAAAGTTGAAAGTTACAATGAACGATGCCGAAGCGAACCTGATTAGTGTTGAATTAAAAAGCCCGCACTTGGACAGGGCAATTGATTATTTAAATGAATTGGGCAATGTTTATATTCAATTTGGCCTGGCCGAAAAAAACAGGTTGGCTAATAACACTGTAGAGTTTATTGACAAGCAATTAGCAGGCGTGTCAGATTCTTTGCAGGTGGCCAGTAATAATGTTACCAGTTACCGCTCCAACAATAATATTGTTGACGTTGATCAACAGTCTACATCCATTATTGAAAACATGAGCAAACTGGAAAGTGACGAGGCTACCGCACGTATGAAGGTAGATTATTTCAGAAGTCTTAAAAGATATATCAACAACTCGGGCGCTTTACGAAATTTGGTTGCGCCGTCTGTTGTTGGTGTCACAGATCCGTCGTTGAATGCACTGGTAATCCAATTAAGTGATTTGTTCAGGCAGCGTGAAGTCTTGTCAAACACCGCACAGGAGGGAAGCCCGCAATTAGTTTCGTTAAATAGCGAAATTGCTTATACCCAACGCAGTTTGTCTGAAAACATTAACAATTTATTGGGTAATGCACAGCTTGAGTTAAATAACCTGCAGCAGCAACGTCAAAACATGGGGGCTCAGAGATCTGTTTTGCCTAAAAAGGAACAAAATTTAACAAACATAAAGCGTAATTTTGATCTTAAAAACGAGCTTTACACCTTCCTTTTGCAAAAGCGTTCAGAAGCTCAAATTGCTCATGCCTCACGTGACCCGGACGCACAAATATTGGATAAAGCTAGTTTGGGTACTGCTAACCTTGTTGGATTTAATCGTTACGTGAACTTAATTATTGGTTTTATTTTGGGCTTGTTATTGCCACTGGCTTTCTTGACCAGCAAAACGTTTTTCCAGAAAAATCTAGTTCACGTATCAGATGTTAGTACACAATTGAAGCTTCCTATTTTAAGCAATATACTTTACAACAAGTTTAATGATGAGTTACCGGTGCTGACTTACCCAAGTTCTGATATCACAGAGTCTTTTAGAGGATTACGAATAAATATTCAATATCTGCTACAAAATTCAATGTCAAAAGTGGTTGCTGTTCATTCATCAATAGCAGGTGAGGGCAAAACATTTGTGTCTGCCAACCTTGCTGCAATTTTAGCCATTACAAACAAAACCGTTCTACTGGTTGATGCCGACATGCGTAAGCCGCGAACGCACATCCTGTTTAAAATTAGTAACGAGGTAGGTTTGTCTAATTATCTGCAGGGCGAAGCCGGCTTTACCAGTGTGGTACAGCCAACCACTGTTAGCGGATTGAGTGTAGTATGCGCCGGTCCGAAACCGCAGTTTCCGTCTGAATTATTGAATACTAAATATTTGGAAAGCTTTATCACTGAAGCTAAAAAGCATTACGAATACGTCATCATTAACAATCCACCGGTAAACATTGTAAACGATGGCCTGATGGTAGCGCCTTTTGCAGATATCAACATGTTCTTACTACGCATTAAAAGCAGTACCAGAAACGAATTGCTTTATGTAAACAACATGGCACAGGAAGGGCTTATAAAAAATATGGCTGTAGTGCTAAATAATGTAACCAATGAGAGTATTGGCTTGTATGGCAAAAACAGTGGCGGTTACTATAGTGATAACCGGATGCTGACAACGTAAGCCTAAATGTGAATAGTACATAAATATACCACTTTAAGTACAATTAAAACGTAATTAACTTAAAGCGACATAAAAAGAAAAGCCATTTTCAGATTAGAAGATGGCTTTTCTTTTTATGTTGCTTAATCACTCGATTTATTCGCTGTGAGTACAATTGAGTCAACTATAAATGCGATTATTTTGATAAGCAATATTGAATTATTAGGAAAGAGTGAAGTAAACGGCAAAAATAACTTCAATATTCCCATACACTTTCGTAACCATCCATACGCTCTGCGTAACTAATCAGTTCCGCATAAAATGGCGTTTGCGCCAGGGTTGCACTATCACCAACCAAAACTAGTTTGTATTTGGCCCTCGTCATGGCCACATTCATTCGCCGGTAGTCAGATAAAAAACCGATGGTGCCGTCAATATTGCTTCGGGTGAGTGAGATATAAATCACATCACGTTCCTGGCCCTGAAAACCATCTACGGTATTTACTTCGACAGGTGTTCCAAGTAATAATTCTTTCAACGTGTTAACCTGTTCTTTATAAGGCGCAATAACGGCAACGCTAACACCCGCGTAGTTCATTGCGGCAATGTGCCGGGCAACAAAAGCAGCTTCCTCGGGGTTGGTGGTGCTGGTTCCTTCAGCCTGTTCTTCAAAACCCGCTCCGGCAGTATCTATAAACAAAAATGGTTTATCTCCAGGAGCCAATACACGATCCGCCACTGACGCGTGTGCAGTAAGTTTGTTTTGATAAAATTTTTCCGAAGAAAATCCCATGATTGACGTATTCATGCGGTATTGTTCTTCCAATAACGTTACCGCATCTGGGTGCAGTATAGTACATTTTTCGAGCAGGGTAGTTGTTAATTCACTGGGAAACGATTTAACCGTTGGCGGCAATTGGAGATGATCACCGGCAAGAATGATACGCTGTGCCTTTAAGATTGGTATCCAGGCAGCCGGTTCTAGAGCCTGTCCGGCCTCATCCATAACCACGGTATCAAATTTAAGCTTTTTAATAGAGTAATGGTCCGACCCTACAAGCGTAGCGGTAATGATCTGCGCTTTGCTAATTACATCATCACTCACAAACTCTTCAATCGCAGTTACATCGCGCATAATGCGGTGTGCTTCGTTAAATAGCGCCTTGCGTTGGTCTCGTTCAGCTTTGCCAAAACTGCGTTTATACTTGTGCGCCATGTTTTTGTACTCGGCAGCTGCCTTTTTTAGCTTTTTCACTTCTTTCATCTGGTCATGCGCTGCTATGCGGCTGTCCAGTGTCAGTGTTTGAAGGCGCTCGGTTACCCGAACCGGGTTGCCAATGCGCAGCACATTCAGCCCGGTTTGGGATAGCTTTTCGCTCAACAAGTCAACCGCCGTGTTGCTGGGAGCAACTACCAGTATCTGCTTTTCATTACGTTCAATTAAAGCACGGATGGCAGCTACTAAAGTGGTTGTTTTACCAGTACCGGGTGGGCCATGCACAATAGCCAAGTCATGTGCGCTCAATATACTGCTTACAGCCGCCGCCTGCGACGCATTTAAAGCAGGATTACGGTAGGTAGTAGGCACAAATTGAGGACTTTCATGTCCAGTCAATACACGAACAATTCGGGAGTCGGTTTTGTCTGCTTGTTTGAGCGCGTTCCGCATCTCGTCATAACTGTAGGCATCAAACAGTAGGTCAATACCCAGCTTACCGTCGCCAGCCCAGTCTGGTAGCTCTTCGGTCGTCAACGTTACCCTCATGCGGTCTGCGCCCAAATAGCTAACTGTTCCGTTAACCCGGTTATTTTGATCGTGGTTGGAAAACAAAGATACTGAGCTGCCAAACCGTATCTGATGCGATAGTTCTTTATAAGTGGTGCGTTCAACCTCAACACTAATGTAATCTCCGCGTACGGGCTCGGTGCCACGAATGGCGATAGGGTACCAGCATAAGCCTAAAGCCCGGCGTTGAGCGGTTCCTGTACCTGCGGTTAACCCAGCAAATGAAGCTTCATCGGCCGTACGCTCCGCAGCAAGTAAAGTTAAAAGATCCTGGAAATAGCTGCTCATGGGCAGCAAATGTAGGATAATTGAACTTCAATAAATACTTTCTACATCTTTCCATGTGTAATTGATTACATGATAATACTCACGAATGTGGGTGCTTGCCAAGCTAGTTGTATTCCAAACGCTGTTAGCTTAGGTAATTTCATTTATCGCTGTTTGCCTTTAAGGTTAATGGCTACCCAGCTTTTGTTGTATACAGCTTGCTTTTCTAAATTCCACGCAAGTAATGCAGAGTCTAAACCTTTCTTAAGGCAACGGAGTGTTTTAATGCGATTGATATTTACTTTTTGATCCCGTATTTCTTCTTGATAGATAAGGGAATTCTCTGCGTTATAAAACTGGACCGTTGTGACGTTCTTTGTGTTTTTATTGCTTACCAATACCCAGTAACCATCTGGTGATAAACATTCAGTTCTGCTTTGTGCATTAACTTGAGGGGCAAAAGCGCTAATTAATAATAACGCAATTGTAGTCATAAAAAGATTTTTCATATTTAACGAGTTAATTTGTTGATTATAAATAAACTATACATCAAATATAAGTTCTGCTAACGCATCAATTTTGGAAAGTAGACTGGTGGCTGTTTCATGGTGTCATAATATTAATTAACACACATGAAGTCTTTTTATCGTCGATGAAATGCTTTTGTACCCTAAAAAGAGTTGTTGAGCTAATAAGCATACTTGTGCTGTGCTTTTGTTAGAAACAATTGTATCTTTAAAGTAAGTAGCTTGGTTATGAATGCTTTACCTTTCGTGTTTTCCAATCAAACCAAATGGCGAATTGTTAGGCATTGCGTATTTTGGTTATCGTGGTTTCTGTTTCAGGCGGTGCTGTATTCCTTTTCGCCTTCGCCGGTATTGCAACAGCAAA
The DNA here is from genome assembly GCF_009770985.1 of Mucilaginibacter lacusdianchii. Lineage (GTDB taxonomy): Bacteria > Bacteroidota > Bacteroidia > Sphingobacteriales > Sphingobacteriaceae > Mucilaginibacter > Mucilaginibacter lacusdianchii. The sequence goes on along the minus strand of NZ_WSRW01000002.1, from coordinate 161,737 downwards.
GTTTTTTAGCACGCCTAAGCATGACTAGCCCCGAGAGTCTTGCTTATTTAATGCCGCATCAGTTTTTGGCTTATACACTGATGTATTGGGTAATACCCCGCTTTGTGTTAAAAGGGCAGTATGGCATAGCAACTTTTGTGTCTGCCATTCTGTTTCTGGTTACGGCTATATTGTCGGCCATTATTACGCTTACGTTAATAGAGTATATGCGAAAGGCATCAGGCGTTCCATCAATTAATGCTGAGTCGCCTCTATATATTCAGCTCTGTATTTCTGTTATGGCTGGTCTCAGAGGGGGGATAACTATCGGCGGATTAGCTGCAGCTATTAAGCTGATGAAATGCTTTTATGAGAAAGAGCAGGCTGCGCTGATTTTAGAGCGGGAAAAAGTAAGTGCAGAATTACAGATGCTAAAGGCCCAAATACACCCTCATTTTCTTTTCAATACATTGAACAACATATTTAGTTATACACAGGAGGTATCGGTCACTGCATCAAACATGATATTCGGACTATCTGAATTGCTGCGCTATATGCTTTACGAGTGTAATCAGCCATTTGTGTCGCTCGACAAGGAGTTGAAAATGTTGGCTGATTACATAGCGCTGGAAAAAGCCCGTTATGATAAGCACCTCGATCTGTCTGTAAATATGCCAAAGCCGCCAACTAACTTAAAAATTGCTCCATTATTGCTGCTTCCGCTAATTGAAAATTGTTTTAAACATGGCGCCAGTAAAATGATAAGCGATCCGTGGATTAGCATGGACATGACTTTGAACGGAGCTGTGTTATCTTTAAGGCTAATTAATGGCAAAGCCCCGGGCATAAAAGAAGCCCATGCCGGTATAGGTACCGCAAACACACAAAAAAGATTAGATCTAATTTATGCCGGTAAATATGAATTTAAGGTGCTTAATGAAGTAGACATGTACGTAGTTAACTTGAAACTTTCGCTTGATTATGTACCACCTGCTGATCTAGCTACCTCAAAACCAAACCCATATCATGAAAGCAGAAAAGATATTCAATTGTCTGATCGTTGACGATGAACCGCCTGCGCGGGAAATATTGAAGCGGTACATCAGGCAAATACCTATGCTTAACTTAATTGATGAATGCAACAATGCCCTGCAAGCACTGGCCGTACTACAATCACATGCCATTGACCTTTTGTTTTTAGATATACACATGCCACAGGTAAGTGGTCTGGAGCTAATTAAAACACTAAAGGCACCTCCTAAAATTGTGCTTACCACGGCTTTTGAGCAATACGCATTGCAGGGTTTTGAACTTGATGTAGCTGACTATTTACTAAAGCCAATACAATTTGACCGATTTTTAAAAGCCGTTATGAAAGCATTGCCAAAAGAGGTTGTGCAAGACCAAGTAAGTGAAAGGCCGGTTGAACCATTATCAAACCAAGCTTTCCTTTACTTTAGGGCCGACCGGAAGATGGTTAAGGTTTTAATAAAAGACATCCAGTACATTGAAAGCCTTAAAGATTATGTAAAAATCATTACAGAAAAAGGCACCATTATTACCAAATACTCTATTGCGGCATTAGCGGTAATGCTGCCTGAAGAATCGTTTATACGAACACATCGCTCGTTTATCGTTGCTATTGACAAAATAACTTCATTCACTAACGAATCGCTCGAGATTCAGCAATATCAAATCCCGGTTAGTAAGTTGTACCGGCAACTAGTGCTAAAAAGTCTGAATGTGTTCCCACATTAAAATCTCTTGAGAAAAACTTCGTTTAGAATTCTGCATACTGGTAAAACCATAGGTACTTTCTAACTAACTGCGGTTTGATACAAAAAAAGCTGCCAACATCTCCGTTGGTAGCTTTTTAGTGTTTATATCTTAAACGATATACAGATCAGGATTGAATGAAAGCTAAAAGATCTTTGTTGATGGTTGCCGCTTCCGTTGTTGGCATTCCGTGCGGAAAGCCCGGGTATGAAATCAGTTTTCCATTTTTAACCAGTTGGGCTGCTTTGGCGCCGGTAATTTCAAAAGGTACAATCTGGTCATCTTCGCCATGTAAAACTAGTACTGGTATCTCAATACTTTTTAAATCTTCCGTAAAATCTGTTTCCGAAAAAGCTTTTATACAATCATAGTGCGCCTTGATGCCACCCATCATACCCTGGCGCCACCAGTTGTCACGAACACCTTGCGATACTTTTGCACCTTCACGATTATAACCGTAAAAAGGCAGCGTAAAATCCTGAAAGTATTGTGTTCTTTGCGTTGCCGTCATTTCACGAATTTCATCAAATACGGACAAAGGCACACCGTTGGGGTTGTTTTCATTTTGAACCATGATAGGGGTAACAGCGCTAATAAGTACCGCTTTCGCAACACGGCCTTTACCATACTTGGCCACATAGCGTATTACCTCACCGCCTCCGGTAGAATGGCCTACATGGATAGCGTCTTTAAGGTTCAGGTGTTCAACCAGTTCTGCAACATCGGCCGCATAAGTTTCCATGTCATTGCCGGTTGCTGTTTGGGTTGATCTGCCATGGCCTCTGCGGTCGTGGGCAATTACCCGGTAACCTTTTTCTACAAAAAACATCATCTGTGAATCCCAGTCATCACTTGATAAAGGCCATCCATGATGGAAAACAATTGGCTGACCTGTTCCCCAGTCTTTGTAATAAATTTCGGTTCCGTCTTTTACTGTAATTTTGCTCATGATATGTGTTGTTTAGTTTGTTAATGCAAAGAAACTTTAGTTACGTCAACTCAGAGTTAATGTACATTAAGAAATGTTACATCCTTAATTATCTGCAGCAAGCCCAACTGTAAGGAACCAATGACATCATACCAACTAAAAACGGTAATATTGAATTTACATATCTGCTTGTTATTGCTTGCTATATTTTAAGTCGCAAATGCCTTTTCTCTAAAAAGCCTGCAATTTGAATAAGAATAAAAGCAGTAAGCAACGAGCGTAATATGCCGCCTGCCCCATAATTGAACACATCCGGATATTTAACATTGAAAAGCATCAGCAGAAAGACTTGGAAATAGGGTAGAAGATAACAGGTAAGTGTGCTTGTGCCTGCTGGTCGTATCCACTTAAACCAGTCTTTATTACCTTTTACGTCTATTAAATAAATAGTTAATTCAAAGGCAAGAATAGTGATGCCGCTGCATATAAATACCCAAGCCGGTGTTGAGCGTATTTTGGATATGCCTTCTGCATAAGGCCTTATTAGTAATCCTGCCAGTATAAGGCCGGTACCCGCAACAGCTAAAAATAACCACATTCTATTGCTTTTTCCTGTTTCTACCAGATAAGCAAATAGCTTTGAAATCATAACGCCACCCATAACCAGTGCAACCGAAGATGCATCGCCAATTATCCACAACTTGCCTTTGGGTACTGCTGTATGAAATAGAATGTTAATAACAATAAAGATTACATAAAATACCAGGAGCAGTTTTATATTACCTTTCAGGACGAAGTACAATAGCCCGCATACCAGATACGACCATCCGATGATACCCAGAATGCCCCACCATGAAGGGCGCATGCCATGAGGTACGGAATCATCACCGCCTTTATATAATGAAGCCATAGCTAATAGCAACAATAGGCCAGCTGCCATAAGGCTGTATTTTGCTGTTTTTAAAAATGTCTTGGGATAATCGAGCCAAATCAAAAAAAAACTAAAGGTGATGATAAGTGCCCAAACGGCTTTGGGTAACATCGCAGTGGCGCTGTACGATTCCAGATTAACGTGGTAAAAACCCATAATTAAAAGCGCAGCGCTTCTGGTAAGTATATAGTAGAATAACCGCCGGTTATTGTCGCCTTTTTTGATACGGTTATTAATGGCCAGCGGCAAAGACAGTCCAACAATAAACAGAAACGCAGGAAATATAACATCTGCAAAACCCATGGCATCATCTGACGCTTTTGCATGGTCTATCCATTCTGGAATATGTTTTACACCGCTTACATCGTTAACAAAAATCATCAAAAACATGGTTAAAGCTCTTAGCACGTCAATAGATAATAGCCGCTGAGGAAGTTGTAGTTGCATATATGGCCGTAATTGATTTTAGGTTTTAAATTCAGGTAGATATAGTTTGGACAAGCCATTCTATGAAGAAGCTTGCCAGCACTTATCCTAATATAGATTAAATAAGTAACAACTTCTTAGTAAATGAAAAACGATAACTGACAGATAAAAAAATCAATCGCTTTGCTTCCAGAAGGACACGCAGGTAGTATTGTAAAACATAAGCATGTTATAGCTTTAAGCAGCAAAATAGCTTACTTATTACTATCTTGTTTACTAATACGTTTTATGCCATGTTCAACCTCATGAAAGTGAAATCTATAGTCTTTTGCGCTTTATCATTAATTATTGCTATCCGTAGTTTTGGACAGGATACTTACAAACCCACAGTCGCTAATCAGCAAGCAAGGCAGTGGTTTACACAAGCTAAATATGGTATGTTTATTCACTGGGGGCCTTTTAGTTTACCTGGCGATGGCGAATGGGTGATGAACAATCGAAATATCACGGTTAAAAATTATACCCGGTTAGAAAGGTTTTTTAACCCTATAAACTTTAACGCCCAGCAATGGGTTGCCATAGCTAAGCAAGGTGGCATGAAGTATATAACCCTGGTTAGCCGCCATCACGATGGGTTTAGCTTGTGGGATACCAAGTATTCCGATTTTAACATTATGCATACGCCTTATAAAAAAGATATTGTTAAACAGATGGCAGACGAATGTCATAAGCAAGGTATTAAGCTATTTTTATACTACTCTCTGCTTGATTGGCGGCGGGATGATTATCAATACTGGACCGGTCGAACCGGTAAAGGGACCGGTCGGACAGTGCGTGGCGATTGGAACAACTACATCCAGTTTATGAAAAACCAGTTAACCGAACTGCTGACCAATTATGGCGAGATTGGCGGAATTTGGTTTGACGGTTACTGGGATCAGATGGAAGAAAGCAAAGATCATAGAGTTACTAAAATTAATGCCGACTGGCACATTCGTGAAATTTACGATTTAATTCACCGCTTGCAGCCACAATGTATGATAGGGAACAACCATCACAATACACCATTGGAAGGTGAAGATTTTCAAATGTTCGAACAGGATGTACCCGGCGAAAATACTGCAGGCATGAGCTTTCAAAACATATCAAATTTGCCACTGGAAACCTGCGCTACTATTAATAACAGCTGGGGTTTTAACCTTGTGGATACGACTTATAAGTCGCACGCCCAACTGGTTAACCTGTTGGTTAAATCAGCAGGTAACGGCGGCAACCTTTTGTTAAATATTGGCCCGATGCCCAATGGCGAAATTCAACCCGAATTTGTAGAACGCCTGCATTGGATGGGAGAGTGGCTGAAAACTTATGGCCCTAGTGTATATGAAACCCAAATGGGATACATTCGTCCGCAAAAATGGGGCTGCATTACACAAAAAGACAATATACTTTACATTCATCCCCTTAAACCAGTAAACAATCAAATTGTACTGCAACAGGTTCCCTTTAAAAAAGTTGAGAGGGCCTATCTCCTGAAAACAAAACAACAGGTAAAAGTTAGTCTAATTGGCAAAACGCTTACAATGCCAGTTCAGCAGCCTGATGCTGATGACCCGGATAAGGTAATTGTATTAATAACCAAATAAAGAGGTGCTGTATACGTCATGATTTACGCACTTGAAGATTGCTCATCAGTGAAAAGTATAATTTGGTTCATTTTAACCAAAGCTCGGTTTGTTTTATCTTCACACAGGCATTGTTACGATGTCTAACTGTAAAAAAATAGAAATAAATCAAATTAAGATAAAATGATGAAAGTCGAATATTCTTACTTATTTAGTGGAGAAAATGGTGAGAAAATAATCGGATTTAATTTAAAGAAAAAAAAATTATAATTATGTCTGGGCTATTTTCATTTGTAGATATATTATATATTTACCAAACGCTATATTTAAACAAATTCAATAGTACATCCTAAACAATTATAATTGCTGTGTCTTACTTTGAGTTATGTGATCAAGAATCTCTAAAAAAAATTGCTGACGGCGATGAAATTGCATTTCGCCAGCTATTTAATCAATATCATAATCAGTTAGGACGATACATAATGGTCTTAACTAATTCTGTTGAAATGGCAGAAGAAGTGGTTCAGGATGTTTTTCTAAAAATTTGGATGAACCGATCTGCATTAAGATCCGTCAAAAATTTTAACGCTTACTTGTTTGTTATATCAAAAAATCATGCCTTAAACTGTTTAAAAAAACAGTTTAGCATTCGCATGGGGCAAAAACAAGTTGAAGAAAGCTATAGCCAAATTTTTGAAGAAGATGCCAGCTTGAATGATTGTTATGAGCTAATTGACGAAGCTATTGACCGCTTACCCACTCAACAACGTAAGGTGTATTTGCTAAGCCGCCACGAGCGGTTAAAATATGCTGAAATTGCCGAAGTAATGCATATATCGCATGAAACGGTAAAAAAATATCTTCAGATAGCTAATATATCCATTGTAAATCATGTAAAAAGTCGCAGCAGTTCACTGCTGTTCTTAACTTTCATGATGAATTTTATTTAAAATATTTCAAAGTCAATACCCCCTTTTTTTGCTCTCTTATTGTCTTGTTATTAATTAGCCTTAAACTACTGTTTGGGCGTTATAACCTATGGATATCCTAAAGGAGAGGCTTTACTATCTTTTACAAAAATATTTTGATAATACCGCCACATCGTCAGAATTGGAGGAATTGTATCAGCTATTTAAAGATGGCCGATATAACGATGCCATTGATTCTTATTTATCTGATGTTTGGGAAAAAGCTCAAAAGCCCGAACCGCTATTTTCTGCTGAGCAAAGCGAACGTGTATTTAAACACATTTTTGAAACACACCCTACTGATACAGAGAAACACACTACCAAGAATAACTTTTCCTTTTGGCTTTTCATGGCAGCAACGCTGTCGGCTGTCTTAATAACTGTTGGTTATATATATTGGAAAAACCTAACGCCTTCAATTAAAGAGGGTGTTGATAAGACGAAACTAGCGCATGACCTTCTACCCGGAAGCGACAAGGCTACGTTGACATTAAGTAATGGAAAGGTAATTGTATTAAACACATCTCAGCAAGGAGTGCTTTTAAATCAAGGTGGTATTGCTGTACGCAAAGAAGCTAACGGACAGTTAGAATATAAGTTTAACGGCAATTTACTTAAACAGCAAGCATTAGTATACAACACATTAGCCACACCGCAGGGTGGGCAATACCGCGTGGTATTATCAGACGGTACAAAAGTTTGGTTAAACTCTGCGTCCTCTATACACTTTCCTTCAGTATTTAATGCAAGCAATAGAATTGTTGAACTAACCGGAGAGGCTTATTTTGAAGTAGCAAAAAATCCGTCAAAACCATTTAGCGTTATAGCCAACCAATCAGAAATTAAAGTATTTGGTACCCATTTTAATGTAATGGCTTATAGCGATGAAGGTGTAACTAAAACTACTTTGCTTGAAGGCTCGGTTCAAGTGAAGAAGAATGCGGTAGAAAAACTATTAACTCCAGGAGAACAAGCTGTTACTGACTCACAAGGAAAATTGATTGTTAAAAGCAATATAGACATTGAAGCCGAAACAGCCTGGAAAGACGGATTTTTTAAATTCGACGACACCAGTATTTCCGAAGTTATGCGGCAGATAAGCCGTTGGTATAATGTAAATATTACCTATGCTGGAAATATACCCACAAAAAATTTAACCGGAACCATATCACGCAATGTGAAAGCGTCTGAACTGCTTAACATGCTTAGCTACACAGGCGTTAAATTCAAAATTGAGGGCAGTAATATTATTGTCCTCAATTAATTTTTCTAATCATTAACTCCAATCCCAATTACATTTATGAGAAAAAAAGTACTTAATTAAACCCACTAAGCGGCAAACCTGTAATGTATGTACAGCATGGCCGAAAGTTAATGTGGCTTTTATTTTTATAACTGGTTTATGAAATAAAAAGCCGGAAAGTGTTGGCGCACTTTCCCGACTTCAGTTAGTCGCATTTTCTTAAAACTATCCGAGTAAGAAATCGAATGTTTATTTAACCTTTAACGCAAGTATGAAATTTAATACTAGGGCCAATCCCTTATATTGGCCTCAACAATCACAAACGATTTTAGTTATGAAATTAATTGCTGTTTTTCTTCTTACATCATTAGTGAATGTATATGGAAAAACGTATAGCCAAATTGTAAGCCTGCATGAAAAAAATGCAAATGTAAAAACTATCTTAAGTGAAATCGAGAAGCAAACAGGCTATCATTTTTTGTATGACAAAAAAGATGTTTCAAAAGCAGGTTTGATCACCGTAAATCTTGAGCAGGTATCATTAGAAAAAGCTTTAGAAATATGCTTTAGAAATCAACCTTTAAACTTTAAGGTTTTTCAACAAACCATCGTGCTTAAAAAGGCAGAGGTTTCTGTAAATCACTCAGCAGTAGCTGCTCCAATTCAAGTACAAGGTACAGTAACCGATAGCCAAGGTCAACCTTTACCTGGTGTAAGTGTTAAGGTAAAAGGTTTTACTACTGGTACGGTTACAGATGTTGCCGGTCGCTATAGCATTAGCGTAGAAGCAACCGGAACGCTGGTTTTTAGTTTTGTGGGTTTTACAACTCAAGAAGTAAGCGTAATTAGCCGTACTCAAATAAACATTAAGCTTGCAGAAAATTCTCAAGCTTTAAGTGATGTTGTAGTTGTAGGTTACGGTAGCCAAAGCAGAAAAGAAGTAACATCGGCAGTTGCTCACGTTGATTCGGCCGATTTTAGACAAAGCGGAGCGAGAAGTCCGATAGACCTTGTACAAGGCAAAGTGGCTGGTTTAACTGTTACCCGTGCCGGAGGATCTAACCCTAATAGTGCTGTTTCCATTCAGTTACGTGGTGCTGTAACGGTTACCGGAAGTACAACGCCGCTATTTGTAATTGATGGTATACCTGGTGGTAATTTGGATTTGTTACAACAGGATGATATAGCATCGATAGACGTACTTAAAGACGGATCGGGTGCTGCAATTTATGGTACGACAGCAAATAACGGCGTAATTTTAATTACTACAAAAAAAGGTAAAAAGGGCACTCCTCAGTTTGATTACTCTAATTATGTAAGAAAAGAATTTTTAATTAGGCGCCTTGACTTTTTAACTGCTGACGAATACCGTCAGCGCATTGCTTCAGGCGACATCAAGCAAAAAGATTTCGGAAGTTCAACTGACTTTCTTGGCGATTTGGTTAATAAAGACAACATAAGTCATAACCATAACTTTGCGCTTTCGGGTGGTACAGACAAAAGCACTTACCGGGCGAGTTTAAACTACCGGGATTTGCAAGGTATAGGTAAAGAGAACGCACGCAAAGAGTATACCTTAAGATTAAACATGACCCAAAAAGGTCTGAATGATAAGCTGAATGTTGCTGTGGATTTAGCCACCAATTTTAACAGAGCTAACTTATTAGGCGGCGGCGGATGGGAAAGTGAACGTACCAAAAACCCAACGCTATCTAATTTTAATCCCGATGGCAGCTACCGGTTTGATTTGACTAGTACTAACGAATATGCTCGTTTATTTCAAGAAACAAACATACGTAAGCAACAAACCACATCAGGTAGCGTGAAAGCTGATTTGGAAATTGTTAAAAATTTAACTGCAACAGCATTTGGCTCCGTAGTAAGAAACAGCTATGTTGATAGCCGGTATGCAATGAAGCAGAGTGAGGCATCTAGAGAGTATACCAGCATTGTTAATGGAGGTTATGCTTATAAAGGTGACTATTTAAGCCAAGAGTATGCTTTTGAGCCTACGTTGCAATATAAAAACACCTTTATGCAAAAACATAGCGTAACAGCGCTTGCGGGGTATAGTTATCGTTATGGTATATTTGAAAATTCCTATGCTGAGAATAGAGGATTTATCAACGATCAGTTTCATGAGGATAATTTAAGCCAAGGCTCTGCACTTACACTTGGCAGAGCAGGTATGGGCAGTGGTAAGAATGATAACACTTTGGTTGCATTATTTGGTAGAATTAATTATGCTTTTGACGACAAGTACCTGTTGCAAGGTATTGTAAGAAGAGAAGGATCATCAAGATTTGGGGACAATAACAAGTTCGGATACTTTCCATCAGTAAGTGCTGGATGGGTGCTTAGTCAAGAATCATTCATCAAAAAGTACGATTTCATTGATTATTTAAAGCTACGTGTAGGTTATGGTGTAACCGGAAATAGTGGCTTTGAAAACAATGCCTCAAGAGTAACGTTAGGCGGCGGCGGTAGATACTTATTTCCTGATGGAACATACTTAGAAACCTATGGACCAGACAGGAATCCTAATCCAAACTTACGTTGGGAAACCAAAAGGGAAGCAAATTTAGGTCTAGATTTCACCTTGCTGAAAAACCGCCTTTCTGGTTCAATTGATGTATACAAACGAACCACTAAGGATTTATTAGACCGGTATGAAGCACCTGTGCCTGCCTTTGTTCGAAACTTCTTATATACAAATGTCGGAACAATCTCTTCAAAAGGTATAGAATTACAGTTGAGTTACGCGGCAATACAGGGTAGAGATTTTAAATGGAACATCGATGCTACTGCGAGCACATTTAGCAATAAGTTAGATTCTTACTCAAATAATGAATACACAATCAAATTAATAACATCATCTCCAATCGGTGGAGCAGGTGCGTTAGGTGATGCTGTTGCAGTATTTGAAGGCGGTGCGCTGGGCGAGTTTTGGGGTAAGCGTTTTGCCGGATTTACGCCTGACGGTAAATGGTTGTTTTACAACCGTAACGGAGAGGCAGTACCAAATGCTTCGATCAACAGCAACTTAAACGATCGTAGCACTACAGATTTAGCTAAGCTGGGTAATGCTATCCCTAAGTATTATGCATCATTAACAAACAGCTTCGCTTATAAAAACTTTGATCTAAGAACGTTTTTAAGAGGAAAGTTTGGTTTTAAGATACTTAACACCACTGCTTTAAGCTATGCAAACCGCACATGGTCGGGTAACTTATTGGAAAGTACATTCTCAAAATATAACCAGATCAACGATACTTATCAATACTCTGATTACTACCTTGAAAACGGCTCATTCTTAAAACTTGACGAAATAACTTTAGGCTATACGTTTAAATTTAAGACAAAGATGATTCGTAATCTGCGGGTGTATTTAACAGGCCAAAATCTAATCACTATAACCAGTTATACTGGAAACGATCCAGACTTTGTATCAGATATAAGTGCCGCACGTACTAATGACAATAGCCCATTATCATTAGGAGTGGATAACAGAAGTTCATATCCAAGCACTCGATCAGTCTTAGTAGGTTTAAATGTTGGCTTCTAATATTATAAGTTATATGAAAAAGAAATCATTATTATACATGGCGCTTGCCGGTGTTTTATGCACTACAGCTTGCAAGAAGCAGTTGGAAGAAAACGCTTACAACCAATTGCTTACTGAAAATTTTTACACAAATAAAAACGAAGTTATATCAGCAGTATTAAGGCCTTATACCCATGCCAATGCCTGGGTAACACCATCGGGACAAGACGGCTGGTGGCGGTTGGCTGAACTATCGGCGGACCAATTAGCTTGGCCAACTAAGGGCCGTCACGGTGAAGATGGCGGCAAATGGAAGCGTTTGCATTACCACACCTGGACCACTGACGAAGGGGGGATAAATAACGCGTGGGTATTAATGTACTGGGGAATGGGCTTATGTAATGATGCTATCGGCAATATCGAAAAACGTGATATTGCGCAGATGGGTATTACCCAGGCCGAAAAAGACAGTTATTTGGCTGAATTAAAGCTATTGAGAGCCTTCCATTATTTAAAACTAATGGATTTGTTCGGTAACATACCTATAGCAACAGAAGTAGGAACTCCTGTTAAGCCGGAAACTAGATCAAGAGCAGAAGTTTTTGCGTTTATCGAGAAAGAAATTAAAGATAATATTGATAAGGCGCCGAAGCTTTCAAAAGGACAACTAGGCCGCATGAGCCAGGCCGGTGCTTACGCAATGCTGGTAGAGTTATATCTTAATGCAGAGGTATGGACTGGTACCCCACGTTGGGATGACTGTATTGCAGCAGCCGATCAGCTGATCAATAATGCTGGTGGCGGTCAGAACGGAGTTATGGCGTTGGATCCAAACATTACGGATCAATTCAAAACCACTAACGATTTGTCGAAAGAGGCCATATTTTCTATCGCTTATAACTTCAGTGTCGCTAATTTTGAGCCATCATGGCCAAGCGAATTTTATCACTTCAAGCAACAAGAGATTTATGGTGGCGGCCGCAATGGTAATGACGGTATTGTAGTTATACCTAACGTATATCCTACTTACGATGCTGCCGACCAGCGCCGTTCTAATTGGTTGCTCATCGGCCCGCAAGTTAAATTTTCTGATGGCGTTACACCGGTACTTGCATCTGAAGAATACAATGGTTCCCAACTGGAATTTGTAGATAACATTCGCAAAAATAAAGCAGGGTCCACTGTTTCTAACATGAGCGAAGGTGAGGAGAATAGCGGTGTCCGCTTTAATAAATACAAGCTTGGTAACCAAATACCAGGGCCAGGTGGTGTGCCGGCAATCGATCCAAACTACAACAATGGTGACTGGAACATCTACCGTTTAACCTGGGTTTACTTTGCCAAAGCAGAAGCGTTGATGCGTAAAAACGGTGGAGTAGCTACTGATGCAGCTGTTCAGTTAGTTAACGATTGCAAAAAGCGTGCGTTTTCGTCAACTGATTGGGCTACAAAAGCTTATACTACATCAACTTTAACCTTAGACGAATTACTAGCCGAACGAGGCCGTGAATTTATATTCGAAGGTTTTAGAAGAGACGATATGATACGTTTTGGTAAGTTTACAACTGCAACCTGGTGGGATCACAATGCAACACAGCCTACAAAGGCGTTGTATCCAATTCCTGTCCGTCAGATCAACTTGAATAGTAATCTGAGACAGAACCCTGGCTATTAATAACAATTAAAAGTCGTTACACAGGGCTGGCGTTTTAACCAACGTTGGCCCTGTGTTCTGTATAAGCCAGCTTATAACCAAACTTGAGTTCTTAAACAGAAATAATTATTTGCTTTGTTTATTATTAAAAGCAAATTTATATAGAACCAGAATTGCAATAACTAAATGAAAAAATTATTAATCGGCACTTTACTATTGGCCACCAAAATTGTTTTCGGACAACAGGTAGATAAAGTTAGTGCGCCAGAGGAGTGGGCTAACCCTTTAATGGGTTCCGACTCTAAATTTGAGCTATCTAACGGCAATACTTACCCGGCGGTGGCTGTGCCTTGGGGCATGAATTTTTGGACACCGCAAACCGGCAAAAATGGCGACGGTTGGATGTATACCTATGGCTCCGACAAAATACGTGGTTTTAAGCAAACCCATCAGCCATCACCATGGATGAATGACTATGGTCAATTTTCTGTAATGCCGGTTACCGGGAACATGGACTTTGACCAGGAAAAGAGGGCAAGCTGGTTTAGTCATAAAGCAGAGGTAAGTAAACCTTACTATTACAGTGTTTACTTAGCCGATCATGACGTTACTACCGAGCTTACACCAACTGAGCGCGCTGCGCAATTTAGGTTCACTTATCCAAAGGCCGACAGTTCCTTTGTGGTGATAGATGCTTTTGATAAAGGATCATACATTAAAGTGATTCCAAGCGAGCGGAAAATCATTGGTTATTCCACCAAATATTCATGGGGAAAGCTTCAAAATTTTAAAAATTACTTTGTTATATACGTAGATAAGCCCTTTACAGTGGCGCGTACATGGAATGACAAAGCTTTGGCTGGCGATTCATTAGAGTTAACAGCTAATCATGTTGGCGCAATCATCGGATTCAAAACTGCAAAAGGCGAAAAAGTACATCTTAAAACAGCATCGTCTTTCATCAGCTTTGAGCAGGCTGAGCTTAATTTAAAGCGTGAACTAGGAAACGACAGCTTTGATGCAACGCAGCAAAAAGCGAAAGCCATATGGAACAAAGCCATGAGCCGCATCAAGGTAAGCGGTGGCTCGGTTGATCAAACCCGCACTTTCTATTCTTGCCTGTATCGTATGCTGTTTTTCCCAAACAAGCTGTATGAAGTAGATGCGCAGAATAAGATTATGCATTATAGCCCATATAACGGACAGATTATGCCGGGCTATATGTTTGCCGGCACCGGCTTTTGGGATACTTTCCGTGCATTATATCCTTTCTTGAATTTGATGTATCCATCCATTAACAAAGAAATGCAGGAAGGTTTGATTAACGATTACAAAGAAGGAGGGTGGTTGCCCGAATGGAGCAGTCCAGGATATGCCAACATCATGGTGGGTAACAACTCGGCGTCTGTTGTGGCTGATGCGTATTTAAAAGGTTTGCGCGGGTATGACATCAATAAACTGTATGAGGCATTGATACACGGTGCAAACAACGAAGGGCCAATTTCGGCCGTTGGTCGCTATGGTGTTAAATATTATAATGAGCTGGGTTATGTGCCAACAGATGTAAAAGTAAGAGAAAGCGTGGCCCGTACTTTAGAGTACGCTTATGATGATTTTGCCATATACCAGCTAGCTAAGGCTTTGAATAAGCCCGCCGCCGAGGTGGAACTGTACAGAAAGCGCTCACAGAACTATCGTAACCTGTACGATAAAGCCAGCGGTTTAATGCGTCCTAAAAACGAGGATGGAAGTTTTGACAAAAACTTTAATCCGCTTAAATGGGGCGGAGCATTTACCGAAGGTAATAGCTGGCATTACTCATGGTCGGTTTTTCATGACGTACAAGGATTGGTTAATTTGATGGGTGGTTCTAAACAATTTGTAAACAAGCTCGATTCTGTATTTACACTTTCGCCTAGTCTGGCGGGCAATGGTGGTGTAATACATGAAATGCGCGAAATGCAGGTGATGAATATGGGCCAGTATGCGCATGGCAATCAACCTATACAGCACATGCCTTACTTGTACAATTTTGGAGGTGCGCCTTGGAAAACGCAATTCCATGTGAGAGAGATAATGAACCGGTTGTATATGGCAACGCCGGATGGCTATTGTGGTGATGAAGATAATGGACAAACCTCGGCTTGGTATGTTTTCTCAGCTTTAGGTTTTTATCCGGTTTGCCCGGCAAGTAACCAGTATGTATTGGGCGCTCCGTTGTTCAAGCAGGCAGTGATTACCTTAGAAAACGGTAAAACTGTCACCATCAATGCAGCCAACAACAATGCCGATAACAAATACATCCAATCGATGACCGTTAACGGCAAGCAATATGATAACAATTGGTTAGGACATGCTGCGCTTATGCAAGGCACAACTATAAATTTTAATATGTCTTCCACGCCAAATACTACCCGTGGTACTAATCCGTCAAGTTATCCTTTTTCATTATCAAGTTCTAAATAATAGCTTTAAAAGAATTGGTTTACACGCAAAATGGAGCGTTAATATCCAACTTACGTATAAAGTTATAAATATAAAAAGAGCTGCTTAGCAATAGGCAGCTCTTTTTGTACAACCGCAATCAAATCTTGTAAAATTTTACCTGTACGAACTTTTTTCTCAGCTCCACTTCCATGTGCTTAAAAACACGTTAAGTTTTGCCAAGATTGTGTAGGCTCACTTATTTTGCTCAACCGTATTTAAAAGCTTATGTATTAATTGTAAAACCTTGATGAATTAGAATAAGCTAGCTTGTTCAGTTGTGCCGTTTTCGCTCTGCTGATAGGTGCGAATCAGGGTTAAAATAGCAGCGCCATAGCGGTTGGTTTTTTCCGGCCCAATGCCTCTGATGCCGCTTAGGGCTCTGAGCGTTGCAGGTAGTTTAGCAGCAATGGCGGTTAACGTTTGTTCTGTAAATAGCATACTGCCCAAAACGCTTTCTGCTTTTGCTGTTTCATTGCGCCATGTAATTAACTGTTCGTAAAGCTTTTCATTGGCTTTCGCGTTTAACGCTTTTAAGTATGAATGTTTCAAAGAAACTTTCGGTTCTCGTTTAAGCGTAAGATAATTATCTGTAGCAAACGGTAAGTCCTTAAAAGCTTCCAGCAGTTTTAATCTGGTCATTAACCACCGCAATAGTTCGTCTGCTTTACCTGCCAGTTCTTTAGAGTTGCCTACAAGTTGACTAAGCTGTATATGCAGGTCTGGTATTGCTGTCTCTAACTTTTCATAAAAATACGTGGCCGCTTTCTGAATGCGTTCGGCGGAATACTTGGATAATTGTCCAGGTAGTTTTTCGGCCACCATAAAAATATCATCTGAAAGCTTTGGCAATAAGCCGTCAAATTTTTGAACCCTATCTTTAAGTTCGTTGAAATTGAATAATTCCGTTAATAAATATAAGCGATAAGCGTCCTGATGTTTTTGCAAAGTATGGTTATCGGGCTGATGCTTGTATGTGTCTTGATTAAAGCGCGTAACAGCCGGATCGCCTATGATATTCTGTGCTGTTACCGGATTACGCAGCACCAAGCCTTCCAACGACCGGCAACGGCTGAGTGCTACGTAGGCTTGCCCGTGTGTAAAGGCTTCGCTTACATCGATTATGGCCTTATCAAACGTAAGTCCTTGACTTTTGTGTATGGTAATGGCCCAAGCCAGTTTAAGCGGAATTTGTACAAAGTTTCCGGCATTATTCTCTTTAATCTCTTCCCCGTCCAGCTGATATTTAACGTTTGACCATTCAAGCGCCTGAACAGCGATTTCCAAGCCGTCTGGCGTAATCACATGAACTGTATCGGCTTCGAGCTTTATCACGGTTCCGACTTTTCCATTATAGTACCGTTTCTCAGGCGAACTATCATTCTTGACAAACATAACCTGGGCGCCCGGCTTTAACTTTAAGCTGGTTTCTGTAGGATAAGCGTCGGACGGAAACTCGCCACGTATACTGGCTTTATACTCGGTTTCAATACCGGGCTTTTCTTCTAACCGTTCCGTATTAATTTGCTGTGCAATACGGTTGTGGGTAGTTAAAGTGATGTAAGGGTCTCGAGGGCTAGGTTTAAAGTTGGGCAGATAACGGGCATTTAATTTTTCTAGAGCAGCAGCCGATATTCGCTGCTCACGCATTTCGTTTAAAATACGCACAAAATTCTCGTCGTTTTGTCGGTAAACTTTGTCAAGTTCAATACGCAAATATGGAGTGCGTTGAAGTACTTGGCTGCTGAAAAAGTAAGGTGTAGTGTAGTAGGGGCGAAGCAAGGCCCATTCTTCATCACGCACAATAGGGCTTAGCTGAGCCAGATCACCAATGAGCAACAACTGCACACCACCAAATGCATGCTGGTTGCCACGAACATTACATAAGATAAGATCAAGCTGATCGATCACGTCTGGCCGTACCATACTGATCTCATCAATGATGAGCAATTCCAAACTTTGCAGCAAATCACGCTTTTCTGCATTAAAACTAATTTCCGGTCGTTCTGCCGTGCCAGGCAATATAGGGCCAAACGGCAATTGAAAAAGTGAATGGATAGTCATACCGCCGGCGTTAATGGCAGCAACACCAGTAGGTGCAATAATGGCCAGCTTTTTTTTAGAAGTTTGGCGAATGTGTCTTAAAAAAGTAGTTTTTCCGGTTCCCGCCTTTCCTGTCAAAAACACCAAGGTATTTGTTGTATCAATGTAGGCTTGGGTTAGTTCAAGTAAGGGGTTCTCCATATTGGCTACAAAGATAGCACCCTTGGCTAAAGGAATTAAGCATTTGTTTGAATGCTTATCAACCACTACTAAAGTAGTGGTTGATGCGACGTAAATTATTGGCAACCGATACTTGCTATTCAAACAATATTGTGCTTAAAGTAGTGGTTTTTACACAACTAAAATGACAATTGTGCCCTGGGTGGTTCAATAAACATTTTTAAACACAGTTTGTATTTTTAATAAAATATTGCTTTGGAAACATCCTTACAAGACTTAGCTACAGAAAATCGGTTGCTTAAAGAACAGTTGGAATCATTGAAAGCATCACATGAACAGGCTCTTCAAAAGCTAAATGAAAGCTTAGTGATTGAAGAGCATCTTCAGGAAAGTCAGCAACGGTTCAAAACTATATTTGAGCAATCCAGAGTTGGCCATAAAATCATTAACACGGATCTGAAAATGATTCAGATTAACCAAGCGTTAGCCGATATGCTGGGTTATACTAAAGAAGAAGTAACCAACTCTGTAATTCTAGATTATACCCATCCAGATTTTGTTGCCTACTGGTATGACCTGCACGAGGCGTTATGGACAAGAGAACTACCGTATTTTGAACTGGAAGCATGTTTGATTAGGAAAGATGGTAAACATATTTGGTGCATAGTTCATACCATACGGTTTACAGACAGGGGGCAAACACTTGGGTATACCATTTTGGAAGATATTACAGAACGAAAACAGCTGGAACGGCATAAAGATGAATTTGTGAGTACTGTAAGCCATGAACTTAAAACGCCACTTACATCGCTTAAATCACAATGCCAGGTTTTAAACCGGCATGTGCAAAAAGCCGCAGATGATTTTGCTGCAAAAATGACGGCAGGAATGGACAAACAAATCAACCGCTTAACGCGCTTAATAAAGGATTTGGTAACTGTATCTAGAATTGAAAGCGGAAAATTGCAACCTATGGTTGTGCCTTATCAGCTTAATGAACTGGTAACTGAAGTGGTTAACGAGTTTAAAGTCATTCAACCGGATAGAAGAATGAATATTGATGCGCCAAAGATTTTAAATATGAAAGGCGATAAGGATAAAATACATCAGGTAATTTATAATTTAATAGCAAATGCGGTTAAGTTTTCGGCTAAAGAAACCGGCATTGATATTACCGTTCAAGAAAAAGACCGCCATGCTGTAGTGTGTATACAAGATTACGGCAAAGGTGTACCTAAAGACAGTTTAGAGCGCATTTTTGATCGGTTTTATAAGGCAGAAACCGCGTCTAGCCATGTAGAATCGGGTATGGGATTAGGGTTATACATTTGTACAGAAATAATAAAATATCAAAACGGAAAGCTATGGGTGGATAGTGAACCAGGTAAAGGCTCAACCTTTTGTTTTACGCTGCCTATGCTGACAAATGCACTTATGGTGAGTTAGGAATAGTATTAATAAAGGCATAAACAACGAGTAACTGATTGCAATCGCTTGTTATAAAATTAGCTACGGTTATAACATGCCTTAATATGATAAAATAAAACCGGCCCTTTAAACTAATGTTGAAGGGCCGGTTTTTTTAAAAACGAAAATCTAGAAACATGCAATCACATGAAGCCACTAGTCTTGGTTTTGCCTAGTTCCAGCTTTATAATAAAGGCCAGCAAGTGCTTTTTGAAAGCCGGCAATCATTTCTTCACGTTTCACCTGCATATCAATCAACTTCGATTCGCGACTATTGATTAAAAACAAAGTACTCTCACCTAAATCAAACTTTTGAGATTCGCCTTTGAGTAGCACTTGTTGATAATCTATATTTTTAATTTGTATAGCCAATTGCGATTCATAAGCCTTTAAATCATTGTAAGAGGTCATAACATCATTTTGTATAACCCGGCCCGATTGCTGTAAATCATAATCAAGCTGTTCTTGCTTAATCTTCACTTCACGGAGCTTCCCCCGTTCGGCCCGCAAAAACAGCGGAAAAGAAAACTCTAATCCAACTTTGTAGTTGCTCCATCCAAAGTCATAATAGTCGGGCACATAGGTATCAAAACTTCTGCGTTTTGAAAGCAACGAACCGGTTACGTTAATTTTGGGCTTCAACATTTCGCGGCGGTAACTACGTTCAATAGCCAGCTGTCCGCTTTTAGCGCGAAGCTTTACTAGCTCCGGGTGCTGATCGGCAGCCTGCCTAATGAGCGTGTCAACTACTTGACGGTCAACTTTCGAGGCCGCTGCCAATTGCGGAACAGCATCAACAGGTAATTCAAGCGGCGTGTCTTTGTCGCTCCATAAATGATTAGATAATACCAACCTGGCGTTTTGCAGTTCAATTTTAACTTTTTCTAGCTGAATACGACGATCCTGAACAGTGATGTTCGCCTCAACCGAATCTATGCCTGGTTTATCGCCCAAAAGTGTTTGGCCGCTCACGGCAAGATATCTTTGTTGTGCTAATCTTACCCCTTCGTTGATGAGTTGGTATTGTCTGTATGCATAATACCAGTTCCAATAATCTTTCACCGCGTTATACCAAACCGCGTTGATTTGCTTAATACGTTCGGCTTCTGCATAGCCTACCATTATTTTCGATTGCCGGAGCGTGCTACGCCGGGAATCTATAATCAGTCCCTGGCCAAGCGGAATGCTTAAGCCTATACCTGTAAGACCAGACAAACTTGTATGGGTCTCGGGGTTAGTGTATTCGCCCACATTCCGGTCGTAACCAATTTTTAAATCGGCACCGGCCAACCACAGCGGCACTTTAAGTTCGCTGGTCCAATGATTATAATACTCGGAATGGCCAAAAAGCTTCCGGCCAAATGCAGCTTTTAAAGCCGGATCAAAATAGCCTAAAGATTGCAGTACATTGGCCCTTGCAGCGTCGCTTAGTAACGCGGCCTGTTTAACAATAGGGTGGTTTTTAAAGACAAACTCTTGTAAATCCTGAAGGGCAAAAACTTTACTACTGTCCGAAACTTTATTATTCTGAGCCTGGGCTATTGCGCTGCCTTTGCTTAAAAAGAACAAAAGGCAACTGATAAGCCCGTAAGCTATTAACTTCAATTTCATGTTATCCTTGCACAATTACTGGGTTTAACCTTTTTTCTCTTTACCATCACTTGCTTTATCGCCCTTTGGTTCTTTTTCCAGACTTGGCGGAAAGCCGTTCAGCTGACGCCATATTTCATACCACAACGGAACCGAACGCAAAACAATACGGCCGAAAGCACCTGATCCCTGGCGCAGTTGTTCTGGCCATTTTTCATCATTAGCAGGTACCGGATAGGTTTGCTTAATGAGCACACGATATTTCCCGCCAGCACTGCTTACACGGTCTATAACCGCAACTTTGCCGGCAAAAGTTCCAACCGCTACTGATGGCCAACCCGCAAACTGCACTGATGGCCAACCCTCAAATTGTAGTCTGACATCGCTGGTATCCAAAATAAGTGGTACGTCCATGGCATCCACATAAAGTTCAACCGCAACCAATGGCGATTTGGGTTGTAAGGTGGCTATTGATTCGCCCTCTTTTATGTTTTCACCAATACCGGCTTTTAGTGTTTTTACCACAAATCCGCTTTGCGGTGCACGCACCACATAAAGGCTACGGCGAACACCGATATTGGCAATCTCGTTACGCAATTTAGCAATCTCGCCACGTACGCTTGCCCGGCTGGATACAGCGGAACTTAAATCTGACTGTGCCTTTGCTAAGCCTTCTTGATATTTAGCACGGATGTTATCCAAATCAATACGAGCGTTTAGCAGGTTTTGCTTAGAATTATTCAGCTTATTTTGCTGGCTGATAACTTTGGCGTTATCTTCTTGCAGCTTTAATCTGCGTGTTTCAATATCTGTAAGAGAGAATAATCCGTTTTTGTAACCGGCTTCGTAACGCACCAAACGGGCTTTACTGGTTTCGTAAAAGTTTTTAACCGCGACCAAGTCCGCGCTATCTATTTCTACATAATTAATGGCCTGCTTTACTTTATTTTCGGCAGCTGATAACTGATAACGCAACCCACTGGTCATGGCTTGGATTTGAGCATTTGTAGCCTCCATTTTTTGAGCAGCGGCCGTTTCGCTTCCTCGTTTGGCATCAAGCTGTTCATTTAATCGGGCAGGCAGTTCCGGGTCAAAGTATGACTGGCTGGTTTCAGATAAAACAAGAATTGTATCACCTTTTTTAACCTCTTGACCTTCGCGTACCGCCCAGCGCTCTATGCGGCCGCCAATTTGATTTTGTACGGTTTGCGGACGGTCTTCGGGCCGTAAGGCAGTTACGCTTCCCCGGCCGGGTATGGTTTGCCGCCAAGGCAGCAGCAGTATAATGATAAAGGCAGCCAGCAGTATCAGCATAATTTTGCCTAGTATACGCGGCCCTTTGGCTACTAACAGGGCTTTGTTTGATTCCCTGTCTATATCTTCCCAGTTATGTATCTGTTGAATAAATTTTAATTGATTAGCCATGCTTTACCTCGCTTTCTTCTAATTCCAGATCGGTAACAACAGCCAGCTTTTCACTGCCGGTAACCATATCAAAAACGGTGTTCATATTGGTCATCAATTTTTCAATAGCGTAGCTAATTTGTACAATAATAACTTCGGCGGCCACAAACTGACCGAAAGTCATTTGGCGTTCTACCACGAAGTAAGATCCCAGTAATAGTAATCCTCCCATTAAGACTGTTCTTAAAGCAACAGCGCTGGCAAAAAACTTTTTCAGTACACTAAAGTGATCGTTACGTGCGCGCAAATAATTGGCTGTTATATCATCAGTTTTATCAATTACAGTGGCCTTATCTTTATCATTACGATGGGCATCTAGGTTGGCAGCAACTTCTTCCAGGTATGCCACCACCTCGTATTTATACTCAGACTCTTCAATGCTGGTTTGTACGCCTCGCTTAAAATATAGTACCAATACCAAAGCAATAACGATCAGTGTAAGAAGTCCAAAACCCATAAAAACCGGATGGTAGAAGGAAAGTAATATAGCACTGAATAATATTTGAATGGCAGCAGCTACAATATCTACCAGCAATTTGGTAAGCCCTTTTTGTATAGTAAGAATATCAAAAAAGCGATTAACCAGCTCTGGTGGATTTTCTCCTGCAAGTTCTTCTTTTTTGATGCGTGGTAAGCGGTAAGCAAATTCAAGCGACGCTTTAGCAAATAATTTTTGCTCAATCACTTCAACTAAGGTAAGCTGTCCAATAAGTAATAGACCACCCAGCACTATACCCATCAATACAACAATAATTAAAATGTACGTAGAGCTGTACATAGCACCATTTGATAGCAGGTTGTAGATAGCTGTGGTGCCAAGGGGCAGTGTTAGGCCAATAAGACCTATCAGGCCTGCATAAATAAAAATATAATTAATAGTTGAGCGCTCATAGTGGAGCATGCCCATCAGTCTTTGCCACGGACTAGGCGCATTGACTGCATGTTTCTTTTTCATTTTTACCAAGTAATAAATAGGAAATCAAAGTTTAATTCGGGAAAGCACATGCGCCATCAGCACCCAAAAAGCAGGTTCAAATGGTATCACTGTTATGTGCAACACAAGTTTTAAAACAAATTTTTTTTAATTCAGCATTAATGCCGAACAAAATCTGTTAAATCTCACATGTACGTATAGCGCATGTGTGAGACTAAGAGAGTACTTAGCAAAAAAGAGGAGGGGGCGTAGGCACCGTTTGCGGTGGATCTTGAACGGTGTTAAGATAATAAAATGATATGTGCGATTTAACACTGCCAACCAGTGCTAGCGGAGCATATAAATAGCTATGATAATCGCATGAATATATTTTTTTCTCGGTCTTATCTAAAAAGTCTTCTTTAGTATCCTTACCGTCTTCTGCATTTTTTTCAAGCGAAATCGGGTCGGTATTAGACTTAGTGAAATGATGAATAAAAAGGGCGCCAGCGTTCAAAGCAAAAACGCTGAGCAGCATAATGCTTAATAAACTTGTTAATATTCCCTTTCTAAAAACGTTCATCAATTTGTGCAAATATAAGAAATACCTTCCATGAACAAAACATGTTACAACATGTTTTAAGAATATAGAATATATTGTTTATTATATCTAACATTCTGTATGAGAGAATATAAGTATGTTGTTATAAGCTTAAGAAGCGGTAATATTATTGCGTTTAAATGAAAAATGTTGATGCACCTGTCTTAATACTCTTGTTTTTTTTGCCCAAAAGTGATGCGGCAAGTACACGTTTGGGTGTTATTCGATATGCAATAATAAATTACATTCTCACTGTCACCCAAATTGCAATCCGTAATAAATTTTATTACTTAACTCATTTATCATCAATTATCTTCGATATTTAATTCTATCGTTGTTATAAACCATACTTCGTTATTTAATCCGCTTTTATCACAAACTCATTTTAATTAAAATGGAGCTATCTTTTGAAATTCTTATCAGGCAAGTATTCCGTGCAAATGCCAACGTTCCTCTAGTTAGAACTGGTTTGAGTGCCATCAATATCAATCGTATTATTCGCGCATATTGTTCGTTACTCGTAATTTCGTTTAACGCATTATGTTATTTAGCATTATTTATATTTTCTGCATTGCCTGCAACAGCACAAGAGCAGGTGGTAACCTTTAATAACGATGTTGCGCACAAAACCGTTGATGTGTTTGTGGGCGGTGAGCTGTTTACTGCATTTAGATACCCAGATACGGTAGAAAAGCCGGTTTTATTTCCGTTGATTGCCGCTAACGGGACGGTTATTACCCGTGGTTTTCCTTTAAATCCAAAAGCCGGAGAACCAACGGATCATCCTCATCATATTGGTTTGTGGTTTAATTTTGAAAACGTAAACGGTCTCGATTTTTGGAATAATTCTTATGCAATTGCCGCCAACAAAAAAAATCAATATGGCTGGATACGGACAGATAAGATTACTAAAGTTAAGAGCGGCGCTTTAGGTGTATTGGCCTATCATGCAAACTGGGCCAATCAAGCCGGGCAGGTAATATTGGAAGAAACTACCGAGTTTGAGTTTAGCGGCACGGCCAACCAGCGCGTAATTAACAGGTTTACTACATTAAGGGCCAAGATGGATGCGGTGTTTACCGATGCGAAAGATGGACTACTCGGGCTTCGCCTGGCTCACGAGCTGCAGATGCCAACCACTAATGACGAACGCTTTACCGACAGCAAAGGTATAGTAACCTTAGTAAAAGGCGGTACAGATAACGTACCAACAGGCAATTATTTAACCAGTGCAGGAAAAAGCGTCAATGACGCATGGAGCAGCCGTGGTATATGGTGTAAAGTGTACGGCAAAATGGGGGCTGATTCTATGAGTATTGCAATTATTGACCATCCTAGTAATCCAAATTATCCTACCTTTTGGCATGCCCGAGGTTATGGTTTGTTTGCAGCCAATCCTTTGGGAGAAAAAGTGTTCACCAACGGCAAGTCTGCAAAGAACTTAAGTTTGAAAAAAGGGGAGTCGGTGACATTCAAATATCAGGTGGTTATTACTAATGGCCAGCATACGCCAGATGCTAAGCAATTAAACAAAATGGCAGCGCAATTTGCTAAGAAGTAATTATAATCAATTAACTTTTAAGCTTTAGCTTTTGTAAGCTATATAAGTATTTTCTGGCATTTAATCATAGCAGCAACATGAATTGGAAACCTAAAAGGCACCTTGTTTTAAGTGCAATTTATTTGATACTATTGGGTATAGCTAATACAACTTTTGCACAAGCGAAAAAACTATTTCCTGAACCACCAGGCATAGTATCATATACTTACCGTAATAATTTTGCAGAAAACGTTCCGGCTACACTGGATCTGATCAAAGAAAACGGCATCACGGATATTGAGTTCTCAAATCTTTTTAATCAAAAGCCGGAAAATTTGCGCCGTATGCTTGATGAGCGAGGCTTGAAATGCTCATCGTACGGTGTCAGTTGGGAAAGCCTGATGGAGAAGACAGAAGAAGTGGCCGTTACAGCTAAAGTGCTTGGTGCGCAGTATGTTCGTGTAGCTGGCATTCCACATACTAAAGGTGCTTTTACGTTAAATGATGCCAAATTAGCCGTTGCGGAGTTTAATCGAGTAGGCAAGATCCTGAAAGATAAATACAATCTGGACTTTATTTACCATAATCATGGTTTTGAGTTTGAGCCGTATGAAGATGGTACGCTTTACGATTATATAGTTAAAAACACGGAACCTCAATACGTAAGTTTTGAACTGGATATACTTTGGGCGTTTTTCCCCGGGCAGAATCCGGCGCAGCTATTGGATAAATATAGAAGCCGTTACAAAGCTTTGCACCTAAAAGATTTGAAAAAAGGTGTGACCGGAAATAATTCAGGCGGTACCGATCCGAATAACGATGTCGTTTTAGGTTCAGGGCAAATAGATATTCCTGCTGTCATTAAATCTGCTCGACGTGCCAACATCAAACATTTTTACTTGGAAGATGAAAGTAGCACATCCGTGCAACAGGTGCCGCTAAGTATCCAATATCTCAATAATCTTAAATAAAATTGTAGCTGTATGATTCAAAGGCTGATGACACCAGTTCGATCAGAGTCATAAGTAACATATCTCTGTGGATTAAATACCTAAGGTTATTAAACTTAAACAAACGCTGCCTATATTGAATTATTTATGCGAATGATGTAAAGGGTTAGTGCTGGTAGTTTATTAGTTATTGATGAATATACGTTTGTTGAATTAAAAACAACGAAGTTTTAATAGTATATGTTGTTGCATAGTTGACCCAGTGTGCGTATAGCATATTATGAAACCCAGTAAACCTTATGTCGAGGTTTATGTCTTAGCATTAAACAATACTAGATGATACGTCAAATTTATTCCGCCTTTTTAGTAGCCGCAGTTTTTTCTGTTGGCTGCCATTCACAAAAGTTGCCGACCGAGAGCGGTCAGTCTGTAACTGTTACAAATAAATTGAAAACCCATATGGCACTTGCGGTGCAGCCAGTAGCTAAAGATTCCGTCATGTTATCGTTTACGGTTATCAATCCAACAGGCAAGCCGCAACGTTTTTGCAAATGGGAAACACCATTTGAGCCTCGTTTAGGCAAGTATTTTGATATAGAAGATAACAAAGGCAGCAAAGCAGCTTTTAAAGGTGCTATGGCCAGACGGGTTATGCCACCACCTCCTGAAGCTTACATTGAAGTATCTGCGCACGACAGCGTTCGAACAGTTATTAATCTGGCGAACCATTATACCTTTGTGGCAGATAAATATACACTCAAATACACTGGCGGTGGTGTAAGCGGACTGAATGCGGGAAATACAATCAGGATAACATTTAACAGGTAAACAAATGACAAGACGTCGATCTGTATACGGCACATTGGCGTCTCGTTATTAGCTACAAGTTTGCTGGATTCGAATCTTTTCTAACTTCGCACAATAGCGTAACGCTTGATAAGGTATGTCTGTGCAAGACTGGCCAATGTCAACGCCTCCTCACTTTCGGCAACTAAAAAAAACTTCTTTCGGGGCAATGATGCTCCCTAATCAGGTTTCAAATTGTCCGCCGTCCTGGATATTGATCGAACCTGGCAGGTGCCCGCTTACAAAGTCAGCATAGGGATGTGTTTTGATCACGCCTATAATGGTTGCAGCATGCTTTTGGGCATAGGTAAGATAAGGGAATATATCCCTTGACGGGGCAAGCAACACAATCTGGCTTTCGCATTCGCTAAGTATAGCATCGGAGTAATGCGATAACCCTTTATTTTCAAATTGTCTAATTTCGTAATTAATGAGGAAGTTTTTCACGTAAAAAACCATAAATCCAAGTACCGGCTATAGCACTAAATAGTGTAACCAAAGTAACCAGAGTACCACCGCCGATCTGCGCGAACAATGGTCCGGGACAAGCGCCCGTAATTGCCCAGCCCAGACCAAAGATCAGTCCACCGTAAACGTTGCCCCAGTGAAATTTCTTATCAGGAATTACGATACTTTCACGGTGTATCGTTCCGATTTGGAAACGCTTGATGAGTAATATGGAGATCATCCCTACTAAAATGGCACTGCCAATGACACCGTACATATGAAATGACTGTAACCGGAACATTTCCTGAATGCGGAACCAAGATATCACTTCAGATTTGACCAGGATAATGCCGAAAAGCATACCGATGATCAAAAATTTAATATTATTCATAACCGTAAAAGATAAGGTAAAATAAACCATGTCATCACAAAGCCGCCGATCATAAAGCAGCAGGTAGTCACCAGTGAAGGCCATTGAAGTGATGAAATGCCCATAATGGCATGGCCAGAGGTGCAGCCCCCTGCATAGCGGGTACCAAAACCAATCAAAAAGCCGCCTACAACCATAAACACAAAACCCCGTAAAGTTAACAGCTTGTTAAAGCTAAAAATATCCCCGGGCAATAAGCCACTAAAATCCTTCACACCTTGTTGCTGTAACGAGGCTACGGTATGGGGATTGAGATTTATTGGACCCTGCACCGATAAAAAGTATGTGGCGATAAAGCCACCAATTATAATACCCGCTGCAAAAAACAGGTTCCAGCTTTCCTTATTCCAATCGTATTTGAAGAAGGAAATGTTTGCCGGGACACACGCCGCACAGATATGGCGGAGTGTGGAGGAGATACCGAAGGTTTTATTGCCCAACAGTAACAAAGCCGGTACGACTAGCCCGATCAGTGGCCCCGCAATATACCAGGGCCAGGGTTGATTAATGATTTCCATATTATTTGTTCAAAGTGCTTAAAGGTACAAAGGTTCCCATGAGCAATACAAACCAGCCAAAAGCAGGTTTAAGCTTGGCATCATTGATGTATTTAGTTAAATAATTGCCGGCAATTATACCATATTTCTGCCATAGCAATGTTAACACACCTCATAAGCTTAAGGAGTCATCAGGTTTACGTTTATAAGCACTTCAGCATCTTAGTGTTTTAGCGGATTTAACATTATCTAGCTACCATACTTAAGCTACCTAAGCATAAACGAAACTTACATCTGCAAACAGAAAAATACTGGAATTAGATGGCAGCAGTCATCGTAATAACAATTTTAATACGTGTCTTAACTGGTCTTTCTGTTCGTCAGTGCGGGCACTTAATAGTTACCGCAATTTTCAGTTTCTGGTTAGGGCTGCTCTTGGCATCGGTAATATCTCTTAGAAAGAGAATATTACATTGATCCCATTCTTTCCTCAAATTTAGCTTCACGCCAGCACAGCGTTCACTTCGTTCAGGGTAGTACATAGAACTATGGAGTACCCTATATAGGGATACTCCATAGTTTTATGTCTTTACCTTGTTATAGTGCTGCCCTTATCGCCTTCGGATTACTGCTCTCATTTTAGGTAAATGCACAGTACAAATCTCTAGTTGAATCTCCAATGTTCAAAAAAGACAAAGTAAATCTATTTTTGGATAGTGCCAACCGGCAGGTCTTTACGCTACCTCATATAGACAGCTTGTATCAAGCTGGTAAAATGAAATTCCAGATCTACAACCGGGAAGTCAGAGCAGATAGCATCTATTGGAAAATACGGGTGATTGACACCTTACCGACCATTCGCGCCAAATGGATCGGCAAGCAATTTCCCATGGCAAATTTTACAGATATGAAAGGAAATAAGCTATCCATCACTGATTTGCAGGGGAAGGTGTTAATCATCAATTGTTGGAGTGTTACCTGCGGACCCTGTGTCTCAGAAATACCGCAATTGAACCGGGTAGCGGATGAATCTGCAAAGCGGGGAATACTATGCCTGGCTTTAACTTATGATAAGGATCAAGAGATTACGCGTTTTTTCAAAGCAGAAAAATTGAAGGAATATATCAAGATGTCCCGGCCCGAATTTAAATTTCGCATCATTGCAAATCAAAAGCCATTTCTAGATCACTCACTGCAGGTCATTAATTATCCAACCACATTCATCGTTGATAGGAATGGAGTAATTAGGGAGGTACTGGAGGGTGTTAATCTGGACGAGGCCGGAAAGCTCAAATCATACAATGAAATTATGAGCGTAGTTGCTGAACTTAAATGAATTATCAGCAAACTATTTTAAATACCTTGTAAATAATACAATCTAGCAGATGTTACACTTTGGCTTTTATTAAAAAAGGAAGGCTTTTTAAAATGGTAAAGCTGTAAGGTTAGAATAGCATCCACTTTCCGATTTCAATACAAGTCATTGAAGTATGTTAATCAAGTTGCTCAAGTATATAACAGTTAGAAATTTTTAAAATAGCATAACAGCATTGGATTTGCACCTAAAATGTTATCTCAATTGATTGAACGATTGCCTGAAGGCCAACGGCGTGAGGGCGGATTTGCTCTTGAACAACTTGCTAAACGATTGCGACTGTTCAAATCCCAATTGAAAAGCAATTTCGTTGATGGTCAACGTTGTTGAAGTGAGTAGACCTTTAGCCTGTTCTACAATCCTGTCATGAATAATTTGCTGCGTGGTTTGCCCGGTTAACTGTTTCAGGCAATCACTCAGATACTTCGGAGACAGGTTCATTTGATCTGCTAAATGGGCTACGGTTGGCAAGCCGCTTTCAGCCGCATTTTCCATCTGCCTTCCCAAAACTTCTTCAAATCTAATCAGCAATTCATGGCTTAGAGCTTTGCGGGTGATGAACTGGCGGTTATAGTAACGGTTACAATACGTAAGCAGCAAATCCAGGTTGGAAACAATTACATCCTGACTGAAGCTATCAATAGGTAAATAATATTCTTTCTCAATTTGCAGAAAGATGCTTTCAATGCTTTGTTGTTCTTCATCCGATAAAATCAAAGCTTCGTTTACCGCATACTCGAAAAAACCGTAGGCTTTTATCTTTTTGCCTAACGGATGCAGGCGGAGAAAGTCGGGGTGAATAGACACCTGCCAGCCGGAAGTAGCAGGTCTAAAATCCTGATTGATGAAGGCAACTTGTTTGGGTGCAAAACAAGAGATGATACCTTCATTAAAATCAAAGATATTTTGTCCATACTGAATCTTACAAGGATGCGCCTTTTTTAATGTAACCTGGTAGAAGTCTGTAACCAAGCGTGTTCGCTGCTTAATCTCGATTTTGGGGAAATCCTCAAAACGTAAGATACTGAACAGCGGGTGACGGGGTTTGGCCACATTCAGCATCTGGTGCATTTGCGCAACGGTTTCAATATGAATGTTTACGGTTTCCAGCATGACCAAAACTACATTTTCTGGTTTGTTTTCTTACGATACGAATCGGCCATGTATTTGGTAATCATTTTATTGGGTAGCAAAGCTAGTATGCGCATGCCCCAACGATTCTTTTTGCCGGAGATATGAAAGTGCTTGTTCTTGCCCAACGCGTTTAATGTTTCGGTGGCCACTTCTTCCGGGGTTTGGGTGGACGCAGTGGCGTAATTTGAACTTAACGCATTTCCTTTTTTGCTGTTCAAGCCAGCCGCCTCGTTGAAATTAGTACGGGTAAGCCCGGGACTAAGCAGCATCACCTGTATGCCGTAGGGTTTGTATTCCTGGGTAAGTGCTTCGGTAAAAGAGCGAACGAATACTTTACTGGCGGCATAGGTAGCCATGTAGGGAACTGGCATAAAGGCCGTCATTGAGGCAATATTAATCAATGTTCCTCTTCGTTTTTTCTTCATTTCTGCCAAATACAAATGCGAGAGCGTTACCAATGAGACGATATTGAGTTGCAGTAGGCTAAGTTCTGAGGAGAGGTTAATATCTGTAAACTCACCGCTGGATCCGATGCCGGCGTTATTGATAAGCATACTGATGTTCAGGCCCTGTCTTTGTGTTTCGTTAAATAATTGGAGCGGGGCGTCGCGATTTGATAGGTCCGCTACAATGATCTTTATGTCCGCTTGGTATTTGGTGGTGAGCTCATCTCGCATTTTGCTTAGTTTATCAGCGTTACGGGCTACCAGAACCAGATGGTGTTTTCTTGCTGCCAGCCCATGGGCTAACGCTTCACCAATCCCGCCGGATGCACCGGTAATTAAAGTATATTCCATTTGATGTCGTCTTAAAATTTTGGACAAAGCTCAGAAAGTAGTGGCTGGTATTTGTGTGCTAAAGTCGGTAAGTTGTGTCTGATTAGCGGTTTCCATTATTGAGAATTGAACTTTATAAAAAGCCATGCCAAGATTGTCTGGAATCTACACCATTAATTTCACTAGGCATAAAGCAGGCATTGATAAAACGGCATATGTAAGCTCATATAAACTTGTTAGTCTAAATGGCTACAATGATCTGACATTTGGCTACGTCTGTATCTTAGATAATGCTGAATTTTGCATCAACATAAAAACAGGTAACATGAAACTCATTGCAGTAGAAGAGCATTTTCTAACCAAGGCAGTCAAAACTGAATGGCAAAAATTTCCAGATAAAGACGACCCGACCCATAAACTTCATTTCGGTGAGATTGAAAGTCATTTAGAAGATATCGGAAATTCACGGCTTAGGTTGATGGACGAAACAGGCATAGACGTGCAGGTGCTTTCGCTGACCAGTCCAAGCCTCCACAATCTGGAAAGTGAAAGTATTAACCTTGCCATACAAACAAATGATTATGTTGCTGAAATCGTCAGGAAAACACCCGACAGGTTTCAGGGATTTGCAGCCTTACCCATGTTTGCACCAAAAGAAGCGACCAAAGAACTGGAGCGTTCTGTAAAGGATTTAGGGCTGAAAGGTGCCATGCTATGCGGACGAACCCGGGAGAAAAATTTAGACCATAAAGATTTTTGGGAATTGTTTGCATGCGCAGAAGCCCTTAGCGTTCCCTTATTCATTCATCCGCAAATCCCTCAAAAAGCAGTCAGGGACGTTTATTACTCTGGTTTTGACGAACTGACCGACCTTGCGTTTTCAACTTTTGGACTGGGTTGGCATTATGAAGCGGGAATACAATTTGTGCGCTTGGTATTAGCCAAAGTGTTTGACCGATTTCCTAACCTTCAAATTATTCTTGGGCATTGGGGTGAAGTGATTTTATTCTATACGGAAAGATTGGCTTCGCTTAATAGAGCAACTAAGCTTGATAGATCTTTTATGGATTACGTTCAGCAAAACCTGTATGTAACGGCAAGCGGAATGTTCAGCCATTCATACCTGCAACGCTCCGTTGAGATCATCGGAGCGGACCGCATACTCTTTTCTGCTGACTATCCTTATTAGTACCGGCCGGGAAGGGATGCTCGCAATTTTTTAGAAGCAACTAACTTGACTCAGGCAGACAAGGAAAAGTTTGCTTTTGCAAATTGGGAACGATTAACGGGTACAAGTGCCAGATAACAAATCAGCATGAAAACAGCACAAAGCCTCAGCATATCAGCCATAGAAAAGCTTTTCCTTAAACTGGGAAAAATCGTTGCCGTGCGTAGTTGGAACGGTGGTCATATTCACGAAGTAGATGTTCATTTACCAAACGTGAATTTTGACACTTGGGGTAAAGCACAATCTAAAAATGCAGGATATCGGCTTCGCATTACACCGATTATACACCTGCCATGTGGGACGCCAAAGAAAAACCTGCAGGCTTTATATTGATACAAGTCACAACGGCCAGGGAAGTATTTGGGCTAAAAATTAAGCAGCAGGAAACGACTTTTATTATTTGAAGATAGAAAATGCAAAGCACTATCCTACCAGCGGCAAGCACCTTGTTTTTTTAGGTGATCAAACAAGTATTGGACATTTTTGTGCTTTGTGGCAGTTGGCGACTGAAGATACGCCGGTTAGCGGATTCATCACCTTTGACGACCCGCAAACGGCTGGTGCTTTCTCGAAAAATTGTTCCTGGTTACCTTTGCAGGCGGTTTCGAATTATAGCGCGATATACAAACAAACAGAAGACTGGGCAATCACACACCAGTCTATTAAACAAGATTTTGCTTTTTAAATTGTTGGCTGTGCAGAATTGATTGTTGCATTGAGAAAACTCTTGCAAACATACGGCTTTGATGGTAGCCAGATCAAATTAAAAGGATTTTGGCATTAAGCATGAGCAAAGAAAGCAATTTTTAGATTTGTAGAATGGAGCATCGACGAACCCAAAGAATAAAAACAATCAGTGAATTTCATCGGCTTAGAGGTTTGCCTCAGCCCGAACATCCGCTAATCAGTATTGTAAATTATGCTGATGTCGAGCGGCCGATTAACATCAGTGAAACGAACTGGATATTTGATTTCTACCAGATTTCTATCAAAAGGGGAATGAATGCCAAAATGAAATATGGACAACAGGAATATGATTTTGACGGGGGCGTTGTCTTCTTCGCAGCACCCAACCAGGTTTTCCGAATTGAACCTAGAGCCGATCAAACAATAAAACGTTCAGGATGGATATTGCTCATTCACCCTGATTTCTTTTGGAATACACCGTTTGCAAAAACCATTAAGCAATACGAGTTTTTTGATTACTCGGTGAATGAAGCCTTGTTCATTTCTGAAAAAGAAGAAAACATGCTCAATACAATTATCGAAAACATTAGACGGGAATACCAAGCCAATATTGACCGGTTCAGCAAACAGATCATGATCTCACAAATTGAAAGTTTCCTTAATTATTCGGAGCGTTTTTACAACCGTCAGTTTATCACGAGAGAAAAATCCAATCATCAAATTCTGGAACGTTTAAATATCATATTAACAGATTGCTTTGATACCCATGAGTTGGTTCTCAAAGGTTTGCCGACCGTTCAATATGTTGCCGAAACATTGAACATATCGCAAAAATATTTAAGCAGCTTATTAAAAGCGGTTAGCGGACAAAGCACACAACAACATATTCATGACAAGTTGATTGAAAAAGCGAAAGAAAAATTATCTACGACAAATTTATCAGTCAGCGAAATCGCTTACGAAATGGGGTTTGAACATTCGCAGTCGTTCAGTAAATTATTCAAGACAAAAACTAATCTTTCACCTTTGCAATTTAGAAAGTCTTTCGATTGACAATAATACTTTTTTCCTTTAAATAAAAGTATTTCGCCTTCAATTTTCAAGGCGTAGATGATATTGATGACAGCATACGTTAAAAAGTGCAGGGTAGAACTTGTTAAAGGCTGTAACCCATCACACTCATAGTACTGGTTAGGCTGCAAGGCGTTGCCGGAATTATAAAACTAGAAATCATCGATTGTGGTAGACAGTAAATAATTTTTATCATCTTTATAAGTATAAAATAAGTCATATTTTGCATTTTTTCGCTTGGTGCCGGATAAATAAGAGGACCGGAGAGTAGAATCCAACTGATTCCCGTTATTGCCCAGCAAGGTTTGCGTGTTGGTGCGGTCATGGTTTCTAAAGAAGTTTCCATTGACTGACATGCCAAGGGGTCCGTTTTTCCTGCTGCGTAATCGCCGCCAATAATTTAAAAATACAGGTTATTGATATATTCGGCTTTTTTACTGTCAATGAATGTTTGGTAACGGTTGCCTGCATTGATCGAATTGGCACTGTAAAAAGTGCCCTGATTGCGTCAGAAGAGGGGGTGTGGCAGAAAACTGCGACACATGAAAACGGCCTTTAAGATATCGTAGAGGCCGTTTTTGCTGTCTTGGTGTGCGCCCACCTGGGTGCTTCTCAAACCACTTTATTGAAGACTTAAGACGATTGGCTTCATTAACATTTTGAGGGTAAGCTTGGTTCCAGCCCAGTCTCTGGGGCCACATTGGGCAAGCGCGTTTTAGGGTCGCTTGCCCTTCTTTTTTTCTTAGCTAATTCATTGTTAGTCAAGTAGATTAAAGAATATAAATCGCTTGTTTGAGCGGTTCGATGTTCTAATTCTTCAAAAGTGAATTTCTGTGGATAAATGAAACCTATCAACTCCCTTTTGCTTGCCACATCAGCCTATAGATAAATCATATGGAGTTGGGTAAGCTTAATGATCGCGTTTGTAACTAACGCGACTAACTGTAGAAAATAATATTAAATCACGAAAGCTAAAGGAAGGATGAGCATAATCCTGATGTTCTCCTATTCGCACTTGTTTCCCTCCAAGAAGTGATTGCCCATATCATAACAGACCACTACACTTTGCGGTCTTCAGTCTAATAAATTAACAAAAGCTACCTCGGTAGCTTTTGTTAATTTATTAGACTTACTTGCTTAATCTAGCTTTTCAACGACTCCATATCTATAACAAAGCGATATTTCACTTCACCTTTAAGGAGACGTTCATAAGCATCATTAATATTTTGAATGTCGATCATTTCAATATCCGCAGTGATATTGTGTTTACCGCAGAAGTCTAACATTTCCTGAGTTTCGGCAATCCCGCCTATAGAAGTTCCAGCAAAACTTTTTCTGCCCATAATAACACTGAACGAGGAGATTGGCAGAGGCTGCGCTGGTGCTCCAACCATTGCCATAGTACCATCTACACGAAGTAAAGCTAAATAGGCATTTACGTCATGCTCAGCTGATACTGCATCCAGTATAAAGTGAAGTTTTCCGTAGTAAGCAGCCATTTGTTCTGGATCTTTAGACAATACTACCTCATCAGCGCCTAAACGCTTTGCTTCAGCAAATTTGCTTTCAGATGTAGTAAATGCAACTACTTGCGCTCCCATTGCTTTAGCAATTTTAATTCCCATGTGACCCAGGCCGCCAATACCAACAATGCCCACTTTTTTGCCTGGCCCTACGTTCCAGTGACGAAGCGGCGAATAGGTAGAAATACCTGCACAAAGAAGAGGAGCTGTTGCTGCTAGATTCATGTTCTCAGGTATGCGCAGAACATAGTTTTCATCAACTACAATGCTCTCTGAATAACCACCAAATGTTGGATTGCCAGGCAGGTATTTATCTTGGGAATTATAAGTGAAGGTGTTCCCTGGTACGCAATATTGTTCAAGGCCTTCATTGCAGTATTCACACTCTCGACAAGAATCTACCAGACATCCAACACCGACCAGATCTCCCACTTTGAACTTACTCACGTGGCCTCCAACACTCTTTACTTTGCCAACTATTTCGTGTCCTGGCACGCAAGGGTACATCGATGGCCCCCACTCGCTCCTGGCAATAATTAGGTCTGAGTGGCAAACCCCACAAAACAGGATCTCTATTTCGACATCATGTGGCGTTGGTTTCCTTCGAACAATGGTTAATTGGTTTAAAGGTGCTTCGGCAGCCACAGTGCCGTACGCCTTAGTATTATTCATTTCCATATTATTCTTTATTGCATTTAAAAATGACATCTGGTTCCTCTATCTACCATGACATCACTGTTCAATTTATGATGCAAATTTCGGCAGCATATCCGGGATGAGATTTATACAGAATACTGATCTTTTTACCAGTTTTACTGATTTAACTAGCCTTAGGTGAAATAGATCTTTCAGCGCACTAATTTTGTGGTATTCAGATTTGGATATAGAGCAATGGAAAGAATTGACACGGTAAAACAATATAATGACTTGATGAACGCAGACACAATGCATCCGTTGGTTAGCATAGTGAAATTTAATGAAGTTCCGACGGTGGTGAATATGAAAGCACAGTTCGGGATTTATGCCATTTTTCTTAAAGACATCAAGTGCGGCGACCTGACCTATGGATGCCAGCCTTACGATTATGAAGATGGAACCTTAGTTTTTATTGCACCTGGACAAATATATGCTTCTGACAGTGGTGGCATTCCGATTATTCCAACGGGCTATTCCCTGACTTTCCATCCTGATTTGATTAGAGGAACTACCCTTGGGAAAACGATAAAGGATTACAATTTCTTTTCTTATGAAGTCAATGAAGC
The DNA here is from genome assembly GCF_009770985.1 of Mucilaginibacter lacusdianchii. Taxonomy (GTDB): domain Bacteria; phylum Bacteroidota; class Bacteroidia; order Sphingobacteriales; family Sphingobacteriaceae; genus Mucilaginibacter; species Mucilaginibacter lacusdianchii. Next base: position 124,158 of record NZ_WSRW01000002.1, on the reverse strand, counting down.
TCTTCATTTATCTAAGAAAGAAAGACGAACAATTATAGACCTATTCAAAAAAATTGGTGAAGAAATTGAGCAAAATATAGATAAGCATAGTAAAACCCTTATTGCATCGAACATTGAACTATTAATGAATTACTGCATGCGTTATTATGACCGGCAGTTTATCACCAGAAGCAATGTCAATAAAGATGTTCTTACAAGGTTTGAACAAATTTTAACAGATTATTTCAATTCAGGCAAAGGACGCACTTCAGGTTTGCCTAGTGTAACTTGGTGTGCAGATCAACTACATTTATCTCCGAATTATTTTGGTGATCTGGTCAAAAAGGAAACCGGGAGCACAGCTTTGGATTATATACATAATAAATTAATTGACGAGGCAAAAACACGGATTTTCGACACTTCAAATACTATCAACGATGTATCAAGTGAGTTGGGATTCAAGTACCAGCAACATTTTACTAGATTGTTAAAACAGCGGACCGGGTTAACGCCCAATGAGTACCGGAATCTAAATTAGGCTGTGTCTAAAGCTTGGGTAAAGCTCTCAAAAAAAATCTGCTTTTTAGCAATATCTCATTAACGTATAAGATGACAACGAAAAACAAGCACATGATCCTGGGTGTAGTTCTGGGGAACAATTTTGGTGATAACCCCGCTACTTGGCGGATGCCAAACGTAGACCCGAATTCCTTTACAAGCATTGATGCCACGGTGAAACAGGTTCAGACCGCGGAAAGAGGTGGGATGGATTTTGTCTTCCTGCCCGACCGCCTCTTCATGCATGGAAACTTGGCCTTTTCACCACCCATGTTCAATATAGACCCAATCATTACTCTCTCGGCAGTGGCGCAGGCGACTGAACGGATTGGACTAATTGGCACTGCGTCCACCTCATTCACGGAGCCGTATCTGCTAGCTCGTCAGCTTAAGGCGCTCGATATTATCAGTCATGGACGCGCGGGATGGAACGCTGTCCCAAGCTACGAACCTGAGGCATTCGCTAATTTTGGGAAAGTACTACCGCCCCGAGAGAAAAAGTACGAGCGTCTCCACGAAGTAATACATGTCGTACAGGCGCTCTGGGGAAGCTGGGGCTACGAGGCGGGGCAGCCCAACCAGTCCGGAATGTTTGCTAACCCAGCACATATCCAACCTGTCAACCTGCAAGGGAAGCACGTGGGAGCACGCGGCCCTCTTCCCGTACCACCTTCCGAGCAGGTACAACCAGTTATCATGATGCCCGTAAGTAGCGGCTACGGAATACAAGCGGCCGGCATGTACGCCAACCTTGTAATCGGAATGCCATCCCACATAGAACAAAACCGAGCTATTCGCCACACTGTCCGAGAGGCCGCAGTACAGGCGGGCCGGGATCCAGAGGAAATTAAATTCATTGTATTCGCCCCCTTCACTGGATTCACCGCCGAGCAGGTGGCCGACCACCTCCAGGAATTGTTTGAAGCCGAGGCAGCTGACGGATTCGTAATGAATTTTGACGACTTTCATACGGAGATTGAAGAATTCGTTCATTATGTTATTCCAATTTTACGCAAACGTGGCCTATTCTCTAGCGGCTACAACGGAAAGACTCTCCGCGATCACCTAGGAGTGCCACCGCAATACGGGGTCGACCCTCGTGTTGCAACCAGCTCAACAGGGGCAACGAGCTAGTACCAATCAGCCTTGCTTTCCAACCACTCGCGATTAATTACGGCCCAGGCTCTCTATTCTGATATAATTGCCGTACGGAAGCTGATGCAGGAAAAGAAAATTAATCTGCATGCTGATATCAACAATTATCTAAGCTCCTGGGACGGTTCCCTACGACTTGGTAGCAAGGGCGAAAATATTAGTTATCTATTTTATTCAGCTATACTGGCGGTAGGCTGGATGCAGGATGGTTTGTATCTAAATCAATTTTAAAAACGATTAAGTAAAATGCTTTTTAATGAATTCGTTTTGGCTAATTCTACGAATTCCCGGCACTGCAAGAATTATGCGCATTAGTGTTGTTAGATCACTATAACAATGAGACCAGCGGGTTTAAAGACGACCGGAAAAGTGTCTTGAGCAAATTGATAATCAAAACGACCGGCTCAGGAAAGCGCGCGAACTGATGCTAAACTTAAAGATCGATACGGACGATTATACTATAATTAAAAAAGAATGTGAAGTAGAACTTAATAGACTTGAGGCAAAGCTATCTAATTATGCAAGTAACCCGGTTAAGATCGAAGAACTACTTAGCAAAGCAGTTGGGATAATGGCAAATATTAGTGTATGGTTTCAAAATGCTGATAATGAACGAAAAAGGGCAATCATTGATTCGATGTATCCTGAAAAGTTGAGTTTTGACGGTGATGTACATCGAACCACAATATTGAACGAAGTAGTTGAAAAGATAAGTCTGATTTCCAGTGCTTTAGGTAGTAAAAAAAGAAGGGCAAGCACTGATAGATCAGCCTTGCCCACTTGGGTGCGCCCACCTGGGCTCGAACCAGGGACCAAAAGATTATGAGTCTTCTACTCTAACCGACTGAGCTATAGGCGCAGGTCATATTGTGGATTGCTTTCCGGCTGCAAATTTAGATATTTACGGCAAATCGCCAAATACAATATGCAAAATATCAAAAATATCATCTTCGATTATGGTAACGTTATCTTCAAAATCGACTTTACTAAAGTTCAACAATCTTTCAGGAGCTTGGGTATCAGTAAAGTAGAAGAGTTTTTTGGGCACAGGCAGCAAGATCCAATTTTTGATTTATTTGACCGTGGACAAATTTCAGCAGCTGACTTTAGAGATCGTATACGCGAAAAAGCGGGGGATTGGCAACTACCTGATGAAAGAATAGACGAAGCTTGGAATAGCATTTTGGTCGGTATTTCCGAAGGTACGCACGATTTGCTGCTACAGCTGAAAGCAAAATACCGTACCTTTTTATTAAGCAACATCAACGAAATTCATTACAGCTTCATCATGAAGTATCTTAAATCTGAATTTGGTTTAGATAACAATGACCACTTATTCGAGAAATTGTATTACTCTCATTTTATAGGAAAGCGCAAGCCCGAATTGGCAATTTTCGAACAGGTATTGAAGGAAAATGAATTAAATCCTCACGAAACTTTGTTTATCGATGACAGCCCGCAACACTTGGCCGCTGCCCAAACTTTAGGTATTAACACTTTTTTAATGACTGCGCCAGATAGCATTCAAGCTTTTGTTGAGCGCGAAGGCTTATTGTAATTTAAAATTGCCGGCCTCAAAGACTGTAAGTTTGATAAAAATAATTAAGCTGTTTTATAATAAATTTCAACCAAAAATAAACGAAATTCAACTTTCCGTTCGTTTAGATATAAATCGAATATAATCGAATAGCCAATTGATCTTATTAAACTAATAATTAATAATATTTTACACAGCCGTTAAAAAGCACGTAAGGAGCACTTTTAACGCATAACGTAAAAAAAACACTAAGAGCTTGTTGCATTAGATAAAAAAATACCTACATTGGAGGCGCTAAAACCATTTATCAACCAAATAAAACTCTTACCTTAAATATTTATTAAACACACATATGGCCAGCAATACTTACGATGCTATTGTAGTGGGGTCAGGCATATCGGGGGGATGGGCAGCTAAAGAGCTAACGGAAAAAGGCTTAAAAACGCTTTTACTTGAACGTGGACGCAATGTTGAACACGTTAAAGATTACGTTAACGCCAGCAAAGCACCTTGGCAGCTTGAACACCGGGGCAACCGCACACAGCAAATGATCAAAGATCATCCGGTACTAAAACGTGATTACGTATTAAATGAAGCTAATGTTAACTATTGGGTTAACGAAAAGGACAGTCCTTATGTAGAGGCTAAACCATTCGATTGGTTTAGAAGCTACCAGGTAGGCGGCCGATCGCTCTTGTGGGGACGACAATCTTACCGTTGGCATGATACCGACTTTGAAGCGAATGCTAAAGACGGCATAGCTGTCGATTGGCCGATACGTTATAAAGACATAGCGCCTTGGTATAGTTACGTTGAAAAGTTTGCGGGCATTTCCGGCAATCGCGACGGCGTGCCTATTTTGCCGGACGGCGAGTTTATGCCGCCGATGGAAATGAACGTTGTTGAAAAAGATGTAGCAGCCCGTATCAAAGCTCACTACAAAAACGAACGGCACATGATTATCGGGCGTACTGCCAATATCACCGTTCCGCATGAAGGGCGTACCAATTGCCAGTATCGTAATAAGTGCTGGCTCGGTTGTATGTTTGGTGCTTATTTCAGCACGCAATCGGCAACGTTACCAGCAGCTACAAAAACAGGTAATTTAACATTACGTCCTTTTAGTATTGTTACACGAGTGCTGTATGATAAAGACACTAAAAAGGCTAAAGGAGTGGAGGTTTTGGATGCCGAAACCAATAAAACATACGAGTATTATGCAAAGGTGATCTTTATAAATGCATCAGCTTTAAATTCTGCCTGGATATTAATGAACTCGGCAACTGATATTTGGCCGGGTGGGTTAGGTAGCAGCAGTGGCGAATTAGGGCATAACGTGATGGATCACCATTTCAGAGCTGGTGCCACAGGTACTGTAGAAGGTTATGAAGATAAATATTACTTTGGCCGTCGTGCTAATGGTATTTATGTACCACGTTACCGCAACCTTGGCGATGAAAAGCGCGACTACATCCGCGGTTTTGGCTATCAAGGCCGTGCAGGTCGCGAAACTTGGAGCCGTGCTGCTGAAGAAATGAGTATAGGAGCAGATTTCAAAGACGAGTTGAGCGAACCAGGTCATTGGACTATGAGCTTAGGCGGTTTTGGTGAAACCTTACCTTACCACGAAAACCACATTAGTTTAGACAAAACTAAAAAAGATAAATGGGGATTGCCGGTGCTGGTGATGGATGCAGTGATTAAAGACAACGAGCTTAAAATGCGCGTTGATATGATTAACGACGCCAAAGAAATGCTTGAGACAGCCGGATTGAAAGATGTAAAAACTTTCAACAGTGATTACAATCTGGGTGGCGGAATTCATGAGATGGGCACCGCACGTATGGGGCGCGATCCAAAAACATCTGTACTGAATGAGCATAATCAGGTTTGGGATGCTAAAAACGTGTTTGTCACCGATGGTGCTTGTATGACATCTACAGCCTGCCAAAATCCTTCGCTAACTTATATGGCGCTTACCGCACGTGCAGCAGATTACGCAGTAAGTGAACTTAAAAAAATGAATATTTAAATTGCTTAAACCTTCTAAATCAATGACAGAGCAAAAAACAAATACTTCAAGACGTAGCTTCATTAAATCTGGTTCGCTTGCTGCGGCTGGTTTTATGATTGTTCCCCGGTACGTACTAGGCGGCAAAGGCTACACAGCACCAAGTGATAAATTAATTGTAGCCGGTATAGGCGCAGGCGGTAAAGGTCAAACCGACCTTGCCGAAGTATATAAAAGCGGCAAAGCCGAGATCGCCTACCTGTGCGATGTTGACGACCGCAGGGCTGCAAATTCGGTTAAAAGCTTTCCAAAAGCAAAGTATTATAAAGACTGGCGCCAGTTGCTGGATAAAGAAGGCAAACATATAGACGGTGTTACAGTTTCAACCCCCGATCATAACCATGCTATTATAACCTTAGCGGCCATGCAAATGGGCAAACACGTGTATGTACAAAAACCGTTAACCCATGATATATACGAGGCTCGTTTATTAACAGACGCCGCCAAAAAGTATAAAGTAGTTACCCAAATGGGTAATCAGGGCGCATCAAATGATGGTGTTAGACAGCTAATGGAATGGTACGATGCAGGCACAATTGGTGACGTGCATACCGTATATTGCTGGACCGACCGTCCGGTATGGCCACAAGGTATTCCATGGTCAACCAATAAGGCTGACGTGCCAAAAGATTTAGACTGGGATTTATGGTTGGGTACTGCACCTTATAAAGACTATGTAGAAAAGTTAGTTCCATTTAACTGGCGTGGCTGGTGGGATTACGGAACCGGTGCATTAGGCGATATGGGATGCCATTTGCTTGAATCTGCATTTAGCGTGCTCGATTTACAGTATGCTAAAGATGTGCAGGCCAGTGTAGGAAGCGTTTTTGTGGATGAATTTAAACGCGGATATTTTCCGGAAAGTTGTCCGCCATCAAGCCACATTACCTTAACCTTCCCTAAAACTAAAAAAACTAAGCAAGATGTTACTGTTCACTGGATGGATGGTGGTATACAGCCTGAGCGTCCGGAAGAACTAGGACCAAATGAAATTTTTGGTGACGGCGGCAACGGTACATTGTTTATCGGTACCAAAGGTAAAATGATATCAAGTACCTATGCTAATAATCCCCAATTGTTACCTACATCCCGCACTAATGAAGTTAAGGTAAAACAAACTTTGCCTCGCGTAAAAGGTAGCACCAACGGGCACTATACGCAGTGGGTAGAAGCATGTTTAGCCGGTTATGGCAAACAACAGGTAAGTTCACCGTTCGAGAAAGCTGGTCCATTGACTGAAGCGCTTTTAATGGCTAACTTGGCCATCCGCGGGTATGATGTCCGTAAACCGACAGCCGACGGCAGAGGATTTACTTACCCAGGCCGTAGCGTAAAATTGCTATGGGATAACAACGCCATGCGCATAACTAACTTTGATGAAGTAAACCAATTTGTGAAACGCGAGTACCGTCAAGGTTGGGCGTTAAAAGCATAGTTTGCTGTTTAATTTTAAAATATCTCATTAATCATAACTTAACTCAAGAATGAACAGGAGAGAAGCCATAGAAAGAGTAGCCCTGTTGATGGGTGGTACTGTAATTGGTGCCGAGTTCTTTCTGTCGGGATGTAAGCCAACAGAAAAGCAGACCGAAGACTTGTTTGACGCCGAGCATGTTGCATACATGAATGAAATTGGCGAAACCATACTACCTGAAACATCTACACCTGGCGCCAAGGCGGCTAATGTAGGTCAGTTTATGGCTGTGATGGTGCGTGATTGTTACACACCCGATGATCAGAAAGTGTTCAACAAAGGCTTATCGCAATTGAACGATGCGTCCGACAAAAAATTCGGTAAAAAGTTTATGGAAGCTGATGCAAAGCAGCGAACCGCTTTGTTAAACGAATTAGACAAAGAACAAAGAGAATACAACAAAACTAAAAAGCCTGAAGCACCTAACCACTATTTTAGAATGTTGAAAGAGTTAACCTTACTTGGTTATTTTACATCTGAAGTAGGTGCTACAAAAGCTTTACGTTATTTGGAAATTCCAGGTCATTATGACGGAAACGTTCCATACAAAAAAGGCGATAGGGCTTGGGCCTTGTCTTAATAAAAGTTATATTATTAATGAAGCTTAAGTTAGGAATGATAGGCGGTGGGCAGGGTGCATTTATAGGCGCTGTCCACCGCATTGCCGCCCGCATTGATAACGAGTATGAATTGGTTTGCGGCGCTTTTAGCAGCGAACCCCAAAAGTCAATCAATAGTGGATTGGCACTTGGGTTACAGCGCAGCCGTATTTATACATCGTATCAGGAACTGGTAGAAAAAGAAAAGCAATTGCCTGAAGATGAGCGTGTACAGGTTATCAGTATTGTAACGCCTAACCATGTGCATTTTGAGCCTACCAAGCTTGCTTTGCAAAATGGTTTTCATGTGGTATTGGATAAGCCCATGACATTTTCATTGGCTGAGGCAAAGGAATTGGAACAAATAGTTCAAGCATCTGGCAAGCGTTTTTGCCTGACACATACTTACACCGGTTATCCAATGGTGAAAGAGGCCAGGCAAATAGTTCAGTCAGGTAAGTTGGGCCCAATACGCAAGGTATATGTTGAGTATCCGCAAGGCTGGTTAAGTACCTTTTTAGAGGGTAATGACAATAAACAGGCTGCATGGCGTACAGATCCTGGTAAAAGCGGCATAGCCGGTGCTATGGGCGATATAGGTACGCATGCTTTTAACTTGGCCGAATATGTAACCGGTTTACAAGTTAGCAAGCTGTGCGCCGATATCAATATCGTGGTAGAGGGTCGCCAGTTAGATGACGATGGTGCAGTATTACTTAAATTTGATAACGGTGCCAGTGGTGTGTTGATAGCTACGCAAGTAGCTGCAGGCGAAGAAAACAACGTGAAAATAAGAGTGTATGGTGATAAAGGCGGACTTGAGTGGCAGCAGGTAGATGCTAATACGCTACAGGTGAAATTGCTAGACAAGCCTGTAGAAATTTGGCGTACTGGCGGCGGCTACACCAGTTCGTTCGCGTCACACAATACCCGTACACCTGCCGGTCATCCCGAAGGCTATTTAGAGGCATTCGCTAACCTGTATCGCAACTTTGCCCTGTCGGTCAAAGCCGATTTGGAAGGGAAGCAAGCAGAACCCGAATGGCTGGATTATCCTGGTGTTGAAGAAGGCGTACGTGGTATGGCCTTCATTGAAAATGTAATCGCATCAGGCAAATCTGAACAAAAGTGGACAACCTTTAACATTTAATACAAATATGGTAACTATTAAAGGACCAGCCCTGTTTTTAGCACAATTCATCGGCGACAAAGCGCCGTTTAATAGCTTGCAGTCTATATGTCAGTGGGCGGCCGGTTTAGGTTTTAAAGGCATACAGATACCTACAACCGATCCTCGCTTTATTAATCTGCAAAAAGCTGCTGAAAGTAAAGACTATGCCGACGAAATTAAGGGCATTGTTAACGAAAGCGGTTTGGAAATAACCGAGCTGTCTACGCATTTGCAAGGACAATTGGTTGCCGTTAACCCCGTTTATAATGAGCTGTTTGACGGCTTTGCACCAGCAGAATATCGTAACAACCCTTCGGCACGTACAGAATGGGCTATTAATCAGTTGAAATTTGCAGCTAAGGCATCGCAAAACCTAGGGTTAAATGCCCACGCTACATTTAGTGGCGCTTTTGTTTGGCCAATGGTTTACCCGTGGCCACAACGCCCGGCCGGTTTGGTTGATGATGCTTTTACCGAATTGGCAAAGCGTTGGACGCCCATCCTCAATACTTTTGATGAATGTGGCATCGATCTTTGCTATGAAATACATGCGGGCGAAGATTTGCACGATGGTATTACTTACGAGATGTTTCTCGAGAAAGTGAACAATCATCCTCGCGCTTGTTTGCTTTATGATCCATCACACTTTATATTGCAATGCCTGGATTATTTGGAGTATATTGACATTTATCACGAGCGCATTAAAATGTTCCACGTTAAGGATGCTGAGTTTAATCCTAGCGGACGACAAGGCGTTTATGGTGGGTACCAAAACTGGGTAGATCGTGCAGGGCGCTTCCGTTCCTTAGGCGATGGGCAGGTCGATTTTAAATCGATATTTAGCAAAATGGCGCAGTATGATTTTCCGGGTTGGGCAGTGTTAGAGTGGGAGTGTGCTTTAAAACATCCGGAAGATGGTGCTCGTGAAGGTGCTGAATTTATTAAAAATCATATCATTCGGGTTACCGACAAAGTGTTTGACGATTTTGCTGCATCAGGAATTGATGCTTCTTTAAATAAAAAAATATTAGGTTTATAACATTTACAAAACTCATGAAAAAAACATTTCTGATACTTACTGTAGCATCTTTTTTAGCAGCCTGCGGCGGCTCTAGTAGTGACAAAGTAAGCGGCGACAGCACAGATGCTACGCACCAAAGCGCTGCAACCCATCAGTCTGACGCAGAGAACGACACTACTGTTGGAAATACTGGTGCCGAAAAAACTGGTGGCGTGTCGTCATCGTCAAAAGGTGCGCAGCTTATTGCCAATTCAGATTGCTTAACCTGCCACAAAGAAAAAGAAAAGCTAATTGGTCCGGCTTACGCAGATGTAGCTAAAAAGTATTCAGACAAAGATATTGACATGCTGGCCAACAAAATTATTAAGGGTGGTGCAGGTAACTGGGGCGATGTGCCTATGACCGCACACCCGGGCTTGGAGTTGAACGATGCTAAAGAAATGGCTAAATATATTTTGACACTTAAGTAATTTTTACAAACTCATTGTTACTGCCATGACACTTGCAACGCGAATTAAACTATCGGCCATGATGTTCCTGGAATTTTTTATCTGGGGCGCATGGTTTGTAACATTAGGTACCTATCTGACTAAAACATTGCATGCTACGGATGTGCAAAACGGGGTAGCTTATGCCACCCAGTCTTTAGGTGCTATTTTGGCTCCATTCATCATCGGACTTATTGCCGATAAGTATTTCGCTGCGCAAAAAATATTGGGTGTACTGCACCTTGTTGGAGCAGCATCATTATGGTATGCTACTACGCTGACGGATTTTGATGGCTTTTACCCAAACATCCTGCTTTATATGATTATTTATATGCCTACGCTTGCTTTGGTAAACTCAGTTGCGTTTAAGCAGATGACTAATCCAAGTAAAGAGTTTCCGCCAATTCGTGTTTTAGGTACGTTGGGATGGATAGTAGCTGGTTCATTAATTGGCTGGCTGGGATGGGAAAAAACCGGCAGTCTGATTTTGACTTTCAAAATGGCTTCGGTTGCGTCGTTAATATTAGGCTTGTTGAGCTTTGCTTTGCCTAATACGCCACCGATAAAAAAAGGTCAAAAAACAACTTTTGGTGACATCGTTGGATTAGAGTCTATTGGGTTATTAAAAAATAAATCTTATCTGGTATTTTTCCTTGCCTCTGTTGCCATATGTGTGCCGCTTGCATTTTATTACAACTTTACCAATCCGTTTTTAAATGAGGTAGGGGTAAATGCTGCTGCCGGAAAGCAATCATGGGGGCAGATTTCCGAATTGTTATTCATGGCGTTAATGCCGTTGTTTTTTGTTCGGTTAGGTGTAAAAAAAATGCTGGCATTTGGTATGCTGGCTTGGGTATTGCGTTATGTGTTTTTTGCTTACGGCGATACCGGAGCCAATTATTGGATGTTGATTGCCGGCATTGTAATGCACGGTATCTGTTATGACTTTTTCTTTGTAACCGGGCAGATCTATACAGACAACTTGGCTGGCGAACGTTTTAAAAGTGCTGCTCAGGGTTTTATCACATTAGCCACTTATGGAGTTGGGATGCTGATTGGTTCTTATATTTCCGGCCCTATTGTGAATAACTGGAAAACAGGTGCAGATATTCACGACTGGAAAACCATCTGGCTCATTCCGGCTGGTATTGCAGCGGTGGTGCTTCTGGCATTTTTAGTGCTTTTCCGTGATCGTAATCATGTGGAATCTAAAGAGGGTTTGGATGCTACGGGAGCTGATAATGTTTTAGTAGAAGTATAATTTCATGGCATCGCACAATAGAAGAAAGGCTATCAAAAGTATGCTGGCTGGCACCGCAGCGCTAACCGCATCAAGTATTGTGGCGCCCGTTAGCAGCTTGGCAATGGAACAAAGTACCGAAAAGTTAAAAGGTAACATCAACCATTCAGTTTGCCGGTGGTGTTACAATGATTTATCGCTTGATGATTTATGCCGTGCTGCAAAGCGGATAGGTATAAAAGGCATAGATTTGGTTGGACCAAAAGATTGGCCAACGCTTAAAAAGTATGATTTAGATTCGCCCATGTGTAATGGTGCGGAAATAAATTTGACAGACGGCTTTAATGACAAACGCTTCCATGATACACTTGTCAAAAGCTATTCGGAGATGATACCATTAGTTGCTAAAGCCGGGTATAAAAACCTGATTTGTTTTAGTGGTAGTCGCCGCGGAATGGACGATGAAACTGGCTGGAACAACTGCGCTGCCGGTTTAAAGCAGCTGATGCCGTTAGCTGAAAAACATAAGGTAGTGTTGGTTATGGAGTTGTTGAACAGCAAAATTAATCATAAAGATTACCAATGCGACCGTACCTGGTGGGGTGTTGAACTTGCCAAGCGCGTGGGATCTGAAAATTTTAAATTGCTGTACGATATCTATCACATGCAGGTAGATGAGGGTGACGTTATTCATAACATCACTGAATATCATAATTATATAGCCCATTATCACACAGCCGGAGTACCCGGACGTAATGAAATAGATGAAACGCAGGAATTAAACTATCCAGCTATTATGCGGTCAATAGTAGCAACTAAGTTTGATGGTTATGTAGCTCAGGAATTTATTCCAAAGTATACCGATAAGCTTGCGTCATTGCAAAATGCTATACACATTTGTGATGTTTGATGAATCGAGAAACTAAATTATAAATAAACGTTATGACTACCAGAAGAACGTTCTTGACACAGGCCGGAATGCTCTCGGCAGCTGCTTTATTAGCACCGAATATTTTAAGTGCAAAGGGCGCCAGCAAAACTGGATTACAATTATTCACATTGCGTGAGCAACTGCCTAAAGATGTAAAAGGTACAATAGCCAAAGTAGCTGCTGCAGGATACGGTGAGGTTGAGACCTTTGGTTATTCAAAAGATAACGGCTACTGGGGACTAAAGCTGCCAGAATTTAATGCTTTATTAACTTCTCATGGTTTAACCACACCGAGCGGACACTACGGTATGGATTCGGTTTTAGCTGATGATAAATATGATCAGGTAAAATTAGGTATTGAAGCTGCTAATGCATTAGGGCAAACTTATTTTACCATTCCTTATGTTGATCAAAGGTTTCGTAAAACAGCCGATGATTTAAAACGGCTGGCCGAAAAAATAAATAAAACTGCTGAAGTGTGTAAGGAAGCTGGTTTAAAAACAGCTTATCATAATCATAACTTCGAATTTGAAACAGTGGATGGTACTACATTCTATGATGTACTTCTAAAGGAAGGAGATCCTAAGTTATTAAATTTTGAACTGGATTTGTATTGGGTAGTACGGGCAGGAAAAGATCCGGTTACTTTATTTAACCAACATCCGGGGCGTTTTGCAATGGTACATGTGAAGGATATGAATAAAACTAAACGAGAACTAAATACTGAAGTAGGAACAGGTTCTATCGATTATAAAACCATAGTAGCCAAAGCTAAACAATCAGGCGTTCAGCATTTTATTATGGAACAGGAGAATTTTACTAACATCGATCCATATGTTAGCATAGGCAAAAGCTTAAATTACATGAAAAACGTATTACACGTATGAAAATGCATATCAACTTTAAATTAATTACTACTGGCCTTTTAGTAAGCTCTTTTTATATGGCTAACGCACAGCAAAAAGCCAAACCAGAAGACACTGAAGTTTGGGATCCAATTCCTAAAGTGGTAGCGCCAGGTAAATCAACCTTAGATGCGCCTTCAGACGCCATCGTATTATTTGATGGTAAAAACCTGAATGAATGGGTAACTACTGAAGATAGAAACAAACCAGCAGAATGGACAGTTTCTGGAGGAATATTAACTGTTAAAAAAAGCGCTGGAAACATCGAAACCAAGCGGTCTTTTAAAAATTATCAGTTGCACATTGAATGGCGTATACCTGCTAACATAAGCGGCACAGGCCAGGGCAGAGGTAACAGTGGTATCTTTTTAGCATCAATAGGTAAAGGCGATGCAGGGTATGAGTTGCAGGTGCTTGATTCATACAACAATAAAACTTATGTAAACGGTATGGCCGGCAGTATTTACAAACAGTTTGTACCGTTAGCTAATCCGGCTAGAAAGCCAGGCGAGTGGCAAAGCTACGATGTGATGTGGTCAGCACCTGAATTTAACAGTGATGGCTCTTTACAAACGCCTGCTAAAGTAACCGTTTTGTTCAACGGCGTATTGGTGCAAAATAACACGATACTAAAAGGTCCAACTTTATACATCGGCGCACCGTCTTATCAACAACATGGTGCAGCACCTATCAAATTGCAAGCACACGGTGATCCAAGCGAGCCAATCAGCTATCGCAATATTTGGATTAGAGAATTATAATAATACTTAAAGGCATAACTGGTAATAGTAACCGGTTATGCCTTTACTATACCGTTTTTTACGGCAAACATAACTAAGCCTGCCGTATTTCTGACACCAACTTTGTCAATTAGCCGCTGGCGTATACCTTCTACCGAACGTGGACTTAAAAATATCTTTTCGCCAATCTCGGCTGTAGTCCTTTCTTCACAAATTAAATTTAACACTTCCAACTCCCGTTCACTAAGCTGAATATCGGGCTTAAAAGAAGGTTTTACATTACCTTTAGTCACTAGTTTTTTTAACAAGGCCTTGCTCACCAAATCGTTAAAATATACATCATTCTCATGTACGGCGTTGATGGCTTGGCATATCTCGTCTGGGTCGGCATTTTTAAGTAGATAGCCATTGGCACCGTTTTCCATTAAGTGAGCTATAAACTTATCATCATCATACATGGTAACAATGAGTACCTTGATATTTTTGTAAAGCTTTTTAACTTCCTTTGTTGCCTCGATGCCGTCCATAACTGGCATTTTAAGGTCCATCAATATCACGTCTGGCGTTATTTGCTCTAGACCAGTTAGTAGCCGGCTGCCATTTTCAGCTTCTAAAATTACATTAAATCGCTCATCGCGCATCAAGCCCACTTTCAATCCGTCACGAAAAATTTTGGAGTCGTCGGCAATGGCAATTTTAATTTCACTCATGAGTTTAGTACCTTTTGTGGTACAAAAATATCAATATAATAATAGCCGTCCTGTTGTAATGTAAATTCAATACTTCCTTTAAGCAGAATAATTCGGTTTTGAATGTTTTTTAAACCTAGCCCGTCTCGTTTATATCTAAGTTCTTCAAACTGTGCCTGGTTTAGTCCATTGCCATTGTGCGACAGTGTAATTTGTAGTATGTTGTTTTTAAATCTCGATTTAACGTGGAGCTGTTCCGGTTTCGCGTGCTTTAACAGGTTGTTAGTTAACTCTTGAATAATGCGGTATATACTGGTGTCATTTGCCGGATCAGAAGTTTCATAGCTATCATCTAAAGAAGTGCTGGTTTCGATAATATCATCATGTGACAACTTTATTAAGAAGTGACGGATTGCTTCATTCAAACCAAATTCCTGCAAAATACTGGAGTGCAAAGTATGGGATATACCACGAACCTTCTGGATGGCTTCATCAAGAAGTTCCTTACCCTTTGCATGCAAAGCTTTTACTTTAGGGTTGTCGGAATTCAATCCGTGAAAATGAAGTTTAGTGGCTGCCAGCAGAGCGCCCACCTCATCATGCAGTTCTTCGGCAATGCGATGCCTTTCAGACTCTTCACTACGAACAGCAGCCTCAATTAATTGATTTTGCTGGCCTTCTCGCAGTTGCTGCAGATGTTGCTTATACAAAAACTTATTGCGCTGAGTGAAGATAAATATGAGCAAGAAGCTGATAAAAAGAAGTAGCATTACAGCAATGCCTACTACTAGTAAAAGCTTTAAATTATTTGCATCGTGATTCATACAAGCCTCTTGCCAAAAACAAATTCAGCACAACGTATGAAATATTATGCACATTCCAAATTTGCACAGCAAATTGTGATGTCAATACGGTCAGTTCGTTGTAGAGCAAAAAAATGAAAAAGTTAACGGCTACATAAATGCCCAACCCTGTTACAATCCAAAAATCGGGCTGATGCTTATGCAGCATTTCATTTTCATCTTTTACTTTGTAAAAGTAATACAAGAGGCAATAAACCAAAAGTAAACCGGCTTCTATAGCTAAAAGGCGGCTGCTAAACTTCCAGTAATCAAAAAAGCTTTCAAAGAAGCTAAAATTTATACCTAAGAAGGCTAAAAAAATTACAGGAATAACTTTCTTAAATGTTTGCAAAAAAGGTTGATTCAGTTTTAAAAAAAAGGTACTGAACAATACAAAAGTTACTACCGAATGTGTGTTGTATAGATAGTTGTTGGAATTTAAGTGAGGAGGAAGTAGGGTACGTAGTTTCCAAGTCAAATCAATCACCAAATTAATGGCCAGCGATAGCCATACATAGGCTGCTATCAAATTATATAACGGTGGCTGCTTTCGGAAACGCACTAAAATGGCTGATGGTATGAGCAATGCCCATACCTCAGCCCAATCAAAAACTAAAGCTAGAATTTTATCAGTTACCAAAACCTCTTATTGATTGTATGGTTGCTGGTGGCGAAGGATTAGTGTCATCGCCGTAATCGCCATCGTTATGGCCTTCTGGCACAACGAATTCATAATTACCTTCAACAAGTTGAGCAGGTCTAACTCGGTAATAAATACAATTTTCCGGACTGATTTTAGGAACAAATATCAGTGCATCTGCTAAAGCTTCACCGCTTCCTATCAACTCAACTATTTGAGCCTTAGATATGCCGTTAGGGGCTAATATAAAAGGAGCATCTACAGCAACGGTGAAATTGCCAAATGGAGCAAGCGCATCGGGGTTGCTGGCGTTGTAGTAAACTTCATTGTACCCTAATGTGCTGCCTTGGGTGTTGCCATGCGCATAAGATAATAAGTGCAATGTGGGCGAACCATCGCTGCCAGCATTAAAATTTTGCAGAAACATAAAGCAGTCTAACTGCGGATATTCGGCTAAAGTGTTTTGAATATCTGCTACACTATACAGTAAGTGAGGCAAATTTAATTGAACAGTAGTGTTTAAATTCATCGGCTAAAAAATGTTAAGAAGTGATAAGGTTTAGGCTGGCTCTATATTTTAGCATCGCAAATAACGGCATTTTAGGGTCTCGTTTACAATAGTGTATATACGCTGCTAAAACAATACGTATTTATACGTTTGCGAAAGCAAAAAGGTCACATTAGTTTAAGCAAATACAAAGCTATTTATATGCAATGGAAAGTGTTTTATGTACGGTTTATTACATGCGTAAAAGTACGCTT
Source organism: Mucilaginibacter lacusdianchii (assembly GCF_009770985.1). GTDB lineage: Bacteria > Bacteroidota > Bacteroidia > Sphingobacteriales > Sphingobacteriaceae > Mucilaginibacter > Mucilaginibacter lacusdianchii. Next base: position 107,356 of record NZ_WSRW01000002.1, on the reverse strand, counting down.
AATACAATTTAAGTAGTTCTGCTTGTTAAAAAATTAGCTGTTAGCACTACATTTGAAATTCATTCACTGCCTCTGATAAATGTGCCTTGTCAAAAGGTAAACTTATTGCTTTAAAAAAGCAGCTTGATAATTAACTGTTTGTAAAATCTGTAAAAAAAATGAACACCGATAGTTATTTTGAGCATGAACATGTAATTGCTACGGAATGGTTTAACGTTAACAACATAGCCAATAATATGGGCGATATTGCCGGCAAAAAAACTAGTATAGAGCAAGAACAAGAACGGATGATTGCCAACTTGTTGCAGCGTAATCGCGACTTAGAACAATTTGCTTATATCATATCTCATAATCTTCGTGCACCTATGGCCAACATTGTTGGGTTATCGGGCTTGCTTTCGGAGAGTGGTAATCACAACCAAGGTGATGAACAAATATTGCAAGCACTGCGCCATTCGGTAAATATGCTGGATAAAGTAATCACCGACTTGAATGATTTGGTGCAAATAGACAATGATACAGAAGATAACGCTGAAACCGTTAACTTATCTGACTTGGTCCATGAGATTTATTTAAGCATTGATCATTTAATTGAGCAAAGCAACGCGAAAGTTATATGCGATTTTGATGCTATACCTGAATTGCGTTGCCTCAAGAGCTATCTATACAGTGTTTTTCAAAACCTAATTGTTAATAGTATCAAGTACCGCCGAGAGGATTTGAATCCTGAAATGGTAATTGTTAGCCGTTATGAAGGAAATAAAGTTTGCGTTTATTTTAAGGATAACGGGCGGGGGATAGATCTGTATAAGCACGGGCATCAGTTGTTTGGCTTTTACAAACGTTTTGACCACGACACCGAAGGTAAGGGCATGGGGCTGTTTATGGTAAAAAGGCAGGTGGAGCGACTTGGAGGCACTATATCTGTTCAAAGCAAACCTAACGCCGGTACTGAGTTCCGGTTGGAATTCCCAATCAATATTGCGAAATTCTGATTTTAGGAAAAATAGAATTAAAAAAGGACGAGCTTATGGCTCGTCCTTTTTTATTTTTCGTCTAAACTGCTAAAGTAGTCTGGTTCTGATGCGTTACGCTGGCTTGGTGTGTAGTGCCATTCCGGCGTAGAATAGATATCTTCAGACGGGTTAGTAAACTCCATCATCTTAAGTAAGCCACGTACAAATGATACGTTAAACTTTTTCCGGTCAAGCTTAATCAAAAATTCTTTATCTGTAATTTCTAATGTCGAGTTCATAGGATTATCATTTTTATAAAGCTATTATACATTTATAAACACATGATTATCCTTATTTTAAATTTTGGTTAAGAAGTTTATGGGGCGTTAAAAAGAAAAGCCTCATTGTGAACATATGCACAATGAGGCTTTTAGCTTTATACAATATAGGATTGATTAATGATGGCTCAAGCCGCCTTCTTCATCAACTAACACTTCTTCTTCCATTTGCGATAAAATCAGTTTCTTTTTATCAGGGCCGCCTTTGCTAAAACGCGCGATAGCACGGTCGAGTATTTTGTAAACCACCGGAACAACAATCAATGTGAGGAACATGGATGATATTAATCCGCCGATGATTACCCAAGCCAAACCGTGTTTGATTGCACCCACACCGCCACCGGCTAAGGCAATCGGAATCATACCTATAACCATCGCAATAGTAGTCATTAAAATAGGGCGCAAACGGGCGTTGTTGGCATGTATCAACGCTTCGTCGGTACTTTGGCCAGCTTCTTTCATCTGGTTAGCAAAGTCAACCAGCATAATTGCGTTTTTAGCAACCAAGCCTATCAGCATGATGATACCCAAAATACTAAATATGTTCAACGTATTGTTGGTTAATGCCAATGCCAGCAAGGCACCAATTAACGATAACGGAATAGAAAACATCACCACAAACGGACGCGCATAGTTATCATACAATGCCACCATGATTAAGTACATGATGATAATTGATAGCAATAAGGCAATACCTAAAGTGCTGTTCGATTTGCTTTGATTCTCGGCATCGCCACCAAATACATACGATACACCCTCAGGCGTTTTAAGCTTAGTAAGCAGCGCTTGGAATTCACTGGTAACCGTACCGGTTGGACGGCCAATTACCTGGGCCTGTACGTTCACAGACGAAAGTTTGTCACGACGTTCCAGGCGGCTAGGGCCGGAGCCTTCGGTCACCGTCGCAAATTCAGACAAACGCACATTCTGACCTTTGTTGTTAACAAATTGTATGTTGGCAACGTCGTTAACATTTTTACGGTTGAAGTTGTCGTACCGCAGGTTGATGTCATATTCGTACTCACCCTGGCGCAACTTCAATTTACTATCTTGGTCGGTTCCGCTAAATGCAGTCTGCATGGTACCGCCTACAACATCCATTGTTAATCCTAAGGCCGCCATTTTATCGCGGTCAACGCTTACATGCACTTCGGGGTTACCTTCCTCAACAGATAGTTTCACCTCCGATGTACCGTCAACCTTTCTTAGTTCGGTCATTGCCTGTTTAGCGAAAGCCATTGCTTTATTCAAGTCTGTACCCATTACTACCAAATCAATAGCAGCACGGTCGGTAGTACCGAATATGTTCAGCGGACTGGTTTTTACTTTGGCACCTACCAGTATTTTACTTAACTCGCCTTTTAGTCGTGCCGCATATAAGTCAGAAGGTTCGCTTCTTTCTTCCTCGGGCACCATGGTTACGTTGATTTCAGATTTATAGAAGGTAGCCTGCGTAGCACCAAAACCATCCTCACTGCTTTGGCCAACGGTAGTGGTAAGCGATGTAATCAAAGGTTGCTTACGTAAATAAGCCTCGGCACGCATGGTGTACTGGTTGGTTTGTTCCAAAGAAGCATCCTTGGGCAATTCCAAACCAACTACAAACTGGCCACGGTCGCCTTTCGGTATAAATTCGCCGCCTATAAAGCCGCCACCCAGTAAGCCCATTACCGATACCAAGAAAAGCACTATGGTAGCAATAAGGGTAATAGCTTTATGATCTAAAGCCCACTTTAAGATATTAGTTACCCAATTGGTGAAATTGGTTAATTGCTTTTCAAACCAAAGAATAAATTTTTCGAACAGGTTTTTACCGGTGATGTGTTCCAACTTGCCAAAACGTGACGATAGCAGTGGAACTACGGTAAATGACACCAGCAAACTCAAAAGCGTAGCGATCACTACCACAATACAGAACTGCTTTAATATCAACGTTACCAAACCCGAGGTTAAAGAGATGGGAAGGAACACAACCACAATTACCAAGGTAATTGATGTTACGGTAGTACCAATTTCGGTTACACCATCATAAGCCGCACGTACGCGGTTTTTACCCATTTCCATGTGGCGATAGATGTTCTCGAGTACCACAATGGCATCATCCACCAAGATACCTACTACCAGTGATAAGGCCAGTAGCGACATCAGGTTCAATGAGTAACCTAACAATTTCATACCCGCGAAAGTTACAATCAATGATAATGGAATGGATACCATTACAATTAATGAATTCCGTAAACTGTGCAAAAACAATAGCATTACTACTGCCACCAGCACAATTGCAATCATTAAGTCTTTAATTACGTCATTGGCCGATTCGAGCGTAAACTCTGAAGTATCTGAAGCGGTAATCAGCTTCAGGTTACTGCTGGCATATTCTTTTTCTATTTGCGCAACGGTTGCCTTAACGCCTTCACTCACATCCACCGCGTTAGCGTCAGACTGTTTGATAATCTGTACCACAATCGATGCCTTCTGATTATAGCGGGCCAGTTTTTCCGCATCTTTTTGCGTATCCTGTACATCGGCTACATCCTGCAAACGTACTTGCGAGCCATCAGCACTTGTGGCTACTACCAAATTGCGTAACACATTTACATCGGCATACTTACCCGACAAACGGATCAGCATTTGATTGTTGATCGTTTTGATGCGACCGGTTGGGTAATCAACGTTGGAGTTAGTGATAATTTGACGCAGTTGCAGCAAAGAAAGGTGGTTAGCGTTTAACTTACCAGCATCCACGTTGATTTGAATTTCACGTTCTTGGCCACCTACTAAACTTACCTGTGCTACACCGCTTATACGTGCTATACGCGGGGCCAGGCGCTGATCCATCAAGTCGTAAAACTTAACAGGGTCCATGGTGGCTGTAGCCGATAGGGTAACGATAGGCAAATCATCCAGCGAGAATTTATTTAACGATGGTGTTTTAGCGTCACTAGGCAGGTTAGATAACACACCGTTAATTTTACGTTGGGCATCTTCCAAACTGTAGTTGGCATCAGCATCATCCTGCATTTGAATAGTAACGGTTGACACCCCTTCCAGCGAGCGGGAAGTAATCTTGTCAATCTTTTCCATAGACGACACCGCATCCTCAATTTTTTTGGTGACTGTGTTTTGCACCTCATCCGGACCTGCGCCTGGATACACAGTTGTAACGTTTACAATGGGCTGGTTAAACTTGGGTAGCAACTCGTAGTTAAGCGAGCTGTAGCTTATCAATCCCAAAATACCGAGTATGGTAAACACCACCACCACAATGGTTGGGCGCTTAATGGATATTTCTGTAATTTTCATTGAATCTATATATCTTGTAAAAGCCGATTATTGACATCGGCCTTGGCCCACTTTATTGTTGTTGCGTAACTGCTGTGCCATCTGTAAGGTTAACCTGGCCGCTTACAATCACGGCGTCACCTTCTTTCAAACCACTGCGAATTTCTACCTTGTCGCCAAATACACGACCGGCTACCACCTGACGGTTCTTTGCCTGACCGTTTTCATAAACGTAAATAACATTAGCATTTAAGCCTGCATAAAATGCAGCACGTGGAATTAGTAGGGCAGGAGCTTGTTTTGGTAAGCTAAAATTAGCTGTGCCATACATGCCGGCTTTCAATTGTTTGCCTTTAATATTTACTACTTCAACTTCTACAGGGTAATTCAATGTAGCATCGCCGGCAGCAGCTATAAAGGTAATCTTGCCATTGTACTCGGCTTCCGGAAAAACGTTTGCGGTTACTTTTACGCGGTCGCCCTGTTTTAATTGTACAACGCGGCTTTCAGGTACGTTTACAACCAATTTTAATCTAGATATATCTACAATCTCGAACATTTTTGTGCTGGGAGACAAATATGTACCTACGTTTACACTGTTACTGTTGATGATACCATTTATGGGCGATTTAATAGTGGTATTTGATAGGTTTTTATTGACCTGCGCATAGCGTGCTTTTGCATTTTCGTATTGCAAACGCGCATCATCTACTTGTTTTTGGGTAACACCACCTGTAGTTAATGCTTTTGAGTAGCGGTCAAAGTCGGTTTTAGTTTGATTCAGGTTGTTGCGAGCGGTTTGCAGGTCGGCATTTACAATATCATTGTCCACACGGGCCAGTACCATCCCTGGTGAAACCACGCTGCCATTATCAACATATAAGCGAGTAATACGACCGGAAATTTCAGAAGAAAACTCCACTTGATTTACGGCCTGAAAATTACCATTCGCGCTAAAATCCTGATCAAAAGCAGTGTAAGCGGCTTTGGCTACACGTACCGGAACGGCACCTGATGTGCTTTCTTTTACTTGTGCAGTACGCTCGGCGCTTTCCTTTTTATTGGTTTGCAATTTCCAGATGATGAGCGCCAGAACAGCTATAATGATGACGCCGTATAGCAGAAACTTTTTCATTTTTTGTATTTAGTTGACTGTTTAGAGTTTTATCAAATTAATTTATTGTAATAACGACCGGATGTTGCCTGCCGAACGGATACTTTCAATCTCGGCCAGTTTATAGTCTAGCAGTGCCTGGGTATAGCTGTTTTGTGCGGTGATGAAAGAATTTTGTGCATCCAGCAAATCGGTTAATGTAGCTAGCCCTAAGTTGTAGTTGGCTTGGCTGGCACTATACACGTTTTCGGCCAGTTGCACATTTTGACGTTGCGCTTGTATGGAGCTTATACTGTTGGCCATTTGAATACGCGAGTTTTGGAAACCGGCGGTTAAGTTTAATGCAGTTGCTTCCCGGCGTTTTTCAATTTCATTTATCTGAATTTGATTTTGGGCAGCGCGTGACCGGCGTGAAAACCCGTCAAAAATTGGAATGTTCAACCGCAGACCGAATGCCCCGATACCATAGTTCACCTGATCGCCACCGCCGGCAAACAAGTTGCTAAAGGTGTTGCTTTGCGCGTTTTGGCTATAATTAAAAAATGCACTTAGCTTAGGGTAATTTTCTGCTTGAGTAGCTTTTTTTTGTAATTGACCTAGCCTTACTTGAGTATTCAATACCAGAATTTCTGTACGTTTTTGTAAATCGAAATTGTCTTCGGGCACATATTGCGTAACCCGTTCTTCTATATCACGTATTGATAAATCAGCCGGAGTAATGTTGCTTTCTACTGATACGCCCATTAATACTTTAAGCTGATTTGTTTGAATGGCAATTTGATTCATAGCCTGCGTACGTTGAGTTTGTGCGTTAGTCAAACTAACCTTAATGCGGTCTAAATCAATTTTGCGTGCTAAACCATTATTGTATTGGCCTTGCGTAGCATTAACCAGTCGGGTTAGGCGTACAATGTTAGTATCCTGTACTTTAATCTGTTCACGATTAGCCAAGATGCGATAATATGCTTGCGAAACCTGACTAATTACCTCTTCTTCTGTTTGCTTAGTGCTTAATTTATAATACTCGCGTCCGGCTGTAGCTGCTTTTAAACCAGTAAATGCAGCTGCGTCAAACAATGGTTGACTTACATCAGCGCTGATTGCAGTAGTATAAGTGGTACCTGCAACCAATGTAGTAGGCTTACCATCGCTGCCACCTGCCCCCGGAAATACACCTGCAGGGATTACAATTACTTGTTTTTTAAAGTTATCACTCAGGTTACCCGTGGCATTTACCTGTGGTAAGGAGCGCGAGCGGGTTTGAATGATTTGCTGTTCGCCGTTTTGTTCTTCATACCGGCTTATGGCAATATTTTGATTGTTAGAAAGCGCCTGTTGCAGGCATTGCTTTAAGGTAAGAGGCTGGCTTTGCGCCATAAGCAAAGCCGGAAAACCACTGAACAGTAGGAGTGCTGCTGATAGTTTTCTGATATTCATATTTGTGTTTGGGATTAAATTAATTATTTATGACGCTAAAAAAATGTTTTATTAAGTTGATGTATCAACTATTAATCAAAAAATATTCTCTGTATTTGTAATATTTGTAGTCACTTTATCCAGCAGTTCTGTTAAAATAAGCTTTTCTGCAGTTGACAGATTGGCAAACATCTTGTCATCTACGTTATACGCTTCCTGTGCCATACGTTCGGCTAAACTGGTACCGGCTTCCGTGAGCATTACCAGCTTTTTACGTTTATCGTTGCTATCTAACTCAATTTTCACATAACCGGCCTTTTCAAGATAATTTACTGTTCTTAAAACAGATGACTTGTCACGCATTAACTCGTCTGCAATTTCTTGCTGAGATTGCGGACCGTTATAATAAGCAACCATCAATACGGGTGCCTGTTCAACCTGGATCTGCAATCCCTCTTTTGACAGCGTTTTGTTAGCTTTGTTACATATTATTTTATGTATATCAAAGATTTTAAACAGCAATAAGTCTTTATTGATATTACACTTTTTCACAACGCAAAGTTATTAATTATAGTTGATGTGTCAACTATTTTCTGTCATCATGTTTTCACATTGTATAAAGTAGGGACAAGAGCCATGTGCAACGGAAATTTATATCTTTAACTTTTTAGTAAAGTTTTACAATGATGAATGTTTCTAAAAAGTTTGCTACCGCTGTTCTGGTTTCTTCGGTGTGTACAAACCTTTATGCGCAAAAGCCTAATGTAGCAGCGCCTGTAGCTCAGGCAATGCAGTTTTCAAACGCTGATCAGCTTAAGGCAGACATTGCTTATTTGGCCGACGACAAATTAAAAGGCCGCCAGCCCGGTACAGAAGGTTTTCAAATGGCTGCCGATTACGTGATTGCCCGGATGAAAAGTTATGGCGTGCAACCTGCCGGCGAGAACGGTGGCTGGCTACAACAGGTAAGGTTACGCAAGGCATTTACCGATAAAGGCGCTCAGGTAAACCTAACTATTAATGGTCAATCGGCTAAATTGGAATATGGCCGTGATGTAGTAATTTATCCCAATCCCGAAGCCAAGTCTTCTTCTGTGAGTGCGCCCGTTGTGTTTGCAGGGTTTGGTATTACCAACTTGGAGCAGCACTATGATGATTATGCTAGTGTTGATGTAAAAGGTAAAGTGGTGATGGTATTCCGCGGGGCACCCGAAAGTTTTCCGTCATCCGAAGTATCGCACTTTATGGATATGATTACCATTCAGAAAACGGCTGCGCAGCACGGGGCCGTAGGTGTTATTATCGCTTCGGCTGATAGTACAGGTCGTATGGCAAATTTAAGTCGCGGTATTTACAGCGTGCTGGATAGCAAAGGCAAAATTGTAGTATCACGTAGTTATTATAACAACCAAATTAAATCATTAGCAGCCTTAAACTATAGCTATGTTCAGCAATTATTGAAGGGAACAGGCAAAAGTGTAAAAGAAGTTTACGCGGCATTAAAAGGTGGAAAGTCGCAAAGTGCGATGTTGAACGGCGTTGTATTCAGCGCTAATTGTAACAGCACCTATCAGGATATCAACAGCTTTAATGTGGTTGGTAAGATTAGCGGAACTGATCCTGTCTTGAAAGATGAGTATGTAGTACACAGCGCACATTTAGATCACTTAGGCATTAGTACGCCCATACAAGGTGATAGTATTTATAACGGTGCACATGATAACGCATCGGGCGTTTCCAGCATGTTGCAAATCGCCAATATTTACTCGCATCTAAAAGTTAAACCTAAACGCTCAATTCTTATGGTTGCTGTAACAGGCGAGGAGCTTGGCGACCTAGGCTCAGGTTATTTCGCCGCGCGCCCAACAGTGCCGGTTAAAAATATGGTGGCCGATGTAAATACGGACATGCCAACTATAATAGCACCACTGCTTTCTGTTACAGCGTTGGGTGCCGAGCACTCCTCATTGGCTAAAGTGGTTGACGAAGCCGCTGCTTATTTGGATTTAAGTGTAGAACCTGACCCGGAGCCAAAAGAAAATCGTTTTGTCCGTAGCGACCAGTATAGTTTTGTTAAAGAGGGTATACCGGCGCTGCACATTAAATATGGCAGCAAAACCGCTGATGGTAAAAATAACCTGAACGAGTTTGTTGCCCAGTGGCGCGCCAAGTACTATCATAAGCCGCAAGATGATATCAACGGGATTTTTGATTTTAATGCGGGTGCCAAGTATGCACAGCTTAACTTTTTGATCGGTTATATGGTGGCAAATACCAAAGCCAGGCCGGAATGGAATAAAGGTGATGTTTTTGCTGTAAAATAGCAGATAAGCATAAAAGAAAAGGCCCTCTAAGTAAATCGAGAGCCTTTTCTTTTATCAAGCTAGCTGTTTTGTCTTGGCGCGTTGTTTACGTAGTTTTTTAATCATTTTTACAACTTTGCGGCGTGGATGATAAATGCCGTCAGTAAAGTCCTCTCCTAAATTTGCACGCAAGCGGTATCTGAACCTTTTATGCATGTGCACTACTACCTTTTCTTTTTTAACTTCACCCTGTTCTTGAATGCGGCTTAAAAAACGCAACGAGAGCATGGCTAGCAAACCACCGATGATGAAGAAGTAATTCCAGCCTTGCAGATTGAGCAGGGTCAGGTTATTTACATCGTCTGAGCTTTTAAGCACCATGTTCCAGGTAAACTGATTATTAGCAAAATAATCTGCCATTAAGCCACCAATCATCGGTGCAATAGTAGAGCAAAAAGCCACCAACATGTTTTTGGTGGATATATAAACAATTGCCTCATTTTTAGGAGCCAGTTTAATGCCAATGTTGCTTAGCGCCAAGTTAATACCTGCTGTTGATAAGCCGCTTACAATATGGATACCCATCAACAATGCCAGCGTAAACAAATGCGATTGCGGCATATTGGTAACGGAAAAAGCTAAAATGCATCCAATGTATAACGGTGCACAAATGCGGAGTATAGTTTTATTACTAAACCAATCCGAATACTTGCCCCAAAGTTTTAACGACAGGATACCGCTAATTTGCCCCAGTATGCCCAAAGCAATTATATAGGATAAAGAAATACCGATAGTTTTAAGCATGTATACGGTGAAAAACGGCGTAGCCAAATTCAGCGCAAATGCCCAAAACGAATTGAAGATCAGCAGCGTCTTAAAGTTTTTGTTTTTAAGCGGCTTGGCAAATAGCTTGAAAAGCTTATCGTCCATTTTTTGCGGCTGAGGCTCTGGCGTACGCAGCAAGAAGCCAACACTGGCTAAACCTAATGTTCCACCAATGAGAAACAGAATATTGTATGTCAGAATTTCCTGCTGTGGATAATGCGCTTTTATATAATCAATACATAGGGCAGTAGTTAAGCTGAGCGTAACATTCAATATTTGCCCCATGCGGCTCCTGCGCGAAAAGAAAGAGCCGAGTCGCTGCTCGGGAATCAAATCTTTCATCCATGAGTTCCAGCTGGCACCGGCTATGTCGCCAAACACATGCTGAAAAAACAGCATCAGTAAAAGTATTTGGATACTGGTGCCTTTAGTAAATAAAAATGGGAGCAAGCCAATCACCAAAATTGGAATACGGGCCAAAAAATTAAAAAGCGCGGTAATAATACGGCGGTTTTTAAAATGCTGCACCATCCATATCGAAAACAACTGGAATACGGTGGTGAAGGTTGGCAGTGCAGCAAACAGCCCCAGCTGAAAGTTGGTAGCGCCCATATTAACAGCCATGGCTGTTAAAAAAGTACCGCTGGTAAACACCACCATGGCTTCTGACGTTAATCCATCGGCAATAACCAAGCGCAAACCTTTGTTTACCTGGTTTTCAGACAAATGTTGAGAAGGACGTAAATTCATCATGCAAAGCAGCCCTTACGGGTGCTCATGTTAAGTTTAATCAATAATTTAAATTAGTTTCAGGGAGTGCAAATTTAGCAATCTGCAACTTGTTTGTGACAATAATTTTGCCCAATGGTTTAATTTTGGTGTTATTTTAGTAACCAGTTGAAAATCAATAATATGTGATACTTAGTGATGTGTTGTGCGTATTGTATGATGCTGAATAACAGACGAGTTGGGAAAATTTTGACACAAATTGAGACTATGAATTCTCAAACTGATTTTCATTTAAGGAAAATCTCTTGAATGCCCGAATAGAACGTTCTAATCAATCCTAAAATCCATTTAAGAATTAATATGAATCAAGTTCTGACTATCGCTATTAAAAATTTTTACCAGTTATTTATTCTAATAAATAACTGGTAAAAACAAATGCAATGGTATTAATGAAAGGAAATATTAGCCGTGAATGGTAATTAGGTGTTCAACTGTTTTCTTTGTCGCCTGTGTTTGTACACTCGGTTGCGATCCACCAACACTAATCAGCACTTTGCCGGGTACTTGCTGAGTTATTCCGTCATTGTCTGTAGTGGCAAGTTGCTTGGCGGTTAGGGTAAAGCTTACAATCTTACTTTCTCCGCTTTTTAAATAAATGCGCTTAAAGCCTTTCAGCGCTCGGATAGGGGCTTTTACTTTAGGGTTTTGGTGTGAAACGAAAAGTTCCACTACTTCATCGCCACCCATTTTACTGGTATTCGTCACCCTCACACTAATTGGAATTTCTTTTCCAATGATTGATGTAGTGGGTAGTGTCAGTTTGTCATATTTAAATGTGCTGTAACTTAATCCATAGCCAAATCCATATAACGGTTCTCCTTTAAAGTAACGGTATGTGCGGTTTGCCATTGAATAATCTTCAAATGAGGGCAAATCTTTGTCGCTTTTGTAAAACGTTACCGGTAAGCGACCAGCCGGGTTGTAGTCTCCAAATAAAACGTCGGCCAATGCTGTTCCAGCTGATTGACCGCCGTACCAAGCGTTCACAATTGCCGGAATATTTTCCGATTCCCATGGCGTGGCAATAGCACTGCCTGTCATCATCACAAACACCACTGGCTTGCCGGTGGTCTGTAATGCTTTTAACAAGTCTGTTTGCACTTTTGGTAAATTGATGCTTGTGCGGTCGCCACCGTTAAATCCGGGCTGATTCACCCGCATCTCTTCGCCTTCTAGCTGCGGCGATATGCCGCCCACATAGATAATGGCATCGGCATCTTTAACATTTTGCACCACTTGATTAAAATTTGCCTTAACCGCAATGCCCGATTTAAAATTAAATGTAGCTCGGCCTTCGGTCTGCACATATTCTATTTCTACGTGATAACTCTTGCCATTTTTAGCGTTGAGAGTATATGTTTTCGGACCAAAACCATCAGGCTCACCACTTAAGGTGCGTTCTTCTCCGTCAATTATCAGTCGGTAAGGTTTGTTACCGGTAAGTTCAAACGTAATATCATCGTTGCCGGATGATTTGAAATTGGTTGTCCACCGGGCCGAAAAATTCTTTTGACTGACATTGCCAACCACAAAGGTTCCGTCGCGCCAAATGTAATTGATATTATTTTCCATGCGCGTAATTGCAGGCTGACCAGACAATCTGGTGTTTTGGAAGTATTCGGCTTTAAATCCTCTCTGACCATCAACCATACCCATCTCACCCAAATCAACATTACGGGTGTAGCTGTCGCTGGTGTAATTAATGGCTTGGTCATAATATACCTCGGTATTGCTGCCAAGCTTAGTTTTAATAGCTTGGTAAGGCGTGCTCGTGCTTGATGGCATGCCATTATAGTTACCAAGTATGCTAACGGCATTATCAGCATTTGGACCAATCACCGCAACCTTTTTCAATTTTTTGCTAAGTGGCAAAACATGGTTTTGATTTTTAAGTAATACTATAGACTGCCTTGCCATTTTCAGAGCAAATGCTTTGTGCTCGGGCGCTTCCAGAGCAGACATGCCTATTTTATCATATTTGTTTGAACCAAGTGGGTCGAACAAGCCTAAACGAAAACGAATGGTAAACAAGCGTTTCAGAGCAATATCAATTTGCTGTTCCGTAATCTTTTTATCTTCAACAGCTTTAACCAACGATAAATAAGTAACGTTACCACACTCAACGTCGGTGCCATGCAACACGGCATCAGCCGCCGCATCTTCAGCTGTTTTATGCGTTTTATGCTTTTGGTAAAAGTCGTCAATAGCGCCGCAATCAGAAGTTAAGTAACCCTTGAAGCCCCATTGATTACGTAAAATATCGTTCAACAATATACCGCTGCCGCAGCAGGGCTCGCCTCTAAAAGCGTTATAGGCACACATTACACCAGCTACTTTACTATCAACTACAAGCGCACGAAAAGCCGGCAAGTAAGTGTCCCACAAATCGTAGTTACTTACATCTGTATTGAACTCATGCCTTGAAGGTTCTGGTCCGCTGTGTACGGCGTAGTGCTTGGCACAAGCAGCCGCCTTCAAATATACCGGGTCGTTGCCTTGTAAGCCATTAACAAATGCCTGACCAATAGAGGTTGTCAGGTAAGGATCTTCTCCATAAGTTTCCTGTCCACGGCCCCATCGCGGGTCTCTAAAAATGTTGATGTTGGGTGTCCAATAAGTTAAACCCAAGTATATACCCCTATGATTTTGTTTAATGCTTTCATTATAAATCGCTCTGCCTTCATCAGCTGTGTATTCAGCCATTTTATGCATTGAGTTTACATCAAATGTGGCTGCCATACCAATAGCCTGCGGATAAACGGTTACTTTGAACGGCGTACGTGCTACGCCATGTAAACTTTCGTTCCACCAGTTGTATGCAGGTATACCCAGGCGCTCAACAGCAGGAGCCGCATTCAGCATCTGCGAAACTTTCTCTTGCAATGTAAGGTGTGAAACTAAATCATTGACACGCTGTTCGATAGATAAGGAGGGGTTCTGAAATTCGTATTGATATTTCTGATTTTTTATTAATACGTAGGAGGAAATTGATATGATGAGCAAGCAAAGTAGTAGCAGGTGTAAAGTTTTTTTCATAAGAGGTTTAATTGGTTCTTTAGACGGTCTTTTAATTTAAGGAAATCAGATAGCAATCGATTGCATAAATATATAAATCACTTTAAATAATAAAAAATATTTACAGCTTGTGATTTCTAATTAAATTTTTAACATTGACGAAATTAGTAACCAATTACATAATCTACCTTTAAATACTTTTATAATGAATACAGAAGAGGGAAAGGATCACTTTTGCTTTGATGTTTTATTCTATGCTAATCCACAACCTATGTGGGTTTTTGACACCGCTACATTAAATATATTGGAGGTGAACGAGACTGCTGTAAAACAGTACGGCTATACTCGCGAAGAATTTCTGAGTAAAACCATTAAAGATTTGAAGCCGCAGGAAGATTGGCCGGCCTTAGAACAGCTATTGATTGACATACGTGGGGAACATACGAACAGCCGCGAGTTTAGGCATAAAACTAAAGATGGGCTGGTGTTTCATGTTGAAATCATATCTTATAGTATAGTATATAAGGGGATAAATGCCCGACTGATACATGCTCATAACATCAGTGAAAAAAAAGAGATTGCCGGTAAGTTGGCCTTTACGCAGCATAAGCTGATGCAGATATTAGAAACTACTACGATTGGCTTTATGCAAATTGGCTTTAATTGGGAGATTACCTATTGGAATAAAGCAGCAGAAGATTTAATAGGCTATAAACGTAGTTGTGTATTAGGTAAGAATTTCTGGGCGGTATTACCAGAAATTAACCATTCCGATTTCCATACTTATTTTGGTATGGCTATGCACAGGCGCATCAGCACCGACTTTGTCGATTATTTTTGGCCCACGCAGAGCTGGTTTTCGTGCTATGCATACCCTGTGGATGACGGCATCATTGTACATTTTCGGGACATAACCGGTAAGAAAATGGCACAAGAAGGATTGCTCGAAAAAATTGAGCAACTAAAGGAAATTTCATTTTTGAACTCTCATGCTATACGTAAGCCCATCGCCAGCTTACTTGGCTTGACTAATTTATTTAAAGAACAATTAGTAAGCGAAAGCGAATTAAGGGAAGTTGCAGGCCTCATTCATAATTGCAGCCTTGAGCTTGACGAAGTAGTAAAAGAAGTTAACGAAAAAGTGAATGATGATTCGCAAAGCATGCCAACCATTAATCTTGAGTATTTTTCGTTTAAAGAGTTTTTAAATAAAATTATTGTACAGGCACAAAGTTATTCGCCAAAACATAAAATAATTCTTAAAAAGGTTGCTGATATAACTTTTTACGGCAACAAAAAACGGATCGAACAAGCGGTTAAAAGCTTAATTATAAACGCCATCAAATTTTCATTAGATGCCAATTGTGTATTGGTTGATACTGAAATAATTCAGCAAAACTTGGTATTAACCGTCAGAGATTATGGTGTAGGTATGTCTGAAGAGCAGATAGATCGTATATTTTTAAGCTTAAGTCGGCCCGACTATCCTAAAACTTCTTCTTCAAGTCTGCTCAAAGTTGCAGAGGTTTGTCACAGGCACCATGGCAGCATGTGGATTGAAAGCGAAATAAATAAAGGATCTACTTTTAGCATGCGTTTCCCGCTTTCAAACATTGCCATGTTCAAGCTTACAGGGCGGACCGATTTTTCCGTCTATCGCGAATCTGAAGCTGATATTCAGTTTCATGATGCTGAAAATTATATTAGCGTGCAATGGAATGGGTTTCATAACCTCCATTCGGTACGAGACGTTTGTAACCGTATATGCAGCCAGGTTGAAAAAACCGGGTGTCCTAATCTTTTAAACGACAACACTAATGTGCTAGGCCCTTGGGACGATGCCATTGAATGGCTAATCAATGAGTGGTTTCCGACCATGGAGCGGATAGGGCTGGCAAACATAGCATTGGTGTATTCGGCAAGTACATTCAGCAAACTATCAGCACTGCACACTATAGAGCAGGTCAAAGAAAACATCTGCATCAAATCTTTCAAAGAACGGGGCGAAGCTTTAAACTGGCTATTGCATGTAAGCCATACTGGTAATAAAAATCATTAAATGTAGTATAATAGTAGTTAATCGCATCTACAGTACTACCTATTTTAAAAATACAATTTATTTAAACTAATTCTAAATAACCTCTTGCAAGTAATAGATGTTTGTCTATTTTTGTCGCAAAGTAGAATTAGTCTAAATAACCTTATGCGTAACCTTTACAAAATCACGTTTCATCTCTCTGTTTTATTACTATTATTTACAAGTGTATGTTTTGCTCAGAAAAATTCTGGAAAAATTACCGGTAAAGTTTTAAGTAGTGATGGTAAGCCAGTTGCAGGTGTAACTGTAGTATTACAAGAAATTAAGAAGACTACAGTAAGCCAGGAAAATGGCCGTTATGTTTTCAACAACGTTACTCCCGGAACTTTTACTGTTATCATTACTCATGTGGGTGCAAAGGCCGAACAGCAAACCGTTACTGTTGTGGCCGGACAAACCACAGAATCAACATTTACCTTAACCGAAAGTGCATCTGAATTAAAAGATGTAGTGATCAAACAAGCTAAAAGTTTAAACAGAAAACCGGTCAACATCGGTAAAATTGATGCGAGCCCGCTTGATTTACCTCAAAGCATCGTTACTATCGGACAGGATGTTATTGAAGAGCAGCAAGCTGTGCGATTAAGCGATGTTGTTAAAAATGCCAATGGTGTTTATTTATCTAGTTCGCGCGGTAGTACGCAAGAAACTTTTGCTGCACGCGGCTACAATTTTTCGAATACCAATATGTTTAAAAACGGCTTCCGCGTAAATTCAGGAACAATGCCCGAGGTAAGTTCGCTTGAGAAAGTGGAAATTTTGAAAGGCAACGCTGCTTTGCTGTATGGTAACGTTGCACCGGGTGGAATATTAAACATGGTTACCAAAAAGCCAAAGTTTGAGCAGGGGGGCTCCGTTTCTATGACAGCCGGAAGCTACAATTTTTATAAACCGGTTTTTGATGTTTACGGCCCGCTATCTTCTAAATTGGCGTACCGTGTAAATGGAACTTATGAAAATTCTAAAAGCTATCGGGATATAGTTAAGAACGAACGTTTTTATATCAATCCGTCTTTGCTGTATAAAGCAAGCGATAGAACCACTATTTTACTGGAAGGTGATTATTTGAACTACGATTTTACACCAGACTTTGGAACCGGCCAGGTAAACAGCGATGTATTTACCGGCGCGCCAAGAAACCGGTATTATGGTCCGCTTTGGACGGCCGGTGCAGGCAAGGCTAAACAGGTAACTGGTACGGCCACTATTAATCATGAATTAAATAACGATTGGAAATTGAGTGGAGGCCTGTCTTTTCAACGATATGAAAGAGGATACACCGCTACTGAACGTTTACAACCCACTAGTACCGGCGATTTTAATTTGCCATTGAACCGTACTAAAACATCAGAAAACTACTATACCGGTCAGGTTAATTTATCCGGTAAGTTTACTACCGGCGCTTTAAAGCACAATGTGCTGTTGGGTGTAGATGCAGACCGTTACAACAACATCAACTATAGCTACTCAGGAAATGTACTTTTGGTTGACAATAGTGGCAACCCTTTAAGGGATGCGAATGGTAACCAGCGTTCATTAGCCAATCAGTATATTGATGGGAATTTTGCCCTGCAAAGCACTACTTATGCAACCAGCAATATTTTTAACCCGAATACCTCTTTACCAACAACTAAACCTGTGCTAAATGCAATCAATCGTACCGAAACACCAACTAACCGGTTTGGCGCATATATTAATGATTTGATTAGTATATCCGAAAAGTTTAAGTTAATGGCTGGTGTAAGATGGTCTTACCAGTATGTTTCACCTGTACAAACCACAACTTATGCTAATGCAACGCCTATTGTAACCGGCAATACCACCACTTATCGGGTTAATTATAATGCTGATGGAACAACCGCTTATGCTGTTAACGGTAAGGCGGATGCGGCTTTTTCGCCACGTGTGGGTATAGTATATAAACCGCTTACCAACACTTCGTTATTCGCCAGCTACTCTAATTCATTCATTGTAAATAGCGGTATTGATGTAAATGGTAACAGCCTTGATCCATCCACAGTAGATCAGTACGAAGCTGGTGTCAAGAATGATTTCTTTAATGGTACATTATCGGTTAATGCAACCGTATTTCGCATAAGAAATAACAATCTGGCACAAACGGCTCAATTTTTAGCTGATGGTGTTACGCCAAACAGCAACACTAATCTTAAATCACTAAATGGCCAGACCACCAGTGATGGGGCAGAACTGGATGTTGCTGGTCATCCGATACAAGGTTTGGATATATTGGCCGGCTATAGCTACAATTTCGCTCGCTACACCAAAACGCCAAGTACAGCCGGTAGCATTCTAGAAGGCGACCCATTACTGAATACGCCTAAGCATACGGCTAATGCCAGCGTTTTTTATACATTTTCTTCAACAGCTTTGAAAGGATTTAAATTTGGTGCGTCGGCGTTTTACTTAGGAAATCGTAATGCTGGCTTCAACAACGTACGTCCAGTTTCTGGTCTTCAACCAGCCAATAGGCTAGTGCCTGTTAAAGGGTTTACCACCGTCGATCTTTCAGCTGGATATACTTACAAAAAGGTATCTATCATTGGTAAAGTGTCTAACGTAGGGGATGTGCTGAATTACAATGTGCACGAAAACTATAGTGTTAACCCTATTCCGCCAAGACAGTTTATTGCAACAGCAACCTATAGGTTCTAATTAAACCGCCTTTATTAAACAAAAAGCCGGATAACTTATAAGTTATCCGGCTTTTTGTTTAACCGCTATTATATATTTTTTCTCTTCTTACCGGTCACGGCCACCACAATTCCGGCAATTACCAATGCACCGCCTACATAGGGCGGCCAGTTAATGGAGCGTTGCCGGCTGGCATAGTTTTGTATAGAATTACCGTCTATTAGTTTCTCGCTGTCATTATATGTTAATCTTGACCATATCAGGATGATGATTCCAACTACCATCAAAATTACGCCGGCGTATCTGTTCATAACAAGTTCTTTTATACACAAGTACAAACGCTTGCAAATTGTTTAGAATAGCGTTATTTGACAGGTTCGCTGATTAAGGTAACGTAACTTTCAGATTTTAAGGTAAAGCTGATTTGTCCATTTGAAACTTTCTTTAATCCGTCATTTTTATACGACTCTTGCTGATTGGTAACATACAGGTGCATGGCTTTAACTGTGGTCGGCAAACCTGTTAATACAACTTTACGGCTGCATCCATTATTAACCAGGTGTATGGCATAAACTCCTTTGCTGTTATCGCCCAAGGCTGCAACCGATACGTTTTCCTTGCTGGCAGTTATAGGCATGCTGTATAAATCCTCAGGAGTTAATGCCAGTTGTTTAAGGTTCCAGAATCGTTGTGTTGGGCGTAGCGGACTGTTGTCGCCAAATATGCCTCCGCCAGCTAACGGCGAGTAGTCTGCTGTCAGCTGCCATTGTAAAATGGAAACAGGCTGGCAAATGGCTAACAAGCGAGTGTATAGATTTATTTCCTCAAGAGCGTAAGTGGGTTCTTGAAAAATGTCGGGATATTGCCAGGCGGCCGCATCAATACTTCCCTCGCCAACAAGTAATGGTAATTGTAATTGCGTAGCGGCGTCAGCCCATTTTTGCAGCGTTTCGGTTTCCCAGCCTCGCCACGAATGGAATGATACAGCGGCTATGTATTTGCGCGCTTCTGGATCGTTTAAGGCCGGATAAATAAAGTTATAGGTTGTAGCATCGGAATTATCGCCCAAAAGCACTTTGGTTTTTAATCCTTTTGCCTCCATATAAGCACCCAGTCCTTTTATAAAATCCGCATGTTCCTGCGGCGTCATGCGAATGTTGATACCTACGTCCGACTCGTTAAATGAAAATGCTTTTGCTTCAACACCATAATTGTTTTTCAAATACAAGATGTAATCGGTGATGGATTTGTAAATGTTTTGCATTTGAACTGCGTTAAGCGGATTTCCCCAAACGCCATTAACAGGTTCCGTGGTGGCTTTACCAACTATTGCCCAATCAGGTGCATACCATGCTGATAGTATTACCGGTACACCCATTTTGCCTAAGCGCTGGGCCATCTCCATAGATTTAACTACCTGTGTTGGCAAACGACTGGCCCTAGCTTCGGCAGTAGGGTCCGTTATTAAATTAGGATGCCACAAGCGCCAAGGTAGCTCCACGCGGCTCCAAGCCACGCGCAGATTAGCCAAACTATAGTCAATCACCTGCGGGTCGGTGGCAGGGTTTTGTAATCTGAAATTACCGCCCAGCCCTTCAAACTTACGGCCTTGCTGCGTGGAGTTTAATGTAAGCGTTATGGGGTCGGTGTCCATCGGGCCGTTTGCTTCTATCTGATAGGTTTTGATAATCGTTTCACCCTTTTTTACATTATTCAGTTGGATGGGAAGATAAACCATCAAATACTCTATTCCATTTATCCATTCATGTCTAATAAATAACGAATCGCTAGCCGGAATTTCTACTTTCACTTGCAAGCTGTCAGACTTGAATTCAATTCCTTTCGCAAAAACGCCGGGGAGAATTTTTAATGATACATCTTGAAGAGCAGATAAGTCAAACGCATTATTATTGATTAAATCCAGCGAGCTTTTATCGCTGGTTAAATACGGCAGGCGCAAAGTAAAATAAGCACCTGTTACCGTTACGTCCGAATGCGAGGTTAATTGTACATCCACCGCCGCTTTACCGTTTCCAGCTTCGGTAATTGTTTCGATAAAATGCAGGCTGTCTAGATTAGTTTCAATTACTTGCTTATTACCATTGCGATGATATTGAGGCCGTTGCCTTTCCCGGGCGGTGGCTAACACCTGTATGCCATCGTTTTTGACTAACTGGATACTGGTTTCAAATTCGAAAAGCTGACCGTTTCTACGAATGCCGGTTATATTTCCCCAAGGCTTAACCTCAATTTGGCTAAAAGCGTTATTGGTATATAACAAAATGCTAATCAGTATAATAGATAAAAAAAGCTTCATAAATATTTAAGCAAAACAAAGCAGTGTAAATGTACTGTTTTATAAATGTTGCACGGTCAGTTAATGTGTGCTGTCTTAATTAAAATTTATCTGTTATAGCTTTAGTTGGTTGTATAATAGCACAAGTATGTTTTATCAAGAACCCGCCTAGCCAAAAAATCGTCTCAAATAGCTTAATTTCTTATTCTACATTAAGTGTGTGGTCTTTAAGCACCACTACTTTTGTGATGTAAATAATCAACAAACACTCACAAACATTAAAATAACAAAAACATGGAAAATCAAATTAAAGGGCTTCACCATATAACTGCAATAGCTGGCAACGCACAGCGCAACTATAATTTTTATACAAAAGTATTAGGTTTAAGGTTGATTAAAAAGACTGTTAATTTTGACGATCCCGAAACCTATCACCTGTATTATGGCGACGAGGTTGGCACACCCGGTACGGTACTTACTTTCTTCCCATGGCAAAATATTATGACCGGCAGAAGGGGCAGTCGTCAGGCTACAGAAATTGGTTACTCGGTTCCTGAAAACAGCCTCGAGTTTTGGTTGAAAAGATTTGAACAGCATAATGTGATTCATAACAAAGTGGCCGAAAAGTTTGGCGAACGCTATCTGACATTTCTTGATCCAGACGGGTTAAAGCTAGAGTTGATTGCCTCTAAAAAACCAGATAACCGTTTACCTTGGGAAACCAATGAGATAAAGGCAGAAAATGCCACTAAAGGCTTTCACAACGTAACTATTACCACTAACAAAATGCAGCCTACAGCAGATATTTTAACGGGTGTATTTGGTTACAAACTGCTGGAACAACACGTAAACCGTTACCGCTTTGTGACTGACGCAGTAGACAATGCCAATATTGTAGACTTGGTAGAAGTAGAGGGTGAAAAAGCAGGGCACGTTGCTGGCGGATCTGTACACCATGTAGCTTTCCGGGTAGAAAATGAGGCTGTGCTGATGCATTACAGAGAAAAGATTGAAGCCTTAGGTTTGCATATTACCGAAAAGATAGACCGCAATTATTTTTATTCATTGTATTTCCGTGAGCCGGGAGGTGTACTGTTCGAACTGGCTACTGATAACCCGGGTTTTTCTGTAGACGAGCCCGTGAATGAGTTAGGTTCACATTTGAAATTGCCGCCACAATACGAAGAGTATCGTGCCAGCTTGGAAACCACCTTACCTAAATTAGTGTAATTTTATGTATACGCATCAAACGCAAATTATAAGAGCCGGTGTAACGCCCAGTCAGGCAAAAGCGGCCCTGATTTTACTTCATGGCCGGGGCGGCACAGCGCAAAATATTTTGAGCCTCGCAAACGAACTGGAAATTAATTCATTTGCGCTTTACGCGCCGCAAGCCAGCAACCAAAGTTGGTATCCGTACAGCTTCATGGCGCCCGACAAACAAAATCAGCCTGCACTTAATTCTGCCCTGGATATAATCTATGAGGTGGTTGAACAGGTAAAAGCTGACGGGATACCTGCAGATAAAATTTACTTTTTAGGCTTTTCACAAGGCGCGTGTTTAACGCTTGAGTATATTGCACGTAATGCGCAGCGTTACGGCGGCGTTATCGCCTTCACTGGTGGCTTAATAGGGGAGACATTAGTACCAACTAATTACACTGGTAATTTTGGCGAAACACCTATACTTATCACAACCGGTAATCCTGATGCGCACGTGCCTTTGAGCAGGGTAGAGGAGAGTGTTGCTGTTTTGCAGGAACAAGGAGCTACAGTTACTTTGAAAGTATATTCTGGTAGGCCGCATACCATTACTATGCAAGAAATTGAGTTGGCTAAGCAGTTGCTATCTGCCACTGAAAACCATCAGCAAACAAATTCAGCTACCTGATTATGAAGTACGATAATATTCAACTTATTAATAATGTAGCCATCCATAACTTTGAATTATTTGTAGACGGCTACCGCTCATTTATTGACTATAAGCAAAAAAGTAATAAGGTTTACCTGATACATACCGAAGTACCTGCAGCGCTTAAAGGAAAAGGTGTAGCCGAAGCGATTGTAGAAAAAACGCTTGCTTATTTGGAAGCAAGTCATCAAAAGCTGGTTCCATTATGCAGTTATGTGCAGGTATACTTAAAGCGCCATCCTGAATGGAACCGACTGCTTGCTACTTAATTATGCATATCATGAAAGGCAAGGTTAATTGAAAAATTAATCTTGCCTTCTTGGTTCATTAATTTATGAAACGAATTAAAATATTATCAGCATTCTATGTATAATGTATCAAGAAAAAATGACCTTATTCGCCCCAGGCAGTTATCATAACATTCCTTGGTCCGCCGTAATTGCGATGTTCACACAAGTATATGCCTTGCCATGTACCTAATGCCAATCTACCGTTACGTATAGGAATCATTACAGAGCTGCCTAACATTGCCGCTTTCAAATGTGCGGGCATGTCGTCGGGCCCTTCATCATTATGCATATAATCCGGGTCATTTTCGGGCACTGCTTTATTAAAGTACATTTCAAAATCCTTACGAACCGTAGGATCAGCATTTTCATTGACAGTAAGCGAGGCAGATGTATGCTGTATAAAAACCTGGCACATTCCAGATTTAAATTCGCTGATTTGGGGTAAGGCCTCAATAATTTCGTTTGTGACCAGATGAAAACCGCGTGGCTTAGCACGTAATTTTAAGAGTTGCTGGTAAATTTTCATAGTGACTGATGATGTGTATAAAATACCCAAAAATACATAGTCGCAATTTATCGGCAGTTCTACAATGGTTATTTTACGATTGAGTAGTGCAAGAATGATAATCCTGCATTCTATTGAATGACCGACCGAATTATTTTACTGGCAGTATAAACCAAAAAGTAGTACCCTTGCCTAATTCGCTTTCAACACCAATTTCGCCACCATGGCGTTTAATGATTTCAGAGCTGATGAACAAACCCAAACCTAACCCTGATGCCTGGTAGCCAGCAGCATCAACGCGGTAATAGCGGTCAAAAAGGTGCGGAATCTTCTCTTCCGGGATGCCGGGACCTCGGTCGGTTACGCTAAGTTTCACCAAGTTGTTGTTTTTATGGATAGTTAAGGTAATGTCTTCCGATTCCGGAGCGTATTTAACCGCGTTGTTTACTAAATTAGTTACTACCTGATCAATGCGATGCTCGTCTGCAACAATCTCAAGCTCTAGTTCTCCTTCAATCCTAATCTTCTGCTTCCCTAATATACTGATTGGATTGCAAATAGAATTAAGTAGCTGAGATAAAATAAACGGTGCTTTGTTCAATGCAACTTCCGCCTGCTGTAGCCTGCTGACATTTAGCAAATCTTCAATTAATGTACTTACTCTTTGTATACTTTTTCGAGATTGCAAAATGAGCTTAGGCAGCATATCTTTAGATGGATTATCTTTCATTTTATCCATCAGCTGTAGTGATGCCTTTAAGCTGGTAATGGGGGTTTTTAATTCGTGGCTGGCAATGCTGATAAAATCGTCTTTTTGCTGCTGCAACTGTTTCAAAGCATCAATATCGGTAGCTGTGCCAATCCATTGATCTATAATGCCGATTTCATTACGCACAGGTTGAACGCGAACTAAATGCCAGCGGTAAACGCCGTCGGCACCACGCTCGCGTACTTCAAATTCGCCGGGTTTGTTGGTGGCCACAATTTTACGATATGCATTTACGCTGTTTTCAACATCGTCAGGGTGTACTACCGTACTCCAGCCGGTAGCTTTGGTTTCCTCGTAGCTTAAACCAGTATAATCGTACCAGCGCTGGTTAAAAAAGCTTACTTCGCCTTGTATAGTGCTGGTCCAGGCAATTTGTGGCAGTGCGTTAAGCATCGATCGGTATCTGCGTTCGCTTAATGCCAGTTGCTCTGTACGTGCGGTAATGCGTTCTTCCAGTTCGTTGTTTAAACGATGCAGCTTTTGTTCTGATATACTTAATTCTTCTACCGTTGCGGTAAGCTCTTCATTGGTTGATGCCAGCTCTTCGTTCATGGCCTGCAATTCTTCGGTCATTGCCTGCTCTTTGTCTTTGGAGTTCTCAATCTCCAATTTAAAAAGTTCACGATCCGAAACGTCCTGCGTAACGCACATAGCGTACATTACTTCACTGTCTGCATTCAAAACTGGTGTTATTTGCACTTGCCACCATGAACGATTAATAGATAATCCATCTGCAGAAGGATAAGCAAAATGTATTGTAGGCAAATTAACCTGACGCTTTTCGCTTATAGCCTGAACAATGCCCCGTTTAAGCAAGGCAAATTGTTCTTCGCTCGCTTTATCCCAAGGTTTATATATGTCAAAAGCGGGTTTGCCTATAATATCGGTAGCCGGAATTCTAGATCTGTTTCTATAAAGGTGATTTACCGCTACAACAGTGAAAGTTGGCGCATCGGCTTTAACAACAGAAACAGGGTTGGGCAATTGATTAAAAAGAGCTTCAAACATTTGGGCTTGTTCAGCATTCATTCAGTAGAAAAACTTGTGATTGCCAAATATACAACTGAACAGCATATAGTGTTCTTTAAAATTGATGGTATTTTAGGTTGATGTAATTGTTTGGTTTATTAGTCAGGAGTTTGCAAGAACAATTATTGATCTACGTTTCTGTGTGATTTCTTGCTCACATTAAAAACCAATAAATTAATAATAGAAACATTCTGGCCAACCGGTTCTTTTTACTTATAAAGAAAGTAACATTTAACATAAGTAGAAGAAATCATGTCACAAACCAATCAAGACCCAATAAACAAGTACGAAAATCGGCCTTTTAAGGAGCAACAACAAGAGGTTCCCGGAACAGAAGCTGAATTGCAGCCAAAAGCTGATCACGGTGAAACCAGCTACAAAGGTACCGGAAAGTTAACCGGGCGTAAAGCCATAATAACTGGCGGCGACTCTGGTATTGGCCGTGCTGTTGCTATCGCATTTGCGCGCGAAGGAGCGGATGTATTAATTGCCTACTTAAACGAAGATGAAGATGCGCGCGAAACCGCCAGATATGTTGAGGAGGCTGGCCGTAAAGCGGTTTTGATAGCAGGCGACATTAGTGAAGAATCACATTGTCAAAAGATTATTGACACAGCCGTATCAGAGCTAGGTGGAATAGATATTTTGGTAAATAACGCAGCCTTCCAAATGGCGCGTCAGTCGTTACAGGAAGTATCTACTGAGGAGTGGGACCGGACATTTAAAACCAATATCTATCCCATGTTTTACTTATGTAAAATGGCTGAACAACACCTAAAACCAGGTAGCACTGTAATTAATACAACGTCGGTTAACGCTTATAAACCAAGACCAACCCTGATAGCTTATGCAGCCACTAAAGGCGCCATTCAGAATTTTACAGCTAATATGGCGCAGCTGTGGGCCGAGAAAGGTATTCGTGTAAACTGCGTGGCACCGGGACCGATTTGGACACCGCTGATTCCGTCTACCATGAGTGAGGAAGATGTAAAATCTTTCGGACAAGATGTACCTTTAAAACGTGCTGGTCAGCCTGCCGAGCTTGCACCGTCGTACGTGCTGTTGGCTTCAGAAGATTCCAGTTATATTACCGGTGCAACTATACAGGTAACCGGCGGTTCGCCAACTATTTAAAAAAAGAAAGCTGCCTTTACGGAGGCAGCTTTCTTTTTTACTAAATGTATCAATTATTAATCACGGCTGGCCGCTACCACCTGCAGCACCGTACACCTGGCCGGTAGCATAACTCGCATCACTAGCCGCTAATTGTACATAAATAGACGCAAGCTCAGCTGGTTGTCCTGGGCGTCCCATTGGGGTTTGTCCGCCAAAGCTTTTCAATTTTTCTTGTGTGGCACCACCACTTACTTGCAAAGGCGTCCAGATAGGGCCTGGAGCGACACCGTTTACACGTATGCCTTTTGGTCCGAGCTGTTTGGCTAACGATTTAACAAAATTCATGGTTGCCGCCTTGGTTTGGGCGTAGTCGTACAAATCAGGCGACGGGTCATAAGCCTGTTCAGACGTTGTACCGATAATTACTGAACCTGGTTTTAAACTTGGCAACGCCGCCTTTATAATCCAAAAGGGTGCATAAATATTGGTTTTCATAGTAGCATCAAAATCTTCGCTGCTTACATCCAATATTGATTGGCGGGCTTGCTGCCGCGCGGCATTACTTACAACTATGTCTAGTCCGCCTAATTGCTGTATCGCTTGTGATACCAGGCGCTGGCAAAACGCTTCGTCGCGTAAATCGCCCGGTATGGCAACTGCTTTTCTACCTTCAGCTTTTATCAATGCAATTACTTCTCTTGCATCCGCTTCTTCGGCCGGTAAGTAATTAATAGCTACATCAGCACCTTCACGTGCGTAAGCTATCGCAGCGGCACGGCCCATGCCCGAATCGCCACCTGTGATTAAGGCTTTGCGTCCTTTCAATCGGCCCGAGCCTTTATAGCTGGTTTCGCCATGATCGGGGCGAGGATCCATTTGGCCCGCTAAGCCAGGCCATGGTTGCGACTGACCTTTAAATGGCGGTTTGGGATATTTAGTAGTAGGATCAACTAATTCTGCCGGGGCCGAATCACTAGTTGGTGATGAATTATCGGCAGCTAAAACCGGCGATACGGCTGCCGCAGCAATCCCGGCCCCAATGCCGCCGATTACTCTACGGCGGTTTATTTTATCTTGTTCAGTCATGATACTTATTGCTTCTGTGTTTGCTTTAATAACTGATTGACCAATAATATGTTTTTAAAGTGTTTAATTACTACGAAAGTATTTTACCAATAAGGTATATCAAGTAAAATGAACGGAAAGTGTATGATGATTAAAAATTTTAACTAGTTCCTCTACACCGATAGAAAGTTTGTCATACAACATCTAGCTTAATAACTAGACGCTAAGCCATAAGCTTAATTTTCATTTTGTACTACAGTTTCAAAATTTGGTAGCTGTGAAATTCGAAGACCACTTAAAGCCTTCAATAAGTTTTGAGTATTAATTTCAGCTCCGCGTTTATTGAGGTGATACCATTGATCATATACATACTCATTAGAAAACTGAGTGTTCTTAAAGTTATTAATTGGTTTTAGAACGCTCGAAATTGTATTAATGGTGGAATTTGACAACGAGTTGTTGTCTTTATTAATTGCAGGAAGAGAAAAGTATACTTTGCATTTTATATTATTGGCTATGTAAGATTTGATGTCTTCTAAATAACCGGTGTTAGTGTCCACGTCGCGGATAAAGTGCATTTTAGAGTTATACGGCGCCGAGCTGTTGATATAGTCTGGTTTGAAGCTAGGGTTCGAATTAACTTTTAAGCTTAGATCGGCATACGTGGCGTCTGAGCCTTTGCCAGATACCGCATTCTTTATGGCTCCTTTAAAATAGTCGCTTATTATTGGGTTGAATAAAGAGATTTGCGAAGTGTAAGAAAAAAATGTTCTTGGAAATGATTTTGCAACTTTCCAGTAATCGTCAGCACTTAAATGTACTAATGTTTCCTTTGTTGGTAGCACAAATTGGTCTCTGCTATATAGTGAATACGGTAAGTCAACTATCACTATATTCTCTTTTTGATTCCATTTAGAGTTGATAAATTTTTTCAAAGTTATATACAGCCCGTAAGTTGCCTTAGTAGATACCGAATGAACAGAGCAAACGTTGGGTTTTTGATTTAATAATTTATAATCAAAATTATAACGTGAATTGGAGCATCCCAACACAATTACCTGTGTCGAGCTCATGTCATTTCCATAATTTTCTTCCATTTTAAAGTCATCAAAGTACTGGTAGGAAGAATTGTTGATATAGAAAATAATACCAAATAGCGCTACTTTGTAAGTAAAGTAAATAGCTCCGATAAGTAATAGATTTTTTGCTACCCGTTTCATTAAAATTGGAAATATATAAATTGTTGGGAAGTAGTTTGATTGAAAACAAAAAGAATGGCTTCTATCACCATTAAATAGGCGGCATACCGAACCACCTTTCGGTTAAGTAAATAAAAAATTAACTCTTTGCCTTTTTTATAAGTAAAGTATTCAATACCTAAAAACAGCAGAACCAGCAAAATCTGCCCCGAGTGGTGTTTGACATCACTAAAGTATCGATAAGTTAAATTGTGAAACATTTGTGCAGCCACATGAAAGTTATCCGCTCTAAAAAATACCCAAGTGAGCGAAACAATGATAAATGTAGATACGCCCATTAGCACACTTTTACTTTTTGAGACGCCGAGCAAGCGCTCAGCAATAGAAAGCAAACCGTGAATTAATCCCCATACTACAAAAGTCCAGCTGGCACCGTGCCATATGCCAGAGACGAGAAACACAATGAGGATGTTTCTGATATAATGAAACTTAGTTTTGTTGCCGCCTAATGGGATGTACAGATAATCTCGAAACCAGGTCGACAATGAAATATGCCACCTGTGCCAAAATTCGGTGATGGTATGCGAAAAGTATGGGTATTTAAAATTTTTCATTAATTCAATCCCCATAATTCTGGAAGCGCCAATAGCAATATCTGTATATCCTGAAAAATCGCAATAAATTTGTATGCTGAAGAAGAAGATGGTAAGAGCAGAATTAGTATGGGTGGTGTATACGTTGTAATAGTAATCATTCACAATAGCTGCCAAGGTATCTGCAACAACCACTTTTTTAAATAGACCCCACAGCATTACCTTTAAGCCAGACATGAAACGGTTAGTATCAAAGTGGTGCTTTTGATGAAACTGGTGCAGCACATTTTGCGGGCGTTCAATGGGCCCTGCAACCAGTTGTGGATAATACATAACGTAGAGCGAATAATAACCAAATTGTTTTTCAGCTGGTTGATGGCCTCGATATACTTCGATAGTATAGCTCATGGCCTGGAAGGTATGAAAAGATAAACCTACAGGCAGTAGTATGGTTAAGTAAGGTAAATTGTTTTTAAAGCCTAAAAGGTCGCCCAAAGAAGTAATATTGGCGTTTAAAAAGTTAAAGTATTTAAAAAATACCAGTACCCCAATATTAGCAACGAGGCTACAAGCCAGTAATAGCTTTTTATTTTTCTTACCCTGTGCTTTTTCTATGTAAATGCCGGCATAATAATCTATTACTATTGTGATACCCAGTATGAGTATATAGATGGGTTTGAAAAACATGTAAAAAAACACGCTGGCACTTAACAACCAAATCCATCTAAAACGAAAGGGCAGTACAAAATAAAATAGCGTAACTATTGGAAAAAAGACAGCAAAAGCCAGCGAGTTGAATATCATGTAGTAAATAGTAAGTGATAGAAGTTTGCGTCAACCCGGATAAGAACAGCACATATGACTAAACTGATGTTGAAACACCAAAGCGCTGATTGTGTTTTAGCAGTTTGTTTTTTGGGAAGAAAATCTTGTATTACTATAGGCAATAAAATTCGACAGCTACTTAGAGTTATCCTGCCAAAATGTTTTATTAGAACAGCCGATATTAATAAGATAATGCCGATTAAAGACGGATTTATTCAAAGAAAAACACCAACAGATTCTGATAATGCAGGCTACAAAATACAAAAGGTGTTGAGTAACTATACTCAACACCTTTTTAACTGTGCTATCAAATAAGCTTAGTTCATATTTGGCATTTGGAAAGACGGTGGGAGTGATGAGTCAGATGAAGCCCAGCTTTTGTTGGGATGAGCCCCCATTACTAATTCAAGCTTGCCCCCATTCATTAATTCTTGATGAGAGAACCACGATTTATTCCAAACTTTGCCATTCAATGTGGCTGATTGAATGTACTTGTTTTCGGGGGAATAGTTTTTGCAAAGCACTGCAAATGTTTTTCCGTTACCCAAATTGATAGTTGCGCTTTGGAACGCCGGGCTACCAATTACATACATAGGCAAGCCAGGCGTAACCGGGTAAAAGCCGATTTGTGAAAAAACAACAAACGAGGTTAAACCGCCACCATCTTCATCACCCGGAATACCCATTAGGTCGTTTCTGAACCATTCTTTTAACAAATTGCGAACACGTTTTTGCGTACGCCATGGCTGACCTGCGTAGGTGTATAAATATGGTATGTGCATAGCCGGCTCATTTCCCATTGAAAACTGACCTACGTTACCAGTATGGTCACCAAATTGGTGGTAAAAGTCGGGCCGGCCTTTGCCCAATGGGGTGCTAAACATGTTTTCCAAGCCATCTACAAAGCTTTGTTTTCCACCCATCATGGTTACCAAATCGCCTATATTATGTTGTACATCCCAACGGTACACGTAGCCATTGTTTTCGTCATATGCTTCGCGGGCACCGATACCGCTCGAATACCGGTAGTCAAACGGTTGTATAAATTTACCTTGCGCATCTTTTGGATGAAAAAACTTAGTGTCCGGATTGAACACTTTGTGGTAGTTTAAACTTCTGTTCAAAAAGTATTTGGCGTCGTCTGCTTTGCCCAAATTTTTAGCGATGTTTCCCAGGCACCACTCGTCGTATACCGTTCCCAGGGTTACTGCTATTGGTTGTCTTTTTTCCCAACTGTGCACTTCGGGTACAGTTTCTTTTTCGCCGCTGGCTAGTGCAGGGAAGTAGCCGTTATCTTTATAGAATTGATCAAGTGAGCCAGCTTTTTTCCCCGACCATGGAGCAAGAGTTTTCTCGGTTATAGCTGCCTTGCAATATTGATAGGCTTCCTCCAAATTAAAAGATCGCAAACCTTTGTTGTATGCATCTATAACTGTAGCTACACCATGATTACTGTTCATGCGTCTGCTATCACCAGTTACCTCCGGGAACGTAGGCATCCAATGGTTTTGCATTTGGCTGGCCATCCGCAAATACGAGTTAATCATATCCGATTCTTTTTTTGGTTCAATGATAACTCTCAGTGGATGTACCGCCCGGTAAGTGTCCCATACCCAGTCGTCCGTATAAAATGGCGTTCCTTCGTCATTATGCACTTTTCCATCATAAGCACTAAAGTAACGGCCATCTTCCGATATGCAAATCATGCGTTCGTAAGTGCGATACAGGGAGGTGTAAAAAATGGTCTTCGCATTTTCATCAACGCCCTGAACTAATATTTTGCTTAAAGTATTATTCCATACTTGGCGGCCTTTATCAGCAACCGCCGCCAGATCGTAGTTTTTAATCTCGCGTGATAGATTTTTTTGCGCCTGCTCTTCATTGATGAAAGAAACACCGTACCTAACATGTATTACAGGTGTTTTAGCAGGATATTTTATTGCTAAGAAAGCATCTTTACCTTGTACATATTGATTTTTTGAATTTATAATACCGCCATCTACTTGTCCGGATGCCACTGGCTTGATGTCAGTCTCAGCGTAGATATATACTTTTGTATTGTTATCTAAAAGCTGATAACCACTCACTGAATTACCCTTTACCGTCAATCCACCCTCTCTGGTGTTCAGGATTAGATAAGGAGAAGTGTTGTTGGCCTCAAAACGAATTTCGTAAATGCCAGACTGCTGAGAAGGAGCATATCTTACATTTATATTGTAATCATCTAAATCTACCTGGTAATAATAAGGCTTAATTATTTCATTATCATAACCGTAATTAACAACGCTTTTAATATTCGAAATATCACCTTGATATGGACTAAGATTAAAGGCCGAGCTTCCACGGTGGCTTGTAATCATTAATGGCAACCCATTTATGGTGTTGCCGGTGAAGTTTTCTCGCTCAGGATAAACCCTTAAAAGACTATTCGGCAAGTGAACTGTTGGATAAGTAGGCACCAATAAGTGACTTATATTTCCAATGTAAGGATTAACATAATCAATGGGGTCTTTTTTTACTTGTGCATTCGAAATATACGATGAACAACAAATAGATAATAGGAAGACGCAAAAAGTACGGCGTTTAAATATTTTCATGGCGTTTCAATGATTGTTCATAGATAGTAAAGATTATTTGAAACGACATTAAAAATTATGTAATTGATTTGTGTTGACACCAATTTCCTCAAGATAAGAGATAGCAAATTGTCGAACAAATGATAATATTACGTGAAAACGATGTCATGCTACAAAGCAATTTATGATGGATAAGTACTCATAGCGAAATTCTAAAGAAATATTCTTTTTAACTAATGAGTATTATGCGTAAAGGTCTTCTGCAGAAGTGCTTACACCAATATGAGAAATAAGTAATTTATAATTGTGCTTCTGATTAATCATAGCGCCCAAGTTAATCAGGCTAGTAAGTTTGGACTAACCGATCTTTATTTTGCTCAACAACTTAACGACACAGATATTTTAATTCGCTTTTAAATGGTAAGCAAAGTGAATAAGCTGGTAAAATTAAAAACAGAAGAGGCTGAATATTATAATTCATCCTCTTCTGTAAAATAAGGGGTGCTTAATATTCCTGTAAATTAACCGTTATTAACGGCGTACATCCCCTCTAACTTTGGCGGCTGTTCCACGACCCGGAAGGTAAATCTGTAAACCAAAGTTTAAATTTAATGTACTTTGGTAACCGGCATTGCCAAAACCGGCAACACCATTATATTTAAGTAAGGTTTCTAGTCCAATATTAGGCGTAATAAAATACGCAAAACCTGGTCCGAACCCAAAATCTAAACCATTGGTATGTCCGCCGCCATCACTTACGTTAATGCCACCAATACCAACATTTGCTTCCCCAAAAAGGCGTCCGTGACGCAGTACAGCCACATCTGTACCAGTGTAATACCTGCCCAGTGTACCTACGCCATAAGTAACGGTAGTACTGGAGTTTTTGGCCGTTTGCAAACCAAAATTCACATAACCACCCAGCGCAATGTTATCTTGAATAAACCATGCAGCCTTAGGGGATATGTTAAAATTGAAAACCTTTGCGTCATCCAATCCTAAACTAATGTTGGAGAAATCGCCGCCAACCAATACATTGCCTTTCTGGATTTGTGCGCGAGCAGAAAAGCTTAGTGCAAAGGCTGTAATAAATGTAAGTAGAGTAAATTTTTTCATAACTGTATTTTAAAAAGATTAATTATTACTTAACTATGCTACAGTATTTAGCACCTATAGTTTTAAAAAGATGTAGTATTTAATAAAAAGGTCACCTAATTATAGAGGCTAGTGATGTGTTGTATGGGTTGTTGGTTTATAATAAGGTATAGTGAATTGCAAAAAGATTACATCGCTTTTCGATTAAAGAAATATTATTTTTGCAGTTTACTCTATACAGCAGCAATTGGATTCGAATAGTCAAAGCAGAGTTACTTATTTTCAGGACAACGTAGCAAAAGGTGTAGCCTTACCGGAGCGATTTACTTTTCCCTTTTATTATGAGCCGCATCCGTTAACTCAAATTGCAGCTGCTGAATTGCAACAATATCTTGAAACGCAAACTGAGTTAGATCACAACTTTGGGCTTGTTATAGAGCAAGAAGGGATGGTTATCGGAAAAATGTTTGGCGTATTAGTGGTGCAGGATACTGAAAGTAAACTGGGGTACTTGTCAGCTTTCTCTGGTAAGTTGGCAGGCTCAAACGATCATCCAAAATTTGTACCCCCTGTTTTTGATATGCTGGTTGAGAACAGTTTTTTCTTGAAAGAGCAAGAAATTCTAAATACCATTAACGCTCAGGTAAAGGAAATTTGGTTAGATGAAAAATATACGCGTTTAAGGCTGGAGTTGGAACAGTATAATACGCAATCTGAAAAGGAAATTTTGGCTTTTAAAAACCAGTTGAAGATCAATAAAGCCGAACGTAAAAAGCAACGGGAAGAGCAAAAGAAGTGTTTGAACGAACACGATTATGCACTGCTGGAAGCTTACCTGATTAAGCATAGCTTGCATGATAAGCATCAACTTAACGTACTGGCAAATAAATGGAAGCTGCTGATAGACGAAAAGCAGGCGGAGATAGCACAATTTGATGTTAAAATCGAAACCTTAAAAAATGAACGTAAGGATCGATCGGCTGCTTTACAGCAACAGCTTTTTGACCAGTATGTATTTTTGAATGCAAAAGGACAAATCAAGAGTTTACAAGATATTTTTAGCTCAACCGCCTTTGGTAAGCCACCTTCGGCAGCGGGCGAATGTGCCACGCCTAAGCTATTACAATACGCCTTTGCTAATGGTTACAAGCCGTTGGCCATGGCCGAGTTTTGGTGGGGGGCTGCACCAAAATCTGAAATAAGGAAACATAAACAGTTTTACCCGGCTTGCACCGGCAAATGCAAACCCATTTTAGGGCATATGTTAGAAGGAATGCTGGTTGACGAAAACCCGCTTTTGCTTAACCCGCTGGAGCATGGCAAACTGGATATAATTTATGAAGATGATAGCTTTGTTGTAGTAAATAAGCCTGCCGGATTGCGGTCTGTGCCTGGTGTAGATATTGAAGACTCGGTGTATAGTCGGCTTAAATATAAATTTAAGAATGTTGAACCGTTGATTATCCACCGTTTAGATATGGGTACCTCAGGGCTTTTGGTGGTAGCTAAAACGGTAGAAGCCCATAAAGACATTCAAAGGCAGTTTCTAAAACGTACGGTAAGTAAACGTTACACGGCACTGTTATCTAAAGTAATAGAACAATCGGAAGGAGAGGTTGAACTTCCATTGCGAGGCGATTTTTTTAACAGGCCAAGGCAACTGGTTTGTTTTGAACACGGCAAAAGAAGCCATACTATATGGAAAGTAGTTGAACGCACAGAAGCATCAACCAAAGTGCATTTTTGGCCGCTTACCGGACGTACGCACCAATTGCGTATGCACGCAGCTCACGAGTTGGGACTTAATGCGCCTATTGTTGGTGATGATTTGTATGGTACTGCTGCCGAACGGATGTACCTGCATGCAGCAGAACTTACTTTTGTACATCCTAAATCTAAAAAGACGGTTAATTTTAAGGTACCAGAAGATTTTTGAACGGGTATTATAATTAATGGCAGTAATTGCTGAGTCCAGCCATTGCAGTTAAGCTAATTAAATTACAACTGGCGCTTTAATGTAATTACTGCTATTTCCGGCCACATGCCAATTCTCCCTTTCAAGCCGAGAAAGCCGAACCCTCGGTTAACATATAAATAGCGTCCTTTTTGCTGATAAAGACCTGCCCATTGTTTATAAACATACTTTATAGGGCTCCACTTGAAGCCAAACAGCTCGATACCAAATTGCATACCATGTGTGTGCCCAGAAAGCGTAAGGTGAATGTGTTGGTGGTGATCAAGAATTACGCCTTCCCAATGAGAGGGATCATGCGACATTAAGATCTTAAAGGCTTTATCGGGAACACTGGCGGTGGCCTTGTTCAAGTCGCCGTATTTGTGAAAACCACCTTTTCCCCAATTTTCTACCCCGAGCAAAGTAATTGACTGGCCATTCTTTTGCAGGGTAATTGCTTCATCTAACAGCAATCGAAATCCAATTTCGGCGTGTATTTGTTTCAATCGGTTTAAATTGGCACGTTTGGCCTCGGTCGATTCCCACCTGATATAATCGCCGTAATCATGGTTTCCTAATACCGAAAATTTACCCATTGGCGCTCTTAATTCTTCAAAAGCAGGTATCCATCTATCCATTTCAGATGCCTGGTTATTTACTAAATCGCCTGTAAATAAAATAACATCGCTGTGCTGTGCGTTAACCAGGTCAAGTCCTTTTTGCACTCCATCTGCATCAGAAAAGCTGCCGGAATGAACGTCGGTTATCTGCGTAATTGTAAAACCATCAAAGGCTTCTGGTAAATCTGTAAAATAAAGTGTTTCACGCCTTACCCGGTAAAAGTGCCGTCCGCGGGTGAGGCCGAATAGTACGATTAAGAACAATACAGTAGCTATACCAAACGTTAATTCACTTACCCAAATGGCTCTTGGCGGAAAACCTCGAAAAAGTCGGGTGATATCTTCCACCAGCAAAATAGGGAGCGAAAACAAACGAGGAACAAATGTTAGCAGCATAAGTCCCATTAACCAGGTAAATAGTGTCTGCTGGATACTCGATCCGCGTTGAACAAAAATAGCCGCTACAATACCACTCATCAACAACAGATCGATCAGCCAATAGAACCATATAAATGTGCTCGAATTTGAAAGAGTTTTTACCGTTTGGTAAAAGTATATGTCAGTAACAAGCCAAAGTAAAAAAATTAGGGGAAGCCTTTTTGCCATTTGTAATATATGTCAATACCTTCTTAAACGGGCATTTCTGTAAGCAGACGATTCAACGCCGAAAATATTTTAAAAAATGCAAAATAAATTTAGCTTCCCCATAATGGCAACGTGATTTTCTACTTAACTTGGGTTAAGCTTGCTAAAGTACTCGGCTATACTATCGTTATTAGCTTTTACCCGTCCTTCGCTGGTACCAAACGTGAGTTCGTTACTGCCATTATGCAATTGTTCAAATATTGACTGAATAAATTCGCTTACTGGGGGCGCTGAATTGTGTATGCCTTGTCCGCCAAGATCGGTTTTTATAGCAGGTGGTACAATTTCAATTACCTCAATGCCACTGTTTTTCAACTGATGCCTTAATGTAAGTGTAAATGAACGGAAAAACGCTTTGGTAGCACTATACACCGCAACTTGTGAAAAAGGAACAAATGCCAACCCTGAAGTAACATTCATGATAGTAGTAAGTGAGCCCAGCTGAAGGAAAAGATTGGTTAGGTGTAAAGGCGCTAGTATATTGATGCTTACTTCTTGACTGGCTTTATTAAAAAATCCTTCATCAGTAATTTGCATCCAGTTCTGAATGCCGGCGTTATTCACCAAAACGTTAAGGTCGCCATGGTTTTCAGCTATCCAGTTATATAGGTCAATCCGATCGGCTTCAACAGAAAGGTCACATTGCCGGGTAATTAAACCCGGAAGCTTACCTGCTGCTTCTTTAAGCGCTTCTTCACGTCGGCCGCAAATAATAACCGTATTATTCTCTTTAATAAATCTTTCGGCTAGTCCAAATCCAATGCCGCTTGCTCCGCCAGTAATTAAAATTTTATTGTTCGATAATTTCATAAGAAGGTATAAATAAAAGAGTTTTTGATGTTTTGTATCTTTTAGATTCTCTAATGCTTTTCATTAAATACTCAGTTCGGGAGAAGTTCATCCCGACAGCTTATAAAAACGAAATTCGATAAACTGTTTTAAACTTATCAAACGGACTAAAACATCTAACTGTTTAATGACAATTCTATTTCTGGCTGTATTACAGGAAGAAGGGTAGTGTATGATTGAAAGATAAGTGACTAATGCTTAACTTATGCGTATAAAAAAAGGGAACACTTTATGAAGTGTTCCCTTTGTACTCGGGGCGGGAATCGAACCCGCACGATCTTTAAGGATCACAGGATTTTAAGTCCTGCGTGTCTACCAGTTCCACCACCCGAGCAGGTGATTAACCTTTTCAAAAATAAATCCCTTTTAGAAAGGGATTTGAGCGAAAGACGAGATTCGAACTCGCGACCCCGACCTTGGCAAGGTCGTGCTCTACCAACTGAGCTACTTTCGCATTTAACGTTGAGGGCTTATTTTTAGGTAACCCCCTTCCGTTTTGGTGATGCAAATATAGGCACAAATTGATTCCTTCCAAATTATTTTCTTAAAAGTTTTCTAACTTTTTGATAACTCGCTGGCTTTCAAAACATCATTTATCAAATCATTTTCAAATCCCCGGCTCATAGCATACTGTTGAAGCTTATAACGTCGTTTATAAGGATCATTCTCCAGTATTTTATCCTGCTTTTTTTCTAAAATGCGTTGCAGTGTATTTAAATACTCGTCGCCGTCAATACTTAATAATGCTTTAGTGATAAGTTTATCTGATACACGTTTAAATTTCAAACCTTGCTTAATTTTGATACGGCCCCAACCTTTTTGTCTGAACTTACCAACCGTGTATGCTTTGGCAAAACGTTCTTCGTTTAAAAAGTT
This sequence comes from Mucilaginibacter lacusdianchii, assembly GCF_009770985.1. Taxonomy (GTDB): domain Bacteria; phylum Bacteroidota; class Bacteroidia; order Sphingobacteriales; family Sphingobacteriaceae; genus Mucilaginibacter; species Mucilaginibacter lacusdianchii. The sequence goes on along the minus strand of NZ_WSRW01000002.1, from coordinate 68,354 downwards.
GGTGGCTATTAGTTGGCTAATCACACTTTCTACGCCAGTAGGGTACATGCCTAGGTCATAGAGCTTATCGCGCACTTCCTGTTGTGATCGTTCCTGATAGGCGCAAAAATGTTCGGCTTTGGCTAAGGCGGTTTTTTCGTCGGTTATTCTCTTCTTTTTCGGCTCATCCATGCAAACCAAATTTACCAAAAATTCTTCTCTTTACATAAATATAGCCAACTTCGTACCATGCTCAGCAGCCAGTATTCTATCAAAGACCTTCAACAAATAATTCATGCAAAGGGCACAATTGTCCGCGAAAATTCTATCAATTACCTGGCAACAGATAGCCGGCAGATTAGCAACGCGCCTGACAGTTTATTTTTTGCGTTAAGTGGTCGGCGTGATGGTCACGAATTTGTAAATGAAGCCTATAATGAAGGTGTGCGGAACTTTGTAGTTACCTATCAACCGGCTGGCGACTTTCAAGGGGCAAATTTCTTGATAGTTGAAGATGTACTGAAAGCCTTGCAAGCGTTGGCCGCTTATCACCGCAAGCGGTTTAACATACCGGTTATTGGTATAACCGGTAGTAACGGCAAAACCATTGTCAAAGAATGGCTATACCAGGTAATGGCCGCCGGTAAAAACATAGTGCGTAATCCAAAAAGTTACAATTCACAAATTGGCGTTCCACTATCCGTGTGGCAAATTACGCAAGATAACGACTTGGGCATTTTTGAAGCTGGTATATCAACGGTCAACGAAATGGATGCATTGGAAGCCATTATTCAGCCTACGGTTGGTGTTCTTACGCATATTGGATCGGCCCATGATGAAGGTTTTGAAAGCCGGAGCCAAAAAGTATTGGAAAAACTAAAACTTTTTAAAAATGCCGGCTTGCTAGTGCATAATTACGACCAACTGGTAGAGTATAAAAGCGAGCTACCAGCATCGCTTAAAACTTTCACCTGGAGCTTAAAGTTTAAAGAAGCTGATTTATATGTGTTCAGCGAAACCATTATATCCAAGCGGTTTTACCTGCGGGCAATGTTTAAAGGATATGAAATTGAATGTTTAATTCCTTTTTTGGACGAAGCGTCTGTAGAAAATGCCATCACCTGCTGGGCTACGCTACTGGCTATGGACTATAGCGCCGTAGAGGCTGACATAAAACTGGAGCGATTAGCGCCTGTAAGTATGCGCCTGGAAATGAAAACAGGGATTAATGATTGTTCGGTTATTGACGATTCATACAATTCTGATATCCGCTCACTCGAAATCGCCTTAAATTTTTTGCAACAGCAAAATCAGCACCCGGTCAAAACGCTGATCTTGTCGGACATTTTTCAGTCAGGTCTGCAGGAGGATGTTTTATATCAACAAGTAGCCGAGCTGGTGAAAAGTAAAAAGGTTGATAAGTTTATAGCAGTAGGCGAAGCCCTATACCGGCATCAGGATTTATTTGAATTGCAACATAAGCATTTTTATAAGGATACGCAAGAAATGCTGCGTTACCGTAAGCAGCTCAATTTTAATAATGAAGCGATATTAATTAAAGGATCCCGCAGTTTTGAGTTTGAACGCATTAGTCGTGCGTTGTCACAAAAGGCACACGAAACCATGTTGGAGATTAATCTTAATGCTTTGTTGGGTAATCTTAATTTCTACAAGTCGAAACTTAAGCCAGGCACAAAATTAATGGCCATGGTTAAAGCATTTAGCTACGGCAGCGGGACTTTTGAGGTAGCCAACATACTGCAATACAATAAGGTTGATTATCTGGCTGTTGCTTACATTGATGAAGGTATAGCACTACGTCAGGCCGGTATCAAACTGCCAATTATGGTGCTTAATCCTGAACTTGCAGCCTTTGACAAACTAGTTGAGTTTAAGCTTGAACCCGAAATTTACAGCTTCAATTTGTTAGACAGGTTTATAAAATTCGCTCAAATTCAAAATATTAAGGGCTATCCGGTACATATTAAAATTGATACCGGTATGCACCGCCTGGGTTTCGAAGATCATGAAATAGAAGTACTTTACGACTTGTTGGAAGATAATCCGTACATCGAAGTGCAATCGGTATTTTCACACCTGGTTGCCAGTGATGCCGAGGCGCATGATGCATTTACCCAACAACAGATCAAAACCTTTAAACGGGCCTTCACCTTAATTGAAAAAGCGTTAGGCTATCCGGTTATCAAACATATTTGCAATACGTCGGCCATTATACGCTGGCCCGATGCTCATTTTGATATGGTACGCTTAGGAATAGGTTTGTATGGCATTGATGCTGCTGTGCCCGAACACTTAAATGGCCTGCAACCCATTGCTACATTAAAAACCAGCATTTCGCAGGTAAAAAGCATTATGGCAGGCGATACCGTAGGGTACAACCGGAACGGTAGCTTAATAAAAGATGGCAAAATAGCTACTGTGCGTATAGGTTATGCTGACGGTTATTTACGTGCTTTTGGCAATGGTGTTGGTAAGATGCTAATAAAAGGTGTGGTAGCACCTACCGTAGGTAACATTGCCATGGATATGTGTATGATAGACGTAAGCGCAGTGCCCGACGTGAAAGAAGGAGATGAGGTTATTATTTTTAACGAACAGCAAACCATTGAAGATTTAGCCCAACAAATTGGCACCATTCCGTATGAAATTTTGACGAATATTTCTCAACGGGTAAAAAGAGTGTACTTTTATGAGTAAAATTGCACCCGCTTATGAACAGGGTAGCCCGAATCGTACTTAATTATTTTATAAAAGGTTTACTGGTGGTAGTGCCGCTGGGTGCTGCTGCATTTCTCATTTTTTGGGCTGTTTCCAGCTTGGATAACGCTTTGAATTTAAGTGATGAGCTTTGGGTGAATCCCAAAACCGGTAAGTCGGTGTATATTCCGGGTTTGGGTATATTAAGCGTGTTGGTGATCATCCTGATAGCCGGTATTTTAGTAACCAATGTTATTACTGATCCTATCAAAAATTGGTTCAACCGGTGGCTAAGCCGTCTGCCTTTATTTAAATTTTTATATTCATCCATTAAAGACTTGACAGAGGCTTTTGTAGGTGAAGAAAAAAAGTTCAACGAGCCTGTATTGGTTGATGTAGGTAACGGCGTTAAAAAGATTGGCTTTCTAACACAAAAAGACCTTACTAAACTGGGTTTGCCCAGCGATGTAGCAGTATATTTTCCTTATTCTTATTCCTTCGCAGGTCAGGTCGTAGTTGTGTCCGCCGACAAGGTTACACCTATTGATCGAAGCGCCGCCGAAATTATGAAATTTGTTATCTCGGGTGGTGTAAGCGGATTGGAATAGCTAATTGGTAGTGTTCTATTGGCGCCTGTATAAAGATCTTCAATTAAGGTTAGCTTACAATTTATCCTTTAACGGAACAGATGCATTTCTAAAGTTGCGCATAGCAATGAAAGTACTAATCAGCATTAATATTGCTCCTGCCAGATAAGGTGCGCCAGGAAAGTATAGTGCTGATAAATGCTTGTCAGTAAAGTGCGAGAATAGTGATGTCATCAACAAAGGACCAATAATGGTTGTGACACTAACTAAACTGGTTAAAGCACCTTGCAACTCTCCCTGCTCATTTGCCGGAACCTGGCTGGTTATTAAGCCTTGTAAAGCCGGGCCCGATATACCGCCCAAGCAGTAAGGTATCATATATAAATACATCTGCCATCCATGATTGGCAAAAGATATCAGTGCTAAACCAATGGCGTAAAATAGTAAGCCCGAAACGATGCTTTTTTCCTGTCCAAATTTGGGGATGATAATGCGTATCAAAAATCCTTGAATAGAAATCAGCAAAGCACCAATAAAAATCCCTAAACTGCTGATACTGTTTAAGCTCCAATGAAACTTCTCGACTAAGAAAAATGGCAACACCGACTCAATCGCTTTTTGCGCAATATAAACCAGTGTGAAGGCGCTTACTAAACCAGTAATGGCAGGATACAGTCCTAACCGGCGTAAAGAAACAATAGGATTAGCCCGTTTCCACTGAAAAGGTCGCCGGTTTTCAGGCGCCAGAGACTCAGGCAACACAAAAAGCCCATACAAGGCATTAAAAAACGCCAGGCCCGCAGCAATTATAAAAGGAAGCTTTATATGTATGGCGCCCAGGTATCCTCCTAATCCGATCCCTAGAACAAAGCCTAATCCGGTTGCGGCGCCTACCAGACCAAAGTTGGCAGCGCGCTTGTCGCCAGTACTTACGTCTGCAATGTAGGCGGTGGCTGTGGTATTACTGGCACCAGTAATGCCTGCAATAATACGGCCTATAAACAGCCACCAAATGGTTGGGGCAAAGGCCATGAATAAATAGTCGACTCCGAAACCAAACAATGATCCCAACAAAACAGGTCGCCTGCCATAACGGTCACTTAAATTACCCAGCACCGGCGAAAACAGGAATTGCATGGAGGCGTAAGCAAACGTAAGGTAGCCGCTGTATTGTGTGGCTGTACTGTTGTTGATATGCCCAAGTTTCTGTAGTAGTTCAGGTAGTACAGGTATGATAATACCTAAGCCCAAAACGTCTATAAAAATGGTTATAAAAATAAAGCCTAGTGCTGCAGGGCGTTTAGACTGTGCGGGTTGATTCATAAGTAATAGTCAACTGGCTTTTGCCATATCATAAAGGCAGTTATATTGATATTGTTTTGGCATGTTAAATCTATTAAGCGACTTGCTTTGCACGTCTAAAACTACGAATGGCAAGCACGGTACTCAGCAGCATTAAAACAGCACCCATCAAAAATGGTGCTCCCGGAAAAATGACAGGTGCTTTTCTGTCGGTAAACCAGGCAAATAAAGTGGTCATCAGTGGCGGACCTATAATAGAAGTGACGCTGATTAAGCTGGTTAAGCCACCTTGAAGTTCACCTTGCTCATTTGCCGGGACTTGCCCGCTGATTAAGCCTTGCAACGCAGGGCCGGCAATGCCACCTAAACAATAAACAACAAGAATGGCAAACATCATCCAACTTTGATTAGCAAATGCAAAAAGCAACAAACCTATCGTATACAACATCAAACCATATACAATACTTCTTTTTTGCCCAAATTTTGGAATAGTATAGCGAATCAATAAACCCTGAACCAAGCCCGACATGACACCCACGAACCCCAGTGAGTAGCCAACCAAATCTTCTTTCCAGCTAAAGCGCTCCATCGTAAAAAAGGTCCATGTGCTCTGTACAGCATGGGCAGCTATGTAAATCAATATTAATGAACCTACCATTCCACTGATGGCCGGATACTTTTTAAGTTGAAGTAATGACCCTATTGGATTAGCTCTGCGCCACTCAAATGAACGGCGATTTTCTTTCGCTAATGATTCGGGTAGTATAAAAAAGCCATAAATAGCATTTATTAAAGCTAAACCTGCTGCAGCTAAAAATGGTAGCTTGGTACTAAACTGTCCGAGTAAGCCGCCTAAAACTGGTCCAATTATGAAACCTAAGCCAAATGCTGCGCCAATAATTCCAAAGTTTTGTGCACGCTTTTCTGGCGTACTTACATCGGCAATATAAGCAGATGCTGTAGTGAAACTGGCTCCGGTAATACCCGCAATTATACGGCCCACAAACAACCACCAAATAGAAGGAGCAAAGGCTAAAAATGTATAATCAATGGCAAAACCTAATAATGAGCCAAGCAAAATAGGCCGGCGGCCATACTTGTCGCTTAAATTTCCCAATACCGGTGCAAATAAAAATTGCATTACCGAGTAAGCAAAGGTTAGCCAGCCGCCCCAACGCGCAGCATCACTTAAATTGCCATGTATTAAATGTTCAATAAGCTTTGGAAATACCGGAATAACAATGCCGAAGCCGGTAATATCTATCAGTAGCGTAACAAAAATAAAGCCCAGCGCAGCTTCTCGTTTAGGTTGAACAAATTGGTTCATAATGCATTAGAAAACTGTAAAATAACGGTTTTTTGCTTTTACTTTTATTATTAAATAATTTATTCATACATTGACTAAAATATTAGTTTACTATGAAAAAACTTAACCTTTTGTTTGCGTTGCCAGGCGTTATGGCAGTGCAAACCGCAATTGGTCAGGCTAATTCACATCTGATTTTATCGGATGCCTATCCAAAGCCTGGCGAAAAAATCACACTTACTTATAACACTGCAGGTACACCACTTGAGGGTGAGAAAAATCTGAATGCAATGGTATACTATCTGGATAACAAAGACTATCCAGCAGCCGACATTAACTTTAAACCAGTTGGCAAGTTGCTAAAAGGTGAAATTACTGTTCCCGCCAGCGCCAAGGCGTTTATGGTCCGCATTTACAAAGATGAAAAAGTAGATGACAACGGCGAAAAAGGTTATGTTTACATGGTTTACAATGGCAAAACGCCAGTACCTGGTGCTTACGCTTCAAAAGCGTATGTGGTATATAGTGGTATGGGATCGGCTTTAAGTAAAATTAAAACAGATCAGGATCAAGGGCTGGCACTCATGAAGCAAGAGGTTGCCGCTAATCCACAATCAGAGAAAGAATATCAAGCCAATTACTACGGTTTGTTAAGTGCAAAAAACGATCCCGAGTCGGTTACCTTACTCGATCAAAAATTGAAAGTGTTGGCTGCAAGCGGCGATGAAAAAGACATGCTTTTGGCGAGTAACCTTTACCGCCGGGTTAAGAAAACAGCACAGGCCGATTCACTGACAAACGTTATCAAAGCTAAATTTCCAAATGGTCAGTTCAGCAAAAACGATAAAGTGATGGCTTTTAACCAGGAAAAAGATCCGGTTAAAAAAGAGGCCTTATATAACGAATATGTAAAAAGCTATCCCGAAGACGCGACTGAAAAAAGAAGTATTCCAGACAATTTTAGAAGCCAAATAGCATTTGCATACCTGCAAGCCGGAAAAAATGAGGATTATAATCGCTGGGCTTCTCAGGTGAAGGACAAAGGTATGTTAGCTAGTGCGTTAAATAACAAAGCATACGAGTTGGCTAAAACAGGCGAACGTTTAAATGAAGCAGCGGCGATGTCGAAACAATCTTTGGACATTACGCAAGCTAAACTGGCAAATCCGGGTACGCAGCCTTATGCTTCGCCATCAAGTCTGAAAAAAAGTATTCAAAGTACCTATGATATGTATGCTGATACCTATGCATTTATATTATTAAAACAAGGTAAAGCTAAAGAAGCCTTGGCTTATGAACAGCCGCTTTACGACAAAGAGAAAGGCAAAGATGCAGAATTGAGCGAGCATTATGCTTTAATGCTGCAAGCCGCAGGTCAGCAGGCAAAAGCCAGAGAGGTTATGGAAACAGCCGTGAAAAACGGTAAAAGTTCAGAAAAAATAGACGCTGAGCTAAAAGCCAGTTATATTAAAAGTAAAGGCTCTGAAGCAGGTTTCGATAACTATTATGCGTCGTTAAAAAGTACATCAGATGCGGCTTTGAAAGCAAAGCTGGCTAAAGAAATGATTAACCAACCTTCGCCAGCTTTTGCATTGAAAGATTTTGAGGGTAATACTGTATCGCTGGCTAGCTTAAAAGGAAAAGTAGTAGTGGTTGATTTTTGGGCTACCTGGTGTGGGCCGTGTAAAGCATCTTTTCCGGGGATGCAATTGGCTGTCAACAAATACAAAGAGAATCCAAATGTGAAGTTTTTATTTATTGACACTTGGGAAAACGGCGACAATTATGCCGACGGCGTTAAGAAGTTCATTGCTGACAATAAATACACTTTCAATGTTCTGATGGATGAAAAAGGCGAAGATGGTCGTCAGTCAAAAGTGGTAAGTACCTTTAAGGTGGATGGTATTCCTACCAAATTTGTGATAGATGCCAACGGTAACATTCGCTTTAAACACGTAGGTTATTCTGGTAGCACCTCTGGTGTGCTGGATGAAGTATCTGCTATGGTTGATATGACATTAAACCCTGATGCAGTGAACGCTGCTCAGAAGGTTACTAAATTAGAAGAGTAATAAGCGAATTATAACATAAAAGGCGCTTACCTGATTGGTGAGCGCCTTTTTTATTTAGTCTAGCCATCGTTAAAGAATCGAAGCTTGGCTGAAAATAAATTATCTTAAAAGTTCGGTTTCAATAAATACTTATCATAGAAACGGAAAATGTGTTCCACTGCTTCTTCTGCAGTATCTACCAAACGATATAAATTTAAATCATCCGGACTGATGTTGTGCTCTGCGTTCAGCATCTTTTCTTCAACCCAATCAAACAACCCTTTCCAGTAATCCAAGCCCACAAACACAATAGGGAAGCGGGCAATTTTACCGGTTTGAATAAGTGTAATGGCCTCAAAAGATTCGTCCATAGTACCAAAGCCGCCAGGCAATACGATGAAGCCCTGTGAGTACTTCATGAACATTACTTTACGCACAAAGAAGTAATCAAACTCCAACAACTTATCACGGTCTATGTATTTGTTATGAAATTGCTCAAACGGCAGTTCAATGTTCAAACCCACAGATTTACCGCCAGCTTCGTAAGCGCCTTTATTGGCAGCTTCCATGATGCCGGGGCCACCGCCCGAAATTACGCCAAATCCGCGTTCAGTAAGCAGCCGGGCTGTATCTTCGGCCAGTTGATAGTATGGGTTTTCATTTTTAGTACGTGCAGATCCGAAGATGGAAACGCATGGACCTATCTTGGCTAACTTCTCAAATCCGTCTACAAACTCAGCCATTATTTTAAATATCGACCAAGAGTCGGTCACCTTTATTTCGTGCCAGTTTTGGTTTTGAAAGGCCTTTCTTATTTTTTCGTCACCTGTCATATTCTATTTTTCAAAAGTATTCTGATTATAAAGCTGCTATTTTCGTTTTCGTACGCGAAGTAAGCAGCAAGCCGGCAAAGGTAATTAATCCGTTGATAATGATTAGCTCATTATCAAAAACATATCCACCCAAAAGCTCTTTTGACGAGGTGCTTAAAAAGAAGCACACCGCCGGGGAGATTAAACAAATAAAAGGCACCAGTTTGTCATTCACTTGGCGCCCGCTCATAAACAAACCAAACGCATACAAGCCCAATAACGGTCCATAGGTATAGCTTGCTACCTTAAAGATGGCACTAACCACTGCATCATTGTTTACCGCATTAAACAAAAGAATGACCACAAGCATCAACCCTGAAAAAGCGACGTGTACATAATGTCTGGTTCTAACCATGCGTGGGCTATTTGTATCTCCTCTTTTATTGAAGTTTAAAAAGTCGACACAAAATGATGTGGTTAATGCCGTCAGAGCGGAATCGGTGGTGGCGAAGGTGGCCGCTGTTAAGCCCAGCATAAAAACAATGGCTGGTGCCACACCCAGATATTTTAAGGCTATAGTAGGATAGAGGTAGTCGGTTTTTTCGACACTAATGCCGTTTTTGGCAGCGTACAGGTACAGCAGTGCACCTACACTAAGAAAAAAGATATTGATGATGACAAATACCGTAGTGAAGCTGAGCATGTTTTTTTGTGCCTCGCCAATATTCTTACAACTTAAGTTTTTCTGCATCAAATCCTGGTCTAAACCCGTCATGGCAACTGTGATAAACAGTCCACCAAAGAATTGCTTACTAAAGTGAAATTTGCTGCTCAGAAAATCGTTCCAAAAAAATACTTTAGAATAGCTACTGTTTTTAATCGCCTCAGCCGCTTCAAAAATGTTGTAATTTAAACTTCGGCAAATGAAGTATATAGAAAGAAATACTGATGATACCAAAAACAGCGTTTGCAAGCTGTCTGTAATGATGATGGTTTTTAAACCGCCTTTAAACGTATATGACCATATGAGCAACAAGCATATAAGGACAGTTGCCCAGAACGGTATGCCATAGCTATCAAAAATGAATTTTTGCAATACAATTACCACCAGATACAGCCTGAACGCTGAACCAATAGTACGGCTAATCAGAAATATACTAGCTGCTGTTTTATAACTCCACTTGCCTAAAGCACTTTCAATATAACTGTAAATGGATGTAAGCTGCATGCGGTAATACAAAGGCAATAATAGTCCTGCTATTACCAGGAAGCCCGCAGCATTGCCCAGCACAAACTGAAAGTAAGCGAATTGATCGCCGCTGGCAGCGCCCACTTTGCCAGGTACCGAAATAAAGGTAACGCCGCTCAGGGCAGTCCCAATCATACCAAAGGCTACTAAATACCATTTAGAATTACGGTTGGCTACAAAGAATGTATCGTTGTCTGATGCTTTGCGCGATGTTAGGTATGAAATAAGTATCAATACCAAAAAATATCCAGCTATAAATAAAAGTAGTATTCCGGGAGACATGTAAATAATTTAAGGGCTATTGATTAGCATCTGCAAGCTAACAAAAACAACAGTAAGTGTACAAAAATGTAGTTATAAATGTTGGAAATTTTGTGTTAAAACTAGAGGCCCAAACGCCTTAATGACCTTGCTTTGACAGCAAAAATGGCTTATTTTTTTGTAAATTTGATGTATGAATTTTTCTTCAAAGTTGTTAGAAAATGCTGTAGCGGAGTTCTCTAAATTGCCAGGTATCGGCCAGAAAACTGCCCTTCGTTTGGTTCTGCACCTGCTTAATCAGGACAGGCCTGATGTGGAGCGTTTTAGTATGGCCATGACCAAACTGCGCAACGAAATTCAGCACTGCCGCGTTTGCCATAATATAGCCGATTATACTGTTTGTGAAATATGCTCGTCGCACAAGCGCGACCGTAATACCATTTGTGTGGTAGAAGATACCCGCGATGTGATGGCTATAGAGAATACAAATCAGTACACTGGTGTATACCATGTACTAGGCGGACTGATTTCGCCCATGGATGGAATAGGTCCGTCTGACCTGAAAGTTGACTCTTTGGTAGAGCGTTTACGGGCAAATGACGTGAAAGAAGTGATATTTGCCCTAAGTGCAACCATGGAAGGGGATACCACCATTTTTTATTTACATAAAAAGCTAAAAGATTTTAACATAACGCTTTCAACCATAGCTCGTGGCATAGCGTTTGGAGGTGAACTAGAGTACGTGGATGAGATCACACTGGGTCGGTCAATAACTACTCGTGTACCTTACGAAAATTCACTCGCCAAATAACATGAAGCTTTCTATTATCATTGTTAATCAAAATTATTGCAGGTTACTTAAGCAGGCACTGGCATCGTTAACCATAGCCGCCCAGCATTTTGATTACGAATTGATAGTAGTAGATAACGCTTCAATTGACAGGTCTGTGGAAATGGTGCAAACCGAATTTCCACAGGCCCGGCTTATCATAAAAGAGAAAGCTGTAGGGTATTCAAAAGCCGCCAACTCAGCACTTCAATGTGCCACCGGCGATTACGTACTATTTTTAGATCCGCATACCATTACCGGAGAAGATACACTCGATAAGGCTATTAACTTTATGGATGTTCATCCGCATACTGGCGCATTAACAGTGCGTATGCTTGATGCAGATGGGCATTTTATTCCCGAATCAAAAAGTGGTATTCCCAACGCTTGGGTAAAATTTTTTAAATACAGTGGGTTAACGCGATTGTTCTCCAAATCGCGCTTGTTTGGTCATCACTACCAACCAGGATGGGATGAGGAATTTGAAAACTCGGAAACTGATATTATTTGCAAGGATTTTATGTTAGTGCATAGATCAGTGTTGGATAAGGTAGGTCCGTTTGATGAGCGCTTTGCCCGTTATGGCATGGATATAGATTTATCATGCCGTATCCGTTTAGCCGGTTTTACAAACTACTATTTTGCTAAAACTTTTATACTTCATCAGCAGGTACAAAAGGTAAGTAAATATAGCTGGCAATATTTCAAAGACTTTTATGGTGCAATGCTTATTTTTGCTGCTAAATACTTGTTCAAAATGCCTGAATTGCCTATTAAAGGTGTAGGCGGCTGGACAGCCCCTTCATATGAATTTGAAAGATAAAATCGTAGTTATCACCGGAGCGTCTTCCGGTATCGGCAAAGCTCTAGCTTATGAATGTGCCCGTAGGGGTGCCAACCTGGTATTAGGTGCACGCCAATACGTTACACTTTGCCAAATTACTGAAAAGTTGCAGCAAGAGCACGGTGTAAAGGCAATAGCAGTACAATGCGATGTAAGTAATGAGGACGATTGTGCTTTCCTGATTAAACAAGCCGTTTTAACTTTTGGACGAATTGATGTGTTGATTAATAATGCAGGCATATCTATGCGGGCATTATTTAAGGACTTGGATTTGCAGGTACTGAAAACTTTGATGGATGTAAATTTTTGGGGAACGGTTTATTGTACGAAACACGCCATGCCCGAGTTATTGAAATCTAAGGGAACAGTAGTTGGCGTATCATCAATCGCAGGATACAAAGGTTTACCGGGGCGTACCGGTTACTCAGCATCTAAGTTTGCTATGAATGGTTTTTTGGATTCGTTAAGGGTAGAGAACTTAAAGACAGGCGTAAATGTGCTTACGGCTTGCCCGGGCTTTACGGCATCCAATATTCGTAACACCGCCTTAAACAGCGAAGCCAAACAGCAAGGTGAAACAAGTATGGAAGAGGATAAGATGATGACCGCGGATGAGGTTGCTAAAATCATCACCGATGGTATAGAAAATCGTGCACGTACTTTAATCATGACCGGGCAAGGTAAGCTTACTGTAACCTTAAATAAAATCTTCCCCGCTTGGCTGGATAAGTTGGTTTACAACGTGTTTACAAAAGAACGAGATCCGTTGCTAAGGTAAATCTCTAAATCTTCCGGAAAGAGGAGAGCTAATAACAAAATGTCGTCTCGAACGACAGTAAGAGATGTTTTGAAACACAACAGTCGACCTATCGCTTTCAAAAGATTTCTCGTTAGTACTCGAAATGACAATCTTGTTTATGGAAATTGAGTAAATTAAAAACCCTCCCGGGGGGAGGGTTTGAGAAAGGTTAGCCATTGACCACTTCGCCACCATTTACATGAATAATTTGGCCGGTGATGTAAGATGCATCTTGTGAAGCCAAGAAAACATAGGCAGGTGCCACTTCTGAAGGCTGACCAGCACGGCCCAGCGGTACATCCTGACCAAACGATTTAACCTTTTCTTCCGGGAAAGTAGATACGATCAGCGGTGTCCATATAGGACCGGGCGCTACACCGTTAACCCTGATTTTTTTCTCGGCCAGGTTTTTTGATAATGAACGGGTAAAAGTTACTATAGCCCCTTTAGTTGATGAATAGTCTATTAGTTCAGGCGATGCACGATAAGCTGTGACCGATGTGGTGTTTATTATGCAATCGCCTTCATGCAAATAATTTAAAGCAGCCGATGCAAAGTGGAATTGCGAGTAAATATTGGTTCTGAAAGTGGTGTCTAATTGTTCAGCATCTATATCTTGCAGATTTTCCTGCGGAAACTGCATGGCAGCATTATTAACCAGGATGTTTAGCTTACCTAAATTGGCAACTGTTTTTTCAACCGCTTCTTTACAAAAGCTACTTTGTTTAATATCTCCTTTAATCAGCAGGCAGCGTTGTCCGGCTTGTTCAACCAATTTTTTGGTTTCTTCCGCATCCTGATCCTCATCAAAGTAAACAATAGCCACATCGGCACCTTCGTATGCGTAGTGTACACTAACGGCACGACCAATACCACTGTCTCCACCAGTAATAAGGGCTACCTTACCTTGTAATTTGCCGGAAGCTTTGTAGTTTTCATTAATGTATTCCGGTTTCGGTGTCATTTCTTGTTCAACGCCCGGTTGAGAGGCCTGGGTTTCTGCCGGAAATTGTGTTGGTTTTTGTTCCATGGTAGTTAAATACTTTATAAGTTAACTAAGAAACAACCTGTGTGTTTAATTAAAACGAAAAAACATAATTAGGAAGGTAATTCAGCCGGTATGCAGTCGCTTATTTTGTTGATGTCTAAAGTTACTTTACCAGTTTCATTGGTATAAAATGCAGGGGTAAAGCGGGCTGCCCAAACAATTTCATCGAATTGGTAAGAGGTACGTGAATGCACGGTTTGTGCAAAGGTATCGTCATAAGCTTTAAGTAATACAGCAAAGCTGGCGTTAGTAGCTTTCAACTCTTCAAGGGTGATATTTTTTATGGGACTGTTATCGTCCAGCGGATGTACTACCGTCCAGCTCAGGGTTAATATGCTCGCCTGCCGGCGTTCTAATTCCAAAGGGAAAAACTTACGTACCGTTTTACCATCCACATTTTCATTGTATGAAAAAATGATTTCCACGGTTACGTCGGCCAGTGTATTGCGTCTTTTGTTGGCCAGCCTAAACATTAATCCTCGACCGGTTATTCGGTAAGGCGCTATCAGCATCGAACTGCTGTAAGCGATTTTAGCAGACGGCCTCGAAAAGCGACCGTATAATAAACCAGTGGCAATAGCAAAAGCTAATAAGCCCATCATCGATTCAAAAGCTGCAACAAAGTTGGTGGCTACACTTTTGGGGCTGATATGTCCGTAGCCAACCGTAGAAAGTGTTTGAGCCGAAAAAAAGAAAGCATCCAGAAAGTGGTGCAGGGGCGAAGCACCGTCGGCACCGTTTAAGTTTTCAATACCCAGTGTTACATATATACTAGCAAATAAAATATTAGTAGCCAGGTAGGCGCTAATCACAATCATCCAAAACTTAGGCCAGGGCATGGTGATTAAGCTGTTGTAATTATCAATGGTATTGAAAAAAGGCAGGCCTTTGCGAATTACATTGATTGAGCCATCCCGGTTTATAACGCGCTGAGAAACTGCTTGGTTACCAAAGCCGAGGTCGTCTTCGGGATTTATAGTTTTTTTCTCGATAGCCATGTGATAATTTGTGGTCGCTGTTTTTATAGCCGGATAAAAATATAATTAAGTATTTGCATTTAGAAAAAAGTATTTTCATATTTGCCACAACGAACAATGAATATACAAAACAACAATTGGTGGTGGCTTAACGAGTAATCGTAAGGCAATCTCCTATTTGTTATTTTAATAGATATTACAAGGGTTGCCCAAAAGGCAACCCTTTATTTTTGCGCCCCGGTGCCGTAACGGAGAGGCGTATTAAATCGAGGCATTATTTAATTTTATTTCCTGTTTAGGGATTAAAGCATATGAAAGCAATACTTAACCATTTATTTGAACATAAAACATTCAGCCGCAACCAGTCAAAAGAAATTCTGACCAATATTGCACAAGGAAAGTATAATGCCTCGCAGATGGCAGCCTTCATGACGGCTTACTGCATGCGCAGTATTACCGTTGATGAACTGGAAGGTTTCCGCGATGCCATGCTGGAACTGTGCCTGCCTGTCAATCTGGAAGCCGACCAATTGATAGACCTTTGCGGTACTGGCGGCGATGGAAAAGACACCTTTAATATATCTACGCTGGCTTCGTTTGTGGTAGCGGGTGCTGGGTACAAAGTAGCGAAGCATGGCAACTACGGCGTATCGTCTGGCTGTGGCTCATCTAACGTAATGGAATATTTGGGGTACCAGTTTACCAACGACCAAAGCTGTTTAAATACAAGTTTGGAGAAAGCAAATATTACTTTTTTGCATGCACCGCTATTTCACCCAGCCATGAAAACCGTTGCGCCTATCCGTCGCGAACTGGGTGTGAAAACATTCTTTAACATGCTGGGCCCAATGGTTAATCCGGCTAAGCCCAACAACCAAATGGTAGGGGTGTACAACCTGGAGCTGGCACGTTTGTATGCTTACCTTTACCAAAAGTCATTTGTTAACTACACTATTGTAAATGCATTGGATGGATATGACGAAGTGTCGCTAACGGGGGACTTCAAAACATTTTCGACCGCAGGTGAGCAAATCAACACATTGGAAAGTCTTGGTTTTGAAAAGCTGGATGCCTCTGAAATAACAGGTGGGCATACGATAGCAGAGTCTGCTGACATTTTTATGAAAGTGTTGAACAACGAAGCAACTAATGCGCAAAGTAGTGTTGTGCTATGCAACGCTGCATTAGCAATAAAAACTATCAAACCCGAGCAGACTTTTGCCGATAGTTTTTACGAGGCTGAAGAAGCACTGATGAGTGGTCGTGCATTGAACAGTTTTAAACAACTGCTCGCAAATTAAGGTTATGAAAATAAAAGTGTGCGGAATGAAGCATTCCGAAAATATACAAGCCGTTGCTGATCTTAAACCCGATTACATGGGTTTCATCTGCTACGATTTATCGCCCAGATATATTGCCGCTTTACCACCCGAAACTTTAGATCAATTACCAGAATTCATTTACAAAACAGCAGTGTTTGTAAATGAAGATGCAGATAAAATAAACCTATTAATTGAACAGTTCGACTTTAATGCTGTGCAACTGCATGGCACCGAAAGCCCGGCCTTTTGCCAAAGTCTTCAAACTAAGGTAACCGTGTTTAAGGCGTTTGGTGTAGATGATAACTTTGATTTTGAACAACTGAACGCTTATCAGGGATATGTCGATTACTTTATGTTTGATACCAAAACGGAAGGCCATGGCGGATCGGGCAGAACGTTTAACTGGAGTATTCTAAACAATTACCGACTAGATACACCATTTTTTGTTTGTGGCGGTTTAAGCTTGGAAAATATTGATCAGGTAAAGCAAATTAAACATCCGGCTTTTTATGGTGTTGACCTAAACAGCCGGTTTGAAACCCAACCAGGTTTAAAAGACGTAGAAAAGCTACACAATGCATTTCATATACTTAGAGAAAACGATATACAATGAAATATACAGTTAACGAGCAGGGGTATTACGGTGATTTCGGCGGAGCTTATATCCCTGAAATGCTGTACCCGAATGTTGAGGAACTGCGTCAGCAATACCAAAATATAACTAACGATGCCAGTTTTATAGCAGAGTTTGATCAGTTGTTGAAAGATTACGTTGGCAGGCCATCGCCTTTGTACTTTGCCAAACGCCTGTCTGAAAAATATGGCGCTAACATATTTCTAAAGCGCGAAGATCTGAACCACACCGGTTCGCATAAAATCAACAATGCCATTGGCCAGATTTTACTGGCCGAGCGCTTGGGCAAAAAACGTATCATTGCCGAAACTGGAGCTGGGCAGCATGGCGTTGCTACCGCAACAGTATGTGCGTTGCGTGGCATCGAATGCGTAGTGTATATGGGCGAAATAGACATGGAGCGTCAGGCACCCAACGTGGCCCGTATGAAAATGCTGGGTGCTAAGGTAATTCCGGCCACCTCAGGCAGTAAAACGCTGAAAGATGCTACCAACGAAGCCATGCGCGACTGGATTAATAACCCAGAAGATACGCATTACATCATCGGCTCGGTAGTTGGTCCGTATCCGTACCCAGAAATGGTTGCCCGTTTTCAATCTATCATTTCATTAGAAGCTAAAAAACAACTGCAAGAACAAACCGGCAAAGATCTTCCCGAGTATGTACTGGCCTGCGTGGGCGGAGGTAGTAATGCGATGGGGATGTTTTACCATTTTTTAGATGATGAAGCAGTAAAGTTAATTGCGGTTGAAGCTGCGGGTAAAGGTTTAGACAGCGGCCATTCTGCTGCCACATCGGTACTTGGCAAAGAAGGCATATTGCATGGTAGCCGTACCATTTTAATGCAGACTGACGACGGGCAGGTTGTAGAGCCTTATTCTATTTCGGCTGGGTTAGATTACCCAGGCATTGGGCCGCAGCATGCACATTTGCATAAAGTACAGCGGGCGCAATACGTAAGCATTACCGACGATGAAGCATTAAACGCCGGATTGCTGCTTTCGCAACTGGAGGGAATTATTCCGGCAATTGAGTCGGCTCATGCTTTCGCACATCTCGAAAAAATGCAGTTTCAGAAAGACGACAACGTAATTGTATGTCTGTCTGGGCGCGGCGATAAAGACTTAAATACTTACATTAAACACTTCGGCTTTTAATTATATGCAAACTGTAATTGCAAACCGGTTGAACACCATGTTCGACGAAAAGAAAAACAACCTGCTATCGGTTTATTTTACGGCTGGTTACCCCGAACTGAATACCACTTTAGATATAGCCGAAGCGTTGGAAAAAGCGGGAGCAGACTTTTTGGAAATCGGCTTTCCGTACTCCGATCCTGTAGCCGATGGTCCAACCATCCAACACAGCTCACAAAAAGCGCTGGATAATGGCATGAATCTTAACCTGCTGTTTGAGCAATTAAAAGACCTGCGCCAAAGGGTAACTATACCTGTACTATTGATGGGCTATGCCAATCCAATGGTACAATACGGCGTAGAACGTTTTTGTGCCAAAGCCGCTGAGGTAGGAGTAGACGGCGTGATTGTACCCGACCTGCCGATGTACGAGTATGAACAATTATATAAAGACATATTTGCCAAGCACAACCTAAGCAATATCTTTTTGGTAACACCGCAAACTGCAGAGTCACGCATCCGAAAAATTGATGAGTTGAGCAACAGCTTTATTTATCTGCTTTCTTCAGCATCCATCACCGGTCGCAACCTTACCATCTCCGACACAATAGAAAGTTATTTTCAGCGCATTAAAGATATGCAGCTTAAAAATCCTACGGTGATAGGTTTTGGTATTGCCGATAAGCCAGCTTATCAAAAAGCCACGGCTTATGCCAATGGCGCCATTGTAGGTAGTGCCTTTGTTAAGTTCTTGGGAACGGAAAACTATTTGGAACGGATACCGGAATTTATCCAATCTATTAAAGGATAGAGCAAAAAACTGTCATTTCGAGTGCTAACGAGAAATCTTTTGAAAGCGATTTGTCAATCGTTTCTTTTCCAAAAGATCTCACTGCCATTCGAGATGACACAATTTTATATAAAAGCTGTCTTGGTTCTTAGCTCTTAACTTTACTCACAAGCTACAAGTAAATCTCCAAATCGCCTTTACCTTCACGTATAACTTCAAAATCGCCGTTGGTACAATCTACCACAGTTGAAGCGGTATTGTCGCCATATCCACCATCTATCACAATATCTACTAAGCTCTCGTATTTCTCGTGAATAAGTTCCGGGTCGGTTGAGTATTCCATGATATCGTCTTCATCACGGATGGAGGTAGACAGGATAGGATTACCAAGCTGTTTCACAATTTCACGTGCAATATCATTATCAGGTACCCGTATACCTACAGTTTTCTTTTTTGAACTTAACAACTTGGGTACATTATGACTTGCGTTAAAAATAAAAGTGAACGGGCCAGGCAAAGCTTTTTTTAATACCCTGAAGGTGGCGTTGTCAATAGGCTTAATATAATCCGATATATGGCTCAAGTCGTAGCAGATAAATGAAAAATTGGCTTTTTCAGGTTTGATGTTTCTAATACGGGCGATGGCCTCGATAGCCTTTTGATTGGTAATGTCGCAACCTAAGCCATAAATGGTATCGGTAGGATAAATGATAAGGCCGCCTTTGCGTAATACTTGCACTACCTGCTCGATAGCTTTAGGATTCGGATTTTCGGGATATATTTTAATGAGCATGCTATAGAAAGCAAATATAGTGTATGGTTGGTTTTAAAAAGTTTTTTACGATACTATGTACAAAGTAAACGCCCGTATGTAAAACATACAGGCGTTTAATAAATATATGCTTCGTAATATTAGGCTTGCTTAATAAACTGCACATTCATAATTAATTTGATTTCGTCGCCAACTACTACAGAACCTGCCTCGGTAACAGCGCTCCAGGTTAAGCCAAACTCTTTACGGCTAATTTTACCGGTTACTTCAAAGCCTGCTTTGGTATTGCCATAAAAGTCATCAGCCGAGCCACCAAACTCTACGTCTAAGGTTACCGGTTTAGTTACATCTCTCACAGTCAGGTTGCCTTCCAGTTTGTAAGTATCACTGTCAACCTTTTTTAATGAGGTCGATTTGAAACTGATTTTCGGATAAGTAGCCGCGTCAAAAAACTCTGCTGATTTCAAGTGCTGGTCACGCGCTTCCTGGTTGGTATCAATGCTTTCCACGTCCAATGAAAAATCGATTTCCGAATCCTGAAAATCGTCGCTCTCGGTTACCACTTCACCTTCAAACTTTCTGAAAGCGCCTGTAACGGTCGAAATGACCAGGTGTTTTACTTTAAACTGTACTTCTGAGTGGGTTGGGTCTAATACCCATTTTGTAGTAGCCATAGTTAATTGATTGTTTTAGTGTTTTCTCAAATTTAACGTTGAATGTTGTAACATGCAACGTTTCTGTAATTATTTAACGACACAAAAAAAGGGAACTTTTTGAGTTCCCTTCTTAATGTAGGTTAAGAAATTAGTTATGCTAAAACTTCTTTCACTCTTTCAGCTGCTTCTTTTAATAGAATTGCCGAGAATACTTCTAAACCTGAGTTGTCAATCAGTTCTTTAGCTTCTTCGGCGTTAGTACCCTGTAAGCGAACAATGATTGGAACTGGTATATTGCCAATTTCCTGATAAGCATCAATAACGCCTTGCGCTACACGGTCGCAACGAACGATACCGCCAAAGATGTTAATTAAAATAGCTTTTACGTTCGGATCTTTAAGGATAATGTTAAACGCTGCTTTAACCGTTTGTGCGTTGGCAGTACCGCCTACATCCAAAAAGTTAGCAGGCTCGCCACCAGCAATTTTGATGATGTCCATGGTGGCCATTGCTAAACCAGCACCGTTAACCATACAACCTACGTTACCATCAAGTTTTACGTAGTTAAGGTTTGATTGGCTGGCTTCAACTTCCATCGGATCTTCTTCAGATTCATCGCGCATAGCAGCATAATCCGGATGACGGTATAATGCGTTATCATCCAGGTTTACTTTAGCATCAACGGCTAAAATTTTATTGTCTGATGTTTTTAATACCGGGTTAATTTCAAATTGTGAAGAGTCGGTAGCTTCATAAGCTTTGTATAAAGCGGTGATAAATTTCACCATATCTTTAAATGCATCGCCCGATACGCCTAGGTTAAAGGCAATTTTACGTGCCTGAAAGCCTTGTAAACCTACTTTAGGGTCAATCTCTTCTTTATGAATCAGGTGAGGAGTAGAGTGTGCTACTTCTTCGATATCCATACCACCTTCGGTTGAGTACATGATGATGTTGCGGCCTTTGGCGCGATCTAACAATACGCTCATGTAAAACTCCTTGGTTTCGGTTGCGCCCGGATAATAAACATCCTGTGCAACTAACACCTTATTTACTTTTTTACCTTCAGGTCCGGTTTGTGGGGTTACCAGCTGCATGCCTAAAATAGCGCCTGCTCTTTCTTTAACCTCGTCCAGGTTTTTGGCCAGTTTAACACCACCGCCTTTACCGCGGCCTCCGGCATGGATCTGAGCTTTAATTACCACCCAGTCTGAACCGAAATCTTCTTTCATTTTTTGGGCGGCTGCAACAGCCTCTTCCACAGTGTCGGCAACAATGCCTTCCTGTACTCTAACGCCAAAACTTTTTAGAATGGCTTTACCCTGATATTCGTGAATATTCATGTCTTGTGAAGAATTTGCGGTAAATCTACAATTTCAGTTCTATTTAAAAAATCAATCAGGTAATATTATATGTATTAATACTGTTGTATGCTGATATGCAGCAGGTATTTTTATTTTTGCACATGCTTAAAGCACAGTCTATCCAAAAATCATACGGTGCGCTGCAGATATTAAAAGGGGTAGACCTGGAAGTATCTAAAGGCGAAATAGTTACCATTGTAGGTGCATCCGGCGCCGGTAAAAGCACATTGCTTAATATCATAGGCACATTAGATAAGCCCGATTCAGGTCAGATTTTTCTGAACGACCTGGAGGTGAATCGCTTGAACAGCAAGCAGCTAAGTGCTTTCAGGAATACAAACATTGGTTTTATATTCCAGTTTCATCACTTACTTGCCGAATTTAACGCTATTGAAAACGTATGTATCCCGGCGTTCATAGCAGGCACTTCAAAAGTGGAAGCCGAAAAGCGCGCGGCGCATTTGCTAAATAAGCTTGGCCTCAAAGAAAGGATGCATCATAAACCTAATCAGCTTTCGGGCGGCGAACAACAACGTGTGGCTGTGGCTCGGGCGCTAATTAATAATCCAGCACTTGTGCTAGCAGACGAACCTTCGGGTAACCTTGATTCAGCTAACGCGCGCGATTTGCACGAGTTGTTTGTTGACCTGCGTGATGAGTTTAAGCAAACTTTTATCATCGTAACCCATAACGAAGAATTAGCCGGATTATCAGACCGTAAAGTAACCATGAAAGACGGCTTGATAGTACAGTCATAAATTATATCAGAGTGAATATTTTAATAACAGGCGCAAGCACCGCCAAAGCCCATCAAATAAAAAATAATATAAATAATGCAATTGTGTTGTTGGGCGATTACCTGGATTTACCCGATGTAATGATCAAGTCGGGCAGAATGCTGAAGCTGCCCAGTCCACTGTCTGACACTTACCCGCATCAGATGCTGGCTTTTTGTTTGGATAATCATATTGAAACTGTTTATCTGCTGTACTTTGCAGAAGCAGAACAATTAAAGCCTGCACAGCAGTTATTCGATGAGTATGGCATTCAATTGATACCTGCCCATGATTAAATACACTGATTTAGACGCACGCAACAATGCGTTTGTTTTCGAGTTGGACAACGTTTTGTATCCCGAAAAAGATTATTTGTATCAGGTATACTACTTGTTTGCAGGTTTTTTAGAATATACCGAATTACTTGACGCAAAGGTGCTGGTAAACCTAATGGTACAAACACACGATGCTGAAGGAAAAGAACAGGTGTTTGACCGCTTACAGCAACGGTTTAAAATAGACGAAAAGTATCGCTTCAATTTTGAGCATCTGCATAAAAACGCCAAGCTTCCACTAAAGCTGCTACTTTATGAGGACATGCTCAAATTGCTTCAGGACATTGTGGTTGACCGTAAAAAGATTTTTATTGTAACCAACGGCAATCCGCAACAGCAATTGAATAAGATTAAACAAACCGATTGGCAGGGGCTTGAACAGTATTTAATTTGCTATTTTGCTGATGAAATAGCGCCTAAGCCAGAGCCGGACGTTATCCACAAGTTGATTGATGATCATCACCTGCAAAGAAGAGAATTAGTGATGATAGGTGCCACCAACATAGACGAGCTATGTGCTGAAGCAGCAGGTATTACTTTTTTAAATTATAGCACAGTGCTATAGGAAGTTATATAACTTATCATTACTTTGCATATACAATAATTAACAATATTAACTTTAATGAAAAGAAATTTATTTTTTTCGATGTTGCTCGCTTTGGCTTTTACATCGTGTAAAAAAGATAAGCAAATAACTACCGATCCAGTACAAGGCTCCAGTGAGCTTGATAAAATGCGTGACTCTCTTTACCAATATGCTAAAGAAGAGTATCTATGGTATGATGCTATTCCAAATACGTTTAACCCGCAATCTTATTCCGGAAGTTCGGATTTAACTGCTTTACAAAGTGAAATAGACGCTATTTCCCAATTTAAAAAAAACCCTACAACTGGCCAAGCTTACGAGTATAATGCCGCTTACCCTGGCGAGTCGAAATATTCATATGTTGACGGTGGCGAAGCTGCAACGTCTATCGGCGGAACTGGTGGTGATTTTGGTTTTGCATTAACTTACGTTGCTACAAATGATTTAAGGGTAAGATATGTTTTTCCAGGCTCTTCTGCCGCTTCCCAAAATCTTGTTCGCGGTTATAAGGTAACGGCTGTAGATGATGCATCGGTGACCTTAACTACTGGTACAAGTACCGATCCGGCTCTTGTTGCAATTAACAAGTCGCTAAGCAACAACTCTATCAAACTTACGCTGCAGCGTCCGGACGGTACATCTTTTACAACCACCGTTTCAAAAACCACTTATACTATAAACCCGGTTATTAAATATAAAGTGGTAACTACCACTAGCGGAAAAAAGGTAGGATACTTTGCTTTCAGTCGCTTTACAACCCTTGATAATGCCAAAACTAAAATTGATGAAGCATTTAATAGCTTTGCGGCTAGTAATATAGATGAAATAGTGGTCGACTTACGTTATAACGGCGGTGGTGCGGTGGAAACATCAGAGTAC
Source organism: Mucilaginibacter lacusdianchii (assembly GCF_009770985.1). Taxonomy (GTDB): domain Bacteria; phylum Bacteroidota; class Bacteroidia; order Sphingobacteriales; family Sphingobacteriaceae; genus Mucilaginibacter; species Mucilaginibacter lacusdianchii. The sequence continues at coordinate 44,342 of NZ_WSRW01000002.1, read as the reverse complement.
ATTGCTAATTACATGGTACCTGCATCTAAAAACGGTTCAACAATGTTTACTGAGTATTTTAATGACAAATTACAAAAAGGTGATTACCCATTTTTAGCAAAAAAATATTCTATTCCAGCCGGTTATTTTAATCAAGCAAACAACACTTACAAATTTGCAAAAGTAGGCGGACTTAATTTAAGCAGAGCTTTCTTTTTAGTAACTGGCAGCACTGCATCTGCAAGTGAGTTGCTAATTAATAACCTTCAGCCTGCTTTGCCGCAAGGCGTTCAAATAATTGGTCGCACTACTTACGGCAAACCGGTAGGTTTCTTTGGTATTCCGTTGGGTAACAAATCACAGTATGATGTATACTTGGCCGAGTTTGAAAGTCAAAATTCAGCTGGTAAGGCCGACTTTTATCAGGGCATGGTACCCGGAAGCAACTTCGCAGGTGCCGACGTAGCTGATGATGTAACCAAAGATTTTGGTGATACCAGCGAGGGGCTGTTTGCAAAAGCGCTGAACTTTATTGATAAAGGAAATTATGCCACAGCAGGTTTGCAAACATTGAGCTTGCAGTCAACCAGCGAAAAAAATCAGTTACGCAATGCCAATATTGTGCTGGATGTAAAACAGCAGTTTAGTGGCAGTGTACATACCAAAGATCTGAAACGACTACAGAAATAATGCGCTGGTGTTAATCGGCCATTTGGCGTAAGTCAACAGGTACTACACGGGATATTCCCTGCTCAACCATAGTCACACCGTAAACCACATCGGTGCTGGCTATGGTTTTTTTGTTGTGTGATACAATGATGAACTGCGATCCGGTGGAAAACTTGCGGATGATGTTGTTGAACTTGTCAATATTCGTATCATCCAAAGGCGCATCAACCTCATCAAAAATACAGAAAGGTGCTGGCTTTAACAGGTATAGCGAAAACAGAATAGCAGTGGCCGTTAAAGTCTTTTCACCGCCCGATAGCTGGTTGATTGACAGCGGGCGTTTGCCTTTGGGCTTAGCAATAATATCAATGTCTGATTCCAGTGGATGGCTTGGATCGGTCAATGTTAAATCACAAGAGTCTTCTTCATTGAAAAGGGAACGGAATACTTTAATGAAGTTTTCACGCACCATAATAAAGGCCGACATGAACTTCTCGCGGGCGGTATCATCAATCTCCTGAATGGTTGAAAGGAGGGAGGCCTTGGCTTCCATCAGATCCTTTTTTTGCGACTGGATAAATTGGTAACGCTCGTCCATCTCTTTGAATGCTTCTAACGCCATAGGGTTAATAGCGCCAAAATCATCTATCTGTTTTTTTAATTTTTCCGTTTTTTCACGCAGATCCTGCTCGTTCTCTTCGGCCGGAAGTTCAGTTTCCAACAGGTCTTGCATGTCTATATTAAATTCAACAGCCAGGCGTTCTTTCAAAGCGTTAAGTTCCAGTTTTAAGTTGGTGCGGCGGTCTTTCAGCTCATTTTCAATAACATCTGCCTGATCTTTTTTACGGCGAAGTTGTGTAATTTCATTTTCTACCTCGGTAATTTGTCCGCGTGCCGAGTAATATTCCTGCTCGGCCTGGCGGGTAGCTTGTTCCAGTAAATCGCGCTGGCTGTACATCTCCAGCAGTTCTTCGTCAGAGAAATCAGTTTGTTGTACCGTTTCCAATAAAGCCGCCTGAACCTTTTCCATCTCGGCAGTATTTATTCTAATCCTACCTTCCAGGTTCTCTTGCTGACTCTCGCGGTATTCTAAATCTTTGTTTAAGCTGGATACCTTGTTTTGTTGCTGATGAAAACGAATATTTTCTTGATTATAAGCGTTGGATTGTACTGAGGTATACTCATTTAATTCATTGGATGCCTGCTGCTTATCTAATAACAAATCGCTTTGTATTTCTTTTTGCGTTTTCAGCTCGGCTAATTGAGGCTGCAACGTTTGCTCTTCCTCTTTAATCGTATCAATTTTACGAGCGATATCTTCCTTACGGTTGCGGCTGTTGGTTATAAAGGTTTGGTACTGCTCGCGCCGCGTAGTAACGGTAACCAACTCAGTGTGTAAACGATTTAACTCCTGCTGGCGTTGCTGAATTTCGGATGTTTTGCCGGATGATCGTAAAGCGGTTAAAGTTCTCTGTAGCTCTTCCTGCTGGCTTTTAAAGGTTGTTACCTTACCTTCTAACTGTTTAATTTCTTTTGCCAGATTTTCGAGGTTTTTAGCCCGACCAATACGTTTACCCTCAAACAATCCTACCGAACCACCGGCCATGCTTAGTATCGATTTGCTGAATTTACCGCTTTTGCCCAACAGCACAACACCGTTAGGGACAGGACCGTTATTTAAGTCGTTATCTGAGCTATCACTCACCAAGTAAACATTACGCAGCAGGTAATTGCACAACGGTTGATAGCGGCCGTCTACTTCGATAGTATCCAAAGCCGAAATCCATTGACTGGGGTTTGGGTTTGGCACAGGCTGGGCTGCTATTTGCTGATAGTGGCTTAATATAAAAAACTGAGCACGGCCGCGCGAGGCATTCCGAAGTAAATTGATAGCGGTAATGGCTTCATCATAGTTGTTTACCACATAATAGTTCATTAACGGCTCCAGATAGTTTTCAATAGCTACCCGGTATTCCTCTCTACAAAATAGAACGTCACTAAACAGCGGAACATTCTTGGCCCAATCTGCATTTTTTTTAAGAAAGCGGATTGACTCCGGAAAGCCTTCCAAGTTGTCAACTAAACTTTTGGTCAGGTTATACTCATTCTGTTTGGCATCCAGCTGGCGGGTGTGTTGTATAATGGTGTCTTTAACGCTGGCAATGCTGCCCTCAGTTTCCTTTATTCTTTCCTGCAGGTTGTTTTCAAATTCAACCGCTAACTGGTATTCTTTTTCAGTAGATTCTGTACGGTATTCCAGTTCGGCCACCATTTGGTTAAAGTGCGATAGCTCCACCTCGCGGCTGGCGGCGTCTTCCATATTGCGCTGACTTTCCTGCTCCAGTGCCTGCTGTTGGATGCGCAAAATATCCAAGTCTTTTTCAGCCTTGTAAATTTGGTTTTGCAGGCGGTTATTGATGTTGGTTAGTTCCGTAAGCTCCGCACGGGCAGTAGTTTGTTCCTCGCGCAACTCATCAACGGCGGCCTTCAAGTCGGCCACTCTTGAGCTCACGCTTTCCAAGGTCTCTTCTTCTTGCAATCTTTCTTCTGACAACCTTTTAATGTTGTACAGCACGTGGTTGAGCTGATTGCGGTCGCGCTCAAGCTCTTCTGTTAAACGAGTCTCTTTGTCGCGCTGAAATTTGAGCTGTTCGTTCTTGATTTTTTTATCGCTCTCGTAAGCTCTAATCTTGGCTACATATTCATTAGTAGCTTTTTGCTGTATTGATAGGTTTTTCTCTTTGGTAAGATTGTCAACTTTCAGTTGTTGCACCTGCGCCTCAAGCGTATCAATCTGTGTTACTATACTAGTTTTTTCGGCCTGATGTTTTTGTTCCCGCTCTTCAATGCTGATTAATGAATCGCTGAATGAGGCTAAACGAAACGAAGCCAGCATAATACTCAATGTTTTATACTGCTCTTTTAAGCGGTAATAACGTTCAGCTTTTTTGGCTTGATTCTCTAATGTTTTTAAGTTTTTTTCAATCTCGAAAAGTAAGTCTTCAACCCGCTCCAAGTCAGCCTCTGTATCTTTGAGTTTATTGAAAGTTTGCTTTTTGCGCAGTTTGTATTTAGATATACCCGATGCTTCTTCAAACAGATTACGACGTGAGCCTTCTTTATTTGTGATGATTTCGTCTATCATCTTTAGCTCGATGATAGAGTATGAATCGGAGCCTATACCTGTATCCAAAAATAGGTCGGTGATGTCTTTCAGCCGGCACTGCACATTATTTAGCCGGTACTCACTTTCTCCGGTACGGTAAAGTTTGCGGGTAAGCGTTACTTGCGAGAATTCGGTAGGCAGTACGTTTTTGGTATTGTCGAAGGTAAGCGATACCTCGGCCAAGTTGGCTGGCTTGCGGCTTTTGGTACCGTTAAAGATGATGTTTTCCATCTTTTCTGACCGTAGCGCACGGGTGCTCTGCTCGCCCAGCACCCAGCGGATAGAATCAACTACGTTAGATTTACCGCAGCCATTCGGACCCACTATGGCAGTAACGCCTTCATTGAAATTAATGGTTATCTTATCGCCAAAGCTTTTAAATCCTTTGACTTCTAACTTAGTTAACTGCAATCTTTACTTATCAATAGTTCAACCTTCAAAATTACAAAAAAAGGTTTAATAAGATGTTAATTACATGTTGAAATTGCCGGTTTTAGGCATTAAAAGGATGAAGGCAAATGATACTAAAATAGCGGACGAAAAGGGGTTCAGAATGGCTTAAAAAAATTAAGTTAAAAGAGTCATTACATTCTCACGTAACAACTCTTTTAACTTATAAATCAAATATAAATCTCGCCTTTTAAATACGTCACGGCATTGCCACTCATCAGCGCGCGGTCGCCTTTGTGTTCGCACCACAGCTCACCTTTGCGAGCAGACAGCTGGTAGGCATGCAATTCGTTTTTACCAAGCTCTTCCGCCCAGTAAGGTATCAAGTTGCAATGTGCCGATCCGGTAACCGGGTCTTCGGGCACGCCAGCGGCGGGGGCAAAAAAGCGCGATACGAAATCAACAGTATTACCGGGTGCGGTTACAATAATACCAATCGCATCTATTTTAGCTAATGCTGAGTGATCAGGCACAATGTCGATGATATCCTGCTCATCTTCATATACCAAAAAGAAATCGCGTGAGCGTAATATGTGCGATGGCTTTTTACCGCCTAAGGCATCTATTAGGCCTCCAGGCAACTCAACCGGGTAGGGCGGACGCGATGGAAAGTCGAGCGTGTAACGGTCACCATCACGAGTCACAATCAAAGTTCCGGCTTTTTCGGTGGTAAAATGTATAGCAGGTTCTGCATGTCCTAACTCTGTAAACAGAATGTGTGCTGTCGCTAGGGTAGCATGTCCGCAAAGGTCAATCTCCAGCTCTGGTGTAAACCAGCGTAAGTGATACCCTTCATGCGTTTTTACGAAAAATGCCGTTTCGGCCAGGTTATTTTCGGCCGCTATCTTTTGCATGGTTTCATCGGGTAGCCATTCGGTTAAAGGGCAAACGGCAGCCGGATTGCCACCATACAAACTACTGGTAAAAGCATCGGCCTGGTAGATGGGTATAGTCATGGTCGGTTTGATTTAAATACCGCTAAGATAGCCGTAAGCAATCAAGTCTGCATGGTCTTTTATCAATTTGGTAGCGCCGTTGTGCAGCAATACCAGTTTATTGCTAACCTCTAAAATGTTGTAGTACTGATGATCGGTTACAATAATTCCTTTATAAACCGACCGTGCACGAATGATTTGCTTAATTTCTTCAGCTTGCACTGGCGATATATGCGTAAAAGGCTCGTCCAGCAAAATATAATCGGCTTTACTGTAGAGTATCATCAGCGTTTCGAGTTTACGTAATTCGCCGCCTGATAATTGACGCGCTGTTTTATGCTGATGCTGCTGGTAGACGTCATGCTGAATAAACTCGTTCCAACTGTTCTGGTCAACCAGCATAGGAGCAAGGTTTTTTATCGGAACGCTTTTAGGCAGATAGTTGTGTTGAGGCAGATAAGCTACGTTGTGATTAAGATACCCGGTAGTTACATAATTATCGTTTATGCTGATATGCTTGAAGGTAGGGGTAATGGTGCCAAATATAATTTTTAACAGGCTGGATTTGCCGCTTCCATTACGTCCGAGCAAGCCAATAACGTCGCCTATCTTGCAATCCAGATAAACGTCCTGCAATATCTTGCGGCCGTTGTAAGCTAATTGTACACTATCAACTTTAAGCATTGATGTGGTGTGAGATATATACGCAAAGGGGCAGCAATATTATAAAAATGAGGAAGTCGAAGCCGAATGCATATAAATACATACGCCTAACAGAATAGCCGGCATTGCGATAGTAGTAGTAAACATTGCTGTTGAAGTAGTACTGGTATCCCAACGCACTTGCGTAACCTGACAGTTTAAATAGTATAGTAATAAGCAGGAATACCAGCCCGTAAATGGTGATCGCATAAACCCCAATGATGGTAAACAGTAGATGATACCACCAAAATGGCCTGTAGAACTGAAGCAGGAGTGTACTAAAGTGATGCATTGTGAAGCAGGCGTTGAAATTATAAAACTGCTTCCATTATCGGTTTATTATCAACAAGTAGAAATTAATGCTGCTAATCTATCCATAGCACCGAATTCCCGGTGTTGTATTCGTTTTGTTCCCACTGTCGGTTGCCTGGGTCAAGTATCCAGTTGCCATCTACAATAAACTTGTAGCGGTATTTGCCCGATTTTAAGCGCAAACTTATATGCCACTGGTTGCCTGAATGTGCCAATGTGTAACCATCGGGATTCCAATCATTAAAGTCACCAGCTATCCTTACTTCTTTGGCACCATTATAACCATTCAGAGTAAAGGTGTGGTTAGGTGCCACTGATAAAAAGGAATTTTGATTTCCTTCGATGACAGTAGTATGCGGGTTGAACGGATCCGTAATCCACTGGCCGTCTACTATAAATTTATACTGATAATTTCCTTTAGGTAATACGTATGGTAAAGCCCAACCTCCCGCAGCTTTTTGCATGCGGATAGTATTGGAACGCCAGTTATTAAAATCGCAGGCTATAAATACATTTTTAGCGTTGCTATATCCGTTTAACTTAAAGTTGACGCTTTCGCCAAAATTTAAAATTGAACTGGCTGTGTTGTTTTGTACAGTTTGTGCCGGATTAGCCGGATCTGTGATCCAGCGGCCATCTACCATGAAACGATATAGATGCGTGCCTTCATGCAGGTATATCTGCCTTTCCCAATATTTCCCTTTAGGGGATAATATAATTTCGTTCGCGTTCCAATTGTTAAATCTACCCGCTACGGCTACACGGTGAGCAGTAGCAAAGCCACCTAAACGGAAGGTATAGTTATATCGGTAGTAAATGGAATTATAATCGCCCCAACCGTCGTCTTCTTTTAAGTTGTTCGTTACATCCCGACTCCATCTGCCGTTAATTATGTACTTGTAGGCATAAACGCCCGGTTCCAGCGTGATATCGCTCACCCAGCCACTATCTGTACGCGTCATGACGCCTTTTTGTGTGGTCCATCTGTTAAAGCTTCCAGATAGTTGTACATGGCGAGCATTGAGATTTCCAGGGACAAAAAACCTGGTAAGTCCCGAGGGTAATTCACGAACGGTTACTGTCGAGAAGTTGTTGACGCCATAGGGTACGTCACCGGGGTAGCCTGGGTCGTAAGATTGTTGAGCGGCAAATTTACGGTGGCCAAAAACTGAGTAGTGAAATTGCGGCACAGTCATGCTAATGCCGCAAAGGGCAAAAAGCAATATGGTGTAATAAATAAGCCGCTTCATATTTGTCAGTGGTTGTAAATGTACATTTCAAATTCTTTTTTTACGAAGTTTATCGTGAAAACGCCTCGTCCAAAAAAGTCGTAACCCAATATAGCGTCCATACTGTAACCATACGCGCGACTTAAGTGGGTTAAATTAGTAAGTAAAATCCGGTTGTTGGTGAACTGGTAATTGCCGATAATCAGCTTGTCAAAATTTGCATATGCGGTTTCATTCCCTGGCCCGCCAACGCCAACAATTGTAGATCGATTGATGGTGTGCATAGTTTTCAAAACGGCTTTAGGTACGTCATTCGCCAACAGGTTACTTTCGGCACCTGTGTCAAACACAAACCATAGGGGTTTTTCGGCTATCATACCTTTCATAAAAATCACATCATTAATGTATTTAAATGAGGTGCGCATATCTGGGTTCCGAAAAGTACGTTGCGCTTCCGGAATTTCACCTTTGCTATCCAGCTTGTGCAAATAAATTACACTATGAAACAGGTCGATGGTAATAGCCATTTTTCGGAATAGCTGCGTTCCCATTATTCCAAGCACCTTTAATTTTTTGCTATTTTCTATGGAAGAGAGGTCGCAAACGTCGGCCTTTATCCGTTTGTATTGTAAATCTAACCCCAAAAAGAAATCTTTTACTTCTGTACGAAACGTTCCATTTGAACTGCCATTCACACCATTGGCATCTATATCGCCAATTTTAGGCATATTTCTAAAGTATGTTGTATTAAGAACCAGGTAAGGTGCGCCGGTGTCTAATATAAAGTTGCCTGCAACAGAGTCTACCTGAGCTTCAACAACGATAAGGTTCCTTGCTCTTTTAATGGGGATTGTAACTGTCTTTAAATCACCAGGAAAGATGGGCTCAATAGCTAATAGGGGATTTTCAGCATGCCGGCTTATTTTTAATATGGGTTTTGCTGATGCAAAGTTTGCGAGCAACAGCATAACCAATATTATTAATAATTTCCGTTTGCACATGTAATTGTGATATGTGCATAAGACGACCCCGGTGTGAGAGATGTTACACTGTAATTAAAATATTGAAAGTTGCGAGGTATCATGTCCACCCATTTCCACCCGTAATTTATTTACTAATATATGCGCTTGCCTGGTAGGCTCAGGTATACGGTATCCCTTTAAGCAATTTTTAATAACATCTACACTTTGCTCAAGTGTGATGCGATGACCGGGGGATATAAAAATAGGATTGCAATTCTTTTTGCTTTTTAAAGCTACGCCGATTGTTTCCTCCTTATCTGTCATGGGGCTTTGAGCCATGGGTACATTAATTGGTTCATCATAACGGCCAAACAACCGGCTCTTGGCGCTTCCTATAGTCGGTGTGTTTGTTATCACGCCAAAATGAGAAGCAATGCCCATGCGTCGGCGGTGCGCAATGCCTTGCCCGTCTAATACTAGTATATCTGGTTTGGTTTCCAGTTTGTTCCATGCTTCTAATAAAGCGGGCACTTCTCGAAATGCCAGTAGCCCGGATATATAAGGAAATGTTGTACGACTAACAGCACTGGCATGCCCGATGATTTCCATTTCTGGATATTTAAGCAATACTATACCTGCATACACTACTTCCGAGTATTTGTTGAATGATATATCTGACCCACCAATAATTTGGATCGGCTTATCAAATGGTTCTAACTTTATTTGACTGCGCAGCTGCTGTTGATAGTTGATAGCTTGCTCAGCTGTTAAGTTTTCATAATCGGCAGGTTCCATACCAATATAAAACAAAAAAGCCCCCGGTTGTTTACCGGGGGCTTTGTATAAAATAGGTTATCCTAAATATGATTTTAATATTTTGCTGCGTGATGTATGACGCAAACGTTGCAAGGCCTTATCTTTAATCTGACGCACACGCTCGCGGGTTAGATTAAATTTTTCGCCAATTTCCTCTAATGATAGGGGATGATTGGTACCTAAACCGAAGAATAATACAATAATCTCGCGTTCGCGCTCAGTTAAGGTTGATAGCGAACGTTTAATTTCTTCTGACAAAGACTCGTTAATTAAAATAGAGTCAGTATTTGGCTCTTGGTTTTCGAGTACGTCTAACAAAGTATTTTCTTCGCCCTGAACAAACGGTGCATCCATAGACACATGGCGGCCTGAGTTGCTCAGTGTATCAGAAATCTTGTCAACGGTAGTTTCCAAAATATCAGCCAGCTCTTCTGGTGATGGCTCACGCTCATATTCTTGCTCTAATTTAGAGAAAGCTTTGCTGATTTTACTCAATGAACCTACCTGGTTTAATGGCAAACGCACAATACGGGATTGCTCGGCAATAGCCTGCAATATAGATTGGCGAATCCACCAAACGGCGTAAGATATGAATTTGAAACCTTTAGTTTCATCAAAACGCTTAGCTGCTTTGATCAAACCTAAGTTTCCTTCGTTTATTAAGTCGCCCAATGTAAGGCCTTGATTTTGATATTGTTTGGCTACCGACACAACGAAACGTAAGTTGGTTTTAGTTAAACGTTCCAAAGCGGCCTGATCGCCCTCGCGAATTTTTTGCGCTAAAATTACTTCTTCCTCGGCAGTGATTAGGTCAACCTTACCAATTTCATGCAAGTATTTATCAAGTGATTGTGACTCACGATTGGTAATGGATTGTGTTATTTTGAGTTGTCTCATCTACTTTATTACCTCGATTCTTGTTTTAGAATTCAACGCGCAAAGGTACAAATTGTTACGGAATTATACTATTTAAAAGTGATAATTACAAAACAATAATGTAAATTACTTTACAACCTGTGTGCGTTTGTTTTATATGTAACATCAATCATACCAATGGTTTGATTTTAAATTTAAATGTCTGTCAATTTAAACACATTTTTCGCTCTTATGCCCTTTTCTGTGTCTTGTAAAGTACAACATTCATTTATGACATCGTGTTCAAAGTACAATATGTAGTTATTTTCAAGTGCTTCCCGCAAAAAAGCCTTTTTTTCTTGCATGGCTTTCAGCGGAAATACGTCATAAGCAGCTACATATGCGATGGGTAAATGACCAACAGTAGGTATCAAGTCGGCTACATAAAAGACTTTTTTGCCATTGTACTGCAATAATGGCAGCATCATTGATTCCGTATGTCCTGAAACGAAACGCACTCGCATATTCGTTGAAAAGTGTCCGCCATCTGGCAAATCAACAAACTTCAATTGCCCGCTTTCTTGCAACGGCATCAAATTTTCTTTTAAGAACGATGCTTTTTCGCGTTCGTTTGGGGCAACGGTTGCCCATTCCCAATGTTTTTGGTTGGTCCAGTAGGTGGCATTTTTATAGGCTGGTGCTAACTGGTCGCCATTTTTAGTCACAGCGCCGCCAACATGATCCAAGTGCAAGTGAGTTAAAAAAACATCGGTAATATCATCCGAACTAAACCCATGCTTGGCAAGCGATTTGTTTAAGCTATCATCACCTTGCAAATGCATAAGCGCAGAAAGCTTGTCGCCTAACTTGTTGCCAATACCAGTATCAATTAATATTAGCCTGTTATCATCTTCAACCAGCAAACAGCGCATGGCTAGTGTGCATAAATTGTGTTCGTCGGCCGGGTTTGTTTTGTTCCAGATAGCTTTGGGTACTACGCCAAACATGGCGCCGCCATCTAATTTGAATAAGCCAGTATCAATGGTATAAAGGTTCAAATCTACAGTTGTTTATGTTTAGGCCAATTGACAAAAGGATATTTAAAACAAAAGTCCATAATTATAAGCAACTTTTGCATTACTTACAACTATGGACTTGGTGTATATATAGTAATATATTATAAGTGAATCACTTCGCCATACGCATCAGCAGCGGCTTCCATAATCGCTTCGCTCATGGTTGGGTGAGGGTGTACGGTTTTAATAATGTCATGACCGGTAGTTTCCAGCTTACGCGCAGCAACCACTTCTGCAATCATTTCCGTAACGTTGTAACCTAACATGTGGGCACCTAAAAACTCGCCGTATTTGGCATCGAATATAACTTTTACAAAGCCATCTTTGGCACCGGCCGCACTAGCTTTACCTGATGCCGAGAATGGGAACTTGCCTACTTTAATTTCATAACCGGCTTCACGTGCTGCTTTTTCGGTATAACCTACAGAGGCAATTTCAGGAGAGCAGTAAGTACATCCAGGAATGTTGCCATAGTTTAAAGGCTCAACATGCAGGCCCTTAATTTTCTCAACGCAAATAATACCTTCGGCTGAAGCTACGTGCGCTAACGCTTGTCCTTTTACGATATCGCCAATGGCATATACGCCCTCAACGTTTGTGCGGTAGTAATCATCTACCAATACTTTTCCTTTGTCAAACTTAACACCGGTTTCTTCCAAACCAATACCTTCCAGGTTGGTAGCAATACCTACGGCAGATAGTACGATTTCAGCTTCCAGTACTTCAGTGCCTTTTTCAGTTTTAACGGTTGCTTTACATAATTCGCCGCTGGTATCAACCGATTCGACGGTCGACTTGGTCATGATGTTGATACCTTGTTTTTTAAGTGTACGGGCCAGAGCTTTTGAAATTTCTTCGTCCTCGACCGGAACAATGTTATCCATAAACTCAACAACCGTAACCTTGGTGCCAATAGCATTATAAAAGTAAGCGAACTCGATACCAATAGCGCCAGATCCAACTACTATTATAGATTTAGGTTGCTGAGGCAGTACCATGGCCTGGCGGTAGCCAATTACCTTTTTGCCATCTTGTGGTAAGTTTGGTAATTCGCGTGAGCGGCCACCTGTAGCTAATATAATGTGTTTAGCAGTGTGTTCCGTTACGGCACCATCAGCGCTTTTAACCTCAACTTTACCTTTACCTTTTAGTTTACCAAAACCAATAATTACATCAATTTTGTTTTTCTTCATCAAAAACTGAACGCCTTTGCTCATGCCATCGGCCACACCGCGGCTTCTTTTAATAACGGCGTCAAAGTCTACTTCGCCCTGACCATCTATTTTAATACCATAATCAGTAGCGTGATTTATATATTCAAATACCTGCGCGCTTTTCAATAAAGCTTTGGTTGGGATACAACCCCAGTTGAGGCAGATACCGCCTAACGATTCTTTTTCGACTATGGCTGTTTTGAAACCCAGCTGTGAGGCACGGATAGCGGCTACATAACCACCGGGACCAGAGCCAATAACAATTACATCGTAGTTCATTATATTTTACTTTAACAGTTTGCCGCCAAAACTAAATAAAAAGGCTGAAACTATAAAGCTTATCATGGAACGGAAAATCAGACCATTGCAATGTTTCAAGTTAGGTGCAAATAATAACAAAAAACGTAAAAGATGAGGCGGGAGCGGGGCGCAAATTGCACAAAAGGTAACAAATACTTAATTATGGGATGCAGATGCTCAAAATAGTGGCGTGTTAATTGAAAAATGTTCAAAATTTCTAAAAATTATTAACACTAACTTAACATTGGAAGCTAAGCTATTAGCTATATTTGCGGTGATTTTAAAAACTATTTAAACGTTCATTAAACAAAAAACAAGCATGAGAAAAATTTTACTTCTCGCGATTCTTTTCTTGTTTACTGTCACGGCAACCTTTGCACAGGTTACCACAGGTAGTATTACAGGAACAGTAAAAGATTCGAAAGGTGAACCGCTGCCCGGTTCAACTGTTGTAGCTACGCACGTGCCTACTGGTACCAACTACAGCACAGTAGCCCGCAGCAACGGACAGTACACCATTCCTAACGTAAGAGCTGGTGGCCCTTACACTATCAAAATTTCATTTGTGGGTTTCACCACCCGCACTTTTGCTGATTTAACCGCCAGCTTAGGTACTCCGTTGAAAGTAGATGCTGTTCTGGTTGAAGAAGGCAGAACTTTAAGTGAAGTAAATGTTAAAGGTGCTAGAAGAGGTAGCGTTATTAGCCGTGAAAGAACCGGTGCATCTACCAACGTGTCATTACAACAATTACAAACACTTCCTACTATCACTCGTAACATTCAGGATTTTGCCCGTTTGACGCCACAAGCATTATCTTACAATAACAATAGTGATGGTAGCCCTGCAGGTATCAGCTTTGCTGGTCAAAGCAACAAGTATAACCAGTTTACTATTGACGGTGCCGTATCAACCGATGTGTTTGGTTTGGCAGCTACTGGTACTAACGGTGGTCAGGCTAGTGCTAACCCTATTCCTTTAGAGTCTATTCAAGAGCTGCAAATCGTGCTTTCTCCGTACGATGTAACTCAAGGTGGCTTTACTGGTGGTGGTATGAATGCTGTGACCAAAAGTGGTACTAACCAGTTTCATGGTTCTGTTTACGGTATTCTGCAAAATCAAGACCTGATTGGTAAAAGCGTTTTAAATAATACCAAATATCAAGAGTTTAAAAATCAAACTGCAGGTATCAGCTTAGGCGGTCCTATCATTAAAAACAAATTGTTCTTTTATGGTAACTACGAGCGCGTAAGAAACTCGACTCCACTACCGTACGATCCAACTGTAGCCGGATCTGGCTCTCAATTTGACCCTAACGCGCTTAAGGATTTGCATGATTATGTTTTAGGCAAATACGGTTATGATGTTGGTGGCTGGGGAGAGATCAACAAGAAAACTGAAACTGATTATATCTTTGGTCGTTTAGACTGGAATATCAACAGCAAAAACCGTTTAACATTACGTCATAACTATAACAAAGGTTTTAGTGACAACATCAGCCGTCAGGATAAAACCATGACTTTTGCCAATAGCGGTTATACTTTTAACACCAAGAACAATTCAACGGTGTTAGAGTTAAACAGTACTTTTTCTAACAACGCGTCTAACGTTTTGCGTTTAACTTATACTGCAACTCGCGACTTCCGTTCAACCGGTGCTTTCCCAGCTGTATTTATTCAGCAAAATGGTTTGAACTACAATTTGGGTTCTGAGGCTTCTTCAGCCAGAAACCGTTTAAGCCAGGATGATTTCACTTTTACTGATAACTTTACCATCTACAAAAACAAGCATACCATAACTTTTGGTACAGATAACTACTTCTACAAGTCGAACAACATATTTGTACAAAATTACTATGGTTACTACAACCGTTATAATACTATCCAGGCGTTTAAAGACAACACAACTGCCCCAACTGGTTACTCGGCTTATTACTCGGTAGATCCATCTAACCCAGATGCTCCGTCAATCTTAAAATCTGCCCAACTGAGCTTATATGGTCAGGACGTTTGGACTATGTCTGATCGTTTTAAACTGACTTACGGTTTACGTGTTGATGCGCCACTTTTCTTCAATGATCCAGCTGAGAATGCTAACTTTAATGCAACAGCAATAGCTCAACAGTATGATTTAAAAACCAACCGTCCGCCAAGCACTTCATTGTTGTTTGCACCACGTGTAGGTTTTAACTGGGACGTTCATGGTGATGCTTCAACCCAAGTACGTGGTGGTGTTGGTTTATTTACCGGCCGCGTTCCTTACGTTTGGATCTCTAACCAATACGGTGCAACTGGTGCTACTATCGTAAGATACTCAGCTACAGGTTCGGCTTTAACTCCAATCCGCTTTAACTACAATCCTAACGATCTGCACTTAGGTGCTACAACCGGTAGCTCAACTGCTCCAACCGAAATCGACTTAACTGACAAAGACTTCAAGTTTACACAAACATTGCGTGGTAACTTAGCAGTTGATCAAAAATTGCCGGTTTGGGGATTAGTAGGTACCTTAGAAGGTATCTTTACTAAAAAGGTTAACGATATTTTATATCAAAACTTAAATACACCTGCACAAGTTGGTAGAGTTACCACTGGCGGTGTTACCCGTCCGTACTACGGTGGTACACGTGTAAACAGCAGCTATACAGATATTCTTTATTTATCTAACACTAGCAAGGGTTACGCTGTTAACTTAACTGCTCAAATCCAGAAGCCAATGCAAAACGGCTGGACTGGTAGCATTGCGTATACCTACGGCTCTTCTCGTTCATTAAACGATGGTACAAGTTCTACAGCAATTTCTAACTGGCGTTTTGCTTATAGCGTAAACGGTCAAAACAGTTTAGAGCTGGCTCGTTCTAATTATGATCCGGGATCACGCGTGATTGGTTACATTTCTAAAACTTTCCGTTATGCACACAACCACTTGGCTACTTCATTTGGTTTAGTGTACACCGGTCAGTCTGGCCAGCCTTTCACTTGGTTGTATAACGCCGATATCCACGGTGATGATGCAACTAACAGAACAACAGGTATTGCAGATATCGCCTTTGTTCCAGCAACTTTGGCTCAAGCGCAATTTGGTACAACATCTACATTCGCTACCACTCCAGCTCAACAATGGGCCGATTTCCAAGCCTTTGTATCAGGTAATAAATACCTAAGAGAGCACCAAGGTTCATTAGCTACCCGTAACGGTGATCGCTTACCATGGGAGAATCATTTCGACTTGAAAATCAATCAAGATTTCATTGTATTCAAAGATCACAAATTATCAGTAACTGCTGACGTATTGAACGTAGGTAACTTGCTGAACAAATCATGGGGCAGAGCTTATAACTTAGGTAACCAAAGTGCATCTTTATTTTACGTAGCTAGTTCTGGATTTACACCTAATCCATTATTCTACTTTGACAAAAGCAGGTTTAACTTAATTGATGGTAAATTACAGCCATATGCAGTTAGTGATTACTTGTCTCGTTGGAGAGCACAATTGAGTGTACGTTACAGCTTCTAAGCTTTAACATAAATCATTAATAAAAAAGCCGGTTCGATTATATCGAACCGGCTTTTTTATGGTCACTACTATGTATTTATTCTCTTTAATACAAAAGGGCTTGCTGATAATACCAGCAAGCCCTTCTATATTGATATTAATTAAAGTCTTAATTATACACAAACTCGCCAAACTCCGATTGAACAGTTACCTGCTTCTTATCAGCATTTTCTACCCGTCCAATAATTTGTGCATCTATACCGAAGCTTTTAGATATTTGTATTAAATCAGTTGCGATGGCTTCTGAAACATAAAGTTCCATACGGTGGCCCATGTTAAACACTTTATACATTTCTTGCCAATTTGTACCCGATTCTTCCTGAATCAATTTAAATAACGGAGGCACAGGGAACAGATTGTTTTTGATGATATGTAAGTTATCTACAAAATGCAGCACCTTGGTTTGTGCACCACCGCTGCAATGTACCATGCCATGTATCTGGTTACGGTATTGGTCTAATATAGCTTTAATTACTGGTGCATAGGTACGGGTAGGCGATAAAACCAGCTTTCCAGCGGTGATGGTTTGGCCATTGCTAATGTCAATCAGATCAGTCAGGCTTTTACTGCCCGAAAACACCAAATCGTTAGGTACAGCCGGGTCAAAGCTTTCAGGAAATGACTGTGCCACCAGTTTATTAAATACGTCATGACGAGCCGAGGTAAGACCATTCGAGCCCATGCCGCCGTTGTATTCTTTTTCGTAAGTAGCTTGCCCGAACGATGCTAAACCTACAATTACGTCACCAGCCTGTATGGTATGGTTGGAGATTACCTCGTCACGGCGCATTCGGCAGGTAACTGTTGAGTCAACAATAACAGTACGCACCAAGTCGCCCACATCAGCCGTTTCGCCACCGGTAGAGTAGATGCCAATTCCATAGCTTCGCAGCTCTTCCAAAATTTCTTCCGTGCCGTTAATAATGGCTGCAATTACTTCACCTGGTATCAGATTTTTGTTACGGCCAATGGTTGAGGAAAGCAATATCTTATCTGTTGCGCCTACGCATAGTAGGTCGTCCAAGTTCATTATAATGGCATCTTGTGCAATACCGCGCCACACAGATAGGTCGCCGGTTTGTTTCCAATATACATAAGCCAGCGACGATTTTGTACCTGCACCATCGGCGTGCATAATATTGCAATAGTCCTCATCGTTGGTTAATATATCAGGAATGATTTTACAAAAGGCTTTCGGATATAAGCCTTTGTCAATGTTTTGGATAGCGTTGTGCACGTCGTCTTTTGAAGCTGATACACCGCGCTGATCATATCTTTGCTGAGAAATCATGGTCAAATATAAAGTTTACCGTTAGCTTTAAGTAGTAAAATCGTTACTTTGCCACACATCGAGTTCTCTTATGCTTAAAACGTTATTAGTTCATATTAATCAGTGGCGCCTTCGGCAAACCACACAGCGTAACTTCTTAATATTATGTAGTGTTATTGTAGGGTTAATAGGCGGATTGGCTGCGGTAATGTTAAAATACCTGGTACATATAATGGAAGAGGTAAGCCGCAACATAGCCTTACATTTACCTTTTCATATCATCTATGTGTTTTTACCAGCTTTAGGTATACTGTTAACAGTGGCTTACGAGCATATTATTAACCGTGATCATATTCAAAAAGGAATAGGAAATATTCTGGTTAATATAAAGAAACACAAATCAGCAATTGGCTTAAATAATACCTATTCTCACCTCATCAGTAGTTCACTCACTGTTGGGTTTGGCGGCTCATCGGGCTTAGAAGCACCTATTGTTTGTACAGGTGCAGCCATCGGTTCAAACGTGGGGAGGTTGTTTAATTTAAGTGCATATGATAAAACTATACTACTGGCGGCTGGTTCTGCGGCTGGTATTGCAGCGGTGTTTAACAGTCCGATAGCCGGTGTGCTGTTTGCGCTCGAAATATTGATCGGCGAAATCACCATTCCTACTTTTATACCCTTACTCATAGCTTCGGCTACAGGAGTAGTTGTTGGAAAGGTACTTCAATCAAGGCAACTATTTCACTTAGTTACCGAAGGTTGGCTGATTAGTGCGTTGCCGTTTTACGTAATACTAGGCGTGCTAAGTGGTTTTGTAGCCGTATATATTACTAAAGTGGCTGATACTTTAGAAAAAGGAATTTTAAAAAAATACAACCGGTACATCAGGGCGTTGGCTGGTGGTTTGTTGTTAGGTATCCTTATATTGATTTTCCCGCCGTTACTTGGCGAAGGTTACCATTATTTGCAAGAGGCGCTTAATGGTAATATGGAGGCCTTGAAGGAAGAATCATTGTATGGAGAATGGTTGTCGCAGCCTCTTATCATGCTGTTGTTCATTGCAGCTTTAGTGCTTGCAAAAATTGTTGCAGCAGGTATCACTTTAGGCTCTGGGGGTAACGGTGGTACTTTCGCACCGAGTATGTTTACCGGCGCGTTTTTGGGATTGCTGGTGGCGTATGGTGTGAATCAAACCGGGTTAATTCATTTAAGTACCAGCAATTTTATAGCAGTAGGTATGGCCGGTGCACTAAGTGGGGTGTTACATGCACCTTTAACAGCCATATTTTTGATTGCTGAAATCACCGGAGGTTATGTGTTATTTATTCCGCTGATGATTGTTTCTGCTATATCATACATCATCTCTCGGTTGTATAACCCACATAACATGTACTGGCAGCATCTTATTCATGAAAAAAAGATATACCCGGATCAAGACTATAGCATGCTTAATTCAATAAGGTTGGATACTATTGTAAACCGCGATTATACGGCTTTAAGTAAAACCACACCTATGTCCGATTTCTTCAAAGAAATATCATCTACCAATGCCAATATTTTTGCGGTGGTGGATAATTCGGGGAAATTAGAAGGCGTAATATGGATGGATGAAATACGTAAACGTTTGTTTGATAATCAAACGGCTTCGGCAACTGTGGGTGATTTTATGGTAATACCTCCGGCGGTTGTTGAGCACAATCAAGCAGTAAGCAATGTAATGCAATTTTTCGATCAGTTGGACGTATGGCAGTTACCGGTTGTTAAGAACGGAACGTTTATTGGCTTTATATCTAAGTCGGCCTTACTTACCCAATATCGAAAGGCGTTTATAGAGCAGCACCGCAATGCCGATTTATTTGCCAGATAATAAAAATGCCACCGCAAAAGCGGTGGCATTTTTGTTATAGGTTGTTTTTATTTAAAAAATAATAACTCTCTGAACTTAGGCAATGGCCATAGTTCATCATCAATCAATTGTTCCAATTTGTCTACGTGGTAACGGATTGGCTCAAAGAAGCTTTTCACCGTCTCGTCATAAGCAATGGCACGTTCGCGTACATCTTCAATAACATTCGCTTTTTTACGAGCCTCTACCATTTGATCGGTATTGTTTTTAATGAAGTTTATGTGTTCAGAAAGTTTGGTGATAATGCCCAATTGTGTTTCATAAGTGTTTTCGGGTAAGCCAATTTCTTTAAGACCTTTCACATTTTCAACTAGTTTGCTTTGATAGGCAATGGCCGTTGGGATGATTACACTATTCACTAATTCGCCAATAACACGAGCCTCAATCTGAAGTTTTTTATAAAATTCTTCCAGCAATATCTCATGGCGTGCATGGGCTTCGCGGCGGGTGAATACACCAGTCGATTCAAATAGCGATTCGGTTTTTTCGGTTATCAATACATCAAGTGCTTTGGGTGTAGTTTTAATGTTGGATAAGCCTCTGGTCTCGGCCTCTTTCTGCCATTCGTCGCCGTAGCCATTACCTTCAAAACGGATGGCTTTTGATTCTTTAATGTAGCGTTTAATAACGGTCAACAAGGCCACATCTTTCTTTTCGCCTTTTTTCAGCAGCTTGTCTACATCTATCTTAAATTTACGCAATTGATCGGCCACAATCATGTTCAAGATAGTCATGGGGTTAGCCGAATTGGCTGAAGAACCAACAGCACGCAATTCAAACTTGTTGCCGGTAAAAGCAAAAGGAGAGGTGCGGTTGCGGTCGGTATTATCTTTTAATATTTGCGGAATTTTTGGGATGCCCTGCCACAGCAAAGCTTCTTCTTTAGCCTTACGGTTTATGCGCGAAGTTTCGATTTCATCTAATACTTCGCTTAACTGGCTGCCTAAAAAGATTGAAATGATAGCCGGAGGCGCTTCATTAGCCCCAAGTCGGTGATCGTTGTTTACGGATGCAATAGATGCACGCAATAAATCTGCATGCTCATGGACGGCTTTAATCGTATTTACAAAAAACGTTAGGAACATTAAGTTGTTCTTTGGCGTTTTGCCCGGCGATAATAGGTTTTTGCCGGTATTGGTTATCATCGACCAGTTATTATGTTTACCCGATCCGTTTACGCCTGCATAGGGCTTTTCATGTAACAGTACTTTAAAATTATGACGTTTTGCAACCCGGTCCATAATGTCCATCAGCAGCTGGTTGTGGTCAATCGCCAAATTAATTTCTTCGTAGATAGGAGCACACTCAAATTGCGATGGAGCAACCTCGTTATGGCGGGTTTTAAGCGGTATGCCTAATAATAGAGCTTCGGTTTCAAAATCCTGCATAAATGCATATACGCGGCTTGGAATTGAACCGAAATAGTGGTCTTCCAGTTGTTGGTTTTTGGCAGACATGTGCCCGAATAAGGTACGACCAGTCAGGTATAAATCGGGTCGGGCATTAAATAACGCTAAGTCTACCAAAAAGTACTCTTGTTCAATACCTAATGATGCATTTACTCTCTCAATACTTTTATCAAAATACTGGCAAACGTCAACAGCGGCTTTGTCTAAAGCGTTAAGCGCTTTTAATAATGGCACTTTATAATCTAACGCCTCGCCTGTGTAAGAAACAAACACGGTTGGAATACATAATGTACGCCCCATGATGAACGCCGGTGACGATGGATCCCAAGCGGTATAGCCTCGTGCCTCAAAGGTATTGCGGATCCCGCCGTTCGGAAAGCTGGATGCATCTGGTTCTTGCTGAGCTAGCGCATTTCCGCTGAATTTTTCTATAGAGCCGTCAACAGTGGGCTCAAAAAAAGCGTCATGCTTTTCGGCAGTGGTGCCGGTAAGCGGTTGAAACCAGTGTGTATAATGTGTAGCACCCTTGCTGATAGACCATGCTTTCATGGCTGATGCAATTTGTTCTGCCGTGTCGCGGCCAATTGGTTGGCCATACTCAATAGAATTTACAATGCTGTCGTAAGCTTCTTTAGATATATACTCACGCATTTTCTTTTTATCGAAAACATTTGCACCATAATAGTCCGAAATTTTGTTAGAAGGAAAATTTACCTCTTGTATAGTACGGGTCGAAACCGTTTGCAGGGCCTGAAATCGGATGTTTGCCATGTTTTTTATGTGGTTTAGTTAAAAAAACGTTGCAAAAATATAAATAAGTTAAGATTTATACTGCCATTTAACCTTAATATAACACTTAAACTATTTATGTATTGTAGTGTGATTAAAATCACAAGTAAAAACGCTTATTGTTAAAGAGATATAAATATTTTATATCTAAAAATATTAAAAGCGCAATAATAATATTTTTAATCATTATTGTTTAAACCAAGCAATAAAGTTTAGTCTAAGCTATTAAATGACAAACTAAATTTTAACCATTATGCTTATCTCCAAATTTGATTTGTACAAGCGCGAGTGGCTCGACCTTGTATTTGCTGATCGTAACAAAAGTTATGGTGCTTATGAATTACGAAGCCATTCCGGTGATTATATGATGAGGGCGCTGGCCATCACCGTATTAGGTTTTACAACTGCGTTTATTACAATAACATTAGCGACAAAGCATGATGTTGTGCCGAATGATCCGATTGTGCAAATTATTCCAGATATTCCAATTCCAAAAATTTTACCAATAAAAGAAAAGCCTATTGAAGCTAAACTTAAACCACTTCCACAAACTCACACTAAACCTGTTGCGTCAACACCACCAGCAATGAAAGTGCCTATGACTAAATGGATTCCGCCAGTTGTCACTAATGGACCTGAAGCAGTAGATCCACCTAAAATGAGTGAACTGGAAAGAACAGCAATTGGCCCTCAAACGGTTAAAGGAGAAGGAACAGCTCCGCAAAACGTTACACAAACAGGGCCGGGTGTTGATGGTGGTAAAGAGGGTATAGATGCTGGTACTGGTACTGCGCCTGTTGAAGTAGGGCTTTTGGATGCTTTGCCAGAACCAATTGGCGGCACAGCAGCCTGGAGTAAATTTTTACAAAGAACATTACGCTATCCATCAACCGAAGCTCAAGGCCGTGTAATTATAAGTTTTGTAGTTGAAAAGGATGGTTCGCTTACAGATATAACCGTATTAAAAGGAGTGTCGCCCGAACTGGATAATGAAGCTTTGCGTGTGCTTAAAAAGGCACCGGCTTGGAAACCAGGTATACAAAACGGCCGTCCTGTACGGGTTAAGTTTACAGTACCTATTGTATTTCAGTTAACTGAACAATAAAATATCAAAATTAAATTACAAATAAGAAAAGCGCTATTTAAAGCGCTTTTCTTATTTATATATCGAAGTGAATACTATTGGCTAGATGTTGTATCTGTTAATACCCACTGGTAACGGCACTTTCGCCTCTTTTGTACATATCTGAGTCAACAGGCAAGTCTACAATTTCGATAAATGTTGCGCCTATTTTCTCACATACTCGCCTTGAGCCTATATTTTCAGGATTATAGGTTATCCATAAACAGGAAAATCCATTTTGAATAGCACTGGGTTTAAGCAATATACAGGCTTTCGTGGCATAACCCATGTTCCAAAATGCTTGATCAATTCTGTACCCAACCTGACCACCGTACATCTTTAAAAAATCAGTATCTCCTGACCGCAGATTGATTTCTTCAATGATGGAAGTGTCGTTTAGAATTATATCGTAGGTTAATGATGGTACCCAATTTTTCAATGAATTAGCTGGTGTGTAAACTGGCAAACTAAGGGTAATCATACGGCACTGCAATATATAATAAATGTAATGAGTTAAACTCAGTATGCACTACTTGCTATGCTGCAAAGCCCTTTCATAGTTAAATATCAATATTTATCCCTCTGTTTTAAGGCATTTTTCTAATTTTGGGCATTCATCCATAAAAAAGCAAAACATTGGAGCAACAAGAATTAACCACCGTTGAAACTGCCAAAGATTTAGGCCTGCTTCCCGAAGAATTTGAACGTATTATAGAGATACTAGGGCGTACGCCTAATTTTACCGAACTTTCAATATTCTCGGTAATGTGGAGCGAACACTGCTCTTACAAAAACTCCATCAAATGGCTTAAAACTTTACCTCGTGATGGTTCTCGTATGCTGGCTAAAGCCGGTGAGGAAAATGCTGGCGTAGTAGATTTAGGCGATGGCATTGGTTGTGCTTTCAAAATAGAATCACATAACCACCCTTCAGCGCTGGAGCCTTATCAGGGTGCAGCAACAGGTGTAGGCGGTATCAACCGTGATATTTTCACGATGGGTGCACGCCCTATAGCACAGTTAAACTCTTTACGGTTTGGCGATTTAAGTTTGGACCGTACCAAATGGTTAATTAAAGGTGTTGTAAAAGGTATAGGCGATTATGGTAATGCTTTTGGTATACCAACCGTAGGCGGCGAATTATTCTTTGATGAATGCTATAATGTAAACCCGTTGGTGAATGCTATGTCGGCCGGTATATTAAAGGAGGGTGATATGGTTTCGGCCACCTCTTACGGCGTGGGCAACCCGGTTTATATTGTGGGTTCGTCTACTGGTAAAGATGGTATACACGGAGCAGCGTTTGCATCTAAAGATATCACAGAAGATTCCGTTAATGATTTACCGGCCGTTCAGGTTGGTGATCCGTTCCAGGAAAAACTGCTGCTGGAAGCCACACTTGAAGTTATTCAAACTGGTGCTGTTGTAGGTATGCAGGATATGGGTGCAGCCGGCATTATTTGCTCTAACTCCGAAATGTCGGCCAAAGGCGAGCATGGTATGCGCATTGATCTGGACAAAGTGCCAACCCGTCAAGCCAATATGAAACCTTTTGAAATATTGCTTTCCGAGTCACAGGAGCGTATGCTGATTGTGGTACACAAAGGCCGTGAAGCTGATGTAGAGGCAGTATTTGACAAATGGGATTTGAACTGCGTGCAAATAGGAGAGGTTACAGATACCAAGCGCTTAGAATACTATATGCACGGTGAGCTGGTAGCCGATGTACCTGCCGACGATTTAGTGTTAGGTGGCGGCGCGCCGGTTTATGAGCGCGAATACCGCGAGCCGGCTTACTACCAAGAGTATCAAAAATTCGACATCAACAGCGTACCTGTTCCGGAGGATTTAAAAGATGTTGCCGAGCACTTAATTTCGCATCCTAACATAGCGTCAAAACGTTGGGTAACCAACCAGTATGATTCTATGGTGGGTACGGCAAATATGACTACCAACCGTCCATGTGACGCTGCGGTTGTGGCTGTAAAAGGTACCGATAAAGCTATTGCTTTAACAGTAGATTGTAACTCACGCTACGTAAATGCCGATCCGCAAAAAGGTTGTGCTATTGCAGTAGCCGAGGCAGCACGTAATATTACCTGTGCAGGTGGCGAACCGGTGGCTATTACCAACTGCTTAAACTTTGGTAACCCTTACATACCCGAAGTTTTCTGGCAGTTTGTGGGCGCTATTAAAGGTATGGGCGAAGCTTGCCGTAAGTTTGAAACCCCTGTTACCGGTGGTAACGTAAGTTTCTACAACCAGTCGTCAGACGAAGGTCCGGTATTCCCAACGCCAACTATCGGTATGCTGGGTGTGCTGGATAATATTGATAACATGATGACCGCGGACTTTAAACAACCAGGCGATTTTATTTACCTGATTGGCGAGTCGCAAAATGATATAGCTTCTTCACAGTACTTAGCATCATACCATAAAATACAAGCGTCTCCGGCACCATACTTCGACTTGGAGAAAGAGTATAATATGCAGCAAGTTGTTAAAGAACTGATTAAGCACAAAGCTATTCAATCTGCTCATGATGTGGCTGATGGTGGTTTATACATTGCTTTGCTCGAGGCTGCTATGCCATTAGGCTTAGGGTTCGATATTGCCACTGACAGCGACATTCGTAAAGATGCATTCTTGTTCGGCGAAGCGCAGGGAAGGGTAGTGGTAAGTGTTGCGCCCGAAGATCAGGACCGTTTTGTAGAAATGATGGCTACCAGCGGCGATGTAGATTATACCTTACTAGGTACCGTTACCAATGGCTTCTTGAATGTTGATGAAGCGCTGTTTGGTCATATCACCGATATTAAATTAGTTTATGATAACGTGTTGCACGTTACTTTGGGCGAATAAATGTTAAAGCTTAACCGGGTACACCACATTGCCATCATTTGCTCCGACTATCAAAAGTCAAAGCACTTTTACACCGAAATATTAGGTTTAAAAGTAGTGCAGGAAGTGTACCGGGCCGAGCGTAATTCATACAAGCTTGATCTGGGGGTTGCTGGGCAATACCAGATCGAGCTTTTCTCTTTTCCCAATCCTCCTGTTCGACCATCACGACCAGAGGCTGCTGGCTTACGCCATTTAGCTTTTGAGGTGGACGATGTTGTTGAAGCAGTTGAGTATTTGCAACAGTGCGGCGTACAACCCGAACCAGTAAGGGTTGACGAACATACCGGCAAACAATTTACTTTTTTTGCCGATCCAGACGGGCTCCCGTTGGAATTCTACCAAAGCTAGCTATGTCCGGCGTATTTCGCTTTAAGCAGTTTAACGTAAACCAACAGGGCTGCGCCATGAAAATTAATACGGATGGCGTGTTGCTTGGAGCATTGGCACAAGCAAAAGCTTCATCTTGTATACTCGATATCGGTACCGGTACGGGCGTTATCGCATTAATGCTGGCTCAGCGCTTTGCTGATGCTAAAATTGACGCTGTTGAGTTGGACGCATCTGCGGCTGTTACAGCAACTGGAAACTTTGAGCAGTCGCCGTATACCGAAAGGCTTACGCTATTTTCCGATAGCTTTCAAGATTACTTTGATTGTTATCCCGACAGAAAATATGACCTGATTGTTTCTAACCCGCCGTTTTACATCCATTCACTTCAATCTCCCGGGGCTGGAAAAGCACTGGCAAAACATGCAGATGTTGATTTTTTTGAAGAGCTGATTAGCCAATCCGCCAAGCACCTGCATGTTGACGGCAGATTGTGGATGATATTACCTATAAATACAGCAGCGGCAGTCAGGCTTATTGCCAGTCAATATAATTTAAGTGTACAGCAGATCATCAACATCCATTCTTATCCACATGATGAAGCGCATCGTCAGATACTGGTCTTTGGGACTCATCAAACAGAACCCGTCATTCAACGTTTTGTAATTTACGATGCACCTAAACAATATAGTGAAGACTATCAGCAATTGCTGAAAGAGTATTTTACAATATTTTAGTGTAAGCTGTCATTAATATATATATTCACCCTATATCTATTACTTATATGACCCGTATTGGCCTCATTTCCGATACTCATGGCTATTTAGACGATGCTGTTTTTGAATACTTTGACAGCTGTGATGAGATATGGCATGCCGGTGATTTCGGAACGGTTGAACTGGCCGACAGATTAGCAGCCTTTAAACCGTTAAAAGGTGTTTACGGAAATATTGATGGTAAGGAACTACGACAAATCTATCCCGAAAACTTGCGGTTTACCTGTGAAGGCTTAGATGTTTGGATGACGCATATTGGCGGTTATCCAGATAAATATAGTCCGGCGGTGAAACGTACTATCTACATTAACCCTCCTGGTTTATTTATCAGCGGTCACTCTCATATTTTGAAAGTGATTTTCGATAAAAAGATCAATTGCTTGCATCTAAACCCCGGAGCTGCTGGAAAACAAGGTTGGCATAAAGTTAAAACACTAATGAGGTTTAGTATTTCCGAGGGTAAAATACATGATTTGGAAGTGATAGAATTAAAATGATTGTGTTTTGTGTGAATTACACCAATGCAGGGAGTAAAGACATTAGGGCAGTTTAAAATTAAATAGTAAGCGGACTTTTATATACCAAAGGTGAGTTCTAGGTTTTTTTGCAGCACTGGCAAACGGCGATAGTCACTGCTTAGAGCAATTGGGAAAAAAGCCGAAGAGATGTTAGCCTGCTTTTCGCCAGAAATCATTAACCGTACTTTAAAAAATAAAGTCACTATTCAATAGCAAGTTTAGCAATATCACAGTAAATTCTATTTTTGATTCTCAACCTCAAAAACAGAATCTATCAGCAATTCTCGTTGTTGAGAGGCCGCTACGGCCAGGCGGTCGCAACGTTCGTTTTCAGGATGACCGGCGTGGCCTTTAACCCATACAAAACGGATGTTATGCAGTTTGCTTATCTGAAGATAGCGTAACCAAAGATCTTTATTCTTTTTCCCGGCAAATCCTTTTTGTAGCCAGCCATGTACCCAACGCTTCTCAATGGCATCAACCACATATTTTGAATCGGAATAGATAGTGACTTGTTGATTAGGAGTTTTCAAAGCTTCTAAGCCTTTAATAACAGCCAGTAGTTCCATGCGGTTATTGGTGGTTTTGCGAAAACCTTCAGATAACTCTTTATAATGCTTTCCCGATCGTAATACTACGCCATATCCACCCGGACCAGGGTTGCCGCTTGAAGCGCCGTCTGTAAAAATCTCAATCATAAATCAGGCAGCAATATTATGCAATTAGAGGCAACCCAAAAGAATTTTAATTTTTTTTAAAAAGGATTTGCAAGAAGTGAAGATATTTCTACCTTTGCAGTCTCCAAACACGGTAGGTATAGCTCAGTTGGTTAGAGCATCAGATTGTGGTTCTGAGGGTCGTCGGTTCGAGCCCGATTACTTACCCCAATAAACTTAGGTTATCGGTTAATTCTGATAACCTTTTTTTATACCTATTGCTTATTAAAACAGCCTTTTTCAGAGTATTTAGTACTGAGTGTGTGCTGTGAAGGTGTATAAATTAATTTTAAGAACAGAACCAATGCTGGCGTTATTGATCGCATTCTAATTTTCAACTCATGCTTTCGTGTTTCATTAAATAGTTGCTGGGAAGCCTCCAGCTTTGACAATTTTGATGCAATGAACCTAATGTCTGTTTAGTGTTTGCCAGTAAGATCCAGGTACAGTTTGCTTTATCTTGACGCTACGTGCTACAACACCAAATTGATTTTTTACTGCCAATCCAGAAGCCATCGTTTCACCGATCGCTCAGATACGCCAGTGATCAAAGTATATTCCATTTATAGTAATTATTTATTAACTAAAATTCAGGAAGTACCGTCTGGTATTTGTGTGCTATAGGCGGTAAGTTGTGTTTGAATACCGGTTACCATTTTATAGGTAATTCATATTCTGAAAATATTGACGAATGGCGCTCTTAAAACTGCATTGTATTTTAGAGGACGAGACAGGCGTTTGTTAAAACGCCATATATTTAGTTTTTACAGACTGGTTAGCTTATAACGAGTACTAGTAACAACGACAAGAATAAAACTTACCTTATATTCAGTGCTATGTTTAGCTGATGAATTCCTGAATCACTTTAGCTATCTCTAAAGGTGCGCTCATATGTGGGAAGTGGCCTTCGGCATTGACCGTTACCAGTGAGCTGTTTTTAATTTGCTCATTAAGATAAATAGATACAGACTCTGGTACTACGATGTCCGTCTCCGATCGAACCAGCAGTACCTCGTGATTAATTTGGGGTAAAATATCGCGGAAGTCAGATTCAAAAATAGATTTAGCAACCTGCAATGCAATATCTGGTCTTAAAGCGCTTAAGCTTTTCGAAAAGCTGGATGCAAGATCGGGATTATCGTCATTAGCCATGGTAATTTTGGAGAACCCGCTTGCCCATTGGAGATAGCCGTTAGTCATTTGCATATAAAGTGAGTTCAAAGCTTTTTGGCTAAAACCACCAAAGTAACCGTCATCGTTTAGGTACCTGGGTGACGCACCAATTAAAACAAGTTTTGAGAACAGGTTAGGTGCATGGAGTGAGGCTAAAAGACCAACCATTGCGCTAACAGAATGGCCTACAAAAATAATATCCTTTAAATCGAGGGTTTCAGCAATCTTCAGAAAGTCTAATACATACCCTTCTAGTGACTGATATTTAACAAAAAAGTGTGCCATCTGGTGTGCTTTGCCGGCACCGGCATTGTCAAATAAAACTAGCTTGTAGTTGTTAGTAAATAAGGATTTCACCCCATCCCAAGCGGTTTGATCACAGCCAAATCCATGTGCAAAAACCATCGTGTAAGGGCTGTTATTGTTCCCTTCTATATGCACATTATTCCGCTTTAATATTCCATTTTTCATCCGAAGTAAACACTCTCAGTAATATAATCAATAATGGTTTAGTACGACAAGCATTTTCATTCACATCCTGATTATAATCAATTAATAGAGTTTTGATCTTCTTTACAGACTTTAAAACCAATTAATTCAAAAATTTAAAAAAATGTTACTGAGTTCAATCCTTGTCAGGTACTGCATCTGTAATCGTATGTTTTTTCGCTTGCAGAGTAATTTTTACGATGATAAGCTGCTTTAAGTTTTACAATATTATAGTAAGAATGAAATGAATTTGCTTCTTATTTGTTCTGCATGTAACTCTGCTTGTTTCTCGGCAACGCTCTTGGGCAGGTTAAACCTCACAACTTCATGACGGCAAGCGTATCTAGAGCTTTGGTTTTGATTGCTGCCCGCAGATTTGCCACTGCAGGCATTGCATTTACTTTCTGCCCGGCAAGCAATGCAAATCACATTTTCACTTGACCTTCATCATTTTTAACCTGTATGCTTTATTTCAATTTTGTAAAAAAAATGTATGAAATATTTATTTACGATAATTATAGGTGGCCTTTTGTTCTCCGCATGCGATAACGGAGGCGACAAAAACACACGTGGATCCACTGCTGATACCGGCAGGCTGGCCAAAGCGACCGACAAGCCTACAGCTATTGCGACCCATAACAACCCGGCCATTGAATCGGAACCGGTGAACAACCGGATTGTACTGACCGCTAATGACCGCATGCAATACAGTGATACTTTGTTCAAAGTTAAAGCAGGAGAAAAAATCAGCTTGAAACTCACTAACATTGGCAAGATGCCAAAAAATTCGATGGGGCATAATTTTACTTTGCTGAAAACCGGTACAGACATTACAAAATTTGCCAGTGATGGCATGAGGTTCCGTGATCGGGGCTATATACCGCCAGCCATGAAAGATTCAGTAATTGCACATACGCCGCTGGTAGGGCCTGGAGAAAGTGCGCAGATCACATTCGTTATCAAAAATAAGGGCTATTATGATTTCATTTGCCTCTTTCCGAACCATTATGGCAGCATGAGAGGTAAGATCATTGCGGAGTAATTACGTGAGGGTTGGAAATGCGGTTGAATATGCTGCGGCTATGGCGCAGGCGTTTCAGGAGAAATTTATCATGTTCAATTCTCTTACTTTGACCAATTGGTCATATGGACAATGCAATCATGTCCGCTAGAATCTTCAACTTTCCTGGCCGGCAACTAGGAAAATTGAAGATTCAATTTGGAAGGCTTAAGGCCCTGAATGGCATCGCTGTAGGGTATGAACCTACTTTTGAAAAGCATGCTGTATAGTTTATCCACTACGAGCCTGCGCATATAGATAGTGGCATCTCTTTATATTTTCATGACACCGACGTTTTGTATGTGACGGATACTCGGTGTAACGATCGCCTAATCATACCATTTTGAGTGTTTTCCAGGTCGAATGTTCAGCAGGCCTAAAGTATCTAAAAAAGATGTACCGAAACCTTTCTTATCATTGAAAATAGTAAAGCTTGTACACTTTGCAATTAAAGTAAACAGGCTTTGAATCTTAATTACTTGATGTATTTCTTTAACAGTTCAACAAAGTTGTCGGTTGAATGAGGCTCACCAATAGCCCTGAATTTCCACGAACCATCTTTACGGTATAGTTCGGCAAAGGTCATAGAGCACATACCGTTAAAGGTGCTGTCGCCCGAAAGGCTGTAGCGAGCAATTTCCTTACCCTTGCTGTCAATTGCCCTGATAAATGCATTTTCAACCATTCCAAAATGCTGATTGTTTGCTTTTCCCTGATATATGCTCACTAAAAAAAGGATGTTTTGATACTTTTGATCAAGCGAGTTCAATTTCACAATAATTTGTTCGTCATCGCCGTCTCCTGCGCCGGTGCGGTTATCGCCCGTTAGCCATATATGCCCCGATGGGTGGTTCATTGAGTTAAAAAATATCACGTCTCCTTCATATAGGTTAACTTGACGACCGTTAGTGGCGGTAACCTTACGGCCAAGGTTAGCTACCTTGCCATTGGCATCCAGTAAAAAGGCTATGGCATCAAGGTCGTACTCTTCTTCCTGGCCTCCACCAAATAGCTTACCTAAAAAGCCGTTGCTTTTTTGCCTTACATCCCAGCCAAGTCCCAAAGTTACTGTGGTTAAGTCAAATTCTTCCCCTTTATCGTTTTTGCGCAGGTCAATAGTTTGGCCTTTAATTAAGCTGATTGCCATGATCTGGTTATTTGATAATTTGACCTTTGAAATATTTACTCAGGAAGAAAGCAAGATCTTCACGATAACCAATACCTGAAGCCTCAAATTTCCAACTGCCGTCTTTTTTATATAAACGGCCAAACTCGATACCCGTCTCAATTGAAAAGTCTTCACCTAGTTCGTATTTGGCGATTTCTGTACCATTCGAGTCATCAACAATCCTGATATACGAATCTCTTACCTGCCCATAGTTTTGTTTACGCACAATGGCGTCATGGATGGTTACCACAAAGAGAATTTCAATTACCCTTGGGTCAACTAAGGATAGGTCAACAGAAATGGTCTCATCGTCGCCTCCGGCGCTGTTGCCGCCAGTTGGATCGTCGCCAGAGTGGTGCAAGGCGCCATCAGGTGAATCGGTATTTCCATAAAAAATAAAGAAATCTTCGGCAGGTATAATACGGTTAGTATCGATCATAATTGCTGATGCATCCAAATCGAAATCATAACCCGTTCCTTCATTAGGGTTCCACCCTAATCCAACACTGATTTTTTGCAAGCCGATATTTATTCGCTGGCCTTTTTGCAGGTTTATTGCCATTTTTTGTGATATTATTTATTGCTGTTAAGATACCGAAGAGTTTTTTAATTCATTGTAAAAGCTTCTACAATAACTTGGCAATAGGTAATTGGTTGTACTTATTGTTTGGTAGAGTAAAATATAAATTTGTGATAGACAATTATTATAATCACAATTTGTATAAAAACAATATTAATAACCTAAACCTTTTTTTTATTGGAATGAGCAGCGTACAGCAGGATAATTCGATTATAGACGTAACCGGACAATCGGTAATTATAAATTACAACCAACATTCTTCAATTCTTAAACAATACGCAAAAGGTGTTCCCGCATGGCCACATAAATATATCTATTCTGTAACAGACCTGAGCTACACCAGCAGCAAGCAGGTAGCATTTCATCAAACTTTTAAACAAAATTTTGTGCGGGCAAGTGTCTTGAGATAGAAGGCTTTGACAAATAATAGGTGCCGTTCGGCTATTAAACGGTCCGATATTGTTAGTCAGCTTAAAATAAATTCTGTTTTTCAGTCCAACATTACAGCTAAACTTCAGGAACTTGTTTATTATTTACTCAGTATTGATTATTTAGAGCAAATAGGCCATGAAATCATCATTGGTTTAGAAAGAGAAGGTAGTTGACCAGGCGATTTTTATAAACCGATGTTAAACGTCTGATTAGAAGCTACAAGATCAAATAACTTCAAGTGCATTTAATTAGTTAATAAAAGCGATTAAGTAGTTTTAACTAAAAAAGCAATCACTTAGGTTTGTGATTGCTTTTTCATATTGATTATATGCCTGCTTCAACAACTAAGGTGAAAACGTAAGCGATTTCGTCTTGCATACTTCATTGATTGCAGAATTAACATGCCATTGATGGCATGTTATATTAGTAAGATTTTATTATCACACCAGTCTTCAAATTTCCAGACCCATAATATGCTTTGCCGTTTTTAACAATTACGGCGTTAATTTGCTTGATTTCGTTATTAACCGGATATTTTCCAGACTGAGATGCTAGGCTAATTTTTGTAGCGCCGTTTTGTGTGGCCGCATGAAATTTTAACGTGGCGTTATTCCCTTTATTAAAACCCCTTCCATCACCCGCATCCCAATATAATTCACCGTTGGCTTGACCTTTACTGTCAAGGCAAACATAGAGTGTCAGTTTGTCTAAAGATTTTTCCTCAGTGTTTTGGATAACTTTGCCAGCAGGAATAATACTACCGCCTTTAATTAACAGTTTAGCTTGGTATGCGTCCGTTTCTTCTCCGTTAATTAAGTGCAAATTTTCCCAAATGCCCGTAGGTAACGCCGGATTTTTAGCAAAGGCCGGAACCACCAGTAAGTTACTTCCTAACATAAAAGCCTGCTCTTCACTTCTTAGGCGTGCATCTTTTAAATCAGCAAAAAACACCGGAGACATGATGGGTAATCCTGTGGTATGAGCTTTATAAAATAATGTATAAAGGTAAGGTAGCAAGCGGTAGCGTCGCTCCAATGCAATACGAGATGTGTTTTCAATCTCTGGGCCAAATGCCCAAGGTTCTTTATCGTTGGTGCCGGCACAGGCATGTCCTCTGGCAAAGGGTAGTAATGTACCAAACCCAATCCATTGTGCCCATAGCTCGCCACTAGTGTTCTCTAAAAAACCACCAATATCAGGTCCGCTGAACGGTTGTCCTGATAAACCAAGTGTAATTGACATTGGAACAGATACTTTCATAAATCTTGGATCGGCCAGGTTGTCGCCGGTCCAGGTTGCGGCATAACGTTGTCCGCCCAACAAATTGGCCCTGGTTAAAATGAACGGGCGTTTTTCTGGATTTACAGCTAATATACCATTTCTGGATGCTTCAACCATAAAGCGTCCGTAGGCGTTATGGTAAAGCAGGTGATTGCCGGCTGGCAAATTTCCGCCACCACGATGCGGTGTATTATATGGCATGGTACCCAAACGTAAATCTGCTGCTAATTCGTTGTCGTTAACGGCAGGCTCATTCATGTCGTTCCAAATACCATCAATTCCGGTACTCACAAAATCTTTATACAAGCCAGACCACCACTTGCGGGTGCGTGGCATGGTAAAATCAGGAAAGGCACAGTCGCCAGGCCAAACTTTCCCATGGTATTCTTTGCCGTCGGGCTGTTTCACCCAAACATCATTGGCCGTACCCGACTGGTAAACCCAGTAATTCTTGTCCACTTTAACGCCCGGATCAATCATGTATACTGATTTAAAGCCTTTTTGATGCAAATCATCGTTCAGCTTTTTAGGGTTGGGGAAGTTTTTGTTATTAAATGTAAAAACACGATATCCCTCCATGTAATCTATGTCCATCCAAATGGCGTCGCAGGGAATATTTTTTTCGCGAAAGGTGTTGGCAATAGATCGAACCTTTTCTTCTGTTCCATATGAAAATCGGCACTGGTGGTAACCTAAGGCCCATCTTGGTGGCATCGCCATAGTGCCGGTTAATTCGGCCAAGCCTTTCAAAACTTCTTGTGGCGATTTGCGGTTAATGACAAACACCCGAAACAATGCGCCGCCCTCTGCATTATATTCTATCTTGTCTGAGTTGGTGGTCAGCTCAGCTTTCCATGAACTGTCGAACAATACGCCAAAGGCCGTCCCGTCTTTACGTACGCCCAAAACCCAGGGATGAGTTTGGTATAAACGTTTTCCGTTGTCGGTGCCATAGGCACCATTATCAGTATTCCATAATTTTATGGTTTGTCCGTTTCTTAGTAGCGGACCAGTCACTTCTCCACCTCCGTACAGGCTTACATCACCTTTTAAACGGACAACTGCACTTGCCTTACCATCGTTTACGGAAAACTCAGGCACAATACCCCAGTCTGCCGGAACCGAACTTTTGATTTGAGGTTCTTTTTGGAGTATAAGGGAAGGTGTTTTAGAAATATCAAAGCCAACCGGAATAAACTCGGCGATAGCATTGCCAACCAGTCCGGACCGGCTTACAGGTACCGGCCTAGCCTCAACGGCGGTACAAATAATTAAGAACAAGAAAGATAGATGATACCTGAGCGATACTGTCATAAATAATTGATAGTGATTTAATGGATGGGTAAATAATTGTAACAAGGTTTAGGTAATACTTATGATTTTGTACAAAAACCTACCGCACTGAAATGCCATTTCATTTCGGTGCGGTAGGTAATTCTTTTTAATATCCTGGATTTTGTACCAGTTGCGGGTTTGCGTTCATGATAGATCGGCCGATTGGGAATATCTCTGTATGCTTATCGCCATCAGGTTTCTTATCCCACCAGGTTCCGGTGTTGAAAACACCCCAGCGTATAAGGTCTGTCCGGCGTCTGTTTTCGCCTAAAAACTCGCGGCCCCATTCATCCAGCATTTCCTGATCATCAAGCTGGCTGCCATCTGGTCTGTATAAACTTAACGAACCTTCCGGGTAGTTCCTTTTTCTTACTGTATTCAATAGGGTTGCGGCGCCAGCCCTGTCGCCCGCTCTGTATCTACACTCCGCAAGCATGTAGTAAACTTCAGAAAGACGAATTTCTGCATAGGCCGAGGTAATTCTGTTGGCGTCTGTGCTAGGGTACACAGGATACTTAACCATAAAAATTCCTGAATTATGATCGGCATGGTCCATGTTCGACACTTTATCTGCTATCTTGTTACCAGGTTTTGTTCCTAGAAACATACCTACCTGATCACGGATAAATAAAGGATAATTACCCTTGTTACCTCTAACGGTATCTGGGCGTGATACGCCGTTAACTGTGCGCACAAACGGCAGGTATCCATATAAGAACATTCCTTCACGTTTACTGTTGCCCAGATTCTTGTAAAGTTTTAAACGAACATCATCAGGATATTTTTGAAACTTCACAAATGGTTTTCCAAGCTTATGGCTGTACTCAACGCTATCTACATCCCGGCCCGGCTGCAAGGCATATCTGGGATTTGACTGGCCAAAGTCGGTAAAGCCGCAGTATAATGGGGCGGCGTCATAAGTCATTCCCCAAAAATACATACCACCATCATACTGCCAGTGTGTACGGGTTAAACTTGATGGAAATCCATAGATAACTTCGGAATTGGGTTGAGTATTGGTGTAATCAAATGGCGCGTCCCATCGCGTGTCGAGTTGATAATTGCCATATTTACCGTCAATAATTTCTTGGCAAATTACTGCGCAGTCTGCAAATTTATCTACCCCGGTGTAAACTTTTGAATTTAAGTACAAACGGGCTAGTAATGCCGCAGCACCGGCTTTAGTCCATCGGCCAATAGTACTGATCTCAGGGTTTTCGGGCTTAATAAGTGTTGCGCGGGTTGGCAAATCAGCAATTGATTCCCGCAACTCAGTTTCTATGAAGTTAAATGCCTCTTGAGGTGAAACCTGCTTACTGCCTTGCGTAATATTCTTAACCTCTTTTATGACTTCTATGTTGCGATAAAAATCTAAAGCACGTAAATGAAACCAGGCACGTAGTGTTCTGAGTTCTGCTTTAAAATCAGCCAATTCTGCCGGCGTTAAATTTAGTTTTGCTGGATCTTGGATACTTTCCATATCCTGAAGAGAGTTTGTGGCTAACACAATGCCTTGGTAAAACGCTGTCCAAGCTCCACTGGTAAAACCATCGTTTATGGTCCAGGTATGATAGTGCATACGTGCATAATAGCCGCCGTCCTGCCAGTCGCCCTGCCGGTTATAAGTACCAAATTCATCCGAACTATCTTCATTGACAGCAAAAACGTCGTTACCTTGTATGCTCCAATACGCGTGCTCAAAAGGACGAAGAAAATCGCGGATTACATCGTCGCGGCGTTGTAAAAAGTTACTTTCGGCCACCTTGTCATAAACCTGTTCATCAAGCTTTGTACAACTGTTTGTCAGTGCCATAAATGCAATAAGTGCCCCGGCCTTAACTTTTATAGATCTTAAATATTTTTTCATGTTGATAGATATTGATTAAAAGGTAACTTGAGCACCCACAATAACTTGTAATGTTGACGGATAATAGTTTAAAGTTCCGTTACCGTTACCATCAGTTTGCACCCCTGGCGTAAGCCCATTTACTTGTATTAAGTCAGGATCACCTACACTTAGGGCTTTAAACGTATGAAGGTTTCTTCCGGCAGCATAAAGTCTTATTCCATGAATGAATTTTGAGTTGACTTTATGTGTATAACCCAAGGTTACATTATCAATCTTCACAAAAGATCCGTTCTCTAAAAAATAATCAGAAGGAATAGATAAGGTATTGGTAAGCTTTGAATATTTGCTTTTGCTATCATAAGCAGTAGTAAGTACATTTGCATCTCCTTGTGTTGCAGGCGTTCCTATATAGAATGCGGCAGTATTAAACACTTGATAACCAAAATTGCCTCGCAAAAATACACTGAGATCAAAATTGCGGTAAGTAAAGGTATTACCCAATGAAGCTGTAAATTTGGGTAGGCCATTACCCACAAATTGATAATCAGTAGTATTTGCCTGATTAGCCGGTACTATACTTCCATCTTTTCTGTACACTAACAAGTTACCGTCAGCATCAACACCGGCATTTTTATACATATAGAACGAGCCAATGCGTTTACCTTCCTGCAAACGTTGTATGTTACCTGGAGAGCCTGGAGCCGGCAGACCGGCCACTTCTCGGTAATCAGTTCCTTTGTATAAATCGTTTGAAAAAGATACGAACTTGTTATCATTATAAGCGCCAGCAAAGGTGATGTTATAACTAAAGTTTTTCTTTTTAATCAAAGAAGAGTATAGCTGTACTTCAATGCCCGAGTTTTTCAGTGTTCCTACGTTTGTATAAGTTTGACTTTGCGCGTTAGGTGGTAAAGGAACGTCGTAAAGACCAAGCAGATCTTTATTAGTTCTTACATAATAATTTACTGAGCCGGAAAGTTTGCCATTAAACAATTCAAAATCAACACCTGCATTAAAATTGATAGCCTTCTCCCATTTTAGGTCGGGATTTGCGTTTTGTGAAGGCCCATATACCTGATATGATGTACCTTCATAAGGAAAAAAGCCGTAGGCCCCGTATAAAAGTAAGGATAGGTAGTTTCCAAAATCTTGGTTACCGGTAATACCATAGTCAACCCTTAATTTCAAATCATTCAACCATGATACTTTATTTTTCAGAAATGATTCTTCGGTAACGCGCCATGCAGCCGAAGCAGCAGGGAAGTTACCCCATTTATTGCCGATGCCAAATTTAGATGATCCTTCGTGCCTTAAGCTGGCTGTAAAAATGTACTTGTTATTAAAATCATAATTTACCCTGCCAAAAAATGAAATGAGTGTTGAGGTGTTTTTTGTAGATGCAACGGCATCTTGCCCTTGGCCCACACCTCCGCCATTATACGCACCAGAGTATAAGTTATTCCATAAAAAAGCATCAAACGGAATGTCATAATTTTGTGCCCTGAATTGCTCATAACTATACATCGAATAAGAGTAGCCACCCAACAATTTTATATTGTGCTTCCGAAAATTCAACGCGTAATTTGCTGTCCACTCAAAGTTTTTAACATCGTTTTCAACCTGTTCCTGCCGTCCAAAGTTTCTTTTTTTATCTGGGTTATTATAAACGATAGTGGAAAGTGTAGAGGGGCTGAAATATAAATTTTTGAAAGATGAGCTTGATTCAGATACCGTAGCCATAGTATTTAAATTTTTCAAAATATTTACTTTAAATGTCCCGCTGATATCCAGTTTCTTTATTTCCTGCTCATCTCTGATCATCTTTGCATTTTCAACCGGGTTATTTGAAAAAAAGCCGGTATTTATATAATTATATTGGCCATTTTCTCCATATATGGAATAGGTGGGGTTTAGTGTAAGTGCATTGTTAAACCCACTGTAATCCGCCCTGCGGGCATATGCATAACGCGGTGCGGCTGATATCGAAGCTGAATAGACGTCGTCCTTAGAATTAAAATTTACATTAACACGCGCACCGTACTCTTCCTTATTGGCTCTAAGATCAATACCATTGGCATTTCTGTAATCACCCGAGGCAAAGTAATTGGCACCCTTTGAACCGCCCGATAACTGTACTGTGTGTTTTTGCCCAAATGCCGGCGACTTACTTACCTCTTTTAACCAATCGGTGTTGCCGCCGCGGTCTAGCCCTGGGTTTTTGGTAACGTTGGTCACCCTGTTTTGCACATAGGCATCTCTCGAAAGCAAGTTATATTTGTTGGTGATGTAATCGAAGCTGGTATAACCATCATAAAATAAACGCTGGTCGCTTGTGCCTTTTTTAGTAGTTATGATGATTACGCCGTTACCACCTCGTGTACCGTAAATAGCAGATGCAGCACCGCCCTTAAGCACGTCTATCGATTCAATATCATTTTGATTGATGTTATCAATGTTGTCGCTAGTTAAAATTACACCGTTCACAATGTAAAGTGGTCCTAAACCTGCATTTCTGGAAGAAACACCTCTTAACTGTACTGAAGGAGTGGAGTTGGGGTCGCCTGTTGCGGTATTCGTTATCGTTAGTCCGGCAACTTTGCCTTGTAAAGCTTGTAACGGACTATTGCTTGCTACCGTTTGTAACTCTCCTCCGCCAACGTGTGTTATAGCGCTTGATACCTCTCTTTTATCCAGAGTGCCATAACCAACGCTTACTACCACTACGTCATTAAGTAATTTGTTGTTCGTGGTCAGTTTTACAACTAAATTGTTCGAACCAGGAATAGAAATGGTTTGGGTGTTGTAGTTAATATAAGAGAACCTAAGTTGGTTGACGGTATTAGGTACCGTTAGTTGAAAGGATCCGTTAATATCAGTTGTAGTTCCAATACTTGACCCCACTACGCCAACGCTAGCGCCAACGAGCGGTTCTGTAGTAGCAGAATCAATTACTCTTCCGCTGACAGTTCTGTTTTGAGCAAAAGCAGAAATTGCACAGGCGAAAAGTAAGATAAGACAACTTAACAAGCGTAAAAATTTTACTTGCATAATTTATGGTTTAATTGGTTTGAAAAACCGCCTTTCCCATTCGTCGCTGCAGTCGATTTCCTGGTGGGGCGAACGCCATTAATATGGCGCTTTAATTGGTTGGCCAAAATAAAGCTTGAAAGGATAGAAGTAGACTAAGCTGGATAGCAATCTATGTAAAATCTAGCCAGTGTAATGTGTAAGTAGTTGATTATTATGTTATTGAATATAATTTCCGTATAAATAATCTAAACTTGAATTGTATTATTTAGCGTTTAAAAGCCACAAAATCCTGCTGAAACAGTACTATAATTGTAAATATATAGTGATTAAGTTCTATAGCATATCCAGAAAAACGGTCAAATGTTAATGCAACGTTTAAAGTGAATGACTTATATTGCGTTGATAAAGTATTGGCTAACCACCACAGCTTTACACTCCATTTTGCCTATATTATTGCAGCTGATAGATAATGAGAATTAAAATATTTTTAGTGAATGTGTTGTTGCTAGCGAGCTTCTTTGCTTATTCACAAAATAACAAAACAGATAGTATCCTGTCTGTTTTAAAGGCGGAGCTCAAAAAAGAAAAAGCCTATGACCTTAAAAAAGAAGTTAAGATAAACCAGCTACGCAACCATCTGCTGCATACGAAAAACGCAAACTTTGAAACTCAATATTACCTATTATCACAGATATTTGAAGAGTACCGTTCTTTTAGATTCGATTCTGCATTTACCTATGTTAAAAGGATGATCACCGCTTCTGAACAATTTGGAAAAAAAGACTTTCAAACAAGCAGTCAAATTTTAATGGGAAGCATTTTATTAAATTCAGGATATTATAAGGAAGCGTTTGATGCAGTAAAAAAAGTTGATACTACTAATTTAACAGATAAATTAAAAACTGATTATTTTAATTTGCGGGCTCGGTTGTATATCGGAGCAGCTGAATATAATAACGACGCATATTTTTCCAAAATTTACTATAAACAATCGGAACTTGATTTCAAAAACGCTGAACTGGCTACACCTATCAGCGACTTTGAAAAGACCATTAATCTTGCATTTTTACCTGCATCAAAAAAAAATAAAAACTTAACGCCCGACTTCTTTTATAATTTTATTGTAGGCCAGCGTCTTCCTGAACACGGCATTGCGATGGTTGCCACGCGGGTTAGCTATGCATATACTGGAGAGGATCGAATTCTTTTCCTGGCGCTTGCCGCTATCAATGACATTCGTTCCTCGACAAAAGAGACACTCGCCATTTTTTTATTAGGGCAAGAGCTGTTT
This sequence comes from Mucilaginibacter lacusdianchii, assembly GCF_009770985.1. Classification (GTDB taxonomy): domain Bacteria; phylum Bacteroidota; class Bacteroidia; order Sphingobacteriales; family Sphingobacteriaceae; genus Mucilaginibacter; species Mucilaginibacter lacusdianchii. The sequence continues at coordinate 2,695 of NZ_WSRW01000002.1, read as the reverse complement.
AAACTTAACAGAACTAATGATGCCTATATTCTAATGCAGCAGGCAATAAAAAACGCCAAATTTTATGGTACCAGAAATCGTGCAATCCAAATAGAGTCTATTTTACCGCTTATTGCAAGTAAATTGATAGATGAAAAACAACATGAAAAAGACAAAATACTGATTGGCTTTTTGGTTTTCGTAATAGTGGCAGTTGTTCTTTTCTTTTTGCTAATTATTTACCGGAAACAAATATTACATATTAAAGCCAACGAGCGAACAATTAAAGAAAAAAACAGCGAGTTGGAAAAAGTCAACGGAAAGCTATGGGAATCGTCAAGAATAAAAGAAGGTCTTATCGGCTTGTTTTTTAAAACGTGTTCAACATATATCGAAACACTTGACAGGGTTACCCGAAAAACCCAGCATAATATTAAATTAGGTAAATATAACGAAGCTAGTGCTATCCTCAACGACGTTCAAATTGGAAAGGAAAAAGACCGATTTTACGATACTCTTGACAAGGTTTTTTTAACCATCTTTCCCAACTTCATCTTATCTTTTAATGCATTGTTAAAAAAAGAGGATCAGGTATGGCCTAAAAAAGGGGAAGCACTTAATGCAACGCTTCGTATTTTTGCTTTAATACGGCTGGGCGTTACCGATTCTGAAACAATCGCCAAGATACTCAATTATAGCGTCAGCACTGTGTATACCTACAAAGTCCGTGTGAAATCTAAAGCGCTAGTACCAGCAGATGACTTTGAGCATAAGATTATGGAAATTAAGTTTATTGACGACCTGTAATAATCAGTATGATGCAACTGGTTTATAAAAATAGGGGGAGCAATATAACTAACCAAAACTATTTAAGTATTTAAAGACTGATTAACGAGTTTGTTGGCCTGAATCAATATATATATATATATATATATATACTTTTATCAAACCACGATATATTGCGTCTATTGAAGTTTAAAAATTTTGTTATCTAATAAAAATGAGACGTGGCTATCACTTCTGTTCATTTTATACATATGCTGTTCTGCTATAACCTTTAAGCTCAATTTTCGTTCATCTCGCTGATAGTTACACTAAGTAAGGTATTAAAAAAATATCAATGAGTGTTAGGCTAGATTTTGCAAAGCGTTTAATTCAAACTATTAGTGTTTGTTTTATTTCAATCGTGTTAATGAGCGTTAAGTCCCACGGCCAGTTAATTTTTAATATCAACCAATCAAACATCTCGTCTTCCATACTTACAACCGATAACTCATCTGTTGATTATTCAGCACCCGTGGTTGGTGCATTGCCTACTATTTCTATCGGTGCATCATCTGCTATTTTAAGTAATAATGGTATTACCATCCCAACCTTAACTTAGCTACAGCTACCACAGTGCCTTTACATACCAACGTAAAAAGTAATTTAAGTAAATTGTCTTATAACGCTGGCTATGCTGGTGCTGCCGATCCCGGAGCAGCAATTGGTTTAGTTGCTGCTCAATTCTTCAGTCCTCTTTCCGGAGCACCGGTTTATTTGAATACCAGCCAACAACGTTTAACATCTGGTACCGGTCTAGCAGTTACTGTCGGAAATAAACAAACTTTTACTCAAAAATTTTCGGTAAGTGCCTTAAACTTGAAAATAGTTTTTTGCAACAAGGCACCTACTCAACAATGCTATCTAAAAATGTAGCCGATGCTCAGACGACTCCAAGTGTAACAGCACTAACTTACAACATGCCGCTGAACATCGTAGTTAAAGATTTAACAGAACTGAAAGTTAATCAATCTACTGTAGATCTAAGTTACAAGTTTGCAAATGATTACATAAACGGCATCTATATAGATATTCCAAATCATCTCGCTATAAGCAAAACAACGCCATTTGATGTCTATGTTAAAGCCAGCAATAATACACTTTCAATGGGTGGTAGTACAATCCCGGTTGGCTTAATCACACTTTCGCCTACGCCAGATGTTAAAAGGAGTTTTAATGCAATAACACTATCAGCCACTCCTCAAAAACTATTATCTGGAGCGATGCCCGTTATTGACAAACAACTGAATGTCCGCTTTGCTATATCAGCTGAAAATACAAAGCAATTACTAGGAAAGGCGGCAGGCGATTATGCAACAACCATTACTTATAGCATAGTTGCACCTTCACTTTTAATAATTAGTAAGGCAGAAACCATAATTAATTACATTCTTTTCACTTTGAACAAACACTGCAATTTAGTAACAACTATGTAGAAGGTTTTAAGTTCTATAATTGCCACTTGTTTAGCGACCGTTAATGCCTTCATTCGCTAACGATTATTTAAATGTGAGCATTTCATAACTAAAGCATTACTTTCAATATCAATCGATATTCTAAACAAAATACTGAGGAACTATCTTAAGAGGAGGAAACAGTATCTAAAGCCATTACTTATAGTCATGAGATAAGTAGTATCAATTTTGGATAGCAATTCGCATTTCTAATTAAGCTGTTAAATTAAAAGCAAGTGAGCATTTCACTATCGCAAGAGCAGGTTTTTGCCTCTTTACTTAATGATTGTTAAGTGTGGGTCGCCGGTTGCCAAAGTAACGTATCATGCAGAAAATTCGCCACGTCGGGCAATATGTGTAAGCCTTTAAAGTCTTCGAGCAACACAAAAGGAAAAGCTTTGTATCTAATATTTAGCGGGTTAGGGGTATTGATACAAACG
>NZ_WSRW01000019.1 GCF_009770985.1 Mucilaginibacter lacusdianchii | reverse complement strand
TGATAAGTCAGATTAGTTAACGTTTGGGTTGATAAGTTGCCCCTAAGATACAGAGAGGTGAGTGAATAAACAAATTCCAAACGCTTTATGATATCATTAGTAACATAAAGCACTTTATAAGAATTCCCTAGCTTAAGAAAGTCCACTCTTTTCGGTATTATAAAAAAGCTTTACTTTTAAACTATAAATATTGATCTTTGATCATAAAGAATTATAGTTTTTTGACAATCTCGATGTATCACATTAAATGTTGGCAATACTAAATATAAGTGTCTACCAGTGTGAGAAATGGGCTACTGAATACTTTGGCGGCAATCATGCAGTTGCCTTAAGATGAAATTTTATTCTTTTGATTTCCAGTATATTACAATAAAGGTTCGAATCCCTCCCTCTCCGCT
>NZ_WSRW01000018.1 GCF_009770985.1 Mucilaginibacter lacusdianchii | reverse complement strand
AAGGAATCAGTTGTTCAAAAAACTCAAAAAAGCGGGGCCGAACGGTGAGCCACCTTCTTTAATCAGTATTTTTTTGGATCAGAATACGCTACACCGGTACGCGGCGGAGAATAACATCGAAAAACCAAGTGTTTACAAAGGCAAAGCGATGATAGACTTAACAGGAAATTTGTTTTTAAAAGCTTTTTTTGACTCGTTGCTGCCTTACACTACTTACCCTAAAAAGTTAACGCCAAAAATGGCANTGTTTTTAAAAGCTTTTTTTGACTCGTTGCTGCCTTACACTACTTACCCTAAAAAGTTAACGCCAAAAATGGCAGAACTGAAGACTTTGGAAGCCATTGAATTATTGCTGCAAACGGGTGATGCGTTCCAAAACTTTTTATTCGATTTTCATGAGCCCCATAAAATCGATCTGGAAACTTACATGAACCATCATTACAAGTATAACATCCCGCTTTCATCTTTTGCTAAACTGACAGGTCGTAGCCTGTCCACATTCAAAAGAGACTTCATCAAAATATTTGACACAACGCCCGAAAAATGGTTGCAACAA
>NZ_WSRW01000017.1 GCF_009770985.1 Mucilaginibacter lacusdianchii | reverse complement strand
CACAGGTTCGAATCCTGTTGCTCCCACGAAAATGAAGCCTTTAGATTAATTTCTAAGGGCTTTTTTGTTTACTGCAATTTATTGTTTTAATCCGGCCCTAAATAGTTATAAAGAATGCCAAACATCTTTCTTTTCGAAGAAGAACCGCTTTACTTATTTTAATTCAGGTAGTAAAAATCGATATAAGCTGTTGGTTTAAAGTGCTTGCGTTAAATGGCGCTAATTGTCGGCTGTACCGTTCCGGGCCTGAAATACGATATTTAACATAGTATATAGTGCTGTTAGGTTTACACACTAATACCACGTCTGTTTTTAGTATCTGAATACCATCAATAAAGAGCTAAAGATAGAGTGAAAAGTTAATCGAGAACCGACAGAGTTGTTTGAACAACATTGTCAAAAAACTGCTGATCGTTCCTGAATTTTGCATAAACTCTCATTCCGGTCACTGCATTGCAAATAAAACTGGCAAGAGCTTTTGGATTTTTAGATGTACTGATTTCCCCGTTGTCCTGTCCCTTTTTTATGGCTTGATACAAAGCATCCTCAATAATCAGGTCATCTTCAGCAACCAGCTTTTTAATCAGCTCGTCATTTGCGGCCACCTCTACTTCTGAATTTATCTTAAAACATCCTTTAGGGCATGCATCGGTTAGCACGGCCTTAACAACTTGCTGTAATAGCTGGGCCACCGCTGCTTTCACTGAAGAAGCGTTATTGAGTAACTCCTTAATTCTTGCTGTTGCTTCCTGCTGGTATAGTTCCAGTGCTTTTAAAAACAAGTTATGTTTATCGCCAAAAGCGTGATAGATGCTGGACCGGCCAATTCCGAGTCCTTCAATAAGATCATATAACGAAGTGGCATGATAGCCCTTTTGCCAAAAAAGTGTGATGGCTTTTCTCAGTATTTCCGTCTCGTTAAAATCTTTTGTTCTCATAACCAAAAAAGCTTTGCCTGCTACAGGCAAAGCTATCAATTTTATATCTTGTATGTGAACGAGACCTGTCTGCAAATTTTGCTTTAGCGAAGACCGCCGCTGGCCAGTATAATTTCGCCTGTTAACCAGCGTGCATCCTCAGATGCAAGGAAAGCAGCAATCAATGCAATGTCCTCAGGTTCTCCAAGCCGGCGAAGCGGCGTAGTACTTACCATAGCGTCAGCCATTTCGCTGCCGATAAAGCCTCCGGCCCTTGATCCTTCTGTGTTTACGATACCGGGGTTAATTGAATTGACACGGATATTTCTCGGGCCAAGCTCCTTAGAGAGTACGCGGGAAATTGAATCGACCGCACTTTTGGTAGCCGTATACAACGCACTACCAGCCGGTTCAACGCTTGACACGCCAGAGCCGATGTTTATAATGCTGCCTCCCATTTCCGAAAAATGTTTTACGGCGGCTTTAGAGGCAAGTAATGGTCCTAGTACGTTAATACCAAATTGACGATAAAACCCTTCTTCGGTTATATCCTCAATAGGCCCCCATTGATAAATGCCCGCATTGTTAACTAGTATATCAACCGCACCATACTGCCTTACCGTTTCCGTAAACAGGCGTTCTACATCATCGGCCTTAGATACATCGCCTTGTATAGCTATGGCTTGGCCACCATTACTTACAATCTCGGCTACGATACGCTCTGCGTCTTCTTTGGCAGATGCATAATTAACAATTACTGCGGCGCCTTCGGTAGCCAATTTTTTGGCAATGCCGGCACCTATTCCTTTTGATGCGCCAGTTACAACAGCGACTTTGTGTTCTAGTTTCTTCATTTCTAATTGTACCGTTTGGTCTACAAATATAGTTGTAATTCTGGACCAATTGGTGCAATTTCATATTTTGATTCCGTTATGACATACGTACCGTTACAACCAACTCTAGTACAATAACTATTAGCTATACCAATTAAATAAATAATTGCCATTTGTTAAAACTTAACGGCTCAACTTAAATTTATAAGATGACATTAGATTTATTGTATTTTCACAACCATACCTCCTAAATAAAATATGGCATCAGGCTTTTTTGCAATTTTAGATGATATAGCTGCTTTAATGGACGATGTTGCTGTAACAACCAAAGTAGCAGCGCAGAAAACTGCAGGTATATTGGGCGACGACCTGGCAGTGAATGCAGAAAAAGCCACTGGGTTTCTTTCGTCGCGCGAGTTGCCGGTGCTATGGGCTATTACAAAAGGCTCTTTAATTAATAAACTTATTATTGTTCCAATTGCTTTGCTGCTTAATCTGTTTTTTCCTGTAGCTATAAAAATTGCATTGGTTTTGGGCGGCTTTTACTTGGCTTACGAGGGTGTTGAAAAAATAATTGAATACTTTTTTCATCACCCAAAAACCGGACATGAGGTAGTTAAAGAAAATAAACAGGATAATGCAGATGCCGAAAAAGCAAAAATAAAATCGGCTATAGCTACAGATTTTATCTTGTCTATAGAAATTGTTATTATTGCTTTGGGCGCTGTTTTAGATAAAAGTTTAATTACGCAAATTTTAACCGTTTCGGTTGTTGCAATTTTGGCAACCGTTGGTGTTTATGGCATTGTTGCACTCATTGTAAGAATGGACGATGCTGGTTATCAGCTAATCAAACGCGCTAACAACAAAGGCTTTTTTTCAATGCTGGGGTCTTTGCTGGTTAAGGCTTTGCCTGTTATCATCAAAATTTTAGGCATTGTTGGAACCGTAGCTTTAGTTTTAGTATCCGGTGGCATTTTTGTTCACAATATTGAATTTTTACACCACTTGTTGCCCAATTTGCCATCAATAATTAGTGAATTGGTGATTGGGTTACTTGCCGGATTGCTTGCAGTTGGCTTGCTAACAGGTGGCAAAAAGGTGTTGGCATTGGTAAAGTAATAACCTTTAAGTATCATAGTTATTGATTTTTGTAAATTATTGTTCGGGTAATCAATTACTTATAGATAAATTGAGCAGCTTTTTTTATAAACAGAAAAAATAGTTTAAATTTGCATCGCAATAAAAAAGGGAGCATAGCTCAGCTGGT
>NZ_WSRW01000016.1 GCF_009770985.1 Mucilaginibacter lacusdianchii | reverse complement strand
GATGGGTTCGAATCCCTCCCTCACCGCAAGAAACTTAGTCAAAGCACACCAAAAGCCTGTAAATCGATGATTTACAGGCTTTTTTGTTTCCATGAGCTAGCCAAAATATACATGAAATCGCAATTAAAATCCGCGACATTCATGACGTATTTTTTTGACGAAAAAAAGACGCCATGAAAATGGGTTAAATTTCTGTTAATCAATTTGTTAATAAATTGAACATCTTGACTTTTTATCCCTGCATTTCGATATTTATTAACGTTAAAAAAGTGTCATTATGTTAGAAAAAAGCTTGGGCTTGATGTTTTTCTTAAAACAGCCTAGAAATTATGCAGGAGGGGAGATGTATATCTACCTTAAAGTTACTGTCGATGGTGTATCCAAAGATTTATCCGTTAATCGTTCCTGGGAGCCATGCAGGTGGAACTCAAAAGGGAATCGTGCCAGCGGTAATAAAGAAGATGCAAGAGTGCTCAACGATTACCTTGGCGTATTGCAGAACAAAGCTTACGAAGCTCGCAAACATTTGATTGATCGTGGCAAAGTAGTTACGGCCAGCTATTGTAGAACTGCTCTCAGGTGTTAATGAACGGAAATGGATGTTATTGGACATGTTTGAGGCTCACAACAAAGAGCTAAAGAAGATGATCGGCAAGGGCGTTACCAAAGGCACCTACACCAACTTTAATACATCCTTTAGACATACTTCCGAATTTATTAAAGAAGAATATAAAGTTGATAATGTCAATATTTGCTTATTGGATCTTGAATTCATAAAGAAGCTTTATAACTGGTATCGGACGATCAAAAACTTAATCACAATTCCTCGTTAAAGAACATTGCCAATATGAAGAAGATTGTGTTGGATTGCGTGGATAATAGCTGGTTAGCAGAATACCCTTTTGCCAAGTTAGAGATGACAAGGGAGGATGTTGATACGGTTTACCTTGATAAGGCAGAGCTTCAAAAAATTGCTTCGAAGCCGATAGAAAATGAACGTCTATCAAGGGTTAGAGATTTGTTTATTCTTTGCTGCTTCACTGGGCTTTCTTTTATAGATGTCAAGCAACTAAAACGCTCGGAGGTAACTTTGACGCACAACTGTAAACTCAGAATATACAAGAACCGGCAAAAGGCCGGTACACCAGCTGCCATACCGTTGCTACCAATTGCACTTATGATCCTTGAAAAGTACAAAGATGATGAAGCTTGCTTAGCAAAAGATATGCAGTTGCCTGTCTTAAGTAACCAAAAGTATAATTCTTATCTTAAGGAAATTGCTGCCATATGCCGCCTAAACAACGAGTTGATATCAAAGATGGCCCGCAACTCATTTGCTACTACGGTAACATTGGCCAACAATGTTCCAATTGAAACCATCAGTAAAATGATGAGCCACAAGACAATTAAGCAAACTCAGCACTATTCCAAATTTTTAGCGGTCAAAGTAACAGAAGATATGATCGTATTAAGAAAGAAGCTTAAAAAAGAACATTTTATGCTTGCTGGTAAAGTAAAATAAGTTAGAAGTGATCGGCTAATTGTCAAACCTCCGTTCTGTTTTACAGGCAATTGCAAATGCAAAAACATGGTTGATAAATTATGATAACTCTATATTCATATATGACAGCAAAAACAAAAGCAACTTGACCGATTCCATGCTCGTGAAGCTGTGCTCTCATGTCACCCTAATGATCGACTGCGATGTCAGCCAACATTTTCTAACCAAACTTTCGACTGTTTCCGGAGGCCTCGCAATCACTTTGGCCGATGATGGGCCTTCAATAGCTGCTTAGCCAGGGATTCTACGCCCCCAGCGGCCCAAGGACTAAAATAGTGTAAACAGTTCTTGAAGCATCAACGCTGATCAGCCATTTTGGGTCAGAGGAATGGCGCCGTAACCTATTTGATTTCAATGTTGCCTATAGGGTTCGGAACGGTGAGTTTAGCCTTTTCATTGGCCCAGGGTTGATCACTAGCTACTAGCACTGACCGAAGGTAAGCCCAACCCACCCGTGCGACAGCCGCAACCCGTTCAGGATTTTCATCTGTCGTTTCCTCAGCTAAATAACCCGTGATGCCGCCAAGCATATGTTCGCCGCCAAATAACGTTAGCAGCGCATTTGCCCCCGGGCTTAAGCGGTAAATATCCATAAACCATTCCGGCCCTAAAACGGTCAGTGGTGATTGGTCATGATCTCCGGCAACCACTAATGCGGGTGTTTGCATTTGCGCAAAGGTTTGGTTAAGATAGCTAAAGTTCGCTTTGGCAAAATCACTTAGCGCGTCTCCGCCACGGCCACCAGCGCTCAACAAAACTGCGGCATTGATCCGCTTATCCGACATGTCCTCCTCCAAATAACCATCCGGACCGATCACTCTCGCGCCCAGTAATAATCCAACCGTATGTGCGCCGAAAGAATGGCCAACTGCAGCAATATGGCTTAAATCGAGCCGGCCCGAAAGGCCGGGAACAGTCTGCTCGATATAGTTCAGTTGATCGAGAAGGAACTTCATATCTTTTACGCGCTCCCGCCAAATATGCTTAGACCTGGGGTTCTTCAGATAAGCATTGATGGCATCCTGATGGGTGGCATTTGGTATACCCAACAGTGTCTTTGAATCCGGAAAAGTGGGTTGAATAACCACAAACCCATTCGCACTCCAAAACTCAACAAGCGGATCATAGCCATACATGGACGAACCGAACCCATGGGCGAATAAAATGACCGGTAGGTTGATGCCTGTTACCGGCGCAGAGACGCGGATTTGCAACGCCTGTTCACGTTCCGGAGAGGTAAGCTCAATAATGGTTATTGAAGTATCAGTTGAAGAAGCGCTCCCAATGGCATTGTTGCAATCTGTGCTTGTTTTATGCTGTTCCATTGTTTAAAATTTTAGTAAATGTTTGTGATAACTGATGTAGGAGATGATCAGTAATATCAGCATAACCAGCGGTGCGATCATGTTGATTACCGGATCATTTACCGCATAGTGAGCTAGGATGGCGGAGATGAAATTGACGAAAAAACCGAAGTAGGCCCATTCTTTTATTCTCCCGGAAATCTTCGGAACAATAAGTGCAATGGCTCCTAATAACTTAGCAATACCTAATTCCACCCGGAACCAATCTGGAAACCCAATATGGGCGTAGCCTGTTATCATCGCCGGGTTGAACATGTAATTAAAAAAGGAAACCAGCATGCCGGCAGCCACCAGGCCTGTTGTAAGCCAATAAGTAATTTTTACTGCATTCATTGATGCAAAACTATGGGTGTTGAAGTTTATTTTTGTAATGGGTTTACTCTTGGAAACCAGTTACCTCAAGGAAACTACTATGAAAGCTGAACCAGCAAATTTTGATCAGGACGCCTGCACAGCACATCACCTGGCTATCCGCGACACCATGGACGTTCTCAGTGGCAAATGGAAAATCCGTATCATCGGTGCGCTCAGCTTCGGTGCAAGGCGATTCATGGAGTTAAAAGGAACGATCGATGGTATCGCCGCCAAGATGTTATCCAAAGAACTGCAGGACCTGGAACTGAACGGACTGGTGAGCCGCAAGGTGTTAAACACCAAACCCATTACCGTTGAATATGATCTTACCGAATATGGCCATTCGCTTAAACCAATCATTGAAGTGATTGCTGCCTGGGGAATGCAGCACAGGGACAAAGTGATCAAAGGAATAAAATTCCAGTAGCATTTTGTTTCAACAAGTCGAGAATAAGGTAACGCATTCATTAAACAACACGCATTATTGATGGACTACAAGATCCTGTTCATTGTGAATTTTGCAATTCTGATGGTGTCATTCCGAAAAGCTTTCTAAAGGAGAATGAGAAGTGCGACAGGTTCTCAAAACCGACTTCCAGATACACGTCCGACGGGCGTTGCTTTTGTTTCGAGATTAAA
>NZ_WSRW01000015.1 GCF_009770985.1 Mucilaginibacter lacusdianchii | reverse complement strand
GGAACAGCAGTTGGCTGCAGCCACGAGGCGGCAGGTGACTGGTCAGGGACGGGGCTTTGGAAAGGCAGTTAAATCAGCCTTAAAAAAACTTGAAAAAAGTTCTTGACGAAGCGAAAAAGAAATGTACCTTTGCACTCCCAATCACGAGGAAAGGGGCGAAGATTGAAAAGCGGCTTAGCGTTACCAGGAAAGCAGAAATGCACACGGAAGCTGAGCGAGAAAGAAAGAAAAAAATCTGAAAAAAGATTTTGGAAATTCGGAAAAGCTTTCTACCTTTGCACTCCCAATCGAAACGAAAGGGAAACAAAATCAGAAACATCACTTACCGCAACGGTAAGATAGATATAAAAAGCGGAACCGTGACGGGGAAGCGAGAAAAGTTCTTTTAAGAAATAATCATGTAGCGTAGCGGGAGACAACCATTGAGGTTGTTCTCAGTCAAAACCAAAACCACGATAAGTTACGGAATACTGTATAAAGATATAATTAATACAGATTTCTATTTTGAGTAATAGGGTCTGGATACAAACAAAACATTTTACAATGGAGAGTTTGATCCTGGCTCAGGATGAACGCTAGCGGCAGGCCTAATACATGCAAGTCGGACGGGATTGAGGAGCTTGCTTCTCATGAGAGTGGCGCACGGGTGCGTAACACGTATGTAACCTACCTTCATCAGGGGGATAGCCTCTCGAAAGAGAGATTAACACCGCATAAAATCACAGTGCAGCATTGCATAATGATCAAATATTTATAGGATGAAGATGGGCATGCGGGACATTAGCTAGTTGGTGTGGGTAACGGCCCACCAAGGCGACGATGTCTAGGGGATCTGAGAGGATGACCCCCCACACTGGTACTGAGACACGGACCAGACTCCTACGGGAGGCAGCAGTAAGGAATATTGGTCAATGGAGGCAACTCTGAACCAGCCATGCCGCGTGCAGGAAGACGGCCCTATGGGTTGTAAACTGCTTTTGTACCGGAATAAACCTTGATATGTATATCAAGCTGAATGTACGGTAAGAATAAGGATCGGCTAACTCCGTGCCAGCAGCCGCGGTAATACGGAGGATCCAAGCGTTATCCGGATTTATTGGGTTTAAAGGGTGCGTAGGTGGCCTATTAAGTCAGGGGTGAAAGACGGTAGCTTAACTATCGCAGTGCCTTTGATACTGATGGGCTTGAATACAGTTGAAGTAGGCGGAATGTGACAAGTAGCGGTGAAATGCATAGATATGTCACAGAACACCGATTGCGAAGGCAGCTTACTAAAGTGTGATTGACACTGAGGCACGAAAGCGTGGGGATCAAACAGGATTAGATACCCTGGTAGTCCACGCCCTAAACGATGAATACTCGATGTTGGCGATATACGGTCAGCGTCTAAGCGAAAGCGTTAAGTATTCCACCTGGGGAGTACGCCCGCAAGGGTGAAACTCAAAGGAATTGACGGGGGCCCGCACAAGCGGAGGAGCATGTGGTTTAATTCGATGATACGCGAGGAACCTTACCCGGGCTTGAAAGTTAGTGAATGATTCAGAGACGAATCAGTCCTTCGGGACACGAAACTAGGTGCTGCATGGCTGTCGTCAGCTCGTGCCGTGAGGTGTTGGGTTAAGTCCCGCAACGAGCGCAACCCCTATGTTTAGTTGCCAGCACATAATGGTGGGGACTCTAAACAGACTGCCTACGCAAGTAGAGAGGAAGGAGGGGACGACGTCAAGTCATCATGGCCCTTACGTCCGGGGCTACACACGTGCTACAATGGATGGTACAGAGGGCTGCTACCTGGCAACAGGATGCTAATCTCAAAAAGCCATTCACAGTTCGGATTGAGGTCTGCAACTCGACCTTATGAAGTTGGATTCGCTAGTAATCGCGTATCAGCAATGACGCGGTGAATACGTTCCCGGGCCTTGTACACACCGCCCGTCAAGCCATGGAAGCTGGGGGTACCTAAAGTATGTAACCGCAAGGAGCGTCCTAGGGTAAAACCGGTAACTGGGGCTAAGTCGTAACAAGGTAGCCGTACCGGAAGGTGCGGCTGGAATACCTCCTTTCTGGAGCAGTATTCCACTAAAGTAACGATGTGGAAAAAAGGATAGAGACAACTGCTACGCACATGAATTTCTTAAACAAGTAAAAAGAAGAAACCCAAAAGAAAAAGAAAGCCATATCAGGGAAAGATAAGTGAGAACTTATTGTGGCTTTAACCATAAAACAAAGTCTCGTAGCTCAGTTTGGTTAGAGCACTACACTGATAATGTAGGGGTCAGCAGTTCAAATCTGCTCGAGACTACTACAAAGGGAATCTGGATTCTTTCGGGGAATTAGCTCAGCTGGCTAGAGCACCTGCCTTGCACGCAGGGGGTCAACGGTTCGAATCCGTTATTCTCCACGCTGTTTTCTACAGGTAGTTTACAACGGTAAACTAACGTTATAGATGAAAACAAAAGTTCTTTGACATATTGGAAGAAGTAATTGACAAACTGAAAAGACAACAGTGGGACAGTTATAAAAGTTAGTAGAAAGTAACAAGTATAAAGTAGTAAGACCTCGGTCTTGGTTCTTGAATCTTGGTTCTTGCTTCTAATGTAAATAACTATCCAACATATAAAGACATACCATGCCGAGCAAAAGCGGCATGCGTAGAAGAAAGTAAGAAAGGGCACACGGGGGATGCCTTGGCTCTCAGAGGCGATGAAGGACGTGATAAGCTGCGATAAGCTCCGGGGATTTGCAAATAAGAATTAATCCGGAGATTTCCGAATGGGGAAACCTAATCCATTGAAGATGGATTGCAAAAGCGCAAACCTGCTGAACTGAAACATCTAAGTAAGCAGAGGAAGAGAAAACAATAGTGATTTCCTGAGTAGTGGCGAGCGAAAGGGAACGAGCCCAAACCTACTATGTTACGGCATAGTAGGGGTTGTAGGACCACGATATAGCACATTAAACTGAAGCGGAAGGGCATGGGAAGGCCCGCCATAGAGCATGAGAGCTGCGTACGCGTAAGGAATAATGGTTTAGTGGTATCCTGAGTACTGCGAGGTCGGAGACGCCTTGTAGGAATCTGCCGGCACCATCCGGTAAGGCTAAATACTACTGAGAGACCGATAGTGAACCAGTACCGTGAGGGAAAGGTGAAAAGAACCCCGAACAGGGGAGTGAAATAGAACCTGAAACCGTGTGCTTACAAGCGGTCGGAGCAGACTTGTTCTGTGACGGCGTGCCTTTTGCATAATGAGCCTACGAGTTACTCTTCTCTGGCAAGGTTAAGTGTTTAAGACACGAAGCCGAAGCGAAAGCGAGTCTGAATAGGGCGCATAGTCAGAGGAGGTAGACGCGAAACCTTGTGATCTACCCATGGACAGGTTGAAGGTGCCGTAACAGGTACTGGAGGACCGAACCGATAAACGTTGAAAAGTTTCCGGATGATTTGTGGGTAGGGGTGAAAGGCTAATCAAACTGGGAAATAGCTCGTACTCCCCGAAATGTTTTTAGGAACAGCCTGGCGGTTGAGTTAATTAGAGGTAGAGCTACTGATTGGGTGCGGGGGAGTCAAATCCTACCAAATCCAGACAAACTCCGAATGCTAGTTAACATACGCTGGAGTGAGGCTCTGGGTGCTAAGGTCCAGGGCCGAGAGGGAAAGAACCCAGACCATCAGCTAAGGTCCCCAAATTACTATTAAGTTGAACTAACGAGGTCCGACTGCACAGACAGCTAGGATGTTGGCTTGGAAGCAGCCATTCATTTAAAGAGTGCGTAACAGCTCACTAGTCGAGCGGTCGGGCATGGATAATAAACGGGCATTAAATAGTATACCGAAGCTATGGATTGTATATTTATATACACTGGTAGGGGAGCATTCTACCGTCAGTGAAGCATGACACGACAAGTGCATGTGGAGATTGTAGAAAAGCAAATGTAGGCATAAGTAACGATAAGGCGGGAGAGAAACCCGCCCACCGAAAGACTAAGGTTTCCTGATCAACGCTAATCGGATCAGGGTTAGTCGGGGCCTAAGGATAATCCGAGTGGAGATTCCGATGGACAACTGGTTAATATTCCAGTACTTTTGATAACTGCGATGCAGTGACGGAGTAGTGACACATCCGCGTGCTGACGGAATAGCACGTTAAAGGCTGTAGGTATAGGCTGGGTAGTAAAGTACGCCCGGTTTGCTGAAGGCCGATAGTACACAAAGCCTTCGGGTGGCGTGATAGTGATGGTAATCAGACTTCCAAGAAAACCTGCTAAGCTTCAGGTTATCAAAACCCGTACCGTAAACCGACACAGGTAGTCGAGGAGAGAATCCTAAGGTGCTCGAGTGATTCATGGCTAAGGAACTCGGCAAAATGGCCCTGTAACTTCGGGAGAAGGGGCGCTTGTAGCAATACAAGCCGCAGTGAAAAGGCCCAGGCGACTGTTTAACAAAAACACATGGCTTTGCAAAATCGAAAGATGACGTATAAGGCCTGACACCTGCCCGGTGCTGGAAGGTTAAGAGGGGATGTTAGTCGTAAGGCGAAGCATTGAATCGAAGCCCCAGTAAACGGCGGCCGTAACTATAACGGTCCTAAGGTAGCGAAATTCCTTGTCGGGTAAGTTCCGACCTGCACGAATGGTGTAACGATCTGGGCGCTGTCTCAGCCATGAGCTCGGTGAAATTGTGGTATCGGTGAAGACGCCGGTTACCCGCAACGGGACGGAAAGACCCCATGCACCTTCACTACAACTTAACATTGATATCGGATACAGGATGTGTAGGATAGGCGGGAGGCAGCGAAGTGGGTTCGCCAGGACTCATGGAGCCAACCTTGAAATACCGCCCTTTCTGTATTTGGTGTCTAACCCTGCACGGCGGGGGACATTGTTTGGCGGGTAGTTTGACTGGGGTGGTCGCCTCCAAAAAGGTAACGGAGGCTTTCAAAGGTAAGCTCAGTACGCTTGGTAACCGTACGGGGAGTGCAATAGCATAAGCTTGCTTGACAGTGAGGCAGACAAGCCGAGCTGGGTCGAAAGACGGATATAGTGATCCGGTGGTTCTGCATGGAAGGGCCATCGCTCAAAGGATAAAAGGTACGCTGGGGATAACAGGCTGATCTCCCCCAAGAGCTCATATCGACGGGGAGGTTTGGCACCTCGATGTCGGCTCGTCACATCCTGGGGCTGGAGAAGGTCCCAAGGGTTCGGCTGTTCGCCGATTAAAGTGGCACGCGAGCTGGGTTCAGAACGTCGCGAGACAGTTCGGTCCCTATCTGTTGTGGGCGCAGGAAGTTTGAGTGGGGCTGACCTTAGTACGAGAGGACCGGGTTGGACAAGCCTCTAGTGAATCTGTTATGACGCCAGTTGTACTGCAGAGTAGCTACGCTTGGAATAGATAAGCGCTGAAAGCATCTAAGTGCGAAACTAGCCACAAGATGAGACTTCCCTTGAGGGTCGTGGAAGACTACCACGTTGATAGGTTACAGGTGTAAAGGTGGTGACATCATAGCCGAGTAATACTAATTGCCCGACGCTTTCTTCGGAACAACAAACAGATAGTGTGCTGCATTCTTTCCGGATGCAGCACCATCAAAACAAAAAAGCTGCTGTCTTTTCAGCCATCAACTACTTCTTTCAATCATATGTCATTGTTGCTACTGAGGCAACATTAAAAATATTCAGGTGCCTATATCGGCGGTGTCCACCTCTTCCCATTCCGAACAGAGAAGTTAAGCCCGCCAGAGCCGATGGTACTGCGGTAACACGTGGGAGAGTAGGTCGGCGCCCAATCTTATCGCTCTTAAACCCCTCCTTGTTAACACAAGTGAGGGGTTTTGCGTTT
>NZ_WSRW01000014.1 GCF_009770985.1 Mucilaginibacter lacusdianchii | reverse complement strand
TTCAAATGATATCATTTGAAGGGTTTTTTGTTTTACGGCCAAACCAAATTATTCAAGTTTTCGCAAGGAAAATGACAATAATTCGGGAGTTAATTCCCGATCCGAAAAACAACTCCCGAATTAACTGATATATATCTGTATATCAACCTGTTCAATGATTGCGCATCTTGATTTCAAGTGACTTATTTAACAATTTTGTTCACTTAAAAAGCAAGTTAAAACAACATGAGAACTATGCTCACCGTGCTTTTTTGCCTGAGAAAGCCAAAGAATTATGAATCAGGTTCAGCCCCTATTTATTTGCGCATCACAGTAGATGGCAAACGTACCGAAGTTTCCATTGGCCGGAAGTGTGATCCTGACCGCTGGGATACTGATACCGGCAGAGCGACCGGTAATAAAGAAGATGCCCGCTCCCTTAATGCTTTCATGAGCAGTATTGAACATCAGCTTTACGAGATCCACAGGCAGATGACTGCTGCCGATGAAACGGTAACCGTAGAAACTATAAAGAACCGCTATACCGGTAAGTTGGAACGCGCAAGAACGCTTGTGGCCATTTTTGAAGATCATAATGAAAAGATGAAAGCTTTGGTTGGGCAGGAGTTTGAAAAAAGCACCTGGCAGCGTTATGAAACAGCTTTGATGCACACCAAAGATTTTATGCAATGGCAATACAATATCACTGACATACCGGTTAGTAAGATCAACTTTGCATTTCTAAACGACTTTGAATACTATCTACGGACTGTCCGTAAATGCGCCAATAATTCTGCCATAAAATATATCAAGAACCTCGGTAAGATCGTGAGGATCTGTATGGGTAATGGCTGGCTGACAATCGATCCATATCTGAATTATAAGCCACGTACCCAAAAGGTTTACCGGGAAGTACTCGACACCAAAGAGCTTGACCGGTTGACAAAAAAGAAAATTCCGAACGCCCGCTTACGCACGGTAAGGGATATTTTTGTTTTCAGTTGTTACACGGGGCTGGCCTACGTTGATGCACGAAAGCTTAAACGTTCTGAACTGGTAAAAGGAATCGACAACAAAACCTGGATATATACCCAGCGTCAAAAAACAGATACACTTTCCCGTATCCCTGTCTTACCTGTGGCAGCAGGTATTATTCGCGCCTACGATAAGCATCCGCAATGTATCGCTGAAAATCTGTTATTGCCTGTTATGAGTAATCAAAAAATGAACGCTTACTTAAAGGAACTTGCAGGTATTTGTGATATTGAAAAGGAACTCACTTTTCATATTGCACGCCACACATTTGCCACTACCGTTACATTAAATAATGGCGTGCCCATTGAAACGGTATCTAAGATGATGGGGCATACCAGCATCAAGACTACGCAGATATATGCTAAAGTTTTAGATCATAAGATCAGCGAAGACATGTCGCAATTAGAGGCAAAGCTGGTACCAAAGAAGCGTGTAGCCAAGACCGCCTAAATATCAACATTCATAATTCTTAATATTTCAATCTTTATATTTGTATGAGAGCATTTCATCAAACCATGAGCAACGCAACCACCATCGACCTACGTTTAAAATCAGTCTTTGATCTAACAGACAAGGAATTGCAAGAACGTCTTAGGCCAACGTATGAGGCCATGAAAAAGGAAAAATTTGCTAAAGGCGGTTACATTACCTATTACGATCCCTCAGTTTGCCCAACTACGTCCCATGCAGTACACGAATACGCCGACCGCAAGGACTTGATGTGGATGGACGATAAATATCAGGAACACTTCATAAAAACCCTTTGATCTTATGTCAAATAACCCGCAACTATTATTTGTCGCGGGGCCAAATGGAGCGGGAAAATCGACTTTCTCTAAAGACTTGTCGATACCCGGTGCCATTATTTTTGATGTTGACAAAGTTGTTGCACAGATAGAGGCCCAATCACCCCGTATGCCTAAACGAAGCATATATGAGGAAGCGACTAAAGATTTTTTCAAACAGGTGAACGCCGCAGTTAAAGATAGACGGCACTTTACTTTAGAAACTAATTTTAGAGATGAATCATTGATGGATGTTGTCGCTCATTTTAAAGCGCATGGTTATGCTACCCACCTGATTTACCTGACATTAGAGAGTATCGAGCAATCTGTTTTCCGTGTGAATGAAAGAGTGAAGGACGGTGGACATTTTGTTGATATTAAAAACATTCAACAGAACTACGATTTAGGGTTAGAATATATCGAACGTTTTGCCGATCACTTTGACAATGTAGAGATCGCTGATGCTTCCAAAAGTAATCAGCATTTACGTTCCTTGCTTAGCATACAAAATCGAAGCCTTGTTTATCAAAGTAGTAACATACCTGAAAAGTTTGTCAATCGGATAAATGCTATTGTCGAGAAATTCATACCACCTTCGCCTACACAAGAATTGCGACCTTATAGAGGCCCCAGTCGTTAAAATATATCCAGTTAGCCGCTTCAAATGGAGCGGCTTTTTATTTTCCAGAAGATACGGACAAATATTTTCCTGCCCAGGTATCTACAGCTTTTACAACATCATTAGCCTTCGCAAACGGGTAAGTCTTCTCCACGTAAGTTTGAAATTTCTCTTTAATAGAGTTGTCCTGCCAATCCATAACAGAAAAAATGATTGGGTCACCCTTTTGCGGGCCATCTTTAAAACCATATAGCGGCAAATACGGGGGCGCGTAGTAAAAGGAATTTTCTATCAACTTATTATAAAAATCGGCTTTAAACATGCGTTTAAAATCATGAAGCAAGTTATATGGGGTAACTGTAGGTATTGCATTATGAATAGCATCCCGCATGGACGGGTTTCCCTCGTCCCAAAAGAAATTAAACAGGTATTCAAAAAAGCCACCTTCCAGCATATCACACAAATCAGTGCTCATCCCATCATATAATTCTTTGAAAGTATCGAGTGAAAAGTTATCACCAAGTTTGTCGATACAATAATTAATAACCACTTCTTCCCTGCTTTTTACAAATTCTAAAGACGGCCCCCTTGAACCTATACCCGGCACAACGATTAAGTACTTACGTTTCGAGAGTAACTGGAAATAATAGCTTTTGAAAAAAATGCTTTTTCGTTCGTAAGTGATCTGTATATACAAGGGAAATGTAGGTGTTCCATGAAAGTCTGCTTGTTTAAGCCTGTCATTCAAATATGTTTTGTAAGCGATCTTCCCCATTGTTTAAGCTCCTGTCAACTGATGATTTTCCAAATGTAATGTATCTCCTACTTAGAATATTTCAATAAAGAGTTATACAAAAATAATAAATGTTTTGATAATATTTTATTTTATCAAAACATTGTTTAAATTTGTTCTGCCTGATTTTAGGCATTTTAACTATTCCCACGTAAGTAGGATTTGTCGTTGGGAGCATGGATAAATATTTTTTACTGTTTGTAATTTAAACAAATCAAATATGGCGGCAATTGAAGTGATCACGAAAGATGATTTGAACGATTTTAAAAAAGACCTGCTCCAGGAGATCAGGCAAATGATACGGCCTGAAGAAGGCCAGGGGAAAAAGTGGCTTAAAAGTATAGAGGTACGAAAGCTTTTAAACATATCACCAGGCACCTTACAAAACCTGCGTATCAATGGTACATTAAGGTTTACTAAAATAGGCGGAATGCTTTATTACAAGCTGGAAGACATTCACAAATTATTAGAAGGGAAAATAAAATGAAAGTCTTATCATCTTCCCCGGATTTAAAGGGCTATTCAAAATTATTCAGATCGTTGGGTAAGGATGAGCGGTTGTTTCCAACACACGTCAGCCTTTTCTCAGGGCTTTTCATTTTTTGGCAGCGCTCAGGCTATCAGCGTCCATTTAAAATAAGCAGAAGCGGTTTATTGGCGACATCGAGAATTGCATCCACTGCCACTTATCAAAAGTGCATTAAAGAGTTACGGGACTTTGGTTATATCCTCTACCTGCCATCCTTTCACCCGACAAAAGCAAGTATGGTTGACTGGCCGGAAAACTGGAAAGTAAATGACACTGCAAGCCATGTTGGTAACAATATAACCCTGTAACTGGATATAGAGTTATCCAGCTATTTTATATTGGGATAACCGCTAAACATATATCAGTGTACCAATATAGCGGCATATCAATTTATTACTCAATTATCTCAAGAATGATATTACCCACCAGCCCAGTCCACACTTTCAAATATTTCTCTTGGCCATTAACAGCGGTTTTCGCGCGAAGTGCGACAACCGCTTCAAACATCAACTGTACAAATATGTATGGCGACCTGGCTTGTCCCGTAAGGGAGCAAGCGGAAGTTGGGCAGAGCCCTACTTTGCTTGCTTTTTGCGCTGCAAAAAGGGTTTTAAGTATCCTCCAGGGATACTTACCTGCGCCCACGACTGTAAAAAGGGCGTTTTCAGGATACTTCTGGGTATTCCATATAACTGGCTATCTATATAACTATGTATCAGGATATAAAGTTATATACCAGCAGAGTTTTAACAATAAAATTGTGATGTATGCAAGATATTAACACACGGTCGGTAAGGTATCCCGAAGCGGTTGATCAGAAGTTTGAGAAGATCGCCTTGAAACTAGGAAGGACAAAACGACAAATATTTATTCAGATGGTAGATTATTTCTACAAAAGCAAGAAAGACCCTATGGACCTGAATGATGAAATGCTGAAGAACGCACTCGTAAAGAACCATAAAGATTTGATTGGCTTCATCAAAACCCAGGAAAATGATCTACTGATACCAACGAGGAGGGATGTAGACCGCATGGTAGAAGCTTTTAGGAATGTGATAATTTTTTTTAACGAAACGTTGTCGCCAGGTTTAAATGCAGTACTGGCCGGGCAGCAAACAGAATCAGACAGGTTTAAACTAATTGCTGATGTTATAAAGCGTGTAGAACTTCAGCAAACGGGTAAGGAACAGTTAAAAAAGCAATTCGCGCTCATACTTGACGGCTATGCCAAAGCCAGGGAAAATATCAGTGGTTTCAATACCAGTCGGGAAAAGGAAGAACTGTTAGCAAATACAAAAGCACAAATAGAAATATTAAGATAAGGTATGTTTATCAACATAACAGACAGTAAAACTGCCGACAACAAAGGCAGTGCGGGAGGTTTAGTTAACTACCTGGAAAAGGAAAACCGCTTGGATAATGCTGAGCATGAATATTGGTTTAATCAGACAGATAATTGTTTTTCCGCCTATGAAGTAAGGCAAAAGATTGATAATAATATTGCTAAACTTGGCCGCAATGATGCAAAATTCTTCCTTGTAAATATTAGCCCAAGTCAAAAGGAACTCACTCACCTGCTCGCAGAAAATAACCGGGAACAAATTAAAGAACTACTTAAAGGATATGCTGTATTGGTGATGGATGAATATGCGCGCAATTTTAACCGACCGAATATTAAGGATAGTAACGACTTGATATGGTTTGCCAAATTGGAAAATCACCGCTATTATAGCTACGAGGACAAAGAAGTAAAAGAGGGTTTAAAAAAACGGGGAGAACGAAAGCCCGGAGAACAGATGCACATACAAGTGATTGTTAGCCGCAAGGATGCTAGTAATACCGTAAAGCTCAGCCCAATGAATAATTCACGAGGGCGAAATGTCGAGCATTCCAAAAAGATGGGGGAATTTGACAGGGTGGCTTTCAAACAATGCGGTGAGCGTATTTTCGATCAACATTTTAAATTTGACCGTGGCTTGCATGATACTATGGTGTATGCCAATGTAATAAAAAATGGTAGCCTTGAACAAAGGCGCCAAATGGATCTACTCTCTACAGGAGAACAGTTTACCCCCAATAAAGCTCATGTCAAGGAATTAGCTGAAGGAGTTGCACAGCAAAAATTTACTACGCCACAAAAAATGATGGCATCTGCCGGTACTACAATCGGAAAGTTTTTAGATGTGTTACTCGAGCAAGCACCTATTGCTGCCGCCCCACATCCAGACCGGCCAAAAAAGAAAAAGAAAAAAGGGCAAGGTTATAGTTATTAAAGGTTTGCTCATGATCAAAACAAATTTATCTTTCAATAAAAAATTTGTTGATCATAAAATTAATCGTAATATTGCGATATAAATCATGGGCATTACCAAAACAGACATCTTCAACGAACAACAAAACAAGCTGGCAGTGCAGTTAAAAGCCATTGCGCATCCCGCACGTATTGCTATTTTACAGCATATCATTGCGACTAATGCTTGTATCTGTGGTGACCTCGTGGAAGAACTTGGGCTGGCACAGGCAACTATTTCACAACATTTGAAAGAGTTAAAAAATGCCGGACTGATCCAAGGTACTATTGAGGGTGTGAGCGTTTGTTACTGCATTGAGCCGAAAGCTTGGGGAGCACTGCAACTGGAACTAAACGTGCTGTTTGGTTCTTACAAAGAAACCGGAAACTGCTGTTAAGTTTTTTTGAAATGAAATATCGTAATATTGCAATAAAACTATGAAAACGATGACATGGGGCCATTTTAAAGCCCAACTGCAAGCCAACCCGGAGTTGCACCTGCAATTTCAGTATGATGAAGATAAATTTGTAGAAACCTCATTTCATATCACCGAAATCAAATTGACCCCGATCACTTCGGTAGATTGTGGAGGTGTAATGAATAAATGGACAGAGGTAATCATGCAGCTTTGGGAACCAAGCGAGAAACAAACCGAAAGAAGTATGAAGGTGGATAAGGCGCTTTCAATCATTGCACTTGTAGAAAAAATGCTGCCGCTGGATACTGATGCAACCGTGAAGATCGAGTTTGGCAACTCGCAGTTTGATACACGCCAGATGTTTCCTGATGAATTCATTATCGATGGCGAGAAACTAATCGTTAACCTTACCCCGGACTTTGTTCAATGTAAAGCGCAAACCCGTGGCGGCTCCTGTGGCACCAATGACAAAGGCGAGGAATGTTGCGCACCGGTAACAAAAAAACCAAAAGTGCAATTAATTAACCTGGCGGTAGCCGCCGAGGCTTGTTGCACACCGGGCGGTGGATGCTGTTAAACTTAACAAATGACGATAGAAAACGCACAACCATACCGGGAACAGGTAATAGAGTTACTGTCTAAAGCAAAACTGCCTGTTGTGGATCTGCCCGCACAACTGAACGATTTTAATATCGCCATGGTGAAAGATAAAATTGCAGGTATTGCAGGGATAGAAGTTTACGGCACTTACGGTTTGCTAAGATCGGTAGCTGTTTTGCCAGAGTTTCTTGGAAAAGGCATTGCAGGTAAATTAATCGACCACATTATTACATTTTCATCCGAAAAAGGCCTTTCCACTTTATACCTATTGACGGAAACCGCCACTGACTATTTTGACAAAAAGGGATTTGCAAAGATCAGCCGGGAGCATGTTCCAGTAGAAGTTCAGCTATCTTCCGAGTTCTGCCATGTTTGCCCGGCGAGCGCTATAGTAATGAAATACACAATTAATAAATAATGAAAAACATATTAGTACTCTGTACAGGTAACAGTTGCCGCAGCCAGATAGCAGAAGGTTACCTGCGTTATTTTGCGGGCGACAAAGCAACTATTTATAGCGCCGGTATCGAAACACATGGCGTTAATCCCAAAGCTATCGAGATCATGAAGCGTGATGGTATAGATATCTCCGGCCACACTTCCAATAATGTAGATGAATATGCCGATACCCCTTTCGATTACGTGATCACAGTTTGCGACAATGCGAAAGAGAATTGCCCTTATTTCCCAACTAAGGCCATTAAACTGCATCAAAACTTTCCCGATCCGGCCAAAGCTACGGGCTCAGACGAACAAATTATGGAGCAGTTTCGCGAAGTGCGGGAAATGATCAGGAAATACGCAAGGAATTTCGTCAATGAAAACTTAAAGGACTAATGAGTATCGATCACTGCGCACCGGCTGTCGAAAGAAAAAAGTTAGGCTTTATTGACCGTTACCTCACGCTATGGATCTTCCTGGCGATGGCGATTGGCGTTGGCCTTGGCTATTTTTTCCCCTCGTCGTCCACAATGATAAACTCCTTTTCAACCGGTACCACTAATATTCCGCTCGTTATTGGATTAATTCTAATGATGTACCCGCCGTTGGCCAAGGTTAAATATGAGAATATGGGCGAGGTGTTTCGAAATACCAAAGTGCTAAGTGCTTCGCTTATCCTCAACTGGATAGTCGGGCCGATACTGATGTTCGTATTAGCTATTACCTTACTGCACGACCATCCTGATTATATGATTGGCCTTATCCTGATTGGCCTTGCCCGTTGTATTGCAATGGTAGTGGTCTGGAATGAGCTGGCCGAAGGTAATCGTGAATATGCAGCAGGGCTTATCGCACTGAACAGCATTTTCCAGGTATTGCTGTACAGTGTTTATGCTTATGTATTTATTACTTTTCTGCCGCCGTTATTCGGCTTAAAAGGGCTAGCCGTTAATATTACCATTGGCGAGATCGCGAAATCGGTCGGCATTTATTTGGGTGTGCCATTTGCCGCAGGAGTCATCAGCCGTTATTCGATTATCAAACTGAAAGGCGAAACCTGGTTCAACGCTAAGTATGTACCCTTCATATCGCCCATTACATTAATTGCCTTGTTATTTACTATTATCGTGATGTTTAGCCTTAAAGGCCAACTGATCGTACAGATTCCTTTTGATGTAGTACGTATTGCAATTCCTTTGATGATCTATTTTGCTATCATGTTCATTGCCAGCTTTTTTGTCGGCAAGTATTTTGGTGCAGATTATTCCCGGTCAACTTCTATTGCCTTCACTGCTACGGGTAATAATTTTGAACTTGCTATTGCGGTAGCTATTGGCGTATTCGGCATCAATTCAGGAGAAGCCTTTGCAGGGGTGATCGGGCCACTGGTTGAGGTTCCGGCACTGATAGCTTTAGTGAATCTGGCGTTTTGGTTCAGAATAAAATATTGGCCACTCTATAAATAAAAAGTGACCAATAATGCTTTTTTTGATTAATAGTTAAACGCTAATCCAGCGCCCAATCCCATATCGCTATCATAATGTGTTGAGAGTGCAAGGTATTTGGTGCAGAGATATCGGAAACCTGTCATATATTCCTTGTCGGTATTTACCATCAGGCTAAAACGCAATCGCGATGTAACAGGAATATCTTCACGCCCTAACTGAAAGCGCAATTTGCCATTGCCGTCCACCCGCATATCGGCCACAAACAGCATCGGTAAAGTATAGGCTAAACCTGCTACCACAGTGCGCCTTTGTTCTTTGTTACTTGTCTGCCCGAACATATTCCGAGAATCATCGCCAAAGATGTTCTTCTCATGCTTGCCGGGTCTTTTATAATGATAGTCAAAACCAACATAAGGTAATAGCCACTGCATACGGCCAATATATCTTCCTACCATCGTCTCGCTTTCGTAACCCATTTGTGCATCAAAGCCTAAATGCCAAAGTGTACTGATCTGCCACCTGGTATTAGCATACATAAATTGCCCGTCGCTGCCGTTACTTTCCAAACTGGCCTGCCCCATGAGGTGGAACATGCGGTCGTCGGCAAAAAGCTTGCGCTGAGCAAGTTTTGGGTCTGGCACGGCAGGGTTAGGCGGCGAGTTTTCATAGCTGAATATCCGGCCCATACCACTCATCATATGATAAAGGATATGGCAATGGAAGAACCAGTCGCCCCCCTGTTCGCTGGCAGCAAACTCCAGGGTATCACGCTCCATAGGCAGTATGTCAAGCACGTTCTTGAGCGGTGCATAGTCTCCTTGTCCATTTAGTACCCGGAAATCATGACCATGCAGGTGCATGGGGTGACGCATCATGCTGTTGTTGTATAGGATCAGCCGGAGATTCTCGCCTTTTTTGATCAATATCTTATCAGTTTCCGAAATTGTTTTGTTATCCAGCGTCCAAACGTAACGGTTCATATTACCCGTCAGATCGAACTTTAACTCGCGCCATGGACCTTTCGGCAAGTTGGTTTTTTGTGGAGCGTGGAGCATGCCATAATTGAGGGTTACAAAATCATGGTTCCCACTCATGTCCATTCCTCCCATGTTCATGTCACCCATGGCCGTATTCTTACTACCATTATTGGCTTTTGGCATAGGCTTTTTTTCCGGACCAGTGATCTCGGGGTACATTACCGTGTTCATATCCATCATCTGGTTCTGCATTTTCATACCTTCCATCTCCTTCATATTGCCGTTCATATCCATCATATCGTTCATCATCTTCATGCCGGCAAAATATTTAGGGCGATCCATCTTCTTTGCAGAAACCCTGGTGCCGCTTCCTAACCATATCGATGCATATTTACTGCGGTCTTCAGGTGTCACCAAAAACTCGTAGCTTTTATTATAAGGAATAGTAACTACTACATCGTAAGTTTCAGAAACTGCGATAATAAGTCGGTCAACTTCCACCGGTACCACATCATTGCCATCATTGGCTACCACGGTTATCTTTCCGCCTGCATAGGATAGCCAGAAATAATCGGATGCCCCGCTATTGGATATTCTCAATCTAACCTTATCTCCGGCTTTGAACCGAGCGGCCTCCAGCTGATTTTTACCATTTAGTAAAAAATTATCGTAATACACGTCAGACAGGTCCATTGCGTTCATCCGTTTCCATTCGTTGGCCAACTTTGTACCGAACGCCCCTTGTTTTATCGCTTCGGAATAGCTTTGTGTACTGCCTTTTTGCACCGCAAACCAGTCGGAAGCAGCATGCAACCTACGGTCCACCTCTCCAGGTTTTACGTCCGTCCATTCGCTGATCACTAACGGTATAGTTGGGATATCCCATTCTCTTCGCTTTTTTAATATAAAGCTGCCATACATGCCGATCTGCTCCTGTAAGCCATAGTGACTGTGATACCAGTGCGTTCCATGTTGAACTATTGGGAAACGGTAAGTGTAAGTACTGTGCGCTGGAATGGGCATTTGCGTTAAATAAGCAACCCCGTCTTCTTTATTTGGCAGAAACAAACCATGCCAATGCAAAGAGGTAGGTTCGTCAAGGTTATTGTGAACCACGATCTCTGCAGTATCGCCTTCTGTAAATGTTAAGGTCGGCATAGGAATTTGCCCGTTCACCGCAATAGCGTGTTTCTTTTTTTTACCAAAGATGACTGTAGTATCGGCAACAAAAAGGTTATATTTTACTGTTCTGGGTGGCCCATCAGGCAGAAGAGTTTTTATAGACCCCAGATCGGCTTTGGCCTCCTTCATCATTTCAGTGCCCATTTTATCCATTCGCATCCCGGGCGTTTCCTTAGCTTTATCCATGCTGCTATTCATATCCATTCCGGGCATTTGCTTTGCAACTTTCTTTGCCGTATCCATTGCCATCCCGGCTTTTTCAGACGCTTTTTTTACCGGCTTTTTACTCGTGGCTTTTGTTTTTTCTTTAACTAGTTTCATGCCGCATTTTGGGCAATTTCCTGGTTTGGCGGAATGGATCTCTGGGTGCATTGGGCAGGTATAGGTAACTGATTGCGTTTTTTGCATACCCGGCATATCAGTGGTTTGAGTCTGTGCTATTGCAAGTTGGCTTACAAATAGCAGCATTGCATATATTATTTTTCTCATGTCTAATTTTTTAAGGACAGGCTATCACCTGTAGTTTTAGCCCATTGCTGGAGCCGCTGTTTTTCTTTTTGGGAAAGTATCGCATTGCGGTGAATAAGAATATAAGATGACAATGGCATCGAGCCCTCGGAAAGGCTTTGTCCGATCTCCCTCAGCCGGCTTCTTTGTCGTCTTTTAGTATAACCGGCGAACTCCGTAAAGTTCAATTCTTTCTTACCATTACGAATATGATCATCCAGTATGTACCGGACAGGCTGAATTTTTGAATACCAAGGATACTCAGTATGATTGCTGTGACAATCATAACACGACCCTTGTAAAATTACGTTAACATCCGCCGGAAAAATAGTCGCCTTTGAAATATCATTACCTCCGCGTGCGATTCCTTCATTGTGCCCCCGCGGGATGAATTGAATAATGATAAATAGAGCCAATAAGGCAATGAACGATATCTTTAATGGCCTTTTCATCTGATTTACTTTAACTCTTCCTTGATAATTCCGCAAGTTGGCATATCCGTGCCGAGGTAAGGATTACTGATCGCTTTAGTTTCGCTTAGCCATATCGCACTTTTTTTATCATTATACATAGGGCAGCGGTCGACATATAGTGGCTGGCCCGCCCCGAACAGCTTGACCATGTCATACATATCCTTACTCAGTATATCGAAATGTTCGCGCTGATGGGGTAGCTTGCCCGCACTCTCGCCGATATGTTTCGCCATTTCCTGCGCATCATCGGCGATATCCGTAAAGGACTTTTGTTGTTCAACAGTCAGTGCGGACCTGTCGAATTTAGCGAATCCGTCAGCCAACGATCTGCCGGCAGTTGCCGCATCGTCGCTGTTGTCTTTGGCAAGCGCATTCTTTAGTTTTAAATAATCTTCGACCAAGGCCTTTGATGTTGCTAACGGGGTAATATTTGCTGCGGATGTTTTTGCCGTGTCACTTTCGGCTGTTGAATGGGGGGATTTGCTGCTGGAGTTACAGGCGGCAATAGCTAAAATAGCAACGGCCAGGGTGAGTATGATAAATGATTTTTTCATGATCCTAAAATTGATTTTAACAGTTCAAGGTGGTGAACTGCCTTGAACTGTGGAGATTGATTATTTATTCAGACTTTCGGCCACTTTACCGCAAGTCAACATTTGCCTGCCATAATAAGGGTTCTTGATTTCAACACTTTCGCTTAGCCAAGTTGCTTTCTTCATGGGGCAATACTGAGCGTAGACAGGCGTAATATTTAATTTTAACCCTTTAACAGCTTCCAGCATATTTTTAGAAAGACTGGCGAAATATTCACGTTGGTGGTCGATTTCAGTGCTTTCACTGATATGGCGGGAGTCAATCAGAAGTTTATCCATATAGGGTTTCCAGTTCTTTTGCTGGTCAACCGGAATATTGATTAGACCAACAAGCAGCGCTTTTGCTTTGACCTGCGCTTCTGTGCTGTTGTCGGCTACCAGGGCGTCTTTTAACGCGAAATAACTGGTTAAAATAGTTGGAGATGTTGCCTGCGCTTTTGCAGCCAACACGGCGGCGAACAGGCTTATCGATAACAGGATGGATTTAAGTATCTTTTTCATGTTTTTTAATGGTTTGATATATTTATTATTTGTCCATTCTGGCCAGAATGCGCTTCATTTCAGCGATCTCTTTCTCCTGAGCCTGAATAATTCCCTGTGAAAGCTTTTTAACTTCCGGGTCTTTGAGGTTGGCATTTTCACTGGTCATGATAGCGATGGAATGATGCGGTATCATGCCCCTCATGTATTGTACATCTCCGATCGGTGTCTGGGTCCGAACGGCTGCCAGAGCTAAACCGAATACGGCGATACTGGTAATTGTGATGATCCTGTTCAGTTTTTTATTTTGATACATCATCCGCATGAGGCCAAGCATCAGCAGCGCCATCGGGCAGATCATCAAAAGTGTCATGTAAAACCGGGTCAGGTTCAGATAAATATGATCTGCTTCATAGACATTTAGATACATGACGGCATACATGATTATAAAAGATAGCGTCAGCATTAATGCGAACGATCGGTAATTGTTCTTTTCCATTTGGTTGATTTTATATATTATTTATAGATTTCCTGTCTGCCGGTGCGCTGGCTTTAAATTGACTCGGTGTCATTCCGGTAGTTTGCTTGAATTGGGCTGAAAGGTGTGCGCTGCTACTATAGCCCATTTTAAAGGCGACCTCAGTAAGATTAAGTTCGCCGTAGGACATTAACTCCTTAACTTTCTCGATCTTTTGCTGTATGATGAATTTCTCGATCGTTATATCTTCGGCATCAGAGAATGCACGGCTTAAATAAGTATACTCCTTATTTAATTTATCAGATAAGTAATTGGAGAAGTTGATATGGGTATCAGTCAGATCGCTATAGTGAACTTTTTCGATCACCAAGTTTTTAATGCGTTCGATCAGACGGTCTTTTTCACTGTCGATCAGTTCAAAACCCAGCACTTTCAGAGCGGCACTTATCTGGTTCAACTGTTCAGTATCTGCATCGGGGTGAATAGTGGCCTGGCCCAGAACAACTGTTTCTGCGGTGAGGCCAAGGCTAATAAATTGCTGGCGAACGACCATGATGCAGCGGTCGCAAACCATATTTTTAATATGT
>NZ_WSRW01000013.1 GCF_009770985.1 Mucilaginibacter lacusdianchii | reverse complement strand
AATATTATTCATCATCCCAAACTATTTCTGGCCTTATTTGTATCAAGACCCCTAACCCGCTTATAGCTAGATACAAAGCTTTTTAAAAAAACAGATTGTGGTACTTGAAGAGTTGTCAGAGCTTAGCATGCAATCATTAATAAAGGCTTTTCCAATACCTCTGCCAGTAGTTTACTATATAGTACATCTAGCATTTATTACACTACTAATTTCCGTTTGGCAACTATTGGGTAAGAAGAACTATAAATAGATCTGCACCATTCTTCTCCAATATCTGGGTTTATGAGCTTCGTCTTGCCATATGTATAGTTGATTAGGCACACCTTTATTACTTAAGGTATAACTTAATTGCTCGTTGCAATACTTAAATACATCGTCTACGCCTATCACCATTATGATCTCCATTTTACGTAGATCATGTAAGATATGCTCGTTTTGCATATTTGACAGATACTGCAACGGCATATTAAAGTAGATGTCATCATTATGATAACCATCAAATAGGTCTTTAAAAGTTAGTTGCGAATAAGTAAGATCATATCGGCCGCTCATTCCAACCACTTTGTTAAATAGATGCGGATGCTTCATCGCTAAGTTCATTGCATGATATGCTCCCATACTACACCCTGCTACCGTTATACCCATGCCGCCCACTTTGCTATATATTAATGGAAGAACTTCGGTTAATATATACCCTTCATATTGTATATGCCGTTTGATGCGTACCAGTGGATGAACACCCTGGTTATAGAAACTTTCATTATCAATACTATCCACACATATCACTTGCATTTCGCCCAGGTTTATCTTTTCTTGCATTGCTTCAATTATCCGCCAGTTTTCGTAATCATAAAAACGGGCCATACGGGTTGGAAAAAAAAGCACAGCTCTGCCGCTATGTCCGAAAACCAAAAGCTCCATGTTACGCTGTAATATGGGGCTAAACCATTTATGATACTCTCTGTGCATATACAAACGGATAGAATTATATAAGCTACTGGTTGCAAATCAAGCAACACATTATTAACGCGAGCTTTTATTGCAAGCTATGATTAATTACGTCATGCCATAATTGATATCCCTTTTTACTCAAGTGTAAACCATCGCTATCATACAGCTCTTTTTTAGGTTTGCCCGAAGCATCAAGCATGGCCGAAAAGATGTCAATGAAAGTCCAGTTACTACAATGAGAGGCAATTTCGTTTTGAATTAGCTGATTGGTGTACTTAAACTGAGCGGCTATATTCCAGCGGCTGGGACTTGGTTTTAACGAAACATAATAGCAAGGCAGGTTACCAAACCGTTGTGCCACCCTGGTTACCAGTTGCTGAAAAAATACAAAAACCTCTTCCGGATTCCGGCCATCTCCTAAATCGTTATCGCCGGCGTAAATTATTAATTGTTGCGGCCGATACTCTGCCATGATTCTTTCAAAAAACCAAACGCAGGCCGCTAATGTAGATCCGCCAAAACCCAAATTTACAGGAACTAATTCTTTAAAATCTTCATCAAGGGTTGTCCAAAGTCTGATAGATGAACTTCCATAAAATAAAGTATGGGGTTCGGTTGCCAATTGTAATCGCTTTTTTTCAAGCCCCTTTACTTCATCTTCGTACCAATGCATCTTTTATTAAGTGTATTATTTATAAAAGGATCTTTTTATAAATCCTCTAATTACCTGATTTTTAATTGGCTTAAGATAAGAGAATTTGCACAAGCCGTTAACCAACTTAAGGTTAAATTTTAATAAAGTGTTTTACAACGGCGGGTATATAAATAAATAGCCCCTTCCATTATTTATAAATGGATGGGGCTAAACTCAAAAATAAAAACCAGAATTATTTACTGTGTTTTTATTGTAAGTATTGCTGTTCTTAAACCAGCTCCTGATGCTGTTACTTTAACTACTTCGGACTTGCTACCAGCTTTTATTAAAACGGTAGCTATGCCAGCCTCGGCAGATATGTGATTATTGCCAACTAACTGCGTATTACCTGAAGATGCAAATGCAATCAAATTATTAGCATCCGGAATCAGTGTTCCATCTTTATCAGCAACACAAGCGTAAAATAGCATAGCATCATTTTCACCTGCACGCCAAGCTTTACCGCTTTCATCTGCTTTAAGCACAATTTGATAGGGCTTACCAGGCGTAGCCTGCGATGTAACAACGGCACGCTTTCCGTTTATATACCCTACAGCCTTTAACGTTCCGGCTACACACTGTGGTATCTCAAAGGTAAACGGCGCATGCTTTAAGTTGCGCGAAATAGCATCTGCATCAGGTTGATGTTTTCCGATTGACTTACCATTCAAAAACAGCTCTACCTGCTGGCAATTACTAAATACTTTTACTGTTTTCTGTTTAGCATCATTCCAATAGTTAGCAATAAACAGCATCGGTTTGCCAAATCCTTTTGCATCGGGCACCGGGCCATATTGGCTTTGGTAAAAGTAAAAGGCAAATTTAGGCAACCGGTAAATATCCATCACACCCGATGATTCTATATCACTGGCATATCCCCGCTTATAATCAAACATCAGCCAGTTGGCATCACCAATATTGGGACCGTATAAATTATCATTGTGCGATTCCTGGTAATTTAACGCCTGTTGCAATAAACGCTGCTGACCATCGGTGCGCAATTGACGCGAGTTACGTTCTTCCTGCTTCAGTCCTTCATAAGCTTTTTGGTTGAACCCGGCGTTTTGGGCATAATACTCCCAATCGCCATACTCGGCAATTAGTACCGGCTTTTGACGATCATATTTTTTCCAATAGTCGGGCGCTTTGGCATGCTGACGGGCGGGATTGAACACATCGTAGGCATAACCAATCCAGCCCGAGGTATAGGTATCTTTGTAAGGCAACTCACGGTGGGCAATGGCATTGGCCGTGTCCATATACGGTTTGCTCATATCTGTTTCATTCAGTGAAGCTTCCCATAAAATAATTGAAGGGTGATTACGATCACGGCGAATCATGTCGCGAATGTTTTGCAGACTATTTTTCTGAAATTCTTCTTTACCAAAATATTGCCAGCCTGGTATGGCATCCATTACCAATATACCCAACTCATCACAGGCATCTAAAAATGCGGGCGATGGCGGATAATGCGAACAGCGCACAAAATTGAATCCTGCTTCTTTGATTTTCCAGGCATCGCGATACTGCATTTGGTCAGACAGAGCATAACCCAGTAGCGGATATTCCTGATGGCGGTTGGTTCCTACCAAATTTATTTTTTGGCCGGTGATATATACGCCGGCTGCGTCAATTTTCAGGGTGCGGATACCAGTGTTTATTATCTGCTCGTCAACAACCTTTCCTTTTTGCAGTACCTGAACCTGCAACTGGTACAAATACGGCTTAATTGGCGACCATAGCTGCGGTTGCTGTACAGTTAATATCTGACTAAAACCTTGCAATTGCCCCGCCGCAACAGTGTGTTGGCTGGATAGGGCTGTAGCTACCACCTTGCCTTGCGTATTTACTAAATTAAGCTTGATACTTGCTTGCTGTGCATCAACATTCTGATTACACAAATCTGTTTTTACAGTAAGTACTGCTTTTTGTGATGTAGCTTCATCGGTATGCACAGTAATACCACCACGAGCCTCTAAGTTTTCCTGCACGGCATCACTGATAAAAATTTTGTTTTGCTTAATAAGCCAGGTGCTTCGATACAGTCCGCCGTAATAGTTAAAATCCAAATCTTTAATAGGCTTGCCCGGCGGAATGGCTTCATTATCCTGATTGTTGAGTTTAACCAGAATGCAATTAGGCTGATTGAACAATACTTTATCAGACAAATCGATGGTAAACGGCAGGTATCCACCCAGGTGCTTAAAAACAGGTTTGCCATTCAGGTAAACATCTGCCTCGTGCATGGCGGCATCAAAGCGTATAGCAATACGTTTATTTTTATCTGCTGATGGTAGGGTAAAATACTTGCGGTAATAACAGGTACCCTGCCATTGCTCGTTTACTTTTTTTACAGGCTCCAGGCGGGGTGTATGTGGTAGCGATATTTTCTCCCAATTTATTCTGCTGCCGTTTTCTGTACTGAGTGCACGAACGGCGTTAGTAGTATCAATATCTTTAACAAATTGCCAGTTGTCATTAAAACGATGCTCGGCCGGTTGATTTTGTGCTTTAAGCTGCTGGCCTGCGCCAATCAACAACAACAACAGCCCGATGATATATTTATTCATGTAGTAAAATTTCATATTTATAATAGTAGCCGACTAACAAGACATTACGTTGCCCGCTGATAACTTTACTTAGCAACGGCCTTTTACTTGGTTTTGTATATTTAAGGCGGTGATGAGGCAGTTTTATTTTTCCAGCCAAACCGATTCTACTTCAACACCAAACGCTTGTCCGTAACGGTTTGCTTCTAGCATCTGACCAACAGTTATTTCCAGCTTATCCGCTTCGGTGAGCTTAAAGCCGTTAAAGGCGCTTGCTTTAAACCACAATGGCATAAAACCGGGATAAGGACGAGGCAATAATAAAGAGGAGTCGGGCTTTAATGCTGATAATGGAATTTCGATAGTTTTAAACTCGTTGCTCAAATCCAGATAAGCAGCGTAAGCAGTTGCATCTGTTTGTGTTAAAGCTATTCGCAACTTGGTTGGCAGGGTAGTGGTAGCCCGTGCACGTACCACTATTTTATTAAATGAGGGCACCTCGCCGGCACGACCTTTCAGCTTATCACCCACATATAATTGCATGCCCATAACCTGTTCGGCACGTATGGCTTCCGTTGCCGCCTTAAATACCAGTTGCCCGGTAACCGGACCACTTACAAAGTACGCGCCGCTTGTACGGGTGTATTCAGGAGAATATGGATTGACTTTATCCTGATCGACACTAGCATTAAAAAGGCTGAGGTGCCCGTTGGGTGTTGCTATGAACGATTGCCAATAATCGGCGTTCTGATTGTCCCAACTGTAAGGATTACCTTTATGTGCACCTGGGAATGTAATATAATCAGCACCATTTTGGATAATTACCCTATAGTTTAATATACCTGTAGCGTTAGAATCTGCCGGAATAACGGCAGTATAATCATATGGCGATAACCGCGTCATCTCCATTTGGACCGGCGCATTGAATGGCCGATTGACACTGAGTGTAATTTTAGCGGCCGAATCTATATTGATCACCTTAATATTTACCGTAACTGGTTTACCTGCACCAACCTCAACAAGCGGCGTGTGCACCACGTAAGGTTCGGTTGACAGTGGCTTGGGCGCTACAAACTCATTTAAACCAAGATGGTTGATGACCAGCTCGTTTTTCCAATGGGTGCTGTTTTTGCCTTTTTTCACCAACAGATAAGTACCGGGCTGAATCAGAAAGCTACTCTGATTGGCCTTTGTTCGATAAGTATTTTGCGTGTTGATGCCCCGCACTTCATACTCGCTTCCCAAATCAGGTAACGACAGTTGCATGGGCTGGCTATGCCATTCAATATGTACTGCTTCACGTGATGGAGAGGGCCGGCCGAACGGATCAAGCACAGTAATGGCATCGGGCATTACTTCCAGTCGCCATATGCCATTTTCAAGCTTATCTAAAAAATAGGCGCCGTAGCCACTATATTTTACAACCGGCGAACTGCCCACACCGGTAACATGTTCCAACTGTTTACTATTTACAGGTTGCGTAGTAGTTGTGCCGGAATAATAAAACTCTTTAGGCTTATTCATTTCACTTAACGATTGCTTGTAGCTAACGCGATAAGCATCAAAAACACTATCCTGCGGATAAGTGCCGTACTGTTTGTCGGTCGGCAAGGAGTGAAATACCCGATTAGCTATTAAAAAGCTGATGGCTTTGGCGGGCGTATAGGCCAGGTTTAAAAAATGTGTTTGATACTCGGTATTGCCGTAAGCCGTTGCCAGCGGATCATAAGCAAACTGTGTTGCCCATTGAAAACCGGCTTGCTTAAAACTACGGGCCATAACAGGGTATAGGTACGATTGCAGCATATCCGCCGCATCAAACTCATATATCATGCGAGCTTTGTTTTTAAACTCGGGAATGGTATCGTAAGGGAAAGAATACTTATCAATATTAGGCAGCATGTTGCCTTTTTGCTCGTGCCCGGCTACCAAACCAATAGGGTACCATTGAAAGCTGAATCCGTTTACATTTGATTTGGCTACGGCATCGGCATACCAGGGCGATTCGCTGATGTTATAAAATACTGGTTTTTTCCAGCCTGTGTTGTTGATGGCCGCTTTCATGCGGTTAATGTATTCTGTAGCCCTGGATTTAGATCCGCTGGGGTGCGGCTCGTTGTTGATTTCGGTGGCTATAATAAAATCGTCGGCTATGTAAGTTTTTTTAGTGTATGGATTTACGTGACTAAAAAATTGCTGTAAATAACGCTCTTGCGCTTTAAAAGCTTGTTCATTAACCAAAGCACCTTCTTTACCATATTTATCGCTAAAGCTGCCTGTTCGTTCGTCGCGCTCGGGGTAACCGTTGCCCCAAAAGGCTATAGGTGTTATAATGATGCGGATGCCTCGTTGCTCCAGTTTAGACAACAAGTAATCAAACAAACGCAAATGTTCGTTTTGCTTCAAATTACCTAGCGAGTCGCTGATTTCGGTATCCCAAACATGCACACGAAATGCATCTACGCCCATGCGGGCCATATGGTACACATCTTTATCTATTTCCTGCTCGTGGTTTAAATTCAGCGCTTTTACGGAGCGATAGCCATAGGCGAAGGGTAGGGTATAGTTAACGCCAAAAAGGTAGATGGGCGATTTATCTTTCGTCCACCGGAAAACACCTTTCGCATCTACATAAGTTGGCGGCTTACTGGTTTGAGCCAGACTTGCCCATCCGCTGCCGAGCATAGTTAATAATATAAGTGTTGCTTTTGTAAGCGTAAAGCGCATAGTATTCATTTATAATTAATGTAGCTGTGCAAGAAATTGACTGCAGCAAATTTAGGTTAGCGTACAAAAGTATCAAAAGCTATCAATGGTTTACTGATAAGGCGGCCAACTGTACTTTTTTGTATCCGAACATTGTATAACGCTTAATTAACGGCAAGATAAACGGTTTATTTAAAGTTCCTCAAAACCTAAAAGCGATATTCAACCGGTTATCCTTTAGCGTATTGAAATTTGTACACACTAGTATTAAAGCTTTCATCAGTTAAATGACAACCACTATTTGAACTACAAAGAGTAATTTAATTATAAGGCTTTATTATATGCGCTATACTACTATTGAAGCCAACAAAAAAAGGCGTCTGCTTTAACAGACGCCTTTGTATTCATAGATAGATATATATGGTCAGGCTATAAAGCCTGTAAATGGCTGATGCATAGGTACAATAACCTGATCTTTAACCCGGTTATAAACAGCCTTCAGATTTTGCTTCTGCTTTTCAACAAACAAGATAATATCTTTTTCAACAGTATTGGTTGCAAGTTGGGTGTTTACGTGTACTACTCTCATGACATTAGTATAGCCATTTCCGTGCCAACTTCAGCACAAACTACAAAAACAGACAGTGTAGCTAAACTATTATATCAACTACTATTAATCAAGGTTAAAGCAAGATTAAACCATTACCTTCGCACTTTTTAAAATCAGAAAGATGAATTCATTTCTCCAGGAGCGTAGCGGAAATTGTTGTGAGTTGTGCAAGGCAGCAAGTAATCTTGATGTATATACAGTACCACCTGTTGACTATCCCAATAACCAGATTGTTGTTTGTGACACCTGCTTATCTGAGCTAAATAAAGGCACACAAACTGATAGCAAGTACTGGCGCTTTTTAACAGAAGCTATGTGGAGTGAAGTACCAGCTGTACAGGTACTGTCCTGGCGAATACTCAACATGTTTAAAAATGAAAGCTGGGCGGCCGATAATTTAGAGATGCTTTATTTAGATGATGAAACTTTAGCATGGGCAAAAGCTGTAGTGGAAACTGATGAAGTAGAACCTATAGAGCAACATACAGACAGCTTAGGCGCTGTTCTGCAAAATGGCGACACGGTAGTATTAACCCGTTCGCTTGATGTGAAAGGCAGCCAGTTGAATGCTAAAATGGGCACCGTTGTAAAAAACATACGACTGGTGGCCAACAATACAGAACAAGTAGAAGGCAAGATTGACGGCCAGTTAATTGTTATTCTGACCAAATATCTGAGAAAGCAAAATAGCTAGATCTCAATTGTTGACGAAACTTCAATGCAATGCTCACTAAAACAGTATTGATAAATGTACACTACTAAGCAACAATATACTACAGTGTATTGTTGCTTTACTCCAGCACCTCGTATATCACCACAGGATTGGCTTTGTTTTTCAATGTCACATCGCCAATTTTTGCACACCTGAATGATGATTTCGCTTTAAGGTACGTTTCCTCGTTCAATACAATTTGGTTGGGCTTGGCTGCTGCCTGTAAGCGTTGGGCTGAATTAACAACGTCGCCTATCACCGTATAATCCAATCGTTTTAAAGAAGCCGATCCTATGTTGCCCGACACCATCTCGCCGGAGTTGATGCCAATAGATACCTCAGGTTTGTAGGTACGTCCACCGGCTGAAATTTCAGGCACATTAGCCAGCTGTGCTTTAACAGATAATGCTGCATCAATGGCACGGTCTAGGTGGTAATTTCCTCTGAATACGGCCATCACCGCATCACCCATAAACTTATCTACATGGCCCCCCTGCGCTATAATTTCTTGTACAATTTTATCAAACAGGCCGTTTAGTAACCCCACCACGGTATTAGCAGGTATCTGTTCTGTTATAGCAGTAAAGCCACACACATCTACAAACATAACGGTAGCATCAAGCACTTCGTTTTTAAGCAAGCTGCTTTCAAACTCTTTATGTGTCATGAATTTTAGTACGTTTTCATCTAC
Source organism: Mucilaginibacter lacusdianchii (assembly GCF_009770985.1). GTDB lineage: Bacteria > Bacteroidota > Bacteroidia > Sphingobacteriales > Sphingobacteriaceae > Mucilaginibacter > Mucilaginibacter lacusdianchii. The sequence goes on along the minus strand of NZ_WSRW01000013.1, from coordinate 14,135 downwards.
GTACATTTTCAGGATGTTATTTTCTTTAATGGCCTTGATAGTTTCCTGCAGCTGTTTTACATGGTCAATGGTTTTTTGCATGGTTAAGTCCAAGTCGTCAAAATCAACCGGCTTGCATACAAAATCAAAAGCGCCCCGGTTCATGGCCATACGAATGTTTTGCATATCGCCATAAGCTGATACTACCACCGCTTTAACCATAGGGTTAGCCTCGGGCAGGTGGCTAAGCAAGGTAAGGCCATCCATCACCGGCATGTTAATGTCCGAAAGTATAATATCTAAATCGGGATGAGCCTCTACCTGTTGCAGCGCCTCGGCACCATTACGGGCAAACACAAACTGGTAGACGTTTTCACGTATTTTGCGGCGAAACTTCTGTTTTATTAGAATTTCCAAATCTTCTTCATCATCTACAACCAGTATCTTAGCCATTATGCTATTAATGTTTTAAGTTTATCCTTTAACAGATTAAAATCGAGCGGCTTGGTCAAAAAGTCATCAGCCCCTTTTTGAATAGCCTGCTGATAGCTATCCTCGTCGCCATAGGCTGTTATCATCATTACTACAGGCGGTGGCGGCATATTATAATCATGCCGGATATGACTCAACAACTCCAGCCCGCTCATGCCGGGCATATTGATGTCTGATAAAATCAATACAACTTCCGAATGTTTTTCCTGCAAATAAACAAGCGCCTGTTCGCCCGACAAAGCAAAGTCAAATGAAATTTCGCCGTTGCGGATCTCTTTACGAAACCGCTGTTGAAAAAGCGGTTGAACGTCCGCCTCGTCGTCTACAACCAATATCTTCATATACGTGGTTAAATATAATTATAAGTTAATTATCTGGGCAGACTGATTGTAAACTGTGTATATTCTCCTTCCTCAGATTCTACGTTAATAGTTCCGCCATGGCCTTTTACTACAATATCATAGCTTAAAGATAAGCCTAAGCCTGTACCCTCACCAGTAGGTTTGGTTGTAAAAAAGGGCTGCATAATTTTGTCTCTTACCTCTTCGGGAATACCTGTGCCATTGTCTTTTACGGTAATGACAACTTCGTTATCGGTAGTCGCTGTAGTTAGTGCAACCGTTGGTTTGTAGTCAGCGCCAGCCGTTTTCCGCTTTTGATGAGTGGCATAAAAAGCATTAGTAAATAAGTTAAGCAACACCCGTCCTATATCCTGTGGTACTATATTGATTTTTGGCAGGTTGCCATCCAAGTTTGCAATCAGTTCGGCATTAAACATTTTATCTTTAGCCCTTAGGCCATGATAAGCCAAACGCAAGTATTCATCAGCAACCACATTAATATCCGTTGGTTCTTTTTGCCCGGTACTGGCGCGCGAATGCTGCAACATGCCTTTCACAATACCATCCGCACGTTTGCCATGATGGCGGATTTTTTCGAGGTTTTGCTTGATATCTTCGGCTATGGCAATAGCTTCTTCCTTGTCGCCTTTATTCAATTCCTCTTCCAACTCATCAATCAACTCGGCACTTACTTCCGAAAAATTATTTACAAAATTTAAAGGGTTTTGAATTTCGTGAGCGATACCGGCTGTTAATTCACCTAACGAGGCCAGCTTTTCCTGTTGTATCAATTGTGCCTGGGTAGCTTTTAACTCCTGTACCGTTTGCTGTAATTCGTTTTTTTGACGAGTAAGTTCGGCGGTGCGCAAAGCTACCAGGGTTTCCAACTCCGAATTTTTTTCGGTTACAATTTGCACTTGTTTTTGCTGCTTTTTGAAGGCAGCCCCCCTACCAAAAATCCACATAAAAGCACCCAAAATCATAAACTGGTAATACATATTCAATTTAGGACTACCATCGCTAAAGAATTCCGCTACCGCATAAATACCAGAAGCCAGAATAAGAGGATAATGCGTATTGGCAAACGGCCAAAAAGGTCTGAAGTCGGACTCACGATTAATATAAGTTACATAGCCCCACAACACCAAACTGCCCGTGATGTCACTAAACCAATTATCAGAGCGGCTGGCTACCACAAGGTAAAACACGATCACGCCCCAATTGGCGAATAGCAGTATGCTGCGCCACTTGGGGTACAGCTCTGTTGTTTTGATGTTTTTTTGAATATGCTGCGCCAGTAAAAAAGCAGCCAGATACGGAAAAAGATGCATTTAAAAGCAATGGTTTAGTTGTGAAATAAAGGTAGCAGTTTAAAACAACAAATGTGTTTTTAGTAAATGCAATTTTAAAATACAGAGTTAATATATTTATTGCAGCCAATACAGATGATTATGCAATTCGAAAAGGCGGTACAATATATACTGGATAAGCAAAGCAAGGTGCTTTCGCCTGATTTATGCTATCATAATATTGACCACATAAAAGATGTTTATGAAGCCGCCCGGCAAATTGGTACTGCCGAGGGTGTGACAGCTCATGAACTGCAGCTACTGCTCACGGCCGCCAGCTACCATGACGCCGGTTATTTAAAGCAGGCCAAAGCACATGAAGAAGAATCGTGCCGGATTGCCAGAACCGTTTTGCCTGAATTTGAGTATACACCCGAAGACATAGAGCGCATATGCGGTATGATCATGGCCACACGTCTTCCGCAAACGCCACATAATCATCTAGAGCAAATTTTGGCCGATGCCGATTTAGATTACTTGGGGCGTGATGATTTCTTTACTACCGGCCAGCAACTGTTTGCCGAACTGCAAAACTTTGGCAATATCGGCTCCGAAAATGACTGGAACGCTATGCAGGTTAAATTTGTGGAAAGCCATCAGTATTTTACACAAACGTCAATACAACAACGGCAGGCTAAAAAAGACGAAAATTTAGCCGCGGTAAAATCTAAAATTAAGTAAGTTTGCTTGCAATGAAAGGCTTAAACTTACCACACTGGCTTACTGACACACTTTATACCGTAGCCGGAATTTTATTTTGTGGATTTGCACTTAAAGGTTTTTTAGTACCCAACAAATTTTTTGATGGCGGCGTAACCGGTATTTCGCTGCTATTACATGAGTTGTATGAGCTAAATATTGCTTACACCATTGTACTGGTAAATATCCCTTTCATTATTATGGGAGCCTTTCAGGTAAATCGCAAGTTTGCTTTTCGTACGCTTGCTGCGGTTATTGGCTTAGGGCTGTGCTTGCAGTTTGTACATTACCCGCAAATTACCAGCGATAAATTATTGGTATCTATTTTTGGCGGGGTGTTTATGGGTATAGGCGTGGGCTTAGCCATGCGCGGTGGCTGTGCATTAGACGGCATTGAGGTGCTGGCACTTTACACCGGCAAACGCATCAGCTTTACCATTAGCGAAATTATTTTAGGCATCAATATTATCATCTTTTTAATTGCTGCGCTTGAGCTAGGTTTGCCTACGGCGTTATACTCTATCCTCACTTACTATACGGCATCGCGTACCATTAACTTTGTGATAGAAGGCCTGGAAGAGTATACCGGGGTTACCATTATATCAGGTCAAAGCCAGGTAATTAAAGAAAAGCTGGTTATGGAACTGGGCCGTGGCATTACCGTTTACAAAGGCGAGCGTGGCTTTTTGAAAGAAAGCTTTGACATTAGCCAGCCGGTAGATATTGTATTTACGGTAGTTACCCGATTGGAAGTAAGACGCCTGCGCAACATGGTGCACGATATTGACGAAAAAGCCTTTGTGTTTACCAGCTCGATAAAAGAAGCTGCCGGTGGCGTTTTAAAACGCAGAGCCAGACATTAAATATTGCAAGCACCCTTCTTTTTAAGATAAAAGCCTCATCAGTTATACTAACTAATGAGGCTTTTTCTTTGTCAATTTTTATTTACTACTAGCCAGCCATCTTTTGTAAGCTTCTCTCCCTCATAACTTCCTGAATCTGTGCTTTCAATTTTGCTTTGTAATCTTCCTGCAACCATTCCAGATAATTTTTGGTTACCTTATTTAAGCACTTGCCATATTGCTTCACCCGCCATTCAATTTCTTTATTCAACTCTTCTGATAGGGCAATAGCATCCGCAATGGTATCGCTGTTATCGGCGCACATCAATACATGCTGTTGTATCGAATCGGCAATTACTGTGCTGGCTTTTTGCTGATTTTCGATAGCATCGTGATAAGCTTTCTGCACGTCGAATGAAATTTCCAAACTGTTCGGAAATTTGGATCGCATTTCGGACGGCATGCTGTGCGACTCATGAGTTAACTGGCTATGTATACTTTCGCAATACGCCTCAGGGTTTTCAAACACATACTGCCAGTCTACAGCTTTGCTCCAATCGCCAAAGCGATCGGTATTGTTGCCTAAATCAATAATGGTAAAATCCTTTTTGCGTGGTAACCTTCTGGAACCACGCCCAATCATTTGGTGATAAAGTGTAAGCGAGGTAGTAGCCCTGTATAAGATGACGCTTTGTACCGTTGGCTCATCAAAGCCCGTGGTTAATATAGACACCGATGTAAGTATGGCATTCTTGGTATTTTTCAGCCACTTTAATATCTCGGCCCGCTCTTCGGTCGAGGTTTCATTATCCAGGTGCCTGGCCGGATAACCGGCATCATTAAACATTTGGCATACGGCTTTAGATGCAAAAATACCGTTGTTAAAAATCAACGTCTTTTTGTTTTTACCGTGCTCTTCATAAGCATGCAACAGCAATTCTAACATTGCCGGTGATGAATAAAGTTCGTCGGAGGTACTCACCGTAAAATCGCCATAGGCACCTGTTTTTAAAGTATTCAGTTCCACATCATACCGCCAGGTAGTTGGCCGGGCTAAAAAACCTTGCTCAATCAATGAACCAATGCTCTCGCCAATTACCAGTTCGTTGTAGGTATCGCGCATAGGGCAGCTGATATCCGAACTATAAGGTGTGGCCGTAACGCCTATAATTTTAGCTTTGCTAAATTTATCCAGCAATTTCTGAAAAGAGTTATGGTGGGCTTCGTCAATAATCACCAAACCAAAATCATCAGTATCAATCAAACCTTCATTGATCCGATTATTCAGCGTTTCAACCATGGCTACATAACAGCGGTACTGCTCTCTTTTACTTATTTTTTTTACCGAACTGTTAATTACTTTATTTCTGATGCCCGCTCCTTTTAAGGTAGATGAAGTTTGATTACACAGTTCCAACCGATGTGTCAGGATAATAACTTTGCTGTTATAACTGTTCAAAAAACGATTCGCTATCTCCGAAAAAATTACCGTTTTGCCACCGCCCGTGGGTAATTGATATAACAACTTATAGGTATCCGGCGCTTGCTCAATTTTATCGAACAAAGTGTTGATATCCGCTTGCTGATAATCATAAAGTTCGGTATGCGGTTTTACTAAAAAAGAATTGCTGTTGTTTTCCATTCTGGTCTGTCTCACTAGTCGTCATTCGACATTTCGTAACGGCAAATGATCTATCCATAACAATCAAGAATGCAGCCAAATTTTGCAATACCTTAGGTGAAATAATTTATCATTTCCAGGAAACCATGTCATTTTGAAAAGGTACGTATCAAAGCCCAATCAACGCAAGTTGCTTTGGAATTGATTTTCAGCACGTTAACCAACAAGCACCCATATGGCATTAACTTAGCTAACCAAATTATTATTTTTACACCATTCCCATCCCGATATGACACCAGCCATTTTAATTATTGATGACGAAATTAAACTAAGCCAACTATTAGCCCGGATTTTGCAATTAGAAGGTTATGCCGTTAAGCAAGCGCCAACAGCAAAAGAGGGCCTGAAAATATTGTCGCAAGATGATATTTTGGTGGTAATAAGCGATGTAAAATTGCCGGATGCAAGTGGGGTAGAACTGGTTCAAACCATTAAACAACAAAAATCGTTTGTGGAGGTAATTTGCCTCACCGCTTACGGAACTATACAAGATGGTGTAACCGCCATTAAAAATGGCGCTTTTGACTATATCACCAAGGGCGATGATAACGATCGCATACTGCCTTTGGTAAGTAAAGCTGCCGAGAAAGCACAACTCCAATTCAAACTTTTTCAGCTAGAACATAAATTAATTAATAAACACAATTTTAACAGCATCTTAGGCAAATCAAGGGCTATTACTCAAACCATTGACCTGGCCAAACGCGTGTCTGTAACCGACACAACTGTATTGTTATTAGGTGAAACGGGTACAGGTAAAGAGGTATTTGCCCAAGCCATTCATTACAATAGCCAGCGCAACCAAAAAAACTTTGTAGCCTTAAACTGTAGTGCATTTAGCGCCGAACTGTTGGAAAGTGAGCTATTTGGTTACAAAGCCGGCGCTTTTACCAGTGCACTGAAAGATAAAAAAGGCTTGATTGAAGAAGCAGATGGCGGCACTTTGTTTTTGGACGAAATAGGAGAAATGAATATAGACCTGCAAGCTAAACTGCTGCGGGTGCTGGAGGCGGGCGAGTTTATTAAACTAGGACAAACCAAAACACAAAAGGTAAACCTTCGCATTATAGCGGCTACTAACCGCAACCTGGAACAGGAAGTTGAAAAAGGCACTTTCAGACGCGATTTGTTTTACCGGCTCTCTACTTTTACGATAAAGCTGCCGTCACTTAATGAGCGGATTGAAGATATTCCGCTTTTGGCTGAACATTATCTAAAGGAATTTTCGGCAAAAACCAATCAGCAAGTTAAAGAAATAGGAGCCGACTTTATACAGCAATTAAAAGATCACCAATGGAAGGGTAACATTAGGGAGTTGAAAAACATTATTGAACGGGCCGTTATCATTGCAGACAATAAAGTATTGACACCTGATTTACTCCCGTTTGAATTTGCCGGCAATCGTGTAACTGATAATGGTTCTTTCGAATTAAGCGAGGTAGAAAAACATCACATTAGTAAGGTACTGAGATATACCAAAGGAAACAAAACAGAAGCTGCCCGCCTGTTGAATATAGGACTTACTACCTTATACCGTAAAATAGATGAGTATAAAATTATGGTTTAGGGTGTAAATTTATCGCTGATGAACCTATTTAAACCCTACCAAAATGAAAAAATGCCTTTTCATTTTGGTAGGGTTTAATTTTCCAACGTTTCAGCAAAAAGCCTTGCATTATCAAATTAGCGAGGTTTTTTTCATTATGGTATACCCCTTGCCTATGCCCAGAACATAATTATTGTTTAGGCAACTATGAACTCCCCTCATTTTAAAAAGCTTTCGGGCGCCGGCGTACTTATTACGCTGGGTATTATTTTTGGCGATATAGGCACTTCTCCGCTTTATACCTTTCAAACCTTATTAAAAGAAGGCGGCCGTGCAGATGCATTTTTGGTATTGGGTGCTATCTCCTGCGTTTTTTGGACGCTAACCCTGCAAACCACTTTCAAGTACATCTTCATTACTTTACAAGCTGACAATCGGGGCGAGGGCGGTATATTTTCATTATACGCCCTGGTTAGGCGTTACGGTAAAAAATTAATGATACCGGCCATTATTGGTGCAGGCACCCTACTGGCCGATGGTATTATTACGCCACCCATTTCAGTAACATCAGCCATTGAAGGTTTGGGATTAGTACCGGCTTTAAGCCAGCATTTTGTGGCCGGCAATGAACTTATCATCAGTATTGTGATTGGGATATTATTGCTGCTGTTTTTCTTTCAGCAATTTGGAACCAATGTAGTTGGTGCGGCGTTTGGGCCGGTAATGCTGGTGTGGTTTTTAATGCTGGGCACACTGGGCATGCTACAAGTAGCACATTATCCCGGTATTTTTAAGGCACTTAACCCGGTATATGCCTGGGATTTGCTTACCGAGCATCCTCACGGCTTTTGGCTTTTAGGTGCCGTATTTTTGTGTACCACCGGTGCTGAAGCATTGTATTCCGACTTAGGGCACTGCGGCCGTAAAAACATTCAGGTCAGCTGGATATTTGTGAAAACCTGTTTGGTGCTTAATTATTTGGGGCAAGGTGCCTGGGTACTTACGCAAAACAAGTATCAAACCATTCACGGCGTTAACCCGTTTTTTGAAATTGTTCCTCATCAGTTTTTACTGCCGGCTATTGGCATTGCCACCCTGGCTACCATCATTGCCAGTCAGGCGCTTATCAGCGGGTCATTTACACTCATCAGCGAGGCCGTAAGTATGAATTTCTGGCCGCGCATTACCGTAAAATATCCAAGTAATATTCGCGGACAAATCTATATTCCAAGCATCAACTGGATATTGTGCTTTGGGTGCATTGCTGTGACGCTATACTTCAGAACGTCCGAGTCTATGACGGCCGCTTATGGCTTTTCTATCACTATAGCCATGCTCATGACTACCGTATTGATGTATTACTTTATGCGTTATGTAAAACACTGGCCGGTGTGGTTGGTAGTGATTATTCTGTGCGCTTTCCTGAGTGTTGAATTCTCTTTCTTTGTGGCCAATGCGGTTAAAATTGTAAAACGGTTATTCTTCCTGGTGTTTGAAGTAGGTTTAATTTTCACGATGTATATATGGTACCGCGCCCGCAAAATCAACAACCGATTTCTACACTTTGTTGACCTGAAAGACTACATACCCATGTTAAAAGCCATGAGTAGCGACCAGGGTATTCCAAAATTTGCCACACATTTGATTTATTTAACCAAGGCTAACAGCAGTAAGCAGATTGAGCAAAAGATTATTTACTCTATACTAAGCCGTAAACCCAAACGCGCCGATGTTTACTGGTTTATACATATTGAACGTACCGACGAGCCTTATACCATGGAGTATACCGTTGAGGAACTGGAAGACGATAAGGTAATACGCCTGGAATTCAGGATAGGTTTCCGGATACAACCCCGCGTAAATGTGCTGTTCCGCAAAGCCGTTGAAGAAATGATTGCCCGCGGCGAACTGGATATTACCAGTCGTTATGAATCATTAGGCAGCTATCATTTGCCTGCCGATTTCCAGTTTGTAATTATGGAAAAATTCCTGTCTTACAACAACAACTTTAGCCTGAGCGAAGGCTTTATCCTGAACAGTTACTTTGCCATTAAGCACCTGGCACAAAGTGACGCCAAAGCATTTGGCTTGGATACCAGCGAAACACGGGTAGAAAAAATCCCGATGGTAGTTAATCCGCTCAGCAATATTAAACTCAAGCGTTTAGATTTGCAGCCTAACTCAAACGCTATACTTTAAGCAAAAGATAGTTTATAGATTACTTCAAAGCTTGTCCAAAACTCGCTGTTAGTGAAATTGACTTAGCAATACTGTCATGAAAATAAAAAATAAATTAAGACTGGGATTCGGCTTCCTGTTCCTCATTACCTTGTTTTACGGGTTGCTGTCTCTGTTTTATATTCAGGATATTTCTAAAAGTGCCAAAATCATTCTGAAAAATAATTATGAAACCCTTAACTATACCAAAGCCATGCGGGCGGTGTTGGACGATAATGCTTTGCCGCTTAGCCCAAATGCGGTAGAAATATTTAACGACCAGCTAAACGACCAGGAACATAATATTACCGAATCTGGTGAGAAACCGGCAACCGCTCACTTACGACAGGCATTTAACCGCCTAACATCTGCCGGAACAGACATAACGCAGCTACAGCAAGATGAACGTACTGTACGGCAGCAGCTTCGCGCTATTGAAACCTTAAACATGCAAGCCATCGTTCGTAAAAACGACCGTGCACATGAAGCTGTTAACAGGGCTACTTTGTTACTTAGTTTAGTGGGCACCTTTACTTTTTTGATATTGTTCAGCTTCAGCGTAAACTTTCCGGATGTGATAGCAGATCCGTTACGCGCTTTATTGGAAGGTATCCAGGAAATCAGCCAGAAAAATTACAGTCAGCGCCTCAATTTTGATAAAGAAGATGAATTTGGCGAAGTGGCCCTGGCGTTTAACACCATGGCATCCCGACTTAATGAATGGGAAAACAGTAACCTGGCTACAGTACTCTCTGAAAAACGGCGAATTGAAACCATCATTGAGCAAATGCAGGATGCCATTATAGGTATCAGCGAAAAGCGTGAAGTGCTATTTATTAATGACGCAGCCCGCAATCTGCTCAATTTAACCAACGAAAAAGTCATCGGACAAAACATTGATGACTTGAGTAAGGGTAATGACCTGCTAACGCATATTCTAACCAATAAAGCAGGCAACAAGCCCTTTAAAGTAGCTGTAGACCACAAAGAGGCTTATTTCCAAGCCGAAAGCCGCGAGATTACCGTACCTAACCTTAATAACAAGCAGGAAGATGCTTTGCGCATTGCAGGTGTATCGGCCGGTATGGTTTACATTCTTAAAAATGTTACCGAGTTTAAGGAGCGCGATGAAGCCAAAACAAATTTTATTGCCACTATATCACATGAACTAAAAACGCCCATAGCGGCGGTTAAGATGAGCCTAAAACTGTTGAAAGACGAACGTGTAGGCAGCTTAAATACAGAGCAGCAGGAGTTATTGGCTCATATAGAAGATGACAATGCCCGCTTACTGAAAATAACCAGCGAATTATTGAACCTATCGCAGGTGGAAACTGGTAATATTCAGCTCAACTTTGCACATATAGCACCGGCACAGATTATAAATTATGCCCTAGCGTCCATACGTTTTCAGGCCGAGCAAAAAGGGGTTCAGATAGATGTTTTACAAACAGAGCAATTACCGGACGTATATGCCGATGTAGAAAAGACAGCCTGGGTATTGGTCAATTTTTTATCTAATGCTTTGCGCTATAGTCCGGCTAAATCAAAAGTAGTTATCCAAGCCCGTCAGCAGAACAATCAGGTTTTGTTTTCGGTAAAAGATCAGGGCAAAGGAATTGACGAGCAGTATCAGAAACGTTTATTCGACCGGTATTTTCAAGTACCTACCGATGGGCAAAACAAGTCGGGGTCGGGTTTGGGTTTGGCTATCTCACGCGATTTTATTGAAGCACAGCAAGGCAAAATATGGGTTGAAAGCGCCATTGGCGAAGGCAGTATATTTAGCTTCTCATTACCGGTTGTATAATCAAAAAGAAACTAATTGTCTGACATCAAAAAAAAGCAGTGTTCTTTTGAGACACTGCTTTTTTGTTTTAAAATGATTTTTTGTTGCTACTAGTATTAATAAGCCACCTCTGCCAGAATCGGAAAATGGTCTGACGGGAACTTACCATGATAACTGTCTGTTAACACGCCCCAACGGATCACCTTAAAGTTAGTAGTAGTAAAAATATGATCGATGATTTCATCATCCTTGTTTCCGCGAAAATCGTTAAAGGAGCCGTTGTTCATATAAGGGTGTGCCGCCTGCGTATAAGTATCTTTCAGCAAGCCTGATGTAGCTACCCGTTTGTACCACGAACTATTATGATCGCCATTAAAATCGCCGGTTAAGATGACCGGTTCTTTGCCGGCAATAGAATTAATTTTTTGCAAAATCAATTTACTGCTTTCCTCGCGGGCTACAACACCCTGATGATCGTAATGCACATTGAAGAAGTAAAATTTCTTTTTCGATTTTACATCCTGCAAATATACCCAAGAACAAATGCGGTTACAGCAGGTAGCATCCCAACCCAATGAAGGCTTTTCGGGCGTTTGCGATAACCAAAAGTTACCGCTATTCAGCACTTTAAATTTATCTTTTCTGTAAAAAATAGCTGAATGTTCGCCGGCATCTTTACCATCATCCCGGCCGGCACCAAAGCGTTCGTATTCGGGCAATATTCTTTTAATATCATCTAACTGATTTGGTAAACCTTCCTGGGTACCAAAAACGTCAAACCCATGAAAACGTATTAATGAAGTTAATACCGGAACACGGTTTACCCAAAGGTTACCGGTGTCGCCAGGGTTTGCCCAACGCAGGTTATAAGTACCCACAATAAGCGTTTGTGCATAGCTGCCCAGGGTCATGAAAACGGCTATGAATAAGAAGATGCTTTGTTTGATTTTCATGCGGCTAAATATAATTCAAATTTTCACCAACATAAATTTTGGCTGGATTTAGAATTTACTGCGGTTTATAAACAGAGCTACGACGCTGGATATTGACCGTTTCAACATATCGATATATAACATCATTTGGCTGGCATATTTTCACTATTGATTCACAAATCATATTAAGTCAATGTTGCGAACAAGGCAAACATTCCAAAATGAAAAATTGGTGCATCATCCCTTTTTTCCACCAAACTTAAAACAAATTGAAGCAACAAACGTCCTAAAGTGACTTATAGTCATTTTATGAGCACAAGAAACAAGCATCTTTCCAGATCTCAACGAGAACAGCAAATTATCAATGCAGCGGATCATGTATTGACAATTGTTGGCGCTCAAGATTTTACAATTGATAAGGTTGTTGCTCATTTGAGTGTAGCTAAAGGCACTATCTATAAGTATTATAAAAGCAAGGATGATGTTCTTGCTGAAGTGAGTGTAAAGGCACTGAACGTATTGCTTGACCATTTCAAAGCAGTAGTTGAAAAAGAAAATGATCCATTAAAAGCGTTAAAGGCGTTAATAATGGCGTTTTACAAATACTACTTAAAATATCCAAAATATTTTGAACTGTTTATCTATATGGAAAGACCCGATTTTAAAAGCAATATCCAGAGCTACCTGAGTATAAGCTTAGAAATAAAAAATTATTTCACCGAACATCTGATAAGATGCCAGTTGGCAGGCTTAATTAAAAAAAATCTGGACCCTTCGTACTGTACTTATATGATATGGGGAAGCTGTATGGGTTTGATGAATTTTATAGAAGCAAAAAAAGTATTCATAGAAGAGATTGTGAAACTTAAAAGGAAAGACCTGCTTGACCTGTATTCGGAGATTGTGGTAANTTGTGAAACTTAAAAGGAAAGACCTGCTTGACCTGTATTCGGAGATTGTGGTAAGTGGAATGATGTCCTAATTTTTTTTTTCGTAAAATGACTATCAGTCATTTTATTGGACAGGCATAAATAAGCTTACTACTTATTTAAACGTCTTTAAAATAAATACGTAACTAAAATAACTGAATTATGATCTTAGTAACCGGAGCTACAAGTGTTATTGGACAAAAACTATGTCAACTACTTGCTGAGAACAAGAAAGCGTTTCGTGCAATGTGCCGAAAAGAGGACCAATTAGAGAAACTGCGTAAACAAGGCATAGACGCAGTTTTGGGTAATTTCGAAGATACAGATAGTTTAAGATCGGCTATGAAAGGCTGCACGTCTCTATTTTTGGTTAGTCCACCCAATGAGAATCAACTTGAATGTGAAACAAAGGCCATTAACGTGGCAAAACAAGAACAAATAGCTTACATAGTTAGAGTCTCTGCATCTGATGCGAATTTGAGGTCATCAGTGCCATGGGCCAAGGCTCACGCTCATATTGACCACCACCTGCGTGCATCTGGTATAGCCTGGACAATACTTAAACCTACTGCGTTTATGCAAAACTTTTTGACCCTAACCAAGCCCATATCAAAAGGTTTTTTACCACAGGTTGGGGGCAAGGGGCTGGTGGGCTATATAGATGCACAGGATATAGGCCGGGTTGCTTACCATGTTTTAACAGAAGCGCATCATAAAAGAGCTACTTATTATCTAAATGGTCCAGAGGTGTTGGACATGAAAGAAATAGCTTCACAAATATCGAATGCCGTAGGCAAAAAGATACGCTATATAAATTTACCTTCATTTGCGTTTCGCGTACTGTTAAGGGCCTCCGGAGCATCCCGATGGTTAGCAAACGGCCTCATTGAACAATATGCAGAAGTAGTTGCAAAAAATCATGACCATGACCTTGGCGAAGAGGTTTTCCGACTAACCAATCACCACCCGCGTTCCTTTCTTGAATTTGCAAAAGAGAATAAAGATGAATTTTTGAATAAAAAATAAATCTTGATATCAATTGGAGAATACGGAAGCTTTGACCATTACATTCCGCAAATCAGGGGTCAATCATTTTGCAAAATTTTGACCACGTTAACGTTTAATTATATGGAAGTAGTTCGGTTTTTGCTTTGCACAAACATATGCGCAAAAAAGCATAAAATCGTATGCTTTAAGCCTGCGTATTCTTTAGCGTGCAAGAACCTTAGGTTTCTTTAAAGCGCAGTTAAAATAAAAAAGCCTGTAAATGATTAAATTTACAGGCTTCCGAGATTTTCAATTCTCCTTTTTTGTGGGAGCAACAGGATTCGAACCTGTG
>NZ_WSRW01000012.1 GCF_009770985.1 Mucilaginibacter lacusdianchii | reverse complement strand
GGGTTCGAATCCCTCCCTCACCGCTGAAAACGATATCAAAACGTCTTAAAACCCTCTAAATCGTTGATTTAGAGGGTTTTTTGTTTCTACTACTATCCCAAACTATTCAAGGATTATCAAAAAAAAGGAGAGTAATTCGGTGAGTACCTTCATTCATATGGAGTACTCACCAGAAGTGCCTTAGGATACTGATAATCAAGGAGTTCAAAATTTGAACATCTTGTTTTAAGAGTGCTGCAAATCGATATTTGTTAACTTCATAATTGCAGTAGTATGTTAGAAAAAAGTTTCAGTATTCTGATTTATCTCAAAAAACCAAAGTATTACCAAACTGGAGATCCTTACCAGGTTTACTTAAGAATCACCGTCGACGGGGAGCGCGCAGAATTCTCTCTCAAACGGACTTGGGATTTATCCAGGTGGAACAATCGCAGCGGCAGGGCATCTGGAACCAAGGAAGATGCAAAGTCAATAAATAGCTTTTTGGAAATCATGACGACCAAGGTCCATGATGCCCGGCGCCAGCTGATTGATGCGAATAAGGGCCTCAACGCAAATGCCATCAAAAATCAAATACTTGGCGTCGACGACCGGAAATATATCCTGCGTGAATTCAGGGCGCATAACGATCAGATCGCCGCGTTGGTGCCGGAAGAATATTCGGCTGGAACGCTTGACCTATACGAGCGGACCCTTCTGCATGTAAGCCGTTTTATTGAATGGAAATACAATGTCGAAGACATGGACATCCGCAAGCTGGATTATGAATTCATCAGCCAGTTCTCGTTTTGGCTCAAGTCTGAAAGAAAATGTCAGCACAATACCACTATCAAGTACCTGACTTATTTCAAGAAGATCGTTTTGTTGTGTGTTAAAAGGCGTTGGTTGCCCCAAGACCCTTTTGCTGAATTCAGTTTAGCCAAGAAAGAGAACGAGCGTCCTTATTTAACTGATGCAGAACTTAAGAAAATAGGAGGAAAGAGTTTTCCAACAGAAAGGTTATCGGTAGTGAGGGACATCTTTTTGTTCAGCTGTTATACAGGCCTAGCCTACGCGGATGTACTCAAGCTGAAACAGTCAGAGATTGTTCAAGGTTTTGACGGAGAGGAGTGGATCAGCACTTCGCGTCAGAAAACGACCACTGCTTCTAAAATTCCACTGTTACCGGCAGCACTGGCCATTGTGAGAAGATATGTGGATCATCCGGTATGTCAGTTGAAAGGTACAGTAATGCCCATTTTAAGTAACCAGAAAATGAATGCCTACTTGAAGGAGATTGCGGACACCTGTGGGATACATAAAAATTTGAGCTTTCATATTGCCCGGCATACGTTTGCGACTACCGTGACGCTGAGTAAAGGCGTTCCCATCGAGTCAGTTTCCAAAATGCTGGGACATAAAAATCTCAAACAAACACAACATTATGCCAAGATTTTAGATCTTAAAGTCAGTGGCGATATGCTGACCTTAAAAAAGAAACTTCAGTCAGAATTGTAATCTTTGGAGTACATTGTTAGGGAACTTTCAATTTCGCTGATTACTTTTAAAGGAAAGCCTGATAATGCATTTACCAACTATCAGTACCATCCTTGCCGAAAGATTGCAAATCACGTGAAGCACCAAGACCTCGAAAGTTCTCTACCATTACTGGAAAGCATAACAAACTATGCGATCCTTACAGGCATTACCCCAATTACAGTTTTTTCTACCACTTTTACAGGATTAACGTCAAAATGGATTTAATTCTATATTATTGTCCATGAGGTGAATATCTCAAATTGTGATAAGGTTTAGGTTGAACATCCCTGGGGGCGATCCCTGGGGGTTTTTAACGGAATAGACTCTATCCGGACCAGTTGATCCCAGGTTTATTACCGTCAGCTTGTGTGGGTACGCATATTGATAGCAAGGGAGTGTTCACCTTGCAGAACTTCCGCTATAGAAGGACGGCTTGTAGCGTACCGGTAGATATGCGGATAGTTCCGAAGATTAAAAATTGCGTTTTATCTATGATTTTACCCGAACGGTCTATTATCAATCGGTTTATCAATTAAAATATTCATTTTGCACTACCTAGCGACTGGCATGTTTGCGAGTAAATTGTTCGCCTCACATAAAATGTAAGGTTATATTTTTTTAAAATTATCCTTCGTATATACCTCAAGGTGTGCCGACCAGAGCCAAATACGTTGAACTAAGCATCGAATCATATCAAAGCTAGCGTCCTTCAATTTTAAACCCATTAGTAAAAATTTGATACGCGAATGGAAAAGACCAAACCCAATTTTAACAGGCGTGCCTTCCTGAAAGCATCTGCGCTTGCCGGAGGCGGGCTCATGCTGCAGTTTAGCGCAGTGGCGAAATTAGCGCTTCCCGCAAAGAGCGCGGAGGCTGACACTGCTGTCCAGTGGAACGAAATCAACGGTTACATTCAGATCACGGCAGATAACAGGGTCAAGCTCGTTTGCCCTAATCCTGAGTTCGGACAAAACGTGATGACCTCGCTTCCCATGATGGTTGCTGAGGAACTCGATGTCGACTGGACCAAGGTGGTGGTGGAAATGGGACCGCACGATAACAAGAAATTAGGACCACAGTTCACCGGTGGGAGCAATTCCATGCGGATGTACTGGAAGCCGCTTCGGGAAGCGGGTGCTGCTGCCCGAAATATGTTGTTGCAGGCATCCGCCCAAACCTGGAGTGTTCCGTTGGAGGAGCTTAGTACGAAAGCCGGTGTGATTTACCACGAAAAAAGCGGTAAGACAGGCAAGTATGGTGACTTTGCCGCCAAGGCAGCTATGGTTCCGGTACCGAAGGGTATTAAGTTGAAAGATGTCAAAAGTTTTAAGGTGGTCCGACACTCCCAAAAAAACGTGGAAGGGTCCAAAATTGTCTCTGGCAAACCCCTTTTCGGATTAGATTATAAAAAGGAAGGTATGCTGATTGCCATGATTCAGGCTCCGCCCGCCTTTGGTATGACCTTTAAATCTTTTGATGCTGCTCAGGCTTTGAAGATGCCGGGCATCACGGCTGTTTTTGCGATCAAATTATACGAGGATGGGTTTGAGCAGGGCGGCTTTGACACGCGGTCGTTCAACGACCGGCTGGTTGTCGTCGGCAAAACGACCTGGGAGGTCATGCAAGCCCGTAAGAAGCTGGTCGTTGACTGGATACCCGCCGGCGATACCAAAGATTATATGGCAGGCAGAGGCGGAAAAAGGGAGGTCATGGTTCCGGGAGAGCTGGAAAGCACCGCCGCCCAACTCGAGAAAATGAAGGCCTACGCCAATAAACCGGCACAGCTGTTAAGAAAGGACGGCGATCCGGAAACGGCCTTTAAGAACGCAGCTCAAATCCTTGAACGCACTTACAACGCACCTTTCCTGGCTCATAACTGTATGGAGCCGATGAATTTCTTCGCACACGTTACCGACGAAAAGGCTTTGGTGGCTGGTCCGCTGCAGGCACCAGGCTGGACAGAACCGACGCTCGCAAAAATACTGAAGCTCCCTGCTGAGCAGATCGAAATTCAAATGACCCGCATGGGTGGCGGTTTTGGCCGCCGGGCTTACGGGCAATATGTGATCGAAGCCGCGCTGATTTCTAAACAGGTAAAAGCGCCGGTCAAATTGATCTACAGCCGCGAGGACGATACCAGCTATGGTATTTACCGACCGATGTACACGGCTACCTACCGGGCGGCTTTGGACGCCAATAAGAACCTGATTGCCTTTCATGTCAAAGGCGGCGGGATACCGGAACATGCCATTGCCGCCAACCGGTTTCCGGCCGGTGCCGTAGATCATTACCTCGCGGAAGGATGGGAAATTCCCTCAAATATTACGATTGGTGCCTTTCGGGCGCCCAAATCGAATTTTAATGCTGCGGCAGAACAGTCCTTTCTGGATGAGCTGGCCGAAGCGATGGGTAAAGACCCCATTGACTTCCGGCTGGAACTGCTGAAAAGGGCAAAGGATTACCCTGTGGGTAAAAACAATGAATATGATGCCGACCGTTACGCCGGCGTGTTGAAGCTGGTGAAAGAAAAATCCGGATGGAACGGCCCGGAACAGAAAAAGTACAGCCGCGGTGTAGCAGCTTACTTCTGTCATAATTCTTACGCGGCACACGTCGTGGATATGACGCTCAGAAATGGACAACCTTATGTGGAAAGAGTATTCAGCGCTATTGACTGCGGCATCGTGATCAACCCCGATGCGGCCAAAAATATGGTCCAGGGCGCTGTTGTTGACGGTATCGGCAATTCCCTGTACGGCGGACTGACGCATAAGAACGGCGCCGTGGAGCAAACCAATTTCCATTCCTACCGGATCATCCGGATGCACGAGGCACCCAAAAAAGTTGATGTACACTTTGTACAGAATGATATCGACCCTACGGGCCTGGGTGAGCCGCCCTTTCCGCCCGTATTCGGTGCGGTGGCCAGCGCCCTCTATAAAGCCACTGGAAAGCGTTATTACCAGCAGCCATTCAGCTTACCGCAACCGGAGGTACCTGTTGTTTAATCCAAGATTCGTTTCAACTTCAATTGTAAAGTGATGATAACCGTAAATATCAACCAAAAAACTTACCATGTAGATGCAGATCCGGATACGCCCCTGCTGTGGGTACTACGGGACCATATAGGTTTGGTAGGAACTAAATTCGGCTGCGGCGTGGCACAATGTGGGGCCTGCGTCGTGCATCTGGATGGCGAGGCGGTTCGTTCCTGCGTGACTAAACTCAGGCGTGCCGAAGGGAAAAAAGTCGTAACGATCGAGGGCCTTTCGCCAGCAAACAACCATCCGCTGCAGAAAGCCTGGCTCGAACTGGACGTGTCCCAATGCGGCTACTGTCAGGCTGGTCAGATCATGTCCGCTGCCGTGCTGCTGAAAGCAAACAAAAATCCTACCGACCAGGATATCAACGATGCCATGGCCGGTAATATTTGCCGCTGCGGAACTTATCTGCGCATTCGTGAGGCCATTCATTTAGCTGCGCAACTGCAAAAAAAGGAAGGGTCAGGCAAATGAAAAAAAGCACATTTGTTGTACTCGGTATGTTATTGATCATGCTGGGAATGATGGCCTTTAGTTTGAATGGCCCGAGGGCAAAGGTTCCCGTTTATCTTGTTAAAAAAGACAGTGCAGCCTCCGTAGCCGCATTCAAGCAGGTCTATACCGTGTTGATGAGTCCTCGGTGTATGAATTGCCATCCTTCCGGAAATGTTCCTCTGCAAGGGGATGACAGCCATCCGCATACGATGCTACCGAAAAGGGGCGTGGACGGAAAAGGGGTGTATGCCATGAAGTGCATGAACTGCCACCAGCCGACCAACACGCCTGGTTTGCATATGCCGCCGGGAAACCCGAAATGGCACCTGCCGCCGGCAAATATGAAAATGGTTTTTCAGGGTAGGACGGCCCCTCAGCTGGCTAAACAACTGATCGACCCTAAACAAAACGGGAACAAGGATCTGCAAAAGCTGATTGCGCATGCGGATGACGAGCTGGTGCTGGCCGGCTGGAATCCGGGTGAAGGCCGTACACTTCCTCCCATGAGCCATGCTGCTTTTAAGAAAGCCTGGACCACTTGGCTAACAACGGGCGCATTTGCACCCAGTGGAAAATAAAGCCGTGTAAACGAGTATGCGGATAGCTTCAACGGGTTATCCGCATACTCGCGTGCACGGCTCTCCCCGGTGCCGGGAACGTTCATTTCCCTTCCCATTATCCAGAAAACTCACCTCTTGACATCTGGTGTTACTGCCGCTATTCCACGCTGCAGTTTGGTAGCTATGTGAGCTGCCCATAAGTTCCCTTCCCGTCAGGTCATTGCTGTATCCTGTTGTGCCAAGCCCCAGGCGTCATTTACCAAAGTATCTATAGACATCTCAGAATAAGGCTTAGGATAGGCAGTTGTAAATCAACTCACCCGTAAAAATGGTAATAAAAACCGTAATCTGTCTACGCGTCAACCCCTTTTCAGGCTTGAACTTTGTATATCCATTCCCACCACATGCGTTTTTATCACGAACAGGTATGGTGCAATACATTTAGAAAAATATATATGACGACAATTAACAAAACGTGGCTGATTACAGGATGTTCCAGCGGACTCGGCCGTGCGCAGGCAGAAGAAGTGCTGAAAAAAGGATATAACGCCGTAATCACCTCACGGAAAGTTCAGGACGTGCAAAGTCTGGCAGACCAGTACCCCGAAACCGCTTTGGCGCTTGCGCTGGATATTACCGATCAGGAACAGATCACTACCGTGATTCAACAGGCAGAAGCCCGGTTTGGGCGCATCGATGTCCTGATGAACAATGCGGGCTACGGTTACCGCGCGGCGGTAGAAGAGGGCGACGACGAAGATGTCCGCAACTTGTTTGATACCCTGTTTTTCGGCACGGTCAACATGATCAAAAGCGTTTTACCCGGTATGCGGAGCCGGAAGTCCGGAACCATTCTGGTGGTTTCTTCCATCGGCGGACGCTTTTCGCAGCCGGCCTCCGGTTATTATTCTGCCGCCAAATTTGCTTTGGAAGGAATGTCTGATGCACTCCGAAAAGAGGTGGCGCCATTGGGTATCCGCACCATCGTGATCGAGCCGGGTGCTTTCCGGACTGACTTTGCCGGCCGCTCACTTCAGGGTGCCAAAACAGAAATTGCAGATTATGCGGAGACGGTCGGTCCAAGACGTAAGGAGAATGATAAAAGTCATGGTACGCAGCCAGGGGATCCGCAGAAAGCTGCACGGACCATCATCGAAATCACCGAAAGTGAAAAGATTCCGTTCCGGCTATTGCTGGGCAGCGATGCTATTCAAACGATTACGAAGGAACTTGATGCCCAAAAGCAGGAGCTTGAAGACTGGAAAGGCGTTAGTCTGACCACTGATTATGAACAATAATAGTAAGAGGAGCAATGCTGCCGATAGCGCGGCAGAGCCGATCACATTTCGTTTACTAGCCATATGAATATACTCATTTTAGGAGCGGCCGGGCAGATTGCCCGGGTGCTGACCACTGATCTGCTGTCCCAAACAGATCACCGACTGATCTTATATGCCCGGAACGCCCGGCAAAGGCTGCAGGAAGAAAATACCGATCGAATCAGTATTGTTGAAGGTGACTTCAAGGACCCTAACCGACTTTCCCAGGCCATGCAGGGCGTGGATCTGGTTTATGTCAATGCCATGAGCGATACAGACGGTCTGCGGACGATTTTAGAGACCATGAATAAGCATCGAGTCAAACGGCTGATCGGTGTGTCTATCCTGGGCATTTATGATGAGGTGCCGGGTGCTTTTGGCGCCTGGAACAAACGTATGGTCGGTAGCCAAAGGATTCAGCTTCAGGCCGAAAATGCGAAATTGGTGGAAGATTCCGGGCTAGAATACACCATCCTGCGGCTCACTTGGCTTTATAACCAGCGCAATAACCGAAACTACACCCTTACGCAAAAAGGTGAACCGTTTCACGGCGCGCAGGTGAGCCGGGAGGCCGTTGCCCGTTTAATTGTAGATATCATTAATGAACCGACCGGTAAGTTAAGCAAGACCAGTCTTGGCGTCAGCGAACCGGGTACGGACTGGGACAAGCCATCGTTTTATTAAAGCGCCTCTGCCGCGCAGGAGACTGGCGCGTGGCGCACCTCCTGCGGTTGCGCTTGGCAGAGGGCAATTCTGCACGTGAACTAGCTAATAGGCTTCCGGCGAATCACGCTGCTGCAACCGGTAGAGTGCTTTTCTACCGGTTGCATAGCAGCTGGCCTGAGCGAAGCTGTTTTGTTGGGAGGCTGTCTTCAAGGCGACTTTGCACAGGTTCGTGGAATGATGGTTACGGTAGCGTTTTCTCTCAGTTTCATCTTTTGCTAAACGGGTTCTTTGTCAAGCGCGAGCGTGAAACGAATTCCGGCGAGGGGCGGATACAGCAATTCAAGCAAGCTTGTCAGTTCGTCTGTGTTGGTGATCCACTGTAAGTTCAGGGTTTGTGCGGCTATCAATCCGGTGAGATTTCCGCAGCCGATGATCCAGATGTTCATATTCGTTTTGGTTGTTCTTTATCGGTCAGCCGTTTAAGCCATTGCCGCAATCAACCACCGATGGTGATCATACTCCGGTTTTTCAGCAGGCCGGCATCCAACTGTTCGAAGTGCTGGTCTAACTGACCTCCAAGCGCTTCTTTTTTCTGCCTGATACAGGACTCAATTAAAGGGAGCACATCTTCCCCGGCACGAAGGGCTTGCAGAAGATCGGTTTCCCCGGTGGAGAAAAGGCAGTTTTTGAGCTTTCCATCGGCGGTTAACCGCATTCGGTTGCAAGTGCTGCAGAAAGGGGCCGTCATCGTACCGATGATCGCAAAAGAACCTTGATGGCCCGGAACTTCAAATCTGCGAGCCGTTTCATTGAGCCGGGGTTCAATGCTCCGGTAAGTGTACGCCCTGCCGATTGACCCGAGGATTTCCTGGTGGGAAAATACCCGGTCGCTCCGCCACCGGTTGTCACTGAACGGCATAAATTCGATGAACCTGATCTCTACAGGCGTCAGCTTGGTCCAGGCGATAAAATCGTTGATCTCCGCCTCATTGAACCCTTTCATGACGACGGTGTTGATCTTTACGGCAATACCTTGGTCTAATAACAGGTCAATATTCTCCCGCACCCGTTTGTAAACTTTGCTGCGGGTCGCCAGTAAGAATTTTTCTTCCTGCAGGGTATCCAGGCTAACGTTTATCGTCCTGATCCCGGCTTCTGCCAGCACCGGCATCATCTCGCGGATCCTGCTGCCGTTGGTCGTCATGACGAGTTCGACCGGTAGTTGACCCAATGCCGAAATAATCGCCGCGGCATCCTTCCGGACCAGCGGCTCTCCGCCAGTCAGCCTTATTTTTTTGACCCCGTGCGCGACAAATAATTTCGCCAGCGCGATGATCTCATCCGCTTGCATCAAGAGCGGTGCTGGTGTAAAATCGTAATGCTCATCCGGCATACAATAAAAACACCTGAAGTTGCAGTTGTCCGTCAGTGAAATCCGTAAGTAATCATGTATTCTGCCAAAAGAATCTTGTATCATCATCAGTGCGTTAAAGCCAGAAGTGAGGGGTAATCCATGCCGGATGAGTCATTCGCTATCCCTCACCGATTGAAGCCCGTTTATTTGTTGTTCAGCAACCATTGGTAGTCGTCGTCGGTGTCGATGTCCAGCTCAGCATCCAGGTAAGGCACTACGCGCATATCATCCGGATGTGTCCGCATGAGTTGCCTCGCACCTTCGTCTCCAACAAGAGCGATCAGCTCTGGATAGTACTTCACGCTGAATACTGCAGGGACGCCCGCAATGCCGTTATAACCCGTGGCAACGATGCCACGCCCGGATGTACCGGCCGTTTGAATTAACTGCTCCAGAAAAGAAGGAGCAATCAATGGCTGATCACAGACCATAAACAGGATATGGGTGACAACCGGATAATGAACCACCAGGTGCGAAACTGCCGTCCGGATGGAGTAGGCCATTCCTTCAGACCACCTGGCATTAAACAGAATTTCGACCGGTAAATCCTGGATGGTGTCTTCGATGCGTTCCCGGCTTGCGCCCAGGACGACAAGAACGTGATCCGAAACCCCGCCCGCAGCAAAGATGGCATGCTGCAATAAAGTCTTTTCTTTAAACCGGAGGTTCTGTTTGGGCTGTCCCAGCCGTCTGGAAGGTCCTGCAGCCAATATGACGGTGCTTAATTTCATAGGGATTCGATGTTGGTGTATTCCTTATCAGTCAGGTAACGGTCGTGAACATGTGCTTTGTTTGCCAACGGAGCGCCGTCGCGCTGGTTCAAAACACACTGTATCTCCGAAACAATGGACAGGGCGATCTCTTCCGCACTCTCTGAGCCGATATCCAATCCTGCCGGGCCATGAATGTTGGTCCGGTCGGCAGAAGGGGCATCCGCACCGTAGCATTCGGCGAGCATACGTATGAGCCGGGACTTTGGCCCGAGAACGCCGATGTAAGGCAATGGCAAAGTAAGCAGTTGACCCAGCAGCGACAGGTCATAATTATAATTATGTGTCATCAGCACGAAGACCGTTCGCCTATCTGTCATCAGCTGTACCAGAAGCTCATCGGGCCGGGCCACGATGCGCCTGTCCGCCCAGGGAAAGCGTTCGGCGGTATTATAATTGGCCCGGCCGTCGGCAAGCGTTACTTCCCATCCTAGCACTTTAGCGATCTGCACCAGTGGAACGGCGTCGTTCCCTGCGCCGGCGATCACCAGCGAGATGGCCGGTTGCAGAAGTTCAATCAGACAGGTGTAGCCGTTCTCATACCGGTAGGTTCTGGCTGGCTGGGCAGGCTGCTGCAGCACCTTTAGGGCGTCGTGTACGACAGCCTCGGCGACCTCCTGACGCAACAGGGTTCCGATACTCCGGCCGTCGCGGTCAATGAGCATGCAGGTGCCGTACTGGTTTTGGTGACGGTCTTCCATGTTGAAAATCGTGATCAGGACCACCGCCTCGCGTTTGCTCAGCAGCGTTTTGAACAGCACAATCGGGTTTAAAGCGAAACCGGCATCGATTGGCTCTATCAGGATCTGTATAATGCCGTTACAACCGAGTCCTACACCAAGCTTTGCATCATCTTCGTCGGTAGTGTCATAGGTAACCAGCACGGCCTTCCGTTGCGCCATAGCCAGACGGGCTTTCCTGAGCGCGTCTCCTTCGAGGCAGCCGCCGCTGATGGCCCCCGTCAATTGTCCATCCTCGGTCACCAGCATACGGGCGCCCGCCCGCCGGTAGGACGAGCCCTCTACGTGAACGACGGTAGCCAGCGCCGTCTGTTTGCCGGCGCGCTGTGCGCGGTCATACGCTGTAGTGATTTCCTTTAATTCTTTCATGATTCCTGTTCCAATTGCTAACTTGTCAAACGCAGCTTTCCGGCACGCTTACCTCTCCGGTCAACAACCCCATCGGTCAATGCCGCCGAACACGCGGGCCGTGCCGGGTACTTCATGTGATCGAATCGGCGCTGAACATCTGCGCGGTTTTCCGGGCGGGGTGAATCGCCACCGGCTTTTCCTTTACCAGAGGGTCTAGCCGCCTTTTTTTGACCGGACCTCAAATCTGGACCTTTTTTCGGAAGCCCTGCGCTTGCAGGGTAGAAACGAAACCCGTGGAAAGCTTTCCGTTGCTTGCCGGAACGCTTGTGCCCTCAGGCGGATCACCCGTTACCTTATCACAATCAGTATCTTTATGCTGATGGGCAAACCATTTAGGTGAGCCCTGGCCTGGTCTTAATTCAGCGACCGGAATTCAAGCGGGGTATGACCAACCCGCTTTTTGAATAACCTGACGAAGTGCTGCGGGTATTTGTAACCCAGTTCCAAGGCAATCTGGTTCACCGTCTTGCTGCCGTCATATATCTTTTCTTTAGCCATGTCAATGAGCTTGTCCTGAATATATTCCTGCGCCGTTCTGCCGGTTTCCTTTTTGACCAGGTCACCAAAATAATTCGGCGATAAATAAAGCTGTTCCGCGCAATAGGCCACCGATGGCAAGCCAACCGTTTGCGGTTTTTCCGAAGCAAAGAAGTCGTTCAGTAACCGCTCGAATCTTTCGATGATACCCTGATGCACATGATCCCGGGTGATAAATTGCCGGTCATAAAAGCGTGTGCTGTAGTCCAGGAAAAGTTCAATATTCGACACGATCAACCTTTTACTGTGTTTATCCACCCCGCGCTCCAGCTCGTAATCTATCTTGGAGAAGCAATCCAGCACAATGCCTCTTTCACGTTCCGACAAGTGTAAAGCCTCACTCGACTGGTAACCGAAAAAGGTGTAATCCTGAATATGACGGCCCAAAGAAGTCCCGTGTATCAGGTCCGGGTGGAACACCAGCACCTTACCTTTAGGCTGGTACGTTTCCCCATTGCTGTTGACGCCTGCCACCTGGCCCGGTGCCATAAAAACTAAAGTGCCTTCCTGGTAATCGTAAGTGTTCCTGCCATAAACAAGGTCCCCGCATTTCACTTCCTTCAAAAAAACAATGTAAAATCCGAAATACATGCGTGATCCCGTTCTGGGACTGGCTTTTGACAGATCGACCACACTCACCAGTGGGTGTTTCGTCTCGTTATTATTGAAGCTGTTATATTCGCTAATGGTATTGAACCGTCTGATCTCATCCATGTTAATCCGTTTTAAATAATCGAATTTAATTTATTATTGGCCTGATCACCATTGCTTTTCCTAAAATCAGTAATAATGGTAATAATACCCGTAATCTGTATCATATCGTTCCGAGCAAAAGATTTGACTTTTGTACCGTGTGCTCCGATGCCATTTATTGTTGTTCCTTCTGGATAAATAACCAGTTGATCAAACGCTACTGCGCTAACCTTGGACCACCTTTTGAATTCCCGTTACGTGATACCCATGTGCGAAGTGGTAGGATGTCACTGCTGGGAACCAGGGAGGGTGGTCCGGCCTGTGCGCCATTGCAATAGTCAAAGGAAAACATAATTCATTCGCTTTCACATTTTTATAGACCGTTAAGGGAATATTCTCGACGGTCAGTGGTTTTTTCCCGACGGTGAAGGGCATGACGGTCCGGTAGATGGTAAAGACGCGTTCATCTATGATTTCACTGCAACCGTCTATTGGTGAAAGCCGTCTCCGCAAAAAAGGCGCATTTTGCAATGGTTCATAGCTGAGGGTTTTGTGATTACCCTTTATCAATGCGCTTTGCCGGAATGCAAAGCGCATTTTAACAGGAACTGTTTTGTCAATGAATACTAAAAAAAACGTTCTCAAGGCTTTATTTTCCATCGACTTCGTCGTCATGATCGCCCTGTTCGCCCTGCTGATTATGCAACTGGCGAAGGCAGACGATATGCCGCGGGAGTTCTGGATGAAGCAAATTGCAGAAAACGCCCTGTTTGCCGGCCTGTATTTTGCGAATATGCATGTATTCTATCCCAAACTCGCCAACCGGTTTTGGGGGCTTCCGTACCTGCTCGTCCTGATCCTGGTCATCTACTTCCTCGTCATAGCCAATCTTTGGTTCGCTGAATTTATTGGTGTAGATGCTGCTTTTATCAAGCGCTTTTCTACCCCGGGTCATCCTTATCGTCCCAACCATCATTTTACAGCAACCTGGATCGTAGTACTCTCGATCATGATTCTCGCCTTGAGCTATGTTTCGGTCGTTGCCAAAAGGCTCCAGAAAAATCAGTTGGCTTTCGAGATATCCGAGAAAGAAAGAGTGGGAGCGGAGTTGGCCTTCCTGAAGTCACAGATCAACCCTCACTTTTTCTTCAATATTCTGCATACCATCTATGCGCTGATGGACACCAACCCGGATTCGGCAAAAAGCTCCATTTATTCCCTCTCCCATATGATGCGGTATGTATTATATGAAACTAAAAATGAACAGACCTCTCTTCAGAAAGAGATAGAATTCATTGAAGATTACATCACTTTAATGAAGGTTCGCATCAACCGGGACGTTCAAATCATTTTTGACACACAGCCGGACCTTCCCGTCCTGTTGATTGCGCCGATGCTTTTTCTGCCATTTATAGAAAACGCTTTCAAGCACGGCATCAGTGCCGTAAACCCCAGCTATGTGTATATCGAATTGTCTGAAAAGGACGGCAGGCTGACGTTCGAGGTCCGGAACTCTCTGTTCAGTGGTTTGGCCAAACAGCTGGATGACGGTAATGGCATTGGGATTAGCAACACGCGGCGACGGTTAGACTTGATTTATCCGGGCAGATATGAATTGATCGCTGAACCTGATGATTTTGCAAAGGAATTCGTCGTTAAATTAACCTTGTATACTGATGAGCATTAATTGTATCGCCGTAGACGACGAGCCTGCCGCGCTGGACCTCGTTGTCTCCTACATCACGCAAACGTCCTACTTAAATTTGGTAGGCCGGTATAATAATGCGATTGCTGCGTTGGCAGAAATTCACCAGAATCCACAGCTGAACCTTGTCTTTCTGGACATCCGCATGGCGGATCTGAACGGTATCGAACTCGCCCGTATCATCGGTCAATCTGACAAGAAAAACAGCCTGCGTATCATTTTTACGACGGCCTATGACCAGTATGCGCTCGATGGGTTTAAAGTGGATGCCATGGACTATCTGGTAAAGCCTTTCAGCTTCGTCGATTTCTCCAGAGCAGCCGAGAAGGCAAAGAACTATTTTGCGATGTTTGAAAATAGCTTGCAGGCCGCTGGAATGGAAACCAAGCCAGCTCAGCAGGGCAGGCCCTATATTTACCTGAAGGTGGAGCATCAGTTGGTCAAAATAGATGTTGACGACATCCTGTACATCGAGGGCTTAAAGGACTATGTAAAGGTCTTTCTCAAATCAATGGATAAGCCTTTACTGACCCTGACCAGCCTCAAGCGGCTTCAGGAAAAGCTACCGCCCGAAATGTTTTTGCGTTTGCACCGCTCGTTCATCGTTGCTGCCGGCGCAATCAAATCAGCCACCAAAACATCCGTGCTGGTAGGCCAGACCACCATTGCCGTTAGCGAGCAATTCAAAGAAGATTTTAATAATTTTTTAAGTAAATGGGTGCTGTAGCGCAAGCTATTCGGCGTCCGGTCATCTGCATCACCGGGAGCGGCAGTAACAACCCAATTGTAATTTTTAAATGAAAAACGATCATGATCACCAAAGCATTTAGTCGGCTCCTAGTGGCCGTGTTCATCGGCCATGCAGCCTTTGCCCAGCAGCACGAAACGGACGGAGACGCCCGCGCGCCGAAGGTTTCCACTCCTTACGGCGTTTTGCGGGGCGAAACTGCCGGCGATGTTTCCAGCTTTAAAGGCATTCCCTATGCGGCTCCGCCCGTTGGTCCCAACCGCTGGCGTCCTCCGCAGCCCTGTCTGGCCTGGCAAGGCGAACGGGATGCCACGAAGTTTGGTCCTGACCCGGCGCAAGCCGGATTTGGGCAAAGGGCCGGCGGGATCAGTCCGACATCTTCCGAAGATTGTCTTTACCTGAATGTTTGGAAACCTGCCGGAGCCTCCCCAGGCGCGAATCTGCCCGTTATGGTCTGGATTTACGGCGGTGGTTTTGTCTTCGGGAGCGGTTCCCAACCTGAATATTCGGGCTCCAGCTTCGCCAGGCAGGGCGTTATCCTGGTGACCTTCAACTACCGCGTCGGCCGTATGGGCTTCTTTGCATTTCCCGCGCTCAGTAAAGAACATCCGGAGGAACCCAAAGGTAACTATGCCTATCTGGACGAAATCGCTGCGCTTAAGTGGGTGAAAGAAAATATTGCTGCCTTTGGCGGTAACCCGGGCAATGTGACCATATTCGGAGAGTCCGCCGGTGGCGTTTCAGTTCAGTCGCTGCTGACCATTCCGGCCGCGAGAGGCTTATTTCAAAAGGCCATTATAGAATCCGGGGGAGGCCGTGACGGCGTATTGACCGGACGCCCGATTCGAAAAGACAACGCAGATCCTTATTATCCGGTATCGGCAGAGACCATCGGTTTGAACTTCGCGAAGAAGCACGGGATCGAAGGTAGCGATGCGGCCGCATTGGAAAAGCTGCGGTCTCTCAGCGCGTCCGAAATTGTAGATGGTGGCCAGGAAACAAGCGGTCCGGGAGGCCTGCTGACGTATTCAGGTCCCATCCTCGATGGTAAACTCGTGGTGGAAACAGCACAGCGTGCTTACGAGGCCGGCAGGCAGGCAAAGGTCCCGGTCCTCATCGGATCGAACAGTGCAGAAGTGCCGGCAGGCTTTGTCAATGCCAGTTCTAAAGAAGCCCTGCTTAGCCTTTTCGGAAATAAGCAGGCGGAAGCTGGAGCGGTTTATGATCCGGAAGGGAATATTGAATTTGCAAAAATGCTCACGCTGGTAAACACGGACAAAGTATGGGCGGAGCCGGCCCGGTTCACGGCAAAGGCTGTGGTCGCAGGCGGCATGCCGGCCTATATTTATCTCTTCAACTACGTTTCTCCCGCCATGCAGCAGTTCATGCGGTATGGGGCGGCCCACGCTTCTGAAATTGGCTATGTCTTTGACAACCTGAGCGCCAGAAACAGAGCGGCGGCAACACCCCGGGACGCTGAGGTCGCCAGGATGATGAACACTTATTGGTCGAATTTCGCCAAAACCGGCAATCCCAATGGAGGCGGATTGCCGGAATGGCCGGTCTATGACCCAAAGAACAATCAGCTGCTAGAGATTCAGCCGGATGGTTCCGCAGTGGGCAAAGCCGATCCCCGAAAGGCAAGACTGGACGTGATAGAAAAGGCTGTGACGTCAGGCAGCTTGCGGTGATACGGCATCCCATCAGGCTGCTGCGCTGCACATGACTTCCACAACCTGTAAAAATGGTATAAATGTCCGTAATCTGTATCATCCTTTCGGGGATAACAGGTATGAACTTTGTACCTATAATCTCAAAAGAAACATGAATACAGTAAAATTGAACAACGGCGTAGAAATGCCGATCCTCGGATTCGGTGTTTTTCAGGTGACCGACCTGGCAGAGTGTGAAAGAAGTGTGGCAGACGCCATTGAAACCGGCTACCGGTTAATAGATACCGCGCAATCTTACATGAACGAAGAAGCAGTGGGTAAAGCCATCAAGCGCAGCGGCATAGCGAGGGAGGAGCTGTTTATCACCACCAAGCTTTGGATACAGTCTAAAGGATACGAAGGCACAAAGCAAGCGTTTGAAGACTCCTTAAAAAAGCTGCAACTGGACTACCTGGACCTGTACCTTATTCATCAGCCTTTTGGCGACGTTTATGGTGAATGGCGCGCAATGGAAGAATTGTATAAAGAAGGTAAGGTCAGGGCCATCGGGGTCAGCAATTTTCAACCGGACAGGCTGATCGACCTGATCATCCATAACGAGGTGGTTCCGGCAGTCAACCAGGTAGAAACCCATCCGTTTCACCAGCAGCATGAGGCGCAGCAATTCATGCAGGAAAATAACGTGCAAATTGAGTCGTGGGGGCCATTTGCAGAAGGCAAAAACGATTTATTCCAAAATGAGCTGCTTAAATCTATCGGTGAGAAGTATAACAAATCTATTGCTCAGGTGGTTTTGCGCTGGCTGACGCAAAGAGGTGTTGTGGCTATTCCTAAATCCGTTCGGAAAGAACGTATGGCGGAGAACCTGAACAGCCTGGATTTCGAATTGACCGCAGAGGAAATGGAAAAGATCCTGTCCCTTGACAGCAAAACCAGCAGCTTCTTTGACCACCGCGATCCTGCTATGGTAAAATGGCTGGGTGAAAGAAAATTGAATAATTAAGCAGCTACAACTATGAAAATCCAACGCATAGGCTCCAAACCTTCAGCAAAAGGTCCTGCTGATTATTTTACAGGAACGGTAAGAATCGATGCCCTGAATGAACCGCCTGAGCCTGCCCGTGTATCCATGGCGCTGGTCACCTTTGAACCTGGCGCACGTACGGCCTGGCATACGCACCCTTACGGTCAAACGATCATTATTACCGCCGGTGCAGGTTGGATACAGCGCGAAGGTGATGCTAAAGTGAATATCTTTCCGGGCGATGTGGTTTACTTTGAACCCAATGAAAAGCACTGGCATGGCGCAACTGCGACTACGGCTATGAGCCACATTGCTGTTCAGGAAAAAGAGAATGGCTCACCCGTAAACTGGATGGAACAGGTAACTGATGAACATTACAACAGTTAAAAATTAAACATGAAAAAGAGACAATTAGGAAATAGCGGACTAGAAGTATCTGCTTTGGGATTAGGTTGTATGGGCTTAAGCTTTGGCTACGGCCCTGCAACAGATAAGAGTGAAGCCATTAAATTATTACATGCAGCGGTAGAACGTGGCGTGACCTTTTTCGACACGGCAGAAGCTTATGGTCCGTTTGAAAATGAAGAATTACTGGGTGAAGCTTTGGCGCCGTACCGCAACCAGGTAGTCATTGCGACGAAATTTGGCTTTAAAGAGGGCAAACCGGGATTGGGTGCTGACAGTCGGCCCGAACGGATTCGCGAAGTAGCAGAGGCCGCGCTTAAGCGTTTACGTATTGATGCAATCGACCTGTTTTATCAGCACCGGGTTGATCCGAACGTGCCCATGGAAGATGTAGCAGGTGCTGTCAAAGACCTGATCGCAGAAGGAAAAGTTAAACATTTCGGTATGTCTGAAGCCGGTGCAGCATCTATTCGCAAGGCGCATGCGGTGCAGCCGGTAGCAGCTTTACAAAGTGAATACTCCCTTTGGTGGCGTGAGCCGGAACAAGAGATATTGCCCACACTGGAAGAGTTGGGTATTGGCTTCGTCCCATTCAGCCCCTTAGGCAAAGGCTTTTTAACCGGTGCGATCAATGAAAATACGCAGTTTGACAAAAGTGATTTTCGCAACACCGTACCCCGTTTTTCAGAAGAGAACCGCAAAGCCAATCAAGCTTTAGTTGATTTGCTGGCTAGGATTGCAACAGATAAAAATGCAACACCGGCACAGATTGCCTTAGCCTGGCTGCTGGCGCAAAAGCCGTGGATCGTTCCCATTCCTGGTACTACGAAGCTGCACCGTCTGGAAGAAAATCTGGGCGCGGCAGAAATTGAAATTTCCCCTGCTGATCTCAGCCAGATTCAGGAAGCGGTTTCAAAAGTCGAGGTACAGGGCGACCGTTACAACGAACAAGGACAGAAAATGATCAACCGTTAATCCATGCGGCAAGGCGGAAGGCAGGCTTTCCGCCTTGTTACCAACTATACCCATAAGCCTATGAAAACACTGATATTGCTGACGTTGAGCTTAGTCCTCCTAAGTGCAGCTGCGTTCTCGCAGCGTACACCCATTTTCCCAAAAGGAGAAATTGCTACAGTCAATAATCATACGGGCACCGTGTGGCTGAAAGAATTGAATCCGCCGGACAGCCTGCTGGATATTGGCATAGCAACGGCTACGTTTGCGCCCGGTGCAAAGCTGGACTGGCACATTCATCCCGCCGGACAGGTCTTAATGATCACCGAGGGAACAGGATATTACCAGGAAAAAGGAAAGCCGGTACAGGTCGTTCACCAAGGGGATATCATCAAATGTGCTCCCGGCGTAACGCACTGGCACGGTGCTGCACCGAAAAGCAGTTTTACTTACATCGCGGTAAGCACCAACAGCAAAAAGAACAAAACCGTCTGGCTCCAGCGTGTCTCGGACGTGGAATACAACAGCGCCCGAAACTAACCACAAACCAATTATAAAACCAACCCGATGAAAAAAGCAATTATTGTAATGCTGTTTTGTCTAGCAACCTTGCAGTTAGCACGTGCGCAGGCGAAACTGCCGAATTCACCAGGCACCACCACAACCAAAGAGGA
This sequence comes from Mucilaginibacter lacusdianchii, assembly GCF_009770985.1. Taxonomy (GTDB): domain Bacteria; phylum Bacteroidota; class Bacteroidia; order Sphingobacteriales; family Sphingobacteriaceae; genus Mucilaginibacter; species Mucilaginibacter lacusdianchii. Next base: position 14,817 of record NZ_WSRW01000012.1, on the reverse strand, counting down.
ACAGGCAGTCCTGGACCTGTCGAAAAGCAAATGGACCTGGATGGCCGACAAGAATGTCGATGCGCTGAACGGCTTATTTGCCGAGAAATGTGTGTTCGTTCATATGGGCGGCAGCTGGGGCAAAACCCAGGAATTGAATACCATTAAAAGTGGCGGGATCTGGTACAAGAAAGCTGAAGTCTATGGTGCTTCCGTAAATATCTTCGGAAATACAGCCATTTTATTAAATGACATAGACCTGCTGGCGGTAGTTGGCGGCAATGAAGTGACCCACGCTTTTATGGTCACGGAGGTTTACATGAAGGAAAATGGTAAATGGAACATGGGGTCCCTCACCTTTTCAACTTTGCTTCGGCCTGTAAAAATGGCCGGTAATCAGCAGCAGCATTAAAAGCGATCGGGGGTAACTGCAGCCGCTTTATTGTCTTGATGAAGGCGCTTCAACGGGAAAGGGGGAGATTATAGCTTCCTTACGGCGAGAACAAAATTGCTTCAAAAAGCGTCGAACAAGTTTTTAGCCCGAATTAATTTTCCCGACAGTGCGCAGACCAGATCAACCGACCGCCCAGCACCTTTCCGCGCTTATTAGTGCTTTTGATGTCTAAACATTGTTTCCGGTAAAGCGTTGCATAATAGCTTACCCGTTAAATTTTATCGCATGGAGAATCAGAAATTTGAAGAGAATGCCTCTCGTGAAGACCAATGGTCTTCAGGTGGATCCAGCCGGCGAAAGTTTTTGGCCCAGCTGGGTCTGGCCGGCGCCGCCGCAGCGGTTACACCGCTGGTGGCCAACGCAGTTCCGGCTGTTGCAGAATCCGGCGAACCGTTAAGTCTAGGAACTGAGCTGGTGACGACTCATCTGACCATCAACGGCAAAGCCCAAACCTTGACTATGGATTCCAGGGTGACGCTCCTGGACGCTTTACGCGAACGATTGAGTTTGCCCGGCAGCAAAAAAGGTTGCGACCATGGCCAATGCGGTGCTTGTACCGTGCTGATCGATGGTCACCGCATGAATTCCTGCCTGCAACTCGTAGCGATGTGCGAAGGAGCATCTGTCACAACGATCGAAGGATTGGCGAACGGTGAGGAACTGCACCCGATGCAGGAAGCTTTTGTGAAGCACGATGCTTTTCAATGCGGCTATTGCACACCGGGGCAAATTTGTTCAGCCGTGGGCCTGGTGAAGGAAGGCCATGCCAAAAATGATGCAGAGATACGCGAAGCCATGAGCGGTAATATCTGCCGTTGCGGCGCTTACCAGCACATCCTGGAGGCCATTAAAGAAGTACAAATGAATGCCTAAATCAGCATAAGCCATGAACCCATTCAAATTCAGCCGTGCACAAAGCACCCCCCAAGCCATCAGTCTGGCAACTGCAGGCGGCCGCTTTATCGCAGGCGGCACCAACCTTATCGATCTGATGAAGTTGTATATAGAAAAGCCCGCTTCCCTGGTTGACATCAAACAGCTTGCTTTAGACAAAATCGAGGTGTTGCCCAACGGTAATGTCAGGATAGGCACCCTGGTAAAGAACAGTGATCTGGCTTATCATCCCCTGATCATGGAGCATTTTCCAGTCTTGTCCGAGGCCATCCTGGCAGGGGCTTCCGCGCAGTTGCGGAATGCTGCCAGTACGGGTGGCAACCTGATGCAGCGCACCCGCTGTCCGTATTTTTATGATACGCAGTTTCCCTGCAACAAGCGCGAGCCTGGTTCAGGCTGCTCGGCCATACCTGGTCATAACCGTGAAAACGCCATACTGGGTACCAGCGATCAGTGTATTGCCACCCATCCCAGTGATATGTGCGTGGCCATGGCCGCCCTGGGTGCAACTATAAACGTGCAAGGTCCTAAAGGCGTACGTGTTATACCCTTTGCGGATTTTCATTTACTGCCTGGCCAGACGCCGCACCTGGAGCATAACCTGCGCCCTGGGGAAATCATCACCTCGGTCGAGCTGCAGGTATTGCCTTTTCTGGCTAAATCACATTATCTGAAGGCACGGGACCGGGCATCGTACCAGTTCGCGCTGGCCTCGGCTGCCGTAGCGCTGGATATACAGGGCGGCACCATACGATCGGCCCGAATCGCCCTGGGCGGAGTCGGCACGAAACCCTGGCGCTCCATTGCCGCTGAACAGGCGCTGATTGGTAAACCGGCCAACCGGGCAACTTACCAAGCCGCAGCACAGGCTGCCTTAAAAGGTGCCAAAGCCTATAAAGACAATGGATTTAAAATAGAATTGGCCAAACGTACCCTGGTACAGGCCTTAACCAAATTAGGAGGAGCAGTATGAGCGCACCATTAGTAGGTCAACCTGTTGACCGTGTAGACGGACGCCTGAAGGTAACCGGAAAGGCAACCTATTCAGCAGAGTTTCAACTGCCCGGCTTGGTTTATGGTATATCCGTTTTGAGTACCATTACCAAAGGTCGTATCAGCAATATAGACACCACGCTGGCCAAAAAAGCGCCCGGTGTTCTGGAGATAATGACTTACAAGAACGCTATGCAATTGCATTTTTCGTCGACTTCAGATGCCGGGCAGGGTAAGTTTGCAGAGAAAGACCTTTTGCCTTTGCAAAGTGACCGTATCTTTTATGATGGCCAGCATATTGCCGTCGTCATTGCCGAAACTTTTGAGCAGGCGGTGCACGCGGCCTCTTTGGTTAAAGTGAGGTATGATAAACAGGATGCATCGATTGGGTTCGAAAATAATAAAGCTAAAGCATATAAGCCTGCACAAGGCAGCGGCAGCGCAGAGAGCCAGATTAAACGGGGCGATATGACCTCCGGATTGCAGCAAGGGGCTGTCCGTGTTTCCGAAACTTATACGACGCCAGTCTATCATCATAATGCCATGGAGCCGCATGCCAGCATCGCTGAGTGGAAGGGTGAAAAGCTGACGGTCTATGATGCTACGCAGGCCGTATATGGCAGCCAGAAATTATTAACTTCTTTGTTGGGGTTACCTAAAGAAAATGTACGGGTGATATCATACTATATTGGCGGCGGCTTCGGTTCCAAAGGATTTCAATGGCCGCATACCGTCATGACCGCCATGGCAGCCAAACTGGTGAACCGTCCGGTGAAATTAGTACTTACCCGTCAGCAATTATTTACAACGACAGGCCGCCGGGGTCAAACCACCCAACAGGTTACTTTGGCAGCGGACCAAAGCGGCAAACTCACCGCTTTCCAGCATGAAACCATGACTGAAACTTCATTTGTGGATGATTTTTTCGAACCTGCAGGCAAAGCATCGGGCATGTTGTACGCCTGTCCGAACGTTAATATTACCCATAGCCTGATTCGGCTTAACAGGGGAACGCCCACTGCTATGCGTGCGCCGGGAGAAGCGCCGGGCGTGTTTAGTTTGGAGGTCGCACTTGATGAACTCGCCTATAAGCTCCAAATGGACCCTGTTCAGCTTAGGTTGGTCAACCACGCGGATATCGACCCACAAAAGAACAAACCATTTTCACTGAAGAAACTGAAAGAATGTTATCAGCAGGGGGCCGACGCGATCGGCTGGTTCGGGCGTAACCCTGTTCCGCGTTCGATGAAGGAGGGGCGTTTCCTGGTGGGTTACGGTATGGCAACGGCTACCTATCCGGGTAACCGGGCCAAATCTTCGGCCAAGGCAATTTTATATGCGGACGGCCATGCGGAGATTATGTGTTCAAGCCAAGATATTGGTACAGGCACTTATACGGTCATGACCCAGCTTGCAGCTGACACGCTGAACCTGCCGCTGGACAAAGTAAAGATCATGCTGGGAGACAGTGATTTTCCGCAGGGTGCCATTTCCGGCGGCTCACAGGCTACCGCCAGCGTTGGCCCCGCTATTCGTGCCTCGGCGTTAGGCGCTCTAGGTAAGGTGATTGAGGCTGCGGTTGCTGATCAAGCCTCCCCGCTATATAAACAAAGCAAAGAGGATGTAATCTTAATCGATGGCAAGCTCGTATCCAGAACAAATAACAGCAAAGGTGAATCCTATTTGCAGGTGATGAGCCGTAACCATATGAACCAAGTGGAAGCCCAGGCGGTTACTAACGCAACGACCAGGGAAACCTCGGAAGCTAACCCAGCAGCAGGCGGCGGCGATGATACGGCAACAGAGGAAAGTAAAAACAACCCGGCTGTTAAGGCTGACGAGGCGGTAGACCGGAAAAAATACTCTTTCCATTCTTTTGGCGCGCAGTTTGTAAAAGTCTTGGTCGATCCTGAACTTGGCAAAGTGTATATCGACAAAGTTGTTGGCGTGATGGATGTGGGTAAGGTGATGAACCAAAAAACCGCCGCTAATCAAATTATGGGCGGTCAGATTTTCGGGATCGGTATGGCACTGATGGAAGGTTCCGAATATGATCCTAACCGTGGTCGTATCATTACCCGGGATCTGGCGAATTACCTCGTACCTGTCCATGCAGATATGGGCAGTTTCGAAGTAAAGTTTATTGATGAACCTGATACACTGATTTCGCCCATTGGGGCACGCGGGGTCGGAGAGATCGGGATCACCGGGCTGGCAGCCGCCATTGTCAATGCGGTGTATCATGCAACAGGGGTTCGGATACGGGAATTGCCGATACGTCCTGAGAAACTGATTGAAAAGATGCCTGCCGCCTAGGTTTGCCAGCGCTTAGTTGGTTAAAACAGGGCATCCTATACCAACCGGAAGCTGTTAAAAAGTAAGCCGGATGCGGGCGCAAGACCATCTTGGTAAGCTGATTCTATCCGAGCGGGCCTTCTCGCTTGGTCGGTCGGCGGTTCATATGAGCCGCCGACAACTGATAGTTGCCACTACCATATGCCAGCTTTCTGCATCCGCACCCGTGCTGTAGCCTGTGGTCTTAGCGGAGGTGAGCAACTCTTACACCTCCGTTGTTTTCATCTTCGGATTCGCTATGCGGCCGTGATTGAGCGGGATGGAATCACCCGTGCTAATGCTTTTAAAGGTAACGTGGAACTTTATGTTGTTTGGCCTATCATCAGTGTTCGCCACAGCTACGGTGACAGGGTCGGGAAATGGCCAGCCCGATAGTATGGAAGCCATTCCACCAGGCTTGTTCCCAAATCCACCACCTCCAGGCTCATTCGGCCTCATCTGTTCAATTCTTTTCAACGCTTTTCGTGGCTTATTCTTTCTTCAATAGCGGGAATTAAGAAATACCGACTAATGCCCTCTTTACCGTTTGGTCAAAGCCGGGGGTTTGGGCTGGTTGCTTGTTGAAGATACTTGAATCCGTAAAAATGGTATACATATCCGTAATCTGTATACCATATCGCCATGCAAAAGGTAAGACATTTGTTTTTGCCGTTCTTTCAGGTGGTCACTGACCGTCCACTGTGATTGGATTAAGAATTAAAAATGAACTGATATGGAAACCAAAGAAGTCAAAGCCTATGGCACCGCGTCCGCTGAGGAATCGCTCTCACCGATGCAGATTCCGCGCAGGACACTACTTCCGGAGGATGTAGAAATCGAAATTTTGTATTGCGGTATATGCCACACCGATTTGCATGTGCTGCGGAACGACTGGGGCGGGGCAGTTTACCCGATTGTGCCAGGGCACGAAATTGTCGGCCGGGTGACAGCGGCTGGGGACCAAGTTACCAAATTTAAAGTGGGCGATGTGACCGGCGTCGGCTGTTTGGTGGATTCCTGCAGGCACTGTGCCTATTGTCAGGCGGGTCTGGAACAGTTTTGTGAACCCGGTAACACGGTCGTGTTCGGCTGGCCGGATAAGCATTTGGGCGGACACACTTTCGGCGGTTTTTCAGAGCGTATCATCGTCGATCAAAATTATGTGCTGCGCGTTCCCGGCGGTTTGGACGCCGCAGCGGCAGCCCCTTTGCTGTGCGCGGGTATCACGGTCTACTCTCCGCTCCGCCATTGGAAAGCAGGCGCGGGATCGAAGGTCGGCGTTATTGGTATTGGCGGGCTCGGTCACCTGGCAATCAAAATGGCGAGCGCGATGGGCGCCGAGGTTACCGTATTTACCACATCGGAGGCCAAAGCAGACGATGCACGGGCATTGGGTGCCACAGAGGTGTTCTTGTCAACGGATGCAGACCGGATGCCTCAGTCCGGTAAGCTGGACTTAATTATCGACACGGTTTCTGCTCAGCATGACATCAATGTCTATCTGCATCAGCTACGGGTTGACGGTACACTGGTGCTGGTCGGCTTACCGCCGGAGCAGCTGCCCATGGGTGCAGGAAACGTGGTACATGGACGGAAAGCCGTTGCCGGCTCCAATATCGGCGGCATCGGCGAAACGCAGGAAATGCTGGACTTTTGCGCGGAAAGGGGGATTACCGCGGACATCGAAACCATTGCCATTCAGGACGTAGATCAGGCTTTCAAGCGCCTGGAAAAAGGCGACGTGAAGTACCGTTTTGTAGTGGACATGCGGACGCTGCAAAACCATTGACTCACGAATGCTGGCGGATCACGTGCGGGTTGAAATAAACTTGTTAAAACGGTCGGTTAAAAAAGCCAGATTCGTCTATGATAATGGCAAAGCCATCTATTTTTTCAAATCGTAATACAAATTTTGCTTTGCTTTGGATGGGAGCATCAGTCTTTATGTACAGTATTTCCATAGATAATCTTTATAAACGCAGGTAACAATATATGAACATTAATCGTCGTGATCTTTTAAAATCGGGCCTAACAGTTGCCGGGGCTTCCTTACTGGCTTCCGGCACGAGCGCCAAAAGCCTGATCCCCGAAACGCCGGCTAACAACAGTGCTCCGGCACGCCGTAAGCTTGGCGGCAAACTGGAAGTTTCAAGCATTGGTCTTGGGGTGCAGAACATGAGCCGTACTTACCAGACAACGATTCCTTCCCGCACTGAAATGATCAAAATTATCAGGGCGGCCTATGATAACGGTGTTACTTTATTTGACACTGCCGAAGCTTATGGCCCCTTGGAATGTGAGCGGATACTCGGTGAAAGCGTTGCGCCGTTCCGCAATAAAATCGTCATCGAAACAAAATTCGGCTGGGATATTGACCCGCAAACCGGCCGGATGCGCGGGGGGTTAAACAGCAAGCCCGAACATATCAGAACAGCAGTGGAGGGCATGCTTAAGCGCCTGCGCACTGACCGTATCGACCTGTTATACCAGCACCGCGTAGATCCGGCAGTGCCGATTGAAGATGTGGTTGGGGTGATCCAGGATTTGATCCGGCAGGGAAAGGTATTGCATTACGGCCTCTCGGAGCCCGGAGTGCAGACGGTAAGACGGGCACATGCGATTCACCCGGTTACCGCCATTCAAAACGAATATTCCCTGTTATGGCGGGGACCTGAAGAGGCTATCCTGCCCCTTTGCCAGGAACTGGGCATCGGTTTTGTTTGCTGGAGCCCGCTGGGCGTAGGCTTTCTGACCGGCGCTATCGACGCCGGCACACGGTTTGCCGCAGGCGACATCCGTGGCGGTGAATCCCGCTTTTCTCCCGAAAATATTGCGAAGAACATAGCACTGGTGGAGCTGCTGAAAAAATGGGCGGCACAGAAAGAAGCGACGCCCGGCCAGATATCACTGGCCTGGCTGCTGGCCAAGCAGCCTTGGATTGTTCCGATCCCCGGCACCACCCAGATGGCGCATATGCTGGAAAACACAGGCGCGGCCAAGGTGCATTTTAGCGCGGCGGAACTAAACAGTTTCAATACGGAATTGTCCGCGATCAAAGTAGAAGGAGTCAGGTTGCCGCAATTTGTGCTTTCGCTTTCCGGGGTGGAAGCGCCGCCTAAGCAGTAGCGCCAACGTCATGAAAAGAGCATCTGCATTCAGGATGATCAGGTGTTGCAGGCGGGAGGGCGCCCTTGCATTGGATAGGTAAACATTCATCTTGTCATAGTTTTAAAACCCGTAAAAATGATCAAACATGGAAGCAAAAACCAATGAAAAGACAAACGCAGGACTCAGTCGTCGTGACGCGCTAAAAGCGGGGCTCATACTGGCGGGCGGTGCCATCCTACCTGCTGCCTGCCGGAAATCCAACAAAGAGGATGAACCGGAAAATGCTCCTCCGGATACCAGGGTGACCGCACGGCGGCGGCTGGGCGGCACGCTGGAAGTGTCCGGGGTTGGCCTGGGCGTGCAGAATATGCCGCTGACCTATCAGGGTACCGTTCCTTCCCGGCCCGAAATGCTCAATATCATCCGTGCAGCTTACGACAACGGAGTGACCTTGTTCGATACGGCAGAAGCTTACGGACCTTGGGAGAGTGAACGGATTCTGGGGGAAGCCGTCGCCTCTTTCCGAAATAACATTGTCATTGAAACCAAGTTCGGCTGGAACATTGACCAGCAGACCGGTAGGCAGTTAGCCGGTCTCAACAGCCGCCCGGAACAAATCCGGCAGGTCGTGGAAAATATGCTGCAACGTTTGCGCACGGACCGCATCGATTTATTGTACCAGCACCGGGTGGATCCTGCCGTGCCGATTGAAGATGTGGTCGGAGCCATTCAAGACCTGATCCGCCAGGGAAAAGTGTTGCATTACGGGCTGTCTGAACCCGGACCGCAAACCGTCAGACGGGCACATGCCATCCATCCGGTAACCGCAATTCAGAACGAATACTCCCTTTTGTGGAGAGGGCCGGAAGAGACTATTCTGCCGCTTTGCGAGGAACTGGGGATCGGCTTTGTCTGCTGGAGCCCGCTAGGCGTAGCCTTTTTAACCGGGGCCATCACTGCTGATACGCGCTTTGCGCCGGGTGATCTTCGCGGCTCGGAGACTCGTTTCTCACCGCAGAATTTACCGAACAACCTCGCCCTTGTAGATTTGGTCAAAAGATGGGCTGTGCAGAAGCGAGCAACACCCGGCCAGGTTTCCCTGGCGTGGCTGATGGCGCAAAAACCTTGGATCGTACCCATCCCGGGCACTACCCAAATGGCGCACATGCTGGAAAATAATGATGCTGACGATGTACGGTTTACCACGGACGAATTAGCGAGATTCAATACAGAACTTGCCGCGATCCGTATACAAGGCGCCAGGTTACCCCAGGGCGTTCTTGCGCTCTCCGGTGTCGAAGCGCCGCCAAAATAATACTCGTTACATCATTCATCCGTTAAAGATTCGTGCTGCAGGGCCTCCGTTTCTTATTGGTGTCTGCGTCTGTACAAGCCGGCGTGCCGGAAAATTATCCGCCAGGATCACTTCTGCTTGCAACGCCCGGCGGCCTTAGGCGCAACGCAGGTTTATCGGACTTAAACTGTTGTCTATGAAAAATTTAAAAATATACTGCCTGATGACTACCATAGCCGTCGGCGTTCTGACACTGAGCTGCTCCAAAGCGCAGCGTTCTTCCGGTGAAGATAACAACACAACGTCGTCCCCGGCGGGCGGTGGTTCTTTGGCCGGCAAAAAAGTGCTGATCGTTTATTTATCCAGAACCCGGAATACCCAGGCGGTCGCCCAAATGATCCAACGGGAAGTTGGCGGAAGACTGGTTGCCCTGGAGCTGGTCAATCCCTATCCGCAAAATTATCAGGCCCAGGTGGCTCAGGTGGTGCGGGAGAATAACGAAAACTTTTTACCGCCGCTCAAAACAAAAGTCGACAGCCTAGATACGTACGACGTCGTGTTTGTAGGGTTTCCGACCTGGGATATGAAAATGCCCCCGCCGATGAAAAGCTTTTTGAACCAGTACCGTCTGACGGGTAAAACGGTGGTTCCCTTTAATACCAATGCGGGCTACGGGATCGGTAGTGGCTTTCAAACCGTCAAAGAATTATGTCCGAACAGCACGGTTTTGGAAGGCCTGTCCATCCGGGGTGGCATAGAAAGGGATGGTATTTTGTTTGTGATGGAGGGCGATAGGGAAAAACAGGCGCAGGCAGAAGTAAAGACCTGGCTGCAAAAATTAAACTTCGTAAAATGAGAGGCGGTAACCGAATTTGGGCAAAAACTTTGTTGTTGGGCTTTTTTTTAACTGCTTTTTTGCTGGTGCGCGGTCAGGATAAACCAACGGGCCAGAACACGCTAACGGCGAAGCAGCGAAGCATTATTCCCATCGCTGCTTTCACGGCGAAAGGGAATCAAGTCAGATTGAAGGGGGCGCTGGAAGAGGGGCTTGCCGCAGGCTTGACCGTCAACGAGACGAAAGAAATATTAGTGCACCTGTATGCCTATACCGGCTTCCCGCGCAGTCTCAATGCCATCAGTACCCTGCAGGGGCTTTTGACGGAACGAAAGCAGAAGGGAATATCCGATCCGGTCGGCCGGCAACCATCTGCGCAAACTTTCCCCAGAGGCAAGTTTGCGTTTGGCAAAGACGTCCAAACGCAATTGACCGGAAGCACAGCCACCGGTTCAGCGCAAACTTTCGTTCCGATCATCGATACTTTCCTCAAGGAGCACTTGTTTGCCGATATTTTCAGCCGGAATAATCTAGATTACCAAAGCCGGGAGATTGCAACTATTGCTGCCCTGGCCAGCCTGGGTGGTGCAGAAGGACAACTGGGCGGACACCTGAACGTGGGGCGACACGTCGGTTTAACGGAACCCCAATTGCGGGAGATAGCCGGTACGCTTTGGGCAGCGATAGACGCGGATGCTGGTCGTGCGGCCACTAAAATTCTGGACGGAATGTTCGGGGGAGGCCAGGTTTCCGGTCAACCGGCTTCTACGGTTGCTGCCGGAACAGAACCTACTTTTGCCAAAGGGGAAAAAGTCACTAATGGTAATTTCAGCGGGGAGGTTTGGGTCAGTATGCTGACCAGCGTCGACGCGGCCACCAGTACCTCTGTGGGCAATGTAACTTTTGCGCCCAAAGCACGCTCCAACTGGCACCGCCATCCTTCCGGTCAGATCCTGCTGGTCACCGACGGCGTGGGGTATTACCAGGAAAAGGGACAACCCATCCGCGTTATCCGCAAAGGCGATGTCATCAAATGCCCGCCTGATCTTCCGCATTGGCACGGCGCCTCCCGGGATAGCTCCATGTCCCATGTGGCATTGGGACCCAGTAACGGCAAGGGCGCCGTTGTTTGGTTAGATAAGGTGAGCGACGAAGAGTATAATAAGCAATATTAAATAGCAACGTTCCATTATCCCCGCCTTGTAGGGCGTTATGGAAGCCATTCATCCATTTAACTGTTACCCTATGAAAAATTACATTCTTATCGGCATCGCCAGCACTTTGCTGCTGGCATTCTCCTGCAGTAAAAAACGTAACGAGCCGGATACCACTAATCCGCCGGGAACGACGAATCCACCAGGAACAACCAACCCGCCATCCTCATCCGTGGAAACCAATCCGCCAAACTCGAGTTACCGGCCGGCTTTCGAAGGCCAGACGAGGGTTAACGCCGTGCGGACGACAACAGCCATCCAGTCGCGGGTACTGACTTCTTCGCTGACCGCCCCATGGGGCATCGCCGCGCTGCCAGATGGGCGGTTTCTGGTAACGGAAAAAGCCGGAACGATGTGGATCGTGAGTGCGGAGGGCCAGGTAAGCGCAGCTGTAAGCGGCATTCCGGCCGTAAATTCGGCTGGCCAGGGCGGCTTGCTGGGTCTATGTGTGGATCCGGCATTTGCGACCAATCGCATGGTTTACTGGTCTTATTCAGAAAGGCTGCCGGAGGGGAACGTGCTGGCTGTGGCTAAAGGCCGGCTCGCGGCCAATGACGCCAGCATGGAAAATGTCACCGTCATTTACCGGGCCACGCCGGCGTATGCCGGCACCAATCAATATGGTAGCCGGGTTATTTTTGACCGCAACGGGAACCTCGTCGTGAGCAGCGGTGACCGTTCCGATCCGGGTATCCGTGTACAGGCGCAGTCGGTGAGCTCCGGCATTGGTAAAATTATCAGGATCACGACTGATGGACAACCCGCCGCCGGCAATCCTTTTGTCGGACAGGCGAATGCTCGACCTGAGGTGTACTCGCTCGGGCACCGCAATCAGCATGGCTTAGCTTTTCACCCGGTTACAGGGAACTTATGGGAAGGGGAACTCGGGCCGAGGGGCGGCGATGAAATCAATTTGATTCGGCCGGGCGCAAACTATGGCTGGCCGGTGATTACTTATGGCATTGATTACAGCGGGCAGCCGATCGGTAATGCTATCCAGCAGCAAACCGGCATGGAGCAGCCGGTGTATTACTGGGATCCGGTGGTGTCGCCGAGCGGCATGACTTTCTATCGGGGAAACCGAATTCCTGAATGGGAAAATAACCTTTTTGTGGCAGCACTGAGCGGCATGCACATTGTCCGTTTGGTGATCGCCGATAACCGTGTGACCGGAGAAGAAAGATTGCTGGCAAGCGAAGGGCAACGGTTCCGCGATATCATACAGGGAAACGACAATGCACTGTATGCCATAACCGATGGCGGCCGGTTGTACCGGATTGACCGCCAGTAAACGATTCCTTTACCTAAAAGATGATATGAAACTCTTACAACTCATACCCTTGGCTGCCGTACTGACAGGGATGGTATCCCTGGGGCATACCAAAGAGCCGACACTGTCTGGTGTAAAAGACGGCGTCACCGCGTTACCCGCCCTTACACGTGCAAGCGCTGATTTGCCGCTGGATCACATCAAGTTACCCGCCGGTTTTTCTATTCATGTGTTTGCCGAGGTCCAGGGTGCCCGGTCGATGGTCATGTCGCCCGCCGGAACGCTCTTTGTTGGTACCCAAAGACCCGGATCTGTTTTTGCCGTCCGGGACACGGACGGGGATCACAAAGCCGATCAAAAGTGGGTGATTACCTCCGGCATGAACAATCCCAATGGTGTAGCGCTGAAAAACGGTGATCTATACGTTGCGGAGATCAGCAAAATTACCCGGTTCAACGATATCGAAAAAGATCTCACGAATCCTGGCAAGGGGGAGATTATTTACGATCAGTTTCCTACCGAATGGGCACACGGCTGGAAATACATTGCCTTCGGCCCTGATGGCAAACTTTATGTTCCAGTCGGTTCTCCCGTCAATATCGGTCTGCCCGACGATCGCCACGCCGCGATTTTTCGAATGAACGACGATGGAACGGGTATCGAGAAGTTCGCCAGTGGGATCCGCAATACGGTCGGTTTTACCTGGCGTCCGGCAACCCAGGAGATGTGGTTTACCGACAACGGCAGGGATATGATGGGTGATGATGTGCCGTTCTGCGAATTGAATACGGCTCCCAAAGCCGGGATGAACTTCGGCTTTCCTTATTTCCACAGCGGGACAATCAAAGATCCGCAGTATGGCGGCGAGCATGTGGCGTCTGAATTCACGCCGCCTGCACAAAACCTCGGCCCGCATGTGGCGCCGCTGGGCCTTAAATTTTATACCGGAAGCATGTTTCCAGCAGCGTACAAGGATCAGATTTTCATCGCGGAACACGGCTCCTGGAACCGCAGCCAAAAAAGCGGTTACCGGGTTAGTCTGGTCCGCATGAAAGACGGCAAAGCCGCAGGCTATGAAGCTTTTGCCAGCGGCTGGCTCGACGAGAACACGCAAAAGGCCTGGGGACGGCCGGTAGATGTCCTCGTCCTGAAGGACGGCTCTATGTTGGTTTCTGACGATCTGGCCGGCGTTATTTACCGGATTGCTTATCAGCAGCCATAAAACCCCGTTTACAAGTGCTGTCATCAAGTCCGCACAATAGGCGAGTCAATAAACGAATAAAAAAGCCTAGGTGACCGAAGCCGTCACCGGCCTGAAATGAAAATACGCATTCATGCATAAATGCTTCCTTATCGCCCTCTCCGGCCTTTTATCGGCCGGTGTGCAGGCGCAGAAAATTAAAACAAGCGGTGCGGCCTTATCGGCCGGTGAGAAAGTTTATATGCAACGCTGCGTGACTTGTCACCAGGCCGACGGCAGCGGCGCGCAGAATATGGTCCCGCCGCTGATCAAAACCGAATACGTGCTGGGCAATAAGACAAGCATCATCAACCTCTTACTGAACGGCATGAATGGGGAAATCAAAGTCAATGGGGATACGTACGCCGGCGAGATGCCTTCGCAAGCGTTTTTAAAGGATGCAGAAATAGCGGCCGTACTGACGTATGTGCGCAGCAATTTTGGTAATCGGGCCAGCGCGGTAACGGCTGCAGAGGTCAGAAAGGTGCGCGCTTCCCAAAAATCATCCGTTTCAGCTGCTGGAAACTAGTGGAAAATTCTAGGTGGATCTTTAAGATTACCCTCAGGTTCGGTCAGTAACAGATTCTTGGGTTCGACTGCACCGATTCAGTGGTGCATGACGGCCGTCTGCTATGCGCCTTAGGTAATAGCCAGGCAGCCTAACGAACATAGTTTGGCTCTTTTCGAAAATGCTACGGATTCTCACGTATATTTGTATTACCTGAGCGATCCTAACAAGCTGCTTTTGAGTACCTGTTGTGCTTGCAAAAGTTAGAAACCCCAGCCATACATACCTGTGAAAGATTTGAAATATACCGGTAAGCTATACCTGGAGATTAATGGTGAACGCGTTTTCGGCCCTGGCAGATTGGAACTGCTGGAAAGAATTCAGGCCTCCGGTTCGATCCGGCAGGCCGCTTTGCAAATGAAAATGTCTTACCGGCGGGCCTGGGAATTCATTGACCACATGAATACGCATTTGGGCGAGGCCGTCGTGATTGCCGAGCGGGGTGGAAGAGGCGGCGGACAGGCCATCGTTACGCCCAAAGGCCTAAACGCCATTCGGGAGTTTAAAGCTTTTCACCAAAAGTTTCGCGAGTTTCTGCAGGAGCACAGTGCACAGATAAATATTTAATGACCCGATCTTTTAGAAAGATATTCAAACATATGTGCGGTTTTCGTTATTCCCATATGGGAATAAC
>NZ_WSRW01000011.1 GCF_009770985.1 Mucilaginibacter lacusdianchii | reverse complement strand
GTCGCAAACCATATTTTTAATATGTAAGATCATTTTAATTCAAGCTAATTAATAGACAATAAAATGCCGGGCCGCTTTTGCAGCAATGCTTGAATCAGATGAGAAGGGTACGGATCTTGATAAGATAGGTTATACCGGCCGGGCCGGGTGGCGCATGGCTATCGGTCCATAAATTTGTCGCCAGATGGTAGTTTGTTTGAAAGACAGATAACTGGTAAAAAGATGAGGCCTTTAAAGCGGTCAACTGAAATTTTACAGGATCAAGAGAAGGCTTGATGTTTTCTTTCACCACATAAGAGCCATGCTGGTCGCAGCATTTGCAGTCCTTCCCGCTTGTGCAAGGCTCCTTTTTGTGATGATCCTGTTGCTTGCCCAAGTGGGCTATAACCATATTCGGTTTGCTGTGGCTATGGCTTTGGTGCTGAGCTGCATTTGCCACTACCTTGAAAACATCGCGCGCCAGGCAATGGACAATGCAAACGAACATACCTGTGGTCAACATCAGGTAGAATGCAGCAAAGCCAATGACAGCGGTCCTCTTCATTATATCAAAAATAATATATAATACAATAGTTAATTTATAGAATTTTGATTAAATGTTATAAAATTACATATCATTCCCTTTAGCTATTTGCTTTTTTCCGTAGAAAAAGCAAAACAATCCCAATGGTATAAATAGGAGGTTAAGCCAGGTACCATAATCCCATTTAACATGCGCCTGTGCCATTTGCATGGGTTGCCCATGTGTTTTCGGCAGCCAGTTCAGTGCTTCAAACAGGTAATCGACGCTTATTGCGGTAATGAAAATGCCGGTTGATAAAATAAGCAACAAAAGCCACATCCTTTTCCATCCGAAATAACGCCGGTAAACCATCAGCATCGGGATGGTCACGAGGTCGGACAAGATAAAGGCGATCACTCCGCCAAAAGAAATGCCACCATGCCAAAGCAACGCCGCCAGCACGATGTTGCCAACCGAACAAACGAAAGCAAAAACAGCGATCAGAATGCCAACAATGGCGTTCCAGGCTAAGACCAATAAATGCGGCAAATGGCTTTGTCCGGTGAGAAAAAGGCTTTTCAAAAAACTTTCGGGTACCAAAACCATTAACACAGCAGAGAGCGCCACACCTATGATAATATCTTTACCAACCATCATCACATCCATATAAAAATGGCCTGTGGCTGCTTTAATTTTATCAAGAAAACTTAACTTTTGATTTGAATGGTCGTGCCCGTGATGGTGAGCATGATCATCGTTATGATGTGATGTATCTGCGACTTTACTCAGAGACTTTGAAAAAAAGAGCTTGATCAGCAAGGCTGATATCAGGATAAATAACAAACCGCCGATCACTTCACCGCCAAAAAATGGCCAGCCCAACAGCGTAACGATCACAATGAATATTTCAAAAACAAGATTAGTGCTCGATATCATAAACGACACAGCATTTGCCCAGGTAGCCCCTTTGACGAGTAATGTACGGGCCATGGAGGCTGCCGCGTAAGAGCAAGACGAAGATATTGCTCCGAAAAATGTAGAAAGCCCGACGGCCCCCGCCGTGTCTTTACCCAGCCGCGACGATATAGTTTCTGTTGAGATAAAAGCCCGGATTACTGCGGATAGCAGGAAGCCGAACAACAGCCCCCAGGCAATGTCCCACAACATGAGGAAAAATTCGGTAATAATCTGTATGATAGTATGCATCATTTATCAATCATAAAAGCCTAAATGCCCGCCTTTGTTTGAGACCAGGAAATCCCCCCGTTATAACCTTCATTTAATGCCTCGGTTGCTAGTTCTGCTTTTGTGCCTTTGGCCGATGATTTAAATACTTTTTTGCAGGCCAGCAGTTTTTGCTTTCTATCTGTTGGTTCTCTACAAGTCATTAAGACCGAGGCTAATCCATAGCGGGGAAACATACCCGAAATGGTTAAATGCAAAATAGCTGGTAAAGCCATCAAGCTATTTACGGGATTCTGCGATTGTTTTATAAAATTATGCTAAGTGCATGATGGCATATAATGCGCTGACAGAGATCAGTATCCACAACACTACACCTTGTAAAAGTGGTTTTAGCCCTACGGAAGCCAATACCTGACGTGATAAACCGGCACCTATCAGGAACAAAGTCAACGTAAGTCCCGCTTTAGCGATCATTACCATATAGGGGCTGATCAGTTTAACCACCGGCAGATAAGTATTGGCTATCATAGCCAGGATGAATAACCCGATGAAATAAGGGATTACCACTTTTTTAGAATTGTTCTTGAACAGGAACGTTGAAAAGAAAGCAATCGGTACGATCCACAGCGCCCGGGCCAGTTTTACGGTGGTAGCCACCTCTAAAGCATGTGCGCCATATTTGCTGGCGGCACCTACTACCGAACTGGTATCGTGAATGGCAATGGCACACCATAAACCGAACTGTGTTTGCGACAGGTTGAAGTAATGCCCGATAACCGGGAACACGAACAGCGCGACAGAGTTCAAAATAAACACACAGCCCAACGCAACAGATATTTGTTTTTCTTCGGCCTTGATCACCGGAGAAATGGCGGCAATGGCGCTGCCGCCACAAATAGCGGTACCGTTGGAGATCAGATAAGAGGTTTTCTTTTCAATTTTTAGCCACTTGCCGATCAAAAAGCCGAATAATAATGTACTGCTAATAGACGCGATGGTAAACAATATGCCTTCTTTTCCGGCTTGCATGGCGCTGTGTACGTTCATACCAAAACCCAGGCCCACAACAGATACTTGTAATAACAAGTGAGTCGCTTTATGATTTAAGTGCAGGTACGGGTGACCGGATAATTGTGCGACCGCCAAACCTAATAACAGCGCGATGGCCGGGCTTACAAATGGTGTTAGGCACACGGACACGCAAAGTATAAAAATAACCTTGCGGGTGTTTTCATTCAGGTGCAGAAAAGTAAGAGGCTGGGTTAACTGATGTTGGGTATTCATGATCTTTTGTTTTTTGGTACCCCAAAATTCCGCCTTATTTGGTAATGATTTTTATCATAAAAGGCAATGAACGATAACCACAGGTTATGGAAAATTTTGAAACCATATGTAATTAAATAGCTGCTCGGTATTGAAAGGCGTATGATGGATATGCTCTACGCTACCTGTTAATTGAAACTGCTGCTGGAAAATATTCGATAACGAAGCAGGGGAATGACGTTCAACAGCTAATCCGCTGCACCGTTCAGGGCCGCTAATACCAAAAGTCCCGATGATCAGCCATCCTTTATTGGTCAGATGTTTAGCTGCTACTTCAGCATATTTGCTTTGATCTGCTGTATTGGTCAAAAAATGAAATGCTGCCCGGTCATGCCAAATGTCATATTGATCGTCAGTTCCGATATCCAGCACATCACTTACGATCCATTTAATTTCATTAGCTCTATAGCCTAACCTCAATTTTGCCCTATCAATAGCTTTGGTAGAAATATCCAATACGGTAATGTTGGAGTAACCCAATTCCAACAGATGATCGGCCAGTAAGCTGTCTCCGCCACCAATGTCGATAATGGCGGCATCCTTGGGAAGATCAAAACTGTTGATGATGCTTAACGAGGTTTCCGGCTTTTCTTCGTACCAGCTTACTTCGGTCAGCTTTTTATGAGCATAAACGTTTTCCCAGTGATCTTTTTTGTTTGCCATCGTTAGTATATAAAGTTTTTGATAGTCTCGCCCAGATCGAATACATTGGTTTTTGA
This sequence comes from Mucilaginibacter lacusdianchii, assembly GCF_009770985.1. Classification (GTDB taxonomy): domain Bacteria; phylum Bacteroidota; class Bacteroidia; order Sphingobacteriales; family Sphingobacteriaceae; genus Mucilaginibacter; species Mucilaginibacter lacusdianchii. The sequence continues at coordinate 32,112 of NZ_WSRW01000011.1, read as the reverse complement.
ACCAAATGCGTTGGCTACGATACTGCTACCGGCGGCGCTTCGGTAGCCACCGGCGCAATGTACAACTATCGGTTTGCTGAAAGGTATGTCTGCTAAGCGTTCCCTTAACTGGTATAAGGGAATGTGAACAGCATTTTTAAAGACTGGCTGCGCTTTTACTTCTGCTCCATTCCTGATATCGACTATGGTGTATTGTTCCAGGTGCGTAACAAAATGCGCTAAATGCAATTCTGCCATTTGTTCGTGGCCTCCGTCAATCACAAATGCGGCTTCTAAAAAAGCTTCGTAACCGATTTTAGCGGCTTTACCGATTACTTGCTTTAGTTTCTCCTCGTTTTCAGCTACTAAATAAAACGCTTCTTTGGGTGCGATGATGCTGCCCAGCCAAGTCTCAAATTTGCCGCCATCCTGAATATTGATCGATCCTGGCAAATGCCCTTTTTTAAATTCCTGTTCAGGGCGGGCGTCGATAATAAACATTTCGCTGTTCAGCTCGACCGGTTTTTTGGCCAGAACGCCAGCTAATGCTGGTTGTAATGGTGGTGCGCCATGCTTATTCAAGGCAACATCATAAGCAAAGTATTTTGGTATGAATGGCTGATCTTCCAGCAAGGTCTGCACAAATTCAGTTTCGCTCATTTCCTGTAACGACCAGTTGCCCGCTCTTTCTGCGCCGATAGTGCTGCGATTAGCATCGCTTAGCGCTTTACCGCATAAGGTACCTGCGCCATGTGCCGGGTAAACCCAAACCGCATCGTCCAACACCAACAATTTGTCGCGCAGTGAATGATACATCTGTTTGGCTAATTCCTCACGCCTCGCAGTGAGGTTTCCGGCCTGCTCACGCAGATCAGGCCTACCGCAATCACCAATGAACAGTGTATCGCCGGTAAACACGGCTTTATCCTGGCCATTATGTGCTAAAACAATGCTGATGCTATCCGGCGAATGCCCTGGTGTGTTCAGGGCTTTGAGTTTTATTTTGCCGAATGAGAGCTCATCGCCATCGTCAAATGTTTGATGGGCATATTCAGCGCCCAATAGTTTAGAGCAATAAATGACCGCTCCAGTAACCTGTTGCAATTCCAGGTGCCCGCTCACAAAATCGGCGTGCGGGTGGGTTTCGATCACACCGATAATGGTGGCTTCGTGTGCTTTGGCGTAAGACAGGTATGGCGTAATATCCCTTGATGGGTCAATCAGCACGATCTTGTTTTCACATTCGCTTAATATCGCATAAGAATAATGCGACAGGCCTTTATCTTCAAATTGTTCGATCTTCATATCAATGAGGGAGTTTTTCACGTAATAGACCATAAACCCAGGTGCCTGCTATGGCACTCAGCAGCGTTACTGTTGTAACTAAAATACCACTACCGATCTGCGCGAACAACGGGCCGGGGCATGCGCCGGTAAGCGCCCAGCCTAAACCAAAGATCAACCCGCCATAAACATATCCCCAGTTAAATTTCTTGTCCGGGATAACAATAGGCTTCTGATGGATTGTTTTAATGTTAAAGCGCTTGATCAATAATATGGAGATCATGGCTACTACAATAGCGCTACCGATGATCCCATACATATGAAAGGATTGCAAGCGGAACATTTCCTGTATGCGGAACCAGGAGATCACTTCGGATTTGATCAGGATGATGCCAAAGCATATCCCCACCAGTAAAAACTTCAGATTCTTCATAGCTGTAATAAATAAGGTAAGATCAACCACGTCATAACGNTTCATAGCTGTAATAAATAAGGTAAGATCAACCACGTCATAACGAAGCCGCCGATCATAAAGCAGCAGGTAGCTACCAGGGAAGGCCATTGTAAAGAGGAAATACCCATAATGGCATGGCCGGAAGTACAGCCGCCGGCATAGCGTGTACCAAAGCCAACCAGGAAACCGCCGATCACCATAAATACAAAGCCTTTTAAAGTGGTTAGTCCTTTGAAACTAAAAATATCCTGTGGCAGTAAACCGCTGAAATCTTTAATGCCCTGCTGCTGCAAGGCAACAATGGTTTTAGGATTGATGCCCACCGGTCCGGGATCGGACAATAAATGCGCGGCGATGAATCCGCCTATAACGATGCCTGCAATAAAAAACAAATTCCATGTGTCCTTCTTCCAGTCGTATTTAAAAAAGGAAATATTTGCCGGGATACAAGCCGCGCATATCTGCCGCAAAGTAGATGAGATACCGAATGTTTTGTTACCTAATATTAATAGTGCCGGCACGATGAGCCCTATCAACGGCCCGGCTACATACCAGGGCCACGGTTGTTTAATGATGTCCATGTGAGTTAGTTAAAGTGCTTATTAAAACAAAGATACCCATAGCCAATACAAACCAGCCAAAGGCAGGCTTCAGGCGTGTATCGCTGATGAACCGCGTGAGGTAACTGCCGAGGATGATACCGGCAATGGCAAAACCCGAAAAGACGGCTAAAAACGCATAATTTATTACTACATGCCCGGTGATATCACCCAATACACCCAGCAGCGAGCTAATGGTCATTACCATAAGCGAAGTACCCACTGCTTTTTTTATCGGTAAACCTGCGAGCAATACCAGCGATGGAATAATAAGAAAACCACCGCCAACACCTACAAAACCAGTGATAAGGCCAACAGCTATGGCCTGCAAAATTAATCTTGGATAACTAAGCTCTTGGGAACTACCACGATCTTCCTTTTTATTCCGGATCATGGAAAGGGATGCTGCCAGCATCAGACCGGCAAAAACCAGCATCAGCAGCATGCTTTTGGCAACAGTCCAGTGTCCGAGCGTAAATAAGTGAATTGGTATCACTGGCATTACCCATCTCCGCATGATAAATACGGCGGCCAAGGATGGTAAACCAAAGATCAACGCGGTCTTAACATCCACATTGCCTTTTAGGTAATGGCTGGCCGCGCCTGCGGTACTGGTTAGTCCAACTACAAATAAAGAGTAAGTGGTCGCTAACACCGGATCGATAGCAAAAAAATAAACGAGAATAGGTACGGTGAGAATAGAGCCACCGCCGCCTATTAAACCAAGGGATAAACCAATTAAAACCGAAGCTGCGTAACCTGCTATTTCCAAAACCTGATGATTGATGGAACAAAGCTATTCGCTTTCAGCCCGGCAATTGGTGACTTATGTTACACAGGGAAATTTAAAGTGATCTTATTGCGGGAAAGGGAGATCATTTCCTTCTTTTCCATTTGCTTAAGCAAGCGTGATACTACTTCGCGCGTTGTGCCCAACTCTTCTGCCAATTGCTGGTGAGTGATCTGAAATTCATGGGAATTGAATACTGCGGCTTTCTTCTTGAGCAGTTCTACAATACGGTCATCCAATTTTTGAAAGGCAACTTCATTGATCACAGTAAGCAATTCTTCGAAACGCTGGTGGTAAAGTTTAAAAATAAAGTCGGCCCATTCGGGATAGCTTTTTACCCATTCGCTGGCTTTGGTAATGGGCAGCATCAAGACATCGGCATCTTCTTCTACCTCCAGGCGTACTTTTGAGGTATCCTCATGTATCCCGGCCAGGAATGACATGATACAGCTTTCGCCGGGCTTGATGTAATATAAAAGGATCTCGCGGCCGTCCTCATCCTGCCGCATAACCCGCATACTGCCGGATAAAAGCACCGGCAATGACCGCACATAACTGTTGGATGACATCAGCACCGTGCCCGCCGGTAATTGCTTCCGCTGGCTGTTTTCTTCTAACGCTGATTGCAATGCTGGCCCAAACTGTATCATGCGGTAAATTTAGCAGGCTTGCGGCGCATTATAAAATCTTAGAGAGTTGTGTATTACTGTTGAATACACCATGTTTACTTCTCGTAAACCAATCTATCCGGCGATACGCCCATACTTAATAAGATGTCGTTTACATCGTTCACCATTTGCTCCGGCCCGCATATATAAAAATATTGCTTAAGGTCATTGACGTTTTCTTTGAGAAATGCATACCCGATCCTTTCATTCAAATATGGATCTTCTGTTTGCCCGCTAATAAGAAATGTCACTTTGCTGCACAACATATCTTTAAGATCATCCTCAAGAATAATATCACCCTTTGACTTATTCGCAAAGAATAAAGTGTTCCCATTTAGCTGGCCAAATTGATGAAGTTGTTTTAAAATGGCTAAAAAAGGCGTGATCCCTGCGCCACCCGCGATAAAATATCCGGGGCCTTTATATTCAATTGACCCCCACGGGTCATTAATGATCAACTCATCACCTTTTTCCAATTTGTCTAATTGTTCGGTCATACCATGATGATCCGGATAGATCTTGATGGTAAATTCAAGAAAGTTCTCTGAGTTTAAACTTGTAAAGGTAAACGGGCGGAGGACATCTGTCCATTCCGGTCTGTTGATCGAAAGTTCGGTGGCTTGTCCCGGGTTAAACCGATAACCGGCGGGCTTTGTTAGCCTAAACCTTTTAACATCGTGAGTGATCTGTTTAACAGAAATTATTTCAACCGTATGTTTCATGATGTGTTAAACTAAGTGTGATGGAATTTAACTTTAAATTACAATTCAGGCAAATTTGTATGTCTGTATTTACTAAATATTGATTTAATAGGGCATGTCATGGTTAGTGCAGTTACCTCCAAATAAAACAACACCGGAGCGAGAATATATATGGTATGGGTGCCGCAATACCAATCTATGGCGCTGAGTGCTGGCATGGTTACTACCAAAATTCCCCTGATCATAGCTTCCTTACTGGTAAGATTTTGAGGGGCATCTTTGTCGAACCAGCCTTTCTTTGTTTTGACACCGATCACAGGTGTATCTTCTACTGCGGTGTGTTCCACAGCATTTTTAGGGCTGTGATCGAATTTACATTCCTTGCCGTTTTCTTTGAATTTGGGGGTCGATGACCAATTGATACGTTTTCATGATATTTGATTTTGTTATTCAAATATCGATAGCTTTTTGGGCTGATTTTTATCACGAATCCAACTTGACGATAACTAAAAATTATCGAGTATGTGTCTTAACCATGTTGATATATCGTGAATAAAGACTTGCCTGTTCTTTTCACTTCCTGCGGGATATGCGGTGGTCAGAATTTCAGATGGAGAGACACCGGCATCGATAGCTGCTTTCCTGACATTGGGAGCAATTCGCTTCATTAAAATGATAACGTGTTTAGGTTGAATCAAACGCATACGATCTGCTAACTGTTCGGCAGCATAAGGCGTTAAGTTAACTGATGTTTCTTTACCCAGAGGATATAGATGATCCAGGACGCTGCCGGACTTGTTAAAAAAATCAAGAAAATCGTCAGCAGAACTAAATTTACCAAAAGCCTGTTCAAAGGCCGCGCGCATTGCCCGGAATAAATTGGTGTTTTTTAAATAAAAATGGTTGTTGGTAGAGCCAGGTGCTTCGGCAATAAACATGATAATGACTTTTTTCTTCTTTTCAGTCATATCAGATGCTTATAGGCTCTTATAGCTTTTAGCGAATCGCATAAATATTTCTGCTAATGATGAAGGTTGACCGTGTGGCAGGATAAAATAAAATGGCCGCTCAATAGTCAGGTCTTTAATGTCGATGATCCGGCATTCGTTATACTTCAACTCTTTCAAGATCGACTGCACCGATACAAATGCAAAACATTTGCTGTGTAGCAAATAAGACTTTATACTTTCCGTGCCGCCTAACTGCATTTCTATCTTCAGATCTGATAATTTGATATTGAAAGGCTTTAAAGCGTGAGCAATAACGTCTAACGTTCCCGAACCGGGTTCACGGAGCAATAAAGGCAGTTCTATTAATTCCTCCGGTTTAATGCTGTCTTTTTTAAAAGTATTCGAGGCACTACAGATCAGCACCAGTTCATCACTCAAAAATTCTTGGTAGCTCAACTGCGGATTACGGAGGATGCCCTCTACAATGCCGAGGTCAATCTCTTTATTCAGTAAGGCCTGCTCAACCTGCTCCGTATTACCTGGCACCAGGTTCACTTGTACATCTTTAAACTTTTCGTGGAACCGGGCTAATACCGGGGGAATCACGTACTGCGCAACAGTATTACTGCCACCGATACGCAACGTACCCGAATGTTTTTTGATCAGTAGGTTCATATCAAAGTCCAGCTCGTTGTAAACAGCGGCCAGTCTATCCGCATAAGCCAGCAACATTTCGCCAGCAGGTGTGAGCGATATTTTTTTATTCCCGCTACGCTCTATCAGCGTGGTTTTAAACTGTTCTTCCAGCTCTTTAATATGCTTGGTCACAGCAGGCTGGCTAATAAAAAGTTCCGTGGACGCCTTGGTAAAGTTCAGCCGCTTGGCCACTGTATGAAAAACCTGTAAGCGGAAATCGAACATATTGATAAAGGGTTATTAACTAAGTCGGTAAAATAACAACAAAAATGGGAAAGTAGCTGCTGCCAAGGCGATGACTGATACAGCTATATTTATAACCTTGTTGCCAATTATTATTGCTTGGTCATCAAATTCATAATGGACGTAACGTTGAATAGTTTTCATGATCTTCTTTATTTATGTCTCAAAGATCAATCATAAAACTAAGTCATTTTCATTGTTAAAACAGATGGTTGATAGTCTAAAGTTATGAAAAACAGCTCAAACATGTAAAGCAAAAGCAGACTGATTCTGTCGATCTGTTTTTGCTATAGTTTAACAGTGAACTTTATTCCCATCCCCACTTTTTAAATAACGCATGGCCATCGATACTTTGTAAGAATTGAATGAATTGTTTGGCTTGCGCTGCGTGTTTGGTATTGGATGTCAGCGCTACCGGCGTACCACGAAATAGCCGTGATGCCAAAGGCAGTTCTACAACCTGTGTAACATCTTTCAGATTCTCATGCCATGAGGCATAGGTGATCCAAGCATCGTAACTTTGATCTTTCTTCCAAGCCTCAATACCCAACGCAGTATTGGCAAAAGATCCGCCAATGTTTCGCTGTATCCCACCGATCAGGTTTTCCTTACCCGCAATATCTTCCCATAAACCCAACTGTCCTGCGCCATTTACGTCAAGTATTTTAATGCCAGGTTTGGCAAGGTCTTTTAAACCGATAATATGTTTGGGATTACCCGGCCTTACTAAAATAGCTGCACGTCTTTTATAAAGTTCTACACGTGTTGCAGCATCAACCATTCCCGGATGGGTTTGCATGAACTGCGTAAGCATATATTCCGCCCCGCCGTAGATCACATCGGCATTAGCCTGCGCTTGCGAAAGCCACTTAGACTCGGGGCCACCGGTCACTTTTACCGGAATTCCTGTTTTAGCGCTGAATGCTTTAGCGCAATCCTGCATGGCTGATAAAGGGCCACCTGGGCCGTAAATATGTAAAGTGTCTTTTTGAGCATATAAGTTGCCGCAAATGGCGGCAACCAATGCCAAACTTATCATGATCTTTTTCATCGTTATTTAATTTATTGACCGGTCATGACCGTAACCTTATTAGTTTCTTTGATCAATATCACCATTTTGTAATCCGCCATAGGTTTGGCTACACTTTTAACAATGCCCGTTGACTGTCCGCTAAAAGTCCCTTTATCATCTGTTTTAAATGAATTGATGACGTAATCTGCGTTGTAAGGCTGTTGGGTAGAATTGGTCAGGGCTAAAATGTAAGCGGTGTTCGGTTCCAGTTTTTTGAAATCCTGCTGTACTAGATCAGTTAGACCCACGCTTCTTACATTCAACATGCCGGTAGGCATCATTACGCCGGTGCTTTTTAGCTTGATCACCTGGCTTTTATTGGCTGCGTTCAAGGGCGACAATCCCGTGGTGACCGGTGTTACCGGACCGGCGTTAACGGCATAAAGTAAAGCTTGCGGGCACTGGCCAATAGGGATCGTTTTTACAATAGCCATTTTTAGAAGGTCCACTACCTGCACCTGATCATCATTCTCCAGGCCGACATAAGCAAATTTCCCATCGCCGGAAGGCCAAACGCCATGTGGCAATGAACCGGTAGCTATGCTATCTACCAGTATGAAGCCCTGGTTAATATTAAAAATTTTCAGGGTGTTTTCGCCACCAACGGTCACAAGCATTAAGGGCACCTTATTGGTGACAGTAAACGTAACGTGATTGGTAATAGGCCCGGTATTGAATACCTTTTCAATTTTGTTAGTGGCTGTGTTGATCAATGTTACCTTGCCGATATCTTTATGTGTCAAGGCGATCCATTTACCATCGGGGCTGCAAAATATATTCGGCGAGAAAGGGCTAACCACCGGAATACTTTTCACTACCTGATAGGTAGCTGTATTAACAATATCCAGTCGGGGGGTGAAACTTGAACAAACGTAGGCCCATTTGCCATTTGGCGTAAAAGAAACCATGCCAGGGCCGTCCGCCACCTTCACCTGTTTAATTTCCTTCATCGTTGCCGCGTCGATCACACTGATATATGCTTCACCTCTTACCGAGATCCAGGCTTGCGAGCCAGATGGGTTAAATGTAGCCTCATGCGGAGACCGACCTACATAGATCGTCTTAAGCACCTTGTTAGTGGGGGTAGATATAAAAGTAACCGAATTTGAGCCAATTGCTACGGCCGCCAGTAATTGTCTTTTAGGCGTATAACCTAATCCATGTACCAATGCCTGCCCCTTGTAAAGCGGGCTTAATATCTCAGGCTGTGGCTTTCCCAATACGATATCGCCCAGAAAAGTTTGCGTTTTAGGATCTATCACTGACACAGTATTGGATATTTGGTTACCCGTGTAGACGCGGTCCTGTGCGCTTAATTTGGTCAGCGGCAATACCAGGAATAGGAACATTAATTTTTTCATAGGTGTTTGTTTTACGGGATATGACTGAATTTCTTCATTTGATCAATTTCAATCTGCTCATCCGAGATCATACTTTCGGCAAGGCGCTTTATATTTTTGTTGGTGCCGTATTGCAGTGCCACTTTAGCCATGTCAATAGCGGCTTGGTGGTGAGGGATCATTACCCGGGCAAAAGCATTGTCATCATTGCTTAGCACTTTTTCCTTTGGCATCTGCTGCATCATTACCATCATCATTTTTTGGTTGGCCTGTTGATGGGCTGTGCCCGAGCTGACGAATGTTTTAGCACTACGCAGCAATAATTCCATTTGCTGTATCTGCACCAATTGTTCAGCCCTGATACTTTTGGCCAACTGGACCATCTCCCGGTTTTTACCGTGCTCTATTTCATAGTTCGCCATATCGACTGCGCCCTGATGGTGCGGGATCATCATTGTCAGGAAATCTTTATCCGATGAGTGGGTCGGTGCTGACTTATCCATACTCACCATCATTTGATCCATCATTTGCAAATAAACATTTTTTGAGGCAGGCATTGGCATAGACATATCGTGGTGTTGCGCTTTGGCTGCATCCAAAATTGACATCAACAAAATAAAAAAGCTGAGTTTTAGCATAATATAAAACGAATACTTATAAACATTGAACCAGTCTATTGTTTTGTTGGGTCTGGCGTATAACGTAAATAAGGTTTCACAGTGCGATGTCCTTGAGGGAATTTTGATTCAATGTCTTCCGTCTTAATACCCAGGCCAATAATCACATCCTCGCCTGCTTCCCAGTTTGCGGGAGTAGCCACGCTAAATTCATCCGTCAACTGAAGCGAATCTATCACCCTTAATACCTCGTTAAAGTTGCGGCCGGTTGATGCCGGGTAGGTAATCATTAATTTGATCTTCTTATCAGGCCCGATAATAAAAAGTGAGCGGACGGTAGCTGTCGCTGATGCATTCGGGTGGATCATGTCGTATAATTCCGAAACTTTTCGATCGTCGTCGGCGATCAGCGGGAAGTCAACGTTACAGTTTTGTGTTTCATTGATATCGCTTATCCATGATAAGTGCTTATCAAGCGGATCAATGCTTAAAGCCAGCGCCTTAACATTTCTTTTATCAAACTCGCTTTTTAATAAAGCCGTTCTTCCGAGTTCGGTTGTGCAAACAGGTGTATAATCTGCCGGGTGAGAGAATAATACTCCCCAGCTGTCGCCAAGGTATTCGTAAAATTCGATCTCGCCGATGGTTGTTTGTGCGGTAAAGTTGGGAGCTAAATCCCCTAAGTGCAGTGACATATCTTTAATTATTAGTCGTTATTTTGTTATGAACCCGTATTTTTTATAGATGGCTTTTGCGGTCGGGCTCACCAAAAAATCCATAAAATCCTGCGCAGCCTGTGCGTGTGGTGCTGTTTTTAATTGCCCGGCCACATAAGTCGCGCTAATATTTTCACCTTCCGGTATTTCTACCATATCGGTAGGGTGGCCGATCATTTTTTGATAATAGGCTTCGGTAAACCATACCGGTGCAGCATCACTTTGTTGATACATAATGCGCATTGGTGTTTGGCGATGGTGTATCTGGGTCAGAAAGGTTTTACCGTTTTTAACCTTGGTATCCATGATCGTATTTTTTAAGGTTTCACCACCCACTTTTACATAAGCTTCCTCTATACGCTTACCGATCCCTTCCCATTCCGGATTGGGCATGCTTACACGCACATCATTACGCCCCAGGTCTTTCAAACCCTTCACTTTTTTAGGATTGCCCTTTTGCACCATAATAGCTAAGCGGTTGTAAGCATAGGGTGCGGTCTTGCTGAAATATTCCGGCATCTGATCGATACGGCTTTTTCCTGCGGTGTAAACATCAGGCTTAAGCGTAATACGCATATTTCCGATAACGATACTACCCCCCATGATCTGTTTAGCCAATATGCCCGGTGGCAGGGTTTCGGCAAATACACGTTGGTATTGCGGGTATTGTTTTTTAAAGGCGGACATCAGGTCATCGATACACATGAACTGGTTCCCAGCAAAGAAGACCACCAGTTGCGGATCGTTAATGTCGCCGAACAGGTCGGGTACATTGTCAACTCCCGGAACTGTAAATTGCACCTTGCTTTCAGGCGGGGTATTCCAGGGTGGATCGAACCGATGATCCTGTGCTTTTGCCTGGCTTCCCAAAGCTATTATTGCTGTTATTGCAAATGTTATTTTCTGAAGATATTTCATGATGTTTTATATAAATTGAATGAGGGTACTGGTTAAGGATGCACGGTGGCCCAGCCTTCGTACTGGCGGATGATGATCTCACCGTTGCCGCTCGGCACATAAGAGATAAATGGGAACAGGTCAGCTTTATCGATCTTCCTTTCCTTAATGGTATTATCACATTGTGCCAATACCACTCCTTTTGCCTGGAGGTCCTTTAAACTTTGCTCATAAGCACTACTTTTCATGTAAACAGCTACACCGTCACCAAAAGCGATCAGCTCAACATGGAGTTTGCCCTTCAGCCTTGGATCTTCCAGCGCATTATTGATGTTTCTTAATGTCCCCTTGATCTTTTTGTCATCGCCGGAATTGATGATATAAAGCGCATTGTAATGCTTGAGCTTTGCAGTTGCGCCGGTGAAGACGGCGGGATCGGTTTGTTGTGCTTTGACATTTTTTGCAAAAGCGGTGAGCGCAAAGGCTGCTAAAATGATGATGTACTTTTTCATGTTTTCTATTTGTTTATGATTTTTTACTGGTTAATTCTTTTTGAGCGTCTTTAATGGGTTTGAACGGCCCGTATTTATGCTGTTTCTCGCTAAACTGGTCGGCATAAGGCCCGAACGGAAAATCTATCGGTTTCTTCTTCAGGTCTTTCCAGTCATTACGTTGATCCTTATGAGGGCGCGGCTGGGAGTTAACGAAGGCACCAACGTTCCATGCTTCTTCATCTGTTAATTGCGGACTATGATATGAAGCGCCATACGGCATATTATTTTTTACAAAACCTGCAAAATTGGTCAGCCTGTACATACCTGCGCCATCGTTATAGCTGTGCTTCCCCCATAATGGCGGGTTGGCGTAAGTTTTTTTATCAGCATTCAGCAGGCCCTCGCCATTAGCACCATGGCAACTTTGGCATTTCATCATAAACACTTCCTTACCCTTGGCCGGGTCTGCTGCCTGATCCATGAATGCCAGCTTTTCTGTTGCATTTCCGAATAGTTTCTGACCTTTCTTTACGTCCTTACCGACCCACTTCATATAAGCCAGCATGGCCTGAATCTCTTTACTGGAAGGGTTAGGCACTTTACCGGCCAAACTACGCTCGAAGCATTCAGCGATGCGTTCTTCGGGCTGCTCCACCCGGCCGCTCCTGTTGCTCAGTTTTGGGTAACTGGCAATAAAGCTGGCATAATTATTACCGAAAAGGCGTGACCCGGCATCAAGGTGGCAGTTCTGACAATTCATCCCGTTCGTGATCTTCGCGATGCTGCCTTGAGGGCCAAAATAACTGGCGGTATGTGCGACCAGCTCCCTGCCATATTTGATCATCTCGCCATCTTTACCTGCCGGGATAGTATTTTCATCAGGGGCTTTCCATGCATCAGCCGGAATAGGGCGTGGTGTAGTGCCGGCAGAGGCTTCAGTAGATGGAATGGTAGCAGGCTGATCGGATCTGCCATTTACCTGTTGGGAATCCTTACCAGGTTTATGGTCAATCGGTACGATCAATGTCACGATCACTACTATTATACAAACCGCAAACAAAACACTTACGGTTATTAAGGCTTTTGATACCTTGACCAAAGCTTTGGTCACTTCTCTATTTTCGTCTTCCTGTTTCATTTTGCTTATTGGTTGATACATCAAAAGTACAAGCGCAAAAGGCTGAAATTATATCACAAAATATGATGATTGATAATCTGTGGTTATTGATCATTTATTGATGATCATTTTTTGGCTGGTAAAATTCATCTTCTTCCATCAGGGAATGTAGAGTTCTTTTCCAAACAGAATATAGCTCGCCGCCGGAAGCGCTGAGGATTGCCTTACCTAAATTGCTTTTCACAAAAGATGCGGCCTCATCTAAGGCTACCCATTGGTATTCATCAGCCTCCTCATCAGGAAAGCAAATTTGTTTGACCTGGTCGGAGGTTATAGGTTTGGCTTTGAATATCAGGTGTATGCTATCACCATAAATAACCCTTTCACCCATTACCGGTTCCGAATAATATACATGGAACAGGCATTCTATATTTGGCGTGATACCAGTTTCCTCCTGACATTCACGGATAGCACCTGCCATTGGGTTTTCTCCAGATTCCACGATGCCTCCGGGTAATGTCCATCGTTGAGTCGATCTTTTCCTGATAATCAAATAGAGATCGTTGTACGGAATCAATACACAGGCGGCTATTGTTTTTCGCGGAAGTCCTTTGTAATATTCTTCAGGGGCTATAATCATACGATAAGATCTTAAAAGTTTCTACATGCAGGTCTTCGGATCCAACGCTACTTTTTTTACTAATGCATACCTGATGTGATTCGGCACGAGATACATATGCGTTAATTAAGCTGTCGACAACAGACGCTTGTACCACATTACAGGTATAAAATTGAAGTCAATGATTCGATGTTAGGTAGACCACGGTCAGGAGTTTTTACGATAGTGGTCTTCAATAGCCTGCCCAATAATATTGGCAGATTCTTGCGAAATATCGCCGTTAACAATGCTCCATGAGTTATCCCCATTATTGATCAGGGTGATCGTTCCGTTACCTGTCTCAACTACAAATGTTTCGTCCAGGTGTGTTACGTTATAATGCAGTTCGGATCCGCCTGCCAATGTAGCTGTTATAACAATTTGTGATTCTACTCCCATGTTTTATTAACCTTAAACCATTGTAATTGTTCAGACGAAAGGTTTTCAGAGATTCGGTAACAGATACCAAAGCAGCAGCGCGCTGACGAGCACTATCCCAACAGTCAGCAAAAGCGATAGGGCGAATGAAGGAAAATAGGCGTTTCTAAGCAATTGTTTTTCAATACGTCGATACCTCAAATAACTTAATAAAGCCATCAGGGCACCGATAGCGACGAGTATGATCCCGATGGTTGCGGAAAAGCCTTTGCCGGGCAGTACGACCTTATCAGTAATAACGAGGGATAATTGCTTGACGAACAAACTGAATTTCACCACCACAAAGCCAAAACCCATTAATGCTATGCTGGTTCTTATCCAAGCCAAAAATGTGCGTTCATTGGCCAGATGGTCACCGGGATTGATGGTTTTGTTAGATTTATCATTGATTGCCATCCATTGACAACTAAAGTAAGTGCTTTTTGTTCAGAATATTAAGACCAATCATAAATTAAAATGATTATTAGTGTTTTATACCGTAGTAGGTATTTTTGAAAATGCATCGCGAACATCACGTCAACAGCTCGGAAACTATTAGGGACATTGTAATTGGCATGTCTGACGGATTGACTGTACCCTTTGCTTTGGCGGCAGGTTTAAGCGGTGCCGTAAATGCTTCCGGGATCGTCGTTACCGCAGGTATGGCCGAAATCGTGGCAGGTTCAATTGCGATGGGCCTCGGCGGCTTTTTAGCCGGGAAGACGGATGCCGATCATTATCGCTCAGAACTTAAACGGGAATATGATGAAGTAGAACGCTTACCTGAACAGGAAAAAGAGGAAGTTAAGCAGGTATTTGCCGGATTTGGCCTGTCAAATGATCTACAGCTGCAGATCGCGAATGAAATGTCGAAAGACAAGGATAAGTGGGTAGAATTTATGATGCGCTACGAACTTGGTTTAGAAAGGCCTGATCCCAAGCGGGCTAAGAAGAGTGCATTGACTATAGGGGCTTCGTACATCGTCGGCGGTATTATACCGCTGTCACCTTATGTCTTTATCAGTGACGCTACCCAAGCTTTAAGCGGATCATGCATAATAACGCTGATCGCTTTATTTATTTTCGGTTATTTCAAGAGCAAACTTACAGGGCAGCCACCTGTTAGCGGCGCGATCAAAGTGGTTGTGATAGGCGCTTTAGCTGCCGGAGCTGCGTTTTTATTAGCAAGGGCTATTAATCAACATTAAAGATCGTAAAGATCATAACCCATTTATTGGTTTCTAGGCATATAAATAATTATGCAAGCACCGATCACAGCGATCAGGGAACCAATGACGTCCCAGCGGTCAGGCTTAAAACCATCTACTTTCCAGGCCCAAATGAGTGCCATTAATATAAAAATACCTCCATATGCGGCATAAGCCCGACCAAAGCTTACTGTTTGCCAGGTCGCGACAACGCCATACATGGCCAGGATAAATGCGCCTATCATGCCATACCAAACTGGTTTTCCCTCTCTTAGCCATTGCCAAACGAGATAACCACCACCGATCTCGAACAGCCCGGCAAGTACAAATACAGATACGGATCTAAGCACATTCATCATCGTTAAAGGTAACTATTATATTATTACAGCAATACTTGGTGCTTTTTTGCAACCGAATTGACCAATTGAAATGCCAATAAACTCATCGCGCTACTTATGCCTATGCCACCAAACACATCGGAAAGATAATGTGCACCTAAATAGATTCTGCTAAACCCAACAAATACGGCCCAAATGTAAAATATCAAAATTGTTTTTCTACAGCCTGGAAAGGTCAAGGATAAAACGGTTGCCAGGAAAAAAGCATCGCAGGTATGTCCCGATGGGTAAGACCATCCGCCAGCCGGGCCTAATACATGAACATTCATCAGGACGTGGAAAGGTCTTTGTCTTTGAACAATAAATTTCAATACGGTAGCTGCTGTGGCAGAGAAGACAGCGGCAGTCACTATCACCAAACACCTATATTTCAACGCCTTCTCTGTAGTGAACAGGGAAACGATAAGTGCGATAAAACATATTCCATAGGCAATTATACCGGCTGCATTGGTAACAGTTAGCCAAAATAAGTCCCTCGTCGGGTTATGAAGGTGATTTAAAAATAAAACGATCGTTTTATCCTCATTGTAAAATAGGGTGGCAAGCACTATTGATGAGCTTACGCAGAACAGGCATAACAATCCGGCATTTTTACGAGAGATCATAACTAAAATATCATTACGAAAGTTCCGCAAATAATAAGAGCCGCGCCGAGGGCGGCTTTAAGGGATACGGTTTCTTTAAGAAAGATGACCGAGAGGATAATAGTAAGCGCCACGCTCAACTTATCTACAGGAGCAACCTGAGAAACCGTTCCCATCTGCAATGCTTTGTAGTAAAAGATCCATGACAGGCCAGTTGCCAAACCTGACAGCCCGAGGAATATCCAGGTGTTTCTGGATAACTCTGCCATACCTTTAACTTCGCCGCGCGCCAATGCTATCCCCCAGGCTACAAAAAGTATCACTATCGTACGGATAGCGGTCGCAAGGTCCGAATTAACATTCTTTACGCCGATCTTGGCAAAGATGGCAGTGAGGGAAGCAAAGAATGCTGATAATAAAGCGTATATCCACCACATTTTAATTGATCTTTTTATGTTTACTTAACCATTTATTAGCCTTATAGGTAATGTATGCTGAGGCCGATCCCAATAAAGCACCGCCCAGCACATCACTGGGATAATGAACGCCGAGATACATACGCGAATAGCCCACCGCTGCTGCATAACCATAGGCAGGGACAATTACATACCATTTAGGAAAAGACAGGCTCAATGTCGTAGCCGTAGAAAAGGCAACTGTGGTATGGCCAGACGGCATGCTATAATCCGACGGGAACTGTTTGGCAAAAATCACGTCGCTGTGGTTAACAAATGGCCGGTCACGATGTATTACAGCCTTGAGCGTAGTGCTCAATATCGCCGAACCGGCCAGGGCTCCCAGCGCTACGTAAGATTGCTCTTTCAGATTTTTATCATGACCGATCTGCCCCGCGACAAACAGAGTTACAGGGGTAGCAATTGCGATGGGTAGCGCACTATTGGTTACTGCGCGCCACGTGGCGTCTGGTCCTGGGTTTACCGGGCCATTAATGCTTTCCAGTAAACGAAGGTCAAGACTTTGCGCACGGGCACAACTTACCGATAGTAATAACAAAAGAGAAAGCCATATCCTATTTAAAAACAGTATTTTTATCATGTCGGGTGATTTTAAATTTTATTGGTTTTTAGATGCTTTCGGTAGCCAAGCCTGATCAGGGAAGGAAATACAAAAAGCAATAAAGGCAGCGCTGCTAAAAAACCACCAATAACGGCAACTGCTAACGGCTGCTGCATCTGAGCACCTAAGCCAATACCCAGGGCCAACGGCATCAACGCCAGAATGGCACCGATGGCAGTCATTAACTTAGGGCGGATACGCAAGCTTATCGCGTAATTGATGGACGTATCTACGTCGCCAGAATCTGACAGGTTGAACCGGAATTGGTTAAGCGTAAAAATGGCGTTCTCGGCGATAATACCGACGATCATGATTATCCCAGTATAGCTGCTTACATTTAACGGAATATTGACCAGGTAGAGGGCCAAAATGCTGCCGCATATTCCAAGAACCGAGATCAGGATGACAAGACCGGCCAGGAACCAATCTCTGAATAGAAATAGTAATACCGCAAACACCAATACCACGGCAAGTCCAAGGATCAGCAGTAGTTCATTGAAAGATCGCTGCTGTTCCGAATATGCGCCGCCGTAGCTGATAAAATAACCTTTAGGCAAATTCAATCCGGCTGAGAGTTTTTGTTGTATCTCTTTGATCGCACTGCCAAGATCGCGGCCGTCCAACCGGGCTGTTAAAATAATGTTGGATTTAAGATCTTCGCGCGTTTGCTGCACCTCGCCGGGCAAGACATTGACCGTGCAGAAAAAAGACAATGGCCGTGTTTGTCCGTTTGGCAAAAAGATAAGCTGCTTTTTGAGGTGTTCAAGGTCATTGTCCTTAAAATTGGTAAAGCGCAGTAATATCTTGCGCATCTGCTGCCCGTCCTGCAAATCGCCGATCTGTATACCCCCTGTCAGCGCAGCCTGTGAGGCCGAGGGCTCCGCAATGGCAGCGTTCATGCCCAACGGTACGCCCCCGGTATATGCCGATAATTGCATCTGGAAATCGGTCAGGGAAATTTTGAACAGGTCCAGTTTGTCCTGATCAGGAACGAATTCCAGCGAGGGGCCGGCAGGGATCAAGCCATCGTCAAGGTCGGCCACACCGCTGATCTTTTGCAAAATACCAGTCGCTCGTTTATCCAGTTCCTGAAGTTTGGTATAGTCATCACCGAATATCTTGATCTCGATCGGTGCAGGTGTGCTCATCAGGTCGCCAAGCAGGTCGGAAATACGCTGGCCGAAAGAGATGTGCATCAGCGGCACATGTGCAGCTATTTTATCCCGGAGCTCGCTGATCACTTCGTCTGTAGTTTTATTTCTATCTTTTTTAAGCTGAATAGAATAGTCGCCAAAGTTAGGCTGCGTAGTTTTAAAGGCCATCTTAACACCTGTACGACGGGAATAGGTTTCCACTTCGGGCTGTGCCGTAACGATCTTTTCCATCTGCCGGCATAGCCGGTCTGTTTCTTCTAATGAAGTGCCTGCGGGCGAAAAATAGTCCAGTACGATAGTTCCTTCATCCAGGTTCGGTAAAAAACCAGTTTCCAGTTTAGCGGATGCGATGTAGGCAGACAGGCCCAGTAACGCAATAAACAACAGCGCAAATACTGGTTTTTTAAAGGTGCGTGTTAGCCAGGAAAGCTTATCGTTCGTGAAGTCGTTATGTTGATGTTCACTGCCTTTATGCGGCCGGTAACCTACCACCAGGTGCAAGACCGGCAGAAGAAGCCAGGTAACCAGGAACGAGCATACCAAAGTGATCTGCATGGTATCAGATAGTTCTTTAAAAAAGCTACCTGCCAGTCCGCTCATCAGCCTGAACGGGAAGAAGATGACGATGGTTGCAAGTGAGGAACCGATCATAGCGGGGAACAAGGCCTTGATCGCATCTATCACCACATCAAAAATATTTTTTTCGGGATATTCTTCATGTTCCCGATGTATCTGTTCAATGATGACGATGGCATCATCGATGATCAGTCCCACCGAGGCAGCGATAGCTCCAAGCGACATAATGTTAATGGTGATACCGGCCAGGTAAAGTACCGTGATGGTAAAGCCCAGCGTAACAGGTATGGATAGCATCACCGCCAAACTTGACCTCCAGGATCTCAAAAAGAAGATCATGACGATAACGGCAAGGATCAATCCTTCGTAGATCGTTTTGATCACGCTGTGAATACTATCGCCTACAAAAGCGCTTTGGTCGTAATATGGCGTAAGTTCATAATCGTCGGGTAAAGCTTTACGTACTTCGTCGGCTTTTGCAGCCGCATCTTTTGCAAAGTCAATAAGGTTTACTCCGGGCTGCTTAACCAAGTCTATCTGAATGGCGTTCTTTCCGTTAGCGTTGACAATAACAAATTCCTGTTGCTCCTGCACATCTACAGTGGCAAAATCGCGAAGTTTGATCAGTCTTGCGCCATCATTACGAATGGTCAGGTTAGAAAGGCCGTCTACATCCATTACACGAGTATCCGTGAGGGTTAGGTACATCCGGTTAAAATCAGCCAGGTTACCATTGGAAAGGACGTAGTTATTGTTGGCAAATGCTGTTTTAACTTCAGATGGTGTGACACCCAATGCAGACATTTTAACGGCATCGGGTATGATGACGAACTCTTTGGAACGTCCGCCTCTTGTCACCACATTAGCGATGCCTTTGATCCTTGAAAATATGGGCCGCAATGTAAGGTAGGCCTGGTCTTTTAAAGCGACTTGCCCATGGGATTTGCTGGATAGCGTATAGCCATATACGGGGAAAAGCGATTGGTTCATCGCTTCGATGGACATGTTGATGCCAGGCGGCAAAAAGTTTTTGATCTCATTCACCCGGCTCTCCATCTGTGTTTTTTGTGCGTAAGTATCCAGGCCCCAGTCAAAATAAACATCTATGGTTACGCTGCCCCGGCTGGTACTGCTTTTTACAATAGTTACACCCCGAACTTTTTTAACCGCGCTCTCTAAGGGTTTGGTCACCGTCAGCATCATCCGGTCAATGGGTAATTGACCTGCCTCGGCAATGATGGACACACGCGGGAACAGCACCTCGGGAAAGAGGTTGGTTTGCATATGCGTATAGCAATAGATGCCCGCAGCCAATAATATGGCACCCACGAATAAGATAGGGCGGGAAAACTGCCGGAAATAATTTTTCTTTTCTGTCATGTCCGGTTATTTAGTAACAGTTACCAAGGCAGTGTCGGCTAAACCATAATTACCAGTGATCAGGATCTTATCACCTTTTTGAAATGTGGGAGAAAGGATCTCAATAGACGCATTATTCTTACTGCCGGTCTTTATCGGGACTTTTACTGCTGTGCTGTCATTAACCAATTTCATTACCCAAAAATTTTTCAGTAGCTCGTCGCTAACCACGCATGACTTGGGAAGTATTTGCTGGTTTCCCGGTGCAGAGCGATCAAAGGAAACCTTCGCCAGCAAATTTTCGGGCAAGAATAGATCCTGATCGGGCCGGGCAAGCAAAACTTGTGTTTGTTCGGTCGCGTTCATGGTAGCCAGTGGCGTGGTAATGGTAGCTTTATATACCGTGTTATCGGGAAGGGTGATCAAACATTTCTTGCCCGGTTTAACCAGATTTGCATATTCATAAGGGACGTTGACCTGGAAAGCCAGATCATTACTGGCGGCGATCGTGCAAAGCTGGGTACCCTCCAGTACGTACTCCCCGGTTTGCTGCTTATCAAATGTGGTAATGATACCCGAAGCCGGCGCAGTGACGGTGATCAGTCCGAAGTTTTTTAGTGATGGGTCTACTTTTTTAATATCCGAACCCAATGCTTTACGCTCCTTAGATTCCAATAAATAAAGCGGCTGCCCTTTCCGCACATGATCGCCTAACTTAACATAGACACTGGTAATAAATGCTGCGATGGAGGAGGTAACCATGTTTCTTTTAAGGTAAACCGAAGTGCCGGAAAGCACCAGGTCATCACTGATGGTACCAACCCCGATCCGGGTTATCTGAACAGCGGTTTTTGGCCTGGCTTCGTTAGCCGGAGCAGTGTTATTGCTGTGGCAGGCGGCGAGTGCCAGCAAAAGGCTTAAAAGAATGATGTAATTTTTCATAAGCATTACCAATTCCAGTAATTATAGGCGTTGATCAATAAGTTTCGGTTGGTTTCCAGTTGCAGCAGGTCACGCTGTGCTGTTGTGCGGTTCTTCAGAACATTAATAAAATCGATCACCGACAGCTGGGCCTGGATGATCTGTGTGCGGTAGCTACTTAGAAGAGACTCGTAATCGCTCAGCTGTTTTTGCTGGTTTTTTACCCTGCCATCGTAGGACATCAGTTCATCCAGCGCCTGCTTTTTACGAAGATCATTTTGCAGTTGCGCGGTACTTTTATTAAAAGCGACGGATCGCAGCTGTAGCGTCGTTTTACGACGGCTGATCTCTTTCTGATGTCCATCCAGGATGCTCCATGTCAGGCTTAAACCTGCGGCCAGCCCGAAACGATCATAAACATTATTGAAATGTGTGGCATTAAGCCCCGTATTGCCAAAAACACTTATTTGCGGCCGGTATTTGGTTTCAAAAGCATTTTGGGTCGCAACCAGACCAAGGCTATCCAGCCTGAATTTTTCCAGGTATGCGGATCGGTCAACCGGTGTTTTTAATTTTAGTTCCAACGCGGCCAATTCCACCTCCGTTGTATCACGGCTGCCGCTCATGATCCTCAATTCCAGCAGGTTCTTGTGATAAGCTGCCTGATAGGTCAGTAAAATATTCTGGTTGTTTTCGTATTCGATATTTAATAAGATCAGGTCGGAGTTTTTAAGCAAACTGGCATTCACAAGTTTTTTGACGATCAGCCGCTGCTGGTCTATGATCTTCATATTGGCGGTGGAATTACTTACCTGCTTTTTATCGAGCAGGCATAAAATGTATTGATCAGTAATGGCCTTTTCCAGATCGTGCCTGGTTAACTTTACAGTGTTTTGATCGATCTGTGCGTTAACCAGCGACTGCGCTGCCAAAATATCGGCCCGCCGGCCTGCAAACAAAGGTTGGTTCGCCACCAGTAATCCTTGTAAGCTTCCGCCATTGGTTGTACCAAGGTCGTATCCGTAATAATTGGTAGCGCCGCTGGAATTAATATCAAAGCCCTTGTGTCCGGCATCGGTAACATATACCGGGGCGAAGAGATAATTAGCATTAAGGCTCAGTTGTAATTTGGTGGTTAATGCGCGTATCCGTTCTGCTTCTGCCTGATTGACCACTTGCTGATTCCTGGCATTATTGAGCAGTGGGCTATTGGTATAACTCAGCTCAAGGAAATCATCCAACTTTGACTGCGCCTTTAGTGATCCTGAGAAAAGGCACATTAGTATAAAAAAGATGAATAGGTATCTCATAGTCATTACATCGGTTGGTAGATCCGGATCGCGGCAGGTTGATCGCTCGTCTGAGGCTCTGCGAGCACATAGCGATTGATCTGGGGGATGAATAATGACGTACCTGCACCAACCCGCGTTGTTAACTGGCCAATGCTGGCCAAGCGTTGTTTATCAACCCCAATGATATCTATAAACCCTTCGCCACAAGACACATAAAGCTGTTGACGCTTTGGGTCAAGATAAATGCCATCCACATCTTTATGTATGGATATTGAGCCTGCTTGCTTTTCGCTTGAAACATCGTATACAACCAAACGACCACCAGCACATCCTATATAGAGTAGCTGGTGTTCGCGGTCAAGCACCATAGGCACATTGTCGTTTAATGGGGATACCTTCCATTTGGCAATGATCTTCGACGTTTTGCGGTCGATCACCTGCACCATCTCTTTACCCGGTACATTAACATAGATGCACTGGGCGGTCAATTCAAACTGTTTGGGGAAGCCCGCCAGCGGGATCTGTCCAATGATCGTTTGCTGCCGCAGGTCGATAATTCCGATAGCGCCGAAAGTATCGCCAACACCTACAAAAAGCTGATGTGTTTGGGCATCATACCTTAAATTATTGCATTTTTCCCGGAAAGTATAAGTTTTAACGGTTTGAAAGTTATGGCTGTCAACAGCGCTAACCTTACCATCTTTACCCGTTGCTACATAAAGCAACCCTGTTTCATGATCGAAAAAGCACCACTTGGGTTCATTAAAGCCAGACAGGCTTTTGATCAATTTACCCTTTTGCAGATCGATCACTTCCACTGAATGATCGTCCTGAGCTGAAAGAAAAAGGCGATGACCACCAATATCATAAGCCATCAGGTCAAAGCTTCCTTTAACGGCTGGAAGGGTTATCGTACGGACTAATTTGAGCTTTTCCTGTGCATTTGCTGCACCTGTTAATAATAAAAATGATAGCAGTAAACCATATCTTTTCATAATGTCGCTTTAACCAGATCAAATGTGGCCGGACATTCTGAAAAATTTCTGAAATGCTAAAAAACGATAGCGAATTGGTGCTTCTGTTCCCTGAACTGATAGTGTAACTTCAACTGATAAAGCTGGCTGATCTCGTGAGCTATGGCCAAACCCAGACCAACGCCCTGGCGATTAGTGTTCTTTTTTCCGAACCGGGAAAACAGTTGGCTATGATCGAACGAAAGCGGTGTACCCGAGTTTTCGATCAAAAAACAATGATCGGTAATGGCAATATGGATATGTCCTTTCGCGGGTGTGTGATGAACGGCATTGGTGATGAGGTTGGAGAGTAATATTTCTATCAGGACCGGGTGTCCCTGCAGCATTCTATCTGCATTCAGATAAACAGAAAGGCTGATCGGTTTGTCATCGATCAATGCCTGAAGGTGGTCAAGTATCTTGGCTACGGCCGTTTTTATGCTCACTTCAACCAGGTCAGGGAATTGTTGATTTTCTATTCTGGATAACAATAGCAAACTCTGGTTTAAATGTGTTAAACGCTCAATTACCTCATATGATGATTGCAGGTGATGCGCTTGCTCTCTGGTTAGGCCCTGGGATTGAAGCAGCAGATCAAGTTTAGACTGTAAAATGGCCACAGGTGTTTGCATTTCGTGCGAGGCGTTCTCAATAAAGTTTTTTTGATCTGAGTAGGTCTTTTGATTTTTATTGACCAATTCGTTCACTACCCTGTTCAACTGGTCGAACTCCATGACCCCCGAATCCGTATAGATCAAGGTTTGCTCTTTATCAACCTCATAGTTTTGAAGCCAGTCAATGATCTGGTCAAATGGGCTCCATATTTTTTTAGATATATTCCTGTTGATCAGTAGCCATCCGATGAAAAGGATGATCAGCAAGATTCCTTGTACTTCAGCAATGCCAACAATGAGATCCTGGCTTTCGACTAAAGATCGGCGAATAGTAGCACGATATCTTCTATGATTCACTTGCAGCGATGTTGCCAGTTCGCGGTATGGTTCCATTTCATGCGCTAAGGTGTCCAGATACAGTTTGGGGTAAATAGAATCGCGGAGTGGTGGCGCAGATGCCCCGATCTTAACATCGTTATCCATAGCCAGCCATAGTGCAATGTCCCGCTCGCTCTGTAACTTTTTAGTCCTGATGATCAACTCCTCTTTCCGTAACCTTAAAGCATCATCTATATCCTGATAATACAATTGCTCGATCACAAAATAAAAAAGGGGGATGCTCACCAGCAGTACAACAATGGCGTAACCCAGCAGTATCCTGGAGGTTTTAGTCAATAGCTTCATCGCAGTCAAGTTTATAACCTACACCATAAATGGTTTTAATGTAGTCACGGCAGCCCGCATCGGTCAATTTCTTTTTCAGGTTTTTCATATGGGCATACACTACATCGTAACTACGGAAATAGCCACTTTCATTTTGGGACAGGTGCTGTGAAATGGCCGATTTTGAGATAATACGTTTTCTGTTGGAGATCAGAAACAACAGCAGGTCTAATTCTTTCTTGTTTAATACAAGTGCTTTATCATGCACAAATACCATTTTATCTTCGACTTGTACACGCAGTTCATTATGCACAAAAACTTCAGCGCCACTAAAATTTCGGCGGCGGATGATCGCATGTAGCCTGGCGCTTAATTCTGCCAGATGGAATGGTTTAGCCAGGTAATCATCAGCACCAAGCTTAAGGCCGTTTAATTTATTATCCAATTCATTGAAAGCTGAAACGATTATTACGCCATCATCTTTTTTAAGCTTTTTTATCAATTTAACAAGATCAAAACCGTTACCGCCAGGTAGTGAGATGTCAAGTATGATACAATCAAAAATATCATTTATGATTTTTTCACAGGCGGTTTCGTAGTCATTAGCTACTTCGCAGCGGTAGCTCTGACCGGTCAGGAACAAACGGATGCTTTGCAACAGTTCCGGCTCATCTTCAACGATCAATATTTTCATAATTAAAAAAACTTTATTTCCACTAATAGGCGAAAGCTATATAAAAAACAGAAAAGCATCAGCCTTTAGCGCGTTATACTCCCTCAGTTATGCTTCCGATTAGCAGACGGTTCAATCCTTTTCAACCCTGTGTTCCCGCCATGATCATTTCTGTGGTGTAAAAGCCCTTCCGGCCGTACTTTTCCTTTGGCTGCACGTATCTGTAGTTTTCCAAAAGCCTGTTCAACTATCGCCGCTTTACTCATGATTTTTCTTTTTTAAAAGAGATCCGGTATTTGCTTAATTTCCGGTGTAAATAGCCTCTTCGCGTCATAGCTTCTGAAAGCGTAGCCTCATGGGCATAGTGATCATCGGATATTTTAGGAACAGCAATGCGCTGCGCACTGTAGATGCCTGAATGCCCACTAAAGATATATGCGGTAAAACAAGCTACGGCAAATAGTAGCGCATGTTCACCACCAAAAAGCTCGATACCCATAAAAGTACAGGCAAGTGGTGTATTTGTAGCACCGGCAAACACTGCGATAAATCCCAATGCGGCAAAAAGGCTTACAGGGGCATTTAACACTATCGATAATGTATTTCCTAATGTTGCCCCAATATAAAATAGCGGGGTAACTTCACCTCCCTTAAACCCGGTGCCTAAAGTTACGGTGGTGTAGATGGTTTTCCAGAGCCAGCTCCAGGTATCCGAGCCGCCGTTGTGGAAAGCTGAGGGGATAGTTACTGCCCCAGGATGCTCCGCATCAATACCTAAACCTAAATAATCAGGCTTGCCGTTAATAAAATAAAGGCCGATGATAAGCAGGCCGCCAAATACCGGGATCATCCATTTATGCTTAAAAAGTTTAACGCAGATAGTCTTGATCTCATGCACCATGCCGGCAAAAAGATAACTTGCCAGTCCAAATGCCGCGGATGCCAGGATAACCTTTAATAACAACAACAGATCAAAATGAAACAGATCGGACACTATAAGCGGCGCATAGGCCGGTAGGGTGTCGATGTGGTAATGCACATGGGTAACATGCCAGGCGGATACGGTCATATCGCCGACAACAGCAGCGATCAAGGCAGGAATTAATGCGTCATATTGTATCTTACCGATAGTGAGCACTTCCATCGCGAATATAGCACCAGTAACAGGGGTGCCAAAGACAGCGCCGAAACCTGCTGCCATACCGGCGGTTAATATCATACGCATATCGGGGCCTTTCAATTTGAACCAGCTACCAAACATAGAAGCGATACTGCCGCCTATCTGCACCGCAGTACCCTCACGTCCGGCTGAGCCACCAAATAAATGAGTGATAACTGTGGTGATCAGAATAATAGGGGCCATGCGTTTAGGTACACCTCCACCCGCTTCATGGATCTGTTCCATGATCAGATTATTTCCTTTTTCAGAGGATTTACCTACCGATTGATATATGAAATGAATAAGTATCCCGGCTAATGGCAACAGGAAGAGCAGCCAAAAATGCGCGAAGCGAAAATGAATGGCGGCGCCCAAAAGCCATAAAAAGAAAGCGATCATACTGCCGACCATCAGCGCTATAGGGATTACCAGCACCGTCCATTTAAAGAGCTGTTTTAGGATGGCGTAATGTTCTTTCAGGTTTATCGTATTGTCGTCCATTTTCCGATCATATTTTAAAAGTTTCTATTCCAGCGAACGACGCTTTAGCGCCTAATTCTTCTTCTATACGTAGTAACTGATTGAATTTAGCGATCCGCTCGGAACGGCACCCGCTACCGGTTTTGATGTGCCCCGCGTTAGTAGCTACTACGAGATCTGCGATGGTTGTATCTTCGGTTTCACCGCTCCTGTGAGAGATGAAGCAGTTATAATTATTTGCCTGTGCCAGTTTCACAGCTTCCAGCGTTTCCGTAATGGTGCCGATCTGATTTAATTTGATCAACACACTGTTACCAATACCCTCCTTGATCCCTTCGGTGATGATGGCAGGATTAGTGCAGAAGATATCGTCACCCACCAGTTCAACTATATTACCTAAAGCAGCTGTCATTTGTTTCCAGCCCTTCCAGTCATTCTCGCCCAGTCCATCTTCTAATAATACAATTGGATACTGCTTGATCCACCTATCCCACAACATAACCAATTCTTCGGTAGTGATCTGACGCTGATCGCTTTTATAAAACAGGTATTTACCGTTTTGCCACATCTCGCTGGTGGCGGGGTCAAGGCAAATTGAGATATCCGCGCCCGGTTTGTACCCCGCTTTCTGAATAGCTTCCAGTATCACCTCCATTGCTTCTTCGTTAGATTTTAAATTTGGGGCGAAACCGCCTTCATCACCTACACCGGTATAGTAACCTTTGCTTTTAAGGAGGCTGCGCAAGCTATGAAATACTTCTTCCCCCATACGGATGCTTTCCTTAAAGGACGGCGCATTGTGCGGAGCGATCATGAATTCCTGGAAATCGATATTATTATCAGCATGTCTGCCGCCGTTGATAACATTCATGCACGGAACAGGCATTGTATAAATATCTCTTTCGATCAGCTGACGATATAGAGGGATGTTTTTTGAAACAGACTGTACACGCGCAAAAGCAATAGAGGCGGCCAAAATTGCATTGGCTCCTAATCGTGATTTATTTTCAGTACCATCCAACTTAATAAGCAACTCGTCAAATGTTTTCTGGTCAACAAACTCCGTGGCCGACATAACTTCTGCAACCTCGCCATTCATTTGAGCGACGGCCTTTTCGACACCTTTCCCGTTATAGCGTTTAGCGTCGCCATCACGCAGTTCAACCGCTTCCTTTTCTCCGGTACTGGCGCCTGATGGTGATATTCCCCTTGCTTTTGCCCCGTTTTCGAGTTCAATCTCAGCCTCCACTGTAGGGTTGCCACGCGAATCCAAGATTTCTCTCGCTTTAAATTGTTTGATTTTCATATATTAAGATATTTAAGATTTATCAATGTGATACAGACACACCAGGCAATAAAAAGGATCGCAACAGCCAAAATGGTCCCCACGGGCCGGGTACGCGCAAAGATCAGTACGAAAATAGCTGACAGTATCATGCCCCCGCTGATTTCTGTTAAGAGCTGAAGTAATTTATTGTGTCCGCCACCTGAAAAAGAATTGATGAGGATGAAGCTCTCCGCTTTACCAAGGCTTAGCCCAAAAAGGAATAATGGCACCAGGTAGCAACCTAAACCGGCAGAATTTTGCTTAATAATGTAAAAGAGAGACGCTGATCTTTTCACCTACAAATAATTTTACGCGCAAAACCTGCATGGTCTTGTGCAATATTTGTAGACGTCATCAGCACGAGGCGGTTATTTTAAACGGAAGACATCATTTCCGTTTTAAGATGAACAAAGATATATATTAATACTGTAATATACTAATGGCCTGAGTATTAATTAAAAACCGTCATTTAGATAAAGGATGGAGAATGGTCCCTTTTTCACCCCTATCCGCAAAGATATCCCGCCGCCGGGATAAAAAGTCAAGGCTATACAAGCGTGGCTCGGGTTGTCCGCTTTCAGCGGATGCGCCACGGCCTTGACATTTTAACCGGCTCGCGCGGTTGGTTGCTTAAGCGATGAATAAGGAATGGTGAGTTCAATTGCATGGCGGCCAGCGAGAAGAAGTCTATTAATTTTGAAGTCTCTATTTCATTATACGCATAGATAGACATACTATAAAAATTTATTTAGGGTGAGATTTTTGTCAAAAAACGCCATTTAGGGTGAAATTTTTGCTTTTTAGGGGTTGTTTCATTAGTTTAGGGTGAAATTTTTGCAGCATTTTGATTATGGATAAGAGTTTGCCATTGCATTTACAGGAAATTATTTTTTCAAGCAGTGAACCGGGCCTAAGCAGGCAGATCGGCCAATTGGTAAAAGAAAAGAAACTTCGTAAGTTGCTCCCCCGCGTTTATACACCGAATTTTACTGACTCTCCGGAAGAAATTGTCAAAAGAAACCTGTTTTCCATTATCGGCCATTTATATCCGGGAATAATACTAAGTCACCGTTCGGCACTGGAGTTTAAACCAACCAATACCGGTGATATTTTTTTGACTTACAGCTATAAGCGAAAGTCAAAAGTTCCAGGAGTAACCTTAAATATTATGGACGGGCCTCATTATATTGATGGCGACAACCCGCTCACTCTAGGTTTATATGTTTCGCAACAGGCACGGGCGTTTCTCGAAAATTTTCAGGATTCCCGAAAACCCGGACCTGAATCAAAAACTTTAACCATACCTGAACTGGAAGAACGATTGGAAAAGATAGCAAGGGTAAAAGGTGAGGCTGGGTTGAATGAACTAAGAGACAAAGCAAGGGAGATTTCGGGCAGAATAGGGATGGTAAAGGAGTTTAATAAAATGAATAAGCTGATCAGCGCTTTACTGGCAACTGGCCATGCCAACATTTTATCATCGCCCATAGCTATTGCCCGCACATTCGGGCATCCTTATGACCCGAATAGAGTATCACTTTTTGAAAAACTTTTTGTAGAGTTACAGCAGGATGAATTTCCATCTTTACCTGAGGAAAATTCATCAAGTTATACCTTTCGGAATTTTGCATTTTTCGAGGCTTACTTTTCAAACTACATAGAAGGGACAGAATTTGAAATTGGCGAAGCGAAGAAAATCATTCAGACAGAAACACCACTGCCAGCCCGCGACGAGGATTCGCATGATATTTTGGGTACCTATAAGTTGTTGAGCAACTATCAAGAAATGTCAATTATCCCGCAAACTGCAGAACAGTTGCTGCATGTTCTGCAGTATCGCCATAAGATTTTACTTAGTGCCCGTTTATCAAAGAAGCCGGGAGAATTTAAAGATAAGAATAACCGAGCAGGCGATACTTTTTTCGTTGACCAAAGCTTAGTAAAAGGAACGTTGACAAAAGGTTTTGACTTTTATAGGAATTTGAACGATCCTTTTGCAAAAGCAGCCTTCATGATGTTTATGATCAGTGAAGTCCATCCATTTCTGGACGGCAACGGCCGACTGGCTCGGGTGATGATGAATGCAGAATTGGTAAAGGCGGGACAAACCAGGATCATTATACCAACTGTTTACAGGGAAGATTATATGGGAGCGCTACGTAAATTAACACGCCAGCAAATACCATCCGCCTATATTCGTATGTTATCCCGCGCCCAGCAATTCAGTGCGACAATTACTGGTGCAAACATGGATGAAATGCAATATCAGTTACAAAATGCCAATGCTTTTTCAGAGCCGGAAGAAGGAAAACTAACATTTCAACCAGTTATGTACAATAACGAAGTATCAAAGGATGAAGATAAGGAAAGACACAGGGGATTTAAGCGATAAAATATTGATAAAGTTAACGCAATCATCTCTACATGATATACCATGTCAAGGGGATTTATCTTTTCTTATTAGTGTTCGTGCCTGCGTTATGCATATAATTTAAGCAATTAAGAGGCTGAATTATTGGTAACCCTTGAGCCTATTGCCGCAAACAAAATGTAATACCAAACCTTAACTACTTATCACTCAAATCAAAATTGATCAATTATGGACAAAGGGCAAAACAGTGAACCGAACGGCAATGGAAGACGTGCTTTCCTGAAGGGAACGTTTCCTGTCATGGCAACCGCATTCATTCCGGGTATCGCTTTAGCAAAAAACACAAATAACGCAGCTGAACCATCATTCCCGGGCTTGATCATCAGAGAAAAAGAACCGGTCAATTTTGAATTTCCTTTTCCGATGCTATCAAGCGCAATCACGCCAAATAACCAATTCTTCATTCGAACTCATTTTCCCATTCCGAAATTGCAGGCAAAAGAGTGGAAAATGACGATCGGAGGGCATGTTAATAAAGAGATTACACTAACCTATGATGAGTTACGTGCATTGCCTGCTAAAAAAGTGATGGCAACATTGGAATGTGCCGGAAACGGGCGAGCCAACCTGGCTCCAAAGGTGAAAGGCTTATTGTGGGAACAGGGTGCCGTCGGAAACGCAGAATGGACCGGCGTACCACTTTCTGTATTATTAGAAAAGGCCGGGGTAAAGCCGGGAACAGTAGAGATCATTTTGGAAGGCGCAGACAAAGGTGAAGTCTCGGAAGAACCCAAGTCTCCCGGCGCTATCCACTTTGCCAGAAGTTTACCACTTACTAAAGCGATGCAGGCGGAGGTGGTCATTGCCTATCAAATGAATGGAAAAGAGCTTAGCCCGGAGCATGGGTACCCGGTAAGGGCTATCATTCCGGGCTGGTATGGTATGGCTTCCGTAAAATGGCTTACCAAGATAGTAGCAGTGGATAAACCGTTTGAAGGTTATTGGCAAACCCTGGAATATGCTTACTGGAAACGCACTGATGACCAGCCGACACTGACCGCTGTGACCGAGGTACAGGTAAAAGCGGAGATTGCCAGACCGGCTCTAAGTGAGGTGGTGCCCGCTGGAAAAAAATACAGGGTGCATGGTGCTGCCTGGTGCGGAGAAAATGAAGTAGCAAAAGTTGAGGTAAGCTTCGATGAAGGTATAACCTGGCAATCGGCAAAGTTATTAGGCAAGTCCGTTAGGTTCGCATGGCGGCTTTGGGAATATAACTGGCAGGTTCCGACGGGACAACAGCGGCGTAAGTTAATGTCAAGAGCAACGGATAGTAATGGAAATACACAGCCCATGCAGCATGATAAAGATCGGAGAACTTATATGGTAAACAAGATCGTAACGGTTGAAGTGGAAGTGCAATAGAATATTGCCAGGTGAATATCCTATGGTCTATTCTAAACATAAATAATTCCGATAAAATTCAATTTATCTTATTCAACAATAACGCAAAGATAGCCCACCGCAGGGATAAAAAGTCAAGGCTATACAAGC
>NZ_WSRW01000010.1 GCF_009770985.1 Mucilaginibacter lacusdianchii | reverse complement strand
TAGCACTCGAAATGACATTTTTGTTTTTCACCGTTACGTCAATCAAAAGTTCTCTCGACGAGAGGGTTTGGTAAGGCTATCTGTTTAAAAAGTTCACTTCAAAGCAAGCTTCTAACGCAGCCGTTTCAGTGCGCAGGCGGCTTTCGCCTAAAGTTATGGGTTTAAAACCGTTTTGCAAAGCTTCGGCAATTTCCTTTTCAGTAAAGTCGCCTTCGGGCCCTATCAAAATCAGGCAACTGCCTTGTAGTTCCAGTTGCGACGCTAAGCTTACCTTATCTTTTCCAGGTAAACAGTGCGCTATAAATTTTTGCCCTTCGTGATAGCTCTGCACCATCTTACTGAATGGCGTCAGCGAATTAAGCTGCGGGTGATAGGCTTTTAACGACTGCTTTACCGCCGATGTAATGATTTTATTTAAGCGATCGGTTTTAGCCTCTTTACGCTCCGAGCGCTGGCATAATATAAGCGAAATCTCATCAATCCCTATCTCGGTAGCTTTTTCTAAAAACCATTCCAGCCGCTCAATATTTTTGGTAGGTGCTACCGCGATGTGCAGGTAATGGTCGCGCTTGCCGTATTGTTGCTGCACTTCGGTTATTTGCAGCTGCGTCTTTTTAGGATGCGCCTCAAGAATACGTGCGGTATAAAAGCCACCACGACCATCAACCAGTTGAATAATATCTTGTGCTGCCAGGCGCAATACACGAACGGCATGTTTGCTTTCCTCTTCCGTCAGTGTATAAACTGCTGCCTGGGGATTAATATCGGGGGTATAGAAAATTTGCATCAGCTAAGTGGCTTAATGTAAATCTTTCATGTCTTCTTCATTCAACAGCAGTTCCAGCTTTACAGATTCCACATTCTGGTCCGACTTGCGTAGCACCGTAATGTTGTACCCGTTTGACTCACGCTGTTCGCCTACATCAGGTATTTTGCCGAACACCTCGCTTACCCAGCCAGATACCGTGTCAAAATCGCCGTCTTCAGGCAAATCATGCGGCAGATGTCCGTTTACATCGTAAATAGAAGCTACAGCGCTTACAATGAATTCGCGGTCGCTTACTTTATCTA
The DNA here is from genome assembly GCF_009770985.1 of Mucilaginibacter lacusdianchii. Classification (GTDB taxonomy): domain Bacteria; phylum Bacteroidota; class Bacteroidia; order Sphingobacteriales; family Sphingobacteriaceae; genus Mucilaginibacter; species Mucilaginibacter lacusdianchii. The sequence goes on along the minus strand of NZ_WSRW01000010.1, from coordinate 41,084 downwards.
CAATCGGTTTTTCCTCGTCAAACTCGTCCTGAATTTCGCCTACCAGTTCCTCTACAATATCTTCCAGGGTTACCATACCAGCTGTACCACCAAATTCATCCAATACAATGGCAATCTGAATGCGTTTTTGCTGCAGCTCGGCCATTAAATCGTTGATTTTTTTGGTTTCCGGGATAAAGTAAGGTTTGCGGATAATATCTTTTAATTCAAACTCAGTTTTACGAGCCAGCAAAGGCAAAATATCCTTAGCATGTACAATACCTACAATCTTGTCGATAGTATCATCATAAACTGGCATGCGAGAGTAGCCCTCGGTAATCAGGCATTCCATCAAATCGTGATTATTGGCAGAAATGTCGATACCTGAAATTTTGGTGCGGGGCACCATAATATTTTTAACTACCCGCTCGTTGAAGTCAAACACGTTTTTAATCAATTCATGTTCGTTTGAATCCAGCGCACCGCTTTCTTTGCCTTGCTCTAACAGGTATTGCAGTTCTTCAGAACTGTGATGTGTTTCATCGCCATGTACGGCATTTACACCAAACAGGCTCAAAATAAAGTTAGCAAACGTGTTTAACAGCCAGATAGCCGGACGAAATACCACAAAGAAAAAGCGCAACGGGTAAGACACCGTCATAGCGGTACGTACCGAGCGCTGAATGGCCAGTGTTTTTGGCGCCAGTTCGCCAAATACAATATGCAATATGGTAATAGTAATGAAGGCTACTACGTGGCTGGTATTGATTATAAAGCTAGATGTAATAACCAAACCAAACATGCTAAATAATTTAAGCATGATGGTAGTTACTACTTCTTCACCGGCCCAGCCTAAGCCAAGCGATGCAATGGTAATACCCAGCTGCGTAGCAGCCAGGTAACCATCTAAATTATGCATTATGCCACGGGCCACCTTAGCCGTGCGGCTTCCTGCTTTAGCCTGTATTTCAATTTGCGATCCGCGTACGCGTACAATAGCAAATTCGGCCGCCACAAAAAAGCCGTTCAATAAAACCAAAAATATGGTTAAAAATATGTGAAAACCGTTTATATCTAAGTCGGGGCCCATGTATTAATTATTGGTACGCAGGGAAAGTGGAATTATACAACTCCATGCTTTCGTTAATTACCTTAAGCGCATATGGCTTGCCCATTAAGTGCTCAATGGTTACGTTTTTACCTTCCAGCTTTTTATAATCCTGGAAGAAACGTACAATCTCTTTCATAGTGTGCGGCGGTAACTCATTCAAATCATTGATGTAGTTAACCGACATATCGTTTTTAGCTACGGCAATAATTTTGTCATCTTGTTCGCCATTATCCACCATGTGCATTACGCCAATTACTTTGGCTTCAATCATCGACAGTGGGAATACATCAACAGAACAAATCACCAGAATGTCCAACGGGTCTTTATCATCACAATAAGTTTGTGGAATAAAGCCATAATTAGCCGGATACATTACAGATGAGAATAATACGCGATCCAACTTTAACAGGCCAGATTCTTTGTCAATCTCGTATTTGGCTTTTGAGCCTTTAGGAATTTCAATAATAGCATTTACGACTTCAGGTATATTTTCGCCAGGCGATACCTGATGCCATGGATGTTGAGTACTCATTTAGTAAATTTTGTGTGAATAATGAATAAATTAATGTTCTTCAATTTTGTTTTGTGTTTTGCTATTTTTAAAAAATGCAATAAGCAACGGTACTGTTGTTACGGCAATAAGGGCAAACACAATATATTGCAGGTAGTGTCGCAGCTCCGGATACTGTTTACCTAAAAAATACCCGGTAAGCGTTAAGGTAATTACCCATGCCACGCTGCCGATAATATTGTATAAGGTAAACTTTCTGAAGTTAACTTTAACTACACCCGCAAAGATAGGCGCAAACGTTCTAATTATAGGAAAAAATCTGCCTAAAACCAAGGCCATCCCCCCATGTTTCCGATAAAATTCTTCGGCCATGGTTACATATCGCTTTTTAAAGAACAGCGAATCGGGCTTTCGGAGCATAACCGGACCAGTACGATAACCAAACCAATACCCCGTGTAGTTACCCAAAATGCCGGCCGCTATTAAAGATAATACCAGCACCGATACATGCACATCTAAAAAGCCGGTTGCACAAAGCAAACCAGCCATAAACAACAGGTAATCACCAGGTAAAAAGAACCCGAAGAACAGCCCCGTCTCGGCATATACCACAACTAGTAAAAGGTAAAACCCTCCCTTACTGAGTATGGATTGTGCATCCGTTAAATTTTGGAGATGTTCCCAGAGGTTTTCCATTCACAATATCTGTAAAGCTACAAATATTATAACAATTTGGCACAAAGCCGTAATTTAAATCAGGTTGGGCAAATTGGTGACAATTGCCGGATAAATACCAATGACCAGGGTGGCCAGCGCCGAAAAGCCCAACACGAATTGATAATACCCCGGAACTTCAAGCGCTGTTTGTTCGCTGCTGCGAAAATACATGGCAATAATAACTCTGAAATAGTAGAAAATACTGATAATAGCATTGACCACCGCCAGGATAACCAACCACACCTGAAAGCGCGATAAGGCGCCGTAGAACATAAAGAATTTACCCATAAAGCCGGCAGTTAACGGTATACCCGCTAACGATAACATGGCAATAGTAAGTACCAGCGCCAGGAATGGATTACGCCGCCCCAAGCCGTTAAAACTTTCAAAGCTGTCGCTACCCAGCTGTTGTTGTACCAACAATAAAACTGCAAAGGCTATAATTGAAGCAATAGAGTAAGCAGTAGCATAAATAAACACGGCATTACCAGATGCTGCGCTTAATGCTACAATGGCAAAAAGCAGGTAGCCGGCATGCGAAATACTTGAAAAAGCCAACATACGCTTAAAGCTATGCTGATATAAGGCAGTTAAGTTGCCTACAAACAACGTGATTACGGTAATAACCATCAAGGTAGGCATCCAAAAATCGGCAATAGAGATAAAGCTTACCGAGAACAAGCGCAAGAAAGCAGCAAAGCCAGCCGTTTTAACCACGGTAGACATAAATGCGGTAATCAGCGTAGGCGAGCCTTCATACACATCAGGTGTCCAGAAGTGAAAAGGAGCCGCCCCTACTTTAAAGCATAAGCCGATAATAATTAATACCACCCCCGTATGAAACAAAGGATCCATATTGCGGGGATGTGCCGTAACCCAATCACGAATAGCTGCGAGGTTGAAGGAATGCGTGGCTCCATAAATTAGCGCAATACCAAACAGCAGGAACCCGGTAGAAAAGGCGCCCATTAAAAAGTATTTTAAAGAAGCTTCGTTCGATGCAAAATCTTTTTTATTGATACCTGCCAAGATGTACAAGCTTACCGACATAATTTCCAAGCCCACAAACAGCATGGTCAAATTATAATAAGATACCATCACAATGATACCTGCCAGCGAGAAAAGAATAATGGCAAAATATTCAGCCACGTTATGGCTTATCTTTTCGAAATACCCTTTAGATAGCATTAGGATTAATAATGTGGATACAATGGTGATACCCGAAAATGCTACCGAAAAATTATCAAACAGCATCATATCATGGTATATAGGCGCATCGTAACTGTTCCATTTCATGATGGCAGTGCCTAAGGCAGCCAACAAACCAATAATGGTAACCGGCAGCAGTAATTTATTCGCCTTAAACAAGCCTAAATAAAGCAACACAATAGGCAATACGGCTATGATAATTAATGTGGTCATGTATGCAAATACTTTTATGAGAAAACCAGGGTTCAGATTATTTTCCTAACGGCTGACTTACGTGTTTTATAGATAATACAATTTTATCATTAACTGCAGTTACCAGCTTGCTTACAGCAGCTTCAGACAAATGCAGGATGGGCTGTGGATAAACACCAATGATGATAATCAATGCACAGATAACACCCAGCACAATTTTATCTACCAAGGTGATATCCGCGAAAGTAGCGGTCAACGCATTGGTTTCGCCCTGCATTACGTTTTTGTACATACGCAGCATATAAACAGCGCCCAGTATAATAGTTAAACCGGCTACGGCTGCCATCCATACGTTATAACGGTAAACACCGTTCAGCAACAAAAATTCGCCAATAAAACCGTTGGTTAACGGCAAAGCCACAGTTGCCAGCACGATAATTAAAAATGCGATAGCCAATTGCGGTGCTACCTTGGCAATACCACCCAACTGCGTCACGTCACGTGTATTCAACTGGCGACTGATGATATCCCATACAAAGAACAAGCCCACTACTTCGATACCGTGATTTAGCATTTGTATCATAGCGCCTTGTAAGCCTTGAACATTCCAGGCCAGTAAACCAGCTGCAATTAAACCCACGTGGGCAATAGATGCGTAAGCCGTTAAGCGCTTGCCGTCTTTTTGGCGGAAGGCAATAATAGAGGCATACACAATGCCTATAATAGCTAACCACAAAGGGTTATTCTGATACTCAAAAAACGCATAAGGCGCTACCGGAATCATCCAGCGGATGGCACCGTAAATACCCATTTTTAACATGATACCTGATAGCAGCATGGTACCGGCCGACGGCGCTTCAGTATAGGTATCAGGCTGCCAGGTGTGCAGCGGAAAGATGGGCATCTTGATAGCAAAGGCCAGCAGGAATGCACCAAACACCCATTTCTGCTTATCAAACGGCAAATCGAGCGCGTAAAAGCGGCTGATGTCGAATGTTTTATCAGGCGTTTGCAGGTACAGGTAAATGATAGCCAGCAACATAAACAGCGACCCGGCAAACGTATAAATGAAAAATTTCAGGGTAACTTTAATACGATTTTCGCCGCCCCACATACCGCAGATGAAGTAAATGGGTATTAAGGCAATCTCCCACCCTACATAGAATAAGAAGCCATCAAATGCAGTAAACACCAGCAGTAAGCCGGCCTGCATAAACAGTATTAGTGCATAAAATGCCGAAGCATTTTGATACTGATGCTTGAAAGTGGTTAAAATGATTAAGGGCACCAAAATTATGGTAAGCAACACCGGAATGATATTGATACCATCTATAGCGGCTGTAAAATAAATGCCCAGTTTGGGTATCCACGGATAATCAACCGCAAATTGCCGTGAGGTATCGGCGGGAACAAACTGTGTGAGCATTACAATACCGATAGCCAGTTCGACCAGCGAAAAGAATAAAGCTGCATTTTTAGCGGCATTGCCTTTAATAAAAAGCAGTACCAGCGCTGCCAACAGAGGAAAAAAGAGTAATATACTAACCGTCATGTGATAGGATGCAGTAAACGCCTGTTAAATCTTGATAAAACTATATAAACTAAAAACGAGCACGGCAATAATACCGATAACCATCATAAACAAATAAAAGCCTACGTTACCGGTTTGCAGTAGCCGCAAACCTTTACCAGACTCCACCGCAGTTTGGCCCAAGCCGTTTACAATGCCATCGATACCCATTTTGTCGATTACTTTATAGAAGAAGCCCGATAAGTAATCTAATGGTTTGCGGATGATGGTATCATACAATTCATCTATATAAAATTTGTGGTATGATAGCTTTACCAGTGCCGGACGCTCTTCTGTGTCGGCTACCGGAATATCGGCCTGCTTCACATATTTTACATACGCATAAATAAGTGCTAATACGGCTCCTGTAAAAGATATAGCCATAAGCGCCAACTCGGTGTTATGTGTTAATGAAAATTCTCCGATTAATTTAGTTGATCCTGCAATAACAGGATCCAGCCAGTGCTCCAGCCAATGACTGCCGCCCAACGCTTTAGGCACGCCCATAAAGCCGCCAATGGTTGACAGGACAGCCAGGATAATTAACGGAATAGTCATGCTGGCTGGCGACTCGTGCAGATGGTGTTCCTGCTCGTGTGTACCGCGGAATTTACCCCAAAACGTAAGGTACATCAAACGGAACATATAAAACGAGGTGAACATTGAGCCAATTACCCCCAACACATATAGCACAGGGCTGTGCACGTAAGTATAAGCCAGAATTTCATCTTTTGAGAAGAAACCCGCAAATGGCGGTATACCCGAGATAGCCAGCGTGCCGATGAGCATAGTTATAAAGGTAACTGGCAGTTTGCCGCGGAGCCCTCCCATTTTGCGCATATCCTGCTCGCCGCTTACCGCGTGGATAACCGAACCGGCACATAAAAACAATAAAGCTTTAAAGAAGGCATGTGTAAGCACATGGAAAAATGCACCAGTGTAAGCGCCTACGCCTAAGCCCAAAAACATATAGCCTAGTTGCGATACCGTTGAATAAGCCAGCACTTTTTTAATATCGGTTTGCGTTAACGCAATTAATGCCCCAACTATAATAGTTGCCAAACCTATAATGGCAATCACATTCATGGTAACCGGCGACAAGGTGAACAAGATGTTAGAACGGGCAATCATATAGATACCGGCAGTAACCATGGTAGCGGCGTGTATCAGGGCCGATACTGGTGTTGGACCCGCCATGGCATCAGGTAGCCAGGTAAATAATGGTATTTGTGCCGATTTACCAGTAGCACCAACAAACAACAGTAAGGTTATTAACAATAAAGTTGTATTACCACTATTTAATTTACCGGCTTTGGCAAATACATCGGCATAAGCTACGCTGTCAAAAGTTTGGATGATTAAAAATACGGCAATCAAAAATCCTAAATCGCCTATGCGGTTCATCACGAATGCTTTTTTAGCGGCGTCCGCATAGCTTGGGTTGGTAAACCAAAATCCGATGAGCAGGTAAGAACATAAACCTACACCCTCCCAGCCGATGAACATGATAACATAGTTGGAACCCAATACCAGCAGCAGCATGAAAAAGATGAACAGGTTGAGATAGGCAAAGAACTTCCCAAAACCAGCATCATGATGCATGTAGCCAATAGAGTATACATGGATTAAAAAGCCGATTCCGGTAATAATGAGCAGCATGATAGAACTTAGCTGATCTATCAAAAACGAAAATGGAATATGCAGTGTACCAACGCTAATCCAATCAAACAAAGTAACGTTGATAGGTGCGCCTGTTGATTTTACCTGTAAAAAAGCGCCCACACTTAAAGCGAACGAAAGCAGCACCATTAAGCTGGCAATTGTACCAATTACATTTTTAGGCAAAGCATTACGGCCCAATCCGTTGATAACAAATCCTGCCAAGGGCAGTAAGGGAATAAGCCAGATGTATTTATCCATTTGTATTTATCTCTGTGGCCAGTGGCCGGTATTCTGTATTCTGATTAGTTTGTTATTTCAATTAGTATCTCTTATCTGGCAACCGGCAATTCACTACCGGCAACTGATATTTACCATTTCAATCTGTTCAAAATATCTACGTCGATAGAATTGGTATTTCGGTGTACCATTACAATGATGGCTAAACCGATAGCAATTTCGGCAGCGGCCAGTGCCATAATGAAAAACACAAATACTTGTCCGTTTGGATCGTTACCATAAACCGAAAAAGCGGTAAGCAGCAGGTTCACGGCATTCAGCATCAACTCTACCGACATGAACACCACAATAGCATTACGACGTATTAAAACGCCGATAACACCAATTGAAAATATAATAGCGCTTAACAAAATGTAATGATTAAGCGGAACAATTTTGATGGCTTGGGTTAAACTTTCCATTTAAACAGTTTTAGGTTGTTTAGGATCTTTGGTTGCCAACAGTACAGCGCCTACCATGGCCGATAATAGGAGAATAGATGACACCTCGAAAGGCAATAAGAACTCTCCGAATAATACTTTACCTAGGTTTTGCACAGAACCTAAATCAGGGTTTTGCAGCACTACCGGTTGGCTTTTGGCTAAGCCTTTTACCGCGGCCACCAACGTAACCATTAAGCAGCCACCGCCTATTACACCTACTATTTTAATCAGGTTGCTTTTATTAGGCTCCGACTCTTTGTTGAGGTTCAGCATCATCATCACAAACAGAAACAGCACCAATATGGCCCCCATGTATACAATGAAGTTTACAATGGCCAAAAACTGCGCGTTCAGGATAACGTAGTGAATGGTAAACGTAAAAAACGTAATAATAAGGTACAGCACACTGTGCACCGGATTTTTAGCAAAAATTACCAGCAGCGAAAAGAAGATGGACAGGAATGCAATAAAGTAAAATGTGTTCATGATTGGTTGAAAGCAACAATACCTTTGGTAGGTGTACTTGTTGTACCTACCAAAGGTATAGTCTTTTTATGGGTTCAAAGGTGGCTCAACTAATTTGTCTTTACCGTAAATAAAATCTTTACGCAAATAATCTGACGGCACAATAGGTCCGTCCAGATAGATGGCCTCTTTAGGGCAGGCCTCTTCGCATAATCCACAAAAAATGCAGCGCAGCATATTTATTTCATAAACGGCTGCATATTTCTCTTCGCGGTATAAATTCTCCTCACCTTTCTGGCGCTCGCCAGCCGTCATGGTAATGGCTTCGGCCGGGCATGATAAGGCGCACAGGCCACAGGCAGTGCAACGCTCGCGGCCCTGCTCATCACGTTTCAGTGAGTGCAGACCACGAAAGTTTTCAGAAAACTCACGTTCTTGCTCAGGATAACGGATGGTTACATCTTTTTTAAAGAAGTGCTTTAGCGTAATACTTAAGCCTTGCGCTATAGCGGGTATATAAGCCTTTTCCCAAAAGTTCAGGGGTTTGGCTTCAATTACTTTTCGCTTATTACTTAAGGGTTCCATTTATATTGGTTAAGCAAAATGTTGAATTAATTTAACAACTACACCGGTTATTACAATGTTAGCAATAGCCAGCGGTATTAAGGTTTTCCAGCCCAAATGCATCAGCTGGTCGTAACGGAAACGCGGGATAGTCCAGCGAATCCACATAAAGAAAAAGATAAAAGCAAATATTTTGGCAAACATTACCAGTACGCCTATGATAGGTGCAATAGTTGGCCCAACATGTGCAGCTACCCAATCCATACCCGGATAGTTATAACCGCCAAAATACAAGGTGGCCATTACTGCTGATGATACAAACATGTTGATGTATTCGGCAAACAGGTAAAAGCCCAGTTTCATGGATGAATATTCGGTATGGTAACCACCTACCAGCTCGGTTTCACACTCAGGTAAATCGAACGGAGTACGGTTAGTTTCGGCAAAGGCACAAACCATAAAAATTAAAAAGCCAAGCGGCTGCTTAAAGAAGTTCCAGGTAAACCAGCCATTGGCCCAAAAGCCATGCTGCTCGGCTGCAATTTCGCGCAGGCTAAGCGTTTGGGTAATCATTATGAGGGCAATTATAGATAAGCCCATCGAAATTTCGTAACTGATATTTTGCGATGCCGCACGGATAGCGCCCAATAACGAGTATTTATTATTGGATGCCCAACCGCCAATCATCACACCATACACACCTAATGATACCACGCCGAAGATGTACAGGATACCTACGTTGATGTCAGTCACCTGCAAATCAATAATGCGGTCGCCCACTTGCATACGTGGCCCCCACGGAATAACTGCCGAACCGATACAAGCTGTCATGATAGCCAATGATGGACCTACTACAAACAAAAAGCTACTGGCTTTGGTAGGGATAATCTCTTCTTTCATGAACATCTTTACCCCATCGGCCATAGGCTGTAACATACCAAACGGACCGGCGCGGTTAGGACCTACCCTATCCTGAAAAAAGGCGGCTATTTTACGCTCGGCGTAAGTAGAGTACATGGCTACTACCAGGCTGATGGCAAAAATGACCACCACCAGTACTAGCTTTATAATTAAATCAGATAATTCCATTACAGTCTTGTCTCCCGTTCAAATTGTTCTTTATTAGCTTCCAGCAGTACCGGGTTGGTTTTTACTACCGGTAGCGGATGCAGGGTTTCATAATGGTTACTGCTGATAACCGATTTATGCGATACCTTACGCGGACCTTCAATTACCCAATCGCTGGTTTTCTTTTTATCAAAACGGCAGGTGTTACAGATAAATTCTTCTACCTCACCATACTGGTCTTTACGGGCAGTTACACGTAAAACATCTTCGCCTTTATACCACAGGGTAACTTTACCACTGCATTTTTCGTGCTCACAATCGCGGTGTGCTTCTACCGGTTTGGTAAACCACACGCGATTTTTAAAGCGGAATGTTCTGTCGGTTAAGGCACCTACCGGACATACGTCTATCACATTCCCCGAAAAATCGTTATCTACCGCTTTTTGGATGTAGGTAGATATTTCGGCATGGTCGCCACGGTTTAATACACCATGTACGCGTTTTTCAGTAATCTGATCGGCCGTAAACACGCAGCGGTAGCATAAAATACAGCGGTTCATGTGCAACTGAATTTTATCGCCAATGTCAATACGATCAAACGTACGGCGGTCAAACTCGTAACGGGTTTTGGCGGCACCGTGCTCATAACCCAAATCCTGCAAATGGCACTCGCCAGCCTGATCGCATATCGGGCAATCCAGCGGGTGATTAATCAGCAGCATTTCTACTACGCCTTTGCGGGCCTCGGTCACCTCGGGCGAGGTAATGTTTTGCACCTCCATTCCATCCATCACGGTGGTACGGCAAGATGCTACCAGCTTAGGCATAGGGCGCGGGTCTTTTTCAGATCCTTTGCTCACCTTTACCAAACAGGTGCGGCATTTACCACCACTTCCTTCCAGCTTGGAATAATAGCACATAGCAGGCGGCACAATGTCGCCCCCTATTTGCCTTGCAGCATTTAGGATGCTGGTTCCAGGCTCTACTTCTATACTTATTCCGTCTATAGTTACTTTAACCATTATTCACCTTATTTCTCAAAAAAGCGAGGTAATCGCCGTTTATAATCTTTTCATTTTCAGCGCCAAGTGGTTGCTGGTATATATACACCCAGCTTTCTACTTCGCCACCGTTAGCCAGCGTAACCGTTTTCAATTCACGGCTATACAGTGCTGGCTCATCGTTTACACCTTCATATTCATCCAGCATACCAAACACACGGTTAGGATCGGTTACCATGTACACCTCACCTTTTACGGTTTCTGCAGGCGATGAAGTTTCTATCAGTGCGGGATAATCTCCTAAATCGTATAACTCCCCGCTTAAGTGCCCCTGATCGCCAAACTCCAGGTTGGCCGCTATAGCTTGCACCACTTCGTGCCCAATTTCCCTTAACAGGGTTCCGTAAACAAACAAATACGCCATTGCGGCTTATAATAATTGGTATTCTTTAATTTGATGAATTTCGCCTTCATCAGCACTGCTTTGCAGCACCAGCTTTTCTACTTTTAAAAAGCCTGCGTCTGCTAAAAGCGGTTTTATAGTTTTAAACAACAAATCGCCATCGGTGGTGGTCATATAAAACTCGCCGTTTTCTCCTACTTCACTCTCTAATTCGTAACCTTCATATGTACCTAAACCATGAAAGTTAATGGCTCGTTCCAGATGTTCTTCAAAGTCGTCCAGCTTTTCAAAGTCATCCGGGTTAAAGCTAAATTTTACAATCAGATCGTTAGGCGTTTGCATAATACATTAATGCTGTTGGTTGATTATCGTAAATATAGTAACATATTGTTACCCAAAACGCCAATCTACCAAATTATCAACTTACAACCTCGGGTTTAGGCAAAGGGTCGGCATAATGCGCCAATCCAAAATTTCTGGCTACGGCTTCAGCTCCGTTGGTTACATGCCACTCAAATTCGTCTCTAAAGTGGCGTATGGCACTGGCTACCGGCCAGGCAGCTGCATCGCCCAGCGGACAAATGGTGTTACCTTCTATCTTCTTAGATACATCCACCAGCAAATCCATGTCGCTTAGCTTGCCATGGCCATGCTCTAAACGGTGCAGTACCTTTTCCATCCAACCCGTACCCTCACGGCAGGGCGAACATTGCCCGCAGCTTTCGTGATGGTAAAAGCGCGAAAAGTTCCAGGTATTACGCACAATGCACTGATCTTCGTCAAACGCAATGAAACCGCCCGATCCCATCATGGTGCCGGTAGCAAAACCACCTTCAGAAAGACCTTCATAAGTCATTATGCGAGCATCGCCGGCAGCAGTTTTCAGGATAAGGTTGGCTGGCAAAATAGGAACCGACGAACCGCCGGCCACAACCGCTTTTAAACGTTTGCCGTTAGCAATACCGCCGCAGTATTCATCAGAATAAATAAATTCTTCAACCGGAACGCCCAATTCAATTTCATAAACGCCGGGCCTTTTTAAGTTACCCGATGCAGAGATTAGCTTAGTGCCGGTACTACGACCAATACCAATTTTAGCGTACTCATCGCCCCCGTCACGGATAATAGGCACCGTAGCAGCGATAGACTCAACATTGTTTACCACCGTTGGGCAGCCATATAAACCTGCAATAGCCGGAAATGGCGGCTTAATACGCGGGTTGCCACGTTTGCCTTCTAATGATTCAATTAGCGCAGTTTCTTCTCCGCAGATGTAGGCGCCACCACCAGGTTGCACATACAATTCCAGATCGTAACCGGTGCCTAAAATATTTTGGCCTAAATAACCGGCTGCTTTGGCTTCGGCTATAGCTTTTTCCAGTATGCGTATCTGCGGCATCATTTCGCCACGTACGTAAATGTAGGATGTTTTAGCACCCAGTGCATAACTGGCTATAATCATACCCTCAATCAATAAATGAGGGATGTGTGTCATTAAATAACGGTCTTTAAAAGTACCGGGTTCAGATTCGTCGCCGTTGCAAACCAGGTAACGTGGTACACCTTCTGGCTTGGCCAAAAAGCTCCATTTCATCCCGGTTGGGAAACCGGCTCCGCCACGGCCACGCAAGCCTGATTTTTTAACTTCTTCCACCACTTCATCAGGCGTCAAAGTTTTCAGGGCTTTTTCTAATGAGGTATAACCGCCTTTAGCGCGATACACATCATAAGTATTGATGCCAGGTACGTTTATATGTTCGAGTAATAATTTGCGTCCCATTAATTATTAGCCTTTGCTTTTAAATCACTGATTAACTTATCTACCGATTCAGGCGTTAAGTTCTCATAAAAAGTATACTCCGGACCAATTTGCAATACCGGACCAAAGCCACAAGCGGCCAAACACTCTACGCCTCTCCAACTAAACAAGCCATCGGGTGTTACTTCGCCTTCTTTTACGCCCAAGGTATTTTCAATATGATCCATAATTTTTTCGGCACCAACCAAACAGCAAGGGCCGGTACGGCATACTTCGAGTACATACTTGCCTGATGGGCGTAAAAAGTACATGGTGTAAAAAGTAGCTACTTCGTAAACCTCAATAGCTTCAATGCCAAGGTAAGCGGCAACTTTATCCATGGCAGGTACGCTTAACCAACCGTGCTCTGCCTGTACGGCATGCAACATTGGCAGCAGTGCCGACTTTTGATTTCCGGCCGGATAACGACTTACAAAATCTGCAAATTGGTTCAACAGCGCCGGTGAGAATTCCACCGGTGTTTGGGTGTCTTCAACTTTAAGCATCTAACTCTCCAGCTATAACGTTTAAACTACTCATGTTAATAATCGCGTCTGATAATAGCATACCCCGGCTCATATCGGCATACATAGAGTAATTGATAAAGCTTGGCCTGCGGAAATGCAAACGGTATGGCGAGCGACCGCCATCATTTACCAAATAAAAGCCCAGTTCGCCATTAGCACCTTCTACAGAGTGGTATACTTCGCCTACAGGAGTTTCTATTTCACCCATTACAATTTTAAAGTGATAAATGAGTGCCTCCATATTGTTATACACTTCTTCTTTTGGCGGCAGGTAAAATTCCGGCACATCAGCGTGGAATATGGTTGGGTCTTCTTTAGCTATCTTTTCCAGCGCTTGCTCAATCATGCGCATGCTCTGTTTCATTTCCTCGTTGCGTACCAAAAAGCGGTCGTATACGTCGCCGGTGGTACCTACTGGCACTTCAAAATCAAAATCTTCGTACGATGAGTATGGGTTCATGGCCCGTACATCATAATCTACTCCGGTTGCACGCAGTATCGGACCGCTCCAGCTGTAGCTCAAAGCTGCTTCGGCAGTAACCGGAGCTACGCCTTTCGTACGATCAATAAATATGCGGTTACGGTTAAACAGCGATTCAAATTCAGCCAGCACTTTTGGAAAATCATCTAAAAACTTGCGGATTTTGGTAAACGCTATTTCGTTAAAGTTGCGTTCAAAGCCACCAAGCCTACCTACGTTAGTAGTCAAGCGTGAACCGCAAACCTCTTCGTAAATCTCATAAATTGCTTCGCGGTATTCCATCATATACAAAAAGCCCGTGAAGGCACCTGTATCTACACCCAATACGCCGTTACAAATAATATGGTCGGCAATACGGGCCAGTTCCATGATGATGACACGCATATAATCTACACGCTTAGGCGTAGTAATGCCCAACAGCTTTTCTACCGTCATGTGCCAGCCCATGTTGTTAATAGGGGCCGAGCAATAGTTAAGCCTGTCGGTAAGTGGTGTAATCTGATAAAAAGGCCGGTGCTCGGCAATTTTTTCAAACGCGCGATGGATATAGCCAATGGTAGATACACCACTTACAATACGCTCGCCATCCAGCTGCAACACATTTTGGAACACGCCGTGCGTGGCCGGGTGTGTTGGCCCCAGGTTAAGCGTAGACAGCTCGGTATTAAGATCGGCTGTTTGTGGTGTATTGGTTAATATCGATGGAAAATTCTGCATGGTTTATCTTCCGAAATAAAAATCTTTTTTGTCAACACGGTTCGGATCTTCCAGCGGGTACTCTTTGCGCATAGGAAATACAGTCATGTCATCTACATTTAAAATGCGGCGCAAATCGGGATGGCCGTCAAAGTTTACACCGAAAAAGTCATAGGTTTCGCGTTCCATCCAATTAGCGCCATGCCATAGCACCGTAGCCGATGGAATATTTAAGTCTTGTTCGCTCAAAAAAACCTTGATACGAATGCGCACATTATGCACCAAACTATGCAGGTGATAAATAACGCCAATAGACTTTTCCTGCTCTGAATATTGAATGGCAGTGATATCGGTTAAATAGATAAACTGAAGCTCTGCATCAGCCTTCAAAAAAGATAGTACATCAATGATGTTTTCACGACTGGTTTCAACAGTAAGCAAGCCATATGGCTCGGCTATGAATGTTACCTGTTCGTGAAATCGTTCCTGTATTTTCTGAAGTAGTGTTTCGTTGTTTAATGCACCCATTACTGGATTCCGTATTTAGCTAATAATTGTTGATATTCTGGTGTGTCACGTCGGCGAAGCGATTCGGTTTGCACCAGTTTTTGAATATTCATAAAGCCATCAATGATACCTTCGGGACGGGGTGGACAGCCCGGTACATAAACATCTACCGGAATAACCTCATCTATACCCTGCAAAACCGAATATGTATCGAAAATACCGCCACTGGATGCGCAGGCACCCACGGCCATTACCCAACGTGGTTCGGCCATTTGCAGGTAAACCTGACGCAGCACGGGCGCCATCTTTTTAGATATAGTACCCATAACCATCAGCAAATCGGCCTGACGCGGTGAAAAGCTTAAACGTTCAGCACCAAAGCGGGAAAGATCATAATGTGAACCCATGGTAGCCATAAACTCGATACCACAGCACGAAGTAGCAAATGGAAGGGGCCACAACGAATGCGAACGGGCTAAACCGATAGCCTTATCTAACGTAGTAGCAAAAAATCCTGAACCTTCAACGCCCGGAGGGGCGTTAACTATCTGAATATCACTCATCACAAAATTAGGTTATAAACCACGGGAAGTGGCTTTTTACAAATCTATGATTATAACGTAAATAACATAGAGTGTATGATATTTAGTATGATATTTAGAATGTGTCTAAACTTAGTCCCAGTTTAGTGCACCTTTCTGGAGTACATAAACAAAACCTAACAATAAGGTAGCCATAAAAATAAACATCTCAACCAGGCCATCTATACCCATTGTTTTAAAATTTACTGCCCACGGATACATGAATATTACTTCAATATCGAACAGTACGAATAATATAGCCACCAAAAAGTACTTGATTGAAACCGGCGTACGTGCATTACCCACCACCTCAATGCCAGACTCGAAAGGGGTCAGCTTATCTTTAGTTTGACGCTTAGGGCCTATTTTATGCGTAACAAACATAGTAGTTACCACAAACCCCACGGCTACTATCATTTGAATGATAATGGGCAGATAATTAACGGGTAAACTTTGTACTTCCATATCACAAATATATACTTATTGACTAAAAAACAAAATGGCCACCCAATTGGGCGGCCATTTTTATAAATTATATTATTTAAAGCTTATTTACCTTTACCAGTAGCTGCTTTTTTAGGTGTAAAGAATCTTTGAACTGTTGTGTTAGACGGATCAAATTCTTTTGCTTTAGTGAAGTTTTCAGTTGCCTTAGCAGCATCTTTCTGTGTAAACTGGTAGTAGCTGCCTAAGTAAGCATAAGCTTCACCCAAATTTCTTTTATCAGCATCGGTAACACCTTTTTCAGTTACTACCTGGATGTACTGCTCGTAGAAAGGCTTAGCTAAACCTTGGCTGGTTTCGCGGCTTGGCTCGCGTAAGTCAGCTATACGGGCACGATATAAGATAACGTTAGCATTAGGCTTGTCAACTTTAGCTGCTACGTGAGCAAAAGCTGCATCCGCTTTACCTAATAAAGTAGTATCTGGAGTTGATGTTGTTTTGAATGATGCCGCATACTGATCTGAAAAAGCAAAGTAGTAGCTGATACCTTCATAGAAGTAATCATTTAAAGTTGCTTTGCTGGATTTGGTAACATATGCATGGTAAGCATCACCGGCCTGAGCATATTTTTTTTGACCGTACAAGGTTTTAGCAATATCTGAATAGATATCAGCCTGGGTAGTATCGGTTTCTACCACTTTTTTCAAAGTAGCAATACCTACCGAATCCTGACCAGGAGTTTTCATTTGCAAACGGCCCAAATACAGGTAATCATAAGGAATAACACGTTTAGGATCTGCTTTTGATAACCAGGTGTTCATGGCAGTTAAACCAGTTGCATAATCGCCATTTTCATAAGCAGCATAAGCAATATAACGGTATACTTTCAGGTTAGCACCCGGAATTTTAGAAATAGCAGTAGCTTCTTCCTGCAGTTCTTTGAATTTACCAGCTTGGTACAAGAAGTCGGCGTAACGGATACGAGACTCAACTGACATATCAGTTAAGCTTAAGAACTTACGGTATTGCTCAACCGCTTCGTTTACTTTAGCTGATGCCTGAGCAGGTACTTTACGCGCCCAACGGATATCGGTTTCTGCCCACTCGCGGTAAGCCGGACCAAAATTAGGATCGATAGCTAACGCTTCTTTAAATTGCGTTTCAGAATCAGCAAAGTTGTCGGCAAAGCGCCACAATACACCTGTTGATACTTTAGGTGATGGCGATTTTGGATCTAAATCAAGTGCTGAAGAGTACGCTTTATAAGCCTCGCTGCTTTTTAACTGCGAGCGATAAGCGTCACCTAAAGCAATATATAATTCAGGATCTTTTGCTTTGTCATTTAATACTTTGTTAATCGTATTAATTGCAGAATTAGCATCAGCTGGCTCCAGCATGTAGCCTTTAGCTACGTACACATATGGCTTAGTATCTTTACCAGCCAAAGTAACAGCTTGGGTAAAATTAGATTGTGCACCAGCAGCATCTTTGTTTACGTGCGCTACAGCACCCAAACCGGCATAGTTTAAGGCTGATTTTGGATTGGCAGCGATACCTTTATTGAATACAGCTTTTGCTGAATCGGGATAGTCTTGTGCTAAATAAACCCAACCCAGATAAAAGAAGTTTTCGTCTTTAGTGGGTTGTGTAACCGTTAGGTTTTTCAACATTGATTTAGCTTTTTGATATTGTTCGGCGTCAATAGCTTTCTTGGCGTCGTTCAGACTCTGCGCAAAAACTGATGAACCTATAAATATCATGCCCAATCCGGCTCCGGCGATTTTATTAATCATCTTCATGGCTTTAATTTATAGTGTTAGATGTTTAGTTATTAATTATGTTTAATTCTCTTGGCGGAATTGAATCTGGCAACAAGCCCGATTTCAATATTATCCTTTGTCCGCGTTCTCCTCTTAAAAACACTTGGAATGCCGACGCTAATCCGGCACGACCGGTACTGTTTAGTGTATACAAACCACGACTAAGCGGATACTGTTTTAGAGCTAAGCTCTCTTGTGAAGGTTTAAAATAAATATTAGGCGTTTTATTATTATTTTCATCCTTAACACCTACAATTTTCACTTTGGCTACATTATCCGCATAATCTTTATCCGGATCGTCCAGCCAGCTGAAACCCACAATACCTACAGCATTTGGATGCTGGGCAACATAAGCAATTACTTCTATATTTGATTTCAGCGCGTAAATATTTTTTTGTTTTAATTCGGTGTTACCCGAAAAGTCTTTCAAATACCTTACCAAACTTGAGTTTGGGTTGTCAAAAACTATTTCTTTGTCAGTCATAGCTTTGCCGTTTAACGCAGCTTTAATTTCGTTTACCGAAATTGTAGTGTCTGCTGATTGCTGATTAACGATCAATGCAATGGCATCAATTGCAAACCGGCTTTTTTCGGGCGGCAAATTACGTTGTTCCATAATTTGCTGCTCATCAGGCGTTAGCTGGCGTGCTAAAATGATTGTACGGATACTATCATCCAGATAAAGCTTAACAGCCTCTTTTTCTGTTTTGTAAACCAATTTAACATTGGTTTCAGGATACATGGCCTTAAAAATATAGGCTTCCTCATCCAGTATAGGTGCGAACGACTCGTCGGCTACTATTTGTATGGTTCCAGACGTAGCAGTGTCGTCATTCTTTTTAAAATTTTTGGCTCGTTGGCGGCAGGTAATAAATACAGCCAGCACAATTACGCAGCCTATAATTATTTTAACGCTATTCCTCATAAATTCTTGTGCGTACTATTCTAACAAATCGTAAAATACCGTAAAGTATAAATAAACCGCCAAAAGTAAAGCGTTGATACTGCGTCAGAGCAATAGGCAGCTTTTTCCAGAACATGATCAATAGCCCTAAAATAAAGACAGAAATAAATAAGGCTGCTCCTAAAATAAACAAAAACCGCCTTGCGGGCGATTTTTGTTTATCATTTGATATTTTTTGCATTAAAATCTCTTATTGATCTTGCAAGGTAAATACTACTGGTACAGTGTATTGAACACGCACGTCGCGACCATTTTGTTTACCTGGTCTCCATTTTGGTGAAGATTTTACGGCACGAACCGCTTCTTCTTCCAAACCTGAACCCGGGCCACGCAGGGCTTTAACGTCGGTTAAGCTACCATCACGTTCAACAACGAAGGTTACAATTACACGACCTGATACATTGTTTTCGCGAGCAACAGCCGGATAACGGATAGCTTTACCTAAGTAAGCATAAAATTTATCCATACCACCTGGAAACTCAGGTGTAACCTCTACCGAAGTAAAGATTTCGTTGCTTGGCGCTTCTTCCACTACCTGTTTACTAACAGGAGCGTTACCTACAGGTTCGTCAATACGAACGGTTTGTGTAGGGTCACCTTTAATATCTTTCTGACCTGGATCAGCCGTTTTTAAATCCTCCTGTGTTGGTGGATCTTTTTCACGTACCTGCTCATCCGGCTTTACAATCGGAGGCGGGAAACGCACCTGATCAATCTTCGGTTTTTGAGGTTCCGGAGTTGGCGGCGGTGGTGGCGGCGGTGGTTCAGTTTTACTAATTGGCGGCGGTGGCAATAATGGCACCTCCTGAATTTTTACTTTTTCGGGAGCTTTAGGGATAAAACCCTTAACTACGTTGATGATAGTTGGGATAGAAACCACAGCAACAAATAAGCCTACTGTAATCAGAAAGGCATAAATCATGTTACGTGAGTTATTTTTGCGTAGTTGGTATGCACCGTACGCTTTATTTCTATCACTAAAAACAACATCAAGCCACTCCGTCTTAAGTATGTCTAATTTTGATCCGAATATAGCCATGACTTTTTGGTTAATAACGTTAGCTACGTTGTTTGTTATTTTAAAAAATGTTGTCTCTTTTCAGTAATCCAATTTCTTCCGGGGTAATGTCTACAATGGCGTATGCGGTAATGTTGGTGATATGAAGTTCATCCAACATATCTACTACGTTTTTGTAAACAGATTTTTCGCTTGGTTTTACCAATACTAAAATGTCTTTACCGGTTGTTTGTTTTACTTTAGCAGATTGCTCAACCAATACCTTACGGATACCATCTTTACCGTAGTTGTCTACAGTAGGCGGTGTAAGTGATTCGCCGGGTACGCCCATAAACCACTCTAATTTATTATTGCTACCCAACAATACGGTAAGGGTTTGTGAAGCTTTTACAGGCAACTGCTCTTTCGGATTTTTTTCGTCCTTATCCGGCATGGCCAAATCCATGGCCTTTGGTTTACTGAGGGTGGTAGTAAGCATGAAGAAAGTTACCAGCAAGAAAGCCAAATCTACCATGGCAGTTAAGTCTATCCGTGTAGATTGTTTCTTACTTCTAACCTTCCCGCCTTTCTTGCCACCCCCGCCGGAGGTATCTAATTCTGCCATTTCTTATTTTCCTCTTAAAGTAGTTATTAAACTAAATTTATTTACTTTTTGCTTTTGCAATATGGCAATGATACGCTGCATAGTAGGATATTCTTCCTTACTGTCGCCTTTAATACTAACGCGCAGCTCTTTATCATACATGTTTTTGGTTACCACCCGGGCTTCGTGAATCCAGTTATAAAGCTCGTTGCTTACTGAATCGGTTGGAATGCCTGGGTTCATCTGCTTGCGCTCCTCAGACGAAGCAGCCAAATACTGTTTTAACTGTGCAATTGGCACCGTAACGTTATCTACAGTGGTAAATGCTTTAGCCTCGGTTGGGGTAAAACCAATTTTATATTTTTCACCCATTTGCACCAAAAGCTCTTTACGGGCTTCAGCTCCTTCCATATTGAAAAACGCCTTGCCACTACCTACAGTGATGATAGCAATATCCTTTTCTGGCAAGGTTTGCTCCTCAGCTGCTCCCGGCGTGTCTACCGGAACCGGATCTTCTATCCGGGGTTTTGATGTCATGATGAAGAAAGTAAGCAAAAGGAACGCTACGTCGCACATAGCGGTCATATCGATTGCGGTACTTTTACGTGGAACTTTTACTCTAGGCATTTCTATATTTTGTTAAGAATACTATAATCAGTTGTTTATTTTATTAACTACTCCGCCTTGATAATAGTATATCGTGGCGGAGTAATTTTTATGGCAACTAATATCTTAGTATCTCTCTCTGTTTTTGTGTGATGCAGCAAAAGTTTGAACAATGCTGAAACCAGTTTCGTCAATAGCGTAAGTCAGTTTATCAATCTTAGATGTAAAGATGTTGTACATGATGATTGATACAGCTGAAGTTAAGATACCGATTGCAGTGTTGATCAACGCTTCAGAGATACCGTTTGCCAACTCAGTTGAGCTTGCAGCACCTGAAGTAGCAAGTGACTGGAATGCACGGATCATACCAGTTACTGTACCTAACAGACCGCACAGTGTACCGATAGATACTAAAGTAGCGATGATAGTTAAGTTTTGCTCTAGCATAGGCATTTCTAATGCAGTAGCTTCTTCGATATCTTTTTGAATAGCCAGAGTTTTTTGGTCAACGTCCAGATTTGGCTCTTGCTCCATTTCACGATATTTTTTCAGACCAGATTTTACTACGTTAGCTACAGAACCTTTTTGTTTGTCGCACTCAGCTGCAGCTGCATCGATGCTACCAGAGTTCAAGTAACCATTGATTTTTCTTACGAAAACATCAACGTTACCAGTACCAGCCGCTTTGCCAATTACCACAAATCTTTCGATTGAGAAGATAATCACCATCAGGAACAGTGTCATCAGTACCGGTACAATCGGACCACCTCTGTGTACAGTACCAAAGTAATCAACCGGGGCGCCTTTTTCAACGTCGCCACCTTTGTAATGGCTTGGATGACCCAGAACGAAGATGAAAATACATAATGCAATTACAAAACAAATAGGAATAACTAATGAAGCGAAAGCGCCTGTGTTACCTGAGCTTTCATTTTTAACAGGAGGAGTAGTTGGTTTTGATGGTGCGGTTGCCATTACTTTAAATTTAGTTGTTAGTTTTTGTTTAAATATTTAGTTAATTAAATATGCTCACTAATGCGAATAACAAAATTATAATTTTAATAATGTAAAACTAATCAAAATGTTATTCTTCACAATTTTTTAATAACCGTATGAAGTTTCATTGGCAAGCAATGTATTACATAACGTTTGTTAAAAGATAAATTGTGTTTGCAAAAACAATTTTTTGCAATGAAAACCATTTTTTTTAATAATATCAAGCATTAAACACTAAAAAAAGTGTAACTAACCTGATATAGTATGCAAGGATAGTGTAAAATTTACGCTTGCAGTAAACAGTTCTTTGCTTACAACTTACTTATAAAGAAAATGTTTTGTATGGAATGTTTTGGTGAAAGCCTGTGCACAATAGCTCAACAACTTTAAGTTATGTTAATAATATAATATCATATTCTTAACAATCATCCTCCGGCTTTTTTAGCTTTATATCCGTCTGCAAGCAGCAATTCCAGCACTTTGTCCCTGAAATCGCCTTGTATCAAAACTTCATAATCTTTTACCGAACCACCTACGCCGCATTTTGATTTAAGCTTTTTTCCTAAAACTTCTAAGTCCGACTCGGCTCCGGCAAAGCCAGCTATGCGGGTTACTAATTTGCCACCGCCTTTTCTGTCGAGGTATATCTTTAAATTTTGCTGCTGTGGTGCAGGTGTTACCACATCGCCGTTATCTTCAGCTTCAAACTCAAAGTCGGGATTAGTAGAATACATAATGCCCGAACTTTCTTTCTTACTTTTTTTAGATGACATAATGCTTATTTAGCGGGATAATGCCCTACTACTACATTTAACGAACGAGGAAAAATCTTGATTTCGGCTGATTCACCTAAAGTTTGTGGTTCGCCGTCCAGGTGTACCGGGCCCGATGCTTTGCGGAAAACACTGATATGTTTACCCTTTATAATTTCCACATATTTAGATTTATCGGCTGTTTTGGTAAACATCCGCAGACCCATTTCAGGAAAACGATATAGCGGAAAAGGCTTGATGACGCACACATCCAGCAACCCATCTTGAACCGAAGCGGTTGGTGATACGTGTGCATTGTTACCATATTGTGATGAGTTGGCAAAGCTTAACATAAAAGCTTCACGGTCATATTCTTTCCCGTCGATGTTAAGGTGATATGCCTGCGATTTATAATTGATAATTTCGCGTACGGCCGATTTAAAGTAGGTGATAAAGCCGCGTGTACCCTGTTGTGCAAACACCTGGCTTATATGTGCATCAAAGCCCATACCGGCCATGTTAAAAAACCATTGCCCGTTTATCTGACCGGCATCTATTTGTTCAATATGGCAATTGCCGAGTGATTTAATTGCCTCAGCAGTATCCATCGGGATGCCTAAAAACCGTGAAAGACCGTTGCCTGAACCAAAAGGTAAAATACCTAATGCAGATTGACTGCCTACCACGGCTGATGCTACTTCGTTTACTGTACCATCGCCGCCAACGGCTACAATTACCGGATAAGTATCAATAGCCTCTTTGGCCAGCCAGTTGGCGTGCCCGGCCTCTTCGGTAAAAACAATGGTGGATTCCAGAACATTTTTGTTCAGACACTTTTGTATCAGCTGCGGCACATGGGCTTTGCTTTTACCACCGGCTACCGGATTTATGACAAACAGGGCTTTACGTTTCAAACAATGTAATTTTTCGGCCATCAAAAGTAAGCCTATTTTCGGCTTTTGTAAAATTGTTTTACTTTTGCTCATTGTAAAGTGGACTGATTTGATAACGCTGCCTGAATGGGCAGAAGCCGGATTGCAACCACGTAAAAAAGTGCTAAACCCTTGTACTCTTCTTTTTTACTAATCCAGCCTATCTGTTAACCACTTATTTTATTTATTTAATTTAAGATTTTAAGATAGTTTATGCCTTATTTGTTTACCTCAGAGTCTGTTTCGGAAGGACATCCGGACAAAGTGGCCGATCAGATTTCGGATGCGTTGATTGATAATTTTCTGGCCTTTGATGTAGACTCGAAGGTGGCTTGCGAAACCCTGGTAACTACCGGCCAAGTAATTTTAGCCGGCGAAGTAAAATCAAAAGCGTACCTGGATGTGCAAAAAATTGCACGCGAAGTGATTAATAAAATTGGCTACACCAAAGGGGAGTATATGTTCGATGGCAGCTCATGTGGCGTGCTATCAGCCATCCACGAGCAGTCGCCAGATATTAATCAGGGTGTAGATCGTCAGAACAAGCAAGAGCAAGGCGCCGGCGACCAGGGTATGATGTTTGGTTATGCTACCAAAGAAACCGACAATTATATGCCGTTGGCACTGGATATTGCACACGCTTTATTAATAGAGCTAGCCGCTATCCGCCGCGAAAGTACCGACATTAAATATTTGCGCCCGGATGCAAAATCGCAAGTTACGCTGGAGTATGATGATAACAATCAGCCACAACGCATTGATGCTATTGTAATATCTACCCAGCACGACGATTTTGATGAAGATGAGGCTATGCTGGCTAAAATACGTGAGGATATTATCAACATCCTGATTCCGCGTGTAAAAGCCCGTTATCCAAAATATGCACATTTTTTCAATGAAGCCATTAAATACCACATCAACCCTACCGGTAAATTTGTGATTGGCGGCCCGCATGGCGACACTGGTTTAACCGGCCGCAAAATTATTGTGGATACCTATGGCGGTAAAGGTGCACACGGTGGTGGCGCATTTTCGGGTAAAGATCCCTCTAAAGTAGACCGCTCGGCTGCTTATGCAACCCGCCATATCGCTAAAAACCTGGTTGCTGCAGGTGTGTGTGATGAAGTATTGGTACAAGTATCATACGCAATTGGTGTTGCACAACCTATGGGCATTTATGTAAACACCTATGGTACGGCCAAAGTTGATTTACATGATGGAGAAATTGCTGAAAAAGTAAGCCAGTTGTTTGACATGCGCCCTTACGCTATTGAAACCCGCTTCAAATTGCGCAATCCTATTTATAGCGAAACCGCAGCTTACGGACACTTTGGTAAACCAAGCGAAACGGTTACTAAAACCTTTGTAAGCCCCGAAGGCCGTGAAGTAACTACTGAAGTAGAGCTGTTCACCTGGGAAAAGCTGGATTACGTTGACAAGATAAAAGAAGCATTTAGCTTATAATAATTTCTTATTTTTGATAAGTAAAAGGAGCGATGGGCGATGTCTGTCGCTCCTTTTGCATACCATAAGCTTTATCAACTATGCAAACCAAACCTACCGCATCGCGCTGGCTCATTATGCTAGCATTTTTGAGCGTTTATACCATATGGGGTTCTACCTATCTGGCGGTACAGTTTGGACTTACCGGTTTTCCGCCTTTTATACTGGTGGCCTTGCGATACTGCGTGGCTGGCATCTTAATGTTGATATATTGCAAAGCTAAGGGCGAAGTGATTCCAAAGGGCAAGTTGCTTAGAACTCAAGCCATCAGCGGCATTTTAATGCTGGTGGGCGGTACCGGCATGGTGGCTTGGGCCGAGCAGTATATCGGTTCGGGACAAGTAGCGGTATTAATTGCTGCACAGCCCCTATGGTTTTTGATATTCGATAGATCGCGATGGGCCCAATACTTTTCAAACAAGTATATCATCTCTGGTTTGCTCATTGGCTTTGTAGGTATATTCTTGTTTGTGCAGATGGGGCATCAGGAAGCTAAACAATCGGCTATGAGCCTATGGGCCATGATAGGCGTACAAATTGGCGCAATGCTTTGGGTTGTGGGTTCATTACTTACCAAAAGCAGTAAAGGCAACAGCTCAGTAATCATGAACAGCAGTATACAGCTTATAGCGGCTAGCCTATTCAGCCTTTTGATAGCCGGCATAAGTGGAGAATTTAAGGGATTTACATTTAACCATGTACCTGCACAAGCTTGGGCCGGCATAATATTTCTGATAACGTTTGGCTCCTTAGTAGGTTATTTATCATACATCTGGCTATTAGGTCAAGTAGCGCCTGCGTTAGTAAGCACATATACCTACGTAAACCCAGTGGTAGCTGTAGTGCTAGGCTGGGTATTGGCTAACGAGCGTTTATATAGCGGGCAAATGCTAGGCTTGGCCGTAATTTTAATCGGCATTTTACTGGTCAACGTGCCAAGTTACCGGAAAGTTAAAGTTGCCTAAAAACTCAGGGTTAATTAATCACTCGTTTTTATTAAACTTTTACTATAAGGCATTCGTATAAGGAATAATAACTATTGATTAATCTACAATTCCCCCTAAACCTTGGAACCACAATGTTCAAAATGCAAACGAGTATTTGCCTACCGTGTATCCAGAGGGCCGCTGGTAAAAACCCTGTTATTCTTCTTACCCTTACAAAGATTTTTCTGCGAACGCTGCCTTACTAAAAGATATGTGTGGCTGCACTAATGGTACAACCACACATTATATTTTAAGTAAATAATCAGGTCTGTTATGAACTAGCCAGTTGTTGCTTGTACATCTGTATCGTATTTTCCAGACCATAATATAGCGCATCACTGATTAAGGCATGACCAATACTTACTTCATCTAGATTAGGAACGTTTTGCGCAAAGTATTTAAGATTTTGCAAATCCAGGTCGTGACCTGCATTCAAACCCAGTCCTGCTTTATGAGCCATTTCTGCGGCCTGTATAAATGGCGCGGCAGCCAGCTCTATCCCTTGATGGTAATGGGCGGCATAGCTTTCCGTATACAGTTCCACCCTATCTGTGCCGGTTTCAGCAGCAGCCTCTACCATATCCAGCAATGGGTCAACAAACAAGGATACACGAATGCCGGCATCTTTAAAGCATTTTACCATATCAGTAAGGTAACGCTTATTCTCGATGGTATTCCACCCATGATTAGAGGTAAGCTGTCCGTTAGCATCGGGCACCAAAGTAACCTGGTGGGGTTTTACAGCCAACACTAAATCAATAAACTTTTGTTCCTCGCAGTTACCTTCTATGTTAAACTCGGTAGTAACAATTTCTTTTAGCTCGTATACATCACTGTAACGGATATGGCGCTCATCAGGCCGCGGATGTACGGTAATGCCTTGCGCACCAAACTTTTCACAATCTTTAGCTACCTGAATTAAATCGGGCTTATTACCGCCGCGTGAATTACGCAATGTTGCTATTTTATTGATATTAACTGATAATCTAACCATCGGCTATAAAATTTTTGCAAAGTAAACATCTTTCATGCTAACAGTTAAAAGGTATTTATGATTGCTTTAAATGCAGGTTCATTTGTCTTATAGTGTTAATATTTTATTGCCGCTAGGAAAATCTGCTATATTTGAGACGCTAAAACATTACGACATATTTATTAAAATCGCTTTAAAACAACATTTTTATGGATACCTCTCTTATCACCACCAGCATCAGCTTAGACGGTTACCGTGTAGTAAAACATTTAGGCGTAGTGCGTGGCATCACCGTACGCAGCCGTAGTGCTCTTGGTAACATTGCCGGTGGCTTACAATCTATTTTTGGCGGCCGGTTATCTATTTACGTTGAGCTTTGCGAACGTGCCCGCGAAGAGGCATACCAACTGCTTATTCAACATGCACAGGCTTTAGGTGCCAATGCCATTATTAACATGCGTTATGACGCTAATGAAGTAATGCAAGGCGTTACAGAAGTGCTGGCTTATGGCACAGCTGTAGTGGTAGAAAAAGAATAAAAATAACTTCCTTATCCGGAAACAATAGTTATCATAAGATTAAACAGGGGTTTTAAGGCACCCTGTTTAATTATAATGCAATAGCTAATTATCTGCACGTAAACATATAACAACTTAAAAACAAAGCTGAGTCACATAGTTACAGGCTCTGCATTTGTAAGGCAATTATATATACAGAAAAGCAGCAAACATAAGTTGAATTTTGAAAAAGATGTTTGTCAGCGATTGTGATTGCACCAGATGAGATACTATCACTGGAAAGTATGGATTCACATTCAATTTTTCATTTAAACCGATATATAAATATATTTAGTTTAATATCAGTTTAAATATCATATACAATCACCTAAACTTTTAATTCTCTATCAAAAAGCAGGTTGCTTCCTTTTCCAAGAAGCCACTAATTAAAAAGTGCACTAGAATTTAGGTTAATCACCTGATCTATATCTTATCACAACATGAACTTTTTTTACATATCATTGTCAGCAATGCTGCTTTTTAGTCAACTGTTTTATTGGCAGACAGCCACTGCTACTAGTATAGTACACAAAATAGATTCTATACCTCAAAAGCTTATTGCGGCAGCTTTGCATCCAATTGATGACGATCGGCCCCTGCCTATGCCGGTTTTTAAAAATCAGTCAGCAATACTTACGGGCCATTTAACTGGTTACGCGTTTGAAAACCAGAAGGCGCACTTAGTATATAATAATCCTATTACCAACGAAGAGATAAACATCGATTTAACTATCGATAGTAAAGGAAGTTTTAAAGTCATAATACCTTTGGTTTCTGCATCTGAGGTAATGCTTTATGACTTTTTGCCGTACAATGGAAAAATCATCCTTGAACCGGGTAAGGAATCGGTGCTATGGGCTGACCTGCGCAGACCAAACAAAAAAGAACAAATTGTTTTCTCAGGTGCTTTTGCTGATATCAACAATCAGTTTTATCAATTTAACCTATCTAATTATTCACGCCGTTTTTTATCTCCTAGCTTAATATATGGTTTAATTGACAACCACAATACATCAGCAGAGACATTAAAAAAATTCATTCTTCAGCAAGTAAGTAAAGGACTTAAAGATCTTTCAGAAGACAAACAATTATTAACCAAAACTCGGCAACTAGCCGAAATCAATCTAAGAATGGATGCTGCAAGTTGGATAGTACAACTTGATATGGTATATAGAGATGAGCGCAAACGTAACAAGAAGATCACGATTCCTGATTTTGATGAGCGCTTTTTTTCAGCATTAAAAGAATTTCATGTTAATGATTATTATGGACTATATTCATCTGACTTTGCAAAGGTAATTAACAATGCAGCAGGTATAGAAGATATTATACATCATAACGTTGTTAAAGTCAATTTTATAAGCAATGAAAACTTCGCTTCTTTGTTAAAAGACTATCCGCTTTCTAAACAAGAAAGGGCATATATTGCATTTTTGAAAACAGAAAATCCAAACAACTGGCCTGCAGAGCGGAAACAAAAACAGAAAGTACAAACAATTAAACTTTTAAAAAGGATAAAACAAATCGACTCCTTACCATCTGATATAGCGCGGATGATAAAAGACCTTGATGCCGCTATTAATTTACCAAACGCAAATGCAAAGCAAATTAATAACATGCAATGGGCGCTTGGAATAGCGTTAGCCGAAGCTTCGATTTTTATTCCGGACGATTCGGAAAGACAGTATATTGAGGAGCCTAAAACACCTTTCGATGCAATGTTTGTGAGCAACTTCAATGACCGTTTTGCTGATGAAAGCCGCTCGTTTGCAAATAAAGAATATTCAGATAGCCTCAAGAGAGTACTTACGCATATATTAGGCACAAGCTCTGGCATAATGTTCGATTTATCTACAAGCCAGCTTTTTTGCAAGAAGCTGATTCGGCAAAATACGCCGCTTAATGCTTATGATATAGCTGCACTCCAAAGCTTGAAAGACTCATTTTTACAACATTATATACTTTCTATCAGCAAACAAATACTTGAAAAGACCCCTGAAAATCAACTCACTAATAATTACAGAATTTATTCTATAGACAAAACTATAGCAAATCCGGATATTGTGCTGAATGAGATAATTAAGCCATTTAATGGGAAAACAATCTATATAGATTTTTGGGCAACATGGTGTGCCCCCTGCATACAAGCCATCAAAGATTTCAAGCAAACCAAAGCCTCAATTAATAAAGATAACGTTATTTTTATTTACCTTACCGATGAAAGCTCACCAACAAAGATCTGGAAAAATATGATCAACGAAATGTCCGGCGAGCACATTAGAATAACTCATGAGCAAATGTCTGCTTTAAAAAGCAAACTCAAGATTTCAGGTATTCCAGCATATTTGATCTTTGATAAGATAGGAAATCAAGTTTACTTACATACAGGTTTTGAGGGTATTGATAAAACTGCTGAAGTATTAAAAAAGGCCTTAAACTAAAAGCTACAAGTAATTCTAAATTAAGGCGTAACCATTTTGGATGCTACCTTACGTTTATTATTTAAAACTTAAGCAACATTAAAATAATTGGCTAGTAAGGCTTAATAAACATCGCTTTTGCATAATCACAGCATGTTCATTTCTTATATAGGAAATATGTCAAGCATTTGTGTTCTGCTATAAACTAACGGAATTAATTATCACCAAAAAAAGGCATAACTCGTTAAGTCATGCCTTTATCTTTTACATTATATTTCGTAATAAAAATTAATAACGATAATACTCCGGTTTAAACGGACCTTCAACGGTTACGCCAATGTATTCAGCCTGGTGCTCATCTAGTACTTCCAGCTCTACACCAATTTTGGCTAAGTGCAAACGGGCTACTTTTTCGTCCAAGTGCTTAGGCAGGGTATATACTTTGTTCTCATATGCCTCACGGTTGGTCCAAAGTTCTAACTGGGCCAAAGTTTGGTTAGTAAACGAGTTTGACATTACAAAGCTAGGGTGACCGGTAGCACAACCAAGATTTACCAAACGACCTTCAGCCAACACAATAACGTCTTTGCCATTGATGGTGTATTTATCAACCTGTGGTTTAATTTCAACCTTGGTATCACCATAAGTACCGTTTAACCAGGCCATATCAATTTCATTATCGAAGTGGCCGATGTTACAAACAATAGCTTTATCTTTCAAAGCACGGAAATGTTGCTCGCGTACAATATCGCAGTTACCGGTAGCGGTTACCACAATGTCAGCCTCCGGAATGGCAGTTGACAGGCGTTTTACCTCAAAACCTTCCATAGCAGCTTGTAGCGCACAGATCGGGTCAATCTCGGTAACAATCACGCGGACACCTGCATTACGCAATGAATCGGCAGAGCCTTTACCCACATCACCATAACCGCAAACTACGGCTACTTTACCGGCCATCATTACGTCGGTAGCGCGGCGGATAGCATCTACCAATGATTCGCGGCAACCGTATTTGTTGTCGAATTTAGATTTAGTAACCGAGTCGTTGATGTTGATAGCAGGAATTGGCAAAGTACCATTTTTCATGCGCTCGTATAAACGGTGTACACCAGTGGTAGTTTCTTCAGATAAACCTTTGATACCGGCAACCAGTTCAGGATATTTATCAAACACCATATTGGTTAAGTCACCGCCATCATCCAAAATCATGTTCAGTGGCTGGCGCTCTTTGCCAAAGTACAAGGTTTGCTCAATGCACCAGTCAAATTCTTCGGCATTCATACCTTTCCAGGCATAAACCGAAATACCGGCAGCAGCAATGGCGGCAGCGGCATGATCTTGTGTGGAGAAGATATTACATGACGACCAGGTAACCTCGGCACCCAACGCCACCAGTGTTTCAATTAACACAGCGGTTTGGATAGTCATGTGCAAACAGCCAGCAATACGTGCACCTTGTAAAGGTTGCGACGGACCGTATTCAGCGCGTAAAGCCATTAAGCCCGGCATTTCTGCCTCGGCCAGTTCTATCTCTTTGCGGCCCCAATCGGCCAGCGACATGTCTTTTACTTTGTATTTAACGTAGGTAGTTTCTACTGACGACATACTTTCTTAATTTAAGACTGCAAAATTAGGGATAATCAGCGGGTTATACAAGGTGAGGCGTTTTAAGTCTGCAGTTCGATATCAGCGAATTAGCTTTGATGCGCAATGCTATTACTTTTACAATTTAAGCTGACACTATCATAATAAAGCTCCGTTTTTGCATCTGACAAAAACGAAGCCTACTTAAAATCTCAATTCTATATTCCTAAATCTACAATTAATTCAACGACAAATACTGCACTGGATTTACGGGCTTACCATCCCGACGCACTTCGTAGTGCAGGTGCGGACCAGTTGAGCGTCCGGTTGAACCCACCTTGCCCACCATTTCGCCCACACTTACTTTCTGACCTTCGCGAACCGTAATGCGCGACAAATGGCCGTACCATGTTTCAATACCATTAATATGACGAATGCGTACGCAGTTACCATAACCACCGGCACGACCGGTAAATATAACTTTACCACTAGCCGTACATTTTACCTGATCGCCCATTTGCCCTTTAAAGTCCAATCCGGGATGAAATTCACTACGCCCAAAATTGAACGGATTGCCACGGTAGCCAAAAATTGAGGTAAAAGAACTTGCACGCGGATAGCCCATAGGCATCTCGGCAATGTTATCTACCAGTTTAGATAAATAGCGGTTATACTTTTGGTAAATCTTGGTGTTATCTGCCTTGCTGGTTTTGTTGCTCGCTTTAATTGTTTTAAACGATACACTTTTCAAGCCCCGGCGGCTCAAATAGCTATTAATGGTTTTTAGTTTGGATTGTATGCTTTCAATATAGCCTAGCGCTTTGCTGTTGCTGCTGTCTTTTTGTGCAGTTACCAAGTTTAGGGCTTCCACGTTTTCATCTACCTGGCTTTTTAGGGATGATACCTGGTTTAACAGGCGGTTATTTTCTTCAGTCTGTAAACGGGTTTGTTCATTAAGCTTGTAGATGGTAGTAGTTAAGGCTATTACTAAAGCTACGGTTAATCCTACAAACACTTTCAACGCCGTTAAATAACGGGCTTTTACCTGTAACACTTTTGGCTTAAGCTGATTTTTACCCACAACACTTCCTACACTCACATCTGCTTGTTTCAAATTCATACAATAGTTTAAATCAATTAATCAGGGCACTTTAGCAACCAGTTACCCGGCAACTGTATATTAAACGGAAGTTGCGGGCAAAAAAGTTACAGGTTAAACGTCAGTCAATTGTTAATATTTTAATGCATTGGCTTTTTTCGAAGCTTAATTTGATATTTTTGTATAAGACATTAGAAAAAAACTTATATGTATCCAGAATATTTTGTAGCTCCAATGAGGGCTGATTTAACCAACGCCGGCTTTACCGAATTAAAAGATGCTGAGTCTGTAAAAGAAGCTGTTGAGAGCGAAGGAACTGTGTTTGTAATGGTAAATTCTGTTTGCGGTTGCGCTGCGGCTATGGCCCGTCCGGCTGCTAAAATGGCTGCTCAGCACGGCAAACATCCTGATAGACTGGTAACCGTATTTGCCGGCATGGAAAAAGATGCTGTAGATGCTGCCCGTAACTACATGCTGCCTTATCCGCCATCATCACCAGCTATGGCTTTGTTTAAAGACGGCAAACTGGTACACATGATTGAGCGCCACCAAATTGAAGGTCGCCCGGCACAAATGATTGCCGATAACCTGATTGATGCTTTTGAACAACACTGCTAATTGAAAAGCAGAAAATAGCATAAATGAAAATCCGGCCCTTGCGCCGGATTTTTTGCGTTAAGAGGCAATAATTTATACCAAGCTCTTCAACAACACATTAAAGCCGTTTTGTAAGTTACATCCTACTGCACAACCACCCAGATATTGGTTACACAAACAGCCACAAAACGTTATCTTCGTAACAAAACAGTACAAAAGTTATCTAAGCAAAATATTACTATCAATAAGTTCATGAATAACAAATCTCTCGCCCTGCTGGTAGCCGGCTTTGTAGCGGCTTTAGTGCAACTGCCAGCTTATGCGCAGCAACAGCAAGCCGCCCAACCGGTTAACCCAGCCATGAAAATTTACCGGGCTACTCCCGAAAAAATTAACGACCTGGTACACACCAAGCTGGATGTACGTTTTGATTATAAAAAGCGCCACATGTATGGTAAAGAGTGGGTAACCTTAAAACCACACGTATATCCTACCGACAGCCTGCGCCTGGATGCTAAGGGCATGGATATTAAAACCATTGCTGTAGTAAAGAACGGCCAGAATATACCTTTAAAATTTACTTACGATAGCTTGAGCTTAGCAATTAAGCTGGATAAAACCTATCGCAACAACGAAAATTATACCTTATATATTGATTATACCTCGAAACCCGATGAGTTAAAATCACAAGGCAGCGCAGCTATTACAGATGCCAAAGGTTTGTATTTTATCAACCCGGATAGCGCCGTTAAAGGTAAACCGGTACAAATCTGGACACAGGGCGAAACTGAAAGTTCATCGGCCTGGTTCCCAACCATCGATAAGCCTAATCAAAAAACCACCGAAGAGATTTACATGACGGTGCCATCTAAATATGTAACCCTCTCGAACGGTCGCTTAGTATCGCAAAAAAACAATGGCAACGGCACCCGTACCGATTACTGGAAGCAAGACTTGCCCCATTCGCCTTACCTGTTTATGATGGCTGTGGGTAACTTTAAAATCACCCGAGATAAATGGCGTGATAAAGAAGTAAGCTACTACTTGGAACCTGCCTACGCCCCTTACGCTAAAGATATTTTTGGTAATACGCCCGAAATGATTGAGTTTTTCTCGAAAACGCTGGGCGTAGATTATCCGTGGAATAAATATGCACAAATTGTAGTGCGTGATTATGTGAGCGGTGCAATGGAAAACACCAGTGCCACGCTGCACGGTGCAGATGTACAAGCTACCCGTCGTGAACTATTAGATCGTTATTATGCCTGGGGCGAAAGCACCATTGCACACGAACTGTTCCACCAATGGTTTGGCGATTATGTAACTGCCGAAAGCTGGAGTAACTTAACCGTAAACGAATCATTTGCTGATTTTAGCGAAACCCTGTGGGGCGAATACAAATACGGAAAAGACGAAGGCGACGCCCACATCAACAATGACCGTCGTAGTTACCTGAACGGTCAGGGATCTGCTGAGAAAAACCTGGTTCGTTTTTACTATAACGACAAAGAGGATGTATTTGACAATGTAACTTACCAAAAAGGTGGTTCTATTTTATACATGCTGCGTAGTTATCTAGGTAATGAGGCATTTTACAAAGGCTTAAATATTTACCTGAAAACTAATGCCTTTAAAAATGGCGAGGCGCATCAGCTACGCTTAGCATTAGAAGAAGCCAGCGGCAAAGATTTGACCTGGTTTTTCAACCAATGGTACTATGGCGCTGGTCATCCTATCTTGAACATCAGTTACAAATGGGATGCTGGTTCTAAAACGCAAACCGTTTACGTACAGCAAAACCAAACCGGCAATCCGTTTATACTACCTGTAAACGTAGATATTTATACCAACAGCGGTAAACAGCGTAAATTGGTTTGGCTACGTAATAAAGTGGATACTCTAACCTTTAATGTAGCCAGCA
The DNA here is from genome assembly GCF_009770985.1 of Mucilaginibacter lacusdianchii. Classification (GTDB taxonomy): domain Bacteria; phylum Bacteroidota; class Bacteroidia; order Sphingobacteriales; family Sphingobacteriaceae; genus Mucilaginibacter; species Mucilaginibacter lacusdianchii. Next base: position 5,568 of record NZ_WSRW01000010.1, on the reverse strand, counting down.
AACCGCTGCTGGTAAACGTAGATGCCGACAAGGCACTGCTTACGCAAAAGGTAGACAACAAAACCATCGAAGAGATGGCCTACCAGTACAACAATGCTGGATTGTATATGGATCGTTACGAAGCTATCACCGCTGCTATTGCGCAGCAAACAACCAGCGATGTAGCCCGTAAAATTCTGATAGCTGCCTTGAAAGATAAATATTACGGATTGCGCATCAGAGCCATCCGCGGTTTAAAATTAACCAATGATGATGTGCGCAATGCAGCACAACCTATTTTGGTATCCCTTGCACAAACCGACCCTAATAACCTGGCCCGTGCAGCGGCTTTAGATGTGTTAGGCGACTTGAAAGCATCCGGTAATGCAAACTTGTTTAAACAGGCGTTAAGCAGCCAATCTTACGCCATACAAGGTGCGGCTTTGGGTGGCTTGAGTCAGATTGACGGCGCTGAAGCTTTAAAAACAGCCAAAGGCTTGGAAAAAGATGCAAAAGGCGACTTGGCTGAAGCTATTTTGGCGGTATATGCTGCTAACGGTACAGATGCAGAATGGCCTTATGTAAACAGCAAATTTGCCGATATGGCTCCGCAAAGCCGGTTCAACATTATGCCAGCTTATGCCGGCTTTGTTGCACGTGTGCAAAGTCCAGAGTACGCCCAGCAAGGCGTTAGCCAAATTAAAGATTTTGGTTTGCGCTTTAAACAATACGTTGGCCCGCAAGTGGTAAGCATGTTGGAAAGCATTAAAGCCGAACGTGCTAAAAAGAACGACGATGCTTCGGTAAAAGCTATTGACCAAGCTATTGCTCAAATCAAATAAAGCTTTTTTATCTTTATAACTCAAGGCCGGCTTAATACAAGCTGGCCTTTTTATTTTTTGCCAAGTGTTAAATCTGTTAAATAATTAGGCTTATATTTTTCTGTTAATTAACTTAGTAACAACTTAATCCTCACATTATGAAAAAGGCGTACTTATTAATATTCCTGGCCTTTGGCACTTATAAGGCAAAAGCCCAGTCACCATCGTTTTCGGGCGGTACACCTTCTATTTTACCAGGCATGCCTTTTCAGCCGCTGCTTGCTGATACTATAAATTTCAAATCACTTCAGCCTAAAAATAAAGAGGGCCAATTGATAGGCGTTATAAAAACGCCCAACTTGCAAGAAGAGATTGACAAAGCAAGATTTGAACGAATGCTGTCAGATAATAAGATTGAGGACAATATGCCAATTGCTAGCTTAAATAGCCGTGATAGAATGCCCATATACCGTGCACCCGACAGCATTAAATACCATATGCTTATCAGTAAGCCAAAGCAAAAAGCTGCTGCTTAGGTTAATCCGTAAAAATGGTTTAGTAGTCTTTATTTAACAGTTTTTCCAGTTCAGCAAAGCTGATGTTCATTTTTACGCGGCCCTGCTTGGCGTAGGATATCTCGCCGGTTTCTTCGGATACAATGAGAGCCGTAGCCTCGTTGGATTCGGTAACGCCAATGCCGGCTCGGTGGCGCAAGCCAAATTGTGGCGGTAAATCGGTATTATCAGTCAGCGGCAAAATACAACTAGCCGATTTAATTTTATTACCCGAAATAATTACCGCGCCATCGTGCAGCGGACTATTTTTTTGAAATATACTTTCCAACAAGCGCTTGGATAATTTGGCATCTAACACCTCGCAGCTGTTTTGATAAAAATTCTCGTCGTACTCTTTTACAAATACTATCAGCGCGCCTGTGCGGGTTTGCTTCATGCTTTTGCAAGCATCAATGATAGGTTTAATGCGCTTATAATTATCTTTTTCACTTTCGTTTTTACCCAAAAAGTAGCGCCACCAGGCACGGTTACGCTGTAAGGATGCATTGCGCCCTACCAGCAACAAAAACCGCCTGATCTCTTGCTGAAATATCACTACTACGATCACAATACCAGCTTTGATAAAGTTATCCAGTATACCGGTTAGCAACTTCATATCCAGCGCTTTTACCACAAAGTACAGCAAACATATCATGGCCATGCCCACAAAAACATTGGCTGCAATAGTACCCTTAATGAGATTGTATAATTGGTATATCAGGATAGCCACCAGCACCACATCCAGTATGGTGAACAGGTTAAACTTAAACATGCTAAAATCGAACGCAGGCATGGAAACGAAGTTAGGGGAATTAATTTACAGTTCATAGTTGGTTGATTGGTTGATTAAACCAGCTACAGCTGCATTAAGCTGTTTTTATCTTTTCAAACTATTCCAACCGCTTAACAACTCAACAAATCAACTACTTAACCACTCTGCCATCAAACAAAAGCCCTTTACAATTTGTGGTTAAAGAAAATTTAATAACTACCAGTAAATACCAGAACTACCTACCGTCATGAAAAACATCAATCAACTCATGCAATCCTTTCTTGGCTCAACAGGCGAATGCAATAGGCGGGAATTTTTAGAAAACGCCGGCAAAGGCCTGGTGGCAGCCACCGTTGTAGGTGAACTAGCCTCGTGCACGGCCGACGCTCAGCAAATGAACGGCGCAGGCACCCGCAAAATGCTGGCTGACACCATTAAGGTACAGGTGCCTAGTCAGCATGCGCCAACCGAGCGTCAGCAGGAAAGCGGAGCTACCATGGTAGAACCGTCTAAACGTATTGGCTACGCCATTGTGGGTATTGGTGAGTTGACGATGGGACAGATCATGCCGGCCTTTGGTTCGTGCAAATACAGCAAGCCGATAGCCCTGGTAAGCGGCGACGCTGCCAAAGCCAAAAAGGTAGCCGCACAACATGGCATCCCCGAAAAAAACATTTACAATTACCAGAATTTTGATCAGATTAAAAACAACCCCGAGATAGACGCAGTGTACATTGTGCTACCCAACAGCATGCACGAAGAATTTGTAGTACGCGCCGCCAAAGCAGGCAAACATGTACTTTGCGAAAAGCCGATGGCCACCTCAAGCAAAGAGGCCAAAAACATGATTGATGCTTGTAAAAAGGCCGGTAAAAAGCTGATGATTGCTTACCGCATACAGTACGAACCCAACAACAAACTGATGATGCAATGGACTCGCGACAAGCACTTTGGCAATGTAAAAGTGATTGACTCGGTAAACGTTCAAAACATTGGCGACCCGAACCAATGGCGACTAAAACGTTCGCTGGCTGGCGGTGGTTCGTTGCCAGATATTGGTTTGTACTGCATAAACACCAACCGCTACTTAACCGGCGAAGAACCCAATATGGTATCGGCAGTTATCCATAGCGATGCTAATGATCCACGTTTTAAGGAAGTGGAAGATAAAGTAATGTTTCAGATGTTTTTTCCGAGCGGCGTGGTGGCTAATAATACTTGTGCCTACAGCGTACACGACTCTAAACGCTACCGCTGCTATGCAGATAACGGCGGCTGGTTTGGCATGGATCCGGCGTTTAATTACAACGGCTTAAAAACGGAAGCTTCACAGGCTCAAGGCAAGTTAGAATTTAAGCAAAATATCATTGTGGGCGAAAAACAGCAGTTTGCATTGGAGATGGACCACTTTTCGCAATGCCTTATGGACAACAAAGAACCGTTTACCCCCGGCGAAGAAGGCTTACAAGACCATAAAATTATGGAAGCCATTTATGAATCGGCCCGCACGGGTAAGCCTGTTAAGCTAGAAACGATTACCACGCTGGATACGTTCCGGAACAAAGCTAATATGCCGAAGGAAGAATAGGCAATAGAGTTCAGAAATAAGATCCAGGAGCTAGGATACTTTCCACAAAAAACATATTACTGCTGTAGGGGGTAGTTTTTGTTTTTCCTTGTTGTCATTGCTAGGAGGTACGATGAAGCAATCTTTCGCATTATTAACCGGAACGGAAGTACTAAGCTACCGCTCTTAATGACATGTTTATCCTGGCTCTTGCTTCTTTGCTCCTAGTTCTAAATTTTACTTATTCCGTTCCGTCGTATATCTTACCAGTTGCTCCAATCCCGTACGGGCTTCGCCGGGTGGAAAGGTATTTAATATCTCGAACGCTTCTTGCTGGTATTTCTGCATTTGGGTTTCGGCATATTGCAGGCCACCGGTTTGGTGTACAAAGCTGATGATTTGTGCTACCTTCTCAGCATCTTCGTTATGGTTTTTGACTAAATTGATTATACGCCGCTTTTCGGAAGAGGTAGTATGGCTAAGCGAGTAAATCAGCGGCAGCGTCACCTTCTTTTCCTTAATATCGATACCCAGAGGCTTGCCTACATCGTCGGTACCAAAATCAAACATATCATCTTTTATTTGAAAGGCAATACCAATTTTTTCGCCAAACTGACGCATTTTTTCCACCGTCTCGTCGTCTGCACCGGCTGACGAAGCCCCACAGGCACAGCAGGCTGCTATTAGTGAAGCTGTTTTTTGGCGGATTACCTCGTAGTAGATACTCTCGTTTACATCCATACGGCGCACCTTTTCAACCTGCAGCAATTCGCCTTCGCTCATTTGCTTTACAGCTTCATTTACGATGCGCAGTATCTGAAAATCATTATTAGCCAGCGATAGCTCCATGCCCTTGGCCAGTAGAAAATCGCCCACCAGTACGGCTATCTTGTTTTTCCACAAAGCATTGATGGAGAAAAATCCACGACGCTGATAGCTGTTATCCACCACATCATCATGAACTAGCGTAGCCGTGTGTAAAAGTTCTACCAAGGCTGCACCACGGTGGGTAGCCTCGGTAATACCGCCGCACAAGCTGGCCGTAAAAAATACAAACATGGGCCGCATTTGCTTACCCTTACGTTTTACTATGTAATGGGTAATGCGGTCAAGCAAGGGCACCGAGCTTTGCATCGAAGCTTTAAACTTCTCCTCAAAAACATCTATCTCAGCAGCGATGGGCTTTTTAATCTCGTTAAGGTTCAGCATCGAAAACTAAACAACGTATAAGGGTGTGCGTTTTGCCTATTCTGACAATTGGCTGCAAACATACTTAAAATAATTTACCCGCTCTGCATCAATTAATTTAAGTGGGGCATTAAACCTTGCCTGTGTTTTTCCCCTCTTACTTATGAAAACAAACTTGAAAATACTATGAAAGCGAAAATATTTGGAAGTTTATTAATAGCCGTTTTAGCTATCACTTCTGTAGCCCAAGCCCAAACCCGCAACCCATATGTACGTCAGCAACGGATTGAACAAGGCATACGCCATGGACAGATTACCCATACTGAAGCCGTAGCATTACATCGTCAACAAATACAGTTAGAACGTGAGCGCCGTATGGCGCTGGCCGACGGCCGCCTTACCCGGTTTGAACGCAAGCATTTACAGCGCGAAGAAGCCCGCTTAAGCTATGCTGTTGAGCGCAGCAAGCATAACGATTTTAGAAGATATTAATATTTAGTTGTAGTTTTGTGAAGAGGCGAAGTTCTGGCAACAGGCTTCGCTTTTTTGTTGCGTATGCTAATCCATTCGCTTACATTTGCAAACTTATTTTCAAACGGAGAGGTGTCTGAGTGGTCGAAAGAGCACGCCTGGAAAGTGTGTATACGTCAAAAGCGTATCGAGGGTTCGAATCCCTCCCTCTCCGCT
>NZ_WSRW01000001.1 GCF_009770985.1 Mucilaginibacter lacusdianchii | reverse complement strand
ACCAGCTGAGCTATGCTCCCTTTTTTAAACCCGCCTTTCAAATAGCGTGGTTGATTTTGGGACTGCAAACATAGGCACTTATTTTATTTATTCAAAATAATTTTTCAAAATTAATGTAAGGCGCTGATTAGGTTTCATTTATTTTTTACTGACATATTGCAGCCAAATAAAACATCCTTTACCGTTGTTATGTTATCTGACTAAACACTGCACTTATGACTGATACAACCAATAATAGCACAAATGGCAAACAAGAGTTTACCATTAATTATTCTGAGCGTGAGTTAACCTGTTACGTAGAAAGAGAAGGTAACACCCTGCATCTGCACATTGATAATAACATCAATGCAGATCTGGAAATACAATCAGATGGTTCGCTGGAGCAAACTTCTGGTCCAACCCTGCCTCCTTCTACATTAGAATTCATTAAAAAAGAAGTACTCGGTCAATCATAAACCGGGCCCATGCTTTATTTATACAGGCAAGGTTAATAGTAGCCTTGCCTTTTTTCATTTTCAACTATTTGCTATGCCTTATTTATCACGCACGCTTCGTATTCTAACCTTGTTTCTTTTATCGGTTGTACTTTTATATTTGGCCGCACCGGTACTTATACCCCTTACTTTTGGTGCCGTATTGGCTATGCTGCTTATTCCTGTAAGCCGATGGTTAGAGAACAAAGGTTTAAACCGGGTTTTATCTTCTTTTTTAAGTATTTTCTTTTTTCTTATCCTGGTCGCAGCACTGGTAGCTTTACTACAATGGCAAATTGGCGACTTGGTTAAAGATTTTTCTAAAATTGAAGCACAATTACGCTCTTTGTTAGGCCAGGTTAAAGATTACGTTTATGAAAAGTTTGGCGTATCGGGCAGGCAACAGCAGCAAATTTTACAAGAGCAGCAATCGGGTGGTATGGAAAAGGCGGCCGGCATAGCGTTAAGCACGCTTACTTCTTTTTTTGGTTTGGTGGTAGATACCGTGCTGGTAATGGTATATGTATTTCTGTTCATTTACTTCCGTAGCCATTTTAAAAATTTTGTATTACGATTAGTAGCGGTTGAGAACCGCCTTACTGCCGAAAAAATTATTTACAGATCTACCCGTGTTACACAGCAATACCTTACCGGGCTGGGGATGATGATTGTGCTTTTGTGGGTGATGTATGGCATCGGCTTTTCCATAGTAGGTATCAAAAATGCGGTGTTCTTCGCTATTTTATGCGGTATACTCGAAATTGTACCTTTTGCGGGTAATATTACCGGTACTGCCATCACGGTTTTGATTGCGCTAGGTCAGGGTGGTAACAGCAATTTGGTTGTTGGTGTGCTGATTACTTATGCCATTGTACAATTTGTGCAAACTTACGTTCTGGAACCACTTGTAGTAGGTAATCAGGTAAATATCAACCCGTTGTTTACCATCCTGATTATTGTAGTAGGCGAGGCGGTATGGGGAATTGCCGGTATGGTACTGGCTATACCGGTGCTGGGCATGTTTAAGGTAATGTGCGACTACATCGAACCACTTAAACCCTATGGCTACCTCATTGGCGCCCAGAATGCCAAGGAGGACAAGAGCATATTCAAGAAACTATTTGGCGGAAGTGCTGATGATTAACTCAGCACTTCTTCTAACACCTCGTGCGATTGGATATAGCCAAAACCTTCAATATGCAAGGCATAGTACTCCAGTATACGAGAGATCAGGTACCGGCGTTCATCGTTAGAAAGGTTAATACTAGTCAAATTATCAAAGCCAAGGGCAAGCAGCTGGTAAAAGTTATAAGTATGCGGAGGCGACAAAAACTGGTCACTTTCGGGTTTATAACGGGTAAACACGCCATTACGCATGTCAAAATAATCAGCATTTGTAATACTGGTAACGTCCGGGTAAAATCCTAAATAACGGGTAAGGCCAATCAAAAATAATAAGTGAAAGTTGGCTAAACCCTCAGTTATGTTATCCAGCAGCTCTATCCCCTTAAATACATATTCAAACAGCTGCTCATCGGCGGTTTGTTGCTTAACAGCCTTATATAGCACTTCGTTCAAAAACAGGGCAATACTGCTTTTTACCACCTCGTAAGGAATATGCAACAGCAACGGCGAATTCTTCAGTTCCCGAATACGTTGTACGGCACCACTATTTTTGTAATATACTATCAAATCCAGTAGATGTAGCGGCTGCAGCATATTACGGGTAATTCTAGCTTTGGGCTTTTTTACGCCGTTGATAATGTACGATTGCAGCCCGAATTTTTCGGTAAATATTTGAACAATGACACTGGTTTCGCCATAATCGGTCACTTTAAGCACTATTCCCCGTGTTTTATGCAGCATGATGAATGAGGTTTAATAATTTAGGTAAAAATATAACCAAGCCGGTTATCAGCGCAAATATGGCTGCAAGGAGTACAGCCCCGGCGGATACATCTTTCACAATACCTGCCTTTACATTATAATCGGGCGATACCAAATCTGTCAGTGTTTCAATAGCAGTATTAATCAGCTCTACTACCAACACCAAGGCTATACACAAACCTATCCATAGCCATTCTTGCTGCGATATATGCAGCGCATAGCCCATAAAAGCAACCGTAAGCATAGCCACCAGGTGCACCCTGAAATTCAGTTGGGTAGCCGTAGCATATCGCAAGCCTTTAAATGCATAACCAAAACCACGGATAAATTTTTGCATAGCAGCCACTAAAGTACAATAACCGCCCGAACGGTTAAAATTACCATCATCATAACAGTAAACAATTTAATTGGTTAGCAGGTACAAACAAGTCATATATTTTGAGCCAATCTTAAAGCAGTTTTGACATTACAACAAAATTGCACTTACAGCTGTTTTCACCGTATACATGCTCAATCCAACCGAGATACAATACTACTTAAAGGCGTTTGAAGGCCTGAGCTTACCAGATGTAATGGAGCTATTGCAAATGGCCCACACCCGGCACTTATCGGCCGGTAGTATTTACATCAGGGAAGGTGCCGATACCCAAAAGCTGGCTTACATCAGCAAAGGCCTCATCAGGGTATATAAGCTGAAAGAGAACGGTGATGAAGCTACCCTGATGCTACGCTGGGAAAACCAGTTTATTGCCTCGCATGATAGTATTATCCTTAACCAACCTTCCCGCTTTATTTATCAGGCGCTGGAAGATACCGACCTGCTGGAACTGGATTATAGCAAAACACTGCCGCTAATGGATCATAACCCGCGCCTGTCATCATCACGCAACTCCTTTTTACTGCACATGCTGGCCGAGGCACTGGATAGGGTAGAGTCGTTTGTGCTGCTATCACCCGAAGAACGCTACCTGCAATTATTGCATAATAAGCCTGATATTTTAAACCGGGTACCTAATAAGTATCTGGCTACGCTATTAGGCATCACGCCAGTATCGCTTAGCCGCATCCGCAAAAGAATTGCCTCGCCAGTTAAGCGTTAATTATCTTTTGTTAATTTTAAGCCGTGCCTTGCCTGCTAACTTTGCGTTGTTGAAAGGATAAGGAGAACACGATAATGATACCCATAATCAAACAGTTAATGCAACTTTTCAGCATGTCGGCTATTCGCTATTTTGTGATTGCCGGGGTGCCTTTTATAATATTTTACAAGTTACTGGCTAACTGGTTCAGCCAGTCAAAAATTCAGAACCGTCAAGCCAGCCGCAAAGATTTTATTCGAGAAATTTTGCACTCTATGCAAACCACAGCCGTGTTTGCTGTTATTGGCTATTTAGTTTTATTTACGCCGCTTAAAAACCATACGCTGGTTTATACTGATATAAATGCTTATCCACTGTGGTGGATTCCGGTAAGTTTAGCCATCAGCCTGGTTATACACGATACTTATTTTTACTGGATGCATCGTTTGCTGCATCATAAAAAGCTATTCCGCTACACTCATCTAGTGCATCATCAATCTACTAACCCATCACCGTGGACCTCATACTCTTTCCACTTTTTGGAAGCATGGACCGAGGGCGCTGTTTTATTTGTGATTGTACTGCTAATGCCGGTGCATCCGCTTACCATTGTGCTGTTTACCATTATTGGTTTTATGATTAATGTATACGGGCACTTAGGTTACGAAGTAGCGCCGCGCTGGTTTAGGCATACGTTTTTGTTCGAAATCCTGAATACATCAGTGCACCATAATATGCACCACAGCAAATTCAAAGGCAATTACGGGTTATATTTCCGCATTTGGGACAGGGCGCTGGGTACAGAACACCCCGATTACGTAAAGGATTATGACCGCATTCAGCAAAACAGATTCGGTGTAAACACTAACCAAGCTATTAAAGCCTAATTTTTCTCAGATTGAGTAAAGGAATAAGCCTTTGGCACTGATTATGAAGGTTTATTTATGCAGTACAGTTTTATTGCAACTCTTTGTGCTGATTATCAGTACAAAGGAAACTAACTATTGTGTATTATAAACCCTAATACTATGATTGAACCATTACCAATGCCAGTAAACGAAATGGACAGGTTACTGGCCTTATCTGATTTTGACCTGGACTATTCTAACTTAGAAGAAAATTTTAAAGACTTAAGTAAGCTGGCGGCTAAAGTGGCTGGTGCCGATATATCAATGGTAAACCTGATTGATACTTTTACGCAATGGACCGTATCTAGCTATGGTTTAGATATGGAACAAATGCCGCGCGAAGAATCTGTTTGCCAGTATACTATCGTAGAGCAGGATAGCTTTGAGGTACCCGATTTGTCGGCAGATACCCGCTTTATGGATAAGTTTTATGTGGCCGGCAATCCGCAACTGCGTTATTATTTTGGCATACCGCTACGGGTAGATGGAGGTCATCATATAGGCGCTTTATGTGTTTTGGACACGCAATCGCGTGTACTTACTCCCGAAAAAGTAGAGTTACTCAGAATTATTGCCGATGAAATTGTTACCCGCCTAAAAACGGTAAAAGCCATTACCTCTTTGCGCAACCGCATGAGCCAAGCTGCCGAAACACAACGCCGGGTAGCACATGATATTCGTGGCCCATTGGGCGGCATTATCGGCTTGGCACAAATCATCAGCGAGCAGGGCGATGAAAATCAAATGGATGAAGTGCTGGAATTTGTGAACCTGATTCATAAAAGCGGCCGATCCATTTTAGAACTGGCCGACGAGATACTGACGGCCAATAAGCCAGCACAGCTCGAAGAAGTAAAACTAAGCAGCAATGAATTTAACCAATTGGTGTTAAAAGAAAAGCTGGAAAAGCTTTATGCACCGCAAGCCGTTAACAAGAAGATAAATTTCACCGTGACGGCAAGTCCGGAAAATCAGGTAGTACCTTTTTCTAAAAATAAGCTGCTGCAAATTATCGGCAACTTAGTATCAAACGCTTTAAAATTCACACCGGTTGGCGGCCATGTGGCCGTACGCCTGATGTTAAAGCTAAACCACCCTGAAAACTTGCTGCAAATACAAGTAGAAGACAGTGGCGTAGGCATGGGGCATGACAAAATTATGCAGATATTAACGGGAAAAGGCGAATCAACCACAGGTACAGGGGGCGAGCAAGGCTACGGCTTTGGCTTGGCGCTGGTTAAACATCTGGTGGATAGTTTGAAAGGAACGCTGGATATTTATTCGCAGCCTGAAAAGGGAACAACTTTTACTATCAACTTGCCGCAAAGCAAAATTTCAAAATAAACAAGCGAAGGCACATCAGGCGTTATATCAATGGCTGATGTGCCCTTCTTTATACCATATTTCGCTGCGCTCATCTTTAAAGTTGCGGGTAGATACGGCTACCAGCGTGCTATCATCTTTTAAAAATAAAGAATTGAAGTAAGCGCCATCAGTAACCGGCAAATTAGGCCAGGGATATGACTTCTGACTAAAATTTTGTGCCATGCTGTTACCTACCAATACCAGCATGGTGCTTTTTTTCCATCCTTTAAAGCGGTCAATTTTGCGACCGCCGTCATCTTGTACCGAAATAATAGTTTCGCCGCTTGGTAGTTGCACCAAGTAAGGTGCGCCGCCCCATACATTACTAGTACCGCACCAGCGTCGTCCGTTTTGCTCGGTTGCCAAGCTATCATACTTAAACTGCGCTTTTTCAGACGACCATATAAAGCATGGCGATTTAGGGTTACCCACCGATTCGAAAACCGCTACAATACCTTTATGGTTTTTAAGCACCACGGGCACCGGCATACCATCCCTGCGCCCTTTTACAAACGCCACCGGTTTGGGCTGCTGCCAGTGCCAACCATTATCATTTGAGGTCATAATCATCAGCTTTTGCTCGTGCCTGCCGCCAGCCCCTTTGGAGCTAACTAATTCGGTTGAAAAAAACAGTTGAATTTCGCCGTTAGGTAATTGTACCATGCCCGGCTCCCATGATCGGCCAATGGCTATCATCTGCGGTTTACTCCAGGTGTGGCCTGCATTTTTGCTGATGCAAACCTGGATGTTATTATGCGTACTATCATCTGGCCTTCCGCGTCCGGTAAAGGCCAGCAGCATCCAGCCGTTGCGCAAGCGCAACAATTCGGGGGTTGAAAAACCGTAGTACCGGCGCGGAATGCTATCCGGCACAACCACTTTAGGCTTTTCCCAACTTTTGCCGTTGTTAAAACTTCGACGCAGCACAATATTATCCCACTCGTTGCCTTTGCTGCCACAGTGATAAGTAAGTAGCAAAGTATCTTTATTTAAGCGACTGATACGACCGTACTCAGCAAAGTATACATCGTGTGATATTTTTTTTCCAATACTATCCCACCTTATCTTCAACTCGGGTCTGGATTTGTCTCTCGGTGCAGCCTCGTTTGCTGCATTACTATGCCGGTTACTTTCACGACATGAAGCAACAGCAAATGCGAATAAAATAAAAATGAGCCATCGAAAGTTTTTCATAGCAGGTAATTGGCACTTGTATAAATACTTATAACACCGTTTTGTTTCTATTTACCAGTAAGCTATTACCACAACTATTCATTAACACGAACGCTATATAACAGAAAAAGCCCTGCACATATGCAGGGCTCTTTTTGTTATTAAAAAATTTTTACTGGTAATTTTCTGTTGTAGGTTGTGCTTGAACCGGCTGCGTTACTTTAGATAAAGTTTCATCACCAAACTTTTTGGCTTTTTCCATCCACTCTGGTGCTTTTTCATTCAAGTCGTCCAGTATTGATTTACCATCGCTTTCGCGTTTTTTAGTTACGTATTGGATGCCGTAAGCTGCTGCTGCGCCCAAAATTGCATATCTTAACAAACTCATAGTGTGTAGATTTAAATTATTTACGCTGAACAGGTTACAAGTATGATGCCATAATGTATTTTTGAGGCCGAATATTTATGCCCTTTTATTTAAACCAGCCAGGCGCTCTTAAACAGCGAGTTATCTATAGCGGGCTTGCTTTACTTACTATTACATTAGGCTTACTTTCCAGGCATTACAGCATTTTTCCTTTATGGATAGGCAGTGCCTTATGGGGGTTGATGGTCTATTATATAGTACGCTTTATATCACCAGCCTTTTCCCTTTCTAAAGCAGCCATATGTAGTTTGGCTTTTAGCTATGCTATAGAGATTTTTCAACTCTATCAGGCTCCTTGGATCAACGCCATTCGTCAAACTCTTTTTGGTCGTTTAGTTTTAGGCCAAGGTTTTGAATGGGGCGATTTGGCGGCTTATACTTTGGGTATTGCTATTGGTTTATTGGGTGATAAGTGGGCGAACAGGTAAATTATTTTAATACTTCAACTGAGTAATTAAAAAGTTCACATATTAGCAGCCTTACTTCAGCTTTTCATTATTCCGGTGCCTGTCAGCATCCCGAATACTTTTCTTTTCCAAGTTTTTTTGCAAGGCCTCGGTTAGGTTGATACCGGTTTGGTTGGCTAAACAAATCAGCACAAACAGCACATCGGCCATTTCATCAGCCAGGTTTACTTCTGTGTCCGACTTCTTGAAAGACTGTTCGCCATATTGCCGGGCCATAATACGGGCTACCTCGCCTACTTCTTCCATTAAAATGGCGGTGTTAGTCAGCTCGTTAAAATAACGGATACCTGTGGTATTAATCCATTGGTCTACCAACTTTTGGGCTTCTTCGATAGTCATGCCAGATAGTTAATTAGTGATTTTCTTTATCCTTTGTGTCCATAATGATAGTAACCGGCCCGTCATTCAGGAGGTTAATTTTCATATCGGCACCAAAAATTCCTGTAGCGATATCCTGACCTGTTAATACTTTAAGGGCCTCAATAATCTGCTCATATAACGGAATGGCCTTATCAGGTTTAGCCGCACGAATAAACGATGGCCGATTTCCTTTTTTAGTTTGGGCAAATAAGGTGAATTGTGAGATGAGCAAAATGTTGCCGCCTACATCGGCCAAGGCCTTGTTCATCATGCCGTTTTCATCGCCAAACACGCGCATACCTACTATTTTTTGCGCCAGCCATTGTACATCTTCGGCGGTGTCGGCATCTTCAATACCTAACAGAATTAAAAAGCCAGTATCTATTTGCCCGGTAATATTGCCTTCTACAGTACAGCTGGCTTGGGTAACACGTTGTATAACTGCTCTCATTATTTATCAATCCTAATTTATGCTTGCAGCTAATATTATGACCTTGTATCGTTGCCGTTATAGATACTCAAGTAGCTTTCATATCTTGAAGGTTCAATTTCGCCATTTTCCAAGGCATCTAATACAGCGCAGCCGGGCTCGTTAATGTGCCGGCAATTATTAAAGCGGCAGTCATGCATACGGCTCCGCATCTCCGGGAAAAAGTGGCTCAGCTCCTGTTGCTCAATGTCAATAATACCCAATTCACGAATGCCGGGCGTATCAATGATATGCCCCCCTCTGGGTAAGTCATACATTTCGGCAAAGGTAGTGGTATGCATACCCTTGTCGCTCCATTCGGACACTTCCATGGTACGTAATTCCAAATCGGGCAGTATAGCATTCATCAGGCTCGACTTACCCACGCCGGAATGCCCGGAAAACAGGGTAATTTTATCTCTTAGCCGTTCTATGAGCTGTGGTATGTTCGTGCCTTTTAGTGCCGATACCTGATAACACGGGTAACCTAAATTTTCATATATGGCTTTGTATTCGGCCAGTATTTCCAAACCCTCATCGCTGAACATATCCAGTTTATTAAACACCAAACTGGCAGGGATATCGTATGCCTCGGCCGTTACCAGAAAGCGGTCGATGAAACCTAGTGAGGTTCGGGGGGAAGCCAGCGTTACCACCAGAAAAGCCTGATCCAGATTAGCTGCAATAATTTGTGCCTGTTTAGACAGGTTGATGGATTTACGGATGATATAATTTTTGCGATCGTAGAGTTTGTTAATTACGCCCGATTCTTGTTCGGGTTCCAACTCAAAATCCACTTTATCTCCCACCGCTACAGGATTTGTAGTAGTAAGGCCTTTGATGCGGAACTTGCCTTTAATACGGCAATCGTACCGCTGCCCGTTGGGTCCTTGAACCTGGTACCAGCTGCCGGTTGATTTAGTGACGAGTCCTTGCATAATTGAGCATGTAAAATTATAAAAGTTTATGGAGCCGTTATTATTTAAAGTAATTTGCTGCCACAAACCCAAGTATCACTAACAAACATATTTTCATAATTGTTATCTGCACAACATGATTAACACTATAATTTTCGACTTAGGTGCTGTTTTAATTGACTGGAATCCTAATTACTTATACGATAAGATTTTTACTGATATAGAAGAACGCAATCAGTTTCTAGCCAACATTTGTACCCCTGCCTGGAACGAAGAGCAAGACGCTGGCCGCACCTTAGCCGAAGGCACCGAACTATTAGTACAACAATTTCCGGAACATGAGGAAAATATCCGGGCTTTTTATGGACGTTGGGAAGAAATGCTGGGTGGCGTTATTGACGGCACCGTTGAAATATTTAAAGAATTAAAAGAAAGCGGGAAATATAAAATTTACGCATTAACCAACTGGTCGCATGAAACTTTTGAGATAGCTAAAGGCAAATACGATTTTTTAGGCTGGTTTGATGGCATTGTGGTATCTGGCGAGGAAAAAACCCGCAAACCGTTTCCCGAGTTTTACCAGATACTGTTAGACCGTTATCAGGTAAAACCGCAGGAGGCGGTGTTTATTGATGATAATTACCGTAATGTGGTTGCTGGTGAGAGGATGGGTATTAATAGTATACACTTTACCTCGGCACTTGAGCTGACCGAAGAGCTAAGAAAACATGGTGTAACTGTAAGCTTGTAAAAGAACAATAGCTTAGAGCTACTACAGATTATCTTACTGCTGTATCTCTAAGTTGTCTATTAAGATTTATTTATAAAAGAAGTAGTGCAAACCAGCACCATATATTTTGTTAGCTATCGAAAAGTTACCATAAGTTGTGAAGGCAGTAAAACCTGTGTAATAAGTAAATATATCTATTTTTCTGCCAATGGTTGCCCCAGCCTGTACCGGAAAATTAACCCAAAAATGTGCTAAAGAATACCCCATATCTGATGAAGTATAACTTGAGTAGGCCGAATAGTAATTAGCTTTTTGGTTGCTGTAAAATGAGTAGTTAAAGCCCGCCCCAGCACCGATAAAAACCTTAAACTTGTCTTTATTATACAAGCTGTAAACAAGTTGTGGCGTAAAGGTTATTGTTTTTTGGCTGAAATAATAATCTGCCTTAGAATCTTGATTACTCGAGTAAAAAGAAGGACTGATAGATATAAACGATAGCTCTGCCCGTATATAATTTTTTTGCGTGTGCTTATTAAACAGTAAATCCACTCCGGCACTAATTCGTGGAAAATTGGTGGTGTATGGTTGATTAGCAAATCTGTTTGTCCCATCAAACTGCGTGACGATATGGGCAAAAGCGGCGCCTGCAAAAAGCCTGCTACCAAAGTTACCTGTCCCTGTTTCAGATTTATCATTATTGATTAACTTAAGTATTTTGCTGACATCACTTTCGGTATAACTAATGAAGCGTACAGGTTTAGTTATTTCTTGAAAATTAGCGCTATTATATTTTTGTGCTAATCTCAGTAAACTCGTACGGTAAGCATTTACCACTTGTATATTGCTACGTCCATCCAATCCGGTTTGAATATATTGGTAATATTTAAGCTCTTTAGGTATCTCACTTTCTTCTTTAACAAATAGTCTGCGTTTAACATCGTCTTGATGAGACAGCAAGCTCAACGGTGTCCCCTGATATACCACTTCCATAAATACCGTATCTTGTCGTGTGGTCGTGTCCAGATAGTTAGGCAAGTCGGGTAAGTCGTTTTTATCCGCACTAAGCGAACCGGTATAAGTGATATACTTATCCATATTCTTTACTTCGAAACTGCGTAACATAGCCGGTAAAAACCTGCTTACCTCAGGCTGAGACAAAGCCGGCTTAAAATCAATAAATTTAGGAGATGTCCTCCATTCCTTGTAGTTAATGTATCCCTTTAAGGTATCACCATTGGCTTTAACAACATAGCCAGGTTTATAATTAGATTGTGCTAATGCACCAAAAACAAACGCTACTGTAACCAGTAGCGTTAATAAAATACGTTTCATTATCTGCGATCAGGTTGAGGCCGCAAATATAATATATACTGCTAATGTTGTTATTAAAAAATCGCCTGTGCAATACGCTTGGTAGGCTCGGCATTACCCATCGTGTAAAAGTGCAACACAGGCACACCAAAGTCAACCAGTTCTTTGCATTGGTTAATCATCCATTCAATACCTACTTCTTTAACTTCCTTGTCGTTTTTGCAGGCATGTACCGCATCACATAAATCTTCGGGGATATCAATATGGAATATTTTGGGAAGATTGATCAGCTGTTTGGCCGTAGTTAACGGCTTTAAACCCGGGATGATCGGAATGTTGATACCATTCTCCCGGCACTGATTCACAAAAGCTTTGTATTTGCTGTTGTCAAAAAACATTTGTGTAACCATGAACTGAGCACCGCCATCAACCTTTTGCTTTAAATATTTAAAATCTGTTTTCAGATTAGGCGCCTCGAAATGCTTTTCGGGATAAGCGGCCACACCAATGCAAAAATCACTCTTCATTGAAGAATCCTGATACTCGTGCAGGTATACACCGTTATTCATATTAGCTACCTGCTCAAGCAGTTCCGTAGCATAGCAGTGACCACCGGGTGTAGGTATAAAGCCAGGATCGGTTTTACGGGCATCGCCACGCAGTACCAGTACATTATCAATTCCCAAAAACTGCAAATCAATTAAGGCATATTCGGTTTCTTCTTTCGTAAAACCACCGCACAGCAAATGCGGAACAGCATCCACCTTATACTTATTCATGATAGCCGCACAAACAGCTACCGTACCTGGGCGCTTGCGGTAGGTCACTTTTTCCAGCAAGCCATTAGGTTGCTCTTTATAAACCAAATCCTCACGTGAAGAAGTTACGTCGATAAACGGCGGTTTAAATTCCATCAAAGGGTCAATGGCATTATAGATGCCTTGCAAGCTTTGACCCTTGATGGGTGGTAAAAGCTCGAACGAAAAAAGTGTCTTCCCTTTTGCGTTTTGAATGTGCTCTGTTATCTTCATTGTAGTCCCTAAAGGGGCTCTTTATAATTTATCTAAAATATAAACTTGTATACTTACGGCTGTACCTAATACCAAAATCAATAATTTAAATTCGGGCTTAGCCATCTCTCCACCGTTTCAACCGACATGTTTTTCCGTTTAGCATAATCCTCAACTTGATCTTTGCTGATTTTACCCAAGCCAAAATAACGTGATTGCGGATGGGCAAAGTAAAAACCGCTTACCGAGGCGGCCGGTAGCATGGCCAAGCTTTCGGTTAGATGCATGTGGGCATTGTCTTCTGCTTTCAGCAATTCAAATAATGTCGTTTTTTCAGTATGGTCGGGGCACGCCGGATAGCCCGGTGCCGGGCGTATACCCTGGTACTGTTCCTTAATTAGGTCCTGGTTGGTGAGCTGCTCCTCTTTGGCATAACCCCAGTATTCGCGGCGTACCAGTTCGTGCATTTTTTCGGCAAAGGCTTCAGCTAAACGGTCGGCAATGGCCTTGGCCATGATGCTGTTGTAATCGTCGTGGTCTTTTTCAAACTGGGCTACCAACTCGTCGCAACCAATACCTGCCGTTACAGCAAATCCGCCAAAATAGTCGGGCACGCCGCTGTCTTTTGGGGCGATGAAGTCTGATAACGCATAATAGGGTTCGCCGGCTGCCTTTTCGGCTTGCTGGCGCAACGTATGTATCTTGCTTAGCAATTGCGTGCGGCTTTCGTCACTGTACAATTCAATATCATCACCCACACTATTAGCTGGCCAAAAACCAATTACGCCGTTGGCCTGCAACAGGTTTTCTTTGATTACCCGGTTAAGCAAAGCCTGCGCATTATCAAACAACTCGCGCGCTTCCTGACCCACGTTTTTATCCTCAAAAATTTTTGGATAACTGCCGCGCAGCTCCCAAGTATGAAAAAACGGTGTCCAATCAATATACGGTACCAGTTCTTCTAATGGGAAAGCCTCGAATACCTTTGTACCGGCAAACGTTGGTTTAGGTGGCACAGAACCATTCAAGTCGATTTGGCAACGAAGGTTGCGGGCATCATCTATAGATACAAAACGCTTGTCTGACCGTTTATTCATGTGCGCTTCACGGGCTTTGGCATATTCGTCTTTAATAGATTGTATATAACCATCGCGTGCATCTTTATTCATTAAACTGCTGCACACTGTTACACTGCGCGACGCATCCAGCACATGAATGGCCGGACCGGAATAATTAGGCGCAATTTTTACGGCGGCATGAATGCGTGAAGTAGTAGCGCCACCCACAATCAGCGGAATAGTAAAACCTTCGCGCTCCATCTCTTTGGCAAAATGCACCATCTCATCCAGCGATGGAGTGATTAGACCACTCAAGCCGATGATATCTACCTGTTGCTTCTTGGCTTCTTCAATAATTCTTTGCGCCGGGACCATTACCCCTAGGTCAATCACCTCGAAGTTATTACAAGCCAGTACTACGCCTACTATATTTTTACCAATGTCGTGCACATCGCCTTTAACGGTGGCCATCAATACCTTACCGGCATTGCTGCGCTGACTGGCATCGGCATTCTTCAATTTTTCCTCTTCGATAAAAGGCAGTAAATAAGCCACGGCTTTTTTCATTACCCGGGCTGATTTTACTACCTGCGGCAAAAACATTTTACCTGAGCCGAACAAATCACCCACGATGTTCATGCCGTCCATCAGCGGGCCTTCAATTACTTCTAATGGGCGAGGGTATTTCTGGCGAGCTTCTTCCACATCATCATCCAGGTATTCTACAATACCTTTTACCAATGAATGCGATAGCCGCTTTTCAACTGGCTCGTTGCGCCAGGCTTCGTCCCGCACTATTTCTTTGCCTTTGGCTTTTACCGTTTCGGCAAATTCAACCAGTCGCTCGGTAGCATCCGGGCGGCGGTTCAGTAAAACATCTTCTACTCTTTCCAGCAATTCTTTAGGTACTTCCTGATAAACTTCCAGCATACCGGCGTTTACAATGCCCATATCCATACCGGCTTTAATGGCATGGTATAAAAATGCCGAGTGCATAGCCTCGCGTACCACGTTGTTGCCACGGAAAGAGAACGAGATATTACTTACCCCGCCGCTCACTTTGGCTAAAGGCAGGTTTTGTTTAATCCAGCGGGTGGCATTAATAAAATCAACCGCATAGTTATTGTGCTCTTCCAGACCGGTGGCAACGGTTAATATGTTGGGGTCAAAAATGATATCCTGCGGTGGAAAACCAATTTCGTTGACCAATATGTCGTATGATCGTTTACAGATTTCGATACGGCGCTCCAGGTTATCGGCCTGACCATTTTCATCAAATGCCATTACCACCACAGCGGCACCGTAGCTTAATATTTTGCGTGCGTATTCACGAAATTTATCTTCACCTTCTTTCAGGGAAATTGAGTTTACAATGCCTTTGCCCTGCAGGCATTTCAAGCCAGCCTCAATCACAGTCCATTTAGAAGAATCGACCATTATAGGCAGTTTAGCAATATCCGGTTCGGAAGCTACCAGGTTCAAAAATTTCACCATTACGGCTTCCGAATCAATCATGCCCTCGTCCATGTTGATATCGATTACCTGGGCACCACCTTCTACCTGCTGACGGGCAACGGTTAGAGCTGCTTCGTAATCTTCGGCCAAAATGAGTTTTGAAAACTTGGGTGAACCGGTGATATTGGTACGCTCGCCTACGTTCACAAAAATACTTTCAGGTGTAATGGTCACCGCTTCCAAGCCGCTCAGACGCAGATACGGTTCTACCTGCGGACGAACGCGTGGCCGATACTTGGCCGCCTTTTCGGCAATGCAGCGGATGTGGTCGGGCGTGGTACCGCAACAACCGCCTACAATGTTTACCAAACCGGCCTGCATAAAATCATCTACCTGGTGGGCCGTTTCATGCGGGGTTTCGTCATATGCGCCAAACTCGTTAGGTAAGCCAGCGTTAGGATAGGCGGAAATGAATACTTCGGCTTTTGTAGAAAGCTCTTCCAGGTAAGGGCGCATCTCCTTAGCCCCCAAAGCACAGTTTAAACCAACCGACAATAAGTTAGCATGGCGAATAGAGTTCCAGAAAGCTTCAACCGTTTGGCCTGATAGGGTACGGCCCGAAGCATCGGTAATAGTACCTGATATCATGATGGGCAATTGCTTGCCAGATTCCTGCGCATAGCGCTGTATAGCAAACAGGGCCGCCTTGGCGTTCAGCGTATCAAAAATGGTTTCTACCAATAATACGTCCGAACCGCCGTCAACCAATCCGCGTACCTGCTCGTAATACGCATCAGCTAAAATATCAAATGTTACAGCCCGATAGCCCGGATCATTTACATCGGGTGATATGGATGCTGTACGGTTGGTAGGCCCTACAGCACCGGCCACAAAGCGTGGTTTATCGGGCGTTTTCAGGTTATATTCGTCGGCAACTTCACGGGCCAGGCGTGCGCCTTCGTAGCTTAGTTCATAATCCAGCTCCTCCATATGGTAATCAGCCAGGGATATGCGCTGGGTACTAAAGGTGTTGGTTTCAATAATATCAGCACCTGCTTCCAGGTACTCGGCATGAATGGCTTTGATTACATCAGGCCGGGTCAGGTTCAACAAATCATTGTTGCCTTTTAAGTCCGACGGGTGATTTTTAAAACGCTCTCCGCGAAAATCCTCCTCTGACAGTTGATAGCGCTGTATCATGGTACCCATGGCGCCGTCAATTACCAATATGCGTTTTTGTAGTTGTTCTCTAATATCCATTTGATAGTATCAAGTAGTTAGTATCAAGTATCAAGACCAGCTTCATACTATTGGCTACTAAGCAATCAGCACCAAAAAACTTGATACCAATTAATTAATACTTGATACTAAAACGGCTTATATCGAAAAGTCGGTTGATAAATATTGACTCTCGCTTATCTGTCTTAAAACTTTACAGTGGCAGTTTTAAGTAGAATGTAGCACCTTGTAAGCACAGGTTGCCAAGACTTCGCAGGGTCCAGTCCCTCCATCTTTCTCTATAAGCAATGCAAATTTGCACAATAAGGCGGTCAATTGCAAGCGTGTATACTATAGTACTGTAAAATATTACCGTTGTCATAAATAAAGAAGCCGCATCATCCCTTGCGGATAATACGGCCTAAGATTAAACGGAATGAAGAACTTAAATTTTATAACCGGTAGCCTACGCCAAAGCCAACAACCCACGGGTTAATTTTAACATCGGCACCTATGTTGCGCAGCACCGGTGCTAATGATGGATTGCTAGCCGGTGTCAGGTTAGATGCATCAACTGTAACATCGGTAGACAGGAATATCTTTTTCACATCTACGTTCAGAAAAACCTTTTTGCTGATGTCATAATCGATGCCTAACTGGCTGGCAAAGGCAAACTTGTTTTTATAATCTATACCTTGTGCTACAGGGCCATGGTCGGCATTGTAAAAGATAGTATAGTTGGCACCGGCACCAATATAAGGCTTAAAAGCCGTACCGGTAGGTAGATGATATTGTAAAGTAAGGGTAGGTGGCAGCAGCCACACTTTGCCCAAGTTTACATCGGCTGATGATGGGCCACCTATGGCGCTCAAGTTAGAACCTTTAGTACTTACTTTGTGCTTAGAGGTGCCTAAAATCAGTTCGGCCGAAAAGTTTTTGGCGAAGAAATAGGTAAAGTCAAGTTCGGGAATGTAAGAGTTGGTGAGGTTGATATCGCCGCCAATTACACCAATATTGGCGCTCTCTTGCGGAAAGATGCCTAGTGCCCGCACCCGTATATTCCATTCATTTTTTTGTTGTGCAGCAGTTGTAAAGCCAGCAAGTATTAACACGGCAAATACTAGTAATCGTAAGATTTTCATAATACATTAGGGTTGATTTATGGCTCAAATGTATTATGACTTATTGGGCTGTGTATTGATAAGAAGCAGTATGAGTATTGATGTTCATCATTGCTAAACCTTGTAAAAATTGTTAAACTTCGCAGTGACGATAAGTGATTTTAAGCACAAAAACGAATTGTTATTAAACAACAAAGGCCATCCAAGCGGACGGCCTTTGCTGTTTTACATTATTTGCAATTAACCTCTGCGGCTACCAAATATTCTTAGTAGAGACAAGAACAGGTTAATAAAGTCCATATACAGGGTTAAAGCACCCATAATGGCCATTTTTTTAGCATCTGCCATGCCTAACTCTAAGCCTGCGCCTATACGTTTCAATTTTTGCACATCATATGCGGTTAAGCCCACAAAAACGGCCACACCAATATAGCTGATAGCTTTGCTTAAGCCTGGGCTTGCTAAGAACATATTTACCACCGAGGCGATGATTATACCAATTAAACCCATAATCATTAAAGAACCGAATTTGGTTAAGTCCTGATTGGTTGTATAACCGGCTACTGCCATAATACCAAACACAGCCGAAGCAGTTATAAATACGCCCAACACTGACGATGCGGTGTAAACCAACAGTATAAAGCTTAAGCTGGTACCCATCAGGGCGGCAAAAACTACAAACAGCAACGTAAGTACAGGAGCCGAAATTTTATTTAAGCCGAATGACATAATCATCACAAATGCCAAAGGGGCAAACATAACGATAGTACCTAAGCCAGTGCGGCGTCCGGTGTTTAAGTCAATCAGTTGACTCAATAAATTCATATTGCTAGCAAACAGGTAAGCGCAGAATGCAGAAATACCCAGTGCTACAAACATCCACATAAACACATTGGCAATAAATCTGCGGGATGACGCCTGGTCGTCCAGTTGCATTACCCGGTCGTATTGATAATCAAATTTGTTGTTTTCCATTTTTATTTATTAATCAGGTTAAAGGTATCCTTTGTTTAATATATTAGACGTAATATCGTCCAAAAAGTTTAAGCCAGCCGGCGCATTAATTGCTCTTCTACACGCTTAAATACCTGTAAGGGTTTCAAGGTGCGCCAGCTTAAATCATCCAAACCGCCGCCAAAGTTAATATAGTAGTCAATATTATTCTGTTTGAATTCATGGATCACATGCTCGCGAAAATTTACGCCCGCAATCCAACCATCTTCCACATCCTGAAACCACTCTTCGTAATAGCAGTCATCAGATGAATGAAAATTCAGAATATTCTCGCCAATCAATATAAATTTATTAATGCCCTGGTCAATCATCAATTCCATAATTTCGCGCTTAAGCAACATGATATCGTTATTGATGGCATCGTTCCACTCGCCAATAAATTCGATGATGGAGTACCCCCGGTCATAGTCGGCATATAGTACTTTTATATATAGGGTGTTCGATCCGAACGAATCCCATTGCGGGTGTAACAGATAGTTGTAAACCTGCTTATCAAACTCAAACTCATTGTACACCGTTGAATAAAAAGGCGAGTATTCGTCTTCTGCTGCGATGTAATCATCCCTCCACCTGTAATATGGCTCTATCTCGTGCATATCCCCTCCAAACCTTCTTTTCGGGAAGGCTTTTATATTTTTTATTATAGCAGCTTTCGCTTATGCTAATTTACCTTTTATCTGGCTCATTTATACATCACCCACGGCAAATTTAATATCATTTACCATAGGCTTCTGCTGCTTTGCGCACGCTGCCGTGCTGCTGCAATAGCGCCGATGCAGTTTGCTCGTCGGCACCGGTTTCTTGCATCACCATGCGGGTGGCGCGGTCAACCAGTTTATGATTAGTTAACTGCATATCTACCATTTTATTACCCTTTACACGCCCCAGTTGTATCATTACTGTAGTAGTCAGCATATTTAAAACCAGCTTTTGTGCGGTACCGGCTTTCATACGGGTAGAACCAGTTAAAAACTCTGGTCCGGTAACTACTTCAACCGGGTATTGTGCTTCAGTAGCAACCGGGCTACCGGCATTGCAAACCACACAACCGGTTATTAAACCATTTGCCTTAGCCTGCTGCAAGCCGCCAATAACATAAGGCGTACGGCCACTGGCAGCAATACCCACCACTACATCTTTATCGGTGATGTTATATGCCTGTAAATCTTTCCAGGCCTGTTCGGCATCATCTTCTGCAAACTCAACGGCTTTGCGAATGGCGCCATCGCCACCGGCTATGATACCCACTACCCAATCAAACGGAACCCCAAATGTTGGCGGGCATTCCGAAGCATCTACCACGCCTAACCTACCACTAGTACCTGCGCCAATATAGAACAACCGGCCACCTTCTCGCATCTTTTCGGTAACGGCCACCGCCAGCTTTTCTATTTGGGGCAAAGCCTTTTCTACCGCGTCCGGAACGGTTTTATCTTCTTGATTGATGTGCTGCAAAAGCTCAGCAACCGGCATTTGGTCCAAGTTGTTGTAATAGGAGTCTTTTTCGGTAGTGTTTTCCATTTTTAATATTACAAATCTGTAACAAAATTCGTTAAAAATCCGTCAATCACAAGAACTTGTTCAGTATTCAAATGTTTATTTTTGCCCAAGGGTTATATGAAACAAACAGCTGCTATTATCTTCAGGTCGGTTATATTTTTACTTGTTGGTATAGCTATTGGGTTGTTGATTAACAGCAGCCGCTCGGCCGACGACCTGAGCCTTGATGCCACAGGCAACAAGCTGGACAAGGTGATGAACCTGGTGAAAAAGAAGTATGTAGACAGTATTAATGTAGACAGTGTTGAGGGTGTAACCATCAACAACCTGCTGCAAAAGCTCGATCCGCACTCGGTGTACCTGCACAAACAACAAGCACAATCTTTATCCGAAAAATTACAGGGAGGCTTTGACGGTATAGGCGTAGAGTCGCAGTTGCTGCGCGATACATTGTTTATTACCCAGGTGCTGCCCAATAGTCCGGCTTCAAGGGCTGGTTTACCTAATGGCGCCCGTGTAGTGCAGGTAAACGGCGAGCCCTTTGCCGGTACACATTTAACTGACGACAAAGTAAATGAAGCTTTTTCGGGTAAAAATGATACCGATTTAGAACTGGGTGTTTTACAATGGCCCGGTAAAGAAATCAAAAAATACCATCTAAAACGCGGTCACGTTAACCTGAGCAGTTTGGATGTGGCCTACATAGCTGGGCCAGAAACCGGCTACATAAAGATCAGCAAATTTGGTGCAACTACCGACGAGGATTTCAGATTCGCGCTGCGAAAACTGAAAGGTGCAGGCATGAAAAAGCTGGTGCTCGATTTACGCGGTAATGGCGGCGGATACCTGAATACAGCTACTGCCCTGGCCGACGAGTTTTTACCTAAAGGCAAATTGATTGTATATACCAAAGGCAAGCACGAGCCCCGTACCGATTACTTTGCTACCGATTCGGGCGTATTTGAACAGGGCAAGCTGGCCGTGTTGATTGATGAGCATTCCGCTTCGGCCAGTGAAATTCTGGCTGGTGCACTGCAAGATCTGGACCGTGCCGTTATTGTGGGCCGTCGCTCATTTGGCAAAGGCTTGGTGCAGGAACAGTTTGAGTTTGAAGATGGCTCGGCCCTGAACCTAACTGTAGCCCGTTATTATACGCCATCTGGCCGCAGTATCCAAAAATCATACAAAGGTGGTACGGATAGTTACCGCAACGAATTAAGCGAACGCCTGCAAAAAGGCGAATTATATACTGCCCAAAACAATTTGGATGATAGCGTATTCAACACCTCAATACCTTATCATACCAGCTCCGGGAAGAAGGTGTATGGCGGAGGCGGAATTATGCCCGATGTTTTTGTACCCGAAGATGCTGCCATTAACAGCACCCTGATACAAGAACTTGGCCGCAATTATCTGTTTACCGCCTATGTGATAGACCGCCTGCAGCCCGTATTAAAGCAATACAACAGTGCTACCGATTTTTCTAAAACCTATGCCGTAACCGATGACGAGTTAACCCGTTTCATCGTCTATGCATCAGGCACACTTAAGGAAATGGACTCGCACGAGATTGCCGTTTGTAAAAATTACATCAGGCTTTTATTGAAAGCTCATGCTGCCCGTTTTAAATGGGGTAATGAGGTTTATTATCGTATATTAAATCAAAGCGATACGGCGGTAATGAAAGCTATTGAGGCGATGGGATAGATACACATTAAAGGTCTTTTACACTTTTCNTAATGAAAGCTATTGAGGCGATGGGATAGATACACATTAAAGGTCTTTTACACTTTTCCTGTCATTTCGAGCGATAGCGAGAAATCTTTTTACATTTGTTATAAAAGCTGCTTTGGTATCACAATGTGGAACTACAACTTTTACCTATATATCACTACAAACCCGACACAAACATCCCTATATGTTGGAGTAACCAATGATCTAGCTAGAAGATTGCAAGAACATTTTGAAAATAAGGGAAACCCTGTTACATATGCAGGAAAATATCATTATTGAACATGCTATTGCTCGTGAAAGGGAAATTAAAAAATGGCGGCGAGAAAAGAAATTAACACTTATTAAGACGCTGAATCCCGAGTTTAAATTCTTAAATGATGAGGTAGCTGATTAGCCGCATATTGGTATTAGCAATTTGAATATCAATGTAAAAAGATTTCTCGCTATCGCTCGAAATGACAGAATTAGAAGGATATGAACTTTATAAAGAATAAAAAAAGCCGCTCAATTGAGCGGCTTTTTTTATTCTTCAACAACCTCACTGTGGGGGCTGCTTATTTCTTCTTCCTGCTTTTTAAAATATCGGTTCTGGTAAATCAGAATCATAATTACGCCTACCGAAATGGCCGCATCAGCCAGGTTAAATATCGGGCGGAAAAATTTAAATTCTTCACCCGGACCTGCCCATGATGGAAACCAGCTGGGAAAGTGCCCCTGAATAATGGGAAAATAAAACATATCTACCACCATACCCTGAAACCACGGGCGGTTTTGAAACCACACGCCATAAAAGGTCGAATCTATTATATTGCCTAATGCACCGGCAAATATCAGTGCCACATTCATGGTTAAACCGCGATGATACTTGTGGCGTATCAGATACACTAAAGCATAACCAATACCCGCCACGGCAACAATTCGGAACAGTGTTAAAGCCAGCTTACCAGCTTCGCCACCCAGTTCCCAGCCAAAAGCCATCCCATTGTTAAGGGTATACAGCAACATGCCCCTATCGCCCAGAAAATGAATTTCCTGACCTTGGTACATATTCGTGCGCACCCATGTTTTAATGAGCTGGTCGGCCAGTACAATTAAAGCCGCTATAATAAAAGGCTTGGTATAAGTAACTTTCATCCTTACTGTTTCAGTTTGGCTTCCATGCTCAACGTAGTGTGCGGCACGGCGCGCAGGCGCTCCTTTTGTATCAGTTTACCGGTTTCGCGGCATACGCCGTATGTTTTGTTCTCAATACGTACTAAAGCAGCTTCCAGTTGCTCTATAAACTTTTTCTGACGGGCAGCCAGCTGGTTAATCTGCTCTTTTTCAAGGGTAGCCGAACCGTCTTCCAGTGTTTTGTAAGTACCGGCGGTATCATCTGTACCGTTCAGGTTAGGATTGCTTAGAGATGATGCCAGTGCATTCAGCTCTTCACGTGCTACGCGTATTTTTTCCAGAATAATCTCTTTGAATTCTACTAATTCTGAGTCTGAGTATCTTGTTTTTTCGTTCGGTTGTGTGCTCATTATACTTTACTTATTGCAATTACAATTTCGTTATCATCAATAACTGTAGTTTCTCCTTCAAATGGTTGGCTATCCAGTTGAATGTCAGTAGCTAAAATTTCGGCGCAAATATATGATAAATTGTTTTTTATAGCGCTGCTAATCAGTGGGTGATCGCTCAGGCGTACATTTATCTTATCAGTAACTTCGAAATCATTTCCCTTGCGCAGGTTTTGTATGCGATTGATCAGTTCGCGCGAAATACCTTCTTGTTTCAGTTCTTCGGTTAGGGTAACATCTAAAGCAACAGTTAGTTTTCCTAAATTTGCCACCTGCCAGCCCGGAACATCCTCAGCCGTAATTTCAACCTCAGTAGCTGATATCTGGTACTTATTATCAAGTACGGAGATCTGACCATCTTTTTCTAGCTGCGCAATATCTTCCTGTGATAGTTCGGTAATCGCTTGCGCAACTGCCTTCATGTCCTTACCTACTTTTTGGCCTAGTGCCTTAAAGTTGGGTTTTATTTTGCGTTTGATAAAACCAGCGGTGTCGGTAATATACTCAATAGTTTTGATATTGGTTTCCGACAGAATCAGGTCTTTTACTTCCTCTACCTGATGCTCAAAGTTTTTATCCAGTATCGGTAACAATATTTTACTCAATGGCTGACGAACGTTGATACCTACCTTTTTGCGCAACGACAGGGTTAGGGATGAGATATCCTGTGCCAGCTGCATACGCTCTTCCAGTTCTTTATCGACCAGTTGGGTATGATAAACCGGAAAATCGGCCAGGTGTACAGATTCAAACTGCTCTTTACCGGTAGCCGTGTTCAAATCGTTATACAAACGCTCGGCAAAAAACGGCGCAATAGGCGACATCAGCTTGGCGATGGTCACTAAACAGGTATATAACGTTTGATAGGCCGAAGTCTTATCTGCCGAGTTATCTGATTTCCAGAAACGGCGGCGGCTCAGGCGTACATACCAGTTGCTCAGGTGTGCATCCACATAATCCTGAATGGCACGGGCTGCTTTGGTTGGCTCAAAATCAGCATAATAACCGTCAACCTCTTGGGTTAAGGTGTTCAGCAGGGATAATATCCAACGGTCAATCTCCGGGCGCTGACTCGGTTCTACGTCCGGTTCGCTATAATCAAACTTATCAATATTGGCATACAGAGAAAAGAATGAGTAGGTATTGTATAACGTACCGAAGAATTTACGACGCACCTCATCCAAACCCTCAATGTTGAATTTCAGGTTATCCCAAGGTGATGCGTTGCTGATCATGTACCAGCGGGCTGCATCGGCGCCGTATTGCTCAATGGTTTCGAACGGATCAACAGCGTTGCCTAAACGTTTAGACATTTTGTTGCCGTTTTTATCCAGCACCAAGCCGTTTGATACTACGTTTTTAAACGCGATGCCCCGGTTGCCTACCTGCTCATTAACGGCTTTCACCTCATCGCTGGCTTCGCTCAGCATTACGGCAATGGCATGCAGAGTAAAGAACCAGCCGCGGGTTTGGTCAACCCCTTCGGCAATAAAATCGGCCGGGTAGGCGTTGGCAAACGCTTCTTTATTCTCGAACGGAAAATGCCATTGTGCATAAGGCATAGCACCCGAATCAAACCAAACGTCGATTAAGTCCGGCTCGCGGAAGTAGTATTGAGTATTATTATTATATACCTTATGTAAAATGATATTATCAACATAAGGCCTATGCAAGTCCAAAGAAAGGCCTTTCTTTTTAAAGAAAGCTTCTATTGGATCAGAGAATCTAGCAATTAAGTTATCTCTATTAGGGCAATTAGATACAAAATGCTTTAATTCAATCCAGTCAATATCTAATTTAATTTGCTCAAGAATACTCCAATCTTCTTGACTTACCTCCTTATAATCTATATTTAATAGTGTAGCAATTGCAGGAATATCGTTTTGCTTAAAAAAAGCTTTTGCTTCATCAAAATAAAAGTATGTTCCTTGAGATAGAATTTCTTGTAAACTGCCAATACAAATCTCGGGCTTAAAGTCAGGAGCTAAAAAATCACTCCGCCAGATAGGCAGCGGAGTACCCCAGTAACGTGAACGCGAAAGGTTCCAATCTACCAGATTTTCCAGCCAGTTACCAAAACGGCCGGTGCCAGTAGCTTCGGGTTTCCAGTTAATGGTTTTGTTAAGCTCAATCAGCTTATCTTTAACGGCAGTAGTTTTGATGAACCAGCTATCCAGCGGATAATATAAAATAGGCTCATCTGTACGCCACGAATGCGGGTAGCTGTGCTCGTAACGCTGTACGTTAAAGGCTTTGTTATCTTCTTTCAGCTTAATGGAGATAAGCACATCGGTGGCTTTAAAGCCAAGCTCATCACGTTCGGCTTGGGTGTAGTATTCTTCTTTTACATAGCGGCCGGCAAAGTCGGTTACTTCATCTACAAAGCGGCCTTGTTTGTTAACCAGCGGTACTTCTTTGCCGGTTTCATCCAGCACCATTACCGATGGCACGTCGTTTTCTTTACAAGCTCTAAAGTCGTCCGCACCAAAAACAGATGCGGTGTGTACGATACCTGTACCATCGCCAGTGGTTACAAAATCAGCTGGAATAACGCGGAAAGCTTTTTGCTCCAGTTCATCATTGGTAACATATGGCATCAGTTGATGATAGCGTAAGCCTACCAAATCAGAACCTTTAAAAGAAGCTTTCACCGTCCAAGGTATCACCTTATCGCCCGGCTTGTAATCTTCAAATGAAGCATTCTCACCTTCGGCTTTAAAGTATTTGTTAACCAGCGCCTGCGCCAATACTACGCTTACCGGTTTGAAGGTGTATGGGTTAAGGGTACTGATTTTTACATAATCAATATCCTCGCCAATGGCCAGTGCACAGTTGGATGGTAAAGTCCAAGGTGTAGTGGTCCAGGCCAGGATAGCAGTTTCTTCACCCGGTTCACTGAACAGTACCGGCATCAACGGATGCTGCTGATCGTTCTTTAAAAAGAACTGGGCCGTAATGGTAGTATCTTTCACCATTTTGTAAGTACCCGGCTGGTTCAGCTCGTGCGAGCTTAAGCCTGTACCCGATTTAGGTGAGTACGGCTGTACAGTGTAACCTTTATACAGCCAGCCTTTGTTGTACAGCTGTTTCAGTATCCACCACAGGGTTTCAATATAATCGTTCTCGTAAGTGATGTACGGATTTTCGAGGTCGACCCAGTAACCCATCTTTTCGGTCAGGTCGTTCCAGATGTCGGTATAACGCATTACCTCCTTGCGGCAGGCTTCGTTATAATCTTCGATAGAGATTTTTTTGCCGATATCATCTTTGGTAATGCCCAGTGATTTTTCGACAGCCAGCTCAATAGGCAAACCGTGGGTATCCCAGCCGCCTTTGCGTTTTACCTGGTAACCTTTAAGGGTTTTGTAGCGGCAAAAAATATCTTTAATAGAACGGGCCATAGCATGGTGAATGCCGGGCATACCATTGGCTGATGGCGGTCCTTCGTAAAAAGTGTAAGGGTTGCTGGCCGGGCGGCTACTGATACTTTTTTCAAAGATGCCGTTCTGTTTCCAGAACTCCAGCACATCCTTGCCCACCTGCGATAAATTTAATTGTTTATATTCCTTGTACATCAGTGTTTTCCACAAATTTTAAGAGGGTGCAAAAATACAGATTTTTAAAGTAATAATTTAACCGTAAAAAATCAAAGAAATATTAAGCTATTGTGAAACAAGGAAAGCATAAAGCACAAAGGGCTTGTACTACAGTTTAATGCAGTGCAAGCCCTTGGATAATAATAAGGTTAAAATACCTTACTGTAAGCTCATTTACCTTTAAGCCATTTTAAAGCCGCATTTATTTTGGCATCATTAGCCGGGTGGTTAAAATCATCGCCGGCTATTGCTTCTATATCAGGCAATACATTTTCATAGTATGGTGTGCCGTTCCTGTCGGCCTCGGTTGATGTGGCCATGATCACATTAATATCGAAAATGCGAAAAGAGTCATTGGCAGTAGTATAACCAGCCGTTTTTTCGCCAATCAGTATAGCATTCTTGCGTCCTTTAAATGTGATGGCGGTAGCTTCGCCCGAACTTGCCGTCATAGGGCCAATCAGTAAGGCCACCTTAAGTTTTGTACTGGCTTTGCCCAATGTTTTGAGGTGGCAGACTGTATCTAAGCCACCATAAATAGCCTTGCCTTTGATACCCCAGGCCTCCTGCTGCTTTGTAACAGGATCGATAAATGAACCAAACTGACCATTCCCCAACAGGTTGCCTACTCCCAAAATCATGGGATACATATTACCGCCTGGATTAGCACGCAGGTCAATAATTAAACCCTTCAGTTTTTCGGGATGTAGTTTGGTGAGCGAGTCCTGAATTTGCTGGGCCAATAAATCTGATTCGCCGGGATGAGTAGGGTTGTTACCGGGGATAAGCAGATAACCATAACTATTTTGTAGCATACGGCTTTCTACAGATGGCTTTTGTTTCATTTTGGCCCGAAGGTTACGATATACTACAGTGTCCAGCTTGGCTTTGGTTGTCCACCACTTATAGTATTTACCATCGTGAATAGCAAAACCATGAAAATCGCCTAACAATTGATAAACTAACCCCACCGAAGGCATTACTTCTTTGACAGACCGGGCATTTGCGCTGTGCTTTTTTACAGAATCTGTTAACATTGTCCAGTTTACTTTACCGCGGTAAATGGATTTGTGACGGGCATAATTAAGCACGCTATCAATTATCATCCGGGCACTATCTGCGCCCGACAAAGGCTGCTGGGCCAGTAACAGACATGGAAAACTTAAAGAGACAATTAGGGTAGTTATTTTTTTTAACATGCGTAAGGTTGATAAAGCCGGGTTAATGTTTAAAAAGCGACTAAAGATAATGATAAATTACATTCTGCCTTCCTCGGCACTGCTGCCGGTTTGGCGGTTACGGGCGGCTTTTAGCTTGGTGTTACCAAAATTGTAAGTGAAGCCTAAAGTAAAGCGGCGGCTTTCCCACTCATTGTTCCAGCGGGTGTTTACGTTATTGTACTGTTGAATGCTGCGGTAACGGTTGCCAAAAAAGATATCACGCACTTTAAAGCTCAACGTAGCGCGTTTATCCATAAAGGTTTTGCTAACGCCGGCATCAATCTGCGAGCCGGATAAGGTACGGGCCAAGCCGGATATAGAAGGTGAATAGTATTGTGCAGAAAGCTGTATTTTAAAGTTTTGCGGCAAAAAGAAAGTTTGATCCATATTGCCCGACCATGAGAAACGACTGCTGTAAAAAGGCGTGCCTTGTACCAAGGTATTTACCCGATCGTAAGCACCATCCAGCTCAGCATTTACGTTCCACCATTTAATTATGTTGAAGCTGCCAGCAGTAGTAGCACTTAAGGTACTGCTACTACCCAGATTTTCGTAACGGGCAATACTTTCTTTAGTCTCATCATTTTGATAAATAACGGTATTCTCTACATTTTTTACCCGTAAGTAACTTAAGCTTAACACTTGGAAGCTTTTGTAAGTATAATTAAACACGTACGACTGCGAGGTAGATGGCTGCAGGTAAGGATTACCCTGCATGGCGGTATATGGATCGGTATACCGGATAGCCGAGTTCAAATTGCTATATGATGGCCTGCTGATACGGCGACTTACCGACGCGTTGAGCTGGT
The DNA here is from genome assembly GCF_009770985.1 of Mucilaginibacter lacusdianchii. Taxonomy (GTDB): domain Bacteria; phylum Bacteroidota; class Bacteroidia; order Sphingobacteriales; family Sphingobacteriaceae; genus Mucilaginibacter; species Mucilaginibacter lacusdianchii. Next base: position 1,524,880 of record NZ_WSRW01000001.1, on the reverse strand, counting down.
TGTTTTCATCAACCTTGTAGGTTATAAAGGCGCTGGGGAATAACTTCCAGTAATTGCGTTTTACCACCTCATTGCGCGTAAGCGAGTTAGCGGTTGATACGGTTTGCTCTGCACGTAGACTGGCTTTGATATCCCACTGTTTGTTGAATGTTTTACTTAGCGTTACATAAGTAGCATTGATATTTTCATCATATTTAAAATTGTTGCTTCGTTTGGGGTCAATCATCCAGCCGTTCATTTTCAATGAATCGAACATTACGTTGCTGGCAGTATTTACCCAGCTGCTTCTTAAACCGGCTTCAAACTGCCATTGATTACCCAGCGGCAGTATGTAATCGGCCTTTATAGCTTTAATATTGTAGTTAACCGGCGAGCTGTTGCGCAAGCGTACTGGTGTATCAATTACGGCCCCGTTTGCATTAAAATAAGTGTTGGTGTACTGATGATTGTCGGTAGCGGCACTATGCACATAATCGGCATCTATGTTTAGTTTTTGACCGGCCGAATCGATAGCAAAGCTATAGTTCAGGTTAACGTTGTAAGTATTATTATCTGCCTTTTGCGGACTTAAGCCAACCACGCTTCCGGTTTGCTGACCAAAGCGGTTTAAAGTTACCGACTGGCTGGTAACAGCGGCATCCATAGGCGAATTATAGCCTTTAAACATAAACCCTAGCGTATGTCTTTTACCCGCATAATAATCGGCACCTACGGTATAGCTGGTAGCATAAGTTTTTGGCCGCCATAAGTTGTATTGGTTGTAAACTTCATTATCAATCTGGCGGCTCAGGGTCAGTTTATTATACGAATCGTAATAACCAGAATTAGCACGGGTGAATAAACTTAGCTTGCCCACATTATAATTGAAATTTAAGCCGCCATACAATTTAGGATATTTGCCATAGCTGGCGTTTATATTGGCAGTACCATTATAACCCTGCAGTTTATTTCTTTTCAAGATGATATTCACAATGCCGGCTGTGCCTTCGGCATCATAATTACCTGGCGGGTTGGCAATCAACTCTACTTTGCTTAATGCACTTCCAGGCATCGATTTCAGGTAATTACTTAATTCGCTACCGCTCATGTAAGTACGCTTGCCATCAATCATTACTACCACGCCGGCATTATTGCGGTACAAAATGTTATCATCCTTATCCAAACGAATACCGGGAGCTTTTTTCAGTACCTCCAGTGCATTATCGCCAGTGGTGTTCAGCTTTTCTACATTGACTACCAAACGGTCACTTTTTTGCTGGAGTTGTGGCAGGGTGGTGGTTACGGTTACTTCTTTCAAAGCATTTTTTTGTCCGGTTAAAATCAATACCGGCACTTCCATGCTTTCACCCTTAAAGTTAATTGTAGTATAAGCCGCTTGAAAACTTACCATGGCTGCCTTTACGATATATTTGCCTGCCGCCACATTGTTAAAATGATAAACCCCACTGGCATTAGCGGCTTGCCCGCCTACCTGGACAGAATCAGATGAACGTAATAGCAATACGGTGGCACCGGTTAAGGCTTGATGCTGCGCATCAGTAACTTTACCGCTGATATTGCCGGTTTGAGCTAAGGTGGTGCCGCAAATAAATAATAGTAAAAGGAGGCTGAACAGATTTTTCATGACTTGTTTTTGTTGACGAATCAAAAGTGCAGTAAGCCTATCGCGCATTAAATAAATTGATACCAACCCCACCAAATATTATCCCAAGCACCAAAGCAACACATAAAGCGACCTTTCATATGGTTTTTATGGGATTGGTATCAAAAACGAGGGTGTTGAGATAAAACTTTTAAGCTGACACTGGTTTTGACGTACTTTTATACAGCATGAAAAAGAAGGAGATTTACTACCATATAGCCGGCTGGTTGCTTTATGTATTGTACCTTATTTTAGGTGAAGTTTTAGGTTTCACGGGCAATAAGGTATCTATATTCAACTACACCTTTGTATTGGTAAAAATAATAGAGTTTTATATATGCTACTTATGGGTATACCCTAGGTTTTTAAACAAAGGCAATATACCCAAGCTCATCGGCGGAATACTAGTTGCGCTAAGCTGCTTTATTATGTTACGCTTTTTGTTAGAACAGGTGGTTACTGATTACCTGTTTAATATGACTAACTATTTTGGTTATACCATTTCATATTACATTGTAGACAATATTTACTTTGGCACTTCTGGTATTGTACTAAGTGCAGCCATATACAGCAGTTTTAGTTCGCTCTACAAACAAGAGGAAAATAAATCACTGCGTGAAGAAAAAATACAAGCCGAACTGGCTTTTTTAAAAACGCAGATTAATCCGCATTTTTTGTACAATACACTTAACTATATCTACTCGCTGGCTTATCCGGTATCCGAAAAGTTGGGTGATGCCGTTATTAAGCTTTCGCAATTAATGCGATATATGCTTACCGAAAGTGCAGCCGGTGATGTGGATTTACAAAAAGAGGTAGATTACATTGAAAACTATATCAGCATTTACCAACTGCGCTTTGCCGATGCTTTTTTTGTGGATTTTAAAGCCGAGGGTGATATTGCCGGCAAGCGTGTAGCAGCCTTACTGTTAATACCTTTTGTAGAAAATGCCTTTAAGCATGGCATTGTAAATGACCCCTCGCGCCCGGTGCGCATCCGCTTAAAAATTACAGGCAACCGTTTGGCATTTACCGTAAGCAACCAAATTAGTCGTGGGCAAAAAGACCATTCTACCGGTGTGGGCTTACCCAATATTCGTCGAAGACTGGAACTGATTTACCCCAACCGCCACGAGCTATTGATTAGCGAGAATGGGCAGACTTATAAAACCACGCTGAATATTCAATTAGATTAGTGGTAATTTTTATTTTTATAGCATGATACGTTGCCTTGCGGTTGATGATGAAGCCTATGCGGTTAAAATAATTGCCGACTATATACAAAAAATACCTTTTTTAGAACTGGTAGGTACTACTACCAGTGCCATTGAAGCTTTAACCTGCGTGCAGCAAGGCGGCATTGACCTGGTTTTTTTGGACATACAAATGCCCGACTTAACGGGTATTCAGTTTTTAAAACTGTGTGGCAGCAAGTGTAAAGTAATTTTAACAACCGCTTACCCCGAATATGCTCTAGAAGGCTACGAGCACGATGTGATTGACTATTTGTTGAAACCCATCGCATTTGACCGCTTTTTAAAAGCCGCTCAAAAAGCGTTCAATATACTGCAACCGGCATCTATACCAATGCCACCAGTTCTTAATACAGCACCAACTGTTACCGAACAAGCAGCCACGGCCGAGTATATGTTCATTAAAGGTGAGAGTAAAAACAAGTTTTTACGAGTAGAGTATGATGATATACTGTACATCGAAGGCTTAAAAAATTATGTATCGGTATTTACACCGCAACAACGGCTGGTAACTTATCAAACCCTGCGCGATTTAGAATTGCAGCTACCGCAACCCCCGTTTTACCGGGTTCATAAATCGTATATTATATCGGTTGATAAAATAAGGATGGTAGATGGCAATACAGTGTATATCCAAGATATAGCTATCCCTATAGGAGAAACCTACCGTGACGGCTTTTTGAGAATGATTAGAAATGAATGATAGCTGCAACTGGCTATTACAACTTATTCTCGTCCAGAATCACTATAAATTCCATTTGATTATCAGTAATGGCATGGCAATGCATGGTGCCATAAAATAGGTAAACCAACGTATTCAACGCTTCTTTTAATGACCGTTCACAGAAATCTGATGTAGTAAAGTCCACTTCTGACGGTTCTAGTTCAAACCGGCTGGTAACTAAAATTTGCTCGCCTTTACGATTAATATCCAGCTCAAAAAAAGCTAATGGTGTACCTGCAAAATAACTCAATGCTTTTTGTACTACCCTAAAAATAGCCGTTTCTGCATGGCTGCTCATATTTTGGGGTAATTTGTGCAAGCTGATAGCAAAACGATTGGGATGCTCTGTAAAGCGCTGCATAAACAGCCCTGTTAATGCCTCGGCTAAATCAAGTTGCTTTAATGCGTCAGGCTTTAACTCAAAAATGAGTGTACGCAGTTTGGATAACGCCATAGACAGTTTAGGACTCACCTGCGTTGCCAGCTCGCCGGCAAGCTGCATGTTGGCAATAGAAATCAGCTGTGCTATATCATCCTGCAACACATTAACAATCTTTTCGCGCTCGTCTTCCAACAGTTTAAACATATCCCTGCGGATATCCGTACCCTGTTCTTCACCGCTGCGTATGGCTGTTCGTATGCCCTGAACAGATAACCCCGCATTGCCCATTTTCATCTTGTAAGTAAGATTATTCACTATTAAAAAGGTTTAATGTTTACAGTAATTAAGCAGTTAATACTTATGGGCTAGTATGCTGGCTGGAGCTGGTATAAAGAATTTTATACGGAGAATATAAGCGCTCGGTTCTATTAATAGGCTAATATAGTTTATTGTTTCGGAATTTCGATATAAAAAGCACTGCCCTCACCTTCATTACTTTTAAATGAAATTTTACCATTATGCAAATCTACAATAGTTTTGATGATAGACATGCCCAGGCCTACCGGCTGTTCGCCACGCAGGCCATTGCGCCGGGCCCGTGTAAACTTATCAAAAAGGTAAGGCTGCACATCCTCAGGAATACCAATGCCATTATCACGTACCATGATAACAGCGGTGTCCTTCAAATCCTGAATTTCTATCTCGATAACGCCATTATCTGGGGTAAATTTTATTGCGTTAGATATCAAATTGTTGACCACCTGCATAAATTTTAAGGTATCAACATATAGGTACAACTTCTCGGTAGTGGTATTTAATATAAACGTTTTGGCTAAATTATCTTCATGCCTCTTATAATTCTGTATCACATCATTTATTTCCCACACTAAGTCTGTACGTTCCTTCCGCAGATCCACTTCGGTTGATTCTAAAAACTCCGAATTAACCAAGTTACGTATTAAGGCAATATTCCGGTTACACATATCCTGGATATATTGTACCGATTGTAAAATACCGTCTTTACTATCGGCAAGGGCTTCGCGCTGTATACTGGAGGCCAGCAGGCTTATCATGCCCAAAGGGCCTTTTAAATCATGCGCTAAAATTTCGAGTGTTGAATTTTTGCGGGCATTTATTTTTTCCATGTAAAAAATATTCCGCTTTAATACTGTTATATCTTCGGCAATGCCTGCTATTATATTAGAGGCTGGATTGCCGATCGGATAAATACTTATACAGATATACTTTTTGGTTTCATCCGGACACAAAATGCGAAATTCATATTTACGCGGCTCGCGTTCTTTAATACATTCTTCATAACACTCCTGTACAAGCTCCTTGTCTTCGGCTAAAATGGTATTGTAAATTAATACAGGTGTAGTTAAAACATCAACTTGTGATATTTGCCATATCGACTCAAAAGCTGAATTTAAGTATACAAATTTACTTTGAGATACGTCAAACAGAAAGTACACGTCTTTTGACTGATCTCCTATTTGCCTGAAAATATCAACATCGGCTTTTTGCATAAATTACAGGATGTAGTTAAGGTTATATATTGATAATAGGTTTTTAACAAGGTTTAACCAGTATTGTTGCGTAACAAATACACAGCTTTGCAACAAACGTAAAAGGCTGATTATAAAGCATAAGTAAGCTTAAAAGAATTAGTACAACACTTGAACCAAACAAAACCCTTATAAAAAGCAAAGCCTCCTGATGGGCAGGAGGCTTTTACTAACCAATTATAAACCTAAATTATGAGAAGAGCTGTTGGGGAAGGACTCGAACCTTCACAGAGTGGTTAGCCCTTTCGGGTTTCCCATAATTCTCCGCCACCGGGACAAGGAGGTGTGTCTGCCAAAAATTTCACCACCCAACATTGTTTTGTTTTTAAGAACGATCCAAACTTTTATCGTTTGCTTGATACAAATTTAAAGGGCGTATCAATTCCTTGCAAATATTTCAACAAAATATTTTTATTTTTATTCAATTTTTAATTATCCTTGTGTATAAATAGATAAATATAAATTTATGCCTCACAGAAAACCCCATAATTTAGAAATTGATAATTTGGATATCCAGATTTTATCAATTCTGATGAAAAATGCTACCACACCGTATACAGAAATTGCCAAAGACTTAATTGTATCGGGCGGAACCATACACGTGCGCATGAAAAAGCTGGAGGAGATGGGTGTAATTAAAGGTGCCAGCCTGGAAGTTGACCCGCAAAAGCTGGGCTATGATGTTACCGCTTTTTTAGGCATTTACCTGGAAAAAGGTTCACAGTACAATGAAGCGGTTAAAAAGCTTAAAGAAATTAACGAAATTGTAGAGTTGCATTACACTACCGGCGGCTGGAGCATTTTTGCAAAAATTGTATGCCATGATACCAATCACCTGCGCGAGGTTCTAAACGAACGCATTCAAAGCGTACCGGGCATACAGCGTACTGAAACTTTCATATCATTAGAAGAAAGCATTAAGCGCCAGATTAGCCTGGAGTAAACTTTACAACCTAAACTTTACTTATAAATACTACCGCTTAACTTTATAAGCAGGGGAATTGATGTGATGTGCCCATATATAAGCGTTTAAAAGCTGATTTAGTACTTCTTTACAATCAGCTTAAATAAAGAGGCGTTAGTTAAAGCCCTTGAATTAATCAAGAGCTTTAACTAACGCCTCATCAGCAAATATCTATTTTATCTTATTTAAACTTTGCTTTAAGCGCAGCCAGTTTGGATTGCATATCCATTTCGGGCTCTCTTTTTTGCCGGTTGTTTGAACCGCCAGACGGTACCGGTTTCCGGGCGCCGTTACTACTAGCACCTGTTTTTTCTGCCGCTGCTTCTTTCATGCTTAGCGATATGCGCTTGCGGTTTACATCTACCTCGGTTACCATTACTTCTACCTGCTGGTGCACTTTCAGTACCTCATTCGGATCTTTGATATACCGGTTAGTGATTTGGCTCAGGTGAACCAAGCCGTCCTGGTGTACGCCAATATCTACAAAGGCGCCAAAGTTGGTAATGTTGGTTACAATGCCGGGCAGTTTCATGCCTACTTTCAGGTCACTGATTTCGTTTACCCCTTCGGTAAAGCTAAAAGCCTCAAATTTTTCGCGCGGGTCGCGGCCGGGTTTGGCCAATTCAGCCATAATATCGTTCAGAGTAGGCAAACCCACCTTGTCTGACGCATACCGTTGCAGCGGAATACTTTTACGCAGCTTATCATCGCTCATCAAATCGCGTACAGAACATTTCATATCCTGTGCCATTTGTTCCACCAAGCTATAGCGCTCGGGGTGAACACCGCTCGCATCCAGCGGATTTTCTGCTCCGTGTATGCGTAAAAAGCCTGCGGCTTGCTCAAAAGCTTTATCGCCCAAACGAGCCACTTTTTTCAGTTGCTCGCGGCGCTTGAAGGCACCGTTCTGGTTGCGGTAATCTACAATATTTTGTGCCAGTTGTGGCCCCAAGCCCGATACATAGGACAGCACCTGTTTAGATGCGGTATTCAGTTCTACACCTACAGCATTCACACAACTAACAACGGTATCATCCAATGAGGCCTGCAGCTTGCTTTGGTCCACATCGTGCTGGTACTGGCCAACGCCGATAGATTTCGGGTCAATTTTTACCAGCTCGGCCAATGGGTCCATCAACCTACGACCGATTGATACGGCACCACGCACGGTTACATCTTTATCCGGAAACTCCTCACGAGCGACTTCGGATGCGGAGTAAATAGAAGCGCCGCTCTCATTTACCATTACCATAGTAACGCCCGGCAATTGCAGGTTGCGTACAAAGGTTTCGGTTTCGCGACCGGCAGTACCGTTACCAATGGCTATAGCTTCAATTTTGTAGGTATCAAACAAATGCTTTACCGTTTTTTCTGCCTCTCGGGCCTGACCGGCACCGGTATGCGGAAAAATAGCGGTATATTCCAGCAACTTGCCTTGCTCATCCAAACAAACCACCTTGCAACCGGTACGGAAACCGGGATCAATAGCCATTACACGTTTTTGGCCCAGCGGTGCTGCTAATAATAATTGGCGGGCGTTTTCGGCAAATACACGGATAGCTTCTTCGTCGGCTTTCTTTTTAGTCAGCAAACGAGCCTCCGTTTCCATGGATGGTTTCAGCAAACGTTTGTAGCCATCAATAATAGCCAAACGCACCTGATCTGACGATGGGTTGCTGGCTTTTACAAAGTTCCTGTCAAGTAAAGCCATTGCTTCATCTTCAGGCGGCGTAATATCCAGATATAAAATTTCCTCTTTTTCGCCACGGCGCATAGCTAGTATACGATGCGATGGAGCGGTTTTAACCGGCTCGGTCCAGTCAAAATAGTCTTTGTATTTAATACCGGCTTCCTCTTTACCAGGTGCCACTTTAGATTGGAAGGTGCCTTTTTCGATAAACAGATCGCGCATGCCGGCACGCACTTCAGCATTTTCGCTGATGGTTTCGGCAATAATATCGCGGGCACCGGCTAAAGCTTCTTCCAACGTGCTTACGCCTTTTTCGGCATCTATATATTTTTCGGCCTCGGCTTGCAGGTCGGTTTTGCCTTGCTCCAGTATTAGGTCGGCCAGTGGCTGCAAACCTTTTTCGCGGGCAGCAGTGGCACGGGTTTTACGTTTAGGGCGATATGGCAGGTATATATCCTCAAGGGCCACCATCGTTTCGGCCTCGTTGATTTGCTGCTCCAGTTCGGGTGTTAGTTTACCCATATCGGTCAGCGATTTTAGAATGGCCTCGCGGCGTTTGTCCAGATCGCGCAATTGCTGTATACGGTCGCGGATATCGGTGATCTGAACCTCGTCTAAACTGCCGGTCAGCTCTTTACGATAGCGTGAAATAAAAGGAACAGTAGCGCCTTCGTCTAACAGGCCCACAGTAGCCGTTACCTGTTTGCTGGAGATGGATAACTCCTGCGCAATTTTAAAGTGATGATCAATCATGCTCACAATTTCAATTAGAGAACGCGAAGTTGGGAAAATTTTATCAGTTGTGACGGGTGAAATATGAGTTGTTACATAGCATTAAAGATTGCAACAAACTTACCATCAATCAATGCTCCCCGCTCCAAATCCTCCGCTCACTTTCGTATATTTGGGTATGGATTCTTTCCAAGTGCGGAAGTTTGAGTTTAAGCTGGAAGAGATTTATAACCAGACCGGATGGATACAGGATGAACTACCACTTAATGAATTTATTGCCAAATTTCCAGTAGAATTTAAAGACGGCGTAGCCCAGCGCCCAGAACAACCCGAAGATTTTGATTTAGACCGTGACACAAGACTAGCAGTGCTGGTGGCATTTAGGGAGTCGTTTAGTTGATTTGGTAAAGTGTAGTAAGGAGATAATTATACGGTATATTGCACGCACTCGTCAATACTAGGTTTAAAATTATTATTGCCATGAAACATTACTATTACAGTACCATCAAAGTGTCGGCTATAATTTGGCTGCTATGTTTGTTATTCTTAGGTATCACAGGGGGAATGATTATTCGGCACGAATTAAGCGTAATAGCGTGCATGCTACTAATTCTTTTAATTGGCGAGCTTCGTAGTTATTCTCGCTATTACATTGCTGCTAAAAGACGTACACCAGCTTTAAGCATTTCAGCTAAATATATATTTGATCACCAATCAGAACGAAAGTTTTATTGGAACAATATCAAATCTTATGAGCTATATAGTGGACTAAATCGAACCGTTATTTATATTGATTTAAAGGAATCAAGTACAAGGCAAGATAACACTTTGGCAATCCCATTTATTTCTAAGTTGTGGTTGACATTGTATAACAATACGACCAACAAATTTAGTATCAGCTTACTAGAAGATGGCAATACCATAATGCAGCAATTGCAAGCGTATGAACCAGAAGGTCAAATTATGGCGCAAAATCTATAAACGAAAAACGCCGGCTACAATACAGCCAGCGTTTTCGGTTGAAATTTATCTGCTCATTACATCACCAAAGCAGCCAAAGCTTCTTTCGTAAAACCTTTCAAATCATCGGTGCGGCCTTCGCGGATTTTTTGTACCCAGAAAGGGTCTGACAATAGCGGGCGGCCAACGGCTACCAGATCAAAGTCGCCACGGTCCATACGGCGCAACAGTTCATCTAATGAGCTTGGGTCTGAGCTTTCGCCGGCAAAGGCAGCCAAAAACTCACCGGTTAAACCTACCGAGCCTACGGTAATGGTAGCTTTACCGGTTACCTTTTTAGCCCAGCCTGCAAAGTTCAGGTCGGTACCCTCAAATTCATCTTCCCAGAAACGGCGTTGCGAGCAGTGGAAAATATCTACTCCGGCATCAGCCATCGGGTTCAACCAGGCTTCCAACTCTTGCGGTGTGTGCGCCATTTTATTGGTATAGGCTGTTGGTTTCCATTGCGACAGGCGCAGTATTACAGCAAAATCATCACCTACACGTTTGCGCACCTCTTTAATCACCTCCAAGGCAAAGCGGCTACGCTCAGGCAGGGTTTTGCCACCGTAAATATCGGTACGCAGGTTGCTGCCTTCCCAAAAAAACTGATCTATCAGGTAACCGTGTGCACCGTGAATTTCTACACAGTCAAAACCCAAACGTTTGGCATCAGCAGCAGCCTGACCAAAAGCCGCAATGGTATCAGCAATATCAGATTCAGTCATGGTACGGCCGTTGCTAAAACCGGGACTGTTCAGGCCCGACGGACCTTCAAATGGCTCGGCCGGTGTCCAACCCGACTGGTGGTTTGGCATTACGCCCATGTGCCATATCTGCGGCCCCATAGCGCCGCCAGCCTCGTGTACGTTGTTAATTACGTTTTGCCAACCAGCTAAGGCTTGCTCGCCATAAAAATGTGGAATGTCTTTATCGTTTGATGATGACACACGGTTGATTACGGTTCCTTCTGACAGGATTAAGCCTACTTCACCTTCGGCACGCTTACGATAATAAGCGGCTACTTCTGGCGTAGGTACGCCATCTGGCGAAAAAGAGCGTGTCATGGGTGCCATCACCAGGCGGTTTTTAATATTCAACGATTTCAGCGCAAACGGCTGAAATAAGCTATCGGTTTTCATATGTCAATTCTGTTATTAAATTTCTGTTTGTACAAGTTCACTAAGGGCAGCAAAGGCATCCTCGTTACGTTGGTAATAAGTCCACTGCCCTACACGGGTAGATTTTACCAGGCCTGCGCGTTGTAAAGTAGCCAGGTATTCGGACACGGTAGATTGTGTTAAGCCCACTTTCATTTGAATTTGCCCTACGCATACGCCATTACCATAGCCATACACAGCTTGCTCCGGAAAATTCAACTCGGGCTGCTTTAACCAGTTCAGTATTTGTAACCGGGTTTTGTTAGAAAGTGCTTTAAATACTTCTACCTGATCCATGATGCAAATATATATCGGCTTTTTCCGATATGCCTATAAACAATTAAGAAGTGACACTGTAGTGAAGATCGATTGCTTGTACAGCATGTATTCAGTAACTTACACCAGCTTATCTTTAAATAATGACTTTTTATAATCAGCAAGTGCAGGCTATCACCAAAAGCTGTCTTCCACAACCGGAAGTAACCAGTCGTATTATTAAAGCCAAAAGACTAATGGATAACTGCTGCAATGAAGACATTGATCTGGATTATTTAGCACAGGCAGCTTACCTGTCCAAGTATCATTTCGTGAGGCTGTTTAAACGATGTTATGGTGTAACACCTCATCAGTATTTAACATCTGCAAAAATTAAAAAAGCCAAAATTTTACTCAATCAAGGCTTATCGGTTAGGGCAACCTGTTTGGCTTTAAACTTTAGCAGTATACCATCCTTTACAGCTTTATTTAAAAAGCAAGCCGGACAAACGCCCTCTGCATTTTTGCAAAAGCGCAATTTTCAATAACAGGTGTTTGACTGATATCGCTTACTTTACAACTAAAACAACATCATCATGAAAGTAAGTTTATTAAGTGTTACCGTAAATAACCAAGACAAAGCCCTTGCATTTTACACCGAAAAACTAGGCTTTATTAAAAAGACCGAAGTGCCCTTGGGCGAACACAAATGGCTAACGGTTGTATCGGCCGAAGAACCCGACGGGCCGGAAGTAGTATTGGAACCGTTAGGCTTTGAACCGGCTAAAATATTTCAAAAAGCTTTGTATGATGCCGGTATTCCTGCTGCAGCTTTCACCGTTACTGATGTAGAAGCCGAACATCAGCGGCTAACAGAGGCAGGCGTAACCTTCAGTTTGCCACCAACGCAAATGGGCACGGTTAAGCTGGCAGTATTGGATGATACCTGTGGTAACCGGATTCAGTTGCTTGAAATATTGTAAATAGTGGTGGTGCCTTAAACCGAATTTGCAAGGTACCCCCATTATTTTAAATTATAACTTAGCTTTTGCTGTTTCTAGAAAAGTTTTGAGCTTAGTTAAATCATCAACAGACAAATATGATTGCTCTCGGAAATTCCCCATACTGATATTCCATTTCCGTTTGCTTTGAAAAAGCCCTTGTGCTGCGGGGTTTTTAAGCACAAGTTTGACGCCTCCGCGGCTGATATAGTAATATTCTACATCATTGGTAGGAACTGTTTTAACGGCAACAAACTTCATCACATGGCTTATTGCATTTAATAAGCCAGGGATTTCATCACTATCCAAATAAGCTTTACTTCGGGCGTAAACGCCCGGGGTAGAACTACTAATGTAAACAAATAGAGCTGTTCGGGCTTGGTTATTAATCACATCCGTAACTTCAACCCTTTTAAACCCTATGTTTTTAACATATCCTAAATCAATACTTTCCTTTTTAAGTATCAATCCGGGCGTATGTGCAAACAGTTGCAAGCTACTTTGAGGTAATGAGTCTAAGTAACCATAATTAGGGATAGGATTTGAGTTAGGATCAACATTTTGAGCCAGTGAGGCCAAGGCAGTAGCAAATACAATAATAAAAGTAAGTAAGGTTTTCATGTGCGGATTGGTTTAAATTGGTACTAAGTAACAAACGGTGTTTTTTGCCATGCTACTATGCTATATTGGACTATTAAAACTATAGTATGTTTAATACTGCAATGCTATTGTTACAATCCGATAAAACCAAAGCAAACCGGCTAAACCATTACTATCCACCTATTTCTTTTTAAGCTGCGATTTATCAATCACCACATAAATAGTATCAATTACATGGCCTACAGGCGCCTGATTTTTATTACTGAACAAGGTGGCCATGTTTTTATCCAACACTTCAACTTTATTTATGAAGTGATCGGTTTGCCCACGGTTGTTGAAAAAATTCTTGCCTTGGGTTTCATGATAAATTAGTTTCACTTTCCAGCCATTTTCTGCCGCCTTGGTTAAGGTGTTAATAACGGCTGTATCTTCATGATCATTGTCTATCGAAAAGTCGAACGGTACACTGCTGTTCATACCGGTTTGGGTAACATTCAGGTGCCCTTCGTACGATTTCCAGAAAACGCCGGTACGCGACAATTGGGTAATCACACCGATGCGCTCGCCGTTAGAGTAATTTTCGGTACAGGAAGAGAATGCAAGTACAATTAAAGCTAGTGATAAGAGTTTTTTCATGAATTAAAGATAAAGCACCTATTAGATGTTGAATACTATAGATTGTTACAAGCTTTGGCAGAGTCAGAACAAGATTAAAACAGAAGCATAATAGCGAACAGCAGTTTAATTGCAGGCTACCTTAATAAATTTCTTTTACTACGACATCCCTATATTTTATATAAGCATTATTTTCATTCAATCGCTGTAGAGAAAGAACTTGGTGTAAATTCTTGTCAACTATAAATTCGTACAGGTTGTGCCGCTTTGAAGCAGAACTAAACTCGTGCGACATCCTATATACTTTCAGTTTTTGATTTGGGTCAAGAACAGAATCAAGGAATGTGAAACTGCCGGGCTGATAACCCGGAAACTTGCTACTCGCATAGCTTGAAATTACTTCATGAACTTTCAATTCATTTACTGCGTATGCAGATAGCTTTGGTTGCGTACATCCGAGCAAAAAAATATATAAATTGCAGCTTATAACAGACAGATAGGATTTCCTAAAGTTGAACATGTACTGTTTCTTTTAAGCAAGTTATCATTTAAATCACCACAAAACCAAAAAAGCCCCGCTAATGCAGGGCTTTCTACTATTTAAGTTTACAATTACTTGGTTACGTACATAACTTCCTTAACGGCTTTGATTACGCGCTCAGGATTTGGCAGGTATTCAGCAATCAGGGTTGGTGCGTATGGCAGGGGCACGTCGCCACCCATTACACGCAGTACTGGTGCGTCTAAGTAATCAAACGCATCTTTTTGTACTTTGAAAGCAACCTCGGTGGCAATAGCCGCTAAAGGCCAGCTTTCTTCTACAAACACCATACGATTGGTTTTCTTAACCGATTCAATTACGGTTGCGTAATCGATAGGACGTACAGTACGCAGGTCAATTACTTCAGCGTTGATACCTTCTTTTTCCAGCTCGGCAGCAGCGGCGTTAACCACTTTCATGATTTTACCATAACCTACCAAAGTAACATCAGTACCTTGTTTGGTTACGGCAGCTTTACCTAATTCAATATAATATTCGCCTTCCGGAACAAGGCCTTTATCACCATACATTAATTCCGATTCCATAAAGATAACCGGATCCGGATCCAAAATTGATGATTTTAATAAACCTTTAGCATCGGCCGGGTTTGATGGCACTACCACTTTTAAACCAGGGCAGTTAGCATACCAGTTTTCAAAGTTTTGGCTGTGCTGAGAGCTTAACATACCTGCGTTACCAGTTGGGCCACGGAATACGATTGGCACAGAAAACTGGCCACCGCTCATGCTCATGATTTTGGCTGCACCGTTAATGATTTGGTCAATTGCCACCAACGAGAAGTTGAAGGTCATGAACTCGATAATCGGACGCAGGCCATTCATGGCCGAACCGATACCGATACCGGCAAAACCCAGCTCAGAGATAGGGGTGTCAATTACACGTTTGGCACCAAACTCATCCAGCATGCCCTGACTTACTTTGTAAGCACCGTTATATTCGGCAACTTCTTCACCCATCAGGTATATATTCTCATCCTTGCGCATTTCTTCGACCATGGCCTCACGAAGCGCTTCTCTGAACTGTATTTCTCTCATTATATATATGTAAATGAAAATTTTTCGTCGCAAATATAGCTAATGGATATTTAAAAACAACTGGCAGTAGGGGATATAAATGTTGTTACATAAAATTTATGATTAAGAAGGAAGAATTAAACATTAAATAGGCTTTTATATTGATGGTTTTGCAGCTCGTTTATGTGCTTTCTTTTGTTGGCTTGTGCGGTTAGTTTAACTTCTTTTAGTGGTCATTTACTTACTTCGTCTGCTCATTGCCGCAGGGGCTAGATACTTTTGTCATAGCCACAAAAGTATCCAAAAAGGCCTAGCTCTCGCGATCCCCTGTCTGCCCACATCACCCAACGCTGGCCCGGGCGCGATAGCGGGCCTTTACGCTTCTTTTCTTTTTCTATCACCATTCAATGTGAAGCACTGCCAGAAGATAACAGACAAAAAGAATCGGCATTCCGCTTTTCCGGCTACCACTGTCTTAAGTTAAAGTACAGGCCGAACATAGGAAAAGGTGCGGCCGAGAGCTTTTCTTTTTGGTTACTTTTTCTTTTCCGGCAAAAGAAAAAGTAACATCCACAGGATGTGGTTTAAGGAAATCCTTATCCTAACAGGGCACAACCAGAAGTCAAAGCACTAACAAAAATCAAACGAAAACAAAAAAGCGGACTCTCATCCGCTTTTACATTAATTCTTTCTTTCTCCTTTAACCTTCCCTGCTATCAGCACCGCATCATAAGCATTTACGATGCCGCCAGATTTGCTGAGGGTTGTAAAATCTACTTTATCGGTTTTGCTGCCAGGCAACAAAACTTGTTTATTAATGGGTTTGGCCGATTGCAAAATGATTTGCTTAAGCTGACGAGCGCTCAAGTTAGGATAATACTCGAGCAACAGTGCCGCTACACCGGCTGTTATAGGGGAGGCAAAGCTGGTACCATCGGCTGTGTTAAACTCGGCATCTTTATCTACTGATGTTACCTTTACACCAGGTGCAAATACATCCACATTGCGTTTGCCATAATTGCTGAAAGAACCAGCCAGCGTTTCATCCGCGCGCGAACCAGACGCGCCTACGCAAATTACATTGTCGGCATCAGTAGCCGAGCCATCTTCGAAAGTATCATTCGGGAACTGCGGCTTAGTGTCCACATCCTGGTTATCATTGCCAGCAGCTTGTACCAATAACACATCGTGCGCGGCAGCGTATTTAAAGGCTTCATCAACCCAAGCTTTATGGGGCGAAAGCTTTTTGCCAAAACTCATGTTTATGACTTTGGCACCATTGTCTACCGCATAGCGGATGGCACGGGCAATATCCTCATCGTATTCATCCCCGTTGGGCACTGCTTTAATAGCCATAATGCGCACGTTATCGGCTACACCATCAATACCATATTTATTGCCGTGCAATGCACCAATCAAACCGGCTACGCCGGTACCGTGTGAGGCATCTTCAAACTTGAGCAGATTGCTGCCATGGGTTGTGCTTTCCCAAACATTGGGATCGTCGCCTACAATGCGCTGGCGAGCTTCCAGATCGGGATTGATATCGTTGTTTAGCTTGGCCAGGTATTCGGTCAGTTCTTTGATAATCTGTGCGCTGGTAGTGGTTGCGCTTTCTTCCTGCATCACTAATTTCCAAAAATCGCGGGCTTTCTGTACCGATTCATCCGTGCTCTGCAGTTTACTAACCGAAGCGAGTGTAAATGAATCGTTAGGTTGCAAATTAAGCGCACGCTTTAAGTACGCACTACTAGCAACCAATGCATTTAAAAACTCCGAATAATCTTTCAGCTCGCGGGCTGATTTAGCAATGGTCGAATCATACGTCATTTTTACCTGCTGCCAGTAAGCAAAAGCTTTCTTGTCGGTTGCAGTAGCCTCTGTTAATGGTGCATACTGGGTACGCAGGCGGTTGTATTCGCGCACTTCTTCGGTGGTTTCAGTAAAATCGCATTTACCGCCGGGGCCGCCTAAAAAGTTCCAGCCATGTATATCATCTATATAACCATTGCCATCATCATCCTTACCATTGCCGGGAATTTCTTTCGTGTTTATCCATAAAATGCTGCGCAAATCTTTTTGCAGGGTATCAATACCACTATCTATAGTAGCTACTACTACTGGTTTGCTGCGTTTACCTTTCAAAGCAGCATAAGCTTTGTGTAAGCTGATGCCATAAAAACCCTCGGTTTTTAAATCGAGCACATGCCAGTTTTTTGGCGGATCGGGCTGGGGTATGGTAACGGTTTGGGCTGATACTGTGATGGCGCTTAGTAAAGCACTGCAAAGTATCGCTTGGGTAAAGTAAATAGGAAAACGTTTCATTCGTATTATTGGTCGGCAAGATAAGGACAAAACCGCCTTATTTGTTTAGCCGAATCATCAATTTACATAAAATTGCCAGCCCTACAGTGTGGCTTAAACAGGTCAGGCAATAAGGTATATCAATGTCTCGTTCATATATAACTAACCGACACATGAAATATTGGCAGGCATCAGGTAAAAATTCATTAACCGCAGTGTAATATTTTAGTTTCAAAACTTACTAACGCCGCTTCCAAAAGCCTATTCATAATCAATATGTTACCAAATACTTATCCACACTGCCTGTTTGTGGAAAACTTATTTACTTACGTACGCCTTATAATTGTACCTTAAACTTGGTTAGCGCTTTCATATTAGCTTACTTTTTGCTATATTGATAGAGTAACTGTAATAATGATTGAATGGAAGAAGAATATGATTTTGGTTTTAGCGAAGATCCTAAGTTTTCGGTAGAACGATATGAGGAAATGATCCGTAATCATGATCAGTACTTTTTTGATGCGCAGGCATTTGAAAACATTATTGATTACTATATTGAAAAAAACGACCCGGTTAAGGCCTTGCAGGTGGTAGAGTACGCCAAAAACCAGCACCCTTTTGCCGCCGTGTTCCTGATAAAACAAGCCCAGTTGCTGGTAGTAACCAACCGGGTTTCTGAGGCTTTTGCCGCGCTGGATAAAGCTGCGCTGCTGGAAGCGTCAGATGCTGATATATACATCATCCGCGGCAACCTGTACGAAAGTATGGACCGTTACAATGAGGCGCTCGAAAACTATGAGAAAGCCTTAGGCATGGCCGAAGAAACAGACGACATACTGCTGCATATGGCCTACGTTTACCAAAACATGGGCGATTATGATCTGGCTATCCATCACTTAAAACAGTGCCTGGAACAGAACATGGAAAATCAGGATGCCCTGTACGAACTGGCCTTTTGCTATGATGTAATAGACAATCAGCAGGAAAGCATCCAGTTTTACCAGCAGTATATAGATAACGAGCCATACAGCTACGCCGCCTGGTATAATCTGGGCAACGCTTATACTAAGCTGAGCCTGTTTGAAAAAGCGATTGATGCATATGACTATGCTATCCTGATTAAAGACAGCTTTGCATCAGCCTACTTTAATAAGGGTAACGCCTTGGTGAACCTGGAAAAATATGCGGAGGCTATTGAAGTATACCGCCAGACGTTTGAGTATGAGCAGCCTAATGCCGATACTTATTGTGCCATTGGCGAGTGCTACGAAAAGCTGGAGCAAATGGACGAGGCGCGCTCTTTTTATAAAAAGGCTGTGCGCATGGACAGCAAACTGGCCGACGCCTGGTTTGGTATTGGTGTAACGCTCGATTTTGAAGAACGCTATTTTGAGGCCCTGCATTTTTATAAAAAAGCACTGGACTTAGATGCACTCAATGCCGACTACTGGTTTGCCATTGCCGATGCCGAATACAAGCTGGGTCACTTAAACGAAGCGGAGATTGCTTATGACCGTGTGGTGGAACTAAACCCGCTGGATGTAGACGCCTGGCTGGATTATTCGTCTATTTTATATGAGCAAGACCGACTGATGGATGCCATTGAGGTGATAGCGGATGCCATTAAACATAACCCCGATGCAGCTGAGCTGTATTACCGAATGGTAGCCTACCTGTTTGCCAAAGGCGATTACAACGAGGCTTTATCTAATTTGGAAATGGCTTTAACGGTTGACCCTGATAAACACTATATCTTGTTTGATTATCTGCCACAATTACAGAAAAACAAGATTATTTTGGATATCATTAACCGCTATACCAAATAAGCGATATTACTAACCAATTATATAACTGGCCAGCGCTTTATAAGCGCTGGCTTTTTTTATGCTTTTTGATCAGTATCGGTATCGGGGTTATTGGGTTTGATGTACAATTCATCAACCAAAACCATAGTGATAGCCAGCATTGGCGTAGCCAGAATAATACCTAAAGCGCCCGATAGTGTTCCCATTAATACCTGTCCGATGATGAGCAGTGCCGGTGGCAGGTTAATCATGCGTCGCTGAATGGTTGGGGTAATCACATTACTTTCCAGCGTTTGTATTAATATATATAAGGCTGCTACAATAATTGCGGTTTGGGTACTTTCGGTTAAGCCCAATAATACGGCCGGCACCATGGCCATGATAGGGCCAAAGTTGGGTATAAAGTTAAGTATACCGGCAATTACCGCCAGTGCCAGTGCCATAGGTATGCCTATGATGGTAAGACCTGTAAAAGTTAAAATAGCAATGAGCACCATAGCCACCATCATTCCCTTTAGCCAGCCTTTTAAAACTACACTTAACCTGTCCATTACCTGCCGTGCTTTAGGCTGGCCGCTACGAGGTATAAGCTTTATCACGCCGTTTTTATAAACCGATGGCTGCAGGGTAAAAAATATACCCAAAAACAAAATGATATACATATCGCCCAGTACGCCAAAACTGGTTCTGAAAAAGCTTTGTGCAGTATTGGCTATTTTTTGCGAGTTATCACCTGATATATTATCCAGCATTTTTTGACCCAGCGGATAGTGCTTTACCTGTGCTTCCAACTTACTGACCAGTGCTGGAAAATCCTGACTCAGCGCACTTACCTGCTGCTGAATTTTGGTTCCCATAAACCAAAACAAGGTACCGATAATAGCAAATGTACCCAGCACCGAAATAAACATACAAACGCGCCTGCTTAAAGGTGTGCGCCGTTCAATAGCATCGGCCAGACCATGAAAGTATACGGCTATCAAACTGCCGGCCACCACCATCAGTAACACATTAAATGCTACTTTAATGATAAAGATAACAATAACCAGCAGTGCCACGCTTCCGGCAGCCATCCACACTTTTTGCAGATAAGTATAATGGTTATCGGATGATGGCTGGTTGGAAGAGTTTTCTATTAGAGGCATAAGCTAATTGTAAGTATTCAGTTACAAAGCGTATAAATAGCTCTATTGTTTGTGATAAATAAAACCTTACGGCATATCAAACCACTAAATTGTACCGTAACTATCTTTAAGCAAGTACTAAATTTAACATGGCACAGACATCCAAAAACATAAAATTTTGCAATCTTTGCAACATTAAAACTTTTGGTTATAGTCTATAACTAATTTGCGATACTATGAACTATTCTTTAAACAACATACCCGACCGCACCATAAAACCACGCACCAACGGCATGACAATGGTGATGGACAAGGGCTTAAGCTTGCGCCAGGTGGAAGATTTTTTAGAAGTAGCAGGCCCATATACAGATATTGTGAAACTAGGGTGGGCAACATCTTATGTTACGCCTAATCTTACAGATAAGTTAAACTTATACAAACAGGCAGGCATTCCAGTATATTTTGGCGGTACTTTGTTTGAAGCATTTATCATACGCAACCAGTTTGACGACTATTGCCGCATACTGGACAAATACCAGTTGCAACACGCCGAAGTATCTGATGGTTCTATCACTATTGAGCACGATATTAAATGCGAGTACATTCGTAAGTTAAGCCAGCAGGTAACGGTTATATCCGAAGTAGGCTCTAAAGACGTGCAAAAAATATTTGCCCCTTATAAGTGGATACAATTGATGTCGGCCGAGTTAGAAGCCGGTGCCTGGAAGGTAATCGCTGAAGCTCGCGAAAGCGGCAACGTGGGCATCTACCGCGATTCGGGCGAGGTACGCCAGGGTTTGGTTGATGAGATACTAACCCAAATTAAAGACGAAAACATTATTTGGGAAGCGCCGCAAAAAGCGCAGCAGGTGTGGTTCATCAAATTGCTGGGTAGCAATGTGAACCTAGGCAATATTGCCCCGGCTGATATTATCCCGCTGGAAACTTTACGACTGGGTTTGCGCAGCGATACTTTCGATCATTTCTTAAATCAATAATTACCCTTGCCTGTTACAAAGTAAAACAGCACCTTCGGGTAAATATTGATTATACCATGAAACAGTACGGACTGATTGGCTATCCGCTATCGCATTCTTTCTCTAAAAAATACTTTACTGAGAAGTATGAGCAGCTGGGGCTAACCGATCATGTTTATGATTTATTGGAGATTAAAAACCTGAGCGATTTTCCGGAGCTGCTTCGGGCCAACCCTAAGTTGTGCGGTTTAAATGTTACCATTCCGCATAAAATTGGTGTAATGTATTACCTGGATTGGGTGCACCCCGATGCCAAAGAGGCCGATGCCGTTAACTGCATACGCATTACATCCGAAAGCCCAATTGCTGCCGTGTTTGACGGCGAGGTTGGGATAAAAGACCACGAGTTTAGACTGGAAGGTTTCAACACCGATATTTACGGATTTGAAATGTCGCTTACGCCTTTGCTTAGCAAAGCCATTCATAAAAAAGCATTGATACTGGGCACCGGCGGTGCGGGCCGGGCTGTTAAGTTTGTACTGAAAAAACTGGGTATTGATTTTACCTATGTATCACGCGAGCCTGATAAACACCAGTTTCAGTATAAAGATTTGACGGCCGATATTATGGATGAGCACAAACTCATTATCAACACTACGCCGCTGGGCATGGCCCCCAATGTAGATAAGTGTCCGGACATACCGTATGAGCATATCACGGCCGACCATGTATTGTACGATTTAATTTACAATCCCGAAGAAACCCTGTTTCTGCAAAAAGGACGGGAGCAGGGCGCCGTTACCAAAAACGGTCACGAGATGCTGATTTTACAAGCCGAAAAATCATGGGAGATATGGAATTCGAGAGAAAAGCATCCGTAACAATACTTTCGGCGCTACTGCCCATTCTGCTGTTGCTATCCGCTTGCAACAGCACGCCCGACTATGCGCCTAAACCACGCGGCTATGCCCGCATTTATTTCCCGAAGCACGAGTATCAGCAATACAATACCGATTGTCCATACACGTTCAATTATCCTACCTATGCCGTGGTAGAACCCGATAAATCGCGCGAGGCTAAGCCTTGCTGGATTAACCTGCAACTGCCACAGTTTAACGGTACCCTGCATTTAAGTTACCAGCCCGTTACCTCCAAAAAAGTATTTAACGAACTGGTGGAAGATGCACACACGTTTGCCTTTAAGCATACGGTAAAAGCCACCTCGATAGATGAGGGTATCATCCGCTACCCCGACCGTAAGGTATACGGCATTTACTATACCATAGACGGCAATGCAGCCTCATCGGCCCAGTTTTTTTTGACCGACAGCACCCACCACTACCTACGCGGTGCCCTGTACTTTAATACCCAACCCAAACTGGATTCTATTCAGCCCGTACTGGACTTTGTGAAGAAAGATATTGCGGTGCTGATTAAGAGTTTTAAGTGGAAAGGGTGAGTGAGGGGTTGATTCTTCGCCGACTTGTCATCTCGAACGCTTGTGAAAAACCTTTGGAATTTATTTATAAAGCCACTTTCTAAATATTGCAACAATAATTAGCCCGATATTTTATCGAGCTAATTTAAGCAGTGCGAAATCATTTTTTGTTTAAGCTGGCTGATCTTCTGAAGAATTGGTAGTGCGTCCTTCTTTTCGATATCCTCTTTCCACATTAAGGTCGTAAAATGCCAAAAACAAATCCATTGGGGAAGCCCCTTGGGCAACCCATTTAACAACTATGTCATATGCTATTTTAAGAAAGTCAGGTATATATGCCTGCCTCTGGTCGCTACCCCGCCTGCCGTTTTTATCAACTTCTTTACCTCTATTTAAAAACAGTGACTTCTCAGCAAATATTTTTGAATTAAAATCCTTAATCACATCGTTCGACTTCTTGCGCTCAAGCGTCATTGGCTTCCTATTATCGATTCTTGGTAGATTGTTAATCATCATTTGTTGCATTGTATACCACAAACGGTGAGATACGTCAGGATTAGCTACTAAATTTGGAGCGTCATTTTCGTATGATGTTTCCAAATCTTCTTCGCCAAGATCTGCTTCAAAATTCAATAATTGCTGGTTAGCTACATTTTTTTTGACTTCTTCGGATAATCTTTTCATATCTGCCAAAATATCCTCTTGGGACTTAACTTCTTTGTTCTGATGGTCACTCATACTAATTAGGTTTATTATAAATTATAAGACTGCTTTTTTTCTTCAACTTCTTCGTTGATATTCTCCCGCTGCCAAGGAGTGTACTTTATTGCATTTATAGATTTTTCGCTTTTACCAAAAAAATGTTGGTATAGTCCGAATTCACTTTTTTTGTCAGGCTGTGCATATAAGTCTTCACAATAAGCAGCGTAAATAATGCCAGGATGCACCATGTTGTCTTTAGCGAAAGATGCAATAGTACTTTCACTTCTTATCATATGCTTGACATATTCTCTCTTATCTTTTGGCAATAGCATATCCCAACTAAATATTTCTGCATATTCTTCATTAAAAGGGAACATCGGACTTTGAGGATCGCCGGTTAAATGATATGAAGTTGACTTAATTAAGTCAAATTCATAGAGTACATGAAATAATTCATGCATTAGTGCTGCCCATAAATGTGGGTACGAATTACGGTAATCAGTCAGAACTATACATGGCTTATTATTTATACTGAATGTGCCACCTCTAACTTGAGTCTTGGTTAAATAACCTTGTACAATTACGGTTACTCCAATGTTATATAAAGCCTGTATTACATGCTGTAATCCCTTTTCTACATACCGAGTGTAGGGGTGAATCTTAGGTATTAGCGAAGCTAATATATCTTTCTGATATTCATTAGGATTATTAATTTTTTCAAAATGAAAAACAGCTGCTCTTATCCAAAACTCTCGCATCTTATCACTTGATAAGATTTTTGTCCTACTAAAAGCAACCGCACCTATATAACTGTTGTATTGAAAAATTGAATCGAGGTTGAAAAAAGTCGTAATACGCTTTTCTATAGCATCAAAATCAGTCGTTGATTTAATAAAGCCAATTTTGTGCAGGCCTTGCAAATCGAAATTGCGTAAGATATAGTTGGCGGTTCGTGCTCTATCTAAATCGCCAATAATCTCTGGTTTTAAGGAGGCGACATAAATTTGTAGCACTTGAGTAGTATCTAAACCTAAAAAATGACAAAGTTTGATTAAGGAGAACAAATCAACTTTTTGTGTTTCTCCATCTATAATACGAGGAAGTGTGTTTTTATCAATTCCGGTTAACTTAGCCAGCTGCAAATCAGAATTAATAGCCAACTCTTTTTTCTTTTGCTCAACTAATTCTCTAAATGATGTTGTTTCACCAGAATCGAGCATCTTATAAATCTCATTCAATAATATATCAGACATATTCCCCTTTTTTGAGTAATAGAACAATCAAATATACCTAATAAATTTAATTATTCCCCAAAAATGGGGAATAATTAAATAGCAGTTGGAGTGTTTAAATCGACTTTTACCAGAGGTAGTTATGAGATTTTATTGTAGACACAATTAGACAACATATAATTTTGACAAATCATTAAAACTAGAATTCCCTCGCTGTTTGTAGCCTTCCCAACTGCCTGCTTTTCTTAGTTGCCACACTAAGAACCCCTATGTTCACAGACTTCAAGTCTGCCATAAAATAATAACAAATTCCCAATTCCCAAACCAAAGCCCTACTTTTGGCTATGGCTAAAATACAGGCATTTACCAACAACCCTTACCAGGAAAACACCTACTTACTGTACGACGATAGCGGCGAATGCGCCATCATCGACCCCGGCATGTACACCGGTGCCGAGCAGGATGTGGTGGTTAACTTCATAAAAACCAACAACCTGAAACCTGTACTGCTGCTCAATACCCATTGCCATATTGACCATGTGTTGGGCAACAAATTCGTGTTCAACCAATACGGCCTTAAACCGCAGTTTCACGAAGGCGAACTGGTGGTATTGCAAGCCATGCCGGTATGGTCGCAGCAGTCGGGCATACGCTACGAGCTATCGCCCCTGCCTGATACTTATCTGCCCGAAACCGGAAGCATCAGCTTTGGCAATACTACACTGCAACTGATATTTGCCCCCGGCCATTCGCCAGCCCACCTATGCTTTTATGATGAAGCCGACCAACTACTGGTAGGCGGCGATGTACTATTTAGAGGCAGCATTGGCCGTACCGATTTACCGGGTGGTAACCATACACAGCTGTTAACTAATATTCAGGAGAAGTTATTTACTTTGCCGGAGAATGTGGTAGTCTATCCGGGCCATGGCCCGGAAACCACAATTGGGTATGAAAAACAAACAAATCCATTTTTTTAAGTTAGTTGTGTGTTGTCTGTTGTGTGTTGTCAGTAAATAATGCAGAACGAATATAAAAGGTTTACAGAACTAAATGTTTGGATAGAAGCCAGAAAGTTGGTAGCGGATATCTATGTGTTAACAAAACTCTATCCCAAAGAAGAACAGTTCGGCTTAGTTAACCAGATAAGGCGTTGCGCCGTTTCAATACCGTCTAACATTGCTGAAGGTTGCGGACGAAATCATAAAAAAGACAGTGTGCAACTTTTCTTCATTGCCAGAGGTTCTTTATATGAGTTAGAAACTCAAGTATATTTGAGCCATGATTTGAATTATATAACCGAAACTGCCTTTAAAGAACTTTTAACTAAGTTAGAAGTTGTAAGAAAGCTACTAAACGGATTTATCAGATACTACAACACAGAAACAACATAATTTAAAACGCTAATAACCGATTCAAGTACCTGACAACAGACACCCCACAACAGACAACTAAATAAGTGAACACCTCGATATACATAGCTAAACGATACCTTTTTTCGCGCAAGAAAATGCACGCGATAAATATCATATCAGGTATTTCGATGCTGGGTGTGTTGGTGGGTAGCGCGGCGCTGATTATTATATTGTCGGTTTTTAACGGGTTCGAAAAGGTGATACTATCCATGTATAACAACTTTACACCCGAACTAAAGATTGAACCGGCGCAAGGCAAAACGTTTGACCCTAACGTGGCGTACTTTAAACAGTTAAAGCACGATGTACGGGTATTTTCTTTTACCGAGGTATTGCAGGAAAAAGCCCTTATCCGCTATAATAACCGGCAATTCATCGGCACCGTGCGCGGTGTAAGCGACGATTTTTTGAAAAACAAACAACTGGATAGCACCATTCAGGTAGGCTCTTTTACATTGAAAGCCAATGGCAAGCAATATGCAGTAATAGGCGGCCTGGTGCAAAACAGTTTGGCCATTAATGTAAACGACCCGTTGGCCACTATGCAGGTATATTCGCCCCGGCGCAATTCGGCGGTCAATTCTATAAATCCGGCCGATGAATTTACGGTACAATTCATCAACCCATCAGGCATATTTGCGGTACAGCAAGATTTTGATGATATGGTGGTAACGCCTATTGAGTTTACCCGCCGTTTGCTGGATATCCCGGTGCAACTATCATCCGTTGAGCTTAATTTTAACAAAGGCACTAATGTAAATGCCATCAAAAAAGAAGCGGAAGATAAACTGGGTAAAGCCTTTGTAGTTAAAAACCGCTATCAGCAAAATACCGAACTGTATAAAACTTTAAACTACGAACGCTGGTTTACTTATTTGATACTGACCTTTGTACTGATTATAGCTATTTTCAACATCATCGGCTCGCTCACCATGCTGGTAATTGATAAGCGTAAGGATATTGCCGTACTAACCAGTTTGGGTGCGGGCAAACCGCTTATACAAGGCATCTTCTTTTTTGAAGGGATGATGATATCGGCTATTGGCTGTGTGGTTGGTATGATACTGGGACTGGGCTTTTGCATACTGCAACAACAATTTGGACTGGTAAAAATGGGCGGACAAATGATGGTGATTGACGCCTACCCGGTTGACATAAAAGCCACCGACTTTTTACTCGTTTTTTTTACCGTAACCATTATATCAGTTATTGCATCAGGCATCAGCGCACGCTTAAGTGTAAAAGGCTTAGATGAAATTAAACAGGATTTATAACTTTGCAACATGCAGTTAAGGCTGAGGATATATATATTGGGAGTGTTGGTGGCCGTATTTTGCTCATGTACCAACAAGTCGGACAAAGCCGGAAAGCCACAGGTTTTCAAAGGCTTATACAGTTTCGGACCCGAAATTAAATCGTTCAAAAACTGTGATGATACTCATGAGTATTGGGTAACCGACAGTTCGGCCCAGCTGGAATTGCAATACTCGCAAATGAATTTTGAAAAGCCTTATGAGCCGGTTTATGTAGAGGTAGAAGGCCATAAAGTACCATCCGGCACCGAGGGTATGGGGTCGGAGTTTGACAGTACCCTGGTAGTAAAAAAGGTACTTAAAATTACCAGAGAGATACCCGAGGATATGTGTAACTGATAATAGGTTTATACTATTATTCAGACTAAATCACTCCTGTTTCCCTTTATCATTCACCTATCATCTTAGCCTTTCTGCCTCACTATAAAATAACCTTTTACGTTTAACAACGTTACATTAACATGGAATCAAAACGTCAACAAAAATTTGCCGGTGTTATCCAGCAAGATCTGGCCGCTATATTTCAGCGCGAAGGCATGAGCTTTTTGCCTAATACACTGGTAACTATTACCAAAGTACGGGTAACGCCCGATTTAGCCATAGCCCGCGTTTTTTTAAGCTTTTTTAATAACACCAATACGCAGCAATCGCTGCAAACTGTAAAATCGCATGCTTCCGAAATTCGCTATAAATTGGGCGCCCGCATTAAAGACCAAGTACGTGTAATACCACAACTGGAGTTTTTTGTGGATGATACCAACGAGTACGTGGAACGTATGGACAAGATTTTTGACAAGATCAGCAAAGAAGATCGTCAGAAAGACGAAGAATAAGCCATTGCCCTGCTTACATGAATAAACATCAGCAACTGGCGGCCTATTTACAGCACCATCCCGAGGCAGTAGGCAAAGTGGTAGATTTTGATTGTACTACTGATTGCCTGTTGCCTTTTGATTTTACCGCAGCAAATACCAACCTAAGCGCAGATGACATTGCCGACACCGGCAAATTTAGCCAGTGGGTACAGCAACAGATAGCGCAAAGCGGTTGCCGTTACGGCATAGGCGGCTATATGGAACATCGTACCCTATATGCCCGCAGTGCATTGTTTGATACCGCCGGGCAGGAACCCCGCCGCTTACATTTAGGTGTAGATATTTGGGCTGCAGCAGGCACGCCTGTATATGCGCCATTGGCAGGAAGGGTACACAGCTTTGCCAATAACAACAACTTTGGCGATTACGGTCCAACCATCATACTGCAGCACAATCTGAACGGCTTGACATTATATAGCCTATATGGCCATTTAAATGCGGCTTGTCTGAACCGCCTACAGGTTGGTCGGCCCATACAAAAGAACCAGCAGATTGCTCTTTTTGGCGATGCTGCCGAGAACGGCAGCTGGCCTCCCCATCTGCATTTCCAATTAATGTTCGATATGAAAGGTAAAGCCGGCGATTATCCGGGCGTAGGCCGTTACTCCGAAAAAGACACCCTGCAACAAAATATTCCCGATCCGGAACTGATTTTACAATTCCACAAAACACTATAATGTAAATTAACTGTTAGCGTTTTATATACATGATTTATAAAATGTTAAAGTATTTATTTACCACAGCCTTAACGGCTTTTCTATATCTATCTCCGGCTCAGGCGCAGCCCATTTTTAAAGGCGGGCAAACTGCATTCAATAGTTTTATTGCCAGCCATTTAATGTACCCTGAATTTTCACGTCAAAATTGTATTTCTGCAGTGGTTCGTGTAGGTTTTCAGGTAGATAAAACCGGAACGGTATCTGATGTGCGTGTAGAGCAAGGTCCGGGTATTGATTTGGATGAGGAAGCCGTACGGGTAATTAAGCTTACCTCGGGTAAATGGACCTTACCCGAAAACATTAGCAGTACCCGCCTTATTTTACCCATACGCTTTACACCTGATGCAGCACGTTGTGCACGTGTCAATAACGGACAGCCTGTGGATATAGGCGCTGCCGTGTTAGCTTATCAAAACCGGCAAGAGTTGGAAAATGCCATTACCAATTACTACGCCAACAAATATAAAGGCACTGCCGATCCGGCCAAAGAGGGCGAAATTATTGCTCTTAAAAAGCAGTTAGGTATTGATGATGACGTTTTGAATGATTTATTGGACCAGGCCAATCAAAAATTTAAACAAGGTGATACCGAAGGTGCTTGTAAAGACTGGAACTTTATCCGTAATCTGGGCAGTACTATAGCGGATACTTACATAGCCAAGAACTGCAAATAAGCTGTAAGAAAAGAAATCTGCAATTTGTAAAAAAAGCAAACCGCATCTGCTTACTCTACTAAAAGAGTAGATATTTGTAACAGTTTCAATATAGAGGCGCTTTTTTTATGTAGGCACTTACATTTAATTTGTGCGTTTCAATAACTTAATTACTTTTGAATTTAATAACTGACTATTATGCAGCCATTTGCTATATTTCATGAACACCCGGATTGGTTTAAACCTTTGTTTGCCGAACTTGAAAAAAGAGGCATTCCTTATCAATCAATAGATCCTACTCAACACCAGTTTGCCATCGAAGAAAAAGCACCGCAGTTTGCGTTATTCTTTAACCGCATGAGCCCCTCGGCTTATTTGCGCGATGGCATTCAAGGTACTTTTTATACATTGAATTACCTTAAGCACCTGGAATTGCATGGCGTACGCGTAATTAACGGCTATCGTGCTTTCACTTACGAAACGTCTAAAGCACTGCAATTGATATTGCTGCAACAGCTGGGTATCAAATATCCAAAATCAAGAGTAGTAAATCATGTTTCACAAATTGAATCGGCTACCGAAGGCCTGCGTTTTCCAATCGTTGTAAAAGCCAATATTGGCGGCAGCGGCGCCGGTATCGAAAAGTTTAATTCGGTTGAAGAAGTTCGTGAAGCGATTAAAAATAACCAGATTGATTTTGGGGTAGACCATACTGCATTGGTGCAGGAGTTTATTCCGGCACGTGGCGGCTATATTACCCGTGTAGAAACTTTGGGCGGCAAATACCTATATGCTATCCGCGTATACACCACCGGTGAGAGCTTTAATTTATGCCCGGCCGATATCTGCCAGACTACTGCCGGTACCGAATTGGTTCGTAATGCTTGTGCTTTAGATGCTCCTAAAAACGGCTTAAAAGTAGAAAACTATACCCCGTCTGCCGAGGTAATCAAAAACATTGAAACCATTGTTCAGCAAAGCGGCATTGACGTAGGCGGCATTGAATATATCATTGACGACCGTGACGGCGAGATTTATTATTATGATGTAAATGCGCTATCCAACTTTGTAGCCGATGCTGTAAACGTAATTGGCTTCAACCCGCACGAGCGCTTGGTTGACTTTTTAGAGCAGGAAGCCGTTAAAAAAAGTGAGGATATAGCGGTAGTATAAATTGAGGGGGTGTGTTGTCTGTTGTGAGTATAAAATTGTATTCACACAAACACACAACACACCCTTGATGACACACAAGTAAAAATATGAACTACGGATATTGGATGCCGGTATTTGGCGGCTGGTTGCGCAATGTAACTGATGAAAATATGCAGCCTACTTGGGACTATGTCAAAAAGCTGGCCATCAGAAGTGAGGAAATTGGGTTTGACATTGCCCTGATTGCCGAGCTATATCTAAACGATATAAAAGGCGAGCAAGCACCATCCTTGGATGCATGGTCTACCGCTGCGGCTTTGGCTGCGGTGACTAATAAGCAGGAACTGATGGTAGCAGTTAGACCTACCTTTCATAACCCAGCACAGCTGGCTAAGCAGGCGGCTAATATAGATCACATCAGCAATGGCCGCATATCGCTCAACGTAGTATCATCGTGGTGGAAGGATGAAGCCGAGAAATACGGCATCCAATTTGAACAGCATGACGACCGCTATGCACGCACTGCCGAATGGCTGGAAGTAGTGGACAATGTTTGGAAACAAGATCATTACAGCTTTAACGGCAAATACTATAAAGTAAATGATAACGTACTGCAGCCTAAACCGGTATCCAGCCCACGCCCTAAAATTTATGCCGGCGGCGAATCGGAAGCGGCTAAAGACCTGATTTCCTCTACCTGTGATGGCTACGTAATGCATGGCGACTCGCCCGAACTGATTGGTCGCCGTATTTCCGATATGCGCGAACGCCGTGAAAAGAAAGGCTTACCGCCTATGCTTTATGGTGTGGCGGGTTACAGCATTATCCGCAACTCGGAACAAGAGGTAAATCAAGAGCTGGAACGTATTACTAACGTACAGGAAGGTTCATCCGGTTATAAAAATTATCAGCAGTGGCTATCAGGTACACAGCTTGAACAGCGCGTATCGCTTTCCGACTACTCGGTTTCTAATCGGGGCTTACGTACAGGGCTTACCGGCACGCCGTGGCAGGTACAAGATCGCATTGCCGAATTTGAAAAGGTAGGCGTTGATTTCTTTTTATTGCAATGCAGCCCGCAGTTGGAAGAAATGGAACGTTTTTCGGAAACCATCATTGCAGCGCAGATTAGCTAGGTGGCATATCTTATTAAAGCTTAAAAGGCTGTAGTCAATGGATATAGCTTTTGAGTTAATAACTTATCTATATGTAATATAGGCTTTGACCTTAAGCATTGCCCCATACCGTTTTAAAACCAAATTTGTCAAGCGCTGTTAACCCTGTATAAATCACACAAAAACATGAATAACTTTTTCAGAGCTTTAATTGCAGGATACGGAGCCAAAAAATTAGGTGGTGGCTGCTTTTCTACGATCATCATATTTATAGTCATTTATACTTTACTTGGCAAATGTGGCAACGGTAACCAAAATAGAACTACCAGTGTAGTACCAGCTAAAGTTAAGACGGAAGTGATGTGTCAGGAGATTCCGGTATCGGAAAAACAAGTGATGGTAACCAGACGCTAATTCTATATTCAATTGACTTGTGTACAAAGTATACTAACAATTAAATATTTTACTATAAAAAAAGCCGCTTTGTATTATCAAAGCGGCTTTTTTTATAATTATCAGTGCATTATAACTTGCGTTTTACTTCCACGTTTTCATAAGCTTCTACAATGTCGCCTACTTCTATGTTGTTGAAGTTTTGGATGTTCAAACCACACTCGTAACCGGCGTTTACTTCTTTCACATCGTCTTTATAACGTTTCAGTGAAGCCAGCTCGCCAGTGTAAACCACTACGCCATCACGAATGATACGGATTTTGCTGTTACGGGTTATTTTACCGTCCAGTACCATACATCCGGCAATAGTACCAACTTTGCTGATCTTGAAGGTTTCGCGGATTTCCACGTTAGCCACAATCTTCTCTTCAAAGGTTGGTGCCAGCATGCCTTCCATCGCTGCCTTAATCTCGTTAATCGCATCGTAGATGATAGAGTACAGGCGAATATCAATCTGCTCTTGCTCGGCCAGCTTACGGGCACTGCCTGAAGGGCGTACCTGGAAACCGATGATGATTGCATCCGATGCCGAAGCTAACAATACGTCTGATTCGGAAATCTGACCCACCGCTTTAGAGATAATATTTACCTGTATCTGATCAGTAGATAGTTTCAGTAACGAGTCGGATAAAGCCTCGATAGAACCATCCACGTCACCTTTAACGATGATGTTCAACTCCTTAAAGTTACCGATAGCCAAACGACGACCAATCTCATCCAGCGTGATGTGTTTCTGCGTACGCAGGCCTTGCTCACGTTGTAATTGCAAACGTTTGTTGGCAATTTCACGGGCTTCCACCTCGCTATCCAGCGCGTTGAATTTATCACCTGCAGTTGGTGCACCTTGCATACCCAACACCTGTACCGGTGTTGACGGGCCAGCCTCGCTTACACGCATGCCACGCTCGTTGCTTAAGGCTTTTACACGGCCGCTATAGCTACCGGCCAGTATCGCATCACCTACACGTAAGGTACCCGATTGCACCAGTACGGTGGTTACAATACCACGGCCTTTATCTAACGCAGCCTCAATTACGGTACCTACAGCACGTTTTTTAGGATTAGCTTTCAATTCCAGTAACTCTGCTTCTAGCAATACTTTTTCCAGTAACAAGCCTACGTTTAAGCCCGATTTTGCAGAAATTTCTTGCGCCTGATATTTACCACCCCAATCTTCCACCAAAATATTCATGGAGGCTAATTGTTCGCGCACTTTATCAGCGTTAGCACCTGGCTTGTCAATTTTGTTAAAGGCAAAGATGATTGGCGCACCGGCAGCCTGTGCGTGGTTAATAGCCTCGCGGGTTTGCGGCATCACGCTATCGTCAGCAGCAATAACAATGATAACAATATCGGTTACCTGAGCACCACGGGCACGCATAGCGGTAAACGCTTCGTGACCTGGCGTATCTAGGAATGTAATTTTACGTTTATCTTCCAGTGTTACCTCATAAGCACCAATGTGCTGAGTGATACCACCTGCTTCGCCACCAATTACGTTGGTTTTGCGGATAAAATCCAGTAAAGATGTTTTACCGTGGTCAACGTGACCCATAATGGTTACGATTGGCGCACGTGGAATCAAATCCTCCGGAGCATCTGGTACGTCCAAGTCAGCTTCGTCTTCCTCAGGTTTTACAAACTCTACCTGGTAACCAAACTCGTCGGCCACAATGGTAAGGGTTTCTGCATCCAACCTTTGGTTAATGGATACGAACATACCCAAACTCATACAAGTTGAAATGATTTGGGTAACCTGTACGTCCATTAAAGATGCCAGCTCGTTGGCGGTTACAAACTCTGTAACCTTCAGCACTTTTGATTGTGCTGCTTCTTCCAATGCTGCTTCCTCGGCCGATGCGGCTACATCATCACGTTTTTGACGGCGGAATTTAGCCCGCTGTGCAAATTTACCTGATTTACCAGCACCGCTTAAGCGGGCCAGTGTAGCTTTAATCTGGTCTTGTATTTCTTTTTCTGTTGGTTCTTCTTTAGGTGTGCTAGGTTGTGGCGCATTGCGATTACCCTGATAGCCGCCTCCAGGACGATTACCCTGATAGCCGCCTCCAGGACGATTACCCTGGTAGCCACCACCAGGACGATTACCCTGGTAGCCACCACCACCTTGACGGTTACCTTGGTAGCCGCCACCTTGTTGGTTGCCTTGTCCATGACCGCCTTGGCCACCTTGTTGGCCTTGGCCTTGTTGTCCTTGCTGACCGCCTTGTTGACCTTGACCACCACCTTGCTGACCGCCTGGCAAATCTTTGCGCTTGCGCTTGCGTTTGTGATCAGCGTTATTAGCGTTTGATGATGACGCAACCGGTTGGTTACGTCGTCCATTGTCAACCGGTAACTGGATTTTACCAATTACGTTTGGTCCGGTTAAACGCTCGGCCTTAGCACGAATCACTTCGTTTTCTGGCGCTGGCGCAGCGGCAGGTTCTGGGGCAGCAGGAGGAGCCGGAGGCGTTACCACCGGAGCAGCAGGCGTTGGTGCCGGAGCTGGGGTGGCAGGCTTTTCGGCCACTGGTGCCGGAGCAGCAGGCGCAGGCGTTTCTTTTACCGGCTCTGGTTTCGGTTCCGGCTTAGGCTCTGGAGCCGGCGTTGGTGCCGGAGCAGCAGGCTTCTCAGCCACCGGAGCAGGGGCAGGCGTTTCTTTTACCGGTTCTGGCGCAGGGGCCGGAGCTGGTGTTGGCGCCGGAGCAGCAGGCTTCTCAGCAGGCTTTTGAGCCACAGGTTCTTCTTGCACTTCCGGACGAGATGGGCGCGCGTTTAAGTTGTTCAGGTCTATTTTACCTACCACTTTAACGCCAGGCAATGAACCTTCCGGCTTATCAGCTGGTTTAGGCTTATCGGTACCTGCAAAATTTCCTGCATTTTTAATCAGGATCTCGTCGCGTTCAAAGTCTTTTGAACGGTGCTCTGTTGGTTTGTCAGGAACAATACCAGGCTCATCACGGCGTATTTTGCCGATATTGATTTGCTTGGCTTTTTCCTTCTGATCTTTGTCAGCAGCAAATTCTTTTAACAATACCGAGTACATGTCACCGTCCAGCTTGGCCATAGGTTGTTTGTCTACCTTGTAGCCTTTAGACGCTAAAAAGTCGACAATGGTACCGATACCAATGTTAAGCTCTTTTGCTGCTTTAATTAATTTTATGCTTTTGTCTTCTGACATTTAATAGTTCTTTCTCTGCTTATTATATGCAAAAATACGATTTTTTATTGGCATATTTAGCTTATTCAAATTCAGCTTGCAGAATTGATACAACATCCTTAATGGTTTCTTCTTCCAAATCGGTACGTTTAACCAATTCACCCAAGTTTAAAGCTAATATGGATTTTGCGGTATCTAAACCAACGCGTTTAAACTCATCAATAATCCAGCCATCAATTTCATCTGAAAACTCTTCCAAATCTACGTCTTCTTCGTGCTCGTCGGCTTCACGGTATACATCAATTTCATAACCAGTTAATTTCCCGGCCAGTTTGATGTTGTGTCCGCCACGACCGATAGCTAACGATACCTGATCTGGTTGTAAGTAAACAGCAGCGGTTTTTTTCTCATCGTCAAGCTTAATTGATGTAATTTTAGCCGGCGACAATGCACGCTGGATATATAACTGAATATTGTTAGTATAGTTTATAACATCTATATTTTCATTTTTCAACTCACGTACAATACCATGAATACGTGATCCTTTCATACCCACACAGGCACCTACCGGATCTATACGGTCATCATATGATTCAACGGCAACTTTAGCACGCTCGCCCGGTTCACGCACAATTTTTTTAATGGTAATTAATCCATCAAAAATTTCAGGCACCTCTTGCTCAAACAAACGCTGTAAAAATTCAGGGGCCGTACGTGAAATGATAATCTTCGGATTACTGTTCATCATGTCTACTTTATGCACCACTGCTTTTACACTGTCGCCTTTTTTAAAGTAGTCGGCCGGAATTTGTTCGCTTTTTGGCAGCAATAGTTCGTTGCCTTCGTCATCCAGTACCAAAGTCTCTTTTTTCCAAACCTGGTATACTTCACCGGTAATAACTTCACCTACGCGATCTTTATATTTTTTAAAGATCTCATCTTTTTCCAGCTCCAGAATTTTAGATACCAGTGTTTGACGGGCAGCTAAAATAGCACGACGGCCAAAGCTTTCTAAAGTAATTTGCTCAATAAACTCCTCACCCACTTCCAAATCCGGATCATGTTTGTGAGCCTCGGCCAATTCAATCTCCAGGTCGTCATCTTCCGAAAAACCATCTTCCATTACGGTACGAGTGCGCCATATTTCCAAGTCACCGTTGTCGGTGTTTACAATTACGTCGCAATTTTCATCAGTACCATATTTTTTACGAATCATGCTCCGGAAAACGTCTTCCAGAACGCTCATCATGGTTGGGCGATCAATGTTTTTAAAGTCTTTAAACTCCTGAAAAGACTCAATTAAATTAATACTGCTCATTTTATTTAAACGATATTAAAACTTTTGTTTCTACGATATCATCCGTTGGGATATTGCTTTCTATCAATTCAGCTTTTTTACCCTTCGGTTTAATTTTTTCTTCAATTTTTAAATGGTCGGTTGTTAAAGCCAACAGCTTGCCTTCGCGCTTAGAGCCGTCTTGCAGCTTTAAACTTACCTGCCGCCCATAGTTTTTCACAAACTGGCGGGGCAGCGTTAATGGTGCATCTATTCCTGGTGAAGATACTTCTAACGTGTAAGCATCTGCTAAAACATTTTCTTCTTCCAAGTGAAAACCTACATGTCGGCTTATCTCGGCGCAATCGCCTACATCCAAACCATTGTCGCCATCAATCAGAATTAACAACTTACCCTGACTGTGCATTTTTACACTTACCAGAAACAGATTAGGCTTTTCGGCAATTTTCTCCTCAACCAGCTCTGTTACCCTTTTTTCAACGTTCGTCATCTGCAGATAATGGTTAATAAATAAAAAGAGGGGACACCGGTCCCCTCTCTCATTATTGCAAAAGTAATAAATTAAGAATTAACAATCAAGTATTTGTGTTGATTAGTTAACAAATCTCTATTATAAGCAACAACATCAATAACTACAAACACACACAATTCAACCATTATATTAATTCAACTTAATATTTTTTATAAACATTAAACAAAACATTTAAATCAAGTTGGGTAAGCTGCGGAGTGGTATCCATTTGTACAAAATGCAATTTAAAGGCTTGCACCGCTGCATTTACATTTTTGGTATCATAACCTATTAAACGCAGGGCAGTCACATAATCAAAATCTTCGGGGGCCAGTTCCAGCACATCATCGCTCCAAAACCCAAATCCACGTTCCGCCAGCGTTTTCCACGGAAAGTATTTACTGGGGTCAGTTTTACGGCCGGGAGCAATATCTGAGTGGCCTATAAAGTTAGCTGTCGGAATATTGTACGTCTTTTTGAGATAGGCTAATAACAACAGTAAACTTTTAATCTGCGGGTCGGTAAAAGGCTGTAACCCATTGTTATCAATTTCGATACCTATAGAACAGCTGTTCATATCCGTTACGTTACCCCATTTGCTTACGCCTGCATGCCACGAGCGCAGGTAATCGTTTAACATATGTACTACCTTGCCATCTCTGCCCACTACATAATGAGCGCTTACCTGCGTACGGGTAAGCGAAAAGGTTTTGACGGTTTGGGCCAGCGAATCTTGGGCAGTATGGTGTATAATAACGTAATTTGGTTTGCGCAGATTAAAGTTTACCGTACCTATAAAATCGGCAGGGATAGGTGTGCCTGCGCTATCTACCAGTAGGGTAGGCTGCATTTGTTTGGCAATATCCAGAAAACTGTCAATTTGCGACTTATATACCTTCTTGTTATCTACCGTAGTTACCACGGCTTTTTTGGCTTTACAGGAAGCTATCAGAATAGTTAAAAATAGAATATAGAATGAAGGTTTCAATAATTTCATACCCGGTTTAGATACGCGCAAAAAAGTGCTTTAAACTTTGCTAATGTAAGCAAAGTATTCGGCGGTTTAAGTCGGTGTTACAGTAATCTATTTCTCTATTCAACAGCGCCCGAGGCAAAGGTGTTGCCCTGCTTAATATCGCCGGTTTGATAGCCTTTTTTAAACCAGTACATGCGTTGCTCGCTGGTACCGTGGGTAAATGAGTCGGGCGAAACGCGGCCTTGCGTCAGGCGGTCGTCGCCTACCGCACTAGCGGCATTTAGTGCCTCATCAATATCTCCCGGGTCAAGCAATCCTTTTTGCTGAATATAATGCGCCCAAACACCGGCATAAAAATCGGCCTGCAGTTCCAGCTTTACAGACAGCTTGTTGTATTCGGTTTCACTCAACTGCCGCCTCGCCTGTTCCATTTTTTGGGATGTTCCTAATAAATTTTGCACATGATGCCCCACCTCATGCGCTATTACATAAGCCCGTGCAAAATCGCCCGAGGCACCAAACTCATTTTGCAACTGTTCAAAAAAACCCAAATCAATATATACTTTTGAATCGCCCGGGCAATAAAATGGACCTGTTGAAGACGCCGCAAAACCGCAACCTTCGGTACCTACTTCGCCGGTAAAAAAGTGCAGAGTGGGTTGCTCATAACGGCTGCCCATATCCTGAAATATCTGCCCCCATACATCTTCAGTATAACCAAATACCACAGCAGCAAATTTTTCCTGCTCGGTTTTAGGTGTGTATTTGCGGTTTACCTGTTGCGTTTGCCCTTGGTCACTGCTGCCATTGTTAAGCAGCTCCGTAGGGTTTACACCGGTAAACATGTAAATTACAAAGCCAATAATACCTATAATACCACCGCCTAAGGCCATGCGGCCACCGCCGCCGCCGCTACCTTCTTCAACGTTACCGCTTTCGCGTCCGCCAATCCATTTCATAATATCCTGAATTTTTATGTAATGGAGGTAACAGGGAGGTAAGGTGGTTTGTTTGTTTATGAACAATATCACATATCTATTTGCTTTACGCACCTGCCCCCACTTATCTTTGCCGCAATGGAAACCATCACCTGGCACGATTTCGAAAAAGTAGAATTAAGGGTAGGCACCATTTTGGAGGTGCAGGACTTTCCTAAAGCCCGCAAACCCGCTTATCAATTGAAAGTGGATTTTGGTCCGCTAGGTACAAAATGGTCTAGTGCGCAAATTACTAAGCACTATACCAAAGAAGAACTGATTGGCCGCCAGATTTTAGGGGTAGTTAACTTTCCGGAAAAACAGATTGCAAACTTTATGTCGCAGTTTTTGGTTACCGGATTGGCCGACGAGAATGGAGATATTGTACTGGCTGCTGTTGAAAGGCCGGTACCTAACGGAAGTAAATTAATTTAATGCGCTATATAAGCTTTGATAATGAGAATACTGTATCGCCCGATGAGTTCTTTATGAACGAGGCGTTACGTGAGGCCCGAATGGCCTATGCCGAGGATGAGATACCTATTGGCGCCATTGTAACCTGCCAAGGTAAAATTATAGGCCGTGGCCATAACCTTACCGAACGATTGAACGATGTATCGGCCCATGCCGAAATGCAGGCGCTTACTGCAGCAGCTAATTATTTAGGTGGCAAGTATTTAAAAGACTGCACGCTATATGTAACTATGGAACCTTGCGTAATGTGTGCAGGTGCATCTTACTGGTTTCAGATTGGTAAAATTGTATTTGGCGCTTATGATACTAAATTGGGCTTTGGCCGCCTGAATCAAAAGGTTACGCACCCTAAAACGCTGATTACCGGCGGCATCCGCGAAAACGAATGTGCCGAGCTGGTGCGTGAGTTTTTCAGGAACAAGCGTCAAAAAATTTAACATTAAACTGAACAAATATGATAGCCACGCC
This sequence comes from Mucilaginibacter lacusdianchii, assembly GCF_009770985.1. Lineage (GTDB taxonomy): Bacteria > Bacteroidota > Bacteroidia > Sphingobacteriales > Sphingobacteriaceae > Mucilaginibacter > Mucilaginibacter lacusdianchii. Next base: position 1,484,580 of record NZ_WSRW01000001.1, on the reverse strand, counting down.
TTTATATTTGCAGCAATACATCATTTTTTAACCTTTAAAAAATAACCATATGGCATTTGAATTACCGGCGTTACCTTACGCTACCGACGCACTGGAACCACATATTGACAAAGCAACTATGGAAATTCACCATGGTAAACACCACCAGGCTTACGTAACCAACCTGAATAAAGCTTTGGAAGGCAAACCAGAGGCAACCAGCAGCATCGAGGAAATCGTTAAACATATTTCTAAATACCCGGCTGCGGTACGTAACAATGGCGGTGGTCATTACAATCACACTTTGTTCTGGACACTGTTATCACCAAATGGTGGTGGTCAGCCAACCGGCGAATTAGCCGATGCTATCAAAAGTACTTTCGGTTCTTTTGACGAATTAAAAACTAAAATGAACGAAGCTGGTGCTACCCGCTTTGGTTCGGGCTGGGCCTGGTTAGTTGTTACTGCTGATAAAAAACTGGCTGTAACTTCAACGCCTAATCAAGATAACCCTTTAATGGACCTACCTGAAATTACGGTAAAAGGTACGCCAATTTTAGGTATCGACGTTTGGGAGCATGCTTACTACCTGAAATACCAAAACCGTCGTCCGGATTACTTATCAGCTATCTGGAATGTAATTAACTGGAACCACGTAGCAGAGTTGTACAACAAAGCCAAATAATTTTATAGCTTTCGGAAGGAAGCTGTAAATAATAAATTTCCGGCAAAGCCGCTGCAACTAATTTGCAGCGGCTTTGTTGTTTTTGAACAATTCAATAACAAGTTATGAAAAAAGCTTTGTTACCCGCTTTAATGGCACTGGTGGTGCTGTTAAGTAGCTGCGATGCTATAAAAGGCGTTTTTAAAGCCGGGATGTATGCAGGCATTGTGGCAGTAATTATTATTGTAGCAGCAATCATTTACTTTTTCAGCAAATTTAGTGGCGGCAGCAACCGCTAATCTTACATTAATATATATACATGAAAGCAATAGTACTTGTAAGCGCCGATGAGCCGCTTACTTATAAAGACGTAGAAAAACCAACTTTAGCCGCAGGCGAAGTATTGGTTCAAATAAAAGCAGCCGCCCTTAACCGTCGTGATTACTGGATATCTATCGGCAAGTATGCCGGTATTAAATACCCAACTATTTTAGGCTCAGATGGTGCCGGTATAGTATCTGAGGTTGGCGAAGGCGTAGATCAATCGCTTATCGGCAAAGAAGTGATCATCAACCCATCACATTACTGGGGTGATAACCCGGATGTACAAAGCGAAGACTTTAAGATTTTAGGACTCCCTGAAGATGGTACACTGGCCGAATACGTAAAAACGCGAGCTGAATATATACACGATAAACCTGCTCATTTAACATTTGAGCAAGCCGCAGCATTGCCTTTAGCGGGATTAACCGCCTTCCGCGCGCTGTTTACCAAAGGCCGTGCTAAGGCTGGCGACAAAGTATTGATTGTGGGCGCAGGTTCCGGCACCGGAACATTTGTGTTACAATGGGCCGTAGCCGCAGGTTTACAGGTGTTTGTCACTTCGGGTAGCGGCGAAAAAATTGAGCGTGCCCGCCAAATGGGTGCTGCCGCCGGTGTAAGCTACAAAGCGCAGGATTGGGCCGATGAACTGAAGCACATGGCAGGCGGTTTTGACGTAGTGATTGACAGCGCCCTAGGTAAAGATTTTGCTAAGATACCGGGCTTATGTAACCCCGGCGCACGCATTGTATTTTTTGGCGCTACTGCAGGCAACATCCCTGAACTGGATGCTCGTCCAATTTTTTACAAGCAACTGCAATTATTAGGCAGCATGATGGGTACTGCCGATGAGTTTAAGGCTATGCTTGATTTTGTAAAAGAGCACCAGATTGTACCTGTAATTGACGAAGTAATGCCTTTGGCCGACGCTCAAAAAGCCGTTGATAAAATGGGAAACTCAGCACAGTTTGGCAAGCTGGTACTAACTGTATAATACAACACTATGCTGCAAATATGTGTTGAATCTATAAAAACCGAAACGCCCGATACTGCTACCTTTTACCTAAGGCCGGTATCGGGCGAGCGGATACCTTATAAAGCAGGCCAGTTTATTACGTTGGTGGTTAATCATCATGGCGAAGAAATCCGGCGGTCGTACTCGTTAAGTTCCTCACCCGATGAAGATTTGCTGTCTATTACCGTAAAGCGGGTAGCTAATGGCGAAATATCCCGTTACCTGCTTGCATATGCTAAGCCAGGCGACGTATGGGATGTTGTAGAACCGGCCGGCCGTTTTACCGTGCCTAATGACGCTGGTAACAAAGAACTGTTATATTTTGCCGCAGGTGGTGGCATACCGCCGGTTTATGCACATCTCAAATATTTACTTAAACATAGTACCGATTGCCGAATTACGCTTTTTTACAGCAATATCAATCCGCAATCCATTATTTACAAAAAGCAGTTGGATGAATTGCAAACACAGCATCCCCAACAACTTAAAATTATTCATTTGCTGAGTAGTGAAGTACAGCGACTGAATAATATTATGGTAGAAAAGCTGGTAAAGCAGTATGTAAAAAAGGATATAGATGATGCTGAATTCTACCTATGCGGCCCTTTCAGCTACATGCGCATGGTGCGGCTAACACTATTGTATATGGGTATACCACCCGAGCACATTCATCGCGAAACGTTTGTGCTGGAAACGGTACCGGTAAGTACGTCGGTCACCAATTTTCCACCCCACAAAATGCGTATCCACTATCAAGGCGAGTGGCATGATTTGATGACGGGCGAGAACCAAACTATTTTACAAGCCGCCCTGCAAAACCAGCTACACCTGCCTTATAGCTGCGCCAACGGTGTATGCGCTGCCTGCGCCGTAAAATGCAAAAGCGGCAAGGTAACCATTGTAAAAAATGAAGTGTTAACAGATGATGAAATGAAACAGGGCTGGGTGCTTACCTGCACAGGGTATGCAGTAAGTGATGATGTGCAGTTGGATTATGAAATTTAGGGCATCCAGAGACTATCTTGGGAAGGTTTTTATGATATAAAATAAAAATGCCATCTCGAACGATAGTGAGATCTTTTAGAAGCGATAAATTAACTAGTCGCTTTTAAAAGATTTCTCGTTAGCACTCGAAATGACAACATACCCTATTTGGCCGCAGCTAAAACCCTTACCCGTTGCTGCGACTTATGGTGCGCTACATCTTTCACCTGCTTACTTTTAGATTTTTTGCCCTTACCAAGCCAGATAATTAACCCGGTTACCGGTAAGCTTGTAGCAATTAAACTGGCTAAAAAGGCCAGTATCTTACCCGGCAATCCCCAAATGGCACCAACATGCAGATCATAGGTCATGCGGATGAGTTTTTCGCCTGCATTTTTATCCTGATAGTTTTCGCGATCGAGTAGTTTGCCGGTATATTGATTAAACTGCAATACATCAAAATCGTAAAAAATCTCTTCACCACGATAACCAGTAGCGTAAATAACCCCTTTGTTGCCAGCGGCAGGCGACAAACCAATACGCTCTGCATCGGCTAATTTTTGCTTGGCTATGTTAAAGGCTATATCCATAGGGTAAGGCAAAGCCTTTGACGTGGTATCTGAAGCAAATAGATGTGGCTTAGGCGGCGTAATAGAACGGGAGGCCACTACATACACCGTTGTTTGAAACCACTTCAAAGCCATCATCATACCGGTTAATCCTAATATCAGCGCAACAAGCATGGCATAAAAGCCCGGTACATTGTGCAAATCATAATTAACGCGTTTAAAACCAGCTTTCCATTTAACTTTAAAGCTTTTGTTAAAGTTGGATTTTTTTAAATTTTTAGGCCACCACAGCACCAGTCCTGAAATCAGCAATATCACAAAAATTAACGTACTGTAGCCTACTATGGGCTGCCCATATTTGGTATTAAGCAGTAAACTCCAGTGAAGGTATTTTACGATTACAAAAAAGTCGGTTTCATAATCGTGCACCATAGTTACCTGACCGGTATAAGGGTTGATAAAGGCAGATTTGTAAGTATCTATCGTATTAAAAAACCAAAAAGCATCTTGATTACCCGCCTGGTAACACATAAACTCCCAAGCTCGGTCAGGAGCATTATAAGTAGTGATAAAACTGGCTTTACCCTTAAGCGTTTTCTGTGCAATATCATTCAATCGCGTAAGCGGCAAAGTAACGCCCTGCTTAGGTGGTGTTACAAACATTTGCTTATGGTACACTGCTTCGGATATCTCTTTCTGGAAGCAGAACAAACAGCCGGTGATAGCCACTATAAACACCACTAGCCCGGATACCAATCCGAGCCAGCGATGTATAAACAATATTGCTTTTTTAGTTTTGGTCATAAATTAAAATCTGTAACCAATAGATGCTCTGATATTACGAGGCGCTTCGGCTTGCCAATTGTAAACTGTAGCACCTGCTCCATTCAGGTAATCCTGATGACCACCTGAAATCAAGAACGCATTGAGTACGTTATTTACATTAACAGCAACGTTGAACCTTTTAAACTGGTAAGAAGTACCGGCATCCAGGCGGAAATAGTTTGGTACATCAGTACCACGAGTGCTTAAGCTCCATGGGTAACGGTGCAATTGCCACAGGTAGCCAGCCGAAAAGCCCAAACCTTTTAATTCACCGCTTTGTAAACGATAAGTTAACCAGGTATTGGTTACGTGTTTAGCAAAGCCAGGTACTGGAGCACCTACACGAGATGCCGTTAAATCTTTTGAAATTTCAGAATTAGTATAAGCATAATTGGCCATTAAGCTTAATCCCGGAACAATTTCGCCGCGGGCGTCAAATTCAACACCATGCGTTTTAGTTTGACCTAATTGAAGTACTGTTCTACCAGTTGGATCTTCAGGGTTTGCGATAAGCTGGTTGTTTTTAGTGATTTGATAGATTGATGCTGTAGTACTCCACTTTCCACCAAACCAATCTCTTTTAATACCACCTTCTATGTTATTACCGGTAATAGGATTTGGGTTGCCACCGCCATTGGCCAGAATACCACTTTGTGGTAAAAACGATTGATCATATACGCCATATACCGATGTTCTATCATTAATAGAATAGCTTAAACCTATACGCGGCGAAAATTTATTGTCGCTGATAGCTTGACTAACATCTGCATTTGACATCCAAACATGCGTATAGCGTCCGGCTAAAGTAAGGCGTAACTTTTGGTCAAAAAACCCTAACTCATCCTGTACATAGGCCGATTGATAGTGCTGCATACTAACCGCACCAAGGCCACGCTGACCAAGCGGTAATGAACGGTCAAAAGTTGGCAAGGTAACCGGACCGTTATTTGGATTATAAATATTGAATGGTGCATTTTCTGGATCTAAAGCTCCTGATTGGAAATAATCAGCGATATAATATTTATCACCAACATCAACGCCTCCCAAAATTCTGTGTTTAACTGCGCCGGTTTTAACCTCGCCGTTTAAAAAGGCTTGGGCATATTTACCACGGTTGCTGGCATCCCATAAACCTAAACTACGGATAACATCGCCATTGGTTTGGATACTGTTAATCCAATAGCTATAGCCGTTTTGCTTATAATTAAATATAGCACCCTGAGCAGTGAATTTCCACTTGTCGTTGAATTTATGCTCATAGTTCAAAAATGCACTATGATCATAAATGTCTGATGCAGGTCCGTTAGATGGCACATTGGTAAAATCTACCGGCAAATCTTTATAGCCTTTTGTTGAAAATAAATAACCCGCGCCAAAAGCGCTCATATGTTGATACTGATAAGTGTACTCAGCAGTAATCATGTTTTTATCATCAAACTTGTAGCGCAATACTGGAGCAACTAAAAAGCGGTTGGTAAATTCATTAGGGCGCCATGAGTCGGCCTTTTGTCCCATTACATTAAGGCGGTATTGCAGTTTACCATTTTTAGTAATCACGCCGTCAAAGTCGGCAGTAGCCCGATAGTTATCAAAGCTACCGGCACTAAAACTAAATGCCTGGTGGGTTAAGCCGGTTGGCTTTTTGGTAACAACGTTGTAAAAGCCTGAGGGATTACCATTGGCCAGCATAAAGCCCGCAGGGCCTTTCACAAATTCAATACGGTCAACAAAAGACATATCTTCTGTTAATGGCCCCCAAGTGGCTTCAATATTAAAGCCATTACGGAAAGCGGCAATTCTATCACCACGACCATACATAAGGGCGTAATTACCCCAGTGCTCTTGTAATACCACACCACTTACGTTACGTGACACCCCTTCCAACATATTAAAAACTTGTTGTTCTTTAACCTGGTCGCTGGTAATTACCTGAATATTTTGCGGCACCTCAAGCAAAGGCTCGTTTAAGCGCAAACTTTGTGATGGCGCATCAACTTTATACTTACGACGGGTATCAGAAATAGAAACCTCTTTTAAATCGTGAGCACTTTCTTTTAACATGAAATCTACAGTTACTGTAGCTCCTGCTGTTATTACAACCGGCTTTTCTTCGGTCATTAAACCAATTGCTGATACGTGCAGCATATAGTTACCAGCCGGCGCTTTAAAACTGAATTCACCATTTTCATTAGTAATTGTACCATATTTAGTCCCCTGCAGGGCAACAGTTACATTATCAGCAGGCTTATTGTCTGAGGTGGATACCTTTCCTTTAATAGTACCACGGCTTTGCTGAGCTGAAGCACAATTTGTTACGGCTAGTATGAGCAGGAGAATCAGGGACAGGTTGTATAATTTTTTCATCTGATTTATTTAGACCAATTATAAATAATGGCCAAAAGTATAAAAACTATCTTTTCTGTCAAACTTATTTTGAATTAATCTAAATAACAACAAGAAAAGACACCCCTTATTTATATAATTTTGCCACATCCGCCATAATAAGCGATATTTAACCGGATAAGAACAACTACAACAGCTTTGACTGACTATACCCCTGCACAACGCACCTGGAAAATATTTAAACGTAATAAAGCAGCGGTAGCCGGCATGTTAATTATTATACTGGCTGTATTGGTAGCTATACTCGGCTACCTTATTATGCCCGACGACAGCCCCAGCGCTAACAATATGTCTTTGCAGCTTAGTTTAAAGAAGCCAGGTGCCAATTACCAGATGTTGCTGTTACGCAAAGAACAGCAAACAGATACGGTTAACTGGTTCACTAAAATGCTATATGGTCAACCGGCACTATACCAGGAGATACCTATTGTAACTTACTACTTCAAAGCGGACTCTATTATTCTGAACGCTTATGTAAGCGATGAAGATAAACCCGACCGGCAAGCTTACAACATTGCCGAAGTGATAAACGGGCAAAAAGCTTTACAAAAAACACAGCTAATCAACCTAAACAGCCTTTATGAACAAATACGTGCAGAGCATATCCAGAGAAAAAGTTTTTGGCTGGGAACTGATATTTATGGGCGCGATTTGCTAAGCCGTATTATATTGGGTGCCCGTATTTCGTTATCTGTAGGTTTAATGGCTGTGCTTATCAGTTTGTTCATCGGTGTAACCATAGGGGCGCTGGCTGGTTACTACGGCGGATGGATGGATGCGGCATTAAGCTGGGTAATGAATATTTTATGGTCGTTGCCGGCCTTATTATTGGTTATCGCTTTATCATTTGCCTTAGGTAAAGGGCTGTGGCAAATATTTATTGCAGTGGGCTTATCCATGTGGGTAGAGGCCGCGCGATTGGTGCGTGGCCAGGTCATCAGTTTAAAACAGGCAGAATATATTGAAGCTGCAAGGGCGTTGGGTTACAAAAATCTGCGTATTATTGCACGCCATATTTTGCCTAATATGGCCGGCCCTGTATTGGTAATCGCTTCATCTAACTTTGCTTCGGCCATTTTATTAGAAGCTGGGTTAAGCTTTTTGGGCTTTGGTGCACAGCCACCTACGCCAACTTGGGGCGGCATGATACGCGAACATTATGGCTATATTATTATGGATTCGGCTTATTTAGCCGTATTGCCCGGACTGGCTATTATGCTGATGGTATACGCTTTTAACCTGGTTACGGTAGGGCTGCGAGACGCCTTTGATATAAAATCACAAAACTTACAGATGTAATCTTAATTTTTCTATTTTAGAACCGCGACTACAAAACAAAGAATGCACATTTTTGACGAAGGCTCTGGTGAAGATGAATTGATTAAACTACTGCTTAAAAGGCAGTGGGAACTCAATTCGTTACTGGAGGTTACGCAGGCTATAAACAAAAACACGTCTGCGCCGGTACTGATCCAGATGCTGGAGGTAATACTGAAAAGTTACCTGCAGGTGGGAAAGCTCCGCTTTCTGATGGACAAGCAGGGCAACTTTGTTTGTGTATCTAAATTTGGCGGCGAATTTGAAACATTGCCTGTATTGCACCGGGCTTGTTTAAAACTTAAAAAGGTTAAAACTGCCACGCCGCTGGCCGGTCATCCCGATCCAGTGCTGAGCACCTATAATTACGTAGTGCCTATTTACCACAAAGGTAAAGCACTAGCTTATGCCCTGATAGGTGATTTCAATATATCGGGCGAAATGCTCAGCAACGACTTGAATTTCATCCAAACGTTAATTAACGTAATTGTGGTAGCGCTCGAAAACAAACGTCTGTTCCGCGAACGTTTGCAAGCCGAGCGTTTTCAGCGCGAAATGGAATTGGCCGTTGAGGTGCAAAACATGCTGATTCCGGTTAAGCTGCATAAGGATACAGCAGTTGAGGTAAGTGCCAAATATTTGCCTCACCAGGATATCGGCGGCGATTATTTTGATTTTTTGCGTCTTAATGACCATGAATTTTTGTGGTGTATTGCCGACGTATCAGGCAAAGGTATATCGGCAGCCTTGCTAATGGCCAACTTCCAAGCCAGCATACGGGCATGGGCTACGGTAGAAGAAGACCTGACCAACGTGGTAAAGCGCCTTAATAAAATTGTTATTAAGAATACGAAAGGTGAGCGCTTTATCACCCTATTTGTAGCCAAATACAATGAAAAGGATCGCACCCTGCACTATATCAATGCCGGGCACAATCCACCCATAATTCAAAGCGGCACCCAAACCGTTTCACTTAAAATAGGCACTACCATGATTGGTGTTTTTGATGACTTACCGTTCATCAACCAAGGCCATCTGATAGTTGAACCCAATAGCTTGATTTTTAATTACACCGATGGCTTAATGGACTATGAGCAGCAACAGGGCATACAGTGGAACGAAGAAAAACTGGTAGAGTTTGTTGAAGAAAATGCTGCATTGAGCCCCGAAAAATTTAACCAAAGCCTGATGGATCACCTGAACCGCACCATCAAAGGCAAGCGTATAGACGACGTTACCCTGCTTACCCTCAAAATATTTTAAGCAGCTTAACGTTAGCTGTACATACACTTATGTTATCTGCACGATATCAGTTTGAATTATTGGAAGCCGGTTGCGACGAGGCCGGACGGGGCTGTTTAGCCGGACCTGTTTTTGCTGCCGCCGTTATTTTACCTCCCGATTTTACACATCCGTTATTAAACGACTCCAAACAACTAAGCGAAGCTACCCGATATCTGTTGCGTACCGAAATAGAGCAGCAGGCATTAGCTTTTGCCGTGGCATCTGTAAGCAATACCGAAATTGACGAAATTAACATACTAAACGCCTCGTTTTTAGCTATGCACCGGGCCATTGAGCAATTACATTTGAAGCCGGAGTTTTTGATTATTGACGGCAATCGGTTCAATAAGTATCTGGATACCCCACACCAATGTATTGTAAAAGGCGACGGCAAATATTTTAGTATTGCAGCAGCTTCTATTCTGGCTAAAACTTACCGGGATGATTACATGCAGCAAATTGCGCTGGACCATCCGGAGTACGATTGGCACAGCAATAAAGGTTATCCCACACAAAAGCACCGCAGTATGGTTTTACAACATGGATTTACGCCACACCATCGCCGCAGCTTTAGTGTCACAGATCCGCAACTTAGTATCTTTTAATTTTGATAAAGGTGCTGGGTTAGATACTTTTGTTACAACCACATTTTAACCTATGCTGTGAAAATTTTAATCGTTACCCATCTGGCGCCCTTTCCGCAAACCAGCGGATATCCTATTGTGGTAGGCAATACCATACGGGGCCTGACGCGCCTGGGTCACGAGGTGGCACTTTTTTCCCTGCATCCCAAAAAACAGCACAGACACCACGGGCCAACGGATGATTTGGCTAAACAAATTAAATTTTATAAGCACAACGTAGATACCAGCATATCTTTTAAACGTGCCGTTTCCAGCTTGTTTAACCGCAGCCGTTTGTATACTATCGAGCGTTATTACAATTCCGATTTTGAACGATTGCTGGTACAAGAAGTAAAGTTGGGCAATTATGATATTATTCAGTTTGAAGGCCTTTTTGTCACCCCATACCTGGCCGCTGTCCGCAAAGTAACTTCTTCAAAAATTATTTACCGTGCTCACCATATTGAGCATTTGGTATGGGAGCGCATGGCCATGCAAAAAGGAGATCCATTTAAGCGCTCTTACTTAAAAATGATTGCACGCCGTGTAAAAAAGTTTGAACTGCAACAGCTGCTGCAATTCGACGGCTTGGCTGCATTTACCGACCAAGATAGCCAGCTGATGTTACAAAACGGCGCAAAAGTACCGGTTGAGGTGCTGCCGGTGGGGTTAGATTTATCACGCTATCAGCCCGATTTGTCTAAAACAGAGTTTCCGAGCCTTTTCTTTTTAGGGGCGATGGATTGGATGCCCAACCGCGAGGGCATTGAATGGTTCCTGGACCACTTTTCGAAAGAAATAACCGACGGCGACCTGCGCGTACGCTTCTATGTAGCCGGTAATGATATCCCCGAGCGCTTTGATGATTATGAGGTAATGGGTAAGATTTACATCCAAGGCGAGGTAGATGACGCGCTGGAATTTGTAAACAGCAAGGCCATTATGATTGTGCCCCTGCTATCGGGTGGCGGTATGCGCGTAAAAATTGTAGAAGGTATGGCGATGCAGAAATGCATCATTTCCACTTCATTAGGTGCTGAAGGTATCAGTTATGAAAACGGCGAAAATATTTTGATAGCCAATACGCAAGAGGAGTTTTTTAAAGCCATTAAACGCTGTATATCCGACGAAAACTTTTGCAAACGCATTGGCCGCAATGCACGCGAACAAGTTCGAAAAAATCACGACACGCACGTGGTTACCCAAAAACTGGTAGAATTTTATCAAAAGGTGCTTTCATCCAACGTTTAGCCTTATTTTATTGTACTTTTGCGGCCAATAAACTACTCGCATACGCAAAACAACGTTATTGGATGAAAAATACCGCTTTAACCGATATTCATATACAAGAAGGTGCCAAAATGGTACCTTTTGCTGGTTATAATATGCCCGTGCAATATGCCGGCATCAACGCAGAACATGACACCGTTCGTAAAGCGGTGGGTGTGTTTGACGTAAGCCACATGGGCGAATTCATTTTAAAAGGTGATAAAGCGCTGGATTTAATTCAGCAGGTAACCAGTAACGACGTATCTAAACTGTACGACGGTAAAGTACAATACTCTTGTTTGCCTAACGAAAACGGCGGCATTGTAGACGACTTGCTGGTGTATCGTATAGACGAGAAAACTTACATGCTGGTGGTTAACGCCTCTAATATTGAAAAAGACTGGAACTGGATCAGCAAATTCAACACTTATGGGGTAGAAATGAAGGATATTTCTGACCGTACCTCATTACTGGCCATCCAAGGTCCTAAAGCTGCTGAAGCACTACAAAGCCTAACAGATATAGACCTGGCTTCGATGGAATATTACACCTTTAAAAAGGGCAAGTTTGCCGGCATTGATAACGTTGTAGTATCGGCAACAGGTTATACCGGTGCAGGCGGTTTTGAAATTTATTTTGATAATGAGCATGCCGAAACCATTTGGAAAGCCGTATTTGAAGCTGGTGCACCATTTGGTATTAAGCCTATTGGATTAGGTGCACGCGATACCCTTCGCCTGGAAATGGGCTTTTGTTTGTATGGTAATGACATCGACGATAATACCTCGCCGTTAGAAGCTGGTTTAGGATGGATCACGAAATTTACCAAGCCGTTTACCAATTCGGAAGCTCTGCAACAACAAAAACAGCAAGGCCTTAACCAAAAGTTGGTAGGTTTTGAAATGGTTGAGCGTGGCATTCCTCGCCACGATTATGAAATTGTAGACGCTGAAGGTAATAACATTGGCCGTGTAACATCAGGTACCCAATCGCCATCGTTACAAAAAGCGATCGGTATGGGCTATGTGAAAACCGAACTGGCTAAGGAAGGTACTGAAATCTTCATCAAGATTCGCGATAACAAGGTAAAAGCCCAGGTGGTGAAAATGCCTTTCTATAAGCAATAAAAACATTTTAAATATCGTCAATTGCGAGGAATGAAGCAATCTCTGCAGAAGGTAATCAAACTGCCTTAGCATTCAAAGATTGCTTCATTCCTCGCAATTGACGTTCTGGAGCTATGGAAACAAAAAGCTTAGAAGTTTGCCTTACGCCAGCCCTGTTGCCGCTGTATAAGGTAGAAGAATACATTGTAGTTATTATTGATATTTTCCGGGCGACATCGTCCATTTGTTATGGTATTGAAAACGGTGCTGAGGCTATTATACCGGTATCACAAGTTGAGGAGTGTGCCGCGTATAGAGAGAAAGGCTTGGGTTACTTACTGGCAGCCGAGCGAAACGGCGAAGTAGTAGCCGGATTTGATTTTGGCAATTCGCCATTTGCTTATACGACCGATAAGGTTGCCGGTAAAACCGTGGTTTTAACCACCACTAACGGCACACATGCGTTGCACTTATCACGTAGTGCCAGGCGGGTAGTTATTGGTTCGTTTTTGAACCTAACCGCATTATGCAACTGGCTCAAAACCCAACAAGACAACGTACTACTGGTATGCGCCGGCTGGAAAAATAACTTTAACCTGGAAGACACCTTGTTTGCCGGTGCCGTGATAGAGCAATTAAAAAACGAAGGCTATAAGCTGGACGACCCCGCTATTGCAGCTAATGATTTATTCCAGTTAGGCAAGGCTGATATTAGGCAATACCTCAAAAAGACCTCACACGGTGAACGTTTAAAAAAGTTGGGCATTGAAAAAGACATCGCTTTTTGTGAGCAGATTGATTTAACCACGGCCATCCCGGTGCTGAAAGGTGAGAAGCTCGTGAAATTATCAGTGTAAAAGTATAAAAATAGCAACTATCGCTATTAAAGCAAGTTCTGTAAAGGCAATCGAATAAAAATGCTGTTTTAATTGTCTAATTGCTAATCTATCTACTAGCAGTACAATTGCACTAAATAAAGTAACTATCACACCAAAAAGCGTTAAATACACATCTCCCTCTTGGCGCTTACCTTTAATAAAGGTAGATGAGGCAAACACGTAGACACCTATCCCTATTCCTACAATAGCTACTATGGCAAAAGGGGTAATTTTATATTTCATTTGCTATGAAGTTAATATGAAAAATACAGTTTGTAACCAAATGTTCACAAACTGTATTTTTATTAAACCGGATACTTAATAAGCATTGCGCATTAAACTTTTCAATACATACAAACATGGATTTCAAACTAACTAACAAAGTAGCCGTAGTATTGGCATCCAGCAAAGGCTTGGGTAAAGCAATTGCCACCACACTGGCTCAGGAAGGTGCTATTGTAGTAATTGCCTCGCGCAATGCCGACGAGTTGAACGCTACTGCCAAGGAAATCAGACAAAATACAGGCGCACAAATTATCACTGTACCTACTGATGTTTCCAAAGCTGAAGATGCTAATAACCTGATTAACCAGGTTGGTGAACAGTTTGGCCGGATAGATATTTTGGTAAATAATGCCGGTGGTCCGCCTTTTGATAAGTTTGAGTCTTTTGACGATGAGCAGTGGCAAAAAGCTTTTGAGCTAAACCTATTAAGCTTTGCCCGTTTAAGCCGCCTGGCTTTACCGCATATGCAAAAAACCGGCAGCGGCCGTATCATTAATATCATCAGCGGTTCTGTAAAATCGGTGTTAGCCAATTCTGTTCTGTCAACTAGTATGCGCATGGGCATTGTAGGGATGGCTAAATTAATGGCCGACGAGCTGGGCCCTTACAATATTACGGTAAATAACGTAGCTCCCGGTTTAATCCTAACCGACCGCATCAAACATACTTTGCCTAAAGATGAAGATCCGGAAGAAGCTATAAAACAACGTGCCGCCAACATTCCATTACGCCGCATCGGGGAGCCTAAAGAACTGGCTGCCCTGGTAGCTTTCCTAGCCTCCGAACCGGCGGCGTATATTAGTGGCACTACTATCCCGGTTGATGGCGGTGCAGGTAGAAGTATATATTAGTACTTAAGCGACTGTCTTAAAATAAAAAGCCCCTGAAAACTAATTGCTATCAGGGGCTTTTGCTTATTGTGATGCTAGCGTTCTAACTTTGCAACCCGCTTCGGCGTATCCTTGCCGGATATGATGCTACGCGAACTTAACGCAATAGCGCGAATAGTGGCTGTAATATTATTAACATCCAGTGTGCTTAATTCATCATCAACACTGTGGTAAAACTTGTCGGTATCAATTTGATCGGTTGATATGGTATGGGCCGGAACACCTAAACGAGCCAGTGTCGCGTTGTCACTACGGTAAAACAAGTTTTGCTGCGGATAGGGGTCCGGGTAAAATTTAAAGGCTGTACCTTCCAAATTGCGTTGCAAAATCTCGCCAAAGTCCGAACGTTCAAAGCCGGTAATAAAAGCCGAGTTAATGCCCCATTTAGACGGTTTGCCAATCATCTCAATGTTAAACATCGCTACCGTTTGATCCGGATTCAACTGCTTAGAAAAATATTGTGAGCCAAAGCCACCAATTTCTTCGGCACAAAAGGCTACAAATATGAGGGTGCGCTCGTTGTTGTGCAGCTTTTTGTAATACTTGGCCAGCGTAATCATGGCGGTTGTGCCCGAAGCATCGTCGTCGGCACCATTGGCAATGCTATCGCCGTCAGCTGCTTTGATAATACCTAAGTGATCGTAATGACCCGCAAACACCACATATTCGTTCGGCTTAGATTTACCCGGAATCATACCAGCTACGTTAAACAGTGGCAGGTTTTCGGGTTTACTCTCGTAATGGACAGCAAACGATTTTACATCATCGAATGTTCCCAGCACCATTGCTACCTGTTGTGTATTGTTGGCTGATGTTTCGAAAGTTGTAGAACCACGACCAATAAAATCCTTTAGGCGTTTAAAAAAGGTTTCGGAAGACGGATCAACCAGCAATAGTGTTTTTTTACCGCTGGTCATATAAGAGCGGTATTCACGTTGAAAGTTTTGATCGGCACCAACTTTCACTACTTGCACATCGGAGTTACTGTTCCAGTCAAAAGATGAACCTGCAACAACCGCAACCTTATCAGCAGATACCGGAGCGCCATTAATAGAAACTTCCATCTTAGATGGCTCTGTGCGCACCATACTGAAACTTTGACGGTAACCGTTAAGCCCTTTCAAAGGCTGCAGGCCAATTTTCTTAAATTCACCCTCAATAAAAGTTGCTGCTTTATCAATACCCGGCGTAAAGGTAGCCCGGCCTTGCATATCATCAGCCGAGAGGGTTTTGATAATGCGTTCTACATCTTTTTCTTCAATCAGCTTGTTTACATTTTGTGCAAAGCTGCTCTGTATGGCTAAGGCCAAGCCAAGGGCCAGTGTATATCTTTTCATTATTATTTTACTTTAGTAGATAACCATTTTGTACGGAATGCCTCTTGTGCCGGTGAGAGTTGTTTGCTAACAGACTCGTAGGTAACAATTTCATAAGCCGGATTTTCTGTTAAGGTTACAACCGCTTCGTGGTTTCCTGTACGGTTTTTATAAGTGTAGGTAATTTTATCGCCTATATTCTTTCCGGCAATTACAGACATATAGGCCTGCTGATCTTTTACTTCTTTACCATCAACCGTAAGCAGAATATCGCCTGCATCTAAACCAGCTGTATAAACCGGTGTGCCGATGATGGTGCTACCGGTAATTTGCAAACCCTCGTTAGATGGCGACAAGCGCAGCTGTCCGGCCCATGCTTTGCCTGCTTGTGCACGGCGCAGTATTAGCCCGGCTTTATCCAGCAAGGCTGTGTAATCGTTCTTCTCGAACCCATAAATGTATTTGCTAAAAAAATCAGCCGCAAACTTAGGGTTCTTGGTTACACTGGCCAGCACATTTTGCAGGTCAGGTATGGTATAAGGCTTTTCGGGTTTGCCATGAGCCAGCCATAGCGCACGCATAAAGTCATCCAGCGTTAGGTTAAACTCATTACGCAAACGTAAATCAAGCGCCAGCGCGGTTGCGCCGCCATAGGTATAATAGCTGGTAAAAATGTTGGCCATATTGGTTTGATCAACCGCCACACCGGCATCAGCAAAAACTGCATAGCGGCTCATTTGTGCAGGCGAGTAACGCGCTGCCGCAGGGGTGTTCAATACGGTATTTACCAAGCCGGCTGCAGTACGCAGATAGTCGGCTGACTGGCGTAAACCGGCACGCACAATCAACAATTCGCCATAGTATTGAGTAAAGCCTTCGGCCAGCCATAATTCGCTGCTCATGTTGGCGTGTTCAAAGTTGAACGGCTCTAATGATTTGGGCCGGATGCGCTCTACATTCCAGCTATGAAAGTACTCGTGCGAAAAGGTGCCTAATAAGCGGGTTTCATTGCCTGCTATTTGTGGCGTAGTTTGTACGATGCTGGTAGAGTTGCGGTGTTCCATCCCGTCGCCGGCATTAGTGCTGTACACATCGTGGATGAACGTGTAATTACCATAATCGTACTTAGGCAGTTCGCCAAAAACAGCCTGTGCTTCTTGCGTAATACGTTGCACCATTTTACCAAAATTATCAACAACGGTTTGATCATCATTGCTGTGGGTGGTTAAGTGCAAATCCTGAACTTTGCCGTCTGGGTTTTTGATGGTCCAGCTATAAGTTTTTACAGGAGCTAATGATGTTGGGCTGTCCATCATGTATTGCAGATTAGGAGCGTAATAAGTACCTGTTGCATCGGGCTTTAACTGGGTTACTACCTGCCAGCCATATTTGTTCAGGTCATTAAACTTAAATCGCGCCGGGCGCTTATCCATACCATACGCCCACATAAAAGCGGCAGGCATATTCAGGTGAGCCGTGCTGGCATCAATGCCCACATATGTACCGTCCATCCAATTGCCAAACAGGGTGTAGTTGATGATAACGGTGTTGCCGTGCTGTGCTATCTCATACACGTCGCCTTCTACTTGTTTAAGGGTAAGTGGCTGATTCTGCTCGCCGTAAGCTTTTATGTTATAAATATTTTTGCCGAATTCATGCGTGGCGTAACGGCCTGGTGAGGACCGGCTCATGCGTACACGCAAGGTACCTGCAGGTACTTCCGGAATACGCATACTGATTTCAGCCTCGTGATGAACAGCATTGGGGAAAGATACCGTGTAAAATATCTCGTTTTGTGCAAAGGATGTTGCCGCTACCAGTAAAGCAGCCGCCGTTAGGTAAAGTTTTTTCATATAACGCTTTAACGAGGCTGAAAATACTATAAATTGTGGAAAGGAATGGTATTGCAAGTGATTGCAATAGGGTTTTTACTTGATGATAGAATTGTTTTGCTATTGATGTTTGATTCGTGCTGTTAGTTTAACTTCCTATAGTGGTTATTCACTTTCTTCGTCCGCTCATTGCCGCGGAGGCTATTTCTTTTGTCATAGCCACAAAAGAAACAAAAAGGCCTAGCTCTCGCGATCCCTACCTAACTCCGCAGGCAGCCGCCGGCCCGGGCGCGATAGCGGGCCTTTGCGCTTCTTTTTGTTTTTTTACTTTTGTTATTTGACGTAAAGCACTGTTAGAACGAGCCCACAAAAGAATCGGCATTCAGCTTCTTTCAGTAGCTACTGTCTTAAGTACTGGTACAACCTAGAGTAGAAAGAAGGTGCGGCCGAGAGCTTTATTCACTTTGTTATTTGTTTTTTAGTGGTGTTCATGAGATCGCTAACGCTAAGTTTTCTTTGGTTACTTTCTTTTTTGCGGTAAAAAAGAAAGTAACTTCCACAGGCTGTGGTAAAAGAACATCTCTATCCTAATGAAACACTACTATAAGTAACCGCAGAAACACAAAGCACCAAATAGAAATCAATTACCCCTTCGGCTCTACCGGCGGATACCCACCTACTTTCCCAAAATGCCGTTCATGCTCAATAACAGCATCCGTACCAAAAGGATGCCCACCGAACCCGTTGCGCATCATGGCAATAGCTTTGGATGAAATTTGGTTACTGTCGCGCGAAGCGATCAGCTGCATTACCGACTGGGCGATTACTGGTATAGAAACCTCCATACTCATGGCATCACTCACCAGCCAATTCACCTCGCCAGTATCTTCTACATAGGATGGCACATTGAAACCTTCTTTTTCATCATACAGTGTTTTCATGAGTTCTATTAACCAGGAGCGCACTACTGAACCATGATTCCAGGTGTGTAAAATATCACTGATATCCAGCTTTTCGCGATAGTTTTGCAACAAGGCCATACCTTCGCCAATAGCTTGCAGCATACCAAATTCAATACCGTTATGAACCAGCTTTACAAAGTGGCCTGAACCTGAGTTACCGGTATAAGAGTAGCCATTAGGCACTGCCAAATCGCGCAGCAAGCCTTCTAGCTGATCAACAGCTTCTTTATCCCCGCCTACCATGAAGCAAGCACCGTTACGGGCACCGCTTACACCACCGCTGGTACCGCAATCAACTAAGTGCAAACCCTGTTCTTTTAGTTTGGCTGCGCGGCGTATGCTGTCGCCCCAATAAGAATTACCGCCGTCTATAATGATATCGCCTTCGCTAAGCAGGGGGGCTAGTTCGGCAATTACATAATCAATAGCGGCGCCGGCCGGTATGTAAATAAAAATTTTACGAGGTGTTTCCAACTGATCAACCATGCTTTGCAAGCTGTGGGCCAGCACCAGATTTTCCTGTTCAATGTCGGTAGGCAAATGCTTGTCATACCCAATCATTTTATAACCTTTTTCGGCCGCCTGTAAAGCCAGGTTAGCACCCATTTTGCCTAAGCCTACTATACCGTATGTTTTATTTTCCATATTCGTTTGTTGCTTATTCAACTACAATCGACCGTTAATTAAGATTGTGTTAGAAGTGTAAAAGTTTGCTAATAATTCAATTTAATAGCAGATTCAACACCATTACGCCCACCAAACCCATAACAGCAATAATAGATTCCATTACTGACCACGATCTGAATGTATCTTTAATACTCAAGTTAAAATATTCTTTAAACAGCCAGAACCCTGAGTCATTCACATGCGAAAAGGCCAGGCTGCCCGCACCTATAGCCAACACCATTAAGTTGGGGTTTACCTGATGGTGCAAAACTATTGACGACATGATGCCTGCCGCCGTTAAGCCAGCCACCGTTGCCGAACCTAAACTGGCACGGATAATGGCTGCAATTACCCAACCTAAAATAAGCGGATGCATGTTGAAGCTTTGCAATTGACCGGCAATCTGCGTACTGATACCACTATCAATTAACACTTGCTTAAAAGCACCCGAACCACCGATGATGAGCAATATCAAGGCGATATCTTTCACCGCATCTACATAAATTATACTTAGCTGCGACATGGTTTTGTCTTGCCGTATACCTAAGCTCCAGGTGGCTACACCTAAAGCCATCAACATAACTACCGACGGATCGCCGATAAACAAAAGCCATTTACTTATAATGGGCGGCATCTTGCAGGCATAAGGCAAAAGCGACGTAAGCATTAATAGGATAACCGGCAGCAATGCAGTTAAAAAACTGTTAACTGCACCAGGCAGTTGTTTAGACGGCAAATCATCAGGCCGGAAGGTAGCCAACGGACTGGAGGGAATAGTTTTGAGCGTTTGTGCAAATACAGGTCCGGCTATAACAATAGCCGGAATAGCTATAGCAATGCCATAAAGTAATGTAATGCCCATATTTCCGTTAAACTGTACCACCAACGCAGCAGGAGACGGATGAGGCGGCAAAAAGCCATGCGTTACCGACAGTGAAGCCAGCATAGGTAACCCAATGTATACGGCCGGCAACTTGTATTTGTATACGATAGAAAAAATAAGCGGAACCATTAGTACGAACCCGATCCCGTAAAACAGCGGTATGCCGATGACAAAACCGGTACATAACAGCGCCCATTGAATATATTTTTCGCCAACGGCATTCACCAGCACTTCGGCAATTTTTTGTGCGGCACCGCTGCTTGCCACCAATTTGCCTAACATAGCACCCAGGCATACTATTATGGTTAGCGAACCTAATGTATCGCCCAATCCTTTTTGTATAGCAGCCAAAATTTTAACCGGTGGTAGTTGCAGCATTAGGCCTGCGGCAACAGATACCAGCAGAAAAGCCAGAAAGGGTGTAATTTTACCCCAGCTGACTAAGACAATTAACAAAATAATGCTAAACAGTACTGTTAACAGCGCCATACAATAAATTATTCAGGTTATAGATGTAGGTAACTTGGCTTAACCTAAATGTAACTATTATATACAGCTTTAAAGAGCGTTTATAGAAAATGTAGCGTGAATTGCGAAATATGGTCACTATTGCACTTCACCAACAACAAGTTCTTGTAAACTTATCATACATGATGATATATGACAAAACGAAAGGCTGACACCATTAAGCATCAGCCTTTTGTTTTATTGACATTTATAAATATGCTTTATATAAATCAGATACTTAGCTCCAACAGCACCGGGCAATGGTCGGAGTGTTTAGCTTCGGGCAAAATGGCCGCACGCTTAATTTGGCTTTGCAATTCGGAGGTAACCATATTATAATCAATACGCCAGCCCAGGTTTTTGGCGCGGGCGTTGGCTCTGAAACTCCACCATGTATAGTTATGCGGTTCTTTGTTTACGTGACGAAAGCTGTCCACAAATCCTGAATCGACAAACTCGTCCATCCAGGCGCGTTCTTCGGGTAAAAATCCTGATGAGTTGGCGTTTGATTTAGGGTTATGAATATCAATGGGTTTATGGCAAATATTATAATCGCCGGATACCACCAGCTTTGGATAGGCCCATTTCAATTGGTTCAGGTAAGCACCAAATTCATCTAAGAAACGGTATTTAAACCCTTGCCGTTCATCTCCGCTTGATCCTGACGGGAAGTAAACGCTCATCACCGATACGTCTTCAAAATCAACCCGCAGGTTTCGGCCTTCTCGGTCAAAATCGGCAATGCCACAACCGTATTCTACATGCTTGGGCGTTTGTTTGGTAAATATGGCGGTACCGCTATAACCCTTTTTTTCGGCCGGATACCAGTAGTGCTGATAGCCCATCTGGTTAACCAGTAATAAATATTCGGTCAGCACATCAGGCGTGGCTTTAATTTCCTGCAGGCAAATCACATCCGCATCGGTTGCTTGCAGCCAAGAAAGCCAGCCCTTGGTCATGGCCGAACGTATGCCGTTTACATTATAAGTGATGATCTTCATTTTTAAATTAGTTAGGCCAAATTTAAAGAGGCGTTATAAGCCTAAAGCCGTTTTATCCGTATTTAAATCTAGTATTTTATCCAGCTGCTTGCATTCCTTTTTGCTGAGCAGTTCTACCGTCATAGGCACATTTTGCTCGGGTCTATCGCGCTGGTCTTTTTTCACGGCTGCAATACGGTCTACCATATCAAGGCCGCTTATCACTTCTCCATAAACGGTGTAATTTTGGTCGAGGTGCGGTACGCCGCCTACGGTTTTATAATACTCGCGCTGCCAGGTAGGTATTTTACGACCTTTCAACCGGGTTTGCTCTAAGGTATCTAAACGGCCATCGGTAAACCGGCGACCTTCCACAATATAGAACTGGCTGGCGCTGGATGCTTTGGCTGGATTATCATCCCGGGCGGCGGCCAGTACGCCACGCTTATGGAACAAACTATCTTTAAATTCGGCATCAACAGTATACTTCAAATCGCCATTGCCCAATTCCTGGCCGGGCTTGGCCGATTTGGAATCTGGATCGCCGCCTTGAATCATAAAGTTCTGGATAACCCTATGGAACAGCGTACCGTTATAAAAGCCCTGCTTGGCAAGCTTTACAAAATTATCCCGGTGTTTAGGGGTTTGATTGTATAGCCTGATAATGCATTGCCCATACGTTGTTTTAATACGAACGTATTGGTTTTTTGGCGGCTTTGCCCAAGCTGTAATCGTAACTAATAAAAGTAATAAGGTAAATAGTTTCTTCATATTTATTAAGCTTCCATTTCGTCAAAATAAGTAACAATCAGCGATTTCATCAGCATTTCCTGCTCCAGTAAGGTGTAGCTGGGAATAGGTTTTACCAGTTTCCAATGCGGCCAGCCATCCTGATCCTGCCCTTCCAGCTCATAAAAGCCCAGCTGACTAAACAGCTTGCAATTGGCAATATGCATCAGCTCTTCTTTTTGACGCTTGCTGAATTTTCGGGGGCCTTGCCCCAGCTCTTGTACCCCTATTAAAAACAACATCACTTTGATGTCGGGCTTATCAGTGTCAAAATCTTCGGCAATGCGTTGCTGCAACTGGCTCCACTTGGCGTTCACTTCTGCTGGTGTCATAAAGGCAAAGATACAGAGAATAGCATCAAGAGTATATAACGGAGCCAACAGACTTACGTTGGATAAACAAATTCAACCCAACTTATGTATGATGAGTATGTGCAAAAAAGCAGCGTTTATATTTTTACTGGTATTAGGGTGGATGCGTGTAGCAGCACAACCCGATACATTATCCATTACCCTCGAGAACGTAAAATATCCATACCCGGTTAAATTTCTGACCGTACAAGCCGAAGGACAGGATTTACGCATGGCGTATATGGATATTAAACCGGCCACACCAAATGGCCAAACTGCTATGCTGTTTCATGGCAAAAATTTTGGCGGCTATTACTGGACAAACGTTATTAAAGCCCTATCGGCACAGGGCTACCGCGTTATAGTACCCGACCAGATTGGCTTCGGTAAATCATCCAAAGCCTTTATTCATTACAGCTTTCATAAACTCGCCCGGTTCAACAAAAACCTGCTGGATACTTTAGGCGTATCTAAAATTACACTGATGGGCCACTCTATGGGCGGCATGCTGGCTACCCGCTTTGCACTGATGTATCCGCAGACCGTAGAAAAGCTGCTATTAAAAGACCCCATTGGCCTGGAAGATTACCGCACATTTGTACCTTACCAATCAGCCGAGCAGGATTATGTTGCCGAGTTGAAAACCAGTTTTGAAAGCGTAAAGAAATATTACCAATCCTCGTACTTTACCCAATGGAAGCCCGAGTATAATTACCTGGTAAAAATTGGTGCTGGCGTAAGTAAAAGTGCCGACTTTCCGCGGTATGCCAAGGTAGCGGCATTAACTTTTGAAATGATTTATGAACAGCCCGTTTGTTATGAGTTTGGCTTGTTAAAAGTACCCACCGTTTTATTTATAGGTAAAGAAGATAAAACCATTGTAGGCAAGGCCTTGCTAAGCGAAGAAGAAAAAGCCAAACACGGACAATACAAAATATTAGGTCCGGCTACAGCTAAAAAGATTCCGGGTTGTAAACTAGTAGAATTTGATAATTGCGGCCATATTCCACATATCGAAATACCCGAGCAGTTTTTAAAATCTTTGGTATCTAATCTGTAATTTAACTTTGCATAATTCTTCACAAGGTTAACCTGTAGGGAATACCATTCCATCTTTTAAATTAAACTTTTAAGGGAGCATGATGTATAATAACTATGTGCAGAAAGATAATTGTGTATGTTACGGCTGCATTATTGACGCTTGGTTGGTTATCTAGCAATGCGGCGGCGCTGAATAGTAGCTATGCCTTGACTGATGTGCAACAGGCAGTTAATGTTAATAAGCTAGGCATATCTGGCGACGGCAAGAGTGATGTAACTACCAAAGTACAGCAAGCATTGGCTAAGTATAAATCGCTTTATTTTCCGAAAGGCACTTACCTTTTTAGCCGTAGTGTTGAACTCACATCAGGCAATATTATTACTGGCATAACCGGAACTACCTTTACTAATCGGGCTGGCTTTATTGGCGAAGGCTTTTTTGTAGCCAATGCCAAAACCAATATTGCAATTAGTACCATCACGTTTGCTAATAAAGTATTGGGTAAACCGGTGTATGCACTGTTATTGAATGATGCCTGCCGACAGGTTTCCGTTAGCCGGATAACTGCCAGCCAATGCGGCATTTTGCACAGTGTGGTTAGCAACGCATCGTACCGGCAGATAGCTGATGGGCAAAGATCAGGTAGCAGCAGCATTACTGTTAACAACTGTACCGGAACCGGCACAGCCGTTGTAATGGGTATTTATTTAGAATATGCCAATAGCTGGAAAGTACTTAACTCTACTTTCACGGGCTACCACCATGGGGTGGAATGGTGGGGCGGCGACAGCAACCCGCAAAAGGATGGCGCGTTGTCTAATCCACGGCTATCTAAGACCGGACAAGTTACCAATGTAACGGTTAGTAGTGTAACCGAAGGTGGCATTTGGGGCAGCATGGGCGACGGCATTACAGTGAGCCGCTGCAGGGTTAGTAACTGCGGAGATGTAGGGATAGATTTTGAAGGCTGCTTTAACAGCCAAGCCAATAATAATACGGTAAGCAATTGCCGCAATGGGGCTCTGGCCACGTTTCATTTTAATAAAAATGTTGTTTTTAATGGCAACAAGGTTAGTCAAACCAATGCCACTTACCCGCTGGCTCGAATTAACAATTCAGCTCAAACGCCCGACAACCGGACGATTACCTTTACTAACAATACTTTTACAGCAGTAAAGGGTGTAGGGGCTATTGACCAGCACGGACCAGCGCAAAGTATTCGTTTTAGCCACAACAAACTCAGCAATGTTGTACTCGATTTGGCTTTTAACAACAACCAATTAGTACAAATTGACCACAATACGTTTACCATTACCCGGCCGGCACCTTCCCGTAGTTTTATTATCAAGGCAGGTGATACGAACAGCAACGGTCGTGTGGTTATTGAAAACAATACTCTAAGTCAGCCAGCCACTCTTAATGCGCAAATGACGGGTATATATGTTACGCAGTTTGATTATAACTCAACCCCGGTTAACGTGATATCAAATAACATACTAACCGGTTTAAAGAAACCCTATAAAATTGAATGGAACGGGCAAAACGGTGGCGTTACCAACAAAACTTATATCACCACTCAACAAAAGTTATCACCCGCAGCAATAGAAAAAGGCGGACAGGCTAAAAACGCGCCCGAGATCTATATTAATGGCATAAAACAATAGTGGCAATAAAGCTAATGAAGCTACAAATAAAAAAAGCCAGCAGTACTACTCTGCTGGCTTTTCTTATTTTAAATTGAACAGGTACTTATGCTTTTACTTTTTCAATAATAGCGTCGGTATTGAGCTTTTCCTGTTCGCCTTTAACCATATCTTTTACGGTTAACAGGCCGCTTTGCATTTCATCACTGCCAATCATTACCGCATACGGAATGTTTTTATTGTTGGCATAGTCCAGCTGCTTTTTAATTTTTGCACCGGCCGGATATAACTCGGCGTTGATGCCCTGTGTGCGGAGTTGTTGCAATAAAGGCAGTGCATAAATTTCACCGTCTTTATCAAACGGGCAAATCAGCACACGGGTGGTTTGATTGCTTGCTTGGGGGAATAGGTTCAATTCCTCCAGTACATCATAAATACGATCGGCTCCGAAAGATATACCGGCACCAGTTAACC
This sequence comes from Mucilaginibacter lacusdianchii, assembly GCF_009770985.1. Taxonomy (GTDB): domain Bacteria; phylum Bacteroidota; class Bacteroidia; order Sphingobacteriales; family Sphingobacteriaceae; genus Mucilaginibacter; species Mucilaginibacter lacusdianchii. The sequence continues at coordinate 1,458,724 of NZ_WSRW01000001.1, read as the reverse complement.
CTTTTAGGCCGAACATTCCGGTCAAATCATCATACCGGCCGCCACCGCCAATGCTGCCCATGGCCACTTCATTGGTTTTTACTTCAAATATGGCACCAGTATAATAGTTTAAGCCACGGGCCAGTGTAATATCCAACTCAACAGTGGCTTTTTGCAGGGTAAAGCTTTGCAGGTAGGCAAAAATAGTTTCCAGTTCTTCAATGCCTTTCAATCCTACAGATGATGTGGCTAAAATGGCTTTTAGCTTTTCCAGCTTTTCGGCATTAGTACCTTCCAGTAATATTACCGGTTCCAAGCGGTCAATATCTTCCTGTGTAAAACCTTTGGTCAACAGTTCGGCTACTACACCATCCAAACCGATCTTATCCAGCTTGTCTATAGCTACCGTCATCTCTACTATTAGTTCGGGTTTGCCTATAATTTCGGCAATGCCTGATAATATTTTACGGTTATTGATTTTGATGGTGAAATCTTTCAAACCCAGTTGGCTTAACGCTTCGTCATAAATCAACACAAATTCAGCCTCGTTCAATAAGGAATCAGAACCTACCACGTCGGCATCACACTGGTAAAACTCGCGGTAACGACCCTTTTGCGGACGATCAGCCCGCCAAACCGGCTGCACCTGAAACCGCTTGAACGGAAAAGCAATTTCATTTTGGTGCTGTACCACATAACGGGCAAAGGGAACGGTTAAATCATAACGAAGCGCTTTTTCGGATATAGATGCGGTCAGCTTTTGCGCATTGCGGTCAGTTAGTGCCTGGTCGTTAGCTTTGGCCAGATAATCGCCGCTGTTTAGTACTTTGAAAATAAGCTTATCGCCTTCTTCACCATATTTACCCATTAAAGTGGTTAGGTTTTCCATGGTAGGCGTTTCTATTTGCTGATAGCCGTATTTGCGGAAAACAGATTTAATGGTGTCAAATATATAGTTACGTTTTACCATATCGGCCGGCGAGAAATCGCGCATGCCTTTGGGTACAGAAGGTTTCACAGATGCCATGCCGCAAAGGTAATCAAATCTGTAAATTCAGAATTGCCGGATTAAAAAAGCCTCATTGTGGTTATAATGAGGCTTTGAGATATTTTAACTGCGTTCTTCCCAAACAGCACAGAGGTGCAGAATGGTCTCGACAGCTTTTTGCATATCCTGTACCGACACCCATTCCTGCCGGCCATGAAAGGCATGCTCACCCGCAAAAATATTGGGTGTAGGCAAGCCCATAAGCGATAACCGCGACCCATCCGTACCACCACGGATACTGCACAACTTGGCTTCTAAACCAGCGCGACGAATGGCTTCCATACCGTACTCCACAATTTGCGGATGCTGATCGAGCACCTGTTTCATATTGCGGTACTGCTCTTTTACCTGTAGTATATAAGTAGCGTTCGGGAAGTTTTTAAGTACATCATCGGCTACCTGCTTAATTACGTCGGCATGTTGCTGTAGTTTGGCTTCTTCAAAATCGCGGATGATAAATTCAATGGTAGCCTGTTCCACATGGCCCTGTATCCCTACTGGGTGCACAAAGCCCTGCATACCCTCAGTACCTTCGGGCGATAATTCAAAAGGCAAGGCGGCAACAATTTGCCCGGCTATTTTAATGGCGCTTTCCATCTGGCCTTTGGCAAAGCCGGGGTGTGCACTTACGCCGTTGATAATCAGCTTGGCACCATCGGCCGAAAAAGTTTCATTTTCTATATTGCCGGCCGTTTCGCCATCTATGGTATAAGCTGCAAAAGCGCCTAATTTCTCTAAGTTTACTTTATCTACACCACGACCAATTTCCTCATCGGGCGTAAACAATATTTTAATAGTGCCGTGTTTTATTTCGGGATGATTTACCAGTTGGTAGCAAGCATCCATAATTTCGGCTACACCGGCTTTGTTATCGGCACCTAGTAAGGTAGTACCACTGGCAGTGATAATATCGTTACCCAACTGGTTTTTCAGTTCGGGATGATTGCCTTGTTTTAATACTTGTGAAAGATCATCGGGCAATACCAGATCCTGACCTTGATAGTTTTGGTGGATGATGGGTTTTACCCCTTCGCCACTGCAATCGGGCGAGGTGTCCATATGTGAGCAAAAGCAAATTACCGGCACATCGGCCTTATCTGTATTAGCCGGAATGGTAGCATATACGTACCCATATTCGTCCAGATGCGCATCGCTGATGCCTAACGCCTGCAATTCATCCACCAGCACTCTGCCTAGGTTCTTTTGTTTTTCGGTGGATGGATAAGTGGGCGATTCGGGGTTGGATTGGGTATCAATAGTTACATAACGCAAAAAGCGCTCGGTAACAGTAAAGTTCAATGGTGTATTCATCATATTCCGTTGTATCTGTGCAAATGTGGAATTTTATTTTTGGTTAGCAACATCAAAATTGTGTTACTTTAATACATCATGAATGTTGAAGAATTGCGCGATTATTGCCTGTTGAAACGCGGTGTGGAAGAAAGCTTTCCGTTTGACAGCGAAACGCTGGTATTTAAAGCCGGTGGTAAAATATTTTTGCTGATTGGCCTCTCAACCGGTAATCGCTTCAATGTAAAATGCAACCCGGAGCGGGCCGTCGAACTACGCGAACAGTTCAGTGAAGTGCAGCCCGGCTATCACATGAATAAAGTGCATTGGAACACCGTTTACACCGATGGAACCCTTAACCGCAAACAGCTGTGCGATATGATAGACCATTCGTATGAATTGATCGTGAAAAGCTTGCCGAAAAAGGTAAGGGAAGAAATAACCGGAAGTAATCTTTAAAAAGGCTTTGAACAAATATTAAAAATGTCATTTCGAGTGACAACGAGAAATCTTTGGAAAGCGATTATTAAATTGCATATTCCAAAAGATCTCTCACTGTCGTTCGAGATGACATTCCACTTTTATAAAGGCCGCCACAAAATACTTTATCTTTAGCCTACTTTTTACCCACACCCTCAATCTTCGATTGCTTTTTAGAACGGCTTTTTAAATTAAGCGCTTCCACCAGCATCGCAAAGGCCATGGCCGAATAGATGTATCCTTTGGGTATTTCCTGGTCAAAAGCCTCGGTGAGCAAGGATATACCGATGACCAGCAGAAACGACAACGCCAGCATTTTTACGGTAGCATGCCTATTTACAAAATTGGCAATAGGGCCGGATGCCCAAAGCATAATACCTACCGATATGACTACAGCGGCTATCATCACCTCCACATGATCGGCCAACCCCACAGCGGTTATTACAGAATCGAGCGAAAAGACAATATCCAAAATCATGATCTGCACAATGGTACCCCAAAAAGAATGCGCCTTGGCATCCGTTTCTTCCTCTTCGCCGCCGCCGTCAATCTTTTCATGTATTTCCTGAATGCTTTTGTAAATCAAAAACAACCCACCAATCAGCAATATCAAATCCCGACCAGATATGGCCAGCTTTTCTTCCCAACTACCGGTAATGTTGAATACATGTGCCAGGTTAAATAACGGCGTTTTCAGTTTCATAATCCAACTGATGGAAAGCAGCAGCAAAATCCGGGTAATCATAGCCATGGCCAGCCCCAGTTTGCGGCCCCGGTCTTGCTGTTCGACAGGCAGTTTGCCAGCCTGTATAGACACGAAGATTATGTTATCGATACCCAGTACTATTTCCAGAATAGTTAAGGTGGCTAATGATACCCAAGCTTCGGGGTTGGTAAGTAGTTCCATTAAACGGCAGTTGTTACTGCTACTAAATAACAAAACCCTTGCCGTACTGACAAGGGTTTGCAAGTGCTCGCCACTTTTATTTTAATTAATCAAACTTAACGCTGCCATAGTTTGACCGGATAACGATCAACTTATCAGCATTACCTTTACCCACCTTGCCTTTATAGGTTTTGGTTGATGTCCAGCCACGCTCTTCATCGCCCGGTGTTTTATTAACAATGTTTATTACTTTATCACCATAATTAAAGCTGCCGTAATGGGTGGTAATATCAAAGTCGGCATTATCATTTTCGGCCAGGCCAACTTTTACGTTAGAGTAAGACGAGGTAACCGACAGGTTTCTTAAATTTTTATCCAGATCGGCAATATTTAGGCCGCCGCAGTACCTTATATTTAAGGTACCCGATGTTTTTAGTCTGCCAATAGTAGCCGAACTATAGCTTACATTGGCGTTTAATTTATCCGCTTCGCCTAGTTTCAGACTGCCGTAGGCTATATTCAGTTCACCGCTGTTCAGGTTTTCAATATCAGCGCTGCCGTATTTAACCACAATTTCGTTACCCGGATTTGACAGGTTTTTGGCCACAAAGCTACCATAAGCGTTATCGATGATTACCTTGCCAGACAAATCGGGCAATATGGTAGCACCATAACGGTTGCTTACTTGTAGCTGGTTTCTGGTAGGCATATATACTGTATAGTTCACCTCCATACGGCGCACTGTAGTTTTACTACCGTTAAAAAGGGTGCCTATTACAAAAGTGCGGTTACTGCTGCTTTCTATATTAGTTTTAAAAGACACCAACGAATTTTCCTTACTGTCGGTAATACTTACCTGATCCAGCAGCTTTTGTGCTTGATCCTCCTCATTCGCAATAGCTTTAATTTCTACATCAACCTTTACCTCGTTTTTATTCCAGGTATTAACGGTTACCTTGCCATAGCGGTTACTGATCTGCAATTTATCATCACGATCTACACTATAGCTTTTGCTGTAAGTTTTTACCTTTTCTTTCAGCTCGCCGGTTTGAATCTGCTTCCTGATATCTGCATCACTGTAGTTAAAATTAAAACCGGTTGCAGGCGTTAAAGGTGCAATGGGTGATATATGTATATTTGGCGAAATACCTAAACCATTTAAATTACCTAGGTTTTTATTCAGGTCGCTTAAATCATAGCTGTAGTACTGGGCACTTTCGCGCAGCTTTTTAGCCGATTCCTGTAAGGCTTTAGCTTGTTTTCTAAACTCTTCGGATTGTAGCTTAGTCGACTCTTGTAAAGTTTTAGCTTGCTTTTTAAACTCTTCGGATTGCAGCTTACTCATTTGCTTTTGCAAATCGCGCATTTGGCTGCGCAAGTCATCCATTTGCTTGTGGTAATCTTTGCTGGTATCGGTACTGCCAGACGCCTGCTGCGCAAAACCGGCATGCGCCACCATCAGCAGCCCAATTAGTGCTAGAGGTTTCAGGTTAAATATTTTTGGTTTCATTATTTTGTTCGTTTTTGATTTGCTTAAATTGTTCAATTACCTGTAGCTGTTGATTTAGCACCTCGGTTTGTATTTGCAAGTTCCGGATCATTGCACGTAAAACACGCTCCTGATTAGGGCTGGTGGCTAAATCGCGTTTCAATCGGGTATAAGATGAATCCATTTTCGACAGCTCGCCGCTAAACTCTTTGTACAGCTGCGGGTCGCCTTTGGTCAGTTCCTTCAGCTCGGTACGTTTGGTTTCAATTAATGATGCATATTGCATTTGTTGTTTGGCATACGCTGGGTTAATGGCAGCCAAGTCTACCCCGGCTTTTTGCTGATTACGCAGGTATATCACAAAACCAACACCCATTACCAGTATAATCATAGCGGCTACCCGCAATACAAAACCTAATGAAAAGGTTTTGGCTTCACGCTTTTTTGGCTCATCTGCCACCTCGGCAGGCAATTGCTTTTCTATACGACTCCATAAATCCAGGCGGGGCACTACTTCATCAAACTCCTCGCGATTGGCCTTTATGAACTCCTCTAATCGCTTACTCATAATGCTACTCCTTTCATTTTTAACACTTCGCTTAGCTTTCTTTTAGCCCTCAAAAATTGTGTTCTTGAGGTATTTTCTGTTATGTTTAATATTTGTCCTATTTCTTCGTGATCGTAACCTTCCAGCAGGTAAAGCGACAACACCACCCGATACCCCTCGGGCAGCTCTTTCATGGCTTCTTTCACCTGGGCTACTCTATATTGTACTTCATCATCATCCTCACATTCCTCTTCTGCAATATTTTCAAGTTGCTCACTTTCCATTTCAATCCACTCCAGCTTGCGTTTGCGCAACAGGTTAATAGAGCGGTGCACTACAATTTGTTTGAGCCACAACCCAAAAGTGGTTTCCTGTCTGAAATCCTTTACCTTATTGAAAGCGTCCAGAAATGCCTCTTGCAGCACATCCTCGGCTTCATCAAGGTTGTTCAATATCCTAAAGGCCACGTTTAGCATGGCTTTAGAATACAAACGGTACAGCTCGTAGCAGGCCTTTTTGCTTCCCTGCTTGCACTCAACCACCAGTTGATAATGCTTGTCTACGTATAAGGATTCCAATTGTGATTAGCTTTCGTAGTAATAGACGCAGCATTTTTTACTACGTTGCACGAATGCTAATAAATTATGAAAATTATTTAAGAAAATTGTCAACAGCCTCAACAGCATGGTCATAGCGCTGCTGCCCCAAGCCCGAAATAACGGTATAAGGTGCATTAAGCGCCTGCAACTCTTTATGCCAAACAGCCATAAAGTGCTCGCGCATGGTTGGAAAGTTACGGAGAGGATCATCTTCCCAAGGCAGATCAATGTTTAAAAGAAGGTAAAAATCGTACGGGTGCTGGGGTAGTGCATCCAGTACTTCTTGCGGGGCGCGGCCAAACATCTGCTCGCTCCATATTTTTATGGTGATAAACGTTGTATCGCAGATGAGAAGTTTATTGGCTTGCGGCAGTAGTTCTTTTTCGAGCGCTACTTGCCCGTGATACATATTAATTTCATCCTGCCAGGTACAATCGCCGGTAAGCTTTGCGCAATACTCGCGGGCATACTCGGGTACCCAAACGGTTTCATAATGCTTTGCCAGATAGGCCGACATAGCCGATTTACCGGTAGACTCGGGGCCTACTACTGCTATTTTAAGGATGTTGTTGTTGTTCATGAAGTAGCCTTACAAAGATACGTTGTTCTGTTGCTTTCTATAATCTTTTCGCCAATCTAAGTACCCCAGCAATGCTAGTACGGCATAAATGGCAAACATAATAGCTGTAGGCTGCAAGCCTTTGGTAAAGTAGATGGCTACATAAATGATATCCACAAAAATCCAAATCAACCAATTCTCGACCACCTTACGAGCCATGTATACCTGGGCAGTAAGGCTTACCACCGTGCAAAAACTATCCAAATAAGGATAAGCCGCCGGCTGGTAGTGCAATACGGACGATAAGCTGACCAATAGAAATCCTAACACAGGTGTTACTACCGCTGCAATAAGCACCAAAGCCAATATTTGTTTGCGGTTGATAAGCACAACCGGCTGCTTGGGTGCGTTTGCCGATCTGCGGCTCCAGTAGTACCATCCATATATATTGATGATGAACAGGTAAGCGTTTTGCCCCATATCGGCATATAATGCTGCTTTAGCAAAAATGTAGATATAAATAGCAGTGTTAACAATAGCAAAAGGCCAGTTCCAAATATTATTACGTGCCGCCAGGTATACACACAGCAAACCGGTGAACACACCTACCAGTTCCAGCCAGCTTTGCTGATGTAACCAATTGGCAATGGCATGAATAATATACATAGGTGGGATGCTTTGAATGACGAAAATAGTTTATAATACATAAATAAAAAGCGCCATTGCAATTGTATTGCAATGGCGCTTTCATAAACTCATAAATCTGGGTTTAAAAACTTACCAAATTTTCACCCGCTTTTCAGGTGCAACATACATCTTGTCGCCAGGCTGAATGTGGAAAGCCTCATAAAATTCGGGGATATCTGTAAAAGGCACATTTACCCGCAAAAAGCCAGGAGAATGCACGTCGGTTAAAATCTGATTAGCCAATGACTCGTTACGGGTATGACCTAACCAACCCAATGCATAGCCTAAAAAGAAACGTTGCATAGGGGTAAGGCCATTAATCATTTTGCCTTCTTTGTACTGTTTTGTTTTTTCGAACGCAGTGATACCGATGGCAATACCACCCAAATCGGCAATGTTTTCGCCCAAGGTAGCTTTGCCGTTTATGTGCAAACTATCCAGCACTACTTGATTATTGAATTGTTCTACCAGCATTTGCGCACGCTGGGTAAACTTGGCCGAATCCTGCGGTGTCCACCAAGCACGCAGGTTTCCTTTGGCATCAAACTGACGGCCTTGGTCATCAAACCCATGTGTAATTTCATGACCAATGGTAGAGGCAGCGGCATAACCATAAACTACGGCATCATCCACATCCTCATCTTTTACACCCGGAATAATAAATTGCGCTGCTGGCAAAGTAATCTCGTTGTTTGACGGGCTATAGCTGGCGTTATAAGTTTGCGGTGTCATGTTCCACTCGGCATGGTCAACTGGTTTGCCCAGTTTGTTCACGTTGTTTAGGTAAGCCCAGTGGCGTGCGCGGATCAGGTTACCGGCGTACGATTTACGGTCAATCATCAACGTCGAAAAATCTTTCCATTTATCAGGATAACCGACTTTCGGATGAACGGCATTCAGCTTAACCAATGCTTTTTGCTTGGTTTCAGGGCTCATCCAGTCCAGTTTATTGATATGCTCTCGGTAAGCCTGGCGCATAGCCTCTACCATATCTGTATATCGCTGCTTAGCTTTCAATGGAAAATATTCTTTTACAAACAGCTGGCCCAGCAACTCGCCCATCACACCATTCTCGGTATCCAATACACGTTTCCAGCGCGGCAACTGCTCTTTACGACCCGATAACACGGTACCCGAAAAACGGAAGTTTTCTTCATCGATAGCTTTGTTCAACGATGTGGCGTTGCTGCTGATTACCTTCCAACGCATATAGGCTTTCCAATCGTCCAAACTAAAAGTTTTCAAGGCGGTGTTTACGGCCTGGTAATATTCCGGCTGACCAACGATGACTGAATCAACGCCTTTCAGTTCCAAATCTTTGAAAACTGTCGTCCAGTTAATATCTGGTGTTAGCTGGTTCAACTTAGACACCGGCATTTTGTTGTAGTTGCGATATGGGTCGCGCAGGTCTTCCAGCTTGCGGTTGTTCTCGGCCAGGTACTTTTCTATTTTAAAAACGCTTTCGGCACCTTGTGTTGCTTTGGCCTCATCCCAGCCCGACAGGCGCAGCATGGCCGGCAAGTGCTTAGTGGTATAATCGTTACGCACACGGGTAGTGCGGGCATCGGTTTTAAAATAATAATCGCGGTTAGGCAAACTCAAGCCGCCCTGGCGCAATTGCAGTATCATTTTGGTGCTTTGCTTAGCATCTTGCCCCACACCGGCCGAAATAAAGCTGCGCGTACCATAAGTATTTAAGTAAGCGGCTACATGCAACAATTCCTGCGTGTTTTTAATTCCGTCAATCATGCCCAGTTGTGACTTGATAGGATTGATGCCTTCTTTTTCGATGGTAACAGTATCTAAGCCGCTGTAGTAAAAGTCGCCGATTTTCTGCGTGGTAGTGCCTTTAGGCGCATTGGCTTTTACGGCATCTTCGTTAATTTTTTTCAGCCGGTCGCGAATTTCTTCACTCACCACATTGCCAATACCCCAGCTGGCGTAAGCACCTGGAATAGGATTTTTTTTAATCCAGCCACCATTGGCGTACTGAAAAAAATTATCGCCGGGCTTTACAGACGGATCCAGGTTTTTGTAAACCGGATCGTTGGATTCGCTGATAGGGGCTTGAATATGATAAGCGCATAACCCTAGTAAGGCTACGGCGCTGCCATACATTATTTTTTTAGTTAAAACTGATTTCATGTAAATTGCTGATGCTACAAGTTTTTAAATACGGTTTCTAATATCAGCATTTGCCGATAGATGCAAAAATTTGTAACCGATTTGATAGAAAGCAAAAGGCCATTCTGCAGTAGAATGGCCTTTATAATTATAAATGGTAAATACTACCAGATACGTGCGCGTTTATCCGGGGCTAAATACATTTTATCACCCGGTTTGATATGAAAAGCTTCATAAAATTCAGGCACATTTGCAAACGGACCATTTACACGTAAAAAGCCAGGAGCATGCTCGTTGGTTAATACCTGATTCATCAGGTTTTCTTTACGTTGCTGACCTAACCAGCCCAGTGCATATCCTAAAAAGAAGCGCTGCAGCGGTGTAAAGCCATTAATAGCTTTCCCTTCTTTATACTGCTCTGTTTTTTTAAAGGCGTCTAGCCCAATAACGATACCACCCAAATCGGCAATGTTTTCACCTTGCGTAGCTTTACCATTAACATTCAGGCCGTGAACTTTAAAATTGTTAAACTGATTGATAAGTACTTGTGCATGCTGTGTAAACTTAACCGAATCTTGCGGTGTCCACCAGGCTTTTAGGTTACCATCTGCATCAAACTGCCGGCCAGTATCATCAAAGCCGTGTGTCATTTCGTGACCAATGGTTGAAGCGGCTGCATAACCATATACCACTGCATCGTCCACGTCTTCGTCTTTTGCACCCGGAATCATAAACTGTGCTGCCGGCAATACAATTTCGTTGTTAGATGGATTATAATAAGCGTTGTAAGTTTGCGGTGTCATTTCCCATTCAGTACGGTCAACAGGCTTGCCCAATTTAGCAGCGTTACGTTTGTGCCAAAAATTGGCTGCCCTGAAAACGTTAAGCACATACGCATCCCGGCTAATTTCCAGCTCCGAAAAATCTTTCCATTTATCCGGATAACCCACTTTAGGATTGATGGTAGACAGCTTTTTATAAGCTTTTTGCTTGGTTGGCTCGGTCATCCAATCCAGCTTGGCTATGCGCTCTTTAAAGGCAGTGCGCATTTCTTCAACCAGTTTTACATAACGTTCTTTTGTTTTTTCAGGAAAGTATTCTTTTACAAACAACTGCCCTAATACTTCGCCCATCAAGTTATTTTCAGCATCCAATACGCGTTTCCAACGCGGCAGTTGTTCTTTACGACCCGACAGTATAGTGCCGTTAAATCTAAATTCTTCGTCGGCAAAAGGCTTGCTCAAGTAAGGGCTGGCTTCGTTTAGCAGGTTTTTGCGCAGATATTGTTTCCAATCAGCCAAACTGTACGTTTTTAAAGCTTTGCTTACCGCGCGGTAATACTCTGGTTGGCCCACAATAACGGTATCCACACCTTTATAGCCCATTTTATCAAACAAATCTTTCCAATTGATTTCTGGTGTAAGCTTACTTAAATCGGCCACCGGCATCTTATGGTAGTTGGTGTACGGGTTGCGCAAATCTTCAAGTTTGCGCGAGCTATCGGCCAGAAATTTTTCTAACGCATAAATTTTGCTGGTTGCCAGCTTGGCATCTGCTTCTGAGGCACCACCTAGTTTTAGAAAGATGGGAAGGTGCTTTTGCTGATAATCATTACGAACGTTAGTGCTAAGCTCGTCGTTATTGAAATAATAATCGCGATTAGGCAATCCGATGCCAGTTTGCCAAAGCTGTAATAATTGCTTGGAGCTATTTTTAGAATCCTGTCCTACATATGTGCCTATTGGTGTAGTTACGCCAATAGTTGCCAGATGTGCAAATTCATCCAGCAAACCAGCAATGTTATTAATTTGATCAATACGCGCCAGCTCAGGTTGTAAAGGTTGCAAGCCCTGTTTTTCGATACGGGCGCTATCCATACCTGTGTAATAAAAATCGCCTATCTTTTGTGTATTGCTTCCTTTTGCAGCATTTGCCTTTAAGGCATCTTCGTTTATTTTCTTTAACTGATCGCGCAGCTCTTCTTTAACCACGTTGCCGATACCCCAACTGGAGTAGGCAGCGGGTATTGGATTTTTTTTGAGCCAGCCGCCCTCAGCGTATTGAAAAAAGTCATCTCCCGGCTTAACGGCAGAATCTATGTTTTTGATAATGGCATCGTGCGCAGCATAATTTTTATTTTCATTATGGCAGGCAGCCAGCATTAGTGTTGCGGCCCAGCCGGTAAATGCCCATTGGCGTAAGCTTAAATTTTGCATAGAATTTTAGGCAATGTATTATTTAATGTACAGTATTTTTTACAGTGTGTCTATTTAAGTGGATTTGTTTGTTTTTTGGTACAACACGAGATTTGATGTGTAACTGCTTTTTCAAACTTTTATTCAGTAACTGACATCAAGTCAACAAAAAATTAGTAAAAATCTTATTATCAGATGTTTATAACAAAAAAATCTTTTACTTCATAACTTAATGTAAAAGATATTGAAACTAGCTTACTAAGTTAAAAACATGCAAAACAACTCAAATAAGGCCTTTTCTGCTGAATTATCAATACCTTTATTTATTAAGTAAAATGTTTTACTAATATAATAGAAGCATTGCGTACTGAATGTTAAAAGTAATAAATTTTGAGTTACTGATCCGGAATAACTATCATTTTTGGCCCTAACAAATTTGTGGCTTTACTTTTGTATATATCATTACGACTCTGCATCTGAATTGAAAAACATAAAAAGTAACATCTACCTATGTTACAACTTTAATGAGAATTCTCAGGCACCCAAGCTGAGATGAATTTGTTCTTTGTTTTGGGTTTAATCAATAGTTTAAATTAATTAGGGGAAAGGGAGCTTCAAAAGAGCTCTCTTTTTTTGTGCCCAAATTTTCGCTTTTCACTCACCCTATTGTCATACCCTATAAAGTATACTGTTTTTGTAGAGTATTTTTATTTTCTTTGCTTTGTATATCACGAACATGAAAAAGATACTTTATTTAGCTTTTATATTTTTTGTAACAGCATTAACAGCAACTGCACAAAGCAAGCTATCCACCGGCGTTTGGCGGGGCATTTTAAATACCGCCTCAGGTGCCGATTTGCCTTTCAATTTCGAAATTAAAGATACTGCCGGTCGTCAACAAATGACTATCATCAATGCCGGCGAACGTTTTAAAGTAACAGACGTTAGAACAACTGGCGATTCGGTATTTATTAAAATGCCTTTGTTTGATTCGGAGTTTAGATTAAAACAGCAAAGCAAGCAACTAACCGGTCAATGGGTAAGACATTTGGGCGAACGAGATGTGGCTTACGCTTTTACAGCCCAGCATGGCGCGGGTTACCGCTTTTTTGCTTCACCCGAAAAACCGGCTTATGATATATCGGGCCGATGGTCGGCCGTGTTTGGTGAAGGGACAGACCGTGATACGACTGTAGGTGAGTTTAAACAAAACGGCAACCGGGTTACCGGTACGTTTTTAACCACCACAGGCGACTACCGCTACCTGGACGGCACAGTAAGCGGCAATAAGCTTTACTTGTCTTGCTTTGATGGCGGTCATGCCTTTTTATTTACAGCTACTTTAACAGATGCAAATCACTTAACCGAGGGAACTTTTGGCGGCACCCCGTGGACAGCCGTTAAAGATGCGGCCGCTAAATTGCCTGATGCGTTTTCATTAACAGCCTTAAAACCCGGTTACTCTAAAATTGACTTTAGCTTTCCTGATTTAAATGGCCAGAAGGTATCACTCGGCGATTCGCGCTTCAAGAATAAAGTGGTGATATTACAAGTAATGGGATCATGGTGCCCTAACTGTATGGACGAAACCGCTTTTTTAGTGAACTACTACAAAAAGTACCACAAACGTGGCGTCGAAGTAATGGGTTTGGCTTATGAGCGCACCGCCGATTTTGCCAAATCGCAAAAAGCTGTAATGCAGGAAAAAAATCATTTTAATATTCCATACCCATTGTTGATTACCGGCTATACCAACAACAAAAAGGAGACTGCTAAAAGCCTACCCATGCTGAACAATTTTTTGGCTTTCCCAACTACCATCATCATTGATAAAAAAGGAGATGTACGAAAAATATACACCGGCTTTAGCGGACCGGGTACCGGCAATTATTACACAGAATTTGTAGAAACATTTGAAAAGCTGACAGATGATTTGTTAGCAGAGAAATAAAAAAAGGCCGGTTTTACACCGGCCTTTTTTTATTTGTATTCATTTATAATATCCTTGCAACCACCTTCAATTAACTTGAATACAGGTTCGAACTGCGTGTTGTCGTAATATGGGTCGGGTACTTCTTTATCGTTAAGCAGCATGCGTACTTTGGCAGCATCTTGCTCGTTGCGGGACTGGGCCAATACATCGCTCAGGTTGTTTTTATCCATCACCAGTATCAGGTCAAACTCGTCAAAATCGCTTACCTCAAACTGACGGCATACCTGCTTGCTGATATCGATACCAAACTGCCGGGCGGTACGAACAGACCGATGATCGGGCCCCTCGCCAATATGCCAGTTACCGGTTCCGGCCGAATCAACATCCCAATCGAGGCCGCTTTGCTGCGCCTGGTGTTGCATAATGCCCTCGGCCAATGGCGAACGGCATATGTTGCCGAGGCAAACCATTAAAAGTTTCATTGTATTGATATGGCTTAAGTAAATATTGTCATTGCGAGGAGCGATAGCGACGTGGAAATCTCCTTGCGTTAAATAATTAGCGAAGGGATTGCCACGCTGTCGCTCGCAATGACAATATTTATATTCTAAAAAGACTATCCAAAAATCTGATTTAACACACCAGCCAAACGCACACCAGCTTTCAACAGCTGACGGTTCAAGGTATCTACGTATTTAAAGTTATACTTATAATTCAAGGTATCTCCGGCTTTGGTGCCAGCGTATATCTTTTCGGCTAGCTGCTGGCTTTCGAACAGCCATTGGCTCATGGGTTCTTTTTGCCATAATGCGCGTTGTTCGGCAGTAGTATGATTAATCCAGTTTGCGTACTCTGTGTAGCTCAGGTTCTGGAACTCAATCAGCTTACTATCCCAAACCGAGTGCATGTTCGATTCTTCTTTGAACCACATCACTTTTAAATCATTACCGCCTTTATCATCGGTGTGGGCAGTATGCATGGGTTGATGAATATCTTCAACCACGTGAATAACCATGCGCAGGTAAAGCAACTTTTTATCTTTAGGCAGATTCGGCTTTTTCAGCTCAGCAATCATCATCTGCAGCTTGGTATAAGCATCTACCGAAGTATCCTGCTTTAAAAAAGACTGCATTTCAGAAAGGTTTGCAAATGGCTTGTCAAAATCAACAAAATGCCAGTTGTACAGGTAATTGTAGTTAGGGTCCGATTTAATAAAATCGGCCCAGGTACTGGTCATGGCAACCGATTCGTTACCTAAAATAGCTTGTACGGCCTTGCGGGCTTTAGGGGTTAAGTAACTGTCGGCAATCTGGCCGCAAATGCGGTGACCTTTATCGCCCCAGGCCATGCTTTGCAGGGGTGCGTATAACATTACAGCACCCAACAATAGTTTCTTAAAAAAATTAGCTTTCATAAAAAAGTTTATAGGGGTTTTGGATTACAGGTAATCCTTTTCATTAAATGCAGATTGATAGGCAATACGTCGGCCGTGTTGCGAATTTGAACGCTGGTGTCGGTATGGTTAGTTACTTTAAAAAGCTCCTCGTACACACCTACACGAAAGCAGCCGCCTTCATTTCTAATCTTAAATTTAGAATCACAAAAAAAGCCTTTTACCATCAGCGTATCGTGCTGTTGCTCATAACGGCCTTTGGCATATTCTACCCAGTGGCCCTTGTTCATGCAGGTATCTGCACCATAATTTACTTTGCTGAACGATTGCAGCGTAACATAAAAAGAATCGCAGGTGAACTTATAATGGTACAGGGTATAATTAAGCAACTTGCTGTGTACAGCCTCTTGACGCTGTTCCCACTCGCCCTGCAAATAATCCTGCCCTTTGCCCTGTAAATTAGAATTGGGACTACATGATGATAGAGCCAAGAGCCAGGTGCCAAGAACCAAGATAAACAGGAGTGATATATAATTAAGAGCGGAAAGTTTCATCTGCATATAAACAAAAAAGTCCTCCCCTTGCGGGGGAGGATTTATTAGTGAATCAGCCGTTTTTATTTTAAACTTCCGATCATATCTTCAGGGCGTACCCACTGGTCAAATTGCTCGTTAGTTAGCAGTTCCAGTTTTAGGGCAGCTTCACGTAAGGATAAACCTTCTTTCAACGCGGTTTTTGCAATTTTAGCTGCGTTTTCGTAACCAATATGTGGGTTAAGTGCGGTTACCAGCATCAGGGAGTTTTCCAGGTGCTTTTTGATACCCTCATAATTTGGCTCGATTCCATCTGAACAATGGTCGGTAAATGACACGCAAGCATCACCAATTAAACGGGCCGATTGCAGGAAGTTGGCTGCCATTACCGGTTTAAATACGTTCAGCTCGTAATGGCCGTTTGATCCGCCGATAGAAATAGCGACATCGTTACCCATTACCTGAGCAGCCACCATAGTAACCGCCTCGTTTTGGGTTGGGTTAACTTTACCCGGCATAATTGATGAACCCGGCTCATTATCCGGAATATGAATTTCGCCGATACCAGAACGCGGACCAGAAGCCAGCATACGGATATCGTTGGCAATTTTCATTAACGACACAGCAATTTGCTTTAACGCGCCGTGGCTTTCTACAATGGCATCATGCGCAGCCAGGGCCTCAAATTTATTTTCGGCAGTGATGAATGGCAAGCCTGTAAATTGAGCAATGTACTCGGCTACTTTTACATCATAACCTTTAGGGGTATTGATACCGGTACCAACTGCAGTACCACCTAAAGCCAACTCAGATAAGTGAGCCAAAGTGTTGCGCAAAGCACGTAAACCATGATCCAGCTGTGATACATAGCCCGAAAATTCCTGACCTAAAGTTAAAGGCGTAGCATCCATTAAGTGGGTACGACCAATTTTTACCACATCTTTAAACGCTTCTGATTTGCGTTTTAATGAATCGCGCAGCTTTTCTACACCTGGGATGGTTACATCCATCAGGATTTTGTAAGCAGCGATGTGCATAGCCGTAGGGTAAGTATCGTTTGATGATTGTGATTTGTTTACATCATCATTCGGGTGGATGAAGGTTTTGCCTTCGCCCAAGGTGTTGCCTTGCAGTACGTGTGCACGGTTGGCCACCACCTCGTTTACGTTCATGTTAGATTGGGTTCCCGAACCGGTTTGCCAGATCACCAGCGGAAACTCGCTATCCAGCTGACCGGCTAAAATTTCGTCGCACACCTGTGCAATCAGATCGCGTTTTTCGGCAGGTATTACGCCTAAATCGGTATTGGTATAGGCAGCAGCCTTTTTCAGGTAAGCAAAAGCCGCAATAATTTCTTTGGGCATAGATGCTTCCGGACCAATTTTAAAATTGTTGCGTGAGCGCTCGGTTTGTGCACCCCAGTATTTATCGGCCGGTACTTGTACCGCGCCCATGGTGTCATGTTCGGTTCTGAAACTCATACGTTTGATGTATTTTTTGCAGCGGCAAAGTTAGTTATTCGCATGAAGAATCAAGAGGTAAGAGTGAAGAGTTTTTGGATGTGAGGAAATAGTTACAGTAAAATAAAAACACAATGTTAATAACAAGACTATAAAAATATTGATGGTGAACACATATATTATTGTATCTCAAAATCACTTTCACTTACGTTTTCATTTACAAGTAACTTCTCAATCTTCATTTGCTGAGGTACCCCATCATTGATGAATGTCTCTACTGAATGATAAAACAGCTTACCGAACTGTTTGAATTCCGAAAACATTGCCGCATTGTATCTTCTTTCTTCTTGACTAACCAATTTTTCATCTTTTAGCAAAAGGCCCATTTTCTTACTATAATAGAGAATTTCAGTTGTACCTGACGCTAGTACAGCTTTAATTTTATAACAAGCATCACCGTTCACGGCTTCCTGTCCAATTAACTGAAGCTTCCATAATTCGGGATTCAGATAATCTAGTTCATTAAAAATGTGCTTCTTGTACTTCTTGTCCTTGTATACATCCGCACTCTCTTTTGACTTTTTACTGCCACTTACTTGGTATCCTGTTTTCCCATTAAAATAGGAACCGAACATAATATGCTGGTTATATACAATCTCAAAAGATCCTTTATTGGGAGCCATCTCTTTAATTACATAATTTACATCATGTCCCTGAAGTATGGTTTTGGAGTCGGTGTACAGAGTTGATATACTTTCCAAATATTCTTTGCCACCCATTACTTCAATGGCTTTCTGTATAACTTCCTGTGGTGTAGTAAAATCAGTTGTACTTTGACTATAGCTAGAATTAACAGAAAGTACGAGCAATACACTAGCTACATAGAACTTAAGCAATTTCATTTTATAAGATTTAGTTTTACAAATATAGCCATTTGACAATGCTAATCATTACGCAAAAAGCCGGACCACAAGGCCCAGCTTTTCCATCAAAAATTATTTAACCCTATCAATTACAATCCGTCAGCACAAATTCGGCATTCACATCAATGCTATTAGTGGTATTATTAAAATTAGCCGTACCGCTCAGGCCGTTTACTGCGGGAATAGTTACCCCTGCCGATTTATCCAGCTTAAATGCAGCAGAATTGTATGTTTTGCCTGAATAGGTGGTGGTAATACTATAGCTGTGCCCGTCAATTAAGTTGGCAGTGGCTGTACCATCGGCCATGTAAACATTGGTGGCAACGCCGGTGGTTGCATCTTTTAAAGTAAGCCAGGCGCTGGGGTAAGCCACTACCTGCTTGTTGGTACATTTAGCGGTAACTTTAATATTGGTTTTAACATAATCGGGCACCGGCTGTGCGTTTACAGTCACCTCAACCGAACCTTGACTGCAGGCATTAAAAGCAGTTGTTTCGCCAATTTTGGTTAAAGCGCCATTGTTGCGCGAGTAAACCAGCACTTTCACATCGCCGGCATCTGCCGGAATGCTGGTCAAATTCGTAATCAGTCCGTCTTTAATCTGACTTACGTTTACTGAACTTACTGGTTGATTATTTGTGGTTGCTAAGGCAATCATGTAATCGCCCTCTAAGGTGGTAGTAGTGTTTGGCACACGCAGCGCAACGTTCAAAGTTGACGAACAGGCTGTAACGCTCCAATTAGCACTCCAGGCCGATAGGTGTGTAATCGGGAAGCTTACTTCCAGTTTATTATTTCCTTTTGCAGTAATGTTTTGTGTGCTTTCATAAGTCCACTGACCGGTTTGCTCGTTCAAGCTCCAAATGGGGATGGCATCTCCGGCCTTCACCAACTGGTGAGTTTGCGGGTTAATGAGATTACGGTTAATCTCCATACTCACGGTAACCGGTTTAGAAAAGCCTTTTACGGTACTGTTTCCGGCGGTCATGGTAATAGACAGTAATCCGGCGGTTACAAATGAGCTGCCCACCGCCAGTTTTTGACCGTTGGGCCCAATAGCATTGGCAGCATTAAAATCTCCCGGAAACGCACTATAAGCCGGCGCATTACCTGTACCAAAATACACTACGTTGGATTTTAGCTGGGTAGAATTAATGATAGCACCGTTACCATCTTTATATTGCGTACCTGCCGGGATGCTGATGTTGCTGCTTTCGGTAGTAGTAGCGTTGGTGGTTGTACTTACCGTTACGGTTTGGCTGTTACCGGTAGTGGTTTTAACCACAGCGGCTGTACCATTAGCAGGATTAGCATACTCATTTAGCGCAATAACCACATTGGATACGGTATTACCGGTTAACGTAATGGTTTTAGAAACCGGTACATAGCCCGCTACCGACGCATACAACGTAAACGTAACCGGATTGCTGACACTTGGGTTGGCTGCTTTAATTAAACTTAATGGTAATAAACCATTAACTGCTGTAAAGTTGGTGCCGCCGCCATCTACCTGTACCAAGCCGGCACCGGTGCCGTTAACACTTACTGTAATGTTGGCTGGCAGGCTGGTGTTGCTGCTGGCATTCGCATTTACAAAGCGTACCAACGTAGGCGCTTTTGACAATGAACTGGTGTTCACAATCAGGTTTATGTTATCGGTAGGCTTTTTACAAGCGTTGATGCCCGGTAGCAAAAACGCACCAGCCATTACAGCAGCAATTACCTTTTTTGAAAAGTATTTCATATCAATGTTATTAATAGGGGAACGGGAAGTTATTGAAGCTTAAAATTGAAGTTGACTTGCAGCACAGGCAACCAGCGATAACTTTTGATATTGCTATTAAGTTGCGGCTCTAACTGGTTATTATCCGACAACAGATTGGTACCCACAATATGCGAGCTGGGCTGCGACAGGTAATAAGTACCCAAATCCAGATTTATATTAAATAACCGATTCGGAAAACTTTTGAACAAGCCTATGCCCAAATAAGGCGCTACACCTTTCCAGCTGATATCCATATTCAGTTTACCCAAATCATCAGCCGTAACGGTATAATTGCCAAACTTATAATCGCCGGTAGGTAAAAATTCCATGCCGCCTTGCGCATGATACAGGTAAGCGGCACCGCCTACTAGTCTAAAACCACGGGCCTGCTTAAAAGGAACAAAATCGGCCAGCAGGTGTACGTTCGAAAATTTAACCGAGGCATTGGTGCTACCATCAAAACCTGAAAAGGAAAAAACGTTATTCACTTTAACGGGTATAAAACTAACGCCTGCACGTGCCGAAAAACGTTTGTCTGATCCATAACGTAAATCGCCGCCTACCCCTTGAGTGCCCACCTGTAATTGCAGCGATAAATGATTGTATGCAGGCATGCCCGATGATTGCGCAAATGATTTAAATATAGACAACAAAAACACCAGGCATAGCAACTTAAACAAAGGGAATTTCATGTTCAGCTTAATCAATATATTATTAACGGGGATGTATCTACTTCAATAATACAGCCTATTACGATAGCTAGCACACTTTGTTATGCATATTTTCTCATTTCAAACTATTTTTTAACCATTGATTTAATGATATAGTTACTATTATGATATATCTATTAATAATCACCTCATTATTACTTCTATACTGATAATATTGTAACAAAAAAATACCCTGTCATTTATAAAGACAGGGTATAGCCTAAGTTTATGTAGAGTAATATTATCTTCCTTTGCTTTGCTCCTTCGCGATATATTCTGCAACGTCTACCATGGGTGCAATCCAAATATTTTTTTCATTTTGCTTTAGAAAGTGTAACAGCTGGCTGTGCTCACCAAGCCCCTCATTAATGCTATGCCCACCACCTACACCATGAAACAAAAACACCAGCAGTGTTTGGCTTTGCATCGCTTTCTTCACCAAATCAATCATGTACTTAGCCGGTTGGTCTTGAATGTAATAACAATCAATATTATCCAAATTTACCTGTGCAGCCGTTTGCAAACCAGCCCCTACGCCACGGGCTCCTGCAAAATCTTTGCGCAGCTGGGTATAAAAGTATTCATCGCCAATTTTCAGATCACCGCAGGGGTAAGCAAAGGTGCGGCGGTTTTTACCGTCTATAGCTTTTAGCAACACATTGTTTATGCGTATTTCGTCAACAGCCCTACCAACAGTATATTTACTCAAATCATGGTCGGGCGATACAAAGCTGCGGCCCGGCAAGCTGCCATCGCACGGGTGAAACAAAGCATGGTTACCCAGCTCATGCCCTTTGTGGGCAGCCTTGCGCCATTCTTCCAGCCGGTTATTTACTACGGATGATGAGCCAATGATATAGAAAGTGCCTTTTAGCTTTAATGAATCTAACGCCGGGATAACATTATCCAGATCGGCATCAATGGCATCATCATAAGTAAGCACCACGGCACATTGTTTATTGTTCCACAGTTTAGCGGTTTGCGCTTGGGATGTTAAGTGCATTCCGCCGGCTATAGCCAGCAGTACAAGTATATATTTAAATGTTGTACGCATAGGTTTATTATTGTAAAGTGTGCTGGTTGCGGGTACCAGTATTAAATTTCTTACAAAGGCTAAAATACTGTTTACCGGTATATGCACTGTTACTCACCTCCAATTAATTTATTGCTTACCACGGTATTAGTTAGATGCCACAACATGCGGATTGATTTTAACCCAGGCATCCAGTTCATCAACTGCTTTATCATTTTGCTTAAACCAAGCTAGGCTTTCGTCTTTGTAAGATGCAAGGCTGATGTAGTGTGTAAAAGCCGGCATTACCTCACTTTGTGATAGCTTATAAAAGTAGTCGGCATAATACGTCCAGAAAAAATCTTTTGTCTTCTTTTTACCCGATAGCTCGCCTACAATACCAAATATGCTTTTAAGTTGCCCGTTAAGCTGCTCAACCGGTGTTTTATTCTTATTGATATCTAAACTACTGGCAGCAGCTGATATAGATATAGCCATTTCGGCGGCATCCATCTGCTCGTCACCGGTTTTTTGCGTATTTACAAAAACATTCATACTCTTTTCGCCGGTTTTAGCAGTTTTTGAATTAATGATTTGTTGAACAAAGTCGAATGCCTGTTTTGATCTTTCTGTGTTTGGTTCAATCATTAAAAAACTACAGAACCCCATAACCGCTTGTATATCCTTATGCTGATCGTAACAAGCTAGGCCGTATAATCTTTGGCTGCTGGCATGCGCCGGATTAAGCTTTATAGCTGCAATTGCTTCTTGTTCGGCAGCAGCAAACTTTTTTTGCCGGTGATAAGCAATACCCAAGTTGTAATGCAGTCGCTGATAATTGGGATCAACCTTAATGCCCGCCAAATACATTTCTATCGCTTTGTCGGGTTGCTGGCCGTCATCATAAATATTACCCATCATTTCATAGGCCCCTGGCATAGGATGGTCGGATTTGATAATTTTTTGCAGATAAGGCATTGCCTCCTGCGCCTGGTTATTGCTATAAAGTGAGTAAGCCAGTTCATAGTTAGCCGTAGCATGCTTGGGGTCCATCTGTAAAGCTGCTTTATATTTCACAATAGCATCGGCGTACTTGCCTTCATCATGCAGTTTAATACCCTGTTTAACTAAACTATCAACCGATTGAGCAAAGGCTGCGCACGTAAAAATTAAGCAGCTCAAAAACAAGAAGTAAGGTTTTAGGTTTTTCATGGCAATCAAGTTAAGTATTGCTGGCAATCATCACAAAAAATAATTTGCACTTTACTTTTTAACTGTTACATAATTTCTGATTTTCGCGGTCGTTTTAGTGCAAGTATCAATTTATGAGGGAAGTGTATAAAAGTATTTTAGGATGTGTGCTGGTGGCCGGTTTGCTAAGTTCCTGCTCGCACAACAAAAAGAGTAAAGGTGTTGAAATATCAGACAAACCATTTGAGCCGCAAAAGATTCTGAAATATGACCCCAAGGATGCCGACAAAAAAATTGATGCCTTTATGCACAACCTGCATAAAAAAAGCGCGTTCAATGGCAATGTGCTGGTCGCTAAAAAGGGCAAAATCTTATATGAAGGCTCATTTGGCTGGGCCAACTACTTAACCCGCGACAGCTTACAGCTTAATTCCCGGTTTGAACTGGCATCGGTATCCAAAACCATGACGGGTACGGCCATTATGCAGTTGTGGGAGCGCGGCAAAATTAAGCTGGATCAGGATGTACGCGACTTTTTCCCGAACTTTCCATACGAAGGTGTTACCATCCGCCTGCTGCTTACCCACCGCTCGGGCATGATGAACTATGTTTACTTTGTAGACGACCTGTACCGCAAACAGCACCTCGACCAGCGAAAGGGTATCACCAACGCACAGGTAATGGACCTGATTGCACAATACAAGCCTGCGCCATTTAACAAACCCAACGCTCGCTTTTTATACAACAACTCCAACTTTATGGTACTGGGCGCTATCATCGAAAAGGTGACAGGCATGCCGTATGCCCAGTATATGAAAGAGAATGTATTCAAGCCCGCAGGTATGGCGCATACCGACGTATATTCCAAAGCCGTATATGAAAAAATTCCGGTTGATGTGGTAGGACACGATCGCAACAGCTGGCGCTATTCAGTAGCTCAAAACTTTTTGGATGGACCGGTAGGCGACAAAGGCATTTATAGCACCGTTGGCGATTTGTACTTATTTGACCAAGCACTTAAAGCTGGCCGGTTAATTAAAGCTGCCACGCAAGACTCGGCTTATACCTCACATGTGCTGCCGCTTATTCGTGGTCACTTTAGCTATGGCTATGGCTGGCGTATATTTGAGAATAAAGACGAAAAAGTGGTTTACCACACCGGTTGGTGGCATGGCTTCAGGCACATATTTTTGCGTGATATGAAAAACGATGTAACCATTGTATTGTTAGGTAATTTAGTGAATGGCAGCTTATTGCACCTGGACGAGCTATACAAAATGATGGATATGCCCGTAGTTCGCAAAGGTGCCTACAATGGTACCGGCGAAACAGCGGAAGATTAATGCTGGTTTATTAGTTGAATAGAGAGTGGGTGATTTGTAAATAGATATTTATTGGTGACTTAACTCTGATCAAAAAGCATTTCAACCAATCAACAATTTAACCATTCACCTACTTAATTAATAACAACTCAACTAAAACATAAAACCATGTTTGATAAAATATTTGAAGCACAGCAAAAAGCAGGCGAAATGAAAAAACGCCTGGATGGTATCACCGTAACCGGCACGGCCGAAGGTGGTAAAATTACGGTAACTGCCAATGGCAACAAGGTATTACAATCGGTATCCATTGAAGAAAGCTTTTATAAAGAAGCCGACCGCGAAGAGCTGGAAGAACTTTTAGTAGTAGCGGTAAACAAAGCGATGCAGCAAGCCGACAATATCAACCAAACCGAAATGGCCGCCATGACCAAAAATATGTTTGGCGATTTAGGCGCTTTGGGCGACATGTTTGGCAAGTAAAAAGTTACATATACAGTTGTGGCATATTAAGGTGTTATGACAATAGTTTGCTATGCCGCATACTACCTTTGGCTCCACAACATTAAACTGATTCAATACTTATGAAACTGACTTATTACGGACATTCAACGGTAGAAATTCAGACTGGCGGTAAAACGCTGCTGTTTGATCCGTTTATTACTCCAAACGAACTGGCTAAACACATTGATGTAAACAGCCTGAAACCTGATTATATCCTGGTATCGCACGGACATGGCGATCATATTGCCGATTTGCTGCCTATTCAGCAAAACAGCGGCGCTAAAGTGATCTGCATTGCCGAAATTGCTGGCTGGTTAGGTGGTAAAGGTGTGGCCGATGCACATGGTATGAATATTGGCGGCAGCTTCACTTTTGATTTTGGCAAAGTAAAAATGGTATATGCCCTGCACTCCAGCTCGATGCCTGATGGCAGCTACGGCGGTGTACCGGCAGGCTTTGTAATTTATGCAGAAGGTAAAAAAGTATATTTTGCCGGCGATACCGCTTTAACTTACGATATGAAGTTATTAGCCGATGAGAACCTGGATTGGGCTATTTTACCTATTGGCGATAACTACACCATGGGTATTGATGACGCTGTAAAAGCGGCCGATTTTGTAGGCTGCAAAAACGTAGTTGGCGTACATTACGATACCTTCCCGGTAATTAAAATTGATAAAGCTGAGGCAGTTCATAAATTTGAACAAGCAGGTTTAAATTTAAAACTGCCTGCTATTGGCGAAAGCATAGAACTATAATTAACCATAAAAAAAGAAAAACGCCTCTGATAAATTATCAGAGGCGTTTTTCTTTAATAAACTACTAGAAACTACTTACCTGGTGTTGTAGAAGTAGTGTCACTTTTGGTAGTCTTCTTTTTAGTTTTCATTTTACCGTTTTTCTTTTTCATTTTTTTAACGGTATCTGTCTGCATAGTTGCTGATTTTACCATGCCTGGATTACCATACGCAAATGCGCTTCCAAAAGAGATTGCACCTAATGCAATCATACAAAGTACTTTTTTCATGGCTGTTTAATTTGTTGTTTAGTAGTAACTTAGCAACAGTACACAACAGCCCTTTGTTTCGCTAAACGAAATTATATTACCGTCCCGTTCGGAATCACTGCTCTTTTTTTAACTACCACGACACCATCCTGCACAGTGTAAGCACCGTAATCGCCATCGTCTAGCTTACCGCCGCAGTTAATAGTTACGTCGTTACCGATGTAGCAATTCTTATCCAGAATTGCATTTTTGATGCAGCAGCGGTCGCCAATACCCATAATAGGCGTGTTAGCTACTTTGGCTTCTTCAATCTGCTCCAGTGTTTGGTAGTTATCGCCTCCCATAACATAGCAATTGTTTATTTCGGTATCAAAGCCAATACGGGTACGGATGCCTATAATAGAGCGCGTAATTTTGCTGGCGTTAATGATACAACCGTCAGAAATTATAGCATGCTCTAATAATGTACCTGATATTTTAGATGGCGGCAACATACGCGCACGGGTATAAATATGATGTTTACCAAACAGGTTAAACTGCGGAATATCATCTGTTAAACCGATGTTGGCCTCAAAAAATGATGGGATAGTACCAATATCTGTCCAGTAACCTTCATACTGGTAGCTCAGCACTTTGTGGGTTTTGATAGACTGCGGGATAATCTCTTTACCAAAATCGGGGTAATCATTACCTTGCAGTAACTCATACAGTGTTTTACGGTTAAAGATGTATATACCCATTGAAGCCAGGTACACCCTGCCGGCTGCGGCCATTTCCTCACTTACCTCTGATGCCAGATGCCCAAAATTGGTTTTAGGTTTTTCAACAAAGTCGGTAATGTATTTATCTTCGCTGGTTTGCAAAATACCAAAGCCGGGTACATCATCAGCATGTACAGGTATGGTAGCAATAGAGATATCTGCACCACGGTCTATATGTTCCTGTATCATTTCCTGAAAATCCATTTGATACAGTTGGTCGCCCGACAGGATCAATACATATTCAAAATCATGTACCGCGAGGTGATGCAAGCTCTGACGTACCGCATCGGCCGTGCCCTGAAACCAGCCCACATTGGATGGCGTTTGCTCGGCCGCCAGGATATCTACAAAAGCATCACTGAAGCTGCTAAAGTGATAGGTGTTTTTAATGTGCTTATTTAACGATGCCGAGTTAAACTGCGTTAATACAAAAATGCGCTCAATGCCGGCATGAAGGCAGTTGGAAATCGGAATATCTACTAAACGGTACTTACCGGCAATAGGCACAGCCGGTTTAGAGCGGGTGGCTGTAAGTGGGAACAACCGGGTTCCCTGGCCGCCGCCAAGTACGATGCTGATTACTTTAGAAGTCATATAACTAGATGTTTAAGCTTTGATATAGGTTTATATATTGGTTTGCAGATTGGTTCCATGAAAAATCTAACGCCATCATGCGTTTACGTAACAATTGTAGATGCGGTTGGTTCTCATAAAGTTCAATAGCCCGGTCAACAGCATGTTCAATATCGGCTGCCACGCTGCGGTTAAAGCAGATGCCATAGCCGCCTTCGTCGCCAAAGTCAACAACGGTATCAATCAAACCACCAGTTCGGCGCACCATGGGTAAGGTACCATAACGCAGGGCGTACAGTTGGTTAAGACCGCAAGGTTCCACGCGGGATGGCATCAGTAAAAAGTCGCTGCCTGCATAAATCAGGTGGGCCAGTGCTTCGTTATAGCCTATAAAGGTTTTGTAATTATCAGGGTACTTTTCTTTTAGTGCTTCTAATGCGGCTTCTGTTTCCTTGTCGCCAGCACCTAACATTACAAAATTCACCTTACCGGCATGTTTATCCAAGCTATGCTGGATAGCTTCGGGCAATAAATCGGCACCCTTCTCGGTTACCAAGCGGCCAATAAATGAAATAATTGGAAGCTCAGGAGATAAACCAAAACGCTCGCACAACGCTTTTTTGTTGGCTAATTTACCTGCATCGGGCGCATCAGCGTCAATAGGTGCCGCAATCATAGGATCGCCTTCGGGGTTCCACACCTCGGTATCGATACCATTGATGATGCCCAGGCCTTTACTCTTTTCAAGCCAGAACAAATATTCCAAGCCATTCGACTGAAGCTCCAGTTCGTGCAAATAGCTGGGCGATACCGCCGTGTATTTATGACAGCATTTAACCGCACTGGCTAGCGGGTTGATGGCTCCGGCCCAATCCAGCAAACCGGCATAGTTCATGTCCACCTCGGGCAGGTAATCAAATTTATCATACCCGAAAGCACCATGATACTGACCGTTGTGAATGGTAAATACGGCTGGCACACCCGACAGGCGTTTTCTGTACAAGGCAGAATGCTTCATCAAAAACGGAATCAGGCCCACATGGTGATCGTGACAATGAATCAGATCGGGCTTTTGCTGCGACCAGTTAATCCAATCCAGAAAAGCCAGCTGAAAGGCGATGAACTGCTCGCGCTCGTCGGGATAACTGTATACCTCCTCACGGTCAAGCAAACCCGGTATATAAATCAGAAACAGTTCAAAACCCAGCTTATTGGTACGTTCTTTCCAGATTTCAAATTCATAGCGCTTGGTACCCAGCAGGTTTGATGCTTCGAAAACAACATCAAACTCACTCTCCTGAACAAACTTACGGTTGTAATAAGGCAGCACCACAGCAGCCTGATGGCCTGCCTGATTTTGGTACTTGGGTAAGGCGCCTACCACATCGGCAAGGCCGCCCACTTTAGCAACTGGATAACACTCGGCGGCAAGGTGAAAAATTCTCATTTAGTATAGGTAATGTCGGGTCAAGGTAAGCAAAAGTTTACTTACCTAAACACAACTTACATCTATTGGAATGTGTTTTTCTATAGTGTTAATTATTGCGTAAAAAGTATGTGATAAAGTTAAATAACTACCTAATGCCTTAACATTATTTTATAGTAAATTAGCCATAACAAACCACTTATAGCCATGAATAACGATTACCTGGAAAGCGTTAAAAAGCAATTTGCCTACTACAAGATGCTGGGTGAAAAAACCTTTGAACAGTTAACCGACGAACAACTATACTGGCAATACAACAACGAAAGCAACAGTGTAGCCATGATTGTCAATCACCTGGCAGGTAACATGCTGTCCCGCTGGACTGAAATTTTTGCGTCGGACGGCGAAAAAGCGTGGCGAAACCGCGAAGCTGAATTTGAGGTATTCCATCCAGACAGACAGGCTCTACTGGACCTGTGGAACTCGGGCTGGAACTGTTTAATGCAAACGCTGGACAGTTTAAAGGCAGACGATCTAGACCGGATCATCTATATTCGCAACATGGGGCATACTGTTACCGAAGCCATTAACCGGCAACTGGCACATTACCCTTATCATGTTGGGCAAATTGTGTTTTTGGGGAAAATGATGTGCAATGAAAACTGGAAATCGTTATCCATTCCAAAAGGCCAATCTGAAAATTATAACGCCGAAAAATTTCAGAAAGAGAAGCACCGGGAACACTTTACCGATGAGTTTAATACAAAAAAGGAATAGCCAATCTGCGGTTAACTGCAAATCGGCTATTTCTTTTGTTTCATGGAATGCTTAATAAGGCTTAATGGGCCTCGAGCCAATTAGCGCCTGTACCAATTTCTACCACAATAGGCACTTCGGTTTTAATAGCGTTCTTCATATGGTGCTCTATAATAGGCTTTACTTTTTCTACCTCGTGTTTAGGCGCGTCAAACACCAACTCATCATGCACCTGCATGGTCATGCGGGTATCCAGTTTCTGAGCTTTCAGTTCGTGATGGATATTAATCATCGCAATTTTGATCATATCTGCTGCCGAACCTTGTATAGGCGCGTTGATGGCGTTTCGTTCGGCAAAACCACGTACGGTGGCATTGGCCGAATTGATATCGCGCAGATAACGGCGACGGCCTTTCAGTGTTTGTACATAACCATTCTCGCGGGCAAAATTCATGGTTTCGCTCATGTAACTTTGAATGCCGGCGTATTTGATAAAATATTGCTCAATAATTTCGGTTGCTTCTTTACGCGAAATACCCAAACCTTGTGATAAACCAAAGGATGATTGCCCATAGATGATACCAAAGTTTACCGCTTTGGCATTGCGGCGCATTTCACCGGTTACCTCTTCTATAGAAACCCCGTAAACACCCGCAGCAGTAGCGGTGTGGATGTCCAGGTTCTTAGAAAACGCATCGAGCATACTCGGATCCTTGCTGATTTCGGCAATAATGCGCAACTCAATCTGCGAGTAATCAGCCGAAATGATGATATGATTTTCATCACGCGGAATAAATGCCTTGCGCACCTCGCGACCACGCTCGGTACGAATAGGGATATTTTGCAGGTTAGGGTTCTGCGAGCTTAACCGCCCGGTAGCCGCCACTGCCTGATTATATGAGGTATGTATACGGCCAGTTTTAGGATTCACCATCAGCGGCAGAGCGTCTACGTAAGTCGATTTCAGTTTCAGCATCTGACGAAAATCCAGGATATCGCGTACAATGTCGCTTTTGGCGGCTAAGGCCAACAGCACATCCTCGCCGGTTTGATATTGGCCGGTTTTAGTTTTTTTAGCTTTAGGGTCGAGCATCAGCTTTTCGAACAACACCTCGCCTAACTGTTTAGGGGATGATATATTGAATTTAACGCCCGCTTTTTCATAAACAGTTTGTTCCAGCTTGCCCAGGTCGGTTTCCAGCTGTAGTGAAAAATCGCGCAGTGTACCTTCGTCCAGCTTTACACCTTCAAATTCCACATCAGCCAGTACATAAATCAGCGGATGTTCAATCTCATTCAGCAACGCTTCGGCACCTACGGCTTGCAGTTTGGGTTCAAATACCTCTTTTAATTGCAAGGTCACGTCTGCATCTTCACCCGCATACTCTTTCACCTTTTCTACTGGTACATCGCGCATGGTAAGCTGCTTTTTACCTTTGGGCCCAATCAGCTCGGTGATAGAAACCGGCTTGTAACCCAGGTAATTTTCGGACAGGATATCCATACCGTGGCGGGTATCTGGATCTAAAATATAATGCGCCATCATGGTATCAAACAAAGCGCCCTGCACTTGTATGCCATACCATTTCAGCACCAGTATATCGTATTTTATGTTTTGACCAACTTTATTGATAGCCGGGTTCTCCAGTATCGATTTGAACTCATCGGCAATGGCTTTAGCACCTTCAAAGTTATCGGGCACCGGTATATACCACGCCTCGCCGGGTTTAATGGCAAATGACAAACCTACCAGTTCGCAATTGTTGGCGTCGATACCAGTGGTTTCGGTGTCGAATGTAATTTCGGTTTGCTGCTGCAGCAAGGCAATTAGTTCTGCCCGCTTTTCAGGCGTATCGGTCAAATGATACTCGTGCGGAACGTTATCAATACTTTTGGCGGCTACCTGTATTTCGGGCTCGGCAATATCATTAATCTCTACACTAAAAGTATGTGGCGCACCGGCTACCGGATTACCAAACAAATCGGTTTGGGTTGATGAAGCCCGCAATTCGGTGATGCTGAAATCATCGCCAAATACACGGCGACCCAGCGTACGGAATTCCAGTTCGGCAAACAGCGGCTCCAGCAGATCACGACTAGGTGCACACATTTCCAGTCCGGCTTCATCCAATTCAACCGGTACATCCAACAATATAGTAGCCAGCTTTTTTGACAGTAAGCCCTGCGCC
The DNA here is from genome assembly GCF_009770985.1 of Mucilaginibacter lacusdianchii. Taxonomy (GTDB): domain Bacteria; phylum Bacteroidota; class Bacteroidia; order Sphingobacteriales; family Sphingobacteriaceae; genus Mucilaginibacter; species Mucilaginibacter lacusdianchii. Next base: position 1,427,384 of record NZ_WSRW01000001.1, on the reverse strand, counting down.
GCATGGGTTTCTACGTTTTCACGTAATTTACCTTTTAGCTCGTGCGCATTGGCAATAATATTTTCTACTGATCCGTATTGTTTGATAAGTTGCTTGGCTGTTTTTTCGCCAATGCCGGGGATGCCGGGGATGTTATCTACCGCATCGCCCCACAAGCCTAAAATATCAATTACCTGGCACACATCGCTTATTTCCCATTTTTCGCATACTTCTTTTACCCCCATAATCTCTACATCGTTTCCCATGCGCGAGGGTTTGTACACAAATATATTTTCGGACACCAGCTGGGCAAAATCCTTATCGGGGGTCATGCAATATACCTGATAGCCTTTTTGCTCAGCTTTTTTAGCCAGCGTACCAATGATGTCATCAGCCTCGTAACCATCTGATGTAATTACCGGGATATTAAAACCCAGTATCAGCTTAATTACATAGGGCATTGCCTTCGATAAATCTTCGGGCATGGCCTGGCGGTGGGCTTTATAGTCGGTAAAGTCGGTATGGCGTTCGGTAGGCGCGTCGGTATCAAATACCACGGCCATATGGGTAGGATTTTCCTTTTTTATGATATCCAGCAGGGTATTGGTAAAGCCCATTACCGCTGATGTGTTCAGGCCACCCGAGGTAAACCGCGGGTTTTTGCTTAAAGCAAAATGCGCCCGGTACATCAGGGCCATACCATCTAATAGAAATAATTTCTTCATATTGTATTTGACCAGAATTTTCGGAATTTAATGAATGTCCAGAATTGACTATCAGAACTCAACACCGGTCAATAATTGCAAAAATAGGATTAATGGTAATAAAACGTTTGTCTATATGAAAGAGCAGACAAGAATTCTGTTAATTAGATAAATTCTTCAAAATCCGGTTAAGACTATCTGAAACTACACTCCAAAATATGGTCATTTACCATACCAGTAGCCTGCATAAAAGCATAACAAATAGTGGTGCCAAAAAACTTAAAGCCCCGCTTTTTTAAGTCTTTGCTGATGGCATCGGACACTTCGGTACTTACGGGTATACTACCTGTTTCATTAATGATGCGTTTACCCTGCGGCATAAAGCTGTACAAGTATTTATTAAACGAGCCAAACTGCTGCTGTATGGCTATAAACTTTTGGGCATTGGTTATGGTAGATGTAATTTTAAGCCGGTTACGAATAATACCCTCGTCCTGCATCAAGCGTTCCATATCATCCGGCCCCATGGCAGCTACCGACTGCACATCAAAATTGCAAAATGCTTTACGGTAATTATCGCGGCGGCGCAAAATGGTAATCCAGCTTAAACCGGCCTGGGCCGATTCGAGCACCAGGAATTCAAACAGAATTTTATCATCATGCACTTCGCGGCCCCATTCTTCATCGTGGTATTTGGTGTACAATGGGTCGGTACCGCACCATGAACAGCGGGTTAGGTTGTGAATTGTTGGTTGTGAGTTATGTGATAAAGCCATTCTTATAGATGTATAGAAACGGCAAAATGCTAATATTTTTATCAAAAACAAAAGGCAACCCTTAAAAAGAATTGCCTTTTGTTTAGTATTAAATTAATTCTTACCAAGGGCTCTCATTACCTTCAGCCTGACGATCATGGCTGAAGAATTTACCTGTTGGGCCATCCGGACCTATAACAGCATATTGCGCTACAAAAGCAGCAGAGTCTTCTACCTTTAATGGCCCACTGTGCTGGTTAAAATCGGTAGCGGTATAACCAGGGTCAACTGCATTTACACGGATAGGTGTTTCGCGCAGCTCATGTGCTAATACCACGGTATAAGCATTAAGTGCTGTTTTGGAAGTGCCGTAAGCAGCTGATTTGACATTATAATATGGCCATGACGGATCGCTATGTAAAGTAAGCGAACCTAAGCCCGAGGTTACATTTACAATTACGCCTGCTTCTGATTTACGGATCAGCGGCAAAAAGGCCTGTGTTACCTCAATCACCCCAAAAAAGTTGGTATTGTACACCTCGCGAATTACTGCCACATCAACCGATTCGGCAAGCTGCGGAAAGGCACCGGGGATACCGGCGTTGTTGACAAGAACGTCAAGTTTTCCGTCTTTCTGGTTAATATATTGTTGTGCTGCTGTAATAGATGCTTTGTCGGTTACATCCAGTTGCACAGCTTCTAGTGTGGTTAAGCCATCGGCTTTGAGCTGATCCACAGCTTGCTGACCTCTGTTTAAATCACGACTACCGATGTAAACAAAATATCCTTGTTTGGCTAATATGCGGGCCATTTCAAAGCCAATGCTTTTGTTGGCTCCTGTAATAAGTGCTGTTTTCATATTGTTGAATTGATATACCACAAAAGTAGTGGCTCCTGTGCAATTACAACTGCACTCTTATCGGCATCAATGGTACATTTCGCGGATGGCGTTCCGGTAGGTGATGGGAGTATGTTGTGTGATGCGTTTAAAAAAGCGGTTAAAATATGATGCATCTTCAAATCCCAGCTGAAAAGCAATCTCTTTAATTGAGTGTTCGGTATGAAAAAGTAAGCGCTTGGCTTCTACAATCAGTCGCTCATGAATATGCGCAATGGCCGGCTTGCCGCTTTGCTCTTTCACTAGTTCACTTAAGTGCCCGGCTGAGAGGTTGAGCATATTGGCATAAGCGGCCACCTCATGCAACTGCCTATGCCATTCATCTACTTTAGAAAGAAAATTTTTGAATACCTGCTTCGGTGGTGTTTGTTCTGCAGCAAAGCTTATTTGCTGTTTATGCAAACGGCTCAGATAAATAAGCAATACCTTCATATAGGCCAGCAGCATATTCTGCTGCCAGCTGTTTTTAGCCTCATACTCAGCTAAAATTTTTTCGAGCAAATCCTCTATGTATGCTTGGTCTTGTTCCGTCAGCTCCAGCTCGTGCCCATTATCAAGGCCTTGGATGATGGGTAACTTTTTAAGCGATCCACTATCATCCATCGCCAAAAACTCTTCTGTAAAACTTAGACTGATGCCCGTAAAGGGCTTACTTTCTTCTTTTAAATGTACTTGCTGAGGAACCGTATAATAAAAAGTATTAGGTTTAACAGTATAAGGTGTCATATCAATCCAGTGCCTGCTACTCCCAGCTTTTACAAAAATCATAAAATAATAATTTCTGCGATGCGGCACCAAAAAGTTGTTTTTCTTATACTCAACCACACAGTTGTTCCGGTTGATACGAAACACATTGTTTCCGGTGGCCTCGTCAGGCTCAAACAGATATGTTGGGATAACAGTATTGGTAATGATATAACTGTTCATTTTTATTCAGGTGCGTTTTATTGAAAATATAATTGTTGTACTGAATCACCAACAATCTAATGAGCTACTGACCAGCTTCGTTCATTTCATCCCAGTACTCTACTGCACGGCGATAGTGCGGAATTACAATAGAGCCACCGACCAGATTAGCTATCATAAAAATTTCGTTCATCTCGTCGGAATTTACACCGGCATCATAGCATTTGCCCAGGTGATATTTAATGCAATCATCGCAACGTAGCACCATGCTGGCTACTAGGCCCAGCATTTCTTTGGTTTTCACATCCAGTGCACCTTTGGCGTAACTGGTGGTATCCAAAGCAAAAAAGCGTTTTATATTGGTATTGGCCGATTCCATAATTCTATCGTTCATTTTAGTACGATAGCCGTTGAAATCATCTATTAATTTTCCCATGATTATATGTTATTACTTGATTGAATGATTATGATTCAAAACCGGCTTAGTTAATAATTGAGCTCCTGCGACGGGTTCCAGAATACCGTTTTAAAATCCTGCACTTTATCGCCTATAACGGTTACACCCTCGGCGGCCAGCAATTCCTTGCGGCGCTCAATACCTTCGGTGCCACCAGTTAGTAAGCCCTGACTGTTTACCACGCGCTGATAAGGCACGGGCGGCTGCACGCCATCCAGCATCCCCATAGCGCGGCCCACCTTGCGCGACCAATTGCCCACACCCAAAAATTTGGCTATGGCACCGTATGATGTTACCCGCCCAACAGGTACCTGCCGGGCCACTTCAAACACATGGTCGTAAAAGTGAGCGTCTGTCATAACTAAGCAAACGAAAATTTCAGATAATTGATATTCTTGTTATGCTGCAAGTATTTTTTCTCGTAATAAGTTTTGATATTTAATACATCGTCAGCATACGGTGATTGGTACAGGTTTTCAGTTTTAACATGCAGCTTTAAACCCAGTTCTTCAATCTTTTCTGCGGTATAAGCGTGTAAATCGTCGTTATCTGTTTTCAAGTTTACAAAACCGCCTAATTTTAATAACTGCTTATATTTTTCCAGAAAGCGGGGCGAGGTTAAACGCTTTTTTTCGCGACTGATTTGTGGCTGCGGATCGGGAAAAGTAATCCATATCTCGTCCACTTCACCATCTGCAAAGTAATCTAGCAAGTTTTCTATTTGTATACGCAAAAAGCCCACGTTGGGCACACCTTCTTCAATAGCAGTTTTGGCACCACGCCAAATACGGTTGCCTTTATAATCAATGCCCACAAAATTTTTATCCGGAAACATCTGCGCCAGGTTTACGGTATATTCGCCCTTACCACAAGCCAGTTCCAGCACTACCGGGTTATTGTTCTTAAAAAATTGTGATGCCCATTGCCCTTTGTAAGGCTGGCCGGCCTCCAGTTGCAGTACGTTGCTAAAAGTTGCAATTTCGGCAAAACGCTTTAACTTATCTTTTCCCACTTGTAAAATTTAAAAGCGCAAAAATAGTGTTTCATAATTCCCATATAACCATACAATTGAATTTTTCCTCAACTTAACACGATATGATTATAGTTAACTATTTCCGCAACGTTTAAAATATCATGATGTGCAAAATTTTATTTAATGGATAGGCACAAGTGTGTAAAAAATTACACATTTTTTTACATTTTTGTCTAGCAAGCTATCCTTTTGAAAAACTTATCGTATAAAGCAAAAAACCAATTAAAGTTTAACTGGCATATATGAAAAAAATACTCATTATTGATGATGAAGTGAATACCGCTTTGTTGCTGTCAAAATTTTTGACGCGTAACGGATTTGAGGTAACCACGGCATCAAGTGGGGCGAATGCAACAGAGCAGTTGAAAAACAATGAGTTTAATTTAGTGCTATGCGATTACAGGCTGGAGGATACCGACGGGCGCGAGATGTTGAAAAGCATCAAAGCAAATTACCCTAAAACCGGGGTAATAATCATTACCGGTTATTCGGATATTAAAATGGCGGTAGAACTTATCAAAATGGGCGCTTATGATTATATCACCAAGCCGCTATACCCGGATGAGATCTTAACCACTATCAACAAAGCTATTGAAACTCAAAGCGCGTTGTGGGATTCTGCCGAGCAGGAGGAAAGTGTACCCGTTACAGCATCAGCAGCCAAAAGCGGCAATAAAGAAAATCGCAAGCAAATTTTATCGAACGAGTTTGTGGCCGGTACCAGCAAAGCCTCGCGCGAGTTATTGCGCCAAATTGAATTGGTAGCGCCTACCGGCTATAGCGTAATTATTTTGGGCGAAAGCGGTACGGGTAAAGAATCGGTAGCCAAAAGCATCCACCTGAACAGCCCGCGTCGCGATCAGCCATTTATTGCGATGGACTGTGGCTCGCTAACCAAAGAACTGGCGCAAAGCGAATTTTTTGGTCATGAAAAAGGATCGTTTACCGGTGCTTTATATACCAAGATAGGTCACTTTGAAATGGCCAATGGCGGCACCTTGTTTTTGGACGAAGTGGGCAACCTATCGTATGATATACAGGCAGCTTTATTACGCACCGTTCAGGAACGTAAAGTAAAACGCATAGGCAGCACCAAAGAGATTGACTTGGATGTACGCATTATTGTGGCCACTAACGAAAACCTGCAGGATGGCATTCAACGTGGTCGCTTCCGCGAAGATTTATACCACCGCTTTAATGAATTCAGCATATATATGCCACCATTGCGCGAGCGTGGACACGATATTATGCTGTTGGCGCAGCACTTTTTAAAAACAGCCAACCAGGAGTTGGGCCGCAGTGTAAAAGACTTTTCGCCCGAGGTGGTAGAATGCTTTATGCATTACCGCTGGCAAGGTAATATCCGCGAATTAAAAAATGTGGTACGCCGTGCTACGTTGCTTACCGAAGGCGACGAAATACAAATGAAAGCCTTACCGCTTGAACTACTCGCTTATAGCAGGCAGCCAGTTGTGGCCGAAGCAACAACCGATACTAATACTACACCACAGCCGGTAAAAGAACATCGCCACGACTTAAAAAACGCAGCGCTGGAAGCTGAGTATGACACTATATTAAAAGTATTGCGCGAAGTAAACTTTAACAAAACCAAAGCCGCCGAGATATTAAAAATTGACCGCAAAACGCTGTACAATAAAATGAAGGCAATTAACTTAGGCAAGTAATATGGGCAGCCAGGCTAATGATAATGAACAGGCGCTTCGCCTTTTGAAACATGATGTAAAAAACCAGCTGTCTAACATTCATCTGGCAGTAGAACAATTGCGTTATGAATTGAATAATCCTACTACTGACAGTATTTTTTATATGGATACCATTTCCATGAGTTGTGCTAAAATTAACGACTTGCTAAAAACGTTGGACAAATAATACATTCAAAGAACATTATATTTAAAGCGCCGAACAATTTGGCGCTTTTTTGTTTATAACGTGTAAGCAGCCGTTACCCATGTCTATCTTCAACTATCAGCAGCGTAATAATATTATTCTGGTTAGCATTATTGTGCTAGGCTGTTTTCTAGTTTATGCCCTTAGCGAAATTTTTAGCGCCATACTGGGGTCTATAGTTCTGTATGTGATTTTTAGGCCCATGTACCTGTTCTTGACTGAAAAGCGTCGGTGGAACAGGGGGTTATCAGCCTTGCTGATCATCTTTTTATCGCTGGTGGTTATTGTGATTCCGTTTTTATTGCTCAGTTTTATGATGATTGACAAGATCATCAGCATTAAAAACAACACATCCGGCATCAACATGTGGATGGACAAGATAGACACCTTTACCGGCCGCAACCTAAGTCAGCCTCACTTTGCCGAAGAAACTATGCAAAAGCTCAGCACCTATACGGCTGATTTGTTTCCTTCGCTGCTGGGTAGTGCTGCCAATATCATCCTCACGCTGCTGGTGATGTACTTTATCCTGTATTTTATGTTTGCCCAGTTTCGTGAATTTGAGGCAGGTTTGTTAAAGTACGCCCCATTTAGTGAGCAGCATGCTTTAAAATTTGCTGTAGCTTTAAAAAACGCCACCTATTCAAATGTACTGGGGCAAGGCATCATATCGCTTACCCAAGGCGTGCTGCTGGCCAACGGCTTTTGGATTGTAGGCATACCCGATGCCGTATTTTGGGGTGTAATTGCCACCTTTATTTCTTTTTTACCGGTAGTAGGTGCGCCTACACTTTCTATACCCGCCGGCTTATACCTAATGCTGTTGGGACACAACTGGCAAGGCATCGGCATTATGATTTATGGCTTGCTGTTTATTGGTAACCTTGACCACGTACTGCGGCTTGTTATTAATAAGCGCATAGCCAACACACACCCAATTATTTCTATTATTGGTGTGTTTATTGGTATACCATTATTTGGTATTTTAGGGCTGGTGTTTGGCCCTGTGCTATTATCTTATTTTATACTATTAGTACAGATTTACGAAACCAACCGCAAGGCGGCCGACCGTATAGAACGCATCCGAGCGGGTACAGATAATGCCTAGTTTTTTTATGGCATCTTAAACAAAGCTTTACCTTAGCGGTTAAAATAATATCCTCTATTATACAGTAACATAAATTTGACCATCATGAAAACCAAGGATTTTTCACATTTAATCAAACAAATACCTAGTCTTAAAAGTAGTAACTCGATGAGCGACAGTTCAAAAATTCTGTTGGCTTTGGCGGCAGGTGTAGCTGCAGGCGCTGCGCTGGGTATACTGTTTGCCCCAGATAAAGGTACTGATACACGCGATAAACTGTCAGATTCGTTGAACCACCTGGCCGACAGCATTAAAGAAACTGCTGCCAGCGAGTTGGATAAGCTGAATGGTTTGAAACATAAAGTGGTAGATAATATCAAAACCAAAATAAACGGCGAAGAAGCTGAATATCAGGACGATTTAGAACATGCATAAATAAACATCCCGGTTAGGCTAAACCTTCCGGGATTATACCATAAAGTTCAGATGGAAGAAAAAAAAGAAGAAACACAGCAACCGCCTCAGCAACCTATACTGGAGCAGTTGAAAGAATATGCCGAAACACGCTTTGCCCTGTCAAAGTATAAGGCCATTGAAAAAAGCACCTCGGTAGCCGCCAGTTTGGTTACTGATATTATTGTGGCCATATGCGGCGTGCTGTTCTTTTTGTTTGCCACCTTTACACTGGCCTTGGGTATAGGCTCGGCATTGGGAGCAGCCTGGAAGGGTTTTGGCATAGTAGCCTTATTGTACCTGGTAATTGCTTTGGTTTTTCTGTTTGCCAAAGTCAGCATCCGTAAATTTATTGTTAACCTGCTGATCAGCAAAATATTTAAATAGCCATGGCCGTAACCATAAAAAATGTATTTGACATACAATCAGAAATCATCCGCTTGGAGCGCCTGAAGCAAACACAGGAAATAGAACTGAAAAAGCGTTTCAGCAGCCCTACGGCTATATATCATACCGTGCTGACAATGTTTCCTAAATCAGCCAGCACCGATGGTACTAAAATAAGCCATACCCTGTTTTCGCAAGATATTCTGGGCTTATTGTCTCGTGTTGTGCTGCCTTTTACCTTAAATAAAACCTTATTTAAGCGCTCAAACTTTATTGTTAAAACATTGGTAGGCATCCTGTCGCAAAAGGCATCTAATTATATCAGCGAAGATTCGGTAACTACCGTTTGGGGACGCGTAAAATCTGTTTTTACCAGAAAACCGGGTACAGCCGTTAAACAAGCCACCGTAACGCCGTCAACGCAAAAACTGCCGTAATCTTTTAAGCGGTATTGCTTAAAAGTTGCGCCTTTACATAAAAACCTGTAATATGTGCCTGTTAATAAACTGGCATACAAAAAATAGCCGCTAACCTAAGCGGCTATTTTTTTGTTACTTTTGCGCAACTGAGAGCTACAGACATGAGCGAAGAAAAATCATTAAACTTTATAGAAGAAATTATAGAAGATGACCTTAAAGCCGGTAAGCACAACGGCCGTGTACACACCCGTTTTCCACCCGAGCCGAATGGTTATCTGCACATTGGTCATGCCAAATCTATTTGCCTGAACTTTGGTTTGGCGCAGCGCTACAATGGCAAAACTAATCTGCGTTTTGACGATACCAACCCAGTAACCGAGGATACCGAGTATGTAGAAAGCATTAAGGATGATGTACGCTGGTTAGGTTTTGAATGGGCCAACGAATTGTACGCGTCCGATTATTTTGATGTACTTTACGGCTTTGCCATGAGCTTGGTTAAACAAGGCCTGGCTTACGTAGATGACAGCACAGCCGAAGAAATTGCTGCTCAAAAAGGTACACCAACTGAACCAGGCACCGCCAATCAATATCGCAGCCGCTCTATTGAAGAAAACGTGCAGCTGTTTGAAGATATGAAAGCCGGCAAATACCCGGATGGCGCCAAGGTACTACGTGCTAAGGTTGACATGGCATCCCCCAACATGCACATGCGCGACCCGATTATGTACCGCATTAAGCATGCGCACCATCACCGCACCGGCGATAAATGGTGTATTTATCCGATGTATGATTTTGCCCATGGCCAGTCAGACGCTATTGAAGAAATCACACATTCTATCTGTACGCTGGAATTTATACCTCATCGCCCACTGTACGAGTGGTTTATTGATAAACTGGAAATTTTCCCATCGCGCCAGTATGAAATGGCCCGTTTAAACCTTACGTATACCGTGATGAGCAAGCGCAAGTTGCTGCAACTGGTAAACGAAGGACATGTGGATGGCTGGGATGATCCGCGTATGCCTACCATCAGCGGACTGCGCCGCCGTGGCTATACTGCTGCCTCGGTACGCGAGTTTTGCGACCGCATTGGTGTAGCCAAACGCGAAAACCTGATTGACGTAGGTTTACTAGAATTTTGTATCCGCGAGGATTTAAATAAAACCGCATGGCGCCGTATGGCTGTGCTTGATCCGGTAAAGCTGGTGATTACCAATTACCCGGAAGGGCAGGAAGACATATTGCACGGCGAAAACAACCCCGAAGTAGAAGGCGGCGAAGGCGGCCGTGATATTCCATTCAGCCGCGAGCTATACATCGAGCGTGAAGATTTTATGGAAGTACCGCCTAAAAAGTTCTTCCGTTTAGGTCCGGGGTTGATGGTTCGTTTAAAACATGCTTACATCATCAAGTGTGAGGATTTTGTAAAAGATGCCGATGGCAATGTAACCGAAATACATTGCTCTTACATCCCTGAATCTAAATCGGGACAAGATAGCAGCGGTATCAATGTAAAAGGCACTATTCACTGGGTAAGCGTACCACATGCCAAAACTGCCGAGGTACGATTGTATGACCGTTTGTTTAAGTCAGAAAACCCGGCCGCCGAAGAAGGCGACTTTAAGGACGACCTGAACCCGAACAGCCTGCAAGTAATTACCGCTTTTGTAGAGCCCGATTTAGCTGAAGCTATACCAGGTAAAGGCTACCAATTTTTACGTAAGGGATACTTTACGCTTGATAAATATTCAGCAACCGACAAACTGGTATTTAACCGCACGGTAACTTTAAAAGATGCCTGGGCTAAAGAAGTAAAAAAGGGATAAATCGTTGCCTGATTATAAACAAAAAAGCTGCCTCATTTTAGAGGCAGCTTTTTTGTTTATAATCAGTTTTACCAGTATCTTAGGCTGCCTTATCACAATATGGAACAAAGTTCACAAATTACTCAGGAAAGTGTTGATACTACACCTGTTGTCTGCCTTAAATGCGGCAGTACGCAAATTTTAGAAGGATATGCTAACCCTTTATGTGCCGATTGTCGCACAGCGCTTATTAAATACCGTGTTCCGGCAGGAATAAAATTATTTGCCGCAGGCATTTTAGGATTGCTTGTACTTGCACTAGCATTATCAGCCAACGACTTTAAACTGGCCTTTGCACTTGCCCGGGCCGAAAAAGCTGAAACTGCAAAAAAACACCTCACAGCACAGCGTGAGTTGGAAAAAGTTCAATCGGCAGTACCTAATAATACAGAAGTTGCTGCCCGTTTAATGATTGCTGCTTTTTACAATGGAGATTTAAACACCTACGGCCAACTGCTGGATAAGATGACTGGCAAAAATCTGGATAATGAATATTTGTTAAAGCAGGTTAATGATTTAACTAACGAAGTAGAAGCATATTATCCCTCCCAAGCTTTTACTAAAGCAATGGCTCCTTACGAGAAATCACCTAATGGGGTTCCCGACAGTACGTACCGCAATTTTATTATCCGGCAGCCCGGTGATGTATATGCCCGTGTGGCTTATGCATCGGAATGTGTTGACAAAGAAAACAACGCCCGGGCCGACAGCATACTTAAAGATGCACTAGCCATATCGCCTACTCATATCACTGCGCTGCTGCTAAGAAGTATTACCTTAAGAGAACTGAATCAACTGGATGCGTCGATACGTGCATGTGATGGTGTACTGGCGCAAAATAAAGAACTGGTAATGGCATTATCGTCAAAATCACGTACGTTGCTCAAAAAAGGAGAACATAACGTTGGATTAAATTTAGCCTTACAAGCCGAAGCATTAGATACCAACTCGCCATACAATAAGGCTACTTTGGCAATTGCCTATCACTTAAATAAAAATTTTAAATCTCGCGATGCTATATTGAAAATGTCTGAGTCTGACTCTACACTTGTCCCAGGCATGGCCTATGCAAAAGACGTTATCAGCGGAAAAATCAAATTCGGTAAACCTTAATCTATTCATTCTATGTTTATTCCTGGCTTTTTAATTACATGGGCAACTTTTCCGGGTGTGATTGTTCATGAACTGGCTCATCAGCTTTTTTGCCGGTTATATAAAGTACCGGTTTTTAATGTGGTATATTTTAGACTGGGTAACCCAGCAGGCTATGTATTACATGAAAAAGCAGAAAGTAAATGGCAAAATATGATGATTAGTATTGGACCATTTATAGTAAACACTATTCTTGGTGCACTTATTGCCTTACCGGCAGCCATACCTGTGTTTAAATTAGACAATGCCAATCTACTCGATTTTATATTGATTTACCTGGGTGTATCCATTGCCATGCACGCCTTTCCAAGTACTGGCGACGCACAATCAATCTGGCACGATTTAAAAAATGAAGACACTCCATTAGCGGTCAAAATTGCGGGCTACCCTATAATAGGCCTTATATATGCAGGTGCTTTAGGCAGCTTTTTTTGGCTTGATTTAGCTTATGGCGTAGCCGTTGCTGTTGGGCTTCCTAATCTTATTGTGAACCTGCTTGCTTAACAGCATACTGAATCATCAAAGAGCCGCCTCAACAAGGCGGCTCTTTTGTTTAATATCGTGTATTTTAGCTGCCAATTAAGTATTTATTATATGGTAGCAGCATAGTTTTACTCCTTATTACATTTATTTCTACCATTATCTAATTATCTATTATTCAATAGAATTTATACTAAAAGGCAACCTAAAAAGCTTTTTTCCGTAAAAAAGCACGTTTCAACTTCTTTTCACGCCCAACCATTACATAGAAGAGGAAAAGTTTAGGTTTCAATGATTTATAGTATACGGCTATTATATTTCCGGATTAGCTTTTTGATGATTTGCAGCCTGGTATGTGCTTGGTTTATCCATGTCCATGGCAGCGAGCATAAAAAGCAAAATGCATTTGTTGGCAAAGGTGCAAGCAGCTCTTTTGCCTTCTATCCGACGTTATGCAGCACAACTACTTATATTGACCAATGTGCCACCAGTGCAACATTAAATGCAGAAGCAGGTCAGTCTAACTATACCTGGAATACCGGCGCTACCACCCAATCTATTATTGTAAATGCATCGGGCACTTATTGGTGGGAAACCATCGACTTAAATAATAACAAAGTAACTAACGGTAACTTTTCGGACGGTAATACCAGTTTTACCAGCCAGTATACTTATGCAACTCCAAGTAGTGGGGCACTTTACCCCGAAGCTACATACACTGTTACGACCAACCCGCGCAACGTTCATCCCAACTTTGCAACTTTTAGAGATCATACCGGTAACCGTAACGGCAATATGATGGTGGTAAACGGTGCACCTACTGCCGGCGTTACCATCTGGCAACAATCCATTGATGTTCAGCCCAATACTGACTATATTTTTTCAGTATGGTTTACATCAGTTTATCCAACCAATCCAGGGAAACTTAATTTTTCAATTAACAACTCACCTTTAGGAGACCCTATTGAACTGACAACCATACCAGCAAGCTTGGATAGAGCTGACTGGAAAAATTTTACCGTTCGCTGGAATTCTGGCACCAGCATTAGCGCCGTTATAGGTATAGTCAATCAAAACACGGCTGCTGACGGTAACGATTTTGCGCTGGACGACATTGTATTCGCTCCGGTTTGTCGCAATTATTTCAATGTCACTTTAAGATCAAACCCAGCTAAACCCACTATAATCCCTTTATAAATAAAATATACAACACTATAAATATGAAGCTAAAATTTACCCTGATTAAACTTGCTTTCTTCTTTTTGTTTGCTGCCTTTTCGGTAGCGGCATTTGCACAAGCACAATCACTGCCCGGACCGAGCGACGCTACAACAGCGCCGCCAACATCTGCAGGCAGCGTAGCTAAAGTATTATGCGCTACAAACACCATCTCTTTAAAAAGCGGACAAACTGTAAATCCAAACTATACTTACCAATGGTTTAAAACAAACACATCGGGAACAAGAATACTGGTAAAAGAAACCGTTGGTAATGATACTTATACCGAAACACCAAGCGGTGATGGCTACTACACCTATCAGTTAGTAGTGCTTAACGGAAACGGCTGTCCGTCTCCTGCATCCAATGATATTAAATTGTATGTATTGCCACCATTGAACCCAACTATAGCTGGTGCTGGTGTTGTCTGTGAGCAAAACAAAACATCAACCGACTTAACTATAACTGGATTAGACTCAAGATTCACTTATACTTATCAGTGGACCAGAAACAATACCGCAATTACTGCTGCCAATGGCGGAACTGCTAATCATTATGTGGTAAAAGAATCTGCATCTGGTACAGTTACTTATGGCGTAACAGTTAATTACGTTCTTAACAATAGCTGTTCTGGTTCTGCAACCAAAACAATTACTGTTGATACGCTTCCGGCTCAGCCAACTATCGTAGTCAATTAAATCCTGATACAGCTTTAACAAAGCTAAAGGAGGTTTGCTGATTGGTGCGAAAGGATAGTACATATCGCTATTGCCTGTTACTGCTTGCAGCAGTAACAGGCTTTACTCTGCTTTTTAATACTGCAGCAGGGCAAAGCAAGGTATTGACTATTGCGCCGGGCGAATCTAAAAAAGTGACTTTAGCGCCAACATCAATCACCGTTGCGGCATACCAATGGTTCAGGAATGGGGTAGCTATTCCAGGCGCATTTACAAGCAGTTACACCATTACTCAGCCGGGAACTTATACGGTTGTTGCTTATAACCAAGAAAGTTGCGCGTCGCCCGTATCAGAAGCTATAGTGGTTAGGGAAATTGACAAACGAGTGGATTTAGCCGTGGTTAAAAAATCGGAAACACGGCCAATACGCTCGGGTGAGCCGTTCGAGTATACGCTTACTGTAAACAATAAAGGACCGGCACTGGCCACCGATGTGCAATTGAAAGATGCTTTGCCCGATGGCTTGGAATACATCAAAGTAAACGCCGCTACTACCGGTATAGTAGATTATGATGCTACTGCCCGTGTGCTTACCTGGCGTATAGGTAGCATTGATTTGGGCGAAGAAGTAGAATTGCGCTTGCTGGTTAAGGCGCCTTTAAACGGAACAGTCATCAACTCAGCTTCGGTAAAATCGGCCGAAGAGGATGCTAACCCGGCCAATAACCAGTCGTCGGACACGAAAAGCATTTTAGGACTAGACATTCCGAACGTGTTTACCCCGAACGGCGATGGCAAAAATGAAACTTTTGAAATACCGGAGTTAAGCAGCTTCACAGAAAATGAAATCATTATTGTTAACCGTTGGGGCAATAGTGTATACGAGAAAAAGAATTACCGCAATGAGTGGACTGGCGAGGGCCTGAACGAGGGCACCTACTTTTATGTGCTGAAGGTAAAAACCAGCCGCGGCAACTGGGAAGTGTACAAAGGCTACGTTACCCTGTTGCGCAATAAGCAAGAGTAAAAGTGTAAAAGATATAAGTGTGTACAAGATGAAACTAAATAAATACATCGCCCCAAAAGCCTTATGGCTGATGCTGTTTTGCATGGGAATATGCCGGGCGGTACATGCCCAGCAGGATGCACAGTTTAGCCAGTACATGTTCAATGGCTTATACATTAACCCGGCGTTTGCCGGCTACAAGCAGGATGTTTACGTGAATGCTTTTTACCGCTCGCAATGGACCGGCTTAGAAGGCGCACCGCAAACTTTTTCGCTGGCTGCAGATGGCGCCGTTAACGATGCTAAAGTAGGTTTAGGCTTGTTGCTTACGCAAGACCGGATAGGCGCGCAAAGCAGCTTTGCCGGCTACGCCAACTATGCTTATCGCCTGCAAATTGGGTATGATGAGGATAGTCGGTTATCTTTCGGCATTGGTGCCGGTTTTGTACAAAACGGG
This sequence comes from Mucilaginibacter lacusdianchii, assembly GCF_009770985.1. GTDB lineage: Bacteria > Bacteroidota > Bacteroidia > Sphingobacteriales > Sphingobacteriaceae > Mucilaginibacter > Mucilaginibacter lacusdianchii. The sequence goes on along the minus strand of NZ_WSRW01000001.1, from coordinate 1,411,539 downwards.
TTGGACGGCTCTAAGCTGCATGCAGTGCAGGCCGATGACAATTACATACCCACAGGCAATCAAAGCGTAATTTTGCCCGATGCACGGTTAGGCATTTTATATACCAACAAGCGCTTTTTTGCAGGTGTTTCTATAGATAATGTACTTTCGCGGGTAGCCAACGGGGTAAAAGACAAGTCGATTATGACACCTGTGCCTGTACCCCATTTTTACCTGACGGGCGGAACTATATTTGATGTAAATGAGCAGACCAAAGTACGCCCTTCTTTTATGATAAAAGACGACTTTAAAGGACCTACCAGCTTAGACATTAACCTGTTTACTTTATTGGGCGAACGTATATGGATTGGCGGCACTTACCGCACAGCAGTTACTTTGTACAATAAGCCCAAGCTGCAAAACGGCCTGCAAAAATCGAACGCGCTGATTGGCGTAGTAGAAGTATTTGCTACTGATCGCCTGCGTGTAGGTTATGCTTTTGACTACTCACTTACACCGCTGCAAAATTACAGCTATGGCTCGCACGAGTTATCCATTGGTATTTACCTACACTCCGGTAACCGCGAGCCATCATACAGCAAGTGCTATTTTAACTAATGCGCCCTTACAAAATCTTTTTACAAGTAGCCACTAAACCGGATTGATCGTAAATTAACAGATCGCCGGTTTTTTTGTCTACTTTATAATATTCGTTTGCATTGGCCTTACTCATATACATGTCGCCTGTTTTTTTCAGCGCGGTAGCGGTGGCCGATATAGGCGGAATATCATTAACGGTAATTGAGGTACCGGTAAAGGTGATTACCTGAATAAATATCTGTTTGTCTTTGTTGCTTACAATCTCGTAAGCCACATTTTGCCCGTCGGGCGATTTAATGGCCTCATCATACCAAACGCCCAGCAGGTGGCCCGTTTCGGATGATGTTGGTGCCGACTGGGCAACTGGCGCCGCTGCCGGAGCAGTTGTTGAATCGGCCTTATGCTGCTCTTGTTTGGTAGACGACTGATTGCAGGCAGTTGTTGATGCTAAAGCGGCTAAGCCCAATATGGTAATTGCTTTTATATGCATATTTAAATTTTTAAGTTGCATAGCGTAAGCTACACGCCTGCAAAACTACTTAAAAGCATAGCAACCCTGCTGCTTAATTTTATTAAAGCCAACTTGCTCAATAGCTATTGCCCTAATTTATCTGCAATCATCTATTTGTACCTGAGCAAAAAAAGGCCTTTAGTTGTGCAACTAAAGGCCTTTTCTAAATAACTAGTACTTATTCAAACACGCATAGCGAGGCTACATAATCCTTGCTCCCATCAGTAACCCACGAGTCTAACTGTGCAGGGTCTTTCATCTGCTGGCCGCGCAAGCGCGGAACTACCAGGTAGCCGCACTTTAGGTCGGTAAGGGCGGTCATATCTGTCCACAGCTTTTCAATCTGTGCTACCGGGTAAATGTCCTCTTGGGCATGCCCCCAGCGGTACTTTACATCTTTAATGGTAACATAAGTAGGTATGCGGTGCGCTACGCTGCGTACAGCCTTGGCCAGTTGCGCTTCGTCGCCTTTCATCAAATCGTCACGGGTTAAGCCAAACAATTGCAACAACGGATCTATCTGTATCCAGGTGGTGTTGGAGTTGTAATAGCTCAGATTCAGCTCATCCTCCTCACGTGGCTGAGCCAACCCTTCCAACAAGCGTAATTGATGGTTGATTTTAGCTAAACCGCCGCCACGATCTTCAATATGACGGGGTATCACCTCAAAAGTTAACACGTTGCCCGATTGCAGGTGATAACTTAATGCGGCAGCATCTACGTCGGCACCCAAAGTGTCAATATTATGCAGCATCAGCGTTTCTACCTGCGGATGCTCTTGCAACAACTTAGCCAACGTACCATTTCGCAACAGGTTAGATACTTCGTACCAATGGCCCAGCGGCGAAAAGCGTTGCGAGGCTACGTTATCTACATAATCGCTGCCCTCGCCTTTGCTTTTGGCCCAGCTTATCATGCTTTGTCTTACGGCATCACGTACTTTCTGCTTGTTTTCATCCAAAGTTTCCTGCGGCATATCCTCCCACAAGAAGCGCAAATCGCGCTCCATTGGCACAAAACGCTGACCTATTGAACGGCCCGGCGATAGATAAACCGGTCCGGCATAATGAAAATTACCGGTTTGCTGCAGCTTTAAATCAATAGGTGCATGCGTAAGGTAACTGGTAGCCACCACATGCGGAATTACTGCCTGATACTTGTCTGCCGTTTTTTTGGTTTTAGCCAGATGTATCTCTAAAAAGCTGCGATGCACACCAGCTATTTCTACAAACGGGTTGATCGCTTTGATAACACCGGCACCTTTAGTCCACCTACTGCCCACACCGGCGGCTAAACTCATTACCGCCACAGTACCATTTTTGATAGCGGCTGCACCTGTATCAATAGCCTGAACCTGTTCTATATCTGCAATTTCCCCCGGATCCACATCTTCAATCAGTGTTTCGGCAGGCAGGCGGTTGCGCGATAAGCCAATACGACCTTTCTGTATCTCGGCACGAATTTCTTCATGCTGAATATAATCGAAGCCGTTATCCTTCTTAATCTGATCGGCTTTGCGGTTTTCGTCCGACTGGTTGCCTTGGCTCGACGGATCCGAAACCTTAAACAAATTGCTCACTATAGTGCGGAGCAGCGGATAAGCCATGTTGCTTTGCTCGCAATGCGTGGTAAAAAAGTCTATCTCGGCACGGCGTATGTAAGGTACCGTAGCAGGGTCTTTTTTCACCAGCTCAGATACATGGATGCCATAATATTGCTCCGGCATCAGCGCCTCATTGCCTTCATGCAAAGTACTCCAGCTACCTTTGTGATTGATGCTCCAGTTATACACCACCGGGTTCATAGCAAATGGCATATATGCCGATAGCTCCTGGCGGGTTTCGCTCAATATCTCAAGCATTTTAGCTTTGGAAGCTTCATATTTTTCAGGATCAACAAACATACCCATACCACCGCCCGACATACCGCCCAGCATCAGGAAACCGTAATAATCGGCCCCAAATGCTTTTTTTGCTTTAGCGATAATCTGCTCGGTAAAGTAGGTTGATGCCCACGGAATGATGGTTTTTATGGGACCAAAGAAGTTAGTTTCGGTGTTCTGCGCCAGCTTTTTAACATCACCTTCTTGGATAGCACCCAGAATGTTGTCAAAAATTTGGTTGGTTTGCTGGCGGGCTACCCATTCCTTTTCAGACCGGAGCAGGTACTTTTCGGTCACCATTTCCAGGATTGGACCTACGTTGGATGCCATACCGCCGTGCATCAGTACCAGTGAATTCATTAAGCGATTGTAAAACTCGGGATGAACTTTGTCGCCGGTCAATATCTCGTGTTTAGGCAACAAAGAGCCCTTGCTGGTGCCAAACTCAGGGTCGCCTTCTTGCGCAAAAGCACCACGGATGGCCTTTATACCGGGCCACACACCGCCCGAATCCTGCCAGCCGCCGCCCGAGCCGCCAATCCACTCGCCTAATATGGCACGCGAGGCAATTAAACGGCGTTCATTCTCTTCCAGTCCGCCTTCCAAAGTGTGGGTTTGCCCGGTGGCCCGCATCAGCAAACTGATGATTGAGCCCAGCAGGTTGGTAGATACCGCAAAGCGCGAGCCTTTGGGGATATCATTTACCCTTGTCACCAATTCTATCCCCATACCCGGCCCGGCAATGCCGGCCAGTATTTTTACCAGCGATTGATTGGTGCCTTCAAATGATGGCGGGATTAAGCCAGAAGCAATAATGCCGGCTTTTACCAAACTCAGGTAATCGTTACCAAAGTTAAATAGGTCATCTAGGTCGGTAATATCTTTAGTGGTATTCAGATCGATACTGGTTACACGCAGCACCGGTTCTGGTATCACGCGCACATAGCTATGCAATGGCGGACGAATGTCTTTATCGCGCCCAAACACGCCTAAATCAATAGATACGTTTACTACCCGTGCACCGTCGGGATAATCCATCCCCAAAAAGAATATATCCGACCAACCACTGTGCGTTAAATCCATCCGCACCGAAGTTTGCTCATGCAGTATGGGGTAAAACAATGAACCCTCGCGGCGTTGCAGCAACTTTGGATGTATTTTAATAGGATGCTGCTCCTGGTTACCCGACCGGAACATCCACTGGTTGCCTTTGCTGGAACGCACGCTTTTACGTACCTGATTGGCCAGTATTTGGAACGATAGCTGGTGATAGCTCTCGGCTAAAGCGCTGAACAATGTGGCGTTTGGCCCATTCAGCCGTATCTCTTCATAAAAAGCATGTATGGCCTGCTCAAAACGCCGGGCCAGTAAATCTTCAAAACCGGCGTAAGGCACCTTTCCGGTTTCAGGCATTTCTTTGGCCGATGACAGGAAAAAGCGGAACCCGGCATATAAAAACAGGATAGCCCTTACTTTATCGTAAAGGTTAGGTGTATTTTTCCGGAACTCTTCCAATTCGCGCAAGGCATTCAGAAGTTCTTTGGAAGACATATGCCGGCTAAGCTCAAAAAAGGAGCGATCGCGTTTTTGCGACTCGGCAGATGTTATCGTTTCAATAAATATGTTCATCAGAAAAGTATCAGTTATTTACGGCTGTTGGCTTCGGCCAGCAGCTCAACCAGGGTACTTAATGTTTCATCGTGCGCCTCGCCGGCTAAGCCTAAAGCTACCTGCGCACGCAGCAGACCATGCGGGCGGCTCAAATCATAACGGGAACCCTGCACCTCAAGCGCCAGGTAACGCTCGGTTTGCGCAAGTTCTTGTAAAGCAGGCGTAAGCAACACGTTGGTAGATCCTTCGTCAATTTTTTTCTGTAGAATATTAAAAATACCTGGTGTAAGCACATGCATACCAAAAAAGCATAGGTAGTAGCCAATGCGCAAGCCCGGCGTTTGTAGCTCCAGCTCGGCTAAGCTTAATGATGGTTTTTCTATAAGCTTTTCTACCTCATAAACGCCAGACGTGTTAGCTACATGCTTACCCGTAACCGTACCATAACGCCCAATTAAATGCTCGGGGGTTGGGTTTACGGCCGATACCGGGCTGCCTTGCGCCGATGCCAGCTCCAGCAATTGAGCTGCACATCTTTTACCTTTGATATTAGATACATATAAGTAATCGCCCAACAACAGTAAGAAAGGCTCGTCACCCACAAACTCGTGGGCACAGTACACGGCGTGGCCGTAGCCCAGCGGTTCGGCCTGCTCGGCATATTGTACCCGTTCTGAAAACAAATCAAGCTTGGCAGCTTCCTGCTGTGCCCATTCCACACCCTTGAATGATTTGGTTAAATTGTCTTTCAAAGCGCTAAAAGCACTTTTATACCGATCGGCATCGCCGGGGGCACATACCACACAAATTTCTTCAATACCACTACTAAAAGCCTCTTCGGCTATAATTTGCAATACCGGCTTGTGCAAGCCATCGGTGTCAACCACCGGCAACATGGCTTTTTGTACGGTGTCTGATACCGGATACAAGCGCTCGCCCCGGGCAGCTGCCGTGATAACGGCTTTTCTAACTTTCATAAACAGATAAATATATTTTAAAGTCGATTAATATTCGATAATGATAACACCCGCTATACCTGCTCATTTGACCAAGCTTCGCAATCGATTACACAATTGCACATAGTGGTTGGATGTTTGTTTTTATTCATCCAGAAAACTAAAGGAAAATTTATCGCCTTATACGATTTGTATAATTGACCAGAGCAAGGTACAAAAAATATATACCAATATTTATCTGATGAAATCAGCTAAATTTATATTGTAAGCACCTGCAAGAATGTATACGCAGGTTTAAGAACAAAGTCCGCCTTAATTAGTCGATTGCCTTAACAACCGCTGCAATTAACCCGTCTACCATTTGCAGCTGATTAGCAACGTCATTTCTCCAGACACCATCTTGCTGCAGAAAGATATATGGCGCTTTATACATTTCAATAACAATTTTTTGCGGCGATTTTTCTACTACTGTAAAGTAATAAACACGGTCATCATAATGAGCTTCTAAACGAGTTGACATAGGTTGCGAAGATAAGCAAAGTATAAAATCAACAACAACATAATCACATACCTTATGTTGTAATACAGCAAACCGCGCCGAAGCGGTATGTGAAATGAACATCAAAATGAGTCAAACACAATCCCTACAATTGAATATAGGCACCCGAAAAATTAATGTAACGCCCGATCAATCTGCCGAACGTAAAGACGGCAAACTTACCGGCCTATTTTACCTTACTGAGAATGATGAAAACCGCGGTACATTGCGTTTCGACAAACAGAGTTGGGAAAATAAAAACACTGGCGACTTAAGCTATGTGGAACTGGAGGCCATTGCCGAAGCTATTATGACGGAATATAAGTAATATCTTGTTATTCGTTTATTGAGCTGCTGTGGTAAAATCAATTAAATAAGGCTGCATGCTTACATCATTGATATCTCTAAACCGTTCGCTGGCTGTTACTTGGTAGTGTTGATTAGGCTTTAATTCTACCTCGAACGTAGCCGAACGGCCATCTTCTGAAAAGCTGACAAAGCGCTTAATCTTTAACAAGCTGTTCATACCCAAAGACCCAAGTTCAAAACCCCGGCCGCGTTTATTCATTGGCCTTGAAAAGATAAGAGTAAGTTGTGTGATAGCCGGGCTTACCTGCGTGGCATGGTTATTAAAAGGCGCCATAGAAACCACAGTTGGCCGCAACTTTTCGTAAGCGTCTTTTAACTCCTCAACAGGCCGGGTAAAATAGTGCGACTGATCAACAAAGCGACTTAAAGCTGCCTGATCGTTACAATCCAGTTCTATCATTTCTTTGATAGCCTGCTTTTTATCAGATGCTCGGTTATAATATTTTTCACAGATGGCATGGCCTACATAATAACCCAGATCGCGCATATTAAACTGGTTAGACATATTGCTGTATAGCCAAAAGCCTTCGGTTGCATTGAACAGCTGACCGGCAAATACCTGCCGAATACGCTCGGCATGAGTTTTACCATAACTTATGGCTGGTAACTGGGATATCTTTCCGGTAGCCTTTTCCGCTAAAAATTCTGCAACGCCTTCCAGTACACACTGCCCCAGCAGGTTATCGGCTGTGGTGGTTTTTTGCTGCGTATGTACATACTCGTGCACATTGGTAAAAACCACATTATTGATGGGGTTGGTTTTGGCAAACTGTACGGTGTTAAAGTTGGCCGGAAACTCATCCATTATAGTGTGCTCATCTGTAAGGGTTGATTCGCTGCCTATTAACACCATACCATCTAAAGTAGTACCGCCTGAACGAAAAACGCCAACCGTAAAGTAAACCGGTGCTGGCTTCAATGCCGGATAAAGCACTTTAAGTTTTTGCACGTTGGCTGCAATATCGGCACTAAACTGCTTTGCCTTAAGCATGTTTGGCCGTATTGACTGCCAGAACCGTGGATAACGATTAATCGCATCTACATACTCCTTAGCTGTGTAATCGCGAACCTTCATCATGGCTTTTAAGCCGGGAGTACCTTTATCGAGAAAAAACTGATGTAAGTACTGATATTGCTGTGCACTATCTTTTGTAGTAGCTATTCGGTCATATGCTTGCCAGAAGTTATCAATATCAGTAGTATAAATGTTAGCAAATTGTTTTTGAGCCGAGGTTGCCTGAGAAAGCGCCAAAGCAATAGTAAGCATGATAAAGTTTTTCATGTTCTGAAATATTTCCCCCGCTGAATAAACCAACGTTTACTTAACTACATTACCCTGATCGGACTTATCTTTTGGTTCCCAAAGCTCGATGATATTGCCTTCCGGATCGAGGATATGGACAAACTTTCCATAATTATATTCGGCAATTTCATCAACTATGGTTACTTTTTCTTTTTTCAGCTCTTCTACCAGCGCAGCAATATTTTCTACCCGGTAATTGATCATAAAAGGCTTGGTTGAGGGGTTAAAATATTTGGTATCCTGCGGAAACGCGCACCATGATGTAGATCCTGTTTTTGACGGATTATCGGCCTGCCGCCACTCAAATGTTGTTCCGTATTCGCTGGTGGCTAATCCGAGGTTTTTGGCGTACCATTCGTTCATCGTTTTTGGATTATCAGATTTAAAGAATATGCCGCCAATGCCTGTTACTTTTTTCATATAAAATGTGTTTTATGATTTAGGATGGAAAGTAAGTTATATACAATGCTAATAACTAATATAGGATGAATATTTTATTCTTAATCCTTATGTTGTACCAATTCAACAAATAATTTCATTCATTACCCACCTAATAAACAATTAACAAAATAATTCATGCAATCGATTGCTTTTTTAAATCAGGAAGGATAGCTTTGATAAATCAACACCAATTATTGAACACTCATCTATGAATTTCATTCGAACCTGGGTCCTCTGCTGCTTTTTATGTTGGGGTATAACGGCTGACAGCCAAATCCGATTACCGCAACTGGTAAGCAATAATATGGTATTGCAGCGCAACCAAAAAATAAACATTTGGGGCTGGGCTGCACCTCATGAAAAAATAAACGTACAATTTAAGGGTAAAACCTTTAACGCTACTACCGGCACAGACGGTCAGTGGAAAATTATTCTACCTGCTATGAAAGCCGGCGGCCCTTATAGCATGAATTTGAGTGCCAGTAATCGCATTATTATTCAAAATATTTTAGTGGGCGATGTTTGGTTTTGCTCCGGACAATCAAACATGGTTACGCCTATGGAACGGGTGAAAGAAAAATATCCGGATGAAATTGCCGGTGCAAATTATCCGCAGATACGGAACTTTTTCATTCCCACCGTATCAGATGTCAGTAAAGTTCATACTGATTTGCCGCCTGGCAAATGGGAGCAAGCTACGCCACAAAACGTTTTGCAATTTGGCGCGGTGTCTTACTTTATGGCCAAGCAGCTTTATCTCAAATATCATGTACCTATCGGAATTATCAACTCTAGTGTAGGTGGTACCCCTATACAGGCATGGATTAGTGCCGAAGGCATCAAGACTGTACCACAATATGCCAGCCGGGTAGAGCAGTTTAAGGACACCGCTTATTTAAATAAAATAATGCGCCCTGCCACACCGCGCACCAAGGCAATTGCACCTAAGGTAACGCCTGTTGACCAAGGCATGGCCGGGCCGGTTAAATGGTATGAAACCGGTTATGTGCCCGAAGGCTGGCACCAATTCTGGATGCCCGGCTACTGGGCCGATCAGGGCGTTAAAAACCTGAATGGTATTGTATGGTTCCGCCGTGAAATTGAGGTACCAGCATCTATGGCTGGCAAACCCGCCAAACTGTTTGTAGGCCGTATTATAGATGCCGACGAAACTTATGTAAATGGTGTTAAAGTGGGCAACATCACCTATCAATACCCTCCGCGACGCTATGATGTGCCTGCTGGCTTGCTTAAAGCTGGCAAAAACCTGATTGTCGTACGCATCACTAATACCTTTGGCAAAGGTGGCTTTGTACCCGATAAACGCTATGAGTTAACCGATGGTACTACCAGCATTGATATTCGTGGCGATTGGCAATACAAGGTGGGGCAAGTGTTTACGCCGCTTCGCCAAAGGGTAGGTGATGTGGAAAGTGGCTTTGCCTTTTCGGCCCAAAATGAACCTACCGGTTTATACAATACCATGGTAGCACCGGCTATACCTTACGCTGTTAAAGGTTTTGTTTGGTACCAGGGCGAAAGCAACACCGGTAAGCCGCAGGAATATAATCAACTGCTTACCACTCTAATTGCCGATTGGCGCAATAAGTGGCATGATAACAATTTACCGTTTTTGTACGTGCAGCTGCCCAATTTTATGGAAGTGCAGTACAGCCCATCAGAAAGCCAATGGGCCGAAGTGCGCGAGGCGCAGTTGAAAACTCTGTCGATACCCCGCACGGCTATGGCGGTAACTATTGATTGCGGCGAGTGGAACGATATTCACCCGGTAGGTAAAAAGCCCGTTGGTGAACGTTTGGCACTGGCGGCCGAACGTTTGGCTTATGGCGATACTAAAGTGGTAGGCTCCGGTCCGATATATCAATCAGCTAAAATAGAGGGCAATAAAATCATCCTTAGTTTTACCAGTGTTGGCAGTGGCTTAATAGCAAAAGGTGGCGGAGAGTTAACCCAGTTTGCCATTGCAGGTGCCGACAAGCATTTTATATGGGCTAATGCCCAAATAGAGGGGGACAAAGTGATTGTAACAAGTCCGGAGATAAGCTCACCTATGTATGTGCGTTATGCCTGGGCGGATAACCCTGAAGGAGCAAATTTGTATAACAAAGAGGGTCTGCCTGCATCGCCTTTCCGTACCGACAAATGAGGTCAGCATAATCTTTGATCTTCGTTAACTGCTATTATAACCAAAAGCCTTTCAAAAAATTGAAAGGCTTTTGTGTTACATGCGAACGATAAACCAAAGCTGGGCGTTCTCTATGCGAAACTTCCGATCAATCGATAATATCTATTCTGCTCCTATAACGTGATGCTTTATCCCAAATTACCACTGCAAATAAAAGCCTATTTAAAAGGTGAGATAGATACGTTAGTTAAAACACTGCTCAACGGAAAGCCGTTGGCGTGGTATGGGTCAGCTTTTTGAAAAAATGGTTAAAGTGCGATGGCTCTTCAAAACCCAGGCAATAGCTTATTTCGGCAATGTTCCAGCTGGTATGCTCAAGCAAGGCTTTGGCCTCGGCAACCATGCGTTCAAAAATTAGTTCGGTGGTGGTTTTGCCGGTAGTGAGGCGAATGGCGCGGTTCAAGTGGTTCACATGCACATTCATCTGTTCGGCAAAAGCACTGGCCGACCGCATTTTGAACTGCTGAGATACGGATTCGATTGGAAACTGGCGCTCCAGTAAATCGGTAAATACGGCGGTTAAGCGGGTATTGGCATCAGCATGCTGGTGAAGGGTTTCGGTAGGCTGCATTTTTAACGCCTGATGCACTATCTCCATCATATAACCACGTATTAGGTCATACTTGTACAAGTAATCTGTTTGTAGTTCACTTTGCATTTTATAGAAGATGCTGGTAAGGTGTTCATCCTGCATAGGATCTAAAGCAAATACAGCTTTGGCTCCGGGCACAAACATGGGCAAATCCTTCACACTGTTGCGGGTTTGACCAGCAAAAAAGGCTTCTTTGAAAATGCAGAAATAGCCTGACGGATCAGCTGTAATCCGTTCAAATTTGTAAGGCACCAGCGGATTGAAAAATATCAGGTTTGATCCGTTCACTTCCAAGCTTTTATCGGCATAATGAAACACATGCCGTCCGCGAATGAGCATTATCTTGTAAAAATCCCATCGACTATATTTAACCGTACTGCGGCCATGCCGGTAAGTTTCATCCAGGTTAAACACATTGAAATGCCCAATGTCCTTTTTCAGGTCACTAGGCATCCAGTTAAACTTGTACTGGTAAAATTCTTCGAGCGTTTCGGTAGCGGCCATCTTACAAAATTAAAACAATGTGCTACTCTTTAAAATCGGTAACAAACGACAACTCTTTCCATTTTTCCAGCTCGCTGGTCAGTAAATCAATTTTTTGTACCGCCCGGTTGTAAGCATCGGTTCCCATAAAAAAGCGCACGGGTGGCTCGGGCATTTCGGCCAGTTGAATAAACACGTCTGCTGCCTTTTGAGGGTCACCAGCCTGCTTGCCGTTCATGTTCAGGTAGCGGGAATGCGAATCTCTGATCGCCTGATAATCGTCGATTTTGTTTTCAGACAATACTAATGATTGCTCGCTTAAAAACTCTGTACGGAATGCGCCTGGCGCAACAACGGTAACGTTAATACCCAATTCGCGTACGTCATCGGCTAATACCTCACTCAAACCAATCACTGCAAACTTGGTAGCCGCATACATAGCCCAACCTGTAGCTGCCGCAAAGCCTGCGATGGATGAGATATTGATAATGTGCCCGGATTGTTGCTTACGCATGTAAGGCAACGCGCTTTTAATAACATTGATGGTAGCAAACACGTTAACACCAAAACTATCGGCAACCTCTTTTTCCGAAAGCTCTTCTACACTGCCACCTATGCCAAATCCGGCATTGTTCACTACTACATCAATGCGGCCAAAGTGCTGCACGGCTTGTTGAACGGAGGCTGTTATGGAGGCACTGTCAGCCAAATCAACTTCGAGCGGAAGGAATGAATCTTCTTTACCTGTGCCAACCGCATCCTGCAACGTTTCAACCGAACGCGAGGTGGCCGCAACCCTATATCCTGCTTGTAATAACTTTTTAACCAATGCCAACCCTAGTCCTTTGGAAGCACCGGTAATATACCATACTTTCTTATCCATGTTTTGAATGTTTTGATGATACAAATGTCTGTCAGCAACCTTTATATGTTCTTGTAGGTTTCAAACCAATGATTGTCAAATTCAAACAACACATCTGAATAACCTAACATGAAAATAAAAAAGCGGATGGTTAATGTCCATCCGCTTTTCTTTATTATCTGCCGCGCTCCTCGCTGTTACGAGGGTCGGCTTTGGGTTTCATCAAGTAATCTTGCGGCGGTTGTGCACCCAGCAGGTTCTGCACAAAGTAATCCCAGCGACGGCGCATCATGTATGGGCCATAAGGGCCGTAGCCATGCGCACTGTTGGGGAATATTACTAAGTCAAAACTTTTATTGGCCTTTTCCAATGCTTCGGCAACCAGCAAGGTGTTTTGTGGAGGCACATTGTTGTCCATTAAGCCGTGTACTAGCATGAGTTTACCTTTTAAATTTTTAGCATAATTTTGATTGGCTTGCGCCTCGTAATTAGAAATACCGTTGGCATTATTTACCAGCAGGCCATTGTAGCGTTCGCCCCAATCATCTTCATAATTACGGTTATCGTGGTTGCCCGATTCAGCAATGCCTACTTTAAAAAAGTCGGGATAACGCAGCATGGCGGTTGCCGTAGCAAAGCCTCCGCCCGAATGGCCCCATATACCCACCTGGCTTACATCCATGTACGGATACCGCTTGGCCAGTTGCTCAATAGCTGTAATTTGATCGGGGATAGTGTTCTCAGACATATCGCCATAGCTCATGTCATGAAAGCTTTTTGAACGCAGCGGATTGCTGGTACCTTCCAGCACTACTACCACAAAGCCTAGCTCGGCCAGTGCCTGATTATCGCCACGCGAAGCTGCGAAAGACCAGTTACCCACGCTACCACCCTGCGGACCAGGGTAGATGTAATCAATCACCGGGTACTTTTTGTTAGGGTCGAGATTGGTTGGCGTAAACATGACGCCATAAACATCAGTTTTGCCATCGTGTGCTTTGGCGGTGAACGGCATACAGGCTTTCCAACCGGAGGCTTTCAGGCGACTGATGTCGGCTTTTTCCAGTGTAGCCACCAACTTGCCGTTTGCGTTACGCAATACGGTGATTTGTGGCACATCAGGTTTAGAATAAGTATCTACAAAGTAATTTCCTGTTGGCGACAGCGTTACCTGATGATTGCCTTCTTCGGGTGTAAGCACGGTAAAGTGCTTGCCATCAAACCCTGCTTTGCATAATTGGGTAAAATAAGGATTATTTGCCTCGCGGCCATCAGCCAAAAAGTAAACTTCGCGCTTCTGCTCATCCACTTTCAGGAGTTTAGTAATGGTCCAGTCACCTTTGGTCATCTGATTTTTAAGCTTACCGGTTTTGGCATCGTATAAGTACAAATGCCCCCAATTATCACGCTCCGAATACCAGATGATTTCATTGGTTTTGGGCAGATAACGCCAGTTTACTGTACCCTGCCCAGATTCAAACTGGGTGGGTACCATTTCTTCAAAAACTTCGCGTACGGCACCGGTAGTGGCATCAGCAATCCGCACCTTTTCCTGCTTATGATCGCGCGAGGTAGATACAAAGGCCAGTTGCGTAGCATCGGCATTCCAGTTCACATCGTTAAGCACGCCATTGCTGGCAATATTATCGCTCAAGGTGCTCCGATGCGGGTCGGCCGGTATTTGCAGCTCAATTACTTTGGGCTGGTCTACATTAATAACTACCCGTTTAATGGTAGCAATCTCTTTATCGCCGGGTAATGGGTACTTCCAGGCTTTTAGCGTAGGATGACCAACATCGGTCGTCACCAAATACATCTCGGCTACATTACGCTCATCTTGCTTATAAGTGGCGATTTTTTTAGAATCGGGCGACCATAACAATATAGCGGCGTTGCTACTAGCCCAACCGGCGTTATCAGTAGCATAACCAAAATCCTTAACGCCATCAGTAGTTAACTGGGTAAGTTTGCCGGAAGCTATATCCCGCATCCAAAGGTTATAATCTTTAATAAACACAGCTTTCTTTCCATCGGGCGATACTGATTCAGGTACTTGGTTTGCACTGCGTCTCATCCGTTGACCGCCGCTTACAGCCGAGTTATCCTCAGTCAGCTGATAACTTTGCAAATCGCATTTCCATTGCTTTCCATCGGCCCTAAAAATAATGGCTTTACCATCGGGCGTATAGTTGATGCTTTGAAAAGGAAGCGTATTTGCAGTATACTTTTTATTACCAGAAGCCGAAAGCGCATCGGCCAGTTTTTGCTGATCAAATGCCGGCTGGCGGCTACCGGTAGCCGGGTTCACCAGTATAAATTCGCTGCCTTGTGCAGTAAGTACCCGATACCAGAATTTATCGCCGGTTAGCCAATTGGGCTTTACTTCAGCACGATCAACCAATGGGCCGGTATTATAGTTCAGCATTTTTTCGGCACGCTCGTAATCGCTGGCCGTTACTATGCGCTGCTGCGCCTGTGTTGTCCAGATAGTTGCCGAGGCTAAAGCAGTCAATAAAATTTTATTCATATCGGAAGTTTCAATACGCTTTAAACGATCTGTTAAGATAGCATCAATAAACGCTTCCTCAATTATAAAAATTAATTGCAGATGTTAGATGTAAGGACAGGCGCAGTAAAGAATGTTTTATAAGATTTTTACAGAAAAGAGCTTCACCACACTAACTTAACCTGCTGCTGATTGCAATACTAGTTAGTGAAGGATACGGTCAAGGGTTATCTATTTTAAATCAAACAAGCGCTTGATCTGTTTAAGTGAGATACTATTGAACGATTTACATACCATGAAAAAACCATATGTGATTTGCCATATGATGAGCACCGTTGACGGTCGTATCATATCCGGCAACTGGGGAGATGAGCAATTGACAAAAACCTATGCGGGCTTTTTTGAAAAGTACCACGAAACTTTTGAAAGCCAGGCCTGGATGTGCGGCCGGGTAACCATGGAAAGAGATTTTACAGATGGCGTACAACCCGAGCCGCAGAAACCAGATAGCCCTATAGCACGTGAGCCCTTTATTGGCGACAAAAACGCTACGTCGTTTGCCATTGCCATAGATGCGCACGGCAAACTGGGCTGGAACAGCAATCAAACCGGTGGCGACCACGTTGTTGAAGTGCTTACCGAACAGGTAAGCGATGATTATTTATACTACTTACAGCAAAAAGGCATATCCTATATTTTTGCAGGAAAAGAAGAAATAGATTTTAGTTCGGCCTTGAACCAGCTGGCAGAATTGTTTCCCATACAAACGCTGATGCTGGAAGGCGGTGGACATGTAAACGGTTCGGTACTTAATGAGGGGTTAATTGACGAATTGAGCTTGCTATTACTTCCTATTGCCGACGGCACACCCGGCTCGCCTACTACTTTTGAGGTAAGCAGCTACCTGCAAAAAAAGCCGGCTACGCAACTACAACTTACCGAAGTGCAGCAGTTGGACGAAGGCGTATTATGGATCAAGTATCGCTTTGGGAATAAATAGCTATTGACAATGGGTAAGGGATAATTTAAAAAATGAATTTGAAATTATCCTTTACCGCACCAGTTTCTATATCACACTTAATTAAGCCACTTTAACACAAAGTGGCTTTTTGTTTTTACCTGAAGGCTAACTAGAGAATTAAAAGTAAGGTGATATACGGTTAACACCACCATGGTAGTTTCGCTGTAAATAGTTGATTCATGACATCTGCTTTCTTTAAGTTTTTGCTTCCTAAAAACGATGTATTCTTTAACCTGTTTAACCAGTCATCGGTAAACAATGTGCAGATGTCTGAACTGCTGTATAAAGCTGTAAGTGATGAATCTGCTCATAAGAGCAGCATACACTTCAACCAGATTAACCACTTAAAGCTTAAGGGAAATGAGCTAAAACATCAGGTTTATCATGTCTCATCAAAAGCGCTGATATCGCCTTTTGAGCGGAATGATATGTATGCTTTGGCCTCAGCCATTAATGACGTTTGTGACAGTATTCACATTGCCGCCCGCCGCATCAATTTATACAAACTGGAATATGTATCGCCTGCAGCCAAAGATATAGCCGGTATTGTAATTGAAGCCAGCATGGCTTTGAATAATTGTGTACAAGCCCTGAACGACTTAAAAAACACAGACTCCATGACGCAATGCTGCAACAGCATTAAGCAGCTGGAGCGTTATGCCGACCGTGTTTATAACCAAGCCCTCTCGGCCATTGTGGCTCAAGAAACCAACTCTATTGAACTGATAAAATACACGGAAATATTGGCAGCATTAGAAAAAGCGACCGACAAGTGCGAGGATGCTACCGCCGTTATTGAAAGCATTATTGTAAAAAACAAATAGCAGTTTGCTAACTACTATTTGTTTTTGAGTTCTTTACCCGCAATATCCTCCCAGCGGTAATAATGAAACGTCTTGTCATCGCTCATGGCTACAAACAGGCCATGCTTAAACTGTTTATTCAACGGTTGTGCCAGCACGTCTGATCCATCGCTTTGGCGGGCAGCTACCGGCACAATTTTTAGCAATTTGTGCTCATAAGGATTTTTCGCAGATCCCTCGCGGCTAAAAACCTGGAAACGGTTAGCGCCCTGATCAGAAACCAATATATAGCCTGTGGCTGCTGTTAGTTTATAAATGGAAATTCCTTCATGATCGGCTGCAAAGCCAGATGTACCAAAAATGGCCAGTTGCTGATTACCCTTTGCCGGATCGGCATAGTACTGGCGCACGCCCGTTTGCTCGTCGGAGTAGTAAACGTAACCCATTTCATTATCTACGGCAATAGACTCTATTTCTTTTTTACCGCTGTATTCGCCAAACTTACGTACCAGCGTAGCTTTAACATGCCCGGTACCATCATCGCTCAATAAGTATTGCCACAGGTAGCCGCCGGTTAGCGGACCATTTTTGCGGCCGGTTATAGCGTATATTTTTCCGTCGGGTGCCGTGTACGTAGCAATCCCCATCAGGTCGCGGTACTCGTTACCGGTTTCATTGGCAAAGGCTTCAATACCGCCATTGTCAACAGGTTGCATATCGGGTAATGAAAATATGCGCAGCTTGTGTGTCATGCGTTCGGTGGTGATGGCAATGTCGGTAGGCTTGCCATTTAACATCAAACCGCAGGCAATATCAACATTATTAGGGCGCTTTAACCCTTTTACTGTTTTGCTATGGTCTATTTTACCGTTCAAATCAAATACATACAAACCGCCATCGGCATTTTTATCGGTACCTATAACCAAGCTCTGGGCAGCATTTTTAGGATTTACCCAAATAGCCGGATCATCGGTATCATATTCCACCGGTTCAGTAATCACTACAGGTTTTACTTCGGCTGATATAACTACCAACGGATTACTTTGGCTTGGTGCCGACGGCTGGCAAGCTGCAGTAAAAAAAGTTAAAATTAAAGGTGCTGTATACAGCAGTTTAAATTTATTCATTCAACACTTAAAAAATCCGGTAATACAGATAAGCATCACCGGTAAAATCATATAAATATCTGTATTATCTAGTTCCAAATGCACCCACAAAATTAGCTGGAGCAGGAGATGTATAAGTTACACCGTTAGCTGTAATACCGGCTGCATAATGCCGGGTAAAAGTGGTGATGCCTTTGGTTAAAGCTGGTGAACCGGCTTGCAAATGAAAATCCCAGCTGGTATTAAATACCGCATTGTTAACAGATGTATTTAGGGGATAATTTACAAACTTAGGATCATTATCACCTGCCTTTGTACTGATAACATCATTTACACCAGCTACAACTTCGGCAGTAGGTTGAAACTGATTAACCGTGGCCTGATCATAACCATAATACCAGTTGTTTTTAAATACCGAGCGTGAATCTTCAGGCTTTTTAGTATCACGTTTTACACCAAAACGGGTATTGGCAAACAGGTTGTTGTATAACTCGGCGCGTACGGTGGCTTCTACCCAAACCGAACCGCCTTTAGCTGTTGGCCTGCGCCAGCCTGTGTTTACCAGCGTATTGTTGTATGCAATGATATAGGCTTGGGGCGTACGGTCGCCCGAGTTAGATAGTTTTAAGGCGTTGGTATTGGTGCTGTATACCAGATTGTAAGCCACATCGGCCAAACAGCCCGACTTGAAGTTCATGGCCTCGCCGCCGGTTACACCGGTAGTATAAAATACATTATTAGCAAAGATGATTTTACCACCTTCAATGTAAGTACAGTCTTCCTGAAAATTGCGGAAAACACTGTTGGTAACGATAAGCTTACCATTTACGTTCGAGAACCACAATACCGGTAAATTCTCGCCAGCGGTAGCTTTATACAAACCCTGTTTTACCGAGGTTGATGCATCTGATGTGGTACTACCACCATACTCTAATATGGTATGATCAAGCACCAGCTCGGCACAGGAAGGAGCAGCCAATATACCGCCCCACATTTTGCCAAACTTTTTGGCGTCGGTTTTATAAAAATCATTAACCGTGAATTTTACCGGATTTTGCTCGGTACCCAATGAGTACAGATTCCCCTTTACAATGATTTCCGGCTTGGCAACGGTATCCATCAGTACCGTAACACCTTCTTCTATGGTTAAAGATTTACCTGCAGGGATCACAATATCACCTTTTATAACTTGTGTGCTGCCTTTGGTCCACACACCCGATACCTCACCAATGGCAGAGCCATCAATGGCTGATGTATCCACATCTTTGTTGGCTTTTTCGCAACCGGCAAGCAGAATGCTCAGGATGCACGATAGTGCCAACACATTAAATAACTGTTTTAATTTCATGATTTACTGACTTTTAATATCTGTATTGCTTTTAAAATTTGTAACGTATGCCCAACAGGTAGCTTTGCTTGTAGTAATCGTTGCGGATAAGCGTTTGCCCGTTAGATATGATGTTTTCTTTCAAATTATCGTTGATAGGGTTGGTGCCTTTGATAAACAGCTTGGTTGGGGTATTCAAAAGGTTACCTGCTTTGATGAAAACAGTTAAGTGATTTTTAAACCGTTTCTCGGCCGAGGCATCCATCTGGATAAAGCCTTTTTGCCATAAATCGTTGTTCAAAAACTGTGATACAGTATTGATACGCTCGCCGATGTAAGAAGCAGCCAGCTGTGCATCCCATCCCTTTTTAGTATCGCGGTACAGCAAGGATGCGTTAGCCACATGTGCCGATTGGCCAAACAGCGGACGGGTTTGATCTACCAAAACCGGTTTCAAATCGCCGGTAGCGGCGTCTATCTGCCGTGTGGTTTTTGGCGTGGTAATTCTGGAATGGGTGTAGGTATAATTTGCTTTGATACCCAGTTTGTTGAAATATTTGATATAATCTACCTCAGCACCATAGTTGCGGGCCGTACCAAAGTTTCCGGGCGTGTAATAAATATCCTGACCACGGGTAGCATCAGCCTGGAAAGTATACTCGATTGGATTTAAGATAGTTTTATAAAATACACCAGCCAAAAGCTGTTCTGACGCATTGGGAAATAACTCATAACGCAAGTCGAAGTTATGGGCAATAGCACGTTGTAAATCGGGGTTGCCACGCTCCTGGTAATCTTCGTTTACAACTTTGCTAGGTACAATTTCATAAAAACCGGGGCGGTTTAATGATTTAAAATAGGCCCCATGTAATTGCTGATTTTCTGCTAGCTTATATTTTAATGTTAAACTCGGCAACACGTCGGTATATACCTGGCTACCTGTCGGACGCAACTCGCCGGCCGGGAATAACAGGTTATAACCTTGATCGGTATGCTCAACCCGAACACCACCCACTACCTGCAAGCCATGCAAGTTGAATTTAACCATACCGTAACCAGCACTTGTTTTTTCAGAAGCATCGTAAGTTAACGGATTACTTACTGCACCGGTACCGTTAGATACACCCAGGGCGATATCGGCATAGTTGGTAAAATCGGTACCATAAACGGCGGTAGAGTTTAAAGGATATAAATTGTAGTTGTTATAAAAGCTGCTGCGTTGTTTGTCGCGGTATAAACCACCTGCACTGAAATCAACATTTACTTTGGCAACAGGCACGGTGTAAGTTAAATCTAAGTAACCGGCTTTATCCTCGTCGGTATTGCGCTCCCAACGGTGCGTTACCGGGTTGGTATTTACCAGCACGGTACGAAACTCGTTCCCATTCTGGCGCAAACCATTCAAACTGATGGTGGTGTTATCAGGCACATCATTTTGAGCAGATGAATACACGGCCGACCATTGGATTTTAAACCGGTTATTCAACAGCCTGTGATCGCCATGCAGGGTGCTGTTATAAATTTGTTGCTTTGTTAAGCGGCTACGGGTACTGTAAACCAGTTCGGCATTTCCTTTATCAGGATTGTAGTTACCATTGTAAGGTGTTTCCACCTCATCACGTACCTGAATATTATCCAGCTTTACGTATATGTTAGATAAGGTTAATTTGTTATGGCTATTAATAGCATAATCTATTTTGTTGTTTAAACCATAGCGCTTTTGCTGATCTGAGTATTGGCGCTCGTTTTTAGCAGTAATTGTAGCATAAGCATCAGTACTGTTTACAGATGTGTTGTACAAAGTGCTATTACTGCCCCGGTAAGTGTTTTGGTAACTACCAGATAAAATAACACCTAACTTACTGTTAAAAAAACGCTGACCCAGTGTTAAACTACCTACCAGGTTTGGTGCCGGGGCTTTACTGCTATAGTTAAACGTTCCTTTCGGAAAATCATTAGCCGTAGCCTGGTAAGAGCGGCCATTGATTTCGTAAGGAGATTTATGGTTAATCTGCGAATAATCGTAGCTGGTAAAATTGCGGTCGAAAAACAACTGGTTGTAACCACCGGCAATATTACCGGTAACCATCAATCTGTCGGGCGCATCTTTCATTACCATGTTTGTTACGCCGCCAACTGCATCGCCTTCCATATTCGGGGTAAGGGTTTTGGAAATCTCCAGGCGGTCTAACAAATCAGCCGGAAAAATATCCAAAGGCACATAGCGGTACTGGTTATCAGGGCTGGGTATTTTTACGCCGTTTACCAAGGTATAATTATAGCGTTTATCCATACCGCGTATAATGGCATACTGCGCATCGCCATTACTGTTGCGCTCAACTGAAACGCCTGATACACGCTGTATAACATTGGCTACCGTAATATCTGGCGATACCTCTATAGCACGGCCTGAAACAATATTCATTACCGGGGTAGATTGTTGTTCCAAACGGCGGGCTTCACGCTCGGCAGAGCCATCTTTTTTGGAGATTACTGATACTTCGGCTAGGTTTTTACCTGCTGGTTCCAAATATATTTTGAGATGATGATAGCCATCCTCTTCTTTAGTAGCTTCAATTTCCTGAATAGCGGTTTTATACATCACGTAACTAATGCGTAAGGTATAATTGCCAGGTTTTACTTCTTTGATCTGGAAAGAACCGTCTAAGCCGGTACTGGTTGATTTGCCGGCACGGTCTAGCACTATGGTTGCGCCTACCAGTGGCTCGCCGGTTTTTTGATCGTATACATGGCCTTTTATGGTAGTGGCCTGTGCCACGCTAATACCCAACAGGAAAAGTAAAAGGGTTTGTAACAGTTTATTCATTTTAGGGAGTTTGATGCATTTGCTTTGATGCCGCAAATGTGAAAATGCATTTTAAACTGCCGAAACTTTAGCTGTTACAAAAAGGAAACAACGTTACATAAACCGTAAACCAAAAGGCAACGCCACTACACAACTAATTGATAAACAAGCAAATGTATATTACAATAGACTCCATTATCATTCCGTTACCGTTACATTAAGATAATGTTAACACGGTTTTTAACTAATATAAGACTATAGTGATTGGATGAATGTAGACAGGTTATCACCCTGCTCCAAGTTTAATTTTTTGCGTAACCGGTACCTTGCTACCCGTAAACTATCCAGCGAGATACCGAGCAAACCGGCTATATCTTTAGAATCCATGTTTACTTTGAGCAGGGCAATCAGGCGCATATCTGTTGAAGTTAGGTCGGTACTGTGCTGCTTTAAATTTTTAAAAAACTGCTGGTGTACCTGCTCAAATGCAGAAGTAAATTCTTTCCAATGCTGTTCGTGATTAAAGCCCTGATTAATTTGGTGAATAATCTGCTGCATCTGCTTTTTCTGGTCGCGTTTATCATCCTTTACCATCTCTTGCAGCGTATTCCGCATGTCTTCCAGCAACTGGTTGTTTTTGATTAAGTTGAGCGTATGGGTAGACAACTCACGGCTTTTTAAATCCAGTTGCTGTTTTAATGATTCTTCTTCCAACTGCTTATTCTTCAGTTCCAGTTGCATCAGTTCGTGCTGTGCCTGATAAATGGATTGGTTTTGTTCGGCCAGCATACGCTGGTCTTTGATTTTTAGCCGCTGCCGACTAAAGATGATGATGGCAATAATAACTAGTAATACCACAATGGTAATTGCCGATGCGGTGATGATTCGATTGGTACGGCGATGGGCATTCAGCTGAATTATCTCTTCACTCTTTTTGTTGATATCATACAGTACCTGCAAAAATGCGGTTTGATTTAGCCCCTCTTTTGAATAGATTTCCAATGAGTATTTGCGGCTTAGTTCCAAATAATGATAAGCGCTGTCCATTTGCTTAAGTAACTGATAACTTTTACCTAAATCCCGACTAGCGGCCGCCAATTGATAAAGATTGTGTGTTTTTGAGGCTAGTGCATAGGCTTGCCTTGATTGCTGTACGCTTTCAGCATAATGCTCCGTTTTGCGCAGCACATCGCCAATATTGTTAATTACCTCAATACTGGCTATAGTATTATGGCCCTGATTATATAACGTTTTTGCCTGATTAAAGCAGGTATAGGCCGAATCGTACTTGGCCAAATCTTCATAGATGCTGCCTAGGTTTTCATAGATTTTGGCAACGCCTTGCTGATCGTGAATCTGATTGTAATGGATTAAAGCCTGTTGCTGATAATGGAATGCGCTGTCATATAACTGCCGTTTTTCAAACAGGTGACCAATTTCGCCTAATATTTCTGCCTGTCCTTTTATATTCCGGGTTTGCTGATATAGGCTAAGTGACTTCTTGAATAAACTTTGTGCTTTGTTAACTTCTTTATTATAGTAATATAAAACGCCCATTTTACCCAAGTTGCCTGCCTGCATATCTTTATTACCGGTTTGGGTAAACAGTTTATCGGCATGCAGGTAAAACTCCAGTGCTTGTGCGTAGTGCCCTTGGTTAAAACAAATTTGCCCCATTAGTTGCAAAATAGACGCGGCGGTAGGTTTATTTTCGGTACCAGCTTGGGCCTGTAATTCTTTTAAAAGCTTTAAAGCCGAATCGGGGTGAAGCTGACTAAGCGCTTGTGCCTGTTGCAGGATAGTTCTATCGGATTGTGCAAAAGCAGTACTACTTATTCCAATCCATAATAATAAAAATACATGCTTAATTTGCTTTGCAGTGACTGAACGCATAATATAAAAAATTACCCAGCCAAAAGACTGGGTTTAAAAGCTGCGATAAACAGATTACCGTTCTACAAAGAAAACATGTTAATGTTAAGCCAATGTTAACAACCTATTTGGGGCAGTTAGCATTGGCCTAATTAAATTCAGTTATAATTAACCAGTTATTTTATGCTCTCTACCTTAGGCCTTGCCAATACGCTTTTTATAAATTGAACCTCTTCGGGTTTGTAAGGCCGGCCGTCTTTATAAAAAATGTCATGAAACCAAAGTTTAGGCTCTCCGCCTTGCGGCATAGGTGTGTCCCAGGCATAAATAGTATTGGTTTTACCAGCTACCAGTCCCCAGTTTATAGCGCCAACATTGGCTTTCTTCAACATAGGTAAAATCTTTTGGAAGGTGCTTCTGCGGGTACGTGCCATGTATTCGGTACAAATCATGGGGCGGCCATGCGTTTTTAATAGTTGCAATACGCGGGTATGCGCGGTATCCGGCTCATACTCATGGTAGGTAATAATATCAGAGTTAAGTGCTTGAAAGGCATTCAGCTTTTCAAAGTCCCAAGCCCATAAGCCGGCAGATATGGGTTGATCCGGATTCACATCACGTGCCCAGGTAAACACCTTGGTTAGCAGCGCCAGCGAGGTATCGTGCTTGGTACTGTTGCCTGGTTCATTATACAAGTCCCAAAGCAAAATGCGTTTATCGTGCTTAAAGGTTTTCATTACATCCTGAAAATAGTTTTTAAGCACATTAAATTGTTTTGGATCTTTTACTTCGCGTACGCCTGGATCCTGTACCCAACCGGAGTTGTGTATGCCGGGCTTAGGCTCCGGCTGCTTACCGGCCTTTGGATTAGGGTTCCAGCAATCATCAAAAAACACAAACATGGTTTGAATGTGATGCTTATTGGCGATAGTCAGATACTGATCAACACGCGATTTAAATCCTTTCGGATCTGCTCCATAAGCTACGCTATGTAAAAAAACACGCATCGTGTTAAAACCAATCCCTTCGGCGTAGCCTAGTTCGCGGTCAATCGTTTTAGGGTCAAAGGTATCCGCCTGCCACATTTCCAGTTGGTTGATGGCTGTACTGGGTATAAAGTTGGCGCCTACAATATACTGGTGCTGATTATACCATTGATTGGCTTTTTCTACCGACCAGATTTTGCCTTCCTGAAGGGGAACTACTGCAGGCTTAGGTTCTTGCTTACAGGCTGTCAGTACCGTAAACATCAGCAACAGGCCCGCTAACAGATGATTTGTTCTTTTCATAGCTTTAGGAGTATTACTTATTCTTTTTGTTTTTGATGATGATAGTTTGATCGTGTATACCTTTAGCTGTTGGCTTTTTCTTGGCGGCCGCCCCCGGTGCTTTAGGCGGCTTAGCCTTCACCAATACCGCTTCGGACGGAACAGGCAATGCCACACCCTCTTTAACAGGTAAACCAAAATTTGGTGTGCCATCCTTATTCCAGGTAAACATTTGCATACGTGGCGAGCGCTTACCACCGCAACCCTGACCGGGCTTGGAGTTGGCATGATAAAGTATCCAATCTTCTTTACCATCCGGCGATTTGAAAAAGGCATTATGGCCTGGTGCATAAACACTGTTTTCTTTGCTTTGGGCAAAAACCGGCTTTTCCGACTTTTTCCATGATTTTGGATCCATTAAATCACTTGATGCTGACGCGCTAAGCATCCCTAGGGCATAATAATCCGTCCAGCAACCGCTGGCCGAATAAATCAGAAATATCTTGTTGTCATGCCTTAATACTTCTGGCCCCTCATTAACACTTACATGTGGCGGGTTATTTTCATCATGCAAATCGCCATACTTTTCCCAATCGTATTCAGGGCTGGATATTTTGACCCGCTTACCGTCAACCGTGTAAGGATTTTTCATTTTGGCAATATAAATATCCTGCTGCCCATTTTCATCGCCATCCCATCCGGCCCAAATTAAATAGAGCTGGCCGTTATGACTAAACACCGATCCATCAATGGCCCATTTGTTGGATGCTTCTGACAGCATACCCTTAAATACCCATTCGCCAAGCAAAGGGTCGGGCGATGCATTTTCAAGCACATATAAACGGTGATTTTTATTTTTACCGTCATCTGCGGCAAAGTACATGTACCATTTACCTTCCAGAAAATGTATTTCGGGTGCCCATATTTCGCTCGAGTAACTTTTACCTATAGGCGGAATCCATATGGTTTTTTTAGGCGCATTTCGCAAGTCGGCAATGTCTTTGGTTTTCCATAGCAGCAAGCTATCACCGTAGGTGTTGGTATAATAGTAGTACCCATCTTTATAAATAATCCACGGATCGGCCCCTGACGGCAAAATGGGGTTGGTGAATGTTTTGATTTTTACTTTTTTCTTTTGCGCATGAGCAAAAGATGTACTAAGTAATAGCGCAGTTAATACGGCTAGCAGAAAGAATAAATTAAATCTTTTCCTTTTAAACAGCATCATTATTTAAGCAAGTCCATTTAATAAAGCCGGATAAACCTTGTTTAAATACTCATCCGGCCAGTTGGTTAGTAAATTGTATTTTGTGTTAAGTTAGGATTTATATTAATATCCTGTTGCGGTATAGGCAAAACTTCATATTTTCCTTTACTGAAATTTGCAAAGCCGGCATCTATGCTAAAACTGATCGAGGTTCATATTGGGCATGGTTGATAACAGCGAAGCCAGCCCAGCGTGTTCTATTACCTAATTTACATACTCATAAGCCCTGTGCCGTAGCATTGGTTTCGTTGAGTCAATGGCATTGAGCTTTGCGCCATACCATTGCATAAAGGTTTGTCCGTAAACTAATGTAAAACCCGGTCCCTGCAAGTCTGAGTATTCAAACAGTAAACTTACCCCTAAAAGCTGATCTTGCCCACCAGCAGCAGTGCGTTCCTTATTAAGCTCGTCTACCAACCACCCCAATGATGGATTTAAAACAATAATTTCAAACTTGTTTCCGTAAGAAATATTGGTCGCAGCTATATCACCATAAATAATTTTAGATAAACAATTGTAAGCTTCATGGCTGTTAAGACAGTGCAATGCACATTATTACCATTCAGTGCAAAACATAAAAATAAGCCGCCTTTGCTGGAGCCTATTTTCAATCGAGCATAACCTTTATTGGCCACAGAACAATGTTTTCCCTAAATTAAAACGTCCTTTACTAGTTTTCTGAATCTTGGGTAATTATGTTTTTTATACTTTTCCACATCTGCAGTCACCTTATCTCACACATCACAATTAC
Organism: Mucilaginibacter lacusdianchii; assembly: GCF_009770985.1. Lineage (GTDB taxonomy): Bacteria > Bacteroidota > Bacteroidia > Sphingobacteriales > Sphingobacteriaceae > Mucilaginibacter > Mucilaginibacter lacusdianchii. The sequence continues at coordinate 1,384,479 of NZ_WSRW01000001.1, read as the reverse complement.
CTAACTACCAATCAATTAACATCGTGCTAAACACCTTACAAACGTGTATAAGCTTTGATTACATAGCTTAGGGCTAGATAAGGGCCATGGACGTTCAAAATAAATTATGAATATGTATGCGCAACAAAAAAAACAGACAAACAAAAGAGCCTCTTAAGTTTCCTTAAGAGGCTCTTTTGTAAGAGGTAATTAGCATTAATAAACTTGTTTTTCTCTGCTATCTCCTGAGCCATAATAAAAGTTAACCACTTTTTTGTCGCCTTTATTGTTACTCAAATAGGTGTTGTTAACCGTGTTGTTAACCGCTGTATTCAAATTATTTGTAAAATTCATATAATACAAATTTGAATAAGAATCATAAGGAGTAGCTTTTAATATTACTCCTTTTGCACCAGCTACTAAGTTACCAGAAGCATCTCTTTTTAAGTGGATGTATCCACTTCCACCTTCTGGTGAATAGTAAGATGTTAATTTTCCGTTTGAACCAGCTGTTGCAACTAATTTTGGAGCAGATTCAATAAGGTTTCCGGCTACATCTACCATTTGTACATCAACTTGGGCTTGCGGGTCATATGTAAATGAGTTGATATCGACATATAAGTTATTGTAATAGCTGTAGTTATAAGTGTATAGTTTTTCTATCTGATATTTTCCATTAATATTAGACAGCATTACTTGATTGTAATTGTTGTAATTGTAATAATAACCTGGAATATACAACACTTTTCCTGTTTTATCTGCTGATACTTTAAAGTAGTAATTGTTTGTTACATTTGGATATCCAGCATTAAAGCTGTTTACATTAAAGTATGTTTTTACAGTAGCTATTCGTGGTAAGCTATTAGGAAATGCTGTTGATTGATCGTCGGCAGTTGCATTTACGAAAAGCTTTTGATCAGATGTTACTTGTTGAAAAGACAACGTGTACCCATTAATAGCAGCCGGAATTTTTATCGAGTAAGTACCATCTGCCTTAGTGTAAGCCGGATAATAAACGTTATAACTTCCCGAAGAGCTGTTAGAAACACTAGCAGAGGCTGTAACTAAAACGTTTTCTCCTACTTTTTCAGGAGTAGCATTGGTTAAATCTGTCTCAATGTATAAAGTGCCGGTAATTTCATTTGACAGGTCAGATGTATTCCAAAGTTTGGCAGTTCCGGCAGTAATGTTTTGCTGTAGTATTTGAGTTGCCGCATAGCCTGTTTTTGAAACCATAAAAGCTGATGTAGGATATAAGTTTAAGGCAGAAAAGCTTGCTACTCCCTGAGCATTTGTTTTAGCAGAAACTATTTTGCCTAATGAAGATACAGTAACGTCAGCATCAGCTACCGGCGCGTTTGTATAAGCATCAACAACAGTTACACTATAATCTTTTTGATTGGCCAAAATAGCGTTTCGCCTTTGTAAACTGTCTGTCAATTTAAGCTGGTTAAGTGTAGCTGTGTTAATTAATTCTTGTAGTGCAGTAGTGCCTTTTTGCTTAAGTGCTTCCAGATCAAGCTCGTGCTGATACTGCATATTAAGTAATTCTTTTTGTGCCTCTATTGCATCACGTTCATTAAATTCATCTTTAGAACATCCTGCAAGAAGCATGGCAAGCGCCATACCGATAAAGGTAAACTTAAGTTTCATAATAAGTTTTTTGTTTGTGGGTTTTAAGGTATAACAGAGGGTATATATGCTTATTTAATAGACATAACAACACCAACTCTTGAAATAAAAGAGTTAGTTCTGATATTGTTGCCAAATCCTGTTTTTTCCATGTAAGAGTAGTTTTCTCTAACAGGGCTCAGGCCATTTAAATACCTGAAGTCTATTAGCAGTTTTAATTTTGAAGATAGTGGCAGCTTTACATTTGCACCTGCTATAAGGTTAAATCTGTTGCTTGTAAAAAGACTGGTAGCACCTTGGTTACCAGTAACTGTAGCAATAATATCTTCTTCCGGAAGCAAATTGCCAGTCTTTTGGTAATGCTCCGTTACATTTAGAGTATAAGCATAACTACCGCCTGCGTAAATAGAAGGTTGCCAGCCTTGCTTTAACTTTATTCTGTAATTAAGTAAAAGCGGTACTTCAATACTATTTAACTGATAAGAGCTATTTTTAACATTCTTTGTGGTAAAACTTTCAGGTAAACCAAGTCTGGTATCATCTTTAAAAGTAATCATTTGGCCGCCTTGCTGCATATAATTTACCTCTAATTGTAAGGCAAAGTTTTTGTAAACATAGTAGTTTGCTAATATGCCGCCATTAAACCCGGTATTGTAGCCTGTATGCGGCTGACCTTTGGTAAATCGATTCAAATTTAAACCTCCGGCTACTCCCAGTTCAAACTTGTTATCTGACAAATTAGATGCGGTAGCGGGTTTATTTATTTTTGTGCTTTTCTTTTGTGCTATTGAAACGTCTGTTAAGGAAACCAACGCGGAAACCATTAAAAAGAAAATAACATGACGTTTAATATTGTGAGCCGAACACAAAGGGGCTCTGCGAGAGGTAAGCATTATCGTAATAAGGTTGGCTTTTTAATTTTTTGCAAATATATAAAACCAATCATATTTATCGTTACATAAGGAATTATAAAATAATATAGCACTAATACAATATTCTATCGATTAAAAAACAAATGCCTTTATCGGTATTTATAAAAAAAATATTTTGAGTAATTAGAAACTAAAAGCTCATTCGTTCATAAGTTACATATCTAATCTCTTGGTGCTTGGCAAAAGAAGTTTTCCCTTCATTATCATAAATGGCTTGGTTTTAGATAGCTAAAGTCTATCCATAACTTATAGGTGACGCCTACTGTTAAGATTAAATGTAAGATATCGATTTATGGAGAAGCTTAAAAAACCAATTTTGAAGACCTTGAAATGGCTGGGAATTTTCGTAGCATCAATTCTGTTCCTGATGTTTATTATTCCAATCTTATTTCCTGGAACTATATCTGAGCAGGTTAAAATATTTGCAAATAAGCGCCTGGCCGGAAAACTGGATTATAAAAAAGTGCACCTTACCTTTTTCCGGCACTTTCCTTCGCTTACCGTTTCTGTAGATGATTTGTTGCTTAAAGGGTCTAAGCCTTTTCAGCAGGATACGTTACTGGCCGCGAAAGAAGTGGCGGCGGGTATCAACCTTAAAAATTTGATTTTTGACGGCGAGGTTAAGATCGATGAAATTTATGTCAACGATGCTTATGCCAATGTTTATGTGAATAGTAAAGGGCAGGCCAACTATAACGTGTATGTATCTGAGCCGTCTAAAACGCCACAGGATACCACCGGAAAAGGTACATCCATAAAACTCGATCTCATCAAATTTAAAAACTGGCATATTAAATATACCGATCGTACGGCTCAAGTATTAGTGGATGCAAAAGGACTGAATTATACAGGGCAAGGTGGATTGAGTAAAGATATCTTTGATTTGAAAACTGATCTTAAAATAAATCAGTTAGATTTTAGCCTGAACAGAATATACTATGCCAAGCAAAAGGCCCTGCATGCCGACCTGATTACGAGAATTAATACCAATGCATTAACTTTTGTACTCAGAAAAAACGAATTGAAGATCAATGATCTCCCTTTAAAATTTACCGGTTTTGTAGCCATCCTCAAGGATGGATATGATTTGGATATCAAAGCTGCCTCAGAAAAAACTACCATTCGTGATATGATTTCTGTGCTGCCGCCACAATACCTGGATTGGGCAAAAGACACCAAAATAGAAGGTAAAAGCAATTTGTTTTTTGGCCTGAAAGGCAGGTTTAGCGAACCCAAGAACTTGAAGCCACATTTTACAGCACGTTTGCTGGTTAATGATGGTGTTATTTCCAATGCAAAGGCGCCTGTGCCGATGAACAATCTTAATGTTGACTTGAATATTGATTTGCCCTCTTTAGACGTGGAGCAGTTAGGATTGGATCTGAAAAAACTAAGCTTTGATCTTGGTCAGAAAAACAACTTCAGGGCGGTGGTTAAAACTAAGGGGCTAAGCAATATGAACGTAAATGCCAATATAAAAGGTGCGGTCAATTTACAAACGCTAGACGCGGCCTTAGGTTTAAAAGACTTTGATATCAGGGGTATGATGAATGCCGACGTAAAGGCAAACGGTATCTTTAACATGGACAAAAAGCTATTTCCGAAAACCGACGGATACCTTGATTTGAAAGACGGCTGGCTAAAAACGACCTCTTACCCAAATCCTATCACCAACATCAATTTAACAGCTAATATTAAAAACACCGATGGTACCTTTAGTAGTCTTGAAGTAAAACTTGATCCTTTTAAGTTTGATTTTGAAGGAAATCCTGTATTTGTTAACGCTGATCTGCAAAACTTTGAAGATCTGTTATATAAAGTACGTGCAAAAGGGGTTTTAAATGTTGGTAGGATCTATAAAGTTTTTGCAACAAAAGGGGTAGACGTTAGTGGATTGATAACGGCAGATTTATCCTTGAACGGCAGGCAAAGTTATGCTACCACGGGCCAGTACAGCAAGTTAGATAACAAGGGAACTTTAATCCTGAAAAATATAAAAGCCAGTACCGAATACCTGCCTAGGTCATTTTATATAAAAGAGGGCAACTTCCAGTTTGAGAATGAAAAAATGTGGTTCAGAAAGTTTTATGCCACTTACGGAAAATCTGATTTTTCGTTGAATGGCTATCTGCTGAATACCATCAATTATTTTATTGAACGCAGAGGAACACTTCATGGCAATTTCGCTTTGAATTCCAATTATATTTTGGTTGATGAGTTTATGGCGCTACAAAGCGGCGACAATGGCGATAAATCAGTAGAAGTTGAAGATGCAAAAGCCGAACATCCAAAAAGCAGCGGCGTTGTAATTGTTCCTAGAAACTTAGATGTGTCTTTAGCCGCTAACGCCAAAAAAGTAAGATTTAACGGCATGAACCTTAATCAGCTTAAAGGAACTGCTGCTGTAAAAGCCGGGCAAGTTTATTTAAAAAACACATCCTTTGACATGATAGGCAGCCGGATGAATATCGATGCCCGTTATCAGAATGAATCTCCGTTAACTGCCAATTTTGATGTTGCCTTTAAGGTGCTAGATTTTAATGTGCAAAGGGCTTATAAGGAAATTGACATGGTACGCAAAATGGCTACATCTGCAAAAGATGTGAGTGGTATTGTATCGCTCAATTATAAGTTGAAAGGTGATTTTGATGCAAACATGAATCCTATTTATCCTTCATTAGAAGGTGGCGGCGTGGTAAACCTTCGGGATGTAGCCGTAAAAAACATAAAAATGCTTTCGGTAATTGGTGACAATGTGGGGGCCGATGCCTTTAATAACCCTGATATGAAGGGCGTAAATATAGAAACGCATATCAAAGATAACCTGATTCACATCAATGAATTTAAATTCAAAGTATCCGTTCTACGACCTGCCATTAGCGGAACGGCAAGTTTTAACGGACTGTTGGATATCCTGGTAAAAGTAGGGTTGCCGCCTGCGGGCTGGATTAGTGTTCCGGTTGCCGTAACCGGAACGAGTGAGAATCCTAAAATTAAGTTTTTTACCAGAAAAGGGCAGGGCATTATTAATGCTTTGTACAACAGAAAATCGAATAAAGTGATCCGGACAGAAAAGCGTGCTGCAAAAAAATCAGATCACGAGCAGCGTGAAGAAAAGAAAGCGCAGGAAAAGAAAGCTAAAAATGCAGAGAAACGAGTAGAAAAAGACCTCAAAAAAGTTAAATAATATAAGTCTTTTAGCGCCGCAGGATCAGGAGACCGACGTAGATTTTCCAAAACCGATGTTGCGAAAATGCTATGAATTTTGAAATAGGCGCTCATTTAACGAGCGCCTATTTCAATTTAATTGGATGTAGCTAACTTACCCACTTATACAAAACAAGCCTGAAGATGAACTTATACTTGATTTAATTAGTTATTTCAAATACTAATCGCTCTAAGAAATTTCTAAGTGTACTTTATGTGCTTCCCATTGCGCAGGTATCTCCAACTTATCAATCATTTTTTCTACGGCAATCTCTGGAACAACACTCTCTCGGCTGATGTTCTGAGCATGCAGTTGCGCATACGGCACCTCTACATAAATAATCTTCACCTTCATTTTATAAGTCAAGAACAAATCAATCAACTGCATGCGCATTTGCCGGGTAACATTGGTGGCATTCCAAACAAAGGATTGCTTTTTACGCAGATAAACTTTAGCCAACTCTTTAGCTGCCTGAATAACACGTCCATTGCCCAATTTGTCTGCTGGAGATATTCCTTTTTGCACCCTGATGTCATCTAATGACACCACTGGTAAATCACGGTAATGCTGCCAAACATAATTATCTTTTCCGGCACCTGGCAAACCGCTCATCAGTATTACTTCGCCTGTAGGCTCTTCAAACGGCACATAGTCAGCATAGGCTTCTTCATGCTGTATGTAGTACATTTTGGCGGCGTCGGTCGCAAAGTTTCGGACAATGCCCCAGCATTGCTGTTCCTGGCATAAGGCCTCAAAACATTCAATTTTGTACAAAATTTCCTCTTGGTCGGCACACACGCGGCCCAGCACATCAGCTCTGGCCAGCAGTGCCAGCCAGGCAGTATTTACCTCCATACTTGCCATGATAGCGGCCTTTGCCGGATCGGGCTTTTCAAATAGCCACAATGGTAAGCCATGATAACGCACCAAACCAACAATTTGCTCGCGTATAAAAAATGGCGCAGGAATATCACGATACAACAACTGCCGGGCTTTTAACGCCCCTTTTTTAGCATGCCCGTTTGAGGTAACGCGTCCGTCTGCTTCAATTACGGTTGTGCTGTGCTTTTCTACATCATGCAGTAAGGCAGCGGCCCACACTATTTCTTGTTCCTGGGGAAGCAACCTTTGATAAGCAGGCTGTTTAACTAAAGCATCTAATACCATTTGGGTGTGTATGGCCACATTACCTTCGGCATGGTACATCGGGTCTTGCGGTACGGTACTCATCCGCTTTACCCAGTCAAATTGCTTTTCTAAATAAGTCCAGTCTTTATGCTCACTAATTTGCCACATACGCGCCTCCTTCATCTTTAAGCTTATTCCTGCGCCAGTTTCGTGTCCAGTGCTCATCCGTTTTTACATGTCCTTTGCGTACGTATTTAAACACGTTTTGAGAAAAAGTATCTGTTGTATAACTCTCTGCATTCCGGCTAACAATGCCTTCCATTGTTACCGGCTCACCGCTAAAAGCATCGTAAGGATCCAGCAAACCTCGGCCTGATACTATTTTTTGTGCATCCTGTTCAAATGTTAAGCGATCAGCAGGAGGCGCTACCATACCTAAAACCGGCACAGTAGGCAAATCAAGCAAGTTCGCATAAAATTGCGTTTCTTCCCAGCTTAACCAGCGGTCATGCTCACGAACGGCAAATACATAAAAGTGATTTTCCAGTTTGCGGTATTCGATAGAATGCACCGCATACAGGTTCTCCAAAAATATTTCCAGCGAACCTAAATCATGCTTAACCAGTTGCCAAAAGCGGCGCAAACTTTCCGTCCATGGCGAGGTAGTAGGCGCCGCATGCGAACGGGCAAATACGCCGTACTGGTTCAGACAGTTATTTTCGCCGTCTAACTTCTCGGTGTGTATAAGGGTAGGGATTTTTTGCAGATGCTCCCAATAGTCGTGCTGTATCCTATCGTCGCTGGTAGTACCCGGCGAAAACGGATAATGATACGTACGACCATATTTTTGTGAAATAGCCATGTTGTCGTCATTAAATAAATAGAAATAAGAATTGCTTTTCCTCTCCATTTGGGGCGGAGAAGATCACTAACATTTAGTATGTGACAGCAATTACATGACGCAAGACTTTAAAGAGTTTTAATAATGCAAATGTACAAATTTTGGGGGCAATTATATTTGAAAGCCTGTTGGCTGGTAACAGGCTTATCTTACCACTTGCATACAGATACGGCACTAGTATTAACTACCGTATCTGTAAAGTGGTTATCTATTTTAATTAACCGAACACATTGATGTAAACCTAAATTTGATTAGAAGAATGCCTGCTGGTTTATAGTTGCTCTTTGATCACTTTCACAGCGTTACCCCGCTCTAATACGTGATGATTGAGCCATTGTTGCTGTTGTTGCTCCGTTAAATGTGCCATTTGCAAGGCCTGCACTTTAGCCTGCAAACGCTCAATGCATAATTTTTTGTTTTCGAGCTGCGAGCGGCTGTCCATAGCCAATACCTGTAAGCCCGATGGTAGGTGTATGCCACGTACGGCGGTTTCTACCTTGTTTACATTTTGCCCGCCCGGCCCGGAAGCGCGGCAGGTTTCCAGCCGGATATCGGCTGCATTCCAAACAGGCAGTTCCTTAATATTGAGCACAGCAACACCTACAAACCAATTTTTGCGTTTATGAGCTTTACGGTAGGGACTTGGCGACACCCACTGTACTGTGCCCTGCCACTCTTCAATGAAGGCATTCAAATTCCCACCCTCAGCAGTGAAGGTGGCAGATCGTAAAGTATCTTTTGTATCGGCCTCAACAATGTCTAGCGTTTCTGTTTTAATATTTTGCTGCAGTGCCTGTTTAAGCATTAGCTGTTGTACTTGGGCTACAACCCGGCAGCATTCTGCCGGGCCTTTACCTGAGGTTATTTGTATAACTACTTTTTTCATTACGGTTATTCTTTGCTCATTCTTACTATTTTGGGCATAAACCTACCCTGTACGTCTACTAAAGCGTGTTGAGCGCCCATTACTTTATCAATGTTTTTATAAGCCTGCGGATTCTCTTCCACACTACCGCCTATCAGCGTTACATCAGCGCTGGATAGCAGCTTTTTCATGCCCGATACAGTCATGCTGTCTTTTGCCTTTTGGCGGCTCATAGTCCTACCGGCACCATGTGATGCAGAATAAAGGGCATCAATAGCGCCCTTACCGGCAACGAGATAGGCTGGCGTGGTCATGCTGCCGGGAATAATACCTAGCTCGCCTGCATGCGCAGGTGTAGCACCTTTGCGGTGTACAATCACTTCGTTACCGTTGGCTAGTTGATCTTTCCAGGCAAAATTGTGGTGATTTTCAATCACGCAAACTGCATTTAGTCCTAAGGCTTTAAGTAGATTGGCATGGATGTGCTCATGGCAGGCGCGGGCGTAATCGCCGGCCAATGTCATGGCCAGCCAGTATTCCTGGCCGGCTTCGGTATTCATATCCAGCCAAGCCAGCGGTTGGGCATGGCGGGGTAGTTTGCAGGTGTTCATGGCCAGCTGGGTGTAGTGCTTGGCAATAGCTGCGCCTAAACCCCGGCTACCTGAATGCGACAGCAGGGCCACATACTTTTTGGCCGGCAAACCCAGTACATTATTTTCGGCAAGCTCAATAGTACCAAACTCTACAAAGTGGTTGCCGTTACCGGATGTGCCTAATTGCCTTACAGCTTTGCCGTGCAGCGGTCGCAAAAAAGACAACTCTCGAAATACCGGGCTATCCAGTACCTCATGCTCCTGCCTTATGTCTAAACCGCCTTCCATACCAAAATGAGTATGATCTTTCAATGCTTGTTTTGCCTGATAAGCATACCGGTTAAAAAAGCTATCGCTTTCATCAATAATAGATAGCGCCATACGGCAGCCAATGTCCATACCAACAGCGTAGGGTATAACGGCATTATCGGTAGCCAGTACACCGCCAATAGGCAGGCCGAAGCCCATATGGGCATCGGGCATTAGTGCGCCTTGAACGCTTACAGGCAGTTGCATGGCCAGTTCCATTTGCGAATGGGCTGCCGCTTCTATATGTTGCCTGCCATAGGTTTTGTATGGCAATGGCTCATTGCGTAATTCATAAACGCTAAATGGTGTTTCGGCAGGTTTGCCAATTATTTTTTCGGCTATTTTGCCGGTTATGGCATCGTTCAGATACTGCTCCGGCTGCTGCAGAATGTCGGCCAGCAGGCTAAGCAGTTGATCATTTGTATGATGCTTAAAATTTTTGGCAGCTATACCTACCACCAAGCTGCGAAGCTGGTTATCGGTATAACCTATTTTAGTTAAATCTTTGGTTTTTAAATTGCCCATGTGCGGGTGTTTTGTTTTATGCCGAAGAATCAGCTGTAGCTTACAACCTTCGGCTATTGTTTTCATACATCCTTTAGTGCAACCTGCGCCGCATTTACGTTAAGAAATGGCATGGCTATTCAGGCACACTTGCAGGTTGTGCGTTTTTAAAATAATGGAATTAAAAATCGAGCTTTAATTCATCCCGGAGATGGGATATACCCTTTCATGGTGCTATCAGGCTACCAAACTACCAAGCAGGCAAAAGCAATAGATATCCGTTGCATAAAGCAACAGGCATTAACATGTTTCCAATAAATAAAAACAGAATGCTGCCTGCCAGTTAGGCAATGAGCGAAAGGGGCGATATGTGAATACGTTCAGTCATGATTCCTTGATATTTAATGGGTTAACAAATCAGGAATTGCTGCAAAGATATAAAAATCAATTTATTCAGTAAAAAAGAATTTTTATAGCTCAGATATTCAACAGCAAAGCCCAATAAGGCTGTCGGCTTTGTTAGAATGTATGGTTAACCACGGTTTTGTTAGTTTATTAAAAACATGATGGAAACTGGGCTTTACCTTAAGAAACTAAGGTGACATTTGATATGCCAAGGCGGCGCCGTACAAGTACAAACGGCTACCTTGATCACTTTGACTTTGTATAAGGCAAAACTTTTGTATTCTGCATTTAAAAGGCGTAAAAACTTTTATATCATTAGTTCTTCATCACTTTTTTCCACTCGGCTTGGGTCAGAATTTCTAAATACTCATCGCGAAAGTGCCATGCAGATACATACCCGGTTGAAACAATGAAACTGATTACCCAAGTGGTCCTAGGCTTCCATAATTTGAATGCACAAATATCTGTTGCAGTAATAAAAGGGCTAGTTTCACCTAAATGCAGATGCGAGGATGCCTTTATCGCCTCTTTACCACCGGCTCCTAATGGAATAAGATTATTATGAAGCTTTGTTTTTTTAATTATGTTATTGTCTTTATTAAAGATAATCAGGTAATCATTTCCTAATAAAACTTCATCCGGTGCTGTTTGCGCAGTGATGACATAGACTTTTTTTGCACCATTTCTTATAACAGGAACAAGGTTTAGACTGATATTTTGATAAAATTTAAAAAGCGTGTCGTTCAAAACAGTTTGTTCAGCTTTTGACCGGATTGTATAAAAGTCTTTTTCAATTTCGGTGAATTTTCTTGTAGTAGTGTCTATTTTGTATATAGATGAATCCAGTCCATGATTAAATTTAACTGTCGCTATTACTACAGGATATTCATCTTTAGAAAAAAAGACAGTGGCTATTCCTTTTTTTGTCTCATAAGAAAAATATCCACCAGAAAGAAGCTTTTTACCACCAAAACCGGACGCGAAAATTTGCGTACTGTGTCCTGACGCCCATTCAGAACGATAAAGCATTTCTCCTTCCGCCTTGATACTATCCGCAATCTGTTTTAATTCACTTTTTTGAGCTGTTGCATTTTGCACCAAAAAAAACAGGATAATTACTGTTAACAATTTTTTCATAAATGGCGAAAAGGTTATGAGTATTCTTGAGTATAGTATTTTATAGATTATAGATAACGTTTTACAAATAAAATAAATTAGTTTTAAACCTTTAGAGCAACATTTATATAAGCTAAATCTTTAATTACGGTCTTAGTAAAAAAGCAAATCCATGCAAATCATGAGAACAATTAATCCTTGGATAAACTTCAATGGCAACGCCGAAGAAGCATTTACTTTTTACAAATCTGTTTTTGGCGGAGAGTTCACAAAGATTGTTCGTTTCAAGGACTTAGCAAGTGATGAATTTTCGGTAGCAGATAATGAAGCCCACAAAATCATGTACATTGCTTTGCCTATTGGTAAAAACAATGTATTAATAGCCAACGACGTTCCGGAGTTTATGGGCCGCGTAAATGAAAATGAAAACAGGTCAAAAATATTAATCAGTGTAGAAAGCAGGGAAGAAGCAGACCGAATCTTCACCGGACTATCAGCAGGCGGGGATATTGAAGGCCCTATTGGCGACAGTCCGTGGGATACATATGCCGGAATGTTCAGAGACAAATATGGCATTGAATGGATTGTGGAATTTGATCCCAATCAAAACGAACAGGTTTAACTGAAAATTGATAACGCTTAATAAGCCCCGTAAAGAACAGCAGGGTTCATTCAAAATTGAACATTCTTAAATACAGTTAGTGTTTTCACCGAGTCATTAAAAAAGCCTCTGATGTTTGTCAGTGGCTTTCTGAGTAGCAGGAGCAGAACAGATGTCGAACCAATTAATGGAGGTTCTTGAAGCCAATAATATTGTGTGATACTGAACACCTCAGATTGTTGCAAGTTTCAATTACTGTGCAATTGCTCTAACTGTACACGCGGCAAGGTTATGCTAATAGTAGTACCTGATTGTGCGGCGGAGGAAGCCTGAAACTTACCGCCCAATAATGCCACCCTGTTCCGTATGGTCTGTAAGCCTATTCCTTTATCTTTAGACTTACGGTTTGTAAGCCCTTTACCATTGTCTTCAACTATTACCAACACAGCCTTTTTCGTTTTTTCAATTTTAATGTTGCTATGGGTAGCGTCTGCATGTTTAACTACGTTCATCATCAGCTCCTGAACCATCCGATAAATGGCTGTTTCCAGATAGCGGTCCATCTTACCGATGATTCCGGTAAAGGAACAACTGAATATAACCTGTCCGCTTAGCTTATGGCAAATGTCTTGTACTGCCTCTTTCAAGCCAAAATCCTCCAAAATGGCCGGTGTTAGTTCATGCGATATCCGGCGGCTTTCTTTGATGCAATCTGTAATCAGTTCTTCTGCCTGGCGCAGTACTTGTTCGTTATGGGCTGGGGAGGCAGTTGGTTTTAAATCCATTTGATGGAGGGATAGCTTCACACCATAAAGCATTTGGCCCAGCCCGTTATGCAAGCTTTCGGCTATACGTTTGCGTTCTTCTTCCTGCGTGTTCAGCGTATTTCTAAAAATTTCCTGCTGTTGCTCGGCCTCTATGTTACGCAGCTTTTTCTCTGCCTCAACAGCTGCCGTAATATCCATATCTATGCCTAATAGCTTAAACGCCACCTGTCTTTTGTCATAAAAAACGGTTCCCTTAATGCTAAGTGTTTTGATTCGCCCATTGACGTTGAAGTTGACAGATTCTTCAAAGGCTGCCTGCCCGGTTTTGATATGATGAATAATCCGTAAAACCCTGGGCTTGCTTTCGGGTGTTACGAAGCTTAAATAAGTATCGGGCTTTACCTCGGTGCCAACGGGTAGTTCAAATAAATGATACATACCGTCAGACCAAGTGAATCTGGCCGCCAAAATATCGTACTCCCAGCTACCGGTTTGCGCAACCTTTTCTGCCTGCTCCAGCAACGCCAGATTTTTCAGGCGCTCTTCTTCTGCATGTTTCCGCTCGGTGATATCCAGGTTAGTGGCTACCAGGCCATCATCCATTTTCACAAACATGCATGAAAACCATTTATTGAACCCCTCGTGCGGATAAAAGTATTCTGTACCTTCAGGCTGGCCGCTTTCCATTACCCGCAGCATCATATCAAACAAGCCTGATGCCTTGATGCCCGGATACTCCTGGGTATATAATTTTCCAATTAAATTGGTTCGGTGGGTTTCCCTTTCCAATTCCTTGTTCACCAGCATCAAACGAAAGTCCAGAATAGTGCCATTGTCGTCTCGCTCAGCATTTAAGATAGACATGCCGATAAGGCTGGTATCAAATACCGACTGCAATCGTTCTTTTTGCAGTTTCAGGTCTTGTTCTGCCAGTTTACGTGCGGTTGTATTACCGGTGGAAGTAGCAACGCCATCGTTTAATTTTACTACCGACTGGTAAAACCAGCCGTTAAACTGTTCATGCACATAATGCCTTTCATGTTGCTGAGCAATACCCGTTTGGGTTACCTCTTTAAAACTGTTGAATATGCCTTCTTCAACAACCCCGGGATTATGTACCAGCAAGCGCTTTCCGGTTACATTTCCGTAGTACTTCTGAGCAACATGGTTATTTAAAAGCCACTCAAAATCCACTATCTCACCTTGCTGGTTACGGATGGCTTTAAACACCTGGATCATCTCCAGCGAGCTGTCAATTACCGCCTGCAGTAGTTCCCGGCTTTGCTGTACTTCCAGTTGTGCCAGTTTGCGCTGGGTGATATCTTCTGTATTCATCAGAAAGCCATTGTCCATTTTAACTAATATTTGATGGAACCAGCCGTCGAACTGTTCATGATTATAGTACTGCTCATGGTCTATAGTGATGCCTGTTTCAGTTACCTGAACAAATTTGTCGAACAAGCCCGTTGGTACTACACCCGGACTTTCTTCAAGCAAGCTTTTGCCGATCACATCAGGATTATAGTCGTTCCAGGCTTTATTGGTCAGCGTCCAGCGAAAATCAATAATCTTTCCTGATGCGTTTCTGACAGCCTTAAATCCCTGAAAGGTATAGGTAGAACTGTTTATGGTTGTTTGCAGAAACTCTTTAGCCTGTACCAAATCATGCATCCGTTCATTCACCTGCTGCTCCAGCAACACATTCGATGCTTTAAGCAATTCTTCAGAAAGCTTGCGATCGTGAATATCAGTGGCCGCCCCAAACCATTGCACTATGTTGCTTTGCTCATCCGGCAAAGGCTCGGCCTGAATAAGAAACCAGCGGTATTGGCCCGATGCATTGCGTATGCGATGTTCCTGCCGTAACGGGCAGCACCTATCAACGGCGTCTTGAAAACTTTTTAAAGATTGCTCACGGTCATCGGGATGTATAACGCTAAGCCAGCCATAATCTGATGCCTCTTCATGCGTTTGCCCGGTGTAGTTTAGCCAGCGGTCATTATACCAATAGGTTTCACCTTTTTGATCATTGCTCCAAAGCAAATCCGGCACCAGGTTGGCAATGGCTTTAAAGCGCCTTTCAGAACGGCGTAAACCTTTTTCCGGCAATACACTATGTGTTATTTCTATAGCAGTGCCGTAAAAACCGACGACGTTACCTGCCTCATCCCGAAGTGGTGTCCAGGAATAAGTCATCCACCTATCTCCTAAAGTTGTTTCCTTGCCCGGTGGTATAAAAAGCTGATTTTCTATAAAAACTGATTCGCCAGACATAATCATCTCTAACCAACTTTTGTTTGGCGCGTGCGGTGCAGGCCATAGCTCAAAGTATGGCTTTCCCAAAGCAGCAGGATGCTCGGCTCCGATCAGATCAATATAGGCATCGTTATATAACAGATTAAACTGTTTGCCATAACCAATACAAGCCGGTTGCTTCATAGCCAGCATGAGTTCAACCGATGTTTTCAAGCTTTGCGGCCAGTTGCTGAGCGGCCCAAGAGCGGTTTGCTCCCAAGGATGATGGCGAAAAAGTTGCACCATCTTACCAGAGCCGTAAGGCCAAACATTAGTGATGCTGTTATGGATAGGATGCAAATTGCGCATAAAAGGAACATTAAAAGGAAACGGCGAGATCAGTAAAAGAGAATATAGTATTCAAGAGCGGAGTAGATTTTTAAACAACATAGGAATACCAACTATGTTTGCGTACACAATACTGCCTTTGATTGGCTCATTTGGATTTTAGCTATCAAGCAAGTCTGTTTTCCGGACAATTTGTAAAATACTTTTAAATAGTTAAGCTCAAAGGAAGTTTAGTGAACGTTTTATGAAACATTGCTGGCTGCACTAAAACTTCTTATAAAGTGTTTAACCTTATGTAAAGTCTATCTTAACAGGCAGTTAAAGCAACATGAAGGAGTGAGTCCAATTCAGTTCTGAAAGTTGACAGCTTTTAAAGCAGCCTAAAGATTGATATATCTTCGTTGACTCTTTGGAAAGTAGATTGAGTCATAAACCGGAATACGGTAAATTTACAAACTTTGTGATGGCCATGCGATGAATGATAGCGATATAAAACGAATTTCAAGACTTACAGCAATAGTTACCCAACTACAAACCAAGCGACTCATAACAGCTACGCAACTTGCTGATCGTTTTCAGGTAAGTGTCAGAACTATTTACCGAGATATTAAAGCACTTGAGCAAGCTGGTGTTCCGATTTTAACACAGGACGGAAAAGGGTATACGCTGATGGAAGGTTACCGGGTGCCTCCTGTGATGTTTACAGAAAGTGAAGCCAGCGCTTTGGTAATTGCAGAGCAAATGGTGACAAAAAGCGGAGATAACTCTTTGGTTAAAGAATATCTCGCAGCAATTGGCAAAATAAAAGCCGTACTTAATTTTCAGGATAAAGAGAAAATGGAGTTACTATCTAACAGGATAGCGATCAGCCCAATGGTGCACGCTAGCGGATTCAGCGACTCACTGACGCTAATTCAAAATGCACTTACTTCTTTTAAAGTGCTTAAAATAACTTACTGTTCCCCTGATCAAACCGCGACATCTGAGCGGCTTATAGAGCCTTTTGCCTTGTATTACAGCTTACAGGAAAAGTGGCTACTGATTGCTTATTGCAGATTAAGAAAAGATTTCAGGATGTTCAGGCTAGACAGAATACTCAAAATTAGATCTCTTGATTTAACCTTTGAACCGCACAAACTAACCTTGGAACAATATTTAAAAGAAAAACAAGAAAAATTTATTACCCCTGACATACCCTTGTCATAACGCTGCGCCATTTTTGTATTTGTAAAAAGAAACATTCTTGAAAATATTAAGCGCAGAATTATGAATCTCACTTCCATTAGAATCATTACCAATGATGTAAAAAAGCTAGTAAACTTTTATGAGCAGCTAACCGGAATAACAGCCATACAATACACAGAAGACTTTGCTGAACTAAATGCCCCGTCGGCAACATTGGCGATTGGAAGCACCAGAACATTACAATTATTTGGTGGCGATGAAGTGGCTAAAGCCGCTCAAAATAAGACGGCCATTATCGAGTTTATTGTAAAGGATGTAGATGCGGATTATGATAGATTAGTTCAGCTGTTTAATGATCGTATTGTTATTGTGCAGCAGCCAACTGTAATGCCTTGGGGCAATAAATCTCTTCTGCTAAGAGATCCGGATGGTAATCTGATAAATTTGTTTACACCTGTTACTGTAGAAGCCATCCGAAAATTTGAGGGAACAAACCGTTAAAAGAAAATCCGTATCTGTATAAGCCTGCATGGCCACAACAGGATTTGTAATTCTATTTATTAGATGACCTTCCACTGATTGGTTGGATCGGTAGTTATTAAAGTTTAATAATCTATTAATACAGCGAAGAAACTAAGCCTAAACAACTGTCATCTTTTAAAACTTGTAAGGTTTAGCGGGAGAAGATGAGCAAATTAAGAATCCATAAAAAAGCCCCTGATTTTCATAAGAGGCTTCTTGGGTAGCGGGAGCAGAACTCATAAATTCCGCTTCCTATTAGAAAGAAATATGTATGCAACTAAGGATGTTAACACTAATAAAATGCCTGTTGTAAGATATGCTTTGCTATTAGTAATTGCATGCATTCGCCTATCTCCGGTATATGCTATAATAGCCAGCATGCCCACGATGAATCCTATTGAGCAACTTATTTTAGCAATTCTCATAGAGATAAACTAAGCTTTATACTTGCCAAACAAAAAAGCCTCTCAGATTTCTCTAAGAGGCTTTTTACTTACTTGGGTAGAAGGAACCGGACAAAAGTCGAACTTTTTAGCTGATTTTCAAGAAGTTCAATCAAGAATCGAAAAGATTGAAAATAATGCTTTACCTAAAATTTAATACAACAGGAGATTGCTAAGTAAAAATGAACATCATTATAACTTTAGTCGAGCCTTTTATTCTATATTTCTTGGACAGCAGCTGTAACGTTTTTCCGTTTTGCTTGATAGTAATTCTGCTGTAACGGACAGCTTTAAATCATCATATTAGGATTTAATTTAGCGCCCGATATGCTTTAGGTGATTGACCCGTTTTGTTTTTAAACAGTTTGGTAAAATGAGAGGGATGTTCAAATCCTAGGTTAAAAGCGATTTCGCTGATGGAATGGTCGGTGCTCCACAACAAACTTTTCGCTTTGTCGATCAACTTTAAATGAATGTGCGTTTGGGTGGATTGCCCGGTATATTTCACAAGCAAATCAGACAAATAATTTGCGGATAGATTTAGCCGCTCGGCAAAGTATCCCACATCCGGCAACCCAGTTTCCAGTAATGATTCCATTTTAAAATAATCTGACAATAGCCGGTCAAACCTTTCCACCAGATCATTGGCCGGTTTTACACGGGTCAGAAACTGACGATCGTAAAACCGTGAGGCATACGACAACATTAACTCCAGGTTAGCCAGGATCAAATGGTGCGAGTGAGCATCTAAAGTATTGCCGATTTCTTTATTGATGTTTTGCAGACAGTTTTCAATCACTGTTTTCTCCGCATCAGAGACATGAAGCCCTTCGTTAAAATCATAACCAAAAAACGAGTACTGGGTCAATGAATGTCCCTTTACGGTTACATGAAAAAAATCAGGGTGGATAAACAGCCCCCAACCTTTGACCTGATTTGCAGGGTCGGGCAAAAGAACTTGATTAGGTGCGGTAAATAGCAGCGTCCCTTCTGCAAAATCAATGTCAGTACGGCCGTATCTAAAATTCCCATCCACTTTCTTCAAGGTGATCGCGTACAAGTAAAGACGATAGGCGACATTGGGCTTGCGATGCGTTCGGTCTACTTGTCCCATGTCCACAATGCTGATCAACGGATGCAGTGGTTTACTGTACCGAAAAAAATCATGTAGGTCGGCGATCGATCTGACATCTGAATATTCCATAACGACGTTACATACTTGAATATATAAAGCTATAAAAAAATTAAAGCACCGGCAATTATCCATGGCAACGGTGCCTTAACAAGTCAAATCATGATGCCGCCACCTACTTCAATACGTTGGGCATTGACGAACCGACTGTCATCCGATAGCATAGACGCCACAAAAAGTCCTATATCATCTGCCACGCCAAGCCTGCCCAGTGCTGCTGCAGCCGCTACTTGCTGACGTTGCTGCTCATCTCCTTTTCCGCCACCAAATTCCGTATCAATAGCGCCTGGTGCTACACTGTTCACCCGGATTTTGCGGCTGGCATATTCCTTGGCAAAATATCGTGTTAAGGTATCCAGCGCTGCTTTCAATGCGCCATAAACAGCTGTACCTGGGAAAGAAAAACGGGCGAGACCTGATGAGATATTGATAATCTGTCCTCCATCAACAATCAACGGCAATAACTTTTGTGTCAGGAAGAATGCCCCTTTTAAATTGATATTTACTAATTCATCAAAAATTTCTTCGGAGGTATCGCGGATCAGCGACCTTTGGGCGATGCCTGCGTTATTGACAAGGTAATCGAAGCTATCACGGTTCCATACTTTAAGTAATACCGCTGATACTTTGTTTGCAAACTCGTCAAAAGTACCAATCCGACCCGCATCCAAGTGTACCGCCACCGCTTTACCGCCTGCTTTGATTATTTCATCTACGACGGTCTGCCCGTTTTCCGGCTTATTGTTATAAGTCAGAATTACACCAACGCCCCGTTTTGCTGCGTTGATAGCAATGCTTTTCCCAATCCCGCGGCTGCCGCCGGTTACCAGAACAATTTTTGATGATCCTCCTTCTGTAGTCATTGTTATATTTTTAAGTAAGGCAAATTTCATGCATATTTTAAGGAAGCACTTGTACCTTTTACGGAAGTCTGTATACATTTCTCTGATGATATCAGCAATCGCTTGTACCTGTGACCTCATTATGGCAGCGATATCATTATTAGGGAGAAAAAATTCAAAATTTTTTGGTAGAAGAACAAGTGCACTTAAAAACACGACAAATATTATTGAATTAAAGTCTATTAAATCTATAGAATTTATATTTTAATCATATATTTGCTGCAGTAAACGATAGTTCTTTGTAAGCTTATCCAGAAAGACTGAGGGAAAGGCCCTGCGACGTCTTAGCAACCTATACGGCATTTATGGCAATATAAGGTGCTAATTCCTGCTTTTGCTTATGCAAAAGATAGATAAGATAACAAGTACTCCTGCTTGTTAAAATTGTTGAGCTGTGCTACAGCCCTTGTCTGGATTTGTGTTACAAAACTTTCTGATTTTTAACAAGCAGCATCCGAAAACTATGAGTATTTATTTAGACAACGCAGCTACCACACCACTCGACGCCGATGTGTTTAATGCCATGACTCCGTATTTGCTTAACCATTACGGTAACCCGTCGTCGCACCATGCGCAGGGGCGGCACGCCAGGCAGGCTATTGAGCAGTGCAGGGCAACTATTGCCGGATTGATCAACGCGTTGCCCGAAGAAATTGTCTTTACCTCGGGCGGTACCGAGGCTGACAATACCGCTATCCTTACCGCTGTACATGGTTACGGCATCCAGCACGTCATCACTACCCGTTTTGAGCATCACGCGGTGTTACATACCTTGACTGATCTGCAACGCAAAGGACTGATTAAAATCAGTTTCATCAAGCACGATGCTAAAGGCAATCTTAACCTCGGGCATCTGGAGCAATTGCTGCAAACTCATCCGCGTAGTTTGGTATCGGTGATGCATGCCAATAACGAGATAGGTAACTTAAACGATATAGCTCAAATAGGCGACATCTGCGAACGGTATGATGCCTTGTTCCATACCGATACGGTACAAACCATAGGGCATTACCGGCACGATCTGCAAAAATTGAAAGTGCATTTTTTAGCTGCCTCGGCACATAAATTTCATGGACCAAAAGGGGTTGGGTTTATTTTTTGCCGCAAGGGTATCCATCTGTCACAGCTTATTCATGGCGGCGGACAGGAAAGTCGCTTACGTGCCGGGACAGAAAATATTCATGGTATTGTAGGGCTTACCAAAGCTTTGGAATTGGCTTATGCACACATCGATGAGCATCAACAGCACATCCAAAATTTAAAAAACTATATGATTGCCCGTTTATCCGACGAAGTGCCTGGCGTAACCTTTAACGGTAACTCGGCCAATGCCGATCAAAGCCTGTACACTGTACTTAGCGTAGGCCTGCCGGAACTAAACTACGGGCGTAACCTACTGCGATGTTTGGATGATGCCGAAATTGCGGTATCGGGCGGAAGTGCCTGTTCTACCGGATCAGCGTCGCACGTACTGCAGGCCATTGCTGCCGCTGATAATAAAGATCATGTCCGTTTTTCGTTCAGCAAGTTCAATACCCGACACGAGGTTGACCATGTGCTGGAAGTACTGCACCAAATTTATCAAACCTTAGCCGCTTAAATTTTTATGAAAACTTTAACAAAACTAACATACACATTCCGCTTGGCAGCCCTACTGGTGCTTACGAATTTTGCAGCCCAAGCGCAGCAAACTACTAATACCGCTGCAACACCTAACCCGGCCGATGCCGACCGCGGTTATTTGGTAAAGGTAGGAGACCAAGCACCAGACGATTTTGAACTGGTTTTGCAAAACGGGCAAAAAACCTCACTAAAACAGTTGCGCGGCAAAGTAGTAGTGATGCAGTTTACGGCCAGTTGGTGCAGCGTATGCCGCAGAGAAATGCCGCATCTGGAATCGGATGTTTGGAAGGCATATCAAAATAAAAATGTAATACTGATTGGGGTAAACCGTGATGAGCCACTCGAGAAGGTGCAAAAATTTCATGAAGCTATGCAAATCACTTATCCGCTAGCCTTAGATCCCGGTGCCGAGATATTTGGTCGTTTTGCACTTAAAAAGAGTGGTGTAACCCGTAACGTAGTCATTGATCCATCTGGCAGAATTGTTTTTCTGACTCGTTTGTATGATGAAAAAGAATTTTCGGAGATGGTAAAAGTGATTGATGGGCTGGCTAACAAGTCATCACTGAAAGCATCGCTGTAAAACTAGCTAATGGCGGAGTGGCCGAGTGGTTAGGTAGGGGTCTGCAAAACCATGTACGACGGTTCGAATCCGTCCTCACGCCTCTGCATAGCATTGCTCTCAAAATTTTATAAACCTAACAAAAACAGTATATGAATTCTAATTTTTACATATTATCCCCAACTCAAGCTGTAGATCCGTTTAGGCGGAGTCATTTAGCGCCGGTTGGGTCTGCCTTAGTTATGTTCGCAGCCCACCGCAACTTTTGCCCATCATCACCTGTATTTGCCCATCCTTGTTGTTGCTGTTGTAGCCAGCACTAATATCTGCTGCGGCTGTGCCGCTTTTTAATCGATTTTAACTTCCATTGCTGAAATCCATAATTATCACTGTTGGTGTGCTTTAATACATCCGTATGAGGGCCGCCTTACAATAATTCGAACAATTAAAAATGTCAAAAAAGTATTTGTTGCTGCTTGCTGTTATACTGCAGGCACTACTATTTAAAACTGCCGCTGCCCAAGCCATTAAGGTAAACGGTATAGTAATTAACAAGGGCGATGGCCAGCCGTTGCCCGGTGTAAGTGTTGTCGTTACCGGCACCACTAATGGCGTACAAACCAACGGTAACGGTCAGTTTTCGTTAAACGTACAAAAAGGCGATGTACTGCGGGCCTCGTTTATAGGCTTTATTGCTCAGGAAATACCGGTTACCAGTAATCAGGGCGACCTGAAAATTATTTTAGAAGAACAACCCAACTCGCTGAACGAGGTGGTGGTTACGGCGCTCAACATTTCCAAAGATAAAAAGTCGTTAGGCTATGCGGTACAGGGTTTAAAGTCTAAAGATATTTCTGAGGCCAAAGAAACCAATTTTATAAACGCGCTTACCGGTAAAATAGCCGGGGTAAACGTAACTAACAGTCAGGGCGATATGGGCTCGTCGCGCATCGTTATCCGTGGCGAGACTTCTATCTCTGGTAACAATCAGCCGCTGTTTGTGGTGGATGGTACCATTGTAGATAATTCACAGTTTCAGGGCACCAACGGCTCGCGCGATTTTCCGAATGCGCTGGCCAGTTTAAACGCTGAGGATATCGAATCCATCAGTGTGTTAAAAGGCCCCAACGCAGCAGCGCTTTATGGTTACCGTGCAGCGGCAGGCGTCATCCTGATTAAAACCAAAACCGGTAAAGGTGCTAAAGGCTTAGGCGTAACTATCAACTCTAATACCACCTTTGCCAATATACAGGTGTTGCCTAAATACCAAAACGAGTTTGGACAGGGCTCGAACGGCCGTTTTAGTTATGTAGATGGCAAAGGCGCAGGCATCAATGATGGTGTTGACGAAAGCTGGGGCCCGCCACTGGATGGTCGGTTAATTCCTCAATTTTTTTCGAACGGACAAGCCGTGCCTTTTGTGGCGCATCCCAATAACGTGCGCGATTATTTCAGAACTGGTGTAACGCTTAACAACGGCATTGCCCTGGCCGGTAGCAGCGACAAATTTGATTACCGCGTATCGTACAATAACCTGCACCAAACCGGTGTGGTGCCTAATAGCTCACTGGGCCGCAACTCTTTTTTGTTTAACAGTTCGTTTAGGCCAACGTCTAAATTAACCATTACTACCATTGCCAATTATTTAAAAGATGATGCCGGTAATTTGCCTGGTGCTTACGGCCGCCGTGCCACCAGTACCATGCTGCAGTTCACCTGGTTCGGCCGCCAGGTAGATATTAACCAACTGAAGAATTACCGCGATGCCAATGGCAATACGTTTAACTGGAACAACAGCTATTACTCTAACCCATATTTTGTTGCCTACGAAAACACCGTCAGCCAGAACAAGAACCGGCTGATCGGCAGCATCGAGCTGAACTATAAAATTGCCGATGGTTTGTCAGCCAACTTCCGCACCGGTACTGATTATTACAATGATAAACGCCGGATAAAAGTAGCTTACGGCACCAACGGTACGCCTTTCGGCTCTTACGAAGAAGATGTTTACAACGTAACTGAAACCAATACCGAGGCCCGGTTGCAATATACCAAAAAGTTAAACAGCGATTTTTCGCTGGATGTGTTTGGCGGCGGCAACATCAACACTATTTTAAACGAACAAAACGACCAAGTAGCACCAAAATTGGCTGTAGCTGGTTTGTACACGTTAAGCAACTCGCGCGATCCGCTGGTATCATCCAACTACTACGGCAAGCTTAAAACCTATAGCTTGTTCGGTTCTGGCCAGATAGGATTTCGCAATTACGCGTTCCTAAACTTTACAGGCCGTAACGACTGGTCGTCGACCTTACCGGCCGAAAACCTGTCTTATTTTTATCCCTCGGTAAACGGCAGCTTGGTGTTGTCAGAAGCGCTGGGGTTAAAAAGTAACGTGTTAACTTATGCCAAGTTGAGGGGCGGCTGGTCTAAAGTTGGTAAGGCTACTACACCGTACCAGTTAATCAACACTTATAATTTTACAGCGCCATTCGGTAGCAATCCGCAACAAAGTGCTGCCAGTATCAATCTCAATTCGGTATTGAAGCCAGAAACGACAACTTCCAGCGAAGCCGGTTTTGAGCTAGGTTTCCTCAACAGCCGCGTACATCTGGATGTGAGCTATTACAATACCAACAGTATTAACCAGATATTAAATGTAGATGTAAGTTCTACCACCGGTTATACGCAAAAACTGATTAATGGCGGTAAAATTAACAACAAAGGTTTAGAAGTACAACTGGGAATAACACCTGTTAAAACCAAAGATTTTAGCTGGGACGTTACCACCAATTACTCACTCAACCGCAGCAATGTAGTATCGCTGGACGCTGAGGGGCGCTTGCAAAGTTACATCTTAGGTACCAACCGTACCGTACAGGTGCTGGCTGCGGTAGGGCAACCTTATGGTACACTGTTCGGTAATGCTTACCTACGCAATGCGCAAGG
Organism: Mucilaginibacter lacusdianchii; assembly: GCF_009770985.1. Classification (GTDB taxonomy): domain Bacteria; phylum Bacteroidota; class Bacteroidia; order Sphingobacteriales; family Sphingobacteriaceae; genus Mucilaginibacter; species Mucilaginibacter lacusdianchii. The sequence goes on along the minus strand of NZ_WSRW01000001.1, from coordinate 1,359,578 downwards.
GCAAATAATCGTCAATGCCGACGGTACCCCGGCTATTAACCCTACCAAGCAATATTTAGGTAAGTACACGCCTAAATGGTTAGGCAGCATTAACAACAGCTTTTATTACAAAGGCATCAACCTGAGCTTTTTGGTGGATGCACGCATTGGCGGTTCTATCTACTCCAATACCAACCGTACAGGTACTTATACCGGCGTGCTGGCCAGCACCTTGCCAGGCAGGGGTACAGCTAATGGAGGTTTAAGCTACTACTATCCAGGTAACAACACCTTGGCCAATGCCGTGCAGGTTACCGGCAGTAGCGCACCTAACGGCGAGACTGTTTATACCGATGGGATGATTTTTAACGGCTTGAGAGCTGATGGTACGCCTAATACCAAAATCCTGTCTGCACAATCTTATTATAAAGGATTTACCAACGTAGACGAAGCCTTTGTGTACGATGCTTCTTATGTAAAATTGCGCGAAGTAAAAATCAGCTACACGCTGCCTTCACAATGGATTAGGGCGGTGGGTTTTCAAGGAGCTACTGTATCCCTGGTAGGTCGTAACCTGTGGATCATTCATAAAAATGTACCTAACATTGATCCCGAAATTGCCTTTAATACGAGTAATGGTCAAGGCCTGGAAGACTTAGGCTTACCTACCGTACGCAACATTGGCTTTAACATTAACCTCAGATTTTAACCAAATGAAAAAATGCTATATTAACCTGGTATTGGCTGCAGCTTTAACGTTTTCGATAATATCCTGCAAAAAAAACCTAACCGACATTAACAAAAATCCCAATGCTTCCGAAAACGCGCAGCCTGATTACCTGCTTACCGGGGCTACCAAAGCGGTAGTAGATACCTATTGGGGTACCAGCAACAATATGGATGCGTCGCTGCTTTTTGTTCAGCACTGGGCCAAAATACAATATACCGACCCCGACCGTTACATTTACGCTAATACCGCATTTAATGATCTGTGGAATATAGGTTATTCTAAAGGAGTGGTGAATTATAATCAGATCATTAAACTGGCGGACGCACAGGCTAATCCTAACTACAAAGGGGTGGCGTTGGTACTACGCTCTTGGGTGTTTACTTTGCTGACTGATAACTTTGGCGATATACCTTATCAGCAGGCTTCTAACATCGACCAGTACTTGACACCAGCTTACGATACGCAGCAAAACGTTTATAATGCTATATTGGAGGATTTAAAAACTGCACAGGCATTACTCAGCACAACTGGTAAAGCCATTGGCGGCGACATCATTTACAATAACAATATTGGTTTGTGGAAGAAGTTTGCCAACTCATTGCGCCTGCGCGTAGCCTTGCGCATTGCCGACCGCGACGCAGCCAAGGCAAGGCAGGTACTGGCCGATATACAAGCCGAGGGCAGCGGTTACATCAGTTCCAACAGCGAAATTGCACAGTTGATTTACCAGAACTCGCCTAACCAAAACCCAATCAGCAATTTGTTTGATACCCGCGATGATTATCGCATCAGCAAAACTATCGTTGACCGCTTGTTTGTCCTCAACGATCCGCGTTTGCCTATCTATGCCGCGCCTACGCAAGATGCTACACCGCAAACCTATGTGGGTATCCCTAATGGTTTGTTAGTGGGCGATGCCAGTAACCTTGGCTTCACCAAAACCTCTAAACCTGGTACCTACTTCAGGACGCCAAATGCTCCGGCGGTAATTATGAGCTATGCCGAAGTATTGTTTGACCGTACTGAGGCTGCTGCCAGGGGGTTTACTAACGAATCAGCTGTCGATTTATACAACCAGGCTGTACAAGCCTCATTGACGCAGTATGGTATACCAAGAGCTACGGCAGTTACTTACACCAACTCAGCCGCTGTGAGATACGACGCTTCTAATTACAAAAAATCTATTGGTGAGCAAAAGTGGATCGCCTTATTTGGTCAGGGGCTGGAAGCTTTTGCCGAATGGCGCAGATTAGACTACCCGCAACTGCAGCCCGCCGCGGCCGGCTCGCTGAACGGCAAAATGCCACTCCGCTTTATTTATCCTGGTACTGAGCAATCGCTCAACGGCGCTAATTATACCACCGCGGTAAGCCGTCAGGGAGCAGATTTATTGACCACCAAATTGTGGTTTGATGTAAATTAAGAATTACTATATCATTGAGTGAAGCGCAACGTTAATTCTTGCTTTGTGCACTCGTTGATTTTTACTAATCAATTTTTTAGTGCCCCATGATGATGTCATGGGGCACTAAAGTATCTTATGTTCTTATTTTTTAGCATTTTGATTTGATGGGCAAGCATTTCCAATGATCAATACTTACAAAAAGATACTTTCACTAATGTGAGCTTCGTCAATAATTACTAAATCCCAATTGGTATTCTTAATATAGCTGTCTTTATTCCGGGCAAAATGGTAAGAGCAAATTACTATGCCGGATTCCTGATTAAAAGGATTCATCTGACCTGATTTGATTAAATTATTGAAAAACTTTGCTTCGAGAATCGTAGATGGTAGAAAGAATTTATCCGCTAACTCTTGGTTGCATTGTTTCCTTTAATTTGATGGAGCGATGAGTAATAATTTTCTTTTTCGTTCTGCCCATTTCTGTGAAAGGATAGTTCCTGCCTCAATTGTTTTACCTAAACCAACCTCATCAGCTAAAATCGCACCTTGTGACAACGGAGATTTGAAAGCAAACAGAGCGGCATTAACTTGGTGAGGATTTAAATCCACTTGGGCGTCCTGTAGAGAAGCTGTAAATTTACCAATATCCTTTGCGGATAATTGAACAATTTGGTATGCCTTTAAAATGAAAAACGCCTCAGATGAAGTCATCTAAGGCGTTTTTACTGTCTTTGATATTGACTTTGCGGAATTTGAACGGGACTCGAACCGGTTCCGTAACATTCTTTATATCAACATTTTATTAAATTGCGAATTTCTGATTCGCGAATCATTCGCGTTTAATTTGCAGTCTTTTAATTCCTAATGACTTAACTAAGATAGCATTTATTATTTAAGTTGTTAATACATCAGATAAGAGGTTTAGGGAAGCAGTTCCTTCAGTTTCTTATCTAGGGCCTCTCCACGCAAATTGCGGGCAATAATGGTGCCTTTGGCATCTATTAGAAAATTATCCGGAATGCCGCTGATACCGTAGATATGCGCCGCCTTGTTCTGATCGCCCCGCAGATCACTGACGTTCTCCCAGGTAAGTTGGTCATCGGTTACTGCTTTAAGCCACCGCTCCTTGTTGTCGTCCAGTGACACGCCCAGCACGGTAAAGCCTTTGTCTTTAAATCGCGAATAGGTTTTAACCAGATTGGGGTTTTCCTCCCTGCAGGGTCCGCACCACGATGCCCAGAAATCGAGCAGAACATAGCGGGCTTTAATGCCGGACAACTTCACCGGTTTGCCTTGCGTATTGGTCTGTTCAAAGTCAGCATAAGGACCGCCTATCTTTATGCTTTGGTTTAAGGCAATAAACTCACTGATCTCTCTGCCATAACTGGACTTTTTCAGATCAGCACTCAGGCCGCTGTACAAAACAGTGGCGGTATCTTTCCCCCAGGTGTGCGCATAAACACTGAGGAGGTAAGCGGCAACCAGCGAATGTGGATGATTGCGCACATAATCACGATCTATCTGCAACGCTTTCTTCCTTAGTCCGGCCAACTGTACAGACAGGTTTTTGCGGGTCATTTGGTCTTGAGTAGCCTCACGTATTTTCTCCAAGCTGTCTGTTTGAACAGCCAACGGCTGTTTAAGTTGTTCGAACCGTTTGTCTTCTTCTCCAGTTACCGAGCCTGTAATGGTTCCTTTTTTAAACTCGCCCGCTTTAACCTGAATTTGAACAGGTGCGTTTTCCAGCCAGAAGGCCACATAATTGGTATAACGGGCGGTATGTAAGTAAACCTGGATTGCTTTTTCCTGGATATGCCCGCTCATCTGGAAGCGGCCGCCATTAACCTGGCATGAGTCGATGTCTTTATCGGGTTTGGCTAAACGCAGGTAAAGCCAGGTGCCATCATTCAGGCCAGTTACCGTTCCGGTGATCGTATAACCGGGAGCGGGCCTTTTAAAGGCGGTTAAACTCAAGGTAACCAAGAAGATGAAGCTATAAAAATATTTCATGGTGTGAGGTTTTGTTTAAGCCAAAGGTAGTAGCAGCCTGCCTTTCTGCGATAGGTTATTAGACCAAGGCGCAGGAAAATTCGACTAAGCCCTCATTGAGGTTTTTGTCTAAAAAAGCCGGGGCTTTGTCGAAATGTAAACATCGTCATTTAGCTGGTCTGTTCGATAATACTTAATTTGCCGGCATGCAAACCCGCCGCCCAAAGTGGAACTGGAAATACCTGCGTATCGAGCTATTTGTACTCTTTTTCATTTCGTTTATGATTTCCATCATCAGCGACCTGGAGTACAGCACTTATGAGCAGCATGACGCCTCCCGCTTTGCGGAAGACCTGGATTACCGGTTGGTGTGCGGTGCATTCAGCTTTTTGGTTTACGGCAGCTTATACTGGTTTTTTCTCAAACGCTATGTGCTGAAAAGTAATATCTGGGGCGTATTGCTTTGCCTCACTGGGTTTGTCTTCGTCAACCAATTGGCTAACCATTATATATTGAACTGGATTATCGTACATGCCGATTTTATTTCGGCTGACATTCGCACGCGTACTTCGGGGTATCGCCTGACTTTCGCGGTGAACTATCTGTTTGTTTCGGTATTCTTTCCGCTTTTAGGCTTAGCTTTCCTGATCCGTACCCTGCAGCAAAACGAGGCCATGAAGGTTTTGAAAGAGGAACAACTGTTTTCGGAACTGAATTATCTGAAAGCACAGCTTCATCCGCACTTCTTTTTTAATACCATAAATAATATTTATTCGCTGGCCTTGCAACAATCGCCCCTAACAGCACCCATGGTGGCCCGCTTAGGTGAACTGATGCGGTACATTCTGTACGAAGCCAACCAACGCCAAGTGCCTTTGCAGCGGGAAATACAGTTCCTGAACGGCTACGTGGAAGTGGAAAAGATGCGGTATGCCGACGAAAAGCAGATCAGCTTTGAAGTGCAAGGCGTTGACTCCATCCATCAGATTGAACCATTATTGCTGCTGCCATTCATAGAGAACGCCTTCAAGCATGGCCTTGCGGAAGAAACCGGAGGCGGGTTTGTCCATATTGTTGTTTGCAGGACCGAGAAAGAGCTTATCTTAGAGGTAGTGAACAGCATACCTAAGGATAACCGCCGTAGTAATGAACCAGGAATTGGCATAGACAATGTGCGCAAAAGGTTGGACCTACTTTATCCCGAACGGTATAGCCTTGACGTACAAGAAGACGAAAAGCAGTATCATGTTATTTTAACACTGCTGCAGGTATGATCCGGTGTCTGATTGTGGATGATGAACCGCTTGCCCGGCAGGTGCTGGCGGGGTATGTTACCAGGATGGCTGAACTGCAATTGGAGGCAACTTGCAGCAATGCACTGGAAGCATTTGAAGCGCTAGGCAGCAGGCAAATTGATTTGGTGTTCTTGGATATCAAAATGCCCAAACTGAGCGGACTGGACCTGTGGCGCTCACTTAATAATCCTCCCGCCGTTATCTTTACCACGGCTTTCAGCGAATATGCGGTTGACGGGTTCGAGCTGGAAGCCTTGGATTACCTGGTCAAACCCATTACTTTTGAACGCTTCGAGAAAAGCATTAAACGGCTGCTTAAAACTTATCAGGCTGAAGTCGTTGAGGAAAAAGGTTATACTTATTTCAAAGTATCCGGTCAGTTAGTCAAAGTGATGCACAATGAGCTGCTGTATGCCCAATCTATCAAAGACTATATCCGTTTACAAACTTCCAGGGGCAGTTACCTGACGCATATGACCATGAAGTACCTTAGTGAACTACTGCCCGCATCCACCTTCTTGAGAGTTCACCGGTCTTATTTGATTAATCGTTCGTATGCAGAACGCATTGACCGCAATGCGGTCGTGATCAAAGACGAGCAAATACCAGTTGGAGAAAACTACAAACATTTGTTGGACGAAGCGGGACGGTGGTGAATTGAAGAAAATTGAATGTTATCTTTGGTTTAAAAGGAGGATTCGAGTCCTGCTCGGGCTACCAAGTAAAACTAGTGGGGGAATTTTTAGGTAGCTCCAAAAAGACTCAAATCGAACCATATTTTAGCCGATTTATTTAAAATATTTAAACTAAATCAAGTGGGCTATAAATAATTGAATATTTTATTATAGCAACTTTTCTCGTTCAGCAATGTTAATCCAATAATGTCCAGGTGCGTTTAGCTTGTACAGTTTGTACAATTTGCTGCTCGGCAACCACAATGTTTTCTTTTCGTTGACCAATATATTCTAAGGTGCTTAACTTATTCCACAGCGCAACAATTACGCGCAAAAATTCATCAACCGCCGCCATAGATGTTTGTATGTCATGATGATTATAAACAATCTCAATTAAGCGGGCCAGCAATTCTTCAAAATTTCCGGGCGTTACATCTTTCCATTCATAGAAATATTTTAGCAGCTCTTCCCGTTCACTACCAGCAATGCTTTTTACGGTACTGAAAAAAACATGAGCCATTTCAGAAAAGCATCCCACCAATACCACCGGCGACTGGTTGTATACCATATTTCGATAAGGGAAATAAATGCGGGCAATGTAGTCGAGCATTTTTTCGCATAGCGTTTTTACATTTTTGCCAATGGTAGATATGGAATCTTTTGAAGTGATCTTGTCCAGTATGCGAAAAGACAGCAACTGTAATTCGTTTAACTGGTTGCTGAAACTTTCATAATACCTTACCAAATCGGGGTGACTTAAAATAGTTGCACAAGGCGGAATATAGTCAGATTGAATCTGAACACCGGTACTGCTGCGAGTTAACTTGCCTATTTCCAGGTAATGATTAGTTCTGCTACTAATTTGTGATGCTGGTAATATGGTTACTGTATAACTACTATCTACGTCCGGATAACGCAGTGGCGCTTCCTCTGCATCAGGCTGACCGGCAGTTAACCGCTCATGCGGGTTTACGGTTAAAATAATAAAATAACTTTCAACAGCATCAGTTAATGTATCCTGGCTAAAATAGTGTGTAAAAACCAACTCCTGGCCTAAGGCCTGTGGCGAGATGCTGATGCGGTACCCTTCTGCCGTTACAGCATTGCATTGGCGAATTTTTACCTGTATATGGCTAGAGGCCCGTTCACTTATTTGAATATCTACAGCTGAACGCTCGCCATTAAAGGGCGGCAGTAAGCCAAAGTTGTTGTTGTTTATATGCAGGGCATTACTGTCTTTAACCAGATCATGAATAAAGTTGTCGGTTTGTACAAAGTGGCTGCTGGAAATTTTCATTCCATCTACCCAGTTTACGGCTCTATGTTTTAAAGGAACAATCATAACTCAGATTTGATTAATACTTACAAATAAATAGCCTCGTCGCCAGTTTTTTGAGGTACGTTTACTGCTTCTGATACTCTTTTTGCAAATATCGGCAGCTTTTCGGTAATTTTATTTTGCTCTATATCCTGATCGGGATCAATAAAGTTGCGGTGACTAAAAAATGATGTTTTGGTATAAAATATCCATCTAAAGCTCTCGCCGGTCTCTTGCTGGTATTGTATCTGCGAATCCGGGAACTTCAGGTTGTAATCTTCAATAAACTTTTGAAACCATAACCCGAAATTCATATTGCGTGGTGCTTTTGCTTTCACTTTCAGTGGCTCTCGGTCGTCTGTATGCTTATACATATTAACCTCCAGCACTAGCAACTTGTTAAAATCCAGGTGCTCCATACTAATATCCTGAGGGTATAGGGGATATTGCCATACTTTATAAATTTCGAGCGGAATGTTCATGTAGGCTATATAGGTCCACCAAAAAACAAGAGGAATTAGAAATACAAACACAGCTGTTGACGCCCATATGCCATAGTGCAGGTTGTTCAACCAGTCGAAACCAAGCTTGAACAAAAACGCCCCCAACATGCAAGCCAGCAAACTGCAGATAAAAACAAATCCTTTACGCTCTATTAAATCATTTTCATAATGGGTTGCAGCCAACCAAACAAACACAATACCTGCAGCCAGGCAATATATCTGACAGGTGATATATCCCCAGGGCATAAACTGCAAATCCAAAAAGCCCAGTAAACCCGGCAAGCCCAATACCAAAGCCGTAACCAGTATACTAACAATTAACTTTTTATTATTGAGTACCTGATTTTTTTTGTTAATGATGGTCATGATTGCGGTAGCAACCATAAAAATTACCGGGAAGAGCAAATACCGTATAAAAAACGATTTAACGTCCATAAAAGTAAAAGGTCTATTTTAGATAACAAAAGCCCAACCTTTTATGTTGAACTTTGCTTAATCAATTACCAATAAATATGGTTATTGTTTTATAAAGCGTTAAAGTTAACTCTGCATGACATCTTACAAAACTAATGAGCTTGACACAGATTTTAAAGCGGCAACCTTAGCAGCCAGCATTATTCATGAAAAACATTCCGGAGCTGATGAGGTGGTTATTGTACCTGTTGGCCCGCAGCAACGGGCTTATGCCAAAGAGATTGCAGCTGTAAGCACCTACCGCTCGGCATACCGTAACCGCCTCATGACCACCATTCATGTAAACCGCGAAGGCTTGTATGATATGCTGCCCGAAGGGCTTTTTCACCAGCCACCAGCCTCGAGTGTTATGATTACGGAAGAGGAGATGGTTAAAGACATCCGCACCCGCCGTGATGAAGAAAAACAGGCCCGTAACTTTTTTGCACCGTTTGAAACGGAGTTATACCATTTACGTACGGTTCTTGAGCTTTATGAAAACCAGCTTGATAAAAAAGGAGAATACAACGAACTGGTAAACATTTTTTTGAACGAGTGGAAAGAGTTTAAGTGCTTTACCAACCAGCAAATGGTTATACTGATACACGTGCTGCCGGTAATACATGAACAGCGCAACAACCTGCCTTTTATCAGTAACGTTTTAGAAATTGTATTTAATGTTCCTTTTAACCTTGAGTACCGTTTAAGTGCCCCGTGCCACAACGCCACTCAGTCATCTCCCTTGGCAACCAAGTTAGGATCAGCAACGTTGGGGGTAAACTTTATAGCAGGCACCGGTTATGAACCAGAAGAAGAACTGGCCATTACCATTGGCCCTATCAGCGCCGAAATGATGCTTTCATTTTTACCCGGCACGCGTACCGCCCAAGCGCTTGATGTGCTGCTAAATTATTTCATACCGTTACAAACCACCACTGTTGTAAAATTTGAGGTAGAGCCGATGTATCAAAAGCTAGTATTAGGCAGTGAACAGGAAAATGCCTGTTTAGGCTTTACTACCTTTTTAGGCGCCGATCAATTATCAATAAATACCCTGTAATTTGAATTAATTACACTACGGCTTTCTAATTTTGATAACAGCAGGGTAATGAGTGTATCCCAATCCTGACCGGATAGCTTTAAACTATCGTCTGGCTTCAAATAAATATCTATCGTTTTCCGGAACCCCTCTTTAGGGTTGCTGGATACGGCCACACCCTTTCCAATTTTTACATCCGTAATTTTGTTACCCAGTTCATAATGGCAAAAGCTAATTAAATCCGCCTGGGTTACAATACGGTCTTTGGTGGTAAGCCCATATTTGTAAGCTTGTATGCGTTCGGTAGCACCCAAGCTGTTGCGGCCGCCAACAGTGCTGGTCATCAACCTCAGCGTATCAGCCTTAATTTTAAACATTTCAAACTGTTGCAGGCGCACGCCACGGCGTATGTTGTTAGCGGCATCGGCCAGCGTGGTCCAGTAATGCAAGTACAACATAGAGGATTTTTCGGACGGCGTTATGATTAAATAATTAAAAAGTTCCGAATTATGATGTACACGCTGAGATTTCCGTTCAATCAGTGATAGGTTTTGTTCAAGTGTTTTAAGTATACTGGCCAAATAGTCTGTGCCATAACTTGCAAACGCAGCTTTTTCATCACGCAGCAACTCAAACAAATACTGGATAATTTGCTGGGCATTACGTGAATCAAACCTTTCGGCCCCGCCGTTGCGGATGGAGTAGCTTCCATCATAACTTTTATCGGCCTGGGCGTAGGGTATTTCGGTATAATAAGTATTCCTATCGTCGTACAGTTCTTTTACCGACAAAAAATGATCGTTGTTGCCCGGCTTGATAGGAATTACATTGCTTAGCTCGCGCAAGCGGTATTTTTGTTCATGCAGCCGCCTGTTTACTACCGGAAAACAGTTAACCGATACCTGCAACTCATCAATAACATGAGTAGATATAGCTGCCGGAAAAACAAGCTTTACCCAAAGGCAGGGTTTAAGCCGGCTGGTATCACTAGCATTAAAAAGTGGTGCCAATTCATCAGGAATGGTTTGTTTTCTGTTGGCTATATCCCGAAGGCGATTGTCTGTTAAAGTAATGAAACGATTGCTATAGAATTCTTTTATATCACGGGTAATGAGGTTAATAATATTTTGTTCATAAAATATAGGCTTTGTATTTTGAGCTATATCTTCTGTATACAGTAACCCTGGCTGGCTTTGTATTTCCTCATTATTCAAGTAGCATTTTACTACCGATAACAGTTTGTAAAAATCTTCATTAGCACCATAATCCGGCCATTCAATAAACAAAGATATATTGTTCAGGTCGGCCATTTGCGGGGCGCAGTCAATACCCAGCCATAAACTGCGCTCGCTATTGTCGGCCTGTAGGGCTGCATGCAACAAGCTATTCTTGTGCATATGCTCATCATATTCATACAGATGATGACTGCTATAAGTATATTTTATGGCAGCGTCATGCAGTACCACGTTGCCAACCGGCGAAAAAAAGATATCTGCCTGCTCGCCTTGCCCACCTTCTTTTGCAGCCACCTGGCGATAAAAAAAGTGGTTATCGATGGTTAGCTCTTCGTGCAGTTCAATGGGCTGTGCTTTGAGTATAGCATGCGCAGGTAAGGCTGAGGTAAGATAATCTGACGCCAGGATACGCGATATTTTATTGAGAACGCGATTCTCCAGGTTTTTAACATCGTTAGAAATGTTAAAAAGCTCGTTACTCAAAGCCTCTACCAGCAATTTCACCAGCGGGTCCATGTCATTTACATTACTGGTTCCCCAGTAATCCATGGCATTTCTGAGCATGCGGGTGCGAATATCTTCTTTAGTATTAAATAACATATTACTCATGGTTAGGCTGAAAGTGGACTTAAAAACAATGCAATAGAAAACCGGTAATTTTCGCCCGTTTGGTTAATTTTGGCTTTAACAACAATTTCTACCTGCTTTTTTATTTCAGTAATATTTCGTAGCGGGTAAAATTTATTCACCTCTGTAATGCGAACGTCTATATTTACATCATATATACGCTGCTCATATTTGGTGATTGACCGCAGCAAAGATTGGCGTAGTTTCTCTTCCCACGTGCTTTCGCTCACAATCAGTTCAAAATCCAGGTCCCATATTTCGCAACCAAAATCAGGCTGATACCTGTGCTCGCCATAACGGGTAAAAATAATCAACTCAATATACTGGGAAATAGATGTGCCAATATCCTGCTGTTCTAAATCGTGGCCTTTAAAAATGCTACCCAGGCGCAAAGGTTTTTTATATAAAGGTGCAGGCATTACTAACAAGCTATAAACTACAGGTTTAAATTTCTATAACTACTAAACAAAAATTTATGAAAATGGTTGTAGAAACGTGATGATGGAAAATAGGTTATTGTACTTACATAGTATTGATAATTTAAATCTGGCATACCTATCCTTTTCCGGAAAATGCCTTATTGAGTGCAGTTGGCAAATTACATAGCATAATATTAGTTATAGATGAAGCCGATAAACAGTCGCGACTTACAGCGAGCTTATTTAAATTTTATATTTTATTTTGTTGGTTTACTGATATTTAGTGTGGTGGTGGTATACTTTTTTTTCCTTACCTCCAACCGCGAAGTAGCCATGCTCAACAACAGGGTTAAGGAGTCGGAAAAACTTATTTCCGTTCGAAACGATATCAATAACAACTTTGATATTATACTGCTGCGTTTATCTCAATTATCGCAGTACACTAAAATTAACTCTACTGAACTGAATAACCAAAGCGTGTTGTTGAATGATATACAGGAAAGCAACCTGAAAATACAGGCATTACTGCAGCAGAATACGCTTCCGCTAAAAAGCTTTGACCTTTATAAAAAGCTGAGCGACAACATCAGCACGGTAGCAAGCATTAAAGATTCATTGTTTACCACCCGTTACCAGATTGAAAGCCTGCGACGGCAGCTTCAAAACTGCAACCGCACCAATAATACTGCTGTAAACACGCTTAGAAACCTTAGACGATAATGTATGATGAAGTTTAGCATCAAAGAGCGCCGAGAAAAGTTTTTGTTTTTTTTAGGCCTGTTTTTGTTTACCGCGGCTGTATTATGCACAGCAATTTTTTACAACTATGGCAATAACAGCGACATATCTAAAAGCGATTTTTCTAAACGCCTGCAAGAAGAAGAACGCTTTGAAGCCACTGTTGCCCAAGCCTTGCCGGCTATTGATACTACTTATGCCCGCATTGTAAAATTTAACCCTAATGTACAGGCTGTTTTTCTGGAAAATGACATTCGCAATTCCATAACAGCCATTCGGTCATACTACAACAGCAGGCCGTATGATAGCAGGTACAAGTGTTTTATTTATGCATCAAAAATTCAGGAAAGCCTTTTTTACGACAAGCGCGAGTTAAGAGGCAATTACAATGATGTATCACACATTAATAAACTTTTAGACGATTGTAAACTATCTACACGCCAGCTGCAGCAAAGCTTTGGCGCCCGTTAAACCAACATCCATCACAAATCACTTAAACCTATGCAAGAGGATTATAATAAAGGCAGATCAGTTGAAACGAACCGGCAGAATTACGTTTTCCTGTACATCATCGTTGCCATTTTGTTATTAGCCGGACTTATTTTTTTGTTTAAAAGTTCTCTTTTTGAGGAAAAATCCGTTAACGCAAAAATTCTGAAAGATCAGATTTACCTGAACGAAGACCTGGTCTATTCAGATAACACCACAGGCGCCAACAAATGGTTATGGGAATTTGGTAACGGAGATCGCTCCTCTACCCAAAACGGTGTGTACCGCTTTAAAAAACCCGGAGCTTACATTGTACGCGTAACCGTAGATGGCAAATTGCAGCAGCAGTTTCCAATTGATGTTAAAGACACCGTTGCGGCTCCTATTAAAGATACCTTGATAACCATCAACGGACCTACACAAGGTATTGTTAACGAAGAAGTAAGGCTGGAAGCCCAAGGTAATGCCCGTATTTATGAATGGTCTTTTGGCGAAACCGGCCGGGTTGACGTAAAAGGGCCTACGGCACTGTATACCTATCATAGCCCCGGCATATATACTGTACGGCTAAATACTGATAATAGTAGCCGACCGGTAATACACCGCATCCGTGTTACCAACCCCGACTCGGCGATTGTGAATGCCATGGTAGCGCCGGGCGAAGGCGAGCGTAAAGCTATTGATGATATCCGGGCGCATTTACAGGCCATTGCCAACGGCGCCGATTTTAACAACCATTACTACTACTTAGTTAACAAATATTTTTGCGGCGATGAGCGTGTTGCCGTTAGCTTAGATGCCAATGGCGACAGCAAGCAAACCGACTTGTATTCTTACTGTATGCGCCTAACCTTTGGCGGCGGTATCAGTATCGATGAAGCCCAAATCACCTTAAGGCCAAAATCTAACTGTTCAAGCTTACTAACCGTTAAGCAGCACTCTGCTACATCTGCGCAAGGCATTAAACGTTCCAGATAATCAGTTCTACCTAAATATTACCATGAAAAGCTCAATCACTTTTTTCACCATATTACTTACCCTGGCGGCTCATGCCCAGTCGCCTGTTTCTATCAGCAAAAAAGTAAAAACTTTGCCTGCTGCGTTCGAGAAGCCTAATGCCCAAACCAATATTTATGATGACGGCAAAACCACCTCACTGCCTTGGATTGTGTTTTCGGACCGTGATGAAAACTTCACGTATACGGCACCTGGCGGATCACTGGTGATGAAGAAAATTAAGTTTATGGAGCCGTTTTATGTAAGTAAAGAAAGCAATGGCTACTTAAAGCTTATTAAATACCAGCCAGGCATGGTGCAGGGCCGTAAGTTAACCAATAAAAAAGCTGCCCAAAGCTACGGCTGGATAAGCAAAAACAAAGTACTGCTTTGGCAATCGGCTTATGTGAGTAAACTAAGCGGGTATCCACAAAAAGCAGTTACCATCGTATCAGACAAAGGTGCGTTGCTGCATCCTGAAGTATATTACGATAAAACAGATTCACTTTACGTATTCAACTCTCCCGATTTATCGCAGAAAAAAAGCAAGGTTGCCTTAAACCAGTTGCTTTATGTATACAAAAAATCGGCCGACGGTAAAACCGCACTGGTAGGCTCTGATAACCAGTTAATGCCCGACAGTGCAGCCAACAGCGTATATGGCTGGATTCCGGCTGACGCCGTGCATAGCTGGGGCGACCGGTTATACATCAGCACTGCCAAATTGGGCTATAATGCAGACGATTCTGCAGCGGCAGTAATTAACTCATCTTTAAAATCGAGCAGCCCGGTAGCGGGTCAGTTCGCCTTTGATCCGCTGATTGATGCCGATCAGCAGCTTTTACGTAGCTTGCCTGTGGTTAGCTACCCCTCCACCGCTCAAAACGGCACCATGCAGGTAGGCTTGGCTGCTGATGTTTATGATAAATCGAACAACACTATATTAAATATAAAAGGCGGTCATATCACTTATAAAGATTACTTGGCCTTGCGCAAAAATATGCGCAACATCAATGTGGTGTTTGTAGTAGATGGTGGCAGTGCTATGCGTAATTACTTTTCGGGCCTCACCAGCACCATTCAATCTTTCGAAAAAGTGTTTAATGCGCAAAATAAAGGCAGTTTAATTAATTATGGTGCAGTGGTTTACCGCAATGCAAGCAATTGTACAACCGGCGGCATTGAGCAACAGGCTTTCAGTACAGATTATCGTCAGGTTGTGCGCTTTTTGGATAAACAGGCAACCGTAACTGCGGGTTGTACAGCGGCTACCAATAGTCAGCCGGTGTTTGAAGGCATAGGCGCATCATTAAATATGTTTGCCAACCGCCGTAACCAAAGCAACCTTATTGTACTGATAGGCAGTACCGGTAATGGCTATTACAACAATGATAACATTAATGAACTAGCCTCGCGTATCGCGTCTGCTGATGCCCGTATGCTGGCTATACAGGTTTACAGTGATTATAAGCCGATATATAACGACTTTGTAATTCAGGCACGCAAGTTAGTATCGGAATCGGCAGTTTTGGCAGCCGAACGTAAAAAGAACCGCATGGTTGTAGGCGAGGGCTTAAGCAGCAGCCAGCAGTTTAATACTTCTGTTTCCGATTCGGTTTCATTTTATTTGGATTACCCTCGTAATAGCTTGGTACAAGGCGCAGTAGTGTTTCCGCCTAAAGGTGTTGTTAAATCCAATCAGGCCATGGAAACTTCTTTGGCAAGGCTGATGTCAGAAACACAATATGATATCAAATCGCAAACCCATTCATTAGACAGTGCCTTCCGCCTTACCGGACGCGAACACCGCTATGTGTCGCCATTGGTGCTTACACAGTTAACCGCACCTGTTCCGGATAATGTAGGTGACGACATGCCGCATAATGCCTTTAAGTATTACCTTACTGCTGATGTTCCTGCCAGCATGGTAACAGAGCACCCGCAGCAGTTACAATACACGCTGATATTGAGCGATGCCGAGTACAAACAACTGCAAGATGTACTATCAATGATGATTGGCGAAAACCTGCAGCAGGATGCCGGCAACTATCGTAAAAAGCTATTTAAAAATTACCTGAATATTTTGCGTAAAAACATGGCGCTGGATATGAGCCGAAGCGAAATTAAAAACATGAAGCTTGCAGACTATATTCAGAAAACAACTGGGCTTATACCACCTGCTAATACGGCATTAGGCAACTACCGGGTAATTGACCTGAAACGCACAGGCAATATGCCCCAACAGCCTTTTGAAGCTTATATCAACTATCTGATTCAAAGCCGGAATACCATAAAGCAGGAAACACTGCTTCGCCAGCACTTTATTTCAAATGGCAAAACGTATTATTATGTAACCCAAGCCAACTGGCAGTAATTATACCCGATTCCTATGAACATTATTAATTTAAGCGAGTCGGTAAAAACAGCCGTCAGAGTAGCCCAATCGCTGGCTAAAGAATATCATCACAAAGAATTTGGCCCAGCGCATCTGCTTAAAGGCCTTATGCATCAGGAAGTTGGTTTACGCAATTTCTTAACCGCCATTGATAAAGATTCGGCCTACGTAAGCGACTGGGCCGATGTACGCATGGAAGAATATAGTACGGCTATAAATGTACCCGATGAAATGCTGGGCAACGATGCCGTGAAAAAGGTATTTGACGAAGCCGACAATGTGCGAATCAAATTGGGGCTGGATAGCATAACCCCGGTTTGTGTATTAATTGCACTGGTTAAACCCAATGTTGGTTTTGATGCAGGGCAGCTTAAATCGCTTCCCATTAAAGAAAAGGAGCTGCTGGATGTGTATCTGCAGGATGAAAGCATTCAACAGGCAGTAGCCTCAGACAGTACCGAGAGGCAAAGCGGTGCAGGAGAAAATACCAAAACAGGCGGTGCACTTGTAAAATATTGTATTGACCGTACAGACATGGCCCGCCAGGGCAAAATAGATCCCATTATTGGTCGCGATAAAGAAACGCGCATGATTATGGAGATATTAAGCCGGCGCACCAAACCCAACGTTATTATTACTGGCGAGGCAGGTGTGGGCAAAACAGCTTTGGTAGATGGCTTTGCGTTGGACATTATCAATAACCAGGTACCGCAATCGCTACTTAATGTTAATTTATTCGAGCTGGATTTAGGTTCATTAATTGCCGGTGCATCATACAAAGGCGAAATTGAAGACCGGCTTAAAAACATTCTGAAAGAAATAAAGCAGTACGATAAGGCTATATTATTTATAGACGAGATCCATACCCTGCTGGATAACAAAGGCCCTATTGGCGGCGGTGTAGGCAACTTATTAAAACCCGAACTTGCCCGTGGCGAAATTACGGTGATAGGTGCCACAACCATTGATGAGTATCGTAAAATTATAGAGCCCGAACAAGCCTTTAGCCGCCGCTTTGAGGTATTGCAGGTGAACGAGCCAGATATGGACACCGCTATCAAAATGCTCGAAAAGCTGGTGCCTTATTACGAAGAGCATCATAGCCTTAAAATAAGCAACGAAGCCGTGCAAGATTGCGTACGCCTGGCCAAGCGGTATTTAAAAGACCGCCGATTACCCGATGCTGCATTTGACTTGATGGACCGCACTATGGCCGCCATCAGAATGATGAACGATACATCAGATATGACGCTTGCCGAACTGAATGAGCGTTTTAACGAATTAAAAAGTGCAACAAATGAAGATAACACAGTAGCCGATTACAAATGGCTGTATACCCTGATGCAAAATAAAACCAGCGCTGTACTTTTAGGTAAGCTGGAAGACGAAACCCAGGTTAGCAGCTTTGAAACGCCAGATGAGTTTATCAATTATTTTGAACGCAACCTGCCGCAACTGGTAACCCTGGCTACCGAAAAATCAAGCGAAGTAGATAAACAGGATATTGCCGCTATTATATCCTATAAAACCGGTATTCCACTGGGCAAAATACAGGCGCAGGAAAAAGAAAGGCTTTTAAACATGGAAAGCTTTTTGAAAAAACGCGTTGTGGGGCAAGATCAGGCACTTAAAGCCGTGGCCGATGCCATACTGGAATCGCGTAGTGGTTTGAATAAAAAAGGACAGCCCATAGGGTCGTTCTTTTTGCTGGGGCCAACTGGTACTGGTAAAACGGAATTAGCCAAATCCATTGCCGATTTTTTGTTTAACGACGAAAAGGCCATGATACGCTTTGACATGTCGGAGTTTAAAGAAGAACATTCGGCTGCGCTGCTTTACGGGGCTCCTCCGGGCTATGTGGGTTATGAAGAAGGTGGTTTGCTGGTTAATAAGATCAGGCAACAACCTTATGCCGTTTTACTGTTCGACGAAATTGAAAAAGCACATCCATCGGTGTTTGATATATTTTTACAGATACTGGATGAAGGCCACATGCACGACCGTTTGGGTAAAGAAGGCGATTTTTCTAATTCGCTCATCCTGTTTACTTCTAATATTGGCAGCGAGTGGATAGCCGATCAACTGAGCAAAGGTCACCTGCCTACGTCTAACGAGTTGATGGAAGTAATGGCCCGTCATTTCCGGCCGGAGTTTTTGGCGCGCCTATCCGAAATTGTACCCTTTGCGCCGATATCTGAACGAAACGTGGTCAGAATTTTCGACATTCAACTCAAAAGCCTTATTGAGTCGCTTGATAAAATGGGTATAGGCTTTTCTATCAGTGATGATGCTAAAAGTATGCTGGCATTGGGCGGCTTTACGCCTAAATATGGTGCCAGGCAGTTATCGGGTGTCATCCGCAATCAATTGCGCAGACCGATATCCAGGTACATCATTTCGGGCGAGTTAAAGAAAGGGCAAACCGTTAGCATCGTCAAAAAAATTGATGCTGATGAATTGGATTGGGTAATCAACTAATAATTAGTACGTTTAAATAGCGTACCAAAACATTTTTATAGTATAAAGGGTTAACTAGTAAATAATTTAAGAAGCTACAACCTCATCTCTGCAATATGTTTAATTACGAAATTGGAGGAAACGAACGGAAAGTCGATACCTCAGAAGCCTTTGGCGAAATCTCTCCGAATAAAACATTATTTATTCAAAAATTAACAGATAACGAGCCGCTGCGTCCCGAAAAAGTTGAAGGGCTAAGAACTGTTGAAGACGTGTTTGAACACTTTAAACCGAATGTTGATATAACATTGGATAAGCAAGATGGCTCAACCGTTACCGAGAATCTGAAATTTCAGAACCTGGGTGACTTTGGTGTTAAAAAACTGGTACAGCAAAGCAACTACTTGCGCAAATTGAATATAGAGCGCGAGATGTACTTAAGCATTATTAAACAGCTAAAAACCAACAAAACGTTGAAAACTACGCTGGATAATGAAGAAACCAGGTCTGCTTTTATCAGTGCACTTAAAAACTTTGTTAAAGAGCTGGAACAGTAATTAACTATTAACCTAAACATTTTTTAAGATTAGCAACATGGCAACACCAAACGAGCAAGCCCTTAACGATACTTCATCAGCCCAGAATTATAAACCGGCCGAAAAGCCAGCTTTAAAAGAATTATCTTTAAGCCAAAGCCTGGAAAAACTTTCGCGCGTTGGCGGTTTTGATTTATTGGAAACCACAGTTGATGGTTTACAAAATTTAAACCCCGAGCGTAAGGCCCGTAAACAGATATTTTTAACCGACGACGAAAAGAAGCAAGAACGCGAAGAACTGAAGCAAAAGCTTAACC
Organism: Mucilaginibacter lacusdianchii; assembly: GCF_009770985.1. Lineage (GTDB taxonomy): Bacteria > Bacteroidota > Bacteroidia > Sphingobacteriales > Sphingobacteriaceae > Mucilaginibacter > Mucilaginibacter lacusdianchii. Next base: position 1,339,984 of record NZ_WSRW01000001.1, on the reverse strand, counting down.
AGTGGATTGAAGCCCTGGAAAATGGCGGTTCGGTTAGCGACATGGTAGAAAACAGCACCGAAAAACTGCAACAGGTTGAAGAAAACCTGAATACCAATATTAATACCGTGCTGCAGAGCACCCGCGAACTGGAGCAAGCCTACCGTTCACTGCACCTGTTCTATAAAAATACCGAAACCGACAAGGTAAAAAACGTAGTAATTATGAACGCCAGCTTAGACCAGTTGAAAGAACTGGATAACCCGCGTTTTATTGAATACGTTGGCAACGAGTTGAAACAAAATTACGACAGGCTTGATCTGCGTCAAAACTATTCTATCATGGTTATCCCAGGGTATTTGGGATCAAACAAAGTAGTAGAGCGGTGGTCAAAAATGGCGCATGAAAATAAAGTAATGCTGGTAACCGACTTTGCCGATTTGGATCAACCCGATGATGTGGTAGATTTGTTTACCTCGGCTAATTTAACAGGCGGAGAGGCCTTTAAAGCCAATACCATTATGACCTGTAACTGGATGGTAGGCCGCGGCAAAGTAGCCGAAGTAGGTGAAGAAGATGATTTGTTTGTACCCGGCTCGGCTGCCTTGGCAGGTAAAATGTACTACACATTGATGTCGCAGGTTACGGCAGGTAAAAAACATGGCGCTGTAAACGAGGTAGACGGCGTACGGTTTGACCTGAAGAAAAGTGAAATTTCTCATTTAGAAAAATTAGGCCTAGTACCTATGGTAAATGAGTACGGCAAGGTAATGGCCTTTTCGGCCAAAACATTGTTCAATGGTGATAATATCGGCTTACAAACTTATTCTGTAGTGCGTGTTTTTGATTACATCACCAAAGTATTATTTGACTTTTTGAACCGCCGCGCTTTTGAAAACTGGAACTCTAAAACAGAACAGGACCTGCGCTCGCAGATTGTTAAGTTTTTGGACGGCATACAAGGTCCGGATCGCTTAATTGAACGATTTAAAATTATGCGTTTCGAGCGTGATGAAGTGCAAAAAGACCGCATTCACCTAGATATCCATATTACGCCTTATTTTCCGGCCAAAAGCTTTGTGGTAAAACTGGATGGCCACAAAGGTGATGACGAAAGCGCTGTTTGGAATACCGAGTACAAGCAGCAGTAAGCTGATAACGCTTTAAAAACATTTATGGCCTCATTCCTGTACATACAGAATGGGGCCATATTTATTTTATGTTAAACAAACGTTATTAAGCTTTGCACTTTTTTAGCTGCACTGCCTATTTTTACCCGGTAAATTATGAAGCAGGTAGTTATCATTAATGCAGATATTAATAAAAGTGCCATTACGCAAGCGTTAATTAACGCTTACCGACATGGTGCAGAGCAAGCTGATGCCGCTATTAAAGAGATAATTATTGCCGACCTGATATTTAATCCCAACAAGCCCCTCCCCAATAAATTTGCCGACGCCGAGCATGATTTAACAGAAGCTATAAGCAAAATTAAATGGAGCCACCACCTGGTGATTTTTTGCCCGGTATATAAAGACTCGATAAATTTTAAAATAAAAGGTTTCTTTGATCGCATTTTTTTACCCGACCAGGTTTTTGTAGTTAATCAACCGCATTTCAGTAATGATTTTAGCGGTCGTTCAGCCCGCATTGTATCTATTTTGGATGAAGCCAGCTGGCAGGATTGGCAAGCTAACCAGCGCATTACTTACCTGGCCATTAAAAGAAGCTCACTCGAAAAATGCCGTATCAAACCGGTACATACCAACACCATTGGTTATCTCTATTCCCTTGAAAATGCCTACGCTCAAAAATGGCTGAAAAAGCTAAATGATTTTGGCCGAAAGAATATTTGAGTAAGTATGAGTTAATTTTACATTTCGCTAAACAATATTTTAGCTTTTTTGTAGTTAAATATGGATATCCTCTATTGGTTGAGGGTATTGAAATTTATATTAACCTTAAAAATTTATCGTTATGGCTTTCAAAGCAAGATTAAATTTTTCGGGCAAAGAGTACGATGTTATTAACTGCTCGTATGCCCTTAACCGCGACGTTGACTCAAAAGGTCGCCCAGCTTCAGGTGTTTATGGTGGCACCATTGACGTAGAAGTAGAATCTACTGAAGACACATCCATTGTTGAAGCAATGGTAAACAATCAGTACAAGCCCGTTGCCGGCACTTTACTCATCAAAAAATCAGAAGAAGATGCTAAAATGAAAGAGCTTACTTTTGAAGATGGGTACATTGTAAAATATGCCGAAGGCTTAAACATTGTGGGCGATACCCCAATGACCTACAAATTCACTATATCGGCCCGCAAGCTTAAATTAGGCAACGCCGAGCACGTGAACGACTGGCCGGGCCGCAGCTAAGCACAGCATCTTACAATTTTTATTAACAGACAGAAGCTAACAAAAAGCGTTAAGCTGTGTTACGGTATCTGTATTGTTTTATCTTATTACTTTACAATTATGGCTTTTAAAGCAAGAATCAATATTGGCTCAAAAGAATTTGACGTACTGCAATGCAGCTACGCCCTGAGCCGCGACGTAGACGCTAAAGGACGCCCTTCATCAGGTGTTTATGGCGGTACCATTCAGGTTGAGGTTGAATCTACCGAAGATACTTCGGTAATTGAATCAATGGTAAATAACCAATATAAACCACTAAGCGGTACTATTACCTTCAAAAAATCAGAAGAAGATGCCAAAATGAAAGAGCTTTCTTTTGAAGACGGTTATATTATCCAATACAACGAAGGTTTATCTATTATTGGTAATGCACCAATGTCTTTAAGCTTTGTTATTTCGGCTCGCAAGCTAAAAGTTGGCAATGCCGAGCACGAAAACGACTGGCCGAGATAGCTAATTTTTGCAACTCATATTTTATAAGTTGTATTACACACAATAATAACTCATAAAGATACGGAGGAGGTATACATAAGTATCTTCTCCGTTTTTTTTCCGCTGCTATTCTTCTCATTTTCTATGAAAAAAAAGAAGCGAATTATTAGCCCTGCTGCACCTACTATTCGTAAAAAAAAATCGAGTATACCTACCGCTATGGAGTATATTTCGTTATTTAATACCTGCGAAATAAAAAAGGAAAAGCTTTTAGCAGTTGATAAAGTAATTGATGAAAAAATAGTAGTTAACCTCCATCGGTATGAAGGTGTGTCTAATTTGGTTAAAGGCAACGGCAGTGCAGCAATAGCTGTCAATCAGCCGCTATTTCAATCATCCTACACTCCGTTCTTTACTCGTTTCGGTTCTTCGGCAGTTGATACCACAAATACACCATTACTGCAAAGGCCGCTACCGCAAGTACCGTTTGATTTTGGTATGAGCCGCCCTAAGGTAAGTAACCTTCTGCAACCAAACTTTGTGGATAATAGTAGTGCCTTTGGGTTAAACCGCGACATGTTTTCTTTGTCGTCGGTTTTTAGCAGCGCCGGCATCCCTTGGTATTTTATAGCGTGCGTGCATTATTTGGAGTGCAGCTTTAGTTTTAAAAAGCATTTGCACAACGGCGATCCGTTAACTGGTTATACTGTGCATGTTCCTGCACACCGCCCTAAAGTTGGTCATGCGCCCCCTTTTACTTTTGAAGAAAGCGCGGTTGATGCACTTAAACTCATGAAGTATGACCAGATAACTAACTGGAGCCTGCCTTTTATTTTACAAAAACTAGAAGGCTATAACGGTTTTGGCTATAATAAAAAGGGCGTTCATACCCCTTATTTATGGAGTTTTTCAAACCATTATACCAAAGGTAAATATGTTAAAGACGGTGTTTTTGATGCCGATGCCGTATCGCAGCAGTTAGGAGCAGCCGTAATTTTAAAGCGAATGGAACAACGGGCCTTAATCAGTATTCCACGAAATTAAAACCAATGAACGTAAAATTCATTTATATACTGTTTTCGGTATTGCTGTTACAGCCAGTTTACGGCTGTAGCTCAAAACCAAGTGCATCAGGTAAGCAATTAAGTGAATCCAAAGCTGCTCAAACACAAATCGGGGCGCAGCCAAACAGCACTTCGTCGGATGAGCAGTTGTTCAGGAGCTTTTTGAAATCTTTCAAGCAAGCAGTAAAGCAAAACAACAAAGCCCAATTGTTGCTAATGTTTCACTATCCGGTGCAAACCAGCCCGCAATGGAGTAATGAGGATTTACAAAACTCAACTATTGACTATAAGCAGGGCTTGATTAGCCAGCAAGAGTTGCCGCAATATTTTGATGACATTTTTTCAAAAGATGCACAAAAGTTGATACCGTTGAGTAAAGAAGATGATTTATCGGAAATTGACCAAACTAGTACCGAAAATTACTATAAGCTACTGGCGCAGGTAACTGATAAAGCCAGCACACTTTATGAATTGCAAAAGCAGTATGAGCAGGATAACGGTAAGGAAACATCTTTTGGGTTTGTATTTGGCAAGGTAAAAGGTGTATATAAAATATTAAGCTATTACAGTCCCTGGCCTTTGAAGGGATAGACAGAACCTTTGTTATGGAAAACAAGATAAGAGTAGACATTAATATAGAAGGTACGCCGATTCTGCATTTTTCGAGCTTTACCCTCAACCAGCGTTTTAATGAGCACCATACGTTTGAGCTGCGCTTAAACCACGATCAGATTGAAGGCACCAATAATATTACGCTCGAAAAATCAAAAAGCTTTATCGGCAAAAATATTACGGTGCAGTTCGGCGCACTGCTGGGTCAGGAAAACCAGTTTACGGGCAAAATAACCCGTGTTGAAATATCACAAAGCCACGGGTTTCAGGGCGATATTTTAATTAGCGGCTTTAGTCCATCCATACTGATTGACCGGGGCCCCGACTTGGGCTCGTACTTAAATAAGGACTTAAAAACCATCCTGCAACAGGCTACTGCAGATGCGCCGCAAAATGACCTTAGTTTTCAGGTAAAGCCGGTTTACACTTCTCCTATCGACTATATTATTCAGTACCGCGAAAGCGATTTTGAATTCATCAACCGCCTATCGGCCGAGTATCACGAGTGGTTTTATTATGATGGCACCAAATTAAACTTTGGTAAGCCCGATAAACTGGAAGAAGTAAACCTGGTATACGGTCGGGACTTGCATAGCCTGCAATATGGTATGCAGATAGCACCCCTTAAATATCAGAAATTTGCTTACCATTCGCCGCAAGACCAGGTATTTAGTGCGCAGCCTGCCGGCAGTTCTGCCTCATCGCCAGATTTGGCCCATGTAGTGTCGGCATCAAATCAGGTTTTCAGCAAGCGCTATAATGAACCTCTTAACGTTCGTATCAATTCACAAAAAGACATTGACACGTTTGTAAATAACGAGCATAAGGCCCTGGTGTCTGAGTTACTTAATATCATGGGCAACGGCGATAACCCCCAGGTAGGTTTAGGCAAAGTGGTAAACATCAGTACCAGCATGCGGGCCGAAACAGGTTTTCAGGTGCAGGATTTTGGCAAGTTTTTAGTTACAGCTGTTTACCATCAGTTAGATGGCGTTGGCCATTACCAAAACACTTTTGAAGGCGTATCGGCCGACAGTGAAAAAATCAATGTAAAAGAAGCACAAAAGCCCTTTGCAGATATGCAACTGGCCACCGTAGTGGACAATGACGACCCTAAAAAGCAAGGCCGTGTTAAAGTTCAGTTTAAATGGCAGTGTACCAGTAACGACCCAACCGAGTGGCTGCGTGTAGTAAGCCCCGATGCAGGCAGCAGTGACAAGGTAGGCACTAACCGGGGCTTTGTATTTGTACCTGAAAAGAATGACCAAGTGTTAGTAGCATTTGAAGAGGGAAACATTGCACGCCCCATTGTTATGGGCAGCATGTTTAGTGGCAAAACAGGTATTGGCGGCGGCGGCGGAAACAATGGCAAAAGCTTAATTTCTAAAAGTGGACATACTTTGCGCTTAGATGATGGCGCAGGTATCACCTTTGTTGATAAGAGTAAGCTGAACCATATCGAAATTGACGGTGAAAATAAAATAACAGTTACCGCCGATGCCGTTATTAAATTAGTAACGGGTGAAAGTTCCATAACGCTAAATAGCGATGGAACGATAGATATTATTGGTAAAGTAATTAATATACAAGGTACTGATGCCATCAATGCCAATGCCGGTGAAAAAGCTGGCAATGCAGTGAGTATTGGTAAAAAAGGACAAACTGTAGTTAAAATTGAGGCTAGTACAAAAGAGGTAAGCACTTCTGCTGCGTTAACTACCAACTCAGATACTACCATCACTGCTACCTCTAAAGGTGCTCATACACTTACGGGTAGTTATGTTGATATCAACTGATAAGATCTGTCAAAATTTAGAACAATGAGCAATTTTACGTTTTTTGACCGCCCTGTAGCAGCAACCTCTACAACTGATAACAAAGAGAAGCAAGTAGAGCTGAAACTTACCAAGGGGAACAACAAGCGGTTTGAAATAGACTACCACATTAAATTTTCGGCGGTGGGCCAATTGATGACTGATGTAAGAACGACGACCATATGGTTACTTAAAGTTATAGATCAGTTTGAAGATGGCTACCTGATAGATGTTGAAGTTGAAGACCACAAGGTTTTTAACGCTAATCCGGCCTTTAACGACACTATTGATTTTTTTAGAGCATTTAATTACCCAACTGAAAAATTAGTATTAAAGCTCAGTAAAAACGGATGTGTTGAACGTGTATTGAATCAGGAAGAGGTGTTTGAACGATGGGTGGAAATCAAAGAAAAGGTCTTGGCACCTTTAGGTGATACAGATGGAAAGGAACTACTGAAAAAAGGAGATGAACAATTTAAAAATACATCTCCGTCATTAAGAGAGTCATTTTTATTCAATTTGTTTTTTGCACCTTTTTACGGGCACAAAACCGAATTGGTAAACAATAAAACCATTGCAACCGTACCGGGCACCTCTCAACTTTTTCAAGCTGTTCCTGTTATGTATGATATAGCGGAGCAAATAAAGGAAATAACGGAGCAACACATTGTGTTAACCCATCAAGCCAACGTAAATAATACTCGCACCTTGGCAGATTTTAAAAAGTTATATGAGCAGGCTTACCAAGAATTATGCGGTCCAGCCTTTGCTTATAAAAACGAATATCAGGCAACTTATGATATTGATATCAAACTGGGGTTAATTAACAGTTGTAAAGCAACGCTAATTGAAACAACCGGAAGTAGCCTATCTTACGAAACTGAGTATTCCATTACAAGAATTTGATATGGCAAAACTGTATGTACCAGACAAAGCTTACTTAGTTTGTTCTGAAGGGATGAAAACCCAGCAAATAAAGGTTTCCAGCCAAAGCACCATTAAAATTGCAAATGGAAGGTTAGCTGCTACTATTAAAGATAGAACAGGAGCTAATTTTGTTTGTGCAAAAATGGTACTGGCTGGTGCAATAATTGGTGTTGCAATAGCAGCAGTAGTGGCTGCAGCAATAGTACTGTCTGGCGGAACTTTAGCTATTGGACTAGGAGCTATGTTGGCAGCCGGTGCTTTGGGAGGAGCAGCTGCTGGTTTACGAACTGCCCTTATACCATGCGCATGTGCATTATTAACAATGGGGAAAGATTGGGCACCGGTGCATCCAAAAGTAACGTTCGAAGACAAAAAGGCGCTCATCGAAACTTCGGTAGTACCATGCCGGTTTGGCGGAATTGTTAAAATTTTATACTCAAAAGAGGCAGCAGAAGCATTAGCAGCGGCAAACAGAAGCAAAGCTATTGCGGGGGTTGCGGCAGTAACAACTGTTGCTTTTTTGGGGGGTACTATGGTTGCCGCTTTAGGAAGCGCTGCTTTAGCGTTACAAAGCACATACCTTACTTTTGGACTTGGAGCATCCATTGTTCACTTTGGCGGTATGGCTACTGCCGGAGGTATGTCATTCGGCGCAAATTATGTCTATGATGAAGTGAAAAATTATACGCATGCATCAGAATATATAGATGGCAGTGTATATACGGAAAGCGACGAACGTCACAATCAACTAGATGATGTGGTGGAGATAGCTACCGATAAAAGAACCGGAGCTGTAGGAGATGCGCTTGGAAGTTCCGAGGATATTGGTAAACATCAAACTGCGCCATTGATAACAAATACCACTACCACACAAAGTGTAACCACCAATAATGTTTTTGTAGCGGGCAGCAATGGAACCGTTGTGCCACCCGGAACGGTAGTGGCTACACAAAGCACTGTAACGGCATCAAATGCCATACCTTTAGCTTCTCCGTCACGCAGCGGTACAACAGTAATTTTAAGTAATAGCGAATCAACCATTATCAGAAGCACTGCCAATACAGTTGAAGCAACCAGAATAAGTTCAGTAACAACATCCTCTACCCAATTTAACAATTTGGGGATACTAAGCAGTACATCAAAGGCTTATTTTGGAAAATATGGTTTAAATTTTTTAAAAGGGATGGGAACAAACATGTTTTTTGACGCTGTTAGAGCGGGTGGAAACTGGTTGGTTTCAAACGAATTAAAAGCATATAGTGACGCTTTGAAAACTTCAGAACTAGCAGCAAGAAAATCTATCACGGTTATAGAAGATGAAGTATAGCTTGATCATATCTGTACTTATACCAATAGCTTTATTTACAGGGATTATTTATAACGTTGTTAAATTAGATGCCAACCTTGTAAGGATACAGGCTACCATCACCGATTTTAAAAAAAAGTGGGCCGGCGCTCGCTCTGACCGGATCAATGATTTTAAAACGGAGGAATATCCAGCAGTTTTCAGCAGGTCTTATTCTGGCATAAGCAGATTATTGGGCAAAAACATCAGGAGTAACTTGTTTGAAATTCCTGTAAACGCAACATCTGCCGACATCGCTGTTTCAAACTATCCATTGAAACCTAAACAGGATAGGCAGGTTGTTTTTTATGTACAAAGCGCTGAAGTGAAACAGATAAGTGAGAAGCAAAACCAACCTACCTATTTCTATTTGAAGATGAAGGGCGACAAGACATCATCTTTAGGATATTATGCCGATTTATATGCATATGTGTCAAAATCTAAGATAGGTATTGGTGTTATAATAGTATCATTAATTGCCTCTGTGATAATGTTTGGATACGCAATGAAAGATGTAGAAAATCGATCTTGGCAATTAAATTATTTAAAAGTACTTGGAGCTATATATCTATTTATCATATTATTTTAAGCATAGAAAATTATGTCTTCAAACCTGCTTGGATCAATTCGTTTGCGTTTGCCAATTCCTGCAGCCAAAACACTTGGCGTTGGCTTTCTTATACTGATATTATTCATAATATCAGTAGTGCTTTGCTTTGTTTTTCAAGATGGTATTGATGCAACAATCGGTATTAACCCCGCGCACATGTCTATTGTTATGTTAATGGTAGTATTGCTTATTCCGTGGGTTATTATAACTTTTTGGTTAATAAAAAAGTATACAAAAGTTGGTTATCTTGAGCTTTATCAGCATCATTTGCAAATCTTATCGCCCGAAAAAGAGGTACTTAAGCATTACGATGCCAGTTCAATATCCTTTGTTAAAATTCAAGCACCTTCATTTCATATTACTTTCAAAGACGGGTACCGATTTAATGTATTAAACGTTGCAATGGGTGACGGGTACGTTAAAGAGTTGGTTAACTTTTACCCTACTTTTTTAGAGTTTCTGAACATCAATAACATAAAGGTAGCGCAAGGAAATATAATGTAAGCTATACCTTATTGTCCGTTAACTAAACTTTCCGCTGTAGCCATAAATCATTTTTATTAGCGGCCGGAGTTTATCACATTAATTAAATACATAATGGAAGGCGGTTTAAATTTGGCGCTTTCTAATCTAATCTCTCTTGTAAAATACCCTTTATAACAGTGCATGTTCTAATTGTATCCGATATTTTGCTTTTTAAGTATTCCTTTGCATTAACAAGTGTTAAACACCCTAGAAGGGATAGAAAATTCACTAAAAATTAAGACGGATGTGCGAATAAGATTTTAAAATTGCACCAACAAGCACCGTTGCAAAATAAAAAAAACCCTTTTAATACGCTGTAAATCAGCTTTTAAAAGGGTTTCAGGTAGCGGGAGCAGGACTCGAACCTACGACCTTCGGGTTATGAGCCCGACGAGCTACCAACTGCTCCATCCCGCACTATGTTTGTTTTTGTTTGGTGTGCAAAGATATAATTCGTTTCTTTGTACTCCAAATTTATTTTAAATATTTTTTTATATGAGTCACCGGGCCGGATTTGTGAGCATTATTGGTAAACCTAACGCAGGTAAATCAACCCTGATGAATGCTTTGGTGGGCGAAAAGATGTCCATCATTACCCCGAAGGCGCAAACCACCCGCCATCGCATACTCGGAATTGTTAACACCGACGATTACCAAATTGTTTTCTCGGATACACCCGGGGTTATTAAACCGCACTATGCCCTGCAGGAAAGCATGATGCACCAAGTAGAAGGTTCTATTGTAGATGCTGATCTGATTTTGCTGGTTACAGATATCAACGAATCGTACGATGAAGGTGATGTATTGGAAAAGCTGGAAGGCTCTTTAGCGCCATTGGTTGTACTTATTAATAAGATTGATAAGTCGGACGAAGATACGGTTAAACAAAAGGTAGAATTTTGGCAGCAAAAGCTTAACCCCAAAGCGGTATTTGCCATATCGGCCCTGCACGATCATAATATAAAAGCTATTATGGACTTTGTGCTCGAAAACCTGCCTGAGCATCCAGCCTATTACGAAAAGGATTTTTTGACGGACCGTAATGATCGCTTCTTTGCATCCGAAATGATACGCGAACAGGTGTTTAAACAATATAAAAAAGAAATTCCGTACAGTACTGAGGTAATTATCACGGAATTTATTGAGGGCGAAGATTTATACCGTATCAGTGCCGAAATTATTGTAGAGCGCGATTCGCAGAAAAATATTATTATCGGCAAAAACGGCGAAATGTTAAAAATTGTAGGCACCTATGCCCGCCGCAGCATGGAAGAATTTTTTCAGCGCAAAATATTTTTACAAATGTTTGTTAAAGTAATTAGCGACTGGCGCAGCAAGAAGAACTATTTAAAGAAATTCGGATACGAAGATTAATCTGTTGTCTATTGCGAGTTATCTGTTGTCTGTATTTTGCATGACATTCACAACTCACAACTGACAACTCACAACTAAAAATATGAGTAATATAGTAGCCATTGTTGGCCGCCCCAACGTAGGTAAATCAACATTATATAATCGCTTAACCGAAACCCGCAAAGCCATAGTAGACGACTTTAGCGGCGTTACGCGCGACCGCCATTACGGCGTTGCAGAATGGGTAGGTCGCACTTTTACCGTTATTGATACTGGCGGCTATGTAGCCAATTCAGACGATGTGTTTGAAACCGCTATCCGCGAACAGGTAGTGATTGCCATTGAAGAAGCTACCGTAATTTTGTTTATGGTAGATGTAACCACCGGCATCACCGATCTTGACGATGAGATTGCTACCCTGCTACGCAAAGGCAAAAAGCCGGTTTATGTAGTGGTAAATAAGGTTGATAACAATGCCCTGCAATCTGACGCCACCTTGTTTTACAGTTTAGGCCTGGGCGAAATTTATAACATTTCGTCTATGACCGGATCTGGTACCGGCGAACTGCTGGACGATGTTATCAAAAGTTTTGACGACGAGCCGGTTGAAGAAAATACATTACCTAAGTACGCTATTGTAGGTCGCCCGAATGTAGGTAAGTCATCCATTATTAATGCCCTGATAGGTGAAGAGCGTAACATTGTTACACCTATCGCCGGTACCACACGCGATTCTATCCATATTCATTACAACAAATATGGACATGAGTTTATGCTGATTGATACAGCTGGGTTGCGTAAAAAAACCAAAGTAAAAGAGAATATCGAATTTTACTCGGTAATGCGTACCATTAAAGCACTGGAAGAAGCCGATGTGGTAATATTAATGGTGGATGCCGTAGAAGGTTTAGAATCGCAGGATATCAATATCTTCCACTTGGCCGAAAAAAACAAAAAAGGCATTATGCTGGTGGTCAATAAATGGGATTTGATTGAGAAGAATAACAAAACGGCCAAAGTATTTGAAGAGCAAATCCATGAAAAGATTGCGCCATTCACCGATGTGCCGATTGTATTTACATCGGTATTAGAGAAACAGCGCTTACTGAAGGTAATTGAAACTGCCGATCAGGTGTATGAAAATCGCAGCAAAAAAATTCCAACCTCACGGTTAAATGATATCATGTTGCCTATCATTGAAAACTATCCGCCACCATCTATCAAAGGCAAGCACGTAAAAATTAAATATGCTACGCAAATCAATGGTACATCGCCCATGTTTGCATTCTTCTGTAATCTGCCGCAATATATCAAAGAGCCCTATAAGCGCTTCGTTGAAAACAAGCTGCGCGAAAACTTTAATTTTTCGGGCGTACCGATTCAGATATTCTTCAGACAGAAATAAGCACTGCCAAAAGGAAGAACAAAAAATAAAAGCCGCTTTGTGATTACAAAGCGGCTTTTTGCATATTAATTTGGGTAAGCAAATAATAACAGATACTATTTGTATTGGTATTTAAGCTGGCTAACAGGAGCGTTAGTTTGGCCCGCAGCAACCGTTTTCCTTTCACCTTTGGTAGGATATCCATCATTGTTATAAGTGTAGGCATAAGTAGTAGTGCTAATTATATTATTAGCTGAATCGTACATTGTTTCTTTAATAGGATTATGTTTAGATGGCATTTGAAACGCCACGTAATACAATTCAGTAAGCGCACTAAACGGACTTCGATTAGTGTCATATTCGTACACAACAATATTTGACAATAAGTACCCATCGGCAAGCGGGTTTTTCATGTAATTGAATTGCTTTTTTACATCACCGTTAGGGTAATACTCATAAGTTGCTTTACTCAGTGCCATATTAGTTCCGGCTTCATCAGTGGGGGAGGTATGATACTGCTTCTGATACCTGGAAATCACTGTAATTGTATTTGATATAACTGCCCATAGTTTCTACACCGCCTTCTTTTGTATAAATTTCAGTCTTGTCCAGCAGGTTACCTGCATAATTAAACTTTATGGCATTTTCACCCGACGAGGCTTGTGAAGGTTTCTTGTTGGCATTGTAGGAAATAATAAACTCTTGGTTTTGGCCATCTTCAGAAGCCGCCATTTTGGTAATTTGGCAATCAGAATTGTATTCAAAAGTAGTGTAACTGGTGGCAGAGTCTTCAAACCTGATGATTTTGCGCCTGCTGATCGGGCAAATTGCTGTTGCTGTCTTTTTTACATGATGTAAAGGTTAACACTGCTGCTGCTAAAGTAAAAGATAGCATTTTGTGGATAAGGGTAAAAGGTTTCATTTGTTAATTGTGATTTGATTATATGATTTATTCTTACTCAAATTTTAAGCAATAAGCATCCATTCAGACGCTGCACCTGTTAAAAAACTTCGTGGCTCATTACGCCGCGCCAAAAAGATGGGGAGATTTGCTTATGCCTGATTTACCTACTTGGTAACTACATAATAATACCGGATTGGTGCTGCGTTGGCGCGCCGGCAATATCCGGCGCACTAACTGGTGATATAAGGATTAGGTAAAATTTAATATTCATTACGCTTGTGATAACTGCTTGTTGGCAACTGTGCTTTTTGATTTTTACTACAGATGGCCTAACTGGTGATTTCGTTACAGTTAATTCAAATTAAATATCCATTTTATATAAACCGTTTTCAAAAGCTTATCTATAACCAAAAGCACCTTATAGAGTACATTATTCCTGAAAGGTTTAATAATAGCCTTATTTATCTGTAAAAAGTTTAACACGCTTCCATTAAGCAACCTACTGCCATATTACCGCTTAAGTATTTTGTATTATATTGAGCTGCAAACGCCAACATAGTACATATGAAAAAAGCACTACTTCTACTTTTAAGCTTTATTGCAGGTAGTATACCGCCATCGGCCATTGCCCAGAAAGGCAATGGACAAATACAGGTAACCGACATGATTCAAATCAAACAAATCAGCGGTTTGACACTGTCGCACGATGGCAAAAAGATGGCGTTCACCGTTACTTCGATAGTACCCGATAATAAGAATAACAAAGAGTATACTTATGAAAGCCATGTTTGGCTAGCATCTACAGATAACAGTTTTGCACCGAAACTGCTTACAGACAGTGTCGCCAGCCAGCCGGCATGGTCGGCAGATGACCACATTATTGCACTGGTACATTTAGTAAAAGGCAAATCGCAGGTTTTTACAGTATCAGCAAACGGCGGCAAACTGCAACAGTTAACCAACAATCGTTATGGTGCTTCATCGCCCCAGTGGTCGCCCAATGGCAAGCAAATACTTTTTAGCAGTAGTTTAACGCTTGCAGAACTGCTTAAAGATTCTGTATTAAATGCCTCCGGACGCATACCGGCTTGGCCGTCCGAAAAGCCGGGCTTTGCTCAGTTCCCGCTTACGGCCAAAACAGCGGCCGATCCGAATGGTAGCCTTGAAGCTATCCGCGCATTTTTAGCACAGGATGAAACCGACCGCAAAGCAAAAGTATTTAATAAACTAAATTTTGAAGGCGAATTTACTACCGAACCTGAGTTCCGCTTTACGCATTATTTTATTATTGATGCACAAGCCGGTGCTACAGCCCATTCGGTAACCAGTGGATTTAACAGTTACAGCGGCGCACAGTTTATGCCTAACGGACAATCGCTGGTCATAACCGCTGCGCTTGATTCATTAGCTAACCCCGACCGTTCGCAGCAATCGGCTATTTACTCGGTATCATTAAATGGTAGCAAAAGGTTGTTAATAGCTAAGCCTAACGGGTCATTAAATAATGGTCCTATATCGCCATCGGGAAGATACATGGTGTATACTGCTGGCAAAGGCATGGAAATTAATGTGCCCGATATTTTAATTTATGATTTTCAGAATCCTGCTAAAACCATCAATGTTCCGCTCGACCGTAATGCTTCTAATTTTACTTGGTCGTCCGATGGTAAATACTTGTATTTTACAGCACAATCTAACGGTGGCATTCCGGTTTACCGTGTCAGCATAATTAATCCCAAACCCGAGCAGCTAAGCAGCTTTGATGCGGGCATGAGCGCGCTGGACGTGAGCCAAAGCCAAATTGCTTATGTAAAAACAGAAGTAGCCAACCCGTTTGAAGTATATGTAAGCGACATGGCCAACAAGCAGCCCAAACGCATTACCAGTTTTAATTACGAATGGCTGAAAGATAAAAAGCTGAGCTTTCCGGAAAAGAAATATTATACCAACAGTAAGGGCATGAAGGTAGAGTACTGGGTGATGAAACCCACTAACTTTACCGCCAACAAAAAATACCCGGTAATGCTGCAGATACATGGTGGCCCTACCGCCATGTGGGGGCCAGGTGAGGCTAGCATGTGGCACGAGTACCAGTATTTTTGCGCACAAGGCTATGGTGTGGTATATTCCAATCCACGCGGCTCGGGCGGCTATGGTATCAATTTTTTAAAAGGCAATTATAAAGACTGGGGCACCGGCCCAACCGAAGATGTACTGGCTGCTTTAGACGGCACACTGGCTCAAGGCTGGGGCGACCCAACCAAAACCGTAGCTACCGGAGGATCATACGCTGGTTATTTAACCGCCTGGCTGGCCGGGCATACCAAGCGCTTTACAGCCATCTCCTCACAACGTGGTGTATACGACCTGACCACTTTTTTTGGAGAGGGCAACGCCTGGCGACTGGTGCCTATGTACTTTGGCGGCTACCCTTGGGAAGCCGCTGTAAAGCCCATCCTGGCGCGCGAATCGCCGTTTACCTATGTGGCTAACATAACCACGCCCTACCTCATCCTGCATGGTGAAACCGACCTGCGTACGGGCATTGTACAAGGCGAAATGATGTACAAAGCTTTAAAAGTACTGAACCGTCCGGTAGAATACGTACAGCACCCCGGCGCTACGCACGAGCTTACCCGCTCGGGCAACGTACGCCAGCGCATTGACCAGATGCTGCGGATTTATGAGTTCTTTGGGAGGTATATAAAATAGAGTTAAGAGTATAGGATTAAGAGTCAAAGCAATATGTTTCGGCTCTTTTTTACTTTTTGAACTGGCTTTTTATATCTAATTATTTTTATTAAGCGTTATGCTTGTACACTTTATTTTGCCCTAAACATTATTGCACAACCTACTTACGCCTAAACATCATGGCATTTATCATCGACAACCAAACCTTAACCGATTTAGCAGTAGCAGACCGTAACACGGATTCTGTAATGGGGCTTTTTAAGCCTGTTACATTTGGTGGTAAGCAATTGCTCACAGATTGGTTTAATATGCCGTTGCAAGAAGCAAGCCTGATTAATGACCGGATCACTATTATACGCGATATACATCAATCGATGTATGAATTTCCTTTCAGCAAAGATGATCTAGACTTCATTGAGCATTATCTACGACAGGAAAATTATACCAAATCAACTACAGTCTTACATACTGTACAATCTTATCTGCGCCATCTTTATCGCCCACCGCATGAACATTATATTTTGGCCCGCGGTGTAAAACTAGTGCTTCATACCATTCACGTACTACAGCAAGATTTAGCTAAAGCAAGCGCTATGCATTCATCGGACATATTTTTACGATACAGGCTGTTCATTAGTGACACCATCAACCACCCCAGCTTTGCTGCAGTTAAACCATTACTTAGCCGAAAAACGCTTACCTATTCAGAATTACTACAGTGCGATTACCTTTTCCATTATCAGGAAAAGGAAAAGATAAAAACTATGCTGAACCTCATTTACCAGCTGGATATCTTTTGTGCCGCAGCCCATACAGCAGAACAATTAGGATTTTGCTATCCAGAAATAGATTTTAAAACAGATTCATCTTTGGAAGTAAGAGGGTTATTTCATCCGCTGATAAAGAATCCGGTTAAAAATGATGTAGATTTTGGCGATGGCATTAACATGTGCTTTTTAACAGGTGCCAATATGGCTGGTAAATCAACCTTTATCAAATCAACTGCAATTTGTGTATTGCTGGCACATATGGGTTTTCCGGTGCCTGCAACCTATATGCGAACCAACATTTTTAACGGATTAATTACTACTATAAATTTAGCCGATAACCTGTCACAAGGATATAGTCATTTTTACAGCGAAGTGTTACGCGTAAAGCAGGTAGCTCAAAAAATTAAAGAATCGGAAAAGCTTGTCGTTGTATTTGATGAGCTTTTTCGAGGCACCAATGTGAAAGATGCTTTTGATTCGTCTGTGGCTATTATCAAAGCTTTTTCTAAAATCAAAAAGTGTGTTTTCATTATTTCTACTCATATTACAGAAGTAGCCCATGAGTTAAAAGATTGTGAAAACATCAGTTTCAAATGCATCCGCACGCAATTGCAAAACGGAACTCCTCAGTATACCTATAAACTAGAAGATGGTGTAACAGATGAACGACTGGGCTACTGGATTGTACAAAACGAAAACATTGTTGAACTGATTGAGAAAGGCTTAAAATAATGTTAAATGATATACGACAAATTAGGCGTAATACACTTGTGCATTGGCTTATCAAACTCATTCAAATCTTCAATCACATCCACCGGCTCAAAAAACGATAAGCCCACAAATTGTGTATCTGGGCGGCATTCGGCTAAAAAGCGGTCATAAAAACCTTTGCCATAACCTACGCGGTAACCACGGCGGTCAAAAGCTAACAGGGGTATAAGCACCAAATCTATCTCGGCAGCGGTAACTAAATTACCATTTACAGGTTCAGGGATACCAAAGGCATTGGTGGCCAGTTGTAAGTCGGCATCATCTGCAAAGTGCTGCATGGTATTGTTGGCAAAATCAGCTTTTGGGAATACCCGTTTAATGCGTGGGTGGGTTACTTGTAGCCAGTCGCGTATCAAAAAAGTATCCGGCTCTTTACGCTTGTATATGGGTAAAAACAGGTGAACGCAATTGACACCCTGTAAATCTACCTTTTGAAATTGCCGCAATAAGGCATGGTTTAAGTCATCATATTCTGCCTGCGATAGTGCGTTGCGTTTGGCGATATATAGTTTGCGGAGATCCTGCTTGTTCACGTTTACAATTTAACATAAAAAGGCGCTGAGTAAATTCAGCGCCTTTTTATGATAGATATAAATCTGATTAACCTTTTACACGCTCCATATAAGCGCCGGTAGCGGTATCTACTTTTACCTTATCGCCTTGGTTGATGAACAACGGTACACGAATTTCGGCACCGGTTTCAACAGTAGCAGCTTTTAAAGCGTTGGTTGAAGTATCACCTTTAACAGCGGGTTCTGAATAAGTAATTTCCAATTCTACCGAAGCTGGTGCCTGCGCCATGATGGGCTCATCGCTTTCAAAAGCAATAATTACGTTTACACCTTCTTTTAAAAACTTAACCGAGTTACCAAATAAAAACTTAGGGATGTTGAACTGCTCGTAAGTGGTGTTATCCATTACTACCAGGTCGTTGCCATCTTCATATAAATATTGATAATCGTTGGTTTCTACACGGGCAATAGTTACCTCTTCGTCTGTACGGAAACGGTATTCAACCAGCTTGCCGGTTTTAACGTTACGCATACGTGCCTGGTAAAAGGCACGCAGGTTGCCCGGGGTACGGTGTATAAACTCTTCTACCTGCACTAACTCGCCATTGAAGCGAAGTATATTCCCATTTTTTATTTCTGATGCTTTAGACATAACAATTTTTCGTGGCGCAAACTTAATTACTTATCCGCAAACAATCAAGCAGTTATTATGCGACCGGTACCGGATTACCATCGGTATTCATATCCATAATTTAATAACCCAACTTTTGCAGTCCCGACAGTAAACTTTTCGGTCGTATGGTTTCCTGGTATCTTATTTATAATTGGTAATACTAAGCTGTTGGGTGCAAAAGCTGTATTCATGCGCCTGATTAGAGCATACAATGGTTAACCGGTCTTGTGCGTACTGCTGCACTAATTTCAGATACCAATCTACGCCTTGTGTATCCAGGTTAGATGTAGGTTCATCCAGCATCAATACTGCTGTATCAGAACCAAAAGCCAGCGCTAACTTTACGCGCTGTTTCATGCCCGAAGAGAAATACCTTACTAGCTTATTTCGATGCGTTTGCATATCCAGCAAATCAAGAAGCTGCTTTCTGTCTAACCCAACCTTATAAGGCTTAAATTTAAAGTGAAAATCTATTACCTCGTTCAAAGTAAACTCTTCAATAAGTTCCAGGTAAGGGGCAGCCAAACTGATGTGTTTAAAAACAGCATCTACCTCCAAATTATCACCCTGATAACTGAAAGTAACTTTGCCGCTTGAAGGCGATAAACTGCCGTTGAGCAACTGCAGTAGGGTAGATTTACCTGAACCATTAGGCCCTAACACCGCATAACTGTTGCCGGATGTAAATGTATAGCTCACATCCTTAAAAATCCAGTCGCGGTTAAACCGACGTCCGGCATTTTGAAGGGATATAGAGAACTGGTTCATTTGTTCAATGGTTGACTAGTTAATTTGCTTAATGACAGTAATGGTTCTGAAAAAACCGCATGATAAACTTGAATGAACCATTAAACTAATCAACCATTGAACTAAAAAATTATGCGTTGCCGAAGCCTTTCATAATACCGCGTTGTGAGCTTTGTATAAAATTTAAAATTTCATCACGCTCTTCGGTTGGCCTGAAATCGGCCTCAATAATAGCCATAGCCTTGCTTACGTTGCTGTTTTTAACAAACAGCGTACGGTATATATCCTGAATTTCGTTGATTTTGTCATCGCTGAAACCACGGCGACGCAAACCTACCGAGTTGATACCGGCATAAGAAAGCGGTTCGCGTGCGGCTTTGATATAAGGCGGCACATCTTTACGCACCAGCGAACCGCCGGTTACGAATGCATGCGACCCTACATTACAAAACTGATGTATGGCCACCATACCTGCCAGTACTACATAATTACCAATGGTAACATGACCGGCAATGGTGGTATTGTTCGAAAAAATACAGTTATCACCTATCACACAATCGTGCGCTACGTGGCAGTAGGCCATCAGCAGGCAGTTGCTGCCAACTTCCGTTTTCCAATGGTCTTTGGTGCCGCGGTTAATAGTTACACATTCGCGAATGGTGGTATTGTCGCCGATGCAAGCCTGGGTATTTTCGCCCTTAAACTTTAAATCCTGCGGAATGGCCGAAATAACCGCACCCGGAAAAATACGGCAGTTTTTACCGATACGGGCACCATCCATAATCGTAACGTTTGATCCGATCCAGGTACCTTCGCCAATCTCCACATCTTTATGGATGGTTACAAACGGCTCGATTACTACATTGTCGGCTATTTTAGCTTGCGGATGTATGTATGCTAATGGCTGGATCATTTCTATTTATACTTTACAATTTGCGCCATCAGTTCGGCTTCCACTACAACTTTTTCGCCCACCATGCCAATACCTTTCATTTGTGCAATGCCACGACGGATAGGCGCTATCAAATCGCAACGGAAAATTAAGGTATCGCCGGGTAACACTTTATCTTTAAAGCGGGCATTTTCTATTTTTAAGAACAAGGTTAACCAATTTTCCGGATCGGGCACAGTATTTAGGACCAAAATACCGCCGGTTTGGGCCATCGCCTCAATTTGCAACACGCCTGGCATTACCGGAGCACCCGGAAAATGACCTTCAAAAAACGGCTCGTTCATGGTTACCGCTTTTAAGCCTACTACGTGCGTTTTGGTTAACTCCAAAATTTTGTCAACCAGCAGCATCGGCGGGCGGTGCGGCAGGATGTTCATAATCTGCACGGTATCATAAACCGGCTTTGCATTCGGATTATAAACCTTGACATGCTTGCGGCTTCGTTCTTTTTTAATAAGCGCTTTTATCTTTTTGGCAAATGCCACATTAGCAGCGTGACCAGGGCGGGCAGCCATGATATGGCCGCGCAACGGTACACCAACCAGTGCCAAATCACCAATCATATCCAGCAGTTTGTGGCGGGCTGGTTCATTCTGGTGGCGCAGCTCGATGTTATTTAAAATGCCTTGCGGAGCAACATCGATATCCTTACGGTTAAACAAAGTAGCTAAGTGGGCTAACTCTTCTTTATCTACATGCTTATCAACTACTACAATGGCGTTGTTGATATCGCCTCCTTTAATCAGGTTATGCTTTAGCAGCATTTCAAGCTCGTGTAAAAAGCAGAAAGTGCGGCTGCTGGCTACTTCTTTTTTAAATTCGTTGATAGATGATATAGTAGCATGCTGTGTACCTAAAACAGGCGAGTTATAATCAACCATGCAGGTAAAGCGGTAGTCATCATCTAATGGCATAGCCACCATTTCTACCTTACGGTCGGGCTCGGTATAGTGAATGTTATAAGGGATATGATAATACTCGCGGTCAGCCTCTTGTTCAACAGTACCGGCATCCAGTAAAGCTTGCACAAACGGCATAGAACTGCCATCCATAATAGGCGTTTCGGGACCATCCATATCAATCAGCACATTATCCACTTCTAAACCAACCAACGCAGCCAGTACGTGTTCAATGGTACTTACACTGGCTCCATTTTGTGTAATGGTGGTACCGCGTGAAGTATCAGTTACGTTGTCTACATCGGCATCAATAACCGGAGAGCCTTCTAAATCAGTCCGTCTGAATTTAAACCCGTGGTTTTCCGGTGCCGGGTTAAAAGTCATGGTCACACGCTCGCCGGTGTGCAGGCCTGTACCCGATACGGCAACCGGTACTTTAATGGTTCTTTGCTTTACGTTCATTTTAAATTTATCAAACAACTGCGCTATGTTAGCCAATATGCTGCTTTATGCGCAGTTCAGCAATGGTTTTTTCTAATTCTTCTATTCGTTTCTTCAACTGTGGCAGCTGGTTTACAACAACTTGCGACCGCAAATGGTCTTGATATGGTTGCACAATTACACCGCCCCATTTTTTGCCTGGTTCTGAAATAGAACGGTTTACCCCAGTTTGCGCTTGTATAAAAGTACCATCAGCAATGCTAATGTGTCCAACAATGCCAACTTGCCCGCCCAAAGTTACTCTTTCGCCAATTTTTGTACTACCCGAAATGCCAGTTTGTGCCGCAATTACGGTATTAGCCCCAATTTCGACATTATGTGCAATCTGTATTAGGTTGTCTAGCTTAGCACCTTTGCGCACAACGGTTGACCCCATAGTAGCGCGGTCAATAGTTGTGTTTGACCCTACCTCTACGTCGTCTTCCAGTATTACGTTGCCTATCTGGGCAATTTTACTGTAAGAGCCATCACTGTTAGGTGCAAAGCCAAAACCGTCACTGCCAATTACAGCCCCCGAATGTACAATAACATTATTACCCAATACACAATCAAAGTAAACTTTTACGCCGGCAAATAAAGTTACATTATCGCCCAGTGTTACATTGTCGCCAACGTACGTATTAGGATAAATTTTACAGTTCTTTCCTGTTTTTACACCTGCTCCAATGTAAGCAAATGCACCTATATATGCATTATCACCTAATGTAGCTTCGGGATGGATAAAGCAGGGTTGCTCAACACCTGTTTTATTAAGCTTAAGGCTATTATATTGATTTAAAAGTATAGTAAATGAACTGTAGGCATTATCAACCCTGATAAGCGTTGGCTTAACCGGTTCTGTTAATACGAGAGATTTGTTGACGATAACTACGGTAGCCTGCGTGGTATACAGAAAATGCTCGTACTTAGGATTAGCTAAAAATGACAATGAGCCACCAGTAGCCTCCTCTATTTTGGCCAGCTTACTGACAGCTGCCTGCGGGTCACCCTCTATCGTTCCATTAAGCAATAAGCTTATATCCTGCGCAGTAAATTGCATCCGACAAATTTAAATGTTAAAATGTAAGCAACAAATTATTAATATCAGCCTCCCGTACGTTTTAAATCAGATCTTTAGTATAACAAAAGATATACTTTTCTACCGTTTTGGCCAGCGCCTCTAAATTTGAGTTATCACTAGCCGTTGTAATATCATTTATACTGCCGTCCTTCATTAATATTTTAATGTTGGCATCGTTTACCTTATACGCATTATTGCTGATGGTATCAGTGAATACGAAATAAGACGCATCTTCGATACTTACGTTATATTTTTTCGCTGCTTTTTCTGTCAGCTCCTTTACACGGGCCTCATTTGGCGGCGTATTGCTGATATCTACATGGTATAGCTTGCGCTGTATAAAATTCTGGCACAAACGCGAAAGTACCTTATCAGGATATCCGATCCACACCTTTACAGCCGCCATAATATCAGTATCATCCAAACACGTAAATGTTTCCAGATGATGCTCTTCATCTATAAACTGTTCTTTTGTGATAGTGCGCGATAGGAAATGGTTTAATGCCGGGGTCGAAAAAAGCTCCTGACCATCTAACGCCAGTTTACGAGCCCGATTTAATATTTTGCCCAGCAACTGTTCGCCTGCCGTTACGGTTTTATGCAGATAAACCTGCCAGTACATTAAACGGCGGGCTACCAGAAATTTTTCTATTGAATAAATTCCTTTCTCTTCAACCACAATGGCATCATCCTTTACATTAAGCATTTTGATAATGCGCTCAGAACTGATTACCCCTTCGGATACACCGGTATAAAAACTATCGCGGTTCAGGTAATCCAACCGGTCCATATCCAGTTGGCTGGATACCAGTTGATGCAAAAACCGTTTAGGATAAGTATCATTAAATATTTCGATAGCTGTGTCCAGAAAGCCGCCGAACCGCTCGTTCAGCTTGCTCATAATCAGCGTCGAAATATCTTCATGGTCTATGCCTTGCACAATATGTTTTTCCAAGGCGTGCGAGAAAGGGCCGTGGCCTATATCGTGCAGTAAAATAGCAATTAACAGGCCTTGCTCTTCATCGGGCGTAATATCATGCCCTTTGTCGCACAGGGTTTGTATGGCCAAACTCATGAGGTGCATGGCACCAAGGGCATGATGAAAACGGGTATGCAAAGCACCTGGATAAACCAAATGCGTCATGCCCAACTGCTTAATGTAACGCAGCCTTTGAAAATAGGGGTGTTCCATCAGATCAAAAACCAGATCTGTAGGTATGCTGATAAATCCGTAAACCGGATCGTTAATAATTTTTTTCTTGTTCAAGCTTGTCTATAAACTTTACAAATGTGTTAAATTAACGTAACCTATGAAGCATATATTTGTTAATAATTGTTAAATACGCTTCTTTATTAAACAACAAAATAGCGGTAATAAAGTTATAACCGCATATTAATTAGATACACAATGCAGGAAACAATGATACTGTGGGCCGATGATGAGATCGACTTACTAAAACCACATATTCTTTTATTAAATGAAAAAGGCTACAAAGTAAAAACTGTAACTAATGGAACAGATGCGGTTGATGCCTTTAAAAATGATTATTATGATTTGGTTTTTTTAGACGAGAACATGCCGGGCCTTACAGGATTGGAAACCCTGTCGGAAATTAAAGCGATTAACAGTGATGTGCCTGTTGTTTTAATTACTAAAAATGAGGAAGAGCCGATGATGGAAGATGCCATTGGCTCGCGCATTGACGATTACCTGATTAAGCCTGTAAACCCTAAACAGGTATTGCTGACCATCAAAAAACTTATTGAAAACAAGCGCCTGGTGACCGAAAAGACCACTATGGCCTATCAGCAAGACTTCCGTAACCTGGGCATGACCCTGAATGATAACCTCAATTATCAGGAGTGGGTGGATGTATATAAAAAATTAATTTATTGGGAGCTGGAGCTGGAGCGCCTGGAAGATGCCGGCATGCACGAGATTTTAACCTTGCAAAAAGCCGAAGCCAATGTTCAGTTCTGCAAGTTCATCGAGAAAAAGTATCTCGACTGGTTAAAGACCCCTGATAACGCCCCATTACTTTCACATCAGCTTTTGAAGAAAAAGGTATTTCCTAAACTGGATAATACGCCTGTATTTTTTATCCTGATTGATAACCTGCGTTATGACCAGTTCCGTATTATTAACCCTATCATTTCTGAATACTTCCGTTTAGAGGAAGAGGATACTTACTATAGCATTTTGCCAACGGCTACCCAATACGCCCGTAACGCCATTTTTGCCGGATTGATGCCACTGGATATGGAAAAACGCTTTCCGGGTATGTGGCAAAATGATGAAGACGAAGGTGGCAAGAACCTGCATGAAGAAGCCTTTTTAGGCGATAACCTGAAACGCACCTTACGCCGCGATTGCAAATTTTCGTACCATAAAATTCTGAACATTGACGAAGGCCGGGCGCTGAACGAATCGGTAAACAACCTGATGAATAACGAGCTAAACGTAGTGGTTTACAACTTTGTAGACATGCTGTCGCACGCCCGTACGGATATGCAGATGATTCGTGAACTGGCCAGTGATGATGCGGCTTATCGTTCGCTTACGCTATCGTGGTTTGAGCACTCGCCATTGCTTGACTTATTGAAATACTTATCGCAAAAACAAGTTAAAGTAGTTATTACTACCGACCATGGTACCATCCGGGTAAAAAACCCGAGCAAAATCATTGGCGACCGTAATACCAACACCAACCTGCGCTACAAACAAGGCAAAAACCTGAATTTTAATGCCAAAGAGGTGTTCCACATCCGCAACCCGCACGATGCAATGTTGCCTAAACTGCATGTAAGTTCCAGCTTTGCCTTTGCCAAAGAAGACAGCTACTTTGTATACCCTAACAACTACAACCACTTTGTTAACTTTTATAACGAAACCTTCCAGCACGGCGGTATCTCGTTAGAAGAGATGATCATACCGGTGGCTACTTATGGGGTGAAGTAAAAGCATTTTTTCACCTTTGTCACTTCAATCATAACAAGAGCCGTCATGGAAACTATTCTTACCATGACGGCTTTAGAATGAAATACAGGCAAACACAATGAACCCACAACTCGCACAAACCGTTAACCTGCCCGTTGAACTGGCCGATACCGCGCAAAACCTGCTCGATTTTGCCGGCAATCAAAAAATATTTTTGTTTTATGGCGATATGGGCGCCGGTAAAACAACCTTTATTAAAGCACTTTGTGAAAGGTTAGGCATTACTGATGATGTCACCAGTCCTACGTTTTCTATCGTGAATGAGTATATTGGCACATCAGCTAAAATTTACCATTTTGATTTTTACCGGTTAAAAAACCAGAATGAGGCTTTGGATATGGGGTATGAAGAATACTTCTATTCGGATGCATATTGCTTTATTGAATGGCCGGAAAAAATACCCGATTTGCTGCCCGAGCATTATACCAAAATAAGCATACAAGTGCTGAACGCATCGAGCAGGCGGTTTGTATTCGAAAATATTTAAACACATATCTTTTATATTTGCGTATCTTCAACAACCAAATGCTCTAGCTTTTAGTGCCGGCATTTGTAACGATTTATACTTATGAGTTCAGGGTTATATAGTGGGTTTTCTGACGTGGCCAAGCAGGCTATGATGCAGCCGCAGGAATCGATGCTGGAAGTTAGAAGCAAAAAAAATAAGTTGTACATCGGCATCCCGCGCGAAATATCATTTCAGGAAAACCGTATAGCTTTAACCCCACTGTCGGTAGCGTTGCTGTCCAACAACGGGCATGAGATAATGCTGGAAAGCAATGCCGGCAAAGCTGCCAACTTTTTAGATACCCACTACAGCGAGCAAGGCGCCCAGATTGTATACGATACCAAAAAAGTTTACGAAGCCGATATCATCATCAAAGTAGCGCCGCCCATGCTGCATGAAATTGAGCTGATGAAGCCCGGCCAGATTTTGATATCTACCCTGCAAATGTCAACGTTGAAAGCTGATTGCTTGCAGGCCATGATTAATAAACGCATTACGGCACTATCATTTGAGCACTTACGTGATGAAGGCAATGTATTAAGCGTAGTGCGCGCTATGAGCGAAATTGTAGGCGCCACATCAATATCTATAGCAGCCGAGTACCTGAGCAACGTATTTGGCGGCAAGGGCCTGATGCTTGGCGGTATTACTGGCGTACCGCCAACCGAAATTGTAATATTAGGTGCTGGTACAGTAGGCGAATATGCGGCACGTACAGCTATATCATTAGGTGCCGAGGTAAAAGTATTTGACCCCTCTATTTATAAACTGCGCCGCTTACAGAATAATATAGGTGCCCGGGTATTTACCTCGGTTATTCAACCCATTGTTCTGGAAAAAGCTATTACCACCTGCGATGTAGTAATCGGGGCCTTGCGTGCCGAAGATGGCCGTAGCCCATGCATAATCACGGAAGAAACGGTAAGCCGCATGAAGCCCAATTCGGTAATTATTGATGTGAGTATTGACCAGGGTGGCTGCTTTGAAACTTCAGAAGTAACTAATCATACCCATCCGGTATTCCGCAAATATGAGGTTATTCATTACTGTGTGCCTAACATTGCCTCACGGGTAGCCCGTACCGCAACTTACGCCTTAACCAATATTTTCACACCTATACTGCTGGATATCGGCGAAAAAGGTGGCATAAACAATGTGATATGGCAGAAAACAGGTGTACGCAATGCAGTTTACATTTATAACGGCCACCTCACTAATAAACATCTGGGCGAGCGTTTCAATATTCCATGCAAAGACCTGGATTTACTGATTGTATCAAACAGGTAAATTAGTAGTTAGCCTTACCACCTTTATAAGCTGCCGGTATCTCGGTTACATGGTGCTTTTCGCCGTAATGGCTGATACTGATCTGAACAGCAGTACTGTCTTTTGATGTATTGGTGAACGTTATTTTGAAAAGCATATCATAATCTTCGTCCTGTAATGTATTCAGATCTACAGCAATGCCAAGCGCTTTAATAATAGGAATGATGGTATTAGAATGTCCAACAATCAGCGCTGCTCTTCCTTTATTTTCCTGACGGGCTTTTGTGGCAATGCTACCAACCTCGTTAGGGTCATAAACCACCGGTGATATTTTTAATTGTGCAATTAAAGGTGCCGCAGTGTTCCTAGTACGCTTGTAAGGAGTAGTATAAACGTTTGCTATGTTCTCAGCTTTCAAAACTTTAGCTAAAGTATTTGCCCGCTGTTGGCCGGCTTCTGTTAAGCCAGGATCACGATCGGCCGTATTTACTGTGCTTTTCTCGGCATGTCTTACCAACCAAATGGTGGTTGTTTGTGCAAAGGCACCATAATTGCATAATGCAGCCATAGCAATTATAAGTATGCATACAGCTATACGGCGTACAGATAGGCTTACATTCATGTGTATAAAGGTAAACATCTGCCCATAAAACAATTGAGCTGTAAACGCATTACTTAAAAAACTAGATGCTTTTTACCTATGAAAATATTTAGCAAAGACTACCTGAAAAGTTTATGGAAAGTAATTATGGCTACTTTTTCGAGCTTTTCGAATGATAACGGATTAAAGTTAAGTGCCTCGCTGGCTTATTATACCATATTTTCCATTGCACCGCTTTTGATACTTATCTTATCACTGGCCGGTATATTTTTAGGCCCCGATGCGGTATCTATGCGCCTATATAAACAAATTGATGAGTATGTGGGTACAGAAGCGGCCAAACAGATACAGGATGTAGTTAAAAACCTTCAGTTTTCGGGAAAAAGCGGAATAGCTTTAATATCAGGTATTGTAACTTTGCTGATTGGTGCCAGCAGTATATTTCTGGAAATTCAAGACTCTTTGAATTTGATATGGCGGGTTAAAGCCAAACCCAAAAAGGGTTGGCTTAAAATGCTGCAAAATCGCTTTTTATCTTTTTCACTGATTATAAGTTTAGGCTTCTTGTTACTGGCATCGTTACTGGTAAACGTAATTGTAAATGCCGTTAGCGATAAATTAACGCATTACATACCGTCTATTACCGAAAAGCTGATTGCTTTGGTAAACCTAGGTGTATCCTTCTTTGTAATTGCCATTCTGTTCGGTATTATATTTAAGTTTTTGCCTGATGTAAAAATCAAATTTAAAGATGTGCGCTCAGGTGCGTTTTTCACAGCTATCCTGTTTTTAATTGGGCAGTTCCTGATTAGTCTGTATTTACGATACTCGGCACAGGGCTCTGCTTATGGAGCTGCTGGCTCGCTTATAGTACTGCTGGTTTGGATTTATTATACTGCGGCCATACTTTACATAGGAGCCGAGTTTACGCAGGTATACGCCGAGGCTAACTGCAGCCACATTGAGCCTGCCGACTATGCTGTGCACATTCAGCAAACCGAAGTTGAAAGAGAGGTAGACAAACTTCCCCCACAAAACCCACATATTAAAGGCGAACTGAAGTCGGAAGACAAAAGTTAGTAAACAGCATCACCAGCAATTAAGTATAGATTGATATCAGCAATCCGAATTATTGTAACTTTCTTGTTATAATAATTCGGATTTGCCGTAACTTAGATTACCAATTATACTTAATTATGTTAGCGCCAGACAGTTATAGCCCAAAATGGCTAAAATGGCTTGTTTGCAGCTTTTTATGCCTCTGTTATTTAACAAGCCATGCACAATACTTTACCTTAAATGAAGGCAAGAAACAGGTAAAAATGCATTTCTTGCTAAACCGGAATATGATCATTTTACCGGTGTATATTAACAGTAAAGGTCCGTTCAATTTTATACTGGATACCGGTGTTGGTTTGATGGTCATCACAGATCCGACACTGGTTGATTCGCTTGACATCAATTTTAAGCGTACTATTAAACTTTTAGGTTACGGCAACCAAAATGGCTTAGAAGCATATGTTACATCGCCATTAAATGTTGTTATTCAAAACCTGTGTAGTAATGGTGTTGGCGCTGCTATTTTTAAACAAGATCATTTTGGCTTGTCTAGCTATGCGGGTATGCCCATACACGGATTATTAGGATACGAGTTTTTTAGCCAACTAGCCATAAAAATTAGTTTTACAGACAGTACACTTACTATCACCCAACCCGGTAAAATAAAGCCTTTTAAAAAAGGGCTCAAATTACACCTGAACGTTGAAGACCGCAAACCTTATTTGACTACTGCAGTAACGTTAGCTGATGGCCAGCGTATAGAGCAAAAAATTATTGTTGATTTAGGTGCCGGTCACTCCTTATCGCTTGAACGCGCCCGGCCAAGCTCGTGCTTTCAGAGCATTGAAGCAAATTTAGGTTTTGGACTTACCGGGCCGGTTACCGGCAGCATGAGCAGAATTGATGCAATTGAACTGGGTAATTACCGACTTAATAATGTCATTACCGCTTTTCCGGATTCGTGTAAAGCAAATTCTCTTATAGTAAAGCGCGATGGTAATTTAGGTATGGATGTGCTGAAAAGATTTACCCTCATTTTTGATTATACCAACAACGCTTTGTATTTAAAGCGAAACAGTCATTTTAAAGAGCCCTTTGAACACGATATGAGCGGACTGGAATATTATGCTGCTGGCAACAATCTGAAAAGGATTATCATCAGTCGGGTAGAGCCCGGCTCGGCCGGGGCTGCTATCGGACTGGTTAAGGATGATGAAATAACCGCCGTCAATTTTAAGCCAATTAATCAGATGAGCATTGTTGATTTAGACAACCTGTTCAAATCCAGAAACGACCGCAATATTATTATTGAAGTAATGCACGATAAAAAATACGAAGTCAAAATACTTACCTTAAAGCGGCGTATTTAGCAAACGTGTTATGCATAAATAGTTACACCTACTAATATGCATAACAAACTTGTTTTGCTTATTTTAATTGACTTATATTTTCGTAAAACGCTCTTTGTAAATCTAACAACGATTTAACTTTTAACTGCTCGCCATAGGGATCAAAACATAAAAATTTTGATTTTTCGGGCTCATTGGTTTTCGATTTTTCCCAGAAATTGAATGTTTCAAAGAAATAATGATTAATGGTTTCTTTATTTCTTACGTTCGTTTGTGAGGAATTCAACCTGAATCCCATCGTATCCATCCAATTGTGAACTTTTGAATGCAGATTTGCTCTTAATGTGTTCATATTTTTTTTGGCGATTTTAACGAAAACCGTTAGGCATTAGTTGTTTATATTTTTAACTAATTAGAAAATTAGTCCGATTATGTCCACCTTGCTTCTAAGCGGCGAGGTATGTGCTCACATATCGTGCCACCAAAATTTTATTTTTAGTTAAATCCTCTGATAATCAGCATACATTTTATTCATTCTCTATATCGTACTACTTATGCGCGCTCAGTCTTTATGGGTTTATGCGATACATCTAATTAATTAAGCAATTTTATGTTCATTCAAGCTTAATTCAATACATAGTATTGATAATGAGACAATAAATCCATACAGTGTATAGATTTTAGTCACGTACAATAATGCTGCTCATATTTAAGTAATAATTAACCATACATTACATATTACGGGCTCATTTTTTAATTAGTGTTCACATGATAACAGTGCTGAATGAGAAATTATACTAAATGATTATTTAATAAGCCGACAGTTAATTATTGTATCATTTTCATTATAAACCGCTTAAATACAGCATCATGTGTAACAATCATATGAAAATTAGAATTTTGACTAAAAGAAATTGAACTTTTGCAGTCCAACAGTGTAATAAGCTATAACTTTTGGAAATATCCTCGGCTAAAACAATATGAAACGATTTCTACTCATTCTTGCAACCATCCTATCCACGGCATTTTTTGCCAAGGCGCAAACGCCCCGTTCTATAACGGGTATTGTAATTGACTCTACTAAACAAACGCTGGTAGGCAGCACCGTAAAATTATCATCCGAACAAAGTGAAACGGCCAATACTATTGCCGATGTGAACGGTCGGTTTACCTTTCAGGGTATTAAAGGAACTAATATCACCTTAACTATTACTTCGATAGGCTACCAGGGTATTATTAAACATTACACTTTGGCCGCAGATGGCAAACCGGCTAACGTGGGTGTGATTATATTAAAAAGCGAATCGACCCAATTAAATGCAGTAACCATTGTGGGTGCAGCAAACCCGGTAGTAATTAAGGAAGATACTGTACAATACAATGTAGCTGCACTGAACCTGCGCGCCAATGCAACATTAGAAGATGCATTAAAAAAATCGACTGGTATAGATGTGGATCCCAGCACTGGTGCCATTACTGCACAGGGGCAACAGGTAACCAAGGTACGTATAAACGGTAAAGATTACATGGGTGGCGATGTTACCTCATTAACCCGTAACCTGCCTGCCGACTTAGCCGAAAACATGCAGATTGTGGATGACTATGGCGACCGTGCTAACATCACCGGCATTAAAACCGGCGAACCGCAAAAAGTATTGAACATTACTATACGTAAGGATAAAAATTATGGTTATTCGCTTCAAACCACAGCCGGTGGCGGTAAAGATTTGTTACCAAACGACCAAAGCAACAACACAAGCTTTTTGGAGCCACAAAAAAATGAAGGTCGCTATTTAGGGTCGCTCAACCTGTTTAAATTTAAAGGAGATCAACAAATATCTGTATCAGGTAGCCTCAATAATACTAATTTAAATACCTTTTCATTTGGTGGGGGCGGTGGCGCCGGGGGTAACTTTGGCGGTGGCGGGGGCCGTGGTGGTGGCCGTGGCAATGCTGCCCGTGCAACAGCAGGCGGTACAACCAGTAATCAGGATGGTATTACTAATGCCCGTTCTATTGGAGGCAACTACAGAGATCAGTGGGGTAAAAAGATTTCTGTTTATGGAAGCTATAGTTTTGCTGATAACAGCACATATACTACGACCAACAGTATACAAACTAATTCAGGCTTTTTTGCGGGCAGTACAACACAAAACAGTGTACAGAATGATAACAACATCAACCATCGTTTCAATTTTAATTTAGAGTATAGGCCAGATACGCTCAATTATTTAAAAGTTACGCCTACTTATTCATATGCCAAATCCTTAACTATATTAGATGAGCAAGCTTCGCAATTGTATGTAGGAGATATGAGCCGTAATGTAACCTACACCAATCATACTTATGCCAATTCGTCTTCACCGAACGCAGGTATAACTATGTTGTACAATCACCGCTTTAATAGTCATGGACGTAATTTTAGTATCAATCTTACTGGTAATACAAGTAAGAATGAACAAGCGCAAAACCCGGTTTACGTTTATACCTTAGGTCGTCCAACCGTACCCGCTAACCAATTAATCACCATTGACAGTAAAACTAATTCGGCGGGCGCTAATTTTTCGTACATAGAACCGCTGAGTCGTGTATCATTCTTGGAGCTGGCTTATGATTACAATCACTCTTATACATCCAGTAATAAATTTACTAACTCATTGGTAACCGACCCTATAACAGGAGGTGGTGTTTATAATTTTGATCCGATATTTAGTAACAACTTTAATTTTACGTTCATAACGCATCGTGCCGGACTGAACTTTCGCGTAATTAAACCTAAGTATAATTATGTTTTGGGTGTTGGTGTACAACCGGCTATTTTAGACGGTCATAATGAAAACATTAACCCTACGCCTATTATCATTAATAATACTACTTATATTCCAACAGATACACACCAATCAACAGTTAACTTTGCGCCAAATGCCCGATTTGTATATAACTTTTCGCGTAGCCAAACTTTAACAGTTACCTATAATGGCAATAATAATCAACCCAGCTTTGGCCAATTACAACCTGTAGTAGATCGCTCAAACGCCTTTTATCCGGTTGTAGGCAACCCTTTTCTGAAGCCAGAATATCAAAACAACTTTTCTATCCGTTATAATAAATTTAGCTTTCAGACAGGCAATTTGCTTTTTACCAATTTATCATTTACACAAACCAATAATAAGATTACAAGTAACTTGATTTATATAGGTAAAGGCGGTGCTTTAATCAACAATCCATATTATGCGTCGTTGCAAAATACCAATTTAACCACTTATCAAAATGTTGATGGATATTACGCCGGCAATGCGCAAATTACTTATGGCAAGCCTTGGCATAACCGCCGCTATCAGCTGTATTTAAGAGGTAACGTTAATTACACTAATAACGTGGCTTACGTGGGCCAGGTTGACACTATTACAGCGATACAAACATCAGAGAAAAACGTTGCTAAGAACTGGCAGTTTAAACCAGAGGTTCGCTTTAGAACAGATATTACTGATATTATTGATGCGCAGGCAGGCATTAGCTATGCAGTTAATAAGACAAACAATTCACTTCAAACAGACCTGACCAGACTTATTAATTCTGATTTCAGGACTCTTGAATTAACTCTTACCGGAAAGAATTATTTATGGAAAAACTGGACATTAGGCTATGAATATTACCGTAATAACTTTTATGGCTACCAAGTAGAGGTTAAACCAACCAATATATTAAACAGTTACTTTGAACGACGTTTCCTTAAAAACTATGCAGGTACTTTACGTGCATCCGTTTTTGATATTCTTAACCAAAATAAAGGTTATTCCAGCAGTGCAACAGGTACTTCAACAACCCAGAGCAGTGTAAATCGCTTAGGCAGGTACTTTATGTTAACGTTTACCCTAAGGCTGCAAAAATTTGCGGGTAAAGCACCGTTTGGGCAAGGGCCTGATGGTGGTGGCCGCGGACCAAGAAATGGCAATGGCCCACGCGGTGGTGGTCCAGGCGGACCGGGTGCTATGTAAAAAGCCCCATTAAAAGAGAAAGCCCTGCTGGTATAATACCAGCAGGGCTTTTTTATAATTGGTTATATGGTTATGCTTTTTCTAAAACCTCGTTAATCACTTTTTCCAGTTCATCCAAATCAAATGGTTTAGCCAGATAAGTTTCGGCACCGGCATGATCGGCTAATAGTTGAATATCACTGTTGGCTGAAAAATATACTACCGGGATATTTTTTAATTCTTCGTTTTGTTTTAAAGTTTGTGTAGCAACTATGCCGCCGGCATCGGGTATCCAGTTATCCATCAGAATAACGCTTGGACGTATGCCCGATACTTTTTCAACAATGTTATTGCAATCTGTAAAAGTGTGAACCTCCCAACCTTGCTCTTCTAATATATATGCGCAAATAGACAGGATGTCCTCATCATCGTCAAAAATGACGATTTTCTTTTCAACGGTATTACTCATAGGTGCGTAGTGGTAGTTACAAATTTAAAAATATATTCGATGAAAAATATATTAATTACTTATAAAATTATTCTCTTTTTTCTCGTGTATGGGTATATAAAACCAAAATGTAGAACCTTTGTTTTCTGTGCTTTCCACGCCAATAACACCCTCGTGCCGGCGTATAATTTCGGATGTGATGTAAAGACCAAGGCCCAAACCCGAGAATTTGTGTGATGACTCCTGTACACGGAAAAAGCGATCGAACACAAAATCTTTTTTATCTGGAGGTATGCCAATGCCAAAATCCTGCACAGATACTTTTAGCATACCATCTTGTACCTCGTTGGTAAAAATTACCTCTTTCGCATCCGGCGAATACTTCATAGCATTCGATATCAAATTGGTAATTACTTGTTCTAACCGGTGCTTATCGGCATGTATCATAGCATCGGCATCGCCTTTGATAATAATTTGATGCGAGGCAACATGTGCCTGCGTATCTTCAATACATTCCTTAAATGCCTCAGCGGCATTAAACCAGCTGTAATTAAACATCATTTTACCGGCGTGTATTTTGGTCACATCCAGCAAATCGTCAACCAAGGCGGTAAGGCGGCCGGTTTGTTTGCCTGCCTTTTCTATAAACGGGAAAATGCTTTTCATATGCCCGTCTTTTTGCACTAATCGGGTGGCAATCTGCAATGATCCTTTAAGGCTGGTAATAGGCGTTTTCAGTTCGTGGCTGGCAATACTCATAAACTCATCCTTGCGCTGCATCAACTGTTTGGTTGCCTGCTGCGCTTTAATCAGGTCAGTTACATCAAACCCAAAAAAGGCAATACCATCTACGCGCCCATCCTGTGCATATACAGGAGTATAAATAAAATCGAACCAGTTATCAATTGATTGCTGACTTACCAGATCGGTGCGTCTGATAGGAAATGCCTTGCCAACATACGGCTCGCCACTTTCCATTACTTGCTTGGCTATTTGGTACAGGCTTGAATTAGCAAAGTTGGGATATACATCGGTAGCGATTTTGCCATGATATTCTTGCTGACCATAAAAGTTTTGAAAAGCCTTGTTGGCAAATTCAAAATGCAAATCAGTTCCCCTGCAAATGGTAATCAGTGCGGGGGCATTCATAAAGATGCTATAAAACTCCTCCTGCTGCTTGTTAACTAATGATTGCAATACCTGCTCTTTACGCTCGGCATCCTTTTGATGGGTAACATCAATAATATACGTTACTGCATCTGCCGAACTATCGTCATCCAAACGGGCAGCCCCCATAAGTACCGAAATGCGCGAACCGTCTTTTTTCTGATATTGCTTTTCGAACGGCGGGCATACACCATGCTGTTTTAATTGCTGAACCGACCAGTGGGTGATATCCAAATACTCATTTGGCGTAATGTTTGTCCAGCTTACGGAGCCATTGTGCAACTCCTCGCGATCATAACCCAGCATGTTCAGGAATGCGTCATTAGCATCTATAATTTTACCATCAAAGGAAGAAAACAGCATGCCAATCATGTTCGATTCAAACACCTTGCGGAAACGAAGTTCGCTGTTGCTCAGTCGTTTTTCGGCTTCAACCAAACGGGTAATGTCTATAATAGAACCTACCATGCGGTAAGGCATGCCAAACTCATCCTGCAATATGCTGCCGCGGTCTAAAATTACGGCATAACGGCCATCGGCTTTTAGAAAGCGGTATTCGGCAGCCCATTGCTTTTTACCCTGATTGATGGCATCATATACGCTTTTTTCTACACGCTGCTTGTCATCCGGATGAACTTTGTCAAACCAGTAAGTTATGTTCTGACTGTCTTCGGTACGATGATAACCAAACATGGCGGTAAAATTTTCACTTCGCCACATGGTATTATTCACCAGGTTCCAATCCCAAATAGTATCGTTAGTTGCCTTAGATACCAGTGTAAACCGTTCTTCACTTTCAGACAGTTTTTGGGTACGTTCCCTTATCTTATCTTCCAGCTCATTGTTTAGCTTTTTGAGGTTTTCACGGGTACTAATCAGCTCGTTATAATTTTTACGCAGCTTTTGCTCAGCATTTTTGCGCTCGGTTATATCGGTATAGGTAACGGCAAAACCATCGGCCATCTTAACGGCGAATACCAGGTACCAGCTTTTGTTCTGACTTTGAATTTCTTCCTGTAGAGTAATGCCCTCTTCAACAACTTTAATATACTTTTCAAAAAAGTTGTTCTCCAGCAATATAGGCAACTGGTTAGTAAGCAATGCATCATTCAGCTCGCCTTCTTTTTTATTCAAAAATTTCAGCGCTGCTTCATTAGCTGCAACAAATTTAAAGTCGCGTATGTGATTGTCTGTACCACGTATGGTACGGAAAGCTAGTACTGCACTAATGCTGGCATTAAATACACCATTAACAATATTGTTAAGCTCGGTAATGGCCGAAATATCAATAAAAGTGATAACTATACCATCGTTTTGCTTATCCTTACGCACAAACGGCATAATGCGCATTAAACTACGGTTGCCATTTTGTAAATGCACTTCTTTTTCGAGCATATTGCCATTGTGCAATACAGAGGCAATATCTTGTATAAAGTTTTCGTACCGGATGTTGTGTGATATATGATTAATTGGCCGGCCAATATCTGCTTCAATCAGATTAACCATATCTACCGCTGCCGGATTAAACTTGCGGATATTAAGTTTTGCATCTAAAAATATCTGACCAATTTCCGTACTTTTAAAGTAGTTATTCAGGTCATCATTCAGCTCTATCAGCTCTTTTATTTTAAGCTGATGCTCGGTATTGAGCGTATGCAGTTCTTCGTTAAGCGATTGTAATTCTTCGTTACCCGACTGTAACTCTTCATTGGCCGAAAGCAGCTCTTCGTTGCTCGATTGGAGTTCCTCGTTAGTAGTCTCCATTTCCTCAACAGCCAATTGCAGGTTGTGGCGGGTTTCGTTCAGTTCACTCTCCAGTTCCAGCACATAATCGGTCTGTTGCCCATCTGTGGCAGATGATACAACGGTATTATTATGATCGGCTCCCTCGGTAATAATTTCTCTGAAAGTTATGAGGGTATAGCCGTTGGTAGATTTTTGTCCCGGCGGTTTAATTACAATATTAATTGTACTGTCTTCGCCAGCCGGCGTATAGTTTGCACGGGTATGGCTCAGGCGTACCGGGCTGCCATCTTTCCAGGCTTTTCGTATAGCTGTGTTCAGGTTAAACGATAGTTCTTTTGGAACCATTTTTAACAAGTTTAAGTCCAGCTTTTTTTCGGGTAATGAAAGGTACTTGTTAAAGTTACCAACCGTTTCTTTTACCTCGTAATTGTTATTAATAAAAATACCTACCAGCGCCAGGTCTTCGGTAATAAAATCCCTAAAGTCGTCTTCAAGCGTCCGGGCGCCCAGATTGTTTTTTCTTAGCGCTGTTTGGCGGGCCTGTGTAGGCGCCATAGACGGGCTGTTGAAATGGGTATGATTAGCAGAGTAGTTTACCACACCGCTTTTTTGGTAAATTTTCCACTTACCATTTATTTCAATCAAACCATCTTTTAAAACTGATGGGCTTTCACTGGATCCCAAAAACAGATAGCCATCCTGATTCAATGAAAAATGCAGGGTAGACAGTACCTTTTGCTGCAGCAAATTGTTCATGTAAATGAGCATATTGCGACAGCTAACCAAATCGTTTTTGATAAACGGCGGTGCCTTGGTTACATTATGCTTGGCAAAAACAATTTGCTTGCGTATGGTACTGATCACCGAGTAATAATGCCCCTCTTTTACAAAATATTTATCAAGCAGGTGCTCTTCCACATCTTGCTCAATACTGGCCGGGTAAAGATTACGCGAGGCCAGTTCTAAACTGGCTTCATCTATATCCGAAGCAAATATTTTCACTTCCAGATCTTTACCTACCTTTTGCATATATTCATTAATCAGAATAGCGATAGAGTAGGCTTCTTCACCAGTGCTGCAGGCACATATCCATACTTTAAGTATGTCACCATCGGTTTTAGCATCCACAATAGCAGGGATCACCTTTTCGGCCAGAATATGAAAGGCTGCTTTATCTCTAAAAAACTTGGTTACGCCAATCAAAAATTCTTTCCCTAAAGATTTAACTTCTTCAGGATGCGTATGCAGGTAATCCACATAATCTTCCAGCTTTTTGCTGTTCAGGTGGTTCATACGCCGGCCAATGCGCCGAATGATGGTAGGCGTTTTATAATAGTTAAAATCGTGCCCGCTTTGTTCGTGTACCAGGTTAAAGAGCTCGTTAAGCAACTGCTCATTCACCTTTCCGCCTTCCAGTAGTTGAATAGGCTCTTGCTGTATGTAATTATACAGTTCCTGATGCATTTTGCCGGTAGGCAATATAAAATCGGCATTGCCTGATGTGACAGCACTGTTGGGCATACCATCAAACTTGGCTGTTGATGGTTCTTGCACCATCACCAGTCCGCCACATTCTTTAATAGCCTCTATACCACGGGTACCATCGGTTCCTGTACCAGATAGGATAATGGCAATAGCTTTTTCACGCTTATCTTGCGCCAAAGTATACAAAAAGGTATCGATAGCCGTATTGGGCGTTTTATCATGTATTTTATCTTCCAGCTTTAAGCGACCATTACGAATGGTCATGAGCTTATTGTTAGGAATGATGTATACGCAATCGGGCTGAACCAGCATATTGTCGCCGGCTTCAAACACCTTCATGTGTGTGTGCTTGGATACCAGCTCTACCAACAGGCTTTTATAATCAGATGATAAGTGCTGGATAACCACAAAAGCAAAGCTGGAATTGGCCGGCATGTGATCAAAAAACTCATGAATAGCTTCCAACCCACCAGCCGAAGCACCGATAGCCACGATGTAGTTTTGTTGATTGCCAGCCGATATTTTCTTTGCCTGACTCATGCCTTCATTCACTGTTTTTGACCGCACTTATGCTAATTGCCTGGTTTTAAATTCAAAAATAAAACTTCGCAGAGTTTCCGCCACGTTAAGCTCCTGCTCATGCCATGGCAGCGAGGTATGTTTTACCGTTTCCTGCCAAAGCTTAAATGAATTTCGAGGATGATAGTTTCGGCCATCATCTTCAAAATTAATAGCCTGATTAGGATTACCGCCCCAATTGATGGTATGTATACCCTCGGGCCTAAAACATACAATGTACTCACCAGCCAAACTATCTATCGGAATAACAAGCATGCCGCTGGCTTGTTCGGTATAGTTAAAAGCTTCGTCATAAGCGTCAGCCAGATGATTGGTAGCGTATACTTTGTCTATAACCTTGCCTTGCAGCCATAACGACAAGTTTTCTAAATACTCCTCGCTAGGTACGTCGCCATAAGTTGCTGATTTTCCATTAAGAAAAATTACGGCGCCGGTAGCTTTAAACAAATTCAAAATGTTGGTACCCTCGTCATGTAAAAGCCCCTTTGTAATGTTGTTTTCAGCGTAAACTTGTGCCGTTAGCATTACACGCTGGCTTTGTAACGTATTCACAAAATCGTACTCTTCTTTATTGATTATAGAAGTAATTTTGTTGGATATTACACCCGACAGCAACTCAAACATAGAGCAAATCTCAAAGTTTAGATAATGCGGTGTTTTATGATGGCAGGCGATTAATCCCCACAAACGGTCATTGCAAATTACCCGGATGGACATGGATGCTACCACGTACATGCTTTCCAGATATTCTAAATGAACTGCAGCTACGCTACGCAAATTACAGTCAGATAAATCGGTAAAAGAGTTCGTCAGCGGATTAAGTACCGGGAACAAACGCACAGGTGCATAATTACGATTTGGTATCAGCCGGTAAGGGTTTTTCAGGTAAAGCTGACGGGCCTGCTTAGGCACATCAGATGCCGGGAAAGTTAAGCCCAGGTAATGTTCCAGGCCTTCTTCTTTTTCTTCGGCAATAACGGTTCCGTTCCAGTTATCATCAAAACGGTACATCATCACACCATCAAAGCCGGATAAGCTTTTCAATTCATGAATGGCGGTATTACAAGCATCCTGCACAGAGCTGGCTGCATCAATAGCAGCCATGCTGTATTTCACTTCCTGAAACACATCCACAAAAGACCGCTCCAAATTTTCTTCGGCCTTTTCCAGTTCCAGAATGATATATTTTTCTTTGGTATGTACCAGCACTAAAACGCGTTGGTTGTTTACCGTAAGCATTAA
Organism: Mucilaginibacter lacusdianchii; assembly: GCF_009770985.1. Classification (GTDB taxonomy): domain Bacteria; phylum Bacteroidota; class Bacteroidia; order Sphingobacteriales; family Sphingobacteriaceae; genus Mucilaginibacter; species Mucilaginibacter lacusdianchii. The sequence continues at coordinate 1,298,619 of NZ_WSRW01000001.1, read as the reverse complement.
AGGAACTTTATCTTCGGCCACAAAACGGCTTTGTAAACGGCTGATTTCATTTTCACTAATATACTGGCTGAATGGTGTATTCATTACATCAGCAACCGGTTTACCCAGCAAATCGGCTACGTTTTCACTTGCCTGAATAATACTGAACCCGTCGCGGATTAAAACCAGTAGATAGCCATGCGGCTGTATCATGTTTACATGATGCAGGGGCAAGCTGCCACAAAAGTCCGAATCGTAATTTTTTTGATTAGCCATGCTGTTCCACCCAGTTTTTAAATTTAATAAACGTCTGGTTTGCTGTATCTATAACGTCGTCTTCCTCAGCTTTCGTGTTTGCTTGTTGGTTAAGCGCTTCTTTAAAACGGCCCCACATCAGTTCAGTATCATCGCCATAACTGTTAAAGAAAGACAAGCCCTTGCCATCAATAATTTCTAGCTGGCGTGCCATCATCTGGCTAATAATTTTGCCGCCCAGGGTTGATCCTTCTATCACATACAAAGCTGCAAATGCCTGCTGCGCATTGCTTATTTCTGGCAAATCAGTTTCGGTAGCTTTAGGCATCGTTACACCGCCTAAAACTGTAATATCATCAGCTAATGCTGCTGATTTACGCCTATGAACATAATCGGGCAATAAGTTTTCGTTAATATGCGAGTTAATTTGTTCTTCCAAACCACCAAAGTAGCTGTAAAACAATTGAAGCAATTGAATATAATCGTTTTTAGACCGTATGGCTTTCATACGGCCCACCAGCATTTTTTCTAATTGCTGGTGGTTAATTAGGGTATCAGTCTTTAGTTGATCAGCAAGCATTATGTTTTTCTATAGAGGTGGTAGACTATAGAAATGCTAAGGTAGGACATTTTAACCAAAACGAGCAATTTAGCGCTATTAGGAGTAGAATTACTTAAATGTAAAACAATTGTTACTTTAATTAAGATGCTTATAAATCTTATCCTGCCCAGCCCTCCCTATCCAGGCTGCGGAAGTGGATAGCTTCGGCTAAGTGCTCTAACTGAATTTCCTCACTATTAGCCAAATCGGCGATTGTTCGGGCTACTTTCAAAATACGGTCGTACGCACGGGCCGAAAGACCCAATTTCTCCATTGCCTTTTTGAGCAGATTTTGCCCGGCAGCGTTAATTTTACATACATCGCGCACCATACTGGCACTCATTTGTGCATTGGCGTGTAGGTCGGGCTTATTACCAAAACGCTGCGATTGTATATCGCGTGCTTTGATAACCCGCTCGCGGATATCTTCGCTCTTTTCGGCCACCCGTTCAGACGACAAAGCATCAAAGTTAACCGGTGTAACCTCTACGTGTAAATCAATACGGTCTAATAAAGGGCCCGATACTTTGCTCAGGTACTTTTGCACTGCGCCAGACGGACAGGTACATTCTTTTTCGGGATGATTGTAATAACCGCAAGGACAGGGGTTCATGGAAGCCACCAACATAAAGCTTGACGGGTAATCGACCGTAAAACGTGCCCGCGATACGGTGATACGGCGCTCTTCCAGCGGCTGGCGCATTACCTCGAGCACCGTACGTTTAAATTCGGGCAGTTCGTCTAAAAACAATACACCGTTGTGAGCTAATGATATCTCGCCGGGTTGTGGGTTGCTGCCACCGCCAACCAAGGCAACGTCACTAATGGTGTGGTGCGGCGAACGGAAAGGCCTTATTCTTACCAAAGCATCCGAAGCTTTAAGTTTGCCGGCTACCGAATGTATCTTAGTAGTTTCCAATGCCTCGTGTATACTCAATGGCGGCATAATTGATGGCATACGTCGGGCCAGCATGGTTTTACCGGCACCGGGGGGGCCAATCAATATCACATTATGACCACCAGCCGCGGCTATTTCCAGTGCACGTTTAATATTTTCCTGGCCTTTTACTTCGCTGAAGTCGCTGTCATAATTGCTCAGGCTATCATAAAACTCTTCGCGGGTATTTACAACTTCACGCTTAAGCTTGGTTTCGCGGTTAAAAAAGTCGGCAATGTCTTTGATGGTTTCAATGCCATATACCTCCAAATCATTTACAATAGCGGCCTCACGGGCATTTTGTTTGGGCAAAATGAACCCTTTAAAACCTTCCTTACGGGCTTGGATGGCAATAGGCAAAGCACCTTTGATAGGTTGCAGACCACCATCCAGTGATAACTCGCCCATAATAATATACTTATCCAGATCATTAGCTTCCATCTGGCCAGAGGCAGCCAAAATAGCGGTAGCAATAGTTAAATCGTAAGCTGAACCTTCTTTGCGGATATCGGCTGGGGCCATGTTAACCACCACCTGCTGGCGCGGCATTTTGTAGCTACAGTTTTTTAAGGCCGACTCGATACGGTAATAGCTTTCTTTGATGGCTACATCGGGCAACCCCACAATAAAATATTTGGTACCGGCAGCAATATTAACTTCTACAGTAATGGTGGTAGCCTGTATGCCGTATACGGCGCTGCCAAACGTTTTTACTAACAACGTGATAAAGCTTTATTTTGAAGCGCTAAAGATATTAATTTATTGCGTGATGATTGCGATAGGTATGGTATCTCAAACCGATATTCCCGTATCGCTTTTATCATCCTCTTAACTAATCAATTTTTGGCAAAGTAAACCAAAACGTACTGCCGTCGCCAAGCTGACTGGATACTCCTATCTCGCCCCCATGCCGCTTAATAATTTCGGATGAGATGTAAAGCCCCAAGCCTAAACCTGAAAACTGCACACCGTTGCTTTCTACCTGAAAATAACGGTCAAACAAGTAAGGCACTTTATCGGGCGTTATACCCGGACCTTTATCGGTTACCGCCACACGTACAATTTGTTCTTCATTAGTAATGTGAACAACAATACGAGGTGATTGAGGCGCATATTTAGCAGCATTACTCACAAAATTTACAATTACCTGCTCAATTTTACTGGCATCAGCCATAACTTCAACGTTCATATCACCTGTAATCTGCAAAGTATAATCGTCGTTGATTAAATTATGGCAACAGGCGTACACCAATTTAGATATTACAAAGCTGGTGTAATTAAGTGCTACCTGACCTTCGCGTATTTTAGTTACGTTAAGCAGATCAGACGCCAGCTTAATCAGCTTTTTAAGGCTGGTGTTGGATTGTGACAGCAAAGCCGATACAGCTGCGGTACTACCCATACTTAATTTGCGGGTAAGTAGCTGCAACGAAGCATTAAGGCTGGTTAGCGGTGTTTTTAATTCATGACTGGCTATGCTGATAAAGTCATCTTTCAGCTGCTGCAAACGTTTTTGCTCGGTAATATCCAGTGCGGTACCTAATATCCGTTTTGGTTTACCTTCGCTATCATAATAAACCTTTCCTTGCAGCTGCACCCAGCTAATACGGCCGTCTTGTTTTATCACACGGTAAATTTGGTACAACTTTCCGGTTTCAAAGGCAACATTAAGTGTACGTTCACGCTCTACCAAATCTTCGGTATGGATTACGTTAAAATAATCATCGTGGTTGGTTGATTTTCGGACGCCAAAAATTTCGTCGAAACGAGGAGAGGTGATAATATAATGCGTATCTACGGTTAAATCGAAAGTACCAATATCGGCAGCTTCTACAGCCACACGCACCCGCTCTTCGGCTTCTTCAATTTTTTGCCGCGCTACTACCGCCTCGGTGGTATCTATGCCAACGGTAATAACGCCGGCAATCTGGTTATTGGCATCTCGCAATGCTTCGTAACTAAAATCGTAATAACGAGTTTCTGCTGTATTGTTACGGGTGATAGTAACCGGCATAGCCGTTACTGAAACGCTTTGCCCCGTGGTGTAAACCTTTTGCAGCATATCTTCTAACCCTTGCTTTTTAATATGCGGGAAGGCTTCGAATAAAGGCCGGTACATCACATGCTCAAGACTGGTTTGCCACATATCCAGCGTGCGTTGATTGATGAGGCTGATCACATGTTCCGAACCTTTAAAAACCGTCATGGCTACCGGTGCATTGCGTACCAGGTTAAGCAAGTTCTCTTCACTTCTGGCAATGGCCTGTTTGGCTAATACATCGCGTGTAATATCAATAGAAACACCTACCAGGCGTAAGGGTTCGCCGTTATCTTTAAAAAATGCTTTTCCTTTAGCTCGGATAAAGCGCTCATCTGTATCATTGGTTTGAATACAATAATCTACTTCGTAATCACCACCCGATGCCGGATCAAGTGCACGGCTGATAGCTTCTGCAACGCGCTTTTGATCAGTGGGCAACAATTTTTGTACAGCTAGTTCAAGGTTGGTATGATTGGTATCAGGCAAGTCAAACCACTCGGCCAGGCGTTTGCTGCCAGTAAAAGTGTTGGTAGCAGTATCCAAGTTCCAGGTGGCCAGTTCGGCGGCGTTGATAGTGAACTCCAGCTCGGCATTGCTTTGCTGCAATTTTGTTTCTGCTATATACTTTTCGGTGGTTTCAAATAAAGTAATTAGTATACCCCCAATATGGCCATTATCAACATATAATGGCGTAAATGAAAAATCAAAATAACGGTCGGTTACCGATCCGTTTATCACCGAAAACGTTTTAAAGTTTTGTATAGCTATAGGCTTCCCTTGGTTAGCCTGTTGCACCATAGATTCTATTTGTGGCCAAAAGTTTGGAAAAGCATCATAAGCACTATAGCCCAATGTTTTGGGATAGTTGCCAGAGGCCAGTATCTGCTTTAATCCATTATTGTAAATAAGCGTATACTCCGGTCCCCACAATACAGACATGGGTAAAACTGAATTTAGCGTGATACTAACCGCACTTTTTAATGCAACGTGCCATTGCATTGGGTCGCCCAAAGCAGTTTCGTTCCAGTTGGTGTTTCGAATTAGTTGTCCCATTTCGCCACCACCTTGCATAAAGTATGGTATCTCGTTTGAAATGGATGTATTAGGCATAAAGGTGTATTAAAAATTAACCAGGGATATTGTTTTACATAGATACAACACTTCTAATTAAAATGGTTAATTTTTAAAAAATTTGCTTATGACTTTGATGCCAATCATTACCAGCGCTCACAAATACATAAAGTTAAAGCATTAATTATTTCTTTGATTTGATACTCGTTTGATTTTGCTTTACCCGGCTCACAACCATCCAACTAATTAAACCAAGCGGCAAAGGTTTGCTCGATAAATGTTTTTCCTACCTTAAAAGGTTTTGTAGCCCGACAATTCATCCTTATAAGTTCATCAATGTGTTGTGTTTGAATGCGTATCCTAATTTTTCTTAAACATAAAAAAGGCCGTCTGCTATAGACGGCCTTTTAACATGATGAACTTTAATTATTAATATGCTTTTGATTTGTTATCAATAGCTATATTTTCTTTAAAGGCATAGCTTAAACCGTTGGTAGACATCCGCGGAAAAACAATGCACTCGTTGTAAGTATGACCTTTGATTTGCATAGTACCGGCGTAAGCGTTGATAAGTGGCGATAACACAACCTGATAGCCGTTGGCCTGAGTGCTTATACCTTTTTGCATCTCATTATAATTAAACATACCGTTAGCTCTTTGTACCATATCAGCATACATACCTTGGTGCTGGGTATAAAACTCGTGAAAGTTGGTTTCTTTATAAAAGTTTTGCAACAGCAGGGCATAACGTTTAAAGTCAACTTTATTTAAATCAATGCGGTAGCTGGTTTTTAAAGCCACACGACCATCGTTCAGTTGAAATGCATATAAACCGTCCAGATAGCATTTGATCATATTAGCATTACGGTTTAAGTCGGCATTCAGGTGGCGCACACCTTTATGATCTTTATATTTATTAAACCAAGCCATCAGTTCGTGATAATAAGCAGTGTTTTTGTTGATGATGGTGGTATCAGTTTGGGCCAGATCAGTTAATGCCAGCATGGTATAACCCAGCTCAAAAGTTTCGGGTACCTGAGCCGATACTTTGCCGGTATTGGCATTAATGTATTTAGATGTATAACGAGAAGCAACGTTATAGCTTTTGCAGCTGGTGAAAAATGAAGCGGCGGCAAACAATACGATTACAGCAGCACGGTTTAATTGTAGTTTCATATTAATCAGGGTATTAGCGTAGTTTGTGTTAGATGAATTATCTGTTAAGATATAGACAACTCATATGCCGTTACCTGACTTATATCATAATATGCCCCGAAATATGCCCGTTTTTATGAGAAATACACCAATTTGAGCTTAAAAATGCTGATTTTTTAAATGAAACAATATATGGTGATTTTGTAGTGGGGTTAATAATACCAGCAAGCGTTGTGAATAATTCCCCAAATTGGGGAAACTGTCTTACATAGTGCTTAATATATATTGACTAGCGGCGATAAATTAAGAAAGACCACTTGAAATGATTTTGGCTGTTCGAATTTTAGAGACTTCGAACAGCGGGAGAAAATGGTTAACGTCTTTTTAAATTTATAAAATAGTAGTTTGTTCCAAATGTTAAGATCATGATACTTAACAACCATAAATAGTAACCCAACTCCCGAGATATAATTTTCGCCATACTACCACTTTCTGCACCTAATACCTTTTTCCAAGTTAAAAATGATAGTGCTAAAAAAGCTGCTGTGGAACTAGTTATTCTTGCTGATGGCTTATCCTTCAATAAATAAAATATTGTAATTAGTGATAATGGATTTGCAAACCAAATTATTTGCTCGAATAATCCGCCTCCCAAAAAAGCTGTGCTACCCATAAAAAAGTAGTCTATTGATGAAACGTAGCGTACACCTTGATAGTCAATAATAACAGCATTAAACAACAGTGAAATTAGAAATACACCTAAACTTGTGATAATGGTTAACCTTCGTACTATATTTTTATTCAACTTAATAATATTAAATTAGATAAATTTAAATATATTACTTAATTCTTAAGTTATTAGGATGATTTATAAAGTTTTCCCCTATGCTGTCAAAGTTTGAAACTTCGAGCCCTTATGCGCGTGGCCATCAGATTACAGCATCATATAAACGTAAACCGCCATGCCGAACAAACTCAGCATGGCGGTTTATATTTTAACCAGAAAACTCTTGGTTCCTGGCTCTTGTTTCTTGGCTCTAATAAATAAACTTACATCTTCGGCATGCGGCGCATCAAATTAGCCATGGCAGCGGGGTTGCTTACCTGTTTCATAATTTTGCGCATGTCTTCAAATTGTTTAATCAGGCGGTTTACTTCCTGAATATCGGTACCCGAACCTTTTGCAATACGGTTACGACGGCTAGGGTTAATGCTGTCGGGATTCGATTTTTCGTGTGGCGTCATGGAGTTGATAATGGCCTCGATTGCTTTAAAGGCATCATCGCCAATTTCTACGTCTTTTACCATTTTGCCTACACCCGGTATCATGCCCATCAGATCTTTCATGTTACCCATTTTCTTGATCTGTTGTATCTGGCTATAGAAGTCGTTAAAATCAAACTTGTTTTTGCGGATCTTCTTTTGTAATTCGGCAGCTTCTTTTTCGTCAAACTGTTGCTGAGCACGCTCTACCAGGGATACTACGTCGCCCATGCCCAAAATACGCGAAGCCATACGGTCCGGGTGGAACACGTCCAGCGCTTCCATCTTCTCGCCGGTACCAATAAACTTGATAGGCTTGTTAACTACCGATTTGATAGACAACGCCGCACCACCGCGGGTATCACCATCCAGCTTGGTTAATACGGCACCGGTAAAGTCTAAACGATCATTAAACACCTTAGCAGTGTTTACAGCATCCTGACCGGTCATGGAATCCACCACAAACAAAATCTCGTGCGGATTGGTAGCCGCTTTTACGCGCTCGATTTCCTGCATCATAGCCTCATCCACTGCCAAACGGCCGGCGGTATCAATGATGACCACATTATTGCCATTTTGCTTGGCCTGTGCAATACCCTCCAGCGCAATAGCTACCGGATCTTTCGACTCGCGGTTGGCATATACCGGGATATTTATTTGCTGACCTAATACTTCCAACTGATCGATAGCCGCCGGGCGATAAACGTCATCAGCTACCAGTAAAGGCTTTTTGTTTTTCTGAGTTTTCAGAAAGTTAGCCAGCTTACCGCTAAATGTAGTTTTACCTGCACCATTCAAACCGGCAATCAGAATAATAGTAGGGGTAGCCGGAAAATTCAGTTCGGATGTACTGCCACCCATCAGGGCGGTCAGCTCATCGTTCATGATTTTGGTAAGCAACTGACCCGGCGAAATAGTAGTTAATACGTTTTCGCCCAATGCTTTTTGCCTTACCTCGTCGGTAAAGGCTTTGGCAGTTTTATAGTTAACGTCGGCATCCAGAAGGGCTTTTCTAATTTCCTTCATGGTTTCGGCCACGTTGATTTCGGTAATGGTTCCTTGTCCTTTCAGGACTTTAAACGCCCTGTCGAGCTTATCTGAAAGATTTTCAAACATGCTTATTCCAATCTTATTTTAGGGTACAAAGGTATGATTTTAAACTGATTTTTGCGGGTGCTAAATCCATAAAAACAACTACTTACAATGGTTTAAACTGTATGGATACTGCTTTTAAGGGAACCTGTACAGTATACCAATAGCTAAGTTTTCGTTAGATTGTATTGGAATACCTTTTCCTTTTACGCCATTAGTTCCCCGGCTGGTATATAAAGCATCAGTTGCTTCCTTGTCATACAAAGCCACACCGGTAATAGTTACGCTGATCAGGCGGTTTACTTTGGCCGCAAGGGTTAGGTCCAGGCGGTGATCTATGTTTTGCAAGCTGCGTCCGTAGGGTATAAACAAGGCATAGCGGCTGGTTAAATGGATATTACTCATAATATCCTTATCAAACAGTGCTACTACCTGAAAAGCGAGCTCGTTTCTGAATGTTCTGCTGCTGTCAACACCATAGGCAGTGGCCTGCCCGTTAAATACTGCTTTATCCAACACCAGGGTTTGACGGGCTGTACCGGTACCTAAACGCAAGTCAAAGTATTTACTGGGCTTATACTCAAAACCTATAGACTCGGTGATATAACCTGGCGCCAAAAACTTAGAAATGATTTGTGGTGGATTAACGCCACTGGCATCGTAAGAAAAACCGCGGTCAAACTGTGATTCAAAACTTAGTGAACCAAAGAAGAACCAGCTTTTGGATAATTGCGATGATACCTTGTTATCCCAAAAAACACGGTCGTTGGTTTTACGGCTCAATTGTCCCCGGTTTTTGGAGCGGCCATACAGCAAAATTAATTCTGTTGTATAGTTAAATGGTTGCTTATTATACTCTAGCCTGTAATCAATGTTACTGTTAAGGGCAAATGAATTGACACCACCACCGGCCCAATTATCACTAAAAGCCGATTGGCTAAAGTTTATGCCAATAATAACGCTTTTGCGCCAATAGCTTACTTTATAATCCAGCATAGTTACTGGTATGCGCTCGGGCTGTATCTGAAAAGGGCGCAGGCGTTGGGGCAGGGCATTACGCCGTGGCTCAATTCGGTAACGGTTTACCAGGTTGGTATCAATTTTAATGCTGTCGCGGCGCAGGCTGTCAGCTCTTCTTAAACTATCGGTTACCCGGCGTAAACTGTCTGTTTGCTGGGCGTGTGCCGAAAACGTAAAGACAAATAATAAGCAGAAAAATACAAGGCCGTTTCTCAACATACTGCAACAAATTAAAACAAAAACCGCTTTGTTTTAAAGTTAAATCTGAATTTAATGCGTTAAATATATTAATAAAACCGCCACGCCCAAAACCTGCGCGTCTGTAAATAGTCAGCATCATTTTCATGATGATAGGCTTCACGTTCAAAAATAATCTGGTAGTAGGCCTGCTCGTGGTTGCCGTAAGTGTACAAGTTATACAAATAGTGCAGCAAATAAGCTAAATAAAACGGAATCACCAGCATTTCGGCAGCCTGTTTCAGGTGTATCGTTTCGTGACGTATAATGATGGGATCATTAATGTCCTGCTTGTTTTTGACCAGTATAAACGGGTATAAAGCCATGCCGCTTACTTTCAAAAATGGAACAACTATAACCGGATACCTCATTCCTGTGCTTTTAACGGTGGTAAACTTACCGTATTAGGATAACGCATAAACCGCTTTAAATTTGATTTGATATAGGTAATAAATTCGTAGTCGTTAGCGGTAGTTACCAAATAATAGCTGGGCCGGTACCGGGTCATAAAATTAACCAGTTGCTGATCTTTCAATCCGGTAATTTGCTGTACAAAAGCTTTGTTGAAACGATAATCAATCACATCCTGCCGGTAATCGCGCTCAATAATGTCGCGCAGATGTGCGGCATTGCGTCCGCTCCGGCTCAAGGCATTATAGATAGCATCAATACCAATGCCTGCGCCTGTTGGCCCAACAGTTAATATATCCTTATCGCTGGCTACGCCATAAATTTTGCTGTACTCCTGATGGCGCAAGGCCAGTTTTCGCTGCGGGTTCATTAGCGTATCACGGATGTTCACATCCTTCAGCATAATGCTTGATTGCCTTAGGTAAACAGCCATATCAAAATCGGTAGGTACTTTTATAGTATCGGTATAGTAGCCCTGCTTACTAAACACCAACTGATCGCCTGGCTGGGCGCTTATTTTAAAATCTGCTTTCAATGTATTGTAAACTGATTGCCCTGTACGCAGGTTGCGAACGTTTACTTTGGCAATGCGCTCTTTGCTTGTTTTGCTAAATACAATGCCCCCAACAGGCTTATCCTGCGAAAAGCCCTGAAGTGCCAGCAAACAAAAAAAGAAAAGCAGCCCTATTCTCATGAACATTTTAAAATTAACGCAAAGACCGGCAAAAGGCTTACCATTTAACAACATTTAACAGCTTTAGTGAATAACCACCAGCCGTTGGCCAATTTTAATGTTGTTATCCAAAATATTGTTCATCGCCTTAAGGTCTTCAACGGTAAGTCCAAAACGCCTGGAGATAGAGTATAGTGTATCACCTGTAGCTACGGTATATATTTTATTGGGTGGGGTATTGTTAATGATGGAGTCTTTAATGGATTTACCAATATTTTGGTTGATTTGAGCCAACACACGGTCTTCCCGCTTGATTTTTTGAATTTCACCTTCCGGACGGTCATACTGGTCGAGGTGATATTTTTGGATAGCGTTGATTAATAATTGCGGATAGCTCGGATTGGTGGCATAGCCGGCTTCTTTTAAGCCATAAGCCCAGCCTACGTAGTCATTTTTATCCAGCTCAAATAATTTAGCGTAGCGTTTACGTTTCAAAAATTCGGAATGATCGCGATAGGAATCTTCCGGGTTGTTATATACTCTAAAGCAGTCGTTCGGGTTGTCATCATCTTTATAATAGCTGCGGCCAGTCCAGTCAGATGTACATTTGATACCAAAATGGTTGTTGGCTACTTTTGCCAGCTCACTGTTACCAAAGCCCGACTCGAACAGCCCCTGCGCCAGTGTAATACTAGCCGGAATACCATAAAGATTCATTTCTTTAACCGCGATGTTTTTAAACCGCTCAATGTAAGAGGAAGCTGTGAACGACGAGTAAGAATCAATAGACTGTTTATTTTCTTTTAGTATACGTTGGTTGTTGCGCTTAGCCACATCACTGCCGCTACTAGTCATCACTTTTTTACGCGAAGAACACGCACTCAACATCACCACCAGTACCATCAAACAAGCTAAAATTCTCTGCATCACTGTTTAAATATTAGAAGGTTGAAAAATACGAAAAAACTGATTGTAATGTTTCGATTAAGATTTTCTATTGGCTTTTAGTTAATGCTTTTGACTTCTGGTTGTGCCCTGTTAGGATAGGGATGTACTTATATTACTGCCTGTGGATGTTATTTTTTCTTTTACCGCAAAAGAAAAAGTAACCAAAGAAAAAGCTCTCGGCCGCACCTTCTTTCTATTTTATGCTGTGCTAATACTTTGTACAGTAGCTACCGAAAGAAGCTGAATGCCGATTCTTTTTGAAAGTATTGTTCTGTCAGTGCTTTTGTTGAATAAGGAATAAAAAAAGTGCAAAGGCCCGCTGTTGCGCCCGGGCCAGCGATGGCCTTGCGGGCGGATAGGTGATCGCAACAGCTAGGCCTTTTTGGATACTTTTGTGGCTATGACAAAAGTATCTAGCCCCTGCGGCAATGAGCAGACGAAGTAAGTTTAATAGCAATAAAGAGAGTTCAGCCAGCACAAACTCAAATAGTAGTATACTATTAAAATTGATTTAACATCAACTCAACTATAGTTTCTCCAATTTTTCCGTTAAAACCTTATGAGATTCTTAAAAACTCAAACGCCCTGTAAGTAAGACCGGGAGAGCACTACTTTACAGGGCGTAAATAGGTTTGTAATTGGTTTTAAATATTATTGCTTTTTAGGCTCGGCTTTTACCGAATCGGGTTGCTCATCAAAAGCATGCAACTCATACCGGTGAATAAGGCCCAGTACTTGTGCACCCCATTTGTGGCTGCTGGCATATCCGCTACGCTGAATACCTTTAATCCAGCTTTTGTAATCGTAATGTGAAAACTGGGATGACAGATGGTTAAACTGCTTACGCTCAGTCATGATACGGGCAAAGTCCTGGAAAGAATCTGTGGCCGAGTCGTACTGTTTATAGGATGAGTGTGTGCGTTTGCGTCCGGTATACGATACAGGACTTTTACCTTTCATACCAAAGTGGTTGTTTTGGCTGCGTGCTAATTTGCTGGTTCCGCTGCCGCTTTCGTGCATAGCTATAGCTAAAATGATGCTGGCAGGTACGCCGCTCTCGTGCATAATGCGAATGGCATTATCTTTGAACTTATCAATATAAGATTTTTGAGGATTCTGAGCTGAGGCAGCAAAAGTAGATGTAAGCAGGCATGCAATCAGTAAGATTTTCTTCATAATTTATTTTTTTCTGATGAGCAGTACGCCGTCGCGCACAGGTAAAATCAGTTTTTCAACCTGTGTGTTAACAGCTATAGTGTCATTTAGTTTTCTGAAAAGTTGCGTATCGGCATCTTTTGCTTCGCCGTACACTTTTCCCTTCCACAAAACATTGTCAATTATTACTAAACCTCCCGGCCGTATTTTGTCAATTATCAACTCGAAGTAAGCTAAATTGCTCTTTTTATCCGCGTCAATAAAACAAATATCAAAAATTAAATCCGTAAATCCAAATATAACGTCCTTAGCATCACCTATATGCAGTTCAATTCGGTCTGTAAAACCAGCTAATTCAAAGTTTTTGCGCAAAGTTTCTTCCTGCTCTCGGTTCACTTCAATGGTATGTACTTTGCCGCCTTTGGCCAAGCCTTCGGCCAGGCAAATGGTTGCATAGCCGGTAAATGAACCAATTTCCAAAATCAGTTTTGGGTTCACTAATTTGCTCAGCATACTTAGCAAACGGCCCTGGTAATGGCCCGACAGCATGTTAGGCTTAAGCTGTTTTAAATATGTTTCGCGGTTGATCTTTTTCAGCGCCTCAGGCTCCGGTTCGCAATGGTTATCCAAGTAGGCTTGCAGTAGTGGATCTAAAATCTCCATGAGGCAAAGGTAGGGATTTTAGTTTTGGTGCAGAGAGTGGGGAAGCGGAGAGCGAGGGCTTGTTGTATTAGCTTATTTTCAACCCTCTTAGCAGCCATTGCCAAAAAGTTTGCTTTCTTTTCTTTTCAGCTATAGGGTGTGTTATTACTTTGTATTCAGTTTGCTCATCCGCTATTTCGCCGTTATCATGACCAAAGAAGTATCCTTTTATAAATTTGCTATAATCTTCAAAATCAGTAACGTAATCACTTTTTTTTAACTCATTGAGCGTTTCCAAAATCTTTGGCCATTTTTGTTTTAATTCAGGATGATCAGCTATTTTATGTTCTACGAATTGAATAACCTCGTCTACAGGATGACTTATATACAGCATTTCCCAATCCAGCACAGTTCCCGTATCCATATTCTTCGAATTGAATTTAGCGTCGTAAATCAAAAAAACATCCTCTAAATCACCCAACGAATATAGATAGTAACATAGTTGATAAAGATTGTCATGCCTGCCAATAGCTAATTCGCATTTCAATTCTTCGGTAAAAAGTTTTCTTATCAATTGGTGATCTTTTAGAGAAAAATTTGGTAACAGACCCTCTACAACTTCTGTCCTGAAAGGCAAGTTTTCATCGTCGCAGATTTTATCGTCTTGTAATACCGGTTTAAAAGCAAAATACCCGATTAAATCAGGCGTAATGGTATTAGCAAGCCGTGTATTATCTATCAGTTCTTTAGCCGTCATATTTCATTTCATAAACTTATTCTTATTGCAGCGTTGATGCATATCTTACATTACTGGTTTTTTATACACAAAAAAATCAGTATCAGGCTGCTGCTTTATAAAGCCTAAGGCTTCGTACAAACTTTGCGCTGTGTAATTGTCTACCGCGGTTTCCAACTGCACAAATTGAGCGCCTTCCGTTTTGGCAAATTGCATGGCTGTATCAATCAGTAAAGCACCAATTCCTTTTTTGCGATGCTCGGGCTGTACGTAAAGGTCATTCAATATCCAGTTTTTAACTGCTCGGGCTGATGAGTATTTTGGATAGAGCTGTGTAAAACCTAATGGTGTGCCAGTTTCGTTTAATACCACATAAATAACCGACTCATTGTTCTGTAGTCTTTCGGTAATAAAGCGTTTTGCTAGTTTCAGGTCTGATGGCTGACGGTAAAAAACTCGGTATGCATCAAATAAACCAAACACCAGGTGAGCTTCATTAATTGTGATTTTTTTTACAGTCATGGGTTAAAAATATCAATATGTTTTACCTAAACGCCCGCTGTTCCATCCATGATTGCAACAGTATGACCGCCGACACGGTATCTACCAAAGCCTTATTTTGCCTGCCAGCTTTTTTTACGCCACCAGCTAATATTGCAGCCGATGCCATTTTAGAAGTAAAGCGCTCATCCATCATCTCCACCGGTATCTCCGGAAAAGTTTTTTTAAGCAAATTCACAAATCCTCTTACATGCATGGCTGATTGTGAGGGGGTGTTATCCATCTGCTTAGGTTCACCTACTACAAAGGTTTCTACCTGTTCGGTTTGCAGGTAGCGTTTCAGGTAGTCGATGATATCCTTGGGGTGTATGTTGTCCAGCCCGGTGGCAATCATTTGCAGTGGGTCGGTTACGGCCAGGCCAATGCGCTTGGTGCCGTAGTCAAAAGCCATTATTCGGCGCATAATTGTGTTGTCTGTGGTGAGTTGTCTGTTGTCAGACACTTTTAAAGTATCAAAGTTATATATTTTAAAAAGATTAGCTGTCGGTTTAAACTATCGAACTTATCTGCATCAATTTTACTGTCATAACTTATCACATAACATACAACTGACAACACACAATTAAAAATTTATTAACTTGCACCAAATGCAGTTTAAAGAAATAGTAGGGCAGCAAGCTGTAAAGCAACATTTAATCAACACCGTTCAGGAGAACAGGGTAAGCCATGCGCAGTTGTTTTTGGGTCCCGAGGGTTCGGGTAGCCTGGCACTGGCGGTGGCTTATGCCCAGTACCTAAGTTGTGAAGATAAGCAGCCCGATGATTCTTGTGGTGTATGTGCTTCTTGCCGAAAATACCAGAAGCTGATGCACCCCGACCTGCATTTTTCGTACCCATTTTTTGCCAAACATAAAGATGATACCGCGCTTAGCTTTATTGAAGAATGGCGTGAAGCATTTACGGCGCATCCTTACCTGAGCCTAGATACGTGGCGCAATTACCTGGAAGCCGATAACAAACAAGCCAACATCAATATTGCCGAATGCCATCAGATATTAAAAAAACTCAGCTTAAAACCATTCGAATCAGTTTACAAAATACTGATTTTATGGTTACCCGAGTTTTTAGATAAGGAAGGTAATACGCTGCTTAAAATTATTGAAGAGCCGCAGCCGAATACGGTTTTCTTATTAGTAGCGCAAAATCAGGATCAAATACTGAACACTATTTTGTCGCGTACACAATTGGTTAAAATACCTGCTTTGGGTTATAATGAGGTACGAAACTATTTGATTGAACAGCGCGGCATACCGGCACAAACAGCCGAAGAGGCCGCTTATTTGAGCTGTGGTAACTTAACCGAAGCATTAAGTATGCTGCACCAGGAAACTAAAAGCTATCATGAAGGCTTTTTGAACTGGCTGCGCAAATGCTATGGCAACAAAGGTTTAGAAATTATGCCCTTTGTGGATCAGATAGCCAAAGCCGGTCGTGAGGGGCAAAAAAACTTTGTACGATACGGTATTAGCTACATACGTGAATGCTGTTTGATACTAAGCGGCGCTGCCGATTTGGTACACCTGCCGGCGGTTGAAAAAGAAACGGCACAAAAAATGGCCGCTGTAATGACGCTGCCCATGGCCGAGGCTATCAGCGCTGAGCTGGAAAAGGCGCATTACGCGATAGAGAGAAATGCAAACCCTAAAATTTTGTTTTTAGATGTATCTTTGCAGATTATAAGAATATTACATTTTAAAATGCTCCCGCAAGGGACTCAATATATATAACCAATTATGGGATGTGGAAGTTGCTCAACAGGCGGTGGATGCACACCGGCGGGCTGCAAAAGTAACGGCTCTTGCCTTACTAATGGCTGCAGCAAGCTGGATGTGTACGATTGGCTGGCACACATGGATATGCCAACCAACTATCAGCCTTTCAATATAGTTGAAATTAAATTTAAAGGATCGCGTAAGGATTTTTACCTGAACGCTGATAACATTTACTTGGAATCGGGCGAACTGGTAGTGGTAGAAACACCAACCGGTGGCTATGATGTAGGCCACGTATCGCTTACCGGCGAATTAGTGCGCATGCAGATGGTTAAACGCCATGTAAAAGAGGGTGATGTTGCCAAAAAGATATTTCGCCGTGCTACACCAGCTGATGTAGACAAGTGGAAAGCTGCCAAAGACCTGGAATGGGAAACCATGCATAAGGCCCGTAAGCTGGCGCTGGATCTGAACCTGTCCATGAAAATCAGCGACGTAGATTACCAGGGTGATAAAACCAAGGCTACCTTCTTTTACACTGCTGATGGTCGTGTGGATTTTCGTGAACTGATCAAAAAAATGGCTGAGTCGTTCCGTATTCGTATCGAGATGCGCCAGATTGGTATGCGGCAGGAGGCCAGCCGTTTGGGTGGTATCGGATCATGCGGGCGCGAATTGTGCTGCTCTACCTGGTTAACCGATTTTAAAACGGTATCTACCTCGGCAGCGCGTTATCAAAACCTGTCATTAAATACCTTGAAACTGGCCGGCCAGTGTGGTAAGCTAAAGTGCTGCTTAAACTACGAGCTGGATAGCTACATGGATGCCCTGAAACATATTCCTGATAATGTTAACGTACTGCGTACCCAGCAAGGCGACGCCCGTTTACAAAAAACGGACATCTTTAAACGGATGATGTGGTTTAGTTATCCTGGTGCCGAAAACTGGGTACCGCTGCACATTAACCGCGTTAAAGAAATTCAGCGCATGAATAAAGAAGGAATTTCTCCTGAAGATTTGGGTGAAATTGTGGAAGAAGCAGCACCGGTAGCTAAAGTGTTGGATTACGAGAACGTGGTAGGCCAGGATAGCCTTACCCGTTTGGATGAACGCAATCAGCAAAACAAAAAGAAGAAGAAAAAACCAGGCAACCCGCAACATGTTACTTCCGATAAGGCTACTCAGCAAAACAGTAGACCTGCTGATAATAGAAAGCCACAACAAAATAATCAAAAAGGCGAAAACAGAAAGCCTCAGAACAACAACCAGCAGGGTGACAGAAAGCCGCAAGACAATCAGCCCAAACAACCGATAAAAGCTGTGGTTATACAAGAAACGATTGAAATTACCACCACCGAAGTGGTAATTAAAACCGAAGGTACCGAGCAAACGGCTAAGCGTAACAATAACCGCAACAGAAACCGGAACCGGAACCGCAATAAAAACAATAATAACAACAACCAACAGCCAAAAGATAACCCGCAGCCATGAATTTAAGGCGTAGCCTTTTATCTGTACTATTTATAACCGGCCTGGCCATAGCAGGCTGTACTGACTCTAAAGCGGTAATGGATAACAATACCGAAATTGCCAGCCAAAACTGGTCGTACGGTAAAAAGGTGGTGTATGATGTAGTTATTGATAACCCTGATGTAGCTTATAACCTGTATTTTAATACACGGGTAACGGCCAGTTACCGTTATGCTAACATGTTTGTGATTATTTATCAAAATGGTCCGCAATTACCTAAAAAAGGTATACGCTATGAGTTTAAGCTGGCCAGCCCAACAGGCGAATGGCTGGGTAAAGGTTCGGGTAGTATGTATAGCTATCAGGTACCTTTCCAAAAAGGCGTTCGCTTTCCGGCAAAAGGTACTTACCATTTTGAAATAGAGCAAAACATGCGCGATAACCCGCTGAAAGCCGTAAATGATGTGGGCTTAAGAGTTGAAAGAGCTGAATAATTTCATCAATATAAAGAAACGCCGTTGTAAGTATGTTACAGCGGCGTTTTTATGTAAACCCTTATGGTATTTGAATGTTGCTTTAATAAACTATTAAACATGAAAAAGCTAGCATACACTATACTCATCACATCAGCTATTGCCTTTACGGCTTGTAATAACGCCAGCCAAAAAACCGGTAATGACCAAGCCGATTCGGGCGCTAATAATGTAGGCAGTTCCGGACCGTCGGATACCTCCATGGCAGCTGGCTCTGGCTCGCCGGTAGGTGTATCACCTGGCGGTAGTGATACCAGTACTGCTATGCCGAAAGATGGTGTGGCTAATCCGGTGGTGGATACGCCTCAACAAAAAAAGCCGTAAGTTACTACTCAGGAGGAAGAGCTTTTAAATAGCATAAAACACTGTCATTTCAGGTGATAAAGAGAAATCTTTTAAAAGTGACTGGTAAACTTATCAGTTTCGAAAGATTTCTCACTGTCGTTCGAGATGACATTTTTTTATACCATATTTCAAATTAAATTAGTAAAAATCGAAAATTACTACTTTATTTTGCTAAATATTTTATCAAATGGAAGTAGCGGTATTAGGTTTGGCAGTTTTGATATTACTGGTAGCAGTATTTTTGTTTGTAAACAAAGGTAAGGCTGCAGCCAGCAATGGTATTTCAGTAGACGATTTTAACCGCCTGCAAACTGAAAATGAAAGCCTAAAACTAAAGCTGGTAGCTGCCGAAGAGCGTACTAAAGGTGTCCTGGCCGAAAAGGAAAGCATCACCCAACTCCTAAAAGAAGAAAATATTAAACTGGCCGATCAGTTACTGTTTGAGCGTCAGGAACTCACCGAAGCCCGTCAGGAACTGGAAAGCACCCGGTCATTCTACAAAGCCCAGCAAGAAAAACTGCAAGAACAAAAAGCCGAGATAGAGCAAACCCGTTTGCATTTTCAGCGCGAGTTTGAAAACGTGGCCGAAAAGCTACTGAAAGAAAAGTCGAAAGAGTTTTTGGATGTAAACAAAACCAATCTTGACACCATCCTTAATCCGCTGAAAGAAAACATCAAGGCGTTTGAGGATAAGGTAGACAAGGTTTACAATATGGAGGCGGCCGACCGCAATACACTGAAAGGGGTAATTACCCAGCTAATGGAACTGAACAAACAGATTAGCAGCGAAGCCCAAAACCTAACTAATGCCCTGAAAGGCGACAACAAAAAACAGGGCAACTGGGGCGAGTTCATCCTCGAAAAAGTACTGGAACGTTCCGGCCTTATCCGCGACCGTGAATACCGCATTCAAGCCAATTATCAGGCCGCCGATGGCAACAGGTATCAGCCTGATGTAGTAATTGATTTACCGGATGATAAGCACTTGATTATCGACTCTAAAGTATCCCTGATTGCTTATGAACGTTTGGTGAACTGTGAAACGGAAGAAGAGCGTAAGCTGCACGCCAAAGCCCACGTAGAATCATTACGCAGTCATGTACACGGTTTATCGGCTAAAAACTACCATGCCTTAAATAAAATCAACTCGCCCGATTTTGTGATGCTGTTTGTGCCTATCGAGTCGTCGTTCAGTTTTGCTGTACAATTAGATGCCGATTTGTTTAATGATGCCTGGGATAAGCGTGTGGTGATTGTAAGTCCGTCAACCCTATTGGCTACCTTACGCACCATTGCCAGTATGTGGAAACAAGAACGCCAAAACCGCAACGTACTGGAAATTGCCCGCCTGAGCGGCGAGATGTATGATAAATTCGTAGGCTTTTTAACCGATATGGACGGCATAGGCCGCAACCTGAAACTAAGTCAGGATGCATTTGATAAGGCTATCAACAAATTATCTGATGGCCGGGGTAACTTGACTATTACGGCCGAAAAAATTAAAAAGCTAGGTGCTAAGGCGAATAAGCAAATTGAGCAGAAGTATTTGTTTGATGAGTTGCCGCAAGTAAGTGAGAATGGTATTTAAAGAGGTGAAAAAAAAATTTAATGTCAAACTTTATTTGTTGTTAAATCTAACTTATAATTCCATATTGATGCTGAAATAACAATTATGTATGGGACATCCATAATTAAGTTAATCCAATCGATTTTATAAGGAGGCAAAGTAGTTAAAATGCTTAACAGAATAAGGAATGGAAAAAAAGTTAGTAATGCTCCACCTACATTAAAATATACTTTTTTAATGAATAAAGTCTTTTCATTAAGATTTAACGCTTTTATAAAAATATAAAACGTCCATGCAAATGGAAATGATAATACGCCACCAATTAAAATAACAGCTATCATCAAATATATGAAACCGTCTGTACTTAATAATTTAGAATGGTCTTCCGTTATTATTAAACCCAATAGCCATAATATTATTGTACCTAAAATTAAGGTGGTTAACCAAACCTTGATGCAGTATACTAATACAGGATTTCGCATGGTTTAACTGATTACTGCGAATATAACATTACTTACCTAGTAAATAACACACAATTCATAACCCGTGTCATTGCGAGCGATAGCGAAGCAATCCTTTCGCTTTCAATCATATCAGCCAACGCTTAAATCCTCCCAAGCCGGATTATAAGTAACAATTAGATTAATCTTCTTTTGTCTTGAACCAGCTTTCAATTGTTTTTCTCTATCAATGGCATCTTGTATCCATTGATGCTTTTCATAGTATACCAGTTTATTGCAGTTATATTTAGCAGTAAAACCACTATGTACCTTTTGCTTATGCTCCCATACCCGGGTTTCTAAATTACTGGTAACACCAATATAGAGTACGGTATTGGTTATGTTTGTTAAGATGTAAACAAAATATTGATGCTCGTTTACCATGTATAACTAACTTAATGCGAGCGGATGCTATGTTAACGTTTATAATTATACTTATTTATAATAAGTGTCATTGCGAGGAGGAACGACGAAGCAATCTCCTCGCTTAACTAAGCGACGGGATTGCCACGCTACGCTCGCAATGACAAAAGTTTTAATAAATCTTATACCTACTTCTTAAACGCATTCCATCCCTGTGCCTTTAGCTCATGTACCTGGCCACTTTTAGAAATCAAATTGCGACCGGCTGCGGGTTCGGTGATGTAGCCGATGATGCTGATGTCCACATCGTTCTTAATCTTGTCGTAGTCGGCTTGTTTTACAGTAAATAGCAGTTCGTAATCTTCGCCGCCACTCAGGGCACAGATGGTAGGGTCCAGGTTAAACTCACGGGCGGTTTCGTAAGTCATCGGGTCGATAGGTATTTTTTCTTCGTACAGCTGGCAGCCTTTGTTGCTTTGGGTACAAATATGCAGCACTTCTGATGCTAAGCCGTCGGACACATCAATCATCGCTGTAGGTTTAACGTTCATGTTTTTCAGCAAATCTATAATATCCAGTCGGGCCTCTGGCTTGAGTTGACGCTCGATGATATAATCTTTGCCTTCCAGGTCGGGTTGAATTTGTGGATTTTCCAGGTATACCAGCTTTTCACGTTCCAGCAGTTGCAAGCCGGTATAAGCACCACCTAAATCGCCTGATACACAAATCAGATCGCCTTCTTGCGCGCCGTTGCGGTAAGTGATGCTTTCTTCATCGGCGTAACCTAAAACGGTGATACTAATCACCAATCCTTGTTTGGATGAGGTAGTATCGCCACCAATAATATCTACCCGGTACTTTTCGCAAGCTAGGTAAATGCCCTCATACAATTCCTCAATAGCTTCAAGCGTATATTTGCTGGACATACCGATAGACACCGTTACCTGGGCAGGCGTAGCGTTCATGGCGCAGATATCACTTAAATTTACCTGAACAGCTTTATAACCTAAATGCTTTAATGGGGTATAAGCCAAATCAAAGTGAATACCTTCCAACAACATATCGGTTGATACCAAAACTTTTTTACCGGCATAATCCAAAACGGCAGCATCATCGCCCACACCTTTGAGGGTGCTTTTGTGTGTAAGCTTAATGTTTTTGGTCAAGTGGTCAATCAAGCCAAACTCGCCCAGTTCATTAATATGTGTTTTATCTACGTTGTCAAATAAGTCCATGTCTGCACAAAATTATGGTTCAAAAGTACAAAAGCTATGCTTAATAAAGCTTATTTGAACTACAAAGTTCACTTGCAAATCTATAAACCTACAAGTAATAATATTTAGTTTAAAACCATATTATTTAAAGAGCATACATCTAAAAATTCTCTATGGTTAATTTTTAAAAGATTTGTTTGTCAAATTGTTATTACACTATGCTGCACTTAACAATAACTTAACACAAAAGTAAGACCTTTGTAGACTTAAAATGTGATGTATGAAGATTAAAAATTTACTTGTTTTTCTTTCTGTTTCCGTAACATTGGCCAGCTGTCAGAAACATTGGGTTGACCCGGAACCAGTACCTGTAATACCTGTTATTGCACCGGCTCCAAACCAACCTTTTACGGTTATCGAAAACTTTGAAAACGGAACAAAAGGTGGCTACGATGCCGCTGATGTAACTTTAGCTACCGGATCGTGGAATATAGATGGTGGATTGCTTGGCGCAGAGGCTAATGATGTGAAAGCCGATAAAAAAAGCGTGCGTTTAAGAGGTTCACAAAATTCTGCTACACAAAATGGCAGACTAAGCATGAACTTTGATATCAAAAACGTTCAGTTTATCTCCATTAAATCATCATTAGCTAATTTTGCAGACGGCCAAAGGCCTAACGTTGACCCAACCCCCTTACGCAAAGGATTCTGGGAACTGCAGGTATCTAAAGACGGTGGCAAAACCTATAATAAAATAGGTGAAACTGTTAACCCTACCAGTACCACTACGCTAAATACCACTGTATTTTATATTACAGACACTACTGCTGCACGCTACCGTATTGTCAATACATCTGAATTTAACGGAGCCAGCCGTGTACGTTTAAGTATTGATGATATTACTTTCACTGGTTTTGGCAATTCGGGCGTAGTAGCAAATACACAAGATACTCCTCCGAATGATAATGCCAACACGGGCAGTGCAGAAGCACCAAGAGGTGTCACAATAGGTGCGGATGCACCGCCTGCAACAGGTGATAATAGCAACATCCTGTTTGGCAATCCGTCTAATGCCAATATGGTGTTAACTGATAACTTACTGCTAGACCAAGGTTACTATGTAGAATCGTACAGCGCCAGTCGTGGCATTCCAAACTGGGTAAGCTGGCATTTGGATGAAACTAATACTACCAATGCTACTAAGCGTTTAGATAACTTTGCCGGTTTTACCGGTTTACCAAGCGGTGCTTATCAAGTACAAAGCAACAGCTATGTTGGATCAGGTTTTGACCGTGGCCATAATTGTCCATCGGCCGATCGTACCAGCTCAACTTTAGCCAACTCTGCTACCTTCCTGATGACGAACATGATTCCGCAGGCACCACAGAACAACCAGCAAACCTGGAACAATTTAGAGCAGGATCTGCGTTCACAAACTGCTGCTGGTAACGAAGTTTATATTGTAATGGGCAACTATGGCCGTGGTGGATCAGGCAAAAACGGTGGTACTACTACTACAATTGATAACGGCCATGTAACCGTACCAAGCAACGTTTGGAAAGTGGCTATCATTATTCCTAAAGGTAACAGTGATTTGGTACGTGCCGGTAGCGGTGGCAACGTTAAAGTTATTGCCGTAAATACACCAAATGTAAACACCATAAGTGAAGACTGGAAACAATACATTACTACTGTACGCGAAATTGAAACCGCTATGGGTGGTGGCTTTAACCTGTTTTCTAACCTGCCGCAATCTGTACAGGATGCGCTGGAAACGCAAAGAGCAACTGGTATCTAATTGGATTTAGGTAAGTAATAATTTACGCATTCATTAAAAAGGGTGATTAGTTCATGAACTAATCACCCTTTTATCTTGTAAGCTATTTTTAATCAATCTTTCTGCTTTTCAATAACATAAACCAGCATCTCTTTTCTGGCTTGGAAGCCAAGTTTTTTGTAGAGGTTATAAGCCGGCATATTATCCGAAAACAAATGTAAAAATGGTATGCGCGATGCTGCTTTGATTTTCTGAATCTGATCCAAAATCAGTTTGGCTGCGTAGCCTTTTCCTGCATATTGCGGGTCTGTACAAACTGCGCTTATTTCGGTATAGGGGTCGGGCTGCATACGCTGCCCCGTCATGGCTACTAACCGGTTATGATCAAAAATACCCATGTAGTTACCAAACTCAATGGTTCTGGATAAAAAAGGGCCCGGCTTGGTTCTGCCGGTAAGGTCTATCATGGCATCGATGTGTTCATTTGCCAGTGATTTCAAATCAGACAGGTCGGGTATAGCCACATTGTCATCTTCAAATACCATTTGCAGCAAAGGCCTTTTGATGTTTGTTTTCCAACGGCTACTTATCTCTATTTCGCCTGGTGTAAAAAGCACTACGGGTGTTTCAAGTGGAGTCAGGTCCAAAAGGCTGTCTAATTCACTTTTTTCATTATTTTTTAATCCGGCAAAGGCGCCTAGTTCTCTTTGGTAGTATTTGGCTTGCTCATTACCCAGAGAAAATTGTTTGTTTCCAGTTATGAGGGCATTCCAGATAGGATTATCAAGTATATGCATACGCTATATGCTTTGTTTTAATGAGTAACGCGCAAATTTTATTACAGCACGTTGGCAAAACAAAAATGGGCAATTAGCTTGTAACCAATTGCCCATCATTTCACTTTTATAATATAATATTGTATGTCAGTGATTTACATTACAGGCCCAATTTAGCTGATATATCCAGCATGCGTTCAATGGGCTTTACCGCTTTCTCAATGATATCGGCTGGTAAAGTAATTTCGGGCATTTCGTTTTTAAGGCACAAATAAAGCTTCTCAAGCGTATTGCGTTTCATGTGAGGACAATCATTGCACGCGCAAGTATTATTCGGTGGAGCGGGGATAAACACCTTTCCTGGGTTATCTTTCTCCATCTGATGAAGTATACCTGCTTCGGTAGCTACAATAAACTCTTTTGCATCGCTTTTGGTAGCATAGTTTAAGATACCAGTTGTAGAGCCAATATAATCGGCCAGCTGCAGTATGGTTTCCTCGCACTCTGGGTGGGCCAGTATTTTAGCTTCCGGGTGGCGTTCTTTCAGCTTGGTGATCTTTTCACGGCTAAAAATTTCGTGCACCATGCAGGCGCCGTTCCATAGCACCAAGTCACGACCGGTCTTTTTAGCAACATAAGCACCCAGGTTGCGGTCGGGCCCAAATATAATCTTCTGATCGGCCGGTAAACTCTCTACAATCTGTACAGCATTGCTCGAGGTACACACAATATCACTCATGGCTTTCAGCTCGGCCGTGCAGTTTACATAAGTAATCACCAGGTGATCGGGGTAATTCTCTTTAAACTTTTTGAACAAATGCGGTGGGCAGCTGTCGGCCAATGAGCAGCCTGCTTTAATGTCGGGCAGCAAAACCTTCTTCGTAGGGGAGAGGATCTTGGCCGTTTCGGCCATAAAGTGTACACCGGCAAATACAATAATATCCGCATCCGTTTTAGCAGCCTGCTGGGATAGGCCCAGGCTATCGCCAATATAATCGGCAATGTCCTGTATCTCGCCTTCCTGATAATAGTGCGCCAAGATCACAGCGTTCTTCTGCTTTTTTAATTTTTCGATTTCGGCATACAGGTCAAGCGTCGGGTCTACTTCCTCGTCAACAAAACCTTTTACGTTAATTTCTTCTAAAACGTCCATTCTTCACAAGTACAATAAATACAATATAATTATATATATAAATCTTCTTATTGTTTATTAGTGTGTTGGTAACGTTGGTAAGTTCTTCAAATTTTTTCTTTGAATTGAGTTATTCTACTCTTATTAACAGGTTATCCACAGGCACTAATTCTCAATCGCCTGATATTCAGTATTCCGTCTTTATCCACACACTGTTGATAACCTAAAATGTGAAATAAATAGGTGTTTCTAAAATGTGAATAGTGACGTGGATTTCGCCTCAAAGGTTGCCGGTAATGCTCATAACTTTTCTGAATTCACAGAGTTATCCACAGCGCAAAAACTTATTAGCTTTTTCCTTACGCAAAATTAACATCTTTCAACGGGGTTATCCACATATGTATTACTTTTACACATCTTAGACGATATTTATGACAAAAAATGTGGATTACTTGGTAATAGGTTCGGGCATTGCCGGACTTAGTTTTGCCCTTAAGGCTGCTCAACATGGTAAAGTTCTGATAGTTACAAAGGCCAGCGAAGACGAATCGAACACTAAGTATGCTCAGGGCGGTGTAGCCGTAGTTGTGGATAACGTTGGGGATTCTTTTGAAAAGCACATTGAAGACACCTTAATTGCCGGTGATGGCCTGTGTGATGAAGAGGTGGTGAGGATTGTGGTGGAAGAAGGCCCAGAACGCATTAAAGAAATTATAGACTACGGTACCAATTTCGATAAAACCAATGAGGGCTTATACGACCTGGCTAAAGAAGGCGGTCATTCCGAATATCGCGTACTACATTATAAAGATATCACCGGTTTTGAAATGGAGCGTGCCCTGCTGGAGCAGATCCACAAAAACGAGAACATCGAAATTTTAACACACCATTTTGCGGTGGAACTGATTACCCAGCACCACTTGGGCCAGTTTGTAGATAAATCAACCCCCAATATTACCTGTTATGGTGTTTATGCTTTAAATAATGAAACCGGCGAAGTAGATACTATATTATCTAAAGTTACGGTAATGGCATCTGGCGGCGCAGGGCATATTTATGCCACTACTACCAACCCGGTTATTGCCACCGGTGATGGAATTGCCATGGTATATCGTGCCAAAGGCAAAGTACGTAATATGGAATTTATACAATTTCATCCTACAGCCTTATATAATCCGGGCGAGTATCCATCATTTTTAATTTCGGAAGCAGTGCGTGGTTTTGGTGGCATATTAAAGCGTACTAACGGCGAAGAATTTATGCAGGAGTATGATCCACGTAAATCGTTAGCGCCGCGTGATATTGTGGCCCGTGCCATTGATGCTGAAATAAAAAAATCGGGCGAAGATTATGTGTACTTAGACGTGCGCCATAAAAGTAAGGCTGATATTTTAGCACACTTCCCTAATATATATGCCAAGTGTTTGGACATTGGTATTGACATGACTAAAGATATGATACCGGTTTCACCAGCTTGCCATTATATGTGTGGTGGTATTTTGGTAGATCATGTGGGCCGTTCATCAATACAGCAGCTATATGCCTGTGGCGAATGCTCTTCAACAGGCTTGCATGGTGCTAATAGGCTGGCATCCAATTCATTATTAGAAGCTTTGGTATTTGCGCACCGTATTTATGAAGATGCTATTGCTCAGTCTAACAACTACAGTGTACCTGATGGCATTCCCGACTGGGATGAAAAAGGCGTACAGCTATCTAACGAAGATATATTGGTAACGCACAACGTTCGCGAAATGCAGAAACTGATGAACGATTATGTAGGTATTGTACGTTCTGATTTCCGTTTAGAGCGGGCCATGCGCCGCTTAAAGTTGCTGTATGAAGAAACGGAAGAGTTTTACAAGCGTACCAAATTATCGGTTAAGTTATGCGAGTTACGTAATTTAATACAGGTATCTTACCTGGTAGTCAAATCGGCCACTGCACGTAAAGAAAGCAGGGGGTTACATTATACTACCGATTATCCGCAGCATCAGGAAGTTTTGGAAGATACGGTGTTTTAAGATTCAGTTATAGCAATTATGAATGACTATGTTTGGTATGTTAGTTACGGTTCCAACCTTTTAAAAGAAAGATTTTTAATATATATTAATGGCGGAAAGTTTCCGGGTTCTACGGCTGTTTATCTCGGATGTAAAAATAAAAGCTTGCCTAAAGATTGTCAAGATATTTATATCAACAGCGAATTGTATTTTGCAAGGACATCAAAATCTTGGAATGGAGCTGTAGCGTTCATTAGGACCCAATTTTCAGCAAAGGAAATCACTTTAGGGAGAATGTATTTAATTACAAAAGAGCAATTTATTGATATTGTCAAGCAAGAAAATTCTATTAAAAATGATTTGGATATAGACTTTAACAATGTTATTAATAAACAATCGTCTATAATAAGCAATGGATTTTATGGTAACATATTATTTATAGGAAACCAAGACAATTATCCTATGTTTACCTTTACAAATAAAGAAGACATCCAAGAACCAAAGCGACCTACAAAAGAGTATTTATCAGCCATTATTAGAGGGATTAAACAAACTTTTGGATACAATAATGAAATTATATTTGATTATCTCACTTCAAAGAAAGGGATAAAAGATAATTATAGAAAAGAAGAATTATTAAATATAATAAAAGAACATAATTGAGCGGAAAACGGGATTCGAACCCGCGGCCTTCAGTTTGGGAAACTGATGCTCTACCAACTGAGCTATTTCCGCTGATGTGTGATATAAACATAGGCATAAATATTCAAAAAGCACCTTGCTATTTAAACAGATTGGACATCAACAAAGATTTATATATAACATCATGCCCCTTACTATTTAAATGTACGCCGTCGCCCAATGAATACGTGTTTAAAATTCGGTAATCGGATGTACATAACTTGTTCAGGTAATCGCAATAATTATTTTTATAGATAGCCAGTAGTTTGTCATTCAACTCTTTAATTCGAATTTGCTGGCTTTGTGTTGTAAAATTACGTGGCTGTGTACTGGTGATGACGTAAGGTATTTGTTTCTCATCCAGTAATGCGGTCAGCGTTTTATAATTGGCTATAATTTCATCATCTGTATAGTTATTGGCAATGTCGTTATTCGGCAAACTGATAATCACTTTTACCGTGTTATAACTTAAAGCCTTGCTGATATTATGGTTCTTATTCCAATGTGGCCGGTTTGTAGGAACTTCGGAATAATTGGGTTTGACTTCATAAGTTGAAAATCCCGGTACAGCCAAGTTCAATATTCGGATATCTTTATTTTCGGCTGCTAATTTTTTATCCAGCCTGTTTACCCAACTTGAATCTGGGTTAGTTAATCCAAAACCTGCAGCTGTTGACGATCCTAAAACCACTATTTTTCGGGACCAGGGTGCTGGGTCGCCTTTGGTACTTCTGCAAGCCGGAGAAAGAAATATCAGTATAAAAGCAACTATAGCATAGTAAGCACAATTAATGTGTTTCATCAAAAATTTTAAATTACAATTTAAGGGGTGTCTTTATTATAGTTATGCCAACTTTTATAGTAGTAAAATTAAGTAAACATTATTTAATTAAAATATTATGTCTTAACGTTTGCTAAAACATTAATGAAACAGTTGTAGATTAAAATTTATAATTAGTTTTAGTACACTTTAAGTAAGTTTAATTATGCCACTCATTCTGCCTGTAAAAGATAAAAGCCCGCAATGGGGTGCCGATTGTTTTATTGCCGATAACTGTACTATAGTAGGGGAGGTAACTATGGGCGATAACTGTTCTGTGTGGTTCAATGCCGTTATACGTGGCGATGTACATTACATACGTATAGGTAATAATACCAACATACAGGATGGGGTAGTAATACACGCTACTTATCAAAAGTCGCCTACCAATATCGGCAACTTCGTATCTATCGGGCATAATGCTATTGTACATGGTTGTACCTTAAAAGACTATGTATTAATAGGCATGGGCGCCATAGTAATGGATAATGTGGTGATTGAAGAAGAAGTGATTATCGCCGCCGGATCAGTTGTATTGGAAAATACAATTTGTGAGTCGGGGTACTTATATGCTGGTACACCCGCCAAAAAAATAAAACCCCTTACCGACGAGCAGAAGGGGTTGTTAAAACGGTTACCTGATAATTATATCATGTACTCGAGCTGGTTTAAGGTGTAACCGGCTCTTTAGGTATTTCTATTTTTTCTTCCTGCTCCCAGTTGGGGCGTAAGGTTATTTCTGTATCGCTGTACCAAACATTTTCCGGAAAGCGTTTTTCTTTTACACTGCCCGAGTCAAAACGGCCATTACGGTTAGTATCGTACGTTACTTTTACCCGGTACTTACCGGTATATAAGTTGCGGTAAACAATAGGTGAACTTTTGGTGATCACGTTAGTACGTAACACCGTTTTTTTAGAATTCAATAACTCAATTACATATGATTTAGTTGTATCGGGTATTGTATACTTTAAAGTAAGTGTACCATAATTTTCCGGCTTATCTACCTGAAAACGTTTGGTCAGTTCCTTATTTTTATCACCGTAAATACTGGTCAATGCTTCTTCGCTAAATATCAATTCATACCGTGTGTTTTGCTTGAAGCTACGTTTAATAGTAAACTTTTTAGGGTTCTGCGGATCTTGACGGACAGCCAAGTTAGGAACAGCTACTGAATCTTCTAACAATTTAATACGTGATATATCATACGTTTCTATAGGGACGTTAGCAGTAATTTCCAAATCGCTGCGTGGAGCTAACTTATTGTCTACGTTGATATTATATGACAAGCTTACATTGCGTTTAAACGTTTCGTTGCGTCCTTTGCGTAGTGTTACCGTGTCCAATGCTTTATCAGCGTCGTTTACTACAATTTTAACGGCCTCGTAATTCATGTTGCGCAGGTATACCAAGGCGGTGTCGCGCGTTGGATTAATGTCTACTATTTTTTGTGCATCTACTGTTGCCGGCGAATCTATTTTTATAGATGGCTTATCCAGACTCTTATTAAAAGCTAAAAATATTTTTCCATCTGGATCAGTTCTTCTGGTAACAACTCTAAACTTGTCGGGAACCTGTTTAAATAAGTTTAGATTTATACCCGTTACGTCAGACTTTAAATCGATGGCTGTTTTATAAAAAGCAATTAGCTCGGTTTCATTGTTATAAATTTTATCTGTAGCCGATTCTTTCAATGCATAAATGGTGTATCTGCCCTCATGCAGGTTATTAAGCGAGAAATTTCCAGACGAATCGGTACTGGTAAAAATGGTAGGCTTCTTTTTACCAAACAACACAGAATCTCTGCTTGCCGGAAAAATCATCACGGTAGCCTCTTTCTCTTTTTCGGCAGTAAGGGTATTGGTAACTGTACCGGCAATACTTAGCGAATCAATAGTATTACCGGTAGAAAACACATATGTAAAATTTTTAAGCACGTTACTTTCATTTACATCGGCAACAGCTTTACCAAAATTAATTACATAAGTAGTATTTTTTTGTAAGGTATCTTTAAAATCAATAATCAATGACTTTCCTTTAGTTTTGTACTCTGGCTGGTTTTCAAACGCCGGACTAATACTGATTTCCTGATAAGCATTGCTTAGCTTGTAATATTCATCAAAATCCAGTTTAATTTGCTTTGCCGAAAAATTTCTGGTTTGATTGGCTGGCGTAGCTTCAAGCAGCTTGGGTGGGGTACGATCGCGGGGTCCACCCATAGGGCGTTGCATGTTTGCACATGAAACAACCAACAAAGCCGAAAAAAGAGTTAGAATAATAAGTAAAAAAGTGTGCCTTGTGTTTAAGTGCATTTTTAGGCGATATAAGCGATTTTTAATATTTTTGAAGCGTTACCATTCCGATTAAAAAATAATGGCTCTAATTAATTTTATTAAAGCCATTATTTAGTCGAAATAGTTAAAATTTTGTCTATTTATATCTTATCTGGATATATGAACCATCAATACCGAAATGTCTGACGGCGATACACCGGATATTCGAGAAGCTTGGCCCAATGTGCGTGGCTTAATACGCATCAGTTTTTCACGGGCTTCTTTTGATAAAGACACAAGTTGCTGATAATTGAAGTCGGGATTAATTTCCTTGTCTTCCATTTTACGCATCTTCTCTACTATTTCTAATTCCTTATCAAAATAACTCTCGTATTTAATTTTTATTTCAGCCTGTTCTACAGTTTCTTTATCGTATGCTGAAAGTAATACTTCTAATGATGTATCTGCCTTACGTAGATCATTAAACGAAACTTGTGGACGACTTAATAAAGAAAACAGTTTCACATTTTGTGCAAGCGGTGCCGTACCTAGTTCTTCCAAGAGTGTATTTACACCAGCAGCCTCTACTGATTTGCTTTTGGTGTAAGCTACAATGTCATCTGAATTTTTAATCTTCTGTTTTACTTTATCCAAACGTTCGTCGCTTATCAATCCCAATTCATGGCCAATAGGAGATAAGCGGATGTCGGCATTATCCTGACGTAGCAATAAACGGTGTTCTGCACGAGAGGTAAACATCCGGTAGGGTTCCTCAGTACCTTTGGTAATCAAGTCGTCAATTAATACACCAATATATGATTCTGATCTTTTTAAAATCAACTCGTGCTTATCATATACTTTCTGATGTGCGTTGATGCCGGCCATCAATCCTTGCGAAGCTGCTTCTTCATAACCGGTGGTGCCATTAATTTGGCCGGCCAAGAAAAGGTTGCTAATCAACTTTGTTTCCAGTGTAGCCTGTAATTGAGTAGGAGGGAAGTAATCGTACTCAATGGCATACCCTGGCCTAAACATCTTTGCATTTTCAAATCCCGGTATTTGTTGTAAGGCGCGATATTGTACATCTTCAGGTAACGAAGTAGAAAAACCATTTACATAAATTTCTACGGTATTAAAACCTTCCGGCTCTACAAATATTTGATGTCGTTCGCGTTCTGCAAAACGGTTAATTTTGTCTTCAATAGAAGGGCAGTACCGAGGACCTAAGCCTTTAATTCGCCCAGTAAACATTGGCGATTTTTCAAAACCTTCTTTCAAAGTTTCATGAACGGCACTGTTAGTATAAGTTATCCAACAGCAGCGTTTTTCAGTCGGCCGCTCAACATCAGTAAAGGAAAAACGACCGGGATTTTCATCACCCCATTGTTCTTCCATTACACTGTAGTTTAAACTACGTCCATCAATACGCGGCGGTGTTCCGGTTTTCATACGGCCTGCTTCAAAGCCAAGTTCTACCAATTGTTCGGTTAAACCTGTTGCTGACTTTTCACCAGTGCGTCCACCACCAAAACGTTTTTCGCCTATGTGTATTACGCCATTTAAAAATGTTCCATTAGTAAGCACTACTGCGCTACATTCAATTTCTACACCTAGTGATGTGCGTACACCGCATACCGTATTATTTTTTACTATTAATGATGTAACAGTGTCTTGCCATATATCAATATTATCTGTACGCTCTAATGCCAAGCGCCATTCTTCTGCAAAACGCATCCGGTCGTTTTGTGCACGGGGACTCCACATGGCCGGACCTTTTGACAGGTTAAGCATTCTAAATTGAATGGTAGTCTTGTCGGCTATAATTCCCGAATAACCACCCAATGCATCTACTTCACGTACTATCTGGCCTTTGGCTACACCGCCCATAGCAGGGTTACAACTCATCTGTGCTATGGTACCCATGTTCATGGTAATCAATAAAACTGATGATCCCATGTTGGCGGCCGCAGCAGCAGCTTCACATCCGGCATGGCCAGCACCGGCTACAATTACATCGTATTTTTTAAACATCTATACCTCCATGTTCCACGTGGAACAAATGCAAATTTATCACTCCTGAGAGCATGTTCCACGTGGAACGTGAAAAATGATACTGCTTATACAAACGTGCTTGAATGGCTTATATTACAGTATTACCACTAGTTGTTTAAGAGTGCTTATACAAAGATACACATTACATTTTACCTAACCAGTGTGTCTGATTAACGGTATCATGAATGAAAAAACATGAAAATGATGTACTATCATAAACAATGCATATTTAACCGAATTCATAACGCACTTGTTCATATACGATAATGCGAATTAGTGTAGCAGGTAATTAAAACTATAACAAAGTGTACCTGTTTTATGTACTTTTGAAACCACATATGAGTAACCCGTATCAACAAAAAAAACGCTGGAAATATTTTTTATTAGTGTTTGCTGTGCTTATTGCCGCAAGTTCTTTGTTGTATACTAAGTATCTCGTTAAAAATATTGCTAAATCTGAACGTACGCGTGCTGAAGTGTGGGCGCTTACCATGAAACAGATTTTTCAGACAGAAGATAGTGATGCTTTGAATTATACTTTCATGGTACGCGATAGCTTAAGTGTGCCGGCGATTGTAACCGATGAAAAGGGGGATATACTTTTCCAAAAGGGTTTAGATACTACTAAAACCTATATACAAATGGAAGGTATGGAAGACGTAAAGGCAAAAGGTTCGCCTAAATACGACCCACAATATTTTAGAAACGAACTGGCCACCATGAAGGCTCAGCACGAGTCTATAAAAATTCCAATTGTTGGTGGCACATATTGGACAGTATATTATAAAGATTCGCAATTGTTAACGCAATTAAGGGTATTTCCTTATATACAATTAACCATTATTGCAGTATTCTTGATGTTGGCATATACTGCTTTCAGCTCGTCTCGTAAATCGGAACAGAACCAAGTTTGGGTTGGGTTAGCTAAAGAAACGGCGCATCAATTAGGCACACCTATTTCATCGTTATTGGCCTGGATAGAATTATTGAAAGATAAGTTTAATGCAGAAGAAGATCCACTAATTGCAGAAATGGCTAATGATGTAAAGCGTCTTGAAATTGTGGCCGACCGCTTTTCTAAAATTGGTTCTAAGCCTGTATTAGAGCCGCACTCCGTTTATGATGTTGTAAAAGATTTTATGGATTATTTTGAAGTGCGTGTAACTGATAAAATTGCTTTTGAATTGGTGGGCAATAAAACATTACTGGCTGGATTAAATATTCCCTTGTTCGACTGGGTAATTGAAAACTTACTTAAAAACGCTGTAAATGCTATAGAAGGTAAAGGTAAAATTCGGGTTGATATTATACCAAGCAAAACCCGCAATCAGGTAATTATTGATGTAACCGATACAGGTAAAGGTATTCCACGGTCAAAATTTGTAACCGTATTTAGGCCGGGATATACTACTCGTAAGCGCGGTTGGGGGTTAGGTTTGTCTTTAACCAAACGTATTATTGAAAATTATCACCGTGGACAAATATTTGTAAAGGATTCTGAGTTAGGTAAAGGCACCACTTTCAGAATAGTATTAAGAACTATAAGAGATGATAACAAAACCGCAGCCTGATGAGTACGTATCTTTCTATGCTGGCTACGTAACCTACGCAGCGCAGTATACTGATATTATACAGTTACTAATACAATTAAGAGATAGTACTCATCAATTCATCAATGAAATTTCGACCGAAAAAGAAAACTATGCCTACGCAACTGGTAAGTGGACCGTTAAACAATTAGTAAGTCACTTGATTGATGCGGAGCGTATTTTTGCTTATCGCATACTTCGTATATCACGTAAAGATGATACTAATCTCGCTGGCTTTGATGAAAATTTATTTGTAGAAAATGCTGATGTTAATAAGCGCTCGCTTACTAATATGGCAGATGAATTTAAAGCCGTACGCTCTGCAAATTTATACCTGTACAAAAGTATAACAGAAGAACAATCTTTGTATGTAGGTATGGCAAATAATTCAGCTATAACTGTTAGAGCATTGCTATACATCGCTGCAGGACATGAACTGCATCATTTAAATATTTTACGCGAAAGATATCTATAAATAAAAAAGCCTTTTTCAAACATTTGAAAAAGGCTTTTTTGTTTGATAAGAAGCTTTTAATTGGTTACGCCATATCTTTTTCTGTAGCATAAACGGTGTTTGTTTCGCGATCTAGCACTTCTTTCTTTTCAATTCGATAAGATAAAAATAAACCAATGCCACCGAAGATGGCAACTAGGCCAACATATATGGCTCCATTATCATCCATTGTACTTTTAAACGTGGTTCTGTCTAAGACGAAAGCCAAAAACAAACCAATACCAGCACCAATGAGTAGTAAACCCCATTTTAAATTTTGATAAGGTGCTGGCTGCGATTTATAACGTCGCGGATCCATGCCCCGTTCTATCATAGCCATACGTTCTCTTCTGCTTAAGTAAACTATTCCAAAAACCATGGCAAACAGGCCAAGGCAGATTATAATTCCGGTAAAATCAATTGATCCCATAATATTGAAATATTAAAAGTTATTAAATGTTGTTCAGAGCTCAGTACCACTAGTGTATTTGTGAGCTATGACTACATTGTTTTAGACCAGGTTACACATATATCTATCATTTTTGAAAAATAATTTAGCTAAATTTATTTGAAAATTAAGTGTAACCTACCGTTGCTTACTGTTGTCAGAGTGAATTATTAACAAATGCAAAGCAAGCTTTCGGATATCGTATTAATAGAAGAAATCCTGGCGGGCAACCAGTCAGCTTATGCTGATTTGGTAAAGCGCCATCAGCGTTTTGTTTTTACGCTGGCTATGCGCTTTGCTAAAAATAGGGAAGATGCTGAAGAAATTGCACAGGATACTTTTATAAAAGCATACCGTTCTTTATCTGCATTTGGCCAGCAGTCTAAATTCACTACCTGGTTGTATACTATCGTATATACAACAGCTATGACATTTTTACGAAAAAAACGGTTAGATACATCCTCTATAAATGACGAGGATACTTTTATACAGCTCGAAAACCAAAACGGAGCATTAGATAACAATCTGGCCGAAAATAAGTCGAGGTCATTTTACCTAAATCAAGCCATTGAGCAATTGCTGCCCGATGATGCCATGATTATTGCTCTGTTTTATCAAGGAGAGCAATCATTAGAGGAAATTGCCGTTACTTTAGGCATAGAACCTAACAATGTTAAAGTAAAACTATTCAGAGCACGCCAACGTTTGAAAGAAAAGCTGGAGCGTACTTTAAAACACGAAGTAAAAGAACTGATATGAACTCAGTAGAAGAAAAGCTTTGGAGCTATATAGACGGCACTTGTACAGATGCCGAAAAGCTACATATAAGTCAGTTAATTGAGACGAATGAAGTATACCGCTCAATGTATCAGGATATGCTTGCTTTTAACCAAGAAATGCAACAGATAGAATTGGAAGAACCGTCAATGCCCTTTACTTATAATGTGATGGAGGCTATCCGTCAGGAAGAGGCATTAAAACCTTTAAAAGCTTCAATAGATTCACGTATCATAAAAGGAATTACAGCATTTTTTATTCTTACTATTTCTGTGGTACTTATATATGCTATGAGTAGCGTAAATTGGTCGGCAGGCGGCCATATGGCTTTGCCTATCAATATCAAGTTGCCTTCATTTAAAAGTTATTTAAGCGGACAGGCTATGCAAAGCTTTTTATTTTTTGATGTGATATTAGCGTTGTATTTATTAGACGGTTATTTCCGCAAGCAACGAAATGCCAAAAATGTGTAAGTACTGACACTTATGTATATAAATTTGCACATATTGACACATGCCAAAATAAATTCTTGTTAGTAGTAAAAATAGTAAATGGCTTATTTTGAGGCTGGTATATTAAATTTCATTCGATTGCAATTAAAATATTTTTGGCACGCTAATTGTACCATAGTATTCGAATTGGTAAACTTACCAATTTAATTGTGATAAGGTTTAGGTTGAAAGTCCCCCGGAGCAAGTCCAGGGGGCTTTTTATTTTTATAATGTTTTGTTGTTAATTGCTACAGCAATTTATTAAGTGGCTTACTCGTAACATTTTATACCTTTGAGGCATCAAGTAATCAGTTATGAAAAAGCTTTATTCTCTTATTTGTACAGCATTGTTATTCGGTGGTGTACATTTTGCTGGTGCACAGGGCATAAAAATGCCTCAAGCCAGTTCGGCACAAACCCTTGTACAAGAATTTGGATTGGGTAAAATCACTTTAAACTACTCGCGCCCAAATGTGAAAGGGCGAAAAATATTTGGCAACGTTGGCTTGCAGCCTAATGGTGAGGTATGGCGCACTGGCGCTAATACGGCTACTGTGATTAGTTTTACTGACGAAGTGACTATTGAAGGCAACAAAGTGCCTGCTGGCGACTATGCATTGTTTACTATTCCGGGCGAAAAAGAGTGGACCATTATTTTAAACAAAACCGCTAAACAATGGGGTGCCTATGAGTATAAACAAGCTGATGACTTTTTGCGTTTTAAAGTAAAACCCGCTAAAGTAAATGAGTTGATTGAAACTTTTACCATGCAATTTGCTAACGTAAAAGCCAGTACCGCCGAACTTCATTTAATGTGGGAGCATACCGATGTAAACCTGCATTTAGCTACTGATATTGATACCCGTATCATGGCAAACATTGATGCTGCTATGCAAGGTGAAAAGAAGCCTTACTTTGCTGCGGTACAATATTATTATGAAAACAACAAAGATTTAAATAAAGCGCTTACCTGGATATCAGAAGCTGAAAAAGCTGATCCGAAGACACCATATTACAAATTGTGGAAAGCGCGAATTCAATTAAAAATGGGTAACAAAGCTGCGGCTTTGGCTACAGCTAAAGAAGGCGCTCAGTTAGCTAAAGAGCAAAAGAACGAGGAATATGTTCGTTTGAATGAGGCAGTAGCTGCTCAGGCTAAAGGATAATATATAAATAATTAAAATGATAAAAGCTCTGTTGTAAGACAGGGCTTTTTTTATGAAGTTACTTAAGAGGATTTATTTTAAGGAAACGCGTCTGAATAGAGGATTTATCAACGCAGCTATCACTACAACTGCAATACATCCCAGTGCATTTAGCCATAAGTAAGCTATCCATTCCTGCCAGCCAAACAAAACAACAATGCCTTCAGCTAATAAAGCAGCAATAAATACGGCGTTACCTTGTATGTTTTTTAGATAAAAGGCTACCACAAACACGCCCAATATTACCCCATATATATATGAGCCCAGCTTATTAACGGCTTCCAATAAATTGCCCAGTTGCCCAGCGTATAAGGCCATGCTCAAGCAAACTAATCCCCAAAAAACAGTAGCCAGCCTCGAAGCGTTCAAATAATTTTGGTCTGATGCATTTTTATTGATGGTACGCTTATAAATATCTACCACGGTAGTAGAAGCCAAAGAATTCAATGCACTGGCGGTTGACCCCATAGAAGCCAGAAATACAATAGCAATCAATAGCCCAATTAATCCTCTAGGCAGGTATTGGGTAACAAAGGTGAGGAATATATAATTGGTATCATTTAGGTTAGCTTTGTTGTTATTTTGCTTCATCAAAGCAATACCTTGTTTGCGCAAAGTATCAGTATTATTATCCGCAATTTTTAGTTCTTTTTGAGCTTTACTAATAGCTGATTGATCTTCGGTATTTAAAGCATTAATTAAGGCCTCAGCTTTGTTTTTTTTGTTGGCGAATGCAACGGTATACTTTTGTTCTAAATTGCTGTACTGGGCAGCTAATGGGCTCTGTTTAATTTGTGCTACCTCATAGCGGTTAAAAAACATGGGAGGTTGCTTAAACTGGTAAAAAGCAAACACTAAAATACCAATTAGCAGTATCAAAAACTGCATGGGTATTTTAATTAAGCCATTCATGATTAAACCTATGCGGCTTTGGCCAACCGAACTGCCGGTTAAGTAGCGGCCAACCTGACTTTGATCGGTACCAAAATATGAGAGCTGCAAAAAAAAGCCGCCTATTAAACCGCTCCAAATGTTGTACTGGTTTTTGGCGTCAAACTTCCAGTCAATAACATTCATCCGGCCCAGTTTTCCGGCCAGATGCAGGGCTTTGCCAAAACCTACTTGTTGCGGCAGCAAATAAAC
This sequence comes from Mucilaginibacter lacusdianchii, assembly GCF_009770985.1. Classification (GTDB taxonomy): domain Bacteria; phylum Bacteroidota; class Bacteroidia; order Sphingobacteriales; family Sphingobacteriaceae; genus Mucilaginibacter; species Mucilaginibacter lacusdianchii. The sequence goes on along the minus strand of NZ_WSRW01000001.1, from coordinate 1,258,478 downwards.
TACCATTACCCCAGCTACAAACATACCCGAAAAAATAATGCTCATTTGAAGCATTTGTGTGTAAGATACCGCTTTGGTGCCGCCATAAACCGTATACAATATAACCAGGCAGCCAATAAATAGGGTGGTGTACACTACATTAATTTGCAGGATTGTAGCTAAGATGATGGAAGGTGCATAAATAGTAATACCCGTAGACAACCCGCGTTGCAACAAAAACAAAAATGCGGTTAATGCCCGTGTTTTCAGGTCAAAGCGCTGCTCCAGGTACTCGTAAGCTGTATAAACCTTAAGGCGATGAAAAATAGGTACAAACGTAATGCACAGTACAATCATGGCCAGGGGCAGGCCCATGTAAAACTGCACAAAGCGCATCCCGTCGCTATATGCCTGTCCGGGTGCAGATAAAAAAGTAATAGCGCTGGCTTGGGTAGCCATTACCGATAAGCCGATATGATACCAGGGCAACGAGCGGCCACCCACCAAGTACTGATCAATGTTTTGGCTGCCACGGCTTTTGTATATACCATATACAATAATAACCAGCAGGGTAACGGCTAAAACAATCCAATCAATAAGGCTCATTTAAAATATAATGTGATGAGCCAAAATACAAAAATTAAAAAAACCAGCCACACGATAACAATACCGTAAAACTGGTTCCAGTTGCGAATAAAAGACGGTAAATCCTGCTGCCGGTTAGGCTTCAGATTGTCCACGGCCTCTTACGGCTAATTTGATAAACAGAACAGCAGTAAGCAAACCTAATACAGCGCCTACCGGTATCCAAACAAAGCCTTGGTTAACAATAGCGCCAACAAACAAGCCGGCTAACAGGCCAATAATGTAAAAGTATGAATCGTAGCTTTTATCTTCTTCTTGGTGGTGTGACATAATTGTTATTCGTTTTTCTGCGTGCAAAAGTAGTTGATTAAGTGCGGTATGCCAAACTTTGTTTGCACCAAAGTTTTTAAAAATATGAATTTTAATGCAACGCAATGAAATAATTACTGTCATGTAGGTAATAAATCTTTCACTTTTTAACAGAGCGCATATGAAACCGAATGTGTCCATTAGTAAAGTACTTGTAAGCGCTTTTGTAAGCGTAGTCATAATCTGCTTATCCGCTTACAGTGAGGCGCAAACCAAATCCATCAAACTTACTTTAAAAGACAAACTAACGCAAGAGTCTATTGAGCATGCAAATGCCACGCTGATAGACTTAAAAGACAGTTTAATTTTAGCCTCTCAGCTTTCTCATGACGATGGTATTGTAAACTTTAACATCAAAAAGGCCGGCAAGTACAAAATAGTGGTCGAGAAAGAAGGCTATGTATCCGAAACCTGTTACAGTACATTTAGCAACAAGCAGGATGATTCGCAGATGTACTTCACGTTGGTGATGAATAAAAAACGTAGAGGAAAGTAATTCGCATTGCCATCCTGGGCGCGTCGGGGTAACCATTTGTGCGTTAGCTTTCAATAATGCAACCTGCTTTACGTTGGCTAGCTCAGGATGATGATGAAAGCAGTATATAAAAGAAAAGGCAGCTTTATTAAGCTGTCTTTTCTTTTATAAATAAACTTAAATTTAGAAAATATAGTTTGTGCTCAGGAAGTTTGAATCATGATCGTTCACAATCTCATTAAACAGCTGTTTATTGTTGTCATTCAGCTTGGTGGCTACCAATGAGCGGATAGAGAATGAACGCAAAGCATCATGCACAGACAAGGTACCTTCGGCGCTATCTTTACGACCGGTGAACGGGAACACGTCTGGTCCGCGCTGGCATTGTGCGTTGATGTTAACACGGCTTACCAAGTTCACAAACGGATCAATTAAATCAGCGGTTTCCTGTGCATCAGTACTAAAGATACTAACCTGCATACCATGCGGCGAGTCGATCTGGTACTGGATAGGCTCTTCGATAGACTCGAAAGGCAATACCGGAATTACCGGACCAAACTGCTCCTCACGGTACAGTTTCATCTTGTCGTTAATTGGGTACACAATTGCCGGATAAAAGAATGATTCTACTGCTTCGCCACCGTTTTCGTTTACCACACGGGCACCATTGGCAATGGCATCATCAATACATTCTTTCAGGTAAGCCGGTTTGCCCGGTTCGGCAACAGGGGTAAGGTTTACACCTTTTTCCCAAGGCATACCGTATTTCAATTTAGCCACGCCTTCGCTCAGCAATTTCAAAAATTCATCGGCTACATCTTTATGTACGTGGATGATTTTAATAGCCGTACAACGTTGACCGTTGTAAGACAGTGATCCTAAAATACACTCGTTAACTGCAATATTCAGGTCAGCACTTTTGGTAACAATAGCTGCGTTTTTCGCATCCAAGCTCAATACCGCACGTAAGCGGTTAATTTTCGGATGGCGTTTTTTTAAATCGTTAGCCACTTTGCTGGAACCGATGAAGGCAAGCACGTTAATTTTACCGGTAGCCATAAGGCCAGGGGTAACATTGGCACCACGACCATAAACGGTGTTTACCACACCTTTAGGAAACGATTCCTGGAACGCTTTCAACAACGGATAGTGTACCAGAGTACCATGTTTCGGTGGTTTGAAGAGTATGGTATTGCCCATGATGATTGCTGGAATCAGCGTGGTAAAAGTTTCGTTCAATGGATAATTGAACGGACCCATACACAATACCACGCCCAGCGGCGAGCGGCGTACCTGTGCCACCACACCTTCGGCCATGGTAAAGCGAGATGATTCGCGGTCGATATCTTTCAGCGCGTCAATAGTTAAGTTGATGTACTCAACGGTACGGTCAAACTCTTTAGTTGAATCGGCCAGTGATTTGCCAATTTCCCACATAATGAGCTTGATCACCAGGTCGCGCTGCTCAACCATTTTGTACACAAATTTCTCCATGCACTTAATGCGGTCGGCTACGCTCATGGTTGGCCATTCGCCACGACCATTGTCATAAGCGGCCTCGGCGGCAGCCAGTGCTGCCATCGCTTCTTTTTCGGTTCCCAGCGGGTAGCTGCCGATAACCTTACGCTTTAAGCCTTCGGGTGTTGGAACGTTAATAGGTGAAGTAACCTCACTCACTTCTCCATCCCAGGGAAGCATTTCCCCGTTAACAAGGTACTCGCGCTGATGCAGCTCTTCAATCCGGTATTGCTCCGGTATCTGGCTTTCATCAACAAAAAGCTTGTTAAGCTCGTCTTTAAAACTCATGATAGTTGGTTAAAAGTTATACTTTATGTTATTGTGTGTGTCCTGAATACTAAAGTAGGTTATTAGCCTATTGGTTTTATAACCAAAAATATAAAAGGCAACAATTTACATTTCATAAACTATTGATGCTAATCTACAATTGAATAGGTTTCATACGTGGAACCAGGCTTTTCATCACTACCCAAGCTATTACATAAGCCAACGCACATATCACAAACATAATGGAATATCCGGTTTGTATAGTGCCTTTTTTGTCGTAAAAATCAAACAGCATACCAGCACCTTTACTTAACAGGAATGAACCAATGCCACCTGCCATACCGCCTATGCCTGTAATAGTAGCAATAGCTTTTTTAGGAAACATATCGCCTACAGTAGTAAATATATTGGCTGACCAGGCTTGATGTGCAGATGCACCTATGCCGATTAAAAGTACAGCATACCAGTAACTAAACTGGCTTAAATAAGGCGTTAATAACACCACTAAAGGAAACAAGGCAATAATAAACATTGCCCGCATGCGGCCATCATATGGATTATAACCTCGGTTAATGAAATAAGTGGGGAAAGCGCCGCCGCCAATAGAACCAAACATAGTTGCGGTATATACCACAGCTATAGGCAGTGATATGGCCGTGCCCGTCATGTTATACTGTGCTTTAAAATAAGCAGGCAGCCAAAACAGAAAAAACCACCATACGCCATCGGTCATAAACTTACCAAAAGCAAAAGCCCAGGTTTGCTTGTAAGTTAGGCATTGTGAGTAGGTGAACTTTTTGCCTTCGTCTTCTGTTTCAACCACAATACCTTGCTTATTGATGATTTCATCCCTATGAATATACTCATACTCGGTCTGGCTTAGCTTTTTGTTCTTAGATGGCAATTCATAAAATATCAACCAAAATATGAGCCAAATGAAACCCAAAGCACCAATTAAAATAAACGCCCATTTCCAGCCGTAAACAGATGCTATCCAAGGCACCACAATAGGGGCCAATATAGCACCTACGTTTGAGCCCGAATTAAATATACCTGTAGCTAGTGCGCGGTCTCTTTTTGGAAAATACTCAGCAGTAGCCTTTATAGCTGCCGGAAAATTACCCGATTCGCCTACTGCCAATACCGTGCGTCCTAATGAAAAACCTAATAATTTTCCGGGTACTAAGTGTGCAATAGCATGCAACATGGCCCCAAAAGACCAAAGTATGATAGACCAGGTATAACCCATTTTGGTACCTAGATAATCAACTACACGGCCGGCAAATAACATAGAAAAAGCATAGGCTAACGAAAACACACCTACGATGGTGCCGTAGTCGCTGTTTGTCCAGCCAAATTCTTTGGCTAGTGTTGGTTGCAGCAAGCTGAGTACCTGCCGGTCCAGGTAGTTAATGGTAGTAGCAAAAAACAGCAGGGCACAAATAGTCCAACGGTAATTGCTCATTTTAATGTCTTTCATAATTTAGGATACGGTTAGTATTATCGGCCGGCTTTAACCAGCGCAATGGCTTTTAAAGTATCGTTGTATAATTGGTCGTATAATTTGCCTTCCAGCACTTTTTTGCTGATGAGTTTGCTGCCCATACCCACTGCACAAACACCCGCTTTAAACCAAGTGGCAATGTTTTCGGCTTCCAGTTCCACACCGCCGGTTGGCATAAACAGCTGACCGGGGAACAACTCTTTAATGGAACTCAAAAACGCCGGACCTAAAATATTAGCCGGAAACAACTTGATTAATGCTGCATCATTGCATTGGGCGGTATAAATTTCGGTAGGCGTCATACAGCCCGGTATCCAAAGCATGTGGTGGTCATGCGCCATCTTAGCTACCTCAGGGTTGATAATAGGCGATACCAAGAAATCAGCACCGGCATTAATGAAAGCATCCGCCTCATGGATGGATTTGATAGTGCCAATGCCTAAATGCAAATCAGGCATTTCGGCCTGTTGAAGTTCTTTAAGCAATTTAAAATTTTCGAGCGCTGCTTTGCCACGGTTGGTATATTCAAACACGCGTACACCTGCTTTGTACAAGGTACGGGTAATCTCAACGCTTACTTCGCCGTCTTCAAAAAAGAATAACGGCAGCATGCCTTGGCTAATGATACTATCTAAAACCTCTTGTTTATTTTTCATGGTTTAATTGCATTTTGAATAAATTCTACTGTACGGTCGGTAGCATCACTGTTTACAAACAATTTGGTAAAGGCCGCTGCCGTAGCAAATTCCAGTATCTGCTGCGGATCAAGGTTGTTATAAAAGCCGTAAATCAATCCAGCCATATAACAATCGCCGCTGCCTACTTTATCTACAATAGTCTCTGCCTGATATTCTTTCGAATCGTACAAAGTGCCGTTGGTATACAAAGCCGTGTAGTAGTCTATATTGGTATTATTGGCATCAAAACGGAATGTGTTAGCCACCGCTTTACATTTTCGAAACTGTTTTATAATCTCTTCAGATGTATTTTGTGCGGCTTTAAGGTAAAGGCTTTTCTGGCCCGATTCAACCATATCAGGGAAGATCGGGACGCCCAGCATATTATTGGCCGCCCATATGTTGCCCATAATTAAATCGCAATACTGTGCCAGTTCGGGCATTACCTCAGCCGGCTGTTTGCCATACTGCCATAGTTTGGAACGATAGTTCAAGTCGAGCGATATAGTGATGCCTTTTGCTGATGCAGCCTGCAAAGCCTCTTTACATACATCAGCTACGTTTTGGCTGATAGCCGGGCAAATAGCGCTGAAATGGAACCAGGTAATGCCGTCCAGCACTTTATCCCAGTCGATAAGGCCAGTGGTCAGGTCGGCAAAGGCGGAGTGGGCACGGTCGTAAATCAGGGCATCGTGCTTTAAATCTTGGCCTTTGGTCAGGAAGTATAAACCTACACGTTTCCCGTGGAACATTATCGAAGAGGTATCGATATCTTTCTGGTTTAAGTACTCAATAATTTGTGCCGACATACCGTTTTGCGGCAAGGCCGTAAAATATCGTGATGGCACATCCCATAGGGCTAAAGCTGTACCTACATTCAGCTCTGCACCGCCTACAAAAACCGGAAGAGCATTGTCTTTTAACCAATCGCCGCCGGCATCGGGGGTAATGCGCAACAGTAACTCACCAAATGATAGAACAGAACCGGAACTATAATCTTTATTTAAAAGGTCGCTCATGGTTATTTATCAAAAGGGAAGTAATTTTTAGCGTTGTAGTAGCAGATGTCCTGTACAATTTTACCGGTCCATTCAATATCATTAGGCAGTTCACCATTCTCAATATCATCGCCAAACAGGTTACACACCAAACGGCGGAAATACTCGTGACGCGGAAACGACAGGAAGCTGCGCGAATCAGTAAGCATACCAATAAATTTACTCAGCAAGCCCATATTTGACAACGCGTTCATCTGACGAATCATACCGTCTTTCTGATCCAAAAACCACCAAGCTGAGCCAAATTGTACTTTACCGGCTATTGAGCCATCGTTAAAATTGCCAATCATGGTAGCCATCAACTCGTTATCAGCAGGGTTAAGGTTATAGATAATGGTTTTAGCCAGTTTATCTTCGGTATCCAGCTTATTCAGGAATTTAGACAATGCACGTGCCTGCGGAAAATCACCTATAGAATCAAAGCCGGTATCTGGCCCCAGTTTGGTTAATAAACGGTTGTTATTGTTGCGCAAAGCACCCAGGTGAAACTGCTGTACCCAACCTTTTTCATGATCCCAAATGGCAAAATGGAACAGCATAGCCGATTTGAATTTCAGAATATCACCCGGCATCAGCACTTCATTGGCTCTTATTTTTAAGAAAATAGCGCGGATCTCATCATCGGTATAATCTTCGGCATAAATTTGCTCCAGGCCGTGATCGGATACCGAGCAACCGTTTTCGGCAAAGTAATCGTGGCGTTTTTTGAGTGCCGATAAATAATCTTCAAAGCTGCTGATGCTAACGTTGGCCACTTCTTCCAGTTTGCTGATGTAGGCATTCAATCCGGCAACATCATCGGCATTCATGGCTTTATCCGGACGGTATGCCGGTAAAAGTTTTACTGCCGCATCCGGCTGTTGTTTTATTTTTTGGTGAAATTCTAAATTATCCAATGGATCATCAGTGGTACAAATGGCTTCCACATTCATTTTTTTGATGAGACCCTGTACCGAGTATTCGGGCGTTTGCAGCTTGGCCGTACATTCATCGTAAATTTGTTGTGCTGTTTTGGGCGACAACAAATCATGTATATCAAAGTAACGCTGTAATTCTAAATGCGTCCAGTGGTATAATGGGTTGCGTAGGGTATAGGGTACGGTGGCGGCCCACTGTTCAAATTTTTCAAAGTCGCTTTTGCCGCCGGTAATGTAATCTTCGTTGATACCGTTGGTACGCATAGCGCGCCATTTGTAGTGATCGCCATACAGCCAAACCTGAGTCAAATTTTTAAAGTTGATGTTATTGGCAATCTGATCGGGAAGCAAATGACAGTGATAATCTATGATAGGCAAATGCTTAGCATAATCATGATACAAGCGTTGTGCGGTAGGCGTTTGCAGCAAAAAATTTTCGTCCAAAAAGTTTTTCATAACTAGTACTGGCAGCTTATACTAAGCTTATTTTATTATACGATGAATTGGTTTATAAAGCGTACGTTCAACACAAAGTACGTCGCTGATTTTATTGCAGTTATGTGCCTAATGCAAACTAAACAATAAATCATCAGCAATTTTAATCGATTTTATAATTGAAACAGCATGAATACCAATAAAAAACTCCGCAAACGTTTGCTTTGCCCGCAAACATGGTTTCCTGGCACTTCATATTGTTAAATTTTGTTATAACATACTTCATAGCATCAGATGGCTCTTAAATAAAAAAAGACAAAGCACAGTTGGCAAACAAAGGTTCTTTCATAATAGTGCTTATGCACTTATCGATTGCTTTTATAACTTTGGCACTCGCTTTGTAACATACTTGATGCACAAATTCAATCTTAACAATGAAAACATTAACATTTAAAACAGCTATTGTAACTATGGCTATTGCTACGGCAAGCTTAATTGGTTCTGGCTGTAACTCTCTTACTAAAACACAAAAAGGTGCTGCCATTGGTGCTGGCGCCGGTGGTACCATTGGTGCCCTTATAGGTAAAAGTGCAGGTAATACTGCGTTAGGTGCTATTATTGGTGGTGCCGTTGGTGGTACAGCCGGTGCTTTTATTGGTCGTAAAATGGACCGCCAAGCTGCTGAAATTAAACAAACTGTACCGGGCGCAACTGTTGAACGCCAGGGCGAAGGTATTTTGGTGAAATTTGATTCAGGTATTTTGTTTGATGTAAACAAAACTGACTTGAAATCAGCTGCGCAAAGCAATTTGCAAAATCTGGCTACTTCGCTGAACAATAATCAAGGTACCAATATACTGATTGTAGGTCATACCGATAACACAGGTAGTGCATCCTTAAACCAGGATTTATCAGTTAGACGTGCGCAATCGGTAAAATCTTACTTAACTTCTAACGGTGTAACTGGTGGTCGTTTAACTACACAAGGTAAAGGATTTAGCGAACCGATTGCTGATAACAGTACTGAAGCCGGTCGTGCTCAAAACCGCCGTGTAGAGATTGTAATTGTAGCTAATGATCAGTTAAAACAAGAGGCAAAACAAAACGCCGGTTAATACTTGATTATTTAATTAAAAAGCCCTTTGCTGCTACGCAAAGGGCTTTTTTTATGTTTATCCCAAGGTTATATCAATACTTTAAGGCTTCTGCAATTAAGGTAATTGATAAACCTTAGCTAATAAGGTATATAACAAATCAACTTTCAATCGCCCGAATTACGCGGCACGGATTACCTGCGGCTACAACATTAGCCGGGATATTTTTGGTGACTACGCTGCCGGCACCAATGGTGGTATTATCGCCAATGGTAACACCGGGACAAATGATAACACCGCCGCCAATCCAAACGTTATTACCAATGGTAACAGGGGCGGCTAGCTCCGGGCCTTTGATGCGCTCTGACGCAATAACCGGATGGTAAGCGGCATAAATTTGCACGTTAGGTGCTAAAGCTACATTGTTACCAAAAGTTACGCGCGCACAGTCCAGTATAATGCAGTTAAAATTAATAAACAGATTATCGCCAGCGTAAATATTACTGCCATAATCGCAGTAAAAAGGGGCTTGTATATCGATACGATCAGTGCAAGCACCTAATAACTCTTTAAGTAAAGATTTGCGTTGGTGATCATAGGCATAGCTGGTTGTATTATAGGCTACAAATAGTTCGCGGGCTTTCAGGCGCATATCTGTCAGCTGTTTGTCGCTGGCATCATACAATTCGCCCGAAAGCATTTTTTCCAGTTCTGTTTTCATAGAATAAACTTACAACTCATTTTACAAAGAATAGTTGATATTTATTACAGTACCCGGCACAATAACCCTTTCAAATATTCTCCCTCTGGAAATGATGCTCGTACGGGGTGATCTTCGGGTTGGCAAAACTGGTAGATGAACTGTACCTGCTTCCCGGCATCCAGCGCAGCCCAGGCCAGTACCTGTTTAAAGGTGTCAATATCCATTGCCCCCGAGCATGAGAAGGTAGCCAGCAGTCCGCCACTGTTAAGCAGCAACATGGCAATACGGTTTAAGTCTTTATACGCGCGTGAAGCCCTGTCCAATGCCGAGCGGGATGGGGCATATTTAGGCGGATCCAATACAATTACGTCAAACTTTTCACCTTCTTCTTTAAAGCGGCGCAGTTGTTTGTTTACGTCCGATTGTATGGCCGAATGCTTACTGGCGTCCAGCTTATTCAGTTCAATATTTTTGCGTAAAGTATCAATGGCTAAGGCCGAGCTATCTACGCTGGTAACCGAAGCGGCACCGTGTTGTAAGCTGTTGAGGGTAAAACCTCCTGTATAGCAAAAGCAATCCAACACCTTTTTGCCGGCGGTATGCGTAGCCAATATATGGCGGTTATCGCGCTGGTCGCAATAAAAGCCCGATTTTTGGCCTTCGGCAATGTTGATGCCATAAACGATCTTATTCTCTTTTACTTCAACCAGTTCGGGCGGAGCGTCACCAGCCAGTACTTCATTAGCGGTCTCCAGTCCTTCATGCGCACGTGATGAAGCGTCGCTTTTATCATAAATGCCTTTGGGTTGCAACAGGCGCTGCAATTCATCAATAATTACAGCTTTATTGTTTTCGATACCTGAAGTTAAAATTTGAAGCGACAGGTAATCGGCATATTTGTCTACAATTAATCCCGGCAGGTAATCGGCCTCGCTAAAAATAAGTCGGCAGGTATTGTTGCTACCATCCTGTAAAATATTGCTGCGACTTTGTACAGCGATAGCTACCTTTTGACGGAACCAAGTGTCATTAACCGGCGTATTCTCATTCCACTCTAGTAAGCGCAGAGCCACACGCGATTCTTTATTATAAAAGCCATAAGCCATAAAGCCGCCTTGCGCATCCAATAAGCGTACTATATCGCCATTGGCCGGTTTCCCTTTTATCCGTTCTACCGCGCCTGAAAATACCCAGGGGTGGCGTTGCAGCACCGCTTTTTCTTTACCTTTTTTCAGGATCACATCAATCATGCGGCAAAGATACAAATTATAAGAAAGGAGAATTACAGCGGCAAATCAATCTCGCTGTTATCTATTACGCTTTCATCTGGCTTAAATAAAAAGCTCATGGGCGCTTCGGGGTTTTTGATGATTTCAAACAATACAAATCCCCATTTTTTCCAGAAGCTTTCCAGCACTTGCCCGTAAGTTTTGTTTTGCCACATATCAAATGTAGGCTTACCACCCATACCGCGCAGGGCCATCGCTTCCAAGTAAATTTCATCACCTACAGGCAATACGTTGTATTCGGGCAGCTTGTTAAACAAAAAGGCCGAATAAAATATACGGGCGTTCATCTCTTCGAACTGTATGGGGTGTAGGGTACGGTTTTGCCATTGCTCGTACAAATCGCGGTGATACCGTGCATTAGCCCCATTATCCTGCAGGCATATAATCAAACCAAAATCCTGAATGCGTAGCGAAAAGGTAAGCGTATTGATTTCGTCGCGATAGCCAAACTCATTTTCGGCATTATTCACCTTAAACAGAAATAAACTGAAGGGTGTAAACTCGTCAAACACCAGTGGCATATTTAAGCTTTGCAGCATTAGGTGCAGGTGGCTAAATTTGTGTATCAGCGCCTGCGACATACTGAAACCTTCGCCACTTACATGTTGCTGGCGTATACCGGCCTGTATTTCGTTAAAAACAATGCCATACAGCAACTTACCCGCCCATTGAAACAGCAGCATAGGGTCCAATGCTTTCACAGCCTGGTATCCTTGCGTAAATGCCTCGGCTATAGTATTTTCCAACGGTGCAATGTATTGCTCGTTGGTACTAGCGGCACAAGGCAGTTTTAAATCTTTGTAGGTGGCGTAACTCTCGTCAAGCAGTTTAAACGGCTGATCGGCCAGGTTATAACGGCTCATTAACCAAGCCGGGAATACCTGAATCTTTTCTTCTTCAGATGACAAAACCTGGCCGGTTAAAAAACAGTTGCGGTTACTAAAATTTAACGGGTTGAACGGACTATATAGAGTTGGCGCCATGCGGCAAAGATACATACCACAGTTAAAGCATCCGGCGGGCAAATATGTAAGAATTGTAAAATACCATAATCATCCCAAGTTGATTTTTCAGAGCATCTTTTCTTACCTTTCATTTGGATATGAAACTAACCTACACTACCTACCAACTGCAACTCAAGAACCGCTTTACCATCGCCAATTATTCGCGTACAGCTACACCACTGATGCTGGTACAATTAAACTATGAAGGATATACAGGTTATGGCGAAGCTTCGATGGTGCCTTACATGGGCGAAAGCTGGGCATCGGCCACCAGTTTTTTACAGAAAGTAGATGTAAGCCGGTTTATTTATCCATTTAATTATGCAGAAATCATCAATTATCTGGATAGCCTGGCGCCGGGCAATCCGGCCATCAAAGCGGCCATTGATATTGCGTTGCACGATTTAGACGGTAAGCTACAACAAAAGCCCTGCTGGCAACTGCTAGGCAGTAATCCTGCATTGATGCCGGTAACCAGCTACACCGTGGGTATGGATACACCCGAAATACTTGCTCAAAAAGTAAAGGAAGCGCCTAATGTAAGCGTAATCAAGGTAAAGTTGGGTAGCGATGATGACCGCAAGATAATAAACGCTATTCGTACAGTAACTGACCTGCCGTTGTACGTAGACGCCAACCAAGGCTGGACCAACAGGGAGCAAAGCCTTGACTTGATTTGCTGGCTGCACGAGCAGGGCGTACAGCTTATTGAGCAACCCATGCTTAAAACTGATCCGGATAGTAACGCCTGGCTTACCGAACGTAGTCCCATTCCTATTCTGGGCGATGAATCGGTTCGACGTTTGGCCGATGTGCATAAGGCGCATGGCGTTTATCATGGCATCAATATCAAATTGATGAAATCGGCAGGTATGTATGAGGCGAGGCAAATGATAATAAAGGCGCGTGAATTGAAAATAAAGATATTGATTGGCTCTATGAGTGAAACCAGCTGCGCAACCCTGGCCGCAGCGGCCCTTGCCCCTCAATGTGATTGGACAGATTTGGATGGACCGCTGCTAACCAGTAACAATCCGTTTGCTATGCCTGCATTTGCAGATGGAAAGTGGGTATTGAATGATAATGCAGGGTTGGGGCTAACAATGTAATTACCCTCTCAATTGATCTTGTTCAAAATACAGTAAATCAACCTTCCCATTTTCCATTACGGCGTATGAGCGGTAATGGATCCATTCGCCTAAATTAATATACTGGCTATCATCACTCAGTTGAATAACCAGCGGAATATGGCGGTGGCCAAAAATCATGTAATCGTAATGTGATTGCTGCAGCGTTTCGCGGGCAAAAGTAACTAGCCATTCGTTTTCATATAGCTTTTGCTCTTTAGGAGCTGCATTAGCTACACGGCTATGCTGCGACCAGCGGCTGGCCAGCCCAAACGTAAAATTAGGATGTATGCGTGCCAGCATCCATTGTAAAAAGCGGTTACGAAACAGCTTCTTAAGCATTTTATATTTAGCATCACCAGGGCCTAAGCCGTCACCATGATGAATATATAGCTTTTTGCCCTGCCGTTCCAAAATCATTTCATTGCTGATAAGAGTGGCGTTCAGTTCTTGTTCAAAGTAATTGAACATCCACATATCATGGTTGCCCCTGAACAGGTAAAGTTTCACACCAGCGTCTGATAATTCGGCCAGCTTGCCCAAAAAGCGTACGTACCCTTTGGGTACCACCGAGCGATACTCAAACCAAAAATCAAAAATATCGCCCACCAAAAATAGTTCGGCAGCATCATGCTTAATGCTGTCGAACCAGCGCACCAGATAATCTTCGCGCTCGCGACTGGCGGCATAGGTAACAGCGCCTAAATGAAAATCGGATGCAAAATAAATTTTGGTACGGGCGGTCATGAGCGTCAAAAATAAGGTTTTTGCAAATTGGTAGATAGAAAAGAAAGTGTTCTTTAACTTTAATGTTTTCACTGAAATTATATTCACAACTTAATTATATATCATGTTACTATCTACAGTAGCTCAATTTAAAACCAGCAAGTGTTTTAGTATAGTAGGTATTGGGCAAGTACTTACCGGAAATATAATTGAAGGCGTTATTGATGCCGGCTATTATATCCAATTAGATGGTATAAGTTACAAGATTGACTCTGTAGAAGCTGTAGACTATGTGAGTAGGGGAGAATCTGAAACAGGCTTGATATTTGACGTTGCGCCAAATGAGTTTCAAACCAGCGTAGCTAATGTTTTAGGGCAGATAATAAGTATTACTACACTGCCTTGATTTAAGAACAAAGATAGGTTTACATAGGCTGTATATAGTTCATTTTATCTAAGCTATAAGTTTCCCTTTTTTAGCTTAAATTTCGGCGCTTCTTTATAGCGCTTCCCCTATGCTTTTTTACAGGAAATTATCCCGTTATATATTCCCTTTACTGCTTATTGTAGCGGTTACTTTGTTTAAATTGAGTTTTAATGAATTACTGGGCGCTCGTACACCATTTTTGCTATACACCGCTGTTATCGTAGCTACGATCTGGTATTCGGGTTGGGCTATTGGACTAATCACAAATTTTGTTTGCGTAGGTATCGTCGACTATTATTTTATTCAGCCATATCATTCTTTTATAATGCCGTCGCGCATAGGCATACAAGTGGCCGTTTTTACTGGGCAAAACTTGTTGGTTGCTGTTATGGGATATTCCATGAAACGGGCGTTGAAGAAGAGCGAGGCAGCCGAAAACAAATTCAGGCTGTTAATAGAACAGGCCTGCGATTTGCTGGTACTTAGGAATGAAGTTGGTAAAGCAATTTACGTAAGTCCGAAGGTAAAAGAGATATTTGGTTATTCGCCTCAAGAATATGAGGCACAGATAATAGACAGGCTCTATACGCCCAAATCTTTAACAGAGTATAAAGGTAGTGTTGAGCAGATATTGGCAATACCCGGAGGCTGTAGTTTTGTAAAGCTCCAGTTTATCCGTAAAGATGGCAGCTATGGTTGGCTGGAAGGAGAAGTTTTTAATTACCTGACTGAACCGGGTATTTACGCCATGGTGTCGCACTTTAGAGATGTAACTGAGCGAATAGGCATTGAAGCGCAAAAAGACAGCTTTATAGGTATTGCAAGCCATGAACTCAAAACGCCACTTACCTCCATTAAGGCTTACCTGCAAGTAATGGAATCAAAAGCAAAAAGACATGATGATCCGTTCTTTAAAGATGCGCTAACTAAAGTAAATCATCAAATTAAGAAAATGACGGTAATGATTAACGGATTTTTAAATCTGTCGCGCTTTGAATCGGGTAAGTTGCATTTGGATAAGGAAACGTTTAATCTTAATGATTTGGTACAGGAGATTATTGATGAAAACCGGCTGATTATGAGTGGGCACGAAATTGACTTCAAACCGGTATCTGACGTGTATGTTTATGCCGACCGAGACAAGATTGGATCTGTAATATCCAACCTCATCAGCAACGCTGCTAAATATTCTGTAAACGGCAAAGTTATCAATATAGCTACAGAAATAACTAATAAGCACGTGCAGATTAGTGTGCAAGATTTTGGTATGGGTATTAAACCCGAAGATAAAAAGCGGCTTTTTGAGCGGTATTACCGGGTTGAGGCTGAGCAAAACAAAATTATATCGGGCTTTGGTATTGGCCTTTATTTAAGTGCTGAAATTATAAAACTACATGATGGTTCTATTTGGGTAGAAAGTGAGATAGGAAAAGGGTCAATTTTTTATTTTACCATATCATCGGTTGTTGATATGGCGTAAGCAACAGCAGAATTTTAATTATAGCTTTTGTCTATAATAGTTTTGAATAGTTATAGCTTTTATAAAAATTCAAAAAACAGGTTATCAGTAATCATATAAAACCTATTATAACAAGCTTGCCACATTAAATAGCCATATTCTGCGTATATTGCAGCCGTTATTTTATTCATATATTTTATATGCTTTTAGCAATTGCAAGTACCGGACTTAGCTATTGGGCCATTATTGTAGCTTGTTGCATTGTGGCCTTTTTGCTGTTTGTAAAAGTTATTAAATTTTGGCTAAAAGCCATATTGGTAGTCGCTTTAATTATACTGGTGGGCAAATGCTATTTTAACCGAAAAACAACCACACACGGACGAAGAACAAGTATGGAATTGACTGGCTTTAATTATTTCCAACAAGCCACATAAAAACAACACATTTAAATAAAAGTCTTCCAACAAAAAAAGCCTTTGTGTTATCACAAAGGCTTTTTTATAAACCGGTATTTATTATCTGTAGTTGGCATAACGTACATTACGGTATGAAGGGTAACCTTGGTAACGGGTACGGTAGTTTACCTCGCGGTTTCGGGTATAGTAACCGTTGGAATATCCCTGACGGTAAGCTGCCTGGCGTTTTTGTACGGTACGGCGATGTTCGTTACCTACAATATAACCACCACCAGCGCCAATGGCTGCACCAATTAAAGCACCTTTTACGTTGTTGCCAATTATTGCACCTAGCAAGGCGCCGCCTGCACCGCCAATTAAAGCACCTTTAGCTTGTGAACTCATGGGACGGCGTTGTGCCTGAACATTTATATTGGTTAATAGAAATCCAGCTATTAAACTCCAAACAAAAATCATCTTTTTCATAATCGTATTGTTTAAGTAACTAATTATAATTTTCAGATAGATTTTTTGCAGGAGGGTTTAATGAAATGATATTAAAGTTTTTATTTAAAGCTATAAGCAATTGATTGTCAAAGCAATTATTTGCTATCTGATTTGTAGGTAAACGGCTTAAATCAAAGTATCACAAAAATAAAACAGGGCTTTTCTATAATGAAAAGCCCTGCAAATGCTTAAATAGTAAAATGTTGGCTAAACTTTAACGCTTAGGTGCTGCCGAACGTTTAGTTGTGGTTTTATGTACTACCCGCGATGACGTTGCAGAGCTTTTGGTGGCTACCGATGTTTGCCGCGCTGCCGGTTTACTGGTGGTTGTAGTTGTAGTGGTTTGCGCAGCTGGTGTGGTGTTAACATTTACAGTAGTAGCTGCAGGTGTTGTACGAGGGCTGGCTTTGACCACTTTTTTATACTTGTTCCTTTTTACCTTTATTTTCACTGAGTCTGTTTGTGCATAAGTGCTGCTTACGCTGAACAGGCCAAACATAGCCATTGCTAAAAACCATCCTTTTCTCATAGTGCGAATATTAAGTTTATCATTAAAATATAGGTATGATAACTACTACGTTACAAAAAATGTTTGCAAACAGTAATACAAGTAAGTAATAGTGATTATAACTTAACCGTTGTAATTTCAAAGATTACCATATTGCCGGTAGATTTATCGCCGCTAATGTGTTTAAATTTATAAAGGCGGCTAAGCAAAGTTTCGAACATGATTAGGGTAGGCACGGTACTCTTGAACCGCAGGTCGTAATATACGCGGTCACCAGGCTTTAGAAATGCACAATTTACGTGCGCCATATGTTGCACAATGTAATCAGATGGGCTAAGCATAAAAGGAACGGCTAAAAGACATTCGAAGTTATAAAACTTTTTAGAATATTTAGGTAAAAGAAAGTGCATTTATAAGCCGGTTAGCCTTAACTTTTTCTTGCTTTAACGTTCAACAGAGCGCTATAATCTTCTTGCTAAAACAAGATTTTGACTTCATCATTCCGGTTTGGGCTAAGCCAGCAATAAAAAGTTGGCATCGTTTTTTCTGAATACTGATATATATATGTTAATTTACCTACTTTTTAGTATACCTAGCCCCAACGCATGACATTAGAAGGCAAGTTTATTGTAATTTTAGGCAATACCCGTTTTGATGGCTTTATACAATCCACCTCATTTTTTATAGCACGTAATTTGGCTAAAAAAAATAAAGTGTTTTTTATAGAGTATCCGTTTACCCTGAAAGACTACATCCAGCAGCGTAAAGGGGAAGAAGTAAAATCGAGAAGGGATGATTTTAAGATAACATCAACCGGTATAAAAGATACTGATATGCCGGGGCTTAAAGTCATTGTATGTCCGCCGGTGCTTCCCATCAATTTTTTGCCCGAGGGTAAGTTGTACCGTGCGGCTTTAAAATTCAATGAACTGCTGCTCTCCAGCCGTATCAATAAAGCGTTAAAAAGTGAAGGGGTTACCAATTTCATTTATATCAATGCCTTCAACTTTCATTACCCTGGACTGGCCAAATATATCAAACCCAGCTATACTGTTTACCAATGTGTAGATCCGATGATTGTGCCATATGATATAAAACACGGTATACAATCTGAAAATGAACTGGTGAAAACGTCTAACCTGGTAATATGTACCAGTAAGGCGCTTTACGAAGAGAAGAAGCAGCAAAACCCTAACACATATTTAGTACCAAATGGCGCCGATGTGCATCATTTTGCCACAGTGCTTGATCCGGCTGTACCGGTTCATCCTAAACTGAACAATGTACGCCGGCCTGTTATTGGCTATATTGGCAGTATAGAGCGCCGTATTGATTATCCGTTGCTTGTGGCTGTGGTAGCCGCCAATGCTGATAAATCATTCATCCTGGCCGGACCACACTGGCCTGAGTATATCCCGGAACAGTTGTTAAAAGCGCCTAACGTGAAATTTATAGGTCCGGTACTGTATGATGAAGCGCCCCAGTTGCTGAAAGGATTTGACGTAGCCATTATTCCGTTTAAAAAAGACGAAGTAAGCCGCACCTTGTTCCCACTAAAACTTTTTGAATACCTGGCAGCCGGCAAGCCGGTTATATCTACCGATTTCAATCCCGATTTACAACAATATACCGAAGGTGCCGTACGTTTTGCTGCTGATGCCAACGCGTTTAATCAGGCTATTGAAGCCGCTTTGCAGGATAATGCGCCTAATGTAGTAGCACACCGCAGCGCCGTAGCCGCCAACAACAGTTGGGAAAAACGTACCGAGAGCTTTGGCGAGATTATCAATGCGCAACTGTCGCCGCAAATGGCGTAATGCATAAAACTTACAGATCATGAACCGCTATTGCTTTACCCTTGATTTGGCCGACGACCCTGCACTGATTGCCGAGTACGAAAAATGGCACCAAAACATATGGCCCGAAATACTGCAAAGCATCACTGAAGCAGGCATTACACAAATGGAAATTTACCGTTTTGCCAACCGCCTGTTTATGATCATGGATGTTAACGACACATTCAGTTTCGACAAAAAGGCCGCAGTTGATGCGGCCAACGACAAAGTGCAGGAGTGGGAACAACTGATGTGGAAATACCAGCGCCCTTTACCGCAAGCCCGCCCCGGCGAAAAGTGGGTATTGATGGAGCGGATTTTTGAGTTGTAGGTAAGGAACAATTGCTTGATTTTGCAATCGTCCCTTTTATAGTTATTGAATTTGACTAATTTATTTGCTTCTATAAACGTCCAGCTTTAGAACTAAAGAAGATCGTTTTGTTAATATATTCAAGAAGTTAAAAACTGTTTGTCAAATCATAATAAAAATATACTTTAGTAAACATTCTTTCCCGCTAGTCGTCACTTTTAAACCATGTCAAAAACGAAACTTCAAACACTTGATCTTGAAAAAGAACTTTTGATACGTATAGGCAATGAAAGTGATGAGCACTCCGTTTCTTGGGATGTTTTAAAAAATGTTGGGGACAAATTAGAAGCGCTTATCCTTACTTTGGCAAAATACAATCTTGATGCTGCAGGTAATTCCAATTTGGATAATTTTAAACTTGACTTTTCAGGGTTTTATAATGGTTCTGCGGTTCCTGCCTTTCGGCTGAATCCTCATCCAATTCCATCATTATTTGATAATGGCGAAGCAAGAAAATCTGTTGTTGCTGATTTTACAAAAGTTGTAAGTAGCATTGATAAAGGTAATTATCAGCAGATTGCTGATTGGTATAATATGCCATCTGCTAAGAACGATGTAATAAAAAAGCTTTATGATTTTACAAATTCAGCAGGAACTACTCCAGTCACTATTGTAAAACGACAGGATGATAATAAGTTTAAGAAAGTATATTCTATAAGAAGGCTTAACAAAGAGGTTTATGATCAACTTATAGTAAAAGAACAAACTTTAGAAGCAGCCGATGTGAAGCCAGATGAATCTACAGCTGTAGCAAGGGTCATCATAAAAAAAGACAAAAGCGGAAAAATATCTAGAAAAACGTCTGAATTATATAATGATAAAGAGGCGACCTTATCATTAAAACTTGATCGAATTGAAACAGACAATAGTCATTATATTTTTAAAACTCCCATCTTATTTCAGTTATACCAAGAGGGGAAAGGAATCATCATAGAGAATGAGCAATTAGATTTATACGCAGGTGGGCGGACAACTACAGAAGCTAAAGAATCGTTATTTAAGCAATTTAGTCACAGTTATAACAGATTAAATCAGCTTCAAGATAATCAACTAAGCAGTTACTTATTGCAAGTTAAGCAGTATTACAATTTAATTATTAAATCCGTTAGCAATAAGTAAATGGCGTCTTTAAAAACCAAAAAGGCTATATCTAACTTTTTAAAAAAAGGCTTTACTCTTAATAATTCACATCACCACTATTATGAATTTTGGCATGAAGGCAAATTGATTGCTCAAACTTACACAAGTCACAGTGGAGATACATTGGACGATTATTTAATCGGTTCTATGAAAAAGCAATGTAAGATGGAAAAGAACTTCTTTATTGAATTTGCGAAATGCACAAAGTCGAAAGAAGATTACATCGAGAGTTTGATTCAAAAAGGATTTATTGATACATCTAGTAAGTAAACGCTGGCTAAAATTATGTATTAATTCCTTTGCGCTCCTTCAAGCATCCTCCTGCACTGCTGCAGCGTACCAATCATGATTCTTAAAATATAATTGGCTATTCAATATTATAATACAAACCACTAATACCTCGCACTAAAATTAAACTTATAAGCCAACCGCAACCCTGCCACCGGAACGGTTTTACTGTACACGGGCAATACATCCGCCCGTAAAGAAAGTTCCAGGCTGCTGTAATCATCCACCGGCCAGTCGTACCCGGCACCGGCCGTGCCGCCCAGGCCCGAGCTGCTGGCGTTTTCGCCGCCTATGTAAACGGAAGGCCCGGCAAAGCCAAAAAGCGTTTTGCTGAAATAGTATCTCATGGCAGGGTTTAAAAATACCAAGCCTACACTCCGGCCCGACTCGGTAAAATAATAGCCGTTATAAGCACCTTTGTTATTGCCTTTAATGTTTTCTACACCCAGGGTTGGCATCAGCGTAAGCCTACGGTTAAGGCGAATGTTGGCCTGTATTACCCTGTCGCGTCCAATGCGGTAACCATTTTGCATGGGCTGATTAATGCCTACACCCACACCGATAGAGCTTCGGCTACGAATTTGACTATAAGATATTGGAATGGATAAAAAGGTGAAAGCAAAGAAAGCGGCTATGCAGGTAAGCGTTTTGTTCATTTTAAAGTATAGCAATGGTCAAAAGAATACTGTTTTAATGGTTTAGGTTAACTACAGACGTTATTTAATGGCACAGTGTTACATCCGGCCGGTTATATTACCCGCAAGTATCTGATTAAGTTTGCCATAAATTTCAGAATAGCTTCAGTTGCTCAGCTGGTCCTTGGTTTTTGGGCTTGGTGGCAGGCTCGCCAAAATTAGATACCGATATACCCAGCAAACGAATTCTTACATCATCCAAACCCGTAGCAGCCAGTAGTTGCCGGGCAGTTTGGGTAAGGGTTTCGAAATCGCCCACCGGGTAGGGGAATGATTGGTTCCGGGTTATCTGCCTAAAATCACTGTATTTGATTTTTAAAGTAACCGTGCGGCCTTTTAACAGGTAGCGGGCCAGGCGGTCGGTTACGGTTTGGGCAATTTTGTCCAGTTCAGCGTGCATTTCATCGGGCTCAGTCAGGTCATAGGCAAAAGTGTCTTCGGCACCCATTGATTTGGTTTCGCGGTGGGGTTGTACCGGGCGGTTGTCAATGCCGCGCACAATCTGATAATAAAATCGTCCGGCTTTGCCAAAATGCTTTACCAGTTCATCTTCGGTTAGCTTCTTTAAATCGGCACCGGTATGCAGGCCCATGTTTTTCATCTTCTGGGCGGTTACCTTACCCACGCCATGAAACTTTTCGACAGGAAGGCTTTCCATAAAAGCCTCAATGCTGGAGGGGCCGATAAATTTTAGTCCGTTGGGCTTGTTAATGTCCGAAGCTATCTTGGCTACAAATTTATTGATGGATACCCCAGCCGAAGCCGTCAGTTGTAATTCGTCCTGTATAGCCTGTTTAATTTGTTGGGCAATTTCAATGGCCGAGCCAATGTTAAGCTTGTCGTTGGTTACATCCAGGTAAGCTTCGTCAAGCGATAGCGGTTCAATCAAATCCGTATAGCGACTAAAAATTTCGCGGATGTGTTGCGACACTTCTTTATAAACCTGGAATCGCGGACGCACAAAAATAGCATGCGGGCACAATTGCAAGGCTTTTTTAGCGGGCATGGCCGAACGTATGCCAAACTTGCGGGCCTCATAACTGGCGGTAGCTACTACGCCACCACGGCCTTCGGGCAATCCGCCTACTACCAGTGGCTTGCCCCGGTATTCGGGATAATCACGCTGCTCTACCGAAGCATAAAAGGCATCCATATCAATATGAATGATTTTACGATGAGAAACAGGAGCAGCCATGGTGCAAAGGTAAGCACAAGATAAATTCTATATTAAACAAAAATACCAGCACAACTTATTGTACTGGTATTTTTTAAATAGGTTAGTATGCTTACAAAATCTTGAAGCCAATACTTAAGGCCCATAAGTTAGCGCGCTGACCATAGCGCTCATTAATTTTGGTTAAGCCGCCTTCATAACGTAAATCGGCCGTGATGTTACCAATATCTATACCACCGCCTACCTGGAAGCCTAAAGTGCTGTTTTTATAGTCGCCAAAATCTTGAGCTGCCGCCTTAAAATCAATTTTCTTATCTAAATTATAAGAATAGATTGGTCCGGCCATGGCGCGTACATTTATAGAGCCGGCGCTTAATAACTTTCTGCCTATCAGCAAAGGTACATTCAAAGTAGTAAAGGTAGCCTTGCCATTAGCCGTTACAGTATTGCCATTGCTGCTGCCTTCAAATTTACCGCCGCGGCTGCCCAGGTAAACCTCGGGCTGCAAGTACCAGGCGTTACCTATACGGCCAAATACACCAACCTGGTAGCCGGTCACGGATGATTCTTTTACATCATCGGTGTTGATTTTAGAAAAGTTGACGCCGCCTTTGATCCCTAAAGTGGCCTGTGCCTTGGCGCTGATGATGCCTGCCATGAGCAGGGCTAAACTAAATAAGTACTTTTTCATATGATATAGTTTTAGTATAAATGTATTGGAGAAATTCTATCAGCAAAAGTTTAATGTACATTGAATTAAATGTCGCTTTTATAGGAACAGTTTTTTTATATTTTTGTGCTAACAGGTTAACTTATTATGACTGAGATTACTATTAATAATAAAGATTGGGAACGGGTAAAAATTAAGCTGCAACGCAAATACCGCGAGTTAACCAACGAAGACTTGCAGTATGCCGAAGGTCAGGAAGATACGTTGATTGACCACCTGGCAAAACTGGTAAACCGCGATAGGAATTACATAATATTTACCCTCAAAAAAGCGTTGGTAAATATTGATAACAACAGGCTGTAAAAAATAAAGCTCTTCGGTTAAAACAGAAGGGCTTTTTTCTATCTTTAAACTTTACAGCAGAGAGAGATACACGGCGTATGGCACAGCATTACATTTATCGCAAAGCAGCCTTAGCGGCAGGCACCCTGTTATTAGCCACCAGCATTTGGAGCTTTAAAGACGATTTGTTTCAGATATCCAAGAATTTAGATGTTTTTGCATCTGTATATAAAGAAGTAAACCTGAATTATGTAGATGATATCAACTCGTCTAAAATGATAAAAACCGGTGTAGATGCCATGCTGAACGGGCTGGACCCATACACCGAGTTTGTGCCCGAATCGGAAATTGAAGATTATAAGCTGCATTACGTAAGCACACAATATGGGGGCATCGGTGCGGGCATTTTTTCGCGTGATGGCAAAGTATTTATCTCTGATATATTTGAAGGTTTTCCGGCACAAAAAGCAGATATCCGCCCCGGCGATCAGTTGGTGAAAATTAATGATATCGAACTAACCAGTCGCAACAGTGACCAGGTAAGCCAGTTGCTAAAAGGCAGCAAAGGCGCTGGCATTAAACTGCTATTGAAACGTGGCAATGAGCCGGCGGTTGAAAAAAGCCTGATCCGCGATGAGATTAAACAGCCCAACGTATCTTATTATGGTATGGTTGATGGCAATATGGGTTACATAAAACTAGACAAGTTTTTAGAAAACTCGGCCGATGAGGTAACCACTGCTTTAACCAGCCTTAAAAAGAATAATCCCAATGGCATCATCCTCGATCTTCGCTCAAACGGTGGCGGTATTTTGCAGGAGGCTGTTAAAATTGTAAACCTGTTTGTACAGCGCGATGTAGAGGTGGTATCGCAAAAAGGAAAAATCAAAGAAAAAAACTATACCTACCGCACCGTATCCACACCGCTTGAGCCCAATTTACCACTCGTAGTATTGGTAAATGGCCGGTCGGCATCAGCATCCGAAATTGTGGCTGGTTCGTTGCAGGATTTGGATCGTGCTGTCATTATTGGTCAGCGTAGCTATGGTAAGGGCTTGGTACAGCAAACCTTCAGTTTGCCATATAGCAGTTTGGTGAAAATTACCATTGCCAAATACTTTATCCCGTCGGGCCGCTGCGTGCAGGCGCTGGATTATGCACACCGTAAAGATGATGGCAGTGTGGTAAAAGTGGCCGACTCGTCATTGCATGAATTTAAAACCAAAGACGGCCGCTCGGTATACGATGGCAGTGGTGTTTACCCCGATGTGCCGGTAAAGCAGGAGCGCTTTGCCGATATTACCCAAACGCTGGTGGGCAAATTGCTTACTTACGATTATGCAAACCAGTATCGCAACACCCATGCTAAGATAAGTCCGGCTAAAACATTTGCTTTAACCGATGTTGAGTATGATGATTTTGTGAAATTTCTGTCCGGTAAAAATTACAGTTATAACACCACATCCGAAAAAATGCTGACCGCCCTGCGCGCCGAAGCATCAAAAGACAAGCAATACCCGGAACTGCAGCCCGAGCTGGAAGCGTTGAAAAACAAGCTGGCCGCTACCAAGAAAAACGATTTGCAGGTACACAAACCCGAAATAAAGCAAGTGCTTGAAAATGAAATAGCTGCCCGTTACTATTATGAAAAGGGCCGGTACGAAACCAATTTTAAGTACGATAAAGAAATGGCCCAGGCCGTTAAAATATTACAGGATAAAAACCAAGTGTTGGCTATTTTGAAAGGCGAGGGAACCTATAAGGTAATAGGCAAACCGCAGGTTACTTTAGCTGCTGCCAAAACAGACGCAGAAAATTAACTTATACTATTGTAACCAAACAGATACAATTGCTAATTTAAACTTTTCGGCAGCAATGATTGTCATACTATCAAATTTTAAGATACTATGAAAAAGATCATATTAGCTGCAGCCATTTTAGTAAGCGGCTTAGCTTTCAATAAACCAGCAAATGCACAAGTAAGCTTAAATATAAATATTGGTAGCCAACCCGATTGGGGACCTGTAGGTTACGACAGAGCGGCTTATTACTATATGCCCGATATTGATACTTACTACTCTGTACCCACCCATGAGTTTGTTTACTTAAGCGGCAACCGTTGGGTACACGCAAATAGCTTGCCTGCCCGCTATCGCAATTATGACTTGTATAACAGCTACAAAGTAGTAGTTAACGATCGTAACCCATGGGAGCATGCATCAACTTACCGTAACCGTTACGCGAATTATAAAGGTCGTCGTGGCCAAGCCATTATCCGCGACAGCCGCGATGTGAAATACAGGAACCACTGGAACGGTAATACCAGAACTAGAACAGTAAAAACCAAAACTGTAGTGCGTAAAACCAACAACGGTAACCACAATGGCTGGAACAACGGCCGCGGCAATGGACATCACTAAGAAATAGATTAATCAAATAAAAAAAGCCACTCAACCGAGTGGCCTTTTTTATTTTGTGATGATTGCCCTTAAGTTATTTAAATCACTTGGGTCTTTTAATCTATGAATCATACTATGACAATTACTACATAATACAGCAAAGTCTGTTTTTATATTAATTTGGAACTTTCCAATTCCCAATGATGATATTGGTTTTAAGTGATGCGCTTCTATAAAGTTTTTACCTGTTTCTCCATACATTAATTTAAAATCAAAAGCACAAGCTTCGCAAACATAACCTTTTGCTAATTTTACTTTTTTTGAAATAGATGTATTTCTTTCTATTCTAAAGTGAAGTCTATATTGCTTTTTTTCGACAGCTGATAGCGTACTTTCTTCATTTAACTGTGTGTCATTGAAAGTTAACTCTTCATATAAATTAATGAATCTAAATAAGTCTGCCTTAAGTTTTTCTAAATTGGGTAATGCATTAACTGGGTAATACTTAGCTACTATATTGCCAGCTTCATATAATTTAGCATTGGACGTGTTTGACTGTAAATCTATTTCAAGCAAATCTTGCGGACTGATATCTAACTTTGCGCGGAAATCCAAAGCTCGTAGTTTAAGCACGTTTTTTGAATCCCGTTTATAATTATCCTTTATCTCAGTTACACCTTGATTAAGTGAAAGGTAAACGCCAGTCATATCCGCTTTAAACAAAAAAACTGGATAATACCCAGACTGTGGTGTCTCTGTAATTAGTTTATCTAGAATTGCTATCCAAGGGCACTCTGTCCAATTCCCTTTTCCAGGAGAGCCAACGACTTTGTATCTGGCTTTGTCGATAATTATGTCTTGGATTGCGTTAGGAAACTCATTTCTTAACTTGTTTGCAAGCTGGTTTCCCGAAAAGGCGTTCCGCTTTTCTGTAAGATAGCTAATTAAAGGTTCTTTTAATATATAATCCATTCCTACAAGCCATCATACCCAACACCCATATTCTCGAACATAAATACCCATTTGTCCGTTTCCTGCCCAATTACCTGGGCGGTAGAGCGGCCTGCACCATGGCCGGCATTGGTTTCAATGCGGATAAGTACAGGGGCTGGGCCTTGTTGATATTCCTGTAAACGGGCCGCAAACTTAAAGGAGTGAGCGGGCACTACGCGGTCGTCATGATCGGCAGTAGTGACCAGTGTGGCCGGGTAATCGGCTGGTTTCAAGGCATGGTAAGGTGAGTAGTGGTATAGGTACTGAAACATCTGTTCACCATCCTGTGCCGTACCATAATCATAAGCCCAGCCCGCACCGGCAGTAAACTGGTTATAGCGCAGCATATCCATTACGCCCACCATCGGGAAAGCTACCTGACACAAATCGGGCCGCTGGGTCATGGTAGCACCCACCAACAGGCCGCCGTTTGAGCCGCCTGCAATGGCCAGAAATTCTTTTGAAGTATATTTATGTTTAACCAGGTATTCGGCCGCGGCAATAAAGTCGTCAAATACATTTTGCTTGCGCAACTTAGTGCCGGCCTTGTGCCAAGTTTCGCCATACTCGCCGCCGCCTCGCAAATTAGGTACGGCATAAATGCCGCCTTGCTCCAGCAAAATAATGTTGGAGGTGCTGAAAGCGGGTGTTAGGCTAACCCCAAAGCCACCGTAGGCATACAATAAGGTAGGGTTGTGCCCGTTTAGCACTGTGCCTTTTTTATAGGTGATAATCATCGGTATGCGGGTGCCATCCTTAGAGTTATAAAACACCTGTTTAGATTCATACAACTCTGGGTTAAACTGCACGCCCGAACGTTTGTATACTTCTGATTTACCTGTAGCCACATTGTATTTGAATATGGTAGACGGATAGGTATAGGAGGTAAACGTGTAGTAAATGTCTTTTTCTTCTTTCTTAGCGCTAAAGCCTGATGCCGTACCTACTGATGGCAATTCTACAGTATGTTCCAGATGGCCATTCATATCATACTGTTGCACAAATGCCGTAGCATCTTTCAGATATTGTGCAAACAGCTTACCACCAGCAGTGGTCACCTCCAGCACGTTTTTGGTTTGTGGAATCAGGTCTTTCCAGGTAGTGGAGCGCGGGTTGCTAATGTTGGCCGTTACCAGGCGATAATTAGGTGCATATAAGTTGGTATGTATGTAAAGCTTGTCACCCTCATTAGCTACAACCTCGTGCACGTTATCAAAGTTATTGACCAGATTTACAATCTGACTGCTGGGTTGTGATAAATCTTGAATGTATAGTTCATTACCGGTAGTAGAGTTAGCCGCGGTAATCACCAAAAAACGCTCATCCTCGGTTAAATGGGCACCCACATAGCGCCGGGGCGTCTGCTCTCCGCCAAATACCAGTATATCCTGGCTTTGTGGTGTGCCCAGCTTATGAAAGTACAGCTTGTGATATTGTGTTAAACCTGATAGTTGGCTACCGGCTTTAGGCTTATCGTAACTGCTGTAATAAAAACCCTCGTTGCCGCGCCAGGCCAGGCCCGAAAATTTTACATCGTGCAGGGTTTCGCCTACTACTGTTTTATCCTCGGCACGCATAATTACCACACTGGTCCAGTCCGACCCTCCGGCTGATAGCTGGTAAGCAGTCAAGCTGCCATCTTTGCTAAACGCTACGCCTGCCAGTGATGTGGTGCCGTCTTTAGAAAACTTGTTAGGGTCCAGAAATACCTCGGGCTGGCCGCCTTCGGTTTGCCGGTACAGCACAGCCTGGCTTTGCAACCCGTCATTCTTATAAAAATAAGTATACTTGCCCTCGTGGAATGGTGCGCTGTAGCGCTCATAATTCCACAGGGTTTCCAAGCGTTTTCGGATAGTTTCACGATAAGGAATCTGATTCAAGAAGCTTTGTGTTACCTTATTTTGTTCTACCACCCAGGCTTTGGTATCGGTGGCCTGGTCATCTTCCAGCCAGCGGTATGGGTCGGGCACTTCAGTGCCAAAGTAGGTATCGGTTACATTGCCTTTAGCCGTTTGCGGGTAGGCTGTGGGTTTAATATTCATACGTTGTGCGTAACTATAGCTGCAAAGTAAAGCAGCCGGTAGCAATAAACAGCTGATTTTATTCATTGTTGTTAGCTTTCTTTAATTAGAAAAGGCTGGCAGAAAAGTAAATATATAAATTTTGGTAAAGGAAGAAATAGACATGCCTATGATAGGGGTATCGCCATTTAATAACAAACGGATAAAATTTAAAGTTATTTCACCCAAGAATCAGACAGCGTACAACTGAAAACTCATTATGGCGTTTCCTGTCGGGCCGGGCTATCCGCTCATATGCCTGCAGGCCTTAGCCACCAGGCCGGTATCCGCTGCCACCCCTAACGCAATAAAGGGCTATTACTGGTTTTAAAAAGTACCTTAAATCAGCTTAACCCTAATCCATGAAAAAATTCTCGCACTACGCCAGGGTGCAATAGCAGCGTTAACATAATACCAGCTAACGCGCCATAAAAGTGGGCGTCGTGATTAATGTTATCCCTGTTTTGACGAGAAGCGTAAATACAATAAGCTAAATAAAGTGGACCGTAAAGTATAGCCCTAATGGGGAAGGGAATTGGAAATATTTGAATTTCCATCATCGGATCAAACAAAATAATGCCAAATACTACCGCACTAATAGCACCAGATGCTCCTAAACTGTAATAACGGTAATCTTCTTTATGTTTAAAAACCGAAGGCAGGTCACTCAGAATTAAACTCACAATATATAGCACACCAAACTGCCAATGCCCTAACCTGATCTCTAACTGAAAAGCGAAAAAGAAGTAAGAGAACATGTTAAAAATTAAGTGCATCCAGTCGCCATGGATAAGGCCGCTGGTGATGATTGTCCATACCCGTTTACCGCGCGAAACGCTGTAGGGATGCAGAATCATTTGTGAAAGCGCATTTTCGTTCGAGAAAGCGAAAAGCGAC
Source organism: Mucilaginibacter lacusdianchii (assembly GCF_009770985.1). GTDB lineage: Bacteria > Bacteroidota > Bacteroidia > Sphingobacteriales > Sphingobacteriaceae > Mucilaginibacter > Mucilaginibacter lacusdianchii. Next base: position 1,228,592 of record NZ_WSRW01000001.1, on the reverse strand, counting down.
GAAATGATAGTAATCACAAATATCACAGAGGCCACCGGGGCCGCTATTAAAAGTTCTTCCATTTATTGAAAATCGAGTTTAACGTCGGTAAGTAAACGACCTACCGGGTAGCGAAGGTATGTTTTTTCAAAATATTCTGAGTTGCGGTACACATATTCTAACTGTGCGCTAGCACTTTTGGCCAGCTGTGGGTTTTTTGTCTTTTCGGCTTCCAGCTGTTTTTGCAGTTCGGGATGCTGTTTCAGGTAAGCGGCGGCAATATCTTCAAATACGTAATCAGAATAATGCTCTTTTTGGCCCAGATACGAATCAAAAAAGTTCCAGGCAAAAAAAGAATCTACGCCCTGCGGTTCCAGTGTTTCTACAATATAGCGGTTAATGGGTTGGTTGGTGTATACTACGTAATCACCTTCATAAAACTTGACTTTGGTATCAACCGGGTTCAGCTTCACGCCGCTGTGCAGGTAATGCCCTTCATAAGGTCGCGGGCTGGTTTTATAATCCGTAATGTAATACATCTGCAGGCTCAGCGTGGTATCATGCTTTAAGCGGTGCATGGCTACTTTGTTTAATTTAAACAAATCTATCACCTTACCCCAGGCCTGCGGTATTACATAAGCCAACGGCTTATCGGCAAAAGCGGTAGCCTTATAAGTGTTGTAATATTTAATGTTTTTGGTGTAAGGTTTATTGCGGTCATAATACAAGCGGTTAAGGCCACTAATTTCGCTGGGCTTGTAGCCGGCTTCATAACCTTTAAAAGGTATCATGTCGTACTTTTCCTCATCCAGTGCCCAGTTTAGGGCAAAGGTGTTTTGTTGCTGTACCTGCGCATCGGTTTGCCGTTTTAGGTTGCCAATTTTTGGGGCGTCACGTTGGCAAATGTCAATCAGGTGCTGCATAAAGTAGTAAGTGCTCCATACGCGCTTATCGTACGGCTTCAGCATATGTGTTTCGGTTACATAGCTGATGATGTTGTGCTGTACGGTATACCCGGTAGAAAAGCGCGGCGTTTCCAAAAAAGCTACAATACCCGAATCGGGCGTAGCTTTTTCACTTTCCACATAAGGAATCATTTCATAACCGCTGGCGGCCATGCGCTTGTATAGCTCGGGCGAAAGGGTTTTAGACGTGTAATCGGCCAGTAGCGGGTGCTGCTTATCTTTCTGCGTTTCAATAAGCGTCATTACGTACTGGTAATCGGCCCCGTCGCTGGTGTGGTTGTCCAAAAATACTTCGGGCTGCCAAGTGTTCAAAATTTGCATAAAGGTCAGCGCATTCCGGCTGTCGCCTTTGATGAAATCGCGATTCAAATCCAGATTGCGGTAATTGCCTCTGAAGCCATACCCTCGCGGCCCATTCTGGCTGATGCGTGATACGCCACGATTTAAACTACCGTCGATATTATATACCGCAATAAAGCATATTACAACATCTTTGGGCAGCTGATTCTTGCTCAAGAGGTCGCGAACCAGCATCATGCTGGCATCAATACCCTCGGGCTCGCCGGGGTGGATGCCGTTATTGATCAAAATTACACGCTTGTTTTGCTTTTTGAGGAGTGCCGGGTCAAACACGCCATCTTTTGAAAGTACGGCCAGTGTTAAGGGCTTGCCTATATCAGTACTGCCATAATTAAACAGGCGCAATTGTTTAGGATATTGTTTAACCAGTTGCGGGTAATAAGCCATTACCTGGGCATAGGTGGCAGTATAGTTTTTATCTTTTTCAAAAGGCGTAACCTGTGCCTTGGCTTGTTACAATATACAGGCCGATAGTACAAACGGTAAAAGTTTTTTCATGAACCGGAAAAGCGTTTGCAGCAAATATAGCAAGGCAGGGCAAACCACAAACAGATACAGCGTTATTCTGCAATAATTATAACCGGCGAAAAAGATTCTGAAAAGCGACTAAGCTTTATTTGGCATGAAATATAAAAAAGGTAAGGCTTTCGGCTTCTGCTTTAAGCATGTAATAAAAGTTATCATCCAGCCAGTTCATGACTGATACAAAAAATCTAACTTCTGAGATTTCCCAGTTTACCAAGTTAACCGTTTTGCCAACCAGGCTTAGTTTAGGTGCAGCCATGGCTTGTTGTACAGAAATAATGTGACTCATTTTAGGGTAATTCAATAATTTACTAATCAGAAGGGTGCTTTTACGTGATATCTCACTGAAAGTTACATCGATGCTTATATTATATAAACAAAAGCGGAGTATCTGATTTTTAGATACTCCGCTTTGTGAAAGATCGAATTTCAGTTACAATCTAAAACCATACGCTATCCGTAAAGCAACCATACCAAAATCGGGGGTACTGCCGCCCGATATGTTTTCGTAACGTAAGCCTATGTCTACCCCGGAGTTGGTAGCGTAGCCAACACCCGGTGCCAAAATCAGCTTGGTGTTTTTACCATAATATTCTTTGGTTTCTAAGCCGGCACCAATTTCGCCGATGATATAGGCATGAGGTACAAAAAATACTTTTGCGCCAACTTTTACAGGTATAATAGCATAATCAGGACGAACGACATATTCCCGCGCAAAAAAATTATAATAGCCCGAGGTAAGCGTTAAAGATGTTGTGCCTTTGATATCATACTGTAAACGGGCGGTACCGCCAACAGCAATGTGTGATAAATCGCGCATATTGCCGGTTGGAATAGCGGCTTCTGCACCTATGCCCAAGCGCCACACATTTCTAGAATCGTGTCCGGACGTTTGTGAATAGGTTTTGCCTGTAAACAACAGTATAGTAAACGCTAAAAAGGCAGCCCATGCTTTTATACTTTGCTTTTTCATACTTGTAATGTTGGTAAAACAAGCGGCAAATATAGTAAGGTTGTATAAAGGTGTAGCCCAGAACGTATATCACCTTTTTACCAGTTTCAATACCTCACCGTCTTGCCCGTGCAGTTCTTCTTCCGAAACAATAGTAAATTTAAACTGACTATCACTATCTTTCATTTTAACAGTTAGCTTTTTACCGCTTATTTTGTAGGTGGCATCCCACATAATATCACCACCCGGATTGATATAAGCAATATTGCCAGGTTTTAACAACAAGTGAGTAGCGGTACTGAACATAGGGTCAACTATAGGAGATGCGTTAGTCTGTAAATATTCTTTCTCTTCTTCAACCTGTAATGCATCTTTTTTACAGCTGCTTAGCCAAAGGCACATGCATAAAAAAAGGAGTAATGAACAGATGTTGAGTGGCTTGTGATTCATATTAGGCTTTTTTTATAGTACGAGGATTGATTTCCATCTGCTACAAATTATTAATAATTAAATTTAGATGGCGTTTTACTCTATTAAATTAATAGAACATTAAATTTTTAATATTTACTCAGCTGCGCTTTTATTTTTTACATTTTCTGTTTACGTTTGAAATTTTTGTTGATGTAGCTTCCTAAAATTTTTGATCGGAACTTATGCTACGTGTTGACAGCAGCAAACCCTGCCAGCTTATTTATTCGCTTGCGCGTCACGAGTATCTTTCTTATTTGATTGAGCCACACATTGTTCAGCTTAATCCGAATGGGGAATTCTCGCTTACGCACCAGCGCCTTTTTTCAAACACCGCAAAGGAGTTCAGCCATTGTATTGATGATACCGACCTGAAGCTGATTAAGCTTTTGGAAGATATTGAGCAAGGCAACATCATTAAAAAGTATTATAAAAAGCCCGTGCGCCCGTACGAATTTTTCAGCAAGATATTTAACGACCAGCTGTACGATGTTATTCGGCCTAGAATAGATAAAAAGATGGCCGAGGCATTTAACCTGATGCACAACAAAAGAATATTTTTGATGAGCAAAGAGGGTTACCCGGCCGGCCGTGAACTCAATATTGCCGAAGAGGCGGCCACCGTGCTGTTCCATTTTAAACGCAATGAGGAGGAGATACGGTATTATCCAACCATCAAATTCCAGAATCAGAAAATAGAGTTCATGTTTCGCGATGCCGAGATTATCTGCAACCGTCCGGCATGGTTGATGGTAGAAGACAGGCTTTATTACTTTGACCGCGATTTGGAGGGCAAAAAGCTGCAGCCTTTTTTAAACAAACGCTACATTGCTATTCCGCGTAGTTCAGAGCAATCGTATTTTGAAAAGTTTGTTGCGCCGCTGATAGAAAAACATCACGTACATGCTGAGGGCTTTACTATTAATACCGAAAAATATGAGGCAGTACCGGTAGTAAAACCAATTTATGTTGAAGGCGGCATATCTCAATTACAACTGTATTTTAAATATGCAGGTTATGTGTTCCCTTATGGTGATGGCCGACAGATTTCGGTAAAGATAGAACGTAATGGGGATGATTACCTGTTTCACCGCATTAAACGGTCGGTAATTTGGGAAAAAAACAAACTGCAACAGCTGGAGGATATGGGCCTAACCACTTCTTCATCCCTTTTCCAAAACCTGGAGGTAAAGCAGAATGGAGAAGAGGTAGACCGTGCTTTCTCGGTGTTTGAATGGCTTAACCAGCACCACGACCAGTTGCTGGCTGCCGGCTTTGAAATTGAACAGCCGGAGGGCCAAAAACGCTACCTGTTTGGCAACAGCAAAATAGATTTACAGGTAAAAGAAAACAACGATTGGTTTGATATTCATGCTATTGTGCACTTTGGACCCTATCAAGTGCCTTTTATTGAGTTGAAGAATCATATTCTTAACCGTAAAAAGGAATTTGTACTGCCATCGGGTGAAATTGCCGTAATACCCGAAGAGTGGTTTTCGCAATACGGCAACCTGCTCAACTTTGCCGAGGGCAACAAAGATTTGAAGCTGCGCAAGCATCATATCGGCCTGGTAAATGATTTGGCCGAAGGTGAACTGGCTAATGTTACTATGAACCGCAAGCTGCAAAAGCTAAGCGATTTTGAAGAGTTAGAGGATGTGGAGCCGCCGGTAAACTTTGCCGGTAGTTTGCGCCCTTATCAAAAGGCAGGCTACAACTGGTTTCACTTTTTAAAAAACTATCACTTTGGCGGCTGCTTGGCCGATGATATGGGGCTTGGAAAAACCATCCAAACTTTAGCCCTGCTGCAAAAGAACAAGGAAGATACGGAGGCTATAGGCGCCAAAAGCACTTCGCTGCTGATTATGCCTACGTCGCTTATATATAACTGGATTAACGAAGCGCGTAAGTTTACTCCACAGTTGCGTATGATGGTACACACCGGTGCATTCCGCTACAAATCGGCAGATGTGTTTGGCAATTATGATGTGGTGGTTACTACCTATGGCATCAGCCGCATTGACGTAGAATTGTTTAAGAATTTCTTTTTTGATTATATTATTCTGGACGAGAGCCAGAATATCAAGAATCCTTCGTCTAAATCATACCAAGCCGTTAAGCAGCTCAAATCACGGCACAAGCTAATATTGAGCGGTACACCGGTTGAAAATACGGTGAATGACTTATGGACGCAGATGTCTTTCATCAACCCTGGTTTGTTGGGTAATCAGCAATTCTTTTTAAACGAGTTTGTAACGCCTATTGAAAAGAAGAAAGATGAAGATAAAGCTCACAAGTTGCAAGCCCTTATCAAACCTTTTGTGCTTCGCCGTACCAAAGAGCAGGTAGCTACAGAACTACCGCCTAAAACAGAGCAGTTGTTGTATTGCCAAATGAGTGATGAGCAGGCCAACGTGTACGAAAAAATTAAATCGGAATACCGCAACGAGCTGCTGCAAAGCCTGGAAGACGGCACCTTTGCCCAAAGCCAGATACAGGTACTGCAAGGCTTGATGAAATTGCGTCAGATTGCTAATCACCCTGCCATGATAGACGAGACGTATGAAGGCGACTCGGGCAAGTTTGAGAACGTTGTGCATACTTTAGCCAACGTGTTGGATGGTAGCCACAAAGTGCTCATCTTCTCTCAGTTTGTAAAGCAATTAGGTATTTACCGTAATTATTTTGACAAGCAAGGCATCAAGTATACTTATTTGGATGGCAGCACGCAAAACCGTGGCGAGGTAGTGAAACGCTTTCAGCAGGATGCCAAAACGCAGGTATTTTTGATCTCTATCAAAGCCGGCGGCGTCGGCCTAAACCTTACCGAGGCCGACTATGTATTCATCCTCGATCCGTGGTGGAACCCGGCTGTAGAGCAACAGGCAATTGACCGCTCACACCGCATCGGTCAAACTAAAAACGTGTTTATTTATAAGTTTATAACTAAAGATACGGTTGAAGAAAAGATATTGGCCCTGCAGCAACGTAAGTTGAGCGTGGCCCGGTCATTAATCACTACCGAAGAAAGCTTTATCAAGTCGCTGTCGGCTGATGACATTAGGGAGATTTTGGGGTAAAATGTTTATGGTTAATGGCGTTTGTTGGCTTTAGTGCTTTAACTCCTTTTCGCTCTTTGTTAGGATAGGGATGTTCTTGTACCACAACCTGTGGAAGTCACTTTTCTTTTTTACCGCAAAAAAGAAAAGTAACCAAAAGAAAAAGGCTCTCGGCCAGAGATTTTTCCTACTCTGGACATTGCTAATACTTAGTACAGTGGTTGCCGCAAAAATCTAATGCCGATTCTTTTTGTCTAAGTTGTTCTTACAGTGCTTAACATTGAATGATAAAGTAAGTAGAAAAGAAAGAAGCGCAGAGGCTTGCTATCGCGCCGGGGCCAGCATAGGGCTGGGTGGGCAGACAGGGGTCGCGAGAGCTAGGCCTTTTTGTTTCTTTTTGTGGCTATGACAAAAGAAATAGCCCCTGCGGCAATGAGCAGACGAATGCTCATACAGCAGAGGCTATAAATGAATTAAAGTATTACCTTAAGCTATCATCCTTCTTTCAACTCCGTCAATTCCATCCACCGCATACTCTTTTCATCCAGCGTATTGTTCAGCTTTTCAATATCGGCAGATATGCTCATGATTTGCTGATGATCGGAGATGGTGTTCAACTGTTCAGTTAGCTCTTTTATTTTAGTTTCCAGCTGGGCAATCTCTGTCTCGGTAGTTTCCAGTTCTTTTTGTTCTTTAAAGGATAGCTTATTCTTTTTTGGCGGCGCAGGGGCAGCTTGTACAGGTGCCGGTGCTGCGGCCTTTTGCTTGGCAGCTTGTTTGGCTTCTTCCTGCTCAACGCGCCAAGACGAGTAATTGCCGTTATAAACATCTACTTGGCCGTTGCCTTCCACAATAAATAGTTGGTCGGTTAGCTTGTCCAATAAATACCTGTCGTGCGATACCATCAGCAAAATACCGGTATAGCTTAATAAAAAGTCTTCCAGAACGTTCAGCGTATCAATATCCAAATCGTTGGTAGGCTCATCCAAGATCAAAAAGTTTGGATTCTTCATCAGGATATTGAGCAGGTGTAGACGTTTCTTTTCGCCCCCGCTCAAATCACGGATAAAGCCATACTGGCGTGCCGGCGGAAACAGGAACAGCGTCAGTAGCTGCGCTGCTGAGATGGTTTTGCCATCGGCCATGGTGATATACTCGGCTACATTTTTTACCACGTCAATTACCCGCTCATCATCCTTAAAAGTAATACCTTGCTGGTTAAAATAACCAATTACGGTAGTTTCACCTTTCTCAATCACGCCTGTATCAGGTTGAACTATGCCTGTGAAAATATTTAACAAGGTTGATTTACCGGCACCGTTTTTACCGGCAATACCTACGCGGTCGCCTTTTTTAAAAACGTAGCTAAAATCGTTGATGATAGAACGGTTTTGGAAGGATTTGCCAATGTGATGCACTTCCATGATTTTGTTGCCCTGGCGTGCGGTTTTTACGCTTAATTCTACCTTGGCATTCGGGCCGGCATTTTTAGTTTTTTCTTCTAAATCGTAATACGCATCAATACGGGCTTTTGATTTGGTACCCCGGGCCTGTGGCTGGCGGCGCATCCATTCCAGTTCCTTTTTCAGCAGGTTGCTGTTTTTTTGAAACTGTGCTTCATTATTGGCTTCACGTTCAGCTTTCTTTTCCAGGTAATATTGGTAGTTGCCATTAAAGTTGAAAATCTTTCCACGTTCAATCTCAATAATTTCATTGCAAACATTATCTAGAAAGTAACGGTCGTGCGTTACCATCAAAATGGTTTTGGCACCTTCGGTCAGCAATTTCTCCAGCCACTCAATGGTGTCAATATCCAGGTGGTTGGTAGGCTCGTCCAACACGTATACATCTGGGTCCTCAATCAGCAGTTTAGCTAATGCCAAACGCTTTTTTTGCCCGCCTGATAGCGTATCAATATGCTGTTGCAGGTTATGAATATCTAACCGGCCTAAAATATTCTTGATCTTGTACTCGTATTCCCAAGCGTTAATGGCGCTCAGTTCTTCGGTTACCTTTTCAATGGCCTTTTCATTATTGGGATCGTTTTCCAACAGTTGCTCATATTTCAGAATCAACTGTTGCTGCACGTTATCTTTATGAAAAATATAATCGCTGATGGTGTGACCTTTTTCAAAAGCCGGATCCTGTTCCAAGTAACCAGGTCGCAAGTCGCGCGCACTAACTACCTTACCTTCGGTAGGTGCTATTTTGCCCGAAAGCAATTTTAACAAGGTAGATTTGCCGGCACCGTTTACACCCACTAAAGCCACGCGTCGTCCGCGGTTAATGCCGATAGTCAGGTTACGAAATAGCCAATGGTCATGAAAAGAATGACCTAAATTTTCTGCTGATAAATAAGTGCTCACGCTAATTGTTTAATATGATCGGAAGGATGAATAAACAAACCTTCGTCGGTGTTTAATGATTGTTTGTACATGGCCCGGGCCACGGTAGCCGCTTTAATGCTTTGATATTTTTTAAGGCCGCCTATCAATAGCGGATCAATAACATTCATCACAGCGGTAGCAATGCGCTCGCCCAGCCGGTGTTCCTTACGGGTGCCCACCAATAGCGAAGGCTGATAAATATGTATGGTTTTTAAGCCGGTATGTGCAATGTCGGCTTCTGTTTCACCTTTCAGGCGAAGATAAAAAGTTTTCGATTCGCCGTTGGCCCCAATAGCAGATATTAAGTGATATTGCTTCATATGGTTCCATAAAGCTATCTGTGCCAATTCTACCGGGTAGTCATGGTCAATTTTGCGGTACTGGTTTTTATTTGGTGTTTTAGCTTGGGTAGTGCCTAGGCAGCAAAACAGAGCATGGCCGTTTATAGCGGCGGCATGATTGTCCAACCGGTCAAAATCAACCACCAGTTGCACCAGTTTTTTGTGCTGTATGGGTAGTTCTTTTCGCACCAATACCAGCACTTCGTCATAAAAATTTTCATGCAAAATCAGGTTTAGCAACTCACTGCCTACTAATCCGCTTGCACCCGCTATAACTGCCTTGTTTGCCATGTGTTGATTATTGTATTGCAAAGGTACGGAAACTTAATTTATGGTATCAAAATTGCCTGTTTAAACGCATATATAACACCTGCTTCATGAAAACCGTTTTTCATCCGGCCAATCTGCGTGGTAATACCCAATCGGAATGGCTAAACGCTAACTTTTCGTTCAGCTTTGGCCCATATTATAACCCCGAACGTATTCGCTTTGGCGCACTGCGTGTGCTGAACGATGATTTTATCGGTGCTGGCAAGGGCTTTGGAGCGCATCCGCACGATAACATGGAAATTATCACCGTGGTGCTTAAAGGTGCTTTAGAACATAAAGACAATGTAGGTGGTGACGGTATCATCAAAGCCGGCGAGGTGCAAATTATTACGGCAGGTACCGGCGTATCACATTCCGAGTTTAACCCGTCGGCTACAGAAGAAACCAACTCGCTGCAAATATGGGTTTATCCTAAGGTGCTAAATGTGTCGCCTAATTATCAGCAAAAAAGCTTTACTGATGCTTACAACATTAATCAGCTTACAGCATTATTAACGCCAGATGGTAGCAGCGGCACTTTAAAAATTAACCAGGATGCGGTATTTTCTATTGGTAAATTTGAGCAAGGGCAGCAAATTAATTACCCTATACAATTTACCGGTAATGGTGCTTATGTGTTTTTATTGGAAGGCGAAGCCGAAATTGACAACCAGGTATTAAACAAAAGAGATGCGCTTGGTGTTTATGATACAAGTTCATTTACCATTATAACCAAAGCGCAGTCGCGTGTACTTATAATTGAAGTACCCATGTTATAAAAACCGTCGCTATTTAGCTAGAATAGTTGATGAACCAGTGATCAAACAGGTATCCAGTCTAAGTAATTAGATAATTAATTTTATGGCAGAACAAGTTATCAGTTCCTCCGGGTGGAAGAAGTGGTTAGAAAGCGTAGGCGATCAAACCGTGTTCCTGTCCCGATTTTTTAGAAACGTTTTCAGAGGCGGCTTTGAGTGGTCGGAGTTTATACGTCAGTGTTACGAAATCGGTTACCGTTCGCTTACACTGGTGGGCATTACCTCATTTATTATGGGGCTGGTGCTTATATTACAGCTGCGCCCAACGCTGGTTGAGTTTGGTGCCGAAAGTATGTTGCCGCATACGTTGTCAGTAGCGGTTATCCGTGAGATCGGTCCGGTTATTACGGCCATCATTTGCGCAGGTAAAATAGCTTCCAGTATTGGAGCCGAGTTGGGCAGTATGAAAGTTACTGAGCAGATTGATGCAATGGAGGTGTCGGGCGCTAATCCGGTGCAGTATCTGGTGGTTACCCGCATATTAGCTACCAGTTTTATGGTGCCGTTGCTGGCTATGCTGGGCGATGTTATTTCGCTGTTTGGTGGCTACTTTGCCCTGAATTTTACCGACGACATTAGTTTTAAACTATACTTCACCAAATGTGTAGCCGCATTGGATTTTACCGATTACATGCCTGCATTGATAAAAACTATATTTTTTGGTTTTGCTATAGGCTTTGTGGGTTGCTATAAAGGTTATACGTCCGATAAAGGAACGGAAAGCGTAGGCATAGCTGCCAATTCAGCCGTAGTTACCGCATCGTTGTGGATTTTTTTTATTGATATGATGGCCGTGCAAATTACTAACCTTTTATACTATTGATATGGACGCGCCTGTAAAACAACCTGTAAAACGCAAGGCCGGCAATAATACTGACATGACCGATGAAACGGTGATTGAGATAAAAGGTCTTAAAAAGTCGTTTGGTGCTAAAGAAGTGCTCAAAAATATTAACCTCACCTTGAAACGGGGCGAAAACGTAGTAGTGCTTGGTCGTTCGGGACAGGGTAAATCAGTAACTATACAATGTATCGTCGGATTACTTACACCCGATGAGGGCATGGTAAAAGTATTCGGTAAGGAAGTGCCTGAGATGAATAACGATGAACTGAAAGAGCTGCGCACCAAGGTAGGATTTCTGTTTCAGAGCGGGGCCTTGTACGATTCCATGACCGTACGCGAAAACATGGAATTTGCGCTAACCCGTGTGCTCAAAATTAAAGACCAAGCCGAGCTGGATAGCCGCGTAATGGAAGTACTGGAAGGCGTAGGCTTACCCGAAGCTATCGACAAAATGCCGTCAGACCTATCGGGCGGTATGCGTAAAAGGGTAGGGCTGGCCCGCACGCTCATTGTAAAGCCCGAGATTATGCTGTATGATGAGCCGACAACCGGTTTGGATCCCATCACCTCGCGTGAGATCAGCGAGCTGATATTGGATATGCAGAAGAAGTTTAAAACCTCATCCATCATCATTACGCACGATATGGATTGCGCACGCATCACTTCAGACCGGGTGCTGATTATGAGCGACGGTGAGTATGTGGCCGAGGGCACATTTGACGAGCTACAGCAGTCAGACAACGAATTTGTTAAATCTTATTTTCTGGATACATAGACATATGAAAACAACATCCTCACAAAAAATAAAAATAGGGCTATTTGTAGCTGCCGGGTTAGCTGCCGTTTTTCTCGGTATCTTTCTTATTGGCAGCCAAAAAAGCTTGTTCAATTCCACTTTCGGGGTTTACGGTGTGTTTAAAAACGTAAACGGATTAATGGTGGGCAATAACGTTCGTTTTGCCGGTATCAATGTAGGTGTGGTTGAAGGTATTAATATCATATCAGACACTACAGTAAAGGTTGATCTTACCCTAAACGATAATGTTAAAAAATTCATTAAAAAAGACTCTAAAGTAAGCATTGGCAGCGATGGTTTGATGGGCGACAAGCTAGTGGTTATTAGTCCGGGCGGTACAACCAGTAACCAGATTGTAGAGAATGGTGATAAGCTGACCGCTGTGAACCCGCTGGATGTAGATAAAATTATCAACAAACTAACTAAGGTGGCCGATAATGCCGAGATGCTGACCAGCAACCTGGGCGAGATTGTGCGCGATATTAACCAAGGCAAAGGTTCTATAGGTAAATTATTACGGAATGACCAGATTGCACGCGATTTAGCCACTACAGTATCCTCAGCTAAAACTACTATTCATAATGCCAACAAAACTACTGTTACTTTGAATGAGGATTTAAAAGCTGCTCAGCACAACTTTTTGTTAAGAGGGTTCTTTAAAAATAAAGAGAAAGAAAAGCAACGAAAAATAGATTCGGCCCGCAAGGCACAGGAAAAGCAAACAAAAGAACAGGAGAAAGCTCGTAAAAAGGCAGAGAAGGAGCAGAGGGAGCAGCAGGAAAAAGCAAGTAAAGAAGCACAACAATAATAAGAAAAGGCCCGGAAAACCGGGCCTTTTCTTATTAAAATGAAGTAAAACTAAAATAAAAAACTATAACGACAATAAATTAACCCTTGGTATTATTGGTATTAAGTTATTATAAATGTAGTTATATAGACTATTATTTATAATTATTTCAATTAAGTAACAGATTACATATAATAGTTATAATTGAGTAAGTTTGAGAAGAATTGCGATATTTCTATGCTATTTAACTCGTTTTACTTCCTAATTTTTTTCACAGTTGTATTTATTATTTACTGGTTTGTATTAAACAAAAACTATAAGGTACAAAACGTTTTTTTACTCATTTGCAGTTACTTCTTTTATGGATGCTGGAGCTGGAAGTTTTTGTTTCTATTAGCCTTTTCTACCTATTTGGATTATTACACAGGCCTGCGCATTTATAATTCTGAAAACAGCAGGGTAAGGAAAGCTTGGTTAGTTACCAGCATTGGTATTAACCTGGGGTTTTTAAGTATATTTAAATACTATAACTTTTTTATCAATTCCGTAGCAGACGGGTTAAACTTCTTTAATTACCATGCTCATTTCTCGTCTTTAAATTTTTTGCTGCCGGTAGGTATTTCGTTTTATACCTTTCACGGCTTATCATACGTTATTGATATCTATTATCACCGAACCAAACCTACCACTAACCCGGTTGAATACTCGTTATTTGTAAGCTTTTTTCCGCTGCTGGTAGCCGGACCAATAGAACGGGCCACACATTTATTACCCCAAATAGAAAAGCCCCGTCAGTTTAATTACAACAAGGCTACATCTGGCCTAAGGCAAATTTTATGGGGCTTTTTCAAGAAAATTGTGATTGCCGATAACTGTGCTGACTTTGCCAACAAAATTTTTGCCGATTATCAGCATTATCACGGTATGGCGTTGGTGATGGGTGCTGTGATGTTTTCCATACAAATTTATGGCGACTTTTCGGGCTATTCGGATATTGCCCTGGGTACAGCGCGGCTGCTAGGCTTTGATTTGATTAAGAACTTTGCCTTCCCTTACTTTTCGCGCAACGTGGCCGAGTTTTGGCGCAGATGGCACATTTCGCTGTCATCTTGGTTTAGAGACTATGTGTACATACCCTTGGGCGGAAGCCGGGTAAGCTTGGGCAAACAGGTACGTAATACCTTTATTATTTTTATACTAAGCGGCTTTTGGCACGGCGCTAACTGGACGTTCATTATCTGGGGCTTTTTAAATGCCTTATTCATCATCCCATCTGTTATTTTTAAAACTAACCGGAAAAGTTTGAATACAGTAGCACAGGGAAAGCTTTTGCCATCTGTTAAGGAACTGTTCCAAATGGTTTTCACTTTTACGCTGATAACTTTTGCCTGGATCTTCTTTAGAGCCCCTACCTGTGCCGATGCCTTAATGTACATTCAGCGGATATTTGTTTCGGGTCACGAAGCTCGGCCGCACTTGGGAGTATCGGCGTTGAATATATTAATTCCGCTAATGTTTGTGGTAGAGTGGATAGGCCGGGAATCTAATTTTGCATTAGAAAACTTTTATATCCGTTGGCCGCGTCCCGTAAAGTGGTCTTTTTATACCATTATCCTGTTTTGCATTGGTATGTACATGTCTACCGGTAAAATCGACTTTATCTACTTTCAGTTCTGATATGAAACGGTTTCTGATAAAATTCTTGTTGTTTGTAATAGTAGCCGTAATTGGCTACACTGCTGTTTTATTATGGTCAGGCGACCATCTTTCGCCACGGTGGAAAAAGAACTTATTTTATAATATGCCCAGTCAGGGTTACATGTATACCCGTTTAAAAGATGCGGATACTACTAAAAATCTGGATATTTTAATACTGGGCAGTTCGCGTGCTTTTATGGGATATGATGTACGTGTTTTTAATCAAAGTCAATACAAAGCATTCAACTTAGGTTCGCCGGCACAGTCGTTTATACAAACAGAGCTGTTGGCTAAACGCTATATCAATCGTTTTAAACCCAAAGTGGTGTTGTTTGATGTACACCCCGATTTGTTTAATAATCCAGGTGTCGAATCGGCTATAGACTTGGCATCTAATGCGCCTTTTGGAACCGATTTACTGCAAATGGCGATAAAAGTGAATAACATCAGGGTGTACAATACGCTATTGTACTCTATGTACCGGCAGCTTTTTTTTAAAAATAACTCTTATACAGAGCCAATGGTAAAAAGTTACGGTGATTACATAAAAGGCGGATCAGTTCAGCCTGCTCCGCAAGATCCATACAAAGCCCCAGCGGTAATTAAGCCATATGCTATGGAAGTGGATGATATGCAGTTAAAAGCATTTGAGCAAACCATCGCTTACCTGAATGAAAATCATGTTAAATATATTTTGCTGCAGGGACCTGTTGAAAAAACCGAATATTTAACCAGGAAGAATAATCATCAGATTGATTCGCTCATTAGCAGTTACGGAACTTATTATAACGCAAATAAGCTGCTCAATTTGCCCGATAGTCTTTATCAAAAAGATGGAAAGCATTTAAACCAAAAGGGAATTGAGGTATATGATAAATTCATTATCAAATATTTGAAAGACAAAACGGAGCTTTGACCGATATAACACACTGATTAAAAAGACGCTTGGTTTACCAAGCGTCTTTTTTTACCTCCTATTCAATAGTTATACCTCAAAAAGCTAGCTTTCGTAAATACTTTATTGAACAAACTTCACAATAAATTAACTATAAGGCAATTATCTTCTCGTTAGGTAATTTGATTTAACATTTACAATAACTTTATATATCGGAAACTTTAGCCAGTTAGCTTAGTACTCAATATAAAGCCTAAACATGAGTAAAGAAAATGTACTTCAAAAATTAAGTCGCCGCCATTTTTTACGTAATTCAGTAATTGCTGGTGCGGGAGCGGTGTTGTTACCATCAGCTATTACCAGTTGTAAGAAGGATAAAAATGAAACTTACGAAGGTCAGGGGTTTAATGAGGGTGTAGCAAGCTTTGATCCATCGCAAGATCGTGTTATTTTGTGGACGCGTTATACCCCAGCCAAGCAAGAATCCGGCAAGCCTACCATCATACTGGATGTAGCGCGTGATAAGGACTTTAAAAATGTAGTAGCCAGCCAATCGGTTGAGGTAGACAGCAATAGCGATAATACCGTGCATGTAGATGTAAGCAAGCTTACATCTAACTCAAAGTACTATTACCGTTTCCGGAACGAGAAAACGCAGGCTATGTCTGTTATTGGCGAAACTAAAACGCTGCCAGCGGCCGGAGAAGCAGCCGAAGTGAAGATGGCTGTGGTATCATGCGCCAATTTTCAGGCAGGGTTATTTAACGTATACGGCGCCGTGGCCGAATCGGATGCCGATGTTGTAGTGCACTTGGGTGATTATATTTATGAATACCAGGCTGGCGGATACGGTACCAATTCTAACACAACTGCACTACACCGCGAACATCAGCCGCCTGGCGAAATTATTAAGTTAGAGGACTATCGCCAGCGTTACAGACAGTATCGTAGCGACGAACAGCTGCAAAAAGCCCATCAACTTAAACCATTTATTTGCGTGTGGGATGATCATGAGGTGGCTAATGATGCCTATAAAGATGGTGCCGAAAACCATCAGCCTAATGAAGGTGACTATAATATCCGTAAACTAAGCGCTATACAAGTATGGCACGAGTACTTGCCGGCCCGCGTAACCGATAACGCCAAAATTTACCGCAATTTTGAGATAGCTGGCTTTGTGAACCTGATTATGCTGGACACGCGTATTGTTGGGCGCGATAAACAGCTAAGTTATGCCAGTTATTTAACAGAATCTGGTTTGAATACTACACGTTTTCTGGCCGATTGGCAAAATCCGCAGCGCACCATAATGGGGCAGGAGCAACGTACATGGCTCGCCGGTAAACTGGGTAGCAATACAGCGAAATGGCAGGTGCTGGGCAACCAGGTATTAATGGGAAAAATGTATATGCCTGCCGAGTTGTTATTGCTTGTAGCACAAATTGCTAATGGTACTACCGATGCTGCTTTGCTGGCACAATTTAACGTGTTGGTTACACAACTGGTAACTATTAAAACCCGCCTGCTGCAAAACGACCCTACACTTACTCCTGCCGAAAAAGCCCGTGTACAAACTGTGCTACCTTATAACCTGGATGCATGGGATGGTTACCCCGCCGAGCGGGAAATGGTTTATGCAGCAGCTGTTGGTAAAAAGTTAATTTCATTGGCTGGTGATACCCACAATGCCTGGTACTCCGACCTGTCGACCGTTAACGGCCAAAAAGCGGGTGTAGAATTTGCCACTGCATCAGTAACCTCACCGGGCTTTGAAGCCATATTTGGCAGCAACCCACAAACCGTGGCTGGTTTTGAACATGCCATTACGCTACTGATAGATGATTTGCAATATCTGGATGCCTCGCGCAAAGGATACGTTATGGCTAGTTTCACTGCCACTGAAGCGAAGTCAGAATGGCGTTATGTAGGTACTATTGCTAGTAAGAATACGGCTACAGTAACGGGGAAAACAGTTATGGTATCTTAAATACAAAATATAATAAAATAACAAAACAAGGTGCTTTGACTAAGCACCTTGTTTTGTTTAGTTGCATTAAGGCAGGATTTTTAAAATTTGCTTTTAGCGTAGCTCTAGGACAATGATTTTAGTATCAAAATCTAAACTTATCCAATCAAATGACCTCTCGTCAGGTAAGCAATCTATTAAACTTAGATTTTGATTATGTCTCTCTACTGCAGTAGGCCCTAATTTGATGGTCATCTCATAAACATCCTGTCCGCTAAGACCAATCCAAGCTTTTGTTGTAATAGTCTGCGTTGAATGTACGTTTTGTTGAGTAAGCTGTTTGCTATCATAAGGCATCGCAATACCATCGCACCACAGCCTATTAACTGCTTTATGAGAACTGTTTGCAAACGTTCTTGTAAGATGATATTCAAGATAAGAGCAAAAGTTTTCGTCAAAGGATTGTATAGCGTTTTGGGTTAGTTCAGATGACATAATTCATGAGTTAACAAAAAAGGCGCTTAAAAAGCGCCTTTCAAATATCTTTATAACTGACTGGTTATCTCTGGAGATAATGGTTTTACATTGGAACGGTAGCGGTGAACCAGCTTGCCGTTTTCGTCAATCAGGAACTTTTCAAAGTTCCATTTGATGTCGCCGGTAAAATCAGGGTTTTCGGCGGTAGTCAGGTATTTAAACAGCGGTGCTATATCATCACCTTTTACGCTTACTTTTTCGCTCAGCGGAAAATTTACGCCATAGTTTTTCTGGCAAAATTGCTGTATCTCGGTATTGGTGCCGGGTTCCTGACCGTTAAAATTGTTGGCCGGAAAGCCTACTACTACTAGTTTGTCTTTATACTGGTCGGCCAGTTTTTGCAGTTCGGCGTACTGAGGGGTATAGCCGCATTTAGAGGCGGTATTTACAATCAGTACCTTTTTACCTTTGTACTTAGACAATTTAAAATCTTTTCCTTCAATAGATTTCAATTTGAAATCGTAAATAGAGCTGGGTGCTGCGAATAGCAGCGTGAGCATTAAGGCTAATATTTTCATATGTTTAATCCGTTTAGTTAAAGCTAAGATACTGCAATTGCCTGACTATCAAAAAGTCTTTTGTGTCAGATAAAAGTCCTCTTTCTCGGTCATCAGTTTCTTGTCGGCAGGCTTTTTGTCGAGGTAGCCTAATAAATGCAAAACACCGTGTATAATTACGCGGTGCAATTCGGTTTCGGGGCTTACGTTAAACTTAACAGCGTTTTCTTGCGTTCGCTCTACCGAAATGAAAATATCACCGGTAATGCGCTTTTCCTTTTCAGAATTATCAAAGGTTACGATATCGGTAAACGTATCATGATTAAGATACTGCTGGTTTATTTGCAGCAAATAGGCGTCTGAACATAAAATATAGTTCAATTCATCCAGCAGGTATCCTTCGGCCTTAATAGTATCTTTTATCCAGCTTTTCAGTTTAAGTTTGTCTTTAAGCCGGTAATTAATATCCTCTGTAAAAAAATTGATTAACCCCATTAATATTTAAAATGGAGTTCAACTTCATTGCCTTTAGCGTTAAAAATACACTGATCGGCCAGGTGTTTAACAATAAACACACCGCGTCCGGTAAGCTTTTCCAAATTCTCTTCCGCTGTTGGATCGGGCAGTTGATTGTAATCAAAACCCTCGCCCTCATCAGTAATCGTCCAAATAGCACGTTTTGCATCTACCTCGGCGTTTACGATAACCAATTTGCTTTCATCATTTTTATTGCCGTGTACAATGGCGTTAATTACCACTTCATTAAGGCAGGTCATCATGTTGGCAAAGGTATCTTCGCTTATGTGATATTTATTGGCTATATCTTCTATCAGGTTTTCGAGCAATACAATGCTCTCCTGCTTTGAGGGCAGTTGCAGTGTAAATAACTCTCCTGTTTGAATATTGTCCGGTTGCATTTTATCTTGCATTGAGTTGGTCAAAATAACGTTTTATTTTCTGTTTATAGTAAAAATTCAGCGCTGGCGGTACCGTTTGTATTTGTTCGGTTTGCTTAACCTTTTGCTGCTGATAGTTTTGTAATGCCTTTATATAACCCGGTGGCAAATTTTTACCGGCCTGGCTTTGGCGCTGTTTGTCTTCCTCTCTTTCCCGTTCTGCCTTCTCTGCTTCCAGCAACCGCATTTGTATTTGCTGCTGCCTTTTTATCGATTCATCGGTAATGCGCTTGTTTACGAGATCGTTTTCGGTTTGTTCCATTTCTTTGGATATTTTATCCAAATTACCCAGCTTGCCTGTGCCATCTTCATTATTGTCTTGATTTAGCTTTTGCAACTGCTGCCGTATTGTTTGTTGCTGCCTGGCCATGCGGGCAAGTTGTTCGCTCACATTGTTGCCTTGTTGGCCTTGCCCTTTGGCACTTTGGCCCTGGTTGCCCTGTTGCTGCAATTGCTGCCTCATTTTTTGCATATTCTGATTCAGCTGCTGTTGCATCTGACTCAGTTGCTGTAATGATTGCTGCTGTTTTCCGCTCTTGCCCTTCCCACTGCTCATGGCATCTTGTAAATGTTCTAAAGCTTCGTTCAATAGCAGTGCCAAATTATTCATCGAGGTCATGGCATACTGTTGATTTCGGTTGGCTTCGGCCGTACGGCGGTCGCCCAGGCTTTCTAGCGCCTTGTCAATATTGTCGTTTATGCCCTTTACTTCCTTGTTTACGGTAGATTGTATTTGCGGAATACGTCTGCTCAAAGAATATAACGTATCTTCTGCCGTTTTAAGATTATCTTTTATATCTTTTTGTTTTTGCGCCATGCTGATGTAGCTCGGATCATTCGGGTTCATGCCGCGCAAATTTTGCATAACCTTTTCTTGCTCAAACGAGCTATTGACCAGTACTTTTAGCAATTCTCGTAATTGCTGAGCATCTACCTGGGTTTCGCTCTCTTCACCTTCCTGGCTATCTTTTTGCATTTTGGCAGCCATTTTTTGCATTTGCTGAGCGGCCCGCTGCTGTGCTTGTGATGCCTTGTTGCGATTGTTTTTTTGCAGTTCATTACTGCTATTGTTCATCTCCTGTTCGGCAGCTTTTTGTTCCTGCTCCGGCTTTTCAAAGTTGGTTTTGCGTTCCAACTGTTCGTTGCTTTTTTGTAAATCGTTTAAGTTTTTCTTAACGTCTTCGAAATCTTGCTTTAGCTTGTCCTGTTGTTGCTGCAATTGTTGCTGGTTGGCGCCGGGTTGCTGGGTTTGTTCAGAAAGTTTTTGCTGTTCATCGGCCAATTTGTTCAACTGGTTGATATTTTGATTGAGTTTTTGTTCAAAATCCAGTTTTTTATACAGTTCCAACATACGGTCAAGCTCCTTTTTTAAAGACTTGTTATCGTTCTGCATTTTGGACAGCTCGCTGCGGGTACCTTCTTTTTGTTCGTTTTGCAACAAATCCTGTAGGCGTTTTAATAAGTCCTGCGTTTTTTCGTCCATTATGTTCTTAAACAGGTCTTCCATTTCTTTCTGCTTTTGCTGCAGTTCTTGGCTTTGCTGCTGGTTTTCCTGGCGGTTGTATAAGTTCTTTTTATTTTCTTCTTGTATTTCTTTTACCAGGTTGTTCAGTTCCGCCCGCTTTTTCAATAAATCTTCAACCTGCTTTTTTTCATCAAAGCTTAGCTGATTTTTATTGAGCAATAACTGATTTAGCTTTTGTGCCTCGCGCTCTAACTGACCGGCCAATTTTATGGCCGACTGCATTTTTTGCTTAACTACCTGGGTGCCAGCGTTTAATTGCTCGTTCACCTGCTTTTCAGTAGGCACCTGCAAAGTGCGCTCAGAAGACCGTACTTTTTTAGGCCCCGAAACGCCGTCATTATCAGCAACCTCAAAATAATAGCTTACCTGGTCGCCGGGAGCAACATTCAAATCTTTAAGGTTCCAGAAATAAAAGAATGCTGATTGCGTTTGCCCCAAATTTGCATTAACGTGCCTTACGAATGCTTTACTACGATTGCCCGAACCTACAGTATAGTGAAATGTTAACGACGAAAATCCATGATCATCATGAATATCACCCGTAAAATACAATGCCTTACTGCTTACCGAATCCTGCTTTTCTTGTACGTTAATGGCCGGCATTTCATCGGCTATTACATTAATGCGGTAATTGGCCGCATCGCCGGTTCCGGCAGCAGGTGTTAATGGCTGCAGGTTGTAAGTAGTGTTTTGGTTAATGCGTTCTGTATGTTTAAATAAATCTTCCTCGGCCGGGGCCAACTGCTTTTGTACGTTGTTAATAGCAAAGTTAACATTGCTGGCATGTTGTGTATGCAGCTGCCAGGTTACGCTGGTGCCGGCCGGCAGCGTTAAATCGCCAGCGTTGTTGAGTTGTTCGCTTTTTTTGTGCAAATAGGCCGGGTAATTTAGCGTTACATCAAAATGAAGCAGTGCCGGTTTAACGTTTACCTGTATATGATATGGCTCCGAGTAATAGCCATTAGCTGTGATCCGAAACTCGGTATTTTGCTGCAAATTACTAAACAGGTAATGAAAGCGGGTTAGGTTATCCTTGTCCAGCTTAAAAGTATTGCTGCCCGTTTCCAGATATACATCTGCTGGCAGTTGGTTACCTTCCAGTTTGATGTCCAGCTTTAAGTCCTGTCCTTGAATGGCCGACAAGTGGTTGTTGACAACCACAAACTTAAACGGTGCAGCCGGCGCATAATACTGGTTATGATGGATGAGCCGTTTAGTGCTATCTACCAAAATAGATGGCGCAGCCAAAGCTACTACAGCAATGATAGCCGCTGGTGGAATTACCCACTTCAAATAGCGCCTGTTTTCTTGCAAGTTAATAGCCGACGGAAAGCTGACCGGGTGCAATTCGCTTATTTTTTGGTTAATACTGGCTTCAATTAAATGGCGGTGCTGGTCATGGCTATCGGCCAGTTTTTTGAGTTGCAAAGTGTTGAGCAATTTGTCTTTCACATCACCAAAATGCTGACCTATAATTTCAGCAGCTTCATCGTGCGTAAGTGTTTTACTTAGCTTAAAATAAGCCAGAAAAGACGGAATGACCAGCCAACTGAGCAAACACAGGTTTAATAAGATGAAAGTATAAAACAGAATTGTGCGCAGACGAATACCGAAATTGCCATAATGTTCGGAAAATACCAGCATAATGTAGGCAGACAACAAGCCGGCTCCTAAAAAAATGAGTCCGCGCAGCAAGTTGTTCAAATAATACCTGCGAATAAAGGTATTCACCTTATCAATCAGCAAAGCGTAATTATCTGATGATGCCATATCCAAACACTAATGTAGCTAATTATAAAGTGAAACGAAAAATACAGAAGCTAATTGTATAATAAACACCAAGTATAATTAATTACAACTATTACGAATGTGTTGTTATTTAATGGTTTGTGTTTAATAGAGTGAAAAAAAATGATACTTTAATTGTGGGAGATGAACAAAAGCCTTAAAAAGGTAGTAAGGCTTCTAAATAATTTTTTTTAACTTTTCAGTAACATCTTTATATTTGTTCCTGCTCTTGCCAGAGCAGTTACTTTGATTATCTTCGGGATGTAGCGTAGCCCGGTATCGCGCCAGCATGGGGTGCTGGAGGTCGTAGGTTCAAATCCTGCCATCCCGACATTTTAGTGGTCAAAAGCCATCAAAAAGCCTTTAAATCAATGATTTAAGGGCTTTTTTATTTTATTCCAGCCCAATTCATTTAAGTTATATCAAACCAAAGGTGCCCTATTGGGTGCCCCAAATACAATATTTATATTAGGGGCACAAATAGGGTATTAAAGTGCTGATAGTCAATTTGATACTTCATTTATTTTGACGGGTTTTAGTGCCTTTTGAAGGGGTTGGATTACCTTGATTTCAATAGGGCACTTTTTGCCCGGTCAATTTAAAGCTATTTGAAAACTAGAATTGACAGATATGAAAACGCAAAGCAACACCTTCGGAGTAATTTTTTATTTAAGGAAATACAAAGCTACTACAGATGGTAAAGTACCAATTTATGTACGGATCACGGTAAACGGCCACCGTACCGACTTGTCAGTTAAAAGGTCTATTGATCCGGCTAACTGGAATGCAAGTAGGGGTATGGCCAAGGGGAGCAAGCAGGAAGTGACGAACCTCAATAATTATTTAGAGCAATACCGGTCTGGAATAGTGGAAAGCTACCAGGAGCTTTTTCTTCAACAGAAGCTAATTACAGCTACACTGGTAAAGAATAGGTTTACAGGCCAGGACAAGATAGAATATACGCTATGTAAGCTCATAGAATTCCATAACGCAGATCAATCAAAGGTACTTGAAGTAGGAACGATGAAAAATTATTATACGACTCAAAAATATATTAAGGAGTTTTTAAATATACATTTCAAAACCACTGACAAATATCTTTCGGAGCTTAATTATCAGTTTATCATAGAATTTGAGCATTACCTTCGCAACAGACAACCCGAGGTTAGGCAAAGAGAACTTGGAAATAATGGTGTGATGAAGCACCTGGAGCGGCTGTGCAAAATGGTAAACTTAGCCGTAAAGTTGGATTGGTTACCTAAAAATCCATTCCAGGCTTATCAGCTCAAATTTCAGAAAACAGAAAGGCCATGTCTCACTCCTAAGGAACTGAAGCGGATCGAGAAGAAGGAGTTTAATATAGCACGATTATCAATTGTTAAGGATCTGTTTATTTTCAGCTGTTACACCGGTCTGGCTTATATTGATGTATGCCAGTTAACGCCGGATAACGTGGTGGAGAAAGAAAACGGTTTGTTTTGGCTCGTCACCCGCCGGCAGAAGACAGACACATCTGTTAAAATCCCTTTGTTACCTCAGGCGTTAGCAATTATTGAAAGATATGAGGGCGACCCGCAAGTGCTTGCCGAGGGTAAACTCCTGCCTACTTTAAGTCATCAGAAGCTTAATTCTTATTTGAAAGAAATTGCAGACGTCTGTAACATAAAGCAGGTGCTTACTTTTCATGTCGCACGGCATACGTTCGCTACAACCATAACCTTATCCAATGGCGTTCCTATTGAATCAGTAAGCAAGCTATTAGGTCACACTAAAATAAGCACTACTCAAA
This sequence comes from Mucilaginibacter lacusdianchii, assembly GCF_009770985.1. Lineage (GTDB taxonomy): Bacteria > Bacteroidota > Bacteroidia > Sphingobacteriales > Sphingobacteriaceae > Mucilaginibacter > Mucilaginibacter lacusdianchii. The sequence goes on along the minus strand of NZ_WSRW01000001.1, from coordinate 1,204,351 downwards.
TTTATGCGAGAGTGGTAGAAACCAAACTGAGCAAGGATATGAAACGGCTCAAAAAGCGCTTAGAAGTTCAGCCAGAATAAGAAAGAAAATATTCGGAGCCGTTAGATAACAATTTGAATTTTCAAGGAGGTCTCTGATGGGCAATATGATAATAGACAGTCAACACTTTACATCTTAATCTAACTATAATGGAAAATACCTTGATTCCTGATGAAACACTGATGAGCAAAATATATCTCATCAGAGATCAAAAAGTAATGCTTGACAGTGACCTTGCCGAACTTTATGGTGTTGAAACGCGCCGGTTAAATGAACAGGTAGCAAGAAACGCAGACAGGTTCCCTGATGACTTCATGTTCAGATTAAACGAAGCTGAGTTTGGTAGTTTGATGTCGCAATTTGCGACATCAAAACGCGGCGGCAGACGAAAGCTTCCTTATGTGTTTACTGAACATGGCGTGCTTATGCTTTCAAGTGTATTAAACAGTAAGCAAGCGATAATGGTAAACATTCAGGTTATGCGAATATTTACCCGTATCCGTAAAATGTTTCTGGACAATTTAGAATTACGTACAGAGATAGATACAATCAAAAAGAAACTTGACAACCAAGATAAAAATATGGAGATCGTCTTCAGATACCTTGATGAGTTAATCGAAAAAAATGATCATTCGCAAGAGCGGAAAAGGATAGGATATAAGCCCGATTTTTAACGTCAGTAATCATATTAATAGTATTCATTATAAAACTGACATTTCCCAATTGAAGTAGCCTATTTATTACAACCAGGTAAGTACTATAAAGATTACCGTATTTAATACAAGCTTACAGAACCATATCAAAACAAAGTATATAAGGCATTAGAGGCATCTTATATCTTAAACTTGAAAAGCCTTTGATGTTAAATCGAAAATTAATAGAAGATTAGAAGTTTAAGTAATGGCTGATCAAAATAAACCCTCACAACCTGCTAACAAACGTAGTACGACTACTAAAACAACGCAGTTGTCAGGAATGAATAACGTGCAGGTGATTGTTTGGCACCGCAACTGGAGAAGGAGAATTCGCAGTATTTATCCACATATAAAAATCAATAGTAGGTATATATGTCTTAATACGAAGGGTTGTTTGATTTAACAAATAGCCCTTTTTGTATTAGTTTGCAAGCCAAGTCATTGCTTTTTCTAATAATTCATCGCGGCCTTCGCTTAAGCCTTTTAGAGTAGGTTTTACTTCCATGTCGGGTACAATGCCTATACGTTGGGTGCCGCTACCGTCGGGGTAATAAACGCCTATGCCCGAAAAATACGTGTACAGGCCGCCGGGAAGGTTAATCCGCGAAATATTTCCGTCGGCACCGGCGGTTTGGCTGCCCATAATAACTACCCGCTTACAGGCCCGCAGCGCCATGGCCACAAATTCGGCATTGCTTTGCGATTGTTCATTGACCAATACCACTACTTTGCCCTGATAAGGTTTTTTATTGATGGCGCCGAAGGTTTGTTCCTTTTCGTTAATAAACAAGCTGGGGTGGCTGGTATCGGTGTATTTAAATTTGGCAAAGGTTACGGGGCGCTCGTTGAGGTACTTGCGTAAAAGGTGATTTACCGATACCGCCGGATAATTGCGCAGATCTACAACCATTCCTTTAGTTGCTTTAAAACTATCAAACATTTCTTTAACAAAATTGCTATGGGTCATATCAAACCTTACATACCCCACTTGCGGGTTGAGCAGGCGATAGGGAAGTTGTTTTTCTGCCCTTGCGGCCGCCTGCAATACCATTTGCCCAAACTCCTGGTTGTTTAAACTTGGCACATGCAGGTCGATCAGCTTTCCTTTACGAACAATCTGCAAATGGATGGTATCTTGTTTACTGCGGAGCAGGTTCAAGCCAACATTGCGGTAAGCTGTAATTTGATTTGACGCACAGGCATACGGCATTAGTTTTTCGGCACGTTCGGTTACGCTTTGGCCGTCAATTTTTAAAATAACGTCGCCCAGCTGCAACTGCGGATAATTAATGCTGTCACGCAGGCCCGCTACAACGTATTGGTCTTCTACACGGAGAATAATAACCGGCAACTGCCTGGGGCCGCCCATAAAGTTCAGCATTTCCTGGTCGCTGTAATTACTGTATAAATTGGCGTGGGTATCGTGTATACGGTCAATCATCCGCCAGGCGGCAAGTTTATAAGCCAGCGGGGTTTGGGCGTTTATAAATTCAGGAATCATTGCCTTAAGGGCGTTATCCCAATCCTCGCCAATCAGGTCTTTATAAGGAAAGTAATACGCTACCATGTTCCAGAAACGGAACAAGCATAGCAGGCGGTAATTTACATCTATATCTTTTAGCGTGCGGTAAGCGTTTTCGGTACCAAAATCGGGGTTTTGAAAAAAGCTGATCATACGCACATACTTGTTTTTCCCGGTGTTGCGGTTCATAATTACCTGGCGTAGCAGGGAGCTGGTTTCTTTAGTAAACGAGGTGTTGGTTATCCAGCGGTTACGGGCAAGCAAGCTATCGGTAATGGTCGGCTGGCAAGAACGGCAGGGTACTGTGGGGCCTAAAGAAGTGATCCAACGGGAAAGGTCTTCGTTAAATGCCTGGTTACTGCAATTAACCAGGGCTAACTTTTTAAACAGTTCAGCATCCCAGTCATCTTGTCCTGTGGCAACCGCGGGGTGGAAATATTTAAGCAGGCCCCATACCCGGCCAAGCAGGTAGGTATTTTCCAGGCTTTGCTGGTTAAACGGTATAGCCGCCGCCGCCATATGGGCTGGAGCGTTGGGTTGCGCTTTGCACAAAGCAGTGGCTAAAAGGCACAAAAATGCCATGGTCAGTTTAAGGTTTTTCATAAAGAATTCGGTTTATTCTATATCAATGATATCGCCGGGCTTACAGTCTAGTGCCTTGCAAATAGCCTCCAGGGTGTCAAAACGTACGCCCTTGGCTTTGCCTGTTTTTAAGATCGAAAGGTTAACAATAGTAAGGTCAACTTTTTGTGCCAGTTCCGTTAACGACATTTTGCGCCGGGCCAGCATCACATCCAGGTTGATGATGATTGGCATATTATATAAATGCTTCGTTTTCTGCTTTTACCTCATGGGCCATTTTTAACAGTTCGGCAAACAAGAAAATGCTGAGCGCCAGTACCCACAACACCGGCGATTCTGTTAAAATGATGGAACAAAAGCGTTTAAAAAGGTAAAGCATATTAATTTTTACAGGGCTTTTAGATACCAGTACCCAAACGCAATCATAACCTATTCTGTAAAAAGTTTGGATCAGAACCAATATTATGGCCCAGTACCCCACAGATTTCATTTTAGCGTAATTGGCCTCTTGCCATTGGTTGCTCACGGTATATGATCTTACCATTTTGCGCATGTAAAAACTCATGTTCAGCAAAATAAGGGCACTGACAAGGTTTAGAAAAGATAGCCAAAAAATAAAAGGGTTTAAGCGATAGGTGAGTGCGCTATTCACTAATGTATAGGTAGATTTTAGTGCTGATAAGCCGATAAGTATCCAGATACAGGTGATGATGCGGTTAGCGCCGGTTGTTTTCATATTTGCCAGGTTAAAGCAAATATAAAACGTATTTATAATAAAGCAACTAAAATTTAAAATAAAACGATAAAAATTTGAAGTTTACTTCTCTTGAGCTGCAATATTTTTTTATTTAAATGTACGCGCATTTTTAACGTCTAATAGCTCTGAATAAGCACTTAGTCGTTACTATAAATTCGATTAAATTTACATTGTATCTATCAGTAATGAGAAAGCATTATTTCAAACATCGAAAAGTCTTTGACTTTAATAATCAAACTAATGATGTAGGCTTCCCATTGCCATGGAAGAAAGGTAATGAAGATAATCATTTTCTTTATCGCCTGTACAAGAAAAGTCAGGATGAATATCAGTCTTTCTATCAGCATCACTTGGAATTCTTTCTGAATAAGTATCCTGATGCCGTTGAACAGGAATTCTTTGTTCACGTCAAGCAAATCATCACCGATGCGATCACCGCGCTGGTCAGCAAAAACCGCTACACCTCGAAGCATGCACAGGAACGCAATAACCGTTTGCAGTTGCAAGAATTCTTGGATTACCTAAATACCATAGATCAGTGGTTTATACAATCCACTGAACAGGAAACCATAAAGCGTCAGTTAGAAGAAATCAGCAAACTCCTATCAGAGAACAAAAAGCTCAAAGAAGAAAACAAGAAACTTCGGGAACTGGAAACCAAAGATTACATCGACATTAGGGAGGGAAGGCAAAGAACACTTTATCATCTTTTGCTACAGATACGCGATTTGAAACTAGAGGATGGTAAGGAACTCGTTAACGCGACTACACTGAATATCTGGAGCAAAATGATTTCCAAGTATTTTAGAATTGAAGGTAAGGAGATAAGCTTTGAGAGCATCAAGCGTTATTTCCCGCCGGATAACAGTGCTGACTTAACCAAGTACAAGGAAATTCCCAAAAAGGACCAGCTTTTCACCATCTCTCCCGGTAAGAAAAGGGGCTTATAAGCCTCAAATTCACAGCAGCCATATACTTTTGGGCTGTTTGCAATAGTTTGCAGTCTAATGCTTAAATAGCTCATTTACATTGCTTTTGATACTCATATTTTAACCTCAAAATTTTCGGAGGTCACCGCAGCGCCCTATTTTTTTGCTTCTTCGCAGCATGTCTCAAAAACAAGGAGGATATGAATTATGCAAGCGAATGAATTAATTACCAAAGACGATTTAAAAGTATTTAAAACAGAAATGCTGACGGAGATCCGGCAGCTCATGAAGCCTGGAGCAATAGGCCAAAATAAGCCGTGGCTTAAAAGTTATGAAGTCAGAAAGCTGCTCAATATTTCGCCGGGCACGTTGCAAAACTTGCGGGTGAACGGCACACTTCATTACACCAAGATCGGCGGCCTGCTTTACTACAAACATGAAGACATCATGAAGCTGTTGGAAGATAATGCCAGGTAAAATTGGGCCTGCACTATATCTCTATATCAGCATGCACCACGGCGACCTGTCTGTCCGTGAGTAAGAAGCAAGTTTGTGTATTTGTTCTACAAATACTTCCCTAAGCCCGTATCGGGCAAAGGGGCAAACTTGCCTTTTGCTCCCGGTGGTCGCTAAAGGAGAAACACCTTGGGTGATGATCTACAACCTCATTAATCAATTTATTTTTATGGAATCTACAACACCAAGTAACCCTAATAAGCCGGCCAGTAACCGTCCTAAACATCGGGGCGGGGCACCGCGCAAGGCGGTAAAGATGGAAAAGTCAATCCGCGTCAGGCTGAGTGCTACGCAATATTTTCTGATCGAGAGTAAAGCAAAATCAGCTGGTATGAAAATCAGCGACTGGTTTAGGGCCGCCGCCGTTAGTGCTAAAGTCATAGCACGCCTGAGCCCGGAAGAAAGGCTTCGAATGAGAGAGCTATCCGGCATGGCCAACAACCTGAACCAATTTACCAAGGTAGCCAACGGTGGTGGCCTGCTTAGTATGGCGCGTGATGGCGTGGCGCTAATGGCGAAGATCAGTCAATTTCTCGATACGTTCTTTACCCATGATGGCCAAAATACCTAAGCCTGGTAAAAGCTTCGGCGGCTGCGTACAGTATAACGTCTTGAAGCAGGATGCAGTGATCCTGGATGCTGTAGGCATACGCACAGACCAGGTCTTGCATATCACCCAAGACTTCAACATAGGGCGCAAAATGAATCCGGCGTTGGGCCAAGCCGTAGGACACATCGCCTTAAGCTGGAGCCCAAATGACCTGCCGAAGCTTACGGACGAATTGATGCTATCTGTAGCTTATGAGTATTTCAAGAAAATGAAGATACAGGATACCCAGTTGCTGATCGTCCGGCATCATGACAAGGAGCATCCGCATCTGCATATCATTTATAACCGGGTGGATAACCAGGGCAAGACCATACCTGATAACCTTCAGCGTCGAAGGAGCGCAAAAGTTTGTAAAGAGCTCACCTTAATACATGGTTTCTTTATGGCGGAGGGCAAGCAAAGCGTGAAGCGTCAGCAGCTGAAGGGTGCTGACAGGGTTAAGTATGCACTTTTCGATACAATCAAAGCAGAAAGCCAAAGGGTCAAAAGCCTGGATGAACTGAAAGCCCGTCTGGCTGCTAAAGGCATTAATATGCTGTTCAAGTATAAAAGCGGCACTACCCAAGTACAAGGGATAAGTTTTTCGAAAGATGGCTATCAGTTTAAAGGTTCAGAGATCGACCGCAGCTTAAGCTATGGCAATCTGACGAAAACCATCGAGCGGCAGGTACAGGAGAAGCAGGAAGCTGACGAACGGACCAAGAACATGGTGGCAGAGCTAAAGCAAATCATCAAAGACTTCGACGATAAACAGCCTGCTGAACCAGCAAGAGGGCAAGCACCGGCGCAGCAACCGGCATCAATAGATTATCATCCGGAATATCCCGAGTACGGACTGGACATTAGTATAGCGGATGATATAGATGATGAAGCTATAAACGGGCGTAACCGGCGGCGCACTAAACAAGCACGGACCAACACGCGCTAATGAAGAAGAATCAACAGACTAAAATGAAATTTACCATGGGCAACCAGGAACAAAAAAGCATAACAGAGGAAATACAGGATAACCTGATCAAAAAAGTTAATGAGCTGGAAAAGCGGGAAATCAAGTTTCCGGATTACTCACCGCAGTTTGCGGAGCTTAAAGCTATTATTAGTGAAAAAGCCAATCAATACCCGGCTGAACAAATTCAAAGGCAGCTGGAGGAATTACAATCTAAAATCAATGTCATTCCGAAGGTGATACCAGTCAGGCATTACCTGGATCTGAAGAGCAAAGGGCTATTGAGCGGGGTAGCTATATTGCTATTGGGTTCCGCTGTTGCGGTTGGTATAGCTGTTACCATGCTGATTCAAAACCAAAAGCTTAAAGTGAGCGCTGACAAGTTTTTCATGGTCAGACAGAGTCATGCTGATGTAGCGCTATGGGCAGATACTACTTATCGGACTGATCCAAAGAAAGCAATGGCCGAAGCGGATAGTTTGGAAGCGGCAGCAGCGGACTTGGCGGCTGCACAGCGGGAGGCTAAGGAGAAGCAGCAAGCTAGTGAATTGGCAAGACAAAGGGTTAAAGAATTACAACAATCTAAAGTAAAAAATAAGCATAGTAAACACTAATAGGGAGGAAACTTTATAAAGTGCTGTGGTTGTCATTGCATTAAATAAATCGAGCTGCAACAAAATCTTTGTGGTTGCTGACCATAGTGCCGTAAAGATGAATGATAAATAAATTTATATATTAGTACTACTTGGCCTTGTACTTCTGCTCAAGTAGTACTAATTTAAGTTATGCAAATTACTATACAAGATTATGTTGTCTTTAAACAAGGCGAAGCAGATGTCAGGCAAATACAATATAATTATACAGTAAGCGAGGAAAATGGAGAACAATGGGGGGGATATGCAAATATTATTGTTAGTGGCTCCCTGTTTGCCGATTGGGTAAGTCATTTTAAGACTAGATATAATGAAGAAGGATTTGACGACGAGTTTGCCAAATTTGGTCTTAAGGTCATCGAAAAAGAAATATGGCAATACGTCTTAAATCGCAAAGAGCCGATAATTCCTATCAAGTTTACATATTACACGCAAAATGCACCAAAAGTAGATTTTGTTCATCATCAAATATTGAAAGTTGATGGGTATGTAATTGAAGAATAAACAGGAATATCTTCTTTAGTTTATGTCATTACACGACTTAAAAGATAACAAGCTTATCTTTTAAGAAGGAACTTCAGATTTGCTTTTTTAAGAACGGATTACAGTTTATTCTTTAAAAAATAAATCGATAAGGGGCTTTGAATTGTTAATCTTTTCGAACACCTGTATTTTCAAAAGCTACTGCTAGCAATTGAATAATTTAATATGCCCTACTTAGCAGAATACGCAAGCGCAATGTTTTAGATTCTTGCTTTTTCATGAATAACGCGTTGTGAATCTGGGGAACTAAAGGAAAAAATCTATCTATTATTTTTCTTTTTCCAAAGTTTAGCAAGCACGCTAATATCCTCATCATTCAATGCTGCTGATGGCTCTGGTCTAACACTACAAATATATTTTCTCTTATTGTCAAAGTAGTTTGAAGATTCATTTGAAATCAAGAAAACACCTTGAAAGATTCTGGCGCCTACAGTTAAATTTATTGGATTATTGTTATTGTTTGTAAGTTCAATCGATAAGCACCCACAGTACCCAGGCTGGACAGTAGTTGACACAGTCAAACCTAACCTTGAGTATGAACTTCGCATATAAAGTGTTAAAAGGTAATCATTAGGAAGTTTTACGTACTCTAAGCTACTTGCCAATACCGTTTGATTTGGATAAAGAATAAATGTTTCCCCAAGTTGTCTCCTAGTTTCTTGGAAAAACATTTTGATGTCACGATGTCCTTCTCCAAATTCATCATTTAAAGACGTATTTATAAATGCCTCTCTGCCTTGTGTTGAGACTAAGAAATTACAACCTAATCTAAAATCTACTCCTATATTAGTTACTTGAGATGAATCAAGTAAAGGACGAATCACTAATTCTCCCTTATCAATCAAGCCTTGAATAGTATTTCCTGAAATAAAACCGCTCATTTTATATTGTCGACTTCCAGTCTAAACATATGAAATAATTTCCAATTGACTTTTCAATTAGATTGTTTAAGATTTTATATACCCTATCACTTGATAATCCAGATTTGACCTTCGATTTGTTCACAAAGTCATCTGTTCCATTAAGCCATATATTCCAAGCATACTGGAATATTCCATGTACATCTTCTGCCGAATTTGCCTCAACCGGAATGAAATTGTAAAAATCTTCAGAAGTAAGGTTTGTAAATCGTGTTTTTAACTCTCTATTGGAAATTTGTAAAGTATATTCTTTGATTTTATCTACAATAGGGTTGGATGTATTTGAAATGAAGTCATCTACCGCTTGGATTCTGTTTGTAGTTGAGGGATGTGTATATGAGACACTTGAGGAGTTTTTTGTGAGATATTTTAAGTATAGATTGGACGTCGTCCCAATGTACTGTGATGCAAAAATATCGCAAAAATATTCAGCAATATGACTTTCAAGAACAGACTGATACTGAACGTTTTGTGGTATCGGCAAATATTTGTTGTATTTATCCCATTCACTTTGCGATTGACCTAATAAAAAGAGAGCAATTTTTTGTGAAATGCCATAGCGAAGGTCAACGAAGTGCCCAAGTTCATGGTACAATACAACTGAGGAAAAGTAATCTCTTGATAGAATCAGTGGTAGATTGATTTGCACTAGCTTCTTTTCAAATACTACCCCATAATTAGCCTCGATGGATTTATATAACAAATCTTCAAAAGCCAAGGAAGGGTCGTAACTATATGCATGTACATTATTGTTAAGACTTGTAACTATGATATAATCATTACCATCCACCCAATCATTCATAGCCATATTTAGGCAACTTACAACCTCAAATGGAATAGAATTTAAAGTACTATCTTTCAAGAATTCTAAACTTCTGAAAATGAAGTTTAAATGCTCTTGCTTTTCGAATATCACCGTTTGATCAAGATTATCAACGATAGAGCTTTTTATTTTACTAAAAACATCAAATAATTTATTCTGATACTGTTTTTTCGCAACATCAGAATAATTATTGTTTTTTGATTTGTCTAGAAATATCTCTCCTTGGGATAAATGAAGGTTAAGTTGCGGATTATAACTCATCAAAAATAATAAACTTATGCAAATACAGTTTGCCTGCTACTGTTTATTACACTATTTAGTGCTTCTAAATAGGTATCTAAATTGGTTTCTGTAACCTCTTTTAGAATGTCAGAAGCTGTATTTAAAAGAATTACTTTAACGTTAAGCCCTACTCGGTCTAATTGATAAATTTCTTTCTCTCCTTTTGCAAGTTGCGCTACATCTAAGATGATAGGAGCAACTAAATCTCTATATTTTGCTTCTCCTTTAATCGCATGATCTAAAAAAGAAAGGAAAAAATCTACCTCAACATCCTGTATGTTATGAGATCTAAGCATGTAATATTGATTAAGGATATTTATAAATTTAACGAAAGAAATTGGATAATGTTCAATTATAAGAAAAATTTATATTAAAAAAGATTTCTTAAAAATTTTATAATTGCTTGTGGAAGATACTGTAAGTATTTAAGATTCAATAATATAAATGTTATTTGAATAGCAATGAACTACATTTTCTTTGGAAGAATTTGAAGCGCGCAAAGATAGAGAATCTTTTATTCAAAACAATGTTGCTATCAAATATACGCAATATTTGATAGGACAAGCTTCGGCAGGCGGCTCCATTGCACCACGCGCTATGCGGCGGGTTCCATTGCGCCGCCAGCCTCGCTGCCCATGCAGGAATGAAACGCGCTGCGCTTGTAACATACCTGCCTTTAGCTGCAAAAAAGCCAAGCAGTGCACTGCTACCACAAAGGTAACACCGCAGCAAAGCCATCAAGGGTATAGCAAGTAGGCAGCAGTTATTTGATTTTCAGCGGTAGCCTGCCCTTGACACCTTCGCCGCTCTGGGTTCTTGGCTGTTTAAGCAGTGCAAAGCCCGCACTGTGCGCAAAGGATGGTAGGGTAAGTACCTACAATGGTTTAATCCACAAAATAGCGGTTGAAGAGCTGGGTAATATCCCTGATAAGTTCTGTAGGCAAATCATGATTCCCTTTCCAAATTAGCTTGCCGGTGATGTCAGGACTGTTGTGTACTTGGATAACGTCGAACAGGTCACCGATATCTTCAATGCCATGCAGGTCAAAATAGGAATCGTACTTTTCGTTTAGCGGTGGAATCTCCCTGACCATGGCTTGCAAACGGCCACTATAGGTTTTATCGGCCAGCGTGATGAATGGAGCTAGATCTTTTTTTTTAGCATTTCCACTTTCTCCCGCTCACTATCTAGTAAGCGTTCGTAAAGCTTCTTATTTTCTTCGATGATTTCTAAAAGCTTGTCCAAGGGATTGAATGTACAATTAAAGTTATTCGAACCAACGGCACCCTGATTAACGCTGCTGTCATTGAAAGTATTAAAATAGTTAGTCACAGCTTCTTCGCTAAAATTACGGATGGCATCGCCGGTAACGCCTAAAGCTTTGGCAATCTTTTCCAGCACTTCATCTTCTACTTTAGAGCTCTTTTCAATGTTAGACACGGTTTGCTGGCTTACACCCAGTTCAATGGCCAGGGCTTCCTGCTTGATGCCTTTCATTTCGCGGATGCGTCCGATCTTTCTGCCGATGTGTAAGGTAGTGTCTTCCATTGCTCAAAAGTATGAATTTACGTAAAAGTACGAAACAAGCGCCGTTTTGTAAAATACAAAGGGATTTGGTTCGCTACAGGCAGCCTGACTGCAAGCTTTGAGAAAAGCAACAAAGTTATGGAAACCAGCCACTCAAACACGCCCTTAAAAGCAGCCCCGGCAAATCAGCAGCCCCGCAGCATCATTCAATTTTTAGAAGACCAGTTCCAGTTCTGGCTCAATCATGCAGACAAACCGACCTTGGAAGACATCAGGCAGATGGCATCTAACTATACGGCCATCGGAGCACTTGCGAAAGAAGAAAAGCAGGCACCAGACGTTAAGTTCATGCCTTTACCGATAGTAAATTTTCCTTGCTATAATCGGGAAGAACTCATCAAGCTATTAATCACCTTAATCCAGCCAACTAAAGTTTACTGTATTCTGCATCATTCCGATGCGGCAGACAGTGAACAAAGCTACATACACTTAATCATTATTGTTCCGGATAACAGGACGAGTAAGGTTAAGGATTTTGAACCGCTGATGGAACTGGTCAAGCTTGGTGATGAACGGCTCACCTGTTCCGTATTGCAATACTGCTATTTGAATCAGCTCACCAGTGAAGGGCATGTCTTTTACTCAAGGTACTGTTTGCCGGATAACCTCATATACAACGATGGTAAATATGCAGCACCTAAAATTGACGGGGAACAGTTTTATCTAAGTCTGCAAGCGGCTAAGCATCATTTAGAAAGCGGCTTACAAAAAGCTGAAAGTTTTATGGAATGCGCCCGCAATCATTTCGGTGAACCCGAAGACAGCGGTAATGCCATCACGTTTTTTATGCTGCACCAGGTAGCAGAATTGACATACCGTGCCCTGCTTAGGGGACTGTATGACCTGGAGATTCGCAATCACTCCATCAGGACACTGCAAAAGCCCATGCAAGTGGTAGCGCCTCATTTAAATCATTGCCTGCTGGCTGATACTGAAGAAGGGCAAAAATTGACTGCGTTACTGGAGGAGGCTTATGTAGCATCTCGCTATAAGGATGATTTTTCCGTTACCGACCATCAAGTCGAAGAAATATCAAGTAAGGTAGAAAGCTTGCTTGCAAAGGCTCAAGAACTTTGTAAGCAGCACTATCCCAATAGGCAGGAGACATCTACAATTAATACAGGCGTTTCACTTCAATCTTTATTTCATGAAGAAGCCAGCTAAAGTACAGGAGGTTATTCCGGGTGATACCTTCTTTTACGTCCTGCCCTTGGAGCAAAAGTTTACACTGTTACGCCAGACACTGGATGATCATTTTGGCGAGGTGCCGGTAGGGTACCGGCGCATGATGGGCACTTACGCGCGTCATATCAGCTTCGAAAGGGAGGTGGCCAAACTCAGGGTACATATAAAAAATGACCCCAAGGACTATTTTATACTCTTTCATGTAAGCCCAGGCGAACTGGAAGTGAGTTGCGATTGCGGTATGCCGAGCAGGAAACTCTGCAAGCATGCTTACCTTGGATTGCGTTACTTAATTGGTCACCACGATGAATCGGTTGACCTGAAACAGTTTTACTGGCCGGGCATCAGTACCACTGAGAGAGGAAAGGAGAGGTATTTAGAGGTAACTGTCAAAGAGTACTATATCTCTATTAAGCCACAAAAGGAATTTGGCAGCATCTACCGACCAGAAGCAGGATTTGAGCATTTTGCTTTACCTCAACTGGAGAAGGAAAACGGTAACGGCAGAATAGCAGCAGCCCTCCCCATAGATTCCAAACGCGACGTACTTGGATATTGCATCATTAGCCGGGGCAGGCAATACCGTTCGGCTTTGCCAGTACTGGTGCCCTTTTGGGGCACCACGGATAAGGCAGGCGAGTGTATTGTTTCTTTTAAGCAGTTTTTAATCCACCATCAGTTACCAGATAGTATTTCACTGACACCAGTACAGTTAGAATTAAATGCCATTTGCAAGCAAATGTGGGATATGGAAGCGCCGGTGGAAGACGTCAGGCAAACGGCGCAGCAAAGACAGGAGCGTAAAAAGGAGATGCTGGGGCTATGGCACAAAGCAATGGCCTTTAGATTAAGCGCGGAGGAGTTTTTGTATGTGAATTTCCGCATGTTAAGCTCGATCAAAAAATACAAACCAACTAAAAGTTGCATGGTGGATTGTGTAATTGCCAATACTCCAGTGACTTTAAGCTTTCTGCTGACAGAGTATTCAGATCATTTTATGCTGGAAGCGTTGATTACTGATAAGCAAGGCAAGGAACTAACGCTTACTAATCAAACGCCGCGTTTCTTTGTAAGTCAGCGTTCAGGCTATCACTACTATCTGTTGCCCTCAGTGCTAAATAATGACCTGCTGGAGCAGCTACAGGAAAGCAATAACCGGCTGACTATCTTAAGGCAGCACTTTAAAGAATTTGAGGATAAATACCTTAAAGGAATAAGTGAGTTTTATTCAATTGTTTTCAAACCATTAAAGCTCAGAAAGAAAGTGGTCTATGTTTATAATGCTATATGTCTTTGATGCATAGCGGTATTCGTATAAAAAACGTTGTGACATAATAAAATCCTGTTAGACAATCATAATGTACAAAAACTGATATGACAGCAAAAAATCTTATTTTTAAAAATTAAAACTGCTTAAAACCAAAGGAAACGCCGAAAAATTTAAAAAAAATTGTATTGCAAAAACTCTAACGAGTTTTTTATATATAGTGTGATATGACAACCATTGAACGACTTTTGAAAATTAAGGGGCCGCTAATTAGCAGCGAGCTGGCTCAGCTGCTAGCAAAATCTGGTGATATGAGTATTAATACGGCCAGTCAAAATATTTCGAGAGCAAAGGAGGTGCTTAGGATAAAGGGTTTTTTCAAAAGCAATCAGTCATTAATCTATTTGCAAGAACATGCCGATGAAGATCTGGTGTACCCGATTTTGGCAAAGCTAATGTATGAGCATGGATTGAAATATTGGTATACGTTAAATGCCCTGCAACTACATCAAGGTATCATTAGTCAGCAATATCTGACAAGTTACACCAATTATCCAGTTATACCTTTAAAGGGCCATTTGCCCTTTAAGATCGTGATGCAAAAGTTTGTTTCTCAAAACATCGTGATATTTAACGGCGACGACTATATACTCTCGCCAAAACTTCAGGCAGGCCCACGAAACGGGATGATGAACAAAGCACTGGAAACTGTGAAGGCTTATGTACTGGATAGTTTTCACAGCATCACTAAAAATACCGGGTTGATCAGCTACAACAGCGGGGAGCTATTCGCTGAATATGGTAAGTTCAATTGGTGTTTTAAAGGATTATCGCCAGTAATTGGGCTGCGTAACAACGAAAATAATTTTGGCTACTTACTCGCTGATATTTTGCTTGGTGTACCTATTTACAAGCAAGATGTTCTTTTTTTTATCGCCAAATTAGAGCACATCAAAAGTTTTAAGAAGGCGCCACGCTTGTTACCATTTCTTATTGTAGATGACATGGATAAAGAAGCATTGGAGTTACTGAAACAAAAAGGGATCATTGTAGGCTTCATTGGCGAATTGTTCGGAGCAAAATATGCCGAAACGCTCAAAGAGCTATTGACGATTTTAAATAACGCCGCCGCCAGTTTAAAAGCCGATCCTGAAAAATATTTGGATTTGATCAAGCAACTGAAAGTCTATAATGAAGGGCTTTTAGGTAATATTCGCGGTACGCTTTTTGAATACGCGGTAGGCCATATTCATGTAATAGATTGCCAAAACATGGAAATTGGCAGGGAAATACTGGATGAGTCCGGAACTAAGCATGAAATGGATGTATTAGCAGTTTACAGCGACCGGATTGTAATTGCAGAATGTAAGGGTAAGAAGTCCCAAGTTGAGGAAGACGACGTTGAAGATTGGCTGAAGCGCGCTATACCCGCATTCAGAGCTTGGGTAGAAAAGCAGGAAATTTATAAAAAGAAGCGTTTAGAATTTGAATACTGGTCAACTGGCGGCTTTGACGCTGATGCGACCGATGTTTTGGACGACGCAGTTTCTACTTACCGAAAAAATAAAATAAGTTATTTTGGCCCGAAAGAGATACGGCAAAAGGTAAAAGATATGGGGAACAAAAAACTCAAGGAAGCACTTGATAATTATTTCCTTAAACCGGCAGTTTAAATTTTTTAAAATGCTTAAAATTAAACTCTTACCTACCTCATTATCGACACTTAGTAAATGCTAAATCGGGTTTGAATGGAAAATTAAAAGTGTCGAACCTTTAAAAATTCTTAAGTTTAATTCTGGTGATACGTTTCATTGCGCAACAATCTGGTTCATGAAGTTTTCGATTTCTGTGAGATCTTTGAATTTCAGACTAAACCATTCACCGCGAACGCGCTTGCCTTTATATAACTGGTGAAGTTCTTTTTCTACAGCCTTATGACAGGGCCATTTGGCGACTAAATAAACACACGGCTCTTTCGAATGTAAAGTACGTTCCCGATAAGTGGGATCTCTACTGAAACCAATTTTAAACAGTGAAGAATCGGTATTGATCATTAGGTAAACAAAAGCCGAATAGTCGGAGGGGATTTGATGATTATTTTGGAAGAAGTCACGGTAAAAGGTTACTTTATCGATGAAGTCAATTTTGACGATTCCTTTCTTAGTTGGTGCAAACATTATGGCTTCTTTACCAGTAAACGGTTCCAATTCAAAATTTGTGACGGTAAAATAACCATCCTTTTCTAAAAAACCTCTTAACTTCTTTTGATAAGTATTAAAGGCATCAACTGGATCAATGTCATCGTAATCACGTGCGATCAGGACGCAGAACCGTAGCAACAAGCCATAGTAATCTTGGTTGCCAATTCTTAGTTCAATGAGGTCGCCATTTAGTTCTTTACGCCCATCGATAAAAAACATGCTGACGATAAGACCTTTTATGTCTTTCTCTAACTTTACGCCGAAGCAATGTTTGTCCAACCCCGCCATTACATTGTTGATCGGGCCGTTATCATTTGCATTAAATGCCTCGATGTCTTCTTGGGATAACCTGAAACAACATTTGTAAAATCTGTCGTCAATTTCCTCGCTCATTTTTTAATTTTGTTTGCCAAATCACTGATCTTCCAAAGTTTGTAGTTGAGCATGTAAAGTAATTTAAAGGATTTACAGGCTTGCTCTAGTAAGGTATCCCAATCTGTATGAAAGGGCCATTTAATCGTAAATTGGCCTAACTCCATAAATTCCGACTGCCCAAAATTGCTTTGGTTCATTTTCTCCACCTGGTATAACATAAAGGTTCGTAATATTTGAAATACAGTACTAGTTTTATTTTCGAAGTAAGGTTTTTCTGTCGCTTTCACGCGGCCCATCGGAGAAAACTCATATTTGCCGTATTTTTTCAATTCCAATATCATTGACCAAAACTCATCAGTCATGAAGCGTATATTTTGCGCATGGTAGATGTAGGTTTCCAAATAAAAATTTTCTTCATTAGTCCCCCAATAAAAGGTCAAATCCATTTTTTCGGATTTCAATAATAACACTTGTCCTGCAAAATTCGATTGGCATTTGGATGTATCCCATTTATCCTTAAAATTACCATAACTAAAGAAGTTCGCTGCGATGTCCATTAGCAACTCGTTGCTTTGGAAAAAGATATGCTCCTTTTTTTCTTTGTTGATGCTGCCCGAATCAAATTGCATTTGCAGGTACTCATCCAACTGGTGGTCCCAATCCGGTTGTTTGTAGGCATTTTGGGCGATGATTTTATCGATATCCATTAGATTCGTGTTAAATAATATTCAAAATCCCTGCTTTTTGGACTGCCACTAAAATCAACATTATAAAATCGCAGATATTGAGTCGGTATTGGTTCAACAATACAAAAATTGCAAAATTGCAATTGTTCGAATTGTTCTTGCGGAGAAAGCTTTGGAAATGCTTCGCGCATTTGTTTGAGTATGCCTGCTGCATCTCTGCCATCTTCTAGCAAAAGCGCTTCATCTGGCACAGACAACACTTCAATCATGATCGGTTTTGCCGGTTTTTCCAAATGTTGCCTAATACGCATCACATCTAAGCCCTCGGGAAACTTTGGGTCACTACCTGCATTGATCAACACGCTTAATAAGATCAAACATTTTTCGAGTAACTCACTGCCCACCATATTTAAACAAGCATAATAGGCGGCGCGCAACGGACTTGTTGAAACATAAGAACCGTCGTGCCGGTAATTTAACAAACGCCCCTCATGCACCATATCACCTTGCGCAATAGTGGCTTCGATGGAAGCGCAATTATTATCTAACACTGGGTGCCAAATGTTATTCTCTTGAATGTTGCTATATAAAAATGCTAGCATTTCCAGCAATTTATAATCTTTTGCCGGGCTGATCGTTCCCAAGCCGGTTTGGCGAATGGTCTCAAAAAAAATTGTAGACGTGCCATGCCAGAAACTGGACCCATTCCAGCTTACATCTTTATAGAGATCAAGATTCATTAATGATTTTGTTAGTCCTTTCTTAAGCGAAGCAATCGCATGCGTTTTAAATAACGGTTATAAACAGGCTTCAAGGGTAGGCGCTCCTTGGTCGCTAGCCAAGTAAAAACGTCTTCACCATCGGGATGCCGCTCTTTTTCATATTCAGCAAATACTTTCAGTGCAATACTTCTCGATACGCCGCGAGAGATCAGAGCGATCACAACAGTTTGTGTAGTGCCTAACTCCAGCATAGTTGGTAGGGCGAGCGAAAATTTGAAACGTTCTTTTAACTCATCACTCATTTGCGGCTCTAACAAATCGTTCAACAGCTTCAGGTATTTCACTAAAATATGGGTGACTACCACAGAATTGGTTTTGATGACGATACCGATGCGCTTATTCACATCTTTAGGATCGCTGGGGTCAATGCGTTCTTCGGGTATATGGTGTGTTTTATGAAATTCGAGATCCCGCTCGATGATCTCATGCATGCTTTTATTTTGCAGCCAATGATAAGCATTTAAGGCCAGCTGGCGAGAGCTTATGCCAATACCATATTTCCAATAAGATTCACCGGTCATCTTAAAAATCTCGTTCAATCTGACGATTACACTTTCCAGCTGCAAATAGAAAGTCCATTGCGAATAAGGCCAAAGCGCCTTATCTTCCGGCTCCATGTAATCATAGAAGTTTTTGTTTTCTGCCGCTGAATAAATCGCCCATTGTTCAACACCATCCTTTTTGGTTTGCCGGAATAACTCATCTTGAAGCAGAGGATCAATTGTCGGGTTTAATTTAAGCAACTCACTAGGTATTT
Source organism: Mucilaginibacter lacusdianchii (assembly GCF_009770985.1). Classification (GTDB taxonomy): domain Bacteria; phylum Bacteroidota; class Bacteroidia; order Sphingobacteriales; family Sphingobacteriaceae; genus Mucilaginibacter; species Mucilaginibacter lacusdianchii. The sequence continues at coordinate 1,185,693 of NZ_WSRW01000001.1, read as the reverse complement.
CAATGCCAGCCGTCTGCTTTTGCAAAGCGGTCTCCAGACGTTCAATTTCAGGTTGGCTTAAATTTTTCGCTATTAAATAGTCGGTTAATTCCTTTGGGCCGCGCAAATATTTTTGCAAAAAAAATATGGCCGCGCTGCGCTGCTGCTTATGACTGATTGTGGCCGTCTCGCGATTGATTTCAAATAATAATTCATCTGGTTTTTCCAGCGCGAGCTCGCCCGCTGTTTTCACCACCTTCTTGGCAGGCGAGTGATATAATCCGTGGGACCATTCGTTTTCACTACGCTCGATACAATAGATTGTCCCATAAAGCGAATCTTTTATGCGTCCAGCGCGGCCAATTAAGTTGCCAAAATCAAAAGGGCTTAATTTAATATTGCGCTTATGGGGGTCGGGAATGAAAAGGTTATTGGCCGGCAAATTTACGCCTTGTAATAGAGTAGTGGTACAAAACAGGTTTTTGATGGAGCCGTCCAAAAAGCAATCCTCGATTTCTTTGCGGATAATATCGGGCAGGTTACCATTGTGAAAAGCTGTTTGCTTATAAAGACATGGGATCAATTGATAAAGCGGATGAACTTCGTCCTCTACAAATTCAATCAATTCCCGCAAGCCTAAGTCTATATCTTCGGGTTTAGTTCGGGATGCTGCAAACAATTTAGCCCAATCCATGGCCAAGTTACCTTTCGGGCAATAAATAATATTTTGATCACCCTCTTTGCTGCACAAACTGATCAACCCTTGTAACCCGTCTCCGACATTTTTGCGGAACCGCTCCGCAAAATTAGATGTCGTGGCAATCGTTCGGGTTTGGTGTCTATTTAGTGTGCTGCTGATGGAAACTTCTAAATTGTATTTTAAAGGTTTAACGGTTGTTTTGATCTGGAATACCGGTGAAACCGTTGTTTCCACACTTTGTGCATTCGGGCCAAAAACCGAGCCGTAAAGTGCGGCTGGCGCATCAATATTCGGGCCAGCTGCAACCACTTTAGCATGTGGAAAAAGCACCGCCAGTTCATTAAAAACAAACTCGAATAAGGAACCTCGACCCTGCGTATCTTCAACATTCTGGATTTCGTCGACGAATATAAAATCGATCTTAAAATCAGCCCGCCAACGCATTTTTAACAAGCGTAGACATCGCTCCGGTGTTAGAATAAAAATCTCACGGCGCGGTATCTCCACATCATCATCCTGGATAAAAACGGTTTTTATCGACACCGTGCTCAAATCAATCTCATTACGCAGGTCTTCACTCACCTGATTGATGAGCGCACGGGATGGTACAATATAAACGGCCGAATATTCCTCCATGGAGGCCAACTCGGCACTGATGAACTTTTTGATAACAAATGACTTACCAGAAGAAGTTGGTCCTGAAATGACCAGGCGGTTGCTTGCTTGTAGTTTATCCCATAACAAACGTTGAAAACGCGTTGCTGCGATCAAATTATCACTTGTTAATATAGAACTATCAAATCGCTCAATCTCCATTTCCATCGTTAAAGCTGGATCAAATACATTAGTTGGGCGATCAACAGAAAGCATGCTCGAACCCAAATTGAATTGATTGTTGCGTAGTAACTTGGCACCCGTTAAGTTACCGAGCCGCGAAAACAGGACATAAGCCACTCGCATATAATCCAAACTATCAGCATTATTCAAATAGATAAGCGAGGAGATTAGTTGCGCTTTATTCCGCTGATCATCGTGCCGGCTTTGCGCTAAAATGGATGCCAACCAAATCGCTTTGCGCAGATCTTCGAATGTAATTGGCTTTTGAGGCTGTCCTAATACACGGTAAAAAAATTGATTGTAGGTCAGATCATCGATCACCTGGTTCAAAACCGGGTGTAGCGTAATTTCGTTCAACAGTTCCTCGTTACCCTCCATGATTAACTCCTTTGAAAAGGGGCGTGGTGAATTCGCTGATACATTGCATCACGAAACTCATCGACTGACCGGCAGGGTATAACAAAAAAGTCCAAATACACCTTCCCGATATTTGGATGTTTCTTGTAATAGGCCTGTACCTTCCCCAAGTATTTTTTCTCGTTTCCCTGAAGTCTTCTACGAATAGCAGCGGATAGTTCAGCTGGCGATGCGGCCGCTAATTCTAATTTATCGTAAGCACTGCTGTACATAATCATCACAGGATGGATTAAGATCTGCTCATGAAATTCCGACTTGGTTGGCGTTAGTCGATTATAAAGTTCATCAATCGAATGATGTGTCGTACTGATAAATTGTTGCGCGACAATTAATTCCTGATCTAAGAATTTAGGGCCACCATCCTCATTATAAAACCGAGCTAATGACTTGAAGGCATCCGTTAAGCCAGCTGCTAAACCACCAATTACTTTGGATTCACCGATCAAAAAAGCTGGAAGTGATTTGCCATCAATTTCATAGTTTCCAACAAAAACTCCATCGCCTCCCTTAACCTGGTCATTAAAATTACTCAAAGAAGATAGCTTATGGGCAACCATCTTACAACCCAAAACGCTTTCTACCAACACGAAAAGCAATAATTCGCCATATTTACCATCAGTTTGCGGATCTTTAAAGCCGAAACGTTGCCCGGCATTAGCTCCTGCCCAAACCGGATCTTTCTCGATTTCAGCCGACCCATAAACAAAATAAGCCAATGAGCGGTGCAAAACTTCGCATATTCCATTCACGAGCAACTGTGTACCCGAAGGTTTTATCGTATAAAAGCGTAAAGTGATTTTATGATCGATTTCAATAAACTGCTCTTCCAGTTGATCTTTAATCAACTGGCGATCGATTTTGATATGTGTGGACCAGTCTTCTGAAAACATTAATTGTTAAGAGCTTGAAGGTTAGGTTAAACTGAAAGAGTAAATATATTGGATTATAATTATTTGAATGAAATAATATCGAACAAATATATTTCAGAAAACCTGAATTTCGATCTATAACCTATTGTCGATCGAGACGAAGCCCCACATACTTTTCGCCATGTACTTTTTTCCCGGCCATACCTCGCAAAATATTGTTCTGTAATTTATACTTTAAGGTTGTCCTGACCTCATATAACAGATTGACAGATTACTGGCTAAAATCTTAACTGGTAAACTTTACCAGTTAAATGGATTATTGTCTTTCTGTTTTGCATGCTGGTTTCAATAGCTTTATGGGAAGGAAGCTTAACGCAGCACTAAAGGGAAACGGAATTAATATATGTCAACACACTTTAAAAACACAGAAGACTTATGTTGCAAAGTCGAATTCAAATAGATTTATATTATATTCCATTGTTATTAGTCTAAGCTCATTTATTATATTTGTAAAACAAGTTCATTGACTATCATTTAACAAGAACAGCCATCAAATGGCAATAAATTAGCGCATAATAAAGGTGCCTGATTAGGTGCCCGTTGATGCTGGCTGTTGATATAACTATTTTATTATTAAAGGCTTAGGGATTAACGCAGTCGTCCTGCCATCCCGACTAAAAACTCCTCTTTCACTATTCAGTTTAGGTAAAAGTTTTGGCTAAATGCTCTGGCCGTACCACCATAGTTTTGCTAATTAATATTACACTTAAAAGCCTATTTGCCTTACACCTGCAAAGTGGTATAAAACCTCTCTTTGTTACTAGTGTTAATGCCCTATGCATAACGTGTTATTTTTAGGCGACAGCCTTACGGCTGGTTACGGTTTAAAAAATGTATCTGAAGAGTCTTTCCCAGCCCTAATTCAACAAAAAATCAATGCAGTTAATCTGCCATATAGGGTTATCAATGCCGGTATCAGTGGCGATACTACAGTAGGCGGCTTATCGCGGGTTGACCGGCTGCTGGAGCAACCTATCAGTGTTTTTGTATTGGAACTAGGTATTAATGATATATTGCGGGGCATATCACCGCAGGCAACGGCTGCTAACTTGCAGGCCATTATCAGCAAAGTAAAAATCAAACATCCGCATGTAAAAATGGCTTTGATGGGGATGGAACTGCCATTGCAATTAGGCGGCTTACTCGGCCGGATGGCGCAAGAGTTTGTCAGTTTATTCAGAACGATAGCGCAGCGGAATAAAATGGCTTTTGTTCCTTTTTTTCTGGAGGGCGTAGCCGGGCAGGCGCATTTAAATTTGGCCGACGGAGTGCATCCCTCGGCGGCAGGTTACAAAATTATAGCCGACCGTGTTTGGCCGGTATTACACCAGTTAATGGTCGAAGAAACGCATCAGCCATAAGCGAGGATTAACGCCGAACTATTTATTTGCCAGATCGTTGTTGTAAATATGAAAAGAAGATACGTTTGGGTGATACTGCTTACACTAATTTTTACCTCTGTATTTGTTTTTGCGGTAGTTTACTTTTCGGCTAAGCCTGCCGATATAGCCGGATCAAACCCTCAAAATGTTTTTTATCACCATAAAACCATCCCGGTGGTGGTGCAAAAGGAAATAATGGCTGCCTTAAGCTTTTATCCTGAACTAAAGGAAACACCTATTGATTTTGTATTTGACCCTAATACCAGTAAATCGGTCATGCTATCACAGCCGGTTGTAAGTAGCTTTTTCAGAGGTCAAAAAAACAGGACGTACGTCATAAAAATTAACCCTCGGTTTACCACTACGCATCATTCGATACCTATTCAGGATGCGCCAAAAAAAGTGTTGATTGGTTGGTTTGGTCACGAGTTGGGTCATATTACCGATTACACTCACCGCGATAACTTCCAGATGGCGTGGTTTGGTATACGTTATATCACATCAGACAAGTACCTGATGAATGCTGAAAAAAGCGCTGACAGCTATGCGGTTGAACATGGAATGGCCGAGTACCTGATTGTCACCAAGAACTTTATCATGCACTCGGCCGATTTGCCGCAGTCTTATAAAGACCGGATCAAGCGCTTATACCTGTCGCCGCAGCAAATTATGGATCTGGTCAAAAAGCTAAAAGCTGATACCGTTGTTGCCCGTTAGCTACGGCATCGACTTAAAAATGCTTCCCATTCCAAAAACTGTTCTTCTTTCATTACTCGTGGAATTTTTACCTGGCCGCCTTTCTTTTTGGTTTCTTCGCTCCATTTATAAAAGTATTCTACCGGTACAGGTTCTACCTCTACATCTTTTAAGGCGCGGGTGCGGGCTACAGCATAATTTTTATTATTGTCTTTCAGGTACTGGTCAAGCGCCTGGGCCAATTCTTTTTTATCTACGTCTTTATCTGCGCTGATGTACCAGCGGTCTATCAGCTCGTCGCCCCGGTGAATGGTAGACACAATAAATTCATGTATTGCCACATTAAAGCGGTGCTCCATTTCCTGAATGCCCGCGTTCATTTGAATAACGGATAGTTGTGAGCCGGCTACGTTTAAAAACTGCTTCGTACGTCCACTTATTTTAATTTCATATCGGCTTTTATCGGTAAACATCACCGTATCGCCAATGGTATAGCGCCATGCGCCCGATACGGTAGAAATAAGCAGTACATACTCTTTATTTTCTTCCACCTCGGCCAGCGTAATTACTTTAGCGCCCGGTATTACACCGCCATCTTCGTCAATATATTGCTCATCAAAGGGTACAAATTCAAAGAATATACCGTTATCTACCACCAGTGCCATAGCCGACGTGTCTGGCCGTTTTTGCATCGCCAAAAAACCTTCGGATGCCAGATAGGTATCGATATAAATAAGCGGATAAGCTAATAACTTCTCGAGGCTCTTTTTATAAGGTTCGAACGCTACGCCGCCGCTGGTATAAACGGTAAGGTTGGGCCAAATCTCGTGAATGTTGTTCAATTTGTGGTAGCGTATCACCTCTTTCAGCATCAGCTCAATCCAGGCAGGTATACCCGATAGGCCGCCAATATCCCAATTCGGCGCTTGTTTAGCTATCTCTTTAATACGTTCGTCAAAATCAACAATGCTGGCTATTTCTTTGCCCGGACGGTAATAGCCCTCAAACCACCGCGGAATGTTGCTGGCGCTAATGCCGCTGATTTCGCCCGCTAAATGGCCGTTTATGTCTTTTAGTGCTGTACTGCTGCCCAGCATTAAAATTTCCTTACCATAAAAGTTGGCCGGTAAATCAAAGTGTGCCAGTGCTGCTACCTGCTGCATGCCCGACCGCCGAATAGCCTCGAGCATGTCATCGCTTACCGGTATGGTTTTGCTGTGGCTGGTGGTGCCGCTGCTTAGGGCCAGGTAATGGGTGGGGCCGGGCCAGGTAATATCGTTTTCACCTTCTACTACACGGTGCCACCACTCGTCATGCAGCTGGTCATAATCAAACAATGGTACGGTATCAGCAAAGGCTTTGTATATATCTGCGCTGTTTAAAATGCTATCAAAGTTATAGTGCTTGCCAAAGGCGGTATCTTTTGCTTTGGTAAGCAAATGGTGCAACACCTCTTGCTGTGCCTGGATAGGGTTGGGGTTTTTTACAAACCGGTCAGTAAATTCAATTGCAGTTTTAAGCAGTTCACCAATAATGGCCATGTTATTTCATCATTAAATGATAGCATAACAACATTTTGTTTAAAAATGATTTAGGCTATTGATAAAAGCTTCATGATGCTGATTTAACGGCAGGTTATGCCTTTTCTAAAGCTTGCTTAAAGTCGTCAATTAAATACTGCGGATCTTCGAGGCCTATATATACCCTGATGTATTGATGAAGCGGATTTTTTACCTCATAATTTGCAGCAGCAACAGAAGCAATAGCCGGGCAAACTAAACTTTCATGTCCACCCCATGATACCGCCAGTAATATGTGCTGTAAGCTATTGCAAAAATTTTCAATTTTTTCAAAAGTAGAATCTTTAAGGCAAAAACTGAATAAGCCGCCGCTGCCTTGCATTTGTTTCTGGGCCAGATCGGTTTGTGCAAATGTGTTGCTGAACGGCCACAGCACTTCTTTCACGGCACTGTGTGCTGCAAGCCATTGTGTAATGATTTTAGCACTTTCAAAACTGCGGTTTAGTCGTAGTGGCAGTGTTCTTAAGCCTCTCAATAAAAGCCAGGCTGCATGTGGAGATAACGCCGGACCTAAGTTCATGAATTCATTTTCAAAAATTTTCTTCAGCATTTGTCGGCTGCCGGTAACTACGCCGGCCATCACGTCTGAGTGGCCGCCGATGTATTTGGTAGCAGATTGTACCACCAGATCAACACCCAGCGCTATGGGTTGCTGAAATAAAGGTGTGCAATAGCTATTATCAATCATGGTGATGATGCCATGCTTTTTGGCAAAAGCGGTAACTTCTTGAATATCTTGTAGCTGGTAGGTAAGCGTGCTGGGGCTTTCTAAATAAATAAGGCGTGTATTTGTTTGTGCTGCATTTTCAAAATCGCGATAGTCAGTACCTTTTACAAAGGTTGTGGTTACGCCAAACTTGTGTAAAAGGTGTTTAAATAATCTTTCTGTCCAGCCATAACTATTTTCAATAGCAATTACATGATCACCGGCTTTGAGTAATGCAATTGCAGTTACACTTACGGCAGCTATGCCGCTGTTGAACAGTAAAGCATCTTCGGCACCATCTAATGCAGCCAGCTTTTTTCTTAAAATATTTAGCGTAGGGTTTTGCCCTCTTGAATACAAGGTAGCCTCAAATTCATCAGCCAGTGCGTGTCTCAAGTTATCAACAGTTTCAAACGCAAAATTGCTGGATTGCACAATAGGCGGCGAAATTGCATTGAAGTAGTTTTCTCTGTCTTCGCCTAATTCGTTTAGTATAAAGGATAGGTTCATGGTTGATTTAAGGTTGTGTCAGTATTTTGATTGCGTTTAGTAATGTAGTATATCAACAAACCCAAAGCAAATGCACCAAGGCATACCGAGGCCGCCATTGGGTTTTTGATGAATATAAATAAGGTAACAGACCAGTAAGTAATAATAAAAATTAGGGGGATAAGCGGATACCACTTTATGGTATAGATGCCGGTACCATCAAGATGCTTGGTTTTTTTTCGTAATATAAATATAGAAAGTGCAGCTGTAGAAAGCCCTATGGTATCAAAAAACATTACATAGGCTATCATTTTTTCAAAAGAGTTTACAAAGCACAGAATAATTAAAACTGCGGCTACAAAAAAGCTGAGGCCAAATTGCTGTACTTGGGTTTTGGGATTAATATTTTTAAACTTTTGGGGTAATATCCCGTCATCAGCCATGGCATAATATATTCGGGGGTTGGCCAAAATATTTACATTAATAAAAGCCAGCACAGAAATAAACATAAGCAAAGAAACCAGTATATAACCTGTTGAGCCAAAAACTACACCGGCCAGGGTGGCGGCTAAGGCTGGCTGGTGTTGCATGCCGTTTAAGCCTAAAGAGGCGTAATAGGCATAATTAATGAGCATGTACAAACAGATAACGACTAACATACCCCTAAAAATGGCCTTAGGTATATTCTCTTTTGCGTTTATACAATCACCTCCAAAATTGATGGTTTGCTGGTAGCCACCGTAGGTAAAAAATACTGCTATCAAACTTGCGCCCCAGCCTTGTATGTTGTTTGTTGATGCATGGGCAATCAAATAGTGTGGTACTGCCGGCTGTTTAAAAACTGCAGTGCAAATGATTAATATGATGCCTATTTTAAAAAGTGTAAGTACATTTTGCGTTTTGGCGCTCATGCTGATACCCAAAAGGTTTATAACATACAATATAAGCACAGCCGAAAGCGACACGATACGAATGCCTGTTTGGTTTTGTAAACTCAACGGCATAATTATAGGTGCAATATAGTCTGCGCCCAGTAAGGCAACCGCTGCAACTGATGCTGCATTGCTGATAACCAATACCCAATTAATCATAAACGCAATTGCAGGGTGAAAGCAGTAGGAAAAAGCCCTGTAAAAACCGCCGGTAGTTGGATAACGCCCGCCAATTTCGGCAAAGGTGAGCGCGCCGCATAAACTTATGGCTCCGCCAAAAAGCCAAGCGCCAAAATATAAAAGCGGGCTGTTTAAGCTCGAAGCAACTTCGGCAGGTGTTGCAAAAATGCCCATGCCTACAACCAAGCTGATAACAATCATTGATAAATCAAAACGGTTAAGCTTAGGAAATACGCCCATGTGTAAGTTAGCCAGTTTTTAATTAGATTAGGAAAGGTTCAAAGTAATTAAAAAGTTGCAAAAAAAATAACCTAATAAATTAAAAGGTTTTACCAAATTGCAATAGATTTTGTCGTAAACGGTGTAAGCAACCCGGCATCCGGTCAAAATACTTAATTTTGAGTGCCTGATCTCATCCAATAACTACATAAAAGACATTTACCCAGTATATTCTCCAAGCCGCCATGATGCAAAAAAAGATGTCCATCAAAGATATTGCAAAACTTACGGATACTTCTATCACAACGGTATCGTTGGTGCTTAATGGCAAGGGGCGTATCAGCAGCGAAGTAAAAAAAAAGATACTGGATATTGCAACTAAGAACGGTTATGAACCTAACCGGATGGCGGTTGGGTTACGCACCGGTGTATCAAAGGTTATAGGTTTGATTGTAGAATCAATAGGCGGACCTTTTTTTGGAGCGATGGCTAAAGTAATTGAGCAGGAGGCCGAAAAAGCCGGGTACGGCGTTATTTATGGTAGTACAAATAACAGCATACAAAAAGGTAAAAATGTAATTAAGATGCTTTCTAACCAATTGGTAGACGGATATTTAATTACGCCAATGAAAGGTTTGGAAAAAGACATACAAAAATTAATAGCTAATGGAAAGCCCGTAGTATTAATTGATGGTTATTTTCCCGACATGCAAATTCCGCATGTTTTGGTTGATAATTATAATAGCGTATACCAAGCCATTCAGTTTTTAATCAGCTCAGGGTATAAACATATTGCTTTTGTTGCACCCGATTTAGATTTGGTACAGTTACAAGATCGTACGCAAGGATATAAAGATGCTTTAAAGAATGCCGGTTTAAAGGAAAATGAGGAACTGGTTTGTAAATTACCTTTCGGTGTAGAAAAGCAAGAGGCCGTTGAAGCCATAAAAGCTTTTTTACAACAGGAAAAGAAAATTGACGCCGTATTTTTTTGCACTAATTATTTAGGTGCAATAGGTTTGCAAAGTATCAACCAGTTAAATCTTTCTATACCGGCAGATGTAGCGGTGATTAGTTTTGATGACAATGAATTGCTGGAATTATATCCTCCCGGAATTACCTCCGTCAGACAGCCAACTTATGAGATAGCTAAATCAGCTATAGACGTACTATTATCACAATTAAATGATGATAAGTTTGCTGTAGCAGATATGAAGATGCAAATACCGGCAGAGTTTATAAAAAGAGGGTCTGTGACTTCGATGGAATAAGTTTCATGATTTTATTGGATGGGATTAAAAATACGATTCCCTCACAGTTATGTTACAAAAAACTAAGTAAAACGTTTTATCAAGTAGAAATATATTTTTAGTTTTACAGATATTCTTTCAGTAATAAGATTGAGATGGGTAGGTAGCATGTGTTGTGGCTTGATGCAAATCAGATTATTTGCCTCAATGTGGTGGGAATGACAAACTGAAGATGTCCAAGTCAACAAGCATACTGACGATATATGAGCGTGGCAGATGATTATTACATTGTTACTAACTTATAAATAGACTTGGTGATAACACGTAATAAAATAAGTTACATTTTAACTTGTTAAGTACAGCTACATATACTCTACAGCATTTTATAAAGCTTAAACTTTATATACATATATAAACTATCAAATAATGAAAATCCGTAATTTTTTAACTTGTTTGTTTTTAACGGCTTCTGCTTTTGCCGCCAAAGCCCAGGATTCATGGGATAAAGTAGGTTCGTATTTAACTCGCGATTCTATCAGCAAAAAAGGCTATACGCTTATTTTTGTAAACAAAGACTCCACTTTTGCGCAATCTGGTAACGCCATTAAACAACGTATGGAAGATACTTTTTTTGACGTATATCCTAAACTGGCTAAAACTTATAATAAAAAAACACTTAAAACAGTCATTTTTATTATTGATCCTAATTACAAAGGTGTAGCTGCAACAAGTGGTTCCATTATACGCTATAACCCGGGATGGATGATGCGCACACCTACCGATATTGATGTGGTAACGCACGAGGTAATGCACATTGTACAGGAATATGGTTATAGTGCAGGCCCAGTATGGTTAACCGAAGGTATTGCTGACTATGTACGCTATAAATTTGGTGTAGATAACGAAGGCGCTAAATGGAGCTTAACCCCTTATAAAGACGGACAGAGTTACAAAAACAGCTACAGAATTACTGCCCGCTTTTTTGTTTGGGCTGAAAAGCATACAGATAAAAACCTGGTTAAGAAGTTAGACAGCCAGTTAAGAGCACATACTTATACTGAGGCTAGCTGGAAACAACTAACCGGCAAAACTATCGATGAGCTTTGGAGCACCTATATAGCTAATCCTGTTATTTAACTATTATTGTTCTCATGAAAAAGATATTAAGCATTTTACTGTTTTTATCATCTCAATCACTGTTCGCACAGCAGGTAGGTTCTGTTGCGTCGCCGGCAGATTGGGTGAATCCGTTGATGGGTAGCGCCTCGAAGGTAGACCTCTCAAACGGCAACACGTACCCGGCAGTTGGGGTGCCTTGGGGCATGAACCTGTGGACACCGCAAACCGGCAAGATGGGCGACGGCTGGCAGTATGTCTACGATGCCGACAAGATTCGTGGCCTGAAACAAACTCACCAGCCTTCGCCCTGGATGAACGACTATGGTCAGTTTGCCATTATGCCTGTAACCGGTCATATGAATTTTGATCAGGATAAACGAGCCAGCTGGTTTTCGCACAAGGCAGAAGTAAGTAAACCTTACTACTACAGCGTGTATTTAGCCGATCATGACGTGACAGCCGAACTGGCACCTACTGAACGGGCCGCACAGTTCCAGTTTACTTACCCTAAAACCGATAGCGCCTTTGTGGTGATTGACGCGTTTGACCGCGGTTCTTACATCAAGGTTATCCCATCAGAAAACAAAATCATCGGCTACTCTACTCGCTATTCGCGCGGAAGAATGCCAGGGTTTAAAAATTACTTTGTTATTTATACCGACAAACCTTTCACCTTAGCCAAAGCATGGCATGGCAAAACCCTGGCGGGTAACGACTCGCTAGAGGTTAAAGCCAACCATGCAGGAGCTGTAATTGGCTTTAAAACCGTTAAAGGCGAACAGGTACACCTGCGTGTAGCTTCTTCTTTCATCAGCTTTGAGCAGGCCGAGTTAAGTTTAAAACGTGAGTTAGGAACCGAAAGCTTTGCTACTATTAAAGAAAAGGCCCGTACCGCGTGGAACAATACATTAGGAAAACTACAGGTTGAGGGCGGCTCGGTAGATCAAACCCGTACCTTCTATTCTTGCTTGTATCGTACGGTAATGTTCCCTAACAAGGTTTATGAATTAGACGCAAAGGGTCAACCTATACACTACAGTGCGCAAAACGGTCAGGTGTTGCCTGGTTACAAATTTGCTGGTACCGGCTTTTGGGATACTTTCCGCGCCTTGTATCCTTTTTTAAACCTGATGTATCCGTCTATCAATAAAGAGATGCAACAAGGGTTAATTAACGACTACAAAGAAGGCGGCTGGCTGCCTGAGTGGAGTAGCCCAGGTTATGCTGACATTATGGTGGGTAACAACTCGGCAGCGGTTGTAGCTGATGCTTACATGAAAGGTTTGAGAGGTTATGACATCAATAAGTTGTATGAGGCGCTTATTCATGGCGCTAATAACGAAGGGCCTATATCGGCTACCGGCCGTTATGGCGTGAAGTATTATAACGAATTAGGCTATGTACCATATGATGTAAAAATCAATGAAAATGCTGCCCGTACGTTGGAGTATTCCTATGATGACTTTACCATCTACCAATTAGGTAAAGCGTTAGGTAAACCTCAGTCTGAAATTGCTTTGTACAAAAAACGGGCGTTCAACTACAAAAACCTGTTCGATCCTAGCACCGGATTAATGCGGGGTAAAAATAAAGACGGATCTTTTCAAGCGCCGTTTAGCCCTACCAAATGGGGTGATGCTTTTACCGAGGGTAACAGCTGGCATTATTCATGGAGTGTGTTCCAAGACATCAATGGACTTATTGGCCTGATGGGCGGAAAACAAAAATTTGTTCAAAAGCTAGATTCCGTTTTTAGCCAGCCACCCGTATTTGACGATAGCTACTACGGCGGCGTAATTCACGAAATCCGCGAGATGCAGATCATGAACATGGGACAGTATGCTCACGGCAACCAGCCTATCCAACACATGATTTACCTGTACAACTATGCCGGCGAGCCTTGGAAAACCCAGTATTGGGCACGCGAGGTGATGGACCGCCTCTACAAAGCAACGCCAGACGGGTACTGTGGCGATGAGGACAATGGGCAAACGTCAGCATGGTATGTATTCTCTGCATTGGGCTTTTACCCGGTAACACCGGCCACCGACCAATACGTATTGGGTGCACCACTATTCAAGAAAGTAACCTTAAAGTTGGAAAGTGGTAAAACAGTAACCATTAATGCACCGCAAAACAGTGCCAGCAATAAATATGTGGGCAACTATTTGTACAACGGAAAAGCGTATTCCAAAAACTGGATCAGCCACTCCGAACTGCAAAAAGGTGCTACTATTAACTTATCCATGCAGGCTACACCTAATAAACAAAAAGGAACTCAAGCCACTGATGTACCTTACTCACTATCTATCAACGATAAGTAAGAATACACCGATTTGAAAGAAACCGTTTTAATGAAAAAAACACTTATAGCAGCGCTTTTGGCTTCCAGCCAAATCGCTGCTTCACAAACTAAGCCGGCATCGGGGTGGGCGCAATATGTAAACCCATTCATTGGTACCGGTGCTGTTGATAAAAACAGCCTATCGGGCAGTAACTTTCCGGGGCCAACCGTACCTTTCGGGTTTGTACAGCTTAGCCCTGATACACAAGATGCACCCAACGATCCGGCATCAGGGTATGATCATAACGACAAAACTATTGTAGGTTTTAGCCATACGCACTTAAGCGGCACTGGTGTGTCCGATTTGTTTGATGTATTGCTGATGCCTACCACCGGTGATATCAAATTTACCCCCGGCAAAGCCGAAACAAAAGGTAGTGGCTATCGTTCTTCGTTCTCGCATCAGCAAGAGCAGGCATGGCCAGGGTATTACCAGGTAATGTTGCAGGATTACGGCATCAATGCCGAGTTGACCTCTACCTCGCACGTGGGCTTGCACCGTTATACCTTTCCGCAAAGCAGCCAGTCGCACATTATATTAGACATGGACCACTCGCTGGATAAAAAGCGGAATTACTGGTCGTGCCGCATTATTGGTGCCGAAATAAAAGTGGTGGACAATCATACCATTGAAGGATACCGCATCCTGACGGGCTGGGCAAGGCTACGTAAAGTTTACTTCCGTGCCGAGTTTTCTAAACCATTTACCGGTACCGTACTGGCCAATGGTGGCCGCCGATATGAAAATGGAAACATCATCAACGGAACCAACATTAAAGCCGCATTCAACTTTAACACTACCGATAAAGAGCAGGTAATGATTAAAGTGGCTTTATCGCCGGTGAGTATCGAAAATGCTCGCCAAAATATGCAAGCTGAGCTGCCCGGCTGGAATTTTAACCAGGTAAGCCAGCAAAGCCAATCACAGTGGGAAAAGGAGCTGGGTAAAATTGCTGTTGAAGGTACGCCCGATCAAAAGCAAATATTTTACACCGGCTTGTACCATGCCTTTACCCAGCCTAATAATATGGCCGATGTAAACGGCGAATATCAGGCTACTGATATGACCATCCGTACGGCTCCTGATAAAACTCATTATTCTACATTTTCGTTGTGGGATACCTATCGGGCGGCGCATCCGTTGTATACGCTTATTCAGCCCGAAAAAACCGCAGGTTTTATCAATAGCATGATGCGCCAGTACGATACCTATGGTTATTTACCTATCTGGCAATTATGGGGCGATGAAAACTATTGTATGATAGGCAATCATGCCATCCCGGTTATTGTGGATGCCATCTTGAAAGGCACACCGGGAATAGATGCAGAGAAAGCCTATGCGGCTGTTAAGGGATCGTCCATCACCGATCATCCTGGATCGCCTTTTACTACGTGGGAAAAGTATAAGTTTATACCGGAGGATATCCAGTCACAATCGGTATCTATCACTTTAGAGGTAGCTTATGATGATTGGTGCGTGGCACAACTGGCCAAGCATTTGGGTAAAACAGATGATTACAACCATTTTATGGCTCGGTCGGAGTATTACCGTAACCTGTACAATCCAAAAACAGGCTTCTTTCAAGGTAGAAAAGCTGATGGTAAGTGGCTTGAGCCGTTCAACCCTATGCAATATGGTGGTAACGGTGGCAACCCTTACACCGAGGGTAATGCGTGGCAGTACTTTTGGTATGTGCCTCAAAACGTACCGGGCTTAATTGATTTGGTTGGCGGTAAAAATGCGTTTATAGCTAAGCTGGACAAATTCTTTACTTTGGCTGATACCTCGGCCGAGAAAAATGGCAACGCGTCGGGTTTTATCGGGCAGTATGCTCATGGCAACGAGCCTAGTCACCACGTAGCCTATTTTTATGATTATGTTGGTCAGCCCTGGAAAACGCAGATGTATGTAGCCAAGGTGCTGAACGAGTTGTACAACAATTCATCATCCGGTTATTCAGGTAACGAAGATTGCGGGCAAATGTCGTCATGGTATACCTTCAGCGCTATGGGCTTTTATCCGGTTAACCCGGCTAACGGGGTGTATGCTATCGGGTCGCCTATATTGCAAAAGGCCGCTATTCAGTTAGCTAACGGCAAAACGTTTAATGTTAGCGTAAAAAATGCTGGCAAAACCAATTGTTATATCCAATCAGTAAAACTAAATGGCAAAGCCTATGATAAAGCGTATATCACCCAAAATGATATTGCAAACGGTGGTAAACTTGAGTTTACTATGGGCAGTAAGCCAAACAAAAGCTGGGGTACAAAAGCACAAGATGTGCCTTTGATGTTTGGATATGCTAAATAACAATATAAGTTTGAATAGATTTATAGATGAAATCTATTAAGTATTTGAACTAAGAAAAAGCCTGTAACAATCCGTTACAGGCTTCTTTATTTTTACTCATTTCTGATTGACTTTACCGGCGCAGCCAGAGCTGCTTTTACAGATTGCCAACTTATGGTAGCCAGCGCAATAAAAAATGCAATACCTGCTGTGGCCACAAAAATGCCCGGACTTATCGTGATCCGATAAGCAAAATCTTTGAGCCACTGATTCATCACCAGAATGCACAGCGGTATAGCTATAACAATGGCAATCATCACCAAACGCATAAAATCTTTGCTAATGAGTACCACGATATTAACCACCGAGGCCCCCAGAACTTTACGGATGCCGATTTCTTTAGTGCGTTGCTGTGCGGTAAATGTAGCCAGCCCAAACAATCCTAAACAAGCGATGAAGATAGCCAGAAAAGAAAATAGTGAAAACAGGTAGCCAAAATGTTGCTCGGCCTGGTATTGCTTATTAAACGACTGATCTAGAAAATAATATAAGAAAGGTCTTTGTGGTGCCACAATTTTCCAGTTCCTTTCAATTGCTTTTATGGTAGAATTAACATTATCGCCCTTTACAGACACAATCATACGATTGAGTGAATAAGGCATACCATAGCGCAGGGTTAAAGGCTCAACACCAGTATGCAACGAGCGGAAATTAAAATCTTTCACCACGCCTATGATGGTGCCTTGCCTGTCCCATTGCGCAAACTTTTTACCAACAGCATCAGCAGGATTTCGGTAACCGTACAGCTTTGCAGCGGCCTCGTTTATAATCATAGCCTGCGTGCTATCGGTTAAAAAAGCACGTGAATAATTTCGACCTGCCACCAGCGGGATTTTGAGGCACGGAATAAAGTCAAAATCTATTTCGTAAATCAAAGGTCCTTTATTTATCATATCGCCACTAGCGCTTTGTATATTGGTACCTGCATTAGGCAAAAACTCACCCGGCACCGCGCGTGACGCGGCAACAGATACAACACCCGGCTGGTTGGCAATCGTTTTTTTAATGGATTCGATGTTTTGCCTTACCTGGTTATCTCCCTCAAAATTGATGATGAGCATCTGGTCTTTTTTAAAACCCAAATCGTGATTATTCAAAAACTTAAGTTCGGTGTATACAATGATAGTTCCGGCAATGAGGGTTATAGATAGCGCAAACTGAAAAATAACCAACCCCTTTCTTAACGATATGTTGCTGTGCGATGGCTTAAAGGCGCCTTTTAAAACGGCTATAGGTTGAAAGTGGGACAAGAACCAAGCCGGGTAAGTGCCCGCAAGCAAACCTGTTATCAAAATAAGCGCCAGCATCCACAGCAATAACTGCCCGCTAAAGAATACCTGTGGCATAAAGGCTTTGCCAGATAGGCTGGCAACCAGAGGTAAGCTGATTTTAATAAAAATAACTGCCAGTACAGCAGCAATGATGGCCACCAAAAAAGATTCCAGTAAAAACTGCCGGCGCAAGGCTACAGGCGATACACCAAGCACTTTACGTACACCTACTTCTTTGGCCCTTTCCAATGAACGTGCTGTAGATAAATTCATGAAGTTGACACAGGCAATCAGCAGAATGATGAGTCCGACGCAGGAAAACAGGTAAAGGTTAAGCATATTTCCAACCGGTCCGGGCTGCCGGGTAGCTTTAGAATGCAGGTAAGCGTCATCCAAACGTTCAAAGGCGATGGTGTAGCCTGGGTCTTGGTTGTGCCGTTTTACAAACCCTGGTATCGCTGCTTCCATCGGTTTGATGTCGGTATGTTCTTTTAGTAAAAAGTAAGTATAAAAATCTACATAGCCCCACATGTTAAAAACATCTGCTTGCCATTTGCGGGCGGTAGACATGGAAATAAGACCGTTAAAAGTAATTTGTGAATTGGCCGGAACATCTTGAACCACGCCGGTTACCGTAAAGCTTTCACTATTATTTACCTTTAGCGTTTGCCCTACCGCATTTTTATTTCCAAAGAATTTTTGTGCTACTTGCTGTGTTAAAACAATACTGTTAGGCGCTACCAGTGCGGTTTTCGGGTCGCCCTGCAAAAGCTTCCAGCTAAAGACCCGGAAGGCGGTAGAATCGGTACAAATCAGGTTGTCTTGTTGCAGGCGTTTATCACCGGCTTGCAGCAGCAAACTTACCGGGCTCATCATTTGCACCACTTGCTCTACCTGCGGAAAGTCTGCTGTTAGTGCCGGGCCAACCGGAGCACAGCCCCAAACCTGGTAATCCTGGGGAGAAAGGGAGTTGCGTTTTTGTCCTTCTTCGGGCGTGCGATAAGCGTGCAACACCCGGTAAATACGCTGATGCTTTTCGTGATAACGATCAAACGAAAGCTCATGCTTTACATATAAGGCAATAAGGATACAACACGTCATGCCTATAGCCAGGCCTAAAATGTTGATGAAGCTGTAAAATTTTCTTTTCAGCAAATTGCGACCGGCGATCAATAAGAAGTGCTTTAACATGTTTCAGGTGTTGGTACTGAAAAAGCTAAAATTCTATGCCATTAAATAATGTGCTGATTCATAGATATTTGCAATATTGTTTGTGTTCGCTATCGGACACTTTGCGTTCGATAGTGCGCGTAATCAACCGCTGGCAGATAATGCGCAATTCTCTAAAAACCTATTATAAGGCGATGCAAAAAGAGGAGTTAAAGTTTTCAATATCAAACATTTTGTCCGATATCGGGCGCTTTTTTAATTCGATAGCATATTAAAATGTTGATATATAGTTAGTTAACTATGGTATGAGGCTTGCAAAAGTACAGGCAAATACTTATTGCAATGGACATCGAAATACCTGCCGAAATAAAATCGCAAAGGCAAAAGAAAAACATCCTGATTATAGCGCTTTGTATAGCCGGGCTAATAACTGCCTTGTGGGGTATTCGCAAGTTCTTTAAATCATCTGTTAACCGTAATGAAATCAATATTGTTAAGGTTGAAGTTGGCGATGTAGAAAATACGCTAAATGCAACAGGTGAGATACTACCCGAGTTTGAAGAAGTGATTACCAGCCCTATTAATGCCTCCGTTAAAAGTGCGGTAATGGATGCAGGTACCACTGTTAAAGCAGGGCAGTCCGTTTTAATTTTGGATAAATCGGCTAGTGAAAACGAATATACCAAGCTCAAATTTCAACTTGAAACTAAGCGTAGCGAGATTAAAAAGCTCAGGCTCGATCTGAATAAAAGCTTCTTCGATATCCAATCTAACAATGCCATCAAACAATTGCGGATAACCAATTTGCAGGACGCTGTAGAAAATGCCAAACGCCTGTACAAAGCGGGAGGAGGCACCCGCGAAGGCATTGAGCAGGCAGAACTGAACCTTAAAGTTGCCCAACTGGAAAAAAAGCAACTGGAGAACGAGATTAAAAGCAAGCAGCAAACCATGCAGGTAGAAGAGCAGGAAGCCGAAATTGCAGCCGCCATTCAGCAGAGTGATTTAAAGGAACTGGAACGCAAACTTAAACTGGCTAACGTAGTGGCTACCCGCAATGGCGTCATTACCTACATCAACAAAAACATCGGGGCCACCGTCAAAGAAGGCGAAATTCTGGCCCGCATTGCCGACCTGCGCAGCTTTAAGGTGGCCGGAAGTATTTCTGATAACTATCTGGACCAGTTACACAATGGGATGCCGGCAATTGTGCGGTTTAATGACACCCAAATGCGTGGTCACGTGGTTAACGTATATCCATCGGTACAAAATAGCACGGTAAGTTATGATGTACAGTTGGATCAGCGCTATGATAAGCAGCTTCGGCCTAATATGAAGGTAGACGTGTTTTTGGTAACTGCAGCGCATAGCCAGGTGAAACGGGTAGCTAACGGGCCGGCTTTTAAAGGTGTGGGCACACAAGATGTGTTTGTGTTAAACGGCAATAAAGCCGAACGGCGCAAGGTTAACCTGGGCCTAAGCAATTTTGACTATGTAGAAATTAAAGACGGTTTAAAGCCCGGCGATATGGTGATTAGCTCGGATATGAGCGAGTTTAAGAATGTCAAAGAGCTTACCATCAAAAATTAACCGCCTCTGCAATATGAAACACTTTTTTTATATACTGTTTTTTGTATTTGGCGCAACCCATATAGGTAATGCAGCTACAACCGATACCCTGCGCCTTACTTTGCCACAGGTAGTGGAGCTAGCCCGCAGTAATTCCATTGCAGCCAAACAGGCCATTGCCGAGCGGGAAACCAAGTATTGGCAATGGCGAACTTTCAAGTCTAATTATCAGCCACAACTATCTTTAAGTGGTATACTGCCGGGATACAGTAAAACCTACCAGCAAGTATTGCAGCCTGATGGTACCATTTTATTTCAACCCATACATAATGACAACTCAAGCCTAAAGCTGGATTTCAGCCAGACCATTACGGCTACCGGTGCAACCATTTATGGCACCACCAACCTGCAAAGGTTTGATGATTTTGACCGCAATAATGTTTTGTATAATGGCGTGCCGTATGCTATAGGTTTTAGTCAGCCACTATTTCAATTCAATAGCCTAAAGTGGGACAAAAAGATTGAGCCGTTAAAATTTAACGAAAGCAAGCAGGCATTTATCGAATCACAAGAACAAATCGCAGTTACTGTAGAAGGATACTTTTTTGATCTGCTGCTGGCCCAGGTAAACCTGCAGGTGGCCGAATTGAACTTATCCAACACGCGTCAAATTCTAAAAATAGCTAACCTTAAATTTGAAATTGGAAAAGTATCTAAAAATGAAATTCTGCAACTGCAGCTTGAATTGCTTAACGCCCAAAAAGCAGTAGGGGTAGCCAAACGGAACATACAAATAGCCACCTTAACGCTACGCAGTTATATGGGGTTTGATGGTACTGCGGATATAGCGTTGGTGGTACCGCAGCAAATCAGTACAATGGAGGTAAGTACCGATAAAGTGCTGGCCGAGGCTTTTGCCAACCGGTCGGATGCCATTGCCTTTGTCCGTCGTATTGCCGAGGCCAAGCGCGATGTGGCACTGGCTAAAGGGCAAACCGGTTTAACGGCCAGTTTGACTGCAAATATGGGTTTTTCTAACAGCGCTACCAGTATCCCGGCTGTGTATCGATCACCGCGCGATCAGCAATTGTTACAGTTGCAATTTTCCATTCCTATACTGGATTGGGGGCGCAGTAAATCAAAAACCAAAACGGCGCAAGCCAATGAGCAGTTCACCGCATACGCAGTAGAGCAGGATAAGCAAACCTTTCGCCAGCAGATCATCACCCAGGTAACCCTGTTTAACATGCTTAAAGAGCAAATTGCCTCTAACGCACAAGCCGACAGCATAGCTGGTGAAAAGTACCAGATAGCCCGTGACAGATACGTACTGGGCGATTTAAGCATTACCGACCTAAGCATTGCCTTTCAGGAAAAAGACCAGGCCAAGCGCGATTTTATTAATGCCCTGCGCGATTTCTGGGGCGCTTATTATCAGCTGCGCTACCTGTCACTATACGATTTTGAAAATAACTGGAAAATAACCTATTAAAATATTATAATCAAACCATCATGATCAGTTTACAAAACGTTGAAAAGGTGTACCGAACCACCAACATTGAAACCCTTGCACTCAATAATATCAGTTTGCATATTGCCAAAGGCGAGTTCCTGTCTATCATGGGGCCATCGGGCTGTGGCAAAAGTACCTTGTTAAATATTATGGGGTTGCTGGATGCGCCATCAAAAGGTAACATTAAAATAGCCGACCAAACCACCGATCAATTGAACGATAAACAACTGGCTAAGTTCCGCAATCAAAAGTTGGGCTTCATCTTTCAAAGCTATCACCTGATCAACGATTTGCAGGTGCTTGATAATGTAGAGCTACCCTTGTTGTACCGGGACACCAGCGCTAAAGAAAGGCGACAATTGGCCAGTGAGGCATTGGAAAAAGTGGGCTTAAGCAACCGGATGAAACACTTTCCAACACAGCTGTCGGGCGGGCAGCGGCAGCGTGTGGCTATTGCCAGGGCTATTGTGGGTCGCCCGGAAATTATTTTGGCCGACGAGCCAACCGGTAACCTGGATAGCACCATGGGTAACGAGATTATGGACATTCTTTTAAACCTTAATCAAAATGATGGTACCACCATTGTAATGGTTACGCATGATGAGCACATGGCGCAAAAAACGCATCGCCTGGTACGCCTGTTTGATGGTTCGCAAGTTTTATAAATCAGCCTAAACCATAAAGTCATGTTAAAAAACTATTTTAAAATAGCCATAGCGGTATTGAAGCGGCGCAAGTTTTTCACGTTCATCAGCTTGTTCGGTATCAGCTTTACCCTAACCATATTAATGGTAGCAGCTGCTTTTATTGATAAAACGGTGAATGACACCTATCCAGACCGTAAGCGCGACCGTTCGCTGTATGTTAAGAATATGGAACTTCGGGGTAATGGGAGTATGAATTCTACCACTTTATCTTACTACTATCTTACTCACTACGTAGGCGGCCTTAAAACACCGGTTAAGCTGGCTATCTCTACTAATTTTAGTGCAACCAATACCTACGTAAATAACCGTAAAATCCCAATCAACTATAAATATACCAATGCCGATTACTGGGATGTGCTGGAATACGAATTTTTGGAAGGGAAAGCTTTATCCAAGCAGCAAATAGACAATGCCGAACGGGTAACCGTCATATCAGAAGATATGAAGAACGAATACTTTGGCGAAGACAGCGGCCCTGCTGTGGGTAAGTACCTAGAAGCGGATAATGTTAAATACCGGGTTTGTGGTGTAGTAAAAAATATACCGATTACATCCTACAGCCTGTATGCTGATATTTATCTGCCCTACACCGTATCAAAAAAAGACTTGGTTCATGATAAAGGTTACATGGGCGAGTTTAACGGCATTATGCTGGCGGCCAACAAAGCCGACGTGCCCAAAATGCAGCAGGAGTATGACCAGATGGTTGCACGGCTACCTATGCCCGATAAGCAGTATAATAAAATTTACAGCCATGCCGACCCATACATCATATCTTATGTACGTACGGGCAACGAACAAAAGTCAGGCTTAACCATTGTGCTGACTATTTTATCGCTGTTTGCCTTGTTTGTAATGCTGTTGCCAACTTTAAACCTGGTTAATATCAATATTACCCGCATCATGGAGCGGTCATCAGAAATTGGTGTGCGCAAGGCGTTCGGCGCATCGTCACAAACTTTAGTCTATCAGTTTATAGTCGAAAACCTGATTCTTACCTTTTTGGGCGGATTGATAGGGGTTGTGTTTTCTGTTATAGCCATGTACTTTATTAACGAGGCCCGATTTATCGCTAATCTGGAATTAAGTTTGAATTTCACCGTACTGTTCTACGCTATGCTCATTTGCCTAGTATTCGGCTTGTTTTCGGGCGTTTATCCGGCTTGGCGCATGTCAAAACTCAATGTAGTTACTGCTTTAAAAGCATCATAAATTTAATCAATCCTTAAAATCACGATATTATGTTAAAGCATTTATTTAAACTCATCTGGAACAAAAAGAAGCAAAATTCGCTGCTGATTGTGGAGATACTGATTTCTTTTATGGTGATGTTTGCAGTATTTACCTTCGGGGTAAATTCTTATCACAACTATGTAAAGCCCATGGGCATTGATTACCAGAATGTATGGGTTATCAATTATAACAACTCGTTGCAAACGCAAAATTCCGATTCGCTAACCCTTTTTTATGAAGGCTTGCTGCGCAACATTAAAGCCATGCCTAAAGTAATTGATGCAGGCTATGCCAGCAGTAATGTTCCGTTTTCACAATCGCACATGAATAGTGCCTTTATGCATAATGGGAAAAGAATTGACGGTGTAAACCAGTTTACGGTTGATGATAGTTACCTGAAGGTGCTGGGGGCAAAAATGTTAGAAGGCAGGTGGTATAACAAGTATGACGCAAATAGTAAAGTACGCATCTCGGTGATTAATAATGCGCTTAAAGAAAAGATGTTTGGCAAGGGTAATGTGGTAGGTAAATCTATTACTGATTATGAAGGAAAAAATCCTATCAAGATTATCGGTGTAATCAACGACATTAAGTTTGATGGCAATTACCAGGAAGCAGCAATTGGGATGTATAACCGGCTAGATACATCTTCCTATCACTGGCTTGGTCATATTTTAGTTAAAGTG
The DNA here is from genome assembly GCF_009770985.1 of Mucilaginibacter lacusdianchii. Lineage (GTDB taxonomy): Bacteria > Bacteroidota > Bacteroidia > Sphingobacteriales > Sphingobacteriaceae > Mucilaginibacter > Mucilaginibacter lacusdianchii. The sequence continues at coordinate 1,161,435 of NZ_WSRW01000001.1, read as the reverse complement.
GCGCCAGATGCAGATGCCGCCTTTGAGGGTAAACTATCCAGATTAGTATCCAACACCCTGAAAAATGCCAACATTGAAATAGAGCATTTACCCAATAAACTGACATCATTTAACAAAATGACATTGGTCCCATTGATTATACTTTCCATTGTAGCCGGTTTTTTGGTTATTAACGTGGCACTTGGCATTTTTGGTGTGCTGTGGTACAACATCAATAAGCGTAGGGGAGAAATCGGTTTGCGCCGCGCCATTGGAGCAAGCGGGGGCTCGGTATCATCACAACTGGTTAACGAGGCTTTAATACTGGCTACTTTCTCCTTGCTGATCGGGGTGTTTTTTGCCGTACAATTTCCATTACTTAATGTGTTTGATTTACCGGCCGGCGTTTATTTAACGGCCATGGGGCTGGCTTTGCTATTTATTTACGGCATTGTATTCATTTGCTCACTGTATCCGGGTAAGCAGGCTGCAGCAATATACCCGGCGGTTGCGCTACATGAAGAATAATTACGAACTTAACCGCTTATTATGATACTGGTTATAGATGATGATATTGCTGTGCGTACCTCTCTTGTTTTATTAATCAAAAACGAGAGGTACGATGTTGCGGCCGCTTCAACGCCGGCCGAAGCATTGTCGGTCATCAAAAAGAAGAAACCACAATTAATAATTCTGGACTTAAACTTTTCTGTTAGCACCACGGGAGAGGAAGGCCTGCAACTGTTAGCCCAAATTAAACAAATAGATAGTTCCATTCCGGTAATACTGATAACCGGCTGGGGAACTATAGAGCTGGCCGTGCAGGGCATGAAAATGGGTGCCAATGATTTTATTAATAAACCATGGAACAACGAGCACCTGCTGCAATCCATAAAAACACTTTTGGAGCTAGGTGATAACAAGAATCAGCAACGTAACCGTAAACAACTGGACAGTCAGTACAATTTTCAGCAAATAGTAGGACAGGATCCGCAAATGCTGGATATTTTGGAAACCATTGGGAGGGTAGCCCCAACCGATGCATCCATTTTAATTATGGGCGAAAGCGGTACGGGCAAGGAATTGATTGCAGAAGCTTTTCATCAAAACAGCCAGCGCCGTAACAAGCCATTTGTAAAAGTAAATTTAGGCGGTATATCCACCTCGTTATTTGAGAGCGAAATGTTCGGGCATATTCGTGGTGCGTTTACCGATGCCCGGTTTGACCGCATGGGCCGCTTTGAAATGGCCAATAAAGGAACTATATTTTTAGATGAGATTGGCGATCTGGATGCCGGCAGCCAAGTAAAGCTACTGCGTGTATTGCAAGACCGTACTTATGAAGTATTGGGCAGCAGCCGAACCAAAACGGTAGACGTGCGGGTGGTTTGCGCCACTAACAAAAACCTAAACGATATGGTAGCCAAAAGCAGCTTCAGGGAAGACTTATTGTACCGCATCAACCTTATTACCATTTATCTTCCGGCACTTCGCGAACGTAAGGGTGATATCCCGCTATTAGCTAGTTTTTTTATCGGCAACTTAAAAGAAATTTATAATCGCCCGCAGTTGTCTATCACACCGGCGGCGCTTAAATGGTTACAGGAATTGCCGTTACCGGGCAATATCCGCCAGCTGAAAAATTTGGTAGAGCGTTCGGTACTGGTGAGCAGAAAGGATAAGCTGGATATTGAAGATATCCGGGCGCAGCTGGATGCCACGCCAGCACAAAAGGATAAACAGCAGTTACCCGGTGTTGGCGCACTAACGTTAGAAGAAATGGAAAGGGAGATGATTAAAAAAGCGATGGACTACCATAAAAACCGGGTAACCAAGGCCGCCCAGTCTCTGGGGCTAACCCGCAGCTCGCTATACCGCCGGCTGGATAAATACCAAATACCTTACGATGAAACTGAGGACTAAATACATTCTGTTTGTATTTATTTTGCACCTTACTACACTGGTGCTTACTTATTTCATTTTTGAGGAAAATAAGATTCTTTTTCTGGCAGCCGAGGTGTTTGTGCTCATCTCTATACTTATCTCCTGGAACTTATATCTACAGTTAATTCAACCCCTGAAATCGTTGATGGCTGGTTTGGATGCCATTAAAGACCGCGATTTTAATATCAAGTTTTCGCCCACCGGAAAATATGAGGTAGATCAGCTGATTGGCGTGTATAACCAGATGATAGACCAGCTACGCACCGAGCGAACACTACAGGAACAGCAGCATTTTTTTCTGGAAAAACTGATTTATACTTCGCCAACGGCCATTATTATTTTAGACTATGACGGACTGGTTCAGCAGGCTAACCCTAAAGCCCTGCAAATACTGGAACTGGATGAAAGAGCCCTGATTGGTTGCCCATTAAAAAATACAGATAACGAATTGTTGGCAAACATCGCGATGCTGCAATCGGGTGAAAACAAGGTTTTAAAACATAAGGGGGCTGGTACTTTTAAAATTCAAAAATCGCATTTTGTAGATCGCGGTTTCCCCCGGCAATTTATATTGATAGAAGAGTTGACGGCCGAGATATTGGCTGCCGAGAAAAACGCCTATGGGAAGGTAATTCGCATGATGGCACATGAGGTAAATAATACCATTGGTCCGGTAAACTCCATTATACAATCAACCCTGCAAACAGAGAACCTTTGGAACAATGGTGAGAATGAACTATTGAAAGAAGCCATGCAGGTAGCCGTAGACCGCAATCATAACCTTAACCTTTTTATCCGAAGTTTTGCCGATTTGGTTAAACTGCCCGCACCCAATAAAAAGCAACTGGAATTGCAGGCAGTTATTTGGTCGGTAGCCACATTGATGGAAATCAGGTCTAAGAAAAACCATATCGAACTGGTATTGGAACTGCCCGAAACACCATTTTATATTTTGGCAGACGAGCAGCAACTGGAACAGGTATTCATTAACATCACCAAAAATGCTATAGAAGCTATGAATGGGGATGGCGTGATTACGTATAACTTAAGCGCTTCGGAAAGGCAATTAACCATCACTGATACGGGTTGCGGTATTTCTGCCAAACAAGCTGAGCTACTTTTTACACCCTTTTACAGCACTAAAAAAGACGGGCAGGGGATAGGGCTTACTTTAGTGAGAGAAATACTGACCAATCATGGCTTTGCATTTTCTTTAAAAACTGTAGCCGAGCGTGAAACGCAATTTATGGTTAAGTTTTGAGTATGAATTGACCAATAGACAAGTAAGCCTCATTATCACTTTCAAACCAAAATCTAAGTGTGTTTTTAATTCTTTTTGGTTTCCCTGCTGATTTCTTTAGTCATCTTTAATGTAAGTGCTAAAAGCATAATTAATGCCAAGCCTCCGGCCGCCCACAATAGCCAGGTAGGAATAGTGCTGTGACTGTGCTTTTGCGCCGTATACAATATAGGTGTAATAGCCATATGGCTAATTACTGGTAACGTATGATTGATACTGTCTTTAAAAATGTTTAGATCATATCGGGGGGCAATTGCTTTGTCGTTGCCAAAAAATAACTGGTAATGATGTTGGTTTTCAAGGTAAGCAATTAGTGTTTGGTTTAATTGATAGGCCTGTATTGCTTTTACAAGTAATGGAGGATTATCTTCGTTCTGAATTATCAGTTGAAGCCGGTTTGCCTTGGCTGATAGGTAGATATCGCCATTTCCGGACGAATTGATGAGTGAATCTGTTAGCCACTGCTTGTTTTTGCCTTCTATGCCATACAAACTTATCCGGCGCTGATAGTATTTAGTACCTGCAAGTTGCAGATGAATTTTATTGATTTGATAAGAGTCGTTAAAATTGATGTTAATCAAACTAGTGTCTGCTTTATGGGTAATTGAAAAATTGGCTATCGGCACAGGTGTATAATCAGGGGTTACTTGCTGTTTCAAATAAACACCAGCTTGCAAAATGTGAATGGGCGTACTGTTTTTGTTGTTGACCTGAATTTTAAAGTACCTGTAAGTACTAAGTGGAAAGTTTAATAACTCTACAAAGGTTCCTGTTTTGCCAGGAGTGGTTTGTTGCAGGTCAATACGTTCCTTAATTGCAAACCAGTGTTGTAAATCGTCGCTTCCTAAAAGGTTCACAGTGCGGTTTACGGCCGTGTTTTGCAAAGTAATCCATAATTGATTAATATTTAACCCTTCCTTATTTTCAGCAATGTATGATGTAAGTGAATCTTTTAAGGTGCTGGTAAGCACTTTAGGTAATTCGCGGTAGCTGCTTTGTGCGTGCACCGGTAATGTATTACCCAGTAAGTAAGGAACAACAGTTCCTTTTTCATCAGTTATTTTGATATCAGGCAAGCCAAGCTGGCATTTGGCTGTAAAATCGGGTTGTAAAGTGATGCTGTAAAACTGGTTTGTATTTACCTTTTGTACAGCTGCTTTATACTTAAACTTTTGTTGTGCAAACGTTGGACAGAAATATCCTCCGAGTAAAATTAACAGAAAGCAAAATTTATTTTTCAGGTGTAGATTCATCTTGCACAATAATTTTTTTAACCTTTTGATACATGAAAGAAACAATAAGCAATAGCACTCCCAAGCAAAAAAATGCTGCTATTTTACCTGCGGGCGGTATGTTACGGATATCAAACAGAAAGAGCTTTAATAAGGTAACAGAAAACAGGGTTAGCGATATAATGCGCAGGTTGCTTACTTTATAACGCATACCCAGCCACATAAGCGCAAAAGAGGATAGCCCCCATAAAACTGGTAAACCTGTTTTAATATATACGGTAGTAATACGATCCAGCGAATACTTATCCGAATAGAACAGCATATTGCTGGCTAAAGAAAATTCCAAACTTAGAAACAGCACAATTGATCCAGCGATAATCCAGCTTGATATTTTAACCTGACGCTCGGTTAGGTGCTGCCGCACTATTTTTATAAGCTTATAAAACAATAGGCCTACTATAACTGCACCTACCCAATGGGTTATAAAATGTATAGGCGACGCTTTATGCAATACTAATATGTTATACTGTGCATCAAAAATATTAGGTATAAATAAAATATAGATTATTATAATCATGGAAAGTAAGAGTAAGCTTACCGTACTGTTTAATTTGATTAATGATGCTTTTTGGGTTAACAACTGAAAGCCAAATGCAAATGCTGGTACGTATAGCATGAGGTAAAGTATATTCAAAGAGGTGTCAGGGTGGCGATTTAAAAACTGATGGTTAATTTCCAAAAGGCCACTTAAAAAGAGTAAAGCAAAAGCAGCATACTGGAAAAGTCTACTTTTAATTTTTAAGTTATAAATGCTTTTCGGTTCATCCTTTTCGATAAGTATAAACAAGCTATAAGAACTAAAAGCCGTCATCAGTGTAGTAATAAAACCTTTATTGGCTATAATATTTAGTGTAAGAGCAGACGAACTGTAAAGTTGTTCCCAATCCATCAGCAAACTAATTATCATAGTGCCCCATATAATAAGGGAAGTTAACTTCATTAATGAAATACCAGATTTGAGGTAGAGCCAGTAAAGCAAAACTGCTTCGGCAGCCCAAAACATAGTAATGTAATGTCCATGAAGCTGTATAGGTGCAGTTAGCGAAATAAATGTTAATGTAATTCCAATAAGCAGGTAAAGGATATTGGTATCTGCCCGTTTAACTTTAAATAAAATAAACGACAAAGACAGGTTGAGTACTGCCAAAGCTGCCGAGAACAGGCCCCGCAATTCATAGTGGTGCATGGCGGTAAGTAAGTACAAACCAGCACTAAAGTAAAGTGCTGTATTGATAAGCAGGATGCTAAAATCTGACGCGATAAATGCTTTATTTTCTTTAATGTTATTGGCAACATTAATGGCAAAAAACAACAGATAAAGTACGCTGCAATACCAAAAGCCTGTGGTGTAAGCAGTTTCAGGAAGAGTAAACACTATTGCCGCACATATCAAAACGGTGAGTCCAAAAGCGGTTGCATTAAGTATGCGCCATAATTTAAAGTATGCAATAGCCAATAACCCGGCATTCAAAATAATAAGGTATATAAATAAGGCATTGTAGTTAGCTTGCCCGCTACTTACCATAAATGGGCTGGCCAAGCCACCTACAAGGGCAATAACTGCTAATTCCTGCTTGTCATACAGTAGCGAAAGAATCACTGCAAAAAGGGTAATAACAATTAGGATAATAAATGAGGTAGTTTGGTTAAATAAATGGAACTGGTGATAAGCCAGTGTAATGGTAAAATAAAAAATGGCAAGTCCGCCGCCTACTAAAACGGAGCTAAACGCTTTATAGCTATTACGTAAACGGTGTGCTATAGCAATAAGAATGGCACCACACAGTATTCCAATACCTACGCGTCCAACAGGTCCTACCCAATTATTGTCAATGGCATATTTCACAAAAAAGCCAATGGCTAGTACCAAAATGGCTATACCAATTTTATTTACCAGGTTTTCGCCAATAAATTTTTCTAAATCTGGATGCCGTTCAAAAAATGAAGGGCGCGGTTCGGGCGGCGTAAATACAGGCGTTTTATAAGTTGGCCTTGCCGAAGGTTCGGTAATTTTTATTTTAGGCTGGTCAACTGTTGGTGCAACCGGAAGCGGTAAAGATTGCGTTATTTCGGGCTTAGCTAAAGGTTCAGGTTCGGTAGGTTTAGGCGTTTGCATAACCTTAGGACTTTCGGCAGTTGGTCGGCTTTCCAAGCTTTGCTTTAACAATCGTTGCAATTCGAAGATACGTACTTCCAGATGCGCTAATTTAGAGTCATAACTGCTTTTATGAGTTATAAGCAAATAAATAACTACTATTAAAAGTACTGTCAACAAAAACTCCATATGAAAAGGTTAGGCAGTAAATATATAGTTATTTTATTAAGGAGGCACAGCTGTTAGCTGATGATGTTATGAGCTATATTACAAAGTGGCATTATTAGCCTTATGCATGATTTTACAAATTATCTTTTTAATATAAAAATATGGCACGCAATGCAGTCTTCTTTGTACTATACCCCTTCTACAATGGCATAGAAGAGTGTGAAGCTCCAATTAGCAGTTGGATGTAATTTAGTTTAATAAGGATATGGCTTTTAATAAAATACTGACAGTGTTCAATGCTAACTTTGTGTATTTAGCTGATTGAACAAGGGTATGTTACAGATATTTCTGTATTATGAACATTTTTTCCCCTTTCCCCTACACAAAGTAGTAAGCCTAAATTTCCAAAAAGTTTTCCTGCATGGATTCGAACCACGATTTTCTGAACCAAAATCAGACGTGCTACCGTTGCACCACAGGAAAATATTGTAGAACGTAAAGGACTTGAACCTTTAACCATCACCGTATAAGGGTGCCGCTCTTACCAATTGAGCTAACGTTCCTTATTGTAAATTAGTAGGGTAGCCCGGACTCGAACCGGGAGCCTCCACATCCCAAATGTGGTAATCTGACCAATTGATATACTACCCTGCAAAATGCTCTAAAACAAAAAATCCCCTTAGATTTATCTAAGAGGATTCTGAATATTTGTTATGTTATTTCAATACATACCCATTCACCTCTGATAAATCAGTTGCGGCAATTGTATCTGTATTGTTATTGTTTTCATGCTGCAAGTATACACATTATTTTTTAAATCAAGAATTTTCTTGAAAAAAAATTAAATGTTAGAAGTGTGCATGATAAATATTATCGTATTATCTCTGTGTAACTTATCAATTCATAATTTTTATCTTTAAACCTTAAACTTTATCACTATGTCCGAAAACAATCTAAGCTTTCAAAACGCAATTACCGGTTTACAGCAAGTTCCAAGAAGAAGAAAACTGCTCCCGTGGTGGGTGTTAATATTTACCTGGATGTTCTTAATATTTGGAGCCGCAGTTCCCGTCATAATTATACTGGGTTTACTCAAATTTAAATTTCAAATATCACTTCTGGGTTTATCTACCTACGATCCTCTTTCATTTACTGCCGCATTTTTAGTATTAGTTTATCTGTATAAAGGAATAGTTGCTTTGGGGTTATGGACTGAAAAAGACTGGGCGGTTAAAGCAGCTAAAATTGATGCTATATTAAGTATAGCCGTTTGCTGTTTTGCGATGGTTTATACGTGGATAGTACCCCAAATTGCAGAAGTGCACAATTTTAGTTTCAGGCTTGAGCTGGTGGTTATTATACCTTATTTAATTAAAATGAACAAAATACAAGCCGCTTGGGAAAACTTTAATGACAGAGAATTGCAGCATAACGATGCTTATGTAAAAAGCTAGCTTCTTCACTTATCTGTTAGTAAAAATTATTTTCAAATAATTTTACTGCGCAAAAAGACTGCGCAGTGGCCTTCAATCTTTGTATCAACAAATCACAAAAGGAGGCTTGCAATGAAATTCAACCTGTTAAGCAAAGCAAAAAATATATGGGTAAACCACGAAGGTGCTAAGGCTTACGCTATGTCGCCCGAGATGGAGCTGTACACTACAGTGGTAACCTGGTCGCTCAACGACTCTTTTTACGAAAAGGATGAAGACCGGTTAAATCGTTTGCGTGCGCTAATAGCTAAATGGAATCCGGTGTTTGTGGGTAAGCTGGCTGTTTATAGTCGTACCAAAATGTATATGCGTTCGGTGCCGTTGGTATTGGTAACCGAGCTGGCCAAAATCCATTCAGGCGATGATTTAATTGCACGCGTAACCGATAAGGTGATTAACCGTGCCGATGAAATTACCGAGCTGCTGGCCTGCTACCAGCAACTTAACCAGCGAACCGGCCCTAAAAAGCTAAACCGCCTGAGCAAGCAGTTGCAAAAAGGTTTATCAGTAGCTTTCAATAAGTTTGATGAGTATCAGTTTGCCAAATACAATAGGCCAACTGATGTAAAGCTACGCGATGCCTTATTTTTGGTTCACCCAAAGGCTAAAGACGAATTGCAGCAAATGCTGTTTAATAAAATAGTGAAAGGCTTGTTGCAAACGCCTTATACTTGGGAAACCGAACTATCAGCCTTGGGCCAACTTAGCTTTGACAGCGAAGAAGCTAAAGCTGAAGCATTTAAAGCCAAATGGGAAGAATTGATTGATAGTGGTAAACTGGGCTATATGGCTATGCTGCGTAACCTGCGCAACATCTTGGAAGCAGGCGTGTCTTATCAGCACATCCAAAAAGTATGCTCGGTATTATCATCTGCCGAACAAGTAGCCAGGGCCAAACAGTTTCCGTTCCGTTACCTTTCGGCTTATCGCGAGTTGGTTAATATTGACGCCAAGCCGCAAGGCCGTAGTTTTACTGAAAAGGTAAGCCGCTTGCTGTTAAATGGCAACATGGGTTATACCGGTGATGTATTACAAGCATTAGAAAAAGCCGTACAGGCTAGTGCGGCTAACATCAAAGGTTTTGATGATAACACGCGGGTATTGTTGGCATGTGATGTATCCGGCTCTATGCAAAAACCTGTTTCGGCTAAATCAAAGGTGTTGCTGTATGATGTTGGTTTGATGCTGGCTATGTTGTTGCAATCGCGTTGTAAAAATGTGCAGGTAGGCATGTTTGGCGATAAATGGAAAACTATAATTATACCACGGCATAACATACTGGGCAACGTGCAAGAGTTTTACCGGCGCGAAGGCGAGGTAGGCTATGCCACTAATGGTTACCTGGTTATTAAAGACCTATTGAACAATCGTGTGCAGATGGACAAAGTGATGCTATTTACCGATTGCCAGTTGTGGAACAATACCGGCAACAATGCGCATATCCAAACGCTATGGGTGCAATACAAACAGAAAGTAGCACCTGCTGCCAAGCTGTATATGTTTGACCTGCAAGGTTACGGCCAAGCGCCTTTGCAGTTAATGCAGCAAGATGTATATCTGTTGGCTGGCTGGAGCGATAAAATATTTGAAGTACTGGATGCTTTGGATAAAGGTGGCTCGGCCCTGACAGAGATTAATAAAGTTGAATTGTAAATAGTATGGGCACATGGCATGCTCATACTTGAAATTAAAAAATAAGGATGCCGTAGAAACGGGTTACTTCGCTACCATTGGATGGGGGAGGGCAGTGTGGTGCAAGCCGTGCTGTGGGTTCGAGTCCCAAAAGCGGTCCCCCGGCCCGAATCGCCTGTTGCTCTTTATAATAAGAAGGTGGCGTAAATGAGCATTGCTTCGTTGGATCTGTAGTCGGAACTTTGTTTACGTGCAGGTAAAAGTAGCTCATTGCATTTACCCCTTCCTTTTAGTCGGGATATACAACATTAAGGTGCCGTAGATGTACGCTACTTCGTGTCGCCGGTTCGAGTCCGGTCATTGCACTTGTGCAGTGTAGCTCAGTTTGGGTAGAGCAGAAAGCTGTTTAGCCATACGTATATCGGTTATTGCCCTTAACCTCATAAAGAGGATGCCGTAAGGCCGCGTTACTTCGTTTTCTTAAAAAAAATTTATAGTCGCTGCCTGCTTGTTGCTCCTCTTTTTATCTTTTATAAATCTACCCTAAACCGACATAATATTAGCTATTGTTGTTTAGGCCGTAACGTTCTGAATATTTTAAGTGCCAGCGATTGCTGTTGTGGTGTTAAATTGTGGCCAGCAATTACCCATGCCGGGTATTGCATGCTATTAAACCTGTTTCCCTTTCATCGCGCATATACACACCGGTAATGCCTTTCTTGCCAGGCTTAGGCCATACCAAACGGCGGTAGTGATGATCAACGGTATCTACAATTACATTATGATCTTTTATTTCCTGAGGAATGGTTATAGGTAACTGAAAGCGGAATTTACGGTATGCGCAATTGGCTATGTAATCACATCCTTCGGCAAAAGCACTGTCTGTCTTAACGGATGGCCTTACATTTAAAACGCTGGTTTCAACCCAATCTACATCCGGATATTTAAGCTTGTTCAGATACATCATTATAGCAGCATCTTTCCACCAGCCTTGTTTTATATATTCTTGGGTATTGGCAACTAAGGTATCGGAGTAAGCACCATAATCATAGCCTAGTGTCATATCCTTGCTCACAAAATTACCCACATCAGAGTCAATACCACGCTCCGGTTTTAACCTGAATCCTCGCGGGAAATCAATCAGGTAACTACCCAAGTCCATGGTAAGCCAGCCCAGTTGAAAATTACTGCAGCTTGTCATGACAGTTAATAAGAATATTATACCCATTATGGCTATTGCATTTTTCATAGCCGTGGTTTAAGGTTTTATGTGCAACCTGCTTCCGGCTGTATGGGCATTAAATTCAGGCGCATACATGCTTTGTACGGTGCTGATACCAGTGGCAAAGTTTCCGGGTTGTACTGCCCTTAAACTATATTCGAGTACATAGCTGCCCTTGTTTAACCGGTCGATAAAGAAATTGGTAGCCACATCTCGGCTTACCTGGTAATAGTATAAGCCATCCTGATATTTAGCGGCCGAAAGTATATCTACAGGTTCTGTACCAGCCGGGCGCATATCTTTCAGGTGAATGTATTCATAATCGCGCTCTGCTTTTAAATATACTACCACCTTTAACAAATCACCTGTTTTAGGTTGATGCTGCGCGTCTATTGCTGTAAGAACTTCACCTGCACTGTCATGCGTTACAATGAAATACTTACGTTCCAGATGTAAGTCGGTGTTTGATGAAGAGATTTTATCCATCTGCTCTGTATACTGCCAGTGTAACGCGCCCCAACTTATTGTTTTGCTCTTATTGGTTACCTGTGCATTGGCTAGTGCTGGTTTAATCTGCTCATCTGTAAACGTGGCTTTAATATAACCAGTACCGGCATCAGCTTGCAAATTTGGCTTTAACTGGCTTAGCAACTGACCTCCTAATTTTATCTCAGTGCCTTGCATTGAATTTAACAGATTGTCAGCACCGCGCATCAGCAAGGCATAGCATGCGGCTGCAGTGGCTTTAGTAGTGGCCCAGTTATGCGTTTGCTTATTGCGCAGCAGCCATATCTTCATTTCATTAACGGCTTTAGCATTATTGCCCATTTCGGTAAACAGTTCAATCATGAGCGATTGCGTTTCAACAGGCGATTCGTACCAGAACCAGCCTCTGCGGTTTTTTGACCAGTACATGCCCATTTCGTCAGATTGCTGTGCAGTTTCCAGTAACGAGCGTACAATTTGTTTAGCTTCTTCTGCGTGATTATACCGGTGCAGTGTTAATGCAATTAGCCCTTGCTCATAAAAGTTTTGCGTTTGCCATTGCCTTGCGGCTAAATTCAGGTAAGCCTGCAGTACGGTATTAAGTGATGGACCTATTTTAGCTTTTTCATAATAACTGCGGGCATACCATGCATGCACCTGTATAGGGTTAAGTGCCTGCGGCGCGCGCAATTTGCTGTTTTTTACTTCAGCTGATGCATCATTCAGCAGCCGCTTGTCCAGATAAGCGAGGGCTTTTTCGCTGACTGCCTTTAATTTGTCATTGGGTTTAATATGCTGTAACTGGCCTACACCGGCAATGATGTGCTGGGTGATGTAACGGTTGGTACGATTGCCGCCAAACCACGGAAAGCCTCCGTCTGGCAATTGCATTTTCAATAGTTTACTTAAGGCCTCATCTTGCTCATAAGCCAATTTATTTATATCAAATAATAAAGCAATGCGCTTGTGCTGTTCTTGTTCATCCTGTGCGTCGTGCAGCCAAGGTGTTTCTTCCAGCAGAATAGTTTTCAACTCAGGATTTTTTTCCAGGTTTGATAGGAAAGCTTTGCCATCGCCAGATTTCCAGCGGTCAAACACTTTGCTGATTTGCGGATTATGGCTGATGACGGCCGCCGCCAAGCTATTGGCGAAATACCGGCTAAAAGTTTGCTCGGCACACTCGTATGGAAATTCTATTAAGTATGGCATGGCCTGTATGGCATACCATGCCGGGCTTTGCGTATATTCTAAGGTTAGTGTTTTGCTTTGAAGGGTAGTGCTTTGCGGCTGTACCATCTTATCTAACGTAAAGTTGCGGGTTTGGCCGGCGCGTACCAGCATAGGCACAGATTCGGTAACCAGCATCCGGTTGCTAAGTATAGGTAATGTGTTTTCTTCGCCATCGGTATGCTCGGCACTTTCTGCTGTTAACCGGTAGGTAACCGCATCTAAGCCAGAAGGTACAATAAGTGTAAAGCTTGTGGCCTTAGTGCTATTACCGGCAATGTTAAATGCCTGTTGGCCTTGCTGTGGTTTCAATAGTAGATTAACTGGTTGCTGATTAATAGCATTAAGCCATTGTAGTTGCACATGGCCTTTCAGTGTTTGAGGCGTAAGATTAACCAAACGGGCCGATACTGTTATAGTATCGCCTTCTCTTAAAAAGCGTGGCATGTTAGCGCTAATCATCAGTTGCTTTTGCGTTACAGCCTCATGCTCTATCGTTCCGGCAGTCAAACTTTGTGTATGTGCAAAGGCTTTGAAATGCCAGCGGGTTAAGGCATCGGGCATAGTAAAATCCATTAGTATTTGCCCTTTTTCATCGGTGTGTAGTTGCGGGTAAAAGAACGCCGTTTCGTTAAAGCTTTTGCGTAGGGTGATGGGTTTAGTTAACCTGAAAGCTGGCTCTGCCGAGTTTAAATCTTGCTGAATAGGAGGCTCTTTTTCGCGTATCTGCTCATCCTGTTTTGTAATAGGTGGCGGAAAAGCCACTTGCTTAGCCAGTGGCTTATTCATATAACCATATGCGTTACTTTCGGCTACAGCATAGCTTACCGGTGCATTGCCAACAGGCTCATCAATACGTACTGTTTGGGTTGGGTCACCTTTAATAGACTTTTGGCCTGGGTCGGCAGTTACAAGGTCTACTAATTTTCTTTTTAACATAATGGTAAGCCGCTCACCGGGCTGCGTTGATGCCTCGGTGGCTTGGTAATAGGGATGGGTAAATTGAAGTATGGCACGATTAGGTACTTTAATTCTGAAATATCCTGATGAATTAGAACGGGTGGTAATCCTGTTGTTTTTAATCCTAACTATCACATTGGGTAAACCAAGACCGATATCTGCATCTGCAACCAAGCCAATCACATCATATCCGTTATTAACTAGCCTCGCGTTTTTTAAGTATAGCGCGGCCAGTGACTTATCGCTTAGGGCGGCATTTTTTAAATGTCTGGTTCGTTCAATATATTGCGAATAATAGTATTCGTAGCTGGCTAAACCCAGCGCTTCGTACTGGCGCTCTGTAGTAATGGGAGGTGTTTCAAAGTAAATGCGGGTTTTCTCACTTTCGGCAATATCAGTTAGCTCAGTGTCGTCCCAGGTAAAATAGTCGGGCAAATGAGGCGTCTGGTTTAGGTCGTAAGCCCAACTGGTTGCCGGGGTAATTTTATCCAGCGCTGCATCGTACAAGGTTGCCACCATTTCGGCCATTTCTTTTGACGGGCCATTGTTTCCTACCTGCAAACGCCATTGTTCTTTTTGGCCGGGTTGCAACTTGTTGCGGTAAGTAAGTAACCGTATAGGCAGCTTTTTACTGGTATCGGTTACTGTAATATTTTGGTAAGAGGTATACAACCGGTTGTCTTTAATCATTAAAAACTGTACCTGAATACTGTTTTTACCGGCCATAGATGCTACTTTAATACTTTGCTGATTGATGCCATTCAGCTTCAGCCACTCGGCTGATAATAGCTTATTGCCGTCGTATCTTTCCATCAGCACAGTTGCTTGTTGGTTGATACCTATCCTAAACTCTGCCAGCCCTCCTTTATATATAGTAGCAGACAGGGGAGTTACCCAATCCTTTATGTTTTGAGCGGGTGCAGGCTCTTTAATCACTTGCAGGTATTGTATCAACTGTACCGTATCACCCTCTAAGCTTCTTCCACTGATGATAACCTGGTAGGTGCCCGATGGTTGGTGGTGCAGTTCCTGTAGGTTTAACACAGGTGCTTGTATGGTATCGGCAGTAAATTCTTTTGTAAGTATTAAACCGGCTTTATGCCATTTGGTAACATCATCTTCCTGCTGATAGGCATAATCAGGAAAGTTTGCTTTAAAATCATCGTGGCTTAAAAGAGTTAAATCCGGCACCTCCCATAAGCGGGACTTGAATACCTGCGGCGGATGGCTCAGCGCATATACCCTCACTTTAATGTTGCCCGGTAAAAGCTGATCGTTGAGATTGATAAACTTTAGGGGTACTATATCTTCTGATTGAGTTGTTAGCTTTTTGGGAAGTTTTATATCTAATTTAACGGGCTGATGGCTCACATTCACCGTTTGTTCGGCGGTTTGTGTTTCGCCGCTGCCGTCTGTTACGGTAGCATTAATTTGGTATTGGTAAATTAGAGAATAGTCTTCTTCGGTCTTTTCGGCTTTAAATTTTATTTGAAACAGGCCATTGTTATCGGCAGTTACAGTATCCGTTTCGAAATCATCAATAGATTCTGGAACCTTTGTGTATTTATCTTCAACGAGTTTTGGGTTGTCATAATCCAAGTTAATATGATAAGCTACCCGTGCTTGCGATATTCCGTAGCCCGAAAAGGCGGTTACCTTACCTTGCAGTACCACTGTGTCGTTTAGCCGGTAGCTTTGTTTAACAGGTAAAAACGTTACCTGAAAAGTGGGTCTTTTATATTCTTCTATACGGATGTTTGCACTGCCAAATGCTGTAGCAATTTGGAAATTACCGTTTAGTAAGTTGGTTGGCAAAACAAAAGATCCTGCAGCGGAACCAAACTCGTTGGTGCGTAAACTTTGAGTTTGCAGTTTTTTGTTATACTGTCCGGTCAAAAAAATGTCTATCGCCTGATTAGGCATCAGCGAATTGGTGCCTTTTGATTTTTTCAGTTGCAAGGCCTTAAAATATACCGTTTGCCCCGGCCTGTAAATTTCCCGGTCGGTAAAAATGATGGTGTGAATAGCCGGCAAATTGTTGTAGTCATCGTATTGTCTGCCCGATGTATAAGTGTCTTTTCTTAACAGATAATCATTCTGTTGCTTTAGCTCTATATCATAATAGTTCTGCGCAGATTTAAATATATACTGCCCGTCTTGGTTAGTAAGCCCTTGGCTAATGATATGCTTCTGAGATATTTTACCTTTCTCAACCCGGTTAGAAATAATTACTTGTACATCTTTTAAAGGCGTACCGGTTTCGCGGTGCAGTACTCTAATATCGTGTATGCCATTGGGCTGCCTGCGCGAGGTGTAAGCTAAGCTTGAGAGCTGAAACGCTACTAGTTGTGTTAACCGCTGGTTTCGTGCTGAATCTTCTAACAGTAAAACATAATTGCCAGCAGTTTGCGGGTTAATTTTAAATTCTACATGATGTTTGTGATAATCACGTGTGGCTGGCAGGGTCAAAAAATCATTTTGAACAGGCTTAATGCGTTGCAGGTACTGCAATAATTTAGGGCTTGATTGCAGCCCGTTTCCATCATAGCCTTTATTCAGTTTCAATAACTGGCTATGGTGCTCTTCTGTAAGCTTAAAAATTTTAAAACGTATAGCATTTAGATTACGGTATTCCAGCAATGCCAGTAAAGGGTGGCCAGGCATATTTACATCTTCAACAGTTGCGGTTAACTCTTGTTGCTTTATATCTTTAATCAGCAGAAATGCGTTTTGTCCGCCTAGGCTGCGCGGAAAGGTTTGGATTGCTTTTTGTAAATAGTACAATGCTGTAACCAAGCTATCTTTATTATAATGATACTCGCCAATAAGTACCAACGCATCTGCGCTGATGGGCTTATCGGCTACCGATGTGGCTACCTGTTTTAAAGCCTGCAGGTATAAGGTATCTTTTTGAGCAAAAGATGCTTTGTCATGAATTAATTTTAAACGTTTGATATCTAAATCGGCAAGGGCTTCACTGTTTTTGTCTTTTAAGTGAAATTGCGTGCCCTGTTGCAGATAATAAAGTCCCCTGTAAAGTACAGAAGCGGTATCAGTAGTGTTGATGGTTAAATTGGCAAAGGTATGGCTATTGGTAAAAAACTGGGGAGTGTTTATTTTAAACGGGTTGCGCGTTTTAGGTAAATCAATTTCATCGCTCAGATAAAAATCGAGAGCACGATGCAATAGTAAATCGTACAAAGTAGGGCGCAGATAGCGGGTCCCTTTATCGCCAATTAAAGCGGCATCGAATACCTGAGCCGATGTTTGCTGCTCTTGCTGCCAGCTGAGTAATGAACTTTGATATAATTGGCTGGCGTGCTCAAGCAGTGTTTGTATATCCCAGCGGGTAAAATCGGACTCTGAATTTTCCAGCCTGCTGCGCCTGCTTATTTCCCAGCGGTTATCCTTGTAACACTGCCAGTACACTTCGGCCAGCAACGATTGCAGAACCGGCTTTACCGGGAAATTTGATTTCTGTATGTCTGTTTTTAAGCGGTTTATGGTTGTAGCCAAAGCATCCTCTTGCATATAGCTCTGAAACCGGTTGCGATACAAGGTAACCTTCACCAGTTGGGCGGCATCATTGTTGTTTTGACGAGCTAGTTGCTCCAATTTATCAACTTCAATTAAAGCCGATTTCGGGCGGCCAATGTTGGCTAAAGAATCAATACGAAAAGCAAGATTATTGTAACTCTGCGCACTTACAAACTGGCACATACAGCTTAACAGTATAATCAATAAGCCTTTTTGTATGAATGAAACGTGATAAGACATGAAGTATATTAGGTTGATAGGTGTAAGGTAATAAGTTAAGTGCTTATGTTGAATAGGTTGTAGCAATTTCTGCGCTATTATAGCGAGTATAAATTACTTTTCTTCCCTTACCTCATTTGCTGGCTTCTCAACATGATCATATCTTTCGAGCGACTTGGCCAGGTTTTGCTTCAGCTGTTTTACCAATATCCTTGGTCCGAGCACTTTTATTTTGGAACCAAAACCTAGCAGCTCGCGTTCCAGTTCATAATTTAAAATCACCTTTATGCTAAAAACTTTTCCCTCGTTTTCTTCTGCCAAAAATTTTTGCGTGTGGTGCAGCGGCTTGGTCACAATGTAAGGCGCATTGGCATTATCAATCCAAAAAACAACCTCACAATCGCGCTGGCCGGGCGATTTGGTGACGCCAATGACATCATTGTAATAAGTTGCCAGATCAATTACCGTGTTCTCCCGGTACATTTCCTCGTGTTCTTCAATCGACTCAATGCGGTCTAAGGCTAAGTTTAGTAAATGTCCGCCCCGGCCATGGCGCATACCTAATATGAACCAACGGTTACGGTATTCTTTCAACAAGTACGGACTAAAACAAAACGTACTGGCCTCGCGTGCCTTAAAAGATTGATAGGTTACACAAAGTGTTTTCTTGGCCACGATGGCTTTACGTATGCCTTCAATATAATCTAAGCCCTTCAAATTATCATTTCTTTCAAAATCAACCACCGGCGGGCAGTGCGTTCTTTGCGAATAGATTTTATCCTCCAGTTTACTGACCATCTCGTTCAGGTCGGCAAAATGATTAAAGCCTTTGAACTGCTTCAGTAAGGTAGATACCTCGCTCAGTACCTGCATATCCTGCTGGCTGATGGGGCTGTTGGTGATACTGTAATTTTTATCGGCGTAGGTGTAATACTTACGGTCAACCACAATAATCGGCGCTTCATACCCCAGCTTATTACTGCGCATCATTTCGATATCGGCTTGTACAGACCGGCGACTCACGCCCTTGTCAATACCTTCAAACTCGTACAAAGCATCTGAACAGGCATCAATCAAATCTTCCAGTGTCCATTTCTTGTAGCGGTTGCGCAGGCAGTTATCAATGGTGCGGTAGCGGATTAAGGCATTGCGGTTGACAGGCATAGGGTTGGCTTTAAGAGTGCAGATTAAATTTTGGAAATGTTTGGGTAGTTAAATATTACTGGTTCATAAACCTATTAAAAGATTGCCAATACTTATCTTTGAAAATGTTATAAGTAATTTGTAATTCGTGTTGATATGCTTTCTGAAGATCATCGATAATCTTAGCAGGTTTTCTAAAATCCTTACAAGCCAGGTAAATATTTCTTGTGTTATCAGCAGTTTCACGGCCTATATTCAAGAATCCTTCATAGTCTTTTAAGTCTTCCATCAGTTTATCTTCAATTTTTTCAAGCAGGGCAGATGTTGCTTTATCCGGCATTCCGTTTTGATTTTCGCTAGTATACCTTATTTCTATGTCTGCAATCCACGGGTGCGAGGCTTTTGCATTCCAATTAAGCAAATCTGTATTCATCACGGCAATCAGCGGCTTCCCATCTTTCAACGTGCCTTCTAATATTGAATACCTATCGTTATCTATAGTATGCTGTATTGCGTCATATTTTTCTACAAACTCTTTTTCTCTCCAAACTAAATAAGGCTTTAGTTTATTAATAGGAATTAACTCTTTAGTTGCTTCGTTTTTTCCTGTAATCGTCAAGTTATCTATAGTGGTTGCAAACTCTAGTTCTCCTAAATAATTATCCAAAAAAAGATAGATGCCATTACCTATTGAAGCTTTGTCATCTTCATTATAATTATGATAAACAACAATTAAGTTTATCTCGTCGGGATAACTGCTGTCATCATTTACATAAAAACTTAAGTTATCACAATTAAATTCATATCCCGCCATCTTAAGACCAAAGCTATCTTTGGATGGAGGTTTCAACGCCGTAAACTTCCATCCTGGAATTGAGGGAGCTGCTTTTACTAATTCTTCTACAAAAACGATGTTTTGAATAACGCCATCTGCTGTTAAAATTAATTCAACAGTGTTTTCATCTAACATTCCAGTTAAAAAGAAAATGTCTTTTCTGATTTCTTGCAGCTTTGGTGAAAGCTTGTTTAAGAATTGCGCCTCAATATCTCCCTTACTCTTGACAACTTTGTGGAAGAATTTTTCGTTTTCTTTGAACCAAGCCCAAAAGTCTGAGTAGGTTGAGAAAGGGCCTTTCTTTTTTGTAAACAGGCTTTTAAATAAACTCATTGATTAATTTTTAAAGGTTTAGGGTAATTATAACAAACTGTTGATATACGTATTAATATCAGTTCATTAAACTTTGTAATAATATTAAATAATTTTTACTGCGCAAAAAGACTGCGTACCTAACGTTAATCTTTGTATCGTCAATCAAAAATGAAGTCATGGAAAAAGAAAAAATAAGCAATGGCGAGATTAGTAACTTAGGTGTAACTGATTTAGAGCTGATTATTACTTTTAGCCGGGTGGCTAACGGCTTATTAAAGCACAACGTAATGGATAAGCCGCAGATATTAGCCAACCTGGAAGCCCTTATTGACGACCCGATGCCTTATGCCCTTAAAAAGGGGGGCAAGTTTAAAAACCTGGCCGAAAAGGTAATTGAACTGCGTAAAGAAGGCAAGTTTGTAAAACAGCAACGCTCGGTACATGAGCTTAAAAAAGAGATAGCCAATTTTCCGGTTTACGGGGTAGAAAATATAGAACCCGGTGCGCTGGCGCAAATGCGAACAGCTATACAATTGCCCATAGCTGTTGCCGGTGCGCTGATGCCGGATGCGCATCATGGTTATGGTTTACCTATAGGCGGCGTATTGGCTACACGTGCCGATACTATTATTCCTTATGCCGTGGGTGTAGATATTGCCTGCCGTATGTGCTTGAGTATTTTTGATTTGCCGGCAGATTCCATTGATGCAAAACAAGATGATTTGAAAAGCTTGCTGTTAAACAACACGCATTTTGGTATTGGTAGTGAAACTAAAAGCCACTATGATACTACACTATTTGACCGGCTTGAGTGGAGTGCCACCAAGCAGATCCGTTCTTTAAAAAATAAGGCATATAAGCAATTAGGAACTTCGGGTACTGGCAACCATTTTGTGGAATGGGGTGAACTTAATGTTAGCGAAGGGGCTTTAGATGGTGTACCGTCAGGTAACTACCTGGCTTTGCTGTCACATTCGGGCTCACGTGGCTTTGGTGGCAGCATTGCAGCTTACTACTCGGAAATTGCCATGAAGAAAACCAAGCTGCCGCAAGAGGCCAAACACCTGGCTTGGCTAGACATGAATTCCGAAGAAGGGCAAGAGTATTGGATTGCCATGAACCTGGCGGGCGATTATGCCAGCGCCAACCACCATGAAATACATAATAAAATAGCCAAAGCCATGAAGCTGGAGCCGCTGATGCGTATAGAAAACCACCATAATTTTGCTTGGAAAGAACAATTGGCCGATGGTACCGAGGTAATGGTACACCGCAAAGGTGCCACACCGGCAGGCGAGGGGGTACTAGGCATTATTCCGGGAAGCATGAGCACGCCGGGTTTTGTGGTGAGGGGTAAGGGCAATGCCGAGTCTATCAATTCCGCCTCACATGGTGCCGGGCGTTTAATGAGCCGAAGCGCCGCTTTCAAAACCATTAAGCGCGACTTAGTAGCGGCTGAGCTTTTGGATAAAAAGATTACCCTGCTGGGTTCTGATCTGGACGAGGCGCCTATGGTGTACAAGAATATTCATACCGTAATGGCTGCACAGCACGACTTGGTGGATGTATTAGCCAAATTTCAGCCTAGAATTGTGCGGATGGCGGATCCGAAAGAAAGGCCGGAGGATTAGGATAAGGGCATTTTACCTCATGCAAGTAAAGACTATGTAAGATGGAATGGATTGAGAAGTATATAAAAAGGCCCAATTGCCCAATAAGGCAAATTTAGATAAAGCAGAAAAATATTAGAACAAGTTTCTAATCAACACATTTGTAACATTAACTCTTTCAATACATAATATGTATACTGAAAACAAATGCATTGCTTATAAAATGATATAGGCTTCAAACATTGTGTTTGAAGCCGTTTGCGGAATGGATGGGACAAGCGTTCCGCCAAATATGCCGATGTTTGTTAATGATCACACTGACGCGCAGTAAGTCCTTACATAGAAGTTGCTGTGTTTTTCAATGTTTTTGATCGCCTAAAACTAGCAGGCGTTACGCTAAATTTTTTTTTAAATAATCGGTTAAATGCCGCTTCCGAACCGTAACCGACCTGATTAGCAATAACACTTACCTTAAGTTGACTTTTTAGAAGCATTTCTTTTGCTTGTTGCATGCGCCAATTTTGAAGATAGGTAAGCGGAGTTTGGCCTACTAAAGATTTGAATGTATTAAAAAATTGAGTTCTTGACATACCTGAAAATTTGGCGAGTTCAGCCATAGTCCAGTTTCTTTTAGGGAAATTCTGTATGTACTGCAAAGCGGTACTTATTCTTTGATCTGTCAATGCCGATAAAAACCCATGGTCAATAACCTTTCGTTCTAAACAAGCACGTATTAAATGTATAAAAAGTGCTTCTGATAAACGGTTCACCATAATATCACTTCCAGCATTTGGTTGTTTAATTTCTATCAGTATCTGGTCGGTAGTAAGCTCAACCCAATCTTGCTCGTTTTCATGAAGTGCTTTTAAATATAATAAATCAGGTAAATGTGTTATAAGAGGGTGCTCATATTGATCATCAAATTCAAAATGGCCGCCCAACATCTTGGTTTTAGAATTCCCATCTAAAAAATAAGCGTTGGGTGTATCCCTAAAATCTATATAAGTTTTTAGGGGAATTTTCATACTGTCAGATTTATGGGATATAGAGTGTTTACTTCCATTGGGTATTAACACTAAATCCCCTTTGGCCATCTCTATACTAACCCGTTCTTCTATCTGAAGCCAACAGGGGCCTTCTAATAATTTCCAAAACTGTAAAAATCGACTTTTAGGCAACTCAATTCCCCAAGGAGCAGCTGCCTCGAATTTTCGGTACACAACTCCTTTGAACTTTATTAATTCTAAAACCTTACTTAATACATCCATCAACTTTGTACGATCCATCAAATTTATGGAACAATTTAGTCTGTTTAGTACGAATTGAGATAATAGCTTTGAAAAAACTTTAAACCATGACTAATGAAGAATTAAAAACCGTTTTTGAAAACTATCTGAAAGCATTTGCGAAAGACTCTTTTGTTGAGCAGGAGCAACTGCTGAATTCCAGTGTGGCAGAAGACGTTGTATTTACGAATCCTGGCGTGAATGGCAAAGGACGATGTCAACTGCTGGCACATGCAATTAACTTCCAAAAAAAATTTCCTGGCGGCTATTTTTGCTTGAATTGGTTCCGACACCAACACGGGCAAGTTCTATCAGAATGGACGCAATACGACAAACAAGGTGTTGCGCTTTTTACAGCCCACAGTTATGCCCAGCTAAATGATAAAGGCCTTTTAATACACTTAGCGGGATTTTGGGCCGAAGGAGCAGTTTAATGGAATCGTTGGATGTGATCTGATAAACGGTGTTTAGAATTACATGCCTTGAGGTTCTTACCAAATGCTCACTGTTTTCTTAGGAAAGTTTGCATTTTTTGTGCTTTGGGGCAAATAAAAAAGCCTGTAAAATTTAATTTACAGGCTTTTAGTCGTTTTTGACATTGCTTTTAGCGGAATGGACGGGACTCGAACCCGCGACCCCATGCGTGACAGGCATGTATTCTAACCAGCTGAACTACCACTCCTCCCGTTTGGGAATGCAAATATAGAAATGAGTTTTGCATTCCACAAAAATATTTTAAAAAAGTTATGCTACCGAACCTTCTTTCAGTTTCTCGGCATTCTCAGCGAACTGCAGCGATTCCATAATCTCTTGTAAATCACCATTCATAACATTTGGTAGATTGTAAATGGTTAAACCAATGCGGTGCTCTGTAACACGGCCTTGTGGATAGTTATAAGTACGTACTTTAGCCGAACGGTCGCCGGTAGATACCATGGTTTTGCGTTTTTTCGATGTTTCTTCCAGGTGTTTCTGTAGTTCCATCTCGTAAACGCGTGAACGTAGTACTTGTAAAGCCTTGTCATAGTTCTTTAACTGCGATTTCTGATCCTGACACTGGGCCACAATACCGGTTGGAATGTGCGTTAAACGAACGGCAGAGTAGGTAGTGTTCACCGACTGTCCGCCTGGGCCAGATGCACAAAATAAATCCTTACGGATATCGCTTACTTGTAAGTCAATATCAAACTCATCTACCTCCGGCAATACCACTACTGTTGCGGCCGAGGTATGCACACGGCCCTGTGTTTCGGTATCAGGTACACGCTGTACACGGTGTACACCCGACTCATATTTCAGGGTGCCGTAAGCGTCATCGGCCAATACGTTAAACACAATCTCCTTGTAACCGCCTGATGTACCTTCTGTGTAATCCACCAGTTCGGTACGCCAGCCGCGGCGCTCGCAATAGCGCATGTACATGCGGTATAAATCGCCGGCAAACAACGCAGCCTCGTCGCCACCTGTGCCACCACGAATCTCCACAATAGCGTGCTTCGCATCTTCCGGATCTTTCGGAATCAGCATTACACGAATCTCTTCTTCCTTGGCATCACGCTGCTCAATTAACTCATCCAGCTCTATTTTAGCCATTTCCCGAAATTCCTCGTCTTTTTCGGTGGCTAAAATTTCTTTGTTAGTGTCAATATTGCTTAATATGTTTTTATAAATTTTATACTGATCAACAATCAAGGTCAAATCCTTGTATTCCTTGTTCAGCTGGGCAAAGCGCTTCATGTCCGCCATCGCATCCGGACTGCTCAATTGATTTTCCACATCTTGCCAGCGGTCTCTTATCAGCTCTAATTTCTCTAACATCGTTGTTTTATAATTTTGAAAATCAGTTGCAGTGAGGTATCGGTTCTAATAGTCCCGCTTTACACTGCAAGTTTTTTGCCCTGCGGCGGCCATCGCTAAAAAAGCTTTCCGTTACAATCGGGTTTAGCATACGCAGTGCACTGCAAAAAAAGTGTACAAAAGTACGCATTTTCAGGCACATAATTAAATGATAGTAGGTAAGCGGAAGGTAAAAAGGTGCTACCCGCATTACTTAAAAATGAGGGACTTTAATTATTATAAACAAAGAATGTCAT
The DNA here is from genome assembly GCF_009770985.1 of Mucilaginibacter lacusdianchii. Taxonomy (GTDB): domain Bacteria; phylum Bacteroidota; class Bacteroidia; order Sphingobacteriales; family Sphingobacteriaceae; genus Mucilaginibacter; species Mucilaginibacter lacusdianchii. The sequence continues at coordinate 1,136,599 of NZ_WSRW01000001.1, read as the reverse complement.
TTCGGATGATGATTAGAAATCTTGTGTACATCATAATAGTACATAAAACATTCCAATCATTATTCGAAATGACATTCACAGGCACTTCTTTAGTATAAGAAGCGTTAGTTATCTTTTGCCTTTAGCAGGGGTAGTTTTAGGGTTTTGCATAGTGCGCACCTCTTTAAGCAGGCGTATTTTTAACATTACAAAAGCGCCGCCTACAACTACCGCACCGGCCACAAACGGGTAATGGCCATGCGTAAAGCCCCAGTAAAAAGTAAAAAGGCAAAGTGCTATACCAATGGTGTATAACACGTTTAAAAACATTTTTAACGCCATATATTAATACACTTGCAGGCTCGGGTCAATTTCATCTGCCCAGGCTAAAATGCCCCCTTTTAAGTTATACAGGTTGGTAAAACCTTGTTGCTCCAGTTGCATAACAGCTGCAGCGCTACGTTTACCGCTACGGCACATCACTACTACAGGTTTATCTTTATCAATCTTATCAGTTTCAATCAAAATACCACCTAATGGAATCAGTTCGCCGCCCAGGTTTGACATTTGATATTCGAAATCTTCGCGAACATCTACCAGTTGGAAGTCTTCGCCGTTATCTTTCATTTTTTTAAGTTCTTCTACAGTTATCTCTTTCATAGTCAACAGTAATTTCAGTCAAAGGTAGGGTTTTTGCTTTCATAAATTAAATCACGCTTTTGTAACAATACATCCCTGCGGGCGTTTCATATAAAGGATTATCCAGATTTTTTGTAGATTTAGTATTGATGAGAAAAATAACCCGCTTTTTTTGGTTCTGCTCAGGGGCTCATGTAGACACCCTGAAAAAGTATCCTATCGAGCATAATAAATATGTGGGCATTGGAGCCACCATATTTTTTACGGCATTATTCGCTTCTTTATCTGGTGGATATGCGATGTACTTTGTATTTAGCGGCAACCCATTGGCACCGCTGTTTTCTGCACTTTTCGGGTTAATATGGGGATTGGCCATTTTTAATATGGACCGTTATATTGTGGCCAGTATTAATAAGCAGGGGAGTACCAACCAGCAAATTTTACAGGCTACGCCACGTATTTTGCTGGCTATTATGATTGGTATGGTGATATCGCGCCCGCTGGAGCTTAAAATTTTTGATAAGGAGATTCGCGATAAACTGAAAGCCAGTTACCTGAAAGGCCAAAACCGGAAAATTGATACGCTGCAAAAAACCTATTTGCAGAAGTATGCCATGGAGCTGAACAAAAACAAAGATTTAAAAGCCGAAAAAGATTCGCTCGAAAAAGACATCAACCGTTCGCGCGTGGAATTAAACCAGGAAGTGTTTGGCGATAAAACTACTCAAACTTCAGGTGTAGTGGGATACGGCTTTAATGCCAAACGCAAAGAAGAGGTGCTGGCCGAAAAGCAAAACCGCTTGAAAACCGTAACTGATGATCAGACCAAAATGGATCAGTACCTAAGTCAGCGTAAAGACTATGAGGGATTAAACAGCACCCGCTTGTTCACGCCAGGCCAGTTAGATAGCTTGGCTAATATTGCCGGTTTCGCCGACCGCAACTGGGCTTTGGGGCAGCTTGCGTTCCGCTCGGACGGGCAAAAGGATTTGGACACCTATCTGGCGCAGTCGTTTATTGGCTACCTGTTTATCTTGTTTGAGTGCTTGCCGGTATTTGTAAAACTGATGTCGCCCAAGGGACCGTATGATGTAGCTTTGGCCCAAATGACCGAGGCAAATATTTACTTTGCTGAAAAAGACAAAAACCGAGAAGTGGCCGTAACCGATAATTTGTTCGACCATCAATTGGATGCTGACATCCAACGCCGAAAGAAGATTATAACCACCCAGTCTGACTACGATTTTGAGCGACATAGTTACGAGTAAGATTTAAAAGGCAGCGTTTATCGCTGCTTTTTTTGTTCATTTGGTTTGTTGCTTTAACTCTTTTTGGCCTTCGTTAGGATATGGATGTTCTTTGACCACGGCCTGTGGATGTTACTTTTTCTTTTGCCGGAAAAGAAAAAGTAACCAAAAAGAACTAAGCGGTAGCGATCTCATGAACACCACTACAAATAAACAACAAGGTGAATAAACCTCTCGGCCGCACCTTTTCCTATGTTCTGCCTGTGCGTATACATCTGGCTGTGGTAACCGGAAAAGCTGAATGCCGATTTTTTTTGTCTGTTATGTTCGGTCAGTGCTTTGGTTGAATAAGGATAGAGAAGGAAAATAAAAAGAAGGGCAAAGGCCCGCTGTTGCGCCCGGGCCAGCGTTGGCCTTGTGGGCGGAGAGGTGATCGCAACAGCTAGGCTTTTATTCACTTTATTGTTTATTTGTAGTGGTGTTCATGAGATCGCTGCGCTAAGTTTTGGTTCTTTTGTAGCTATGACAAAAGAACTAGCCGCTGCGGCAATGAGCAGACGATGTAAGTTCAACTGTACTAAAGGAAGTTAAAAACGCACTACACAAAACTCGCACACTATCTAGTCACCAAACAAAAAACGCCTTACTTATTAAAGCAAGGCGTTTTATAAAATTATAATTGATTACTGAATCTTCAACCACTTATTACGTACCGTCATTTGCTGTGGTGTAACATTAGGTAAGCTTTCAATACGATATCTTACCTGGGTGTTTCTTAACAAAGTTACCGGTATTGTCATCGGTAAGCCGTCGCGAATGATACTTACGCTAATTTTATCTGCTACTTTTTTACCGTCGAGCATCGTTTTCGGATCGTGCACTTCGGCACCGTCAATAGCTGTGATTTCATCATATACGTTAATGCCATCTTTCCAGGCTGCAGTGCCGCGCAATACGGTGGCTACCCTTACATGGCCAGCGGCGTTTACATAAGTAGCACCCAATGTTGGGTTATTGCTTCCTTCCAAATCATTTACCACATGATAACCGGCATAACCCAAATACTGGTCATAATTTACAGGATCAACACCGTTGATGTATTTTTTGTAAAAATCATCCAAGTTTTTACCGGCAAATTTTTCTAAACCAGCTTTAAACTCAGCATCGGTATAACCGCGCTTTTTGGTTTTGTAATACTCGTTATACATATATCGCATTACATCATCTAATGATTTGGCACCTTTGGTATCATTGATGATTTCCAGATCAAGCAACATGCCGATGATAGAGCCTTTTGTATAATAAGAGATACCAGTGTTGATAGAGTTCTCGTCCGGGCGGTAACCTTTAATCCAGGCATCATAGCTGGATTGTGATAGTGGTTGTACACGAGTTCCCGGTGTATTGTCCATGGTGCCCATATCGGCGGTTAACTCTTTCAAATAGCTTTCTACCGGGTTCAGCTGTGCGCGGCGCACAATCAGGTTATCGTAGTAGGCCGTAAAACCCTCAGCAATCCACAAGTTGGTGGTATAATTCTCGTTATCATAATCAAACGGACCTAAAGCAATAGGGCGTAAACGTTTTACATTCCACAAGTGAAAGTGCTCGTGCGCAACCAAGCTTAAAAAGCCCAGGTAACCGCTTTCGGTAGCATAACCATCGCGCGAGGCACCCAGTACGGTAGAGCTTAAATGCTCTAAACCGCCGCCGCCGCGTTGGTAATTATGCACGATGAATACATAACGCTTATTGGGGTTTTCGCCAAAAATTGCGGTTTCTTCCTCAATAATCTTGGTCATATCTTTTTTCAGGCGGTCTTTATCATAGTTGCCGCCGCCATACATGGCTACTTCATACTTCACACCGGCTGCATCAAAACCAAAGATATCCTGGTTGCCCACTTCAATAGGCGAGTCAAACAGAATATCATAGTTGGGCGCTGTTACCGTAAACGCATCATTATTAACTGATGCCAAACTGGTAGAAACTTTATCCCAGTTTTTATAAGGTTTAATGTGGATAGTAGAAGGCAGGTTCAGCCTACCATCGGGATAAATGAAGGTACCGGCTGGTGATAAAAAGCCATGCGAAGCATCAATAAAATTGGTACGCACTGATATTTCATTACCATACACACGGTATTTTACTTTTACCGAGGTTAAGCCCTGTGTAGCAATTTGCCATGCATTTTTACGGGTTTTGGTTACGTTAACCGCTTTACCGTTATGTTCGGCCGTGAACGATTCTACGTTTTTGGCGTACTCGCGCACCAGGTATGAGCCGGGCGTCCATACAGGCATTTTAAGGGTTAGCTGATTTTGGGCTAAGCCTTTGATATCCATTTCGATATCTACATAATGAGCCTGCGCTTCAGGAAAAGATACAGTATAAAATATTTGCAATGGGCCTGCGGCTAGGCTGCTCTCAGTCATAGTTAAATAGTTAATTAAAATACAGACAATAAAACACCACTTTTTCATGGCCGAAAGATATAAATTTTCAAATCTATAAAATACTGTATATCAAAACCGCGCTGTTGTAAAATGGTTGATACATACAGTTCTAATGAACCGAAGCCTTTAATTTTACCGTTTGGTTAAAGTGCGTTGTATGCCACAGCTTGCATTTTACAAACGTTATATTTGCCGATAAACCTAAAGGTATTCCATACGCTTTGTAACCAGCTGGCAACCACTACCTATATAGTTATATGAACAATTTTTATCAAAATTTAAATTTAAGCATTCATCCAGGTAAACATTAAGACAAAATGAGACTACGATACATTATTTACATAGTAATAGCTTTACTTATCGGTTACCTGGTTTATCATAAATTAAGCAATGGCAAGGGCAAAGAAGGCCAGGCACAAGGCGGTGGCCAGGGTGGAGGCAAGGGAGCCGGTGGAGGCAAAGGTGGGCCGGGTGGCAAAGGCGGCCCTGTACCAGTAAACATCCAGATTGTAAAAGATACAGTGGTTAACAACACTATTGATGTGACGGGTACCGTTGACCCCAACGAGCAAGTAAGCCTGGTAAGCCAAACGGCTGGTGCCATTACCAGCATTAATTTTTCGGAAGGCGGCCATGTGAGCAAAGGCCAGGTACTGGTTAAAGTATATGACCAGGATTTGCAGGCCTCATTAAAGCAAAATCAATATCAGGTATCACTGGCTAAAGAGAATGAATACCGCAACCGCATCCTGTTGCAAAAAGGTGCCGTAAGCCAGCAGGAGTATGATACTTCTTTATCATCCTACAATACGCTTCGTGCGCAAAGTGAGGTAATTAGGGCACAGATAGGTCGTACGGTTATTCGTGCGCCATTTAGCGGTGTTATCGGCTTGCGTAATGTAAGTCCAGGGGGGTATTTGTCGCCCACTACGGCCATTGCTACATTGGTAAATACCAATCCAATGAAAGTTACCTTTTCGGTGGCCGAGCGTTACCGCTCGCTGATTAAGCCAGGCACTAAAGTTACTTTCAATATCGCCAGCTCACGCAAAAACTTTACGGCTACCGTATATGCCATTGATCCGTCTATCAATCAAACCTCCCGAACGGTAACCGTACGGGCAAGGGCAGCTAATCCAAACAATGAAATTACAGCTGGCGGATTTGCCAAGATCAACCTAGTGTTAGAGCAATCGCCGCGTACCATCATGGTGCCTACGCAAAGTGTAGTGCCCGACTTAAAATCGAGCAAAGTATTTATTGCCCGTAACGATACAGCGGTAGCCGTTCCGGTAAAAACTGATTTACGTACAGAAACCCTGATTGAGATTACCGAAGGCCTTAAACCAGGGGATAGTGTAATTGTATCAGGCATTATACAAATGCGCCCTAAAGTACCTCTGAAGATAGTTAAGGTGTTTCATTGATACTACAAAGCAGTCATAAAGAAAAGTAAAAAGGTGCCGCAGTGCATCATCAAAGAAAACAAAAAAAGCACATGAGTTTATCCTCAGTCAGTATAAAACGGCCGGTATTGGCCACGGTAATGTCAGTTATCATCGTGGTATTTGGTGTTATCGGCTACACCTTTTTAGGTGTACGCGATTTCCCGTCAGTCGATCCGCCCATCATTAGCGTAACCACCAGTTACTCGGGTGCAAACGCCGATGTAATTGAATCGCAAATTACTGAACCACTCGAAAAAGCCATCAACGGCGTACAAGGCATCCGTAATATTTCGTCAACCAGCTCGGTAGGTTCCAGCAACATCACGGTTGAATTTAACCTGGATGCTGATTTGGAAACGGCCGCTAACGACGTACGCGATAAGGTATCACAAGCCCAGCGCCAGTTGCCGCAGGATATTAATGCCCCGCCAGTAGTAAACAAGGCTGACGCGAATGCTGATAATATTATCACCCTTACTGTAAGCAGCAATACCCGTAACATTACCCAAATAAATGATTACGCCGAAAACGTATTACAAGAGGGCTTGCAAACCATTCCGGGTGTAAGTGCCATAAACGTTCAGGGCCAGCGCCAATACGCTATGCGTTTGTGGATTGACCCGAGCAAGCTATCAGCCTTGGGCCTTACTGCTACAGACATTAGTGCCGCACTGGCGCAAGAAAACGTAGAGCTGCCGGCTGGTAAAATTGAAGGTTATAATACCGAAATGACGGTACGTGCTTTGGGCAAGTTGGTAACCGAAAAAGACTTTAACAATCTGATTATCCGTTCAGACAGCAACCGTGTAATTCGTTTAAGCGATATAGGTTACGCCGTGTTAAGTTCGGCCAATGAAGAAACTGCTTTTAAAGAATCGGGCGTACCACAGGTTGGTTTGGCTGTAGTACCGCAGCCGGGTGCTAACTATGTGCAAATTGCCAAAGACTTTTACAAACGGTTAGAGCAAATTAAAAAAGACCTGCCTCCTGATATTACCGTACAGGTGGCGTTAGATAATACCCGTTTCATCAACCAGTCTATCGAAGAGGTGGAGGAAACGCTTATTGTATCCTTTATACTGGTGGTAATCATCATCTATCTATTTTTCCGCGACTGGCTTATTGCCTTCCGTCCGCTGATTGATATTCCGGTATCATTGATTGGGGCGTTCTTTATCATGTACATCTGCGATTTCTCTATCAACATTCTTACCCTGCTGGGTATTGTATTAGCAACAGGCCTGGTAGTGGATGACGGTATTGTGGTAACGGAGAATATTTACAAAAAGATTGAGGGTGGCATGCCCATACGCAAAGCGGCGTTCGAGGGTTCGGCCGAGATTTTCTTCGCCGTAATATCTACTTCGGTAACGCTGGCAGCAGTGTTTTTACCCATCATGTTTTTACAAGGCTTTACGGGGCGTTTGTTCCGTGAGTTTGCGGTAGTAGTGGCGGGTTCCGTGTTAATTTCGGCTTTTGTGTCGTTGTCGTTAACGCCGATGCTGAATGTGAAGCTGATTCGTAAAAACCAGAAGAAATCTAAGTTCTACGAAAAAACAGAGCCTTTCTTTGAGCGCATGAACAATGGCTATGCCGAAACACTGGTTAGCTTCATGAAGCGTAAATGGGTTTCGGTCGTTATCTTGGTGGTATCTGTTATTTTGATTGGCGTATTGGTAAAAGTGATCCCATCTGAGCTGGCACCGCTGGATGATCGCAGTCAGTTGCGTTATACCGTAACCGGTTCCGAAGGCGCTTCATACGAGTTCATGACCAAGTATATGGACAGGGTTGCGCAACTGGTAGATGACTCTGTTCCGGAAGCAAAAATAAATATTGAGATTGTGTCACCGGGCGGTGGCGGTGGTGGTTCGGCCAACTCTGGCTTTGGCCGTATCGGGTTGGTAGCACCAGATGAGCGAACACGCTCTCAGCAGGAAATTGCTGATTGGATGAACGGCAAGCTAAAACGCTTCCCGGATGCTCGTGCCTTCGTTATTCAGGAGCAAACTATATCTGGTGGTGGTAGCGGCTCGCGTACCTCTTTGCCGGTGCAGTTTGTAATCGAGAACCAGGATTTTGAAAAGATACGTAAGGTATTGCCTAACTTTTTTGCCGAGGTTAGCAAAAGCCCAATATTTTCTACGTCCGACGTAAATCTGAAGTTTACCAAACCCGAGCTGCGTATTACTACCGACCGTGACCGGGCCCGCGATTTAGGGGTGTCCGTACAAGCCATTGCGCAAACCTTGCAACTGTACTACAGCTCGGGTCGTTTAGATTACTTTTTAATGAGCGGTAAACAGTACCAGGTAATAGCCCAGGTAGACCGTGCTAACCGCGATGCACCGTTGGATTTAAAATCTGTTTATGTGCGTAGCACCAAGGGCACGTTGGTACAGTTAGACAACGTAGTAAAAGTTGAAGAAAGTGCGGCCCCTCCAGCTATTTATCACTTCAACCGCTATAAATCGGCCACCGTGCAGGCAGGCTTGGCGCCGGGTTATACTGTGGGTGATGGTATTGCCGAAATGCAGCGCATTGCCGATAGCATGCTTGACCCATCGTTTAGTACAGCCTTAACCGGCCCATCGCGCGATTATGCCGAGAGTTCATCTAACATTTTGTTCGCCTTCGGTTTTGCCTTGCTGCTAATCTATCTGGTATTGGCTGCACAGTTTGAAAGCTTTATGGACCCGGTAATTGTAATGCTTACCGTACCACTGGCTATTGCCGGGGCATTCTTAAGCTTATGGCTGTTTGACCAAACGCTGAACATTTTCAGCGAAATTGGTATGATTACGCTGGTAGGCTTGGTAACTAAAAACGGTATTTTGATTGTGGAGTTTGCTAACCAGCGGATGGAACATGGTATTCCCAAATATGAAGCTGTGGTTGAAGCGGCAGTTGCCCGCTTGCGCCCTATTTTGATGACCAGTTTGGCTGTAGTATTGGGTGCCGTGCCTATTGCATTTGCATTAGGCGCAGGCGCTAAAAGCCGTGTATCGTTAGGTATTGTAATTATGGGCGGACAAATGTTTGCCTTGGTACTTACCTTGTACGTGATTCCGGTGATGTACATGTTGCTGGCATCTAAAATACGCCACAACCCTGATGAAGAACCTGCCGAAGCGGAAGAAAAGAAACCTTTATTGATTGAAAACCTGTAAAAGCAACATGAGCGTAAAACCCCTTATTTGCCTTATTTTTTGTTGTGCTGTTTTTGCGGGCCGAGTACATGCTCAGACAACGCCAACACCTACTATTGATACCGCCAGTGTGTTAACGCTGAAAGACGCGGTTGAAATAGCGCTCAGAAATAATTACGACATTAAACTTTCCAAAAATACGGCTACAATAGCCAGCAACAACGTATCGCTGGGCAACGCCCGCATGCTGCCAACGGTTAGCGGAAACTATACTATAAGCAACAGTATACAAAGCACTACCCAAACCCGGTCAGACAGTACAGTAAACCGTATTACCCGGGCCAACAATACTGGTAGTAATTACGGCGTAGCACTTACCTGGACACTGTTTGACGGTTTCAACATGTTTGCTACGTACGATGCCTTAAAACAGCGTCGCCAATTAAGCGACGTACAACTGCGCGATACCATACAACGCACGGTAGCTAACGTGATCAACGCATACTATGATCTGGTAAATCAAAATAAACAGATACAGGCATTGCAGGGCGTTATTGCCATTTCGCGTACGCAGTTGCGTTTTGCCAACGACCGCTATTCAGTTGGCCGTGTTGCCCGTTTGGATGTATACAATGCGCAGGTAGCCGTAAATACTGATACCGCTACATTGATTACTCAGTTGCAGCAATATCGATCCAGCAAAATTGAATTGAACCGACTGATGGCCCGTGACCCACGTATTGATTTTAAAATTGCAGATACCATTATTGTAGATGATAAACTGGTATTAAATGATATCATTAACCAGGCCAACACGCAAAACCCGGCTATCCTTTCGGCCAATATTAACCAGCGTTTGGCCGAACTCAACTTAAAATCTATCCGCGCTACCCGTTATCCGCAAATTTCGGTTAACTCGGGCTATGTATGGAATAATAGTACCAACCCGGCAGGTTTTGCCAGGGTGCAGCGCTCAAACGGACTAAATTATGGTTTAGCGGCTACTATAAATATTTTTGATGGCTTTAACCAGTGGCGCCGCGAGCGAAATGCCAAGTTGCAAATTGATAATGCCAATATCAACGTAAGCCAAACCCGATTGGAAATTCAAGCGCAGATTACTGATTTATACAATAGCTACACCGCTGGTTTAGCGCAGGTAAGGCTTGGGCAGGCCAACGCCGATCTTGCCCGCCAAACGCTAGAAATTTCACTGGAAAAATATCGGCTGGGTACCATTACGCCGCTGGAGATACGCGAGGCACAGCGTAATTACCTGAATGCTCAGTCTATTTTCTTTGCTGCTCAATACCAATCTAAAGTGGCCGAAACAACGCTAAAACAAATCACCAATAGTATTGGCTTACAATAATTTTTTTGCTTAATTAGCGTCTTATTTAGGGTAAAATCCTAATTTTGAGTTCAATGTTGATAAGCTATAAAACTTGTTTGTTGATTGACGACAATTACATAGATAATTTTGTCACTCGCCGCATATTAGAAAGCAGCAATTTTGCAGAAAAAATTGTGGTGCAACAATCAGCAACCGAAGCTATTGAGGCTATCAGGATTGGTGAAATAAAGCCGGATGTTATTTTTCTGGACTTGCGGATGCCATTGATGAATGGTTTTGAGTTTTTGCAGGAGTACGATAAACTAAGCGAAGAGAAAAAAAGCGCTAAAAAGATTTTTATGCTTTCTTCGTCATTAGACCCTGTAGATGTAAAACGCTCCAGCCAAAACAAATATATCACCCAGTTTATTCATAAACCACTTACCCATAAAACACTGGAAGAACTTAGCGCATGATATTAGTTGCCGACAGCGGATCGTCAAAAACAGACTGGCTGCTGGCAATTCCGGGGCAGCCTTACCTGAAATTAAGTACAGGCGGTTTAAATCCCTATTTTTTAAGTGAAAAGGAAATTGCCAGGGTTGTTCAGGATCAGGCGCCCGAGTTAATTAAGCGGGTTGCTGATATACAGGAAATTTATTTTTTTGGTGCTGGCTGCTCCAGTCCCGACCGGCGCGAAATGGTATCTAATGCCTTAACGCAACTGTTCCCTAGAACTTTTATTAGTGTAGACAGCGATTTGCTGGGCTCAGCTTATGCCACCTGCGGACATCATAAAGGTTTATGCTGTGTGTTGGGTACAGGTTCTAATATATCTTATTTTGACGGCCATAACGTTTGTGACGGCAAACATGGTTTGGGTTATGTATTAGGCGACGAAAGTTCGGGCACTTGGTTTGGCAAGGCGTTGATTACCGATTACTTATACGGTAATATGCCCGCCGATTTGCATGCCATTTTTAAAAGAACCTACCGCCTAACTAAGGAAGACGTAATTAAAAATGTGTATCAAAAAACCGGTGGTAATTCATACCTGGCTTCTTTTGCACAGTTTCTAAGTACTATTAAAGATACTGATTATGGTCAAAATCTGATCCGTACGGGGTTGCTGGAGTTTATTGAAACAAACATCAAATCATACCCTGATTACCAGCAGCATGTGTGCCATTTTGTAGGTTCCATTGCCTACTTTTTCGGTACTGAACTAAAAGCTTTGTGTGCCGAACATGAAATTTCTGTTGGTAAAATTATTCGTCATCCTATTGATGATTTAATAGAGTTTGTGTTGGAACGTGACCATATTTCTGATTAAAAAACTCGCATTACCTTTTTAAAAGCGAAGCGGCGTGTTACGGCCTAAACCATTTAAATACAGCTAATAACAATCCTATCACCGCTAACAAGCTACCTAGCTTAGCCAGATAATCGCCATAATGGGTGTAAAAAGTTAGTTCCGAATTAAGATTAATATCCTGCTTTAGCGCCGTACGCACCCACCAGCCAGACCGTTTTACTACGTCACCACGCTGATTGATAAAAGCCGATATACCCGTGTTGGCCGAACGGCAAACCCATCGGCGGTTTTCAATAGCACGTAATTTGGCATAATCCAGGTGCTGGTCTTTACCCGAGGTATTTTCCCACCAGCCATCATTAGTGATGATAGCTATAAACTGGGCACCTTTGTTAACCGACTGTGCTACATACTCGCCCCAAATAGATTCATAACAAATAACCGGATCAGCCCCAATGCCGCTTTGCGAATAAAATACGTCGGCTTCATCCTGTTTACCATAGCTTCCAGCTGCACCGCCTAAGTGTTCAAAAGCTGGTTTCAGGAAAGATAAGCCGCTAAACGGAATCATCTCGGCACCGGGTACCAGTTTTGATTTGTGGTAAACTTCCACCTCATCTGAATTTTCAATTTGCACTGCCGTATTAAAGCTATCAAAGTAACCGCCGCCACTGGGTGCAGCACTTGCAGTAGGGGTTTGCTTAGTATTGTACGGCTTATAAGTAGATACCCCGGTAATTACGTTACCGTTTTTGTATTTATTCAGAAACTGGCGTATCTGCAGGTAGTCGCTATGCGTGCGGATGTGGTCTTCATTCAACGTTTCGGCAACAGCCGTTTCAGGCCAGATGAAATATTCGGTATTGGGCTGGCCCAGCGAGTCGGACAGATGTGTAAGGGTATCTATCTCCAAACGTGCGGGTATCTCAAACTTAGCGTAAGGGTCAACATTAGGCTGCACCACAACTACATTCGATGGGTTTTCGGGCTCCTGATAAGTGTAGTATTTAAATAATGAGAAGGCTAAAGGCAGTAAAAGGGCTAATGTAAAACTTACAACTAACTTTTGCTTATAAGCCTTCGTCTGCGCTTCGCGCAAACTTATATAAATTAAAAATACCAGAATGTTTATCACCCATATCCATACCGTACCGCCATATACGCCGGTATACTGATACCACTGCACCCATTGGTGACTTACGGCAAAACCGTTGCCTAACGTCATCCAGGGGAAGTTTAGATCCCAGGTTTGATGCAGGTATTCATAACCTACCCAAAAACATACGAGCGCAATCAAGCTGAAAGAGCGTGAGTAGTGTACCCGCATGCGATAGTATAGCACGACCGCCGTTCCCATGAGTAACGGGCCCAATGAGTATGGAATTAGCGTAAGCGGTATGGCAATCAAAGCCCCTATGGTTTTAAGCGAGTTGTACACCCAATATACCGACAAACTATTCCATACAAAAAAGCCGATGAAAGTGGTAGCAAAAACAAGCTTACCTTTTTTGCGGACAGATGAAGACTCAATAATATTTTCAACCGCTATTAGCATAGGCACAAAGCCTACAAACAGCAAAAATGTAGTATAATGAGTAGGCGGCCAAGCAATCCACAGTAATAAACCGGAAAATATGGCAAGGAGTACGTTTTTTTTCATTCGATATAAAGAAACGAGGAATGTATCAATTTATTCTATACGCTTTGATATCATCGCGAAGAACAATGCAATGTTTAAACTCAACGTATCAAGGTCTTGTTTCCTGGCTCTTGTTTTTTGACTCTGCTCCCTTGCCTGCCACACAAATTACAAATTCGCCTTTTACCGGGTGCGTTTCAAAATGTGTTTTTACCTCGGTTACTGTACCCCGTACGGTTTCCTCAAACATTTTGGTCAGCTCACGCGATACCGAAACAAGGCGGTCTTCCCCAAAATAAGTAGCCATTTCATCCAATGTTTTCAGTAACCGGTGCGGCGATTCGTACAAGATGATGGTACGTTCTTCTTCGGCCAGAAATTTATAGCGGGTTTGTCGACCTTTTTTAAGTGGTAAAAATCCCTCGAAGCAAAAACGATCGGTTGGGAAGCCCGAGTTTACCAGCGCAGGCACAAACGCCGTGGCACCAGGCAGGCATTCTATAGGTAAATCGTGTTTCAACGCCTCGCGCACCAGATAAAAACCGGGGTCGGATATAGCAGGCGTCCCGGCATCGGATATCAGGGCAATTATTTTCCCTTCTTTCAAAAAGCGCACTATCTCGGCGCTGGCCTGATGCTCGTTGTGCTGGTGATGAGCAAATACCCTTTTTTCGATACCAAAATGTTTAAGCATAGGGGCCGAAGTGCGGGTATCTTCCGCCAAAATCAAATCGGCTTCTTTTAATATGCGAATGGCCCGGAAGGTCATATCTTCCAGGTTGCCAATGGGGGTAGGTACTAAATAGAGTTTACCGGACATATGTGAGTTGTCTGTTGTGAGTTGTCTGTTGTCGGTATCAAAAGTATTTAGTGATAAAAAATCTCACAACACACAACCGACAACTCACAACTCATCCTATCTTTGTTGCGAAAATTAAAAATAATGCTGCAAGTTAGTTATATCCGCGATAACAGGGAACAGGTTTTAGAAAGGCTGGCTGTAAAAAATTTTAAACAGCCCGAACTGGTTGATGAAATCATTAAGCTGGACGAGCAACGCCGCCAGACACAAAACCGCTTGGACGGCACATCGGCCGAAGCCAATGCGGCTGCCAAACGCATAGGGGAGCTGATGCGTACCGGTCAGAAAGAAGAAGCTGAGCAAATCAAGTCTAAAACCGGCGCCTGGAAAGAGGAGATTAAACAACTGAACGAGCAACTAAATACGCTGGAAGAAGATTTGCAGCAAAAAATTGTATTGCTGCCCAACCTGCCGCACAGCAGCGTACCCAAAGGCCTAACGCCCGAAGAGAATGAAGTAGTGCTGGAAAACGGCGAAAAGCCAACCCTGCCAACAGGAGCCTTACCACATTGGGAACTGGCGGCTAAATATAATCTGATAGATTTTGAACTAGGCGTAAAAATTACAGGTGCTGGTTTCCCGGTGTATAAGGGTAAAGGAGCCAAGTTGCAACGGGCATTAATCGCCTTCTTTTTAGATGAGGCTGAAAAAGCAGGTTATAGCGAGGTGATGCTGCCATTGATGGTTAACGAGGCTTCTGGCTTTGGTACCGGTCAGTTACCTGATAAAGAAGGTCAGATGTACTTTGTAGGTCAGGATAACCTGTACCTTATTCCAACTGCTGAAGTGCCGATTACCAATTTATACCGCGATGTGATTGTAAAAGGTGACGAATTACCGATCAGGAACTGCGGCTATACGCCATGTTTTCGCCGCGAAGCAGGCTCATATGGTGCCCACGTACGCGGATTGAACCGTTTGCACCAATTTGACAAGGTAGAGATTGTGCAGGTGGTACATCCTGATGAATCATATAAGGTGCTAGAGCAAATGAGCGCTCATGTACAAGGCTTGCTACAACAGTTGGGTTTGCCGTACCGCGTATTACGTTTATGCGGCGGTGATATGGGCTTTGCATCAGCCTTAACTTACGATATGGAAACCTGGAGTGCCGCGCAACAACGCTGGCTGGAAGTATCTTCGGTATCTAATTTTGAAACGTTCCAAAGCAATCGCTTAAAACTGCGTTTCCGTAACGCTGAGGGCAAAACACAACTGGCTCATACACTAAATGGTAGTGCCTTGGCTTTACCACGAATTGTAGCTACTTTGCTGGAAAATAACCAAACCGAAAATGGTATTAAAGTCCCCGAGGTACTGGTGCCTTATACCCGTTTTGAATGGATTAACTAATCCAGGTTAATATTCAATAAAATTAAAAATGTCATCTCGAACCATAGGAAGAGATGACATTTTTAATTTCTGATCAAGGGCCAGCCCGTTAGGTACCTGATGGGCGGCTGTTTTTATTTCCGTTGGTCGAATCTTTTCCGACATGACCTGATGGGTCCACGTTACCATTATCACTTGTGCTATCACCCCGAAGGTGACTGCCGTTTTGAGAGGTATCGGCTGTCATGGATGACGGACCTGCGGAATTCCCGGTTTGCGCATTGGTGGTATCTTGCGAACCACCCAAAGTGGCCGAGTCGCGACTGTTGTTGGTGCATGCCGTTAACGATGCGCCCAACAGCGCTACAGCAGCTATATATTTAATGCTTTTCATAGGTTTCACAATTATAATGTTAATCAATCAACATTCTGTTTAAACCGAATGTTTTGCTGAATTGCGATTAAGCCACTAAGCCTTATTTTGAAAAAGCGTACTTTTGCCATGTTCAGGAAATCAGCATCATATTGTTAGCCTGACAGTAAAAGTAGTTTCATGACGCAAAATCCTATCAATACGCAAACCTGGTTCTGGCTATTCTTTTCGTTGCTGGTAGCCTATATATTTGGCCTTTTTGTTCCTTTAATGAATGAGGATGCCTCACACCATGCCAACATAGCCTTGCACATGGTACAACACCATGATTATGTAAATCTGGTAGACGACATGGGTAAAGATTACCTGGATAAGCCTCACTTTCATTTCTGGCTGTCGGCCTTATCGTTCAATATTTTTGGCGTTAATACTATTGCCTACAAAATACCGTCGTTGCTGCTTACCATACTTGGCCTTTACGCCACTTACCGCTTAGGCAGATTACTGTATAACCACCATACCGGCTTATTGGCCGCTATTATGTACGCCAGCGCACAAGCGCAATTTTTGGCTAATAATGATGTACGCATGGATGCTATTCTTACCGCCAGTATCATATTTGCTACCTGGCAATTGGTTGAGGCGGCACTGGTATCGCGCTGGTATAATTATGTGTTAGGGGCGCTTGGATTGGCCATGGCCTTTACCACTAAAGGCATGATTGGCTTTGTAATGCCATGTGCGGCGATTTTCTTTTTGCTGCTGTATCAACGCAACTGGAAAACCATGTTTAACTGGCGCTGGATTATAGTGTTACTGTTGTGGGGCTTGTTCATCAGTCCGTGTGTGTACTGTTATTATTTACAGTACGATTTGCATCCCGAAAAGGTGGTGCGTGGCATGAGCCATGTATCGGGTGTGAAATTCATCATGTGGCAGCAAAACTTTGAACGGTTGGATGGCAAACATTGGGGTAAAGGCCATAAAGACTATTTTTTCTTTTTCCATACGCTGCTTTGGGCCTTTTTGCCTTGGTGTTTGCTCACTTATATAGCTTTTTTCGACCGACTTACCTTTTTTGTTAAAAACCGTTTTCAATATTTTCAAAAGGCTGAGTTTTTAACGGTAGGCACCATCATTATTATATTTATTATTATTTCGTCGTCCGGCTACCAGTTACCACATTACTTAAATATACTGTTTCCCTTTTTTGCCATTATAACAGCCGGACAGGTAATGCTTAAACATGAAACCAACCGCCAGCAAACGCTCAAAAATTATTTGTGGGTTCAATATTTTGTGATTGCAATAGTTGCCTTTTTGTTGGTATTGTTAAACTTCTGGTGCTTCCCTGTACATCAATACTGGGCTGCGGGAGCAGTAGGCGTACTCATGCTAGGTGTTTTGATATATGTTTTAGTAGTTGAAAAAGCATTATTGACTAAGCTTGTGGCTGCATCAGTAATGATGGCGTCATTAACCAATGTATTATTGAATGGCAATGTATATCAACAGTTGCTTAATCAGTATCAAGGTGGCATTGGCCTGGCACGGGTAGTTAATGAAAAACGTATTCCTAAACAGCACATTTATAACTTTTACCACCACAGTTCGGGCTTTAATTTTTATGCGCAAAACTTAACACCGTTCGTCAGCGAGGATGACATTAAACAGCTGCGCGCTAAAGGTGAGCCGGTTTGGCTGTTAGCTAATCCCGATTCAAAATCAGCACTTGCTAAAGCAGGCATACAAACCGATACAGTGTATCAACACATTGATTTTGGTATTACCCGTCTAACTAAAACCTTTTTAAATCCCAACACACGTAAAGAGACGTTGTCAGAGGATTATTTGATTAAGGTAAAGTGAGGTGTGTGTTTTTACTATTGTTGAACTTGTGCTTGCTAAACTTCCTTCAGTGATTATTTACTTAAGCTAGTCTGCTCATTGCCGCAGGGGCTAGTTCTTTTGTCATAGCTACAAAAGAACCAAAACTTAGCGCAGCGATCTCATGAACACCACTAAAAAGCAAAACAACAAAGTGAATAAAAGCCTAGCTGTTGCAATCACCTCTCCGCCCGCAAGGCCATCGCTGGCCCGGCCGCAACAGCCGGCCTCTGCGCTTCTTGTTTATCTGTTTCCTTTTTTATAAAACTCAAAGCATTGCCAGAACAACTTAGACAAAAAGAGTCGGCATTCAGCTTCTTTCGGTAGCTACTGCTGTAAGTACAAGTACTGACCTAAGTAGAAAGAAGGTGCGGCCGAGAGCTTTTTCTTTGGTTACTTTCTTTTTTGCGGTAAAAAAGAAAGTAACATCCACAGGCAGTAGTACAAGAATATCCCTATCCTAACGGAGAACAAAAAGAAGTGAAAGTATTAACACAAATTCACCTTTCCACCACAACCTTTTCCCTCTCATCGCGTAAACCCACCCATAATCTATTTTAAACTATTGTACTAATGAGATCTCTGTTTTATATAGCCGCGGCAGTATGTTTTGCCGGATGGGTGGTAAGTGTGTTTGTATATTCGGCTACAGACTTGATACATTCGCTGCTGGCCTTTGTGGTAATATTTTTTACGCTGGCTATCATGAAAGATGAAAAGCCCATAGCATCGCAAGCGGAAAACGATATGATATAATAAAAAAGTCCGGCCTGTTTATCAGTGCCGGACTTTTTTATTCAGGGATTAATGCAATTTCTGATTACTCACCTACACCAAAGGCGTTGGCAAATTTAGTGCCGTCTGGGTAGTAACCTTCTATCACAATCTGACCTCTTTTCAGGTTAGGAATAGCCTTGTCAATATCAGCCACACCATTGATTGGCTGTTTGTTGATACTAGTAATTACTGAACCCACTGGGATATCATAATTTTCGAATAAACCACCTTGACGAACCTGGGTAACCACTACGCCCGATGGGATGTGGAATTTGCTTTTTTGCGCTTGTGTAAGCGGCTGGAAGCTACCACCCAGTTTATTGTATAACTCTTCGGCTGATTTTGATACAGCGGCTGTACGGTTAGCTACCGGTGCATCGCCTTTAAGGGTAATGGTAAAGTTCTTTTCGCTACCACCGCGTAATACAGTCAGGTTAATTTTATCGCCTGGGTGTAAACGGCCTACGCGCTCTTGCAAATCAGATGATTCGTAAACGGCATTACCTTCTACTTTGGTGATAATATCGCCTTTTTGTAAACCGGCAGCCTCGGCACCACCACCCGGTACCAGTTCGCTTACATATAAACCGGTATTACGGCTTACTTTAAGCTCTTCAGCACGATCTGGGTTAAGCTCGGTAAAGCTTACACCAATATAGCCACGTTTAACAGAACCGAATTTTTCTAAGTCGTTTAATACTTTTTTGGCCAGGTTAACCGGTACGGCAAAGCCATAACCTTCGTACGAACCGGTGTGTGATGCAATAGCAGAATTAATACCAATCAATTCGCCTTTGGTATTCACCAAAGCACCACCACTGTTACCTGGGTTAATAGCAGCATCGGTTTGAATGAACGACTCGATAGCTTTGTTTAAACGAGGCGCTTGTTGCTGATAGCTGCTACGACCAAATGGATTGCTTTGCTCGTCGTTATCCTCGCTGCCAATGATACCGATGTTACGGCCTTTAGCACTTACGATACCAGCGGTAACGGTTGAGTTTAAATTGAACGGGTTACCAACGGCCAATACCCATTCGCCTACCCGTACATCGTCTGAGTTGCCTAACTTAACGATAGGCAGGTTGGTAGCGGTTACTTTGATTAGAGCCAAATCTGTGCTTGGGTCGGTACCAATCACTTTAGCTTGCAGTACGCGGTGGTCATTAGTAGTAACTTCCACTTTGCTGGCGTTGGCTACCACATGGTTGTTGGTTACGATGTAACCGTCGGGCGAAATAATTACGCCTGAACCCGAAGCACGTTGTGGTACGCGTTGCTGCGGACGTGAGCGCTGACCGAAAAAGTCGCCGAACATATCCTCAAACGGATCGCGGCCACCTTGGCTGCTGCCAGACGAAGCGGCATAAGTAGTACGGATATAAACTACTGCAGGGGTTACCGAAGCGGCCGCCTGGGTAAAGTCAACATCACCTGCAGATGATACAACATTGCTGGTAGCACGGTTGCTGGCGAAGTATACTTTTTGGCGGTCTTCAAAAGACAAGCCTTCCAGCGGGTCTTTTTCAAACACTTTGTAGGTGCCCAGTGCCATAGCACCGCCTACAAAGGCTGTTAACAGGGTTAAACCAATTTTCTTCATATTTAAATTCTCTTTCTTTTACTAGGTTTCTATTTACAATTCAAATTTAATACCATTAAGACGATACGAACAATAATAAGTTATGTGCATTTTTGTTAAAAAATGTTAAAACGCCGATAGCTGCAGATTTTGATTGTTATGTAGTGTTGCGGTTTATTAAAAATTGTCACAAATGAAGTTCCATTTTTATAAATATCAAGGTGCCGGTAACGATTTTATTTTGATAGATAATCGTACTGCCAATATTAATCATCATAACCCTCAATTAATCAGTAAGTTATGCGACAGACGTTTTGGTATTGGTGGCGACGGCTTGATGCTGTTGCAAAACCGCGAGGGTTACGATTTTGAAATGGTGTATTACAACTCCGACGGGCAGCCCAGCAGCATGTGCGGAAACGGTGGCCGCTGTATTGTAGCCTTTGCCAAATTTTTAGGCGTGTTTGACAGTGAAACTAACTTTTTGGCAGTTGATGGCCCGCATTACGCCAAAATTTCAGACTCGGGCGATTGGGTTAGTCTGCAAATGATTGACGTAGATACGGTAAACCGTAATGCCGAAGCTTATGTATTGAACACCGGCTCGCCACATTACGTGCAGCTAACTACTAACTTAGCCGATAAAGACGTATACACCGAAGGCCATGCCATTCGCAACAATGCTACCTATCACGAAAAAGGCATTAACATAAATTTTGTGGAACCGATGGACAACGGCTACTTTGTGCGCACCTTCGAGCGTGGGGTAGAAGATGAAACCTATGCCTGCGGCACTGGTGCAACCGCCGTTGCTTTGGCTATGGCGCAAGCCAATAATCAAACCGGTAGTATCAGTACACCTATAAAGGTGCTGGGCGGCAACTTGAATATCCGTTTTGATTACGATGGTGTGCAGTATACAAATATCTTTTTAGAAGGGCCTGCAGTGCGGGTGTTTAGCGGGGAGATAGAGGTAGAGGCATAAGGTTGCTAATACTATCTTGTAAACAATGAAAAAGCAAAGAGGGTTAAAAAGATATTACCAAAACCTTGAACGTCATATCGGATTTGACAAAATTAGTTGGTTAAAGTTTGATAATCCTGATACTTGGTCCGACAATTGGCATTGGCACTTTGACCCAAAAGGATATGGCAATACTAGTTTTAAGAAACGCAAGCCACATCTTGACAAGCTATTCAGGTATTTTAAGTTGATAAGTAATGAAGCAAAATCTTTAAAACTCGATTTTCAACTGTATGCCATAATACTTGATTTTAATAGTTCTAGCGATGCTTTATTTTTGCACAAGCCCAATCCTAATAACAGCCAGTTCACATTTAAAATAGAAAGTCTGACAACACAAACAACATTTACCAATCAAGCACTTAACGCTTACATTGAGAAACTGAATGGCTATGAAAAGCTGTACGGACGTGTCGGGCAGGCATTCTGTTTGCTTTACCGCAAGGGTGTTGGTAAACCTTTTTAATCATATATAAGTGATTAACCTAAAGTTGCTAATGCCAATAACGAGCTGCTCTTATAATCAGCGTTCTAAAGCTTCATTTAATCATAATTATATCTTTATAACTTTTTAATTATTTTGCGGGCTAAATCTCTACCTGCAATTCATGAAAAGTTACAAGCACATTTTGCTCAGCACCGTTGCTGTTTTGTTTTTAAATACTGCCGCAAATGCACAGTTTGGCGGCCTCGGCAAAAAGCTGTTAGATAAAGGATCTGAAATGGTAGCCGGCGGCGGGCTCAATAAACTCATTAAACAGCCGCAAGCTATAACCACCAGTTTTAGTGATGTAGATAAAACTGGTTCTAAACCACCGTCCTTTATGGAAGGTCAGAAACCCCAACCTTTGTATTTGCTGCCCAAGGCACCAACCGGTGGCTTTAAGCTCAAAGCCGGCTTCTTTGAAATGACTAACAAAAGTTATTGCCTGCACGCTGGTACGCGCGGCCCAAGCAAAGGTGATGGTTATATGCTGGCACCAGTATTAGGCCCTAAAAAAGATGTGGTGATATTGATATTAAAAAATGCAGAAAAGCATCCCAATGTTCAACAGCATGATATACAGGTATTGCTATGGGCTATTATTGCCCGTACCCGATTTTCGGACATGGGCACCGATATCAAATTAACGGCCAGTACCTTGCTATCACCCCAGGAACTGCTGATGCTGGAAGGTGGCGCTTTGGGCGTTTTGCCAGCCAGTGTTATGGCTAAGGCAAAAGACCAGCTGCCATCGGCATTGCAAAGCGTTTTTGAGGCCGAAAATAATATACGCCGTTTGGCAGCCTCGGGCAGTTCATCGTACGAAGAAATGGAAAAATATGCGGTATTGGCAGGTTTGGCACCACAGCCCGATCCAGAGGTGCCGTCGGGCATTTGGTCATTGCATCCCGATGGCTATTACATTCGCTATTTTCCTAGCAGTTACTCTATTACACGGGTACAAATTTACGTGCCTAAAGAGCTGGCTAGCCAAAAGCCAGATTTGGTGTATGATGCCCCCAATGGAATAGCCTGTCCGGCCAACGTTGGTTCCCAGCGGCTTGCACAAACCAACGAGCCTATTAAATCCTGATTAAACGAAAAAGTTAAAGTAGGTTAATAAAGCTGAATTTGGCCTTTGTAGGCACCCAATGGTATAAACGCTGTGTGCTAACGTTAGCTTGCTGCTCATGCCCAGCCTTAATTACGTACCTTTGCCATCATGAAATTCATCGGCCACAATTCAGACATCATCAATTACCTCGTAGGCGATTTAACTTTGCTTAATGCCATTGTTAAACAATATAAGGTGCACGAGGTAGAGGGCAGTCCGGCCGTAAGCATTATGTTTGAGCTGGCTTATACCGAGGCTGATGTGATGCTTACCTTCCGCAATGTGTTTACCAACACGTTTACCGGCAATGTAGCAGATGGGCAATACCAAATTGATTCGTGCAAGTTTTATCATATAGGCAGCAAAGTTTACTTATCGCTCGATCCGGACGAGAGCGAAGAGGGCTACGATGGTATATCAGAACATGATAATGATGTAGTGCTTAGCTCGAGTGTAGAAGGGTATATTTTTGAAGAGGATGCCAATGAGTGATATTACATCTCCTTTAAACAATTAGCGTAAGTGACACCTATCGGAATTTCTTTGTCGCCGATGATGACTTGATTACGATCAAACCGGGTAATTTTATCCCGTGCAACAATATAGGCCCGGTGCGTACGAATAAATTTTTTAGCCGGCAAAAGCATTAGCATTTCTCCGACGGTTGCCCGGGTACTCACAGATTTATTTTCCATGAGAAATATTTTAGTATAATTTCCAGCAGCTTCAATAAACAAAATCTCGGCTAGTTGAATTTTAATTTGTTCAAAACCATCCTTTATAAAAATCCACGTATCTTCCGGCTCATTGGGTTGTTTTCGTAACCTGTAAAGTTCATAAGCTTTATTGCAGGCTTTTAAAAAGCGGGGGAGCGAAAATGGTTTTAAAAGATAATCCACAGCGTCTAGCTCAAAGCTTTTTACTGCATGCTCTGAATAAGCTGTGGTAAAAATCACCATCGGGGGATTGCTGATGCTGCTCAGAAAATCAATTCCGCTGATGTCGGGCATCTTTACATCTAAAAAGATAAGATCAACTTTTTGCTGCTGCAAATAGGCAATAGCTTTAAAAGCATTGGTAAACGTCTCTTTAAGGTCAATAAACGAAACTTTGGCTGCGTGCGATTTAATCACATCAAGCGCTAAAGGTTCATCATCAATAGCAATGGCAATCATGGTTTAATTTTTAGTTTGATCAGCTAACTCCAACGTTAGATGAATGTAAAACTCTTTTCCGTTTTGATGTATAACCAGGTCGTGTTTTTGTGGGTACAGCAAAACTAAGCGCTGTTTTACATTCTCGAGGCCAATACCACTGCGGCTTTTTTCCGGATCATTCTCTGTGCGGATGTGGATACTGTTATGTACATCAAAGTAAAGGGTGTTTTGGTCAATTTGCAAAGTAACTTTAATATGCGATGGATTTTGCAAACTGATGCCGTGTTTAAAAGCATTTTCTACAAATGGAATAAGCAGCATAGGAGCTATCATAAGTTCTCCTTTATAATCTGATATTTGAACATCAATGACTATTTCCGGAGAGTTTTCAATGCGTAGCTTTTGCAGCAGAATATAATTTCTGAGGTAATCAATATCACGCTCCAGCAAAATTTTATCCTGTGTGTTCTCTTCCAGCATAAAGCGCATCATATCTCCCAAATTTTGAATGCCTTCGCTTGTACGATCGGCTTTTTCCTGTAAAGCGGTAGCGTATAGGGTATTCAAAGCATTGAACAGAAAGTGCGGATTAATTTGCGACTTTAAAAAGTTAAGACTGGCATCTGATTTTTCTAGTTCGGTTTTAAGCGTTTTTATTTCTTCACTCGCTTTAGTGGTGCGGCTTTTGTAAACAGCACGCGCCAGTGGTGCTATAATTAGCAGTTGCGTAAAAAAATTTAAAATGGTTATGGTCTCAACGTTTTCATCAGTACCCATAATAATATAAAGTGCACCTATTGGCTTTGAGTTGATACTTGCATTTGTTTTAAAACATAAGCACGTTAAATAAATAACTATGGTGGATAATATAGCAAGCAAAAACATGTAACCCCAATAATATACGCCCGGTCTTTTTTTCACTGCCGCATGAGGACATAGAAAGTTTACTGCGTATAAGTAAACTAAAATACCCATCAATACATCGAAATTGACATAGCATCCAAACAGAAAAGGAACAGGCAGATATAAAGTTGTGATGAAGCTAAGCAATATCCACGAGGCTACTAACAATGCTATCTCATAGTGTAAATTGTTGCCTTTGTTATCAGTGTTTCTTTTAAAGAATAGTGATAGTATTTTAAGTGCAAGCAATACCGCAAAATACATGTTGATTACACCCGCCAGGTAGCATATACCCATAAAAAAGAGTATGATAGGCGTACTTTTGGCAGCTGCCTCATTATCGCTTTCGAAAGCAGGGCTTAAATAAAAGCAAATAGAAAGGTAAAATATAAATACAATAAGATAACTAAATAACAGAGGAACGGATCGGAGACCTATTTCGCGGGTGTTAAGATGTTGTTGACCATTAATTACATCAACAAAAGAAAGAAGGGAAAGCAAATATGCACCGATAATGCAGCAGGTCATAACCCAAAACTCTATTAGGGCATAGCCTTTTAACTTAGTATTTAATACTCTACTCATTGCGTTACAATTTATGGTTGTTTTTTGTTACCGCAACATTACAGATACGCTTTATCTAAAAAATACAAATGTGATAAGTGGCCCTAAAAATGTGATGAATAAGAAATTTAGATAAATAACTGAATGCTAAAAACTAATAATCAAACATTCATCTCCTTACATTACCGCAACATAATACACTTGCATCCTAAAAAATCATCGCCTACCTTTGTGTAAATGCTAAAACGCACAGGTGCCATATTGCTTACCCTGCTGTACACCCTAACGGTGATGGGCTTTGCTATGGATATGCATTATTGCGGCAAAAAGCTGGCTTCAGTTAAAATTAATGCCGAAGCTAAACACTGCAAAACCGAAAAGGCTACCACGGCCTGCGGCATGAAAATGAAGTGCTGCAAAGACAAGCATATGCAGGTAAAGGTAAAAGATGCGCACCAAAGCGTATCGGCCTTTGTTCCTGCCAAATTGCTGGCTTTACATCTGCCGGTTACCTTCTTACCTTACTTTGAGCCGGTGCTGCAAACCGCGCTGGTAAAAAGAGCAGATGTTCGAGGGCCGCCTGATGTAGCCTTAGCCAAGGTCCCCGTATTTCTTAAGAACTGTAGTTTCCGTATTTGATCAGTTGGTAATCGCCCTTTTTGTATAAGCGGTAGTAGCCGCCTTATGCGCTATTTTATTTTTTTCGATTATCCAAAATTTGATCATTACAATGAAAACTTTAAAAATATTCATCGCCTTATTGGCTATCTCTATAGGCGTAGCCCAAGCGCAAATCATCAAAGCCGAAGTACAAGTAAGCGGACTAACCTGCTCTATGTGCTCTAAAGCTACTGAAAAATCATTGCGTACCCTCGGTTTCATCAGCGACATCAAACCTGATCTAAACCGTAATTTATTTGTTATCACCTTTAAACCCGGCGTGCCGGTTAATCTGGAGCAAATCAGCAAAAAAGTACAAGGTGCCGGTTTCTTCATTAACCAACTAAAAGCCACTGTTGATTTTGACAAGGTTAAAGTAGCCAACAATAGCTTTACTCTAGCCGGCGATACTTACCAGGTGGTTAATGGCACGGCTAAAGACCTTAACGGGCAAGAGCAGGTAACTGTGGTAAATAAAGGTTTTGTATCATCATCCGCAGCCAAAAAGTATAATAGTTCGGCCGTAAGCAGTACCGGTAGTGGTAAGGCGTATCAGATAGCTATTTAATTCTTTTCACCTAAAATACATATGATGAAAAGAATGTGGCTTACCCTTTTGGGTATGCTGGTTGGGGTATTGCCCTTACTGGCGCAAGAGCTGTACGTAAACACTGAGCCGGCCAGCAATATGGCAGCCAAATCGTTAGGCATTCGTCTGGAAAATCAGGGCTACTTTAGTCCTGATTTTAAAAACCGCAGCACAGTTGAATTGATGCTGGGTGTAAGCCGTAGCCTGATGGTGCATGGTTCGGTTTACATGTCCGATTTTTATCAGCCCAACCAGCACCTGGAAGGGTTTAGCGGCTATGCCAAATACCGGTTTTATTCGGTTGATTCGGTACAGCGTCATTTTCGTGCGGCGGCCTTTATAAAGGCGGCTACCATCAATAACCCAACGCCCAATCAGGAAATATCGCTCGAGGGTGATAACAGCGGCGTGCAGGGCGGGGTAGTGGCAACGCAGTTACTACATAAGCTGGCGCTGTCTGGCTCGGTAAGTTACTTGCGGGCGTTTGATAACCGGGGTGGCTATGAACCTGTAACGCGCAATGCGGTCGGGTGGACGCTCTCTTCCGGTTATTTACTCTTTCCGGTCAAGTACCAGAATTACAACCAAACCAACGTAAACCTGTACCTGGAGCTGCTGGGCAAAGCCAATCCAGGCCGTGGACAAAGCTACATGGATGCTGCGCCGGCTGTACAGTTTATTTTTAACAGTGTGCTACGGCTGGATTTATCTTACCGTACCCCGCTCTGGAATAGCATGGAGCGTAACACCAAAAACATGTATTTGGTACGGCTTGAGTACAATCTGTTTAACCTTTTCAACTAAACAGCTCATGAAACACTATATCTTAATTTTTATAGCAATGCTGACAACCAATTCCCTTTGGGCACAGCACCAGCATCATCAAGATAAGGATACCATCCGGCACAAAATGCCCATGGGGCAGCACAAGCATCATACCAAGCCAGATACCACTGTTCAGCATGATATGATGATGAGCAGCCAGCTATCACGCGATTTGCCTATGAACCGTAATGGATCGGGTACATCGTGGACGCCCGATGAATCGCCGATGTACGGTTATATGGTGCACGGCAAAAAATGGATGAGTATGGTGCACGGCAACCTGTTTGCCCGTTATACACATCAAGACGTTTTCAAGTCTGGCAATCGGGGCGGGCACCAGTTTGATGCGCCTAACTGGCTCATGGGGATGACGCAGCGAAAGATAGGCCGCAACGGTTTGTTCTCGGCCAATGCCATGATCTCGCTCGATCCATTCTTGGTGGGTAATGACGGTTACCCGTTGCTCTATCAAACCGGCGAGGCCTACAAAGGTCAGAAGCTGGTAGACCGTCAACACCCGCACGATTTGTTTTCGGAACTGATGGTATCCTACTCGCAACGGATTGCCAAAAATACAGATGTATATGCTGCTATCGGTTATCCGGGTGAGCCGGCTTTAGGGCCGCCGGTATTTATGCACCGCCTTTCGGCCATGAACAATCCGGATGCGCCCTTGCAACACCACTATGCTGATGCTACGCATATTACTTTTGGCGTAGCTACTTTGGGTTTTAGGTATAAAGATGTTAAAGTGGAAGGATCTACCTTTACCGGCCGCGAGCCGGATGAACACCGATACGGCTTTGATAAGCCCAAATTTGATTCGTACTCGTTGCGCCTATCGTATAACCCAACCCGTAACTGGGCTTTGCAAGTGTCGCACGGCTGGATTAAAAGTCCCGAACAGTTAGAGCCGCTTGAGGATGTAAAATTGTTAACCGCATCGGCTATGTACGCCAAGATATTGAATGAGAACAGCTTTTTTACTTCAACTTTAGTATACGGACAAAACACTTATTCTACCAGCGGTAAAACATTACCTTCGGTGCTTTGGGAGGGCACACTACAGTTGCGGAAAACAACCATTTACGGCAGTTACGATTTTGTTCGCAAAGATGTACACGAGCTTGACTTGGAAGGTAGCTTTCCGCATGATATAAATTTTAATATCAACGCGGTTACAGTAGGGTTAAACCATATCCTGACCACCATAAAACGTACCGATTTACGGGCCGGTGTACAGGCTACCTTAAATGTATCACCGTCTGCACTTAAATCATTGTATGGGAATGCTCCTTTAGGTATAGAAGTTTATCTGCGCATTAGTCCATCGCTTATGAAAATGATGGGTGGCAACCACCAGCATAAAATGCCGATGGGTGGGATGAATATGTAATTGGTAAAGTTTTAATAAAAGTTGTCATTGCGAGGGTAGCTTGGCAATCTCTTAGCGTTTATTAGAGCGACGAGATTGCTTCGTTGTTCCTCCTCGCAATGACAATTTTATATCTACAAACCCCACTGTTTCATGGTCTCGGTTATATGTGCCAAATGGTGATTGCTATGCCAGGCATACATAGCTGTCGTTTTTTGCATGGTTACAGTGTCTTTTCTTTCGGGGTGATAGAAAGTGCGCTGCCATTCATTCTCCGTAAAGCTTTCAAACAAGGCTACCATATGTTGATGAATGCCTTCCAGCATTTTTAATGATGATTCAACCGGCAGACGGTAATCAGCTTGCATGGCCCAGCCCGGTTCGCTATAAGGTTTGATCGTTGGGTTCTCCTCCGTTAAAGCGAGCTTGATGCGCATTAAAGCATTCATATGGCTGTCAGCCAAATGGTGTACCACTTGCTTTAAAGTCCAGCCATCGGGCCGATAGGGCGTGTTTTGCTGTGCGTCCGTTAACTGAATAACAGCGCTGCGCAAACGGCCAGGCAGTGTTTTGATCGTCTCTATATATTGCCGGATATCTTCTGATGTGTAAGAAGCAGGCGGTTGAAATTTCCCTATTGGATAACGTAGTTGTTCGTCGGTAGTAATAGTGCTCATAAACCAAAGCTAATAATAAAATCAAAACCCTTCCTTTCTGGGAGGGTTTAGAAGGGTTGTTCAAAAATTTAACAACGGATGCTTCTTATGAAAATCAGTAGCATCCTGATACAACTTAGCAGCCTGCAGCATTTTACCTTCGCCAAACAGCTGACCCATAAATGTAATACTTAGCGGGCGGCCATTTTTAGCAAAGCCGTTGGGTAATACCACGCAAGGGTTACCGGTTAGGTTGGTCATGCTCAGGTTGGTACTAAACGATGGTGTGATATATAGATCCAAACCTTTTAGCTTGTTATACCAATCTTGGATAAGCAATGTGCGGGCACGGTTGGCTTGAATATATTCTGGTGCTGATATAAACTGCGCCGCACGGAAAGTGTTGGGCCAGGCAAACTTGTTTTGCAGCACCATCTGGTCTTCTTTATGAGTTAAAAGCAATTCCTGAAAAGCAGCGCCTGCCTCGGCTTGCAACACGAACGTCATGGCGCCGATGGGCATTTTAGGATATTCAATTGGAATCAATTCGGCGCCCAGTTCTTTCAATTTGGCTAAAGTGGCCGAGTCGGTGGTGTGGTTAGGATATTTGCTGTCAAAGTCGGCTTTGGTATAGCCAATTTTGTAGCCTTTTAATGTCTTTACACTACCGTCATAATTAAAGGGAGCGGCGATAGTGCTCAGGTCTTTATCATCGGTGCCTTGTATGGTATTGAACACCAGGGCGGCGTCTTCTACACTACGGGCAATAGGGCCTAGCTTATCCATGCTCCAGCTTAAGGCCATGGCGCCATATTTGCTCACTCGGCCAAATGAAGGGCGCAATCCCGTATCGCCACACTCGGTTGATGGAGATACGATAGAGCCTAACGTTTCGGACCCAATGGCATAAGGCAAACAGCCCGCACTTACTGCCGAGGCAGAACCGGCCGATGAACCGCTGGATCCACGACTGATGTCCCACGGATTTTTAGTTTTGCCGCCAAACCAAACATCACCCTGTGCTAATTCGCCTAAAGTAGTTTTTACAATAAGGATACCGCCGGCATTTTCCAGCTTGGTTACCACCGTAGCATCAACGTTAAGTTGTTGATCTTTATAAGGCACGGCTCCAAAAGTGGTTTTATAGTCTTTTTGTGCCAGTAAATCTTTAACACCGAACGGAATGCCATGTAACACACCACGATAATGCCCCGATTTAATTTCGGCATCTGCCTCGGCTGCTTTCTTCAAGGCTCTGTCTTCCATAATGGTCACGGCAAACAACAGTTTAGGCTGATACTTTTTCAGGCGTTCAATAAAAAATTGAGTTAATTCAACACTACTGATTTGTTTGGTACGTACCAGCTCGGCCAGCTCGCGTATAGTATAAAAAGCCAGGTCATTTTTATTGGCCGGCAATTTTACTTTATTGATTTTGCTTAGTTTAAAATCACTCTTGGCATTGGGGTTAACAAACCCTATCGGAACCGGGTTGAAATTCAACGCCGGAACTACACTGTTAGGCATATTGAGTTTACGCAATGCCTGGTATGATTGATTGAAGCGGGTTAAGGAACTCTGCATCGAATCGGCTTGGGCTGCACTAAAATCAAAGCCGATTAGTTTTTCGGCTTGCTGTATAATGCCTACTGTAATAGGCTCCTGCTCCAGCTTTTTAATTACAAATGCACCCGATATAAAGCTGAATCCGCATAGCGCCGTCAAACTGAGAAACTTAATCGTAGAAATTTTCATTTATAGTAAAAGGTTTGCCCTAATTTAGCGTTTTACACCAGTTATATTTCCTGCATGATAAAAAAGTTACTCTTATATATTCTCTTTTCGGGGTTTACCATGGCCTTTGCCGATACTATTAAAACTGATGTGGTAGTGGTAGGAGGAACAGCCAGCGGCGTAGCAGCGGCCTTACAATGTGCACGTAGCAAAGTAAAAACTATTTTGGTGGAGCCGGGCCCATGGCTGGGTGGTGAAATGACCTCAGGAGCGATGTGTATAATGGAAGGTAATCGTAACCTGCCATCGGGTATTTGGGGCGAGTTCCGGAAACAGGTACGCGAATTTTACAAAAAAACACCGGGTTTTGATACTACTTATAATGCGGTGTTGCGTTTTGAGCCTTACACTGGTGCAGCTATTCTGAAAAAAATGACCGACACAGTAAAAAACCTCACCCTGAAACTGAAAACCCCGTGGACGACCGTAAAAAAGAACGGCACAGGCTGGGAGCTTACCATTACCGAAAATGGCCGGACCAATACCATCAGGGCGCAGGTACTAATTGATGCTACTGAAACCGGCGACGTAGCCACCAAAGCCGGCGTGCAGTTTATAAGTGGGTTTGACAGCCGTCAGGATACCGGCGAGCAATTAGCGCCCGAAAAGACAATTCCCGAAATACAAGACATCACCTGGTGCGCCGTATTAAAAGATTACGGTGCTGCTGCCGATAAAACTATTGCCAAGCCAGAAGGCTATAATGCCAGTCGGTACGATTGCCTTAAGGGAAAAGATTTGCTGCGGATGGTTAAAGGCGGTAAGTTGCCTAATGATAAGTATTTAATTAAATGGAGCGAGTGTGCCAATTCTTACACTAGCAGTACCGATTTACTGAGCCTGCAAAAAAGAGAGCAGTATTATAAAGATATGCGTCTACGCACTTTAGGACTGATCTATTATCTGCAAACCACAGGCGGACTCAAAAATTTTGGCCTATCTGATGAATTTGGTACGCCCGATCAACTGCCATCCATCCCCTATATGCGCGAATACCGTAGGGCTAAAGGGCAAATCAGGATGGTGCTGGATGATATCTTGACGCCTTACAGCCGCAGTTCAAAACTATACCGTACTTCTATTGCTGTGGGCGATGCCTCGCCGGGGCAGCACTTTGTGGGGGGTAACGGGCCTAAAACCAGTTATCCGCCTTTTTTGGCTTATAGTATTCCGTTGGGAGCAGTCGTGGTGAAAGATTTTGATAACCTGTTGGTAACCGAGAAATCCATATCCGTCAGCCATTTGGTTAATGCCAGTACTTTTTACCCATCAGTGCAAATGGTACTGGGGCAGGGGGCCGGTACGGTTGCTGCTTATCTGGCTTTCTTTAAAACTACTACCGCCAACTTAAGGGTTAGAACCATACAGGGCGAATTGCTTGATTTTAAAGGTTGCCTGATGCCGTTTTCGGATGTGCCACAAACGGCAGCCGCTTTTAGGGCTATACAGCAGGTAGGAGCCACCGGCTTATTAAAAGGTATTCCGCATGTAAATGGTAAAACGGCGGCTGTTTTATTTAAGCCGGATACAGTGGTTTACACCGAGGAAATTAAACCGGTATTAACAGAATTATATAGTCATGCTTTTTTGTGGTTTAACAGCGAAAAGCCGGGTGCACAATTTACAGTTGGGAACATGGTTTCGCTCATCAGCAACACGACGTTGAGCGACCCTAAGCCATTACGCATGGCACTGGAAAAGCAGTGGCAAACCACCTACAAATTTGCACAGCCATTTGATACCCAACGACCAATTACACGTTTGGAATTTGCTGTACTGGCGAATAAATATCTAAACCCTTTTGCAAGGAATGTTGATTTGACTGGCAGGCTGATTAATTGATATACTAAATAAAGGGTTACAAAAAAGGCCGATGTTTAACATCGGCCTTTTGCTTTTATGTTTACTTACTCAAGTACATTGATTTCTCTTTATACAAAGCTCTGAAGTATGGATCCATCAGGTTTGGAATAAAGCGGATAGCTTCGCCGGTTGATTTCATTTCCGGACCTAATTCTTTGTTTACTTCCGGGAATTTATCAAACGAGAATACCGGTTCTTTAATGGCATAACCTACCAGCTTGCGTTCAATCTTAAAGTCCTTCAGCTTGGCAGCGCCCAACATTACTTTGGCGGCAATATTGATGTAAGGCACATCGTACGCTTTAGCAATGAAAGGTACCGTACGTGAAGCACGTGGATTGGCCTCAATTACATAAACCTTATCGTTTTTAACCGCAAACTGGATGTTTAACAACCCACGAACGTTTAGGGCTTTCGATAATTTGATGGTGTACTCTTCAATTTGCTCCATTACGCTATCCGATAAGTCGAACGGCGGTAATACCGCATATGAGTCGCCTGAGTGAATACCGGCAGGTTCGATGTGTTCCATTACACCAATGATGTGTACATCTTCACCATCACCTATCGAGTCAGACTCCGCTTCTGAGGCACGGTCCAGGAAGTGGTCAATCAACACACGGTTGCCAGGCAGGTTGCGTAGTAGGTTTACCACGGCGCGCTCTAAGTCTTCATCGTTAATCACAATGCTCATACCTTGTCCACCTAATACGTAGCTTGGGCGTACCAATACCGGGTAACCAACTTCGTGGGCAACTTTCAACGCTTCTTCAGCACTTTCAGCTACGCCATATTTAGGGTACGGAATATCCAGTTCTTTCAACAGGTCAGAGAAACGGCCGCGGTCTTCGGCAATGTCCATGTCGTTGAACGATGTACCGATGATTTTGATGCCGTGCTCGTGCAGCTTTTCTGCCATTTTCAAGGCAGTTTGACCGCCCAGCTGAACAATTACACCTTCTGGTTTTTCCAAGTCGATAATTTCGCGTACGTGCTCCCAGAATACCGGCTCAAAGTACAGCTTGTCGGCCATGTTGAAATCGGTAGAAACCGTTTCAGGGTTACAGTTAATCATGATGGCTTCATAACCTGCTTCTT
Source organism: Mucilaginibacter lacusdianchii (assembly GCF_009770985.1). GTDB lineage: Bacteria > Bacteroidota > Bacteroidia > Sphingobacteriales > Sphingobacteriaceae > Mucilaginibacter > Mucilaginibacter lacusdianchii. The sequence continues at coordinate 1,102,475 of NZ_WSRW01000001.1, read as the reverse complement.
TAGCGGCTAATAAACCATGCACACAGCTATAGTCAAACTCGATACCCTGGCCAATACGGTTAGGGCCCGAACCTAATACAACGATCTTTTTACGATCGGATACTATCGATTCATTCTCACCCTCGTAAGTTGAATAGTAGTATGGGGTTTGTGCCTGAAACTCAGCTGCACAGGTATCCACCATTTTATAAACACGGTTAATGTTGGATGTTTTACGGCGTTGGTACACATCCTCTTCGGTAGTGTTTACACCCAAAATCCAGGCGATTTGTGCGTCCGAAAAGCCTTTCTGCTTAACGGTCAGTAAAATATCGTCAGGAATATTGTTTACAGAGTAGCGGCGCAGTTCAGCTTCCAGATTTACAATTTCTTGTATCTGGTTTAAAAACCAGCGGTCTATCTTGGTGGCTTTGCGTACCGATTCGATAGGCACACCTAAGCTCAAAGCATCATATACATGGAATAATCTGTCCCAGCTGGGATGCTCCAAACTGTGCATAATCTCTTCCAGGTTGCGGCTTTGACGGCCATCGGCACCTAAGCCGGCGCGACCGATTTCCAAGCTTTGACAAGCTTTTTGCAGTGCCTCAATAAAGCTGCGGCCGATACCCATTACCTCGCCTACTGATTTCATTTGCAGGCCCAGCTCACGGTTGGCGCCTTTGAATTTATCAAAGTTCCAGCGAGGGATTTTTACAATTACATAATCAAGCGTAGGCTCAAAGTAAGCTGAAGTGGTTTTGGTGATTTGGTTCTCTACTTCATCCAGGTTGTAACCAATCGCCAGTTTGGCAGCAATTTTAGCAATTGGATAACCGGTGGCTTTTGATGCCAAGGCCGATGAGCGGGATACACGCGGGTTGATCTCGATAGCGATGATCTCCTCGTTATCTGGATTAACGGAAAACTGTACGTTACAACCACCTGCAAAATTACCAATGGCACGCATCATTTTAATAGCCTGATTACGCATTTCCTGGTAGCAGCGGTCGCTTAAGGTCATGGCCGGGGCCACGGTAATCGAATCGCCGGTATGGATACCCATCGGGTCAAAGTTTTCGATAGAGCAGATGATGATGACGTTGTCGCGGTTATCGCGCAGCAACTCCAACTCATATTCTTTCCAGCCTAATACGGCTTGCTCTACCAGTACCTCATGGGTAGGTGAAGCTTGTAAGCCGCGGCTTAAAGCAGCATCAAAATCTTCTTTTTTATGTACAAAGCCTGCACCTTTACCACCCAGGGTATAGCTTGGGCGAATTACCAGCGGAAAGCCAATTTCCTGCGCAGCTTCTTTACCTTCTAAAAATGAGTTGGCAATTTTTGATTTGGCCACACCTACATTGATGTCAACCATCAACTGGCGGAAAGCCTCACGGTTTTCGGTCTTTTCGATAGCCGCTACGTCAACGCCTACCACTTTTACACCGTATTTTTCCCAAATACCGCGTTCTGAGGCCTCGATACAAAGGTTCAATGCAGTTTGACCACCCATGGTAGGCAGCACAGCATCAATTTTTTGTTCGGATAAAATCTTTTCCAGGCTTTCGCAGGTAAGGGGAAGCAGGTACACATGGTCTGCTATAACCTTATCCGTCATGATGGTAGCCGGATTGCTGTTAATGATAGATACTTCGATACCTTCGTCTTTTAACGAAAGAGCGGCTTGCGAGCCGGCATAATCAAATTCACAGGCCTGGCCAATGATGATAGGACCTGAACCGATGATCAGTACTGATTTTATGGAGGTGTCTTTGGGCATAGTCTTGTTAGTCAAAAATAAACGCCGATTATCTTGTTTTATTGATAATTAGCCGATTAAACACTATGCGCTGAAAGGTAAAAATCCCGACTTCAGCGTCGGGATGCAAAGATAGGATTTTGTAAGTTACAGGGATTAAAAATTTTAGAATTTCTATTATTATTGTAATAGCTATGTTTTTATTGTAAGGTAAAGATAATTGGGATAGAGTGCGACACCCGTACATTACGGCCGCATACAGTGCCAGCAATCCATTTAGGTGATGCTTTAGTTACCCGAACAGCTTCTTCATCTAATGCTTGGCCGGCTGAACTTAAAACTTGTATATCAGTAAGTTTTCCGTCTTTTTGAATAATGAATCCCAACACAACTCGGCCCTGTATACCATTTATGCGCGCATTATTCGGATATCGGATAGACATGCCTAAGTACCTGTAAAATGCGTCTATTCCGCCTTTAAACTGCGGTATTACCATTCGGGATTTGGTGTATGATACGGTATCATTTGTGTCGGACGTGGATAGCCCTTTTATAAGTTCGCCATTTGAATAGGTTTCAGTAAAACTTACATTAATAGCTTCTTCGTAACCTTTCCAAAGCCCTTCACGTTTGTTGTTTTTCACTTGGCCCTCTTCCACAACCCGAGAGAAATTTTCATTATAGCCTCTGTAATAACCAACGCCATCTGTTACTAGTGAAACACCTGTAGAATCTTTACATTCAACAATCATGGGTGGAAATTTAAAGGCGGTTGAAGTTTTAGGCAAATCGGCATAATCAAACACCGTATAACGTCTGCCGTTTGGATAATATAGATATTGCTTGTGGACCAGATTTCCCTTCTTATACTCAGAAATATTCTTTCGGTTCCCATTTTCAAAGTATGTGACGGAAATACCTTCTAACATTGACGGAAAAATAGTAGACGATTTGCCCATCATTTTTAATTTCCCACTCAAATAATAATCGAGTACATTATATAATGTTGACGCCGAATCGGGCTCCCGCACAATGTGTATAAAGTCGGCACTATCACGTATGGAGACTTGTTTACCGTTACTTTTTAAAAAATAAACATTTTGTTTTTGGGCAAGGCAAGCACATACAGCCATCATCGGCATTAACAAGGCCAACAGATATTTCATTGCGATAAGGAAAGGTTAGGATAGTTATTTGCTTTTTGCTGGTGCCTTCGCCGCTGCAGGTGCTGCCGTACCGAAAACAATAGGCGTTCCCCATGAGCTTGCAACCGGTAGGCCGTTTTGAATACGCGGTTTCCATGCCGGTGAGCTGCTGATAGCGGCTATAATGGCTTTATCAGCTTCTGGCGACAGGCTGCCTAACAGCATTGGGTTAACAACCTTACCATCTTTAGCCACATTGAAAGATACAAAGATTTGTGCTGTTTTGCCCTTTAGTGTAGCGGGTAGCTTCACCTTCTTTTTTACCATATCTACAAAAACGTTAATGCCCCCGGTAAACTCAGGTGATTGGTTTTTGGTGGTATAGGTGTATTTGGTGCCGTTGGCAGTAGTACTAACGCCCGATATAAATTTGCCGTCTTGGTAGGTGTCTACAAACGTTACCTTTTCGCTTGCATAGTTGCCATGCCATTCGCCTACATGTTTTCCATCTTTAATATCACCTTCTTCGCTGATGGTGTGGCTTTTATCATCGTAAGCAACATAGTGGCCATTACCTTCGGTTACCACCGCTTTACCGGTACTGTCCATGCAGGTAATAATGCGGGTGTTTTCTTCGAAAGAGCGTTTGCTTGATGTATCGGCGTCAAACTGCAAGTATAGCTTGCCGTTGGGGTAAAACAGGTAACTGCTGCCCAATAATGCACCGTCGGCATAATTTAGTACGGCTTGACGCTTGCCATTAGTACCATAGCTGATGCACTGCCCGTCGAAGGTAGGCGGATTAAGCGTTGCCGATTTACCAACCAGTTTAATCTGCTTACTAGGCAAGTAATACTCAGAAATGTTAAAAAGAGTAGATGCAGAATCGGGCGGACTTACAATGCGTACATAGTCTGCACTGTCGGCCTGATCTACGGGCATGCCGTTATTTTTAAAATAAAAAGCTTGTTTGGTTTGTGCCGAGCAGCAGGCGGCCGCCAGCACAAAGCATATCGATAATATAAGTTTCATTAGTAATCTCCTTAATCAGGGCTACTAATTTACTTAATTAATTTATTATCAACGTCTGGAAAAATTAAAATAGGTTCATATTTACGCGCTTCATCCATCTCCATGTGAGCATATGACATGATAATCACAATATCGCCCACCTGTGCAAGCCTCGCTGTTGCGCCGTTTAAGCATACAGTACCGCTGCCACGCTCACCTTTTATCACATATGTTTCAAAACGGGCGCCGTTGTTGTTATTTACAATCTGCACCTTTTCATTCGGGATAATATTCGCCGCCTCAATCAAATCCTCGTCAATGGTAATACTGCCTACATAATTAAGTTCGGCCTGCGTTACCTTAGCGCGGTGGATTTTAGATTTTAAAACCTCAATAATCATGGTGCAAAGTTAATAATTAAAAATAACCCGCGTCATCACTTGATTATCACATTATCAATCAGCCGTGTGGCGCCAACCTTTGCAGCTACCAAAGCAACAATTTTGGTAGATTTTGGATTGGCCGGATGCAAAGTATCACCATCGGCAATGGCAAAATATTCCAATTGTGTACCTGGTTCGCTGGTAATCATCTGTTCGGCCTGCTGTTTGGCCGCCTCGGGGTGGGCCGGATCAAAGCTGGCCTGTGCCTGGTATAATGCTTTAGATAATATTAAAGCATGTCGTCTGTCGTCTATTGTCAGGTGGATATTGCGCGAACTCATGGCCAGCCCGTCGGGCTCACGTTCAATAGGGCACATTACCAGTTTAACCGGCATTTGCAGTTGCGAAACCATCCGGCTAATTACCATAAACTGCTGGTAATCTTTCTGCCCAAAAAAAGCTGCATCCGGTTTCACAATATCAAACAATTTGTGCACAACCTGCATCACGCCCTGGTAGTGTCCCGGCCTGAATTCACCTTCCAGTAAATGTTCCAGTTCGCCTATATCTAAATGCCAATGTTCATCACCGGCATATATTTCCGTAACAGGTGGGTTAAATAAAATATCGCAACCTGCCTGTTGCAATTTTTCAGTGTCGGCGGCAATAGGGCGGGGGTATTTGTCTAAATCTTTAGGATCATTAAACTGCGTAGGATTGACAAAAATGCTACATACTGTTACGTCAGTTTGCTGGCGTGCCTGTGCCAATAAAGATAAGTGACCCTGGTGCAAGGCGCCCATAGTGGGTACAAAACCTGTAGTTTTGCCACTGGCGCGTACCTCTGAAAGGTATTGTTGAAGCTCGTTTTTGGTGGTAAATATTTTCAACTGTAAAGCAATTACAAAAGTTGGCAAAGGTGGGTAATTGTACAAATAATAGCAAACATACTTGCATAAATCATTGATAGTTCATAAGATAATGTGTATATTTGCACACTCAAATTTTTATTTGAGTGTCTTTTACATTTTACATTTAATACTGATTAGAGATGGGTAAATCTAAGCTTTTGTTTATAACTCATGAAATGTCTCCTTTCCTAGAACTCACTAAGATTTCTGAAATTACCCGCCAGCTGCCGCAAGCTATGCAGGACAAAGGCTTTGAGATTCGTATCCTGATGCCGCGTTTCGGAAATATTAATGAGCGCCGGAACAGACTGCATGAAGTTATTCGTTTGTCGGGGATGAATATCATTATTAATGACAATGACAATCCGTTAATTATTAAAGTGGCTTCTATACCGGCTGCACGGATGCAAGTATACTTTCTGGACAACGAAGAATATTTTCAACGTAAGCATGTATTTGCCGATAAAGAAGGTAAGTTTTATGCCGATAATGATGAGCGCATGATCTTTTTTTGCAAAGGTGCGCTGGAAACTGTTAAAAAATTAGGCTGGTCTCCTGATATTGTACATTGCCATGGCTGGATGAGTGCTTTGGTACCTACATATCTTAAAACTACTTACAAAGACGATCCTACTTTTAAACATGCCAAAGTGGTATACTCTGTTTATGAAAACGAGTTTACTACTCAGTTAGATCCCGATTTTGCCCGCAAAGCGGTAATGAGCGATATGACCGAGCAAAACACCGAAGTGTTTAAAACCGGTACTAACAATGCCTTGCATGCAGGTGCAATACAATACTCGGATGCAGTGGTTTTAGCTGCTGAAAACATTGATGCCGAAGTGTTAAATAATGTTAAAAACAGCGGTAAATCGGTTTTAGAGTTTGAATCGACTGCAGATTTCGAAAATTATTACAATTTTTACGACGAAATAACCAACGACGAATTGGTGAACGTTGCATAAAGAATTGATACCATATATGAAATTTTTTAGACTAGACTTATTGACCCTGTTAATAAGTCTTTTTATTTTAGGAAGTTGTAAAAACCAAAATGATATTGGTTTACCTGGTAACGACCAGCAAATAAGCGGTACCTTGGTAGTTGATGATAATATTATTGTTAACACTGTTGAAGAAGAACCTGTTATTACTACAGGATCCGGTAAAATTCCGTTAGCATCATTTAACGATAATGTATTGGGCGAAACTAACAGTAGTATAGCTGCAAGTATAGGCTTGCCGGGTGATACATCTAATACCGGAACTGGTGTATCTTATACATTACCAACGGGTGTAATAACTACCGATTCTGCCATATTGGAATTGCCGTATAATGACGGGTTTTATGGCGACTCATTAACATCAAAGTACAACATAAGTGTTCAGCAGTTAACTGAAAAACCCAGTGCTGTACAAGCTTATTATAGCAACAAAGTATGGGGCCACGAGGAAGGTGTAATTGGTAGCAGACAAGCCTTTAATGTTCGTCCTAAAACACGGGTTAAGGTTACTGATATTGTAAAAGGGGCCGCAGATACTGTACGTTCTAACGTTCCACATATACGGGTGCCTATCAGCACAGCTTTTATTAACGAAAAGTTTTTTGGTGCATCTGCTGCACAGCTGGCCAATAGTATAGTTTATCAAAATGCAATTAAAGGTTTATATCTAACCTTACAACGCAGTCAGTCGTCTCAAGCGGGTGGCGTTGTTATGCTTAATTTGAACGCTGGTCGTATTAAGGTGTATTACCGTACCAATAACAGTGGTACTTTAGACACAAGTATGGTAGCATTGCCAATTGTAACTTCGGCATATGCGGCTAACATTACGCACAATTATACCCCTGCAGTTAAAAGTACAATTGTTAAAGATGATGACAACATAACACAATCCAGTGATGTGTTTTATTTGCATGGAGGAAGTTTAAGAGCTAAAGTAAGTTTTCCTAATCTCGAAAAATTGTTTGGCACAACCGACGTTAGCAAAGTGGTGCTTAACCGCGCCGAGCTGGTTATTACTCCTGAAGCTAATACAACGGTACCTTATGTGCCTTTGCCGCAATTAACCTTATACCGGTTAGATATTGCCAAGCAGCGCATAGTATTGCCTGATGCGAATGGCTCTTCTCAAGGTGCTTTAGATGCATATTATTTTAGCACAGCGATATTTGGCGGCCGTTATGATCAAACCAAGCAGCAATATAGGTTTGTAATTACGGGCTATATCCAGAGGTTGTTAGATAAAAAACTAACAGATTATGGTACCTACATAGCCCCGATAGATACAGCGTTTCTTGTGACCAGTCCTATACCAATAACGTCAACCATTGCTACAGCGGCGCGAACAATAGCTACAGGAAGCAAAGCTTCGTCAGCTAACCGCATTAAGCTCAACATTATTTATAATACCACTAAATAAAGTAAGAAAATCCCCGATAAGGGGATTTTTTTTGCACCATAATATTTGAATATATTAGCAGCCGTTTTGGAGTTTAAACCCGTTTTGCTCCATAACGTTATTGTTATTTCTTAAAAGATTATTATATGTGCGGAATTGTTGGCTATGTTGGGTACAGAGATGCTTATCCTATTGTGATAAAAGGATTGCATCGGTTAGAGTACCGGGGCTACGATAGTGCCGGTATTGCTTTACTGGATGAAGAGTTAAAAATATATAAAAAGGCAGGCAAGGTTAGCGATCTTGAAAGCCATGTTAAAGATATAGACATGGTGGGAAGCCTGGGTATGGGTCACACCCGGTGGGCTACCCATGGTGCACCAAGTGATCGCAATTCGCACCCGCACCAGTCGGGCAACCGTAAATTGAGTATCATTCACAACGGTATCATTGAAAATTATGCTGTATTAAAAGAAACGTTGCTGGCAAAAGGACACGTTTTTATGAGTGATACGGATACAGAAGTGTTAATTCACTTTGTGGAAGATATTCAGCAAGAAACTGGTCTGGACTTGCAAGATGCGGTACGTATTGCGCTGAATAAAGTAGTAGGTGCTTATGCCATCGTAATTATGAGTGCCGATGAGCCCGATTTGCTGATTGCTGCCCGTAAAGGTAGCCCCATGGTAATCGGCGTAGGGGAGGGTGAATACTTTGTGGCGTCGGATGCTACACCAATTGTGGAGTATACCAAAAACGTAATTTATCTTAACGATAACGAGATTGCTTACATCCGTCGTAATGATTTGCTCATCAAAAATATCGACAACACGGTACAAGCGCCATACATACAACGGTTAGAGTTGCAGCTTGAAATGCTGGAAAAAGGCGGCTTTGAACACTTTATGCTCAAAGAAATATATGAGCAGCCCCGATCTATTCATGATTGTATGCGCGGACGCATATACCCGCAAGAAGGTAAAGTGCAGTTAGGTGGTATTAAAGAATATACTGAAAAGCTTAAAAATATCGACCGTATTATTATTGTAGCTTGTGGTACATCATGGCATGCCGGATTGGTTGGCGAATACTTGATTGAAGAATATGCTCGCGTACCAGTAGAGGTAGAATATGCATCAGAATTTAGGTACCGTAATCCCATTATCAGCGAAAAAGATTTGGTGATAGCTATTTCCCAATCGGGCGAAACGGCCGATACGATGGCTGCGCTGGAATTGGCTAAAGAAAAAGGAGCTACCATATTTGGTGTATGTAATGTAGTAGGTGCTTCTATTCCGCGTTTAACACATGCCGGGGTTTATACGCATGCCGGTCCCGAAATTGGTGTAGCTTCAACCAAAGCTTTTACTGCTCAGGTAACCGTTTTAACATTAATTGCGTTTTATACTGCCCAGCAGCGCGGCACCATTACCCAAAGTAAGCTGGTCGAGTATTTAACCCAGTTGAACGATATACCGCAACTGGTAGAAAAAGCTTTAAAAGCAAATGATAGGATTGTTGAAATTGCAAGTGAGTTTAAAAATAGCAGTAACTGTTTGTTTTTAGGTCGTGGCAGTTCTTTCCCGGTAGCGTTAGAAGGTGCTTTAAAGCTTAAGGAAATATCATACATTCATGCTGAAGGTTACCCGGCGGCTGAAATGAAACATGGGCCTATTGCCTTAATTGACGAGAATATGCCGGTAGTAGTTATTGCTACCAAACATTCATCGTACGAGAAAGTAATCAGTAACATTCAGGAAGTAAAAGCCCGTGGCGGACACATTATTGCTATTGTAACCGAAGGTGATAATGATGTACGGGCCATGGCCGATTATGTTATAGAAATTCCCGAAACGGCTGAACCGTTTGTGCCTTTAGTGGCTACTATACCCTTGCAACTGTTGGCCTACCATACAGCCGTAATGCGCGGTTGTAACGTTGACCAGCCCCGTAATTTGGCCAAATCTGTTACGGTAGAATAAATAGATATCGACTAACAAAAAAGGAGCTTAATAAGCTCCTTTTTTGTTAGTTAAGATTTGATAGTGTATATAGTTTTTGCATATAGATTTTTATATTTGAATAAATCATTTCTATATGACCATTACACAACTGGAATATATTGTAGCTGTCGACACGTATAAAAGCTTTGTATTGGCTGCCGAAAAATGTTTTGTAACGCAGCCTACCTTAAGCATGCAAGTGCAAAAGCTGGAAGATATGCTGGGCGTTAAAATATTTGATCGCACCCGCCAGCCCATTGCTACTACCGAGGTTGGTACCGAAATTATAGCCCAGGCCCGCGTAATGCTTGCTGAGAGTTATAAGATTAAGGAGATTGTGACAGACCGGCAAAAAGAATTATCCGGCGAGTTGAAAATTGGAATTATCCCTACTATATCGCCTTATATATTGCCTAAAATAATTTCCCGCTTTGTGGAGAAGTACCCACTGGTAAAGCTATTGGTGTGGGAGCAAAACACAGAGCAAATTATCCAGCAGCTTAAAATAGGTACTATTGATTGCGGCATACTGTCTACCCCGTTGCATGAAAGTACCCTTACCGAGATACCTGTATTTTATGAAAACTTTGTGGCCTATGTATCTAAAACCAGTAAGCTATTTAAAAAGAAACAGATAGTTCCGGATGAAATAGATATTGAAGAGCTTTGGGTGCTTAACGAGGGGCACTGCATGCGCGAACAAGTATTGAATATTTGCCAGCGTCGCAAATCAACCAAGGGCTTTAAGCACTTTGAATACTATACAGGCAGTGTAGATACCCTTAAGCGTATGGTAGAACAAAATAACGGTGCTACTATATTACCTGAGCTAGCCCTGGCCGATTTAAGCGACAAACAGTTGGATAAAATACGTTACTTCAAATCGCCCGAACCTGCGCGCGAGGTGAGTATTGTGATACAGCGCAATTTTTTAAAACGCCGCATGATTGAGGCGCTCAAAAATGAAATTTTAGAATTTGTGCCCAAAAAGCTGAAAACTAAAAAGAAGAAAGAAGTGATTGATATATAAGGACTCCTTACACGCAAAAGGACTTCAAGAAAAAACAATGTCATCTCGAACGATAGTGAGAGATCTTTTGAAACTGATAAGTTAACCAATCGCTTTTAAAAGATTTCTCGTTGTCACTCGAAATGACATTGTTTTTTATACTAATCAGAAGCCTTTCCACCTGCAGAAGGTTGAATAGGGGTACTCAGTAAATTCACAAACAATCTAAAAGCTCCCGGCACGCCCGCAGGCAACTGCCTGAAAAATGCCAGTGAGGTATAGGTAAATCGGCCTTTACCATAATTTACCGTAATGAGTGAGCCTTTGTTTGATGATTCGTTTACATCATTCATCTCAAACAGAGTTTGATATTCGGGCGCAATATTACTTACAAAGTACAGGCCCCGCTCTTGTACCCAGCCTTCAAAATCGGCTTGGGTAATTTTGTTGGGATAATTTAAAAGCGGACTTTGCGGGTTGGTAACGGTTATTTTGGCGTGTTCATCAGTTACGCGCTCGTTTACTACGCGAAAAGGATAAGGCCCAATGTTAGGCACAACCAGTCCTGCAAAGTTGTTGTATTGTACTAATAAGTTACCCCCGTTTTTCACATAAGCCATCAACTTGGGCTGTTCATATGCCAGACGCTGATCCACATTATAAGCTCGTACGCCGGTAATGATAGCGTTGTAGGAAGATAAATCTGCATTCATGATTTCGTTCTCGGTTAGCATGTGCACTTCATAGCCTACCTGGCGTAAGGCTTCCGGCACTAAATCGCCGGCACCGGCAATGTAGCCTATCTTTTTACCGGTAGTTTTTAAGTCGATGTTTACCAGCTTGGTTTGCGCCGGTGGGAACAGTGTAATAGTAGGGATATGCTCGTACTTGATGTGATGAACGCCCAATGAGAAAGTTTGTTCGTTAGCCGTAACAACGGCCTCGGCAGTATTAACAGAGGAGCTGTTTCCTGCTGCGGGACTCGCTGTAAAGTCAGCCGTCCATTCGTCTCCCTTCTTTTTATCCGAAAAGGCTATGGCACTAGGGCTAATTTGCCAGCCAGCAACAGGCTTTAAGCTAATGCTGCCACTTGCGTTGGTAAAGCTTTTAAGTTTAATTTGGATAGTTTGCGGCTGCTTGGTGTTAAATACATATACCTTGTTATCAATATTGGCAGTAACTGGTGGCGCTATTTCAATAGGTTGATATACCTCGCCCCGAACAGGATCTACATACTTATATACCAAGCGGCGTTCAAAATGGAACGGCTTGCCCTCTATCGTAAACTCATAGGTTACTTTTAAAATATCCGGATTTTCGGGATTACCGGCTAGCTGGTCATTAGCCAATGTATAGGTGCCTATGCCGTGTGGAGCTGCCAACCAGTAAGGTTGTGTAATTTTATTGGCAAAAGCCTTATGGTCAAAACTTTGTACCTGATTAGCTGGAATTGTTTGTCCACCCAGGTTTTTGGTAACGTTTTGTATGCTGATGTTATTGATCTTCACCCTGTCATTGTAACGATTAATTACTTGTGAGCGAATGGTGATACTATCGCCCAGAGCATACGTAGGTTCTGACGCATAACTTTCAAACCACAGGCCCGCGCAGGCAGCAATCAAATCATCAATATCTTTAAGTTTTTGGTTGCGCCAGTAAACGTCTGTTACCTTTTCTATACGTCCGCGCAATTGTACCAAGGCAGGTACCGAACTTTCGGGATGCTCCTCATTAAAATTTTTGTTGATGATAGCTAGCGTATTCGCAATTTCTTCGCCGCCTTTTACACGTTTCCATGTAGTAGCAACGCCGTCCAGTAAATCGTTTTGCGGTGCCTCGCCCAAAATGGTTTTAAAATATTCCAACGCCTGCCCACGTTGCCTGGCCGAACCAAAGCCCTGCGATTTGTGGTTAGATCTGCTTTCGGCTGCCAGTTCGCCGTAACCTTTGCCCAGTGTTGGGTTGTAGCCGCCTACGTCAATTTTGAACTGATCGGGCGCTGTGGTATTGGCACTACCAAAGTTAAAGGTGTTCCATAGTAACCGTTTAGCTTGCCAGGGTTGGACATATTGTAATTGCTCAGGATAACGTTTAGGATCGGCCGCTGCAGTAAAGGCCTCTTGTGCTAAGATGGCCGATGAGGTATGATGTCCATGTCCTCCCTCGCCAGTGGTAGGGAAACGGCAAATCATCACATCGGGCTTAAACTGGCGGATTACCCAAACCATATCACCCAGAATTTTATCACGATCCCATATTTTCAGCGTTTCCTCCGGCCCTTTGGAAAAGCCAAAATCATTAGCCCTGCTAAAAAACTGTTCGGCACCATCTACTCGGCGTGCGGCAAGCAACTCTTGTGTGCGTACTAAGCCAAGCAGCTCGGCCTGCTCGCTACCAATCAGGTTTTGACCGCCATCACCACGGGTTAAGGCTAGGTAGCCAGTACGATAATGCTTTTCTTGTGCCAGATAAGCCAGTAAGCGGGTATTTTCATCATCAGGATGTGCGGCTACATAAAGCACACTGCCCAACGTGTTCAGTTTTTTGAAGCTTTGCTTGATGGTAGCAATGTCTGTAGCAGGGGCTGTTTGCGCCTGTGCATAAATTGAAAAAAGTTGTAAAACAACCAGTAATTTAAACAGCTTATTCATATTATAAATAGCGATACGCTAAAATTTTTGTTTAATGTACAAATATCAAAACAAAAGTATCATTCAAGTATTTATAAAATAGTTAATCATCCGATTAATAATTTAGTCTCTTCCGCTGCATATTACATAAATATTACAAAAACTTTATTTTTCAATCAATCGTTTGATTAACTTTGTGCACTGAAAGATATGGAGAAGGAAAAGACAGATAAAAAAGATCATATTCTGGATGTAGCCGAAAGAGTTTTTGCCGAACATGGCTTTGACGGCGCATCTACCCGCCTCATATCCAGCGAGGCAGGTGTGAATATGGCAATGCTGAACTATTATTTTGGCTCCAAAGAAGGTTTGCTAATAGCCATTTTCGAAAAAAGGACTACAGTTTTTCATGACCTGATTCAAAACATCGGTAGTGATGAAAATATGACCTCATGGGAAAAGGTAGAAAAATATGTGGACGCCTATGTTAACCGCATTTTCACGAACAACTGTTTCCAAAAAATGCTATATCAGGAATTGGCCATCAACCGTAAAGGCGAAGTAACTGACAAAATTACGCAGTTGATTATGCGTAACGTATCGGAGTTCAGAAAAATTTTACATGAAGGTATCGAGAAAGGCGACTTTAGGAATGATTTGGATACCGATTTGGCAATAGCTACCCTGTTTGGTACCAAAAACTTTTTGATGAATACGCCACACATATCATCGCTAATGCTGGGATATGATGTTTCAGAACAGACCAATATTGAAGAAAAGCTGAAACCAAGAATAAAGAATTATACCAAAAAATTATTTAAAGCCTATTTGGTAAATGACAATGACAACTCGAAGTAATAAAATCATCAACCTCTATCTATTAAAAAAGATGCTATTTAAACCGCTATGCGGAGCAGCCGCTATCATTCTGCTGCTTAACACTAGTGTAAAAGCACAAGACAAAACCTTAACTTTAAACGAGGCCATCACCCTAGGTTTGCAAAACAGCAAAACCTTAAAGCTATCGCAGTCGCGCATAGACAGGGCGGTGTCTGAGTATAATCAGGCTAAAGATCGTGCCTTGCCTACCGGCTCGGCCAGCTTTATGTACAGCCGGGCGCAAATACCTGCCAACCGGTTAGATTTAGGCCCCGAACAGTCATTCAGCTTACCTAAAAGTGCCAATGCCAACTTAGGTATTGTAAGCGCCGAGGAAGTACTTTATGGCGGCGGACGCTACCGCTATGCTAAGCAAACAACCGATTTGCTGGTCCAGGTAGCCCGCTTGGATGCTGATAAAGACAAAGACCAGATTGCGATTAACGTAGCCAACGCTTACTACAACTTATATAAGGTACTGCAAAGCAAAAAAGTGGTAGAGCAAAACTTAAAAGCTATCGATCAGCAGATACACCAGTCGCAACGCTTTTTTGAACAAGGCCTGGTTACCCGGAATGACGTGTTGCGTTTTCAATTACAACGCTCAAATGTAGAACTGAACGGCATTGATTTGGAGAGCAATAGAAAAGTAATTAACTACGATTTAATTGTACTGCTAGGTTTACCGGAAAGCACTCAAATTAATATTGACCAGGTAGATGAGGCGGAACGTCCTATCGCTCCATTGAGCACTTATATTGATTCTGCACTGATGACCCGTCAGGAAGTAAGACAACAGGACTTGCGCACTAAAGTGGCCGAAACTAACATCAAAAACATTCAGGCCGAAAGATTGCCTACTATTGCGGCTACTACTGGTTTATACTACGTGAATGCATCAGCCAACCCATTCCCTAATAGTGGCAAATACATTACGCCTATCACTTTCGGTGTATCAGCCGGATGGAATTTTGGTACTTTATGGACAAACAAAAATCGTGTAGCAGAAGCCCGTATCGAGCGTGAAGAAACCATCATCAATAAAGGTGTAATTACCGATAACATCAGAACCGAGGTTAACCAAAATTATCAGAGTTATGTAACCGCGCTAAACAAAATTAAGTTATTGCAAACCGCTATTGCGCAAGCTACTGAAAACAACAGGTTACAAGCCTCTCGTTATGCTAATGCCACAGCTACGGCTACCGAACGTGCTGATGCCGAAACATTGCTTTACCAAGCACAAACCAATCTGGAACTGGCCCGTGCTGATGCCGGATTAGCATACTACAACTTATTAAAAGCAACCGGAAAATTAACTGCAACCACTACCACCACTAAGTAATAACACACAACTCTATAACAAAATGGCACAGGAACAAGAAATACAACAACCTACAGAAAAGAAAAAA
The DNA here is from genome assembly GCF_009770985.1 of Mucilaginibacter lacusdianchii. Lineage (GTDB taxonomy): Bacteria > Bacteroidota > Bacteroidia > Sphingobacteriales > Sphingobacteriaceae > Mucilaginibacter > Mucilaginibacter lacusdianchii. The sequence continues at coordinate 1,086,948 of NZ_WSRW01000001.1, read as the reverse complement.
CCGAACCGGGTGATTCCTATTATTTTAGGAATAATAGTTTTAGCCGGCGCTATTTTCGGTATTAAAGAATATATATACTCCAGCAAGCATGAGGATACTGATGATGCGCAAATTGATGCCGACATTAGTCCGGTAGTGGCCCGTGTAGGCGGTTATGTAGACAGCATTTTCTTTGAAGATAATCAGCACGTTAACAAAGGCCAGGTACTGGTTAAAATTGATGACCGCGATTATCAGGTAAGAGTAGAGCAGGCAAAAGCTGCACAACAAGGTGCTGGTGCCAGCATTGGCGTAGGCGAATCGCAAATTTATAGCACCGCCGCTAATGCAGCCAGCAGCCGCGCGCAGGTAACTGCAACTGGTGCACGTTTAGAAAAAGCACAACGCGATTATCAGCGTTATGCTAACCTGATTAAAGACGGTTCTATCACCCAGCAACAATTTGATCAGGCTAAATCTGATTTAGAAGTAGCTCAGGCTAATTACCGTGCCGCTCAGGATCAATACAAAGCTGCACAGCAACAAGTAGGTACTACCCGTAATCAGTTAAAAGTAACTAACACAGGTGTTAGCCAGCGCCAGGCTGATGTTGATTTTGCCAATCTGCAATTATCATACACTACCATTACTGCACCAGCAAGCGGTACTACTTCTAAAAAGAATGTGCAGTTAGGCCAGTTGGTACAAGCTGGTCAAACTTTGTTCTCTATCGTTAACGATAACAGTATCTACATTACCGCTAACTTTAAAGAAACGCAGTTGGATAATATCCGCAACGGACAAAAAGTAGATATCGAAGTAGATGCTTATCCAGACATGAAACTGGAAGGTACTGTTTACAACTTCTCTCCGGCTACCGGTGCTAAATTCTCATTGTTACCTCCGGATAATGCTACCGGTAACTTTGTGAAAGTAGTACAACGTGTACCTGTTAAAATTAAAATTAACGCCGGTAAAGAAACTTTAGCCAGACTGCGTGCAGGTATGAGCGTAAACGTTTCTGTTACCACTAAAGACTAATTTAAATGGCCGAAGTAGGATTTAAAAAGTGGATTATTACCATTACGGTAATTACAGCTTCGTTACTGGAGCTGATTGATACCACCATTGTTAACGTATCCTTGCCAACCATACAAGGTAACCTGGGTGCCACGTTAGAAGACGTGGCCTGGATTACCACCGGCTACGCTGTAGCTAACGTAATTATTCTGCCTATGTCGGGTTGGCTGGGTAGCTTTTTTGGGCGTAAAAATTACTTTTTAGCCTCTATTATTATTTTTACCATTGCCTCATTTTTATGTGGTAACGCGCATACCTTGACCGAGCTGGTATTGTTCCGTATTGTACAGGGTATGGCTGGTGGTGGTTTGATATCTACCTCACAAGCCATTTTGCTAGAAACCTGGCCGCGTGAGCAGGTGGGTACTGCAACGGCATTGTTTGGTTTGGGTGCGGTAGTGGGGCCAACTGTGGGCCCAACTATTGGCGGTTACCTTACCGACCACGCCTCATGGCCTTGGATTTTTTATGTAAACATTCCAGTGGGTATTCTGGCAGCCATATTTACTTATATGTTTGTGCGCGAAACGCCTAAAACCGGTCAAGGCCGGCCTATCGACTGGTGGGGTATTGCCCTGCTGGCTATAGCGGTAGGTAGCTTGCAAACTATTCTGGAAAAAGGTGAGTCGGAAGACTGGTTTGCTACACCTTACATTACCGTATTAACGATTACAGCTGTAATTGGTGTACTATTGTTTATCTGGCGTGAACTAAGTATTGATTTCCCGATTGTGAATTTCAGTATTATGCGGCACCGAAGCTTTTCAATAGGTATGTTTACCTCTTTTATATTAGGCTTTGGTTTGTATGGTTCGGTATTCGTATTCCCGATATTTTGCCAAAGCTTGCTGGGCTTTTCGGCACAGCAAACAGGAGAGCTATTGTTTCCCGGCGGTTTGTTTACCATTGCCATGATGCCGTTTATTGGTAAGATGCTTAATAAAGGTATACCAGCCCAGTTTATGGCTACCATTGGTATGTTTTTATTCTTTGTGTTTACCCACATGCTGTCTAACTCTACATTAGCAACCGGCCGCGAAGATTTCTTTTGGCCGCTGGCTATTCGTGGTATAGGTATGGCACTGTTATTCGTACCGTTAACTACATTGGCTATTGCTGATTTAAAAGGAGCGGAAGTTGGTCAGGGTACAGGTTTAAACAACATGATGCGCCAATTGGGCGGTTCATTCGGTATTGCGGCGCTTACTACAATCATCCACATCCGTCAAGGTGTACACCGTAACAACCTGCTGATAAATGTTAACCAGTACAACTCATATTTCAACCAGCGTTTACAGGGTATGATTGCCAATTTTATGGCACATGGCCGTACTATGCTTGATGCTACCAAGATGGCCTATGGTGCTATTGAAGGTACTATTACCAAGCAATCGTTACTGTTAACGTACGATGATGCTTATTGGTTAACCGGCTTGGTTATGCTGTTTTCGATACCGTTGCTGTATTTGCAACCGTTCCGTAAAAACTTGAAACCGGCTGCTGATGCACACTAAAATATAAAAGCCGTTCTAGAGTCAGCAGAACGGCTTCAAGTAAAATTAACAATTAAAATACATTGATACTTCCGGCTTTATTTTAATTTATCAGATGAAAAGTAACGGCCAAAAGCGTGTTTAATCTTAGCTATAAAGCTAATGTTGTTTAATTTAAAAAACAAATATTTTAGTGTATATCAATAAAAAAGGCGAATATCTGTTAAGGATATCCGCCTTTTTTTGTTACAATCTATGGTCTTAATTAAAAAATTACCTTACCAGTAGCAGTAACCAATGATGCAATACGTACTGCGTCAAAAATACGCTCTTCGGTAGTGCCTAATTTAATTAATGAATCTTCGTGAGCATTTACACACATTTCGCAACCATTAACGGCCGACACGGCTAAACTCATCAATTCAAAAAACTCCTTGCCGGTAACCGGTTTCATCATCAGTTGCATGCGGATACGAGCCGGAATTTGCGTATACTTTTCTTTTTGCGTAAAGTGACGGAAACGATAAAATATATTGTTAGATGCCAGTAATGAAGCACAACCAGCAGCTTCGCCTATTTCGGCTGCTGTAGCGCCTTGCTGTTCGGCGTACTGCGTAAAGTATTTAGTTAAGGGTGTGTTATTGTTGTTGATAGCTGTAGTTAAACCCAATAAAGCGCACTCCTTAGTGCTTAAATGCTCTGAAGTAAGGGTGCTGCTCAGGTTCAATTTCAAATCGCGCAGATAGCGCGATTCACCTTTTTCCAGCAGCGTTAAACTTTCGGTACGGTAAGCGGTATCAACAGATACGCTTTGTAACAACTCTTGTATAATTTCGGTGCTTTCGCTCATGATTTGTTAAATTAAAAGTAAAATAAAAGTCCCTGCAGGTTTTTCTACAGGGACTTGTTTATATGTTAGATAATTAAACAGTTAAAGTTTCCTGACCTTTTTCCCAGTTGCAAGGGCAAAGCTCGTCAGTTTGTAAACCGTCCAGTACACGTAAAACTTCTTTAACGTTACGGCCTACGTTCAGGTCGTTAACACATACCCAACGTACAACGCCTTGTGGGTCGATGATGAAAGTAGCACGGTAAGCAATTTTTTCAGTTGGCTCTAAAATGCCCAGGTCTTCGGCTAATGATTTTGAAGTATCAGCCAGCATAGGGAATTTTAAGTCACGTAAATCATCATGGCTTTTTCTCCAGGCAGCATGAACAAATTCAGAATCGGTAGAAGCACCAATTAAACGAGCATCACGATCACGGAATTCGCCATAATTTTTGTTGAACTCAGCAATTTCGGTAGGGCAAACAAAAGTAAAGTCTTTTGGCCACCAGAACATTACAGTCCATACGTTATCGTCGTTTACCAAGTAATCAGAGGTGATGTCTTCAAACTCTTTTCCTTTTTCAATGCTTACTACAGCTTTCTTACTAAACTGAGGAAATTGTTGACCAACTGTTATCATAATGTATCTTTTGTTGAATTTTTCACAAATATAGTGAACAGTAAACAATATTGTTATTGAAAGATGTAATAACCCATAGATTTCCTCTATAGTTTTATGAAGTCATTATAGATGATATTAGTAAAATCTAACAGTGATGTTTTTTGTTGTGTAGGAATATTCAAATTACATGAACAAAGCCGATTTTGACGCCCTTAAACAGCAATATAAGCCTAACCCGGTAAACCTGCTTTTTGTTGCCGATGGTTTGCCGATAGGACCTAAATATTTTTATCTCAAAAATTCTAATCTATACAAAGCTATTAAAGCAGCTTTTGTGCAGGTATTTGGCGAATTTGACAGCGACGACGGCTTCCTTGCTTTTTTCAAAGAGATGGGTTGCTATATCGACAACATCAGCGACAAACCCGTTAAGGATCTGCCACCAGCGCAGCAACGGGCGTTACGCAATGAAGGTGTCCCCGCATTGGCAGAACGCCTTACACAAATGGCGCCTCGAGCTATCATCATTTCTTTAAAAGTAATTGAAAAACCGGTACGTGAAGCTATTCAGCAATCAGGCATTGATTCTGTTGAACAGGTAGTGGTTACACCATTTCCTGTAAAAAGTCTTACCAATGTCAACAACTGCATTAATGGTATAACGGCAGTTTTACGGTCAATGGATTGGGCTATATAATTATAGAGCGAGCTATTTGGAACATTAATTAAACGGATAAAAATTATGTTTTTATAAGACAGCAGCTTTATTAAACCTTTAGCCTCAATAGCTTAATTTTACTGTTGGGGTTTAAGATTTTGAATCATCTGATTTATCAACAACAAACTGTTCTGCAAGTCGGTTTCGCTTACGTTGCTGATGGCTTGTGCATATACTTCCTGCGCCCAGGGATACAGCTTGTTCCGCAAGGTGATGCCTTCTTCTGTCAGGTAAATTAACTTATTACGTCGGTCTTTTTCATCCTCTGTACGCTTAACCAGATTGCGCTTAACCAAATTGTCTATCAGGTACGTCATGCTCGATTTATCACGCAGGGTTTGATCGGCAATTTCTTGCTGTATGATGCCGTCCTCTTTCCAAAGACATGCCATCACCTCCAACATCTCGAAAGATAAGTTGAGCTGATGCTCTTTTATTTTCTGCTGTATATGTTGCCGTACATGGTTCTTGAAATCGGCCAGACTGCGACCTAATTCAAGTGCCAAATCGGCTTTGGTTGTTGTTGCCATCGTAACAAATTTAAGTATCTATCGTCATTAATGAGCAGCGTCGGCCATATTCATCTTGTTTTTGGCGCGTTTTACAAATATGAGCACTATGGGCACACATACTAAAAACATAACGCCTACCCATAAAAACACGTCCATGTATGATAAAAGCGTGGCCTGCTTATTTACTGAGCCATCCAGTGCAGCGTAAGCCATTTGCTGTGCGGTATGGCTATCAACTCCTCTGGTTTTAAAACCGGCAGCCATTTGCGAAACGCGCTGCTGCACGTTCAAATCGTTTACATTCAAGTGTGACACCAAATTACTACGATGGCTCTGCGTTTGACGCGACACAAAGGTAGAAATTAAAGCCACCCCAAATGAACCGCCCAGCTGCCGCATCATGCCCGAAAAGGCTGCGCCTTGTCCAATTTCTTTTCCCTTTAAAGTAGATAAAGACATGGTGCTTACCGGTACCGACAATAGGCCCAATCCGAAGCCCCTGATAATCAAAGGCCAAAAGAAGTCGCCACTGCTTGTATGTGGTGTGATAATAGTGTATGACATGTAGCTGTAAATAAAGAAAACTACCATCCCCACCGCAATGAGGTATTTTTGCGGAACGCCTTTTTGAATAAGTATAGCAACCACAGGCATCATCACGGCCACAAATAGCGTGCTGGGGAGTTGCAGCATACCCGACTGCTGGGCTGTCCACCCGAGCAGTGATTGCGTATACAACGGAATTACAAAAGTAGATCCGAACAGACCGAAACCCATAATAAACGACAACAGAACCCCGATACGCAGGTTACCATTTTTAAGTACCCTAAGCTCAACAATAGGATACTGATACTCCAGTTCGCGCCAAATAAATATTAGAATACCTAAAACTGCTGATATGGTAAGGATAATGATGATTTCACTGCTAAACCAGTCTTCTTCCTGCCCTTTTTCCAGCACGTATTGCAAGGAAGATATACCTACGGTAAGTAAGCCGATACCCCACCAGTCTACCTGACTTATAGGTCGTTTTTCTTCGTACTGTGGGCTGCGTACATATTGCAATGTCAGCAAAGTAGCTATAATACCTACCGGAATATTAATGTAAAAAATGAACGGCCAAGAAAAATTATCTACAATGTATCCACCCAATGGGGGGCCAAGGGTAGGGCCTACAATTACGCCAAGGGTATAAATGGCCTGCGCCATGGCTCGCTTTTCGGCTGGCCAGCTTTCGGTAATAATGGTTTGCGAGGTTACCAGTAGTGCTCCACCGCCCATACCTTGTATAAAGCGGAATACAACCAGCTCCCAGATATTGGTAGCATTACCACATAAAAACGAACAGACTGTAAAAATGATAACTGAGGCCGCAAAGTAATTGCGCCGGCCAAACTGCTGGGATAGCCAGCTGGTCATGGGCACAATAATTACGTTAGCTAGCGAGTAAGCTGTAATTACCCAGCTGATCTCATTCAGCGTAGCGCCAAGGTTGCCACGCATGTCATTCAAGGCCACGTTTACTATTGTGGTATCTATAATTTCGAGTAAGGCACAAAACACAGCGGTTATAGTAACAATAATCCGCCTGGGGCCATATTCTACTAATGAATTTGCAGGTTGCATATAATAACTGAAAGTACAAAGTTAAATATACAACAGTTGGATTTCAAACTATATTTTAATTTTTGTTTAATTCTTGATTTGAAGATAACCTTACGACTAGCAAACCATGCGAATAGTTAACCGTTGCTATCTATAAAAGTTAGCAATGGCGTCAAAAAATCAACAACCCGTTATCTTAACCGGTCGCCTGAAATGGGTGGAGCGTATTGCCTATTTACTGGACAGCCAGTTTAAGGTTCCGGGTACTAATTTTCGGTTCGGATTAGATCCGCTCATGAATTTGCTGCCAGTTGCGGGTGATATCTCTGGATTTGTTGTAGCGGCTTCGTTAATTTGGGTAATGGCCAAACAAGGCGTTAGCCGTAAGGTGCTTATCTTGATGGCACTTAATGTGGGCATAGATACTATTATAGGCGGTATACCAATTATCGGACAAATATTTGACTTTTATTTTAAAGCCAACGACCGCAACATCAGGTTGCTGAAAGAACATTACACAGAAGGCCGCCACCAAGGCAGCGGTACAGGTGTATTGATAATGGTGATGATTGTACTGGTCTTACTGTTTGCCGCAGTAATATATTCAAGCATTAAATTGATTGAATGGATAGGGCACCAGTTTTAAGCCTGTGAACCCTCGCCGGCAGGGAGTGCTTTCAAATATTATATAAACAAAAATGTCATTTCGACGAAGGAGAAATCTTTTAAAAGCGACTGGTTAACCTATCAGTTCCAAAAGATCTCTCACTGTCGTTCGAGATGACATCTCTTATTTTAAGTCCTTCTTATAGAAGTAGTCCTTCTTATAGAAGTGTTGGGTAGGCCTATGCTGTAAACGCCGCTAGTGCCTTTTTTACCCGTGCAATAGTTTCTTCCTTGCCAAGCATTACGGCAATATCAAACACATGCGGACCAAACTTGCCGCCTACCAGCATCACGCGGAAGGGTAGCATAGCATCGCCTATCTTAAAGCCTTTTTCGGTTAATAGGGCTTTAAAGCTGGTTTCCAGTTCTGCGGCATCCCAGTTTTGCGTTTCCTGGAGCTGAGTAACAAAGGTATGGAACAGTTCGGTTTTGGCGTCTGTCCATTTCGGCTTTACAGCATTCAAATCGTAATTCTCTGGTTGAGCGAAGAAGTAACTGGCCTGATCATAAAAATCGGTCAGTAGTACGCACCGGTCTTTTACCAAATCAATTACTTTTAGTAGAGAGGCATCGTCTGAAACTGTGATGCCCTTGGCAGTAAATATCGCTTTAACATAATCCTGTAAATCTTCAGCACTGCTGCGTTTAATCCATTCGGCGTTGAACCATTTGGCTTTCTCAAAATCAAACTTAGCACCGGCCTTGCTTACGCGATCCATCGAAAACTTTTGCGACAGTTCTTCCAGTGTAAATATTTCCTGATCAGTACCATCATTCCAGCCCAGTACAGCTAACAGGTTCACAAAAGCCTCGGGCAAAAAGCCCAGCTCGCGGAAGCCTGGCGTAAGTTCGCCGGTTTTGGCGTCGGTCCAGTTCATTGCATATACGGGGAAGCCCAAACGGCTACCATCACGTTTGCTTAGCTTGCCGTGACCATCCGGTTTTAATATCAGCGGTAAATGTGCCCATTGTGGCATATTGGCTTTCCAGCCTAAATATTCCCACAACAGCAAGTGCACCGGGGCAGATGGCAGCCACTCTTCGCCACGAAAGGCGTGGGTAATTTGCATCAGGTAATCATCAACCACCACAGCCAAATGGTACGTAGGCATACCGTCGGCTTTCAGCAATACTTTATCGTCAACCGTGTTGGTTTCAAAAGTTACATCGCCACGTATCATGTCATTAAAATGCACCGTTTCATCTTCCGGCATTTTGATACGGATTACGTGTGGTGTACCGGCATTCAGCAGTTGCTCCACCTCGTGCTCGGGCAACGCCAATGAATTGCGCAAGCCATCGCGGTAAGCCATGCCATATTGGAAGTTGGGAATGTCTTTGCGTTGCTGCTCCAGTTCTTCGGGCGTATCAAAGGCATAATAAGCGTGGCCCTGGCGAACCAATTTTTCGGCATACTCACGGTATAAGGCCTTGCGTTCGCTTTGGCGGTAAGGCGCAAACGGGCCACCCACCACCGGACTTTCATCCGGGTTAAGACCGCACCATTTTAGACAGTTAATAATATATTCTTCGGCACCCTCTACGTAGCGGTTCTGATCGGTATCCTCAATACGCAGCACAAAAGTACCGTTATGCTTTTTGGCAAACAGGTAGTTAAATAATACGGTACGTACACCGCCCAGGTGCAAACCACCCGTAGGGCTCGGCGCAAAACGCACTCTTACTTTATTGTCAGACATGTGGGCAAAGATAAGGATTGAGTGCTGAATTGGGTAAAGTATAAGGAGTTATGACGGGAGTTTGATTTTGATTAAGCTTCTTTGTTTTGTGCTGTGTATTACTATCGTGCCCTGTTAGGATACGTAAAGTAGTTGAACCACCGCCTGTGGAAGTTACTTTTTCTTTTACCGGAAAAGAAAAAGTAACCAAAAAGAAACCTCTCGGCCGCACCTTCTTTCTACTTTGGGTTGTACCAGTACTTAAGTCAGCAGCTACCGAAAGAAGCTGAATGCCGATTTTTTTTGCGGTATTGTTCTGACAGTGCTTTTGTTGAATAAGGATAGAGAAAGAAAATAAAAAGAAGCGCAAAGGCCCGCTATCGCGCCCGGGCCAGCGCTGGGTGATGTGGGCAGACAGGGGATCGCGAGAGCTAGGCCTTTTTGGATACTTTTGTGGCTATGACAAAAGTATCTAGCCCCTGCGGCAATGAGCAGACGAAGTAAGTTAAATGCCACAACAAGATGTTACACTTACAGCACAAATCAAACAACAATAGCACAACCCAAGTCATCGCAAATAAATAGTAAACTTACTTCAATACCCAACACAATCTCGCAATCAACGTATAACAAAACTTCTAATAAAACATTCTGTATAATTGCATGTTTTTTACCCATTCGCATCTCACTCATCATGAAAAAACATTTACTGCTTCTATTGCTGGCGGTGTGCTGCCTTTCGGTATTCGGGCAGAGCAAAATGGCTTGCTGCCATAATACAAGTAGCAAAGTAACGCCTACTGCTACACAACGCTTTGCTATGCTGGCGTCTAACAACAGTTTCCGGATGGCCCACTTAAACCCCGTTAAAATGCACTTTCAAAGTAGCATTGGTAAGGTGGTGAATTACAAAACCAGTGATGGCCTTACGGCAAATGCTTACGAGTTGAAAGCAAAGAAGCCAACCAATAACTATTTGATTGTTATACACGAATGGTATGGCCTGAATGATTTCATCAAAAAAGAATCGGAAAAACTATACAACGATTTAGGCAACGTAAACGTACTGGCGCTTGACTTATACGATGGCAAAGTGGCCGATAACCGTCAGGATGCCGGTAAGTATATGCAAGCGGTAAAAGAAAGCCGCGCACAAAGCATCATCAAAGGCGCGTTGGCCTACGCCGGACCAAAAGCGCACATTGCCACTCTAGGCTGGTGCTTTGGTGGCGGTTGGAGTTTGCAAAGCGCCCTGATGGCTGGCAAGCAGAATGTAGCCTGTGTAATGTACTATGGCATGCCCGAGCAAAATGTGGATCGCCTGAAAACATTAAATGCTGATGTGCTGGGTAACTTTGCCAACAAAGACCAGTTTATCAACACTAAAATTGTAGCGCAATTTAAAGAAAATATGGATAAAGCGGGTAAAAAGCTATACCTGCACCAATACGATGCTGACCATGGCTTTGCCAACCCCAGCAATCCGATTTATAACAGTGAGGCAACCAAGGATGCCTATGCACATACTTTAGTTTATTTAAAAGCACGACTTAAATAACTGTTTAATTATTAACATAAATTTAACGGGGCAGGCTAAAGCTTGCCCTTTTTAGATAATATTGCAAAATATATCAGTTGTACATACTTTGACAGGTTCGGCCAAAAAAATCATATCGTGGTTAATAAAAGCAGTCATTATTATACTGGCGTTTACTTTTATCTACCGCAGGCTGAGTAATAACCAGGAGCTGGCCCAGTTTCAGGAGCTTATATTCAGGGTAAGCCGGGTAAAAGCTATTGTGGTATTAACCCTGGTAGTGTTGTTGATGTTGCTTAACTGGTTGCTGGAAGCCATGAAATGGCGTTATCTCACCCAAAAGTGGTCGCCCATTACACTGTGGCAAGCCATCGAGTCGGTTTTCTGCGGACTGACACTGGCCATTTTTACCCCTAACCGTTTTGGCGAATATGGTGGCCGGGTAATGTTTTTGCCGCCACGGCGGCGCATACATGGGGTGTTTGCTATGGCGGTAGGGTCGTTTGGGCAAAATGTAGTTACTTCTGTATCGGGCGCAAGTGCCTTATTGTGGTTCATTTATTACTTTTTAAATGTTAACCAGTGGTTGTACATTGGCCTGCTCACTACCGGTGCTGGTTTTATGCTGCTGATGCTCATATTTTATTTTAATGTGCGTTGGCTGGTTTACTTGCTTAACAGTGTGCCATTTCTGAAAAAGTATCACCGCTTTTTTGATGTGATGAAGCGCTACCGGTTTAAAGAGTTGGTGCATATTATGGGGTATTGTGTGGCGCGCTTTGCTACGTTCTCGTTTCAGTATTATCTGATTATCCACCTGCTGTTGCCGCAAATACCCATGGTGCAAATGATGCTGCTAGTGTTTGTGTTCTTTTTTATTCAATCGGCATTGCCCACTATTGATGTGGTGGATGTAGGTGTGCGTAGCTTAACGGCCGATACGCTGTTTGCCTACATCACCAACCAGCATATTGTGGTCATTGCCGCCGTGTCGCTCATCTGGTTCACCAACCTGATTGTGCCGGCTATATTAGGTTCTGTTTTTGTATTAAAAGTGAAGTTCTTTGATAACAACGTATAGTTTTATAGCACTGCTGCTAACCGGCTTATATGTGCTGGTTTTAATTTATCTGATAAAAGGGTGGGCGGCTTTACGACGCCCCAAGCTTGTGCCTGCCCACTTGAGCACCAAAGTTACCCTGCTGATAGCCGCCCGTAACGAGGAAGAAAACATTCGCCAAACTATTGATGATATTTTGGCGCAAGATTTTCCAAAACACTTGCTGGAAGTAATTATTGTAGACGATCACTCTACCGACAGTACGGCTGATATCATTCGCAGCTATGCGTCACAAGGCATCAAGCTGTTGCAAATGAATGAAACGCAAAAGCTGAATTCTTATAAAAAGAAAGCCATTGCCGAAGCGATCAAGCTTTCCACCGGCGATTTGATAGTGGCCACCGATGCGGATTGCCACATGGGGCCGCGTTGGTTATCAACCGTGGTAGGTTTTTATGAAACAGAACATCCGGTGATGATCTCCTCGCCGGTAACTTATTTTAAAGAGCAATCTTTATTTGAGCTTTTGCAAACTTTAGAGTTTTCATATCTGATAGGTATCGGCGCTTCGTTTATTGGCAACAAACGGGCATCTACCTGTAACGGCGCTAACTTGGCTTACCGCAAGGATGTGTTTTATGAAGTAGGAGGGTTCAAAGGAATTGATGATTTGGCTTCGGGCGATGATGAACTACTACTGCAAAAAGTAGCCGAGCGTTATCCCGGCCGCATTGGGTTTTTAAAACATCGGGATGCTATAGTTTACACCACGGCCAAACCCAATTTGACAGAGTTTTTGCAACAACGCCGCCGCTGGGCATCCAAGTCAACTAAGTATAAGGATAAAAAAGTAGTGGCCCTGGCGGTATGCATCTGGCTGTTCAACCTTTCCCTGTTGGTTGATGTGGTGGCCGGCTTTTTTAACCCGCAGTTTTTTCAACTGTTTGCTACGCAGATGCTGTTTAAATACCTTTTTGAGGCTGCGTTTCTGCTACCTATCATGGGCTTTTTCAAGCGCGTGAATTTGGTTGGGCTGCTCATCATTTTGTCGCCCATTCACGTACTCTATTTTGTGTATGTCGGATTGATTGGCAATACCCGCAAGTACGCCTGGAAGGGCAGGGTGGTACGGTAAAGTTAAAAAGGTTTGACTAATAAAAAAAGGTAGTTGTTAATACAACTACCTTTTTTTATTAGCGCTCAATTATCTCAGTGTTATTTCTTCAGCGTCTCTTCAAACAGCTTATAAATACGCTTATACTCATCCGTCCAGCTGCTGGGTTGTACAAAGCCGTGGTCTTCTACCGGGTATGAGGCCAGTTCCCAGTTTTCTTTGTGCAGTTCAATCAACTTTTGCGTTAGGCGGATGATGTCCTGGTAGTTTACATTTACATCTACCATGCCATGGCACATCAGCAGACGGCCTTTTAGTCCGTTGGCAAAATTAATGGGTGAGCTTTGCTGGTAGGCTTTCTCATCATTATAAGGCTCGTTCAAAATGTTGGCAGTATAGCCGTGGTTGTAATGTGCCCAGTCAGTTACCGAACGTAAACCTGCTCCAGCAGCAAATACATCAGGTTGGGTAAACAAGCCCATTAGTGTCATGAATCCGCCGTAGGAGCCACCATATATGCCTACATGTTTAGGGTTCACACCGTATTTCTCTACCAAATATTTTACGCCGTCTACCTGGTCGTCCAAGTCCTTGCCGCCCATATGGCGGTAAATGCCGGTGCGCCAGTTGCGGCCATAGCCAGCGCTGCCGGTATAGTCTATATCAATAACCGTGTAACCATTATCTGCCAGCAGGTTGTGGAACATGTATTCATGAAAGTAGGAGCTCCACCAGTAATGTACGTTTTGCAAATACCCGGCACCATGTACAAATACCACAGCAGGTTTAGCAGGATCGGATATCTTAGGAGTATATACTCGAGCATAAACATTGCTGCCATAGCGATTCTTAAAAGTTACCATCTCAGGCTCACGCCATGGGTACGAGTTAAACTCGGCGGTGATAGAGTGGGTGACTTGCATGGCTTTAGCGCCCGGCTTATTAGGTTGAATATATAGTTCCCAAGGTTTGTTGGAATATGAATAACGAATAGCCAGCCATTTCTCATCAGGAGAAAGTTCTACCTCATTGCCACCCTTCATACTGGTAAGCTTTACAGGTGTACCACCAGTTACGGGCAAGCGGTAAAAATGCGATATACCCGGATGCTCTATGTTGCCGGTAAAGTAAAACTTCTTTTTATCGTTGGATAGTTGTAGGTTGCTTACCTCCCAGTTACCGTTGGTCAATTGCTTTTTGTTGCCAGTCATCACATCAACCACATAAATGTGCGAGTAACCAGTGGCTTCGCTTTGGAAGTAGAAATGCGTATTATCTACCCAACCCACATTGCCGCCCGAAAAGCTACCGCCAATACCGGGGCCACCAATCCAGGCCTCGTCGCGCTGACGGTCTAGTAGGCTCATCTGGCCAGTTAATGGGTTCAGCTTCATAATCCAACGGTCTTTATTATCCTGCGCGGTTACAACTGCTACGGCGTTTTTGCTATCATCACTCCAGTAAGGGCCTTGTACAATCACTTTGCGGTCGTCGTTAGTTTTGGTGCGGGCTTCTTGTTGCTTCGGATAGTCTTTTATATAATCGGGCATATCTTTAATACCCGGAATGTTAGCTGTAGCAATAGTATAAACCGTGTCGCGTTGGCGATCAAACACGTAAGATTGTGAAGTAGCTTGAGGTGCGCCTACTTTAGTGCGGTTAGGTATGTCTTCGGTAAAGCCTGATGCTGTTACATAGTTGGGCACCTGAGTGATTTTAGCGCCGTCGGGTGACTTAATTAAACGATAGGTAATATACCGGTTATCAGGACTAAGCTGTACAAAGCTTAATGATTGGTCGCCAATGGCAATTTCTTTCAGGCGTTTTGGCTGTAAAGCTTTGCGCTCGGCCGCATTAAACTTTTCGTCGCTTGCTTTCTCGCGTATTACTTCAAACAAGTCTGTTTGTTCTTTACGAAGCCACTGTTCTTGCTGGTTTCCCCCGGTGTTTTGTGTGCTGCCTGCACTTTGGCGGTTACTGCTGCGTCCAGAAGCTACCGGCATACCTGAACCGGCTGGCATACGGGTAAAGTTGGTAAGCTGAGTAACGCCGCTTCCGTTAAGGCGGATGCTGTACAGGTTCTCATTCCGCATAAACACAACTTGTGTTTCATTGCTGTTGAAAGCCGGATTACTTTCGCGCTCTACCGTACTGGTCAGCTGTGTTACTTTGCCCGATTTAATGTCTGACATGAATAAATCACCGTTTAGTTCAAACAGCTTAACCGTATGCTTTTGATTCCAAACACCGTTACCTGATATGGCTTTGCGCTCTGCAACGCTCACTTTTTGCGGTTTGGCATTGCTGGTTGTAATAGCATATAGCGCCGCATGTTCGGCATTTTCGGGGTTCCAGTTAAAATATACCTTTTTGCCATCATCGCTCCATTGTATGTTGTCGGGCGAGGTGCCCATCCATTTTGGATCGCTCATTATTTTTTCAATGGTAAGCTTTTCGAGCTTCTGGGCGGAAGCTACTACAGTGGCAGATAATAAAAACAGGGTAAAAATTTTTTTCATGAAAGTGCGCATAAGTAACCGCTTTAAATATACTTCATTTTTAAAAGTGGCTGATATTCGTTTATTTTAACTTCATAATTGTTACATCATGGAAATTAATGGAACTGGATTTGTTTTGCGGGGATGGTACCTGGAAGATGCGATATCTTTACAACAACATGCCAACAACCCTAATGTAACCGCCTGTGTGCTTGATCGTTTTCCGAATCCTTACACGCTTAATGATGCGGTAATATGGGTAAACAGCAAGCAAAACCAAAACCCGATGGTCAATTTTGCTATTGCTGTTGATAACAAGGTAGTAGGGGGGATTGGGCTGGATTTCCGGACAGACGTATATCGTAAAACACCTTTAATAGGTTACTGGCTTGGCGAGGATTACTGGGGTCGGGGTATTATGCCCGAAGCTGTAAAACTGGTTACGCAATATGCTTTTAACGAGTTAGACATTATTTGTATACTGGCCTTTGTACTGAGCAAAAATCCAAAATCAATGCGGGTGCTGGAAAAGGCTGGATATACCAAGCAAGGAATCATAAAACAATCGGTTATTAAGGCCGACGAAATTTATGATGAGCATGTTTATGGTATCAATAAACCGGCATTGTAATTTTTTGCTGTGTTAAGTGTACAATAGGCTACTTTTGCGGCATGATGGATGCGATAAATCAACAAAAATATGATGCGCTGGTAAAAATCAGTCAGGATAATTTTCAGGCTTTTTTATACGATTGCGACGGTACCCTGGCCGATAATATGCAGGCGCACAAAGATACTTACATACGGGTAGCTGCCGAACAGGGCGTAGCTATCGAGGGAGATATTATTGACGAACTGGCCGGCTGGCCTATTGTTAAAGTGGTCGAGCAAATTAATCACCGGTACCAAACCACTTTTGATCCTGAAGAGTTTAACGCCCAAAAATACAAGTTGTATTATAACGAATATATTGAGCGGACCCAGCCTATTGATTATGTGGTAAATCATTTAAAAAACCATGCGGGGCAGGTTAAAATTGGGGTAGTATCGGGCGGTAGCCGCGAAGCTATCGAGAAAACGCTTAAAGTGTTAGGTATCGATCATTTGGTAGAAGTGCTGGTTTGTGCCGGCGAAACAGAACACGGTAAACCTTACCCCGACCCTTTTTTGAAAGCGGCACAAGCGTTAGGCGTAGCACCCGAGCATTGCCTGGTGTTTGAAGATGGTGATGCCGGTATTCAGGCAGCCGAAGCAGCCGGTATGCGCTGGGTTCGGATTGATAAGCTGATTTGATACAGAGCCAGGAGCCAAGAAACAAGATCCAAGCATAAGCAACTGTAAACACACGTGACTAAACTATTTCGGACAATCATTGTCAGATAGTTTAAACCGCCTGTTACACTTTACTGGTTTGTAACGTTAGTACGGGTATAAATAACAGAAATATGAAAAAACTATTGATGCTTGCTGCACTACTTACTTTTACTTTTGCAGCCTTTGCCCAAACTGTAGATCTGCGCCGAAAAATTGAAGTAACCGGCAGTGCCGATCAGGAAGTTACACCCGACATTTTATATGTATCTATCTCGCTGAAAGAATATATGAATGGCAAAAACAAAGTAGACATCAGCACACTGGAACGCCAGTTACAAAAAGCGGTAACCGAAGCTGGTATACCTAAAGATGATTTTACCATCAACAACATTTCTTCTTACAACTACGTAATCGAGAAAAAGAAGAATCCCGATTTTTTGGCGAGTAAACAATACCGTATTAAATTGCACGATTTGAACAGTATTAACATCATCCTGAGCAAGGTGGACGATAAAGGTATACAAGCTACCAATATCGACAGCTACGAATATTCTAAAATGAGCGAACTGCGCCGCGATTTAAAAATCAAAGCCTTACAGGCTGCCCGCGAAAAGGCCACCTATCTGTTAAGCAGCATTGGCGAAAAGTTGGGCGGTGCAATTGAAATTCAAGATATTGACAACGAGCCGGTTGTTCAGCCTATGTACCGTAACATGACCTTTAAGGCAGGTGCTATGGCCGAGGATGCCGCACAATCTGATATCGACTTTAAAAAAATAAAACTCAATTACCAAGTAAGGGCAGTGTTTGAAATTGCCAAATAATATAAAAAAGGCGCCTGTCAAGGCGCCTTTTTTATTTGTTGACCATCAGTCCTTCCACTTCAAACAGAATAGGCTGTTTATTTCCGGGCCGACTTACGTTGCGAGACTTATCGCCCGCTTCACGTTGCGAATCAAAAGCATTAAACTGCTTGGATGCTTTGCCTGATATCACTACTTCGCGGCCTTTCAAATCTTTAGGCAGATTGATGCTGGCCTGTCTGAAACGTGCTTTAATCACTTCGCTTTTGCCTGCCTTCATAGTAAACCAACCACCTTTAGATTGAGTTACTTCAACCACCGTACCTACAATAGCTGCTGATGTGCGGGCACGGTTGCCCATATAAGTTCTTAATTGCGCAGCCGGAACCAAGCTGGTGGTAGATGGCCTGGAACCGAATACCACGCCATGGGGCAGGGGCGTATGTTTTTGTGCATATGTGTTTACAGTTAATATAAGTAACAGTAACCAACTCAAACCAAATTTATTCATTATCAATTTACTTTTTCGCTTTAACAACAATGTTAGGCAGGGTTGGTTTCGGTGCGGTAAGTGTAAGGGTGCGTTTATAAAACACCGTTTTTAAATGCTATAGTGCTAGTTAGCTCAACCATCGTTTGTGTTTAACAAAGTTTAACAATTATCCTGAAGCATCACATTCAAAATGTTGCTTACTTCGCACAGCGGTCACAAAATGCCGTTTTGAGCATATTTTTTATGCATAAGGTACAAGGCACTTGATGTTACAATTGCCGATGATTTACCGTACTGTCAAATACGTTTTGCTCTGCTTAATTAAACTTTTATTAAATCATATGAAAAAATACTACGCCGTAACTGCTGGTTTATTAACGTATTTCGGGTTTGCTTTGATAAGCTGTAACAAAGACAATAATGAAAAGGTAACACCAACGATTGAAACCAACAATGTGATAGCTTATGTAACTGCAACAACAGCACAAGCCGGTGGTGTTGTTACAGAGCTAGGTAGCTCGGTACCTACAGTAAGTGGTGTGTGCTGGAGTTCCACCAACCAAAACCCAACCGTTACTGATTCGCATACCAGCGATGAAACAAATGTATATGTATTTGCAGCTAATATAACCGGGCTAACCGCTAATACCACTTATTATGTACGAGCTTACACACAAAGTAATGCCGGTGTTGCGTACGGTGATGTACTTACATTTACCACCAGCAACACTAGTGCCGATACTACAGCAACCGTAAGCACTTTTGCCGGCAATGGTAGCGAAGGCTTTGTTAACGGAACAGGTGACAACGCCAGCTTTTATCAGCCACAAGGCGTAGCTGCCGATGCACAGGGAAATTTATATGTAGCAGATGCGTTTAACCATGTGATCCGTAAAGTTACACCGGCAGGTGTGGTAAGCACTTTTGCAGGCAGTGGTACGCTGGGCTTTGCGGCGGGTTCGGCTACTCAAGCTCAATTTCATAGCCCGATGGGTATTGTCGTTGACGCAGCTGGTAATGTATATGTGTCTGACGAGGGCGATAACGCCATTTTTAAAATTACCCAAACAGGTACAGTAAGCATTTTGGCCGGTAACGGAACCGCCGGCTACGCAAATGGCGAAGGCAGTGTGGCACAATTTAACGCCCCACAAGGTATTGCGGTTGATGCATCTGGTAATGTGTATGTGGCCGATAAAAACAATAACGTCATTCGTAAAATTACATCTACAGGGGTAGTTAGCTTATTTGCAGGTATTGGTACGGCTAACTTTGTGAACGGCGATGCAGCTACCGTTGCCAAGTTCAACCAGCCAACCGGTGTAGCGGTTGATGCAACAGGCGTTGTATACGTGGCAGACCAAGGCAATCATGCCATTCGTAAAATAAGCGGCGGTACGGTAAGTACTTTTGCCGGTAACAATACTTTAAACACTTTAATTAATAATCCCAGTAATATAGCTATTGATAGTCAAGGCAACATGTTTATTACCGATCAAAGCGGCCGCATTTTAGAGATATCTAAACAATACATTTTGTACACCCTTGCCGGTAAAGCTAATACGAATGGTTTTGCAGATGGCACAGACGGGGCTGCACAATTCAATGTACCAAAAGGTATTGCTGTCGATCTATCAGGCAAAATTTATGTGGCTGATACGCAGAATAATCGTATCCGTAGAATTAGCATTGCTATAAAATAAGACTTAACAAACAAAAAAGAGCCGGTATGATTACCGGCTCTTTTCTTTACTTAATGCTTTTAATAAAAGCTCCGTATCTAAATCTGCTTTGCTTATCCAAATAACAAGCTAAACACTTCCTCAATACGGCTCACCGCTTTGATTTCAATATCATAATGCGATAAGTCAAGTTGCTGTTTATCTTTTTTACCTGAAGGCAGATTGTATTTAGAAATGAATATCTGTTCAAAACCCAACTTTTGTGCTTCAGCAATACGCTGCTCAACGCGGTTTACCGCTCTGATTTCGCCCGAGAGCCCTAGCTCTCCAGCAAAGCAGGTTTTAGACGGGATAGGGATGTCTTCGTGCGAAGAGATAATGGCTGCTGCCAGGCCCAGGTCAATAGCCGGATCTTCTACTTTTATACCACCGGTAATATTCAAGAAAACATCCTGATTGCCTAAGCGGAAACCACAACGCTTTTCGAGCACGGCCAGTAGCATATTCATGCGGCGGGTATCAAAACCAGTGGCCGAACGTTGTGGCGTGCCGTAGGCCGAGGTGCTTACCAATGCCTGCGTTTCAATCAGCATAGGCCGCATGCCTTCCAGCGTAGCACTGATAGTAATACCGCTCAGGCTTTCATCGCGTTGCGACAATAATATTTCCGAAGGGTTAGAAACCTCGCGCAAACCCGCGCCCAGCATCTCATAAATGCCCAGTTCGGATGCTGAACCAAAGCGGTTTTTGATAGCGCGCAAAATGCGGTATACATGGTGTCTGTCGCCTTCAAATTGCAATACGGTATCTACCATATGCTCCAGTATTTTAGGTCCGGCAATCATGCCATCTTTGGTGATATGCCCGATCAGAAATACTGGTGTAGAGCTTTCTTTGGCAAAACGCAGCAGTTCGGCCGTACATTCGCGTACCTGCGATACACTGCCCGGTGTGGATTCGATGTGTGCTGAATACAGCGTTTGTATTGAATCCACAATCACCAAATCGGGCTGCAATTGCTCAATCTGTTTAAAAATGTTTTGGGTAGAGGTTTCGGTTAGGATAAAGCAACCTGTTCCGTTAGCGCCTTCAGATCCTCCTTTAGGGGGCTGAGGAGCGGCAATGCGTTCGGCCCGCATTTTAATTTGCCGGTCGCTTTCCTCGCCCGATACATACAGCACTTTTGCTGCCGGCATACTTAGGGCCAGTTGTAGCATCAGGGTAGATTTACCAATACCCGGCTCGCCGCCAATAAGCACTAGTGAGCCAGCTACAATGCCGCCGCCCAACACACGATTTAGTTCTTTATCAGGTGTAAGGATGCGGTGCTCTTCTGAAAAGCTGATATCGGCCACCTGAATGGCTTTGTTGGCGCGTTGAAGCGAGGTAGAACCCTTGCTGCCGTCGGTACTTTTCCAATTTGGAATAGCCGCATTGGGTTTTTCAACAACCTCTTCTACAAACGTATTCCACTGCCCGCAAGACGGACATTTGCCCAGCCACTTTGGCGATTCGTAACCGCAGCTCTGGCAAAAATATGATGATTTTGTTTTAGACAATTTTAATGTATTTGAATGCTTGAACATGGATGTTCAATGCAACTTACTTTATGTAAAGATATGAAATTTTGCTAATAAAGTTAGTGAAATGCATTGGGTGTAAAACAAAAAAGGCTCCTAAAATAGGAGCCCTTTTTGCTTGCTATAACCTGTGGGGTTACAGTTTAATTTCTTCGTCCTTGGCATTCATGAAACGGAATTCCGTTAACTGGTACGATGACATGCC
The DNA here is from genome assembly GCF_009770985.1 of Mucilaginibacter lacusdianchii. Taxonomy (GTDB): domain Bacteria; phylum Bacteroidota; class Bacteroidia; order Sphingobacteriales; family Sphingobacteriaceae; genus Mucilaginibacter; species Mucilaginibacter lacusdianchii. The sequence goes on along the minus strand of NZ_WSRW01000001.1, from coordinate 1,065,479 downwards.
TTTTACTTTAATCCATTGCCCGTATTTAAAATACCATTTTATTTGGCGGCTTATCAAGCCTTTTCTAATGTAAGCTTCCAAATAAGGATGTACGCAAAGCGTAATGTGCTTTTCATTCTGCTCAACCAGGATATAGTTAAAATTATTTTCTATATCATCCAGCAGCAAAATGCTCGACCTAATGGTGCCTGTACCATGGCAGGTTGGGCAAACCTCGCTGGTTACAATGTTCATTTCGGGGCGTACGCGCTGGCGGGTAATTTGCACCAAGCCAAATTTGCTAGGCGGTAAAATAGTATGCTTAGCGCGGTCGTGTGCCATTTCATCACGCAAAAAGTCAAACAAATCCTTACGGTTTTGTGGCTTGTGCATATCAATAAAATCTACCACCACAATGCCACCCATATCGCGCAGGCGCAACTGGCGGGCAATTTCGCGGGCAGCTTCTTTATTTACCTGCAGGGCGTTCTCTTCCTGGTTTTCTTTGTTGGCCGTACGGTTACCGCTGTTTACGTCAATAACGTGCAGGGCCTCTGTATGCTCAATTACCAGATAAGCGCCACCGGCTAGGTTTACGGTTTTACCGAAAGCCGATTTAATCTGTTTTTCAACGCCGTAATGCTCAAAAATCGGGTCGCGATGTTTGTGCAAACGAACGATGCTTTCCAGATCGGGTGATATTTCGTGCACATAAGAGCGAACTTCTTCATAAATAGAATTGTCGTTCACGTAAATGTGCTGAAAATCGGGGTTTAAAATATCGCGCAACAAAGTTGAAGTGCGATCAATTTCACCCAGTACTTTTTTTGAAGGTTCGGTTGATGGCAAACGAGTCATGAAAGATTCCCACTTGGCAATTAAATCAAGCAGGTCTTTTTGCATTTCGGTTACCCCTTTACCTTCAGATACCGTACGTATAATAACGCCGAAGTGCTCGGGCTTAATGCCTTCAACAATCTTTCGTAAGCGTGTACGTTCGGTATTGCTCTTTATCTTTTTAGATATAGAGATGGTTTCAGAAAAAGGCACTAGTACCACGTAGCGCCCGGCAATGGATAGGTCAGAACTTAGCCTTGGACCTTTAGTTGATATCGGCTCCTTGGCAATTTGTACAGGTATCAGCTGATTTTTAGTTAATATCTCGGATATTTTACCCGATTTATTAATGTCAGCTTCAAGCTTTAGTTTATCCAGCAGTTTTGACTGGTAACTGCCGCCCTTTACCTGTTTGGTTAACTTGAGCAGGCTTTGTACCTGTGGCCCCAAGTCAAGATAATGCAAAAATGCATCCTTCTCGTAGCCTACATCAATAAAAGCAGCATTTAGTCCGGGCATTATTTTTTTAACGCGGCCCAGGTAAATATCTCCAACGGTATAATTATTGGATACTGTCTCTTTATGAAGTTCTACGAGTTGTTTATCCTGCAACAGGGCAATAGTTGCCCCGTTAGGGGATGAATCGATAATTAATTCTTTTACCAACTGCTACTCCATTTCTTCAAGGCGGCAAAGCGCCGCCACATTAGATGTAAAACAAAATAAAAATTTGCCTGCCGTAACCCGGCAGGCAAACATAAGGGGCTACAAAAGCCGCTTATTTCTTTTTATGTCTGTTTTTTCTTAAACGTTTTTTACGTTTGTGGGTAGCCATTTTATGTCTTTTACGTTTTTTACCGCTTGGCATAATAAATAAATTTTAAAGGTGATTTAATTTTTTAATTCTCTTATAAAGTCGTCGATGCGTTTACCGAATGCCGGATCATCTGCCATCAGTTCCTTACATTGTTGATAAGCTGCAATAGCTTCTTGTTTTCTGCCCAGTTGCTTATAGCTTTCTGCTAAATAGAAGTAAGGCTCCAATTTGGAGTTCTTCGTGTCTTGGGCAATCATTTTAGTAAAGCGGTCGGCCGCTTTTTGATACTGGCCCGATTTCATGGCAAACTGTCCCAAATTTAAATTGGCGTTCCAGTTGTTCGGGTCTTTGGTTACTACATCCAGCAGCAAGGTAATACCCTGCATAGGCGAGCCGCCTTCAGGGTCGGTCATACCTAGGCTGGTTTGGTTTACATAAGCAATACCCAAACCGGTTTGTGCTTCTAAGCTTTTAGCATCTAACGCTCGTGCCTCTTTAAAGGCTTGTATAGCATTAGTTACGTATGCCGGTTGTACGGCAGTATCGGTGCTGGTTTTAAAAGCTTCATTGAAACGGTTACCAGCGTTAAGCCATGTGTTGAACTGCTTATTGTTTTGGGCTACAGCCTGGTAGTAAAATGCGGCTGGTGCAGGCTGGTGCACGGCATCCCATTCTTTAGCCAGTTGTTCCTGTAGTTTTATCTTATCAGCAGCTGAAGCTTGGCTTAACTGCGTTTCTAAACTGTTAATAGTACCTGAAAGTTGCGGACCGATAGCCGCTTTAGCCGACTGTGACACCATCGTTACATCAACCTTAACAGTTGAAGACGGACGACCCATTTGGCCTGCTGTTGCAGCTTCTTGTCCGCCGGTGTGCCCACCATCAGGCTTTATCAGGCCTTTAACGGGCAATGAATACAAATAGCCCATCACTGCCACTACGGCTACTACTGTAACTATTTGTTTTTTATTCATCTGATTTTAAATTAGGCTTTTTTTGCTTTTTCTGATTTATTGCCTGATTTTACCTTTTCAACAAAGGTTTTAGCTGGCTTAAAGCTAGGTACAAAGTGCTCGGGAATAATAATAGCGGTATTTTTAGAAATGTTACGAGCTGTTTTCTTAGCTCTTTTCTTTACAACAAAGCTACCGAAACCTCTTACATAAACGTTCTCGCCACCCACCATTGAGTTTTTAACTACTTTAAAAAACGCCTCAACAGTTTCCTGAACGTCAACTTTTTCTATCCCTGTTTTAGTTGAGATTTCAGCTATAATTTCCGCCTTAGTCATGTCTCTTTTTCCTTGTTTATTTTATGTAAATACTTAACTGTTTTGGGGTTGCAAAAGTATAGGTTTATACGGAGATATTGAAATAAAAGATAGTTTTTTTTGAGATACGGCTTGGATAACCTTAAACATGACATATAGTTAACTGTTAGCAGGCGCCTGTTTATTAAATTTGTTAGTTATGAATTTTGCTTCTGAACTGGTAAAATGGTACCATGAAAATAAGCGCGATTTGCCCTGGCGCCATACTACCGATCCCTATATTATCTGGCTTTCTGAAATTATTTTACAGCAAACGCGGGTAGAACAGGGCTTGCCTTACTTTAATCGATTCTTGGAAAAATACCCTAGTGTAACCGATTTTGCCAATGCCAGCGAAGATGATATTTTGAAACTTTGGCAAGGGTTGGGATACTACTCCCGTGGGCGTAACATGCTCAAAACAGCGCAGTTAGTAGAAGAACAGTTTACTGGCCGGTTCCCAACCGCTTATGAGGATTTAATAAAACTAAAAGGTATAGGCGAATATACGGCTGCAGCTATATCGTCCTTTTCGGCCAATGAAGCAAGGGCCGTGGTGGATGGTAACGTATATAGGGTACTGGCCCGTTACTTTGGCATTGATGAGCCTATTAACAGTCCCAAAGGTAAAAAGCAATTTCAGCAGTTGGCAGACGAGGTATTGAACAAAGATGAACCTGCTTTACATAACCAAGCTATGATGGAGTTTGGGGCAATGCTGTGTAAACCTAAAAACCCAGCATGCGGTATTTGCCCCGTACGGTTGGGCTGCGAGGCGTTTAAAACCAATGCCATTAACTATTTGCCGGTGAAGTTGAAAACGGTTAAAATAAAAGAGCGGTTTTTTAACTATTTTTTGCTGACAGATGGCGAGCGTATACTAATGAACAAGCGTACGAGTAACGATATTTGGACTAACCTATATGATTTACCCATGGTAGAAACGCCAATGCTTTTGCCTGCGGATGAGGTTACGGCACTGCCCGATGTGCAGGAATACTTTGGAAATGACGTTCAAATTAAAGAAATTTTTGGTTTACAAAAGTTTGCGCTGACGCATCAGCGGCTAACTGTAAGGTTTATACACATTGAAAATAAGACAATTAAGCTGCACGAAAACTGGTTTTATACTCACATAGAAAATTTAAAAAAGTTAGCGCTTCCTAAAATCATTTTTATATTTTTAACTAATTTTTTTAAATTTAAATACAATTCTCTATTTTCTAACTAAATCATGTCTGGAATAAACAAAGTAATTCTGGTTGGCCACCTGGGGAAAGACCCGGAGGTAAGGCACCTGGAAGGCGGCGTTTCGGTAGCCAGCTTTCCACTAGCCACATCGGAGAGCTTTAATAAAGATGGCCGCAAAATTGAACAAACCGAGTGGCATAACATCGTCATGTGGCGTGGTTTGGCCGATGTAGCTGCCAAATACCTGCAAAAAGGTAAACTGGTGTATATTGAAGGTAAAATACGTACCCGCTCATTTGAAGATAAAGGTGGTATCAAAAAATATACTACCGAGATAGTGGCCGAAAATTTTACTATCCTAGGCCGCAAAAGCGATTTTGAAAACAATGAAACGCAAAAATATGCTGCAAAAGCAGATGTTGCAGCTGATAGCGGATATGACCGCATGACAGATGCGGATGATTTGCCGTTTTAAGAATATTTACCAGTTATTGCCCTAAACAAAAAGCCCTTCTGCAATCAGAAGGGCTTTTTGTTTTAAACTACTATCTCGCTCCCGGCGGGCAATGCTCGCGTAGATACTGGGTATACAGTGTACGTAAGTGCTGACTAGTGCCTTCGCCTTCGGATATGCTGTGCGTACGGTTAGGGTACGACATCAGCTGAAATTGCTTGTTGTATTTCACCAACTGGTTAATCAGCTGCTCGGCGTTGTTGTAGTGTACGTTATCATCGCCAGTGCCATGAATGTACAACAGGTTGCCGCGCAAGTTTTTGGCGTGGGTAATGGGTGAGCCTTTGATAAAGTACGAACGTCCTTCTTCATCCGTAGGTACGCCCATGTAGCGCTCCTGGTAAATGTTATCGTAAGTTAGCTGGTTGCCTACTGCTGCAATGGCAATGCCGGTTTTGTAAATATCAGGATATTGGAACAACAGGTTTAGAGTAGACGAACCGCCACCGCTCCAGCCCCAAACTGCTACGCGCGAGGTATCAATAAACGCATTTTTGGCAAATAGTGCTTTAGCGGCCATGGCCTGGTCGCGCACGTTGAGTACGCCAATATTGCGGTAGATAGCTTTGCGCCACTCACGGCCTTTAGGCACTGGTGCGCCGCGGTTATCCATGGATACGTAGATGTAACCATCCTCAGCCATATCGCCACTATATAAAAAGTTACGACCAGCGCCCCAGGTGTCGGCAGCGGTTTGTGAAGCCGGTTCGCCGTAAACGTAAAATACAATAGGGTATTTTTTGCTTGGGTCAAAGTTGGCTGGTTTCATCATCCAGCCGTCCATTTTTATACCATCAGCCGTAGTCACCGTAAAAAATTCCGGACCCTTTTTAGCCTGCGCTGCATCAACCTTAATTTTGGTAGGCTGGCCATCCAGCGGTTTATGGTCGAGCAGGCTAACCTGCTCACGTGCATAAGGCGTAAAGCTATTGTTAAATGTATGAATAGCTACCAATCCGTTTGGCGAAATATCATAATCATGTGTGCCAGGTTCATCAGCAGGCGTAACGCGCTGCGGTGCCGAGCCGGTTAATTTTACACGGTATAAATAGCGTTGTGCCGCATTATCAGGCGAAGCAATAATGTACATATAACCATGTGCTTCGTCAATACGCTCCAGGCTTACCACATCATAGTTGCCAGGAGTAAGCAAAGTTGCTTTGCCAAAACGGTCAACACTATAGGCATGGCGCCAGCCGTCTTTCTCGGTCAGCCAGATAAACTTTTTACCCTTCTCAACCCAATCCCAGCCGGTAGGTTCAGCTTTGGCATCAATCCAAGCTTTATCCTGCTCTTGATAAATGACACGCGATGCATTGCTGGATATGTTGCAGATGAAAATTTTGCTTTCGGTTTGGGCACGGTTCAGTTGCTGTAAAATCAATTCGTTGCTGTTATCAGCCCATTCCATTCGTGGGATATAGTGTTGTACCGCATCACCCGGAATGTTAGCCGTAATGGTTTTGCCATCGGTTACATTTACCACTTTTAACTTGCATGAACTCGGATCAGTACCGGCTACCGGATATTCTACCGGAACGTTGTAAGAATAAGTCGAATCTGTAGTATTCAGCATCAAATAATTGCGGATATTGCTGGCATCAATTTGCCAGTAAGCAATATTGCGGCTATCTGGCGACCAGCGGAAGCCATCACGACAGTCAAACTCTTCTTCATAAGCCCAGTCGAACGTGCCGTTAATTAAGCGGTTGGTGCCATCAGTAGTTAAAGCACGGACAGAACCGCCGGCTAAATCTTCCACATAAATGTTATGCTCGCTTACGTAAGCCGCTTTGGTACCGTCGGGCGATATTTTGGCAAACATTAATGACGATACCGGGCGGTCTTTACCAATTTGGCTCAGCGTTTTGGTGTTTAAATCGTAAACCCAGTAATCGCCACGGGTATCATAACGCCATACGCGCTTGGTGTTGGTGTTGATCAGGATTTTCTGACGATCATCCGAAAACGAAAAGCGCCTTACACTGATGGGGCTGTGGCCTGACGGTGTAAGTGCCGCACGGTTTACCAATACGGTTGGGGTGCCGGGGTTGCGGATGTCCATCTCCACAATGTCGCCGTTGTTGGTGGTATAAAAATGATAGCCGTCTTTAGCCCATTGCAGGCCGCCGCCGCGCTGTGCCTGCGCTACGTACTTGCCTGACATTAGGGCCATTAAAAATAAAGCTGTAAAAACCGATCTGTAAAATCTGCTGTTCATATAAGCACTTAATAATTTAATGGATTATGTAATGTTGTATAATGCTGTTGAAAAAATTGCGTTAAATTAATATTTTAATACGATTATCGCGTTTGCCTTTTCTATGAAAAAAATATACTTGTTTGCTGTATGGTGCTGTTTAACCGCATCTGTAAATGCGCAGAACATCAACCGGAACCGCTTTTTTACTGATAGTTTAGATAATTACATCACCCGGTCGTTAACTAACTGGCGGGTGCCCGGCGCATCTGTTTGTATTGTAAAAGATGGCCGCATTGTTTTGCGTAAGGGGTACGGAATAAAAGAGTTGGGCGTAAATGCCAAGGCCGACGAGAATACCCTTTTTATGATTGGCAGCAATTCAAAAGCTTTTACGGCAACCGCACTGGCTACGCTGCAAGCCGAACGTAAGCTATCGCTGGATGATAAGGTGACCAAATACCTGCCCGATTTTAAACTGGAAAATAAAGGGGCAACCGATATGGCAACCCTACGCGATTTACTGTGCCACCGCATAGGATTCGAAACCTTCCAGGCCGATTTTACTTTTTACAACAGCAACCTTACCCGGCAAGAGATCATCGAAAAAATGAGCCGTGTAAAAGCAGTATACCCGTTCCGCAGCAAATGGGGATACACCAATTCGGCCTATGTAACGGCCGGCGAGGTAATGCAAAAGGTGACCAACAAGCCTTGGGAAGCTTATATCAAAGAAACGCTTTTAGCACCGCTGGGTATGAACAGCACGGCTTTGATGGCTAAAGATTTGAATATATCTTTTAATAAATCAGCTGCACATACTATGAGCGATGGCCGTTTAATAGCCATACCTTACGCCCAGCTGGACAACATGGCACCAGCCGGCGGTATCAGCTCTTGTGCTACCGATATGGCTAAATGGGTAATGGCATTGCTGGATCATGGCAAAGTAGGCAACCGTCAGGTTATTCCGCAGGCAGCCATTAACGTCACTCGGCAGCCGCAGGATTTGATGGGCGAAGATGAAGACGGTGGCTTTATGGCTTACGGGCTCGGCTGGATTTTGCAGGGTTATAAAGGTCACCGCGTGGTAATGCATACAGGCGGCGTAAGCGGCTTTGTATCGTCGGTAACACTGGTACCCGATTTGAATTTAGGTATCGTTATCATGACCAATACCGACCAAAATGATCTGATCAGCACACTGAACCTGGATATTGTTGACGCTTACCTAAAACAACCTTTCCGCAGCCATAGCGATGCGGCATTGGCTGAATTTAAAAACAGCATGTTGCAGGAGCAAAAAGCCGATAAGGCCCGTCGCGATTCAGTAGTGCTAAACCCTCGTCCGGCACTGGCCTTAAACGATTATACCGGCAAGTACACTAACGATTTATACGGCACGATGACTATCGCCCCAGGTGAAAATAACACTTTAGAAGCCCGCTTTGAGCATCACCCTAAAATGTTTGCCCGCTTGCAGCCGCTTGGCGGCAACCGCTTTTACGTAACCTTTTCAGACCCGGTGTTTGGTAAGGCTGTGTTCCCGTTCATCGTACAAAACAATAAGGTGGTTGGTGTGCATGTAAAAGTGGCCGACTTTATTGAATACACGCCTTACGAATTTAGGAAAAGGTAAATAGTAAGAGGATACTGTATTGGTGTTTGATGAAAAGACAAGTTTGTATTTGAAAAGGCAAACTAAAAATTAGACAAACAGTATAATGCAAGCAATATAGTTAGGCCTATTCTAATGAATAGGTTATATGTAACACCAATTCAAAGAATGATATAGTTTAAACAGGAAGCAAAATAAAGACGAAGACGCTGCAATTATTGCAGTTCTTCGTCGGGCAGGTGGTCATCATCTTCCGGATCGGGCTCGCCCAAGTCATCGTTCACGCGTACTTCGCGCAGATCGTTCTCGTCTTCCAAAAAATCATCAAAGTCCTCATCGTCATCACCAGCATCCTCTTCGTCGGGGTATGGACCGGCGGCAACAGTTCGGGTACGCATAGTATGCGCCCTTCTCATTAAAATGTCCTGCCATTCGGTGGCTTGTTGTACAGTAAGTAGCATAATTGGTGCGTTTTGTTTTTAATGAACAGCAGGGTTTTAAAAAATGTTTACGCGGAGTTGATAAAAGGTGTAGGGCAATAGCTTTTGTTGTTTACAGCAGACTGAGGTACTCACCCATACCAGTATTAAGGCAAGGTATCGTACAAATATCTAATTTAATTTTCTCCGCATAAGCTATGAAAGTTTAAACGTTTTCTTTTACCATTTTTAGAAACTACAATATAAAACAATGTCTTTTTAATTTTATATAATGAATCACCAATTTGAATAGATTGATAAAAATTCGGAAACTGAATATCACTTGTGAAATATCTATATGGCATTCTATCATCTCCAGAAAGCACAATTTTTGGAAAATTATGATTTCCTGAGTCAATTAGCTTTTCCTTTACTTTTGCGCTAAACTCCTCTGCAAACAACTCATCCTTTTCCCTACAGCCTAGATTCTTATTATTGAAATAAGGGAAAACAAAGAAAAATAATAGTATACCTAAAAATAAAATTAATAATCCGAATGTCTGACGTATCATAATTAAAAGAAGCTTTATGTATTCAAGTGCTTCATACTGGTGCAAGTACTTAATGAGGAAGCAATCATTATAACCAGTTTACTCCTTGTAGCCACTGCTCCAAGTCATTCTTAAACCTAGCTAAATTAAAGTCTTCAAACTTATACTTTGCTATAACGGGAGCGATTTCCACTATAAGCCGTTGAGCAATTATCTTCTCTCGCTCGGTCTGAGTAACTTGTATAAATTGATCTAAATCTAACATGATATCTAAATAAATTTTCTTCTCTTTTTTAGAATGTCTGATGCGCTGTCTGAAATTATGTTCCGGATTTCTGCAAATAAAGACTACAGTTATTCCTTCGAGCGAACTACCGTAGTATTTTTCTTCAAAAAAGCGTCTGTATTCAAAATCTGAAAGTGTGCTAAGTACTTGTGATATTTTGGATTCCCAATTAGCATCACTTAGAAGGTTAAATCGCATAACTGTTTTATCATTTTATTTCTTGTTCTTCTAAATTTAGACCCCGATTTAGCACAAACCTTAATGTTATGTTTGTATGGAGACTGACTTGTGCTTTTAACGAAACTCTAGCTCCAATAAGTTTCCATACTGGTGCAAGTATGTTGGACTGGGTATAGTAATGGTCACTTGTGCTTTAAGCACATTAGCGGCAGAACTACTTTAACTGCCACCATTATTGTAAAACAATCTTTCAAACCTCTTACTTCCCCTTCCCCGCCATATAATCCAACGTTAAATCGCATAAAGCTTTCACGCCCAAACTAAAGCCGCTTTCGTCAATATAAAAATCGGGCGTATGGTGAGCGGCGGTTTTGGATACGTCGGCCCCCTTAGGCATGCCGCCTAAAAAGAAAAACAAACCGGGTACTTTTTCCTGGTAAAAGCTAAAATCTTCGGCGCCTGTTACGGCAGGCTTTTCGGCCACGTTACGGGCACCGGCGGCGGCTTGCAGGGTAGGCAGCATTTTGGCCGTTAGGGCCGGGTCGTTATAAGTAACCGGGTAGCGTACACTGAAAGGTATTTTCACCTCGGCAGTGGCACCGGCAGCTTCGGCTGTTTTAGTAGCAATTTGTTTAACACGCTCAATCAGTAACTTTTCATCTTCACGGCTTAGCGCGCGCAGGGTGCCCATCATTTCCACCTTTTCGGGGATGATATTAGAGCGGTTTCCGCCATTAATGGAACCGATGGTTACCACAGCCGCATTTTCGGTAACGTTCAAATTGCGACTTACAATGGTTTGCAAGGCGTTAATAATTTGGGCCGATACCACAATAGGGTCAATGCTCATCCAAGGATAAGCACCGTGCGACTGCTTGCCTTTTACCACAATTTGCATATCGTTCACCGCTGCCATGGTACCACCTGGGCGATAGGTGATTTTACCTACCTCGGTTTGGGCATTGATGTGCAGGCCGAATACCACATCTACCTTTGGGTTTTGCAGTACGCCTTCTTTCACCATCAGCTCGGCACCACCTTCTTCACCAAACGGCGGACCTTCCTCCGCTGGTTGAAAGATGAATTTTACGGTACCGTGCAAGTCGTTTTTCATGCCTGATAAAACTTCGGCCACACCCATCAGAATAGACATGTGCGTATCGTGCCCGCAGGCATGCATTACGCCTACTTCGGTACCGTTGAACGTGGTTTTTACTTTAGAGGCAAACGGTAGGTTTACCCGCTCTACTACTGGCAGTCCGTCCATATCGGCACGCAACGCTACCACCGGGCCGGGCTTGCCGCCTTTAAGGATACCTACCACACCAGTTTTAGCTACACCAGTTTTTACGTCGATGCCCAATGACCGCAAGTGCTTGGCGATGATGTCGGCCGTGCGTGTTTCATGGTTGCCTAATTCAGGGTGTTCATGGAAGTCACGGCGCCAGGCTACCAGTTTTGGTTGCAGTGCATCCGCTTTTTGAGATACTTTGGCTTTTAGCGCTTCGGTTTGTGCAAAGGCCGAACCGGTGCTTAACAACAGCGCTAATAAGTAAACTTTTTTCATATCAGGGATTTGGCCTTTAAGATAGTAAAAACGGGCAGACATATAAATACAAAAGGGGCTTTTAGGCCCCTTTTGTATTTATATGCGTAAAGTTTATTTACTGTATAGATAGCATATCTACAACAAACACCAAAACTGAATTAGCCGGTACACCTGCACCTGGTGATCTGTTGCCGTAGCCCAATGCTGACGGAATGAGCAGCAGAATGCGGCCGTTTTTGTTAATATGGGTTAATCCTATTTTCCAACCTTCAATAATGTTGGCATTAGCATTTAAGCTCGTTGTAAAATTACCGCTATCAAACTGGCTCCCGTCAAGCAACTTACCGGTGTAGTTTACATTTACGGTAGAATTGCTGGTGGCATTAGCGCCGGTTCCGGGCGTCATTACTTGGTAATACAAGCCAGACGCATCCTTTACAGGCGTTAAATTATTGGCTTTGATGTAAGCCTGAATTTTAGCGTCATCCTCGGCTGCCTGTTTGGCTGCATCAAACGGTTCAACCTTTTCGGTGTTGCTTTTGGTACAGGCAGATAGCCCTAAAATAATTGCGCTAAGCAGAATTAACAGTTTTTTCATGTTATAAGTATTTACCACCGCTACGTGTTAAACAGTAGTTTTGATACTTAACTCCTGCAATTGTGCATCGGCAATGGTAGATGGCGCATCAATCATCACATCGCGGCCCGAGTTATTTTTTGGGAAGGCAATCACGTCTCGGATAGAATCCAGTCCGGCAAATATTGAACACAATCGATCAAAGCCCAAGGCAATGCCACCATGCGGCGGTGCGCCGTATTCAAAGGCATCCATCAAAAAGCCGAATTGTTTTTGCGCTTCTTCAGGACTAAAGCCCAGATGTTTAAACATTAAGGACTGCAGAGCACGGTCGTAAATACGGATAGATCCGCCGCCCACTTCAATACCGTTAATCACCATGTCGTAAGCGTTGGCGCGTACGGCTCCGGGATTAGTATCCAGCATAGCAATATCCTCGGGTTTAGGCGAGGTGAACGGGTGGTGCATGGCATGCCAGCGGCCGCTTTCTTCATCAAACTCTAACAGCGGGAAATCTAACACCCACAGTGGTGCAAACACATCCTTGCTGCGCAGGCCCAGGCGCGAGCCCATTTCCAAACGCAGTTCGTTCAGTTGTTTGCGTACTTTATCGGTTTGACCGGCCAGTACCAGCACCAGGTCGCCCGGCTTGGTATTAAACGCGGCCGACCATTTTTGCAGTTCTTCTTCGTTATAGAATTTATCTACTGATGATTTTAATGAACCATCATCATTATGGCGCATGTAAATCAGGCCGGTAGCGCCAATTTGTGGGCGTTTCAGCCACTCAGTCAGTTCGTCCAGTTGTTTGCGGGTGTATGATGCAGCGCCTTTGGCGTTGATGCCAACTACCAGTTCTGCGTTATCAAACACGCCAAAGTTTTTGCCTTTTACAATATCGTTCAGCTCTACAAACTGCATCCCGAAACGGATATCCGGTTTGTCGGAACCGTACAGGCGCATGGCATCAGCATACTGCATACGTGGGAAGGTACCTAAGTCAATACCTTTAACGGTGTTGAATAGGTGACGGGCCATCCCTTCAAAAATGTTTAAGATATCTTCCTGTTCAATGAACGACATTTCACAGTCTATCTGCGTAAATTCAGGCTGGCGGTCGGCACGCAAATCTTCATCGCGAAAGCATTTAACAATCTGGAAATAACGGTCAAAACCGCTTACCATCAGCAATTGTTTAAACGTTTGCGGCGATTGCGGCAAAGCATAAAACTCGCCCTGGTTCATACGGCTGGGCACCACAAAGTCGCGTGCACCTTCGGGGGTTGATTTAATCAGCACCGGGGTTTCTACCTCGATAAAGTTCAATCCGTCTAAATATTTACGAATTTCCTGCGCTATTTTGTGGCGCAGCATCAGGTTTTGGCGCAACGGGTTACGGCGTAAATCCAGGTAGCGGTATTTAGCGCGCAACTCTTCGCCGCCGTCGGTTTCGTCTTCTATTAAAAAAGGTGGAATTTTAGCTTCGTTCAGCACATCCAACGCTTCTACAGCAATTTCAATATCACCTGTAGGTATTTTAGAGTTTTTACTGGTGCGTTCTAACACTTTGCCGGTTACCTTAACTACAAACTCGCGGCCCAAGCTGCGGGCGGTTTCGCGCAGTGTCGCATCTGTATCTGTGTTTAACACTAATTGGGTTAAGCCATAGCGGTCGCGTACGTCAATAAAAGTAGTGCCGCCCAAATCGCGCGATTTTTGTACCCAACCGCACAAAGTTACGGTTTGGCCTAAATGGCTCATGTTTAATTCGCCACAAGTATGTGTTCTAAGCATAGTACCAGTTTGTTATAAAGTTTGCAAAAGTAATTATAATTGAATTATCGTGAAATTCAATTTAAACGGAGTAAGTAATGTTTAATTTAAAAGTAAGTGTCATTGCGAGGAGTGCTAACGGCGTGGCAATCCCGTCGCTTACTTAATAAACGCGACGAGATTGCCACGCTATCGCTCGCAATGACAAGACATTTTACTCCTTCGGCTCAAAAATCAGCGTAGCCCAATTATTAGGGTCAAAAATCTCATTGCTGATTTCCAGTAGCTCTTCGGCTGTTACAGCGTTCATCTTATCGAACACATCCTGTAAGCTATCAATGGAGTTAAAATCAATCAGGCTTTTGGCCATCGAGATAATCAGGCTTAACCGGTTTTCTTCGGCCAAGGCGATCTGGCCAATAAACTTCTGTTTAGCCTGTTGCAGTTGTAATGAGCCTAGTTTGTTATCACGTAGCTTTTTCAGCTCTTTATGAACCAAACGCAGTGCTTTGTCAGATTTTTCGGCATCAGTGCCAAAGTAAACTGAAAATATGCCGGTATCAGTAAGCGGTGTATAGCCCGACTCGATGGTGTACGCAATGCCATGCTTTTCGCGGATTTCGAGGTTTAGTCTACTACTCATGCCCATTCCACCCAGCAAATTGTTAAGTAGCAATAAGCCGTTTTTATATTTGTGCGATGATGGATAGGCCAAGCTACCTAGTACGCAATGCACCTGCGAAATAGGTTTTTCAATTACCGTATACTCGCTGATAAGTTTGCCGGGTTGCTGCCTGTTTTTGGCGGATGTATTTGCCGGAATAGCACCCAGATATTTTTCAACCAGTTTAATCAGCTTGTTAAAATCGTAATCGCCAATTACGGCAAATACCATTTGGTGGGTGTTGTAGGTATCTGCTAAAAATTGATTGATATCTGTTCGGCTCAGTTGGTTAACCGACTCTTCGGTGCCCAGTATGTTGTTGCCCAGAGGATGTCCTTTAAACAGAATGCCTTCAAAGTCGTCCTGAATAGCTTCTTCAGGCTGATCCTGGTACGAAGCAATTTCATCCAATATCACACTGCGCTCTTTGGTTAGTTCTTCTTCCGGAAAAGTGGAGTGAAAGATAATATCCTCAAATAAATCCAGCGTGCGCTCCAGATGCTGCTTCAAAAGTGAGGCATGTATGCAGGTATATTCTTTGGTGGTGTAAGCGTTTAAATCGGCGCCTACCAGTTCCAGCCGGTTCAGGATTTGGCTGGTGTTTCGGCGTTCGGTTTGCTTAAACAGCAGGTGTTCTATAAAGTGGGCCAAACCGTCTTTTTGCGGCTGTTCATCGCGCGCGCCGGCATTGATAACAAAGCAGGTGTGGGTGATGGTAGAGGCAGCATATTTATATAAAAGGCGGATGCCGTTAGAAAGCGTATGAACCTGATAATCTATCATGAGCGTGCAAAGATACGGTTATTTGTACCGATATATTTGCGGTTATAATTTCTGTTTTGTGTAATATTGTGTATGAGAATAGACGACCTGGAATTTGAACCGCTTATTGAGCAGGAGACTATTGCCGAACGCATTAACCTACTGTCTGTAGAACTGAATGCTGACTATGCCGGTAAAACGCCGATTTTTATTGGTGTATTAAACGGGAGCTTTCTGTTTGTAGCCGATTTGATTAAACAGATCACTATTCCCTGCGAAGTTACTTTTACCAAGCTGGCCTCATACTTTGGCGGCACGTCCACCAGTCGTAAAATACGGGAGGATATTGACCTGAGCGTCGACATCAGCGGTCGGCATGTTATTATTGTAGAAGATATTGTGGATACAGGTAACACACTGGCCTACCTTATCGAAAAGCTGAAACTAAGCAACCCTGCGTCGATCACTGCATGTTCCATGCTACTTAAACCCGGCAAGCTCGAAACGTCTATTGAAGAACTGCGCTACGTGGGCTTTGAGATTGAAAACGAGTTTGTAGTAGGTTATGGGTTGGATTATAAAGAGCTGGGACGAAATTTGAAAGATATTTATCGGTTGACAAGTACTACAGGTGAGGTGTAAATGCGTTTTTATGGCTGTTTTATGTTATTAGCTATATTAAGATGAAATATATTAAGCTCGCAGCTATTACATGTATCATATCCCTTTTTTCTTGTTCTTCGTTAAAAAAAGAGTATTCAATACAAGCTTCCAGTGGCGTGCCAGTTATTAGCTTTTGTGATTTGCCAAACTATCAAAATAAACAAGTTTATCTGAAGTTTGCTTACAGCGGTATGGAAGAGTATTGGGCAATTTATCCTATAAATCCTGATTTATGTGCAAGAGAATTAAAGGTAGAGTTAGATTTTGAAGAAGAAAAACTGCCTTCAAAAATTGGAAAAGCCTTTGCTAAAGTTCACAGACATTACTGGAATTCTTATTTGATAATTGAAGCAATAGGCATATATGAAACAGGAAAAAAGGGTGGCTATGGACATCTTGGATCGAACAATTCTAGGTTCCTTGTTCAAAAAATAAAAAAGATAAGCTTAGCAAAAAAATCGAAATAACTACCTGCTGTTAATTTGTCTATTAAAAAAAGACGCTTGCATGGATGTACTTGTTATACACTACCCACATAAGCGCCTTTTAAAATAAAAAGTGATATTAAGTATAAAGCTTACGCCGGTACTCCAATCCCAACCTCACTCAATATATCTACCGCTTCTTCAATACTCCGAACACCTTCAATACTAATACGCAGGCTATTCTTAACCTCTTTCATATTTACCCGACGCGGGTTGTTTTTGACAAAGTTGAGCACCTGCATAAACTCCTGCGATTCAAAATATCTGGACTGCTGGTTGGCCAGAAAATAGCCGCGCAATACATTTTTTTTCAGTGATATTTTCTCGAAGCCGATAGCCTTACCCATCCATTGCAGGCGGATGGTATTCAGCAAGTCGTTCACCTGTGGTGGCACGGGTCCAAAGCGGTCGGCTAGTTGCTTTTCAAAGGCTTGCAGCTGGGTTTCGTTTTCCAGTTTAGATACCTCAGTGTACAGGTTATAACGCTCCGTAAGGTTGGTTACATACTCGTCGGGGATGAGGATCTCCATATCCGTATCAATCTGCGTGAAGCTGATGAACGGACGTGGTTTTTCATCCTGGAATACCTCCTTGAATTCTTCGTCTTTCAGTTCCTGAATAGCTTCATCCAGTATCTTATGGTACATTTCAAAGCCGATCTCGGCAATAAAGCCACTTTGTTCGGCACCCAGCAGGTTTCCGCTGCCGCGGATGTCTAAGTCGCGCATGGCCACGTTAAAGCCGCTGCCTAAGTCGGAAAATTCTTCAATAGCACTCAAACGCTTACGCGCTTCAGAAGTAAGGGTTGACAATGGCGGACTCAGCAAGTAACAAAATGCCTTTTTGTTGCTACGGCCTACCCGTCCACGCATCTGGTGCAAATCGCTCAAACCAAACATGTGCGCATGGTTGATGATGATGGTATTGGCATTCGGTATATCCAAACCGGCCTCGATAATAGTAGTGGCAATCAGCACGTCATATTCGTGGTTTACAAACTTGAGCATTACGTCTTCCAGATCATCACCTTCCAACTGACCGTGGGCTATACCGATACGGGCCTTCGGTACTAGTTTCCGAATCATGCCGCCCAGTTGTGGTAGGTCGGCTACGCGGTTATGGATAAAAAATATCTGCCCACCACGGTCAATTTCGTATTCAACCGCTTCCTTAATCAGTTTATCGTTAAACACATGCAGTTCGGTTACTACCGGCTGGCGGTTAGGTGGCGGGGTGGAAATAATAGACAAATCGCGCGCACCCATCAGCGAGAAGTGTAGCGTACGTGGGATAGGCGTTGCCGTAAGCGTCATGGTATCTACGTTGGCACGCATGGCTTTCAGCTTTTCTTTGGTAGCTACGCCAAATTTCTGCTCCTCATCAATAATCATCAGGCCCAGGTCTTTAAACTTTACGTCTTTGCTTACCAGGCGGTGGGTGCCAATAATGATATCCAGTTTGCCTTCGGCCAGTTTGGCCAAGCTGTCTTTAATTTGCTTGTTGGTTTTAAAGCGATTGATAAAATCAATGTTACAAGGAAAACCTTTCAGCCGGTCCGAGAAGGTTTTGAAGTGCTGCGCGGCCAAAATAGTAGTAGGCACCAACACGGCTACCTGCTTGCTATCGGCTACGGCTTTAAAGGCAGCACGGATGGCTACTTCAGTTTTGCCGAAACCTACGTCGCCACAAATCAGTCGGTCCATCGGGTGCGGCGATTCCATGTCGCGTTTAAAATCGGCCGTTGCTTTTTCCTGGTCGGGCGTGTCCTCGTATATAAAGGACGCCTCCAGTTCGGTTTGTAAATAACTATCGGGCGAGAAGGCATTGCCGTGTTGGGCCTTACGCACGGCGTAAAGCTTAATCAGGTCACGGGCGATGTCTTTAACTTTTTTTTTTGTAGTTTTTTTTAACCGCTCCCAAGTATCGGTGCCCAACTTATTCATCCGGGGCACGGCGCCTTCTTTACCGCTAAATTTAGATATACGGTTTAGCGAGTTGATATTTACATAAAGCAAATCGTTATCAGCATAAATCAGGCGTATCATTTCCTGTATTTTGCCGTTCACCTCTACCTTTTCCAGGCCGGCGTATTTGCCAATACCGTGGTCAATGTGGGTAACGTAGTCGCCAGGTTTTAATTCACGCAATTCTTTCAGGGTAATGGCCTGCGTGCGCTGGTAACCTTTACGTAGTTTGTATTTGTAGTAACGGTCAAATATCTGGTGGTCGGTATAGCAGGCCAGGTGTTGCTCGCGATCAATAAAACCTTCGCGAATGGATACATTAACCGGCGTAAATTTTACCGTTTTATCCAGGTCATCAAAAATGGCATATAGCCGTTCTACCTGTTTGGCGTTGTCGGTAAAGATGAGGTTTTCAATTTTATCGGTCTCGTTGTTTTTAATATTGTGTATCAGCAGCTGAAAGTCTTTATTGAACGATGGCTGCGGACGAATGTCAAAGTTAAGCGTATGCTGCGCATCGTAAAAAAATTGTTTGCCAAATTCTACCACTGCAAAATCGTGCAGCTGGTCGGCAATCATTTTTTCATCGGTAAAAGCATATTTGGGGTCAATCCAATCAGGATTCTGGGTTTTCTCATCGGCGGATAGGGCTTTCCACAATTGAGTGGCCTTTTTGTAACCGTCTTTTATAATGTCCAGCGTAAATTGTACATCCTTAATCCATACCTGTGTATCGGCTTCAATATATTCCAATAATGAAATATTATTTTCGGTTAAAAACTTGGATTGTACGTTGGGCACAATGGTGATGGTTTTAACTTGTTCAACCGACAATTGGCTTTCAATTTCGAACGTGCGGATCGATTCAATAAAGTCGCCAAAAAATTCTACCCGGTAAGGCAAATCGTGCGAGAACGAGAAAATGTCCACAATACCACCACGTACCGAAAACTGGCCAGGCTCGTACACAAAATCAACCCTTTCAAAATCGTACTCAATCAAAAACTCGTTGATAAAGTCGATACTTAGTTTGCTGTTTACGCTGATATCCAAGGTGTTTTTTTCGAGCGATGAACGATCAATCACCTTTTCGGCAATAGCCTCTGGGTAGGTAACAATCAGTTGGCCGTACTCGCTGGAATGGTTCAGTTCGTTAAGAACCTCAGCGCGGGCCAGTACGTTACTGCTGTCGGGCTGGGTAAATTCAAACGGTTTGCGGTAAGAGGATGGGAACAGCAAAATTTCCTTGCCGGTCAGGTTTTCCAGATCGGCCTGAAAATAGGCGGCCTCCTCGCGGTCGGGCAAAATGAACAGCTGGTGCTTGTGCTGTAAAAAGTACAAGGCTACCGCAATAGTGGCATCGCTCGAACCAACCAACCCACGCAGCTGAACCCGCGGATTTTTAGAGCTGTTGAGCGCTTTAGCCAGCGCCGTAACCCGCTCATCTGTTTTATATTTTTCTAAAATTTCTCGAATATTCAAAACATGCAAAGATAAGCAAAAAAGATGCCTTAATGTGTGTAAGTAGAGTCAAGAACTGAGAGTCGCAATGCAAGGAGGATAAAGCAATGGAATATTGCGGGCGAAAATTAAAAGAGTATGAATTTTAAGTTTCTATTCATGTAAAAAAATCTTATTTTCAATTAAACGAAATGATTTAAAATAAATCAAACGCATAAGGCACTGGCGAGGCTTGTAAAAGTTTGGTTATGAAAGATTTCTACTACATTTTGGGTTTGGATATAAATTGTACCGCTGTAGAGATTGGCTTGGCGTATAGAAAGCTTTCTGAAAAGTTCAGGCCCGACCTGAATCACCACGATTTGTATTTTGAAAATCGTTATCGCGAAATAAATGAAGCGTTTGATGTGCTAAGCGACCCGGTTCGGCGCAGTAAATACAATGCCGAATTAAAAGCGTTCGAGGTCAATAAAGCTAAGCCGGTTAAAAAGAAGGGCTTTATGGCCAAAACGCAATGGGTGGATGTGGTATTTACCCTGGTGCTAATAGCTATAACGGTTATCTTTGGCAGGTATGTACTGCAATCTGTTACGGCATCCAAAGCTAAAAAAGTATTACCGCAAGTAACAATAGCAGCAGTTCCGGTGCAAACGGTAAAGCATTACCAAAAGAAGAAAAAGTTTAAAGCTACGTATGTTGCTCATGTACAAAAAGCTGGTGTGAACGCAAAGGCAGCTGTTGTATCTGTTCCAGAACCAACTCGTGTTATAGGGCCTCAGCCTGTTCGGGCAATAGCGGTGGTTGACCATACCAGTAACAAGCCTGTTATTAAAAAATCTATTGAGCAAAACGAGGATGACTTACCAACCAATCCCGGCTATTTATTTACAGCCTATTTAAAAGCGAATGAAACCGGCGTAATCAACTTGCGCGAATATGATAGCTTTAGGGCTGATATTATTAGGGTGCTGCCTAATAATACAAAAGTTTATGTGCTCGAGAAAGCGGGTAATTACTGCAAAGTGGCTTATGAAGGTACTGTAGGTTATGTACCTAAATGGACAATAGGCGCTCAGTAACTATCAAGATATTTTTGTTCTAATATTCAGGTTTGGCTTTTGATAAATGGGGCGAGCTTTTAAGCGTTGTTAACCTTGTCGTTTCGGTAGTTTTAACAACCAGCCAGGTTGCATACTTAAAATAGCGATGGCAAAAAGAACCATAAACAAGCAAACAAACTACTGCTTTAAATCCTTTTACTGCATATCAAGATACTGAAACTAATTTTAACCAAACTGATATTATCATGAAAAATGCAGTAGCATCTGGATTAATTATAGGAATTTTAAGCGGACTATGGCTATTTATCATGCGCTGGGCTGGCTATACCATGGTTGGCGACCAGGTTTCGCCTATTGAATATATTTCTATTCTGATACCCGTCATCGGTGTGTTTTTTGGCCTTAAAAGTTATCGCGACCATGATATGAACGGTAGTTTGAGCTTTTTGGGCGGAATTGTACAAAGCCTCAAAATATTATTTATCGGCGGTGTTATTGCTGTTTTTGCCGGTATCATTTACATTAATTATGTAGAAGCGTCTCATAACATAAGCGATTTTTCGGGCCGTTTATTTGGTGCCTTGCTTATTGGTGTAATCTCGGCATTTGGGGCAACATTGCTGTTAATGACACATACCAATAAAATAGATTAAAATAAGCTGATAAACGTAAAAAAGCGGATAGCAGCTACATTCATTGTTAGCAGCTATCCGCTTTTTTGTATTTATAGTGCATTCATCAAAATATTTTAATTGAATCTGTAATATTTATATCAATCAGCGTCTAAGTCTTTAAACAAATATTTACTTTTAGTAAACTTAAACTTATAAGCATGGACGCTAACTTTTATACCATGTTTTCGGGCATCACCCCCGAAGAAATGGCTTTTTTGCAACAGGCCACCGTTGGACTAACCGAAAATCAGCAACGCAATTTTATTAGCATTTATGGCGGCAAGCGCCGCACACCACAAGATATTTTGCTGTTTACCCTTTTAGGTTTTGTAGGCGTGGCCGGCGTGCAGCGGTTTTTAGTAGGGCAAGTTGGTATGGGTATTATTTACCTGCTTACCGGTGGCTTTTGCGGTATCGGAACTGTTGTCGATATCATTAATCATAAAAGCATAGCTACTGATTATAACCGCGATATGGCTTATGAAACCTTACAAATGGTGAAAATGGGGGGGGGCTAAAAGCTTACATATGGGGAGTGATACCGGAAAAGTGCTGATAATTATTGGTGGTTTGGTGTTGTTGGTTGGAGTAGCGATTTTTTTTTTAGCGATAAGCTGCACTGGATTGGCCATTTACCCGGTGATATACGCATAGAGCGTGAAAGCTTTCGGTTTTACTTCCCTATTACCACGCTTATTTTGTTGAATGTAATCATTTTTATTGTTCTTCGGATTTGGCGTTACCTGAATGGCTGACTAACTTGCCGCTGTTATGAAACTTGTAGAACTAACCGCTTACCTGGAAAGCATAGCGCCGCTAAGCTACCAGGAAGATTACGATAACTCGGGCCTCATTGTGGGTAACGGCAATCAGGAAATTACTCAGGGCCTAATCTCGTTAGATTGTACCGAAGCTGTGGTGGATGAAGCAATCCGCACTGGTTGTCAAATCGTTATCTCTCATCATCCCATAGTATTTAAAGGACTTAAAAAGTTCAATGGCAAAACATATGTGGAGCGGGTGGTTGAGAAAGCCATCCGGCATAATATTGCCTTGTATGCCATTCATACCAACCTGGATAATGTAATGGACGGCGTAAACGCTCGTATCTGCCAAACGCTGGAGTTGAAAAACTCACGCATATTATCTGCTAAATCAGGCATCCTTAAAAAACTGGTTACCTACGCACCTGTAAGCCACGCCGAAGCGGTGCGAAATGCCTTGTTTAAAGCAGGTGCCGGGCATATTGGCAATTATAGCGAATGCAGCTTTAATGCTGAGGGTAAAGGTACTTTTAAGGGAGAAGAAGGAACTGATCCTTATGTAGGCGAGGTAGGCCATCGCCATACCGAAAGTGAAGTGCGCATCGAAACCATTTATCCTGCCTATCTGGAAAGCAAAATACTAATGGGCCTGTTTTTATCTCACCCGTACGAGGAAGTGGCTTATGACCTGTATATGCTTACCAATCAGCACCAAGAGGTAGGTTCGGGCATGGTAGGTGAGCTGGAAACACCTTTGTCTGAAACCGACTTTTTGCGGCATTTGAAAGAAAAGATGAATGCAGCAGTAGTGCGCCATACGGCATTAACCGGAAAAATGGTAAAAAAAGTAGCCGTGTGCGGAGGTTCGGGGGGCTTTTTGCTAAAACAGGCCATAGCTGCCGGAGCCGATGTTTTTGTAACGGCTGATTATAAATACCATGAATTTTTTGACGCCGAAGGAAAGATAGTGATTGCCGACATCGGACATTTTGAAAGTGAGCAATTTACACAGCATTTATTGTATGAAATAATACAGAAAAAATTTAGTAACTTTGCGGTCCGTTTAACAGAAATTAATACAAACCCCATAAAATATTTTATTTGATGGAACAAACCGTAGAACAAAAGCTGAAAGCTTTATATGAGCTACAAACTATCCACACCAAAATTGACAGAATACGCCAGGTAAGAGGTGAGCTGCCTATGGAAGTAGCCGACCTGGAAGATGATGTTGCTGGTCTGGAAACCCGCATCCAGAAAATCAAAAGTGAGCTGGATGACTTAGAGGATGATATTGTAACCCGCAAAAACCTGATCAAAGAAGCTCAGGCTAATATTAAAAGATACGAAGCGCAACTTAACGATGTGAAAAACAATCGTGAGTATGATGCTATCTCCAAAGAAATTGAAATTCAAGGTCTGGATATTCAGGTAAGTGAGAAAAAAATTCGTGAGTACGGTTTTGAAATCACTTCTAAAACTCAGATTTACGAAAAAGCTTTAGCCGATTTAGAAGGTCGACAAAAAGATTTGGATGCTAAAAAAGCAGAGCTGGGCACTATCACCGCCGAAACTGAAAAAGAAGAAAATGAGCTTAACGCACAGGTTGGAACTGCCAAAAATAACATTGAAGAGCGTTTATTAACAGCTTATACCCGTTTGCGCAACAATGCTAAAAACGGTTTGGCTGTAGTAACCATCCAACGCGATTCTTGTTCTGGTTGCTTCAACCAAATTCCACCTCAACGCCAGGCTGATATCCGCCAGCGCAAAAAAGTAATCGTTTGTGAGCATTGCGGCCGTATTTTGGTTGACGAGCAAATGGCTTTAGAAGTTGAGCAAGAGCAACACGTATAATTATTAACATTACCAGATATTGAAAAGGCGCTTATTTAAGCGCCTTTTTTGTTGGGTTGTTTTGCTATTTAAGCGTGCTGTTTTTGATGTAATAATTTGAATTTGAAAATTTTTCAATTCTATTGATGTGATGTGCCAAAGCACAAGCGATAAACAAAGCAAAATGATATTAATAGTTACAAAGGCTTTTTAATTTTCAACGGCGACGCTACCCGCTTCGTATTCTCTTTTACAAACGATTCCCAACCCGAATAGGTAATCTTACTGCCACGACCTGTAGTGATTTTTTGAAAGCTGTGACATACAGCAACAGCCAATCCATCGGTAGCATCTAAAAACTCAGGGATTTCCTGAAAATTGAGCAAGCGTTGCAGCATGCCGGCCACCTGTTCTTTGGTGGCATTACCGTTGCCGGTGATAGACTGTTTTATTTTACGGGGCGAATACTCGTTTACCGGAATATTACGCGACAGGGCAGCTGCAATAGCTGTGCCTTGTGCCCGGCCCAACTTAAGCATTACCTGTATATTTTTGCCGTAAAACGGAGCTTCAATAGCCAAACAATCGGGGTGGTAATTGTCAATCAGGGCTACCGTTTTTTCGAATATGCGCTGCAGCTTTAACATATGGTCATCGCCGCCTGGAATTTTTACCACACCCAGGCTAATGAGTTCAATTTTACTGCCGGTTTCTTTAATTAAGCCATAACCCATCACCGCTGTTCCCGGGTCGATGCCCAGAATTATCCTTTCCTTTTTTGGCTGAAGTTCCATATCGGTTACAAAGGTACGCTTTTCATCAGCTTTTATTTTGTAGGACGTGCATATAAGCCTCACGACTGATAAAGTGGGCTCCCATACTTTCCAGGTGTTCGGTGTGTACCTGGCAATCAATCAAGTCATATAACCCAGACTGGCATATGGTAATTAGCGCTGCTTTAGAAGCGTTACTAGCGCGGCTAAACATGCTTTCGCCGCAAAACACGCGGCCTATTTGTACGCCATACAAGCCGCCTACCAGTTCATCTTGCTGCCATACTTCATAAGAATAGGCGTGGCCTTGCTGATGTAATGTGATGTAAGCTTGTTTCATGTCTTCAGTAATCCAAGTACCATCCTGCCCCTCACGTGGTACAGCGGAGCATGCCTCAATAACATCGGCAAAGTTTTGATTAACTGTAACCCTGAATTTTCCCGATCGCAGCACCTGCCTCATGCTTTTGGCAGTGCGTACTTCGTTCGGAAGCAGCACAAAGCGCTCATGTGGCGAGTACCACAAAATAGGCGTTTCGTCACTATACCACGGAAATATTCCGTGACTGTAAGCCAATAGCAACCGCTGGGGCGATAGGTCGCCACCTACAGCCAAAAGCCCGTCTGGTTCGGCCAGATCGGGCTTTGGAAATATCAAACGTTCGTCAAGTTGAAATATCATATCCGGCAAGGCAAAATTAAGCCTTGCGATGGATAATTAGCTTTTTACTTTGCGCTTTGCTGATGTTATCCATATACTGCTGCATCTCTGCATATTTTGCAGCCGGAATTACATGCTGGTTAAGATTAAATTTAACAGTACTGATAACGGCATTTTTAGCTGCATCATACTTATAATTGGCCTCATAGCCACCATAGGTGAATTTTAAACTTACGTTGGCCGGTAAAGACTCTACTTCAAAACCTGCAGGTAAATCAATAGTGGTTACGCAAGTTTTTTGCATGGGATGTTCAAAGTAGTAATCGCCAGTGCGTTTGTTTACCGATGATAATGTTGCACTCCACAGGTCAAATATCCGCGGGCGATAAAATCGCTTGTTGCCGGCTGCCACATCGCAAAAAGTATCATATTCTAAATCCAAGTCAACTTCTTTTACACCTGCACTATCAGCAGCATCTTTAAAATTAAAAGCCGACGGTTGCTTAATATGATAATTTCTAAGCAGATACTCTTTTCGCTTATCTTGATTAATGGTTGGAAACCTACGAACAAAAACGTCACGGTAACCTCCGGTGCTTAAAATTTTTACTTGTGCTTTAGCTCCACCGTCAGCATCCAGTACAATGTGTACATTGCTGGTAAATTGATTATCTGCTGCTGTGCTTTTAGGCGTATTTACTAGTTTGCCCCCATTTTCTGTAATTAGCAATGCATTCCGGTTTTCGGTAAAACTGCCTAATTTGCCAAAAGGATTTGTGTTGCTGGTACACTCCAACCAAGTGGTGTCACCTTTAAATGGCACGCAAAGAATCATATGATCAAACGGGCTTCCCGGAAAATCGACATCGGCAGGCTCTTCGTTTGCTCCAGACCTAATTAATGCATGATATGAGGGAATATCTACAGCCTTCAATAAAGCATACATATAGTTAGTAAGTGCTTTACAATCGCCATACTTTTTTTGATCAACAAACATTGCAGGAAAAGGCTTAAAACCACCTATACCTAGTTGTATACCTACATAATGCATACTTTGCTGCATGTAATTATATAGGAAACTAGCTTTTTCTTTATCTGATTTCAAGCCTGCAACCATTTGCCTGACTTCTTCAGCGCGCTGAGGACTTAGTGTGCAAACGTCGGCGTTAAGTGCCTGTTGCCATTTTCCAAAGCTCTGCCATGAGCTCAAATCGCCCGATATACCGTCATACTCAAAAGAATTGGCAGCAAATTCTATTTTAGGAACAACTCGCCATGCCGGCACATCTTCTTCTGGTACAGTTGCTTTAAGATTTTGAACCTGCCACAGGTAAACATCATTCTTGCCATCACTTTGTTTTAAAGCCTTTATCGAAGTGTTCTTATTTTTATATCTAAAGCCTAATGTCGGGTTTATGGTAATTTTATAACTGGCGTTTTGTACAGCTACTTCCGGCATTTGTATAGTCCAGCTGTTTAAATCCAAATAGCTGTTGGAGCTTAAGTCGGCAATTTGCTCTATGGTAATTGGATAACTGGCTACATTATGTTGCAGGGCTTTTAAACGATCGTCAGATACCATTGTGCCATCATCTGTAGCTGATTGGTCATAGGCGTCGCTTTTGCTATATTTTTTTATGAGTTTGCCGTCAGCATTATATACCAGCATATGCATGGTATTGATAGTGTTATACTTGTTATAACCCACTACCATTTGTGCGTAACGTTCTGCTTTCTCGTTTAAAATAGTATTAATGGTGTGAATCCTAATAGTCATTCGCCCGGGTGCTGATACAGCGGTTTCTAGCGTTTCATATCTTACCACCATATTCGCATCCTGCTTTAGCGAATCGGGAATAGTACTGGCTACATACAGATCCTTTGGAATATTTTTATCCTGGCACTGTGCAGCAGTATAGCCCAGCACCAATAGAGCTACGCTACAAAAAATCTTATTAAACATGTTTGTTAGTTGGAAAGAATTACGACTTTTTTAAAACTACCTGCTCATTCAGTAATTCATGCATTTTTTTGTAGAAGGCATGTAAATCGCTGTAATCTTCTTTAAAGAAGAGTACTTTTTTGTAATCAATACTATATCGGATGGCAATAACCCCATCTTGCTCGGCCACAATTCTTTTGAAAGTAATGCTGTTGTCGGGCATCACAATACTCAAGCTTTTAGGCAATGCATCAGATTTGTAACCAGCAGGTATTTTATATAAACCGTTAATGTTGTACTGGTTAAGATAACCAAAATCTATATCGCTATTCCGGTTTTCGCTCAAAAAAGGATTGCTATGCAACGAGGTAAACAGGTTAGGATTAAAATAAATATAATCTTTATCCGAACCGGTAAGTTCCAGGTTAAAATTCATGCTTTGTGTAAGCGGCAATGAATCTAAATCCATATTAGCCAGTTTAAGCGAATTGATGCTTAGGCTGTTGTTGTCTTCGCGCAAGTAATCGATGTATTTCTTTTCTCCATCGGTTTTATAATGTTCAATAGCATTATGGCGATTGTAACTAAAACTGTTAATTTGAGCAGTACCATTCAGGGTGCCATCAGGCTTTATTTCGGCGTTTACAAATACCGCTTGTCTAACAGGTTTCGGGTTGTCCAAAAACACCATAGCATGCTGTTTGCTTTCCTTATCTACCCAAAATCCGTGTGAGTATAAAAGATTTTCGGGCGTTTCGCGGTACGAATTGTATTTATCGCTGGCATCCAATACATAATTTTGGGTGCTATCTATAGGTATGAATACTACCGCCCGGTTAAACTGTGTTAAGTTGGTATAGGCCGGATTTATCCTTCCGTTTGACCGGGTGCTTACTACCATTGGATAAGCCTTAACGCCAGATTGTGCCAGCAAGCGGTATAAAATCAGGTTTATTTCGGTTGAATTACCAATCTTTTTATCCCAAGCCTTGGCTGTTCCATCCATGGTATACCACCGGTCGGTACCATCCCATTTCATAGCATTTTTTACTTCCGAAAAAATGTAGCCAATTTTTGCATCGTCAGATTTTAACGATTTTGCTTTGCTGATAATTGCCTCCTCGTTAACAAGCTTACGTTTAAACTGCAAACCAAAATCTTCGTCTTCCAGTAAGTTAGTAGTTACCTTGTCCCAGCTTTCAGAATATTGCTGCGTAAATCCAAACGTGGGCTTGATGGATTCCAGCTGCATATGAATGCTTTGTACGTTATCCCAAAACGATCTCATGTAAGGTTCGCTATTCAACGACGAAACATTGGCCATGGCAAATGTTTTATGATCTTCGCTAAATGAAGAACCTTGAATGGCACGGTTTTCTGAACTGGTGGTGTTTTTTTGGAAAGCCTGATACACCCGTGGTTGCAGGCGATAATAAAAGAATTCGGGTATTGAGGTATTAAACTCGCTGTAGCGTACAGGTATTTCACTCTGAAAATACCAATCAGGAATGCCATAGGTGGCTTGATTTACCTTTCGGTAAGAAAATTCAATGACTGATCCGGGTTTAACGTTAGGAAATGAGAATACCATTGCCATTTTGGATTTGTCCACATTCTCGGTAAAGATCTGTTTTCTGTCCACTTTAGTAATTTCAACCTTTCCGTCATTAAGGTTAATAGTTTCAGCCTGTAGGCCGTTAACGTACTCAGCCCGGTTACCGCCATAATAGGGGATGCGTATATCCGCCTGTTTTTTACCGCTTTCATTAAAAATTTTGATACGCTTGTGTACTTCTATAGTAACATTAAACTTATCGTCAAAGTACACATCGCCTTTTTCAAAAAGTACCATGGCATTGGCATCTTTTTCAAAAGCACATTCTTTAAGTTCCAGGTCGGCTTTGTCGATTTTTCCGAAGGCTTGAACGGCTTTTGGTGCCGGTGCCGGAGTTTGTGCTATAGTAGCACTAATAGTAGTAAACAGCAGTACCAGTATAGTACAAGTTCTGATCATGTGAATAAGGTTTTGTTAATAGTATCCGAAAATAGCAACAAGGAAGTTATAAATGAAATTTGCAATAACTTTTTAATGGTATTAATCGGCTGGAATATAAAAGTTTAACCTATAGGAAAGTGGTTATTTGTTTATGGTTATTGAAGGCTATTGAACGGTATTGTGGCCAGATAAAAACAATAGTATTTTTTGATTGCTATTTACTAATGTATTTAGCAAATTTGCTATATGGCATTTGAGGCGAATCAGGATTATTACAGAGGACGGGGAGCGCAGGTAAATACGCACAATAAATTTCTGAAAAACAGATATGTAGCGCAACACATTGAAGCGCTGGACGAGCCTATGCTGCAAAATGGCAAAACCCAGATATTTGAAGAAACGCCCCGGCAAATTGTCAGTAAAAGCAATAGTCCGGATTTAAGCCACATGCATTCCATTAACCCATATCAGGGATGCGAGCATGGTTGTATTTATTGTTACGCACGTAATAGCCACGAGTATTACGGCTTTAGTGCCGGGCTTGATTTTGAGCGTAAAATCATTGTAAAGCGTAACGCGCCCGAGTTACTGGAAGAATATTTTAATAAACGCAAGTATAAGCCGTTGCCTATTGTATTGTCTGGCAACACTGATTGCTACCAACCCATCGAGCGCGAACTGGAAATTACACGACGCATGCTTAAGCTGTTTTTGCAGTACCGGCATCCGGTAAGCATCATCACCAAGAATAACCTGGTGCTGCGTGATATGGATATTCTGGAAGAACTGGCCAAGCTGAACCTGATACACGTCAACATATCTATCACATCATTAGACGAACAATTAAGGCAAAAGCTAGAACCGCGTACGGTAACGTCTATTGGCAGGTTAAATGTAATTGAAAAGCTATCGGCCAAAGGTGTTCCTGTACGGGTGATGACAGCGCCTATCATTCCAGGGTTGAACAGTAATGAGGTGCCTGCTATTATCAAGGCAGCCGCCAACCGAGGAGCGGTAGACGCCGGTTTCACCATTGTACGCCTTAATGGTAGCATCGGCGAAATATTTACCGACTGGATACACAAAACTTTTCCGGACAGGGCCGAAAAAGTACTGAACCTGATACGCGAATGCCATGGCGGTAACCTGAATGACAGTGAATTTGGTCGGCGAATGGGTGGTGAGGGCGAAGTATCTGAATCAATACAGCAATTGTACCGCGTAGCCTGCAACAAATTTTTAGCCGGCCGGGTAATGCCCGATTATGATTTATCGCTGTTTACACCTAAAGCGGGTAAGCAAACTGCCTTGTTTTAGTTAATTGTAACTGTTGTTTATATTGGTTTAACTGTTTAAATTTAAATTACTTAACCTAAATAAATATGACCTTTACAAATGCAATCAACTGGTTTGAAATTCCAACCACTGACATTAACCGTGCACAAAAATTTTATGAGGCTATTTTTGATATGAAAATGACGCCGGTAGAGATGGGTGACTTTAAAATGCGTGTGTTTCCGCTTACCGACCCCATGACTGGTGTTGGCGGTGCGTTGGCCCAGCAGCCCGACTTTGTCCCCTCTGCCAATGGCGGTACATTGTTGTATTTAAATGGAAATCCTGATGTGCAGCAGATTTTAGACAAAGTTGAAGCCGCTGGTGGCAAAATTGCTTTACCTAAAACCGAAATCTCGCCCGATTATGGTTACATGGGTGCGTTCATAGATACCGAAGGTAACCGCGTAGGGGTGCATTCCTTTCCCGAAAAATATTTGTAGTACAGCTTACCATACTTAATAACATACGAAAGCCACAACATGCCTGATCTGTATCTTAACACATCGGCATGTTGTGGCTTTTTTATTAGCTCTGTAAAAGGTTTTTACTCTTCTTTTCTTAAAGCCGCTTTAATTTTCTCAGCCGTAGCTTCCATCTGCTCTGCTGGAAAACTAAGTTTAGGACGGGAAAAGTTCAAATCGTCTACCGCGTTCATCGGGATAAGATGAATGTGAGCATGAGGCACTTCCAGTCCAATTACGGCTACGCCTACTTTTTTACAAGGGATGGCTTCTTTTATGGCTGTGGCCACAATTTTTGCAAACAGCTGTAAGCCGGTATAAAGCTCGTCATCTAAATCAAAAATATAATCTACCTCATTTTTAGGTATAACCAGTACGTGGCCCTCTGCCAACGGACTGATATCTAAGAATGCCAGATAATCAATACTCTCGGCTACTTTGTAAGCGGATATTTCGCCTGATATGATTTTTGAAAATATAGTTGCCATAGGGTAAGAAGTGGTTGATTGATGAGTGGTTGAATAGTTAATTAGTTGAACAGTGAGTAATTTAAAATGTTCTTAAAACTCTAATACTCACCATTCAACAACTTAATTATTTATTTACCGGGAAATCTCTAAAATCTCAAATTCTATTTTACCGGCAGGTACTGTAATTTCGGCTTTTTCGCCTACTTTTTTGCCTAGTAAACCTTTAGCTATAGGTGAGCTTACCGATATCTTGCCCGATTTTAAATCGGCTTCACTTTCTGACACCAGCTGGTAAGTCATGGTGGTACCGTTTTTTACGTTTTTGATTTTTACCTTCGATAATGCCAGTACTTTAGACGTGTCAATTTTTGATTCGTCTAGTAAACGGGCGTTAGCCAGTGTTTCTTCCAGTTTGGCAATCTTAGTTTCGTGATGACCCTGCGCTTCTTTAGCCGCATCATATTCGGCATTTTCAGATAAGTCGCCTTTATCGCGTGCTTCGGCAATAGCTTTGGCTATGTTAGCACGTCCGGTGGTTTTTAACTGTTGTAATTCTTCTTTAAGTTTTTCTAAACCGTCTTTGGTATAGTATGAAACCTCTGCCATATAAGCACAATTTTAAATAGATATTTTTAACTAAGGGCTATCAAAAAAAACCGCCCTTTCCATTTTGGTTAGAAAGGACGCGATAGCTACTAAAAACAAACAAGACTATGTGAGCACGCGCCGCATAGTCTTGTTATGGATATAGAACGAAGATAAGGAGATTAAATTTTATAATCCAAATTTTTTATTTTCTCGGCCATTACCTCACTTATCTTCCGGTACGATTCAAAAGTCCACCCGGCCACATGTGGTGTAAGCAGTATCTTGCCCGATTGACGTAATTCGTCAAACCACGGCTGCTCGCCCAAAGCCGGGAACTTTTCGGTTTCCAATACGTCTAAACCAGCGCCCAGTATTTTGCCTTGTTTAATAGCGTTGAGCACTGCCTGAGTTTGCACTATTTTACCACGGGCAGTATTCAATAAAAAGATAGGCTTTTTGAAGTGGAACAGATATTCGTCATTGACTAAGTCTTTCGTTTCTGTTGTTAGCGGAATGTGCAGGCTTAACACATCACTGTGTTTTACAATTTCTTCCATACTAACCTCACGGGCATATTCGTCTCTAAAGCCGGTTTTATATTTGTCGTACGCTATAACGTTCACCTCAAAACCTTTCAGTTTCTTGGCAAAGCTTTGGCCCATGTTGCCGTAGCCAATAATACCCACGGTGCGGCCCTTTAACTCGTAGCCACGGTTAACTTCGCGCTGCCATAAATTATTGCGTACTTCTGCATCTGCCCGGTTAAAGTTGTTCATGAGCGATAGCAGCATGCCTATAGCATGTTCGCCTACGGCATCACGGTTACCTTCTGGTGCATTAAGTAGGGTGATGCCTTTTTGCTGCGCATATGCTTCGTCAATATTATCCATGCCCGCACCGGCTCGGGCAATAAAGCGCAGGTTGCTAGCGGTATCTAATACGGCTTTATCTACCTGGAATTTAGAGCGGATGACCAAGCCTTCATAATTAGGCAAGATGGTTAATGCCTCTTCCAGCTTGATGGTAGGGCGGTAGTCGCAGGTGTAACCTAATGCTTCGGTTTGTTCGATGAAGATGGGGTGAAGATCGTCGACGATAAGAAGTTTGCTGTTATCCAAGATTAAATAGTTTTATTCCAATTGTCATTGCGAGGAACGAAGCAATCTCTCAGCTGTGCATAGCAACTGATTATCCTATGCAGGTATTGCTTCGTTCCTCGTAATGACGAGAGATTAATATAATTGACGTTTGTTATTAAATATACAGAATAACTTTTTACCTATTTCCCGTAATCTTATTCGTCAACTCCACAAAATCAGCAACCGTCAATCGCTCGGCACGTAAATCCAGCATAGGCTCGTTGGCCATCGCTTCTTTGTTAATTAAAGCCGACAGGGCATTGCGCAAGGTTTTGCGTCGTTGATTAAAGCCGGCTTTTACCACTTGCCAAAATAGCTTTTCATCGCAAGGCAGTTCCTTTACCTCGTTACGGGTAAGGCGTATCACTGCCGATAGTACTTTAGGTGGTGGGTTAAATACGCCGGCTTTTACGGTAAACAGGTATTCCACTTTGTAATAAGCCTGCAAAAACACGCTCAGTATACCATATTCTTTGCTGCCGGCTTTAGCGTTGCAGCGCTCGGCAACTTCCTTCTGAAACATACCTACCGACTCTACTACCTGCTGGCGGTTGTCCAGTATCTTGAAAAGTATTTGCGATGATATATTGTACGGAAAGTTACCAATCACGGCCATCGGACCATCAAAAGTTTTAGCAAAATCGAGTTCCAAAAAGTCGGCGTTCATTAAGCGATTTCCCAATTGCGGGTATTTTTTCTGTAAAAACAAGTACGACTCGGTATCAATATCAATCAGGTAAGTTTGGTAGTCGGTTTTCTGTAACAAAAAGTCGGACAAAATACCCATGCCCGGACCAACCTCCAACACCTGTGTGTACTGATGCTGCGCCGGACGCAGGCTTTCTACAATTTTAGAAGCAATGTTTTTATCGGTTAAAAAATGCTGACCGAGGTGCTTCTTTGCTCTTACCAATGACATTATTTATGCAAATATTTAGCAAATTACGTCATATTTGCGCTGGGTTAGTAAACATTACTGCCAAAAAAACTTTTTATTTGCATGAATTGAACCAATCCAAAAGTTAGTTTACCATAGGTAAACATTGGCAAATGGGATGGTGTAAGCATAAAGAAAAATGAGCGAGAAGCTAAAAATAGGTATCAGCGTTGGCGATGTAAATGGTATTGGCTTAGAAGTAATTATCAAAACACTGGCCGATAGCCGCATTTTTGATTACTGCACGCCTATTGTGTACGGGCATACCAAAGTGGCGTCGTTTCACCGTCGTACCGTACATGTGCACGATCTGAATTTTAACGTAATCACCAGTCCGGCACAGGCTCACCATAAGCGGGCCAATATCATTAACTGCTGGGAAGAAGACGTTAAAATCGAGATGGGCGTATCTAACGAAATTGGTGGCAAATATGCATTCGTGTCATTAGAGCGTGCCACCAATGATTTGCTGGCCGGCGAAATTGATGCGCTGGTAACTGCACCTATTAATAAAGATAACATCCAGAACGAAAACTTTAATTTTCCGGGCCATACCGAGTATTTGCAGCAGCGCGACGGGGCATCTGAGGTACTGATGTTTTTGGTAAGCGATACTTTGCGCGTAGGCGTAGTAACCGGTCATATTCCAATTGCACGGGTAGCCGAAAGTATTTCTGTTGAAAAGATATTGGCTAAACTAAGGCTGATGGATGCCAGTTTGCGTAACGATTTTTGGATACGTAAACCTAAAATTGCTGTGCTTGGGCTTAACCCGCACGCCGGCGATAACGGTTTAATTGGCTCTGAAGAAAAGGACGTCATCATTCCGGCTATTGAAGAGGCGCGTGCGAATGATATACTGGCTTTAGGGCCATATGCGGCCGATGGCTTTTTTGCCAATGGCGCTTATCAGCAGTTTGATGCCGTGCTGGCTATGTATCATGATCAGGGCTTAATCCCGTTTAAGCAAATTTCGTTCGAGTCGGGCGTAAATTATACTGCCGGATTAAGCTTTGTGCGTACTTCGCCCGATCATGGAACGGCCTATGATATTGCCGGTAAAAATAAAGCATCCGAAACCTCTTTCCGCGAAGCGTTGTTTGAGGCTATACATATTGTGAAGCACCGCCGGGAAACAGCAGTGCTGAACGAAAATCCGCTGGCGTTTGCCAAATTAAGCCGCGACAGGGATTAAATATAACATATCCGTTACCCAAGTGGTAACAATGTTTCCGTTTTGCAGCCGTTACCAATTAAGTAATAGTTGCAGAAATTAGTACTTCTACCGAAATATAATGAGTAATCCATTCAACCGGGTACGATCTATTGATGCGTTCCGCGCGGTTACTATGTTCCTGATGATTTTTGTAAATGATCTGGACGGTATCCCCGGCGTACCAACCTGGCTCAAACATGCCGGCGAAAATGCCGACGCACTGGGTCTGGCTGATGTAATATTCCCGGCTTTTTTATTTATAGTAGGGCTTTCTATTCCCTTTGCGTTTCATAACAGGCAAAAAAAAGGCGGCAAAGTACCATACCGTATTGCCAGCCGTTCGCTGGCACTTATTCTTATCGGTTTTTTCCATGCCAATATGGAAACTTACGATGACATTAACACCGTTTTACCCCAGCCCGTTTGGGAAAGTTTAGTCACCATCGCTTTTTTCTTTATCTTTCTGGATTACCGCGATGTAAAATCTTTTAAACGGATACTATTGCGAGGATTCGGTGCTATCTTGTTAGTGAGCATGTCTTTGCTTTACAGAAGCAGTGATCCGGCGCATTCGTCATGGCTGCATTTTAGCTGGTGGGGGATATTAGGTCTAATAGGATGGTCGTACTTGATGTGTGCGCTTATTTACTATTACAGCAAAGGTATTTTATGGATACAGGCCGCTGCCTGGGTAATATTTGTACTTATCAATCTCGACTTCCATTTTGGCTGGCTTAGCTTTTTGAATAGCTGGCAAAGCTATATATGGCTGGCCGGCAACGGCGCTATGCAGGCTTTTACCATGGCAGGCGTTATGGTATCAGTAATGTACATGCGCTTGGTTGAAAATAAAGAGCTGAAACTGCTTTGGCCGGGCATGTTTTTGCTGGCCGTTATCTTGTTTAACCTTGGTTTTATTGTTCGTTACGTAAGCGGCGGCATTTCTAAGGCGCATGATACACCTTCGTGGGTGTTGTTATGTACGGGCATCAGCTTACTGGTATATGCCATATTTTTGTTTGTGGTAGATGTGAAAGGCAAATACAACTGGTTTAAAATCATAGAACCGGCCGGTACCAATACCTTTACCTGTTACCTTATACCGTTTATATTTTATCCCATATATCAGATGACGGATTTGGGTTATCCCGAATATCTGAGCCAGGGCATAGGTGGCCTAATCAAGTGCATTATCTTTTCATTAGGCATGATATGGTTGGCCCGGCTGCTCGAAAAAATCAATATCCGGTTAAAAATATAGCTTACAGAAGTGCAATTTTCTTATTTGAAAAAACACTTTAGCATTACATAATAAATTCCTACATTTGCGGGCTAATTATCGCTCATTGAAATCGTTAAGAACATATTCGATACCTTATACAGGGCTGAAGCTGGGAAAGCACCAGTTTGAGTATGTCGTAGACAGTGCATTTTTCAGCGAGTTTGAATATTCGCTGGTGAAGAAAGCGAATTTACAATGTCAGGTGGAGTTGGATAAGCAGGAAACCATGCTGATCTTAAACTTTCACATCAGCGGTACGGTTGATTTAACTTGCGACCGTTGTTTGGCAGAGTATCCGCAGCAGTTAGACATACGTGAACAGCAAATTGCCAAGTTCAGTGATGAAGAGGTAAGCGAAGACGAAGAAATTATAACCCTCAACAAAAATGATAACGAAATCAGTGTTGCTGGGTTGATATATGAATATGTAACCGTTGCCGTGCCGTTTATTGCAACCTGCGGCAGCGAGGGGAATACCCCATATTGTGATAAAGATATGCTTGACCGTTTAAACAAACTGTCGGGTGGTGATGAACAAGAAAAGAGTACAGACCCGCGTTGGGATGCGCTCAAAAAATTTAAATGATATAATAATAAGAAGTTATGCCAAATCCAAAACGTAAGTTCTCTAAATCAAGAACTGCAAAACGCAGAACGCACTATAAGGCTGAAGCCCCATCATTAACCACTTGCCCTACTACTGGTGCAGTGCATTTGCCACACCGTGCTTATACTGTTGATGGTAACCTGTACTACAACGGTAAAATGTTAATCGAGAACACTGCTACAGCCTAAGCCTAATTTTCTGCAATGAAGATTGGCTTGGATATTATGGGCGGTGATTATGCTCCCAAAGCAGCCGTTTTAGGAGCAATCGAAGCTTATAAGGCTTTACCCGAAGAGCAAAAGCTGGTGCTTATCGGCGATAAGGAGATAGCTGTAAGTATTCTTCAGGAAAATAATGTCAGCCCCGATTATTTCGAGTTTGTGCATACAACCGAAGTAATTGGTATGGCCGAGCATCCTACTAAAGCCATTGCGCAAAAGCCGGGCTCTAGCATAGGTGTGGGCTTTAAGCTGCTTAAAGAAGGGTACATTCAGGCATTTTCATCGGCTGGTAACACAGGCGCTATGCTGGTGGGTTCCATGTTCAGCGTAAAAACTATTCCGGGCGTTATACGCCCTGCTATGACAGCAATTGTACCCAAACTGAAAGGCGGTTTGGGTATTTTGTTGGATGTAGGTGCCAATGCCGATTGCAAGCCTGATGTGCTTTTGCAATTTGGTATTCTGGGCAGTTTATTCGGGCAGCATATTTATAATATGCAAAACCCGCGTGTAGGCCTGATGAATATTGGCGAAGAGGAGGAAAAAGGTAATATGCTGAGTTTGGCCACCTACCCTTTAATGAAAGATACGGCATTATTTAACTTTGTTGGCAACGTGGAAGGGCGCGACTTATTTGGCGAAAGTGCTGATATATTTGTATGCGATGGTTTTACGGGTAACATTGTGCTAAAGCTGGCCGAATCTTTTTATATGATTACCCGCAAAAAGGGGTTGAAAGATGAATTTTTTGACCGCTTTAATTATGAACCGCATGGTGGCAGTCCCATTCTGGGTGTAAACGCGCCGGTGGTGGTGGGGCACGGCATCTCCAGTCCCGAAGCCATTAAAAATATGGTACTTTTATCCCGCAATATGGTTGAAAGTGACCTGGTCAATAAAATCAAACAAGCTTTCGTATAAATAATTTGACAATGCATAAAATACATGCTGCAATTACCGCTGTACATGGCTATGTGCCCGATTACGTGCTCACTAACCATGAGCTGGAATCGCTGGTGGATACGAACGACGAGTGGATTACTAGCCGCACCGGTATAAAGGAGCGCCGTATACTAAAAGGCGAAGGCTTGGCTACGTCAGATTTGGCTGTGCCTGCTGTAAATACTTTGCTGCAAAAGCGGGGTATCGGCGCCGAAGAAATTGACTTAATTATTTTCTGTACCACCACGCCCGATATGCCTTTCCCGGCAACAGCTAATATTTTAGCTGATAAAATTGGCGCTAAAAACGCGTGGGGGTATGATTTGCAGGCAGCTTGCTCGGGCTTTGTTTTTGGCTTGGCAACAGGCGCATCATTTATTGAAAGCGGCAGATACAAAAAAGTGCTGGTAGTTGGTGGCGATAAAATGTCATCTATTATTGACTATCATGATCGTGCTACTTGTATAATTTTTGGTGACGGCTGCGGTGCTGCTTTGCTTGAACCAACTGCCGAAGAAGGTTACGGCATCATTGATTCTGTGCTTAAAAGTGATGGTTCAGGTCGGGAGTTTTTGCACATGAAAGCCGGTGGTTCATTAAGACCGGCAACACACGAGTCTGTTTCTGCACGTGAGCATTTTGCTTACCAAGAAGGCAAAACCGTGTTTAAGTTTGCCGTAACCAATATGGCCGATGTTGCTGCCGAAATTATGGAGCGCAACAGCCTGGTTGCCGATGACATTGCTTGGTTGGTGCCTCATCAAGCCAACAAACGCATTATTGATGCCACGGCCAGCCGTATGGGTATCAGTGATGATAAAGTTGTCATTAACATTGAGCGCTATGGTAATACTACCAACGGTACTATACCGCTATGCCTGTGGGAGTGGGAAAGTAAATTCAAAAAAGGAGACAATATTGTTTTAGCCGCTTTTGGCGGTGGCTTTACCTGGGGCTCGATGTATATCAAGTGGGCTTACTAATTTGGCAACATTTATTGTTTAATTGTTATAACTTAGTTCTTTAAAACACATTTATCCAACCAATATCACCTAATATGGATATCAAACAAATTCAGGATTTGATTCGCTTCGTTTCTAAATCAGGTGTAAACGAAGTTTCGATTGAACAGAACGATTTTAAAATTACCATAAAAACCAATCAGGCGCCAACTTACGTTAACGCTACTATTCCGGGTCAGCAAGTTGCTGCTCCTATAGCTGCCGCGCCTGCTCCTGTGGTTGCGGTTGAACATACAGCGGCTCCTACCGAAGCTCCTGCTGCGGCTGATGTTTCTAAATATGTAACTATCAAATCGCCGATGATTGGTACTTTCTATCGTTCATCATCTCCTGACAAACCTTCATTTGCAAATGTTGGTGACGAAATTAAAGCAGGCAGTGTACTGTGTATCATCGAAGCGATGAAACTGTTTAACGAAATCGAGTCTGAAGTATCTGGCCGTATCGTTAAAGTTCTGGTAGAGAATTCTTCTCCGGTTGAGTACGACCAGCCCCTGTTTTTAGTTGAACCTATGTAATTGTTAAGTTGATTGGTTGTTGGTTGATTAGTGAGTAGTTATTTGCTTAATCATCCACTTAACTTAATCAACTACTTAACTAACACAAAAACATGTTTAAAAAAATACTCATAGCTAACCGTGGTGAAATTGCCCTGCGGATTATCCGCACTTGTAAGGAGATGGGCATCAAAACCGTAGCTGTATATTCAACTGCCGACCGTGATAGTTTGCATGTGCGCTTTGCCGACGAAGCCGTATGTATTGGTCCGCCGGCCAGCCGCGACTCTTATTTAAATATACCGAACATCATATCAGCCGCCGAAGTAACCAATGCCGATGCAATCCATCCTGGCTACGGTTTCTTGTCTGAAAATGCCAAGTTTTCGGCTATTTGTGCCGAATATGGTATTAAGTTTATTGGTGCAACATCCGATCAGATCAACGCCATGGGTGATAAAGCTTCGGCCAAAGCAACCATGAAAAAAGCAGGCGTGCCTACTATTCCGGGTTCTGAAGGTTTGCTTACCGACGTGAAAGAAGGTATACAGGTGGCCGGTAAAATTGGCTATCCTATTATCTTAAAAGCTACTGCCGGTGGTGGTGGCCGTGGTATGCGTATTGTTTGGAACGATTTGGAATTTGAACCAGCCTGGGATTCGGCCCGTGCTGAAGCCGGTGCTGCCTTCGGTAACGATGGTATTTACCTGGAAAAATATGTGGAAGATCCACGCCACATCGAAATTCAGGTAGTGGGCGACCAGTATGGCAAAGTTTGCCATTTGAGCGAGCGCGATTGCTCTATCCAGCGTCGTCACCAAAAACTGGTTGAAGAATCGCCATCACCTTTTATTACCGAAAAATTACGTCGTAAAATGGGCGAGGCTGCCATTAAAGGTGCCAAAGCCGTAAATTACGAAGGTGCCGGTACTATTGAGTTTTTGGTAGACAAGCACCAGAACTTCTACTTTATGGAGATGAATACCCGTATCCAGGTAGAACATCCGGTAACCGAAGAAGTAATCAACGTAGATTTAATTAAAGAACAGATTAAAGTGGCTGCCGGTACACCTATATCAGGCAAAAACTACGAGCCTACTATGTGTGCTATTGAGTGCCGTATCAACGCTGAAGATCCGTTTAACAACTTCCGCCCGTCACCAGGCAAAATTACCAACTTCCACTCACCGGGTGGTCATGGGGTAAGGGTTGATACGCACGTATACAGCGGCTATGTTATTCCGCCAAACTACGATTCGATGATTGCTAAGCTAATTTGCGTGGCACAAACCCGCGAAGAAGCTTTGAATACTATGGAGCGTGCCTTAAGTGAATTTGTGATTGAAGGTATTAAAACCACCATTCCGTTCCACCTGCAGCTATTAAAAGATCCTAACTTTAGGGCTGGTAACTTTACCACCAAGTTTATGGAAAGCTTTGAAATTGTAGCGTAAGCGTAAAAAATTACAATCAGTATAAAATTAAAACCAAATACCATTCGTATGTTATACAGAATGGTATTTTTGTTTGCAATACATGAGCGAGAATAAAATAGTAAAAGCTATAAAAGAAAAGAGTAAAGACCTCGAAGTAGAGATGTCTTTTTTTGACCATATAGAGGTTTTAAGATGGCATTTGATACGATCGTCTATCGCCATTATCATATTTTCATGCGTGGCCTATTATTACTATGATTATATTTTCGATCATGTAATTATGGGGCCAACCCACACCAGTTTTTGGACTTACAGCACTATGTGCAAGTTGGGTGAGTATTTTCACCGTTCGGGTTGGTGTATAGACAGTTTGAATGTTAAGCTCATGAACAATGAGTTGGCTGGTCAGTTTACCTTGCAGCTTAATTCATCACTGCTATTGGGCCTTACATTAGGCATTCCTTATTTGCTATTTGAACTATGGCGTTTTATTAAACCTGCACTGCACGAGAACGAAAGGAAAGCAGCAAGCGGTTTTGTTGTATACGCCAGTGGATTATTCATTTTAGGTGTTTTGTTTGGCTATTTCATTATTACGCCGTTATCCATGCGTTTTTTAGTTGGCTTTCAGGTAAGTGCATCTATAGAAAACTTATATACTGTTGATAATTACCTGGCATCTGTAGCTACGTTAACATTGGCTACCGGTATTGTATTTCAGTTGCCTATAATAATTTACATTCTGGCCAGCTTAGGGATTCTAACAGCGTCGTTTATGCGTAATACGCGGCGCTATGCCATTGTAGCTATACTGGTTATTGCAGCTGTGGTTACTCCTACACCAGATGCTATTACTATGTCGGTAGTGGCCATTCCGCTTTTTGTATTATATGAAGTTGGTATTATGGTTGCTGCCCGCATTGACAAAAGAAAGCTTAAAAAGCATGACGAGCTAATGCGAACTAAATCTTAATTTTTAAACTATTTATCCATGATCAACACAGAAATTAAAATCGCTATTGGTTCAGACCATGCCGGTTTCAGTTATAAACAAGCCTTGTTAGAATGGTTGCCTAATGCTACCATTAAAGATTTCGGTACCTATTCAACCGACTCTACTGATTATCCTGACTTTGCCCATCCTGTAGCATCAGCTGTTGAAAGTGGCGAGTTTGATTTTGGCATTTTGGTTTGTGGTAGCGCTAATGGTGTAGCCATTACGGCCAACAAGCATCAAGGTATTCGTGCCGCTATTTGCTGGCAGCAGGAACTGGCCAGTTTAGCTCGCCAGCATAACAACGCTAACATCGTTTGTATTCCCGAACGGTTTATTTCGCTGGATGAAGCTAAAGCTATTGTAGAAACTTTTCTGACAACAGATTTTGAAGGTGGCCGCCACGCCAATCGTGTAAACAAAATGTCTTGCTGATAACCTGGCAAAGCGCACATATTTGTTACTTATAGATTTGCAGCTTATTGCGTAAGTTGCCCCTGATTAGATAATTGCTAAGCAATAGAATGAAAAAAATGTTTTTTTGCAGTGCTGCCCTTGTAGCAGCACTGGGGGCCTGTGCCCAAAAAAATGCTACCGCCGTTAAGTACGCGCAGTACATTAGTGTTCAAGATGCCAAAAAGCAACTTACCATTATTGCCTCCGATGCTATGGAAGGCCGCGAAACTGGTAAACCCGGCGCAGACAGAGCTGCCAAATACCTGGCTGGTGAATACAAAAAGTTAGGTTTATTGCCCGCTAACAAAGGTTCTTTCTTTTTAGATGTGCCATTAACTGTTACAGCTTTCAACTTTAAATCGTT
Source organism: Mucilaginibacter lacusdianchii (assembly GCF_009770985.1). Lineage (GTDB taxonomy): Bacteria > Bacteroidota > Bacteroidia > Sphingobacteriales > Sphingobacteriaceae > Mucilaginibacter > Mucilaginibacter lacusdianchii. The sequence continues at coordinate 1,022,003 of NZ_WSRW01000001.1, read as the reverse complement.
AGCCATTAACGGCAAAGCATTAACTTACGGAACCGATTACTCTACTGCAGGTGGTGCCGGAACGCAAAACATCAAAACCAATGAAGTTGTATTTGTGGGTTACGGAACCGAAGAAGAGGTAGCTGCTGCTGATTTAACCGGTAAAACCGTATTGATTATTGGTGAGACAAAACCAGGTACTGCCACTGATGCTAATCAGCAACGCAGGGGTGTGAATACTATAGCTGTGCGTCGTAAAAATCCGGCGTTGATTTTAGTGGTAGCTCCGGTAAGACCGGGCATGGCCGGCAAAACCAGCGAACGTACTAGTTTAAGAAAAGATGCCACACAAGGTGGAAGCAACGCCCAAGGTGCTGCTAATGCAGCGGGCAGAGCTATAGCCATTACCATTAGCCCTGCTACTGCCAATGATTTGGTTAAAGCATCCGGTAAAACTTATGATGATTTAAAAGCGGCTGCTACACAAGCAACCGTTGCCGCGCAAACCTTTAAAGCAGATGTATCAGCCGATTATGAAACGGTTGTTAACGATGCCAAAGCGGTTGATATTGTAGCTTACATGCCGGGTTCGGATCCCAAGTTGAAAGATGAAGTGGTAGTATTCTCGGCCCATTATGACCATATTGGTATGCTGCCCGAAGGTACACCAGGCGACCGTATCAACAACGGTGCTGATGATGACGGCTCTGGTACTACCGGTATACTGGAAATTGCCCGCGCATTCAGCGCTGCCAAAAAAGCAGGTAAAGGCCCGCGTCGCACGCTGTTGTTTTTGGGTAACGTAGGCGAAGAAAAAGGCTTGCTGGGTTCTGAGTACTACTCTGAGCATCCGGTATTCCCGCTCGAAAAAACAGTTGCCGATTTAAATATTGACATGATTGGTCGTCGTGACCCTGCGCACGAAGGTAAGCCTGATTACTGTTACTTGATTGGTTCAGACAAATTGAGCACCACGTTGCACAAAATCAGCGAAAATGCCAATAGCACTTATACCAAACTGGCCATAGATTATAAATACAATGATCCTAAAGATCCGGAGCGTATTTATTATCGTTCAGATCATTACAATTTTGCTAAGCACAATATTCCAATTGTATTTTACTTCGACGGCGTGCACGCCGATTATCACCGTGTAAGTGATGAAGTTGATAAAATTGATTTTCCGTTATTAGTAAAACGCGCTCAACTAACATTCTATACCGGTTGGGAATTAGCTAACCGCGTTGAGCGCCCATCTGTGGATGTAAGCAACGATATGCCTAATAGCCGTTAGTGGTCAAATAAAACCTATTTAAAAGCGTTATCCTAAATCAGGATAGCGCTTTTTTTGTTAAGAGAGCTCCTGTTGGTTTGAATTTGGTAACGAACTGTTAACACTGAACCGTCAACTAAAGAAAAAACATTAATTTCGCCTTTATGGGAAGCACTGCCGAGAAGTTTATTGCAGATTCAGAAGAGAAAGCGTTTGACCAGGACCATCGCCGTATTATTAATTTTAATATGGGACGATATCATGCGTCGGCTGCTAAGGGGATTGATCGGCTAACTAACCTGGAAACTGCCAAACGCAAAGCTCATGTGATTAAGTGGCGCGTGATGGAAAATCTGGATAAGTTTTTACCTGAGTTTGAAGCTAACTTTCAGCGCCGTGGTGGCAAGGTGATATGGGCGAATGATGTAGAAGAAGCGCAGCAGGAAATTTTAAGTATCATTCATCGTGCCGGTGCAAGGCGTGTAGTGAAATCTAAAACAATGGCTACCGAAGAAATTCATTTAAATGAGTTTTTGGAGCAAAACAATATTGAATCATTAGAAACCGATTTAGGCGAATATATTGTACAGCTGCTGGGGCAAAAGCCGTATCATATTGTTACGCCGGCTATGCACCTCTCTAAAGAGGACATTGCCAGGCTGTTTAACCAAAAATTCGGCACGCCTATAGACGCTACACCAGAACAGCTTACTCAAAAAGCCCGTGAATTGTTGCGTGATAAGTATCTGCAAGCTGATGTAGGTATTACCGGTGCCAACTTTTTAATTGCTGATACCGGCAGTATAGCCATGAGTGAAAACGAAGGCAATGCGCGCTTGTGTACCACGTTCCCTAAAATACATATTGCCATAGTAGGCATCGAAAAATTAATACCGTCCATTACCGATCTGGATTTATTCTGGCCGTTGTTGTCAACGCATGGTACCGGGCAAAATTTAACAGTATACAATACTATTTTAAGTGGTCCGCGGCAAATGGACGAAGCCGATGGACCGGAAGAAATGTATGTGATTTTGCTGGATAACGGCCGTACCAATCTGCTGGCTAAAAAAGACCAGCGGCAAGGCTTGTATTGCATCCGTTGCGGAGCCTGCCTTAATGCTTGTCCGATATACCAAAACGTAGGCGGCTATACTTATAACACTACATACAGTGGCCCCATCGGTTCCGTTATTACACCGCATATGAAGGGTATGGAAGAGTTTAAGCATTTAAGCTATGCTTCAACCCTTTGCGGGCGATGTACCGAAGTGTGCCCGGTAAAAATAGATTTGCACAAAATGCTGCTGATTAACCGCCGGGATGCAGTTAAAGAAGACTTAAGTACCCCAAAAGAAAAATGGGGTTGGGCTGCCTGGAAAAAAGCCATGCTGAGCCGCAAGTTAACCGACTTTTTTGGTGGCAAGATGAAGAACTTTATCCTTAAGATGTTCTTTAAAAAAGCATGGGGTAAGTTTCGTGAAATGCCTGTAGTGGCCGAAAAATCATTTGCGCAACGCTGGGCCGAAGAGCAAAATCGTAAAGAAGACTAACAACATGCGTAAAGTTATATTAAACCTGGCAATGAGCTTGGACGGATTTATTGAAGATGCTAATGGTGCCTATGATTGGTGCTTCAACGACCAGGATTACGGCATGACAGACTTTTTTAGCAACACCGATACTATTTTTATTGGCCGTAAAAGTTTTGAGCTGATTACCGGTATGGAGGATATATACTTTCCGGCAATTCAGAAAATTTATGTATTTTCAGATACCCTGCCACCTTCCAGTCACCCCAAAGTTAAAGTGGTTAACCAAGCTAGTTGGGAAAAGGAGGTAAACAGCATCCTTCAAACTGATGGGCCCGATATTTGGCTGTTTGGCGGGGCAAGCCTGGTTAGTTCGTTTTTGGAAAAACGATTGCTTAACGAATTACTGCTGTCTGTTCACCCTATTATTTTAGGTGCAGGTAAGCCGCTGTTTCAGAATATAAAAAGCCGGGTTGACTTGGCGCTTTTAGATACACAAACTTACAATACCGGTTTAGTTCAGCTTCGGTATACCCTTAAGCCGGTATTTGACTTCAGCTTGATCAATACAGACTATACCCACTCCGGCATGGAGAGTGACGATATTAGCATTTAAATTTCTTTAAAAGAAAAATTCAATGCTATATATTCAAGGCTTTCTTTTATTAAGAAAGCCTTGAATATATTTTTGTTAATCTTAATTGCTTACTTCCTTTAATAGTATTATTGTATAGCAGATAATGTTAAGTTCATAATAAAAATGTTACTTATCCGGCAATAAAAAAGGGTTTTTAGACGTATTCTTTATTGTTGTATTAGCTGTAGTTTTGCAAAATGTTAATTAATCATACTGCTTTATTATAAAAGTAGTATTGTCAAGCATTTTTTCGGCACTAACCAATTGAGTTCACTGAGTTATTCTGATACATTTATGACCAGCGTTACAGATGGAGGGAAGTCTTCTGTTAATGATATTAACCAAAAGTTAAAGTCTGGCTCACCTGCGTCTTATCCATTTGTGGATTTGATCCGCTTCATTTCAATGATGGGTATTGTGTGGGCACATGTTGACATGTTTAGCACAAAGAATCATACATTCAATAGTTTGCTTCTTAGTAATACTTACGAATTATCCTTCATCTTTTATAAGCAAGTATTTAAATTTTCTGTACTATGTTTTTTTATGATTTCTGGTTTTTTGCTGAGCGACAGGTTGCAAGCTGTCAATTCATATAGCTATATTAAAAGGAGATTTGATACTACTTTTAAGCCTTATGTACTGGCTCTAATCATTTTTCTTGGACTATTGATGATTAGAAAGTATGTTTTTCATCATAGCGTAACTCCAGATAATACTAATTTAAGTATAATCAAATTTTGCTTTTTTGATACGCTATTTTGGTACTTACCCAATTACTTTATATGTCTTGCAATACTACTGGTATTTAAAAAGTATATAAGTTCAATTTTTTTGGGTATAGGATTGTTGGGAATTACGCTTGTATATACAGCCTTAAACGTTTATACTGTTGCGTATGCGGCTCCACATGCAACTGCCTTATTAGGGTATGTGTTTTATTTATGGCTTGGGGCTTTTATAAAAGAGCAAAATATAGTTGAAAAGATCTGGCGAGTAAAACCAATAATATTATTTGCTGTTGCATTCGTTCTGTACATTTGCTCAACTGCCGAAGCTTACTGGCTGTATATAGAGAAATATTCCTTCCAGCAATATTTTCATATTCTGCGCATATTCAATCAACTTTACTCTGTTGCCGTTTTTGTTTTCCTAATAGGGGTTTGCCGCTCCAAAATTAACTTTGGTTTTTTTAATCCACGTAAAGAAACTTTTGGTATCTATTTGTATCATGGATTTTTTATCTACTTTTTTGTTCCAAAAGCTTTGGAAATGATTAAGCGCTATCTCAACGTCGAAATTTATAGTTATGATACAACTATTCGCCTGTTGATAATTACTTTTTATTGGGCATTATGCTATTTCGGAACAACATTGCTGGTAAAAGTATTGCAGAAGTTTAAGCTTATGTATCTATAACTTGATTATTTTAAAGTCAAATATATTATGTTGTTGAAAATGTTTGATAAACGACTCATAAATTAATCTATGTCCTCTGTCATTTAGGTGTATGCCGTCTCCCGCCGAGTACATGTCTAAAATGCTATAAGTCGGACTGGATAATTGGCTTAAATAACTGTTTACGTGACCTTTAAATGTTGACGCTAATTTGTCATCCAATGTTTTTAATCTAAAACGCTGATCTGAGCCGGAAAAGTTACGTGGTTGTGTGCCTGTTAATATATAATCTATTTTTTGCGCATCAATTATCGCGGTAATCGTTTTGAAATTATTTATAATTTCTTCATCAGAGTAGTTGCTTGCAATATCGTTTGTTGGCAAATTGATAAGGATCATCGACGGATGGTATCTGAGCGCTTCAGTAATATTTCTATCAGTAATTACCTGAGGCTTACCGCTGGGCGTAATAAAAGTTGTGGGCATAACTTGGTAAGTTGTGAAGCCACCATAAGCTAAATTCACTACTTTGAATTTTTTGTTATCAGTTAAAAAGCGGTTTTGTAATCGGTTTACCCAGCTCGAGTCTGGCTTGCTGGTACCAAAACCTGCAGCGGTAGATGACCCTAATACTACAATTACTTTGGTTGAGGTATCTACCGGTGTTTTTACAGTATCAACATTTTGATTTTGTACAGCTTTCGGAATAGTTATACTTTCTTTTACGGTTTCCTGTTTCTCTTTTTTACAGCCCGACACCACAGCGGTAGTAACAAACAATAATATGTATCCCAGTTTTTTGTAGAAAATTCCCATAGTATTAATTAGGTACTGTACCATGAATTTTTATGATACAGTTGTTAGCATATTTACAAATCAGGTACCACAAAAAATGGCAAAAATTTGAGACCGGCCACAAAGCAGACTAAAAATAATATTTAAGTATAAACTTTATAATAAATGCGTTAATTATATGAAAATCTTTCATTTTTATCTTTATACGCATTTATCATAAAAGTGATATGATTCTTTAAAAATTAATATAAGCGTTAAAAAATTTAATTTAAATGTTGGTCGTTGGGAAGGTTGTTTAAATAATAGGAAAAGATTTGCTTGATGTGTGAAATTTTTTCTACAGTTTGGGGCGATTTCAGTGTGTTGGGAATAATAGTTAAGTTTACAGCATGCATCCTCCGGCTACTCGCAAACAAATCCGTCCGTTACAGCTTGTCGCTATTATATTTTTTACTGTGTCAGGCGGGCCATATGGCTTGGAACCTTTACTTACTTATGCGGGGCAGCACGGTGCGATGTTGGTGTTGCTTATTACGCCTTTATTATGGGATGTGCCCGCCATACTTACCGTACTTGAATTGAATAGTATGCGGCCGGTTACCGGTGGTTACTATCAGTGGGTAAAACATGGCCTGGGTAAACGTTTGGGCTTTTACGAAGGTTGGTGGACCTGGCTTTACACCTTTGTTGATCTGGCCATTTATCCGGTATTGTTTGTAGAGTACGCTTCCTTCTTTTTTCCCGGTTTGCAGGGCTATAAAATACCGGTGTGCCTGGTTATCATCTGGGCATCGGCCGCATTAAATATATTAGGTATTATGCAAGTTGGCAGAGCATCTATGTTATTAAGCATAGTGGTGCTAGTGCCACTGCTTATTTTGTTTGTAGTGGCTGCGTGGCATCATCAGGGAAGTTTTAGTTTACCATCACCGGGGTTGCATGGTGTTAGTTTTCCATCGTTGGGGATGGCGCTATATACGGTTATGTGGAACTGCCTGGGCTGGGATAACGTAACCACATATGCACAAGAGGTAGAAAAGCCGGTGCGTTCATATTTAATTTCAGTATCTGTGGCTTTTTTGCTGGTAATGGTAGTGTATGCACTCGCCATCATCACTGCTCAACATTCAGGCATTAATGCGGATACTTTTAACAACGAAGGTTTTCCGGCCTTGGGCTTGCGTGTGGCGGGCTACTGGTTGGGAGCAATGCTGGCAGCGGGTGGAATGGCTAGTACGCTGGGTATTTATGCCGCTGTACTGCTATCCGTTTCGCGAGTACCCCAAGTAATGGCAGATGATAAGTTGTTGCCCAGTGGATTAAACCGTTTGCATCCGCGCTTTAATACACCTTATGTGTCTATCCTTATTTGTTCAATAGTGGTAAGTTTAATGGTGTTGTGGTCGTTTGCCGAATTGCTGATTATTGATGTAACCGTATATGGTGCCGGGTTATCATTAGAGTATGCTACCCTGATTAAATTAAGACTTAAAGAACCTGACACATTGCGCCCATTTAAAATACCGCTTAATGTAGCTGGTCTTTGTTTGCTTTTATTACTGCCCTTAACGGTATATGCTGTTGCCTTGGCGGGTGCCATGATATCAGAAGGGCAGGGAATTAAGCCGGCATTATTTGCCATTTGCGCATTAGCCACCGCCGAGCTGGCCTGGCGACTTGTAGTATGGCGCAAAACTCATATAACCGTTCCGGATTAGAGAATAGAAAGTTTTAGCTTTGCGACATGAAAAAAGTTGCACTTTTAAATGTATTTCTTTTTTGTGTTGGCATTTTCTGTATTAAAAGCTCATTCGCCCAAAAAGCAAATAAAGATGGTAATAACACGTTAAGCAATAATACTTACGAGTTCAGTGTAATGATGCGCGATAGTTCTATTAAAACTTTTAAATCAAAAATTTATACTAACGTTGAACTGCATCGAACATATCTGATCTATCAGAACGATTCGCTATCTAAAACTGACCCATCGCGTGAGCAAAAAATATATCCCGAGCAAACACTGGAAGCAAACCGGGTTGACGGATCTTATGGTACTATAGTAGGTGTGCCAACAGATAGTTGTTGGCTGTTTAGAGTAATACGCGGCAAAATAAACGCATATGCGAAACTGCCCGAAAAAAAGAGTTTAAAAGCAGAATCGATATGTGCATTTCAATCTGGTAAAACCGCTATCTTAAAATTAACGGCTACCGAGCTGGGGCGTTTTGTGATGGATGATGAAGAAGCTTATACAGCATTAAAAAAGAAAAACTATTTGGCTGCTATTCAGGCTTATAATAAGAATATTCCACAGTAGGGTAATGGATATCAACAAATGTTAACAAATAGTTAAAACTTGTGCTGTGCCTGTGATGTTAAACTCTTACACATTAAGAAATCTACATTATGGCAACTGCTAAATCAAAAAAACCGGAAAATACCGAAAATGTTGAAGAATCAGCATTAATGGAATTATTTGTTGATGAATTAAAAGATATATACTGGGCTGAAAAGCATCTGTCAAAAGCTTTGGTAAAATTAGCTAAAGCGGCAACATCAGATGAATTGCGCAGCGCATTAGAAACGCATAAAGAAGAAACCGACAACCAGGTAGCCCGTTTAGAACAGGTTTTCGAAATTGTTGGCGAAAAAGCTTCTGCTAAAAAATGTGATGCGATGGAAGGCTTGATCTCAGAATCAGAAAGCATTGTAGAAGATACAGAAGATGGCAGCATCACCCGTGATGCCGGTATCATTTCAGCTGCTCAGAAATCAGAGCATTACGAAATTGCTTCATACGGTACCTTACGTACATTAGCAAACACTTTAGGCTTTGCTGAAGCAGCCCAGTTATTGGACGAAACTTTGGCTGAAGAGAAAAAAACAGATGAACTGTTAACTCAATTAGCCGAAAGCACCATTAACGTAAACGCTAAAAGCGAAAAAGCATAATTTAGCAATAAGCTAAATTTATTAGTAAAAACTCCGGCTATTTAAGCCGGAGTTTTTGTTTTTTGTTTAATTTTGCACCTACAGATGAGTGCAGGGTTGAAATTTACACTACAGGGCGAAGAGCTTCTTTTACTGTCCGAAAAAGCTATTTACTGGCCTAAGCATAAAGCCTTAATTGCGGCTGATGTGCACTTGGGCAAAGTGGGCCACTTTCGTAAATCGGGTTTTGCGGTGCCGGCCCAGTTGGCTAATGAAGACTTGGTTTGCCTTGCCCGTATTATTGAGCAGCACCATCCCGAAAAAATATGGTTCCTGGGCGATTTATTTCATAGCGACATGAACGCCGACTGGGATGCCTTTGCTGCCTGGCGCAATCGTTATGCCTATATCCAAATGCAGCTGGTTATCGGAAATCACGACATTATTGATGAGGTGCATTATCACCAGCTAAATATCTCTACCCATAACGAATTGCAGGTTGGTCCATTTTTAATGTTGCACCATCCGCAAACCCCTGTTCAATTGCAACAGCACAACAGCTATGTATTTTGCGGTCACATTCATCCCGGTGTAACCCTGGTTGGTCGCGGCCGTCAGTCTGTAACACTGCCCTGCTTTACATTTGGCGCGCGGCAGGCTATATTGCCATCATTTGGTAAATTTACCGGGCAGGTAAACCTGCGGCATGAGCGTACGGATAAAGTGTTTGGGGTGTTGAAGGATAAGGTGATTGCGGTGTAAGCACACAGATCGATCATTATGTGAGTTCAATATCACGTTTATTAACAGACATTAATATGTCTTCCCAGCAGTTTTCAATGGAAAGTACCATACTTTTACCAAGAATTGTGGATATGTCTTGCATGTATTTAACAAGGGCCAGATGGTCGTCAAGTGATGTAAATTCCGAAGGCAAAATGTCGTTTTCAATCTCATTTTCGGAAAAGAAGTAGGTACATACTGTTGTTTTTCCTACTGTAACTACGGCATTACATGAAAAGTCGGGAGGTGCAGCTCTCCATAGCTCTTGAATAACATTGAATTGTATTTCTGTTTGACTGCAATCCTTTCTACTATCAAAAAATTCAACTGTGTAATTTTCGTTTACATACTGAACCCACTTTTTCCAATCGCTTTCATTTGTATTTAAAATGTATATATCTCTAAAAGATCCGTCTTCAAAATACAATTGTTTTTTAAGTTTACTCCACTCCATAACCAACCTCTATCAGTGCTTCTTTACATAACTATCCATCTCAAACAATAACCGGTTAAAATCAACATTGCGTTCAATGATGTGCCAGTTTTCGTCTACTAAGTAATAGGTGGGTATTTTGGTGATCATCCAGTTTTGGGCATTGGGCGAGTCGTCACCTTTCAGGTCGGCAAACTGCGGCCAATTCATGTGGTCGTCGGTAACGGCTTTGGTCCACCAGTCGCGTTTGCTATCTAACGATACACTGATGATGCCAAACTGGCGGCCGCTTTTATCTTTTTGCAGGGTATTAATCATGTCCTGATGGCACAGGCGGCTTACCTGATTGGCAGCGCGCCAAAAATCAATGATATAGCCTTTTTTAGATTTATCGAGCGTTGCTTTATTAAATGGTTTGCCATCGGGCGTGTTCCCAGCAATAGCAGGCGCCTCGGCACCGGGTACCAGTTTAAGTATACGGGTTAGCTTGGCACCAATTTCTTTACCCTCGTCGGTATTACGGGCAGCGGCACCTAGCTTTTGGTAAATGTTGTTATAAGTAACCGGGTCAGATTCAATATCCAGCTTACCCATTAAATGCGGCGCGGCTATACTTTGCGGGTTCTTTTCCACAAAGGTTTTAAACGCAATAATCTTGGTTTTGTCTTCAGCTTCTTGCGCGGCGTTCACTTTATTAATTAGAGCAATGTATTCGGTTTTGCTTAAAGCCATTGAACGTTTGTCGTTCAACTTGGCTTCGGCTTTCAGGCGTTGCTCATGTGTCCCGGCGTTGGTTTGCTCGTAAATTTCATAATATGATGACAGCTCTTTCTGAATAGCCGATGGCGAAGTGATTTTTGGATATTGAGAAAGTTTATCGGCATTAGCCTCAATCGTGTACTCGCCCGATTCCAGATAAACTTCAAAGTTGTTCTCATCTTTGCTGCCGTTTTTGTTGATAGACAATGTGCCGTAACCGGGGTTATCCAGTTGTGCATCTACTTTGAAAGTGCCGTTGCTGATGTTTTCGGCAGCGATGGTTGAGTCGGCAGCATCTTTCAAAAAATAAGTAGCATCGTTCAGGCCGGCAACTTTGCCGTTAACAGTAATGTGTGATGGTTTAGCGCAGCCAACGGCTAATAAAGCAGCGGCAAATAGGAGAGAATATTGTTTCATAAATTAGCGAAAAGGCTTAACGGCTAAGATATATTTTTCTGGTTATATAACCATTTGCATGCAATCGATTTTAGAATGTTTCTAAATAGACAATTCCGTGACTATAACTGAAAACTAGTGGTAGGTTTTGGGTTATATTAAATATTTTTGCCTGATTTTAAATAAATTTATAATGAGTGAATTAAAACAAACCTTTAACTCATCGCTGGGAAAAAAGCTGATCATGGCTTTAACAGGCTTGTTTCTGTGTGTCTTTCTAATTGTACACTTAGGTGGTAATCTATTGCTGTTTAGCAATGACAACGGTTACAGTTTTAACATGTACGCCAACTTCCTGACGCACTTCCCGCCGATTGAAGTAATTGCCTACATTTTGTATCTGTGTATTATTGTGCATGCTATCTACGCCTACATCTTAACCACCAACAACCGTCATGCGCGCCCGGTTGATTATGCCGTGCACACCCAATCGCCAGTATCTTTCTCATCCAAAAACATGGGTCTGTTGGGTTCCATTTTGCTGGTGTTTATTGTTATTCACATGGGCGATTTCTGGTACAAGTACAAATTTACCCATGACGTAGGTTACAAAGAGTACCGTACTAACCTACTGACTAATGAAACAACCGTAGCCGATTTTACGCCGCCTACTCATGATTTTGAGCATTCGCAATCATATGATGGCAACACTGAAATTGTTCGTGTTAAAGATTTACATACCCGTATAGCCAATAGCTTTAGCATCTGGTGGTACGTGTTAATCTATGTAATATCAATGGTGGCTTTATCGTTCCACTTAAAGCATGGTTTCCAAAGCGCTTTCCATACTTTTGGTTGGGTACACCGCAAATACAAGCCTATCTATGAATTTATAGGTACTTGGCTGTTTGCCGTTATTATTCCGCTTGGTTTTGCCGCCATGCCGATTGTTTATTTTTTTCAGAGTTTAAATAAGTAATTGATTGGTTAAGTAGTTGAGTAGTGAAATTCTCGTTCACCTAATCAACCGCTCAACATAATATAGATAGAAAATGATTTTAGATGCTAAAATTCCGCAAGGCCCATTAGCCGAAAAATGGAGCAAGCATAAATTCAATTTAAAGCTGGTTAACCCTGCCAATAAACGTAAATACAACATTATTGTAGTAGGTACGGGTTTGGCTGGTGCATCGGCAGCAGCGTCATTGGCTGAGTTGGGTTATAATGTAACCGCTTTCTGTTTCCAGGATAGCGCCCGTCGTGCACACTCAATTGCTGCACAAGGTGGTATCAATGCTGCCAAAAACTATCGTAATGATGGTGACAGTGTTTATCGTTTATTTTACGACACTATTAAAGGTGGTGACTACCGTGCCCGCGAAGGCAACGTTTACCGTCTGGCCGAGGTTTCGGTAAATATTATTGACCAGTGCGTGGCACAAGGTGTTCCTTTTGCCCGCGAGTACGGCGGCTTGCTGGATAACCGTTCATTCGGTGGTGCGCAGGTGTCACGTACGTTCTACGCCCGTGGTCAAACAGGACAACAATTATTGCTGGGTGCATTTTCGGCATTGAATCGCCAAATCCACGAAGGTAAAGTAAAACTGTACACGCGTACAGAAATGCTGGATGTGGTAGTGGTTGACGGCCAAGCCAAAGGTATTGTAACCCGTAACTTAAAAACTGGCGAAATTGAAACCCATGCTGGTCACGCAGTATTATTGTGTACCGGTGGTTATAGCAACGTGTTCTATTTGTCAACCAATGCAGCAGGTTCTAACGTAACGGCTGCTTGGCGTGCACACAAACGCGGGGCTTTATTCGCTAACCCTTGCTATACGCAAATTCACCCAACCTGTATCCCGGTAACCGGCACGCACCAGTCTAAGCTTACGTTGATGTCTGAATCATTGCGTAACGATGGTAGGGTGTGGGCACCTAAAACAGTTGAAATTGCCAAAAAAGTACGCAGTGGCGAACTGAAAATAGAAAACGTTAAAGAAGAAGATCGCGATTACTTCCTGGAACGTAAATATCCATCATTCGGCAACCTGGTTCCGCGCGACGTGGCTTCACGTAACGCTAAGGAAATGGTTGACGAAGGCCGTGGTGTGGGCGGTTCAGGTATCGCTGTATTCCTTGATTTCCGTGATGCTATTGAGCGCCTGGGCGAAGATGCTGTAAAAGCTAAATATGGCAACTTGTTTGATATGTATTATCAGATTACTGATGAAAATCCATATAAACAGCCAATGCGTATTTATCCTGCAGTACACTATACCATGGGTGGCCTTTGGGTTGATTATAACCTGAGCACTAACGTACCTGGTTTATATGCTCTAGGCGAGGCTAACTTCTCCGATCACGGAGCTAACCGCTTAGGTGCATCTGCACTGATGCAAGGTTTAGCCGACGGTTACTTTGTAATACCTTACACTCTGGGTGATTACCTGGCTACTATCGGACCAAAACCGGTTGATACCAACCACCCTGCGTTTGCACAAACTAAAAAAGAGGTTGAGCAGCATGTGGCTAAGTTGCTGGCGCTAAAAGGCACTAAAACAACTACGGAGTATCACCGTGAATTAGGTCATATTATGTGGGAATATTGCGGTATGGCCCGTACAGAAGAAGGTTTGAAAAAAGCCCGTGTGATGATTCAGGAGCTGAAAGAAGATTTCTGGAAAAACGCCATCGTAGTAGGTAAAAACGACGAAATCAACAACGCACTGGAAAAAGCAGGTCGTGTGGCCGATTTTATTGAACTGGGTGCCTTAATGGTAGAAGATGCTTTAATGCGTCGCGAATCATGTGGTGGTCACTTCAGATTAGAGTCGCAAACCGAAGAAGGTGAGGCCCTGCGTAATGATGATGAGTTTGCCTTTGTTGCAGCTTGGGAGTTTAAAGGTGAAAACCAACCCGAAGAACTGCACAAAGAAGAACTGGTATACGAAAATGTTAAGTTAACACAAAGAAGCTATAAATAATAGAAGCAAGAACCAGGAGCCCAGAATCAAGACTTACAATTAAAGCGACGATTTTTTGGTTCTTGTTTCTTGGCTCTTGACTCTAATTTTATAAATATGAGTAACGCAAACGGAACAATGAATTTGACGCTGAAAGTTTGGCGTCAACCAAATGCACAAACTCCTGGTAAGTTTGAAACTTACAAGGCCGAAAACATATCTCCGGATATGTCTTTCCTGGAGATGCTGGATGTAGTGAATGAGAGCATTATTCATGCGAAGCAAGATCCTATCCATTTTGATCATGATTGCCGCGAAGGTATTTGCGGTATGTGCTCATTATATATCAACGGCCGTCCGCACGGGCCTAAGCGTGCAATCACCACTTGCCAGCTGCACATGCGTAGCTTTAGCGATGGTGAAACGATTACCATTGAGCCTTGGAGAGCCAAAGCGTTCCCGGTAATTAAAGACTTGGCTACCGACCGTTCAGCTTTTGACCGTATCCAGCAAGCTGGTGGTTACGTTTCGGTAAATACCGGTGGTGTACCCGATGCTAACGAAATTCCAATTCCGAAAGTAATTGCCGACGAGGCTTTCAACTCTGCTACCTGTATCCAGTGTGGTGCTTGTGTGGCAGCTTGTAAAAATGCTTCGGCTATGTTGTTTACTTCGGCTAAAATTACGCAGTTGGCGTTGTTGCCGCAAGGTCAGCCAGAGCGTTACCGCCGTGTACAAAGCATGGTAGCACAAATGGACGCCGAAGGTTTTGGTAACTGTACCAATACCGGTGCCTGTGAGGCCGAATGTCCTAAGGAAATTACGTTAACCAACATTGCCCGCATGAACTTCGATTTCTTTAGCGCGAAACTGTTCCGCGAAGAAGAAGTACATGCCGAGAATCATGGCGGTTAATTTATAAAAAGTATATCTTTCAAAAGGCTTAAGATGGAAATCTTAAGCCTTTTGTGCTTAAAATGCGTTATAAGGACTGATATAGTAGTGGTTTTTGAACACATATTTGTTTTTTGTTGTTTGAAATTTAGTGTGTCTCTAAAAACTGATAAAATAACTTAATCTATTTCTAATTTATTTATCAAATTACCCTAGATTGCTGAAGTTAACACGTTAAATCGATTGCCGAACTTTTAATTTATGTATCAATCAGCTCATTTTAATCAATATAATGCCATAAGCGGGGTTTGGGACGAAATGTATGACGCTAACGCAAACATTCGCGACCATTACCGTAAGGTTATCGACTATCTAGCCAAAGAATCGCCCGACGATTTAAATAAAAAAGAAGATTTGGCCCGCCGCCTGTTCATGAGTCAAGGTATTACCTTTACCGTTTACAACAGTGGCGAGGGTATTGAAAAAATATTCCCGTTTGATATTATTCCGCGCATTATTACCGGTGATGAATGGGCATTTGTAGAAAAAGGCATTAAGCAGCGGCTCACTGCTCTAAATCTTTTTTTGAAAGACGTTTACCACAATCAATTCATCATTAAAGATGGGGTAGTACCCATTGATGTGATTTATTCCTGTCCGCATTTTTTGCGCGAGATGTATAAATTGGATGTGCCGTACGACATTTACGTACATATTGCCGGGATTGACTTGATTCGTGATGAACAAGGTACCTTTTATGTATTGGAAGATAATCTTCGCACCCCATCTGGCGTAAGTTATATGCTTGAGAACCGTGAGATTACCAAACGCTTGTTTCCGGATTTGTTGCCCACCTGTAATGTGCGGAGTGTAACCGAATATCCAACCATCCTTTACAAAAACCTGCAATCGTTATCGCCAAGGCAAAACAGTAATCCAACTATTGTACTGCTTAGTCCGGGTATATACAATTCGGCTTACTTTGAGCATACTACGCTGGCTCGTTTGATGGGGGTAGAACTGGTTGAAGGACGTGATTTGGTAGTGCATAATCACAAAGTGTTTATGAAAACGACCACGGGCCTGCAACAGGTAGACGTAATATACCGTAGGGTAGACGACGACTTTTTAGATCCATTGGTATTCAATCCATCCAGTATTTTGGGTGTAGCCGGTATTATGAGTGCTTATCGTAAAGGTAACGTGGCCATTGTGAATGCCATTGGCAACGGCGTGGCCGATGATAAGGCTATATACAGCTACGTACCCGATATGATCAAGTATTACCTGAACGAAGAGCCCATCCTTAAAAACGTACCCACTCACCAGCTGCGCCACCCTGATGAACTGGCATATGTGTTTCAAAACATCAACAAAATGGTGGTTAAAAAAACCAACGAAAGTGGTGGGTATGGTATGCTGATGGGCCATGCGGCCAGCGAACAGGAGATTGAAGATTATAAAAAAGAAATACTGAAAGACCCACGCAATTTTATTGCACAGCCTACCATCAGTCTGTCGGCAGCACCTTGCTATATACAAGGCACCTTACAGCCACGTCGGATTGATTTACGGCCCTACGCACTATGTGGGCCTGACGGTATTGAAATTGTACCCGGCGGTTTAACCCGCGTAGCCCTTAAAGAAGGTTCGCTGGTAGTTAACAGTTCGCAAGGGGGGGGTAGTAAAGATACTTGGGTTTTAGCGTAATTTATATTTATCATAGATGTTAAGTAGAGTAGCAGCAAGCTTTTATTGGTTAAGCAGATATATTGAACGGAGCGATGGTATTTTACGCATGCTCAAAATTAACTACGCTTCGTCGCAAGATGCCGTGCGTGAATTTACCTGGGAGCCGGTAATTCGTATTTATTCGGGGGCCGACCAGAATTTAATGAACCGGCTAAAGAACGATAGCAGGGCGGTATTAACTTATATGGTAACGGATAAAACTAACCCCAATTCCATTATGAATATGATTACGCTGGCGCGCGAAAATGCCCGTAGCGTGCAGGAACATATCACCCGCGATTTATGGCAGTGCCTGAATGATTACTATCATACTGTTAAAGATCCTGATATTGAGCAAAAGCTACAAAAAGACGACCCTATCAGTACGCTGGATGTATTAACCAAACAGATTATGTTATACTATGGTACGGCCGAGGTAACCATGGAACGTGGCGAGGGGCGTAGTTTTATGAATATTGGCAAGCACCTGGAAAGGGCTATACAAGCTATTGATATTATAGATATCAAGTTTGGCTCCATCAGCGGCAACCCCGATTTGCTAACCAATACCACCTACTGGAAACATCTGCTATTATCATTAGGTGGTTACGAGCTCTACCTGAAAACTTACCGTGCCGGGCTGGAAGCACAAAATGTAATGGAGCTGGTGATATTGAATAGTGACTTTCCGCGTTCAGTGATTTACTCGGTAAATAATATCCAGGTGTTTTTTGAGCGATTGCGCAACAACAGTAACCGCGAAGATTACCGGGAGATTTCTTTTCAGATAGGCCGATTGCAAAGTTATATCAAATATAGTTCGGTGGCCAGCATACAAGAAACCGGTTTGCACCAGTTTTTAACGCAAATTAAACGGGAGCTGTATGGTATTGGTACTGCTTTGAACGAGCATTACTTTGCCAATTCGTAAATATAAAACAGGTTGTTAGCAAATAATATTGAATAAACATGCCAGAGTTCAAAATACAACACGTTACCCGATATACTTACGATAGTCTTGTGCGTGACAGTGCCAACCAGATAACACTGTTTCCTATAGTGGATATCTATCAGGATGTGTTAAAACACGATTTGCATATTACCGGTAATCCGCTGGTAGATACACATATTGATTATTATGGAAATGAGGTTGGTAACTTTACCTATGTAGAACGGCACAAAGAACTGGTAATTAGTTCGGAAGTGCTGGTCAATACGCATCATAAGCCATTGCCTACGGATGAAGCGCCGGCCGAACAGCAATGGCAGGCTTTGGCGGCCTTGCAATACATTGTGCCTTATATCGACTTTTTAAAACAAGAATACTTTGAAGGTATAGATGAACTACGCACCATTGTAGAAGCCGAACGGCAAAGCGGCGACACACCTTACCAAACCGCACTGCAATTTTGCGAATATGTGTACAAGAACTTTGAGTACATCAAGGGCGTAACTACCGTTGAAACTAAGCTGGATGAGATATGGAAGTTAAAGGCTGGCGTATGTCAGGACTTTGCTCACATTTTAATGGAAATGCTGCGCCTGCTGGGTATACCTGCACGTTACGTAAGCGGATACATTTGCCCTAACCGAGGCGGTATGCGTGGCGATGGTGCTACTCATGCCTGGGCCGAAGCCTATATACCCGATTACGGCTGGCTGGGCATTGACCCTACCAATAATTGTATTGCTAATGAAACCCACGTGCGCCTGGCTGTAGGGCGTAATTTCTCAGACTGTTCGCCGGTAAAAGGGATTTACAAAGGTCTTTCGGGGCACAAGTTGGAGGTGGGTGTGGCAGTAGAATATAAAGATGGCAAAACAACCGGTAAGCCTGAAAAGATAAGTCCGGCTTTTCCGGCAAGCGGAAGTCTTGCGGCAACATTTACGCAAAACAGTTATCAGCAGTATAAGCAAAATTTGCTGGAACAACAGCAAGCGGCCCAGCAACAGTAGACCAGGTTAAAAGCCTTACCCAAAAGAGGGCTTTTGATGGGCATAGCTATTAAACAAAAATGTCATCTCGACGAAGAAGAAATCTTTTAAAGGCGATAGGTAAACCTAACAGTTTTAAAAGATCTCTCACTACGTTCGAGATGACATTTTTATTTTAAGCCCTCCTTTCGAGGAACTGGGGTGTTATTTAATACCGCCACCGGCGCCACCGCCTATATCATCCGGGTTGCCGTTGTCTGGCTGATCCTGATTTTTGCGCTGACGTTTTTGTTCAGCACTTGCACGGTTGCTGCCAAAGCGGTAAGCTAAAGTGAATTGTACTACACGGGTGCTCCAGCGACGAGTTGAAAACTGGCTAAAGTTTCCTTCTGCATCGGCTGTTTCTGATTTGAAACGACGGGTGTTGAAAATATCACGTGAGTTAACGCTGAAATTCAGCATTTTGGTAATATCATAACGGATACCGCCATCTACGCCATACATGGCTTTCATGGAGCCTTGTGCAATCACTTGCGGACCCTGATACTCGCCACGCAGCTGTATACCCAGCTTACTTACCGGTTTGTAATTTACCGTTAAGTTGCCATTATAAGAGTAACCAGATGTAGTACGGATTCCTTTACTTAAGTCGCCTTTTAAGTAACGGTAATAAGCATTAAAGTTACCGGTAAAATCTAGCTTTTGAGTGGCATTCAGCTTGGCAATTAACTCATAACCAGCATTGCTGGTGCTGTTCAAGTTCTCAAAACGTACCAAAGTAATGGTGTTAGAGCCTTCATATTGGGTGCGCACCTGCTGTATATTATTGTTGGTTAAACGGTAATATAATGATGAGGTTAAGGTCAGTGCCTTCCAATAGTTAATGTAACTCAGCTCAAAAGAGTGGGTATCTTCAGGTAACAAGTTTGGATTACCTTGTTGATAGTTTTGACGATCGCTGCGGTCCAAGAAAGGCGAAATCTGCCTATCGCGCGGGCGGCTAACCCGGCGGGTATAGCTTAATTGCAGGGTTTGGTTTTCGGTTAGTTTATCACTTACAAATACACTTGGATACACCCTAAAATAGTCTTGTTTATATTTTAAATTATTATTTACAAAACCATCCAATCCAAAAGTTTCTGTCTCCGTACGGATGCGGGCTTCCTCGGCTCTTAAACCAATTTGCACACCTATTTTACCAAACTGCTGCTGATAGTTGGTGTAAGCAGCGTGTACCTGTTCATCGTAAAAGAAATTACGGCTTTGGTCGGGCGAAAATATAAAATTGTTTATCTGACCGTTCAGCGCTGTGTCAACACCGTAATTGTTGTCATTACGGTTAAAAGTGCTGCGGTAACCCATTTCTAACTTACTGTCCTTATTCAGCGGCAAAGTGTAATCCAACTGCAGGTTTAAATTGCGTTGTTTGCTTCGGGTATCATTGTTTTGCAAAAACGGGCTAAAACTATCTGGTGAAAAGTACTGGGTGTAGGTACGCAACGAATCATAATTGTTGTTGTGCGAGGTGGAGTAGCCAATATTGGCTGTTAGCTCCTGCTGCGGCTTTTTATATTTTTTGCTGAAGTCTAAGTTATAGTCAATATTATTACCGTCGCCAGTGCCCGCATTATCTTGCCTAAGCTGCCGGCGTAAAGCCTGGTTTATATTGCGCTGATTGCTTAAGCTATTTTGCATACGGTCAATATCGCGCAGGTTAATGTTATTAGATAAGCTTAAAGTAGTTTTATCGGCAATGTTAAAGTCGATACCGGTGCGTATGTTATGCGATTTTATATTGAACTCCTGTGAGCCAATTTGATCCTGATATGCAATATCATCGGCAGATGAAATCTTGTTGGTACGGGTAAAGTTATTTTCGCCAATACGTTTACCCTGGCGGTAGCTGTAATTGGTATAAACGTTAAACTTTTTATGCTGATAATTTAAATTCAAAGATCCGTTATAAGTGCTTTGCGTACCAGCTGTAGCCGATGCTGATCCGTTAAAACCAACTTGTGCGTTTCGTTTCAACACGATGTTGATAATACCCGACTGGCCTTCGGCATCGTATTTAGATGATGGATTGGTAATCACCTCAATGTTTTCAATAGAACTTGCCGGAATAGATTGCAGAATGTCGCTTACATTACCGCCCGATATGGCCGAAGGCTTACCATTGATGAGTACACGTACATTATTAGAACCGCGCAGGTTTACGTTACCTTCCACGTCTACCTGTACAGAAGGTACATTGCTCAGTAAATCGGTTGCCGAGCCGCCCTGGCTTACCAGGCTTTGGTCAACACTGAATATTTTTTTATCGGTACTTAACTGTATCTGGCTTTTTTGGCTGGTTACCACAACCTCTTTTAATAAACTGTTTTTAGAGGCACGCATGCGGATGGTGCCCAATTGCAATGCACGACGTGCATCATTGATGCGAATACTGTCTTTGATATAAGTTAAGTATCCTACAAAGCTGATGCGCAGCAGGTAATAACCATCATTAATGCCGGTAAGCTTAAAGTTGCCATCCAAGTCGGTTTGCATGCCTTTAACAGGCTTGCTGTCGGCCTTGTTTACCAAACTTACAGTGGCAAAATCGAGCGGTTTATTGGTAGCCGCATCCATTAATCGGCCCGATATAGTGCCATTGCCGGTTTGGGCAGCAGCGGTTATGGTAGTAAAAAGAAATAAAGCAAATAAAATTCTGGTAATTGTCCGAAAGTTCATCCTGCAAAAATCAGTCTTTTAAATTTACGAGCCAGCAAAAAGCGTGTAACTTTATTGATAGTGTACACGCTTTAACAGGTAAATTTTTTATTACGATGATACCAGGAGAACGCCTGAAGGTCAAGCTTTTTTAACCACTTTTATCAGCTCTTCAATTTTAGGCGGTTTTTCGTAGGTTTTTACCAGTTTGCCTTTAGCATCGTAAATAGCAATGTATGGCGTAGTTTTTACCTTGTAATATTGTTGCACCTTGTAAGTATAGCCTTCGGTACCGATGGTAATGTTAGGATAGCGGGATATGCCGAAATCGCGATAAAAAGCCTTGATCATGGGATAAGAAGTGAACGTAATCATCACAATCTGCACATTGGCCAGTTCTTTCATTTTGGGCTGCATCTCGTACATCATGTGCTGGCAGTGGCTGCAATCCGGCGAAAAATAAATCAGCATCACCGGCTTGTTCTTTTTAAGCTGGGCTGGGGTTACATATACACTATCTGTGTTCAGAATGCGGTAAGGTGCCAGCTTTTGTATTTGAGGATTACTCTTTTCATCCGATTGGGCGTTTTGTGCCTGCGTGCACCCGGTTATGGTAACTAGGGCAAATAAAATAAATAACAGTTTTTTCATCTTTCTCAATTGTTGTCCTCGGCCTGTAGTATTTCAATCTGCCAGGCAATCTGCTCTTCCGTTACAGGATATAACGCACCGGTAGTCAAAGTCTGATACACCGCTTCAAATAAATCCATATAGCTGGCTTTGTGTGCCGGTACTTTTTCAATTTGTTTTTGATTATTGCTGTCGATAGTTATCAACTGGCCCTCGCTGCCTTCGGGTTCTACACCATAACTAACATCAGTAGGCAGCATGCCTGCATCTAACTGCGCTTCCTGCACATCACAACGGTCTTTAATATAACTACCGGTGGTGCCATGTATTACAAAGCCGGGCTGAGGTTGTGCAACCATCAAACTCGCGGTGAGGAAAACTTTAAGCTGGTGCGGATACGATAACTGAATATTAAAATAATCGTTCACAACCGAGCCATGACGGTGTATGCCCGTTACCTTGTGCCAGCTTAATGGTGGTCCAAATAAGGCAATGGCCTGGTCAATCACATGCGGGCCCAAATCATAAACCAAACCGCTGGTTGGTATCTCGGCGTCTTCTTTAAAAGGCTTGGCATTAAGTGCAAGTCTGTACCGGTCGTATCGTAAATGCACTTCAACAAGTTTGCCTAGCTTACCGCTTTCAATTACTTCTTTCAACGATAAAAAGCCACTGTCCCAACGGCGGTTCTGGTATACAAATATCCGGCGGTTTACCTGTTTAGCCAGGGCAAACAGTTCCAATACCTGTGGCAGGGTAGCTGTGGCTGGTTTTTCAACCAGTACATGTTTACCTGCCAGCAGCGCTTGCTTAGTTTGTTCGTAATGTAGGTGGCTGGGTGTGTTTACCACAATTAAATTAATCTCATCATCATTTAGTATTTCGCCTATACTGTTATAGCTTAAAACTTCAGGATATTGCTGAGCCATCTTTTTTTGGTTGCGCTCCACAACGGCTTTCAGTTTAAAGCCTGGATGGGTAGTTAAAAATGGTGCATGAAAAAGACGCCCCGACATACCGTAGGCTAACAATCCGGTTACTATTGGTGATGACATAATGCAAGTATAATCGTTATACTGTTAAAAAGCCAGAAACATTCATTTTAGACTCAATGATGTCGTGATGAATGTTTCTGAAGTATAAGTATGGTAAGTGTAGTTATAAATTAAATAGATTTTACTGAACAGGGCATTCCCAGCCATCGGCCATACCAATAGGCGAACCATCGGGCATTGGCAGCATTGGCACAGGCTGAAACTTGTCTGGATTGCCCTCAAATTGTTTTATTTGTGATAAAGCAAATAGCATATTGGCTTTAGTGAGCGGTTGTGCCGAATTTTGTGCTGTTTGCAACCAGCTTTTCAATTCACCTACTTTAAGCAATACAATGCTGCGTACATTTTCGGGGGCTTGGTTAGTAGCGCCTAAAGCCAATAGCTGAACGAGTGTCTGGTTGTTTACCATGCGCTGCAATTCGCCTTTATAACCGGTTTGTTGTGGGGCTTTCCATGTTTGTTCTATCAGCTTATCCAACACGGCAATCAGTCCGGGTTGCGCGGCATCACGGGCCTGATACTCAACCAGCCGGGCTGCTCGTTGTGGCTGCAGCATAAATGAAAGCGTTGTACTGGTTGCCGACTCCGCCGCGCTAATAGGGTCAAAAGTTAAACCTGTGCGCGATTTAAACAGTTCGCGTGTACGGGGATAGCCTACCGGCCTTGGCGGAATTTTAGCAATCAGTTTTTCAGGTAATGCCAGGGCATCAGGAGTAATAGTGTTCATCAATGCATCAAATGCTTTCCATTGGTCTGTAGGGGAAACCATTCGGGTAACCGGCTGGCCATCATTTTTAATGGCATAAGTATAATATAAACCGCCCAATGCCTTTGAAGCCGCCTCAATTTGATACCGGTGCAACAGGTACATGGGCACCAATACTTCTTCTATAGTGGCCATTGGCGCATCTTCGCGGATGCTTTTTTCTGAAAAATTGTCTATGATATGTCTTCGAATACCCATCAGTCGGTTTAGTTCATCAGTTGCATCACTGCCGCTATCCCATAGATGCGCTTTGGGGTGGGCGCTGCCGGCAGGGCGTGAGTCGGCGTCGGCGATAAAGACATAGCCTTGCTTCAAAGTTTCATTCAGTGTGTTTTTTAAGGCTTTGCTTTCGTCAGTACCTTTTACAAAATCGGTATAGCCATAAATAATGGCACGCTTGTCCCACCCACCAATTTCGGCAGTATAAGCGTCTGATAAGTCGATGGAGCCATCGGCTTTCAGGCTAATGGTTGGCGGCGGGTAATCCATCACCGATGAGCGGTTGCGGGTGCTGGCGGCGTAGTTGTGGTATAAACCTAAGGTATGCCCAACCTCATGAGCGGCTAACTGATGCAAACGGGCTAGAGCCAGTTTCATCATTTTATCGCTAACGGGTTTACCATCTTCATATGGCTGAACCAAGCCTTCCGCAATTAAAAAGTCCTGCCGGTCGCGTAATGAACCTAATGACACTTGGCCTTTAATAATTTCGCCCGTGCGCGGATCGGTAATAGACGAACCGTACGACCAGCCCCGGCTGGATCTGTGTACCCACTGAATAATGTTATACCGTACATCCATCGGGTCGGCATCTTCGGGCAGCAGTTTTACCTGGAAGGCGTTTTTATACCCGGCAGCTTCAAAAGCCTGGTTCCACCAGGCAGCACCTTCCATCAGCGCCGTGCGCACCGGTTCAGGAGCACCGCGGTCCACATAGTAAACTATGGGTTTTACAGCCTCGCTCATTGCCGAACCAGGGTTTTTCTTCTGCAGGCGATGCCGATTGATGAAGCGTTTAACGATAGGTTGATCAATCGGCGTAGCAAAGTCCATAAAGTCGGTGCTAAAGAAACCTGCACGCGGATCGAAAACACGTGGATGATAATTATCGTCGGGCAACTTGATGAATGAATGATGCATGCGCACGGTTACAAAGTTGGCATCAGGCGTTACTGTGGCAATTTCGCGTCCGGTGCTATTAGTGGTGGCTAATGTTACAATCGCCTCCATTTCGGTATTATCCGGAAAATTTTTGGTATTGGCCATATAAAGGGCCGAGCGGTTTTCATCAGCCTTATATACACCCTGACTGGCCGCTGCCAGTTTAGGGGCAATTTGGTGTGCATCACGTAATAAAAATGGTGTAATATCTATCAGCAGTCGACCATTGGCTTGAGCATCTGCTTTAAATCCCCATATTACCGATTGAGCAAACGCCTCGTTAACCGATTTGCGCTCATCAGGGTTGCTGCTTACAGCACGGTAACGGTAATTAGATTCAACCAGCAGTACTTTAGGGCCGCTTTTAATAAACTTAACAATTTTGGTATCGCCAATTTGCCCTCGATCTAATCCCAAATCATTTGACCCAACGCCTGCAGGTAATGTGTTTACATATAAAAATTCCTGATTCAGCTTATCTACCTCTAAAAATAGCCTACCTGTCCGGTCGTTCCAAAACATATTAAAATAGCCATTCATTTTGCTGAGGTGTGATGAACGGGCGGTAGTGTCTTCGGTAACCGGCTTTTGTGCATAGAGGTGCAGATGGCTAACCGTAAGCCAAAAAGCGAATAAGTAAACTTTTTTAATCATGCTACATGCGTTTAGTTTGCCTAAAATATCACTTTCTGTTTAGCTTGAGTAAACCGTCGCGTAACAAAAATGGGACATGCCGGTAAGCATGCCCCATTTTTATAATTTATACAATCAACTATTATTTCATACCATCTTGAATGGCTTTGATAGATTGTTGGTGCATTTTAAGCACAGGTAAAGTTTTGATGGCAAACGATTTTAAATCTGCGTCTTTGCAATCATTTGATGCAGTTTCAAATAAGCTTACGTCTTTGTCATGGTCTTTAACCATGGCGTCTACATAACCTTTGTCAAATTCAGTACCTGATTTTTTGCTCAGATCATCCATTACTTTTTGCTGATCGGCACCTACGGTAGTTGGCAATGTAATGTTTTTGGTTTTAGCCAAAGCCATCAGTTCTTCGTTTGCTTTGCTGTGATCTTTAATCATCATAGCAGCATACTCTTTTACTTTAGCGTTAGTAGCTTTTGTTTCGGCCAATTTAGCCAGCTCTACTTCGGCCATACCGCCGTTTGCAGCCTCAACGGCAAATTGTGCGTCTTTACTGTCTACAGCAATACCGCCGGTAGCAGATGCAACTGTTGAAGTGTCTTTGGTTTCATTAGCACTATCGGCAACAGCTTTGCTATCGTTGCTGGTGCTGCCACTGTTACAAGCCTGAAACGACAGTGCAGCAGAGGCGATCATCAGTCCGGAAAATAATTTTTTCATGATAAATGTCTTTTATGATTTAGAAATTATAACAAAACCAAGCCCATACAGTTTTCGATTACGTAATTATCTTGCATTTTAGCTGCCGACATTGTGCTAAACTTAAACGTTTTACTATTTTTGGGCACCAATACGAATTGATATGAATTTTCCGGCCGAATTGAAATACACCAAAGATCACGAGTGGATCAGAGTTGAAGGTAACGAAGCCTTTATAGGCATTACCGAGTTTGCACAGCGTGAGCTGGGCGATATTGTTTATATTGATATTACCACCGTTGGTCAGGAGATCAGCAAAGAAGAGGTTTTTGGCACTGTAGAGGCTGTTAAAACCGTTTCGGATTTATTTATGCCGATTGCAGCTACTGTACTGGAAGTTAATCCGGCACTGGATAGCCAGCCCGAATTAGTAAATACCGACCCTTACGGTGACGGCTGGATGGTAAAAGTAGGTTTGGCAGACGTTGCCGACGTAGAAGGCTTATTATCGGCCGAAGATTACCAGGCTTTAATTGGCGCTTAATTGATGAAATCATTTTTCAAATATCAAAAGCTCACCTTAGGGTGGGCTTTATTTGTTTTGGTGATTTGCGATATGCAAATGGGCGAGGTAGCACATTCGCCCAGGTTCTTTCCAGGCTTTGACAAACTGGTGCACTGTGGGCTGTTTTTTGTGTTTACTGTACTATTTGGCACCGGATTAATGCGTCAGCATGGAACTTTCAGCTACGCACATGCGTTTAAGGCTATATTGATAGCCATAGCCTTTGGCGGCCTGATAGAGATACTGCAACTGTATATCTTTACCTGGCGCAGCGGCGAGTGGGATGACTTGTTTGCTGACTCGGTAGGCATAGGCATGGCGGCCTTCAGTATGTTGATGACAGTTTTTGCAAATCGAAATGAAAAAGTTTAAGTTTTTAGTGTTGGTGGGTTTAAGTGTAGGTCTTTCTTCATGCGGGATTTTTAAAAAAGATTGCCATTGTCCGCATTTTGGTGAAATTTCAAACAGTTCTGTGATGGTGCGCAACGTTTGTTAAGATACTTTCCAACATGGAATTATCATCATGAGGTAATCATCACAAAGTGTAGTAAAGTAAACATACTTCTTATTTGGATTTGTTTTAAATAAGGTTTAAGTTTGCTGTCTGATATGAAGAAGCTCTCTCAACTTGAAGTAGGTAAAAAAGCAATTATCAAAGAGTTTACCGATTTGGAAATGTCGGTTAAACTGATGGAAATGGGTTGCCTGCCTGGCGAAGAAATCCGGGTAGAGCGTGTTGCCCCGCTGGGCGATCCTATTGCTATCAATGTATCGGGCTACATGCTTAGCCTGCGCAAGCAAGAGGCTTCTACCATTATTTTACAGTAAGTTGAACGTTGAAGGCAGAGATTAGAGTTGCGTTAGTAGGAAATCCCAACACCGGTAAATCAACATTATTTAATCTTTTAACCGGGTTAAACCAAAAAATAGGAAACTTTCCGGGTGTTACGGTCGATAAAAAGACCGGGTACTGCAATTTACCCGATGGTAGGCGTGCGCAAGTCATCGACCTGCCGGGTACCTATAGCCTTTATCCTAAAAGCCGCGACGAATCTATCGTTTTATCGGTACTGGCCGACCGCGCCAACGAATTGAACCCTGACCTTATTGTTATTATCCTTGACGCTTCTAACCTAAAGCGCAACCTGCTATTATATACCCAAGTTGCCGATTTAAAAATTCCTGTTTTGGTTGCCCTAAATATGATGGATGTTGCCAAAAAGGAAGGCATCGATATTGATGTAAACGGCTTGTCTAAAAAGTTGGGTGTTCCGGTTATACCTATTTCAGCCCGCCGTAATGAAGGTATCGAAGATCTAAAAATACAAATATCATACGCCAACCAGTTTGCCTTGCAGGAAGATACTATCGATGTCAAATCATTGGCACCGCAATTGATTGATACCATAGGCGAAGAGATGCAGGTGGATAATCCGTATTACGCCCTGCAACTGGCTCATCAGCACGAAACGTTAAGGTTTTTGTCGCCCGATGAAAGTAACCGCATAGAAGAGCTTGAGCAGCAATATAGTTTTCACTCGCAGAAAGCACAGGCTACGGAAACCATTGCGCGCTACAATTACATTAATGATTTGCTGTACGATACTGTCAGCAAAAAAGAAACAGCACATAAAGAAACCACCAGTAACCGGATAGATAAGGTGTTAACCCACCGGGTATTTGGCTTTGTAATATTCTTTGCCATTTTGCTGTTTATGTTCCAGGCCATTTTTTCGTGGTCGGAATACCCAATGGCTTTAATTGAGCAATTGTTCATCTGGGCGCAGAAAGGCGTGCATACACTGATGCCGGCCGGTCCGCTTACCGATTTGCTGGCCGATGGTGTAGTTGCCGGGTTGAGTGGCGTGCTAGTATTTATTCCGCAGATTGCTATCCTGTTTGCTTTTATTTCTATCCTGGAAGACACCGGCTATATGGCCCGCGTTACGTTTATGATGGATAAGCTGATGCGTAAGGTAGGCTTGAACGGTAAATCGGTAGTGCCGCTGATTGGCGGTTTTGCCTGTGCGGTTCCCTCTATTATGAGTACCCGTACCATCGAAAACTGGAAAGACCGCATGATCACCATTATGGTAACGCCATTGGTAACCTGCTCAGCCCGCTTACCGGTTTATACCTTACTGATCGCATTGGTTGTACCTAACCGTAATGTATGGTGGATATTTAACTTGCAAGGTTTGGCCTTAACCGGTATGTATGTGCTCAGTTTGGTATCAGCCATTGTGGTAGCCTGGGTAATGAAATACATTTTAAAAGCACGCGAGCGTGGCTATTTTATCATGGAGTTGCCGGTATACCGTATGCCAAGGTGGAACAATGTGTTTTTAACGATGTTCGATAGGGCTAAGACCTTTGTATTGCAAGCCGGGAAGGTAATTATTGCCGTATCTATCATTTTGTGGGTACTTGCCTCATACGGGCCGGGAAATCACTTTGACGAGATCGAGAAAAAATATAGCCAGCCGCAATATGGTCAAAAAATGAAGCCAAGCGAACTGGAACATGCTAAGGCTTCTGAAAAGCTGGAAAGTTCTTATGCAGGTTACTTAGGTCATGCTATAGAACCGGCAATCCGCCCGTTGGGTTTTGACTGGAAAATTGGAATTGCCCTCATCACTTCATTTGCTGCCCGAGAAGTATTTGTGGGTACAATGGCTACCATTTACAGCGTAGATGGTAATGCTGATGAGATACAATCGGTAAAAGAAAAAATGGGCAGCGCTCGCAATACCGAAACGGGGCAGCCGGTGTTTACTTTTGCCGTAGCTGCTTCGCTTATGATGTTTTATGCGTTTGCTATGCAATGTGCCAGTACCGTAGCGGTAGTTTACCGCGAAACCAAGAACTGGCGCTGGCCTGCTGCCCAGTTTGTATATATGACTCTGCTGGCTTATGCAGCCAGCTTTATTACCTACCAACTGCTGAAATAGCACTCTACCACCTATATTTGTGCTGAGGTTTTTGTGGATAAAGTAAAAGTTTTAGAAAAGTACCTACCCCCAGAAGCGGCCCCTTTAATAAGCCGCTGGATAGATCATTTTAAGTGCGAGTTTAAAATATCGCGTAGCCGTAACAGTAAGTTTGGTGACTATCGTCCGCCTTATGCCGGTAAAGGGCATCGAATTTCCGTAAATCATAATTTAAATCCTTACGCGTTTTTGGTAACCACCGTGCACGAGTTTGCGCATCTGTATACCTGGAACCAGCATCAGCACAAAGTAAAGCCGCATGGCACCGAGTGGAAAGGCAACTTTAAAAAAATGATGCAGCCTTTTTTCGAAAAAAGTGTGTTTCCGCCCGATATCACCTATGCCATAACCGCTTATCTGAATAACCCTGCCGCTTCCAGTTGTTCTGACCTGAACTTATACCGTTCCCTCCGTAAGTATGATGCGGTTAAAGAATCAGTCACTACGGTTGAAACGTTGCCTGCCAAAGCCGTATTTAAGCTTAAAGACGGCCGTGTGTTCCGCAAAGAAGAACAATTGCGTAAACGTTTTAAATGTATTGAGGTAAGTACGAGAAGGGTTTATTTATTTAGCCCAGTTGCGGAAGTGGAGCTGGTAGAGAGTTTATAAATAGCACTTTTGTTTTGTTGCAGTTTTGTCGTGCTTTTACTTGCTTTAGCGTTTCATTAGGCTAGAGATGTTCTTTAACCACGGCCTGTGGAAGTTCCTTTTTCTTTTACCGCAAAAGAAAAAGGAACCAAAAAGAAAGCTCTCGGCCGCACCTTCTTTCTACTCAAGATAGTGCTTGTACTTTGTGCAGTAGCTGCCGAAAGAAGCTGAATGCCGATTCTTTTTGTCTAAGTTGTTTTGTCAGTGCCTTGTGTTATAGGATAAAAAAGCGCAAAGGCCCGCTGTTGCGCCCGGGCCAGCGATGGCATTGTGGGCGGAGAGGTGATCGCAACAGCTAGGCTTTTATTCACTTTGTTGTTTTGCTTTTTAGTGGTGTTCATGAGATCGCTGCGCTAAGTTTTGGTTCTTTTGTAGCTATGACAAAAGAACTAGCCCCTGCGGCAATGAGCAGACTAGCTGAAGTAAAGAAACACTAAAGGATGTTAAACTTAAAGCACAAACCAACACTAGCATATCTTCAAAAACACTACAACTCTTCCATTTCAATACCTTCCCAATTCTGCTTTTTATAATAATGCAGCATCAACCAGTAAATACCCATAGCCGGAATAATCAGTATCCAAATCAGCAGCTCCCAACGCGATAACAGGTAGTGCCCTAAACCAACGATGCCGATGAAGCCGGCAATCAGCATGGAGGTGACAAAGCGGCCACCCGATTGCTTTACCAGCACAGGTTTGGAAAAAGGTAAACCTTTCATTAAAAATAAAGCGGTGAGCAATCCATAAATCAGGCCCATAAATGTGGCCAAAATAACATCATTAATCACAGCCGGACCCCATATCACAATACTTACAATGCCCAGCACAATGCAGTAAGGCAGATAGTACAACGTAGATACCGCCTTATACATACCCGACAAAATTTTACCCGGATGCGTAATAGGCAGAGCATAGTATACCCACGAGGCTTTGAACTTTTCGGTATACGATATGTTTTGTAAAATAGAGGAGATGACAAAGGTGCTTAGGTAGATAAGCAAAATATATTTTCCGCTATGTTGCAGGCCTTCATATTTGTCGCTTAAGTTGCTGCCTTTGCTGTTAAAAGCAAAGTATACAAAATAAATAGGCACATAGGCAAAGGCGGGATATACTTTAATTTTAAACTCGCGGATGCGGGCGGCTAGTTTCCAGGTAATGCGGAAGCCTGCATTTTCAACAGGGTCGGGCGCTATGAGATTGGCAATGCGGTTTACCAAATTAAAACGAGGTTTCTCCTGCACAACAGTGGTAGTAGGAGCCGCACTGGCATCAGATGTAGCCACTACCGCCAGCTTGCGGTTAAAGCCGGGTGCCAGTACTTTAGCCACAAACCACAAACCTGCCACAGGTGCTAAAACGCCGGCGATGGCTAACAAGCTGGTGATGATATTGGATCTGCCCGGATGAATAAGCACTTCATTTAAGGCAGCTATCCAGATAGGCGGCAGGGCATATGCCCAAGGGTGTTGCAACAAGTCGAAGTTTTCAATTTGTGCCATGTTTATTAAACGGGGCAGCAAGTAGTATACTGCAAAAATCAGGATGGAAAAACCAATCTGAAAATAGCTGATAATGTCTTTAAACTTGCGAGGCGATACTGTTTTAAGCAATATCAAATAAACGATGTTTACCAATAAAATACTCAAAAACGTCGCTTCTATCATCTGCACCAAAAACAAAGGCACTGCGGCCCAGCTATCAGCAAAGCCCACGAGTACGATACCGGCTGCACCTTGTGCCAAGGCTAATTTAGATACATAAATACCAATGTGTAAAATGCGGGATACGGTAAGTGTGCGGTCGTTTACTGGTCGGGGGAGTATGATATATTGGTCGCGCACATCCAGTAGTACCGTAGTAAAATCGGTAATCATGGTGATGGCCAGCATTATCATAAATATGCTGAAATAAATGGTTTGTGGTACCAGTGGCAGTTTAAAAGCAAACAGTGTAAAACTCATAAACAAACCCATTAAGCCAACCACCAGATAGGTGCCCCATGAACTGGCTGTTTTGCCAGTAGGGGCTTTTTTGGTGGCACGTTTGGTATGCGCAAACAGGTTAACCGGACGCCGGTTATCAATCAACAATTTTAATTTTAAGATTTCATGAAGCTGGTAAGTGTCCACGCCGCTTCGTTGCAGCAGAGGGTTAAAAGACCCTATCAATCGTAAAAATAATTTATTCATGGCAGGGCTTAGTCAAATGCGTTTAAAATAGCATCTGTTTCTTGTGTCGATTCATCACGACCGGTCAGTTTGGCAAATACCTGCTCCAGTGTATCCGCATGGTTTTGCTTCAGCGATTCAAAGGTGCCATCGGCTATGATTTCTCCTTTGTTGATCAGCAGAATACGATCGGACACCTTTTCTACCACATCCATCATGTGTGAGCAATAAAATATGGTTTT
Source organism: Mucilaginibacter lacusdianchii (assembly GCF_009770985.1). Taxonomy (GTDB): domain Bacteria; phylum Bacteroidota; class Bacteroidia; order Sphingobacteriales; family Sphingobacteriaceae; genus Mucilaginibacter; species Mucilaginibacter lacusdianchii. Next base: position 989,271 of record NZ_WSRW01000001.1, on the reverse strand, counting down.
ACCTTCTTGCGATAAACGGGTAATTAATTCCTTTACCAAAATTACTGCATTAGCGTCCAAACCCGAAAGCGGCTCATCCAGAATGATAATTTGTGGGTTATGAATAATGCCTGATATCAGCAACACCTTTTGCCGCATCCCCTTCGAGAATGTGTCCATCCGGTTATCAGCCACAGCTTCCAGTCCAAATCCGGCCAGCATTTTACGGGCCCTGCTTTGCAGTTGGGCTTCGTCCATGTTGTACAGCTTGCCAATAAAATCCAGGTATTCCATTGGTGTCAGCACATCATATAATTCCGCATTCTCAGGTACGTAACCAATCAGTTTCTTTATTTCCTGTGGGTTTTGTTGCATGCTGATGCCGTTGACCAGTACCTCGCCGTTAAACTCGGGTATCAGGCCGGTCAGAATTTTTACCGTGGTAGATTTTCCGGCACCATTCGGACCAATGTAGCCAATAACCTGTCCGGGATAAATATCCAGCGACAAATGTTTTAAAACCAGTTTGGGGCCATATGATTTGGAAAGATTACGGATTTGAATCAAAGGGGCATCGTTCATGACGGTTGTCTTATTAATGCTGAAATATACAAAATGTATACAGGTAAGTTAATATTTAATTTATGATTAAGATAAGCAAGTGGGATGATTGTTACAAACAGCATTTGCAATTCTAAATGGTTGGTTATAACAAGCAGTAACGCATTTAATTAAGTTGTGCAGTGGCGATAAAAGCGTTTATTAGCAATACTTTTAACGTTTGGAAGTTTATTAAATGTCAAGACATATGTAGTGTGCTACTACTTGCCTACAGTAAAGTGGTTGTAACACAGATTTTCCGTAACTTTGCATACCTTACTTTAAATATGTTATCTAAAAAAACTAAATATGCTATCAAGGCTTTGGTAGTTCTGGGAAAAAATGCAAATAATCCGCCTATGCAAATTTCAAAAATTGCGGAAGAGGAGCGTATACCCAAAAAGTTTTTGGAACAGATACTATTGGACTTACGCAATGCAGGTTATTTGTACAGCAAAAAAGGTGCAGGTGGCGGCTATAGCTTAAGCAAAGACCCTAAAGATATTATGCTGGTAAATATTATGCGTATTACCGATGGCCCCATAGCTATGGTACCTTGCGCCAGTCTGAACTTTTACCGCAAATGCGACGAGTGTCATCAAGAAACTACCTGCGGCATACGCGATGTATTTGTACAAGTGCGTGATGCTACGCTTAAAATACTTACCGAAACCAGCATAGCCGATATCATAGCCCGCGAAAGCAACCTGATTTTTAATCTTTAAAAAATGCTTTGGTAAACGCAGCGTCTTTTTTAGAAACAAATACTACTATTTCTGTATAGTATGTATATATTTGGATTGAGAAAATGAACGCGGTTATGCCTGCCAGGATGGTTGATGTGTTTCTTCCAGCGGTTTAGCATAACTAATGATGGTTAAATAAATTTAAAAAAGCCTCAGCAGCGTACTGCCAGAGGCTTTTTGCAAAGTATACAATGCAAAACAGTAAACACCCCAGCATAACATTAGTAGGCGCAGGTCCCGGCGATGCAGAACTGATTACCATTAAAGGTATGAAGGCTTTGCAAACAGCCGATGTGGTATTGTATGATGCCTTAGTGAGTGAAGAGTTGCTGGATTTGGTGCCTGCACATGCCGTTAAAGTGTATGTAGGCAAGCGTTCCGGCGATCATTCGGCATCGCAGCAGGCTATTAATCAACTGATGGTGGACTATGCGCTCAATTATGGCCATGTGGTTCGCTTGAAGGGTGGAGATCCGTTTGTATTTGGTCGCGGGTATGAAGAATTGGAGCATGCGGCATCTTACAACATTCCAGCACAGGTCATTCCGGGCATATCCAGTTCTATTTCGGTTCCGGGTTTACAGCAAATTCCGGTAACCCACCGGGGTATGAGCGAAAGCTTTTGGGTGGTAACTGGTACTACAGCTGATGGCCGTATATCCGACGATTTACGGGAAGCCACACATAGCAATGCTACCGTGGTGGTGTTGATGGGACTTCATAAGATAAAAGAGATTACCGAGTTGTTTAAAGCCGCCGGTAAGCACCGTTTACCGGCAGCCGTTATTCAAAGCGGATCAACACAAAATGAAAAAGTTGTGGTAGGCGTAGTTGATACGTTGCCAGAACTGGTTAAGCAGCATGAGGTTAAAGCACCAGCTTTGATGATATTTGGTCAGGTCGTATCGCTGCATCCGCAGTTTCAATCTGTAAACGAAGTTTATGATAGCATCTCGTAAAGGCAATAATATTGTACTTGGTAACACCACATCACCGGCTGCCATAACAGTACCGGGCAAAGCTGTATCAACTCATAAGCGTAATTTTAAATGGTTAATATGGGCTGCGCTGATGCTATTACTGGTTTTAGGTACAACTGCCCTATGGTACAACGAGCCCGATTTCAGAAATTACGTTGAACATGTGCCGAATGAGTTCTACTATTTTTTGGGTGCGGGCTTTGTATTTGCCATGATAGATGGCGCTGTAGGCATGTCATATGGTGTAACATCTACGACGTTTTCGTTAAGCATGGGCATACCACCGGCTTCGGCTAGTATGGGTGTGCACTTGTCCGAAATATTCAGTTGCGGCATTGCCGGTTGGATGCATTACCGCATGGGCAACATCAACTGGAAATTGTTTAAGCTGTTGTTGCTACCAGGCATTGTTGGTGCCGTAACGGGTGCATACATCCTGTCATCACTTGAGCATTACAGTATGTACACTAAACCCATAGTATCTGTTTACACGCTGATATTGGGCATCGTAATTTTTAGAAAAGCATTCAGTGCCAAAGTCATAAAATCGGCCGATAAAATTAAGCGTATATCCTTGCTGGGTTTAGGCGGCGGTTTTATTGATGCCGTTGGTGGAGGTGGCTGGGGTTCTATTGTGCTGTCATCGTTAATTGCGGGTGGTCGCCATCCACGGTTTTCTTTAGGTACGGTTAAAATTTCACGGTTTTTTGTGGCTATTATGGGGTCGCTTACCTTTATGAGCATGCTTAACAGTGCCCATTGGTACGCTATCATTGGGCTAATTATCGGCAGTGCCTTGGCTTCGCCCATTGCGGCTCGTATATCCAATAAAATCTCTACCAAAATTATCATGACATCGGTAGGCATTATTGTGATACTGGTGAGCCTTAAAAGTATTTACAGTTTTGTAGATAAAGTTTTTTAGAATGAACAGTAAAGTAATTAACGATATACAACCCGAGATTACCGGTATGGCACCGGGCAGCGCGTTGGCCTGGCTGGCTAATAAGTTTCCCGATCAGGTGGTTTTCTCTACCAGTTTTGGCTGGGAAGATCAGGTGATTACCCACATGATTTTTAGCCAGAAACTGCCTATCAAAGTATTTACCTTAGAAACCGGCCGTATTTTTCCGGAAACGTATTATGTTTGGAACCGTACTATGGAAATGTACGGTCAGCCTGTTTATGCTTACTATCCAAAAACCGAACTGGTGCAGGAAATGGTGAGCAAAAAAGGGCCAAGCAGCTTTTATGAGTCGGTTGAAAACCGGAAGGAGTGCTGCGGCATTCGTAAAATTGAACCGTTAAAGCGTGCGTTGGCAGGTAATACCGTTTGGATTACCGGTATTCGTGCCGAACAATCGGCCAATCGCCAGTATATGGATAATATAGAATGGGATGAAGGTAACCAGATTATCAAGTATCATCCTATTTATAGCTGGTCGCTTGATGAAGTGAAGAATTATATCAAAACAAACAATATACCTTACAATCCTTTACACGATAAAGGTTTTCCAAGCATTGGGTGTGCACCGTGTACCCGTGCCGTACAGCCCGGCGAAGATTTTAGAGCCGGCCGCTGGTGGTGGGAAGACCAATCGAAAAAGGAGTGTGGTTTACATAGTGTTCAAGAGATTATAACAGAAAAATGAGTAAACATCAGCTAGATTACCTGGATGAGCTGGAGGCGGAAGCCATACATATTTTGCGTGAAGTAGCCGGGCAGTTTGAACGGCCTGCGCTTTTGTTTTCGGGTGGTAAAGATTCTATTACCCTGGTGCGTTTGGCTGAAAAGGCTTTTCGTCCGGGTAAATTCCCGTTTCCATTAGTGCATATTGACACCGGGCATAACTTTCCGGAAACGATACAATACCGCGACGAGATGATTGCCCGCCTGGGCGAAAAGCTGATTGTAGGCCATGTGCAGGATTCTATTGACCAAGGTAAAGTAGTAGAGCAGAAAGGCAAGAATGCCAGTCGTAATGCGCTGCAAACAGTTACTTTGCTGGATACCATTGCCCATTATGAGTTTGACGCTTGTATAGGCGGTGCCCGTCGCGATGAGGAAAAAGCCCGCGCCAAAGAGCGTATCTTTTCGGTACGTGATGAATTTGGCCAGTGGGACCCTAAACGTCAGCGCCCTGAGTTATGGAATATCTATAACGGTAAAATTCACAAAGGCGAAAACGTACGGGTATTCCCCATCAGTAACTGGACCGAGCTGGATGTTTGGAACTATATCCGCCGCGAAAACATTGCCCTGCCCTCTATCTACTTCGCACACCAGCGTGATGTCATTACCCGCAATGGCCAGTTGATGGCTGCCGCCGAGTTCCTGAATATGGACGAGGAGGATGTGGTAGAACGCCGTACCGTACGTTTCCGTACCGTGGGCGATATGACCTGTACAGCTGCTGTAGCATCCGAGGCATTTTTGATTGATGATATTATAGACGAGATTAGTACCTCCAAAATAAGCGAACGTGGTGCCCGTATGGACGATAAAGTATCCGAGGCTGCTATGGAAGACCGCAAGAAAGGAGGCTATTTTTAATATGGAAATTTTAAAGTTTATTACCGCCGGTAGTGTTGACGATGGCAAGAGTACCCTCATTGGCCGCCTGTTATACGATAGCGAATCTATTCTGGCTGATCAGCTGGAAGCATTGCAACGCTCAAATCGCAAAAACGATGATGGCACCATCGACTTGGCTATCCTGACTGACGGTTTGAAAGCCGAACGCGAGCAGGGTATAACTATAGACGTTGCCTATAAATATTTCCAGACCGATAAACGCAAGTTTATCATTGCCGATGCGCCGGGACATATTCAGTATACCCGCAACATGGTTACCGGAGCGTCTAACTCTAATCTGGCCATTATTTTAATTGACGCCCGTAAGGGTGTGATTGAGCAAACTATACGTCACTCGTTTTTAGTATCGCTGTTGGGATTGCCACAGGTAGTGGTTTGCGTTAACAAAATGGATATGGTAGGTTACAATGAAGCTACCTTTAACCAGATTGTTGCCGATTACCAAGCTTTAGCTGCAAAGGTAAATTTAACTAATGTAACTTTTATCCCAGTAAGCGCCCTGAAAGGTGATAACATTGTAAACCGTTCGGAAAATATGGGTTGGTACAGTGGCAAAAGTTTGCTGGATCATTTAGAAACGGTAGAACTTACGGTTGATGATACCGCCTCACATGCCCGTATGCCTGTACAATGGGTGGTACGCCCGCAAACCGAAGAACTGCACGATTACCGTGGCTATGCAGGTAAAGTGGTCAGCGGCAGCTTTAAAGTGAACGATCAGATAACGGTGTTACCATCGGGCTTTAGCTCAACCGTTACTAAAATTGAATTATTAGATAAAGAATTTGAGGAAGCAACTGCGGGTATGTCGGTAACTGTACACCTGCAGGATGATATTGATATCAGTCGGGGTGATGTACTGGTGAGCAGCAAAGGACAACCGCAGGTATCACAGCTAGTAGAAGCCGATTTATGCTGGATGGATACCCGCGCGCTGGATACCTCGCATACCTACTTTATACAGCACAACAGCAAGTTAACCCGCTGCCGCATTCAGGAAGTGTTGTATAAATTTAATATCAATACGCTCGAAAAAACTTACGACGAAGATTTTAAACTGAACGATATCGGATGCATCATCATCAAAACGGCAGATCCACTGGCTTTTGACCTTTATCAAAACAATAAAGCCAACGGAGGTGCTATCTTAATTGACAGTCGTACTAATGTTACGGTAGGGGCATTGATGTTCCGCGCTATTGCTGATTAATATTATAGCGTTATAATAAGCTTATTTAAATAGCGGAGGTTTTAAACCTGCCGCTATTTTTGTTGGTAGATATTTGTAAATAATGCAAATTGTAAACAATTACCTGTTTATTTTCCTTTAAATCTGTATATGATTCCCTTACTTACCTCAGCACAGATACACGAGGTTGATGCTCATGCCATAGCACATGAGCCTATCACTTCAATTGATTTAATGGAACGGGCTTCTAAAGCTTTTGTGAGCTGGTTTATTAATCATTTTCCAGACAAAAGGCAGGCCATATCAGTGTATTGCGGCACAGGAAATAATGGGGGAGACGGCTTGGCTATAGCGCGCATTTTAAACGGGCATGGCTATGGCCAGTTGAATGTGAAAGTAGCCCGTTTCTCAAATAAAGCAACTGACGATTTTAACACTAACTTTCAACTCCTGCAACAAACTGAAGTTCCGTTGTTGGAAATCAACAAAGACGAAAGCTTTCCGCCCGAAGATAGCAGCATATTGATTGATGCCTTATTGGGCAGCGGCCTTAATAAACCTTTAAGTGGTGATTACGAAAAATTGGTAAAGCATTTGAATATGCTCAACAAAACGGTAGTGGCTGTTGATGTACCAACCGGACTATTAACCGAAGGCGATGTAGATAAAGAGGCAACCGTATTAAGGGCTGATTTGGTAATTACCTTTCAGCAACCGAAGCTTAACTTTTTACTGCCCGAATCGGGTGCGTTTATAAATTGTTGGGAGGTAGTAAATATCGGATTGAATGAGGGTTATATACAGTCGCTCAGCTCGCCTTACCAGTTTGTTGAAGAAAAGGATATTAAAGCTATTTTAAAGCCCCGGCATAAATTCAGTAACAAAGGTACATTTGGCCATGCGCTAATGGTAGCTGGCCAAGCGCAAACCATGGGAGCCGCACTGTTGTGCTCATCAGCTTGTGTATATGCAGGTGCCGGGTTAACAACAGCTTGTATACCTGAAGCTGGTTTAACGGCCTTAAACAGCTATCAAGCAGAGGTAATGGCTATCGTTCGTCAAGGCAATGATTTACCTGATATAGACTATGAAAAGTTCAGCGCTATAGGTATAGGCCCCGGTTTAGGTAAAGACGAAAATGCTTTGGCTTTATTAACTGATATTTTGGTAAATTATAATAAGCCGCTGGTACTGGATGCGGATGCACTGAACTTATTATCTCAGCATCATGAGTTAGTGAGACAACTGCCAGCAGGCAGTATTATTACACCGCACATGAAAGAGTTCGACCGCTTGTTTGGCGATCATACCAATTGGTGGCAACGTTTGCAAACCTTGCAGCAAAAAGCTAAAGAACTGAACATTTATATTGTGCTGAAGAATGATTATACTATTACAGGTACACCCGATGGTAAATTGTATTTTAATTCAACAAGTAATGCCGCTATGGCCACCGGCGGTATGGGCGATGTGCTGACCGGCATTATCACGTCATTATTATCACAAAAGTATTCGCCGGTTGAAGCTTGTTTGGCAGGTATTTATATACACGGCAAGGCGGGTGACGAATTGGCTTTACCTAACCGCCTGCATGTAGTGTTGCCGGGTCAGGTGGCAGCTAAGTTACCTGCTACAATGGCTAAGCTTACTGCATAAAAAAACGGTTGCAAGTATCCGAACAACCGTTTTTTATATTAACTGACCTTATAAAGAACACTAATACTTGTTAATTATCATTAAGATGCAGTTTTGGTGAAAACGTTACAATTATTTAATGGTCTTGTGAAATTTATAAAAAGTATATGCTAATGGATAAAAGTATGTATCAGATACTGGCAAATAGCTGGAATGGGTTAACTAATGGCAATGGTCACATCAACTCAGCATTTCGTAATATAACTATCTCGCATATTGCAGATGAATATGTCAACGCTTACACTGTAGTGCTCAGAAAAATAGGTTTTAACGAGCAACAACTTGTGTTTTTCACTGATTACCGTTCGCCAAAGGTTAGTCAAATAAGTAGTCATAATCGTTTAACTGTTTGCGGTTATAATCCGGCTACCCAAATACAGCTCATTTTCAAAGGCGTGGCTACCATTCATTACCGAGATGAAGTAGCACAGCATAATTGGAAAGTTGAGGGCTACAAAGGGCAGAAGTCCTATTTAGCAAAACCGGCACCTTCAACAGCTATTGAACAGCCAGACGACGGCCTGTCATATTTAGCAAGCCCACAAAGTAATGGTGATACACCAGACGGTTATGAAAATTTTGCGGTAGTAGTTATTGATGTAAAACAAATGGAATATCTAAAACTAAGCCCTACAGGTAACCGGCGGGCACAGTTTACCTTACAGCCTAGCGGCGCTTGGCAAGGCACTTGGCTTATCCCTTAAAATTACAGTGATGCAATAACCAGCGGTGGAGTGGTAGGTTTGGCACTGCCGCCTTTGGGCTCTAAAGTAACCGCAAAGGCTTGTGCCTGCTCGGCTGGTTTCATTTCCATCATATCGGCAGAGTCGGCTTTAGTTGCATCAATCATGCCTAAGTCAACTGGCTTGCCATTGGCAATAGCCCAAAGCTGATATTGGTGGTTTTTATCAGTAGCCGGTAATGCAGCACTGGTCATATCTACCATTACCTTTTTGCGTTTAGGGCTCCAGGCTACGGTTAAACTGTTGGATGACGTATTACCTTTAAGCTTAATAAACTGAAAAGACGGATCGCGGAAAACAGATATTTCCTGATCCATATATTTTACCTGCTTACTAAATTTTTGATTTTGCAATTGGTAGGTTACCAGTTGTTGATTAGCGCTTTGTAAACGTTTTGAAACGATAGCTAAAGCACCGCCGCACAAGCATAGCAGCAGCAAACTGGCCGCAAAAGCATATTTATAAAAAACACTGGTAGTAGGAGTAGCCTGCCCAGTTATAGAATGTACTGGCGTTTCTGGCTGGCCATAATGGCCTTTGGTAAAATTACGGTCATCGCCTAAATTAGTCATTAGGCTGTTCAGTACCCGGTTGCGAAGATCATCACCTGTTTCAATATCGTGTACATCGGCATATAACTGGGCGGCTTGTTCTATATCCTGTAGTTCTGCTTTTACCTCCGGATATTTTAAAGCCATAGCCTCCACATCTGCTCTTTCTTCTGCGCTTAAATCGCCCAGAACATAAAGCTCCAACACCCCTGATTCAATATATGCCTTAATATCTTCCACGCTCAATTAAAATGTTTCCTTAACTGCAATATGGCTGTACGTAAACGGGTTTTGATAGTGCCTAAAGGTATTCCCAGTTCTTCTGCTGCTTCGGTATGGGTATAGCCTTTAAAATATATTAAATCCAATATTGATTTTTGCTCGGGTCTAAGCGTTTCAACCAAATCTTTTACGCCCAGCAACTCAGGTTTGTAAACAGTACTGTTATGCAGGTCAATATAACCTACGTTATTTTCAAGCTCCTGGTTTTTAAACTGGTTCTTAAAATCCTTGGAACGAATTTTATCGATGGCCAAATTTCGGGCGATGTTAAGCATCCAGGTAAACAAGCGGCCTTTGTCGGCACTGTATGAGCCGGCAGAATTCCATATTTTTACGAATACCTCTTGCAGTACGTCTTCGGCGGTAGTGGTGTCATTCACAATACGGAAAATAACGCCGTATAACGAGGCCGAATACATATCATACAAGGCTTCGGCCGCCACTTTTTCATGACGGCGCAAAGCTGATATCAGTTCATCTTCCGAAAGGTTTATTTTATGCTTCTTAGCCAACGTTGTAAATATATAGAATATTATGTTACAACTTATATTTCAAATAAGTGTTTTTCAGCATGATACGAAGAACGTACCAGCGGACCGCTTTCTACATATTTAAAGCCCATGTTTAAGCCAACTTCTTTGTAATAGTTAAACTGATCGGGCGTAATCCAGTCAATCACCGGATGGTGGTTGCGGGTTGGTTGCAGGTATTGACCTAGTGTTAAAATATGCACGCCTGCATTCAGCAAGTCTTGCATAGCTTCCAGCACATCCTCTTCGCGCTCGCCTAAACCCAGCATAATGCCCGATTTAGTGCGTAAACCCGATTCTGAAATATGCTTTAAGCATTCCAAACTACGATCGTATTTGGCTTGGATACGTACCTCACGTGTAAGGCGGCGTACGGTTTCCAGGTTATGTGAAACTACTTCGGGGCGTACAGCTAATACGCGGGCCAGGTTGTCCCAATTGCCTTTAAAGTCGGGCAATAAAGTTTCTAAAGTAGTTTCCGGGCTTTCGCGGCGGATAGCATTGATGGTTTCGGCCCAAATGGTAGAACCGCCATCTTTCAGGTCGTCACGGTCAACCGAGGTAATTACGCAGTGTTTTACCTGCATCAATTTTACCGAGGTAGCCACGCGGTTAGGCTCGTCCATATCTACGGCCAGCGGGCGGCCGGTGGCCACCGCACAGAATGAGCAGGAGCGCGTACAGATGTTACCCAAAATCATGAAAGTTGCCGTACCGGCCCCCCAGCACTCGCCCATGTTAGGGCAATTACCACTCTCGCATATAGTGTGTAGCTTGTGGGTATCCACCAAACTGCGCACATGTGCATATTCTTTACCCACAGGAAGTTTTACCCTTAACCAATCAGGCTTACGCTGAACCTGGTTAGCGGGAATTACCGGCAAATCTATCATGATACAAAAATAGGTATTTTAAAAGTAGAACCAAGAAACAAGCGCCAGGAGTCAAGACTTTTTACATTACAATCATGTACAAACTGTCCAAGTCAGTCTTGGCTCTTGGTGCCTGGCTCTAAAAGATTAAGCTATTACTTCCAGCGTTTCTTCAACCGAAATAGCGCCGTGCGATTGGTCTAATACGCACTCACCGTCTTTAATCAGCAGCAATTGTGGTGATTCATGGTGTACCTGAAAATCACTGGCAATCTGGTTTGACAGATCGCGGTTCTTGATCAGGTCCAAAAAGTATAAGGGCATATCGGCAGGCAGTTTATCCCAATCCAACTCAAAGCGGCGTTTAGCCATCATACTGATTGAGCAACGGGTGCTGTGCTTAAAAATTAAGCTATAGCCCGGTTGTTGTTTAATCTCACTTAACTGATCTGCCGAATTTAATGCGGTCCAATTCATATAAAAAATACAAAGTTATATCCCAAAATTACACTTAACGATTGAGATAGGTTTTGCTGATTTTATAAAATGACACTTTAATTAGCGTCCGCGGCGAGGGTAAGAGCCGTAAGCCGGGCACAGTTTGTTAGAACATGATGCAAAGCTGCTAAGCAGTGCGGCTACCAAACCAATGTAAATCACTTTTTTCATCTGTTGTTAATACTTGATGCTGTTTTCTCTTCTTTAACTCAATTTCAATTGTTTTGCAAAGTCAGCCATCTTGATTGCAGTAACAGCAGCTTCAACTCCTTTGTTCCCATGCTTCCCTCCGGCTCTGTCTATTGCTTGTTGCTCATTATCAGTGGTTAACACACCAAAGATAACGGGTTTCTCGTATTTTAACGAAACATTGCTTATTCCATTGGCAACAGCCTGGCAAATAAAATCAAAATGCCTGGTTTCACCTTGTATCACGCAACCAAGGCATATTACGGCATCCAGTTCTTTATGTTTCAATAAAATATCAGCTGCTGAAATTAATTCGTAGCTGCCGGCTACGCTATAGGTAAAAATGTTATCAACCAGTACACCGTTATCAACCAGGCTTTGGTAAGCACCTTCGTATAGTGCGCCGGTAATTTTGGCATTCCACTCGGCTACAACAATGCCAAAGCGGTAAGGTGCAGCATCTGGTATGGTAGTATTCGAAAAGTCGGAAAGGTTTTTAAGTTGGGTAGCCATAATGTGTTAAAAGTTTTATAAGAGGCAAGTATTATAAAAAGGCAAAAGCCAGCTTTTATAGGCTGGCTTCTGCACGTGAAATGTATTCGTCAATGTTTTGTGCTTCGGCACTTTCCGGATATTCATCCTTTATTTTCTTGTAGCTTTCGGCGGCCGATTTGTTGTCCTTCCTGGCCTCGTAAACCAGTCCTAATTTTTTCAGGTAAAACGGAGAAAGGAATTTATTTTGTGCTTTATCTACCGCTTTTTTAAAGTAGGTTTCCGCTTTATCGTAGTCTTTTAATTCTACATAGGCATCACCGGTGCTGCCTAATGCTTCTGCCGCAACCATATTATCATCGCCGCGGTAGTTGGTCAGGTTTTCAATAGCTTTACGGTACTCGCCTTTATTCAGGTAAGCAGTACCGGCATAATAGTAAGCCAGGTTTGCAGCTTTGGTATTGCTGTATTTATCAATGATGGTTTCAAAGCCAGGGTAGCTGCCGTCGCCTTTTAATGCTTTATCCCAATCCTTATTTTTCCACGATTCCTGCGCAACATGCATCTGGTCGGCTGCTTCAACTTCGCGCGGAGCCAAGTAAAGTTTCTGGTAAGCAATATAGATTACTACAAGTGCAACAATGGCCGCACCAATAAATAAAAGGCTTTTTTGGTTCTCTTTTACAAAGCCGCCTGTTTGCCCATAAATCTTTTGCTCGGCTGCAACTTTTGTATTCTCCTCTGTCTTTGACATTTCCATGCTAAAATTAAGTTTGCAAAAATACAATTTTCAAAATGTTTTAACAATTGTAAAATTTTAAAATATTTCGGCTGCTTTTAAATTCACAATGTTAATAAATGCACGCCGCTAAGTGCTAACTTTGAACCCGCTTTATGTATCTGCAACAGCTATCCATTATCAATTTTAAAAATTACACCGAGGCCGAACTGGTTTTTAGCGATGGCGTAAACGCCTTTACCGGTAATAATGGCGCAGGCAAAACCAATTTGTTGGATGCTATACACTATCTGTCGCTGTGCAAAAGCTATTTTAATACGGTAGATAGTCAGCAGATAAAGCAGGGGACCGACTTTTTTATTCTCAACGGTACGTTTGATAAAAACGACGTTCGTGAAACAGTAGCGTGTTCCGTAAAGCGTGCCCAGAAAAAGATTTTTAAGCGTAATAAAAAAGAATATCAGCGCCTGGCCGACCATATTGGTCTGTTCCCGCTAGTAATGGTATCTCCGTACGATGTAAGCATTATCATGGAGGGTAGCGAAGAGCGGCGTAAGTTTATCGATAACGTAATCTCGCAAACCGATAATCATTACCTCGACGAGCTGATTGCTTATAATAAGATACTAGGCAACCGTAACGCCCTGCTTAAAAGTATTGCTGATACCGGTCGCTTTGATCCCGGATTGCTGGAGGTGCTGGATGAACAGCTAGTAGCATCAGGCAATGTAATATTTGAAAAGCGCCGGGCTTTTATGGAAAGTTTTACCGGTACTTTTAATAAATACTACCAATTTATTACCGAAGAAGCCGAGCGCGTAGAACTGGTTTATGAATCGCAGTTGCTGCAAGGTAGCTTTGCGTCATGGTTGACTAAAACTACTGAAAAAGACCGTGTGCTGGAGCGTACCACCGCTGGTATACACCGCGATGATCTGGTATTCAGCATCCACGGTATGCCGCTTAAAAAGTTTGGTTCGCAAGGGCAGCAAAAATCTTTTTTGATTGCTTTGAAGCTGGCGCAATACAGTTATTTGCAACAGCAAAAGGGATTTAAGCCGCTGTTGTTGCTGGATGATATTTTTGATAAATTAGATGAAAGGCGTATTACTAAACTGATGCAAATGGTATCGGCCCATGAGTTTGGGCAGGTGTTTATTACCGATGCCAGCATCAGCAGGGTAGAAACCATATTTAACCAGATACAAGTAGACGTAAAATTATTTAAAGTAACCGGAGGGGAAGTAGATGCGCAAGCCGAACGATAAGACCATGAAAGAAGCTATTGAGCAAATGCTCAACGTTTATAAAATTAAACGCCGGTTTGATGAAACAGGTATCATAGCCGCCTGGCCCGATATTGTGGGCAAACCTGTAGCTAACCGTACCAGCGAGCTTTTCATCAGCAACAAAAAGATGTTTCTGCGTATCGAGTCGTCTATTGTTAAAAACGAGCTGCTGATGATGCGTTCGCAAATCATCGAAAAAATAAACGCTGAAGCCGGCGATAAATTGGTTGAGGAAATTATTTTTCTTTAACGTGAGCACGCATAGCCCGCAAAGCGCTCAAATGATGTGGCCTGGCAAACAGATCATCATATATTACGGCATATAAAACAATTAAAACGCCGGGAATATAAAAAACGAATTGCACTTCGGGGTGTGCTTTAATTAAAGCAAAGCTGCCTAAAACGAATAATACGATAGTAACGGAATATAAGAAATACTTTAACGCGGGTTTCATATAGCTAATATACCTTATTAGCTAGTGGAGATAAAATATTAAGCCAGTTTTAGAGCAAAAAGCGCTCAAAATTATCTATAGGCTAAAAATGGCTTGCGCTAAAGCTAAAAGATGCCAGAAACAGCTAAGTCCAGCTAAGTGACACTGCTTCTGACATCAAAGAAGTTACAATTAGAATTTTTCGAAAGCTGAGAAGAAGAAGCTGCCTTCGATAGCTGCATTCTCGTCAGAATCTGAACCGTGAACGGCGTTTGCGTCAATTGATTTGGCAAACAGCGCACGGATAGTGCCTGCCTCAGCTTTGCTTGGGTCAGTAGCACCAATCAGTGTACGAAAATCAGCTACTGCATTTTCTTTTTCCAGTATAGCTGCCACAATAGGACCTGATGACATGAATTTAACCAAATCAGCGTAAAAAGGACGCTCTTTATGCACTGCATAAAATTCGCCGGCTTTTTCTGGGCTTAAATAAGTGTATTTCAGAGCCGTGATTTTGAACCCGCCTTTAGTGATGTGGTCAAGTATTGCACCGATGTGGCCGTTGGCAACAGCATCAGGCTTAATCATGGTAAAAGTTTTGTTGGTTTCCATTTTTCTTAAAGTTGCCGCAAAAATAAGTTTTGTTACTGAAACTTAAAGCTTTTTACAGAAATTACATGATTTGTATTTCAGTAATTTAATTAAATTTGCCACTTCTTTTTTTAGTTGATGTTAGATACAGCCGCGCTTAATCAGTTATTAAACCAGCCCCAAAAAATAGTAATTACCACGCATCATAAGCCAGATGGCGATGCATTGGGATCATCATTGGGTTTATATAACTACCTGATTCAGCAGGGCCATCACGCCAAAGTGATTGCACCTACTGATTATCCTGAATTTTTGGCTTGGATGCCCGGAAACGAGGAAGTGCTTATTTATACCGAGCAAACAGAGCAGGCTGCCAGCCTGGTAGCCGGGGCTGACATAATTTTTTGCCTGGATTTTAACAACCTGAGCCGTATTAACCAAATGGGCGAACTGGTGCGTCAAAGCAGTGCCGTTAAAGTGATGATTGACCATCACCTGGAGCCAGAGGATTTTGACGATTACCGCTATTGGAACATCAATGCCTGTGCTACTGCGCAATTGGTGTACACTTTCATCGCTACAGAGCTTAATCGACCTGATCTGATTAATGCTGATGTAGCTACCTGTCTTTACACTGGTATCATGACTGATTCGGCATCGTTTCGTCTGCCCAACACCACATCAGCCGTGCACCGTATTGTAGCCGATTTGATTGATGCCGGCGCTGTAAACTGGCGTATTCACGAGTTGGTATACAATAATTCGTCCGAAATGCGTTTACGCTTTTTAGGCCACTGCTTAGCTAATAAGCTGGAAGTGCTGCCTGAATACAATACCGCTATCATTACCGTTACGCACGAAGAACTGAAAAAGTATGAAGTAATTACCGGCGATACCGAAGGAATTGTAAATTATGCACTTTCTATAACAGGTATACGGCTGGCCGGCTTTTTTGTAGAGCGGCCCGATCGCGTAAAACTTTCGTTGCGTTCAAAAGGTGAGTTTCCGGCTAACGATATTTGCAAGCGCTATTTTAACGGTGGCGGTCACCGCAATGCGGCCGGTGGACATTCGGACGCAGGCTTGCAGGAAACCGTACAGAAATTTAAAGACATATTACCCGAATATAAAACACTATTAATACAGTAAAAATGAAAAAAAACTTAATGTTTTTGGCTGTTGCGGCTATTGGACTGGCCAGTTGCAACAGTGGACTTAAAAAAGGTGAAGGCGGCATGCTGTACAGCATCCATGAAGATAAAGAAGGCCCTACTGTTAAAGAAGGCGACTTTGTAGCCGTTAACCTGATTGCTAAAAACGATGCAGATTCGGTATTGATCAATACTTACGATAACGGACAAGCAAGCCCAAGCCTGATGCCTAAGCCGCAATATAAAGGTGATATTTATTCAGGTATAGCGATGCTGAGCGAAGGCGATAGCGCTACCTTTAAAATCAGTGCCGATACTATGTTTGCACACATGGGCCAGCGTCCACCAAACTTCAAAGGCAAATATGTAATTTATGAAGTTAAAGTAGCTAAAGTAATTGCTAAAGGAAAACTGAGCAATGAGGTGTTTCAAGGCCGTATTACTGATTACTTTACCGCTGAGAAAACCCGTATGAAAAATGCTGAGTCAGGTAAAATGGCTAAATACGCATCTGATAAAGGTTTGAAACTGACTAAAACCGCTTCTGGCTTAATGTACGAGATCAAAACACAAGGTTCTGGTCCTAAAATTATGCCTGGCGATAGCGCGGTAATTAATTATACTGGCCAGTTATTAACCGGAAAAGTGTTTGATAGCAGCGTTAAAGACGTGGCTCAGAAAAACAAAATTTTCAACCCAATGCGTCCTTACGGCCCAATTCACATTGCGGTAGGTGCCGGTGCGGTAATTCCGGGTTGGGATGAAGGTGTGCAGTTGCTGAACAAAGGTTCAAAAGCTACGTTGGTTATTCCATCTAAGCTGGCTTATGGCGAGCGTGGTGCGCCAAACACAATTCCGCCGTTTGCGCCAATTGCTTTTGATATTGAGTTGGTTGACATTATCCATGCTAACCCTAATGCGCCAAAACCTGCAGCGCCACAACTGCCGCAGGCCGCGCCTCAGCAATAATACTGATAAGGCCTTCTGCATTACTACAGAAGGCCTTTTTACTGATACAATATGAATAAACTAATTGCTTCTGTAATCTTGTTTTCTGCTGTAGCGCTGAGCGCAAAAGCACAAACAGATTTTGCACAGACACCTAAAGGTGCCCGTTATCGCATTATTACTCATGGCAACGGTGCCAAAATCAAGCAGGATGATATCATTACTTTCCAGTTCACTGTAAAAACTGATAAAGATTCGGTGTTGGAAAGTTCGTACCAAGCTGGTCGGCCGGCGCAAACCAAAGTGCGCCCGTCACAAAATGTGATGGATTTAATGGAGGTTTTTCCGCAGTTAAGCGTAAAAGACAGTGCGCTGATCAGGATACCCGCTGATAGCTTGTTTGCCAAACAGGAAGACCGTCGCCCGCCATTTTTTCCAAAGGGAAGCTTTTTGAATTTTGTGGTAAAAATTGAAAGAGTACAAACCCTTAACGAGGTAATTGCCGAAAACAATGCCGCCATGGCAAAAATGCGTGGCAATGATTCAACATCACGACTTAAATACATTGCCGATAACAAACTGGCACCTAAAACCACCACTACCGGTTTGCAATACGTAGTTACCCGTGCTTCGGCTGGCCGTAAACCTATGGCTGGCGACAGTGTGTGGGTAAACTATACCGGCAAATTGCTGAACGGTACCGTGTTTGATACCAGTGTAGAGCCGGTTGCCAAAACATCGGGCGTATATCAGGCTGGTCGTAAATATGAACCTATTGCGCTGGCCGTTGGCATGGGGCAGGTTATACCCGGCTGGGATGAAGGTTTACAGTTGCTGAATGAAGGTTCTAAAGCAACATTCATTATTCCGTACAAATTGGCTTATGGCGAGCGTGGTACGCCCGATGGTAGTATACCGCCGTTCAGTTCGCTGGTTTTTGATGTAGAAGTAGTGAAAGTTAAACCCATGAATAAAGCGGTAGCTAAAACTGCAAAGCCGGCCACTAAAAAGGTTGTGCGCAAAGCGCCGGTGAAAAAGAAAGTCACACATAAATAATTTTATCAAAAAGCCTTCTGCCAGCAACAGAAGGCTTTTTATTTTCGCAGCATGGTACTAACCGACACACATACCCACCAGTATTATGAATCTGACCCGGCAAAGAAAGCTGAACTGATGCAACGCTGCCTAGATAACGGGGTAAGCCGCCTGTTTTTACCGAATGTAGATTCGGGCACGATAGCCCTGATTGAGGGCATGGTTAATACTTATCCGCAAAACTGTTTTGCCATGTTGGGGTTACATCCTTGTGATGTTAAAGAAAGCTGGCAGCAAGAGCTAGACACAATATATGCAGCTTTGCAGCGTACTAAGGTATACGCCATTGGTGAGATAGGTATTGACCTGTATTGGGATAAAACCTTTATTGCCGAGCAGCAGCAGGCTTTCAGGCAGCAAATAGCCTGGGCTAAGGCAGCCGATTTACCTATCGTAATACATTGCCGCGAAGCTTTTACCGAGGTGTATGAAATATTACAGCAAGAACAAGATGAAAAGCTGCGAGGCATATTCCATTGCTTTTCGGGTACGCTGGAGCAAGCCCAACAGGTAATTGATTTAGGTTTTGTGCTGGGCATTGGCGGGGTAGTTACCTATAAAAATGCTGGTTTGGATAAAGTAGTACAGCAAATTGATTTAAAGCATCTGGTTTTAGAAACAGATTCTCCTTATCTTACGCCTGTGCCTTATCGCGGAAAGCCTAACGAAAGCTCGTATTTGGTACACATCGCGCAAAAAGTAGCCGATTTGCATCAAACCAGTTTGGAAGAGGTGGCCCGCATAACTACTGCAAACTCTAAGCTGGTTTTTGGCGTATAAGCACAAACCTGATAAACACGATTTTTAATTTATAGCTTAACCAATTATATAATACATGTGCCAGATACTGATCATTTATACCGGGGGGACAATCGGTATGATGAGCGATCCCAAAACTAAAGCGCTCGTACCTATCAACTTTGATCAGATTATGGAAAACGTTCCGGAGCTGGAACGCCTTAATTGCCGTATCAAAGTACACTCTTTCGACGAAGTTATTGATTCATCTAATATGAGTCCGGAGATATGGGGACGTTTAGCTGGATTAATAGAAAGTAATTATGACGAAGTAGACGGTTTTGTGGTTTTACACGGATCGGATACAATGGCCTTTTCGGCATCAGCTTTAAGCTTTATGCTCGAAAATTTAGCCAAGCCGGTTATCTTCACCGGATCCCAATTACCCATCAGCGCTATCCGTACGGATGCCAAAGAAAACCTGATGACGGCTATTGAAATTGCCAAAGCCAAAAAGAACGATAAAGTGCGCGTGCCCGAAGTTTGTATTTATTTTGATTACAAGCTCTTCCGCGGTAACCGTGCGTTCAAATATAATTCTTCTAAATTCGAAGCTTTCCGCTCGCCAAACTATCCGGTGCTGGCCGAGTCAGGCGTGCATCTTCGCTTTAGTATCAATGATATTCGCCAGCCAGGCGATGATCCGCTGATTGTGCATAAGGGCATGCAAAATGATATTGCGGTATTGAAGCTTTATCCGGGCATTAGTCCAAAAGTGGTAGAAACCATTGTTAATTCCGACGTGCGTGGCATTGTGATGGAAACTTTTGGTTCGGGCAATACTACAACCGACCAGTGGTTTACCGACCTGTTAAAAGGCGCTATTGATAGCGGAAAGGTAATTGTCGATATTTCGCAATGTAAAGTAGGTACCGTAGAGCTGGGCCGATATGAAACCAGTAAACAGTTAAAAGATATCGGCGTAGCCAATGGTTACGACATGACTTTTGAGGCCGCTGTTACCAAAACTATGTACCTGCTCAACATGTTCGATGATCCGAATGAGGTACGGAGATGGATTGAAACAGATATTCGTGGCGAGCTAACGGTATCTTAAAAAAGGATTACAAACTTCATCTAATAAAAAAGGCTGGTATCATAGTACCAGCCTTTTTTATATTCGTTTTTCGGTAACTTATCTAACTACTTGTTGGCTTACATTCCAACCGCCAACTGTAATAATTGGTGTTTGGTTGCCGATTTTCGCTACCGGGGCACTTACCGTTAATGTAGTGGTTTCTTTAGGCGCAAGGGTAATATAACTGGCAGTCCAGTAACTTGGTCGCACCTCATCGTTTTTTATTACTAATTGCGGGCGCACAAAAAATGCCAGCTGATTACTAGTGTTAGTGATCTTGATAGTCCAGCTGTTTTCAGTTTTGCCTTTAGTAGTTTTAACTAATGCGGTTTGTAACTGGGCTTTGGGCATGGTGTTCAATGCGGTATAATCATTACCAGGCGCTGTCCAGTAAGCGTTGCGGGAGATGATATTGCCTTTGGTGTGTTTCAAATTTAATACCACAAAACTTAGCTCTTTTAATGGTTTCAGCACATAAGCCAAAGGAATAACATTTTTCACACCTTCATCTGTAAAGTTGGCGGTTGCTTCCTGGTGGAATACCCGCTTGGTATGGATGTCGTAAACATCTGCCTGCAACATTAAAGTACCGGTTGGTTTATGAGTGCGGTTCAATACAGCTACAGTGGAGTCGTTTAAGTTAAATTGAATATGAACTGGTTCCACGGCATTTTGCATGGCATAGAAACCGGCATTAGGTTGCAGGTACCAGTCATATATTTGCCAGATAACGCTTGGGAAGGCAGCATTTAATTTCCATAGCATTACCCCGCCGGTTTCAGTCAGTTTATGACCGGCGGCTTCAAAAATGCCCTGATAGCCGGTTGCATTCATCAACTGCATTTTATTTGAGAAATCGCGACGGGTACTAGGCTTGCCATAACGGCTTACCATATCTTTATAATACTCATCATATTTGCCTGCACCGGTGGCGGCATCGTGGTAGCCCCACATATGGTTTAACGGAAACGGTAGGCTTTTATCCCAGGTAGTATCCGGAATGTTTTTAGCTAAAGTATTGTATGGCGGCTGCGACGGTATACCGGTTTCATCTTTAAATACCCAGTCTTTACCGGCATCGGCCAGTTTATAATATTCTTTCGGATCTTTCCAAGCATAAGGGCCGCCGCTGTAAACGCCACTAGGCTTGTTGTCAGGCCATGAACCTTCCCATCCAGCAGGCAATTTGGCAAAACCCGATGAACTTGGAATGAATGGGCGAGTACCGTCAAGTGTGATAATACTATTGCGCATCACATCGTACAACTCTTTACGGGCATGGCCTTCGTTGCCGCCGGTCCATACCAGTAAGCTTGGGTGGTTACGGATACGATAGATGGTGCTGATGACATTGCGGGTAAACACATTACCTTCCAACGGATAATCGGGCGAGCCTTTAAATTCCCCTTGGGTATCACCGGTAATCCAGAAATCCGACCATACCATCAAGCCATATTTATCACAAGCATTCCAAAAATGATCGGGAGGGGTAACGCCACCACCCCAAATACGAACCAAGTTTACATTGGCATTGCGGCACAGGTGTAATTCATAATCATACCGTGCCGAATCGCGGTTTACCATCATATCGGGTACCCAGGCACCGCCGTTCAAGTGAACGCGTTTGCCATTTACATAAAACTCGCGGCGGGTAAAGCCATTTACATCAGTTGCACGGCTGCTTACCTTGCGTACACCAAATACAAAAGTCGTGTCATCAGTAATGCTATTGCCATTGGCATATTGTAAACGGATACGGTACAGGTTGGCACGGCCATAGCCATTGGGCCACCATAATTTAGGATTGCGCAGGTATAATTCGCTTACTTGCGCGGGAGTTAGTTTAACATCTTTGGCTTCGCCCGGATTGACATCAATTGGGCGGCTAAATTGTACTGCGGCACCGGTAAAATTTTCAGGTTTGATACTTACCGTTAATTTACCTTTAGTGGTTGTAGCACTATGATTAGATAGCGTTAAATTTAAAGAAACGCTAGCAGTACTGGTATCAGGTAGCGCTAAGTCGGTCACCAACTTTGGGCGACCAATAGTTACTGCACCTGTGGTACGCAAGTAAACCGGTTGCCAAATACCCATGTTTCGGTCGCGCACGGGCGGCATCCAATCCCAGCCCACAGAACATAGCATGGTTACGTTTTTACCAATGTCGCCGGTTGGGCCACCGTTCAAAAAGAATGAACCCAAAGCCTCTAATTGTTCTTTATCAGGTAAACCAGGATAATCTAATGGATAAATTTTTACGGCCAGCACGTTTTGTCCGCCGGCTACAATTTGTTTAGATACCTTCAAACTGTATTCGGCAAACATACCAGCCATTTGGGTCGAATCGGCAATGCGTTTGCCGTTCAGCCAAACTTCGGCCCGGTAATTTATACCTTTAAATATGAGTTGGAATATCTTGCCCTTATCAGCTGCAGGCACATTGAAGGTAGTGCGGTACCAGTAAGGCTTTTCCCAAGGGTTAACTTTACCGGGCAAGTGGCTGAATTTATTTAAATCATATTGCTTATTAAACTCGTCTGATGCATCTGGAATGCGCATGTTGTTCAGTGCCTGGTAAGGGTCAGGATAAACCTTGTTAGCTACCAAACCTGTTAATACAGTTGATGGTACTCGTACGGGATACCATTTGCCGGTTGAGCGATAGCTTTTGCTGGATAATTGCTGTCCGCCGGTTTTAACAATAGCAGATGACTGTAGTTGGAACTGTGAAAGCTGCACCTGTTTCACTGTGCCGCTTTGCGCTTTCAGGTAAGTTGGAAGCGCTAATGCAACTAATGCGGTCAGTGCGGTAGCACGTAACATTTTCTTCATAAACAAAACTAATAATATATCGATACAAAGCTTATGAAGACAGGTTTTTGTGGTGGCTATATTATTGCAAAGCTTTTTTGGTTTAATACTGTTTTTAACTACTACTCCTTGTTTCTTGGTGGATATTTTTTTAACGGCGATTCATTCATCTGCACTATTTTGTATAGTCAATAAAAAAATTCTGAACTTAGCACCTTCAATAAAATAGATCGTGATTCATAAACTTATTGCATCCTGGTTCGGGATTGGTTACATAAAAGGTGGCGGTACCATTGCAGCGATAGTTACTTGTATATTAATATACTTACTGCAAAACGGACACTTATTAGACAGTACCTGGATGTTGCCGGTGCTAGCAGGGATAATAACGCTTATTGGTATTTATGTAGGGAACCAGGTGGAGCCCGATTGGGGGGAAGATAGCTACCGGGTAGTGATAGATGAGGTGTCCGGCCAAATGATAGCCCTGTTATTTGTGCCTATAACTCCCGTTTTTTTAATAGCCGCACTGATTTTTTTTCGTTTTTTTGATATCCTGAAGCCGTTGTATATCCGCAGGATGGAGAAGTTGCCGGCAGGTACCGGGGTAATGATGGATGATGTGCTGGCGGGTGTTTATGCTAATATTTGTATGCAGGTATTAGTGGTATTAAACAACCAATATCATTGGGCTTAATTATGCGGCTAACTGCGTCTCAATTTTTTCCAGCAGATAACTAATATCAAACGGTTTAGGTATAAAACCGTCGGCCTTGTCGTATGAAGATGACGCAAACTGGTAATGTGCCGATATCAGGATAACAGGAATGTGGCTGGTTTCGGGCATGGCTTTTAGTGCCGAGCATATTACAGTGCCGTCCAAACCGCCCAGCATAATATCCAGTAAAATTAAATCGGGCTGGTACGCTTTAATAGTTTTAAAAACTTCTTCTGCACGAGCAAGGGTTTGCACCTCGTAATCATACTCGGTTAACACCGTTTCTATAGCATCGCGTATACCGGCGTCATCATCCACAACTAATATCTTCTTTATCATAGCAAATATAAATAAGTATAAGCAATCAATATGCCACTCGAAAGCAAGCGGGTTAATTTATGTGAAATAAGTGATATGTAAAATATTATTTTTAACAAAAAAGCCGCTAGTTTAACGCAAGCGGCTTTTAAGTACAAATAGTTTAATAATTATATGCGGATAAATAAGTCATCGGCTGGCTTACGCACTTTAGCAAAATGAGCATAAGCATCATCTTCTGCACGGAAACCTATACAAGCAATTACTGAAGTAGTTAAACCTTTTTCTTTCAAGCCTAATATTTCATCAAACTTACCAGCGTTAAAGCCTTCCATCGGGCAGTTGTCAATGCCCATTTCAGATGCAGCACTCATTAAAACGCCTAAGGCAATGTAAGCTTGTTTATGTGCCCAGGCAATCTTTTGATCCTCAGTGTAACGACCAACAGCACCCAACATACTTTCTTCAAACGGACGTAGTTGTTCACGCTCTACACCACGCACGCGGGCTACTTCATCAACATATTTTTCTACATACGCTTCGTTGATTTCTGTTTCGGCAGCAAACACAATTATTTGTGAAGCATCAGTCAACTGAGTTTGCCCGTAAGCGGCTTCGCGTAATTGCTCGCGAACAGCGGCATTTTCTACAACCAATATTTCATAATGTTGTAAGCCGTATGACGATGGGGATAAACGTACAGTTTCCAGTAATTCGTTTAACTGCTCATTGCTTAGCTTTTTGTTAGCATCAAATTTTTTGGTAGCGTAACGCCACTCTAGCGATTGTTTTAGTGACATAGAATTATTTTTGATGTAAAATTACATGTTTAAACATGTAATTGTGTAACGGGTGTGTCAAGTTTAACCTAAACCTCTGTCATGCAAAGCTTTCAGGCGTTCTTTCTCTAAGCGCTTTTGTTCTCTGCGGGCTTCACGTTCGCGTTTACGATTAGCTTTGGCCGAGTCGTCGGGAGATGCTTGCACTTTAGAGGTGTCTTTCTTTCCAAACAAACGCTGGAAAAATCCGGGTTCTTTAGGCGCTTCGGTAACACCTGGCGGTACTACTTGTTCATCACCCTCTGCAGCATCGGGGTTGGCCAGTATGCTGTCGGCCACGGCTGTATCAACAGGCGCTATGCGTTGCCTTAGTCCTTCGCGCAGGCGTACGTTGTAAAACCCATAAGCGTTAGTATCGCGTTGCGCCCAGCCTCGGCTGGCCATCAGGTTGCCTATCAGCCTGAAATAACCATGTAAACGGTAGCGTAGCGTGCCATCGGGCTCAAAGGCATATAAGCCTGCTTTAGGGTTAGGTACTATGCTAGCCAGATATATACTTTCGCCAATAGTTAAATCGGATGGTGATTTCCCGAAATAGAAGTGAGATGCCTCACCAATGCCATAAATATTGCGGCCCCATTCAATGATGTTAAAGTACACCTCCAGCATGCGTCTTTTGCTCATCAAACGGGTGTTTTCTATCATCCATACAATAATAGCTTCTTCCACCTTGCGCACCAGCGTTTTTTTACGGCTTAAAAAAGTGTTTTTCACCAGCTGCATAGATATGGTACTGCCACCACGCTTAAACTTCTTCTCTTTTAAGTTGGTAGCAATTGATCTGCGCAACGATTCCTGAACAAAGCCGTGGTGGGTATAAAAAGATGGATCCTCGGCTGTCATTACTGCATGTTGCAGTTCTGGTGCTATTTGATCAATAGGGGTGAAGTTCGGGTTGCTTGGCCCAATAAAACGTGCCGGCATGGGCTTGCCCTTTTCATATGGCACATAAGTAAAGGGCTTGTTTAGCTTATCAAAATCAGTCTTTCCAAACTGCACAATCCGGAAGCCCTGCTGCGCCATGCCCGATTCAAACTGTACGTCATCGGGGCGCGAAGTATCTAAAAATAGATGCAGGTTATAGCGTACTTTACCGGTTACCTTTATACCTTCAAGCGTAGTAAATAAGCCTTGCGGAAAGGAGTCAAATACATCTTGCGCTGGCAACCAGTCGGTATGCATTTTAACCGCAAATATTTTGGTAGGGCGCATGGTATATTTCACATATGGATGCGCAGTAATCTTTTTTAAGTGGATAACCGACGAACTATCCAACGAAACATAACGGCCACCTACAAACAGGTTGGCATCAATAGACCCTACCGGTACAGTTACATTGCTGTCGGAAAGAGCCGGGTGATTGATAAGCAGGTTGCGAACGGCTAAGTAGGTGTATATCTGTGTTTCGTCGTTACCGTGCTCTACTTTATTTAGCCGGGTGGTTAATGTGTCAAAGTTCAGCTTCAGCTTAAATTTGCTTTCCAGAAAAGGCAGTTCAAATTTGCGGCCCTGGGCATACAGCTTTACGTCAATCTCTTTATCAGAAGGGTTTAGCTTGCCGGCCAGGTGCCAAGTGGCATAATTATCGTTCACTACAATGGTCGACATCAAATCGCCATCTTTAATAATAGCCGAGCGCGTAAATAACTTTACCTGATTGCTGTCGTCGGTAAAAGTAGTATTGAAATTAGTCAGGTTTAAATTGTCCGGAATTTTATAAAGCACCTGGTTAATCAGGTTATCGGCCAAATCATTCAATCCTGTTGTTGATTTTTTATTACTGTTCTTCTTCTTTTTAAACAAGAAATCGAAATTGCGCACACCGTTTTTGCTCACCAGGTTTAAATGCCCGTCGTGCAAACCTACATCAGCCAGTTTAATATCCCCAATAATAAGCGGCATCAGCTTAACGCTTATCACAAAATAGCGAATACTCAACAGGCTGTCGCGCTGCTCGGGCACTACACTTATATTACTGAAAGCCACGGTGCTTAGACCTGTAAAATGAGCTTGACCTATTTTTACATCTAAATTATACTCCGCTTTCGCTTTTGCTTTAGCTTTGTTAATGGCCGACTGCAATATGGCTTCGCGTTTAGAATAAGCCAGATAGCCACCAATAAGAGTAATCAAGAGAAGAATGCCCAGGACGATACTGGCAATACGTATATACTTAGGATTAAGGCGATGCATGTGTAAATTTCTCCAAAACTAAATCTTATCGGCTATAAAACGTTTCCGCAAAGTAAATTATTTCTCTAACAAAAGCATTGCGCGCCTGTTTTTGTAATTTTGCACTCACCCTATTATTATGCAACTAAATAAAGAACAAGTATTACAAGCCCTGAGCAACGTTGAGGAACCTGACTTGAAAAAAGACCTGGTTACCTTGAACATGATACAGGATATACATATTGAAGGTAATAAACTGAGCTTTTCGGTTATACTAACCACACCGGCCTGCCCATTAAAAGGTTTAATTGAAAATGCCTGCCGCAATGCCATCAGCCATTTTATCAGTCCGGATGTGGAAGTGAGTATCAATATGACATCGCGCGTAACAACACAAAAAAACACTGGTGTTCCGGGTGTTAAAAATATTATTGCTGTGGCATCAGGTAAAGGTGGCGTGGGTAAATCTACCGTGGCAGCTAACCTGGCGTTAGGCTTAGCCGCTACTGGCGCAAGCGTAGGTTTAATTGATGCGGATATTTATGGCCCATCGGTTCCTATCATGTTTGGATTGGAAGGTGCCCGCCCGCAGGCCAGCCAGGTAAATGGCAAAACCCGTATCGAGCCTATTGAAAAATATGGCATCAAGTTGCTATCTATCGGTTTCTTTACCGACCCTAACCAGCCAGTGCCATGGCGTGGGCCAATGGTTTCTACAGCCGTAAAACAACTATTCAACGATGCCGACTGGGGCGAACTGGATTACTTAGTGGTGGATTTGCCGCCAGGTACTGGTGATATACACATTACGGTTACCCAAAGCTTCCCGATTGCCGGTGCGGTTGTTGTAACTACACCGCAGGATGTTGCTTTGGCCGATGCCAAAAAAGGGGTTGGCATGTTTATGATGGATGCCATTAATGTACCTGTACTGGGGGTGATTGAAAATATGTCGTACTTCACACCGGCCGAATTGCCCGAAAACAAATATTACATTTTTGGACAGGGTGGTGGCTTAAAACTGGCGCAAATGATTGATGCACCCTTCTTGGGCGAAATACCTCTGGTGAAAAGTATCAGCGAATCGGGCGATGCAGGTAAGCCGGTGGTACTATCAGAAGATGGCATTATGAACAAGGCTTTTATGCATATTGCCGAGCGGGTGGCACAACAGGTTTCCATCTTTAACGCCAAGGCACCCGATGGCGTGAATGTGGTAAATCACTAAAAAAAATTAATATCTTTACGTAACTAAAATTATAAACATGAGTTTGTTTGAGCAGGTTGAAGCAGCATTAGATACCATCAGGCCGTATCTGGAAGCTGACGGTGGGAATGTTTCAATTGAAGAGATTACGCCAGATAATGTGGTGAAATTGAAGCTGCTGGGTTCATGCGGCTCATGCCCAATGAGTATTATGACCCTAAAGGCCGGTATTGAGCAAGCCATTATGAAAGCCGTGCCCGAGGTAAGCGCTGTTGAGGCACTTAACCTGACTGATATGGACGACCCTAATGCGGTTTTGCCGGCCAACATGCGCTAATGTTAAGTAATGTTAAATATTAGCGTATATCAGCACCTTAGCATATTTTTATCTCGTTAAAACCTTTTTAATTATAGCCGGGTAAATACAGTTACAACTGTTTAGAGCTAATGATGAAGCGTGTAGTTGGATTATTATTTTTTTTGTTTGCCACAGTAGTTGCTTTCGGACAGCAGCAGGAAAAACCTTTGCTGCAATTTTCGGGAATCACGGTAAATGCTGATAGTAACAAGGTAATTGTCCCTTACGTTTCTATTGCCAATGCAAACAGTAAAAAAACAGTTAATATATCTAATTACAAAGGCTACTTCTCATTCGTGGTTCACGAACAGGATACCTTGCTGTTTACCGCAGTGGGTTTCGCGCCGCAGGAGATTGTTATTCCGGCTAATACCAATAAAAGCTATACCGTTCATGTGAAAATGAAACCGCAGGTTATCAACCTGCCTGCTTTCCATGTGTTTCCGTGGGCTACTACGGATGAATTCAGGAAAGATTTTTTGACGATGAAAGTGGCTAGTGACGACCTGGAAAATGCCCGTAAAAATTTGAGCAAAAGTTCGTTAGCTGCGGCTAACAGTACATTGGCACGTGATGCCGGTGAAATACAATCGGCTATAGGGCAGGATATGCATACGCGTATACTGAATTCACATTCATTAATTCCGAACCCGCTGCTTAACCCTATAGCCTGGGGATCGCTTATTAAATCTATTGCTGCCGGCGATAAAAGCCGGAGCAGCAATGATTAATAATTATGAGCGGCCTTTTTTAGCTGCCGGGAATTTCATTTTATAATCTACTTTCACTACCCCGCGCGAAATATCATTCAGTCTTTTTTCAATTAAACGCTTGCGTAGCGGACCTAATTTGTCGGTAAACAGCTTGCCTTCAATATGGTCATACTCGTGCTGAATAACCCGTGCAGCCAAACCTTTAAAGGTATCCTCGTGATGTTGCATGTTTTCATCATAATAGGATATACGCACGGTAGGCTTGCGGTAAACATCCTCGCGAATGTCCGGAATGCTCAAACAACCTTCATTAAAAGGCCATTCTTCACCGGTTTCTTCCAGTATCTGGGCGTTGATAAATACTTTTTTAAAGTCTTTCAGTTCCGGTTCATCGTCATCAAACGGAGATGCATCGATTACAAACAAACGTAAAGATTTACCCACTTGCGGAGCTGCCAAACCTACGCCACGGGCAGCATACATGGTTTCAAACATGTTTTCCACCAATTCTTTTAAGTCGGGTTGTTCTTCAGGTATAATGTCAACCGCCTTTTTTCTCAAAACCGGGTCGCCGTAGGCTACAATGGGTAGTTTCATAGCTGCAAAATTACGAATTTAACTTTTGTTAAAAAAAATGCGGCTTAGTTCCCTTGTCATGAATGAGCCATATCAAAATCTGCTTCGGTATAATCAACTTTGTAAAAAATCGAAATTAAAAGTTCGAAATCCGAAATCATATTCTACTTTTGCTGCATAATTTCTTAAGGGGTGCCTTGCTTTGAGCAATCAAACTGAAAGACAGGCTGAGATCATACCCATGGAGAAGTGTTGTTAGTTATCTGTTGTCGGTTATGTGAAATTATTATTCACAACGATCAACCCGCCACTCACAGCACACTCCTACACCTGATCCGGGTAATGCCGGCGTAGGGACAGAGGTAATAAGTTAAGTGTACTGCACGCAATTTACACCCTTAGCGGGCAGATGGTTTAACATAATGTTCTATTCATCATTTTGAAAAATTTACTTTCGGCACTTGTTGCCCTGCTGTTGCCATTTTGGGCAGCGGCCCAGTTCTCCGTATCTGGAAAAATTGTTGATCAGCAAACAGGTCAGCCTTTACCCGGTACTACTGTTATTTTACAGGGGTTACAGGTGTCGCCCAGTACGGTTACCACTAATAGCGGTACCTATCAGTTTAACAATGTAAAAGCCGGTAGCTATGTATTAAAAGTAAGCTACATCGGTTATCAAAACGCACAAAAGGCATTCAGCCTCAGCAGCAATCAAACTATTAATCTGAGCCTTACTGCCAGTACATTACAAGCAGAAGAAGTTACGGTAAGTGCCACCCGCGCGTCTAATAACTCGCCAACAGCCTTTACTAATCTGCGCCGTAAGGACATTCAAAAAAATAATCTGGGTCAGGATTTGCCGCTTTTACTGAACCAAACTCCTTCAGTGGTAACTACATCTGATGCCGGCGCGGGCGTGGGTTATACCGGTATCCGCATCCGTGGATCGGACGGTACGCGTATCAACGTAACCATCAACGGTATTCCGTATAATGATGCCGAAAGCCAAGGTTCATTCTTTGTGGATATGCCCGATTTTGCTTCATCAGTAGATAATATACAGATACAACGTGGTGTGGGCACATCTACCAATGGCGCCGGTGCTTTTGGGGGTAGCATCAATATATCTACTACCACCCGCCGGGATAGTGCTTACGCGGAGTTGAACAATTCAGCCGGTTCATATGGTACGGTAAAAAATACGGTACAATTAGGTACAGGTTTGTTGGGCGGTAAGTTTACGTTTGATGGCCGCTTGTCGCGCATTGCGTCAGACGGGTACATTGATATGGCTTCATCCAATTTGCAATCGTATTTTCTAAGCGGTGCTTACTACGGCAAAACCAATGTGATTCGTGCCAATGTATTTGCCGGGCACGAGCGTACTTATCAAGCATGGAACGGTGTTCCGGATAATATCATCGGCGATCCGGACTATGCAGCGTCAATTGGCGAAAACCCTCGTCGTTACAATGAACTGGGTATTATGCCGAATGGCGACCGTTACCGAGACCAGGTAGATGATTATACACAGAAGCATTACCAGTTGTTGTATGACCAGACTATTTCCCGTGTGCTGTCTTTCAGCGGAGCCTTGCATTATACCAAAGGTTCTGGCTATTATGAAGAATATCGTGAAGACGATGATTTGCAGAATACTTATGGTATAAAGCCGGTAACTATTGGCGGTACCACCATTAAGAATACTAATCTGGCTCGTCGCCGCTGGCTGGATAATGATTTTTATGGCGTAACGTACTCCCTAAAATATCACCCCAGCAAACTAAACCTGATTATTGGTGGTGCATATAATAAATACGATGGCGACCATTTTGGTAATGTATTATACACTGAGCAAAGTGCCGGCATCATTCCGAACTACGAGTACTACCGCAACAACGCTAAAAAGAACGACTTTAACATTTATAGCCGTGCCGAGTATCAGTTGGGTAAACTGTTATTGTATGGCGATTTGCAGTACCGCCATGTGTACTACAATATTTTCGGCTTGGAGAACAAGATGCAGCAGATTAACAATCAGGCAACCTTTAATTTCTTTAATCCCAAAGCCGGTATTACTTACGAGATTGACGCTAACAATAATGTATATGCCTCATTTGCTATTGGTAACCGCGAGCCTAATCGTAATGACTTTACCGACCGTGTGGCCGGTCAGCCGCTGCCTAAATCAGAAAATCTGAAAGATATCGAGTTGGGCTACCGCATCAATCAGGCTAACTTTAATGGAAGCATCAATGGCTTTTACATGATTTATAAAAACCAGCTGGTACTAACCGGGCAGTTGAATGATGTAGGCTCACAAGTGCGTACTAATGTAAAAGACAGCTACCGTGCCGGTATAGAAGCCGAAGGGCGCGTGCGTATTACCCGTGCATTAACGTGGGGTGCCAATGCTACTTTAAGTACCAATAAGGTAAAGAACTTTGTTCAGACGTTAAATGCATCAGATGAGAATTATGATCCGCTGCCGTCTGTGGTGCAAACCCTGGCAAAATCAGATTTGGCTTTTTCGCCATCGTTGATTGCAGGTAGTGAGATTACTTTTTCGCCGGTCAAAAATGGCAGTATTGCGTTTTTAAGTAAGTATGTAAGCAAGCAGTACCTGGATAATACATCCAATATCAACCCAACTGGTGTAACTACCTCGCCGGATGTAGCGGCTAACCCTTATGCTGTTAACCGTTACCTGAAATCGTACTTTGTGAACGATGTTCGCCTAAATTACAATTTTGCCATTAAAGGGGTTAAAAACATTGGTGTTACTTTATTGGTAAATAACATCTTCAGCAAAAAGTATGAAGCCAACGGTGCTACTTACCCGGATGTAGAAAGTGGCTACTTGGTAAATTACAATTATTATTTTCCGCAGGCTACCCGCAACTTCCTGGCTTCTGTTAACCTGAGATTTTAATAAGTTATGCAGCAGTGGCTTGATTTATTAATAACGCAAATACGGCAAACTACTCCTTTGGAGTGGTTGGCCGTATTTTTTGGCATGTCCGAAGTATTGCTGGCCCGTAAAAACAAGGTATGGTTGTACCCTGCAGGTATCGCCGGCTCGGCTATCACCATATTTCTGCTACTTAAGGCGGGCCTATATGCCGATTCGGCCCTAAACGCCTACTATGTAGGCATGAGTATTTATGGCTGGATGTTATGGGTACGCCGTAAAAATGCAGCACCAGTGCAAATTGCCTATGCCACAAAGCAGGAGTGGGTTATTACCATACTGATTGCATTTGTTGGCTGGGGAGTAATTTTTGTACTGCTTAAGTATTTTACCGATTCAACCGTGCCGGTTTGGGATGCCTGGGTGTCGTCATCGGCTTGGGCAGGTACCTGGTTACTGGCACGCAGGCGGATAGAAAACTGGGTGGTGCTTAACGTTTCCAATCTATTTGCTATTCCGCTGTTGTTCCATAAGCACTTGCCGCTATTTGCGCTGCTAACTGCGTTTTTATTTATAGTGGCCATTTTTGGCTATTTTGACTGGCGTAAGCTATACCGGCAAAGCCAGTTAAAACCTCAATTGAACTAATATGCTTGCCATACCTCATCCTTCTGTTCTATTGCAGCCTGAATGGGTAACTGTTATCCGCAAAAATGCTTTTGCTGCCGAGCAAGCAGGATTATTGCAATCTGCACAGCTTGAGCTTATTTATGAGCAGCAATGGTTTAAGCTATTAATACCTGCCGCTTATGGTGGTGTGGAAATGCCTTTGCCAGATCTAGTTCGCTTGGAAGAAGCATTGGCTTGGGCTGATGGCAGCCTGGGCTGGGTAGTTACCTTATGTGCCGGAGCAGGCTGGTTTGGCGGCTTTATAGCGCCCGAAGCAGCTCAATCGATATTTGCCGACCCTAGGGTTTGCCTGGCAGGTAGTGGTGCTGATTCGGGTACGGCTACTATAACTGATGACGGTTATGTGCTTAATGGTAGCTGGAAATATGCCAGCGGCGTTCGGCATGCAACCCACTTTACGGCCAGCTGTCAGATTATTGATAATAATAAACCAGTAATGGATTCCAGCGGTAAGCCAATGATATTATCGTTTGTGATTGATAAAGACGCTGCTAGCTTGGTACCTGCTTGGAAATATATAGGTATGATGGGTACCGGTAGTCATGCTTTTACACTGCACGATGCTGGGGTAAGTGCCAACCGAAGTTTTAAAATCAATGCAGAAGATACCTTAATTGACGGACCTTTATACCGCTATCCATTCCTGCAACTGGCCGAAGCTACCCTGGCTGCTAACCTTTCGGGGATGGCTATACATTTTGCTGATTTATGCGAGCCTATATTTCATGAGAAATTAAAACAGAAGCGTTTAACCGATGTACACCGCGAAGTGTTACTGAATACACTGCAAGGGGTAAGAGAGAATATACAGGCCATGCGCGATAATTTTTATCAGGCACTTGACGCTTCCTGGCAGGCCATGGAAACAAGTCATCATATTGAAGATGTGCAGCTACAAGCTGTTAGCCGCGCTAGTCGTTTGTTAGCCCAGATTGCACGCGAAAGTGTCGATACTTTATATCCATACTGTGGCTTACAAGCTGCTTCGCCCGATACGGAGATTAACCAGGTATGGCGGGATTTGCATACGGCTGGTCAGCATGCTTTGTTGACGTTTAGTGAATAGGAGAGCGTCTTGTGTTTTTTTGTGCTTTGACTTTAGGTTGTGCCTTGTTAGGATAAGGATGTTGTTTGACCACTGCCTGTGGAAGTCACTTTTTTTCGTATTGTTTAATTGTTTTTATAGGCACTCAAGAGGGCTTCGCCGTTCTTTTTTACCGCAAAAAAGAAAAGTAACCAAAAGAAAACTTAGCGTTAGCGATCTCATGAACACCGTTAAAAAACTAACATTAAGTGAATAACGCTCTCGGCCGCACCTTCTTTCTACTTAGGTCAGTACTTATACTTAAGTTAGAAGCTACCGAAAGAAGCTGAATGCCGATTCTTTTTTTAAGCTCGTTCTGGTAGTGCTTTACGTTGAAGTTAACTCCTGCGAGATAGATATATGAGAAGCGCAGTGGCCCGCTGTTGCGCCCGGGCCAGCGACGGCCTTGC
Organism: Mucilaginibacter lacusdianchii; assembly: GCF_009770985.1. Classification (GTDB taxonomy): domain Bacteria; phylum Bacteroidota; class Bacteroidia; order Sphingobacteriales; family Sphingobacteriaceae; genus Mucilaginibacter; species Mucilaginibacter lacusdianchii. The sequence goes on along the minus strand of NZ_WSRW01000001.1, from coordinate 954,396 downwards.
GGGCAGACAGGTGATCGCAACAGCTAGGCTTTTTTGGTTCTTTTGTAGCTATGACAAAAGAACTAGCCCCTGCGGCAATGAGCAGACGAAGTAGGTTTAAAAACACTAAAGGATGTTAAAAACGCATTAGCTAATTAGAAAAGCACAAATTTAAAAGCATAGCCTAAAGCATAAAACCCTATTTTCTTCATTCCATAACAAAAAAATCACACTGCCTTTTATTTACATTGCTGATATTTGCCCCCTTAATATAACAGCTATAATGAAATTTAAGAACTGGGTATTAATAGGCATGGCAGTAATGCCAATGCTTTCATCAGCACAAAAAGCTAAAACTCCCGTAACAAATGCTACAACCTTGCCTCGTCCTAAACTGGTGGTGGGTATTGTGGTTGACCAAATGCGTTGGGATTATTTGTATCGTTTTTACGACCGTTACCAAACCGGCGGTTTTAAACGGATGTTAAACGAGGGTTTTACTTGTGAAAATACCCATATCGATTACCTGCCTACCGAAACCGCGCCCGGCCATAGTTGTATTTACACCGGCTCGGTACCGGCCATTCATGGTATTGCGGCTAATTCATTCTTTATACAGGCAACCGGCCGGTATACCTATTGTACCGAAGATACCACCGTACAAACGGTAGGAAGTCCGTCAAAAGCCGGACAAATGTCACCACGTAATTTACTGGCCAGCACTATTACAGATGAATTGAAACTGGCAACCAATTTCCGTTCAAAGGTAATTGGTATTGCTTTAAAAGACCGGGGCAGTATTTTGCCTGCCGGCCATACACCTAATGGTGCTTACTGGTTTGACGATGCCAGTGGCCGTTGGATTACCAGTACCTACTACATGGGTGATTTGCCTGCTTGGGTAAAACAGTTTAACGATCAAGGGTTGGTAAATAAGTATTTGAGCCAGCCTTGGAATACGTTATATCCAATTGAAAGCTATGTGCAAAGCGCACCGGATAATTCTCCGGCCGAAACATCATCAAGAGGTGAAAAAGCACCGGTGTTTCCGCATGATTTGCCAACTATAAAAGGTAGTGATTTTGGTGCCATTCGGGCTACGCCTTTCGGTAATACATTAACACTGGAATTTGCCAAAACAGCTTTAGATGCCGAACAGTTAGGCAAGGGGCCCGTTACTGATTTTCTGGCGGTTAGCCTTTCATCAACCGATTATGTAGGTCATCAGTTTGGCCCTAATTCCGTTGAAGCAGAAGATGTGTACCTGCGCTTGGATAAAGATCTGGCAGCCTTCTTTTCATATCTGGATGCTAAAGTAGGTAAAGGTAATTACACTGCTTTTTTAACAGCCGATCATGGTGCTGCTCATAATGCAACTTTTGCCAAAAGTCATAATATTCCGTCCGGTCTTTGGGATTCAGGTGCAGCTACTAAAGCTTTAAATAATTTATTGGAAGATAAATACAAAATCAGCCCATTAATCAGAGGCATCGATAGCTATCAGATAAATTTGAACAATAAAGCCATTGCGCAGAAAAATCTTAATAAAGAGGCCATCAAAAAGGATTGCATAGACTGGCTGACGCAGCAACTCGGTGTATTATATGCCGTGGATATGCAAAAAGTGCAACTGGCCAGCGTGCCTGCCGAATTGCGCGAGCGTATTATTAACGGTTACAATGCCGATCGTAGCGGCGAAATTCAAGTAATACTACAGCCCGGATGGTATGCAGGCCGTTCGGCAACCGGCGCTTCGCATGGGGTAAGTTCGCCGTACGATACGCACATTCCATTTGTATTGATGGGATGGGGCATACAGCACGGTAGCCTAAACCGCGATACGCATATGACGGATATTTCGGCCACTTTAGCTGGCTTATTGCACATTCAAATGCCAAGTGGCTGTATAGGTAAAGTAGTACAGGAAGCTCTGAAAAAGTAATAATAAATAAGGCCTGCGCAAAAATGCAGGCCTTATTTATTTAATAACCAATTTTTAATCTTTTTAAAGATGTCTTCCTTTCGCGGCTTAGGTAAGCCATCGTGCGTGAGCTGGTTTTGATAATGATATTCTAGTTGTGCAGCGTAAGTTTGTTGCTCAGGCGTTCCTTGTAATAGTGCTGTAATATAAGGTTCCACACGGTTTTGCAACATGCTGTTGCCCGATATGGTATAATATGCACTGCGTATGGCGTTCGGCTGATTGTTGTTAATGGTACCCTGACCATTTTCGGCAAAGTAGTCGACATGGAAAATTTGAGGATTTAATTTTTTGAGACGCTTGGTGCCCCGCCTTTCGTTACGCCAGGGATGTTCCCCTTTATGTAATTGTTGAATCAAAAAATCTTTATTCCATAACGTAACCTGGTGCGACATCAGATAATCTGATGCTTGGTTATCGAGCAGCGTTACATTGAACCCTTCTATATAATAAGGTGTAGGCTGCGTTTTGTACAAACTGGCGCTTCCTAATTTTATCTGTTGCCAGTTGTTGGCTTGTGCCAGCGCAAACAGTTTGTTAAAAAAGCTTCCGCTGGTAGGTTGGTTTAACCACATATCTTCCTGAAAGTATAGTACATACTGTTCTCGAATAATATGTTCCAATAAATAACGTAACCGGTCGGCCCACTCACCATTGCCCGACTTGATATTGGTGAAATGTGGTAAAGCCGTTTCTGCTTCTTCGGTAGCGAAATAATAGTTGCAATGTGCCCCAAAATCCCAGTATTTGTCAAAAAAGTAACTAAAGCCCGGATACAAAAAGCGATACCGGTCGCAAGTATGTACCAGTAAGGCAAATTGATTTTGTTGGCTATCGTTATTATTCATTATACCTTTGTATAAGTGGGCTATGAAAGTGAATTAACACTTTTGCAAACATACTACTTGAGTATGAAATGCGGTCTAGCAAACCAATTAAATTATGTCGTCACATCATATTGTTCGCGAAAAGCAGGAACCGGCTTTATTAATATTAGGCCTGGATCAATTTACAGACGAAGAGCTAGGGCAATTGCTGGAATGGAGCCCAACAGTGATAGCCGTTTCTGCCATGGCCGAACAGTTGGCCATTTATGATATTAAGGTAGATTACATAATAGGTGATGAAGGCTTTAGTATTGCACAATCTGATGTGAAAACTCTTAAGAGTGCAGGTAAGCCGCTTTTGAATGCGGCACTTGAATTTTTAATAGAGCAGGGTTATCCAGCTGTAAATATCGTTACCAGTGGGTTTGATTTTAAAACGTATCAAGCTTATGTTGGTAAAATTGATTGGGTGGTTTTTTGTAATCAGCAAAAAATATATCCAATCATGTCGGGTTTCAGCAAATGGAAGCCAGCTGGTGAATTAATTGAAATACTAGGGCCATCTATTGAGTTGTTGGAAGAAGGTCTGGCACCGTTAACGCATAATCAATATTCAACTACCAATGATGGGTTTTTTAAATTGACTTTTAAAGAGCCTTATTTGATGATAGCAGAAAGATATTAATGATATATTTAAGACGGAGGACAATCAAACTTTAATTAACTGTCATACGCTAGCCTTTAATTCTAGTATATAATCTAATCTTTTAATGTCAGGCAATAAGCAATGCCAGTTGCTTACTTACTTGCTGATCTTCAATACCAGTATTGCATTTTGCTTCAACCTTATCTTTTACAACCAATGGTTGTAAATAAATGTAACAAGTTTTTTACATTTTAATATTAAATCTATATTTTAGGCCATGAATGGTATTCCAATCCATTTCATCTAAAAAAAACAGCCACTTTTTCTAGGAATTCTTTTATCTGCATTCGTTTTCTAGCGAAATGAGGTTTTTTGTGGCGTAAAAATCCGATTATCTCAAATTAATTAATCAAAATGATGCTATTAGGGTAAATTGTTTAGTATTTATAAAATAAATTAAAAAATATGACCGATTATTTAATAAAAAATCATCATTTAGTACTTTGAAGTAAATATTTATTATAAATTGCCCTTAATTAATCAAACTATTAGCGAATGAAAAAAGTTCTACTCAATTTTTTATGGGTTTTGCTCCTGCTAAGCACGCAAGTTTATGCGCAAACCCGCACAGTAACCGGAAAAGTAACCGGAAAAGATGACGGATTAGGTCTTCCAGGTGTAAGTGTTATGGTTCAGGGCTCAAAATCCGGCACGCAAACAGGTCCCGATGGTTCTTATTCCATTAAAATAGCTTCAGGTCAGGTATTAACATTCAGTTTTGTTGGGTTTACCTCGCAAAGTATTACACCAACAGGTGATAGGGTGGATGTGGTGATGTCTGGAACTGCCAGTACATTAAACGATGTGGTAGTAGTAGGTTACGGCACGCAGGTTAGACGTGATGTGGTTGGTAGTATTGGCACTGTAAAAGGAACAGATATTGCTCAGCAACCAGTGCAAAACATTCAGCAGGCTTTAGGTGGACGTGTAGCTGGTGCTCAGGTAAACATTCCGACAGGTGTGTTAAACTCAACTCCGGTAATCCGTATTCGCGGTACCAATTCGATTAATGGTAGTTCTCAACCTTTGTATGTGATTGATGGTGTGCCAAGCTTTAGCGGTAATCAAAATGGCGGTACAGCTGCTGCCGGCGATGCTTTGGCTAATATCAATCCGGAAGATATAGAAAGTATAGATGTCGGAAAAGATGCTGCAGCAACAGCTATTTATGGTAGCCGTGCCGCCAATGGCGTAATATTCGTTACCACTAAAAAAGGTAAAAAAGGTAAAACGGTTGTTACTTTAGATAGCTGGATTGGTATGAACAAGCCTTATCGTTTACCCAAATTGTTAAATGCAGCTGATTACACCATCATCAAAAACGAAGGCTTAGTAAATGCTGGTACTTATCGCAGAACAGGTGCTACTAATGATTTGTATTACGAAAACACTTTGGATGCTAACGGTAATATTGTTAATACCAATTGGTTTGACTATATATACAGAACTGCAACCTCTTACAATAGCACTATGAGTTTATCTGGTGCCAATGAAAACACTAGCTACTATTTATCGGCAAACTGGAGTAAACAGGAAGGTTTAATTCAAAAAAACGGTTTTGAAAGAAAGCAGATGTTGGCCAATTTTGATCATAAGGCCAGCAAAATCATAACTGTAGGCGGAAAACTATCATACAGCAATAGTTTAAACACTGCTGCCACCAGTTCTGGTTCACAAGAAGGTGAGGCATTTGGTATCACTGGTTTAGGTCGTATCGGTTTAGTATTGCCCCCCAATATCAGCCCTTACAATGCAAACGGTACTTATAACATCAACGGTAATACCCTAGGCTTAGGCGCAAACAAAGGCTTGGGTATTGGTTACTACAACATTGTTCCACTATTGGATTTGAACCGCTCAAGTAATGAGATAAACCAAGTTTCATCAAATTTGTATGTACAAATCAAGCCATTATCTTGGGTTACTTTTAAATCACAGTACGGTATTGATTATTTGTATCGGAATATTGATACTTATCAAAACCCTATACAGGGCGATGGTAATCCCACAGCCTCGGCAACAGGTACTTTCTATAAAAATCAAAGATGGGTTTGGGATAATACCTTGCAGTTTGACCGCACTTTTGCGGCCAAACATAGCGTAAGCTTGTTGTTGGGCAACGAGCAGCAACGTACCGCAAGCCGTGGTTTTGGTATAAACCGTACTGTAATATCTGATCCGGCATTTGATGTTGTACAGGCTGGCTATGCAACCAATGTCCCTTCAGGTATGGCTTATTCTGAAGATTACCTAGTATCGTTCTTTGGTCGTTTGAATTATGATTTTGATAAAAAATATTATATCAGCGGTACTTTAAGAAGGGATGAGTTCTCGGCATTTGGTGCTAATAATAAAGCTGGTTACTTTCCGGGCGGTGCAGTTGCTTATGAAATTGCACGAGAAAAATTCTGGAACTCTATAAATGCAGACAAAATTTTTAGCAGCTTCAGATTACGTGCCAGCTATGGTCGTGTAGGTAATGCCAACAATATAGGTGCATATGATTCATATGGTTTATATGCAACAGGCTTATATAATACCGCAGGTTCTTTATACTTCAACCAGACCGGAAATCCTAATTTGCAATGGGAAACGATAAGTAAATTAGATTTAGGCGCTAATTTTGGCGTCTTAAATGACAGGGTTACTGCCGAAGTTACCTACTATAAAAGTAATATTACAGATTTGATTCTTCCGGTAGAGACTGCTCCATCAGCGGGTTTACCATCAAGACCGGTAATTAACATCGGTTCAATGTTTAACAAAGGCGTAGAAATTGGCTTGAATGCTGAAGCTATCCGCTCAAAAGATTTCAGCTGGAACTCTTCATTCAATATTTCATTCAACCGCAACCAGTTGGTGAGCTTGGCAGAGGGGCAAACCAGAATAACCTCTACTACATCAGGTAGCGAAACTGCAAGTATCAGCGAAGTTGGGCATTCAATAGGTAGCTTATACATTGTACGTACAGCCGGTGTAGATCCAGCATCCGGACGCCGGATATTTTTAAATGCGGCAGGTCGCGAAGTTTTATATAGCCATGTTCCGGCAACAGGTCGCTTCCAATGGGAATATACCGATGGTACACGTGCACCGGCAATCACACAAAGCGCCGATGCTGTTAACTACAAGCAAACAGCACCTAAAGCGTTTGGTGGCTTCAGTAACACGTTCCGTTATAAAAGTTTTGATCTAAATGTATTACTTACTTATCAGTTGGGTGGTTATACCTATTATGGTACTAACGCAGGGTTGCACGATCAGCGTTTTTGGAATAATAATGTAGATATCTTAAACCGTTGGACTACCCCAGGCCAGGTTACCAATATCCCTCGTGTGGTGGCTAATGATAACGTATCTAATGGCTCAACATTGCCTATGTCTGCCAACGTGTTTAAAAGTGACTTTTTAAAAGTGAAAAGCTTTAATTTTGGATATGCTTTACCGAAGCCACTATTAAGTAAAGTAGGCTTATCTAATTTGCGCTTTTATGTAAGTGGTTACAACTTATTTGTCTTTACAAAATATCCGGGTTCAGATCCTGAGGTTTCTTCAAATGGTGCTGGTTCTGCTGGTAACACTACGCAAGGTATCGACAGGAATTCAGCTGCTAACCAGCGCACCCTTACTGCCGGCTTTACTGCTAAATTTTAATGCTTGATTTAAATTAGAATGAAAAAGAAACTTTTAACTATCATATTAGGCGTTGGAGTAGTGCTAAGCTCCTGCCAAAAAAACTTATTAACGCCCGAAAATCAAACACAGGTTGCGGATGCCGATGGGCAGCCATTTAGTACCGCGGGGCGTATTCAGAGTCAGGTGCTAGCCTTGTATGCACAAGGCTTAAGAGGCAATTCCTCTGGTTTTTTGAGCGGTAGATATCAGATTTACAATGATGTAAAGGCAGAGAACTGGCTTAATCTATCAAATAATGGCTTTACCGCTTACAATACATGGTCGCAAAATGTAACGCCAACTACCGATGAAGTTATTAACGTATGGCGGCAGGCCTATTATGCCATTAATAGCGTAAACTTGTTTTTGGAAGGTATGGAAGCTACTGGTAAAGCAACTTTGAATAATCCGGTACTGGCTGAAAGCTATATTGGCGAAGCTAAATTTGTTCGGGCGCTGAGTTATTATTGTTTATTGCAACTGTATGCACGTCCGTATACCGAAAATAATGGCACAAGCCCTGGTTTGCCATTGCGTTTAACCGGAAATTCCTCTTACGAAAACTTTGATATGGTCAGAAGTACTGTGGCTCAGGTTTATAACCAAATTTTAAAAGATTTGAATGAAGCTGAAATGCAAGTTCCTTTGGCATACACTACTGCGGCTGATAATACAACCCGTGCTCATCGCAATACTATTATCGCTTTAAAAACACGAGTTTACTTAACCATGGGCCGTTACGCAGATGTAATTACTGAAGCTAACAAAATGGTAGGCGGTACTACCTTTACCGCTGCTGCTGGTTCTGGTCCTGCTGGTAGGGTGGCCAACGCTTTACAGTCAAATATTGTTAATGTATTCAGAGCGCCGTATACTACAACAGAATCTATATTTTCAATGCCATTTGTTGCAGGTACCGAAAATCCCGGAACGCAAAATCAGTTAGCTTACTATTTTTATCAGAATGCAAGTACACAGGGTGCGGCTGAATATTACTTAAATCCAACAGGTGTGCTGGCCGATCCAAACTGGAAAGCAACGGATGCCAGAAAAACGGGTTTGTTGTTTACCAATGCGTCAACCGGACGGGTTTATATTACGAAGTATAACCAGCCAAGTCCATACCCGGACTGGGCCCCTGTAATGCGCTATGCTGAAGTATTATTAAACTTGGCAGAAGCACGGGCACGTACGCAAGGCATAGATGCACAAGCTATTGCATTGTTAAATGCAGTACGTGGTCGCTCCGATGCAAGCACCGTTTTTACAGCTGCTAATTTTGCAGATGGTACGGCTTTAATAAATGCTATTTTACAGGAAAGAAACATTGAATTTTTGGGAGAAGGTTTACGTAATATCGACTTGATGCGTACACAGCAAACTATCCCGGCTAAAACCAGTGGTAATACGGTGTTAGTACAGGCTATTGCGCCATCTGATCCAAGATACATTTGGCCAATTTCAAATAATGAGCTGTTGTATAATAAGCTTATAACCAATAATTAAGTATTGGTGCTTTCGTAAAAAGCCCAAAAGGATATCCTTTCGGGCTTTTTACGTTTTTGGATTTGCTAGCTGTATGTTATGTTCATATCAGTGGTAGTTATTTGCAAATTTACCTCTTTCCCAAAAAGCATTGCCCAATTATCGGCCACATGGCCAGCCGGAAAATTAAAACAAACCGGGTAATCAAATTCATCCACTACACTACGGATAATTTCTTCCGCTGTTTGTCCGAACGGAATGTCGTTATCTTTGATATCTGTAAAGCCACCTACAATTAAACCAGCCAGGTTTTTGAGTTTGCCAGCTCGTTTAAGCATACGCATCATTCGGTCAATTGCATACAGGTATTCACCTACATCTTCAATAAACAATATCTTACCATCGTAATCATAATCAGATACCGAGCCGGCTACTGACACCAAAATGGCCAGGTTACCGCCTATAAGTGTGCCTTGTGCAAAGCCTAGGCGGTTTAAAGGATGTGGTACAGGTTGGTAACTTAAAGTTTCGCCAAATAATACTTGTCGTAAAGTTTCTACCGAAGCAGCTGTGCCATCAGGAATATTGATGGGCATTTGTCCGTGTATGGAGCATATTTGCAATGTGGTGTATAAATGAGCGTGCAATACGGTTATATCGCTAAACCCGACGATCCATTTAGGATTGGTGGTCAATCGGTTGAAATTAACCCTGTCTATAATACGTACGGTGCCATAGCCACCTCGGGCGGCAAATATGGCCTTAATACTGTCGTCGTTAACAAAGCGTTGCAAATCGGCCGCACGTAAAGCATCGTCCCCGGCAAATTGGTAGTAATCGGCCGTTACCGTGTCGCCTAAAATTACTTCCAATCCCCAGCTTTGTAATAGCCTTACGGCATCATCCATGGGCTTGGGTAATTTTTTTGCCGGACATATAATCGCCACGCGATCACCTTTTTGAAGATATGGGGGAGTTATGCTCATATTGACTTATCTTTGCCAAAATAAACAAAGCTGATTGATATTTTGGAAGCTCAAAAATATAAACGATATACCATAACTGCGGCATTACCTTATGCCAACGGCCCCAAACACATTGGTCATTTAGCCGGTGCCTATATTCCGGCCGATTTATATGTGCGCTATCTGCGCCTTAAACGTCGTGATGTAGTGTTTGTCTGCGGATCAGACGAACATGGAACCGCCATTGCCAACCAGGCCATGAAAGAAGGTACCACACCACGCGCCATTATTGATAAATATCATGAGCTGATTAAGTACTGCTTTGAAAAATTAAGCATCTCGTTTGATATCTATCATCGTACCAGTGAACCTATTCACCATCAAACAGCACAAGACTTTTTCACGGTACTGAATGATAAAGGCGATTTCATCGAAAAAGAATCAGAACAATATTTTGACGAGCAAGCCGGCGTTTTCCTGGCCGACCGTTACATAGTGGGAACCTGCCCGGTTTGCGCTAACGAGAATGCGTATGGCGATCAGTGTGAAAAATGCGGAACATCATTAAGTCCTGAAGAATTGATTAATCCCCGCTCTACCCTAAGCGGAAACCAACCAATATTGCGCCCTACCAAACACTGGTATTTGCCGTTGGATAAGTATGAAAACTGGTTGCGTGAGTGGATATTGCAAGGGCATTCACATGATTGGAAAACTAACGTGTACGGCCAATGCAAAAGCTGGATTGACGGTGGCTTGCAGCCCCGTGCTGTAACCCGCGATTTAGATTGGGGTATTAAAGTTCCGGTTGCCGGAGCCGAAGGTAAAGTGTTATATGTTTGGTTTGATGCGCCTATAGGCTATATATCGGCTACCAAGCAGTGGGCTTTAGATCATAACAAAGACTGGAAGTTATACTGGCAAGATCAGGAAACCAAACTGGTGCACTTTATTGGTAAAGATAATATAGTATTCCATTGTATCGTGTTCCCGGCTATGCTTAAAGCGCATGGCGAATTTGTGCTGCCCGAAAATGTACCGGCCAATGAATTCATGAATCTGGAAGGCGATAAAATGTCGACCAGCCGGGGATGGAGCATTGAAATGCACGAGTACCTGGAAGACTTTCCGGATAGGGTAGATGAGCTGCGTTACTACCTGACCGCCATTGCACCAGAAACCAGCGATAGTGAATTTACCTGGAAAGATTATCAGGCACGAGTAAATAACGAGTTGGTGGCCATTTTGGGCAACTTGGTAAATAGGGTAATGATATTAATGCACAAGTTTTTTGGTGGTAAAGTAGAAATTAGTGCAGATAAAATAACGCTGACAGATGAAAACGTTAAAACGGAGCTAGGCAGGTTATATGAAGAACTGGAACAAAGTTTCGAAAGCTATAAATTCCGCCAGGCGCAACAGGTAGTAATGGATATGGCCCGTTTAGGCAACCGTTACTTAACTGAAAAAGAGCCTTGGAAAACTATCAAAACCGATCCTGAAGCTGCACGCGACGCTCTGCACAACTGTTTAGTGCTGATTGGCCATATCGCCACTGGTTTGCAGCCATTTTTACCTAATACGGTTAACAAGATCTTAAATATGTTAAACTGGCCTGCCCAAACTATTCATTTTGATGAAGAGATTGTGTTTGCCAACGGACATCAATTAAACGCTGCTTCGTTGTTGTTTGAAAAACTGGAAGATGAAGTAATTGAAAAGCAGATTCAAAAATTAATTAACAAAAAACAGGCTATTGAAGCGCCTGCCGAAGAAGTTGAAGTATCAGCTCCGGCAGTTTTACCGGCTAAAGAAAACATCAACTTTGAGCAGTTCGCTGCTATGGATATCCGCATCGGTACCATATTAACTGCCGAGAAAGTGACCAAAACTAAAAAGCTGCTAAAGCTTACTATTGATACCGGTATAGATCAGCGTACGGTAGTGTCAGGTATTGCCGAGCATTTTGAGCCCGAAGCTATTATTGGCAAACAGGTATCTATGCTGGTAAACCTGGAACCGCGTGAAATTAAAGGCATTCTTTCGCAGGGTATGATTTTAATGGCCGAAAACGCCGAAGGTAAACTCACCTTTGTATCGCCCGGAGAGGGGATGCACAATGGCTCGGTAGTACGATGAAAAAAGTTGGCTGGTGTTTAAACCTTTAGTTATATTAGTAGTCTAAATAAACACCAGTCAACCTTTACATTAATTAAACCGAGTTTCACAAATGAAAAAGTACATCTTACCTTTTGCCAGCATATTGTGCTTATTGGCATCTTGCAGTCGTTACCAGGCCAGTACTATCAGCAGTACTAATATTACTAAAGATGAGCGTACAGGAACATTTAATATGGAAAATGATTCTGTAAAAATATCTTACTCATTTTATGGTATCAACGCCCCGGTTGAAATTCAGGTTTATAACAAATTAGATAAGCCTTTATATATAGATTGGCAAAAGTCGGCCGTAATTGTTGGCGATAATGCGGTAAGTTATGCCGGTAAAGATGTACACATAAACGGTGATATCAGCACAAGCGGATACCGGTTTGGTTCTGTAAGTTCAACATCCGGTAACCTTAATGCTGTGGCAACATTACCTACAGATGTCACTTTTTTGCCACCTCATTCGCGTATAAGCAATGTGCCACTTACGGTAGTAAGCGGATTGTTAAACGTTCCAGACAGTGCATTGGCTGTTACACAGGTGTATTACGTTGATGCAGACAACGGCAGTTCAATGGCTGTGAGAGCTAAACAGGCCAAATTTACGGCAGAAACGTCTCCTTTAAAGTTTAAGAGTTATTTAACCCTATATACAACCGAAGGCGAAAGCAAAAAAGTACAAACTTACCAGCAAAACTTTTTTGTATCGCAACTCATCAGCACAATGACCAACCCTAAAAATTGGGAAACCTATCGGGACAAGCGGGGCGATGTATTTATCACTGCAAAAAATATGAGCACTGCGTCAACCATCAGTAGTGCATCTGGTTCTTCGTCGGATGATGATAATTAACATTTAAGCCTATTTTTAGGGAACCTGCAATATTTATCTGCTTGATTGCTACTATGCCTTTAATTTTGCATTTTTGCAAAACATCAGGCCCTGTAGTTCAACGGATAGAATAGAAGTTTCCTAAACTTTAGATATGGGTTCGATTCCCGTCGGGGCTACTTATAAAATGGTTTTTCTATAATATAGAAAAGCCATTTTTTGTTTGTGTTGATTTGAATGCATCGTAGGCTATAAGAAACACATCGCTATTGTGCGTTTTAAATGATATAAGCTATAAAATTGATTTCTTTTGCTGAGGTTGTCTCAATGAGGCTCTGATGTATCTTTTTTCGCTTACAGGTTTCTCTTTACATTCAAAGTAAGCAAATGAAGTAAACTTATACTACAAATCGGAGTAAGGTCGTGCAAACAGAAGGGCTGGTTGTGAGTTTACTGTTAAGTTTGCTTAGCAAAGCAGAAAAACAAACAGTTTTTAAAGTTACATCAAACTTATAGTGCCAAATTTTACCCTATCTTCTGCTGATATTTCTCCCTTTTATTCTTTTTGGATGGCGGGTTATGAATGTTCAGATAAATTGAACATTCACCGTAAGCGTGTTGATCTGCTTTCAGAAACAGGCCATTTACAACAAATAGATGCCGACTATGATCTTCTAAAACCTTTTGGCATAAAAACAGTGCGCGAGGGTATCAGATGGAGTGTGGTTGAAACTCAACCTTACTGTTATGATTGGTCGGCCGTAAAGCACATGCTACAGAGCGGTAAAAAGCAGGACATTCAGCAAATTTGGGACATCTGTCACTTTGGTTTTCCGGATGACTTAGATCCGTTCAGTCCTGAATTTACAGACCGGTTCGTTGCTTTGTGTTGCGCTTTTGTGCGGTTTTACCGTTCACAGTTGCCGGATGATACGCTAATAGTAACGCCTATTAACGAAGTAAGCTACCTGTCGTGGTTAGGGGGCGAGTGTGCCGGTACGGCACCTTACTGTAAGGGAAAAGGCTGGGATGTTAAGTATCACCTGATGAAGGCTTATATAAAAGGTGTTGCTGCCATGCGCGAACTGGATCCGTCTATACGCATTTTAACCACAGAGCCACTAGTAAACATGGTGCCTCCCTTGAATCCTACATCAGCGGAAAGTGAAGAGGCAATTCAAGAGCATGAACTGCAATACCAATCGGTAGATATGCTTTGTGGTAAAATTTGTCCTGAATTAGGTGGCAAGCCGGAATATGTTGACATACTAGGATTTAATTTTTATTATAATAACCAATGGGTAATTGGGCAGCAAGGATTTTTACCCTGGGCTAACTTGGAACCCGATCCCAGATGGCGATCTTTAAGCAGTTTGTTGAAAGAGGCTTATAAACGATACCAACGACCAATGGTTATTACAGAAACCAGTCACTCGGGTATCGACCGCCCTAACTGGATAAGCTTCATTGCAAAAGAATGTCAATTATTATTGGAAACTGAATTTCCATTGTGGGGTGTATGCCTTTATCCAATTATTGATCGTCCGGATTGGGACGATTTAAATTATTGGCACCATTCTGGTTTATGGGATCAGCTATCTGATAAAAAGGGGTTGCATCAACGCATATTGCATGTGCCTTATGCCGATGCTTTGCAAAGGGCTATAGAATTAACAAACGCGGCTACTGCAAGTAGTAATGATTCAATTTAAAACGCTAGTTATTAATACTTATCTTAACATTTACTTTACCTGCGTTACCAAATCTTAACATAAACTTAACTAACCTTTTTTCGGCTGCCTAAAAACGTAGCTTACCTTTGTAGGCGTTATGAATTCCGCGTTGGCTACTCCCGTAATTGATTTGCAGCAGTTTGAGTGTGTGTTTAAGGAGCATTATTCGTCATTGTTCCGGTATGTTAAATCTATAGTTAAAGATTCCGATTTAGCTAAAGACGTGCTATCTGATTTGTTTCTGAATTTATGGATGCAAAAAGATAAACTGGATATTCATAATTTGAAGTCCTATCTTTTTCGTTCTGCGCGCAATGGTGCCGTTAAAGCCATCAGCGCACAATCATCCACACCACTATCCGAAAGTTTTTTGGATATATCCGAAGAGTCTTTCAATCCCTTTGAGCGCATTGTGGCCAAAGAATCAATCAAAATTGTAGAACAGCTGATGCAAAAGTTGCCGGCCGTTCGCAAAGAGATGATTCAGCTGCGTTTGCACGGGTTAAAAAACCATGAAATTGCTCGTATACTGGATGTTACCGAAAAAAAGGTAGAATACCACATGCGTGAAGCCATTGAGCAGTTAAGCTATTACATGAACCAGAGTAACTTTGACCGCGCTACCATAGCCGGTGGTTTGATGTTGGTTAATATAATCTTAACAGTTTTTTAACCTTTTGTTTTGGGGGTTTAGCCGGTTCAGTTACTCTTCTTTAAAAGTATATCCTTCAAAATTTATATATGGCTAACAGAAGAGATTTTATTAAAAACCTGGGTTTAACAGGAGCGGTGCTCACCGTTCCGTCGGTAGTACTGGCGGCTGATACTTATGCTGAATCAGCTAAGGCAGATATTGCTAATATTACGCTTAAAGGCCGGGTGCTGGCCAATGGCACAGGCGTTGCTCATGTGGCCGTTACCGATGGCTTTAACATAGTGTATACTGATAAAGGCGGTAATTACCAGTTGTTAAGTAACAAAACCGCTCAGTTTGTATACATCAGTGTTCCGGCCGGATATGAGTTCCCGCACAACCAGGGTATTGCCGAGTTTTACAAAACTATTCAAAAAGGTAAACCCGTTTTTACTGCAGATTTCAAACTAACCAAATTAAAAGGAGATGACCGGAATCACACGTTCGTAGTTTGGGCCGATCCGCAAATGATTTCTAAAAAAGATACTCAAATATTAATAGAGCAATCAGCGCCCGATCTGCGTAATCTGGTAAGCACTTATCCTGCAGGTTCGCTGATACACGCCATTGGCTGTGGCGATTTAGTGTGGGATCATTTTGAGTTATATGAAGATTATAAAAAAGCGGTAAGCATTAGCGGTATTCCGTTTTTCAACGTGATAGGTAACCACGATATGGACCTTACCGCCCGTACCGACGATTACTCGGCGCAAACCTTTAAAAGTCATTTCGGTCCTACTTATTACTCTTACAATCGTGGTAATATTCATTATGTAGTACTGGATGATGTGTTTTTTATCGGTACGGCTAAAAAGTACATCGGTTATTTAACCGAAACACAGCTGCAATGGCTAGAGCAGGATTTAGCTCATGTAAAACCAGGCAGCACCGTGGTTGTAGCGTTGCATATACCTACCAACACCGGCTCTATGCGTCGTAACAAACTAAAGGAAGAAGAGTTGGGTGGCACGGTATCTAACCGCGAACAACTATATAAAATCTTGGCGCCTTATAAAGTGCATATTATGTCGGGCCACACCCATATGAATGAAAAATGGGAAGACGGTAACGTTATAGAACACGTGCATGGCACAGTTTGCGGCGCCTGGTGGACGGGCCCCATTTGCAGCGACGGTACGCCCGAAGGTTACGCCGTATATGATGTAAAAGGCAATGACATTAGCTGGTATTACAAATCAACCGGTAAGCCTAAAGATTACCAGTTGAAGATTTATCCAAAAGGTTACTTGAAAACATCGCCCGATGAGGTTGTAGCCAATGTTTGGAACTGGGATAAAACCTGGAAGGTACAATGGTTTGAGGATGGCAATGCCAAAGGTGAAATGGAGCAACGTGTTGATTTCGACCCTTGGTCTGTTGAATTATATGAAGGCCCGCAGTTGCCTAAAAAGCATAAGTTTGTTGACCCTACTTTAACTGATCATCTGTTTTTTGCCAAGCCCTCGGCAGGTGCAAAAGCGATCAAGGTAGTGGCTACCGACAGGTTCGGTAAACAGTACTCGCAAGAAATCAGTCTGTAAAAAAAGCACTCAGGATATATCACAAAAGCCGCTTGTTCAAACCAAGCGGCTTTTGCGCTTTAAAATCTGGGGGTGTTAACATAATCTTCATAAACACTTAACGATTTCTTTTGGTGGAAAACGGGTTGGCAAACCTCTTCCAGTAAATAATCACACGAGTGAACTGGGAGATTTTAACCAAATACATTGTTAACGAAACTACCCCCGGGCAAAATGCCGAGGTAGAGAAATGGCTGGAAGAAAAGCCCGCCAATAAACTATTGCTTAAGCAACTGCAGGAAAAGCATGAGCAGCTGAATCAGCCGCTTAAAGACGAAGCCGTACACAACGAATGGACCAAGCTGCTTGATCGTATTTTAGAAACCCCTAAGCCAGAAACCATCAATAAATCGGTACGCATGTTTTGGGGGCTGGGCATTGCAGCAACTCTTTTGCTGGCCAGCTTGCTAACCTGGCTCTCTTTAAGATCTTCAGTTGGCATTAACCAAGAATATACCGTTTTAAAAACATCGGCCCACCAGCGCCGCGAATTTAAATTGCCTGATGGTTCTGTGGCTTACCTGGGGCCTAAATCTATTTTAAAGGTAAGTGGCCAGTATGGCCAAGGTACCCGTAAAGTTAGCCTTACAGGCGAAGCCTTTTTTGATGTGCAACATCATGCGCACGTACCTTTCACGGTAACTACAGCTAATAACGCCGTTGTGCATGTGCTGGGTACTTCCTTCAATGTACTTACCCAAAAAGAAAAAAATGAAGAGATTAAGGTAGCTACCGGTTTGGTTGGTGTGGTTGTTAATGGTAAAACGCACTACATCAAAGCCGGTAACGAGTTGAGCTATCAGGTTGCCGGCCAAAAGCTGCATATACAGCGGGTGGATGTACGCGAAGCATCAGCCTTACAAAACGGCACACTGTATTTTCATGACAGCCCGGTAGATGAAATAGCCCTTAAAATACAGCGCTATTATAATGTGGAGGTAGAGGTATTGCCTTCAGCTTATCAGCATGCCCGTTTCAGCGGCGAAATGAAAGACACCGGTATCAGCAACCTGCTCGACGGCCTGGCTTATGCCACCGGCATTCAATACCGATTTAAAAACGAAAATAAAATCATCTTATACTAATTCCATTTAAATTATGTACTCAAAACCTCTACTAAACTTGTGTAAGCTGTGTTTGGGTGTGCTGTTAAGTTTGAGCCTTGTGCCTGCTTACGCACAAAGCCAAAGCAATACCACAGTAACGTTTAGCAGCAAACAAGTGCTTATAGCCGATATTATAGACCGGCTGCAATCTGTGTACAAATTCAAAGTATCGTATGATGCAGATTTAAACACGGCACGTTCCATTACATTGCCGTCTACCAGTTTAAGCTTGTCTGATTTACTTAAACAGATAGAACGGCAGGCATCAGTAGGTATCCGCAACAATAATGGCAACTTAATCATCAAAAGGCTACAATCGGTGGTATTAAGCGGCACCTTGGTGTCTGCCGATGATAACCAGCCTTTGGCCGGCGTTACTATTACCGATAGCAAGAAACGCAATTATGGCGTAACCAGTGTAAACGGCAATTTTTCGGTACGGGTAGAGCAGGGCGAAACCATTAGCTTTTCAATGGTAGGCTACGATAGTTTTACTCGCCCTGCCAGCAGAAACGAATCGGGTATTATCATTAAGCTGCAACCTTCTAATACATCATTAAACGAAGTAGTGGTGACCGCTTTAGGTATTAAGCGCGAAGAAAAAGCTTTGGGTTATGCCGTAACTAAAATTAAAAGCGAGCAACTCACCAATGCGCCTTCCAACAACTGGACCGACGCCCTTTCGGGTAAAGTGGCCGGTTTAAACCTTATCCGCTCTAATGGTGGCCCGGATGGTTCTAACCGCATTATATTACGGGGCGAGAGCAACCTTACCGGCGAAAATGATGCGTTAATTGTGGTTGATGGTGTGGTAATTAACCACGGTAGCGGCCGCAGGGTAAGTAACGGCAACAATGCTTACTTAGATGGCGAATCGCCGGTTGATTTTGGTAGTGGCTTAAACGACTTGAATCCCGAAGATATTGAAGATGTAACGGTACTGAAAGGTCCGGCTGCTGCGGCTTTGTACGGGCAGCGTGGTGCCAACGGTGCTTTGGTTATCACCACCAAATCGGGCAGGGTACGCAAGGGTATTGGTGTAACCATCAATTCCAACACCAGCATCGAACAAATATCACGCTGGCCCGATTATCAATATGAGTACGGGCAGGGCGCAGCCGGCGAAAATTATTATTCATTTGGCAACACGGCCGATGGCGCCAGCACCCGCAGCACCAGTTCGGCATGGGGGCCAAAGTTCGACGGGCAATCCTTTTTTCAGTATGATCCGGTTACGCACACCGGAGGTACTACCCGTACGCCTTGGGTTGCTTATCCCAACGCTCGCAAAAACTTTTTTGAAACCGGTAAAACGTTTACCAACAGCGTAACGCTGGATGGTGGAACTGATAAAACCAGCGTTCGCTTTTCGGCCACTAACCTGAAAAATACCTGGATTATTCCTAATACAGGTTACAC
Organism: Mucilaginibacter lacusdianchii; assembly: GCF_009770985.1. Taxonomy (GTDB): domain Bacteria; phylum Bacteroidota; class Bacteroidia; order Sphingobacteriales; family Sphingobacteriaceae; genus Mucilaginibacter; species Mucilaginibacter lacusdianchii. Next base: position 935,245 of record NZ_WSRW01000001.1, on the reverse strand, counting down.
CCGTAACAGCATAGCTTTATCGGCCAATCAAAAAACAACCGATAAGCTGCAAATTTCGGCAAAAGTAAACTACACTAACCGTTCAAGCGATAACCTGCCGTCTACCGGTTATAATAACCAGTCGCTCATGTACTGGAATATGTTTTGGGTGCCCAACGGTAATAGTGAGTGGTTGAAAGATTACTGGCTGCCAGGTAAAGAAAATATTTCTCAAAGTTATCCTTTCAGTAGTTTTCCGGACAATCCGTATTTAATTACCTACCAGATGCTCAACAAATCAAACCGGAATGATTTGGTGGGTAACGTACAGGCCACTTACAACTTTACAAAAGATTTTAGTTTTATGGTGCGTACTGCATTAACCATGTCATATGATCAGCGCTCGCAACAACGGCCTTACGATACGGAAAAGTTTAGAAAAGGCATGTTCCGTACGCAAAACATTTTTTCGCAGGAGATTAACAACGATTTCTTATTGCGTTATAACAAAAAGGTAACTAAAGATTTTACGGCCACCATATCAGCCGGTGGTAGTATGCTGGCAAATAACTATAATCAGGATGAAACCCGTGCCGACTCGTTGCTTTACCCTGGTGTGTTCACTTTAGCCAATTCGGCTGGTGTGCTGGTGGCTCTACCCAATAAGCAGAAATATAAGATCAACAGCTTTTATGGCTTGTTTAGCGCCAACTATAAAGATTACCTGTTTTTAGATGTAACCGCCCGTAATGATTGGAGCAGTATTCTGGCTAGTCCAACATCAACAGGTAACGTGTCTTTCTTTTACCCTTCGGCAAGTGTGAGCGCTATTATATCAGATATGGTTCATCTGCCTAAATTTATAACGTTTGCTAAACTGCGCGGTTCAATTGCCGGTGTAGGCAGCGGCGATCAAACACCGTATTTAACGTCTTACACCTATAGCAAACCAACTACCCCGTTTCCGGGTGGTTTGGTAAATCCAACTCTGGTAGCTAACCCCGATTTAAGGCCATTATTTACCAAGAGTTATGAAATTGGTGCCGATTTACGCTTTTTTGGCAGCCGCCTAGGTATAGATATTGCCTTATATAAAAGCAACACCAAAGACCAGATTCTGCGCAACGGCGTAGACCCTTCGAGCGGTTACAACGAGGCTGTGATCAATGCCGGTAATGTTGAAAACCGTGGTATCGAAATACAAGCCAATGGTACACCAATTAAAACCCGCAACGGCTTAAGCTGGACCATCAACGGCACTTTTTCGGCCAACCAAAACAAAGTCATTTCCTTGCCCGATAATATGCCGCTGATATTGCAAGGCGGCCCGGCCAACCGCGGTTTGGTAATAGCACAGGTAGGCGGCAGTATGGGATCGATGTATGGCTTAGGTTATAAACGTTCGCCCGACGGTCAGATTGTTTATGAAAACGGCCTGCCTAAATTAACCGATACCAGTATTTATATTGGAAACACTATCCCAAAATGGAAAGCTAGTTTAGGTAACCAATTCCGTTACAAACAATTTAGCTTCAGCTTTTTGGTAGATGCACAATATGGTGCTGTAGGATATTCCTTAACGGCAGCAGTATTGGCCGAGCAAGGCAAAACCAAAAATACTTTGCCTGGCCGTTACAATGGTATCATCGGCAATGGTGTAATTCAAAACCCCGACGGAAGCTTCCGTCCTAATGATGTGGTAGCACAGGATGTTTGGAGTTACTACACAGCGCATTATGGCCGTGATAACGTAGAGGGCGCAACCTACTCAACCGATTTTATTAAACTTCGCGAATCCAGGCTGGATTACACCCTGCCAACCCGCTTGGCCAACAAGCTGGGTATGCAAAGATTAACCGTAGGTGTTTACGGCCGCGATTTATTAATCATCACCAAATGGCCTGCCTTTGATCCGGAGTTTGGTACCATCACACTTAACAGCCAGGGCAATTCTACTATAGCGCGTGGGTTTGAACTGGGGCAGTTCCCATCTACCCGAACCTTTGGCTTTAACTTAACTATAGGTCTTTAATCTGACAACGATGAAAGCAAAAAGATACATAACTTATTTAACAGCAATAACATTAACCGTTTCGGCATCCTCTTGTAAAAAAGGATTTGAAAAGCTGGCGGTTAACCCCAATACCAGTGATCATGCTTTGCCACAAGCCTTGCTGGCACCGGCTATTACCAATATTGTAAGCGCCAACATGAACCGTAGCCAGCGTATTCAGAATGAGCTGATGCAGGTAACCGTAAACATGGGCGATGTAGAAGGTAAAATATTCAGGTACGAAATACGCCGGTCGGAGTCAGAATACTTATACCGTAACTGGTATCTGCAACTCACCAATATTAACGATGTGTATAATGGCGGTGTAGAAACGGCCAATAACACCTATCAGGGCATTGCTTTAATTTGCCGTTCGTGGGTATTTTCACTACTGACGGATACTTATGGTGATGTGCCATACTTTGAAGCCAATAAAGGTAAAGAGGGAGAATATACCCCGGCGTTTGATAAACAGCAGGTTATTTACACCGAACTGTTCAAGCAACTAGAGCTGGCCAATACCTTACTTAAAACAGGCACCAACGTAGCCTCATCGAGCGATCCTATTTACGGCGGCGATGCTGCCAAATGGCGCAAGTTCGGTAACTCGCTATATTTGAGGTTACTGTTAAGGGTTTCGGCAAAAGCCGAAACTAATGCAGCTGCCAAGATCAAGGAGATGATTGACACTAATCCGGCTAACTATCCTATCATCGCCAATAACAGCGAGTCGGCTATCTTAAAATGGTCGGGTACGGCACCTTATGTATCACCGTTTGCTACCTGGCGTCCGGCCGATTGGTATACACCAAAACTGGGTAGCTTTTTTGTGGATAACCTGAACGAGATGAGCGATCCGCGCATTGGCCGCTGGGCTACGCAATATCAGGGCGAGTATGGCGGCGTACCTAGTGGTTACCTGCCTGGTCAACCGCCCGAGGCAAGATCAACCTTATTAACCTCATTGCAGGTTGAGCCGCTTTTAGGTAACGTAATGAATTATGCTGAGGTTCAGCTTATCCTGGCCGAAGCGGCTGCTAAAGGTTGGATTGCCAGCTCTGGACGGGGGTATTATGAATCCGGCGTAAGCAATGCCATTACTTTATGGGGTCTTACTGTTCCGTCGGGCTATCTGAGTTATCAGATGGTAAAATGGGATGACAATTATACGCTTGACCAGAAAATGGAGCTGATACACCGTCAAAAATATTACGCCCTATTTTTTACTGATTTGGAACAATGGTTTGAGTATCGCCGCACCGGGCATCCTATATTGCCGAAAGGTCCGGGCTTGGATAATAATGGTATGATTCCGGCACGGTTAGCCTACCCAACCTATGTACAATCAACCAACACTCAGAATTACAACGCCGCTGTTGCCGCACAAGGTACCGACGATATTAACACACTGGTTTGGTGGCAAAAACCATAAGCATTCATTTTCATTAAGGCATACATACATGAAAAAGATATTTCTATTAGTTTCAGTTTTAGGTGTAGCCCTGCTATGGGCCGCCTGTAAAAAGCACAATTTTGCCGATGGGCAGTTGAGCCCTATTATGGCTATTGGTGATGTGCGCGCCATTTACAAAGGCACAGACGTGACCTTAAACCAGCAAAATATGCTGGGTGCACATCAAATTATTGGTACTGTAATTTCCAACCCCGATTCGGGCAATGCGCCTTCGGGCTTTGTGGTGTTGCAAAACACCCGTAATGGAAAATCGCGCGGTATTTTACTGCCGCTGGGGGCAACAGCAGTTAACTATCATGCAGGTGATTCACTGGTGGTAAATGTAGAAGGTGGGGTACTGAAACGTCAGGATGGCGCTTTGCAAATCACCGGGGTAACAGAATCGGCTATTAAAAAGGTATCAACTGGTAACGCGGTTAAACCGGTGAGTGTTTCCAGTTACTCTATCAAACAAAATCCTGATTTGTATGAAAGCACGCTGGTACAGGTTAAAACGGCTACCGTAGCACCCGCTCCTAAATTTGGCGACTCATATGCTGGCGAAAAGTACCTGGTTAACGGCGCTGACAGTATTGTGCTGCATGTAGAGCCAACTGCGCATTTTGCAACGGCTGCCGTACCCGCAACAGCAACTTTTGCCGGAATTTTAGTAGTTAAACAAAACACCGGCGGTAACCGCTCATTGCAGGTTTGGCCACGCGTGTTATCAGATATCAGCGAAATTACTGCTCCACTTGATCCTAACGCAGCAGCGTTGCAAACAGGGGATATCATTATTACAGGTATTATAAACGATACCAAAGGCGGCGACGGTAACTATGAATATTTCCAGTTTAGAGCTACCCGCGATATAGATTTTTCTAAAACGCCGGCGGCTGTGGTAACTTGTACCAACGCAGGCAGTGCCGAGCCTAATCCGGGCGATGCACCGGGTGCCGGTTGGGTAACGGGCGGTGGCCGTACGTATAAGTTTAACCTTACATCGGGAATTGTTAACAAAGGTGAATTCTTTTATGTAGGTGGCAGCAATAAAAAAATTAACGGACCTAACTCAACAGACATCAGCTCGGCTAAATGGATCAGGGCAATTGCTTATGTAACTAATGATGGTGATGGCTTTGGTAATAAAACCTCTGGCTTACTGCCTAACAGTGGTAATGCCGGTGGGGTGGCTGTGTTCTCGGGCATTGTACTGGAAGAAAAATCAGTGCCAATGGATGCCGTGTTTTTTGGAGGCACAGGTGTAACTACCCTATACAATGCTACAAAAGGCACTGGTTACCGTATCCCGAATAACGATCATTATAGCATTACTGATGCCACTACCGGTACAGCGCAGCCATTTTTTAGACAGGGAACCAATAATTATATCATTCCGCATCAAGCAGTAGCCGATTTAGGTAACTTTATGAGACTTGGTGGTGAGTTTAATACTACAACCAAAAGTTGGGTTACTCCACGTGGTAATAGTTTTATAATTCTTATCATGACATCTACGTTGGCCGATATTGAAACCGGTTCGGATGTAACAAAGTTGTCTAACTAGATAATAAAAACTGTGTATACGTAACCTCGCCGCATTATAGCGGCGAGGTTATTTTAATTTAACACAAAGTTCACATTTAATAATTCCTTTTGTAAAAAAAGGATAGCCAAGGGATATGCATAAAATAACGGCAATATTGTTGACAGTAGGTTTTGGGGCCTTACAAACTTTAAACGCAATGGCGCAAACCACATTTGATAAGCAAGGCCACCGAGGCTGTCGCGGACTGATGCCTGAGAATACTATTCCGGCGATGAAAAAGGCTATTGATTTGGGTGTAACTTTGGAGCTGGATATTTCTTTTAGCAAAGAAAAACTACCTATTGTATCGCACGACCAGGTACTGCTGTCTAAAATTGCGTTAAAGCCTAATGGCGATACCATCAGTAAAGCTGAAGAAAAAACTTTGTTGCTGTATTGTATGCCTTATGCCCAGATCAGGCAATATGATGTGGGTAAAAAGTTTAATCCATCGTTCCCGACGCAGCAAAAAATGGCTGCTTATATTCCGCTGTTAGCCGAATTGATAGATAGTGCAGAAACCTACGCCAAGCAAAAAGGTGTTGCCTTGCCACATTATAATATCGAAACTAAAACTACGCCCCAAGGCGATGGTATAGAACACCCGGCTCCGGCCGAATTTGTAAAGCTGCTGATGCAGGTGATCAACAAAAAGAAGATTCAGAATCGTGTAATCATCCAGTCGTTCGATCCACGCACGCTAGAAATTGTGCATCACAATTATTCTGAGATGCCTACGGCCTTACTGGTATCCAATAAAGATGATTTGCAAAAGAACCTAGCTGTGCTCTCTTTCAAACCAACCATTTTCAGTCCCGACCATAAAATGGTTAATCCAGGTATGGTTGCCGCTTGTCACGAGGCGGGTATCAAAGTAATCCCGTGGACGGTAAACGATCCGCGCCAAATTGCAAAAATGAAACAACTAGGTGTGGATGGTATCATTTCCGATTATCCCGACCGGCTCTAATGTTTTTCATCACTCAAATTAATTAGACATTAACTTTTTGCTTATGAAAAAGCGCTACTTTATTTCACTAATGTTACTGGGCCTTGTACTTGGTGCAAAGGCGCAAACGCCTGGTATGGGTACCGGGCAGGTAACTAACCTGTCGCAGCCTTTTCTGTTTTCGGTAAATACCCTAACTGCCGAAAACCCACAATGGAATTTAAACTACTCGGGCAGCTATGGTGAGCGGGTAGCCGGTCCCTTTGGTTATAGTGGGGTTGACCAGCAATTTGCCGTCAAAGGTTATTTGGGTAATCGTTTTACACTGTATGCCAATGCGGCGTTCGGCTTTGCTAATTCGGGCGGTGTTACCAGCTCACAACAGGCCGAAGTGATTCGCAATTTTATTGGCGGTAAACAGTGGTTTGGCCCTGCTATAGGTGTGGGCCTGGGGGTAAGCAGAGACATGAGCAATGTGAAAGCGATATTTAGCCGGGTAACGGCCTTTTACAATAAAGCCCAATGGCGTATTGGTGGCAATATGCGTTTCGAAAAAGCATTTGCCAGCTCGCGCGATGATATTGATTTGGTAACCAGCGTTGGTTTTCATCATCGCGTATGGGGCAGTTTGTACGCTGGAGTAGAAGCTGTAGGGCAGGATTTGGAAGGCTTTTGGGAGGCAGATGAAGCTGAAGGTGGTGCACGGTTACTGGTTGGTCCATCACTGAATTATGTACCTATCCGTTCCCGGTTTGCGTTTTCGGTAAGTGGCGGTCCGGTTTTTTATGCCACCCGTAGTACGGTTATACCTTCGGCTGCTATTCGTGACATTGGTACTGTGGCTTCACAAAACGGGTGGACACTTAGAGCCATGGCTACTTTTAATCTGCATCGATAAAAATCTGTCTATGAAAAATAAATTTATAAAGCTATATGTATTGCCAATTGCTATAGGTATTTTCTATAGTGTGGAGAGTAAGGCGCAAGTGCCCGGCAAACTAAAGCCAACTGGGCAAATACTGCTACCTAATGGCTGGAAGTTGAGTCCGGCCGGGCGCTCACTACAGTTGGGCGATTTGCCGTTGAATATGCAGTTAAGCCCGTCGGGTAAGCTGCTGGCTGTTAGCAATAACGGGCAAAGCACACAGTCTATTCAACTCATCGATCCGCAACGCGAAAAGTTGCTTGATGAAAAAGAAACCGGCAAAGCATGGTACGGGTTAGCTTTCAGTAATGATGAAAAGCATTTATATGCATCGGGCGGTAATGATAACTGCATTTTGGATTTTGATTTGAAAGGGAATAAGCTAAAGACGCCGGATACCATTTCATTAGGAAAGCCCTGGCCTGATGCAAAAATCAGTCCGGCGGGTATGGTGGTAAGTAAAGACAACAGCCGCCTATACACCGTTACTAAAGAGGATAGTTGTATTTATGTGATTGATCTGAAAACGCGCAAAGCCATCAGCAAAACGCAGTTGACAACTATAGCTTATAGCTGTGTGTTGTCGCTCGATGAAAAAACACTGTATGTATCCTTATGGGGAGGTAACCAGGTGGCTGCATTTAATACAGCCAGTCAAACTATAACAGCAACCATTACTACCGGTAGCCACCCCAATGAGCTGCTGCTAAATAAAAAAGGAAGCTTGTTGTATGTGGCCAATGCTAATGATAATACAGTTTCGGTGGTTAATACCACAACCAATAAAGTAATTGAAACGTTATCAACCACTTTGTACCCAACTAATCTGACTGGCTCTACCACCAACGGACTAGCCTTGTCGGATAACGAGAAGACGCTTTATATAGCTAATGCTGATAATAATTGCTTGTCGGTTTTTGATGTGTCAAAACCGGGAAACAGTCAAAGTCAGGGTTTTATTCCGGTGGGTTGGTATCCAACCAATGTGAAAGTATTGGGTAAAAAAATATTGGTTACCAACGGTAAGGGTACCACATCATTGCCCAATCCCGAAGGGCCGCAACCCATATCCAAGTTTGATGATAGCGGCATCCACATGGGTAGCACAGCCAACAGCCGTTTGCAATATATTGCAGGTTTGTTTAAGGGTACCCTGTCGTTCATCGAAACACCCGACGAATTGCAGCTAAAAGCATATACCAAACAGGTGTACAGCAATACCCCGTTTACCGATAAAAGGGCTGCTTTGGCAGATGGGGAAGACGGAAATCCAATACCGCGTAAGGTGGGTGATAAGTCGCCTATCAAGCATGTGTTCTACATCATCAAAGAAAACCGTACTTACGACCAGGTGCTGGGCGATATGTCAAAAGGTAATGGCGATAAATCATTGTGCTTGTTTGGTAGCGAGGTTACACCTAACCATCATGCCTTAGCCAATGATTTTGTGTTACTAGATAATTTTTATGTAGATGCCGAAGTAAGCGCCGATGGGCACAACTGGAGTATGGCCGCCTACGCTACCGATGTGGTGGAGAAGACATGGCCTACCAGCTATGGCCGCCGCTTTGGTACCACCAGCTATGAAGGTGGCCGACCGGCTACTTACCCGCGCGATGGTTTTATATGGGATTACTGCCAACGTGCCGGTTTAACCTATCGTAGTTATGGCGAGTTTGGCGAGTACAACAACGCCCATCTTAAATCTTTAAAAGGGCATATGGGGCCGCACTCGCCGGGCTTTGATATGGATATTAAAGACCAGGTGCGTGCCGATGCCTGGATGCATGATTTTGATTCGCTACTGGCTATTAAGGCCGTGCCGCAACTGAGCACCATCCGTATATCTAACGATCATACCAGCGGCCAGCGCAAAGGTGCGTATACCCCAATGGCTGCTGTTGCGGATAACGATTTGGCTATAGGCCGGATGATACAACACTTGTCCGAAAGTCCGATTTGGAAAGAATCGGTGGTGTTTATTCTGGAAGATGATGCCCAAAACGGGCCCGACCATGTGGATGCGCATCGCTCGCCTGCATTTGTAGTGGGGCCGTATGTAAAACGCAATGCAGTGGTGCATAGCATGTATTCTACATCAAGCATGTTGCGTACTATTGAATTGATATTAGGTTTACCGCCCATGAGCCAGTACGATGCTGCTGCTTTGCCCATGTACGAGTGCTTTACCAACAAGGCCGATGTAGCACCGTATCAGTTTAAGGCCGCCCGGGTAGATATCAACAAACGGAATATAGCAGTTAACAAAAGCAGTAAGATTTCTGAAACCTTCAATTTTAAAAAGGAAGATGCCGCCCCCGATTTGGTGCTTAATGAAGTGGTTTGGAAATCCATCAAAGGCGAAGATTCGGTAATGCCAGCACCTAAGCGAAGTGCATTCGTTATTTTGGAAAAGAAAAAGAAAGACGATGATGATTAATTAAAAAAATATTGTTTCATAAAAAAAGCAGCACCAAGTAAGTGCTGCTTTTTTTATTTATAGAGATGCAGTACCATCTTTTGTTGGAAAATTAAGATAGTAAGTTATCCGGATTTGGAATTAGATTCAAGAATGCCTGGAATTTGGAGTAATAATTTTTCATATCCAGCTGGTAATAAAAGGCTCCCCGTTTGGATGATGCTTTATCTTTATAAGATAACTTGATCAATAAGCCGGTTGCCAGCAATCGCTTACTAAAATTCCGTTTATCTAAAGTTGCATTAAACACACTTTCGTACAAAGCCTGCAACTGCGGTATGGTAAATTTGCTGGGTAAAAGCTCGAATAAAATTGGATGCAGGGCAGCTTTGTATTGTAGCCTTTTTTGGGCTTCCAGCACCATGCGCTCGTGGTCAAAAACTAATTTAGGCGCTTTCTTGAGTGAAAACCATTCAGCGTGATAATCTTCATTCAATTGCGCTTCGTATTTATTGATATCTATGAGTGCAAAGTAAGCGATGGAAACGGTACGTTCAAATGGGTCGCGTTTGGGGTCGGAGTAAGTATGGAGTTGTTCCAAATAAACGCCCTCTAAGCCGGTCAGTTCTTTTAAAATCCGGTTAGAAGCTTGTTCTGCGCTCTCATCTGGCTGTACAAATCCCCCCATCAAGCTCCAGTTGTTTTGTTCGGGTTTAAAGCCGCGTTTAATGAGCAGAATTTTTAATGATTCGCCGTCAAAACCAAAAACTATACAGTCTATTGCCAGTAAGAGTCGGGTTTGTTTTGAATATCTGTTCATCTGAATGTTATGTGCAGCCTTAAGAGGCAGGTAAATATAGGTGATTGTGTACACAATGCCATAAGGGTACTCTGCTGCATCAGCTAAAACAATTATACAACCGTAACCCTGTTTTATGCGTTAAATATTTCATATTTGAATGTATGTATACCATATTGCTGGTTGAGGATGAAGAAAAAGTATCGGCCTTTATACGTTGGGGGCTCGAAGAGCATAATTATGCTGTAGTGATTGCCCATGACGGCGCCGAGGCTCGTTCTTTGTTCACCACACAAAAGTTTGACCTGATTATACTGGACGTGATGCTTCCGGACGCTACCGGGCTGGAACTGTGCGACGAAATAAGGCAGGTAAATAATCGTGTGCCTATTTTAATGTTAACTGCCCTCGGTGAGGTGGAAAATAAAGTGGCCGGACTGCAAGCCGGTGCTGATGATTACCTGGTAAAGCCTTTTCATTTTATGGAGCTGACAGCGCGTCTTAAAGCTTTATTGCGGCGGAATCAGCCCAAACAGGTAGAAAGCCATGTACTGAGCTATGCCGATTTGAAGCTAGACCTGTGGACTAAAACTGCCGAGCGTGCTGGCCAGCAAATTGTATTAACTGCAAAAGAGTATGGCTTGCTGGAGCTTTTTTTGCGCAACCCCAACAAAACGCTCTCTCGCGATTATATTGCCGAAAAGGTATGGGGTATTGAATTTGATACCGGTACTAATTTTATTGATGTGTATGTAAACTATCTGCGTAATAAAGTTGAAAAAGGCTTTCCAACAAAGCTGATACATACGGTAATTGGTATGGGGTACATTCTTAAAGCTGAGAAAATAGCATGAAGATTAAAGACCGTCTGTCGATGAATTTTACGCTAATTAGCTCGGCAGTGATGCTGGTGCTGATGGCGGCTATTTACATTACATTCGGCGTATATTTTCGGGAAGATTTTTATGACCGCCTGGGTGACCGTGCTAAAGTAGCCGCTCAGCTATATCTGAAAGCCGATGAAGTAAGTCCAGATTCCTTGAGTAATATTCGCGAACGCTACCTGCAGCGCTTACCTCAAGAAGTAATCCGGATTTATAACAATAGAAACGATGCCTCTTTCATTAAAGACAATCAGCAATACTGGCCTGATAACACCATCGAAACCGTTCGGCGCAAAAAATATATTGAACTGGCAGAGGGTGACCGGCAAACGGTAGGTATTTACTTTAAAGATAACCAGGGCAACTTTGTTATTCTTACCTCGGCTTTTGATATGCAGGCACAACGGCGTCTGCACACCTTATCTGTTATTATGCTGATACTTTTTGTAGTGGTATCGGCTGCATTGTATTTCATCAGTAAATGGTTTGCGGCTAAATCATTAGAGCCTATCCAAGTTGTTATTAGTCAAATGCAAAACATCAGGGCCAGTAGCCTAAGCCAGCGGGTAGACGAGGGGAGTGGTAAAGACGAAATCAGTGAACTGGCTACGAACTTCAACAAGCTGCTGGAGCATTTGGAAAATGCTTTCGATTTGCAGCACGCTTTTGTGATCAATGCCTCGCACGAGTTGCGCACACCGGTTACCAGCCTGATGGGCGATATTGAGGTTGCCCTGCAGCATCAGCGCAGCCAGCAAGAGTATGAGCAGATATTACACCGCCTGCTGCATGATTCTAAGCGCTTGCGCGATACGGTGAATATTTTGATGGAGATAGCCCGTGCCGACCGCGATTATACCCGCGCCAATTTGAGTTCGGTTGCTATTGACGAGCTGCTTTGGGAGCTGCAAGCACAATGGACTGCCGAAATAGGTAAAGGTGCTTTAAAGCTTGACTTTAAACAGTTGCCCGAAAATCAGGAGCATTTATTAATCAATGCCAATAAGTCGTTGCTGATTATAGCCATCAACAATATTATTAGCAATGCCTTTAAATTTTCGGATAACCGGCTGGTAACCTGTACGCTTCTTGCAGATGATAAGCAGGTGCAATTGGAGATCCAAGATCAGGGTATTGGTATATCATCGCAAGAGCAAGCCAAAATATTCAATTCTTTTTATCGTGCGCCTGGCGCTAAAGCTTATCCGGGTAGCGGCATAGGTTTATATGTCACCGAAAAAATAGTTCGGCTGTTTAACGGCACTATTCGTTTGCAGTCTGAGCCCGGCAAAGGCACCACTTTTATCATCGTATTTGCTCATTAAAAACACATTAATAAATCCTAATCTGCTTCTAATGTGAGCCTAATTTGGCTCTAATGCTGCCACTATAGCTTTGTGTTAGATAATTCACATAAAGCTATGTATACAAAAGTTATTCGAGCATTAATTTATACCCTGCTGCCCGCAGTATGTATAATAGTGGGCGGTGCGGCACAAGCACAAACCGTAAATGCCGATACGCTGCAAGTTACGCTGCCACAGGCAGAAGATCTTTTTCTGAAAAATAACTTAAGCTTAATTGCGCAGCGCTATAATATTGCCGATGCGCAGGCCCAAGTAATAACCGCCAAATTATTTAACAACCCGCAGATTGAATTACAACACGGTTTATATAATGGTGATAGTAAAAAGTTTTTTGACACCAGCCACCAGGGTCAGGAATATGAAGCTGATTTTTCGCAGCTGATTACTACAGCAGGCAAGCGTAACAAAAATATTCAACTGGCTAACCTGAATGTTCAACTGGCACAATACCAGTTTTTTGACTTGCTGCGCACCTTGCGCTATACCCTGCGTACCGATTTCTTTCAGATTTATTTCCAGCAGCAATCAGTCAAAGTTTATGCTGAAGAAATTAATTCGCTAAGCAAAACGCTAAAAGCATTTCAGCAACAATATGCCAAAGGCAACATCGCCCAAAAAGAAGTACTGCGCATACAATCGCAACTATACTCGTTACAAACCGAGCAGGCTAACCTGCAAAACCGTATCGACGATATACAAAGTGAATTTAAGCTGCTGTTAAAAACTGATCCAAAAGTTTATGTGGCAGCGGTTTATCAGCCTGATGGGTCTACAGCCGATACACTGCAAAAATATCCATATCAGCAATTACTTGATTCGGCTTATACCAACCGTGCCGACTTAAAAGCCCCGCACCGCAGTTGATTATAGCAATACAAACCTGAAACTGCAAAAAGCCAACGCCGTGCCTGATATTACGCTGGAAGCTGGTTATGATAAACAGGGTAACTACATCCGTAATTACAATTATGTAGGTATATCTATGCCGCTGCCATTTTTTAACCGTAACCAGGGCGCTATTAAACAAGCCCGCATTGCGGTTGATGCAAGCAAAACTCAACTGGAGTTACAGCAAGATCAGGTGCAAAGCCAGTTAGCTAACAGCTATCAAAGCGCAACTCGTTTGGATAGACTGGCCAATAGTTTTGACCCCGCTTTTAAAGGCGACTTTAACCACCTGATTGAAGAAGTAGCCAAAAACTATCAGCGTCGCAATATTAGTTTACTGGAGTTTTTAGACTTCTACGATTCATATAAAAACAATACCCTTCAAATTAATGCCCTACAGCAAGATCGCTTAAACGCCTTAGAGCAATTGAACTACGTAACCGGAACATCATTCTTTAACAAATAATATTCACCCGTCATGAATACAAAATATAAATTTTCATACCCTGTTTTAGTGGCTGTATTTGGGCTGGGTATTGGTGCCCTGAGTGCCTGCACGTCACACCCTGCTGAAGCACCTAAAAGTGACAAATTTGAGGTAACCGATACCTTACTGAATAGCCTGCTGATTGATACGGTAAAAGACGGCAGTGCACTGGCCGAAACCAACCTGAGCGGTAAAATTACGGCTGATGACAGCAAGATCGCTAAAATATTCCCGATGGTAAGCGGCGTTACCCAGAATGTGCACGTGCAGTTGGGCGATTATGTAAACAAAGGCCAGTTGTTGGGCACCATGCGAAGTGTGGAAATGGCCGGCTTTTCAAAAGATGTAATTGCGGCCGATGCTGACGTACGCAATGCCAAACGCAGCTTACAGGTAGCACAGGATTTGTACAAAAGCGGTTTGGCTGCCGAAAAGGATGTAGAGGCAGCACGTAGCGACTATCAAAAAGCACAAGCTGAAGCCAGCCGTTCGCATACGGTTTTAAATATCAATAAAGGTAACGCGGGTGGGTATGATATCATTTCGCCAATTGCAGGTACCGTAATTGAAAAGAATGTTACCAGTAATTCTGAAGTTCGGGCAGACAACAACCAAGCTATGTTTACCGTGGCCGACTTGTCGTCTGTTTGGGCAATGATTAATATTTATGAGTCGGATGTTGCCAGTATTCACACCGGTGATAATGTAAATATTACCACCTTGTCTTATCCTGATAAAGTATTTAAAGGGCATATAGATAAAATCTATAGCACTATAGATCCTGATAATAAAGTAATGCAGGCTCGTGTGGTTATCAACAATGCCGGTAATTTATTAAAGCCCGAAATGTTTGCCAACGTACAGGTGCAATCGCACAGCGGCGAAACTTTGCCTAAAGTAAACACCCGCAGCCTAGTGTTTGATAACGATCGCTACTATGTGGTGCTGGTGGATGGTAAAGCTCATGCCCGCATTCAGCCCATAACCATTGCTAAAAAGATTGATGATTATGCTTACATCAGCAATGGTTTAAAACCCGGCGACAAGGTAGTGGCTTCACGTCAGGTATTCCTGTACGAGTCGTTAAAAGACTGATTTTTTTACGCCCTTAGAAATTGAACAATGAACAAGATTATCAAATCCGTTCTGGCGTTTGCCTTAAAAAATAAATTCTTTATATTTTTTGTTACGCTGTTGCTGGCTGTAGCCGGTTATGTCAGCTTCAAAAATATAGCCATTGATGCTTTTCCGGATGTGACTAACACTTCGGTTACCATCATCACTCAATGGCCAGGTCGTAGCGGCGAGGAAGTGGAAAAATTCGTAACCCGTCCGCTCGAAATTGCCATGAATCCTGCCGAGCGCAAAGTTAGTATCCGCTCATCATCGTTATTCGGTTTATCGGTAGTGAAAATTACCTTCGATGATGATGTGGATTACAACTTTGCCCGCGTGCAGGTGAATAACCATATAGTAGATGCCGATTTACCTGATGGTGTAAAACCCGACATTTTACCACCATACGGCCCAACCGGCGAAATTTATCGCTTTACCCTAACCAGTAACCGCAAATCTGTTCGGGAACTGAAAACCATTATGGATTGGGTGGTTGATCGCGAAATTCGCTCTGTTCCTGGTGTTGCCGACATAAACAGCTTTGGCGGCGAGGTAAAAACTTACCAGATTACCGTTGACCCACGCCGTGCTTTGCAATACAATGTAACACCGCTAGAAGTGTACAATGCCGTATCTAAAAGTAACATCAACGTAGGCGGAGATGTAATTAAGCAAAGCGGTCAGGCATATGTGGTGCGCGGTATTGGTTTGTTAAATGATATCAACGATATCAAAAACATCATTGTTGATAACATCAACGGCACACCTATTTATGTAAAAAACATTGCCGACGTGGATGAAAGCAGTTTGCCACGCCTAGGCCAGGTTGGTCGTGATTTAGACCCTGATGTGGTTGAAGGCATTGTAGTAATGCGCAAAGGCGAAAACCCAAGCGTGGTTATCAGCGCCTTAAAAGATAAAATCAAGGAACTGAACACTTCCATATTGCCCGACGATGTAAAAATCAAAACCTTTTATGATCGCGAAAAGCTGGTTGATTTTGCTACCCACACCGTATTGCATAATATGTGCGAGGGTATCATCTTCGTAACCGTTATTGTGTTTCTGTTTATGGCTGATTGGCGTACTACCTTAATTGTATCGCTCATTATTCCGCTGGCTCTGCTGTTTGCCTTTATCTGCCTAAAATTAAAAGGTATGGCGGCCAATCTGCTATCCATGGGTGCTATCGACTTTGGTATTATCATAGATGGGGCGGTGGTAATGGTCGAAGGTATTTTCGTTGTGCTAGATCATCGAGCCAAAGAGGTAGGGATGGAGAAATTCAACCGCCTGAGCAAATTGGGTATGATTAAAGAGGCCTGCTTAACCAACGGTAAAGGTATCTTCTTCGCCAAGCTGATTATCATCACCGGTTTGTTACCTATTTTTAGTTTCGAAAAGGTGGAAGGTAAAATGTTCTCGCCGCTGGCCTGGACGTTGGGCTTTGCCCTGCTGGGTGCCTTACTGCTTACCTTTACTTTTGTACCGGCTATGGCCAGCGTGTTGCTGAAAAAAGATGTTCGCGAAAAACACAATAAGTTTTTAGAGGCCATTATTCGTAACGCCATGCGCATTTATGCGTTTTGCTTTAAAGCTAAGCGCCGTGTACTGCCGGTAGCCTTAATTGCATTGGTAGCAGGTTTGTTCTGTTTTAAATTTTTAGGTACCGAGTTTTTGCCAGAGTTGAATGAAGGTTCCATTTATGTACGGGCAACTGGTCCGCTGAGTACGTCACTGGATGAATCGGTTAAGATGGCTAATGAAATGCGCCGCATATTCCTGAGCTTTGACGAGGTAAAGCAAGTGTTGTCGCAAACCGGTCGGCCTAACGATGGTACCGATGCTACCGGCTTTTACAATATCGAGTTTCAGGTAGATATCTATCCACAATCAGAATGGAAACGCAAAGAAACCAAAGAGCAGTTGATTGAGCGTATGCAGGAAAAGCTGAAGCGTTTTCCTGGGCTGGATCTGAATTTTTCTCAGCCTATATCAGATAACGTAGAAGAAGCAGTATCCGGTGTGAAAGGCTCCATCGTGGTAAAACTGTTTGGTGATGATTTTCATTTCATCGAAAATAAAGAAGAGTCTATCTACAAAATCCTGAAAGGTGTTAATGGTATTACCGATTTGGGCATACTACGCAATTTAGGTCAGCCTGAACTGCAGATTAATCTGGATGAAAGTAAAATGGCCGTATACGGTGTAACCACTGCCGATGCCAATGCTGTAATTGAAATGGCGCTGGGCGGTAAAGCCGCTACTCAGATTTACGAAGGCGAACGCAAGTTTGATCTGCGCATCCGCTACCCCGAAGATTTCCGTAACAACGAAGAGTCTATTGGCGATTTGCGGGTGCCAACTCTTAACGGTAGTCGGGTACCACTGCGTGAAATATCCAGCATTCGTAAAATTATAGGTCCAAGTTTAATTTATCGTGATAATCATGAGCGTTATGGTGCTATCAAATTCTCTATCCGTGGTCGCGATATGGGTAGCACTATTCAAGAAGCGCAGCAAAAAGTAAATGCACAAATAAAACTGCCAAAAGGCTATCACCTGCAATGGGCCGGCGATTTTGAGAACCAGCAACGCGCTACTAAACGTTTAGCTCAGGTAGTGCCTATCAGCTTGTTAATTATCTTTTTCATCCTGTTCATATTGTTTGGCAACTTTCGTGATTCCTTACTGGTATTAAACAATGTGCCGTTTGCCATTGTGGGTGGTATATTGTCGCTGTTGATTACCGGTATCAACTTTAATATTTCGGCAGGTATTGGCTTTATTGCCTTGTTTGGTATTTGTGTGCAAAACGGGGTGATCTTAATTACCAAATTCAAATCTAACATGAAAGAGATGAGGCATCACCCCGAGCGCATGACTTTTGCCCAGGCCCTGTATCAAAGTGTGGAAGACCGTATGCGCGCCGTAATTATGACAGCCATGATGGCAGCCATTGGTTTATTACCTGCGGCGGTATCATCAGGCATCGGTTCCGAAGCCTCAAAACCTTTAGCTATTGTGGTGATAGGCGGTTTAATCACCAATACCATTTTCAACCTGTTTGTATTCCCAATAGTGTTTTATTGGGCGTATAAAAAACGAGTAGAAAGCGGCGTAGCTATACGCTAATATTTGTGTGGATATTAGCAAAGCCGGTACCTGCGGGTATCGGCTTTCTTTTAAAATAAAGTGTTTTTACAGAGTGGTTAATCGGAGGTTTCTCCTAGGTTAATTAGCAATTAAAATCATCAATTATAACTAAAGGGTGTAATAAGTTTATTTTATATTTGCCGAAAACAGTATCTTACGTTCTTATAAATCAATCTTAAATGCCACAAGCAGCTGAAGTTTTTAAAAATAAGCAAAGCGTTATTCTCGAATTATGGATGAAAAACCAATTATCTGATATTGGTTTACGTGACGATCTGATGAGCAATGAGGATTTGCGTGTTCAGTCGGAAGAATTAGTAGATGTTTTAGTAAGTAACCTTACAGAAGCAAATCTAAATGACCCACAGTCAATGGACTTTGAGCCGGTGCTGGAAATTTTAGCTGGAATATCGGTATCTCGGGCTAAGCAAGGCTTTAGTCCGCGCGAAACCGGTGCTTTTGTATTCAGTTTGAAAGAAGCTTTGTTTGAAGTTTTGCAGAATGAATTACAAAATGATGTGGCTACTTTGTATGAGCAAACTTTAAAGATCAGCCGTTTGGTTGATAACTTCAGTACTGTGACGTTCGAAACTTTTATCAGAGGACGTGAAGAAGTAATTTTGCGTCAAACTGACGAGATTGCTGAAATATCGACGCCGGTAATTCGTGTTTGGGATGGCATCTTGGCCTTACCTATCATTGGTACCTTAGATAGTGCCCGTACACAAGTTGTGATGGAAAGCCTGTTGCAGGAAATTGTAGAAACCAGCAGTAGTATTGCTATTCTGGATATTTCTGGCGTTCCGGCAGTTGATTCATTAGTGGCTCAGCATTTAATTAAAGCCGTAAGCGCTACCCGCCTCATGGGTGCCGAGTGTATCATCAGCGGTATCCGTCCTGAAATTGCCCAAACCATTGTGCATTTGGGTATCGATTTATCTAACATAGTTACCAAAGCCTCTTTAGCTAGTGCCTTGAAGTTTGCCTTCAATACTATGCGCCTGGAAGTGAGAAAAAAAGCTGGAGTAAGCGCTGAAAAATAATTTTAATGGACAGAATTCCTATCTTAAAAATGGGTCACTTTCTGTTGGTGACCATACAAGTTGATTTATATGACCGTTTGGCTATGGATCTGGAATCAGATTTGATTCGGATGGTTAATAAAACTGGAGCCAAAGGGGTATTAATCGATATATCTGCTGTAAGCATCGTCGATTCTTTCATGGGCCGCATTATAGGTAACATCGCCAGCATGTCTAAATTGCTGGACGCCGAAACCGTGGTGGTAGGTATGCAGCCGGCTGTAGCCATTACACTGGTTGAGTTAGGTTTGGATTTACCCGGCGTACATACTGCACTTAACGTAGAAAAAGGTATGGACTTATTAAAGGGAATGATTGTTGCCGATGATGTGGAAGAACTAGAAGAAGATGACGATACTGCCCTTAGCTAAGGACATATTAAAGGTTTATAAAGAACAGGATGTGGTTTTGCTGCGCAACCGGGTAAAAGAGCGTGCCGTAAAAATTAAAATGGGATTGGTAAACCAAACCAAGCTTATTACGGCAGCTAGTGAACTGGTGCGCAACATGCTAAGATATGGGGGCGGCGGTGAAGTTGTTGTTGAAGTGATTACCCGTGGCCGCGATAATGGTGTAAGGCTGGTATTTAAAGACCAGGGGCCTGGTATACCAGACATTAAAAAAGCAATGGCTGACGGTTTTTCGACCGGTAGAAGCTTAGGCTTGGGGTTGCCCGGAACTAAAAGGCTGGTAAACGAGTTTGACTTGAAAAGTGAAGTTGGTAAAGGTACTACGGTTACCATAATTAAATGGGCAAATGGTTGACGCTACACATATCAGCTATCCGGCTGATGATAGAAGTTACTACTCTTTATTAAAAAAAGAAATTCATAACAAGGCACAGGAAGCAGGCTTCAGCGAAAAAAAGTTGAATACACTTGATTTGGTACTGGCCGAAATGACATCAAACCTGCACAAGTATACCATTGGTGGCGAAATATTAGCCGGCATTTTAACGGATGCACAAGGCGATTACATGGAGCTGATTTGCATGGATAGCGGACCTGGTATTGCCGATATCAACAAAATGATGGTAGATGGCTTTTCAACTACCAACACTTTAGGTAATGGGCTTGGCAGTATAAAGCGGTTATCAGATAAGTTCGATATATTTTCTGTAAAAGGTTGGGGTACCATTGTATTAAGCCGCGTTTATAAAACTGAAGTTATTAATAAAAGATCTGGCGGTACCAATAATTTAGAGATCAGACCGCTGGTGATTGCCAAAACAGGTGAGCAAGTAAGCGGTGATGCCGTATTCTATCGGGCATCGGGCAAAAATTTGAAACTAATGCTTGCAGATGGCTTAGGGCATGGCAAGGAGGCTAACCAGGCTGTAAATGGAGCCGTCCAGGCCTTTATAGAATCTTACCAAGACAATCCGATTGAGCAGCTTCGTTACATTCACCAAAAAATTCGTAAAACCAGGGGGATGGTAGGCACGGTTGTTAATTTTAATCTGGAAAGTAAAACTCTGGAAATTGCCGGTATTGGAAACATCTCTGCAAAATTTTTAGGTTTAGGTGGCGATAGTAAAAATCATATTTCTTATAATGGTATTATAGGGCACAATATTCCCAATACCATGAATAGTCAGCAAATAACATTTTCAGATTATAATTTGCTGATTTTGTGTTCAGACGGAATCAAATCCAGATGGGATATTGCTAAATACCAGGGTATACATAAATGCGATTCTTCTATATTAGCCGCTGCCATTTATAAAGATTATTCCCGCCGGACAGATGATACATCGGTGGTTGTAGTAAAATTGAAATAAACATGCTCGAAATATCAAGTATAACCCTGGATAATGAAATGGATTTGCCGCTTACGCACAAAAGAGCGGTGAGTATAGGCCAATATCTGGGGTTGTCTATATCAACTCAAACCACGTTTGCTACATCTGTTGCCGAAGTTTGCCGGGTAGTGTTGGAAAAAACGTTTGATAATGTTTTATCTTTTTATCTTGAATCAGATTCGGTTCGCTGGTTTTTGATTGCTTCTATCAAGTCAGCCGACCAAAGTATAACCGAAAGAAGTGAAGAGCTGAAATATGCCCGACGCCTTATTCCTGTATTAAATGTAAGCACAGCCGGAGAGCATACGGTGATAGAACTTCGATTAGGCATGCCGCGTAATTTACAAATTAGCAGAACAAAAGCTAATCAACTCATTCAATACATGAAAGAGGCAATGCCGGTATCGCCCTATGAAGATATTAAACAACGTAACCAGGAATTATCTAACCTGGCCGAAGAACGTGAAGAGCAGTTGCGCTTATCTACTATCTTAAATAATAAAAAGTCAGAATTCTTATCCATTGCCAGTCATGAACTGCGCACACCGCTTACCGTAATCAAGGCTTATGCTCAGGTTGCCAAATCTTTGCAAAATAAAGACCCGGAGCGTTTGAGTGAGTATCTGGATAAAATTAGTCAGCAGGCCAGTAAGGTTAATGTGCTGATACAGCAATTGATGGATTTATCCAAAATTGAAAATGATAAGGTAGATTACCGGATGGAAAATGTAGAATTTAATAAATTCTTGTCTGATGTGTTGTCTACTATTGAGTTTTCTTATCCTAATCATTCCATTGCACTGCATTCTTCTAATCCTATTTATCTATCACTCGATAAACTCCGTATCGAGCAGGTAATTATTAACCTAGTTGGTAACGCTGCCAAATATTCGGCTGCTGGTAAAAGCATTACTATTAATGTTGATATAAGTGTACCTAATAAAGTTACCGTATCTGTTGCCGACGAAGGGATGGGTATTTCTAAAAAAGATTTAGCTAAAATATTTGATAAGTTTTTCCGGTCTGATGATGTTACCCAAAAAGTAGCTGGTTTAGGCATGGGGCTTTACATTACCACAGGGATTATCAAAGAGCATAAAGGAAAAATTTGGGCCGATAGCGTAGAAGGGCAGGGCTCAACCTTTTATTTTTCATTGCCATTGGCCGGATAAGGCCAGTTTTTAACCACTTTACACATACAGGTAATACATTGTAAGTGTGTATGTTTTAAGTGTATTAATTTATCTTTACGAAAGGAACAAAGTGTTTTGTTTTTCGTATAAGGCAAAAATACGCTTAGTTAACAATCCATTATACATCATTATAATAAAAGCTTGTATGATAAAAATTTTACATTACATTGCTGTAGGGTATCAGCAATATTCCGAACATCTTACTGAAGCAAACTCCTTTTGCTGTAACAACTAGTTGTGCTTTTTAACTATTAGTTACGCTTAATACATAGCCATATAATAAGCTTGTGCCCCGTAATAATCGTTGGTCACAGCATGCAACTGTAACTTCAGGATATGATAAAAAACTACTTACTTAAGGTAGCCTTATTGCTTGCTTTATTATTGCAAGTATTTACCAAAGCATCCGCACAGTATGCCATTGGCGGATCGGCTGGTCCAAACCTATATAATTCCGTTTACTGGCTTACTTGGGACAAAAATTTAACCGGCTCTACACTGATATCATCACCCGATGGGGCAGATGCTCAGCATGTGTTGGAAGGAAAGTATGTATGGCAGTTTTCGCCCACAGTACGCATTACAGCAACCATTAGTAATTTAACAACTACTAATGGCCCCATGATGTCCTATACTCCCGGCGACTACTACGCCGACGGACTGGATTTAATTTATTCCGGTAACAACAAGCCCAAACCTGATTCCAGAGGTGTTCCTGCCTCCGGACTGGCTGCAAGCTATGGCGGTACCACCAATTTTAACATTGATATTATTGTTGAAATTTATATCAACAACCAGTGGACGAATGTCTCATATCCAGGTATGATCATTGCCGACGCGGAGTCGATTGATATTGGCGGCGAATACATCACAGGTACCACCCCTAATCCTATTGCCTGGCAATTGCTGAATAAAAGAACGCAAAACATGTCGGGTGATGACCATTATAAAATGGAACTGTCTAACGGTGGCAAAACGTTCAGATTGTTTGCTGATCTGGCTCCGGGTAACTTTGGGGTGCAGGCCGTAATGTTTGCGCGCGGTGCACATACTTTAAACAATGTAGGTATGAAGGGATCGGGTCTTACAGCAATGGCTATTGGCTTTGTATTACCTTTTGATTTGGGCGATGATCCGTTGGGCTATGGTATAACAGGCAACTACATCGACGATTTTCAAATGACGGATTACTTTGCTGGTGATGGCATTTACCCGGTTGTAACCTATAATACCACCGATTTGATACCCAAAGCCAATGTATACATCGGCGCCAATAATCTGGATCCCGACGGGCAACCGGTAGGTACAGAGAGTGCCAATAATGATGACACTGTTGGCAATAATGACGAAAGTACGCTTACCCCAACTACTTTACCTACTGTAAAGGTAAACCAGGCTGGCGATATTGTATTAAGATTGCCGGTTACCAATAATAAATCGGTACCGGCCACACTATATAGTTGGCTTGATTTTAATGGCGATGGCATATTTTCAATTGATGAAGCGCTGCAATATACTGTTCCTGCTAATACAGTTAACCAAACTATTACAGTAACTTACCCTAATGCCCGCTTTGCCGGTAAAATAAAGGTTGGCACGTTATATACACGTTTCCGCATCACTACTACACCTTTGCTGGATAACCCGACAACAGCTGCCGACGAGCGCAGCACTTCATTTGCTGCCGATGGCGAAACGGAAGATTATCGTTTTAAAGATATTACTGGCATAACTATTTCCGGTACTGTAGTAAACGACGGTAATGGTGCGTCTGATGGTGCTATTGCCGGCACAGGTATTCAGGCTGTTGCAGGTGCACCTTTATATGCCTATCTGGTAGATAACACCGGATTGGTTATTGCTCAGGTACCTGTTGGAACTGATGGTACTTATGCATTTCCAAATGTTAACAATGGTAACTATACCGTAGCTATATCTACCAATAACGCACCTGTGGGTAGCCCGTTATCAGCAGTAGCGGCAAATTTACCAAACGGTTGGCAACCATCGGGGGCAAGTTATGGCGTTAACAACGCTGGTCATACCGGTATTCAGGCCGGAACACCAAACTTGCAGGTTCAGGTATCTACACCAGGTACTAGTTTAGATATAAGCGGCATAACTTTGGGCGTGGCGCAAGGGCCAACAGCAAAATCAGATACTGCAACCACTGCCGTTGGCAGGCCAGTGGTAATTAACGTGCCGGCCAATGATACCGATGCCGACGGTAGCATTAACGTAACTACCGTACAACTGGTTGACCCTGCTGACAATGCAAAGAAAAATTCGGTAACCATCCCTAACCAGGGAACATACACCGTAAATACAACTACCGGCCAGGTAACCTTTACACCGTTACCAACCTTTGTCGGTAAAACTACGCCGATAGCTTATACTGTTAAAGATAATTTAGGCAATGAAAGCTTAAATACATTGATTTATGTAAACGTAAGACCAGCTGGTGTGAACGACAGCGGTATTACACCACTAGACGTACCCATAACTACTACTGTTAAAGCAAATGACGGTGTAAGTGCAAACGGCACCACGGTTACTGCAACTGCAGGAGCACATGGTACCACAGCGGTAAATGCTACCGGTCAGCTGGTTTATACACCGTCACTTGGTTATGTGGGTTTAGATACTTATACCTATACGCTTACTACTGCCGATGGATTGGTATCAGATCCTATCACCGTAAACATCACCGTGAAGCCGGTTGGTGCAAATGATATTGAAACCACACCTATTAATACGCCCGTTACCACTACTGTAAAAACAAACGATGGGCCAAGCGCAACAGGTGCAACAGTTACAGCAACCCCCGGTACGCATGGCACAGTTGTAGTTGATGCTACAGGCCGTATCACTTACACGCCAAACCCTACTTATATTGGTAAAGACATTTACACTTATGTGTTAACCACCCCGGATGGTGCTGTGTCGGATCCCATCACGGTAACGGTAAACATTAAGCCGGTTGGGGTGAATGATCAAATAAGTACCTTGGTTAACACACCTGTTACTACCGAGGTAAAGAACAACGATGGGCCAAGCGGCATTGGTACTGTTGTTACACCAACACGAGGTGCGCATGGTGCTACAACAGTTGATGCCTCAGGACATGTAATCTACACGCCAGATGCTGGTTATACCGGTATAGATACGTATACTTATACCCTGACTACACCCGATGGCGTAGTGTCTGATCCTATCACGGTAACGGTAAATATTTATTCTTCAACACTAAGCTTAACCAAGGTAGCTACCAATGGTGTCAGTAAAGCGGGTGATATAATAAATTATAACCTGGTGGTAAGAAACACCGGCAGTGTAGTGTTAACAAATGTATCAGTAACCGATATTGGTGCCGATGCCGGCTCTATTACACCTGCCACAATAGCCACTTTGCAACCGGGGGCCAGTACAACGGTTACCGCCAGGCACACTGTTACCCAAGCCGACGTAAATGCAGGTAGCTTTAGTAACCAAGCCAGCGTAAGCGGCCGCGATCCGAACGGTAATGTTGTTACTAAAAACAAATCGGATAACCCTGCTACCACAGCGGTTGATGATCCAACGGTGGTGGTTATCACTACTCCAGGCGCTATAAGCTTAACCAAAACCAGTGTGTTTAATGCGTATTATATTACGTATACCTTCACCATTAAAAATACCGGTAACTCGGTTTTAAATACGGTTTTACTTACCGACGCCAAACTGGGGATGAATAACTTTCCGGTAACTATACCGGCCAGCGGTTTGCAGCCGGGTGCTACGGTTAGTCTTACATCCAACTATACCCTTACTCAGGCCGATAAAGATGCGGGTACTGTAGTTAACACCGCATCTGTAACCAGTGTGGATGCGGGTGGTAACACCGTTGGCAATACAGCGGGCACTACTACTACCTTTGCCAAATCGCCAACTGCTGGTAATGATGCGGCATTTACCAGCGTAAACAAATCAGTTGTTATTCCAGTGCTCACAAATGATAATTCGGGCAACAGTAATTTCGATTTGACGGGCATTGAAATCATTACGCAGCCTGCACATGGTACTATTACCACCAATGTTAACGGAACGGTTATTTATACGCCTAATCCGGGTTATTCTGGTGCCGATATCTTTACTTACCGCGTAAAAGATTTATATGGTTTTTACACCAATGTGGCTACCGGTACCATTACTATCAACTCGGTATCATTGCTGAATGTGCCTACATTGTTTACACCAAACGGTGATGGCGCTAACGATACTTTCGAAATTAGGGGGCTGGAACAGTTTTCGGAAAACGAGTTGGTGATTGTAAACCGCTGGGGTAACGAGGTATACCATTCTACCAATTACAAAAACAACTGGACAGGTGAAGGCCTCAACGAAGGCACTTACTATTACATCTTAAAAGTTAAAGAAAACGACTGGCAAGTAATAAAAGGTTATATAACACTATTGAGAACGGTAAAAAGATAAACGATGATGCTTTTCAATTGGTGCGATAAATACAACTATATGAAACGGATTTTAACACTGGTTATCCTGATGCTGAGCGCCCGGATGCTGTATGCACAGCAGGATGTGCAACAAAGCCAGTATATGTTCAACGGCATTTATATCAATCCGGCTTATGCGGGTTATAAGCAAAATTTGAACCTACACAGCTTTTACCGTTCACAGTGGACGGGTATGCCCGGCGCTCCGGTAAGCATGTCATTGGCGGTAGATGCTATTGCCAATGATGGTAACGTGGGTTTGGCCCTGCAACTGGCCAGCGACAAATTGGGTGCCCAAAACTTTTTTACAGCTTACGGTAACTATGCCTACCGCCTGCGCATGAATGCCGATGGCAGTTCGCGCCTGGCGCTGGGTTTTGGCGTAGGTGTGATGCAGGTAGGCATAGATGGCTCTTTGCTTACTACCAATGATCCGGAACCTTACCAACCTACTAACACACAAAGCAAGTTATTGCCCGATGCGCGCCTGGGGGTTTACTATTCGGACGATAAGTACTATGCTGGCCTATCGGCCGATAATTTGGTGGCGCAGTTTATTGATGTACGCATCAACAGCTATTTAGCACAGCCTAAGCCACATTTTTATTTAACGGCAGGTATGCTGGTACCCCTTTCGGAAGATATCTTGATTAAGCCCAGTGTTTTGTTGAAAGATGACCGCGGCGGGCCAACCAGTTTAGATTTGAACGCTTTTTTATTGTTTGGGCAAAAGCTTTGGCTGGGTGCATCATACCGCACGGGCGTAAAATTGTATAGCAAAGATTACTTACAGCGCGATTTAAGCAACCTCAATTCAATAGTTGGAGCCGTAGAGTTGTTTCCGCTCGAAAATTTGCGGGTAGGTTACGGCTACGATGTATCTATAGGGCCATTGAAAGGATATAGCGGTGGTACGCACGAAATATCAGTAGGCTTTTATCTGAAATCGCCTAAAACCCGTATGTTGACCCCTCGATATTTTTAACCCGACGCTTTAATAAGTGAACAGAACAACATGAAGAAGCTTTTTACTACATCTGCCATTGCCTTAAGCTGCGTGTTATTGAGTGTAAGTAGCCGGGCACAGTATGCGTTAAAACAGGCCGATGAGCAATATAACCTATTTAATTATACCAAAGCTGCAGAGCTGTACACCGAGGCCTATAAAAAGAACCCAACCCTGCATGCCGCCGAACAACTGGCCAACAGCTACCGTTTGATGCATGATTATTTGAATGCCGAAAAATGGTTTGCCACTACCGTGGGTATAACAGGCAGTAAGCCCGAAAATCATTTTAAATATGCTGAGGCGCTTAAAAATAACCTAAAATATGCCGAAGCCAGGGCCGAGTATACCAAGTACTATACCTTAAGCCGACCTACCGATACCGCAAAGCTGCATTATTGGACATCATCGTGCGACTCGGCATTGAAGTGGATGAAAAATCCGGTTCCTGCTGATGTTAAAAATGAAGCGGCTTACAATACCGCACAGTCTGATTGGGGAGCTATGCCTTTGGGTAATGGCATTGTTTTTACATCCGACCGCGGTAGTAAAGCAGGTGAGGAGCAAGGGAAACGGAATAAACCATTTTTACGCTTTGATCATGGCGTTGTGCCCGACAAGGAAGTGTATGGTTGGACGGGCCGTACCTATTTGAAGTTGTATCAAACGGCAGCAGGCACGAACGCAGCAACGCTTTTTCCGGTGGATGCACCAACAGATTACCACGTAGGCACCGCCTCTTTTTCGGCAGATGGTAATGAGATGTATTTTACACTCACCCGCATTCCATCTAAATGGGCCGGTAAAAGGGATACTGTTAAAACCGTAAATATCGAGATATATAGTAGTCGCAAAGATGTAGGCAGCCAAAAGTGGCAAAAGCCAGTTCCATTTAAATATAACAATGTTCAGCAATGGTCGGTAGGTGATCCGTTCATTACTGCCGACGGGCAAACCTTATACTTTGTATCTGATATGCCGGGTGGCCTGGGCGGCACTGATATATGGTATTGCACCCGGGCAACCAACGGCGAATGGGGACAACCGGTTAATTTGACCGAATTAAATACCTCAGGCAACGAACGTACGCCTTTTATGGATGCTAATAACTACCTGTATTATTCCAGCGATGGTGCAAAAGGTATGGGCGGATTGGATGTGTTTAGGGCCGTGCGCCGAAGCAAAGGCTATCAGAAGCAAAACCTGGGTTATCCGTTCAATTCTCCGCAAGATGATTTTGCTTTCGTAGCGTTAAAAGATGATGCATCGGGTTATTTATCATCAAACCGTAGCGGTGGTTCGGGTAGCGACGATATTTATAGTTTTAGTTATAAACCTGCACCTGCATATGTTTTGGCGGGTATTGTATATGATAAAACAACTCGTCAGCCCGTTACCAACAGTACAGTAACTTTAACGCAGTTGAATGGCCGTGATATTAAGGCGAAAACTGATGCAGCCGGTGCTTTTCGCTTTACGTTGTATGATAAGGCAACGTATCGCCTTAGGGGCGAAAAAGAAGGTTATTTGAGCGATAATGACGAAAAAGCAATTACCACAGCCGGCCTTGCGCCTGATCAGGTGGTTCGAAAAGATCTTTACCTGGACAAGATTGTGCTGAAAAAGGCTATCCGGTTAGAAAATATTTATTATGATCTGGATAAATCTGACATTCGTCCTGATGCCGCTGTGGAACTAGATAAGCTGGTTAAGATTTTGAAAGATAATCCTACCATCATGATTGAGCTGGGCTCGCATACTGATAGCCGTGGTGATGATGATTATAACAAAGCGCTATCTGAACGGCGGGCTAATGCGGCAGTTGACTATATTACCACAGTTGGCGAAATTGACGACTATCGGATCATAGCACGCGGATATGGCGAAACCCGTCTGTTGAACCGCTGTGCCAACGGTGTAAAATGTTCCGAAGCCGATCATCAACTTAATAGGCGTACCGAATTTACTATCATCAAATATTAACCTAACTAAGGTTATACCCACCATCTGCATAATGTTCCACTAGGCTGCCACTGCAACAAGCGCCAATTTTAATTGTATATAACATAGCAAATTAAAGTTGGCGCATGAATTGGATTGACTTGTTGTTAGTGTTAGTAGTACTGGTATCGGTTTGGGCAAGTGTACAACGGGGTTTCATTATTTCGTTGTTGGAGCTGCTTGCTTGGGTGGGCAGCCTGCTTATTGGTTTTGTAGCCTACCAGCCGCTGGCTACACTGCTGCAAAGGTTTATTCCGTCGCTGGGTATTTGGGCGTCTCCTTTGTCATTCATCATCATTGTTACTATAGTCAGATACTTGCTCACCGCGCTGGCTAATCGTATTATAGTGGATGTGCCCGATCGGGTACACGACAGTTCAGTTAACAAATTATTAGGCATTATTCCGGGGTTGGTAAATGGGGCTATATGGGCTGCCTTGGTAGGAACGCTTTTACTTTTGCTGCCTATTACCAATCCGTCATTTAATAAATCGCGCGATAGTAAGCTGGCTAATCAACTGGTAGGAGGCGTTACCTGGATGGAAAATAAGTTATCACCTATATTTAGCGAAGCCCTAAGCCATACTGCGCCCAAAATAACCGCCGAGGTAAACAATGAAAAGTCGGTAAGCCTGCCTTATAGCGTTAAAGATGCAAAAGTTCGTGAAGATTTGGAAGTACAAATGTTGGATCTGGTTAATCAGGAACGGATAACGCGCGGGTTAACCGCCCTGCAGCCTGATCCTGAATTAGCTGCGGTGGCTCGCAAGCATTCAGTTGATATGTTTGCCCGCAGTTATTTTTCGCATTATACACCCGAAGGGTTGGACCCCTTTGATCGTATGCATAAAGATCATATCCGGTTTTTAACCGCCGGCGAGAATCTAGCGCTGGCCCAAACATTATCCATTGCACATACTGGGTTAATGAACTCGCCGGGGCATAGGGCCAATATCTTGAACCCAGCTTATGGAAGGGTGGGCATCGGTGTGCTGGACGGTGGTATTTATGGCTTAATGATTACCCAGAATTTTAGAAATTAAGCTACAGGTAAAACAGCGCGTAACGCTTAAATTTGCTGGTATAAATCCTTTAACGTACTTACCAATAGTTCCAGATTGATGGGTTTGGATATATAATTATCCATGCCCGCTCGCAGACAGTTTTCTTTGTCCTCGGTCATGGCATTAGCTGTCATGGCCAAAATGAGCGGTTTGGCACCGTAGGTGTTTCTGATGATGCGTGTAGTTTCTAACCCGTCTAACTGCGGCATTTGCACATCCATCAAAATAAGATTATAAGCTTTTTCGGCCATCATATCCAACACCTCACGACCATCGTTGGCTATATCAGGCTGGTAGCCCAGCTTGTTTAGTACACGCATGATCAGCTTCTGGTTCATCAGGTTATCTTCGGCAACTAACAAGCTAAACGGATATTCAGAAGCGAAGTCGTCTGATAGTACGTTCTTTCGTTGGGTAGCAGCAGCCGGCTCTTCTCTAAGGGCCGATTCTATCACCTTAAACATCTGCTGTTGCTTAACGGGCTTGGTAAGCATTGCACTAAATAAATGCGCACCGTCGCGTTTGCTTTCATTACCGATAGAACTAAGCAGAATGATAGGAAGTAACGGATGAACACCTTTAATGCTGGTGCCCAGTTCAATACCATTCATGTCGGGCATCTTCATATCAGTAATTACCAAATGGTAATCAGGTCGGTCTTTTAATAATGATAACGCTTCTTGACCGGATGTAGCTACCGAAACTTCTATATTGCGTTTGTGAAGTTGAGCCTGTAAAATGCGCAGATTAGTAGCATTGTCATCTACCAGTAGCACTTTCTTACCTGCCCATATGGCGGCGTCAATAGCTAAATTGTTAGGGTGTACATCTTTCCCACTTCTGCAAAGAATGGAAAAGCTAAAAGCACTTCCTTCTCCTTCCTTACTTTCAACAGATATACCGCCACCCAGCATCTTGGTAAGCCGTTCACAAATTACCAAGCCTAATCCCGAGCCGCCATATCTGCGGGTGATAGAGGAGTCAATCTGATTAAAGGCTTTAAATAAGTTTTCAAGTTTATCTTCGGCAATTCCGATGCCGGTATCTTTTACTTCAAACTGCAGTTCCAGTTGCCCATCAGCAGCAGGTTTGCAGGTAACACCTACGAATACTTCGCCCTGGTGCGTAAACTTAGTGGCATTTCCAACCAGGTTAAGTAATATCTGGCGCAACCTTAACTCATCCGAATATATATAAGCCGGCACATCGTCATCAATATGGTAAATAAGGTTTATGCCAGTTTGCGCTGCTTTAGCGGCAAATAGTTCCAATACATCTTCTATACTTTTATGCAGCTCAAAATCATGACAGTCAAGCTCCATATTGCCCGATTCAATTTTCGAAAAATCGAGCACATCGTTAATTACATTCAGTAATGATTCGCCGCTATTTAAAATTGCTTCAGTATATTCCCGTTGTTCAAAGTCCAGTTGGGTTTCAGACAATAAAGAAGCCATCCCCAGCACACCATTCATGGGCGTGCGTATTTCGTGACTCATGGTAGCTAAAAAGGTACTTTTAGCCTGATTGGCCCGGTCGGCTTCCTTGCGGGCTTTTTCTGCTTCTAAACGTGCTTGTTGCTCATCGGCTTTCTGTTTTTCTAATTGCGCATTTAGTAATTCAAGATCGGCAGTCTTTAGCCATAACTCTTCCGATTGTGCCTGCATTTCTTCGGCCTGCGATTGTAGTTCTTCTGATTGTACCTGTAACTCTTCAGCTTGAGATTGCAGTTCATTATTAAGTTCACGCAAGGCTTCTGCTTGTTCAGTTATTTCCTGAGTACGGTCCCAAACCATTCTTCTCAGTTTAACACGTTGCTTGTGCAGTA
The DNA here is from genome assembly GCF_009770985.1 of Mucilaginibacter lacusdianchii. Classification (GTDB taxonomy): domain Bacteria; phylum Bacteroidota; class Bacteroidia; order Sphingobacteriales; family Sphingobacteriaceae; genus Mucilaginibacter; species Mucilaginibacter lacusdianchii. The sequence goes on along the minus strand of NZ_WSRW01000001.1, from coordinate 902,714 downwards.
ACCTTACCCGGTATCGGTAGAATGCGTAAAAAGTAGCAGAGATGATAAGAACTAACCCCAGGCGGAACCACCAGGTCATCCAATAAGGTGGCTTAATGGTAATTTTAAGAGTAGTGACATTATTGTTCCAAACACCATCATTATTGGCCGCTTTTACTTTAAACGTATATACGCCCGGATCCAGGTTGGTATAAGTAGCCTTGCGCTGGGTGCCAACATAACGCCAATTGTCATCAAAACCTTCTAATTGGTACGCATAAAGGTTCATTTCGGGCACGGTATAATCCAGTGCTGCAAATGAAATGGTAAATACCGATTGACTATGGTTTAAACGGATCTCTTTACTGGTTAAAATATTTTGTTTAAGAGGAGAGCCTGATGCCCCAACAATAACCGGTTTGTTGAAAAGCTCAAAATCAGTAAGTACAACATTCGGCTTGTTAGGGTTGAAAGATATTTTATCCGGATCAAAAATATTGGCACCATTGATACTGCCTAAGGCAATTTCTCCGCTATGTAATGTAATACCAGAGCCAATATTAAATTCTAGTGTTTTTAGCCCGTTGTAGAAGCCCAGATTTTTTAACGTTTTTTTCTTTGGATTAAAGCAAATAATACCTTGATTGGTAGTTAGCCATAAACAGCCTTTTTTATCACTTAATATGGAATGAATGGTATTGTCGGGTAAACCATTTTCTTCTGTAAGAGCAGTAAAAGTTTTTGTTTTTGTATGATAGCAGTTAAGCCCGCCTTCCATGGTTCCTATCCAAATGTCGCCGTTGGTGTCTTCATAAAAATCACTGATTACATTGCTGGTTAGGCGGCTGTTTTGGGTGTTAAGCTGCGTAAATTTTTGTGTTACAGGGTTAAAAATGCTGATACCTTTAGAGTATGTACCAATCCATATATCGCCATTTTTAGATTGCGAAAGGGTCTGTATGGTATTATCGCATGTAGAATTATTATTTTTAGGATCGTTCAGGTATTTAGTAATAATGCCCGTTGATGGATTAATAACATTAATACCACCATTATTGGTACCAACCCATATATTGCCATTTGTATCTTCCATTAGTACACCAATAGAACTGCTGTTCAGTTGGGTAGCACTGTTTCCTTTTATAAAATGTTTGAAAATGCCTGTTTCAGGATCCAGGCAATCTACACCGCTACCTGATGTACTTACCCAAACTTTTCCTGTTTTTCTACCGACAATAACGTCGGTAGTGTAGTTGTTCACTAAACTTGTGGATACCGCATTATTGTGCTGGAAAGTGGTGTGTTTACCGCTGTTTCTGTTAAAGTAAACCAACCCTGCATCGGTAGCCAGATAAAGGTTGCCCTTATGGTCTTCTGCTAACGAACGGATAATGTTTTCGGCAGATGGCAGTGTTGTTGTTGCTGCATTATATGAAGGAATGTAGGGTAGATTTTCATCATATTTTAAAATACCCTGGCTGGATGTGCCAATCCATAATATGTCTGTTTTGTCTTGCAGTATTGAATAAATAGCATCATTAGGCATCACATTATGGTCAACTGTTTTTTCACTAACAGGTACCAGCCGCTTTTGCTGCGGATCAAAAAGTTGTAGTGTAGTGTTGGTGCCCAGCCAAAAAAGATGGTTGCTGGCTTGGGTTATGCAAAAAACGGGGTTGGCTCCGTTGCTCGAATTTTTATCCGGAGCAACTGCGAAAGATTCAAAGGTGCCGTTATGGGAATCGAGGCAGGTTAGCCCTTTGTTAGTTCCCATCCATAAATTATGCTGTAAATCTTCTGTAATGGTCCAAATCGCTTTTCCCGAAGAATTATTATTACCTGTTTTGTTCAGGAAATGAGAAAAGCTGGTATTTTTTGGATTGAATAAATTCAATCCATTGTTGGTACCTACCCATAAGCGGTGGTTGCTATCTTGAAAAATAGAATATACCGAAGGATGACTTAAGCCATTGCCTGCATCATCTAAAAAGTGTTTAAACTTACCGCTTGTATTATCAAGCAAATTCAGTCCATTATCTGTTCCTATCCATAGCCGCCTTTGTTGATCCAGGTAAATATAATTGACGTTGTTATTGCTTAAAGATGTGTTATCACTATCGGTATGCTTATAGTTGGTAAAACAGTCGAGCTTAGGATCATATTTACTTAGGCCGCCAAGACGGGTGCCTACCCACAAGTTGCCATCAGCGTCTTCACAAATGGTGGCTATATAATTAGCCGGAAGTGATTTGTTGTTATTGTTGCGATGTTTGTAAACCGTTATTTTGTAACCGTTATACTTATTCAACCCATCCTGGGTACCAAACCACATAAAGCCATAATGGTCTTTATAACATACATTTATAGAATTTTGCGACAGCCCATTGGTACTATTAAGTGTAGTAAACCTGATTGGCGCATACTGGGCAAACGTATAATAATTGTGAGCAAAAATAAAGGCAGCACAAAGCGATATGAATTTGTTAATCTTGCTCATTTAGTGTGTCGAATGTGCTTATACGTTAGGCACCATATAAATGTTTAAACACTATGTAATCTGTTACATAATATAAATAAACAAAAGGCAATTAAATTTACCTGAAATTATTATCGTTAAACGCTGGTTACAATTGCTCTTGTAAGCAAACCTATCAAATTAAATAATATCAGTTAACAAATTATGTTGTTTAAAATAAAACTAAATAAAGGTTTAGTGAAGTTTAAGGGAAGTCAACTTAAAAGCGCTTCAGCTTGGTTATAACATAAAAAGCCGCCCTTGATTACTCATAGAGCGGCTTCTAAAAACACACTACAATATATAACACACAACCCGTTTCCCGGGATGAAACGGTTGTTTTGAAGGGCTGTCATCTTTGATTACTAACCCATTTTTTAAAGCAATTCTTACAAAATTTCATCTATTAGTGTGGCATCAGGCGGTGTGGTAGCCTGCACCTCTAACGGAAGACAACTTACTTTCACTATCGGTACCTGAGCGCGATTAACCAGTAACGAAGGCGGTATGCTGTTTTTAGCTAGTTGATGATACTTGTAATTTTCAAACATCACAATATTGTCTACACTGTTAGCTTCTAAAAAATTATTAAAAACGGCCAGCGTACTACCGTAAAAAAATTCAAGCCGCATATCGGCAATTTGCGGATAGCTTTGTTTCAGCAACGCACAAGCCTGGTGAAACTCATCCGATATCATCCGGTATTCGCTCGAGCGTCTGGACAGCATCATCAATTCTTGTATCGAATCGGTAATTTTTAGCATGTGCACTAAAATAATGTTAACCCGATTAGGTTGATACTGTTGCAGCAAACGATGCAGGGCCGGCAGACATGATAGTTTAAAGTCTGTTGGGATGAGCAGCGTTTTCATAACTTACTAATTAATGCATTTTCACCTCTGTTATTAATTACAAGAATAACCTGCACTTATTAGTAACTTTTAAGAAACTTATTAAAAAAATGTTAGAATTTAGCTTTGGCCCATAGGGAGAGAAACTTGTATTTCGGTACCTGTATTTTCTTCCGACCGGATGTTGATGGTTCCACTATGTAAACGGATGATGTTAAGTGTTAAAGGTAACCCTACGCCGTGCCCTACATAGTTATACGTGTTGGAGGCCCGGAAAAAAGGCTCAAATATATGTTGTAATTCGGTGGAGGGAATGCCGATACCATGATCAGTAATAGCTGTAATAATGGTTTTATGCTGGATGAACAGCTTGACATTAACAAGTTGATTTTGCGAATATTTGCAGGCATTATTAATGAGGTTGGTAAGCGCCAAGCAAAGTAGGTTGTTGTTACCAAAAGTTATCAGCTGAGTTTCGTCATCGGGTAAAGCGGCAAAATCAACTTGAATATTACTATCAGGCTGAATTTTTTTAACCGATTCAATGGCCTGCCAAATTAATTCATCTACCCGTACGGGTTGCCAGTTTTGCTTTTTGCCGTCATATCCCGATTGTGCCAGGGTAAGCAAACTGTTCAATATTTGTGTAAGCTTATCAGCTTCGGCTGATATAGTGCTTAATACCTGCCGGGTTTCATCGCGCAGGTTATCTTTATGCAGAGCCAGTTCCACCTCGCTGTTGATAACAGTAAGCGGGGTCCGTAATTCGTGCGAGGCATTGCTTACAAAATTGGTTTGCGTTTCAAATGCTGTTTCCAGCCGCGTAAGCATGTTGTTAAAAGTATATGTTAATTCTGCAATCTCGTCTTTACCTTTCGGGTCGTCCAGGCGCATGTGCAGGTTATTAGATGTGATGCTTTTTACTTTTTCGGTAAGCTTACGTACCGGCATAAATGTATAATACGAAAATACTTTACCTACAAAAAATACCACAATCAACGAACCCACCAAGCCAAACAGCATCAGCCGCTGCAATTCCTGTAATTCACTAAAACCATAAGGGTTTAACGCGGTAACAATAACTAAATAATCCTGACCTGCGGCATTAACTACTTTACCGGCAAAAAATTTATTCCCCATCTTAAAACGGGCCCGCCCATTAGCAAACAAATCCTGGTAAAATTCCTGTGGCAGGCCTGTGGTGTTAAACCGGCCTTGCGCATCAGCCCTGATAATTTGTTCGTTCTCTTCTTCCAGCTTTTCCAGGTATTTGGTACGAACTTCCTGATATGCCCTGCTTCTTTCACCCGGAAACAAGCGGGTTTGAGCGGTGAGATTAACGCGGGCCTCTAAGCGTTTAAAAAAATCTTCATAGGCAAAGCGGTAATCAAAGTACAAAATAAAGGCATTCAGCAACAGCAGTATACCTGCCGTTATACAAACAAACAACAAAGTTATTTTGCGCTGAATGGTCATTTAGTCGGCCTCTTTCATCATGTAGCCCATCCCAAAAACGGTGTGTATAAGTTTAACATTCCCGGCTTTATCCAGCTTTTTACGCAGATAGTTAATGTATACATCAACCACATTGGTGCCCATATTAAAGTCAATGTCCCAAACATTTTCCAGTATCTGTATGCGCGATAACACTTTACGCTGATTTTTAATGAAATATTCCAGCAAGCGATACTCTGTGGCCGATAAATTAAGCGGCGTTTTGTTACGGGCAGCTGTTTTGGCATCGGTATTCACCTCCAGATCGGCAATGGTGTAAATGTTTTTGATTGAAGCTGCATCAGGGCTGCGGCGTCTTAAAAGCGTTCGTAAACGGGCCGCAAGCTCTGCTATCTTAAAAGGTTTAACTAAATAATCATCAGCGCCGCTATCTAATCCCATCACTACATTCTCGGTAGAATTAAGGGCTGTTAGCATCAAAATAGGAATATTAGGATTTTGCTCTCTAATGCGTTTACAAACCTGTATACCATCCATGTGCGGCAGCATTACATCTAAAATAATGATATCGAACGGCTGTTCTGTAGCCATTTGTAAGCCGGTAAGGCCATTGGTGGCTGTACTGCTTTCAAAGCCATACTCGGTTAAGCCGCGCTTTAAAACCGATACCACGTTAGGTTCGTCTTCAACAATTAATACTGCCATAAGCCAGATAAGTATTAGTCAATAAGCGTAAATATAGTATGGTTATGGTGTGCTTGTCTCAGATTTTATAAAAATTCTAATTGTAGGATTGTTATTTAACTTTAAAGAAAACTAATCAATTAGTGTACTGTTACCAATTATAAATCCGCGGGGCTTTCTTTGCTTCTACCTTTCATACTTGCTGTTCAGCGAAAATATTTGTTTAATTAGGTTAAGCTCATTGTATATCAATCAGCTAAGCTATAACTAATTATTTTTTATACCTATGAATCAATTTATTTCAACCAAAATGCATGGAGTTGCCGATTATCTGGCAGGTATCGTTATTACTGCCTCGCCCTGGCTGTTTGGCTTTTCAGATACTAACACTGGTGGAGCCGCTTTATTTTTTCCGGTAGTATTGGGCGTATTGCTTACGCTCATGACCATTTTTACCCGACATGAACTGGGGCTTATCCAAGTTTTGCCATTACAATTGCATTTAGTATTGGATATGATTGCTGGCTTTTTGCTGCTGGTGTCGCCATTTTTGTATGATTTTTACCCAAAAGTATGGTTGCCGCATGTGTTGCTGGGAGCACTCTTATTTGGCAGTGCTTTATTTACAAAAGGTTCGCCGTTTACCGGCCCGCTTGATTTGTTGGATGAGCGTGGAATGCTTAAAACCGGTTTTTAACATACATACCGAACAGCACTTATAAAAGTCAAATCAACTATCAATTGTAATAGTAGCCAAACAGGGCAAACGCGCGAACAAGTATTAAGTAAAATACGGTTTACCAATGCCCATGGTATACTTACCATTGCCCTGTTGTATAAAGAAACTGATAACCTGCTTTTGCACACAGGTGGTGCTTACTGGAACCCAGACTTGTGTTACGGATATTACGACCGCTTTTAGACGTATTATAACAACTGGTACCCAGCGTTGTACGCACCAGGCTATTACGACGAACGACGGGTATATAGCTTGGAAACCATACAACTGCATCCAGGTAATTTCAATTTGCACTAATGCAAAAAGCCTGATAGTGAATACTACCAGGCTTTTGAATTTATGGTTTATAATTATATTGGTTTAACTGATGGATCTTTTTCGGACGAAAACTTTTCGCCTGTAAAATCACTGTTGCGGCCTAAAAGCGTAAAGTTTTCGGCCAATATTTCTGTAGTGTATTTCTTGACGCCGTTTTTGTCTTCAAATTGGCGGGTTCGAAGCTTACCTTCTAGGTAAATGAGTTTGCCCTTACTTAAATATTTGATAGCAACTTCGGCTAACCCGCGCCACATTACAATATTATGCCACTCTGTTTGCTCCTCACGAACACCTTTATTGTTAATTATTTCAGAGGTAGCCAGCGGAAAGCTCACTACAGCTACTTGATTTTCTAATTGCCTAAATTCAGGATCTTTGCCTAAATGCCCTACTAAAACAACCTTATTAATTCCCGACATATCCATAATTAGTATCTACACCTTCCATTGCGGCAGATATAAGTTATAATGTACCACAAATATGGAGGAATATTAAAACGTACTTATAAGTATTAATACGTATTATAGGTTGGGTTTATACGTAATTTTCATTTAATTAAATGACATAAGCAATAAAACCGGTATAAAGCCAAATGGCCCATACCGGTTTAAGTACAAAAATAAAATCAACAATTGCTTATATAAGTTAACCCCAAAAGTTGTAAACCGTTTTAAGCAGTAACATTTAATGTGTTGCCATTAACGGTAACTGTATATTTTTTTAGCGCAGTAGTTGCTGGTCCTAATAAAACAGCACCCGTTGTACTGAACTGGCTGCCGTGGTTGGGGCATATAAACTTGCCTTGTGCATTGTTGTAGTTAACAGCGGTGCCTTGGTGGGTACAGGCTACCTGCACTGCTGTAAAAGCATCAGCAGTGTTACCTGTTGCCAGTCTTACTATAATAATACCGCTAGCTACTTTAAAGTCGCCTGTGCTTTTTAACTCGCTGTTTAAGTCAGCACTTAACAAACTTCCGTTAGGCGGATTGTTGTTATCATTATCTGACGGGGTAGGGTCATCTTTAGGCGAACTGCCGCATGAGGCAATGCCACAGCCTGCACATACAGCGGCCATGCTAATGCCAAATTTGGTTAAAAACTCTTGTCTGTTCATAATAGTATGATTATGGGTTGGTTAATAGGTGCTTTTTTGTTTTTTGTTAAAACTAAATACCCGGCTAATAGTGAAACCTAAACGGTACTGACCTTTACCCCAGCCGGAGGTAGTTCCACTCAAGTAATTGATGGGTGATATGGCTTGTGAATTAGAGAAGTTGATGGTAAATACGTGTCCGCCGGTTTCTATTTCTATCCCTACGCCTAGTGGGTCATAAAACTTGGGGCTGTCGCTGTTATTCCGAAAGCTGGAAAACGGGTGGGCATAATCAACCACAATGCCCATACGCTTACTAAATTTAAGACGGCCTGCGGCAGATAGTGCAAAGAAGTTCCGTTCATTGCCCGCCAGGTAAGGGAAGGGTAAGTTGTTGCGCAAGTACGATGGCGAAATTTGTAAGGACAGTGCCGACGAAAATTTACGTGCTATTATAAGTTGCGCAAAGTAATTGAGCCTGTTGGTGTAATCGTCAAAAACATTAGTACTAACACTGTAAGGTTTTAAACCGGTTTTACCTATCACCGTTAATGCTACCGGAATGCGATCATCGGCTGTTTGGTGTAAAAAGTTATATTTTAAACCCAGTTCCAGCAATTGCTCATATTTGCTTCGGCCAAAATCTATATCCAGGTTGTTGGTAAGTCCGTATTCAAAACCAATATAGATGTCTGAGGAGTTATCTAATCCCCAAAATGTTTTGCCGCCACCATCTGCACCTGCAATATCCCCAAAACGGTGAATTACCATAAAGTTCAAATTGTTCTTTTTGATAGTTTCCGAGGTTTCAGATAAAATAAGCCGGGTAGATTTGAAGGTAGCCATTACAGGGTCTGACTTGCTACTTGCCGAAAGGCTATTAAGCAACGAATCTGTATTGGTGCTGTCACGAGTAGTAGTTTGCTGGGCTATGGTAGTGCCTCCGGCCAACAGCAGAAGGCTTAAAAACAAGGCTTTTTTAATCATGATTATAAGGTTATAAGAAATTGGATGCTATTTTTTGTATGCTGCATAAGTAGCCGCTACTTTGATCTGTATGCTCTCGGCAATCTTTTTAAATACCAGCTGCGGTATATCAATACGATGATCTTTGCATTGCACCATAAAGTCTGACGCCATGCTTACGGTGCCTTTATTTATGGTGATAGTGCCTTTAATACTGCGGTTTTGCTTTACGCCGTGTACATCCAGCACGCCATTAACATTTACGGGATAAGTGCCGTCTTTTTCGGTGTCTATCTTCTCCTGTATGCGTCCTTTAAAAGTAGCGTTGGGGTACTTGTCGCTTTCCATATAGTTTTCATTGAAATGCTCTTGCATCATCGATTTTTGAAACTGAAGGGAACGAATAGGTAAGCTAAAGGCTAAATCGCCGGTGGTGGCATTGTAAACGGATGTTCCCTGGGTAGAGGTAGCATCAATATCCTCCAATGGCGCTTTAGAGAAAAGGCTGATTTTAGCGTTTTTACAGACATAGGTTTCCTGTTTTGCCTGGTTATTACCTAACCAGACAAGTAAAATAAGGGCGATATATTTCATATGGCTATTTTGGTTTTCCGAAAGGATTGATATTAAAACTGGCACCCACTGCAACCCCGGCCGACCGTAAATCTACTCTGCCATTACCTATACCGGTAAGGGGCAGTTTGTAATAAGGCTGTACCAAAAGATTAAAGCGGTTGTTTAGTTGCCGTTGATAAGTCACGTTTAAGTTGAGTACGCCAAACCAGTGCCGGCTGCCGTTGGTGATATTCAAATTAAAAGGTTGCATTTCAGGGTTTAAAGCGTAATCAAACCGGTAACGCTCACGCAGCATCAGGTATGATGATAAACCTGTGCCTACCGTAAAAGCATCTCTGCCACGCGAAAACAGCTGGTAGGAAACATTTACCGGTATATCCAAAACCTTGCAGTTGGCTGCAATATTGGTAGGCGGAACGCTTGGCTGAAAACTGCTGTTGTAATCGGCATTGTAAGTGTCGTATGGTTTTATAGCGTAGGCTACCCCCGTGCTAATAGCCAGTTTTTTAGTTAATTGCACACCTGCTAATACACCAAAATTAGTACCTACCTGGCTGCGCCCAAATGATCCGACACCGTTAACATCAGGCGCTGCCAATATGCTCAGTGTAACCTGCGGACGAGAATGAACAATAGGTTTTAGCTTTTTCTTTTCCGTTTCTTTAGGCATCGGCTTGTTCGCCATAGCTGCGGCTGTATCCTTATGCGGAGTATGAGCACTGTCGGCAATTGCAGGTTTGGTAATAGCTAAGAGTATCGGCTCTTGCTTTTTGTGGATACTATCTGAAAAAGTAGCCTGCACAGAATCTGTGATACCGGCACTACCACTTTTAGGCAATTTGTTATGATAACGACCTATCCGGGCAGCAGATAAGGATAAGAACGGATTGCTGTTTCGGCTAAGTACACGTTGGCCTCCTGGCACTTTTCGGTTAGCCGAAAGTGATGCAGCAGGGTTTGGTAATTGCTGCCCGGATGGGTCGTTATTTGTTTCGAGTTTATAATTGTTGTTTGGCGTGATTTTTTGTTTAACAATTTTAGGTGGTTGCGTTGACGGCTTATTTTTACGAATCAACAAAAACATGCCAACAGCCAGTAATAGCATAGCCGCAATACCGGATGCATAATACATCCACCTAAAAGCAATTACTTTTCTTTCCGGCTTTTTGTCCAGTAGCTTTTCCATAGCCTGCCAGTCATCCTCACGAAAAGGAACATGGTTTTCAGAGCCGGTTAAACCGTCTTTGAATAACTTGTCCAGTTTGTTTTCGTCAGGCCGTTTCATTGCATTATGGTATTAATTAAAACAGTAACCCCGATACTTACTGCCGATATGGTTACAATTCTAAAATCACCTTCACCAGGTTTTATATCTGCGCGGCTTTCGGCATTCATGATCATGCCTTTCAGCTTTTCGCGGGCTTTAAACAAATTTGATTTAGAGGTACCAATACTAATACCCAGCATCTCTGCAATTTCTTCGTGCGAGTAACCCTCAACAGCAAACAGATTAAAAACTGTTCGGTATGCATTGGGTAAGCGTTGTATCATGTCAATTAAATCGTTGTACTTCAGTTTTTGATCAGGCAAATCATCATGGGCTATATTATCCGCCAGTTCCAGCTCACCGGTACGGTTGGCCTTCAAGTTACTCCGGTAGTAATCAACCGATGTATTCATCATAATGCGTCCAATCCAGGCAGCAAAGGGGCGGTCGGCATTATACTTTTCCAGGTTGGTAAAAACCTTTAAAAACCCTTGGTTCATAATTTCGGCAGCCTCATAGCGGTTGCCGGCATAGCGCAGGCAAATGCTCATGGCAAATCCGTAAAACGCTTTATACAGCATTTTTTGATCGTGCCTGTTCTGCTGCAAGCAGCCTGAAATAAGCCGGTGTAACTCTGCTTCTCCCATATACGGGCCTCCGCTTCCTTAATTATTTGTCCTTATCTGTGTGTATCACGTTGGGTTGCGCTTATAGGTTGCCTGTGTGCGAAAAAAAATTTAAAGATTATTTTATTTAACTGATTAGGGATAGTTTTATCATTCATTATCAATGCAATAAAGGCTATCACTGTAAAAATACAATTTAGAAATACATATCAAAAAAGAAAGGCCCCAGCTGTATAAGCCAGAGCCTTAGATATATATGATGGAGTTAATGAGCTTAAAAATCGAACTTCACGTAAGTACGTATACCCCACTCCGGAGCGTTTGGATGATCGAGGTATGAAAAACGTCTTACCAGATCAACACGTAGTAATTTAAAGATATTGGCTACCCCAACGCTGCCTTCCATATAAGCGCCATTGTTTAATGAGTAGGTAGTAGCTAAACCTTGCGTATTGGTTGGGAAACGCAGTAATGACGCATCATTGGTTGGGTTGTTTTCGCTACGTACGCCACCCCAGATACTTTTAAAGTTTACCACCTCGCGCCATTTTAGCTTTTTCAGTAACGGTACTTTGTTAAACAAAAAGCCATTGAAGTTATGGTCGATAGTTATGCTCGCATAATGGTCGCTCACAAATTCCTGGAAATTCATCATGTTAAATGACTGGAACTGGAAAGCGTAGCTTTGGTTGGCACGGTGAATATCAAGCAATGGAAAAGGCACCCGGCCAAACAGGTAACCACCTTCGGTGCTTACATCGGTAAAGCCCAACTGTGAGGCATAAAAGCGCTTGCTGATGTTAGCGGTTACATTTTGGTAATTGTAATCGCCGCCCAGCAGGCCTTTAATGCCCTGGTTGTAGCGTAAGGTAAATATAGGGTACTTGTCTGGAATAGGTGTGCGGTATAATTTGCCCTGATAGAACTTCTCTTTCGGCGCATAACGTAGCTCTAACGATACCTCGCTGGTACGGATCCAGTTTACATTGTTTAAGGTTCCGTTAGGCAACAAGTTTTGGAATACCAGTGAACCAGCAGGGCTTTGGTTCCATTTTTTGAATCCAACTCTGTATGAAAAATGGTTCAGATACTCTTTTACATAATCTAACCTGAAAATGTCATTGTACAACCACTGGTCATTTTCGCCACGTTTAAAGGATAGCAAAAAATTGTCTTCCTGTACAAACTGCAGTTCCTGACCCGGAACTTTGGTGTCGTGCTGAAAGCTGGCCCGGATATAGTTTTGTGGGAACGAGTATATAGATTTGTTGTTCAGTGAATACGTAGAGCTTAAGAAATATTTGAACTTTTGGTCGCGTGTGCCGTAGGCTCCGTATGTTTCAAAGTAATACCGTTTGCTTAAAGACGGTGTAGTACGCCCACCTAAACGGCCACGGAAACCTTCAACCGGGTTAAAGCTGTAAAAGGTATTTACCGGGCCCATTTCAAACGGCCCAAAGTTTTTGTATCCGGCAATAAACAGTGTAGCTATATCCATCGTTCTTTTAAAAGATGGGATAGTTTGCAAGCTATCAATGTTTTTGTAAATACCTGCAGAAGATGCATCCAATGTATCTGGGCGGCTGCGTAGCCAGTAATCGTCATCTTTACCGTCAGAATTGTTGGCATATACCAAAGATGCGCCTTCATAAGTTTGCTTAGGCCTTGGCGAGTTGATGACATAGTTGGTAATAGTTACCAACCGTTCGCCGTATACGCCACCACCGTGTCCGTCTTTATTTAGGCCAAACTCCATTTTAAGATCACTTTGGCTTAGGTGATAACGGCCGTCAGCATTTTTATCGAATGATAAAGCCGCCTGCATCTGGCGCACAAAGTTAAGGTTGATGTTTTTATTAACCGTAAGCAATGCGTTTTGAACGGCGTAGTTGCCATCCATGGTAATGTATATCTTACCCTCAAACAACATATCGGTAGTGTTGCGCGGGGTAAAGCTCAGCTCAATCAGTTGCGGCGATTGATCTTTGATGGTATCGGTAATAAAAAATTTATAAAAAGTTGGTGCACCATCTGCAATAGGGCTTAGCAACTGGTTGCTCAACAACGATACATTGTTATCGTAGATATTGATATCCTGATACATGCGGTTAAAGTATACATTCAAACCTTGGTTGTCTACAAAGTTTTCATCATATTTAACCTGCTTGTGGGCTTCAATAACCTGCTTTTTAGTAAAAGGTGCTTTGCGAAAATAGTTTTCCGAAAGCTTCTCTTCCTGATATATAGGCAGCATATTTTTACCACCCATAGCGGTTGTGTCTTGCTGTTGGCGAAATAAAAACTGGTAGTTTTTAAAGATGCGCTTGTTTCTAAACTTGTCCGACAGGTTGCTTAGTGCTACATTCATGCGTTCGTACTGGCGGTACTCGGCAAAATTGTAGTTCTCCATCTGGTTTTGCTTTTTATGGGCAATTACCTGGCGAATCAGTTCAACAGCGGGGTTGTTTTTGTTAGTGTATTTTTTCTTTTTAGCACTTTTTACCACTACATCGCTCAGTATCTGGTTGTCGGCGGTTAGGGCCACATTAATTACCTGTTCGGTACCTGGGGTAATGTTGCGAACTACGGATCTGTAGCCTACAAATGATACCTTGATTTGGGTATAGCTGCCGGTGGTGGTCAAGCTATAACGGCCCTGATCGTTAGTGTTGGTGCCTTGAGTGCTGTTTACAAAGGAAACGGTTACATAGGGTAAGGTTTCTTTAGTTTTAGCATCTGTAACCGTACCTTTTACAACAGTATTTTGGGCATACAGTAAATTAAAAGCGCTGGTAAGCAGAACTAGTAATATGGAAAATTTCTTAAACGTCTTCATTGTCTTGTGAGCAAAAGTGATAGTGCAAAGGTGGGGCTATGACCAGCAGCCATCCATTAACATATATCAAGAAGTGCTATTGACGTTTGTCAAGCTTACCTGTTACAGGGGCAGGTAAATTAATATATGAATGGGCTTAGATAAGTACAGCCTTTTTTTGAACACGTCAAAGTTGCATCAAACAAAAAAATAGTACAATATCAAACTATTGGAATTACAATTCGCTTATAATACTATTACATTAAGCTTACAATTATGGCGAGCCTTTTTAAGGCGTTTAATTTTTAATATAATTTTTAAATTATTGAGTATTGAAGTAGCCCGGCAAAAAATTGTGTTAATGCTAAGTGGCGGCACGTTTTCTAGTAAGGTTGAGATTAATTATTGGATTTATCATCCTTATTAGTTCGGCTTATGCGCAACAGACAGTGGTGTTGCCTATGTTGGTGGTTATTGCGGCAACTTAGTTAATCATCAGGCCATTAAGGCTAATAAAATCACTCATCATTGTATGCTTCTGCCGATGTTTACAAAAGCTAGCTGTATCATGAATATTATAAATACAGGGATTCGGTATTTGTAAAAGCTTAGCGCTCCATTTTATCTGTAAGTGGTCTAACTTCTTGACTAGTTTGTATTTTTTTTCCGGATAGATCATACCAGTCATTCAGGCACCGGTTGCAAAAGTATCTGCGTATAGGTATAAAAAACAGGATGTATTTTGTAAAGAAGCCTCTGGGGATACGGGAGTAATCTGCTGCTGTGCAATGAGGACAAATTATGCTAGGCATAGATGCTACATTAATATTAGGTGAAGTTGTTTAACCAATTTGAAAATAATTTGTTTTCTTATATTAAAAAGTTGCGTAGTGTTTGGTGTAACGCAGTTTTTTGTAAATTACATCAAAAATGAAAAGGGAGCGTTTATAAAACACCCCCTTTTTATTTACCACTGGTTGTACGGACGTACAGACAGCGATGAGTTATAATACCGGTTATCGCCGGTTACTTCCTCGGTTATCCAGGGTGGAAATTGTATTTCTTCGTCTTCACTGTGCAATTCAATTTCGGCTACAATAAGGCCTTGATTGTCGCCGGCAAATTCATCTACTTCCCAAACCTTACCCATAAATGGAAAACGCACACGGGTTTTCTCTATGCACTTGTCGGCAAAGTTGTCTAATAACTCAGCTGCTTCGGCCACAGGTATTTCATACTCATACTCTTTGCGCGAAAAGCCTTCTGTTGCGCCTTTGATGGTAATGTAACCTTTAATGCCAGCCACCCGTACTCGCACCGTTTTTTGCGGGCTACTCAACAAGTAGCCTTGCCGGTAAGGTACGGCTTTCGGCTTTTCGGCCCGATGCCATAGGTTGTGGTCCACTAAAAATTTACGCTCAATTTCTACACCCATTATCGTTTATTTTTGATTGGCTTGCTGCTTCTCTTCTTTTGGTTTTTTCGGTTCAGGAGCGGTTACTTTAGCCCTGAAATTTTCAACCAAAGATGTAATTTCTTTTCGCAGTTGCTGATCGGTACGGTTTAATTTACTTAATATCGCTTTATTTTGGGCTTGCTCGGTTTTAAATAATTCTATAGCCAAAATGTTATCATGCCAACGGCCAATGCTATCTTGTAACTGATTTAGGTAGGTATGGTTAAGCTGCAGCTTTTTGGGTAAAGCCTTACCTGCTATTTTCTGATTATACATCAGCAGCTTTATTTTTTTACGGCAGTCATGCAGGCTTTCATCAAACACAATATTTTCAAAAAAAGCTTCGATGGCATCCAGGTTGTTCACATAAAATTGACGGATGGCTTTATTGTCCAGCCGATGAACATCACGATTAATTTGCGTGTGCGACCGCTTTATCTTTTTAATATGCTTAAAGCCTTTGGCTTTAAACTCTTCGGTGCCATTTTGCATTATCTGCTGCTGATGTTGCTCAAAGTCGGCGCTTTTTAAATGATATTGTTCGCTTAGCTGCAGGTTTACGTAGGCATTGCGAATATCACCGGCCTCGCGGAAAATTTGCTTTACCGGTTTAAAATCTTTCATTAATTTATGGTTTTTATTGCCGCATTGCAGCATTTGTATTAAAGCTTTTAGCTTTTTAACCTGTACCCTAAATTGATGCAACTCTTCCTGGTCAGCTGATTTTAAGAAACATTTTACATGCGCTTTCAATCCCTTCCACTTTTTATTAATCTGCTTCTTCTCTTCCTTCTTTTTCATGTAAAGCTATGTTATTCCGTTCCGCTCCTAAATTTAAGCAGATAACGGTAGTGATATAGGAAAATTAATTATTATGTAATAAACAAATGTTTGTGATGGGGTATTTGTTTAAGTATTAGTATCTTCAATTTATAAACCACCTAATAAACCTTACCGTATGAAACCTTCTGTTTGTAATAAATATACCAGTTATATAACTAACGCTGGAAGTATAGCATTACTTTTTATGCTGTTGCTTTGCAATAACAGCATGGCGCAAATGCAAAAAAACATGCTATATGGTGCTCCGGTTATGAGTGCCGAAAAAGCAACCAGCAGTTATGAGAACTGGCTTTTTTATGAAAGCCACTATCTAAATTTATCACCCAACTTTTTGCCTCTTGATGTTGACTACCAGATTATTTCAAAAACGAAATTTTTAAAGCAATTAATGACACGGCAGTATTTGCCGCTTAAGCTAAACCCGGCCAACGGTAGAGTTACCTATCAGTTAGTGCAATTAAAACCTAAGGTGGGCAATGGCTACCGGGCAGTTATAAAGCAACTGGCTGAGCAAGAATATCATGATCATGTACAGGCTTTCAGAAAAATGCCTGCTTTTAATTTTGTAGATGTTAACGGCAAGGTGTATAACAGCGAAACTACCAAAGGCAAGATATTAGTATTGAAAACCTGGTTTATAAAATGTGAAGCTTGCGTAGATGAAATGCCCAACTTAAATGAGCTGGTAAACCGATATCATAACCGGAAAGACATACTTTTTTTAAGTCTGGCGTTGGATTCTAAGAAAGATTTGCAGGCGTTTTTAAAAAATACACAGTTTAATTATGCTGTTGTACCTAATCAGGAAAATTATATTCAGAAACAACTTTCTGTGAATGAGTATCCAACGCATTTGCTCGTAAACAAGCAGGGGGTAATCACTAAAGTAACTAACTATATAGGTCCGCTCGAAGCCGCTTTGAAAGGCGAGCTAAGCCGGTAGTAATTTGATTAGACACACCTAACCACACAAACTCATATTCTGCTTGTTTAATTGCGATATGCGCCGGTTACTGCAAAAGCTTTTTTCTAAGCCGCTTATTCGGCTGGCCGATAAATATTCATCGCGGCCAGATAAACAGCGGGTGCATGATGCGCTTTCTGAGTTGTATCAAAAAGTTAATAATAAGCCCGGTGATAGGGGTGTGGTTATTCCGTTTCAACCAGAGAAAGATAAATTTATCATCTTATCTGATCAGCACAAGGGCGCTCGTGATTACTCTGATGATTTTACTTTGTCTGAAAAGAACTATCTGGCTGCTTTAGATTATTACAATCAGCAGCAATACCATTACATCAATTTAGGAGACAGTGAAGAGTTATGGGAGAATGGCCTTTCCTCTGTTATAAAACATAATCGAAATACTTTTGATAAAGAACGGCAGTTTTTAGAGCGAAGTGCCTTTATTAAAATATTTGGTAACCATGATTTGTACTGGGATAACGACCCGCTGGCCGCATTAAACTTAAAATTAATTTACAAAACCAACGTGAAAATTTATGAGGCCGTTGTTTTGCAAACTAATGTAAATGGCGCACCCTTATCAATTTTTTTAACCCACGGCCATCAGGGTGATTTGCAAAGCGATGGTAATTGGTTTAGCAAGTGGTTTGTGGCCAACGTATGGGGCCCTGTGCAATCCTACTTACGCATTAATCCAAACACACCGTCCTCCAATGATCATCTAAAAACAGTGCATAACCAGATTATGTACGATTGGAGCAGTTGCCAGCATAATTTGCTGCTGATTACCGGACACACGCACCAGCCCGTATTTCAGTCTTTAACACACTTAGAACGGCTGTACATTGATTTAGATAAAGCTAATAAGGCAAACGATCAAGCTAAAATAGAGCAGTTACGTAAGCAGATTAGTGTGCTGAATGAGAAAGGTGAGAACAAATTCAATTTTCCGGGCTATCAGCCAACCTATTTTAATACCGGCTGCTGCTGTTTTGATGACGGCGATATTACCGGTATTGAAATAGCTGATGGATACATGCGCCTTATTAAATGGGAATATAACTTACAAGGCGCATCAGAAAGGATAATTTTGGATGAAGCCCGACTGACAGATATTGCCGCCGGTTTAACCACGGAGGTTAACCCTCCAGCAAAAATACAAACAGTTCTTTAGGTCCGTGGGCGCCCATTACCAGTGTTTTTTCGATGTCGGCAGTGCGGCTTGGTCCGGTTACTGTAGTAACCATGCTAGGCAACCTGTTTTGGTATTTGTCTTTCAATACTTTAAACCCGTCTTTTAAATCCATAACCAGTTGCGAGGTGTAAGCCAGTACAATATGCACAGGTGGGTAAATGCTTAACCGTCTACCTGCCATACCAGCGTTAGATAACAGGATACTGCCATTACGTGCTATTAACGCTTCGCATAGTGTGAAACCAACATCGGCCAAATCAAAGTCTTTGTCAGTTTGATAGTAAGGATATTCGTATTGGTCTAGCAATTGTTGCAGGCCGCTTTCCCAGCAATATATTTTATGCCATTTGCGTTCTTCAGCAAGGTTTAGCAACGATTCAATAAATTGTATTTCATCTTCACAAAAAACAAACTGCCCGCCGGTAGCAATAAAGGCTTCAGCAAACATTACTTCCGGAATGTCGTCCTCTGTAGGTGCAGGGTATAAGGGCTGTTCCTCTAAATTTGGGTAAGGATTATCGCGACGTTCCAGTAAAGCTTTACGTACTTTTTTTAGTAATCTTTCTTTGGGCGTAGTGTTGTCTTTCATGGATAAAAATAAAAAGCCACTATGTTAATAGTGGCTTTAAAGATAAAAAGAATTATTTTCTTGATTGATTATTCTGCTGATTTGCCTTCAATGCGGGCAGTTTCAGGGTTCGTCAAGCTCTCCGGAATAGCATTGTTGTCAGTTTCCGGATTTAGCGCTGCTTCGCCGTTTACAAATTTATCATATGTAGTACGGTTATCAAACGGACGTTTACCCAACAGTTCTTCCAAATCGTGTTGGAATAATACTTCTTTTTCCAGCAATTTGGCAGCTAACAATTCTAAGCCTGCACGTTTCTCGTTCAGCAGGTTTTTGGTGCGCTGGTAAACATCGTCAATCAACTTGCGTACTTCAGCGTCAATCAGCTCAGCAGTAGTGTCAGAATAAGGTTTGTTAAACTGGTACTCGCCTTGCGGATCGTAGAATGACAGGTTACCTACCTTTTCGTTCATACCGTATATTTTTACCATGGCATAAGCAAGTTTGGTAATACGTTCCAAATCGCTTAACGCTCCGGTTGATATTCGGCCAAATACGATATCCTCAGCTACACGGCCACCCATAGATACTACCATTTCATCGTGTAACTGCTCAGTTGTATGTAAGAACTGCTCACGGGGCAGATATTGGGCGTAACCCAAAGCAGCAACACCACGCGGTACAATAGATACCTTAACCAGTGGATCAGCATGTTCCAGGAACCAGCCCGCAATAGCATGACCGGCTTCGTGGTAAGCCACAATCCGTTTTTCTTCTGGTGATATGATTTTGTTTTTCTTTTCCAAACCACCAATTACACGGTCAATGGCGTCTTGGAAATCTTGCATATCAACTGCCGCTTTGTCACGGCGGGCAGCAATCAGGGCAGCCTCGTTACAAACGTTGGCGATTTCGGCACCGGCAAAGCCAGGAGTTTGGGCAGATAATTTTTTTGCATCTACACCTTCGGCCAGTTTTAACGGACCTAAGTGTACTTTAAATATTTGCTCACGACCAATTAAATCCGGTTTGTCGATAGAAATCTGTCTGTCAAAACGACCTGGACGCAGCAATGCAGAGTCTAATACGTCCGGGCGGTTGGTAGCAGCCATGATGATGATACCCGAGTCGGTACCGAAACCATCCATTTCAACCAGCAACTGGTTCAAGGTGTTTTCGCGCTCATCATTACCACCTACAATATTGTTTTTACCACGGGCACGGCCAATCGCGTCAATCTCATCAATAAAGATGATACATGGCGCTTTGTCTTTAGCCTGACGGAACAAGTCACGTACACGTGAAGCACCAACACCCACAAACATCTCCACAAAGTCAGAACCTGAAAGGGAGAAGAATGGTACTTGTGCTTCACCGGCAACGGCTTTCGCCATCAGGGTTTTACCGGTACCCGGCGAACCTACCAACAGGGCACCTTTCGGAATTTTACCACCCAAGTTGGTGTATTTTTTAGGGTTTTTCAGGAAATCTACAATCTCCATCACCTCTTCTTTAGCCTCCTGTAAGCCAGCTACGTCATTAAAGGTAACGTTGATTTGTGCTTCTTTATCAAACAGCGTAGCCTTTGATTTACCGATGTTGAATATCTGACCGCCAGGGCCACCAGCACCACCGCCCGACATGCGGCGCATGATAAACAACCACAAACCTGCAAAAAGCACAACCATGATTACACACTGTACTAAAGTGTTTGACCAGATGTTTTCATGTGTTCCGGCGTACTCAACACCTACTTTCTGATTTTCTGGTATATCTTTTTGTGCAACTGCCAGCGATTGCTTTAAGCTTTCAAAAGAAGCATCGGTAAAGGTATACTGCGGACCGTCAGACGATACGTTGATTGTACGCTGCTGTTTCAGGTCGTTGTATTGCGATTTTTTTAAGCTATCTTTTTTAATATATACCTCAGCCACAACCCGGTCGCCGTCTTTGTAAGCAACCAGTTTATTTACGTCGCCACTGCGCAGCATATTTACAAAGCGCGGGTTAAAGTCAATTGGCTTACCGCCGCCACCGCCCCAAATAACGGGCACTACTAGAAGGGCCAAAATTACAATGGCATACAGCCACATAAAATTGAACCTGGGCGGGCGTGGACTTGATTTTCTGTTCGGGATCCGTCGGAAGGATCTCGGTCTATCTGGTTTACTATCTTTCATTTTACAAGCTCAAACTTATTATCTTATTGTTATATTTTTGCGGCTGCTAATTAAGCAAAATTAAGCGCTTTGGTAGTACTTAATTTCCGCATCGCCCCACAAATCTTCCACTCCATAAAATTCGCGCTTGTCAGTTCTAAATATATGAACCACTACGTCGATGTAGTCTAAGAGTATCCATTCGCTGTTTTGTAAGCCTTCCTTGCGCCAGGGCTCGGCGTTGGTAGCTTTAAAAATTTCCTCTTCCACACTATTGGCAATGGCCTTTACCTGCGTGCTGGAGTCAGCATGGCAGATGACAAAATAGTCGGATACGGAACTATTGATATTACGGAGGTCTAACCTTACAATTTCATTTCCCTTTTTTTCCTGAATACCGTGTATAGCTAGTTCAGAAATATAAGCGGATTCATTTAACACTTTGTTTTTTACCATTAAAAACTTTTAATTTTGAACGATTGATTATATAATCTTAGTACACTTTGCAAAATAACATTTTTTCAGGAGTATTTGTTGGACAAAATTTAGTTACCCTAAAAGAAGTTGACTCTACAAATACATTCCTTAAAAATATATTGGCAAAATCTGAGCCAGTATCCGAAGGAACGGTCATTATGGCAGAAAGCCAGATAGCCGGTCGCGGGCAGCAGCAAAATCGCTGGTACAGTTCAACTGGCGAAAGTTTGGCTTTCAGCATTCTGCTCAATCCCACTTTTTTGAAACCCGATCAGCAGTTTGACCTTACACGCGCCATAAGTTTGGGCGTGTATCAGGCACTTAACCCGCTGTTGGGAACGTCTCTTCGTATCAAATGGCCAAATGATATTTATATTGATAAACGTAAATTGGGCGGAATTCTTATTGAGAACCAAATACAGGGCAGCATCATCAAAAACAGCGTTATAGGTATCGGACTAAATATTAATCAGGCAAGTTTTCCAGAGTGGGTGCCTAATGCCGTGTCGCTGAAGCAAATCTTACATACAGATTATGATTTGAAAGCGATATTGTTTGAAATTTGCCGCGGTATAGCATACTGGTATGTTAAACTAAAAGCAGGTGAAATAAGTCTGATACGAGAGCAATACCTTAAAGCGCTTTACCGTTTTAATGAACCTGGCAAGTTTAAGGCGAATAGCGTAGAATTTGAAGGGACTATAAAGTCAGTACAGCCTAATGGATTGCTTGAAGTTTGGCATAACGATGAGCCCAAGCTTTATAATTTAAAAGAAATTGAATTTTTAAACAAATAACCTTTATGAAGAAATTACTATCCGTAGCTGTGGCGTTATTTTTTACCGTAGCAGCATTTGCACAAATTGAAACGCCGGTAAAATGGGCCTACGCTGCTAAAAAGATAAGTGCAACAGAAGCGGTTGTGTTTGTAAAAGCAACCATTGATGAAGGTTGGCATGTATACTCACAGCATGTGAAAGAAGACGGCCCATCGGCAACGGTAATCACTTTTGCTCCATCTAGTACTTATACGTTAATTGGTAAGCCTGCCGAGCCAAAGCCTATTACTAAATTCGAAAAAAGCTTTGGTATGAATGTGGGTTACTTTGAAAAATCGGTTGTTTTTCAGCAAAAAGTTAAATTGAAATCGCCAGGCCAAACTACCGTTAAAGGTAAAGTGGAATTTATGACCTGTAACGACCACAAATGTTTACCGCCCGACGATGTTGAATTTGCTGTTGCCGTTAAATAACTATACCACTGATGAAAACATGGCATAGCCGCACAGCGGTTAGATTTCTTTTTGTTCTGATACTTTGTATTTCGGCTTTTACACTGGTTGGTACGCAAACTGCCTGGGCGCAATCGTCAACAGCAGATACGCTGTTACCTACCAATGACGTTGATTTTACACCGGCTACCCCAAGTGGGCAAGAAACAGACGTAAAACCAACAGTAACCAAGCCTACCGAAAAAAAGGCTGTGGCCGCTACCGTAGTTAAAGCCACCGAACAGCCTAAAACCTTATGGCAAATATTCATCAAAGGTTTATTGGGAGGATTTGCGGCACTGATAATGCCTTGTATTTATCCTTTACTGCCATTAACGGTTAGCTTTTTTACCAAAAAAGCAGGTAGCCGCAATAAGGCGGTGCTGCATTCTTTGATATACGGTTTGTCTATCATTGTTATTTATGTGGCGCTGGGCTTTATTATCACTTTGTTGTTTGGGTCGGATGCCTTGAATTCATTAGCTACAAACGGCATATTTAACTTCTTTTTCTTTTTGCTATTGGTTGTATTCGGTGCATCATTTTTGGGCGCTTTTGAATTGGTACTGCCTAGCTCGTTAGCCAATAAGCTCGATGAAAATTCGGATAAAGGCGGCATGGCTGGTATCTTCTTTATGGCGGCTACATTAGTGGTGGTTTCCTTTTCATGTACCGGACCCATTATTGGTACATTGCTGGTTGACGCAGCATCTAAAGGCGAGCGTTTAGGTCCGGCTATTGGTATGCTGGGCTTTTCTGCAGCTTTAGCTATTCCGTTTACTGTATTTGCGTTATTTCCTTCAATGCTGAAAAGTCTGCCTAAATCTGGTGGTTGGTTAAATAGTGTTAAGGTGTTTCTGGGATTTCTGGAACTGGGCTTTTCACTTAAATTTTTATCCAACGTAGATTTGGCTTACCATTGGAACTGGCTGGATCGTGAAGTGTTCCTGTCTGTATGGATTGCGCTGGGTATTCTGTTAGGATTATATCTGATAGGCAAAATCAAATTCTCTCATGATAGTGATGTAGCCTACTTAACCGTTCCGCGTACTTTCTTTGCCATAGGCGTTTTTGCTTTTGTAGCTTATATGATTCCGGGCTTGTGGGGTGCTCCGTTAAAAGTGTTAAGCGGATTTTTGCCACCGCCTGCCACACAGGATTTTTATTTAAGTAATGCTGGTGGCGGTGCCGATGCGGCGCCTGTTCAGAAGGTTTCTATCAAAGAAAAGAAATACGAAGATGTGTTTTTACGGGGTAAACATCCTGGTTTAAACGAATGGTACGACTATGAGCAGGCTTTACAAGTTTCAAAAGAACTAAACAAGCCTGTTTTGATCGACTTTACTGGCTGGGTATGTGCCAACTGCCGAAAAATGGAGAATGAAGTTTGGAATGATCCGCAAGTTCATAAACGATTAGCTAACGACTACATAATGCTTGAGTTGTATGTTGATGAAAAAAAAGAACTTCCAGCTAATGAACAATACGTGTCTGACTTCAGCAAAAAGAAGATCAAAACGATAGGGAATAAAAACAGTGATTATGAAGCTAAGAATTTTAATGTAAATTCGCAGCCGTATTATGTCATTATCAACGCCAAGGGAGATGTATTGGTACCACCCCAGGGCGCCAATTATGATGTAAGTAATTACATAAAATTTTTAGACAGCGGCAAAGCCGCCTATCAAAATAACAATGGCCGAAATTAAAAATATTGGAGTTTATACTTCGGGAGGTGACTCACCCGGAATGAATGCTGCCATACGTGCCGTAGTGCGTACAGCTTTATATTATAATCTGGAAGTAACCGGTATCCGCCGTGGATATGCTGGTATGATCAGCGGTGATTTGTTTCCGATGGATCGCAAATCGGTAGCTAACATTGTGCAACGTGGTGGTACTATTCTTAAAACTGCCCGTAGCGAAGAGTTTCGTACACCCGAAGGCCGTCAGCAGGCTTACCGTCAGTTAAAACGCTATGGTATTGATGCCTTGGTAGGTATTGGTGGTGATGGTACTTTTACCGGCGCCAAAATTTTCAGCAACGAGTTTGATATTCCAATTGTAGGCTTACCTGGTACTATTGATAACGATTTGCAGGGAACCGATTTTACCATCGGTTATGATACTGCTATTAATACTGTTGTTGAAGCAGTAGATAAAATACGTGACACTGCCGAATCGCACGACCGTTTGTTTATCGTTGAGGTAATGGGTCGTGATTCTGGCTTGATTGCCTTACGTACCGGTATTGCATCAGGTGCCGAAGCTATTTTGATTCCGGAAACTAAAAACAACCTCGAAGCGCTGTATGAGCGTTTAGATCATGGCCGTCGTGATAAATCATCAAAAATTTTGATTGTGGCTGAAGGTGATGAAGCTGGTGGCGCATTTGAGATTGGTCGTTTGGTAAAAGAAAAATATCCTAACTACGATACTCGTGTATCTGTACTGGGCCACATGCAGCGTGGTGGTCATCCAAGCTGTATGGACCGCGTACTGGCCAGTCGCGTAGGTGTTGCCGCCGTTGAAGCGCTGATGCAAGGCCACAGTCATGAAATGATTGGTATCATCAACAACGAAATATCTTATACTCCGTTTGAAAGTGCTATTAAACACACTACCGAAGTGGATAATAACCTGATGAAAATTGTAGAGATTTTGTCTCTGTAATTTAATAAATAATAAACGAAAAGCCTGCAGCATTATCGCTTGCAGGCTTTGTTATTTTTACGGTATCCTAAATTTGGATACCGTAAAATAGCTGAATTGATTAGTTTATTCTTTCTAAATTTTTAAGTGCAGATGTTGGCACAGAATGGATGTCCATAATGTTCAACTCGGATGCTTGAGCAGTGTTTGTATTTTGCTGTAAGCTTTCATTAACAGCCAAATCGTTAATCTTGTACATAGCGCCACTAGCCGGATCAATAATGAGCATGCCAATTAAACCGCCAAGTAAAATATTGCCAAAATACCAGCCGTTAAGCTTGCTATTTAAAGTAACCACGCGGTCTTCATAGCCGTTCATGTGAAATTTAACCTGGTACTGGCCTTTAGCAAAGTAACCCGAGCTTGATTTTAGCTTAACTGTAGCGGGAGTGTTTCCCTGATAAACGGTCACGCCTTTTTTGTCTGTAATGGTAATGCTTGAACCAACAGGATTGCTATTAATAGCGACACTGTAATTGCTGCGACCAAAAATAGTAGCACAGCTTGAATTTAACACAGCAATAGCCATGAGCACGCACGAGATGCGTGAGAAGGATTTAATCATGATAAAGTTTAAATTATTCTACAAAGATAATTAGTTTTTTAAAAAGTGAAATAGCTGCTATAGTGGCTGTTAACTATTTAATTGTTATTGCTTGAGATATATTTAATTGTTTAAATATTTTCTTATCTTTGCGTCCCCGCAGAAGAAGCTCCGGGGGAATGTTGAATACATAACAAGCTAAAGAAAAAGAATGGCAACTAAAATCAGATTGCAAAGACACGGTAAAAAAGGTAAACCTTTTTACTACATTGTAGTGGCAGATGCCCGTGCACCACGTGATGGTCGTTTTATTGAGCGTTTAGGTTCATATAACCCAAACACTAATCCTGCTACTATCGACATTAACTTCGATAAAACTTTTGAATGGGTAAACAACGGTGCTCAGCCTACTGACACTTGCCGTGCTATCCTGTCATACAAAGGTGTACTTTACAAAAAACACTTACAAGGTGGTGTTAAAAAAGGCGCTTTAACGCAAGAACAAGCAGACGCTAAATTTGCTGAGTGGGTTGATCAAAAAGAAGGTAAGATTACCGGTAAAAAATCAAACTTAACCAGCGCTAAAGACGAAGCTCGTAAAGCTGCTTTGGCTGCCGAAGCTAAACGTAACGAGGACAGAGCTGCTGCTATAGCTGCTAAAAATACACCTCCTGCTGAAGAGGAAGCTCCAGCTGCTGAAGAAACAACTGAAACTGAATCAGCTGAGTAATCAGATACTATTTTACATCAATAGCGAAACAACTTTAACCAGTGTTTCGCTATTGTTATTTAAAGGCATTTGCAATACATGAAATCTGAAGAATATTTCAAAATAGGAACCATCCTGAAAACCCGCGGACTTAAAGGTGAACTGCAGCTTTATGTTGATTTTGATGGGTTGGAAAAAATAAAATACAATACTGTTTTTATTGACGTCGCCGGCAAACTGGTTCCTTACTTTGTAACCTCGGTTAAATATCCGCAAGCCAACACGGCTTACCTGTTTCTGGAAGAGGTGGATCATGTGGATAAAACCGCCCAGTTGGTTAAAAAAGAAGTGTACCTGCCTAATAAGCTGAAGCCTAAAAAGAAAAAGGAAGAGTTTTCACTGAGTGACCTAAAAGGCTTTATTGCTATAGACGAAACGCATGGCGAATTAGGCGAAATTACAGATGTAATTGAATACCCGCAGCAAACCATTGCTTCTGTACATTACCAGCACCGGGAGGTATTGTTTCCGCTTAATGCAGCCTTTATAAAAGGCATTGATGTAGAAGGCGGCGAGATATACCTTGATTTGCCCGAAGGGTTGCTGGATGTTTATTTGGGTTCTTAATATGGGTGTGTAACAGATAAACGAAAAGTCTGTATTCTTGATTTTTATATTCTATACTTTAACCAAATGCGTTTCGATATTCTAACTGTACTACCTGGCTTGCTCGAAAGCCCTTTTGCGCATTCTATATTACAAAGGGCGCAAAAAAAAGGCATCGCCGAAATACACGTGCATAACCTGCGCGATTATTCATCCAGCAAACATAAAAATGTGGATGATTACCCTTACGGCGGTGGTAGCGGTATGGTGATGATGATTGAACCGTTTGCAGCTTGTATCGAGAAACTGAAAAGTGAACGGGAGTACGACGAGATTATCTTTATGTCGCCCGATGGTGTAACGCTTAACCAGTCGATAGCTAACGAACTATCCATTAAAAAAAATATTATCATTTTGTGCGGGCATTACAAGGGGATCGATCAGCGCATTCGCGACTTGTATGTAACGCGAGAAATATCGATAGGTGATTATGTACTGTCGGGTGGCGAACTGCCGGCAGCAGTGTTGGTAGATGCCGTAGTAAGGTTAATACCCGGTGTGCTGTCTGACGAAACCTCGGCCTTGTCAGACTCCTTTCAGGGCGAATTACTGGATGCGCCAGTGTACACCCGCCCGGCCGATTGGAACGGACACAAGGTGCCCGCCATATTACTAAGCGGCAACACGCCCAAGATTGAAAAATGGCGTTTTGAGCAAGCCTTGGAGCGCACCCGCAAACGCCGGCCAGACTTGCTTGAATAGTGCTGAAAATAAATGTGGAAAAAAATAAAATACACTTTTAAAAATCAAATAAAATCCCTATTATTGCAATCCGATTTTTACGGGCTAAAAATCGCTTTAAGAGCTAAAAATCATGGATTTAGTAAAATTTGTTGAAGAGCAATCGGTAGTTAAAAAAGAAGTTCCTGCGTTTAAAGCTGGTGATACTGTAACCGTACATTATAAAATCAGAGAGGGTAACAAAGAGCGTATCCAGCTGTATCAAGGTGTAGTTATCCAACGTAACAGCGCTGGTAGTACTGAAACTTTTACCGTGCGCAAAATGTCAAACGGTATAGGTGTTGAGCGTATCTTCCCTATCAATTCTCCTAATATCGAGAAAATAGATGTAAACAGCCGCGGTAAAGTACGTCGTGCAAAATTATTTTACCTGCGCGAACTTACTGGTAAAGCTGCTCGTATTAAATCAAAAAGAGTTTAAGTTTTATCTCACGATATTGCAAAAGCCTTTTCAGCTCTTACAGTTGGAAAGGCTTTTTTGTGCCTTGCGGTGTGTAAGCGTTGGGTACAAGTACTTCTCTATATCTAATCTGTTATGCCGAACTTATTTCGGTACACCACAGGGAAGGTGGGGTTAGTTCCTTACAATTTTTGTTTTAGTATGTGAGGTATTGAAACAAGTTTAGCACGGAACAAACAGTATTTAAACTAAAAAGCCCGCTTGCATAAACAAGCGGGCTTTTATCATATTACCAGTTAAAGCCTTAAGCTTTCTTTGCATCAGCGCACATTTTAGCGCATTTTGCTTTGGTTGCAGCAGTAGCTTTAGTCATTTTTTTGCAGCAGTCTTTACCGGCTGTACATTTTTCTTTGCCTTTGCCCTTATCATGCGCAAAAGATTGGGTAGCTGCTACCGAGCATACTAACGCCATCATTAAGGTTAATCTTTTCATTATTGTTGGGTTTAAAAAAATTAAACGGGTTATGCTTGTTTAACGGGTAACTCAGCTAAAATGGTACGCCCACCTTTAACTTTTTCGCCTAAGCCAACAGTTACCTTTGAACCTAAAGGTAAGAAAATATCCACACGCGAGCCAAATTTGATAAATCCAAACTGATCGCCTTGGTGTACGTTTTGTCCTTCTTTTACATACCATACAATACGGCGGGCCATAGCACCTGCAATTTGGCGGAACAGTACCGGAATGCCCACTTGGTTTTCGATAACTACCGTAGTGCGCTCGTTATCGGTAGATGATTTAGGATGCCAGGCCACCAGGTATTTTCCCGGATGATATTTAAAATATTTAACCACACCCGAGATAGGGTTGCGATTAACATGCACGTTAATTGGCGACATGAATACCGATATTTGTATACGTTTGTCTTTTAAAAATTCTGGTTCTTCCACTTCTTCAATTACCACTACCTTGCCATCGGCAGGGCAAAGTACCATTTGCTCATCCTGACTAATGGTAATTCGGGGGCTGCGGAAAAACTGCAGAATGACAATAAACAAAAAAGCCGAAAGGGCATAAACAAACCAGCGCAATGCGTCTGAGTCAGGATAAAAGAAATGTACTGCTGCATTCAGTATAAAAATTACCAAAATGCACAGTGCCATTGAGGTATATCCTTCTTTATGAAAAGTCATGTTTAAATATAAAGTATGTAAAGTAACAAAAATACTAAATCGGTCACATTAGCCAATGTAAAAATTGCATAAAGCTTCGGCTACATTGATTATCTTTATGGTGTGCGGGTAGCTTTTACCGAAATTGTTCCTATTGCAGCACCCAGGCTTCCGGCCATATCTGCTCCTTCCAAAATATAGGTGTAAGTGCCAGCATTGTCGCTTGTATAAAAATTAATTGATGCTTTACCGTCTTTATCTGTTACAATGTTTGCGTCCCAGTGTATGGTAGATCGAATATCGGTCATGTCGGGCATGCTGTCGGGTTTATACCGTGGGGCATACAACGGTTTATATAGTGTAAAAGGTGTAGGCCTGAATACATAAGTGCCTACTGCTTTCTTCACAAACGGCCCGTGCCCGCTACGGGTGGTTACTTCGATAAAAGAATGTTTCCAAGATGTGGCAAACGGGCCTAAAAATTCTGAAGTATAGCGGCTGGTACGTGATGGATTACTCATTACTTCTATGCCCTTTATTTCTTCAGCGTCGTAATATTCAAAGTATTCATTTAAAAATTCAAATCTCGATGCGCCTTCAGGTAAAAAGAAGTCGGTGTTAATTCCGTCTATAACTAAATGTAATAAAGTGCCGAAAATGTGGTAGTAAAGTTCCCCTTCTTTAGTAGGTTTAACACCAAAGCCTTTAACCCGATTTCTTAACAAATCGCCTAAGGTGGTTCGGCCAGCTCTATTTAATTCCTCCTCATCAATTATCAAATCGGCTTCACCAGCACCGTTTAGGTTTTTAGAATCTTTTATGATGCGCTTACTTTTAATAACTACATCCCGAAGCAGGTTAGCTCCGGTAAGTTTTTCAAAGTTTTCTTGTAATACCACCTGCTTTTTAATAGCTGGTATACTATTGTTATCAATGTTCACATACCAAGGTATCAGCCGCTCGGTAGGTGGTGTAAAGGTGGGCGATTTAAATTCGTCCATTTCAATCCCCACATTAAAGCTTTTCCCTTTTTTGTTCTTGGCCTGCAAAAAGTAAACGGTAGTATCAGCAGGCGTAATTCCTTTAAAAGTAAAAACGCCCTCACTGTTGGTAACGGCGTCGGTTAGCGTTACTGGTTTTTTGGAAAATAGCGTTACGCCCGAGTTGGCAACAGGTTTATTAAACATGTTGGTAACGCGGCCCGATATGGTAAACTCCGGTTCGGCAATATATGCCAATGGCTTGGCAGGTAAAAATGCATCGTTCCAGTTATAATTAACCCATCCTTGTGCTAAAAGCAGGTTATCTAATTTATGCCATTTGATGCTATCTGCCGTGAAATTGTAATAATAGCCCGGATCTTCTACCGTTCCGCTTAAATCAGATGTAAGCAACATATGGTTAATTAATGAAGCATGGCTTATACTGTCTGTATTGACCTGAGTGTTATCAGTTACAGCCAATGAAAAACTGCCTTGCACTGGTGCTCCGCCGGCATCTGTTACCTGAATGTTTACAGCCACGCTATCCCGTTGTTTATACACTGGTTTATTGGCGCTAATGTTTATTCGCAAGTTGTCATTATGATCTATAAAGACAATTCTTTCATTCAGCGCTTTTTTATCAGTACTGGTTAGTGTGAAATGCGCAACGCCACTGGGGAAGTGCTTTTTACTTACAAAAACTTTTTTATGTATTGAATACATGCGTATGGCAGCGCCATAATATACCACACCGCGTGTGTGGCCTATCAAATAATAAGTACTGCTAACTGCTGCGATATCGGGCGTGGCGTTGAGTGTTATTTCAATCGAATCACTTTTAAAATGATTGTCTGCCTTCATAGTTATGCCCGAGGCTTGTACACCCGGTAAAGGATACGTTTTATAAGAGCCATCAGGTAATTTGATTTTAGCATGGTAAGTTTCGTTTGCTTGGGGCAATAGGTAGAAGGAGCCTATGCCTTTATGTATGGAGTTAAAAGCGGTAATTTTATGCTGCTGGCTGTCAAAAATTTCTCCGGATACGTCCGTGCCAGAGCCATCCTCATTTAATGCTTTAAAAGCTATAAGGGCAGGAAGACCGGCAACCAGGTGTCCACCTTCGGGCATAAATTGCAGGTCTATATAGGCTGGCCGGTTAAGTATAAAGGGTATATATATCTTTCTGTCGTTTTCGCCTTTGCGCAAATCTTGTATCATCAGCGAAAGGCGTTTGCTGTTGGCTTTTACCGGTAAGTCAAAATTAACAGCTAACTGGCCGCCCAAGTCAGTTTCCATCTCATTTTTCAATAGCGTTCTTTTTCCGTCGGTAAGCCTCAATTGTAATTTGCGTAACCCGGCGGGCGACTGGTCAAACTGATTAACCTGAAGGTTAAGCTGAATTTTACTTTTATCTGCATTGGCTGTAGCCTGCGCTTTGTAATTAATCAACCAATCCTTACTGCTCATATGACTTACCAGAAACTGCTTTCTGAAAACACTGGCTTCGCCAAAGTTGCGCATCCAGTTGGTATAAGCGCGTAAAATATATACACCTTGCGGAAAGCTCTTGCTATCCAATGCTATCTGTCCGGCGGCTAATCCGTTATAAACAGGATGAACGGTGCGTGTCATTACCCGGTTACTATCATTGGCTATTTCTATGTACATCACCCCGCTTTTTGCTGATGCATTTAAGTTTGAAGCCTGTAGCAAATAGGCTTTAAAGCGAAGGGTATCGTCCGTGGCATAATAATTTTTATCTGTGTGCAGATATAATCTTTCGGAAGCCCGAGTGGCGCTGAATTTATTTACTGCCGAAAAGATTTGGTTGATATGAGCCCTTGCCGAATCCTGGCCAAAAGCTGAGAAAAGGATACCCGCTAACAGAACATATGTGTGCAATAAGTACTTCAATATATTTATTGCGAATTGCTTAAGGCGATGTTGGTGCATAGGCTATGCGGTGGTAGGTTAGCCACTAATCTAATATAGCATTATATGCACCAATAAAAAAAGCCTCGTGAGAGGCTTTTTGGAATATTTTAATGAAGTATAAAATAGAGGTACGTAAACACTATAGGTGCGGCCAGGAGCAGGCCATCAAACCTATCCAGCAAGCCACCGTGTCCGGGTAGTATACCGCCCGAGTCTTTAACATTGATGCTGCGCTTAAACATCGATTCTACCAAATCGCCGCCGGTGCCCACTATGCCAATAATAATAGCGATAGATACCCAGTTGCGCCAAGGCAGCTCGGTAAAGTAAATGCCGATAATGTAGCCTACCACCGCGCTGATAAGGATGCCGCCTATAAAACCTTCCCAGGTTTTTTTGGGTGAATGGCGTTCAAATAGCTTGCTGCGGCCAAACTGTCGTCCCGTTAAGTAGGCGCCAGTATCATTAGCCCAAAGCATCAGTAAAAAAGCCATCGGAAAATGCGCGTTGAACCCCGCCGGACTAATGAATGCCAACGCGTGGAAAAATGTAAAGGGGATAATAGTAAAAATCAATCCTAAAAAGGTGTATCCAATATTAGTAAAAGGAGCAGGGCTTGTTCTATATAGCTCTTGAATGAAAATAGAGCCTAACGTAGGTACCAGGATAAATAATAATTTATGGCTTAAATTGGCCTCTAAGTAAAAAGTGCCGGCAAATGCAGCAAAGATGAATAGTCCATTCAATAAACCTGTAGCCAGGTTAGGTTGCTGGCCGCTTTGTTTCAAAAGCTTATAAAACTCTTGCAGGCAAAGCAAGCTGAGCAGGCCGTAAAATAAGGTATATATAACAGGTCCGGCAAAAAACGAACCCAGCATAACGGCTACAAAAAATATCCCGGTTATAGCACGTGTTTTCATAAAGCAATCTGGTTCATCACCATCAGTTCAATGGCATTGGCAAAATCCTCTTGGTGAATGTAAACTTCAATATCGCCAAAGGTGCGGTGTGATGAAGATTGGCGGTTGAGCAGTACGGCGCCAATTTCGTGTTCCAAAAGTACCTGCTTAATAATTTCGGCCTGGTAATAGTTGGTAGAGCTATATATTTTAACCCAATTTCTTTCCATCAGTAGTTGTTGGTGCGCGGCCGGTGCAAGGCGGCGGTGCGGTAATTCAGCATCAAAAATAATGTAATTATTACGCTTAATGCATACGTTGTGTAATTAAAAGACGGCTGAGCATTAGGATCAATGTTAATTTGCTTATGCTGATACAAATAAGTTAATAACACTGCACTGCCATTGTTAATAAAGTGTGCTAAAACCCCCGGCCATATACTACCGCTCCAAGCCACAAAGTAACCAAAAAATATACCCAGCACCATGCGTGGCACAAACCCGTAAAATTCTAAATGTATGGCACTAAAAACAATTGCAGTAATCCATATAGCGGTGTGCTGGTTGCGGGTCCAACGGGTAAGAATAGTTTGCAGGCAGCCTCTAAAAACCAGTTCTTCGCCTAAAGCTGCTAAAAAGGCTATTACCAGCATATTGGCTATTAAATCGCCTATGCTGTTCATTTTCAGCATAGCTTCAATTTGCTGCTGGGCAGTGTTCTCGCTTTCGCGCATCCATTTTTCTAGGCCTTTTAATGATTCGGGCAGTACCATTTGCTGGTTCATATTAATTAAGGCTTCCATAAATGGCTGGGATGCAATCATCACTACGAGCACCATTAGCAACAGCAGCGGCGAAAAGCGGATGTTCATTTTTAGGTAGCCGTTTGGTTCGCGCACTACAACATAACTATAAAATATAGCTGCCCCGGCAAAACCAAAAGCTGCACTTATGCCTTGAACCAGTCGCAAAGCGTTTACCACATTGTCTGTAACATGTGGGCCGGCATCTCTTAACTGCGACAAAATGTCTAAACCATATATGCCTGCTGCTAAACCCATTGCAATAAAACCGCCGGCCGCTATGCCGCTTATACAGCATAATAGGAGTATAGCAATTTGTATGGCCGGATGGAGTGGCTGATAGGGCTTAACCGTCATGATATAAATTTAATTTTTCGTATTTTTGCAGCCTTAAAGATACGCATGTCTGTACAAATAGGAAATATTGATTTAGGTGAGTTTCCGCTGCTGCTGGCTCCTATGGAAGATGTGAGCGATCCGCCGTTCCGTTACGTTTGCAAGCAAAACGGCGCGGATATGATGTATACCGAGTTTATCTCATCAGAAGGATTGATACGCGATGCTGCCAAAAGCCGTCAAAAGCTGGATATATTTGAATATGAGCGCCCAATTGGCATCCAAATTTTTGGTAGCGATATCAACAGTATGCGCGAAGCTACGGAGATAGCTACGAAGGCCGGTCCTGATTTGATGGATATTAATTACGGCTGCCCTGTTAAAAACGTAGCTTGCCGTGGTGCCGGTGCCAGCTTGTTGCAGGATATTGACAAAATGGTAGCCATGACCAAAGCGGTAGTAGAGGCAACCCATTTGCCGGTAACCGTAAAAACCCGTCTGGGATGGGATGATAATACCAAAAATGTTTATGAAGTGGCCGAGCGCCTGCAAGATGTAGGTATAAAAGCCCTTACCATACATGGCCGTACCCGCGCGCAGATGTATAAAGGTGTGGCCGATTGGACGCTGATCAAGGAGATTAAAAAGAATCCGCGTATTCAAATTCCCATTTTTGGGAATGGCGACATCGATTCGCCCGAAAAGGCAGCCAACTGGCGCCTGGAATATGGTGTGGATGGCATGATGATAGGTCGTGCTGCCATTGGTTATCCCTGGATTTTCAGAGAAATTAAACATTTTTTTGCCACCGGCGAGCATCGTGAAAAGCCGACTATTGCCGAACGAATTGAGGTTTGCCGCACGCATTTGGAAAAATCTATAGAATGGAAAGGACCCAAAACCGGCGTTTTTGAGATGCGGAGACACTATTCAAATTATTTTAAAGGATTGGAGAACTTTAAAGAATTTAGAACAAGGTTGGTACAAACTGAAAATATACAGGAGCTGTATGATATTTTGTGGCAGATAAATGAGAAATACGCCACTGAGATGGCTTGATTATTGACATGTTTTAGTATAGCTTTAAATATGGTTACTACTACAATTACAGACGGGGTGAAAGTGTCGGTTGAGACGCAGTATCAACCAGAGTATTCAAATCCGGCCAACGAACATTTTATGTTTGCCTATAAAATTAATATAGAAAATTTAAGCGATTACAGCGTTCAACTGTTGCGCCGCCACTGGCATATATTTGATTCGAACGGTACACGCCGTGAGGTAGAAGGAGAAGGCGTGGTTGGCCAGCAACCCGTAATTGAACCGGGCCACTCGCACGAATACATTTCGGGCTGCAACCTCAAAACAGATATGGGCAGTATGAGAGGTGAATACCAAATGCTTCGCCTAATTGACAACTCGGTATTTGATGCACAAATTCCTGAATTTTACCTGATTGCGCCGTTCAAGTTGAACTGATTACACTCATGTAACATGATTTTAAAAAGCCCGACCTATTATAGGTCGGGCTTTTTTGTGTGAACAAGATAATTGAAGATAACTATCATAATTGTCAAACAAAAAAAGGGTGTCACTTTTAGTAACACCCTTCTTTGTTTGGATTATAGCTTAACTTACTTATTTAGGGTTGTAAGTTTTTGGTTTGCTTACGCGGAAATGTGTTTTACCTGCCGGGTGAATTTCTGGTGCACCAACCATCGTCATGGCGCAGCGGAAGCCAACTTCGGCACTGGCGTCGGTTTGGTCCATAAAGCGGCGGGTAGCCGGGTTTAACCACATAGCACGATCGTTCCATGAACCGCCTTTATATACTTTAGAATGGTCGTTCACCAAAGTGGTTACACCATACAGGCTGGTGTTTACCGAGTCGGCAAAACCACGCTGGTCGGCCTTGTAAGGTTTACCGGCTAAAGCAGCGTTACCACCCGGAGCAGCTGCACCATTTGCAGCATTGCCATTGTTGCCGGCTGCGTTAGCTTGGCCGCCTTGCTGTTGCGCTACAAATTCAGCCCATGATAATTTGCGGTTAGATTTGGCAGCATCTTTAATAGGGCGGCCATATTTATCTTTTGCATATAAACCTTTTTCCGGATCGGCCAAGCGTTTGTTGGTATACTCGTTACCACGGAAAGGGTTAAAATCTTCAAAGTCTTCGAATGACGTTTGGCGATAAGTATCACCAGTCCACTCGTTAACGTTCCCGGCCATGTTATACAAGCCAAAGTCGTTAGGTTCATATGAACGTACAGGTGCCGTAATGTCAGCCTTATCATTCAATGAATTACCCACACCCATGTTGTCACCTTCGCCACGTTTAAAGTTGGCTAAAATCATACCGCGGGTTCTTTTGCTGGCCGAGCGTACGCCCAAGCCGTTCCATGGGTAAATTTTACCGTCGGCTATGTTTTCGTATTCGGTATTGCCCGATAAACCTAAGGCTGCATATTCCCATTCCGCCTCGGTTGGCAAACGGTAGCCTGGTTTCAAAATACCATCCTCAATACGTACCGGACGAACAGGTTTACCTTTATTATCACTTGCCTGTGCACGAGGGTTCAGGTCGCGAATCATTTTCTTGCCATCAACGCCCTGACCTCTGATCTGGCCATTTAAATACATGTCTGTATTGAAAGGATCGGTCATGGCTGGTTTGTTACCGGTGTTGGCTGTAGCCTGTCCTTTACCATTGCCCGATGCATCTTTCCAATTAGCCAGGCGGCCGGTTTCACGCAAAATGTTTTCATTCATGCGGTCTGTACGCCAGGTACAGTACTCTTGTGCCTGTTCCCAGGTAACACCTACTACCGGATAGTCCTGAAATGCGGGGTGACGCAGGTAGTTATCTACATAAGGCTCATTATATGATAACGGCCGGCGCCATACCAGGGTATCTGGTGTAGCATTGTAGTATAATTCGCGGTCTTCCGGAAAAGTAATGCTGATCCAGTGCAGGTAATCTAACCAATCTTGGTTAGATACCTCGGTTTCGTCCATATAAAAAGAGGCTACCGTAACCCGGCGACGAACGTTATTATAATCGTAAGTAACATCCTGGTCGGCACTGCCGCCCATTACAAAGGTACCACCCTCAATAGCAATCAGGCCAGGGCCTGGCGCCGGGTGCGTTTGCTTAAAGCGAAGGTAACCGCCGTTGTTACGATCATTGTAAGCCATGCCGGTTTTTTGCGACCGCATCGGTTTACTGCAGCTGCTTAACAACGCTCCTAACCCCATTACCACTAAAGCAGTTTTAGTAAAATACTTGCTCATCTTTGAATAACTAGTCAATAAAAATACAAAATTTGTTTGAACAGTAATTTGCTCTTGGTTGACAAAAAAGTTTTGATAATCAATTTTGGATATTTTTACGTGAAGTACAGCAAATTGGTTATGCTCAAACAACGAAAATTTGTTGCGTTTTGGTAATAAACATTTGCAAACTCCTTTCGTACTAGGATAGGTATTTAACAAAAATACAGCTAATTTGCAGCAATGAAAATTTTTACGCTACGTTGTTTTCTCTTTACGCTATTATATATTCCGGTAGTTGCATTGGGGCAAACGGTAGGTTCGGGTACGGCTACCAATACCAACGGCAGCAGCAATAATGCTATTACTACCGCTGTTCCGTTTTTAACCATAGCACCCGATTCGCGCTCTGGAGCTATGGGCGATGCAGGTGTAGCCTTATCGCCCGATGTAAATGCTACTTACTGGAACCCTTCTAAACTGGCTTTCATTGAAGGGCAGGATAATTTGTCGTTGTCTTACAGCCCTTGGCTGCGCCGTTTGGTATCGGATGTAAATTTAGCTTACCTGGCTTATGCCCGTAAGCTTGATGATAGGAATGCAATTGGCGTATCTTTACGTTACTTTAATTTGGGGGCTATCCAGTTAGTTGATGCCAATCAAAACGATCAGGGCACCTACCGGCCCAGCGAATTTTCGATAGACGGCTCGTTTGCCCGCAAGTTTGGCGAAAACTTTTCATTAGGTTTAACCTTTCGGTATATTCATTCGGGCTTAACCAACGGCGCTTTTGTATCGGGCCAGCAAACAAAATCTGGTAATGCCTTTGCCGCCGATGTTTCTGCTTATTACACCAAGCCATCGCGGCAATTTGGTAAAGATGCCACCCTGTCTTTTGGTATTAACATTTCTAACATCGGTACCAAAATAAGCTATACCGACGCAGGGCAGCAATACTTTTTACCCACCAACCTGCGCCTGGGTGCGGCCAATACTTGGAACTTAGATGAAGCTAACCAGTTAACACTGGCTTTTGATATTAATAAACTGCTGGTACCTACGCCTCCCATTCGCGATAATGAAGGTAATATTATCAGCGGAAGCGATAATAACGTAACGGTGCCGAGTGGTATATTTCGCTCCTTTGGTGATGCACCGGGCGGTTTTAGCGAAGAGTTGAGAGAAATTAGCTTTGCACCCGGACTGGAATACGGCTACAATAAACAGTTCTTTTTACGTACCGGCTACTTTTATGAAAACCCCAGCAAGGGTAATCGTCAGTATGTAACCTTGGGTACCGGATTCAAATATGATATCTTTAATTTGGATTTAGCTTACCTGGTAGCCACACAGCAAAGAAGTCCGTTAGCCAATACCTTACGTTTTAGTGTAAGTGTTAACTTTGGTGCCAATAAAAAGCCATGAGTAAAATACGTGTAGGGTTTGGTTTTGATGTGCACCAGTTAAAAGAAGCACATCCATTTGTTATGGGCGGTGTTACCCTAGAGCACCACTCGGGTGCCTACGGGCATTCGGATGCTGATGTGATGGTGCATGCTATTTGTGATGCGCTGCTGGGCGCCGCTAATCTGCGCGATATCGGCTATCATTTTTCTAACAAAGACGAACGCTGGCGCGGCATCAGCAGTTTGGTATTATTACAGCATGTAGTAGCGCTGCTAAAAGAAAAAGGCTGGAGCATTGGTAATATTGATGCCATGATTTGCCTGGAAGCCCCCAAAATCAATCCGCATATTCCGGCCATGAAAGCCAATATTGCCCCGGCGGCCGGTATATCCGAAGATGATATATCTATTAAAGCTACTACTAACGAGCAGATGGGTTTTATAGGTAGGGAAGAAGGCGTAGTAGCCTATGCGGTTTGTTTAATTGAAAAGTAAGCCCTGCCTAAACCCTCACTTAAAGGGAGGACTTTTGAACCTTCTTTAAAATAAAAATGTCATTTCGAGTGATAACGAGAAATCTTTTAAGAGCGACTGGTCAACCTATCGGCTCCAAAAGATCTCTCACTATCGTTCGAAATGACATTTTATTTTTAGCCCTTTTCCTTGAGGATAGCTACTTCAACAATCCATCAAACGTAACAGCCAGATAGTATAGCGCCCCAATGGTTGGGCCACCAGCGTATTGAATATAACGCTTGTTGAAAACGTTGGTACCACCCAGTTTAAGGTTGGCCTTATAAGCCGGAACACGTAAAGTTACCTGTGCATCAAACGTGGTAAATGCCGGTACGGTACCGGTTACCAGCGGGCTTTCCCATAAAAATGATTCTTGCCATTTGTACACCACGCTAAACCCTAAGTTTTTTACAATCTCACGGTTACCGAAAGATACGTTGGTTGTCCATTGTGGCGTGTTAAAGCCGGTTACAAAAATATCGTCGGTTTTATTGCTTTTCAGCTTGTTGAAGCTGGCGTTACCTGCCAAAGCAAATCGTTTGTAAAAGTTATAAGTAATACCCAAAGCCGAGCCATAGTTTACGTAATCATTTTTAGCATTGGTGTATACCCTGTATCGGTCTTGCCCTTGGCTGGCAGCATTAGGGGTTGTTGCATTTGGCGTTCTGGGGTCGCGGTTAATGTCCAGCATGGCTAGAACAGCGGCATCGGTACCTACAGTGGTTCCGTGGGGTACATATACCTGTACTTGTCCTAAAAATCCATTGTATTTATTGGTATAAGCATCCCAGTCTATAACTACTTTTTGGTTGGCTAAAATACTTTTGTAGCCTACCTCGAACGAATTAATTTTTTCGGGACGAGCTTTGGGCAGATTAGCGACTTCCAGCAAGTTACGGTTTTGCAGGGCTGCCGCATCAGTATTGCCGGCAGCACTTACGGCTGCATTGAAGTTGATTACCGAAGCTTGGGTATAACTGTTTTCCAAATAGCCCAACCCCTCGTTGATGTACGATAAACTACCCACACGTTTAACGCGGCCGTTGTTTACATACGATAAAGCTTCAAACAATGCCGGAAAGCGGTAGCCCTGCTGGTAAGTGAACCGGAAATTATGGTTCTCAGTAGGCGAATATACAGCGGCAATGCGTGGCGTAAATTTAGGATCAAACTCAGGGTTGTAGTCAAATCTTAACGAGCC
Organism: Mucilaginibacter lacusdianchii; assembly: GCF_009770985.1. GTDB lineage: Bacteria > Bacteroidota > Bacteroidia > Sphingobacteriales > Sphingobacteriaceae > Mucilaginibacter > Mucilaginibacter lacusdianchii. Next base: position 861,605 of record NZ_WSRW01000001.1, on the reverse strand, counting down.
GAACACTTTCAAGGTGTTATCAAAAAAGGATTTAGTTATCTGCGAAAACCCACCAAACTTTTTGTAATAAACGTTATCACCAAACGAGCCGTCGGCTAACGGTTTGTTACGGTCAGCAATCGGTCTCGAAAAATCGACGAAGTTGTTACCATCTGGGATAATTTGATAAATGCGAGCATCGGCGCCTACCAGCAAGTCAAATATTTTTACCTGTTTAGATAAATCCCATTGCCCTTCGGTATGGTACATGCGGCTGCGTTGCAGTAAAGCAGCGCCGCCTGTTTCGGGTGCATCCGGTATCTGGCTCGATTTAATATCCCAGTTGTTGATGCCAATAATAGTTTGTTTGAGCTGGTTAAATGCATCAGTGCCTGGCACTACACGACTGGCATCCGCAATTTGGCGGGCGTAGTTGTTGGCTGCTGCTAAATTGCTTGATGTTAACGCTCCGCCATTGGCCGTTGCATAAGCAGTTAAAGCATTGCGGTACTTAGTACCCCATGCGCTTGATGAACCGCCGCTGTACAAGTCCAGGTTATCGGCCAGTGGTTTTACGTTGTACGAATTGCCGGTATTTTCCAATGAAACGTAGCTCAGTATCTTGAAATTGCTGCCTTTTACTTCCAGGCTATGGTTTTGCACCGTCACGCCATCCAGCCTGATTTTGTTGCCGCGTTGAAATACGCCGCCCATTTTACCATATCGGTAACCGTAAGATATCTGTACCTTCTCGTTCAGTTTATAATGTAATGAACCATCAAATTTTAGGTTAGATACATCCGGGTTCACCAGTTCATTTTCCCAATAGCCGGTGCGGGCTACACGAAGGGTTTGATTAGCTTTTCCATCAATGTTCAGACCGCTGATGGATACCAGATTACTGCCGGCCAATGCATCATCGCCATATTTGTTCCAGCCGTCAAAAGCGGCGTTGGCATCATTTAGCGCCGGGTAGCCTGGGTTAGCGCTTTTTAAATTATTGGGGTTTTGATCCAGGCGGGTGTTAGATATCCAATCGGTACCCTGCATATAGCTGGCGTTAACCTTAAAGGCAAATTTGTTGTTAAATGATTTGGCGTAGCGGATAGCCGATTCGGTTAACACACTTGCGCTATGATCTGGATCATTCACATGGTTAACGCCGGTTTTATGATAAATGCTTAACCCTTGATATACAAAAGGATCTTTGGTAAGCAGGTTGGCCATACCGTTAATGGCGTTCATGCCGTAGAGGGCCGATGCTGCGCCAGGCGTAATTTCTACGCTGGCAATATCCAGTTCGGTTGGGCCAATGGCGTTACCCAGCGGCACACCTAACGTGGCGGCTTGCATATCTACACCATCAACCAACTGCATAAAGCGGAAGTTGTTAGGAATGTTAAAACCACGGGTATTGGGCACTTTAAAGGTTAAGCTGGAGGTAGTCATTTGTACGCCCTTTACATTTTCCAGCGCATCATAAAATGAAGGGGCAGGCGATTCGCGAATAGTGCGGATATCCAGCTTTTGAATAGCTACAGGCGATTTCAATATGTTTTCTTCTACACGTGAGGCGGTAACTACCACATCTTTTCCCAGCATGGTTTGCGTTACCAGTTCAATGTTCAGTTTAGAACTGGCATCTTTTATAACATATTCCTGCTGTTGGAACCCTATGTAATTAAATATTAAAGTGATGGGGAATTTAAGGCGGGTTTTAATTGAAAAATCGCCTTTTTCATTTGTAGAGGTACCGGCTACCGTTCCTTTAATTTTAACGCTTACGCCCGGAAGCGATTGCTGCGAGGTTTGGTCTACCACTCTTCCGGAAATTACTACCAGGTTGCTTTCTTGTGCATAGCCAATGTTGCCCGAAATCAAAATTAAAATTAATGCCGCAGTTAGGCGGAGCCATAGTGATGTGTGTTGCGTATAGATTTTCATTCAATAAGATTCAGATTTGAAATATTCAAGTTTTGGAATTGCTGTTTTGATAATTGTTCAGCAACAGTGGGCAAAACACATCAGGTGTATAGATGGGTGATACATAGTGATAATGTTAAACTATATAAAGTCTATCAAATAAGTAGACAAATATATAGAAATTATTGTTTTACCAATACGGGATAGTGAAATTTTAATAAATTGCTGTCAAATGCTATCTATCCTATAGGGTAATTTGTATTATTGTTTTTTCCAGAATATCATAATAATATGTCTTTTAATTATCAGCGAGTTGTTGTTAAGGTAGGGTCCAACGTGCTTACTCAGCCCGATGGGTTACCTGACATTAACCGGATCAGCCATTTGGTAGAACAGCTCACTGCCTTAAAAAAACAAGGTATCGAAGTGATACTGGTATCATCAGGCGCTGTAGCATCGGGCCGTAGCTTGATACAGGTAACTGATAAGGTAGATAGTATTTCCGCGCGGCAACTGTTAGCCTCAATAGGGCAGGTGAAACTTATTAATACCTACGCCCGGCTGTTTGAGCAGCAGCAGTTATTATGCTCGCAGGTGCTGGTTACCAAAGAAGATTTTCGGGACCGGGTGCATTACCTGAACATGAAAAACTGTTTGGAAATATTGCTGCAGCATCAGGTAATACCTATTGTTAATGAAAATGACGTGGTATCGGTAACTGAGCTGATGTTTACCGATAATGATGAGTTGGCCGGCTTGGTAGCCTCTATGCTGAATGCAGATGCATTGATCATTTTAACTAATGTAAACGGTATTTACACCGGCGACCCCAAATTGCCAACATCAGTATTATTGGAAGAAATTACAGATGCTGATACCAACTTTTCATCATTTGTAAGCACAGGCAAATCGCAGTTTGGCCGAGGCGGGATGATTACCAAATCTACCATGGCGCAAAAAGTGGCGCAGTTGGGTATAGCCGTTCACATTGCTAATGGCACAGTTGATGGTATTTTGGAAGGCGTTTTACAAAACACCATTAAGCATACCCGCTTTAAACCGCAAAAAAGCAAATCAGGCAAAAAGAAATGGATTGCCCATGCTGTGCATTACGCCACCGGAGCCGTACAAATGAACGAGGGAGCTAAGCTGGCTTTGCTGTCAACTAAAGCCACCAGCTTATTGCCGGTTGGCTTGATTGCCATTTTAACCGATTTTAAAAAAGGCGATATTATTAAATTGCTCGATGAGAATAACAATGCGGTAGGACAAGGAATTGCCGAATATGGCTCAGACAAGGCTCGTGAACGTTTAGGTCAAAAAAATCAAAAACCCTTGGTTCATTATGATTATCTGTATTTAAACCATTAAATTATATGGAGTATACCAGCTATTTTGAAAACGCTGTAAAAGCAAGTCGCAGTTTAGCAGGTTTGCCGACTGATATCACCAACAGAATTTTAGTAGCCGTAGCACAAACTGCCGTAGCGGAAACAGATTTTCTGCTAGCCGAAAATCAAAAAGATTTAAGCCGGATGGACGTTGCTGACCCTAAATATGACCGGTTAAAACTTACCCCCGGCCGAATACAGGATATTGCTGATGATATGATTAATGTGGCCGGTATGAAAAGTCCTTTAGGTAAGGTGCTTTTGCAAAACGTGTTGCCTAGTGGCCTGGCTTTATCTAAAGTACGAGTACCATTGGGTGTGGTTAGTGTGATATATGAGGCCCGGCCTAACGTTACTTTCGATGTGTTTTCCCTGTGTTTTAAAACAGGGAACATTTGTGTATTAAAAGGCGGCAGTGACGCCATGTATTCTAATAAGGCTATAGTTGCGTTAATTCATAGCGTATTGGGGCAGTTTGGAGTTGATATTAACGCAGCTACGCTTTTGCCTGTCGAAAGAGAGGCAACTGCTGCGTTGTTAAATGCTGTTGGATATGTAGATGTATTGATACCCCGAGGTAGCCAGCAATTAATTGATTATGTTAGGCAAAATAGTAAAGTGCCAGTTATAGAAACCGGTGCTGGTATTGTACATACCTACTTTGATGCCTCTGGCGACGCCGAAAAAGGGAGTGCTATTATTTATAATGCAAAGACCCGCCGGGTAAGTGTTTGTAATTCGTTGGATTGCTTATTGATTCACGAAAGCCGTTTGGAGGATTTATCTCGATTAGTGGGTACACTGGCCGAAAAACAGGTTGAAGTTTTTGCAGATGAGCAGGCTTATCAGGCTTTATTTGGTTACTATCCAAATAATTTGCTTCATCATGCCAGCGTCCAGCACTTTGGTACCGAATTTTTATCTTACAAAATGGCCATCAAAACAGTGAGCGGTTTAAATAAGGCCTTAGATCATATTGCCACATACAGTTCTAAACACAGTGAGGCTATTATTACAGAAGATGATGCCGCTGCTGAAATTTTTTTGACCCAGGTGGATGCCGCCGCTGTATATGTAAATGCTTCAACCGCTTTTACCGACGGTGCCCAATTTGGTTTAGGTGCCGAAATTGGTATCAGTACCCAAAAACTGCACGCCCGTGGCCCAATGGGTTTGGAAGAGCTGACAAGTTACAAATGGCTGATTAAGGGTAATGGGCAGGTACGAAACGCTTAATTGCCAGTTACCAGTTTGTGGTATTTACTTTTTTAAGTGCCGGCTTGTTCTCTTTACTGGCTAAAGGATTTTGCAGGTAAGCTTCCAACTGCTTATCAAAAGCAGCACTGTAAGCGCCAATTTGATTTAAATAGTTGTCTGCTTGCTTTGCGCCAATACTTTTACCAGGATTATCTAGCGATACCACTATGCCTGCCACCGGGGCAAAGGTGCCAAAACGTGTACGCTTATATGGGGTGTAATTAAAGTTGGTTAATAAAAGGCGGTATTTGCCATTCTTAAAATCTATTCTTAGTTGATAGGTAACTTCACCATCTTCCTGACCGGATAACATGGATTTTTTATATAGCAGTACCTTACCATTTCCTTCGAGTGTGCTGTCCTTAACATCATCTTTATATAAGGTGATGCCTGGATAGTTGCGCTTTAAAAAATCAACTGTATAATTCATTGATTCAGTAGAACTGTTGGCCGGTATATTTTTAATTTGAAAATACGTTAGCTTATTCTGTTCGTTTAAAACCAGTAATTCCTTTTGTGCAAAAGCAACAAGGCTCGCACAGAGTAGCAGAAGTAGTGATGCGATTTTCATCATAAGCAAAAGATTGCCACGTTGTAAAGTGGCAATCTCTTAAAGTTATTAAAGTTTTGTGTATTAAAAAGCATAAACGGCAGCGAAAAGAAACTGCCCGGCCGATTTACTTGGATTACCGTTGCTTTTTACAAAGGTGTCTTTACCGGCTTTATCTAACCGTACTTCGGGTATAAAAGTTAATGGACCTGCTTTTACGTTTGCTGTTAGGGTGAATGCTTTTACATTATCGTCTGGAGCAATACGCGAATAGGTATTTACACTGGCCGATTTCGACTTAAAGTATTCGCCTCTTAAACCCAATGTTACCGCACTTGATACTGCTACCTGTGGATACAACGCTACGCCCGTAAAGCCACCTGAGCTGTTGGGGGCCGAAAAAGATGCTGCGTTAAGTCCTAGTTTAAACATATTGGTTATCTGGTAGGATGTGGTTAAATCAACCTCGGTACCCGATGCATAGCCGGTTAGTAAATTCAAATAAGCATTCCACCCTTTAACCGGACTAACAAATATCTGTGCGCCAAAGGTTGATACATCACGTGATGATTGATAGTAATTCCAGGTGTCGTTAAACAATCCGGCCATTACACTAAATTTATCGCTTACCGTATAAGTAAATTTAATACCGGCATTTTGGAATGGGCCGTTGGTGAACAAATAGGAAGTGGAGTAATTAAAGTTACCTGCCGGTGATATTACTTCATAACCCACAAAGGTAGCCATATAGCCTGCTGTTACGTTCAGCTTGTCGGTCAAATCATATCCTACATATAGGTTTTGGATGTGAAAACTGTTTACCGCTTCATCATACAAGCCGGCCGCATTTGGGAGGGATTGTGATTGCCCCCTGGGGCCAAATGAAAGTTCGCCTACAAATAGGGCTTTGTTGTACTTCTTTTTTACGCCTAAATCAACCATGCCAATAGATATTGAATTTGGTTCGTTGGCAAAGCTGGTAGCAATATTTGCGTTTTTTTTGCCCGCAAAATCATACTTGTAATAAGTATCTACCGAGCCAAAAATAGTTAGTCCGGGATCGGCCGGGGCAGGGGTGGTTTTGGTTGTGTCTTGCGATCGGGCCGTTAACCCTGTAATAAGCAGTGATAAAAGTAAAAAGGTTGTCTTCATGAGTGTGAAATAATTAAGGTTGATTAATCAAAACAGGTCAGTTTAAGCACAACAATGGCTTGCAGGTTGAAAACTAGCAACCTGTAAAAAATGGTCAGTAAATCTATATATGTCGACAAGGCTTACTAAAGCCTTGGTATAATTAACAAAGGAATATGCGCAGGCTGCTTAAGCCTTTGCTGTTACAGTTAAATAGTGTTAAGTATTAATATGTAGCATACAGCGCCTTTACTTAATTAAGCTTTTATTTATGCTGTAAGCGGTTTGTTCGATACACCGTTAAGCAAACAATTGATGCTGGTCGCGTTATCATCTCTTGCGTAAATAGGAGTGTTATGTTTAAAAAAGTCTGATTCGCTTTTACTCAATTATCCATGTTGTTTGACCGTAAATAATTGAGATTAGTAGCATTTTATAATGATATAATAGTGATATATTATGTTTTATTTTTATTTACTTAAAAATTATTAGATAGTGAGGTGTAAATATTGGGTTAGCGCAGCTTTTATATAAATTTTAAATGTTTATGAGCTAAATATATAGCAAAATAATTTAAGAAAGAATTTTATATGACAAATATGATATGTTTATTCATTTACTGATGTGAAAAACTGAGAATTAGACAAAAAAAGTAATGTTATTGAAGGTTTATTTGAAAAAAGAGTTTTACTTTGTGGTAGATTATTGTAGTAATAGATATAAAGAAGAAAAAAATTTATAAATGTTTGCTTCAGTACAACTATATAAGGAAGGTGTTAAACTTTTGCGATTAATAGTATTCAAGCATTGCTTATAAAGTATTTTGGTTGTTGTAACGGTTTGCAGAGGTAGGCCGTTTTAACGGCTAGATTATATAATGCGCAGTAGTTTAAGATAAGTAAATTTCTATATCGTGGTACGATTTAAGTAACGAAATCCTGATAAAAATTGAAAATTGTAAAAAAGCAGTTATAAATATTGCATATTTCATTAAAAAAGGTGTAATTTCACACACTATAGGTAATTATTATAAATTAACCCAATTCAAAATTGTCCCAATTAATTAAATAATCACAATGGCAGCAGCTAAATTAGAGTACATCTGGCTTGATGGTTACAAACCCACTCAAAGCTTACGTAGCAAAACAAAAATTGAAAAAGATTTTAGCGGCAAATTAGAAGATTGCCCTAACTGGAGCTTTGATGGTTCGTCAACTGAGCAAGCACCAGGTGGTTCATCTGATTGTATATTAAAACCTGTTTTTATTTGTGAAGATCCACAAAGGAAAAACGGTTATTTAGTAATGTGCGAGGTTTTAAATTCAGAAGGAGCGCCGCATGAATCAAACGGCCGTGCTACTATCGAAGATGACGATAATGATTTCTGGTTTGGCTTTGAGCAAGAGTACTTTTTGTGGGATCCGGAAACCAATAAACCATTGGGTTTCCCTGTAAATGGCTATCCAGCTCCGCAAGGTCCATACTACTGCTCTGTAGGTGCTAACAATGCATTCGGTCGCGAAATTGTTGAAGAACATTTGGACGTTTGTTTAGAGGCTGGCTTAAACGTTGAAGGTATTAATGCCGAGGTAGCTGCCGGTCAGTGGGAGTTCCAAATTTTTGCCAAAGGTGCCAAAGAAGCTGGCGATCAAATTTGGGTTGCCCGTTATTTACTGGAAAGAATCGGCGAATCATACGGTGTTTCTATCAACTGGCACTGTAAACCGTTAGGTACTTTAGACTGGAACGGTTCTGGTATGCACGCTAATTTCTCGAACACTTTATTGCGTACTGCAGCCAGCCAAGAAACTTATACCAAAGTTTTAGAAGCTTTCCGTCCGGTAGTAGCCGAGCATATTGAAGTTTACGGTGCCGATAACGAGCAGCGTTTAACCGGTAAGCACGAAACTGCTTCTATTCATGACTATAGCTACGGTGTATCTGACCGTGGTGCTTCTATCCGTATCCCGCTGTTCACTGTGCAAAAAGGCTGGAGCGGTTATCTGGAAGATCGTCGTCCAAATTCAGCTGCCGATCCATACAAAGTGGCTGCCCGTATTATTAAAACAGTTAAATCTGCACAAGTTTAATTCAAACTTATATAAAGCCAAAGCCTTCGGATTTTCCGAAGGCTTTTTTGTTTAAAATAGGTTCGCGTAATGGCGCTTTATCATCAGTATGATAATCGGAAAGGTGCAGATTTAACGCTTTGTACGCTTAGTGTAAATTTTACATTAAATAATCATCGCATTAGAATTATTTCGGTTTGTTGTTGGTAAATAATATTATTTTTGTGCAAAAGAAGTCGTCGTCAATCTTTGACACGGTTGTTTCTTTAAATTGTGCTTGTTTTTGTTTGTTGTGTGAAAATATTTTAAACAAAATTTAGCATAGTTGCTTTATTTGAAGGGAATTGTTTTAAAATTTATACTCCTTTTATTTAAAAGCGAAATTATATTGCACCGGGATACACAATTACAATACACTGCTACCATCTGGCCCAAAAAGTTAGATGGTTTTTTGTTTTCTGAGCTTTTTTGGATTGTTTTACTATACTGATTTACTTATTTAACTTTAAAAGTTGGCTAAAAAGGATCATCATCTGTAAAATCTATAAATTCTATAGAATTTAAATAAAATATTACAAAAGCTTGCTTATCTGAAAATTATCACTTTAATTTACAATCGTTAGCACAACGCAAGTACATGACTATTAACAACACCATTATTACCATTATTATTACCACCGGCATAAAGCTAGGAGGAAGGTAACCGTATGGTGTAAACAATAACAAAAACCAGCAAAGCGCCTTCCTCTAAAACAGGAAGGCGCTTTTGTTTTAACAAACGTTTATGAAAGTCTTAAAATTTGGAGGTACTTCAGTAGGTTCGGTACAAAGCATTAGTGCCGTAATGGACATTGTAAAGCACGAACATCAGGCAGATCAAGACCTGGTAGTAGTATTATCGGCTATGAGTGGCGTTACTAATTTGCTCACCGAAATGGCCGAACTGGCTGCATCTGGTCAGGAGTTTACTGCGCAATTGGCCGAACTGGAAAGCCGGCATTTTGAGGTAGTTAAACAGTTGCTGGAAATTCCGCATCAAAACCCGGTATTTACCCGTCTCAAAATCTATTTTAACCAGCTAGAGGATTTATTGCAAGGGGTGTATATTTTGCGTGAGCTAACCGCTAAAACACGCGACCTTATTTTAAGCTACGGCGAACGTTGTTCAACATTGATGCTGAGCCGTATGGCTTTGCAGTATTTCCCTGACGTGTTATTTGTAGATGCTGTAGAAGTAATTAAAACCGACAGCAGTTTTGGGCAGGCAAAGGTAAATACTGCATTAACCGAATTATTAGTTCGAAATTTGGCCGCAGAAAGTAAAGACAAACTGTTTTTTGTAACCGGCTTTATTGCCAGTAACGATGCTGGACAAGTAACTACTTTAGGCCGTGGTGGCAGTGATTATACCGCTGCTATTTTGGGTGCAGCCCTTACCGCCAGTGAAATTCAAATATGGACTGATGTGAACGGCATGATGACTGCCGACCCGCGCATTGTTAAAAAGGCTTTTTCACTGCCCGAGTTATCATATACCGAAGCTATGGAACTATCATACTTTGGCGCTAAGGTTATTTATCCGCCAACTATGATCCCGGCATTTTTGAAGAAAATTCCAATTGTAATTAAAAATACTTTTGAACCAAGCTTTGAAGGTACTGTTATTCGTCATGATTGCCGTAACTCCAATTTGGCTATTAAAGGTATATCTTCTATCAATAGCATTAGTATCATTAATTTGCAGGGAAGTGGTATGGTAGGCAAGGCAGGTTTCAGCGGTCGCTTGTTTTCACTGCTTGCCCGAGAGCAAATTAATGTGGTGTTAATCACGCAATCCTCGTCCGAGCATAGCATCACGTTTGCTGTTAATCCGGTAGATGCCGAACGGGCTTGTCAGTTAATGGAGCAGGAGTTTGAGTTGGAATTGGCCGCCAATAAACTGGATAAACCTGTTATTGAAGGTAATTTAGCTGTATTAGCCATCGTGGGCGAAAATATGAAGCAAACGCCGGGCATGTCGGGGCGGTTGTTTCATGCCTTGGGCCGTAATGGTATCAATGTTCGGGCTATTGCGCAGGGCTCATCTGAGTATAATATATCGGTAATCATATCTGCTACCGATTTGGCCAAGGCGGTAAATGCCGTGCACGATGCCTTCTTTATTCAATTCAACAAAACACTGCATGTATTTTGTTTGGGTACCGGCAACATTGGTAAAACACTTATCAAGCAACTTAAACAGCACACCGAGTTTTTAGAGCAGAATAACAGTATCCAGGTAAAAATTGCAGGTATCAGTAATACCCGAAAGATGCTCTTTAACTCCGATGGCTTATCATTAGACAGCTGGCAGGATGAATTAGAGCAGTACGGTCAGCCAGCCAATTTGCAAGAATTTGTGGCCCGGATGAAAAGCATGAACCTGCCTAATTGCGTGTTTATAGATAATACCGCCAGCCCAGTGCCGGTTACTGTTTACGAAGAGGTTTTTAAAGCTACTATTTCTATCGTTACCTGTAATAAGATTGGTAATTCAGCTTCGTACAGCCAGTACAAAATGTTTAAAGAAACTGCCCGCAAGCATGGCGTCGATTTCTTTTACGAAACAAACGTGGGTGCAGGGCTGCCTATCATCCGTACTTTGAAAGATTTAATGGTAAGCGGCGATCGTGTGCAAAAAATTGAAGCCATTTTATCGGGCACTATCTCTTTCATCTTCAATAACTTTAAAGGCGAGGCAAGTTTTCATGACGTGGTAAAAACCGCTCAAGAAAAAGGTTATACCGAACCCGACCCTCGCGATGATTTAAGTGGAAAAGACTTTATGCGCAAAATTTTAATATTGGCCCGCGATGCCGGTTATCAAATGGAAGCCGAAGATGTGGAAATTGAAAATATACTGCCACAAGCATGTTTAGACGCGCAAACCGTAGACGAGTTTTATGCTGCCCTGTTGGCCGAAGATGCATATTTCAATAACATTAAACAACAAGCCGAAAATAGCGCCAAAGTGTTGCGCTATATTGGTAAACTGGACGATGGAAAAGCTTCTATCAGTTTACAAATGGTAGATGAAAGTCATCCGTTTTTTAGCATGTCGGGCAGCGACAATATTATTGCCTTTACCACCGACCGTTATAAAGAGCGGCCAATGGTGGTAAAAGGGCCTGGCGCCGGTGCCGAAGTAACTGCAGCTGGTGTATTTGCAGATTTGATTAACGTAGGTGCGAATTAGAGACGAGAGCCAAGAAGTAAGATCAAGATTTTCTTTTAAAATGGAACAAGAAATACAACAGGGAACTTCATTTATCCAAAATCAAACTTCAGCTTTTAGGAAGCACGGGAGCGATAGCATCCAAGTATTTGCTCCGGCTACCGTGGCCAACGTGGTTTGTGGATTTGATGTGCTGGGCTTTGCCGTGAACGAGCCGGGCGATGAGGTGATTATGCGGTTGACAGATAAGCCCGGCATCACCATCAGTAAAATTACCGGAGATGATGGCCGGTTGCCACTTCATCCGGCTAAAAACACGGTAAGTGTAAGTGTACAGCATTATTTAGAAAGCATAGGCCGTACAGACATTGGTTTGGATATCGAGCTGCATAAAAAAATGCCGATAGGCAGCGGATTAGGTTCCAGCTCGGCCAGTACAGTAGCAGGTTTGTTTGCCGTTAAAACCCTGTTAGGCGATGAAACGGATGTAGCTAAATTATTGCCTTTTGCCATGAAAGGCGAGGAGATGGCTTGCGGAAACGGCCATGCTGATAACGTAGCCCCAGCCTTGATGGGTGGTTTTGTATTGATTCGTAGTTATGATCCGCTGGATGTAATTCGTCTGCCGCATCCTAAAGATTTGTATTGTGCCGTGGTGTTCCCAGAAGTAGATGTGCCCACCCGCGAGGCTCGGCAAATTATCCGCAAGCAAATTAACATGAAAGACGCCGTTACACAGTGGGGTAATATTGCAGGTTTGGTAAGCGGTTTATTTATGCAAGATATTGACCTGATTGGCCGTAGCATGCAGGATGTGCTGGTAGAGCCGGTGCGCTCTATTTTGATCCCGGATTTTTACAAATTACGCGAACTGGCTATGGAAGCCGGTGCGGTAAGCTTTGGTATATCAGGTTCAGGTCCGTCTGTTTTTGCCTTTGCCCGGAATGAAGAAATTGCAAGGCAGATCACTCAAAAGCTGCAGCAGCATTTAACCGGTTTAAAAATTGGCTCGCAGGCTTATGTATCTACCATTAATGATACTGGGCCTAGAGTGATAGGATAGGGGAGATAGAGACAAGAGTCGAGAAACAAGAACCAAGATAGAATAGCAATTAAAAACGGTGATCAATCCGAAGTTGAACATCTGAATTTTACGTCCATAATGAAACTTTACAGCACCAATAATAAAGCGCACTTAGTAGATTTTAAAGAAGCTGTTTTTAACAGTATGCCGCAAGATAAAGGCTTGTATATGCCGGTAGAAATACCACACCTTAGTGATGATTTTATCAATAACCTGCACCAATACACTTTGCCCGAAATTGCATTTACGGTAGCCAAAAACATTTTGAGTGATGCTATTCCCGAAGCCGATTTAAAAACGTTGATTGAAGATGCCGTAAACTTTGATGCACCTGCTGTAAAATTGGAAGAGGATGTGTATGTGCTGGAATTGTTTCATGGTCCATCGCTGGCTTTTAAAGATTTTGGCGCCCGGTTTATGAGCCGCGTGATGAGCTATTTTTTGCAACCCGGCGAAAAGCAGTTAGATGTATTGGTAGCTACTTCGGGCGACACTGGCGGGGCGGTGGCTTTAGGCTTTTTAGGCGTGCCCAATACACGGGTAACTATTCTGTACCCTAAGGGCAAGGTAAGTAACATTCAGGAGCTGCAACTAACTACTAATGGGCAGAACATTCGGGCGCTGGAAATTGACGGTACATTTGACGATTGTCAGGCACTGGTAAAGCAGGCATTTACTGATGCCGAGCTGAATAATGCGTTTCGATTAACCTCAGCCAATTCTATTAATATTGCACGTTTAATTCCACAAACCTTTTACTATTTTAATGCCTATGCGCAGTTGCAGCGCGAAGGGAAAAACAATATAGTATTCGCGGTGCCCAGCGGCAATTTTGGTAACATAGGCGCTGGTTTACTGGCCTGGAAAATGGGCTTGCCTATACAGCAGTTTATTGCAGCTACAAATGCTAATGATACCGTTCCGGCATTTTTAAAAACGGGTGTTTATGAAGCTAAAACGTCGGTACAAACCATTGCCAATGCCATGGATGTGGGCAACCCCAGCAACTGGCTGCGTATTGCCGATATGTTTAAAGATGAGCCATCGCAACTGAATCAGTTAATGGCTGGGTATAGCTACACAGACGAGCAAACGCGTGAAGCTATGCAACAGGTTTACGACGAATACCAATATGTGGTATGCCCGCATACCGCTATTGCCTGGCGTGCGCTAAAAGCATGGCAACAAGAGCATCCGGGCATTGCGGGGGTATTTTTATCTACTGCGCATCCCTGTAAGTTTCCAGATGTAATTGAAAAAAACATTGCGCAGCATATTAGTGTACCTGCACCGGTAAAAGAACTGGAAAGCAGAGTAAAACAGGCGGTTGAACTACCAAATAGCTTTGATGCCTTCAAACGGTTTTTGTTGTATCAGTAGGCTGTATATTATTTAAGTTTAATTCGTTTTCTACTTTTTGGGTGATGTTGTGTATAATCTCGTCTAACTCGTGTGCACAGTTATTGATATGAGCAATGCATTCCTGCTTTTCCTCTTCGTTGGTGGTATGTTCCAATAAGTTGATAAGCCCTAGTATAGATGCAGCGGGCCGGCGTATTTCGTGCGAGCTTAACCAAGCTACTTCACGCAAGGCTTCGTTTTGTCGTTCCAAGGCTTCTTCGTGTTCTTTGCGTTGAGTGATGTTGTCGCACACAACAATGTAACCTGTAAATTTTTCGCATTCGTTGTAGGTAGGAGTGAATTCAACATTAGCCCAAAAAGGTGTTCCTGCCTTGGTGTACTTTACAATGTCTACCGAAAATGCTGTTTGCAGGGCTTGTTGTTGTTTAATGTAGGCTAAAGTTTCTGCAGAGGTATTTGGCCCATGCATAATAGTACCAAGTGGTTTTCCAGAAATTTCTGCTAAGGTAAAGCCGGTAAAATTTTCAAATGCCTTGTTAACCCAGGTAATTATATCGTTGGTATCAACAATGGTAACCATATTGGTAATGCGCAATACAATGCTGGCCAGCCGCTTGTTGTCTTCGTTTGACCGTCTGATGTCTTCAATGTCTTTAATAGCGCCGATTAATCTTACGGGTTCTTTTTGCTCATTAAATAAAAAGTAGCCTTGGTCAAGCACATAATGATAAATGCCGTTACCACGGTATACGCGGTACTCCATGCTCCAGGTAGTGCCTCTTTCAGCAATTACACGTTGCTGGCTGGTAACTACGCCATCTACATCTTCAGGGTGTATATGGCTGTGCCACCATTGCGTCATGTTGCTGCCAGGTTGTGGCGGGTCGTTAACCCAGTCGCTGGCACTGGCATCATAGGTAAGATGGTTTTCAGGGATATGATAATCATAAACAGCTAGCTGGGTTGCCTTTTTAACAAAATCAAAACGTTCAACAGTTTCTTTAAGTTGTATATCTTTTGTTTTTTGTTCGGTAATATTAGTCAGGTATATAGCTGCGCCTTCTTGTGTAGGGTACCCCGACATTCTTAGCCATTGGTTAAGCTGCTTTGAGTAATCTTCAACCGTTATGGTTATTCTCTCTTTAATTACTCTTTCATAAGCATGGTAAAAGTTTTGATTAATCATATTGGTTGGAAACAGATCAATTATTTTTTTACCAATTACATCACTGGTCAGTAAGCCGCATTCCTGCTCAAACTTTTTGTTGGCCAGTGTAATTTCCATGTCGTGGTTAAGTGCAAAAAATATTTCGGTAATGGAGTTTACCGTATCTTCTAAATTGAACAGGTATTTGTTTTTTTCCTGCTCCAGTATTTTAAGTTCAGTAACGTCTTGTAAAGAACCAATTACTTTAATGGGTTTGCCGTCTTTATATTCAACATTGCCCAATTGCCGCATGTATTTTACTTCGCCATTTGCACCCTGCAATCTATAAACCATATCCATGGGCTTGCCCGAATACAGCGTCTCTTTTGAAGTTTGCTTTACTGCCTCTACATCATCAGGATGTACATAGTCTAAAAATATATCCAGTAACTTTCTGTCATTTTCAGGCTTTACACCGGTAATAAAATATAATTCTTTTGCCCATAACAATTGTTTTGTATCAATGATATATTCCCAGCCAGCCAGTTTGGCAACGCGCTGAGTTTCATTAAGGCGGCTGCGCTGTTCAAGCAGTGTTTTGTTAATTATTTCCAGCTGTTTTTCAAATACCAATTTCTCGGTAGTATCCCGTGCCACCACCATCATGCAAGCCCGGTTATTGAAGGTGATTTTTTGAAGCGCTATATTGGCATAAATAATGGTACCGTCTTTTTTTATGTGTCGCCATACGCCTTGCTTATTTGGGTTGCTGTTCAATTCTGCAACATCCTGTTTTAGCAAACGCCAGTCTTCGGTAGGTCTTATGTCTAAAATACTTTTCCTCAAAAACTCCTCTTCAGAATAACCATAGCTTGTAATAGCCGCACTGTTAACCGATACAAACTGAAGCGTAGCAACATCATAAATCCACATCGGGTTGGGATTACCCTCATACATGTGGCGGTACTGCATTTCACTTTCCAGCAATTTGTCTTGATCTAATCGTGTAAGCGTGAAAATTAGCCATGCGGTAGCCAGTATAAAAATAAAACCCTTACCGCTGCTAATTAGCAAAAAGATGCGGTGGGAGAAGTTTCCTTCAAGCGCAAATAAAATCTGATCGCTCAAAGTTATCCATAGCAAACTGATCAGAATGTAATAAGCAACAATCTTAAAAGGGCCATATTTGGTTTTTTTAGCTTTATCTTTTACCTGCATAGTAAACCAGTAATCTCATGATAATAAAACAATGCGGCCGCTAAAATCTAGCTATATAGCGGCAAGAAAATATAAAAGAGGAATGGTAATCATGTTAAGCTTCGGCTAATATGATGGTTCTGTGAAAGGACAATTGGTATAGCTATAATCATATCAAGATATTGAAAAAACATATAATAACGAAATGTCAACTGTTTAAGTATTAATACAATGTTAAAATCAATTAAATGTTGCAACACTTATGAATTTCTATCTAAAACTACGTGTATAGTTTAGCCCTTAATTTATAAAAGACATCATTTATGATGTCTTTTATAAATTAAGGGCTATTGGTCGCATTGAATTATTTGCCTTTCTTACTAGGATATGTGTTGTTGCGCTAATAATTTAGCTAACTGTATTTCCAACCGATCAAAGTTTTCTTCGTTAGCGGGTACAACAATATCTTTAATTTTGCTGAATACATCGGCGCTGTCAAATAACTGAGTAAACGTCACTCTGGTTTGTTCGCCCAAGTCGTCAAACACAAAGGTTGCCAAGAAGTAGGGTTGGCAATCATGCCTCAGCACTATTTGCTCAGGCGCTTTAATCTCTTCAAAAATGTTTTGATTAGGGTAGTCTTTTCCATCCGGCCCATGCATAGTAAAGCGCCAGTTACCGCCTTCGGTAAAATTAAATTCATGAAAAGTGTTGGTAAAGCCCTGAGGCCCCCACCATTGTGCCAGGTATTCTGGTTCGGCCCACGCCTTAAACACTATATCTCGGCGGATATGGAACACGCGGGCGCTGATCACCTGGCGTCCGGTAACTTCGGATGTAACTTTACTTGACGGTTGCATAAAGTTTAAAGTTGTGTTTTAGGTGCTACCAACGTTACATAATGCTTGCGATAAGCATAGGCTAAAAACAGATTACCCAACAACAGTAAAACCGCCATCAATAACCCTTCGGGACCAATAAAAGCGTGGTATAAAAATATGTTCAAGGTAATAGGAAATAATACAACCGTAGCCAGCGGTGCAAAGCGGCCTATAAGTAAAGCAATGGCGCAAACCAGTTCGGTTACTTTAATTAACGTCATGAGGTAACCGGTAGCCATCATGCCTTCCATAAAAATTTTGACCTTACCCTGTGGCGCGGGTTGCTTAACCAAGTGAAAAAGGACGACAACAGAAGCAAATAAAAACATTAGTCCCATTAGGATGCGGACTATAATTACGGCAATTTTCATTGTATGATAAGTTTTAGTGATTTCAGTTATTAATTTATCTGAGCCATTTGGGCATTGTTTTCTATGATGCCTTTTAAGTTGGTAAGGCCCACTTGTAAATCATCGCCAATCATTTTGTTCATGTCCATAAATAATAACATCAGGTTCATGGGATAAGTCATGGTGCCGGCAAATGCCCATTTTACTTTGGTTTGATGAGCGTTTAGACTTTCTGTTATCATGTATGATGGAGCAGTTGACGGAAAAGGTTTAATAAAGCGGATTTCATAATCAATTCGCTCTCCGGCAGTGATTTTCTTAATTTCCTGTTCGCCTTTGCCAACGTTTTTCTGATTGCTGTTCCAGGCAGATATAAAGCCAGGCGTTCCGTCGGTACCCCGAAATGATGTTTGCATGTTCGGATCCATATTGGCCCATTTGCTGTATTTATTCTGGTTTTTAAGATATTTTACATAATCAAAAACTTCGTTTTTAGGCTTGTTGATAACAATTTCCTTTTCAACAAAATAAGATTTTTTGGTGAACAGCGCAGTAATTAAAAGTGCAGCAATTATAACTACCAGCACTATAACTACGTTAATTAAGATTTTCATGAAAATTGATTTAAGGCGTTGGTATTAAGGTTGTATTGGTTTGATAAAGTTAAGATATTACAATTTTGTATAAAAGATAAATTATTGTTTGTTTTTATCGTAACTCAACATCCACCGTATCCCAAACTTATCGGTAAACACACCAAATAAGGCACCCCAAAATTGCATTTTCAACTCATCGATGATTTGCCCTCCGGCCGATAAACTGCTATAAAACTGATTAATTTCTTCTTCGCTGCTACAATTTAAGGATAAGGCAAAATTGTTGCCCACAGTCAAACTTCCAGGCATCACCATATCTGAGGCCATAAGCCATAAAGCATCTTTGATTAAGCAGGCATGCATAATTTGATCGTGCACGGCAGTAGGGCATTGCTGCGCCATGGGCGATTGCCCAACAGGTAGCATTTCCAAATGGCCGCCCAAGCATTGCTGGTAAAAGCTCAAGGCTTCGCGGCAGTTACCGTTAAAAGTAAGGTAAGCGTTAATTTGTGTCATGATGTGAAAATGTAATTGATTATGACAAACTTATGCTTTGCTGCTTTCGACGGCCGGGTATAAAAACGACAAATTGGGGGTTGATAACGACAAGCTTTTCCGTTAGATTTGATAGTATGAAACATGTCTCTATCCTGATTCCGGCAGGCGAAACCAGCTTAAGTAACATCGAAGCCACATTCAAAATGTTTTCGCGTGTAAACGATGCGGTTATGCGTGCCGGGAAAGCGGCTTTGTTTGATATCCATGTGGTGGGCCTTACTAAAGAAGCGCGTTTGGGTAATGGTGTTTTTACTATTAATCCTGACAGGGTAATAACCGAGGTAGAGAAAACAGATTTAATTATTATTCCGGCAGTGCATGGCGATATGCAACAAATACTGCCTGCCAATCAAGCCTTTTTGCCTTGGATTGTGGAGCAATATAAAAATGGGGCCGAAGTAGTTTCACTCTGTATCGGCGCATTCATACTGGCGTCTACCGGTTTACTGAACGGTAAAAGCTGTACAACGCACTGGCTAATGGCCGAGGAGTTTAAAAAGATGTTTCCGGAGGTAAATCTGATGCCCTACAAAATCATTACTGATGAAGGGGGTATTTACACCAGCGGCGGCGCATATTCGTCATTGAATCTGATTTTGTACCTGGTAGAGAAGCATGCAGGTAGGGATATGGCTATTTTATCATCCAAGGTTTTTGAGATTGATATCAACCGTAACAGCCAGTCGCCATTTATTATTTTCCATCGCCAAAAAGAGCACGAGGACGATGCCATACGTAAGGCGCAGGAATTTATTGAACATAACTTTCAAGACCGGATCACCATTGATCAGCTGGCCGATATGCTGGCCATTGGTCGGCGCAACTTAGAGCGCAGGTTTAAAAAAGCTACCTCCAATACGGTGCTTGAGTATATGCAGCGTGTGAAAATAGAGGCGGCCAAAATGAGCCTCGAATCATCACGAGAAAATATAAACGAGGTAATGTACAACGTAGGCTATACAGACCCTAAAGCGTTCAGAACCATCTTTAAAAAAATAACCGGACTTTCGCCGGTCGAGTACCGCAACAAGTATAATAAACCATTGGTGGCTTGATTACTTTTCGTGGTTGTAATAAGTAGCGTCTTTTATAATTTTACCGTTCTTTAAAGTTAGCACGGCACTAACGGGTAGCTTCCAGTGCTTTTTATCGGCAGTGATACCACTCGATATAAATTCAATTGCTACTTTATCGCCTGCGGCAATCATAGTAGTAATGCTATCCTTTATATCCGGCGAAAACTTTTCCAGGTTAGCATGGTTGTCCGCTGATTCTTTTTGCGTTTTGTTTACATATTCGGTCCCGTATTCCGGATCCAAAAACACTGCTGGCTCGGCGTAATAACTGGCCATTTTGCTCCAATCATGCTGATTAAATGCTTCGAATGCAGCTCTTACAATGGCTTCGTTTTCTTTGGTTGAAGAGGTGTTTACAGTAGCTGCACTTGGCCGGTTGCAGGCAACAAAGGCAAGCCCGATTACGGGGAATAACAGCAGATTGATCTTTTTCATGCTTTAACGTTCAGGTAATGATAAATATAGAGATCATCATTTTCCTGCCCGTCATTCAACTGTAACTAAAATTTATTTAATACCTCCAGTATATCAGCCTCGGTTCCTATAAACGGACCAGCACATCCTACTTTAATGCCCGCCATAGCTGATGCGAATCTGCCGGCCAGATCTGCATTTGCACCTTTTGCCCTTTGGTATAAATAGCCTGCCATATAAGTGTCTCCGCAACCGGTAGCATCAGCCACTACGGTCGGTACATATGCAGGAATGGTGTAAAAAGCATCGTGGGCATAAATAACCGATCCTTTACTGCCTAATGTAACCACCACTTCTTTAACACCCCAGTTGTGTAACATCCGGGCGGCTTCTTCAATGTCGCAGGTGCCGGTTAAGGCTTCCAGCTCAAACTCATTGGCTTTTAATATGCTGATGTAGGGCAGGGCCTGTAGCTTATCAGACCAGTCGGTTGTAACTACATTTTGCTTTTGTACATCGCGTAAATAACCTTGCACATCTAAAGACACCTGTCCTTTACTGGCTAGGTGGCGAATAGTATCAACAGAGATATCATCAGCCAGAAGCGGACCTAAATGGAATATTTTTGCCTCAACATTAGCTATATCGTCTATACCAAAAGCGTCTGCTTTTTGCAAAACCCGCTGGGTGCGATGATCCTGATTACTACTGTAGATGTTTTCAAAGTAAACAGAATGTGTGCTGGGTAAGGCTTGTACAGATATGCCTTTCTGTTGCAAATCGGTTACTGCATCTGTTTCGGTAGGACCTACAGCCGTTATTAAACCAAATTTTACAGGTAAATGGTGAATAGCATTAGCAAAATAAAAAGCAGTGCCGCCAGCCATATGCTTTTCACCAGATGGATTTACTATTTTGTCTAATGTGATATGACCTATGCAGCAAATGTCGTACATGTGATGTAGTTAAAATAATAAAGCTATAATAGAAAATATAAAGGTTATATAATTACTGACAGTAATATTTTACCAAATTATTTGCTCATTAACATTTATGTTTATAATTTCGTAGTTAATTACGTAATTATTTAATGTTATGGATTTTTATAATAAAGTTGGTAAAATGGCTTTGGGTAGCCGTTTAAGAAGGCTTAGTGAAAAGCTTACTGAGCAGGCCGGGGAAGTATATAATTTGTATGATATAGATATGCAGCCAAAGTGGTTTCCTGTGTTTTACTCACTTGCTGGGAGTGAAGAAAAATCTATCATGCAAATAGCACAGGAAATAGGTCATTCGCATCCTTCGGTCAGTATAATTGTAAAAGAAATGACCAAGAAGGGATTGGTAACCGAAAGCCCGAATAAAAGCGATGGCCGTAAAAACTATATCCGGCTTACCGAGGCTGGACAGTTGATTAACAATCGAATACAAAATCAGTATACCGATGTAAACGCTGCCATAGAAACTGCCCTGCAAGAAACACAACACAATATTTGGAAAGCGATTGAAGAATGGGAGTTTTTGCTGGAGCAAAAAGATTTATTTAAACGGGTACAGCAAGAAAAAAAATTGCGTGAAAGTGAGCATGTGGAAATTGTGGCTTACCATCCGCAATATAAAGCGGCGTTTAAGGCATTAAATGAGGAATGGATTACTACCTATTTTAAAATTGAAGAGTCCGACTATAAAGCGCTTGACCATCCGGAAGAATATATATTAGATAAAGGCGGATTTATACTTTTTGCCTTATATCATGGCGAACCACTAGGTACCTGTGCGTTAATTAAAATGGATAATCAAACTTTTGAACTGGCTAAAATGGCTGTATCGCCCAAAGCAAAGGGAAAAGGCATGGGGTGGTTGCTGGGCAATGCTGCTATAGAAAAGGCTAGGGCGGAAGGTGCTACACGTGTTTATTTAGAGAGTAACACCATTTTAAAACCGGCAATTAACTTATACCACAAGTTAGGCTTTAAAAAAGTGACTGGTATTGTATCCCCTTATGAGCGTTGTAATATACAAATGGAATTATGCTTATAAGTAGTGGTATTATTTATTATAGGCTAATTTATTTCGTTAATAGCAATTGCAATAGCTTGTTATTTAATCATTTATTTCTTTTACAGAAAAAAATAATATGGTTGTGGTAAATTATGGCAAACTCTTTGAAACAGTGCTGCCGTAATGATAGCCAAAATGAAAGATTACCAGAGGTATTTTAAATATAAAACGTTTATTCTGGATAAACAAAGTCGCTTAAACAGCTTGAAAAATGCAGCTTTGAAAGCTGGCGATACCGCTGCCTATCTGAAACTGGCTACCGAGCTTGTAAAGCTAAACAAACGCATATTGGCGCTCAATTACAAAATGAAGCAGCTGATGGATGATATGAATAAGGCGATGAAAAACCGGTATAATAAGTTTTTGAAAAAGCCGAGCATTGATGAGATAAGCGTATAATAGTGTAGCTTCATTACTATACAGCCTATTAAAAAAATAAGAATATAACAAAAAAGGCTTCAGCATTGCTGAAGCCTTTTTTGTTTGGTAGTCCATAGGGGAATCGAACCCCTGTTTCCAGAATGAAAATCTGGCGTCCTAACCCCTAGACGAATAGACCAAGTTAGAATCTTTGTTTTAAGTTTGAATAACAACTTAAAGTAGTCCATAGGGGAATCGAACCCCTGTTTCCAGAATGAAAATCTGGCGTCCTAACCCCTAGACGAATAGACCATAATATAAAGAACTTTCCCTTTGTTTTGGGAATGCAAAGATATATGTTTATCTGTAAATCAAAAAATATTTTAAGCAAAAATTTTCAGTTTTTTTAGGCATAAACTTCAATGCTCAGGTTTAAAACAAAATAAGAAATATTGTTATTTTAAATACGTCATTCAGCCACAGCTAAATAGCCTGTTAAAAGTGAATGACATCATATCCATGAAAGCCGTTTGGAACAACCAAATAATAGCCGAAAGTAATGATACCATAGTGGTCGAGAACAACCACTATTTTCCTAAAGAAAGCGTTAAAGCAGTATTTTTAAAACCAACCGATACACATACCACCTGTCCTTGGAAAGGCTTAGCCTCTTATTATACTTTGGAAGTGGACGGTCAGCAAAATAAAGATGCCGCCTGGTATTATCCCGAACCTAAATCAGCGGCGGCACAAATTAAAGATTATGTGGCGTTCTGGAAAGGTGTAAAGGTTACCGAATAAATGAAACAGTATGATGTAATTATTATCGGCTCAGGGCAGGCTGGTAACCCTTTGGCGCGCAAAATGGCCAAAGCTGGCAAGAAAG
The DNA here is from genome assembly GCF_009770985.1 of Mucilaginibacter lacusdianchii. GTDB lineage: Bacteria > Bacteroidota > Bacteroidia > Sphingobacteriales > Sphingobacteriaceae > Mucilaginibacter > Mucilaginibacter lacusdianchii. Next base: position 838,119 of record NZ_WSRW01000001.1, on the reverse strand, counting down.
TGGCCATGATTGAAAAGCGCCTGGTTGGCGGTACCTGTATCAACGATGGTTGTACCCCCACCAAAGCCATGGTGGCCTCGGCCCGGGCGGCTTACCTGGCCGGCCGCTGCAATAATCTTGGTGTGCATATAGATGGTTATCGGGTAGACATGCCGCAAATTAAAAAGCGCCGTGATGCCATTGTTGAACATTCGCGCAGCGGTAACGAAAAAAGTTTGCAAGATGATCCGAACATCGATTTGCTGATGGGGGAAGCTAGTTTTACCGGGCATAAAACTGTACAGGTAAAATTAAACGCTGGCGGCACAGAAGAATTACAAGCCGGGCAGATATTTATTGATGCTGGTACGCAACCCACGGTGCCTGATGTTGAAGGCTTGCAGGAAGTAGGGTATTTGACTTCAACCACCATTCTTGATCTGGATTATGTGCCGGAACATATTCTCATCATCGGCGGCAATTATATTGCGTTGGAATACGGCCAGATGTTCAGGCGTTTTGGCAGCCAAATTACCATACTGGAGCGTGGCCCGCGTATCATGTCGCACGAGGATGATGATGTGGCTACTGAGATACACAAGATATTGGAAGAAGAAGGCATTGCCATTCATGGTAATTCGCAAGCTGTTAGGTTTGAAAAAGACAGTAATGGTAAAATACTGGCTACAGTAAATTTAAATGGAAAACAAGAGGAATTGAATTGTTCGCACATACTTATTGCCGCAGGGCGTGTTCCGCAAACTAAAGTTTTAAACTTACAAGCCACCGGTGTAGAGGTAGACGAAAAAGGCTATATCAAAGTAGATGACCAATTGCAAACCAACATGCCGGGTATCTATGCTTTGGGCGATATTAAAGGCGGACCGGCTTTTACGCATATTGCTTATAACGATTTTACTATTGTATACCGTAATTTGCTGGAAGGTGATAACTTGACTACAGCAGGCCGTCCGGTGCCTTACTGTATGTTTACCGACCCGCAACTGGGCCGCGTGGGTATAACTGAAACTGAAGCGCGCAAGCAAGGCCTTAACATCAAAGTAGCTGTGCTAAAGATGGAAAACGTAGCCCGTGCGGTAGAAGTAGGCGAAACCCGTGGATTAATGAAAGCCGTGGTAGATGCCGATACCAAGCAAATACTGGGCGCTGCTATATTAGGCGAAGAAGGTGGCGAAATTATGTCGGTGCTGCAAATGGCGATGGAAGGCGGTATTACGCATGATCGTATACGGTATTGCGTTTTTGCTCATCCAACGTATTCCGAATCATTAAACAATCTGTTTATGAAGTTAGATTCGTAAATTACCTGCATGATTCAGGTTCGGCAACTTAGTAAGCACTACGGCGCAACCCGCGCGGTTGATGATATATCATTTGAAGTGTCCGAGCACGAAAACCTGGTTTTGCTGGGCACCAGTGGCTGCGGCAAAACCACCACACTTAAAATGCTGAACCGGTTAATTGAGCCTACCCATGGTCAGGTATTAATTGATGGTCAGGATATTTCTCAACAAAAGCCAGAATTGCTAAGACGTAACATTGGCTATGTGCTGCAAAACAACGGTTTGTTTCCGCACTATACTGTGGCCGAAAACATAGCCACTGTGCCGCAGTTGCTAAATTGGGACGTTGGTAGAATTACCAAACGAATGCACGAGTTATTAGAAAAGCTGCATTTGCCAGCTGATTTATTAAAGCTATATCCACAACAATTGAGCGGCGGGCAGCAACAGCGTGTAGGCCTGGCCCGTGCGTTGATGGCAGACGCGCCGGTTTTGTTAATGGACGAACCTTTCGGCGCGTTGGATACCATCACCCGTACTAAAATACAAGCTGAGTTTAAGGCGCTTGACGAGTTACAGCGTAAAACCATTGTGATGGTAACGCATGATGTGCAGGAAGCTTTTGAGCTGGGTAACCGTATTGCCTTGATGCATCAAGGCCGCATTGTACAAATAGGTACACCTGCCGAACTGTTGTTTAACCCGGCCAGCGCCTTCGTGAAAGAATTTCTGCAGGCACAGCGGTTGCAATTAGAACTTAAATCGGTAAAGCTTACTGATGTTTGGGATAACCTTCCAACACCAATAGTAAGCGGCATGCAGCCTGTGGCCTGTAATGAACAAAGCGTATGGTGGGCAATGGAACGTTTTAAAGAACATGCTATACAAAACATCGCTGTACAACATCCGCAAACACATCAGGTTAAAACTATTACCTTCGAACAGTTAATGTCGGCCTATTACCAATACCAAAATGCCCTCCAACCCCATGAATGAGCAGTCGCAAACTTTATGGCAATTTATGCAGCAACAGCATGATAAGCTGCTTACCCAAACATTAGAGCATATAGGGCTCACTTTTATTTCATTGTTAATTGCCGTTTTTGTTGGTTTGCCGCTGGGTATTCTTATCGCGCGTAAACGGCCGTTGTCTGGTCCCGTACTAGGCATTGCTGGTGTACTGCAAACTATCCCGAGCATTGCGTTGCTTGGTTTTATGATTCCGTTGCTGGGCATAGGGGCCAAACCGGCTATCGTTGCCTTGTTTTTATATGCACTGCTGCCTATTATCCGTAATACCTATACCGGTGTTACCGGTGTAGATGCGTCGGTTAAAGAAGCAGCCTTGGCTATGGGCATGAGCCTTAAACAGGTGTTATTTAAAGTGGAATTGCCGTTGGCTATGCCAGTAATTCTGGCTGGTATTCGTACCGCAACCGTTATTAATGTAGGCGTAGCTACCCTGGCATCTTACATTGCGGCAGGTGGCTTGGGTGAGTTCATCTTTGGCGGTATATCGCTCAACAACAGTAACATGATTTTGGCTGGGGCTATACCGGCGGCTTTGCTGGCTATTTTGTTTGATCTGTTACTGTCCTTTGTTCAAAAACTTAACTTTAAAAAAGTGAGAACTGGCGCTTACACACTGCCAGTTATTTTATTGGTGCTGGCCTCGTTTTACTTTGTGCCATCAGCTTATGGCGGTAAGCTTACCGCCGGTTTTACCCCCGAGTTTATGGGACGGCAGGATGGTAACCTGGGTTTGCAGCAAAAGTATGGTTTAAAAATTCATACCATTGTTATTAATGATGCGGTAATGTACAACGCCGCTTTTGAAAAGCAGTTGGATGTCATCAGCGGCTATTCAACCGATGGTCGCCTTAAGGCTTTTAATTTAGTGGTGCTAGATGATGATAAAAAGATTTTTCCGCCTTATTATGCTGCGCCCATCGTGCGGGAAGATGCTTTGCGTAAGTTTCCGGAATTAGAAAAAACCTTAAATCTACTGGCCGGTCACATCAATGATTCTATCATGACGGAACTGAATTATCGTACCGATTACCTGCATCAAACACCCGAACAGGTAGCCAAAGATTTTTTGGCAACACATCATTTGTATAAGCCTGCCCGTAATGGTAACGGTGGCACTGTACGCATTGGGTCTAAAATATTTGGTGAGCAGTACATTTTGGCCAGTATGTACAGTATGCTTATTAAAGGGTATACTAATTACAATGTAGCTACCAAAACCGGTTTGGGCGGTACCAAAATATGCTTTGATGCACTTACTAATAACCAAATAGATTTTTACCCCGAGTATACCGGTACAGGTCTTTTGGTAATCTTGCAACCATCTAAAAAGGTAGTGGATACGGTAGGTTTGGATAAGAATAAAACCTATAGCTATGTTCAGCAATCGTTTCAAAACAAGTACGGCATAAAATGGTTAAAACCCATAGGGTTTAACAATGCCTACGCCCTGATGATGCGGCGACAGCAAGCCGACGAACTGCAAATACATACCATATCAGATCTGAAAAATTATCTGAACAGCGCCCAAAAGTAAATGACCTTAGCCGAACAATATAAAGCTGTACGTCAGCGAAGTGAGCAAATTTGTTCCCCACTGCAAATTGAAGATTATGTAGTGCAGCCTGTAGTAGATGTGAGTCCGCCCAAATGGCACATTGGGCATACCACCTGGTTTTTCGAAACGTTTATCCTGAAGCCTTACTTTATGGGCTATCAGGAATTTAATCCTGAATATAATTATGTATTCAACAGTTATTACGAAACCGTCGGTGCACGGGTAATCCGTACGGATAGGGGAAACCTGAGCCGGCCTACGGTTAAAGATGTGTACCAGTATCGTGAATATGTAGATGAGGCCATGTACAGCTTTTTGTGTCATGAGCCATCGCCCGAAGTAAAAGAGTTATTTGTTTTAGGGCTCAATCACGAGGAACAGCACCAGGAACTGCTATATTACGATATCAAATATATTTTGGGCCATAATCCTTTATTCCCGGCTTATGATAAAAGCTACACAACGCAGCATGCAGAACCTGTTGAAGGCTTTGTAAGCATCAGCGAAGGCGTATACGAAGTGGGTTTTAAGGGAGAAGGATTTTGCTTTGATAATGAGCTAAACCGCCATAAAGTTTATTTGAGTGCCTATGAAATCAGCAAAGCAGTGGTAACCAACGCCGAATATCTGGAGTTTGTTAAGGCTGGCGGCTATCAAGATTTTCGCCATTGGCATGCCGAAGGATGGGCCTGGGTGAACGAAAATCAAATTACAGCACCGTTATACTGGCACCAGATAGACGAACAATGGTTTGTATATACCCTGCGTGGACTGGAACCTATAAATTTAAACGAACCTGTACAGCATGTAAGTTATTATGAGGCTTATGCTTATGCTTCTTGGAAAGGTATGCGCCTCCCTACCGAGTTTGAGTGGGAAGTAGCAGCCACGCAGTTTAACTGGGGTAACAATTGGGAGTGGACAGAAAGTGCTTATCTGCCTTATCCAGGTTTTAGCAAGGCACCGGGCGCCATCGGCGAGTATAATGGCAAATTTATGGTAAGCCAAAAAGTGCTGCGCGGCGCATCTGATGCTACACCGCCGGGGCATAGTCGTATTACCTACCGCAATTTTTTTCATCCTAACCTGCGCTGGCTATATTGTGGTATACGTTTAGCAAGATAACTCTATCCAATCCTTATGAAAAACACCGATAACTTTACCACAATGACGCAGCCTCCTCATGTGGCCAATTTTAATCAGCAATTTTGTGATGATGTGCTGACTGGTTTGCAGGCCTCACCAAAATACATGCAAGCCAAATATTTTTATGACGCGGCCGGCGACGAGCTGTTTCAGAAAATTATGAACTGCGAAGAATATTATCCTACCGATTGCGAGCTGGAAATATTTACCGAGCAAACCGAGGCAGTTGCCCAGGCGCTGATAGCGGACGGGAGTCCGTTTGATTTAATTGAACTAGGGGCCGGTGATGCCATGAAGTCTACTCATTTGCTGCGCTGCCTACAGCAAAAGCAGGCTGATTTTACTTATATGCCCATTGATATTTCGGGCCATGTAATTAACCTGTTGAATGATACCTTGCCAAAAGCACTGCCTGGCTTGCAACTAAATGGCCTGACAGGCGAATATTTTGACATGCTTAAAAAAGCAGCTAACTTATCGGATAGACGTAAGGTAGTTTTATTCATGGGGTCTAATATTGGTAACATGCCAGTTCCAGAAGCAGAAGAGTTTTGTAAAGAATTGCGCCGCCATTTATCTATAAATGACAGTGTGTTGATAGGAATAGATCTTAAAAAAAATCCTAAAACTATATTGGCGGCTTACAATGATAAAGAAGGTTTTACGCGCGATTTTAACCTGAATTTATTGAAGCGCATCAACCGCGAACTGGAAGCTAATTTTGACTTAACGCAGTTTGAGCATTATCCAATGTACGATCCTGAAACAGGATCATGCAAGAGTTATCTCGTCAGCTTAACTGATCAGGAAGTGCATTTATGTGATACCACAGTGCAGTTTCATAAAGATGAATACATCTTTATGGAAGTGTCTCAAAAATACACGGTACAACAAACCGATCAAATGGCTACTCAGGCAGGCTTCACACCTGTACAGCATTTTATGGATAGCAAGGGCTGGTTTTTAGATGCAGTTTGGCAAGTAAGTCAATAATTTGTCTCAAGCAGATTAGTTTTGTTGAAATCGATTTCATTATTTGATTTAAGTTCCTGAAAGCTGCCGGAATTTTATTTGATTTGTACAAACTGAGACGCACAAACACATGGAAAATTTCTCGTTAAAGGATAAGGTCATTATTGTAACCGGTGGTACAGGTATTTTGGGTGATGCTTTTATTAAGGGTATTGCAGCAGCCGGCGGTACGGTAGGTATATTGGGCCGTAATCAAGCTATTGCTCAAGAACGCGCAGATGCTGTAAATGCCAGTGGTGGCAAAGCTATTGCCCTGGTAGCCGACGTAATGAAAGAGGCCGACCTGGAAGTCGCCCGTGATAAAGTACTGGATGCTTATGGCCGTATAGACGGCTTGGTAAATGGTGCTGGCGGTAATATGCCCGGCGGTATCATTCAGCCCGATCAGGATATATTTACAATGAATATGGATGGCATGCGCCAGGTGATGGATTTAAACCTTTGGGGTACGCTTATTCCTACACAAATATTTGGTCAGGTAATGGCTAAAGGTGGTAAGGGCAGTATAGTTAATATCTCATCTATGGCGGCACAGCAGGCCATTACCAAAGTGTTAGGTTACAGCATGGCCAAAGCCGCTATTGATAACTATACTAAGTGGTTTGCCATGGAACTGGCCAACAGGTATGGCGATACTATGCGTATGAATGCCATTGCACCAGGCTTTTTCCTGACTGAGCAAAACCGTGCCCTGCTTACCCAGCCCGATGGCAGTTACACCGAACGTGGTAACCTGGTAGTGAAAAACACGCCATTTAAACGCATGGGTAAAGCCGAAGAATTAATTGGCGCATTGGTTTGGCTGTTAAGCGATGCATCAGCCTTTGTAACCGGAACAGTAGTTGCTGTTGACGGGGGCTTCTCTATCTTCAGTGGCGTTTAAACCCAGACCCTTATAAAAACAAAAAAGCCGTTAGCGATACACTAACGGCTTTTTTGTTTTATTTAGAATGATCTATGAACAATAGATATGCCCAGGTAATGATAAAGATAATTGGTATAGCTATAGGGGATATCCGCTGAAAGCTACGGTCAAATTTATTGCCGTTTAACATAGGGTAGTAACCCTCGTGCGAACTGCCATCGGTAACCTTTTTGTAGTTTAGTCGAAGCTTACGCATATAATACATGCCAGCCATTACATCTACCAAAGTAAAAATGGCAACCAGTAAGGCGGCTATCGGAAAGATAATGCCCAGCATTTTTTGCTTAGACAGTAGCTCGGGGGTAGGTGCTTTGGCTGTTACCAGCATAGCGTAAACGTTAAAAAAGAATGATTGCCCAATAGATAGCCATATTACCCGCTGATTTACGGCATTATCATGGTGCTCTATTTGTGCCCGGCTTACCCGGTATATCTCTGTCAGTTGCTGTTCTTGCTCTTGTGTTTCTAATGGCATAAGTGTTATTCTGTAACCTATTTTTAAACATGATGTTACGACATTAGTTTTTGACGATCAACAATTTAATATGATTTGCAACCCAAATGTTACAACCATATACCCGTATGTGATGTTAATCATTTAACAGGTAGCAAAATCTACTCAAATTTGGATATGGCTTTTGTAGATTATTATAAAGTTCTGGGCATAGACAAAACAGCAAGCGAAAAAGATATTAAAAATGCTTATCGCAAACTGGCCCGTAAATATCATCCCGATTTAAATCCAAACGATCAGGAGGCGAATAAAAAGTTTCAGGAGATAAACGAGGCCAACGAAGTGCTGACGGATCCCGAAAAACGGAAAAAGTACGATCAGTACGGCGAGAACTGGCAGCATGCCGAGGCTTACGAACAGGCCCGTCAGCAACAACAGCAAGGCCGTGCGTACAGTGGTTACTCGGGCGGCGGTTCGGATGGCGGCTTCAATTTTGAATCGTTTAATAACGAGGGCGGAGATTTTTCCGACTTTTTTCAATCGATGTTTGGCGGTGCAGGCGGCGGCGGTGGCCGTAGGCAGGCACGTTACCGCGGGCAAGATTTTAATGCCGAACTACAGCTTAGTTTGCAGGATGCGGCTACTACACATAAGCAAACGCTTACTGTTAACGGCAAAAATATCCGAATTACCATACCGGCTGGTGTTGAAAACGGGCAGACTATTAAAATTGCCAGTCATGGCGGTGCAGGGGTAAACAATGGGCCTAACGGCGATTTGTATATCACCTTTATAATAACCGATGATCCTCGATTTAAACGCAGCGGCAACGATTTGCTGGCTACGCAAAAAATTGATTTATATACCGCAGTACTAGGCGGCGAAATCACAGTAGATACCCTAACCGGACAGGTGAAGCTGAATGTAAAGCCCGAAACGCAGAACGGTACCAAAATAAAGCTGAAAGGTAAAGGCTTCCCGGTGTATAAAAAAGAAGGTGAATTTGGGGATTTGTATTTGACCTATGATGTGCAGATACCTACTAACCTTACCGAGCAACAAAAAGAATTATTTAAACAACTGGCTAATTCTTGATTTAAACCATGGCAACCGATAATTTAACCGAAGCAAATGAATTTTGCAGCTACCACCAGGTAGAATATACATTTGTGCAAACCCTGGCTGATGCCGGTTTGGTAGAAATAACTGTATTGAATCAAACCAGCTATATACCCGGTCACCAGTTGCCCGAACTGGAGCGTATGATACGTCTGCATCAGGATTTGGATATCAACGTGGCAGGCATAGAAGCTATTACTCATCTACTACAGCGCTTGCATAATACGCAGCAAGAATTGTTAACCCTAAAAAACAGACTGCGGATTTACGAATAAGCTTAAAATGCGCAGCCTACTACAGATTGGTTGGTAAATCTGGCGTGTGTTGTTATTTTGCCAATGAATAGCGCTCTTTGCGTCCGTCTTTTTCGGCATTTACCTGGCCCCTCTCTTTTAATGTAGCTAACGGACCAGTTATTTGCCTGCTTAGTTTCTTTGCGTCCGATTTAGGCTCGTACTGAGCCATAGTGTTGGCAATATCATCGCTAAAGCCCGAACCTATTTCATTTAATGCAAATGCTATACGGGCCTCAAGTGGTAAGCTGTCTGTATACTTAGTCGGTATTTCAAGTGATGAGGGTTGAAGGGCTGGCTCTTCTTCTGTAACCGCAATGGGTGCGGCGGGCTTAGCTTTGCGGGCTGTAGATTTAGTTTCTTCTTTTGCTGGTAACGGGTCTATCGCTTCGTCAACCGCTTCCAGCTTGGCTTTGCGACTTTTTGGGGTATTGCTGTCGCTTACAAAAGCAGTAAGCAAGTTTTCCAGTCGTTTAGCTTCTTTTTGATAAAACTTGATTTTTTCTTTCAGGTGGTCTATAATATCCTGTTCAGTAACATTTGCCATAGGTTGATGAATTGGATGTGTTATCCTTTCATACAATTGTAGCTTGCAAATTGTTTAAAAGCGCCTGTTATGGAAGCGCTTTTAAACAATTTTTTACATGGCAATACTTTCGCCCATCCGAGGGTCTTCGGGTAGTATCTCCATATCCGGACAATCAATGTAGTCGGCATACCATTGTATAGCGCCAATTACATCCAGTGCATCATCGGGCGTAATGTCGATAGTTTCAAAAGCATATAATTTTTTCCCGGCATACCCAAACAACTGTATCTCATTCGGATTAGGTGAAAAGTTTTCTTCGCTTACGCAGTACACCTTTACTTTTAAGGTGGTATCACGTGAGTGTATCACGTCGCGGCAAGCGTCATTCGGATCGGTAGCTAACAAATACACATTGTGGTCCATAAGCTTTTAAACGCTGTGTGTTGTATATAGTTTAACTTAGGTAAAATTAAATGTTAAATCTTGCTGTCAGATTTAACAAGTCACAAAAAACAATTAACAACCAATGGTTGTCTTTTAATTTACGATGAAACGTGCAGGACAGATTTTAGTTACAGGATTTATAATATTTATGCTGGCAAGCTGCGGCGAAAACCCACACAATACTTTTGGTGGTCCAACAGAAGCTAAAGACACGGCCAGTATCAACCGTGATACTTCATCAGTAGGTACCCGTACCGACCGGTAATGTACAAGGTTGTTTTGCATCAGGTAAAATGGGGAATTCTTTCACCATAAAATCCACACTTTGTGGTGTGTTTTCCTTGTGGTTAAATTTGATTGGACTCAAATGGCGTTAATTTAGGTTAAAAACGAGGTTTTTAACCATTGGTATAAAGTTTGTCTATGTATTAATGCCCTACTCAAAGGGCTGTTTTTCATAGGTAGATGTAGGGTCGGAAATACTGCGAGAGTAGTTCCGACCTTTTTTGTTTTTAACTACCGGCGTAAGCCTTCTTCACCAAACCTAATCAAATCTTTGGCACCAATAAAGCCTACGGTTTTAAGTACCAACTGGCCTTTAGCATTAAATACAAGCAGCGTTGGGTAGGCTTGCATTTGCCACTCTTGCGCTAATTGTGGCCCTAGGCCTTTTTCCATATCCATAGCCACGTTGATATAATGCTGGTTAAAAAATGCAGCGGCTTTATTGTTTTTAAACGTAATAGCCTTTAACATTTTACAGGGCCCGCACCAGGTGGCGTAAGCGTCTACAAAAATATATTTGTTTTGTGCGGCAGCTTGTTTAAGCGCCTGCGGCCAGGCATCTTCCATAAAATTGATTTGCTTATTGGTGCTTTTATTTTGGGCACAGGCCGATATTGTAAAAAGGCAAATAATAAGGGCAAGGTTATGCAGGTATTTTAACATAGATTTCATTTTCTGGTAAGGGCATAAAAATAGCACCTTATAATTAAAGGTGCTATTATAGATATGTTTAAATAATTACATAATCCTGTCTGGGCGTCCACCACGTGGCGGGCGTTGTTGCCCTTCCTGTCGAGGTTGGTTTTGTTGTTGCTGTTCGCGCTGTTGCTGCCATTGCTGACGCTGTTGTTCTCGTTGTTGCTGCATTTGTTGCCGTTGCTGATCCTGCTGTTGGCGTTGTTGATCCTGCTGTTGGCGTTGTTGATCCTGCTGTTGCTGCCGCTGCTGTTGCATCTGCTGGCGTTGTTGGTCTTGCTGTTGCCTTTGTTGCTCCATCTGCTGTTGCCGCTGTTGCTGCATTTGCTGACGTTGCTGTTCTTGTTGCTGCTGGCGCTGTTGATCCTGTATCTGTTTTTGCTGATCCATTTGTTGCTGGCGTTGCTGCATTTGTTGTTGACGCTGTTGTTCTTGTTGCTGGCGTTGTTGCATCATTTGCTGTTGCTGCTGTGCACGTTGTTGATCTTGTTGCTGACGCACCTGATCAGCCTGTTGCTGTTGCATACGCTGCTGGCGTTGTTGTTCCATTTGCTGTTGGCGTTGCTGCCACTGCTGCCTTTGCTCATCGGACTGCTGAGGCTGACCATTGTTTTGCTGTTGCCAGCGATTGTTTTGCGGCTGACGTTGATCGGGCTGTTGTTGGCCTTGCTGTTGTTGCTGACGCCATTGCTCCATGCGCTGTTGCCGTTGCTGATCGTTGTTTTGCGGCTGGTTACCTTGCTGTTGCGGAAAACCTTCTGGCAACGCTACACGGTCTGGCTGGCCAGGCTGCGAACGATGATTTGGTGCCGGGCTGTTGTCGCGATTTCGCCAGTCAGAACGGTTATTTTGGCGGTTGTCATCACCAGTATTGGGTTGGGGCTGATTATTGCCATTTGGCCTGTTTTGCCAGTTGTTGTCATTGTTTTGCTGCGGCCGATTGCCGTTATTTTGCCAACCATTGTTATTTGGTTGAGGACGGTTGCTGTTATTTTGCCCAGCGTTGTTGTTATCGGGCCGAGGGCGGTTACCATTGTTCTGCCAGCCGTTGTTACCAGGTTGAGGACGGTTACTGTTGTTTTGCCAGTTGTTGCCACCGTTCCAGTTGTTACCGCGATTACGGTTATCACCGTTTATACGTACCACATTCCGGTTAGCGTCATTATCGCTACGATAAATACGTGCCAGGCGGTCGGCATTGTTACGGTTATAGCCATTGCCCGAATTACGGTTGCCGATTCTAAAATCAGGATTCGCATTGCGGTAAGCGTTGCCATTAATTACCCGGTTAGGGCGTGCATCAAATGTGCGGCGTACCATAGGTCTAAAAATATTCACCTGGTTATTATAGATACGGGTTGCCCCCGGCCTGTTTATATTATTGATGCGATACACTTGCACACGGTTTCGGGTAATACGCTCAATGTCATAAGCACGTGGTCCGGCTATATAACGGCGGTTGTTGTTGGTATAAAAGTTACGAAGGTAACTGGTGCGGCCCAAAATGATGTTGATACGGGTACGAGGCACGTAATAATCATATATACGCGGGCTGGTAATGTATGCCTGTGGTGCAAACACCCAGTAAAAATCGGGCACATTGTAGCCGCCGTATGATGCATCTATGCTGATACCTGGTTCTAACGGAGCCCAGCCATAGTAACCATCGCCGCTGCGCCAGTCAACCCAAGCCGGTCCCCATTCGTAGTCGGGTATCCATTCCCAGCCATAGTAGTCATCAAAGTGCCAGCGGCCATAATGGAAAGGCGCCCAGCCCCATTCATAGTCAGATACCCAGGTGTTACCATAATCGGTAACTACCCAATGCCCGTTGGTGGCATAAGGTTTAAAATCCTCGTCAACATCAGGTACCCATACGCTGCCATATTGCGGGTCATCTACCCAAACGCCGTAGGGTTCTAGTGCATCATAAAAATCTTGGAAAGATATTTCATCGCCGTAATCCTGCGCTTTGGTATAGTTGGGTATGGCTAGTAGCATCAACAATGCTAAGCCACACAGTTTAATGCTATTTATAATCGGTTTCATTTATCCTTGTGTGTTATAATAATCAGACTTGTATAAACCAAAATCGTTTAATGTAGGTTAAATGTTTTATAGGGCTAATATTCTGAAAATGAAATTTGTAAAAGAAATTTTGCAGAAGCTGCCAGTAAGTAGTCTGAATTAAATAATTTTACCAAATTTTACTTAAAAGCGTATCTTTTATGAGTACTGTAAATATTCCGAGACTCGACTTAAATACTTATGTGAACGGGGATGCCGAAAGCCGCAAAAAGTTTTCGGATGAGATTGGTAAAGCCTTTAACGAAACCGGTTTTGTAACCATTACCAACCACGGTTTAAGCAAAGAACTGATTGATAGTTTGTATGCGCAGGTAAAGGCCCTTTTTGCCCTGCCCGAAGACGTAAAACTAAAATATGAAAAGCCTGAACTGGCCGGTCAGCGTGGTTACACCAGCAAGGGTAAAGAAACTGCCAAAGGTTTTAAAGTGCCTGATTTAAAAGAGTTTTGGCAGATAGGCCAAACCGTTACCGATGGCGACCCGGTAAAGAATGAATATCCTGAAAACGTGTATGTAGAGGAGTTGCCGGAGTTCAACACCGTAACCCGCGAAATATATCAGAAGTTGGAAGCTGCCGGTAAATCATTACTGGAAGCCATTGCTACTTACCTGAATTTACCAACCAACTACTTTGACGATAAAGTACACAACGGTAACTCCATTCTGCGTACCCTGCATTATTTCCCTATTGAAGATCCGGATGCTTTAGCGCCTGACGCTGTACGTGCCGGAGCCCACGAGGATATAAACCTGATTACCCTTTTAATTGGCGCCAGCGCCGATGGTTTGGAAGTACTAACCCGTGATAACGAGTGGTTCCCGATCAAAGCACATGGCGAAGACGTAGTGGTAAACGTTGGCGATATGTTACAGCGTTTAACCAACAACAAACTAAAATCAACTACCCACCGCGTAGTAAACCCGCCGCGTGAGTTGATGAAACAATCACGTTTTTCTGTACCATTCTTCCTGCACCCGAAATCAGGAATGGATTTAACCAGCTTGGAATCATGCATTGACGAGCAGCATCCGAAATTATACAGCGACATGACTGCCGGCGAATACCTAGATGAACGTTTACGCGAAATTGGTTTGAAAAAATAAATCCAGCTTATCGTTTAAATAAAAAGAGCTTTAAATAGAAAAGCCGGTTCAGTACGAACCGGCTTTTTTTATATAGTACAAACAGTTACTTAAAATATATCCCGATGTTTTAACTATTCATCTCACTTTCAATAGCCTGTAACAATTCGTTAGGGCGTTGCGAACCGATGATATATACCAAACCGTCACGGTCTGTAAGGTAAATGGCACAGTTGCCTGCTGTATAAAATCGGATAGTTCCTTTTTTGTGCAGGTTATAAACGGGGTTATTGAATAAATAACGGCTGTAATCGCCTTGTTCTGCTTTTACAATGCTGTTCAGGTCAATTTTTACCAGGCGGGTAGTCCACAAACCATCCAGCAAAATGCTTTTGTTTTGCACCCGTGTACGGAAATGCAGCAAAAAGCCCATAACTATAGAGATGATAATGATGCCAAAGCCAGCTACAGCCAGTAAATCAGCATTTCGGTCGTTCTCATAATCGGTAAAAAAGTAAACGGCAAAGCAAATCATGGCCAGTACCAGACGGATGGTTACAGGTATCCATTCGCGGCCTAAATATTGTTTTTCGGTGTATACCGGTTTTGCAGTGGTGGTCATGATAGTTTCGATAGTTCGAATATAGTAACTTTTTTAGTTTGCGGGGTTACTTTGTACCGGTTATCCAGCCGGTAACCGGCAACCCAAATAATGTCACCATTGCCGTTAACCAACAACGGCACCTGCAATTTGTGCGTAAGTGGTATCTTTTGATTGATCAGAAAGTCGCTTAACTTTTTGCGGCCTTGCATTCCCAGCGGTATAAAATAATCGCCCTGCTGCCAGCTACGCAGGGTTAACGGATAGATAAGCAGATCTTCATCCATCGCAGCCTGCATAGGGGTGCTGTTTAAGTTTTCGACAGTATTGTTTTTGCTGATCTGAATCAAATAATCACCATAATGAACTTTGCTATCACTGCTTTGAATTTCTACAACTGCCCATTCATCTGCACGTTTGGCTGATAAAATCAGATGATCTCGGTCCAGCAGCAACGTATGGCTCAACGATTCAAATTGCCGGCCTGCATGTTTATTTAATGAATTGATGATATTATCAACCGTAGTTTCATTAAAGCCGTACGGCTTTAGTAAGCCATGCAGTAATAAATGCTGCGGCATTAGTTTTTTTACACCGTTAATGGCTATACGTATTGCATTCTCCTGATAAGTAAAAATAGTTTTTTTTAACGCTTCAAGCTGACTATTAAGTAGCAGTTCCAGTTCTTTAAAATGCTTGAGGTTTCGTTGAAAAGTATTCTCCAAATTTGGATTCAACTCTCGCAGCTTCGGAACCACCTCATGGCGCAGTTTATTGCGGGCATATTTGGTAGATGCGTTGGAACTGTCTTCTACATACGGCAATTGATTTTGCACTACAGCGTCGGCCACCTCTTGTCGGGTAAAAGCCATCAGCGGCCTTACCAATAAACCGTTTTTGGGTTGTATACCATGCAATCCGGCAATGCCAGTGCCGCGGGTAAGGTTTAACAATATAGTTTCAATTGTGTCGTTTTGGTGATGAGCCAACGCAATAACTTCATATTGATGCTGTTGCCGTATTTGTTCAAACCACTGATAGCGCAATTCGCGGGCAGCCATTTGGATAGAAACCTTGTGATGTTGCGCATAGGCCTGCGTGTCGAAGTTTATAGTATGGAAAGGAACCTGCAACCTATTTGCCAACTGGCTACAAAACTGCTGATCGGCATCGGCTTCGTGACCACGTAACTGAAAATTGCAATGGGCTATACCAAAGGTGTAACCAGCAGCTTTTAGTAAATGAGCCATTAGTACCGAATCCATACCGCCGCTTACGGCTGCCAGTATGCGGCTTTGCGGCTCAAACAGTTGGTTCTGTTGTATAAAATGGGTAAAGCGTTCAACCGGCAGCATGGCCAAAATTATTTAATTTAATTACCGCAACCAAAAAACTAATTTTGTAGCGTGAGTAAATATATCTTATTCTGTATAAGTGTGCTGATGTCTGTATCTGCTTTAGGGCAAGTAAGGCAGGGGGGGACTGTGGGACGACCACAACCGCGTAATAATCCGGGACAAAAAAAGTCGAAGGTTGATTTGATTAGTTCGCGTAGCAGCCAAGGCTTTAAACGTAACGGAGAGGATGTGGTTAAAGTTTACCAAGGCGTTTTTAAGCAAGATTACTCACGCCTAAGTTCAGACAGTGCCTACTTCTATCCAAACAGAAATTCGTTTGATGCTTTCGGTCACGTGGTTATTAATCAAGGCGATACCTTAAATGTGTATTCAGACAAGTTAAATTATAACGGCAATACGCACATTGCTATTCTTACTGATAACGTACGTTTGGTAGACAGGGATGCTACGCTATCTACCAATTACCTTACTTATAATACCGCTACGCGCATTGGTACCTATACCGGTGGTGGTACGCTGGTTAACAAAAACAACACGCTGGTAAGCCAAAACGGCTATTATTTTGCCAACTCGCGCGATTCTTATTTTCGTTACAATGTGGTGCTTACCACTGATGATGCAGTAATTAAAACAGACACTTTGCGGTATAATACTGGCGTGCGGATAGCTTACTTTTACGGTCCAACACGCATTTTAGGTAAGAAGGACAAAGATACTTTGTATACCGAAAACGGAACATATAATACCATTACAGAACAGGCTTTTTTTGGCAAACGTAATTTGTACACGCAAGGCACCAAATCATTAAAAGGCGATAGTTTGTTTTATGACCGGCTTAAAGGATATGGGCGCGCCGTAAAAAATGTGCTTTTCAATGATAATGAACAAAAAATAACCTTAAGAGGAGATTTGGGTACCTATACCAAGGCTGATGACCGTATGGTGATGACCCGTAATGCTTTTGTGGTAATTGTTACCGAGCAAAAAGACACTACCAAGGCCAAAACGGATACTATAACATCTTCGCCTTTAACCAAAGGCAAAACTAACAAAAAGCCCACTGTAAAAAGTGCACCGCCCAATACCGTGCCGTTAAAGAAAATGCCCGGAAGCAACAAGCCGTTACTGGCGGCTAACGTAACTGACAGTTTGAAAACGCGTACTGACAGTATCAAGCCACCGCAAAAGGTAACGCGCGACTCTATCTTTATAGCTGCTGATACCTTAGATACGCGAATCATGACTTTTAAGCAGCAAAAGGAACTGCAAGAACGCATGCGCACTGCCCATATTAAAGATACAGCTGCTATTGCCCGCGCGGTTGCTATGAAAAAGATTCCGGTATCTACATCAAAGCACTTGATTATGGCGCCTTATGCAGGTTTGCCAAAAGATACCAGCTTTTTACACCGTGATTTTTTTGGTAAGCCTAGGCCGCGTGATACTACTAAAAGTAAAGCACCTGTAACTAAAATTGCTAAAAAGCCGGTTAAGGTCACCCCCAAATCATTAAAGACCGACTCAGTTTATATGACGCGGAAGTTTGAATTGAGCGATACATCGCGCATCAGGGTATTGAGTGCGTACCATAATGTCAAAATTTTTAAATCGGATTTACAGGCTAAGTCAGATTCTATGTTTTACAGTTACAGTGATTCCATTATGCGCTGTTATGTAGAGCCAATATTCTGGACACAAAACTCTCAATTGTCGGGCGATACTGTTTACCTGCAGTTGAAGAATAAGAAGCTGGATAATATGGAGCTATATCCAACGGCGCTGATTGTGAATGTAGACAAAGCCGATTCGGTTAATTTTAACCAGGTGGCCGGTAAAAAGATGCGGGGCTTTTTTGTGGACAATAAAATGCAGCGGATGTTTGTAGATGGCAATGCCGAAACCATTTACTATGATCGGGATAGTATTAAAATCAATAACCTTACCCGCTCGTTAAGCAGTCGTATCCGTGTCAACTTTAAAGATAATAAAGCCATTAACGTTACCAATTATACCAAGGTCGAAAACCACATTATTCCTTTTGAAAAAATTAAGGAAGAAGACAAGTTGCTTAAAAGCTTTAAATGGAAGCCTAAGGAGCGGCCCACCTCTAAAAACGATGTGATATATTCGGCCACCCGACGACGCCAGCAGCAGACCAAGAAAGCAACAGCCAAACCTGCAATTGCAGTTAAAGGCCTACCGGGCGCTAAATCAGTTGGTAAAGACTCAACGGCCATTAAGCCAGCTGTTAATGATTCGATATTAAAAAAGCCGGTACAAGATACTTTGCGTGTAAAGCCAGTTAAAGATACCGTTACTGCAAAGCAGTCGAAATAGATACTAGTTGTTCAGCCTTCAAAAGCTGAACAACTAGTATCAGGCTTTTATAATCTTGAGATAGGAAACTGTAAGTGAAAGGTTGTACCCTCATCTGTTGCCGTGTCAAACCACACTTTACCGCCGGCATTTTCAATAGAGTTTTTTACAAAGGCCAATCCTAAACCAGTGCCCGAACTTTTAGTAGTAAAGTTGGGTTCAAATATCTTTCCGCGCAAATTTTCGGGGATGCCGTTGCCATTGTCCTTAATGTGCAATACAATGTTATTGGTATTTAAGATATAAGTTACGTCAATAATCCCGTGTCGGCCCAGTGGCATGGCTTCTATGGCATTTTTAAGTAGATTGTTAAAGCAGCGCAATAACTGATCGCGGTCGGCCTTGATGAAGAAAGGCCTATCGGGCCGGATAAAGTTGATGCTGATATTATCCATATGCTTAAATATGATAATAGCTTGCCCCAAGGTTTCAAAAATATCCAGCTTTTCCATCCGGGTGTCCGGCATTTTGGCAAAGGCCGAAAATTCGGAGGCAATAGATGATAAACTCTCAATCTGCTCAACAAACGACTTGCTGAAACGCTCAAACTTTAAATCAAATTTAGGGTCTTTGTCTTTCCATGATTTTTCGAGCAGCTGCAAGCCCAGCTTTAATGGTGTAAGCGGATTCTTGATTTCGTGAGCTACCTGCTTGGCCATTTCGCGCCAGGCGCTTTCCCGTTCCGATTGTGCCAATCGGTTAGCGCTATGCTCCAGTGCAGCAATCATTTTGTTGTACTCAGTAACCAGCGCACCAATTTCATCATTGCGGCGCCAACGGATAGGTTCATTCTTTTTACCGTATATAGTTTTGCTCAAATTATGCTGGATAAAGCTTAGCGGTGTGGTAATTTGCTGAGCTACTACCACCGCAAAAAGGCCGATAGCAATAAAGATCAGCGCGTAAATGTTGATCATATCATTCAAGAATACACCAATACGATCGTTGTAATCAGCCTCATCCGAGAATGAAGGTAACTGCATATAGGCAACCGTCTCATTTTTTGAGTTACGAATAGGCGCATAGGCAGCTTTGTAGGCCAGTTCGCCTACCTTTTCGTCATTCACATAAACTGACTTTTGCAATTGATGCATCATAATATAAGCCGTAGCATTCATTTGCTTTTCTAAAATGCCATAGCTGTATATTTTGGGCTGAGTAGAATATAGCAAAGAGCCATTTTTATTGAACAGCGTCAAGTCGGTCGAAAAATCGCCAGCCAGTGTGTTAAACTTTACCTGTGCTTCTTCACTTGGTTCGTTGATATTTCCTATAAAGGTTGTTTCCAGCTTTGAAGCAACACGAATAACTTTTTCGCTTATCAACTCATTTTGTTGATCCTGGTATTGGTCTTGAATTGACAGGAAAGTAACCAAACCTACCAACGCCAGGGTAACTACTACCGCAAATATCATCGAAAACTGAATGCGGGTTTTGTACATTATGCGGTCTAAGTCTAAATGCAGATTCCAATGAATGCTTTCAGCTGTTATTTTAACAATGCTTAACCGCGCCCAAAACCATTTGAATATGATAATACAAGCACTGAATGCAAGCAGCAGCACAAAGAAAAACGTGAGCGATGCTACATTATTTATTAAACTGTTTTGCTGGCGGGTTACCACAATAAGCTTTCGCGGGCTTGGTTGATAAATCATATGGTTATAGCGGTTCAAGCGCTGTATCCACGAGTT
Source organism: Mucilaginibacter lacusdianchii (assembly GCF_009770985.1). GTDB lineage: Bacteria > Bacteroidota > Bacteroidia > Sphingobacteriales > Sphingobacteriaceae > Mucilaginibacter > Mucilaginibacter lacusdianchii. Next base: position 818,127 of record NZ_WSRW01000001.1, on the reverse strand, counting down.
TGGTGCTTTTGTTTCCTGCGTAGTTTTGAATACGTATTTTTTCAGTTCACCTTTAAACTCATTGTTTACCACATTGTAATCATAGTTGCCGTTTTGGCTTAGCAAGTGGCCATCATCATAAAAGGCGTACGAATAATCTTTAAAGTTGGTGTTCAGTCTAAACCGGTTATCCAATAGTAGTTCCGGAAATGTGCTGGTAAAGTGAAAAGGTCGGGATTTTGCCTCTACCACTAGAGTGCCCAAATTATCCTCGCCTTTGTAAACCGGAAAAATGCCAAAGTATTTTTGTGAGCCAAAGCTGTCATTTTCACGATAAAAATAATCAGACACTTTAAGTAAGGAACTGTAAAGCACCATGTCTTTAAAGTCGTTTAAGGCAAAGTCCTGATCGCCTGCTATTGGGGTGCCATTAGGTCCAAATGAATATATTTTAAAGTCGTAATCAGAAAGGTAACCATCAAAATATAACTTTTGAAGCCGGTTTCTTAAATAATCTGGATTAGGATTTTTACTGTCAAAAAACGCAATCACTTGTGGGTCTTTGATAATCTGTTTTTCAACTGACCTGTAAATTAGTTTTATATTAGGGTTTGTGCCGTTCTGCAACTGTGAAATTAGTTGTTTACGAACTCGTTGCTCTTTTACCGATTCAAAATGATTAAGATTAATTGAGGCAATTAGTGAGCAAACTAATATGATAACAACATATGATACGGCATTGATAACGCCCTGTCGGTAGCGGGCCGAATAGGCACCTATTAAAACTAATCCTCCCCACAGTACATAAAACGGCGTAAATTCATCATAAAAAGAAAATATTAGGGTTGCTAACAAGATGCTAACAGCGTACACCGTCAGTTTAACCCGGTCGTTTATATTTACCTTTAAATCAATGGCCAGCACTATTTCAGTCAATAAATAAAATATAAAGAAACTAAAGCAGGCCATTAATACGCCCAAAAAGCTATATACTGATAGGTTGAGCACATTATGTACATCAAAGCTGATAGATGAATCGGCTACCAGTTTTTTAAATAAATAATATAATGCTGTAGAGGAGGTTAGCAAAAGTATGAGGCTGCCTAAAAATATGGCATAACCGGTAATTTTATTTGGTGTTTGCTTTAATATTTTGAAGCGGTAACCATAAACAAAAACGGAAAACCAGCACAAGCCTAGTACGTTAAGGCACAAATCGCCTATAGAAGGAAATGCCGGGTTTAAGTAATATAATGATGGATTGAAAAGCTTAAGGCTCGGACTAAAGTCAGGAAAATGGAAGTATATGTGAATAAACCTGATAAGCAAGATAGAAACAGCCAATAAAGCAATAGCCCATCCCAGCTTTTGATTACTTGCCAGATAGTGGCAGATATTGCTAATAAGCAGACATAAGGTGAGCAGGCATAAAATCCATAAAACAATTTCGGCAGTAAAATAGCTATGATTGTAATTGTTTGCGCCCGATTTTACTGAGAATAGATAGCTACGGTTAATGTCATGAATATGAAAAACATCTTTATCCGTAAAGTCGGCAATTTCAAGGTTACCTTGTGTAAGGAGGGTGCGGTCTACGTTGTTTTTTAAATACTTGTTTTGAAGCGGATAATTGTTTTTAACCAGTATAAAAGCAATCGCTGTAAAGTTACCCTCTGATTTTTTGATGGCCTCGTAATACCCGTTGTTTCGTTTAATGAAAGAATGGCCTTCACCAATGCCAACGTAGTTATCGGGTAAAATCCGTATACCACTCCAAAAAGAAAGCTTATTGTTTTGGAGCGTTACAAACCAAATACGATGCTTTTTAGTATAGGTGTTAATAAAGTTTAACCCTTGGCGCTCGTTTTGAGCCAGTGCTTTTAACTGTTGATAGTTAGCTGGTTTAAATAAGTCGTCTATTACAGCTTCTTTTTCGTGCAAACTGTTTTCGAGCGTGCGGGCGGCTTGTGTAAAGCTGTATTGCGGCGTGTATTTATGATGTATAATTACCGCAGTTAATAGTAAGCTGGCAAACAGCAGGGCCAGCAATAAACGGATCTTGGCAAATGTGGTCAAAGTTGTTTCAGATAGATAGCATGTAAATATCATAAAAAAATTAAAGCCACTTTAGTTTGTGGCTTTAATTTTTTTATGATGTTAAACAGCTAAACTAGCTGTAGCGGCGCTGCGGTCAACTTTTTTGACCAGCCCTTGCAATACATTGCCGGGTCCAACTTCGGTAAAAGAAGTGGCTCCGTCTTGCAGCATATGCATTACGGTTTGGGTCCAGCGTACCGCGCCGGTTAGTTGGGCAATCAGGTTTTGTTTAATTACCTCAGCATCTGTATGTGGTTTAGCATCAATGTTTTGGTAAATGGGGCATACCGGGCTTTGAATGTTGGTATTCACAATGGCATGCTCTAATTCTACGCGTGCAGCTTCCATCAGCGGTGAGTGGAAAGCGCCACCAACATTTAGTACCAGTGCGCGTTTAGCGCCAGCAGCTTTCAGCTTTTCGCAAGCCAGTTCCACGCCGGCAACAGTACCTGAGATCACCAATTGGCCAGGGCAGTTGTAATTGGCGGGTACTACTACCTCGCTTACCTGCTGGCAAATATCCTCAACGGTAAAATCATCCAAACCTAAAACTGCAGCCATGGTAGATGGCTGAATTTCGCAGGCTTTTTGCATAGCATTGGCACGGGCCGCCACCAAACGCAAACCATCCTCAAATGATAAGGCACCAGCCGCAACCAAGGCAGAGAACTCGCCAAGGGAATGGCCGGCTACCATCTCGGGCTTGAAATCGTCACCCGCTATTTTAGCTAAAATTACCGAGTGTAAAAAGATGGCAGGTTGTGTAACGTTGGTCTGTTTCAGATCTTCGTCGGTACCGTTAAACATCATGTCGGTAATACGGAAACCTAAAATTTCATTAGCCTGCTCTAATAATTGGCGGGCTTGTGCATGATTATCGTACAAATTTTTGCCCATGCCCACAAACTGGGCACCCTGACCTGGAAATATATATGCTTTCAATGTTAGTTGTTAATTGATTAAGATTACTGGTTATTTCGAATTTATATGATTCTGTAATGCCGAAAATTCAAATTCAGATTACGACAGCTTCGAGCGGATCAAATCCAAAAACTCTGTACGGGTTTCTTCCTTAAAAAATTCACCGCTAAAGGCCGAGGTAGTAGTTACCGAATTTTGTTTTTGTACACCGCGCATACTCATACACAGGTGGCGGCATTCAATAACTACACCTACGCCCAAGGGCTGTAAAGTATTTTGAATACAATCCCGTATCTCGTTGGTTAAGCGTTCCTGTACTTGCAACCGGCGCGAAAAGACATCCACTATACGCGGTATTTTACTTAACCCAACTACATGCCCGTTAGGGATGTAAGCTACGTGTGCTTTTCCAAAAAAAGGCAACATATGGTGCTCGCACATAGAGTATACTTCAATGTCTTTCACAATCACCATTTGGCTGTAGTCTTCCTTAAACATAGCCGATGTCAGGATTTCTTTAGCATCCAGATCATAACCATGCGTAAGGTACAGCATTGCTTTGGCCATACGCTCGGGTGTTTTTAGTAAGCCTTCGCGCTCTGGATTTTCGCCTATGTTTTTCAGAACCTCGCGGTAATGGCCCGATAGGTTAGTGATCAGCTCGGTATTGTAACGGTCTATTTTATGGTAGCCGTTAATGCCTTGTTCTCTGTCAGGGATGTCGTTATCGTCAATCATGATTTCGGATTAATTGCCAAAGTATTCGGCACTATTGTTTTCGGTTTCAAAAAGCTTTACTGAGTGTAAAAATACACCTTCATAAGCTTCGATAGGGCCTTTTAACTGGTTGAAAATTTCGATGCAAAGTATTTCGGTTGATGCCATTTTCCCCTGCATAAAATCCACATCCTTGTTCAGGTTCATGTGGTCAAGCTTATCTATCACATACTTATTAATGATTTCTTTAAGCTCTTTTAAGTCAATCAAATAGCCGGTAGCGTGGGTAATTTCGCCTTTTACTGTTACAAACAGATTATAGTTGTGGCCATGCCAGTTGGGGTTAGCACATTTGCCAAATACTTCTTGGTTTTTTTCTGCGCTCCATTCTTCGCGGTACATCCGGTGTGCGGCGTTAAAATGTTCTTTGCGCGTAATATGTATCATCATAACAAATATTGGTGCAAATATACAAAACAAAAACAGGTGAGTTGTTTTATCTTAGTTGCTATGAATATATTGGTAGTAGCCGCCACCCGGCCCGAGATTGCCCCTTTGTTAGAGATGCTTAACTTTGGCGGCCAGCCATTGCATGCGCCTGCCGAGGATTGTATCAAGGGGATTTTGTATTCGGGAACAGATAATGACGAGGCAGAAATTCATAACATCACCTGTTTAATTACTGGCGTTGGTATGGTAGCTACAGGATATAGCCTAGGTAGGCACTTGGCTATTAATCATTACGATTTAGCTATTAACCTGGGCATTGCCGGTAGTTTTGACCGCAGTATTGAACTGGGAGACGTAGTGGAAATAACCGATGATACATTTGCCGAGTTGGGTGCCGAAGATGACGAGACCTTCTTAACCATTGAAAAGATGGGATTTGGCGAAAGTCGGTTCAAATCCTCTGCCAAATTAGCAAAATTGTATTCAAAAACCACTCTACAGCAGGTAACTGCCGTTACTGTAAACACGGTTCATGGCAACCAAAAAAATATCGATAAGCTAATAGATCGCCTACCAGTGCAGTTGGAAAGCATGGAAGGTGCAGCCTTTTTTTATGCCTGTACACAAGCAGGCGTACCATCGCTGCAAATCAGGGCAGTGTCAAATTACGTGGAAAAGCGCAACCGCGACGCCTGGAAAATAGGGTTGGCTATTAAAAATCTGAATAGCTTTGCAGAAAAACTGTTGTCAGTTATCGGTTCTCAGTTGTGAGTAATACTGCGCCGACAACTGGCAACCCACAACTACAAGATATGAAACTAACCCTTGGCTTTTCGCCCTGCCCTAATGATACGTTTATATTCGACGCGCTGATACATCATAAAATAGATACCGAAGGTTTGGAATTTGAGGTGTTTTACGATGATGTGGAAACCCTTAATCAAAAAGCCTTTCGCGGCGAACTGGATATCACCAAACTGAGCTACCATGCCTTTGCCTATGTAGCCAACCAATACGTGCTGCTGGATGCTGGTAGTGCTTTAGGTTTCGGTGTAGGCCCCATGCTGATTTGCAAAGGCAATGAAGATGAGCTGCGCACGAAGCTGGAAACCAACGGTGCTAATGTAAAAATTGGTATACCCGGCAAATATACTACCGCCAACTTTTTATTAAGCTTAGCTTTTCCGCAGGCTATAAATAAACAGGAGATTGTTTTTTCCGAAATTGAAAGCTCTATTCTGGAAGATAAAATTGATGTAGGTTTGATCATCCACGAAAACCGCTTTACCTACCAGGATAAAGGCTTGAAAAAGATTATTGATTTAGGCGATTACTGGGAAAAGCGTACCGGCTGCGCCATACCGTTGGGTGGGATTGTAGCCAACCGTAATTTGCCGGAGGATATACAGCACAAAATTAACCGTGTACTGCGTAAATCAGTTGAGTTTGCTTTTGCTAATCCTAAATCGGGTCTGGAATTTATCCGCTCACATGCGCAGGAAATGAGCGAAGAGGTGATGTATAAACATATCGATTTGTATGTGAACCAATACTCTCTCGATTTAGGTGCTGAAGGAAAAAAAGCCATTCAACTGATGTTTGACACGGCTAAGGAGAAGAACATTATTCCAGAGATTAAGGAGACGTTGTTTTTGAATCCAATCACCCTATAAATATTCTCAGTTAAGGAAACTATGAAAAGAATGTCATCTCGAACGATAGTGAGAGATCTTTTTGAAAGCAAATAGTTAGCCAATCGCATTTGAAAGATTTCTCGTTAGCACTCGAAATGACATTTTTATTTTTATGTGAATTTAAGCCCTCCCTCCCGGAGAGGGTTTAAGAGGGGCTATTTCAACTGCTTCATAATCTCATCGATTGCCTTGTCCAACTGTGGGTCATTTCCGGTCAATCGGTCGGCAAAGGTGGTTTTAACATAGATGTCGGGTTTAACACCTTCTTTTTCCAAATCCTTGCCATCCAGTGTAAAACAACCCCATGCCGGTAGGCGTACGCTCGATCCATCAACTAGTCCTTTAGCGCTGGTAAAAATAATCCAACGATAAGTTTCGGTTCCAATGATTTTTCCTAGACCCAATTGCTTAAAGCCAGCTGCGGTCATTTCTGCATCACTCAAGCTTTGCTCGTTGATGAGCAGAACAATAGGCTTAGCTGCCGGCGAAAAGTTAGGCTGCTGCGTACGTTGGCCGTTGCGGTATTGCCATTGCAGGTAGGGGCGTTGCGCTAAAAAGTTCAATACTGCATCGTGCACGTTGCCGCCGGTGTTGTAGCGCAAATCCAAAATCAGCGCGTCTTTTTTATAAGCATCATCCACCATATCCTGCATAAAGCGCTCTAACGAGCCGCCGCCCATGTCCTTCATTTGTGCGTAAGCAATGCGGTTGCGGCTTTTTTGGGTAACTACTGTGCGGTTGTTATCTACCCATTCGTCGTACAAGTTAGCTTTAAACTCGGCATTGCTTTCCGGGTGAATTTTTACAACAATATTACGGCCTGCACGTTCAAAGGTTAGTTCCAGTTCGGCATCCAGCGATGGTTGCGTAAAGTAAGTGTTGCGGTCTTTGCTCTCATCTACAGATACGCCATTAACCGCTTTTAAGTGGTCTCCGGGTTGTATGTCTACGTTTTTGTAGTCGGCATTGCTATGCTTTAATACTTTGGCTACCACATATGGGCGCTCATTGTCAAACACAATACCGGTTTCCATGGTGCGGTAACGCAGGTTGGTGCGTTCTTCGGGGCCACCAGTATTAAAGCCCATGTGCGATGAGTTTAATTCACCCAACATATCGTTCAGCATAATGCGCAGGTCGGCCCGGCTGGTAACGTAGGGTAAAAAGGTTTGATAGTGATCGTGTACTTTTACCCAATCTACGCCATGAAATTTTGGGTCGTAATAGTTTTCTTCCAAATCGGCCCAGGCTTCATCAAACACCTGTTTAAATTCACCGTCCAGGTTACGGTTAAAGGTATAGCCTAGATCAAGTTTGTCAACCTTGTTTGCGTCCAAGCTGAGCTTGTATACGTTGCCACCGGCTAACAGATAATAGCGGTCGCCGCTGGGAATAATGCTATAGCCCCACGCATCTGCACCGGCTACTTTTTCGGTTTTATTATTTTCAAAAGGCTCAATGGTGGTACGGTAAACACCGGGGCGGCCCTCCATCTGATCGGACACGTAGTATACCATAGTTTTGGTGCCTCTTTGAATAACATAGGGATTTCCCTGACGACCAAACTCCGGACTAATGCGTTGCAGCCTGTCCATCACATCCTCGGTATCAATACCAATACTGGCCGGTGCTTTGGGCACAGGTTGGGTTGAAGTTGGCTTCGGCGCATTTTCGGGCTTTTTGTTTTTGTTAATATTAGTAGGAACCTGATCTTTTTTCTCTTCTTGAAATAAATCGCGGAATTTATTCAGCTTAAAATCTTCATCCGTTTTTTGCAGCGGCAGGCGGTAAATATGGGTATTGCCCGATCCCATCGGGTATTGTGCCTGCGTACGCGAAGTAGCAAAATACAGGTATTTGCCATCGGGCGACCAGAATGGATCTGACTCGGTAACACCTGTATTGGTCAAATTGGTAGTTTTACCGTTGTTTACATTATATACAAAAATATCCAGCTCAAAATTGCGGCGGGCGGCATAGGCCACATACTCGCCATTGGGCGAAAAGTAAGGCTGTGAGTTTTGGAAGCCCCATAGCTCATCCTTTGCAATAGTTTTGCTGTCTAAAGTTTTCAGGTCGATGATGCGAACCTCGTCACGACCGCTCAGATATACGCCTTGGGTATGCGCTTTGTTAACGGTGAGCTGGCGGTTGCTGCGTTTTTCGCTGGTAATTTGCTTGGGCTTGCCTGTGCCATCGGCCGGCATAGTATACCAGTTTACGTATCCGCCAAACGTCTGACTAAAAATCAACGACCGATTATCCGGTAACCATTTTACTTCAGTTACACGCTCACTATTGTTCCGTTCCAGACGTTGAATAAATTTGCCTTCTATATCGCTCACAAATATTTCGCCGCGTGATACAAAGGCTATCTTTTTGCCATCCACCGAGGCGTCCATCGCTTCAACACGGCCGGCCACATCAAACTCCTGCTCCTTAGGCAATACGTTGTTGCGATACAGGTTGAAGTTTAGCTTGCGGCTTTGCTTGCTGGCTACATCATATACATAAATCTGGTAATCTTTCTCAAACACTATGCGGTTACCCGATGCGCTTACAAAAGGCCTTTTAATGGAGGATGTAAAGCTGGTTAATACTGATTTTTTGCCGTTGGCCAAGGTGTAAAGGTTATACTCTTCGTTAGCCTCGTCAGACACAAAATAAATATTTCCTTTGCTGTCTATGGTAGTCCAAAAATCTTTACCTATCCAGTTGGTGTATTGCTTGTAAGCTTTGGTTTTGAGGTTGTATGATTGAATGTCGGGATTATAATCGCCTTTGTAATGCTTGCGTTGCGAAAAATTGTAGCTCTCCCAGGTATTGCTGAAAAATAGTTCGCCGGTTTGCGGATGCGGCACCACCCCATGTATGGTGTTGAAATAATTGCCGAACAGGCGTAGCGGCGTGCCACCATTGCGGCCTACACTATAAGCGCCAAACATGTTATACCGGCCCGAAGTAAAGTATATGGTTTTAGAATCCCAGCTCCATGAATCTACTTCATCACTAGCCTCATGGTAAGTAAGCTGCTTAATGTCGCCGCCGGCCAGGGGCATCACATATACATCGTTATTGCCAAACTGGTTGGATGAAAAAGCCAGCCATTGCCCGTCGGGCGATACGCGTGGGTTGGTTTCCTGTCCCTGCATGGCGGTAAGCCTAACAGAGGTTGGATTGTTGACATCGGCTTTCCATAAATCGCCTTCGTAACTGAAAATTACGGTGTTGCCGTCGGGTGTTAAAGTAGGGTAGGCCGTAAAATAAGCCTCCTGACTTTGTGCCTTTAGTGCTGGGGCGGCAGCTAATGCAGCTAAAAACAACAAGTAAAGTTTTTTCATGTTATGGATTTAATCAATTGTGTGTATAGATAAGTGTATTTTTGAACCATGCTAAAAGTAGTGCATTTAAATACTTATGATGGCAACGGCGGTGCTGGCCGGGCCTGTTTGCGCCTTAATAAAGCGTTGCTTGCCGAAAATATTAATTCAAAAGTAATTGTGCACTATAAATTCGGTAAAAATCCGGATATAAATACGTTCAATACTACGGTGTTGCAAAAAGCTTATGCCGCGGCGACTATTGTACTGGAACGCATACTGGCCAAGCGTTTTTTAAAGCCGATGAAACGTACGCCGTTTTCATTTACTTGGTTCGGGCGTTCGGTAATTCATCATCCCGATGTGCAGGCTGCCGATGTAATTCATTTGCACTGGGTTAATCATAGCTTTTTAAACCCTGCCCACCTAGCGGAGCTGGCACAACTGAACAAGCCGATTGTATGGACTTTTCATGACAGTAATGCCTTTACCGGCGGCTGCCATGTACGTTATACCTGCGATCACTATATACGCCAATGCGGTTACTGCCCACTGCTAAAAAAATCGGACGCCGAGGATGCCTCGCACCAAATATGGAAGCAAAAGCATGAAGCCTATCAAAAGCTGAATTTTACGGTAGTAGCTCCTAGTTCATGGATGCTGAATTCTGTATTGATGAGTAGCTTGATGAAAGATAAGCCGGTTCAGCAAATACCTAATACACTCGAAACGGGTATTTTTAAACCTCAAGATACAAAAACTGCTAAAAAGCAATTAGGCTTGCCTGATGATAAATTCATATTCCTGACCGGCTTTATGCCATCGCGAAAAGACTTACACAAAGGCACCAGCTACCTGATGGAAAGTTTAGAGTTATTAAAAGAGCGTTTGGGTGTAAATGCTGCCAATGTAGAACTGGTGGTATTTGGAAACCGCGATGCCAAGAATGTGCCCGACTTTCCATTTAAAACCACCTTTTTAGGTACCATCAGTAATGATGAAAAACTGGCCATCTGCTATGCAGCGGCCGATGCCTTTTTGATACCATCGCTTGAAGATAATTTACCTTACACCGTAATGGAAAGCTTATCGTGCGGCACGCCGGTAATCGCTTTTACTACAGGGGGTATACCCGATATGGTAAAACACGAACAAAATGGTTACTTGGCCGAATATAAGTCGGCCAAAAGTTTTACCGACGGCATGGAATGGATACTTAACCATGCTAACCAAGCATCGGTTCAGGCCGAGGCCCGCCAAACGGTTATGACTTATTATGCTGAGCAGCGTATTGCGCAGCAACATGTGCAGGTTTATAACCAGTTGCTGCAACGTGCCGATACGCAAGGAGGTGCCAGTGTTTAAGCCCAAGCTTTCGGTCATTACCATTGTGTATAATAATGTGCGTGATATTGAGCGCACGGTACGGTCTGTAATCAATCAAACCTACACCAATATCGAGTATATTGTAATAGATGGTGCTTCGAATGATGGTACCCTGGATGTATTGTACCAATACCAGGCAGATATTGATCAACTCATCAGCGAAAAAGACAAAGGTATTTACGATGCCATGAACAAGGGACTGGCCTTAGCTACCGGCGACTATGTGCTGTTCATGAACTCGGGCGATGAAATCTATGCGCCAGGCACCGTATCACATGTTTTTTCAACCGCTGAGGATGCTGATATTTACTATGGCGAAACAGAAATGATTGATGATGCAGGCAATAGTCTTGGTCGTCGTCGACATCAGGCCCCGGCTCAATTTACCTGGCGCAATTTCAAGTATGGCATGAGTATCAGCCACCAAGCTGTTTATATCCGCCATTCGCTGGTACAACCGTATAATCCCCAATACCAGTTAAGTGCCGATATTGACTGGATACTTACGGCTGCTAAAAAGGCCCGCAAAATTGTAAATGTAAACCGTTATGTTGCCAAGTACCTGGTAGGGGGGATGTCTAAAAAGAAGCATCGCCAAAGTTTGCTGGAGCGGTTTGATATCATGAAGCGTCATTATGGCTTGCTGCCCACGGTGTTTAATCATGCTGTTATTGCTTTTAATTTGGGTTGGTATTGGTTGAAGCATCGGCGAACGAATGATTAATTTTCTGTTGCTCTCTGTTAGAATATTTTCATTGTTAGTGCTTGAACTTGTTTTAGTGTTTCATTAGGATACGTAAAGTAATTGAACCACAGCCTGTGGATGTTACTTTTTCTTTTACCGGAAAAGAAAAAGTAACCAAAAAGAAACCTCTCGGCCGCACCTTCTTTCTACTTAGGTCAGTACTTATACTTAAGTCAGTAGCTACCGAAAGAAGCTGAATGCCGATTCTTTTTTGTAGTTGTTCTGACAGTGCTTTACGTTTGTTAGATTTTTTAAAAAAGCGCAGCGGCCCGCTGTTGCGCCCGGGCCAGCGATGGCCTTGCGGGGGGAGAGGTGATCGCAACAGCTAGGCCTTTTTGGATACTTTTGTGGCTATGACAAAAGTATCTAGCCCCTGCGGCAATGAGCAGACGAAGTAAGTTTAATAGCACCAAAGGAAGTTCAACTAATAGCACAAATTCAACATCAGTACCAACTAATTAAATCCAAAATCCTTACCTTAACCTCAATAAACCACCTTCATCATGTCAACCACCTTTCCCGAAGGCTACAATCAGGTGATGCCTTATTTAATTATAAATAACGCAGCCGGCTTTTTTACTTTTATGCAAACCGTTTTTGGCGCAACCGAAAAAATGAAAACCATGCGTGATGAAGAAAAAATTATGCATGCCGAGTTGCAAGTAGGCGAAAGCACCATGATGTATTGTGATGCAACAGATAGTTTTCCACCGCAAAACGCCGGCTTATTTATATATGTGGCCGATTGTGATGCCGCTTACGAACGAGCATTAGAGCAAGGTGCAACATCCATTATGGCACCGGTTGATCAGGAATATGGTCGTGGAGCAGGTGTGCGGGATGCTTTTGGTAATACCTGGTGGATAACGAGTGCATTGTAATGCAATAAAGGAGAGGGCATAGTACAGGCTTTTACCGCTTTAAAGCTTTTTGTATCAAACCTGTTGCTTATCCAAAGTTTACACGCGCTTAACACATTTGCCATAAAATGCTGTTAAACTTGCAGGCGTAAAGCCTCCCGTGCCTTATCATTTACGGATTGCTTTTTGCACCTTACATATATTATTGAATGAAAATCGGAATTGTATGTTATCCAACCTTCGGCGGTAGTGGCGTGGTAGCTACCGAGTTGGGCAAAGCCTTGGCCGATCGTGGTCACCAAATTCACTTTATCACTTATAACCAGCCCGTTCGCTTGGACTTCTTTTCCGAAAATTTGTTCTACCACGAGGTAAGCGTCAGTAAATATCCATTGTTTGAGTTTCCACCGTATGAACTGGCTCTGGCCAGCCGTATGGTAGATGTGGTACGGTTCGAGAAGCTGGATATATTGCACGTACATTATGCCATTCCGCATGCATCGGCTGCGTATATGGCCAAGCAAATATTAGCCACTTATGGCATTCATATACCGTTCATCACTACGCTGCACGGTACTGATATTACTTTGGTGGGTAACGACCGTACCTATAAACCTGTAGTTACTTTTTCTATCAACCAAAGCGATGGCGTAACCTCGGTATCCGAACATTTGAAGCAGGATACGTACCGCTTTTTTGAAGAAGTAAATCGTGAAATCAGGGTAATTACCAACTTCATCGACCTGAAACGCTTTAGTCATCAACCCAAAGGGCACTTCAAAAAAGCAATTGCGCCTGAGGGTGAAAAGATACTGGTGCATACCTCTAACTTTAGACGCGTAAAACGTACGCCCGATGTGGTGCGTATTTTTGCCAAAGTGCGTGAAAAGATACCATCTAAGTTACTAATGGTAGGCGATGGGCAAGACCGGCCCGAGTGTGAACAAATGGCGCGCGATTTAGGTGTGAGCGAAGATATTCGCTTTTTAGGTAAACAGGACGCGGTGGAAGAAATCATGTCGGTATCCGATTTGTTTTTAATGCCGTCGCAATCTGAAAGTTTTGGTTTGGCTGCGTTGGAAGCCATGGCCTGCCGGGTTCCGGTAATCAGTAGTAATGCTGGAGGTTTACCTGAGCTAAATGTAGAAGGTAAAACCGGTTTCTTGTGTGACGTAGGTGATGTAGATACTATGGCCGAGCGTGCTATTTATATACTGGAAGACGAAGAACGCTTGAATACTTTTAAAGAGAACGCCCTGAATCATGCCCGTGTATTTGACTTGGCCAACATTTTACCTCAGTACGAAAACTTTTATCAGGAAGTAATTGCAAACAGCAAGCCTGTAAAATCTGTGTAGTTTTATAAATACGTTAAACGACATATACAGTAATGTCATCTCAAACGCCAGTGAGAGATCTTTTAAAACTGATAGGTGAGCCAGTCGTTTTTAAAAGATCCTTCGTTAGCACTCGAAATGACATTTTTTGTTTTTTAACCCCGCTAATTAAAAATGTTTTATAACGGGAAGGACTTAAGTGAGCTTAAAGATTGGCAAGATTTATGTACACTTACCACCAACATCATACATTAATATTATGAAAAAGATACTTCAATCTACATTACTTATTGCCGTTATTGCTTTAGTTGTTTCAGCATGTTCATCTACTAAAAATGCCGCTACTGGTGCATCTACAGCTTCTCGTGGAAAATTTACCGGTACCTGGACGGTTACCAATGTTAACTTTGAAGGAATATTGGAAAGCGCTGTAACTTCAGTATTTGATCAGGCTCGTCCATCTGATTTTGTGGGTAGTACCTGGAAATTAACCAATAGCGGTAATGGTATGTATACCTTAACCAACGGCGCATCGCAAAGCATTTTTTGGTCTACTGCCAATGACGCATCTGGGCAGGTATTTCAGTTTAAAAAGATATATGAAGGCGATAAAGCCAAAAATGTACAGACCGGTTACCGCTTAATTGTAGGCAACAACGATGGTAATACTATGGTTTTAAGAACACCCGTAAGCTTAGGTACGGGTACTGGCTATGTAGTATATACCTTTGCTAAACAATAAAAATTAAGTTATAAACAAAAAAAGCCTGCATATTTATGCAGGCTTTTTTTGTTTACTCTATTGTGCTAAACTTCAGGCAAACCGGACTATCAATGGTAATGCGGTTGGTTGTGGATTTTAGCTGACCTGTAGCCGGATCAATTCTGAAAACCACAATGTTATTGCCTTTTTGATTAGCTACCAGCAAAAATTTACCGGTAGGATCAATTACAAAGTTACGTGGTGTGCTGCCTTGGGTCGATTGGCGATCAACTACCGTTAGCTGGCCGTTTTCTTTATTGATGGCAAATGCTACAATCTCATTGGCATCGCCGCGGTTGGTGGCGTATAAAAAACGTCCGTCGGGTGTAATGTGAATATCGGCGGCTCCGGTTTGACCGGTGTAACCATCGCGTACCATACTGATAGATTGGAAAGGCTTCAGTTTGCCACCATCATAATGATATGCATAAATCTTTCCGGCCATTTCGGTGATCAGGTACAGATATTTATGGTCTGGGCTCATCTCCCAATGACGCGGACCATCGCCGGCATCAACGTTAACACTGGCTGGTGTGGCTGGAGTTAACGGTGGGTTTTGCGAGGCTTTGTAACGCTGAATGTTTAGTTTGTCTGTGCCTAAATCGGTATACAATAAAAACTTGTCATCAGGTGTTAACTGTGCCATGTGGGCGTGTGGCTTTTCCTGTCTTTCTTTGTTTGGTCCCAAAGGCTGGTTTTGGTCAGATAGTGTTTGTATGGATGGCTTTAAAGAGCCATCGGCATTTAACGGAAATACACTAACACTACCACCGCCGTAATTAGCAGTAAATACATTCTTCTGGTCTTTATCAACAGATACATAACAAGGGCTGTCGCCGGTAGCCTGTTTGTTGATAAATGTTAATTTACCCAGTTTAGGGTCAAAAGCAAAGGCGCTTACACCGCCTTGGTTGCCTTCATTTGCGGCATAGACAAACTTACGGTTAGGTGATACGCATAAATACGAGGGATTATCTACGCCGTCTGCTTCGCTCAGATAAGCCAGCCGGCCACTTTCGGTATAAAAACGATAAACATAGATGCCTTTACTTTCGCCGCTGGTATAAGTGCCAATCAATAAATCTAATGATTTGGGTGGCTTGGGTTGCGCTTTTACCAAAAACGGCAATAACGCTATTAGTAATAATGTTCTTTTCATGGGTATTTTATTTTGAACATTGCAAGGTAACAAAAAAGCCCTTTTAAAATAAAAGGGCTTTTCAAGTATGAATACTTAACTCTTTATAATGAGTTAGTAAATTATTGTATCAAATGCTTTAATTGAACAATCTCTTTCTCGTCCAGGTAACGCCATCTGCCGCGTGGTAAATCTTTTTTGGTTAGGTTGGCATATACCGTACGGTCAAGTTTAACCACTTCGTAGCCTAAGTGTTCAAAAATACGACGTACAATTCGGTTTTTGCCGCTGTGTATCTGGATGCCTATTTCACGCTTGCTGCCACCTTGTACATAAGTAACCATATCAGGCTTAATCAAGCCGTCTTCCAGTTCCAGGCCAAATTGAATTTTGTTCAGATCGCCTTGGGTTAGGCTTTTGCTTAACTCTACCTGGTATATTTTAGTGATGTTGTTACGTGGGTGCGATAATTTATCGGCTAAATCACCATCGTTAGTCATCAGCAACAAGCCGGTAGTGTTGCGGTCTAAACGGCCAACAGGATAAATGCGCTCGCGGGTAGCCTTATCAACCAGGTGCATTACTGTGCGGCGCTCTTGCGGATCGTCGGTAGTGGTGATGTAATCTTTAGGTTTGTTCAAAAGCACATACACCATCTTTTCGCGCTTCAAAGTTTCGCCATTATAACGAATTACGTCTTTAGATGGATCTACTTTAGCACCTAACTCTGATACCACTTCACCGTTTACGCTAACCACACCAGCAGCAATTAGCTCATCAGCCTTACGGCGTGAACATATACCTGCATTAGAAATATAGCGGTTTAAGCGAATTAAATTACTGTCTTCTTTTTTCTCAGCAGCATTTTTGCGGCCACGCATTACACGTGTTGGACGCTCGTCGTTGGCATCGCTACGTTCCGGACGGCTAAAACCTGTTCTGGATTTTTGCTGGTCGCCACGTTCACGGAATGACTTAGCTTTGAAGCCATCGTCTTTAGAAGCATTACCTTTGAAGCTGCCGCTTCGTGATGCGCCGAATTTTTTTTCGCCGCCTTCACGGGCTGCACCAAACTTCTTGTCGCCACTTACACGGCCTTCGCCCGAACGTGGTTTAAAAGAGCCTCTTTCAGTGCGGTTATCACCGTCTGTATTTCTTTTAAATTTATCTGATCCGCCATTTTCTGATCTTCCACGGGATGAAAATGGTTTTCTGTCGCCCGATGATGAGTTTCCACCAAAGCTTCTTTTTGGTTTATCGCCGGCATTAAAACCGCCGTTTTCCCTGCGCGAAGAAGAAAATGATTTTCTCTCCGAACCGCCATCGTCGCCAAAGCGCTTTTTAGGTGCGCCGGTGTCTGACTTTTTAAAATTTGATCCTGAATTTCGGGTGCGTGGAGAAGAGCTGCTACGTGGATTATCGCCACTGCCGGCACGCCTGCCGGTTGATTTGTTGGACTTGTCGTCGCGACTGTTCCCTGGTTTTTTAAATACCATATATATTATTTAACGCTTTAA
Organism: Mucilaginibacter lacusdianchii; assembly: GCF_009770985.1. Taxonomy (GTDB): domain Bacteria; phylum Bacteroidota; class Bacteroidia; order Sphingobacteriales; family Sphingobacteriaceae; genus Mucilaginibacter; species Mucilaginibacter lacusdianchii. The sequence continues at coordinate 801,203 of NZ_WSRW01000001.1, read as the reverse complement.
AAGCAAGACAGCAAAAGTACGTAAAAGTTAAAGAATAATAAAAAAAATTTCCACAGCAAAAAGTGTGTTTAATACACCAAGAACCGCTGTTTTTAAAAGTTATCAACATGTTAATAAACACTAAGCCTACATAAGTGCTTGACATACTGTATGGTTTTGTTACCTTTGCAACACATCTAAACCTGTTTGTTGAACTAAAAAAATCAGAATGATTAAAAAACACTTAATTACGTGCTCCGTAATCTTAGTGCTGTTTATCATTTCTAAGCTTTTTATTTTCAGTGTTCCTGATAAAAAGCCTTTGAAAAACAGTGGTGCGATTTCTACCTTTACTAACTTCTTAGCCGGTGTAAAACCCGTTGAAGAACAAATGAATTTTGCCGATGAAAAAATTCCTTTACACAACGCAAAAGTAAACCGTAAAATCAGGCATTCCATCTGGAAACATCATGTAGCTCATCCCGAACCGGCCAATTTGCAGGCAAAAGCCAAAAAGTGGTTCCCGGTTATCGTTCCTATTCTGCGTGCTTACGGTATTCCCGAAGATTTTAAGTACATTCCTTTATTAGAGTCAGGACTCAACAATCGAAGCGTATCGCCAAAAGGCGCTGCCGGCTTTTGGCAATTTATGCCACAAACCGCCCGCGAGTATGGTTTAAGGGTTGGCAAACGCCGAGACGAACGCCTGAACGTGCGCAAATCAACCATCGCAGCATGCAAGTACATTAAAGAACTGTATGCGCAGTTTGATAGCTGGACGCTGGCAGCAGCGGCATATAATGCCGGCTCGCCAAGAGTGCAGCATGCCATCAACCGCAAAAATGGCGGTAATTACTATTATATGCGTTTAAACCGCGAAACCGGTACTTACGTGTACAAATTGTTAGCCATAAAACAGGCTGTAAAAAAATCGGAAGAGCAACATGCTTACGATACCGAATACAGCTTGATGCGGCCTTTGCAAACATTGGCTGCAGCTAACTAAAATACATTAGATTACGGAGCAACGAGGGCCGGTCAACACTATGTTGGCCGGCCTTTTTTTCGTATATTTGTACCTCTTTTTGAGAGAATTATGGCAGCGTAAAAACTTAGCTGCCCGTTACAAGTTTAATACTTGTTTCCTGATTAAAATATGAGCACAAAACCTGTTGATCTGGGCGAGCAAAGCGAAGTGGAAGTGTACGGAGCCCGGGTACATAATTTAAAAAACATAGATGTTTCTTTTCCGCGCAACCAGCTGGTGGTTATTACCGGCTTAAGTGGCAGCGGCAAATCTTCGCTGGCGTTTGATACCATTTACGCCGAAGGGCAGCGCCGCTATATGGAAACTTTTTCGGCCTACTCACGCCAGTTTATGGGCGGTATGGAACGGCCGGATGTGGATAAAGTATCGGGCCTGAGCCCGGTAATTGCTATTGAGCAAAAAACCACCAGCAAAAATCCACGCTCAACTGTGGGTACCATCACCGAGATATACGACTTTATGCGTTTGCTGTTTGCCCGTGCAGGCGAAGCTTACTCGTACGTAACCGGCCAAAAGATGGAGCGCATGAGCGAAGACCAGATTTTGCGCACCATCATGGAAAAGTTTGATGGTCAGCCGGTAAACATCCTAGCACCAGTAGTAAAAGGGCGTAAAGGTCATTACCGTGAGTTATTTGAGCAGATACGTAAGCAAGGTTATCTAAAGGTGTACGTAGACGGTGCTATTATGGACGTAGAACCCAAAATGCAGGTAGATCGCTACAAAATACACGATATTGATATTGTGGTTGACCGTTTGGTGATCAGCGAAAAGGATAGCAAGCGTTTATACACCTCGGTTCAGTCGGCCCTTAAAACAGCTAAAGGCATTATTCGGATTGCTGATAAGGATAATAACGTATCGTACTTTAGTAAATTCCTGATGGACCCGGTATCGGGTATATCCTATGATGAACCACAGCCCAACACCTTTTCGTTTAACTCGCCTTATGGTGCGTGTGATAAATGTGATGGCTTGGGTTATATTTTTGTGGTGGATGAATCGTCGGTAATACCTAATCCTAAGCTGAGTATTATCAACGGCGGTTTAGCACCAATAGGAGAGTACCGCGAAACCTGGATTTTTCATGTGCTGAAAGCCTTGGCTAAAAAGTATGAGTTTTCGTTATCGGTACCTATCGAAAAAATTCCGCGCGAAAAGCTGGACATCATCCTTAACGGTTCGCACGAGATTATCAATGTTGAAGTTGCATCTAACAAATGGAACGTACAAAAATATCAGGTAACGTTTGATGGCTTGATACGCATGCTTGAAGAGCAGCAGGAGCGTAAAAGCGAAGAAATATCGGACGACCTGGAAGCTTACCGCATACTCAAAACCTGCCCGGTTTGTGAAGGGGCTCGCCTGAAAAAAGAATCCCTGCACTTTAAGGTTGACGAGAAAAATATATTCGAGCTGGCTACGATGGATATTCGTACCCTGCAAGACTGGTTCACCGGGTTGGAAGAACGCCTGAACGAGAGGCAGAATGTTATCGCGCGTGAAATATTAAAAGAAATTCGTGCGCGCATTGGCTTTTTGCTGGATGTAGGTTTGAGCTATTTAACGCTAGATCGTACCGCGCGTACTTTATCGGGCGGCGAGGCGCAGCGTATCCGTTTGGCTACGCAGATTGGTTCGCAGTTGATGAACGTGATGTACATTCTGGATGAGCCCAGCATCGGTTTACACCAGCGCGATAACGATCGTCTGATTAACGCCCTGAAAAATTTGCGGGATTTAGGCAATACGGTATTGGTAGTGGAGCACGATAAAGACATGATACTGGAAGCCGACCACGTAATTGACATGGGCCCGGCAGCCGGTGTGCATGGTGGTACCGTTGTGGCCGAAGGCACGCCACAGGAATTAATGTTGGCTCACACTTTAACAACTTCATACCTAAATGGCGAGCGCGAAATCGCCATACCTAAAAAGCGTCGTGACGGGAATGGTAAAGTGCTGACACTAAAAAAGGCAACCGGCCATAATTTGAAGAAGGTTACGGTGCAGTTTCCGTTGGGTAAACTGATAGGTATTACCGGTGTATCGGGCAGTGGTAAATCCAGCTTAATAACTGAAACACTGTATCCAATATTAAATCATCATTTTTTCCGTGCTAAAAAGCAGCCTTTGGCTTATGATAAAATTGAGGGGCTGGAGCATATTGATAAAGTAATTGAGATAGACCAAACACCTATCGGTCGTACACCGAGGTCTAACCCGGCTACTTATACCGGTGTGTTTTCGGATATTCGTGCACTGTATGTACAATTGCCGGAATCTAAGATACGGGGTTACAAGCCGGGTCGTTTTTCATTCAACGTAAAAGGCGGACGGTGCGAAACCTGCCAGGGCGCAGGCCAAAAGGTTATTGAGATGAACTTTTTGCCTGATGTACAAGTGCCTTGTGAAGAGTGTGGCGGCAAGCGCTACAACCGTGAAACCTTAGAGGTACGCTACCGCGGCAAATCTATCAGTGATGTGCTGGATATGAGTATTGAAGATGCTACTGCATTTTTTGAGCATATACCGGCCATTTACCGCAAGGTAAGAACACTGAACGATGTAGGTTTGGGTTATATTACTTTAGGTCAATCATCATTAACCCTATCGGGCGGCGAGGCGCAACGGGTAAAACTGGCTACTGAGTTGTCCAAAAAAGATACCGGCAATACTTTCTATATTTTGGATGAGCCGACTACGGGTTTGCACTTTGAAGATATCAACGTATTGCTGGGCGTATTGCAGCAGTTGGTTGATAAAGGCAACACCGTGCTGGTAATTGAACACAACCTGGACGTAATTAAAGTGGTAGATCATGTGATTGACTTGGGGCCCGAAGGCGGCTCAGGCGGTGGACAAATTCTGTTCAAAGGTACGCCCGAAGGTTTGTGTAAAGTGCCTGAAAGCTTTACAGGACGTTTTTTGGCCAAAGAAATGGGCGTGAAGATTGGTGCTAAAGTATAAATTTCACCTTTAATTTTCTTTGCGTTTAAGAAAGCTTAAATATATTATAACATAAAAACGGCTGCCAAATATTTGGCAGCCGTTTTTATGTTATAATTACTTGTCGTCTTTGCCCACTAGCTTTTCTACTAGTTTTGATCCTTTAAGTAAAGTTTTGCCTAACTTTTTAATGGCGGTGTTCTCTTTGCCGTCTGCCTTCTCGGCTGCTTTTACGGTTTCGTTACCCAGTTTTTCTAACAAGGTATATACTTTTTTACCATCCTTATCGGCAATGGCTTCTTTTAATTTTTCCAAATCATGCACGATGGTTTGGTAACCTTTATGGTCTGACAGGGTTTTGATCCAGCTGTTGATGCTGGTAGACGAACCTGTGGCCGATTCGTTCTCGATGCTGTGTTCTAAAGCTTCAATTGTTTTTTCTAAATGTTGTTCTTCCGACTTAGTTTCTGACATGGCGTATATGTTTTGTGAGTAAGTACAACCGCCATGACGACGCTATGTTTAACTATTGAGAAAACTTATTATCAACAATTTGTAGATAATTAATAAGAACAAATCGGCGTAAAACCGTGTGCTCTAAAGCGTAAATAATTACACGAAGTTTTGGGTGTGAGGCATGCATGCCGGTTTAAGTTTTGCGCCTCTTTTGCTAGTTGCTAATTAAACCAGATACTATATGTTTGTACTCAACCAACTTAATCACATGAATAAATATAAAGAAGACCTGAAAACGATATTAGGGGTTTCATCCTATATGTTGTTTATATTTAGTGTTAATTACATTGATGTCCCTATAATAAATCAATGCCTTTTAGCCATCTGGCTGTTAACAATTATCTATGCTATATACCAAAATATTAATTACCGCCTTGGTAAGGCGGGTTATTTATTATTTCCCACCTATAATGATGGATATACAAAAATAACGGCTATTTCATTGGTGTAATTCTATTAATTACATGTATGCTATTATGCTATTTTAAAGTGTTGATCAACGCTTACTTTATTATAGTTATTTTTCTTGTAGGCGTACTTATTATTTTAAATGGCATTTACCATTTACCAAATGGACGTTTAGAAATTAAGGCAAATAAGATGTTTGTTACAGGCCATCAAAACGCATTTGATTTGCTAATGGTAAAACAAGTTGAAATTCATCATAATAGGATTCTTATTTATGATATCAATGATAAATTAATTAGAGTGGACAATCTAGATATTGACAAAATTTGGGCACAAAAGATAATAGATTACCTATTTGCAAGCATAGGTCATATTAAAATAAAGGTTGTAAATAAAGTATTACCAGCTCTTTAAAATTTTAACTCATGAGTGTTGTATAACTAAATAATTAGTTTTAACTTTACCTAAGTTTTTAGTTAAAATCTTAATTATGAAAGCAAAAAACATTAATCGGGCCCTGATTGCTAAATATGCATTCTGGGTATTATTTATCGCCGGATTTTTCAATTTTAACATGAGCTACGCTCAAGAGGCAGATAGTGACCACAACGAAGTATTTACATCGGTAGAGCATACGCCCGAGTTTCCGGGTGGGATGAATGAGTTTTTTAAGTATGTAAGCACCAATATTAAATACCCGGCTGAAGCTCGTGAAAAAAAGATGGAAGGCAAGGTGATTGCTACATTTATAGTAGAAAAAGACGGTGCCTTATCAAATGTTAAGATATTACGCTCGTCGGATGAATCTTTCGCTACCGAGGCTGTTCGTGTGGTGTCAGCCTCACCTAAATGGAAACCTGGAACACAAAATGGCAAAATGGTTCGGGTACAGTATACAGTGCCTATTGTATTTAGCTTGGATGGGAAAATGCTTAAACCTTCTGGCCAAAATAAATTAACTAGCAAAATGCCTAACGCTTATTATGTAATTGATGGCAAGCCGGCTACTTCTGAGCAGGTTACATCACTTGATGTGAACAAAGTACAAAGCGTCAACGTGCTGAAAGATACAATGGCTACCGACAAGTATGGCGACAATGGAAAGAACGGCGTCATTGAAATTATAACCAAGCAAAACTAAAACGGTAAGCTATTAAAACGGTGAGTGCTCATTGCAGGCACTCCCCGTTTTAGTTAGTAAACAAAGCGGTTATTTATTCTAGTTCTATTTTTTGATGTTGATATGGTATTTCAACATTGGCAAAACCATTTTCTGCTAAACGTTCGGCAAAATTCTGTTGGGTATCATATTCGCCGTGTACCAAAAACACTTTTTTAACCTGTGCCGGATCCTGGCATGATAAAAATCGCAGCAAATCTTCGTAATCGCCATGGGCGCTCATGGATTTAATGGCGCAAACTTGTGCTTGTACCTGGTACTTATCGCCAAAAATGTACACTTCGTTGTCGCCACGAATAAGACGACCGCCTAATGATGTAGGCTCGCAGTAACCTACCATTAAAATAGTATTCTTCGTGTTGCTGATATTGTTGCGGATGTGGTGCCTTACCCTGCCTGCCTCGGCCATACCTGATGATGATATGATAACGCAAGGGCGAGGATCATCATTTAATGCAATAGATTCTTCAGTAGATTGAATAAATTTAAGTCCTTTGAAAGCAAACGGATCGTCGTCTACTTCCATAATTTTATTTACCCGGCTGTTATATTCTTCCGGGTGATCTTTTATTACTTGTGTGGCTTTTTCCGATAGCGGGCTATCTACATAATAAGGTACATCAGGCAAGCGATTTTTCAACTCCAGGTTATTCAAGGCAAACAGAATTTCCTGCGTACGGCCTACGCTAAAGGCTGGGATAATAACTTTACCGCCTCTGATGATACAAGTTTCGTGTATGATTTGCTGAAGAGCGTCTTCGATAGGCTCCAGATCTTTGTGCAATGAATCGCCGTAAGTTGATTCGAGCAGAATGTAATCGGCTTGGGTAAACTTTTGCGGACTGCGCAATATCAAATCGCCGTAGCGCCCAACATCACCACTAAAAGTAATCTGCGTAGTTTTGGCATCCTCAAAAATAGTGAGATGGATGGCTGCACTGCCAATGACGTGGCCGGCATCTGTCAGCATAAATTTGATGCGCGGCGTTATTTCATACTCCTCATTATACTCAACAATTTTAAACAGGTGCATAGCTTCTATTACATCTTCTTCGGTATATAAAGCTTCTTCATGGTTTTGTTTGCCTTTGGTGTAATCGGCATCCTGTTGCTGTATCTTGGCCGAGTCGAGCAGTAAAATCTGCGCCAGTTCCATAGTAGGTGCTGTGCAATATATAGTGCCTTTAAAACCTTCGGCTACCAGTTTAGGAATAAGCCCGCAATGGTCAATATGCGCATGCGACAAAATCATATAATTCACCTTAAGTGGGTTAAAGCCCAAGTGGTCGTTATAATCATCTGTTTTTTCGCCCAAGCCTTGGAACATGCCGCAATCCAGTAAAATACTAGTGCCATCGTTCAGTTGTACAATGTGTTTGCTGCCAGTAACATTTCTGGCACCGCCGTGAAAAGTAATATGCATTTATGTCGTTTGTATCTGGTTAACACAGTAACAACTATTGCCTACCTTAAATGTTCAGTTCTCGAAAAAATTTGACTACTAAGAAATTAGTTGTAGCTTTATAAGTATAAAAGTGTTTTTGCCCGTATAGATAAGTTTTTAAGGGCTATCAAATTAAATTTAAATATGGAAATTAAAGAGCTAACCCGTGCAGAAGAACAGATTATGCATGTGCTTTGGCAGCTAAAAAAAGGCTATGTAAAGGATGTAATTGATTTATTACCCGAGCCTAAGCCTGCGTACAATACCGTATCAACCATTATTAGAATACTGGAAACAAAAGGTTTTGTGGGCCATACGGCCTTTGGCAAAAGTCACGAATATCATCCCATCATTAGCAAAGACCAATATCAAAATTTTGCTACCGATAAATTACTGACCGGCTATTTTGATAATTCGGTAAAACGGATGTTCTCGTTTTTTGTGCAGAAAGAAAAGATTGATGTGAAAGAGGCTGACGAGATTATGAAACTGATAGAAAAGTTTAAAGATAAATAACTTAAGCTTATGACCTGGTGGCATTACCTACTGCTGTCTAACCTGTACCTGATTTTATTTTTCGGGTTTTACGCTTTATTGTTGCGGCGCGAAACGTTTTTTCAGCTTAACCGCATTTACTTGGTGGGCTCAGCGCTGCTATCCTTTGGTATACCACTGGTGCAATTGGATCGGGTAAAGCAATGGTTGATAACGCAACAAGTAAGGGAAACCATTTACCAGGCAAGTCCTCAATTTATATACGCCATAACGCCCGGTCAGGGCAATCAGCATATTACCTTAGGGCAAGTGATGCTGTTTATATATATCGCCGGCATTATTGTACTTACTTGTAAGCTGTTATGGCAGTTGTTGGCTTTAAGGCGTTTTATTCAAAGCGGCGATGGTGCCTGGTCTTTTTTTAAAAAAATAAAAGTAGATGAAGCGCTTGCACAGCATAATGTAATAATGGCACATGAGCAGGTGCATGCCCGCCAGTGGCATTCGGCAGATGTATTACTGATTGAGGCTGTGATGATTGTAAACTGGTTTAACCCTATAGTGTACCTGTATCGCGGCGCCATCAAAAACATTCATGAATATATTGCTGATAGGGATGCGCTTAAAGACGGTGCCAGCAAAGCCGAATATGCTATGCTGCTACTGAGCCAAACCTTTAATGCGCCTGTACATGGTTTGTTAAATCCGTTTTTTAATAAAAGCATGTTGAAGCAACGTATCTTGATGTTGCAAAAAAGCCGGTCAAACCGCATGGCATTGGTTAAATATGGCTTTTCTGCACCGTTGTTTGCTTTAATGGTTATCCTGTCATCAGCTACTATAAGCAACAGCGGCGTAGTTAAAGACATTCATCAAAAAGCAGAGCAGGTATTCGAGCTACCAGCCAATGCTTCTTTGCTGCCTGCAGAAGATATAGTAAATACAGCGCCTGCTAGTATTATACAACGTTCGTGGCCGTCAGTACTGACTAGTGGGCATATACCAAAACGCAACATAAAACAGCCTGCCGAAAGTTTAATTAATAAAAAATCATTGTCAGTAAATAAGTCTGGCAATATAGAGGATCAGCACAACGAAGTATTTACCTCGGCAGAACATACACCGGAATTTCCGGGGGGAATAGAAAAGTTTTACCAATTTTTAGGGCAGCAAATAAGGTATCCTAAAACTGCACGCGATAATAATATTCAAGGCAGGGTTATTGTGACCTTTGTGGTAGAAAAGGATGGCTCATTGTCTGATGTGCATTCACTGCGTGGACCGGGCAGCGGATTGGAAGAGGAAGCGGTGCGCGTAATTGCCCGTTCGCCTAGCTGGATACCCGGCGTGCAAAACGGTAATAAAGTAAGAGTGCAATATACGGTACCTGTCCTTTTCACTATGGCAAACGATGATGTGCCTAAACCAGATACTACAATTAAAAAGATTCGGTTTGCAACAAAGCAAATCACATTTAAGAACGATCAGACTGAAAATGAAAATACGGGTCATTTAAACGAACTGGAAAAAAATAATTCAGCAAAGTTTAACATCAACCCATCGCCGTTGGTTATTATCGATGGTAAAGAAATGCCATCCGGTATAGAGCTTCAGAAGTTAGAACCTTCAAAAATAAAAAGCATATCAGTACTGAAAGATAAAACAGCAACAGCGCTTTACGGAGCGAAAGGCGAAAAAGGAGTGATACTTGTCATCACCAATAAACAATAAATAGAAGCCGGTTAACGCCGGCTTTTTTTATGCTCAATAATTTTTCGCTGTTTAAACTCAGTGGTATCTCCTCAATCTTTCATTTACCTTGTTTTGCTATATATCATACTTGTTATTAATATATAGTTATAGGTAATTATTTTACACGCATTAAGAGTAATAGTAACCTGAACGTAAATGTAACCGTATAAAGGTGTGTAATTGATCAATTAAGTCATCTATAGTAAATAAAGTTAACTATAAAGAAATAGCAATTATTAATACACCGTTTATATGAAAAAAGCTTTACGTTTTTATTGCTTAAAAGTTCAACAGCATCTGGTTGATCTTTCACTGTGTCTGTCTGTAGCAAAATTGCAAACAGGTTATATTTTGGTGTTAAATAAGCGCCATTCTTATCCTAATAATCTGCAAAATGTAATAAACTAAGTGGATATGTGTTCCCACTATATCTCCCCATCCCGTGGGAAAAATACCCCAAAAATAACTTCAAAAAATTAAAAAAAATATTTAAACAGCTTGTAATCAACAGATTATATGTTTGGAACACAAGTTGCCTAATGAGTAATAACTATTAATTATTGCATAAATAACAATTCTATATGAACAAACTATTTACTTATACCTTGTTAGCGGGTATAGTTGGGCTTTCTGCTTGTAAGAAAGAGAACTCAAGGACAGAGGAGGGGATTACTCCACAAAACAAAATTGCGCCGGATGGCTTCAATTTCTCTACTTCTAAAAACGTAAATCTGAATGTAGCTTTAAAAGCCAACAATGATCAGGCTTTACCTGGTGTAGTAGTAAGTGTAATGCTGCCAGGTACAGACAACGTAATTTTTAAAGGTGTAACCAACAGTAACGGTGTATTGCAAGGTACAGTTACTGTACCGTCATCAGCCGGCCAGTTGGTTATCGATGCCGCTTACGTAGGTGTAATGCGCAATGCACTAGCCAATATTGCAGGCGATAACACCATCAGCGCTACAATTGGCGGTAAAGATGGTTATAGCGGTTCTATTGTTCCGGATGCTATCAATTCAAAAGAAACGCCTACTGGTACATCTTCTGCTAAGTACGCTGCTCAAAGTTATTTAAGTACCGATTATGCTTATCCTGGTGCTTATACATCAACCAATGCTTTTGTTACTACTAGCCCATATACCAAAAGCTTAGGCCGTCCGGTATATTTGGAAAATACACCAGACGCAATTGATGCTTCCTTATTATCGTACATCAACGCATCGTTACCAGAAGGTAAACCATTAACTGCCTCACATCCTGAGTATCTGTCAAATAGCGCCGTATCTACTATCAACGTTACGTCTAAATCAGATATTTATGTAACTTTTGTGGCTGAAGGTGCTGGTTATCAGAGCACATTAGCTTATTATACTTACAGAACCAACAATCCGCCTACCAGAACTTCGGGTGGTACGCTTTATAATGCAATTGATAAAATTACTTATGTATTCCCTAATGCATCAGGTTATGGTTCTGGCGGTGGCTTAAGAGCTGGCGACAAAGTTAAATTAGGCAACTTTGATGCCGGTACTACTATTGCTTTCGTGTTAATTCAAGATGCCTGGACTGGTAGTGGTGTTGATTATACCGCACAAAAATTCTATAGCCAAAATAGCTTAAACCCTGAAAGCTCAACCAGCGGTAAAAGACAACATGCTGTTGTATTATATGATGATGTGCATAAATTGTACCTAACCGGTTTTGAAGATTGTAACCGTACTACGCCTAGTGCTAACGTTAACGGTTATACATCAGATGAAGACTTCAACGACTTGGTATTCTACACTACTTCAAGCGTTACGGATGCAATTTCAAGTGTTGATGTACCTGCTATTGATAAAGGTGGCGATACTGATGGTGATGGTGTACAAGATGAACAAGATGCTTTTCCTAATGATCCAACCCGTGCTTATGTAAGCTACTATCCTTCACAAAACACTTATGCCAGCATTGCATTCGAAGATAACTGGCCTAAAAAAGGTGACTATGACATGAACGATATGGTGGTTAACTGCCGCTACACTTTTACCAGTAACGCTAAAAATGAAGTGGTTGATCTAAAAGCTGATTTTGTACCACTGGCTTCAGGTGCTTCTTTCCAAAACGGTTTTGGTGTACAATTGCCAATTGCTTCATCAGCAGTTAAATCAGTAAGTGGTCAATTAACACCTAAAGGTTACCTTACTTTTAACGGTAATGGTACCGAAGCAGGTCAAAGCAAAGCAGTGCTTATTGCATTTGACACCCAGGATGCCGTGTTGAAAAATGCTGATAACTCATTCTTTATCAATACTTATCCAGACAAAGCTAAAGTAACCGGTACTACTGTAACACTTAACGTTAGTTTTGTATCGCCAGTTGCACAATCAAGCTTACAGCCATCAACATTCAATCCGTTCCTGATCAGCAACATGCGCCGTGGTTATGAAATTCACCTGCCAGGTTACGCACCAACTGATAAAGTAGATAGCAAATTGTTTGGTACCGATGATGACGCTTCATCACCAACTACCAAATATTATGTATCCAAAGAAAACTGGCCATGGGCTATCAGCTTCACCAGCGAATTTAAATACCCTGTTGAGCTGCAAAGCATTGATAAAGCTTATCCTCACTTCCTGGATTGGGCTCAATCAGGCGGCTTAAGCTATACCGACTGGTACAGCAACACCACAACCGGTTTCCGTGACGTTAGCAAAATTTATTCAAAATAATTATTAGCTGATCCTAACAATATATTAGCAGTAGAGCCGCCTGTTTACAGGCGGCTCTTTTTGTTTTTAGTCTGCGTTTTTAATAATTCCCCTTGTAAGGTTGTTTACAGTGCTTAAATAATATTTAATGGCTTTTGGGTAGGTAAGGCATAGCTACGTTAAACTGTTAGCGGATACTGTAGTCTTATCTGGAACAAAATAACCATAGCTATGGGCATTGTACAGCTTTACTGGCACTATCATTTCGGTAGTATACACAAGTTGCGGACGCAGGTTTGCGTAGCAGCTGTGTATTAAAAAAGGCCGCTTAATTAAGCGGCCTTTCATTTTTTATTCAGAATTACTTATTCAACAATAGTAACTTTTAGCATGTTGGTTTTGCCTTGGTTAGCAATTGGCACTGCTGCAGTATTAATTACTACATCGCCGGTTTGTACCAGATTTTCTGCTTTCAAAATGCTGTTCACATCACTAATGGTTTTATCAGTGCTTTCCAACTCATCGTAATAAAAAGCTTTAACCCCCCAAACTAAACTTAAAGCATTTAGCAGGTTTTTGTTAGAAGTGAAAATATAAGTTGGCGCTTTAGGGCGGTGGCTTGAAATTTCAAACGCTGTGTAGCCCGAGAAGGTCATGGATACAATACCCATTGCATTGGTATGGTTAGCCAAGTGTACTGCCGATTCACATACCGCATTGCTCAGGTAATTAGGATTGGTAGGGTCAACATCTACAGCTACTTTAGGAGCATTGAACGGATAGCCACGTTCTTCAACGTTGCGCACAATTTTAGCCATTGTTTCAATTACAATCAGCGGAAACTCGCCTACGGATGTTTCGCCGCTCAACATCACTGCATCGGCACCGTCTAACACAGAATTAGCTACGTCGTTCACCTCGGCGCGGGTTGGGCGAGGAGTGGTAATCATGCTTTCCAGCATTTGAGTGGCTACAATTACCGGTTTAGAAGCTGCACGGCATTTGCGGGCAATCATTTTTTGCAGCAATGGCACTTCTTCTAAAGGCATTTCTACACCCAGGTCGCCACGGGCTACCATCACGCCATCGGTTGCTGCTATAATAGCGTCAATATTATCAATAGCTTCAGGCTTTTCAACTTTTGCAATTACGCGGGCTGCTTTACCACTTTGGCTAATAATACGTTTTAATTCTACGATATCTTCACCGGTGCGCACAAATGATAAGCCTATCCACTCAATATCGTTTTTCAGGGCAAATTGCAGGTTGTCTAAATCCTCTTCGGTTAAGCTAGGTATAGAAACTTTGGTATTAGGCAGGTTAACACCTTTACGTGATGTTAAAATACCGCCATGAATTACCTCGCACAGTACATTGTCTTTGCGGTTGGTTTCAATAACTTTTAGTTGCAGTTTACCATCATCCAATAAAATGATTTCGTTAGCCTGCACATCCTGCGGAAAAGTTTCATAAGTGATGTAAATCTGGTTGTCATCACCAATGCACTCTTTGGTGGTCATGTTAATGTGTTTACCATTAACCAGGTGAATACCGCCATCTTTAACTAAACCAATACGAATTTTAGGGCCTTGTAAATCGGCCAGCATGCTCACGTTGGTTTTATATTGTTCGTTGATCTCGCGAATCAAGTCGATAGTTTTTTGGTGATCTTCCTGTCTGCCGTGCGAAAAATTAAGGCGGCAAACATTTACACCAGCTCTGATCATAGCCAGCAATACATCTTTTTTTGCAGATGCCGGGCCCATGGTGGCCACAATTTTAGTTCTGTTGTAAGATAGTTTCATATAGCGGGTTTAACTGTCTCTGTCTTTTTATATATTATAATATACTATATAGTGTAACGTCAACACTTTGTAAAAGTGCGCTAAAATAATAGATTTTCACGTGATTTCATTTTTTTTGGCTCAATCTTTACTGCGGCGAGTATTTCCGGAATTCGATTTAACGAGCTGATAATGTGATTTAAATCGGTTTCATCAATAAAATTGCGAATCATTAAAAAATAATCTACTTCGCGCATTTCGGGTATCAGCAAGCCATCTGAGCCTTTGTTGGCAATCAAATAAAAGTCGGTTTCGGTAGCTTCCCACTGGTGGTGGTAAATAGAAAAATGAGCGGGCTCAACGGTGCCCTGATAGATATCAACGGCCAGATCGGTTATTTTAGTAAAGCCAAAGTTAAGGTGCTTATTAATAAAATAGCACAGCCGGTAATCTTTAAGCGGCGTAGTAATGGCAATGAGCGCAAAATCCAGATCGATTTCGAATTTTAGAATCTTCTTCGTCAAAATCAGTATTTTTGAATTACAAAATTACAAACTGAAACCGTTGCAGTGAAATTTTGTTAAAACATTGCGTAAGATTTTAGATTTGATATTTAACTAAATTTATTTTTCTTTGCACAGAAATTTATTTAATCATTAAACATAAACTGTTATGTCTGATATCGCTTCAAGAGTAAAGGCTATTATCGTAGAAAAATTAGGTGTTGACGAAAGTGAAGTAACACCTGAAGCAAGCTTCACCAATGATTTAGGTGCCGACTCTTTGGACACCGTAGAATTAATCATGGAATTTGAGAAAGAATTTAACGTAGCTATTCCTGATGATCAGGCAGAAACTATTGGTACAGTAGGTCAGGCTATTGCTTACCTTGAAAAAAACGTTAAATAAAACTCCCTTCAATAAAGTTAGATGGAGTTTAAACGAGTTGTTGTAACCGGGCTAGGTGCGCTTACTCCAATTGGTAATTCTGTTTCGGAATATTGGAACAGTTTAATTAATGGAGTGAGTGGTGCTGCCATGATTAAAAGTTTTGATACGACGCATTTCAAAACCAAATTTGCATGCGAAGTAAAAAACTTTGATGCCGATGCTTTTTTAGGTCGGAAAGATGCCCGTAAGCTCGACCCTTTTGTTCAGTATGCTTTATACTCTACCGAAGAGGCGGTGAAAGACGCTCAGCTTGATTTTGATAAGCTGGACGTTAACCGTATAGGCGTAATATGGGGTTCGGGTATTGGTGGTTTAAAAACATTTTTGGATGAAGTGGTAAACTTTGCCAAAGGTGATGGTACGCCGCGCTTTAACCCGTTCTTTATCCCTAAAATGATTGCGGATATTGCACCGGGCCATATTTCAATTAAATATGGTTTGCGTGGTCCAAACTTTACCACGGTATCTGCATGTGCCTCTTCTAACAACTCGCTGATAGACGCTTTTAACTATATCCGTTTGGGTAAAGCTAATATGTTCATCAGCGGAGGGTCTGAAGCTATCATAAATGAAGCCGGTATTGGTGGTTTTAACGCCATGCACGCGCTCTCTACCCGTAATGATGATCCTGCAACCGCATCCCGGCCATTTGACCTGGATCGCGACGGCTTTGTAGCCGGTGAAGGTGCCGGAACCATTATTTTAGAAGAGCTGGAGCATGCTAAGGCCCGCGGCGCAAAAATTTATGCCGAAATGATGGGCGGTGGCATGAGTGCCGACGCTTATCACATGACAGCCCCACACCCTGAAGGATTAGGAGCTGCCCTGGTAATGAAAGCTGCTTTGGAAGATGCAGGCATGACACCGGCTGATATTGATTACGTGAACGTACATGGTACATCCACCCCAATAGGCGACCCGCAGGAAGTGAAAGCTATCCAGCAAGCTTATGGCGATGAAGTGTATCGTATCAACATCAGTTCAACCAAATCCATGACCGGTCACTTATTGGGTGCCGCTGGTGCGGTTGAGGCTATTGCGGCAATTTTGGCGGTTAAAAATGATATGGTTCCGCCAACTATCAACCACTTTACCGACGATCCGGCTTTTGATCCGCGTATTAATTTTACTTTTAATACTGCTCAAAAACGTGAAGTACGTGCGGCACAAAGCAATGGTTTTGGTTTTGGTGGCCATAATGCTTCTGTAATTTTTAAAAAATACCAGGAATAAGCATCTATTAATGCCCATTACAAGGTTATATAAGCTTTACTTATCGCCTAACAGGAAATACGTAAAAACATTAAAGAATTTGCTCGGCTTCGTGCCGGGCAATTTGTCTTTATACCGTTTGGCTTTCCGGCACAAATCGGTGGCGCAATCTGTAAAAAAAGGTGTTAAGAACAGCAACGAAAGGCTTGAGTTTTTAGGCGATGCCGTGTTAGGCAGCGTAGTGGCCGAGGTGCTTTTTAAATTGTACCCTTATGAAGACGAAGGCTTTTTAACGGAGCTGCGTTCTAAAATTGTAAGCCGTGTAAATTTAAACCAGCTTGCCCGTAAATTAGGTTTAGATAATTTACTCGAATATGATGCCCGCATGGTAGGTTCGGCTCGCCAGGGTTCACTGATGGGGGATGCTTTTGAGGCGTTAATTGGTGCCATATATCTGGATAAAGGCTACGAGTTTACCAAAAGTTTGATTATCAATCGCATCATCAAATCGCATATTGATATTCATACGCTTGAGCAAACCGAAACCAATTTCAAGAGCAAACTCATTGAATGGTGCCAGCGCCACGGCAAAGATGTAACTTTCGAAGTGGGACAGAATCAGGAAGGTGAAAGTAATAAGCTGTTCACTATTCAAGTACAAATTGATGGCGAGGTAATGGGCCTGGGCAAAGAGTTTAGTAAGAAGAATGCCGAAAAGCTAGCGGCCGAAAAGGCTTGTGAGGCGTTGGGAATCTGATTTTGCTTGGTAGAGATTAGCGTTAGTCTGCATTAATTTCTGCTTTTTTCCAATCTGTCATTTAGAGTGATAGCGAGAAGTCTTTAAAAGCGATAAGTTTTCGCTGCTTATTTAAAAAGATATTTCACTGCGTTCTATATACGATATCATTTTTGGAGCGTTTTTACCCGGATGATTGCAACTGACTGCTAATATAACCTTTGCAGGCCCGGCGTATCTTTAGCGTCTTTATAGCTTGCCGCCGATTTTTTGATGAATACAATCAAATCGTAATCCGTCCACTTTTTCAAATCATCATAAGCCGGGCGGTAGGCCAGCATAAATTTATCTACATCCTCGTCAGGCAGTTCGGTAATTCGTTTCACCAGAGCTTTATTGTAACGTTTATCAATCTCTATTTCTTTACTTTCTTTTTGCATGTAATTGCTAAAGCGCCTGGCTTGACCAGGGCCTTTGCCAAACAACTCATACAAGCCTGTGATGGGCGATGCTACCGCCGCCAGTGCCGGTGGCTTGCCATTGAAGTAAATACCTTTGCTGCGGTATATGTCCATCGTTTCCTGCATTTCCTGCTTTTTGGTGGTGCCGCGTATTACTACAGGGCCAAGCTCTGTGTTAGTCATCATACGTACAATCAAGTCTTGCGTAGATGTAATAGCTATCTTCTGATCAGCATAACCGGTTTTGGTAAATAAAAGGGTATCACCCACATTTGCCAGAATGCTGAAAAAGCCTAAGTTATCGCTTTGTACAATGGCTTTATTTTGTAAGTTGGTTACCCTTACTTCGGCAGCTCTGGTAGTGGTACGCTCTTTTAATATTACACCTTTTAAAGCGGTGGCCAGCTGTGCGGAAGCCATTAATGGGCTGGTTAATAGAAGAAGTATGATGTATATGAGACGAGAATCATGCATTTTCAGTAAAGATACAAATAGCTTTGCCAACTAAATGTTAAAAAAGGTTAACGCTAATTATTGCCTTCATTGTACAAATGAACCAGCAAACTAATAAATCAAATACCTATCTTTGCACATGATAAAATCCATGACAGGGTATGGAATTGCTGCTTTTGATTCGGGCAGTACCAAATACACCGTTGAGATCAAATCCCTGAACAGCAAGTTTCTGGAGCTTTCGCTCCGTCTTCCCAAGTCTTTTTCTGATAAGGAGTTTCAGTTGCGTACCGAATGCAGTAAGCAGATTGAACGTGGTAAAGTAAATTTAAGCATTAACGTAGAACAAACCGGCTCGGCTGTAAAAGCAGCAGGCATAGATACTGTATTGCTTAAACACTATTACGAGCAACTGAAAGCGGCTAGTGCCGATTTAGGCGAATCATCAAATAATCTGATGCAATTGGCTTTAGGGTTACCAGAAGTGGTTAAATACACCGAAGATACCGTAAGTGAAGAGGAGTGGAAACAGGTTGAAAGAACCTTTCAGCAAGCTTTGGCTAATTTTCAGCAATTCCGTACCGATGAAGGTAACGTATTGCAACAAGAGCTGACCAACCGCATCAACATGATAGTGGCTAACCTGGAGCAGGTAATTTTGGAAGATCCGAAACGTGTGCCCGTTATCCGTGAACGGTTAAACCAGTTTTTGGCTGATGCGGTAGGCACCGAACATATTGATCAGAACCGTTTTGAGCAGGAGCTGATTTATTATATTGATAAACTGGATATTACCGAGGAAAAAGTGCGTTTACGGACGCATTGTGAGTATTTTATTGAAACCTTGAAGTCGGCCGATGCCAATGGTAAAAAGCTGGGTTTTATTTCGCAGGAGATAGGCCGCGAAATTAACACGCTGGGTTCAAAAGCCAATGATGCTACCATTCAAAAATTGGTAGTAGGCATGAAAGAAGAACTCGAAAAAATTAAAGAACAATTATTGAATGTATTATAGTTGAGTAGTTAGGTAGTTGATTGGTTAAATGGTTAACAGAAGCCAGTCAACTACTCGCCACTCACTACTCACTTGTAAGCAAAATGGGTAAACTCCTTATATTCTCAGCTCCATCGGGTGCTGGTAAAACAACCATCGTTCATCATCTTCTTACTAAGTTTCCAGAATTGGAATTTTCTATATCTGCCACTACCCGGCAGGCGCGTGGTGATGAAGAGAATGGTAAAGACTATTATTTCATCAGTAAAGAAGAGTTTTTGCACCGCATTGCCAAAAAACAATTCGTAGAGTTTGAAGAGGTATATTCGGGCACTTTTTACGGCACTTTGCGCCAGGAAATTGAGCGCATTTGGGCAAACGGTAAAACGGTTATTTTTGATATCGATGTAGAAGGTGGTTTGCACCTGAAACGTAAATATCAGGACCAAGCACTGGCTATATTTGTTCAGCCACCATCTTTAGAAGTACTAATAGAACGTCTGACCGGTCGCGGAACGGACAGCGAGGAAAAGCTAAAAGAGCGCTTTGCTAAAGCCGAAAAAGAATTGAATTATGCTCCGCGTTTTGATGTCATCCTAAAAAACTACGATTTGGCAACTGCCTGCGCAGAGGCTGAGAAATTAGTGGGTGATTTTTTATATAAATAAATTACTTATTTGTAAATAAACAAAGCCCTGTCATATTCAAATGGCAGGGCTTTGTTGTTAATCAATTCTTGATTATATCCGCATGGCATCCTGCTCTTGATAATTTTGCACAATCTCAACCGCATCGCCTACAGCATCACTTAAAGTGGTAATAAATGTACCGGGTTTGGCCAGGCTAATGGCATAAGCAACGGCATCCACCTCGTCGGGCAAAATTTCGTAAGGCATGTCGGGTTTTGCTGATTTGATACCTTGCTCCATTAAGCTGATCATGTTTTCGCGCGAGCGGCCGCGCAAATGGTCGGCTTGCCGTAGTAAAATATAATCGAACATATTGGCGGCAAGGCGGCCCAGTTCAATGATGTCTTCATCGCGTCGGTCGCCGGTGCCGGCAATCAAGCCAATTTTTAGTGGCGAATCAATGGTGCGCAAAAACTCTCCTATGCCAACATAGCCATCAGGGTTGTGGGCAAAATCAACCATAAACCTAAAATCGCGGAAATTGAAAATATTCATCCGACCGGGCGTTTGTGTGGCCGATGGTACAAAGGTTTGCAATGAGGTTTTGATATCCTCAGTTTTAAAGCCGTATAAGTAAGTGGCTAATGTAGCGGCCATTACATTTTCAATCATAAAGCTAACCACACCCCCAAATGTGATAGGTATTTGGCTAATGCGTTGCACCCGGATTTTCCAATCGCCCTTTTTGATGGTAATGTAACCATCCTCGCAAATGCAGGCAATGCCGCCTTTTTTGCAATGCGCCTGTATTACAGGGTTATTCTCGTTGCGGCTAAAGTAAGCAATATTACAATCGGCATTTTTACCAATACGTACGCAATGTTCATTGTCTGCATTCAATACGCCCCATCCGTCTTTTTTTACAGAGTTGATGACCACGCTTTTTACACGAGCTAAATCATCCAAGGTATGGATATCAGATATACCTAAATGATCGGGCTGGATGTTGGTAATTACACCAATGTCCGATTTGCCAAAGCCCAGTCCCGAGCGCAAAATGCCGCCGCGGGCCGTTTCTAATACGGCAAAATCTACTGTAGGATCTTTCAAAATAAACTCAGTGCTTTGCGGACCGGTGGTATCACCTTCTACCATCAGCGTATTTTGCACATAAATACCATCGGACGTGGTAAAGCCTACGCGATAGCCGTTGTTTTTTATAATGTGTGCAATCAGTCGGGTAGTAGTGGTTTTACCGTTGGTGCCGGTGGTAGCAATAATTGGAATACGAGCCGATTTACCCGGCGGATACAGCATATCCAATACATTGCCCGCTACGTTGCGTGGTAAACCCTCGCTTGGTGCCACGTGCATACGGAAACCCGGAGCTGCATTAACCTCCAGTATAACGCCGCCATTTTCGGTAAGGGGCTCAGTCAAGTTCTCGGCCATGATGTCGATGCCGCAAATATCTAACCCAATCACACGTGATATCCGCTCACAGATGAAAATGTTTTCGGGGTGTACCTGGTCTGTTACGTCAATAGAAGTACCACCGGTGCTCAGGTTAGCGGTAGATTTCAGGTAAACTATTTCATCTTTAGCCGGAACCGTCTCCAGTGTATAACCTTTTTTATCGAGTAGATCGCGTGTATCGCGGTCAACTTCAATCAAAGTCAATACATTTTCATGGCCGTATCCACGGCGCGGATCGGTATTTTCTTTATCAATCAGTTGCTGAATATTCAACTCGCCATCACCTTTTACATGGGCTGGCACGCGCAGGGCCGCCGCTACCATTTTATGGTCGATGACAAGCACCCTAAAATCATATCCGGTCACAAACTTTTCTACTATCACCTTACGCGATATGCGGGCCGCATGCTCAAAAGCGGCAATAGCTTCTTCTTCAGTTTTAACGTTAATGGTGGCACCGCGTCCGTGGTTGCCGTCAAGCGGTTTAAAAACCAGCGGAAAGCCAACCTTGCGGATAGCGTCGGACACTTGCGATGCCGATGTAATGGTTACACCTTTAGCCACAGGTATCGCCTGCTCTTGCAAAATGCGTTTGGTTTCTTCCTTATTACTGGCCAAATCTACCGCAATGCTGCTGGTATGCTCGGTCATGGTGGCACGGATGCGTACCTGGTTTTTGCCATAGCCCAGTTGTACCAACGACTGGTTGTTGAGCCTGATCCATGGAATATCTCTCGATATAGCTTCTTCTACAATAGAACCGGTACTGGGGCCTAAACGTGTCCGTTCGCGTATTTCGCGCATTTCCTGTATGTCTGCTTCAAGCGGATACTCTTCACCGGCTATGAGCGCTTCGGCAATGCGCACGGCCGATTCTGCAGCAAATACACCTACTTTCTCTTCAAGGTAGTTAAATACCACATTATATGTGCCTGGTGTTTTGGTTTCGCGGGTACGGCCATAGCCGCAAAACATGCCGGCCAGTGTTTGTATCTCTAAAGCAATATGCTCAATTACGTGTCCCATCCAGGTGCCTTGTTGCACCCGTTCAAAAAAGCCTCCAGGTACGCCCGGCGAACAGCGGTGCCCATACATGCTGGGAATTAATGCTTGTAACCTTTCATAAAAACCATCAATGGTATTGGTAGGGCGGTGTTCCATTTCTTCGAGATTCAACCGCATTTGTATCAGTTTTTTTCGGCTAATGCTCCAGATGTTAGGTCCGCGCAGAACTTGTATTTTTTCTATCTTCATAGGTGTTGTTTCTCAATATCAGATGGGCGTATGTTTTTGTTTTATAAATCTAAAAGGTGTAACAATGTAATGTAATTTTTAAGGATATTATGGCCGTTATGATATGATAAGTGCAGAATTATCACTTTTTTATTTACTTTGTATTAACTAATTGTTTAAAGTAATGATTGTCCCGAAAGGTAAGTTAATAATAATAGGCGGTGCGGTTGATATGGGGACCAATGTTAGTGCCGAAGAACATATTCTTAAGCCCAATTATATTAAATTTTTTGAACGCGGCATACTCAAAAGAATAATTTTAGAATCGGCCAAGCAGCAGGGTTCACAGGTAGAGGTTATTACTACGGCTTCTCAAATTCCCGAAATTGTAGGGCATGAATATATCAAGTCTTTTACTGCGTTGGGTGTAACACATGTAAACGTGTTAGATATCCGCAGTCGCGAAGATGCTGCAAATCCTGAATATTTGGAACGTGTTCGTAATGCTGATGTAGTGATGTTTAGCGGGGGCGATCAGCTGCGTTTGAGTTCTATATTTGGTGGGACTGAATTTTTACAGATTCTGAAAAAGCGTTATTGCCACGAGCATTTTGTTATCGCCGGAACATCAGCCGGTGCAGCAGCAGCATCAACCAATATGATTTACCGTGGCGAAAGTAATGAGGCACTGGTAAAAGGCGAGGTGCAAATTACCGCCGGATTGGGCTTTATTGATCATATGATTATCGATACCCATTTTGTACAACGCGGACGCATTGGCCGTTTGTTTTATGCAGTGGCCAGCAATCCCGGTATTTTGGGTATTGGTTTGGGTGAGGATGCCGGTTTACTGATTACTGAAGGCAGTATGATGGAAGCGATAGGCTCGGGCTTAACCATCGTAGTAGATGGTAAAGGAATGGTAGGCACCAATATTTATGAAGTAGAAATGGGTGCGCCGGTTTCTATTGAAGGATTAAAAGTGCATGTAATGTCGATATTTGACCGGTACGATCTAGCGCAGCACCGTATGATTATGAAGAAAAGAACCAAGGTAGAAGAAGGCGTTTATGTACAGGTGCCGGATAGGGATTGAGCGATATCTTATTGAGCAAGACCTTACGCTACTTTTTGCTTGTTATTACCAAATAATTAATTCCTAATTATACTTTTGTAGAGGCACGATACTTTGTGTCTCTTTGCATATATAACCAACCACCCAATTATGAAAATAATTATTCACGGCGGCTTTTTCAGCGAGTCGGGAACCAATCAAGAAGTAAAGCAGGCCAAACAGGATGCTTTAAAGCGTATTGTACAGCAAGGATATGATTACCTGCAAAGCCATACAGCTGTTGAAACTGTAGTATATACTGTAAGTTTGTTAGAAGATTGTGATCTGTTCAATGCAGGTATTGGTTCTCAAATTCAAAGTGACGGTGTAATTCGCATGAGTGCCTCATTGATGGATGGCAAAACACTGGGCTTTTCCGGAGTTATCAACATTGAGGATGTGAAAAACCCCATTTTTGTTGCGAAAAAGCTGATGGATTATGAAGACAAAGTGCTAAGCGGCAAAGGAGCCTTGCAGTTTGCCCGCGACAACGGTTTTGATTACTATAACGTTGAAACGCCGCAGCGCAAGCAAGAGTATGAAAAGAAACTGAATGAATCTATCCGCCTCGGTACTGTTGGCTGTGTAGCGTTAGATGAAACAGGTAATCTGGCTGCGGCTACATCAACTGGGGGTAAAGGATATGAAATGGTAGGCCGGGTAAGTGATTCGGCTACAGCTGCCGGTAACTATGTAAATGCTTATGCAGGTATATCCTGCACAGGTGTGGGCGAGGATATTGTAAGTGGTGCAGTAGCTGCCAAAATTGTTACACGTGTAACTGATGGTATGAGCCTGGAAGAAGCTACCCAAAAATCACTAGCCGAAATGAAACCCTATGACGGCTTTGCCGGTACCATAGGCATTGCTGCAAATGGAGATATATACCACGCTGATACACATCCATATATGGTTTGGGCGTTATGTGATGGCGATGTGAAAGTTTTTGAGTAGATTGCAACTAATTGTTTCTGAGTAGCGTAATAAGCGGTATATTTGCTTACTGATTAATTTAATTAAACTCATACAAAATAAAGCATGCGCATAACCTTACTCGTTCTGTTGTGTTCTATCAGTTTATCGGCGTCGGCACAGTGGTATAAATTGAATATCAGCAATTACCGCCGTTTGCCGCAGTTGGTGCAACAGCCTTCGGCTGGTATTAAATTACGGCCAGTTTCCTTTACCAATACTTCCGTTACACCATTAAGCGTTCTGGAAACGGCTTATGGTTTATCGCTTAGCGAGCGTTCGGTGATGAAAGAAGCGCAGCATCATATGCGTTTCAGAGAATATGCCGAAGCTAGCTACGGATTTAGAGATCTGGCCAAGATATACATCAGGCAAAATAAACTTACCCAAGCCAAATGGTTCTTTTTGCAAAGCAACAATTTGTCGCGTCAGCAAAGCAACGATCGGTTAACTATAGCCAACCTGATTGATTTGGCAGTTATTAAATCTACCATTGGCGATTTTGCCTTGGCCCAGCAGGATTTGGACGAAGCGCGCAGCTTGGCCATTAACCACAACTGGAAAGACGACTTGACACATGTTGACTTTGAACTGAAAAACCTGCAACGCGATAAGTTAGCGGCTATTAAACCCGGCACCACTTATGCCGGTAATACACAAAGCGCTTTGTAACTATATAACAGTTAATAGGGTGTATAGCATAATGTTGTGCAAATGCCATAAACTATACAAAGTCTGTTAAAACATTATTATTTATATTATTATTGTAAGTAAGAGACAGCTTAAATTGCTGTCTCTTTTTTATTTACTTTGAGAAATTAATAATACAGGCACCAATATTGATGTTTTATTTAGATACAGATTTAAAAACCATAAAAGAGATGTTCAAAAAGTTTTATATACTGCTGGTGCTCAGCGCAGCGCTGGCGTGTAAGGCTTCTCCCAGCAAGCCTGCAAAAGTTGGTCCTGGTGATTTGCTGCCCGATCAAAAGCAGAGCCTTGTATGTAAGGAGGTAGCTTCACTGATTAGCCAGTACAACTACAAAAAAGTAAGTTTGAACGACTCTCTTTCCAACGCGGTGTACGACCGTTATTTGAAAGCACTTGACGAAAACCGCAATTATCTGTTAGCATCAGACATTAAAGATTTTGACCGTTTTAAAAATGAGTTTGACGATGATTTAAAAACCGGAGATTTAAACGCCGTTTTTTACATTTTTAATGTTTACCAAAAGCGTTACCTGGAAAGAATCAATTATTCTTTAACGCAATTGAACAAAAGCTACGATTTTAATACCAACGAAAGTTTTACCTACGACCGGGAAAATCAACCTTGGGTGTCATCGGCCACAGCCATGAATAAGTTGTGGAGCCAACGTGTTAAATACGACTTACTGAATTTGAAACTGGCTACGCCGGACATGACCAAAAACAAGGAAACTTTGCGTAAGCGTTATCAAAACCTAGTATCGCAAGCCAAAAAGCTTTCTAACCAAGACGTGTTCCAGATTTTTATGGATTCGTTTACTGAAGCTGTAGATCCGCATACTAACTACTTCAACCCGGCCAATGCAGCGAATTTTAATATCGAAATGTCTCGTTCATTGGAAGGCATTGGTGCTTCATTAGCTTCTGAAAATGAGTATGTAACTATTAAAACCATTGTGGCCGGTGGTCCGGCAGATAAAAGCCGCCAGATTAATATTGACGACCGTATTATTGGTGTATCACAAGGCCAAACGGGAGAATTTCAGGATGTTGTGGGCTGGCGATTGGAAAATGCTATTGCGCTAATTCGTGGCACTAAAGGTACTGTAGTTAGATTAAAACTATTGCCTAAAGGTACCGGTGCATCAGATAAGCCAAAGATTGTGTCGATGACACGCGAAAAAATTGTGTTGAAAGATCAGTTGGCGAAAAAAGAAATTCGTACTTATAATGCAAACGGCCGAACTTATAAAATAGGCATTATCAATGTGCCAGCTTTTTATATAGACTTTAATGCTTACCGTGCTAAAGATCCAAATTATCAAAGCACTACCCGCGACGTAAAACTGATATTAGATACCTTGAAACGTGAAAATGTTGATGGTGTGATAATGGATTTACGTCAAAATGGTGGTGGTTCATTAATTGAAGCTATTGAGCTAACCGGCTTATTTATTAAACAAGGCCCGGTAGTACAAGTACGTGACACCCGTAACCGTGTAGAAGTTAACGAAGATGAAGACCCGATGGTGGCTTATAACGGCCCAATGGCTGTAATGGTTGACCGTTTCAGTGCATCAGCTTCCGAAATTTTTGCCGGTGCTATTCAGGATTATGGACGTGGATTGATTTTAGGTACCCAAACTTATGGTAAAGGTACCGTACAAAGCGCTATTGAACTGGATAAGGTAATCAGCACTTCTTTGCGTGATATGATTACCTCTATGACTAAAAAGTCGAACGGTACAGGTGCTGAAACCAAGTTTGGTCAATTGAATTTAACTATTGCCAAATTTTACCGTGTCAGCGGCAGTTCAACTCAGCACAAAGGCGTAACGCCTGATGTGGCTTTCCCTTCAGTAATTCCGCTGGATAAATATGGCGAAGACACTGAACCATCGGCATTGCCTTTTGATATGATTGCCAAAAGCAATTTTGTAAAAGTGGCCGACCTGAGTGGCGCAATTCCGCAGTTGAACCAGATGCACAACCAACGCATGGCTAACAACGACAGTTATAAATATTTGCTGGAAGATATTGCTGAGTTCAAAAAACGCCAGGACGAGAAAAGCATAACACTTAATGAGCAGCAGTTGAAACAACAACGTGATGCAGATGAGCAGAAAAGCTTTGAGCGCAACAACCTGCGTCGTGCGGCATTGGGCTTAACACCTTTGAAAAAAGGCGAAACCCGTCCAAAAAATGAAGATCTGGACTTTTTGAAAAGGGAAGCTGGCCAGATATTAACAGACTTTATTATGTTAGACAAAGGATCGCGCTATACAGGTGTGATGTCGCCTTCTCAACCTAACTAATTCGTCAAAACATACTTCAAAACAAGAAAGGCCCGGTTAACGGGCCTTTCTTGTTTTATTTAACTGATAATAATAAATATTTTACTTTTTATGCAACCTTGCTGTAACAGCTTCCGTATAACTACCCGGAGCGTTTGATTACATAATTAATTGGCGGGGATATTCTTGAAAAAGGTATCCCTGTTTTTTTTTTTATTCGTGCTGGTAGTGGCTTAGCTTATCGTACAGCACTTTGGGATCAAACGGCTTTAATACATAATCATTCATGCCGGCATCGCCAATCTCATTCATTTGGTTAGTAAGCATAGATGCTGTTAAGGCAATAATAGGCACTTTTTTAAAGTAGTCGCCTTCTTTGCTGCGTATAGTACGTGATGCTTCTAAACCATCCATCTCGGGCATATGGATATCCATCAATACCACATCATAGTTTTGATTTGCCACTACTTTATCAACAGCTTCAGCACCGTTTTCAGCAAAGTCGGGTGTGATACCCCATTTTTTTAATACCTTATTAATCAGCAAACGGTTAATTTGGTTGTCATCAGCAACCAGTACGTTTACCTTTAATCCTATCTCCGTTCCGTTATGAGTTGTCACAGCTATGCTATCTGCTTTTTTAAATGTAATGCTAAACCAAAAGGTAGAGCCTTGGCCAACTACACTGTCCACATTAATTCTTGAGTCGTGCAGCTCAATCAAACGCTTGGTAATGGCTAAGCCCAATCCGGTTCCACCATATTTACGGGTGGTATCTGCCTCAGCTTGTTTAAACGACTCAAATATAGTGTTGATTTTGTTAGAAGCAATGCCAATGCCCGTATCAGTAACAGCAAAGCGTATGCGAGCTTCGGTAGGTGTTTGCTCTAATACCTTTAAATCGATAATGATGCCGCCGGTTGCAGTAAATTTAATGGAGTTGCCTACAATGTTTAATAGTATCTGTACCAAACGGGTACGGTCGCCTATCACTAAAGCTGGAACAGCCGCGTCAATAGTGTTCTTTAAATATATCTTTTTATCTACGGCCTTAAACTGCATAGAGCTGGTTACACTTTGTACCAGTTCGCGCAAGTCTACCTTTGCTTTTTCCAGTTCAATGTTACCGGTTTCTATCTTGGTAAAGTCAAGCACGTCGTTAATCAGCGTCATCAGGTTTTCTGCCGAAAACTTTAAGATGCCTAAATTCTCTTTTTGAGATTCTGACGGATTATCTTCCGACAGCAAGTGCGACATCCCAATAACGGCGTTCAGTGGCGTACGTATCTCGTGGCTCATTACAGAGATGAACATATCTTTAGCCCGGCTCAGCTGCAATGCTTCTTCTTTGGCAGCAATTAGCTCCAGTTCAACTTTCTTTTTGGCGGTGATATCAATAACCACCTCAATGTATTTTTTAACATTGCCTTGTTCATCCAGTATTACCGAATTAATGACCGACACCCATATAGGTTGCCCGTCTTTGCGATATACCAGTACATCGACCTCAAACGATTGTTTATTTTTAGATAACTCGCGCGCCTTCTCAATGCTCGAAAAGTCGGTCAGCTCACCTTTTAATACGTCCCCCAGGTGGCGGCCCTGTATATCGTCAATCTTATAACCGGTGATTTTTTCAAAAGCGCTGTTGGCCCACTCTACAGTACCGGCATTATCGTTGATAACCACACCACTTAAGGTGTTGCTGGCTACCATGGAAAGTAAGGTTAGCTCTTCTTCGGCTTTTTTACGCTCTGTGATGTCAACACAAACCGTTACCTGCCGTTCTACATGCCCCTCGTCATTAAACAATGGGCTGTTAGACAGAAATACCCAGCTTGGCTCACCATCTTTTTTATAGAGCAGTATCTCAATTTCGTATGGTTTGTTATTGATAAAAGCCTTCAGGGCGTTTTCATAAACGCTTACATCGGTATTGGGGCCTATCAAAGTTCGGCCAAATGAGTGGCCCTCCATTTCGGTTAATGTATAACCTAAAATAGTTTCCAACGCCTCATTCATCCATATAACCCTTCCTTCACGGTCGCGTATCAGTACACCGCTTGGCGATTTACGTGAAGCAAAGGATAAAATTTCAAGTTCCTGTTCTGTTTTTTTGCGGGCGGTTATATCAATAATTACCTTGATATACTTTTCAATTTTACCAGCCTTGTCAAAAACAGGCGAGTTTAAAACGGATATCCACATGTGATTTCCGTTTTTGTGAAGTATTCTTATTTCTAGTTCAAAAGCCTTGTGCGTTTGCAGGTAGCTCTGTAGCTTGCCGCTTACATCCTCACGGGTATAATCGGGGTTAAGTATATTGATTAGTTCTTGGTTTTTAACCTCGTCAAACGTAAAGCCGGTAATTTGCTCAAAAGCCTCATTAATCCAAAGCACTTTATTATCGGCATCGCTTATAGCAACACCATTATGTACTTTGCTGGCTACCAATGATAGTTGCTCCAATTCGTCCTGAACGCGCTTTTGTTCGGTGATATCTCGGCCACTGGCATACCATTTACCATCGGCATGAATGGCTGTCCAGCTTATGCATTTAACTTCGTTATTGGAGGTCACTATGCAGGTTTCCAGCTCAAAAGATTTTTGCGTAAGCAAGCCATGTTCAATCAATGGTGCAAACTGTTGGCGGTCTTGGTCTACTACAAACTCCCATAACGAGCGGCCAATCACTTGTTCGGATTTATAGCCCAAAATGGTTTCAACCGCGTTGTTGATGGATTCTATCTTGGATGTTTCGTCGGCGATGTAGTGAATTTCCGACGAGCTGTTGAAAAGGCGGTAAAAATCTTTATGGCGTTCCAGGTTACGTTCCAATTCCTTTTTTTGCCTGCGCAAAGCGAGGTGCGAAATTACTTCGCTGGCCAGGGTTTGGAGTGCGTCTTTCTGCTCGTCGGTTAGGTGCTTGGGTTGCTGATCAAACACACAAAGCGAACCGAGGCGGTAACCATCCGGGTCAATAAGCGGGGCACTGGCATAAAAACGGATGCCTAATCCGCTTTTTACATTTTCATCATCTAAAAAATGTTCATCCAGCCTTGCATCGGGTACTTCTACCAGTACATCATCCATTATGGTGTACCGGCAAAAAGCCTTAGCGCGCGGTATTTCTTCAATAGGCAAACCTACCTTAGATTTAAACCACTGTCTGTTTTCATCAATAAAGGTGATAAAAGCCAACGGAACCTGGCATATATATGAAGCCAAGCGTGTAATCGCATCGTATTCTTTTTCAGGAAATGAATCCAGAATATCATAAGAACGGAGTGCATTTAAACGCTCAGCTTCATTATCAGGAACTTGGTCAACCACCATTAATGTATATTCTTAATTATATAACGGAAACTTTTCCGCTAATGCGTGTACCTGTTTACGTACTTTCTTAACCGAATGTTCGTTTTCAGGATCTTTAATCACCGCATCTATTAAATCAGCAATCTGTTCCATTTGTTTTTCTTTCATACCACGAGTGGTAACGGCAGCAGTACCAATACGGATACCTGAAGTTACAAACGGTGACTTATCATCAAACGGCACCATGTTTTTATTTACGGTGATATCTGCCTGTACCAGTGCATTCTCGGCAGCTTTGCCTGATATGTTTTTGTTGCGCAGGTCAATTAAAATCAAGTGATTGTCGGTACCGCCCGAAACGATTTCATAACCACGATCTAATAAGGCCTTAGCAATAGCCTGAGCGTTTAGTTTTACCTGCAATACATATTTCATGTAATCATCGCCCAGCGCTTCATAAAATGCAACAGCTTTAGCAGCAATGATGTGCTCTAGCGGACCGCCTTGTGTGCCTGGAAATACGGCAGCATCCAATAAGGCCGACATTTTTTTGATTTCGCCTTTAGGTGTTTTTAATCCCCAAGGGTTGTCAAAATCTTTACCCAGCATAATCATGCCACCGCGTGGGCCGCGAAGGGTTTTATGGGTAGTGGTGGTTACAATATGGCAATGCGGTAGTGGGTCGGTTAACAAACCGCGGGCAATCAGTCCGGCCGGGTGCGAAATATCGGCCAGTACCAGCGCGCCAATCTCATCAGCCACCTGGCGAATGAAAGCATAATCCCAATCGCGCGAGTAAGCCGAAGCACCGCAGATAATTAGTTTTGGTTTTTCTTGCAGGGCGGTAGCACGCAGTTGCTCGTAATCAATCAATCCGGTTTCTTTTTTTACGCCATAAAACAAAGGCTGATAAAGTTTACCCGAAAAATTAACCGGCGAACCGTGGGTTAAGTGACCACCATGCGACAAGTCGAAACCTAAAATTTTGTCGCCGGGCTGCAATATGGCCAGCATTACTGCCGCATTGGCTTGTGCGCCCGAGTGTGGTTGTACGTTTACCCACTCAGCATTAAACAATTGCTTGGCACGCTCAATGGCTATAGTTTCAATCTCGTCAACCACCTGGCAGCCGCCGTAGTAGCGTTTGCCGGGCAAACCTTCAGCATATTTGTTGGTAGCGGCCGATCCGGCAGCTTCCATTACTTGCTTGCTTACAAAATTTTCGGAGGCAATCAGTTCCAGTCCTTCTTCCTGGCGCTGTTGCTCATCGTCGAGTAGCTTAAAAATCAGTTTATCTTTTTTCATGATGCTTAACAGGCGCCTAAGTTAGTCAAAATCAATGGGCTGTTTTAGGCGCAATCCAAAAATTATTAAATCCCAAACCCAGCTGGATGTCTATCAGCTCTTGCTGTAACATCTCGAGCATGGCTAAAAAGTTGTATATAAAATGTACCCTGTTTTCAGAGTTTTGCCTGATGGATGAAAAGTCCATCCGGCCGTTAATGCGCAGTAATTCGTCAATTACCTTTTTTTGCTGTTCAATGGTGTAAAGGTATTGTACCACGGTGTGCTTTACCTCTTCGGTGCGGTTCAGGTAGCGGCGGTGTACGCGCTCATAAACCTGCATCAGGCGGTACAGGGTAAGCTCAGAAAGTTCTTCGCCTGGTAAAGTAACGGCCTCAATTTGCGATAGCTCGTCGGCTATATTGCCTCGGCGCTCTTGCTTTAAGCGTTCTTCTTCCAGCGGGCGTAGCTGCTCGCAGATGTCTTTAAACTTTTTGTATTCGATGAGTTTCCGAATCAGGTCCTCTTTCGAGTCAACCTCCGCCTCGCCGCTTTCGGCCTCAAAACGGGGGAGCAGCATTTTGGCTTTGATGCGCATTAGGGTGGCCGCTACAAAAATGAACTCGCTGGCCAGCTCCATATTCAGGCTGTTCATCTGGTGAATGTAAGCCAGAAAGTCGTCGGTGATACGCGCAATGGATACCTCGTGAATATCCAGCTCATCTCGTTCGATAAAGAAAAGCAGCAAATCAAACGGGCCCTCAAACTGCGGCAACCTGATTTCAAAACTCTCTGCAGCCATAGCAATTCAAAGATAGGGAATATAGATGACCGGAAAAAAATAAGCCGCCAATAAGATGATAGGTAATTTTTTTGATCAGCTATTTCACCCGCTCTATCATCTCAAAACTATCAACCGCCTTGTGGTAATTAGGCATCTCATTATAAGCGGTATAATACACATACTTTTTATCCTGATCAATACCCGGTATGGCTTGACCAATCACTTGCTGTATCATTTCGTTTTCGCGCTTTAACGCAGTGGTATCGCTCACTTTTACGGTTGATAAGTAATATATGACAGGAAAAGTACCCTCGGACGTTATTTTGTTAGAAATGTGAATAATACGCGGATGAGTAGGTGCCTGAGTTAGCGTAAATGGGAATTTATATGCTTGATTAGCTTCTGAAATAGCTTTACCTAGTGTAGCGTGTGTATGATCATCAATAGGATAGTGCCACATTTCGTTGGGACGCAAACAGTCATGGGCCATATTGGTGGTCAGAACGGCATCAACCAATTGATGCTTGTTGTACTGGCTAAGCGCACGTTTCAATAATTGAGGTGCCGTTTGGTTGTTTTCGGTGTAACGTCCCTCATTTAATAAAAATAGCTTCCAGCCGTAATTGTACTTGTAGTACACCGCTGTAATCATCATTTTTTCGACTGCCTTTTGTGGTACAAACATAGCTATGTACATGTCCTGCATCAACGCATCGTAACTAAGTGTGAACTTGTTGCCGTCTATATTGCCATCAACTTGGTTTAAGCCGCGCTTTTCGTGCACTATATAAAAATCTGCTAATAGCTTATACGTATCGTTTTTCATGCGCAGGCTTAGTAAGTGCGCTTCACGATATAATTGGCCGCTTTCCAATAATTCGGCCGATAACATTTCATCCATCTGCTTCGGGTCACCAGCTTTCAAAGCAGTCAGTAACTCGTCGTTCAGTTTATGCAAATCTTTGCGCAAACCATTTTGTATCTCATCATTGCGCCAAACGCCCGGTTCATGGCTGCAGCTTTGCAGCAACAGCATCAGGCTTAATAGAACGCATAGGCAAGTTAGCGAAAAACGGTATTTAAGAATATTCATGATAAAGTAACAGATTGCAGACGCGATAATAGGACTTTGGTTATAATCCTCAAAAGAGTTGCAAAATTTGACAAAATCCAAATGTCGTATTTAACCCTCAAATTGCCGTATATGCACCTGCTTGTTTGCTGCATTGGCCAGTAAATTTGATTTACCTGACACTTAAATCAATTACAACTATGTTTACAGAAGTTATTTCGCAATGGCAAGCCACCAGCGAGCGTTTGCAGGAAGTGCTTAACCGTTACAGTGCATCACAACTAAATACTAATCCTTTTACCGGTAGCTGGACGGCCGCTCAGGTAGGGGAGCATTTACTTAAATCGCAGGAGATTATACCGCTTATTTTTAAAGGTCCGGTAATGCCAGTGCAACGCTCACCCGACGAAAAAAGGCATATGCTGGCACAGGTGTTTTTAGACTTTAATGCAAAATATGAGGCTGCCAAAACGATTGTACCCGGCAACGCGCCTTTGCTTAAGGATGATTTACAATGTAAACTAGCGCATGTTAAAATAGCCATTGCTAATGCAGCCCAAAGCTTTGATTTGACAGAGGTGTGCCTTGGGCAAGAAGTGCCGGTTTTTGGTATGCTTACGCGATTAGAGTGGATGTATCTAGCGATTTATCATACACAAAGGCACATTTATCAGATCGAAAAAAATTATGAAATCGTCATTGCACTCTCGTTAGCAACTCGATGATCTCAGTGCAGGTTGTGATAAAACATGCTTGTTTTGTTGAATTAAAGCTGGTGGTAAATATCAAAAATGGGTGTAAATACTACCTCATTTCATAGTTGGCGAAACAACATTAGTGTGTAATTTGTCAATTAATTTACCAACTAAAATGACTTACTTTGTAAGTTAATTTACCCGAACAGAATGTCAATGCAAGTACCGGCCGGTGATTTACTGAAAAGAATCGATTCGCCCTCTGATTTAAAGAAGTTTAATGAGGACGATCTGGAGCAAATCTGTCAGGAATTACGACAGTATATTATTGACGTGGTATCGGTAAACGGTGGTCACTTTGCGGCCAGTTTGGGCGTGGTTGAGTTAAGTGTTGCCTTGCATTATGTACTGAATACACCTTACGATCAATTGGTTTGGGATGTAGGCCACCAGGCTTACGGTCATAAAATTTTAACCGGTCGCCGCGATAATTTTCATACCAACCGGGTGTACGGTGGGCTTAGTGGTTTTCCAAAGCGCGCTGAAAGTGAGTACGATACTTTTGGGGTAGGACACTCATCTACCTCTATCTCCGCGGCGTTAGGCATGGCTGTAGCCTCGCATTATAAAGGCGAGAAAGACCGCCAGCACGTAGCCGTTATTGGTGACGGTGCTATGACGGCTGGTATGGCCTTTGAAGCGCTAAACCATGCAGGTATTGCCAACAGTAATCTGCTGGTTATTTTAAACGATAACTGCATGTCGATAGACCCCAACGTGGGGGCTTTGAAAGAGTATCTGACAGATATTACCACATCAAAACCATACAATACTTTTAGGGCTGATATTGGCTATGTACTTTCAAAGCTATCGGCTATAGGGCCTGACGCTTTGAAATATGCTAAAAAGATAGAAAAAAGCATTAAAGGCACTTTGCTTAAACAGAGCAACCTGTTTGAGTCATTAAAATTCCGGTATTTTGGACCTACCGACGGGCATGATGTTAAGCATCTGGTAAAGGTATTGCGCGATTTGCGCGATATTCCCGGACCTAAATTGTTGCATTGTGTTACCGTAAAAGGTAAAGGTTATGCACTGGCCGAAAAAGATCAGACTAAATGGCATGCGCCCGGTTTGTTTGATAAAATTACTGGCGAAATCAAAAAAACACATTATGAAAAGCCCCAGCCGCCTAAGTTTCAGGATGTGTTTGGGCATACGATGATAGAACTGGCCGAGCAGAACGCTAAAATAATGGGTATTACGCCGGCTATGCCGTCGGGCAGTTCATTGAACCTGATGATGAAGGCCATGCCCGAACGTGCTTTCGACGTAGGTATTGCCGAGCAGCACGCTGTTACTTTTTCGGCTGGTTTAGCATCACAGGGGTTGGTACCCTTCTGTAATATCTATTCCAGCTTTATGCAGCGGGCGTATGACCAGGTGATCCATGACGTAGCCATTCAAAAGCTGAACGTGGTATTTTGCCTGGACCGTGCCGGTTTGGCTGGTGCTGATGGGGCAACGCACCACGGTGCTTATGATTTGGCATATATGCGCTGCATTCCAAATTTGGTAGTATCATCACCCATGAACGAGGAGGAACTGCGTAACCTGATGTATACCGCCCAATTGGAAAATGCGGGCCCATTTGTAATTCGCTATCCACGCGGAAACGGTGTGATGGTAGACTGGCGCCGTCCGTTCAGAGCCATTACCATTGGTAAAGGCCGTAAAATATGCGATGGTGAAGAAGTGGCTATCCTTTCTATTGGTGCAATAGGTAACGAGGTGGTTAAAGCTACCGCCCAACTAAACACCGAAGGTTATTACCCTGCCCACTACGACCTGCGCTTTGTAAAGCCACTAGACGAAGCTTTATTGCATGAAGTGTTTACCAAATACAATAAAGTTATCACCGTTGAAGACGGCTGCCTGGAAGGTGGTGCCGGCAGTGCTGTACTGGAGTTTATGGCCGACCATAAATACCAGGCTGAGGTGATCCGCCTGGGTATTCCTGATGCTGTTATTGAACACGGTGAACAACCTGAGCTTTGGGCTGAGTGCGGCTACGATGCCGCCGGCATTGTGAAGCAGGTGAAAAGCATGGGTGTGCAACAGAAAAGGCATACTATCGCTTCTTAAAGTTAGATTCAAGAGTATATAGTCAGGAATTAAGAATTTTAAAACACATATAATAAGAAAGGCTAACCATTTGGTTAGCCTTTCTTATTATTAAGCAAAACTAAAGCCTTGCCGTGGCTATATCATTATAAATGTTTCTGAATGAACTACGCAAGCCTATGCTAACCAATGATGTTTTTTGATTGAATACATCGTTCTTTTCTACCCTAAAAATACCTCCTAATTCAATACGCAAATTGTATTTTGGATTAAGCAAAAAGGCAACTTTAGGTTCCACATAATACAGGTTGGTACGTAGGCCCTGACCAATGCGGTTATCCAGTAGTTGCACTACTGTGCTGTATGGTTTAAAGATGTCTTTACCGTAATTCAGTCCGTTGATGTCTAAGCCATATAAGCCATAGTTACCTTGCAGGCTAAAATCAAAACGCTGGTAGCTGTAATTAAGGATACCCACAAACTCGCGGAAGTTAGCGCCAAAGGGGTGAGCCAGTGGTTCGCGCTGGTGGGCATAATTGATGAT
The DNA here is from genome assembly GCF_009770985.1 of Mucilaginibacter lacusdianchii. GTDB lineage: Bacteria > Bacteroidota > Bacteroidia > Sphingobacteriales > Sphingobacteriaceae > Mucilaginibacter > Mucilaginibacter lacusdianchii. The sequence goes on along the minus strand of NZ_WSRW01000001.1, from coordinate 763,901 downwards.
AGATGAACTGCGTTCAGTAAAGGTATATGGCCTTGCACTGTTGTACTCAACCAAATAGTTTAAAGAACGTACATGGAACAAATCGGCCCCTCTGAAACCCAGCTGCCAGCCATATTTGTTTCGCCAGCTGCCATTGCTCGAAAAAAAGTTTTTGGCTTCAAATTCATCCAGCGATAATTGTGCATAAGCGGTTACCTGGTCGGTGATTTTGTATTTGCCGGTAAAACCAAGGTTCACGTTATCGGGCGAACGATTAGAGGATGATTCGAGTGGACGTAAAAAGATGAATGGGTTAACGTAATTAAAGTCAAACCCACGTGAGGTACCGTTTTCATTTTGAGCTGCCCAAACTACCGATTGGAAAAAACCCAGCGACACGCGGTTAGATACATTCCAGTCTGCATATTGGAAAGCGCCCCATTTGCGACGGAAGTCGTCGGGATTGAAACGTGTAGCGGTTGGGTCGCTCATGTAAGTCCACATGGCCATGTAGCGCACATTGCCCAAGTTGGCAGTTAGGCGTAATAACGGATAAGGTGCGGCAAAATCAGACAAAAGCATTGAACGGTAACCGTCACCAATAAAAGTTTTATCCATACCCAAGCTGATGTTCAGGTATTTGATAGGGGTATAAGACAGCAATGCCGTCACGTACGACCAATCACGTGTACGTTTGTTCAATGAATTTTGGGTTAAATTACCCTGACCGCTCACCATTTCCATTTGCTGGGTGTAGTTGTCGTAATAGTTTGGGAACCGGGCCTGGTTTTCATATCCGCTGGTGTAAAATGAAAATTTATTGCCAATGGTACCGCCTAGCTGAAAGCCACGGGTGTTAAGCCAGGTGGTGTTTTTACCGGAAATATCACGGCCAACAGTTAAGTCAGGCAGAAAGTCGGCATAGAAAGTGTACTCGTCGTTTTGTACATCAATTAAGTGTTCATTGAAAATTTTCCGGTGCAACCAGCTGCGTTTCACCAGCGGATCAGTACCATAATTCATCAGCGAGTCGTACCGGTCTTTCAATAAACTGTCATCCACAAAGTAGGGCTTAATAGCCGTATGTGCTCGCGATTGTGTTGAGTATAAATCGCGGCTAAACTTTTGGTAAAACTGAAAAGAATAAGGCTGGTACTGCGATTGTGCATAAGCACTGCCTGCAAGTACGAGCAATAAAAATAAATTAGTAAGCAGTTTTTTCATAGATGTTAAAGTTATATGCAGGTGCTTATTCTAAATGGTTGAGCGTTGAATATCCCCGCTGTTGTAAAAAGTTATTTTGTTTAGCTGTCTCTAAATCGGCTTGTACCATGTCAGTAATCAGCTCTTGTAAAGTGTGTTTGGGTTGCCAACCCAGTTTTTGGTTAGCTTTTGTCGGATCACCAATCAGTAAATCTACTTCGGTTGGGCGGTAGTAACGCAGATCGACCTTCACAACGGTTTGTCCGAATTTAAGGTTGTCGGGGTTAAGGCCCAGTTCGTGCATGCGGTCTTCGTCCATATCTATTACTACGCCACGCTCATGTGTACCTTTGCCGCTAAATTCTACCTCAATGCCTAACTCTAAAAATGCCAACCGCACAAACTCCCTTACACGGGTGGTTACGCCGGTGGCAATCACAAAGTCTTCTGGGGTGTCCTGTTGTAAAATCAGGTACATGGCCTCTACATAATCTTTGGCATGTCCCCAGTCGCGCTGTGCATCCAGGTTACCCAGATATAATTTATCTTGCAAGCCCATAGCTATCTTAGCTACTGCACGGGTGATTTTACGGGTAACAAAGGTTTCCCCTCTTAGCGGGCTTTCGTGGTTAAACAAGATACCGTTGCAGGCATAAATGCCATAAGCTTCGCGGTAGTTGACGGTAATCCAGTAAGCGTATAGCTTAGCTACAGCGTAAGGTGAGCGAGGATAAAAAGGTGTGGTTTCTGATTGCGGTACAGCTTGCACCAAACCATACAATTCTGAAGTAGACGCTTGATAGATGCGGGTCTTTTTTTCTAAACCCAGGATGCGGATAGCTTCCAACAGACGCAAAGTACCGATGCCGTCGGCATTCGCCGTATATTCAGGGGTTTCAAAGCTTACCTTCACGTGCGACATTGCCCCCAGGTTATAAATCTCGTCTGGTTGAATTTCTTGTATGATGCGTACTATATTGACGGAGTCGGTCAGGTCGCCGTAATACAGTTTAAACCTCACATTGGCTTCGTGCGGATCATGGTATAAATGGTCAATACGGCTTGTGTTGAACAATGACGAGCGCCTTTTTAGGCCATGCACCTCGTAACCTTTATTCAATAATAACTCAGCCAGGTAAGCACCATCCTGACCGGTGATGCCCGTGATTAAAGCTTTTTTCATTGATTGATTGCAGAAGCAAAGGTATACCTTTTGTCTTACAAACAATTAGTCATTTTGTTGCATATAGTGGCTAACCTTACACTGCATAAGCAATTGTGGCAATGCTTAATTTAATATTGGGTACCGTTAGCAATGCCTGGGCACAGGCTTCAAGTGTTGAGCCGGTAGTTACAATATCATCCACCAGCAAAATATGTTTGCCTGTTAGTTGCTCGGGCTTATGGATGGCAAATACTTCCTTCATGTTCTCGAACCGTGCAAAGCGCGATTTAAGGGTTTGGGTTTCTGTATTTACTTTTCGGATTAAATTAGTTTCAGATACCTGTGCTTGGAGTTTTTTGGCCAATCCTTCAGCAAAGCAGGCGCTTTGATTATAACCGCGTTTTCTCAATCGCTTTTTGTGCAGCGGTACAGGTACAATGGCATCTACAGTATTATAAATTGGGTTTTGTACCAGTAGCGAACCGGTTATTTCTCCAAGTTTGTTGCCAATTTGAGGTGCATTATTGTACTTAAAGTTGTGCATCAGTTCCTGCACCTTGCCGCCTTTTTCAAAATACAGTAATGCGCAAGCAGCCTGCAAATCTACTTTGCCCCAAAACTGTTTGGCTACAATATTATCGGGCTGGTTGTAAAAGTTGGTGTAAGGTAAGTGGTAGAGGCAGTCTGTACAAATTAAATGCTCGGTACCCAGCAATGTAGTTTTGCATGCCTGACACAATTGCGGAAACAGCAAATTGATGAAGTTGGCCAGGTAAGTATTGCGCAGGTTCACGTTGAACTTATAAATTGAAATGTACCATAACAGGTAGTACCTGTTTGATAGTAAGTATTAAATACTTACTCCTAATTAAGCCAGATAAACAGCGTCTTCCTCACCGTTTTCGCTTAACGACACGTACACATGCTCTTTTAAAACAGTAGAAAGCGCAATGCCTGCAAAATCCGTATTTACCGGAAAACTTTTGTGATTGCGGTCAACCAGTACTACGGTGCGCAGCTTTTTAAGCGGCACATCTAAAAATATGCCGAAACCGTAAGCCATGGTTTTACCGCTGTTTAATACATCATCCACAATAATCACTACTTTATTATTGCATTCATTGATGTCAGTATCAGTGCTGAATTGTAAAGTGGTGCTTTGCTTATCCAATTCAATGTTGATCATTTTACAGGTAAAAGGAGCGATGCCTTCTAATATAGTTTTCAGGCGTTTGGCCATCAGGCTACCTTGTGGTAAAATGCCGGCAATTACAATTTCCTGCTCCTCATAATTGTCTTCCAATATCTGGTAAGCAATGCGGTCTATCTTTTGCTGAATTTGTTGCGGATTAAGTATTAAAAGCTTTTTATCGGGCATGGGATAGTTGGTTGTCAGTTATCTATAGTGAGTTGTCGGTTATCTGTTGTGTAACTATGAAACCGAAATTCACTACTCATCAAATATATAGATTATTCTTTCCCATAAGGGAAAAATACAAAGTTGGCACCTTCGGGCACTATGGCAAATACGCACATATAATCATGCGGACTTTTATAGTTATCAATAAAGCGCTGCTTTAATTCTTTTTTTATGATGCCGCGCTCTACAAATTCTTCCAAAGTAGAAGCGTTTATTGTCCATTCTGTGTTCAGCTCTTCTTTGTCTAGCACCAACTCACCTAAACTTACCTCATGCTGGTGCGCCACAAAAATTGGGTAGGCCGATAAGCCCTCCACCATAATTTCTACCGCAACTTCACGTAACGATTCACTGTATAAACGTAAATCTATCTCGAGGCTTTTCAAAGGGCTTTCGCCTTTCTGATGGCCATTTTCATTTAGTAATTCTTCCGGATTCATTCAGGTAAAAATTAAGTATTAAACATCAAGTTCTCAATAAAAACCTTGTCATTGCGAGCGATAGCGTGGCAATCCCGTCGCTACCATATCATGAGATGAGATTGCTTCGTTCCTCGCAATGACAAAAAAGAAACGCTCTTTAATTGCCGCTCTCCGCTCTTTCACTACTTTCTCAAATGCAGCAACACCACGTTTTCCACATGTTGTGTATGCGGAAACATGTCTACCGGCTGTATTTGTACCACATCATACTTTTCTTTTAATACAACTAAATCGCGGGCTTGTGTGGCTACGTTGCAGCTTACGTACACAATTTTATTGGCTTCAATTTCCATCAGCCGTTCAACCACATCGGCATGCATACCGGCACGTGGCGGGTCGGTGATGATCACATCTGGCTTACCATGCTCTGCTACAAACTCGGCATTCAGCACATCTTTCATGTCGCCGGCGTAAAACTTAGTGTTGCTGATGTTGTTGATTTGCGAATTGATTTTGGCATCTTCAATAGCCGATGGCACGTATTCCACGCCAATCACCTCGCGCACATGGCTAGCTACAAAGTTAGCAATGGTACCAGCACCTGTATATAAATCGTACACTAGTTCGTTGCCGGTAAAATTGGCAAAATCGCGTGCTATCTCATACAGCCGCTGGGCCTGTATGGCGTTGGTTTGATAGAATGATTTAGGGCCAATGCGGAACTTAATATCATTCATCGCCTCAAGTATATATTCGGGGCCTTTCCAGGCAATTACATCCTGGTCAAATATGGTATCGTTTTTTTTCTGATTCAGGATGTACAACAGCGAGGTGATTTCGGGGAATTCGCTTTCTACAAAGCTCATTACCAAGTTCACTTCTTCCTCACTGGCATAAGCAAAAACCACAATCACCATCAGTTCGCCGGTGGCAGCGGTACGGATAATCAGGTTGCGCAAGGCACCCTCGTGTGCTTTTAAATTATAAAAGCTGATGTTGTGCAGCTTGGCAAAGTCGCGTATTTTAAGGCGCAGATCGTTTGACGGATCGGCCTGTAAGTAACAATGGTTGATGTCCAGAATCTTATCAAACCGGCCGGGAATGTGAAAGCCTAAAGCATCCATATTCACCGCTTCATCGCTGCGGTTCTCGCCGTCGTTAAGCCAGCGTTTGTTCGAGAATGTATATTCCAGCTTGTTACGATAATAACGATCGGCAGGGGAGGCCACAATAGGTAAAGCATGGCTTACCTCTACCTTGGCCAAGCGGCTCAGGGCATCGGTTACTGTTTTTTGTTTGAACAGCAATTGCGCCTCATAAGTCATGTGCTGCCATTTACAGCCGCCGCAGGTACCAAAGTGCTCGCAAAAAGGCTCGGTACGGTGGGCCGATGCTTGTTTAAGACTGGTGATTTTAGCTTCGCCAAAGTTTTTCTTTTTGCGGTATACCTCAACATCCACTACATCGCCGGGCACGGCTTTTTCCACAAACAGTACAAAATCTTCGGCTTTGCCTACGCCTTTACCTTCTTCGGCAATATCAATTATCATTACGTCTTCGAACCTTTTGTTCGGGGCAGAATTTCTCCTCATCAGGCTGCAAAGTTAACCCTAATTATTGAAATCGTAAATGTAACTTTTAAGGCAAAACACAGCCATTTACCCTGCAAGCAGGGTAATAGTGGCGCAACTACAAAACCAGCCTATTGAAATATGCTGAGGATGAAAAGCCAAAGGTTTTCGGTATCCACATCGGCTACATCAAAGCGCTCTTCTATCTGGTCTGAAAATTCGGTTAATTCGCGGCTCATAGGATGTTGGGGTTGATTTACCCAAATATAGCAACATATTATACCAAAAACCAAATTGGTATACAGATTAAATTTGCAAAAAGGATTTGTTAAGGGAAGATAATCCGCAACGGAATAATGTTAAATCGTAATAGCCGCTTTAACTAAATAAGGAAGAATTTCCTTTTGAAAAGAAACGAAGTTTTTACGCACATCCGAGTCGCTTACCGAAGTAAAAGCAAAGCTGAACACGATGTTTTTGCTGCATTTAATCAAAAAGCGGATGCGTTGCTGGTACCCTTCGTGTTTGCGGATACCGCCATAGGTAGTGAATGAGCTTACCAGCAAATCTTCCAATTCGTTTGACAGGTTACGCAAAAACTCCTGCGAGTTGGTTGATTCGCGGATGAAATCCCAACCAATAAATTCGTTACATACGGTGTACGATAAACGGCAGGTTTTCATGATGAGGTTGGAAAGATGTGTTTCTTCGTCCAGCTCCGGCGAGTCGGTGTGAATCAGGTCGTCAACACTTACCTGGATATAATCCATCAACAGCGAATGCAAAATGGCTTCTTTGCTGTCAAAGTATTTATAAATGGTGGCCTTTGCAATTTTGGCCTTTTTGGCAATCTCGTTAACGCTGGTTTTGTGGTAACCGAATTTGCGGAAAAGCTCCTGTGCTGACCGTTTTATGCTTTCTCTTATTTTATCGGCTTCCATGTATCAATTAGATACAAATATGTTAAAATTATTCGAAACTGTAACCGTGTAAGCCCTTAATGAACGTGTAGCAGGGGCTTTTACCGGTGATCCATCTTCTAACGAAAACTTAGAGCCGCTGCAAGGGTCGGTTACGGTAAACCCGGCTGCATCTAGTGTTACGGCACACTTTTTTTCGGGTTGATAGCTGCTGCAACGGTCATACGCAGTATAGCCACCGGTAAGTTTATGGTAAATAACCAACCCGGCAATGCCATAGCCGTTCACTATGGCGGCATTGCCGGGACTGGATAATCGGCTTAAATTAGGATCAGCAAACGTTGAACTGAATTTAACGTTAACGCTGGGTATATAACTCTGGTCTCCTTTTCCACAACTCACCAAACCCACTATCACTAAAAAGAGAAAACAGAACTTTTTCATTTACACAATCTCGGTTTTAAACTGCTTCAAAAAGCGTACATCATTTTCAGAAAACAGGCGCAAATCGCGTATCACATATTTTAAGTTGGTAATACGCTCAACACCCATACCAAAAGCAAAGCCGGTATATTTTTTTGAATCGATGCCGCAGTTTTCCAACACATTCGGGTCAACCATACCACAGCCCAAAATTTCAACCCAGCCGCTGTGCTTACACATGTTGCAACCGGCACCTTTACAAATGGTACATGATATATCCATTTCGGCTGAAGGTTCGGTGAACGGGAAGTAAGATGGACGGAAGCGCACTTTGGTACCTTCGCCATACAACTCTTGTACAAAGTGATATAAAGTTTGCTTCAGGTCGGCAAAAGATACGTTTTCGTCGATGTACAAACCTTCAATCTGGTGGAAAAAGCAGTGTGCACGGGCCGAAATAGCCTCGTTGCGATACACGCGGCCGGGCATAATAGCACGGAACGGCGGTTTGCCGCTTTCCATCATGCGTACTTGTACTGATGAGGTGTGGGTACGCAGGGCGATACTATCTGTACCATCATCTTTGGTGATGAAGAAAGTATCCTGCATATCGCGCGCCGGGTGTTCTTCCGGAAAGTTCAGGGCGGAGAAATTGTGCCAGTCGTCTTCAATCTCCGGACCTTCAGCTACCACAAAGCCCAGGCGTTTAAAAATGTCGATGATTTCGTTACGCACCAGCGATAGTGGATGGCGCGAGCCTACAGCAAAACCTTCACCCGGCAGGGTTAAGTCCTGCTGTGTGCTTTGCGTAGTTAGTTGAGAGTCGAACTGTTCTTTCAACTCCTGGTATTTGCCTTCCGTTAGCTGTTTGAATTGGTTTAATACTTTACCCAAGGTACGTTTCTCTTCGGGCGTGGTACTCTTAAACTGTTCAAAAAGGTCTTTGATGATACCTTTGGTACCTAAAAACTTAATGCGGAAGGTTTCCAGCTCGTCGGCATTAGCTGGCGAAAAGCTGTTTACTTCCTCCGTATATTGATTGATTAAATCCTGCATGTTTCAGGGTTATAGCTTACATTAAAGGGCTAGTATGCCCATGTTTTTGTTATAGCAAAAATAATTTGTTAAGTGCTATTTTAATACACCTAACTCTTTACCCACTTTGGTAAAGGCGGCAATAGCCTTGTCCAAATGCTCAACCTCATGTGCGGCCGAAATTTGAACCCGGATGCGTGCTTTGCCTTGCGGTACTACCGGATAATAAAAACCGATCACATAAATACCTTCTTCCAGCATACGGGCGGCAAATTCTTGCGATAGTTTGGCATCATACAGCATCACCGGTACAATAGGGTGAACGCCTGGTTTAATATCAAACCCAGCCTCGGTCATTTTCTCACGGAAGTACTGGGTGTTATTTTCCAGCTTATCGCGCAGATTGGTAGTTTCGCTTAACATGTTCAACACCTCGATTGATGCGCCGGTAATAGCTGGAGCTAAGGTGTTAGAGAATAGGTAAGGGCGAGAACGCTGACGCAGCATGTCGATAATCTCTTTACGGCCCGATGTAAAACCACCCGATGCACCACCTAAGGCTTTACCCAATGTGCCGGTAATAATATCTATACGGCCCATCACGTTGTGGTGTTCATGTGTACCGCGACCTGTTTTGCCCATAAAACCCGAGCAATGGCTTTCGTCAATCATCACCAAAGCTTTATATTTATCAGCCAGGTCACAAATCTTGTCTAATTGGGCAACTGTACCGTCCATGGAAAAGGCACCGTCGGTAACGATGATGCGGTGACGTAAATCCTGCGTAGCTTTCAGTTTTTCTTCCAAATCGGCCATGTCATCATGTTTGTAGCGATGGCGTTGTGCTTTACACAAACGTACACCATCAATAATTGAAGCATGGTTCAGTTCGTCGGATATGATTGCATCCTGATCATTAAACAATGGCTCGAATACTCCACCATTGGCATCAAATGCTGCAGCGTATAAAATGGTGTCTTCGGTACCTAAAAACTCGGATAGCTTATTTTCCAGTTCTTTATGAATATCCTGCGTACCGCAGATAAAGCGAACAGATGACAGGCCATAGCCACGTTCGTCCATTGTAGCTTTAGCAGCTTCAATTACCTTTGGGTGTGAAGACAGACCCAGGTAATTGTTGGCACAAAAGTTAATTACTTCCTTACCACCTTGTACCGTAATGTCGGCACCTTGTGGCGAAGTAATAATACGTTCTCTTTTATATAAGCCGGCGTTTTCTATATCAGCTAACTCTTGCTGTAAAACCGGTTTCAGGGTATCATACATAGCATGTGGTTAAAGCGCAAAAGTACACATTATCGAGCATTTAGGGTATGTATCTGAGCATCAGAAATAAATTTATAAGGTAAAACAAACATTTTGCGGGTTATTGCTATATGTATATCAATACACCCCCATGAAAAAAATTTATTTACTGTTCCTGCTTTTATGTACTGCCGCTCAGGTATTTGCCCAAACCTACAGGTTGTCGGGCCGCATAACTGATGGTAAAAACACACCTGTTCCATTTACGTCTGTATATATCCGCAATACTACTTATGGTACTACTGCCAATGAAGATGGTGAGTATGAGTTTAAGTTGCAGGCCGGTACTTACAACGTAGTTTACCGCTATGTAGGCTACCTGGAACGGGTAGAGAAAGTAACCATCGCTAACGGTAATGTAGAGCGTAATGTACAGCTGGTGAACGAAGAATTTGTTCTAGAGCCATCTGATCCTAATGCAGAAGCTAGTAAAGATGACCCTGCGGTAAATATTATGCGCCAGGTAATTGCCAAACGCGAACATTATTTAAATGAGGTTAACACCTTTTCGTGCGTGGCTTATGTAAAAGGTGTACAACGTTTGGTAAGTGCACCCAAAAAGCTTTTGGGTCGTGATGTGTCTAGCACTTTGCAAATTGATACCAATCGTCGTAGCTATTTGTACCAATCTGAATCACTATCTAAATATAATTTTCAAAACCCCAACAGGGTGAAAGAGGAAATGATTGCCTCTAAAACTGCTGGTCAAAGTACAGCTTTCAGTTACAATAAGGCATCTGATTTGCAGGCTAACTTTTACAAAAACAAGTTTGAAATACAAGGGGTAAGCAGCCGGGCATTTGTATCGCCTTTTGCTGATAATGCACTTAAATTTTATGATTTCAAGCTATTAGGTACGTCTGTAAAAAGTGGACGACGGGTAGATAAAATACAGGTAATTCCTAAACGTGAGCGCGATGCCGTGTATAAAGGTAACGTGTATGTTGTGGAAGGCGACTGGCGCATTTACGGTGTAGATTTGTATCTGACTAAAAAAGCGAACCTTAATTTGGTTGATACACTCCAAATCAGCCAGCAATATATACCGGTTACTGACAGCGTTTGGATGCCGATTTCAGTTCAATACACTTATAATGGCGATGTATTAGGGTTTAAATATCAGGGGTACTACCTGGCGGTGTATAATAACTATAAAATCAATCCAACTTTTCCGAAAGGATATTTCAATGGCGAGGTAATGCGTGTTGATACGCAAGCTAACGCCAAAAGCCGTAATTACTGGATGGCTAACCGGCCTGTGCCATTAACCGATCTAGAGGCCGTAGATTATAAGATTAAAGATAGTTTGGCGGTTGTTCACAGTAAAAAGCCCTATTTGGATTCATTAGAGCGTTCCAGAAATTCTATTAACTGGCTTACTTATGTTGTTTTCGGTTCCCAGTTTTATGACCGTAACACGCGTCAATCACTTTACTTGTATCCGGGTCGTGAAGCCATTTATTATAATACGGTAGAAGGTTACGGTATTAATGCTAAGGTAAGTTATATTAAGGGATTTGATAACGGGCAATCGTACACCATTGTGCCTAACCTGCGCTATGGTTTTGGCAACAAAACGCTGAGTGCAAATATTGGTGCTACATATAATTATGACCCAACGCATCAAGGCGCTTTTTACACCCGCTTTGGTAGTGATATTTTGGACTTGAACTATGTAAGTACCCGTTCGTTGTTCTTCAACTCGTTAAGTACTTTATTGAGCGAAAATAACTATGTAAAGCTTTACCGCACCAAATTTGGTTTGGTGGGCTGGCAACGCGAACTGGCTAACGGTATATTATTTAATGGCCATTTGTCATATGCCGAGCGTCAGCAAATGTATAACACATCTTTTAACCATTGGAAAGATGTGCCGGACAAACGTTACACCGCCAACAATCCGCTTGCTGATCCGCCTGAGGTGGAATCGCAATTGTTTCCAACCAACCAGGCGCTTACTTTACGGGCATCACTTACGTTTACATTCCGTCAGCAGTATATTACCCGTCCGGATGGTAAATACTATGAACCATCCATCTTCCCGAAAGTGCGCCTTAACTACCGTAAAGGTATTAACAGTGTATTTGGCTCAGATGTAAACTATGATTTTGTATCGCTGGATGTATTTGATGATAAATTACCCATTGGGTTAATCGGAAATTCGGCTTTTAAAATTACTGCCGGTACCTTTTTAAACCACAAGCAATTGTACTTTGTAGATTATAATCACTTTTTGGGTAACCAGGGTACGGTATTTAATCCGACTATCGGTAACTTCCATTTCCTGGATTTTTATGATTTTAGTACCGACCGCTCATTTATTGAAGCACACTACGAGCATAATTTTGCCGGAAATTTCCTGAACCACGTTCCGCTTATCCGCAAGTTAAAGCTGGAAGAAGTAGTTGGTGTTAACTATCTGGCACAAGCTAGACATGATAATTATTCAGGTGTTGGCAACAACCCCAATTTACAAAGTATCAGAAGTAATTACTCTGAATTTTATATAGGTGTGCAGCGCTTTATATTCCGTATAGATTATGGTGTTTCCTTTGAAGGTAGCCGTAAGCTGATGCAAGGATTCCGTATATTTTACGGTATCCGATAACCTGACAATGTGCAGATGTACACCTACATCTGCACATCAAAAAAATCTGTATCTTTGCCGCTCATTTAACGCTGTTTGAAGCAGTATCGATGTATTATGGCAAAATATAACACCCTACTTTATTATTGTTATTCAACAATAACTGATGCGGAGCAATTTGCTGCCGATCATCTCAGATTCTGTAAAAGTTTAAATTTAACCGGACGCATTATCGTTGCTGATGAAGGCTTGAACGGTACGATATCGGGTACACCCGAAGCTTGCAAAGCTTACATGGATGCCGTACATGCCGACGAGCGTTTTGCGAAAACCGATTTCAAGATTGACGAGGTAGATGAGCCGTCGTTTGTGAAAATGCATGTACGCTACAAATCCGAAATTGTACACTCCGGTCTGCGTGATCCCAACATGATTAATCCGCAAAAACAAACCGGTAAGCATTTGGAGCCGGCTGAGTTTTTGGCAATGAAGGACCGTGATGATGTGGTTATCCTAGACGTACGTTCTAACTACGAGCATTCGGTAGGTAAGTTTAAAAATGCTGTTACGCTGAATATTGAAAACTTTCGTGATTTTCCGGCCAAAATCAATGAACTGGCTCAGTTTAAAGATAAAAAGATATTGACCTACTGTACCGGTGGCATTAAATGCGAAAAAGCCTCAGCCTTATTGTTGCACGAAGGTTTTGAGAATGTATACCAGCTGCACGGCGGTATCATTAAATATGGTAAAGAAGTAGGCGGTCAGGATTTTGAAGGTAAATGTTACGTATTTGATAACCGATTGACGGTTGATGTAAATCAGGTTAATCCTACGGTGATCTCTACCTGTTTTAACTGTGGCAAAACTACCGATAAAATGATTAATTGCGCCAACCCCGAGTGTAACGAGCATTTTACCCAGTGCGACGAGTGTGGCTGGAAAATGGAAGGTTGCTGCTCAGATACCTGCCAAACACATCCGCGCAAGCGCGAGTACGACGGTACTGGCTATTATGTAAAAGTACCTCAACCGGTAAACGTGACTAAGAAAAGCAAGGTGTAGTTGGCGGAATAAGAGGTTAATTTTATATTCTTAAAACATAGAGAAGCGCTTTAGTTATTTAAAGCGCTTTTATTCTTTGTGTATTTTTAATATATTATTAAAAATACCATTGTTCTTATAGATTACTAATTTTGAAACAAACCGGATTTATTTCCTCTGGAATTCTTAAATATCTACCTTTAGCAAAGAGAATGATATAGATTCATTTGACTTATAATTGATATACTAAGGTTGATATGTTACGATCACTCAAGTTAAAAGCTTATACTTTAAGACAATACATTGCTGGCATTAAGACTTACATCAACTACTCAAAAGCACTTGAAAAAGGCGTAAGTAAAAAGAGTATTTTTATTGATATACAAAGTAATGTTTACAATAGATACTTATATACATTACTCAAATTCTTAAAACTTGAAGGGTTTACAATATACTTGCCTAAAAAGTTTTCGTTAGTAAATCAAATAAGTAAAGAGCTATATGCATCTTATATCTTGAAAGATAAGTTAGTTATCTTTAAGGATTTAGTAAACATAAAGGAGCGGTCTAATCTTATAACAATTGGCAGAGATGTATTGAGTGCAAATTATTTTGAAAGTTTATTAAAACAGCAACAAAAACGAAAAAGTTATTATATCCCAATATCTCAGCATCCTGCATTGTATTATAAAAATCTATGGAATATACCAATTGACCGGTCTCAAGAGCGTATTAATTCAATACTACTTTTAGGCAACTTTGATAAACAATTATATAGTAAGATATCTCATGACGGGGTATTTAATATTTTATCAAGGATAGAGGTTTTGAATGTTATTGAGAATACTTGTTTAAATACAGAAGTTCACGGCTTAGAGGATTTAAATATATACTTAGCAAAATCTCCTAATAGTGAGGTTGTCATCATAAAAAGTAATGAAAAAGGCATTCCTGCAGAAGCGTTGAGAAGTACATTAGTTAAATTTAATTACTTTTTTGCTGTTCCTGGAGTAGTGATGCCGTTTTCACATAATATAGTGGAAGCAATGTCTGTAGGGTGCATACCTATATTACAAGATACTTACGCGCAACTATTTTCCCCTCCTCTAAAACATCATATCAATGCATTAATATTTAAAGATAAAGATGATTTAAGTGATTTAATTTCTTATGCTTTCAATTTATCGGAAAATGAAATCGCTATTTTAAGAAAAAATGTAGACGACTACTATTCGCACTATTTAACACCTCATGCTGTAGTAAGTATGTTGCTTAGGGATAAGCATGAGCATGTTTTTTTACAGGCAGAACATCATAGTGTTAATTTGGTTAAGAAGATGTAATGTTCGGTATTGGTGCCACTGACTTGATATCATGTTTTTAGTTTGAAAACGCGAGTATGATGGCACTGGCTATTATGTAAAAGTGCCTCAACCGGTAAACGTTAGCAAGAAAGCTAAAATTCAACTGGCTGAGTAATAAATTGGACGAACAGGTAAAATAATTGCATATTCGTATGCCTATTATTTTACCTGTTTCTATCTATGAAAAAGCTAACCTTTGTAATTGTATTGCTTATTTCTCTATCAGGCATACAGTCACTTTCATTTGCACAAACCGTAGCCGATTACCGTAAAGAGGTATATCAAGCCAAAGGAGATACACTAGCTTACCGTGTATTGCTCCCCGAAAACTTTGACGCTACAAAAAAATACCCTTTGCTGCTGGTTTTACATGGTTCGGGCGAGCGGGGCAACAATAATGAAGCCCAGTTAACACACGGCGCTAAAACTTTTCTGGATCCGGCATTCCGGCAAAAGCACCAAGTTATTGTGGTGTTTCCGCAATGCCCTCAGGATAGCTACTGGTCAAACGTGGAAATCAAACCAGCTACCGCTACCAATCCTGCCAGAACATTTAGTTTCCAAAAAGGCGGCAAGCCAACCAAAGCCATGCATGCTTTGCAGGGCTTATTGTCCGATTTGCTTCATCAACCTTACGTAAATAAACATCAGGTGTATGTAGGCGGTTTGTCTATGGGCGGAATGGGAACGTTTGAGCTGTTGAGGCGCAAGCCTAAAGTGTTTGCAGCTGCTTTTGCCATATGTGGTGGAGGTAGTGCTGAAACGGCAAAAAAGGTTGCCAAACGTGTACCTATGTGGGTGTTTCATGGCGCCAAGGATGATGTTGTGCCAATTGTTAATTCCGAAACGATGGTACAGGCCATTAAAAATGCAGGTGGCGACCCTAAGTATACGGTTTACCCCAACGCCAACCATAACAGTTGGGATAACGCTTTCGCCGAGCCGGAACTATTCAGTTGGCTGTTTAGTCATACCAAAAAGTAATAATTATAATTATTCCTGTTCAGGTGGCTTAGGTTTAATCAGTTTAGGATTAAACCTGGGTTTATATGCGGGCTTGGTTGCAGGTGTTTCAGGTGATGGAACATCAGATTCGGATGGTACAGATATATTATTTTCCTGTATCGGATCTTCTTGTACGGCAGGCTGTGGTGTTACCTCAGGCTCTGCTTTTGTTTCTTCTACAACCTTGGGCGGTACCGGTGCTTTGAAACGAGGTTTGAAACCCATCTGGGGCGTTGATGGAGCCTCTGCAGATGGCGCAGCAGTGTCATCTGCAATCTCTGCTTCGGATGACTCTATTACCGTTGATGCTTTAGGTACTTGTTCTGTAGTATCTGCACTGTCGGTCTGCGTTGGTATCTCAGTCGCTGCCTTAGGGACTATGTTTTTGGCTTGAAAGCGCGGTTTGTAAGCTGGCTTTGGCGTAGCTGATGTTGTTTTTGCTGCTGGCTTCTCAGTATTTTCTGCGGGTGTAACAGCAGGTACCTCGGCTGCTGGAGGTAACTCAGCTGGCGTTTCTTCCACTGGCTTGGCTGGTGCAGCTTTAAATTTAGGTTTAAAACCTAATTTAGGCGCAGGCGTTACTGGTGCTTCATTTTCTGCGGTTGCTTTCTGCTCGGTTGGTGCGCTTGGCGTAGTGGGTACATTTTCTACTGGTACATCCTCAGCCGGTTTTACAGGTGCTGTAGTTCCTGCTTTAAACTTAGGTTTAAAGTCCAGTTTAGGTGCAGCATCACGCGGTGTTGGCTCCGTTAAGGTATCCGCTACAGTTTGTTCGGCTACTTGGTTTTCCATGCGCGACTTTTCGGCTTTTACCTCTGGTGGCAGTGGATATAGGCGGCGCAGTTTATTGAACCAGTATTTTTTGGTGTGGTCAAAGCTTTTTTCGCCCATCTGTTCATAGTGTTCCTTAAATTCCGAAAAAAGTGCCGGCTCGCCCTGTTCCAAGGCAATAAGGCTTATTTTCTTCTTTTTAAAAAACTCTTCAAACAGCATGGTATGATTTTGAATTTCGAATGTTCAATTTCGAACTTGTAATAATTGAACTTACCAGAACATTGTCATTGCGAGCGATAGCGTGGCAATCCCGTCGCTTGCTTATCCATGTGACGGGATTGCTTCGTTCCTCGCAATGACAAGTTTATTATTAAAGGAAACAGGTAGATTGAAGTCTTGTTTCTGATTTCCCGGCTCTAAAACAAACTTACTCAGCCATGTTATGATACACGGCCTGCACGTCGTCGTCTTCCTCTAATTTGTCAATTAGTTTCAACACATCCGCTGCATCTTCTTCGCTAATTTCGGTGGTAGATAATGGAATGCGCTCCAACTTGGCCGATTTCAATTCAATACCCATGGCTTCCAAAGTCTTTTGCATTTTACCAAAGTCTTCATAAGCGGCGTGCAGTACGGCAATGTCTTTGCCTTCTTCATCAGTTTCTACAAACAGTTCTTCTAAACCTGCATCAATTAGTTCAAACTCCAGTTCTTCCAAATCGCGCTCGCCTGGTTCAAAGCGGAAAACTGATTTACGGGAAAATACAAAATCTAATGAGCCGGTTTTACCTAAAGTGCCACTTACTTTAGTGAAGTAGCTGCGTACGTTGGCCACGGTACGATTGGTGTTATCGGTAGCGGTTTCTACCAGTACGGCTACGCCATGTGGCGCATACCCTTCGTATACAATTTCTTCGTAATCTTTCTCGTCTTTGCTGGATGCACGTTTAATGGCTGCCTCTACACGGTCTTTCGGCATGTTTACGGCTTTGGCATTTTGCATAGCCGTACGCAGGCGCGAGTTGGTTTCAGGGTGTGGTCCGCCATCTTTAACGGCCATTACAATCTCTTTACCTAAGCGGGTAAATTGTACGGCCATTTTAGCCCAGCGTTTAAATTTTCTTTCTTTACGGAATTCAAAAGCTCTTCCCATTGTATCGTAAGTGGTTATTTGTTAGTAGTTAATAAGTTTCAGATGCTTTATAAACAACTGTTCATCACATCCGTTCAAATCAACTACAAAACTAATGTATTCTTCAGGTTTTTCAACATAGTATCTGCCAGTGCGTTGATATCATACTCCGGCTGCCAGTTCCAGTCGCGCTGTGCGGTACTGTCGTCAATAGATTGCGGCCAGCTATCGGCAATAGCCTGTCGCGGATCATTGTCGGCATAGGTGATGGTAAACTCGGGCATATGTTCTTTTACTTTTTCCGCCAGTTGCTCAGGCGTAAAGCTAATGCCGGCTAAATTATAGCTGGAGCGGATGCTGATGTTTTCGGCAGGCGCATCCATCAAACTGATAGTAGCGCGAATGGCATCATCCATATACATCATTGGCAGCATAGTATTGGCCGATAAAAAGCTTTCATAAGTGCCGGTTTTCAGCGCTTCATGAAAAATGTGAATGGCATAATCGGTGGTGCCGCCGCCCGGGGCTGCTTTCCAGCTGATGATACCCGGGTAACGTATGCTGCGCACATCCAAACCGTATTTGGCATGGTAATACTCGCACCAGCGTTCGCCGGCTAGTTTACTAAATCCGTAAACCGTGTTAGGATCCATTACGCAATACTGCGGCGTATTTTGCTTGGGTGAGTTAGGACCAAATACAGCAATAGAGCTTGGCCAGAAAACTTTAGCTACATTGAACTCTACTGCTAAATCGAGCACATGAAGCAAACCGTTCATGTTCAAATCCCAGGCTAGTTTAGGTTTTTGTTCGCCAGTTGCAGATAAAATGGCAGCCAGCAAATAAACCTGTGTGGGTTGGTGCTTCTGAAACAAGTGGTGCAGGTTATCTTTATCCAGTACGTTGGCAAACTCGAAAGGGCCGCTGTGCCGTATAGCATAAGCGGGATTGTTGATGTCGGAAGCGATAACCTGTTCGGCGCCGTGTATGCCGCGTAAGGTAGTTACCAATTCTGTTCCTATTTGGCCATTTGCGCCGATAATTAATATTTTTTCGCTCATGCTTGTTGATACGGTTACAGGGCGCAAATGTATAAAAACCGCTAGTAAATCCTTTTACTTATGCAGTACTTTTACAAGTCTGTAACACCTATGTTAGCTTACAGAATTACTCCATTAATTCTATATACATTAAGGCATTTACTAAAAATATGTATATTTGAAATTCAAGTATTTAAAAATTAAAGTATAAGTAAAACAATGAAAGTCGCAGTTGTAGGTGCTACCGGCCTGGTAGGTACCAAAATGTTGCAGGTTCTGGAAGAACGCAACTTTCCGGTAACAGAGTTAATTCCCGTTGCTTCAGCTAAAAGTGTAGGTAAAGAAGTTACTTACAAGGGTAAGCAATACAAGGTGGTTTCTGTTGAGGATGCGATAAAGCAAAAGCCCGATGTAGCCTTATTTTCGGCGGGTGGAAGCACTTCATTGGAGCAGGCTCCGCTGTTTGCAGAAGCTGGCGTAACCGTAATTGACAATTCATCGGCCTGGCGTATGGACCCAACCAAAAAATTGGTAGTGCCCGAAGTAAATGCCGATGTATTAACTGCTGATGATAAAATCATCGCCAACCCTAATTGCTCAACCATACAAATGGTAGTGGCTTTAAAACCACTGCACGATCAATATAAAATTAAACGCGTAGTAGTATCAACTTACCAATCGGTAACCGGTACCGGCGTTAAGGCGGTTGACCAGTTGTTTAACGAGCGTAAAGGTATTGAAGGCCCTAAAGCTTACCCATATCAAATTGACCTGAACGTGTTACCGCACATCGACGTATTTACCGAGAACGGTTACACCAAAGAGGAAATGAAAATGATACTGGAAACCAAAAAAATTATGGGTGATAACAGTATCCGCGTAACGGCCACTACTGTTCGTATCCCGGTAATGGGTGGTCACTCCGAGTCGGTAAATATTGAGTTCGAAAACGATTTTGAACTGAATGAAGTACGTGACATCTTAACTAAAGCGCCCGGCGTGGTAGTGGTTGACGATGTAGCCAATCTGAAATACCCAATGCCGCTGGATGCTCATGAAAAGGACGATGTATTTGTTGGTCGTATTCGCCGTGATGAAACGCAGCCGAATACATTAAACGCCTGGATCGTGTCAGACAATCTGCGTAAAGGTGCCGCCACCAACGCTGTGCAAATTGCCGAGTATCTGGTAGCTAAAAACTTGATTGGTCAGGCTGTAGAAGCGTAATTATTTGAGTTAAGATTTTGAAAAGAGGCTGACCTTATGTAAGGTCAGCCTCTTTTGTATATGAATCTTTTTTGCTCGGATCTTCGCTATACCAATAAGCTCCTGACTTAAGTAATGAACGCCAGCGATCCTTTTTGATGGCGGTGAATGCTAATTGCCTTTTTGCCGATACCAAAAACTGTTTAAGCAACAATGCTTTTTCTGCATCAGCTTTTTGCGAATAATCAGCATCTGTGATAGTTATTTTCTTACCGTTCTTGAATATGATTTTGAGATAGGTGAACGATTTAGTCTGTTCATCATAATTGTAACTGAAAAAGCCTAATACATCCCGCTTTAAATACGAAACATACTCTTGGTTGCCTTGCTTAACATACATCCGCTTCCGGTCAAAATATATGGTTACAGATTTTGATAAATAATTAAATAAAGCTGTGAATATTACGAAGAATAATCCAACAAGCAGGTACATACCACTCATGCCCAGGTAGCGATATCCCTTTATAGCATACAGCATAATCAAGGGCCATGTTATTATTACACATATAAGAAATACAACACGGTTTGAAAGGGTAAGCACTCTTTTAAATACAAATTCAGGGGTGCAGTATTTTTCCATTAAGAATAACTGATATGAACATTATAACCTTTTTTAAATAGCTTAGTTTTAAAGTCAGTTAGCTATGATATGCTCAGTATTAGATGGAATATTCAAATCATGGTTTTTGCAGTATAGTATTGCAGCATGTTAATTTGATAGGGAGATAAACGTCTTGCAAGTAATTTGAATGCAAATTTTAATTGATTTAAAGCAGGATATTCTACTAGTGCAACTAACCCACTGCGGTTGTTCGTTTTGCAGTATAAGAATTTAACATGATGATAAGCACGGTTACAAACATCATCACCAACGTAATATAACAATACTCCCGAAGTAAATCGGTAAGTATTTGGCCTATAACATCCTTCACAGTAAACTCTGTAAGCAGGCACAAAAATATGGTGATGCCCAACAATACTTTTCTGTTGCGAATGAGGATGAACAAATACGTATAAATAAAGCTGGCGCACACATGATGGTGGCCCCAAACCCGGCCGGGGAGCAAAAGGGTGATTAGAAAAATCAGACAAAAATCGGCTGGCGAAAAGTCTTCTTTGCCAAGTGCATAGCGGTCGTACAACAACTTTGCCGTAATTGCTCCTAAAACCAACAGTTGAATGGTAAGCGTTAGTACTTTTAATCCCAATGCGCTTAAATGTAATAGGGAAGGGTAGCCTAGTTGGGCGTTACCTGTATTCATTTTTTCCAGCAGAGCGGGTATGCCCAGGCTGATAATGTTTTCATCAACTTTACCTTTAGAGAATGGCGCCACAAAAGCTTCATAGTAATCCTGCCAATCGTGCAGGCCGGTTGGTAAGCCACGTAACAGCATGGGTAAAACTATAAAGGGTAGCGTTAACAGTATAATTTTGGCCCAGTCTTTAGGTCCGCGTTTCAAGGCCGCAAAAAATAGGAATATGATGGGAGTGATTTTAAAAAAGGTACCTGCTAAAAAAAACAGGTAACTGGCAGTAAACTTCTTTTTAACGTAGTACTCTATTCCCAACAAGGTACAGCATAATACAGGCAAATTAGCATTCATCCACATATAATTGTGCCAGTAAAAGCCAGCTGATAAGATGATGGCTAAGATAAATGGCAGCGTAACATCCTGTTGTAGATACAGGTGATTGAAAATTCGCTTTACCAGCCAAAGTGATACTATCCATAAGCCATAATTTACCAAGAACGTATAAACAAATGCCGATGTATGAAACGGCATCCACGAAAACAAACTGAAAAACATAGCTGCAAACGGCGGATAGGTAAAACCACCGTCAATCAGTCCGGGTGTATACATTTTTTGCCCGCTGATAAAATGCTGACCGGTTTGCCAGTAAATGAAGTAGTCGCCGTTGGTATCAGCTTTTATACCCCGTTTGTAGGCGTTTAATAAAAATATTACAGACAGGATACTTAAGAGGATAAAAAGATACTTTTTATCTATCAGTAACTTAGACGACAGCATGCAGGTAGATTAATGTTGCGAAAGTAAATCAATTATCAGTATAACCAAAAGTTTGTAACAGTAATGTTTTAGTTATAATGGGTTGAAAATTTTACCTTTGACTTGTGCTTACTTAACTCAACAAAGTGCACTAAGATATGATTTCGTTTGCGCACCGCGTTTTTCTGGAAGTTGCCGCTAACCTCAGTTTTTCTAAAGCTGCACAGGTATTGTTTGTTACGCAGCCTGCCATCAGCAAACATATTAAAGCGTTGGAAGATCAGTATAAACTACCGTTGTTTGAACGCAAAGGCAACAGCATCATCCTTACCGAAGCCGGCAAAAAGCTAAACGAATACTTGCTGCAGGCTACGGAAATTGAACGGAAAATAGAGTACGATCTATCCGTGCTCAGCAACCAATCGTACGCAGCCGGACATTTACGCCTGGGGGCTAGTACTACTATTGCTTTGTATATTTTACCTTCCATTTTATCGGGCTTTCAGCGGCAGTATGCTAATGTGGGCGTGCAATTGGTAAATCGAAATTCAGAATATATTTTGAATGCGCTGTTAAACCACGAAGTAGATATTGGCATCATCGAGGTTGATAACAAACTGACCAATGTGTCCTATCAGCCGTTTATGAGTGATGAGGTGGTGCCGGTGTGTTCGGCTAAAAGTACGTTAGCAGGAAAATCATTAACGCTTAAGCAGTTGGTTAAAACACCGATGGCCCTGCGTGAGCGGGGGTCGGGTACATTAAATGCTTTGTTGAAAGCCTTGGCAATACAACATATTAAACCAGCCGATCTATCAGTAAAAATCCGCCTAGGCGGTACTGAGGCCCTGAAAAACTTTTTGCTGGCCGACCAGTGCCTGGGCTTTATGCCACGCCCATCCATTGTGCGCGAACTGGCTGAGGGTGACTTGGTAGAAGTACCGGTTGAAGGGTTAAAAATCACCCGCAACTTCTACTTCATCCGCCGTAAAGGCACGGAGGATTACGGCCTGACCAGTAATTTTATGAACTATGCTTTGCAGCATAAGTAAAACGTCATGTTTTAAACTTCCGAAAACTTTATGATTGGCTTGCTGTAGTTTTTTGTGTAGTTCAACATATAAGTTGCGCTATAATAATTGAAAACTATAATTATGGCAACATTAGATAATCGTAAGGTAGCTATCCTTACTGAAGAGGGATTTGAGCAAGTGGAGTTGACCAGCCCGCGTGAAGCATTAATAGCTGCAGGTGCTACAGTAGATATCATTTCACCACAAAGCGGCAAAATTAAAGCATGGGACCAGGACCATTGGGGTATTGAAGTAGACGTAGATAAAACGTTGGATTCTGTAAGTCCGGATGATTATGATGCATTGGTGTTACCGGGCGGCGTATTAAATCCTGATAAGCTGCGCCAGAATAAAGATGCGGTAGCTTTTGTATCTGCCTTTTTAGACGAAGGTAAGCCGGTGGCGGCTATTTGCCATGGTCCGCAATTGCTGATTGAAACTGGCATGATTAAAGGTCGTACATTAACATCATACCCATCCCTGCAAACCGACTTGATAAATGCCGGTGCTAGCTGGGTTGATCAGGAAGTAGTAACCGATAATGGTTTAGTAACCAGCCGTACCCCGGCCGACTTAGATGCTTTCAACAAAAAGACTATTGAGGAAATAGGCGAAGGTGTGCACGAGCAATAAAGCATATTGCGAATAAAAATAAAAAAAGCAGAACCTTAAAGTTCTGCTTTTTTGTTGTTGGCAGTAAGTGTAACTTATAAAATTATCTCCCCACATTATGCTTCCTGTAAGTTTAAAATTGCCTGGTCCAAAAAGTTCGGGATCATGGTAATCTGGGTAAGCAAAATCTTATCCGGGTCTTCCAGGCGTTCAATCATTTCAGTGTATTTGGCTTCGCCATGTTCATGGATAACCTGTTCTTTCTTTTCGTCGGTTATTAAATAAGCCTTCATCCCAACCGGATCGGCCTCCGGGTGAAACTGCGTGCCTACAAAGTAATCATTAAAGCGCACAGCCATTATGGCGCGCGGTAAATCTATATAGGGGCGTTCTTTTTCAATAGCCAGTAGTTTTGCACCGGTTGCCGTGAATTGCTCTTCATTAGGATGTACCACTTGCCATGAACGTGAATCTACTGCATAGAACGGATCATTCAATCCTTCAAAAATCTGTTCTTCTGCACCTTGCTCTACCTGATGTACGGGCAGTACACCAAATGATGGCGAACGGCGCAGGCTTACATTACCCAGTTGTAAGCGGCGGCACATCAGCTGAAAAGAGTGGCACACAAAAAATACATGCTTTTTAGGGCCATTGTTACTGTGATTATGTGCGTCTAAAGCGTCAATCAATTCCCAGTATTTGGTCTCCCAAACGGAACCTTCACTATCCAGCGGGCTACCTGGGCCGCCGCTTGATATGTAAATGTCAAAACTGGCATCTGGTACTTGTTCGTCTTTTCGTACGTCAAAAACCTCGTAGGTAAGATTTAATTTATTAATCTCCCGGTAACGGTCTAAAATATCCTGAAAACAGCGCATACCCTGGTTGGGTATGCCATCGTATAAATCTAATATAGCCACCCGTATAGGTTGCTGATCTGCTGGTGTCATCTCTCTGCTCAAATCCCTTTTAAAGTTTGCGATGTGATATAGTCTACCACATCTGCAAAGTTACCTTTTTGCTGGTAAACAGCCAATTGCCTATCGGCCCCGGTGCCATGTTCTAATATCTGGTGAATGTAATTTAAATCTTGCCGGCTGCCCAGTTCGTCTACCACATCGTCTACAAAGTCCAGCAGTTCCAATATCAAGGCACGAGTGTTTACTTCCTGCTGCTTGCCAAAATCAATCAACTTACCATCAATACCATAACGCGCCGCCCGCCATTTATTTTCATTAATAAGGGCGCGAGAGTAAGATATAAATGACATATTTTGCATGCGCAGCTTGTACAACTTTGCACATAAGGCCTGAAACAGCGCTGTAAAAGCAATAGTTTCATCCACCAGCATAGGGCAATCGCAAATGCGGAACTCAATAGTTTCATAAAATGGATGCACACGCAAATCCCACCATATTTTTTTGGCGTTATCGATACAGTTGGTTTTAACCAGCAGTTTGATGTAGTTATCATACTCCTCAATACTGCTAAATGCATCAGGAATACCCGTGCGTGGAAATTTATCAAATACCTTGGTGCGAAACGAGCGGTAACCCGTATTGCGGCCTTCCCAAAATGGCGAGTTTGCGCTCAATGCAAATACGTGCGGTAAAAAGTAGCGTACCTGGTTAGCAATATGTATAGCCATTTCGCGCGACTGGATACCTACGTGCACATGCAACCCGAAGATGAGGTTAGAGCGTGCGGCCTCCTGCAATTCATCTACAATTTCGTTATACCGGGGGTGTTCCGTTATCAGCTGGTATTGCCAGTGGGAAAACGGATGCGTACCAGCCGCACCAATGCGCAGGCCCATGTCACCAGCCAGTTGCGCAACCGTGAGGCGCAGTTTACTTACCTCTTTGCGTGCCTCTTCGGTATTGCGGCATATATGGGTGCCTACCTCCACTACAGCCTGGTGCATTTCGGCCTTTACCTGATCCTGATGAATGCGCTGCGCACCATCCACAATCTTCTGCTCGTGCGATTTTAATTCCCGGGTAACCGGGTCAATCACCATAAACTCCTCTTCAACCCCAATGGTAAACTCATTCATAATTGCGCTGCTGTCTAATATCAATTACCATTACGAAGAGCGACAGCGACATGACAATTCCGTTGTTCACTTAGGAATACAACGAGATTGCCGCGCTATCGCTCGCAATGACATATTGTTGCTGTTTATTCTTTCTTTTTAGTAGCCTTTTTGCCTTTTTTAGCTGTTTCCGGTGTTGCAACATTTTCTTCAGCAACTGGTGCCGGAGCGGCGGCAGGTACCGATGTTTTTGCGGCTTTAGCCTTAGGCGCTGCTTTAGCTTTCTTTGGTTTTTCTTCTGCTACCGGTTCTGGCTTAGCCTCCTCGGTAATAGTATGATCGATAGCACCAACTGATACATTCGCTTTAGCGGCAGGTGCACTAGCTTTGGCTGCCTTAACAGGTGCCGATACCAAAGGCGTTTTACCTACCGATGCTTTTAGATATTCACCCCAGGTTAAATTATCTATACCGTCTTTTTGCTGCTTGGCGCGCTCAATGGCGTAGGTAGCGGCAGTTTCAACCACCCAATCAAAGTTTTCTTGGCCTACGCTGTTTATATCAGCATCAGGTGCCGGATTGCAGAAGTCAATAGCATATGGAATACCGTCGCGAACGGCAAATTCTACCGTGTTAAAATCGTAACCCAAATACTGGTTTAGCTTCAATACGTATTCTTCAATGGTTTTCAGCAGCTTTTTATCAGCCGGGGCTTTGCCATGCTCATAGCGTAGGTGGTGCGGGTTACGCGGTTCATATTGCATAATGCGCACATGCTTGCCGCCAATGCAATAGCAACGGAAATAATCGTCAAAAACAATTTCTTCCTGTAAAAGCATCACCAACTCGCCGGTGCCTTCAAACTTAGTCCATAGGTCTTCTTTGTCGCTAATTTTGTAAACATCGCGCCAGCCACCGCCGTCAAAAGGCTTCATATAGGCCGGAAAGCCCACATAATCAAATATCGCATCCCAATCCAGCGGGTAGGCCAGGTTGCGAAACGATTGGTCGGTGGTACCGGTTGGATGCTCGCGCGATGGCAGCAATACGGTTTTAGGTACCGGAATGCCTAGCTTAACAGCTAAAGCGTTATTGAAAAACTTTTCATCGGCGCTCCACCAAAAAGGGTTGTTAATTACCGCCGTGCCCGATATCGCCGCATTTTTTAAAGCGGCGCGGTAAAAAGGAACGTCCTGCGAAATACGGTCAACAATTACTGCATAATCTAACGGTTCGCCCTGCAAAATTTTGTCAATGCGAACAAATTCAGCCGTAATGTCTTTCTCGCCTTTTTCGTTAATGCGGTCTATAAAGGCCTGCGGAAACGTATTCTCTTGCCCAAATAAAATGCCTATTTTTTTCATAGTGATGATATGTGTTGATGTTTAGTTGTCTGTTGTCACTGGCCAGGTTCCGGAAACCGGTTGCCGACCAAAAATCTTTACGCTGTATTCTTAATTTTATACTCTTGTTTCTTTAGCGCTTATCTCTATTTTATCGTCGATAAATAATGCGGAAACATTTCTTTCCAGATGGGCCAGTCGTGGTCGGCATTAGGTCGCACATCCAGCCAGTGGTTTATGTGTTTCTGATTTAGAATATGCGATAGCTGGTAATTGTATCCTTTGCAAATGTCATTATCTGAAGTTCCTAATATGATGTTCATTTGCCACAATTCTGGCTGATTGCTGCCCGGTAAAAAATCGACCGGATTATTGTAGAAGATGTTGTCATCATAATATTCATCGGTAAACATTCTGATATCAAAGGCACCGCTCATACTAAACATATGGGCTACACGCTCGGGGTGTTTAAAAGCATAGTTGGCCGCATGATAGCCACCAAAACTGCAACCGGCAGTGCAAACCTTCCATTTGCCGGTTTCGTGCATAGCCCAGGGCACCACTTCCTCGTGCAACATGCGGTCATAATCGGCATGGCGGCGGGCGCGGTCGGCCGGGTGGACGCTTTTGTTATACCAGCTTTCCTGGTCGATACCATCGGGGCAATAAATTTTGATTAAGCCATTATCTACAAACCAACGCACACTATCAAGCAGGCCGTGGTCTTTGTTTTGATAATAGTGCCCCATCGATGTAGGGAACAGGATAACCGGATAGCCATGGGTGCCAAAAACAAGCATCTCCATGTCGCGGTGTAAGTATTGAGAGTACCAGCGGTGATATTGTTCTGTCAAAACTTATAAATGTTTTTATAGATTGATAATGGTAAGATAGCCGCTTTGTTTTAAAAGGGCAACAAATAGGCAAATAATTATGTATAAGTGTTGACATCCTGTACTTTTGTGCTCCCTGGATTTAATAAAGTTGCTGACTGGAACTGCTGTTGACATGAATAATACCGAACACAAACTAAATATAACTTCCGTCCATTTAAACCGCGAAGTAACCTGCACGCTATTGCGTCCCGAAGGTACAGAACCGGTAAGTCTGCTTTTGCTGAATGATGGTCAGGAAGTAGAAGATTTAAACCTGCAAAGCTGCCTGCAAATTTTACATGAGCGCAGCCATATTGACCCAGTACTGGTGGTTGCCATAACGGCCGGCCCTGATAGGATACAGGAATACGGTGTGGCTGGCGTGCCCGACTTTAAACAACGCGGTGCCCAAGCTGATTTATATGCCCGTTTTGTATTGGAAGAATTGCTGCCTGCAGTTCATAAAGAAGCAGATGTTCAGTCGTTTAAAACAACGGCTTTTGCCGGATTTTCATTAGGTGGCCTATCGGCATTAGATACCGCCTGGCATAACGCCGATGTTTTTAACAAAGTGGGTGTATTCTCGGGCTCATTATGGTGGCGCAGTAAAGATTTAGGGGAAGGCTATACAGATGATGACCGTATTATGCATCGTGTTATTCGCGAAAGCGGTAATAAGCCGGAACTGAAATTCTGGCTGCAAACCGGCACCAAAGATGAAACGGCCGACCGTAACAAAAATGGTATTATTGACTCAATTGATGACACTATTGACTTAATTAAAGAGCTGGAAGCTAAAGGTTATACCCGCCCGGCTGATATTCAGTACGTGGAAGTGGTAGGCGGCGAGCATAATACGGCTACCTGGGGCAAGGCTATGTCAAAGTTTTTGTGCTGGGCTTTTAGCGGATAAGAGCTTTAAAAGCAAAGGATTGTTTAGCTAATAGTTTATGTTCCTTAATTGTTAAGTTATCCGGTAATTCTCAGAACTTTGTAATTTCCGCGCAAAGCTTTCAAATGCAATAAATTAAGCGTATATTTGCGCAAAATTCAAGAGGCATATTTCATGCAAAATCAAATTCGTAATATCGCTATTATAGCACACGTTGACCACGGTAAAACTACATTGGTTGACAAAATTCTGCACAGCTGTGCCATTTTCCGCGACAATCAGGAAACCGGTGAGCTGATCCTGGACAACAACGACCTGGAACGTGAGCGGGGCATTACCATCGTATCTAAAAACGTATCGGTAAGATATAAAGACATTAAAATCAACATCATTGATACACCTGGTCACGCCGACTTTGGTGGCGAGGTTGAGCGCGTGTTAAAAATGGCCGACGGTGTATTGTTGCTGTGCGACGCTTTTGAAGGCGCCATGCCGCAAACCCGTTTCGTAACTCAAAAGGCTTTGGCTTTAGGCTTAAAACCTATTGTGGTTGTTAATAAAGTAGACAAAGAAAACTGCCGCCCTGAAGAGGTGTACGAGCAAATATTTGAATTGTTCTTTAACTTAGATGCTACTGAAGAGCAATTAGAGTTTCCGGTAATTTACGGTTCATCTAAACAAGGCTGGATGAGCACCGATTATAAAGTTAAAACCGAAGATATCTTCCCTTTAATGGACGCTATCCTGGAAAACATTCCACCGGCACCTATCAGTGAAGGTACTTTGCAGATGCAAATCACTTCGTTAGATTATTCATCTTTCGTAGGTCGTATTGCAATAGGCCGTGTGGCTCGTGGTGTTATCAAAGAAAACCAACCGGTATCTTTGGTAAAACGCGATGGCACTATCCAAAAATCAAGAATCAAAGAGCTTTACACTTTCGAAGGTTTAGGTAAAGTTAAAGTTCAGGAAGTAAAATCGGGCGATATTTGTGCGGTTGTAGGTATTGAAGGTTTTGATATTGGCGATACTATTGCCGATTTTGAAAACCCAGAGCAACTGGAAGTAATCCACATTGATGAGCCAACCATGAACATGTTGTTCACCATCAATACTTCACCGTTTTTTGGTAAAGAAGGCAAGTTTGTAACATCACGTCACCTGCGCGATCGTTTGTACAAAGAGATGGAGAAAAACCTGGCGCTTAAAGTTATTGAAACCGAATCGCCGGATTCATACTTGGTTTATGGCCGTGGTATTCTTCACTTATCTGTATTGATTGAAACCATGCGTCGTGAAGGTTACGAGTTGCAGGTTGGTCAGCCACAGGTAATTATCAAAGAAATTGATGGTGTTAAATGTGAGCCTGTCGAAGTATTAACTGTAGACGTACCTGGTGATGTTGCCGGTAAAGTAATTGAACTGGTAACCCAGCGTAAAGGAGACTTACTGGTAATGGAGCCTAAAGGCGACTTACAACACTTAGAGTTCGAAATTCCATCACGTGGTATTATCGGATTACGTAACAACGTATTAACGGCTACCGGTGGCGAGGCTATTATGGCACACCGCTTTAAAGCTTATGAGCCTTGGAAAGGTCAGATCCCTGGTCGTTCAAACGGTGTATTGGTATCTATGGATACCGGTAAAACTACTGCTTTTGCTATCGATAAATTGCAAGACCGTGGTCGTTTCTTCATCGAGCCAGGCGTAGATATTTATGAAGGTCAGGTTTTGGGTGAGCACATTCGCGATAACGATTTGGTGATCAACTTAACCAAAGGTAAGCAGTTAACCAACATGCGTGCATCAGGTAGTGATACCAACGTGCGTATTGCACCGGCCATCAAATTCTCGTTAGAAGAATCAATGGAGTATATTCAGGCTGACGAGTACATTGAGGTAACCCCGCAAAGTATCCGTATCCGTAAAATATATTTGAACGAGAACGAAAGAAAAATTAACGCTAAAAAGTTTGCACAAGCTTAAGCTTTAAAAACTTACTATAAAAAAAGCCCTGTGTGTTATACACAGGGCTTTTTTTTGTGGCTGCAAAATCATTGTATGTATAAATTACTTGCTTTTTAAAATGCCTGCTTTATAAAGCACCTGATTAACCACCCGGTTTATATCGGCTGATAAATTTAAAAAGTATACCGCTGCTCCAAACAGCACGGTTATCAATGTGCTTCTTAAAAAAGCGTTCAATATCCAGTTACTGTTAGCTGGAACCAGCCACGCGGCCAAAAAGTAAACAGCTAGCATAATAATAATTGTTGTCGGTACCTTTAGCGTAAACGGCTGCATTTTAAATACTAGCAGAATAAAAAGATATCTGAAAAAATTAAAAATAATTAGTGCGGCAGCATAAGCTATTGCAGCGCCTGTTAATCCATATTTAGGTATTAAAAGAATGTTTAGCCCAATAGTGATACCAATAAGCAACACATAAAAGAACGAATCGTATTTAAAATAGCGGGATGTGCCTATTAAAATGGCGTTGATACCTGTAGCTGAATCAATTACAAAGCCTAGGCCTACAAAAAACACCACGTACTGGCCCGAGCTGTACCCTTTTGGAAGCCAGTGAAAGATAAAATCGATATTGGCCCATATCAGTATAAAAATAATAAGTGAACTGATAAGCTGGTTGATACAGCTTTTCTCGTATAACTCGCTTATCTGGCTCATGTTATTGTTTTTCCAAGCATCCGCCACTACAGTAAACGCTATGCCATATAAAGCCTTGGTGGGCACAGTAATAATATTGGTTAGATTGAAAGCCAAAGTGTAAATTCCAGCACCAGCCAAACCATAGTTTTTGTTGATGAAATAGGTATCAATGTTTTGTAGGATAATAGGTGCATAGCCGGTTAAAATAGCGAACAGGCAGATGTTTAATAGCTTACGGGCCATTTCCTTGTCTAAAAACTTGAAATCGGGTCGTAGTGGAAATTGCTTGTTGTAAACCAGTTTAACCATCAGTAAAACGGTAGGCAATATATTGGCCACCAGCCACAGTATCATAAACCGTTCGAAGCTAATGGCCTTAAAATAAATCAAAGCAAGCGGAATAAGAATAAATACCCGTTTAATGAACTCGCTTAAAAACGTACCTGTAACTACATCATACAACATGCGAGCATACAGGTTAAACACATTGAAAAACAGCGTAAAAACAGTAAGCGGTACCAAATACCAGTAATACTCTTTAAATAGGTTCGATTTCTGGGCTTTTTGGCTGATAATGTCATCCTTAAACACATAGGCCGCTATCATAAACAACAACGTGCCCACTACAGCTACCGCGCATGATAAAAACAGGTAACCATGATGCTGCTTTTCTTCATTCCTGAAATAAGGAAAGTACCGGGTGGTGCCGTTAAAGCCTAGCATGGCAAACTGAGCAAACAGCAAAGCATAACTAGGTAATAAACCGGTTAAGCCAACCTGCTCTTTTGTTAACGCATGGGGTTGTATTAGATAAAGTGATAGAAAGGCAATGAGTATGCCCAGATAATTATAAAAGGAGCTTTTAAGAGTTTGTTGCTGGATAACGCCCATTTAAGATGTTGCTGTAAATCGGATTGTAAGATAAAGTAATATTTTTGACAAAATTTATGGCAAACATAAAACATAAAATCAGTGTACTAACGGTAACTTACGGTAACAGGTGGAATTTTTTGAGCCAGGTTATTGAACGGGTGCTCGGTTTTGAGCAGGTAAGCAACGTGGTGATCGTGAATAATGCGTCTGATTACAATGTAACTGAGAAAGTAAGCGCTCTGGGCGACAACAGGTTGAATGTTTTAGATTTTGCAGAAAACCTAGGGTCTGCCGGTGGCTATAAAGCAGCGCTTGCCTATGCGCATGAACATACCGATGCTGATTTTTATTTTTTGCTGGATGATGATAATGTGCCTGATGGCAATTTCGCAGAAGTACTTTTGCAAGCCTTTGCCGAGCTAAAATATAAAAATGCCATAACGGCTTTATACAGTCTCCGCCCTGATCGTAAAGCGCATATCAAAATAGCACAGGGCGAAGATCCGAAACGCTATTATCTGGTGCCCAATAATTTTTTGGGATTTAACGTATTCCGTATCCCTTATAATCAGTTACAAAAGTGGCGGGATAAGCAAAACGTGAGCAACAAGGCTTACCAAAAATATGCAGCCTTACCTTATGTGCCATATGGCGGACTATTTTTGCCAAAAAATGTAATAGATATAATTGGTTACCCTGATGAGCGGTTTTACCTGTATGTAGATGATTCTGAATTTTCGTACCGTATTACGGCTGCTGGTGGTGTGATATGGCTGGTGCCGGCATGTCAGGTAACGGATGTAGATAAATCGCAAGGAGTAGGATATAAGCCTAAGGGTGTGTTTTCCTCAGTTTTGCTGGATCAATGGTCGTTTCGTACATATTATCATGTACGTAACCGAATCTTTTTTTATAACCGGGTAGCTACCCAAAGTAAATTTATTTTTAACCTAAATAAATTTTTACTGATGAACTGGCTTAAATTTATCAGTATCATTAATGGTCAAAAAGCTGTGTATAAAAAATTGGCTACTGCTGTTGATGATGGTTTGCACGAACGTCTTGGTAAAGCCGACTCGGCAAAGTTTTAAATACGATAAAACAATCAAATAATTAAAAGATTATAGAGCTATCTTTTATGCCCGAAAAAATAATTGGCGATGATTATAAAACCGCGTATGACGGATTTTATAAAGAGCACGATGAAGCCTGGCGCATGCTGGGCGCTAAGTACAAGGCGCAGCATATCTTAGAGGTTTGCCAGGGCCGCAGTTTCCAAAAAGTATTGGAGGTAGGTGCTGGTGATGGTAGTATACTCAAACATTTGTCGGAACAAAGCTTTGCGCTTGAATTGCATGCGGTCGAGATATCAGGTAGTGGGGTGGAATATATTCTGTCGCGCAATATTGTCAACTTAAAATCGGCACAGGTGTTTGACGGCTATCACTTGCCTTTTGAAGATGATAGCTTTGATTTGATCATTCTGTCGCACGTGCTGGAGCATGTGGAGCATGAACGTATGTTACTGCGCGAAATTAAGCGCGTGGCCAAAATGTGTGTAATTGAAGTACCGCGCGATTATAAGCCCGATGTAGACAAGCGGATTAACCACTTTTTGGCATATGGACACATTAATGTGTATACGCCAACATCTTTACGCTATTTGTTACGTACCGAAGGTTTTGAAATTGTAAAAGATTTAACCTCGATGATAGAACCAGAGGTTACCCGGTTTAATACCTATATCAACCAAAAAAAATCTAAAAGCTTCGTTACCGATTTAAAAATATCAGCAGAATTTGCCATCAAAAAAAATATGGCTGGCTTAATGGGTAAAAAGATGCAGGAACAGCTGGCCAATGCCTATACCGTATTATGTAGCAAAGCATCAGCCCAAACCAAAATATTTTAACACACACTATGCAAAACCTGGCACCCATAGCGCTATTTGTTTACAACCGGCCCGACCACACCCGCCGCACACTCAGCTATTTGCAAAAGAATGTGCTGGCTGAGGAGTCGCGCTTGTATATTTTTTCGGATGGTGCTAAAACGGATGCCGACAATGCCAAGGTAGATGAAGTGCGACAACTGGCCGAGCACGTAACCGGTTTCAAATCGGTCAGGCTTATTAGGCGAGAGCAAAATGTTGGTTTAGCTAATTCTATCATCAATGGCGTAACACAGTTGGTGAATGAATACGGTAAAGTAATAGTGTTTGAAGATGATTTGCTGTCCTCGCCTTTTACACTCGATTACTTTAATGAAGCGCTTGATCGCTATGCCGATCAAGACCAAGTCATGCACATCGGCGCTTATATGTACGATTTAAAAACGCCTAACCTGCCGCAAACCTTTTTTTACCGTGCAGCCACCAGTTGGGGTTGGGCTACCTGGGCACGCGCCTGGCGGTATTTTGAGCCTGATATTGATAAATTGATGCAGCAGTTTGATGCAGGCAAAGTGCATCAGTTTTCTATTGAAAGCACCATGAATTTCTGGAAGCAAATGATGGAGTTTAAGTCTGGCAAAAACAATTCATGGGCTATACGATGGTACGCGTCTATATTTTTACGGGCTGGCTTAACGCTTAACCCTTCGCAGTCGCTCATTCAAAACATTGGGCATGATGGCACAGGGGTGCACTCCAACAATGAAGATATCTATCAGGTAAACATGACCCGGCAGCCGGTAACCCAATATCCTGCCGTAATACAAGAGGATGCAGTAGCCTATCAGGCCATTAAGCAATTCCTTAAAAAACGCAAGGGTAATTTATGGCAAAGAGGAGTGCGGTTTGTAGTGAAGATTAAAACGAAGTATTGGTAAGGTAGAGTTGTGCATTAGTTGCGAGGTTAGTGCTATGTGTTATTGCTGTACCCTGTTAGCATGGGTAAAGTACTTATACCACAGCCTGTGGAAGTTACTTTTTTTTTTACCGCAAAAAAGAAAAGTAACCAAAAGAAAAAGCTCTCGGCCGCACCTTCTTTCTACTTAGGTCAGTACTTCTACATAAGTCAGTAGCTACCGAAAGAAGCTGAATGCCGATTCTTTTTTCGACTCGTTCTGCCAGTGCTTTAGGTTATATAAGAAACAATGTAAAAGAAAACGAAAAGAAGCGCGGAGGCCCGCTGTTGCGCCCGGGCCAGCTATGGCCTTGCGGGCGGAGAGGTGATCGCAACAGCTAGGCCTTTTTGGATACTTTTGTGGCTATGACAAAAGTATCTAGCCCCTGCGGCAATGAGCAGACTGCAATAAGTAAGCAACCACTGAATGTAGTTAAACTAGCAGCACTAAATAAGTATAGCTCAAACTAATTCACTACGTAGGAACGACGAGATTGCTTCGACGGCTACTACGCCATCCACAACTGTCTCGCAATGACGATAACTGAAATCTTGGTTCTTGTTTCTTAGCTCTTACTTCTATTCTTCCTACTTCACTGCCTTCACCACTATATAAGGCGATAAGGCTTTACTTTCAACAGGTACAATCTTCGTAGCTACTTTCCCTGTTAGCCAAAGCAGTTTCAAAAATGCTTTGGTAAGGCCGCTTTGCTGGTTGCGGTTTTCGAGCCAGATAGAGAAATGGCCGTAATAATAAGCTTCCACATCTTTTAAACCCAGCTCGCGGCAGTATTGCGCCAGCGAAGATGGGTTCATGCTGTTGATGTTGTGCTTGTTGTAGTTATCCATATCATAGCTACGCTGCACCCAGCCATTAACGCCGGTAAAGTTGGGAAGCGTAATAAACAGCGTACCACCTGGCTTTAAGAAAGACAGGTGCCGGCTGATCACATCTTGAGTATCGTTGAAATGTTCAATTAATCCGCAGGATAGTACTAAGTCATACTGCTGCTGGGGTTGGTAGCTGAATAGATCACCCTCAATAACTTTTACGTCCTTTTCGGTAAGAGCGTTTGCGGAAAGTACTTCTTTTAGAATAGGCTGGTGAACATAAAAATCGAACAACGATGTATGCAGCCCGAAATACTTTTTTAGAAAAATGGCATAATATCCCGGAAAGCCACCCAATTCAATAGCCGATTGGATAGACCTATTGCCCAGTAGTTTTTTAAACAGCTGATGGAAAGTATAGTTAGCCGGTACATCAAAAGCCAGATCCTTTTTTGATTCCCAGTAGTTTGCCCAGAATTTACGGTCGGTGAGTTCGTTGCTCATTTCAATTGCAAAGAAAAGATTTTTACTGAGATGTATGAGAAAAATCAGATAAGATCAAAAACGTTGTCATCTCGAACGATAGTGAGAGATCTTTTAAAATGATACAAGTTAATCGCTTTTAAAAGATTTCTCGCTAGCACTCGAAATGACATTGTCAGTTTTGCCTTAATAAAAAACAAAAAAGCCATGTACTTAAACATGGCTCAATAACTAATTAAAGTTATATCTGTATTCTTAAATCTGAAATCAATACAACAGTTGGTCATACGGATAGCGCTCGGTGTGTATGGCTATGATTTTGTCATACAACAATTTACGGAACTCATCCACATTCTCTTTTTTCAAGGCCGAGATAAATATCGCCGGACTATTGTTGCTTGCCATCCAGCTGTGCTCAAATTCTTCAATAGTAAGCGGTGTAGCCGGATCTTCGGGATGCGTTTGTACCGGTTGATAAGCGTCAATTTTATTGAATACCGTAATTACTGGTTTGTCAATGGCACCCAAATCTTTCAAGGTTTCATTCACGGTTTTAATCTGGTCTTCGAAATTAGGATGCGATACATCTACCACATGCACTAACACGTCAGCCTCGCGAACTTCGTCCAACGTCGATTTAAAACATTCTACCAAGTGGTGAGGCAGTTTACGGATAAACCCTACAGTATCAGACAGCAGGAACGGCAGGTTATCTACCACAACCTTACGCACCGTAGTATCTAACGTAGCAAACAACTTATTCTCGGCAAACACGTCAGATTTAGACAGCATGTTCATGATAGTAGATTTACCTACGTTGGTATAACCCACCAAAGCCACACGCACCAGTTGATGGCGGTTTTTACGCTGCGTTTCATTTTGACGGTCAATATCCTTCAGCTTGTCTTTCAGCAACGATATCTTATTCAAAATTAAACGACGGTCAGTCTCAATCTGCGACTCACCCGGACCACGCATACCAATACCACCCTTTTGTCGCTCCAAGTGAGTCCACAAGCGGGTTAGTCGTGGTAGTAAATATTGTAACTGGGCCAGTTCCACCTGGGTTTTAGCCTGTGCCGTTTGCGCACGGTTGGCAAAAATATCCAATATCAGGTTGCTTCGGTCCAGTATTTTTACCTGTAGTTCGTTCTCAATATTACGCAGTTGCGATGGCGATAGTTCATCGTCAAACACCACCATATCTATTTCTTCGGCTTTTACATAAGCCTGTATTTCTTCCAGTTTACCGGTACCCACAAAGGTGGCACGTTCGGGCCGCTGTAATTTTTGGGTAAACGTTTTTACGGTTTTTCCACCAGCCGTTTCCACCAAAAACTCCAATTCCTCTAAATATTCCCTTTCCTGTTCTTCGGTTTCATTAGGTGTAATGATACCTACCAAAACAGCGGTTTCCTGCTTTATTGCAGTATCATAAAATTTTTGTTTCATTAACAGTAATATAACAATGTAAATGCCAAGTTACTAAAACCCGTTGAAATGGCGGTTATAATAAACTAGAATGCCATATTAGCAGGGGGCTTTTGGATCAGCATTGTTAGATAAGCCTCAATTTATATCTTTTTTTATATCAGCGTTCCCTAACGGGTCAGGCTTTTCGCTCATACGCCTGCAGGCCTTAGCCACAAGGCCGGTATCCGCTGCAATCCTTAACGCGGGTTGCTTGGAGTTGGTGGAGGATTGGCAGAATGTATGTTTAAATATATCAAGTAGTTTTTGTCATTGCGAGGAACGAAGCAATCCCTTCGCGAGACAAGCAACGTGGATGAGCAAGGGAAGGGATGACCACGCTAACGCTCGCCATGACAAGGGGGAGAGAGAAAAAAAAAGAACGAAAGTTCTAAACCAGACTACAAAAGGTGCGTGAGGCTGGCAGAAAATGCGGGCCAGGGTGTTTTGCCTGTGCGGCTGAACGCTTATTTTCTGCCTTGATGTTTGGTTAGCTTTGCATCTAAGGCAAAGTAACTAGCCTCCGCGGCAATAGAGCGGACAAAGGAAGTTAAATTGCCATTACAGGAGGTTCAAAATGCATAAACCAGTAATAGTAGCATAACTCACGCAGTTGCTTCACGGCCACTATGTAAGCCACAACTTTCTCGCAATGACGATGGGGTTAAATCTTAGCTCTTGTTTCTTGGCTCTTGCTTCTATTTTTCCCTACTTTAAAGCCTTTACAAACTCTTCCATAGCCAAGCCCGGATCAGTCTGGCGCATAAAATTCTCCCCAATTAAAAAGCCGTTGAAACCCGCTTGCTTTAGTTGCTTGATGGTTTCCGGGTTGCTGATGGCACTTTCGGATACTTTTAAAAATCTGTCAGGAATATGTTCGGCCAATTGAAAAGAAGTATCTACCGATACCGTAAAGTCGGCTAGATTGCGGTTGTTTACGCCAATGGCATCCACATTATCGTCAATACTGCGTTCTAGTTCTTCCAAGTTATGCACTTCCAGCAATACGCTTAGCCCAATGCCTTTAGCCAATGCCGCAAAGCTTTTGATTTGTGCAGGGGTAAGGATGGCCGCAATAAGCAGGATGATATCAGCAC
Source organism: Mucilaginibacter lacusdianchii (assembly GCF_009770985.1). Taxonomy (GTDB): domain Bacteria; phylum Bacteroidota; class Bacteroidia; order Sphingobacteriales; family Sphingobacteriaceae; genus Mucilaginibacter; species Mucilaginibacter lacusdianchii. Next base: position 725,110 of record NZ_WSRW01000001.1, on the reverse strand, counting down.
CCAAGGTTTTGGCTTCTACAATCTGGTATTCATCAATCATGAAATCTTTGCGCAGCAAAGGGATGTCGTTTACTTTACGGGCATTAAGCAAATCATGTTTAGCACCCATGAAGAAATGGCGGTCGGTAAGTACAGATATGGCCGATGCACCAGCTGCTGCATATGCCTGCGTTACATCCTGTACTTTTACCTGATCGTTAATAATGCCTTTAGAGGGTGATTTACGCTTAAATTCAGCAATAATGCCGGTGCGTGCCGGATCAAGCAGAAACTCTTTCATGGATAGCGGCTCGCGCAAAAACATCTCGCGTTCTTCCAGATGTATATAGGGGGTAACTATCTTGGATGCTGCTACCTCTTTCTTTTTCTTTTGTACGATGGTATCTAAAATACTCATAATCCTTTTAACCCCAACAGGGGAATCTTTTGATTAATTAATGTAACGCAAAGTTATTTAATATCATATCGAGCAGGTCAATCCGTTTACTCAGTAACTTCCGCTTTGGGGCGTTGTGGAGTGGCTAACCAGTTGCTCAGCATCTCTTTGCCATATTCCGTCAATACCGATTCGGGGTGAAACTGTACGCCGCGCACATCAAAAGTTTTGTGGCGCAGGGCCATGATCGAGTTATCGGTTTCGTCGATAGCGGTCACGGTCAGTTCTTCGGGTAGTCCTTCGTTTGATACGACCCATGAATGGTAGCGTCCAACATTAATTTGCTCAGGCAGCCCGCTAAACAAGGGCTCGTCTTGGTCGGTTACTTTTACCGGCGTGGCAATGCCATGCATCGGGCGGCTTAAATTATATAACTGCCCGCCAAATACCTCGGCAATAGCTTGCTGGCCCAGGCATACCCCAAATATGCTTTTAGTGGGCGAATAAGTTTTAATGACATCCAATAGCAAACCCGCTTCGGATGGTATACCTGGTCCTGGCGATAAAATGATTTTATCAAACTGCTCCACATCTTCCAGCTTAAACTGGTCGTTACGCCATACTTCACAATCCAAGCCCAGTTCATTTACCAAATGCACCAGGTTATAAGTGAACGAATCGTAATTATCTATAATTAATATCTTGTTACTCATCTCAAAAACCTTTTAATCTATACCAAATTCTCTTTAACTCACAACTCACAACTCACAACTCACAGGCCATTTCCATTGCTTTCCGCAAGGCGGCAATTTTATTATTCACTTCGTTCAGTTCGCTTTCGGGCACAGAGTCGGCAACAATACCTGCGCCGGCCTGGTAATGCAATACATTGTTTTTGCTTAAAAACGACCGGATCATAATAGCGTGATTAAAATCGCCGTTAAATCCTAGGTAGCCAATGGCACCACTGTAAAAGCGCCGTTTAATATTCTCATTCTCGTCAATAATTTCCATGGCCCTGAATTTTGGTGCACCGCTTAGCGTACCAGCCGGAAAAGTGTCGGCCACAATTTTAAACGACGATACATCAGGCCGTAGTTTGCCGCTTACATGCGATACCAGGTGAATAAGATGCGAGTAATACTGCACTTGTTTAAACGATTTTACGTGTACCTGTTCGCAATGGCGGCTCAGGTCATTACGTGCCAAATCAACCAGCATCACGTGCTCGGCCGATTCTTTAGGGTCGGCTTCCAGCGCACGGGCTGCTGCTGCATCTTTTTCGTCATCGCCGCTACGTTTAAATGTGCCCGCAATAGGATAAATGCTGGCTACGCGATTTTTTATAGTAATCTGCGCCTCGGGTGATGATCCGAAGATGCGAAAGTTGCCATAGTCGAAATAAAACAAATAGGGTGAAGGGTTAATGGAACGCAGGGCCCGGTAAACGTTAAACTCATCGCCTAAAAAGGCGCGCGAGTAAGCACGGGAAGGCACTATCTGAAACACATCTCCACGGAAGATATGCTGCTTCACTTTTTTCACTAAGTCCATAAAGCCCTCATCCGTTAGGTTCGATTGTTCTTCGGCTTTAGTGCTAAAGTGATATTCCGGAAAGTCTTTGTTTTTAATTAGATATTCTATTTTTTCAATGCCTTTTTCGTCGTCACCTTCCAATTGGTTCTGGAATATATACAGTTCGTTTTTGAAGTGATCTATTGCAATGATGTATCGGTAAATATGATACTGTATGGTAGGTATCCGGCGAGGATCCTCGTCCGCCTGTTTTAGTCGGATGGTTTCAAAATGTTCTACCGCCTCGTGCGTAAAATAACCGAATAAGCCGTTTGATGCTATCTTAAGAGGTAATACATCGGTTTCAAACTGTTTCAAAAATTCGTCGATGCAACTAACCAATTCAAATGTACCGGCTGCTGATTCCCGGCGGCTACCATCAGGATAGGTTTGGGTAAGCGTGCCTTCATCAAGCACCAGTCCGCTGATGGGCTGGCAGCAAATATAACTTAGACTGTTATCGCGACTGTGATAGTCTGAACTTTCCAGCAACAGTGAGTTGGGAAACACATCCCGCAACCGCAGGTAAATGCTTACCGGCGTGGTCGTGTCGGCTAATAGCTTTTTGTATGTAGTGGTTAGTTTAAATTTTTGCATCAGTTCCAAAATTCTGTTATAACAAAAAAACCCGGCGTGGTTGCGCCGGGTTTCAAATTTGGTTTATAATTGCTTAATCTCTTTTTGTAGTTATGCACAAACTGTCCGGCTGCCTGTATTACTCAGGTGCCACCAGATTAAGTTATGTACTTTGTTTGTCATATTTAACATCAGCAAATATATAAAGAATATATACAATGCAAACTTTTTGTGAAAATATTTTCTTAAGCTGTGATGCCAAGTAAAGGGCGCTTAGCCAGCACAATAGCGGCCACAATTATAACTACTGCCAGCAGATAAAAAATTGCCACAGCACGGTGTTTAGCTTCGGGCAATACCGCTTTTTTAGATTTGCTATGACCGATGGTAATCAATACAATGGCTACCAGCATCATGGTTAAGTGTTCAACGGTCCAGTAACGGATGTCGGGCGCTTTCATGGTATTGCTGCCAAATTGCACAAACGGACTTAAAAAGTATAAAGCAATACCAATAAGTAATTGCGTATGTGCCGATATCATGGCAAACAGGTATAGCTTGCGGTTACCTTGAGTGTAAGCTTTTTTGCCTAACCAGCCAGCCAGTGCAGTTAAGATAGCCAGTACTATCAACAGTAGTACTACAAAGCGAAATCCGGAGTGTAAGTATTTTACAATTTCGTAGCCGTTCATATCAAATTAAAATTTTCGACGAATATACGATATTCTAGTCATCTCTATAAAGAGCTTTAAAGTATGTATGGGATGTATGCGTAAAGCAGCCTGCGATGTGAGTTTACCCGTAACTAGGTAAAATTTGGTTTGCCGGGTATGCGAACAAGCCATTTTGTTTGCTTTGGTATAGCGTTTTTAGCAATTATTTAAAATTATGAAGTTTTTGCAGTGCTTTTTGTTGAAAATACATGTAACAAACGTATTGTTATTAAAAAATAACTGGCACTCAAATAAAATCTTTAAATATCTTTAGAGGAAACTATTCACAATCGCAAAATGAAAAAACTTTTACTTGTTTGTTTTGCCCTTTTGATGGTACACCTCAGTCGTGCGCAGGAAACTTTTCCGGTAAACGGCGCGTGGGATGTGCGGTCGGGGCAGTATGCTTTTACTAATGCCACCATTGTGGTAAGTGCCGGGCAAACCATTACCAATGGTACCCTGCTCGTTAAAGACAAACTGATTGAAGCCGTTGGCCAAAACGTCAGTGTACCTAAAGGGTATGTAACTATTGATTTGAAGGGTAAATATATTTACCCGGCGCTGGTTGATGCCTTTACTACTTATGGTATGCCCGAGGCGCCACGCCAAACCACAGGATTTGGCTTTGGAGGCCGTTCTGGAGTACCGGTATCCACAAAACCCGGTGCTTATGGCTGGAACGAGGCCATCCGTCCGGATGTTAACGCTAAAACGCTGTTTCATGTAAATGCTACCCGTGCCGAAGAGCTGAAAAGAAATGGCTTTGGTACCGTGCAGTCATTTGTACAAGATGGCATTGCCCGCGGTACATCGGTAGTAGTTACACTGGCTGATGATCGTGACAACGAAGTAATGCTGAACGATCAGGCAGCTGCGCATTATTCTTTCAGTAAAGGTACTGCAGCTACCAATTATCCATCATCGCTAATGGGCAGTATCGCGTTGCTGCGTCAAACTTATTATGATGCGCAATGGTATAAAGGTCAAAGCAAAGAATATAATATCTCATTAGCCGAATTTAATCGTACGCAGACCCTGCCGCAAATTTTTGAGGTAAGCGATGTGCAAAGTGTACTGCGTGCCGATAAAATTGCCAAGGAGTTTGGTAAGCAATATATTTACAAAACCGAAGGTCAGGAGTATCAGCGCATCGCCGCTATCAAAGCTTTAAATGCCAGCTTTATTATCCCTGTTAACTTCCCTGCCGCATATGATGTAGAAGATCCGATTGAGGCCCGCAACATCAGCTATGCGCAATTGAAAAACTGGGAGTTGGCACCAACTAACCCTGTTGCTATGGAAAAAGCGGGTGTACGTTTTGCCATCACTTCAGCTGGTTTAACTAACGCGCGCGATTTTTGGACAAATATCCGTACTGCCATCAGCTACGGGTTAACTGAAAAACAGGCTTTGCGTTCATTAACCGAAATTCCGGCCGAAATGCTGGGCGTAAGCAATAAAGTAGGTACGCTGGCTAAAGGCAAAATGGCCAACTTTATGATTACCTCAAATGAGCTGTTCAAAGCTGATAATGTTATTTACGAAACCTGGAGCGGTGGTAGCCGTTTTGCGATCAGCAAAATGGAACTGACCGATTTGCGTGGTACTTATACGCTAAGCGGTACTAACCTGCCGGCATCAACGCTTACTATCAGCGGTACACCGGGCAGCTATGAAGTGAGCCTTTCTCGTTCCGGAGCCGATAGTGCCCGCACCCGTGGTACCATCACTCGTACTGGCGATTTGGTGAATCTGTATTTTGATTTCAAAAACAAACCATCAGGTAACATCCGTTTGGGCGGTTACATTGCATCTGCATCGCCAATCACTTTGCGAGGCGATGGTATTATGCCTGACGGAACCTCAACCAAATGGACGGCTACTTATACGGGCGCAGCGCCTGCCGGCAATGGTGGTTTTGCAGGCCGTGGCGGTGCACAGGGCAATCGTGCGCCAGCGCCGGTAGGTCCGGTAATTTATCCGTTTACTGCTTTTGGTAATACCGAAATTCCGAAAGCCGAAACGGTATTGTTTAAGAATGCAACTGTTTGGACCAACGAAAAAGAAGGTATTTTAAAAGGTGCTGATGTATTGATTGAAAACGGTAAAATTAAAGCCGTAGGCAAAAACTTGTCTGCCGGTGGCGCTAAGGTAATTGATGCTACAGGTAAGCATATTTCGGCCGGTATTGTGGATGAGCACTCACATATTGCCGCTACAGGTGGTATCAATGAGGGTACGCAGTCGGTTACTTCCGAAGTTCGCATTGCTGACGTACTGGATGCCGATGATATCAACATTTACCGTCAGCTGGCTGGCGGTGTTACTACTTCGCATATTCTGCACGGTTCGGCTAATGCTATTGGCGGCCAAACGCAATTAATGAAACACCGTTGGGGTGTACTTCCCGAGCAGCTAAAATTTGAAGGTAGCGATGGCTTCATCAAATTTGCATTAGGCGAAAACGTAAAGCAAAGCAACGTGCCGCAGCAATTTGGCAGTGCTTACATGCGCTTTCCGCAAACCCGAATGGGGGTTGAGCAGGTTTATGTAGATGCCTTTACCCGCGCCAAAGAATACAAAGCTGCCCGTGCCGGTAAAAACAGTACTGCCCGCCGCGATCTGGAACTGGAAGCGTTAGCTGAAATTCTGGACAACAAACGCTTTATTACCTGCCACTCTTACGTGCAATCAGAAATTAACATGCTGATACATGTGGCCGATTCAATGGGCTTTAAGATTAATACTTTTACCCATATTTTGGAAGGTTACAAACTAGCCGACAAAATGCAGGCCCATAAAATTGCCGGTTCTACTTTCTCCGACTGGTGGGCTTACAAAATGGAGGTAGCCGAGGCTATCCCGTACAACGGTAAACTAATGCACGAAGTTGGCGTACTGACCGGCTTTAACTCTGACGATGCCGAAATGGCCCGCCGTCTAAATCAGGAAGCTGCCAAAGCGGTAACCTATGGTCAGTTAAGCCAGGAGGATGCTTTAAAACTGGTTACTTTGAACCCGGCTAAAATGATGCATGTGGACAACCGAATTGGCAGTATTAAACCCGGTAAAGATGCCGATTTAGTATTATGGTCTGATAATCCGCTCTCTATTTATGCCGTTGCCGAAAAAACTTATGTAGACGGCGTTCCTTATTGGGATTACGAAAAAGATGCCGAGCGCCAAAAAGCCATGAAAGCTGATGAAGGCCGCATCATCCAAAAAATGATTGAGGCTAAAGGCCGTGGTACCGCCACCCAGCGTCCGGCTTTCCAGCGCCCTCGTTTGTACGAGTGCCAGGATGTTGAAGACAGCGCTTACACCGTTGCCGATAACTACAATGGTATGCTGCAAAAACAACAAGGTGTAGATCAGCAATCACAAAACAAATAGTAATCCTCATTAAGACACAGACATGAATAAGAAATTTTTATTGGGTTTTGGAGGATTAATGCTCAGCACCATCCTCGCCTTTGGTCAGGCTACTATTATGCCGGCCAAGCCACAAGCCGGTCCGGTGGTTATTACCGGCGCTACTATACACGTGGGTAATGGCCGCATAATTAACAATGGCTACATCGCTTTTAATAACGGAAAAATTACCGCAGTAGGCGAGGGGGCTGCCCCAAGCACCGCTGGTGCTACTGTTGTAAATGCTGCTGGTAAGCAAGTATATCCAGGCTTTATTTGCCCTATCACTTCATTGGGCTTGGTGGAGTTTGAATCGGTACGGGCTACTGATGATGAAACCGAAACCGGCGAACTGAACCCGCATGTGCGTTCACTGGTAGCTTATAACACCGATTCTAAAGTTATACCAACCGTACGTTCTAACGGTGTTTTGCTGGCGCAGCCAACCCCGCAAGGTGGTAATATGCCGGGCCAGTCATCGGTAATGATGCTGGATGGCTGGAACTGGGAAGATGCTGCTTATAAAACCGACATAGGCATTCACATGAACTGGCCGGTAGCCCGTGCCGCCCGCGGTCGTCGTGCGTTTGCTGTTCCGGGTCAAACCCAGGAGTCGCCTGCCGAAAGAGCACAAAAGCAAATAGATGAGTTCACCAGCTTGTTTTCACAAGCGCAGGCCTATGCCGGTGGCAGCAAGCCCGAGGTGACCAACGTGCGTTTAGCGGCTATGAAAGGTTTGTTTAACGGTTCCAAAAAACTGTTTGTAAACGCTAACGGCGCTAAAGAAATTTTGCAGGCCGTTAACTTTGCCAAAAGGTTTAATGTACAACTGGTAATTGTTGGCGGTAAAGAATCGTACCTGGTGGCCGATGTGTTAAAAGACAATAACGTGCCGGTAATTATTCAGGAAACACAAGCCTTACCTGATAAAGACGAGGATGATGTGTACCTGCCTTATAAATTGCCGCACTTGTTGCAAGATGCCGGTGTGTTGTATGGTTTAAGCGGTATTGGTTTCTGGCGTCAGCGCAATTTGCCGTTTGAGGCTGGACAGGCCGTAGGGTACGGCTTATCTAAAGAACAGGCTGTGTCGATGATTACCCTCAATAATGCCAAAATTCTGGGTATCGATAAAACTACCGGTACACTGGAAACCGGCAAGGATGCCAACCTGTTCATTTCAACGGGTGATGCACTGGATATGCTGACTTTAAATGTTGAAAATGCTTACATTAAAGGTAAAAGCATTAGTTTGGATAACCTGCACAAGCAGTTGTACCGCCGTTATGCTGAAAAGTATGGCGTTACACCTAAGTTATAAATTTGCGCATAAACAATAGTTTAAAGCCCCCGGATATTAATCCGGGGGCTTTTTATTTATGAGGTTTGTAAACCGGTAAAATACCTGGCTTTGTTTTGATGCACACTTTTGCACACTGTTAGTTGCGCTTATAAAGGTGGATGGCGCAGCATCGTTTGCATTTAGGTATATTGTTGTATTTAAAAATGTGAGCTGTTATACTTTAACAGGGCTTTATGTATCTGAACGGGCAATTTTGCATGGATATCCTTTACAAGTGCCTGCTTTTTGGATCCAATAGGTATAATATTTATGAATTACACAAAGGTTTTTGATGAAAGTAACTGAAATAAAAAGCCTTACAGGTATCAGGGGGGTGGCTGCGTTATACGTAATTATTCATCATTGGTATCACATTATACCACAGGGTACGCGGCTAACACAAAGTTTTACCATTAATTCATTAACGCAGAATTTTCTGAGGCACGGCTATTTGTCTGTTGATTTGTTTTTTGCTTTAAGTGGTTTTGTGTTGAGTATGAGCTCGTACAATACGTTTGCTACAGGCGTTTCATTGGAAAGTTACAGGTCGTTTATGTTCAGGCGATTTTGCAGAATATTTCCATTGTATATATGCATGACCCTGGTATACTTTGTGATGTTAGGGTGTTTGCTAACATTTGATAAAGTAAGCGTAAGCGACCTTTTGGTTAATTTAACTTTACTGCAAGGTATTATTCCAGCTCATAACGGGTCTTATATTCCGCCGGGCTGGTCGTTAACCAATGAATGGATAATTTATTTTACCGTTCCCTTTTTTCTTTTCATTGTACATCGCTATGTTAAAAACCCAAAGGTGCTTGTTGGGTTAGCTATCTTATTTTTGCTAATCATATCCGGTATCAGAACCTGTTATTTAAACTGGACAGATTATGATAAATTAAAGCATATAGGCGGTTTTTATACAGCCATTCCATACACACGCGGCCCATCCAGCTTATTACGTACCATAGCAGCCTACCTGTTGGGGACATTTGCGTATTTGGTATACAGGCAAAAAGCAAATATTAGTCTTTTAGGGTATGCTATTTTACCCATGATAGCCGTGCTTTTTTCAAGCAGAATAGATATCGTGTTTATCTTATACATTCCCTTTTTGCTGCTGTACATTACCGGGGATAATAGGTTGAATCGGCTTTTATCATGCAGGCCTGTTTACTTCTTAGGGCTGATATCTTATTCACTTTATGTGAATCATTATTTGCTGCTGTATACTTACAAAAGGGTTGCTCACTTTCTGGGCATACAGCATCATTTGATTACGTTTAGCTTGTGTTATGTATTAGCAGGTACGTTTGTAATTAGCCTGATAACCTATTATGTTATAGAAAAAGCAGGCATGCGCTTTTTGAAAAGATATAGTGCTCAATTCTCAATCAAAAAGCTATTTCTTTTCAATATATGATGCTATAAAGTATAATGGTAAAAGTTCCATTGTATTGTCTGTTCTGGTTGTATAAGTTTACAACGAGAAACTAAACTTGCCCATCAATACCGCCGGATTTTGGCCGATAACTACCGGTTCGCCGCACAATGCTTCATTTGCCAGCAGTGCAAATAGTATAGCCTCCTTAGCATCAGCATCCAATCCAATTAAGCTGGTATCAGCAACTGCAACATTAGGAAACGCTTTTTGCAAATAGGTGCTGACGAACTGGTTTTTTGCGCCTCCGCCACTTAGCAATAACTGATCGCAGCCGGTGGGTAATTGCGTTTTAATGAAGCGAACTATTGCCTCGGCGGTAAGAGCGGATAAGGTGGCTATTAAGTCAGGTGCGGTTATATTTTGTGCATCGGCATTGGCTTGAGCCTGCTGTACATAGGTTGAGCTGAATAACTCGGGCCCGGTGGTTTTAGGTGCTGCTTCAGTAAAAAAAGGATAATTTAGCAAGGCATCCAACAATAGCTCATTCACCTTACCACTTAAAGCAATGCGGCCGCCATCATCATAAGGCTGGTTAAAATACTGGCGGCATGCTGCGTCAATAAGAGTATTGCCCGGCCCCACGTCTGTACATATAATATCGGTTTGATTAGCCGGTAACCAAGTTAGATTGGCAATGCCGCCAATATTAAGCAGTATACGATTGAGCTGCGCATCGCTGCCTAATAATACATCGCCATACAAAGCCAATGGTGCACCCTCGCCACCGGCAGCTATATGCTTTTGCCTAAAATCGCTGATGGTCAAAACACCTGTTTTAACAGCAATATGATCACCATCGCCAATTTGTAACGTTGCGTTTGGATAATCGGTTAGCTGGTGCAGACGTTGCGGCGCATGATAAATGGTTTGGCCATGACTGGCAATTACATCAATGTTTGAACGATTAATATTCCAGTCTTTAAGTGCTTGCAAGATCATATCGGCATGTAAAGAGCCAATTTGTGCATTCAGCAGGCATAATTTTTCCAGATCAACCTGCTTTTGTGCAAAAACTTGTTTTATATCCTGCTTGAAATTATCAGTGTACGGAACAGTAGTAAAATTCAGTAGTTTAAACCGCGTGTCAAAGCCGTTACCTGTAAAACGGCACAAGGCGATATCCAGCCCGTCTAACGACGTGCCCGACATTAAGCCGATGATAAGCTTCTCTGGTTTTTGCGCAATAGTAACCAGTTGCTGCAGGTTGCGGTTTAGTGGAGGCATAGCCAAAAGTAGGTAAATACATAAGGATAACTCAAATAATTTAGTGATAGCCTAAATGCAAAGCAGTTGTTAAATACAGTAATTACACCTAAGATTGAACCGCAAATAAATGTTACTTTTATGAGCGTATGGCCACTTATAATTTGAGGTTCCAAAAAGCAAACCGACTCGTTTCACTCGATTTTTTTCGCGGTATAACCGTTGCCACCATGATACTGGTAAATAATCCCGGCGATTGGGGGCATATTTATACACCACTGGAGCATGCCGCCTGGAATGGCTGCACCGTGGCCGATTTGGTGTTTCCTTTCTTTTTGTTCATCATGGGGGTGTCTATGGTGTATGCCATGGAAACGTCCAAAGCCGATCCGGCTAATCATACAAAGCTGATGCAAAAAGTGTTGCGCCGGGCGGCTATCATTGCGTTTTTAAGTTTATTCAAATCGGCTTACTGGTTTTGGGATTTAAGTACACTGCGCATTCCGGGGGTGTTGATGCGCATTGCATTGGTATACCTATTTAGCGGCTTGCTTTACATTAAGACCGGATTTAGGATTCAGGCATTGCTTGTTGTGCTTTTGCTTGTTGGTTATTATGGGTTGATTACTCAAGTCCCTGTTCCGGGTATTGGTCATGCCAGCTTGCAACCCGAAACCAACCTCGGCGCTTGGTTGGACCGGACAGTTTTTGGTACTGCACACTTATGGTCGTTATCTAAAACCTGGGATCCTGAAGGTTTGCTGGGTACCTTGCCGGCCATTGGTACTACGCTCATTGGTATTTTAACCGGCACCTGGCTAAAGCAGAAAGACAAATCTAATCTTATAAAGGTATTTGCTTTATTGGGCGTAGGTGTTGTACTGGTTGCAGTTGGATTGATTTGGAATAAAAGTTTTCCGATTAATAAAGCATTATGGACTAGTTCATATGTATTATTTACCGGAGGATTAGGCATTTTATGTTTAACCTTATGCTATTGGTTGATTGATATACAAGGTTACCGGTGGTTTACCAAACCCTTTATGGTTTATGGCATGAATGCTATTGTGGTGTATGTAGCATCCGAGCTGATGGCACGCACATTGGACCAGTTGACTATCGACTATCAGGGTGAGGATACTAGTTTGGGTAGTGCATTATATCACACTTTTTTTGAACCCTACTTTTCGCCTTATCATGCCTCATTGGGCTGGGCCATTGGTTTTGTACTGGCTTGGATGCTGGTGTTGTGGGTGATGTATAACAGGCGTATATTTATCAAAATTTAATTTCATGAATCTCAACTTAAAACTTGTAGTTGTGTGCTTATTCATCATGATAAGTCATATAGCTAAATCACAAACTGCACCTATATCAGCAACGCGGCTTAAAGCTGCAGAAGGCTTGCTGGATGCCAGTGGCGTAGGCAGTCAGTTAACCGGTATGTATGGCAATATTGTAGATGCTAGCAGTGCACAAATTCCCGACGATAAAAAAGTAAAGTTTAAAGAAATCATGCTGAACTTTTTAAATAAGTATATGAGTTATGCAGCCATTAAACCAGATTTGGCCAAAATGTATGCGCAAGAGTTTAGCGAAGAAGAGTTAAAGCAAATTACCCAATTCTATTTGACACCTGCCGGGAAAAAAATGAACCAAAAGCTGGCTTTGCTGCAGCAAAAAGGTATGGAAATTGGTCAGCAAAAAATGCAGGCACATCTTCCGGAATTTCAGGAAGAATTAAAAAAGGCATTTCCTGGAAATTAAACTAATAAACGTTAATGTTTCATATCATTTATAACAATAAAGGCTTCGTTAAGAAGCCTTTATTGTTATAACAAGTATTTATCAAAAAGTAATCTTTAATGGACGGCTTTTGTTGATAATTATCGCCATTACAATGCTTCGCTATGTTGGCTAATATCCAAACCAACCAGCTCATCCTGCTCGTGCACCCGTAGCGGACTAATTAAGTCGGTTACCTTCAGTAAAATGAATGATCCTACGAAAGCAAATACCGAAACGGCAACCAGCGCAAGCAGATGAATTAAAAATAAATGTGTTTTACCATAGTATAAGCCATTGCCGGTGGTGTTGGCACTATTTACATTGGTATGTGCAAAAATACCGGTAAATAGCATGCCCACCATGCCACCCACGCCATGACATGGAAAAACATCAAGTGTGTCGTCAATGCTGGTACGGGTACGCCAGGCCACCATCAGGTTGCTGACTACCGCGGCTACAATACCGATGATAAGCGAGTGGGCTATAGTTACAAAGCCTGCCGCTGGTGTAATGGCTACTAAGCCAACCACGGCACCTATACATGCACCCACGGCGGTAGGCTTTTTGCCGGTTAAAATATCAAAAAACACCCATGCTGTTGCAGCAGCGGCCGACGCAGTGGTGGTGGTAGCCAGTGCTGTTGCGGCCAGCGCGCCAGAGCCAAGGGCCGAACCGGCATTAAAACCAAACCAGCCAAACCAAAGCAGCCCTGTACCTAAAATAATGTAACTGATGCGGGCGGGTTTATGCGTTGGATCTTTACGGCCTTTTAAGTACAGCGCAGCAGCCAGCGCAGCCCAGCCGGCAGACATGTGTACCACTGTGCCACCTGCAAAATCTAATACGCCTAATTTAAATAATTGCCCATCGGGATGCCAGGTAAGGTGGGCCAATGGTGCATAAATGAATATCATAAACAGGCATATGAAAATCAGGTAAGAATTGAACCTGATCCGCTCGGCAAAGGCACCTGTAATAAGTGCTGGTGTAATTACTGCAAATTTAAGCTGAAACATGGCAAATAGCACCAGCGGAATAGTGGGTGCCAGTTTCCAGGTGGCATTGCCCAGCATGCCTTTCATCATAAAAAAGGTTCTGGGGTCGCCAATAAAGCCTCCAATGCTGTCGCCAAACGCTAAGCTGAAGCCAAATACTGCCCATAGTATGGTAATAAGGCCCATACAAATAAAGCTTTGCAGCATGGTAGATATAACGTTCTTTTTACTAACCATACCGCCATAAAAAAAGGCAAGTCCGGGTGTCATGAGCAATACCAGTGCGGTTGCGGTAAGCAGCCAGGCAGTATCGCCAGAGTCTATTTTGCTGTCGGCAACGTTGGTTACCTCGTTCGATGGGTTAATCAGGGCCAGTATGATAATGATAACTAAGCCCAAAAAGGGAATAAATCTTTTCATGTTTAATAGGGTTGATAAAGTAGATCGAAATGATACTAAGCCTTGCAATATGGGGTTAATGCAAAGCCTTACATAAGATGCCTAACCTAAAGTGAATTAGTAATTTTGAAGCAGGGTTAAGATTACCAAAATGCATGAAAAGGAAAAAGCAGGGTAGTTGACCTATGAAGTCCTTTGTGTTTGCCCCTACTCAAAAGAGAGTTGAATAGCCCAAGTTTGAAATTTAAAATCCCAAATGATGCAAATGTGCTATTTGAATAGTTTAATAGTTTGGCAATTAGTGAAATTAAAACTTGAAGCAGGTAAAGTGAAGTAACTTTCTGCCAAAAAAATGTGGAGTTGCTAAATGTGGTTGTAAAGTTGGTTTCAGCTTGTGATTCGTAAAGGCTTTTAGTGATTGTATCTATGAAATAACAATATAATATTAATAAAATTAAAATAACAGCAGGTTTTAAAATGTTATTTAATCCAATCATGACTACAATTTATAAAATTATAGTCATGATTTATAACAAAAGGATGAAATAATTACATTTTGTGAATTTTATTGTTGCTTTTTTTAAGAAATTCTAGTTTATGATTGAAATATATCGAGATTTATGGTGATTTTTTATCTCAAAAAATTATGTTTACTGGTTTTTGTTAGAATTTTATTGATATATATTCATTAATTTTAAAAGTACGCCGTTTGTCCAGCCAAAACCATCCTGTAATGGGTATTCGCCACCGCCTGCTTTAGCTTTGAGATTTTCGGTGTCGTATTTTTCCAATAACTTACCGCTATGTTCAAACTCTTTCAAATTCAATTTTATCCAGCGCAGGGCAATTGTTTTGGCCAAGGCAGTTTGTTTATAATTGCGTAGGCCCATTATGGTAATGTATTGTAACGGCGCCCAGCCATTGGGACGGTCCCATTGCTGACCTGTTTTATAAAGCGTAGTAGATACGCCACTCGGCTGCAAAAATTTAGATTGAATGATTTTGGCTATGGATGCAGCTTGTTGTTGTGTAGCGATGTTGAAAAATAGCGGAGAGGCAGTAGCAATAGTAATTTGTTTGGTTAACGCTTTTTGTTGCCAGTTATAATCTCCATAGCATCCAGAAGCTTTGTTCCAGCAATATTTATTGATGGCTAATTTTCGTTTTTGAGCTTTTTGTGCAAAAATAGTCGCCTGTTTGGCTTCGCCACTAATGCGGTATGATTGCGCTATGGTGCTTTCCAGGTTATACAACAAACAATTTAAATCTACCGGAATGATGCTGGTAATTTGTGTGGTTTGTAATGTTTTGCCATCGGCCATCCAGCGGCTGCTAAAATCCCAGCCCGATTCGGCCGTTGAGCGGAGGTTGCGGTAAAATTCGGGCAGTGGCTGGTGGGTGCTACGACCGGCCAGCACATCTTCACGGTATGATTCTTCGCGTGGTTTTGTGCTATTGTCCCAATACCGGTTCAACAGGCTGCCGTCCGGCATCCGCACGGTATGATTAAGTGCATCGCCGGGTTTTAACTTTTCTGCGCTATTCATCCAAAAATTATATTCTTTGAGCAGCTGTGGCCGATATTTTACTAAAGCGTCTTGTCCTTGCTTTTTGGCTAGTAACGATACCATTAAAGCAAAAAACGGTGGTTGCGAACGGCTTAAATAATAATTTCGGTTGCCATTGGGTATATGGCCATAGGTATCAATCAGGTAGGCAAAATTTTTCACCATGCTTTCTATTAAGCTATAACGCTTGGCTTCTTCCAATCCCAGCATGGTAAAATATGAATCCCAATAATAAATTTCACGAAAACGGCCACCGGGCACAATGTATCGATGAGGTAAAGGCAGCAGGGAAGTGCCTTTAGTAGTATCGGCAACATGCTGTAAAACTGTCCATAAAGTATCAATATGTTGCCTGATACCTGCTTTAATATTGCTGCGATAAAGCGTGCTGTTACTGGTTGGCGCGGTAAAGTTTTGTTTTACAAAGGCTTTTAAATTAAAATCAGATCTGTTCTTTTGTAATTGGTAATCTTTTAAAATATCATCAGGCTGGCGTTTAGGGGTAGCATCCGGAAAAGTTTTTCCGTCTGAATAAACCTGTTGCATCTGTACCGCGTCAAACAAGCCGGGATATAATTGTGCCGGCGTTTTTTGCTGCGCAACACTTATTAAAATAGAACAGCTAAATAAGCAGTAAAAAAAATATGTTTTCATATCAAAATACTAAACGCATATTAGGGATGAATTGTCAGCAAAAAGCAAAGAAAATTATATGTTTAAACATGTAAATTATTAATATCTATATTTGTATCATTAAATCACAGAAAACAGAACATGAAAAAGTTAACTGCCCTTTTCACAGCAATTATCGCAGTATCGTTAGTTGCATTTAAACCTATTGCCCCGGTAACCTACAAGGTTGATACCCAAAAAAGTTCTATTCAATGGACTGGTAAAAAGGTATTAGGCTCGCACACTGGCACCATTAAATTAGCATCAGGCGCAATTGCTACTAATGGCAAAGTGCCAACCACTGGTACTTTTGTTATTGACATGAATAGTATGGACAATACCGATTTAACTGATGCAGATAGCAAAGGTAAATTGTTAGGTCACTTAAAATCAGATGATTTTTTCGGCGTGAGCAAGTATCCTACAGCTACTTTCCAAGCCACTAAAATTACCCCTGCCGGTGCTGGCGAGGTTAACGTAACCGGTAAATTAACTATCAAAGGTAAAACCGACGTGGTAACTTTCCCTGCCAAATATGTAGTAACAGGCAATACCTTAACAGTTAGTGCAAACGAAGTGAAAGTTAACCGCACTAAATACGATATTAAATACGGTTCAAAAAGCTTTTTTGAAAGCATTGGCGACAAAGCAATTGACGACGAATTTTTGTTGAATATAAATTTGGTTGCTACCCGCTAACTTTTCATATTTACTTAGCGTAAACAAAATCCTGATTCATAAGATCAGGATTTTTATTTTTTAGAACTTTTGGGAGTAAAACATTTTCTTTGAATGTTACGTATAACGAAAATATGATGACTAATTCGGCTAAGCCTTTAAGTATACTGCTTGTAGACGATGATGAAATAAATAACTTTATCTCGGTGAAGTTGATTAAGAAAGCAATTGCGCATACCGAAATAAATTCTTGCTTGGATGGTAGTTACGCAATCAACCAACTACTGGAGATACAACAAGATAATCCGGAAAATTTACCGGATTATATACTGCTGGATATTAATATGCCCATCATGAACGGATGGGAGTTTTTGGATGAATACAAACGCTTGGGAATAGACCCATTGGGTAAATCAAAAATATACATCATTTCATCTTCTGTATTCAGTAATGACATCAACAAAGCTAAATCATACACCTTGGTAAAAGACTTTGTTTCTAAACCGCTTAATGTTGATAGAATTAAAGAGCTTTTTGCAGTCGAAAAAGAAGCTTAATAAGCTGCAATTGTAAAAGCATCCGATTCATAATTTACCTTGCCAATGGCAGTACTTTTAGCATGGTAAAATAAACATATCCAGCCTTCGGCAGCCGCTTTTTTGCCGTACTCGTCGCGCAGTTCCATAGCCTTGCGTCCGTCATAATCATATTTGGCTGCAAAACGTCTTAACAGCTGCTCGGGCTCGGGCAGCTCATCACCACCAAAAAAACATTTCTGATCGCCATCTTCCAGCCAAAACACCTGGTGAAACTCAGTATGTCCGCCAGATAGTTCGTATTGTATACCCGGTTTTAACTCGCCTGATCCTTCTACAAATTCAATCTTAGCGCCGTTTTGCAACGTTTGCAAAATATCCAGATGATAAGATGTTGATTTGCCCGACATTGCATAATCCCATTCTCCTTGTTGAATAACGTGCAAAGCCTGCGGAAAGCTAAGCTCCAGTTTGCCATTGCGCTCAACCACCAATCCGGCCGAATGATCGTAATGTAAATGCGACATTATTACCAAAGTAACTTCACTTGGTGCAAAACCAGCATTACGGATATGCTCATGCAGCCACAGCTCGCCTTGTTTATTTTTAATACCCAAGCCAGCATCCAGCACAATTAAATCCCGTTCGGTTTTAATCAGAAACGGGTTTACATGGATGAACAACGAGCCGGGACGATCTTTTGCATTATCAGTTGCCGGGTTAAAGGGTATAAATTTTTTCGATGAGTCAACTGAGTATGAGCCTTCGCCTAATGCAAAAATTTCCATAATAATATGATGTACGCGTGTGTTTAGAAATGTACCTTTGTTGGTTTAATAAACCTGAGTAATTTAATTACTGTTTCAAAATACAAAAATATGCAAAAACGTTGGGCACTCAAGCATACTCCGGATAATGATGCGGTAAGGCAAATGGCTGCCCAGCTAAATATTGATACTGTTTTAAGTACTTTGCTGTTGCAACGTGGCATACAATCTTTTGAACAGGCTAAATTTTTTTTCAGACCAGACCTGCGCCACCTGCACGATCCGTTTTTGATGACGGATATGGAAAAAGCTATCAGCCGTATTGAAGAAGCAATGGCGGCGGGCGAAAGAATCCTGATTTTTGGTGACTACGATGTGGACGGCACTACAGCCGTGGCATTGGTATACAGTTTCTTCAAAAAGTTATATCCTAATCTGGAATATTACATTCCCGATCGTTACAAAGAAGGCTACGGCATATCATCGCAAGGCATTGATTACGCTGCCGAAAATGGCTTTTCGTTGGTAATTGCTCTGGACTGTGGTATCAAAGCCACCGACAAAATTGCTTATGCCAACGAGCATGGCGTTGATTTTATCATTTGTGATCACCACATGCCGGGTGACGAATTACCAGAAGCCGTTGCAGTACTGGACCCAAAGCGTACTGATTGCAGTTACCCTTATAAAGAACTTTCGGGTTGTGGTATTGGCTTTAAGCTGATACAGGCTTATGCCGAAAAAAATAATGTTCCGTTTGATGAAGTAACGCAGTATCTGGATTTGGTGGTAACGAGTATAGCCTGCGATATTGTGTACATAACAGGGGAGAACAGGACGTTGGCTTATTTCGGTTTGGAAAAGTTGAACAATAATCCTAACACCGGTATAAAGGTGCTGATGGAACTAGCTGGTAAAACAAGTAACTATAGCGTATCAGATATTGTGTTTATGATTGGCCCACGCATTAATGCGGCCGGCCGGATAGATGATGCCAAACATGCGGTAGAGCTGCTTATTGCCGATGATATAATAATGGCCCAGGAAAAAGGGATGCTAATCAGCGAAAAAAATACCGAGCGGAAAGGCCATGATTTATCCATTACCGATGAGGCTTTGAGCATGATAGCTGCTGATACTTTATCAGCCAGTCGTAAATCTACCGTAGTGTTTAATGAAAAATGGCATAAGGGCGTAATAGGTATTGTAGCATCGCGCCTTACCGAAAAATATTACCGGCCTACGGTAGTGCTAACCCGATCAAACGGCCATGTGGCTGGTTCAGCCCGTTCGGTGGTAGGTTTTGATTTATATGAGGCGCTTTGCGGATGCAGCGATTTGCTGATTCAATTTGGCGGGCACAAGTATGCTGCCGGATTAACCATACAGCCCGAACAAGTAGAAGCTTTTGTAGAACGCTTTGAAGAAGTGGTAAGCGCTACAATTACTGAGCAGCAACTGGTACAAGAAATATTGATTGATGCACAGTTGAATTTGAAACAAATTACCCCTAAGTTTTTTAGAGTGTTAGGGCAATTTGCACCTTTCGGTCCCGAAAACATGTCGCCGGTATTTGTAAGCCGTGGGGTGCGCACCTATGGCGGTGTTAACCTGGTAGGTAGCAATCATATCAAAATGACGGTTCATCAGGATGATTCGCCGCTGTTTGATTGCATTGCCTTTAATCAGGGCGAATGCCTGGACGAGATACGCCAGGGCAAACCGTTTGATATTTGCTATACCATTGAAGAAAACATTTGGCGCGATAAGCGTTCTATACAATTAAACGTAAAAGGGATCCGTTGTTGAGATGGAGTTGGCAGTTGTTGGTAGTGTGTTGTCTGAGTTTTTTGCTGACAACCGACAACCGGCAACCGACAACCGATTACTCACAACCCACAACTAACATATGAATCTACGAGCCGACCATCTGATAAAGAAATATAAGCAGCGTACCGTTGTTAATGATGTGTCTTTCAATGTATCGCAAGGCGAAATTGTGGGATTACTGGGGCCGAACGGGGCCGGTAAAACCACGTCGTTTTACATGATTGTAGGTTTGATTAAGCCTAATGAAGGCAAAATATACCTGGACGACGAAGAAATCACGAATGATCCGATGTATCGTCGCGCCCAAAAAGGAATAGGTTATTTAGCACAGGAAGCTTCGGTTTTTCGCAAGCTAACAGTAGAAGATAACATCCGGGCTGTACTGGAAATGGGTAGCCTGAGCAAAGGTGAGCAAAAAGACAAGCTGGAGGAACTGATTGATGAGTTCAGTTTGCATAAAGTGCGTAAAAACCGGGGTGATTTACTTTCGGGCGGCGAGCGCCGCCGTACCGAAATTGCTCGGGCGCTTGCAGCACAGCCAAATTTCATTTTGCTGGATGAGCCTTTTGCTGGTGTAGATCCTATTGCGGTAGAAGAAATTCAAAGTATGGTAGCCAAACTGCGGCATCGTAACATTGGTATCTTGATAACCGACCACAACGTGCAAGAAACTTTATCTATTACCGACCGAGCTTACTTGCTGTTTGAAGGAAAGATTTTGGAGTCGGGTGTGCCCGAGGTGTTGGCAGATAACGAGATGGTGCGTAAAGTATATTTAGGAGCCAATTTTGTGTTGAAACGCAAAACCTTTGTTTAATTTCGCCGGCTACCTATGACGATCATTAATTCAGTTTTTACCTGGTTCATGAAAAAGCGCATTCACCAGATTGAGCTTTTTATGAAGTATCCCAACGATGTGCAGCAGGAATGGTTTAACCGCCTCATTGCCGACGCTGAGGACACGGAATGGGGAAAACAATATCATTATAACAGCATTCACAACTTTCGTGAGTTTCAGCAGCGCGTGCCGCTGCAAAACTATGATACATTGAAGCCCTACATTGAGCGCATGCTCGAAGGCGAACAAAATGTGTTATGGCCATCAGAAGTGCGCTGGTTTGCCAAATCATCAGGTACAACTAGTGACAGGAGTAAGTTTATTCCGGTAAGTCAGGAATCTCTGGAAGAGTGCCACTTTAAAGGTGGCAAGGACATGCTCACCTTGTATTGCAATAACCGGCCCGATACGCAACTGTTTACCGGTAAAAGTTTAACGTTGGGCGGCAGTCATCAGATAGGGCAGCTAAATGCCGATATATCTTTTGGCGACTTATCTGCCGTAATCATGAAAAACCTGCCTTTGTGGGCAGAGTTTTACCGCACACCCGATCTGGACATTGCCTTGCTCGAAAATTTTGAAGAAAAGATTGAGAAGATGGCGTATGCCACCAAAGATGTGAACGTAACAGCGCTTAGTGGTGTGCCTACCTGGAATATTTTGCTGTTTAAACGGGTTCTGGAAATTACCGGCAAAAGTAACTTGCTGGAGGTGTGGCCTAACCTAGAGCTATACTTTCATGGTGCGGTAAACTTTACGCCGTACCGTGAGCAGTTCAAAAAGCTGATTCCAAACGATAGTATGTACTATCTGGAAACCTATAATGCATCGGAGGGGTTTTTTGGGATACAGGATTTAGAAGAGCCCGGCGAAATGCTACTGATGCTGGATTATGGCATTTTTTACGAATTTTTACCGCTCGAAAATTTGAACGACGAGCATCCGCATACACTGACTTTAGATGAGGTGGAGCTGAATAAAAATTATGCCCTTATTATTAGCACTAATGCGGGTTTATGGCGATACATGATCGGAGATACGATTCGGTTTACCTCGCTCAATCCATACCGGATTCAAATTACCGGCCGTACTAAGCATTTTATTAATGCTTTTGGTGAAGAAGTAATCATCGATAATGCCGAACGCGCATTGGAAGAGGCTTGCCGCCAAACAGATGCCATCATTCGCGATTATACAGCCGGACCTATTTATTTTGCCGAAGGCAAATCGGGCGGGCATGAGTGGATTATTGAATTTGAAAAGCAACCGGCCGAGTTTGATCGGTTTGTGGATTTGTTAGATGAAACCCTACGCAAAATCAATTCCGATTATGATGCCAAGCGTTTTAAAGATATGGCGCTATGTAGGCCATCAGTACACAAAGCACCATCGGGCACCTTTATTACCTGGATGAAAAGCCGCGGTAAACTGGGTGGGCAACATAAAGTACCGCGCTTGGCCAACAACCGCGAGTATGTGGATAGTATTTTGGAAATGATGAGATAAAATTTTAATTGTCGTGTCTGACTAAGTTAGGCACGGCACTTTTGTCTGGCTTGCTTTGTTCGTTGCTTTTTTTAATCACACTTATTTCGCCGCTGGTTTCCATATTAATCTCTTCAACATCGGCCAGTGAATTGGTATTGCCTTTGAGCCTTACATCACTTAAAACATCTTTTTCGCTTACAAGGCTGCGTGATAAATTATCGCCATAAAGCTTTCCATTTTTATATAACGGAATAGTTTCGCCCTTCAATAATTTACTGAAAGTTTCGTTTTTAGTGCTTATCCAAGCCAGCAGGCGGTGCATTAATACCAATAGTAAACTGCAGCCCACTGTTGGTACAAAGGGAGAGGCCCCCACCACTGCGCGGCTTAAAATGGCACCCAAAATAATAGCTAATGTGTTATCAAAAGCTGAATGCTTGCCAAACGTACGCCTGCCCGATAACCTGATGAGTATTAATGTTATAAAAAACACTATAAATGCACGGCAGCACATTTGCAGCATGTTCAAATCTTTCCCTTCCCCAAATAACGTTTCTATAAAACCCATAATAGGTCATCCTCCTAGTATTATCTAATAGTTACGTTTGTGTTAAATCAATGTTTGATTAATATTAACTACGGCGGTGTTATTAGTTGATGCAATAATGTAAATAGGTTTTGCTTATATTAGATTATATAACTTAAACCCAATGAAGAAAATCCTTTTGACGCTGCTGCTAATGTGTGTAACAGCAATGATTGGTTTCGCTCAGGATAAAATAGAGCAGTATTGTGAGGTTCGGGTGAGTAAGCGCACCTTTAGTGAAGGTTTTACAGCCAAGATAATTTACGGTACCAATAGTCTCATCATTTCGTCAGACAAAAGTGAGGTGAGCAAAAACTTTCAGACGTTGCCCGACGCTTTAAATTACATCGGTGCATTAGGCTGGAAATTAGTAAGTGCAGAAACTACAGATTTTCAGTACAACAGCAGGAGCTTTATTTTTAAAAAGGAATTTACAAGAACTGAAGAAAAGCAGCAGAGCACAAACTAGCTGGTGGTATTATTCAATACCGCAAACTGTTTCCCAAAGTTTAATGGCTTCAACCGCTTCTTTTACATCGTGTACCCTTAAAATATTAGCGCCTTTGGTTAAGGCTATAGTATTTAAAACGGTGGTACCATTCAACGCCTCCTGGGCTGAGTTACCCAGCAGTCCATAAATCATGCGCTTGCGCGATACGCCTACCAGCATAGGCAGTTCTAACATATCAAAATCGGTAAGGCGGTTTAGCAAGGTATAACTATGTTCTGCTTTTTTAGCAAAGCCAAAGCCGGGGTCTAATATTACATCGTGTACACCCATTTTTCGCAAGGTTTCGTAACGCTGTACAAAGTAATCGAATACATCAGTAAACACATCATCGTATTCTGCCAGCTGTACCATGTTTTGTGGCGTGCCTTTCATGTGCATCAATATGTAAGGTACCTGTAAGCTGGCTACAGTAGCAAACATTTCTGCATCGAGCTGTCCGCCTGAGATGTCATTAATAATATGTGCGCCAGCCTTGATCGCCGCTTCGGCCACTTGTGAGCGGAATGTATCAATAGATAAAATGGCATCAGGATATCTGTCAACTATAGCTTCCACTACAGGTAGTAATCTATTGGTTTCCTCTTGTACGGATATGTTTTCAGCGCCGGGGCGTGATGAATAAGCGCCTAAATCCAAAAAGGTGGCGCCATCAGCCAGCATGCGTTCGGCCTGTGCTACAGCGTCATCTACAGCAGGTTTACGGCTGTCTGAAAAAAACGAGTCGGGCGTAATGTTGATGATACCCATTACTTTCGGGCTGCTTAAATCGATAAGTGTACCACCTGCATTGATGGTTGCCTTTTTCTGAAAAACTGTATCTTTAGCCATTTCCGTAAGGATGCTGTTTATATCCGTTGCGGACAAATATCGCAAAAATTAAATTCTACTGTTTTGAACAACACCATATCCGAATACGAAGCTGTTATTAACGTTTGTAAAAATCTGTTCATCAAAAAAACGCGCGATTATGGTACGGCTTGGCGCATTTTACGGCCATCATCCATAACCGATCAAATTTTTATCAAAGCGCAGCGCATCCGTACGCTCGAAGAAAAGAAAGTATCGAAAGTAGGCGATGATATTACAGGCGAATACATTGGTATTGTAAACTACTGCTTGATTGCCATGATGCAACTGGAATGCGGCGCCGAAACACCGCTGGAATTACCAGCAGAAGATGTAGGACGCTTGTTTGACCAGTTTGCCAACGAGACTAAAGATTTAATGCTGGCTAAAAACCACGACTATGGCGAGGCCTGGCGCGATATGCGCATCAGCTCGCTAACCGATTTGATTTTGATGAAATTACTTCGGGTAAAGCAAATTGAAGATAACGAAGGGCACACCCTGGCTTCGGAAGGTGTAAAAGCTAATTACCAGGATATGTTAAACT
The DNA here is from genome assembly GCF_009770985.1 of Mucilaginibacter lacusdianchii. Lineage (GTDB taxonomy): Bacteria > Bacteroidota > Bacteroidia > Sphingobacteriales > Sphingobacteriaceae > Mucilaginibacter > Mucilaginibacter lacusdianchii. Next base: position 700,418 of record NZ_WSRW01000001.1, on the reverse strand, counting down.
ATGCTGTGTTTGCCTTGATAAAATTGGGGGTAAAATGAAAAATGCACTCATTTGGTTCTGTCGCATAGCGGTAGGGCTGCTGTTTATCTTTTCGGGCTTAATTAAAGCTAACGATCCGCTGGGGTTTTCATATAAGCTGCAAGAGTATTTCGAGGTGTTCCACCTTACTTTTCTGGATGGCTTGGCGCTTAGTTTATCTATCATATTGTGTGCATTAGAAATGATATTGGGCTTTGCGCTGATATTGGGTTTATGTATAGATGCCGTTTCCTGGGGTTTATTGCTGCTCATAATCTTTTTTGGCTTTCTTACTTTTTATTCGGCCTTTTTTAAAGTGGTGCAAACCTGCGGTTGTTTTGGTGATGCTATACCGCTAACACCGTGGCAGTCGTTCGGCAAAGATATGTTGCTGCTTGTACTGGTATTGGTGCCGTTTTTTTACCGTAAAAGTATGCGCCCGTTGGTGAGTGCCAAAACTGAAGTACGTTGGTTGATTGCTGCTACTGTAATAGCTTTAGGCGTAGGTTTTTACACCTATAACTTTTTACCGGTTATCGACTTTTTACCTTATAAAGTAGGTAATAACATTCCCGAACAAATGAAAACGCCGCCGGGCGCTCAGCCCGATGAGTATGAGCTTACCTATGCGTTAAAAAATAAAGCCACCGGTGCCACTAAAAGCATTAACGATAAAGAATATTTGAAAAGCGGCATTTGGAAAGACAACAACTGGCAAATACAAGGCGACCCTGAAAGACGTTTAGTGAAGAAAGGCTTTACACCCAAAATTCAGGATTTGGTAATACATGATGCTCAGGGTAACGATTATACACAAGAGCTATTAAGCAATCCGTTTTACAGCGTATTCATTGTGGCTTACGATTTAAAGCATACCAACGAAGCCGCTATTAATCGCCTGAATGCTTTGGCTATCAATTTAACGCAGAACTATAATATCCGAACAGTGCTGCTTACCGCGGCAGTGCCCGAAGAGGCGGCGGCCTTTGTTAAGGCTCACCGTTTGGTATCTGAAGTATTTTATGCTGATGGTGTTCCCCTTAAAACCATGGTGCGGGCTAATCCCGGCGTAATGCTGATAAAGAATGGAACGGTAATCAACAAGTGGCATTACCACACCGCGCCCGATTATGATGCGCTGGTAAAACAATATCTGCAAAAACAATAAGCTATAATGATACGCTACCTGCTGCGCAAAATAGTTTACGGATTAGCCGTGATGCTGGGCATTGTGGTAGTAGTGTTTTTTCTGTTTAATATTTTACCGGTTGATCCGGCCCGCATGACACAGGGGCAGCGTGCTGATGTACAGTCACTGGAAGCGGTACGCAAAGAGTTTGGCTTGGACAAACCTCTGCCAATACAGTTTGCCTACTATCTAAATGATTTATCGCCTATAGGCGTACATGAAAATACGCCCGAGTCGCAGGAGAAGTATGGTTATGTAAAGTTATTCCCGGTATCATCTACACATGTACTGGCTTTGAAGTGGCCTTACCTGCGCCGTTCGTACCAAACCCATAAAGAGGTTGCAGCGCTGTTGTTGGAGGTAATACCCAATACATTAATACTAGCCACATGTGCCATGCTGATGGCTATAGTGCTGGGTATATTATTGGGTGTGTTAAGTGCCGTTCATCAAAACACGTGGATAGACCGCTTGGCAGTAGGCTTTTCAGTACTGGGTATTTCGGCTCCGTCTTTTTTTGCAGGTATTATTATTGCCTGGTTGTTTGGCTTTGTGCTAAGTCGCTATACCGGGCTGAACATGACCGGCAGTTTATACAGCTACGATCCGTTTAAAGGCGAAATAATTACCTGGCGTAACCTTGTGTTGCCGGCTGTAACTTTGGGTTTACGGCCATTGGCTATTATTGTGCAGCTTACCCGCAATGCTATGCTGGAGGTATTGAATCAGGATTATATCCGTACCGCCCGTGCAAAAGGATTAAGCCGGAATGCAATTGTATACCGCCATGCCCTGCCCAATGCGTTAAATCCGGTTATTACCGCTATTGCCAATTGGTTTGCCTCGCTTTTGGCGGGTTCTTTTTTTGTGGAATATGTGTTTGGTTACAACGGCTTAGGCAAGGTAACGGTAGACGCTTTGGAAATGTCTGATTTTCCGGTAATCATTGGGTCTATATTGTTTATAGCCTTTATTTTTGTGGTGATCAATATTCTGGTGGATTTAGTTTATGTATGGATTGATCCGCGGGTGAAATTAAGTTAAACGTTTTTGAATGCAGCAAATAGCCTTACCTGATTTATTTTTATTAATTGCTTACCTCAGTTTTCCGGTTTGGTGTATTGCTCGTGCTGTACAGTGGGTGCAGCTCAAAGCAGTGTTCGGTACATCTAAACGTATTATGGTTTTGGCCGCATCTTTATTGGTATCATTTATCCTCACAATTGTTATTTGGGGCAGATGGCCCGGCAATCCAATGATAAGTATCATCAGCATACCGGCATTGTGCGCTGAGGTGATTGTATGGTTGATGACTTTCGTGATTAAAAAATCTCTACTTAAAAAATGGCACGCATCTTCTTAATTGGCTTTATGGGCTGTGGCAAAACCACACTGGGGCGTAAGCTTGCAGCTAAGCTTAATTATACATTTTACGATTTAGACCAATTGCTGGAAGAGCAGGCCGGCATGAGTGTGGCCGAATATTTCTCTAGCTTCGGCGAAACGGCTTTTCGGGTAGCCGAAGCCGAAATTCTGAAGCAAACGCCCTATGCCGAAAATGCGGTTATATCAACCGGTGGTGGTTTGCCTTGCTTTTTTGATAACCTGACTTGGATGAATACCAACGGTCAAACAGTTTATATCAAACTTTCGCCTAAAACCTTAGCCAGCCGGTTAGAAAGTGGCAAAGATGAACGCCCGTTACTGCGTGATAAACACGGTGATGAATTAGTGGCATTTATCGCCGATAAACTATCCGAGCGCGAAAGCTTTTATGAACAGGCTCACATCATTGCTGATGGACTAGGCTTGAGTGCTGAAAAATTAGCGGGCATTCTGAAACTTTAATCTACCAAGGAATCTTGTCTCCGAAACCCCTTTTAGAGCCTAAAGTTTTATGTAAATATCTTGTTACAATAAAATAAGTAAGTTCTTACACAGCTACAGCCGCTTTTTCCTTAACGGCTAGCTGGCCGCAAGCGGCATCAATGTCTTTACCCCGGCTACGGCGAACGTTGGTAATGATACCTTGTTTGCGCAGATAAGCAGCAAAAGCTTCAATTTTATCCTCGCCCGCATTTAAAAAACTAGCGAATGAAATAGGGTTATATTCAATGATATTTACCTTGCAGGGCAGGTGCTTGCAAAACTTGGCCAGCTCCATTGCATCCTGTATATTATCGTTTACACCATCAAACACAATGTACTCGTACGTTACCGAATTTTTGGTTTTGTTGTAATAGTACTTTAAAGCTTCGGCTAATGATTTTAACGAGTTTTGCTCATTAATAGGCATAATAGTATTGCGTTTTTCGTCGTTTGCAGCATGTAACGACAATGCCAGGTTAAATTTCACCTGATCGTCGCCCAGCTTTTTAATCATCTTGGCAATGCCGGCGGTAGATACGGTAATGCGTTTGGCAGCCATGTTCAGGCCATCTTCTGCCGTAATACGCTCTATAGATTTAAGCACGTTGCTATAATTCAGCAAAGGTTCGCCCATGCCCATGTAAACAATATTGGTAAGCCCGATGCCGTAGTTTTGTTTGGCTTGCTGATCGAGCAATACTACCTGATCGTAAATCTCATCGGGATTCAAATTTCGCTTGCGTTCCATGTAACCGGTAGCGCAAAATTTGCAAGTTAAACTGCAGCCCACTTGCGACGAAACGCAGGCCGTCATCCGCTCGGTTGTTGGTATGAGTACGCCTTCAATCAGGTGAGTATCATGCAATATAAAAGAATTTTTTATAGTTTTATCCGCGCTAAACTGGGAGTTGCTGATTTTGACTGCATTGATAGTAAAATTATCCTCCAGCTTTTTACGAAGTTCTTTTGAAATATTGCTCATGCCCTCGAATGAAACGCATGATTTTTTCCAAAGCCACTCGTACACTTGTTTGGCACGAAAGCTTTTTTCGCCCATGGTAACAAAGTGCTGTTGCAAAGCTTCTAAGCTAAGACTGCGGATGTCTGTTTTACCTTTAATGCTATTCACCTTACAAAGGTAAGTATTTTTGTTTTGGGTTGATTTATAGCTAGGTTTTTGAATTGTAAAATTAAAAAACAACAACTAAAAGTTAATTGTAGTAAAGTATCAAATTAAGAGATTGAATGCTGTAATACTTATGCATGAGATTACGATAAATTTCATTTAAATGAAAAGTTTTAGAGCCGATTACGTTTTTCCTATAAATGCCGATCCGATAAAAAATGGAATTGTTACCGTTGATGATAATGGTAAAATAATCTCTATTGATAATTATATGCAGCCGGGTACGCCAGTTCAACAACTGAGCGGCATTATCTGTCCGGGTTTTATAAATACGCATTGTCATCTTGAGCTATCGCACCTGCGGGGCAAAACCAAACAAGGAACAGGACTAGTTGATTTTATTAAAGATGTACAGCAATATCGTAATATCGATAATGGCTTGATTACTGAAGCAGCCATTAAAGCCGACGAGGATATGTACAATAATGGCATTGTAGCCGTAGGCGATATATCCAATAATGCTGTTACTATTCCTATCAAAACCAACAGTAAAATTAAGTATCATACCTTTATTGAGGTATTCAGCTTTTTGCCAGAGCGGGCTAACGAGGTTTTTGAAAATGCACTGGAGTTGCAGCGACAGTTTAAGCCCTTGTCAAGTTCCATTACTCCACATGCACCTTATTCAGTTTCCAAAGAATTATTTAAACTGATTAAAACGTACAGCGATGGTAACCTCAACCTGCTAAGTATACATAATCAGGAAACCGAAGAGGAAAACAAGTTTTACCGGTACAAACTGGGTAACTTTGTGGACCTGTACGAGCATTTTGGTATAGACATCAGTTACTTCAAACCACAGGCCCGTAATTCTATACAATCTGTTTTGCCGCTGTTAAGCAATCGCCAAAACATACTGTTTGTACATAATACGTGCACCAATCTGAAAGATATTTACTTTGTAAAACGGTTTGACCGCCATATTAACTGGTGTTTTTGCCCCAACGCTAACCTGTACATTGAAAGTAAATTACCTAAAGTAGATTTGTTTGTAGACGAAGGTTTTAATTTAACGCTTGGTACCGATAGCCTAGCATCCAACAATGAATTAAGTATTTTGGGTGAGATGCGCACTTTGCAGCATCATTTTTCATCACTTAGTCTACCTATACTGTTAGAATGGGCTACTCTTAATGGTGCACGGTTTTTGGGTATGGATGATGAATTAGGATCACTCGAAATTGGTAAGACCCCTGGTTTAAACTTAATAACCGGACTGGATGGCTTGAAAATTACGCCTGATACACAAGTAAAACGCTTAATTTAAATAAATGCCTTTTACCGTATAAGCCGTATAATTGTACTTTTATACTACTGCTATGATTAAGCATTTGAATATAACTGTACAAGGTAAAGTGCAGGGGGTATTTTATCGTGCCTCAACTAAAGCCGTTGCCGACCAATTGGGCATCCGGGGCTTTGTAAAAAATGAGCGTAACGGAGATGTATACATTGAAGCTGAAGGCGAGGCTTCTTTTTTGGAGATGTTTTTGGAGTGGTGTAACGAAGGGCCAGAACGGGCACGGGTTACGGCAGTTAATACGCAAGAGGGCGAAGTAAAAAACTATCGTAACTTTGAAGTTGTTAAAAAGAGTCTGCTGTAGTTAAATTAACATTTCAATCCTTTGTCAACTGCTAAGAAATTTGCCGGCCAAACAGCCATTTATGGGCTGAGCACTATTATATCCCGTTCGCTATACTTTGTACTTACGCCCATTTTGGTAAGTATATTATCAGCCCGCGTTTACGGTATTTTTACCAAAATGTACAGTTATGCTTCGTTACTGGGAGCTTTGCTGGCCTTTGGTATGGAAACCACTTTTTTTCGCTACCTCAACAAGCGCGATGATGCAAAAGATAAAGTTTACAGTAATTCTTTTTTAGCTGTAGCTGCGCTATCATTGTTGTTTTTGCTGCTCACTGCTTTTTTTGTGCCGGGTATTGCCAACTGGCTGAAGGGCGATAAAACCGGCGATTTGAGTGATTATGCATTTTATGTGAAATGCTTTATTTATATTCTTATTGCCGATGCGCTTTGCGTAATTCCATTTGCTAAGGTACGGGCCAATGGCAGGCCTTTGCGTTACGGGATGATCAAGTTTTTAAACGTAGTTTTTGTAGTGGGACTCAACTTGTTTTTCCTGTTTATTGTTCCGTACATTATTAAAAATCAGTTGCCCGGCACACAGTGGATGGCAGGGTGGTACCGGTTTCATTGGGTAGGGTATGTGTTTCTGTCAAACCTGCTGGCAAGTATATTTACGCTGGTGATGCTTTTGCCTGAGATACTGAGCCTAAAACTACAGTTTGACGGCCCTATGTTTGCCGAAATGTTTCTGTACAGCTGGCCCATGCTGGTAGCAAACATTTCCTATATTATTAATGAAAACCTCGATAAGATCCTTTTAGATAAACTACTGCCCGGCAATTTGAGCGAATTGCAGGTGGGTATTTACGGAGCTTGTGCTAAAATAGCTGTTTTTCTAAGCATTTTTGTTCAGGCCTTTCGGTTAGGTGCCGAGCCGTTCTTTTTTAGTCAGGCTAAAAATAAAAATGCGGGCAATACCTATGCTTTGATAATGGACTACTTTGTTATAGCAGTTTCCTTAATTTTTGTAGCACTGGTAGCCAATATAGAAATCCTGAAATATTTTGTAAAAGCCAAGGAATTAGGGCAGCGGGAATTATACTGGTCGGGCCTTAAAGCGGTGCCGTTACTGCTGTTCGGTTATGTAAGTTTGGGCATTTACATGAATTTATCGGTTTGGTATAAGTTGTCCGATCAAACACGTTATGGCTTATATATATCAGGCGTAGGGGCATTGCTCACTATAGTACTTAACGTACTGTTTATTCCCAAATATGGCTATATGGCATCAGCATGGGTATCTTTAATTGCTTATGCCAGCATGATGGTGTTATCGTATTTGTTGGGTCAAAAACATTATCCCATTCCCTATAATGTCAAAAAGAACCTGGCTTATATAGTAAGTTCAATCATAATTGTATTTTTATCTTTTAACGTGTTTCATCGTAACCTGATAGTAGGTAATTTGCTTTTGGTAGCATTTGCCGGCGCTGCCTTTTGGGCCGAGCGTAAACAGTTAATGGCTATACTTAAAAAGTAAAATGATCATTCGCATAATCAACAACTCTAAAAATAATTTGCCGGCTTATGAAACCCTGCATGCCGCCGGTATGGACCTGCGTGCCGATGTGGAAGCTACTGTAACCTTGCAACCTATGGAGCGTAAGCTGATTCCAACCGGTTTACATATAGAATTGCCCGAAGGTTATGAGGCGCAGATACGACCACGCAGTGGTTTGGCGTTTAAGCATGGTATAGGCATTGTAAATTCGCCAGGTACGGTAGATGCTGACTACCGGGGTGAAATTAAAGTACTGCTCATTAACTTTTCGGACGTGCCATTTGAGGTGAACACTGGTGACCGGATAGCACAGATGGTAGTAGCCAAGCACGAAAAAGTAGAGTGGGAGCAAGTAGAAATTTTGAACGAAACATCCAGAGGAATGGGTGGTTATGGACATACAGGGGTAAGTTAATATGAAATTAAAGCATGTACTTTTAGGCTTGTGGTGGCTACCGGCTGCAGCGGTTGCGCAAAGCAATACGGCAGGCCGAAGGCCAGTTACATCTACCGATAGCCTGATGGTGCAGCAGTTATATTACTCGGCCCTGCGCGAAAAAACAATTGAAAACTTAACCGCCGCGGCAGATTTGTTTAGCAAGGTGTTGCAAAACGATGCCAATAACGATGCGGCTATGTATGAGCTGGCCAACCTCAGCAAAATACAAAACAAGCAAACCAATGCCCAGCAATTGCTGGAGAAAGCGGTAATTCTAAAGCCTGATAACGAATGGTATTGGGTTGCCCTGGCCGATAGCTACGAAAAAACCAATAACATTGCCCGCCTGCAGCATGTGTTTGACGAGTTGCTGCGTTTAAACCCCGATAAGCCAGAGTATTACTTTGACAAGGCCAACGCTTTATACCTGGAAAAAAGGTACGATGAAGCACTGTCCATGTACGATAAATTGGAGGAGCTTACAGGCCTTACTGACGATCTGGTAACCGCCCGGCAACGCGTTTATTTAAGGCAGGGCAAAGTTGATGGCGTAGCCAACGGTTTGGAGCAAATGATTAGCACTAATCCCAACGAAATTAAATATTACCTGCAATTAGGTGAATTATATAATGCCAATAACTTTCCGGATAAGGCATTAAAAGTATTGCAGCGTGGCGAAAAAATAAGTCCGCAAAATGGCTTGCTGCATCTGGCCATGGCCGATGTATATCGCGCTAAAAAGGATAACGAGGCCAGCTTTAGCCATTTGGAAAAAGCATTTGCCGTGCCCGAACTGGATATTGATCAAAAAGTACGAATTGTATTAGGGTATCTGCCTAAGTTTCCGGAAGCTAATGCCAAAGCCAGTGCATTGGCGTTAAGTAAAATATTAGCCGAAACTCATCCCAATGATGCTAAAGCTTTGGCCGTATATGGCGATATGCTGATGCAAAGCGATAAATATAAAGAAGCCAAAGCAGCCTATAAAAAATCTGTTCAACTGAACAGTAATATCTACTCGGTACAGGAACAACTGGTACGCCTGGAATTAGGCGATAACCAGATAGATGAAGCCATTAAAGATGGGGAGAATTCTTTGTCGATGTTCCCGAATCAGGCATGGATGAATTATCTGGTAGGTGTAGCCTGGCTGCAAAAGAAAAATCCGACCAAAGCGTTAAGTTATCTCAAAAATGCAGCGGCCCTTGAGGCGCAGGACAACGAGTTGCTGGCCCAAACTTATGCTACTTTAGGTGACACTTATCATGAGCTGAAAGATGACGCTAAATCAGACGCTGCTTATGAAAAATCGCTTACATACAATCCCGACAACGCATATGCGTTAAACAATTACGCCTATTACCTGTCAGTAAGAGGTGAGCAGCTGGATAAAGCCGCAAAATTATCAAAGCATAGTATCGATTTGCAACCCAACACAGCATCGTTTGAAGATACCTATGCCTGGATTTTGTTCAAGCAAAAAAAGTATGGTGATGCCCGAGTGTGGATGGAAAAGGCTTTGCAACAGGGTAACAACAAAAGTGCAGTGCAAACCGAGCATTACGGCGATATCATGTTTTATTTAGGCGATACAGAAGCTGCTGTACAAAACTGGAAAAAGGCAAAACAAAACGGCGCACAATCGCCGGTATTAGATCGTAAAATAAATGAGAAAAAGTATATTGAGTAAACTTCTGGTGATATGTTGTATAGTAGCAGTTGTTGGATGTAAAGCAAAAAAACAAGTAGTGGCCCGTACGCCGGCCAATAATCCGATAGCTGTAAATCCCGATGCCGGAAAAATATCAAAAATTAAAGCTATACAAAGTAGTCAGGTAAGCTTTAATACCTTTTCTGGCAAAGCCAAAACTAAGCTGAACATCGACGGCAAAACCAATGATGTTACCTTGAATATCCGCATTCAGCGCGATCAAAAAATATGGGTATCTATTACAGCACTTTTAGGCATTGAGGTGGCCCGCGCCCTAATTACGCCCGATAGTATTATGGTGATAAACCGTTTGCAAAGTGTATATCTGAAAAAGCCTTTCAGCTATATTCATAACTATGCCGGTCGTTCCGTAAACTATAAAACAGTAGAGTCATTGCTGATTGGTAATGCCATTCCCGAATTGTTAACACCAGCAGCAACGCTTCAGCAAGGCGATAACGGCAGTGTAACTTTAAAAGGCGATATGCAAGGTTTAATATACTCTTTACTGGTAGGAGCCGATTTAAAGGTTACACAAACCAGTTTGGCTAATCAAAGTGCGGGTCAGGCCTTGCAGGTAACCAACAGCCAGTTTATACAAGCCGATGGCAAGGTTATTCCTTCACAAATTCATATTGCATCGTCTGTAAAAACAAAAAATTTACAAGCTGATTTAGAATACAATAAAGCTGAGTTTAACCAGCCATTGGAATTTCCATTCAGTATTCCCGACAGATTTTCACCAGCCAATTAAAAAGCCTATTTTTGGAATCGGATGAAATTTGTTAGAGCTGTACTGTTTTTAGTTTTTGTAATGGGAGCACTGGGCGTAAAAGCGCAAAGCAGTGCCGAACTGAAACGCCGTCGTGCTGAATTGACGGCCGAGCTGGAAAGCCTGAACCGGGAATACCAGGAAACGCTGAAAAACAAGAAATCTACGCTTAAGCAATTAAACTTACTCAAAGAACAGATTGGCCTGCGCGAGCAGAAGATTAATAATGTGAATGCGGAGATCAGGGGTTTGGATAGCCAGATTTCTGAAAATACGCATACTGTGCATACCCTACAAGGCCAGCTTGATCAGCTGAAGAAAGAGTATGCCGCCATGATTGTATTTGCATATCATAACCAAAGCGCCTACAATAAGCTGATGTTTGTGTTTGCGTCTAAAGATTTTAACCAAGCTTACAAACGTCTTAAATATTTGCAGCAATTCGGCACTTATCGCGAGCGCCAGGCAAATTCTATACAGGGTACGCAAAAAGACCTGCATGTGAAGATTAATGAGCTGGATCGTACCAAAAAGGAAAAGAGCAGCCTGCTGCAAGAGCAGGAAAAAGAAAAGGAAACCTTAGGCAAGCAAAAAAGTGAGCAGGACCAGGTAGTGGCCGGCTTATCTAAGCAAGCTGTAGAATTGCGCAAGCAACAGCGCGATGTTCGTAACCGTATCAACCGTGCCAGTCGTGAAATATCTGCAGCTATTCGCCGCGAATTTGAAGAGCAGCGCCGCAAGGCCGAAGCAGAAGCTCGTGCCGCAGCCGCCCGTGCCGCAGCTCAGGCTGCCGAAAGGGCCCGTGCCGAAAATAAATCAGCCAGCGAAGTAGCGGCCGCAGCCAAGCCTAAACCTATAGCCAGAGTAAGCGATGCGCAGGTACTGGCCGCCACGCCCGAAGCTGCAAAACTATCTAACGACTTTTTAGGTAACCGAGGGCGGTTACCATGGCCGGTGGCTAGTGGTTTTGTAATACAAGGCTTCGGCACCTATTCAGATCAGTATGGCATTAAAAATGATAATAAAGGTATAGACATTCGTACCGGCAACGGCGGTGCGGTAAGAGTTGTATTTGACGGAACCGTAACTACGGTAAAAGATGTTGAAGGTAGTTATCTGGTAATTATCAAGCATGGTCAATACTATACCAGTTATTACAACTTAAAATCAGTAAGTGTATCAGCTGGCCAAAAGGTAAGTACCCGTCAAACCATAGGGACCGTTGCTACAGATCCAATATCAGGTGAAACTTACTTGCACTTTGAGCTTTATGATAAAGGACCGGTGAATCCAAAAAACTGGCTGGCAACACAATAGTTTGAACTTTATGCAGTTATAATTGTATATATTTGTATCTATAATTCATTACCCTATGCATAGTGCGGTTTTATTGTTTCTGAATATTGGAACACCAGAGTTAATTTTAATACTTTTTGTAGCGTTGTTATTGTTTGGTGGCAATAAATTGCCGGAACTGGCACGTGGCTTAGGTAAAGGTATACGTGATTTTAAAGATGCCTCAGAAGGGGTAAAGCGCGAGATACATAATCAGATAAATAACTTTGACGAAAAACCGTCTGCTCCTGTAGTACGTAATGATTATATAGCCGACACGCAAACTTCATTGCCATCAACTACAATTGCTGATGCGGAAGCAAGCAGTGAGCCGGTAACAACAGAAAAAAAAGAATATTAATTTATATAAATTCAAGCAATCATGGGATTAGGAGCACCAGAAATCATTCTGATTATCGTTGCGATTTTAATTTTATTCGGTGGACGCAAAATTCCTGAACTAATGAAAGGTTTAGGTCAGGGCGTTAAAGAATTTAAAGACGCATCGAATAATAAAGATACACACGAAGAAAAATCAAACGTACACCCATAACAGGGCCGTTTATTTTAACTTCAACTTTTTAAACTTATCCGTTGGTAATTTTATGTTATCAACAGATAAGTTTTTTTTATTTTAGCAGCCTATGATGAAAGGCTATACCACTTTAACTGAGATACAAGACGATTTGCGCAGTGGAAACACTACGGTTAAAGCCTTGGTACAACATTACCTGGAAAGGATAACACAATACCAGCACCTTAATGCTTTTAACGAAGTTTTTGCAGATGAAGCACTGCAAAAAGCTGCTGAGTTAGATGCCCGGATGTTGTCAGGTAAAGCAGGTCGTTTAGCAGGATTGGTTATCGGCATCAAAGATAATATCTGTTATAAGGATCATCAGGTAAGTGCCTCATCTAAAATCCTCAGCAATTTTACTTCTATTTATTCTTCTACCGTAGTAGAACGTCTTTTAGCCGAAGACGCCATCATTATTGGCCGTTGTAACTGCGACGAGTTTGCCATGGGGGCCGCTAATGAAAGCTCATACTATGGCCCGGTTAAAAACATGGCCGATGAAACCCGCGTATCCGGCGGCTCATCGGGTGGTTCGGCCGTTGCCGTTCAGGCGGGGATGTGCCATGCTACATTGGGTACCGATACAGGTGGCTCCGTAAGGCAGCCGGCATCTTTTTGTGGTGTTGTAGGTTTAAAGCCTACTTATGGCCGGGTATCACGTCATGGTATCATTGCCTATGCTTCATCATTTGACCAGGTAGGGCCTGTTACGCAATCGGTAGAAGATGCTGCCTTGTTACTGGAAATTATTGCCGGACCCGATGCGTATGATGGAACGCTGTCTCGTACACCAGTGCCTGCATATACCAGTTTGCTGCAAGAAACCGTAGCACCTAAAAAAATTGCGTACCTGCAAGAAGCGCTGGAAAGCCCCGGCTTAGATGCTGAGATTAAAGAAACGCTTTTGCAAACCATAGATAAATTAAAAGCGGAAGGTCATACCGTAGAGCCGGTGTCTTTTGAATATCTGGATTATGTAGTGCCTACTTATTATGTATTGACAATGGCCGAGGCATCGTCCAATCTGTCACGTTATGATGGTGTACATTACGGTTACCGCAGCCCGGCAGCCTTTGATTTGCAGAGTACCTACAAACGTTCGCGGTCCGAAGGATTTGGTAAAGAAGTTAAGCGCCGTATTATGCTGGGTACTTTTGTGCTGAGCGCAGGCTATTATGATGCTTACTATGCCAAGGCTCAAAAAGTGCGTCGTTTAATTAAAGAACGTACCGACGAAATTTTGCAGGCGTACGATTTTATACTGACACCTACAGCGCCTGAACCTGCCTTTAAAATAGGACGGCAAGAAAAAGATCCGGTAGTAACTTATTTAGAAGATATCTTTACAGTACAAGCGTCATTAGCAGGAATTCCTGGTATTTCATTGCCGGTAAAAAACAATAATGAAGGATTGCCGTTAGGTATACAATTCTTAACAAAAGCCTTTGGTGAGGCAGAGTTGTTAAATTTTTCGAAATATTTCCAAAAATTATTTAAAAGTTAATAACTTAGTGATTCACTAAAGCGTAATAATGCCAAACGCTTAAAACCCTAAGTAATGAAGAAACTATTTACAATTGTTGCCTTCCTTATCTCAGCATATACTGGCACTGTAGCCTTTGCGCAAGGCCCCAATGCAGATACAGTTATCAATGAACAAATTCCGGGCCAAAACATTAGCTTTTTACAAAGTTACAAACGCAATGTAGTACCGGCCGCTGTAGCCAAACAGATTCAGCAAAACGCTTACGAAAATTCTACTTTTAAAATCCGTTTAGATTCTATTCAAAAAGATATTCAATTAGATTATAACGAATACGTACAAAGCTACATCAACTCCTATACATCACCTGCCCGCCGTGGCGAGATGGCTCGGGTAATGGGCTTGGCTAAATATTATTTCCCTATTTACGAAAAGGCTTTTCGTGATGCCGGTGTTCCGGAAGAAATTAAATTTTTGTCAATTGTAGAATCGCAGTTAAACCCAAATGCTATTTCGCGTGTGGGTGCAACCGGTCCTTGGCAGTTTATGTATTCTACTGCAAAAATTTACGGCCTTAACATCACTAACTATGTTGATGAGCGCCGCGACCCAATTCAGGCCAGTTACGCTGCTGCTGCTTACTTAAAAGATGCTTATCAAGAATTTGGCGACTGGCTGCTGGCCATTGCCTCGTACAATTGCGGTAAAAGCAATGTAGAGCGTGCCATGCAACAAGCTAATGCTACCGATTTTTGGTCAATCCGCGAATACTTGCCGGCCGAAACCCGTGGTTACGTACCTGCCTATATTGCTACTGCTTACGTAATGAATTATTACAACGAGCATGGCATTATGCCGCAAGCCTGCAGCATTACCTTAAAAACAGATACAGTTCTGGTAAATAAGTTTGTATCGCTTAATAATATGGCGCGTGTGCTGGATATTGATGCGAACGAACTGGCATTGCTAAACCCGGCTTATACCAAGCGTATTGTAAACGCAACACCAAATTCGCCACGCCGATTGGTTATTCCGCAATTGGATAAGGCTAAATACAGTGCATTGTATGATGCGCTTAACTCAAACAGTCTTACTGTAAATGCTCAGCCGGTATATGCCGCTCTGCCTGACGATCAACAACCTGCTGGTGGCCCAAAATTGCCATCGTATCATACGGTGCGCAGGGGCGAAACTTTATCAGGTATTGCCGATAAATATGGAGTAGAGGTGCAGGATTTAAAAGATTGGAATCACTTACGTGGCGCCAAAGCCATGCCGGGCCAGCGTTTAAAAGTAAGTTCTGGCGGCTTGTCTGTAAGTAAAGCAGCGTCTGTTCGAGGTAAAAATTACATTACTTACAACCACTCAAAAGCTGATGAGAATGCAGCTTCAGTAAATTAAAACCATTTATAAAACTAATAGTAAAGCAGCCCTTAAAAGCTGCTTTATTTTTTTACCGGCAATATTATCCTATTTATAATCAGGCATGATGAATGTCTGTTTAAAAAGAATTGTAATTTTGTCGGCTTGAAATTGAGAAGAGATGAATAATACTAACCGTAAAAATGATGCTCTGAATTATCATGCAAAAGGCCGCCCAGGCAAAATACAGGTAATTCCAACCAAACCTACTAACTCCCAACGCGATTTAACCATGGCTTACTCGCCAGGTGTAGCCGAGCCTTGTTTGGAGATTGCCAACAATACAGATGACGTTTATAAGTATACGGCCAAAGGTAATCTGGTTGCGGTAATCAGTAACGGTACAGCCGTATTGGGTTTAGGCAACATTGGCCCTGAAGCAAGTAAGCCGGTTATGGAAGGCAAAGGCTTGTTGTTTAAAATATATGCCGACATTGATGTGTTTGACCTGGAACTGAACACTACCAATGTAGATGAGTTTGTAAATATTGTAAAAGCCCTCGAACCTACTTTTGGCGGCGTAAACCTGGAAGATATATCTGCACCCACCTGTTTTGAGATAGAGCGCCGTTTAAAAGCCGAAATGAATATTCCGGTAATGCACGACGACCAGCATGGTACGGCCATTATATCGGGCGCAGCCTTAATGAATGCCTGTGAAATTCAAGGTAAACAGCTCAGCGAGATTAAAATGGTGGTAAATGGTGCTGGTGCTGCTGCGGTATCTTGTACCAAGATATATCTGGAACTGGGTGTTAAAAAAGAAAATATCGTCATGTTCGACATTGGTGGATTGATTACGCCCGAGCGTACCGATTTGGATGATATTCGCTTGGCTTTTGCCACCGAGCGGAAAGATATTACTACGCTTGCTGATGCCATGCGTGGTGCCGATGTGTTCATTGGTTTATCAGCAGGTAATTTGGTTAATGCCGACATGCTGCGTAGTATGGCACCTAATCCCATTGTGTTTGCGATGGCAAACCCAACGCCCGAGGTATCATATGATGTGGCTATTGCAGCCCGCGAGGATATCATCATGGCAACCGGACGTTCCGATTATCCTAACCAAGTAAACAACGTATTGGGCTTTCCATACATTTTCAGAGGCGCACTGGACGTAAGAGCCACGGCCATTAATGAAGAGATGAAGGTGGCAGCTACTATGGCCATTGCCGAACTCGCTAAAAAGCCCGTACCCGAAGAGGTAAACCTGGCTTACAATACCAAAAATTTAAAGTTTGGGCGCGAATATATTATTCCTAAGCCTATGGATCAGCGGTTAATTACCGAAGTATCTATGGCGGTAGCTAAAGCGGCCATCGAATCGGGCGTGGCCCGTAAGCACATTACAGATTGGGATGCCTATGCCGAAGAGCTACATATGCGCATTGGTGGTGATGACCGTTTGATGCGTTCTCTTACCGGTAAGGCCAAACAGGCTCCAAAGCGCGTTGTATTTGCCGAGGCAGATAACTATAAGATACTTCGTGCTGCGCAGATTGTAAAGGAAGAAGGTGTTGCTGTTCCTATATTATTAGGTGATATCAATCGTATTCAACAAATTATACAGGAAAATAACTTGGATTTAAGTGGTGTGGATATCATTGATCCAATGACCACCACAGACAAATTTGAGCAATACGCCGAGTTTGTATATGAAAAACGGCAGCGCCGGGGTATTACCTTATACGAGGCCAAAAAAATGATGCGCGACCGTAACTATTATGGTGCCTGTATGGTGCACTTTGGTGAAGCTGATGCATTGATTTCTGGTCTTACTAAAAACTATGTAACCACCGTAAAACCTGCCCTGCAAATCATCGGTACCGAGCCGGGTGTACCTAAAGTAGCCGGTATGTACTTGATGATTACTAAGAAAGGTCCGCTGTTTTTTGCTGATACTACGGTAAACGAAAATCCATCTGCCCAAGATTTAGTAGATATTACTTTACTGGTAGAACGTACCGTTAAACAGTTTAACGTAAGCCCTCGTATTGCCATGCTGTCTTACTCAAACTTTGGTTCTAACGAGGGTGAAGTGCCCGAAAAAACACGTCAGGCGGTGAGTATTCTGCATCAGTTATACCCCGATATGGTGATAGATGGAGAAATGCAAGCCAACTTTGCTATGAACCGTGATTTGCTTGCCGATAATTTTCCATTTTCTACTTTAAATGGAAAGCCAGCTAATACGTTGATTTTTCCTAACTTAGAGTCGGGTAATATTGCTTACAAGTTACTACAGGAAGTGGGCGGTGCCGAGGCCGTAGGCCCAATTTTGCTGGGGATGAAAAAGCCTGTGCACATACTGCAGTTGGGCAGCTCTGTGCGCGAAATTGTAAACATGATTACCATTGCCGTAGTAGATGCACAGCAAAAAGAACAACACGCTGCCGATTTAGGGTAGGGTGTTAAAGGTTTTTGAAAAAAGTACAAAAGCCTACAACCACTGTAATTATTTTTCGTATACAATCCTTCTTTGCCGATAGTTTGAAATTTGAGGCGGAGAAGGATTTTATTTAAATAAACATCCTGCTCCGTCGCTAAGAAGTGTGACTGTGTGAAAAGGATGAGAAGTATCAACATTTAAACTGGTAAATTTAGAAGAAACATGTACGCTTATATTGATGGAAAGCTAGTGTTCAAAAGCCCTGCTTATGTAATTATAGAAGCCGGCGGCATTGGCTACCACATTAACATATCCTTAAACACATTCTCCAAACTGGGTGATGCCGAGCGTTGCCGCCTGTATGTATGGCTGCATGTTAAAGAAGATGCTCATACACTGTACGGCTTTGCCGAAGAAGGTGAGAAACGCTTGTTTTTGCACCTGATATCTGTTTCGGGCATTGGGCCTAATACCGGCCGTATGATGTTATCATCTATTACGCCCGATGAGATACAGGCAGCCATTGTAAAAGGCAATGTAACGCAAATACAACGCATTAAAGGCATTGGTCCAAAATCAGCACAACGGGTAATCCTCGAGTTGCAAGACAAATTACGCAAAGAAGGTATGGATACATTAACATCTATGCCTGCCAATGATACTGTTAAAGATGAAGCTTTATCAGCACTGGTAATGCTGGGCTTTGCCCGTAATGCGGCCGAAAAGGTAATTGACCAGGAACTGAAAAAAGCTGAAGACAACTTAACGGTTGAGCAACTGATAAAATCAGCTTTAAAGAGCTTATAAATTATTGTAGCTAATTTTTTTTAGACTTTACGATTGATTAAACATTTTACGACAAGGATTATTGGGGTGGTCTTGTTGTGGACGTTGCTAGGTGGAGCCGAAAAGCTCTATGCGCAAAAAAACACAACAGGAGGTAGGGCAGACTCGTTAAAAATCAGCGTTCCCTACAAAGGGCAAAAGTCAAAAAACTTCCGGTTGCGGGAGGGCGTTCTGGATGCAGATCCACCAAATTTGGTGCGCACCATTGAGTATGATGCTGCATTGAACCGGTATGTGCTCATCGAAAAGGTGGGTAATTTGTTGTATCACGCCCCCCGGGTTTTAACTTTCCAAGAGTACTTGCAGTTAACACAACAACAAAATCGCCGCGAATATTTTCGGCAGTTAACTGATAATTATGCTTACCAGTCGCAACAGCCGGGTTTTATTCCGCAAATTAAAATTCGTAGCCGCACGTTCGAGCAAATATTTGGTAATTCCAACATCGATATCCGGCCGCAGGGTTCGGCGCAATTGATATTTGCCGGTCAGGTAAACAGCAATCAAAATCCGCTTTTCAATACCCGTCAGCGTAAGCAGTTCAATTTTAATTTCGACCAGCGCATCCAAATGAATCTGACCGGTGCCATAGGTGATAAGTTGAAAATTGCAACCAACTATAATACTGATGCGCAATTTCAATTTGAAAACCAAGTAAAGCTGGATTATACCGGTCATCCAGATGAAATCATCCAAAAGATAGAGGCCGGTACGGTAAGCATGCCGCTGAATACGCAGTTGATTCGTGGTAGTCAGGCTTTGTTTGGTGTTAAAACCAAGTTGAAATTTGGCAAACTGGATGTGACCAGCATTTTTTCACAACAGCGCTCACAATCTAAAACCATAACTATCACCAACGGCTCGCAACAAGGCGAATTCAGATTGCAGCCTACCGATTATGAGGCAAACCGCCATTATTTCTTGGCACAATACTTTCGCGATAACTATAACCGTGCTTTGCGAAATATCCCGATCATCAGTTCGAACGTTACCATTACCCGCGTAGAAGTTTGGACCACTAACCGTACCAATACCACTACCGATTCGCGCGATATTGTGGCTTTGTTAGATTTGGGGGAAAATCGCCCATACAACACCACGCGTGTACAAGGTGGTGCCGGATTTTCGGCATTGCCTGCCGGTTTTCAGGGGCCGGGCTTTACTGATCAGTCCAACACATTGCTACGCAATCTGCCTGCCAATGCACGGTTAACTAACAGCAATGATCTGGCTACTTATTTTCAGGGAGCTGGCAATACCGATAACTACGCTAAATTACCTTATGCCCGTAAGCTTACCAGCCGCGAGTATACATTGAATGCGCAGTTGGGTTACATCTCGTTAAACTATCCGCTTAACAATGATGAAGTATTGGCGGTGGCTTTCCGTTATACTTATAACGGTAAAGAGTATCAGGTAGGTGAGTTTTCGAATGATTTACCTGTTGACCCTGCTAACCCACGCGCATTGTATGTAAAATTGTTAAAGAACGAAATCCTGAAAACCAACCTGCCTACCTGGGATTTGATGATGAAAAACATCTACTCATTAGGGGCTTATCAGGTTAGTCCGACAAATTTCAGATTAACAATTGCCCGTTTGGATGATAAAACCAACGTGGAAAAGCAAACGATAGATGAAGGCGTAAATGTGAAAGGTAAACGCTGGTTGCAAATTGCGCATTTAGATACCTTAAATCAGCAAAATGACCGCCTGCCCGAAGGCGATGGCTATTTTGACTTTTTGGAAGGTATTACCATCGATTCGCAAAACGGTCGTATCATGTTCCCGGTGGTTGAGCCTTTCGGTGCCGACCTGGCCCGCCGTTTCACTGCATCTGAACAGGATTTAGCCCGTCGCTATGTATTTCAGCCTTTGTATGATTCTACCCGAACCATCGCCCAACAGTATTTTCCGCAACTGAACCGTTATTTAATTAAAGGTACTTACTCTTCACAATCGGGTTCGGAGTTTCAGTTAAATGCTGTTAATATTCCGCAAGGATCAGTAGCGGTAAATGCCGGTGGCTTGCGTTTGCAGGAAGGAACCGATTTTACAGTAGATTATAACATTGGCCGTATCCGTATTATCAATACTTCGTTATTGCAGTCGGGCCAACCAATTACGGTAAATATTGAAAATAATGAACTGTTCGGTATACAGCAAAAATCGTTGTATGGTTCTCGGTTCGATTATCATGCCAGTAATAAACTGGCTTTGGGTGCTACGGTAATGCACTTGAGTGAACAACCGCTTACCCAAAAGCAGGTAATTGGCGAAGAATCAATATCAAATACCATTATGGGTATGGATGTTAACTACAGTTCCGAATCGCGCCTGCTAACCCGTTTGGTTGATAAAATTCCCTTCATCAACACCAAAGCTCCATCGTTTGTAAACTTCAACGGCGAGGTGGCCCGTTTACTGCCGGGTAGCCCGAGTGCTACCAATTTTGCCGGTTCTAAAAACGGTACATCTTATTTGGACGATTTTGAAGGCAGCCAATCTGTCATCGACTTAAAAAGCGCGCTGGCCTGGCAAATTGCCGGTACACCACAAATGTTTACCGAGTCGCAATTGTTTAATGATTTGAGCTACGGTTACAATCGTGCCCGCCTGGCATTTTACAACATCGACCCTATATTTTATACTTCGAGCTCGAACTTTAGTCTTTCCCGCAGCGACTTGTCAAATCATTATGTAAGGCAGGTGCTCGAAACGGAGGTGTTTCCATATCGTCAGTCTGTTACTGGTCAGCCTTTAATTTTGCCGACACTCGATTTAGCTTATTATCCTACCGTACGTGGTCAGTATAACTATACCACATCGGGTATAAACCCTGATGGTACGCTGCAAAACCCGCGCTCGCGCTGGGGCGGTATTTTCCGTAAGCTGGAAACCAACGATTTTGAATCGTTGAACGTACAGTATATCGAGTTTTGGATGATGGACCCGTTCATTTACAAACCCAACTCACAAGGTGGCGATCTGTACTTCAACTTGGGTAGTATCTCAGAAGATATTTTGAAAGACGGCCGTAAATCTATCGAGAACGGTTTACCGGCAGACGGCGACGCTACCAAAACCGACGAAACGGTTTGGGGCCGTGTACCTAAATTACAACCGGTAATTAACGCCTTTGACAGCAACCCCGACGCCCGCCGTTTGCAGGATATTGGTTTGGACGGTATGAACGACATTGGCGAGCAAACTAAGTTCTCGGGCTTTGTGCAGCAAATGCGTTCTGTGCTCAATCCGCAAGCTGCTGCTGCCATTGTTGCCGACCCTTCATCAGATAACTATCAATACTATCAAGGGCCGCAGTTAGACCAAAACCGTGCAGGCATTTTGCAACGTTATAGCCGTTACAACGGTACCGAAGGTAACTCTAAAACGGCCCAGCAATCACAAGAAGAATTAGGTGTATCTACTTCAGCATCTACTTCATTACCCGACGGTGAAGACCTGAACCGTGATAACAGCATGAGCCAGGCCGACGAGTATTTTCAGTACAAAGTGTCTGTGCGCCCAACTGATATGGTGGTTGGACAGAACTTTATTGCCGATAAAGTAACATCGCAGGTAAAGCTGGCCGATGGTACTACGCAAGCCGTAAACTGGTACCAGTTTAGAGTGCCTATTGTAGGCTATCAATCAAAAGTAGGCAACATACAGGATTTCAAAGCTATTCGCTACATCCGTATGTTCATGACCAATTTTGCCGATACCTCAGTTGTGCGTTTAGGAACGTTGCAGTTAGTAAGAGGTGAGTGGCGCAGCTTCAACACCGAAAAAAATACGACCAAAGTATTGGCTGATACTGCTATTGTAAATGCGCCGCTGGATAATTCAACCTTAGACGTGCAGGCGGTAAACATTGAAGCAAACGGTAATCGTACACCAATACCTTACGTATTGCCGCCGGGTATTGAGCGCCAGCGCGATTATAACAACCTGCGTACCGATACCCGTTTGAACGAGCAATCGTTAGCGGTAATTGTGAAAAACTTACGTACCGGTTATTCGCGTGCTGCATACCGTACCTTTTATAACGATTTGCGTTCGTACAAACGCCTGCAAATGTTTATCCACGCCGAGGGCGAACAGTTAACCGATAACGATATTAACGCATTTATCCGTTTAGGTACCGATTATCAGGATAACTATTACGAGTATGAAATTCCGCTGAAAATAACCCGTCCGGGTACTACGGATGCCAGCTCGATTTGGCCTGACGCCAATGCGCTGGATATAGAATTAGAATTGCTAACCCGTGCCAAATTAGCCCGTAACAGCGCCGGCTGGCCTTCGGATAAACCTTACACATTGGTGGATGGTAATAATAAGGTAACCATTAAAGGTCAGCCAGATTTGAGCCGTTTACGTACTATTATGCTGGGTGTGCGTAACCCCTACCGTGCTAATGGTGGTTTTGATAAATCGGCCACGGTATGGTTCAATGAATTGCGTTTAACCGATTTTGACCAGCGTGGTGGCTGGGCTGCTACCGCCCGCCTGAATGCGCGCCTGGCCGATTTTGCCGATGTTACCGTTGCCGGCAGTAAAACCACCATTGGGTTTGGCTACATTGATCAGCGCGTAAGCGAACGTAGCCGCAGTGATAACCAAACGTATGATGTGGCTGCCAATGTAGAGCTAGGTAAGTTTTTCCCGGAAAAAAGCGGTGTTCATATCCCGATGTATGTCAACGTATCATCGCAGGTAGCTACGCCACAGTTTGACCCGCGCATGCCAGATGTGGAATTGAAAGAAAGCTTAAAAGCTGCCAAAACCGACGAAGAACGGAAAGAAATCAAAGAGGTAAGCCAGGATTACACCATGCGCAAAAGCATCAACTTTACCAACGTGCACAAAGCCAAGGTGAATCCGTCGGAGCCTAACCATGTATGGGATTTAGAAAATTTTACCGGTACATACGCGTACTCCGAATACGAGCACCACGATTTTATTACCGCTAACGATTATCAGAAAGTATATAAGCTAGCGCTGGCTTACAATTACAATAATCAAAATACCCGCTATTATAGTCCGTTTGATAAGGTGATAAAAAGTAATATGCTGGCACTGTTCCGCGATATTAACTTCAGCATACTGCCATCGCGTTTAAACTTCTTAATCAGTTTCGACAGGTTTTATTCAGAAAATACCTTGCGGGATAATAACGATCCGAACAATGCTATCCCGTTATTGTCTGGAAATACCACCTTCAATAAAAACTTTAACATCACCCGTGTATATGGTATCGGCTGGAATCTGACCAAATCTTTACAGATGGATATTGATGCGACCAACTTGTCGATAGTAGATGAACCGGCCGGTCGTGTTAACGGACTAAAACGGGATACCTTATGGGAAAACCTGAAACGCCTGGGTCGTACCACCAACTATAACCATACGTTGAACTTCAACTACAACGTGCCGTTAAATAAAATACCGGGTTTAGATTGGGCCTCTATGGTGGCGCGTTACAGCACGCACTTTAACTGGCAGGCCGAACCAACATTTGCCATCAACGACCCAACACTTAACGTTGGTAACACTATCCAAAACTCACGTACTATTCAGCTAAACCCAACGCTAAATTTAAACTCGCTGTATAACAAGTTTGCTTATATCCGCAAATTTAACAATCAGGGTGCGCCTGTAAGTAAGGGTAGCAAGTTTTTGGTAAACCTGTTAACCAGTGTAAAAAACTTAAGTGGTACCTACACCCGCAGCGAAGGTACTTACCTGCCGGGATATTTGCCATTAAGTAATTTTGCCGGTCAGGATTTAAACTATAATGCGCCGGGCATTGGTTTCTTGTTGGGTAGCCAGGCCGATATCCGCGGAAAGGCCATAGCAAATGGCTGGCTAAGCAACGATACGCTGCAAAACCAGCTTTATAGTACCACCATGAATGAGGATATTCATTTACGCGGTATTATTGAACCGATACGTGACTTACGTATCGAACTGACAGCTTTCCGCACGCAGGATCAGAACTTTCAAACCAACTTTAAATATGTTCAGGACGGAGCAAATTCTGGTTTCCAAAGTTTAAGTCCGGTTACTTCCGGTACTTACAGCGTATCCTATATGTCTATTGCAACCGCATTCGAAAAAGCTAATGGCATCAACAACTTTTCAAGCACATTCCAACGGATGCTGGATAACCGCAGCATCGTATCACAGCGTTTAGGCCAGTTGAATCCTAATTCGGCACGTACCTCAACTGGTGGTTACCGCGATGGGTACGGACCAAACCAGCAAGACGTAATGGTGGCGTCATTCCTGGCAGCTTACTCTGGCAAAAGCCCCGAAAGTGTAAGCCTTAACAGTTTTCCTAAAATACCTATTCCTAACTGGCAGGTTACTTATAACGGTTTAAGCCGTTTGCCTTTGCTGAATGACGTTTTTGATTCGTTTGATATCCGCCATGGTTATCGTTCTACCTACACTGTAAACAATTATAATTCGCTTATCCGGTATGCCGAGGCCAACGGAGCCAGCAGCGAACGTGACGTAAACCAAGACTTTTTACCATTCTACCAATTTAGCCAAGTAACCTTGTTTGAGCAATTTGTGCCGTTGATAGGTATGGATATGCGCTTTAAAAATAGCATGACTATAAATGCCGAATATCGTAAAAGCCGCGCTTTAAGCTTAAGCTTGTTAAATAGTCAGTTGGCACAGCAAAACGAAAATATTATGGTATTGGGCTTTGGTTATCGCACCCGTAATTTCAAATTCCCATTTGGCCTGATGCCGCGCCTGCGCACCAACAACGAGGTGAACTTTAAGCTGGATGTTGCTTTGCGCGATAATAAGATTCTAATTTACCGGGCCGATGTAGAATCTGCCGAGGTATCATCAGGTGCTCAAAATATTACCATTAGGCCATCAATTGATTATGTAATCAATCAGCGCTTTAACCTGAATGTGTTTTATGATAGTAATATCACCAGGCCGTATACCTCACAAACATTCAATACAGCCTTTACCAACTTTGGTATCAATCTAAAGTTACTTCTTCAATAAAAAAAGCCGGCCTTTAACGAGGCCGGCTTTTTTTATATAGCATTGTTTAATCTTATACAATAATTAATTGGCTTTGGTTACGCTACCCGAGCCTATAGTTTTGCTTTCTACCTTAGCGTTACCACTATAAACAACATTGCCCGAGCCTACAATACGGGCGTTGATGGCATCACTGGCTTGCACATAAGCACTGCCCGATCCGCTGATAACGGCAGTGGTGTTGCGTGTACCCAATTCACGGCCGCGTAATTGGCCTGAGCCGTTGATAACCACGTTTACATCGTTGGCTTTGCCGCTCATATTAATGGAACCCGATCCGCTGATAACAGCATGTAATTCATTTGATTTTACGCTGGTGGTGATGTTGCCTGAACCGCTTAAAACAGCGTTGAATTCTTGGGTGTCAATGGTTCCGTCAACCTGTATATTACCCGATCCGCTGTTTACTAAGGCTTTTAAAGATTTTGCAGTGATATACACTTCTGCTTTATCAATCTTGCGCGACCATTTATGGTTTTTCTTGAAACTGATTTTCAAAGTGCCATCTTCTACCTTGGTTTCTACCTCATCGGCCAACTCTTCGTCGATATTCAGTTTTAAGCTTTCGCTGCCATCTATTTTAATGTGTACATTAAACGGGCCAGATGATGCTACGGCGTTAAAGTTGTTAACGTCGCGGGTTTGTTCAATGGTTTTTTGTGCATAAGCATGTATGCCGGTTAAGCTAAGTACAGTTAGCAACAGGATAAGTGTCTTTTTCATTGCAAGGTTGTTTTACAAGTAAAAGACATCTGCTTTGCAACAAACGTTGCACGGAAAATAAAATAAATTGTTTTTAGATATATAGAAGAAAGATTAGTGCCTGGCAGACCGTTTATGTTGTTGCTCCCTGCGCTTCTGGCGCGCTGCTTTTCTTGCCTGACGGTTCTTTTTATCAAGAGTGAATTGTTTAATATGCTGCTTTACCTGCTTTTCGGTGGCTGCATCATACCCTGCACTGGCTTTAATACCTTGCGCCAATGTTTTCCAAATAGTTTTGAAGAACGGTGTATCTGGTTGCCTGATATAGCTTACCTCAACACTTCGCGGTACGTCACCCGGTTTATCGGGGTTGTTGTGTTTGAGGATAAGTGCGTTAGCCATTAACGATACGATGGGGCGCTTTTTGTATCGTGTACTGTCATTTTTTAAAATGCGTATCCGTAAGTCGTTGTATAAAAACGTTACATGGCCATGAGCTTCATTCCGGTTGCCGGTTACATCGAAGCTAAAGTGATTTAATTTACCCGATGCTATCTTAACCAGTGCAAAGGGCATAGAAACACTATTGAACTTTTCCAAGTTCATAGGGCCAAGCGTACCTTTGTAAGCATAAGTTTTGGCCGAGTCGGTAAGGTTAAAAGTTACATTGGCATCCAGCAGTCCTGCATTCATTATTTTTGAGTTGAACTGCATACGGCAAACGTTATTTTGTTGTAAGAACGCTAAATTGTTGCTTACGTTTAAAATGGTGCCGTTAGTATTGTTAAAGGATATATGCCCTTGTTTATGAGATTTTTTACCGTACCCCTGATAGGTAATATTAAAATGCCTTAGTTGTACCGTATCTATCTTAAAGGTGTTTTTAAGTTGAAAAATAGCCACGTTAGGAAAAGAGAGTAACCGGTTGCGTTTTTGTGGCACAGCGCCAGGAATGGTAGTTACATTGAAATCGCCATGGTCAAATACTATTTTAGAACTATTGAAAATGCGGTATTTGTTATAGGCCTTAAAGTCAAAATTATCTATCTGCAACGTGTCGGTATAAAAGGCAAACTGGTTCCGTACCTTGCGGTCGATAAATATGGTTTCTTCAACGGGTGCCACACGAACGCCATACGCTTGCAAACGTGATGTTAAAGTCGAAAACTGTAACAGATTAACGTGATACTTATATAGGCCATTGTTGGATGGCCGGCTGAAATTGTTCAATTCAAACTGCACTTCATTAAAATAATAAAACCTTGAGATGTTGTTTTGGGTAGTTGAGTCGATCAGCAAATCGTTACACGTCAGGTTCATTTCTTTCAGCTCAGATATATCCAGCTTGTTGCCCGAATAGTCATTGTATTTAAACTTTACATCATTTAGCATCACTTGCCCAATGTGTATCGATTTGAGCAGGGGCCTAATGCGCTGCCAGGCATTCCGTTTGTCTTTAATCAAAGTATCACGGGTATGATTCAGTCGGTAGGTTACCTGCAGTTCAGGAGCACTCAATATAATTTGGCCAATATCGAGCTTGTTGTGGAAATACAGCTTTATGGGGTGCATGCGCCGGATAACCAGTTTTTTTACCTTGAGTTCATAAAGATTATTAGGCGCTATCTGATTTTTAACAGTACGCTGGTATACCGCCATGTTAGGCTTTATAGTGATGTTGTATATAACCAGCTTGCCTTGCAGTACATGAAACTCAGCATCTTTAAACTCAGCTTCATATAAACTATCGGTACCGGCCAGTACAGTGCTCTTCACTTTATCGGCCAATATGGGCGACCAGTATCTATTCACAAAAACAGCGGCAATTAGTACAATGGCTATTAAAATGCAAAGGATGACGGCTATACATTTTTGCCATCGGTATTTCAAGAACTTAACCGCCATTATAAATTTGCTTTCCTTTTAATATTTGTTTTAAGGGTAATTCCGTTTCTAACCACATATGCACTTACACATTCAGGTTTTAGTTTTGTTTAGATGCGCATATGTGTTTCCCAAATTAGCTATTTGCGCGGATATTGAGAAATTTGAAAGCTTAGATGAAATTACATGTACTAAATGCGTTATTACAGAGCGGCCGTGGTTAAGATAGGATGCTATTGTTTAACAACATTATAGCTCGGATATTATTTTTTTAAACGCTGACAAACTGTCATTCAGTAATCAAAAATTATGTATTTTTGCAGCTCTAAAATTTTTGATAATGATGGATTTGCTTATTCCGGATAAAACACATGATGAAAGCAGGCAGGGTGAGGCATTGATGCTGGAGCAGGCTGATAATAAATATAATGGGCGCAAACTATACATCGAAAGTTATGGTTGTGCCATGAATTTTTCTGACAGTGAAATTGTTGCCTCTATTTTGCTGAATAAGGGTTTTGAAACTACTACCGATTATAACAATGCCGATGTGGTTTTCATCAATACCTGTTCTATCCGCGAAAATGCAGAGCAGCGCGTGCGCAACCGCCTGAAAGAATTTACAGTGGCCAAGGTGAAAAACCCAGGCATGATTGTAGGCGTGCTGGGCTGTATGGCCGAACGCTTGAAATCTAAGTTTTTAGAAGAAGAGAAACTTGTTGACGTAGTAGTTGGGCCGGATGCTTACCGTGATTTGCCTAATTTGATAGATCAGGTGGACGACGGTGCACGTGCTGTAAACGTATTGCTGTCGCGCGAAGAAACTTATGCTGATATCAATCCGGTACGTTTAAACAGCAATGGTATCAATGCCTTTGTATCTATTATGCGGGGTTGCGATAATATGTGCTCTTTTTGCGTAGTGCCGTTTACCCGTGGCCGCGAACGCAGCCGCGATCCGCAATCCATCATCAACGAGTGCCAATCATTGTTTGACCAGGGTTACCGTGAGGTTACATTATTAGGTCAGAATGTGGATTCATACAAATGGAAGCCAACTGTTGAGGGCGATAGCATCTCTACCGACGAAATAAAAGGAACCAACTTTGCACAGTTGCTGGAAATGGTGGCCTTGATTAGCCCGGAATTGCGTGTTCGTTTCTCTACGTCGCATCCTAAGGATATTACCGACGAGGTGCTATATACGATAGCTAAGTATGATAACATCTGTAATTACATTCACCTGCCGGTACAATCGGGCAATAGTCGTGTACTGGAATTGATGAACCGTACTTACGACCGGGATTGGTATATGGACCGGGTAAACGCCATCCGCCGTATTATTCCGGAATGCGCCATATCAACTGATGTGATTGCCGGCTTTTGTACTGAAACAGAAGAAGAGCATCAGGAAACTCTGAGCATGATGGATTTTGTACGGTATGATTATGCTTACATGTTTATGTACTCTGAGCGCCCTGGCACTTTAGCTGCAAAGCGCTTTGCCGATGATATACCAGATACGGTTAAAAATCGTCGTTTAAACGAAATTGTGAACAAACAGCGTCAACATTCGCACGAGCGTTTGCAGGCGCAGGTAGGCAAGGTGAAAAGAGTGTTGATTGAGGGTTTCTCTAAAAAATCAACTAACGATTACTGCGGTCGTAGCGATCAAAACGCTATGGTAGTTTTTCCGGTAACCGAAAACTATAAACCTGGCCAATATGTAAATGTATTGGTAGAACGATGCACTACAGCTACTTTGATAGGTAAAGTGGTTTAATAATAGAGGCAGGAACCAAGAGCCAAGAAACAAGTTTTTTGAAATGAAGCACAATTTTAAGAATTTGAAAGTTTGGCAAAAAGCAATGGAGTTAACTGATTTAACATATAGTTATTGCAAAGAATTGCCTCCCGATGAACGGTATAATTTGATTGATCAAATTAACAGGTGTTCTTGCTCTATTCCCTCTAATATTGCTGAAGGTTCCGGTAAAAGAACAAATGCCCATACAGCAGAGTTCTTGACTACGGCGTTAACATCATCGTTTGAATTAGAAACACAATTGCTCATATGCAAGCGGAGAGGTTATGGTAATAATGATAAACTTGAGAACTGCCTGAATTCTATTGAGGAAGTTCAGAAAATGATTTTTGCATTCAGAGAGCATGTAGTTCATAGGCCAGTCAGTCAGTAATCTTGGCTCTTGGTTCTTGTCTCTACATTCTATAATCTACTTATGGACGTACAGGAAATTAAACAACGCTTTGGTATCATTGGCAATTCGCTTTTGCTAAACCGGGCTATAGATATTGCCAGCCAGGTAGCACCAACGGATATATCGGTGCTGGTTACCGGCGAAAGTGGTAGTGGTAAAGAAGCTTTTTCACATATAATACATCAACTAAGCGCCCGCAAACATGGGCCTTTTATTGCTGTAAACTGCGGTGCCATTCCCGAAGGAACTATCGATTCTGAATTGTTTGGACATGAAAAGGGAGCTTATACTGGTGCTGTTGGAGAGCGTAAAGGTTATTTTGAAACCGTAAACGGCGGCACTATATTTTTGGATGAAATTGGCGAAATGCCCTTGGGCACACAGGCACGCTTGCTGCGCGTACTGGAGTCAGGACAGTTTATTCGTGTAGGATCATCTAAAGTAGAAAAAACAAATGTGCGGGTAATTGCTGCAACTAACGTAGATGTGTATGATGCAGTGAAAGCAGGCAAGTTTCGCGAAGATTTATATTACCGCTTAAATACCGTACCGTTGCGTATACCGCCGCTACGTGATCGTAAAGAGGATGTTTACCTGCTGTTTCGTAAATTTGCGTCAGATTTTACAGCCAAATATCGTACGCCGCCTATTCAACTGGATGAAGGTGCACAGCAGGTTCTTATGAACTACAGTTGGCCTGGCAACGTGAGGCAACTCAGAAATTTAGCCGAACAATTGGCCGTACTGGAGCGCGATCGTACCATCACGGCCGAAACGTTGATGAATTATATTCCCGCAGAGGCTGGTCGCAGTAATCTGCCTATGCGAGTAGAAAACCAATCGCGCGAGGATTTTTCAGAACGAGATATTCTATATAAAGTGCTGTTTGATATGAAGCGCGATATGGTGGAACTGAAAAAGCTGGTAGCCGATATTATTGAACACGGTGGGGCAGGCGGAAACTATACCGGCAACCCGCAGTTAGTTAGCCAGCTTTACCATCATGATATGGAACTGCCCGGCCATACCGAAACACAATTTACCATACAACAGCCCGTTGTTAATACAAGTAAGGTTAACGAGCCCATCATCACGTCACACACAGAAGAGGTAGAAGAGTCATTATCATTGGTTGATAAAGAATCGGACCTGATACGCAAAGCCCTTAAAAAACATAAAGGCAAACGTAAGCTGGCAGCGCATGAGCTGGGCATTTCTGAGCGGACCTTGTATCGTAAAATAAAAGAATTGAATTTATAATGTTATTAAAACGTGTAACGCTAAGTATTGCACTTGTTCTGGTAAGCATGGGGCTTTTTTCGTCATGCTCGGTAACTCTTAACGGTGCGTCTATACCGCCCGAAATGAAAACCATCAATGTACAGTACTTTGAAAATACTGCCCCGTTGGTAGTGAACAACTTAAGCCAGTTATTTACCGAGGCTATTAAATCACGTATCCGTTCACAAACGCGGCTGGCCATAGTAAGTGGCGAGGCTGACGCCACCTTGTCAGGTGCCATAACCGGTTACAGCATAGCACCGGTTTCGGTACAGGCCACACAAGGTAATCAGGCGCCTATTGCATCGGCGTCAAGGCTTACTATAACCGTTAATGTAAAGTATGTAAACGAAAAAGATAGTAAGCAGAATTACGAGCAGTCTTTTAGCCGGTATACTGATTTTAGGGGTTCTCTCGGAGCACAAGAGCAGCAGCTGATTCAAACCATCAACCAGCAGTTAACCGAAGATATTTTTAATAAAGCTTTTGCCAATTGGTAAGCAAATCGTAGTTTAAACCACGTGGAAGAAAATCAATTTCATCAGTATAAGGATATTTTACGCCAGGTACTCACTAAGCCGCCGGTTCAGGTAAACAACGAGTATACCAGCAAGGTACAAACGCTTGTTCATGCTTTTCCGCAAAGTGGTTTATTCCGGGCCTTGGCTGCTACGCCTGATGATGCGGAAAGTTTGAAACAGGCAGCGGCATGGTTTGCAGGCAAATCATTATATAAGGTAGTGAATGCGCCTCAGAATTTAAAAGAGGTGATGGCAGCGCAAATTATTGTTTTAGACCGAAAGAAGGCCGTTGAACCCGTAACTGAGGTATATGAAGCTGCGGATGTAGAGATTGTACCGGATCCAATAGTGGTGATTGAGGAAATATCGGTAGATAACAATCCGGAAACCAAGGTAAGTATTGTTGAGGTTATAGAGCCGGAAAGCTTGCCGTTAATTGAAAACCCGGCATCAAATACACAACAGTTGGTAAATACGGTTGAAGAGGAGTTGCCTGCACAAACAGCCGAAGATGAAAGACCTGCTGCTTTGCCCGAAACGCAGAAACTGATTATTGAGAACATTGCTTCTAATAACTACTTCGTTTTCGACCGTTCATTTATCGACCGTAATTCTCCGGGAACCGCTCCTGAAAGTTATCAGGAAACAGCCAAGCCCGCACCTGCCATACCCGTTGCAGCCGAAAGTAAGCAGACTATTGATCCGCAAAGTGTAACCCGTTACCATGACGACACCATGCCTTACAGTTTTATGTGGTGGTTGGATAAAACCCGGCGTGAACACAGCGGCATTTACCAGCCATTTGCGAATACAAACAGAGCGGGTGTCAATAAAATAGTGCAGTCCGACCCGGTGCAGCAAGCCATTGAAAGCCGGCGACGCGAAGATCAAATCATAGAACGCTTTATTAAAGAAGAGCCGCAGATAAAGCCGCCCAGCGGCGACAAGTTGGACAATGAAAACAAGGCCCGTTACAGTGCCGAGGACGATGAAGAAATGATTACCGAAACGTTGGCCCGCATATATGTAGATCAAATGCTATATGCAAAGGCCATAGCGGCTTATAAAATTTTAATATTGAAAAATCCGGAAAAAAGCAGTTACTTTGCAACCCAGATTGAAATTTTAGCAAAAAAGACTAATTAACATAAAGAGATGTATATTGTATTACTAATTGTAGCCATCCTGGTTTGCGTATTGTTGGCCATCATCGTATTAGTTCAAAATCCGAAAGGTGGTGGTTTATCATCTAATTTTTCGAGCTCATCACAATTGCTGGGCGTGCAAAAAACAGGTGACATTTTAGAAAAAGGAACCTGGGTTTTGGCCATTACCTTAATGGTGTTATCATTAGGTATCAATGTTGCTGTAAAAAGCAGTTCATCAACCGGCGATGCTTCTTCAGAGTATCATGATCAGATTAAAAGAGGTTCAACTCCATCTGCTACCGGTACAACAACAGCTCCGCTAACTTTACCAAAAGCGCCGGCTGCTAAACCAACTGACACTTCAAAAAAATAAAATTATATCAAAAAGCCCCGACATTAAATCGGGGCTTTTTTCTTTATATGCCTTCTGCCAACCTGGCATTGTCATGGCTTTGTAAGCCCTTCCACTTTCCCCTGATTTATTTAAACCTGACAATCCAACAGCCATTAGCTGACAATTTTTTGTTATTAGGCTGCTTGGCATAATTGCTGTCAAATAGCAAGCGTATAACTCAACATTACTTTATAACATATAAAATCTATAAATTATGTCATTAAACATTAAGCCTATTGCAGACAGAGTAGTAGTAGAAGCTGCTCCTGCCGAAGAAAAGACTGCATCTGGTATCTTCATTCCTGATACCGCGAAAGAAAAGCCTCAAAAAGGAACTATCGTTGCTGTAGGTGATGGTAAAAAAGATGAGCCTTTAACTGTTAAGGTAGGTGACCAGGTGTTGTATGGCAAATATGCCGGTACTGAAATTACCTATGAAGGCAAAGAGTATTTAATTATGCGTGAATCTGACATCTACGCAGTTCTGTAATTATTGAAAGTTTGATGGACTGACGGATTGATTTGATATCCTGTCTGGCATTAATTACTCATTCACTCAACAAATCAAAACTTAAAAAAGACATGGCAAAACAAGTAAAATACAATGTTGAAGCACGCGACGCTCTGAAACGTGGTGTGGACACTTTAGCAAACGCAGTTAAAGTAACTTTAGGCCCTAAAGGTCGTAACGTAATTATCGACAAAAAATTTGGTTCACCAGCTATCACTAAAGACGGTGTAACTGTAGCTAAAGAAATCGAATTAAAAGATTCTTTAGAAAATATGGGTGCCCAAATGGTAAAAGAAGTAGCCTCTAAAACTGCTGATATTGCAGGTGACGGTACTACTACTGCTACTGTTTTGGCGCAAGCTATTATCACTGCTGGTATTAAAAACGTAGCAGCTGGTGCTAACCCAATGGATTTGAAACGCGGTATTGACAAAGCTGTTGCAGCTGTTGTGGCAAACCTGCGCGAGCAATCTCAAACTGTTGGCGAAGACAATAACAAGATTAAACAAGTAGCTAGTATTTCAGCTAACAATGACGAAGTTATTGGTACCCTGATTGCTGATGCTATGGGCAAAGTAGGTAAAGACGGTGTAATTACTGTTGAAGAAGCTAAAGGTACCGAAACTGAAGTAAGAACTGTAGAAGGTATGCAGTTTGACCGTGGTTACCTTTCTCCGTACTTTGTAACCAACGCCGATAAAATGGAAGCAGAACTGGATAGCCCTTATATCCTGATCTACGACAAAAAGATTTCTTCAATGAAGGAACTGCTTCCAATTTTGGAAAAACAAGTACAAACCGGCAAACCACTGGTTATTATCTCTGAAGATTTAGATGGTGAAGCTTTAGCTACTTTGGTAGTTAACAAAATCCGTGGTTCACTGAAAGTGGCTGCTGTTAAAGCGCCTGGCTTTGGTGACCGTCGTAAAGCAATGTTGGAAGACATCGCTATCCTGACTGGTGGTACTGTAATTTCTGAAGAAAGAGGCTTTAAATTAGAAAATGCTGATTTAAGCTTTTTAGGTACTGCTGAGAAAGTAGTTATCGACAAAGACAACACTACTGTGATCAACGGTTTTGGTGATGCAGAAGCGATTAAAGCTCGCGTTAACCAAATCAAAGCTCAAATTGAAACTACTACTTCTGACTACGATAAAGAAAAACTGCAAGAGCGTTTAGCTAAATTATCTGGCGGTGTAGCTGTATTATATGTAGGTGCAGCTACTGAAGTAGAAATGAAAGAGAAAAAAGACCGTGTTGATGATGCTTTACACGCAACCCGCGCTGCCGTTGAAGAAGGTATCGTTGCTGGTGGTGGTGTAGCTTTCATTCGTGCTGTTGCTGCTTTAGCAAACGTTGAAGGTGCTAACGAGGATGAGAAAACTGGTATCCAGATCATCCGTCGTGCTATCGAAGAGCCTTTACGTCAAATCTGTCAAAACGCAGGTATCGAAGGTTCAATCGTAGTACAAAAAGTTAAAGAAGGTACTGCCGACTTTGGTTACAATGCCCGTACAGATAAATACGAAAATTTAATCGGTGCTGGTGTTATTGACCCTACTAAAGTATCACGTGTAGCTTTAGAAAATGCTGCTTCAATTTCAGCGATGTTGTTAACCACCGAGTGTGTGTTAGCTGATGATCCGGAAGATGAAAAAGCTGGTGCTGGTGCCCCTCCAATGGGTGGCATGGGCGGCATGATGTAATATTTATCATCCGTATTAAAATATATACAAACAGAAACCCTGTCTGCTTTTGCAGACAGGGTTTCTTGTTTTTAAAACTAATTGTTTACGAAAAAGGGTGTTTAAAGTTATATTTCGTTAATCAAATGATTAATTTATGACAATTTTAGCTTAGGCATGTTATATTTTTGTATAAAATTTCGAATATATACTTACAGGCATATAGTTTGATATTTTACAAGCATTATGAAACAAATTGCCCAAAGAAAGAAACAGCTGCAGACCAGGATATTTGAGTGGGTAGTACTTAAAGGTCCCGAACTTTTTGTGAGTTTAATGTCGTAAACTTGCTGAATGAATTTTCAGTTATTGTCTTACATTAATTTATTACTAGCCGAAAAGGCACCTGTAAATCCATCTATTACCGATTTATACAATAAAGCATATTTATGGGTAGTTAACAACGGCCCCAAATTGTTAATAGGCATTGTTGTTTTTTTTATAGGGCTGTCATTAATCAGTTTCTTAAGGCGCTGGATGACACGCCGCATGGCTCACAAAAAAGTCCATTCCTCTTTACAACCTTTCTTTTTAAGTTTATCGATCACCGGCCTGCACATGGTGTTGGTTATTGTGGTGATGGAAATAATGGGCATTGAGCTCACTATATTTACCGCCATATTAAGTGCTGCCACCGTAGCTGCAGGTTTAGCCTTATCCGGCACATTGCAAAACTTTGCCGGCGGCGTAATGATTTTGCTGCTGAAACCTTTTGAGATTGACGACAACATTATTGCCCAAGGGCAGGATGGTGTGGTTACGTCTATCCAGATATTTTACACCGTTGTGCTTACGTTTGATAATAAAACCGTTATCATTCCTAACGGCAAGCTGTTTAATGAAGTTATTGTCAATGTATCCCGCGAAGGTAGCCGCCGCCTGGATATCGAAATGAAATTGCCCTTTACGGCAGATATAGATCAGGTAAAAGCTATTTTAGGTAAGTCGATTGATTCTACTGAAAATATTTTGGTTCAGCCTTCTAAATATATTGGCATATCACAGATAGACCCTGATGGTTTTAGGTTTACCATACGTGTGTGGGTACAGCCTACCAATTTTTTAGCAGCCAAGCTAAATTTGCAGGAACGTGTTATTAAAGATCTGAAAAGTTCTGGCGTTAAGCTGCCGGGATTATAAGTGCAGGTTTCGATAAGAAGTAGAACTGTAATTAATACAAGGATGTCATTTCGAGTGTTGACGAGAAATCTTTTAATAGCGATAGGTTAATTAGGTAGTGTCAAAAGATCTCTCGCTAGCGTTCGAGATGACATTTATTTTTAAGTATCCTTATATCCTCTGCCGTGCTTTCAGCTCCAGATATTTATTTACCGTGTTAATAGTCAAATTCTGCGGAGCTGTTAGGATGGATTGGATGCCGTGCTTAGTCAACTCTTTAACCATCATTTTCTTATCATAGGCAAACTTTTCGGCAATGGTTTTAATGTAGATGCCTTCTACATCGGTAGCAGGTTCCTGGCTCACTTTTTTAAGTTCAGTGTTCTCAAAAAATACCACTAGTAATAAATGGAAACTGGCAATGCGCTTTAGAAAAGGCAAATGTCGTTGCAGCGCGGGCAAGCTTTCATAATTGGTAAAAAACACTACCAAGCTGCGTTGCTTAATTACCCTTCGGGTGGTAGCATATAATAGCTCCATATTGGTTTCCAAGTAGCGGGTTTTTTCTTTATATAATACTTCCAGAATTTTGTTAATATGTGCCGGTTTCTTTTCGGCAGGTACTATAGCACCAATTCTTTCGGATACAGTTATCAGTCCCGCTTTATCTTCTTTAAGTAAAGTAACATTTGATAGTACCAAACTGGCATTAATAGCATAGTCCATTAAGCTTAACCCTTCAAAAGGCATTTTCATGGCTCTTGATTTATCGATGATGCAATATACTTGTTGCGACTTTTCGTCAGTGTAATTATTGCTCATTAAGCTGCCATGACGTGCAGATGCCTTCCAGTTAATGGTGCGATAATCATCACCCGGCACGTAAGCTTTAATTTGCTCAAACTCCATACTGTTTCCCAAGCGTCTGATCTTTTTGATGCCTAGTTCGTTTAATCGATTAGAGATAGCCAGTAGTTCGTACTGTCGCATTTGCAGAAAAGAAGGATAAACCGGCAATACTTCAGTTTCTTCAAAATTGTATCGGCGGCTAATTAGGCCCAGCGGTGATTGCACATAAACCCGTATCAAGCCAAATTCATATTCGCCGCGCTTTAAAGGTTTAAGTAAGTAATTTATCAGCTTATGCTGGCGTGGTTTCAAGCTGGTTTTAAACCAAATATCACGCTTTTGAAACTGGTGAGGAATCTCGTCTATAATACCGGCCCGAATGTTAAAAGCATAAAAGTTTTCGATGAATACGCCCAGCTCGTTATTGTCGCCATTGCTCAGCCGTTCAGGCGCTTCACGGCGGGCAAATATGCCGTTGCGGGTGCCGTATAGCATCAAGCAATCTAATACCAGCAACAGTACTAATGCACCGAAAAATAAATTGGGTAATACGCCCAACCAAGTAAAAAAGAAACGGAAAACAAAAAATACAGCACACCCAATTAACCTGCCCAACAGGCGGTTGGTTAAAAATAAATTTTTGTAATATAAGCTGTATAAATTTTTCACGTGTTAGCGGGGTATTTCAATTTTTTGGATAATTTGAGACACTACCTCATCTGGTGTAACACCTTCCATTTCCTTATCAGGTGTAAGCATAATGCGATGTCTTAACACGGCTGGTGCTATCCAGATAATATCTTCAGGGGTTACAAAGTCTCGCCCTTTCATCGCGGCCAGAGCCTTTGCTCCATTAATGATAGCCAGTGACGCACGTGGCGAGCCGCCTAAGTATAATGATTTGCTTTGGCGGGTTTCAAATACAATCTTGGCTACAAATTCCAGCAGCTTAGGCTCTACAAACAGTTCGCGTACCTGCTTACGAATGGCTACAATATCCTGCGCTGATAACACCGGCTGAATTTCGGTTAACTGCTCGGTAGTTTTATGCTGGTGCTGCTGAGTCAGGATAGCAATCTCATCTTCCAGTGTAGGATATTTTACCTCTATTTTAAATAAAAAGCGGTCCAACTGCGCTTCGGGCAGGCGGTAAGTTCCTTCCTGTTCTACCGGGTTTTGTGTAGCGAGG
The DNA here is from genome assembly GCF_009770985.1 of Mucilaginibacter lacusdianchii. GTDB lineage: Bacteria > Bacteroidota > Bacteroidia > Sphingobacteriales > Sphingobacteriaceae > Mucilaginibacter > Mucilaginibacter lacusdianchii. Next base: position 661,388 of record NZ_WSRW01000001.1, on the reverse strand, counting down.
ATGATGAAAGGCTCATCCATCTGATAGCGATGTCCGTCTACGGTAACCTGCCGCTCTTCCATTACCTCAAACAAGGCTGATTGCGTTTTGGCCGGTGCGCGGTTCACCTCATCAATCAACACAATATTACCAAACACCGGGCCTTGCTTAAACTCAAACGCTGTTGTTTTTGGATTGAATACCGATGTGCCTATCACATCAGACGGCATTAAGTCGGGCGTAAACTGTATACGTGAGTAACGCGCATCAATGGCACGTGCAATAAGTTTGGCGGTTAAAGTTTTGGCTACGCCAGGCACGCCTTCAATCAGTAAATGCCCATCGGCTAAAATGCCTGCTATCAGCAAATCAATGGTTTGCTGCTGCCCAACCACAATTTTGCTAATGGTTGCTTTAATTTGCTCTACAGCATGGTTTAGGCGGCTCAGGTCTGTTCGGGGTACAAATATTTCGTCTTCCATGTTATCTGGATTCTGCATAAAATTCTTCTATCAGTTGGTTTAGCTTTATCAATTCGTTGTCGGCAATTTTTGTGTGATTGTGCAGGTAGTTAATCATCATCACCAGTTCGGTAGCCCGCTCAGGCGAAATACCGGTTTTTTGTGCAAGTGCGTCTGTAAATTCTTTATTAAGGATGTTTGTTTTCAGGTTATAAACCGTACGTATATGTTCCAGCAGGTAAGTGATTTTTTTGTGGGTGATATCACTATTGTTGCGCTGTTCATAATACACCTGGCCAACTACATTCACAAAATCAAGCGTTGCATTTTGCAGCGGTTCTATTACCGGTATTACACGTTGCCGACGCTTCATTTGGTATATTATAAAAATCAGCGTTGTGAATAAGGCAATGTAATAAGCGTAGCGCAAGCTATCGTTGCCAAAAATAACCCGCAACGGCGACTCATCTTCGGCGATGTCTTTATTTTGAAATTGATCCCAATAAATTTTATTAGTAACTGGCAGGTAGGATAAGGCTTTTGCTGCATATTCAGCTCCTTGTGGCGAAAGCAAACTGTAATTGGTAAACAGATGCGGATTGGCGCATAAATACAAGCTACCTTTGCCAAACTTCAATTGCAGATAATTGCTGTGGCCCAACCGGTTTTGCCCCAGCACAACAGCTTTTGCAGTATCAAATTTACTAAAATACTGATTGCTGATATCGTGCTGAAAGTGATACAGTTTGGCAGGTTGTAAATGTGGACTGGTAAATCGCAAATCTACATTGCCATTCCTGAATTCAGAACGTGTACGCAATTTCAAAGTATCGGCCAAAAACCCATTCCATACAAAAGTGGTGATAAATACATTGTTACCGGCTTTCAGGTATTTAACCAGTTCGTTGTAATCATACTTATTAAATTCGGTGGTATTGGCAAAAACAAGATAGGTGCCTGCCGTTTGGCTGTTATGCAATATTTTACTTAGCGGACTATTGGTTCTGACGACCGAAGCGCCCGGAAATACCTGACTCAATTGTTGATGCAGGACGGCTGTACCAAACGGTATCTTATCCTTATAATACAGTGAAGGCTTCCAATTTACCCTTGGTGGGCGGTTGTATTGGGCTATGGCATAAACCAGCAATCCGCCAAAACATACCAGCATCAAAAGTTTAAAATCTTTCATGCCAGTGTTTGTTTAAAGTGCGTAAAAAGGGTGTTGATGTTTTGAAACACCTGCCCGTTAATAGTAAACTCGCCATACCATACGTACTCAAACTGTCGGGTTAACACCGTAAAAGCTTCACGTTGTTCGATGTTTTGCAATTCGCTGATATAAGTACTGTTGGTTTTGTCTATCTGCCAATGAATAAGTCCGGCATCATTTAACTGTTTCAGCGATTTAAGATATAATAAACGCACGGCCAGCCGGTAATTATGCTGACTAATGGCCTGTTCTATACTATCATCAAAATTAATTTCATGGATGTTCTCCAAGCTTTCATTATAGGGCACTTCTGCACTAACAGGCTTTTTTTTGATGATGCTTAATATATCAACACCTATTAACCGTAAAATAAGAAATACCAGTGCGGCGATACCTATAGTTATAAAAAGGTATTTAAAAATTATAACCAGATAATATAAAGCAACATTTTTCTTGTCAGGCGTCATCCCATCAAATAAATGCCAAAACCAGCGCCAAAAGCGTGTCCATAATGATGGTTCTGCTTTTGCTTCATCATATTGAAACACCGGCAGTTTGCGGCAACTGTCCAGGTAAGATTTACTAAGGTATCGGGGCGTTATAACAGAGCTGTCGGTACGTAAAGTTATCTTGGGTTTGGGCACAGCAGCCGCTAACACAAAGCCGGTATGCATTATGATAATGAAAGTTAATAAATTGAGCCAGCGCTTCATTTAATATTCTTCGGCAGGTAAATTGGAGTCGGTTTGGGTGCCAAAGCGTTTAATGCGATCAATGAGGCCTGTACCTTCTTTAATTTCATTCAGGTTAAAATAGCATAATGCCGACGTAACTAGCGGCATTACAGTAAGTGTTATGCTTAATGTTTGCAATAAAGTCACTACTGCAATAATAGGTACCGATTTGGCAATACTTGGTGCGTGAAACAGAAGATTGATTACCATTAACACAACAGATGGCATACTAAAAATCAAGGCGGCAATGTATGTAATGATAAACATAATGATCATGGCGCCGAAAGTTGCCCACCAGTGGTTGTTGATTAAATTAAAGCTCCGGTTAAAAGCGTAGCCAAAACCGGCATTTTCAAAAACCATAATCGGAAATATCAATCCAAATATGGGGGATAACCAAACGCCAGGAATTAAGCATAATGCAAAGGCAAATGCCAGTAGTATACTTAGCAATAGCGTGCTGCCAAAAATTCTTAAAAAAAAGTATTTAATGTATACCCACAATTGTTCAATAGTAGGTGGCACGTTACCATGTTCTCTATACAAACTCATGTAACTAAATACAGTTACTGTTAATGTGGTATAGCCCAAAAGCATAAAAATTATACTTAAAAAATATTCTATACCAAACCGGCCGGATCTGCTGAAGTAATTACCATAGTCTGGATCAGTCATAGCTTGGCGTGTTAAGTCGACTGTTTTAATTTGCTGCAAAGTTTGCGTAATGGCCACCGCAATAAAGAAAAAGCCGCAAAAAATAGCTAATGCCTTAATAAGCGGCTTAAAGTTTTGCCTGATGAAGGTAAAAGTGTCAGAAACTAGTTCGCCAAATTCACGGCTTTTGGCCAGTTCAATCTTCTGCGGAGTCATGTAAAATAGAGTTTTTGTATAGTTTAATAGGATAAATTAAAACATACCAAATGATGAAGGCCAGCGATGATCCCAAAATGGTGAGGCTTAACCACAGCGGCATACCAGTATGGCGGGTTACAAAGCTTTCAAAAAAGGCAGCTATGGCAAAAATAGGCACCAGGCCAATCACAATTTTTAGCCCATCCTTAGCACCCCGTTTAAAGGATACCATACGTTTATAAGTTTTTGGGAAAAGCAGGCTGTTGCCTAAAATTAATCCGGCTGCGCCAGCAATTACAATAGATGAGATTTCAAGTGTTCCATGTATCCAGATAACCAGTATAGATTGCCAGCCTAAACCCTTGCTAAAAAAGAAGTATTCAAACGAGCCTAGCATCAGCCCATTGCGAAACAAAAAGAATACGGTACCTGCACCGCCAAAAATGCCCAGGATGTAGCATACAAATGATACATAAATATTATTCAGCCCAATCTGAAAAAACATTAAGAATTCGTTCTCGCTGTTATATACACCAAAGGGCTGGCCTTTGGCAATGTTGGCATTGGTCATGGCCACATATTCGTGCCCTAAAATGAGTTCCACAAACTGCTCATCATATTTGGCCGATAAAACGCCTAACAGGCAAAAAGTAGTGAAGAATAAAAAGGAATAAAGCATTTGCTTTTGGTAGGTGGCAAATACTTCGGGCAACTCATACTTCCAAAAAGCAACAAACCGGTTGCTTTTTACTTTTTTGTTTTTGTAAATAGACTGATGCAGTTTGGCCGCCAGGCCATTAAGATAAGTGGTGGTTTTAGATTTAGGGTAAAAAGTTTTGGAATACGCTAAGTCGTCCGTTATTTGAATAAAACGGTCGGCCAGCTCATCAGGGGTATGGGTTTTGGCCTCCTCAAAGCTTTTCCATTTGTCTGAATTTTGTTTAACAAACAGGGGTTCGCGCATGGCTTAGGTATGATAAAATTAATGGCTCAAAATAGATATAAAATTATTGGTTTTCAATTAAAATATCGGGCGGCGTTATATATTTGTTTGTATGCAAACCATTACTATAACCACCTCACAAAACATTGATATTGATTACGAAGTAGCCGGCCTGGGCGAACGCATTTTAGCCTACCTGATTGATGGCGGCATATTTATGGCACTATATTTTTTAGGTGTTATTATTGCTGTTGCCACAGCAAGCGTTGCTGCAAGTAGCATAGGTTACATTATAGCTATAGCCGTATATTTTGGTCTGTATGTATTTTACGATTTAGTTTGCGAAATATTTATGAACGGCCAAAGTCTAGGTAAGCGGGTAATGAAAATTAAAGTGGTTAGCCTGGATGGCGGACAGCCAACCATTGGCCAATACCTGTTGCGCTGGTTGTTCCGTATAGTAGATGTTACCATAACTTCGGGCGTTTGTGCGCTAATAACCGTAGCTGTTTCTGATAAAAGCCAGCGGGTTGGCGATATGGTAGCTGGTACTACCTTAATTAAAACCAATCCGCGTACCAAAATGGATAGTATAGCCTTTATGCCGGCGGGCCAAACAGACTACGAGCCGGTTTATAAAGAAGTAACACAGCTTAATGATAAAGAGGTTGCGTTGATACATGAAGTAATACATACCTACATGCAAACCGGAAATACAGCTGTAGTATACAACATGGCTGCACGCATTAAAGAGCATTTAAATGTGCAGGCGATGGAACGGATGGACGATTTACAGTTTCTACAAACCGTTGTAAAAGATTACAATTACATCTCGGCCAATGCCGATTATAATTTTAATGCTTAAGCGGAAACCCCGGTAAGTTTCGGATAATCCAGAATGCTACTACAATTACAGTTAAAATTTTAGGTGTTAATGGGTGGTAAATCACTTTCCACTTATAACTTTTTTGCTTGACAAAAGAGAGCGCTTGATAGCCAGAGTGAATAGCTAAAAAAGGCAGGCTGATAATTAATAGCAAGTTTTGGTGGATGGCACCGATGATATTACCATGTAATAGAGCATAAATGGCTCTTTGCGAGCCACAGCCTGGGCAGTCCAATCCGGTTAAGTAATGGAAGGGGCATTTAGGAAAAAAGCTATATTTCGCCGGATTATAATTAAAATATATACCAATTAGTATTAGTATACCAATTCCTATAAGTGCAAAATATAGCTTTTTACGTTTCATTTAATGACGACCTAAAAGGGCTGCTCCACCTAGTAAAAACATGAAGCCGAACCACAGAACGTATACTACTATGCCAATCCAGAAACCAATTTTAGTCCATTTGCCAGCTTGTGCAGAAGCGCGCTGAGCATCCTCATAATCGCCTCCGTCATAACGTCCGTTTACGTTAACGGCATTTACAATACCTGCAATTCCAAAAGGTAAGCAGCAAAAAAGAGTAACTAAAATTGATTCTACCAGCCAATTTTTAGGGCGTGGTACAGGAGATTGTGAAAAAGGTTTTTGTTAAAAATCAATGTGTAGTTTGGTATTAAATAATTGCCTGAAATTATTAATACAATTTAATATTGGCAATAGCGTTACAGATTATCTTGTAGTATCTTTGTGACACATGCAAAAAGAGCAGTTATCCGTATTTGATATATTTAAAATTGGTATTGGCCCATCCAGTTCTCACACCTTAGGCCCTTGGCGGGCAGCGCAGCAGTTTGTACAAGGGTTGCAGCAGAAGGATTTACTGGATAAAGTGGCACAAATAAAAATATTATTGTACGGATCTTTAGCTAAAACCGGTAAAGGGCACGGTACAGACGTGGCTATTTTGTTAGGCTTAAACGGGCATGATCCGGTTACGTTTGATGTAAACCAAATTGATACCGAGATCGAGTCTATCAATCAGCAGCACAAACTTACTTTAGGCGGTGTGCAATCGGTAAGCTTTTTTTATGAAGATGACGTATTGTTTTTGTTTGCTGAAAGCTTGCCTTTTCACCCCAATGCAGTCACTTTTCAAGCTTTCTTAAGCACAGGCAAGGCTATATCCGAAACCTATTATTCTATAGGCGGCGGCTTTGTGGTGAAAGAAGGTGCATCCAACCAGCAAAAACTAGAGGTGGATTTACCTTTTCCGATTGATACCGCTAATGATATTTTGCATTGGTGCCGCAAAACCGGTTTAAAAATATCGGAAGTGGTGCTGGAAAATGAGCAGGCTTGGCGTCCGGAAGAGGAAACACGGTCTGGGATATTAAATATTTTTAAGGTAATAAAAGAGTGTATGTACCGGGGCTGCCATACCACCGGTTATCTACCTGGCGGTTTAAATGTAGCCCGTAGGGCATCGGCTTTAAACCGCAGGCTTACTAAAGAAGCTACGTATAATAACTTTGACGAATGGATGAATGTAATTCGCCAAACCGGTAACAGCTTTCAAAATATTTTAGATTGGGTAAGCTGTTTTGCATTGGCCGTAAATGAAGAGAATGCTTCATTTGGCCGTGTAGTAACCGCACCTACCAATGGTGCAGCAGGTGTAATACCTGCCGTACTGCAATATTACATTGTGTTTTGTGACGGCTATTCGGATGAGCGCATACTACAGTTTTTACTAACAGCTTCCGAAATTGGTTGTATCTTTAAAAAAGGCGCTACTATATCAGCTGCAATGGGTGGATGCCAGGCCGAAATTGGCGTATCGTCAGCTATGGCTGCAGCGGCACTTACGGAATGTTTGGGCGGTTCGCAACGCCAAGTATTAATGGCAGCCGAAATTGCCATGGAGCATCACCTCGGCTTAACCTGCGACCCAATTGGTGGCTTAGTACAAGTGCCTTGCATTGAGCGTAACACTATGGGAGCTATCAAAGCCATCACTGCTTCGCAACTGGCCCTACAAAGTAACCCCGACAAGGCCAAGGTAAGCTTGGATGCTGTAGTAAGAACCATGTGGGAAACCGCCTTGGATATGAACTCTAAATATAAAGAAACCTCGGATGGTGGACTGGCTACCAATATTCCGATCAGTTTGCCTGAATGTTAGATTGGAATTGTTGGTTGCGTGTTGTCAGTTAGAAAAGAACATACAGGGTAATTTTACTTGCACCGCCAGCATTGTTTTGCAACGCTGAAAAACACCAAAACATAATTTGATTATTTCAGAAATAGCAGCTTAATCAACTGAAACGGTTAAGCCTTCTTGCTGTAATATCTTGCGGTAAACCTCCATTTCAGTAAATGAGCCTTCCAGAACAGCACATTTACCTTCATTGTGTACTTTCCAGGCAATTTTTTCGGCTTGAGATTCGGAATAATCCAGGTACTTCATCATGCAATAAATAACGTGATCGAAGGAATTTACATCATCGTTCCACAAAATCAAGCGGTGCATTTCTTTTAAGCTCGCCAGTATCTCTTCAAGTGTAAGTGTTTCTTCCTGTATTTCTGTTGGCATATCACAGCAAAGTTACCTAAAAGCTGCAATAAATCATTATTAAAACGCTAAACGTGTAGCCCCCTTGGCATAAGTTGAAATTATCTTTTTTATATAACGGGTAAGAAAAGTGAATACTTAGTATAATATTCAATTAATCTTAAAAGCTTTCTATCTGTCTGCAGTGTTGATAAAGACAGATAGAAAATTCCGGAAAAATTACTTAACCGTATATCGATACACCTGACGGCCGATATTACCCTCACCATCAATGCCTTCAATCACCACGCGGTAAGTGCCAGGCGAGCCGGCGTTAAAGTATTCGAACGATGCATGGCCATTGTCATCAGTAACAATATTAGGTTTCCAGAATATAGTGGTCCGAACATCAGCCACAGCCTGGTTGGTTTTTGGATCATCGTACTGCGGCGAATAAAATTCACGTGCTCTGTAATACCCTTTGGGTGTATAGGTAATTACACCCGGGGAGTAGATCTGTGAGGCATTATTAGTATAGTCGTTGCCACGCCGGGTGTTGATAAGCAAAACTCCGGCACCACCTCTTGATCCATAAATGGCAGTGTTTCCTATAGAGCGTAATACTTCAATACTGGCAATATCAATCGGGTTAAGAGATTGTATATAGCTGGCATCTACATAAATGCCGTCAACTATAATTTGCATAGGCGTGTTTGAACCGGCATTGCGGGTAGAGTAGGGTATACCTCCTCTAAATATAACACCCACCAAACGTCCTTGCAAACATTGATCAATAGTAACACAGCCCATTTTGGTAAATAGATCACCCATTATAACCTGATCGGCATTACCAGCACCATTTAGGTTGGATGAATTTTCGAGTGCTGTTTTTCGTTTTTCAGTAATGGTTACCTCTTTAAGTACAACGGTATGGTTGCCTAAGCCATAACGCGTTTCGGTATCATACTGCTGCTTGCTGTATTTCAAATAGGTTGCCAGCTTGCTGTCGGTGTTTATTTCTATGCCGGTGATGTTGCGGTTTTTTACAACTGCCGCCTGGCCTACGTTATTGTCGAGTGCAATTTCTACATTCTTGCCATTTTTAGCGGTGCGGGCTTGTAGTACAAATTTAATACTGTCTTTAAATACTAAATTTTTGAACGCAAACCTGCCTTGCGTATCTGCAACAGTGTCAATGATAAAAGTACCACCTGCTGTAGTAAATAGCGTTATTTTGGCATTGGGTACTGGTTTGCCGCCAGATGTTTTAACGGTGCCTGCTATTTGAAGCGCCTTTTCGGGCTGATAAACTGGTGCTGCAAAGGTGCCGGCCAATATGGGTTTCCAATCAAAGCGGCGATAGCCTTGTGTCAGCATCAAAACATCTAAATCAGTCTGTGTTTTTTCGTTTACCTGAGTAAAATAGTAATTAGGCTGTTCAATATAGCCGCGTAGATCAGAGGTAAGCAGCAGGCTGGATAGGATAGAAATTTCGGTAGCCTCATCAGTTTTTACCTTACTTTCATCAATCACAGCTGCCGAAAAGCTGCCCACCACAGGCTTATTGCTGCTATTAACAGCATTTAAATCGATTTTTACTTTTCCGCGAACATTGCTTGTTGCTGAACCTGCTTTAACGTTCAGCTTCAATAAATCATTGCCGTGCTGTACAAATACAATGCGCTCATTCAAAGGTTCGCCAGTGGATGAGAACAATGTAAACTGCACAATGCCCGACGGAAAACGGCTTTTAGGAATGAGTGTACCAAACGTATTGGTGCCGGGTTTGCTTTTAGCCACAAAGGTTATATTCCCGCCTGATTGGGCAACTATATACACAGGTGCGTCATTGTTAACATTGCTGCCGGTTACCCGCAAACTAATGGTGGCCGAATCGGGCATGCCTACGGCTAAAACGTAGCCTTGATTTAAAGCTGTGGGCAGGTTCACCGTGTTTTGCGAACCATCTTTATAAGTAATTTGCGCTTTGTAAGTTTTACCGGCTTGCGGTGTCAATGCAAAATATCCCATCCCGGCATGGCGGGTGGTCAGAATAGCTACCTGTTGATTTTCATTGTCTGTAACTACACCCTTTATATCTGTACCTAAACCATCAGCGCCTAGAGCTTTAAAAGCAACTTTAGAACGTACACCATTCACCAGAGAGCCGCTCTCCGGAAAGAACTGCACATTCACCTGATTGGAGGTAGCTTTTACCGGAACAGTTTTCGTTACTACTTTTTTATCGGCTACCTGAATTTCGGTAGTAATGCGGCCTGATGTAAGCAGGGCAGGGTTGCTGTTAGTAAAATCAACAGTTAAATTGCCTTGGTTATCCGTTACGCCTTTGCCTCTCGTAATTTGCTTGTCATTCAACTGTACGCGGTAACTAACGGGCTTGCCTGAATAAGGGTTGCCTGATAAGTCTGTATAGTTAATTATGGTGCTTACTTTTTGCTGATTGTTGAGGGTGCTATAAGTAAAATTCGTTTTGGTAAATACGGTATTGGTTGCGGCATTACCAATACTGATGGTTTTGTTAAAAAAGTAATCTTCGCCGGCGTTGCGCATCCAGTTGGTATAAGCGCGTATGCGGTAGGTACCTTCCTGTAAGGTATCACTCAAAGCAAAATCGCCCCAGGCAGTACCGCTTATCACAGGCAGCTTGATGTATTGCTTAATGGAATCGCGGTCGTCAATCAATTCTACGTTTAAGGCACCGCTGATGGCCGAAAGCCGGTGGTCACTACCTACGGTTATATAGGCTTTAAACCAAATATTATCGCCTACGGCATAGTATGGCTTGTCAAACTGCAGGTAAACTTTTTCTTGCGGATTGGCGTTAATCCATTTTTCCAGCTGACTGGTTATTTTGTTAAGAATAGGGTCGTCATCAATCCGGATAAAGCCAACTAACCCGGTTATCATCCCTATGGTAAGAATGTAAAAAAACGTTTTTCTGAAATTCATTTGAATCAGGTATACTTATTTAGGTATACCAACGGCAAGCAGAATAAGTTTTAATAAGCCGTTGGCATATAGATGATAACGGTAAAATTAGAATTTATTTTTCCACATCATACTTTCTACCGGCCGTGTAGTAGGATTGTTATATTTGGCGTTGCCTTTGGTATTATACATGGTTTCAATTTCGCCTTCTACCACAAAGTAAATAAGCTGACCAATTGGCATGCCGGCATATATGCGCACAGGTTGCGAAACAGATATTTCTAACGTCCAGGTGTTGCAAAAGCCTACATCGCCTTTACCGGCGGTGGCATGTATATCTATGCCCAATCGTCCGGTGCTCGATTTGCCTTCCAGAAAAGGAACGTGTTTGTGAGTTTCGGTATACTCCATGGTTACACCCAGGTACAAAGTGCCGGGTTGCAGTACAAAACCATCTTTCGGAATCTCAAAATAGTCAATTTCGTTATGCACTTTAGCATCCAGTACACGGTTGCGGTAGGTGGCCAGATGTTTGCCTAAATGTACGTCGTATGAGTTGGTACCCAGGCATTCACGGTTAAAAGGTTCAATGATGATATTGCCTTTTTCAATTTCTTCCAGTATTCGTTTGTCCGATAAAATCATAATGCCTTGAGGGGAGAGATAGATGGAATAAAATTAAGATTATTTACACTAATTTTGCTTTCCGTATTTGTAAATTATTTATGGCCATAGCATTTCAAAAGCAGGTTGACAGTGATACCGAGTTTGCCCTTTGGCGCATCGAGGAAGATGCCGTTACACTGTACAATCAGTTGCAGTTGAATGATGAAGAAAAAGCTTTTGTAGAGCAGCTGGCCAACGGTAAACGTAACCTGCATTGGTTAAGTACCCGCGTTTTATTACGCACCATGCTAAATACCGAAGAGTATATTGATTGCAAAATTGATGAGCATGGTAAGCCTTACCTGGCCAATCTGCCTTATCATATATCGCTTAGCCATTCGTTTGATTATGCAGCCGTGATGATTAGCCGCTCGCGCCCGGTGGGAATAGATATTGAGCAAATTAAACAGAAGGTAGAGCGTATTGCCCATAAGTTTATGAAACCTGCCGAAATGGCTTTTATCAGCTCGCAAATGCCCATTGAGCATTTGTATGTATGCTGGTGTGCAAAAGAGGCGGTATATAAGTGCTACGGCCGGAAAGAGGTGTCTTTTTTAGATAACATCGATTTAAAGGCCTTTGAAGTAAATACATCAGGTAATTTAGATGCTTCTTTGCGTAAAGACGATGTTGCACTGGATTACCGGGTAGACTATTTGCAATACGAAGATTATATGGTTGGTTACGTAAAGGGATAAATGGTATGAAAAATAAACAAGTTACGTTTCAGGACTGGGGCTTGATTGATTATAAAGATGCTTGGGACAAGCAGGAAGCGCTTTTTGCTGGAACCGTTAAACTAAAAACGGAGCTTCGTAACCGGCATCTGGCTGTACCAGCAGGCGAAACGGAAGAGGAAAATGTACTGACACCTAATTACTTAATTTTTTGCGAGCACCCGCATGTATACACTTTAGGTAAAAGCGGTAAGCCAGAGCACTTGTTGCTGGATGAAGCAGGCCTAAAAGAAAAGAATGCTACTTATTACCCTATTAACCGTGGCGGCGATATTACTTATCATGGTCCTGGTCAGTTGGTGGCTTACCCAATATTGGATTTAGATAACTTTTTTACCGATATACACCTTTACTTGCGTACGCTGGAAGAAGCTGTAATCAACACACTGGCAGAGTACGGTATCACTGCCGGCCGATACCCGGGCTATACTGGTGTTTGGATAGATGCGGATAATGAGCGGGCCCGCAAAATATGTGCGATGGGCGTACGTTGCAGCCGCTGGGTGACGATGCATGGCTTATCGTTCAATGTTAATTCCGAGCTTGATTATTTTAACAACATTGTACCTTGCGGTATTGATGATAAAGATGTAACCTCTATCAAACGTGAACTTGGTCGTGAGGTTGATTTAAATGAAGTAAAGCAAATCCTGAAACACCATATTTCCGTACAGTTTGGTATGGAGATAATTGGATGAAAACAGTAAGCTTATTTTTATGGACATTGGCAGCCTTGTTTGGTTGCAAATCAAAAGATATGGATGATGTTCCTTACGTACAGCCTGCTACTAATACCGCACCTGTACCCATGCCAACCGGCAATGGTACAGCGGTTACTTATTTAGCTTTAGGTGACTCGTATACTATTGGCGAGACGGTTACCGCACCCGAGTCTTTTCCTTATCAGCTTACGGCCGAATTAAACAAGCTTAATTACAAAGCTGCTGCACCAGTTATCATTGCCCGCACTGGCTGGACAACCGATGAACTAATCAACGCCATCAGTGTCCAAAACTTAGCACAAAAGTTTGATATAGTTACGCTGCTGATTGGGGTTAACAACCAGTATCGCGGCTACAACATAAATACTTATCGTACTGAATTTGTGCAATTGCTTAATACCGCTATTAGCTATGCCAACGGTAACAAGAAGCATGTTTTTGTAGTGTCTATACCCGATTGGGGCGTTACGCCGTATGCCAGTGGTCGCGACCGCAATAAGATTGCAGCCGAAATAGACCAGTACAATGCTATCAACAAGCAGGAAACTGAAAAGGCTGGCATCAGTTATACCAACATTACCCCCGGCTCGCGGCTAGCAGCACAAGATCGTACGCTGATTGCGGCAGACGGGCTTCATCCTTCCGGTAAAATGTATGCGCAATGGGTGCAGCAGTTAATTGTTGAGGTAGCAAAGAGTTTAAAATAGGAAGACAATTTATATATAAAAGCAAAAGCCTCAGATAACTTCTGAGGCTTTTGCTTTTATTCAGTATTCAATTATACGGTGTAATTCCATCCATGTTCGTCGGCTACACGGCCGTAACGGATATCGTTCAACTTTTTAAACAATTTGGTTGAAAACTCACGGCTGGCTGGGTCACTCAGGTGATATTCTTCGCCTTCATAAAATATAGAGCCTACCGGTGCAATCGTGGCAGCGGTACCTGCACCAAAGGCATCGGTTAATTTACCACTTTTAGCACCTTCAATAATCTCGGCAATCGAAACACGGCGCTCTTCAATCGGCATGCCCCAATCGCGTGCAATAGCTAATACAGTATTGCGGGTTACACCGTCCAAAATAGTGTCGCGGGTAGATGGCGTAACCAAAGTGCCATCCAGTACAAACATTACGTTGGCAGCGCCCATCTCTTCGGCATATAGGTGCTCTTTGGCATCGGTCCAAATCATTTGGTCAAAACCTTGTTCTACCGCACGGCGGGTAGGTAGCATAGCACCGGCATAGTTACCGGCTGCTTTAGCATATCCAAAACCGCCTTCGGCAGCGCGGGTATACTCGGTTTCAATTTTAACACGCAAAGGCTTAGAAAAATATGGACCTACCGGACCAGTAAGTACCATAAACTTATATGTTTTAGATGGCACTACACCCAAATAAGGGTCGGTAGCGAACATAAACGGACGGATGTAAAGCGAATGATTTTCGGCTGTAGGCACCCAATCGCGGTCTACATCAACCAGTGCTGCTATACTCTGCACAAAAATATCTTCAGGCAAATCGGGCATGCACAAACGCTGAGCTGATTTATTAAAGCGGGCCGCATTCTTATCCGGGCGGAATACAGAAACAGTGCCGTCTTCGTGTTTATAGGCTTTCAAACCTTCAAAAAAAGCTTGTCCGTAATGTAAGGCCGAAATAGCCGGACTCAGGCCAATTTCGCCATAGGGAACAATTTGGAAATTTTTCCATTCGCCATCGGCATAGTCGGCCACAAACATATGGTCGGCAAAAGTGTGGCCAAATACCAGATTGTCGAAATCGGTTTCGGCCAAGCGTGAATGGTTAGTTTTAGTTATCTTGATGTCAAGCGTTTCTGTAGTCATGGCTCGATGAAATTTGAAAAATGGCAAGGTATGAATTTTTGAGGGGAAATGGTAGCCTAATATTGATATGAAAGCCTGGTAGTTTATTGATAAATAAGCTGCAGAATAATAAAGTCAGTGTAATTTGATACGATTACAAATTCAATTTTACATTGATGGTGTTCAAAATATTTTTCATATTTGCTTTCATTCAAACACAAGGTGATGGTGCTCCACCTAATTGAACCGCTTGCAAAAGCTGATGGCGCCTGCTTAAAATAAGTAGATATTTATTTAATTGCAGGCTCATGTTCAAAAATTACTTTTCCAAATCTTACATCGTAGGTCATTACATTATCCGCTGGATACTGATTACTGTTCCGGTTGCTGTAGCCATTGGCAGTATGGTGGCCTTATTTTTATGGCTGCTTAACTGGGCTATCCATTACAGGTTTGCCCATACTTGGTTGTTGTACCTATTGCCTTTGGCCGGGGTAGTTATCCATTTTTTATATAAACTTTATGGCCGATCGGCCGAGCGTGGCAATAACTTAATTATCGACGAGATATATGAACCGGGGGCTGGTGTGCCCCGTCGTATGGCGCCGTTAATTCTGATAACTACTGTAATAACTCACCTTTTTGGCGGATCGGCCGGGCGTGAGGGAACGGCGGTGCAGATAGGAGGTAGCATAGCTAATATGCTGGGCACCTGGTTTAAGTTGCAACCGCAAGACAAGCGTGTTGTTTTAACCGCCGGTATAGCTGCCGGTTTCGGTGCGGTATTTGGCACACCACTGGCCGGGGCAGTGTTTGCTATGGAGGTATTAGTTATTGGCCGTATACAATATACTGCTTTGCTGCCATGCCTGGTTGGTGGGTTAATTGGTGATGCTACGGTGGCCGCCTGGGGCGTGCAGCATACGCATTATCATATCGGTAATATATCGGTTGGGCAAAGCATTTACGGACATTACCTGACTGTTGATTTTTGGTTGTTGTTAAAAGTTGTACTGGCGTCGGTTTGCTTTGGGATAGCCGCTTATGCTTTTGCCGTTACGGCACATGGTGTTAAAAATTTAGCTAACCGTTTTGTTAAAACGCCCTGGCTAATACCAGTATATGGCGGTTGTATTATTGTTGCCCTCACTTTTATTTTGGGCAAGCCAGATTACTTGAGCCTAGGAGTCGATCCCGAATATCCGGGCGCTGTTACCATTGTATCGGCTTTTCAGCAAGGCGGCGCACATTTTTTTAGCTGGTTTTGGAAGTTGATTTATACCTGCATAACCCTCGGAACGGGTTTTAAAGGAGGCGAAGTTACACCGTTGTTTTATATAGGTGCAACGTTGGGCAATACATTAGCAGGCTTGTTAAATGCGCCGGTTAGCCTTTTTGCAGCTTTGGGCTTTATTGCTGTATTTGCTGGCGCTACCAATACCCCTTTGGCTTGTACCCTGATGGGGATTGAATTGTTTGGCAGTGAGCATGCTTTATTATTTGCCGTAGCATGCTTTATAGCCTATTACTGCAGCGGCGATACCGGCATTTATAGTGCCCAACGGAAGGGTGAAGCAAAAGGTGGATGAATGGTTAAGTAGTTGAGTTGTTAAGCAGTTGATAAAGTTTGAAAAGATAAAACAACTGTGACAGGATGCAAATTAGTTAAATCAACCAATCAACCAATCAACCAAACAACCAACGCAAAACAAATTGAAGTTCATCTGTTATTATCATACAACATCAAACCTGAAATTAGATGATACCTTCAAGAATATTAATCGGCATAGATAATAGTAAGTATTCAGAAAATGCAGCAGCATTTGGCTTTGAACTGGCTCGCAAATTTGATGCTACAGTAGGTGTAGTGAGTATTGTTGAGCCCATGCCGGCTACCAGTTCACCCATGAACGACAGTACTTTTGGTTTACCTTTTGAGGGCACGGCCGATATGGTAAATGTAGACGTAATGAATGCGCAGAACGATGCTGCTGATACTATAATGAATAATATTGTGCAAAGATATGCATCCGATCTTGAGGTTACCAAGTTTACTGATTTTGGTACCACCGCCGATGGTATATTGACCTGTGCCGGCCATTTTGAGGCCGATTTGATTGTTATCGGTACCCATCGCCGTAGCGGTTTAGACCGCTTGCTGATGGGCAGCGTAGCCGAGCGCGTTATCCGCGAATCGGTTGTGCCGGTATTGGTAGTGCCAATGGCAGAAGAGAAATAGTTAATTGGGTGATTAGTCAAATAAGTTAATCACCCAATCAATATTAATAAAGTAATCTGAACTTGATAGTAAAGTCGATTGCCTTTAATTCGTTTAATACCTGCTCGTCATAACCAGCGTTAACGTCGGTTATAACATAGCCGATCTGGTTGTTAGTTACCAGAAACTCACCTACGATATTGATTTTGTGGCGTGCAAATACGTCATTTATCTGCGCCAGTATACCGGGCACGTTTTTGTGGATATGAATTAAACGGTGAGCGTTATTGATACGCGGCGGCTGCAAATCCGGAAAATTGCTGCTCATGTGCGTTTTACCCTCGTTCATAAAGGCAATTACCCTTTTCGAAATAAAATCGGCATTGCGTGGGTTATGCTTCGGGTCGTCAAAAATAATGATGCCGTTGTCGCAAGCCACTTCCAGGGCTTTGCGGTTGTTCATCTTACCAAAGCAGCCAATCACCTTTAATTTACCGGCATTTTGCAATTGTTCGGGTGTGGGTTGATTGGCTTCATCGCAAAACAATATGCCCGCTTCTTGTAAATATTTTTCCTGGATAGAATCCTGGTGTCTGATGTTATAGCCTTCCTTGCGCATCTGGGCAAGTGCTTCATCCTCTACATCACCAACTACTAAACACTTAATACGGTTTTTAGGGTAAGAGATAGCGCGTGGTAACCGGTTAATGTACAAAAACTCATCCAGGCTGGGTGTTACATAATCGGCTTTTTCTACTACCGATTTACGTTCAATATTCTCCGTAAAAGCAAAGAACTTTTTTATCATTCCCGATTCTTTTAACTGAAAATCAGAATAGCCATCGCCGATGCCATAAATATCGCCTTGCAGGTTTAGTTCTTTTAGCAACTTAACCTTGCCGCCCTCTTGCGATAGGGGATTATCACGGTCGTAACCAATAATATTGCCTTCCTCATCAAACTTAAAGGTGTTGGCATAGATATTCTCTTTGTTGATATAGTATTCGGTAACAACAGGGGTGATAAACTCTTTAAAGCCGCCCGATACGATCAGTACATCATCGGCATGTTCTTTAAAAAATACGCTGTTACGTAAAAATGATGGTGATACTTTTTTGCGAAGGTGCTTAACCAGCAGGTGCAAATGCTCGCGGTTGGCTTGCAGTAATTTAACCCGGCCTTCCAAGCTATCAGCAAAAGATAACCGACCTTCCATAGAGGCGTTGGTGAAATCTTCAATCTGTTTATAAATCTTTTCCCGGTCGGGATGATCTTTTAACGATATACGTGCCAGTTCATCAAGCGCTTCTACCTGGGTAAAAGTGCTGTCAAAGTCGATAATATAATACTGCCCCATGGTTGAGCAAATATAGGATTTTGGTTGATTGGTGGGTAGGTGAGTAGTTGATTAGTTAAGTGGTTGAATTAATAAATAGTTGAAATGCGGAGAAATAAGCAAGGTAGTCAAAGCGTAGTTCCAAGTAATTTATTATTGCTTTAACGCTTCACAGATCTCTGCAATGCTTTTCTCTATCGGCTTAAATTTAATACCAATAGCCTTTTTAATTTTAGCATTATCATAATTCTGTACAACACTGGCTGATTGAGCGGCCATCTTATCTAATGAAGGATTTTTACCGGTAATACCAGCCCAAGCTGATGAAGCGCGCCAGGCAATATCAAGCATCCAGGGTTTGGCTTCTGTAGTTGGTGGTTTAATACCAAAATATTGAGCTATGGTAGTCATTAAATCTTTAAAGTACCAGTTTTCGGCATTGATGATGTAGCGTTGGTTGGTGAGTTTACTATTCATCAGGGTAATCATGCAACGGGCTACATCTTCTACATCTACCAATCCGCAGCTGCCACGCGTGTAAAATTTAAGCCCTTTGCGTACCGTTTCAAATATTTGGCCGCTGCCGTCCGTTCCCGCTGTTGGACCAATAATTACAGATGGGTTCACAATAACAGCGTCCAGCCCTTCGGCAATGCCGCGCCAAACTTCCATTTCACTTTCTAATTTAGATATAGAATAGCCATTATTGGCAGGCGTTTCTTCCAGGTGATGTTTTTCAGTAATCAATTCGCCGGGTTTTGCCTGACCGATAGCGGCAATGGAGCTAACGTGCACTAGCCGGGCGTTGTATTGTAAACACATCTCTACCACATTGGCTGTGCCAGTAATGTTGGTGCTGATCATGGGCTCTTTATCGGCCTCCTTAAAGGATACCCAAGCGGCGCAATGGTAAACCTGTGTAACGCCGGCAAAAGCGTCTTCCAGTGCAAAAATGTCTAATATATCGGCTTCTACCCACTCAATCAGGTGTTGGTAAGGGGTTAAAAAGCCGGGAATTACTGATGTGCTGCGTTTGGTACAGCGGATGCGGTTGTTTTGCTGCACCAACTGCTTAGCCAGTATAGCGCCTAAAAAACCTGTTGCACCCGTAACCAGAATCATGTAGTGAGTTTGATAAAAACAGCGCAATTTAATTTAAAATAATGGATATTTGAACTTTTGTAGAATACGGATATGTCGTTAGCGGATTTCTTTACCCCGGTTGATTTAGGAAAACTGGCACCCGGTGAAGGGTATAACCCCAACCACTTGGGTAGCTTGGTGCAGGTTAATACCGGTAATTTTCCTGATTTGGATGAGCAAAAACCCGATTTGGTGATTTTTGGTGTGCAGGATGATCGTAATGCGGTAGGTAACCAAGGCTGTGCATTGGGGCCTGATTACATTCGTGAAAAGTTATATCGTTTGTATCAAGGTGATTACCGTACACCCAACATCTTTGACCTGGGCAACATTAAGCAAGGGGCAACGGTGAATGATACCTACTTTGCATTGAAAACTGTACTGGCCGAGTTTGTAAAGAAAGATATTGTAGCTGTGATTCTAGGCGGTGGTCAGGATTTGACTTACCCGCAATATCTGGCTTATGAAGATACCGAGCAAAAGGTAGATATGGTGGTGATCGACTCGCACTTTGACCTGGACGAAAGCGCCGAAATGGAGGAAAATGATTCTACAACCTCACTATCTTACCTCAATAAAATATTTTTGCACGAGCCCAACTACCTGTTCAATTTTAGCAATCTGGGGTATCAAACTTATTTTGTAAGCCAGGAAAGTTTGCGGGTGATGAACAATTTGTTTTTTGACGTGCACCGCCTGGGCGAACTAACCGGCCATATGGGTGTAACAGAGCCTATCATACGTAATGCCAACATGATCAGCTTTGATATCGGTGCTATCCGTTCATCAGACGCAGCAGCCAACGCCAATGCTACACCTAACGGGTTCTATGGTGAAGAAGCCTGCCAGATGTGCCGATATGCCGGTTTTAATGATAAACTGACCTCGATCGGTTTTTATGAATTTAATCCGGCGTATGACACTAACGGACAGACCGCCACTTTACTGGCCGAAATGATTTGGTATTTTATCGACGGTTTTTATAACCGAAAACAGGATTTTCCGCTGCATCCAAAATCGCAATACTTGGTTTATAAAACCACGCTTACACATGATGATCATGAAATGGTATTTGTGAAAAGCAAAAAATCTGACCGCTGGTGGATGCAGGTGCCTTACCCAACCGCAGGGTCTATGAACGAGCGTTATCACCTGGTACCCTGCCGTTATGATGATTATACGCTTGCCGTATCCGGCGAAATGCCCGATTTATGGTGGCGTACTTATCAAAAACTAGCATAACACCAATAATGTATACTTCTTAACATTAACTATCAAATACTTAAATGGTACTTACCACGTTAGTGTATTTATTCGTACGGAAATAATGCTTAAAAAAATATTTGTCCTTTTAGTAAGTGCTCTGCCCATAACTGCTTCGGCACAGGTAGCGGGTAGCTTTATTGTAAATGGTAAACTTGCCAAAGTAACTAAACCTGTCAAAGCGTATCTTTTATATAAACTGGGTAGCGATAATGTGCTTGACTCTACTACCTTGATAGACGGTAAATTCCAGTTTGCCGGCACCGTTCCGGCACCTGTAATGGCTGCTTTGGCTATTGACCATAGCGACAAAGGTGCTACAGGTTTAAATGAAAAAGATGATATTTTAAACTTGTATCTGGAAAAGGGAAACATCTACATTTCCGGTTCTGATTCGCTATCGCACGCCACTATTTCCGGCTCTGCTTTGAATGAGGATAATCAGGTCATTGCAGTTGCGTTGAACAGCATTAATACCAGAGCTACGCAATTATATAGAGAGGTGCAAAAAGCTTCGCCCGAAGAGCAACGTTCTCCCGTGTTTCAAAATACTATGCAGGATAAGTTTAAAGCCCTGCAGGTAGAGCGCGAAAAGGCTATTCAAAACTTTATCAGTACTCATCCCAACAGTTATTTAAGCTTAATGGCGCTGAATGATATCAGCCGCCCTACCGCTAATCCGGTTACGCTGGCCTCATTATACGCCGGACTATCACCCTCATTAAGAGATTCTGAAGTAGGCAAACAATTAAAATCAAATATCGACAAACTGCAGTCTACCGGTATTGGTGCAATGGCGCCCGATTTTACACAAAATGATGTGAACGGCAATCCCGTAAAGCTTTCATCGTTGCGTGGTAAATATGTCCTGCTCGATTTTTGGGCTTCATGGTGCGGCCCATGCCGTCAAGAAAACCCCAATGTGGTGCGGGTGTATAACAAGTATAAAGACAATAACTTTACTGTGCTAGGCGTATCGCTTGATCGTCCGACAGGAAAAGCCGACTGGCTTAACGCCATCAAAGCTGATGGCTTGACCTGGACACAAGTATCAGACCTGAAGTTCTGGAACAACGATGTGGCCGTTTTATATAACATTCGCTCTATCCCGCAAAACTTTTTAATTGACCCTACCGGCAAAATTATAGCCCGCGATTTGCGTGGCGGCGATTTGGAAGGTAAGCTGATTGAAGTTTTGATGAAGGGGGATAAAAAGGTTAAGGCTGAGTAGTTTTTAGGCAGTGCTTTATTTTGGTATAGTGCCTTGTTAGGATAAGGATGTTTTTATACCACAGCCTGTGGATGTTACTTTTTCTTTTGCCGGAAAAGAAAAAGTAACCAAAAAGAAACCTCTCGGCCAGGGATTTTTGCTACTTAAGACAGCCGTTGTACCTAGTGCAGTAGCTACCGCAAAAATCTAATGCCGATTCTTTTTTCGTAGTTGTTCTGTCAGTGCTTTATGTTGAATGATAAAAGCAAAAAGCGTAAAGGCCCGCTATCGCGCCCGGGCCAACGTGGGGATTGTGGGTAGACAGGGGATCGCGAGAGCTAGGCCTTTTTGTTTCTTTTGTGGCTATGACAAAAGAAATAGCCCCTGCGGCAATGAGCAGACGGAGTATGTAAATAACCACTGGCTTACGTTAAACTAAAAGCACCAAACAAGTATAGTAGTATAACTTAAGCCAGTTGTGAAGAGCCACTTCTAAGTACTGCGCATCCTTAGAATTAACTATAAAAAGATATAACCTTTATATCAAATCAAACCCAATATCTTTTCTAAAATACTTACCATCATAATAAATGCGGCTGGCATCCAGTGTGGCTTGTTGCAGCGCAGTGAACATATCATCCTGTAATGAAGTGATTGCCAAAACTCTGCCGCCAGTAGTAATGACATCCTCGCCTTGCTGGCCGGTACCGGCATGAAAGGCAATGGAGCCACGAACATTTTCCAGTCCGCTGATGGCTTTATTTTTTAAGTACTCACCGGGATAACCGCCGGCTACGCATACAACAGTAGCGGCAATCTTATTGGATATTGATAGCTCCTTTTCGTGTAGGTTGCCTTCGGCTACACCTTGCATTAAATCTACCAGGTCAGATTCAACACGAGGTAAAACACTTTCCGTTTCCGGGTCGCCCATGCGGCAGTTATATTCAATAACATAGGGTTCGCCGCCGCAATTCATCAGGCCAATGAAAATAAATCCTTTATAAGGGATGTTTTCTTGTTTTAAGCCCTCGACTGTAGGAATTACAATAGTTTGCTCCACCTTTTGCATAAAAGCGGCATCTGCAAATGGCACGGGTGATACGGAACCCATGCCGCCTGTATTTAGGCCAGTGTCGCCTTCACCAATACGTTTATAATCTTTCGCTTCAGGCAGTATTTTATAACTGTTGCCATCCGTTAGAACAAAGACAGATAGTTCGATGCCTTGTAAAAATTGCTCTACTACTACTTTTGAACTGGCTTCGCCAAATTTGGCTTCGGTTAACATTTCTACCAACTCTTGCTGAGCTTCTTGCAGGCTAAGGCAAATTAATACGCCTTTTCCGGCTGCTAAGCCGTCAGCTTTTAATACCACCGGCAAGCCAGCAGTAGCTAAGTAGCTCAAACCATCCTGTAAAGTTTCGCGGGTAAACGTGCGCGATGCGGCAGTAGGAATGTTATGCCGCTGCATAAACTGCTTTGAAAAATCTTTGCTGCCTTCCAGCTGGGCGGCTTCTTGCTGCGGGCCAATCACCGGAATATTTTTCAACTGCTCATCATTCAAAAAGAAATCATGAATACCTTTTACCAAAGGTTCTTCAGGACCCACAATCACCATATCAATGCCATTGCTTAGTGCAAAAGCTTTAATGCCTTCAAAATCGGTTACCTTCAGGTTAACATTGGTGCCGTATTGCCCGGTACCGGCGTTACCTGGTGCAATAAACAGTTGTTCGCATTTGGGGCTTTGTGAAAGTTTCCAGGCAAAAGCACTTTCGCGTCCGCCTGAACCGATGAGCAGGATTTTCATGGTGCCAAAGATAAAAGTTTTTGTTACTGTGTGAGGTGCTTAATTATACAGATAATGGTTATTTGAACGTTAAATATGTCAAAACGCCATTAATTGCCTTGTCGGTTTTGTCATGGAAAAATCATCGTGTAAAAAGCCATAAAACTTAAAATCTTGTCAATTAACCCGCTTCTGCAATTATACACTACCGAAAAAAACTGTACCTTTACCTGCCATAATGGCTTTTAAAGCCTGTTGGCGCAATTGTTGGGATAGAAGTATTATATCAAATTATAACATGTTAGGATTTATCAGTAAGCTTTTTGGAAACAAATCGGAGCGTGATGTGAAAGGCATCCAGCCTCTGGTAGAAAAAATAAAAAGCGAATATGCCAAGCTCGAATCATTGAGCAATGACGAGCTAAGAGCTAAAACCATAGATTTTAAAGAGAGAATACAGCAAGGCCTTGCCCCGATTGATGAGCAGATTAAAGCTATTAAAGAAGAGGTAGAAGGCAACGAAAATATAGATGTTAACGATAAGGTAGAGTTGTATACCCGTATCGATAAACTGGAAAAAGACCGCAACAAAGAGCTGGAAGTAATATTGATGAATATTATGCCTGAAGCTTTTGCGGTAGTAAAAGAAACAGCACGCCGTTTGGCTGGTAACCCTACTATAGAAGTTACAGCAACAGATTTTGACCGTGCATTGGCGGCCCGTAAAGGCAACGTGGTTATTAAAGGTGATAAGGCTTTTCACGCCAATACCTGGATTGCTGCAGGTAACCAGGTAACCTGGAATATGGTGCACTATGATGTGCAGCTGATAGGTGGTATTGTACTGCACCAGGGTAAAATTGCCGAGATGGCTACCGGTGAGGGTAAAACCTTAGTGGCTACCTTGCCAGCTTACCTGAATGCATTGGCCGGACAAGGTGTACACATTGTAACGGTGAACGATTACCTGGCCCGTCGTGACTCGGAGTGGATGGGCCCGCTGTACGAATTCCACGGTTTATCTGTTGATTGTATTGACAGACACGAGCCAAATTCAGAGCAGCGCCGTAACGCTTACTTAGCAGATATTACTTTCGGCACCAACAACGAATTTGGTTTCGATTACCTGCGCGATAACATGACCCGTACGCCAGAAGAGCTGGTGCAACGCAAGCTGCATTTTGCTATGGTGGATGAGGTTGACTCTGTATTGGTGGATGATGCCCGTACGCCTTTGATTATATCTGGCCCAATTCCGCGTGGTGATCAGCACGAGTTTTATATGCTGAAACCACGTATCGAGCGTTTGGTGAACGCACAAAAAACTTATATCAATACCGCTTTGAACGAGGCAAAGAAACAGCTTGCTGATGGCAAGACTGGCCCGGATGAAGGTGGTATGGCTTTATTGCGTGCGCACCGTGGTTTGCCTAAAAGCAAAGCTTTGATTAAGTTTTTGAGTGAAGGTGCCAACAAAACCGTACTGCAAAAAACCGAAAACTATTACATGCAGGATCAGGGTAAGGATATGCCTAAGGTAGATGCCGATCTGTTCTTTGTAATTGACGAGAAAAATAACTCGGTTGAGTTAACCGAAAAAGGTATTGAGCTGATCACTGCATCGGGCGAAGATTCTCGTTTCTTCGTAATGCCTGATGTAGGTACCGAGATTGCCAATATTGAAAAATCAAATCTGAGTGCTGAAGAGAAAGTTACACGCAAAGATGAATTGATGCGCGATTTCTCCATTAAATCAGAACGTATTCACTCTATCAACCAATTACTGAAAGCTTATACTTTGTTTGAAAAAGATACAGAGTATATTCTGGACGATGGCAAGGTGAAAATTGTGGATGAGCAAACCGGTCGTGTACTGGATGGTCGTCGTTACTCTGATGGCTTGCACCAGGCAATTGAAGCGAAAGAGAATGTAAAGGTTGAGGATGCAACCCAAACGTTTGCTACGGTTACATTGCAAAACTACTTCCGTATGTACCACAAGCTTTGTGGTATGACCGGTACTGCTGTAACTGAAGCTGGTGAGCTTTGGGAAATCTATAAATTGGATGTGGTGGAAATTCCAACCAACACACCAATCCGTCGTGACGACCGCCAGGATTTGGTTTACCGTACCATGCGTGAAAAATACAACGCGGTAGCCGACGAGATTGTGAAATTAACACAAGCTGGTCGTCCGGTACTGGTAGGTACCACTTCGGTTGAAATTTCTGAGTTACTGAGTCGTATGTTGAAGTTGCGCGGCATTAAACATAACGTACTGAATGCTAAACTGCACCAAAGAGAAGCTGATATCGTTGCTGAAGCTGGTCAGGCGGGTACCGTAACTATTGCTACCAACATGGCTGGTCGTGGTACGGATATTAAATTAGGCCCAGGTGTTAAAGAAGCCGGCGGTTTGGCCATTGTAGGTACCGAGCGTCATGAATCGCGCCGGGTTGACCGCCAATTGCGTGGTCGTGCCGGTCGTCAGGGCGACCCAGGTTCATCTCAGTTCTTCGTATCGTTAGAAGATAACCTGATGCGTTTATTCGGTTCAGAACGTATATCTAACTTGATGGTGCGCATGGGTATCGAAGAAGGCGAGGTAATTCAGCACTCGATGATTACTAAATCTATTGAACGTGCGCAGAAAAAAGTAGAAGAGAACAACTTTGGTATCCGTAAGCGTTTGCTGGAGTATGATGACGTGATGAACTCACAACGTACCGTAGTTTACGCTAAACGTAAAAACGCCTTGTTTGGCGAACGTTTGGACGTAGATATCAACAATACTATTTACGATGTAGTAGAGGACGTGGTAACTGAGTACAAAGAAGCCAATAATTATGAAGGCTTGCAATTAGAAATCATTCGCTTGTTCTCGGTAGATATCGAACTGTCACAAGATCAATTTGCCGGTACAAACTTACCTCAGTTGGTTGATACGGTTTACCACCACGTAACCGATTTCTACAACCGCAAAAAAGAAGCAATTGCCGAGCAGGCTCTTCCTGTATTGCAAGATGTGTATGAAACCCGTGGCGAGTTTATCGAGAATATTATTGTGCCTTTCACTGATGGTGTACATGGTATGCAGGTAGCTGTACCGCTGAAAAAAGCGGTTGATAATCATGGTCACGAAGTGTTTAAGTCGTTCGAGAAAAACGTAATTCTGTATCACATTGATGATGCCTGGAAAGAGCACCTGCGTGAAATGGACGAATTAAAGCAATCGGTGCAAAATGCCGTTTACGAGCAAAAAGACCCATTGCTGGTTTATAAATTCGAAGCCTTCCAACTGTTCCGCCAAATGCTGGCTAATGTGAATAAAGAACTGGTAAGCTTCCTGTTCAGAGGCGGTATTCCGGTTCAGCAAGCTCCAGAAGAAGTACATGAAGCTCGCCCGGAACCTAAAACCGATATGCGCCAGATGAAGGTATCAAAACCAGAACTGGTTGCAGAAAGTAACGGCGTACCGGTTGAAGATTTGCAGGAACTGCAAAAGCCAACCCCGGTAAAAGTGGAACAAAGAATAGGTCGTAATGATCCTTGTCCATGTGGCAGCGGCAAAAAGTTCAAAAACTGCCACGGCGCTTAAGCGTTAGAAATAGAATTTAATACGTCATTGCGAGAAAAGAAGCAAACGCTGTACAGGAAAATTAAGCCTGTTCAGACCAAGCTGATTTCTTGCAATGACGTTTTTTTGTTAAGTTAGCAATGAAGCAAGGCGGCCCTGTTTATGTAATGATGAATGAAATTAAAATAAATAATATAGTAAAATTTATACTAACTGTTATGGTGTTGGTATTAGCTGGTTCTGCCGCTCATGCCCAAACACGTGGCAAACTGGAAATCATCAAAGATTCGCGCGTTGACACCTTGATAGCACACCGTTACAGTACCAATAAGGCAAGCGGTGGCCGGACTTCTAGCGGCGGCATCTCTACTCGCGGTTACCGTGTGCAATTCTTTTCCGGCTCCAATCGTAAAGAAGCATTTAGTGCACAAAATAAATTTCAGCAAAAACATCCCGAACTGCGTACATACATCACTTACAGCGAACCTAATTTTAAAGTAAAAGGTGGCGATTTTCGTACCCGGTTAGAAGCTGCTAAACTGATGCAGGAGTTACGTGGTACGTTTGTAACCATGTTTGTTATCTCAGAAAGAATTAATTTGCCTAAACTGGCAGATCCTAATATACCGCAATGATGAAAGAGAAAATACAGGAACTTTCGCAGAATATATTTAATGATGTGGTAGGCAACCGCCGCCATTTACATGCACATCCCGAGCTGTCATTCCATGAAGTAGCTACCTCGGCTTATGTGGCTTCTAAATTGGATGAGTTGGAAATTCCGTACATCCGTATGGCCGATAACGGTTTAGTTGGGCTAATTAAAGGCACTAAGCCATCGGCTAATGATAATGTAGTGGCTTTACGTGCCGATATGGATGCCCTGCCTATCACTGAGGCCAATGATGTTGCATACAAATCTCAAAACCCCGGTGTGATGCACGCTTGCGGACATGATGTACATACTTCATCATTGCTGGGTACAGCTACTATATTAAGCCAGTTAAAAAATGAATTTGCAGGCACTGTAAAACTAATTTTTCAACCGGCGGAAGAAAAGCTGCCGGGTGGTGCAAACCTGATGATTCAGCAGGGTGTGTTAGAAAACCCCAAGCCACAAGCTGTAATTGGTCAGCACGTAATGCCGTTGATTGATGCCGGTAAAGTAGGTTTCCGTGCCGGTAAATACATGGCCTCTACCGACGAGATTTACGTAACTGTAAAAGGTAAGGGCGGTCACGGTGCACAACCCCAGCAAAATGTGGATCCAGTGATCATCACCGCTCACATCCTGACCGCATTGCAGCAGGTAGTAAGCCGCTTTGCCGATCCTAAAAACCCTTGCGTACTATCATTCGGTAAAGTAATTGCCAACGGCGCTACCAACGTTATTCCAAATGAGGTTTACCTGGAAGGTACTTTCCGTACCATGGATGAAAAATGGCGCAAAGAAGCGCACATCCGCATGAAAAAGATGGCAGAAGGTATTGCCGAAAGCATGGGCGGTAGCTGCGAGTTTAACATCATGCACGGTTATCCATTCCTTATTAACGAAGAAAAACTGACAGCATCTGTTCGTGGACATGCCGAAGATTATCTGGGTAAAGAAAACGTGGTTGACCTGGATATCTGGATGGCTGCCGAAGATTTTGCTTATTATTCGCAAGTAGCCGACAGCTGCTTTTACCGCTTAGGTACCCGTAACGAAAGCCGTGGTATTACCTCTGCTGTGCATACGCCAACCTTTGATGTAGAGGAAAGCGCTTTAGGTTTAAGCACAGGCTTAATGGCTTATATGGCACTTAAGCAGTTGGGTAATTAGTGATTGGTTGAATAGTTGACTTTTAATAGGGTGACGTTTTAGTTCCTGCTATAAATGAGAAAGGCTTTTGATAAATCAAAAGCCTTTCTCATTTATGTCTTTTCCCATTAAAACTCTGCGTTTTTCGGGAATCTTGGGAAAGGAATCACATCACGGATGTTACCCATGCCGGTAACAAATAATACCAAACGCTCAAAGCCTAAACCGAAACCCGAATGCGGACAGGCACCGAAGCGGCGGGTATCCAGGTACCACCAAAGTTCTTCTTTAGGGATGCCCATTTCGTCCATACGCTGCTCCAGTCTATCCAAGCGCTCTTCACGCTGTGAGCCACCCACAATCTCGCCAATTCCTGGGAACAGGATGTCCATCGCGCGAACGGTTTTGTTGTCGTCGTTCTGGCGCATATAAAAGGCTTTGATTTCTTTCGGGTAATCAGTTAAAATTACCGGTTTTTTGAAATGTTTCTCTACTAAGTAGCGTTCGTGTTCCGATTGTAAGTCGGCGCCCCAGCCTTCAATAGGGTACTGGAATTTTTTCTTTTTATTAGGCGTCGAGTTTTTCAAAACTTCAATGGCTTCGGTATAAGTTAAACGCTCAAAATCGTTGTTCAGGCAAAACTCTAATTTTTCAATTAAGGTCATTTCCGAACGTTCGTTTTGCGGTTTGCTTTTCTCTTCTTCCTGTAGGCGTTGAGCTAAAAACTCCAAATCCTCACGGTTATGTTCCAGCGCGTAGTTTATTACATATTTCAGTAACCCTTCGGCCAGGTCCATGTTGTCTACCAGATCATAAAACGCCATCTCGGGCTCGATCATCCAAAACTCGGCCAAGTGGCGGGTAGTGTTTGAGTTTTCCGCACGGAAGGTAGGACCAAAAGTGTAGATATCACTTAAAGCCATCGCGCCCAGCTCCCCCTCTAATTGGCCGGATACGGTCAGGTTGGTAGCTTTGCCAAAAAAGTCTTGCTTGTAATCAATTTCACCGTTTTCGGTACGTGGTAAGTTGTTTAAGTCGAGGTTCGTTACTTTGAAAGCCTCGCCGGCACCTTCTGCATCCGATGCAGTAATTACAGGCGTGTGCAGGTAAACAAAACCTTGGTTTTGAAAAAACTGGTGCACAGCAAATGCCAGGCTGTTACGCACACGGAATATCGCCCCAAAAGTTTGGGTGCGGAAACGCAGGTGAGCAATTTCGCGCAAAAACTCTAAACTGTGTTTTTTAGGTTGCAGCGGATATTTTTCAGGATCACTATCGCCTAAAATTTCAACAGTGGTGGCTTTTACTTCTACAGTTTGACCTTTACCCAATGAAGCGACCAGCATACCGGTAACGCTGATAGCAGCGCCCGTAGTAATACGTTTTAATAAAGCCTCGTCGGTATTCTGAAAATCAACTACAATTTGTAAGTTATTATTGGTTGAGCCATCATTTAAAGCGATAAACTGATTGTTACGAAAAGTGCGAACCCATCCTTTAACGGTTACTTCAACATCGGTTTGTGTACTTTGTAATAGTGCTTTAATCTTAATACGCTGACTCATATAACTATAGTTTGTTGGGCAAAAATACAATTTAGAGTCAAGAAACAAGAGCCGAGAAGCAAGACTTGTTAATGCTTTTGTTGATAAGTAAGTTATGTTGATAACATGTTGAAAGTTATTGCGGTTGATTTACAAGCAATATTGCTTATCTTGAGGTTATAACTAGGTGTAACCGTACACTATTTATGTATTTTTGTTGCCCACGATTTGCGCAAAGGATATGATCACCAAACAAACCATCGACAAAATAATGGAAGCTACCGACATTGCCGAGGTAATTGGTGATTTTGTGCAGCTTAAAAAACGTGGTGCCAACTTTATTGGACTGTCGCCTTTCGCTAACGAAAAAACGCCGTCATTCACAGTCTCTCCCACAAAAGGGATTTTTAAAGACTTTTCGACTGGAAAAGGTGGCTCTGCGGTAACCTTTTTGATGGAGCACGAAAAGTTTTCTTACCCGGAAGCTTTAAAATGGCTGGCCAAAAAATACAATATTGAGGTTGAAGAACTGAACGACAAACCTCAGAACATTGAGGCCGAAAATCGACGCGAAAACCTGATGGTGGTAACCAACTACGCCGCCAAGTTTTTTCAGGAAGCGTTATGGGATACGGCTGAGGGCAAAAGTATCGGGCAAAGTTATTTTAAGGAGCGCGGCTTTAGCACCGACATCATCAAAAAGTTTGAGTTGGGCTACTCGCCCGATCATTGGGAGGCTTTTACCGGCGCGGCCATCAACAAGGGCTATAAGCCTGAATTCTTGGAAGAAAGTGGCTTGTCGGTAAAGCGCGACAATGGTACGCTGTATGATCGTTACCGTGGCCGAGTAATGTTTCCGATACATGGTTTTACCGGCAGGGTTATAGCCTTTGGCGGGCGTACGCTAAAAACCGATAAAAAGGTTCCTAAATATGTCAACTCGCCCGAGTCGGAAATCTATCATAAATCAAACGTACTATACGGGCTTTTTTTTGCCAAAAAGGCCATCCGCGATGATGATAACTGCTACCTGGTAGAAGGTTATGCCGATGTGCTGTCGGTACATCAGGCGGGTATCGAAAACGTGGTGGCATCATCGGGCACGTCATTAACGGTTGAGCAGATTCGTTTAATTGGGCGTTTTACCAAAAACATCACTATTCTATATGATGGTGATGCTGCCGGTATCAAAGCGGCGATCCGTGGGTTAGATTTGATATTGGAAGAAGGCATGAATGTTAGGGTGGTTACCTTCCCTGATGGGCATGATCCCGACTCGTACGTTCGGCAGGTTGGCAGCAGTGCTTTTAAAACCTATATAGATCAGAATAAAAAGGATTTTATCCTTTTTAAAACCAGCATCCTGCTAAAAGAGGCCGGCAATGATCCAATATTACGGGCCAATGTTATCCGCGAAATTGTGGAAAGCATTGCCAAAATACCGGATTCCATTATGGCATCAGTATTTATTCGCGAGTGTAGTCATCAATTGCAGATTGACGAACGGGTACTGCTTACCGAGTTGAACAAAATGCGGCTGGGCAAATCTAAAAAAGAGAGTCAGCAACAACAAAGCCAATCAGCCCCGCCACCGGGATATGAAGAATTGCCGCCACCTGATGATCCGGCTTTTTTGGCTGCCATGTACGGTGATGAGGCGGGTGTAGTTGAAGCAGGTAAACCTGTAGGCGAAGCTAACGCCCCGCAAGAACGCGAGATAATACGCTTACTGTTGCTATACGGCAATCGCATCATCAACTGGGATGATATCGCCAATACGTATATAGGCCCATTTATGATTGCCGAATTAAGCGATGTGGAGTTTGATAATCCGGCCTGCAAAGCCTTTGTTGATTTGTATAAGCAACAGGTAGAAAATGGCGTATTGCCCGATGAACAGTTTTTTATTCATCATTCCGAAAAGCAGATTGTTGACCTAACCGTTGATTTACTAACCACCCGCTATACACTCAGTGAAAACTGGTATGAGATGCACCGGATATATATAAGCGATGAACAAGCCAACATGAAGGCGACTATACTTGGCGCTATTTTTCACCTTAAAAAACATAAGGTAGCCAAGTTGCTGGATAAATTACGCACTGATATTCAAAACGCTCAGAACGATACCGATCAGGATATATTGATGGCGCAATACCTACAAATGAAAAAAATTGAAAAATACATATCCGACTATTTAGGTTCCGTTATTCTCAAATAATGGCACAGCATCTGGAATTAGGTCGTAAAGGCGAAGCTATGGCAAAGGCACATCTGGAAGCTGCCGGTTATGAAATACTCGACGAAAACTGGACCTTTGGCAAAGCCGAGGTTGACCTGATTGCCTATAAAAACCGAATGATTATATTTACCGAAGTTAAAACGCGTACTGGCAACGGCTTTGGCGAACCTGAGGATTTTGTAGACAACCGCAAGCAAAGGTTATTGAGCGATGCGGCGGATGAATACATTTATTTAATGAATCATCAGGGTGAGGTGCGGTTTGATATTATTGCTATACGCTTTTACCCACAAGGTACGTTTACCTTAAAACATATTGAAGACGCATTCTGGCCGTCGGCCACTTAATAAGCATTCATGAAAAATAAAGTTTTAGTATTGTTATCTGTTGCATTTTTAGGCTTATACAGCTGTAAAGACAAGCCCAAAGGCGACGATTTTACCATTAACCCCGATGCTGGTACCACTTATAAACAAGGCGAGAAAGTAAATATGCATATTGGATACGCCGCTGATAAAAAGATCGACTCTGTGGTATATCTGATGGATTCGGTTAGATTGGGTGCTAAAAATGATTCGTCAGCATTAAGTTTAGCTACCGATACTTTGCCATTAGGCCCGCGCGTGATAACCGCGCGCGTTTATGCTGGCGGAACCCCTCAGGAAGTAAGCACTAACATTACCCTGCTTGCCGCTAAAGCACCAGAGGAGCTGACCTACGAAGTGATTAAAACTTTTCCGCATGATACAGCAAGCTATACAGAAGGCTTGATTTACCAGGACGGTATTTTGTACGAAAGTGACGGCGGTCGTGCTGCCGATGCGGAAGGTGCATCAAGCCTGCGTAAAACCGATGTAAATGGTAAGGTGCTGCAAAAGGTGGACGTTGACCCTAAGATATTTGCTGAAGGTATAGCTGTAGTAGGGGATAAGATTATTCAACTTACCTGGACCGAAAAGATTGGTTATGTGTACGATAAGAAAACGCTTAAACTGCTTAAAACTTTTACCAATAACGTAGGTGCCGAAGGCTGGGGAATGACATTTGATGGCAACAAAATATATATGGATGATAGTACCAACCGTATATGGTTTTTAAATAAAGATACATACAGTTCTATAGGATATATAGACGTGTACGATGATAAAGGTCCGGTAAACCAAATTAACGAGCTGGAATACATTGACGGCAAAATATACGCTAACGTTTACCAAAGTGACGACGTTATTGTGATTGACCCGAAAACAGGAGCTGTACTGCAAAAAATAAACTTAAGCAATTTGTACCCACAAGATCAAAGAGCACCGAATGCCGACGTGCTGAATGGTATTGCATGGGATGCTGCCGGCAAGCGCCTGTTCGTTACCGGTAAAAAATGGCCTTTAATGTATCAGGTAAAATTGGTTAAACAATAACAAAAATGCCCGGCTTATATAAGCCGGGCATTTTTGTTATAAAGAAGGCTCGTAATATTTACTGGCAGGCTCCCATCGGTCTAGCTTGTCGTTTACAAAGTAAAGCCAATAGCGGTCAATTCTTTTTTCGCCGTCAGACTGAGCATATTCAACTACTTCAAGAGTTGCACTGGTATTCGGATCTCTCCTGGCCGACACCGTTCCCCAGGGCTTCTTTTTTAGCGCTTCCTGCACTTGGGCCTTGCTCATGCCTATTTGCAGCGCAGAGGTATTTACCCCTTTAATCATGTCAAACGTTGTGGCGCAAGAGCTAAGTACCGTAATTAGAATAACACACAAGATAAGTTTGGTTAAGATTTTCATTGGTTGTTGGTTTCCTATTGGATAATGTTCAATTATAATAGTTTAACTCAACAATACAACAAAACAGGGTGTAATAAGAAAATTACACCTGCTGTTCTTAACTTATCTCCAGGCTTTATACTGGTTAATTAAACCGTTGGTTGAAGCATCATGAGTGCTAACTTCATCTTCGGTACGCAGCTCCGGTAAAATTTTACCAGCCAGTTGTTTGCCTAGTTCAACACCCCATTGGTCAAAGCTGTAAATGTTCCAGATAATGCCTTGCACAAATATCTTGTGTTCATACATGGCTACCAGTGAGCCTAATACCCGCGGTGTGATTTTTTTAGCTAGGATAGAGTTGGTTGGGCGGTTGCCTTCAAATACTTTAAAAGGTGCCAGTGCCTCGATCTCTGCTTCGCTTTTGCCTGATGCTTTCAGTTCAGCAACTACTTCATCATAGCTTTTACCGTTCATTAAAGCTTCGGTTTGTGCAAAGAAGTTTGATAGGAGCAGGGTATGGTGTTCGCCAACCGGATTGTGGCTTTGCGCCGGTGCAATAAAATCACAAGGAATTAATTTAGTGCCCTGGTGAATCAATTGGTAAAACGCATGCTGGCCGTTAGTGCCCGGCTCGCCCCAAATGATGGGGCCGGTTTGATAGTCCACTACCTCGCCGTTGCGGTCTACATATTTGCCGTTGCTTTCCATGTCGCCCTGCTGAAAATAAGCGGCAAAGCGGTGTAAATACTGGTCGTACGGTAAAATAGCCTGGCTTTCGGCGCCAAAAAAGTTATTGTACCAAACGCCTAATAAAGCAGCAATAACAGGGATATTCTGTTCAAAGTCGGTAGTGCGGAAGTGGTTATCCATTGCATGTGCACCGGCCAGTAACTGCTCAAAGTTGTCATAACCAACGCCTAGGGCGATAGATAAACCGATAGCGCTCCATAAAGAATAGCGACCGCCTACCCAATCCCAAAAGCCGAACATGTTTTGCGTATCAATACCAAACTTTTCAACAGCAGCTGCATTGGTTGATAGGGCTGCAAAATGCTTGGCTATATCCGCTTCACTGGCGCCGCTGTTTATAAACCATTCGCGTGCGCTATGCGCATTAGCCATAGTTTCTTGCGTAGTGAATGTTTTGGAGGCGATTAGGAACAGCGTAGTTTCCGGATCAATATCTTTTAATGTTTCGGCAATATGAGTGCCATCTACGTTAGATACAAAGTGTAGGTTTAGGCGTGTTTTATAAGCTTTTAAAGCTTCGGTAACCATCACAGGGCCTAAATCCGAACCGCCAATACCAATGTTTACCACGTTGGTTATAGGTTTGCCGGTATAGCCTTTCCATTCGCCGTCTATTACTGCATTGCTAAATTCTTTCATATGCTTCAACACAGCGTTCACATCGGGCATTACATCTTTGCCATCAACATACACCGGCGTGTTGCTTTGGTTACGCAGGGCGGTATGTAATACCGGGCGGTTTTCGGTTACGTTGATTACCTGTCCGGTAAACATAGCTTCTATTGCATCTTTTAGGCTACACTCTTTAGCCAATTGTACCAGCAGGGCTATAGCTTTGTCGTCAATCCGATTTTTAGAGTAATCAAATAAAAAGTCTTCAAATGTAACTGAGAATTTTTCAAAACGTTGATTATCAGATGAAAATAAATCTTTTAACTGTTTTTCTTCTATTTCAGGAAAATAGTCGGTCAGATATTGATATGCCTGAGTGGTAGTAAAATTGATATTTGGCAACATAGTTGAATAGATTTACTCAAAAGTAAACGAAATGTTTGCTTTTACCAGCCCAATTTTCACAAAATATAGTGCTTAGTGTATCGAAAACACCTTTTGTCTTAGTGTTTTTCCTACACCATCGAATTAAAAATATTTAAAAAATTTTACATTTCACTTGTAAATTTTGAAACTTTAATTACTATATTTGGTTAAATGGTAACCAAGGCGGGTAAATCCGTTAGATTTATTAATATCTATCTAAAAGACTTAGTGTATGTTTGAGAAACTTTTTATGCTTGTAAAAAATAACGCCGGAGCGGCTGTTATGAACAACCCCATAATTCCTGCCGCATCGCGCGAAGCAGTAATTAACGAAGCTTCAAGCTCGATCATTGAAGTGTTGAAGAATCAACTAGAAAGCGGACGAATCAATGACCTGATCAGATTCTTCCAGTTTTCGGGTTACAATGAATCGTTGATTACAAGCGTCACGAACAAGTTTGCCAGTAAACTAAACAAATTTTACAATATCGATATGGCATCTGCGCATGCCACTGCAATGTCTTTAATACCAACTGTGATGAAACAGCTGGTACAGCAAAGCAAAAGCAAAGAACATAAAGAATTTGCTTTGACCACTATGCTGTCTCAATTGAATGGTAACCGTGCCGATTTAAGCGGACTGGTTAACCAGCTGATGGTAGCTTAAAGGCATTGAGTTGAGAACATATACGAAAGGCCCGTCGTGAGACGGGCCTTTTTTGTTGAACTAAGCATTACTCAATTAATTATATTTGTAACATGACTAAAGAACAAATTCAGGATTTAAGGGATAGAACAGCTTCCCTGAGGAGGCATCTTTGACATCGATAACAAACTCGATGAACTAGCTAAAGAACAAGAAATAACCATTGGTCCCGATTTTTGGAATGCGCCTAAAGAAGCCGAAAAGGTATTAGCTTCTATCAAAGCCAAAAAAATTTGGACAGACGCTTATCAAAAAGTTGCCTCAACCGTTGATGATACCGGTGTGCTTTTTGAATTTTACCAGGGCGGCGATGCCACCGAGGCCGAAATGCAGGAGCAGTTTAACCAGGCGCTGAAAGAGATGGAAGAGCTGGAATTTAAAAACATGCTCTCGGCCGAAGAGGATCAGTTAAACGCGGTATTGCAAATTACAGCCGGTGCCGGTGGTACCGAAAGCTGCGATTGGGCTGGTATGCTGATGCGTATGTACATTATGTGGGGCGAAAAAAATGGCTACAAAGTTACCGAACAGGATTACCAGGAAGGTGACGTAGCAGGTGTGAAAACTGTAACGTTGCAATTTGAAGGCGATTTTTCATACGGTTATCTAAAAGGTGAAAATGGTGTACACCGCCTGGTACGTGTATCGCCGTTTGATGCTAATGCTAAGCGCCATACATCGTTTGCATCAGTGTACGTTTATCCGCTGGTGGATGATACCATTGAAATTGAAGTAAACCCTGCCGATATCGAATTTGAAACCTTCCGTTCGGGTGGTGCCGGCGGGCAGAACGTGAACAAGGTAGAAACTGCCGTTCGTTTATATCACAAGCCGTCAGGCATTGTTATTAAAAACCAGGAATCGCGCTCACAGCTTCAAAATAAAGAAAATGCCATTCGCTTACTAAAATCGCAGTTGTATGAAATTGAGATGCGTAAGCGTATGGAAACCTCTAATGCGATTGAAGGTGCTAAAAAGAAAATTGAATGGGGTTCGCAAATTCGTAATTACGTATTGCACCCATACAAGCTGGTGAAGGATTTGCGTACAGATCACGAAACATCCAATGCGCAGGGAGTACTGGATGGTGAGTTGGATGATTTCTTGAAAGCGTACTTGATGGAATTTGGCGGACCGAAAGGATAACCTTTTATCAACCATTACGCTTTATGCATACTAAAGCATTTAAAACCATACTCATATATTTAATAGCCGGAGGGATAATTGTATTATTCAATTTCCTTCCGGCTTTTAAATCCGGGCCTTGCACGCCTAATCTCGATTTCTTTTCCTGTTTTCTTTTCGGGCCGGTTTCTCTTGTGCTGTTTGTGAAGAGTATATTTAATTACGTTAAGCGAAATTTTGGTAAATCTGTAATTGCAGTGCATGCATTTGCTTTTGTATGGTGGTTTCTGATACTTTTGATATAATTGTTGTATAAGAACCAACTGCACTACCTATGATGAAAATAAAATTAGCTGCCTTGGCTATGCTCTTTGCAGGTGTCACCAGCTACGCACAAAAGCTACAACCCATTAACCTATATTCAAAAAACGTTCCTAATAGCAAACCAGCGCCGGCTGATTATATTGAAAAAAATGGTAACGGATGGATTACCAAAGTTACTCAACCCTCACTTACACCGTTTTTGCCCGAAAAGGGGAAAGCCAATGGTGTGGCTATCATCGTAATACCGGGTGGGGCATATGCCGGTTTAGCCATTAATCACGAGGGGTATGATGTAGCGCAAAAATTTGCCGACGCAGGTATCACAGCTTTCGTGCTTAAATATCGTTTGCCGGATGATCGTGTCATGGATGATCGTTCCATTGGTCCGCTGCAGGATGCACAACGTGCTATTCAACTGGTGCGCCAGCACGCTGCTGAATGGAATATCAATCCCGGTAAAGTGGGTATCATTGGTTTTTCGGCAGGCGGTCATTTAGCGTCAACCTTGGGTACGCATTATGTTAAAGCTGTAATTGATAATAAAGAAGGCGTTAATCTTCGCCCCGATTTTATGGCACTAATTTACCCAGTTATCACCATGGGCGAATTAACACATAGCGGTTCTAAAGAAAACCTGATTGGTAAAACAGCTACGCCCGAGCAAGTCAACTTATACTCGAACGAGAAACAGGTAACCAGCAATACACCGCCAGCTTTTTTGGTGCATACACAGGATGATAAAACGGTGCCGGTATTAAACAGCGTATTATTTTACGAAGCCCTTACCAAGGCCGGCGTTAAAGCCGAATTACACCTATATCAAGCAGGAGGGCATGGATTTGGTTTAAATAACAAAACCACGACAGATCAGTGGTTTGAGCGTTGTATAAATTGGATGGCGGCCAATGGATGGTTGAGTAAGTAAAAATTATTTTAATCAAACCGTTTTAAATACATCGGATTTATCAGTTCACCGTACGGAATATTTTTAGGTTTATTTAAGCTAAACCAAGGTGAAATGCTTTGCTGTAGTATTTGTATGTTTTGCGCAGGCATGAAACTTTGAGCTAGCAAAAACTGCTTTTGACCGGCCTTATTGCGTGCTACGTCTACAACGATGAAGCAATGCCCTGGTGAACCTCCTTTAATAAATACATCACCAATTTGCAAGTCAGCAGCGTTATTAACCGGCTTTAATTCTTTTTCTAATGATAATGTGCCTGCGTAAGAAAATACTAAGTTCAGGTATCGCAAAAAGTTGTTGTAACTGTAATCTTTTTTGCCTTGCAGTTTCCAGGTGCCATTTTGTTGGTAACGATACCCATTAGCGTAATGAATGAAATCGCAATTAAAGCCACTGGTAAAATTAAAGTGGATATGCTGATAATCTTTTTTCTGATATAGATATTCTGCTCTTAAGCGTATAACAGCGTCAGCACATTGCTGTAAATCTTGCTTGCCAATACTTAGGTTCACTATAGCAGCTGTATAGGCATCGGTTGCTGCAATATTGCCACGATAGGTACGGGTATGGGTGCCTGCCGGTTTGAGAGGAAGGTTTTGTAGCCAATTGCCAAAACTTCCGGATGTGGTGGTTAGGTGCTGGTAATTTAAAGGTGTCTGGAACCGGCTTATAACCGTTTCTTTTTTAGTGAACGCTGTTAGTAAAAGTGTAATAAGTAAGGTAAGGTTGGTTTTCATTCTGATTTGGCTTGAGTTAGTACAGTATAAGGGTTATAGGGCATGGGCATATCACCAGCGAGCTTGAACGCTGAAAAATGCAGATGCGTGGGCGAGCGCTTTTTGTAAGCATTGAATCCTGTACGGCCCGCTTCTGCTATCTTTTGGCCTTGTTTAACCACATCTCCGGGCGTTACCAAAATGGTGCTATTATGCGCATAGTAAGTTACAATATTTAGTTGTGGGTGATATAGCCAGATATATTTGCCGCCGCGCAGACTACTGCCGGTTTGCCACTGGTTTTCGCAGGCTATTACCACGCCGTTGGTTACAGCCAATACATCAACCGGTTTTTGAGTGCGGTCATCAAGACTATTTTGATCGGTATCGTGAATAAAAATATCATGAGCAGGATGTGCTGAATGTTCGTTACCATCCAAATAATGATAGCCAACAGCCGAGTATCCACTGCCGTTTGTGCCGCCAATAGCTTTGTAATCGTAACTAGCCAGTGGAAAAGTCCAAGGCGTCTTAGCCACAAAGTGACATTCAGCTTTAACGCGTTTAATAAGCGTCTTAAATTGTTTAGCGGCGGCGCTTTTAGATAAAGTGCCGTTTGTTATTGCTGTATTTATCTGATTTATGGCTTCACAATCTTTTTTTAACGTGCTTGGCTGGCCTGCAACGTGTATCCGGCTAAGAACTAAAAACAGAAGAATAACATTAAATTTAGGCATGCGTAAAAGGTTGCCTAAATTTAATTAAAAATTTAGCATAAACTCAATTGCTGCTTTACCCCAATATCTGCAACAGCTCTGTCAACTCACGAACCTTTTCCATAGAACCCAGCTGCTCATACGAGCTAATCAAATTACGTAATACCCGACGTACAATATCTTCGTTGGAGCAAGGTTCATAAAACTTCTTATCTATCGTCAAGTTTAGTTGTTTCAGAAACATGTCCACATCACGTCGTCCAAAAATGAAGCCTTTATTAAACGCATTGATGTAAAACAGCACACCGCTTTCAAATTCAGTTTTAACCGATTCGTCCAGATAGGCCAATATAAAATGTTGAGGCAAATTAACACCGTAGATAGGGATGTCCAGACGTTGTGCAATTACGGAATAAATGGTAGCCAAAGATATCTGGTTGCCTTTTTTGGTTTCCAGTACCTGGCTGATGTAGCTGTTTTGCGGATCCTGATGATTGGTAGTGTTGCCGCTAAATCCGTATATATTATAAAATACGTGGTTAATTAACTTTACCTGATCAGACGGACTACCTTCAAACATCATCTGCATCCATATGTCGCGCTTAATGGCTTCAATTTGGTTGATAACTTTTTGTTCGTCTAAATCCGGATACTGATATTTATTGATAATAAGTACGCCGCGTAGCAGGTCAAATGAACCGCCCTGGTACCAAAGTTCCAGTTCGTTTTTAACCATGCTAAATTGTATTTCGTGCACCAGGTTGGCAATACGATCCTGCTGTATGGGGTCAAAGGCGTTTTCCCATGCGCTTTCCAGATATTCTACAGCCGGGGCGCCATAGCTTAGTAGTTTATCATGTACATGCTCAAAAATTTCCCTGTCCGGATCGTCTAATAATCGTATTAATGAATTTATCTCAGCTTCGTTAATCATACTTTCCTCTTTCTTCAAAATAGTAAAGCTTTATCTACTTTTACAACCATGTTTAGCTTAAAGTTTGCAGTCCGGTATCTTTTACATCGTTTTAAAGCCATAAACCGGCACGGCCTGCACTCGCCTTTTGTATACCGAATGGTTGACAAAGTAATTTACGATTTCCGGGACAAAAAAGTATACCAGGATATCCAAAACTTAATTAATCCTGACAAACGCCTGTCGCGCAATCAGAAATTATTATACCGTTTGGTGTCAGATATCATGCCACAAAGCATTCTGTTATTAGGTAGGGTGAGTATGGCAGATCAACGCATTCTTGAGCAAGCTGCTCCTGATGCGATCCAATATTTGCCAGCGGAGCAACCAGTTACAGGTAAAGCTGCACTGCTATTTATTGACGCAGCTAAAACTACTGGAAATTTATGGAACGTTTTTGAACAATGCCTTGCTTATACAAATACTCATTCATCATTGATAATCAAGAATCTGCACCAGCGAACCACTAATGAGCAAGTTTGGAAAGCAATTAAAGCACATCCGCAAGTTACCGTTACGGTTGATCTGTTTTGGTTTACACTGATATATTTTAGGCAAGGGCAAACTCGCGAAGACTTTCTGATTCGTTTTTGACAGAATTAAAACGCTTCGCCCAAGCTCATGTAAAATCCACTTTGGCGAGGCTCACCGGGGCGTTTCTCGCCAATACCATAATCTACGCGCATACTTAAGCCTTTTTCGGTATCAAAAAAGTAGCGGAGGCCACCGCCGTAATTAGGCTTCAGTTTATTAAAACGGAAACTGTTGTGGAACACAGTGCCTGTTCCGGCAAACGCTGCTATCCCCAAGCGGTCGCTTAGGCGATAACGCAGTTCGGTTTGGGCGGCAATCATGTTACGGTCTCGATAACGACCGTTATAATACCCCCGCATCATTTCGTCATTACCCAGTTCGGGCAGTAAATAAAATGGGGTTTGGTTGCCAAGTAAGCTTTGTTCTTGAAAGTTAATACCTAGCACCAGTCGTTTTTGCAGGGGAATAAACTGCGCATATTCAAAGTCAAAAAAACTGCCTTTGTAATTGTTATCACCAAACAGGCCGTGCATCACATTTAAATACGTGTTGATGATAAAGCCTTTTGTGGTGTAAGTATTATTGTTTCGGGTATCAAAGGTAAGGGTAGGGCCGGCGTATATGCTAGCGCCGCCGTTACGGTCTTGCGCTGGTATTTGGGCTTCAAAGCTTTTGCCCGTGTTCATGATATTATATCGGTAATCTAAACCGCCTAATACATAACCAGCATATAGGTACTTGCTCAAGCGCTTTTCGCCGGTAAAATTTATTTTCAGGCGTTTCTCACCAATGCGTTCTTCGTCGGCCTTGCGGGTATCGTTACCAATGCCATAAAAATTGAAAGGGAAATTAATAAAGCTGATACCGGCCAGGTAGTGATATCGGTTTTGCGGCAGCCAGTAGCTAGTACTCAAACTCACCCGCTGCTGACCTTCGGTTGTTAAGGTACCATAGGCAAAAATGTTAGACACCCTGGTGCTTTTGTCTGTCTTATCGGTATAAAATGAATACAAAGTGGATGCACCTACTTCCAAACCCGTTTCGGGGGCCGAACTTACCACAGGCAGCAAAAAGAAACTGGCGCTGCGACTGCTGTCTTTTTCAAACAGCATCTTGCGCACAAATTTTGGTAAAAATTTAGGCTGAGCTTGTGCGCTCAGCATACTTAGTAGCAGGATATATATAAATAAGGTGTATTTTTTCATGTAAAGGCAGACGGCTGTATAAATGCAAATGTAGAGGTATTGTTTGTAATGTTGATAAGTGGAAGTTTAGCCTGTGTTATTGTGTGTTTGGCTAATGCTTGAGGTTAACATACATTAGTGCCATTAAACTAACATCGTCTGCTCATTGCCGCAGGGGCTAGTTCTTTTGTCATAGCTACATAAGAACCAAAACTTAGCGCAGCGATCTCATGAACACCACTAAAAAGCAAAACAACAAAGTGAATAAAAGCCTAGCTGTTGCGATCACCTCTCTGCCCGCAAGGCCATCGCTGGCCCGGGCGCAACAGCGGGCCTTTACGCTTCTTTTTATTTCCTTTATATGCTTATTCAACAAAAGCACTAGCCAGAACAACTTAGACAAAAAAGAATCGGCAT
This sequence comes from Mucilaginibacter lacusdianchii, assembly GCF_009770985.1. Lineage (GTDB taxonomy): Bacteria > Bacteroidota > Bacteroidia > Sphingobacteriales > Sphingobacteriaceae > Mucilaginibacter > Mucilaginibacter lacusdianchii. Next base: position 617,536 of record NZ_WSRW01000001.1, on the reverse strand, counting down.
TCAGCTTCTTTCGGTAGCTACTGACTTAAGTACTGGAACTACCCAGAGTATAAAGAAGGTGCGGCCGAGAGCTTTTTCTTTGGTTACTTTCTTTTTTGCGGTAAAAAAGAAAGTAACTTCCACAGGTTGTGGTTAAATCACATCCATGTCCTAACGAAGAATAAAAGTAAGTGACAGCAGGAACAAAACATCCTCGCTAATTATTACACTCCATCCATAATCAAACTTAACCCTAAACGTCCTAAATTCAATCAAAATTCCTACTTTTGCGCCTGATTTTTAATTGATTGAATTGATGAGCATTACAAGAGGACCTATATCTCAGTTTATTGAGAAAAATTATCGCCATTTTAATGCGGCGGCATTAATGGATGCTGCTAAAGGCTATGAAACTCACCTGCTGGAAGGTGGTAAAATGATGGTAACCCTGGCCGGTGCAATGAGTACTGCCGAGTTGGGTATTTCGCTGGCCGAAATGATCCGTCAGGATAAAATTGCCATTATCAGCTGTACTGGTGCTAACCTGGAAGAAGATATCATGAACTTGGTAGCCCACTCACACTACAAACGCGTACCTAACTACCGCGACCTGAGTCCGCAAGACGAATGGGATTTGTTAGAGAACCACTATAACCGTGTAACGGATACATGTATTCCGGAAGAAGAAGCATTTCGTCGTTTACAAAAACATATCTACCAAATTTGGAAAGATGCGGATGACAAAGGCGAGCGTTTCTTTCCGCACGAGTTTATGTACAAAATTTTATTGAGCGGCGAACTGGAACAATACTATGAAATTGATCCGGCTAACTCATGGATGCTTGCGGCTGCACAAAAAAATCTGCCTATCGTAGTACCAGGTTGGGAAGATTCTACGATGGGTAACATCTTTGCATCTTACGTAATCAAAAACCAAATCAAAGCGTCAACCATGAAAAGTGGTATTGAGTACATGGCTTGGTTGGCTGATTGGTACGTGAAAAACTCAGAAGGTAAAGGTATCGGCTTTTTCCAAATTGGCGGTGGTATTGCCGGCGACTTCCCGATTTGCGTAGTGCCTATGCTGTATCAGGATATGGAAATGGAAAATATTCCATTCTGGAGCTATTTCTGCCAGATATCCGACTCGACTACTTCATACGGTTCGTATTCTGGTGCGGTGCCAAATGAAAAGATTACTTGGGGTAAACTGGATATTGATACCCCGAAGTTTATAGTGGAGTCTGACGCTACTATTGTAGCACCACTGATATTCGCCTGGGTATTAAAACAATAAATGTTATATACAAACCTGCAAATGGGTTGTTAAGACGTATTTTATACACTTATATCGAAAAAGCCCTTAAAGAGATGTTTAAGGGCTTTTTTATGATTTGTTTAGAACGATTATAAATTAGAAGTTCGTGTCATTAATTTGTCAGCCATAGTTTATAAAATTTTACTTTTGTGGACTGAAAAAAGACGGGTTTCCTATGCTTTTTCCAGTGGTGTTATTATCAAAAACATAAATTATTTAGCATAAATACACTTTATGAGAAATATCTCATTGATTCTTAAACAGTTTTCTAGGTCGGTTTTACTTGTAGCAGGCTTTGCCGCCATGGGGTTAACTGCCCATGCGCAGGGTGATGCGGCTAAAGGTGAAGCGTTGTATAAAGCAAACTGTACCTCATGTCACAAATTAGACCAACGTTTAACCGGTCCGGCACTGGGTCCAGCCATTACTTCTGAAACTGATGACAAGTGGTTAACCAAATGGATTCAGAACAACCAGGCGCTGATTGCTGCTAAAGACAAAAAAGCTTTAGCAATCTACAACGAATACAATCAGGCTGGCATGAACGTGTTCACCAACCTGAGTGACGGTGATGTGGCTAACATTATTACCTACGTTCGTACCGAGTATAAGAAAATGCAATCTACTCCTGTGGCCGGTGCTCCTGGTGCTGCTGTTGCCGAAACTGGTCCAAGCAACACGTTAGTATTCGGCTTGATTGGTGTAATCATCGTAGCACTAATTGTTATCCTGGTACTGAATAAAGCTATCGGTACATTAGAGCGTTTGGTGTTAAACCGCAAAAACTTACCTGCTGACGAATTAGAGCCGGAAGTTGAAGAAGTTGCAGTTGACAGACTGGCTACCGTGAAAAGACTGGCTAAGAACAAGAAGTTAGTTTTCTTCTTCATATTGGCTGGTACTGTTGCCATGGGCAGCTGGAGCTGGGTAACCATGTGGAATACCAACGTACACCAGGGTTATCAGCCAAAACAACCAATTGCTTACTCACACGAGTTGCACGCTGGTGTAATGAAAATCAACTGTCAGTACTGTCACTCTAGTGCATACAAAGGCAAAAACGCTACTATCCCGTCATTAAACGTGTGTATGAACTGTCACAAGGTAGTTAAAACCGAGTCGCCGGAAATTCACAAAATTTATGACGCGTTAGGTTACGATCCACAAACACAGAAATACGATACCACTAAGGCTCGTCCTATTCAGTGGGTACGTATTCACAACCTGCCAGACTTTGCTTACTTCAACCACTCACAACACGTTAAAGTAGCAGGCATCAAATGTCAGGCTTGTCACGGTCCGATACAAACCATGAAAGAGGTTTACCAATATTCACCGCTGACTATGAAATGGTGTATCCAGTGTCACAAACGCACAGAAACCAACTACAAAAACAACACTTACTATGATCAAATGGTTCAGGTTCACGACCGTTTGAAACGCGGTGAGAAGGTTACTGCTGCTGCACTGGGTGGTTTAGAGTGTGCTAAATGCCACTATTAATTAATTAAAAACTTAGCAACATAGTTTATATAGCTTAAATGGAAAGCAACAAAAAATACTGGAAAGGTTTAGAAGAACTGAACAATACCCCGGAGTTTGTTGAGTCAAACAAACATGAGTTTGCCGAGCCTATTCCGATTGAGGATATTTTGAGCGGAAAAGGTCTGGAGGGCAGAACCCCCCGTCGTGATTTCTTGAAAACACTGGGTTTTGGTATTGGTGCAGTATCTTTAGCGGCGTGTCAAAAAGCACCTGTTCATAAATCTATCCCATACTTAATTAAGCCCGAAGAAGTAACTCCAGGTGTAGCTAACTTCTATGTATCTAGCTACAATGGACATGCTATATTGGTTAAGACCCGCGAAGGCCGCCCTATTAAAATTGAAGGTAACCCCGGCGATGTTTTAGGAAAAGGCGGTGTTGATGCGCAGGTACAAGCCTCAATTTTAGATTTATACAATGCAACCCGTTTGAAAGGACCGCTGCAAGATAACGGCGACACTTCATGGACAGAGGTTGACAATTTTGTACGTGCAGAGCTGGCAGCTATCCAGGCTTCCGGTAAAAAAATCCGTATCGTAACTTCAACTGTTAACAGCCCGTCTACACAAGGCGTTATCAATGATTTTATTGCAGCTTACCCAGGTGCAAAACATATTAACTATGATGCCGTATCATTTACCGGTATCATTCAGGCTAACCAAAACAGCTTCGGTAAGGCCGTATTGCCACGTTACCACTTTGAACGTGCCGACGTTATTGCAAGCTTTGGCGCCGACTTTTTAGGCCCATGGATTTCACAGGCTGAGCATATGCGTCAGTATGTGTCTAACCGTAGCCACGAAGCGTTAGAAGGTAAAAAGATGTCTCGTCATATCCAGTTTGAAAGCCGCATGAGCTTAACTGGTAGTAATGCCGATACGCGTGTTACCATTAAACCATCTGAAGAAGGTGTAGCACTGATCAATCTATATAACGCTATTTCGGGCACTACTTTACCTGGCTCAAAACAGTTATCCAATAAAGCTGCTCAAACTGCAGTTACTTTAGCTGCTAAAGAATTAGTTGCTGCAAAAGGCCGCGCTTTAGTAGTAGCTGGTAGCAATGATGTAGCCGTTCAGGTACTGGTTAATGCTATCAACTCGTTGTTGGGCAGCTACGGTACTACTATCGATTTGGATAACCCATCATACCAATACAAAGGTAATGATGCCGAGATGGTAGACTTTGTAAACGAAATGAAACGTGGCGAAGTCGGTGCGGTATTTTTCCTGAAAGCCAACCCGGTTTATAACTACTATCAAAGCAGCGCTTTTGTTGATGCTTTGAAAAAAGTTCGTCTGAAAGTTTCTTTTGCTGATTACAACGATGAAACTGCTGCTGAATGTAACATTGTTGCGCCAAACAGCCATTATTTAGAATCATGGGGTGATGAAAATGCTGTAGAAGGTTATTATACTCTAATTCAGCCAACCATCAACACTGTATATGATACTCGTCAGGCCGAGCAAAGCTTACTGATTTGGGGTAACAATCCGGTTAAAGATTACTACACCTACGTACGTAATACCTGGAACACCAAGTTATTGCCGTTAGGCGGTTTAGCTGGTCAAGGTGGCTGGGAAACCTTAATGCAAACCGGTTTTGTTAAAGCTGCCGATAAACCAGCTGGCACTTACACGTTTAGCCGCGATTTAAACGCTGTTGCGCAAACCATTTTAAGCCAAAGCAGTAAAGCAACTGGTGGTAATGATAAACTGGAGTTGCAAGTATATGAAAGCAATACCGTGCGTGATGGTAAACATGCTAATAACCCATGGTTGCAGGAGTTACCTGATCCGGTATCTAAAGTCACTTGGGACAACTATGTAGCTATTTCGCCAAAAACCGCAAAAGAAATGAACCTTGAAGAAGGTGATTTGGTTGAAGTATCTAACGAATTGTACAAAGCTGAATTGCCAATTTTATTCCAGCCAGGTCAGGCACAAAACACTATTGCTATTGCGGTAGGTTACGGCCGTACAAAATCTGGTAAGGTTGGTGATGGTGTTGGTAAAAATGCATTTCCATTCGTAAGCTTAGCTAATGGTACTTTCCAAGGCAACTCTGTAGCCAGCATTAAAGCATTAGGTGGCGATAAAATAATTTTAGCCCAAACTCAAACGCACCACTCATACGAAGGTCGTAACGTTATCCGCGAAACGACTTTAAAAGAATACTTAAAAAATCCGGAAGAAGCTACCGGCAAAGGCGAAGAGCACAAAACCTACAGCTTATGGGATGAGTATGATCGTCCGCAGTATGACTGGGTTATGGCTATCGACCTGAACGCTTGTACCGGTTGCGGTGCTTGTGTGGTGGCTTGTAACGTAGAGAATAACATTCCGGTTGTTGGTCGTGACGAGGTTCGTCGTCGTCGTGAGATGCATTGGATCCGTATTGACCGTTACTACAGCTTTAATGAAGGCAGCGAAGTAGTAACCCGCGAAAAAGAAATAGATAAACTGGAAAACATTGATGACGTATCAGTAGTATTCCAACCAATGCTTTGCCAGCACTGCGATCACGCTCCTTGTGAAACAGTATGTCCGGTATTAGCTACTACCCACTCATCTGAAGGTTTAAACCAGATGACCTACAACCGTTGCGTAGGTACTCGTTACTGTGCTAACAACTGTCCGTACAAAGTACGCCGTTTCAACTGGTTCAATTACTGGAACGATTCACGTTTCGAGAACTACCTGCAAAACGACTATACTGAATTAGTATTGAATCCTGATGTTACCACCCGTTTCCGTGGTGTGATGGAAAAATGTACAATGTGTGTACAACGTATCCAAGCCGGCAAACTGAAAGCTAAAATCGAGAAACGTCCGTTGCAGGATGGTGAGATCAAAGTGGCTTGTCAGCAAACCTGCCCTGCAAATGCAATCATCTTCGGTAACAAAAACGATAAAAATTCAGAAGTTTACAAAGCTTTACAAAGCGAAAGAACTTACTACGTTTTGGAAGAGTTGAACGTGAAACCGGGTATCGGTTACCAGGCAAAAGTTAGAAACAGAACTGAACAAGAGGCTTAAATTTTTACAAGAGATTATAATATATGGCATCTCACAGTGAAGCAATAATCAGGGAACCGTTAATTACGGGCAAAAATATTACCTACGCCCAAATTACTAACGAAGTATTAGCCCCTGTAGAAAATAAACCCAACTTAGCCTGGTGGATCGGCTTCGGCTTAGCGTCTATGGGCGCATCAATTTGGCTATTTTGTATCAGCTGGACCTTTTGGTTCGGTGTTGGCGAATGGGGCTTAAATAAAACCGTAGGTTGGGCATGGGATATCACCGGTTTCGTATGGTGGGTAGGTATTGGTCACGCCGGTACATTGATTTCGGCTGTATTGTTACTGTTCCGCCAAAACTGGCGTAACTCCATCAACCGTTCGGCCGAGGCGATGACAATTTTCGCAGTAGTCTGCGCCGCCACGTATATCTTCGGTCACATGGGCCGTCCGTGGTTAGCATATTGGACTTTACCACTTCCCAACCAATACGTACTGTGGGTTGACTGGAACTCGGCATTGATGATGGACGTGTTTGCGATTTCAACTTACTTCTCGGTATCGTTAGTGTTTTGGTATACTGGTTTATTACCAGATATCGCCAGCATTCGTGACCGCGCCACAGGTTTACGTCGCAGAATCTACTCTATTTTATCTTTTGGCTGGACTGGTTCGGTAAAAACCTGGCAGCGTTTTGAAACCGTGTCATTAATTTTGGCCGGTATCTCTACACCGCTGGTACTTTCGGTACATACTATCGTATCTTTTGACTTTGCGACCTCTTTGGAGCCAGGATGGCACACTACCATCTTCCCGCCGTATTTCGTTGCAGGTGCGATTTTCTCAGGTTTTGCAATGGTACAAACCCTGTTGTTAATTGTACGTAAAGTATTAGGTTTAGAAAACTACATTACCATGTTCCACATTGAATCGATGAACAAGATTATCTTGTTAACTGGTTCTATTGTGGGTGTGGCTTATATCACTGAGTTCTTCATTGCTTGGTATTCTGGTGTTGAATACGAGCAATATGCATTCATCAACCGTTCAACCGGTCCATACTGGTGGGCATACTGGAGTATGATGACTTGTAACGTAATTACACCACAGCTGTTTTGGTCTAGTAAAATCCGTACCAACATCCAGTTGTCATGGGTATTATCTATTATCGTAAACATCGGTATGTGGTTCGAGCGTTTCGTAATCATCGTAACTTCTTTGCACCGCGACTTCTTGCCGTCTAGCTGGGTTATGTTCTATCCTACCTGGGTTGACGTTGGTATCTTCGTAGGTTCAATTGGTTTGTTCTTTACCATGTTCCTATTATTCTTACGCGTATTACCATCTGTTGCCATGGCCGAGGTAAAACTACTGGTTAAAACAGCTAGTGAGCAATCTAAGAAAAAGCTGTTGGATACCAACCATCTTGACCCTGAGCAGGCGAAGTACTACAAAGAGTCGTTAGAGAAATATGACAGTGTTGATTTAACCCAATACCAAAAAGCATAACCATGAGCAGTACTAAATATATATTAGGTTGTTTTGATGATCCGGACCTGATGTTGGACGGCATCTCTAAGCTTCAAAAAAATAGCGTTCCTATTTATGATGTGTATACACCAATGCCTATTCACGGTATTGAGGCTAAATTAGGCGTTAAAGAATCAAGATTGGGTTACGCTGCATTTTGCTTTGGCTGCCTTGGCGCTACGGTAATTTTCAGCATTGTGTATTACACTTTGGTACACGATTGGCCAATGAACATTGGTGGTAAACCAAACTTTGCTATGCCAAACTTTGTGCCCTTTACCTTTGAGTGGACTATCTTGTTCACCGCATTTGGCATGGTGTTAACCTTCTTCTTCGCTACACACTTATTTCCGGGCCGTGCACCTCGCGTAATGGACTTAAGAGCTACAGATGATCGCTTTGTGATCGCTATCAGTGCAAAAGGTAATACACCGCATGACGATATAACCCGCCTGCTTAAAGAAGCCGGTGCTGTTGAAATTAAGCATAACGAAAGGAAATATGTTAGCTATGAATAAAATAAAAATATTTGGTGCAACGATTATTACTATTGCTGCAGCGGTTGTAGCTACATCCTGCAATGATAAACGTAGCACTGGCTGGCAATATGCACCAAATATGTATGAGCATATCGCCCCTGAATACGATCAGAAAAATTCAAATTTCAAAGACGGAAAAACTGCTCAGCTGCCTCCTCCGGGAACTGTGCCTGTTGGGTTCACCCGCTTTGATTATCCAAACACTCGTGCCGGTTATGATTTGGCCAGCACCGAGGTGACCAACCCACTGTTGAACAACAGAGGCACTTATGCCGAAGGAAAATTATTGTTTGAACACTTCTGTTCTCCATGTCACGGCTTAACCGGGCAAGGTGATGGTACTGTTGTACAACATGGTTATCCTGCTCCGCCTTCATACTCAAAAGGTACGTCTTCACGCGGTGGCGCCATGAAAGATTTAACAGATGGCAAAATTTATCATACTATTACTTACGGTGTAAACGCAATGGGCTCATATGCATCCCAGTTATCGCCAGAAGAGCGCTGGAAAGTAGTAATGTATGTTCACCATTTACAAACTTTATAATTTTTATTTGAATGAGCACTCATCATCAACATAGTTTCGACGAACGTTTTGAATTTGGTGGCAAAGCCAAAACTTACAGCCTCATAGGTATTGTACTAGGTGTGTTGGGCATACTATTTGGTTTCATCGGAGGCGAGCACGGCATACAAAATACTTTTTCAAACTTATTGTTAGGTAGCTACTATTTTGTGGGCGTATGTGTAGCCGGAGTATTTTTCCTGGCTTATAATTATGTAGCGCAAGCGGGCTGGTCTGTAAGTTTTTTACGTATACCACAAGCTTTTGCCCGTACATTAGGTATCGCGTCAGTTATCTTAGCGGTTATCGTGGTTGCCGGTTTGCTGGTAAAACACGAAATTGTTGAAGAAGGTAAAAAGGTAATGGCACCTTACTTGTATGCACATTGGGCTACTCCAGGTTTAACCGATCCCAAATCTGAGAACTATGATGCGATTATCACTGGTAAATCAGCGTTCTTAAACGTTCCATTCTTCTTCGGAACCTTGATTATTTTATTAGGTCTTTATACCTTCTTTGGTAAATTACTGGTTGACTATTCGAACAACGAAGATGAAGTTGGCGGTATGTTCAACTATAACAAAAGCTTCAAAATTTCTGCTATATTCCTGGTAGTATTTGGATTCACTTTCCCTATTTATGCTTTTGGTACCATCATGTCTTTAGAAGCACATTGGTTCTCTACCATGTTTGGTTGGTACAATTTGGCTGCCGTACACGTGAGTGGTTTAGCAGTAATAGCTTTAACGCTGATCATCTTAAAACAAAACGGTTATTTCTCATGGGTGAATGAAAGCCACATGCAGGATTTAGGTAAACTGATCTTCGGTTTTTCTATCTTCTGGACTTATGTATGGTTTGCACAATTCTTCCTGACTTGGTATGCTAACATTCCTGAAGAAACTGTTTACTTCTACAAACGTTGGGAGCCGCAATACAAATGGTGGTTCTGGCTAAACATAGGTTTAAACTTCGTGGCACCATTATTCCTGTTAATGAAAAATGATGACAAACGTTCATTAAACAGAATGAAATTGGCTTGTATCATCATCATCATTGGTCACTGGTTAGATTACTATTTGATGATCATGCCAGGTACCATCGAAAAGGAACATATGTTTGATTTGGTAGAGTTCGTACAAGATATGGCTATCTTCGCCGGATTTGCAGGTTTATTTACTTTAATCATGTTAACAGCATTAAGTAAATTCAAGTCCCTCATTCCAGCTAAGCACCCATTTGTTGACGAGAGTCTGCACCATCACATATAATAATTGCTACCTTTGTAAATCATTAGAATACCGAAATAAAAGATACAATGGGATTCAAAAATTTAATAAATTATAAAAAGTTTTTATCGCTGTTTGCGGTGATGACGCTGTCCGGCACTAGCATGCTGATGGCTCAGAGCTCAAACGTTACAGCTACCAGCAGCGGTGACACATCTGCTCAAACAGCGGGCATGTGGTTATCAGTTGCTTACTATGTGGCTCTGTTCTTAATTGCCTGCGTGGTTGTTGCTGTAATCGGCAAAATTTTGCGGGTATATGATTTGACGCTGCAAATGCAGGGTAAAAAAGGACTTAACTGGAACAACATGATGGGTGTTGGATTCATAGCCTTTTTGGTATTAGGTTTAATAGGCGTAATTTATTCCTTTACCGTTCATGGCGCCATGATATTGCCAGAACCGGCATCTATACATGGTGTGACAATGGACCATATGTTTTGGACCACCACAGTTATTACTTTAATTGTATTTTTCATTACGCAATTCCTATTGTTCTTCTTTGTTTTCAAGTATCGTGAGTCCAAAAAACGCAAGGCTTACTATCTGCCACACAACAATACTATTGAGAAAATCTGGACTATTGTTCCTGCAGTTGTTTTGACTGTGTTAGTAGTATTCGGTTTCTTCGCCTGGAGAAGAATAACTAATTCTGTTGATGCTAAAGGTGAACCAGCGTCAATCAATGTTGACGTTACTGGCCACCAGTTTGCATGGGAGCTCCGTTATCCGGGACGTGACGGTAAATTAGGTACTAAAGATTATAAATTAGTAACTGGTAGCAATGTAATGGGCGTTAATTTTAAAGACAGAAATAGCTTTGACGACTTGAAAGTTGACACTTTAATGTTACCGGTCAATAAATCAGTACGTTTAAATATCATAGCACAAGATGTTATTCATAGTGTGTATATGCCAAACTTCCGTGTGCAAATGAACGCTGTACCTGGTTTGCCAACTTACTTCAAGTTTACGCCAACCATTACTACCGCCGAAATGCGTACACGTTTAGATCAACCCGACTTTAACTATCACTTGTATTGCAACAAAATTTGCGGTGGTAGCCATTACAACATGCAAAAGTTGGTAATGGTTGTTACCGAGGCCGAGTATCAAAATTGGTTGTTACGCCAAAAGCCATACTTGAGCGAACAATTAAAAAAGGATTTGAAGCTGGCTGATAACCCGGCTTACCAAAAAAGCCAATTACAAAATAGTTTAGCTTCTAACAATTAATCAAGATTAGCGATTATGTCAACATTACAAGTTCAGAGTCACGGGGTTGCGCATCATGATCATGATCACGAACATCACCATAACGAAACTTTCCTGACCAAATACATTTTCAGCCAGGATCACAAAATGATCGCCCGTCAGTTTTTGATAACGGGTATCATCATGGCGGTTATAGCCATGATCCTTTCTATCCTGTTCCGTATCCAGTTAGCTTACCCTGACAAAGCATTTCCTTTATTGGAAACTTTATTAGGTCGTTTTGCACCGGGCGGACGATTGGATACCAACTTTTACTTGTCGCTGGTAACTATACACGGTACCATCATGGTGTTCTTTGTGTTAACTGCCGGTTTGAGCGGTACATTCAGTAACTTACTGATTCCATACCAACTGGGTGCTCGCGATATGGCGTCGCCATTTATGAACATGCTGTCATACTGGTTCTTCTTTATCGCCAGCGTTATCATGATGGGTTCATTCTTTGTACAAAAAGGTCCTGCCGGTCCGGGATGGACGATCTATCCGCCGTTGTCTGCTTTGCCTAAAGCAATGCCGGGTTCTGGTGAAGGTATGACGTTGTGGCTGATTAGTATGGTGTTCTTCATCGCTTCTCAGCTGATGGGTGGTATCAACTATATCAGTACTATCTTAAACATGCGTACTAAAGGTATGGATCTGTGGAAAATGCCGTTAACGATATGGGCTTTCTTCCTAACTGCCGTTTTAGGTTTGTTGGCATTCCCGGTATTAGTTGCTGGTGTGGTACTGTTAATATTTGACCGTAGCTTCGGCACAAGCTTCTATTTGTCTGATATCGTGATCAACAATCAGCAAATGTCGTTTGAAGGTGGTAGCCCGATTCTGTTCCAACACTTATTCTGGTTCTTGGGTCACCCTGAGGTGTACATTGTAATTATGCCTGCAATGGGTCTGGTTTCTGAGGTAATGGCTACCAACTCACGTAAGCCTATCTTTGGTTACCATGCAATGGTTTACTCTTTAATTGGTATCACTGTATTATCGTTCATCGTATGGGGCCACCACATGTTCGTTACGGGTATGAACCCGTTCCTGGGCGGTGTTTTCATGATTACGACGTTGATTATTGCGGTTCCATCGGCGGTTAAGACGTTTAACTGGCTAGCAACGCTTTGGCGCGGTAATATCCGTTTCACGCCGGCCATGTTATTCTCTATTGGTTTCGTATCATTCTTCATCTCTGGTGGTTTAACAGGTATTTTCTTGGGTAACGCTGCCTTGGATATCAACTTACATGATACTTACTTTGTAGTAGCTCACTTCCACTTGGTAATGGGTTCGGCTGCGATATTCGGTATGTTGGCTGGTGTCTACCACTGGTTCCCTAAAATGTTTGGCCGTATGATTGGCGAAAAATTAGGTTACCTTCACTTCTGGTTAACATTCATTGGTGCTTACCTCGTATTCTTCCCTATGCACTTTATGGGTTTGGATGGTGTACCACGTCGTTACTATTCATTCACCGAGATTGAATCATTGAAACAATGGGTTTCTGTGAACACCTTTGTTACCTGGGCGGCTATCATGTCTGCACTGGCACAAGTTGCATTCCTGGTTAACTTCTTTTACTCAATCTTCTTCGGTAAAAAAGCAACACAAAATCCTTGGGAGTCAACTACTCTGGAATGGACTACTCCGGTTGAACATATTCACGGTAACTGGCCAGGCGAAATTCCAACCGTATACCGTTGGCCTTATGACTACAGCAAACCGGGTCATGATACAGATTTCATTCCGCAGGATGTGCCATTCTCTCAGACATTGACATCTAACCTTCCACATGATTTTGAAGATAATCCTGTTGGTTTAGAAGAGCATAAAAATTGGGTAAATACCCAAAAGTCTAACGAAGAAGTAAAATAAGCTTCTTTCTGATCTGATTCTGTTAGGGTATCTGTACCGGAAAGCTTTTCCAAAACAGATACCCTATTTTTTTACAACAAGTAAATGAGTATAACAACAGCAAAAGCAAACTTTCGGAAGATTAACCTTATCACCATTGTTTTGTTATTTGTTTTGATACTGGCCGGTGGGGTAGTGCGTAGCAGTGGGTCGGGCATGGGATGCCCGGATTGGCCTAAGTGTTTTGGCCGTTATATTCCACCTACAGATGTTACGGAATTACCAGCGGATTACAAGCAGGCTTATGTGGCCAAGCGTACTGCTAAAAATATGCGCTTTGCAAAAACACTCGATGTATTTGGCTATAGTGATCTGGCTACCCGTATTCGTCAGGATAAATCTATATTACTGCCTGAAGAATTTAATGCGGCCCGTACCTGGACAGAATATATTAATCGTTTGATAGGTGCCTTGTCGGGATTGTTCTTATTACTTACTGCTGTTTATGCGTTCAGCTATCGTAAAGACAATATATGGATTCCCGTTCTAAGTCTTATTAATCTTGTTCTGGTTGCTTTTCAAGCGTGGTTGGGATCAATAGTAGTTTCCACTAATCTGGTTGCCTGGATTGTGACAGTACACATGATTTTGGCCTTAGTTATATTAGCCTTATCTATCTACACTTATCATTTGGCAAAAGTACACGGCAAGCCACGTTTAACTGTTAAGCCATTTATCGGTTTTCTTGCAGCCGCAGTAGTAATATTAAGCTTAATTCAAATTACGTTTGGAACAGAGGTTCGTGAGCAGGTTGATCAAGTAGCAGGCCATTATCAAGGCCAGGAGCGGGGTAAATGGGTTGAAGGTGCAGGGCAGATTTTTACCAGTCACCGCGATTCGGCTTTGTTGGTATTAGTTTTAAACGTTATGTTATATGCGCTTATCCGAAAAAACTTTAGCCGCCATTCTATTCATCAGCAAATCATGAGCTTTATCTTTTTGATGATAATGCTGCAAATTGTTACCGGTATTGCCTTATCGTATTTCGCGTTACCACCGGTTGCGCAAGCGTCGCATATTGTGCTGGCCAGTCTTATATTTGGTGCTCAGGTTTATCTATTGCTGAACTTATATCGTTCGGCTAACTATGTGGAGGTGCGGGCATGATTTGGAAGGATTTTATTAAGTTAATTAAATTCCGATTAACCTTTTTGGTCGTCTTTTCGGCTTCTATCACATTTTTGATAGGTAGCAAAGTAAACATACAGTTAGGCACTCAAGAGGGGATCAACTGGATCAATTGGGCGAAATTAATAATTGGCGGCTTCTTGATTACCGGTGCAGCTAACGGTTTCAACGAGATTATTGAGAAAGACCTGGACCGCCTGATGAAACGTACGTCTGACCGCCCGCTACCCGCCGGCCGCATGACTAACGGGCAGGCATTAATACTAAGTTTGTTTATGGGCTTCGGCGGTACCTACTTGTTAGGTAGCCTTAATCTTTTCACCGGGTTCTTATCCATTTTTGCCATCATCCTTTATGCGTTTGCTTATACACCGTTGAAGCAAAAGTCGCCTATATCGGTCTTCGTGGGTGCTATACCAGGTGCGCTACCTACTATGATTGGTTACATTGCAGCCCATCCCAAATTAGATGAGATTGCCTTGATTGTTTTCTTTATCCAGTTTGTCTGGCAGTTTCCGCATTTCTGGGCTATTGCGTGGGTATTAGATGATGATTACAAACTGGCTGGGTTCCGTTTATTGCCTACCGGCAAACGAGACACAACAAGTGCGGTAATCACATTTATATCTACATTAATATTGTTGCCGGTAAGTTTACTGCCAACGTTTTACGGATACGGTGGTTATTATATAGGCGGTGTTTCATTGGTATGTAGCCTTATCTTTTTGTATCAAGCATTTATGCTGATGCGTACTCGTGAAATCAGTGCGGCGCGGCAATTAATGTTTGGTTCGTTTTTGTATTTGCCGGTAGTACAATTAATGTTTTTGTTTGATTTTGTAGGAAAGTAATTTATGGCACAGATACAGCAAGATAAAAATAAACTTAACCTAACGCCCCGGCGTTTTAATATGTGGATATTTATATTCACCTCATTTATGTTTTTTGCCGCGCTTACCAGTGCATTCATTGTGTACAGCGGAGGTAAAGGTCATGCGCTTAATGTAATTATGCCGCAGGTGTTCATGTTTAGTACGGCAGCTATTGTATTAAGCAGCGTAACCATGTTTCTGGCATCGCAGGCAGCCAGGAGGTTGCAGGTTGCCAAACAGCGTACTTTTTTGTGGGCTACCTTTGTACTAGGTATCATATTCCTAATTGCACAGATATATGGCTGGTATATCCTTACCTTCCGTATGGGCGTTTACTTTAGTAATCCTAATGCATCGCAATCCTTTATTTATGTATTTTCGGGCATGCACCTGCTACACATTTTGGCGGGTTTGGTGTTACTGATAATAAGTTTGGTGGGTACATACCGGAATACCCCTCAGGCTATAAATTTGTTCCGGATGGAGATGGGGTCTATTTTTTGGCATTTTGTCGATATTATATGGATTTATCTCTATGTTTTTTTACTTTTGAACCAGAATTAACAATCTATTTTAAGTACAAATGAGTACAACAGCTGTTACATCACCTATTGATGAAGTGAAAACAACGCCCTGGTCGGGCGGAAGATCGCCGTTTTCGGTAGAATATGGCAAAATGATGATGTGGTTTTTCCTGTTATCAGATGCGTTTACTTTCTCATCTTTATTAATTGCCTACGGCGCATTGCGTTTCAGCTCATCCAGCTGGCCTGCTGCCGACCTTGTATTTCAGTCCGTTCCCGGCATGATTGAGCACGGTGCTCCATTAGTGTTTGTGGGTATCATGACGTTTATCCTCATCATGAGCTCGGTAACCATGGTATTAGGTGTAGAAGCCGGTCATCGTGGTGCACGTAAAGAAGTATCCATGTGGTTAATTCTTACCATTATTGGTGGTTTCATGTTTTTGGGTTGCCAAGCGCTTGAATGGACTCACTTACACGAAGAAGGCTTCTGGTGGTCTAGAATACCGGATGCGCATGCGTTAAGAGAGGTTTTCAGAGAAGGTGAGCCTGTATCTACCACTTATGCACATCAATTTGCTAATTTGTTCTTCACTATTACCGGTTTCCACGGTTTCCACGTATTTAGTGGTGTAATCATCAATATCATTATTTTGGTGAATGTACTGGCTGGTACTTATGACAGACGCGGCAGCTACCTGATGGTTGAAAAAGTTGGCCTGTACTGGCACTTTGTAGACCTAGTTTGGGTATTCGTGTTTACTTTCTTCTATTTAGTATAATTATTTAATCTGATATTTATTATGTCATCAGAAACACAACATACAGATCATCATGACCATGCAGAGCATGAAACCATGACTCGTAAAAAAATATGGCAGGTATTTTTCATACTGTTAGGTATAACAGTTGTTGAATTTATTGTTGCCTTGGTATTGGTACCGAAAGGTATTCTTCCTTTATCTTTTGCTAATCCTATTTATATAGGTTTAACTATCTGGAAGGCATTTTGGATCGTGGCTTATTTCATGCACTTAAAGTTTGAAAAACCAGGATTAATGTATTCTTTAGGTATTCCTGTTATTTTTATTGTCGGTTTAATTTTGGTGCTTACCAATGAAAGCCATCACTGGGTGGATTTGAGGCTCTAATGAATAAACTTTCAGTTTCTTTAAAAAAGATTGTAATCCTGGTGCTCATTTTAGCAGTACCAGGATTTTTATATTATTTACTAACGGTAAAAGGCAAAAATCGTTATAAGCCACTGCCGTTTTACGGGCCAAAGCAGGTTGCTAAAACCGGGCATAAATTTCATGGTACATACATTCCCGATACTATTTATCATAAGCTTGACGATTTCAAGTTGGTCAATCAGGAAGGTAAGCCGATAACTTTAAAAGATTTTGAGTACAAAATTTTTATTGTTAATTTCTTCTACAGCCATTGCCCATCAGTTTGTGATGTAATGAACAAAAACATGCAGCGCCTGGCTGATGCTTATGGTAAAAACAGGATGGTAAAGTTTGTATCTATCACCGTAGATCCCGAACGTGATACCCCAGAAACTTTGAAGGCTTATGCGCAACAGTATAAAGCCCGACCGAACAAGTGGATGTTTCTATCAGGCGATACTACAAGCATTTATAGCATTGCTCGTAAAGGTTTTCTGGTAAACGCTGTTAAAGTATCAGACAATGACTTTGTCTATGATAACCGATTAATTTTAATTGACCAGGAAAAGCGGATCCGTGGTTATTATGACGGTACAAAAGAGGCCGATATCACCCGCTTGAACGATGAAATTAAAGTGCAGATTGCTGAAGAACTGCGAAAAATAAAAGCTCCCGATTTATAATCATGAACGTTTCCGATAAATTTATATTCCGTTTTGTAGCCGGTGTGTCTGTTTTTGTATTTTTAGTAGTGGTGATACTTAGCATGAAGGTGTTGCCAAAGCCGGATGTGCCATCAAGTGCCCTTTATTTTTTGCCTAAATTAAACGCCATATTTAACGGTACATGCAGTATACTGTTAATTATATCCCTATACTTTATACGTCATGGCAAGGTTGCCATGCATAAGCGTACTAATATTTTAGCGTTTATACTGTCGTCTTTATTTTTAGTGTCTTACATTGCTTTTCACTGGTTGGCACCCGAAACACGATTTGGCGACTTAAATGGCGACGGTAAATTAGATGCTGTAGAGAAAGCTGCGGCAGGTAGTATCCGTTATGTGTACTACATCATTTTAATTACACACATTATACTGGCAGCCGGTGTTTTACCGTTAATATTACTTAGCTTTTATAGAGGCTTACAAATGCAGGTAGAAAAGCACCGTAAGCTGGTAAGGTGGACGTTTCCGATATGGTTGTACGTAACGGTAACGGGCGTAATTGTTTACGTGATGATTTCGCCGTATTATAATTTTTAATAAATGTTTATCGGTAACTTTGTAACCATCAAGATGAAAACATTAAAACTATTCGTATTCAGCTTTTTTGCTGCATTGATGATATTAAGTGTTGAGCCCGTAAAAGCCCAATGCGCCATGTGTACCGCTAATGCCGAAGCCGGCGTTAAAAACGGTAATACACAAACCCGCGGTATTAACAAAGGCATTATGTACCTGTTGGCTGCGCCCTATCTGGCAGTTGCTGCGGTAGGTTACATCTGGTACAAAAAATACCGCCGTAAAGATGTAGACATCAACATGCGCAAAGAAAACTTTCATTTAAACTAAATGGCAAGCATCCGGTAAAAACGGATGCTTTTTAATTTTATCACATGGCAACTACCCCCAAATTCCGGGCAATGGTACAGTCGCGATGCCCTAAGTGCCGTCGCGGAAAAATGTTTCCCGGTGCCACTTATAGTATTGGCGGCAATAAAATGAACGAACACTGCCCACGCTGCGGATTTCATTTTGAGATTGAGCCCGGCTACTTTTATGCGGCTATGTATGTAAGCTATGCGTTAAATGTAGCCCAAGCAGTAAGTTTAGCAGTAGCTACTTATGTGCTTACCGGCAACATGGATTCGCCTTGGTTATATTTAATTATAATTTTGCTCGGATGCTTTATATTAGCGCCGTTCAATTATCGTTATTCACGTGTGATATTGCTTTACTGGTTATCGCCAAAAGTGCATTATCACCCGCATTTAGATACTGATGATAAAGCCTGATACTTTACAATTTTTAACTGACTTAGCCGAAAATAACAACCGCGAGTGGTTTCAGCTCAACAAAGATCGCTTTGACGCTGCGCATGAAAACGTAGTGGAGTTTGCCCGCGAATTTATTCAGGAACTTAGCAAACTGGACCCGAGTGTTGATGCTGCTCAAGAGCCGAAGAAATGCGTGATGCGGATTTATCGCGATATTCGTTTCAGTAAAGACAAAACGCCTTATAAAACCAACATGGCTATCGGCCGCGTTACCCGAAACAAGATAAAAGAGATTGGCTACTGGCTGCAAATAGAGCCCGCAGGCAAATCATTTATTGCCGGTGGCTACTGGATGCCCGAAAATGAGCACTTGAAAGCCATTCGTCAAGAGATTGATTACAATGCGTCGGACCTGACTGCCATTGTGGATACCCCTGAATTTAAGAAGCTGTTTGGCAATTTCCGTGATCAAGAAAAGTTAAAAACCCTGCCAAAAGGCTATGATGCCAATAACGAAAACATAGAGTTGCTGAAATTGAAAAGCTTTATTGCCTATCGCGATCTGGATGACAATGAACTTACACGGCCCGATGCTGCTAAAAAAATTGCAGCACTATGTGGTAAAATACAGCCGCTCAATGTATTTTTAAACCACGCAATTAATTAATAATAACTATTCCCTATAAATTATCATGAAAATTAAATACCTGTTACTGGCCGCTGTGGCGTTTATGATGTTGCATTCGTGCAAGGTGTTGTCACCCAAACAATATAAAGCACTGGTTGCTGGTCGTGATTCGCTGCAAAACCGTACCACTAATTTAGAAACTGAATTGGCTCGTTTGCAAGGTGATACCGCTCGCTTACACCGCGAAATTGCCGATTTGCAACGGAACATAGCTGATTTGCAAAAGAACTACAATACCTTAAATAAAAACTATAACGCTACCTCAAGCCAGGTAAATCAACTGTCGGGCGATTTGCAGAAACGTGAAGCCCGTTTACGTGAAGTAGAGGATATTTTGCGTAAACGCGATGAAGCAGCGAACGCACTACGCGATAAGCTGCAAAAAGCTTTATTGGGCTTCCAACAAAGCGGCTTAACAGTAGATATCCGCAATGGTAAAGTGTACGTATCGTTAACTGATAAATTGCTGTTCCCGTCAGGCAGTATTGTAATTGATGAAAAAGGTAAGCAGGCATTAAAACAACTTGCCGGCGTAATGAACAAAGAGACGGATATCAACATGGCGGTTGAAGGCCATACCGATAACCAGCGTGTAGTTAACTTGGGCCAGATTAAAGATAACTGGGATTTGAGCGTATTGCGTGCCACTTCGGTAACCCGCTACCTCACTGAAGTAGAAAAAGTAGATCCACAACGTTTAACAGCAACAGGTAAAGGCGAAACGCAGCCAATTGATCCGGCTAATACCGCCGAAGCCCGTGCCAGAAACCGCCGTATTGAAATTGTACTGACACCAAAGTTGGATGAGCTGTACAATTTGATTAATACCAAATAAAAAGCTTTTATTAAACCATATTTCTCGTCATTGCGAGGTACGAAGCAATCATTGAATTATGCTTTGTGCCTTGCAATGACGTTTTTGTTTTAGCAGGATTGTTGCTGATATTTACCATCAAAATACTTTTATGAAAACCTACGCCATCCTCTCCGACATACATGGCAACTCATTGGCCTTACAGGCAGTTTTGAACGACATCCAATCCCGTCAGGTGGATACTATTATAAATTTAGGTGATCATGTATTTGGCGCTTTAGAACCGGAAGTAGTGGCCGAGATGCTACGGCAGTACCCTGACATGATTTGCATCAGCGGTAATACCGATCGTGAGATATTGGAAAGCTTTGAAAAGCCCATCATTAAAGATAACATGGACAGGGTAAAATCATTGCTGTCTGAGCAAACATTAAACTGGCTCAAAAGTCTGCCGCAAACTGCCAGTTGCGACGACTTGTTTTTCATTTGCCATGGTACACCCGAAAGCGACGATGAATACCTGCTGGAAGAAGTAACCGCCAATGGGGTTTTTGTGTATAATGATGATGTACTGGTTCAAAGAACCAGCCATATCAAAGAACGTGTTATTTTATGTGGCCATTCACACGTTAACCGCGTAATCTACCTGTCTAACGGTAAAATTATTCTTAATCCTGGTAGTGTTGGCTTACCGGCTTATTTGGGCGTAGGCGAGCACCGTTTTGCTATGGAATCTATGACACCGCACGCTAAGTATGCCATTGTCAAGACAGATGGCAACGCTATTAATATAGAACAAATCAATTGTACGTACGATTGGCAGCAAGCTTCGGCTAATGCACTGGCTAACGGCAGCGAAAAGTGGTCTCAATTTTTACTGCATGGTCGTATGCCCAAGGATTTAAGGATTAGATAAGGAAAAGACTAACCAGCATCAGAAAAGGCAGAAAATAAGCGTTCATCCGCGCTAGGCAAAACACCTTGGCCCATATTTTCTGCCGACGCCATGCTATTTTTATCTATCTCGTGTCTCATTAACATAAAAAGAGCCAAAACTAATGAGTAATCATACTCAAGTTTTGGCTCTTATATCTTAGCTCTCGGCTTTACTTTTAAAACGGACTATTGAAATCAGCGAATGCTGGTAACACTTCGTCTTTAGCAGAAAGATTCACTTTTAAATCATCTATGCCCCAGCCAATAGCTAATGATGGGTCATTCCAAACCACGCCTATTTCTGATGCTTTGTCGTAAACGTTGGTTACTTTGTAGGTGAAGATGGTGTTGTCTTCCAGCGTTACAAAGCCGTGTAAAAAGCCGGGTGGTACCCAAAATTGTTTATGGTTATCGCCGCTCAATTCAACGGTTACATGCTGGCCATAAGTTGGCGAATTTTTGCGGATATCCACCGCTACATCTAGTACGCGGCCTTGCAGTACCCGCACCAGTTTGCCTTGTGCAAAAGGTGGCGCTTGCCCGTGTAAGCCACGTAAAGTGCCTTTGCTGGAAAATGATTGATTGTCTTGTACAAATTCCGCATCAATGCCGGCTTCTTTGTATTTAGCTTTACTGTAGCTTTCGTAAAAATAGCCACGGTCATCTGGGAAGATACGAGGCTCAATAATTAATAAGCCTTCAATAGCGGTTTCAGTTACTTTCATTATGTCGTTATAGTTCTTGCATCAGGCTGTTAAATAACACATAGCGGTTTTCAAACTGCTGGTGATGTAGGGTATGCAGGTGGTGTGCGTGCTGTGCCGCAAAGTTGTGGTAGTTATTAATATCAGGGGTAATGTACTGTATGCAGTAAGTAACGCCCTCGTTAGGCGAATCGAGCACGGCCAGTATTTTGTACGATTCAAAACAGCCGGTGGCTAAAACAGCAGGTATGTGTTGCTGCTGCATCCACTGCAGCCATTCCTGATGAATAGTTTCTTCCACCACAAAGGTTTCATTGTAAATAATCATCCCCGCAAAAATAGGAATTATGATGAGCTATCGGGCTTGTCGCCGCGTAATATTCTGAAATGTTTCCGGGCATCGTTAATCCAAATACTGCCCGGGTAATCAGTGATGATTTTTTGGTAATAAGTTTTGGCCGTTTCTTTATCGTTCAGTTGATTTTCGTACAAGTCGGCCAGCATATAAACTGCATCATCCGCCCAAAGGCCGGTAGCATGATCTTCAATAATCTTTTTAAGCGGCACCAACGCTGCAGAATAGTTTTTTTTCTGGATAAATATGCGGGCCTTCGCCATCATAATATCGTCTACCAGTGTATTGCCGGGATATTTTTTGTCAATGCTGTCTAAGGTGAGTAAAGCCTTTTCTGGCAGTTCTTCAAAAATCAACAAATCGGCACGTGCATACATTTTTAGGGCATTACCGGCTGTATCAATAAGAACGTTGTCTGATATAAGTAGTGACAGATTCAGTGCATCATTGGCAATCAATTGCGATGTAGCCGCTTTAAGCACTTTTAGTTGTCCTTTAGCATAGCCAAAATCGCCAGTGTAATAAGCTAATTTAGCATTACGGTAATTGGCATCCTGTGCCATTGGCGTGCCCGGATAAGCTTTTTCAACCTGGCTATAAGTTAAAGTGGCTTCCCAGGGTTGATTGTTCATCAGATAAACGTCACCCAAATCCAGCTTACAACCGGCCATCAATTGCGGGCGTAATGTGTTTATAGCAACTGACTCTTCTAACAGCTTTTGTGCATCATTTAACTTATGTAATTTAAAGGCCTGCAGGTTGGCTAGCTTTTGCATGGCGAAAGCGGTGCTGCTGGTTTTGCCAAATTCGCTTAACAAACTCATGTAATCTTTTTCCAAGCTTAACAAGTCAGCCTGTACATACCTACCGGTAGTAATTTTTAAGCTTTTGGTATTTACCAATTCTATTTTTGAGGGTACATACAATTCGTCATTGCGGGTGGTTTTAGTAAGCAGATATTCATACCCGCGTATGGCGGCGTCATAAGCGCCATTGGCTGTAAGTGTGCGGCATAGCTCAAAAATATCATTATCGTTATTGCTGCCTTGTCGCCGGTTAAGTGCCAAGGCTTGGTTAAGGGCCTGATCGTAATCTTTTTGTTGCAGGTACTGCCAGGTGAGCAGGTTAGTGAAGACGATTTGTTGCGGATCTTTTTGCAGGCGCTTTAACACCGCAATACGCAGCATATCGTAATCGGCCTCGCCTTCAAAAAGAGAGGCTAATGTGTTTTGCGCCTGATTCAGAAAAACTGGGTTTTCGGGCAAAAAGGTTAGATATTCTTCTACCAGCGAAACCTTGTCGCGTTTGTAGCGGTACAGGCTAATTAGCTCGTTGGCAAACAACTTATCATCATGTAATATCTTTCGGCCCTGCCTGAAAATTTTAACCGCATAGTCTGCATTTTCCGACTGGTAAAACTGCATGGCCAGCGTAGTAATAGCGTTTTGATTAGGGGGTAAATTTTTAAGCAAATCATCATACACCTCGTTGGCTTTGTCGTTGTGGCCTTGTTGTGTATAAATTTTACCTAATATAATGGCATACTGGTTTTCGCTAGGATGCTTGCGCATAGCCTTTTTGGTAATGTTTTCGGCTTCGTCGAGCTTCTTTAAACCGATTAGGCTGTTAACATAGTACGAGTAATAAAGCTCATTATCCTGCTTGTAAAGTTTTTGGTAAAGGTCAAAAGCTTTTTGCGTTTCGCCGTTAAGGCTATATTGATAAGCTAACTGCAAATCAGTACTTTGGGCAAAAATTGGGGTAGCACCCATTATGCCTGCAACCAAAAGCAGGAGTATTTTGTACTTCATTTATTCAAAAATAACCAATTAAACTTGAAAAAATTATGCTATTTGCTGTCATGATGTTATACGTTGTTTAACGGGTAAAATTATAGTGACATTACTTTTGCGTTGATGAATTTTATCTAATTTGACCTGATTTGAAATTCGGGGTGTTTGTGATTGTTATGTTAAACCGCATAAAATATTTATTGATCGTTTTATTGCTGCAAGCTTTGTGTTCCTGTAATAGGGATAAGGTGCGGCAAATTCCAGTGCGCGATTTTTTCAAAACCCCCGAAAAAAGTTTCTTTAAAATATCTCCCGACGGTAAATACGTATCTTACTTAAAACCATTTAAAGACAAGCAAAACCTGTTTATCCAATCGCTGGCTGATGGTAAGGAAGAAATGGTTACCTCGTTTGACGATTATCCGGTGCGCGACTACTTTTGGACTTATAACAACCAATTGGTGTTTAGCCAGGATATCATTGCGCTGGATCAGTTCAAGCTGTATGCGTTGGACATCAACACGCATCAGTTGCATAATTTAATTACACAAGATAAGGTTCGGGTGCGTTTATTGAGTCGAAGCCGTAAGCAACCTGATATCATCACCATAAGTTTAAATAAGCGAAATCCTGCAAATTTTGATGTATACCGGTTAAACCTTAAAACTGGTGAAATGAAACTTTATATTGCTAACCCTGGCAATATTGTGGATTGGTTTTCGGACGACGATGGGAATATCCGCCTGGCTAAAGCGTCTGACGGAGTTGATAACACAATTTTGTATCGAACTACCGATGATGCACCGTTTAAGCCTATTATCAAAACTAATTTTAAAAATTCGGTTGACCCGATTGCTTTTACAGGTAAGGGAAATACGTTTTACGCGCTATCTAATGTAAACCGTGACAAATCTGCATTGGTAGAAATTGACGCCGCCACCGGAACAGAAAAAAAAGTAATATACGCTACAGACAAAGCTGATGTTTTAGAGGTTGGCTATTCGCGTCGTAACCATGTGTTAGAGTACGTGAGTTGGGAAGACGCCAAGCCGCACAAACAATATCTGGATACTAGTGCCGGTAAAATTTATGCCGACCTGAAAAGACAATTACAAGGCAGCGTTATCCGTTTTGCCGATCGTGACAGTGCAGGTAAAAAGTTTGTAATTAGTACGTACACCGACCGTAGCCCGGGTTCAAATTATTTGTATGAAAGCGAAACGGGCAGGCTTACGCAGTTGAGTGATAACAACAACGGTATTAATCCTAACGAGCTATGCGCTATGCAGCCGGTATCATTCAAAGCAAGCGATGGGTTAACGATTAACGGTTACTTAACTTTGCCACAAGGCGGCAATAAAACCAATTTACCTATAGTAGTTATGCCACACGATGGCCCCTGGAACCGCAATAGGTGGGGGTACAGCGCCGAAGTGCAGTTTTTGGCCAATCGTGGATATGCCGTGTTTCAGGTTAATTACCGTGGCTCTACCGGATACGGAAAAGCATTTTTTAGTGCAGGTTTTAAACAGGTAGGTGGCAAAATACAAACTGATATACAAGATGGTGTAAAATGGCTCATCAACCAAAAAATTGCCGACCCTAAACGAATAGCGATGTTTGGCGGCGGCTTTGGTGGCTTTTCAGCATTATATGGTGTGTCTTTCCATCCCGAGCTATACAACTGCGCTATAGTACAGTACGGTCTTATCAACTTTTTTACATTTTTTAAAGATGCGCCCCCTTATGCCAAGCCATTTTTGCAGATGAACTATGAGATGGTGGGTAACCCTGAAACCGACGCTATTCAACTGCGGGCCATATCGCCGGTGTTTCATGCCGATAAAATCAAGGCGCCGTTGCTTATCTTTCAGGGAGAAAAAGACCCACGGGCTAATATTAGTGAACTAAACCAGTTTGTGCGCGAGCTTCGCAAACGCAATGTACCTGTAACATACATTTTAAAAGCTAACGAACGGAAATTTTTTAGGAGCGAACACAACCGTATGGAAATGTATGCCCAGATTGAAAAATTTTTAGATAATAACTTGAAGGTTAAACCGTAAACTTTGTGCTATGGAAGCGCCTAAAACAGTTTACCAAAAAAACTTCTCGCTTATTGCGGCTTTCCTGATACTGATATCCGTTACGCTGGTAATTGCCTTACTGATTGCATACCGCTTTACGGCTACCTATGTAGAAAATGAGTTTACCTCCAAAAAAATAGATGTCTGGGAACAAACCATTAAACCTTACAACGACTTTTTTCAGAACCGTATTCCCGAAATTACATCTTACCAAGGCTTTTTAGATTCGGCATCCGCGGCCAATTATGCCGACTCAGTTTTTCGGGACTATGCTTTTGTGAAACAAATTGTATTTCATGAAATAACCATTGGCAGCCAACTACAAAACCATTCCAGTTACAAGCATTTAAGTATTACTGATAAAGCAGCTTACCAATACCTGCCTAAAAACGGAAATATACAGGGCCGTAAAAAAAGCAGCCCAGACGAGGATGACGATTTTAGACACATTGCAGCTAAATTCAGTAGTTATATTACAGAAGCAGATACTGGGCGAGTGCCCAATCAGGATGAGATTTATAAAACTTTTTATGATGTTAAGCCAAGTAAAATCAGCTACCTGAATATTCCTCGACGTGAAGAGTTAAAGATATACCGCGAATTACAGCAAACAGGTCGGCCATCAGCTTACTATAAGCAAAACTTGATGACATTTTTGCTGGATCCTTATGCCATCACCATCCGCAATACACACCCCGAACTTTACCAGCAAGTGTCTATACAACCTGTTGTATATGATTCGCTAAATGATGAGGGCAAAATTTTTACTGAGGCAGCATTTCCGGGTGCTTTTGCCGATTACAAGTTGTATTTCAGTTCTAACCGAGATCATTTAAATGCTGAAATTAACCGGCGTTTTATGCCTACAGCTGCGATAGTATTGCTGATTTATGCCTTTTTGGTGTTGATTGGCTGGCTTATTTACCGTAACTTAAATACCAACCTTAAGCTGTTTAAGTTACAGTACGATTTTATTAACAACTTTACGCACGAGTTTAAAACCCCCGTAAGTGTTATTAAGATAGCTGGCTCTAATCTGCGTGGCGATGGTGAATTGAGTGAAAGGCAACGCAAGCATTACGGCAAAATACTTGACGAAGAAGCCGACAAGCTGAACGACCTGATGAACAAACTGCTCTCTTTTACGCAGATTGAAAACCGGTCTATCAAAATTCATAAACAAGAAATTAATGTGGATGATTTTGTTCAAAAGTACATCAATACCTTTCGCATCAAATATCCAGAATTTAAGCTGAATTACGAGGTAAACGATGTTGGTAGCTTTTACACTGATCCGGTGTTGCTGGGCAGCATTTTTCAGAACCTTATTGAGAATGCGTATAAGTATTCTAATCCCGACAGGAAAGAGCTTTTTATACAAATATATCAGGATAAGCACTATATTGTATTTTCGTTTGCAGATAAGGGCATTGGTATACCTAAAGCAGAAGTTGGTAACATCTTTAAAAAGTTTTACCGGATAGAAAACCAATATAACCAAAATGGCAGCGTTGGACTGGGTTTGGCTTTTTGCAAAGAACTGGCTAATTTTATGAACGGAGATATACAGGTAAAAAGTAAAGTAAATGAAGGCTCGGAGTTTATTGTTACCTTGCCTTACGAGAGTTAAACATGAACAAAGAAATTAAAATTGCACTAGTTGAAGACGACGAGAACCTGCGTTTTTTAGTAGCCGAACGTCTGGAAACTGAAGGCTACAAAGTACTGGAAGCTGCTAACGGTACAGACGCCGAAAAAATTATACTGGAGAATACCCCTGATATTGTTTTGCTGGACTGGATGCTGCCCGGCCAACAAGGTTCGGAAGTTTGTGCCCACATCCGCGAAAAAGGCTTTGATAAGCTGGTGATTATGATGACCGCCAAAGCACAAGACATTGATAAGATTGAGGCATATAACTTCGGCGTATCCGATTACATCACAAAGCCGTTTAATATGGATGTGCTGGTGGCGATGATTGATAACAAAATCAAGTTTTCGTTGAACAGCGAAAAGTCGGAAATACATCGCTTTGCCGATATGGAACACCATCCCAACACGCATTTGCTGGTTAAAGGTGGCCGCAAAATTGAGCTGACCATATTAGAGAACCGCATTTTGCTGTATTTCCTGAAAAACAAAAATAAGGTTATCAACCGCGAGGAACTGATGATGGAAGTATGGGGCTACAATGCCGATGTAAATACCCGTACGCTGGATATGCACATTGTGCGTCTCCGCAAAAAAATAGAAAACAACCCCGATTCGCCACAGTACCTGCAAACAGTGCGGGGCGTAGGATATAAGTTTTCTTACGAATAAAAACCTTTCATCCGGTAGGCTACAATAACTTACCGGATTTTTTATGGTTAAGCTTGCCTGCGGTAAGCTTTGGCCGAGATAAATTTTCCGAAAAAGGTTTTCTGACCGGATAGCAAATATTGGTATCTGTTAAATAATTTGCTGGTATCAGGCAAGCCTGCTACTTGTACTGCTCCCCATATTTTAAAAAACAGATACATGCTTTGCAACATAAGCCGCTGCCAAAACGGGCCGGTTAATTGAAAGTCGGTATCCAGCCAAATTCCGTTGGGCTTTAATTGCTGATGTAGGTGGGCAAAGGTTTGCTGTAAACGTTCTTCTGTAAAGTTATCGAACAAAAAAGCGGTGATGATGGCGTCAAAAGGTACAGTTGATGTATAGCTATTAATATCAGCTATAATAAACTCAACATGGTTATGGCCTGCTTTTCTTCTACGGGCCAGGGCAGTCATGTTGGCCGATACTTCAACATAAGTAATGTGCAGGCCGGTAGGATGATTAGCTGCTAATATTTCTAATATCCGGCCCGTACCGCCGCCAACAATCAAAATGCGACTGCCTGGACTAATTAGATTCAAAAAATAACTTTGTGCGTTAACCTGTGCCTTGCCGAAAACTAAGTACGACAAGCGGTCGTAAAACCAGGCAGTGCGGTCATAGTTGGCAGCCATGTTTAAAGCAAGTTAAAAACAATTAAAGAAAGATATTGCAGAACCAGCACACTATCTAGATAAAAGAAATAATAGTACTCATCTCGTTTCCAGGTCGAATTAAATATTAGCCAGCCCGTTAATACAGTTGTGACTGTTAAAGCCCAAAAGTCGGTACTAAAGCCGTTGTTGCGAAACAAAAAGAGCAGGGCTATATAGCCGGCCAGTAACACCTGGCAAAACAAATAAGCTTTCTTTTCGCCCCAAGCTACTGGTATGGTTTTTAATCCGGCAATTTGATCCTGAAACAAATCGCGAATATCAAAAGGAACCGTTAGTGCACCAATGAAGAGAAAGCGTTTAGCGATAAGGATAATGGTGTCTGCAGTTGATACTGTAATAAGCTGCGTATTTTGTGCTTCCAGCACCGGTAGCCATACACAGCTTAACGTCCAAACCAAGGTAATCAATAAAGCTTTTAACCCGGGTACATTGCGCAACCCCGATTTGCGTCCACCTTTAGTAAACAAGGGCAAACCATAAGCAAAAGATAAGGCAGCTAAAAACAGTAACAACAACTTTGCCTGGTTAGATACTAAAAAGAACAAAGGTATGAGCGATAGCAGCGCAATAACCGTAATGGTAACCATTAACCTATGCCGTGCAAAAAACCACCTCACGCGGCGATAAGGCGAATTTTCGGGATGCTTGGGCCGGATAATAAGGATGCAGAAATTATACAGCCCTAGCGTTGAAGTAAAAAGGAGGGCTAGTACCGAATAAACAGGTTGCGCACCCACCAAATGAAAAGTAACTAATCCCTGAGCTACAGCGCACAAAGCCATAAAGATATTGCTGAATAACAGAAAATCGAAAGCAGCTTGCAGGTGTTTTTTCATTTATAAATGCAATGATAAACAACCTGCGTTTGTTTGAGAATAGTTTTTTGTTTTGCGTGGTGCTTTTTTAACTTCTTTTCGTTCTCCGTTAGGATAAGGATGTGTTTGAATCACAGCCTGTGGTTGTTACTTTTTCTTTTGCCGGAAAAGAAAAAGTAACCAAAAAGAGACCTCTCGGCCGCACCTTCTTTCTACTCAAGATAGTGCTTGTACTTGCATCAGTAGCTACCGAAAGAAGCTGAATGCCGAATCTTTTTTAATGGCTGTTCTATCAATTCTTTAATTCCATAAATTCCGGTTCAGACAAAAAAAGCGCAGAGGCCCGCTATCGCGCCCGGGCCAGCGTTGGGCATGAGGGCAGACAGGTGATCGCAACAGCTAGGCTTTTTTGGTTCTTTTGTAGCTATGACAAAAGAACTAGCCCCTGCGGCAATGAGCAGACGAAGTAAGTTTAATGGCACTAACACAACGATACTAACAAAAAAGCAATTATACTCTCTTCGGATCCTTACCTGCTTTCAACTCAAAAATGGTAATCTCGGGCAAAATGCCAACACGACCGGGATAACCTAAAAAGCCATAGCCTACATTTACGTACAATTGTTGCGGTCCTTCAT
This sequence comes from Mucilaginibacter lacusdianchii, assembly GCF_009770985.1. Lineage (GTDB taxonomy): Bacteria > Bacteroidota > Bacteroidia > Sphingobacteriales > Sphingobacteriaceae > Mucilaginibacter > Mucilaginibacter lacusdianchii. The sequence continues at coordinate 587,014 of NZ_WSRW01000001.1, read as the reverse complement.
GATAAAAGCCTGCCCATTCTTTGTAAACAAATTGGATAGGGCTCCACTGAAAATGTTCGGTTTGTACACCAAACTGCATACCGTGGGTGTGACCTGAAAACATTGCATCAATTTGAGGATAATGCGGCAGCACCTGTGCACGCCAGTGAGAGGGATCGTGAGAAAGAAGCAGCTTTACCGGTAAATCATCAGTGTTTTGTACAGCTAAGTCCATACGGCCGTATTTCGGAAAGCGGCTCAGTAACCCCCAATTTTCAATACCCAAAATACCGATTTCTTCGCCGTCTACTTTTAAACGACGATTTTCATTCATCAGCAAATCCCAGCCCATATTTTTGTGGGTAGTTTTTAATTCGTCCAGGTTCTTTTTCTTGGCTGCTGCGTCGGGCCACCAAGCGTAGTCGCCGTAATCGTGGTTACCCAAGGTTGAATACACACCCAGCGGGGCTTTTACTTTAGCGAAGATATCCTGATACTCCCGCATTTCACTGCTGATGGCATTTACCAAATCGCCGGTGAAAAATATGAAATCTGGTTTTTCGCCAAGTAACAATTCCACACCGCCTAATACAGCCTTTTTGTTATAGAAGCTTCCGGAGTGGATATCAGAAATTTGCCCCAGTTTAATACCGTCAAATTTTCTGGGCAGATTAGGTAAATACAAAGTACGCCTGCGCACACGATAATCATACACGCCATTGATGATGCCGTAGCTTAAGCCTGCTAAAGGCAATGATGCGGCAATTAAACCGGCTTTAATCAAAAATTCTGAACGCGGAATAGCATCAGGCTTAGGCTCGCTGGCCGGGAATTCCGGCTCTGGCTTATTGCGTTTACGAGCAATCGAAAGAGATAGGCGGCGAATATCATCCACCAAAATAAAAGGAAGGAAGCATACTTTACAAGCTAACAACAAGAAAAATAGCAGTAATATGGCTCCTTTAAGACCGACCGAAAATTTTATAAAAACGCTGGTAATTAAACCGATAACTAAAATGATAGATACTGCCCAATAAGCTATTAAAAAATATTTGCCCTGTACAATACGAGATTTTTTAAGCGTATGGCGTAAACCATTGCTTATATAAAAATCGGCCAGAATAAGGCCGATGCAAATGAGGATTATTGTAGGCGCTTGCCCCTCCATAGTTTAATTTTAATGAGAATCTATAAAAATATCATTGCGAGGAACAAAGCAGTTTCTGCAAACTTATAGCTGTTGATAAGCTTGCAGAAAGTGTTTTGCTCCTCGCAATGCGGGTATTTGGTTTTCTTAATAACGGTCGTCGTCTAAATCGTCATCGTCGTCAGGCTGTAGGTTAAACAAGCTGTCGAACATATCCGAAAATGCAAAGCCATTATCCAAAAATCCTTTATTCAATTGTGAAAACTCGGCTAAACCGTGCAATACAAACTCCATTAACAGCAGTTGCTGGTTCTCGCTCAGGCGTGGATGAAACTGTTTGATAACATCTTTTAACCCGGTTACCGAATTTAAAGCCTTTTTATATTCTGCTTGTGGCAAATCATCAATCAACGATACATTGTTGCCGGCAGCAAACCAGCCCACCACTTCGCCATATGGATTTGCTTTTTTACTTTTCTTCGCTTTCTCCGGATCGGGGAAGTATTGCAGCAACAGGGTGCGAATTGCTTTGCCAATCAAAATATTAGCCACCTTAGCCGGACCTTCCAACTCACCTTCATACACCAGTTCTATTTTACCGGTAATGGCAGGTATCACACCCAAAAAGTCTGATATGCGCACAAAGGTACTTTTTTCGCCGTTAATAATCATGCGGCGCTCGGCATTGCTAATCAGGTTCTCGTAAGCCGATATAGTTAAACGGGCAGATACACCTGATTTTTTATCAATATATTCTGAATTACGGGCTTCAAAAGCAATCTGTTCTACCAAATCTTTCACTAAGCCGTCAGCTTCTACCGCTACACGTTGTTCTGGTGAAAGCAAAGCTTCCTGTTGCGTGATTTTGCGCGAAATTTCAACCGAGCGTGGATAGTGTGTTAATATCTGGCTTTCAATACGGTCTTTTAACGGCGTAACAATGGAACCACGGTTGGTGTAATCTTCAGGGTTGGCGGTAAATACAAATTGCAAATCCAGCGGTAAACGCAGCTTAAAGCCACGTATTTGGATATCTTTTTCTTGCAAAATGTTAAACAATGACACCTGGATACGCGCCTGCAAATCTGGCAACTCATTTATAACGAAGATGCCTCGGTGTGCGCGTGGTATCAAACCGAAGTGAATAACACGCTCGTCTGAATACGTTAATTTTAAGGTAGCGGCTTTAATAGGGTCTACGTCGCCAATTAAATCGGCTACGGTTACATCTGGCGTAGCCAGCTTTTCTGTATAACGCTCAGAACGGTGTACCCAGGCAATAGGGGTGTCATCGCCTTTGGCTTGTACCTCATTATGGCCATACCATGATATTGGATTTAGTGGATCGTCATATAATTCAGATCCCTCAATATAAGGCATGTATTCGTCCAACAAGTTCACCAGCAGGCGGGCAATACGTGTTTTAGCCTGACCGCGTAAGCCTAATAGTAAGATATTATGGCGGGACAGGATAGCGGTTTGCAAATCCGGGATTACCGTATCCTCATAACCTACAATGCCTTCAAATCCGCCTTCGCGTTTTTGTAGTTGTGAAATAAGGTTTTCTCTTAGCTCTTCTTTAACCGACCGGCTTCTATAGTCAGTCTTTTTAAGTTGACCAAGGGTTTTTATGTTTAAAAGTTCGTTTGCCATTCGTGTGTTTTCGTCAGTAGTTTTTATAAGTGCAGATTACCGTACAGTTTTTCTGCGGTTTTTAATGTAGTCTTCAAAAATGTATTCGCCCAAACCGGTTAATGAGCTATAGAATGCCCGGCCACCGTTGGTTTCGGTAAACTTCCGTACAAATTGCTGCAGGTAAGGGTCGCGCGCAATCATAAAGGTGGTAATCGGTATTTTTAACCTTTTGCATTGTGCAGCCATGTTTAGTGTTTTGTTTACCACTTTACGATCCAGCCCTATACTGTTTTTATAATACTTGGTGCCTTCTTTTAAACAAGTAGGCTTACCGTCGGTAATCATAAAAATCTGCTTATTGTGCGTTTTGCGGCGGCGCAACAAATCGGTAGCTAATTCCAAACCGGCGTAGGTATTGGTATGGTATGGGCCAACCTGTAAATATGGTAAATCCTGCAAGCTGATAGGCCATGCATCGTTGCCAAACACTACAATATCCAAAGTATCTTTCGGATACTTGGTGCGAATAAGCTCGGCCAGTGCCATGGCTACCTTTTTAGCTGGCGTAATACGATCCTCACCATACAAAATCATGGAGTGCGATATATCGATCATCAGCACGGTAGAAGTAAGAGTTTTGTAGTCCATCTCCTCTACTTCTAGGTCGCGCTCAGTCATCATAAAATCGCCGATACCATGGTTTACCTGGGCGTTGTGGATAGATTGTGTCATATCTATCTGATCCAAACTGTCGCCAAACTCAAACTCGCGGCGCTCGGAGTTTTTTTCATCACCCTGACCGGATTGTGGTGAGCGGTGATTACCCTTGCCCGATTTTTTAAGTTTGCCAAAAATCTCTTCCAGTGCCGATTGCCGGATGCTTTGCTCCGTTTTAGCCGTAATATTAAATTCGCCGCTTTGGTTATCTTCAGATAAGTAACCTTTTTGTTTCAGCTCGTCTATGAAATCACCCATGCCATACTCGTCATTGGTGATGTTGTATTGCTTATCCAGCTCGTTTAGCCATGCCAGAGCTTCGCCTGCATCGCCCGAGGTATAGTTCAGCAATTCTAAAAACAGTTTTAATAATTCGTCGAAACCGCCTTTCGGAATTTCGCGCGGGGTAAATTTAGAAAACCCGTAACCACGCATAATATACCTTTCTTAAAAATAAATTAACGGAAAAAAGTTGGTTAAAGTTTAGCGGTTAATGAGGTTTAACCAGAATTTAATGAAATAATGACATTGAAGTAGAGTCAAGAGTATACAATAATATAGTTGGAAGCTATAAAAGCTGATCAATGGTGAATAAATGAATTATGCTAGCCCACGTAATATATCCAACTTATTCCTCGGGGCGTTAGGGGATAGAAAATTTGGAATGGTATCCATACTTCTTTTAGGGCGTGTTAATAAATCAACAGGCCATTCGGTTAATCTGTGCTCTTTAATATGTATATACTGGCCGTCTTCAGGTTCATCTATATACTCATTTTGCAAAACAAGTGCTATTGGCAGCTCTGCCCCAATATTTTCTTTTGAAAAGGTCAGGGCGTCTTCATAATTTTCAAAAACGTAATAATAATCATTACCATCCTCTATATCGGGAGCTCCATTATCAGGATGACACCAAACCCTATATTCAAGTACATCATCCCAAACATATCCACCACCTGAGTTTACAAGTGCCGGATATGTACCTATTAAATTAGTGTCTTTGACTTGAGGATAGTTCGACATTCCTTACATCTCTGCTGGATAAGTTGGATTAGCGCCGCGCTGGCTGGCTACAAACGAACCTACTTTGCAGGCTTTTTCCAATGTATCGGGGATTGGCTGTGCATTAAGCAAGCCTGCTACTAAGGTAGCTAAAAAGGAATCGCCGGCACCAACGGTATCCGCGACTTGTACCGGGAAGCCAGGATGCTCATAAAATTTCTCGTCGTGCCATATCATAGCGCCGTTTTCGCCACGGGTTACGCAAATGGTATCCACATGAAATTTGTGTTGGAACTCGGTGATTTTATTTTGCAGCGATTGCTGACTGCTGCCAATCAGCAAATCTGCTTCTTCTTCATTCATTTTAATGACGTTTGCCATGGCCGCCAGCGTTTCGATGGTGTCTAAATCATAATGCGGTGCGCGCAGGTTTACATCAAAAATGCGTAACGGAATGCGGGTTTCGCTCAGCAAATCGAGCAGGGTAGTGCGGGTGTTTTTGCCACGGCAGGCCAAACTGCCAAAAACAATGGCCGATGCAGCTTGTGCTTGGGTGGTCAGTTCATCGGTGGGTTGAATATTGTCCCATGATACCGGCTCGGGTATAGTGTAGGTTGCATGACCGGCTTCGTTCAATTGTACGGTAACTTCACAGGTAGGCAGGCGGTCGTCCAACTGAATAAGTGGTGAAGCCAGCTGCCGCTGATTCAAAAAGTCCATCAGCTCATCGCCCGACTGGTCTGTTCCCACACGACTTACCATCAGGGCGTCTATACCTTGCTGTCGAAGGTGTTGCGCCACATTAAGCGGTGCGCCGCCTACTTTTTTACCATCGCTAAAGGTATCCCACAATACCTCGCCAAAACAGAGTACTTGTTTGCTCATATAACACGGATAGATGAAATGTAAATCTACAAGATTTTACTGATGCAATTGTTTAGATTTAGCGTATGAAAAAATATGTTCTATGTTTTTTGACGCTATTGTGTACCTATTGCGGCTTCGCACAAGATAAGCAAGCCATCCTGAAAGTGCTCGAAACACAGCGCCAGGCCTGGAACCGTGGCGATTTGGAAGCTTATATGCAAGGCTACTGGAAATCGGACTCGCTGTTGTTTGTAGGCAAAAGCGGCCCTAAATATGGCTGGCAAACTACCTTAGATAATTACAAAAAAGGCTATCCTGACAAAGCGGCTATGGGCCAATTAACGTTCAGAATATTAAAAGTTAATTTGCTGGATAAAACGAATGCTTTTGTATTGGGCGGTTGGCAATTACAGCGCGAAAAAGATGCACCCGGCGGCTATTTCACGTTATGGTTACGTAAGATAAATGGAGAATGGAAGGTTGTGGCCGATCATAGTTCGTGATGGTTAAAGTCAAAATTAAAAGAAGCTGTCATCTCGAACGATAGTGAGAGATCTTGTACGAGGGATTACGCCGCATTTATAAGATTTCTCGTTAGCACTCGAAATGACAGGTTTTATTCTGATTTAATTCAATGATAGACGTATCAACTAATTAAACAAAAACGTTTGTTAGTAAGTTAGCATACCAATGCCAACTGCCAATAAATTACCCTTCGACCTCGATACCATGCTCAGTCGCATTGAGCAAGCCGTGGCGCAGTACCCAAAGGCTGCCATGTTTGATTTGTATGAGCAGGGATATACCTCGCTGTTTGAGCAGCTGATATCCTGCATCATTTCTATCCGTACGTTGGACGAAACATCTATACCTGTCTCGCTCCGCCTGTTTGCCAAAGCACGTACGCCTGAAGAATTGCTAAAGCTCACACCGCAGGAGCTGGAAACTTTATTACATGGTTCATCTTACCCCGGCCAAAAAGCCTATACCATGCTAGGTATTGCTAAAGTAGCTGTTGAGCAATATAATGGCGAATTGCCGGCCGATTTTAAAGTGCTGACTGATTTGAAAGGCGTTGGCCCTAAATGTGCCAACCTGGCTTTGGGTATTGCGGCGCAGGTGCCGGCCATCAGTGTGGATATACATGTACACCGGGTAGTAAATAGATGGGGGTATATCAAAGCCAGCCAGCCTGAAAAAACTTTATTGCAACTGGAATTGAAAGTGCCGAAAGAAAAATGGATTGATGTTAACCGGTTGTTGATGCCTTTTGGTAAGCACATTTGTACCGGCAATTTACCGCATTGTTCTACTTGTCCCGTACTGGGTTACTGCCAGCAGGTAGGGGTAACGAAGCATCGGTAAAAAAAGCGTATAAACAAAAATGTCATTTCGAGTGATAACGAGAAATCTTTCGAAAGCGATAAGCTTGTCCGCTTCCAAAAGAGCTCTCACTAGCGTTCGAGATGACAAGGTCAATTAATTATTTATAACAAAATTACCTTGGCTCGCCCGCAGCCAGTGCTTTGTTGGCGCGCTCAACGGCGAGGTTTTCCTTCCAATCCATATAGCGCTTTTTGTAACGGGATTTCATGAAATTATCGAACTTGCGCTGGATTGTAAGGTTGTACAAACTTTTGGCTTTGATAGCCCATGATTTGTCCCAGGCACGTAGCGAGATAGAGAATGAACCGTCCAGGTATTTCATCCAATGCCAAAAGCCGGTAGGCATAAACAGGGTATCACCATGCTCCAAAATAGTTTCCTGGCCTTCTATGCCATCCAATGCCGGGTATTTGCTAAAATCAGGGTTCTCGATGTCATAATCTTCCAGCGCGTAGGTGGCAAACGGAATGCAGTACAAACGTTCTTTCCATTTGTAATCAAACAGCATTACATGCTTACGGCCGTGGAAGTGCGTATGGAAGATATGGGCTAAATCAATATCATAGTGCAGGAACGTTACCGAACCAGCGCCGCCAAAAAACATGTTGGGGTATTTGTCTAAAAATCCACCCATCAGGTCTTTGGGCGAGCGATAGTCGTCCAGTAAATTGGGGGCATGTTTTATAGGGTCAAACAAAAAGATACGCAGGTCGGTCGGTTCTTTTTGTATCAGGTCGATGTAGTCGCCAAACTTCATTTCTGAAGCGGCAGCATTAATAGGTTTTGTAGGGTCAGCCTTTGAACTATCGTAAAGCGGCACTATTTGGTCGCCCACTTTTTCTTTCAGATATTCAAAGGTCCATTTTTGCAAAGCCGGCCAGCTTTCGGTAGCCTTACGGATAACCAGCGGCTTGCGCGGATTTAAGTAATTGTTAATAAAATCCTCTTTACTGATATTATCAACCCGATCAATCGGGGTAAGAATCAAACCCATAGTTCACAATTAATTAACGTACAAATGTAACTAATTTTGAAAAGCAATAAATACATGCTTTGTTTTTGATTAAAGGCTGACAAAATAAATAAGCCCGGCGCTCAGGGCTGCCGGGCTTGATAATATCAGACGAATTGGTAAAACTGGTGGTAACTTAGTTAGGCAGTAACACAGCATTTACCACGTGTATCACGCCATTTTTTTGAAAAACGTCGGCAATAGTTACCCATGATTTGCCGCCTTTGTCGTCTACCAAATAAAGTTTCTTACCATCAACCATAGCTGTTAAAGTGCCGCCACTTACGGTGCTTAACGTAGCTTTACCGTTACCAGCTTTTACTTTGGCCATTAAATCGGCAGCGCTTAAACGGCCGGCCACTACGTGGTAGGTAAGCACTTTAGTTAGCATAGCTTTGTTTTCAGGTTTTAGTAGCGTAGCTACGGTGCCTTCAGGTAATTTATCAAAAGCAGCGTTGGTTGGTGCAAATACGGTAAACGGACCATCACCTTTCAACGTTTCTACCAAACCTGCAGCTTTTACAGCAGCCACCAGGGTGGTGTGGTCTTTAGAATTTACGGCATTGTCAACAATATCTTTGGTTGGATACATGGCTGCACCGCCTACCATTTTGGTTTGTGCAAATGTTTTTGGTGCGGAAGCCATAGCTACTAGGGCAAAAGCCGCAATCAGTAATTTTTTCATGACGGTTATGTTTTGAAATATGACTGAAATACGGCAACCAACCACACACGGATTTTTTTAAGCGTTAACTACTTAAAACCGCAGTGCGTAACAACTTAAGAACCAAAAAAGGTTTATTTACGTTGCAGCATTGCTGTTTTTGGCTTAAAAGAAAAGTTCACCGGCAATGTAATCGGCATACAATTTGCCTTCGGAGGTAAGGTACAGGGTTTGATTTTGCTGATACATCCAGCCTTTAGTTAAAAAAGTTTGGGCATCCTTTAAAACCTGACGTGATGCTTTGTCGGCAATGCTGTCCAGCTTGTTTAAATCCAACCCCCATATAGTACGGGTAGATGTCATGATGTATTCGTTCAGTTGGTTTTCTTGTGTCAGTTCTTCAAGCTCGGCAGCTAAGGTTTCGGCATCAAGCGCTTTTAGGTATTTGGCGTTGTTTGCTACATTCCATTGCCGGGCAATGCCGTTGTAGGAGTGTGCCGACGGGCCAATACCTAGGTATTTTACACCCTTCCAGTAGTTAGAGTTGTGGCGCGAGTACTGACCGGGCTTACAAAAATTTGAAATTTCATAATGTTCGAAGCCTGCAGCCTGCAACGTGTTCATCAATGTAACAAACTGCGTAGCACTTTGCTGATCGTTTACCGGCGGCGTTTGCTTCTTTTTAATGAGGGCTGCCAAGGCAGTACGCGGCTCCACTGTCATGGAGTAGGCTGATATATGCGGTATTTGGTACGATAGCATTTGGGCAATGTTATGTTGCCATTTATCGTCGGATAATAAAGGATAGCCGTAAATCAGATCGGCGGTGATGTTGGTAAAACCGGCATCTTGTGCACGTTTAATAGAATTTTCAGCTTCGTTGCCCCGGTGGGCGCGGTTCATCCAAATTAAATCTTCATCAAAAAAAGATTGAATACCGATACTGAAACGGTTAACCGCAGTTTGACGCAGGGCGTTTACTTTCTCGGCACTCAGGTCATCCGGGTTCGCTTCCAACGTTACTTCTGCCTCCGGTGATACTTGGTGATAACGTGTAACAGTATCCAGTAAAAAGTTAATTTCGCCCGCATCTAAAACAGATGGCGTGCCACCGCCAAAGTAAATGGTTTCGATGCGTTCGCCGCCCAGGTAATCTTTTTGCAGGGCTATTTCTTTTCCTAAAGCTGCTACAATTTCGCTACGGTACCTTTGCGAGGTGCTGAAATGAAAATCGCAGTAATGGCAGGCTTGCTTACAAAAAGGAATATGAATATAAATACCGGCCATGCTGCAAATTTACGAATAATATTACTTGCACTATGGTGCAGTAATTGTTGTTTAAACGTTTGTTGCTGTATGACCGGTATGCTGGCTTATTAACCTGACGCGGTTATGATATTTACGGCAACAGCTTGGTATCAGTAATGCCGTGCTCCAGTTTCCATTGTTCCATAATAGGTTGCTCTAATGGTATCTGGCGGTATTCATCGGGTGCCATAATAGGCACGCCATATACTATAGGGTATTTGCGCTGGCAGTGGCTGCAGGTTAGTATACCTTCCAACACATTATGGTCAATGTCTTTACTCAATATTTGCAAATTAAGATCGTGCTTGTCAAACGGGCAGCACAACTTATTAATGGTTTTTAATCTCATAATTGTTATTGTTGATGCCTAAGGCATTTTTATATTCCTGAACTTTTTGTTTGGGATTGTCGGCGCTAAGCAGGCCGGATATAACCGCCACGCCATCAAAAGGCGTTTCTTTTTTGAGTGATGTAATGTTTTCGGGTGTAATGCCACCGGATACAAAAATAGGCAGTTGAGTAAGCTTACGTGCTTCACGCACGGTAGCCGGCATCACTATATCGCAACTACCAGCCGATGGTGATGGGAACATGGAGCAGAAGGAAATATAATCCAAACCATTTTCATGTGCCCAAATTGCGTTCCGGGTGCTGTCTGAACTGGTTATGCCGGCCAGAAAGGGCCTGCCAACGGCTTCTTTTATGGCTTCATAGCCCGGATGAATATCGTCAAAATGTACACCTTGAAGCAGATGGGTTTGTAGTAGTAATGGCCACTCCTGGTTGATAAGTAATGGTACTTGGTAAGGAATGCACAACCTGGCTATTTTCTCAATCAGTCCGAGCTTATTTATATCTGGCGGCCAGTTGTTCCATATTTGCACTACTTTTATGCCGCCTGCTAAGGCAGATGCAAGCTTATCCAGCAATACTGTTATTTCTATTGCCGGGTTAATAACCAAGTAAATGCCCCCTGTAATTTCGTAAGGTTTATGTGTCATTTCCAACCATTTTGATAAGCGTTAAAAAAGGCGGCCCAATAAGGGTCTTTGCTGTAATAGGGCATATCAGTTTCAAGGTCGTTTACAACTAATTTATAGCCTTGTGTTTGATGCGTAAATTCGCCTACTGCTGTGGCTTGTATGTTTTGTCTGTTCAACTGCGTTATAACATCCTGTGCATATTCTTTTTTAACAGCAATAACCATGGCACCGGCACCAATGCAGTAGCGGGCATCTATACCAAATAAATTACATATCTGTTGCTGTACCTCACTTTGTGGCAAAGCATCGTTATATACTCGAACTCCGTTACCTGAGGCGATAGCCATTTCGTAAATAGCACCCAGTACACCACCTTCGGTTACATCGTGCATGGCAGTAACGGCTTGATGGCGTGTGGTAACCGCGGTTAGGCCATCTTGTAAAGATGAGGTTTGATAAAAAAGCGCACAACCGCGGTCGTAAACCTCTTTTCCTAATTTGTTCTTTACCGTTTCCGGAAAACTCATGCCCAGTATAGCTGCTGATGACATGGCGCATTCTTTGGTAACGATGATGACATTGCCTTCTTCGGCATATTTGCTTAATCGTATCTGGCTAAGCGGAGCGGTAAGCAACATCGTGCCGCCACCAGCAATGGTTGAGTTTTGCCCTTCAATGCTACCGGTATGCCCACCAGTAATGGCTACGCCAATTTGATTACAGTATTGATGCACAAAATCCCAATAGGTCACAAAATCCTGCTTGCTGAGGGTGGGAGGTAGGTTGAGTACCATTTGCGCGTACATAGGTGCAAAGCCTGTGGTAGCCATATCATTAGCCATTAAGTGTACCGATAGCCAGGCCGACTCCTGTAAGCCCAGTGACGGTATTAAGGACAGTGGATCGCTGGTCATGGCCAGGCCCATACCGCCCGATAAATTCACCACTGATACGTCCACACCAAATGCTGGTCCGCTTAAAACTTCAGACCGCTGAGAACCACAACGCGGCAAAATAATTTCATCAAAGCCACCGTTGGTTATTTTTCCTGAAAGTGACATAGGCTTAATCCAGCAGTTTTACATACAAACCAAAAAAGTCGCCTACAGGTACGCTCCATTGCTGTACCGGGAACCACTCCGGCAAGCCAGTGCAGGTCCACTCCAAGCTATACTGACGACCTTGCAAGGCTTCATTAATTTTTTCGATCAGCATGGCCGGCGTATAAAAGGTAGCGGTTACATAAAACGGATTTTTACCGAACATTTGTTGTACACGGCGGCGCAGCACTTTGGGCGAGTTGCGGTTCATCATACCAAAAGCAATACCATGCTTGCCCACACGGGCCGCTTCACGTATTACCTGAACCGGGTCGCGGTAGTATTCAAAAGTGGTGATGAAAGCTACGGCATCAAAGGTGTGGTCTTTAAATGGCATAAAGTGCGAGTCGGCATTTACCAAATCACCGCCAAACAGGTGTACCGCTTGGCCAAGCATAAAAGGGGAAAGGTCGCCGCCGGTAGCTTCAATGCCTATTTCGTGCCACCAACGGGTAAAGCGGGTGGTACCGCAGCCAAATTCCAGCAGTTCTTTTACGCGTGGATCTTTGCCTAATAACTGGCCCATCACTTTTTTTTGCCATACTTCGGCCCGTTTGTAGCGGCCTTCGTACCATTGCTCGTAAGTGTCAGTGTGTTCGCGGTTAAAAAACCATTCTTTGCGGCCCTGCCAGTTGGTTAGTGTTTGGGTCATTACCCCAAAGCTTTGTTTTTCAAGCTCCATTTATTCAAAAGGTTAAAGTAAAAAAGCCTTGCTTGCCGCTACAGAAATACCGTAACAGAAAACAAGGCTTTGTATGAATAAACAGCTTGGCTGAAAAACATCAATAGAGCCCATGCATCCCTACGCCGGTATTATCCGTATCAGGTTTATCGGGTATTATCTCAGCCTTTAACTATTAAATTAAAAGCACCCCGTGCAAGTATTAAATCAAATGTAAGATATGTGATGGTTAAATGCCAACGTTTCGATAAATAATTGTTTAACTGCTGTTTTACTTTTTGGTGCCCAATTATTAAACCAGTAAAATTTGCCCTACTTTTGCGAGAGAAACCGGGTACCTGTTAATATGCGTTTTAAAGTTTTAGGCTTGTTCATAATGATGTTGTTTTGTGCTGTAGCTGCCTACAGCCAAACAGATACGGCGTTGGTGCCCGTAGAGCAGCCCGATAGCTTACCCCGAAAGCGCATTTATGTGCCGCCTCCGGCTGCTGCCAGTTTGCTCGATTCTGTAGCTAATGCGCTTGCTGCTCGCCAGCGTTTCGTGGCCGACTCGCTTACCATGGTCTTTGTCAAGAAGCCTGATCCATTACGCCGGAACTTGTTTGTAGATAGTATGCTGAAGGCTTACGGTAGGGGTTATAGCATTTTGGAACAGCCTGCCAACCGCCGGGGTCATCTGCGCGAAGGCAGTGCCCGCCGCACGCGCGACCAATGGGTTATTGTAATTATCACCGCCTTGTTGGTGTACATGGGCCTGCTTAACCGGGCCATGAGCAAGGATATCAAAAATGTACTAACGTCGTTTTACAACAATCGCGTATTATCACAGGTAAGCAAGGAAGAAAACTTGCTCAATTCCTGGGCTTTTGTAGGCTTGTTCATTTTATTTGGGTTTACCTTCGGCTTGTTTATTTATCAGTTTACCACCTATAAAGAAATATATTACCGGATAAGCGGCATACAGTTATTTACATCATTTTCGGTTTTAGTAATTATACTGTTTGCTGTAAAGCTGGTATTGCTGCGCTTTTTAGGTTTTGTGTTCAACATCAGTCGGCTGGTAGCCGAATACAGTTCGGTGTTGTACCTTACCTATTTCAATATTACGTTTGTGTTTTTGCCTGTTACTCTATGTTTTAGCTTACTGGCGGCTGCGCTTATACCATACGTGCTGGGGGTAGCTTTATTCCTGGTAGTAGCTATATTTATTTGGCAATATTTGCGCAGTAGTGTAAATATCATTTCCAATATTAAATTTCATAAGTTTTATTTATTTATTTATCTTTGTGCCCTTGAAATTTGCCCGATTTTAATATTGATTAAGGCACTGAATAATTAGAAACTTAGGTAGTTAGACACACTAAATTGGAAGATAGAAAGAAAAAGGTTAAGAGTATATTGGTTACCTTACCAAAACCTGAAAACGACAAGAATCCATATGCTGAACTGGCTAAGAAACTAAATCTAAAAATAGATTTCAGGTCTTTTATACATGTGGAAGGCGTACCGGCTAAAGATTTTCGTAAAGAGAAAATCAACCTGGCCGATTTTACTGCCGTAATCTTCACCAGCCGTAACTCGGCTGATCATTTCTTCCGTATTTGTGAAGAGATGCGCTTTGAGGTTCCGGTTGAAATGAAATATTTCTGCCTTTCTGAAACCATTGCGCTGTACCTGCAAAAGTATATTCAGTACCGTAAACGTAAAATCTTTTTTGGCAAACAAACTGCGGCCGATTTGGCTGAAGTATTGAAAAAACATTCAAGCGAAAAGTTTTTATACCCTTGCTCTGACGTAGCAGCAGAAGAAACACAGAAGTTTTTGACTGAAAACGGTTATGATTTTACGCCTGCTGTTTTGTTCCGTACCGTATGCAGCGATTTGTCTGACCTGGCCGAAGTGTTTTATGATGTAATTGCATTTTTCAGCCCGTCGAGCATACAATCGTTATACAAAAACTTTCCCGATTTTAAGCAGAATAACACACGCATTGCTGCTTTTGGCGCCACCACACATAAAGCCGTACTTGAAGCCGGTTTGATTTTGGATATTCCTGCACCCACTCCAGGTGCCCCGTCCATGACTATGGCTATTGAGCAGTATGTAAAACAAGCCAACAAGTAATCTTAAAAATCCTTCTGATACCAGAAACCTTTTAAAGTGCTTTCACGTAAAAGCACGCATAAGTTTTGATAATATTCTCTTTTTTAATAGCTTGGAGTATATTGTCAAAACTTTAATTTGAACCCGGCGTTTGCAAGGGGATGGATTCTGTTATAGTAAAGTATTTTCCATCTCTTTTGCTGATCGCCACTATATTTAAAGCTCGATAAAATAAGATTGTTGAACACAAATTAGAGATGAAGAACAAATACTTTCTTTTACTATTATTGGCAGGTGTAGTATTGAGTAGTTGTAGCAGAAGTGATAGGGGAGAAGTAATTGGTGTGCACCAACGTGCTTTTCGGGCCGAATTGCCTGCAGGTATGGTGTATATACCAGGTGGCTCTTTCCTGATGGGGCAAACCGATCAGGATATTACCTTCGCACAAATTGCTCAAACTAAACAGGTAACGGTTTCTCCATTTTTTATGGACCAAACCGAAATCACAAATAGCCAGTATCATCAGTTTGTAAACTGGGTGCGCGACTCCATTGCCATTACACAATACTTAAACGACGAAAAGTATTACGTAAAGCCTAAAAACGGCAATGCTGCCGGAAATCAAAAATTTATTAACTGGGCATATGTGCAACGTAATCCGGTTTGGGCTGCCCGTAAGGGACAAAATCCAAACGCAAGCCGTTTGCAGGATATGTACTATAAAGGGGATGACCAAATCCTGGGTCGTAACGAACTGGATGTAAGCAAGTTTAAATACAATTACGCAATTGTTGATTTACGTTCTGCATCAAATTCAAGGTTCGATAAAACTAAAAGACGGTCTGACTTCATTTTACGCGATACCGTAGCCGTTTACCCAGATACACTGGTTTGGTTGAATGATTTTTCATATGCGGCGAATGAGCCAATGGTAGAAGGATATTTTTCACATCCATCATTCCAAAACTATCCGGTAGTTGGTGTAACCTGGCGTCAGGCCCGTGCATTCTCATTATGGCGTTCACACTACAATGATGCTTACAAAGATCAACGTCATTTACCGCACCGTTTGCCTTACAGCTTGCCTACCGAGGCCGAGTTTGAATATGCTGCACGTGGTGGCCGGATTGGTACTGATTATCCATGGGGTGGCCCATATATCAAAAATGCTAAAGGCTGTTTGCTGGCTAACTTTAAGCCGGGTCGTGGTAATTACACAGATGATGGTGGCGCCTATACGGTAAACGTGCGTTCTTATTTTCCTAACGATTACGGCTTGTATAACATGGCAGGCAACGTAGCCGAGTGGACACTGTCAGCATTTGATGAATCTGCTTCTACTTTTGTACACGATATGTCGCCTACATTTAATTATGAGGCTAAAGCAACCGACCCGGAGGTGCTTAAACGTAAAGTAGTAAGGGGAGGATCTTGGAAAGATATTGGCTATTTTCTACAAAATGCCACCCGGTCTTATGAATATCAGGACACTGCAAAATCTTACATTGGTTTCCGCTGCGTATCTCACTTCGTTGGCCGCGATTTTCGCGACAAACGATAATCAAACGTAACCCGTCATGTACCTTTTGCGTATAACGCATTCAAAACAAATAATTATCAAACGAAAAACAAAAACAACAACAATTACACTACATTAATTATGGCTGGCAAAAAGAAACCTTACGGAATTGGTAACATTGTATCTTGGGGTGCAACCGTGGTAATCATCGGTTTGATGTTCAAAATCTTACACTTACCTGGAAGTACTTATTTCATCGCAATCGGACTATCTGCTGAAGCAATCTTGTTCTTTATTTTAGGTTTCGTACGCGAACCGGAAGAAGTGGATTGGACAAGAGCATATCCTGAACTGGATCCTGACTATAAAGGTGCTCCTCGTGCCGTTGCTGCTGCACCACAGTTACAAAGTACTGGTCATACCGCTGCTTTAGACAAAATGTTGGCTGACGCTAAAATTAACCCTGAATTGATTGGTAATCTGGGAGAAGGTTTAAGAACATTTGGTGACAAAGTAGCTTCCATTTCAAAAGTAGCTGACGCCGGTGCTGCAACCAACGAGTTTGCTGCAAAATTAAAAGCTGCCGGTTCAAGCTATGATAACCTGAGCAGTGCATTTGCAAAAGCATCTGCCAGCTTAAGCGATATGGCTAACTCAAGCGTTGATTCAAAAGCTTACCATGAGCAAGTGACCAGCTTGGCTAAAAACCTGTCTGCTTTAAATGCTGTATATGAGCTAGAATTACAAGATTCAAGCGCACACCTAAAATCAATGAACAAATTCTATCAGAACCTGTCATTGACCATGAACAACTTCAACGAATCATTGGAAGATTCTAAACAGTTTAAAGATGAAGTTGGTCGTTTGGCTAAAAACCTAGGTGCACTAAACTCTGTGTATGGCAACATGCTAACTGCTATGAACCAACCACGTGCTTAATAAATATATAATCAATTTTAATCATTACATTAACTAATACCTAAAATATATATAGCACATGGCTGGAGGTAAAGAAACCCCAAGGCAGCGAATGATGGGCATCCTGTATCTGGTACTGTTGGGCTTGGTTGCCCTACAAATTCCAGATTCGTTATTGGATGCCTTCAAAAACATAACAGATAGCCTTTCTCAATCAAAAAATAACGTACAAACCGGTATCAATAACACATTTGATGCTTTTGAAAAAACCAAATTAAAAGAACAACCGGAAAGAGCTAAGCCGCTTTACGATAAAGCTAAACAAGCCAGCTCGATAGCTACTGAATTAAGCGATTACGTTGAAACCATCAAAAAAGACCTGATTGAAAAAAGTGGTGGCATAGACGAAAAAACACAAGATTATAAAGGGAAAGCTGATATGGATATATCAGCCCATTATATGATTGATGGCAAAAAAGGTCTGGAACTGCGTCAAAAAATTGATGAAACCAACCAGAAGTTGATTAACCTGTTAGATGCAAAAGATCGTCAGGGCCTTAATTTTAACTTAGCGGTAGTAGATCCGCCTAAACATGGTGAGGTAACCCGCAGAACTTGGCAGGAAGCTACTTTTGGCGAGGGTATCCCAATGGGTGCGTCTATTACAGCTTTGACCAAAATTCAGTCTGATGCTAAAAATGCTGAGGCTGAAATTGTGAAAAAATTGTTAGGCAAAGTTGACCAGGCAGTTGTTAACTTAGATAAGTTTGCAGCGGTTGCAGTAGCACCAAGCAGCTATATCATTGCTGGTCAGCCTTACAAAGCAGAAGTGTTCCTGACAGCGTCTGATTCACATTCAAGTCCTGATATTGCCGTTAACGGTTCACGTCTACAAGTAACAGAAGGCCGTGGTCAGTACTCGGTAGGTACCAGTGGCGAGGGTGTGCGTACTTGGGTAGGTACCATCCGTGTAAAACAAAACGACGGTACTATTAAAGAATACAAAACTGCACCGCAAACTTACCAGGTGGCTAAGCCATCAGCAACAGTAGCGGCTGATAAAATGAACGTACTGTACATTGGTGTACCAAACCCTATATCAGTATCTGCTCCGGGTATTCCTAAAGAAAAGCTGAGAGTAAGCATATCTGGTGGTTCGGTTAGCGGTTCAGGCGGTTCATTTGTAGCCAAAGTAAGTTCTCCGGGTACTGTAAATGTTACCGTATCAGGCGAAGCATCACCAGGTAAAAATCAGGTATTAGGCTCAACACAATTCCGTGTTAAACGTATACCAGATCCTAAAGCCGTATTTGGTGGCAAAAGTGGTGGCAGCAGCCCTACAGCAAACTTAAAAGCACAGGATAGATTATTTGCCAAATTAGATAACTTTGATTTTGACGCGAAATTTAATGTTACCCGTTTTAACATGATTATTCAACGTCCGCGTCAGGATCCTATTCCTTTGTCAACCAGCGGTGGCGAGTTGTCATCACAAATGCGTCAGGCCATGTCATTGATTACGCCTGGAACCATGGTGGCCTTTACTAACATTATGGCGGTAGGTCCTGATGGTCAGCCACGCGGATTAGAGGATATCGTATTAAGAGCGAACTAATCAGAATATTAAAAGCGCAAATTAAAATTAACACATGAGAAGCAAGATTTTGGCGGTTGGATTATTGAGTTTAATTTGTTTGAGCACTTATGCTCAAAGGCGAACCACGCGTAAACGTACTCCCGCAGCCGCTACCCAGCGTAGAACTGTTAGACCAAATGCGGTTAACAATACCACATTTAACTCACAGTCTGTTGATACGGCGAAAAGAGTGTCGGCCAAGCCGTTTGAGCGCCCTATAGATGGTTACTATAAAAAAGCCAACATTTTAAGTGCCCGGGTTACACCATATGCCAACCTGCGAGAAGCTGACGTTGTGTATGCCAAACGTGTTTGGCGCGATATTGATGTGCGCGAAAAAATGAACCAGTACTTAGGCTCACCTAAAGCCCGCTTAATTGACGTGCTGATGGAAGCTGTACAGGCTGGTGAGTTAACTGCTTACGACCCAAGCCCAACCCGCGACGATCCTAACGGCGACAGCTTTTCTGTTCCGCTTACACCGGGCAGAGCCAGAGCACGCATGGCCGACAGCGTTGTAGTTGATAAATTTGATGCCAATGGCGATAAAATTGGATCAAGCATACAAGCCGGTGATTTTAACCCGGATAGCATCATTCGTTTCCGTATTAAAGAAGATTGGGTGTTTGATAAACAACGCTCGATATTTGAGCCACGCATTATTGGTATTGCGCCCATGATGAAACTTAAAGTGGCTGGCATGGATGCTGACTACCAGCCTGCGTTCTGGATTTATTTTCCGGAAGCACGCCAGGTACTGGCTACCAAAGAAGCCGTTAGCCGTAACAGTGATGCCACCGGCTTAAGCTTTGATGACGTGTTTATGAAACGCATCTTCGCCAGCGTAATTGTCAAAGTGTCTAACCAGAAAGACGAGCGGATTAAAGATTATGCCCAAGGCATAGATCGCTTGTACGAGTCAGAGAAAGTTAAAAAATCTCTGCTCGACTGGGAACTGGGCTTGTGGCAATACTAAGCTAAGTAGCTCTAAAAATATAAAGGCCTTATGCAATTTGCATAAGGCCTTTTTTGTTGTTTAAATTTAAAATAACTAATCAAATTAAGTGGTGGTTGCAGGCTGATTGGCTTTAAAGTAGTCGTTTACTGCCTGCGCCTGTTTTAAATTTACGACCTCCTGTAATTCTTCTAAACTAGCTTCGCGGATCTTTTTCACCGATTTGAAATACTTCAATAACTTTTCGGCTGATAAGCGGCCAATGCCACGAACCAGTTCCAGCTCCGTAGCCAGTGTGCCTTTATCACGCTTTTTACGGTGGGCAGTAATACCGAAGCGGTGCGCCTCATCACGCAGTTGCTGAATAATTTTTAATGTTTCTGATTTCTTATCCAAATATAATGGGTACTGATCGCCGGGATAATAGAGCTCCTCTAACCGTTTGGCAATGCCAATAACAGTCATTTGCTTTTCAATACCCAGTAGCTTCAGGCTTTTTAATGCAGCACCTAATTGGCCTTTACCACCATCAATCACTACCAGTTGGGGTAGCTCAATCCCTTCATCAAGCAAACGACGGTAGCGGCGAAAAACGGCTTCTTCCATGGTGGCAAAGTCGTTAGGTCCTTCAACCGTTTTTACGTTAAAAAAGCGGTAATCGCGTTTGGATGGTTTAGCATCTTTGAATACCACAATGGCCGATACTGGGTACTTGCCCTGGAAGTTAGAGTTATCAAAACACTCAATATGCCGTGGTAACTGGTTCATGCGCAAATCTTTCATCATCTGCGTAAGCAAACGTTCCGATTTTACTTCAGGGTTTAGCTTCTCGTACTGATCAATTTTCTCACGCTTAAAGAACTGCACATTCTTGTACGATAAATCGAGCAATTTTTTCTTTTCACCTAATTTAGGTACGGTAAACTTAATGTTGTTATCTTCTAATTCGATTTCAAAAGGAACAATGATTTCTTTTGATTGGCTGCTATACCGGCTTCTAAATTCAGATATGGCTAATGATAATAACTCGGCATCCGTTTCATCCAATTTCTTTTTCAGCTCAATGGTCTGCGTTTGGATGATGGTACCGTTCATTACCTTCAAAAAGTTCACAAAGGCGTATTTCTCTTCAGATGCGATGCTGAATACATCCACATCGGTAATAGACGAACTCACTACCGTTGATTTGCTTTGGTAATTCTCCAGCAAATCGTACTTGCGTTTTAAACGGTGAGCCAGCTCAAAATCCAAATCAGAAGCGGCGCCTTCCATATCCGTTTTCAGGTTGCGTAGTACATTGCTGATTTTACCATTCAGAATATCTTGTATCTCGCTGATGTTGCGGTTGTAGTCATCTTCTGCCTGATAATTCTGGCAAGGGCCTTTGCAGTTGCCTAGCTGGTACTCCAGGCATACTTTAAACTTACCAGCATTAATGTTTTCGGGCGTTAAAGCCAGGTTGCAGGTACGTAAAGCATATGTTTCACGGATAACACCCAAAATCGTATGCATCATGCTTACTGAAGGGTAGGGGCCTAAATATTTAGAACCATCGCGTACAATATTACGTGTCCAAAATATGCGTGGAAAGCGTTCGTTTTTGATGATAATCCAAGGGTAGGTCTTATCATCTTTTAACAATACATTGTACTTAGGCTTGTGCTTCTTAATCAGACTGTTTTCCAGCAGCCAGGCATCTACCTCGGTATCCACAATGGTAAAGGTGATGTTGCGTATTTTAGATACCAATACTTTGGTTTTAGAACTTACCTGATGGTCTTTTACAAAGTATGATGATACCCGGTTGCGCAAATCTTTTGCCTTACCAATATATATCAGTTCATTGCTATCATCCCAGTATTGGTATACACCGGGCTTATGTGGTATTTTTTTTAATGCTTCTCGGTAATCGAACATGTTGTTTCCCTCCGTCCCATAAAAGGGAATAAATAATAAATGTCGGGTACCTAATAACGAAAGTAATCGAAATTAAGTACCCGACATCGCCGTCTCACAAATCATTCCTTCGCTTATCAAATAATCAACATTTGTTAATAATGTTTTCATTAACAGTAAGATGATTATTCGAAGAAGCTATAAGCAATACTCGTCTTGGATCTTGCTTCTTGGTTTCTGGCTCTATCTTAAAAGCCCAATTTGTTATCCACTTCTGTAGTAGCTTGCTGCTGCTGGCTATAAGCGTTACAATCCAATTGAATATTTACCCCATTTTTAGGCGGATCAAAATCTACCCCGGGTTTAATGCCTAAAGATTGGTTGGCATAAATCTTTTTCATGTACAGCGCAAAAATAGGTAAAGCCGTATTGGCACCTTCGCCTAAACGGGTAGAGCGGAAGTGCAGCGCCCGGTCTTCACAACCCGTCCATACACCGGTAACCAGGTAAGGTGTTATGCCAATAAACCAACCGTCCGAGTTATCGTTGGTGGTACCGGTTTTGCCACCTATTGGGTTGCGCAGTCCGTACTTGGCACGTAAGCGCCAGCCTGTACCTTCATCAACCACGCCTTTTAACATATAAGTCATTACATAGGCGGCCTGTTCATTTAAGGCCTGCACTACGCGTGGTTTGCGTTCATATAATAAGTTGCCGTTCTTGTCTTCGATGCGCAGCATGTAGATCGGTTCGGTCCACAGACCGTGATTAGCAAATGCACCGTAAGCACCGGTCATGTCATATACCGAGGCGTTGAATGTGCCTAAGCAGATGGATGGGTAAGCCGGTACATCGCTGGTAATACCCATCTTTTTAATTAATTGCTGAACGGGTATAGGGGTTACTTCTTTCATCACGTGTGCCGTTACCCAGTTTTGTGAACGGGCCAGGGCCTTACGTAAAGTAATAGATCCTTGTACAGTTTCAGATGGATCAGACCGCGGGCACCATGGTTTGCCATAGCCGTAAATAGTATCCGGTACATTGTTTACCTGCATACAAGGCGAAAATGCCGCATCCTGAATAGCCACTGCGTAAGTAAACGGCTTGGCGGTTGAACCCACCTGGCGGTTACCCATTTTTACCTGATCGTACTTGAAATGCTCAAAATTGATACCGCCTACCCAAGCCTTTACATAGCCAGTAGTAGGGTCCATACTCATCAACGCATTGCGCAGTAGCATTTTGCAGTACACAATTGAGTCAACAGGCTTCATGGTGGTGTCAATATTACCATGCCAGGTAAACAGGTTCATACTAGCCGGCGTATTAAAGTCTTCGGTAATTTCCTCGTCCGATTTGCCTTGCAGTTTTAACGAGCGGTAACGGTCAGACCGTTTCATGCCCTGATCTAACAACTGTTTAAAATTAGGAATGCTTTTCCATAAGCTACGGCCGCGCCAGTGCTGGTTAAATTGCTGCTGTAAGTCGCGCATGTAGGTTTGTTGCGCATCTTCAGCATACTGCTGCATGGTATTGTTAATGGTGGTATATATTTTTAAGCCATCGCGGTCAATATCGTAAGGAGTTCCGTCTGCTTTATGTAATGATGGATCGTCTAAAACGCGCTGAACATCCTTGCGTAACACCGAACGGAAATAGGTAGCCAAACCTTCGTTATGGTCGGTAGGGCTAAAGTGTAAACCCAGCGGTTTTTGTTTGAACTCTTCAGCTTGTCCGTCGCTCAGCATACCTTCTTCGGCCATACGGCGCAGTACAAAATTTCGTCGCCCCAGCGATTTATCCGGGTGGCGAATGGGGTTGTATATACCCGGACCGTTTACCATACCTACCAGCATAGCGGCTTGATCGGCTGTCAGCTTATCGGGCGTGGTATTAAAATAGGTACGCGCGGCCGATTTAATACCGAAAGTGTTATATGCACCAAAGTCAACCGTATTTAAATACATGGTGATGATTTCTTCTTTGGTATAACGGCGCTCCAGGTTAACTGAGATAATCCACTCCTGCAGCTTTTGCGTGATACGCTTAAAAACATTGTGCGAACGTTCCGAGAAAAGGTTAAGCGCCAGCTGCTGGGTAATGGTACTGCCACCTTGCTTTTTACCAATCAGGTTGTAAAAGATGATAGTAAAGGTACGACCAAAATCAATACCCGAGTGATCCATAAAGCGGTTATCCTCAGTAGCAATCAGGGCGTTAACTACGTTAGGGGATATCTCGTTGTAATTAACGTTAGACCGGTTTTGTACATAGTAGGTGCCCAGCACATGCTTATCGGACGATAAAATTTCGGATGCCTGATTACTTTTAGGGTTTTCCAGGTCGCGGTATGACGGCAAATCGCCAAAAATACCAAAGGCAACCAGCACCATCATTAATATAAAGAAGGTAAAGCAGCCAATTACAATCTTCCACAAAGTGAAATTGTAACGGCGTATTTCTTCAGGTCTGAGTTTTACAATCATGTTCTAATAATTTTTCTGATAATAGTCTGTATAACTATCCAGTAATTTTCGGTCGGCTAATTTATCCAGATTTTCTTGAGTGATGATAAAAAAGCTGTATTTATCGGCCGAAACCTTCATGATTTGTGGTAAAAGTGGTACAATGCCGCGTGCATAGTTCTTCACATCATCCAAACTGCTAAACCGACCCACGTATATCAACTGATTATCATCACCCACAGGTTTTAACTGGTGACTGACTTGCACACCCTGATAATTGGTACGGTTAAACTGCCCCACGCCAAAACGCGATGATGATAAATTAGTGCTGCCGCTAGTTACATTAATCACAAAATAGTAACGACTACTATCGCGCTTATTAAATATTGATGGCGGCTCGGGCGCTGGTTTAGGTGCAGCCTTTGCCACCGGAGCAGTACTTACCGGCGGTGTAACAGGTTGTGTTACTGGCGGCATTACCTTAGGTACAGTAACTGGGGGCGCTGTTGGTACAGTTGGCTTTACCGCTGGCTGTGTTGCCGGTTGCTGCTGTTTCACTGTCGGACGCGTTACTGCTACGTTTTGCTGCATTACCGGTGCCGGTATAAATGCTATCGCGTCTGGGTCAGTATCTACCAGTGCTACCGGGCGGGAAGCCATTTCGGCTTGGTTGGCGTCAATGTAAGCCAAGTGTTGTTGTATCAATGGGGTAATCAGGCGGTCGTCAGGGTAGCGGCTGGTTATTTGAACCAGTTCGCTGCGGAAAGGCTGCACTTTTTCCTGATGGCCGGATGCTAATGTACGCAAGTAAGCTATCTGCGGTGATAATTTAGTGTCTGGATATTGCACCAGCAGCTCATCGGCGCGGGCAATTACCTGCGGGTACTCGCGGTGTGTATACAAATCATAAATCTGGTTGTAAAATGCGTTTAACTCGGCATCCCTGTCGTTTAATCTTTGGGCATAATCCGGGTCATTAATGACCTTAGCAAAAGTGGTGTTGCCAAATTTGCTTAGAATCAGATTTTTGTACTCATCTGATTTAGCCTGGTTAATACCACTGTACAAACGGTACAAATTATAATAATTGGCCACTAAGTTAGGATCATCCGGGAAACGGCTAATCAGCAACTCATAAATGCGGATAGCCTCGGGTTTGTCATCCAGTATATCACGGTAAAAATTAGCAATGTCAACATAAGCATTATAGATACGTGTGTTTGACTGTGCCAATTGCTGTGGTGTGAGCGGAATGTTTTGCAGTAAATCCTGACGGTAACCAGATGCGGCCACGTCGGCTGTGCTTTTTTGCAGGGTGCCCGGAACAATACTTGGGTCAACGCCTTGGGTAGAGTTTACCGCATTAACGGCAATATCGCTATTATAACGGTCGCTGCGTCGCCAGTTATCTTCCAGTTTACGGTTACCCCAACGGCGTTTAAAATCAGTAAAACCCTGACTAACGGCAGAGGTATTATAAAAATAAAAGGAGTTATTGTCAGCAGGGCCGCCTTGTGCTACCGTGTTATCGGCATTAGTAAATGGATTGCTAACCGGTGCAGCAACAGTTTGTTGAATCATCTGCCTGCTGGTTATTTCTTGAACGCGGCGGGCCCGTGTAGGCTCATCAAGCTTAGCCAAAGCCTGTAAGGTATCCTCGCGCGAGATGATTTGCAAACGATCGGCCAGGAGTTGCAGATTGTCTGCCTTTCTGCGGATGGTTTGATAACCGGGATAATTTGGCGGCAAATTCAGCAGCGTGCTATCATAGTAAAGTTTAGCCGTTACATAGTCGCCTTGATTTTTAAAACTAATATCAGCTAGTCGTAAATAGCTTAAGCCTTTTTGTGTTTGATTTTTTTGACTGTATTTAACCGAAAGCTTATAATTTTTAATGGCTTCATCTAAATGATTGTCGCTTAAGGCTAACTCGGCCAGTTGATAATAAATCTGGTCGGTAAAATCCTCATTGTTCTGGTTGCGAAGCAAACGTTTTAGGCGGTCGGTCCGGCTTAACTGGGCGCCATTGCGGTTATCTTCCAGGCGGATGCGGTTTAAATCGGCATTAAAAGCCAGCACAAACGGTGCATTGCTTTTTACCACGCGTGTATAACTGTCATAAGCATCAACCGGTTTGCGGTTCAATTCCTGCAACTGTGCCAATATAAACGTCCACCGCAGGCGTTGTTGTTTATTAGAACTGTGTGCAATAGCTTGGGTAGCCATTTCCTCAGCCTCAGTATATTGGCGGGTATTGATATGGTATTGCAAACCTGCTGCATAAACATCATCGGCTTGATTGCTTTTCGGGTTGATGTCGAGCAAAGCGCTATCTAAAATAGATTTGGCAAGTGGCAGCTGATTTAAGTAAAGTAACGACCGTACTTGCCATGCACGCGCTTCTTGAACCAAATCGTGTTCACTGTGGTAGGAGCGGGTAACGTAGTTAAAGAACTCTACTGCATTATAATAATTAGCGTTTAAATGAGCTGCCTTGCCAAGTAATAGGTAAGCGTCGCCTATGTAATGGCTTTGTTCTTTAATACTGATGATATTGTTGGCTTTTGCCACAACGGCATCCAGTTCCTTATCAGACGTGTTGGCAATGTGCGAGGCTGTATCCTGATAGACGGGTAATATTTGGTCGTACGCATCTATAAAGGAAGCAGCGTAGCTATCTTGCTTTTGTTGCAACAATTCATCAGCATTAAACAAAATATTATACTTGGCCGTTAAATTTTGCAGGCCACGGTTAACGGCACTCTTTTTTTCGAGTGAGCAGCCAGCCAGCAAAAGCAGCAGTACTAATGATTGAAGTTTGGCAGATTTTAAAAAATAGTTCAAGCTCAATTTAATTAAACAAAAAGCATTGGCTAATTTACTAAATACTATGCAACGCATTTAATAAATTTGCCGGTGAATTATTTATTGCAGGAACAGGTCGAATACATGAACAAACCGGCTAACGACTATATAAAGTATACAGGCATCGCTTTTCAAATGATTTTCATCATCGGGGTACTTACCTTTATCGGTTATGAGATAGATAAGCGCGCCGGGCATACTACGCAATGGGTTACTGCTTTGTTATCATTATTTGGTGTTTTTGCCTCGTTATATCTGGTTGTTAAATCATTAAAAAGTTGAAACGCTTTTTTATTGGGTTTGGCGTAGTTACAGTAGCTATTGCTTTACCACCGGCGCTTCTAAACTTTACCGGATATACCCACTTGCTGTTACCTCATTTTTGGCTGATGTTCCAGTTTTTTTCTTCATTAACCTTTCTGCTCTGTCTGGGTGTAATTTATGGTCAGCAACGCAACGGTAGTTTAGGCGGACAGATATTTTTAGGCGGAACCACTTTAAAGCTGCTTTTATGCATGTTTTTTGCGCTTATTTATTTGTACAAATTCAAGGTAAATGACATCATATTTGTGCTCAACTTTTTTTATCTTTATTTCTTGTATACTGCCTTTGAAGTTTACAGTTTATTGACTAACTTGCGCGTCCAAAATAAAAAGTAAAAATCTCGCAATTAATGGATTTTAGGCACATTTTGAACTCAAAAAAAACTTTACTCAGCGTAATTTTAGGTGTTTTTTTTACACTAACCACGTGTAAAACTTTTGCTATACAAGGCGAAAATGGCACTACAGAGGCCAAAAATGCAGAACAGGAAGCCTTTAATCCAACCACTGCAATTTTGGAGCACATCGGCGACTCGCATTATTGGCATGTAGGTGGCGAAACATCTATTCCACTTCCGGTTATTCTATTTACCGATAAAGGCATGGAAATGTTTTCGGCTTCTGAATTTCATCATGGTACTGAAGCTCATCAAGGTAAGTATTATACTTACAAACTGGTTGAAGATAAAATTCGCGTAGTAAATGCAGGTGGCGAAGTGGATAAAGAAGCTTCAAAACATATCTACGATTTCTCAATCACTAAAAACGTAGTGGCTTTGTGGATTGCCGGTATTATACTACTGATTATATTCTTTAGCGTTGCTGCAGCTTACCGCAAGCGTGCAGGTAAAGCGCCAAAAGGTTTGCAGTCATTCATTGAGCCGGTTATTATGTTTGTGCGTGATGAAATTGCCCGCCCAAATATTGGTTATCGCTATGAGCGCTATATGCCTATTTTGTTAACCATTTTCTTCTTTATCTGGGTGAACAACCTGTTAGGTTTAATTCCATTATTTCCGGGAGGTGCTAACGTTACGGGTAATATCCTGATGACTTTTGTGTTATCGTTTATCGTAATGCTGGTGGTTAACTTTAGCGCCAACAAGTATTACTGGAAACACATCTTTATGCCGCCTGTACCGGTTTGGTTATATCCAATCATGATCCCGGTGGAGTTAATCGGTGTGATATCTCGTCCGTTTGCCTTGATGATTCGTTTGTATGCCAACATCTCGGCCGGTCACATTATCGTGTTAAGCTTAATTGCCCTGATTTTTATATTCAAATCAATGTGGGTATCTCTGGTATCGGTTCCATTCGTATTGTTTATGGACGTGCTGGAGCTTTTGGTGGCATTCTTACAGGCGTTTATCTTTACCATGCTTACTGCATTGTTTATTGGTACTGCCGTTGAAGAACATCATCATTAATTTTAAAATAATTATACACTATATTTAACTTTTAAATTTTTACAAACATGACTGGAAGTATTGCTGCATTAGGTGCAGGTTTAGCAGTTATCGGTGCTGGTATCGGTATCGGTCAGGTAGGTGGCAAAGCTATGGAAGGTATTGCTCGTCAGCCTGAAGCTTCTAACAAAATCCAAACTGCGATGATTATCGCTGCGGCCCTTATCGAAGGTGTTGCACTGTTCGGTGTGGTAGTTGCACTGTTAGGTAAATAATTTTACCTACTCAAAAAATCTAAAACCTTACTTGCAGCGGTTGGCGGCAGGTAAGGTTTTAAAATGTAATCTCGCTAAAGATTTCTATCCGGTTAAAACGGTTTGAGATCTGTTGTTAAATAGTGTAATAGAAGAATTTAAATAAAAGATGGAAGAATTATTTGAAGGTTTATTAAATGATCATTTAGGCTTTGTTTTTTGGGCCGCAGTGGCATTTGTTCTTTTGCTTATCCTGTTGGCAAAATTTGCCT
Source organism: Mucilaginibacter lacusdianchii (assembly GCF_009770985.1). Classification (GTDB taxonomy): domain Bacteria; phylum Bacteroidota; class Bacteroidia; order Sphingobacteriales; family Sphingobacteriaceae; genus Mucilaginibacter; species Mucilaginibacter lacusdianchii. Next base: position 557,913 of record NZ_WSRW01000001.1, on the reverse strand, counting down.
GGAAACCTATCATGGCAGCTATCAGCGAACGTGAGCGTTCTATTGAAGATGCTTTATTGAAAGCAGAAGCAGCTAAAGAAGAGATGGCTCGCCTGACTAACGAAAATGAGCAGTTGCTGAAACAAGCCCGTGCCGAGCGCGACTTGATTTTGAACGAAGCTCGTAAAATTAAAGATCAGATTGTAGGCGAAGCTAAAGCCCAAGCTAATGCTGAAGGCGCCCGTATGATTGAGCAAGCTCGCATTGAGATTAACAGCCAAAAAGCAGTTGCTTTGGCGGATGTGAAAAATCAGGTAGCTAGTCTTTCGGTAGAAATTGCTGAGAAATTATTACGTAAGCAATTAGCCGACCAGCAAGCACAGGATGCAATGGTTGCTGATTTATTAAAAGAAGTATCTGTAAAATAGTTGTAGGTTGTGAGTTGTTAATTGTGGGCCAGAAAAGCGTACTATCAGACAACACAGAACAGACAACAGACAACTCAATAGAAAATGTCTGAATTAACCGTTGGAACCCGTTACGCAAAATCGCTGATTGATTTAGCTATAGAGCAAAACGCTTTAGAAGCTACCAAACAGGATATGACCTTTTTTGTGCAAACTTTAAAGGCTAACACACAGCTGCAGGCGGTATTGCGTAACCCCATCATTTCACAAGATAAAAAGCTGAAAGTGCTGGAAGGCGTATTTACCGGTAGGGTAAGTGCCAACACTCTGGCATTTTTCAAAATTATGATTAGCAAAGGCCGTGGTGAGGTTCTATACCCTGCTGCACAGGAGTTTGTTAATCTATATAACATCAAGATGAAAATTGTTAACGCTAAGGTGGTTTCGGCAGCGCCGTTATCTGAGGCTAATAAACAGGAAATCATCGCTGATGTACAAAAAATAGCCGGCGCTCAGGTAAACCTGCAAACACTGGTTGATCCGGCTTTAATTGGCGGTTTTATATTAACCGTAGGCGACAGACAAATTGATACTTCAATAGCTACCAGCTTAAAGAAGTTGAAAAAGGATTTTGCCGAAAAAGTAGTTTAAGGAAATTTAAGTTAAAAAACATACTCTAAATAAAATAACAAATGGTAGAGGTTAGACCAGACGAAGTATCGGCTATCTTGCGTCAGCAGCTGTCGGGCTTTAAGTCAGAATCTGAATTAGAAGAAGTGGGTACCGTACTCCAAATAGGTGACGGTATTGCACGCGTTTATGGCTTAACTCAAGTACAGTACGGCGAGCTGGTTGAGTTTGACAATGGTTTACAAGGTATCGTATTGAACCTTGAAGAAGATAACGTAGGTGTAGTATTGCTGGGTAAGTATGATGAAGTGAAAGAGGGCGATACTGTAAAACGTACTTCAAAAATCGCTTCATTAAAAGTTGGCGAAGGTATGCTTGGCCGTGTAGTAAACACATTGGGCGAGCCTATTGACGGTAAAGGACCAATTGCGGGTGCTACTTACGAGATGCCGTTGGAGCGTAAAGCGCCAGGCGTAATCTACCGTCAGCCGGTAACCGAGCCGTTGCAAACCGGTATCAAAGCTATCGACGCGATGATTCCAGTTGGTCGTGGTCAGCGTGAGTTGGTAATTGGTGACCGTCAGGTTGGTAAAACCGCGGTTTGTATCGATACCATCATCAACCAAAAAGAATTTTACAACGCTGGTCAGCCAGTAATTTGTATATATGTTGCCTGTGGCCAAAAAGCTTCAACGGTAGCGAACATCGTTCGTACACTGGAAGAAAATGGTGCTATGGCTTACTCTATCGTAGTCGCATCTAACGCATCAGATCCTGCGCCAATGCAGTTCTTTGCGCCGTTTGCTGGTGCTGCTATCGGTGAGTATTTCCGTGATACCGGTCGCCCTGCACTTATTGTGTATGATGACTTGTCAAAACAAGCAGTAGCTTACCGTGAAGTATCGTTGTTGCTGCGTCGTCCACCGGGCCGTGAGGCTTATCCTGGTGACGTATTTTACCTGCACAGCCGTTTGCTAGAACGTGCCGCTAAAATCAACTCAAATGATGAGATTGCTCGTCAAATGAATGATTTGCCAGAATCAATTAAACACCTGGTGAAAGGTGGTGGTTCATTAACTGCTTTGCCGATTATCGAAACTCAGGCTGGTGACGTTTCTGCATATATCCCTACCAACGTAATTTCTATTACAGACGGTCAGATATTCCTGGAATCAAACTTGTTTAACGCAGGTGTACGTCCGGCTATTAACGTAGGTATTTCGGTATCACGTGTTGGTGGTAATGCGCAAATCAAATCAATGAAGAAAGTTGCCGGTACCTTGAAATTGGATCAGGCACAATACCGCGAGTTAGAGGCTTTCTCTAAATTCGGTTCTGACCTGGATGCGGCTACTAAAAACGTAATTGACAAAGGTGCCCGTAACGTGGAGATCTTGAAACAAGGTCAGTTTGCACCAGTAAGTGTAGAAAAACAAGTTGCCATCATTTACGCAGGTACTAAAAACCTGATGCGTAACGTACCGGTAAACAAAATCAAAGAATTCGAAAACGAATATACCAGCCAGTTGGAACTGCGTCATCCAGAAACTTTAGCGGCTTTAAAAGCGGGTAAGTTTGATGACAACATCACTGGTGTTCTTGAGCAAGTAGCTAAAGAACTGGCAGGAAAATACTAATTAAGTAGTAAGTACTTAGTGGAAAGTAGAAAGTTAGAAAAGTAAGCCTTTTCACTTTTTACTTTCTGCTTTCTACCCCATAACAATGGCTAATTTAAAAGAAGTAAGAAACCGTATTGCATCTGTAAACTCTACACAGCAAATTACCAAAGCCATGAAAATGGTTTCGGCAGCTAAGCTGAAAAGAGCTACTAATGCTATTGTTGATTTGCGTCCGTATGCTAATAAGCTAAAAGAGATGCTGGCAAACTTATCTGCCAGTATTGAAACTGGTGCTTCTCCGTACCTGCAAGAGCGCGAGCCTGCACGTGTGTTGATTGTAGTGGTATCTTCAAACCGCGGTTTGGCTGGTGCCTTCAATACAAATGCTATTAAAACTGCTAACAATCTGATTGCCGACAAATACGCAGATCAGTTTGCAGCTGGTAATGTTTCTGTAGTAGCTATTGGCCGTAAAGCGCAAGATTATTATACCAAACGCAACTTTAATGTAATTGGTGATAACAACGAAGTGTATTCTGACTTAACATTTACCAATGTATCTAAAATTACCGAAGCTATTATGCAAGGTTTTATAGATGGTAAGTTTGACAGGGTAGAACTGGTTTATAACCACTTCCGCAACGCAGCCATGCAAGTATTAGTTGCCGAGCAATTATTGCCTGTGCCTAAAGCGGTTGAGGAAGACACCAAGCTAAAAAATAAAGCAGAAGTATCACAAACTGATTATATTCTGGAGCCATCACAACAAGCCATTGTTGAACAGCTGATTCCTAAGAATATTAAAATTCAATTGTACCGTGCAGTATTGGATTCACATGCCTCTGAGCATGGCGCCCGCATGACAGCCATGGACAAAGCTACTGAGAATGCCGGTGAGTTACTGAAAAGCTTAAAACTATCTTACAACCAAGCACGTCAGGCTGCAATTACTACCGAGTTAACGGAGATTGTAAGCGGCGCAGCTGCGTTGTCAAACGGTTAATCCCGCACAACTCTTAATACGACAAAAAGCCGAAAGATGAACTCTTTCGGCTTTTTGTCGTATTAAGGAAATATTATATCTTCCGCAAATACAGTTACTTGCCAACATGCTATCACAGTTAAATCTTAAAGCCGATGACTTTCCTGGTACTAAACACAAAAAAGTATATCATATTGCTCTTTGGACTGTAATTGCTATAGGTGCGTTTATACGGCTGTATCACTATTTCTACAACCGCTCTTTATGGGAAGATGAAATTTATTTATCAGCTGGTATTGTTAACAAAAGCTTAGTTGAAATTTTAACACGCCCCTTGCCATATTTGCAAAAAGCACCACTTGGATATTTACTGGTATCACGTTTTTGTGTGTGGGTATTCGGTAACCATGAAATGGCATTGCGGCTTTATCCGCTTATATGTGGGTTATTGTCTTTATTTTTATTTGTACCTGTAGCGCGGTATTATTTAAAGCCTTTAGGGGTAGTGGTAGGTTTAGCTATGCTGGCCTTTTCGCCTCCAATTATATATCATAACGTTGAGGCTAAGCCCTATGGTACCGAGCTGTTAGCCACATTAATAGTGCTATGGCTTTTCATAAAATACCAAAACCAAACGCACTGGCGCAAATTGTTGGTTTGGGGTATATATGGTTCTATTATTGTATGGTTTACTTATACTGCAATATTTGTATTAGCCGCTACTGGTATCACTCTTGCTATTAGCTATACCACAAAGCGTAATTGGAAGGCATTAATTCGAATGGTGGTTCCCGGTGCCATGTGGCTTCTCAGTTTTGCCGTTAGTTATTTCTTGTATGCCAAAGAAGGTTCAGAAAGTGGTTGGCTGGTTGATTTTTGGCAAAAACATGATGGTTATATCCCACTATCGCCCGTGCCGGCTGCGATGTGGTTATTGCATCGGGTATTTTCTTTTTTGCATTATCCGGTAGGGTTAAGCTGGTATAACGATTGGTCGGAGCATAATGTAATTAAACAAATTTTGAACCGGATGGCTTTTGGTCCCCTTTTGTTTTTAGCGCTGGGCGTTCCTTACTTCTATAAATACAATAAACGCTTTTTACTGCTGGTTGGTATTGCTATACTTATAACTGTGAGTACATCAGCGCTAAAGCTGTATCCGTTTCATGAGCGTTTAACGGTTTACTTAGCACCCTATATTATTATTTTACTGGCGAGTGGCTGTGAAGCAATTGTTTGGCCAGGCTTATTTGTTAAAGTGATACGTTATATCTTAATTGCACTTTTACTTTTCGGCCCATTCAAAAATTCGTTAGAGCAGGTGATTAAGCCGCGCTTGTTTGCGGATTACAAAAAGTCGTACCAACGCGAGGCCTTGTTCTATCTGCAACAGCATATTCACCAAGGCGATGCGGTATATATTCACCGAACGGATATACCTGGCTATACGTTCTATAAATCAATTTATCCGTTACATTTTAACGCAGTGTTGGGGCACGACTTCCGTAATACAACTAGCAACTTCAAAGATTATCTTTTAAAAACAGATGCAGAACTGAAATCTTTACACGCCAAACGCATATGGATTGTTTACAACACTTTGGATGCTAAGGTTGGTGAGTATGTAGATATGCCGCAATGGTACTACAGAAACCATGATGGTATGGAACGGTTAGAAAAACATCTTAATCAACTAGGACGCAAAGTAGACGAGTTTAGACCTACTGACGGCCGTTTAAAAAGTGATGTAAGCGTGTTATTAATTGAACTACACTAAGGCAGTTTATAAAGTTAAATTGTCATTTAAGGATATCTATTCCAGCCTTTGTAATCGTAACAACTTTATCACACAAAAATATACTCCGTTTTATACGGGTTACTTTTCGATACATTAAGGTATCAATATAAAAAAACCTTAAAGCTTAATGTAATGAAAATGAGTAACTTATTAGTGCTCCTGGCCGTGCTTTGCCTGTTGGGAGCCTGCAAAGGCAATAGCCACTACGAACCTATTAATAACAGCGATAGCGTAGCTATGTCTTCAACAGCTGATAGCGTTGCCACCGATTCCAACCAACCTAAACTGGTTAAAACAGCCGAAATGAATATGAAAGTAAAAGATATTCATAAAACCAGCGAACGCATTGTGGCCCTTACCGAAGGTTATCATGGTATGGTAATGCATCATCACATGCAGTCTACCATTGAGCGTAGCAATGATATATCACGAAGTGATGATTCGCTGATGCGTGTATCATCTTTCACTACCACTGCTAATTTAACAGTTAAAGTTCCGTCCGATAGCTTAGAACACTTCATGACCAGGGTAGGCAAGCTGGGATTGTATGTTAATGTCCGTAAAATGGATGTTGAGGATATGACATTAGCCTATTTATCTAATAAGTTAAAGCTCGAAAGCCGTTCAGAAATAATTGCTCAGCAAAAGCAAGGGAAAATCATCATAAAAAAGCCAGCTGATGTTTTAGCGCTTAAAGACGATATGATAGACCAGAAAGTGAGCAACCTACAAACAGACGACGCGGTAAGAAACAGCATAGTAGACTTAACCCTTTATCAAAGTAATACTATTGTGAAAGAAGTAATTGCAAACGATGATCCGGATACATACAGAGCACCGTTTATGAGCAGGTTTGCCTTTGCATTCACTAATGGATGGAACTTATTTGTCGATCTATTTATTGGACTGGCTAATTTATGGGTATTTTTACTGTTGGGGCTGGGTGCATGGTTCACCTACAAATGGTACAAACGCAGGCAACGTGCAACTTTATCTCACATTTAAGTAAAAAGCATTACCAACTTTAAGCAAACATTTATATTTTTGCCGCAACTAAAAAAGTACTCTGATGGATTCAATGCAAAAAGCTAACGCTACCAGTATTTATTTTACTATTACAGCAGCCGTTATTGTGGGCTTAGCGGGTGTTTTTGTCCGCTTTTTAGATGAATGGTTTGGCCACGGCTTTCTGTTTACCAGTTTATCTAACATCATTTTAGTTATCGGTATTCTGATAGCGTTAAAAGGTGTGTTTGCTATTTTAAAAGCTTAAGTCAACTCTGCACTGTCTTTATATAAAACGGGCTTCCTGATATATTTCAGGAAGCCCGTTTTTTTATGTTTATTGTAAAATTATTTAGGGTGATAGCCCGATTCATTTAAAATCAGTTGCGGATCGGCACTGTTCATTAGTTGTGGCAAGGTAACATTAGGATGCTTTTGCATGTAAGCACGCACAATTTGCCAGCCCGTCCAAATACCCAGCCTTGGGGCCGACTCATTGTTTTCACCTAAGCCCGGCGTAAAAGGGGCCTCGTTCAAATATTTTTGCAATTTCTGGTAATCGGTTTCATATAGCAGATTTTCTTCCAAAAAGTATCCCCATATATTCTTTTCAAACTGTTGGCACCAGTCCAGTTGCTTTTGAGTATAGCCAATTTTCAAGGTGTCGGGGGCATCGGGCAGTACCTGATCCAAAAAGTACATGATTTTTCCTTCATGAACCATTTTAGCCAGTAATGATTTGTCGCGTTCCTGTTCCGGAAACATATCTTCGCGGGCAATGCCTTCTACCACACGTGGTGCAATATTGTCTGGCGTAAAACGGTGGGATATATAACGAGGATAAGCATTAACCAATGCCGGGTAAAATTTGGAATCGGCGCCCAAAAACAAATCAAGCCCAACGGCAAAGTAGCCGTTACCAATAGAGGTTTGCGCCTGAAAGCCTGAAACGTAGGCGTAAACCTTAGGGAGTTGCTTTTGGGGGTAATAATATTTGATGCGCTTAAATGCGTCGGTAAGTTCAGCTTCCTGCTTGTTCAGGTTAGGGAAAACATGGTCAACCTCCTGCTTTAAATCGTTGTATGGCTTGCCGGCAAATACGCGGCGCAGGTTATCATAGCAGGTGGCAGTATCAGTTAGCTTACCGGCCTGTAAAATGCGTTCCATAAAGTCGTTATAAAAGCTGCCGTACTTTTGGTACAGCATCACCGACTTGGGATGCATAGGCGGTGTGCGTAGCTGGTCAAATTCCTTGTCAAACCGTTGTACATGTACCTCCAGTTTGATATGGCTTACGTCAACCTTTTTGTTTTGCTTGCACGCGGTTAGGAGCGCTACACCTAAAATATATAAGTAAAAATGTTTTAATTTGCTTTTACAGGGCATCTTCATTGTCCTTTAAACAAATTTAGTGGTTTTGAGTTGCAATAAAATAAAGCAACTGCATTCTATCTGTCTCAAATCATGAAAATAGCCTTAGCTCAGCTCAACTATCATATTGGTAACTTTGATGCCATCACCGCAAAAATTATAGATGCTATTGATAAAGCCCGTAAAAACGGTGCCGACCTGGTAGTGTTTTCAGAACTCTGCATCAGCGGTTATCCGGCCCGCGACTTTCTGGAGTTTAGAGAATTTATTGATCTGTGTGAACAATCTGTTCAAAAAATTGCTGCGGCCTGTACGGATATGGCCTGCATTATTGGTACACCTACGCCTAATATTAAACGAAATAAAGGTGGTAAAGAGCTACATAACTCAGCCTATTTTATTGCCAATGGCAAAGTACAGCAAGTAGTTAACAAAGCGCTATTACCTAACTATGATGTTTTTGATGAATATCGTTATTTTGAACCCGAGACCGAGTTTTCGGTAGTAGAATTTAAGGGACGTCGGATAGCGTTAACCGTGTGTGAGGATTTGTGGAATACCATTGAAAACCCGTTATACATCACCCGCCCAATGGACGAGCTGATTAAGCAAAATCCTGATGTGATGATTAACATTGCTGCCTCACCGTTTGCTTACAACCATGATGAAGAGCGGATTCAAATCTTAACTGATAATGCTAAGTATTACAAACTGCCGTTGTTTTACGTAAATCACGTAGGCGCACAAACCGAAATTATTTTCGATGGTGGCTCACTGGTATTTGATGCCAACGGCGACCTGGTAGATGAAATGCCATATTTTGAGGAATGCATAGCGTATTATACGCTTAACGATGATAACACGATTACCCCAGAGCAGCCTACAACCAAAAAAGAGCAGCGCCAAAGTGATATCGAGCAAATATACCTGGGCCTGATTTTAGGTATCAAAGATTATTTCTATAAATCTGGCTTTACCAAAGCTACACTTGGTTTATCCGGCGGTATAGATTCAGCCATAGTAGCGGCTTTAGCAGTAGATGCTTTAGGAGCCGAAAACGTAATGGGTATACTGTTACCATCTAAATTCTCTACAGGCCACTCTGTATCCGATGCCGAGGCACTGGTTAAAAACCTGGGCTGTAAATCAGAAACAATTGCTATCAAAGGCGTAACCGATGCGTTTGAAAATGCTTTGCACACGCAGTTTGAAGGACTGCCTTTCAGCATTGCAGAAGAAAACCTGCAAGCCCGTAGCCGTGCGGTTATATTGATGGCTATGTGTAACAAGTTTGGCTATATATTACTAAACACCAGTAACAAAAGTGAGGCTGCTGTAGGTTACGGTACGCTTTACGGTGATATGTGCGGCGGTATATCGGTACTGGGCGATGTGTACAAAACGCAGGTATATCAACTTGCCCGTTACATTAACCGCGACCGTGAAATTATCCCGGAAAATACCATCAGCAAACCACCATCAGCAGAGTTGCGTCCAGATCAAAAAGATACCGACTCGCTGCCCGACTACGATACGCTGGATACCATTTTAATAGAGTACATAGAACATCGCCGCTCATCTGCCGAAATTATACGAATGGGATACGATGAGGCTACTGTGCGCAGAGTAATTAAACTGGTAAACACTGCTGAGCATAAGCGCTATCAAACGCCGCCCATACTGCGTGTGTCGCCCAAAGCATTTGGCATGGGGCGCCGTATGCCAATTGTGGGCAAGTACTTATCCTAAAATTATAAAACATTGGTATATACACGAAAGGGCTGATCAAACTCAGCCCTTTCGTGTATATCATCAGTTAATATTAAGGTTCTGTTTTACTAACTGGTGCGGCAGCCGCAGGTTTCGTTACCTCTGCAACTGCTACTTTGGTTTCTTTTGCCGGCATTTCGGCTACAATCTTATTTTCTTTAGGCGTAGCTGACGCAACGGTGGTTTCGGTCTTATCTTTAAAAGTTTTTAGCTCAGCCATCAAAGCCTCATTTTTGGTTGTCAGGTCTTTTTCCTGATTTTGAAAGCCAGTTACGTCAGCCGTTAATTTGAAAATCTGCGCTTTCTGGGTTTCAATAGTAGCATTTCGAACCAGCAATGCTTCTTTCAAGCTATCCGTCTTGCTTTCCATTCGGCTAATTAACCCGTTGTTTACCTCTGCAGCTCCTTCCACGCGAGCAAGCTTAACCTGCAGCTGCTGTAACATGTCATTTTTGCTATTAATTACTTTACGCAGGCTGTCTACCTCCCGGGTAAGCATTTCAATAACCACTTTTTTACTTTGCGCCTTTAAACCTGTTAGCCCAATCAAGAACAGGCTTACCATCATCAACATAAATTTTCCTCGTGCCATATCCTATATTTTTTATTGTGTGAATAACTATGCTATTCAATTTGCTCGCAGGTTATACAAGGCATTAAGTAGCCAAGCCACCTTATATAGAGCTTAAGTATAAAACAGAATAGAATGCCTAGGGGAGGGGCGGGTGTAGAAAAGTATTGGCTAAAATTGTATAGGTATAACGGCGGTTATTTATTAATAGTTTAAAAGAAGTCAGATTTTTTAGGAGTAACGGTTTTGTTAGTCAAATGATTGTGTGTTATTGGTTATCAGAAAGTTAAAATGCTATTAATGCATGGTTGAATTGTGATTAGATAGTTTAATTGCTCAATAATTGGAATCTGAATTTCTCTAAAAGAAAGATGATGGGGCGGGTAAGGTAAGGCTACTTTTATTAAAACTGAGTATTCTCAAATTATTTGTCACACTGATTAATATCAACGTTATTAACCGGCAAACAACTTTCATATTTCATAGCTTATATCAAATACATTTATCAATGAATTTAAATATGAAGAAGTTAAGTTTTGTGTTAATAGTTTTTTTGACAGGCTTGGTTTGGAGTGCCTGTTCCAGATATAACTATTACGCGGTAGGAAACAATAATAATTTAAGTCGCTACCATACATTTGCATGGCTGCCATCCGTTAAAAATAAATCTACCAGTGCTTATAATAGCGACATTACCGATCAGCGCATTAAAGAAGCCGCAACCGAAAATTTAGAACAACGCGGACTAATGCTTAAAGCTAACAAACCTGATTTGCTGGTACGCTACAACATTATGCTGAGCGATAAAGAGCGTGTTTATGATCAGCCGGTTTACGATTACGTAGGCGGAGGGGCTTATCCGGCAGTAGGTTATTACCGTGGTCGCAGGTTTTTTTATTACCGCTATGCCAATCCATACCCGGTTTATGTAGGGCAGGATGTAGAGCGAGTGCCTTACAAAGAAGGTACTTTAATGATAGATTTGATTGACCGCAATACCCATAAAGTGATTTGGCGAGGTTACGGCATTGGCGAGGTAGATAACCCGGCAAAGGCAATTCAGGATTTGCCTAAAATAGTGGAAGGTATCATTAAAAAGCTGCCGCTTACGCCTATGAAAAATTCTTAAGAATATTTTCAAAAAATAACAATTACGGGTTAAACCTTTCGTTACTTAGAAGTCTAATAAAATAAGTAAACAAAAACAATGAATAGAAAATGGTATATAGGACTCGTACTGTTATGCCTGTCAGTACTTTCAGCCTGTTCAACAGGCTACAGGTATTATAAAGCCGGTAACAGCTTTATAAGTGTAAACCGTTATAAAACATTTGCCTGGGCGCCTACACTGCCAACCCGTAAACCGGATAGCATTGTAAGTACCCAAAAAGCACTGGGCGCTCGTTTAGACTATTTGAACAACAGCAAGTATTTTAAAAGCCCACAAGCTGTTGAGCAAATCAGAACGGCTACTGTAGCAGCCCTGCGAACCAAAGGGTTAACAGTGGATGAAAATAACCCTGATTTGCTGGTGCGTTTTACTACACTGGTTGACCGTGGTACCCGTCGCAGCTATTATAACTATCCTTACTACGGTGGCTTTTATGGCGGCTGGGGTTGGGGCTGGGGTTACCGCTTTAGCCCATGGTGGGGTGGTTACGGTTGGGGTGGTCCTGGTTTTGGATACCCTGTACAGGAACACTTTAAAGAAGGTGTGCTGGCTATTGAGCTGATTGATACCCGTACACATGAGCCGGTATGGATTGGCTATGGTGCCGGTGAATTGAAACGTGACCCTGAAAAAGTTATTGCTCAGTTGCCTAAGGTGGTAGATGGTATTTTTAAACAATTACCGGTTAGCCACTAACAGCTATCTGCATTTTGTAAAAGAAAAGGCTCGTCTGGTTAATCAGGCGAGCCTTTTTTATGCTCTTAAAATACAGCGTTAAGGGTAATGGTCACATCGCGGGTTGTGGTTTGCCCGTTGGTAATAATTACTGGGTTCAAATGGCCCTCGCCATCAGCTTCGGCAGCAAAATAGCCATTGGTTTCTTTTATAAAAACTGAATATTTACCGGCAGGTAATTTTACCTGGTAACGTCCGGTACTGTCGCTTCGGGTATGTGCCGCCAATCGGCTACTGATCTTGGTAAACAGTGGCATGTTGCCGGTTGCTTGTGTTGTAGTAGTAGCCTGGTATACATAAATATCCTTAACCACACCCCGCCCTCTGCTTTTGGGGCGGCCAGGGCCTGGCATCTGGTTGCCGCTTAAATTATAAATGTGTCCTTGCAAGGTACCTGTTGGTGAACCGTTTTTTTGTATGGCGCAGGCAACTAGCAAAGTGCATCCCAGCAGGCTTAAAATCTTAAAAATGTTATTCATAAATCAACGTTTGGCAAATTTTCTAATCAATAAAACCTGCTAGTGTAAGCGCTTAAGTTTAGGAACTTTTATTAACTTAAATTCGTTAAACTTACACAATTTTCTGCTGTGTCTATGCAGCTTCGTTTTTAAGCCTTTTATGAATAAATTTTACGCTAAAAGTATTGGTGGGTTACTGTTATTGCTGGTATCGGCTATTACAGCGCTGGCGCAAAAACCGTTGGTTAGCGCCGCAAAAAAAGCTGAACTTGATCAAATGGCTGTGCAGTTAAACAGCACTTATGCCACTAATCAGCAAAAAGCCCAGCAGTTAGCCGTTCAGCATAACTGGACGATACGCAAGCGTACCAAAAGCGGTAACATTTTTTCATTACAGCGCATTACGCCTAATGGCTTTCCTATCTATTACAAAAACTTTAACAATACTACAGCCGCTGCCACAACCCGTACCAACGAGGTGCAGCCTGGCGGTGCACTCAATTTAAACCTATCGGGCTCCAGCACATTTTTAAACGGTAAGCTGGGCATATGGGATGGCGGCGCAGTATATGCCAACCATCAGGAATTTGCTGGAAAATCTATTACCCTGCGCAACAACGTTGCTACCGACTTGCATGCTACGCACGTGGCCGGTACCATGATAGCAAAAGGTGTGTATGCACCGGCAAAAGGCATGGCTTTTAACGCTACCACTTTACAGTCGTACGATTTTGATAACGATATTTCGGAGATGACCGCTGCGGCGTCGAACTTATTACTCTCTAATCACTCCTATGGTGTAATTGCAGGCTGGAATTATGATGATGATTTAAGCCGCTGGGAATGGTATGGTTTACCGGGCGATACGGTAGATTACAAGTTTGGTTATTATGACACCGATGCCCGCAGCCTTGACCAGTTGACTACTACAGCACCTTATTATTTAATTGTAGCGGCATCGGGCAATAGTCGGGGCTATCCGGGGCCTGCGGTTGGTACTACTTATTACGGTTTCCAGAGCCGTACCAATCAAACCATCGTAAGCAAAGGCCCAAGGCCTGATAATATCAGCAGCAATACGGGGTATGATATTATTCCGGGGTTTGCTACGGCCAAAAATATTTTAACAGTAGGAGCGATTAACCAGTTGCCCTTTGGCCCTACCAACCGGCAGGATGCAACGATATCTTACTTCAGTTCAATTGGCCCTACAGATGACGGCAGAATCAAGCCGGATATTTGTGGCGACGGCGATGCCATATTATCAACCAGTAATACCGGAGTTGCTGCTTATACTACATTGTCGGGTACGTCAATGTCTACCCCTAATGTTACCGGCTCGCTTTATTTACTGCAAGAGTATTACGCACAAAAAAATAGCGGTAACTTTATGCGTTCGGCTACCCTTAAATGTTTGGTATGTCATACGGCATTCGATGCCGGTAATGTTGGTCCCGATTATATTTTTGGCTGGGGGATACTGGATATGCGCAGTGCTACCCAAGCCATAACCAACCGTGGAACCACCAGCTTAATTAACGAGAATACCCTAACTCAGGGGCAAACGCAAACTGTAAAAGTAATTGCATCAGGCAACGGGGTGCTGGCGGCTACCATAGCCTGGACAGATCCGCAGGCTACGGTATCGGCCGACGGTACGATAAATGACCGTACTATAAAATTAATTAATGACTTGGATATCCGCATTAGTGACGGTAGCAATACCTATAGCCCGTGGGTGCTTAATATAAATACCCCATCGGCTAATGCTACCCAAGGTGATAACATTAGGGATAATGTAGAGCAAGTATTGATCGATGGTGCAACACCAGGAAAAACGTATACAATTACCATATCTCATAAAGGTACATTGCAGGGTGGCAGTCAGGCTTACTCGCTGATTGCAACCGGCATTGGCGGTACAAATTATTGCACTTCGGCAGCATCATCAAGCGCCGATTCACGTATTGACAATGTTACTTTAGCTAATATCAACAACACACCGGCAACAGGGTGTACTACTTATTCAAATTATACGAGTTTGACAGCTCAGTTAGAGCAAGGGCGTACTTACCCGCTCAGCTTAAAACTGGGTACATGCGGTGCTAATTTCAGTAAAATAGCCAAAGTGTATATTGATTGGAACGGCGATGGGTCCTTTAATAACACGGATGAATTGGTAGCTACTACAGGCGTTATTGGTGCAACCACTACTTACAACACCAACATAACTGTACCCGGTGCAGTTATAGCCGGAAATTATTCCCTGATGCGGGTGGTGCTGGTAGAAACGACAGATGCCAATAGTATAACACCATGCGGTACCTACAACAAAGGCGAAACGCAAGATTATCGCGTACAATTTTTACAAGCTACTACGGATGTTGGGCCAATTACAGTTACCGGTGGTGCAACAGGGGGCGCTTGTGCCGGGCCAAGTAATGTAACTGTACGGCTTAAAAATTTTGGTTCGCAGCCGGCAAGTAATATCTCGGTGAGGGTTACTATTACACAAGCATCTGGTCAGGTAACTACTTTAAATGAAGTGTACACGGGCACATTAGCAGCGTCAGCCGAAGATGATTTTCTATTAAACGGAACGTTTACTACACAGGCCGGAAGTACTTACACGCTTACAGCTACTACTACGCTTGCTGCCGACCAGGTAGCCACTAATAATCAAACCACCAGTACACTGGTTACGGGTTCTATACCGATACCTGCCGGTCTTTTTGCTTATTTTTGTAACGATACGCAACGTTACCTGCTCACGGGCGAAGATACCGGCCAGCTGTTGTGGTATACCAGCGCAACTGGCGGCGTACCTATAGCATTGGGAAATAATACCTATACAGCAACAGCACCTACAAACAATACCTTTTATGCCGGCATTAACGATTTTAGTGGCAATGTAGGGCCGGCAAGCAAAAATGCCTTCTCGGCCGGTAGTTACAATCAGTTTACCTCGTCTGTATATGTAAATACTAAAATACCGGTAATTATTAAAAGTGCACGGTTATATGTAGGAAACTCAGGGCGTATTACATTTACAGTTACAAATACCAGCGGGCAAGTAGTATCATCCAGAACATTGAATGTTAGAGCTACGCGCACTACGCCAGGGCCCGGCGCGCAAGTTGATGATCCTAACGATGCCGGCCGTGTATACAACCTCGACTTACTGTTGCCTGCTGCAGATACTTACAGTATTAGTGTTAGTTATGCCAACGGCGCTACTTTATACCGAAACAATGGTGGGGTTAACGGTTATCCTTTCACAATAGGAAATGTCTTTAGCATCACCCGTAATGATGCGGTATCGTCATCAGCCCCGAGGGATACTTCTTATTATAAAAATTTATATTATTATTTTTATAATATGCAGGTAGTAAGTGCAGGGTGTGCATCTGTTGCACGGCAGCCGGTTACCGTTACCAATGCCGTAATCACTCAAAATGGTGCTACGCTGGTGTCTAGTTTTACAAGCAATAACCAGTGGTACCTCAATGGCGAATTGTTAGCAAACGCTACCGGGCAAACTTTAACGCCATTGCAAAGCGGGCAATACCAGTTACGAAATGTGCTTGCCACAGGCTGTACTGCTATATCGCCGGTTTTCACTTATATTAAAGCAAACGCGGTGGTAAACGGTTCGGGTAACATTGGTTTATCGGTATTCCCGGTTCCTGCTGGTACTGAGCTTAATCTGTCGTTTTTAGCACCTGTAGCCGACAACCTGACCGTATCGTTAATAAATAGTGCCGGGCAGACAGTATACAGCAATGCCAGGAAAGCAATAACAGCTGGCAACTATACGCAAATCATCAACGTTTCTAACTTAGCGCCGGGTACATATGTGTTACGGTTGCTATTAGGGCAAACGGTATATACCAGTAAGGTTATCATATCACGTTAAAAATGTTATACAAAAAAAGGCCTTGGTGATATACCCAGGCCTTTTTTTGTATCAAATAATAATAAGTTAAAAAGTATATTTCAAACCTAAGCCGGGTGCAATGTCAAAAAAAGTACCACGGGCCAGCTCAACACGCGGATTCAAATCTAAGCTTACGGCAATAGGTGCATTGGGGATGATATATTCTAAACCTAAAACACCATCGGCACCCAGTAAAATGCTGCTGCTGTCATAATAATCTTCGTCGCCGTTAAAACGCTTGTAATAGCCGCTGCCTACTGCGCCAATGTGCGCACCGCCGCCATAATAAAATTTAAGTTCGGGTACGTTGAACGCGGTTTGATGTTTTTCCCATAAGCCCGTTACAACCAGGCCGTGTTTGCGAAAACCTAAAATACCTTCGAGCGCTACATCGCTCTGCATAAAATATTTACCGGAAATGCCGTTTTCATAGCCACCAAACTTAAGGCCTAAGGCGTATGGGTAAGAGGTGGCGGTTTGGCCGCTGGTTTGGGCCATAGCTTGCCGCGTAAATAATATGGCAAACGCAGCCATCGCAAAGATTAAGGTTGCTTTTTTCATCATCATAGTTTTGCAAATAACGTCAGATTTTAAATTTTATGCCCCTGTTGCATTAAAGCATTAGTACAAATAGTTGTATCAGGCTGAGTGTCAATTCTGTTAATTTGCAGTAAGACACACATTTTTGAGAATCGTTTAATAGCAATTATATAAATTTAGAGGCTTAATAAATATATTTTCAATATGAAATTATCTGTGAGTAGCATAAAGTTATGGGTAACAGCAGCCATTCTTTTAACCGGTTGGGAGTTACATGCACAAAACCAAGCTGCGCAGTCATATAAAAATGGCTTGGTAGTTTGTGCTTATCCTGACGCTGCCCAAGCCGGATTATCTATATTAAAAAAAGGCGGTAACGCGGTAGATGCTGCCGTAGCAGTACAATTTGCTTTAGCCGTAACGCTCCCCGAAGCTGGCAACATTGGCGGAGGCGGATTTATGGTTTACCGCTCGGCCAAAGGCCAAGCCGCCACGCTCGATTTCAGAGAAAAAGCGCCTGGGGCTGCGAGTACTAATATGTATCTGGATGCATCAGGAAATATTATTCCGGGTAAAAGCTTATACACCCATCAGGCGGTTGGTGTGCCTGGGTCGGTAGATGGAATGGTGGAGGCTCACCGTAAATATGGCAAATTGCCTTGGACCGCACTGGTGCAGCCTGCCATCGATTTAGCCCGTAAAGGTTTTGTGATAACGCAACATTTGGCCGATGATTTAAATTATAACCAAGCCGAGTTTAAAAAATTAAACCCCGGTAAATCATATTTTTTAAAAGCAGCACCTTGGAAGGCTGGTGATATTTTAGTGCAAGAAGATTTGAGCAAAACTTTGACTTTGATACGCGACAAAGGTCGGGATGGTTTTTACAAAGGTGGCGTAGCCAATCAACTAATTGCCGAAATGCATAGTGCCGACGGGCTTATTTCGCAGGCTGATTTGGATAACTACCATTCGGTATGGCGCAAGCCGGTTACCGGTAAATACAAGCAGTATGAGATCATTACCATGCCGCCACCTTCTAGCGGCGGGATTGCGCTGCTGCAACTACTGCATAGCGTTGAGAAGTACCCGCTGAGTCGCTGGGGGCATAACAGTGATTCGACCGTACGATTGATGGTGGAAGCCGAGCGTCGTGTGTATGCCGACCGGTCTAAATACCTGGGCGACCCCGATTTTTACAAAGTACCTGTAGACAGTTTGCTGAACCCCCGATACATCGATACCCGCATGCAAAGCTTTAGCTGGGCAGCTGCTACACCTAGTAGCAGCATACAGCCCGGAACCTTTGCCGGATATGAAAGCGACCAAACTACCCATTATTGTGTTGTTGACCGCGAGGGAAATGCGGTATCCATCACGACCACATTAAACGGCAGCTTTGGTGCCAAGATTTTTGTAAAAGGCGCCGGCTTTTTACTGAATAATGAAATGGACGACTTTAGCTCGAAGCCAGGCACACCTAATATGTATGGGCTGGTTGGCGGCAAGGCCAACAGTATTCAGCCAGGCAAACGCATGTTATCGTCCATGACACCTACCATACTGGAAAAAGACGGTAAGTTGTTTATGGTGGTAGGCACGCCGGGTGGCTCAACCATTATTACATCAGTATTTCAAACTATATTGAATGTGCTGGAGTTTGGGCAGGATGCGCAGCAAGCCGTAGCATCCAAACGTTTTCATCACCAATGGCTGCCCGATATAATAAGTACTGAGAAGGACGCGTTCAGTTCGTCTACTTCCGCTAAAGTTACCGAAAAAGGTTATTTTCTTAAAGAAGGGGGCTCTATAGGTAGGGTAGAAGCCATTGTAAACACGCCCAAAGGTTACACAGGTGGTGCCGACCCGAGGGGAGATGATACGAAAACCGGTTGGTAATAAATATCACTTTTAAACAATTCATTAAGCCGCTTTACGTTATATAACACTTGGCCGAAGATTTCATAGTCGGAAAATACAGGCAGGCGGCATTTTAACTACCTTTGATATGCATGTATAGTAAGGTGAAACATCAGCACGAGACTATTGATTATTTACTGAAAATTGTTTGGCAGAATATGGCCAACCGCTACAATCAACTGGTTGCCGATTGGGGTATTACACAATCTATAGGTTATTTACTGATTAATATAGACGAAACAGAAGGTACAACGGTATCGCAGGTTGCTGCTTTATTGGGACTAAAATCAACCAGCTTGTCGAGGATGTTGAGCCAGATGGAGCAGATGGATTTGATTTACCGCCAGTCGAACAAAGGCGATAAGCGATCGGTAAAAGTATATCTGACCGACCTGGGAAAAGAGAAGCGCCACCTGGCCCGCGGTTTGGTTAAGCATTTCAATAACTATCTGAACGAGCATTTGAGCGATAAAGAAAAGCAGACTTTGATAACCACCCTTAAAAAAGTTAACCAGCTAACGCTCGATTATAAGCCCTGATTTAATACATTTTTACACTCATTGAAGCGTTTGGTGGTTAATTATCGTATTGTTTAAATGTTAAAAATTGTTAAGCTGCTTATTTTGAACTTTAAAACGATAAATTTGCGGTTTGAAATGACCCGGATGAACAGGTTGCTGATATTAATTGCTTTGTGTGTGCTGGCTTTTGCTTCGTGTAAAAAAGCAGATGATACGCAAGTGGTAATTAACGGTGAACAAGCCGCCATTGACGATAAGCTAATTACAGATTACCTTACTACCCATGGTATTACTAATGCTAAACGGGTAGAAAATACTAATGCTGCCGGTTTATCATTGGGGCCAGACACGATAGGTGTATGGTACCAGATTGTAAAGCAAAGTACAACCCCTTCACTTTACAATTCAAGCTCTACCAGGGTTACGGTAGGATATACAGGTACGTTGCTTACCACGGGTGAAGTATTTGCCCAAACCGGTGATTTCCATCCGTCTTTTACCCTTGGCGAGGTAATAAAAGGATGGCAGGTGGGTATACCTAAAGTGAATAAGAACGGCATAATACGGTTATTTATAGCTTCGCGTAATGCTTATGGGGCTTATGCTCACCCTGAAGTTAAATATAATGGCTTGCCGGCCAATGGCTTACCTGCTAATGCTGTGCTGATTTTTGATATAGAAGTAATTGATGTAACGAACTAATTAAATGAAACTAACTTACTTAACGCTTTGTGTACTATTAACTTTAGGCTTTGTATCTTGTCGGAAAGACAAACAAGATATCGGGATTAAAGAATTTGATGAACAACAAATTACTGCATATATAAAAGCCAACGGCCTTAATAATATGAAGCGTGCGGATGGTGATACATCTGGCATCTATTATGAGATACTCAATCAGGGTACAGGTGCTACGCTCAGATATCAGGATACTATTGCTTATACATTCAGCATTAATTCACTTGATGGATTATATAACTCTACCGACACCGTTTTTAACCATGGATGGTCATTTGTAGGACAATTGATACCTAGTGGTGTACAGCAGGCTGTTTATAATTTGGTAAAAACTAAAGGTACCCGTGCCCGTTTTCTAATCCCATCGCGTTTGGCTTATGGTTCTAGTGGTTTTGGTAACGGAAGCAGCAGGCTAAGGGGTAATCAATCTTTGTATTATTATATTAATGTTATCAATAATCAAGATGCGTACGATGACGCCTGTATACAAAGCTATTTTAAAAATACCAACTCTAACCCGGCCGAGTATACTAAAATTACATCGGGCCGATATGCCGGGCTTTACTACAAAATTAGAAAAGCCGGTACCGGTACTACTTTAATTAATGAAACGTCAACAGTTGCTATTGATTATAAAGGAAGCTTCTTGAATGGTACTGTGTTTGACCCAAGTAATTATTCTGAAAACAATAATGCGTCTCCCGCTACTTATGATTTAAATAATCCTAATGCACTAATACCGGGCTTTAGAGAGGCATTGCTGTTAGCTAAAAATCAAGGTACGGATATTACGGTAATCGTGCCATCGCGTTTAGCATATGGCAGACCAGGTAGTGTCAATCCAACTACTAGAGCAGTAGTCATTCCATCTAATAGTGTATTAATTTTTGACGTTACCATAAATACGGTAACTAACCCGTAATCAGGGCTTGGCTACTGCCGCACGATAAGTTTTCAAAGCGCGTTCTTTACCCGCTTTGTTTTCAATAATGGGTTCAGGATATTGGTTAGTACCATATTCCGGAACCCATTTTTTTATGTACTCATTTTTAGAGTCAAACTTTTTTATTTGCGCCTCAGGATTGAAAATTCTAAAATACGGCATTACATCAGTACCCGAACCAGCCACCCACTGCCAGCTGCCAACGTTGGTTGATCCTTCATAATCCAGCAGTTTACGGGCAAAGTAGTGTTCGCCCAGGCGCCAGTCAACCAATAAATGCTTTACCAAAAAGCTGGCTGCCACCATGCGTACACGGTTATGCATAAAGCCGGTGGCATTCAGTTCGCGCATGCCGGCATCTACCAGCGGGTAGCCGGTTTGACCTTTGCACCATAATTCAAATTCATGCTCATTGTTGCGCCATTCTATACGGTCAAAAGCTGCGCGGTAAGCATGCTTTTCGGTTTCCGGAAAATGGTCCAGTATCATCATATAAAACTCGCGCCATACCAGTTCACCCAGCCAGGTTTGCTCGCGCGTAAAAGCTGCACGGGCAGCATCGCGTATGCTCACGGTGCCAAAACGCAGGTGAATGCCTATGTGAGAGGTGCCTTTTTTGGCCGGATAATCGCGGTTACGGGCATAGTCGTCTATAATATGCTCATATTCCGTTTCCGGAAACTCAATACTGCTTTCAGTAAAGTTCATTTGCTGCAAGGTGATATTGGGCAGCGATTTAGTTTTGTGCAGATTGCTTAAATACTTTTCGGTAGGATAAGAGCTTAAGTAAAAAACATTTACCTTTTTAAACCAACGCTTTTTGTAGGGCGTAAAAACAGTATAAGGTTTGCCGTCATCTTTTACCACCTCATCGCGCTCAAAAATCATTTGATCTTTAAATGTACGGAAGGGGATGCCCCGCTGCTGTAGCTTTTCGCCTATGCTGCCGTCGCGCCTTTTGGCGTAAGGTTCATAATCGCGGTTGGTGTAAACGGAAGCTACGGTGTATTCTTGTAAAATCTCGTTCCAGGCATCATCGGGCTTGGCGTACTTTATTAATAAGCTGCTGCCATGTTTTTGCAATTCATCGCGCAGAGTTTGTATGGTTTGATAAATAAACGTTACCCTGGCGTCGTCCCTGTCTTCCAGTTTGTCAAGTATCTCGCGATCGAAGATAAACAGGCACAATACCGGCTGGCCGCTTTTTAGCGCATGATATAATCCGGCATTATCATGTAACCGCAAATCGCGGCGTAACCAAAAGAGGGTAATGGGTGCTTTTTTATCCATAAATATTTTGTAAGGCTTTAGCTACATCCGGGTATTTAAATTGAAATCCGGCCTGTTCTATCTTATGGGAAGAAACGCGGGTACTGCCCAGCACCACTAAATTCATTTCGCCAAAAATGCGTTTTAATACAAACGCAGGTACGTTGGGCAGCCATAATGGTTTGTGAAGTTGTTTGGCAACGGCCTGTGTAAGTTGCTGGTTGGTTACCGGGTGGGGCGCTACCATATTATAAACGCCGGGTGGGCAATGGCCTTCAATGGCGTATAGGTACATATCTACCACATCCTGCCAGTGTATCCAGGGCACCCACTGCTTGCCGCTACCCAGTGCCGATCCAAATCCTAATTTGATGGGCATAGCCAGTTGCGGTAAGGCGCCACCTTGTTGGGTTAGGACCACGCCGGTGCGAAACTTGGTAACGTTTAATCCCAGTTGCTTTCCCTCGTCTACCGCCTTTTCCCATTCAATACAGCACGTGCCTAAAAAATCGTGCATGGGCCGACTCGTTTCTGTGAGCAACTCATCGCCCCGGTTGCTATAGTAACCGGTTGCCGATGCCGAAATGATGTTTTTAACATTATGCGGATGCTTTTTTAATACGTCATAAATTAACCGGATAGATTCGGTACGACTGTTAATTAATAACTTTTTGCGTTCCTCCGTCCAGCGTTTATCGGCAATGCCAGCACCGGCCAGATGGATAATGGTATCAACGCCGTCAACACAGGCTTCATCAATTTGGCCTTGCTCTACATTCCATAAATAGGTTTTTACCTGCTGATTTTTACCATGCGTACGACTTAAATGACTTACCTGGTGGCCTTGGCGTAATAAAGCATCCGTCAGGTCCTTTCCTAGCAAGCCGCTACCACCGGTAATCAATATATGCTGTTTAGCCATGGTATAATATATAGTTAAGGTTAAAGGGCTGTTCTATGATTGGCACGTAAAATCTTCAGTTTGCCGTAGTGCCTGCTTAAAGGTAAGGCAAGCATGCGGAATAATTTTGCGGATAGCATCATCGCGCGAGATAATATCGTACTTCAGATTTTCAACCAGCGTTTTGGCGTGCGAATAACTGATAGGCGTCAAATAATTGAGCCAGTAAGATGACAAGGCAGATGATACCTGCGGCAACGTCATGATTTTAGCTTTTGTGCCACGGCATATCTCGGCGTGGGTGATCAGCATTTCGCGGAAGGTTAGGATGTCTGGTCCGCTAATGTGAAATTCACTATCATATGTGGCAGCGTTCAGCAAGCAATCAACCAAATAAACAATTACATCGCAGGTAGCAATAGGCTGCTCTTGCGCTTTAGCCCACTTAGAGGCAATCAGTATGGGCGATTTTTTGGTTAATCCTTCCAGCAACTCCGTTGCAATACTGCCCGGACCGATAATCATAGTGGTTTTTAATACGGTTAATGCCGCATCAGCCCCACGCAAAATCTCTTCTACGTGTTGTCGTGACAAGCCCGCTTCGGTTAACTGATCGTCTATTTCGCTTAGGGAAATAATTTGTTTGCAATGCGTTTGATTAACCGCAGTAATGAAGTTATCGGCCGACAGCGCTTCTAATCCGGCAAAGCCCGAGGTTTGCGGAAGGGCATTCACCAGGTAGTAAGCCGCATCAATATCAACCGGTAAAGGTTCCATATTTCGGGCACGCAATAGGTCGCCCGTTACCAGTTCAACCTGGCCGGCATATGGGTTTTGCTTTTCAAAAAGCTTTTTATCGCGCACCAGGCATACTACTACATGGCCCTCCTTCAGCAAAGCCGGGATGAGCCGGGTTCCTATATAGCCACTGGCACCTGCAAGCAGTATCTTCATATCAAGTAGAGCAACAACGCAAAAGGCAGGGAGTTTTGGTTAAGCTAAATAAGTGGTATAATTACCAGCACAACTTATATATGCTGCCAGTATACAGGCTGCAAAATTAAAAAGCCCTGTCAAATAATGGCAGGGCTTTTTGTTTATTTCCTTTATTTAAAATAATGTCAGCTTACTATACAACGGCCATTACATGCGGCTTGTAAGTGTCTGTGCGTACTTGTGCCTGCAATTCATGTAAAATATTATACAGGCCAAAATTGGTACGGTTAACGTAAATAAAATGCTTTACCCCGCGGGCCTGTTTAAACTCGGGCATGCGCGATACCATTTCACCAAAGCCGTACAGCTCATCAAAAAATGCGGTTTCACTAAAATCAAATGTACTGCTCATGTAAGGTTTGGCAAACAGGCCTATCATTTGCTTGTACATGCCGTGGTAAAATTCAATTTGCTTAGGCGTATCGTTCGGCAAAATCATTTCCAGCTTACGGAATGCCTTGATGGTTTCTTCTTTATTATCCAGCAAATTGGTTGACGTAAGTGAAAAGAATGGATAATAAAAATCTTCGGGCATCTCCTTGATGCAGCCAAAATCGATAATGCCCAGTTTGCCGTCGGGTGTAATTAAAAAGTTGCCCGGATGCGGGTCGGCATGCACCGCACGCAGTTCGTGTTGCTGAAAATTGTAAAAGTCCCACAGTGCCTGACCAATTTGGTTACGCAGTTCTTGCGATGGATTGGTTTGCAAAAACTCACGCAAATGCTGCCCTTCCAGCCAGCTCATGGTAATAATACGTTTGCTGGATAATTGCGGATAATACTTAGGAAACACTACATTGTTAAGCCCAGAGCATGCAGTTGAAAACTCTATAGAACGGCGTACTTCCAATTCATAGTCGGTTTCTTCCAGCAGGCGTTCTTCCACCTCGCGCATATAGATATCCAGTTCCTTTTCACTCATGCCCAGCAGGCGAAAAGCAAAGGGTTTAACCAATTTCAGGTCGGATGATATAGAATCGCCTACGCCCGGATATTGTATTTTAACGGCCAGCTTTTCGCCATTCAATTCAGCTTGGTGCACCTGGCCGATAGAGGCAGCGTTGGTTGATTTCAGATTAAACTTATCGTAAATCTGCTCTGGCGATTTGCCAAAATATTTTTTAAAGGTTTGCACAATCAGCGGTCCGGATAGCGGCGGAGCGTTATACTGCGATTGCGAAAATTTATCTACGTAGGCTTTAGGCAGAATGTTTTTATCCATGCTCAGCATTTGCGCTACCTTAAGGGCGCTGCCTTTCAATTCGCTCAGTGATTCGTAGATATCGGCTGCATTATCCTCGTTCAGTTCCGTGCGGTCCAGATCGGGGTTAAACAGCTTTTTAGAGTAATGTTTTATATAGTTGCCGCCCACCTTAAAGCCGGTTTTTACAAACTTGGCCGAGCGCTGTACTTTACTGGTGGGTATGCTGTTTTGCTCTTTGGCGTTATCTTCACTCATGCTTTTTCTCTTCAAATAATGCGGCCAATTTTTGTACAGTCAGGCCGGTATAATCGGCAATAATTAAATCAACCGGGTGCAGTTCCTCTGCTTGGTGTGTAGTGGTTATGGCTGCCACCTTCATACCCGCGGCATTGGCTGCTTTTACACCCGACAAGGAATCTTCAAACACAACGCAGCTTTCAGGCTTAATGCCTAAATCTTCGGCTGCTTTTAAAAATATTTGTGGGTTGGGTTTGGGTTTACTGATGCGCGGCCCATCTACTATTGTATCAAAGTAAGGCTTGATAGGTAGCTTATCCAGCACAAAATCAATATTAGAAGCTGTGGCCGATGACGCTACTGCTGTTTTTACACCGGCGTTTTTAAGTTCAATCAGCAGCCTTTCTAACCCATTAATAGCCGTTACATGCGGGCCATATTCTTCTTTGTAAATGCGGGTCTTTTCATCAAACATCTCCTTCATTTCGTCCTCGCTGTAATCATCGCCAAAAAATTCCCGCATAATAACCATGCCCGGCACACCGCTCAATTTTTCGTTGTATAATTCAGTAGTTACCTCAACACGGTTGTATTTTTCAAACAGTTGTTTCCAGGTTTTAAAATGATACGGATTGTTATCTACCAAAGTGCCATCCATATCAAAAATAGCAGCGAATTGTTTCATAAGTTGTTAATGCAGAAGTGCGAATATAATTTACCGTCGCTCCTCGCCATGACGAAATGATATAATTTTTAAAACCCCATTTTTTCTTTAAATCCGCCATTTTTGGCTAAGAACTTGCCATAATCAATCAGATTATCAATAGGCGAACGCTGAAACAGATCAAACGTTACGTTCAGTCCTTTTTCAATAGCTTCGTCGGTTTTTTCAAAGCCAGCAGAGTTATCGCTGGTCCAGAATTTCAGCACAAATCCAAATTGCATCCAAAGGCCGTCTTTGTAGCGTTTGGAAAAAAACTTGCGATCTGTTAGTTCACCGGTTTCTATGCCATCACGTACCAGCTCATCGGCAAAGTTTTCAAAAATGGTTTTCAGGTTATCTAGTACCCGTGGGGTTGATATACCGCGTGGCTGTTTTTTTAAACTGTAAATGGCAAAGCTGCGGCTGCCTTTGAGTAATTCAAAAAAGCTGTAAAAAAACGACAATGCCTTTTCACGTGATGAGTATTGCGGCCATACTTCCTGTGTTTTAATTTCGGTGATAGTCTTCTTTCCAAACTCTGCCCAGATGTTTTGCTCTACCGCCTCAAACGATCCGAAGTAGCGGTAAAATTCATCCTCGGTCATGTCGTTATTCTTGGCAAAAAGGTAAACCGATTTGGGTTCATGTCCTTCCGTAAGTACATAATCAATATAGGCGCTTTGTATGCTTTTAATAGTTGCCATATGGTGGATGATTAATGATTTGCTATAAATTTACAGTTAATTTGGCTGATCAATGTCATGCTTATATACAATTAAACGCCTGCTTAGGCATATATTGTTTATTCGTTATCAAACAATTAAGCTATAAACGGTTTAATAGATTAGCATTGCCGAGCCTGTTTTCCTGTAATATTCCATATCTTTATAAATCCTGTTTCGTATACAATATTGGGTGCTTAACATTGTATCAGCCGGTTTGTTCATCCTGTTATGTCCGCTCCTAAAAGAATCCTGAAAGAAAATTTGCCGCAAAAAATATGTGCCGTTTGTGGTCGCCCTTTTGCCTGGCGTAAAAAATGGGCTAAGTGTTGGGATGATGTCAAATATTGCAGCGATGCGTGCAGAAGACAGAAATAATGCCGATTATTGTATATTAATTTGGATTGATTATAAACAATGAGTGAAAAAATAATACTGGTTTGGTTCAGAAACGACTTGCGTGTACATGACAATGAAATATTGTTAGAAGCAATACGTAAGGCCGATAAGGTACTGCCGGTATATTGTTTCGATCCTCATTATTTTCAAACTACTGAAGCCGGTAACCATAAAACCGGTAACATACGTGCTCGTTTTCTTATTGAAAGCGTAGCTAATCTACGGCAAAATTTACGCAATCTAGGCGGCGAATTAGTTATCGCACATGGTCATCCGGCCGAGTTGATTCCTCAATTAGCAGAGCAATATCATATCAGCGAAGTATACCACCATCGCGAGGTGGCTTTTGAAGAAACCGGTATATCCGAACAGGTTGAAGCTGCCTTATGGAAGATGAAGCTGAATCTTAAACACTTTATTGGCCATACCCTGTACCATAAAGAGGATTTGCCTTTTCCGATTAAAGATATCCCGGATAGCTTCAATACCTTTAAAAAGAAAGTAGAACGCGATAGTGCGGTGCGCCCGTGTGTGCAAACGCCCGAGGCTGTTATGACGCCTGAAATTATTGATGCCGGTGAAGTGCCAACCCTTGAGCAATTGGGATTAAATGAGCCCATTGCCGACCCTCGTGCTTATCGTTTTGTAGGTGGCGAAACTATGGCTCTGCAACAATTAGAGCAGTATTTTGCCAATAAGTCAACAGCTGCAACCCTTAAAAAGGGGAGTAGCGCAGCTTCCAAGTTATCACCATGGTTAGCTCTGGGCTGTTTATCGCCCAGGCAGGTATATTGGGAACTGGTAAAACACGAAGTTAGCATTAACAGTCACCCGCTGATGCTGGAATTACTATGGCGCGACTACTTCCGGTTTATGTTTAAGAAGTACAGCAGCAAGTTCTACAGTCCGGCTGGCTTTAAAGATAATGCACCCGAACTGGCTACTAACCAGGATGAACTATTTGACCAGTGGAAAAACGGTCAAACCGGTGTGCCTTACGTAGATGCCTGTATGCACGAGTTGAAAATTACGGGCTTTTTACATAATTCCTGCAGACAGGTGGTGGCGGCTTATCTGACCAAAACCTTAAAAGTTGACTGGACCCGCGGCGCCCAATGGTTCGAAGAAAAATTAATCGACTACTCACCGGCCAGCAACTGGGGCAACTGGGCCTACATTGCCGGTGTAGGCAACGATCCTCGCGAGAATCGATATTTTAATCCCAAAACTGCTGCCGAATTAGACCCTAAAGGAGAATATGTTAGGCTGTGGTTAAATGAAGAAGCCGCCGGAGATTTGGCTGCATCAGCATAGTTTTTGCAACATAATTGCCTAAAAAGTAACGGCTTGTGTAATAGGCGTAGAAGCGATCTCAAAATTTTTGCACTGTCTTTATTTATACTACTATCCTAAGTTTGTACTGTAAAATTAACTTCTGATAGTGGTCCTTTACTTACTTCGTCCGCTCATTGCCGCGGAGGCTATTTCTTTTGTCATAGCCACAAAAGAAACAAAAAGGCCTAGCTCTCGCGATCCCTATCCAACGCTACAGGCAGCCGCCGGCCCGGGCGCGATAGCGGGCCACTGCGCTTCTTTTCTTTTTCTATCCTCGTTCAAAGTAAAGCACAGTCAGAACATAACCGACAAAAGAATCGGCATTCAGCTTCTTTCGGTAGCTACTGACTTAAGTATAAGCACTGTTTTGAATAGAAAGAAGGTGCGGCCGAGAGCTTTTTCTTTGGTTACTTTCTTTTTTGCGGTAAAAAAGAAAGTGACATCCACAGTCGGTGGTATAAGAATATCTCTATCCTAATGAAACACAACCAGAAGTAAAAGCTACAAATAAAAAGAACAAGCCTCAATCATTCAAAACCACATCAACACCTGCCTGTTGTTTAATGCATGTCCCGCACGCTCCGATTAATACTTGGCGATCAGCTAAACAGTAATCACAGTTGGTTTAAGCAAACTGACAACAACATTATATATGTAATGCTCGAGGTGATGCAAGAGCAGCAATATGTAATGCACCATGTGCAAAAGATACTGGCTTTTTTTGGAGCGATGCGCAACTTTGCTTATCAGCTTAAAAAAAGAGGGCACCAAGTGGTTTATATCAAATTGGATGATCCGGAAAATCAGCAGGATTTTGAACAGAATCTGCAACGCATCATCATCCAAAACAGCATCACCCGCTTTGAGTACCAACTGCCCGACGAATACCGGTTGGACGAGCAGTTAAAAGCTATCTGCCAAAAGTTAAATATTGAAACTGGTGTTGCCGATACGGAGCATTTTTTAACAGAACGGAATGACGTTCAAAACTTTTTCAGCGGTAAAAAGCGTTACCTGATGGAAGTGTTTTATAGGCACATGCGCCAGAAGTTGCATATATTAATGGAAGGCGACGATCCGCTGGGCGACCGCTGGAATTTTGATACCGATAATCGTAAAAAGTACGACGGCAAAGTGCCGCTGGAAGAGCCCATTCGCTACAATCATGACGTAACGGAACTAAAGGCTATGATTGACCGCATGGGCGTCAAGTATTTTGGAGAGGTAGATGCCATGCGGCTGGAATGGCCGCTTTCCCGACAGGAGGCTTTAAAATCACTCGAGTATTTTTGTGAGCATTTGCTGCCACACTTTGGTACTTATGAAGATGCCATGCTGCAAGAGCATATCAGCTTATTCCATTCGCGTATGTCTTTTGCGCTGAACTCAAAAATGATTGCGCCGTTTGAGATTGTGAGTAAGGTGTTGAATCACTATAAGCAGCATCAGCAAATAATCACCTTACCGCAGGTAGAAGGTTATATACGGCAGGTGGTAGGTTGGCGCGAGTTTATGCGTGGGGTATACTGGTCGCAAATGCCGGGGTATGATGAGAAAAACTTCTTTAACCACCGCACGGAGATACCGCACTGGTTTTGGGATGGCAATACGAAAATGAACTGCCTCAACAAATGTATTGGCCAATCGCTTAACCATGCCTGGGCACATCACATACAACGGCTGATGGTAATTGGTAATTTTTGCTTGCTGGCCGGCATTAACCCCGATGATGTGGATGCCTGGTATCTGGGTATTTATGTAGATGCCATTCAATGGGTAGAAATTACCAACACCCGTGGCATGAGTCAGTTTGCCGACGGTGGTATAATTGCCTCGAAACCATACGCAGCTACCGCGGCCTATATCAACAAAATGAGTGATTACTGCAAGCACTGCCATTACGATTATAAGAAAAGATATGGCGACCGTGCTTGCCCGTACAACAGCCTTTACTGGAACTTTTTGGACCGCAATGCCGAGCATCTGCAAAGCAACCCGCGCATCGGTATGGCCTATCGCATCTTGAAAACGATGCAGCCTGATGAAAAGCAGAAAGTAATGGAGCAGGCGGCCGATTATCTGGATAAATTAAATGAGTTATAACAATGCTCACTCAGCATTCTTTCTGGTTCCCAGCCATAGCAGTGAATTAATGATAAACTGATTCTGCTCTTTATTGCTGAAAGTATAAGAAAGTGTGCGATTGGTATTGTCGTACTTGTGCTCATAGTCCATATCATTGTGGCCCATATTTACATACACCATTTTATATTTCTTGTTGGTCCAAGCTACGGGGTAGTAGCCGCTATGCCAAATCTCATTGGGCTTGGGGCCGGTGCCCAGCGGAAAGCTGCTGGAGTCAATAGTCAGTAAAATATCGATGTCCGGATTTTTGCTTAAGTCGTTTTGCCAGCGGTACCATTCGTTGGGGGATGCTTTGAAAATAGCGGGTAAGTGCTTTGTGGCAGGATGCCGTTTGTTTTCCACTCGCAATATGGCCGATGTTGGTCGCCAGGTGTTACTTCCATATTCGCCCGAGCCTAAAAACTGGTTATGATACCAGTTCCAGTTTTGCGGATAGGCCGATGGCGTAAGTGCAAATGCCGAAAAGTGAAAGCCCATCCAGGCACCACCATTTTTCATGTATTGTTCAAAAGCAGCACGCTGTTCAGGTGCGTCGGGCCGGGTATCTAAAAATAATACAACCTGATAATGCGAAAGGAAGGCTGTGTTTAAATTACGCCAGTTGCTGGTGGTATCATACGTAAAATGATGCTTTTTGGCGATTTCTGGAAACCAGCGATTAGCTTCATTAACAAAGCTGATATGGGCCAGGTCATTTTTGCCTGTAAAAAAGGCAATCACCTTAAAGCGGGAAGCATTAATTTGTGCATAAGCATTTGCAGCAAGCAGCAAGAAACTTAAGCATATTATGCTAAGTGTAATTTTAACACTGTTAAAAAAGGGCATCTTTTTGTTAAGATTAGGTAAAAGTAAGCAGTTGCCAATTTAACATATTACTAAACATTTATACTTATTGGGCACATTTAGTGCGTTTAGCGATAGTCAATCTGTTAAAAAATCAAAATATAACATTTTCAAAACCATTTGCAAATTAAACCGTGTAGTTTACATCTTATATTCTTAGTTTTGTACCGTTTTACTGATTGGTTTTCAGATGGATCGTCTTAATTACATCAATAGCGGAAACGCAGCCTACATAGATTCACTATACGAAGCTTACAAAAATGACTCTGAATCCGTTGATTACGGGTGGCAGAAATTTTTTGAGGGCTTTGATTTTGGACAAGGAAATGCACCGCAACCCGCTGCCGCAAATGCTGCAGCCGGCACTCCCGAGCACGTTTTAAAAGAAATTAACGTGCTGAATATGATAAACGGTTACCGTTCACGCGGTCACCTGTTTACCAAAACTAACCCCGTGCGCGAACGCCGCAAATACCATCCGGGCAAAGAGCTTGAAACCTTTGGTTTAAGCGATGCCGACATGGATACCGTATTTAACGCTGGTGTAGAGGTTGGCTTAGGCCCGGCCAAGCTGCGCGATATTCGGCAGCTGTTGGAGGATACCTATTGCCAGTCGATTGGCGCGGAGTACAAGTACATTCGTAATCCGATAAAAACCAAATGGTTTGAGGATAGGATGGAAAGCAAGCGCAATAAACCGTCGTTTACGGTTGAAGAGAAAAAGCGTATTTTAAATAAGCTGAACCAGGCGGTAGTATTTGAAAGCTTTTTGGGTACCAAGTTTTTGGGTCAGAAACGCTTTTCGCTGGAAGGTGGAGAGTCATTGATTCCGGCACTGGATTCGGTTATCGAAAAAGGTGCACAGTTGGGTATCGAAGAGTTTACCATTGGTATGGCTCACCGTGGTCGTTTAAATGTTTTGACCAACATTATGGGCAAAACCTACAAAGAGATTTTTGCCGAATTTGAAGGTAAAAATTACGACCTGGAAACCTCTTTTGGCGGCGACGTAAAATATCACTTAGGTTATTCAACCGACGTAGAGTTATCTAACGGCAAAAAAGTACACTTAAGCCTTTGTCCCAACCCATCGCACCTAGAAACTGTTGACCCTGTGGTTGAAGGTATAACCCGTGCTAAAATTGACGGCAAATACAACGGCGACCATGATAAAATTGCACCGATATTAATACATGGCGATGCTTCTGTAGCAGGCCAGGGTATTATCTATGAGGTGCTACAGATGGAAAAACTGCAAGGTTACAAAACAGGTGGCACCGTTCACCTGGTAATTAATAACCAGATTGGTTTTACCACCAACTTTAAAGATGCCCGTTCAAGCACTTATTGTACCGATATTGCCAAAACCGTATTATCGCCCGTATTCCACGTAAACGGTGATGATGTAGAGGCATTGGTATACACCATTAATCTGGCTATGGAATATCGTCAGGAATTTAATGAGGATGTGTTTATCGATATTCTGTGCTACCGCCGTTACGGCCACAACGAGTCGGATGAGCCTAAGTTCACCCAGCCGGTACTGTATAAAGCGATAGAAGGTCACCCTAACACCCGCGAAATTTATAACGAACAATTGGTTAAAGAAGGCAGCATTAATGCTGAGTTTACCAAGGGTTTGGATAAAGCATTCCGCGACGAATTGCAAGGTCAACTGAACGAAATTAAAGCGCAAGATCGCTTTACCGATACCAAACCAATGTTTGCCGGTGCATGGCAAGGGCTGCACGTACCTACCAAAGAAGAGGTATATGCAACTTCTGATACTGCCATCAGCGAAGAGCAATTCCTGGAAATTGGCCGTAAACTAACTGATTTGCCAACAGACAAACCGTTGTTCAAGAAAATTGAAAAGCTGTTTGACGATCGTCGCAAAATGGTGAATGAAACCCGCACTTTTGACTGGGCTATGGGCGAGTTGATTGCTTATGGTTCATTGTTAAAAGAAGGTCACCCGGTACGTTTAAGCGGCGAGGACGTAAAACGCGGTACATTCTCACACCGTCATGCGGTAGTTACGCTGCCTGATACCGATGAGGAATATACGCCAATGGATACTTTAGGTGCTGATGCAAAATTCTACATCTATAACTCTCTACTATCTGAGTATGGCGTTTTAGGTTTCGAATATGGTTATGCATTGGCTAACCCTAACGCTTTAACCATTTGGGAAGCACAATTTGGCGACTTCTTTAACGGAGCTCAAATTGTAGTTGACCAGTATTTGGTAAGTGCCGAAACCAAATGGCAACGTGGTAACGGTTTAGTAATGTTATTGCCACATGGTTTTGAAGGCCAAGGCCCCGAGCACTCATCAGCACGTATTGAGCGCTTTATGGAGCTTTGCGCCGATAGCAACATTCAGGCAGTAAACTGTACTACGCCCGCCAACTTCTTCCACGTATTGCGCCGTCAGCTGCACCGCGATTTCCGTAAACCATTGGTGGTATTTACACCGAAAAGTTTACTGCGCCATCCGGCCTGCGTATCTAAACTGGAAGACTTTACCCAAGGCAAATTCCAGGAACTGATTGACGATGCAAGCGTAGATACTAAAAACGTAAAACGTGTACTATTCTGCAGCGGTAAAATTTATTATGAGTTGCTGGAAAAACAGCAAGCTGATAAACGTACTGATGTTGCCATTGTTCGCGTAGAGCAACTGTATCCAACACCTAAGTTGGAGATGGAAGCCATCAAAGAGAAGTACACCAACGCCACCGAGTTTTTCTGGGTACAGGAAGAGCCAGAAAACATGGGTGCATGGCCATATATGCTGCGTAAGTTCCGCAAAAGCCCACTGCAACTGGAAGTAATTTCACGTAAAGAAGCTGCCAGCACTGCTACCGGTTACTCAAAACAGCATGCTTCACAGCAACTGTATATTATCTCTAAAGCTTTTGAAGCACCGGTTAGCCAGGAACAAAAAGAAAATGTGAAAAAGTCGGCCGATAAAATGGCCGAAACTAATGCTGATTAATTTGTTGCGCGTTTAGCTGTCGGTTGTCAGTTGTGAGTTGTCTGAAATAGAAATACAGACGTTTGCAGCTGACAACTCACAACTGACAACTCACAACTCAATTCAAAATATAACGTTACAACCTACAACGAATTCAGTCTATTATGAGTTTAGAAATCAAAGTTCCGCCGGTAGGCGAATCCATTACCGAAGTTACCCTGTCGCGCTGGATTAAAAAAGACGGTGAGCCAGTTGCCATGGATGAGGTAATTGCCGAATTAGAATCAGACAAAGCTACTTTTGAGCTGACTGCCGAAAGTGCCGGAACTTTAAAAATTACTGCCCAGGAAGGTGATACATTGCCAATTGGTGCTGTAGTAGCCAGTATTGAAGCTGGTGCCGCTGCTCCTGCGGCTGCCGCTCCGGTAAGCAAACAAACTGCTGCCGCTGCTGATGAAAGCGCTCCTGGTCAGCGTGATACCCGCCCTGAAGCGGCTCCGGCTGCTGCCCCAGCACCGGCTGCCGAGGCTAAAACTGTTGAAATTAAAGTTCCGCCGGTAGGCGAGTCTATCACTGAAGTTACCTTATCCCGCTGGATTAAGAAAAGCGGCGAGCAGGTAGCTATGGACGAAGCTATTGCTGAACTGGAATCAGATAAAGCTACTTTTGAATTAACTGCCGAAAGCGCAGGTACGTTAACTACCTTAGCCAACGAAGGCGACGTGCTGGCCATTGGCGCTGTAGTTTGCAAGATTGAAAGTGGCGTTGGAGGTGGTGCGAAGAGCGAAGCGCCAAGTGCGCCTGCTGCTTCACAACCAGCAACAGACAACAGACAACAGACAACCGGAAACGGTTATGCTGCAGGCACTCCATCACCTGCTGCCGGTAAAATACTGGCCGAAAAAGGTGTTGATCCGCAAAATGTGAACGGTACCGGTGTAGGTGGCCGTATCACTAAAGAAGATGCCCTGAACGCGCAGAAAACTGCTGCTGGCCCATCTAATAATGCGGCTTCATCAGCACCAAAAGTTACCCCACAAACCGCAGCAGCACCATCAGGCGCTACCAGTACCCGTGCCGAGCGTCGCGAAAAAATGACCAACCTGCGTAAAACCGTAGCTAAGCGTTTGGTTGCTGTTAAAAATGAAACAGCCATGCTAACCACTTTTAATGAAGTGGACATGCAGCCTATCATGGAGCTACGTGGCAAATACAAAGATAAATTTAAAGAAAAACATGGCGTAGGCTTAGGCTTCATGTCGTTTTTTACCAAAGCGGTATGTATGGCCCTGCAA
This sequence comes from Mucilaginibacter lacusdianchii, assembly GCF_009770985.1. GTDB lineage: Bacteria > Bacteroidota > Bacteroidia > Sphingobacteriales > Sphingobacteriaceae > Mucilaginibacter > Mucilaginibacter lacusdianchii. The sequence goes on along the minus strand of NZ_WSRW01000001.1, from coordinate 521,789 downwards.
GAATGGCCAGCCGTAGGTGCCCGTATTGATGGTGAAGAGATTGTGTACAGCAACTTTGCTGATATTTCTATCGCTGTATCTGCACCTAAAGGTTTGGTGGTTCCCATCATCCGTAACGCAGATGCCATGAGCTTGGCCGAAATCGAGAAAGCCGTAGTTACGCTGGCCGGCAAAGCCCGCGAAAACAAGCTGACCATTGAGGACATGACCGGCGGTACTTTTACTATTACCAACGGTGGGATCTTCGGATCTATGCTGTCTACGCCAATCATCAATGCACCGCAATCGGCTATTTTGGGTATGCATAACATTATCGAGCGCCCGGTGGCTGTAAACGGCCAAGTGGTTATCCGCCCGATGATGTACCTGGCCCTGTCATACGATCACCGCATCGTAGACGGCCGCGAATCAGTAAGCTTCCTGGTACGTGTAAAACAATTGCTGGAAGATCCTGCAAGATTATTGTTAGGCGTTTAATTGATTGTTCGATTTTGAATATAAAAAGCTCGACCGGTATGGTCGGGCTTTTTTGGTTTTTGGTTGCGCCACGCTTATATGCAGTCTAATTAGATTATATAATACCGTCAAAATAATTTTTATGCATTGTAACAGATAACTCCGTATAGCGCCTTGATAATATTGGTAGCGGGTTGCTGCTAAGTAACGGGATACTTTATTGCAAGTAAGTAAATGCTTGTTTTGAGCGTTGTCATGCAAATGACGCAAAGAATACGTAAGTTTAATTATCAGCCACAATGTAAATTCGCTTCAAAACAACTTAGCATGAAAAACAATAATCTAGGTAGCAAGGTAAAAGCTTTGCGCATCAGCAAGGGGTATTCACAAGAATATCTGGCCGAATGTTGCCGGCTTAGTTTGCGCACGATACAGCGAATTGAAAGTGGTGCAACCCAACCACACGGTGATAGCCTGCAACGCCTAGCAACCTGTTTCGAGATACCTGTTCATAAACTAACAGAAGTTGCCGAGAGTATACGTCCTGAATTTGCCGAGTTACCTGAAGATAGAGTTTATTTAATGGCAATACATCTGTCGGCTCTAAGCTTTTTTCTGTGGGCGCCGCTAGGTGTGATAGTGCCATTTGCTTTATGGGTTATAAAACGTAATTCTATTAAAGGAATTGATGAAATTGCTAAGCGGGTAGTTAACTTTCAAATAACTTGGTGTTTGATTCATTATGGATGGTTGTTGTTTTTTACAACCTCAATTATATTTCATTTTAATATGCCGGTTTCCAATATAGGTTTCGGAGGATTAGGCTTACCGGAGATAATACTTATCATGGGTATAGCCATTCCGTATGCCTATAATGCAATTATGATTGTTGTGAATACCTGCTTAGCATTTAACGGCAGAGCGGCATTTTATCAGCCTGCTATTAAAATTTTTCGATAACCTGATTCTTTTATATGGCGATTAATTAAAAAAAGCGGTTGCCGTACACACGACAACCGCTTCTGTTTTATAGCATCTCAATCTCCTTACACCGCGTCAGACAACGAACTAAACGTAAAGTCCCGAATTTTCATCGGAGGAATCACATAGCTGCGGTAGCTTTCTACACTGATGGCACGCTCGGGTTTACCCAAGGCTTCTACATTGTTCAGCATAATTACCGGGCTTTCGTTAAAGCGCATGTTTTTGATCGGAAACTTGATTTTGCCGTTCTCAATGTAAAAGGTACCGTCGCGGGTTAGGCCGGTAAGGGCCAGTACCTGCGGGTCAACCATACGGATATACCACAGGCGAGATACTAGGATGCCGCGCTCGGTGCTTTTAATCATCTCTTCCAGGCTGGTGGTGCCGCCTTCCATAATGATGTTGCTGGGGCCGGGTAGGGGTTTGGCGCCTTTCTTTTCGGCCCAGTAGCGCGAGTAGCTCAGATTTTTAACCACGCCGTTTTGTATCCAGTAGGTTTTTTCCTGTGGCAGGCCGTCGCGGTCCCAGGTATTGGCCGGTAGTTCGTCATTAAACGGGTCGGAGTAGATGGTTACTTTGTCATCCATCAGCTTTTCTCCCAATCGGGTACCACCACCGCGTTTGCTCAGGTAGCTGCGGCCTTCATCGGCGCTGCGGGCATCAAAACGGAACATGTTCTCCATCATGTAAACCGCTGCAGTAGGCTCTAAAATTACGGTGTATTTACCGGGCTCAATAGCGCGAGCGCCTACAGAGCCATTGGCTTTTTGTGCAGCAATTTTGGTAGCTGCATAAGTGTCCAGTTTACTTACGTCGGTAAAGCCACGAGCCGCATAACCCGAACCCGTTCCGGCGGTGTTACGTGTAGTTACCGAGAAAGTAACACCGGCAGATTTATTATAAGCAAACAAACCTTTATTGTTCATTACCGCGGTAAAGTTGGTTTCGTTTTCCAAAAATCCTGCAGCGCTTAGGTTGGCTTCTTTAGATGCTTTTAAGCTGGCCGCCACCATTTCGGCACGACTTTCGGGCGTCATGGCAGCCGTTTTTTCATTATAAGTTTTAGATTCGGCAAAAGTTTGCGGACCCAACGGCGGCATGTGCTCGGGGTTTTCGGGAGCCAGCTGCGCCAGTTCTTCCGAACGGCGGACAACTTTTTCTAATGAGGCGTCATCAAATTCGTTGATGGTAGCCGTGCCGGTTTTTTTACCGAAGGTAGAGCTTACGGCCAACCCAAGGGTGCTGATATCGCCCGCGGTAGACACTGCGTTTAAGGCAGTACGGATGTTGCCGCCTTCGCTTCCGCTTAAGCCGATTTCGCATTCGTCGGCTTTTGAATAACTAAGCACTTTCTTTAATAAAGCCTGTGCTTCTTCTTTGCTAAGTATTGGCATATGGTTATTATCCGATTCTACGTTTAGTGTTAATTACGTTTACTCCTTTAAATAATGCGGTTGATGAACCGTGCGATACCGCGTTCGACTGGCTGGGTTGACCTTTACCGTCGTTAAAAGCACCACCCAAACGGTAATCGCGCTCATCGCAAACGGCTGCCAGCGAGTTCCAAAACTCCTGGTTGGTTGCTTGGTAAGCCACATCATTCAGCATACCTACGATTTTGCCGTTCTTGATCTCATAAAACAGCTGACCACCAAACTGGAAGTTGTAGCGTTGCTGATCTATAGAGAACGAGCCGTTGCCCACAATGTAAATGCCTTTCTCTACTTTTTTAATCATGTCATCCACGCTCAGTGGGGTTTTGCCTGGTTGCAGGGATACGTTTGGCATGCGCTGGAATTGTACATCGGCCCAGGTTTGTGCATAGCAGCAGCCTTGCGATTCTTTTAAGCCCAGCATATGCGCCTGATCGCGAATGGCCTGGAAGTTAACCAATGTGCCGTCTTTTACCAGTTGCCATTCTTTAGGTTTAACACCCTCATCATCATAACCCACGGCACCTAACGAGCCTTTTTGATTTTTATCGGCAATCACATTCATATGCGGGCTGCCAAATTTAAAGTTGCCCGATTTTAGCTTGTCCAAAGTCAGGAAGCTGGTACCGGCATAGTTAGCCTCATAGCCTAACACACGGTCCAACTCGGTAGGGTGGGCTACCGACTCGTGAATGGTTAACCATAAGTGGGATGGATCAAGCACCAAATCATACTTACCCGGTTCAACCGATTTAGAGTTCACTTTTTCGGCGGCGTTTTTGGTGGCGTTTTTCATGTCCTCCATCATGTCGTACCGGTTTTTGTAACGGGTAACCACGCCTTGTACTTTTTCTGACTCGGTTGGCGTAAGGTATTCGTAACCCATGCCCACCGGCGAGCTTAACGCCGCACGGGTTTCAAACGCGCCTTTAGCGGCGTCAATTTTGGTAACGCTAAAGTTAGGGTACAAGCGGTGGATATCCTGATCGATATACGAGCCATCGGTTGAAGCAAAATACTTTTGCTCGTTGATGGCCAGTATGGTGGAGTTGACAAAGTTGGCACCACCAGCTAAAGCTACGCCATTGGCTGCTAACAGTAAATCAACTTTTTCTTTAATAGGCACCTCGAAAGCATTTTTTTCGATAGGTGTTTTCCAGCTTACTTCGCCATAACCTTTTTGCGGGGCCAGTTGTACCGGTGCACCGCCAATTTTAGCATTGGCTTTGGCCACGGCCACAGCACGTTCTGCTGTTTTAGCCACACCTTCTTTGGTTACCACATTACTGGCAGCAAAGCCCCAGCAGCCGTTTACCAATACACGGATACCTACGCCGTACGATTCGGAATTGGCTACGTTTAGCACACGGGTTTCGCGGGTAACCACAGCCTGATTCAGGTAACGGCCGATACGGATATCGGCATAAGACGCACCTTTAGATTTGGCAGTGTTTAGAGCCACATCGGCCAGTTCTTTTTTAATGCGCACATCCACCTGCTCCAGCGATTGCAGCGGGTCTATCGGCGTACCGAACGACGGCAGGTTGGGCAGCATCATGGCCCCGGCACCAACGCCCGACAGGTAAATAAAATTTCTACGTTTCAAGGTTTAATCCTCCTTTGTTATAGTTTAGTTTTAGTTATAATTCAGTTGTCTTTATATGGCCAGCTTACGTTCAATCCATAAAAAGCTGCACGCGATTAACAAAATCAGATAAAAATAAAATTTTGGCACCTCAACCTTAGCGGTTTGCTGTATTTGTTTTGTTACAGAATTGATTTTAGGCTGATTTTCGATATAATTTTTGGTATCTGCAATCTTTTTCAAAATTTTTAAGCTGTTCCAGTTGCTTTTTGCATAAGTATACCATAATGCAGATGTATTGCCGCCTGTTCGAACTTGTTGCCAGCCAATTTGGTTAGGCCAATAGGTAACCGACCATGAATATGGCACAAACCGGTTTTGTTGCGGTGCTAATACCGATTGATCAATGGTTATAGAAGATGTTAGGGCTGTTCCCTGATACTCCAGTTTTACCGACTCGCTTACCGATGGGGTAGCAGATGCGATTTGCCAGTTAGCCATAGGGGCGGCTTTGCGTACGGCCTTTCCAATTAGCAATGACCATAGCGCACTATAATCTTTACCATTACCGGCCAGCATCCAGGTATAGGTGTGGTTTAAGGTGGTAAAGGCTATCCGGCCTGCACCGGCCATGGCACTGCTGGCTAATATATGGTTTTGCGTGTCATAAACCAGATTTTGTGTGTTGCTGCGAGAATTGATGTAGGAAGGATCTACATTCAGCACAGCTGTTTTAGCTTGCTGGTTTTGCAGGCGTAAAGCCGTTGTTAACTGCCCTTTGGCGGCAACGGTAGTTATCGCAAAGTCCTGTTGCAGCCAAGATGCGTTTTTGTCCGCACTATCTGCCCGAACAATTACACCTAATCCGTTTAGCGTTACCTGTTGCTTCAAAGCTGCGCTTTCTGGTCCGCCTAATGTTTTTAAGGCCGACAGATCGCCTATTACCGCATCAAACTGCGCCAGCAGGTTAGATGTAAGGCGATCTAACGGGAGCTTGTTCATGTTCACAAAATCCTGACTGATTTTATCTTTACTAATCACGGCCCTTGCAGCCACTGCATAGCCGTTACTGCTTAGCCAGTTTTTCAAAAAATTGGTTTCAAAGTTTGGTGCTGCCGAAAGCATCAGCACTTTAACTGGTTTAGCCGGTTCAATAATAAATGGCAAAGTTTCGTTAGTGATGGTATCCGAACCAGAAATACCGATAAGGTTAAAGGTTTGCCGTCCGGTGCTTTTCGTGTGAGTTGCCAGTTCAAAATCAGCTGTTTGATTAGCCGCAATGTTAACCGAATCTAAACCGGTGTTTAGTCCTTTCAATACCAGCTTAACGCTTTTGGATGCTGTGTTGTTGAATCGTCCCTGCACTTGCAATTGCTCGCCCGCTTTAAGCTTGCCTTGCCAGTCAATGGTTTGTATACCTGCAGGAATTTTTGGCGCAGTGTATGTCGTAGCAACGTGGCTAAGGGTTTTCAGTTCATCCGTGCTAAGCCCGTAGCCTAAAATATACAGATTTTTAATAGCGGACCGATGTTGGGCAACTTCTTCTAAACCGCTTAATAAAACAGCTTTTGGGTAAGCCTCCTTTATAGCTTTATCAGTGGTAAAAATAAATTTATAGTTATTGCTGATGCTATCTTTGGTGTAACCCTCAGTTAGCAAAACAGCATTGTTATCTCCTTTCATAATTTGCGTTTGGCTTTGGTAAGTAATTGGCAGCACCAAGCATGCCAGTGCGCCTATGGCTATTATACAGGCCAATATGCGCCAAACCAAATAACGGCGATTACTACGTCGGTATTCCAGCCAGATACTGATGAGGGCTAGAATAGAGGAAATGATGATAACCGATATAATCCAGTTCATGCTTTGTTTATCGGTTTAGATTTTTAAAATAGCGTTGTGCCAATCCCATATCGGCAGTTGGTGTTGCTGGCGACGGCATCGTTTTGCTGTTAGGCAATGTTTTTTGGATAGCCTTTTCTACCGCAGCGATGTCGGTCGGGTTGAATTTTTGTGTTGCCGAAAGAATGTGTCGCATGGCGCTAATAGCTGGCAGATAAGTGCCGGGTTGTGCCGAAGCCTGTGAAGTTAATTGCTGACTGGCCAGTTGCAGCGTGCGCTTGTCGGCAAAGTTTAACTGTTGGGTATACTTCAATTGTTCCAGTACCGTTACAGCCTTTTTAAGATTAGCATAGCGGTCGGCAGCGGCTTTCACTTCCTGTTGGTTAACCGGTTGTACAATCTTGCTTAAATCACCACTCAAACGTTTTTCGGGTTTTAAGGGTGGTGGATTGTAGGCGGTTTTGGCTACATACGAGCGCGACTTTTGCTGTAAATCTTTCAGCAAGCGCAAGGCCTTGTATTCAAAGGGTAAAGCTTCTTGCGGTTTGTACATACGCAGGTGCAATTCGGCTTTCCACATTTCGGTAAGGGTAGCTTTAAGCTGCGCTTTAACGGTGGGTTCTAAAAATGTTGCATCTTCGGCATTATCGTGCTTATCGGTATAGGCATCCATCACCACTTTGGCGTCACCAAAGTTTTCGGCTTTGCCTACTTCTTCGTTGCCTTCACTTTCGGTGCCGATTTCGTCTTCTTCACCCAAAAATTTGCCGTAGCGCAGACGCAATAGCTTTTGATCCATACCTAAATCATTACAGCGGTTTTTAAAATCGGTGGTGCTTAGACTGTCTTTATCTTTCAGTAGCTTTTCGGTATCTAAAATAATTTGGCGTTCGCTCCTGAAATATTCGGGTTTGATGTTGGCCGCTGCCACCAAGCCATCCATGCTTAGTAATTGTGCGGTGTCTTGAATGGACACAATCAGCACATCGGTACGGGTTTTTTGCTGATGATTATCCTGCGCCTGGATGTAAAAGTACAGCTCATCACCGGGTTCCATATTTAGCTTAGGCAAATCCAAAACTTTTTGCAGATTATACTGCCGGTTATGCTGACCGAATGATTGACTAAACGCAAACTGATATTCTTTAAACTTGACAGCCTCGCCGCTGCCTTTGGCCACGGTGGCAAAAATTCGGGCATCGCTTATGCCATAATTGTCGGTTACGGTGGTGTTGATGGTTACTCTGGGCGCCTCGCCAGCATCAATGTGTGTATATTGCTTAGGGCTTTTGATGCGGATAACCGGCAATGCATCTTTAATTACTTGTATCTGGTAAAGCTCGGATATTTGCCCATCGATGCTTACCTGGTAAAAGCCGGGTTTGGTAATAATTTTTTGAGCACGCCAAATGGTATGATCTCCTTCTGAGTTAAGTGTCAGCTTTTCGTGTTCATTAAAAATTAGCCAAGCTTGTTTAACGGCAATATTGGTTTTGATTTGCCAGTTTACTGAAGCGCCTTCTTCTGCTTCAATGGTAAAGCGGTCTTGTTCGCGGGTGCCTTTACCGGTATAAGCCGGTGCGGTAATCTTAACGTTGATGTCTTTGATTTGCGGTAATACTTTTTCGGGAGGTAGGTTTTTATTTGTCGAAATTTTATTTGCTTTACCAAAGTAAGAGCCGATAGTATGCCGTTGCCAATTGATTTTAAACAAAGCAAAGCTTACAGCAATAGCTAAAATAAAAAGCAGCGACATTATTTTAGCTCGTTTGGCAAACTGCTGCGGTTGTGCGGGCACATGTTGCAAGGCTTGCTCTACCTTGCTGCGTTGCAGGCTTTCGAGCAGGTTAAGGTTTTGTTTTGGCTTTAATATTAACTCCGCACTTTCTTCTAATTCGGGGTAAAAAATATTCAGAAAGCTACAAACCGTTTGCAAAGTAATTTGCCAAGGGCGGCGAATGACCGATAACGCTCCCCAGATCAACACAAACAGTAGTAAGGCCCACCAGCTTGGCCATCCCCCCAAAACGTGTAGCACGCTACCCAACAAGACTGCTATAGCCGCAGACAATAATACATCAGCCAGCAACTGGTAACCAATCCAGCGCTGCTGTAGTTGTTTTATTTTATGTAATCCGCCCTGCTCAGTCATGGCTCGTTGTGGTTTTGGGTTCGCGGTTAGACAGCCAGCGTTCTGCTAAAAAGAGCAGTACTAAAGCTAGCCAGAAATAAGGTTGTAAATCGGTAAACCCGGTGAGCTTTACCGTTGGCATATGGGTGTCGCCGGTTAGTTCAGGCATCAGTTGATCCTGACTTAATGCACGTTTGTCAAACGAATTGTTTGCCGTGGTTTCAGCAGGCGTCATTAATTTTAGCAACCAGGTTGGAAACTCGTTACTCCAAACCAAATCGTTCCATGATGGGTTGAAGCGGCTGTAAAAACGGTATACTTTGTTAGTACCTGAATGCAAGCCTAAAACAGAATGTCCGAAGCCATCACGCCATATTACTTCTTCATTATTAGAAGAAGATATCAGCTTAAATAACTCAATCTTTTGCTGTTGCTGAACAGCAGTAGCGTATAGACCGTCGTTATCTATCCATGAGTTGGTATCAACAACTTTTCCTTTAGCGTACACTAAGATATGCTGGCACTGCTGTAACAGGCGTTTGGGAACCGGCTTTTCAGACAACCAAAACAACCAGCTTTGCCCCACCCGAATCAAAGCCGGGCTGCTATATTGCTTTAATACCGTTTTGTGTTGGGCTAATTCTGTTAACGCCTGTAAAGCTGCTTTCAGGTAACTGGCATCAGCTAGGGCATTGTCAGTATAAATAGCTAAACGTGTTGTAGTAGTATCAATGGGTATCGCCGTTTGCTTACTGCTATTAAGTTTAATAGTTGGTCGCCCATCTTGTGTGTTGATAGTGTACACCGAGTTAGCCTGATTGCCCTGAACCGTAGCGTAACTATAAGCGGTACCTGTAGCGGTGCTGTTGCCCTGCACCACGCGAATACTGTTATTATTGGTAAACCAGGCACGTTCCACCCAGTTACTAACCGAATCAGTCGGGATGTAGGTTTGCCAGTGCAGGTTTAGAGCAACCTGTGGCTTAGTGCCGATGAAATAGTTTGCTTGGTTCGGTGTAAATACATACAAGGGCAGGGTAGACGCTACTTTGTTATCCAACTGTTTGATGAGTGTCCAGTAGTTGATTTGCTGCTTGGTGGTATCCTGAATACGGATAGAATCTTTAGGATGAAGTAGGATTTGCGTCAGGTTTGATTTTGAAAAGCCCTGATTGAAATAATGGAACTCATATCCTGCTTTGGTGAGCGAATCTATATGGGGTTTGAATTTTTTGTAGGTATTTATAAAATGCTCTTTCGGGATCATTACCCAGCCTTTTAGTTTAACCGGCTTTAGCTTTTTTTGCCACACGGGCAGGCTCAGCAACAAAGCTAAAGTCAGCAGTAGTAAGCAGCGTAAAATAAATAAAGGTATATCCAGCAGTTTAAAACTGCGGCTGCTTTTGCGCGAAGCCGGGTCAATAAGCGATATGCTACCTACTTTTAATACTTTGCCCGGACGAATGTTCCATAGGTGTATCAGTACCGGTATCACCAACGCGGCAGCTGCAAATAACCATATGGGATTTAAAAACTGAAACAATGCTTGGCTAATTTTAAATTTTTTATACAATACCTTTATTTCGCTGTACCAAAAAATCGCGCAACGCCACATCGAGCGGCAGTGCAGTGCTGAGCATCCGGTAAAAAATATGCTTACCGAGAAGCTGCATTCTAATGTTTTCTAATCGGTTTTGCAATGCTTCTTGGTATTGCTTTTTAGCCTGCGGACCAACCTGTATCACCTCGCCGGTTTCCAGATCTTCCAGTGCCGAATAGCCTTTAAAATCAAAATCCAGTTCGTTTTGCCCCATCAGCTGAAACAGGATAATCTCATGTCTTAATGCGGCTAACGAATCTAATAATTTGGTGATTTCACCGTCGGGTTCATACATGTCGGTAATAAATACCAATAGTTCTTTACGGCCCGATCCGGCAAATAATTCTTTGTAATGTACCGGCTGCGTAAAATTGCCGGCTGGTTTTATGTTTTCCAGTTGGTAATATACCCGCTGCAAATGTTGCGGATCGGGTTTGGATGATAGCGAAAACAAACCGCCATCCTGAAATACATATAACCCCACAGCATCACCCTGTAAGTTGGCCAAGTACGCCAATGAGGCTGCCAGGAATTTAGCATACTCAATTTTTCTCAGCGTACCATCGTGATGGTTCATGCTGGCGCTGGCATCAATCAAAAACCTTACGGAAATGCTGGTTTCTACCTCCGATTCGCGGATGTAATACCGGTCGCTCCGGGCATACATGCGCCAGTCCAGCCAGCGCAAATCATCGCCGGGCTGGTAGCTGCGGTACTGGCTAAACTCCAGTCCGGGCCCCTTAACGGTACTTTTATTAAAGCCGTTCATAAACCCGTCAATTACTGTTTTAGCCAGTAAGGGCAGATTTTTGATGGTCATTAATACTTTCGGGTCTAGCAGCATGTTGGTTGTCTGTTATGTGTTGTCAGTTGTGGGGGAGATGGCGTTTAATTGATGTCTGGTCTGTTATTGCTTACAACAGACAACCTCAACTCACAACTAACTTCTTGGTATCAACTTAATCAACTCGGCTGTGGCTTTGTCTGAGGTAATGCCTTCTGCCTCGGCTTTAAAATTCATCAATACACGATGACGCAACACCGGCGTGGCCATAGCATGAATGTCTTCCATAATTACTGCATAGCGGCCTTTCAATAAGGCGCGGGCTTTGGCGGTTAGTATCAAGGCTTGCCCGGCACGCGGACCGGCGCCCCAGCGTACCCACTCTTTTACATAATCTAATGTAGTGGTATCTGGTCGGGTGGCGCGTATCAGTCTACTTACATAACGTACCAGGTCTTCGCTGATGCTTACTTGCCTTACCAGGGCCTGCGCTTGCTGAATTTCTTCTGCCGATATTACCGGGTTTACGGTAGCAGCTTTAGTACCGGTAGTACGGTTCAGGATGTCAAATTCCTCCTGCTCGGTTGGATAACCAATTTGTACCAGCAACAAAAAGCGGTCAAGCTGCGCCTCGGGCAATGGGTAAGTACCCGCTTGCTCGATAGGGTTTTGTGTAGCCAGGATAAAGAACGGTTTGTCCAGCGGATAGGTTTGCCCGCCATAGGTTACCGAAAACTCCTGCATGGCTTCCAGCAAAGCCGATTGCGTTTTGGGCGGTGTTCGGTTAATCTCGTCGGCCAGTACAATGTTGGCAAACAAAGGGCCTTTGTTGAACTTAAAAAAACGTTTGCCGGTTACATGATCTTCTTCCAGTATCTCGGTGCCCACAATATCCGTCGGCATCAAATCGGGCGTAAACTGTATGCGGCGGAACGACAGGTGCAATGCCTGCGACATGGTTTTTACCAGCAAGGTTTTAGCTAGTCCGGGTACACCTTCCAGCAAACAATGGCCGCCAGCTAAAAAGGCCACCAGTAGTTCGTCTAAAATATGCTCCTGACCTACAATTACCTTTTGTATCTCGGTTTTAAGCTGTGGCAGTTTAGCCAGCAGTGCTTTAATATTGTTTTCGGTTAGTTCCAAAGCTTTGTTGTTATTGTAATACAATGAATACCTTGATACGGCACCACAATATATTGTGCTTTTTACAGAAATGCCACAAAAGTTTAATAGTATTTCAACAAAGTATCTTAAAAATTACAAGCCCTGTAAGTAAAATGGTGCTAATGGATGAGATTTTGTGCTAATTTTAGAGTTTTAACGGTAATGTCTTTAAACTCCAAATTTACTTTTACCCGTTTTAGTTATCATTCCGGCGATTGGGATACCGATCAGCGTATGCCTACTAACATCCTGAACTCATTGCTGGAGTATACCACTATACCTATCGAACAAAAAGAAAAGGTAGTAGCCTTGAGCAGTCCGGATGTGTTTGCTTCGCCTTTTAGTTACATGAGCGGCCACAAGCTGGTGCAGTTTGACGCGCAAGAGCGGGCCAACTTTAAAAAGTATGTGCAAAACGGAGGTTTTGTTTTTGTGGACGATTGCAATCATGATATCGACGGCTTGTTTGCCAAATCGTTTGAGGCACAAATGGCATCCTTGTTCGGGCACGAGGCGTTAAAAAAGATTCCGAACAACCACGAGATTTATCGTTCTTTTTTCACGTTCGAGAAAGGACCGCCTAACACATCATTTGAGCTGAATGGCTGGGGAGATGATTTGGTGCACGATTATTTAAAGGCCATCACCATCAACGGCCGCATTGCCGTGTTATATAGTAATAAAGATTATGGCTGCGAGTGGGATTACGATTTTAGGAATAAACGCTTTTTGGCCGAGGATAATACCAAGTTTGGTGTTAATATTATTGTATATGCCATGAGTTCGTGACCGGGCAAGGTAAACTGTGAGAAAAACAGTTACTTTTGCTGTGCTGTTATAACAGCATAACGCATACATGGATAGCTATTTTGTTAAAGATAATCAAGGCGAAAAAGGCCCGTTTACGTTTGAGGAACTAACCGACGGCCGTTTAGAGCCGAACGATTTAATACGCACCGCTTTTAGCAACTGGACCAAAGCCAGTGACATGCCCGATTTTGTTGAATACTTCCGTTACGAAGGGTATTATTTTCCAACAGAAACTAACTTAGCTAGCTTTAGCATACGGGTACTTGCTTATTTAATAGATGTTTTTTTGTTGTCTCTTATGCTGGCAATTGGTTTGGGGGTTTATCTTGGAAGTCAGCATACTCAAGTTGATTACCAAGAATATCTCCTTGCAAATCTAAAATTTGTCCAATTATATATTTATCCTCCTTTGCATATTATTTACTTTGCTTTGCTAACAGCATCCCCGCTTGGCGGTAGTTTGGGTCAGGTAGCTTGTCGATTAATTATTGTAGATAATGATGGTCGCAAACCTTCATTCGGTAAAGCTTTGAGTAGAAGTATAGGAAAGTTTGTATCAAATTTCTTTTTTGGAATAGGCTTTTTAGTAGCTCTCGGAACCGATTATAAGCAAGCTTTGCATGATCTAGTTGCCAAAACCTATGTGGTGCGCAAAGACGTATATTAAATTAACATTCGCTTGAAACAAGGTTAAGCGTATAATGCTTAACTTTGTCCATTCAAAAAAGTTATCTTTCTGCATATGAATGCTGATGCCGTAAAAGTGCTGCCTGGCCGTTATTGTAATTCATTAACCGAGTATTCCCGTTTTGTTACCCGCGAGGTTACTATTGGCGATGTGCCGATGGGTGGTAGCAATCCTATCCGCATTCAAAGCATGACTACCACCGATACCATGGATACCATTGGTACGGTAGAGCAAACCATCCGTATGGTAGATGCCGGTTGCGAGTATGTGCGCATTACGGCACCCAGCATTAAAGAAGCGCAGAATTTAGCGGAGATTAAAAAGCAATTACGGGCCCGTGGTTATACCGTACCCCTGGTGGCCGATATACATTTTACCCCAAATGCTGCCGAGGTAGCTGCCCGCATAGTTGAAAAAGTGCGTGTAAACCCCGGCAATTATGCCGATAAAAAGAAATTCGATGAGTTAGAGTATACCGACTCGGAGTATCAGGGAGAACTGGATCGTATTTTTCAAAAGTTTACCCCGTTGGTAAACATCTGTAAGGAGTACGGTACCGCCATGCGCATTGGTACCAACCACGGTTCCCTTTCCGACCGTATTATGAGCCGTTATGGCGATACGCCGCAGGGCATGGTAGAGTCGGCCATGGAGTTTATCCGCATGTGCGAAGCACTGAATTATTATAATTTGGTGATTTCCATGAAATCCAGTAATCCGCAGGTAATGGTGCAGGCCTACCGTTTACTGGTAGATACCATGGTGGTCGAAGGTATGAACTACCCATTGCACCTGGGCGTAACCGAAGCTGGCGACGGCGAAGATGGTCGCATTAAATCGGCCGTAGGCATCGGTACTTTGCTGGAAGATGGTTTGGGCGATACCGTTCGGGTATCTTTAACCGAAGAGCCGGAAGCAGAAGCGCCGGTAGCTATTGCACTGGTGAATAGATATTCGGTAAGGAACCAAGAGTCAAGAGCTAAGAGCCAAGATAAAGAACCTATATCACTCACAACCCACAACTCACAACCCTCAACTCATAATCCATACGAATATAAAAAACGCATAACCGACGAAGCTAATGCTTTTATTGGCGGGCATATGGTGCCACGTGTGGTGCTGGATTTGAGCAATCGCAATCTGAAAGATCCTGCGGTGTTGAATGATGCGGGGTATTTGTACTCGCCTGTATTGGATAAGTATAACATGGCCGATCAGTCGGTAGATTTTGTTTACCTGGCTGATCAGTTGCCTTCATTCACTTTTCCGGGTAATTTAAAGCAACTGTACAACTACAATACCTGGAAAACTTTAGCCAATAAAAAGAACTGCCATCCGGTGTTGACTTTGGCTGAGTATTTAAGTGCCGATGACCTTACATCGCCACTGAACTTAGTAAAGGTGACCTTGGCCGACTTTAATGCTGCGGAATTTATTAAGCTTGCACACAACGACCAAGGATTGGTTTGGGTTTTAGAAACCAATGTACAGCATGGCATGGCCGAACAGCGTCAATTCTTTTTTGCATTGAGCCGTGCGGGCATCACCACACCGGTAATCGTGAAAAGAAGCTACGATTTTGTGGAGCGTCTAGAATCAGGAATTCAGAATCAAGATAATTTAGCAGTTAATGGACAATCTATTGTTGATAGTGATAACTCAACCGTTTTAATACCGGCAACTGACAACTCACAACCCACAACTAAACTTCAACTTTACGCCGCTACCGATATGGGGGCCTTGCTGGTAGATGGTTTTGGCGATGGAGTATGGATTGATGCGCCGGGTATGCCGGCTGCTACCATTACTTCAACAGCCTTTGGTATTTTACAGGCTACACGCTCACGTATATCTAAAACTGAATATATCAGCTGCCCAAGCTGTGGCCGTACTTTATTCGATTTGCAGGAAACTACCCAAATGATCCGTAGCCGTACGAGTCACTTAAAAGGATTGAAAATTGGTATCATGGGCTGTATCGTAAACGGTCCCGGCGAAATGGCCGATGCCGATTATGGCTATGTAGGCGCTGGTCCGGGTAAAATTACACTGTACCGTGGTAAAGAGGTCGTGAAAAAGAATGTGAACACTGCTAATGCCTTAGATGAACTGATTGGCATCATTCAAGAAGATGGTAATTGGGTGGAGCTGACCGCGGCGGTAGCATTGTAAAATCAAAAAGTAGCAAGTAATAGTGCTTAGTTTATTATAACAGGAATGCGATAGCGTACTCTTACTTTTTTACCATTCTGTAAACCTGGTTTCCATTTAGGTGATCGGGCAAGTAGTCGTAAAACATCCTCATTGATTGATGGTATAGCCGCGCCATTTATAATTTCGCAGTTTGTTATGCGACCGTTTTTTTCAATGACAAAGCCGGCAATCACTCTGCCAGAAAAGTCTTCTTTGATATGCAGATGCGTTGATATATATGAATAGAATTTATCCATGCCACCTGCAAACTCAGGCATAATTTCAACGTTTTCGTAAATTTTATTATCAGCTTTTGCAATTGGCTTTTTGGTAGGTAATAGTTCGTTTAGGGGTGCTGTCCCAGCTTCAATTGTGTGGGTATCATCAACAAACGTATTCTTGTCAATCTTAATTTTACCAATAGGTTTGTTAGTATTACAAGCAAACAAATGAAAGCCAATTAACATCATAGCAGCAGAAATCCATTTCCTCCAAAAAGGTAACACTACAGGTTGCACATGCAATTGCTGGTGAGTAAAGCGGCCACAAACCTGATAATTGTTTTCGGCTAAAATTGCACGAAACTCATTGACTTTGCTATTAGTAAAGTCATACACTGTCTTCTGACAATGGCTACAATACTGGTCGCCATCTTTTTCCTCCATTGCATTCCAGTTAGCTGAGCAGGAAAATTGCAGTTGAATGTTTTTGATTTCTTCAGACATATTCAATGGTGACTTAACTTTATTATTCAATCGAACAGTATTGGAATAACATAGCTTCGTGCTGCAGGCTTGCCATTAAACATACCAGGTCTCCATTTTGGGGAGTGTTTAATTACACGCAATGCTTCATCGTCTATCTCTTTAGCTATACTTCTAATCACTTTTGTATTAGTTATTGAGCCGTCTTTTTCAACAGTAAAAGAAATAATTACCCGGCCTTTTGCTGTGCCTGAATTGTGGTTTAAGTTTCTGTTAATATAGGCAGTCCACGCTTTATCACCGCCGGGAAATTCAGGAAAAACTTCGTTACCGGGCCCAATCCCACCAACATAATACTGCATAGAGTCGGGGACATCAATCTTATCTTGCTTAACAATTTTGAGGCAGGCATTCAAATTCCCCTTTTTATTAGAAGCAAACTCATCTTTAACATTCGTATGTAAGCTGCTGGTTGAGTCAGCCGGAGGAGTGGCAACTGTATCACCCACTAAAGTTTGGCTGCTATCACTTTGGCAGCTGGTAATGTTTATGCCAATTAACACCATTGCTGCTGATAGCCACTTTTTCCAAAATGGTAAAACTACAGGCTGCGCTGCCATTTGCTGCTTTGTAAAACGGCCGCAAACGTTGTAATTATTTTCGGCTAATATGCGTTGAAACTCATCTGCCTTGCTATCGGTAAAGTCATAAACTTTTTTCTGGCACTTATCACAATACCGGCCACCTGCTGCATCGGACATAGCGTTCCAGTTTTCGGTGCATGAAAATTTGAGCTGTACATTTTTGATTTCTTCAGGCATATGTAATAAAGGTATCACTTTCGGCAATAATTAAAAACAGCTATAAAATTATCAGGTTATGTGTTTAAAACTTATCAAACACCAACTAAAAATATTATGGCACAAAAGGTAGCGGAACAGGTAGTAGAAATGCTGATTGATGCGGGCGTGAAAAGGATTTACGCCGTAACGGGTGATAGCTTAAATCATGTAAACGACGCGGTAAGGCGCAGCGATGATAAAATACAATGGGTACATATGCGGCACGAAGAGGCTGGCGCCTATGCCGCCGCTGCCGAGGCCGAATTGCTGGGCATTGCCTGCTGTGCGGGTAGTAGTGGCCCAGGCCATGTGCATTTGGTGAATGGTTTGTATGATGCGCATCGTTCTGGTGCGCCGGTTATTGCCATTGCTTCTACCTGCCCGTCGCACCAATTTGGTACCGAATATTTTCAGGAAACCAATACCATCAGGCTGTTTGATGACTGCAGTCATTACAACCACATAGCTGTTACCCCGGCGCAACTGCCGCGTATGTTGCAGCAGGGTATACAGCACGCTGTTAGCAAAAAAGGCGTATCTGTAATTGGCCTGCCCGGCGATGTGACCGAGATGGACGCCGTAGAAACGCCGTCGGCCACTAAAAATTATTTTTCTGAACCGGTTATTCGTCCGGCTGATCGTGACCTGCATAATCTGGCAGCATTAATTAACGAAAGCGAGCGCATAACCCTATTCTGTGGTATTGGCTGTGCCGATGCGCATGATGAAGTGGTAGAGTTATCCAAACGTATCCATGCACCGGTGGGCTACTCGTTCCGTGGCAAAATGTTTGTACAACATGATAATCCAAACGAGATTGGCATGACCGGTTTGTTGGGCTTGCCATCGGCTTATCATAGCATGCACGAGTCGGATTTGCTGATATTGTTGGGTACCGATTTTCCGTACGAGCAGTTTATGCCAAAAGACTGCAAAATTGTGCAAATTGATGTAAAACCCGAACGTATTGGCCGCAGGGCTAAAGTAGACGTAGGTTTATGTGGTAAAATTGAACATACCCTACAAGCGTTACTGCCACTTATCCCGCAAAAAACAAACGATGAGTTTTTACAAGGTCAGCTAAAACTATATGCGCACGTAAAAGATAATCTGCAAACTTATGTAGACGACAAAGGGACTAAAAATAGCATTCATCCAGAGTTTGTAGCCAATACTATTGATCGCTTAGCTGATCATAATGCCATATTCACAGTAGATACCGGTATGTGTTGTGTTTGGGGTGCTCGTTATATTCATGGTACAGGCAAACGTAGCATGATAGGTTCTTTTAACCACGGATCTATGGCCAATGCCATGCCGCAGGCTATTGGTGCTGCATTGGCTTGTCCCGATAGACAAGTGATTGCCTTGGCTGGCGATGGTGGGTTAAGTATGCTGCTAGGTGATTTATCTACCATTGTACAATACAAACTGCCGGTTAAGATAGTGGTATTTAACAACCGCTCGTTAGGCATGGTAAAGCTGGAAATGGAAGTAGCTGGGTTGCCCGACTGGCAAACCGATATGCAAAACCCTGATTTTGCGCTAGTAGCCCAAGCTATGGGAATCAAGGGAGTTAAAGTAAACGATCCTGACCAAGTAGAGCAAGCCTTACGCGAAGCATTTTTGCACCAAGGACCTGTTTTAATAGAAGTAATGACCGACCCAAATGCATTGGCTATGCCGCCAAAAGTAGAATTTGGTCAGATGGCAGGTATGTCGCTGGCTATGTCTAAACTGATACTAAACGGTCAGATGGGCGAGGTATGGGATACCATTAAATCGAACTACAAGCACATTAAAGAAGTGCTGTAGGTCCAAATTGAAATCCTTTCTAAAAAAAAGATTTATACAAACAACAATGTCATTTCGAGTGCTAACGAGAAATCTTTTGGAAGCGAGAAGTTAGCTTACATGTTTCAAAAGATTTCTCACTGTCGTTCGAAATGACATTATTTTTTTGCTTTTTCTACCGGACAGGCTGGGGGCTATCTATCTATACTTTTCCCACCATCCCGAATTATAATCTTCGCATGTTACCTCAGTTGGTTTGCCAGGTTCAGGTACAAATAAAGTAAGATGATGATGTTCGGCTAAGGGCAATAGTTTTTCAATGGGTTCATACCAGGCATGAGGTGCCAGGTTAAAGGTGCCCCAATGTATAGGCAGTAATTGTTTGCCTTTTAATGCCAGATGGGCATTTACAGCACTTAGCGGTCCCATATGTATATCGGGCCAATACTTGCCATATGCACCAATTTCCAGAATAGTCAAATCAAAAGGGCCATACGCTTCGCCAATATCATGAAAGGTATTAAACCAACCTGAATCGGCACCAAAGTACACATTATGTTTTGGGCCTTTCAGTACAAAAGATGACCATAATGTTTCGTCGCGATTGTTTAAACTACGGCCAGAAAAATGTCGGGCAGGCGCAGTGGTAATTGTAAAATCAGTTCCTAAATTGGCTGTATCACCCCAATCCATTTCATGCACCAGGTTACCTGCCACACCCCATTTTTTCAGATATTGACCAACTCCCAATGAACAGTAGTAAGGAATGTTTTTAGGAGCCAGTTTACGGATGGTGGCTTCATCAAAATGGTCATAATGATCGTGCGAAATAATAATGCCATCTAATGTCGGCAACTCATTTAATGACAAAGGGGCCGGCCAAAAACGTTTGGGGCCAGCATATTGTGTAAATGATGCCCGGCTGCTCCAAACAGGGTCGGTAAGCAGGCGTTTGCCGTCAATTTCTATCAGTAGGCTCGAGTGCCCCATCCAGGTAATGCGCAAACCGCTGGTTGGTGGCGTTTGATAAGCAGCTGCATCTGTTTGGAACGGGCCTAAAGTTTTCTTCGGATTATTTTCGGCTTTGTTAGTTATATATTCCCACAAAATGGGCAGCATTCGGTTTAATCCTGCAGCATCAGTAGGTATTACATTCTGATACTTTTTGCCAATCTTAACAGATCCTTTTAATAATGAGGGCATATTCTGACGCATGTTGTTTGCTAAACTAACAGATTTAGATGGAGTTGGATGATAGTGGAAGATATTATGATATTGGTGTGAGGGAAGATTGAATACTTCGATGGGCTTTGATTGAAGTTTAGTGCGTTTGCTAACATCCTTTAGTGGTTATTCACTTACTTCGTCTGCTCATTGCCGCAGAGGCTATTTCTTTTGTCATAGCCACAAAAGAAACAAAAAGGCCTAGCTCTCGCGATCCCTACCCAACGCTACAGGCAGCCGCCGGCCCGGGCGCGATAGCGGGCCTCTGCGCTTTTTTCTTTCTTTTCCCACCCTCGTTCAAATTGAAGCACTAGGCAGAAGGAGCCAAACAAAAAATTCGGCATTCAGCTTCTTTCGGTAGCTACTGTCTTATGTACAAGTACTGTCTTGAGTAGAAAGAAGGTGCGGCCGAGAGGTTTTCTTTTGGTTACTTTTCTTTTGCGGTAAAAAAGAAAAGTAACTTCCACAGGCGGTGGTTTAAGTCCATCCCTATCCTAACAGGGCACAACAAGAAGTTCAACAACAAAAGCTTACGCTTTATCCTTTATGCGATACCGCTTATAAATCTTCACCGCTATCATCAAAATCACAGCAAAGGCTACTAAACCTAATACCCCATAAATCCAGTTTAAGGCACTGCGTAAAACGACTAAGAAAACAATGGCGAACAAGAAAAGGGTGGCCAGTTCATTCCATAAGCGCAGCTGAGTAGAGGTCCAGGTATAAATACCCTTGCGCATTTGCTGCATCTTTTTTTGGCAGATGATATGGTAGACTACTAAGCCAACTACAAAACATAGCTTAATCATCAACCAGCTTTGGGTAAGCAGATATGGATTGATATACACCATAGCAACACCCGCCAGCAATGTAAGTACCATGGCCGGCGTGGTAATAATGTTCATCAGCTTGCTTTCCATAATTTCAAACTGCGCAGAAAGTACCCGG
This sequence comes from Mucilaginibacter lacusdianchii, assembly GCF_009770985.1. GTDB lineage: Bacteria > Bacteroidota > Bacteroidia > Sphingobacteriales > Sphingobacteriaceae > Mucilaginibacter > Mucilaginibacter lacusdianchii. Next base: position 500,607 of record NZ_WSRW01000001.1, on the reverse strand, counting down.
CGTTCGGCCTCGGACTTTTCCTGTGCTTCGGTATGATAGATAAACAAGCGCACAATATAGAACAGCCCTGCCATCCAGCAAACTACGAAAATGATATGTATGGATTTGATGTAGAGATACACGGGCTGCTCCAATATTGATTTTCGCGAACAAAGGCAGGCAGCCCCAGTTCGCGAGATGGGTATTAATATTTATATTCTTTAATTACCTCTACTGCGTACTTCACGTTATCAAACGGAATATCCGGCATGATGCCATGACCCAGGTTGAATATATAGCCCGACTCATCTTTCATGCGGTCGAACAGGCGATGAATACGCTCCTTAATTACTTTTTTATCGGCATACAAAATATGCGGATCCAGGTTACCCTGTACAGCCACGCCTTGTGGTAAGCGCTGTTTCATATCCAATAAATCTACATTCCAGTCTATAGACACTACATCTGGTTTAGCTTCTGCCATCAATGGAGCAAATACCGAGCTGCCTTTGCAAAAAGAAATCACCGGGATATCTTTACGATTCAGGTTGCTGATAATTTCAGCAATATAACGGTGAGAGAATTCTTTGTAATCGTCCCATGCTAAAGCCTGCGCCCAACTGTCAAATATCTGGACAGCGTTTACACCAGCTTTAATTTGAAGGTTCAGGTATTCGGCAGTTACTTTAGCTATTTTGGCCAATAACTGATGCGCCAGTTCGGGCTGGTTGTGCAGCATCAGCTTGGTTAGTTTAAAATCGCGAGATGAGCCGCCTTCTACCAAATAACTCATAACGGTAAATGGCGCACCCGCAAAACCAATCAGCGGAATTTTGCCGTTCAGGCGTTGCTGAATTACTTTAATGGCATCGGCTACGTATTGCAACCGGTCCAGTACATCAACGCTTAGGTTATCTACATCGGCCTGGGTACGTACAGGATTGGCAAACTTAGGACCTACGCCCTGTGTAAAGCTTAAATCGCCTCCCATGGCTTCGCCGGTTACCAGGATGTCCGAAAATAGAATAGCGGCGTCAATATCCAGCAAATCTACCGGTAGCATAGTTACATCGGCGGCAATTTCGGGCGTTTTGCACATTTCCAGAAACGAGTACTTGTTCTTAATTTCCCAGTACTGTGGCATAAACCGGCCAGCCTGACGCATCATCCATACAGGCGGACGTTCGGTTTTCTGTGAAAATGCGGCTTTTATAAATAAAGATTCTTTCATATATAATCAGGAAACAAAGCTACCTCAATAGCTTTAATTCGCTTTGGTATTTTTTAATTCTTCTTCTAGGCTTTTCAACACTGCTTTCATGCGTGCTGTTATTTTATCTTGATGCTGGTTGGCCCTGTCCAAAAATTCGGCGGCCTTTTGCAGTTTGCCATTACGGATACTGATATTGGCCACTGTTGCTAAAGCCGATACATGATCGTTAGTAGATCGCAGCGGGTAATTAGCAGCTTGCTCATAATGGTATTCGGCTTGCTCAAAGTCATGTTTTTTGAAAGCAATGCCGCCCATCATAAATTCATAAAAGCCACGGCGGTTCTTACTTAGCCATTCCGGCTGTTGTATTTGGCGCAGCAAGCTTTCAGCCTTATCGTAATCTTTGTTATGAAAATGTTTAGCTGCTAAAATGATGGGGCCTTCTTTAAAATAACCCCATATCAGCAAGCCTATAAATAAAGCAGCAATGGACGCCAGTTCATAGCTACGCTGAAAGATAAAGAAAACTAACAACGCACTAAAAACAGCAATAACCAGTAACCGTGCCTTATTGGTAAACATTAATGATGATCAGTAAACTTATAACCTACACCACGGATAGAGTGGAAATACACCGGATTTTTAGGATCGGGTTCAAAGTATTTACGGAAAGTAAGTATAAAGTTATCGATGGTACGGGTAGATGGGTACACATCATAATTCCAAACCGTTTCCAATATCTGCTCGCGCGATACGGCTTCGTTACGACGCTCGATTAACAGCTTCAACAACATGGTTTCTTTTTTGGTTAATGGTGTTATGCTGCCATCGTCGTTAATCAGTTCAAACGAGTTAAAATGGATGGTTTTATCACCAATTTTATAACTGTTAAACTCTTTTAAATCGTCGCCTTTTAACCCACGTTTAACTAGGTTATTTACCCGCAGAATAAGTTCTTCTAGGTTAAACGGCTTGGTTAGGTAATCATCGGCACCTTTTTTCAGGCCGTTAATTTTATCTTCGTTGGTGTTTTTAGCCGTCAGGAACATGATGGGCACTTCCGAATTTTCCAGACGGATGGTTTCGGCTACTACAAAGCCATCCACCTCGGGCATCATCACATCTAAAATAATAAGGTTAAAGCGCTCTTCTTTAAAAATCTGCAACGCTTTTTTACCGTTGTTAGCTGCAGTTACTTTGTAACCTTCCAGCTCCAGGTTTAATTTAATGGCTTCGAGCAAATGCTCTTCATCTTCAGCCAGTAATATTCTTTTTTTGTTAGTTGACATATGATTATTTAGGTTAACCAAAAACTACTTCAAAAACACTGCCCTCAGGGCGGTTATCGCGTACCTGGATAGAGGCCTGATGCTTATCCAATACTTGTTTTACTATGTATAAACCTAAACCTGTGCCTTTTGTGTTACGGGTTTCTTCACTACCTACACGGTAAAACCGGTCGAAAATACGGTTTTTCTCTTCATCTGCTATACCAATGCCATGATCGGCCACCTCTAAATATACTTTATTACTCTTGGTATACAATTTTACATCTACCGTTGCGCAGGGCGACGAATACTTAATGGCATTCTCGATAAGGTTGGTTACCACCGATGTTAATGCAAATTTATCGCCCGAAACTTCAATTTTAGGTTCAATTTCGGCATTGATCAGTTGCTGCGTCAAATCACACTTATTGATCTGCAAGCGATTGACTACGCTATCAACCAGTGCCGAAAGGTTAAATTGCTGTTTAGGAAATGTATAAGACTGATTTTCAATTTTGGCCGCCAGCAGCATGTTTTCTACCATATCGTTCAGCCGGTCAATATCCAGCAAACACTTTCCGGTAAAGTCCATTATCTGGTCTTTGTTCAGATTACGTTTTTGAATGGTTTCCAGATATAACTTGATAGAAGCCAACGGCGATTTCAGCTCGTGGGTAACCGAAAGCAAAAAATTCTTTTTTTGATGTTGCAGCTTGCGCTCTTTATTGAGCGATTTGTGAAACAGAAAAGCACCACATGACAATACTGACACGAACATAAGCCCTTCACTCAGAATCATGCCCGAACGTTGTGGCTGCAAACTTACCAGCATATACCCCCACCAAAGCAACTCTGCAAAGGCATAAAGGAGGAGTCCGTAAAATATAACAAAAGGTTTTTTCATATAATTAGTTTCTGTGTTGTCGGTTGTGAGTTGTCGGTTGTCAAATTTGGTTTTCCTGACAACTCACAACTGAGAACTGACAACTAACCGTTAAATACCACATCTAAACTATCAAATATAGCTTGTTTTGCTTTATCCAGTATATCAGTTGTATGCGCAGCCGATACAAAGCCAACTTCATAACCAGAAGGTCCCATGTATACGCCCCGGTTCAGCAATTCGCGGTGCATTTTTTTGAAATTTTCCATACTGGCCGGATCAATTTCATCGGCACGGCGGATGGTACCTTGTGTAGTGAATGCAAACCAAAAAATAGAACCTATTTGGTCAATCTGCACCGGGTAATTACGCTCTTTTATAAATTGCAACAGGTTGTTTACGAAAACTTCTGTTTTACGGTTCAGATCATCATAAAAGCCAGGTTTTACCAATTCGCTTAACTGCGCAATACCAGCTGCCATAGCTACCGGGTTTCCAGATAATGTACCTGCCTGATAAACGGCACCTTCTGGTGATATATTGCTCATAATTTCGGCCGATGCACCATATGCGCCTACTGGCAAACCTCCACCAATAATTTTACCATAGGTAATAACATCCGGCTTGATATCATAATAACCAGATGCACCGGTAAAACTTAAACGGAAACCGGAGATTACTTCATCAAACAGTAGTAACGTACCGTTGTCTGTACATATCTCGCGTAGGTACTGCAAAAACTCTTTATGTTGTAACAGCAAGCCATTATTAGCCGGAACCGGCTCAATAATAACTACCGCAATTTCGTCTTTAAACTCTTCAAAAGCTTTTTGCAAAGCTTCTTTATCATTCAAAGCAATTACAATGGTTTCTTTGGCAAAAGCCTCGGGTATACCGGCTGACGACGTTTCGCCAAAAGTAACCAAGCCCGAACCTGCTTTAACCAGCAGTGCATCAGTATGGCCGTGATAGCAGCCTTCAAACTTTAATATTTTGTTACGCTTAGTATAACCACGGGCCAGTCGGATAGCCGACATTACAGCCTCAGTACCCGAGCTGGTAAAGCGTATTTTTTCGATGAAAGAATTGTTCGATAAAATCAGTTCAGCTAGCTCGTTCTCCAATGCGGTTGGTGCACCGAAAGACATACCATATTGCATCACATCCATCACCTTTTCGCGGATGCTTGGGTGGTTATGCCCCAGGATTAGCGGTCCCCATGAGCAGCAAAAATCTATAAACTGGTTATCATCAGCGTCCCACAGGTAAGCTCCGTCACCTTTTTTGATGAACAGTGGGGTACCATATACCGATTTAAAGGCTCTAACCGGTGAGTTTACACCACCCGGAAAGTAGGTTTTAGCTTTGGCATACAGTTCGACCGATTTTTCGCGGCTGATTTCAGGGGCACTTGTAATATTTTTAATGGGTTCAACCATAATATTTTATTTTAATGTCATTTCGAGTGATAACGGGAAATCCTATACGCTTGGCCTAATCACTCGTATAAGATATCTCACTAGCGTTCGAGATGACATTTCGTTTTGATCTATGTTATTGATTCTTTATGCTATATTCTTTATTACAGCCATTTGTTTTCCAATACCTCTTTGGCGTGGTAAGTTAAAATGGCGGTTGCTCCGGCGCGGCGGATGCTGGTTAGCACTTCGGTAATGGCGCGTTGCTCGTTCAGCCAGCCTTTTTGAATGGCGGCTTTAATCATGGCATACTCGCCGCTTACATTGTAAGCCGCTATTGGTAACTCAGTGTTATCTTTCAATAATTTAATTACATCCAGGTAAGGCAATGCTGGTTTAACCATTAAAAAGTCGGCGCCTTCCTGCTCGTCCAAATCTGCTTCAATCAAAGCTTCACGTTGGTTGGCCGGGTTCATCTGGTAAGTTTTTTTATCGCCAAACTTAGGTGCAGAATTCAATGCGTCACGAAACGGGCCATAAAAGGCACTGGCATATTTGGCCGAATAGGACATGATGGATACTGTTGAGTAACCATGCTCATCCAGCACCTGGCGGATGTAACCTACACGGCCGTCCATCATATCCGAAGGGGCAATAATATCAGCGCCGGCACGGGCATGAGCCAATGCCATTTTACCTAACACTTCCAGCGTGGCGTCGTTTAATATCTCGCCGTTTTCTACAATGCCGTCATGTCCGTCGCTGCTGTAAGGGTCCATAGCTACGTCGGTAATCACACAGGCTTCCGGAAATTCTTTTTTTACCTCGCGTATAGCACGCAGGTATAAACTTTCGTCGCGGTAGCTTTCGGTCGCAAATTTATCCTTCAGCGACTCGTCAATATTCGGGAACAGGTCAAACGACTTTAAGCCCAGTTTCATACAACTTTCTACTTCGCGCAGCAAATTATCGATAGAATACCGAAAGATACCGGGCATAGAAGATACCTCACTTTTCTGATTTTCGCCTTCGATGATAAACAGCGGAAAAATCAGGTTTGCCGCACTCACATAAGTTTCCTGCACCATTTGGCGGATTACTTCACTTTTTCTATTTCTTCTAGGTCGTTGTAACATTAGCCCCTCCTAAATTCTCCCGGTTTGGGAGAACTTGAAAAATTAAATGATTAATAAAAATATAGCCTTAAACAAAAAGCCCTCCCTGCTGGGAGGGTTTAAGTAGGCCGTTAAAGTCCAAACACTGCCTCGGCCAGTCCAACTTCGTCGGGCGAGAAAGGCAGCTTGTAAGGAATATTCAATTCGTCGAGTTTTTTACCGGTTGATTTGCCGATGGCAACAACCTTTTGATTCAAATCGAGCAGGTTATCTTTAAAGTAAGCTTCAGCGTTTGATGGGCTGGTAAACACCAGCACGTCAGCAGTTGACCCGCAGGCCACTTCTTCGCGCATAGTGGCATAAACCGGCAAGTCAATTATTTTAGTTTCGGCAGATAATGCCTGGTGGATGCTACGCATCGGGCTTTCGGCACCTGGGAAAAGTACAGTGGTACCGTTGGCCACACAAGCAAACTCCTTGGCTACAATAGCAGTATCTACATTATCACCCACATAATCGGCAAAGTGCCCCTGGCGACGTAGCATATCTTCAGAACCGCTGCCTATTACGCCAAACTTTACTTGTTTTACAAATTTCGGCTTCAGTTCAAAAAAGTATTCAACCGCATTTTTGCTGGTAAAAAACACCCAATCCACATCCTGTAAAATGTAAGGATTTAGTATGGTCATGATGGGCACCGTACGAATCAGCGAACGCGCTTCAACCTCTATACCATGTTTTTGTAACACCCTGCGGAAGTAGCTGGATGGTGGCAGATCACGAGAGATAAAAACCTTGTCGGCAATTTTACGGTCTTTGCTAAAATAAGACACAATATGTTCGGCCAAGCCGTCCAATGAAGGCGTGTTAATATATAAGCGATCAGGTAAATCCTCATCACTGTCGGCCTTCGAGGTAAATACATGGTAAGTGTCATCTTGCTTGGTGCAGTAACAGCCTAACGGCATATGGCAACCACCACCAAACATTTTGAGTACCTGGCGTTCAATGGATAAAGCTTCGGCCACTTCGGGATGATGCAGCTGCTGCAAAATGGTATACAAATCTTTGTCGTTTTCCCGTATCTGTATAGCCAGTGCTCCTTGTGCCGGAGCCGGTACAAATTCGGTAGGCTTTAATTCCTCCACATGAAATTCGCTTAAATCGATACCCAAACGTTTTACACCGGCTTTGGCCAGCATAATGGCATCATAATTTTCGCTGCGCAATTTACCAATACGGGTGGGTACGTTACCGCGCAAATCGTCCATTTCCAAATCCGGGCGCAACGCTAATAACTGCGCCTTGCGGCGGTTAGATGAGGTGCCAACTGTACCACCAAATTTAACAGATAGCTTCTGGCGCACATCCACACAATCTTTTAATATCAACAACAGCTCAGCCGGATCTTCCCGTTCTGAAACTGCTGCAATGATTAATCCTGGTGGATGCTCGGTAGGTAAGTCTTTGTGCGAGTGTACCGCCAAATCAATTTTACCGGCTATCAATTCTTCTTCCAGTTCCTTGGTAAAAAAGCCTTTGCCTTCCAGTTTATCGAGGCTTAGGTTCAGGATACGGTCACCCTGCGTTTTAATGATTTTCAATTCGGCGCTTATACCGATATCTGCTAAACTGTCTTTAACAAAATTGGCTTGCCATAAGGCTAATTCGCTGCCGCGGGTTCCGATAATAATTTTCCTGTCCAAGGGTACTTAATTGTTTGCAGCGCAAATTTAAGCTTTAGCAGGTGTTTTTGGGAATATTTATCAGAATGTGAAGATTAATTGACTTATAAGTACTTACACAACGGGTATATACCAAAAGAGACACCTGTTACGGTGTCTCTTTTGGTATGTTATATTAATTATTGTTGATCAGAATTTCTTTAGCCATCACCATGGGAACGCTGATGTATTTTTTCTCCATGTAATTAATTACCTTTTCCAATATCTCGCGCGATTGCTCGTCCAGGCTGTTCACTTCATCAGCAAAAACAGTATTGAGTGCCTTGTGCTTAATTTCTTTGATTTTTTCAGGCACCTGGCGCATAGCTACTTCAATGCGGCGTTGTTTTAAAAGAGGTAAAAACTCTTCTATGTTTTGGGTGATGATTCTTTCGGCATGAACCAGTTCCTGGTAGCGTTCTTGCAAATTCTTTTTGGCAATCTCGTTTAGTGAATTTACTTCAATAAAGTTTACCGGGTATTGCTCCAAAATTTCGGGGGCAGTATCATTAGGAATAGCCAGGTCAACAATGGTTTTGCGGCAGGTTTCGCCGTTTAACAGCGTTTGATAAATCTCGGGCGTGATGATAGGCTGTGTTGCTGATGTACAGGTAATAATTACATCAAAACCTTTATCATACGTTTTTAACGCTTCCAAATCATAAGCCTCGCCGTTCAAATCGGTTGCCAGGGATTGGGCATTGGCCAACGTACGGTTAAATACTGCGAAGTTTGAGTATTTATGCTTTTGAAGATATTTGGAAATGTTGCGGTTAGTTTCGCCAGCACCAATAATCAGCACTCGTGAATTAGAGCATTGTTTCAGTTCTTTTAACTTACGGTAAGCTAAAGATACAACTGATATTGGATTGCGAGATATGGCAGTATGTGTATAAACCTCTTTAGCGGTTTTTACTACGCAGCTCATCACCATACGCAGGTAATCGCCGGTTAAGCCGGCTTCACGGCAGCTTTCGTAAGCTTTACGCAATTGTGCTAAAATTTCTTTTTCGCCAACTACTAAACTTTCCAATGAGCAAGATGTTCTTAACAGGTGGTTCAGCGCATCCTGGTTTTCATAAATAGAGGCTGCGTCGATGAAGGTATTCATGTAGTATGGGCAAAGGCCTATACTTAAGTGTTGTAAAAACTGCTGTGCAAAAGCTTTATCAACCGGTTGTGAAGTAGCCATTACAAACTCTACCCGGTTACAGGTAGACAAATAGAATAACTCAGGAATATCAAAATGTTTTTGTGCCAGCTGAAGTTTCTCGGTCAGATTTTCCTGACAGATTACCAACTTGCCCAACTCCTTCAATTCAATCTGTTTGTGCGTAAAAGCTATAACCTTTAAATACTTCAAAGCAGTATATATTTTAACAAAACTTTATCCCACAAAATTACTATCATTTAATAGCTTGCACTGTCAAGCCTTTGTCAAACGCAGTAATTTAGAATGCTTATAAATAAAGTCTTTACATCTAACATTTAGTTTTTCAACCGCCAAATGTAGCGAGCCATTGATACACTTTGGTCATACTATCACCATAAATACTTAACATTTTATTTATGACTATTCTTAAACGAATAAGCTTATTGATTCTCATTATAGGTTACATAGCTGCTGGTATTAACCATTTTATACATCCCGTCGGCTATATCCGCATTATACCTGATTACCTGCCTTTTCATTACACACTTAATATATTGGCCGGTGTTTGTGAAGTGATGTTTGGCCTAATGCTGATATTTAAACCTACGCGCAAATGGGGCGCATGGCTTATTGTTTTGATGCTGGCCACATTTTTACCGGTGCATATTACTATGCTATTGCAAGCACCCATGCAATTAGGCAGTATAAAGGTAACACCATTTGTAGCTTGGATACGTTTACTACTACAACCAGTACTTATGCTATGGGCTTGGTGGCATACCAAGCCCGATTATCGTTAACTGTATGATTAGAACAAATAATTTCATTATACCCGGCTCAAAAGGTCGCGCCATGCTGGCCGATTTAACATTTGATGACGCCAAGCCATATGCACCGCTTATTATTTTTGTGCATGGCTTTAAAGGTTTTAAAGATTGGGGTACACACCACTTACTTGCCCATTATTTTGCCGAGCATGACTACCGGTTACTCAAATTCAACTTTTCGCACAATGGTACTACGCCAGAACAGCCCGTTGATTTTGCCGACTTGATTGCCTTTAGTGAAAATACCTTTACCATAGAGCTGGACGATTTGAAGTTTGTAATTGATTTTGTTACCAGTGGATCGGTAATACCAGTTGCACCATCGGTTATTTTAATGGGGCATAGCATGGGCGGCGGCATTAGTATTATTAAAGCAGCTGAGGATGACCGTATAAGTAAACTGATTACCATGGCTTCAGTAGGTACCTTCAGAAATTTATGGCCATCACAAGCCGAACAACAGTGGCGCACCATGGGCGTGATGTACTTTCCTAATCACCGTACCGGGCAGCAAATGCCAATTAAGGTGTCACTGCTGGATGATTTAGACCGCAATCCCGGTCGCCTTAACGTATTGGCTCGTGCTGTCGATGTGCAACAGCCGTGGCTGCTTATCCATGGAACTGCCGATCCAACTGTGCCTATCAGTCAGGCGCATGAATTGAAAGCTATGCAACCCAACGCGCAGCTACTCATTATGCCCAATGCCGACCATGTTTTTGGCGGTTCGCATCCGTACACCGGTCATGAGTTACCAGCTACGCTACATGATTTATGTAAAAAGGTGGTAGGCTTTTTGGAGACGGGAAGTTTGTGATTTAGGCATAGTGGTATATTTTTGGTTTGTGCTTTAACTTCCTGTTATTCTTCGTTAGGATAGGGATGTATGGTAACCACAGCTTGTGGATGTTACTTTTTATTTTACCGGAAAAGAAAAAGTAATCAAAAAGAAACCTCTCGGCCGCACCTTCTTTCTACTCAAGACAATATTTGTACTTAAGTCAGTAGCTACCGAAAGAAGCTGAATGCCGATTCTTTTTTGTTTGGTTAGTTCTGATAGTGCTTTATGTTGAATGAAAAAGAAGGAGGAAAAAGCAAAGAGCAGCGCAGAGGCCCGCTATCGCGCCCGGGCCAGCGTTGGGCATTAGGGCAGCCAGGGGATCGCGAGAGCTAGGCCTTTTGCTTACTTTGTGGCTATGACAAAGTAAGTAGCCCCTGCGGCAATGAGCAGACTAGCTTAAGTAAAGAGCCACTACAAGATGTTAAACTAACAGCACAAACTCTAACAATAGCAGCACAAAGAAAAACTACTCCTTCACAATCACCCCATCCTTCATCACCAACCTTACAGCTTTCACCGCTTTAATATCTTCAACCGGATTACCTTCCATCGCAATTAAATCGGCCAGATAACCAGCTTTAACGTTGCCTAAGTTCCGTAAGCCAAACACATCTGCATTAATGGCCGTGGCCGATTGCAGGGCAGCAATAGGTTTCATCCCGTAATCTACCATCAGTAATAATTCGCGGGCATTGTCACCATGCGTAAATACACCAACATCGCCGCCAAAGCAAATGGTTACGCCGGCTTTTAAGGCTTGGGTAAAGGTAGTGCGTTTATCTTTCAGGCGTTGCGGCTCCGGGTCGGTGCCTTTTTTCCAGCCGCTATACATGGCAATAGCTTCGCCTGCTGCCAGGGTAGGGCAAAATGCTACGTTGTGTTCTTTCATCAGCTTAAATACTGTGGGCGTACCCGCGTCCCCATGCTCAATGGTGCGTACGCCTGCCAGCGTGGCGCGTCGCATACCTTCTTCAGTGCTGGAATGTACTACTACAAAGCGGCCGCTGCTACCAGCTACCTGTACAGCCAGTTTTAGTTCATCCAAAGTAAAAGTAGGTGCAGCAGTGTTATTCGCACCCCAACGGTAATCAGCATACAGTTTAATTACATCAGCACCATGACCTATTTGCGAACGTATGGCGCGGGTTAAACCGTCTACGCCGTCGGCTTCTTCAGCACCTTGCGGCAAGGTGGTTTCGGCCACACTGCTTTTAGGGCCGTAGCTACCAGTAGCCACAATTGCCCTTGTAGCCACCTGCATACGCGGACCTAATATGATGCCTTTATTGATAGCCTGTTTTAAGCCGGCATCATCATAAGCGGCACCTTCTGTTCCTAAATCACGTACGCTGGTAAAGCCGGCCATCAGCGTTTCGCGGGCATGGTTTACGGCGCGGGCAGTACGCTCGGCACGGCTTTCGGTAAGTACTTGGTCGTTCCAGCTAACTTCATTATAAGGATGCAAGAAGAGGTGGGAGTGCCCTTCAATCATCCCCGGCATTAAAGTCATGCCTTTCAAATCAATCGTTTTGGCATCAGCGGGGGCTTGTATAGATGAGGCTGGGCCTGCTGCTTCAATATGATTGCCTTTTACCAGCACTTGCCAGTTAGTATGCAGCTGTTGCCCGTCAAATACGCGGTCGGGCTTTAACAGAGTGTATGTATCTGTACGTTGCTTTTGTGCCAACAGGGAGTTGGTAAACAGTATAATGAATAGTAATGATAAAGCCGTTTTTCTCATAACGCTTAAAGATATAAACATCATGGCGTATCGCTTAATCAATTATCTTTAGCATCAGTAAAAAAATATTTACAAAGTGATGCAACCATTCTTTACAATGCTTCATCTTACTTACAAATGATGTTTTTAAAGCATAAACTTTCAACCGAAGATCTGATTGTAAAATGTAAAGCAGCCGACCGCAAGGCGCAGGAACTGCTGTACAAACAATTTGCTTCGAAAATGCTGGCCGTTTGTTTACGCTATGCCGTAGATAAAATGGAAGCCGAAGATATGCTGCAAAACGGATTTGTAAGGGTGTTTCAAAAGATAAATGATTTTAGGGGCGAAGGGAGCTTTGAAGGATGGATGCGCCGCATTATGGTACATAGCGCTATTGAATATTACCGCAAGCATCACAAAATGCAGATGGTAGACATGGAAGAAAGCGGTTATGAGCAATCAGTAAATCCGGTGGCTGCCGCCAAATTAGAGGCTAACGATCTGATGGCGTTAATACAAGGTTTGCCCGATGGTTACCGGATGGTGTTTAACCTGTATGCCATTGAAGGTTATTCGCACAAAGAAATAGCCGAAATGGCCGGTATTACCGAAGGGGCATCCAAATCGCAATTGTCAAGAGCACGCACCCTGTTAAAACAAAAAATTGAACAACTGGAGGCAAAGCAATATGAATATGCAAGATAACGAATTTGATAATCTGTTTCGCAGTAAGCTGAACGGGTTAGAAGTGGAGCCTGATGCGCATGTGTGGAATAATATTGCTGCCGAATTAGGTGAGCGTAAAAAAAGCAGCGTAATACCAATGCTGCGTATTGCCGCTAGTGTAATTGTTGTACTAGCAGCAGGTACTTGGTTCGCCGTTACCAAGTTTAGTAATAGCACAAATACCAAGGCAAGTAATACGATAGCCAGTACACAGGTGGTAAAGCCAGTTAAAGAGCCAGTGGTTAAGGAAGATGTAAAAGAAACTAAAGCATCTGAAGTGATACAGGAACAGATTATTCCGGTTAGTAAAATGGTAAGGAACCGGATGCCAAAATCTATTGTTAAAATGCATAAAGTTGTTACCATTGAAAAAGCGACTAATACAACTGCGGTGACTGAACCTTTAATCACCCAACCCGAACAACTAGCAGTAGTTAAAGAACCGGTTAAAATGCAACCTGTGCTGCCAGATGTGCAGCTTACCATAAAATCGGACGAGGTAGAAACTATTCAGCCTAAAGTTGTTAATACCCTGGCATCGGTGCCCGAAAGTGTAAATCCACAAACTAAAAAGCCAGCCAAAAAGCATGGTATTCATTCTTTTGGCGATTTGATTAACGTGGTAGTGGCTAAAGTGGATAAACGCGAGGACAAAGTTATTGAGTTTAGCAACACCGATGATGATGAGGCCACAATTACCGGCGTGAACCTGGGCATTATTAAAGTGAAAAAAGAAAAATAAAATATACTTCTCAATCTAAATACATAGTTACATGAAACGCTTACTCTTTACTGCCATACTTTGCGCAGCGGCCAGCGGTGTGTTTGCACAAACCGTTACCAAAACAACTACCAGTACCACAGTGGTTACCAACGATAAAGGCGATACCATACAAGTTAGAACAGATACCGTTAAATCAAAAAGAAAAGGGTTTAAGTTCTCTTTCGGTCAGGGTGAAGATTCAAACTCGATATCAGTAAACCGCAGGGATACTATTAAAGAAGTGTCCAAAGCACCCGGTTTTTCATGGGGGGTAACCTTTGCCCGTTTTGATTTGGGGCTGGCTACTTTAGTTGATAATGGCAGCTTTACTTTATCACCACAAAATAACTTTTTGCGCTACCGTTCCTGGAAAAGCAGCAACGTAGGCTTTGATGTGTTTCAGGCAGGTTACCGTTTTAATAGTGCTTTCCGTATTTATTTGTCTGCCGGGTTTGATTGGACACACATCCGCTTACGCGAAAACATTACCATTTTGGAAGACCAGCCGGTGTTAACTTATCGTCAGGATAATATCGATTACAGCAAAAACCGGTTTACTTCCAGCTACTTGCGCATCCCGCTTACTTTCGACTGGCGGAGCCATGTGAATGATGATGGCAAGCGTTTTCACATAACCGGCGGACCAGACATCGGTATCTTACTGAATGGCCGTGTAAAGCAAATTAGTGATGAAAACGGCAAACAAAAATTTAATGACGATTTTCATTTCGCCAAAGTACGTTATGGTGTATTTGCCCGTGTAGGTTACGGCTTTACCGGCTTGTTTGCCAAATACTACTTCAATGATATGTTTGAAAATAGTCCGATGCAAAAAGGCTTGAAAAACTTATCAGTCGGACTTACTTTTGGTTTCTAGTCAATTAACATATATGTGCATAACAAAGGCTGCCTTTACAAGTGGCCTTTTGTGCTTTTGTATATCTTTGCGCAATGGCAAACTCTTCTTCTTTTTTACAAGCCAAAGCTGTTAGTAAGATATTTCCCGGCAACCAGCAGGCTGGTATCAAAAAAGCTTATCTCAATATACAACCCGGAAAAATAACCGCCATTATAGGGCAAAGCGGCAGCGGCAAAAGTACATTGCTGCGCTTATTATTCGGTTTATTGACTCCTGATAGCGGCGAAGTCCAATTTAAAGGCGAACGGGTATGGGGACCGGAAGAAAAGTTGATTCCTGGCCATGATGCCATGAAGATGGTTACCCAGCACACCGATGATTTGAACTTGTACGCCAAAGTTTGGGATAATATTGCTGTGCTTTTGCCAAATACCGATATCAAAGCCAAGCAGGAAAAAACAGAGCGGGTGCTAAAGCAATTAAACATGCTGCATCTGGCCCAGCAAAAAGTGTTTAGCCTGAGTGGTGGCGAAAAGCAGCGTGTGGCCATTGCCCGTGCGCTGGTTACCCAGCCCGATGTGTTGTTACTGGACGAACCTTTTAACCAGGTGGATACTACTTTTAGAGATGGCTTGCAGCAGGATATTCGCCACATAGTGCGCGAAACGAGTTTAACGGTAATTATTGTATCGCATGATCCGGCCGAGGTGTTATCTATGGCTGATGAACTGGTGGTATTGAAGGATGGTGAGATACTGGAGGCAGGTTTGCCAAAAGTATTGTATCAAACGCCACAGAACCTGTATACCGCCCGCTTGCTTACCAATTGTAACGTACTGTTACGAGAAGAAGCGCGTGTATTAGGCATTAAGGCGAAAAAAGATCAGGTAGTGATTTATCCAGAGTGGGCCGAGGCTATGAGCAGTGGCAAACGCATAGATTGGGCTGTTAAAGAAATACGGTTTAAAGGCGCATACGAAGAAATATCGGTAGAATATGGCCCTATTGAATTGCACTTAATTAATCGCGAGGTTGGCAAATTTGACAATTATAGCCACGTGCACGTAGAAGTGCATCAATTTTTAGAGTTCTAAGGGATAGAGCCAGGAAACAAGAAACAAAAGCCCGGATTTACCACTTTCTTACTATAAATAGGCAAAATTCTTGGCTCTTGTTTCTTAGCTCCTGGCTCTAAAGTCTATACCAGGTATTCAAACAGCGTCTGGTCGCGGTTTACTTCAATTACATCAAAGCGGTGCGCTTCCATGCGTTGCATCAGGTCAGGGTAATCGTCTGCCGATTTAAGTTCGATACCTACCAGAGCCGGGCCACGTTCACGTTCGGTTTTTTTAATAAATTCAAAACGGGTAATATCATCATGAGGGCCCAGCACACTGCTTACAAATAGCTTTAAAGCGCCTGGGCGTTGTGGAAAGCGTACGATGAAGTAATGTTTCAATCCTTCATACAATAATGATTGCTCTTTGATCTCGCCCATGCGGTCGATATCATTGTTACCACCACTAATAACGCAAACCACTTTTTTCCCTTTAATCTGCTCTTTAACCAAATCTAATGCGGCTACTGATAAGGCACCTGCTGGTTCTACCACAATAGCATCTTCATTGTAAAGCTTTAGAATGGTAGTGCAAACCTTACCTTCGGGCACTGATAGCATGTCATCCAATATTTCGCTGCATATTTGAAAAGTAAGATGGCCTACGCGTCTTACTGCGGCGCCATCTACAAATCGGTTAATCTGCGATAGGGTATAAGGCTGGCCTCGCCGAATGGCTTCTGCCATTGATGGCGCACCCTCGGGCTCAATGCCTATTAACTTAATGTTGGGATTAACCTGCTTTAAATAAGTGCCGGTACCGGCCGCTAAGCCGCCACCGCCTACGGGCATGATTACTACATCAGTATCAGGCTCGTCTTCCAAAATTTCAACACCTACGGTACCCTGACCTTCCATGATACGGTAGTTATCAAACGGTGGGATAAAAGTCATTTCATGCGCCTCGGTGTAAGCCAGGGCTTCTTGCAAACAATCATCAAAAGTATCGCCGGTTAATACAATCTCTACAAAGCCGTTGCCGAACATTTGGGTTTGCTTTACCTTTTGCTTGGGAGTAATTTCGGGCATAAAAATAACGCCTTTAATGCCCAGTCTTTTGCATGAAAAGGCTACACCCTGCGCATGATTGCCCGCACTGGCACAAACCACGCCGCGTTGCCGTTGCTGCTCATCCAACTGGCTAATCATATTGTAAGCGCCACGCAGTTTGTACGAGCGCACCACCTGCATGTCCTCGCGCTTTAAGTATACTTCGCACTCGTACTTGTCAGACAGCCCCTGGTTAAATTCCAGCGGGGTACGACGAACAACTCCGCTCAAACGCTCCTTAGCCAACGCAAAGTCGAGCTGCATATTAGTTTCGGTATCCATCTATTATTGTTTTACCAAACGATATGCTACTAAACCCAGCAGGTCGTTATCATCAATGTTCAATTTGCTATCTGCCAGTTTCAAAAATTCGTGGTAAACACTGGCTAGTTCTTCTTTATCTAAGCTATGGCCCAAACGCTCCAAATGATATTTCAGCGCATGGCGACCGCTACGTGCGGTAAGCACAATGCTGGCGCTCGGGAAGCCCACATCTTCGGGGCGAATGATTTCGTAATTTTCGCGGTTTTTCAGGAAGCCATCCTGGTGAATGCCCGAACTGTGTGCAAAAGCATTGCTGCCTACAATAGCTTTATTAGGCTGTACCGGCATGCGCATTTGGGTGCTAATCATGCGGCTTAGTTCGTAGAAGCTTTGGGTGTTAATGTTGGTATGCAGGCCCAGCGTTTGGTGGGTTTTCAGGATCATTACTACTTCTTCAATAGAAGTATTACCCGCACGTTCGCCAATACCATTGATCGTACCTTCAATTTGACGGGCACCGTTTTGCAAACCGGCAACCGAGTTGGCAGTAGCCAGGCCCAAATCGTTATGGCAATGTACAGAGATAATAGCCTGATCAATATTTTTTACGTTCTCTTTCAAAAAGCGGATTTTACTGCCGTATTGGTCGGGCAGGCAATAACCGTTGGTGTCAGGAATATTAACTACGGTAGCACCGGCTGCTATAACGGCTTCAACCATTTTGGCCAGAAACTCAATATCGGCCCTGCCAGCATCCTCGGCATAAAACTCTATATCTTCTACTGATTTTTTGGCGTATTTAACGGCATCTACCGCACGTTCTAAAATCTCTTCACGAGTGCTATTGAATTTATGCTTGATGTGCATATCCGACGAGCCAATACCGGTATGGATGCGTGGATGCTTAGCATATTGCAAAGCCTCAACAGCGGCATCAATATCTCCTTTATGGGCACGGGTAAGGGCACATACAGTTGGATTTTTTACGGCTTTAGAAATTTCCACAACACTCTGGAAATCGCCGGGACTTGAAACCGGGAAACCGGCCTCAATAATGTCAACGCCCAGCGCTTCCAGTTCGCGCGCTATTTCAATCTTTTCAGGCGTGGTTAACTGGCAGCCCGGTACCTGCTCACCATCACGCAGGGTGGTGTCAAATACGTAAACTCGGTTTGGATCGTGTAACATAGTTCTTTTGTTTTTATTTCGGTGTTGGGTGAACGGTGGTCTGGTTCCGGATATGAAAGTCTGATCACTGGCCATTGAACACCGGTTACTCTTTTACTGCTATAAATCTTAATCTCTTATAATCGGCATACCACTGGCCGCTTTCGTTGTAATGCGGTTCCAGTATGTCGGTAATTTCTTCTAATATCTGTTGCTGCTCGGTTTCCGGTATCCCGGCAAAATATTGCGAACCGAACATTTTAATCCATTTGGTTACGCCTTGGTCGCCATCCTTTAAAGGTGTTTTACGATCAAAATGAACAGCAAATGTTACCCGGAACCCGTGACTTTCTAACCGGCTGGTATATTCACCTAATGACGGGAAATACCAGATTTTCGTTTTGGCTTGCTCGGTATAGCCATGTTGTATCAACACTTGTTGAGTTGCTGCGATTAGTTGATCTACATTGCCCTTTCCACCCATCTCGGCCACAAAGCGGCCTCCGGGTCTCAGTGCATTGTAAACAGATTGCATCAGGCCGTCCTTGTTATGTATCCAATGTAAGGCTGCGTTTGAAAAGACAGCATCAAATGGTTCGTTTACCGTAAAATTGGCTGCATCCTCAACTGCAAAATCAACATCAGGGTAGTTGGCTTTAGCCTGCGCAATCATTTCGGGCGAATAATCTGTGCCTTTTGCAACGCCACCTTGATTTTGGATTTGCTGAGTGAGATACCCCGTGCCGCAGCCAATGTCCAATACCCGTTCACCGGGTTGTACATTCAGCAGTTCCAGTACGTTTTCACCGAACTGGAAAACAAAGGCATGTTTATCATCATATAATTCAGCGTTCCATTTCATAAGCGTTGATTTATGGATTATGATTATTTATTTAGGATAATACCGGTTGCTTTAAGTATTCTAATATTTTTTGCCCCATGGCATCAGTACCCAATATTTTACTTTTATCAGTGTTGGCATCGGCAATATCACCAGTACGGTAACCATCTTTTAATGCCTGATCTATGGCCGATGTTATGCGTTTTGCTTCATCTTTTAAACCGAAGCTGATTTCTAACATCAAGGCTACAGATAGGATAGAGGCCAGCGGATTAGCTTTGTTCTGACCTGCAATATCATGTGCCGAACCGTGAATAGGTTCAAAAAAGCCGGTGCCATCACCTACAGATGCAGAGGCTAGCATACCCATAGAACCTGCAATTTGCGAAGCTTCGTCAGTCAGGATATCACCAAACAGGTTAGCCGTTAATACCACGTCGAACTTTTTAGGGTTTTTAACCAGCTGCATGGCAGCATTGTCAATAAACATGTGCTCAGTCTCTACATCAGGGTATTGCTTAGCCAGTTCCTGTACTACCTCGCGCCACAAGCGTGAAGCTTCCAGTACGTTGGCTTTATCTACAGAGCATAAACGCTTGTTACGGGCGCTGGCCGCTTCAAAGGCCTTAGTGGCAATACGCTCAACTTCGTAGCGGTGATAAATCATCAGGTCTGATGCCGTATTGCGGTCTTCGCTCCGTTTCTTTTCGCCAAAGTATACATCGCCGGTCAGTTCGCGGAAAAACAGGATATCGGTACCGCGTAATACTTCAGGCTTTAAGCTGGATGCATCCAGAAGTTCATCAAATAGCATGATGGGGCGCAGGTTGGCATACAAGCCCAGTTCTTTACGGATTTTCAGCAATCCCTGCTCAGGGCGTACTTTAGCCGACGGATCGTTATCGTATTTGGCATGGCCAACCGCACCAAATAATATAGCGTCGCTGGCTCTAGCTTTTTCTAAAGTTTCATCAGGCAAGGGGTTCCCAGTAGCTTCAATAGCAACATGGCCCATCAGCGCCTCGTCAAAAGTAAATTCGTGTCCGTATTCGGTGGCTATCTGCTGTAAAACGGCTTTGCCCCAGGTTGTAACCTCGGGGCCAATGCCGTCACC
Source organism: Mucilaginibacter lacusdianchii (assembly GCF_009770985.1). Classification (GTDB taxonomy): domain Bacteria; phylum Bacteroidota; class Bacteroidia; order Sphingobacteriales; family Sphingobacteriaceae; genus Mucilaginibacter; species Mucilaginibacter lacusdianchii. Next base: position 480,562 of record NZ_WSRW01000001.1, on the reverse strand, counting down.
AGGGATAACTAAAATATGTTTCTTGATACCCATTTGTATGTTTTGGTTGTCGGTTATCAGTTGTGTATTATCGGCAGTAATTAATCTCACAACCGGCAACACATAACTGACTACTAAAATCTATTTTCTTCGTATTCTTCTACCTTTTGGCGGTTGCTTAAAATGTAGTCAATATCATCATAGCCATTAATTAAGCAAGCTTTTTTGTACGGGTTAATATCAAAGCTTTCCTGCTCGCCGGTATTGGCTAATTTGATGATTTGGTTTTCCAGATCAACTTCAACCTGTGTATTGGCATCAGCATAAACTGCGTCAAAAATCTTTTTCAGAAACTCATCGCTTACCTGTACCGGAAGCAATCCGTTGTTTAGCGCGTTACCTTTAAAAATATCAGCAAAAAAGCTGCTTACAACTACATCAAAACCATGATCGGCAATGGCCCAGGCAGCATGTTCACGACTGCTACCGCAGCCAAAGTTTTTGCCTGCTACCAGTATCTTACCCGAGTACGTAGGATTGTTCAATACAAAATCCTGTTTAGGCTGATTGTTGTTGTCAAAGCGCCAATCGCGAAACAGGTTGTCGCCAAAACCCTCGCGGGTAGTGGCTTTCAGGAACCGGGCAGGAATAATCTGGTCGGTATCTATATTTTCAATCGGCAGGGGTACTACCGAGGTTTGTACGTGTTTGAATATTTTGGTCATTGTCTGAACCGGAATTTATGAATTTATTGAATTGATAGAATTCAGTAAATTCGGGTTAATCTTCTTATTAAATAGTCGTTTGAACTGTAAGCTATTGCTTCCAAAGTTTATCAGCAAACCTGTTCTTACCTGATAAGCTTCCAGGTAATTTAATGCTTGAGCTAAGTGAACGTCTTCTAAATGTATCAACGCTTTAAGTTCAACCATAATTTCCCCTTCCACAAAGAAGTCGACACGTCGGGTGCCAATAAGCTCTTCTCTATAAAAAATAGGCATTTCCATTTCACGAGTAAAGCTAAGTCCAGCTAAACTCATTTCAATTTCTAGTGCCCTTTGATAAATTACCTCTTGAAAACCATTCCCCAATGTAGCATGAACACGCATTGCAGAGCCAATAATCGCACTTGTGCAATCATTAAATTCTTGAGGTGTTCTTTTGATGGTGCTCACTTTGTTATAAGGAATTCAATTCGGTTAATTATCTTAATTTTTTAAATTCCGGTTCAGACGATTTCTAACTCCTCTTGTAATAACTCTCTAATATCAGTTACCCGACCTGTAATCGCTGCCGCAGCAGCAGTAAGCGGGCTAGCCAGGAAAGTACGTGAATCCGGTCCTTGGCGGCCTTCAAAGTTGCGGTTCGAGGTAGATACGCAGTATTTACCTGCCGGAATTTTATCCTCGTTCATGCCCAGGCAAGCGCTGCATCCAGGCTCGCGTAATGGGAAGCCTGCAGCTTCAAATATTTTATCCAGGCCTTCTTCAATAGCCTGTTTTTGTACTTGTTTAGAGCCTGGTACCACCCACACGGTTACGTTGTCGGCTTTGTGCTTGCCCTTAATAAAGTCGGCTACCTGGCGTAAATCTTCAATACGCGAGTTGGTACAACTGCCGATGAAAACATAATCAATAGGTTTACCCAGCAGTGATTCGTCATCATGCAAGCCCATGTAGTTCAATGCTTTGGCGTATGAGCCTTGCTCTTTTTGTTCAAAGCTTGCTGTAGCCGGTACATGTTGTGTAACACCGATGCCCATACCTGGATTGGTTCCGTAGGTAATCATCGGCTCAATATCTTCTGCATTGAAGCTTAAAACGCTGTCAAACTCGGCATCTTCATCAGAATACAAAGTTTTCCAGTAAGCTAATGCTTTGTCCCACTCTTCGCCTTTAGGGGCAAATTCGCGGTCTTTTACATATTCAAAAGTAGTTTCATCAGGCGCAATTAAACCACCGCGTGCACCCATTTCGATGCTCATGTTGCAGATGGTCATGCGGCCTTCCATGCTCAACGAGCGAATAGTGTCGCCGGCATATTCCACAAAGTACCCGGTACCGCCTGCGGCCGAGATTTGTGAGATGATGTATAGGATGATGTCTTTAGCGCCTACGCCTTTTTGCAATTGGCCGTTCACTTCAATCTTCATCCGTTTAGGGCGCTGCTGTAATAAGCATTGGGTGGCTAATACCTGTTCTACCTGTGAAGTGCCGATACCAAAGGCAATAGCGCCAAAAGCACCGTGAGTTGAGGTGTGACTATCACCACATACATAGGTACAACCCGGACGGGTAATGCCCAGCTCCGGACCAATTACGTGTACAATGCCCTGATACTCGTGCCCCAGACCATATAGTTCAATGCCAAATTCTGCACAGTTTTTGGTGAGCATATCTACCTGATAGCGGGATAGCTCCTCGCGGATAGGCAGGTGCTGATCCCAAGTAGGTACGTTATGATCGGCCGTAGCCACAGTTTGCTGCGGACGGAAAACCGGCAAACCACGCTGACGCAAGCCATCAAAAGCCTGCGGACTGGTTACCTCGTGTATAAAATGTGTATCGATGTATAAAATATCGGGGAAGCCTTCTTTACTGCTCACCACGTGAGCATCCCAAATCTTATCAAACAGTGTTTTTCCCATTTTCTTAAATTACTAATGTCATCTCGAACGATAGCGAAATATCTTTTACGCGCTGCTTGTTTATCAGTTGCAAGGTCTAAAAGATTTCTCCTAACGTCGAAATGACAGAAGTTTGTTAGTTATGTTATTCGCTTTATGCTTCTACTTCCTGGTTTTCCGGACGTAAACTGCGTACAGTTTTGCCGGCTTGCCATAATTCGCTTTCGCGTAATTCTTTTAATTCTTCATTCAGTTTTTCGCGATAATCAGGCTGGCTGTTAGAGTCGATAGAACGTTGTGACTCTTTGCCAGTAGCTACGCTTTCATATAATTCTTCGAAAACCGGTTTGGTAGCGTCACGGAACTTTTTCCACCAATCTAACGCACCGCGTTGTGCAGTGGTAGAACAGTTGGCGTACATCCAGTCCATACCGTTTTCGGCAACTAATGGCATCAATGATTGGGTTAACTCTTCAACCGTTTCGTTGAACGCCTCAGATGGGGTATGGCCTTTGCTGCGTAAAACATCGTACTGAGCGGCAAAAATACCTTGGATACAACCCATCAGCGTACCACGCTCGCCGGTTAAATCGCTAAATACTTCTTTTTTGAAATCGGTTTCGAACAGGTAACCGCTACCTACAGCAATACCTAAGGCAATTACACGATCCCATGCTTTACCGGTTGCATCTTGGAAAATAGCGAAGCTTGAGTTTAAGCCGCGGCCTTGTAAAAACATACGACGCAGTGAAGTGCCAGAACCTTTAGGCGCTACCAGGAACACGTCCACATCAGCAGGTGGAACAATGCCGGTTTGCTCGTTAAAGGTGATACCAAAACCATGAGAGAAGTACAGGGCTTTGCCTGGGGTTAAGTGTTTTTGTACGGTTGGCCAAAGTTCAATTTGAGCCGCATCACTTAATAAGTAACAAATAATGGTTCCTTTTTCCAGTGCTTCTTCAATTTCAAATAAAGTTTCGCCAGGTACAAAGCCATCTGCTACGGCTTTATCCCAAGTTTTTGAATTTTTACGCTGACCAACGATCACATTGATACCGTTGTCTTTTTGATTTAGCGCCTGGCCGGGACCCTGAACACCGTAACCGATTACTGCTACAACTTCATCTTTCAATACATCCTGTGCTTTTGATAGTGGAAATTCTTCGCGGGTTACTACGTTTTCTTCAGTGCCGCCAAAATTTAGTTTTGCCATTTTATGTTAAGTTATGGTTTGTTAGTTATTGTTTAGTTTTAGTTAAGTTCGATATTAGTAAATGCTGCTTTCAATAGCTTTTTCGCTATTTATCACTGCCCTTCGCAATGCTTGTGCATAACCCAGATGCAGGGTATCATGCGTTGTAAAGTAGGTTATTGCACCATTTATGTTGTTGATGGTAACGCCGAATGCTGTTGTCACTCTTTCATAACTGGTGAATAGATTAGCGGCAACATCTGCCTTTAACTTATCCAGCAGCACAAAAGCCTGATCTTTATAATAGGCTAATTCTTCTTCACTGATAAACCCTTCGGGTGCGCTACCTTTTTGATATTTGGTTACTTTGTCTATAGGCATACGGGTTGATACATGTCCTCTTACGTAGCATAACGTTTGCTGTGCGGCTACTATGTGTGCAAAGTTCCAGGCAATGTTGTTGGTATATCCTTCCGGGATAAAATTTAATTGCTCAATGCTTAAACCATCCATCAGTTTGATGAAGTTTAAACGGGTGTGTTTGGCTATGTCGAGTGAAAATCCCATGCTTATTACATTGTAAATACTTTGTCGCGCTGGTTCAAGTACTCGTTTTCGCTTACCTCTTCGCCAGGCTGCTGCTCTTCAAATTCGCGAAGTTTAGCATTAAAGCCTTCGCTGCCTTTGATGATAGCAATTCGGGCGCTACGCACAAATTCAATTAAACCGTAAGGTTGCAATACGTTAATTAAGTTATCCGTTTCCTCACGGTGACCGGTGGTTTCGAACACCACATAGTCTTTACGAATCACAACCGCACGGGCACCGTTTTCGCGTAGCAAACGCTCAACCGGAGCTTTTTCGGCGATGATATCAGCCGGTACTTTGTAAAGGGCCATCTCCTGCCAAATCACATCGGCATTGGTATGGTAGTATACTTTCAATACTTCCACCTGCTTTTCAATCTGGCGGGCTACCTTACGTACTACGTCTTCTGTTTCATTTACCACAATGTTAAAGCGGTAAATGCTGTCTATTTCAGAAGGAGAGGTGTTTAAGCTCTCGATATTTATTTTACGACGGGTAAAGATAATCGCAATTCGGTTCAGTAAACCAATTTGGTTTTCGGTATAAACCGTGATGTTGTATTCCTGCTTGCCTTGCGGCATGTTATCTGGGGTGCTCATGATAGTTGGTTGTGGATTATTTTAATCTGATTTCGCTAACACTACATCCCTGTGGTACCATCGGGAATACGTTATTTTCTTTGGTTACCATTACTTCGAGCAGGTACGAGCCTGTGTGCTCCAGCATTTCTTTTAAAGCGGTTTGCAAGTCTTCTCGCTCTGATATACAACGACCGGCAATACCGTAGCCTTTAGCCACTTGTACAAAATCAGGACTTTGAATATCTACGAATGAGTAGCGGCGCTCATTAAACAACTCTTGCCACTGGCGAACCATGCCTAAGAAGCGGTTGTTCAAAATCATGATTTTTACATCAACACCGCTTTGCATAATGGTGCCCAGTTCCTGAAGGGTCATTTGGAAACCGCCGTCGCCAATAATGGCTACCACCGTGCGGTTTTGGTCGCCAAACTTAGCGCCTATAGCTGCCGGCAATGCAAAGCCCATCGTACCTAAGCCACCGCTGGTAACATTGCTGCGGGTTTGGTTAAACTTGGCATAACGGCAGCCTACCATCTGATGCTGACCTACGTCGGTTACAATGATAGCATCGCCGTTGGTTAGTTTATTTAATTGGTCAACCACTTCGCCCATGGTCATTTCGCCTTCAGTAGGGTGCAGTTCGGCATCAATCACGGCCTCGTTTTCGCGGCGGGCAAAATCATTGAATTTTTCCAGCCATTCGGTGTGTTGCTTTGCTTCAACCAGTTGGGTAAGCAGGGGTAAAGTTTCTTTGCAGTCGCCCCAAACGGCTACAGTGGTTTGTACGTTTTTGTCAATCTCGGCTGGGTCAATATCCAGGTGAATTACTTTAGCCTGTTTGGCGTACTTGTCTAAACGGCCAGTTACCCGGTCGTCAAAACGCATACCGATGGCAATCAATACATCGCATTCATTGGTCATTACGTTAGGGCCGTAATTGCCGTGCATGCCCAACATGCCTACATTCAATGGATGGTCAGTAGGGATAGCGCCAACGCCCATAATTGTCCAGGCAGATGGGATGCCTGCTTTTTCAATAAAGGCCTGAAACTCCTTTTCGGCACTACCTAAAATTACGCCTTGGCCCCAAAGCACAAAAGGCTTTTTAGCTTCGTTAATTAATTGTGCAGCCTGCTCTATAAATTGTGGCCTAACAATAGGTTTTGGCCGGTAGCTGCGGATATGGTTGCAAGGCGTATAGCCTTTATATTGAAATTTTTGAATCTGTGCGTTTTTAGTAATATCAATCAGCACAGGGCCTGGCCGGCCGGTACGGGCAATGTAAAACGCCTTGGCAATGGCTTCCGGAATTTCATTAGCATCAGTTACCTGAAAGTTCCATTTGGTAACTGGGGTGGTGATGTTAATTACGTCAGTTTCCTGAAAAGCATCCGTACCTAGCAGGTGGGCAAATACCTGACCAGTGATACACACCAAGGGTGTACTGTCTATCTGTGCATCGGCCAAACCGGTTACCAGGTTAGTTGCACCCGGACCGCTGGTGGCAAATACAACGCCCACTTTGCCCGATGAGCGGGCATAGCCTTGACCGGCATGAATGCCGCCCTGCTCGTGGCGGACGAGAATATGGTTGAGTTTTTCTTTGTAATCATACAAAGCATCGTAAATAGGCATTATAGCGCCACCCGGATAACCAAAAATGGTATCTACGCCCTCTACAATTAGTGCTTCCAGTAAGGCAGCCGAGCCTGAAAGTTCAATTGCCTCTTGCTCTTCAAGTGCTGTTAATACGTCTTGCTGTGCAACTTCCATATTCTTCTCTTTTAGTTAGTTGTCTGTTGTGTGTTGTATGTATTTAGTTGTTTGTGTTTACAAGTGATAACGGGCAACACAAACAACTGAATTATGCTTCATCCGTTACGCAGCCTTCGCTGGCGTCTTTTACTTGTTTAAAGTATTTGTATAGTAAACCTTTGGTTACCGGTGGGGCAGGTTGTTGCCACTCGCTACGGCGGTAAGCTAGTTCTTCATCGCTGATGTTTACGTTGATGGTATTGTTTACCGCGTCGATAGTAATTGGGTCGCCGTCTTTTACTAAGGCGATGGTGCCACCTTCCCAAGCTTCGGGCGTGATGTGACCTACCACAAAACCATGCGTACCACCCGAGAAACGACCATCGGTAATTAAAGCTACCGAACTGCCTAAGCCGGCGCCAATAATGGCCGATGTTGGTTTCAACATTTCGGGCATACCCGGTGCACCTTTAGGACCAACGTGGCGGATAACTACCACATCGCCACGTTGTACACGACCGCTGGATATACCGGCAATTAATGATTGCTCGCCCTCAAATACACGGGCCGGACCATCAAAGCGTTCGCCTTCTTTGCCGGTAATTTTGGCTACGCTGCCACGCTCGGCCAGGTTACCATATAGGATTTGTAGGTGGCCAGTAGCTTTGATTGCCTTTTCGACAGGAAGTATAATTTTCTGGGTTTCGAAATCCAACTCAGGGGCGTCGGCCAAGTTTTCGGCAAGTGTTTTACCGGTTACGGTTAAACAATCGCCATGCAACCAGCCTAGTTTCAGTAGATATTTCATTACGGCCGGTACACCACCAACTTTATGCAGGTCTTCCATCATGTACTTACCGCTTGGCTTCATATCGGCCAGTAATGGAATACGGTTGCTCAATTCCTGAAAATCATCAATAGTTAATGGCACATTAACGCTTTTTGCAATAGCAATCAGGTGCAGTACGGCATTGGTAGAGCCACCCATCACCATAATAGTGATAATGGCATTCTCGAATGCCTTACGGGTCATGATATCTGATGGCTTGATGTCTTTTTCCAGCAATTCATAAATAGCTTTACCTGCGGCGCGACACTCGGCCTGTTTTTCTTCACTAACGGCTGGGTTAGATGAAGAGTAAGGCAAGCTCATGCCCAAAGCCTCAATAGCTGCAGCCATGGTGTTGGCTGTATAGATGCCACCGCATGCACCAGCACCGGGGCAAGAGTTTTTTACAATTTCTTTAAAGTCGATTTCATCAAGCTGACCGGCTATTTTTTTACCCAGTGCTTCAAATGCCGATACGATGTTCAAATCTTCGCCTTTGTAATGACCTGGTTTGATGGTACCACCGTACACCATAATTGATGGACGGTTTAACCGGCCCATGGCAATCAGCGAACCGGGCATGTTTTTATCACAGCCGGGCAGCGTAATCAACGCATCATAATACTGTGCACCGCAAACTGCCTCAATAGAGTCGGCAATAACATCACGGCTTATTAATGAGTAGCGCATACCATCGGTACCGTTGCTCATGCCATCACTTACACCAATGGTGTTAAATATTAGTCCAACCAAGTTTTCGCCCCAAACGCCTTCCTTTACAACTTTAGCTAAATCATTCAGGTGCATGTTACAAGGGTTGCCATCGTAACCCATGCTGGCAATGCCTACCTGAGCTTTCTTCATGTCATCGTCCGTTAAGCCAATACCGTAAAGCATGGCTTGGGCTGCAGGCTGAGTAGGGTCGGCAGTTAAAGTTTTGCTATACTTGTTTAATTCAACGTTTTCGGTGGTATCTGGTGTCAAGCTCATTTGGTGTTCAAAATATTTTACTGCTCAGCTTTTTATTATAGTGATGTTTACCTGTTATAGTTGCTTTTATCAATCTATAAGTTTAAAGCTGATTAGGTTATAAATCTGTATTTGTAAGGTAGGGAGTTAGTTTTTTTTTGACAATACACAAAATAAGAATTTTAAATAAGAATATAATTTTATTTATTGTTTATATACAGAATTATATTTTGTATTATTTGTTTAAATAAGAATAATATATTTAAGCATCTATACCAAAGTTGAAATTGGTATTCAGTATGCTAGCTATGCATGCATAGCATTGTACTATAATTTCTGCCTAAAACAACAACTTCTGTGAGAAGTGCTAAAAAATATGTGCATAAAAAAAGCCCGGCAACATGCCGGGCTTTTTTTTATAAAATTGTCATTATTCTAACGATGCGTAATGCCTTCAGCCAGCACCATTACTTTATTGTCGTTTACTTCAACAACGCCACCTTTAATGGTGTATACCTCGTTTTTACCGCCGGCTCTTACAATTAGTTTACCGTCTTCCAAAGTTGAGATAATAGGAGCGTGGTTATTCAGTATCTCGAATGATCCCATAGTGCCGGGCACGGTTACCGAAGTAATTTCGCCCTCGTACACTTTTTTATCAGGAGTAAGAATTTCTAATGTCATATGGTGAGTTGTTAGTTGTCTGTTGTGAGTTATATGTTACGTTTTAAACCGTTAACACACAGCCCACAACTCACAACAACTTTATGAGTTTGCTTCCGCTAAAATTTTCTTGCCTTTTTCAATAGCGTCTTCAATGCTACCAACCAGGTTAAAGGCCGCTTCTGGATATTCATCCACAGCGCCGTCCATAATCATGTTGAAGCCTTTGATGGTTTCTTTAATATCAACCAGTACACCTTTTAAACCGGTAAATTGCTCGGCAACGTGGAATGGCTGAGATAAGAAACGCTGAACACGACGAGCGCGGGATACAGTCAGTTTATCTTCTTCAGATAACTCGTCCATACCCAAAATTGCGATGATGTCTTGCAGTTCTTTGTAGCGCTGCAAAATTTCTTTTACGCGTTGTGCAGTGTTATAGTGCTCGTCACCCAAAATAGCCGGGCTCAGGATACGTGAAGTTGAATCCAATGGATCTACCGCAGGGTAGATACCTAACTCGGCAATTTTACGAGACAATACGGTAGTAGCATCCAAGTGAGCGAAGGTTGTAGCCGGCGCAGGGTCGGTCAAGTCATCCGCAGGTACGTATACCGCTTGTACCGAAGTGATAGAACCGCGTTTGGTTGAGGTAATACGCTCTTGCATTACACCCATCTCGGTAGCCAGGGTTGGTTGGTAACCTACCGCCGATGGCATACGGCCTAATAACGCCGATACTTCAGAACCAGCTTGGGTAAAGCGGAAAATGTTATCAATAAAGAATAAGATATCGCGGCCTTTGCCTTCAGCATCACCATCACGGAAATACTCGGCAATGGTTAAGCCTGATAACGCAACGCGTGCACGTGCACCCGGCGGCTCGTTCATCTGACCGAACACAAAGGTTGCTTTAGATTCTTTCAACTCTTCAGCATCTACTTTTGAAAGGTCCCAGCCACCGGCTTCCATTGAGTGCATAAACTCTTCGCCGTATTTAATAATGCCCGATTCCAGCATCTCGCGCAGTAAGTCGTTACCTTCGCGGGTACGCTCACCTACCCCGGCAAATACTGACAAACCAGAGTATGCTTTTGCAATGTTATTGATCAGTTCCTGAATCAATACGGTTTTGCCTACACCGGCACCACCAAACAAACCAATTTTACCCCCCTTTGCATAAGGCTCTAACAAGTCGATAACCTTAATACCAGTAAATAAAACTTCAGTTTCGGTTGATAAGTCTTCAAATCTTGGCGGCGTAGCGTGGATTGGACGGCCATTGGTTCTATCCAAAGAAGGAATACCATCAATAGCTTCACCTACTACGTTAAATACACGGCCTTTAATATCATCACCGATAGGCATTTTGATAGGCGCTTCCTGGTCAACTACCGGCATACCACGTAATAATCCGTCGGTTGAATCCATAGCAATGGCACGTACCCGGTCTTCGCCCAGGTGCTGCTGAACTTCTAAAATAACTTTTTGTCCGTTGCTTTTAGTGATCTCCAGCGCATCATAGATTTTAGGAAGATGTGCATCATCGCTAAAACTTACGTCAACTACCGGACCAATGATTTGTGAGATTTTTCCAATGTTTGGCATATATACCTTGCGTGCTTATTTAATGAGTTTGTAAACAATAGGAATAGTACTTACGTATAAACACACTCCTATTTTGGAGCGCAAAGTTAACCTTTCTGTCGGATATTTAAGTACTTATGTCAAAGAAATTTAAGTAAAAATACCACTTGTGGGGTGTAGTAAATTATTATCTTAGCAGCCTTTTTTAAATTTTAAATTAATTATTAACTGATTATGAGAAAACTTTTACTGTCTTTATTGGCTTTACTGCCTGCTGCAGCCTTTTCTCAGGGCTTTCAGGTAAACCTTGGGGGGCAAAAGCAAATTGGTATGGGCCATACCGGAACCGGGTTAGTGCAGGATGGTGCTTCGGTATTTTTTAATCCTGGCGCAGTAGCTATGCTGCCTGAAAATTCTATTCAAGCCGGCATTAGCCCGTTGATGTTTAAATCAGTGTTTAATCCGGCCGGAACAGATGTGCAATATCGCACTTCAGACAAAGTAGCCACGCCTTTTAATGCTTATGCTGTTTGGGGGCCAAAATCTGCTGCCTGGAAACTTGGCTTGGGTGTTTATACGCCATTTGGCGGATTAACCGATTGGGGTAACAACTGGCAGGGCAAATACGTATTAGAGAGCTTGGATTTGAAAGCGATTTTTTTCCAGCCAACCATCAGTATTAAACTGGCCGATTTTATTAGCATCGGCGGTGGTTTTGTATACAGTCACGGTATTGTTGATTTGAAACGTGCTATTCCGGTAGCTAACGCTAACGGTGAAGACGGACAGGCGCAGTTAAAAGGTAGCGGGCATGGTTATGGGTGGAATGCTGGGGTGTTTATGAAAACAGAATCAGGTATTACCGTTGGTGTTTCTTATCGTTCAAAAGTGACCACCACTATTGAGAACGGTGATGCTTATTTTACCAATTTACCATCGGCATTAGCCACAAGTTTTCCGCAGCCTAACAACTTCAGAGCAGGTATTCCGCTGCCAGCTACTACATCATTAGGCTTTGGCTTTTATCCATCAAAAAAATGGACGGTTGCTTTAGATGCAAACCTGGTGGCCTGGCACGTTTATAAATCATTAGATTTTGATTATGCACAAAATACCTCCCGCTTACAGGATACGCACTCGCCGCGCTTATACCGCGATGGTTTTAGCCTGAGAGCAGGTACCGAGTATAAACCCGTTACCAAATGGGCTATCCGTGGAGGTGGCGGTTACGCATCAACCGCAGCGCAGGATGGTTATGTAACCCCAGAGGTGCCGGATGCCAACCGTTACTACTTGACTGCTGGTTTGGGTTACAAATTGGCTAACAAGCTGGATTTGGATTTTTCTTTTGAATACGAGCACTTATTTAAACGCACCCAAACCAATATCGAAGCACAATTAGCAGGAACGTATAAATCAAACGTATACATTCCTGGTGTGTCACTTACTTATCACTGGTAATATTTGTAAAGCATTAGATGAAGATGAATCAATTAAAAAATATTTTCCTGCTTACGGCAGGGGTGATGGGTTTGGCTGCATGCAAGCCCGAAATTAATACACCGGCTGCCACCCAAGGTTCGGCCGATTTTTCGAGGTACATTTCTGTAGGTAACTCGTTAACATCTGGCTTTGCCGATGGGGGCTTGTACCGCGAGGGTCAGTTGAACTCTTTCCCAGCCATCATAGCGCAGCAAATGCAAAAGATTGGCGGCGGTGCTTTTGTACAACCGCTGTTTAGCGAAGCTCAAGCCAACGGATCAGGGTATTTGATGCTGAAAAGTATCAGTGCCGATGGTACGCCGGTTACCGCAAACGTAACTGATAACGTTGCCATAAGAGGACAGATTACTGTACCTACCAGCGCAACCACTACATTAAAAGTTACACTGTACACTAAATATGCTGGTGATATCAACAACTATGGTGTTCCGGGTATTAAGTTGTTAACTTCAACCTTGCCATCATATGGTAATTTGAATGGTTACTTTGAGCGCATGCTGCCCGGTAATGCGCCAAGCAATAACACCAGCTACCTAGATTTTGTAACCTCCAAACCGTTTACTTTCTTTTCTAACTGGCTAGGTAATAACGATGCTTTGGGTTATGCAACTTCGGGTGGTGTGGGTGATGTACTGACCGATAAGGGTACATTCAGCGCCTTGTATAACCAGGTTATTAACAAACTTACGCTTGCCGGTCAAAAAGGTGCAGTAGCTACCATTCCTGATGTAACGGCTATTCCTTATTTCAATACTGTTACTATTAACGCTATACTGGCCAGTGTAAAAAAAGCTAGTCCAGCTGCACAAGCACTATTTGTTAACGCTAAAGTTAATGCCGATGCTGTCGGTACAACTTACGCCGCCCGTCCGGCTACCAGTGCCGATTTGGTGGTTTTAACTTTCCCAACCAGTAAAATTGGTCAGCCGGTTGCTACACCTTATGGTAACCTGCCTTACGGTTTAACCCAGTACACGCCTATTGAAAACCAATATGTGCTGGATGCCAATGAAGTGGCGATGACTCAGGATTACGTAATCTCTTATAACAACACTATTAAATCTGTAGCATCATCTAAAGGTTTGGCTGTTGTAGATATATATGCCGTTCTAAATAACATCAAGAAAAACGGTTTGACGGTAGACGGAATTAACCTAACCTCTGATTTTATTAGCGGTGGTATATTCTCGTTAGATGGTATACACCTAACGCCAAGAGGCTACGCGGTGGTGGCTAATGAGTTTATCAAAGCTATCAACGCTCAGTACGGTTCTAATATCCCATTGGCTAATGTGGCAGCTTATCGTGGTGTAAAATTACCATAAGCAACAACTCATTTATATTAAAAAGCCCTTGACCTTCGTTGGTCAAGGGCTTTTGTTTTGATATATAATTAAGCTAGAAATTGCAAAACTATCTTACCCATATGCGAGCTGCTTTCCATCAACTCATGAGCTTTAGCCGCTTCTTCTGCCGGAAACACCTGATGGATAACAGGCTTAATTTTGCCGCTTTCTAAAAACGGCCAGATGTGCTGCCTAAGGGCCGAAGCTATGGCCGATTTAAAAAGGGTATCGCGCGGGCGTAGGGTAGAGCCCGTTAATGTTAGCCGCTTACGCATCACCAACGACAGATCAACCTGTGCATCTTTGCCCTTCATGGTGTTAATCATTACCAGTCGGCCATCCCCGGCCAAAGCTTGCAAGTTGTTTGGGGTATAATCGCCGCCAATCATATCTAGTATCACATCAACACCTTTGCCTGCTGTAAGCTGTTTAATTTCATCTGCAAAGTTTTCCGTTTTATAATTAATCGCTTTAGCGGCACCAAGCTCTTCACAAAAATGGCATTTATCGTCTGAGCCGGCGGTTACATAAACAGTGCAGCCCCAGGCTTTAGCCATTTGTATAGTTGTTACGCCAATACCGCTGCTGCCGCCATGTATTAATAAAGTTTCGCCATGCTGCAAATGGACCCGGTCAAAAACGTTGCTCCAAACGGTAAAAAAAGTTTCGGGTAATGATGCGGCTTCAATCATGGATAAACCTTGCGGAACAGGCAGGCATTGGCCTTCGGGCGCGGTACAATACTCGGCATAACCACCGCCGCTTACCAGTGCACAAACGGTGTCGCCAACTTTCCATTGTGCAACGGCATCGCCCACGGCTGTTATAGTGCCGGCTACTTCCAAACCTGGTATATCCTGCGGCGCATCTGGCGGTGGTGGATAAGCGCCTTTCCGCTGTGCAACGTCGGGGCGGTTTATACCGGCCGCTGCAACTTTAATTAATACCTCATGCGGTTGGAGTATAGGCTCGGGCCGGTCTGCCAGTTGTAAAACATCAGGTTCGCCGGGTTGGGTAATCACAATAGCTTTCATTCAAATACCATTTAGTACTACATAACTACCGCATTAAGTATATGTTTAAATCGCTAAAGTAAATGTTAGCCAAAGTGTCAAAATTTATCATCTTGCTACAGCATTCGCAGAATAAATGCTTCATTTGAAAAAAATTTAAACTATGTCAGTTCAACCCGGCCAACCGGCCCCGCAATTTACTTTGGTAGCGTCTAACCTGAAAACAGTTTCATTAGCTGATTTTAAAGGACAAAAAGTAGTATTGCACTTTTTTCCGCTAGCTTTTACCAGTGTTTGTACCATCCAATTGTGTACCGTGCGCGATCATTTTGGTTACTATGAAGGCGTAAACGCGCAAGTATTAGGCATTTCAGTTGATTCGCCTTTTACATTAGCTAAATTTAAAGAAGAAAATAATTATCAATTTCCTGTTTTATCTGATTTTAACAAAGAAGTATCAGCCGCTTATGGTGCTTTGTATGATGAGTTTGTTTTTGGTTTAAAAGGCGTATCTAAACGTGCAGCTTTTGTAATTGATGAAAACCAACAAGTAATTTATGCAGAAGTGCTGGAATCGGCTGGTGATTTGCCAAACTTTGAAGCTATTGAAGCTTTATTAAAATAAGCAGATATTATATACCAATTTTGCAGCATCATTCGTTTACAGTACAATTGTAAAGCGAATGATGCTTTTTTTATTTAAAAAGCTTTCCTTATCATTGAAAAACATAGCTTAAAGTTAAATTTAGTTAAATGAATAGTTCTTCCTTATTAAGAAGTTTCCTGTTGGCCGGTGGATTAAGCCTGGCCCTAAGTGTACAGGCGCAATCGCCGGTTAAGCCAAAAGATAACTGGCAAAACCTGGATCTGAAAACTGATAGCACTTTTGGTATCAGTACCGAAAAAGCATATGCCGAACTGCTGAAAGGCAAAAAATCGAAACCTGTACTGGTAGCTGTAATAGACGGTGGTGTGGATATTAACCACGAAGATTTAAAGCAAGTGATATGGAATAATCCGAAAGAGAAAGCCGGCGATAATAAAGACAACGACAAAAACGGTTATATAGATGACCTGCATGGTTGGGACTTTATAGGCGGCGCTAAAGGCGATGTGCATTGGGATAACGTAGAAGCAACCCGTGTAGTGCGGGCATATCAAACTAAATTTGCCAGTGCAGATTCTACCAAGTTGTCGGGTCAGGACTTAGTTCAATTCCGCCAATATCAAAGAGCGAAGCAAGAGGTAGCTACCAAGCGTATGCAAGCCGAGCAAAGCCTGCAGGGTATAGGTGGTTTTAAACAAGTGCTGGAAAGCGTGCTGACTAAGATGGGCAATCAAAACCCAACGCTGGCCGATTTTCAAAAATTTGAGCCTGCCGGTGATGCCGAAACACGTGTTGTTGCTGTAGTATCGCAATTGCTGCCACAGTTTAAAGATTTTAAGGATTTAAAGAAACAGGCTATCGACGACGGTTTTGAACACTACGAAGCACAAGCCAAATATCATTATAACATTGATTTTGATCCGCGACCTATTGTAGGTGATAACTATGCCAACAGCAGCGAGCGCAATTATGGCAACGCCGATGTGGCTGGTCCGGATGCAGATCATGGGTCGCACGTGGCGGGTATTATTGGTGCTGTGCGCGATAATAATTTAGGTATTAAGGGTGTCGCTAATAATGTAGTTATCATGTCGGTACGTACCGTGCCTGATGGCGACGAGCGTGATAAAGACGTAGCCAATGCTATTCGTTACGCCGCTGATAACGGTGCCAAGGTGGTTAATATGAGTTTTGGCAAAGGATACTCTTGGGACAAAAAAGTGGTAGACGAAGCAATAAAATACGCTATTAGTAAAGATGTGCTATTGGTGCATGCTGCCGGCAATGATAACCTGAATTTAGAAGTAGAGACCAACTTTCCAACGCCTAAATATTTAGACGGTACAAAAGCCACCGCCTGGATTGAAGTTGGCGCATCAGGTCCGCTGGATGATAAAACGCTGAAAGCATCTTTTTCTAATTACGGTAAAACCATGGTAGATGTGTTTGCGCCGGGCGTGGATATTAATTCTACCGTGCCAGGTTCTAAATACCAGCAAAACAGCGGCACCAGTATGGCATCACCGGTGGTAGCTGGTTTGGCTGCGCTGATCCGTTCATACTATCCTAAACTAAACGCTATGCAGGTTAAAGAGATCATCTTAAAATCGGTAGTAAAAGTTGACCATACCGTTACCTTAAAAGAAGGACAGGCCGAAAGGGAAGTTGCTTTTACTGAACTGTGCAAAACCGGTGGTATTGTTAATACCTACAATGCATTAAAACTGGCTGCTACTTACTAGTTGCAGTTGATTTTCAATAGCAAGAATGTCATCTCGAACGCCAGTGAGAGATCTTTTAGGAGCAAACGGTTAATCAATCGCTCTTAAAAGATTTTTCCTTAGCGTTCGAGATGACATTTTTTTGTTTAGAGAGTGTTAAAGTGAGTATGATGTCACTTGGCTGAATTTTTTTTAAAAATTAATCGTCCAGTAACTCAATCACTTAATCACATCTTTTGTCAAAAACTGCAACTTTATTTAAAAAAGTATTTGCGAGTGTACAGAATGTGACTATATTTGCACTCCGTTTCAGAGAGGACTTGTAGCTCAATTGGATAGAGCATCTGACTACGGATCAGAAGGTTAGGGGTTCGACTCCCTTCAAGTCCACAAAAAATCAAATATAAAGCCTTTCCGTGATACAAACAGAAAGGCTTTTTAAATTTAAAATCAAAGGATGCTGAATTTAGTATTGTTTGGTCCTCCCGGAGCAGGGAAAGGTACTCAATCTCAAAACCTAATCGAAAAGTACGGATTAATTCACCTTTCAACCGGCGATTTACTGCGCAACGAAATAGCACAAGGTACCACATTAGGCCTCGAAGCTAAAAAGCTGATGGATCAAGGTTTGTTAGTTCCTGATGAAGTAGTAATTGGCATGATTAGCAATAAGCTGGATGCGAATCCTGTAGCTAAAGGTTTTATTTTTGACGGTTTTCCACGCACGGTAGCACAAGCAACTGCACTGGATACGCTGTTACAAAGTAAAAACACCGCTATTTCGGGCATGATTGCTTTAGAGGTTAATGATGCAGAGCTGGAAAGCCGCTTATTACTTCGTGGTAAAGATTCTGGCAGACCGGATGATGCTAACCCGGAGGTTATCCGCAAACGCATCCGCGAATACAACGAAAAAACTGCACCTGTAGCCGATTTTTATAAAGGCCAGGATAAATTTACCAGCATTAACGGTATAGGCTCCATCGATGAGATTTTTGCCGCTATTGGTGCTGTTGTAGATAAATATTAATTATAATTCGAGTATCGGGTTTTTTCGATTTCGGATTTAAGCAGGGCTTTACAGAACTGTTTAAATCCGAAATTGTTGTTTTATACGGGTAACAGAAATACAATAACTTACAGAATTCGAATTTGAAAATTCGAAATCCGAAATAGAAAAAAGAAATGTCTCAAGGTTCCAATTTTGTTGATTACGTAAAAATTTGCTGCCGGTCGGGAAAAGGTGGGGCAGGATCTGCGCATTTGCATCGCGATAAACATACAGCAAAAGGTGGTCCTGATGGTGGCGATGGCGGCCGTGGCGGTCATGTTATTGTGAAAGGTAACGCCCAATTGTGGACCTTGCTGCACCTTAAATATCGCAAGCACGTTATTGCCGGTGATGGTGATTCGGGTGGCAGCGCCCTGCGTAGCGGCAAAACCGGTCGTGATGAAATATTGGAAGTGCCCTTAGGTACTATAGCCAAAGATGCCGAAACCGGCGAGGTGATTTTTGAAATTACCCACGATGGCGAAACTAAGGTATTAACCAGTGGCGGCCGTGGCGGCTTAGGCAACTGGCATTTTAAATCGGCCACGCAGCAAACCCCGCGCTTTGCGCAGCCTGGTGAATCTGGTCAAGAGGTTTGGAATATATTAGAATTGAAATTACTGGCTGATGTGGGCTTGGTAGGTTTCCCGAATGCTGGTAAGTCTACTTTGCTATCAGTAGTATCAGCCGCTAAACCCGAAATTGCCGATTATGCGTTTACCACTATTGTGCCTAATTTAGGTATTGTGGCATATCGTGATAACAAATCGTTTGTAATGGCCGATATTCCAGGCATTATCGAAGGTGCGTCGCAAGGCAAAGGGTTAGGATTTAGGTTTTTGCGTCACATTGAGCGTAATTCAGTTTTGCTTTTTATGATACCTGCCGATACTAATCGTAGCATTACGGAGGAATATAAAATTTTACTGAACGAGTTAGAAGTGTATAATCCCGAACTGATTCACAAGCCCCGTGTACTGGCCATCACCAAAAGTGATTTGCTGGACGATGAATTGAAACAGGAAATGAAACAGGAGTTGCCGCCCGATATTCCGGCTGTATTTATTTCATCTGTCGCCCAGCAGGGAATAGATGCTCTAAAAGATTTATTGTGGAAAGAGATTAACCGATAACAAAAAAGAGACACTGATAAGTGTCTCTTTTTTGTTAGTTATTGTGCCGAATATATAGTGTAATCTTCCGTCAGCGCGGTTGTTTTGAAATTTTTGTAGCCAGGAAAGCATTTCATGATAAATTTATCGCGGCCTTGCTCTTCATAATCCGATGGCAGTACAATATATAGTGGTCCTGCGTGGCCTTCATGTAAATAATCATAATAATCAATTTTTACGTCGTGGCCTATGGGTTCAATGGTGATGATGCGATTGTTGTTGATTTCCAATCCAAGGTCGGCACTTACAAATACAAACGTGGCATTCCGCTGCTGCTTGTCTAGTTGCATAATGTAGTTTAATGTAGGCTGGTCAATAAAGCCCTGTGTGAGGCCCGATGTGCCATGTGCAGATTCTTCTTTGTTGTACGCATATTCATCTTTCAACTTATTCAGACTAAACGCCAGTATAAAGACAATCATCAAACCAAAGGCAGCCCTATAAAGAACTTTGGTATTGCTAAGCAGATAAACGATGCCAGGTATAATTAGTAAGCCTACAATACGAAAGTGCCTGCCTTCATATGAGATAGCCAGTTGCCGTAAAAACGCATAGCTGAAAAACAGTACAGATACTACATAAAAAACGGCAATCAAAATAGTATAGTGTCTTTGCGGTATCGTTCTTATCAATTTTACAACCACGAGGATGCTCAGGATAGCCAGCGCCCATATAATAATTAACGTAACCGGTAATGAAAACATGGGCCCATCAGGGTGGTAAATTAAACCATGTGTTAATTCATCTACCGAAAAACCTGATAAAAGAGGTGAGGCCAGCGGAAAACCAAAAGTTTCCCAAGCCAGGCGTATACCAGCATGGGTAGAAGCAGGCGTTTGGCCTTTACTTAAATAAAAAACGTAAATGGCAGCAACAGATAATATAGCCGGTGGAGCCATCCAAATGCCGTTCCTGATCCATTGCCACCAGTTTTTTTCGTAGTACGACAGGTTGATCCATAAGCACAGCAACCCAGACGCATAAATCCACATCATAGAAGATTTACAGAAAAAGCCTGCCCAACCCGATAACAGGATAAATAGCAGCATGCCCACATTTATTTTGCGGAAGCTTAAACAACCGTACAAAAACCATCCGGCATAAGCAAATAACAACACTTCGCCGCCATTATAAAATGAATAAGGTATATAAAAATACTGTTGGCAAACAATTACCGCTACGCTAATGGCTGCTATCAACCGGCTGAAGCCAACTTTTTTAAATAAGTTATAAAAACCTGCTATCCCCAATAACTGGCATGCCGTGACAGTAATTACAGCAGCTTGCGCGGTATTGGTATGAAAAAGCGTTTTAAAAAGGTAAGGTGCAAGATATTGCCCCGGCGACCACCAGGAGATAAACTCTGCCGCGTTTTTGCTAACGTCTTCGGCACTCGGGCCAATCAATAAGTTAAAACCGCCACCCCGCTCCATGCTGCGCATTACTTGAAAGCCCCAGCTGGGGTCGGGAAAAATGGCAGGCGGCCCCATATAACTGATAACACCCAATACAACTGTAAGGGTACTTAGAATATATAAAATTATACGCGGTAACTGTTTTTCTAGGGTAGAGGTCATATATAAAGTTTTGTATATGGCAGCTGCAAAGGTAAGCAATCTGGATTTAATGCGTTTTTGTGTGATTTTTACTGGATAATGCGCCTTTATAAAGCTGACATTCAAACCATAAGCAAGCTTTAATTTTTATATAGTTTTGCAACACAAATACACTATATGAGAATTGCCATTAATGGGTTTGGCCGTATAGGCCGGATCTTTTTACGAAATATATTAAACAAGCCAGGTATTGAAGTTGTGGCCATCAACGATATCACAGACACACGCACATTGGCCCACTTATTTAAATACGATTCTGTGCACCGTGGTTTTAAAGGCGATGTAAGTGCTGAAGAAAATGCTTTGATTGTGAACGGACGTGCAATTAAAGTATTGTCAGAGAGTATACCGGTGAATTTGCCCTGGGCTGAACTGGGTATTGATCTGGTTATTGAATCGACCGGCAAGTTTGCCTCTTTGCAGGGCGGTCAGCAGCACCTGGATGCCGGGGCAAAACAAGTGATTCTATCAGCACCTGCCGGCAGTAAAGGTGTGCCTACTGTAGTGCTTGGTGTTAATGATAATCAAATTGATTTGCGTTCGCCTATATTATCTAACGCATCTTGCACCACCAACAACGTAGCAGCTATGGTAAAGGTATTGGAAGATAACTGGGGCATCACCGAAGGTTATATCACCACTGTACACTCCATGACCGGCGACCAAAACCTGCACGATGCACCGCATAAAGATTTGCGACGGGCAAGAGCAGCGTCGGCTTCTATTATTCCTACCACCACTGGTGCGGCTAAAGCCATCACCTCTATCTTTCCACATCTGGAAGGCAAGCTGGGTGGTGCGGGCATTCGTGTGCCTGTGCTCAATGGTTCATTAACCGATTTTACCTGTAATTTAAAGAAGGAAACTACGGTAGAGGAAATTAATGCTGCCTTTAAGCAAGCTGCCGAAGGTGCCATGAAAAATATTTTGGAATATACCGAAGATCCAATTGTATCTACCGATATTCTGGATAATCCGCACAGCTGCATTTTTGATGCACAGCTTACCTCTATTGTAGGCGGATTAGTTAAAGTAGTAGGGTGGTATGATAATGAAATGGGCTACTCGAGCCGATTGGCGGATTTGGTTGAAAGAATTAAGCAAATAAATTAAAATTAATTACAGTCATACACTTAAATAACTGTGTGTATGACTGCAATTAAACAACCTAATTTTTTACATAAATCACCTGTGCTTTGGCAGTAGCCGGCGATATCTTTTTATCCTCCGAATAATAAAACGATGCAAAGCTGATGATATCGTTTTGACGTGCTAGTATAGCATTTTGCTCGGCAATAGCTAGTTGTGGTGTAGTATATTCTTTTGTAAAAGTGAATGCGCGTTCAATTTTTACCTTTACCTTTTTTACGCCGTTTACACTGGTATCGGCTTTGCCTTTTAATATTACGTTGTTTAAATTCTCATCTACCCAGTTCTTGGTTACGTGGCCTTCTTTAGTAACGGTGGTATAATCAAAAGATGCCAGGGCCGAGCTCGAAAAATTTTCAGTAAGGCGCAAGCCCCAAGCTCTATCATACTCCGATGGATCAACCAGTAAATTAACAGTTTCGTTATAAACCATTTTCAGGGTATTCTTATCAATCAATGTAATTACCTTTTGTACAGGTAATTCGAAACCGACATTATAAGTTAAAGTTGTGTTTACCGATGTGCTTTGCACAGGTACGCTGGTAGCAATATCCCGACTGCTGACGGTTGGTTTCACATTCTTTTCTTTTCCGCATCCCGCCAACATAACTGCTATGAAGCAGCCGCCAATTAATAGTTTCATAAAAATATCTCTCTATATCTGTGTGTATCCCGCTGATAGTATTGCAAGTGCTATGCCCCTATCTTAAGTATTGGGCCTTATGCACTTGTTTATAGTGAGTTTTGAATGTTTATTCACGATTTTATCACCAAAAGTTTTAAAAGCGACGCATATAGTAAAAGATTATGGAAACTTATATTATTAGTTTGAGTACTTATCTTCGCACATTGGGGCGTGTTTTACGCAATTGAAACTTATGGTTAAATTTATTTCAGGCGAAGATGTGCTCGCCATCCGTAATGAAGTTTTAAGGGAAGGCAGGCTGCAGTTGCATGAATGTGTTTTTCCGGGTGATGATTTGCCCGGCGCTTTTCATTTAGGCTATTTTCGGGAGGAAAAGTTGGTTGGTGTCGTTTCCTTTCATCCTCAAATTTATAAAGCCTATGCAGGTCGTGGCTACCAGCTTAGGGGGATGGCTACTTTACCAGCGTACCAAGGTAAAGGCTTAGGCACTCAACTGGTAAACTTTGCCACAGTATATCTTAAAGGCCAGGGCGTAAACTATATGTGGTGCAATGCCCGTAAAGTAGCGGTTAGTTTTTATCAGAACTCGGGTTTTGAAGTAATTTCTGATGAGTTTCAGATTGCAGGTATTGGCCCGCATTATGTCATGTATTTAAAGATACAATAGCTTGTGGTTTATAAGCTATTTTGTTAATACATGTATTGTACGAAATGATTATAAATAAAAAAAGCAACCTTATTGAGGTTGCTTTTTTTATATCTGAACTATCAATTACTGATTGTTCTTTTTCTTGTGTTCTACAATTTTACCAACACCAAAACCAGCGGCACCACCTGCAACACCGCCAATTAGCGCACCTACACCTCTGTTTTTCTTTGTAACCAGTGCACCAGTTAAAGCGCCGGCACCTGCACCTATCAACGCACCGTTACGTGCAGCGTGGCTTTTCTTCTTAGCAGTAGGGTAGTCTGCACTGCTGGCATAACCCGATGTGCCAGTTGATGTTCTTGAGCCGGATGAAGCGTACGATGATCTTGATCTGGACGTAGTAGCAGCGTAAGATGTTTTTGCACGGCGTTGCTCACGTTCACGCTGAGCACCTACGTTTTTTAAGCTATCTTCATAGCGGGCTTTCTTTTCAGCTTTAAAAGCAGCAAGTCCTGCAGTGTCTGCGTTACTAACAGCAGGGCTGTTTACAGTAGCTACCACAGTGGTATCAGATGTATTTTTTGCAACTGTATTAGGGTTTGAGTGACATGCTGCCAAACCAACCGATATGCCTGTAATTATTAACAAACGCTTAGCCTGTATCATAAAAATTGTTTTTAGGTAATGTAAATGAATATATGAATTAAGTAAATAGCAAAGGTTTAATTTACCCTAGCAATTAGTTTGCCAATTATTGAAAATAGTGACAATGTTGATAATATGCTATTTTACAACTTGTTAGTAAGTGTATAATGTTTTTATGTGTCTATTGTAAAAGAAATTGCCTTTGCGGTAACGAGTAGGCAAAGTAAGTAAACAAATACTGATGGTATCTAAAAAAGCACTAAAAACGATAGTAGCGAAACAACCTTCAAAGAATACTTAACATTCACTCACAGTGTATTTAAAACACTTTATTTCAATTTAGCGTTCAGTATTTAAATTTAATTGCTCAATTTGGCAGCATAAATTTGGACCGACATTCAATATCATGAAAACAATAGATCAAATCAGTTTTGCCGGAAAAAAGGCTCTTATCAGGGTCGACTTTAACGTTCCATTGGATAAAGAATATAATATTACAGACGATAACCGTATGACGGCGGCTTTACCAACCATCAAAAAGATTTTGAATGATGGTGGTGCCGTGATCCTGATGTCGCATTTGGGACGCCCAAAAGAAGGTCCGACTGAAAAATATTCCCTGAAACATATTGTACCGCATTTGTCTGATTTGCTAGGCACAGAAGTACAATTTGCCGACGATTGCATTGGTACACAGGCTACCGAAAAAGCTGAAGCTTTAAAAGGCGGTGAAGTTTTACTGTTGGAAAACCTGCGTTTTTATAAAGAAGAAGAAAAAGGTGATAAAGACTTTGCCGAGAAATTGTCTAAACTAGGCGATGTTTACGTAAACGATGCCTTTGGTACTGCACACCGTGCACATGCATCAACTGCCGTTATTGCCCAGTTTTTCCCTGAGTCTAAATATTTTGGTTACCTGATGGGTGCCGAGCTCGCTAATGCCGAAAAAGTACTGAATGGTGCTGCAAAACCCTTTACTGCCATTATGGGTGGTGCTAAAGTATCTGATAAGCTACTGCTGATCGAAAACATGCTCGATAAGGTAGATAACCTGATTATCGGCGGTGGTATGGCTTATACTTTTGCTAAAGCGCAAGGTGGCAACATCGGTAAATCATTGGTGGAAGATGATAAGTTGGATTTGACCTTAAGCTTAATTCAAAAAGCAAAAGATAAAGGTGTAAACCTGTTATTACCAACCGATTCTATCATTGCTGATGCTTTTGCGGCGGATGCCAATACGGATACTGCACCAAACAGCGATATCAAAGAAGGCTGGATGGGTCTGGATATCGGTCCGGATTCTATCGCTGCCTTTACCAAAGTGGTAGAAGAATCAAAAACCATTTTATGGAACGGTCCAATGGGTGTTTTCGAAATGGAAAAATTTGAGAAAGGTACCAAAGCCGTAGCCGAAGCCGTAGTTAAAGCAACTCAAAACGGTGCGTTCTCGTTGATAGGCGGTGGCGACTCAGCCGCAGCAGTAGCCAAGTTCAACCTGGTTGATGGCGTAAGCTATGTTTCAACCGGTGGCGGCGCTTTACTGGAATATATGGAAGGTAAAGAGTTGCCGGGTGTGAAGGCGATTAACGAGTAAGCTATAAATAGCATCTTAGATTTAGAGGCAGTCTGTTATGTTTTATCAACATAACAGACTGCCTTTTTTTCTTAAATTAACGGTAATTAAATCTGTTAATTTTAAATTGAAAATATATTCAGTCATGCCGAACTTGTTTCGGCACCCCACATGCTAAGTAATTAAGCTGATCTCGCAAATTATGCTGCACAAACAAGGGCATGTCTATATTATGTCTAATCAGTATCGTACTACTTTTTATATTGGCGTTACCAGTGATTTAAGAACCAGGATATGGCAACATATCAATGGAGAAGGATCAGCTTTTGTGAAAAAGTACCGCCTATATGATTTGGTTTACTATGAATACTTTGAACGTATTACAGATGCAATTGACCGCGAAAAGCAATTGAAAAACTGGCATCATGCATGGAAGGTAAATTTGATTCAATCTGTTAATGTAGAGATGAAAGACTTAAAACATGAACTGGAACTATAATAAGTCTGATTACCTGTCTTGTGGGGTGCCGAAACAAGTTCGGCATGACAACGGGTAACACTATAGATGCCGCTTTCCATAAAGCTGCCTTTTTTGTATGTTTAGCTATCTTTTATAAAATGAAAAAACTTACTTTCTTCATCATCTGCCTGTTTACCCTGCAGGCATTTGCCCAGCCCGGCAATAGTCCCGACGCTGCTTACGTTAAAGAAAACTATACCAAGTACGAATACCAGGTACCCATGCGCGATGGTAAGAAATTGTTTACCTCAGTGTATGTGCCTAAAGATCAAACTAAAAAATATCCTTTTATGATGGATCGTACCTGTTACAGCGTAGCACCGTACGGAGCAGATAAGTATAAGACGTCCTTAGGCCCGTCGCCACAATTTTCGCACGATGGTTATATTTTCGTGTATCAGGATGTGCGCGGTCGCTGGATGAGCGAAGGTATTTATGAGGAAATGACGCCCGAGCTGGAAAATCATAAATCGAACAAAGATGTAGATGAAGGCACCGATACTTACGATACTATCGACTGGCTGCTTAAAAACATTCCGAACAACAATGGTAAAGTAGGGGTTTGGGGCATTTCCTATCCTGGTTTTTACACCACCACAGCCTTGCTAAGCCGTCATCCCGCACTGGTGGCTGCGTCGCCGCAAGCGCCTATTGCCGATTTGTATCGGGATGATGCATTTCATAACGGCGCTTTTATGTTGGTGGCCAACTTTGGCTTTTATCCGGGTTTTACCAATCGACAGGATGATAAGCCTACCCAACGCAGGGGAAAGGAATTTGATCCGGGAACGGAAGATGGTTATGACTTTTTCCTGAAAATGGGTTCCATGAAAAACAGCAACGATAAATATTATAAAGATACCATCCGTCTGTGGAACGAAATGCTGGATCACCCAAATTACGATCAGCACTGGAAAGATCGCAATGTGCTTACCCATCTGCACGATATTAAAACGGCTACCCTGGTAACCGGCGGGTGGTATGATGCAGAGGATTTATATGGCGCTATTAATACCTATAAAGTACTTACCCAAAAAAATCCGAATACACCTGTATACTTTGCTATGGGCCCTTGGGTGCATGGTGGCTGGGCGCGTGGTGCCGGTGATCATTTGGGTGATGTGGATTTTGGCGGCCCGACTGGTCCGTTTTACCGTGAAAAAATTGAGTTTGCCTTTTTTAGTCACTACCTGAAAGGTACGCCGCTGGATATGCCCAAAGTATCTACTTTTGAAACCGGCGTTAACCAGTGGAAAACTTACAACACTTGGCCGCCTAAAGAAACAGAAGAAAAGAATCTATACTTTTTGCCTGGTGGAAAACTATCTTTCACTGCACCGACCGAGGCAAAGGAAACTTATAACGAGTATGTGTCCGACCCGGCCAACCCTGTACCTTTTGTAAACCGCAAAAGCATGGATATGGACCGCGATTATATGACGGCCGATCAACGTTTTGTAGTCCAGCGCCCCGATGTGCTGTCCTACCAAACCGATGTGCTGACTGACGATGTAACCCTGGCCGGTAACATCTGGGCTAACCTTAAAGTATCCACCACCGGTACCGATGCTGATTGGGTGGTAAAAGTAATTGATGTTTACCCCGACACTGCCCAAAATAACAAGTGGACCACCAAAGGCACGCAAATGGCGGGCTACCAACAAATGGTACGCAGCGAGGCCATGCGTGGTAAATTCCGCACCGGTTTTGATAGACCTACCGCCTTTGTACCCGGACAGGTATCGCCCGTAAACTTTGAATTGCAGGATGTGCTGCACACCTTCAAAAAAGGTCACCGCATTATGGTGCAGGTACAAAGCACCTGGTTCCCGCTTATTGATCGCAATACCCAGCAGTTTCAGGATATTATGAAAGCTAAAGATACTGATTTTAAAAAGGCTACCCATCGAGTGTATACCTCTAAGGTGCATCCAAGCTTTTTGAAGGTGAGGGTAATGTAATGACAGCAAAACAACAAGAAGCTGTTTGGATATTTCATGGTGCAGGCGCAAGATTTTCAAGCGGCGTATTTACGTCGCTTGAAAAAGCCCGGCATTGGATATCAAAGCACAAACTAAGTGGAGTACTAACTGAATATCCATTAGATGAAGGTGTGTATGATTGGGCGATTCAAAAGGAATTGTTTGAGGTGAAAAGTATTAAATATCAATCTGCACAATTTATACAAGCTTTTAGTAGTGCAAGTCAAGAGCACTATCATTTTGTAGATGGTAATATTGAATGAGCCTAATGTGAAAAACGGTCTTTATCATCAGCTTTTTGTTATGCTCAACTTTGTTATCATCGCTATAACAGCAGGTGAACTGGAAGCTAGTGGGCTATCATTTAACTTACTGTCTATAATCTGGATACTCACTTTGGCTGTACTGTTGTATGTGATAAACTGGATTTTTAATAAGTTTAACTTAAGTTTCAATCAAGCTTGGCAAATTTTATTACAATATGCTGTAACTTTTATTTTAGTACATTTTGTATTGTTGATTGTTGTATTAAAAAGGCTAAGCATAGGGGAAGTAGCACAAGTATATTTTAATGAAGATCTTTCAATGCTCTTCATTATTCCTTACATAATAAGTATTGTAATTACATTAGTGGCGTATTGGTGGCTACAGTTGAATGTGCATGCACAAGAGTGAGCAGCTAAGTTAACGTAGCGCTAATTTACAAAGTGCTATTTTTGTCTTTCGAAGTTTTGTAAAATATTAATGGTTGTTTAAATTGTATATTTAGCCAACCATTATTATCTTCCATGAAAAAAAGCATTATTCTCTTATGCGCATTGGCATGCTGTGCTGCTGTATTGAAAGCGCAAAGCTCGCAGACCGGCCTAGGTTACATTAAACTCAACCATGTAGCTTTACAGGTAAAAGATATTCCCACAAGCCGCAGCTTTTATCAAAATGTGGTTGGCCTAAAGCTTATTCCCGTACCAGATAGCCTGAAAAATACCCGTGCTTGGTTTGATGCCGGCAATGGTCAGCAAATACATTTGCTTAATGGTCGTAATTTTACTGTAGCCGATGACCGTAACGGCAGTCATTTCGCCATGTTTGTAGATGATATTAAAAAAGCAGAGGCTTGGCTGATTAACCAAAAAATTAAATACCACAAGCAGGTGCGCTTTGATGGCGTGGTACAAATTTACTTCGCCGACCCGGACGAATACTTAATTGAATTGCAGCAAAAGCGGTAGCAAGTATTAAACTGTCAGCATTCCACGAAAGCCCCTGGCTGCATAATATGACTCAGCCCCATTGTGATAGGTAAATACATTATCGTAACGCCTGTCACAAAAAAGAGCACCGCCAAGGTTTCTAATAGTATCAGGAGTTTTCACCCAGCTGGATGTTTTTAAATCGAATTTGCCTAACAGTTGAAGCGTCGCATATTGCTCAACTGTTAAGAGTTCAATGCCCATAGCAGCGGCCATATTCATGGCACTGTCGGCGGGCTTATTTTCCTTTCTTGCTTCCAGAGCTTTGTGGTCATAGCAAATACTTCTGCGTCCTTTGGGGCTTTCTGCCGAGCAGTCATAAAAAACGTATTTACCTGCTACAGTATCAATGTCCACAACATCAGGTTCGCCGCCGGTATTCTCCATTTCAGCAAGCGACCGAAGTTTTTCGGGATGAGCTTCCAGTTTGGTTTGTACTTCCGTCCATTTCAAGTTTGGATGGCGGTTCATATTTTTTTCAAAGCGGGCTTTTAGTATGGCTAATAAATCTTTCCGCTCCAACGGCGATGATGTTTTAGTATTCATTGTGACAGTGTTTATGTTTTAATCTAAATACAGCTTATCCCATCAACTCTTTCATCAGTTTGTTAAATTCTTCGCGCAGGTTGGTCAGTTCTTCTTCCAAATGTGCAACCCTGGCTTCCAAAGCAGTAACTGATGAGCCCGAAGGTAAAGTAGTTTCCGGCTCGTCATCCTCTGATATGTCCAGTGTTTCGCCCAGCAGGTGCATATACCGGGCTTCTTTCTGTCCGGTGCGGCGGGGCAACAGCGTAAGGTAAGGTATGTCGCCGCTACTCAGCTTTTCCAATGCCTGCTGTACATCATCCAATGATTCAAACTCGTATAACCTGCCCGAGTTGGTATTGATCTCGCCCGGTGTTTGTGGTCCGCGCAACAGTAATAAACATATAATAGCTACTTCGGATGGAATAACTGGAAACGCAATGGCAAAATTATGCTTGTATTTGGTAGCCCGGCTGGATCCGCCGGTGGCTGTTGATATCAGCCCTTTCTTTTTCAATGTGTCAAGCGTGCGTACTACGGTGTCATCATCATAATTAACCACAGGTTTGCGTGCCGATTTTTGGTTACAGGCTGTTACCAATGCGTTAAGAGTTAACGGATAATATTCGGGGGTAGTGCGGCTTTTCTCCATTAATGCGCCTAGTACGCGTATTTCTTCGTTAGTAAGTTTAGGTAAGCTTTCCATATAGTTGGCTAAAATAATTATTCATCCGTACAAAATGCACTGCGCGCATTTCTTGAGTGGTTGATTGTAACGTGTTGAATTTATTCAAATACTACCGTTTTATTCTTGTATACAAATACCCGGTCGTTAAAAACCAGGTTCAGGGCTTTGGCCAACACCGAAGTTTCAATTTCACGGCCGGCCTTAACCATGTCAGCAGCAGTATACGTATGATTTACCGGAATAATCTGCTGCGCGATGATGGGCCCTTCGTCTAAATCATTCGTAACAAAGTGAGCGGTAGCGCCAATCAGCTTCACGCCCCGTTCATAGGCCTGCCGATAGGGACTGGCACCCACAAAAGCCGGCAAAAAAGAATGGTGAATATTAATCAGCTGCATCGGATACCGCGCCACAAACTCGGGCGAGAGTATCCGCATAAATTTAGCGAGTACCACATAATCGGGTTGGTAAGTGGCTACACTCTCTGCAACACGTTCCTCAAATTCAGCTTTGCTGTAATCATTATGTGATATCAAAATAAAAGGAATGTCAAAACGCAGGCAAATATCCCGTAAAGTATCATGGTTGCCAATTACGCATTGTACCTGTGCACCTAAAGTGCCAAAATAATTGCGCACTAAAATATCTGCCAGGCAATGATATTCTTTGGTCACCAATACTACAATTCGCTTTTGTGGCTGCGGATCAATCTGAATATGGGCATTATCAGGTAATATCTGTTTTAACTCCTGTCTTAAGGCTTCATTATCAGCTATCTCTTCAACTTCTAAGCGTATAAAAAAGCGGTTTTCGGCTTTATCTACATATTCATCCATTGAAACAATGTTGAGTGAATGTTTTGCCAGCACACCCGAAACGCCGGCTACTAGTCCCACCTCATCTCGGCATTGTATTATAATGATCATATGTTGGGTAAGATAAATATAATTTATAAAAGCTTTTACCCTATGAATAGTGTAGCAGTGTATTAAACTTATGCGTAAAGGCTAAAAATATATCCTTACATGTTTAAAAAGCTATTCCTAATTATAAGTGTATTGTGCAGTATGGCCTGCAATAAATCAGGCTCAAGAAAGCCTTGTGCTACACAGGTGTGTACTCTAGAGTTTCAGTCGGTGGTAGTAAAGTTTGTGGATAAGCAGGGGCAGCCAGTTGTTGTTCAAAATTATCGTGCTGTTAACTTGACTACCGGTAGGGCGGTTAGTGGAGCAGGAGCTATTGATGCCGTTAAGAAACCCGGATATTATACTGTTATAAATGACAGTAGCATTGAACAATTATCTGGTTTAGGCAATGATATACAGGTAACGGCTGTTAATCCTGCTACAAATCAATCACTTACTGCTAATTTTGAAATTTCGGGTGGCAAATGTGCCTGCCATATAAATAAAATTTCTGGTCCGGAGCAGGTGGTTTTTTTCGAATAACGTCATGATCGTTCAAATTAATCTATCTTATAATGTTAATGTTTTAAAAATAAATTAACCGATTTAACTATATATTTAGAACCTGAAAATATAATTTAATTTGAAAACAGCCTGGTGCCAGCCAGGCTGTTTTTGTTTGGTGGGAAAAAAAGTTTTTAACATTCATGTTAATAACTTTTTGGTGGAGAAAAGTGGAGGAAAGTGGAAATTCTGTGTTACTTTTACATTTGAATTTTACCCTAGTTGTAAATATGTCTCACTTTTTAGGTGAATTTGAGTGTAAACTGGATGCCAAAGGGCGGATGATGATCCCGGCGGGCCTCAAGAAGCAGCTTCCCGAAGCTGAGCGTGAGGGCCTTGTGATCAACCGTGGCTTTGAGCGTCATCTAGTTATATACACCCGAAAAGAGTGGGACAAGATTGTTGACGACCTGAGTAAGCTTAACCAGTACGAAAAAAGAACCCGCGAGTTTATCCGCTATTTTACCCGTGGTGCTACCGAGCTAACGCTGGACGCCTCTAACCGGGTGAATTTGCCCAAAGCTTTGTTGGAATATGCCGGAATATCATCAGATGTAGTACTGGCTTGTCAGTTTAATAAAATAGAGGTGTGGGATCAGAAAGCGTACGATGAGCAAATGGACAGCGTACCCGAAAACTTTGCCAACCTTGCCGAAGAGGTAATGGGTGGTTTAGGAAGGAGGGATGGTGAGTAATTATCATAACCCGGTAATGCTGCAAGAGTGTATCGAGGCATTGGCTATTAAGCCCAACGGTACTTATGTGGATGTAACCTTTGGTGGCGGCGGTCACTCGCGCGCGATATTGAAACATTTGGATGAAGGCGGTCGGCTGATTGCTTTTGACCAGGATGCGGATGCACAACAGAATTTGATTGAAGATGAACGCTTTGAGTTTGTGGATCAAAATTTCCGCTATCTCAAAAACTTCTGCCGTTTGCATGATGCCGTTCCGGTAGATGGTATACTGGCAGATTTGGGCGTGTCGTCTTACCAGTTCGATCAGGCCGATCGTGGTTTTTCTATCCGCTTTGATGCCGAGCTGGATATGCGTATGAATCAGTCGTCGGAACTTACTGCCAAAGAGGTAGTAAACAATTACGCCGAGGCAGATTTGCATCGCATTTTTGGCGTTTACGGTGAAATTCAAAATGCCAAGTCGCTGGCTAAAACTATTGCTACGGCCCGCTTAAACGGCCCGATCAATACCATAGCCGATTTGAAAAATATCATTCAGGGCTTAATACCCCGTGGAAAAGAAAATAAATACCTGGCGCAGGTTTTTCAGGCGTTGCGTATCGAGGTAAATCAGGAACTGGAGGCTTTGAAAGAGTTTTTAACACAAGCCGCCGATGTGCTGGCACCAGGCGGCAGGTTGGTGGTGATGTCTTACCATTCGTTGGAAGATAGGTTGGTAAAAAACTTTATCGCCAAAGGAAAATTTAGCGGAGATGTGGAGAAAGATTTTTACGGAAATGATCAAAAACCTTTAGAAGCGGTTAGTCGCGGTGCGATTACAGCAACTGAAGATGAAATAAAAGAAAATAATAGGGCCCGGAGTGCTAAACTAAGAATAGCTGTAAAAAGATGAGTAACCGTTTACGTACAGAAATTCAGGAAGAGGAATTGGAAAGAGAGGTTGTAGTGAAAGAACCTTCGGTTGACGAAAACCCGGAGAGTTTCTCACTAAGCAGCCTTCTGAGCAATAGTATTGTGTCTACCGATTCGGTAACCAAGGCTTTGCCATTTTTATTTTACCTGGCTTTTTTAGGTATGGTGTATATCGGTAACCGTCACCTGGCCGAAAACAACATCCGCAGCATTGATAAACTGAACAAAGAAGTAAAGGAGTTGAGCTGGGATTACAAAAGCACCAAAGCCGATTTAGCTTACAAAAGTACCTTAACCGAAGTGGCTAAACGTGCCGATACTTTAGGCATCAGCGAGGCTGTTGAACCACCGCAAAAACTGATAGACGAGGAGGTAAAGCCATGAATATCAGAACCAATATATTACTGCGCGTGTACCTGGCCTTTGGCTTCATAGTGGTGCTTGCATTTGCTGTGTTTTTTAAAATGTGCCAGCTGCAGTTTGTGCAAGGTAAAAAATGGAAAGCCATGGCCGATAGCTTGTCTACCCGTTATGTAAACGTAGATGCAGCCCGCGGCAACATTTTTTCGGTTGATGGCAGCTTGCTGGCTACATCTGTGCCCGAGTATGAGTTGCACATGGATATGCTGGCTGGCGGCATCGAAGACGATAAGGTGTTTTATGACAAGGTTGATTCCCTCGCTATGAAACTGTCTCAGTTTTTTGGTGATAAATCTGCCCGTGAGTATTCTGCTATTCTACGCGAGGCGCGTCGTGACAGTTCAAGGTATCAATTAGTGCGCCGCAAGGTTTCTTATCAGGATCTGAAAAAAATTCGCAAGTTCCCGATTTTTAATCTGGGTAAATACAAGGGTGGGTTAATTGTTATTCAGAAAAACAAACGCATCCTGCCTTTCCGTACGCTGGCTATGCGTACCATAGGTTATAAAAATGAAAACGTTAAAAATCCGGTAGGCTTGGAAGGTGCTTATGCCGATTACATCAACGGCGAAACCGGCAAGCGCCTGATGCAGCGTATAGCAGGTGGCGTGTGGATGCCGGTGAATCAGGATGATGAAATTGCACCTAAAGATGGTGCTGATATTATATCAACTATCGATGTTAATTTTCAGGATGTAGCACAAAGCGCATTGGAAAAGCAACTTATTAAAAGCAATGCCGATCATGGTACGGTCATCTTAATGGAAGTTGCTACCGGCGAAGTACGTGCTGTAGCCAACTTTACTAAAGTAGAACCGGGTGTATATAAGGAAAAGTTTAACTATGCTATCGCCGGTAACCAAGATCCGGGTTCTACTTTTAAAGTAGCTTCATATATGGCCTTGTTGGAAGATAAAATGGTGGATACCAGCACCCGTGTGGGTACTGGTACTTACAAAATTCCGGGCCATACCATAAAAGATTCGCATGGCAGCATTGGTGTTGTCAGCGTTAAAAAGGCGTTTGAAGAGTCATCAAACGCCGCTGTAGCTTACCTGGTAAACAAAGCTTATCATGATGATCAGGCCAAATTTACCGACCATTTATATGATTGGCACTTGAACGAGAAAATGGGTTTACAAATTCCCGGTGAGGCGCAGCCGGTCGTTAAAAATCCGAAAAACACCAGCTGGAACAAAAATATGACCCTGCCACAAATGGCCTATGGTTATGAAATGCAGCTTACACCGCTTAAAATGCTAACGTTTTACAATGCTATCGCCAACAACGGTAAGTATGTAACACCAATTTTTGTGCGCGAAATCAGGCGTTTAGGTAACACCGTTGAACGTTTTCAGACCCGTGTGGTAAACGAAAAAATTTGCTCGGATGTAACTCTGAGTAAAATGAAAGGCATGTTGGAAGGGGTTGTAGATGAAGGTACAGGTAAAAGCATTATTTACAATCCGCTGTATAAAGTAGCAGGTAAAACCGGTACGGCCCAAGTGGCTGATGCTAATCGTGGTTACCGCGCCAAGTTACAGTATCAAGCTTCATTTTGCGGGTATTTCCCTGCTAATAAGCCAAAGTATTCTCTAATTGTGGTGATCAATGACCCTAAGAACGGGTATTATGGCGCAACTGTAGCCGGCCCGGTATTTCGCGAAATTGCCGACCGGGTGTACGCCAGCGATCTGGAAATTCATCAAGACCAGCCTACGCATTACGTAGGTAATACACAACTGCCAAAAATTAAAACCGGCAACTTTAAAGCGTTGCAGCAAGTGTACACAAAGCTGGGTGTAAAGCCGCTTTATGCTTCAAACACCGCTCGTAACGTAGATACCAGCAACGGTATTCCATCACAAGAAATGAAGTTTAAGCCTGGCACGGTGCCTTCGGTAACCGGTATGGGTTTAAGCGACGCATTATATGTGCTAGGCAATGCCGGATTTAAAACCACGGTACGCGGCGCTGGAGTAGTAACCAAGCAGTCGGTAACCGGTGGTAGCATTATCCCTAAAGGGTCAAGAATAATAATTGAACTAGAATGAAGTATTTAAGCGACATCATAGAAGGCCTGGCCTTTACCGAACTGCAAGGCAGCGCTGATGTGGAAATCACAGCAGTGGTTTTTGACTCGCGCAAGGTTTTACCGGGTTCGTTGTTTGTGGCTGTACGTGGTACCGCTGTTGACGGGCACGACTACATTGAGCAGGCTGTTGCTGATGGCGCTATCGCAGTTATTTGTGAAGACCTGCCCGGTCATACTATAAACGAGGCCGACTTTTTAATGGTAGCTGATTCGGCTGCTGCACTGGGTTTAGTTGCCGCTAACTTTTTTGATAATCCTTCGCAAAAATTAAAGCTGGTGGGCGTTACCGGAACTAACGGTAAAACTACTACGGCTACGTTATTATATCAATTGTTTCGCGACTTGGGTTACAAATGCGGATTGCTTTCAACCGTTGAAAATCAGATCAACGGTCAGGTTATTCCGTCAACCCATACCACGCCCGATCCGGTTGCGCTGAATGCTTTGTTAGACGAAATGGTAGCCAAAGGCTGCGATTATTGCTTTATGGAAGTAAGCTCGCATGCTGTGGCGCAGCACCGTATAGATGGTTTAACCTTTGCCGGCGGCATTTTCTCAAACCTAACACACGATCACTTAGATTATCATAAAACTTTTGATGCATACCTGAAAGCTAAAAAGGGCTTTTTTGATGCATTGCCGAAAGGTGCCTTTGCATTAACCAACGTTGATGACAGAAACGGCAACGTAATGCTGCAAAACACTAAAGCCACCAAAAAGACCTACGGCCTAAAAAATATGGCCGACTTTAAGGTAAAGATTTTGGAAAACCAGTTTGGCGGCTTGCTGCTAAATGTAGATGGCGAAGAAGTGTGGTTTAAGATGGTGGGCAGCTTTAACGCTTACAACCTGTTGGCTGTATATGCAACGGCTATGTTGTTGGGTCAGGATAAAAGCAAAGTGCTGACTAGTCTAAGTACCTTATCGGGTGCCGAAGGTCGCTTTGATTATGTAATCGCACCTAACAAAGTAATTGGTATTGTAGACTATGCCCATACGCCTGATGCTGTGCAAAATGTATTGAGCACCGTTCATGATATCCGCAAAGGTACCGAACAGGTAATTACAGTTATTGGCTGTGGTGGTGATCGTGACAAAACCAAACGCCCGGTAATGGCCAAAGTTGCCTGCGACTGGAGCGACAAAGTGATTCTCACTTCGGATAATCCGCGGTCAGAAGATCCTGCACAGATTATTAGAGATATGGAAGCCGGCGTAGACCCGTCATCCAAACGCAAAACCATCAGTATTACCGACCGACACGAAGCTATCAAAACAGCTGTACACTTAGCACAGCCCGGCGATATCATTGTGCTGGCGGGCAAAGGTCACGAAAAGTTTCAGGAAATTAAAGGCGTGAAAAATCACTTTGACGATAAAGAAGAGTTGTTGAACAACTTTAAAGAACTGGCTAATTAAAAATTAAAATTTAAGATAAAAACACATGCTATATTACCTGTTTAGCTATTTGGACCGTAACTACAATATCCCTGGTGCAGGGGTGTTTCAGTACATTACGTTCCGTATGGCTATGGCGGTAATTGTATCGCTTATTGTAACCACCGTTTGGGGCCGCCGATTGATCGACTATCTGCGCTACAAACAGGTGGGTGAAACCGTACGTAACCTGGGTTTGGAAGGCCAGATGCAAAAAGCTGGTACGCCAACTATGGGCGGTATCATTATTTTGCTGGGTATCCTTATACCAACCCTGCTGTTTGCCAAGCTGGATAACATTTATATTATCCTGATGCTGGTAACTACAGTATGGTTGGGCGCTATCGGCTTTCTAGATGATTACATAAAGGTATTCAAGAAGAATAAAGAGGGTTTAGCTGGCCGCTTTAAAATTGTTGGTCAGGTGGGCTTGTCGCTGATTGTAGGCTGGACCATGTATTTTCATTCAGATATTGTAATGCGTCAGGAAGTAAAGCTGCCGGTTAAATATGATGCACCGGTAAACTTTCATATGAAGAACAATACACCGATTTATACGCAGGATATTAAATCAACCAAAACTACTGTACCGTTTTACAAAAACAACGAGTTTGATTACGCTAAGGTGTTAAAATTCATTGGTCCGGGTTATGAACACTATGCACTGCTGGTGTTTTTGCTATTTGTGATATTCATTATCACCTTCATTTCAAACGGCGCTAACATTACCGACGGTATTGATGGTCTGGCTACTGGTACTTCAGCTATTATTGGTGTTACATTGGCTATTCTGGCCTACGTATCGGGTAACGTTTTGATATCCGATTACCTGAATATTATGTACATCCCCAATTCGGGAGAGCTGGTGATTTTTGCCGGTGCTTTTGTGGGGGCTTGTGTAGGCTTTTTGTGGTATAATTCATTTCCGGCACAAGTATTTATGGGCGATACAGGTAGTCTGGCTATCGGCGGTATCATAGCCGTATTTGCAATAGTGATTCGCAAAGAATTAATGTTGCCTATACTATGCGGCGTGTTCCTGATTGAAAATGCATCGGTATTGTTGCAGGTAGGATATTTTAAGT
Source organism: Mucilaginibacter lacusdianchii (assembly GCF_009770985.1). Classification (GTDB taxonomy): domain Bacteria; phylum Bacteroidota; class Bacteroidia; order Sphingobacteriales; family Sphingobacteriaceae; genus Mucilaginibacter; species Mucilaginibacter lacusdianchii. The sequence continues at coordinate 442,014 of NZ_WSRW01000001.1, read as the reverse complement.
TTACCAAAAAGCGGTTTGGCGAAGGTCGTCGTGTTTTTCTGATGGCGCCTTTACATCACCATTATCAAAAGAAAGGTTTTCATGAAGCCAAAATTGTAACCCGGTTTTGGATTATCGGTATCATGCTGGCCATTATTACCATGATCACTTTGAAGTTGAGATAGTAAAAGAACAAAAAACTAAATGAGCAAAACAAACAACATATCTAACCAGGCTAATTCCTTCTCTTTAAAAGGAGCAGGGGCAAGGCTTGTAGTGCTGGGCGCTGGCGAAAGCGGCGTAGGCGCTGCATACCTCGCTCAACAGCAGGGTTATGATGTTTTTGTTTCAGATTTTGGTGCTATTGCTGATAAATACAAACAACAACTGCAAGGTTGGAATATCCGCTTCGAAGAAAAGCAGCACACTGAAGAAGAAATCTTTAATGCAGCCGAAGTAATTAAAAGTCCGGGTATACCCGAAAAGGCGCCAGTTATACAAGCATTGCGCGAAAAGGGTATTTCAGTAGTATCTGAAATAGAATTTGCCGGCCGCTATACCAACGCAAAAATTATTGGTATTACCGGTTCAAATGGTAAAACTACTACCACCAGTTTAACTTACCACATCCTGAAAAATGCAGGTTTGAACGTAGGCCTGGCTGGTAACATTGGTAAAAGCTTCGCCTATCAGGTAGCTACGGAAAAATTTGAGTACTACGTGCTGGAGCTGAGCAGCTTTATGCTGGATGACATGTATAAATTCAGGGTAAACATTGCCGTGTTGTTGAACATCACGCCCGATCATCTGGATCGATACGATTACCAGATGGACAACTATGTGGCGTCTAAATTCCGCATCACGCAAAATCAGAAAGCAGATGATTATTTCATTTACTGTGTCGATGATGCCGAAACCGTAAAATATATGGCGGGCCGCACGTTTGCTGCGCAGCAATTGCCATTTTCTATAAAAGAAGAATTAGCGTTAGGGGCATACCTTAACGGAGAAGAGATAAATATTACTACACCAAAAAACCATCTTCAAATGACCATCAACAAATTGGCCCTGCAGGGTAAGCACAACATCTACAATTCAATGGCGTCCGGAATTGTGTCGAAAGTACTGGAATTGAGAAATCAGTCTATCCGGGAGAGTATGGGCGATTTTAAAAATGTTGAACATCGCCTGGAGCACGTAGCGCAAATTTCGGGTATCAATTTCATCAACGATTCAAAAGCAACCAACGTGAACTCAACCTGGTACGCCTTGGAAAGCATGCCTGGCGACGTGGTTTTAATTTTAGGCGGCGTTGATAAAGGTAACGATTACAATGAACTGCGCGACTTAGTGCAAAAGAAAGTAAAAGCCATCGTATGTATGGGTACTAACAATGGTCGCATTCATCAGGCATTTGCTGAAGATGTGAAAACTATTGTAGATACCGCTTCGGCAAAAGATGCTGTACAAGCGGCTTATCAACTGGCTAAAAAAGGTGATACTGTATTGTTATCGCCAGCCTGCGCCAGCTTTGACCTGTTCAAAAGCTACGAAGACCGTGGCGAGCAGTTTAAAAAAGCGGTAATGGAGCTGTAAGCACTTTTTGAACATACAACAGAATTAATATTAGCTGATTCGTAACATATACTAATTGGGTAAAAGATGGATAGGATTTTAAGCAGAACCAAGGGCGACCGCTGGATATGGCTTATTGTGATATTGCTTTCGGTGATATCGCTGCTGGCTGTATACAGTTCAACCGGAACGTTAGCTTATAAACGTGGGGTTGGAGCAGAGTCGATACTCATGAAGCATATGTTTATGATGATTGGTGGTATAGCGCTGATGTATATCTCCCATAAACTGGATTACCGGTATTATGCAGGTATTTCTAAATTGTTGATGGTTATTACTATACCGTTACTGCTTTATACATTGGTTTTTGGTAGCCACGTAAACGGTGCAAGCCGTTGGGTGGCCATCCCTGGCACCGGCTTAACGTTCCAAACTTCGGATTTGGCAAAGCTGGCCCTGATTACCTATCTGGCGCGGACATTATCGCGCAAACAGGAAAATATCAAGGATGTAAAGCAATCATTTGTACCTATTATGGGCTCGGTATGTATTGTTTTTATTTTGATTGCACTGGCCAACTTATCAACCGCGTTAATGCTTTTTGGTGTAAGCATTTTGTTGTTGATTATTGGTCGTATCAGTGTTAAGCAAATTGCTGTGGTGTGTTTGGCAGGGGCGGTACTTTTGACAGGTGTAATATTATTGGGCCCGCGTCGTAAAACATACTATTCACGTATCAATTCGTTTTTGCATCATGATAAAGCTGACCCGGATAAGTCGTTTCAGTCAGATCATGCTAAAATTGCGATAGCTACCGGCGGTATAGCTGGTAAAGGGCCGGGTAACAGTACCGAGCGTAACTACCTACCTCACCCATATTCCGACTTTGTGTATGCCACTATTGTTGAAGAGTATGGCATGTTTGGTGGGGTTGCTATTATTATGATATACCTGTTTTTGTTATACAGGTGTATTAAAATTGTAACTAAAGCGCCAAAAGCATTTGGTGCATTGTTGGCGGCTGGATTAAGTTTTAGCTTAACCATACAGGCGTTTGCTAATATGGCAGTTGCAGTAGGGTTGGGGCCAGTAACCGGTGTGCCGCTGCCTTTGGTAAGTATGGGTGGTACATCAATACTGTTTACCAGTGTAGCCTTCGGTATCATCTTGTCGGTAAGCCGCCACATTGATGAAAATGAGGAAAATAAAAAAATAGAAGTAAAAGAAAGCCGCAAGGTTGTAGTTGGACAAATAGTAGAGGCTTAACGCCTAACCCCTTAAATGGGGCACTTTTGTTTAAACTGAATATTATAATATATGCAAAACGGACAGGGAAATACGGCAAACAGCAAACAAGCCACTCAGGGGCGTGCGCTGCGTATCATCATTAGTGGTGGTGGTACAGGCGGGCATATATTTCCGGCTGTGTCTATTGCCAATGCGCTGAAAAAGCTGCGTCCGGATACGGAGATTTTGTTTGTTGGCGCCAATGGGCGTATGGAGATGGAAAAAGTTCCGGCGGCAGGTTACAAAATTATAGGTTTAGATATTCAGGGTATTCAACGCAAATCTATCCTTAAAAACCTGATGCTACCGTTTAAGCTAATAGGTAGTATTATCAAGGCAGGCAGTATCATTAAAGAATTTAAACCTGACGCAGCTGTTGGCGTAGGTGGTTATGCTTCTGGCCCGTTACTGTATGCGGCTTCGCAAAAAGGAGTGCCTACGCTGATACAGGAGCAAAATTCATATGCTGGCGTTACCAATAAATGGCTTAGCAAAAACGCAAAAAAAATATGTGTGGCTTTTGATGGCATGGACAAATTTTTTCCTGCTGCAAAAATCATCAAAACAGGTAACCCTGTACGGCGCGAATCCGTAAATACGGCCGGCAAACGCGAGGCTGCTTTTCAGGAATATAAACTGTCATCCGGAAAGAAAACCATATTGGTAACCGGTGGTAGCTTGGGGGCACGTACACTGAACAACAGCATACTGGCTAACCTGGATAAAATTATAGCCGCTGATGTGCAGCTGATATGGCAAACCGGAAAGGTGTATTATAAAGGCATCATCGAAAAGCTGGGCGAAAACTATCATCCAAACATCCGCATTATGGAGTTTGTAAACCGGATGGATTTAGCTTATGCCGCTGCCGACGTAATTATATCACGCGCCGGTGCCGGTACCATAGCCGAGCTATGCATAGTAGGTAAGCCGGTGTTGCTGGTGCCATCGCCTAACGTGGCCGAAGATCATCAAACAAAAAATGCGTTGGCATTGGTTGAACACCAGGCGGCGGTATTGGTAAGTGATTTAGAAGCCGAAGTGCAACTGGTGCCTCAGGCATTGGCGTTGTTAAATAACGAAGCTGAGCAAGCGCAATTGAGTGCTAACATCAGTAAGCTGGCTTTGCCAAATGCTGATGAGGTAATAGCGCAGCAGGTGATAGATATAATAAATACTAAAAAATAAGAAACACCTTATTACGAGAAACTGATAACATGGAATTGCAAAACATACGCAACGTTTATTTGATTGGCATTGGTGGTATAGGCATGAGTGGCCTGGCCCGCTATTTCCATCATATTGGTTGCATGGTTTGCGGTTACGACAAAACGCCAACGCATCTTACAGACGCTTTATCTGCAGAAGGCATATCAGTTATTTTTTCGGATAACACAAGTTTCATCCCGGCAGCATTTAATACACCCGACGAAAAAACGCTGGTGATTTATACACCTGCTGTTCCAAAAGACTTGAGCATCTTAAAATCTTTTCAAGACAGGGGTTTTGAACTATACAAACGTTCGCAGGTTTTAGGTATCATCAGCAAAGGCATGTTTACAGTTGCGGTTGCCGGTACACATGGTAAAACCACTACCTCAAGCCTTATTGCCCATATCTTAAAAGAGGCGGGTAAAGATTGCTCGGCATTTTTGGGTGGTATTACGGTAAATTACCAAAGCAATGTGTTGTATGGTAAATCTAATATCGTGGTGGTAGAAGCTGACGAATATGACCGTTCATTCTTGACCTTATATCCGGATATCGCCGTTATTACCTCAATGGATGCCGATCATCTGGATATCTATGGCAGTCCTGAGCAGTTAACGGAATCGTTCCAGTTGTTTGCTTCTCAGGTAAAAGAAGATGGCAAAATTGTAGTGAAAAAGGGGTTGCCTATAACAGGTGATCACTGCACATCATATAGCATTAAAGGCGAGCCGGCTGACGCTGTAGCAGAGAATATTAATATCAGGAACGGCGATTTCTATTTTGATTTTCTGAACCGCGATATGGTGATCGGCAATATCAAATTAGGCATTCCCGGAACACATAATGTGGAAAATGCTGTGGCTGCTATTCAGGTAGCATTGTACATGGGCTTGATGCCGCACCATATTAAAAATGCGCTGGCTTCATTTACAGGCGTAAAGCGCCGTTTTGAGTACATCGTGAAAAACTCGCGGCATATTTACATAGATGATTATGCTCATCACCCCGAAGAGTTGAGAGCCTGCTTGTCATCAGTTAAAAAGTTATATCCTGATCGTAAGCTTACTACAATATTTCAGCCGCACCTGTTTTCCCGCACGCGCGATTTTGCCGATGGTTTTGCCGAGGCACTTGATTTAACAGATGAGTTGTTGATGCTGGATATTTACCCTGCCCGCGAACTGCCCATTGAAGGTGTAAATTCAAATATGATTTTATCCCGCATGCAGTTAAAAAACAAACATTTGTGCGGTAGCATGCAGGATGTGATAGACCGTGTACACAAAGAAAAACCTGAGCTGCTGTTAACAGTAGGAGCGGGTGATATTGATCAAATTATTGAACCCTTAAAAAGTGCTTTGGGACATGTGGAGTAAGATACCGTGGAAACGCATTGGAATTGCATTTAGCTGGGTAGCCAGCTTAAGTGGGTTAATTGTGCTGATGAGTTTCATCGACAGCAAAAAAGCAGCAGAGGTGTGTAAAGCGGTAAACGTTTACATTCCAGGCACGCAATCGTTTATAGACCGCGATGAGGTAGATAACATTTTAGGCGTAAACAATCATCAGCTGGTAGGCCGCCAAATGAATACTATTAATATTCATGATCTGGAAAACAAACTGAAAGCAAATCCATTTATTGAGTCGGCTACCGTTTATGCCGATATGGACGGCATTATCCGTGTGGAAATTAGCCAACGGCAACCCATCATGCGCATCTTAAATCGTTTCGATCAAGATTTTTATATTGATCAGCACGGTTTAAAAATTCCGCTGTCCAGCAATTTTACTGCTCCGGTGCTGGTAGCCAATGGTAATATTGATGAGTTGTTTGCCAACAGGGTGGATAGCTTACATTCTGCATTAGCGAAAGGACTGTACAAAACTGCCGATTTTATTCGTAAGGATACCTTATGGAATGCACAGATAGCACAGATATATGTAAATCAGGATCATGAAATGGAGCTGGTTCCACGGGTTGGCAGTCACAAGATATTACTGGGCAATGCCGATTCGCTGGATACAAAGTTTCATAACCTTAAAATATTTTACAAGCAAGCCATTCCGCAAACCGGGTGGGACAAGTATAAAATTATCAACATTAAATACGCAAACCAGGTAATTGGCATTAAAAGTGAAAACTTTAAAGCCGATAGCGCTGGTAAGCATATTAATGTAACAAAACAGGATTCAACCAACAGCAACCTAACGGAAAACACATCCCAAAAAAATTGATTTATGGAAAAGAGTATACCACAGGAAAAGAGTTCGCCAATTGTAGTAGGGTTAGATATTGGTACCACCAAAATCTGCGCTATTGTTGGCCGCCGCAGTAAAAACGGCAAAATTGAAGTATTAGGAATAGGTAAAGCCGAGTCGGCAGGCGTTACCAGGGGGATGGTATCTAACATCGATAAAACTGTACAAGGCATAAACCAGGCGGTAGAAATTGCCGGTTCACAATCTAACGTAGAGATACGTGTAGTGAACGTAGGTATTGCCGGTCAGCACATTAAAAGCCTGCAACATCGCGGTTTAATTACCCGCCGTGATTTAAATTCCGAAATCAGCCGTAAGGATATAGAAAAGCTGATTGAAGATATGTATAATCTGGTAATGCCTCCGGGCGAGGAAATTATTCATGTGTTACCGCAAGAATTTACTGTAGATAACGAGCCAGGAATTAAAGACCCGATCGGGATGTCGGGTGTGCGTCTGGAAGCAAATTTCCATATCATTTCTGGGCAGGTTACGGCTATCAAAAATATCGTAAAATGTGTAACTAAAGCACATTTGGAAAGTCAGGAGCTGATTTTGGAGCCTTTGGCATCTTCAGAATCTGTACTGAGCGACGAAGAAAAAGAAGCCGGCGTGGTACTGGTGGATATTGGTGGTGGTACTACCGACGTAGCTATTTTTCATGAAGGCATTATTCGTCATACAGCGGTAATTCCGTTTGGTGGTAACAGTGTAACGGAGGATATTCGCGAAGGCTGTGCAGTAATGCGCAACATTGCCGAGCAACTAAAGGTAAGATTTGGTTCGGCCCTGGCAGATGAGAACCGGGAAAATGAAATTGTATGCGTACCGGGTTTGCGTGGCCGTGATGCAAAGGAAATTTCAGTTAAAAACCTGGCGTATATCATCCAGGCCCGTGTTGAAGAGATCATTGAGCATGTGTATTACGAAATCAAATCATCGGGTTACGAAAAGAAACTGATTGCGGGTATTGTTATTACCGGTGGTGGTGCACAACTGAAACACTTGCCGCAATTGGTAGAATATGTAACCGGTTTGGATTGCCGTGTAGGATACCCTAATGAGCACTTGGCCAAAAACGAAGTGTTACCCAAAAATACATTTGAAGAACTGCAAAGCCCAACTTTTGCCACTGGTATCGGTTTACTGATAAAAGGTATTCAAAAAATGGAATATAACAACCAGGCTTCGGTACAACCCGAAACCAAAACCGAAAAGCCGAAGTTTAATGCTGATGAGCGCCGGTTTGGTTTGTTGGGCAAAATACTGGAAACCGGTAAAAAATTCATCAAAGACGATATCAAGGACGAAGACTTTTTGAAGTAAAATACAATTGAAGTATTTATCTGAAAATGAAAAATATTTCAAAAATGTAACCGAAAAAAGTGTTAATATTACGATTGCGAAAATTAAATATCCACGAATTCACATATTCCTGAAAATAAGAGCCATGCAGTTTGAGATGTTAAAAGAAAAATCGTCAATCATCAAAGTAGTTGGTGTTGGCGGTGGTGGCGGTAATGCGGTAAACCACATGTATAGGCAAGGTATCACCGGTGTTGACTTTATAATTTGTAATACCGATGCGCAAGCTCTTGAGCTTAGCCCTATACCAAACAAAGTACAATTGGGTGCCAGCTTAACCGAGGGGATGGGAGCAGGTTCGATACCGGAAGTGGGTAAAAATTCAGCTATCGAAAATATTGAAGATGTAAAGCGCATGCTGGGCAACAATACCAAAATGTTGTTCATTACAGCAGGTATGGGTGGTGGTACCGGTACAGGTGCCAGCCCGATAATTGCCAAAGCCGCGCGTGAACTGGATATTTTAACTGTGGGTATCATCACAACGCCTTTCTCGTTTGAAGGGAAGCGTCGTAAATTGCAAGCCGAAGAGGGATTGGAAGAGTTGAAAAAATATGTAGACTCTTTTCTGGTTATTTCTAATGACAGAATGCGCCAGATTTATGGCAACCTTACTTTAGGTTCGGCATTTGCTATGGCCGATGATATATTAACTACAGCAGCCAAAGGTATTGCTGAAATTATCACACATCCGGGTTATATCAACGTCGATTTCAAAGACGTACGTACCGTAATGAAAGACAGCGGTGTGGCCATCATGGGTAGCTATTCTGCCGATGGTGACGACCGTGCTTCAAGAGCGGTACAAGGTGCTTTGTCATCTCCATTGTTAAAAGATAACCAGATTGAAGGTGCCCGTTATATTTTGTTAAATATCAGCTCTGGTACCGATCAGGAAGTTACCATGGATGAGGTAAGCATTATTACCGATTACATTCAGGAAGAAGCTGGCTTAGCAGCCGATTTAATTTGGGGTAACTGTGTCGATGAAGCCTTGGGTAACAAGCTTTCGGTAACCATCATTGCTACTGGCTTCCAAACTAAAGACGAGCGCGAAAAAGAGCACAATAACAAAAAGGTAGTATCTATGCTGATGCCAGAAAATACACCTTTGGTAAAACCGGTAAACGAATTTATCAAACCCGGCGCCACTCCAAAAGATACTGTTTATGCCAAGGCTACACCGCAGCAAAAGCAAAACGGTTTATTTGATATGTTGCCGCAAAACGAAGAGCCGGTTGTTGTACGCCACAGCCTAATGGCCGAAGAACCGCAACAGGCTCAGGAACCTGATAACGATGATTTTGTTTATAAGGTAACTGATTCGGTAATGAACTTTGAACAGGTTAAAGAAGTGGTGCAACAGCAGCCACAGCCTGAACCGCAGCAATTAGGTGCCGATGAAAATAAAACCGACGAGTCTATTGAGGAGCAATTGCGCAAATCTCGCGAGCGTATCTTACGTTTAAAAGATTTAAGCATGAAGCTGCGTAACGGCAATATCCAAGAAATGGAAAACGTTCCGGCTTATCGTCGTAAAGAGATTGCTTTGCAGCAAACGCCTGCTTCTGACGAGAGCCAGATTTCTAAGTTTTCATTATCTGATAATGATGGGAACACCGAAATTCGCAGAAATAACTCGTTTTTGCACGATAACGTAGATTAAAACACATAACAATATAAAAAGAAAGCCCTTACTTGAGTAAGGGCTTTCTTTTTATACCGATTTTAAACTGCCGTGTCATTCTTTCGTTATAAGCTATCATAATTAGTTATAACGATTGTTTCCGCTTTTATTTTAAACTATCTTTGTGTAGATATTAGACATTATATAGAGCATAGTGGATTTATTCGAGAAAATATCAAAAAATATAGGCGGCCCTATCGGTCAACACCAAAAATGGTCGCATGGTTACTTTTCATTTCCAAAATTGGAAGGTGAAATAGCATCGCACATGAACTTCAACGGCAAAGAGCATGTTGTTTGGAGTTTAAATAACTATTTAGGTTTGGCTAATCATCCCGAAGTACGGGAAGCTGACGCTAAAGCAGCGGCCGATTACGGTATGGCGTATCCAATGGGTGCCCGTATGATGTCGGGTAACACTATCCAGCACGAAACGCTTGAACGTGACCTAGCCACCTTCGTAGGTATGGAAGATGCTTTTTTGCTGAATTATGGTTATCAGGGTATGGTATCAATTATTGATACACTGGTAGATCGTAACGATGTAATTGTGTATGATGCCGAGTCGCACGCTTGTATTATTGATGGCGTACGTTTGCACATGGGTAAACGCTTTGTTTACCAGCATAATGATATCGCCAGCTTTGAAAAGCAATTGGAACGTGCCACCCGCTTAACAGAACAATCTGGCGGCGGCATTTTGGTAATTACCGAGGGCGTGTTCGGCATGTCGGGTGCGCAAGGTAAGCTGAAAGAAATTATTGAACTGAAAAGCAAGTACAACTTCCGTTTACTGATTGATGATGCTCACGGCTTTGGCACTATGGGTAAAACCGGTGCCGGTACGCACGAAGAGCAAGATTGTATTGAAGGTGTAGACGTTTACTTCGGTACCTTCGCTAAATCAATGGCAGGTATCGGTGCTTTTGTGGCGGCTAATAAAGATATTGTAAGCTTTTTGCGTTATAATATGCGCTCACAAACATTTGCTAAAGCATTGCCAATGCCAATGGTAATAGGTTTGCAAAAGCGTTTGGAATTGTTGAAATCTCAGCCGCAGTTGCGCGAAAAGCTATGGCAAGTAGCCACCGCCTTACAAAACGGTTTAAAAGAACGTGGTTTTGATATTGGTGTAACCAATACTATGGTAACTCCTGTATTTTTAAAAGGCGAATTATTTGAAGCCACTAGCCTTACTCGCGATCTGCGCGAGAACTATGGCATTTTCTGTTCAATTGTGGTGTATCCGGTCATCCCTAAAGGATTAATTATCCTACGGTTAATTCCTACTGCAACCCATACATTAGAAGATGTGCAACGTACATTAGATGCTTACAGCGAAGTGTCTGAAAAATTGAAAGCTGGTTTTTATAAGGAAAACAGCATGGTAGAAGCCTAATCAACAAACATAATATATTAAAGGCCTCCTAAATGGGAGGCCTTTTTTTGTAATGTGTTTTTATGAAAATTTGTTAATAAGGCTACATGGTAATGTTGCTTTATAGGCTTATGAGGGCGCTTTATATTTCAATGTAAAGGTTATCATTGCAAAAATGATAATTTAAGATGCTAATTGTTATTAATGAGTGTTTTAATTGTTGCCAAAAATTAATCAATAGGCTTCTTTTAATATTATAATTTAAACAAATGCTCATCATTCTCAGAAAACCCTCAAAAACAGCTTAAAACGCAGATTTCGCGGCGTGATTTTTTTTTTATTTCAAAAAACGCTTTAGATTAGCCGTATATAAATCAACAAACCTTAATCTTAAAAAGGAGTAATTTAAAATGGAAAAATTTACTGAAGTTAAAAACCTTATCGCTTCTCTAGAAGCTGATGCTGACAAATTTTACAATAAAGGTAACAGTGCAGCTGGTACCCGTGTACGTAAAGGTATGCAAGACCTGAAAAACCTAGCGCAAGCTATCCGCCTGGAAGTTCAGGAGTCTAAAAATAAAGCTGAAAAATAAGGTAAACTTTTACTACTCTATAAAAAAAGCCGGTTGTTTATTAACCGGCTTTTTTTGTATAGGCACATTTTTAGTGCAGCGTACTGCTAGTATTAAAATAATCTTTTCAGTTCGGCGTCAATACTTTCAGCTGCTTTAGCGCTTACTTGTACTAATGGTAAGCGCAGTGCATCACCACAAACGTTTAATTGCTTTAAAGCGGTTTTGATACCGCCCGGGCTACCTTCTGCAAACATTAGTCGGGTAAACTCAATCATCGAATAATGTGCTTGCTGTGCCGCTTTAAAATCGCCTGCTAAGCAAGTGCGAATCATATCAGAAAACTGGCGTGGCAAAGCATTGCCTACAACCGAAATGACACCCACGGCACCCATGGCAATCATAGGCAAGGTAACCGGATCATCACCCGAAATAAACAGAAAGTCTTCCGGTTTATCGCGCATAATTTGGTTGAACTGATCAAAATTGCCCGATGCTTCTTTAATACCGATGATGTTTTTAAAGTCGTTAGCCAGGCGCACGGTGGTTTCGGCACTTACATTGCTGCCGGTACGGCCCGGAACGTTGTATAACAGTATTGGCAAAGACGATGCTTCGGCAATGGCTTTATAGTGTTGGTAAATGCCCTCTTGAATTGGTTTGTTATAGTAAGGGCTGGCCGATAAAATAGCATCATAACCAGTGGTGTCAAATTGTTTTACTGCTTCAACCACCTCGTAAGTGTTATTGCCGCCTATACCCGCAACCAGGTTAACACGCTTATTTACTACCTCGGCGGTAAACGCCCATATCTTCTTTTTCTCTTCCTTACTCAATGTAGCGCTTTCGCCGGTGGTGCCTAATGATACCAGGTATTCTACACCACCGTCAATCAAATAGTTAATCAAGTTTTTCAGGCCGTTATAATCAACCTGTCCACTTTCATCAAACGGGGTAACCATGGCTACTCCGGTTCCGTGAAACATTTCCATGTTATGTAATTAAAAAGGCTGCTAAGATACGTTTTTGGTAATTAGTTACAGGTAAAATTATTGATAGCAAACGTTCTAAAAATTGAGGTCTAAACGCAGGCTCGATTTATCATTAATACCCCGGTTAAACGACCATCCATACAGCATGCGGAAATTTAAATACTTTACTCCTAAACCCAGTTCTGTATAATTTTTTAAATCAGGTGTTGTTAGATAATTAAGCACAATCAGCTCCTGCAGTTTAAGTTTGCGAACAACCGGAACTTTACTAAGCACTGCACCGCCAAAGGTATGTTCAATGTGGCCTTCTAAATATTTATCAGCGGTGCTATATTGATAATAATTGAGCATTAGAAACGCGTTGATACCACGTTGGTACAATACAATCTGGTTGCCTAAAAAGTGTTTATAATCCGGGTAATAAAGCTTGTTATTGTTCAGAAATTTGCCGGCGCCTATATAAAAAGAAAAATTACCCCATAACCCCAGGTTGATATTTTCTTTAGTAACGCTTGCCGAAAGCTGATCATAGTCAACATCAGAACCCAGTACATCTTTAATGCCCTTAGTGTACGATAACGCTACCGTAGGGTAGGGCGATGGCAAGTAATAGCGACCGGTTGGATAAGTTACGTATTTGTTGCTAAAGTTGTAGCTTGTGCGTACGTTGATTTTAAAAGACTGATTGCGATCAAATAGCGGAACATTCTCGCTATTGGGCACGAAAGGGTTATTGCTGGTATAATTTCTTTCTTTGTGAAATAAGCTGAAGTAATTGGTATTGTTGAGCCAGCGCCTGTCCGCAAATTCGGCCAGCACATTGCCTTGCCAGCCGCCTGCTATGCGGTGTGATAAGGAAATGGATGCAAAACGCTTGTCGTACAATTTTTGATAATTGCGACGGTACAGCAAGCTTGATACCATGTTGGAAAAAGGTGTAATCGGGTTGGTATTATTCAAATCTACCACATCGGTACCAACGTCAAAACCCCAGGTATAATTCTTAACGGGCACAATAGCATTTAATCCGCCATGTAGCTGCTGATTGCTAAAGCCATAGCGCAGGTATCCACCGAGCCGAAGATACTTGTTGTTGATACTATCGATTTGTTTGATGTAGCTGGCTCCATATTTAATGGCCGGTCCCTCAACCGTATTGTAAAACATCGAGCCAATAATGGGGTCTATCCTAAAAAACGATTTGTCGTAACGGTTACGAATGGTTACACCGGTTAGTAATATCTTACCTGGTGTAACTTTATTAAACGCACGGTCAAGCGAATCAAGGTACGGCTTCGACTCACGTTTTTGGGCCAGTACTTCTTTTTTGTTGTAATCAGTCTTTTCTTCGTCGGTAAGCGGGATAGGGCGGGCTTGTTGCCAGTAAGTGCTATCCTTTTTATTTACACCCGTGGGTACACGCATTACCTCAGCAAACTGCTTTTTGCTAAGGTTAGGATTGATATCGTAATTTTTATACAATATCACAAAGTAACCGCCAAGCCTAAAGCCAAACAAACCGCCACTAAAATCAAAACGGGTAAGCGATGGCATCCAGGCTTTGCGCTCAACCGGAATAAACTGCTGCTTTACCCGAATCGTATCAGCAAAGTTGATACCGGCCGATTTGTTGAGTTCCAAATCTAAGCTGTGCAGGCGCCAGCTGTCTTCCATAATATAGATATAACCGGTAAAAGCAGGATCGTATTGACGTTTGGGCGTAACGCTTATTTTGTTGATAGTCTCACCGTTTTCAACCGTTAAGCCCATCCATTTATAATTGTAAAAAGATAACGCATTATCTGCAATAGGCGACACTAGCGGACGGTTGCTGATACCTTCCCAGGTTTGCAGGTTATCGTAAAAGTTCACATTCAAATCAGACGCCCGGTTGATACTGAATGCCCGATTGCTGCCTGATACTTTAGAAGATATCATTTCCTCGTGCGTAAGGTTGGGCTGCATAAAGCTATATTTAGATTCCGACTCAGACAGGTACACAATACCTTGTCGATTAGAATCCAACCCCATTTCCCGCGTCATTTGACCAATATCCCGGCCCATAAAGCGCTTGGGTGCAGCCAGTAGCTTTTGCAAACCTTTAATGTAGGTGTCACATGTGTAAGCCTGCACCTCATGCAAATAGCCCTTGCGTTTGCGGATGGCTTTGCGAATGATGGCATAGGCAGGGTCTTCGCCACCAGCCTTAACCGTTACATTTTGCAGTTGATAAGCCTCGCCCGCTAGTATGATATTAATGGTTTGGTTGCCCTGAACGTTTACCTCGCGGCTTTCCTGCCGGTAGCCGATAGCTTTAAACAGAAAATTGTAAGTGCCATTATTTAGTCCGAGCGTAAAGCGCCCTTCGCTGTTGGCCGACGTGCCTTTACTGGTACCTTTAACTAATACCGTTGCAAACGGTACAGGATAGCCGTTATTATCTTTAATGGTTCCGCTTAAAACAGATTGCTGTGCAAAAGCTTGTAGAGTGGTTATGAAAAATAGCAGTGTCGATAAGATAACTTTCATTCTTGCAATTAAGGGGGTTGACGCCTACAAGATGAGAATATTTTAAAGAAAAATGGAGGTGTGGAAAATGTTAAATTTTGTTAAAGCTATTTCATTTGGTGGTATAAATTAAGGCATATATTGCTATTTAAGATTAGGCTATTTTCAGAATTGACACCATTCAATTTTAGGATTTAACTAAAATGTTGATACATATTTAATATCTACCTACAAATCTTAATAGTTAGCCATTGTAAACTATCTATCGATATTACTTTTATAAAAATTCACTTTTTTGATAGAATGGTATAACTTTTTGCCAGAAATACGTAGAATTAAACCTGCAATAGTTTTACAGCAACATGTAAATAAGTTAAATGAAACATCTATCCTTCATCACTATATGAAATCGGTTACCCACTACCCATCGGCTATATGGTACCGCTACAAAAATTTTGTAGAACAAGCGGTAGGAACTCATGATACCGATGATATTAATGACATAGAGTACTGGCGCGAAAAGATGCTTACCAATTGCATCCTTTATGCAATACCGGTAAGTTTTTTAGCGTTAATTCCCAGCGTAAGTGTTTTGGTAGATGCGGGGTACCAGTTTTTACCCCTATTTGATGTTTTTATGGTAATAGCTATTACGCTGGTTACCTTCAATAAGCGCATATCCTTGCGTTTTCGTAAAACTTTTATTGTGGTAATGTTTTACCTGCTGGCCACAACGCTTATGGGTACGTTGGGTTCGTTTGGTATTGGTAGCATTTATTTGCTGGCTTTATGTGTATTCATTTCGCTGTTATACTCGTCAAGGTCTGTGTTTTGGTCAATCATAGCTAATATTACGGTATATGCTGGCTTTGCAGTGGTAATGTACTTAAAGTTGTTCGATACGCCCCTTATAAAACATTACAGTGTCGGCTTTTGGATAGCCTATTCATGTAACTTTATTTTTTTGAATATTGCTACGGTAGTTCAGGTTCGGCACGTAATTAACAAATTAGAGAACAATATAGCACAAGAAGCCAAATTACGTCAGGATTTGGAAGTGGAAATTGGCGAACGTGTGCGCCGTACCGAACGGCTGGCAGAATCGGAAGAGCACTACAAGACCTTGTTTCACCACAATCCCTCACCCATGTGGATTTATGATGTCGACACGCTGGCATTTTTGCAGGTCAACGAGTCGGCCATGTACAAGTACGGATACACGCATGAAGAATATATGGGCATGACTTTAAAAGATATCAGGCCGGAGGGGCAGGTAGATGAGCTGTTTGCTATGTTGAAACGAGAACAACACGCCACCGCACCCACCCGAAACACGGCAATTCATCGGCGTAAAAACGGCGAGGAGTTTTATGTAGATGTGCGTTGTAATGCCATACCGTTTAGAGGTAAGAACGCACGCCTGGTTATCGCCAATGATATATCAGCACAAATTAAGCATTTGCAGGACATTGAAAAACAAAACCATAAGCTGCAGCAAATAGCGTTTATGCAATCGCACATTGTAAGGGCGCCTTTGTGCCGTATAATGGGGTTGGTAGACTTAATTATGAAATATAAAGAGAACGGGGTTGATTATGAGATGATGGAGTATTTAAATATATCGGTTAAGGAGCTGGATGAAGTAATTAAAACCATTATTCTTACAACTGATAATTCAGATCAGGACCCGGAGGAAATAGCTTCATGATAAACCTCCTACTCATCTAATTCATGTAATGTACGTTTAAGTGCTCATGGTTTGAGTATTCAATTTACCACAAATTTGTTACTTAAACCATCAGCCATATTTTTCATCTATTCATAAAACAAAGAATAAAAAAGATGAAAAAGTTCATAAAATCAATTTCACTGGTAACCTTAGTGGTTGCCGCATTTGCAGTTGGTGCACAAGCACAAACCAAAACAGACAGTGTTAAAGTTAAGCGTCACCGCTTCGGTGCACATGCACAGGGTGCGGCTGACAGCAGCAGGGTAGGGCATCATCGTTTTGCCGCTTTTAAAGCTTTTAAAGATAAACTAACTGCCGACCAGCAGGCTATGTTGAAAACTAACCATAAAAAGCAAAAAGAAGCCATGAAAGCTTTCCGTGCTACACTGACTGCCGACCAGAAATCGGTAATGAAAGATAAAGCTTTGTCACGTAAAGATCGTCATACCAAATTGACATCTTTGCTAACTGCCGATCAGAAAAAAATGATGGCTGCCAACCGCGAATTGCGTAAAGCCAACCGCCAAGCTTTTTTAGCCACCTTAACTGATGCGCAAAAAGCGGAGATGAAAGAAATGTTTAAAGGCCGCCGCGAGCATGGCGGGTTCCGTCATCACAAAGCAGATAAAACTGATAAAGTCTAATTGTTAGCATGATGTTTCATAGAGCTGCCTATAACCTGCAAGGGTTAGGGCAGCTTTTTTGTTTTGTGGCATATTGAAGTATCGGGCGTATTGGTTTACAGTTTGGAAACAACGGGTGACGTCAAAGCAAGTAAATTATTATTCAATATATTTACAAAATAAATAATTGAGATAAATGGAAGCCGATACTTTTGAGGCTAGATGGCGTAATAAAATATTGTCCTTTGGAGGCGTTATAGTATTGATAATTATTATTATATTATACCTACATGATAGAAAATTAGATCAATATTTGGATAATGGAGGCAGCGTTCAGGTAGTCGCTAAAATCACACGTAAGCTTTCTTTTCGAGGAACTACTTATATAGATGTAGAATTTGATTATAACGGAAAAAAATTTAAATCGGACTTTGGTACGTCTGATGTTCATGCAGATAGTTTAAAGGAAGGTGATAAAGTAAGATTATTAGTTTCTAAAAAGCAGCCCATAGAAAATTTCAGATATATTGGCGTTGGAGAAGAAGCGCCTGATCTAGACAGTCAGTAATAAGTTTGTTTTATTGATATAATTAAGGGCGCTTAAACATTCATTTTGGAAAGCCATAAGTTTTTCCAGTAGTCCTTTATTTTAGATTTGCCAAATTGGTTTCAAACAGAGGACTTACTACTTGAACTTCGTTCACCCTCTAACCTTCCTCGCTCTTCACAATAAAAAAACTTCACTCAACTGCTTGAAAATCAAAAAATATGTTCGTACTTTTGCAGTCCCGAAATGCGGGTTAATAAAAGTAAAACAAAAAGGAAGAAATGCCTACTATTCAACAATTAGTTAGAAAAGGTAGAGTAGCTCTGGAGGATAAGAGTAAATCCCCAGCGTTGGACAGCTGTCCACAGCGAAGAGGCGTGTGTACCCGTGTATACACCACTACCCCTAAAAAACCAAACTCAGCAATGCGTAAAGTGGCCCGTGTGCGCCTAACCAACGGTAAAGAGGTGAATGCCTACATCCCTGGTGAAGGTCACAACTTACAGGAGCACTCTATCGTGTTAATCCGTGGCGGCAGGGTTAAAGATTTACCAGGTGTTCGTTACCACATCATCCGTGGTGCATTGGATACCTCAGGTGTAAACGGTCGTAACCAACGTCGTTCTAAATATGGTACTAAACGCCCTAAACCAGGTCAACCGGCAGCAGCAACTAAAGGTGCACCAGCTAAAGGCAAAAAGAAATAATTAAAGGAGGATAGTAACAATGAGAAAGTCAAAACCAAAAAAGAGAATCCTTCTTCCTGATCCAAAATTTAATGATGTTTTGGTAACCAGGTTCGTAAATAACATGATGTATGACGGTAAAAAATCTACCGCATACGGCATTTTCTACAACGCTGTTGAAATCGTTGAGAAAAAAACCAGCGAAAACGGTCTGGAAACTTGGAAAAAAGCATTAAACAATGTTATGCCTGCTGTTGAGGTTAAATCTCGTCGTGTGGGTGGTGCTAACTTCCAGGTACCTACCGAGGTTCGTCCGGAGCGTAAAATCGCTTTAGGTATGAAATGGTTAATTAGCTATGCCCGTCGTCGTGGTGAAAAAACCATGATGGAGAAACTGGCCGGCGAAATCATCTCTGCTGCTAAAGGTGAAGGCGCTGCTGTGAAGAAAAAAGAAGATACGCACAAAATGGCCGAGGCCAACAAAGCGTTCTCGCATTTCCGTTTCTAATAAAAGAAATCTGTAAGGGAGTGATGAATAATTACTCCCTTACTTAATAAAAAAGAAAATGTCAAGAGATCTTAAATATACTAGAAACATTGGTATTGCCGCTCACATTGATGCCGGTAAAACCACTACTACCGAGCGTATTCTTTACTATGCGGGTGTTAGCCACAAAATTGGCGAGGTGCACGAAGGTGCAGCTACCATGGACTGGATGGCACAAGAGCAGGAGCGTGGTATCACCATCACTTCGGCTGCTACTACCGTATTCTGGAACTACCGCGGTAACAAATATCAGGTAAACGTAATTGATACTCCCGGACACGTGGACTTTACCGTAGAGGTAAACCGTTCATTGCGTGTACTGGACGGTTTAGTGTTCCTGTTCTCTGCTGTTGACGGTGTTGAGCCTCAGTCAGAAACTAACTGGCGTTTGGCTAACAACTATAACGTACCTCGTATCGGTTTTGTTAACAAAATGGACCGTTCTGGTGCCGACTTCTTAAAAGTTGTTAAACAAGTACGTGATATGCTGGGTAGCCACGCGGTTCCTCTGCAAATCCCTATCGGTGCTGAAGACGGCTTTAAAGGTGTTGTTGACTTGATCAACTTCCGTGGTGTGGTTTGGAATGAGCATGATAAAGGTATGACCTTTACCGAAGTGCCAATTCCTGACGATTTGTTAGACGAAGCTACCGAGTGGAGAGAGAAATTACTGGAAGCTGTTGCTGAGTACGATGATACGTTAATGGAGAAATTCTTTGACGATCCGACTACTATCACCGAGCGCGAAGTATTAGACGCTTTACGCCAAGCTACTTTAGCTGGTAAAATCGTTCCGATGACTTGTGGTTCATCTTTCAAAAACAAAGGTGTACAAACCATGCTGGATTATGTAATGGAGTTGTTGCCTTCACCAATTGATTCAAAAGGTGTGGTAGGTACTAACCCTAACACCGGCGAAGAAATTTTGGTTAAACCAGACGTAAAAGAGCCTTTTGCTGCTTTAGCGTTTAAAATTGCAACCGACCCGTTTGTAGGCCGTTTGTGCTTTATTCGCGTTTACTCTGGTAACCTGGAAGCAGGTTCGTATGTGCACAACATGCGTTCAGATAACAAAGAACGTATCTCTCGTATCTTCCAAATGCACGCCAACAAGCAAAACCCAATCCCTAACGTAGGTGCTGGTGATATTGCTGCGGTAGTAGGCTTTAAAGATATTAAAACAGGTGATACCCTGTGCGACGAAAAGAACCCAATCGTTCTAGAGTCAATGGTATTCCCTGAGCCGGTAATCGGTTTGGCAATTGAGCCTAAAACTCAGGCCGACGTTGATAAACTGGGTATGGCTTTAGGTAAATTAGCTGAAGAGGATCCAACCTTCCGTGTAAACTCTGATGAAGAGACCGGCCAAACCGTTATTTCGGGTATGGGTGAGTTACACTTGGATATCATCATGGACCGCTTAAAACGTGAGTTTAAAGTGGAAGTAAACCAAGGTGCTCCTCAGGTAGCTTACAAAGAGGCTATCACAGGTCAAGCGCAACACCGCGAAACTTATAAGAAACAAACCGGTGGTCGTGGTAAATTCGCGGACATCCAAATCGTTGTTTCTCCGGCTGATGAAGGTAAAGAAGGTTTACAGTTTGTGAACGAAATCACTGGTGGTGCAATCCCTCGCGAGTTCATTCCATCTGTTGAAAAAGGCTTTGCTGCTGCCATGGCAAATGGTGTATTAGCAGGATATCCTTTAACCAGCTTAAAAGTACGTTTGATTGATGGTTCATTCCACGCAGTCGATTCAGATGCATTATCTTTCGAGATTGCAGCACGTTCGGCTTACCGCGAGGCATTACCAAAATGTCGTCCTGTACTATTAGAGCCTATCATGAAAATCGAAATCTTAACCCCTGAAGAAAACATGGGTGATGTAATCGGTGACATGAACCGTCGTCGTGGCCAGCTGCAAGGTATGGACAGCCGTAACGGTGCTCAGGTAATTAAAGCGATGGTTCCACTTTCTGAAATGTTTGGTTACGTAACTCAATTACGTACTATCACTTCAGGCCGTGCAACTTCAACCATGGAGTTTGACCATTATGAAGAAGCACCACGTAACGTACAAGAAGAAGTGGTTGCTAAATCAAAAGGTAAATCAAAAGGCGCTATTGCTTAATTGATATAATTAAACAGATGTGCTGATGCTAAATCAGTACATCTGTAAATAAATAACCGCCATGCTGTAATAAATAGCTCTTACACATGGTTAAAACAAATAAATAAAATGAGCCAAAGAATCAGAATCAAATTAAAATCTTACGATTATAACTTGGTTGATAAATCAGCTGAAAAAATCGTTAAAACTGTAAAGCCAACCGGCGCTGTAGTAAGCGGACCGCTTCCTTTACCTACTGAAAAGAAAACTTTTACTGTATTACGTTCACCACACGTAAACAAAAAAGCTCGTGAGCAATTCCAATTGTGCAGCTACAAACGCCTGTTGGACATTTATAGCTCTAACTCTAAAACAGTAGACGCTTTAATGAAACTTGAATTACCTAGCGGTGTTGAAGTAGAAATCAAAGTGTGAGTTTTTGATTTTATAACGATACTTAATACAAAGGCTACCTTGCAAAAGGTAGCCTTTGTTATTTTATGGTTGGCTGTAGTTTGTTATATCCAGGTGCATGCTCGCATCATTGCGCTATAAATGTTCGTTTATGAAACAAGCTTCTGTATCATATCCGAACAATAATTTATGTATATATTTTATAAATATCCTGAAAGACAGATGTTTGTGAATTGGGTATCTTTTTAGTACTATTAAAGCCGTACATATTGATATTCAAACTAATCCGCTATCACTCATGTTTAAAAACTACATCAAAATTGCCTGGCGTGGCCTTTTAAAAAATAAGGTATACTCACTTATTAATATTGTAGGACTTGCACTAGGCATGGCGGTAGCTATACTTATAGGCTTATGGATTTGGGACGAAGTATCATTTGACCGTTACCATGATAACCATGACCGCATTGCCCAGATCATGACATCACAAACCTTTAATGGACACCGCGGCACGCACCCTGCAGTAGCTATCCCATTGGCTAATGAGTTGAGATTAAAGCATTCGGCCGATTTTAAACACGTGGTATTGGCCACTTGGAACAGCGACTATATAATAGCTGTAGGTGACAAAAAGATATCTAAACAAGGTATGTGGGTTGAGCCGGGTTTTCCGGAGATGCTTACCCTAAAGATGCTTAAAGGAAGGCGAAACGCATTAAAAGACCAAACGTCCATGTTACTGTCAGAGACAGTAGCTAAAGTGCTGTTTAACGACGCTGATCCTATGGGTAAAACGGTACGTATCAATAATCAGACAGATATGAAGGTAGCCGGTGTTTATGAAGATATACCCACTAACGCTACTTTACATACCACCCAAATACTAATGCCTTGGAGTAAGTATGTGGATGAGAACCCATACGTAAAATCATCCAGTACATACTGGGGCGATCATAGCCATCAGTTGTTTGTACAAATTTCAGAACAAGCCGATTTTAACAAAATCACCGCAAAGGTAAAAAGTATACCCGGCCAGTATTTTAAGGCTGGCGATGAGGAGATATTGTTGCACCCTATGAACAAATGGCGGTTGCAAAGCGAGTTTAAAGAAGGTAGGCTGGTTGGCGGCCGTATAAAATTCGTATGGTTGTTTGGTATTATCGGTGTATTTGTGTTACTGCTGGCCTGCATCAATTTCATGAATCTAAGCACGGCCCGTAGCGAAAAACGATCTAAAGAAGTAGGCATTCGCAAGGCTATCGGGTCAATGCGCCAGCAGCTCATTGGGCAGTTTTTAAGCGAGTCAGTTGTTATGTCGGTATTGGCATTTGTGTTGGCAATGGCATTTGTGTTGTTATTTTTACCTTTCTTCAATAGCTTATCTGAAAAAGATATTCACCTGCCGTGGAGCAATCCTGTGTTTTGGCTATTGGCTTTAACCTTTACGGCTATCACCGGTTTAGTTTCGGGCAGTTATCCCGCTTTCTATTTATCCAGTTTCAATCCAGTTGCCGTTTTAAAAGGAACCTTTAAAGCAGGCCGTTTTGCAGCGGTGCCGCGTAAAGTGTTAGTGATTATTCAGTTTACCGTATCTGTTACTTTAATCATCGGCACTATCATCGTGTTTAAGCAAGTACAATTTGCCAAGAGCAGACCGGTTGGATATGATAGAGAAGGGCTAATAACAATTGCCATGAATACGCCCGAAATAAGAGGGCATTATGATGCGCTCAGAGATGATTTACTGAAAACAGGCGCAGTTGAAAATATGGCTCAGTCATCTAGTCCATCAACCGATATATACAGCAATAATATTGGTTTTGATTGGAAAGGTAAAGATCCAGGCACCAATCCCATATTTGGAACCATAGCCATAAGCCATGATTACGGAAAAACAATAGGTTGGCAAATTAAGGAAGGGCGCGATTTTTCAAGAAGCTTTACTACTGATACCAGCAGTATGTTAGTGAACGAAGCCGCAGTAAAATTAATTGGTATCAAAAATATCATCGGCGAAACAATAAAATGGAATGATAGGCCTTATACCGTAATAGGGGTAGTAAAAGACATGATTATGCAATCGCCCTACCGCGAAATGGTTCCTACTGTGTTTATGCTCAATTATGGGTGGTCTAATTTAATAACCATTAAAATGAAACCTTCTTTGCCTGTAAATGATGCACTGGGCAAGGTAGAGGGGGTTTTTAAAAAATATGATCCGGGCAGCTCATTTGAATATAAATTTACTGATGATGAGTATGCTCAAAAGTTTTCTGACGAAGAACGTATCGGAAACCTCGCTACATTTTTTGCAGTATTGGCTATCTTTATCTCTGCATTGGGACTGTTTGGTTTAGCATCATTTGTAGCCGAACAGCGCACTAAAGAAATAGGTGTGCGCAAAGTGTTGGGGGCATCTGTTTACAACTTATGGAGTATGCTATCACGTGACTTTTTAACCTTGGTTATCATTTCCTGTTTTATCGCTATTCCGCTGGCTTGGTATTATCTTAACCAATGGTTGCAAGGTTATGATTATCACACCTCTTTATCAGGGTGGGTGTTTTTGGCAGCAGGAGCGGGTGCAATGGTAATTACTTTGTTAACCGTAAGCTTCCAGGCCATAAAGGCGGCTATTGCTAATCCGGTAAAAAGTTTACGAACAGAATAAAAAGACTTAAAAAAGGCTGCCCATTGAGTGAGCAGCCTTTTTTTATGTCTTTGGGAATCGTTAGCTTCTTCCCAGCAATTCATCCAATTTATTCCGCTCGGTTTGCAATTCACGGGCTAGCTTCTTCTCTTTCTCGTTAGCTTTTACTTTGTAAGTTTTATACTCTTCATCCAGCTCGTCATACAACTTGGTGCGGTAACGGGCCTCGCGGCGGGCGCTGGTAGATTGGAACAGCACAATAGCTGTCACTATGCCAAATACAAGCACCAATCCCCACATTATTAAGTTGTAAGTAGACTTTGTTACCGGTATTCCCAAGAAACTGATGGCGTCTGCCTTTGAATTGGATTCATTCAAACTTTGTTCTTTAGCAGATACATCAGACTGCAGGTCTTGTACGGCTTTGCCTTGAGCGGTTAGCTTGCGTTGTACGTCTTGCAGCTTTTGACGCTGCATGCGAATCGTATCAGTTATATTCTTATAAAACGCCGACAGTTGCGGACGCTGGTAGCCGTATATTTTAGTCAGCAAATATTGGTACTGGCCGTTTAAGCTTTTGTCATTAGGCGCTACAGGTGACGGTGTTACCGGCCGACCGGCATATGGGTTGACTGGCGTTGCCGGGCGATTAGCTGTTGCACCTGCTGGCTGACTAGCGGCAGATCTGGGTGTTGCAGCCGGAACCTTGGGCTTGGCTCGTGCCGAGTCTTGCGCCGAGGCCGTTACCACAGTAGCCGCAAATATAATGGCGGTTAGGCTTTTTAATATATATGATTTAGTCATAAATAGCTTATGGAATGTATAGATGTAAAATTAAGTAACCTCAAAATTGTTTAGGGGATGTGATAAATGATGCAATCAAGTGCTGTATTGGCCACGTTGTGCAAAAAACGAAAATAGCATATCTACCTTAAATTTACCAATCATAATTATATTAGCAGCATGAACATCGGAATAATTGGTTTGGGTGATATGGGTAAGGTTTATGCAAAGGCGTTTGCTAAAGCCGGTTATACCGTATGTGGATGCGATTTACCGCAAAATCGCGAAGCGCTAGAACATGAATTAATTCCACTAGGCGTTGCATTGCTCGACGACGGCAAACAAGTATCCCGCACCTGCGACTTGATCATTTATTCTGTAGAAGCCGATCATATGGCTAAAGTGGTGGCCGAGTGCAGCCCATCAACCAAATATGGCGCTATAGTAGCCGGTCAAACTTCGGTAAAAAGTCCGGAGATTGCCTTGTTTGAGGCACATTTGCCGGCCGATGCGCAGATTGTCACTTTTCATGCCATGCATGGTGGCGGCTTCGAACCCGAAGGGCAAAAGCTGATTCTCATCCGCCATCGTGCTACCGATGAGGCCTATCAGCGCATGTTAGATTTGTTCACCGCTATCAAATCTGATGTTGTAGAATTGCCCGACTATCACGAGCATGACCGCATTGTGGCCGATACGCAAGCTGTTACGCACGTAGGTTTCGAAAGCATGGGTACGGCTTGGGCATCAGCTGGCTTTTTCCCATGGGAGAATGCTTCTTATCTCGGAGGAATTGATAATGTTAAGATTCTCATTACCCTCCGCATATTTAGCTACAAAGCGCACGTATATGCCGGGCTGGCTATTCTTAACCCTTACGCTCGTCAGCAGGTAAAGCGCTATGCGCAATCCGAATCGGAATTGTTTAAGTTGATGATACAGGAAGAGGAGGAAGCCTTCAGAGAACGGTTATATAAAGCCCGTGACTTCGTATTTCATGAAAGCCGCAAGCCGATCATGCTCAATGATTCGGTTATGGATGAATTCACCTTTCATGGAAATGTGAGCGAACGTAAGCCAAATTCGCACTTAAGTATATTGAGTATGGTAGATGCATGGTATCACCTGGGCGTAAACCCGTATGATAACTTGGTAGGGCAAACGCCGCCTTTCCGTTTGCGCCTGGGCATTGCCGAATATTTATTTAAGGATGAAGAATTGCTGGAAGAATCTATCCAGGCTGCTTTGTATGATAAATCTATACGTGGAGATGACCTGGAGTTTCATTCTGCTGTGCGCGAATGGGCGTCGATCATCAACTACGGTGATATGGAAGGCTATAAAAAGCATTTTAACCAGGTACAAACATTTTTTCAGGACCGCTTAAAAGAGGGGCAAAAGCAAAGTGCCGACCTGATTAGACGATTAACAGTTAAATAACAATATCCGAGTCAACCGACCTGAATTTGCCTACGTGCATCAAAAAACGCAAGGAAGCACTACCGTATCGATACCATTATACAGTAACCACTTAATAAGCCAACAGTCAATAAATACTACCAAAATAGAAGAAGATTTATCGCACTTATTTATATTTATGACGTTGTTTCTCAAAGCAACATTTTACCGTCGAAAACTGCACAGTCTAAACACTGAGAATCAGACTAAAAAACAACGAAAAATTATTTTGTAACTGTTTGATAGTTAATTAAAAATTCCTATCTTTGCCGTCCCTTTCGGGGGCAACTATGCCTTGAACGAAGCCCTACTGCTTCGATGGGCAAAACAAAAAAACAAGAAAATGTCAGGAATTATTGGTAAAAAAGTAGGAATGACCAGCATTTTCGATGAGACAGGAAAGAATATTCCTTGTACAGTAATCGAAGCTGGGCCTTGTGTAGTTACACAAGTGAAGTCTGTAGATGCAGACGGGTATGCAGCTGTTCAGCTGGCATATGATGAGCAAAAAGAAAAAAACACCCCTGCTCCTTTAAAAGGCCACTTCCAAAAAGCCGGTACTACGCCAAAACGCAGACTGGTAGAATTCAAAACTTTCGAAGATCAAAAAAATCTAGGTGACACTGTTACCGTAGATATTTTTGCTGCCGGAGATTTTGTGGATGTAGTAGGTACCTCAAAAGGTAAAGGTTTTCAGGGTGTTGTAAAACGTCACGGTTTCGGTGGTGTGGGTATGCAAACTCACGGTCAGCACAACCGTTTGCGTGCGCCAGGTTCACTGGGTGCTTCATCATGGCCTTCACGCGTATTTAAAGGTATGCGTATGGCCGGTCAAACTGGTAATGCTCGTGTTAAAGTACAAAACCTTGAAGTGGTTAAAGTATTTGCTGAGCAAAACCTGCTGGTAGTTAAAGGTTCTATCCCAGGAGCTAAGGGTTCATTCGTAATCGTAGACAAATAAGATGGAAGTTAATGTATTAAATGTATCAGGTAAAGAAACGGGTGCCAAGGTGCAGCTTCCTGATTCGGTTTTCGCGGTAGAACCCAACGATCACGCTATCTATCTTGATGTTAAGCAATTTTTAGCTAACCAACGTCAAGGTACACACAAAGCAAAACAACGTAACGAAATTGCAGGTTCAACCCGCAAATTACATAAACAAAAAGGTACTGGTGGCGCCCGCGCAGGTAGCATCAAATCACCTTTGTTTAACGGTGGTGGCCGTGTATTCGGTCCGCAACCTCGCGACTATAGCTTTAAGCTGAACAAAAAACTTAAGCAATTAGCTCGTAAATCAGCACTGACCTATAAAGCTCAGGATAACAGCATCGTAGTATTAGAAGATTTTAACTTTGATTCAGTTAAAACCAAAAACTACATACAACTGGTAGCCGACTTGAATTTCACTAATGAGAAAACATTGCTGGTATTGCCTGCTGCAAACAACAATATTTATTTATCAAGCAGAAACCTGAAAAAAGCTAAGGTTATCACTGCCGATCAGTTGAACACTTATGATGTGTTAAACGCAGGCAAGGTATTGCTAACTGCTGGTTCTGTTAAAACTCTGGAGGAAGCGTTCGCTAAGTAATTATGGAAATTTTAAAGAAACCTTTACTTACTGAAAAAGTATCTCTGCTTACAGAGAAACTTAATCGTTATGCTTTTAAAGTTGATCCCAGAGCTAACAAAATTCAGATCAAGGGAGCAATTGAAGCAATGTATGGTGTAAACGTGAAAGCGGTAAACACTATGAAATATTCTGGAAAGCTGAAAAGTCGCAACACTAAAGCAGGTATTGTAACCGGTCGTCCGGCTACCTTCAAAAAAGCGATCATCACTTTACAGGATGGTGAAACAATAGATTTTTATAGCACAATATAAAAAGAGAAATGGCAGTTAAAAGATTTAAACCGGTTACTCCGGGTACCCGCTTCAGAGTGGGCGCCGATTACTCTGATGTGACTACTAATGTTCCAGAAAAATCATTAGTGGTTTCACACAAAAAATCAGGCGGACGTAACAACACCGGTAAAATGACCATGCGTTACATCGGTGGGGGACATAAGAAATCATACCGATTGATCGACTTTAAACGTGACAAGTTTGACATCCCCGCTACTGTTGCGACTATCGAGTACGATCCAAACCGTTCAGCACGTATCGCCCTGTTACATTATGCAGATGGCGAAAAACGCTACATGATTGCTCCAGAAGGCTTGACCGTAGGTCAGGTAGTTCTTTCAGGTTCAGGTTCACCTCCTGAAGTAGGTAATACCTTGCCGTTGAAGAACATTCCTTTAGGTTCTATCATTCATAACATTGAACTGAACCCTGGCCAGGGTGGCACTATTGCCCGCTCAGCAGGTACATACGCACAACTGTCTGCACGTGATGGTAAATACGCCATTATTAAATTGCCTTCAGGTGAAACCCGCATGATCCTTTCAACTTGTTTAGCAACTATCGGTACTGTATCAAATGCCGAGAAAGCTAACGAAGTGTTAGGTAAAGCAGGTCGTAAACGTTGGATCGGTCGTCGTCCAAGAGTACGTGGTGTTGCCATGAACCCTGTCGATCACCCTATGGGTGGTGGTGAAGGCCGTTCATCAGGTGGTCACCCACGCTCACGTAAAGGTTTGTTAGCTAAAGGCTACAAAACCCGCGACAAGAAAAAAACATCTGATCGTTATATCATAGAAAGAAGGAAGAAATAATGGCACGTTCGATTAAAAAAGGACCTTACATTGATCATAACCTGGAAAGAAAAGTTCTTACCTTGAATGAATCAAGCAAGAAATCAGTTGTAAAAACATGGTCACGTCGTTCCATGATCTCTCCTGATTTCGTTGGTCATACATTTGCAGTACATAACGGTAATAAATTTATACCTGTGTATGTAACAGAAAACATGGTAGGTCACAAGCTGGGAGAGTTTGCGCCAACCCGTACATTCCGTGGTCACGCAGAAAAGAAAAAATAATAGGCAATGGAAGCAACAACAAAAATTAAAAAGTCTGTATTAATCAGACAACGCAAAGAGCAAGAGAAAGCTCAGCAAGGAGGAGCTTCTGTTGCCAAATTACAGAACTGCCCAACTTCGCCGCGTAAAATGCGCTTAGTGGTAGATCTGATTCGCGGTGAGCAGGTTGAAAAAGCACTGTATATCTTAAAATATACCAATAAAGAAGCGGCTATCCGTGTTGAGAAATTATTGCTGTCAGCTATCAAAAACTGGGAAGCAAAAAATGAAGGCAAACGCGTTGAAGATAGTGCTTTATATGTAAAAGAAGTTTCAGTAGGTGGTGGCCGTCAGTTGAAAAGATTGCGCCCAGCTCCTCAGGGCCGCGGATACCGTATCCGTAAACGCTCTAACCACGTAACTTTAATTGTGGATAGTAAAACCGAAATTAACTAATATAATGGGACAGAAAGCACATCCAATAGGTAACCGTTTAGGAATCATCAGAGGTTGGGATTCTAACTGGTTCGGTGGCAACAACTACTCCGATAAATTAGTTGAGGACGAAAAAATCCGCAAATATCTTTCAGTTCGTATCGCTAAAGGCGGCGTATCTAAAGTTGTTATTGAGCGTACTTTAAAACGCATCACTGTTACTATTCACACTGCTCGTCCGGGTATTGTAATTGGTAAAGGTGGTCAGGAAGTTGACAAGATTAAAGAAGAGCTAAAAAAACTAACTAAAAAAGATGTTCAAATTAACATCTTCGAGATTAAACGTCCTGAACTGGATGCTCAGTTAGTTGCTGAAGGCATTGCAAAACAGCTGGAAGCCCGTATCTCTTTCCGTCGTGCAATGAAAACTACCATCGCTTCAACCATGAGAATGGGTGCTGAAGGTATCAAAGTAATGACATCTGGCCGTTTAGGCGGTGCTGAGATGGCGCGTACTGAGCAATACAAAGAAGGTAGAATTCCATTGCATACACTGCGTGCTGATATCGATTACGCTTTGGCTGAAGCTTTAACTACTTATGGTAAAATAGGTGTTAAAGTATGGATCTGTAAAGGTGAAGTTTACGGTAAACGTGATCTTTCTCCAAACATTGGTTCTACTAGCAGCGCAAGCGGCAGAGGTGGACGTCCGGAAGGCGCAGCAGCGTTTGGTAACGAGCGTGGTGGTAACGACCGCAGAGGTGGTGGCGACCGTCGTCAAGGTGGTGGTGACCGCAGAGGTGGTAACAACAACCAACGTGGTGGCCAAGGTGGCGGTAACCGTCCAGGTGGCCAAAACCGCCAAGGTGGTGGCAATCGCCCAGGTGGCAACCGTCCAGGCGGAAACAGATAATTAATCAAAGTCGAGACAGACATCGTTTAGATATAAAAAGCTAATAAAATGCTACAGCCAAAAAGAACGAAGTTCAGAAAGATGCAAAAAGGCAGGATGAAAGGAACCGCTTCTCGTGGTGCTGAACTTTCATTCGGATCTTTCGGTATAAAATCACTCGAGCCGGCTTGGATCACCAGCCGTCAAATCGAGGCCGCCCGTATCGCTGTAACACGTTTTATGAAACGTGAAGGCCAGGTATGGATCAGAATATTTCCTGACAAGCCTGTAACCAAAAAACCAGCAGAGGTACGTATGGGTAAAGGTAAAGGTGCTCCTGAGTACTGGGTAGCGGTAGTACGCCCTGGTCGGATCATCTTCGAAGCAGAAGGTGTGCCATTAGAAGTTGCTAAAGAAGCACTTCGCCTGGCTGCTCAAAAACTGCCGGTGCAAACTAAATTTGTGGTGCGTAGAGATTACGCCGAAGCATAATAAGTTTACAGGTTGTAAGTTGTGAGTCGCTTTTATAAGCTTACAACCTGTAACCTGAAAAGTAATAATAATAACAGAAGAAAGGTGACGTAAGCCTCCAGCTTACCTCTCACAAGTCAAAAACTCACAAGAAAATGAAAAGCTCAGAAATATCAGCGCTGTCAACTGAAGAGTTGGTTGCAAGAATTAGCGAGGAGAAAACCAACTTGACGAAACTGAAATTTGCTCACGCCGTTTCAGCTATCGAAAACCCAATCCGTATCAAAAATGTACGCCGGGAGGTTGCTCGTTTAAATACTGAATTAACCAAGCGCAAAGCGGCGTCAGCTTCTGAACAGCAATAATTTAAGCGTCGAAGAAAATGGAAAGAAATTTAAGAAAAACACGTACCGGCCTGGTAGTTAGCAATAAGATGGATAAATCTATTGTTGTAGCAGTAGAACGGAAAGTGAAACACCCGATCTATGGCAAGTTCGTAAATAAAACTGCCAAGTTCATGGCTCATGACGAAGCTAATACTTGTGGTATTGGTGATACCGTATTGATTATGGAAACCCGTCCATTGAGTAAAAATAAAAACTGGAGATTAGTTCAAATTTTAGAAAGGGCTAAATAAGATGGTACAACAGGAATCAAGATTAAACGTAGCTGATAACAGCGGCGCAAAAGAAGTGTTGGTTATCCGCGTATTAGGCGGTACTGCTAAACGCTATGCCTCTGTTGGCGATAAGATTGTAGTTACTGTAAAAAGCGCTATCCCATCAGGTAACGTAAAAAAAGGTACCGTATCTAAAGCCGTAGTAGTAAGAACTAAAAAAGAAGTTCGCCGTAAAGACGGTTCATATATTCGTTTCGACGATAACGCAGCTGTTTTGTTAAATAACCAGGATGAGCCTCGTGGCACACGTATCTTCGGTCCGGTAGCAAGAGAGTTACGCGAGAAACAATTCATGAAAATTGTATCATTAGCACCGGAGGTATTGTAACATGGAAAACAAGAAAGTAAAATTAAAGATCCGCAAAGGTGATTTGGTTAAGGTTATTGCCGGCGACTCAAAAGGTCAGCAAGGTAAAATAACTGAAATTATTGTAGCCACTAACCGTGCGGTTGTTGAAGGTGTCAACATGATATCTAAACATACTAAACCAAATGCAGCTAATCCTAACGGCGGTATTGTAAAAAAAGAAGCTCCTATTCATATTTCAAACCTGGCATTGGTTGACCCTAAAACAGGTGCAGCAACACGTGTTGGCCGCAAGAAAAATGACGCTGGTAAATTAGTTAGAGTAGCAAAAAAATCAGGGGAGGAAATTAAGTAATGGCATACGTTCCAAGATTAAAATCTAAATATAAAGACGAGATCCGCACTGCATTGAAAGATAAATTTCAGTACAAAAGCGTAATGCAAGTTCCAAAGCTGGAAAAAATTGCAATCAACCAAGGTGTTGGTGCTGCTACAACAGACAAAAAGTTAATAGAAACTACAATTTCTGAATTGTCTACCATAACTGGTCAAAAAGCAGTTGCTTCAAAATCTAAAAAAGATATCTCGAACTTCAAATTGCGTAAAGGTATGCCAGTAGGTGTACGTGTAACTTTACGTGATAATAACATGTACGAGTTTTTGGATCGTTTGATCGCTGTAGCTTTGCCACGTATCCGTGACTTCAAAGGTATCAACGATAAAGGTTTTGACGGAAAAGGTAACTATACTTTAGGTATCACCGAGCAAATTATTTTCCCGGAGATAAATATTGATAAAATCAATAAAATCCAAGGTATGGATATTACCTTTGTAACTTCAGCAACTAATGACGTTGAGGCGTTAGAATTGTTGAAACAATTTGGTTTACCGTTTAAGAATCAAACTCAAAATAATCAATAATGGCTAAAGAAGGTGTAAAAGCACGTGAACGCAAACGTGCTCAATTAGTAGCTAGATATGCTGAGAAAAGAGCAGCCCTTAAAGCCGCTGGCGATTATGCAGCTTTGGATAAATTACCAAAAGCATCATCTCCAGTAAAATTGCACAACCGTTGCAAGCTTACCGGCCGCCCTCGTGGATATATGCGTCAGTTTGGTATTTCACGTGTTACATTCCGTGAAATGGCTTTAGCTGGTAAAATCCCAGGAGTAAAGAAAGCTAGCTGGTAATAAACGGCATTACAGGTATAAAATTGCCGGTTGCAGGTTGAGAATTAATTTCTTACCTTTGCGGCCGGCAATTTGCAAATTATACCTGCAACTGTCTGAACAGAATTTTTAACCGATGGCAGGTCGCCGCCGGGAGGCGAAGGAAACCACCATCACATTTTTATAATAATGAATACAGATCCAATCGCAGATTATCTTACCAGAGTAAGGAATGCTATTAAAGCCAACCAAAGGGTTGTTGAAATTCCTGCATCAAATCTGAAAAAGGAAATCACTAAAGTGCTTTTCGACAAAGGTTACATCGCTAACTACAAATTTGAAGACAACGGTCCTCAAGGAAACATCAAAGTAGCGTTAAAGTATCATCCTGTAACCAAAGTTCCTGCAATCCGCACGTTAACCCGTGTTAGCAAACCAGGTTTGAGAAAATATGCAGGCATGGACACTATGCCAAGAGTATTAAATGGTTTGGGTATCGCTATCCTGTCAACTTCAAAAGGAGTAATGACAGATAAAGAAGCCCGTCAGCAAAACATCGGTGGCGAGGTATTATGCTTCGTTTATTAATTGCAAGTAGAAACTAAGAAATGTCAAGAGTAGGAAAAGCCCCAATTACTATCCCTGCAGGTGTTACCGTTACTGTTTCAGACAGCAACGTAGTAACCGTTAAAGGCCCTAAAGGCGAATTGCAGCAGGCGGTAGACAGTGATATCACTGTATCTCAAGAAGAAGGCGTGTTATCAGTAACTCGTCCAACTGATCAAAAACGTCACAAAGCATTACATGGTTTGTATCGTGCGCTTATCAACAACATGGTTACAGGTGTAACTACTGGTTACAAACTAGAGCAAGAGTTGGTAGGTGTAGGTTACCGTGCTACCAATACAGGTAATACTTTAGACTTAGTGCTGGGATATTCTCACCACTATGTGTTTGAATTACCAAAAGAAATTAAAGTATCCACTACTGCTGAGAAAGGTAAAAACCCAACCATCATCCTGGAGTCTATTGACAAACAGTTAATTGGCCAGGTTGCTGCCAAAATCCGCTCACTGCGTGCTCCAGAGCCTTACAAAGGTAAAGGTATCAAGTTTGTAGGCGAAGTATTAAGAAGAAAAGCAGGTAAATCAGCATCTAAAAAATAATCGTCATGGCAGGTAAATATTCAAGAAGAGAAAGAATTAAAAAAGGAATCAGAAAGCGTCTTTCAGGTTCTGCGGAACGTCCGCGCTTGTCAGTGTACAGAAGCAACAAAGGCATCTATGCACAAATTATTGACGATGTTGCCGGCAAAACCCTAGTATCAGCTTCATCTTTATCAAAAGATTTTAACGCACAAGGTACTAAAGGCGAACAGTCAGTAGCAGTAGGTAAATTAATCGCTGAGAAAGCGAAAGCAGCTGGTATCGAAGCCGTGGTTTTCGATAGAAATGGATACTTGTATCATGGCCGTGTTAAACAACTGGCTGAAGGTGCACGTGAAGGTGGTTTAAACTTTTAACCGAAACGAGTAATGTCAACTATAAATATTAAAAGAGTAAAAACGAGCGAGATTGAATTAAAAGATCGCTTGGTGAGCATACAACGCGTTGCCAAAGTAACCAAAGGTGGCCGTACCTTCAGCTTTTCTGCTATCGTGGTAGTGGGTGATGAGAACGGCGTTGTTGGTTACGGTTTAGGTAAAGCAAAAGAGGTAACTGAAGCAATTGCTAAAGGTATTGATGATGCTAAAAAGAACTTGGTAAAAGTTCCTATCATTAACGGTACTGTACCTCACGAGCAAATCGGCAAATTTTCTGGTGGCTTCGTTTTCATCAAACCAGCTTCTAACGGTACCGGTGTAATTGCTGGTGGTGCAATGCGTGCTGTATTAGAGTCAGCAGGTGTTCACAACGTATTGGCAAAATCAAAAGGTTCATCAAACCCGCACAACGTGGTTAAAGCAACCGTATCAGCGTTAGCGCAATTACGCGACGCTTATACCGTAGCTCAGCACCGTGGCGTTAATTTAGGTAAAGTATTTAACGGATAATCAGTCATGGCGAAAATCAAAATAACTCAGATTAAAAGCGTGATCGATAGAAGCGAGCGCCAGAAAAAAACCATCGAGGCTTTAGGTTTAAAGAAAATTAACCATAGCGTTGAAGTTGAAGCTAATCCTGCAATCATTGGCATGATTAGAAAAGTTAATCATTTGGTAGCAGTAGAAAACATTTAATGTTATGAATTTAAGTAATCTTAAACCTGCAGAAGGTTCTACTAAAAATAGAAAAAGAATTGGCCGTGGTACTGGTTCAGGCCGTGGCGGTACATCAACCCGTGGTCACAAAGGTGCGGGCTCACGTTCAGGTACCAGCACAAAAGTTGGTTTTGAAGGTGGTCAGATGCCATTACAGCGTCGCTTACCTAAGGTAGGTTTTAAAAATCCTAACCGCGTTGAGTACAATGGTATCAACTTAGATACTTTACAACAATTAGTTGATACTTATTCAGTATCTTCTATTAACTTTGATACATTAAAAGAACACGGTTTAGTGTCAAAAAACGACATAGTGAAAATTCTGGGTCGTGGTACACTGACTGCTAAAGTTGATGTTCAAGCCCATGCGTTTTCTGCTTCGGCTCAAAAAGCAATTGAAGCAGCAGGCGGTTCAATCGTTAAGTTGTAATTTTAAATGAAAAATTTTTTCAACACATTATCCAATATTTGGAAGATTGAAGATTTAAGAGTGCGTATTATAAACACACTCTTATTTCTTTTAATATACCGTGTAGGTTCATATGTAGCACTTCCGGGTGTTGATGCGAATGCTTTAGGTAGCCAGGCCAATAAAGAAGGCTTGCTAGGTTTATTGAATATGTTTGCTGGTGGTTCGTTTTCACGTGCCTCCATTTTTGCATTAGGGGTAATGCCATATATTTCTGCATCAATTGTGGTGCAGTTATTAGGTATTGCTGTACCTTATTTTACCAAGTTGCAAAAAGAAGGCGAAAGCGGCCGTACTAAATTAAACCAGTGGACCCGTTATCTAACTATCCTAATTACCTTATTACAAGGTGTTGGATATGTTCGTTCGCAAATCAATCCAACGGCTATCAGCCCGGTTATGGGTCAGGGCTTGTTTACTTTTTCATCAGTAATCATTTTAACCGCCGGTACATTATTTGTAATGTGGTTGGGAGAAAAAATTACAGACAAAGGTATCGGAAACGGTATATCTTTAATCATCATGACGGGGATCATTGCACAATTGCCGGCTGCTATTGTTGACGAGTTTACGTCACGGGTTAGCGGTAAAAATGCTACCGGTGGTCCGTTATTATTCATTGTTGAAATATTGGCACTCGTTGCGGTTATTATGTTTACCATCTTGGTGGTGCAGGGTACCCGTAAAATTGCTGTTCAATATGCTAAGCGTATTGTAGGTAACAAACAATATGGTGGCGTTCGTCAGTACATTCCGTTAAAAGTGAATGCAGCTGGTGTAATGCCTATCATCTTTGCGCAAGCATTAATGTTCATCCCGGCTACGATTTCATCATTCTTTCCTAATGTTGCTTCTAACAGTGTAATGATTGCTCTGTCAAGTTACACATCATGGTTGCACAACTTAGTATTTGGCATTCTGATTATCCTGTTTACGTATTTCTATACAGCAATTACTGTAAATCCTAAACAAATGTCAGATGACATGAAGAAGAACGGCGGTTTCATTCCGGGTGTTGCACCAGGTAATGCTACGTCTGAATTTATAGATAATGTTATCTCACGTATTACCTTACCAGGCTCTATCTTTTTAGCGATCATTGCAGTTATACCTGCTTTGGCTAATATGGCACATGTGAATAGTCAATTTTCCCGTTTCTTTGGCGGTACCTCGTTGATCATTCTGGTAGGTGTAGTGTTAGATACTCTACAACAAATTGAGAGTCATTTGCTAATGCGCCATTATGACGGTTTGATGAAAACCGGTAGAGTAAAAGGCCGTACAGCAGTTCCAACTGCTGCTGGTACCGTACCTCCGGCTATCTAAGTTTGACATGGCAAAAATTCATTTCAAGTCTGCTGAAGAAATAGAGCTGATTAGAGAAAGCGCTCTACTTGTGTCGAAAACTTTGGGCGAGATGGCCAAGATGATTAAACCTGGTATCAAGACCATTGATTTGAATAAGGCAGCAGAAACTTTTATACGGGATAACGGTGGTGTTCCGGCGTTCTTGAACTACCACGGTTTCCCGTTTTCTTTGTGCATATCCATGAACGATCAGGTAGTGCACGGTTTTCCTGGTGACCACGTTTTAAAAGAAGGCGATCTGCTTTCCATAGATTGCGGTGTTGTCAAGAACAACTACTATGGCGATTCTGCCTATACTTTTGCAGTGGGCGAGGTAAGCGAAACAGCTAAAACATTGATGAAGGTAACACAAGAATGTTTAGTACGCGGCGTTGAAAAGGCCGTGTCGGGCATGCGTGTTGGCGATATCGGTTACGCTGTGCAGGAGCATGCTGAAAAGCATGGTTTCGGCGTTGTTAAAGAATTGGTTGGCCATGGTGTTGGCTTAAAACTGCATGAAAAGCCGGATGTTCCTAACTACGGTAAAAGGGGTGCTGGTACTAAACTGGAAGAAGGGATGGTGATTGCCATCGAGCCGATGATCAACGCTGGTAAAGCCGGTGTTAAATTTTGGAAAGATGGTTGGACAGTTTCGACAGTTGACGGCAAGCCTTCGGCGCATTATGAGCATACAGTAGCTGTTAAAAAAGGGCAGCCTGATATTCTATCTACTTTTTCTTACATCGAAGAAGTTTTAGAAAAAAATAACAATTAATAAAATATTTTTTATATTTTTGCAACCCGATTTAGGTCGGTTATAAACAAGTAATAATCAGTAAAATATGGCGAAACAATCCTCGATTGAGCAAGACGGTACTATCAGAGAAGCATTATCAAATGCTATGTTTAGGGTGGAACTGGAAAATGGTCATGAGATTATTGCGCATATATCAGGCAAGATGCGTATGCACTACATTAAAATCTTACCTGGTGACAGGGTTAAGTTGGAAATGAGTCCGTATGATTTAACCAAAGGTAGAATAACTTACAGATATAAATAAACAAGCGATGAAAGTTAGAGCATCCATCAAAAAACGTAGTGCTGATTGCAAAATCATCCGCCGCAAAGGTAAGCTTTACGTTATTAACAAAAAGAACCCTAAGTTCAAGCAACGTCAGGGTTAATTAAAAACATTGGAACGTTATCCGTACAACGGTGGCCCGCCGTTCGGTCGTTCATCTTAAAAACAATTTACAAACATGGCAAGGATTTCAGGTATTGATTTACCAAGAAACAAAAGAGGAGAGATTGGTCTTACTTACATTTATGGTGTTGGCCGCTCAACTGCACAAGCAATTTTAGATCAGGCTGGTATCTCTCGCGATACTAAGGTACAAGATTGGAGCGACGATCAGTTAGCTGCCATTCGTGGTATTATCAACGATCAAATCAAAGTAGAAGGTGCTTTACGTTCAGAAGTTCAACTGAACATTAAACGTTTAATGGATATCGGTTGCTACCGTGGTACCCGTCACCGTAAAGGATTACCTCTGCGTGGTCAGCGTACCAAGAACAATTCACGTACCCGTAAAGGTAAACGTAAAACAGTTGCTAACAAGAAAAAAGCTACTAAGTAATAAATGATTAATGACTGGAGTTTGCTCCGGTCATTAGGAATATAACAATTATCCAACGATCAATGAGTCCTGATTATTCGCTAATCCAGTAATTCATTGAGTCAATAATTAAAAAAATGGCTAAAGCTAAAAAAGTAACCAAAAAGCGTATTGTGATTGTTGAGCCTGTGGGTCAAGCACACGTAAACGCTACTTTTAACAACATTATCATCACTTTAACCAACAGCCAAGGTCAGGCAATATCTTGGTCTTCAGCTGGTAAAATGGGTTTCAAGGGTTCTAAAAAGAACACTCCATATGCTGCTTCACAAGCTGCTGCCGATTGCGGTAAAGTTGCTTATGACTTAGGCTTACGTAAGGTAGAAGTATTTGTTAAAGGCCCGGGTGCTGGTCGTGAATCAGCTATCCGTACACTGCAAACTTCAGGTATCGAAGTTACTACTATCCGCGACATCACACCATTGCCACACAACGGTTGTCGTCCGGCTAAAAGAAGAAGAGTTTAATTAATATATTTTTTAAAGCTAAGATTCTGCAACTACAGGTTGTATGATACTTTAAAAACACAACAAAATGGCTAGATATACCGGACCAAAGTCCAAAATTGCACGTAAATTCAGAGAGCCGATCTTCGGTCCTGATAAAGTGTTAGAAAGAAAAAATTATCCTCCAGGTATGCATGGCGTGTCTAAACGTAGAGGTAAACAATCTGAGTACGCTGTTCAGTTACAAGAGAAGCAAAAAGTTAAATACACTTATGGTGTATTAGAGCGTTACTTCGAAAACTTGTTTCACAAAGCTTCTGCTCGTGAAGGCATTACTGGTACTAACTTGCTTCAATTATTGGAAGCTCGTTTAGATAATGCTGTATACCGTTTAGGTATTGCGCCTACACGTTCAGCTGCACGTCAGTTGGTAGGTCACAAACACATTACAGTAAACGGCGAAGTGGTGAACATTCCTTCATACACTTTGAAAGCTGGTGACGTAATTGCCGTTCGTGAGAAATCAAAATCTTTAGAGGCTATCAGTAATTCAGTGGCTGGCCGTAAAATAAACAAATATAGCTGGTTTGAATGGGATGCAGCTGCGCTAAGCGGTAAGTTGCTTAACTATCCTAACCGCGATGAGATTCCTGAGAATATCAAAGAAAACTTAATCGTCGAGTTATACTCTAAATAACAATTTGGATTTGAGATATGGGATGTTAGATTTGGGAATTTTCCGAAAGGAAGCCTCATATCTGACATTCCATGTCTTATATCTGTTTAATAAGTAACCAATAAACAAAGCATATAAATGGCAATATTAGCATTCCAAAAACCTGACAAGGTTATCATGCAGAAGTCGACTGACTTTGAG
The DNA here is from genome assembly GCF_009770985.1 of Mucilaginibacter lacusdianchii. Taxonomy (GTDB): domain Bacteria; phylum Bacteroidota; class Bacteroidia; order Sphingobacteriales; family Sphingobacteriaceae; genus Mucilaginibacter; species Mucilaginibacter lacusdianchii. Next base: position 401,661 of record NZ_WSRW01000001.1, on the reverse strand, counting down.
GGTACGTTTGAGTTCCGTCCGTTAGAACCAGGCTTCGGTGTAACCATAGGTAATGCTTTACGTCGTATCTTACTGTCATCACTGGAAGGTTATGCTATTACTTCTGTTCGTTTCTCAGGAGTAACTCATGAGTTTTCAACTATCAAAGGTGTGGTTGAAGACGTAACCGAAATCATCTTGAACCTGAAACAGGTTAGATTTAAAAAGACTGGTGAATCAGGCGATTTAGAAAAAATCTTTGTAATTATCAATGGTCAGGATACATTCAAAGCCGGCGATATTACTAAGTTCTCTAACAACTTTACCGTATTGAACCCAGATTTGCTGCTTTGCAACATGGATCCTTCAATCACATTAGAAGTTGAGCTGACTGTTAACAAAGGTCGTGGTTACGTACCGAGTGAAGAGAACAAAAACCCGGATGCTGCTTTAGGTGTAATTGCTGTAGATTCTATCTACACGCCAATTAAAAACGTAAAATATACCATCGAAAACTATCGTGTTGAGCAAAAAACTGACTATGAGAAATTAGTTCTGGATATTGCTACTGATGGTTCTGTTCATCCTGAAGACGCTTTGAAAGAAGCTGCTAAGATCTTGATTCAACACTTCATGTTGTTCTCTGATGAGAACATGATGCTGGAAGCTCAAGCTAAGGAAGAAACCAAAGAAGTTGATGAAGAGATTCTGCATATGCGCAAAATCTTGAAAACTGAATTAGTTGATCTTGATTTATCAGTTCGTGCGTTGAACTGCTTAAAAGCAGCCGATATTCGCAGCCTAGCTGATTTGGTTTCTTACGACGTGGCTGATATGTTAAAATTCAGAAACTTCGGTAAAAAATCACTGACAGAGATTCAAGACCTGGTTAAATCAAAAGGCTTATCTTTTGGTATGAACCTGTCAAAATACAAACTCGACGAAGAGTAATCACTTGGTGAGTAGCGAAGGCAACATGAGGTTGTTTTTCACTACTCACTTTTTATTTCTATAATCTGGCGTAATTCCGCGGGCTTGACGATAATACGCCGCCCAACGGTATGCACGTGCCACAACAAACAAAACAATGAGACACGGTAAAAAACACAACCACTTAGGCCGTACAGACAGTCATCGTAAAGCGATGATGGGTAACATGGCTTCATCGCTTATCTTGCATAAGCGTATCACTACAACACTGGCAAAAGCAAAAGCACTGCGTGTTTATGTTGAGCCTTTGTTAACCAAATCTAAAAGCGATACTACTCACTCACGTCGTACTGTATTTAGCTATTTGCAAAACAAAGACGCGGTTACTATTTTGTTCCGTGAAATTGCAGAGAAAATCGCTACCCGTCCAGGTGGTTACACTCGTATCATTAAATTAGAAAACCGTTTAGGTGACAACGCTGAGATGGCGATCATCGAGTTGGTAGACTATAACACTGTATACGGTGCTAACGCTGCTGCGGCTCCGGCTGCAACCCGTCGTTCACGTCGTGGTGGTAAAGCTAAAGTTGCTGCTCCAGCTGCAACTGCAGAAGTTACTCCAGCTGATGACGCAGTTGTTGCTGATGATACTACAACTGTAAATGCACCTGCACAAAATGAGGAAAACGCTGAAAAAGGCGAGTAATTTTTAGATTACACAAACAAAAAAGCCCTGCTCAAACGAGCAGGGCTTTTTTGTTTGTACCGTTTTACGCTAATGCCGGTTGTAATTGCGTTGTGATAGCAATGCGATTCCAGGCGTTGATAGTTACTGCTGCCATGATTACCTGAGCGGTTGTATTTTCACCTAATACTTTTACAGCGTTGCTGTAAGTTTCCGCGCTTACACCGTTCTGTATTTTTGTTATTTCTTCAGTGAGTGAAAGAATTGCTCGTTCTGTTTCTGTAAAAAGCGTCGTTTCGTGCCATGCGTTAAGTAAATAAATACGCTGTTCGCTTTCACCTAATTTGCGCGCGTCTTTAGTATGCATATCCAGGCAAAAGGCACAGCCATTTATTTGTGAGGCTCGTATTTTAATGAGTTCGTAATGGTTGCGGTTCAACCCGCTTTTATGCACATAAGTTTCTAAAGTCATCATAGCTTTGTAAGCCTCGGGATCTACCTGGTTAATATTGATTCTGGTTTCCATGATTTTTGATTTGTTGTATTAATTGATCAGCTGGCCAGCCATTGTATTAGCAAATGTCAACATACAACGGCACAAAAATCTTGATCATGATCAAGAAACGATATAAGCTACTGTTTTGCCCTTAAACGACTTAGAAACTCTGGCGAGAAGCCTAAGTAGGATGCGAGCATGTACTGCGGTACACGCTGCACAAATTCAGGAAATCGGCTGGCAAAATGGTGATACTTTTCTTCACCTGAAAGGTCTGTAAAAAAGATTAACCGGGTTTGCGCCGCGGCATAAGCACGTTGATATATACGCCTGAAATAATGTTCCAGCTTAGGCAATATGCTCAGTAATTCTTCTTGCTTATCCTGCTTAAGTATTATTAGTTTACTCTCTTGTACCGCTTGCAGGTAAAATGCTGTAGGGGTATGTGAAGTAAAACTAGTATAATCGGTTATCCACCAGTTATCGATACCAAACTGTACAATTTGTTCTGTACCGCTTTTTTTAACGAAATACATTCTTACACATCCTTCAATTACGAAGTATTGTGCATTGCACTTGTCGCCTTCGCTAAACAAATAATGCTTTTTATTTATCTCCTCATATTTAAGATAACTTATAACAAGTTTTTGCTCATCATTAGTGAGTTGAACAAACTTTTGAATATGGTTAAGCAGTGCATTGTACATATGTAAATTAGAGTTTTTTAGTGCGAGTTACAGAGCTTTTAAAAAGTCCTTTAGAAGCAATTGGCGTTTCTGTAGTTTATAAAACAGCAATTTCGTTCCTGCTCTTACTTGTTTAAAACCAACCTTTAATAATACTTTTTGTGATGCGATATTATCAACTGATGTATCAGCAACAATCGTTTTCAGCACACTAAAAGAAAACCCCCATTGTAATATAGTAAGTAATGCCTCTGTAGCATAACCTTTGCCCCAGTGGTGCTGGTCTATCATATAACCAACGGATGTTTCGCCATAATCATCAGGGTAACCGCCAAATCCAATACTGCCTACGGCTGTATTAATGCTTTTATCAATAATTTCCCAATTGGTATACCAGGTATACAGGTCAGGATATCTTAAGGTATCAGGCAGCCATATATTTTGCATGGCTTCGGCCATTTCCCTTTGAAATAGGATCGGGACCTTCAAGTTCGATTGCTTTAAACTCAGCGATTTTTCAAGCGCAGCCCGATTAGCCCGGCACAGTAATAACTGCTGGTGGTTTAAGGCTATCAATTTCAATCTGGCCGATTCTAAGAACATGTCTAAAGTTATAAAGTTATATGCTAAGGCATCTAACAATCACGTCATAATCTGCCAAGCTGTCATCGGATTGTCTGCCTGCACTGACGAAAGTATAACCTGTGTCTGATTTTAAATAATATTTTCTGCCATTAGCGCCTTGGCACAAGGGTTGATAAATAAGAGTAGTTAATCACAAGGTTTAATCAAAGGAAAAATCAATCATATGTCTAAAATCATTGGAATCGACTTAGGAACAACAAACTCCTGTGTGTCCGTAATGGAAGGTAACGAGCCGGTAGTTATTGCCAACAGCGAGGGTAAACGCACTACACCATCCGTAGTTGCTTTTGTTGATAATGGTGAACGTAAAGTAGGTGACCCTGCTAAACGTCAATCTATTACCAACCCTAAAAAGACAATTTATTCAATTAAGCGTTTTATGGGTAACCAATTTAGTGAGGTTACCACCGAAACTGGTCGTGTGCCTTACGCTGTAGTAAGAGGCGACAACAATACTCCACGTGTTGAAATTGACGACCGTAAATATACGCCACAAGAAATCTCAGCAATGATTCTTCAAAAAATGAAGAAAACTGCCGAAGACTTTTTGGGTACTGAAGTAACCGAAGCGGTTATTACCGTTCCGGCTTACTTTAACGATGCTCAGCGTCAAGCTACTAAAGAGGCTGGTGAAATCGCCGGCTTGAAAGTACGTCGTATTATCAACGAACCTACTGCTGCTGCTTTGGCTTACGGGTTAGATAAAGCGCACAAAGACATGAAAATCGCAGTATTTGACTGTGGTGGTGGTACACATGACGTGTCTGTATTAGAGTTAGGTGATGGCGTGTTTGAAGTAAAAGCTACCGACGGTGATACACACTTAGGTGGTGACGACTTTGACCAGGTTATTATCGACTGGCTGGCCGACGAATTTAAAAGCGATGAAGGTGTTGACCTGCGCCGCGACCCAATGGCCTTACAGCGCTTAAAAGAAGCTGCTGAGAAAGCTAAAATTGAGTTGTCAAGCTCTACTCAAACCGAGATCAACTTACCATACATTACTGCTGCCGATGGTATGCCTAAACACTTGGTTAAATCATTAACCCGTGCAAAATTTGAGCAATTGGCTGACAGCTTAATTAAACGTACTATTGAGCCTTGCCGCACTGCATTGAAAAATGCTGGTTACAGCACTTCAGATATCGATGAGATCATTCTGGTAGGTGGTTCAACCCGTATTCCTGCTATTCAGGAAGCGGTACAAAAATTCTTCGGTAAAGCGCCTTCAAAAGGTGTTAACCCTGATGAGGTCGTAGCTATCGGTGCAGCTATTCAAGGTGGTGTATTAAGCGGCGACGTAAAAGACGTATTGCTGTTAGATGTTACGCCTCTTTCATTAGGTATCGAAACTATGGGTGGTGTGATGACTAAGCTTATCGAGTCAAACACTACTATCCCAAGCAAAAAGTCAGAAACTTTCTCTACTGCGTCTGATAACCAGCCATCTGTAGAGATCCACATTTTGCAAGGTGAGCGCCCAATGGCTTCTCAAAACCGTACCTTAGGTCGCTTCCACCTGGATAGCATTCCGCCAGCGCCTCGTGGTGTGCCTCAAATCGAAGTAACTTTTGATATTGATGCTAACGGTATCCTGCATGTATCAGCTAAAGATAAAGCTACTGGTAAAGAGCAAAAAATCCGTATCGAAGCTTCATCTGGCTTAACTGATGCCGAGATTAAGAAAATGAAAGAAGAAGCTGAAGCTAATGCTGATGCTGACAGAAAGGCAAAAGAAGAAGTTGAAAAACTGAACTCTGCTGATGCCCTGATCTTCTCAACTGAAAAACAACTGAAAGAATACGGTGATAAAATCCCGGCTGACAAAAAAGCACCTATCGAATCTGCTTTAGAGCGTTTGAAAACTGCTTACTCAGCTAAAAACCTGCCAGATATTGAAGTAGCTCAAAGCGAGCTGAACAACGCCTGGAGCGCTGCTTCTGAAGACATGTACAAAGCCACTGCCGATGGCCAGCCACAAGGCGGTCAGCCAGGTGCTGATGCCGGCGCAGGTGCAGGCACTCAAAACGGTGGTGATGCCGTTACTGATGTTGACTTTGAAGAAGTAAAATAAGTAATAGTTTTGTAATAGATGAAAGCCTCTGACCGTTATGGTTAGAGGCTTTTTTGTTTTGAGGCTTTCAGTGTTGTTGAGAAGAGGAAAATACTGCCAAACAAATAGCACTACTGTATTTTATAAACAATCACAATCTTATCTTGAACATTATCCACTTCCTGAATAGCAATTCTGTTATCAAACCCATGCCAAACCATGGTTATCTTATTATACTTTGATACAAAAGAACCTTCAACAGCACATATCGTAACCTCTTGATTAGCCGGATCAAAACTGATAGTACGTTTATAAAAAGCACCATGCTCATAATCATACGTATTACCATCATCTTCGTAATATATAAAGCTGGTAGGTTTGTCACCCTGCCATACATGCAGTTGCATTACGCCATCGCCAGCATCAGCGGTACTTTGTACAATATTTTGCATGGGGATGATGGCACCGGCTTTTACAAATACCGGTAAGTCGGTCAAAGGAGCATCAACTTCATATGTGTTTCCTCCAGTGTAACGCTCGTCACTGCTTAAACGGTACCAAGCACCTTGTGGCAAATAGACTTTTGCTGTATGGGCATAGCTTACAACCGGTGCAACCAATAAAGCATCACCAAACATAAACTGGTTTTGATAATCTTCAAAATACACACTTTTATCATATGTATAATCTATGGCCAATGTACGGCTTACCGGCATACCGGTTTGGCTGGCTTCATAAAATGTTGAATACAGGTAGGGTAGCAGGCGATAACGCTGCTCAATATCCTTTTTAATAATGGCTTCATTTTCGGGCCCGAAGCGCCAGGGCTCACGCATATCAGCCTCTTTCATGGCATGGTTACGGAACATAGGTGTATAAGTGCCTAATGAGTTCCAGCGAACCATCAGTTCGGGCGATGGGTTGCCGGCAAAGCCACCAATGTCTACGCCTACAAAGGCCATCCCGGTAAGTCCTAAACTGTTCACCAGGCGATGGCCTAGCAATAGATGTTCATCAGTAGCGGCGTTATCACCCGTCCATACGGCCGAGTAGCGTTGCATGCCTGAATATGCCGCACGGGTAAGCACAAACGGACGCTTGTTGCCTAAGAGTTTGCGCGTACCTTCATAAGTAGCGCGCGCCATTTGCATGCCATATGCATTGCGTACCTCGGGCATGAATTGATCGCCAAATTTTACAATTGGGGGAATGTTCTGGTTCCAGGCCGAAGGTTCGTTCATGTCGTTCCAAAAACCGTCTACACCAGGCTCGGTCAAAGTATTGAATGATGTTCCCCACCATTCGCGCACGTCCTCTCTAAAAAAGTCGGGGTAATGGCAGCGGCCGGGCCATACTTCGCCTACATAATTTTCGCCATTAGGGTAAGTGGCAAAGTAACCCTTTTCAACCCCTTCATCATATTGCTGATAGCCTTGCTCCACTTTAATACCGGGATCAACAATAGTTACCAGTTTAAAGTTGATGTCTTTTAGTTGGTTGATAAAATCTTTCGGCCTTGCAAAGGTTTCTTTATTCCAGGTAAAAATTTTAAAGTCCTGCATGTAATCAATATCGCAGTAAATTACATCGGCAGGTATTTGCCTGTCCCGAAAGCCCTGTGCTATTTCCAGCACCTCATCGGCACTCATATAACTCCATCGGCATTGCTGATAACCCAGGCTCCATAACGGCGGCATTTCCATTCGGCCAGTAAGCCAGGTGTAATCTTTAATAATCTCGGCTACGGTTTGAGCTCCAAAAAAGTAATAGTTCAGGTCACCAGCATCAGCGCCAATCCACATAAACTGATTGTCGGTAGACGCCGCAAAGTCAAAATAAGAGCGATGCGTATTATCCAGAAACAAACCATAAGTTAATCCGCTGTGAATGCCTATGTAAAATGGGAAGGTTTTATATAACGGATCGGTTAAGAGTTGATAATCTGCAGCGTCGGTATTCCAGTTTACGTAAGCACTACCTCTGCGATTGAGGTTACCTACTTTTTCGCCCAAGCCAATAAATTTTTCGTCGGGTTGTACAGAACGGTGGTTTATTACTTTGGCATCCTGCCAAGCGGTAGCAAAACGGTCATCATCTTTGCTTAACAACACACCATCAGCCGTATAAAAAGCAACGCGGAGCGGGTCTTTTTGAATACGAACCTGTAAGGCAGTGGTGTTGATAACAATCTCTTGCAATGTTTCCTCATAGCTCAAATCAGGTAACGGTTCGCGAATAACTGCAAAAGAAGTATCCGGTTTATTAGCTTGTGTAGTGATGTTTACCCGTATTACCGTAGAACTGTAAACACTTACCTGTACCTGCGCTTCGGCAGTGTTCAGCAATAAAGTGTCGTTGTGCTGATTGATGCTTTGGGTGTTACTAATAATCTTAAATTCCATAAGGGTGTTATATTAACCTCGCTTAATAACCTTTTAATTAGTTAGGGAACAGTTACACAATTTTATAGTTTGCCGTTACTTGCTTTGTGAGTTAGTAAAAGCATAGTGTACTGACACGGATGGTAGTATCCACAGTTTTTAATTAATTTTATGCGTAAGTAAAAGGGTTTTTAAAAAGCCTCATTCAATCCCAAAAAGAAGCCTTTTGCACCATATCGGCCAAAGGCATAATCCAGGCATAAATTGGTGCGGGTTGCTTTGTTAAACAACACCCTTAAACCACCGCCGGCCCCAGGCTGCCATTGCTGAAATATTTTAGTGCCGGTTTCATCATTAGCAGTTTGCACATTAGCGAAAGTTACGCCGCTTAAAAATTTGTTGCGGGTGATAGGAAAGCGGTATTCCAGTTCAGAATAATAAAATTGCGGCGCCTTAAAATAGCCAACGGTATAGCCCCGGCCACTTCGCAAACTAGGGTCTTTAGCAGTACCCGGTAATTCCAGGTAAGGCATTGCCCCGCTTAATACGGCGGCTCCCCAGTTCCAGAAGGCTAATACGTGTTCGGGGTTGCGTCTTGATAGGCTCCAGTATTTTCGCATGTCTGCTGTAAATACGGTAGCGTTGCGCGTACTGCCCAGCCAGGTTTGGTTAATACGTATACCCGCATCAGCATAAATGCCTTTATAAGCACGGTTCTGATTGTCACGGGAAGTATATTCTACGTTAAACATTAATCCGTTTGATGAATAGCTATTGGGATTAAACCCATACCTTTCGCTGTAAATATAATAGGGTGTAGATGGCACCGACTGGTCGCCAGCGGCACGATCTTCAATTTTTCGACGGATATCAAAAGACACCCCGGCACCTACAAAAAGATCATGCGCTACCTGCTTATACACTCTTTCCCTAAAATTATAATACTGTGAATGTAATGCGTAACCTTTGCGTTGCGGATCGTTTAAAATCTGGTCGGTGGGGTTGTTGCTGGGGCTGCGGCCAATACCCAATCCAAAATCAGGTGTAACGGTTTTGGCAGCCACTAAGCTGCCTTGCAAATTCCATTTATTGCCGGGCGTAAAAACATTATGATTTACATAAAAGTAAATAATGCCTTTGGTGGTGATGGAAGCAGATGTAGCAGCCACCGACATGAGTGTATTAGGCGTACTACCCAGCACTCTTCCGGCTACCGCTTTAATGCCGATTTGAAACCCAATACTAGGGTTGGCCCCTACGTTGGGGATAACGGTAATGCCCGAAGGTTTTTTTTGAACAGAATCGGCCTTACGGTGCGGATGAAAAATATCTTTGAACAAATTACCTATGTCATACTGGTTCTGCAAAGAATCGGTACGTGGCCTTACGGGTTTAGGCTTTATCCGTAACGAATCTTCTTTCAAAGAATCAGCAGGCGCGGCCACTTGACTATATACATAGCTAGGTAAGCCTGTCAGTAAAATGCCTGATAAAAGAATCCCCCAAAAAGTAAATTTACTACAGGTGGTATGATGCTTTTTTGCCACGGTACAAGTGCTTAATTTGGGGATATGAAATCGTTTATATCCTCTAACACTGAACTATCAATTACTCAAAATGTTTGAAGTATAACGTTAGCACAATTTTGCATAGTAACGCCAGCGAGCCTATATGTTACCAGAATGAGTATGGGCAATGTGAAGCCTGAAAATTTAAATGATTACTTCAGGCGGACTATTAAAAATGTATTGATATACCTTGCTGTACAGTTCATCGGGCAAAAAGGGTTTTACAATAATATCATCCATGCCTGCCAGTTCTACCTGTGTTTCTATTTCAGACGGAAGGGCTGCAGTAAGGGCAATAATAGGGGTGTTGATACCTTTAGTACGCATGGTTCTGGCCGATTCGTAGCCATCCATCACCGGCATATGAATATCCATTAGTACCAGTTTGTGAATAGCGGTATCAATTTTATTTAAAGCTTGTTGCCCATCGGTAGCAACATCAACCAATGCCCCCCAGCGCTTTAGAAAAGATTGAGCCACCATAATGTTCATCGGGTTGTCGTCTACCACCAACACCCGTAAACCGGTGAACGGTTTTTCGTCTTTTAACTTATTGGGTTCTATTGAGGGCAGCTTAGATAGGTTGCCACCTTTTTCAAAAGTTTGTACAAAACAAAAAGTAGACCCCCGTCCTTCTTCACTTTTTACCCGCAACGTAGAGTGCTGTAGCTCCAGTATTTTTTTACAGATGGCCAGGCCCAATCCGGTACCACCAAAGCCCCTGGATATAGAAGAATCGGCTTGTGTAAAGCGGTCAAAAATTAAAGCCTGCTTTTGAGCCGAAATGCCAATCCCTGTATCGCTCACCTCAAATAACAAGGTAACAAAATTTGCATTTTGCTCTTGCACCCGGATAGTAACCTTAACCTCGCCAACCGATGTGAATTTAATGGCGTTGTGAACCAAATTAGTTATCACCTGCGATGTACGGGTTGGATCGCCCAATATTTTGTTTTGTAGCGCTGTATCTGTCGCAAAGTTTAATTGAAGGCCCTTATCTTGTGCCGAACTAAGCAGGCTGGTAACCACGCTTTGCGCAATACCCATTACATCCATCTCGATGTTTTCCAGCTTGATCATACCTGCTTCAATTTTACTGTAATCCAGTATGTCGTTAACAATGTTAAGCAGGTTGTTGGCAGAAAAGATCATAGCGTTCAACTGCTCGCGTTGATCGTCGCGCGGATTGTTTTTCAGCAACAAGTGGCTCATGCCCACTACCGAGTTCAATGGCGTTCTAATTTCATGGCTCATGGTGCTCAAAAACTCCGACTTGGCTTTCAAACCCTCTGCAGCCTGCTCGCCTGCTTTTTTGAGCAGATAGGCTACCCGACCAGACAGGATCATGGATTGTAAAAAGAAAAAAGCGATGTAGCCTGCAAAGCTAAAAAGGGTAAAGGAAGAAATGATTGCCCAGTAATGCAGCAAGCTGATCGTAAACAACACCATCAGCACCAAAGCACTTGCCAATGAATACACTGAACCTTGGCGTTTGTTACGATAGGCCTTGATGTATAAAAATGGTACATATGCAATGCAAAACACCGCCACAAGTAGAAAAGGATCCATTAGTTGTGTAAAGTACAACGGAGGAAGCAGGAGTGTAGCAACTGAAAAAAGAAGACTAATGCCGCCTACTGTAAAAACAATACGCGTGTTCTGATCTTGCGGATACAGGTAACGACAATAAAAACCAAACAGGCCAATGCTGGCATATAAGCTGATGTATTCCAATCGTGCCGCTAGGTCCCAGTCAAAATTGGGCAATATGGTGTGTAGCTCATAATTACCTGACCCTATAATACGGTAGCTATAGGCAAGGGTAAACAAGGCAAAAAACAGAATAGCTTTATCGCGGTTGCCAAACAGGTATAAACCAAAAAAGAACAGGCCGCCCATCATCAAGCATCCGGCCAAAAGTAGGTCGGCTGCATATGCACGCTTTTGCTGTAATTCGATAACCTCTTTTTTGCCGATAACAATAGGCTGGTTAATGCCACCTTTTGAATGGACAAAGTTGGCCACTTGCAAAATAAGTTTCAAAGTATCGGTATGTAGCGGTACATCAAAGGTTTTGCTTTCCCAATGCGGTTTAAAGCCTTTTGCCGAAGTGCTCACTTTGCCGTTTTCGGCTACTATTTTTCCATTAGCATATAAACGATATGCACAGTATACATCAGGCACTATCACTTGAAGCGGGCCGGCAGTTTTAGGCAATAATACGGTGGTGCTATAACTGGCGTAACCAAAGGCAGGTAACGGTTTATTATTGAGCAAATGACCATTCCATAATTGAGGAAATTGTATAAGCTGACCTGTTTGTTTGTCAGAACTTTCGGAGTTTACCAACTGCCCCCAGGTAAACAACCACCTGCCGTTTAGATTGATTTTGGTTGCGAAGCTTTGCTTGCGCAGGTCTAAAATGCTTTGCGGCGTTTTATTTGCGTGGCTACTGCCTGATGCCGCACAATAAGCCGGAGAGCTGTTGAGCAGCAAAATAGTAATAAGCCAGAACAAGGGCCGAAAGAAGTTCATGAGTATCAATCAATAGTTACACCTCCGTATCTGGTGGGTTTATGGGTGATGCTACAATAGCTGTTGCAGCCCTATCCAATAATTAAACCAGAGCCGGAAATTAAATCAGGATAAACAAAATTACGCCATATTACAATGAATATGAAATATAATGGCTTGAACGTAAATACTTAATAAAAAGTTAAGCTAGTCAACTTATAAAATATCTTTAATGCAATAACTGTTAATTGGTAGTAATGTATTTGTTAACCAAAGGTTATCTTTAGTTAACTAAGTAAACCATGAAAAACCTTTTGCACATTACGTTCTTTTTAATTGCATCTATTTTAGGTGCTCACGCGCAGCCAAAACGGCAGCATAATACACTGAAAATCCCCAACCTTCGGGTGCTTGACTTGAATGGGAAGTATGATAATTTGAAAAGTATGGCAGCTGGTAAAATCACGGTGCTTGATTGCTGGTTTATTCCATGCCCGCCTTGCTTTCGTGAATTAGGAATGTTGCACAAATTATATTTTAAGTACCGCAGCAATTCACGAATTAATTTTGTTACCCTGTGTCGTACCGATCCCGCCTTGGTTAAAGATTTTTTGGCAAAAGATGCGTCCATGAGCAAGTATCAGGCTATGTATGAAAATTTTAGCGGACGTAAAGATTTTAAAATGCCTGTTTATTTTATTCCTGGCTGCAATCAAAAAATATATAACGGTAAGTTTTTTGCAAGTTATAAGCCGGATAATGAGCGTGCCTGCCCTAATGTTTTATTTAATTTTAAAGGCTATCCAACACTGATGATTTTCAATCAGCAAGGAAAATGCATTTTCTTTAAAACTGGTTACGATGCCAGTGAGGAAAAAGCGTATTTAGGTAAACTGGAAAAAATATTAAATCAAGAACTTCGTAAAAAATAAAAAGCCTGCTCACAAGAGCAGGCTTTTTATAATGGGTGATTAAAAGCTTATGACCACAAGTTGCTTGGGTAAGTGCCATTTTCAACCAGTTCAGAAATGCTTTGCTGCACAATTGGCTTATCTTCTTTGTAAGTAACACCAAACCATTTGTTGCCGGTTGGAATTACTTTGAATGAAGCCGTACCGGTTTTAATCAGTTCGTCTGCCACCAGCGGAATAAAGAACTCAGCTTTAGGGTTGTTTTCGTTAGCTTCAACAAAACGTTTGAACATAGCTTCGCTTTGTTTGAAAACAGCAGGAGTAAAGCCCCAGAAATTCATCGATACACGGGTATCAGGCGCTAATTGGTGTTCACCTTCAGTATCTTTGTAAAATACATCGCCGTCTTTGAAGTAAACTTCAGTACGTTCGTTGATTTCAACCATATTACCGTTTTCATCTACTTTACATACACCGCGAGATACAGAACCGTAGTCAGATAAAGTACGGTCAATCTGGTAACCCATTAATGAATAATTATCATCGGCAACTTCAGTAGTTAAAAACTGAGCCATTTTTTCAAAGGCTTCGTAACCATAAAAGTCATCAGCGTTAATTACACAAAAAGGCTCATTTACTTGGTTGCGGGCTGCTAAAACAGCATGTGCAGTACCCCAAGGTTTAGCACGATCAATAGTTTTGTCTATACCAAACTGGGTTAAATCGTAGCTTTGAAATACGTAATCGGTTTCTACCCGACCTTGTAGTTTAGGCTCAAATTTAGCTTTAAAAGCCTCCGCAAATTCTTCGCGAATGATAAAGCTTATTTTACCAAAGCCAGCTTTAATAGCATCATATATAGAATAGTCAATGATGGTTTCGCCATTTGGGCCAAAGCCATCCACTTGCTTCATACTTCCGTAGCGGCTGGCCATACCAGCGGCCAGGATAAGTAGTGTAGGTTTCATATTAAATTGTTAAAGTAAGCGAATATAAGCTTAGTGGAAAGCCTATAAACATGTTAAAGGTTGAATTGTTTTGGATTGCGTATTATTTGATATACCTGAAATCTTGTCCGGCTTCTAAGTTCAGCAAAGTTTCATAAATCAGGCGAATCACATTGTCTACATCTTCTTTATGAATCATCTCTACTGTAGTATGCATGTAGCGTAGCGGCAAAGAAATAAGGGCAGATGGTACCCCATCATTTGAATATGCAAATGCATCAGTATCTGTTCCGGTTGAGCGTGATGACGCCTGGCGCTGGAACGGAATATTTGCTTTTTGAGCCGATTCGATCAACAAACGGTTTAAATTATTTTGAACAGCAGGTGCGTATGATACCACCGGACCACGACCGCAAGCCAAATCGCCTTGCACTATTTTATTGATCATTGGTGTTTGTGTGTCATGCGTAACATCTGTTACAATAGCTACATTCGGTTTAATGCGATGTGCAATCATTTCGGCACCGCGTAAGCCTATTTCTTCCTGAACGGCATTTACAATATATAAGCCGAAAGGTAATTGCTTGTTGTTTTCTTTCAGCAAACGTGCTACCTCGGCAATCATAAAGCCGCCAGCACGGTTGTCCAAAGCACGGCCAACATAATAGCGGTCGTTCAGTACGGTAAACTCATCTTCATAAGTAATTACGCAACCTACATGGATACCTAATTTTTCTACCTCTTCTTTGGATGTACAACCGCAATCCAAAAAGATATTTTTAAGGGTAGGTGCTTCTTCCTTTTCGCCACCCGAACGTGTGTGAATAGCAGGCCAGCCGAACACGGCTTTTACAACGCCATTATCAGTATGGATGTTTACGCGTTTGGATGGTGCAATTTGATGATCGGAGCCGCCATTGCGAATTACGTAGATCAGGCCATCACTGGTGATGTAATTTACAAACCAAGATATTTCATCAGCGTGGGCCTCAATTACTACCTTGTATTCGGCCTGTGGATTAATAACGCCTACGGCAGTGCCATAGTTGTCTACAAAGTATTCGTCAATATAAGGCTTTATGTATTCCAGCCAAAGTTCCTGACCTTTCCATTCAAAACCGGTAGGCGAGGGGTTATTGATGTATTTCTCGAAAAATGCAAGAGAGCTGTTTGTTACCACGGCCTGGTGCTGTGGTTTTTCATTTTCTTGTTCAGCCATATTCAATTATAAAATAAAGATGTTTTTGATAAGCATGATGAGCAAATATAATAAAGCTGCTGTAAGTGCAATATTTTATCCCAGCTTTGTATCGGATAATTATAAAGTTGTTAATGCTTTAATATAAAGTTCATATCAGAAGCCTTGTTTTGGGTAAGTAAAATTTTTTCAAGAGTTAATGACTGAACCGGTTTTGGGGAAAACCGGTTCTTTTATTTTACAGCTCTTTTTCAAAAACCTCAAAGGTAATATTGTTGCGGGTAAAAGTATTGCCCGTGGTGCGGAAGCCGGCTTTCTGATAAAAGTTTACAGCAGACAGGCGTGCGTTGCACCATAACCGTGTACCGCCCTGTAATTGCGCAAATTCTGTAATGTATTGCAGCATCAGTGCACCGATGCCTTGGTTTTGAAATGCAGAAGAGATAGCGAATTTTCGGAACTGAAAATCGTTTGCCTTTTGAAAAAGTGAAATAACGCCCACCAGTTTGTCGGCTGTAAAAGCGCCAAAGTGCAGGCCCTGGTTGTCTTCGTCCATTGCCATGGCATGCAATGGCTCGTTGGGGTAAAGTACCTCGTTGCGCAAACGCCAGGTAAGTTGGGGCCTTATTTGTTCAATAGTAACATTGTTTCTTATAGCCATCAATAAATAAAATTCAATTCGCGCGTTAAAGTAAAAACTTGTTAAAAGCCTGACAATATTATTTGATAATATTTGTTATACTTGCGTAGAGTGAAAACGCAGAGTTACAAAATAGGAATTAGCCTCTTATTTATAACCATCTTTTTTATAAAGATGGTTATATCGGTTGCCCCTGCGTTTTTAAGTTTAAGTAATAATAAAACTGTAAAGGCTGTAATTATGCAGTTAGAACAGGAAAATAAAAACGAAAAAGATACTGCGGAAAAAGATGCAGCCAAAGAAAAAAAGTTTTGCGACGAAAACTTTGTGCACATCTACGCTCATCAGCATATCATTCAAATAATTGAAACCAATTTATTGCTGATTCATGAGCATGCTTTTTCTCCGCAGGTGTATCATCCTACCGTACCTACCCCTCCTCCAAACACACTGGTATAACTATATCCTGGACTAATACTGTCCACACATAGTTGTTGTTATTGTTTACCGTGTTTTAATTTCATTGTTTCATAATCGTGCAGCAAGGGTATGCATCAGGCGTTTTGCATCTGCACTTTTATTTCATGTACAATAATATAAAAAAATCTGGCAGATAATATGGCACCTTCAACTCATACTACGTCTTTTTTGCTGAACGACCTTTTTAAGTTGTTATAAGTTTGGTTATCACATCTGCATTAAAGGAAGTTTTGATATGATGTATGTACGCTTTTAAAGCGCTGGTTTATAAAAGATAAATGAAGTTACTTAAGAAATCTAATTTAAAAACAAGTTAAACACCCCCTGCGTATTACAGGCAGTTGATTGTTATATATTATGCTCAGAAATTTTAAAGACGAACGTACACTGAAAGAGAACCTGATGCTGGCATCTTCCACAGCTTTTGTGTCAGGCGTGACGAATGTAGCTAGTGTGCTCGCCTTTTTGGTGTTTACTGCTAATGTTACCGGGCACGTAGCAACACTGGCCAAAAACATTGTTGAACAGGATTTGCATGAAATTAAAGTATTTGCCCTTTGGCTTTTGGCTTTCTTTACCGGAACATTTCTGGCCAATTTTTTAGTACGATCCATACGCGATACCAGCCGGTATAAGGCTCATGCAACGCCTATTATTATTGAAACGGTTGTCTTATTACTGGTAGCTGTTTATGGGCACCATTTTTACGAAGAAACAGAAACCGAGCGGATATTTGTTATTACCGCTCTGTTGTTTTCAATGGGTTTGCAAAATGGCTTGGTATCTAATATATCAGGCGGGTTAATTAAAACCACGCACCTTACCGGCTTATTTACTGATCTAGGCAGTGATGTGGCCGAACGGCTGCATACCCAGGTAGATAAGGCAAAGGCAGTAAATGAGCGCATTTATGTACGCATTACTATTCTGGCATTTTATATCATCGGCGGATTGGTTGGCGGTTACTTCTTTAATAAGTATGATATGTTGATATTCTATTTTATACCAGCCATATTATTAACAATTTTGTACTACGATCTGTCGCCATTGGCTTTGCATAAGTTAACGCAATGGCTATCCGGAAATAACCGTAAAAAGCAAACAACCAGCATTTAATCAACTCACTTTAAAAATACAATAACTATGTGTGCTCAAATGAATAATGAAATTCACGACACCAGCCATATTTCTTACGAAAGTTTGCTGGAAGGTAACAAACAGTTTGTTGCTAAATCATTAGCTGAAGACCCCGAATTTTTTGACAAGCTGGCTAACGGCCAAAAGCCACCAATTTTATGGATAGGTTGTGCCGATAGCCGCGTACCAGCCAACCAAATTACCAATACTAAACCAGGCGAGATATTTGTTCACCGCAACATTGCCAATGTGGTAGTGCATACCGATATGAACATGCTGTCGGTATTGGACTATGCTGTAAATGTATTGCAGGTAAAACATGTAATTGTGGTAGGGCACTACGGCTGCGGCGGTGTGCTGGCGGCCATGAGTAACCAACAGGTAGGCCTGATTGACAACTGGCTGCGCCATATTAAAGACGTTTATCGTTACCATACCAAAGAACTGGATGCCATAACCGACGAAAAAGAGCGTGGTAACCGACTGGTTGAATTAAACGTAGCCGAAGGTGTGCAAAATTTATCCAAAACTTCTATTGTGCAGAACGCCTGGAAAAATGGACAAAATCTTAGTATTCATGGGTGGGTGTACGCTTTGGCTACCGGCGAAATTACAGACCTGAAAGTGAGTTGCAGCAACAACACCAACTTAAACGAGGTGTTCCGTTTTGAATAATTGACCTTCCCAATATATTCTCAATTAGTGTTTAATTAATGTTTAATCCAAAAAGCGGGCGCGAGGCCCGCTTTTTTTATGGATGATGGCATATGCGGTTTGTACCGCCGGCATGTAAAAAAAGCGTTGCGTTTTAATCTACTCAAGCAACAATAACCTAAATTCGGCGCAAGTACTCAACAATAATGAAATATAGTTTTAAGAACGATTATAGCGAAGGCGCTCACCCTGCAATACTGCAGGCACTGGTGGATAACAACCTGAAGCAGCAGCCCGGATACGGAGATGATGAATACACACAAGAAGCGGTAGCATTGATACGTAAAAAGATTGGTAACCCAGCGGCAAATGTTCATCTGGTATCGGGTGGTACACAGGCTAACCTTATTGTAATTGCCTCCATACTTCGCCCGCATGAGTCGGTTATTGCTGCATCAACCGGCCATATTAATGTGCACGAAACAGGGGCTATCGAAGCTACAGGTCACCGTATTGAAGCTGTGCCTACAACCGATGGTAAGCTAAAGCCCGAGCATATATGGGGCGTGCTTAGCAAGTTTGAGGAAGTGCATATGACGCGGCCTCGACTGGTATACATATCCAACTCTACAGAAATTGGGACCATATACACACGTCAGGAACTAGTTGATTTATCCAATTGCTGTCGTGAAAATGGCTTATACCTTTTTTTAGACGGTGCCCGACTGGCATCGGCCTTATGTGCCGAAGGGAGTGACATGACTTTAACCGATTTAGGCACTTATACAGACGTATTCTATATTGGTGGTACAAAAAATGGAACCTTACTGGGCGAAGCTATTGTGATTAACAACCCTGCCCTGCAAACCGATTTTAGATACCACCTGAAACAGCGTGGTGCGTTGCTGGCCAAAGGCCGTATTTTAGGTATCCAGTTTGCGGAATTGTTTAGGGGTGATTTGTTTTTTGAGATGGCCCGCCATGCCAACCAACTGGCCGCCCGCTTGTCTGACGCATTTGTGCGCCTAGGCTTTCCGTTGCTTACCGTATCTACTACCAACCAAATTTTTCCTATCCTTACCCAAACCGTTATTCAGCAGTTGTTGGAACAGTTTGAGTTTTACCAATGGCAAAAGATTGATGAATACCATGCGGCTATCCGTTTGGTAACTAGCTGGTCAACGCCTGATGAGGCGGTAGATAAGTTTATTGAAACGCTGGAGACTATTGCGGCAAAGTAACAACACTCTATTTTTCAAATAAAAAAGCCGACTGCATATTTTTACCGTCGGCTTTCTTATTTTATAAGTTGTCATTGCGAGGAACGAAGCAATCCCGTCGAATGGTTACAAACGCGAGTGGATTGCCACGCTATCGCTCGCAATGATAAATGTTAAATCCAGCAACCTCTTAGCTCCTGGTTCTTGACTCTAATTTTTATTGCCAACCTATTCCTTCACCAAAAACGGATAACGATAGTCTTTTGGCGGATCGAAAGTTTCTTTAATAGTTCGCGGCGATACCCAGCGCAACAGGTTCAGCATAGAACCGGCCTTATCATTAGTACCCGAGCCGCGTGCACCACCAAATGGTTGCTGGCCCACTACGGCACCTGTTGGTTTATCATTAATATAAAAGTTGCCGGCTGCATTACGTAAGCGGTAGGTGGCTAATGAAATGGCGTAACGGTCTTGTGCAATGATAGAACCGGTTAGGGCGTATGGCGATGTTTTGTCAACAATGTCCATGATTTTTTCGAATTCATCATCCTCATAAACATAAACCGTTAGTACCGGGCCAAACAGCTCTTCGCACATCGTCAGGTAATAAGGGTCTTGCACCTGGATAACAGTTGGCTCAATAAAGTAACCTGCTGATTTATCGTATTTACCACCTGCTATAATTTCTACACTATCATCAGCCTGAGCTTCATCAATGTATTTAGCCAGTTTATCAAACGAAGCTTCGCTGATTACGGCATTCACAAAGTTTTCGAAATCCTCAACCGGACCAACTTTAAACGAAGCGATATCGCGTTGCATTTTTTCTTTAACAGCCGGCCATAATGATTTTGGTACATAAGCACGTGAAGCTGCTGAACATTTTTGTCCCTGGTACTCAAATGCACCACGCACCAGCGCTGTAGCTACCACGTCAGCATCGGCACTGCTGTGGGCTAACACAAAGTCTTTGCCGCCGGTTTCGCCTACAATGCGTGGGTAACCACGGTAAAGGTGAATATTAGAGCCGATGATTTTCCACAAGTTTTGGAATACATGGGTTGAACCGGTAAAGTGTAAACCGGCAAAGTCAGGGTGACTGAAAATAACATCGCCCGCAACAGGACCGTCAACACTAATTAAATTAATTACACCTGGAGGCACGCCAGCTTCGTTGAAAATCTGCATCAAAACATTGGCTGCATAAATTTGGGTAGGCGCAGGTTTCCAAACCACCACGTTACCCATTAGGGCAGGAGCGGCGCACAGGTTGCCGGCAATGGCCGTAAAATTAAACGGTGTAATGGCAAACACAAAACCTTCCAGCGGGCGTTGCTCTAAACGGTTCCAGGTGCCTTTACCCGATTGCGGTTGCTGTGCATAAATCTCGGTCATGTAATGCACATTGAAGCGCAAAAAGTCTATCAGCTCGCAAGCCGCATCAATTTCGGCCTGGTAAGCATTCTTAGACTGGCCCAGCATGGTAGCTGCGTTGATTTTAGCGCGGTACGGACCGGCTACCAAATCGGCAGCTTTTAAAAAGATGGCAGCACGCTGTTCCCAAGGTAAATTTTCCCAAGCCTCTTTAGCAGCCAAGGCAGCATCAATAGCAGCTTTTACATGGCTGGCATCACCTTCATGATAAGTAGCCAGTAAATGTTTATGATCGTGCGGCGGATGCACTTCCAGCGTTTTGCCGGTGCGCACTTCCTGTCCGCCAATGTACATGGGTATATCTATCACCTGTCCGCGGGCTTCATTGAGCGCGGCTTTCAGGGCGGCACGCTCTGCACTGTGCGGGCCGTAGTTGAGTACCGGCTCATTTATAGGCTCCGGCACATTAAAAAATCCTTTTAGCATAGACGCAGTTTTTTTCGCAAAGATAGGGGTTTAAGAGGAGATGTGCGAATAGAGGATGAGGTTGAAAAGGCAAGCTGTTAAGCTAAAAATCTTATTCTTCAAACAAGTAAAAAGTCCCTGTGGCTTTGTCTCTTTCAAACTCAGAACCAATAGGCGCCTCCAAAAGGTGAATAAAACTATCATCAAGATTGAGAACTGTACCTATTGCAATGTACTGAAGGTTGTTTGGGTCGTCTACATATTCTTGTGTTTCATATCCACTCATAAATATCCAGCCTGTATATTCTTTTTCGTCTAGCTCTTCTCTATATAATCTGCCAACTTTGTAACCCTCAAGCATGATGTGATTGGACACAAAACACTTTTTTAAGTATTGCTCAACTTTTTCAGCATTAATATCTTCAACGTCTAATTCATCCAGTGTGTCGTACTGAATTATATGCTCTCTTCTAAAAGTAATCTCATCACCAGCTTTAAGGTCTTTAATATAATAAGGATCGTTGTCTAAAGTGCCTTTATAAGTGCCATCTTTATTGACAGAGGTAATAATTACCCACATTCGTTCGGCAGAGGGTTGTCCTTTCTCATAAGGATCAAAACGGAATATTAACTTTACAGTAGCTGCTTCCGGTTTCAGTCTTTCTATAACAGCGTCCGACGGTCTATAAAACGTATAAGGAAATTCATTTTGCAACTCTATAGCATTATCTAATGACCAACTTGACATAATTGTAAAGGTAATTATTATCGATGCTTGAAGCAAAAATCATGGAACTAACCCGTTCTAGTAACATCATATTATCGCAATAACGTTTAGTACCGCTTGTCCTTTAAGTCCATTACATATTCCAAATCCCTTGAAAATCTGTTATTTTTGTATCTAATTAATCCGCCGCCCTAATTTATGCGCAAAGCTTTCCTCATTATTATCAGTATACTATTAACTCATTTAGCTTTTGCCCAGAACAAAGCCGAGCCGGCACTTGACGTTGATCGCCTTTGGAAATTATATAAAGACACCAGCGAGGTAATTATCCACCTCGACAATCAGGAGGTAACGGCGCATATTGTCATTTCTTACAACGCAGCTAAAAAACCATATTCTGTAATTGCCTACGGCGAAACCGATGCCGTAACCGACTTAACTCAAGCCTTAGAGAAATTGAAAAATGAACTGGGTGCCGAGAAGCTGAAAGCCGGCTACCGTCAGGCACCGGGCACCTACACGGTTAACTTTCATCCGGCAGGCAATAACGAAAATGTCGTCGATGTATCACTGTTTCAAAAGGGCACACAGTCGGCTAAATATGGTGTCAAAAAAGTAACCTATTCCGATCCGGGCACCAACGGACAAGGCGCTGTGCAGCGTTATGTTGGCAACTTCTTTTATTTTGAAGTATGTGATGAAGGACGGCGGAATGTTAGTGTTGATAAGAGTGTGAAAGAGGAACGTTTTATTTTTTAACGATTGTTTTTGATTGTACTGCTATTATTGTTGGGTTTGTGCTGTTAGTTTAACATCCTGTAGTGGTCATTTACTTACTTCGTCTGCTCATTGCCGCAGGGGCTAGATACTTTTGTCATAGCCACAAAAGTATCCAAAAAGGCCTAGCTGTTGCGATCACCTCTCCGCCCGCAAGGCCATCGCTGGCCCGGGCGCAACAGCGGGCCTTTGCGCTTCTTTTTATTTTCTTTCTCGATCCTTATTCAACAAAAGCACTGTCAGAACAAGATCTCAAAAAAGAATCGGCATTCAGCTTCTTTCGGCAGCTTCTAACTTAAGTGCAAGCACTGTCTTAAGTAGAAAGAAGGTGCAGCCGAGAGCTTTCTTTTTGGTTTCTTTTGCGGTAAAAGAAAAAGGAACATCCACAGGCTGTAATATAAGTACATCACTATCCTAACAGGGCACAGCAATAACATACAGCACCAACTTAAAATAAACTAACAAACGCATCCGTACCTAACAACTCATCATTTCGTATCTTTACAGGCTTTATGAAATACCTGCGTTGGTTATTACTGCCTTTCTCGCTCATTTACGGCTTCATCATCATTATCCGTAACTGGTGTTTTGATGCGGGTATTTTTAAAAGTAAGGAGTTTGATTTTCCCGTGATCTCGGTAGGTAATTTAAATGTAGGTGGGGCGGGCAAAAGTCCGATGACGGAATACTTGGTAAGGTTGCTCAAAAATGACTACCAACTGGCTACCTTAAGCCGGGGATATGGCCGTACAACCAAGGGGTTCGGAATAGCTAATACCGAAAGTACCGCTGCAACGGTAGGCGATGAACCTGCACAGTTCAAACAAAAGTTTCCGGAACTGACCGTAGCCGTGTGCGAAAAAAGGGTATTTGGTATCGAAAAATTAATGTCCAATCATGATGTTGTTATTTTGGATGATGCTTACCAGCACAGGGCGGTTAAGCCGGGTTTGAGTATTTTGCTGTTTGATTATAGCCAAATTAATCAACCGAACCTGATGCTACCCGCCGGTAACCTGCGCGAACCTTTGAGTGGTCGTAAACGGGCTAATGTACTAGTTGTGAGTAAATGCCCATCTAATTTACCTGAGCAACGGCAACAGGATATTGCCAATAAACTACGTCCGTTTGCATACCAGCAGGTGTATTTTACAACCATCAGTTATTTGTCTTTTCAGGATTTGAAAAGTAACCCGGTAGGGGCAACGTTGGATGCTGATACTACTGTGTTTTTGCTGACCGGCATCGCTAATACACAACCTTTAGTGCAGCATCTCCAAAAATACTCCTCGCAGCTGGTGCAGCATAAATATGCCGATCATCATCAGTTTACCTTAAAAAATATTACTAAACTTGCCAATGACTTTCGTGTTAGTAAAGCATCTAAAAAAGTAATTATTACTACCGAGAAAGATGCCCAGCGCCTGCGCGAGCCAGGTTTACTGAGCGTGGTACTGACGTTGCCAATATGGGTGCTGCCCATCGGTATACAATTTTTAAATGACGGCGAGCAGCCGTTCAATCAAACTATAAAACAATATGTTAGAAAATATACAACGCACCGCAGCGTACATTAAAAACCGCATTGGCGATTTTGAGCCCGAAGTAGGCATTATATTAGGTACGGGCTTAGGCGGATTGGTTACCGAAATTGAAGTAGTAAAGCAAATGCTGTACGCTAACATTCCTGATTTTCCGGTGGCTACGCTCGAGTTCCATTCCGGTAAGCTGATTTTTGGTTACCTAGCCGGAAAAAAAGTAGTGGCTATGCAAGGGCGCTTGCATTACTATGAAGGTTACAGCATGCAGCAAATTACCTTTCCGGTAAGGGTAATGAAAATGCTGGGCATTAAAACCCTGTTTGTATCTAACGCCAGTGGCGCTTTAAACCCGGCTTTTCAAAAAGGCGACCTGATGGTGATTGAAGACCACATCAATATGCAGCCCGATAACCCCTTGATTGGCGGTAATGAAGATGAACTTGGCCCACGCTTTCCAGACATGAGCGAACCCTACAAATTGGACTTGATTCAAAAAGCGCTGGATATTGCGTCGGCAAACAATATTACCTGCCATAAAGGAGTTTATGTAGCAGTAACCGGACCTAATCTGGAAACCCGGGCCGAGTATCGTTACTTGCGCATTATTGGCGGTGATGCAGTGGGCATGAGTACAGCGCCCGAAGTAATTGTAGCCAACCATATGGGTTTACCGGTTTTTGCTATTTCGGTGCTCACAGATGAAGGTTTTCCGGAAACGTTGAAACCGGTATCTGTAGAAGAAATTATTGAAGTGGCACAAAAAGCTGAGCCGAAGTTAACCCTGATACTTAAAGAACTGATTGCACAATTGGCCCCGGCCCAATAAACCCAGGTACTGAACTGTTGAATGCCTAATACGCTAAATTATATAATGAAAAATACTCCCGAGTGGAGACCAAATGGTTTATGGCTACAAAGGTTTGGCTGTATACTAATTGCGTTACTTAGCTTTGCATGGCAAAACACGCATGCTCAAATGCGGCCTATGCCCATGAATCCTGGCCAAACTGTGCCTATCAATGATACAGCCAGCAGGCGGGGCCGCCAACTAAGCGGCGACGAATTGCTGGATACCCTGCGAAAACGCGAAGAAAATAGAGGAGACTCTGTAGTTTATACATCCAAATTTGTAAAAGTTACCAACGAGCGGTTGCTGAACGATAGCACGCAGGTGTTTCCGCTGGATACAGGTATAGTAGGGTTTGAAAATTACAGCCCGCTATTACAACCCCGCAGTCCGCGCATTTATTTGGGTAGCTTAGGCTTGCCGCAGCGTCCTTTGTTGTTTGAACCTGCCAAAAGCATCGGCTTTGATGTAGGTATACATTCGCTGGATGCCTATATGCTTACCCCGCAGGATATCAATTACTACCGGTCACGTGTTGCATATACCAACTTAACCTATATAGGCGGTATTGTTAATAACCCTACTGCCGAGCAGGTATTCAGGCTGGTGCATACGCAAAACTTAAAACCCAATTGGAACGTCGGTGCTAATTTTAACACCATCGGTTCGCGCGGGTTTCACCGGCGGCAAAATGTGGGTGATATGAACGCAGCGGTGTTTACCTGGTACGAGTCGCGCAGCAAGCGGTATAACCTGTTGGCCAATGCCTTTTTTAATAACCTGAAAGTGCCCGAAAGCGGTTCCTATACTGATGATTTATTCAGTTCAACCACTACGGCAAGTTTTAACCGGTATTATGAAAACGTAAGGCTTGCCAGTTCTAACATCAACCAGCGTAATAATGGCCTTTACATTAAACAGTTTTATTATTTAGGGCGTATTGATACCATACAGGGCACTGGTAAAGAAGCTGCTAAAATATTGCCTACACAGCGTATTGCCCATACGTTGTTTTACAATGTACGTAAATACAAATTTACTCAAAACGAGGCCGACACCTACAAGGTGTTTCCCGACGCGTATTACAGCAACAATCTTTCTACAGACTCGCTGGCATTAACCGACATCCGTAACGATTTTTCATACAGCTTCTACCTGCGGGGTAAATCGGTAAGCTTTGTAAAAAACGAGGTGAAACTGGATGTGGGTTTAACGCACGATTTATACCATTACAAACAGCATGTGCTCGATTCAGTATTGGTTAACTCGGTATACACTACACAAAAGGTTAAGCTTAAAGATGAAACCTTTCAGAACGTAAAACTGAATGCTCGTTTCAGTTACCGCTTTAGCGACCGCGTGGGTTTGGAGGGCGATTTTCAGCAGGTGGCACAAGGCTACAATTTTGGCGATTACTTGTACGATGCCCGCTTAACCGTATCTGGCGGTGAGCGTGCCGGTCGTATTATACTGGGTGCTTACGCTCAAAATAATAAAGCACCGCTTATTTTTACCGACTGGATATCCAACCACTATATTTACCAGAACACAGATATCGGTAAACAAAAAACCAACAACGTATCATTCAATTATATAAATGATAAGCTGCAATTGGATTTAAAAGCCGAATACTTTTTAATTACCGGTT
Organism: Mucilaginibacter lacusdianchii; assembly: GCF_009770985.1. Taxonomy (GTDB): domain Bacteria; phylum Bacteroidota; class Bacteroidia; order Sphingobacteriales; family Sphingobacteriaceae; genus Mucilaginibacter; species Mucilaginibacter lacusdianchii. The sequence continues at coordinate 375,158 of NZ_WSRW01000001.1, read as the reverse complement.
ACCAATACTTTAGATCATTAACGCCCGGTGGTATAGACGCAGTGCCTGCACAACTGAGCTCGGCAATTAACCTGCTCAAAATAAGTGTGGGCAAAACTATCAATTGGGGCCGCTGGCATTTCGAAGACTTTTTCGTGTACCAGAAATCTGACTATCAAACTACGTTGCGCACGCCCGAGATATATAACTTTGCTAATTTGTCGTACACTAAAAAGTTTTTTAACGTACTTAATACCACGTTGGGGGTTAATGTGCGCTATAATACTACTTATGTGGCGCCTTCATATGCCGTAGGTATCAGCCAGTTTTATAATGGTGCCGACGTTACCTTTAACTCTTACCCCATTATTACACCGTATATTAAAGCTACGCTGTACCGTACCAACCTATTTGTGCAGTATGATTATGCCAACCAAGGCTTGCAGAGTAATGGCTACTATACCGTTAACCGGTATCCCATGCCCGATAAGCTGATTAAGTTTGGCGTGTCATGGACTTTCTATAATTAAAGTTCTAATGATTTTATAAACGTAAAAAGCCGGTTGCTAGCAACCGGCTTTTTACGTTTATATGCAAGGTGCAATATTATGAGGTAACATCAGGTTTTCTGTTTTTTCTTCTTTGCCGCTGGAAATAGTACATTATTCAAAATTAGCCGGTATCCCGGCGAATTAGGGTGCAGTTTCAAATCGGTAGGTGGGTCGCCAACGGCGTGCTGATAATCTTCCGGATCGTGGCCGCCGTAAAAAGTCCATTGGCCTTTGCCGTATTCGCCGTGTATGTAGCGGGCTTCGTTTTGTGTTTTCATTTCGCCCATTACGGTTACGCTGGGTTTAAGCAGGCTTTTGTTAAAAGCGGTAGTCAATCCCATAAAACCTTTAATAACCTTATCGTGGTTTTGGGTAAGCATACTGGGCACTACATCCCACTTAGCCGAAAAATCAAACAGTGTAAAAAAATCGCGCGAACGCTCTACCTGTCGTCCGGGTGTTACGTCGATATTGCTGAACGAGTGCGACATGGGGTTCATATCCAATGTGAAATTTTGAAAGGCAAACGTTTGGCTGAAATCCAACTTAGATTGGGCTTGATAATCGGCGGCATCACCATCAAACATGTTTTCACAAATGTCGGTACCTGCTGCCGATAGGGCAATGTCAAACGTGTCGGTACCCGAGCACATGGCAAATAAAAAGCCGCCACCTTCACAAAAATCATGAATGTGCTGCGCTACGGCCAGCTTCATTTGTGATACTTTTTTAAAGCCCAACTTACGGGCCGTCGCCTCCTGGCTTTTTACATCTTCTACGTACCAGGGCATCATGCGATAAGCACCGTAAAATTTGCTGTACTGACCGGTAAAATCTTCATGATGCAGGTGCAGCCAGTCGTATTTAAGCAAATCGCCGTGTATGACCTCTTCATCATACACCACATCATAAGGTATTTCTGCATATTTTAAAACCAGCGTTACGGCATCATCCCATGGTAACTTACTTTTTGGGGAGTACACTGCCATCTTAGGTGCTTTTTCCAACTTTACCATGTCCATATTTGCAGACGGGTCCGTTACTTCTGATAGGATAGCGGTAACCTTGGCATCGGCAATTACTTCATAGCTGATGCCACGAATTTTGCATTCGTCTTCGGTAGCTTTGTTGTATCTAGTCATAAAACTACCGCCACGGTAATTGAGCAACCAGTCAACCTCTTCGCTATGACTTAATACCCAATAAGCAATACCGTAAGATTTTAAGTGGTCTTTTTGCGTTTCATCCATCGGTATTAAAATAGAAGCTGCCCGGAGGAAGAAAGGAGAAAAGATAAAGGCGAAGGCTAAAAAGTATTTGAATTTCATTTAAGATGTTGAATGGTCAACTTATAACCGTTGTTGCGTAAATACGTTATTACCAAATATAACGATTAATAGCATAAGCTATTATAAGTTTACGGGAATGGCAGAAATGATTAACTTTGCGCCTCAGTTTTTAAACTTAGAAAGAAATGAGCAAAGCAATAATGAAAACCGAAAAAGGTGACATGACTATCGAATTTTACGATAAAGATGCGCCTAATACCGTAGCTAACTTCCTTGAACTAGCTAAATCGGGCTTTTACAATGGTGTAACTTTTCACCGTGTTATTCCTAACTTTGTTGTTCAGGGTGGCGATCCAACCGGTACCGGTGCAGGTGGCTCAGGTAAACGCATTGATTGCGAATTAACCGGCGATAACCAGTATCATGATCGTGGTGTACTTTCAATGGCTCATGCTGGCCGTAACACCGGTAGCTCACAATTTTTTATCTGCCACAGCCGTACCAACACTGCTCACTTAGATCGCAACCACACTTGCTTTGGTAAAGTAATTGAGAACGTAGATGTAGTTGACGCTATCCGCCAAGGCGATAAGATTTTGAGCGTAGATGTAATTGAAGAATAAATAACGTTGTGAGTTGTCAGTTGTGAGTTGTCTGAATTAAAGTTGCACTCACAACTGACAACCCACAACTGACAACTCAAAGAATATGAATTTACAAGGAATAGTATCCGTAGCCGGTAAGCCGGGATTATGGAGAGCACTGGCCCAAAACAAAACCGGGTTTGTGCTGGAGAGTTTGGACGAGAAAAGAACCAAGCTGGTGGTAAACCTGTCTACTGCTAAGCTGGCAGCCCTGGATGAAATCACCATCTTTGGCGAAGATGACGATATTAAGCTAACAGACGTTTTTGAACGTATCAAAACTGCTTCATCAGTACCCGACGCTAAAGCTGATGGTAAGGCACTGCGCGAGTTTTTTAGAGAGGTAGCGCCCGATCATGACGAGGAGAAAGTATACTCATCAGATATTAAAAAGGTTTTATCCTGGTATCAGATTTTGAAGGATATGCCTATCTTCAACAACGAGCCGCAAGCCGTCGAGCCGGTAGTCGAAACCCAAGAAGAAGAAACAAAAGAAGCTGAATAATATTCAGCTTCTTTTGTTTTCACGACTCGGCAATCAAACAATCGTGCTGGGTACACTGCTCGGTTACCAGTTCGGGTTCAAACGTGCAGTGGCTGATGTTCAAATGTTCCAGCCGGTGCCTTAAATCAGCTTTAATTTTGTCAAACGTTAGTAACGTATCTTGTGCTATTACAATGTGGGCGGTAAGTGCGTTATCGGTAGTGCTTAAAGCCCAGATATGCAAGTGATGTATATCCTTTACGCCAGGCGCTTTCAACAACTCCTGATGTACTTTTTCAACATCCATTTCTTTAGGCACACCATCAATCTCCAATCGTAGGCTATCCATCAACAAGCTCCAGGTGCCGGTAATGATTACCAGTACAATGATTAAACTAACCACACTATCCAGCCAAAACCAGTGCGTAAAGTAAATGATTACACCTGATATCACCACACCTAATGATACCAGTGCATCAACAGCCATATGCATATAGGCACCTTTTATGTTCAGGTCTTTTTCTTTATCTTTCATAAAAAGCCAGGCAGTAAAGGCATTAATGCCAATGCCCACAAAAGCTACCCAGGCAATGGTTGTGCCCTGCAACGGGTGCGGGTGATTGAAGCGCATAACAGCCTCATAAGCGATGATACCAATGGCGGCCAGTAATATAGCTGCATTTACCAACGATACCAAAATGGTAGAGCGTTTATACCCGTATGTATATTTACGGTTGGCCCTTACTTTTGATAGCTTAAATGCCAGCAAAGCCAGCGCCAAGCTGGCCACATCGCTCAGGTTGTGACCGGCATCTGTTAATAGCGATAATGAACCTTGGGCAAAGCCTACTACTGCTTCTATAACCACAAAAGCGGAGTTAAGGATAATGCCGATGATAAAGGCTTTATTTAAATGATCCAGCTTTGGGGCATGGTCATGATGATGGTGATGTGAGTGCGAATGATCGTGGCCCATATACAAAATTACGGTTTTACGTACTTAATATTATTTAATGGACAACGAAAGTGCACTTGGGGTTTTATTTTATTGGTGATGATAAGGTTCGCCTTTAATGATAGTAAACGCCCGGTATAACTGCTCTACAAAAAACAGGCGTACCATCTGGTGCGAAAACGTCATGCGTGATAAGGCCAGCTTATCGTTGGCCCGCTGGTAAACCGTGGCATCAAAGCCGTAAGGGCCACCAATTATAAATACTAGATTTTGAACAGAGCTGATGGCCTTTTTATCAATATAATCAGCAAACTGAACAGACGAAAATTCTAGCCCTTTTTCATCCAGCAGTACCACATGGTCGGTGTTGGTTAGCTTTTTTAGTATCAGCTCTGCTTCTTTATTTTTTTGTTGGTCTTGTGTAAGGGCCTTGGTGTTCTTTAATTCGGGCAGGTCTATGATATCCAGCTTAATATAATGTTTAAGCCGTTTTACAAACTTGTCTATTCCATCGCGTATGTAGGCGTCTTCGGTTTTGCCCACTGTCAGCAGCGTAATTTTCATGCTGCAAAGAAAAGCGAAAATCAGGCGGATGCCGATAATTTGATTTAATTTGTTGAAAAATGTAATCATGCCTTCACCTGTAATACCTCAATACCAAAACCATATCACCCATGCCGAGCAGCAAATTGGTTATTATCAAAAAAAGATAAACACCTATTCGGTATTACGGCTTGTTGTATTTGGTGGCTTCTTGGCTCTTATATATTGGTCTATAAAGTGGGATAGCTTGGCGTTGTTTGCCGTAGCTACACTTGTTTTAGGTGTTCTGTTTAGATGGCTGGTGGGTAGGCAAAACTGGTTCGAAAAGCAAAAAAGCTATTTTCAGAATTTTCAAATTGTAAACCAGAACGAGATAGACAGTATTACCGAGCACGTTAATATTTACGACGATGGCTTGGCTTTCAATAACGACAAACATTATTACACCTCCGATTTGGATGTATTTGGTGCCGGTTCCTTATTTCAACTCATTAACCGGGCAGCAACTAATGCAGGGCGTAATATTTTGGCTGGCTGGTTACAAAAGCCTGCCGGCAAGGCTGTGGTTTTGAGTAGGCAGGAAGCCATTAAAGAACTGGGTAATAAAACTGATTGGAAGCTGAATATGCAATCGCTTCTTCTGTTTGCTAATAGTGATGACGACAAACCATCACAAAAAAAGTTTTTTGCGCCCGGGCACCCTATGAATACGCTGGTTAATAGAAAGCTACACAAGGAGAAAAGTAAAGCAACTGATGTCAGCGATGAATTGTCGCGCCTGTTCAATTACCTGCATACCCCATTAAATATAAAAGGCGAAGCATGGCTAAGCAAGTATATCATTATTGAACCTATTGTAATGGTTTTGGCTATTGTAATAGCTATTTATATACCGCCGGTTAAATATGTAGCCATTGGTATTGCTGTGCTCAATTATATAATTAACAGCGCCAATGCTAAATATACGCAGCAAACAGATGTAGTAGCCGGGCATATAGGCACTACGCTTAAAAATTATGCTGATGTATTTGGTAGCATTGAACAAGAAACATGGTCATCTGCCTATTGTATCTCTTTGGCGGCTAGGGTTAAGCCTCAGGATGGCAAAAGTATGTCAGCTACAATCAGGCAGCTGTCTAGCCATATCACTAACCTAAATGCACGGTTGGTGATGTTTTTGGGCGCTATCTTAAACGGCTTGCTGCTCTGGAATGTACGATATGTGCTGGCCATCGAAAAATGGAAACGCGATAATCACCACAATATAGAGGCTGCATTCGGCAGCATAGCCGAGTTTGAAGCATTATTGAGCTTAACCAGCTTACATGTCAATAATCCCGAATGGTGCTTTCCCGAAATTGCAGAAGGCGACACGTATACTTTAACAGCCCAATCTATTGCTCACCCGCTTATTAAAGCTACTATTCGGGTAGCCAACGATTACGAGCTGAAAGACACTTTCAAGATAGACCTGATTACCGGATCTAACATGGCCGGTAAAAGTACTTTTTTGCGTACGCTGGGCATTAATACCGTATTGGCTTTAGCCGGTGCGCCGGTATGTGCAACGGCTATGCAGGTGTCGGTTGTGCAGCTATTTAGTTATATGCGTATTAAAGATTCATTGAACGAAAGTACATCTACCTTTAAAGCCGAGCTGGACAGGTTGCAGATGCTGCTCGCTGCAGTGAACGGGCAAAACAAGATATTCTTTCTGATTGATGAAATGTTACGGGGTACCAATTCTGTTGACAAATACCGTGGTTCTAAAGCCGTAATAGAGCAGCTGATTGCCCGGCAGGGGGTGGGCTTGGTAGCTACACATGATTTGCAACTGGCCGAACTGGAAACAAAGTACCCTAACTATGTACGGAATTTTTATTTCGATATACAAGTGCAAAACGGCGAAATGCTGTTTGATTATAAATTGAAACTTGGTGAATGTAAAACGTTTAATGCCTCGCTGTTATTAAAGCAAATAGGGATACCACTAAATGATTAAAAAATTGAGGTATAAAAAAAGCCGGAGATAACTAATCTCCGGCTTTTTTGTGTAAGGTTTAGGTTGTTGAATTCTTATTGTCTTGGACTGCCGCCACCGCCTTGAGGGCTGCCACCCATACCGCTTTGGTCGCCACCTTGCAGTAAGTCGTCGTTGTTAACGCCTTTCTTTTTAGTTTGCTGACCGTATGTGATTTTACCAAAGTTGTAGCTAAAGGTAAGACCAAATGAACGGATTGGGTAAGAAATCTTCTGTGTTTGTTTGAAACTTGGTCCGTTAATATCTGAGTTCAGTCTTAAGTATTTTGAGCTAGGTTGCAACACATTCAAGCCCAAAGTGAATTTCTTGGCTATGATATCTTTTTTCACACCAAAGCCATAAATGTTAAAGGCCGGGTTAGTACCTTGTATGCTGCGGCGTGGTGAATTGAACACACCAAATGCTTCCGCCGAAAAACCTTTAGGTAAGGTTAATGACGCACCTGAAAAAATGTTGTATTGGATGTAGGTATCGTTGCTGGTTTGTTGTTGAGATAACGAGCCAAAAGATGTTGGGCTGTACGTATAAACGTTGGCACTTCCTCTAATGGTCAGCGCTTTAAACGGACTGAATGATCCAAAAGTACTAGCGCCAAATGATTTATTGTTGCCAATATTTAAGTAATTGGTACGGGTAACCGATCTGTCTTGTAAATCCGGATCGTTGATATAGGTTAGAATACCCTCAATTAGATTGCTGGTGCGCTTGTAATAAGTTGAAAAGCTTATTACCGAACTTTTGATGAAAGCAGTATACCCTAACTCAACAGTCTGCGTAATTTCCGGTGACAAACTAGGATTACCTTGCGTTTGATTATCAGGATTGCCTTTGTTTATGAAAGGATTTAAATACTGCAAGCTTGGTCGCTGAATACGTTTACTATAAGTAAGTTTTAATGTGTTGCCACCTTTTAAGCTTTTTGACAGTATAAAGCTTGGTATAAATGTAGTATACGAATTTGAAAACGGTTCCAGGCTTTGTTGTGTATTGTTACGGGGGTCACCTTTAATTTGGGTGTTTTCAACCCGGGCACCTACTTGTAATGAATAGCTTTTAGGTAAAGTAAAAGTCCATACAGTGTAACCGGCATATACATCCTGGTTATAGTTATATTTATTTGAAGCAGTGTCATTCAAAAAATAGTTCTCATCACCACCCATGTTGTTTGGTTGACGGAAAACATCATACACACTGTTTAATCTGCGGAAAATAGACTTACCACCTGCTTCAAACTTTATTTTTTCGCCAATAGGTAATGCATAGTCAACCTGTAATGTGTATTCATCGTTTTTGCCATCGTTATTACCTTTTTGGTTTGGCGACGCTTTAATATCATCAAGAGTTGTAAGGGCAAAGTAAGTGCTATAATAATCGCTTGTAACAGTGCTATGGCTCCACTGACCTGCAAAGGTTAGCTCTTCACCTTTCTTTTTGAATTTCCGTGTATAATCGGCATTCCAGTCAAAGCCGCCGAAAGAAGCTTTACTGCCATTACCACTGATGAAATTTTGCAAGTCATAATTGCTGTTGTAATTATTGGTAGTACCATTGGTTTTGAAACCGCCGCCGTTAACACGAATGGTAGACGTGATAGAATTATACTCATTAAAATCATAACTACCGTTAACTGAGCCAATGGTGCCAAAACGTTTAGTTTCAGACTCAGTATGTTGTGTACGGGTAAGGTTGCCAACAGATTTGTCGCGTAGAACAGCTCGGGAATTGAAACTGTTGAAATCAACCAGTGACGTTTGCGGCCATGCAAAGTTAGTACCTACGTTGGCCGTTAAGCTTAAGCGATTTTTACGATAGTTGAGGTTGGCATTACCATTGTTTTGACGGGTGCCGATACCACCGCTTACCGAGCCGCTAACACCTGATGCACTGCTGCTTTTAGTGATAATATTGATGATACCGCCTGAACCTTCTGCATCATATTTAGCAGATGGTGAAGTAATTACTTCAATGCTTTTAATCTGGTCGGCAGGAATGGTGCGCAGTACATCAGCCAAGCTGGTAGATAATGCACCTGATGGCTTACCGTTAATCAGTACGCGCACGTTTTGGTCGCCACGTAATGATACATTACCATCCATGTCTACAGATAATAGAGGTACTTTGCGTAATACGTCGGTAGCATTACCACCTGCCGAGGTTAAGTCCTTTTCAGCGTTGTATACAATTTTGTCAATACGGTTTTCCACCAGCGATGCTTGTCCGGCAACCACTACTTCTTTTAAAGCACGGCTGCTTGGGGCTATCACCACAGTTCCCATATTATTATCAGGCTTGCCTGGGGTGGTTTCTACCGGATCAATCACTTTGGTAGGATAACCAATAAAGGACACCGCAATTTTGTATTTACCGGGTGCAATGTTATTTAAGCTAAACTTTCCTTTTTCGTCGGTTAACACACCATTCAATGGTGCTTTACCGCCGCTTCTAAAAATACTGATGGTAGCATAGTCTAACGGTTTTTTAGTTACCGAATCAACCACGGTACCTGATATTTTGCCCGTTATGGATGAGCCGCCACCGCCAGGGATTTGTGCGTGGGCAGCCATAAAGGCGCAAAGTAGTGCAAGAAGTGTAAAAATACGTTTCATTAATAATGATTTTGGTAATAAGATTTAAATGTTGTTCAAATGTTACAGCGAAAAATTGAATTCTTTTTGCATTTGCTGTAAAGTGCGGGTTTGTAACCAGGTTGTTGCAAAGCAACGTGTTCGTTCCCTTATTCAGGCGGACGGATAATTGTGTATTGCAGTACTCTGTTTAGCGGATGCGTTCAACTTGACGATGTGTTTGATAATGCACTTGTAAAGTTTAATGCCGGATAAAAATACCCGGTACAACCAGTGCTGTTTACGTCTGGTTATACCGGGTATGGTAATTAGCAAAACGTTATAAACGTTATACTACAATATTTACAATACGGCCTTTTACCACGATTACCTTTTTAGGAGTTTTGCCATCCAGGTACTTTTGTACATCGGCACTGGCCAGTACAAAAGCTTCTACTTCTTTAGGCTCCATGGTTAAAGCCATGTTTAAGTTTAGTTTGGTTTTACCATTGATGGAAATAGGATAGGCAAACTCATCCTCTACCAAATATTCCGGGTTGAATTTCGGATAAGCGGCGTATGATAGGGTGCCTGCTTCATTGCCTAACAGTGCCCAAAGTTCTTCGCAAATGTGCGGCGCATAAGATGATAAGATAATTACCATATCCTGCAAAATAGAACGCTTGTTACATTTTAAATCGGTAAGCTCGTTCACGGCAATCATAAAGCTGGAAACCGACGTGTTGAACGAAAAACGTTCAATGTCTTCTTCAACCTTGCGGATGATTTTGTGCAATGATTTAAGTTCGGCTTTGGTAGGGGCTTCGTTAGATACTGTAAACTCCCATTGATCGTTATGGAACAAACGCCAGAATTTGCGCAGGAATTTGAATACGCCTTCAATACCGTTAGTATTCCAAGGCTTGCTTTGCTCCAGCGGACCTAAGAACATCTCGTACATGCGCAGCGTATCAGCACCATAACGTTCAACGATATTATCAGGATTAACCACATTGAATTTAGATTTTGACATTTTTTCAACCTCAAAATCACAGATGTATTTGCTTTCCTGCTCGGTACTATCGTTAGGATAAATTACGGTACCATCTTCTAGGATGATAATGGCATCCTTGTTTTCTGATCGCCAGTTGCGGAATGCTGCTAAATCAAGTGCATCGTTGTTAACAATGTTTACATCCACATGCAGTTTACTAAATTCCATTTCGCCCAGTTCGGCACCTTCCGGTAACAAGTCTTTATAAAATAGCGCAATTTGCTCGATAGTGTCAAAATCCCCCTCTTTATAAAGTTCATAAATGCCTTTAGAAACATAGACCTCCGGTTTAACAAAGTTCTCATCTACATTGAGCAGAAGCGGTGCTAAACGATAGGTAAAGTTAGACCGCCCCTGGATCATGCCTTGGTTGATAAGCTTTTTGAAAGGTTCTTCTTCAACCACCAAGCCCATATCTTTCATAAACTTGTTCCAGAAACGGCTGTACAGCAGGTGACCGGTAGCATGTTCAGATCCGCCAATGTACAGGTCAACATCTTTCCAATATTCAACTGCTTGTTTATCGGCAAAGGCATTACTGTTTTGCGCATCCATATAGCGGTACCAGTACCAACTGCTGCCGGCCCAACCCGGCATAGTGCTCAGTTCATACTCATATTCGTCTTGATATTTCCAGCCTTCGGCACGGCCTAGTGGTGGTTCGCCGCTTTCAGTTGGTAAATACTTATCAATTTCTGGCAATACCAATGGCAGTTCGCTCTCATCTATCAGGTAAGGTAACCCGTTTTTAAAGTAAACCGGAACCGGCTCGCCCCAGTAACGCTGACGGCCAAAAATGGCATCGCGCATACGGAAGTTTACTTTGGCCTTGCCGGCGCCAATGCTTTCCAGTTTGGCAACCACGGCTGCCACAGCTTCTTTATAAGTTAAGCCGTTAATAAAGTCGGAATTTATGTATTTGCCTTCCTTAGTTGGGTCGGCTTCTTTCTCGATATTTTGAATGTCGATGATGGGAACAATCGGCAAATTGAAGTGCTTGGCAAACAGGTAATCACGCTGATCACCCGATGGTACCGCCATTACCGCACCTGTTCCGTAACCAGCCAGTACATAATCAGCAATCCATAACTGTATTTTTTCGCCGTTTAATGGGTTTAGCACATAGCTACCTGTAAACGCACCTGATACCGTTTTGGTATCGGCCATACGGTCAAGCTCCGATTTCTTTTTGGTTTGCGCAATGTAAGCTTCTACTTCGGCTTTTTGCTCCGGCGTAGTTAGTTGTGCTACCAATTCATGTTCTGGTGCCAACACCACAAACGTTACACCAAAAATAGTGTCTACACGGGTAGTGAAAACCTCTATATAGTTGTCGGTTGTGAGTTGTGAGTTATCTGATAACTGATCACTGACAACAGATAACGGAAACCGTACACTCGCACCAACGCTTTTGCCAATCCAATTGCGTTGCATCTCTTTTAGCGGTTCGGGCCAGTCAATGGTATCTAAACCTTGCAGCAGGCGCTCGGCGTAGGCCGTAATACGCATGCTCCACTGCATCATTTTCTTTTGCTCAACTGGATAGCCACCACGCTCAGAAAAGCCGTCTTTTACTTCGTCATTAGCCAAAACGGTACCCAAGGCAGGGCACCAGTTTACGGTGCTTTCGCGCAGGTAAGTAAGGCGATATTTTAACAGTTCGGTTTGCTGTGCTTCTTCGCTCATGGCATTCCACTCATGGGCAGTAAAGCTTAGTATATCTTCGTCGCAAACGGCATTGATACCATTTGAACCGTTAGCTGCAAAATGAGCTTTCAGCTTTTCAATAGATTCAGCTTTCTCGTCGGCTTTATTATACCAGGAATTGAACAGCTGCATAAAAATCCACTGCGTCCATTTATAATAATCGGGCGAACTGGTGCGCACCTCGCGGCTCCAGTCGAACGAGAAACCCAACTGATCCAGCTGACGACGATAGGTATCTACATTATCCTCGGTTGTAATAGCGGGATGCTGACCAGTTTGAATAGCATACTGTTCGGCCGGTAAGCCAAATGAATCATAACCCATAGGGTGCAGCACGTTGAAACCTTTTAGGCGTTTGTAACGCGAAAAAATATCAGAAGCAATATAACCCAGCGGGTGACCTACGTGTAATCCGGCGCCTGATGGATACGGAAACATATCCAGCACATAATATTTAGGCTTGGATGACTGATTGTCGGCTTTATAGGTCTGATGGTCAGCCCAAAACTGCTGCCACTTGTTCTCGATGTCTTTAAACTGATAATCCATTGCGCAGGTGCTAAAAAATAGTTCGCGAAAGTACGAAAAAGAATAAAAGCATGCTATTTTTTAGCGGATTGAGCATTAATGGAAATAAATGGCTACATTGTAACTGGTTTGTTACAATGTAGCCATTTTGTATATAAACCTAAAGATTGTAACATTCTTATTTATGCCTGCGTTTTTGAATTCGCTTTTGCAAGAAGGATATTTTTATTGTCATATTTTGTAATATTTGTAATTTCAATATTTTCCGATAGCTATGGAACAAGCCGATACTAATAAACAAAGACGAAAAGTAAAAGCCAACATTCGTTTCCCAATATGTCCAACCTGTGGCGAAGAATTTAAGTATCGAGCAAAGCGCAACGTGCTCGTCCGAGCCTTTTTCTTTTGGTATCCGGTTAAGCGTTATTTTTGCACACGGTGTTTGGTATGCCGTCATATCTTTTTACCACAATACGCTCCTAAATCGTAACTCAATCAACCGGAGTAAACGTTACGGGGCAAAAAATTAATATCATTGTACCTTAACACTAAGGCTGCCCATTTAATGAAGCGTTTATTTTCCAATCTTACCTTTCAGGTAATTGCTGCTATACTTTTAGGTGTGCTGGTAGGTTTATACTTTCCTGCATTTGCCCCGGTAGCACAGCGTATCAGTAAAATGTTTATCAGCTTAATTAGTATGCTGATAGCGCCTATTATATTTTTTACCATTGTGCTGGGTATTGCCGGCATGAGTGATATGAAAAAGGTGGGTCGGGTAGGTGGCAAAGCGCTATTGTATTTCGAAATTGTAACCACGTTTGCATTAATTATAGGCGTGGCCGTAGCTAATTTGGTAAAACCCGGTGCTGGCCTGGCACCCAGTCATGGGGCCGACGTTGGTAAAGTAGCCCAATACCAGCAGCAAGCTGGTGAAATGAATTGGGGCGACTTTTTTACACACATCATTCCCTCCAATTTTGTAGAAGCCTTTGCCAAAGGCGATATTTTGCAGGTATTACTGATTGCCATACTTTTTGGTTTTGGCTTGAGCCGTATGGGCAGCGTAGGGCAGTCGCTAACGCAAAGTTTGGATAAACTGGCAAAAGTGTTTTTCAATATTATGTATATCGTGATGCGGGCTGCGCCTATAGGCGCATTTGGTGGTATGGCTTACACCATTAGCACGCATGGGTTACAAACCCTTAAGCCGTTAGCTATGCTGATGGCATCAGTTTACCTAACTATGGCACTTTTCATATTCGTGGTACTTAACCTTATTTGTTACCTGTTTAAGTTCAGCCTGTGGAAATACCTCAAATTTATCCGTCAGGAACTGCTTATTGTATTAGGCACCTCATCTTCCGAACCGGCCCTGCCGCTGATGATGGACAAAATGGAGCGATTGGGCTGCGCCCGTTCGGTAGTGGGTTTGGTTATTCCTACCGGTTATTCATTCAATTTGGATGGCACCACTATTTATTTATCCATGGCAACTATCTTTTTGGCGCAGGTGTTTCACGTACCGTTGTCATTAGGTCAGCAGCTTACTATCATTGGTATCTTGATGGTTACTTCTAAAGGTGCAGCGGGTGTTACCGGTAGCGGATTTATCGTGTTGACCTCCACACTGGCCGCTATTAAGGTGATTCCGGTTGAGGGTGTGGCTTTATTATTAGGCGTGGATCGTTTTATGTCTGAAGCCAGGGCCATCACTAACGTAATTGGCAATGGCATCGCTGCCATAGTGATTGCGATTAGCGAAAAGGAGTTTGATAGAGAGAAATATAAGCTTGCCATAAGCGGAGCAGCATCCGAAATAGGGGAACAAACTCATCATTGATATAAGCTGTTTGATACACCCACAATCAGCAATCAATATAAACTTTTGCTTTTCAAGGTGGTTACTTAAGCAGATTAAAATAACCATCATGAGGAAGATATTTAAATACGCTACGGCGTTAATAATAGGTTGCTTTATCGCTGGCGTTGCCTACGCACAAGAGTATGTATCACCCACTAATCCGGCCCAAACCGGTAAATCGCCGGGCGTGAAGGCGCAACTGCTGAGCCAAAACGGTAATGTAAAAACTTATATCCTGGTGTTTGCCAAAGAGGATGAGATTATGTCAGGTCTTACTGAGTTTGCCCAAAAGAACAATATTACCAGCGCCCACTTTACGGCCATTGGCGATGCTTTGCGGGCAAGAGTAGGGTGGTATGATCAAAGCCGCAAAATGTTCAAAGTAATACCCATCACCGAGCCTGCCGAAATTACCTCATTGATAGGCGATATTGCCATGTATAACGGTAAACCTGTGGTGCACGCCCACATCAACCTAGCTACATCAGATGGCATGGTTCATGGCGGCCATCTGCTCGAGGCGTATATTTTCCCAACCCTTGAAGTTCGCCTTACTGTAGAACCCGAAGCCATGTATAAAAAGCTGTATCTTGAGGCTGGCGCAACAATTATAGATGCAGGTGCCAAGCCATAAAGTTGGCCTAATACGCATCTAACTTAAAAATAATTTGATAGTATAAGCAATAACTTTAGCTTTGCCGTACAAAAGCAAAAACCATGAGTGTTCTCGTAAATAAAGATTCAAAAGTTATTGTTCAGGGTTTTACCGGTAACGAAGGTACTTATCATGCTTCGCAGATGATTGCCTACGGAACCCAGGTAGTAGGTGGTGTAACGCCGGGTAAAGGCGGACAGCAGCACTTGGAGCGTCCGGTGTTTAATACCGTAAAAGATGCGGTAGACCAAACCGGTGCCGATGTATCTATCATATTTGTGCCTCCTGCTTTTGCGGCTGATGCCATTATGGAAGCTGCCGAAGCTGGTATCAAAGTAATTGTATGTATCACCGAAGGTATCCCTACTAAGGATATGATTCAGGTAAAAGAATACTTGGTGGGCAAAGAGTCTCGCCTGATTGGCCCTAACTGTCCGGGTGTAATTACCGCTGATGAGGCTAAAATTGGTATTATGCCAGGCTTTATCTTCAAAAAAGGTAACGTAGGTGTAGTATCAAAATCAGGAACTTTAACTTACGAAGCGGTTGACCAGGTGGTTAAAGCTGGTTTAGGTATTACTACTGCTATCGGTATCGGTGGCGACCCTATTATTGGTACCCCAACCAAAGAAGCTGTAGAATTGCTGATGAACGATCCTGAAACACACGGTATCATCATGATTGGTGAGATTGGTGGTGGTATGGAAGCAGAAGCTGCCCGCTGGATCAAAGAACACGGTACTAAACCTATAGTAGGTTTCATCGCTGGTCAAACTGCGCCTCCAGGCCGCCGTATGGGTCACGCTGGTGCTATCGTAGGTGGTGCCGACGATACGGCTGCTGCCAAAATGAAAATTATGGCCGAGTGCGGTATCCGCGTAGTAGAATCTCCAGCAGAAATTGGCGCTGCCATGGCTGAAGAGCTGGCTAAATTAGCGTAATTTTAAGAGCCAAGATCCGAGAATCAAGAGCCAAGGCTTTTGGTTATTTGGGTGAAGGTTTAGATATAAGAAAATCCCGGTCAGGTTGGCCGGGATTTTTTTTGTTTGTTATAATTTGTTTTTATTTAGATGAGATGTTCGCTTACAAAAAAAGATATTTAATCTCATCGAAGTTATTAGTGTTATTTACTTGCATGGATTTCAAAATACTAATTGATTAACTTGTGTTGTAATAAACATATACTCTAATTTATATGCGAAGAAGTAAGATAATCAAAGATAGACAGGAGTTCTTATCATTAATTCCTCTTATTCAGACGTTTCCATTAGTTCATAATAAACTTAAAGGCGATTTTAAAGAATTGCTTGATATGACTAAGTTGTGTATAAATGGAGGACAGAAATTTGAAGTTTTGGGGAGATTATGCATTAAAAACTTTTTTGCTATGATTGAAGCGGATATACATTATTATAATTTGTTTGATAGATATGAAGGATTCGATGAGAAAGATAGATTTATTGATCAATTTAAGGAAACCTTTAAACAGGTTGCGAAAACATTCGATGCAGAAACTTTGCAAAAGGAGTATTTTAGTACAAAATTACAGACGCTTAAGAAACTTAAGCTTTTGAGAAATAATCTAATGCATCCAAAGTCACTTGAAGATATTTTTGATCCAACATATGATGATATATCAGACGTTGAAACAGCGTTTGAAGATTATAATAAATTTATTGCCGGGTTAATGAGTGATTTTTTCTTTCAGTATGAAGGTGATGATAAGCTTGAGGTGTATAGGATGCTGGTAGAGACCACTAGCAAATAGGTTCAATTCTGATAGTTTATATTTGTAGTATTTAGTACTTAGAAGGAGAAAACGAAGAAGCGCAAAGGCCCGCTGTTGCGCCCGGGCCAGCGAGGGCCTTGCGGGCGGAGAGGTGATCGCAACAGCTAGGCCTTTTTGTTTCTTTTGTGGCTATGACAAAAGAAATAGCCCCTGCGGCAATGAGCAGACTAGCTTAAGTCAATAAACACTATAGATGTTAAGCTAATAGCACAAACACGTTTATGCAGCCTTCCATACAAATATTACGAGGTTCAAGAAACTAAGAGAGCACCCGCTATCCTGCTTCTATTCGTAATCAATAATATTTAAACGTTTAATTAATATTTGAAATTTTAGTATGTTGTGCTACCAATTATAAATCGATGCACAAATTACTAATCACGTTTTGCTTACTGGCTGCTGTGGCAGCCAAGGCGCAGGGTAAGCTGTTTATGACCCAGGCCAAGTTTAAAACTGGCGATGATGCCGCTTGGCTGAACCCTAAGTTTAATGATGCGGCCTGGCAAACGCTTAAAACTACCGTATACTGGGAGCAACAGCTGGGCGCCGAGTACAATGGTTTTGCCTGGTATCGTTTTCATGTAACCATCCCATCTTCATTAAAAAAGCAATCGGTACTGAAAGATACACTGGTAATTTACCTGAGCAATATTGATGATTGCGACGAAAGCTACCTGAACGGAACGTTGATTGGTAAAACGGGTAGTATACCTGCATCCAACGCCGAGTATAAAACAGCGTATGACGCAGAGCGACGCTACCGCATACCACTCAATCAGGCAAAAATTAACTGGGATGCAGATAACGTTATCGCCGTTAGGGTGTATGATGGCGGTGGTAACGGTGGTATCAATAATGCCGCGCCTTACATCAATATTATGGATATTATTGATGGCGTAGCTATCAACAACAGCAAAGGCTTTGCATTTACGGCCACCACTGCATCAAAAGATATCGCGGTGCTTAATCATAACAAAACGGCGGTTAACGGTACACTAAATGTGCTTACGCATGATGACCGTAGCGGTAAAGTAATCAGTCAAAATCAGTATAGCATCAGTTTACCTGCCGGCAGTAGTAAAACCTTGAATGTTAAGGCAGAAAACCGTGAAGGTATCACCCTGTCCTATATTTTTACAGAAAAGCTGACCGGCAAAAAAATTACGGTAACCGATCCGATGCCTTACATCCTTACGCCTCCGGTATCGGCTATGCCACGCATCAATAGCGCACGGGTAAGCGGCGTACGTCCGGGTTCGCCATTTTTGTACAAAATAGCGGCTACAGGAAAAAGGCCATTGCAGTATAGTGCGGCAATGCTTCCGGAGGGTTTAACTTTGGATAAAGTCACCGGTATCATCAGCGGTACAATCACAAAAGCCGGCGATTATCCAGTAAAGCTTACCGTAACCAATGCACTAGGCAAGGCCGAGTGTACGCTTACCGTAAAAGCCGGTAATCTATTGGCTCTTACGCCGCCTATGGGATGGAACAGCTGGAACTGTTGGGGTTTATCGGTAACTACAGACAAGGTAAAAAGCTCGGCGCAGGCCTTGATTGATAAAGGGCTTATCGAGCATGGTTGGTCATACATCAATATTGACGATGGATGGGAGTCGGATAAAAGAAATGCCGATGGCACTATCGGTACTAATCAAAAATTTCCGGATATGCGGGCACTGAGCGATTGGTTGCATGGACATGGTCTTAAATTTGGCATCTATTCATCACCCGGCCGGCTTACTTGCGGTGGTTATTTAGGATCATTAGGTCATGAGTTGCAGGATGCAGAAACGTATAATGCCTGGGGCGTTGATTACCTGAAATACGATTGGTGCGCCTATGCCGAAGTGGCCGGTAGTGATACCTCGATCGCTACCTACATGAAACCTTACCAAGTTATGCAAAAGGCGCTCCGCTCGCAACCGAGGGATATATACTACAGCCTTTGTCAGTACGGTATGGGCGATGTTTGGAAGTGGGGTGCCGAGGTGGATGCGAACAGCTGGCGCACCACCGGCGATATTACGGATACCTGGTCCAGCCTGTATGATATCGGCTTCCGCCAGTATAAAGTTTCGGACTATGCACAACCCGGAAGATGGAACGACCCGGATATGCTGACAGTAGGCAAAGTAGGTTGGAGTGGTAACCTGCGCACCACAAGGCTTACACCTAACGAGCAGTACACGCATATCACCATGTGGAGCTTGCTGGCATCGCCGTTGCTGATAGGATGTGATATTAGCCAGATGGACGACTTTACGCTCAGTCTGCTTACTAACGACGAGGTGATAGCCGTTAATCAGGATATACTGGGTAAGCAGGCGCACTTGGTTTCCAAAGGTGAGGATTACCAAGTATATGTCAAAGAGCTTTCCGACGGCAGCAAGGCGGTGGGGGTATTCAACCTTTCAGAAAAGTATAAGCCTGTAACCATTAATTGGGCTGATCTTCATATCGGTTCGGTAAAACAGGTGCGGGATGTGTGGCGACAAAAAAATATAGCCGCAGCTAAATCAGCTTTTAGCTATACGTTGGCACCGCATGGAACGGTGATGTTAAAGGTGCAGTAATTTGCTTAAATATTTATTTACGTTGCTTCGTCAGTTATAAGTGTACTATCCATAAATAGAACACGTGTAGCAGCAATGCGTCAGTGGTATGTAAATAGCGCCCGTATTCAAAACCAAGCCATCATAAAATCGTATATTTATACAGCGGTGACCAACCATCACCCTAAATAAAAACATTATGGCTGATCAAAAATATAACGACTTAACACCCGAAGAAGAACGCATTATTTTATACAAAGGTACCGAGCGCCCCTTCACCGGTGAGCTGTTGAACAACAAAGCACAGGGCTTGTATGTATGCCGCCGTTGCGATGCGCCGTTGTACCGTAGCGAGGATAAATTCGAATCATTTTGTGGCTGGCCCAGTTTTGATGATGAGATAGCCGGTGCGGTGCACAAGGAAACTGATGCCGACGGTAGCCGAACCGAAATATTATGCGCCAACTGCGGAGCGCATTTAGGTCACGTGTTTACGGGCGAGCGTTTTACGGCTAAAAATACCCGTCACTGTGTTAACTCTGTTTCTATGAAATTTGTACCCATTGAGGATGTGAAATAATCACTATTTACAAATACTGAAAGCCTTGCCGTATTAATTTATAGGCAAGGCTTTTTTGTGTGTTAGCTATTGCAATGGTGTAATATTAAATTGGATGGGGACTTAAGCCTTATAAGTCTTAAGTCATTGAAAAGTCACGGGTTTAAAGGGTTTTAAATTGCAATTATTGTTTCGATTAGTTATCCACTTTTACTAACAATGTTGGTTAATACGCTGATTTACAAAACACTTTTATGTTTATAACTTTTTGATGGAAAAAGTTCTATACACTAATGTTAATAACTATTTCTTTCATGTGAAAAACTACATTAAACCGGAGTAAAATCAGAATGTACTTAGTATGTACATTTGGTACATAAGTTCTTTACAGGATTTATCGACGCCAAATTGTAGCGTCGGTTAGGTAGCCCAACGATCTGTCTGGAGCTGGCCACGAAAGGTGTAGAGGGATAACAAACCTATACCATACAGCTGATTTAAAAGCTCAATAAAAAGGTTGAGCGGTTTGGCTGTCTGTGAGTTTTTGAGCGAATTTAAAATATTAAAGAGGTAAGCATATGAGTCAGGAAAATGAAGTATTATTAAGAGAGAACAAGGATCGGTTTGTTATTCTGCCTATTAACTATCCGGCCATTTGGGAGATGTACAAAAAGCATGAAGCCAGCTTTTGGACAGCCGAAGAGATTGACCTGTCAGACGACTTGAAACATTGGGAAAGCCTGAACAGTGGCGAGAAACACTTTATTTCGCACGTGCTTGCCTTTTTTGCAGCCAGTGATGGTATTGTTAACGAAAACCTGGCCGTAAACTTCATGAGCGAGGTTCAGGTACCCGAGGCCCGTTGCTTTTACGGTTTCCAGATCATGATGGAAAATATCCACTCCGAAACCTACGCGTTATTGATTGATACTTACGTAAAAGACGCTGTTGAAAAAGACCGCTTGTTCCACGCTATTGATACCGTACCATGTGTAGGTAAAAAAGCAGAGTGGGCGTTAAAATGGATCAACAATGGCACTTTTGCACAGCGTTTAGTAGCTTTTGCTGCGGTTGAAGGTATCTTTTTCTCTGGTAGTTTCTGTTCTATCTTCTGGCTTAAAAAACGTGGCTTAATGCCGGGCTTAACCTTTAGTAATGAATTGATTTCGCGTGATGAAGGTATGCATTGCGAGTTTGCCTGTTTGCTGTACAGTATGTTAGAAAACAAGCTGAGCAAAGAAGAGGCTACTCAAATTATTACCGATGCGGTTGAAATTGAGAAAGAATTCATCACCGATGCTTTACCGGTAAAATTGATCGGCATGAACGCTGCCTTAATGAGCCAGTATATCGAATTTGTGGCCGACCGCTGGTTAGTAGAACTGGGATACGATAAAGTATACAACGCTACCAATCCGTTCGACTTTATGGAAATGATTTCGCTGCAAGGCAAAACCAACTTTTTTGAAAAACGCGTAGGCGATTATCAAAAAAGCGGTGTGTTGAATTCGCAACCATCCAGCCAGGCATTTTCACTTGACGAAGATTTCTAAAAAGCATATTAATATTATCTATCTATAAATAAAAACATTATTCATCCATAACTGCTCACTGCCATGTTTGTAATAAAAAGAGACGGAAGAACGGAGTCGGTAAAATTTGATAAAATTACCGCACGTATAGAGAAATTGTGCTACGGACTAAATCCTAACCTGGTTGACCCGGTGGACGTAGCCAAAAAAGTAATTGAAGGTTTATACGATGGCGTAACCACCTCCGAGCTGGATAACCTGGCTGCCGAAACTGCTGCATCGTTAACCACCAAGCACCCCGATTATGCTTTGCTGGCTTCGCGTATTGCGGTATCTAACCTGCACAAAAACACAGTAAAATCGTTTTCCGAAACGATGCGTAAACTGTACAACTATAAAGATCCTAAAACAGGCAAAAATGCAGCGCTGCTTGCTGATGATGTATGGGATATCATTGAAGCTAATGCCGATATTCTGGATAGCAGCATCATTTACGACCGCGACTTCGGTTTTGATTATTTCGGTTTCAAAACCTTAGAGAAATCATATTTGCTGAAACTGGATGGCCGTATAGCCGAGCGTCCGCAGCATTTGTTTATGCGTGTATCAGTTGGTATTCACAAAGCCGATATCGAAAGCGCAATCAAAACTTATCACCTGATGAGCGAGCGTTGGTTTACTCATGCTACACCTACCTTGTTTAATGCCGGTACGCCAAAACCGCAAATGTCGTCATGTTTTTTGTTGACAATGAAAGATGACAGCATTTCGGGTATTTACGATACTTTGAAACAAACTGCACAAATATCACAAAGTGCAGGTGGTATTGGTCTAAGCATTCATAATGTACGCGCCACTGGTTCATACATCAGCGGTACTAACGGTACCAGCAACGGTATCATTCCAATGCTGCGTGTGTTTAACGATACTGCCCGTTATGTAGATCAAGGCGGTGGTAAACGTAAAGGTGCATTTGCTGTTTACCTGGAGCCATGGCATGCCGATATTTTCGAATTTTTGGACCTGCGTAAAAACCACGGTAAAGAAGAAATGCGTGCCCGTGATTTGTTTTACGCCATGTGGGTTTGTGATTTGTTCATGAAACGTGTTGAGGCAAATGAAGACTGGAGCTTGTTCTGCCCGCACGAAGCACCTGGTTTAGCTGATTGCTTTGGCGCTGAGTTTGAAGCACTGTATGAAAAATACGAAAAAGAAGGCCGTGCACGCCGTAAAGTAAAAGCACAAGAATTGTGGTTTGCTATACTGGATGCACAGGTAGAAACCGGTACACCTTACCTGCTGTATAAAGATGCTGCCAACAGCAAATCAAACCAGCAAAACCTGGGTACCATCAAAAGTTCAAACTTGTGTACCGAAATTATGGAATACACCTCTGCCGATGAGGTAGCGGTTTGTAACCTGGCTTCGCTGGCGTTGCCACGCTTTATCCGCGAGGGTAAATTCGACCACGAAAAATTATACGAAGTAACTTATCAGGCTACTTTGAACCTGAATAAGATCATCGACAATAACTACTACCCAGTTCCGGAAGCTGAGTATTCGAACTTGCGTCACCGTCCGATTGGTTTAGGGGTGCAAGGTTTGGCCGATACTTTCATTTGCTTGCGTATGCCTTTCGAAAGCGACGAGGCTAAACAGCTAAACAAAGAGATTTTCGAAACCATCTATTATGCTGCCATGACCGCTTCAAAAGATCTGGCTATTAAAGATGGTCCGTACGAAACCTTCAAGGGTTCGCCACTATCGCAAGGTAAATTCCAATTCGACCTGTGGGGTGTTAAGCCAGAAAGCGGCCGTTGGGATTGGGAAAACCTGCGCCTGGATGTAATGAACCACGGTGTGCGTAACTCTCTGCTGGTAGCGCCAATGCCTACTGCCTCAACTTCACAAATTTTGGGTAACAACGAGTGTTTTGAGCCTTATACCTCAAACATCTACACCCGCCGTGTATTGAGTGGTGAGTTCATTATTGTAAACAAACACCTGCTGCGTGACTTGGTTGATCTAGGTTTATGGAACGGTCGCATAAAAAATCAAATTATCAGCGCTAACGGTTCTATCCAGGATATCCCTGAAATTCCGCAGAACATTAAAGACCTGTACAAAACCGTATGGGAAATTAAAATGCGTAACATCATTGATATGGCTGCTGATCGTGGTGCTTATATTTGCCAGTCGCAATCATTGAACCTGTTTATCAATGCGCCTAACGCTTCTAAACTAACATCAATGCACTTCTATGCATGGAAAAAAGGTTTGAAAACTGGTATGTATTACCTGCGTACTCAGGCTGCATCACAAGCGGTTAAGTTTACCATTGAAAACCAAGGTGGCAAAAACATGGATCCGGTTATTCCGGCCGAGGTTGCTGCTATGGCCGACGACGTACCTGCTGGCCCAAGCTGCTCAATGGAAGAAGGTTGCGTAACCTGCTCTGCATAACAAGAAATACCTTTCTCAATTTAAAATGACTAAGCCCTGAAGCTTTATGCTTCGGGGCTTTTTATCTTTGTACTGTTATGTCAGTAATCTTTCAAAAGCACGAAATTGTACAATGCGAGCGTTGCCGCACCGCTTTTGAATGCAAAGCCAACTCGTACACCAAATGTCAGTGCAGCAAGGTGCAGCTTACCATTAATGAAGTGCAGTATGTAAGCGAGCTGTATGATGGTTGCTTGTGTGTGAATTGCCTGATAGAACTTCAAAAAGAATATCAAGAATCCGGATATTAAAAAGGCCTGCTGTAAGCAGGCCTTTTTAATATTATAAGTTTTCGTCATTGCGAGGTACGAAGCAATCTCTGAATTTGCTTAGTTAGATTGCTAGTCTTACGCAGAGGTTGCTTCGTACCTCACAATGACGTTTAGACGATTATAAAAGGATTAATTCTCGTCAAACGCCCGTGCTTCCAGATACTTATCCATATCAATACGGTTTATACCTTTGCTCCACCATAATGGGGCAGGTTTATCTTTCAGCCAGTAATCAAAATATTCCATCATGCGTACGGCATAATCTTTACGGTTAGGCATTTTAGCAATACCGTGGTTTTCGCCTTTGTAGGTAATCATCACCACCGGTTTATTCAAGCGACGCAGGCCATTGTAGTATTCAATACCTTGGGTGAAATCAACCGCACCATCTTTATCATTGTGTAGAAGCAACAAAGGTGTTTGTACGCTTTTGATGTGATGGATAGGGGAGTTGCGCACATAAGCATCCATATTATCCCAATAGCCACTGGTTAAACGGCCCTGGCTGGCTTCGAAAATAGCTTGATTTGTACCGCCCGAATTCCAATAAATCAAACTGTACATGCTGATTAAATCCGTTAAAGGTGCGCCGGCAGCAGCGGCTCTAAAAATATTGGTTTGCGTTATCAGGAACGAGGTTTGGTAACCACCCCACGAGTGCCCATGAATAGCCACGCGTTTAGCATCCACCACACCCGTATTAACGGCAGCTTGTACCGCCGGAACCACACAGGCTACCGCCGACATACCCGGATCGTTCAGTTTGTATTTGATATCCGGCATCAACACCGCATAACCGTTACTGGTGTACATAGCTGAATTGAAGCCGCCACCCGGAAAGCTTGGCATGTTATAACTGTTCAGGTTATCCGTTAAACGCTCGTAAATGTAGGTAATAGTAGGATAGGCCTTGCCTTGCTCGTAGTTGGCTGGCAAATATAAAGCGGCCTGTAAGCTATCGCCATTAGCGCTGATGTAGTTAATTAGCTTTACACCCGATGTCCAGGCATACTTGCTTTGATCGGGCGTATTATGGGTAACTTGTTTAGCTGAAGATAAATCGCCTTGGACAGATACAAAGGTTTCAGGAGAATGATCGTAGTTTTCTTTGCTGTAGGCAAATACTGGTACGTTATCAGCTTTGGTTAGGCTGTTATAAGCATTGTTATCCAAAAACAACACCTTCAATTTTCCGCCCGATAAACGCGCAATGCCATTTTGCTTGGTACTGGTGTTGCGAACGCTAAAGTACTGTGGCTTGGACAGATCGGTGCCTTTATCATCCGGGTATAGAAAGAACTTGTAACCAATTGTCAGTTTTCGGCTTTTCCAGTTATCGGTCAGTTCCGTAGCCGATTTGCCGTCGACACTGATGCGCCATAAATCGTTGTTATCTTCAATCAAAGCATACTTTGAATCGGCCGACCAGCCGAGGTTGTCGGTAGCTGGTTTTTGAACATTATGATCGTCCAGCGCATCCACAAAAGATGATTTGATTTTGCCGGTTAAGTTATATTTTTCGCTGGTTTCAAAGTTGATGGCATAAAAATTACCATTTTGGTAATAGCTGGCCAGTTTACCGTTAGGCGCAAAGCTAATACCCCGGTTGCCGGTTTGATAGAACTTTTCGAAAAGCAGTTTTTTGGTGCCGGTTTTCAAATTGATCAGATAAATGTCTACATAGCTCTGGCCGTTCAGATTGCTCATTAACTCGTATTTGCTGTTGTCGATTCCAACCGCATACATTTGCTTGGGTGCTACCATTACCTGGCGCATGTTGCTATCGGCCAATTGCATAAAGCGTTTGGTGGGTACATAGTAGGCACTCAGGTAAGTGAAAGTTTTATCCATATTCTCTTGCACCTGCTGAACCGATTGTAAACGGCGGTCCTGCCAGTTCCAGATAATCATATCCGGTTTTTCGACGTCGTCTTTATTGGCTGCAGCCATGGTGGCAGGGCGCGGTTTGGCAGTTGAATCTTTCTTAGCAGTGCCGGCTTTGACCGAATCTGTTTTAGGCTTATCGGCTTTATCCATACTGTGGATGCCGAAGAACAATGTTGACAAATCATCAGACCAATAAGCGCTTCTGTCGCCGTTAATGCCTTGCCCAGCAGCAAAGGCCTTGTCATCCAAGCTGCGGTATATGGTTTTTACTGAAGCGTTATCTGCCAACTTGGTTACGCCTATTACGCTGTATACCTCATTTTTGTAAGCAGGGTCTTTTTTTGATTTCAGCAAAGCCAGCGCTTGTCCGGCTTCTGTCCAGTTGATGGATTTGTAGGCTGCCTTGTCGTTATCTACGGCCGAGGTAACGCCGGTTTTCATATTACGCAAGTATATGCCATTGCCGTTCTGTCCGTTGGCATCAACGGTGTAGGCTAACCAAGTGCCCGGTTTGTTAAAGGCATACTCATTAACGTTGCCTAAATTGAAGCTGGTTTTGCTGGCAGCGTTATACAGCAGCATATCTGTTCCT
Organism: Mucilaginibacter lacusdianchii; assembly: GCF_009770985.1. Classification (GTDB taxonomy): domain Bacteria; phylum Bacteroidota; class Bacteroidia; order Sphingobacteriales; family Sphingobacteriaceae; genus Mucilaginibacter; species Mucilaginibacter lacusdianchii. The sequence goes on along the minus strand of NZ_WSRW01000001.1, from coordinate 348,612 downwards.
TTAGCAGCATCTTTATCTTTTGAAGCTGTTTCGGGCGCGGCAAACTGTATGGCTATCCAGTTGGGTAATTTAGTGGCAAAGGCAAAGCTACGTACCTTATCAAATTCTGCTTGTGTATGATTGCTTAGATCTACAATCACTAATTTATCATATACCGGCTTATTGGCTTTGCGAGATGCTTTAGCATCAGCCTCTTTGGTTGATACTTTGAAGGCAATAAACCGGCCGTCATCAGAAAAGGATGGTTTACCTGGCGTTGCGCCAACAGGGTAGCGGTAGGTAGTGGTATCACTCACCCGGCGAATTACCACTTCCTGATCACCCTCCACCGGACCGGTAACATACGCCATCCATTGCCCGTTAGGCGCTAAAGTGTTAAAAGGAGATTTAATGTAACGCCATTTGGAAACATCTTTCCAGGTTAAGGCCGGCTTTTGCTGTGCCTGCACCTGTTGGCCCAAGCAAACGGCCGACAAGAACAAGGTAACAAGGCTAAGTTTTTTCATACGCTTAAATTACTCAAAAGTTGAGAAAGCGCAGAAAAATCAACTGAATTTCATCGGTCTTAGGAACGTACGTGAAGTATAGGGGGATTACTGCGTTTTAAACACAAATACGATAGTGCCTTGCTGCATATCCGGGGCCGATTCTGATGAATTGATGCGTGCACGTTTGGCTGCGTCTTCGCATTTGTCTATCAGATCCTGATCGGTTATAGTAGTACCACGGGCACCGCCACGGGCATAGGTAATATTGCCGTCTTTGTCTACCCGTATATCAACCACAATTTTACCGTCATGGCGGCCATTATCACTAACCGACGGTTTGCTTACAAAGCTGCGCTGCGGCATGCCACTTAGATTGCCACCATTGCCTGATCCTGTACCGTTATAATTGTTGGTTAAAGTAGTACCTGTAGTTTTACCCTGATTGCCTGGCGTACTGCCGGTACCATCGCCAGCGCCGGTACCATTATTGGTTTTGCCTTTATACAAGGCGTTTTGGTTAACCGATGGCTTAGGTGGCGTTTTGCTTACCTCTTGCTGCGTGGCTACGTTGGCACTTGGTTTTTTGTTGGCCGTAATTTCGGGAGCGTCTTCCGTGTTTTGGGTAACTACATCTTTACTGGTATTTTCGGTAGGTGTAGGCTGCTCGGTAGGAGGGGCAGGGGTAACCTTATCTGGCTTGGTATGGTTAGCATGTTCGGCTACCGAGGGTTCTTCAGTGCTCATGTAGTCGCTGCCCATACCTTCGTCTACTGTGCCATAGTTTACCAATATACCGCCGGTGCCGTCTTCTTCTTTAGGCGGGGTTTGGAACACAATAAAGTAGCTTAAGCCAATCAATACAGCCAGTACAATACCGGTTGCTGCAAAAGCTTTAGGATAATTATTATCTTCCTGACGGTAATTCATAACACTAACTATTTGGGCTCGGTAGCCAGTACCAATTTAATGTTTAACTTTTGGGCAATGTCCATTACCTGCACCACATCCTGTATAGCTACTGTGCGGTCTACATGTAATACAATGGTCAATTCAGATGCCAGGTTTTTGTAACCGGCCAGCGTGCTTTGCAGGGCATCAACACTCACTTCCTTCTTCTCTACGTAGTAACGTAAATCCTGCGTTACCGATACGGTAATCGTTTTTTTGGACACCGCCTGACCGGATGACGATTTAGGCAGCATCAGCTTAATAACGTTGGGATTAGTAACGGTAGACGCAATCAGGAAAAACAGCAGCAAAAAGAACATGATATCGTTCATAGCCGAGGTATGCACCTCGGCTGATGCCTTGCCGCGTTTGGTTCTTAAATTCATTTGCTTGGCTCTTCTAACAGGTCAATAAATTCAATAGCGTCGGTTTCCAGTTTCAAGATTACTTTCTCAACCATCATGTTCAGGATGTGGTAACATACGTAAGCTACAATACCCACAAACAAACCTGCTGCCGAGGTAACCATTTTTACATATAAACCACCCGAGATGACACCCATGCTGATGTTATCGGTTTTAGAAATATCGTAAAAAATTTTGATAACCCCTGCGATGGTACCCAAGAAACCAAACATAGGTGCAATACCAGCCACAATACCGATGATGCCAATGTTTTTTTCGAGTTTGGCAACCTCAATTTTGCCTATGTTTTCGATAGCGCCTTCAATATCTTTGATAGGGCGACCAATACGCAGTAAGCCTTTTTGTAACATGCGGCCCAGCGGCGAGTTGCTATTACGAGCTACCGCAATAGCCGAATCTAATTTACCGGCTGTAATGCTGCTACGAATTTGATTCATCAGGTTAGATTCGTCTTTAGCTGCCTTGCGGATGGTAAAATAGCGTTCAAAAAATATCACCAAGCCTAATACTGCCAAAATACCGATTGGAATCATTACCCAGCCACCTTTAATCAAAAGGTCGCCAAAATGTAAATCATCAGCCGGAGCTGCAGTGGTAGCGGTTTGGGCAGCGCGGTTAAGCGTATCATTCACTTTTTGAGCAGTGTCGGTAATCTGCAGTAATAACATCATTTTTTAGGGTTTTGTCTGATTTTTTCTACGTATAATTTTGACCTTTCCAGGTGATATTTATCCACCAGCCTTAACTTGGCATTTTGCCCGTCAGGAAAAGTTTTGAAAAAGCCAAAGCATATTTTAAAGTATTTGTCGGCAGGCGGGTTTTTAAGCACGGTGGCAGTAACACCCTGCGCCTTGTAACGGCTGATAATTTTGGTAGCCGTTTCTACATTACTGCAGGCACCGCCTAGTAAAGCGTATTCAAAACCTTGTCCGTCAGCATCAACAATTGTTTTAGCAGCGGTTGCTTGGGCGGGCGTTGCAGGCGGTACAGTTTGTGCTTGTTGTTGTGCGGAGTCGATTGCGCTTGTTGTATCATTTGCCGCCGGCGTATCAGTAACTGCCGGCGTTTTGTTAATTACCACGGTATCAGCAGCCGTGGCTGAGATATTGGCTGCACTATCAACAGGTTGTTGGCTTGCCGTGTCGTTGCCTCTTTCCGCTGGCATATTACGGTAAATAGCAATGCCGCCTACCGCTAAAACCAGCAGAATTAAGGTAATAACTATCCCACGGCCTATGTTTAATAGTGGAGATTGAGCTTTTGGTTCTTCTGTACCTTCATTAACATAATGGGCTGCTTTAGCCACTGCCTGTTCGGGCCTTGCAGACTCTGGGCGGTGTTCTTTTTTGGCCGTGCTTGGCGCGGGTACCGGCGTTTTTACCGTTGGTTGCGGTTGGATAGGCGCAGGTGTACTTACATCTGGTTTTGAAGTAGGTACATCAGTAACCTTTGGTTCTGGCTGTATAGGTTTTGCCGGTGGTACAGGTGGAGCAGCTATGGGCACTTGTACCGGTGGCGTTGTTAATGGAGGTGTCGTTACTGGTGGCTCCGGCTTGGCTGCTGGCGGTTGCACAGGCTCAGGGCGTAGGTTAACAGCCGAAAAACCATAGGCCGCAGATGCCACTGCTGCATTGGTGCTGGGTTTAAACTTTATTTCGTTACCCTGCTTGTGCAATGAGCCCAGCTGATCAACCGAAACCTCCTGCGATTGCAGTTGCTGTTGTAAATCGGCTACGTATTTGTTTACAAAAAAGCGTGCCGAGGCAGGCGATATATTGTTTCTTTTGCTTAAGTACAGCGCCAGAGCCAAATCATCGCTTTGGGTGTTGGCTTCAAAACCGGCCTGGTAATGTGGCGGATAAAATTTGCCTTCGGGTTCATTATAATAGCCGGGCACACGCGCTTGTTTAAATGTACCCAAGCCGGGTAAAACAACAGCGCCTTGCTCTTTAAGTAGTTCACTAATGTAAACAGCTAAATCCATTGATAATAAAACCTTAAGCTTAAATTAATAGTAAGCCGCAAATATAATTAAAAAGTAAAGCCTACGCCGCCAAATATGTTAAAACCATAGTTGGGGTAATACAGCCAAGTTTGGTAATTGCTACTCAAAATATTGTTGGCTTGTACAAACACCGATATCTGCTTGGTGGCTTTGTATGCAACGCCTCCGTTTAAATCGGCAAATGATTTAAGGGTTACTATCCGGTAGGTTGGTGCACCTACAGTAAATTGTTCTGTCGGCATTCTGTCTTTAACCTCGCTACGCAAGAAAACCGAACCATTGATATCTACTTTGTTGCCAATATGGATGGCTGTACCGGCAGTCAGCTTGAATTTAGGCAAGTTCCACGGTTGCAGGTCGTTATTTAACTTATAGTCTCTGAATTCAACTTTGCCGAAGATAGCCAGGTCATCTGATGCTTTATAATCCAATTCGCCGTTAAAGCCACTAATTTTAGTATTGCCATCAGCATACAAGATACCGAAGCGATTGTAGTGAGTGGTTTGATCAAAGTTACTCACAAACAACGGCAGGTCTTTCACGCTGTTACGGAAAATGGCGGCTTTGAAACCTAAACCGGCAATGATACGGCCTTTTAAGCCTATGGTGATATCCAGTTTATCAACTGAATTTTTGATGGCAATATCCTGACCTATAAAAGGGTTAATTTCTGACCAGCTACGTAATGATGATCTGTTTACGTCACCTTTTGCCTCGGCAAACAAGCGAACGTATTTTGGTATTACCTGCAATTCTAACTTAGCAGCCGGGAACAGGAACACGCGTGATGAAAAACCAAACTCTTTCACAAAGTTTAATCCTGCATCAATCTTATAGTTTTCACCCTGAAATTTCAGATAAGGGTTTAAACGCAATAAGCTGTTGTTGATAGAGTAAGAAACATCTTTTTGCGTGCTTAAATCCAAAGAGCCACCTAAACCGGCATAAAACTGGTTGATGGTTTGATTTAAAAAGCCGGTTAATACCAAGTTATTTTCACGAGCCTGATAAGCATCGCTGAATAAATAGCCGTTGGCTTTTAAGGCATAAGTAAACACACGGTCGGTATCCTGGTAATTTTTAGCCAGTTCGCCTTCAGCACTCAGGGTATTAAAGTGCTGTTTGCTCGGATCAACGGTGCGGGCCACTCCCGGATTATAAAAGCCGTAAAAGTAATTGTTGCGGCGAGTATAATTGATGCGACCATTCAGTGTATTGTCGCCGGTGATAACCTTGCCAAATACACCAGCCTCGGCTTTTGATTGATTTTGTTTGTACTCATTACCTTGCTGGCCAAAGTATTTCAAATAGGCACCAGTTTGTAAAGCCGGATCATTGCCGTTGTTGATGAACGCTTCACCAAAAAGGGTTTTTAAACTACCGAAGCCAGCACGCGCAAAGTTATTAGCTGGGATAGAGTCGCGCTCTGCAGGCATTTTCATCGCCTCCAATTGGCGGATGTCGCTGTTGCGCTCCAGCCTTTTATCTAAAGTGGTATAGCTTAAAGGTGCTTTGTAAGGTTGGGTATCTTCCAAGTTCGGATTACGGCGTATTTTTACCGCATCGGCCAGTACCGGTTTGTATACGGTAGTTACCACAATTTCTTCAGACAAGCTGCTGTTGTTGTTGGGTTGGTTAGCTGCGTTTTGTCCGCCTTTTTTAGTAGTATCCTGTTTTACTTTGGCTGCTGCGTCGCCCAATTTTTTGGCGGCAGGTTTGGCAACCGGTTTGGTGGTAGTAGTTTTAGCAGGTGCTTTTTTAGCGGGTTGTTTTACCTGGGCCTGGGCCGAAGCTGCACCAAACGCTACAGTAGCACTAAGCAGTAAATATATGTATCGGGTTGTCATTATCGTTCGGTATGATTGCGTTGTCAATAATTACTGTTTGTTAGATGGAGTGCCGGTAGCATTAGGCGTAGCCCCACTTAGTTTTTGTAATTTTTCTTTAACTGCCGGCAAAATGTCATCATCGCCTTTATAGTTGTCAATTACACTCTGCAAGGTGGCTTTTGCCTGGAAGGTGTCCTTTAAGCCTACATAGTTATCGGCCAACAGCACAAAGGTTTTAGTTACCCAGTAATCATAGTTAGACAGTTTGTTGATGATGTCAAAGCAGGTTTTTTGAGATGCTTTGTATTGACCTTTTTGGTACTCAATAAGCGCAATATTATATTTAGCCTCGGCTGCTGATACCGTTTTGGTATTAGCTACCGTGTAATTAAACTCTTTGACGGCAGCGGTGGTATCGTTACGCATCAGCTGTGCGCGGCCAGCGTACAAACCGGTTTTAAATTTATCTTCTTCTGATGATTTTTCGTTTTCGCGAACCAGTTGTACATAGTGCAGCACATCATCAGCCATTTCCATCTCAGCGTAGCAGATAAGCAGGTTGTTGATAGCAAATGTATAATCGGCTTTGTATTCAGAGTTGGTTTCCAAACGTTTTAGGAACACCACAGCCTCGTTATAGCGTTTTTGTGCCATATACAATTTGGCCATGCTGATAAGCGATTTCTCGGTATAAGCACTGGTCCAGTCGTTCAAAATCACGTTATAGTCCTGTACAGCTTCTTCGGAACGGTTCAGGTTCACCAAACTTTGTGCACGGATAAAGCGCATTTGCTTGTCGTAGATAGGTTTGGTAGCTTTGTCGTAATAAGCGTTTACGGCAGCTACTGTTCCGGCCCAGTCGCCTTTCAGGTACAGGTTGTTGGCAGCGGTAGCCATAATGCTTTCCTGCTCGGCAGAACTGTAGTTACCAATAGGCGTAGTAGACGCGTAGTTAATAAAGGTTTGTGCATCACCTTTATCCGTGTAGATTTTTTCAATCTGTTTCAGCGCCTGTTTGGCTTCCTCTGTTTGCGGGTAGGTTTGTACTACTTTTTTGAACGATTCAACCGCCAAATCATCCTGGTTGTTGTTGTAATCAATCAAACCTATAGTCACCAGCGCACGTGGTATATAGCTGCTTTGCGGGTGTTGCTGAATCAGCGCTTGCAAACCAGCTTTGGCCTGGTCGCCATTGTTTTTCAAAAAGTAGGTGTAAGCAATCTCGAAAGATGCATCATCCACAAAGTCCGAATTAGGGAAACGACGCAATACATCATTCAACGTACTGATTTTAGCATCAGGTGAACCTTGCAAACCTTGAATCATACCGCGTTGAAACAATGCATAATCCTGACCTTGACTGCCACCGGCAATAATACGGTCATAGTATTGCATAGCACTGGCATAACTTTTCAATACAAAGTAGCTGTCGGCAATACGTGCAGTCGCATCATTTATAGTGTTGCGGTCTTTAGGCTCGCCAGCTAAAAAGCGTTCAAAGTAAGTAGCGGCTTTGCGATATTGCTCATCACCAAAAGCAGCATATCCCAAGCCGTAGTTGGCGTAGTTGAATACGCCTGATTGTTTTGCGGCAGGCATATCTAAAAACGCCTCAAACTGTTGAACAGATTCGCCATACTTACGTACCTCGTACATAGACTCGGCCAGCCAGTAGGTGGTTAATGCCGTAATCTTTTCATCGCGCTGATACTTAAGCGAGCGCAAAAATATACCGATGGCATTTTCAAATGCGCGCTCGTTATAGTATTCTAAACCGCGGTAATAAGTTACTTTTTGGTAGGCCTCGGCCGCATTGGGCGATGTTTTAACAATAGGTTCTAATATCTCAACTGCCTCACGGTAATTTTTAGAATTCAGTAAAGCCTCACCTAATAAAGTTTTTACCTCGTCGGTACGGCTTGAACGCGGATAATTTTTCAGGTATAGGCGTGTTGCTTCCAGTGCCTGCGTATTAAAATCCAGCTCGTATGATAGCTTGGCATATTCGTACAAAGCATCCTCTTGCAGTTGCGGGTCAAAGTTAAGCCTTGATGCAACTTGGAAAGCATTACGGGCGCCCTGCTTGTTATTGGTTTTTAAAAAGATGGTACCCAGCGTATAGTTACCATTTTGGCTGTATACGTCGCTTTTGTCTACCAGTTTTTCTAGTTCAGTAGCGGCTTTGGCGTTGTTGCCCACTTTATAGTAAGCATAACCAATTTGGTAGCTGTCTTGCGAGTTTTGTGTACGGCCTGCATCGCCTGCCTGAAAGCGGCTGTAATATTTAACCGCATTCGGGTAATCAGCTTTAGCAAAGTATGAGGCACCAACAATGCGCAGCATTTCGGTTTCGTGCTGTTGATGGGTGGAATTTAAAATTGGAATGGCATAGCTAATGACATCGTCATAACGCTTGTCCAGAAAATACACCGCCGTAATGTAGTACGGATAACTGGTTTCGTATTTTTTAGAGTTTTTTAGCTTTTCAAAATTAACCAGCGCAATATGGTAATCCTGGTTCAGGTAAGCGATGTAGGCATAGTAATAAGTTGCATCCTCAGTAAAGGGTGATTTTTTGTCTTTTACTTCGCTAAATAATACCTGAGCGTTTTTATAATCATTCAGCTCAAAGTAGGCATAGCCTTTGCGGAAGTTGTATTCAGTATACTCTTTACCGTTCAGCTCACCGGCCTCAATTTTATTAAACCAGCGCAGGGCATCTTCATATTTACCCTGTTTAGAGTATGATTTACCAATTTGAAAATAAGCCAGTTTAGTAAGCGGGTTTTCGGGGTGCTCTTTAATAAAGCGCAACAACATGCTTTCGGCATCATCGTTACCCAATTCTAACGCACACAAGGCCTCGTAATACTGCGAGTTTTCTTTCAGCAAAGTCATTTCCGACTCAAACTGCGACTGCGTAGTAGCCTTGATACGGTTTTGCTCAATTAATCTGAATTGTTCGGCTGCAGCTACGTACTGGCCATTATTTAACAGCGTAGTAGCTGTATGATAGGTACGATAAATATCAAATGACGGGTTTTGCTGGGCCTTAGCCGATATAGCGCCAAGCAACAAGGCACAAGTAGCAATGGGTTTGAGTTTAATCATAATAGCTGTTAACAAACTGCAAAAAAAGCAAATACAAAAATGCAATCCGCAGCAAAGAATCGCAAACTGCAAAGCATATTTTAAACGAAGGTAATTATTAGATGGTATACACGCTTAAAAAGTTTAATAATCATTTTAGTCAATGTCAACTTTATGTAAACCCTTTTTAGCTGCGTATCATATTTATAATCAGATACGTTAAGTGGTTAATTAATGATTAAAAATATTTTTAACGGATTCTCTTTTTTGGTGAGGTTTGTATCTGTTGCAGCTTTGCTGCTGTCCAGTTATGGTTTTGTATGGCCGGTTAAACCTGCTGCATTTATCACTTTGCAGGATGAACGCCTGGCTATATCACCCAAAGAATTTTATGTAGCAAGCGTAGTTGATAATCGTTCCAATACGCATGCGGTGGCTTGGCTGTTGGCAGATGCCACAGTTTCTAAACCACAACCGATTGATTTGGATGGCGGTGCAGCACAGGCATTAAAAAAATATATCAGCAACAATATACCGGTTAATACCACATTGCGGCCGGTGATAGTGCATATAGACGAATTGAAAGTAATAGAAACGGCCTTACCCGGTGGCCGGATAGAGGGTAAAATAACGATAAACCTATCTTTTGACCGTAAATATCCTGATGATAATGTTTACCTGCTCAGTTACAAAAGCTCGGCTAGGTACATCAGGCCGCAAAATCAATTAGATGTGGTAGAGCCTACTTTGCGGCGTACGTTAGGGAGCGCTTTGATTTATCTGAATACCTGGATGAACAAGGAAGCTGATCATAATCCTAAACTGGCTAAGAAGGTAAAGCTGAGTTTCACTGATTATACTGATAATTCCGATCCTGATACTATCTATTATACTACCAAGCGCCCGCTCATTTGGAATGATTTTAAGGCTAAGCCCATTAACGGTACCAAATACGCCGCCGAGGTTTTTCCGAGCCTGGCGTTTGATGAAGAGGTAGAAGTGGTAAATAGTACAATTCAAGTTAGAATTAAAATGAAAGTTTACTTACCCAAAAGTGCCAGTTGGGTAAAGCCGGGTTATCAGGACGATTATACCCTTAATCACGAACAGCGACATTTTGATATTGCTAAAATTGCAAGTGAGCATTATAAGCGGGGCCTACTAACCGAGCAGCAGCCGGTAACTAACTATGATGGTGCCATACATGCCGATTACCTGGAAGCTTTCCGGGACATGAATCGGATGCAAAAGCAGTATGATGATGAAACACGCCACGGCTTAGATCAATATGCACAATCGCAGTGGAACGAGCGTATTGATAAAGAGCTGAAAATTTTGGACGTAAAGTAGTTAAGGCAAAATATAAAAGGCCGCTCTGTTACGGGCGGCCAAAAGTTATAGATAGGTAGATGGACGTTACTTTTATTTTAGGCGGCTAACTGCCTTTTTATTTTGTTAAGCAAGTTGTTAATGTCAAACGGCTTCGCAATAAAATCATCAGGTGCGCACTCTTGTTTCAATACGTCTGATACGTTATGGCTTGCTGATATCATGATAACCGGAATGCTGTGGGTTTCATTTTGCAATTTTACGTTTTTGCATAAATCCCTGCCATCCATGTTACCTAGCATAATATCTAGTAATATCAAATCGGGTAGCCGTTGTTTAATCTGGTCAAAAAGCTGATTACCGTCTGATAGCGTATCAACTTCATAGCCTGAATCTTCTAATATAAATTGAAGTACCTCTAAAATGTCATGGTCGTCATCAACTGCTAATATCCTGCTCATGCTGTGTTGTCTAATTAAGTAAATTAACTCTTTTGTTGCTGTTAATTGCGACAGTAAATCAGTTAATATTTGTTAGGTGTGTTTGCAATTTATAAGCCAATACCATCAGCGGTTATTAAAAATGTGTTAGAATGGATTTTCAGGGTTAATAAATTTTTAATGGAAGAGGTGAAAGGGTATTTAAATGCTAATTATAGAAGCAGGAAGAATGTGATTGTTAGCAAAAACAATACTTATAAACACTTGTATGCAAGTTATTAACAAATTTAACCATTTTTTTATTTCTCATAGGTTAAATAAATATCGGCCAAAATATTTTACACTACCGAACAGAATATTAGACACTAGCAGCATCAAGTGTACTGTTTGCTAGTATGGTAAATTAAACAATTGGCGTAATTTAAAGTTGTTGAACTATAAATTCGCCACTACATGCTCAAAAAAGCTTCTTCACTTGCTTTCATCACGTTCTTAATTATTATTTGTAATTGTTTCAGCGCCTTGTCTCAGGGCCTTAGTTATAAAGATTGGTCGGCCAAAACACAAGCCTCCTTACCCGATAAAGCTATAACAGGTGCTATTACGGTAGAAGCGTTTGGTGCAGTAGGCGATGAAAAGGCCGACGACACCCGGGCGTTTCAAGCCGCCTTTACGTATGCCCGCGATCATGGCCTGTCGTGTATTGAATTAACCAGCGGTAAAAAATATAGAATTACCAATAGTATAAATATCGACTATCGGGGCCAAGGTCAGTTAGAGCGGCGCGGTATTCAACTCAATGGTAACGGTGCATCTATATTTCTATCAGTTATAGGCGGCGACCGGGGGTACTATGCATTCAATATACTTACTGATGCTAAACCTCAGCAAAACACCAAATTTAACATCAACAACATTTGGTTTTTTACTGATAATAGGAACCGGCCTAATGGCATATACAACAGCTTCGCCTGTTTTACTACTATTAATAATTGTGTGTTTTACCAGTTGGCCACAGCTATTAATTTCGAGAATGCAGGTATGTGCCGGTTTGATAACTGTTATTTTTGGGGATGTGTGGATGGCATCAGAACTTACCGATGCAAGGATAGTTATATTGATGGTTGCCATGCTTTCGCGTGCGATAAGGCATTTACTTTAGAAGGCATAAACAATGCAGGCTCAGATGGTAACGTTTGTATTGTAAACAGTGTAGCCAACAGCAGTACACAACATAACTTGAAAATGAAAGGCCTGTATACGCCTATGATTGCTAATTGTGTTTTTGAGCAATCGCCTATGAACTTATCTATACAATCTAGCCAGTTTGGTAAATTAAGTAATGTATTTTGTGGGCCGGGCAATATGGAATTTATTTCGGCCGGAGGGCTAACTAACGATTACTGGAATATAGCCAACTTAGATGCACAAGGTAAAGTAGAGTTGAGCGGATTAAAATTCAGTAACGTAACCGGCTTTAAGGTGCATGGTGTAAGTTCAAACAATAATCCGGCTAATGCGGCAGTGCAACTGAACAATTGTTATGAGGTGAACTTTACGGCCATTACTCTGCGCGACAGCCGCGACCGCTTGGCTTGGGGCATGTCTATATCGCCCGACTGTTCTTCGATTACTTTATCCAACGTAATAGCTGATAGAAGTATTTACCTGCGTGGAAATGTGAAACAGCGTCCGGGACGTTTTATCATGTCAAACGCAATTATTAATGGCGGAGTAGTGACGGAAGATAAGCAATACAAACCAACTGAGGTGTTTGAGTACATTGATGCTGGGAGCAATACTTATAAAAGCAATAAGCCTGGCAGTAAATAAAAAGGGTTAGCCATATAGCCAACCCTTTTTGTAGTAGTGTGTGATATAATGTTTAGATATTAGTAATCTGAATTCGATTCTTTATTACGGTTATATCTACCGTTGTATGAATTGCGGTCGCGGTTATAGCTATTGCCACCGCTACGGTTGTTGTCATAACCACCGCTAGTACCTGCACCCCCACCTCCGTTACTACGTTGTGCATTACGGCTAAAGCCATTGCCAGAACTGTAGTTGTTGGTTTTAGCTCGTTCTTGTGCCGGGCTCACAACAATTTGTTTTCTGTTGATCTCTGTTTGATCCAGTCTGCTGATAGCATTGCTGGCCTCGCCCTCGTTTGGCATCTCCACAAAAGCGTAGCATTTACTCCGGCCGGTTTCACGGTCCATCACTAAATTTACGGTAGCAACCTCGCCATAAGGTGCAAAAAGGGCGGCTATATCAGTTTCCTGATATTCATAGGGCAGCCTGGCAACAAAAATTTTCATGGTGAATAGGTTTGATACTCACAAGTTTACAGAATACAAATGGTTAAAAAAAATATTTTTAACCATTTGTAAATATTTTTAATACCTGATAGTTAAAAAGTATACTTATAAAAAAAGCAGCCATGCCATTGCACAACTGCTTTTCACTCTGCACTTAATTCAAACCCACATTACTGATGATATTAGTACAAATTGTATGCCTGTTATTTAATTAAATAGAAAATAATTATTTTTTTATTTTAAAAACAATATCACTTTGTTGGTACTGAGTATAATTGATTAAATAACAATTTAAATGTACCGTGAGATTGGGCCCTAAAGGTAATTTCGGGACCGAAAACATACAGCTTACCAGCACCAACAGGCGCTACAAATGCAGCTACATCATTTTTTAAATACTTTTGGCCCCACGCCCAACCACTTCGCAACGGTTTATCGGTGGTGTAAGTTGCTAAGGGTTTAATGCCCTGCGCTGTGGCATCAGTGCCCAGTTTAAAGGCCGGACTGCTGTCAAACATTACATCACCCACAGCCGGCATTCCCCAAGTGGCTGGTTGTGTGGTATCATACGTTACCTGTAGTACGCTTCCCGGAATATAAAATTTGTCGCCAGGTAAAGGGCGTTCCGCGCCGTTTGCGGTCTCAACCAGCGCATTGCTTACCGGTAGCTTTAATTGATAAGCCAGGTTGGCACTACTGCCAATGGTAACAATGCTGCCACCTGCTTCTAAAAAGGCTTTTAGTTGGGGAATGGATTTTTCAGGCGTAATACGGCCTGTCCAGCTGCGGTACTGCTCGGGCAAATCCTGCGGCGATGGCATACGGCCGCCAAATTCGCCGCCACCAAAACCACCTTCACGACGGACGGCTGGAATGGCACCGCCCACAAAAACAATTACATCATAGTTGTTTTTCAGACTGCCACCATCAATCTCTTGCGGATATACTACTGTAAATGGAAAATGATATTGTTCCATCATCCAGCGTACCCAGCCCGAAGGGATGGAACCGCCGTAAGTATCCCACAAAGCAATACGTAGAGGCGCTATTTTAACGGCACCTTTTGGCGCTTTACCAGTCTCGGTTACTTTAATACCTAAGCTGGCATCCATTGCTAAGGTGCTTTTTGCCGTGGCCGAATAAGGTACGTAGAATGCACCGACATCTTTACCTTGCTTAGTTAAACGGTATACCTGTGCGCCGGCTTTTAGTAAATCATTTACAGCAATAAAATTATTATTTACGCCAGGATTTAATACGTAGCCGCCTTTGCTGATAACCGGTAACAATACTTTTGGCGGACTTTGCAACTGGCCATAGGGTAAACGGGTAAAGGGGCCGGTAAATCCGTCTAAAATAGGGTCAAACTGGATGCCCATTTGGAAAGCCAAAGTCCATCCGGCATTATCATACGGGCGGATAGGAGGACCACCTGGATATTGAAAATCGTTCGGGTGATCTTGCGGTTCAAACATATCCAACACATGCGGGCGGAAAGCCTGATCGGTTTTCACAATGAATGATCCGGCGGGATACTTTTTGCCATTCACCGTAAAATCGGCATTGGCTTTATGGATAACAACACCTGCCCTAACCAGCGTATTAATGAATTTAACCGCGGTTGGAAAGTCAGTCTGATCGGCTGGGATAATATAGCCTCGTGGGTCGCGCAGGGTAGGGTCTTTTAATACCTTGTCAAAATATTTTACGGGTACAGTGCCACGACCACCAAAGCTGCCGGGGGCAGGCGCGGCCACAGTAGTTTGTTCGGCTTTGTAAGCGGTATTAATAGAATCTACGCGTTTAGGTGATAACGTCCAGTTGTCACGGCTGCCGCGGTCAATCGAATTTTTGCCCATCTGGTACATATTGTACAGTAAAATATCACGCTGGCGGGCGGCATAATCCAGTACGGCATAGTTTAAGGATACCGAGTAATCGATAGACTGCTTAAAGTGCCAGGGCTGTGGTGTTACCGGATAAGGCGTATTGCTGTTTGGTATCAAGCGCTCGGGTACCAATGGTATTTCGGATGGGGTAGGGTTGCCAATAATTTCGGTAAGCAAACCCACCATATTATGAAAGTAGGTGGTGGTACGCAAACCGCCATTCCACCAGGTAGAAAAAGTGGTGCCGTTGCGTTCGGTATAACCCGGTTTGTTCTCAGCATTCAAACGGCTGCTCATGGCCGAGCCTAATGCATCTATACTGGTTACCAGTAACGGGTCGTACACATAATTATATGGGTCGCGGTACGGTGGTCCGGCTACTACAGAGCCGGCAGGGCCGGTTTGGTGATGGTTGTAAACAATCTGTGGCAGCCATTCCAGGTATTGCTGGTTGGTAATGTTCTGCGTTTCTTTCATGTTCATCATGTAAAAATCGCGGTTGTTATCATGGCCAATGTATTTTTCGTACAAGCGTGGAATGTTCATGTTTCGCTTTTTAGGATCGGTTTGGCCCATGTACCAGTTCGATATAATTTCCTGCCCATCGGGGTTGGCATGCACCATCAAAATTATGGCGTTATCCAGAATGCGCATGGTTTCGGCATCCGTGCGGGTTACCAGTTCGTAAGCAGTTTCAATTAGTTGGTGGGCGCCAACCGTTTCATTGGCGTGTAAGCCGCCGTCAATCCACACAATGGCTTTACCTTGTGCGGCCAAGCTGCGGGCCTGCTCATCCGTTAGGTTTTCGGCACGTGCCAGTCGGCGCGATATATCTTTGTACTTGTCTAAATTCTTAATGTTTTCGGGCGATGATACAATCAGCATAAACTGGTGTCTGCCTTCTTCAGTTAAACCGATGTCTACATATTTAGTACGGTTAGAGGTAGCCAGCTTTTTAAAAAATGCTTCGGTTTGGGTGTAATTGGCCAAACTATAATCATCCCCAATATCAAAGCCAAAATGTTGCTTGGGCGAGGGGAGGGTTTGAGCCTTGGCACCGGCCGTAAGTAATAGCGCCATTAAGGCTAAAGAACCCAAATGTTTACGTTTCATTAAAAAATTGTAAAGAAGTGATTGAATAGCCTAATGTATTGAATTCCTGATATATTATCGTGTAACTTTTTTGCGAGATATTTCCGCGCATTGAAGGGCATTTTAACTGTGTGGCAACTATTTAGACTGCCCATTGTTACTTTTAAAATTTAAGTATGATGAAAGCAGCAGTTATTGAAGAATACGGATCGGCAGATAGGTTTGTGATAAAAGATGTAGAGCAACCTGGCCTGGAAGACGGACAGATTTTAGTAAGCAACAGGGCATCGTCGGTTAACCCGGTAGATACTTTGGTACGCCAGGGTAAAACAAAGCTGATTACTGGTTTATTTGGCGAACATATAATTGGTAGTGATTTCAGTGGCGTAGTAGTTGAAACGAAAAGCAAAAAGTTTAAAGTGGGCGACGAAGTATTTGGTTTCAAAAATGCGCTGAAAGGACATGCTTACGCCCAACTGGTAGCAGTTGATGAAGATAACGCCGCCCTAAAGCCCGAAGGTTTAAGCTTTACCGAAGCTGCCGCCTTACCACTGGCCGCCAGCACAGCCTGGCAGGGCATGACAGATGATGGAAAATTGCAGCCAAACAGTAATGTGCTCATCAACGGCTGCACGGGTGGGGTAGGCACCGCTGCGGTACAAATAGCTAAGCATTACGGGTGTACGGTAACCGGTGTATGCAGTACCGCCAATGTTGAATTTGCCAAAACCCTGGGCTGTGATAAGGTAATTGATTATAAAACTGAAAAGGTACCCGAAAACGAGCAGTTCGATTTATACTTTGATGCCACCGGCAACTACACTATTTCGGATGTAAAAAACAATATTGCCCCTGATGGTATGTTTGTATCTACCCGCGGTGGTATGCAAGATGTGAAAAGCACGTTACAAGGTGCGGCCGACCTGCTGTTGCAAAGCAAAATGAAAATAGTACATGTTAAACCTCAAACAGCCGATCTGCAAAAACTGCAACTTTTGGTAGATCAAGGCAAACTGAAACCGTACATAGCCGCAACATTTGGTTTAGAAGATTTGCAGCAGGCACATGAAATGCAGGAGAAAGGCGGCTTTACAGGTAAGATAGCGATAGCGATTGAAGAATAAATAAATCCAAAATCCAAATTCGAAAATCCAATTGCAAAAAATATCTTTGCAGGGTTATGAGTAAAAATACCGACGAACTGTTTAAGAATGTGATTGCCCATGCCAAAGAGTATGGTTTTGTGTTCCAATCAAGCGAGATATATGATGGTTTAAGCGCTGTGTACGACTATGGTCAGAATGGTGCCGAATTAAAAAATAACATCAAAACCTATTGGTGGAAAAGCATGGTGCAGTTAAACGAGAACATCGTGGGTATCGATTCTGCCATTTTTATGCATCCTAAAATTTGGGAAGCCAGCGGTCACGTAGCCGGTTTTAGCGACCCGATGATCGATAATAAAGATTCAAAGAAACGTTACCGTGCAGATCAGTTGCTGGAAGATCGTATTGCCCGCTATGAAGAAGAAGGTAAAACCGATCAGGCAGAAGCCCTTCAATTGGCAATGGACGCAGCTTTAAATGCAGAAGATTTGCCACGCTTACGCGAATTAATTATTGAGCAAAACATTGTTTGCCCGGTAAGCGGCACCGCTAACTGGACGGATGTACGTCAGTTTAACCTGATGTTCAGTACCCAAATGGGAGCTGTAGCCGATGATGCGGATGTGATTTACCTGCGCCCCGAAACTGCACAAGGTATTTTTGTAAACTACCTGAATGTTCAGAAGTCGGGCCGGATGAAGATTCCGTTTGGTATTGCACAAATTGGTAAAGCTTTCCGTAATGAGGTGATTGCCCGCCAGTTCATCATCCGTATGCGTGAGTTTGAGCAAATGGAGATGCAATTCTTTGTTCGCCCCGGCACACAGCGCGAGTGGTTTGATAAATGGAAAGAGGCCCGTTTAAAATGGCACCTGGCTTTGGGTACTGCCCCTGAAAAATACCGTTACCATGAGCATACCAAGCTGGCTCACTATGCCGATGCGGCTTATGATATTGAATATCAATTTCCATTTGGTTTTAAAGAGGTAGAAGGTATTCATAGCCGTACCAACTTTGACTTGAGCCAGCATCAAGAATTCTCAGGCAAAAAAATGCAGTACTTTGATCCGGAGATTGACCCGGATACCAACAAGCCTTACGGTAATTACATCCCTTACGTAATTGAAACCTCTATCGGTTTGGATCGTATGTTTTTGCTAACGATGATTAATGCTTACGAAGAAGAAGACCTAAGCACCGAGGATAAGCAAGACAGCCGTACTGTATTGCGCCTGCACCCATGCCTGGCACCGGTTAAAGCTGCTATCTTCCCGCTTACCAAAAAAGACGGTTTGCCCGAAAAGGCTCGCGAAATTATGGACAAGCTGAAGGTTGATTTTAACGTGCAATATGAAGAAAAGGATGCTATCGGTAAACGCTACCGCCGCCAGGATGCTATCGGTACCCCGTTCTGTATTACGGTAGATCACCAGACACTGGAAGATAATACCGTAACCATCCGTCACCGTGATACCATGGCCCAGGAACGTGTTCCGGCCGATCAGCTGGATAAAATCATTGGCGATTTGGTGAGCTGGAGAAATGTGTTGAAATAAGATAATTAACTTACGTTATTGCTTTGTTTTGGGCAATGACGAAATAGAAAAAGCTGCCTTTTTAGGCGGCTTTTTCTATTTAAAAACTTTAATTTAATTTATTGCTTATGTAGGTATCAATTACATCTATGCAAACCAAAAATTACCCATTTTATATACAAGCTACTGTTACCTTGTTCGGCCTTATCCTGTTTGTGTATGTGCTGGACAGTTTATCTGATATTTTAATTCCGCTGGCTTTTGCGGCTTTTATCGCTGTATTACTTAACCGATTAGTTAACAAGCTTCGAAAATGGGGTGTGCCGCAAGTGTTATCAATAGTGCTAGCGATGCTGCTGGCCGTAATTTTTGTAGCAGGGCTATTTTATTTCCTGTCGTCGCAAATTGCATCATTCAGCAGTACGTTACCTACCCTCAAAGCAAAGTTTGCCCATGTGGTTAATGACCTGAAAAATTATATATTTATGCATTTTGGCATAGATACACAACGGCAGGCTACTTTTATAAATGATGCCATGAACAACAGTAAAGGGCTGGTGGGTAAAACTATTAATACGGTATTGGGTACGTTAAGTGTTGTATTCCTGATACCGGTTTATGTATTTTTAATGCTGCTGTATAAAACACTCATCATCAACTTTCTGTTCGAGGTGTTTTCAGAAGAAAACTCAGTGCGTGTTGCCGAAATATTACAGGAAACTAAAGCTGCTATTCAAAGCTACATTATCGGGTTGCTTACCGAAACTTTAATTGTAGCCATCATGAATTCAATTGCATTACTTTTGCTTGATGTGAAGTATGCTATTTTGTTTGGCGTGATAGGTGCGTTATTAAATATGCTGCCCTACATTGGCGGACTAATTGCCATTGCCTTACCTGTGCTAATGGCCACTGTTACTAAAGACGGTTACTCTACTCAACTGGGTGTAATAGCAGCTTATATGTTTATCCAGTTTATTGATAATAATTTTCTGGTTCCTAAAATTGTATCCTCTAAGGTGCAAATCAACGCTTTAATATCTATCATAATTGTGCTGCTGGGCGGAGCGTTGTGGGGTATATCGGGTATGTTTTTGTCGATACCGTTTATTGCCGTACTCAAAATTGTGTTTGACCGGATTGAGGACCTGAAGCCTTGGGGCAAACTATTGGGTGATAACGTGCCTACACGCAATATTGGGCAGGTTTGGCTACGGCGCAGGCAGCGTGCACAAAATCCAAGCTAAGGTTACTTAAATTGCAGAATTACCGTTTTGCCGGATATGTTTTCCAGTAGTGGTTTAAAAATAATCTGCGCGTTTTGCCGCGCTTTGCCCAGCACATCCATTTCACGGGCATTGTCTAATAAGCGCTTTTCGGCCACTTTGTAAATGTCTTCAACCATGGCTTTGCTGGTACTGGGTAACATAATGCCGCTGATATCATAAACTTTGGAGCGTTGGTGATCTAGCTTTACATAGCATATTTCGGGCTTAGGCATGTTTACAATGATGGTATCATGCCCCTCGGTACGGGTAATATCCTGTTTACGTATTTTAGTTAAATCAATACAGGCGGTTACCTCGCCAACGGCTACAAACAATACGCGCTCATCGGGCAGTAGGGTATGCACCTGCTTTTTCTCAATCACGTCCTTCATCGAGTATTTGACCAGTTCCAACTTACCCATGCTGGTAATTTTTTCTACCATCACATCATCCGAAACCTCGGTGCGTACCGCAGTAAATTGATGCTTCATGTAAAAGAACAGGAAGATCAGGGAGCCAAAAATGGCGAGGAACAAAACGAAGGTTAATGATAATCGAGAACGCTGCATAACTATAATCGGCTTATAAACACAAAAGAACGGATAATATTACCCGTTCTTTTAAGGAATTTTAGTTTATACATCTTGTCATTTCGAGTGATAACGAGAAATCTTATAAAAGCAATAGGTTAACCTATTAGTTCTAAAAGATCTCTCACTATCGTTCGAGATGACATTATGATTAGCCCCTCATTATGGGAGAGGGTTTGGTAGGGGCTTACCCGCCGTAAGTAACATTTAAAGTAAATGGAACGCTCAATGCTTTAGAAATGATACAGTTCTTTTTAGCATCTTCGGCTACGGCTTTGAATTGATCTTCAGATACGCCTTCAATTTGGCTAGCTTTCAGTTCCAGATGAATGCCGGTAATGCTCAGGGCTGCCATGTCTAAATCAAGAACAGCATCGGTAGTCAGGTCGCCAGGGGTAAAACCTTGTTGGGTTAAAGCAGCACCTACCGCCATTGTAAAACAGCCGGCATGAGCTGCAGCAATTAATTCTTCGGGATTAGTACCTACACCTTCTTCAAAACGGGTTTTAAAAGAATATTGGGTTTTATTTAACGTGGTGCTTTGAGTAGTTAATTCCCCACGGCCATCTTTTAAAGTTCCGTTCCAGTGTGCGTTAGCTGTACGTTTCATAGTTTTTATGTTTTAATATATTATGTTTTTAAACTTACAATGCATAATTAATGCCATTTTGCACGCTCATATTGTTCCGGCCATTTAACTTCCTGACCCAGTTTGTGCGCTGCACGCAATGGGAAGTGCGGGTCGCGCAGAAATTCGCGAGCGATAAATACCATATCAGCCTTTCCGGTTTGTATGATATCATTGGCTTGTTTGGCGTTGGTAATCATACCCACGGCTCCGGTTAAAATGCCGGTTTCTTTTTTGATCTGCTCTGCAAATTGAACTTGGTAACCAGCGCCTACCGGAATTTTGGCAATCACGTTACCACCGGTTGAGCAGTCTATCAAATCTACACCTTTGTCTTTTAAAATAGCCGCTAGTCGCACCGATTCTTCGGGTGTCCAGCCGCCTTCAGTCCAGTCTATTGCCGATATGCGCACAAACAGCGGATAATCAGCCGGCCAAACTTCCTGAACAGTTTCAGTTACCTCTAATAACAAACGAATACGATTCTCAAATGAGCCGCCATATTCGTCAGTGCGCTGGTTGCTCAGCGGCGACAAGAATTGGTGAAACAAATAGCCATGAGCACCATGCAGCTCAGCTACTTTAAATCCGGCTTCAATAGCACGTTGGGCAGCGGCTTTAAAATCAGCTTTGATTTTAGCAATGCCGGCTTCATCCAGTTCCAGTGGTGCCTCTGTGCCTTCTTTAAAAGGAATAGAGCTAGGAGCTACCGTTTTCCACCCATTTTCCTGATCAGACGGAATTTGCTTACCACCTGCCCAAGGTTGTGTATGACTGGCTTTGCGGCCGGCGTGAGCTAGTTGTATACCTGCAACGCAGCCTTGCTGCTCTATAAAATCAACTATTTGTTTTAGCTTGGGCAGATGCTCGTCTTTCCAAATGCCTAAATCTGCAAAAGTAATTCGGCCCTCGGGCGATACGGCGGTGGCTTCGGTAATAATCAAACCTGCGCCACCGGTAGCCATAGCACCCAGGTGTACCAAGTGCCAGTCGTTGGCAAAACCGTCCGTACTAGAGTATTCGCACATGGGAGAAACCACAATGCGGTTTTTAAACTCAACGTTTTTTATTTTTAAAGGTGAAAATAGATGTGCCATAATGTATTCAAAGCTAATAAGCTAACTGTAACAAGGTTTGATGGTTTTGTCAAATTAGGAATAGTGGCTTTTAAATGATATATTAACCTGAACATTTAAATACTTTCGAGGTTTGAGCAGTATGAGCAACACTAACGAAAACTATGTTGATTTAAAATTAAGCGATGATACCACCATGTCTGCTTATGTGGCTTTACCGGTTAATAAGACCGACAAAACGCCCGCCATCCTGGTTTTGCAGGAGGCATTCGGCGTAAACAGTCACATCCGAAACATAGCCGATAGGTTTGCCGCCGAAGGGTATGTAGCTATTGCGCCCGAGCTTTTTCATCGTACAGCCCCAAAAGGTTTTGAGGGTAGTTATACCGACTTTCCAGCCGTGATGCCACATATGCAGGCGCTCAGCAACGAAGGCTTGGCAACCGATTTACAAGCTGCCTACGATTGGCTGCAACAGCAAGATATCGACAAATCATCTGTATTTAGTGTTGGGTATTGCCTGGGTGGCCGTGTATCCTTTTTAGCCAATGCGGTGCTGCCCTTAAAAGCTGCTGTTTCTTACTATGGCGGCCGCACAGACCAGTTAGCCGATATGGTACCCAAGTTACACGGGCCACATTTATTTTTTTGGGGTGGATTGGATAAGCATATTACCGACGAGAGCATTGATACAGTTATTCAGGCGGTTGAAGCTGCCGGTAAAGACTATGTGAATGTCAAGATATCTTATGCCGATCATGGCTTCAATTGTGATGAGCGGGCTAGCTTTCATCCCAAAGCATCAACACAGGCTTGGGCATTAACGCTGTCTTTTCTGGCCAGTCAGTAATTTGGTTGTTTGTAAAAAC
Organism: Mucilaginibacter lacusdianchii; assembly: GCF_009770985.1. GTDB lineage: Bacteria > Bacteroidota > Bacteroidia > Sphingobacteriales > Sphingobacteriaceae > Mucilaginibacter > Mucilaginibacter lacusdianchii. Next base: position 325,684 of record NZ_WSRW01000001.1, on the reverse strand, counting down.
ATGGTTAATCTATCTGCGTGAGTACCTATACTATTTTAATCGTCCTGAGCGGACTGATCATCTTCTCGTACCTGTTCGATTTGTTTGCAGGTAAAACGCGGATACCGTCTGTATTACTGCTGCTATTTTTAGGCGTCAGCGTAAAGCAGTTGGTTACTTATTTTGATATTAAAGTATTCAACCTTGGGGCTATTTTACCCACCCTTGGTACGCTGGGGTTAATACTGATTGTATTTGAAGGCGCGCTGGAACTGAAGTATTCGCCAGCCAAAAATGCAGTAATCAAAAAGTCGTTTTTCTCGGCACTAACTATTTTGCTATGTACTACTTTTTGTATCTCCTGGATATTATGGCAGTTGAGCGGCAGTGATTTTTACCGTTGTTTTATAAATGCCATTCCTTTTTGCGTAGTTAGTTCGGCCATTGCCATACCTTCTGCAGCGAGTATCAATAAACAAAAAAGAGAATTCATTATTTATGAATCTTCCTTTTCTGATATCCTTACGGTGATACTGTTCAACTTTATGCTCAGCAATAAGCATATTAATGTTGGCTCGTTTGCCAAACTGAGTATAGAACTAGCTACCATATTAGCTTTTGCGGTGGGAGCTTGCCTGTTTTTGCTGTACCTCATTGGGCGCATCACCCATCATGTAAAGTTCTTTTTAATAATTGCCATCTTAATTCTGGTATATGCCATCGGGCAGTCGTACCATTTGTCATCACTGATTATCGTGCTGTCGCTCGGGCTGTTTTTAAATAATGCCGACCAGATACGGCCTTTGTGGTTTCGTAAGCAATTTATTTACCCCGGTTTACAGGTAGATCTTAAACAACTACACCAGTTGTCTGCCGAAAGTGCCTTTTTGATGCGAACTTTCTTTTTTGCCATTTTTGGTTTTACCATGGATGTGGATCAGTTGCAAAAGTGGTCGGTGCTTACCATTGGTGGACTTATTTTGCTATCCATTTATGCAATCCGTTTTCTGTATATTAAGCTGGTTTCTAAAACAGATTTAATGCCCGAACTGGTTATTGTTCCCCGAGGCTTAATTAGCGTGTTGCTGTATTACAATTTACCACCCACGTTACGCGTACCCGGTATTGAAACAGGATTGTTATTTGTGGTGGTACTAGCCACCAGTATTATCATGAGTATTGGTTTATTCTTTTCAAACCGCAGAGTTAGCGGAAAAGAATTTGAAAATGTATAAACAAAGTGTTGATATGTGGTAATTGTAAGCTTGTTATGAGTAGTAATAGCTGGTTACACTACAGAGTTAAGTTATCGATGCGCCATTAAGCCCTAGCGCTATGGCGGCTGTTCTAAGCCGGCCAATCAAATCAATATACTCATTATCCGTTAGGCCATGAAAGTTAACCAGCATGGCAATGGTGGCATAAGAGGTGTAGTTAAAATTGTTGTTTTCGTGATACTGGCCTATTGATGGGTTATAATTGATGCCCGTTCCGGGAGCCGTATAAGCCGTATTGGCGGTACCGGCTTTGGTTGTATCAATCCATACCTCGGATACCGAATAATCTAAAGACGGTTTTGCACCCATAAAGCCCAGTTTGTATTGATTAGATGGATCGGCAATGGCTGCGTTATTATTGGCGCCGCACCTGATGCGGCAATTCCCCTGTATTGAACGGGCAATGGATATAACATAGCCAGGATTTTGAAAACCGCCGTAAATTACGTGCGAACCTCCGTCTACCGTTTCGGCAGTGGAGTTATACATAACGGCTCCAAAGCCATTCACAATATTGCTGTCTGTCAGGATACCGTCGTGTAAGGCGTATCTGCCGCTGGCAAATTTCCACCCCTGGGGTGAATAGGCTGACGGGGAGTCTCCAAAAAATATCCATTTATATTGATTTGGGTTAAGGATATTATAACCAATGGCCGATGAATTGGTACCCAAAGGTAAATTGATGTTAATTATTTTACTTAGGTAGCCTGCTTGGTTGATGGCATTATAAAGATCCATCGCAATTTGTTTTTGGACAGGATTAGTAATATTGGCAGCACTGAAGTAGGAATCCAGCGGACCAATTCCGAAAGGAGTGCTGATGGAAACATTTGCAGAGGCCCTGGAAGCGGAAGTAACATTAGCAGGCGACGTTGCTTCCACGTAATAAGTAATTGCCGTGGTAAGTGCAGGCGTTGTAAAGTTGTCTCCCGTAAAAATGGGTGTGCCGCCTACCTGTTGCGTATACCATTTAAAAGTTGAGCCTACTATATCTGCCGATGCGTTAAATGTGGTGGTTTGCCCGCTGGCGATAGATGTACTTGGCGGATTTACGGACACAACAGGAGCTGGGTTGGGTGCCGGGTTAGTAACGGTAATAGCAACACTCGCCCTGTTTGTAGATGCCACGTTGTTGGGCGATACAGCCTCCACATAATAAGTGACACTAGTTGTAAGAGCCTGAGTAGTATAATTGGCACCTGTAGCAACGGGGGTGCCGCCGGTAGCAACGGTGTACCAGTAAAAAGTAGAACCTGTAATGTCGGCACTTGCTGCAAGTGCTACTGTTTGGCCGCTGCTAACAGTTGTGGTGGCAGGCGTAACGGTAACCACCGGTGGCGCCATATAGGTAAACAATAAGGGTTGGGAAGTTGCCACATTTAAGGCAGACAATGTTTTTACCCTCGCTACGCATGTTTCATTCGGACTTAAGTTAAGAATGTCGAAGCTGGTGGCTAATTTATTGACGGTTCCGGCCACCACCCATTGTGTGGCACTGATGTCATATAACTCTACTTGCTGGCTGGTAACTATTATGGTACTTTCTATATAAGGTTGCAGTTTGCTTTTAACGGTGTCAAACAAAATTTGGTGCCCTGCATCATTTAGGTGTATACCATCGCCGCTATCTAAATCAGATTTTATAAATCCGTTGGCATCGGCGGTTGGCGTATAAAAATCTAATAAATCATCCGCGTCTATCAGCGCGTTGGTGGCAACGGTTAATTGCTTTAGGGCATTACGGCCATTTAATGTCAAATTTCGCGGCTGTGTAGTGGATACGTATATTTTGATGCCTGCAATTTTTGCAAGATTGTAAATCGTTAATATATTACTTAAGTACTCTGTATTAGTGTAACCATTGTTCGTATCATTGGTTGGAATATTCATGATAATCACTTTAGGATTTAAAGCTAAAGCGGCGGTAATATTTCGGCTGGTGTTGGCCGCCGGCCTGCCCGACGGTGCAGTATAGCCGGTTGGCATCAAGTTATAAGTAGTACTACCCGCCAGCGCCAAATTAGTAAGTACTTGGTTTTTATAGGTTGCCTGCAGCCAGGTGGTAAGCCGCCCTACATAAGCGTTAGCATAAGTAGAGGCGCCGTTTCCGGCCGAGGTTGATGAACCAATTACTACAACTGTATCGTTATTACCCAAGCTTAGGTTATTATCTATCCAGCTTAGGGATAAACCACCCGGTATGTTAGCAACGGCCAGCCCGGTTTGCGGCTTGGCTAAAAGCGTAACATTATCTGCTTTTGAATTTACGGCGTTAACAATGTTGTTAATTTCATTAGCTGTTAATGTTTCGCCCGGTGTTTTGGTTGGGACTGTGCTATTTGCCATAATCTGATAAATTAATACAGTGTGGTTGATACATCATTTCTTAATTAAAACACAGGCGTATATGCGATATGCACAGTTTGCTAACTAAGCATGTTTACAATAAATGAATGATAAGGAGTGATTTTTTTACGACGTGTAGTAAAAAAGAAAAGTAATAATTGTGAATTTAATTATTACTTAATATTAAAGTGTTGGTAAAGGTGGAAGGTGTTGAAAACGAGGGGTTTTGAGAATTTTTGTGTAGCGATATCTAAAGCTTAGTGGTTCTGTTTTGAGTTTATGCCGTTAGTTTAACTCGTTTAGGTGCTATTCAACTTACTTCGTCCGCTCATTGCCGCAGAGGCTGTTTCTTTTGTTATAGCCACAAAAGAAGTGCAAAGGCCTAGCTGTTGTGATCACCTTTATGCCCACTTACCTTATGCTGGCCCAATAGCAACAGCGGACTTTTGCAATTCTTTTTGGTTCTTTTTTCGTTTGCGGTAAAAGAAAAAGGAACATCCACACGCTGTAGTGTAAGACCATCCTTATCCTAACCAAGCACAAACATAAGCCGGAGCAGAAACAATACAAGCCTCCAAATCAAAAAATCCAAAACAAAAAGCCCTTTCCAACTATCATATTTCGAAACACATCTATAATTTAGCTGCCATGAGCATTCAGGTTGAAGGGTTAACCAAAATATACGGCGTACAAAAAGCAGTGGATAGCATCAGCTTTGGCGCAAAATCAGGGGTGCTGGGCTTTTTAGGGCCTAACGGCGCCGGCAAATCTACCACCATGAAAATGCTTACCGGTTTTGTGCCGCAAACATCGGGTACGGCCAGCGTATGCGGATTTGATATTGCCAGCCAGTCATTAGAGGTACGCCGGCATATTGGCTATTTGCCCGAAAGCAACCCGTTGTACCTGGATATGTATGTAAAAGAGTCGCTAAATTTTATTGCACGTGTACATGGCTTGCACAATCCCGCTGCACGTATTGCCGAAGTATTAGAGCAAACCGGTTTGGGACCCGAACAACATAAAAAAATTGGTCAGCTTTCTAAAGGTTATAAGCAACGGGTAGGCTTGGCGCAGGCTATATTGCACAACCCGGAAGTGCTCATTTTGGACGAACCTACCTCCGGCCTTGATCCCAATCAGCTGATTGGCATACGGCAATTGATTAAAGACTTGGGTACTACCAAAACCGTTGTGTTGTCAACCCACATTATGCAGGAAGTAGAGGCTGTATGTAATCGTGTAGTTATCATTAATAAAGGGAAAATTGTGGCTGATGACAGCTTGAACAGCCTTATTCAAAATTATCAGGAGAACAGTTTAGAAAAGGTATTTATTAAACTAACCAATTGAATAGAATATAACTATCTCACTTTTTTAAGGATTATTAAGGCCTTTAATTTCATAAACATGATAGGATGAGAAAAACGCCAGAATGCTATATTTGCGACTGGTAAAACTTAAACCTTATCAACATCATGAAAAAAATTCTCTTAGCTGCTATAGCCAGCTTTGCTATGTTCACTGGCGCTTTCGCGCAAGGTCCAGGTTCTAAACTAAGTGTTGGCCCCGAAGTTGGGTTGCCTTTAGGCGATGCTGGGGACGGGTATTCTGTAACTTTAGGTGGTACGCTAAAATTAGAAGTACCGGTAAGCAATTCTAACTTCAATGTTACATTTACTTCAGGATATATCAATTACTTTGGTAAAAATGTCCAATTGGATTATGCTACGTATAATGGGATTTATAGTGTACGCGGCAAGTTGGATAACCAAGGCTTTATTCCGGTAAAAATCGGTGGAAAGTATTACGCTAATAAGAACGTTTATTTTGAAGGCGAAGTTGGTATAGTAACCAATGTTAATTCATCATCTAGTAGTACTGCATTTGCTTATGCGCCAAGTATAGGTGTTTCTTTACCTGTAGCTGATACGAAAAATGCTTTCGATTTGGGCTTCCGTTACGAGGGTTGGACAAAAGATGGTAATGTGGTAAGTCAAATTGCATTGCGTTTGGCTTATAAATTCAAATTATAACATATACTTACCAAATAAAAAAGGTCGGGTAATAATTACTACCCGACCTTTTTTATTTGGTAAAAAAACACAATTTCGTGCATTCCTATATTAATGTATTTTATAATAGGATGTTGTAGCAGAAGCCTGCGTTTACCTTTATCATACTATGTTAAGTATTTTTCGAAAAGAAATAACCTCTTACCTCAGTTCTTTAGTAGCCTATGTAACTATCGGCGTGTTTTTGCTGGTGTTGGGTTTGTTTTTGTGGGTATTTCCAGAATCGAGTATATTAGAATACGGGTATGCCAGTTTGGAGAGCCTCTTTACTACAGCGCCCTATTTGTTTATGTTCCTTATTCCGGCCATTACCATGCGCTCATTGGCGGAAGAACGCCGTGAGGGCACCTTTGAGCTGCTGGTTACCCGTCCGCTTACCGATTGGCAAATTGTTTTGGGCAAATACCTGGCTTGTGTGGTTCTGGTGATATTTGCCTTGTTGCCTACATTAATTTATGTGTACTCAGTATCGGTGTTGGGCAACCCGCAAGGGAATTTGGATACCGGGGCGGTAATAGGTTCGTATATAGGTTTGTTTTTGTTAGGTGCTGCCTTTGTGGCCATAGGGTTGTTTGCCTCGTCGGTTAGCAAAAATCAGATTATTGCTTTTACCATAGCCGTATTTATCAGCTTCTTTTTTTACAGCGGTTTTGATTCTATCAGCCAGCTGCTATCACTACAAAACTATGATGTACGCAGCTTAGGCATATCCCGGCATTACGAATCCGTAAGCCGTGGGGTACTAGATACGCGCGACCTGGCCTACTTCCTGATTTTATCAGGCTTCTTTTTAGCTTTAACGTTACTGGTCATTACCCGGCAAAGGCAAAAAAGCATGCGTTATACCGCGCTGCCTGGTTTAGTAGGCGCACTAATTATTATCTGTATCCTTTCAGTCCTTGCTTTCACCCGGGTTGATTTTACCAGCGAAAAGCGTTTTACACTTTCCAACGTCAGCCGTGGCGTGATGGATAGTCTGCCGCAGCCCGTTAACGTAACTGTTTATTTGCAGGGTAGTGATTTGCCGGGCGGCATGAAACGCTTGCAACGTGCTACCGGCGATATGCTAAATGATCTGGAAGCCTATAGTCACCGCAAGCTGCACTTTAATTTTGTAAACCCGCTCGAAGGTAAACCGCAGCAAGAGCAAGACCAGGTAATGCAGGATATGCAAGCGCAGGGGTTGGAGCCAACCAACCTGAGTGTTAAAACAGATAACGGCATATCGCAAAAAATTATCTTCCCGGCGGCCATGATTAAGGCAGGCGACCGTGAGATAGGAGTAAAGTTACTGCAAACGCGTATTGGGTTATCGCCCGACGAAGTGTTAAATAACTCTATTCAAAACTTGGAATATGCCTTCACTTCAGCCATTAAAAAAGCAACCAGCGGCGGTAAACCCCGAGTTGGCTTCACTGAAGGACACAACGAGTTAAGTGACTTGCAATTATACGATGCTAGGAAAAGTCTAAGCGATGGTTTTCTAGTTGGACGCATAAATTTAAATACAATATCCTTTGATTCATTACGTAAGCTAAAGCTGCTAATAGTGCCTAAGCCCGACAAAGCATTTACAGAACTCGAAAAATTTAAAATAGACCAATACCTGATGCGTGGGGGGCGTATTATATGGGCCGTTGACCAAGTAAGTGCCGAATTAGACAGCCTGCGCGGTCATGGTGGCGAACAGTTAACTTTTCCGAAGCAATTGAACTTGGATGATCAACTGTTTCGATACGGTGTGCGACTGAATTATGATTTAATTGCCGACTTGAACTGTGGTCAGATTCCGGTGGCCACAGGCAACGTTGGCGGCCAGGCGCAAATACAAATGGTGCCTTGGTTGTTTTACCCAGTTTTTGTGCCCATCGCTAAACATCCGCTGGTTAAAAATCTGGAAGGTATCCGTAGCGAATTCGCCGGAACTATAGATACATTGGCCGTAAAAGGTACCAGCAAAACCATATTGTTAACCTCGTCGCCTTATAACAAAAGCCTCAAAACACCTTATACTCTATCCTTGCAGGCATTGGAGCAGGAGCCCGATCCAAAAGAATTTCGGAGTCCGATTAAAACAGTTGGCGTATTGCTGGAAGGGAAATTTATGTCCGATTTCCAAAACCGCCCTATGCCCGAAGGTTTGAACGAACAGGTAGAGGTGTTAAACAGCAGCCGCCTGGCCAAAATGATTGTATTGAGTGATGGCGACATATTGAAGAACCAGGTAGGTACCGATGGTTCACCATTTCCGCTGGGTTTTGACCGTTATACGCAGCAAACCTTTGGCAACAAAAACCTGCTGCTGAATATGGTAGATTATTTGGCCGATGACTCGGGACTGATTGCCTTGCGCAACAAAGAAGTGCAGCTGCGTTTATTAAACCGTGCGCGGGTAAAAAACGAAAAGATGTACTGGCAGGTGGTAAACACCGTAGTGCCGCTGGCAGTAGTGTTAATATTTGCTATTTTTCAACATTATTACCGCAGACGAAAGTATGCGCATTAATTTTTATACTTTTGGATTGATTAATTATAGTTTATGAGATTCATTGTTTCTACATTAACATTACTGAAGCAATTGCAGTCGGTAAGTGGTGCGTTGAGCAACAGTACCGTATTACCTATACTGGAAAACTTTTTGTTTGAGATTAAAGACGGTAACCTCACCATTTCGGCTACCGATTTGCAAACCAGCATGACCACCTCATTGGCGGTTGAAGCAAAAGAGAATGGCCGTATTGCCATCCCTTCACGCATTTTACTGGATACGCTGAAATCTCTTCCTGAACAACCTATTGCTTTTTCGGTTGATGACAGAACTTTTGCTATCGAAATTAGCGCGGGTGATGGTAAATACAAACTGAGCGGCGAAAACGGAGAGGATTTTCCAAAAATTCCGGTGGTTGAAAATGCTTCATCAGTAAATCTGCCTGCATCTGTACTGGGCGAGGCAATTAACAAAACCATATTTGCGGTGAGTAACGATGAGTTGCGCCCGGCCATGACTGGGGTTTATTGCCAGTTGTCGCCACAGTCGCTTACTTTCGTTTCTACCGATGCGCATAAACTGGTTCGTTACCGTCGTAAAGATGCCCAAGCGGCCAGCAATACATCATTCATCTTGCCTAAAAAGGCGCTTAACCTGTTAAAGTCGGCGTTACCAAACGAGGATGTAAATGTATCGGTTGAGTACAATAACACCAGCGCATTTTTCCGTTTCGGCAATATTAACCTGGTTTGTCGCTTAATTGACGAGCGTTACCCGGATTATGAAGCGGTTATTCCACAAAGTAATCCTAACCGCTTAACTATTGATCGTCAGGCGTTTTTAGGTTCATTGCAGCGTGTAGCTATTTATGCTAACAAAACTACCCACCAGGTACGCTTAAAAGTAAGCGGCAGTGAATTGAATATATCATCAGAAGATATTGACTTTGCTAATGAAGCGCATGAGCGTTTATCTTGCCAATATGAAGGTGATGATTTGGAAATTGGCTTCAATGCCCGTTTTTTAATCGAAATGCTGAAAAACCTGAACTGCGAGGAAGTATCCCTGCATATGTCAACTCCTAACCGTGCCGGCTTATTACTGCCACAAGGAGGCGATGAAAACGAGGATATCCTGATGCTGGTAATGCCCGTGATGCTAAACAGCTACGCTTAATTAAGAACCCAATTGTAAAACTAATAATACCAAGTCCGGCTGCAAAGCCGGACTTTTTAGTTCGGCGTCAGATAACAAATGCCAAAATTAGGAGTTATAAAACAAGCGATATGAACCGAAAACCATCTTATTATGTGCTTGCTACATTATTTATTATTGGGCTGGCCGTAGTTGTGTCTTGTAATAAAGGCGATGATACATTGCCAGTGGTATCTGCAAATGCCCGGGTAAATGTAATTAACACCACCGGGCAAACAATTAATTACTATGTAAGTGGTACTCGTCAAAATAATACTGGCGGTATTGTGCCGGGTGGAGCCACTGGCTATACCAATTTGCCAGAAGGCGACCAGCAGTTGTTGTTCAAATATGCGTTCAATAAAAACAATTTATCGAGCATTGATACTTTGTTTTCGCTACCCATTCGGTTAGATAATGCTGCTTATTCTGTTTTTGTTACCAGCACATCCCGTAACGGGGTAATTGCTACACGCGATACGGTTGCATCATCTGCTGATACTATACCTTCAGTTAGATTCATACACGCTTCATCCAATTTACCAGCTTTGCGAGTAGAATTGAACGATACCGTACGTTTTGCCAATGTTGCTTATAAATCGGTAAGCAGTTTCAAAAAGCTTACGCGCGGAATTAAAATTATCCGCATTTATACCGCAACCGGCACATCGCCTTTGTATAGTTTAACACAAACACTTAGCAGAGGCAAATATACGTTGTTTGTGCAGGGAGCGCTGAATGCTACCCGGACGGATGATGCTATAAAAGCTATTTTGTTATCAAATTAATTATTTAACTTCTATGTTAATTAACAAGTGTAATTTACGGCACTTATATTTAAGTAGCATTATTTTGTGTGCTATGATTGCCATGCTTGGGTGTGGTAAAGACAATAACTCTAATGTAAGCGCCCAAAACGTACAGTTGCTGATTGCCAATTTGAGCCCTGATCTATACCCTCTTGAATTTTACGTCAACAACGTTAGGCAAGGCAGTTCAACTACCTATAGTTTTAATAACACACCAGCATACTTTTCCTTAAGTACAACTAATCAGTCATTGGCAATACGTTCGTCGCGTGTTACAGGTAATTTGTTTCGTATTGATACCACTTTACGCTCAGACCGTAGGTATTCACTTTTTGTAGTAGGTATGTATGCGGATAGTACCTATAAACGTATTTTTTTACCAGATGATACCGCTGCAGTAGCACCAATTGGTAAAGGTGGGCGCCTTCGGTTTGTTAATGGCTCGCCAGGTACAACCAGTTTTGATGTATGGGCTAATGGAACCTTAGCTATCAAAAATATTAAGTTCTCAGCCGTTTCTCCTTACATTACGCTTCCGGCGGGTAGCTACACTTTTAGGGTTTTTGCAGCCGGCACCTCAAAAACAGAACTGGCCAGTACACCTTATATAACTATACAAGATGGCCGGTTATATACCCTCTATTCAAAAGGGATACCAAACAGGCCCGCAACAGATTCGGCACGTTTAAGTCTGGCTTATATCCTGAATAATTAACGCTGCATTTTAAAATGTATTTCTATTTTTGATGCAAATTTTAAAGAAGTGGAATACATACACAGCATCATTGATTTTATACTGCATATAGATAAGCACCTGTCCGAAATTATGAGCCAGTATCAGGATTGGACTTATCTAATTCTTTTTCTGATCATTTTTGCTGAAACCGGCTTTGTGGTTACACCATTCCTGCCCGGCGATTCGCTGCTGTTTGCAGCCGGTGCTTTAATTGCCGGTGGTAACACCGGGCTAAGTATTTATGTGCTGGCCTTGTTATTAATTATTGCTGCATTTGCTGGTAACACGGTTAATTATATGCTGGGTAATTACTTAGGCCCTAAAGTATTCAAACCACAGAATAAAATCTTAAAGCTGGATTATTACTTGCAAACGCAAGCCTTTTTTGATAAGCATGGCGGTAAGGCGGTTATTTTAAGTCGTTTTATGCCTATAATTCGTACCGTAGCACCGTTTGTAGCTGGTGTAGGCAAGATGCCTATGGCACGCTATAGCCTGTATAATATTATTGGCGGTTTGGCTTGGGTAATTACGTTTTTACTGCTAGGTTACCTGTTAGGTAACATTCCATTCTTTAAAAAGAATTTCTCGCTGATTGCGCTGGCTATTGTATTAGTGTCAATCATCCCACCAATTTATGCAGCTTTAAAAAGCCGGTTTAGCCGCCGCACGGCCTGATGTTGCTTCAGTAATAATTTTATTTGTTATCCCAAAGCTGGGCGGAAGCAATATTACATGCCCGCTTTTATACAGTAATTGCTCTTGCGCCAGTTTTTGCTTTTGTGTGATAGTAAGCGGCGTGTCAATCATTTTATTTAAATCGGGCTGGCCGGCATCAACCCAGGCTGAGTACCAATAGCTGCCAATATTAAGAACAGCCATACGCATACGGCGCTGTACCATGCCGTTTAAAGCTTTTTGATACGCCCGGCAATAAGCAGGGGAGTAGTCGGTAATTTTACGTTTGCCCCGCTGCACGGTTGTGTATTTTTGATCGGGCGGAAACGTTTTGTTCAATTGCCTTTCTATACGCAATACCGAATCCACACATTTAAATGAGCTGCGGCAAATAATAAATGCTTGCCAAAGCGGATTGTCCAGGTAGCGGGCTTTACCCACATAGTAATTGTATTGCTGGCCAAACTGTTCGGGCAGGCGGCTTTCCCACAAAGCATGAATACCTTCTTGCTGGGTTAGCTGTCCATCATGGTTTTGTGTAAGATGCAGCGGTACGCAAGCGTCAGCCACGTAATGGCCTAAAAAAGCAGAGGTACGCAAAACAGCACTGGTGTCATGGTTTTTAAAAGCGTTAACTAGTTTGTAATACGTGTATTGTATTGTCCATGGCAGGGTGCCATACTTGTTTAATGTATCGGCCGAATATCTTTTAACCGCATCATCCCATTTTTGCGGAACGGTATGAAAAGGATCTTTACCATAATGATCGGCGTTAAAGTAATGGTGTGGTATTTCGGTTGAGTCAATATAGCGCAGCTTGTCAGGTGTAACAGCGTGCCCGGTTAAATAATCTATATGATTTAAGTAAAATTCACTCATTCCTTTGGGTAGCGTAAACACAGCCAAACGGTTGAGCCGGTAGTGCGCATAAAAGCCCCATGAACAACAAAGGGCAATTAAAAACATGGCCAACGCAAATTTTATAGAATATTTAATCAAAGGTTAAATAGCTGAAAGTAAGGCAAATTTAAAATAACTGTCGCAGTTTGCTGGTATCTGCGGTGTAAAATTAACCGGGCTGGGCACTAAAATGACGGTTTTGGCGTATATATTTGTAACGGGCATTTGAAAAGCCTGCATTTTTTTACATCAACTCTATTCTATGAAAGTATCTACAATTACCTTTAAGCAGGTAGTACGCTACGCTGCACTTTGCGTTTTAAGTGTTGTTTTATTATCGTCATGCAAAAAAGATGATCCTTACAATTTTGAAGGAACGTTATATGCAAACGTCAACTTTATTAATACTAGTCCGGATGCTGGTACAGCTGGTTTTTATGTTGAAAATATTCTTCGCACGCCCAAGGTAGTGGCTTACGGTGATGCTTCTGGGTACAACAAAACATACGCTGGTGACCAAGACATTTCAGCCAAAAGTGCATCTGAAAATACATTGGTTTCTTCAACCGCACAGTTTGATGTAAAAACTAATTATACCGTTTTTTTGGTAGGACAAACCACTGCGTTGGGCTTGTTAAAAGTAACCGACGATCAAACCGCACCTTCTTCAAATAAAGCTAAAGTTCGCTTTGTGAATACATCGCCTAGTGCATCTTCGGCCAGTTTGTTAACCAGCGCTACCACCGGATTATTTTCTAACATTGCTTATCGGGCAGTTAGTGATTATGCAGAGGTTGATGCGGGTTCATATTCATTATCTGTACTAAGCGGAAACAACAGATCTGCAGCAACAGGCGTTACTTTTGCAAGCGGAAAAATATATACTGTTTACGCAAAAGGTGTTATCGGTAACGGCACTACACCGTTTAGCGTAGGTGTATTTTTAAATAACTAATTGATTTTAAGCTTGCTTAGATTTGGAGCAGCAAAATGGGCAGACTTTTAGATTGTGGAAAAATTTAAAATATATGCTTGCTAAATTTATTTTTAACCCATATATTTGCAGTCCGAAATTAAAAGAAAGAATAATTAGCTAAAATGGCAAATCATAAATCAGCAATAAAAAGAATCAGAGCCAACGCTGCGAAGCGTCTTCGTAACAGATATCAGGCTAAAACAACCAGAAACGCTATCAAAAAATTAAGAGGCACCACCAGCAAAGCTGAAGCGGCTCCTTTGTTAACTAAAGTGATTTCTATGCTGGATCGTTTAGCTAAGAAAAATGTTATTCATAAAAACAAAGCTTCTAACAATAAGTCAAAACTGACTAAATTTGTTAACGGCTTACAATAATCATATTTAGTGTCATTTTAAAAGGGCTGTACGCAAGTACGGCCCTTTTTTGTTTTATACATTTTTTTAAATAGTTTAACGCCGTGGAAGCGTACGAAACCAAAATCAGTATCAAGGCATGGGCAGAAGAAGACCGCCCGCGCGAAAAGCTAAACAGCCAGGGCCGCCGCGCATTAAGCGATGCCGAACTGATTGCTATACTAATTGGTTCGGGCAGTAGAACCGAATCGGCAGTAGAATTAAGTAAACGCATTTTACATCATTACGATAATGATTTGCAAAAGCTCGGCAAGGTTTCGGTAACCGAATTGTCTAAGTTTAAAGGCATAGGCGAAGCCAAAGCTATTTCTATTATTGCTGCGCTTGAATTGGGCCGCAGACGCAATGATACTGAGATAAAAACCCCGGATGTAGTGAATGGCAGCCAGAGCGGCTACCAAGTACTGCGCCGCCACCTGGTAGATCTGAATCACGAAGAGTTTTGGATTTTATTACTAAGCCGTAGCTGCAAAGTTATTTCTAAGGAATTGATTAGCAAAGGTGGCTTATCGGGAACCGTAGCCGATCCTAAAATTATATTTCACATAGCCTTGCAGCACCAGGCGTCATCTATTATTCTGGCGCATAATCATCCATCAGGCAACTTAAAGCCAAGTCAGCAGGATATTGATTTAACCCGCAAAATTCATCAGGCCGGCCGGATATTGGATATTGGCGTGCTCGATCATTTAATTATTACCGATGGCGGTTATTTTAGCTTTGCGGATGAAGGACTGTTGTAGTAAGGCTGCTTACTTATATTCAACTTTCACGTTGCGTAAAACAAAAAAACCTTACTGGTATTAAATCCTCAATACATATTCATTTGAAAAGTTATGGATACTTTGTTTAATGCCCTGCTTATTTCGGAAGCTGATGGTCGTTTTGTAAAAGAAATCAAACAGCTTAACACCCGTCAGCTACCCGACGGTGAGTTGCTTATTCAGGTTAAATACTCATCGCTTAATTATAAAGATGCACTATCTGCCTCGGGCAACAAGGGTGTCACCAAAAAGTATCCGCATGTGCCTGGGGTAGATGCGGCAGGTGTGGTGGTAAAATCTAAAACGGCTAATTTTGCTGAAGGCGATGAAGTGCTGGTAACCGGTTTCGACCTGGGGATGAACACTTGGGGCGGTTTTGGTGAATATATTAGCATACCGGCGGCCTGGGCATTGCCTTTGCCAAACGGCTTAACTATGCGCGAAGCCATGTGTTATGGTACAGCCGGGTTAACTGCGGCTTTATCCGTACATGAATTAATGAAAAAGGGTATTAAGCCGGCTTATGGTACTATTGCTGTAAGTGGTGCCAGCGGTGGGGTAGGGAGTATGGCTACGGCTATGCTAGTTAAACTTGGCTTTGCGGTAGCAGCTATTTCTGGTAAAAGTGACGACGTGTTTTTGCTGAATACGCTGGGCGCAAAAGAAATCATCAATCGTAACGAGTTTATAGGCATTTATAACGGTAAGCCGTTAAGTAGTCCGGCTTTTGCAGCCGGTATAGATACCACCGGCGGTGATATACTATCGGGTATGTTAAAGGCTACGCAGTATGGCGGTATAGTAACCTGTTGTGGTATGGTTGCTTCTACTGATTTGCATACAACTATCTTTCCGTTTATTTTACGAGGCGTACATTTGGCTGGAATCGATTCGGTTGTGGCCCCGGTTGATTTACGTAAAAACATGTGGCAATTGTTGGCATCTGACTGGAAGCCTGCTAATTTAAGCGATTTAGTGCAAGAGGTACGCTTACCCGAGCTTGCTGATAAACTGGATGAAATACTGAAAGGTAAAGCTAAAGGCCGTTATATTTTGGCACATAATTAAGCTGGCTTCTTCGTTGCTTTCTAAGTGTTTTGGCCCTGTGCAGCTAAGTGCTTGTGTTTATGCTTTGACGTATGGTTTCTGTCATCCAAAGTGAAGTAAATATTACTATACAGCAATGAGCAAGAAAAGTAATTGACCAACTTTCCATAAGATGTTAAGAAATGCACTTAACCACAACAGTTGTAACTAAAGTTGATGTACAAATACTCTAAAACAAAATTCTGCTGCCTTAAAGTAATAACCCCCAACTAAAATAATTTCAATTGCTGATTATCCGGCTTTTTAGCCTCGCCAAATACTGTTCTGCCACCATACCGCCATGATTCTGCCCGTTCACGTTCTATCACTTTATCAAAATCGGCATTAGGTGTAAAGCCAGCTTCGGCTTTTTGCGCAATGGCGCTGAGGCTTTTAATAGCTTGTGCTTTTTCGGTATGGCCAATTTTAGCCTGTTGTATAGATTTTTGCAGGATATTGATGGTTTCATCATATATTTTGGTGGGTACCGGAAACGGATGCCCATCTTTACCGCCGTGCGCAAAAGAGTACCGGGCTGGGTCTGTAAATCGGGCTGCAGTGCCGTAAATTACCTCACTTACCAAAGCCAGCGATTGCAGTGTGCGTGGGCCAACGCCTTGTAGTAATAGTAGCTCTTCAAAATCTTTTGGTTGTTTTTCGTGCGCCAGCCATAGTACAGCACCCAGGCGTTTCAAATCTACATCCTTGGATTTAACCTCGTGATGAGAGGGTAGTACCAGGTGAGTCACTTCGCGCAGCATGCGTTCGGGATGCTCGGCAGCCATGTGCATGATGGCAGCGCGCGAACCGTCGGCCCGGGCGTCGGCCATATTGAGGATGCGGCCGGCATTTTGACCGCATATAGCTGTGTGCGGATCATTTACAAATGAGGTAAGCGCACCCGAATGCCAATGATAGCGCCGGGCGGTACGGCTGTTGGCGTTCATGCCCTGTTGTATCACCGTCCACTGCCCCTGGCTGTTTACGATAAAATTGTGCAGGTATAATTGAAAGCCATCCTGCACGGCAGTATTATCTACCTTAGCACTTAGCTTGCTGCATTTAATCAGGTAGTTGCCATCCAAACCGGTACGTTCGCTCAGTTTCAAAAGTTCATCAGGAGTTTGAGTGGATTGCTTGCCCTTGCCGCCGCAAATGTAAATACCCAGCTCTTTAGCTAACGGATTAACGGCTTTTTTTAAAGCACCCATTACAGATGTGGTAATGCCTGATGAGTGCCAGTCCATTCCCATTACAGCACCCAAACTCTGAAACCAAAACGGGTTGCTAAAACGGGCAATCACCTCATTGTTGCCATATTCCATGGCCATTGTTTCCACTACGGCTAATCCCAATTTGGCCATGCGCTGGTGCAGCCAAGCTGGTACGGCACCGTAATGTAAAGGTAAATCGGCACTGCCCGAACGTTTCATGCTAACAAAGTTAGTGAAAATAGGGAGCATTTAAATTAAGATTGCCTATAACGTAAATGGTCAAGCAAAAATGTTTGATGATGCAGCTAGTCACAAAGGCAGTAAAAGCAATTTTATCAATGTAAAACATTGTACTCATCAATCAGTTTAAAATAAGTTGAAGGCTATCTCTAATATTTTACGATAACGGTCGTTCAATAACTTATAAATGCGTTTATTAAGATAAAAGAAAATTTTATTTTTGGCCACATCTACTACAGTTCTGACATGATTGATTCGCCGTACCTTTTAAGTAATGAAAAATTACTTGAAGTCCTGTCTTTGACCAAACACCCCACCGCTATCCATATATCCGAAGATGCCATCATCCAAACTGCCAATGATGCTATGCTGGCCGTATGGGGAAAAGATAAAAGTGTAATTGGCAAATCGCTGGCAGATGCGCTGCCTGAATTGAGAGGGCAACCATTTATAGATTTATTTAAGCGGGTTTGGAACGAAGGTATAACCATATCCGGCACAGATACGCCGGCCGATTTGATCGTAAATGGCAAATTACAAACATTTTATTTTGATTTTGAGTACCGGGCCATTAAAGACGAAAAGGGAAATACTTATGCCATTTTACATATGGCAACTGATATTACCGAACGGTATATGAGTAAACTACGCGAGCAGAATCTCATTAACGAACTATCGGCCACCAATGAAGAATTAGCTGCATCAAACGAAGAAATTAGAGCCAGTAATGAAGAGCTGGCTTCCATGAATGAGGAAATGGCGGCTACTAATGAGGAACTGGCCGCCGCCAATGAGGAATTGACGGTTACTAACGAAGAACTGGCTGAAGCCCAAGATGCATTGCAGTATACTATATCCCGGTTAACAGAAAGTGAAGGGCGTTTTCAAAATCTGGTCCGGGATGCTACAACCGGCATTATTGTACTGAGTGGAAAAGATATGTCTGTGTTGATTGTGAATGATGCTTATGGGAAATTGATTGGTCGTACGACTGATCAGTTAATGGGTAAGCCATTGTTTGATATTATACCTGAGGCCGAGCCGTATTTCAGGCCCATCATAGACAACGTACGTATAACCGACGAACCTTTATACATTTATGATGCGCCTTATAGTGTAAATACTGACGACGGACAAATTACCGGCTTCCTGAATGTCGTTTATCAGCCTTTCCGTGAAGCCGACAATAAAGTTACCGGTGTAATGGTACTATGTCAGGATGTTACCGAGCAGGTGCACGCCCGGCATGAGGTGGAAGAAAGTGAAAAGCGTTTTCGTTTTATGCTGGATGCCATACCACAACAAGTGTGGACAGCCCGGCCGGATGGCTCGCTCGATTACGTGAATGCTACTACAACAAGCGACTTTGGCGAACCCGTTGATGTGATAGTAGAGCATGGGTGGCAAGCTTTTATTCATCCCGAAGATTTACCGGATACACTTGCAGTATGGCAAAAATCGCTTACAACGGGTTGTGAGTATCAAATAGAATTCCGTTTAAAATTTGCCGATGGCGAATATCATTGGCACCTATCCCGTGCCTTGCCACTTATGGAAAACGGCAAGCCAAAACTATGGCTGGGTACCAACACCAATATTCATCATCAAAAGCTGAATGAACAAAAGAAAGATGAATTTTTATCTATAGCCAGTCATGAGTTGAAAACGCCACTTACCAGCATAAAGGCATTTAATCAACTGATGGCCCGCACTGCTGATGCTAAAAAGCTGAGCAACTTTGTAGGTAAATCGGCTGAACACATTGTGCGCCTGGAAAAACTAATTAACGATTTGCTGGACGTTACCAAAATCAACGCCGGTAAAATGGAGTACAATATGCAGTTATTTGATTTTAAGCAAATGCTGCAAGAAAGCGTAGACAGCGTACAACTAACCGCACCTACGCACCAGATTATTGTACAAAGCAATGCCGATGTAGAGTATGTTGGCGACCGCTTCAGGCTGGAACAGGTGGTAAACAACTTTCTGACTAATGCCGTCAAATACTCGCCCGAAGGTCGGGAGGTGGTGGTAAACAGTAGGGTAGATATGGACAGTTTGGTTGTATCTGTGCAGGATTTTGGTATCGGCATAGCACAGGATCATTTAGATAAACTATTTGACCGTTATTACCGCGTTGATAACACGGCCATGCGATTTGAAGGTTTAGGGCTTGGATTATTTATATCATCCGAAATTTTAAAACGGCATAACGGTAGTTTTTGGATTGAGAGCGAAGAAGACAAGGGGTCTACTTTTTATTTCAGATTGCCGCTTAAAGACAGTATGAAAATAAGTCCTATCCGGCAATCTGATACATTTTACCAAGACAACAGCATAACCATCAGCTATAATGAAGCACATCAATGGTTGGATGTAGATTGGGTGGGCTATCAAAACCTGGAGTCGGTACAAAATGGCTGTATGCATATGCTTAATCTGCTACAAAAAAACAAATGCCGCAAAGTGGTGAATGATAACCGCAATGTGCTGGGTACTTGGTCTGAAGCAGCTGAATGGGTAGGCCAGGAGTGGTTCCCGATGGCCGAGAAAGCTGGTTTGCGTTATGTGGCCTGGATATTTTCTTCCAGCGCCTTTAGTCAGCTATCTGCCCGCAAAAGTATTAATGTGATGCAAGGTAATGTAACTACCCAATTTTTCATTGACATGCACGAGGCCAAGGAATGGATTGATGCCCAGTAGGCATAAGTATTTAGCATACCAAAGCGAAAATAACCAAGGCGTAAATGACTTGCAACCAAATGATGTAAGATGTTTAAGCCTTAAATCTAATTTATAGAAGCCGGTTTGTAATCGTTTATCATTCCATCCTCTGGGTTGAACTGGCAAAAGTATTTTAATGTGATGAAACGGCTTTTAAACCTATAATGGAAGCAATAAGGGTACTGATGAAGAACATGCGCCAAAAGTGAACCGGCTCTTTAAATACCAAAATGCCAACCAGTACCGTTCCTACAGCACCGATTCCTGTCCAAACAGCATAAGCAGTGCCGATAGGCAGGGTTTGTATAGCTTTAAGTAATAGCGCCATACTTATAAACAAAGCCACCAAAAAGCCGCCATACCATAAATAAGTATCTGTACCGGTAGCCTGTTTGGCTTTACCCAGGCAAAAGGCAAAAGTGGTTTCAAACAGACCTGCAATAACTAAGATAATCCAGTTCATGAAATTAACTATTTAGAGGCGAAGGTAAGCGTACTAGGTACAATATTGTAAAATTACAAATTGTTTTTACGCTTCGCTTTGCGGTTTGTTGTTGCGCGGGTTGCGACGGTTAGCGTATCTGCGCTTGCTTTTAGATGTGGCCGATTGTATCTTTTCTTTTTTCTCCTGCAGATCTTTTGCAGCATCTATGGAATGCGATTGATGGATATCATCGTCATTCTCGGCCATTTCTGATATTTTGGAGTAGAATTTGCGTAAATCGTCCAGTTCTTTTTCTGTCAGGTCTTCAATATCTACCATGCGGTTGCTGGTAAAGCGGTTGGCAGCAATCAATTCGTTAAGCTTTAATTGTATAGCCTTTGATTCTTTGTTTTGCGCCTTTTGAATCAAAAACACCATTAAAAAGGTAATAATGGTGGTGCCGGTGTTAATGACCAGTTGCCAGGTTTCAGAATAATGAAATACTGGGCCCGAGGCACCCCATACAATTACAATAAGGCAGGCTATTACAAAGGCAGCTGAACTGCCCGTCCAGGTGGTTACTTTGTTTGAGAACTTTTCAAAAAAGTTATTCTTTTCTTTGGTGGTATTCGGCGTATCGGACATAATATGGTACTGTATTCTTTAAAAGAGTAGCAATACGCGGGCCAATATTTAGAAAAGTAATTGAAAGACAGTTATTTCAGGCTTGTGTCTTGTTCAAACTGCCTAACCTTACTGCTCAAATCATCAATATCAAAAGGCTTTTTGATGTAATCATCGGCCAAGGCTTCCTGCATAATCAATTCAATCGGATTTACGGCCGATAACATCATTACCGGTATACTGGCAGTACTAGGGTTTAATTTTAATTTACGGCACAAATCACTCCCTTTTTGTTCTTCGCCCAGCCATTCATCAAGCAAAATAAGCTCGGGCTGTATTTGCTCAACTTCAGCCAGAACTTTACTGTTGGTGAACGCCAATACCTCATGACCATCATCTTTCAGTACATATTCCAGTACATCAATTATATCTCGGTCATCTTCAATAATCAATACTTTTAGAGGCATTAATAAGGGGATAATATGTCTGTAAAGGTACTGAATTAATCTATAGGAAAATTATATAATAATAAATTTAAATAGTTGTAATTTTTGTGGTATGGATAGAACATATAGAGCACTAGATCAGGATTTTCGCAGAAAAAATTATCCTTTGTAACATTTAGTAATGTACCGTATCTAAATCGGCAAAACGAACAAACCAGTTAGGCATTCCTGATTGCATGACAAATTTCGACGATATATATAACCAGTATGCGCCCCAGATTTTTAGGGTATGCATGGGCTATACCAACGATGCCGATCAGGCTAAAGATTTGGTGCAGGAAACTTTTATATCGGTCTGGAAAAACTTGTCTTCGTTTCGTAACCAGTCGGCCATCGGCACCTGGATATTTCGTATAGCTACCAATCATTGCCTGCGTGCTATTGAGGTATCGCAACGGATGGTAAAAATTGAATTGCCTTATCAAATACCGGAAACGCCGGATGAGTCGCCCGAGGAAAAACTTCAGTATTTATATAGATGTATTGCCGAACTGGAGGAAACAGATCGCATTATTATATCGCTGGTTCTGGAAGACTTAGCGCAGGCCGAAATTGCCGAAATTGTAGGATTAAGTCACGCCAATGTACGCGTAAAAGTTCATCGCATAAAAGATAAACTGGCCCTTAAATTCAAAGCACATGGACAATTTAGATGATTTAAAAGCCCTGTGGCATACGGCCAAGACAGATAATTTGCCCACCGCTGCCGAAATAAAACAGTTGAGCGGCAAATTCAGGCACCAACAGTTACGCCGCAAATGGCTCGTTGTAATCGGCGCTATTATAACTGCACTCTCTATGGTTGCCGTGATGTTGGTTTATCATGCCCGCTTTATAACTACCTGGATAGGGGAGTTGCTTATTATAGGATCATGCGTGGCGATAATTATTGACAACGTTAAGGCCATGAAACGTTATGATGAGCTTGATGATTGCAGTAATAAAGAGTTGCTGGCGTTTGTGGAGAAAACCCGCCAGAATCAGATTCGGTATTACAAGCGCACGGAATATCTAATTATGCTGCCTTGCTGTGTGGGGTGGTTATTGTACTTGTATGAAGTTGCTATGCGTCTGACTAGTCATTCCATATGGGTTTTAATGGGGGCTGTAATTTATTTATTAATCATCTGGCTTTGGGTACGCCCTTACTATTTTAAAAAGAATGGCAAAAAGTTAAACGCGCTGGAAGACCGCATCAAAAACATATCTAAACAATTAGAATAATTATGAAACGTACTTTTATACCAAAGGCCGCTATGCCTTATTTTATCATCGGTTTGTTGCTAATCACTTTTATACCAATTGTTAACCGCTATCTGCCTATGCCCGATTTTGCAAGAGGCTTTTTAATAGGTTTAAGCTTGGCATTGCAAGTTATTGCACTGGTTATAATTGATCGTCATAAAAGAAAGCAGGCATGTGTTAAATCTTGATAGCAAATCGCATCAGGTACCTTACCCAAAGTATTCACCCAAATAAAAACGTTCCATCTTACTTATTTAGGTATGATGGAACGTTTTATCTGTGATTTTTGTCGGCCGAAGGTTAATAACGAGGACTTTATTTAAGCAGCCCATTCGGCTTCACTAATCATCTCATGGTTAATCATGGCACCAGTAAAATTGCCTGCCGCTACAGCGCTGGCTACCGATCGCATCGGCGTTGAATTATCGCCTGCGGCATATACACCGGCAACCGTTGTTTTCTTTAACTCGTTTACCTGTATAAAACCTTGTTCGGTTAGGGCACAGCCTAAATGTTCTGGAATGCTGCAATGCTGTTCGAAAGCCGGGCGGTGATATAAAGCGGTTAGCGGTTGATTGCTTCCGTCTTTAAATGTAATATGAGTAATGTGTCCATGCTCATGTATAAGGCCTTCTATTTCTTTTTCAACAATATTTATGTTCCGACTCCATATTTTTTCTTTGAGCTCGGTTGTTATAGTGGCTTGGCCGTTGGTAAATAAAGTTAAATCCTTAGTCCAGTTACTAATAAGTTTTATATAATCTGCTGCGTTGTCGCCATTCATCAAAACACCGGTTGTTTGGCCCCGGTATTCGTATCCATGGCAGTAAGGGCAGTGTATGGCCGATATACCCCAACACTCTGCAAAGCCGTCTATAGCAGGCATTAAATCTTTTATGCCGGTGGCAAATAGTAGCTTTTTGGCTTTAAATTGTCGCTGGTCATCAAGGGTTACATTAAAATCATTATTGCTGCCACTCGCTTTATTTACCCGGCTTTCTAAAAACGACACAGTAGGATAGGCCAGTACTTCATGCCGGGCTGCTTCCAGAATTTCGGCTGGCCGCCAGCCGTCATGCGTAATAAAGTTATGCGATGCTGGTGTTTGCCGGTTGCAAGGTTTGCCGCTGTCTATAATCAGTACGTCTCTTAAACTGCGGCCCAAGCTCATGCCTGCAGATAAACCTGCGTTGCTGCCGCCCACAATAATCACATCGAAATCGGTTTTCATATTTATATGTTTAAGGTTTTACAAAGTTGTTGTTGTTTAATGCCCGTTGCTTTCTGCAGTTTGCTCAATGCCTATGCTACGGCTAAAGGATAGCCACGCAAACCTTTTAATATCGTTGGGTGCTACGTTGCCCGAGTTTAAGGCGGCAATAGCTGTATTAACCATACCCGTAAAAAGGAAAAATATCCAGGTATTGGTTAAAGTATGAGTAATGATTTGCTGGTATTGCAGTTTTTCAATTATACCGTACCATTGCTGGGTAATGTTATCGTATTCCGCACAGTCTTTATTCTCGTGGGCGTGGTGGTGTTCGGGCCGCTGGTGCAGTTTGTTTAAAAATGAGTATTTACTGCCGCAATCAATGCTGGCGTATAGCGTTAACTCCAACTGCTTTAACGGATCCTGACTACTATTAATGGCTTTTGCCATCGCCTCTTTACAACTTTTTTGCATTACCGACTGGCAACTGATCATTAAATCAGTCCGGTCTTTAAAATACCGGTGCAATGTTCTGCGGGTTACGCCGGCTCTATCGGCAACTGTTTCTAATGTTGCCGATAGGTCATCGTTAAAAACAAATATTGCTGCCTCAACAATTTTTTGTTGTGTGGGTTCCATGTCGCAATTATAGGCATTGTTTCTCATTTTTGAGACATGTTAATTTTAAATGATTATGCAATGACGATATGAGTAAGCCGTTGCGGCTATAAAAAATTTTTATCTTTGACCGATTATACTGTACAAATGAAGATTTCTTACAATTGGCTGAAGGAGTTTATTACAACTGATAAAACGCCTGAAGAATTATCGCATATATTAACCGGCATTGGCCTGGAGGTGGAAAGTTTGGAAAAAGTACAGGCTATTCCCGGCGGATTGGAAGGCCTGGTAATCGGCTATGTGAAAGACGCTCAGCAACACCCTAATGCCGACCGCCTGCGTGTAACCAAAGTAGATGTAGGTGGTTCTGAAGATTTGCAAATTGTTTGCGGTGCGCCCAACGTAGCTGCGGGCCAAAAAGTAGTGGTAGCCGTAGTGGGCACCACTGTTCACCCTACTCATGGCGAGCCCTTCAAAATCAATAAATCCAAAATTAGGGGCGAGGTATCCGAAGGGATGATCTGCTCGGAAGATGAAGTTGGTTTGGGCGAATCGCACGCCGGTATCATGGAACTAGATATTGATGCACAAATAGGTGTTCCGGCTAAAGAATATTTTAAGCTGAATGACGACTATCTGTTCGAAATAGGTTTAACCCCTAATCGCGCCGATGCGGCATCACACCTAGGTACAGCACGTGATATTGCTGCCTATTTGCAAATTGCTATTAACAAACCGGATGTATCAGCTTTCACTGTGGATAACCAAAGCCGCATTATTCAGGTATCAATAGAAGCGCAGGCTGCTTGTCCGCGTTATGCCAGTTTAACTATATCGGGTATAAAGGTGCAAGATTCGCCGCAATGGTTAAAAGAGCGTTTGGCGGTAATTGGTGTACGGGCCATTAATAACATTGTGGATGTTACTAATTATGTACTGCACGAACTGGGCCAGCCATTGCATGCTTTTGATGCTGATGCCATAAAAGGTAACCAGGTGCTGGTGAAAACGTATGCTGAAGGTACACCGTTTATAACGCTGGATGAAGTAGAACGCAAGCTTTCAGTTGATGATTTAATGATTGGTAACGCCGACGAGCCGATGTGTATAGCCGGTGTGTTTGGCGGTGCAACGTCGGGCGTAAAAGAAACCACTACAACCGTGTTTTTGGAAAGTGCTTATTTTAACCCGGTATCCGTACGTAAAACATCCAAACGTCATGGCTTAAAAACTGACGCCTCCTTCCGTTTCGAGCGTGGTATTGATCCTAATATTACGGTATATGCACTTAAACGTGCAGCGTTACTCATTCGGGAATTGGCCGGTGGTGTAATTTCTTCCGAGATATCAGACATCTATCCTCAACCGGTTGAACCATTTAATGTAGAGGTTTCTTACCGCAATGTTAACCGTTTGATTGGAAAAGCATTGGGTCATGATACCATTAAATCGATCATCCAGGCGCTGGACATAGAAGTGGTTGCTGAAACAGCCGAAGGCTTATCGCTACGTGTGCCACCTTACCGCGTGGATGTAACCCGCGAGGTAGATGTAATTGAAGAGGTGCTGCGTATTTATGGTTACAACAATATTGAGATTCCTACCCAAATCCGTGCATCGTTAAATACATCGGTTAGGCCAGAAAAGGATACCGTACAAAACGCTATTTCCGAACTGTTAACAGGTAACGGCTTTAATGAAATTTTGTCAAATTCATTAACGAGCTCTTCTTATTCAGGCAGTTTGGATAATGCAGTTAAAATTTTAAACCCGTTAAGCAGTGATTTGGACATAATGCGCCAAACCATGCTGTATTCTGGATTAGAGGCTATTGCCCACAACCAGAACCGCCGCGCTGCCGATTTGAAATTTTATGAGTTTGGAAAAACTTATTTGCATGAGGGTGGCAAGTATATAGAAGATCAGCATGTGGCTTTATTCGTTACTGGCGCCAATCAGTCTGAACAGTGGAACCAGAAAACCACATCTGTATCTTTTTATAACTTAAAAGCTATTGTAGATGGTTTGCTGCAGCGTTTAAATATCAAAGACTTTACTACAGATGAAGTAATCAGTACTGAACTGGCTTACGGTTTACAATACAATTTCAGAGGTTCCAAATCATTAGTGAAATTTGGTGCAGTACATGCCGATGCTTTGAAAAACACCGGAGTGGAGAAAGAAGTGTTTTATGCTGATTTTGATTTCGATAACATTCTGAACCTAGTACGTAAAAACAAAATTGTGAGCCAGGAAATATCTAAGTTCCCGGCCGTACGTCGCGACTTGTCAATGCTGGTAGACACTGCTGTAAGCTTTGGTCAGTTAAAACAGATCGCCCAAAAAACCGAGCGTAAACTGCTGAAAGAAGTAAACGTGTTTGACGTGTATCAGGGTGATAAGCTGCCTGCCGGTAAAAAATCATATGCTTTGAGCTTTGTATTACAGGATGAAGAAAAAACGCTTACCGACAAAGCCATTGATGCCATTATGCAAAAATTAATCTATAATTTTGGCAAAGAAGCCGGTGCAGAAATCCGGAAATAGAGGTGATTTCGGATTTTGAAACTAAACATTCGAAATCCGAAACTTATCTAACACAAATAAATTCGAAATTGAACATTCGAAATTCGAACTAACAAACGATGCCTTCAGTAACCGAGCAATTAAATTTTGTAGTAGAAAAAACAGAGCGATTGATAGAACTCTGTAATGCGTTGCAGGAAGAAAACGACCTGTTGAAGCTTGAAAATCAATCATTAAACACGGCGCTGGAGGTAAGTAAAGGTAAAACTACTGACCTGGAAGAGAAAATTCGGGTATTGAAGTTAGCCAAGTCGTTTGCCGACACAAATGAAAAAAGCCTTGACATCAAGCAAAAAATTAACGAATTTGTGCGGGAAATTGATAAATGTATCGTGTTACTTAAAAAGTAATACAATAAAGTGAACTAGCTCAAATGGGAGAAATCTCCATAAAAATAAATATTGCTGACCGTGTTTACCCCTTAAAGGTAAGCATGGAAGAAGAAGAATTAATAAGAAGGGCAGCCAAGTTAATTAACGACCGTATTAAGGAGTTTCAGGAAAACTATGCGGTAAAAGATAAACAGGATTTGCTGTCGATGTGCGTGTTGCATTATGCAACTGCATCATTAAAAGCAGAACGTAAGGTAACGGTAGAAGATACTACTGTGGCCGAAAAGGTTTATCAGTTAGATCATCTGCTGAACGATTTTTTTTCAAAGCAATAAACGTTCTTTAAAAATACAGAGCAATTGAAATTTAGCCGCAGTTAAATTTTTGAGTTTCACTGAAAAGCCGAAAGCTTTGCAGGTAAGGTGTTATAACAGTGTGTGCACTATACACAGGTTTGTGTATATTAGACCCCTAATACTAACAATAACTTACAAGCAACTGCTTTTAGTATGATGATACTTGAAATTTAGTTGCGGTTTTTTTTATATATATACACTAATTATGAACATACTGGAAGTGATAATCGGCCTGTTGGTCGGAGCCATAATCGGTTTCGCTGTCGGGCGTTACCTGCTCAATAAACTATTCAAAGAGCGGGACATAGCAGCACAAAACAAAGCGAAAAAGATACTTAAAGATGCGGAAAACAATGCCGAGATTCTGAAGAAGAACAAGCAACTAGAAGCTAAAGAAAGATTTTTGCAATTAAAAGCTGAACACGAGCAAGAAGTAAACGCTAAAAATAATGCAATCAGTCAGCGTGAAAATTCAATAAAGCAAAAAGAGCAATCGCTTAATTCGAAACTGGAAAACGCAAACCGTAAAGAAAGCGAGCTGGATAATACCCGCAAAAACCTGGAAAAGCAAACCGAATTGATGCTTAAAAAACAGGAAGAGGTAGAACACTTAAAGCAACAGCACGTACAGCAGTTGGAAGCCATAGCCGGTTTAACAGCCGAAGAAGCTAAAAACCAATTGGTAGATACCCTGCGCGAAGAAGCCCGCACAAAAGCCATGATGCAAATTAAAGACATTGTGGACGAGGCTAAGCTTACCGCTACTAAAGAAGCCAAAAAAGTGGTTATCCAAACCATACAACGTACCGCTACCGAAAGCGCTATCGAAAATACCGTATCTATCTTCAATATCGAGAATGATGAAATTAAAGGCCGCATTATTGGTCGCGAAGGTCGTAACATCCGCGCGTTGGAAGCCGCAACCGGTATCGAGATTATTGTAGACGATACACCTGAGGCGATCATCCTATCAGGCTTTGACCCGGTACGCCGCGAGATTGCCCGTTTGGCTATGCACCGCCTGGTAACTGATGGTCGTATTCACCCGGCCCGTATTGAAGAGGTGGTTGCCAAAACCCGTAAGCAAATTGAAGAAGAAATTGTAGAGATAGGTGAGCGTACCGTAATCGACTTAGGTATTCACGGTCTGCATCCCGAGCTGATCAGGATGGTAGGGCGTATGCGTTACCGTTCATCATACGGCCAAAACCTGTTACAGCACTCACGCGAAGTAGCCAACTTCTGCGCTACTATGGCGGCTGAGTTGGGCTTAAACGTGAAACTGGCCAAACGTGCCGGCTTACTGCACGATATTGGTAAAGTGCCTGATGATAACCCAGAACTGCCGCACGCTATTTTGGGTATGCAACTGGCCGAAAAATATAAGGAGCATCCTGAAGTGTGCAACGCCATTGGCGCTCACCACGATGAGATTGAGATGACTTCCATGATATCACCAATTATCCAGGCTTGTGATGCTATCTCCGGTGCCCGCCCTGGTGCACGCCGGGAGGTGGTTGAAAGTTATATTAAGCGATTAAAAGAGCTGGAAGAGCTAGCACTTTCATATCCGGGTGTTGAAAAAACTTTTGCTATTCAGGCTGGTCGTGAATTGCGCGTGGTAGTAGAAAGTGAAAAAGTAACTGATGCACAGGCGGAAATTCTGGCTGCCGATATATCTAACCGTATTCAAACGGAAATGACCTATCCGGGCCAAATTAAAGTTACCGTTATCCGCGAAACCCGTTCGGTAGCATTTGCCAAGTAATCAATTTATATAATTATTGATATTCCGTAAAAGCGGCAAGGCACACCTTGCCGCTTTTTTAATTACTGTTATGAAGAAGAAAACAGAACCTAAAGCGCCCGAAAGATTAGTGGACCAATACTTTGAAAGTTATGAAAACGTGTATCAGCAGGTAACTAACAAATGGTTGGTTTATGCTTCTATTCCCGTTATGCTGTTTGGCCTAATAGCGTTTGTGTGGGCCATACCGTTTCCGCACTTGCAATTTTTGGGCCGGTATAACGGTTTCATCAACTGGGCTTCGTTTTTAATTGCGATTCTGATTTATTACTACCTGCGTCTTTCGCCCGTTGCATCTTATATCTTGCTGTTTCTGTTATTTGGTTTCTCCTATATTATTATTCAATTGGAACAATGGCAAAAGGTAGGTAGCACGCCATTGTGGTTAGTTGGCTTAGTGCTTTTGCTATTAGGATTAGGGGCTCAGTTTACGCTTCTTTCGTTTGTAAGAGGAAATAATTACTTACAGCTGCTGCTAAAAGCACCTTTGTGGTTTATTATAAATGTTATTAAAAAACTAAAGCTTAGATATTAGTAAGTTTATTTTTCTTAAATAAAATGTTATTGCGTTATTAATTTTCTCAATATTTCACATATATAATTGTGATTATTGAAAATAAGCTTTGAAGTATGAGAAGAAGTGAGTAGTTTTGTTACTCAATATTTATATTGACTAACAGAATACAATCTGCATGCTTGATACATTAATCACATCAAAAACCCGTTTAAAGTTGCTACTCAAGTTTTTTTTGAATGGTAGCACTAAATCATACCTCCGTGGTTTAGAAAGTGAGTTTGGTGAATCAAGTAACGCTATACGCATTGAGCTTAACCGCTTTGAAGAAGCCGGCCTGTTGGTATCCGCTACCGAAGGAAACAAGAAGATTTATCAGGCGAACAAAAAGAGTTCCATCTTTAACGATATTCATAACCTGCTCATCAAATTTGTAGGTATCGACGAGATTATCGAAAAAGTATTAAGACGCATCGGCGATCTGCATTCAGCTTACATTATTGGAGATTTTGCCCGTGGTATCGATAGTGAATTTATTGATTTACTGCTGGTTGGCGACAAGCTAAATGAAAACTATATACAAGGCTTAATTGAAAAGGCAAAAAGCATCATCAAACGCAAAGTAAATCTGCAAATTATCTCCGTAGCCGAACTGCCCGAATTTTTAACGAACAATCGCAATCTGTTAATCTGGAATGCGGAAGAATCAATATAGATCACATCAACTTTAAAAACATAAAAGTAACAACCTTAATAATTTATTAATTCACAAATGAGCGCAAACACAACTCAAGATTGGGATATAGAGCTTAAACCGCAAGACAGCGTATTTAATCTGCATTTAAAGGATGTTTGGAACTATCGCGACTTACTATGGCTTCTGGTACGTCGGGATTTTGTCTCATTTTACAAGCAAACCATCTTTGGTCCGCTTTGGATTTTTATACAACCTATTTTTACAACCATAATCTTTACTGTCATTTTTGGAAGATTAGCAGGTATTAGCACCAGCGGTGCACCAGGGCCATTATTTTATATGTCTGGTACGCTTGCCTGGAACTACTTTGCTGATTGTTTGAATAAAACTTCTACTGTATTTAGAGACAATGCTAGCATTTTTGGCAAGGTTTATTTTCCACGCCTTATTATGCCTTTAAGCATCGTGTTTTCTAACTTGGTTCGGTTTTCGGTTCAGTTGGTTTTATTTTTATTATTCCTTACGTATTATCTGTTTCAACCTAATGTAAATGTTCACCCTAACCTCTTCGTTTTACTTCTGCCGGTAGTGATTATTCTGATGGCATTCTTAGGATTGGGATTAGGGCTGATTATTACTGCTATGACTACAAAATACCGTGATTTGGTGTTCTTAATTACTTTTGGTGTACAGCTGTTGATGTATGCTACACCGGTAATCTACCCATTGTCGGCAGCTCCGGTTAAGTATCGTAACCTTATTTCGTTAAACCCGTTGAGTGGGTTAGTTGAAACCGTGCGTTATGGCTTTTTGGGTACAGGGCAGTTTTATGCAGGGGCATTTGCCTACAGTGTTGTTGCCAGCTTGGTGATATTCATGTTAGGACTGGTTGTATTTAACCGTGTAGAGAAAAACTTTGTAGATACCGTTTAATTAGGATAAGATGAGCTACGTTGCCATAAAAGCAGAAAATTTGAGCAAAGCCTACCAATTAGGCGAATTTAGTACAGGCACGCTTAGTCGTGATATTCAGCGGCGCATTGCTTTAATGCGCGGTAAAGAAGACCCGTATTTAAAAATAGGCGAAACCAATGACCGTACCAGTAAAGGGTCCAGCGATATTGTGTGGAGTTTAAAAGATATTGATTTTGAAGTTAACCAAGGCGATGCGGTAGGTATAATTGGCCGTAATGGTGCAGGTAAAAGTACTTTACTTAAAGTTTTAAGCCGGGTAACCACACCTACTACCGGTTCAGTTAAAATTAAAGGTAGAGTAGCCAGTTTGCTGGAAGTAGGAACCGGTTTTCACCCTGAGCTTACTGGTCGGGAAAATATATTTTTGAACGGTGCCATTTTGGGTATGCGTAAGTTCGAAATTAAAAAGCACTTTGATGCCATTGTAGATTTTGCTGGGGTAGAGCGTTACATCGACACGCCCGTAAAACGCTATTCGAGCGGTATGTATGTACGTTTGGCATTTGCGGTAGCCGCACACTTAGAATCGGAAATTTTAGTGGTAGATGAAGTTTTAGCAGTAGGTGATGCCGAGTTTCAAAAGAAGTGTATAGGCAAAATGGGTGATGTAAGTAAAGGTGAAGGCAGAACGGTTTTGTTTGTGAGTCATAATATGTCATCCGTTCAAGCATTATGCAATCAAGGCATTATGATGCAGTATGGCAAAGTGGTGTCAATGGGTAAAATAGAAAGCATTATACCGCAATATTTGTCCAGCAATAAAACCCGTGAACAGGAACAAATAAGTGCCCGTACTGACAGAAAAGGCAATGGTAAAGCACTGTTCCATGACTATAGCCTAGTAAATGACCAAAATGATACGATAAACACTTTTATAGTAGGCAAAACCTGTAAGGTGATTTTGGGCATCAACATAACCACAGAAGATCCTATTATGCATTTCCATGTGGCATTAAGCCTAATGGATAGCTATGAGCGCCGTGTAGCCAACTTCAGCAGTGAATATTCTGACAATTTCGATTACTCAAAATTGAAACGCGGAATGAACTATGTTGAACTTACCATTCCGCATTTACCTGTTGTTGAAGGTATTTATACTGCAACCCTATACTCAAGAGTAAATAACGAAATCAGCGATTGGGTAGAAAATGCATTTTCTTTAGATATTGAGAATGGCCTGTTCTTTAGCAACGGCAAATTGCCGGCAGCCAGCCACGTAAGCGTTCTAATCGATCATCAATTTACTATCAGCTAAATTAAATAAGTCAGTAAATGAAAAATGCAGTTTTTTCGATAGCTTTAAATGGATACGCTTATCGCTACAGTAAATGTATTGATAGCCATAAGAAGTATGCAAATAAAAACAACTGCGATTATTTTCTATTTACAAAGCCACTATGGGTGAACCGGCCAGCTGTATGTTCGTGGTTAAAGGTTCCACTTTTTTTAGAACTGTTTAAGAAAGGTTACGACAATGTTTTTTTCCTGGACGCTGACTGCTTGATTGGAGATGATACACCAAGTTTATCTACTTTAATAGATAATAAAGGTGAAGTGTTTTTAAGCCAGGGGCATTCAGGCCGCATTAATGCGGGTGTCATATTTTCAAAAAACACACCGGCTATGGTGAATGCTTTTCAACAGGTGATTAATGAGTTTTATACGACTATTGAAAAAGCTAATCAAGCACCTTATGAAAACGGACATGTTATTCAATACTTTACGCCGCTTGAGCAATTAACCGTTTTAAGCAGAAACTGGAACAGTACAACTGAGGTAGTGGGCAATGCAGGCATTACACACTATACAGGTCCAAATAAAAAGTATTATCAGTTTCCGCCTTTTACCAAGATGTATTCAAAAATTCATAAACGGATTACCTCAGTTTTGTTTAAGGGTAAGATGAATGAATTGAAAAGCTTGGCGGAAAAGGATTACATGATGTATTGTTCAAAATATATCAGCCAACACTATCTATAATATGAAGTTACATTATTTTCAGGGTGAGATACCAAATTTTGGAGACGACCTTAATCCTTACATATTCGAGAGCCTGTTCCCTAATTTATTTTCGCGAAATGATGACATTAACTTCTATGGTATAGGTTCAATTTTGGATAACCGGATTCCGGCTGAAGAGAAAGCTATAATATTTGGTACAGGCGTACGCGGCATTCAGGCCGATTACCCGACACAAAACTGGGATATTCGTTTTGTACGCGGACCTATTTCCGCACGTGCCCTGCAATGTAAGTACATAACTGATGGTGCTTATTGCCTGCCATTGCTTTCTGAAAATCTGTTCAATCCGGGTAAAGCTGCCAAAAAATACAAATATTCGTTTGTGCCTTATTTCAGGCACTTAAATAATAAAGCACTGTTATCTGCTTTTACTGATAACAACATACACATTATTAGTCCGGTTGAGCCGTTGCAACAGGTAATTGACGAAATAGCCGCTTCTGAATTTGTTATATGTGGCGCTATGCACGGTGCCATTGTAGCTGATATATGCCGCGTGCCATGGGCTCGGTTTGTGTACGGCTTGCACGGTTATGAGTCGCGCTATGTATCGGAGCTTAAATGGGCCGATTGGATGAACTCGGTAAAGGTAGACCCGTCAAACATGTTAGAGGCTTATTTACCAAATAAAGTAAATAATAAAGTGCTGAGAAAACTGAATGAAGTATTTTACAATAAATCGTTAACCGACTTTGTTGCAAATCAGCATCGTAAGCAACAACTCTACCAACTGTCTGCCGATTTTGTGATGGAAGAAGTTATAAATAAGTTGTCGGACGAAGTGAACGCATTAGCTAAACAATATAGTTAACAAAGTTTGGGTATGAAGGTCTTATTTGTAGCAACACTTCACATGGGTAATTCATATATTGATGATTACTTTGAAGCCTTACAGCGCAAATGCGACGCAACCTGTTCTGTTGATGATTTTTGGCGTAAAGATGCTCGGTATGATGTTATACATTTACATTGGCCTGAAGCTTTAACAGGGTGGGTGAGTCCCGATCAAGATACGCTGAATAAACTCGCTGCCCAGCTACAACATTGGAAAGATGCTGGTGCAAGGCTGGTCATTACCCGGCATAACATTGTGCCGCACGGTGAAAATTTTAAATTGGGCGAAGAGCTTTATACACTTGTTTACTCTTGTTGTGATTATGTGTTGCATTTTGCCAAATACAGTGTCAAAGAATTTTTGAAACGTTATAGCAATCAGCCTTTTTTGGATAAAGTGCAACATGTAGTTATACCGCATGGTAACTATATTTCGCAGGTAACTTATACTAAAGCAGAGTCGCGCAAAACGTTATCTATCCGGCCTGACGCTTTTGTAATCACGGCATTCGGGCATATTCGAAATGCGAATGAAAAAGAGTTGATTCTGCAAGCATACAAACGGCTAAAAATTGATAAAAAATTTTTGGTTGTCCCAAGATGGGAAAGTAAGTCCAGACCATCAATTAAACGTAAGCCTTTAGCTCGCTTATGGTGGGAATGGCAAAAGGTATATAATAAGTCAGGCTATTTTGGACACAAACTGGGTGACCGGCGGGTGTCTGATGAGGAATTAGTGCATTACATTAACGCTACCGATATATTAATGATACCCAGAACAAGCCAGATTCTAAATTCAGGAAATTTATACTTGGGTTTTTCATATGGAAAAGTTGTGGTAGGCCCAGCGTCTGGAAATGTTGGAGAGATATTGAAAGCTACAGGCAATCCTACATTTAACAGTGAAGATTTAAGTACTGTGGTGGACGCCATCGAGAAAGGGGCTGAGTTGTCGGGTGGTAGCTTGCCGCAGGCTAATTATTTATATGCTGCTAACCAATGTTCATGGGATTATATCAGCAACTTAACGCTGGATGTTTACAGAAGCTCATTGATAACATTGCCAAACAGCTATACTAACAGATAGCTTGCTTTTTGAATTAGACACTATGCCAAAAGTTACAATAATAGTACCTACATACAACCGGGCCGATTTGATTGGTGAGACCCTGAACTCGGTTCGGCAGCAGTTGTATACCGACTGGGAATGTGTCATAGCTGACGATCATTCTACCGATGATACAGCCGGAATAGTAGAACAATATAGCAATACTGATAAGCGGTTCAAGTATTTCTTGAACCAAAGAACCAAGGGCGCACAAGGCGCCCGCAATACAGGTATCGACAAAGCAACCGGAGAGTTTGTTGTATTTTTAGATTCTGACGATTTGCTGGCCGACAATTGCCTGCTGAACCGGATAGCATTTGTTGAACAGCACCCCGATTTAGATTTTTATTGTTTTGCCACTGGGGTAATGGACAAAAAGCCTTTTGACAGGGCGGTGATTTGGAACTACCTGAATACAGAGGATGATGACTTAATCCGTTTTCTGCGTCAGGATATGCCTTGGCATACTTCGGGCGTGTTATGGAAAAAAGATACCTTAGTTGACTTGGGTGGCTGGGACGAAGCCGTATTTAGCTGGCAAGATTGGGATATTCACTTAAAATCACTAATAGGTGGAAAATACCGCTACATGAAGTCGGCTAATAACGCAGTCGATTCATTTTACCGGTTGCATAGCAGTGATAATGCCATTAGTGTAAAAGGGTACACGCCGCAAAGCCTTAAGGCCCGGATGTATCTGATTGAAAAATACTTCAGTCTTTTACCGTTAGATAGCGATTTGCAAAAGATTGAATTTGCGCGCTTAGCTTATAGGCAGGCCGTTGAGGTTGCACTGCATTTAGACAGGATACTGGCGGTTAATTTTTTGAAAGGGATTTTAACCAAGCTCAAATTTTCAAAGCTCTATGTAAATACATGGTGTACTTATCTTAATTATAGATATAACCAGTCACTTAGTCAGAATATAAAGAAATTTTTAAAGCTTGTTCCCAAGCTTTTTGGTGATACGGCTTTAACAGTAGAAAGGCGTACGCATATGCAAGCGGTATTAAAATAAAAATCAACCAAAATAATGATTTCGATAGTTGTATCATCTTATAAGGAACACTACTTCCAGCAGTTTGAAAAAAGCGTGGAAAGTACCGTAGGTGTGCCCTATGAAATCATAAAGGTACATAACCCAGGTTTAATGGGCATTTGCGAGGCCTATAATAAAGGTGCCGAAAAGGCCAGGTACAAATACATCTGCTTTTCGCACGAGGATGTGTTGTTTGATACAGCAAATTGGGGTATAAACTTAATTAAACATTTTGAAAATAACCCGTTATTAGGGTTGGTTGGTGTAGCTGGTGCCTCATACAAAACAGCAGTTTTAGGAGGGTGGTTTCCGCCAAACATGCGGTTTATTTATATCAACTTAAAGCAATATGACGAGGCTTCAGGTACAACCGAGCATGTTAAACACAATGCAGATAAGTATTTTGCGCCGGTAGCATCTGTTGACGGCATTTTTATGTGCACTACCAAAAGCATCTGGAACGAAACCCGCTTTGATGATCAACTGCTGAAAAAATATCATTGTTATGATATAGATTTTTCTTTAGCAGTGGGTGAGAAATATACGGTAGCTGTTGTAAACGACATATTGCTAACGCATCTTTCACGGGGTAGTTATGATAAAATGTGGCTTACCGAAAGCTACAAGCTGCATAACAAATGGCGAAAGATATTGCCTAAGGCAACAGAAACTGTCACTAATAAAGAAGTTAGCTATTTAGAAAATGTAGCCTTTTGCCAATTGGTTACAACTGCTTTTAAACTGGAAGCAGGATATTCAATATTATATAAAGTATTTTTCAAATCAATTGGTGTTTTAAACATCAAAACTTTGATGATACCATTAGTAAAAACATTAAAACTTGAGATACAGAAGGGAAGGCGTAAAAAATTAGAAGGTACTAAACAAACTATTTCAATTTAATAATTATCGAAACGCAACCTACATACTTAGCCATCATTATACCTTTTTATAAAGACAGGTATATTTTGGATGCTTTGCAAGCTATTGAAAAGCAAACCAACCAAAACTTTACTGTTTATATTGGTGATGATAATAGTCCAAATTCTATTCAGAGGGCGTTAGATAGCGTGAGTGATGAATTCAGGAAAAAAATAGTCTATCATCGGTTTACTGATAACTTGGGCGGTAAATCTTTAACCAAACAGTGGGAGCGTTGCATTAATTTAAGCAGTGACGAACCTTACATTTGGTTGTTTAGTGATGATGATTTGATGCCAGCCGATGCTGTTGATCGCTTTTACCAATTTATTGGTGATGCATACTCAAGCGACAAAGATTTAATCAGATTTAATGTGCAAATTATTGATGATAACGGCACAATTATCAGACCTGCTCAACCTCATCCCCATTTTGAAACGGCCGAATCATTCTTAACGCGTCGTTTAACCGGCACATGCATCAGCTCGGCTTGCGAATATATTTTTTCGCGACGTATCTATATCGAGAAAAACGGATTTGTAGAATTTCCGCTGGCTTGGTGTGCCGATGACGCCGCCTGGATAAATTTCAGCGAGCAAACCGGTATATATACTATTGGTGGCGCACCAGCCTCTTGGCGAATGGGTGGATTTAATATTTCATCAGACAAAACCAGCAGCTATAAATTAAAAATTCAAGCTTGTATTGAGTTTTTAAAGTTTGCCGAG
The DNA here is from genome assembly GCF_009770985.1 of Mucilaginibacter lacusdianchii. Lineage (GTDB taxonomy): Bacteria > Bacteroidota > Bacteroidia > Sphingobacteriales > Sphingobacteriaceae > Mucilaginibacter > Mucilaginibacter lacusdianchii. Next base: position 287,233 of record NZ_WSRW01000001.1, on the reverse strand, counting down.
CAAAAGTTCAGCATTGATCCCCATATTAAAATTGATTGGCTGTTTGGCCATTTAGGCTTGTTGAATCAAACACAAAAAGTGAAATTCTACTTTCATAATGCGTTGTTGAGTAGTGGTTTGTTCGAAAAGACTTTTGTAGTTAAAACTATTGTTTCAAGGTCGGTAGCAAAAGTAAATGAAAAAGCAAAAAAGGCATTCAGTAAAGTTACAGGGCAACCCAAGCAGCTGAGTTAATAAATTAAATTCTAATACTATCCATATAATGAAGGTAAATATACTGGTTAACGGCGTGCCATGGTTCGGAAAATATTCGGGCTACGAATGTTTGGGTAATTACTTTCCGCAAGGTACTAAGGTAACAACAACCTACTCGCCCGATTCTAAACTTATCAGGGCCTTGGGTAAGGGTGTTAATATGTGGTACAACGGTAAGCTGGGCAACATCCGTAATGATGGTATTTGGGCAGCTTACAAGTTTTTGAGAAAAGGAACCAGTCATGATGTTTCCCATATATTATATGCTGATGGCAACCTTAAGCTTTTTGAAACTTTTAACAAAAAAAACAACCTGTTTGGTACTATACACTTTCCTGTGTCTTTTTGGAAAAAGGAGCGTTTAAAGCAGTTGGAGTACTTAAATAACGGAATCATCCTGTATAAAGAAGAACTTGAGCAGTTTGGCGAATATACCAACCCTAACCGGATGAAGTTTATCAGGCATGGCGTGGATACCAACTTTTTTAAACCCGGACCAACGCAGGACGTGAATAAAAAGAAGGTGTTGTTTGTGGGTTCTTTCCTTCGAAACTTTGATATGTTTTTGCAGGTATACAACATGATTGAAAGTAACCTGTCGCGCGAATTTGAATACCATTTCATTGTTCCCGGCCATCAGCGCGGTCATGCAGCGCTCCAAAAGCTGTCAGCTTTTTCGAATGTGTTTTTTCATGAAAAGTTAACTGACGAGGAAATGCTGTGGTATTACCAAACCAGCTACGTATTGCTGATGCCGATGGATGATAGCGGGGCTAATACCGCCATTATTCAAGCTATATCAACCGGCCTACCTGTTATCACTACCGATGTTGGTGGTATCCGATCATACGGTGGCGGCGACATTTATCCATTAATCGCCAATAATGACAGCGTAGGGATGGTAGAACTGTTCAGCAAATTTCAAAGCGATGAAGACTACCGGAATAAAATAGCCAAGCAGCAACGTGACTTTGCTTTAAATGAAATGGACTGGTACAAAATAGCCGGCGAACATTTACAGCATTACCAGCAGGTCATCAGCGCTAATCGTTAAGTCATATAAATTACAGCAAGCATTCATCCTCATATGTTAAGAATTTCGCTCATCATCTGTACACATAATCCTCGTTTAGAGTATTTGAACCGAGTATGGGAATCATTAAAAGTGCAAACTTTAGAATTTGCACAGTGGGAACTACTCCTTATTGATAACGGCAGCAAAACACAGCTTAGCGAAACAATTGATCTTTCATGGCATCCCAATGCACGTATTGTGCGCGAAGATAAGTTAGGCTTAACCCCTGCCAGAATATGTGGTATTGTTAATGCTAAGGCTGATATTCTGTTATTTGTTGATGATGATAACTGTTTGAAAGAAAATTACCTGGAGCTGGGGCTTAACCAGTTTCAGAAAAACCCACTCATCGGAACATTGGGTGCCGGCAAAATCATCCCGGAATTTGAGGTGCAGCCCACCAAAGAAGAAACGCCTTATACCATAATGCTTGCCTTACGTGAAGAGACCAGATCTTACTACTCAAGCGAGGTGAAGTTTAGCAAAGCTATTCCTTATGGTGCGGGTATGTTCATCTTAAAATCCGTAGCATTAAATTATGTTGAATCCTGTGCCAAACGTGCCATATCGGCCGGACTAGACCGTACCGGTGGAGCTTTGCTATCAGGTGGTGATGTTGACTTGGCTTTACATGCCTGTCAGTCTGAATATATAGCCGGAGTAATGCCCGAACTGGAACTGTTGCACATTATCCCTAAATCGCGTTTAGATCATGAATACTTGATCAAAATAGCTGCCGGGCATGCTTATTCACATTATATGCTGGGCAGAATTTGGGGTTACTTTAAAGACTATCCCGAAAATGCTATCTTGAAAAAAATTCGCTATCTGAGCAAAACCAAAAAGATAAGCGGCTTGCGTAAAGCCATATTTATGGCCGAGCATGAAGCCATTGAACAAGCCCGCACGGCCTGGCAAAAATCATCAACCGTATAATTTTACTACATGAAAATTGCTATAGCTAGCTTAGGCGACCCGCGTTCGGTAAAAACCTGGTCGGGTATCCCTGCATATATTATTCCTGCTCTTGAAAAACGCGGACATCAGGTAGTGGGTATCGCTTTAGATAAACCTGCTGAACCTTGGTATTACAACTGGCTTAGAAGATATTATTACCGCTTTCAAAAAAAGTGGTTTATGTCAAGCGTTGAAAAAACGGTATTGCAGGCCATTGGCCGCCAGTTTGACGCCGAGGTAGCGCGTATTCAGCCCGATGTGGTGCTGAGCATTCATGCCGATTTCTTAGCATATACTACATTTAAGCAACCTGCCGTATCTATACATGATACGACTTTTGCTACATTGGTGGGATATTACGGCGATTTTTGTAACCTGACTGAGCGAAGTATCAAAGCGGGTAATGATATGTACGGCAAAGCGCTCGATCGCACAGCGGCAGCCGTATTCTCGGCCGACTGGGCTAGTCAAAGTGCATTGTCAGATTATCATATGCCGGCATCTAAAGTGTTTACTATCCCACTTGGTGCTAACATTACCTATGTACCTAAACCTGATGAAGTAGATAGCTGGATTGATAAGCGTGTTGCTGATAACAATTGCAACCTGCTTTTTTTAGGTATTGCCTGGGAACGCAAAGGCGGGCCTGATGCGTTGCGCATGGTAGCCCATCTAAACAAATTGGGTGTAAAAAGTACATTAACCATTGTAGGAAGCACCCCTAAAATATCTGCCGAATTTGAACCTTTTGTAAACAACGTAGGCTTTTTAAGAAAAAACGTACCTGCCGAAGCGGCGAAGTTTGATGAACTGCTGAAAACTTCAACAGCGCTTATATTGCCTTCACTGGCCGAATGTTATGGCTGTGTGTTTTGCGAGGCTAACGCTTATGGTTTGCCATCATTAGGCCGTAATACCGGCGGCATTCCCGAAATTATAAAAGAAGGTGTAAATGGCTTTATGCTGGGTCAATCCGAATCGGCCGAAGCATTTGCCGAAAGATGGGCTGAAGTTTGGCAGGATAAAGAGCAATATCGATTACTTTCTAAAACCTCACGCAAAGAGTTTGAAACCAGGTTAAACTATGATGTTTTTGCGGAGAAGCTGGAAGAAGTAATCCGTAACATATAACAATCCTGCTTTGCACCTCATCCTCATTTAAGAGATTGCATAGCAAAAAACTTCAACAGCTTTAAATGATTCGTGCTGAAAGGCATTCTTGAAAAATATATTCTCCAATACCGCAGGCTTAAATTTTTTAAGCCTGCTTTGTATGCGCCTAAAATATAATGGTAATAATTGAAGTGCTCTATCTTGGCATTTGATTGAGTATTTATGCGGATAGGCAGTGTTTTTTGATACTTGCTGTGCAAAATGTCTGTTGCTGCGTACCATCCATTATCTATCCGGCCTGCCGAAAAGTGCTCTATTAAAATTTCGTTGGTTACCACAACATCCAGTTGGTATACCTTGGCTTCGAAAGCGATGTTAAGGTCATAACAGTGATAGCCGGGTATAGCTTCGTTAAAGGCTAAGCCGTTTGCTTTGTTTGTACAAATAAACACACCATCTACAGCGGCCACATTCGTATACTTTTCTTCACCTTGCCAACCCACATGCTCCATTACCGATGGATTGTTGGTTCTGTGTTGTAAAATGTGTATCACCCTGTTTTCAACACCATTATCCCATAGGGCAGAAGGGGCCTGAGTTTTGTATTTACTACCTGCAACGCCTAAACAGCCTAGCTTGGGCATTTGAGCAAAGTATTGTATAACCACCTGCCCCCAATTTGCGGTGTGGATATGCAAATCTTCATGAATAAATGCTACAATATCATACTTGGATTTCTGAAACCCTAAGTTGTAAGCTTTCGTTAGCGACATTGCGTTCGCATTTTCAATAACAATTAATTCGTATGCAGTACCAATGGTATCTTCAATATTAACTTTTAAATTTTGAAGTAGTTGTGGTTTGTAACTGGATACAACAATTGAAATCATAAAGCTTATTTGTTTCAATATTACTAATTAAAACAGGCTAAATGAAATAAAATCTTAAAGGCGACGCATGTATTAACTTATGCTAGTGAGTATTGAGTTCGTAATATTAGATTAACAATTCATATAAATACAGGTAATATAACAATAATATTCACCTAATGTAGGGCTGATACTTTTGCCGATATCAATCAGTTAAAAGTGAAACATTCAACTCCCCGCCTTTTATCTTATTCTCTGTTACTTTTTTTATTAGTTGCTATTCAATCCGGTTACGCACAAACAGCCGGAAAATTGTCGGGCAAAATTACCGATACCAAAACCGGCGAAACGCTTATTGGTGCTACTGTATTAATACAGGGTACCAACCTGGGCGCTGCTGCTAATGTTACCGGCGATTATACGGTTGTGAATATCCCGGCTGGTACTTATACAGTATTAGTAAGATACGTAGGTTATCAGAACAAATTAATATCTGATGTTCAGATTAAAGCTAATGCTGCTACACCGCTAAATATCACACTCGACCAGGCGAATACTCAGCAGCTAAAAGAGGTAACTGTTAGAGCTACCTACCGCCAAGAATCGGTTAACTCATTATATGCTCAGCAAAAAAACAGAGCCGTTATTTCAGATGGTATCTCATCCGATCAAATTGCCCGCAGCCCCGACCGTAGTACAGGCGAAGCATTGCGACGGGTAAGCGGTACTACCATTCAGGATAACCGCTTTGTGATAGTAAGAGGTTTGAGCGACCGTTATAATAATGCCCGGCTGGATAACACTACTTTGCCTAGCACCGAGCCTAACCGCAAAGCTTTTTCATTTGATATTGTTCCGGCCAACCTGGTAGATAATATTGTTATCAGCAAAACGGCAACCCCCGATTTGCCGAGCGATTTTGCCGGTGGCTCTATTCAGATTATCACCAAAGATATTCCGGATCAGAACTTTTTGACCTTGAGCGCTGGCGCAAGCTACAATAGCCAGTCAACCTTTAAAGATTTCAATTACGGACCGCGCTTTACAGAAAATTACTTTGCTTTTGATAATTACCGTCAGTTGCCGTCTAACTTTCCTAAAAGTGAAGAAGATTTTGATAACTTATCAAGTCAGCAGCAAATATCTGCCTTAAGAAGATTGCCGCGTGTTTGGACTATTGGTCAGTCAAAAGCCACGCCTTATCAAGATTATCAGGCAAGTATTGGCCGGGTTAAAGAATTTAAAAACGGCGGCCGCTTTGGGTTTGTAGGATCGTTAACCTATCATAACAACGAAACGGTTACACCCGAAATAACCAGAGATTATTTTGTGTATAATTTTAGCGATCGGGCTAATTTGTTTTCAACCAACATCGGCGGATTAGCTAACTTTTCTTACACAAAAGGTAAGAATAAGTTCAGTTTTAAAAACTTGTACAACCGTATTTTAGACGATAAGTATACTTATCGTACGGGTTATGATGAAAGTCGTGGTAGCGATATTCAGTATTACGCAATAGATATGCTTATTAAGGGATTGTTCAAAACAACCCTTGAGGGCGAACATCAGCTTAACGATAAAAACAAATTGAACTGGAATTTATCATATGCTAACGTGGTAAACATCCAACCAGATCAACGTAAGGTTGGTTATCAACGTAATATTACTGATCGGAACAATCCGAACGTGCCGTTTCTTTCAACCAGCACTTCCATTAACCGCGAGAATAATCGCCTGTTTTCTAATTTGAATGAAGACTTGTTTAATGGTAGTGTAAACGACCAATACAATTTCAATATGTTTTCCAAGCCAGCCATTTTGAAGGTGGGGTTGGGTGGTCAGTATCGTAAACGTAGTTTTGATGCTCGTTTAATAGGTCTTGCGTTAAATGCAGCAGATCCGGATATCCAGTCCAGACCATTAAGCACGTTGTATGGATTAGATTTAATTAATAGCGGTGCTTATCGTTTTGAGGAAATTACAGGGCCTGGTGATAGTTATGATGGACATTCGTATACCGCATTTGGTTATGCTATGTTGGATAACAGAATTGGTGATAAATCGAGAGTTGTATGGGGCTTACGTGCAGAAAAATTCAACCTGGACTTAACGCCGATGGGGGTGATTAACCAAGATGCTCACCTGGATAATCTTGACCTTTTACCATCAGTAAATTATACCTACAGCTTAACGACTAAATCTAATTTCCGGGCATCCTATTACCGAACGCTGGCAAGGCCGGAGTTTAGAGAGTTAGCTGTTTTCTCTTACTATGATTATGAAAATATCTTCACACTGCAGGGAAATCCTAATTTGAAGAGAACGCTGATAGATAATTTTGACCTTCGATATGAAATTTTTCCGGGAGCAGGAGAAGTGCTTTCAGTATCGGCGTTTTACAAGCACTTCAACAACGCTATAGAAACCGCTCTTGAAGACCGGAATTCTACTCCTCAAATCGATTATATAAATACAAAAAAGGCAACCGTTTATGGAGCAGAACTGGAAGTTCGTCATTCATTATCGTTTGTTGACAATGGTTCTGCATGGTTAAAGAATATATTTCTTTACGCAAACGGATCATTAATAAAATCTATTGTAAAAAACCCGACTAACGGGGATTTATACCTTCACGCCGAGCGACCTTTAGTGGGACAAGCACCCTATAGCATCAATGCTGGTTTACAATATAATGCCTTTCAAAATAAGCTGAACTTAAGTGCCTTGTACAACCGTATAGGCCGCCGCATACTTTACATCGGCCGGTCAAAGTTTGAAGATGTTTGGGAAGCGCCACGTGATGTACTGGATTTTCAGGCCAGCTACCGTGTGCTGAAAGGTAAAGGACAAATAAAACTAAATACCAGCAACCTGCTTAACAGCCGCACGCTATTCTACTTTGATTATACTAAAGATCATAAGTATAGCGGGGCCAGCACCATTACTGATTCATCAACAGGTGCAGTTCGCTCTGATGAAATATTCAACAAGTATTTTACTGGCATAACTATTTCATTGTCTGTTAATTACACATTTTAAGTAGCCTGCTTACAATCTTTTAACATACCATTCATATTCACATTAACTTCATTTAATTCTTTTGCACAAAACAAAAAGTATGAAAAAACCTCTATTAATTGCACTGTTAGGATTATCCTTATTTGCAACATCTTGCTCTAAAAACAATAGCGACGAAGATTTTACTACTACTAATCCGCCGGTTACCAATACCGGTAATGTAGTTGAAGTTTCGGGTGATATATCAGCAAACACAACCTGGACTGCTGACAAGATTTATTTATTAAAAGGATTTGTTTATGTTACCAACGGCGCAACTTTAACTGTTGAGCCAGGTACTATTATTAAAGGTGATAAAGCATCTAAAGCTACATTGGTAGTTACCAGAGGTGCTAAAATAATGGCTGTTGGTACTGCTGATAAACCTATCGTATTCACTTCAAACGTCGCTTCAGGCGGTCGTCGCGAAGGTGACTGGGGTGGTATCATCCTGTTAGGTAAAGCGCCGGTAAACCAAGGTTCAAACGTAGGTATTGAAGGTGGTTTAACGCCAACCGGCGGTGGCGACGCTGCTAAATACATTCAGTACGGTGGTTCTGATGCAGCCGACAACTCTGGTAAATTGAAATATGTTCGTATCGAGTTCGGCGGTATTCCGTTTTCAGTTGATAACGAAATCAACGGTTTAACCATGGGTGGCGTTGGTAACGGTACTGAAATTGATTATGTGCAAGTTTATCGTTCTGGCGACGACTCTTTTGAGTGGTTCGGTGGTACTGTAAATGCTAAGCACTTATTATCAATTGGCGCTTGGGATGATGACTTTGATACCGATTTTGGTTTCTCTGGTAAAATTCAATTTGCCTTAGCTCAGCGTTATCCGTTGGTAGCCGATCAGTCTGGCTCAAACGGCTTTGAATCTGACAACGATGGTAATGGTTCAGCTTTAACTCCAAAAACTTCAGCTGTGTTTTCAAACATAACCGTAGTTGGTCCTTTAGCTGCTGCTGGTACTAAAATTAACGGTTTCTTCCAACACGCTGCACAAATCCGCAGAAATTCATCAATCAGCACTTTCAATTCAATCTTTGCAGGTTTTCCTGAAGGTATTTATTTTGATGACGAGTCTAAAGCGGGTCTGTCTAAAGCTACTAGCACTAATTACACCAATGGCGACTTAATGTTCAAAAATAACCTGATTTACGGTTGCAACATTAAATCAAACGAAGTAAAAGGTACCAACAAAGCTGACTTTGAAACTAAGCTGCGTGCCGAAAATTCATTTGTAGCAGATAGCTATGCTGCTCTATTAATTGCTGATCCTTACAGATATCCGGCAGATATTGTAGCAGCTAGTGCTAATCCTGGTGCTCCTAATTTTACTGTAAAAGCTGGTTCACCTGCTGAAACTGGTGCTGCATTTACTGATACAAAATTGAACGACACATTCTTTGATAAAACAGTTGCTTACAAAGGTGCTTTCGGTACTACCGATTGGTCTGCTGGTTGGGCTGTTTACAATCCACAAACTTTACCTTACACCACTCCAGGTGCTGTAAAATAAAGTATAGTTAAATAAGGCGCCATTTGTTTAAGTGGCGCTTTATTTACAAAAATTTGCAAGTATATATTATACATCTTCTTTCAAAAACCACTTTAAATAATGATTAACTTAAGATGAATAACATAATTTTATCTTAACATACTCTTAACATGGGCTTGGCAATTTTGCGACAAACAAAATAAGCAAAATGAAAAGGCTCTACTTTATCATCTTATCCGCAATTTTACTGATAACGCATCAGGCGGCGATGGCGCAAATTACCACCGCTACAGTTACCGGACGTGTAACTGATGGCAAGGGCGGTACTTTACCAGGCGTAACTATTTCGGTGGTGAATACATCTACCGGTACACGCTATGGCGCACAAACTAATGCCGATGGTCGTTATACTATAGTGAATATCAACCCCGGAGGCCCCTATACTATATCTGCCTCTTTTGTTGGTTTTAAAAAGGACGAACGTGCGGGCATCAACTTAGGTTTAGGCAGTGTAACTTATAACTTTTTGTTAGGCGACGAAGCTACCGCTTTAAAGGAAGTTACGGTTAAAGCTACTACCGGCGGTACCCGTACCGGCACCGGAACACGCATCAATTCCAACCAGCTCAAAACCCTGCCTACCATTAGCCGTAGTTTGCAGGATTTTACCCGTACTACACCACAAAGCAACAACAATTCATTTTTGGGTACCAACTTCCGTTACAATAACGTAACGCTTGACGGTGCAATTAATAATGATGCCATTGGCTTCAGCCCATCTTTAGGCGGGCAGGGCGGAACATCAGGCCAGCCAGGCAGCAGTACCCGTACCAACCCGGTATCTATTGACGCTATTCAGGATATACAGGTTTACCTGGCACCTTACGACGTGAAAATTGGTAACTTTTTAGGTGGTAGTATAAACGCCGTAACTCGCAGTGGTACAAACGTTGTAAGCGGATCTGTTTATGCCTTTGGCAGAAATGCTAGCATTACCGGTAAGAACAAAGCTGGCGATAACTCTAAACTGCCTTCTTCTTTCCACGAGTATCAAACCGGTTTCCGTTTGGGTTTCCCAATCATCAAAAACAAGTTATTCTTCTTCACCAACGAAGAGATAACCCGTCGTCAGGATCCGGTTATTCTGGCCGCAGGTTCTGCTGATATGCCGATCATCAACCGTGCGCAGGCACAGCAAATACAGCAATATATGTTTCAGAACTATGGGTTAGATCCAGCTAACAATAGCATTGATAACTATAACATATATTCACGTTCAAACAAATTTTTTAACCGTTTAGACTGGAATATCAACGAGAAGAACCAGTTGTCTATCCGTAATAATACCATTACTTCACAAGCTACCAACCTAGAGCGCGATCAGCAAAACTTCCGTTTTGGCAGCATTGATTATAAGCAAGTCAACAATCAAAACTCTACCGTGGCAGAGTTGAAAACCCGTTTCAACAACAGCTTATCAAATAGTTTAATTGTGGGTTATTCAGACATTCACGATTATCGTCAGCCATTGTCAAACCCTGCTTTGCCACAAATTGAAATTGCATCAAACGGTGGTACTATATTTTTAGGTACCGACCGCGAGGCCAGCATTTTTGATATGAAGCAAAAAACTTTCGAGTTTACCGATAACTTTACCTGGGTAAAAGGTAATCATACCTTCACGTTTGGTACCCACAATGAGCTGTATAACATCACTTATGGTTTTGTGAACTCTTGGAACGGCCGTGTGGCGTATAGCAGTGTTGATGATTTTTTGAATAACCGTCCAAACCGCGTACGTACCAACTTTAACTATACAGATAACAGCCGCGATTATATTATAAACAATCCGCCGGCTAAGTTTAAAGTAAACTTGTTCAGCTTATACGGACAAGACGAAATTCAAATAGGGGATAACCTGAAAATTACACCAGGCATCCGTTTTGATTTAGCGGATATGCCAAACAAGCAACCTTTAAGCGCTAAAACAACTAACGCCCCGGTTGATCCTCGTTATGGAACTACTTACACGTATACATTACCAAAAGATATCCGCAATGATTTCTTAGGTCAGGTACAAATATCACCGCGTTTAGGCTTTAACTATGACGTGAACGGCGATCAGAGTATCATTGTACGCGGTGGTACCGGCATCTTTACAGGTCGTATTCCATTTGCCTGGTTAGGTTATGCTTATTATAACAACGGCGCAACTTACGGCGCGTTTGATAAGCGCTATACTTACACTGCAACAGCTACCACCCCAGTTTCACTGCCTGCTGCTGGTTCAGATCCTATTCGCGATGCGTTAACCGGCAGAGGTGAAGCTGGATTTGCGCAGAAACAAGGAGTAAACGTTAATGATGCTAATGGTGCAACACAGGTAGACTTAATTGACAATAACTTTAAAATGCCGCAAGCCTGGAGAAGCAGCTTAGCTGTTGATTATAAAACAGACAACCAGTGGCGCTTTACCATTGAAGGTATATATACCAAAGTTATTCATGATTTGCAGTTTAAGCACATCAACCTGGTTGATAATCCAATTTATTACCCGTATGATGTTAATCATCAACAGCCAATTTATCGTGGAATACCTGCACCTACTGCCAGTAACCCAAATGCAACAACACAAGCCATCAACCCGCTTTATACAAATGCCTACTTGCTGACCAATACCAATAAAGGTTATCGTTACAGCATTACCGGTCAAATTGGTAAAAGCTTCCCATTCGGACTTGATTTAAGTGCGGCTTATACTTACGGACAGTCAAAAGATCTAACCAATGGTATCCGTAACTCAATGGAGTCAAACTGGCAGTTAAACCAAGCGCTTAATCCAAACAACCCGGATCTGGCTTACTCAAACTTTGATATCCGCCATCGCATTGTTTCAACGGCTAATTACCGCGTAAACTGGAATAATGGTGGCAAATGGATTAGCAATTTTTCGCTGTTCTTTAACGCACAATCTGGTACGCCTTACTCGTTAGGTTTTGTGAATAGTACTATCGACGGTACTGCACAAACCGTAAGTTTGGTTTACATTCCAAAAGTAGGCGAAACGGCAAATTTCTTTGCCAATACCCCAGCTGGTCAGGGCCAAGCTGCTGCGTTTGATGCTTATATCAACAGTAATAAATACCTAAGCAGCCGTCGTGGCGATTTTACCGAGCGTAATGGTGCTCGCACACCATGGAACTACCAAGCCGATTTTCGTTTCTCGCAAGATTGGAACATTGGTGGCAATGGTAAGCACAGACATACCATCACCCTTACTTATGATATCATCAACCTGACTAACTTATTGAACAAAAAATGGGGTATTCAGTACTTTTCGCCAAACACGTTTAACTCAACCTCAAGCGTGGGCTTAAAACAAGCTACAGCGGGTACTGCTACTACTAACCCAATTTACACCTTTAGCCAAAATGATGTAACCAGCTATTCTAAAGATTTCTTTGCATCTCGCTGGCAAATGCAGTTCGGCGCTCGCTATAGCTTCTAAACTACAACTAAAACAATAACCAAAAGCCGCCTTTCTCTGTTGAGAAGGCGGCTTCTTTTTTATCTTGTTTGCTGAGTTATTTTTAATTGCCTACATACTCCGGCCAAGCTTTTCTAAAATATCCTTAGGTACTTTCTGTAAATCAAGCACTAAAAAGCCATCCAGGCAATCGGCAAATTTTGGGTCAATATTAAAGCAGATGATCTTGGCATTTAAAGCAATGTATTGGCGCAGCAATACAGGTACCTTTATATTATGTGTTTCAATTTCTGATATCAAATTGTCCAGCGCTTTAAACGTATCATCGCCTTCCAACAGCAAATCGGTATCGATGCTCGAAAAATCTACTTTAAATTGCTTACGTGGTTTCACATATTGCGCCATTTCATGATCGAAATGGTGCCGGGTAATGTAATCAACAATTAATGATTTAGAAAACTTCGAAAATGTATTACTGATACTTACCGGACCAATCAAATAACGATACCGCGGATTTTCTATTAAGTATTTTAAAATGCCTTTCCACAACAAAAACAGAGGAAGGGGTTTGCGCTGGTATTCTTTCCGTATCCAAGAACGGCCTAATTCCAGACTGTTTTTTAGTACATCGGTAAACTGCGATTTAATTTTGAACAGTTCGGCAATGTAAAAACCGTTTTTGCCCATACTCTCAAAAATCTCATCACCTAAACCAATACGGTAGGCACCCACAATCATCTTGGTTTTTACGTCCCAGATAAACAAGTGCTGATAGTAAATATCATATTCATCCAGGTCGGTGCTGTTATTAGTGCCCTCACCAATTTCGCGGAAGGTTACCTCACGCAAACGGCCGATTTCACGAATGATGTTTGGAATTAATGCGGTAGGGGCGATATAAACCTCATAGTTCTTTTCAGTCCATACCCGATAGTTGTCACGCAAAGGTATTACTTCCTGCTCCAGCAAATCGGCTTCGGTAGGTGGAACAATGTCTTTAGCGCTTTTCCAAATTTTAAACAAGTTACGCGGGTTGAATATCTTTTTCTCGTTTTCCAATCCGGCACCCAATGCATAAGTTTTGGCCCGCAAAAAATTCAGCAGCTTGGTAGTGTTATTATAGTAAGGTATATCCTGCACATATATAGGTTTACCAATGCGCAGCTTAATGGTATGTCCTTGTTTATTAAACAGCTCTGATGGTAATTTAGCCGTGCGCAGGGTAGGGTGTATCAGACTTAATAAATTGAACAGCAGCCCATTATTTCCATGAAAGTAAATAGGCACCACCGGAACCTTAGATTTGGCAATGATTTTACCTACTACGGGATGCCACATACGGTCGGTTACCTGCTGGGTGTCTAATTTATAGGTAGATACCTCGCCAGCCGGGAAAATGCCCAGAGGCGTACCATTCTTTAAAAGTTCTAACGTTGTTTTGATTCCGCTGATGCTAGAGGAGTGTTCCACGTTCTCGAACGGATTAACGGCTACAAAGTAATCGCTAAGATTCGGTATCTTCTTTAATATAAAGTTGGCCATTAGCTTAGCATCGGGTCGCGCCATGCATAGTATCTTCAACAGCACCATGCCTTCAATGCCACCATAAGGGTGATTGGCAATGGCGATAAAGCTGCCGTTGGCCGGTAAATTTTTCAACTCGTTTTCATCAAAATCAATGTTAACACCGCATCCTTCTAAAATAGCGTCTACAAACTCGGGGCCTTGTTTGGGCTGGGCCTGGGCAAACAGTTCGTTTACCTTGTTTATTTTCATGAGCTCCATCAGTAAAGCAGCCAAGCCAGGCATCCGCAACTTATTCAATTTAGTGGCCTTGGCAAACTCATCAGTGGTTAGTAATTTCATGGTATCAGGGGTATCAAGACAAATTTTATTAAAAATATGTAATTTAACGGCGCTATTCCTTATCAAGTTTGAAAACGCCCATTAAAAATTACCTTTCTATAACCAAAACCGAATGGAACGGTATGGTGGTGTTAATAGCATTGATTGCAATTGTGCTGGCAGCACCTTATATAGGTCAGTTGTTGCACAAAGATACGACAATAAATTTTAAGAAGTTTGAAGCTGCTGCTGCACAGCTTAGGCAAGCAGGAGGGGACGCCTACCTGCAGGATGACGAACCGGAAACCGGTGACACCGTAGTTGCTCATCCAACGCTATTCGCTTTTAATCCCAATCGCTTACCGGTAGCGCAGTGGCAAAAACTTGGACTCACTATGCGGCAAATTAAAGGCATCAAAAACTACGAGGCCAAAGGTGGCCACTTTTATATCAAAGCCGACGTTCAAAAAATGTACACTTTAACGGCTGATGACTATAAACGATTGGAACCTTATATTACTATCCCAAAAACGGCAAATGAAAGTTACGAGAAGCCATTTGTCGTTGTAGAGTTAAACACTGCCGATTCAGCTAAACTTGTACAATTAAAAGGTATAGGCCCCGGCTTTGCCAGGCATATAATCAGTTATAGACAACGTTTAGGTGGCTTTTGTAAGAAGCAGCAATTAAAAGAGATTTTTGGCTTTGATGATAGTAAGTATCAGGATTTGCAAAAGCAGATAACGGTTAACGCCCGTAAGGTGCATAAAATAGATATCAATCATGCAGAGTTCGAGGATTTGAAGAATTTCCCTTACCTGGGTTACAAGCAGGTTAACGCCATTATACAGTATCGCAAACAACACGGTAATTATGAAACGCTGAACGAGATGCGGAACATTGCCATTATGGATGACGAAATTTTACGTAAAATTGCGCCTTATTTAGTGTTTAAATGATAGAGCAGCAGATAAAGTCGGCCATACGCGATATTCCTGATTTCCCAAAACCAGGAATTGTATTTAAAGATATAACGCCCATTTTGAAAGACCCGATATTGTGTGAAAGAATCATTGACGCCTTTGTGCTGCAACTGTCCGGTACAAAAATAGATGTGGTGGCGGGAGTGGAAAGCAGGGGATTTTTATTTGGTTTACAACTGGCAGGCAAGTTGGGTGTGCCTTTTGTGCCCGTGCGCAAGGCAGGTAAACTGCCTTATACCGTTAAGCAAAAAGTATATGAACTTGAATACGGTAGTGCTACCATTGAATTACATACTGATGCTTTTAAGCCAGGGCAGCATGTACTACTCCATGACGATTTGTTGGCTACCGGTGGTACCGTAACGGCAGCTAGTGATCTGATACAGGAAATGGGAGGCATAGTAGCCGGCTTTTCATTCGTGGTAGGGCTAAGTTCATTAAAGGGTTGTGAAAAAATTGCACCGTTATCTGGTAAAATTGTAGTGTTGGCCGAGTACTAATATGCCGGTTTTAAGCTTTACACATTACTTACTTGTTTGATATTGCGAATTGACCGGGCTATAACATTGATAATCTGATTATTGTAGATAAAAATGAACTATTAATAATAATTTAAAAATTCCAATCCTATTACTTATCTTTGCAGTTCCTGAAAGGAGGTATTTAGAAGGATTATGATTATTATCAATGTAAAAGACGGCGAATCATTAGATAAAGCGCTGAAACGTTTTAAAAAGAAATTTGAAAAAACCGGTGTTTTGCGCGAACTGCGCAGTCGTCAGGCTTACGAAAAGAGATCAGTTACCCGCAGAAATGTGGTGAAACATGCCGTCTACAAACAAGGCTTAAATCAGGAGACCGTTTAATTTTTAAACATCCTTTTTTGATATATTAAAACTATTTGTACTTTGCCTTTCTGGCATTGCACAAATAGTTTTTATGTTTTTAGAGCAGTTTATACAATACATCCGGTACGAAAAGCGGTATTCACCGCACACCGTAGCTGCTTACGAGTCAGACCTGACTCAGTTTTATACTTTCCTTAATCATCCCGAAGCTGAAATAAATCACCCATCCGAGGTAACGCATCATCATATCCGTAACTGGATGGTAAGTTTAATGGATCAGCAATTAACCAGCCGTTCGGTTAATCGCAAAGTGGCCACGCTGCGCAAATATTTTAAGTTTTTATTGCAGGAAGGTATTATTGCCAGTACACCTACAGCTAAAATACAAACGCCCAAAATTTCCAAACAACTTCCGGCAGTAGTAGAAGAGGAGAAGCTATCCAAATTGCTGGATAGCGAAACTGTTTTTACCTCCGATTTCAGAGGTCAGCGCGATAAATTAATAGTTGAACTGCTGTTTGGTACTGGCATACGCCTGGCAGAGCTATTAGGTATAACTGAAAGTGATATCGACGTGTATGAGGGTACGGTTAAGGTGTTAGGTAAGCGCAATAAGCAACGTATTATTCCACTGAACAAAGAACTAAAACTCGTATTGAGCGATTACCTTACGTTAAAGAAAAATGAAATTTTTGCTAACAAATCGTTAAAGCTAATCGTTACAAATACAGGAGCCGACGCTTATGCCAAGATGGTTTACTTGATTGTGCAGAAATATTTAAACTATATATCAACCCAGAATAAAAAGAGCCCACACGTGCTGCGGCATACCTTTGCTACCAGCCTGTTAAACAAGGGCGCTGATCTGAATGCCATTAAAGATTTACTGGGGCACGCCAGCCTTAGTGCTACTCAAGTATATACACATAATTCTGTTGAGCGACTTAAATCTATTTATAAACAAGCCCACCCAAAGGCGTAAAAAGGAGGAAAAATGAAAATTACCGTTCAAGCTGTTCGATTCAGTGCTGACAAAAAATTGTTAGACTTTATTCAAAAAAAAGCAAACAAGTTAGACTTGTTTAGTGACAAGATTGTAAGTGGAGAAGTGTTTTTAAGAGTAGAAAACACCGAAGATGATGCCAATAAAGTAACCGAGATCAGACTAAATATTCCTGGTTCACAGATGTTTGCGCGCCATCAGTGTAAAAGTTTTGAAGAAGGAACAGATTTAGCGGTAGAAAGCCTCCGGAAACAGATTCAGAAGCATAAACAGAAAAAAGCCGCTCAGGAAGAAGCCTCCGTTAAGCCAGGAACCGTAGTGGTTGACGAGGATGAATTTTAAAAAGTAAAAAATAAAGTCGTCAAAATCAGCAGGTTCTGAGCCTGCTGATTTTTTTTGTAAAAAATATTTGGCGCGGCTCAGAAACTGTGTATATTTGCATTCCCTTTCGGAGAGGTAGTCAACGAAGCGGAACGGTTCTTTAAAAGTATAAAATAAGCCTCCTTAGCTCAGCTGGTAGAGCAACTGACTTGTAATCAGTAGGTCATTGGTTCGATCCCGATAGGAGGCTCAAATTTTTCAAATTCAAATTTTGAATTATCAATCAAGAAACTATCTTTGCGCCTCGCAAACGAAATCGAGAAAGAGATTTAAAGTAAGAATGAAGAGCCTGGGGAGGTACCAGAGCGGTCAAATGGGGCGGACTGTAAATCCGCTGCTTCGGCTACGAAGGTTCGAATCCTTCCCTCCCCACAGGTTAAGCACTAAAAATTAAAGTTCTAAATTCTAAATATTGTTTTAGGGTTTAGAACTTAGTGTTTAAAAGCAAATTGCGGAAGTAGCTCAGTTGGTAGAGCGATAGCCTTCCAAGCTATAGGTCGCGAGTTCGAACCTCGTCTTCCGCTCAAGATGAAGGTTCAAAGGGTGAACCCAGAAAGAATAAATAATAAGCCGACGTAGCTCAGGGGTAGAGCACTTCCTTGGTAAGGAAGAGGCCAAGGGTTCAAATCCCTTCGTTGGCTCGACGTAGTGAAATACGACAATTAAAGAATAAATTAACCTACAAATATTTTATAAATCATGGCAAAAGAAAAGTTTGACCGCAGTAAGCCGCACTTAAACATCGGTACTATCGGTCACGTTGACCACGGTAAAACAACCCTTACCGCCGCTATTACAAAAGTATTAGCTGACAAAGGTTTATCTGAGGCTCGTTCTTTCGATTCAATCGACTCTGCTCCTGAAGAAAAAGAACGTGGTATTACTATCAATACTGCGCACGTTGAGTATTCAACTGCAAACCGTCACTACGCACACGTTGACTGTCCAGGTCACGCTGACTATGTGAAAAACATGGTTACCGGTGCTGCACAAATGGACGGCGCTATCCTGGTAGTTGCTGCTACTGACGGTCCGATGCCACAAACTCGTGAGCACATCCTGTTAGCTCGTCAGGTAGGTGTACCTGCTTTGACTGTTTTCATGAACAAAGTTGACATGGTTGATGATCCGGAATTATTAGAATTAGTCGAAATGGAAATCCGTGAATTATTATCATTCTATGATTTCCCTGGTGACGATATCCCTGTAATCCAAGGTTCAGCTTTAGGTGGTCTGAATGCAGAGCCTAAATGGGTTGACAAAATTATGGAATTAATGGATGCAGTTGATGCTTACATTCCAATTCCTCCACGTCTAACTGATCTTCCTTTCTTGATGCCAGTTGAAGACGTATTCTCAATCACTGGTCGTGGTACTGTAGCTACTGGTCGTATTGAGCGTGGTGTAATCAACTCTGGTGATCCAGTAGATATCTTAGGTATGGGTGCTGAGAACTTAAAATCAACCGTAACTGGTGTTGAGATGTTCCGCAAAATCCTTGATCGTGGTGAAGCTGGTGACAACGTAGGTTTATTGTTGCGTGGTATTGAGAAAACTGATATCCGTCGTGGTATGGTTATCTGTAAACCAGGTTCAGTAACTCCTCACACCGATTTCAAAGCAGAAGTTTACGTATTATCAAAAGCTGAAGGTGGTCGTCACACACCATTCTTCAACAAATACCGTCCACAGTTCTACTTCCGTACCACTGACGTAACTGGCGAGATTGCATTAGCTGAAGGCGTAGAAATGGTTATGCCTGGTGATAACGTTACAATCACTGTATCGTTAATCAACGCTATCGCAATGGAAAAAGGTTTACGTTTCGCTATCCGCGAAGGTGGCCGTACAGTAGGTGCTGGTCAGGTAACTGAAATCTTGAAATAAGACCTAACCCCAAAATTCCCTAACGGGAGAAAAGGTATAGGTTAATTTAAAAACAAAGTACTTGGTGTTAAAGCTAAGTACTTTGTTTTAAACATACACGGGAATAGTTCAACGGTAGAATAGAGGTCTCCAAAACCTTTGATCAGGGTTCGAATCCTTGTTCCCGTGCTTCTTATCAAAGCAAATAAATGTCTTCAGTAGCTGAATATATAAAAGAGTCGTACATCGAGTTAACCGAAAAGGTTACCTGGCCAACATGGCGTGAACTGCAAAGCAGTGCGGTGCTGGTACTGATAGCAGCAATCATTATTGCATTGTTGATATTTGGTATGGACTCGGTTATAAACTATATACTGAGATGGTTTTACAGTTCACTTGCTTAATTAAAAAGGTTAAAGATGAGTGATCAGTTAAAATGGTATGTTATACGCGCCGTTAGCGGCAAAGAAAAAAAAGTGAAACAATATCTTGAAGCGGAAATTAACCGCTTAGGTATATCTCACTTAATTCCTCAAGTAATTATCCCTACCGAAAAATATTACCAGATGCGCGATGGCAAAAAAATTGCCAAAGAGCGTAATTACTTTCCGGGTTATGTAATGATGGAAGCAGCTTTAGATGGCGAGCTGGAACACATCATTAAGAACATTAACAGCGTTATTGGTTTCTTGGGTGATAAAGCCGGCAACGCAATCCCACTTCGTCAGGCTGAAGTTAACCGTATTTTAGGTAAGGTTGATGAAATGGCCGAGCAAGGCGAAACCATGAATGTGCCTTATTACGTTGGCGAAAACGTTAAAGTAATGGATGGACCATTCAACGGTTTTAGCGGAGTGATTGAAGAGGTGAATGAAGAGAAGAAAAAGCTAAAGGTAATGGTAAAGATATTTGGGCGCCGAACACCGCTCGAATTGAATTACATGCAGGTAGAAAAAGAATAAAAAATAATATTTGTATTCGGCCCGTAAAGTTCATATCTTTGCGGGCCGAATTTTTTATATTCGGTCTTAAATGTTACATGCTTCCAACTTACTAACATTTACACATTAAATTAATTAAAGATGGCAAAAGAAGTCGGTGCGTTAGTAAAACTACAAGTGAAGGGCGGCGCTGCAAATCCATCACCTCCAATTGGCCCTGCATTGGGTGCAAAAGGGGTGAACATCATGGAGTTTTGCAAGCAATTCAATGCACGTACCCAGGACAAACCTGGCAAAGTGTTACCGGTAGTTATTACTGTGTATACAGACAAGTCATTCGATTTTATCATCAAAACCCCGCCGGTGGCAATCCAGTTGTTGGAAGCTTCGGGTTTAAAAGGTGGTTCAGCAGAGCCCAACCGTAAAAAAGTTGCCAATGTAAATTGGGAACAGGTTGAGACTATCGCTAAAGATAAAATGCCTGACTTAAACGCATTCACAGTAGAATCGGCCATGAAAATGGTTGCCGGTACTGCCCGCAGCATGGGAATCACTGTATCTGGTACAGCTCCCTGGAATCAATAATTAACACACAAATCAGTTTAAGACAGTGGCTAGATTAACAAAAAATCAAAAAGCAGTACTATCCAAAATTGAGGCTAACAAAGCTTACTCTTTACAGGATGCAGCTGGTTTGGTGAAAGAAATCACTACTACCAAGTTTGACGCATCTGTTGATATCGATGTACGCTTAGGTGTAGATCCGCGTAAAGCCAATCAAATGGTACGTGGTATCGCAACCTTACCTCATGGAACCGGTAAAACTGTACGTGTACTGGTGCTTTGTACTCCTGACAAAGAGCAGGAAGCCAAAGACGCAGGTGCAGATTACGTAGGTTTGGATGATTATATTGCTAAAATAGAAGGCGGATGGACTGATGTTGACATTATCATCACTATGCCAAGCGTTATGGCAAAGGTTGGACGTTTGGGCCGTATTTTAGGTCCGCGTAACCTGATGCCTAACCCTAAATCAGGTACTGTAACTCCAGAAGTGGGCAAAGCAGTAACTGAGGTTAAAGCAGGTAAGATCGATTTTAAAGTTGACAAAACCGGTATCATCCACGCTTCAATAGGTAAAGTATCATTTGCTCCTGAAAAACTTTATGAGAATGCATTAGAAGTATTGCAGACTATCTCTAAGTTAAAACCTTCAGCAGCTAAAGGTACCTATTTCAAGAGTATTCACCTTTCTTCAACCATGTCTCGCGGCATTGAGGTTGAAACCAAAACAGTAGCGGGAATCTAATCATGAATAAAGAAGAAAAATACGAACTGGTTGAAGCTCTAACCGAGCAGATCAAAGAGTATGGTAATTTCTATATTACTGATACTGCCGACTTAACCGTTGCAAAGATTAACGATATCCGTCGCAAATGTTTTGATGCTGATATCACCATGCAGGTAGCTAAAAACAGCTTAATTAAAAAAGCTTTAGAAGCTGCTGAAGGCGATTATGCATCGATATTTGATGCCTTAAAAGGTACTTCAACCATCTTATTCTCTAAATCAGCAAAAGCTCCGGCGCAGTTGATTAAGGACTTAAGAAAAAAAGGTGACAAACCAGTTTTGAAAGCAGCTTACGTTTATTCAGCAGCCTTTGTTGGCGATAACCAGCTGGATGCGCTGTTAACGCTGAAATCAAAAGAAGAATTGGTTGGCGAAATCATCGGCTTATTGCAATCTCCTGCTAAAAATGTACTTTCTGCTCTTCAATCAGGCGGAACTACAATTGCAGGCTTGGTAAAAACATTACAAGAAAGAGAAGGTTAATCGAACGCCTTTACAAAAGTTCGGAATTAAAACAACAAAGCATTAAAAGCAAAAAATCAAAATAAAATGGCAGATTTAAAAGCGTTTGCTGAACAGTTAGTAAACTTGACAGTAAAAGAAGTTAACGAGTTAGCACAAATCTTAAAAGACGAGTACGGTATTGAGCCTGCTGCTGCAGCTGTTGCTGTTGCTGCTCCTGCTGCTGGTGGCGACGCTGCTCCGGCTGTAGAAGAAAAAACTGCTTTCGACGTGATCTTGAAAGAAGCTGGTGGTCAGAAATTAGCTGTTGTTAAATTAGTAAAAGACTTAACCGGCTTAGGCTTGAAAGAAGCTAAAGACTTAGTTGACGGAGCACCTAAAGAAGTTAAAACTGGTGTAGCTAAAGACGAAGCTGAATCTTTGAAAAAAGCATTAGAAGAAGCTGGAGCTGTTGTTGAGATTAAATAATTTCTCTCAATAAAGCCCTATCGCATAAGACTCCGACCTGTATTTGGTCGGGGTCTATTGCTGTTTATAACGTTTTCATTTTTGTTTGAAGTTCAGGAACAACTTTAAATAAACCAGTAAGAGTTTAATTCATATTAAATATATAATCCCTTGGCAAACAAAAATAACCAAAGAGTAAACTTTGCTACCAGCAGGCACGTCATCGACTACCCTGACTTTCTGGAAGTTCAGTTGCAATCTTTCCAGGAATTTTTCCAGCTTGAAACCACTTCAGACAACCGTCACAAAGAAGGTCTGTTTAAAGTGTTTGCCGAAAACTTTCCAATTTCCGATTCCAGAAACATCTTCGTTTTAGAGTTTTTGGATTATTTTATTGATCCGCCACGCTATGACATACAAGAGTGTATTGAGCGCGGTTTGACTTACAGTGTGCCTCTCAAGGCGAAACTTCGCCTGTCATGTAACGACGAGGAGCACGAAGACTTTGAAACCATTGTACAAGACGTGTACCTGGGTACCATCCCATACATGACACCTAAAGGTACGTTTGTAATCAATGGTGCCGAGCGTGTAATTGTATCGCAGTTACACCGTTCACCAGGTGTATTCTTTGGCCAAAGCCGCCACACCAACGGTACTAAGTTGTACTCTGCCCGTGTTATTCCTTTCAAAGGATCGTGGATAGAGTTTGCTACAGACGTGAACAACGTTATGTACGCTTACATTGACCGTAAAAAGAAATTCCCGGTTACTACCTTGTTGCGCGCCATTGGTTATGATTCAGATAAAGATATTCTGGAATTATTCGAATTGGCAGATGAAGTTAAAGTTAGCAAATCTGGCTTAAAGAAATTTGTTGGCCGCAAACTGGCTGCAAGGGTACTTAAGAAATGGGTTGAAGACTTTGTGGACGAAGATACCGGTGAAGTGGTATCAATCGACCGTAACGAAATCATTCTTGAGCGTGAAACGGTACTGGATGACGATAACATCGATATGATCATTGATGCTGGTGTTAAGTCAATTATCCTGAATAAGGAAGATGCGGCTACCAGTGGTGATTATACTATTATATACAATACCTTACAAAAAGATACTTCCAACTCAGAGAAAGAAGCGGTAGAGCACATCTATCGTCAACTACGTAACGCTGAACCACCAGATGAGGAAACTGCTCGTGGTATCATCGATCGTTTGTTCTTCTCTGATAAAAGATATGACCTGGGTGATGTGGGTCGTTACCGCATTAACCGTAAACTGAAGCTGGATACATCAGACGAGATTAAAGTGTTAACTAAGCAAGACATTATCGCTATTGTTAAATACTTAATTAAGCTGATTAACTCTAAAGCTGAGGTGGATGA
Source organism: Mucilaginibacter lacusdianchii (assembly GCF_009770985.1). Classification (GTDB taxonomy): domain Bacteria; phylum Bacteroidota; class Bacteroidia; order Sphingobacteriales; family Sphingobacteriaceae; genus Mucilaginibacter; species Mucilaginibacter lacusdianchii. The sequence continues at coordinate 263,405 of NZ_WSRW01000001.1, read as the reverse complement.
TATTGACCACTTGTCAAACCGCCGTGTTCGTACGGTAGGCGAGCAGTTGTATGCACAATTCGGTGTTGGTTTAGCCCGTATGGCCCGTACCATCCGTGAGCGTATGAACATCCGTGACAACGAGGTGTTTACACCAACCGACTTGATTAATGCGCGTACTTTATCATCTGTAATTAACTCATTCTTTGGTACCAACCAATTATCTCAGTTCATGGACCAAACCAATCCATTGGCCGAGATTACACACAAGCGCCGTTTATCGGCCCTTGGTCCAGGTGGTCTGTCACGTGAGCGTGCCGGTTTCGAGGTGCGTGACGTACATTACACTCACTATGGCCGTTTGTGTACCATTGAAACACCTGAAGGTCCAAACATCGGTTTGATTTCTTCATTGTGTGTGCATGCCAAAATTAATAACCTTGGCTTTATCGAAACCCCATACAAACGTGTGGACAATGGTAAGGTTGCGGTTGACGAGCCGGTTATTTACCTGTCTGCAGAAGATGAGGACGGTAAAACTATTGGCCAGGCCAATGCACAGTATGACGATCAGGGTATATTTGCTACACCACGTGTAAAAGCACGTTTTGAGGGTGACTTCCCGGTTATCGAGCCAGAGCGTTTGGATTATATGGACGTTGCACCTAACCAAATCACCTCGATTGCAGCTTCGTTGATTCCTTTCTTGGAACATGATGATGCTAACCGTGCGTTGATGGGTTCGAACATGCAACGCCAGGCCGTGCCACTGCTGCGCCCTGAAGCGCCAATTGTAGGTACTGGTTTGGAAGGCCGTGTGGCAAAAGACTCTCGTACGTTAATCAACGCCGAAGGTGATGGTGTAGTCGAGTATGTTGATGCTACCGAAATCCGTATTAAATATGACCGTAATGATGATGACCGTTTGGTGTCATTTGACGACGATATTAAACGTTACCGTTTAACTAAGTTCAAAAAAACCAACCAAAGTACTACCATGAACTTGAAGCCAATTGTGGTTAAAGGTCAGCGTGTAGAAAAAGGTCAGGTACTTTGTGAAGGTTATGCTACGCAAAATGGTGAGCTGGCTTTAGGCCGTAACATGAAAGTAGCGTTCATGCCTTGGCAAGGTTATAACTTTGAGGATGCGATTGTAATTTCTGAGCGTGTGGTATCTCAGGATATCTTTACTTCTCTCCACGTAGAAGAGTTTGAACTGGAAGTTCGTGACACTAAACGTGGTGAAGAAGAATTGACTCCAGATATTCCAAACGTATCAGAAGAAGCTACCAAAGACCTTGACGAAGACGGTATCATCCGTGTTGGTGCAGAGGTTAAAGAAGGCGACATCCTGATTGGTAAGATTACTCCTAAAGGTGAATCTGATCCATCACCAGAAGAGAAACTTTTACGTGCCATCTTTGGTGACAAAGCAGGTGACGTAAAAGATGCTTCTTTGAAAACTCCGCCATCTATCAGCGGTGTGGTTATCGATACCAAACTGTTCTCACGTGCTAAAAAGACTTCAAAAGCGGAAGAAAAAGCACAGTTAGAGAAACTGGACGTTAAGCACGAAAAGGCTATTAAAGACCTTAAGAATATCCTGATTGATAAATTGTTTGAAATTGTAAACGGTAAAACCTCACAAGGTATTTACAATGTTTACAAAGAGCTGCTGGTGCCAAAAGGTGTTAAATTCACCCAAAAAATTCTGGCCGAGATTAACTACGAAAACATCAATCCAACCAAGTGGACAACTGACGATGATAAAAATGATCAAATTAAGTTGTTACTGCATAACTATGGTATCAAAGTAAACGAAGAGCTGGGTGCTTACCGTCGCGATAAATTTGCGATCAGTGTAGGTGACGAGCTTCCGTCAGGTATCGTACAAATGGCTAAAGTTTACATCGCTAAAAAGCGTAAGCTTAAAGTGGGTGATAAAATGGCTGGTCGTCACGGTAACAAAGGTATCGTAGCCCGTATCGTTCGCGATGAGGATATGCCATTCCTGGAAGACGGAACACCAGTTGATATCGTGTTGAACCCACTGGGTGTACCTTCACGTATGAACCTGGGTCAGATTTATGAGACCGTGTTAGGTTGGGCAGGTAAAGAATTGGGTATGAAGTTCGCTACACCTATTTTCGATGGTGCAACTTATCAGGAAGTGGAAGACTGGATTGCCAAAGCAGGATTACCGGCCACTGGTCGTACCTACCTGTACAACGGCTTAACCGGCGAACGTTTCGACCAGCCAACTACTGTAGGTATTATCTACATGCTGAAACTGGGTCACATGGTTGACGATAAGATGCACGCCCGTTCAATCGGTCCGTACTCATTGATTACACAACAACCATTGGGTGGTAAAGCTCAATTTGGTGGTCAGCGTTTTGGTGAGATGGAGGTTTGGGCATTGGAAGCATTCGGTGCAGCTAACATCCTTCAAGAGATCTTGACCGTGAAATCGGATGACGTTATCGGTCGTGCCAAAACTTACGAAGCTATTGTTAAAGGTGAAAACCTGCCAACACCATCAGTACCTGAATCATTCAACGTATTGGTTCACGAGTTAAGAGGTTTAGGATTAGACATCACATTAGAATAATATATTGATTAGTGAGGGGTTGGATGAGTTGTCATCCAATCCTTTGTTAACTTTTACGTGCAAGGCGAGTGATTGTGCAACAATCCTCATCACTACATCAAACAAAAGAATATGTCTTACAAAAAGGATAATAAAATCAAAAGTAACTTTACCACTATTACTATCAGCTTAGCCTCACCTGAGTCTATCCTGGAGCGTTCAAGTGGCGAAGTTTTGAAACCAGAAACCATCAACTACCGGACCTACAAACCCGAGCGTGATGGTTTATTTTGCGAACGGATTTTCGGTCCGGTTAAAGATTACGAATGCCATTGCGGTAAATACAAACGTATCCGTTACAAAGGCATCGTATGTGATCGTTGCGGTGTTGAAGTAACCGAAAAGAAAGTTCGTCGCGAGCGTATGGGACACATCAACCTGGTGGTTCCGGTTGCGCACATCTGGTATTTCCGTTCGTTACCAAACAAAATTGGTTACCTGCTGGGCTTACCAACCAAAAAACTTGACTTAATTATTTACTACGAGCGTTACGTAGTTATACAGCCTGGTATTAAAGAAGGTGATGGAATCTCTAAAATGGATTTCCTGACTGAAGAAGAATACCTGGACGTATTAGACACTCTACCTAAAGAAAACCAGTACCTGGACGACAAAGATCCTCAGAAATTTGTGGCCAAAATGGGTGCTGAAGCTTTAGAAGAGTTGTTAAAACGTATCGACCTGGATCAATTATCATATGATTTACGTCACCAGGCAGCAAACGAAACTTCTCAGCAACGTAAAAACGAAGCGCTGAAACGTTTGCAGGTAGTTGAGGCTTTCCGTGATGCAAAATCACGTATAGACAACAACCCTGAGTGGATGATCGTGAAAATTGTTCCAGTTATTCCGCCAGAACTGCGTCCATTAGTGCCACTGGAAGGTGGTCGTTTCGCAACTTCCGATTTGAATGATTTGTACCGTCGTGTAATTATCCGTAACAACCGTTTAAAACGTTTGATCGAGATTAAAGCACCAGAGGTAATTTTACGTAACGAAAAACGTATGCTGCAGGAAGCTGTGGATTCGTTGTTTGATAACTCACGTAAAGTTAACGCGGTAAAAACTGAAGGTAACCGTGCGCTGAAATCACTTTCAGACATCCTGAAAGGTAAACAAGGCCGTTTCCGTCAAAACTTGTTAGGTAAACGTGTGGATTATTCTGCCCGTTCGGTAATTGTTGTAGGACCAAACCTTAAATTACACGAGTGTGGTTTACCTAAGGATATGGCTGCTGAGCTGTTCAAACCATTCATCATTCGTAAAATGATTGAGAGAGGTGTAGTTAAAACGGTAAAGTCAGCTAAAAAGATTGTTGACCGTAAAGACCCACTGGTTTGGGACATTTTGGAAAACGTGCTGAAAGGTCACCCAGTGTTACTTAACCGTGCACCTACGCTGCACCGTTTAGGTATCCAAGCCTTCCAACCTAAATTGGTTGAAGGTAAAGCGATTCAGCTGCACCCGTTAACCTGTACCGCGTTCAACGCTGACTTTGACGGTGACCAGATGGCTGTGCACGTACCACTTGGTAACGCCGCTATTTTGGAAGCCCAAATTTTGATGTTAGCTTCGCACAACATTTTGAACCCTGCTAACGGTACGCCAATTACAGTACCTTCACAGGACATGGTGTTGGGCTTATATTATATCACCAAAGGCCGTAAAACTGATGAAACACGCGTAGTTAAAGGTGAAGGTTTGACTTTTTATTCTGCTGAAGAGGTAATTATTGCCTATAATGAGAAGAAGGTTGACCTGCACGCTTTCATCAAAGTAAAAGGTAACGTAAAAGAGCGCAACGGTGAAATTGTTAACAAATTGATTGAAACCACTGTAGGTCGCGTACTGTTCAACCAGCACGTACCAGAAGAAGTAGGTTATATCAACGAATTGTTGACTAAAAAATCACTGCGTGATATTATCGGGGAAGTTGTTAAAAACACCGGTATGGCCCGTGCTGCACAGTTCCTGGACGATATTAAGGAATTAGGTTTCCAAATGGCGTTCCGTGGTGGTTTGTCGTTCAACCTGCAGGATGTTAACATCCCTGCACAAAAAGTTGATCTGATTGAACAAGCGTCACGCGAGGTGGAAGAGGTAATGAATAACTATAACATGGGTTTCATTACCAACAACGAGCGTTACAACCAAATTATCGATATTTGGACCCGTATCAACAACCGTTTGACTGCAAACGTGATGGAGATTCTGTCTACCGACAACCAAGGCTTCAACTCAGTATACATGATGCTGGATTCAGGTGCCCGTGGTTCTAAAGAGCAGATCCGTCAGTTGGCTGGTATGCGGGGTTTGATGGCGAAACCGCAAAAATCAGGTTCAGGTGGTGAGATTATTGAGAACCCGATTCTTTCAAACTTTAAAGAAGGTTTGTCGGTATTGGAATACTTTATCTCTACCCACGGTGCTCGTAAAGGTTTGGCAGATACGGCGTTGAAAACAGCGGATGCTGGTTACTTGACCCGTCGTTTGCATGACGTTGCGCAGGATATGATTGTTGGCGAAACAGATTGTGGTACTTTAAGAGGCATCTTTACTACTGCACTGAAAGACAACGAGGATATTGTAGAGCCTTTATATGATCGTATTTTAGGCCGTACTTCACTGCATGATGTGTTTGACCCTATTACCAACGAGTTGTTGGTAGCAGCCGGTCAAGACATTGACGAGGAAATTGCTAAAAAGATCGAAAACTCGCCACTGGAAGGTATCGAAATACGTTCGGTATTAACTTGCGAAAGCAAACGCGGTGTATGTGGTTTATGCTACGGCCGTAATTTGGCCAGCGGTAAACGTGTACAAAAAGGCGAGGCTGTGGGTGTAATTGCTGCACAATCAATCGGTGAGCCGGGTACACAGTTAACCCTGCGTACATTCCACGTGGGTGGTACTGCATCAAACATCGCTGCTGAGTCACAAATCAATGCCCGTTACGATGGTATCATCGAATTTGAAAACGTACGTACCGTACCTTTCGAGACCGACGAAGATGGCACTGTAGAAGTGGTATTAGGTCGTTCAGGTGAGTTCCGTATCATTGAGCCAGGCAGCAATAAAGTGATCATGACCAATAACATTCCTTACGGTTCTTACCTGTACATTAAAGATGGCAGCAAGATTACCAAAGGTGAGCGTATCTGTTCATGGGATCCGTACAACGCGGTGATAATTTCTGAGTTTGCTGGTGTGGCGCAGTTTGACGCTGTATTGGAAGGTATTACTTTCCGTGAAGAGTCTGATGAGCAAACCGGTCACCGCGAGAAAGTAATTATCGACACCCGCGATAAAACCAAAAACCCGGTAATTCAAATTGCTGATCGTGAAGGTATTATCAAAGGATACAACATTCCGGTAGGTGCACACATCGCTATTGAAGAAGGCGATAGAATTCAAACCGGTCAGGTAATTGCTAAAATTCCGCGTTCAACTGGTAAAACCCGAGATATTACCGGTGGTTTACCACGTGTAACCGAGTTATTCGAAGCACGTAACCCATCAAACCCTGCGGTAGTAACCGAAATTGATGGTGTGGTAACCTTAGGTGGTGTTAAACGTGGTAACCGCGAAATCACTATCGAGTCGAAAGACGGTCAGGTGAAAAAATATCTGGTACCATTGTCTAAACACATTTTGGTACAGGATAATGACTTCATTAAGGCAGGTATGCCTTTGTCTGACGGTTCAATTTCTCCTGCCGACATCCTGGCCATTAAAGGTCCGGCTGCAGTGCAAGAATATCTGGTTAATGGTATTCAAGAGGTTTACCGTTTGCAAGGTGTGAAAATCAATGATAAACACTTCGAGGTTATCGTTCACCAGATGATGCAGAAAGTATCTATCGAGGATCCGGGAGATACCCGCTTCCTGGAAAGAGAAGCTGTTGACAGCTGGGATTTCATGATGGAGAACGACGAGATTTACGACAAGAAAGTTGTTGTTGATCCGGGAGATTCTAACACGCTTAAACCTGGTCAGATTGTATCATTACGTAAACTGCGCGATGAAAATTCAGTGCTGAAACGTAAAGACATGAAACTGGTTGAAGTACGTGATGCTATTCCGGCTACTTCAAGCCCGATACTGCAAGGTATCACCCGTGCATCATTAGGTACCAAGTCGTTTATTTCGGCTGCATCGTTCCAGGAAACTACCAAAGTACTGAATGAAGCTGCTATCGCTGGTAAACGCGATTACATGTTAGGTTTGAAAGAAAACGTAATTGTAGGTCACTTGATTCCGTCAGGTACCGGTTTACGCGAGTACGACAACATCCGTGTAGGTTCTAAAGAAGAGTTTGACCGCCTGATGGCTTCTAAAACAGAAGACGTAGGTGCATAAAGCTTACTAATAAATATTAAAGGCCATCCTGTAAAGGGTGGCCTTTTTGTTTGTCGGGATATTGGGTTTGAAAGTTAAAATATAAGTTGTTGTTTAAGAATTATATCATTCAATTCGCATTGTGTTTAGTAATTTAGCGGGATGGAAGAGAACAACGAAAATCAGTTAAATATTGAATTGACAGACGAGATTGCTGAAGGTATTTATTCCAACCTGGCAGTTATCACACATTCAAATGCTGAATTTGTGGTTGATTTTATACGCATCATGCCCGGAACGCCAAAGGCTAAAGTAAAGTCGCGTATTATTTTAACGCCAGAACATGCAAAACGCTTTCTTTCAGCTTTAAACGATAATATTGAGAAGTTCGAAGCCATAAATGGCCGTATAAAAGTTCAGCCGGATACGCCAGATTTTCCGATGAACTTTGGTGGAACCATGGGACAAGCATAATAACATTTGCGTTTTAAAATTTAAACGCTTAATTTTATTAAATAATTAACGAAGCTGCGCGTTTATTGCGAACTTGTTAATTGACTATACCTGACATAATCTGTGTTTAACAAAGTATTTGATGTTTTCATATTTGTTAATATCCGGAAAAGGTATGTCGATTTCTAAATAGTTGATAGCTGATATAAGATACCCTAACGGACATACCATTAAAATGGATAGATACATCATAGTTAAATTGTGCTTACTGCTTGGTTGTTTGTACTTATTCTCTTCCTGTGGCTCATCAAAAAGGTTAGTATATTTTAAAAAAGGTTTAAATGAAAGTGATACTATTTCGGTAGCACAACCTTATGTTTCTAAAATCAACAACGGGGATATTCTTTCAATATATGTTAACTCGTTGAATCCATCTGCAACAGAATTTTTTAATCCCTACAATGGTAACAGCAGCCAGGCTTCGGGTAATTCAGGAATAAATTCAACTGTTGCACCCGGCTTTCTGGTAAACGAAAAGGGGACAATTGAATTGCCTCTAATTGGGTCTGTTAAAGTTGTAGGATTAACGACGAGTGATGCCCGCGACACAATCAAACAACGGTTAAAATATTATTTGAAAGAGCCAATAGTAACCGTCAGGGTATTAAATTATAAAATTTCAGTACTTGGTGAAGTTGGTAAACCTAATGTGTACACCATCCCCAATGAAAACGTTACCTTACCCGAGGTCATTACTATGGCCGGTGATTTAACTTCGCTGGGTAGCCATGATAATATTATGGTGATAAGAGAAGTGGATGGCAAAAAACAGTTCGGCCATGTAAATTTGAATGACCGCTCGGTATTTAAATCACCCTATTACTATCTGCATTCTAACGACATGGTATATGTTGAACCTATTGCAGCTAAAAATCTTCAAAATAGTAATTTCTTCCGTATAGTGCCATTAGTAGCCAGCGTAGCTACTTTGATGTTAGTAATCATTACGCGTGTGTTTTAATTTTAGTCTTCTGCCTATACTTTTATGACGAATACTGACGACGAACTCTATACTGAATCTTTTCAGTCAGGTACTGAAGAGAACGAAAGTAATATAGGAGAGCAAATTTTTAGATATCTAAGACATTGGAAGTGGTTTGTACTATCACTGGTTATAGCCATGAGTGCAGGTTACTTCTACGTTCGTTCGCAAGTTGCTTTATATAGCATCCGGACAGATATTCTAATTAAGGATAGCAAAACTACTGCCGATGAAACAGTACTGCAACAGCTCAATATCAACGCCCCAAACACGTCAATAGACAATGAGATTTTGATATTGAAGTCGCTGACGCTGGTGGAACAAGTAGTAGACACGCTCGATTTGGAAACCAGTTATTTTGATAAAGGGCATTTTAAAAAGCGCATGCTATATAAAAATGCACCTGCCACTGTCAAATTACTGGTACCCAACAGCAAAAGTTATGGCAAGGAATGGTCATTGCAGTTATTAGATAGTAAAAGAGCGTTATTTAATGGTAAGCCGGTAGCAATGAATGATACCGTGCAAACAGATGCCGGTACCCTAGTTATAACGCCAGCTACTTTTTTGGATAAACACCTTACCTATGTTACCTTCAATACTGTATCGGCGGTTGCACAGCAGTATATAAATAAACTGGGCGTTAGTCCGGCTGCTAAAGGCGGCAACATGTTATTTATTGTCACGGAAGATGAAGTTCCGCAAAGAGGAATGGATTTTCTGAATACACTGGTTACCGAGTACATGAAAGCTTCGGTAGAAGATAAAAGCCAGAGTATTGCTCAGATGCTGAAATTTATTAACGACCGATTGAACGACTTGGCTAAAGAGCTTGACGTAGAGGAAAGCCATGTTGAAGATTTTAAGAAGCAAAACAACATTTCTGATATAGATGCGCAAAGCACTGCGCTGTTTAACCGCATTAACACCAACGATGCGCAAATTCAGCAAGTGGATTTGCAACTGGTAATTCTGAAGAATATTGAACGTTTCTTAGCCAGCCCAGAAAATGCTGATGTTACTCAGCCATCTATGCTTGGCTTGCAGGATCAAACAGTAGCTTCGATGGTTTCTGCACTGGGCGAATTAAAGTTAAAAAAGCAAAGTTTATTAAGAACAGTAACTGAAAACAACCCGGTTGTTACAACTATTGATGACCAGATCATCTCGCTAAAAAACTCATTGCATAGCACCATACCATCAGTACGCAGCAACCTGTTAACCACCCGTAGTGAGTTAGCACGCCAAAGCAGTTCTTTTAATGTGAGTTTAGGCAATATTCCGGCTAAAGAACGTGGTTTGATTAATGTAATGCGCCAAAAAACAATAAAGGATAACCTGTTTGGGTTCTTGTTGCAAAAGCGCGAAGAAACCCGCTTGTCGCTAGAGTCAACATCATCTGATAGTCGTATTATTAATAAAGCCGTAAGTTCGGGCGCACCAATCAAGCCAGTTAAATCTACGCTTTATGCTATCTTCTTTATCATAGGTATTGGTATACCGTTTGCAATAATCTTTATCAAAGAATTTTTAAATAACACGGTACGTAGAAAATCAGACATTACAAAAGTTACACAAGTTCCAATACTGGCTCAAATTTCTCATTCTGTTGATACCCAGCCACTGGTCATCGTAACAGATCCACGCTCAATGGTATCAGAGCAGATCAGAGGTTTGCGAACTAACTTGCAGTTTTTAGCATCGGGTAAAAACAGTAAAGTGATTTTGTTTACGTCCAGCATCAGCGGCGAGGGTAAATCTTATCTTTCGCTTAATTTAGGTGCAAGCTTAGCACTGGCCGGCCAAAAAGTAATTATACTGGAGTTTGACTTGCGGAAGCCTAAATTGCTATCTACCTTAAATCTGCAAAAAAATGTGGGTTTATCAGAATATTTGATAGATAAAGCAAACTATCAGGATATTGTAAGACCTATTCCTGATGCCGAAAACTTTTACTTGATTGAAAGTGGTACCATTCCGCCAAACCCGGCCGAATTGTTAACCAAAAAAAGCTTAGGCGATTTAATAGAACAACTGAGAAAAGAGTACGACTATATATTAATTGATGCGCCACCTGTTGGTTTGGTAACAGATGCGCAGATATTAAGTCAACACGCGGATATTACCTTCTTTTTAGTACGCCATAACTTCACCCTTAAAAAGCACATTACACTACTTAATGAGATTTTCTTGAAAAAGGTGTTCAAAAATATCAACATCATTTTCAACTCTGTTGAGCAAGGCGGGTTGGGCTATGGCTATGGGTACGGCTATCGCTATGACTATAGCTACTATGGCGAGTCTAAATCCAAGCCGTCATTCTTGCAACGGATATTAGGCCTCAAAAAGAAATCATCGTAAATACAGCATCAACTAAAAGCATGGCATCAGTAATTTGCACACTTTTCGAAAATCATTATCACTATGGTTTAGCTGTATTGGTTAATTCATTGCATAAACAGGGATATAAAGGTGATATTTATGTTGGTTACAAAGGCACTTTGCCTGCTTGGGTCACTAGCTCTTCGGGTACAGAAAATAGGGGGCAGTTCTACGAATGGCCAAGCGCTTGTTTGTTTAAAGCTACGGCCGGCATTCAACTTGTTTTTTTGCCGTTAGATACCGATTACCACCTTACTAATTACAAGCCCGATTTTATGTTGCAGCTGCTGGCCGGCCCAGCCAACGGTGCAGATAAAATTTTCTACTTCGACCCGGATATCATCATCACTGCACCCTGGCAGTTTATTAAAAATTGGCCCGATTGCGGTGTTGCCGTTTGTGAAGATGTAAATTCTCCGTTTCCGCAATATCATCCGCACAGGGTTCACTGGCGCAATATATTTAAGAACGCTGGTATCGAGTTGACGTTTAAAGACGCCTTTTATGCTAATGGCGGTTACATAGGTTTAAAAAGGGAAGACTATGCCTTTTTAGAACTCTGGAAAAAAGTTCAGGAGGCCATGGGCCCTCACATTGGTGGGTTAAGCCGGTCTATATTCAAATCGGCAGCTGTGTTAACCGGTTTGGAAAAAGGCCCATTTGCACCGTTTGGCCGTACCGATCAGGATGCGTTAAATGCAGCGATGGAAGCCTGGAACAAACCAGTAAGTATGATAGGTAAAGAGGCTATGGCATTTAAACATGGTGGTGCTTCATTACCGCATGCGTTAGGCAGTCCTAAGCCGTGGGAAAAAAAATATTTAAACAGAGCCTTTAAAGGCCGTTCGCCTGGTACCATTGATAAATTGTTTTGGAGCAACTTATCGGGGGCTGTGCCCATCAAGGCATCGGATGCGGGTGTTGTAAAACGCAAGCTGGCCGCTATTGCAGTTGCTAAGTTTATAGGGCGTTTTTATAAAAGTTAATATTGTATTTGCTCATCACAAATACGCGTAACGTATAGTAATTAATTGTAACTGACATGAAACTGGCCATTATATGCGGAGCTTTAGAGCCCGGGCAAGACGGGGTAGGCGACTATACCCGAAGGCTGGCCGGTGAATTGGTTCGGCGAAACCACCAAGTGGTAACTATTTCGCTGAATGATAATTACGTTAAACAATTTACTGAAGAAACACAGTATGCCGATGGCACGGCTATTACAGCCATGCGTTTGCCAAAAGCAATGGAAGAAGCCGATCGGTACAAAAAATTAAACGCTTATTTAAAAGCTTTTAATCCGGGTTGGGTAAGTTTGCAGTATGTACCCTTTTCGTTTCACCCAAAAGGTTTGGCTTATAGCCTGAGCAAAGAATTGGTAAAGCTGAAAGACGCCTATAAGTGGCACATCATGTTCCACGAGCTTTGGGTGGGGGTAAACGGCACATCATCAACCAAAATGGCTTTGTTGAAGTTTTTACAACGGCGACTTATTAAAAGCTTTGTAAATAGATTTAAGGCCGATTGTATAACTACCAGCATTCCCTTGTATCAGCAACAATTTGCTACTGGTAAGTTGCAGTTGCTGCCGTTGTTTAGTAATATACCCGTTTGTCATAATAATGATGTTCAGGTTAGCGAAACCTCACAGCAATGGTTTACAGGCGTACATTTTGGTAGTTTTTCGGGCGCAGTTTCCGATTTTGAAAAGCAAATTCGCTACCTGGAAAAGGCTGCAAAAGCTTTTAATCTTCCCTTTAGATTGGTAACTATGGGCAACGGTGGTACGCACAAAACGCGTTCACTACAAATAGCTGCTGATGTATTAGGCGCCGGTGCAATAATTGAAAAAGGTTACCTCACCAATGAAGAAATATCTGCCGAATTGATAAAAGCACAAATAGGCATATCCAGAGCGGATGTATTATTTTATGGCAAAAGCGGCTCAACCATGGCCATGCTTGAACATGGTTTACCCGTATTGCTTAGGGGAGACAGCGAACCGGCTATATCCGGCATCAACCGTAACGAATTATATCAAGACAGGTTGTGCTTTGTAAATTCAAACACCACTCAATTGCCAGTAAAGCAAAACACCGAAAATGCTTTGTCGAAAATAACTGATCAATTTTTACAGCTTTTGGCTAAGCACGGCAATATTATTTAGTAAACAGATAAAAATTAAAAATATCAAGGTTGAGTTGGGCATAATGCTTACCTCTTCATCATCAAATAATGGAAAATGCAATTGTAATAGTCGTTAACCAGTCGTTTGCGCATTATGCCAAGCCACTGATTAATTCCATCCAAAAAAACTGGACTAACCATCCTGCAATTCTGTTATTTATGAGTCCGGATGTAACTGCAGAAATGGAAAGCCGCTTTGCAGGCATTCCTAAAGTTATCATCAAACGGTTTGACCCTAAGCAGTATGCTTACAGAAAACTATTGTTGGATGGTGCAGACAAGTTTGATTCAAGCAGCTTTAATGATGCCGGTTTCTTTATTGTTAACTTTTGGGATGAAACTTTTCCGGAATACGATAACCTCCTTTTTTTAGACGCCGATATGCTGGTGCTGAAAAACTTGGATAAGGTATTTGAAAAAAATGATTTTATGGGTGTAAGTGCTGCCAATGGCCGGGCATTTCCAATATTTTCATTCAACCAGCCACTGCTGCAAAAAAGTGTAAATCTGTTAACTTATTATGCAAAGGCGCTGGCCATGGGCATTGTATTACGCCCTCATGTGTCACTTAACTCGGGCCTGGTACGTATAAGCAAAGCGGATCGTACCAAAAGCAAATTCAACGTAATGCTGAAACTGCTTAAAACTTTTAGAAAGGCATGTTTAGGCGATCAAGAAATTATTACTATTTGGATGAGTAAGTATGGTAAAAAGCTTTCTTATGATTTCAGAATGAATTTTCAGGTACGCTTTTATAACGGTCTTGAAAATCATGATCTGCCCCAGCGTTACTATGAGCACATCAAAAAGGCTGCTGAAGATGTACATGTGATACATTTTAACGGACCCAAGCCCGATTCGCCGGAGTTTTTGGGCCACCCCTGGACAAAAGGGCGCAAAGATTTAGTAGAGCTTTATCAAAGCTATTTAGGATAATATATAGGTTGTAAATTAACTCATACATAATGAAATATTACTATCAGGTAGAAGGCGGTATACGAAACAACATCGGAGACGTTTTGCAAGGCATTGTAGCCAAAGCATTTCTTCCGCCAAACAATGCTCATGTTGCCGACCGCGAAGCATTGGCTGATATAGACAAATCAGAAGAAGCATTGTTGATAGCTAATGGCTGGTATATGCATTCTTATGAAAAGTTTCCGCCGCCGCCAAATGTAAAGCCGGTTTATGTATCTATGCACATCGCCAAATCGTCATTACTGAGTTCAAAAAAAGTACGTGACCATTTCAAACAACATGCACCAATTGGTTGCCGCGACCAAAAAACATTAAAATTGTTTTTAGGTTGGGGCATTCCTGCTTATTACTCCGGTTGTTTAACTACTACTACACGCCAGCGTGCACCTATCAATAATACCGGAACCGGTGAGGTATTGCTGGTAGATAATATTGATCACCAGGTTCCGCAAAACGTAGTTGATAAGCTGGAACAACTGTTAGGTACCAAGTTGGTAAGAATATCACACGATCCGGAAGATACTTCGGGCAATATTGAAGAATACAGTGCCCGTTGCGAAAAGCACATGGATTACTTACTGGAGCGTTACTGCAAAGCCCGTTTAATTATTACTACTAAAATACATTGTGCTTTGCCTTGTCTGGGTATGGGTGCCAACGTAATGTTAATTCACCCGCACCCTTCTGAAAAGCGTTTGGCTCCTGTTGCCGAGCTGGCACATATCACTTCATACGAAGAAGTGTTGTCGGCTACTGAACTGGTTAAACCCCCGGTAAAAACAGAAGCGTTAAAAGCCCGTCAGGAATTTTTGTCTAACATATGCCGTGGCTCTGTAGCCAAAGGATATAATGTTATGCAAAATCCCGACAGCGAAGAATTTAAGAAAGTAAAACGTGATAGCATACGTCAGGCAAAATTGTATGGTATGGCTGTTTCGGGTATGTTAAAGCTGGGCCTGGCGAATGATACCATGAAAAAAGTTTACGGTAACAGCATATAACTTAACCTTAAGTAAGGTTTTAAACATCATGCCTAATGGGTAAATTGCTAGTATACACTACACAACATCTGGAAACGGGCGGCATCGAAAGCCATTTGCAGGAGTTTTGTAAAAACATGGCCGCCGCCGGAGCTGAAATAGACTTGGTGGTGCTTAACGCTGCTATGCTTCCAGAAACGGAAGCTATGTATCGTAAAGTTTGCCGTAAAGTGTATTTTGGTAGGCATGGCCGTTCCTATAAACGGCTGGCATGGTTAATAAAAACCGGTTTACAAGTGCGTATTAACCGCTATGATGCGCTTTACACCAACGGTCAGGGTAACAGTCCGGGCTTGTTTGCCAAATTGGTACGCTCTAAAAATTGGGTACATCATCACCACACCGCGGGCGATGCTGCAGATCAATCGTCTTGGAGTGATGATTATGCAAAAACGCTTAAAACTGCCAACCATGTCATCGCATGTGCCCGCCGCAATGCCAATGATATGGCAGCTTTCTTAAAAAGAAGCATTGATACCATTCCATGCTTTTCCAGAAAAGTGGAACTGGGGTCACATCCTGTTGCTGCAACAGGTGAGGTGAATTTTGGTTATTTCGGCAGATTAATTCCTGAAAAAGGAATTGATTTAATATGCAGATTAAGTGAAGAGCCAGAGTTGAAGGATATAAGATTCAACATATGGGGCGAAGGACCCAAATATCCGTCGTCTTACTTTGATGGATTTAAGAATGTGTATTATCATGGTACTTATACAGGCAAAGAAGGGTTAACAAACGCTATTGCCAAGCTAGACGCATTTTTGTTATTATCCACGCACCCCGAAGGTTTACCCATAAGTTTGTTGGAAGTAATGAGTGCCGGAGTGCCTTGGATGGCCACCAACCGTGGCGGTATAGCTGATATTGCCTGCGACCCGGTTTCAACACGTTTGTTACCCAATGTTGATAATTACGATCAGGTAAAACAAGCAATTACACAGCTGCATCATGATATAGTAGCTGGTAAAGTTTCCAGAGAAACACAGGTTGAATTGTATGAGCAAAACTTTTCTTCGGCCGCGTTGGTAAAGCAATGGAGCAACAAGTTATTCTAAACAAATAACACACAAAAGATGATTATACTATCGCAGATAACGGGTAATGCCAATGTAAAAGCAGTTGCACACGGTTTTGTAGAAGCTGATCTCTTAACAGCTTACTATGTATCGTTAGCTGTATTTCCGGGAAATCTGCTTGACCGTATCAGCCAGATGAAGGGGCTTTCCGAAATCAGGCGCCGTAGTCATGATCCCGAATTACAACCTTTTACTAAAACTTGGCCTTGGGTAGAATTAGGTCGTATGCTGGCTATGCGTTCGGGTATACCATCGCTTAGTGTTCCGCCAACATCGCCTTTCCATGTATACAGCGTTATAAAAAAGTTTGATAAGCATGTTGCTGCACAGCTTTTAAAAGAATTGAAAAATGGTGCTAAAGCAATTTATAGTTATGAAGATAACGCGTTAGCTACTTTTCGTAGAGCCAAGCAGCTGGGTTTAACTTGTTTGTATGACTTGCCTATTGGTTACTGGCGTGCAGCTCACCGCTTACTTGATGAAGAGCGGGAACGTTGGCCGGAATGGATACCTACGTTAACGGGCTTAAAAGATCCGGAAGAAAAGCTAGCCCGTAAAGATGAAGAACTTGCATTGGCCAACCATATTTTTGTGGCCAGTAATTTTACGGCCAGTACATTAAAAGAATATCCGGGCAAATTGGCACCGGTAGAAGTTATACCGTACGGCTTTCCGCCGGTGGCCAAAAATCGCATATACCACGAAAACTTTGACAAGCGCCCGTTGAAATTGCTTTTTGTGGGTGGCTTATCACAGCGTAAAGGTGTGGCCGATTTATTTGCCGCGGTTGAAGCTATAGGTAAACACGTAGAACTTACAGTAGTAGGCACTAAAAAGAATGATGAGTGTAAGCCATTAAATATTGCTTTGACCAAACATCGGTGGATACAAACCTTGCCCAATGAAGAAATACTCAAACTAATGCGGGATCATGATGTACTGATTTTTGCTTCATTGTTTGAAGGGTTTGGTTTGGTTATCACCGAAGCCATGTCGCAAGGCACCCCGGTTATTACCACCGACAGAACGATTGGCCCTAATTTTATTGAAGATGGTGTAAACGGTTGGCTGATTAAAGCCGCATCTACTCGTGCTTTACAGGATGCCATTGAAAATATATTAGAACGCCGTCGTGATATACCAAATATAGGTTTGGCAGCTATGGAAACAGCCAGCCAGCGCCCTTGGCAAATTTATAGTAATGAAACTGCTACTGCGGCTGCAAGAGTTGTAGGCCGGTTAAATCAGAATAATTATCATGAAAGCAAGTCATATACTTCGTGATTACTCGTATTTTGAAGTACGATGCTTTGTTGCTGAAAATGTGGCGAAAGTGCTTAATTTTAAATTTCGCTTGTTAGCACTGGCTGTTATTAGTTAATTAAATAGCATGATTTTATATAACATCATGCAAAAAGGTAAAACTGTATGCCGGTTTCAAATCTAGCGCTTCATGCTAAAAATATAAAAGCTCAGAAACCGCTCATCAAGCGGAATGATCCCATTAGCAAACTTAAAAAAGTACTATGGCTTTATATTCTTTTGCTTGTATTTGAGGGGGCATTACGTAAATGGGTGTTGCCATTTCTATCGGGCCCACTGCTCATTGTGCGTGATCCGGTTGCTTTGTACATCCTGTTTTTAGCAGGTCAACAAAAAATAGTTTACAAAAGCGCGTACATTGCATGGATGGTGGCTGTCGGATTCATCGGCATACTTACCGCTATGGTAATGGGGCACCATGATTTTGCTGTGGCTTTATATGGCGCTCGTATCTATGTGTTGCATTTTCCGGTCATATTTGTCATGGGTAAGGTCTTTAACAAAAAAGACGTGATTCAGGTAGGGCGGTTTTTTGTTTACTCGGCCATCCCTATTGCAGTGCTTATTGCGTTGCAATTCAAAAGTCCGCAGTCCGCTTTTGTAAACCGTGGGGTTGGTGGTGATGAAGCCGGAGCCGGATTTGCCGGTGCAATGGGTTATATGCGGCCCCCTGGTACCTTCTCATTTACTAATGGCAACACATTGTACTTTCAGTTGGTAACCTGCTTTATATTTTATTTTTGGTTGTATCAAAATGAAATAAAACGCATCGTACTATTATTAGGAACAGGTGCTCTGCTAATGGCAATTCCGTTATCTATCAGTCGGGCTTTGTTTTTCTTCGTAGCAGTATGTGCCGGATTTACATTGGTTGCAGTAGCTCGTAAACCTAAATATGCATCTAAAATAATAGGTGCCGCTATAGGAATTTCGGTGTTGGCCATCATCATCGCCAAAACGTCGTTGTTTGGCACGGCTCTCGACGCTTTTTTGGCCCGCTTCAATGGTGCCAATGAGGCAGAAGGCGGTGTTGAGTCCGTATTTCTCGACCGGTATTTAGGCGGTTTAATAAACTCGTTAGGGTTCGCAGAAGGTAATTCTATATTTGGCAAAGGTATTGGTTACGGAACCAGTTTAGGTGCACAACGGCTTGGTCCATCGTTTACCGAAGGGGAGTGGGGCCGGATCATATTTGAGCAAGGCCCTATATTTGGGATGATCATCATTATTGTCAGAGTTGCTTTCTCGTTTGATATATTTTTTAAGAGTTTTAAAATGCTTAAAAAAGAGGAGTTTTTGCCTTGGATATTGTTTAGCTTTCTTTTACTTAACGTACCACAGGCACAATGGAAGCAGCCCACAGCACTTGGATTTAGTGTTGTTATCGGTGGCCTGGTACTGGCTGCATTTCGGGTTCCAAAGTTGGTTAAACCACGCATTGCGCCTAAAAATGTATCACCTATTAGCTAATGGTTTGTATGCGAATAGTATTTTTTACCCATCCGCCATTTTTAGGTTCACAAAGTATGCCACGCTTTGCGACCATGCTAAATGCAGGTATGCAAGCCAGAGGGCATCAAACAGAAGTTTGGACACCACAAGGCTTTTTTTTAAAATTGCCCGTGCCTGCAAGCTTAAAAAAATGGATGGGATATTTAGATCAGTACATTCTTTTTCCAGCCCAGGTTCGTAAGCGCCTCAAAGCTTATCCGGCCAATACTTTATTTGTATTTACTGATCAAGCATTAGGGCCCTGGGTGCCGTTGGTAAAACACCGGCCACATGTAATACATTGCCACGATTTTTTAGCCCAACGATCAGCCTTAGGAAAGATTCCGGAAAATCCGACGGGTAAAAGCGGGCAAGCTTACCAGGCGTATATACGTAAAGGGTATCAGCAAGGTCAAAATTTCATTTCGGTTTCCAAACAAACACAGCATGATTTGCACCAGTTTTTGGATCGTACACCTAAACTGTCGGAAGTAGTTTACAATGGTTTAAATCAGAAGTTTCAGGCCGATAGTGCGGCTAAAGTAAGACAGGTAATAGGTGACGATATCAAAGTTAAACTAACCACTGGCTACCTGCTTCACATTGGCGGCAACCAGTGGTACAAGAATCGCATAGGCGTAATCGAGATATATAATGCCTGGCGACAATTGTACAATACGGATTTACCACTAATTATGATAGGTGCTGCACCAAATGGTAAACTACAAGAGGCTTATAGCCAATCGCCATATCAAAAAGATATTTATCTGCTAACCGGTAAATCAGATGAGTTTGTTCGGTTGGCTTATCAAGGTGCATCTGTGTTTATATTCCCGTCATTGGCAGAGGGTTTTGGCTGGCCTATTGCTGAAGCCATGGCATCAGGTTGCCCGGTAATAACCACAAATCAAGCCCCCATGACAGAAGTTGGCGGCAACGCAGCCTATTATATTGTCAGCCGGCCTCACCGTCAGCCAGAAGTAAATGCTTGGGCCGAAATGGCTGCATCTAAAGTTAACGATTTACTTAGGCTGTCGCCCGATGAACGGCAAATGACCATAGAAGCTGGTATTCAGAACGCAAAAAGATTTGATTCGGATAGTTCATTGGCTGCCATCGAAACAATTTACAAGCGTGTTTTGGTATAAATTAAAACTTAATTCATAACAACACGTAACATTACTCCAAGCATACATTAACCTGCATGAAAATACTTCACATCGTACCATCTTACAAGCCAGCTTACATTTATGGAGGGCCGATTGAATCGGTAGCACGTTTATGCGAAGGATTGGTTATACAAGGGCATACGGTTGATGTTTACACAACTACCGCCAACGGGCCGCAAGAATTAGATATTGCACCCGGTAGCACACTAAATGTGGATGGTGTGCAGGTTACTTATTTTAAACGTATTACTAAAGATCCCACCCACGTTTCGCCTGCCTTGTGGGAACAATTGTTTAAAACGGTTAAAGAATACGATATTGTACACATCCACTCCTGGTGGAACATACTGGTAATGGTAGCTGCCAAAATATGTTTAACTAAAGGTGCTAAGGTAATTATTGCACCTCGTGGGATGCTAAGCCATTATATTTTTAATTCTGGTAGCAGCAAGGCCAAAAAAATGATGCATAATTTGTTTGGGCGCAGCATACTGGCAAAAAGCTATTTCCATGCAACAGCACCGGCCGAGTATAAGGAATGCCGGGAACTGATTGGCGGATGGAAAGGTTTTGTATTACCGAATATTATATCATTACCCGACGTCCCGATTACGCACTCAGATAACCAAGTGTTTACGCTGCTATTCATGTCGCGTATTCATCCCAAAAAAGGTATCGAAATACTTTTTCATGCCATCAGTCAACTTAAATTTCCTGCACAACTCAAAATTGCGGGTAGCGGCGATGATGAGTATATCCAACAACTTAAACAATTAGCTGATGAGCTGAATATCGCTTCCAGTGTTCAATGGCTGGGTTGGAAAAGCCGCGAAGAAAAATTTACGGAGCTAATGAGCGCTGATTTATTTGTATTGGTATCGCTTAATGAAAATTTCGCCAACGTGGTTGTTGAATCTTTGCACATGGGAACTGCAGTGCTGGTATCACAAGATGTAGCCTTGTCTGACTTTGTCGCAAAGCAAAATTTAGGCTGGGTAACCTCTCTGGATGCCACTGATGTAAGTGAAAAATTATCTGAAGCAAAAGCTGATCAGGATAAATTACTCCACCTGCGCAATCATGGAAGAAGCATTATTGAAAGCCACTTTTCTGAAGCAACACTTATAGCGCAGTATGCGGCAGAATATGATAAAATAATAACTAATAAGTAATATATCATGTTGTATTACCTTCCTTAAGACGGTTCTACAGGTATATAATGTGTCAATAGCTGAGAAAAACTGTGTATATTTGTAAATATTATGGAGACTGTTAAGCCCGAATTATTGCAAGCGGTAATACTATCAAAAGATGAGGAACCTAATCTGCAAAGAGTGTTGGCAAAACTCACCTGGCTTGACAGAGTAGTAATTGTAGATAGCTTTAGTACTGATGCAACGCTGGCTATAGCTGCTTCCTTTCCAAACGTAACGCTGGTGCAACGGGTTTTTGATACGCATGCCGGTCAGTGGAATTACGGCCTGTCTTTGGCAGATAGCAAATGGATATTGAGCTTAGACTCTGATTATGTACTGACTGATGAGTTTATTGCCGAAACCAGGCGTTTTATACAAGCTGACGATAAGGTAGCTTATGATACTAATTTCAAATTTCTGGTATTTGGTAAAGAGTTGAAAGGTAACAACACTACTCCAAGGCCAGTATTGTTTAAAAAAGAGTTTTGTTCCTATTATGATGACGGCCATACACAGCGTTTGCGCATTAATGGCGATACCGGCGTTTACAAATCTATCATTCTGCATGACGACCGTAAATCATTAACCCGCTGGTTAAGCAATCAGGCAAAATACTCACAAAAAGAGTCAGACAAACTTTTAAATGCCGATCCTGAAACACTAGGATTTAGTTCAAAAGTGCGTAAGAATAAAGTGGTTGCACCCATATTTGTGTTTTTCTACTCGTTATTTGTTAAAGGGTTAATTTTTGACGGATGGGCCGGATGGCACTATACATTGCAAAGAACCATGCTGGAAATGCTGGTAGCCATGCGACTGGTTGAGGAAGAAAACCTGAAGGGTAACTCACATGCAAAATAAAGACATTCATGAACGATACGCTGAAATATACATCCCGCGTAAAGCTCAATGATTTTCATCCGTCTAGCTTTAACCGCGGTGCCAGCAAGCTTAAAGAGATTGTTTGGTATGCCGTTAAGATGATCTTCTTTTTATCAGCCATGCCTTATCCCAATAAATTGAAGGTGGCTTTTTTGAGGCTATTTGGTGCAAAAGTTGGCAAAGGCATTATCATTAAGCCTCGAGTAAACATTCACTTTCCATGGAAACTGCAGCTAGGTAGTGATGTGTGGATAGGAGAGGAGGTGTGCATCTTGAATTTTGAGAAAGCAACCATCGGCAGTAACGTTTGTATATCACAACGAGCCTTTTTATGTGGTGGCAATCATGATTTTAAAGATCCGACCATGCCATATCGTAATGGACCTATAACATTACAAGACGGCGTTTGGATTGGTGCCTCTTGTTTTATAGCACCAGGCGTATATATAGGAGCTGACACCGTGGTGGTAGCAACCAGCACGGTTACAAATAGTTTAGAAAGCAATGGTATATACCGAGGCAACCCTGCTATATATATAAAACCAAGATGGTGATTAAATTGTAATTTTTATAATAAAGTTGGTTTACATTTAAGATAATTGTATTTTAAGAGGTTTCTGAATGATAAGTTTAGAAACAGTGGCGGGATAATTTTAATAAATATTGATACAGTTAGTTTTTTATTGTTATAAAGAACTATATATAATAACAGAAAGCAGCCTTAGATGAAAAATAAGAGGATTCTTTTAATCAGCCATAACTATTACCCTGAGCCTACCGGCATAGGTAAATATAATGGCGAGATGATGGAATGGCTGGCCCGGGCTGGATATGATTGTACTATTGTAACCACTTACCCATATTATCCATACTGGAAGGTACAAAAGCCCTACAATAGCAATTGGTATAAAAAAGAAATAGTTAAATACCCGGAGAGCGGAGGTCAGATTACTATCTACCGCTGTCCTTTGTATGTGCCTAATAATCCTACCGGAAAGAAGCGTATGGTGCAGGACTTATCATTCTGGACATCAAAATTCTGGATAATATTAAAACTCCTTTTTTCAGCCCGGAAGTTTGATCTGATTATTACTGTTGCACCTCCCTTTCATTTAGCATACTTAGGATTGATGTACCGCAACAGAAAAGGTGGAAAACTTTTGTATCATATTCAAGATTTGCAGATTGAAGCGGCACAAGATTTAAATATGTTGTCGAGCAGTCAGCTTTTTAATCGTCTGTATAAAATTGAAAAGAAAATTCTGACCAGTGCCGATTTTGTAAGCAGTATATCAGACGGAATGATTAACAAAATAAAGGCTAAGGTTGATCGTGATGTAATAATGTTCCCTAATTGGGCCGATACAAGTTTTTTCTCACCATTACTCAATAAACAATCCTTAAAACAGCAATGGGGTTATAAATCAGATGATTATGTATTTTTGTATTCGGGGGCCATTGGTGAAAAACAGGGGCTGGAAGGCATAATACAAGCAGCCGAGCATTTAAAGTCGGATAATAATGTTAAATTTATCATTTGTGGTTCGGGGCCTTACAAAGAAAAGTTAATTCAACTGGCTGAGGAAAAGCAGTTAAAAAATTTAGATTTTTTGCCTGTGCAGGAAAAAGAAAGGTTCAACGAGTTTTTAAATATGGCAGATTTTCACATGATTTTACAAAAAGCTAATGCAGGTGACTTGGTCATGCCATCGAAACTAACTACTATTTTGGCTGTTGGAGGTATCAGCGTGGTAACATGTTCGTCAGGCACCACTTTGCATAGCGTAATTAGTAAGCACGATTTAGGCTATATCGTTGAACCTGAAAATGCACAAATGCTTGCTGATAGCATTTTGAAAATAAAAACCGACACAAAAGGAATAGAACGCAAAAGGGAAAATGCCCGCCGTTATGCCCTTAAATATCTTAATATAGATAACGTAATGACTGAGTTTGTAAATAACTTTTTACTAAACGAAGCACCTGCGGCATCAACCTTTAATTAACATATTACATTGAGTATTGGGAAGCTGTTTATTATATATTCACTAAATCATTAAAACAAAACATCACTACGAATGAAAAAGAAAGCCCTGCTTACTGGGATCACAGGCCAAGATGGTGCCTATTTAACTGAGTTGCTTCTATCAAAAGGGTACGAGGTACATGGCATTAAACGTCGGTCATCGTTGTTCAACACCGATCGTATTGACCACCTGTATCAAGATCCGCACGAAGACAGCCCCCAAATGGTTCTTCACTATGGTGACTTAAGTGATTCTACCAACCTTATTCGTATAATACAGCAAGTACAGCCCGATGAGATATACAATTTGGGTGCCATGTCGCATGTGAAGGTAAGCTTCGACACTCCTGAATACACTGCCAATGCAGATGGCATTGGTACCCTGCGTTTGCTGGAAGCTATCCGCATCCTGGGATTGGAGAAAAAGACCCGCATTTACCAAGCCTCTACTTCTGAGTTGTATGGTTTGGTACAAGCCGTACCACAATCAGAAACTACACCTTTTTATCCCCGCTCACCTTACGCTGTAGCTAAACTGTACGCTTACTGGATTACTGTCAACTACCGCGAAGCTTATGGCATTTATGCCTGCAACGGAATATTGTTCAATCACGAAAGCCCGCTAAGAGGGGAAACCTTTGTTACCCGTAAAATCACCCGTGCAGTAGCTAAGATAGCTATGGGCTTGCAAGATAAGTTATATCTGGGTAACCTGGATGCACAGCGCGACTGGGGCCATGCTAAAGACTATGTAGAGGCTATGTACCTGATTTTACAACAAGATACACCAGAAGATTTTGTAATTGCCACCGGCGTAACCACCCTCGTACGCGAATTCGTGCGTTTGGCGTTCCAGGAAGTAGGCATCGAGGTAGAGTTTAAAGGGGAAGGGGCAGATGAAAAAGGATATGTTGTAAGCTGCAGTAACCCGGATTTCCAGGTAGCTGAAGGTACAGAAGTTGTTGCAGTTGATTCTAAATATTTCAGACCTACCGAGGTAGATTTATTAATTGGCGATCCAACCAAGTCTCAAACTAAATTGGGCTGGAAACCTAAATACGACCTTCAAGGTTTAGTAAGTGAAATGGTGGCGGCAGACGTTGATCTGTTCCAGCGCGAAAAATTACTGAAAGACTCGGGTTATCAAATCAAAAATCAATTTGAATAATAAGTTGTGGATGGAAAAAAGAGCAAAGATTTATATAGCCGGTCACCGCGGGATGGTGGGATCGGCTATTCATCGCAAACTGCAGCAGGAAGGGTTTTCTAACTTTGTTTTCCGTACATCTGCCGAACTGGACTTGCGCGATCAACAAGCAGTTGCTGATTTTTTTGAGCAAGAAAAACCTGAATATGTTTTTTTGGCAGCAGCAAAAGTAGGTGGTATAATAGCCAACAATACTTACCGTGGCGAATTCTTGTACGATAATCTTCAGATACAAAATAACATCATTCACTCGTCATACCTGAATGGTGTTAAAAAGTTGATGTTTTTAGGTTCAAGTTGTATTTATCCTAAAATGGCCCCGCAGCCTTTGAAGGAAGATTACTTATTGACAGGACCTCTGGAACCAACTAACGAGCCATATGCCATTGCTAAAATTGCAGGTATCAAAATGTGTGATGCTTATCGCGATCAGTACGGGTGTAATTATATTTCGGTGATGCCTACTAACTTGTATGGCTATAACGATAACTACCATCCGCAAAATTCGCACGTGTTACCGGCAATGATACGCCGGTTTCATGAAGCTAAGGATCAGCAATTGTCTTCTGTAACTATTTGGGGTACCGGCTCTCCTAAACGTGAATTTTTGTTTGCTGATGATTTGGCTGCTGCCTGTTACTACTTGATGGAAAACTACAATGAACCTGGCCTGGTTAATATTGGCACAGGCGAAGATGTAAGCATCAAAGAACTAGCCGAGCTGGTAAAACAGGTTGTTGGTTTTGAAGGGATCATTGAATATGATACCTCTAAGCCAGATGGTACGCCACGCAAGCTTATGGATGTGTCTAAGTTGCATAGCCAAGGTTGGAAACATACTATTGATTTGCCTGAAGGCATTAAATTAGCCTATCAAGACTTTTTAGCAAATTATGCGCTAACTGCTATTTAAAATTATTATTATAAACAAAAAAGCCCGGCTTGATCACTCAATGCCGGGCTTTTTTGTTTATAATATTGTTTAGTACAAAGGCGATACAGCTTTTTTTGCTACACACATAAGTGTTAACGCGCTGTTAAGGGATGAAGGATTACGGCCAGATAGGATATTGCCTAAGCGGTATTTTAAATCGGCTTTGCCGGTATTACCTGCCAGTACTTCTTTACCCAGATCATGGTTGTGCGGATATACCTTTACATCAAATCCATGTGGTTCTAAGACGCTTTCAAACATCTCTTTTTTTACACCATGGCCAGGTTTGTGATGAATTTCACACGCTAAACCCCATTTTTGCTGTTCTGATGTTTTATGAAAGCCATGCCCTGTTACGCGGTACCACAAAAGGCGGATGTTCCAAAGCAATTTAGCTGCGCCTTTATAGTTCCATGCACTAAATTGTGGGTCGTGATCAGTTACTAATACGCCTCCGGGTTTTACCAAACGGGCAGCCTCTTTTAACACAGCGTCCATGTTTTCACAGTGGTGCAATGCGGCATTAAGCACAACAATATCAGCAATGCCCGATTTGAAGGGAAGATTATGTGCATCAGCCAATACCGGCGTATAACCTAATTGTCCCGCCAGTTCCAGCGATTTTGGTGCTACGTCTACGCCTATCAAATACGCAGGTTTTCCGTTATCCTGAAGCGTTGCATAAATGTTGCCGGGGCCACAGCCAATATCGATCACTGTTTTACCCGACCAGTCGCCGGTAGCAGCTGCCCACCTGCTTTTAAAGGTATCACTGCGATGGCAATAAGTTAAGTACTCTTCGGCCCATTCGGTGTTTCCGAAGTAATAAGCATTAGCTTCTAAAGCTTTTGATCTTCTTCGTATCGGGAATTCAAAGTAATAACCTTTGTCCGAAAACTTGGCATCGTCGTTTAAAAGTGGGCGAATGTCAGTCATATCAGTAAATTATTTTATGTCAGGTAAAATAGTATCAATAACTGCAAATTACAGCAGCCGAGCAAATAGCACAAATATGTTAAAAGAGTGAAATTTCTACTAAAGATAAGGAAAAATCTAAAGTTTATTAGCAAAAATAACTATGTGTTGAATAATTAATAATTTATTAATATTTAACCATTAGTTTATGGCTATTATAGGTTTAAAAATAAAAAAGGAGATACAAATTATGCATCCCCTTTTTTAATGGCCTGTTTTATCTATTAGGCCTTAGCTTTTTCTGTTTTAGCTGTTTTAGCAGCTTTTTCAGTTTTTTCCTTTGGTGCTTTTTCTTTTTTTGCCGCTTTTTCTTTTTCAGCCTTGGTTTGCACCTTGTATTGCCATAAGTTCTCTTTGTAGTTTTGCAGTTTGCTTTCTACTAGTTTGGCGTTTTCTGCTTTTTGTTTAGCTTCATCCTCGGGTGATGCGGTAGCAATTGTACCTGCTTGTGCTAGTGCAGAGCTGGAAATAGTGTTGCCATTAGCGCCGCTGGCCCTTACAATAGTACTAGCATACTTTCTTTGTACAAATATGTCGTCCATGCTGGTATCATAAAGGTTACGATCTGGATCCGACACGTCTTTAGTAGCAAAGAAGTTGCGGCATTGTGGAAAGTACAGCCAGAAAGCAGGGGTTTCACCAATGGTTTGACCACCAGCTTGAACACTCATCAAAGGGGCAATGCCAATAATACGGGTTACTACTAATGAGCGTTTTTTATCAAAGTATACGTCTTCTTTAACTCTGAATTTAGTAATTCTTTCAGGATTAAAATCGTTCAATACCATTCTTGAGCCAATTTTGTTACCGTCTTTATCATACTGGTCAACCATCGCGCTGTCTTGTAATTTTGACATGGATTGTCTTACTGATAAACGTTTAGCGAATGTATTATCGCTATTGGTCATGCTGGCTTCATAGGCGGTTAATTTGCCGGTTTTTACACCTTCCAGCACAATATCAGCTAAAGTAGCTCCGGGCGCATCAAAGATGTAGTTCTTTTTGTCTTTGGTGTCAATATCACGCCATACACGTTTATAAAATTTAACGTTGGTATTATCAACCGGTGGATATGCAAACGCTTTAGCATTGTTAAAAGATGCGTTTCTTATGAAACCATCAATAGGGGTGATAGTATCAATCGGCATCTGGTCTTGAGCCATCGTATCTGCAGGTAACTGTGCACTGGTTTGATCAACCGGAACAGCAGGAGTATTGTCTACAGGAATGCTGGCCGATTTAGTAGTTCTGGCCTTAGTTGTGCGTGACTTTGTTGACTTAGTAGTTCTGGCTTTTGACTTTTTTTGAGCATCGGCCGGATGACTTACAAAGGCAAGGCTTAATGCACATAAGCCCGATACGCAAATTTTATAAGCTAAATTTTTCATCTGTGGTCGTTAGTTTGGTAGTATTTAAAACTAAAACGGTGACGTTTACTTAAATGGAATATCTAAAATTAGTTCTTAGCAAATTTCCGTGTTTTAGATTGTTCCAGAATAATATCCGGAGCAGCCATTACACATCTGAAACCTATATAAGAGTGGCTGGTATTTTGCAATTCATAACCACGGGTAGATGGATTTAATTGGCTGGCGTTATCCTTCCATGAACCGCCTCTAACCACTTTACGTCTCATTACTTCACTTTCTTTATCATCAGCATCATATAACAATACAGGGTTCAAATCGTGTACCAGTTCTTTGTATGATGGGCTGAAAGCGTCTAATGTCCACTCAGATACGTTACCTAACAAGTTATAAATACCTAACGCATTTGGTGCGTATGATTTAACAGGAAGGGTAAAGGTACCGCCGTCTTCATTATAATCACCTTCTTGCTGTTTAAAGTTAACAGCCAGTTTATTTACCTTTTTCTTTTTATCCTTTACTTCAACCGACGCCATTTTATCCATATCTTCTTGTTTTACAGATTTAGATGCTGCGTAAGTCCATTGTGCTTCAGTAGGCAGGCTAAATTGCAGGTTTAAAGTTTTGATAAGCGAGTTAACACCTACCAACCGGTAAATGGTTTTGCTGCGCCAGTCGGTATAAGCGCGGGCCTGTTTCCAGTTTACACCTACTACCGGGTAGTCATTATATCCTCTGTTGGTGTAGTAGTTGTTATCCATAACTTCCATTTGTGAGTTAGGGAAATCTTTCGACCAAACTTTTAAATCAGGTAATATGGCAATATAGTCGGTAACGTATTTTGAATTGCCACCCAAATCTGCAGTTAAGTGAGTAAAGGAGTATTTAACCGCATCCTGATTTAAAACCGGGTTACCATTAATAATGGTGTAAAGTGGCCCCATCAGTTTAGACATGATAGCCGGATCTTTACTTTTCCAAAGTGGTGCAGAGCCGTCTACTTTTGCCCAGTTAATTCTTTTGGTCGAATCTACGGTAACGGCAGCAGCATTTTTGCCTTTACCTTTTAATTCACTTTTGGTGATGATGAAATATTTAGGGTCTTTTATATAATCAGTGATTGCAACAGAATCGGCTACCCAATCCACAAATGTGCGGTATTGCTTGTTGGTTACTTCTGTTTGGTCCATAAAAAAGGCACTTAAGCTAACTGTCTTTTTAGTGGTATCGGCCGCCATGGTGCTGTCAACCGGAATAACAGGGTCTTTTTCTAAAATAGTTCCGGCAGGAACAAAAACCATTCCCGGAGGAGCCATGGCATTAAGCGATTGTACGCTTGTTTTTACGGTAGGGACATTGTAAAAGCCACCCAAACGTTTGTTGGATTTACAAGCTGTAAAAAGCAACGCGACTGAGCATGTAACTGCAATGTGTGATAATTTGATATTCATTGACCGATGAAATTATAATTCAAAGTGAAAATTACTTGGTTAAAATGTTGAATTGTTTGTATCTTCTTAAAAAATCAGATGCTGTAACATGTGAAGTAAACCAACGGTTTTATATAAATTGTAAGTAAATGATTATTAGATAGATTAATCTTATAACTAATTACAACTGCAATTTATTTCACACCCTCATTACACCTAAACGCTATATTGCACACTTTTGTTACAGATACTTGTAAGTTGATGAAAAAAAGACGTTATTCATTACAATATTACCAATAAAAACTTAGCTAAGTGTGAAATTTTGTAAAATAAATGAAGGTATTCGTGTATTGTTGCTTTGTGGTTAAAATATTGAAGCTCTGTGATATTATGTCTGTTTTTATTAAACGTTTATGAAAAAATTTTAATAATTAGGGTTAATCAAAATAGACTTATTTTCAATCTTCACAACTGCTTAATTTACTAAGCTGTATCTATTAAGCAGTTGTGAATAAACAAGTGCAGTATAATATATTCATTGTATCAAACAAAATGGTAAAAGCGGAGTTATTCGGCGTTGAAGAATAAAACCTAATTTTCCATTACATTTACTCGGCTTAATCTACCTACATGCAATCTACTATACAATCTCAAATTGAAGCTTCGATACAGGTTAAACAATCTATCCTAAGCAGCAGTCACCTCATCCAGCAAATTGAACAAGCTGCAAAGCTAATTACCCAAGCCTATCAAAACGGGAAAAAAACGTTGTTAGCCGGAAACGGCGGTAGCGCAGCTGACGCGCAACATATATCCGGCGAGTTTGTAAGCCGTTTTAATTTTGATCGCCCAGCCATTCCATCTATAGCTTTATCAACAGATACCTCTATCTTAACCGGTATTGGTAACGATTACGGTTATGAGCGTTTGTTTGCCCGCCAAATTGAAGCTCATGGCAATGCTGGAGATGTATTTATTGCTATTTCAACATCCGGTAATTCACCTAATATTCTTAAGGCATTGGAAATTTGCAAAGCCCGCGGCGTACAATCTATCGGGTGGACTGGTGAAACCGGTGGCAAAATGGCCGATTTATGTGACATTTGTATTAAAGTTCCTTCAACTACGACACCACGTATTCAGGAATCGCATATTTTAATTGGACATATTATTTGTAATATTGTCGAAGATGAACTATTCGGGCATCTAAAAAAATAATATATTAAACTGACATGAGCGAAATTGTAGTTTTTGGCGCTTCGGGCCAATTAGGGCACTGTTTGAAGCAGGTAGCGGCCGAACAACATATCACGGATATTTATTTTCCGGTAGAAGATGAAGCTAATATCCTGAATGTTGAAGCCCTGGAAAAATTGTTTGCCGAACAAAAGCCAGCTTATTGCATCAACTGCGCAGCTTACACCGCTGTTGATAAAGCCGAAGATGATGTTGATGTGGCCCGTAAGGTGAACAAAGACGGCGCTGCTAACCTGGCCCGCTTATGTAAGGAACATAATGCTGTACTTATCCATATCTCTACCGATTTTGTTTTCGAGGGCAACTCGGCAAACCCATTGGTTGAAACTGATGAGGCCAACCCAATCAGCGTATACGGTTTAACCAAATTAGAAGGCGAACAAGCCGTTACCGAGCTTTTACCCGAACATTATATATTGCGCACCAGCTGGTTATATTCAGAGCATGGTAACAATTTTGTGAAAACCATGCTGCGTTTAGGTAAAGAAAAAGAAGAGCTGAAAATTATTGCTGATCAAATAGGTACGCCAACTTATGCTATTGATTTAGCAGAATGTATTTTTACCATCATTAAATCAAACGCTGGCAAATACGGTATATATCACTTCAGCAATGAAGGCGTAACCTCATGGTATGATTTTGCTAAGGCTATTTTTGATTTGTCGCACACTACGGTTAAAGTATTTCCGGTGCGTACAGCCGAGTACGTTACCCGTGCCGTTCGTCCTGCTTACTCGGTAATGGATAAAGCCAAAGTTAAAAGCACTTTCGGTATCGAAATTCCATACTGGCGCGATAGCTTGGAAACTTGCATCAAGAAGCTGGCTGTTCAGCAAGCTTAGTATCAATGTAACCCTCTATGCCTGCTATATCGGCAGGATGAAACCATTTTATATCCGTGTCTTTACGGAACCAGGTGAGTTGCCGCTTGGCAAATCGCCTGGTATTTTGTTTGATCATGGCAATGGCAGTATTTAAATCGGTTTTGCCATCTAAGTAGTCAAATATCTCTGAATAGCCTACCGTATTTAAAGCATTCAGATGCCGGTAGGGTAAAAGGCTTTTTACTTCGTCTACCAATCCCTGCGTTATCATTACGTCTACCCGCTGGTTAATGCGCTCGTATAATTCCTCCCGCGGCATGTCCAGTCCGATTTTAATATTGTTGAACGGCCTTTGCTGCTGCGTGCCTTTGCGGTATGATGAGTAAGGCAAACCGGTGCTTTCAAAAACTTCAAGGGCTCTTATTAATCGTTGCGGGTTGTGCTGGTCTACCTGCTCAAAATAGGTAGGGTCAACTACCTTCAACTTTTCCTGTAAATAAGTAATACCCTGTTGATCGAATTCCGTATTCAAATTCTCGCGGATAGCCGGATCGACCTGTGGTAAATCATCAAACCCCTCACAAATTGCTTTAATGTAAAGGCCCGAACCGCCAGCCATCACTGCTATATCATGAGTAGTGAAAAGTTTCTCCAGTAAATTAATGCCTTGACGTTCAAAGTCGCCAACACTAAATGGCTCGGTTACTGAGTGTGAGTCAATAAAATGATGCTTTACAGTAGCCAGTTCTTCGGGAGATGGTTTGGCAGTACCGATAGACATTTCACGAAAAAACTGCCGTGAATCGGCCGAAATAATTTCGGTTTGATAATGCTGTGCCAACACAATGGCAGCTGCAGTTTTGCCAATGGCGGTAGGGCCGGCTACTACAATTAAATGCTTCATTTTACAAATAAAAAGTGGTTCATGATTTTAGAACGGTTGTATTACCGCCGCTAAAATTCATGAACCACTAAATTTAATTTATAGGTTGATTAATAATCCTCATCACGGCCACCGCTACGGCGACCAGATTCTTCCTCATCAAAACCTTCGTTGTCCGAAAATTCATTGCCAAATTCATCTTCTTCCTCATGGCTTTCCTCATCGTCATGAGCGGCAGCACCCGAGCCGGGTACCTCTTCAAAATCTTCAGTATCTTCCGGTGTATATTCCATTTCGTTCAGGAAGTCAAAATCTTCATTGGTTGGTGGAATTACAGTTGGATTATACACATTACCAAACTGTTTGGGCGCTTCGCCTACGCTTCTTGATGTAGTTGGGTAGGTAACACCTGGCGCATCGTCTAATATCTTCACCAGTTCTACGTGGAAATCAAACGGGCGGTCAAAGTTGGATGTATAGTAAAACTTTTGATGTGGATCATCAATGAAGTTGCTCAGTTTTGAGTTTTCCATCAGGGCCACGCCACGGTCAATTTTACGCTGACTAGGCTTGAACGCTATTTCTTCGCCTTTTATCCATTGATCGGTGCTGATGTAAAAAGATGATGAATAGTCAGGGTTATAGCCTATGGATTGATGAATAGCCTGATGTAAATCCGCGAAGGTTTGAGTTGATTTAATATCAACTTCGCGCATTACATCGTCATAATCCTCAAAAGTAACTCTGAACCTGTAGATTGCCATTTGTATAGGTTGATTTTATAATGTTAAAAATACTGTTTAAAATTTAATTTGTGTTTGCCACAACTTTTAAGCCAATTTCTTGGCCTTTGGCTATAGTGTATTGTAAAGCGGCTTCGTAAGTGTTCGGAATTTCACCTTCCAATATCGCTTCGCGGATCTGGTTCTTGATAATACCTACTTCCCGGCCTTCTTTTAGCCCAAAAAGCTGCATAATATCGTTTCCAGTGATAGGAGGTTGCCAGTTACGCACGCGATCACGCTCTTCAACATCTTTTAATTTTTGCTGAACCAGCTCAAAATTCTGGCGGTATTTTTTAATCTTGTATTCATTTTTGGTGGTGATGTCTGCTTTGCATAACAACATCAGGCTCTCAATATCATCACCTGCCTCAAATAACAGACGGCGCACAGCCGAGTCGGTCACAATCTCTTGCGTTAGCACAATAGGGCGCATGTGCAGAAATACCAGCTTTTGCACAAATTTCATATGCTCATTGAGCGGCAGTTTTAACTGTGCGAAAATTTTAGGCACCATGCGTGCGCCTCGGTCTTCATGGCCATGAAAAGTCCAGCCGTGGCCGGGTTCATAACGCTTGGTAGCCGGTTTGGCAATATCGTGCAATATAGCAGCCCAGCGCAGCCATAAGTCATGGGTTGTAGTGCTAATGTTATCCAGCACCTGCAGGGTATGGTAAAAATTGTCTTTATGTCCACGGCCGTTCACATAGTCTATACCATACAGGGCCGACATTTGTGGAAATATCAATTG
The DNA here is from genome assembly GCF_009770985.1 of Mucilaginibacter lacusdianchii. Classification (GTDB taxonomy): domain Bacteria; phylum Bacteroidota; class Bacteroidia; order Sphingobacteriales; family Sphingobacteriaceae; genus Mucilaginibacter; species Mucilaginibacter lacusdianchii. The sequence goes on along the minus strand of NZ_WSRW01000001.1, from coordinate 228,783 downwards.
CAGCAGACCGGTATCAAACAGGTACTTAAACCCAATGGAGGGTAGGGGCGATAAGATGATTTTGTTCAACTCATCGGCAATCCGCTCCGTAGATACAATGCGGATACGTTCCTTATTGGTTTTGATGGCCTGAATGGCCGCCTCATCAATTACAAAGTTAAGTTGCGATGCAAAACGAATGGCTCGCATCATGCGCAACGGATCGTCCGAAAAAGTTTCTTCAGGGTTCAATGGCGTGCGAATGAGTTTCTGCTCCATATCCTCCATGCCGTTAAACGGATCAATCAGCTGCCCGTATTGGTTGGGATGCAGCGCAATAGCCAACGCGTTAATGGTAAAATCGCGGCGTTTTTGGTCGTCCTCTAAGGTGCCATTTTCAACAATGGGCTTGCGCGATTCAGATCGGTATGATTCTTTTCGGGCACCCACAAACTCAATCTCGGCATCTTTGTAGCGCAGCATGGCGGTACCAAAGTTTTTAAATACCGATACTTTAACTTTAAGCTTTTTAGCAACCGCTTCGGCAAAGTCAATGCCATTGCCTACCACCACAATATCAATATCCTTAGATGGGCGCTTCAAAAAAATATCGCGCACAAAACCGCCTATAGCAAATGCCTGTAAATTTAACTCGGCTGCCAGTTTAGATACAACCGGAAATATGGGGTGTTGCAGGTGGTTTTCCATTGATTATTACTTCAAACTGTAAGCAGGTTGAATTTTTGCGCAAAGGTAGCTATTATGCCATGATTAACGGCGTAGAAATTCAAAACGTCCGTCGGGCTCCAATCGCATAATAGTGGAAGGCTTTTTTACTGATAAATCGTGTTGGTCAATATCCACTACATAATCCACACCATCCATAATTTCGGGTGATATTTGTGAAAAGTTTTGTGGCGATGGCTGTCCGCTGATATTGGCCGAAGTAGATACCAAAGGCTTGCGCAGGCGCTGTACCAGCTGCTGGCAAAAAGGATGTTTGCTTACCCTTATGCCTATGCTGCCATCCGGCCCAATTAAGGCAGATGAAAGGTTTTTAGCTTTGGGCATTACCAGAGTTAATGGATTTTCGGCAAATTCAATTAAATCAAAAGCAATGGCCGGAACGTCTTGCACATAGCTTTCCAGCTTGTTTTCGGTATCCAGCAAAATAATCATGCTTTTGGCTTCGTCGCGTTGTTTAAGCTGATATATCTTTTTGATAGCTTCGGTATTGGTGGCATCGCAACCAATACCCCAAATGGTATCGGTAGGGTACAAAATAATGCCGCCTTCTTGTATTACTTTCAGCGCTTTGTTTACTTCGTCTTTAAGCATTTGTCAATAGGTTTTGATATAGACTGTTGAGTTGGTTAGCCAGCTTTTCATCATCAAAATTATGGCCATATTCGAAGCCGTTGATAATCATTTTTTGTCTGAGCGATGGACTGTTCCAAACCTGATTTATTTTTTGTGCCAGATCCAACTCATTATCCGGCTTAAAATACAAGCTATCGGGCCCGCCGGCCTCTTCCAGGCAAGAACCACTGGCCGCAATTACCGGCACTCCTGATTTAATAGCCTCGAGCACCGGGATGCCAAAGCCTTCATAACTTGATGGATAAACGAATACTGTAGCCAGTTGGTATAATGCTGGTAACTCCTGAAAGCTTACATCGTGTAAAAAAGTAACCCGAGCGCTTAATTGGTTGCCATCTATAAACGCCCGCACCTGGTTAAGATAAGGAGTTGGTTTGCCAACCACAATAAGCGGCATATTCATGCGGGTATGCAGTAAAGCTTTAACCAGCACTAGCAGATTTTTGCGCTCTTCAATAGTACCTACGCACAGCAGGAATTTTTTAGGCAAATCATATTTTTTGGCTACCGCTTTTTTATAATCAGCAGTTAACTGTAAACTGAAAGCCGGATCGCATCCCTGGTAAATAACTTCAATTTTTTGCGGATCAACTTGCAATAGCTCTACCAAATCATCTTTGGTTTTTTGGCTGATAGCAATGATTCGATTGGCGGCTTTACAGGCGTAATTAATCTTGGCTTTATAGATATTCCGGCTTATCCAGCCGTAATATTGGGGGAAGCGCATAAAAATTAAATCGTGTACGGTAAGTACCGATTTAATACCGCTTTGTGCAATGCCCAACGGAAGTTCATGGCTTAAACCGTGGTATAACTCAATGCCGTCGCGCTTTAAATCGGCCACAATGCCTTTGGTGCGCCACCACGAACTAAATAATTTGCCACTTGGCGTAATTGTTTTAAGGTTGGGCAAGCGGGATAGAAAATCTAACCGGTTATTGGGTTTGACTTTAGGCGTGTACAGAAAATAGCTTCCTTGCGGATGATACGTGGCTACCACTTTAATTAACCACCGGCTGTAATTACCCAACCCGGTGTTGTTTAAAAAAGCACGTTTTGCATCGTAGCCTATTTTCATGTTTGGCGATTCCCTACACGTTTAAAATATAAATGTCATTGCGAGGGGTGATAACGACGTGGCAATCTCTTCGTTTACAAAGTATGACGACGGGATTGCCACGCTATCGCTCACAATGACAAATTGAAAATTATTTAATAATCAACTTACACCGCAACGTTATTTTCGCGCAGGGCGTTGTTTAATGAAGTCTTTTTGTCGGTTGATTCTTTACGTTTACCGATAATTAATGCACAAGGAACCTGGTACTCGCCAGCAGGGAACTTTTTAGTGTAAGAACCCGGAATTACTACCGAACGGGCAGGTACGCGGCCTTTGTACTCAACCGGGGTTTCGCCGGTTACGTCTATAATTTTGGTTGATGCTGTTAATACTACGTTGGCACCTAATACGGCTTCCTGCTCAACATGCACACCTTCAACTACAATAGCGCGTGAACCTAAAAAGCAGTTGTCTTCAATAATTACAGGTGCAGCTTGTACGGGTTCCAATACGCCGCCAATACCTACACCGCCGCTTAAGTGGCAATGTTTACCAATTTGTGCGCATGAGCCTACTGTAGCCCAGGTATCTACCATGGTACCTTCGTCTACATAAGCACCAATGTTTACGTATGAAGGCATCATGATTACGCCTTTAGCCAGGTAAGCACCATAACGGGCAATACCGTGAGGTACTACACGAACGCCGGCTTTACGGTAATCGGTTTTCAGCTTCATTTTATCATGAAATACAAACGGACCAACTTTGATCTCTTCCATTTGCATGATAGGGAAGTACAGGATTACTGCTTTTTTAATCCAGTCATTTACGTGCCAGCGGTTAGCAATTATTTCGGCAACACGCATTTCGCCTTTGTCCAGGCGTTCAATTACTGTTTCTATAGCAGTAATGTAATCATTACTGTTTAACAGATCCCGGTCATCCCAGGCATCTTCAATCATTTTTTTTAGAGTAGCGGGCATTAGTTCAAACTTTTCGCAAATTAAGGGATTTTTAAGGAGATTTGCAGAAAGCACTGCGCTAACTAACCAATCCTTTATTTGTTAGTAAAATATTTAAGTGGAATTACAGCGTTATTGAGCTTTATTAAGTTATGCCAGAAAAAGAAAAATTACGAATAGATAAATACTTGTGGGCCATCCGCATTTTTAAAACCCGCACAATGGCGGCCGATGCTTGTAAAGCCGGCCGTGTAAAGCTAAACGGCCAGAATATAAAAGCATCACACGAGGTTAAAATTGGCGAGGTTTATCATGTGTCTAAGGGGTTAGAACGTAAGGTGGTGAAAGTAACCGGCTTGCTAGAGAATAGGGTGGATGCCAAAACCGCCGTAAATTTTTATGAAGACCAAACACCGGTAGAGCAAACCACTTCATTTAAGTCGATGTTTCATGCACCGATATTGCGGCGCGACCGTGGTACGGGACGCCCCACCAAGCGCGACCGCCGCGAGATCGACGATTTGCAGGAAGGATATTTTGTTCCACCAACTAATCAAGAAGAAGACGAATGAAGCCTACCGTCAGTATAGAATATTGCCCCAAGTGTGGCTGGATGCTGCGTGCCGCCTACATGGCACAGGAACTGCTTATCACCTTTACTGATGATGTGCATGGTGTGCTGCTGCAGCCCAGCGAGATAAGCGGCAGCTACATTGTTCGTATTAATGAGCAGGAAATTTTTAATCGTAAAGTGGCAGGGCGCTTTCCGGAAGTTAAGGAGTTGAAACGATTGGTGCGCGATGTGGTAAATCCCGGCAAAAGTTTGGGACACTCAGATAGGTAGCGCGCGAGCAGTACTTATTAAAGCCGTATAAATACTTAATTTGAAACTGCCGGGTGTAACTCTCTCCTTTTAATGCGCTCGGCAGCTCCTTTTACCTCAAACTGTTCAAAACCATCCAATTTACTTATAGCTTTCAATTCATCGCTATAGCCTTGTGAGCGTAATTTGGCTAAAACGGCTTCATCATCCATCTGCATGTCCGCGGGCTCTAACAATCCCTTGCTTAATGCTGTTTTTATTAATTCGGCCATCCGTTGGTTGGCGTATAAATATTCTGGTTTTTTTAAATACGCTTCGTTCAGTTTTTTAAACTGCATGCTTAGCCACCGTGCAGACGCCTCATCTGCCGGGGTTAAACATCCACTGCCAACTGTTAAGTTTAGCATGAAGTGCTGTATTTCGGTAAGGCTTATTAGCCCCGCATGGTAAAGGTCGCGCAGGGTATAATCTATACGGTCGGCACAAAGTTCAGGTAAAGGTCTTTCCAGTAGTGTATATTGGTCAAAATGCTTCAATACTTGGTCGTAACCATATTTAGCTAAAATCATGGGGATTTCTGACCTTTCAATCACGTCTGCAAAAATGTGCTCATGGTAATCTTCATCGGGATGGTTAAATACTTGATCGCCAACGTGTGAAAAAGCAGTATGCGAAACATCATGCAGTAGGGCTGCTATCTGCTCCTCCACACTACCGCCAAAGTGGCGCACCAAGCACAATACACCTATAGAATGTTCATAACGTGTATGTTGCTGCGAAGAATCAACTAAAAAGATTGCGCCGCCCTGATGAATTCCTTTAAGCCTTTGAACAGGGGATGATGAGACGAGTTCTTCTAAAATACCGTCCACCTCAAAGTTGCCGTAAATGTTATCCTCCAATACCAGCATACTCTAATTTGATTAAAAAGACAATTGATGCAAAAGCCGCTTTAAGTCAATTTTTTAAAGCGGCTTTATTGCAATTATTCGTTCAATAATTGTGCCCGGATGGGGCATTGAAATCTAAATTAATAATGAGTTTTTGATGTTGAATCGGTCCATGCTTTAAAGGCGCCTAACGCTTCATTGCGCAGTAACTGTACTACCGGTAGTTTGCGTTCTGCTACAGGCCGGTCCAGTTCTTCGTAAATAAAATGGTCGTCAAAGCCAATAGCGGCGGCATCTACTTTGGTATTGGCATAGTATATTTTATCTATGCGTGCCCAGTAAATAGCGGCCAGGCACATGGGGCAAGGCTCACAACTGGTATAAATCACACAGCCTTCCAAACTAAATGTGTTTAGTTTTTGACAAGCCAAACGAATGGCCGATACCTCGGCATGGGCGGTAGGGTCATTGTTAGGGACTACTTTGTTGCCGCTACCCGCTATTACCTCTCCGTCTTTTACAATCACCGCACCGAAAGGGCCGCCCAAGCCTTGAGCTACATTTTGTTCAGACAGCGCAATGGCCATCCGCATAAATTCATCGTGTTGCGTGTTTTTCATAAATCAAATTCCATAAAAAAACCTCAACTGTTGGGTTGAGGTTTTTGTCCGTTTAACAGTTTGTTATTTTTTATCTTTAGTGTAAGCGTCATTCAAGCGTTTCACTACCTCTCCAGTAACGTCTAATGATGGGTCGCCATACAGCATAGTAGCGTTGCCTTTTTGGTAGGTCAAAATCATTTTATAACCTTTTTCTTTGGCATAGGCTTTCATAAAGTCTGATATCTTTTCGTACAGCTTTACCTGCTCGCTACCTTGTTCGTTTTGTACCTGGGCACCGGCGTTTTGACTGTATTGCTGAAACTCCTGGCTTTTGCGTTGTAAACGTTGCTCGGTAGCGGCGCGCTGATCGGCACTCATGGTATTGGCATTACGCTGATACTCGGCCACCTCGCGCTGAATGGCTTGCTGGCGGGCACCTACATCATTTTGTGCGGCACGGCCTTTGGTTTCCAAACGGGCAGTCATATCTTTTACATACTGATATTGTGATAAAAGAGTATCCTGATTTACGAAAACGATCTCGGCTTTATCGTCAACAGGTGCAGCGGTGCTGGCAGCAGGCGCGGTAGTTTCTTTCTTATCTTCGGTTTTGTTAGAATTACAGGCTGCTAAGGTACCTGCTACTAATAAGCTTAAAGTAATTTTCGTAAAAATCGAAACAGGGGTTTTCATTATGCTAACTTAAAAAAATTTCACAAATATAAAACTTAACTACAAGTATCCTAATGTTTTTAATTACAGTGTAATGGCAGGCATAGTTATCCACAGTAGCGTCAATCTGCTGTAATTTTCGTATATTTGTTAGTTATTTATTCAAATAAATATGAGCGAAGAAAATCAGGACAGATCCAATTATTCAGCAGATAATATACAGGTTTTAGAAGGCCTGGAGGCAGTGCGCAAGCGGCCATCCATGTACATTGGCGATACCGGCGTTAAAGGTTTGCACCACTTGGTATACGAGGTGGTAGATAACTCAATTGACGAGGCGCTGGCTGGTCATTGCGATGATATTAAAGTTTTCATTAAACCTGATAATTCTATTGAAGTGCGGGATAACGGCCGGGGTATTCCTACCGCCATGCACACCAAAGAAAAACGTTCGGCACTAGAAGTTGTAATGACGGTATTACACGCCGGTGGTAAATTTGATAAGGATACTTACAAAGTATCGGGTGGTTTGCACGGTGTGGGGGTAAGTTGTGTTAATGCCTTATCTACCCATTTGCAGGCTATCGTTCGTCGTGAAGGAAAAATATTTACCCAAGAGTATGAAAAGGGTAAACCAATGTATGATGTAAAAGTAATAGGCGAGGCTGATGTTACCGGTACAACAGTAATATTTACACCCGACCCTGAAATCTTTACCGTAACTACCGAGTATAAGTACGATACTTTGGCTGCCCGTTTACGCGAATTAGCATTTTTGAACAAAGGCATCCGCTTATCATTAACAGATGAGCGTGTTACCGAAGACAACGGTGAGCATCCTTACGAAGAATTTTACTCAGAAGGCGGCTTAAAAGAATTTGTGAAGTTTTTAGATGGTACGCGTGTACCTATTATTCCTGAGCCTATATATGTAGAAGGTACCAAACAAGGTATTCCGGTTGAACTGGCTTTGCAGTATAATGATACTTACTCTGAAAATGTGCATTCGTACGTTAACAACATTAATACTGTTGAAGGCGGTACGCACGTGGCCGGTTTCCGTATGGGGTTAACCCGTACGCTAAAAAACTATGCCGATAAAGAAGGGTTGTTAAAAAACCTGAAAGTTGATATTTCGGGTGATGACTTCCGCGAAGGCTTAACCGCTATTATTTCGGTTAAAGTAGCTGAGCCGCAGTTTGAGGGCCAAACTAAAACCAAGTTGGGTAACAACGAGGTAAGCGGTGCTGTGAACGTAGCCGTAGGCGAAATTCTGAGCGTTTACCTGGAAGAAAATCCGAAAGAAGCACGCATGATCATTAATAAGGTGATTTTGGCAGCAACAGCCCGTGCAGCAGCTCGTAAAGCCCGCGAGATGGTACAACGTAAAAGCGTAATGAGCGGCTCGGGTTTGCCTGGTAAACTGGCCGATTGTGCAAACAGTGATCCGGAAAAATGTGAGATATACCTTGTCGAAGGTGACTCGGCAGGTGGTACTGCCAAACAGGGCCGTGCACGCGAGTTTCAGGCCATTTTGCCGTTAAGGGGTAAAATACTGAACGTAGAAAAAGCCATGGAGCACAAAATCTACGAGAACGAGGAGATCAAGAACATGTTTACGGCCCTGGGTGTAAGCATTGGTACTCCCGAAGATAATAAGGCACTGAACATTACCAAACTGCGTTATCATAAGATTATCATCATGACGGATGCTGACGTGGATGGTTCGCACATTACGACTCTGATCCTGACCTTCTTCTACCGTTATATGAAAGAACTGGTAGAAAACGGTTATGTATACATTGCCACACCGCCGCTCTACCTGGTTAAAAAAGGTAAAGAGTTTGAATATTGCTGGAATGATGAACAACGCAACACCGCTATACAGCGCTTAAAAGGTGCCGGTAAAGAGGATAGCGTACACGTACAGCGTTACAAAGGTTTGGGCGAGATGAACGCTGAACAGTTATGGGAAACCACTATGAATCCAGATACCCGTACCTTGCGTCAGGCCAGCATTGAAAACGCTGCCGAATGTGATCATACTTTCTCTATGCTGATGGGTGACGAGGTAGCACCGCGTCGTGAGTTTATCGAGAAAAATGCCAAGTATGCTCGTATTGATGCATAATTGATCAAATATTGTAATTAGTGAAGCCCGGCAATTTGCCGGGCTTTTTTGTTATTCTGGTGCTTCAAACAGTCGTAACTTTACTTGCAATTCAACATTTTTGGTGATGAACCGTTATGATAAGTATGTTTAGAAGTCGCTTTTATAATAACATTTTAACTGTATCTGCTTTTCTGGTATCTGGTTTGGCAGCATGCCAAAGCCCGGAAAGTAAAACATCATCTGCCCTGAATGGGCAAGACAGCACACATGCCGTTGCTGAAAGTTACACGCCTGCCAATGGTAATTATTGCTACCAACTGGCAAGTGGTTCGCAAGGTAAAGACACACTTGATATTACACTCCAAATTAGTGATGGACATGTTTCGGGCGATATGTCTAACCGCATATTTGAAAAAGATGCCAGGAAGGGCGCTTTAGAAGGGAGTATTAAAGGGCAGGATATCTCTGCTATCTGGACTTACTCGCAGGAAGGCACTAAAGACACCATGAAAGTGCTGTTTAAAATCAACAAGGATGACCTTTGGCAGCGCTCCATAAAATACAACGCGCAAACGCAACGCGAACAGACCGATCAGAATGGCGAATGGATAAAAGTTCCGGCAACAAATTGTGAGCTTAACACCACAGGTAAGCGCATTGAAGTTGTAGGCGAGGTGGTGAACACAGAGCCGCAAGAACATGGTTATATCGCCATTGTAAAAGGCAACGATGGTAAAACCTACCGGGCAAACATCAGCAACATTCGGTTGGAAAGAAACTTTAAACGATATAACAAAGGTGATAAGATAAAGGTGGCTGGTGATACGGTGAGCGTTCAAAGGCAGATGCAGGTACAAGTGCAAGAAATTCGTCAGTAGACTTAGCTGTAAAACTTAAATTACAAATCGGTCTTACTCTTTTTTCGTACATGCTCAATTGAGATCAGGAAGGCATTTTTAACCAAAAAAGTATACATAAGTATTTTAGGTATATAGTTTTGTTATATATTTGTCTTCATGAGTACTAACCCTTTATTAAAAGGCACTTTGCAAACCATCATCCTCAAATTACTAGAGGATAATGAAAAGATGTATGGTTACGAAATTACCCAAAAGGTAAAAGAGCTTACCGTGGGCGAATTGAAGCTCACAGAAGGTGCATTGTACCCAGCTCTACACAAATTGGAGGCCGATGGGTTGCTGGAAACATTTACCGATGTAGTAGATAACCGTGTACGTAAGTACTACCGCCTTACTCAACAAGGTAGCCAGGAAGTAACTAATAAGCTGCAAGAAGCGCAAGCATTTATTGAGCATTTGCAACTGCTGTTAAACCTTAAACCTCATACATCATGAACATTACGCCCGCACAGCAGGACAGTATCCGTGAGGTACTTTGGCATAATACCAAATACCGCGAAACCTTTGAGGAAATATATGATCATATCATCACCAGCATTGAACATGAGCCCGAAGGTACGCGTGAACCGCATGAAGTTGCTCAAGATATCATTTCAAACGAATTTGGTGGCTGGGAAAAGTTAAAGGAGCTGGAAAAGCTGCGGCAAACCGAAGTTAGTTCGCATATAAGGGCCAAGCAGTGGCAATACTTTAAAGAGTATTTCAAGGCGCCGCTTATTGTTTTTACATTACTTTCGGCTGCAGTAGTTTACTATATGGCCAGCCACGTAACGCGCAAACCGCTTTTTATAATTATTTATATTATGGCTATGGCGCCCGTTGGTTTGTGGGTAAAAGTAGCGCCATTTAACCCTTTCAGTAAAAAGCATAAACCGTCTGTTAAGCAGGGGATAGCCCAAAGCTTGTGTACCATAGGCATGAGTATATTTAACTGTCTTGTGTTTTTGCCATCGGTAATGATGAATGATGATCAATATAAGTTTTTTAATCAAATGCACATTTCGGTGCTTACCGTTATTGCCGTATTATACATCGTGCTCGGCCTGAGTATCGTCAAGGTGTTCAAAGAAGATTTAAAAATACTCTATACAGCATGACGTTATCCGCATCCGACATCCAACAAATTCGGACCTTTATTTCAAAACGGGGCTTTACTGAGCTAGATCTGCAACTGGAAATTATTGATCATGTGGCCTGCCGGGTAGAAGAGTACATGAACACTCAACCCAATTTGAAGTTACGCGAAGCCATACAGCTTACACATGCCGAATTTGGTGTAATGGGGTTTAGTGTTTTTGAGGATGCCATGCGCAGTACATTGCAACAGCGGTATTTGCAACTGTTTAAAAATACATTTATTTCATGCTTTAATTGGCGGCTGCTGCCGGCCATAGCGGCTTTTGTATATGTATTGGCACTAATTTGCAGTAGTACAACACATGCCGAAATGTTATATAACTATACAGGGGTAGCTTTATTGATTGTTTTGGTTTTAAATGGTTTGGTTAATTATAGCCGTTACAAGGCTTACCGCCACATGCTCACCTTTAAAACCGGAAATGCCTTTTTAATAATCAGTTTAGTGTTGGTTCAGGTATATAATTATGGCTTTATCCAGTTTCGCTTATATCAGTTTCTGACACCAACTGGAGCCGGGTATGTATATGGTATCGTAATATTGCTGCTGATGGTAACACTGTATTCGGTCAACAAAATGCAGCAACACGCTATACAGCATTGTAAAACTTTGCAGGAAAAATATCTTTTGGCAGCAGCTTAATGCAAACGGTTATAGATTTATGATATTGCCAAACATTAAATCTGCATCGGCCCGAAATTTGCATATAATTAGTACTTTGCAATGCCAAACGGAGCTACACTAACCAATTATAGCTTCTCAAAACTGAGTATAATAGTTTATATCCGCCCGGCTGCTGTATTAAATCTATTTTAGCGTGAACGATTACTTGTTGTTTGTAGATACGGAAACCTCGGGGTTGCCCGTAAACTGGACACTGCCATATTCAGCCGAAGGCAACTGGCCATCGGCAGTACAGGTAAGCTGGATTATTTATACAAAAGAAGGTACGGAAGTAAAGCGGGAAGACCACTACATCCGTAACGATGATTTTTTTATCACCCCCAAAGCCATGGAAATACATGGCATTAACCCCGGTTTTTTAGCCATTAAAGGCGAGCAACGGCAAAAAATAATGACCTTGCTGGCAGCTGACTTAAACCAATACAAGCCATTAGTAGTAGGCCATTTTGTACAGCTGGATTACCATGTGCTCAACGCCGATTTTTACCGGGCTGGCATTCAAAGTCCACTGCCGGGTTTGCCCTTGTTTTGCACCATGACCGCTACCACACGTTTGGTATGGAACCCTATGCCCAAAAGTATGCTGCTGGGCGATTTGTATAATTATTTGTTTTACAAGCCGCTTCAAAATCAGCACAATGCTGCCGCTGATGCGCAGGCTACCGCCGAATGTTTTTTTGAACTGTTGAAACGTCAGGAAATCAACCAAAAAAGTATTGACGAGCAGCAGAAGGTTGGTATAAAAGAAAAGAATTCATCGGCACTCAAAATACTTGGGTTTACTATTCCGTTTTTAATTCTGATACTAGTTTTTTTATTGACTTAGCAGGCATGAACGAACGTGTAAACTATTTGCAGCAAGTAACTCCATTTAACTTATTGCCTCTTGATGTGTTGGAAAGTGTGGCCCAGCAGTTACAGGAGGTAAGATATTCGAAAGATAAAATCATCTACCATCAGGAATTAACCAAGCTTAAAGGTGTGGATATTATTGTAAAAGGCGAATACGAGTCGTTTTTTTACGATAGCATGCAAAATAAGCGTTTGTTGGAACTTCATGGTCCGGGGTTTTGCTATGGTGGGGTATCGGTGTTGTTAAATCGCCGTCAGTCATTACGCACAGTGGTAGCTAAAAAGGGTACGGTGGTTTATTTTTTGCACCGCCGGGACTTTAGAGTGTTGTGCAAAGCGTACGAAGATTTCTTTACCTACTTTACGGCCGAGTTTGGCAAACGGATGCAGAACGAAGAGTTTGTGCATTTCTTTAAACAGCCGGCTCCATATGAAGAGAGCTACCTGGCGGCCGATCAGCTATACTCTCGTAAAATAGAAAGTATTGAATACCGGCCCATTGTATCATGCAATGGCAATACGCCCATTTTTGAAGCCGCTCGTATAATGGCCCTCAATAAGGTAAGCTGTTTGTTTGTAAGGGATGATGCCAATAACATTGTTGGTTATGCAACTGATATTACCTTGCGCGATAACGTAATAACCCAGTGCCGCGATGCCCGCGATACTGTACAAACCGTTATGGCTAACCCTATTGTAGCTATTGACCTGGATGCCTATGTGTACGAAGCGGTGCTGATGATGTTCAGTACCAAAACGCGGTATCTGTTGGTAAAAAAAGGGGATGATTATATTGGTTTTCTAAGTCGTAATAAGTTACTGAGCGAGCAGGCGCAATCACCGCTGGTATTTATCCAGTCGGTTAAGTCGGCGGTGTCTGATGATGAATTGAAACGCAAATGGGAATCAGTTCCGCAATTTGTCAACCAATTGCTGGAACGTGGCGTGAATGCCGAGATAGCTAACCAAGTAGTTACAACCATTGCCGATACCATCGCCCAAAAGGTAATTGAAAATGTAATTGACAGCGTAGGGCAACCACCGGCCAAGTTTGTGTTTATGGTACTAGGAAGTGAAGGCCGTAAAGAACAAACCTTCAAAACTGATCAGGATAACGCCATTGTATATGAAGACAAGGCCAATGAACACCGTGAAGAAGTGCGGGCTTACTTTTTAGAACTTGCCCAGCAGGTGTCAGACCGGTTAAACCACATTGGCTTTGTATACTGCACCGGCGGCTACATGGCGCAAAACCCTAAGTGGACACATTCGCTCTCACACTGGAAACGCAATTATACCGCCTGGATGGCTGATGCCTTACCCGAAACAGCCATCAACTTCTCTACCTTTTTTGATTGCCGCCTGGTATATGGCGACGCTGCCATCTTTGACGAGTTGAAAGCCTTTTTGGATGAAGAATTAAAGCAGCCGATGGGGAAATTGTTTTTTAGCATGGCTAAAAATGCTTTACAGTACGAGCCACCACTTACTTTCTTCAACAACATCCGCACGTTTACCAAAGGCACGAGGGAGGTGTTCGACATTAAAAAGGCTATGACGCCTATTGTAGACCTAATGCGCGTATATGCACTTAAGCACCGCGTGTTTGAAGTAAATACAGGTGAGCGTCTTCGAGCCTTACGTAAGCTGGAAGTGTTTTCCGAAACAGAGTTTCATGAACTGTCGCAATCGTATTACTTTTTGATGAGCATGCGTTTGAAAAAGCAAGCCGTGCAAATTATCCGTGATAAAACACAGCCCGATAACTACATTGATATTTCAGGTCTTTCTAAAATTGAGCGAGTTACGTTGAAAGAGATTTTTAAAATCATCGGTAATTTTCAGGCCCGTATACGTATAGAATTCACTAATAACGTGTTGGGATAAGCTTCATTATACCTTAAATGATATTTGTTAAATTATCGTATAACAGTTTAAATTTATTACAATAGGTTAACTTATTTTAGATAAATCACGTAATAGTTTAATATATTGGCTAGCCCTAATATTTAATAAACTATTGCTTGCATGAAAAAAGCTGCTGTATTGCTGCTACTTGTTGCCTTTTTTGCCAGTTGTAAAAAAGACGAATCTACAACACCTTCAACAGATAATACTGATCTGGCTCCCTCAACAGCCGTGCTGCAAACGGTTGCCCAGCAAATGCCATCGGTATTACCTAAACATGTTGCCTTTGGTACCGAAGGTGATATTACTTATGCCAATAATTTCATTAAAGAGTCCGACTATCAATACCAATATTTGGCCGGTGACATTTTTAGCAGTGGCTGGACTACTTGGAATTTGCCTTATGGTTCATTCGTAACCAATTACCTGAACAAGGTAGGTTCTATGGGTAAAATTCCGGTATTTACTTATTACAATATTGTGCCTGCTAAAAACAGGTTTGAAGATCCCGGCTTTACCAACCTGCATGATGCCGAGGTGATGAATGCCTATTTTAACGACTTTAAACTGGTGCTTCAGCTATGCAAAAAATATAACAAACCGGTTATTATCCATTACGAGCCCGATTTAATGGGCTACATGGAAATGTTTAAAAAGGACGCCACAAAAACAGCTGTTAAAGTAAGCGATAGTGGTAACTCCGAGGCACAGGGCTTTAGTAATGATGCCAAAGGGCTGTTTCAAACCATTGTTAACATGCGCAACAAGTATGCACCCAATGTGCTGTTGGGCTGGCATGCTTCGCAATGGGCCACCGGGTATGATGTGATTAAAGACAAGCACAACCCCGAGCAAATTGCTTCCGAAACGGTTACTTATTACAAATCGCTGAATGCCAAGTTCGACCTGATTTTTTCTGAGTTTTCTGACCGTGATGCTTGGTACGATAAATTGGTGCGTGGTAAAGCCAACGCCGAATGGTCAACTCAACCCACAGCCGCCAACGGTAACCTAAGCGATTACGACCGTTTTCAACGCTTTTTGGCAACGCTTAACCGTACCACCGGGCAAAAAATTATATTGTGGCAAATTCCTATAGGCAATCATCAAACTAAAACCTGTAACAATACCCTTGGACATTACCAAGATAATAAAGCCGAATACTTTTTACAGCAAGTGTTGGACAATGGCAGCCAGGAAAAAATTAAACAATACGGCCAAGCGGGTGTAATTGCCTTTTTGTTTGGCAAAGGCCATGCCGATTGTACCAGCTTTATGGATACCCGCAAAGATGGCATAACCGGTGCTAACGAAACTGCCGATGACGATGGTGGCTACCTGCGTAAAGGTATTAAGGCTTATTATCAAAAAGGGGCAGTAGCAGTGCAGTAAAATATTGATAGTTAGTAGTTGCTTAGTGCTTCATATGTTTGTTTGTGCGTTTTGAACTTCCTTCAGTGCTATTAAACTCACTTCGTCTGCTCATTGCCGCAGGGTCTACTTACTCTGTCATAGCCACAAAGTAAGCAAAAGGCCTAGTCCTCTCCAATGCTTCTTTTGCCACATGGCCCAGTGCTGCAAAGCCGGGCTGCACCACGGCTGTTTATCTTTTGCCCTTGTTAGCCGCACATGGACTGCGCTTCAGCAAAAGCTAAAATGCCCGTGCCTTTGCGCACATGCCCAACATGTGCTGCCCTGCTTTCGCCCAGAAGCTAGGAGATGACGAACAGTCAGAGAGAGTAAGAAGCTTTGATCTCATCTTGTCATTGCGAGGAACGAAGCAATCCCGTCAAAGGACAAGCTATAAACTTCACAAAGAACGAGGTGGCCACGCTAGCGCTCGCCATGACAAAGCTGGATAAAAAGTTGAAAGAGAATGAAGTTCTTTCAATTCCTTAATTCTAATAATTCCGGTTCAGACAAAAAGAGCGCAGAGGCCCGCTATCGCGCCCTGGCCCGCGTAGGGTATGTGAGCAGACAGGGGATCGCGAGAGCTAGGCCTTTTTCTTTTGTGGCTATGACAAAAGAAATAGCCTCTGCGGCAATGAGCAGACTGCATAAAGTGAATAATCACTGAAGGAAGTTCAAAATACACTAACTAAACAATAATAGCACAACCCAACGCACTGCAAATAAACCCTATTCATCACTTAGCACCTTAAACTCTGTACGACGGTTTTGACGGCGACCGGCAGGATTATCCGTGCCATCCGGGAAACTGTTAGGTACCCGCGGGCGTGATTCGCCATAACCTTTGGCCGTGATACGGGACGGATCGATGCCTTTAGACAGTATATAATCCACACAAGCCTGAGCCCGTTGTTGCGACAAGCGGTTGTTAGACCAATCAGGACCAAAAGAGTCGGTATGGGAGCTGAGCTCTACTTTGATTTTAGGGTTATCTGTCAGGATAATTACCAGCTCATCCAGTACTGATTTAGCCTGTGGCTTTAGGATAGCTTTGTTGAAATCGTACAAGATATTGTTGATCACTACCGGTTTGTCAATCTCATATTGCTGCTGGCAAATTGCCGGGTTAAATAAGGTGTCTTTTTTTAAGCCGCTGGCTTTAGGTACGGTCAGCACTTTGGTAAAATAGCCTGGCTTCTCTATCCGCAACACGAAAGACTGATCGGCCGGGTAGCTGAATTCGTATTTGCCATTTACCGAAGTATTTACGGCATCAAAAGTTTTTTTGGTTTTGGCGTCTACCAGAACAACAACCGCATTGGGCAGAGGTGTATTGGTGGCGCAATCTAACACCAAGCCTGCCAGTACTATGCCAGGTACGGGTGGTGTATATTTAACCTTAAATAAGCTTAAGCAACATTCCGATTCACGGTCTGAACTGATGTAAACTAGATTTTCCTCTTTATCATCAGGGTAATAATACAAATCGGCTTTGGTAGAATTGTAAGGGAAGCCCAAGTTTTTAGGAGCACTCCACAGGGCACCGGTATTTTCGCTTTCAAACAAATCAAAATCGCCCATACCAACAAAGCCTTTTGAGCTGTAATACAATTTATGTGTACGCTCGTTGTAGTAAGGCGATTGCTCATCCTCAGTCGAATTAACAATATTTCCCAAATTAACAGTGTTGGTCGGGTTGCCTTCAATATCCAAATCACTCATCCATATATCGGTACCGCCATAACTGCCTGGCCTATCAGATACAAAATATAAACGCTTGCCATCGGCTGTAACATGGGGTTGCATAGCGTTATAGCGGTCGGCATTCACAAAGCTGTTCAACTTCTGCGGAATGGTCCAGCGGTTGCTGACAAAGCGGCTCAGATAAATAGCGCTTACAACTTTACCATTTTCCATGTACCAGATTGTGAGGTAAACCCTTTTGCCGGACGCTTCCAGCGATGGTGTGCCGTAGTGATACGCCAATTTATACATCAGCTTTAAGTCAACAGCCGTTGCCGAAGCGGATGCAACACCGGAGCTATCCTTAACGGTGATATAAATATCATTCAATCGCTTTTCATTCCCTTCGCCCGTACGCGACGATGTAAACCAGAATCTGCCATTGTTAATAGTCAGTGCAAAGTCGGCGGCATCTGCGTTTAACGTGCTAGCCATTTTGAGGGCTTTGGCATGAGCCGGTTTTTTCAACTGATCTTTAGCAAACAAACAGTTATTCAGTTCTTTTTTGCCTAAATCAGCATTGATTTTATTATTCTGATTCGCTGTTAAAAACAGTTGTAATTGGTTAATGGCATCATCCAGGTGATTATTAGCCCGCAAGCATACAGCATACCACAGCCGGGCGAGGGGATAAGCAGTGTCGTTTTTATCAACCACCTTACGATAATGGTCCTCAGCTGCAATAAAGTTTTGATACAGGCGGTACGATTCGGCTAGTTTGTAGTCAATTTCTGTAACCAATGTTTGTTTAGGGCGCTTACTGTTGCGTACCGAAAAATAAGGAACCGTACCTTCTTTAGTAGTGGTATTATTTTGCAGTGCTTTTTCGTAATAGTAAGCGGCCGTTACATAATCCTTACTAATAAACGCTTTATCGGCCCGTTCCTTAAAAGCTTTGTTTTGGGCTAAAGCTGCTGTGGCGATGAAAAAAGTAAGAATGCAAAAGAGTTTTTTCATACAATAACATTAAAGCCTGGGGCAAACCGGTTCGCGGCTGGATAAACGATGTTTGAAAATGTAACTCACCGAAAGTTCATACACGCCCTGCTGATTGACAATGGTTTTAAGTGGTGATGTACTGTAATCGTAACTTACACCAATCAAAAAGTTTCTAAGGTGAAAGCCTGCATTGCCTACGGCAGCATCGTTTAAACGATACATGCCACCCAAAATAAGGCTGTATTCCTGTTGTAGCTTAAACTCCAAGTTCATACCTGCAGCACGGATCTGGTTTCGGCTTTGGCGAATATAAACTGCATGTGGCGTAACGTCTAAAAAGTCGGCTGCACGGATACGTAAACCGGCGTGTGCCGTTAGCCTGACAGGGATACGGCTGTTCAAGCCATCTGTAGCGAACGGATCTTTAGCCGGCGCTAAGTGGGCCGCACTGGCACCAGCAAACACGTTTACGGTGTTGGAAGGTGTACCATCGTAATAAAATACACCGGCACTGGCATCAAAAACCGTGGCGCTGGTGCTCGAAAAAGTCTCGAAGCTAGGCATGGTAGGGTCATAGCCCACTCCCGGATTGTATTGATTGTCAAACTGCAACTGGTTGGCACTAAAGCTGCGGTTAATTACACCTGCCTGTAATCCAAAATTTAGCCGGTGATATCCGCTGCTGGATAAAGCGATTTGATAGCCGAATGAACCATAAGCGGCGAAATAATTATAACCTGCTGTGCCGGCTGCCTGGTTAATGGCGTTAAAGCCCAGTGCTAATTTATCGGTAGTCCTAAAATCGCCCGAAACGGCTGCCGTGCGGTATCCTTTGCCCACGCCTGTCCATTGATCTTTAAAGTTTCCGGTTAGTCTAAAATCACCGTCAACAATACCGGTGAGGGCCGGGTTAAGCCATAGCGGATAAGCATAATACTGGGAAAAGTGAGGGTCAATTTGTGCATTTACCCGGCTTACACAAACCAGCATCAGCAATAAAATTTGGATCGATACTAATTTTTTCAACGCAATAAAGTAATGGTTCCTTTTTTGTTCACTTCGTGCCCATTATTCATCACCGCCTTCAAGTAATAAATATATACGCCTACCGGTTCTTTAATACCTTTGTAACTGCCATCCCAACCAGTATTAGGGTTGGTTGAGGTAAACAGTAATTCGCCCCACTGGCTGTATACATAAAAAGTCATGCTTTTAATGCTTGGGCTGTGTACTTGTATAATGTCGTTTTTACCGTCGCCGTTAGGGGTGAAGGCGTTGGCTATATAAATCTCGTCGGTTTGGCTGATGGCTTGTGCAGTTGCCGAACCGCTGTTGCTCTGCTCGCAAGCGGTTGTGCCCAGCGCTCTCACTAATATGGTTGCCGTTTGATTTTCTGTTAAGCCGGTAATGGTATGAGTTAATCCGTTGCTGCCCGAACTAGGGTCTGTATAAGTCTGGCCATTGTTAATACTTACCAGGTAGCCTGTTGCGCCGCTTATAACATCCCATTTAAACGTTATACTATTGCTGGTAGTAGCAGCTACCGATACAAACGGCGTAGCCAGAGGCTGTATTAATTGTACTTGTACGGTTTGCCTTGACGTTGATACGCAACTAGTTGCGTTATTAATCACTTCTATATAATAAATTTTGACAGCATTTAACGCTGATGTGGTAAACGTAGCGCCGGTAGCCAGCGGGCTGCCGCCTGTTGCTGCAGCATACCAGTTGATAGTAGCATTAGGTATATTAGCGGTTGCCTGTAAAGTGGCACTATTACCCGGACAAATTAACGTACCCTGTACGGTAACTTGTGGCAATGGTACCACTGTTACGTTAACAGATGTTCGGGCTGCCGATGTACAGCCGCCGGCATTGGCTGCTTCAACATAGTAGGTAGTATTTGATGTAAGTGCTGGCGTGTTAAAAGTTATGCCGGTTCCTAAGGCAGGGCCTCCGGTGGCGCTTCCATACCAAGTATAAATAAGTCCAGTTTGCGGATTAGATACGGTTAACACAGCGCTGGTTGAACTGCAGGTTGTAGCCTCATTTGTCAACACCGCTGGTGCCGATGGTGGCGGTGTTATATTCACTTGTATAGCGGCGGTAACTGTACTGCTACATGTGCCGTTCGAGCTTTCTACATAAAACACGCGGCTGGCAGTGATAGGTGATGTGACATATGTACTACCGGTGTAAAGCAAAGTGGTGCGTGCTGGCGAGTCGTACCAGTTATAAGTTAAACCTGTTTGTGCCTGAACGGATAGTGTTGCGGCATTGCCCGAGCAAACCGATACCGCAGATTGTGTGGGTACTGGTGTAGCAGTTAAGGCAGATATAGTAATGGTAACCACATTACTCACTAATGGTATGCTGCATTGCCCTGATGTTACCGTGCGGCGGTAGTATGTAGTAACTGCGGCAACTGGTGGGTCATAATCTTTTGCCGTAGCGCTGGCAATATCGGTAAATGTACTATTGTTGGTTGAACGTTGCCACTGGTAAGCATAAGTATTGTTGCCACCTGTTGGCGTGTTACCTATCAAAACGGCGGCATCACCGTTAACGCAAAACGTAGTTGTAGCCGGAGCATTGATGCTGTTATTAGCGATTGTATTTAGCACCGTAAACATTATGGCATTGCTTATCAGTGGTGTAGTGCAACTACCCGACGTTACCATTCGGCGATAGTAAGTGTTGGTGCTGATAACCGGCGGGTCATAGCTTTCGGTGGAAGCTCCTGCAATATTTGTAAAATTCGTATTGTCGGTTGAGATTTGCCATTGATAACTGTAATTGCCACTACCACCAGTAGGGGGACTACCGGTGATAGCGTCCGGATCACCACTTAAGCAAAATGTTGTAATGGCAGGTGCCGTAAGGGTATTGTTGGCTAGTGCTGATTGTATTACAATGGCTACAGCGTTACTGGGTGCCGGCGTTACGCAACTGCCGGCTGTTACCACACGGCGGTAATAGGTTGTAGTACTTAATGCAGGTACAGCAAAATCACGATTAGTAGCACCAGTAATGTTGTTGAACATTGCGTTATCGGTTGAGCTTTGCCATTGATAACTGTAATTACCACTGCCACCGGTTGGCGTGCTGCCCGTAATAGTTGTTGCGGTACCGGTTGAACAAAAGCTGTTTACCGCCGGTGGTGTAAGCACATTGTTAAAAATGGGCGATGATGCTTGTACTGTTACATCATAATACGAGTCATAGCCAGATACAGCCCCATTGGTTATTTTACGACGGATGTTGTAAATAACATCTGTACTGGTGTTATTAATTAACAATGATGGCTGATAATCGGCATTAGTGTTGATACCAGGTGCATTAACCCAGGTGTTGCCTTGCAGCATTTCCCAAGAGTAACTGTCTGGCGGAATGGTTTGCGCGTCACCCTGTATAAGAATTGAAGCACCGGAACAAATTGTAATAGGTTGTGCTGCAATAGATAAACGCGTTGGCGTAGTGAAAAGTAAATTGTTTAGATTACTAAGAAAACTTGGTTTGTAATGAGATAATACTGAGTGTTGTAAAGTGTAATAACCGACACGCTTTCGCTGGACGTTTACCTTAACCGTATTGGATAACGCAGGTAATGGCGAACCCCAATAGGCAAACAAGAGTAAAAGACAAGGTACAAGTTTCTTATACATATTAAAATCGTGACGGCTTGTGGCAGGATAGTAATCAATCAGAATCTTAGCACCATATCATGTACGCAGATACAGACCGAAATCAGAAACCCTGTCAAAACTGAGCTCATGGTTATATGCCGGCGAGCTGCTGTTGAAATTTTTTAAATCACTTTAAAGCCGTTTTACGAAGCTTGTAAACTAATAGTTATACTTAAAATTTGCGCTAGTATGTTTTTTGAAGATTAGATAGAAAAGTTACTCGGCTTTTATAAGTTGTAACTTGCGTTTGCCATAATGAATTATAGCCTCATATTGCATTAAGATATCGCCACCCAAAACGCCCAATACTTGCGGGTGGTTTAATTGAGCATATGCATCATTAATGGTTGATAGATCTAATACGGCAACTTCAAAATGGGGAAGTTTAAGTTTGCCGATTTTTAATTCCGGGATAATAGCCGTATAAGATTGCATGGTAGTGGTACCCAGCCCGGCCGATAATTTTTCGGTAGATTGAATATCGATCTCATCATTAGCCTGTAGCAACATGTGCTGGTCAAATACCGTTTTGGAAGCACCGGTATCTAATACCACTTTGTATGTTTTTTTGCCAACTTTAACATCCACCAAAAGGTGAAAGCCATCGTCGTGCAGATCAATAATTTGTAGTGGTATGTTGATTTTCATGCTATGCCGGTAAAGGTAGCAAAACAGCATCGAATCCTTTAGAAGGAAAAATGATTGTAAACAAAAAGCCCTCTTGATGAAAGAGGGCTTTTTATTAGAAAGGATAACCTATGGCTAAGTTAAACACCATTTTGTCGTAATTGACATTTGAATTGATTGGTTTAAATGGCTTTAGAACAGGGAAACCAAAATCGGTACGTAACACCAGCACACTGGCATCAAAACGTAAACCAAAACCTACGTCGGCCGCCAACTGGCTTAAAAAGTTAGGACCGAAAGTGCCGCCGGGCTGATGACCCTTGGCATTCCAGATGTTACCAGCATCGGCAAACAAAGCACCATATACAATGCTGAACAGGTGCGGACGGTATTCCAAACTGGCTTCCAACTTAATATCACCTGACTGGTCGGCAATAAAACCACCTTCGGTGTTAATGTACTGCGATGGATCTACAACACCCGGACCGATAGACCTTGCTCTGAAACCTCTTAAACTATTTGCACCGCCAATAAAGAATTGCTGGCTATAAGGTAAAATACTGGAGTTACCGTATGGCAAACCTGCGCTGGCAATCAGCTTGGCTGCAATTTGGCTTTTAAGGCCAACTTTATGAAAAAAGCGTATTTCGTTTTCCAGCTTCACATACTGATTAAAATAAGATCCGAACAGCTTTTTAGGATTGCCACCCAAAGTATCGGCACCCATTAATAAACCGGTTAATGTGCCAGATAAACTAACCCGGCCATTGTAATAAAAGGTATTGGTACGATACGTTTCGGTAGTATTGGTATATGTGTAGCCGTAGCTTGGGCCAATGGTAAATTGCGGATCAATTACGTGTTTTAACGTAGGGTTACGGGTTACAATAATGTTGTTGGTGTAAGCAGTGTCTACACTTGCCGGTTTAACATAAGTTACGTTAATCAAGTTCAGCTCGTGCGATTTATGTACGCTTTGTTTCCACTGATAACCGAATGAACCGTTGAATGAATTCAAATTGTACAAACCACTACGGTTTACAATAGAATAGCCAACCGACAGATTAGTGCGCGGAATGTATGCGTTATCAGCCTTAAAGTTGAACGGACTAATAAACCTTGGCCATGACAGCGTGGTTTGAATACCCACTTGCGATAGGGCATGACCGCCACCAAACTGGCCTGATATCTGGCCATCGGTGCTACCAAATAAAGTAATCGTTAACGCCTCGGCACCTTTAAAGGCATTCCGGTTACGCCAGTTTATGTTTAGCTGGGTACCGTTATAATTGGCCGAGGTGGTGCGGGCAAGTACGTCAAATGATAATGATTTGCGTGGATATTGTGTTAAAAAGTAAAAGGCATTTAATTTGGCCGAATCTGTTGTAGATACATCATCAAAACGGTTTCTGACAAACTTAAACGGACCTAATTCAACAAAGCGGTTTAATGAATAGTTATGGTCGGTACGATTATAAACTTCGCCGGGGTGCAACAGTATGGTGTTTTTAAACACAAACGGACGTACTGTGCGGCGCGGGTCAATCACGTTATACCAACGGTAACGTTCAGCAGAATCCAGTTTCAAAGCTGTATCACGCAACGAGTAGCGCGGGTAAACGTAAATTTGATTGATGGTGTAAACACGGCGGGCACGTTCACTCACGTCATCTTTAACTTTTACATAAGCATCTACCTGATGACCAGCAATGGTACTATCTATTCTTACTATAATGTTTTCGGGTGCAAAGTAATAAAACCCTTTTTCCTTTAAGCGGGCATCAATACGGATGCGCTCGTTCTTGATCGCATCTAAATTATACTGATCTCCTTTTTTAAGAATAGACTCCGAGGCTGTTGCGGCAATAGCGGTATCTAGTACCTGCTTATCCGTAGGAAAAATGATATTACGGTATTTATACGAGGGGCCTGTAGTAACGGTATAAACTGCTTTAGCTATCTTTTTTTTACCTACCGTGTCACCCGCCACCTGCGCTTGGAAATAACTGCGGTTTTGCAATCGGTTTTGCAAAATTGTGCTGTTTTGGGTTAGGTCAACAGCACTCACTAATACTGGCGGTTCGCCAAACTTAGTGTTTAGCCAGTGTTTTAATCCTTTGGTTTTGGTGGTCCGTGTTTTTTGATATACCCATAATTTAAATCTGAATGGCCCGATTTTGCCGTTAGGTTCAGGTCTTAATAAAGCCTGCATGTCAGCTTTCAGCAGGCTCTTTTCGCGTTTGGATAGGTCTTTATCAGTAATATTTACTTCTCCACCGGTGTACAACTTTTGCCCTGGTGGCAAATCTTTAGTAGTACTACAAGCAGAAAGCAGGGTAGCAGTAAATAATAAATAAGCTAAATTTTTAGTCATTGGTTTGGTTTGTAGAGGTTGTTTGTTTAGGCTCCTCAGCCGGTTGTTCTTTGTCTTTTTGTTCTTGTTGCTGCTTTTTTTCTTTTTCCTCTTGTTTTCGCTGTCTCAGCAATGCTTTATCCTCTCGGCTGTTTTTCGAGAATATCTCTTTAAAGCGGTTATAATCTACATTCAATGAAAAACCGACGCCGGTTTCAACAACCTGTCCTTGTATTACAATGTATTGGTCACGACGGTAAGCACGCAGCATATAGCGGCCGTCTTTAGTAAGGCGATAGTTTACGTTTACGTTGCCTGCAATTGTGCTTGAGCTTTGTCCCGGTTGCTGTTTGCCTTCTAACTGGAAGTTATTGCCTACGGTAACAGTCAATCGGTCGTTCAGGAAGCGTTTTGACAAACCGACGTTCAAATCAGTTCGGTTTTGCTCGGTACCGGTCGAGTAATCCTGACCCGATTGCAAGTCGAAACTCAAATCAACACCGCCAATAAAGCTGCCTGCAAGCTTATTCAACTGGTCTGACAGTAAACTGCTCACGCTATTACGCACCGCACCTTCTACACCGGCGCTTCCACCCTGGCTTTGTAGTGGGTTATCACCAATAAAGTGGCCCAGTACCAACACGCCCAATACCTGCTTGTTCAACTCGTTAGGGTCTCGTTTAATCTGGTCTAAACGGGTGTTTACATTGTTTACCACATCTTGCGGTACAGTGTAATTGCTATCTGGCAATACAATGTCAAAACTGATTTTTGGTGTTAACAGCTGATCGGTTAAGTTCAGATTGATATTGAATGGTAGCTTTTGTTTATACACCGTGCGCTGTGCATCAGTACCGCCCAACTGATCGTCTACCAAGTCAATAGGAGGTACATTGGCCACATAAATGGCAGTCAGGTTAATATTGGCACTGGTTGGATCACCTGTCCAAACAATAGTACTGCCAGGTTTAAATATAAAGCGGCGATTAACAGGGCCGTATGATAGCTGATAAGAACCTTCGGCTACCGTATAAGTACCGGTAAGCGATATTTTACCGCTTGGATCAATACCTGCGTTCAATTGTGCATCACCTTTAATGTGAACCACGTCGCCGTTGCGTTCGTCAATCACAATATTAAAGTTGGCCGCTTTGCTTACCCGTAAGGTAGCATTCACATCCAAGCCATTGATGTCTGATTTGCGCAGCGAATCCAGTTGCTTGGCCAGCAGTATCGAATCCAGCTTAGGAGCATCGGCATCAATAAATTCAACCACACCTTTCCGGTCTTCCACACTTGGGTCTGTGGTAGGCAACACAAAGGTCATGTCGGTTTTATCGTTTACGGTAAGGGTAGCATCTACTACGGGCTTGTTCATGTCGCCGCGTATCTTAATGCGGCTGTCGATATAAAGCTGACCATAAAACAACTTGTTATCAGCTTGGGTGGAATTCACTGCACGGAAATTATCGGTGCGGATGTCCAATCCAAACTTAAAATCGGTAAAGGTTTTGGTATATACGCCTCCTGTGATGATAGCTTTGTTGCCAGTAGAGTCAACCAAAGTAAAGTCGTTAAATATCACGCCTTCGTTATTAAAAGTAATGCGCTCATCGGGCATGGTAAAGTATGAGTTCAGCATCGATACGTTGAAACCTACTTTGTTGAAGTTAACATCGCCGCGTACCTGTGGTGCAGAGGTAGTGCCGCCAATTTTAATTTGGCCGGTAATGTTACCACTGGCATTACGGATGTTGCCAAAACTGAAACCTTCAATGCTTTTCATGTTTAGGGTAACAATGTCCAGCGTCATATCCATACGGCCAGCTGGCGTACCGGTGTAGTATAAGCCGCCTAAGTTAACTTGGTTACCATAACCTGTAACGCGTACGTCGGCCGCATAGGCGTTAGCAGTTTGGTTATTTACCTTAATGGCAATATTACCTACAGTGTCACCTTTGAAGTTAAAGTCGCCAACATTCATATCGGCCACAAAAACAGGTGAAGTTTGCAGATTGCTTACGTTGGCTCGGCCGTTAATGGTACCACCAACCAATAACGAATCTTGCTGCGCCAGGCGGGTTAAGGTTTCAATATGGAAGTTGTTGAACTGAACAGTTAACGGTGCGTTAGGCTGCAGCGGCGAACTGCTTACGCTTAGCACCTGGTTGTTGTTGGTGATGGCAAAATCGCGCGCCAAAACACCTCGGCTTCCAAATTGCAGGGCATTGTTCGGGTTAACCGTCCAGGCCATATAATCCAGCAACAAGCCGTTTTGTAAAAAGCTGAATTGATAAGCGCCCGGCAATACGTCAAACACACCGGCTATGCGGTAACGTTCTTTGCGTGAGGCATCGCGTATTTGCAGACTCAAATTCAGATGGTCGTTTTGTGCGTTACCTGTAATGCTAGGGTAAAGCAGTTTTAAGCTGCTTCCTGCTTGTATCTGGTCAAAAGTTAAGCCGTAATTGAGGGCATTATTTTGGGTGTTGATATTCAGCTTGCCATTGCTTACCACATTGGTGCCATACACAATGCGTGGCATGGTGCCATTAACCAATAACTCGCCGGTTTGGCTGTTAAAGCGGCCATTAATTAACACAGGGTCCAACTGTTTTAAATCGGGTGCAAACTGGGTAACCAGTGCCGTTTTAACAATGCGTAAGTCAAAGTTAAACTGTTGTGGCGGATAGGTGGTTTTTGCAGTGGTGGTTCGAGCTGTACGTGCAGCAGGGGCACCACTGGCTAAAGCTGTATTGAAATATTTATTGATGTTATCCTGCAAAGCGGTACCAATTTGCGTTAACTGGTATTTACCACCTAAGTGTGCGTTCAGGAAAGGTGTATGCAAACGAAGGCTGCTGCTATCAGCATTGGCAGTAGATACCACGCTTACGGTATCTAATTGTATGCGCTGGCCTTTGTTTACCAAAATCATATCCGTTAGCAGTACACTACCGTTCAAAAAATCAGGGTCGGCAGTTGGTAAATCGGCTACTACTTTGCCATGAAAGCGCATATCATCTTTTACAAAGCCTAGGCGCTGCAGGTTCACGCTATCCACCAAAACATTGGCTTTAACCGACGGGTACTTTTTGTTCATGTTAGCCGTTGCATCCAAACTAAAATTAATGTTTGGATCGCGTATGCGGGCAGTGGCTACATAAGCGCCATTACGGGCAGAACCACGGGCTATTAAATTGCGATAAGTATAACCCTGTACTTGTGCACTGGCTACATCAGCCGCAAATTTCACGTTCAAATGTTTAGGATCGGCACCAGCACCTTGTATGTTAGCAGTTAAAGTTAAGCGGCCAACAGTTTTAGGTTGCTTGGTTAAAGCGCCTACATTCAGGTTATTTGCTTTTGCTTTTACATTATAAGCAATGCGTTTCATATCCATGGCATTGCGCACGTTGGCCGTTACATCGGCCGCGCCATAGCTGGAGCGCAGGTTTAGGCGGGTATCAAAGGTTTGCATGCTACCTTTGAAGTTGCCTTTCAAATCTATGTTCTCTGGAATGCTTACTGTATTAGGTATGGTGCCACGAGGGGCCAAACTATAAATATCACGGCGAGTAGTGCGGAAGTCGGCAATATCTACATCAAAGTAAGCCTTATTCACATCGGGCAAGCCTTTAAGAGTAGCCGATGTTTTAACATAGGTGTTGGATAAACCAATCAGTTCAAAATTATTGATGCGCAGATTGTTTACCTGCCCGTTAACCCGGCCGTTAATGCGTAGTACAGAGTTTGGTGAGCTACGGAACGGCTCCATAGAAGCCATAGTTGGCATCAGCAGCAATACATCACGCAAGCCTAATCGGCTACCGTCTAAATTAGCGTTGATGCTCAGGCTGCCGATGTTTTTACTTAGTGCATCAATAGAAGGGTAGGCTACTTCCAGGTTCCGCTGTATAATGGTTTGTGGGGTAGCTACATATAAATCTTTCAGGTAAGCGCTTTTAGGGCCGTAAAAGAATGCCGTGCGGAACTCTTTAAGGTTAAAACCGCTTTTATCGCTAAAGGCAAACTGGTTTACTTTACCTGATGTGCTATCAGTGCTGTAACGCAAATCCTGAATATCGGCAGTCAGTCCTTTGATGTTCATGTGGCCAAAATCTAAGCCATGGCGTAGCGGTGCCTGTGCGTTGTTGTCAAAGCGGATATCGTTGTTAGCCAGACTAAGCTTGCCTAAGTTAACATACCAGCCCTTTTTATTGCCGGCAGCAGCGGTTACCAAAGTGTCAATTTTCTTAGCTGTTTTTTCTACCGCCTTTTGTACGGTTTCAGGCTTGGCTAAAGTAAGTCCTGCTTTGGTGTCATTTAGCTCAATGCTTTTAATGCCAATGCGCTGATTTTTAAGGTCGATGTTATCCATCTCCACCAAAAACTTACCTAGGTTTACCTTGCTCTGCATTTCGCGGGTGCGGTAATCTACATTGATTTTTGAAACGTCGATGGTACCTAAATCCAAGCTCAAATTCATTGGCTGGGTGGCGGTATCAACAGTAGCAGCCTGGCCTATGGATGAGCCAGCCGGGGTTTGGATAATACGGGCGTTTACATCCGATAAGGTAATTTTAGGGATAGAAAACTTCATCTTATCCATATCAAAATCTTTAATACGGGTATCAAAATGGCCCAGCAAAAATTTAACGTCATTGCCGGTGGTTACATCTTTATAAGAGATATTGATACGGTCCAGATTTATTTTGTCCAGCGAGAACTTCATGGTCGAGGTGGTATCCTCGGGTTTCGGTTCTTTCTTCTGTTCGCCGGCAAAGGCTTTGATAATATAATCGAAGTTAAAAGTGCTATCGGCGCCGCGGTTTATTTTGGCGGTAATGCCTTGCAGGTTTATTTCGTTTACCTCTACTTTATGATCCAGCAGTTTCAGCAGACTGATATCAACTTTTAGTTTGTCGCCGGCAATTAAGGTGTCTCGTTTTTGATCTTCAAAGTAAACGTCTTCCAAAACCAGCAGTTTGGGCAGACCGAGAGTAATGTGGCCAATTTCAACCTTAGTATGAATTTTGCCTTCTAAAAAGTTAACAGCTTTGTTCTTGGCAAACTGTTGCACGGCCGGTACTTGTATCAAAACGAATACAAGAAGCACCAGAAAAATGACACTCGCAACTATCCAAAGAATCGTTTTTAAAGCTATACGTCCAAATTTTTCCAATTTATGTAAGTTTTCGCAGGGTGAAGAAGAATGTGGTTTGACTAGAGCAAACCGTGTGCCTTTTAGCACTATTAGCGCTAAAAAGCGCAATGTTTTAAGGTAAAACTTATAAACACCTAGAAAGTTTTTTATGTGGAAAACCCGTTTAAAAAGGTAGTAATCATCATATAAATTGATAAATGCCTGACTGTAAGCTGACGCCGAATGAAAGCAAGCAAAATGACATAAATAACAGCTCTTAGTTCCTGTTTCTTGTCTCTCGGCTCTTTTCTTTTTCGTAAATTTGTAATTGTTGACCCGGATAAGTTATGCCTGATTTTTCTCACTTACACGTACATACCCAATTCTCTTTACTGGACGGTGCCGCCGATATTTCAAAACTGTATAAAAAGGCAGCTGCGGATGGCATGAAGGCCCTGGCCATCACAGACCATGGTAACATGTTTGGTGTATTTAAATTTGTGGCCGAAGCCGCTAAGCACAATGTAAAGCCCATCGTAGGTTGTGAATTTTACGTAGTAGAAGACCGTCATAAAAAGCAGTTTACCAAAGAGAAAAAAGACGTTCGGCATCACCAGTTGTTTTTAGCCAAAAACGCGGAGGGCTATCGTAACCTCATCAAGCTATGCTCATACGGGTACATGGAGGGTTTATATAGCAAATGGCCTCGTATTGATAAAGAACTTATTTTAAAACACCATAAAGGCTTAATTGCTACCTCGTGCTGTATCGGTGCATCAGTGCCGCAGGCTATCCTGAAAAAGAGTGAAGAAGAGGCCGAACAGGAGTTTAAATGGTGGCTTGATCTATTTGGTGAGGATTACTATATCGAGCTGCAACGCCACGAAATTCCGGAGCAAGAAATTATTAATAATACGCTGCTTAAGTTCTCTAAAAAGCATAACGTTAAAGTTATCTGTTCTAACGACTCGCATTATGTGGATCAGCAGGATGCCAACGCGCACGATATTTTGCTTTGTGTTAACACCGGCGATATGCAGAGCACACCTATAGCAACCGACGAAGAGGGAGGCAAAGGTTATCGTTTTGGTTTTCCGAATGATCAGTTCTATTTTAAAACACAGGCCGAAATGGGCCAGCTGTTTCATGACCTCCCCGAATCATTAGATAACACCAACGAGATTGTAGATAAGGTAGACGTGCTGAAGCTGAAACGCGATATCATGCTGCCTAACTTTCCGATACCTCAGGAATTTAAGATCCACCAAGGCCCGGAATCGGACAACCTGAATCAGTGGGAGTACCTGAAGCACTTAACTTTTACCGGTGCTAAAGAACGGTATAAAGATATTACGCCCGATGTGCAGGAACGCCTCGACTTTGAGTTGTTCACTATCAAAACTATGGGTTTTGCGGGTTACTTCCTTATCGTGTCCGACTTTATTAAGGCCGGGCGAGATATCGGCGTATTCATCGGGCCGGGCCGTGGTTCGGCAGCCGGATCGGCGGTGGCTTACTGCATTGGTATCACCAACATCGATCCTATTAAATATAACCTACTGTTCGAGAGGTTCTTGAACCCCGACCGTAAATCGATGCCCGATATTGATACCGACTTTGATGATGCGGGTAGGCAGCGGGTTATTGATTACGTGGTAGATAAATACGGCAAAAACCAGGTAGCGCAAATTATTACATACGGTTCTATGGCGGCCCGTACCAGTATCCAGGACGTAGGCCGGGTGTTGGATATGCCTTTATCTGAGGTAAACGCCATGAAGAAGCTGGTACCCGATACCTTGGGTATTACCTTAAAGCAGGCTATTGAGCAAGTACCCGAATTACAGGAAATTAAAAAAGGTAGTGATTTACGCGGTACCGTATTGCGTGAGGCCGAAAAGCTAGAAGGCTCAGTACGGAATACAGGTGTACACGCTGCGGGTTTGATTATTGCGCCCGACGACTTAACCAACATTGTACCGGTAGCAACGGCTAAAGACTCCGACCTGCTGGTGACCCAGTACGACGGTAGGGTAATTGAAGATGCCGGTGTAATCAAAATGGACTTTTTGGGTCTGAAAACCTTGACCATCATCAAGGATGCCCTGCGCATGATTAAGCAGAATCACGGCGTTGAAATAGACATAGATTATATACCGCTTACCGATCAAAAAACTTACGAACTATACCAGCGTGGCGATACCAACGGTACATTCCAGTTTGAGAGCGACGGTATGCAAATGTACCTGCGCGAGCTAAAACCCGATAGGTTTGAGGATTTAATTGCCATGAACGCGCTGTACCGCCCAGGGCCAATTGAGTATATACCAAACTTTATTAAACGTAAACATGGTTTAGAACCCGTTACTTTTGACCTTCCGGATATGGAAGAGTACCTAGGCGAAACCTATGGTATTACCGTATACCAGGAACAGGTGATGCTTTTATCACAAAAGCTGGCCGGCTTTAGCAAAGGTGATGCCGACGTATTGCGTAAGGCGATGGGTAAAAAGCAGATTGAGGTACTCAACAAAATGGAGTCTCAGTTTGTGGAGGGAGCTACGGCCAAAGGTCATCCAAAAGATAAGCTAACCAAAATATGGAACGACTGGAAAGCGTTTGCGCAGTACGCGTTCAATAAATCGCACTCTACCTGTTATGCGTTTGTAGCCTATCAAACAGCTTATCTGAAAGCGCATTACCCGTCAGAGTACATGGCTGCGGTTTTAAATAACCAAAACAGTATCGAAAAAATATCTTTCTTTATGGAAGAAACCCGGCGCATGGGCATTAACGTGCTGGGGCCGGATGTGAACGAATCGGATATGGCTTTTGCCGTAAATAAGAAAGGTGATGTTCGTTTTGGCCTAACCGGTGTAAAAGGGGTGGGCGAAAAGGCCATTGAAAGTATTATAGAAGAGCGTAGAGAGCGTGGTCCATACCAATCGGTTTTTGATTTTGCCCAGCGCAGCAATCCACGTAACGTTAATAAAAAAGCTTACGAAAACCTTGTTTACAGTGGTGCATTTGATAGCTACGGCTTAAAGCGTGCACAGTTTTTTGCCAAGACAGAAAACAGTCAGTTCACCGGTATCGAGCGTTTAATAAAGTATTCTAACGACTATCAAAATTCGCAAAATTCATCTCAAGCCTCACTGTTTGGCAGCTCGGGCATGTCGGCGTATATTCCCGAACCGGCTATGCCTGAGGTGGAAGAGTGGCCGCTGATTGAAAAGCTGAAGTACGAGAAAGACGTGATTGGCATCTACCTGACCGGTCACCCACTGGACAACTACAAGCTGGAACTGGAAAAATACTGCCAGTGTAAGGTATCAGACTTGAAAGTGCTGGTGGCTATGCGTAGCGGAGAAGCAAAGGAGGATATGGTGGAGCGTTTTAATCAACTGCGCCGTATGGGTGAATTGAGCATTGGTGGTTTAATGGCCAATGTGCAGCATAAAATGACGAAAACGGGTAAGCCATTTGGTACGTTTATACTGGAAGATTATAACGATTCGTACGAATTTGCGCTGTTTGGCGATGACTACATCAAGTTCCGCAACCTGCTGGGAGATGGATACTTTGTACAGCTTAAAGGAAATGTCGAAGAAAAGTATCGCCAGAAAGATAATTGGGATTTGCGCCTGTCGGCCATCAACCTTTTGTCAGAAATGCGCGATAAGTTTACCAAATCGCTCACGGTATGTTTGCATTTGCACAACCTGAACGAGCAGCTGCTGACCAGTCTGGAGCAAGCGGTAAACAAAAACAACGATAAGTACCAAAACCGTAATTGTGCCTTGCGTTTCATGGTTAAAGACAGTGAAGATACCTTATTTATCGATCTTCCGTCTAAAACCTGCAAGGTAAATCCAAGCGATGATTTGCTGGAGGAAATTCTTAATTTAACGAATGTGCCGCCTATATTAAAGTAATGTGTAATATAGCATCATAATGCAAGTGCTTAGTTGAACATAAGCTGCTTGCATTATGATGTTATGCACTGGATTTATGTAACTCATACTGGTTTTCTACAACGTCATTTATTGGGGTAAACTTCTTAACAGATGATCGCTGTATATCTATCCCAAAAAATGTATTTTTAGACAAAAGAAAGCTGGTTATCAACCAATAAAAAGCCATTACGGGTATATACAAGATAGCGCCATCCGAAAAAGATAAGATCAAGTATAACAACAAACCCTGAAACAAAGCCGTTTTGAATCTTGACTTTTTGTATCTGGTGATACCGAGAATATAAATTATCAGGGGAGCCAACATAGAGAGCAAAAAAAAGATTAGCCCTAAAATACCAAAGCCGTCTAGCACCGAGATGTAAATAATTTCTGCAATCAAAGAAAACTTTTTGCTGGTAATGAACTCAATTTCTTTGAGTTTTTCTAATTGTTTGGCACGACCGCCTAAATTTTTATCAAATAGAAAAGTAAGGTCATAATTCATAAAGCTAAGCATATAGCCTATACTTATACCAATTACCACAAATGAAATGATAACGAATATGATGTTTTTTATCCCGGCCTTTTTATTGAAAATTTTGAATACCTGAAACAGCATAATACCTATCCAAACCGTACGGGATAGTGTTAATACCAGCGAAAGATAAACGGCCAGCTTTTTTAATGAACTTTTTTCAAGCTGGTTATAAAGTGGCAAGAACATCAATACAGATACCCCAAAAATGTTACCGTTATTATAGGTTGATATGAGTTTGAATAACGAACCGCGGTTGATGAACTTATTTTCAAGTTGGCCAAAGTCGTCGGCGTTAACA
Organism: Mucilaginibacter lacusdianchii; assembly: GCF_009770985.1. Classification (GTDB taxonomy): domain Bacteria; phylum Bacteroidota; class Bacteroidia; order Sphingobacteriales; family Sphingobacteriaceae; genus Mucilaginibacter; species Mucilaginibacter lacusdianchii. The sequence continues at coordinate 194,104 of NZ_WSRW01000001.1, read as the reverse complement.
GTGAGGTAAGGTATTTCTAAAAATTTCTTCGTAACTACTTTGTAGATAAAAAGGGCAATACCATATACTGCAATAAAAAAGATGGCGCGTTTTATTTGTTTAAAAGTATAATGCAGATCTATGCGGTCTATATAGTAGCCCGTTATAATCAAAAAGAAGAACGGAAGAAATATAAAACTAGTGAGCAGTGATATGTAGAAGCCTGTACTGGCCACCCCATTCACTGCAAAAACCATTATACAATATAGTTGAAAAGGTATTGATACCGCAAATGCCAGCAACCGGTTTACGGTTATGCTAAACTGGTTGGTAATAATTATTTTAGCAACAATTAATAAAAAAGTAAAAGCCAGTAACAGGTACCCCCAAGTAATAGGAACATTTCCAACCTTGAATCCACCTTTTGGAAACGCAATTAGAAATAGAACCAGCAAGCTGATATATGCTTTTTTACCAATACTCACAGTTAGACGAATAGGGTTGCTTTATAAAACATTTTCTGTTTATAAGCCAACCAATGTTGCACTGTAAGAATAATTTCTCACAGTCATGAAATTACTTTGCTTTTTAGATAACAACGTTAAATCTTATATTCAGTATATAAGCATTCAAAAATCTAGGTGAATGAAGCTTCAAAAGTATATGGATATAAGTCACCTTACAACGCAACACATCTGTATGTGTTTGAATTGATTAGGTTTTATTTATTCTATGGTTAATAGTGAGAAGCTTTGTGATTTATTATCCTATTTGTTCACAAATCGGTAATTTGACATACTTAATTTATAAGCAGATAGCGTTTCGTTAATAAAGGTGGTAATGATATAATGTTATGTTACAGATATTTTAACCAACTAGGGAGTATGTCATGTATGGGGTTAAAAATCATCTGCCCGTAATAAAATTGTCACAATGTCATACTGGTACTTGTGGCAAGCTATTTGATTATCATATATTTGTTAATACAAATTTAAAACTAAAAAATCATGGCTTTAGAAATTACCGATGCTAACTTTGAAGAGTTGGTATTAAAAGCAGATAAACCCGTATTGGTTGACTTTTGGGCTGAATGGTGCGGTCCGTGTCGTATGGTTGGCCCAGTGGTTGAAGAAATTGCAAAAGACTACGAAGGTCAGGCTTTAGTGGGTAAAGTAAATGTGGATAACAATCCTGGCATTTCAATGAAATTTGGTATCCGCAATATCCCTGCTTTATTGTTCTTTAAAGATGGTCAGATTGTTGACAAACAAATTGGTGCTGTGCCAAAATCAGTGTTAGCTGATAAACTAGCTAAACAATTAGCGTAAGCATCATCCTAAAATATATCGAAAAGCGTTACTCATTACAGTAACGCTTTTTTTGTTTACCTTGTAATCGATGGCTGATTTAAATACCAATCAGGAAATACGGCATCTGGCCAACCTCGAGCTACTGGCCCGGCAGGTGGTGGAAGGCTTTATAACTGGCTTGCACCAAAGTCCGTTTCATGGCTTTTCTGTAGAGTTTGCCGAACACCGGTTGTACAACAGCGGCGAATCAGTAAAAAATATTGATTGGAAACTGTTTGCTAAAACAGATAAACTATTTGTAAAGCAGTTTGAAGAAGAAACCAATCTGCGTTGTTATTTACTGCTGGATACGTCATCTTCCATGAACTATCCGCAAAAGGGTAAAAATAAACTCGAGTTCTCGGTACATGCTGTCGCCTCGTTGATGTACTTGTTCAAGAAGCAGCGTGATGCATTTGGGCTGTGCCTGTTCTCCGATAAAATTGACTGGCTAAGCGCGGCACGTTCAACTACAACGCATCTGTTTTATTTATTTGCTGAGTTGGAAAAGGCGTATAGTCAACCAAGAACCAATACGCAAACTCGCCTTACGGATGTCATCCATCATGTGGCAGAAGAAGTACACCAACGTTCGATGATTATTATTTTTAGCGATATGTTGGAGAACAGCCTAAACGCCGAAAAGACACAAGCCTTATTTTCCGCTCTTCAACATCTGAAGTATAACAAGCACGAGGTAATTATTTTTAATGTGAATGATCGCCGCCACGAACTGGATTTTAATTTTGATAACCGTCCGCACCATTTTGTGGATATAGAAAGCGGCGAGGAAATTAAAGTACATCCCGGCCGTGTACGTGATAGTTATCGTAATGCCATTGAACAATACCGCCATGACCTAGCACTCAAATGCGCCCAGTACGGTGTAGATTTGGTGGATACTAACATTCATGAAGGCTATAACGCTTTGCTGAAGGCTTATTTGGTAAAAAGGAATAAGGTGATATAGTGTTTTATGGTTAATGGTAAGTGCTGTAATTGCAATTGGTCCAAAATGACGTTTTTAATAATCAACTTAAAGTAATAGCAAAGCACTAACTCTGCTATCGTACATAGTAACCAATCGCCTCTAAAATCACCTCACAAGCATCGCGAATTTGCTGCTCGGTAATGATAAGGGGAGGGGCAATGCGCATAGAATTGCTGCAATGTAAAAACCAGTCGGTGATGATGCCGTTTTCAATGCAACGGTCTATAATCTTTTTATTCAGATCAAAGCTTTCCAATTCAACAGCCAGCATCAAACCTTTGCCACGTATTTGTTTAACAGCCGGATGGTTAAGTAGCTGTTTAAAAAGTAGTTCTTTATCGGCAACTTGTTCAATCAGGTTGTTTTGAGTAAGCACTTCCAAAGAAGCCAAGCCTGAAGCACAGCATACCGGATGACCACCAAAGGTTGTGATATGGCCTAAAATAGGGTTGTTCTTTAAAGCACCCATTACATCAGTTGACGCTATAAAAGCGCCTAAAGGCATGCCACCACCCAACGCTTTACCTAGTACTAAAATATCGGGCTCTATGTCAAAATGTTCAAAGGCAAACAACTTGCCGGTACGGCCAAATGCTGTTTGGTTTTCATCCAGTATCAGAAATGTGCCAGTTTCATTGCAACGCTCGCGCAGGGCTTGCATGTAAGCGGCGTTGGGTACACGAATGCCAGCTTCGCCTTGTATAGTTTCCAGTATTACACAGGCTGTTTCCTTAGTAATGAATTGTAGATCGTCTGGGTTGTTAAACTCAATAAATTGTACACCTGGTAGCAACGGACGGTAAGCTTGTTTAAATTCTTCATTGCCCATTACACTTAATGCACCATGTGTACTGCCATGATATGAATTTTTGCAGGCGATTATTTGGTGCCGACCAGTATAACGCTTAGCTAGTTTCAAAGCCCCTTCAATAGCCTCTGCACCTGAATTGGTAAAGTAAACCGACTGCAAACTATCAGGTAAATAGCTTACCAGCTTTTCGGCGAAACGTACCTGCGGAGTTTGCACATATTCACCATACACCATCAGGTGCATATACTTATCCAATTGCTGTTTAATGGCTTCAATCACCTGAGGGTTTCCATGACCAATATTACTTACTCCAATGCCCGAAATTAAATCTAAGCTGGCTTTGCCCTCGGCATCATACATATAAACACCCTCGGCTCGTTCAAATTCCAGCATTAATGGAAAATCAGTGGTTTGGGCATTGTTGGCTAAAAAAAGCTGGCGAAGTGTAAGCATGGTGCAAAAATAAAAAAGGCTTACCATTGTGGGGTAAGCCTTTGCTTATAATATTGTAAAATTACTCGGGCCTGCCGCGGCGTTCGCCCAGTTGTCTGATCAATTCTTTAGTAAACTCGTTTTCGCTTTTAAAGATTTGACTAACCTTTTGGGGTGGCAGAATTTTTAAGAACTCATCCGTATAGCGTCTTTTAATTTCTACCAGCTTTTCATCATAGTACATTTCTTTACGTACCTGATCGCTGCCATTAGGATTAGACATGTTTAAGCGTTTCTGACGTCTAACGTCTACCATTTCATTGTGATACTGCCGGTAAACAGGCCAAAATCTAGACGCCTCATCATCTGTGAGGTCAAGCTTATCTTTAATGTAATTTTCCTTAACCGCATCAATTCTTAATGCCGGTCCGGTGTGGCTATCTCTAAAGGCGGGTGGTTGCCTGAACTGACTAAAGCCCTTGAAACCCGTACAGACACAAGCAATAACTAATATATATTTAACTAACTTATTCATTTTTTAATTACTCCTCATCCAGGTCATCCTGTAGGGCGGCCTTTAAACTGTTAATATCAAGTTGTGTGCTTTCGGTTACAACGGTATGTTCAGAATCTGAGGCGTCGGTTTGTTGTTCTAAATAACTTTCAATAGCACTTGCCGGTATCTCAGAAAGCTCTTTATGCAAAACAGAATTTTTGTGCTGTGCTTCAGGGCTTGCGCCTTGTTTAACATATATAGCTACACCCACTATCAAAGCAAAACAGGCGGCACTGGCATATTTCAATGCGGCAGATGAAACCAGTTTACGGATAATGCTACGCCTTGCAGGCTGCATAATTACCACTTTAGCTTCCTGCTTTTCGCTGGTTTGACTTAAAATGCTCTCGGTGAGTTGGCTAAAATAACCTTCCGGAACGGTAAATGCATTATCAGCGTTTACCGATTCTTCTAATTGAATGCGACCGGTAATTTGCTCGTGCAACTGGTCAAAGTAGCCTTCAGGTATAACGTAGCCTGCTTCATTAGGTTGGCCAGCCATATCTTCAATAGCTATGCGGCTCATCAGGTTGCTGCTTAGTTCGTCAAAATAACCTTGTGGTACTGTAAAGCCATCATCTTCTGCGTTCACCATTTCATCAATGGCAATGCGGCTTTGGATGTTATTACTTAACTCGTCAAAGTAACCTTCGGGCACTTTAAAGCCAGCATCTTCTGCTGATGTTATCTCTTCAATAGCTATGCGGCTTTGTATGTTGCTGCTTAGTTCGTCAAAGTAATTCTCCGGTACAGTTAAACCCAGCGTATCTTTGGGTAAAGCCTCTTCAATAGCTATACGGCTTTGAATCTGGCTGCTTAAATCGTCAAAGTAATTCTCCGGAACGGTAAAGCCATAGGCAGGCTCGTCCTGTTTCAGGTCGTCTAAATGTACATACGATTGTAATCGCTGGCTTAAATCGTCAAAGTAACCGTCAGGCACAGTGAACGGGCTTCCTTTCGGAAACATCCTTAACACCGCATCCTCGTCCGGCCATTGCATATTTTCCATATCGATTTCCATATCCCCTGTTAGATTAAATTACCACCAAAAGGTTTAATCAAAAAAGAAATTAATCTTTTGATGTCAAATAATGTTCTATCTTCTTGACTGCCAGGTGAAAAGATGCCTTTAATGCACCCACGCTGGTACCCAAAACTTCAGAAATTTCTTCATACTTCATGTCATCAAAGTATTTCATATTAAAAACCAGCCGCTGTTTTTCGGGCAGCGTAAGCAGCGCCTGCTGCAATTTCATCTGCACTTTATCACCGTTAAAATAAGTCGAATCGGCTAATGATTCGGCCAGTTCGTACGATACGTCATCCAGCGGTATATTGTTCTTCTGTTTCTTTTTGTTCAGAAAAGTGATACACTCGTTGGTAGCTATGCGGTACATCCAGGTGTACAGCTGTGCGTCGTTACGGAAGCCCGGCAGGTTTTTCCAAACCTTCACAAACACATCCTGCACTAAGTCATCCGCATCGTCATGATTTACTACCATGCGCCTAACGTGCCAGTAAATTTTTTGCTGATACTTTTTCAGCAGCAAGTTAAAAGCTTCGTTCCGTGTCCTTTCGTTCTGGAACTTTTCCAATATTTCGGTATCACTAACCTGTAATGACATTTATGTTTCTTATATATAAGATGAATTTTGAGCTATTAAGTTTAATCGGATAATAACAAAAATGTTACTTACGCCCTAAACTTGGCTAAAATACTGATTATTTTTTAATCTAGTATTCTTAGGCCTGTAGCAGATCTAACACCTGCTGTGATGAATTTTTAGTGTCTACCTTGCTGATGATATTACGTATAATGCCGTCTTCGCCAATAATAAACGTAGTACGGGCCGTACCCATATAGGTTTTACCATACATGTTTTTTTCTACCCAAACGCCGTAGGCATTAACAATTTCTTGTTCCTCATCGGCAATCAGCGTAAAAGGCAGATTATACTTGGTTACAAACTTTTTGTGCGATTTCTCATCGTCTGTACTTACCCCAATCACCTCATAACCTTGTGCGGCTAATGACTGATAATTGTCGCGAAAATCACACGCCTCGGCAGTGCAGCCCGGCGTATCATCTTTTGGATAAAAGTATAGGATGATGGTTTTGCCTAAGTAGTTGCTTAACGAAACTGTATTGCCGTTTTGGTCTTTTGCGGTAAAATCTGGAGCTTTGTCGCCTGCTTTTAAAGTTGCCATGGTGTTATCGGTTAAATTCGGCAGTATACCGGCTCACGTTATCTTTTTGATCGGTTACTACAAATTCGAGCGTGTGCCTGCCGGGTTGTATGGTATTATCAAATATATATTTTAATATGCGAGTTCGGTAATCTTGCTGCAGCAATATCCACTGCCCGTCAATAGTAGCGCGGTAGCTTTTTATGCCCGATAGATTATCGTGAGCTTTAAAACTGATGCTGCTTACACCCGCCAGGTTACTGCCATCACGGATATTTAATGGTGTTATGACCGGCGGTATGGTATCTACCTTAATATAAAAATCACCAAAAGCCGCTGGTTTAGCTTTTACATAACCATCCTGGTAAATGCCACCTACCGAACCGGCAAGCGCATTTACAATAACAGCCTTGTTAGCCAATGCACCAATGTTGGCATCGGGCTTTATCCACAAATCAAAATTTTCGTGAATTGGGGTAAGCCGGCTGTGGATACGATGCGTTGCCGAATAGGCGCCCGGCATTTGCGGCAGCACCGCATAAGTAAAGTCCAGATCATCGTATAAGTTACCGGGTGGTATAGTTACTTTAACCGGACCATTACTGTACTCGTTACGCTGGTTGTATTTAAACAGTGTGCCCGTAACGGTGTTAACGGGACGGTCTTTCGGAATACTGGCCTGTACTTTTAAGTTTAGTGTAGAGGTGTTGCCTGCCACATCTTTTACTACATATTGTACAGTATGCAACAGTGAATCTTTAAAACTGATAATGCCCCGGTTCTCTGACTGCGGATACAGCGTGATCTGACTGCCTGGTAAAATAAAGCACTTTTGTATCCAACGGCGTGAGAGTACAAACTGTGGATAATCGATATACGCATTAATAGCATGCGTTTTGTCGAACGCAAACCGTTCAACAGAAAAAGTGTATACCGTGCGGTCGTCTACCTTTAATTCAAGCGAGTAAATGCCGTTACGATTTACTGAGGTGCTGTTTTGATCGATGGCCGAAATGCCAAAACCGATATCGCCACTTAAAGACAGTGTTTGCGGATTACTAAGATGATAATTGCCGTTAGCGCCTGCTACACCCAGATACTGCCTTGGCGTATGCTCGCTGAACGGGTGCCCATTAAGTTGATAAATAGTAATGCCGCTGATGCTTGGCGGAACACGGTCTGGAATGGATAAGCCAAAGAGCTGCGGGTTGATAGTTTCTTCAGTAGTAGAGTCGCGTATTTCAAAATGCAGGTGCGGCCCGCCCGAAGCGCCCGTATTACCCGACCAGGCAATTACCTGTCCTTTGGTTACCGGGAATTCAAAGGGTTGCAATTTAAAATCAACTTCGAAGCTTTGATGATCCTGCTGGTATTTACGAACAGTAGCGGCCAGTTCGGGCGATAAATGATCGAGGTGAGCGTAAACGGTGGTGTAACCGTTGGGATGCGTAAGATATACCGCGTTGCCAAACCCGCCCAATTGCACCCGCAGGCGCGATACATAACCGTATAAAGCAGCATGCACGGGGTAACCGGTGCGCTGGTTGGTTTTAAAATCTAACCCGGAATGGAAGTGCATGGCCCTAAGCTCGCCAAAAGAGCCAGCTGTACTAGGGGGTAAATCTAGCGGATATCTAAAATCGGTAGTAGGGTAGGATCTGCTTTGTATTCTATCTTGCGCAAGGGTGCTCAGCACAAGGCATACGCATCCCAGCAAAATAGCGCCGGCTTTCTTAATCATGCTATTTTACGTAAAAGTCCAAAAGTTTTTGTCCTTCCAAGTAACCCTCTAAATGGTCTCCGGTTTGCACAGCTGCCACACCTTCGGGTGTTCCAGTAAAAATTAAATCGCCTTTTTTTAAGGTAATGTACTGAGATACAAAGGCTAGAATTCGCTCAAAAGAAAATAATAAATCTTTGGTATTGCCATCCTGGCGGGTTTGTCCGTTTACATCCAGCTTCAAGTTCAGGTTGTACAAATCGGCAAACTGGCTTTTGGGTAAAAAGTTGCTGATAGGGGCTGAGCCGTCAAAGCCTTTAGCCAGTTCCCATGGCAAGCCTTTTTCTTTATGGCGGCTTTGGATGTCGCGGGCGGTAAAATCGATGCCTAATCCAACTTCGTCAAAATAATCGGCAGCAAATTTTTCGCTGATGTGTTTACCTTCTTTCCTGATTTTAAGCACCAGTTCAATCTCGTGGTGAACATCCTGCGAAAAATCGGGATGGTAAAATGGTTTGTTATCTTTTAATAAAGCAGTATCTGGCTTCATAAAAATAACAGGAGTGGTTGGTATCGGATTATTTAATTCTTTGGCGTGCTCGGCGTAATTGCGTCCAATAGCAATAATTTTCATAGCAATAGTTATGGTAAAACACCAAAACTAAAAATATTTTGCCCTATGAAGGCAATGTGCTGGTAAAAATTGAGTTATAAAACGGTTATACGCCTAATAACCGACTCGGTGCCTGCCATTACACGCACAAAATAAAAGCCGCTGGTAAGCCGGTTGCTTATATAATGTGTAAACTTTTGTTCGCCCGGATCAACTCGTTGCGAGAAAGTAGCCACGTTGTTGCCCAGCACATCCATCAGTTTGATGGTAACATTGCTGTTGCGCGATACGGTATAACGTAAATTGATCTGGTCGGTAACTGGATTAGGAAAAACCTGTACGTTGGTTAAAAGCTTGTCATCCAGCTGTTTGTCGACCGCTGGCTTAGCTGTGTAAGATACTGGTTTGAATGTGGGAAGCGTGCCGGTTAGAAAACTGTTCTTGAAATAAGTCTTCTTAACATTTTTGCTGCGGAACAGAAAACTGCTATCAGATTTGGCCAATTTGACCAACTCTCCGGAAAAGGCAAAGTTTATGGATATCGCTATTGCAATTATTGTTATCCATAAATATTTAAAAGTATATCTTTGCCCCATAGTTCCTGATTACCTGCAAAGGTAAAAATAATGCTATTACCCAATGTAGAATTGTTTTTAATTAGAGTTTTTTTAACAATTTTTAACAAAAAAGGATTTAACAGGTTATCCAAATAGCCTGCCGGTTAAAAAGACATTTTACAATCGGCTAGATTGATTATCAAAAAGTTCCAAATTATTGATATTTTTTATTAACTAAAGTGTCATCACATCACAAAGACCTACAAAAACTAACAGCCGCAGGGCTGCTTATTAGTTTAGGAATTATTTACGGCGATATTGGTACGTCGCCCCTGTATGTATTCAAAGCCATTGTTGGTGGCAGCCGTATAAATGAAGCCCTCGTGTTAGGCGGCGTATCGTGTATATTTTGGACGCTTACTTTGCAAACCACCATCAAGTATGTGGTAATTACCCTTCAGGCCGATAACAAAGGCGAGGGTGGGATTTTCTCTTTGTTTTCATTAGTTCGCCGGCGCGCTAAGTGGCTCATTATCCCGGCTGTTTTAGGCGGTTGCGCGCTGCTGGCCGACGGTATTATTACTCCGCCTATCACTATTTCTTCGGCTATTGAAGGATTGCATACCTATTATCCGGGTATGGAAACGCGCACCGTAATGACTATTGTAATTGCCATTATTACCTTCCTGTTTTTTATACAGCAGTTTGGTACATCACTGGTGGGTAAAGCGTTTGGCCCTATAATGTTTATCTGGTTTACCATGATGGGCGTATTGGGCATATCTTATATCATACAAATGCCAACGGTTATTAAGGCTTTAAACCCTTACTATGCTTACCATTTGCTTACTAGCGATATTATGGGCAACCCATCTGCTTTAGGCATTTTGGGTGCGGTATTTTTGTGTACTACCGGTGCCGAAGCTTTGTATTCAGATTTGGGCCACTGCGGCCGGAGCAACATCCGTGTGAGCTGGATTTATGTAAAAACCTGTTTAATTCTTAACTACCTAGGTCAGGCCGTATGGCTGTTGCATCATAATGGTGAGGCGTTAGATTTAAACTTACTTAACCCGTTTTACCAAATTATGCCGCAATGGTTCCTGATATTTGGTATTGGTATTGCAACGGTAGCGGCGGTTATTGCCAGCCAGGCCCTGATTTCCGGCTCTTACACGCTGATTGCCGAAGCGGTACGATTAAACCTGTGGCCTAAAGTAAAAATCAATTATCCGTCTTTACAAAAAGGACAATTATATGTACCCAGCATCAACTGGATTTTGTGTGCAGGTTGTATTGGCGTGGTTTTGTTATTTGAGCGTTCTGAACGGATGGAGGCTGCTTACGGTTTAAGTATCACCATTGCCATGCTCATGACTACCATTTTGGTATCTAAATTCTTAAAACGCCGCAAGGTGCCTGGTTATATCATCAACCTGTTTTTGATTGTGTACTTTTTGGTTGAGGGCATCTTTTTATGGGGTAACCTAGGTAAGTTTGTTGAAGGTGGCTGGTTTACCTTGAGCATCGGCGCCATACTGTTTGGCGTAATGTGGACCTGGCACACGGCCCGCAGAATCCGCAACCGCTATGTGAAATTTGTGGAGATTGAGGATTACTACGATATTCTAAAAGAACTGAGTGATGACGACACCGTACCTAAGTATGCATCGCAGCTGGTTTACTTAACCAGTGCAAACTTTAATTCAGAAGTTGAATCCAAAATTATTTACTCCATATTACAAAAGCAGCCCAAACGTGCCGATGTATACTGGCTGGTGCACGTTGATGTAATGGACGAACCTTATACCCGCGATTATGAGGTTGACGTACTGGTGCCCAATAAACTGATCCGCATTGATTTTAAGCTTGGCTTTAGGGTAGGGCAGCAAATCAATTTGTTGTTTCGAAAAGTGGTGGAAGACCTGGTTAAAAACGGCGAGGTGGATATTACCAGTAAGTACAAATCATTAAACAAGCACAACATTGTGGGTGATTTCCGTTTTGTGGTTATCGAAAAAGTGTTGTCCCGCTCGCATAATCTGTCGTTTTATGAACGCATGGTAATGGCTGGTTATACACAACTTAAAAAGGTAAGTATATCTGAAGAGCGGGGTTTTGGCTTAGACTTAAGCTTTGTAACTATCGAAAAAGTGCCACTGATGCTGGCCGATCCGGAATCGGTACAAATCAGAAGGGTTATTTAATTTCTTCAAATAATTTAACTAATTATGGCATCAAAAAGCTGATTTTTGATGCCATAGTTATTTATAGACATCAATTAATGTTATATGGACACCAACATTTTTCATTATTTTAAAGATATACCGGTTAAAGAAATAGCGCCGGGCTATATGGCCAAAATGATTCATACTGATGTAAATACGCTTAACTTCATCGAGGTGAAAGCGGGTGCAGTATCTGCCATCCATCAGCATATTCATCATCAATGCGCTTTTGTGCTGGAAGGCCAGTTTGAAATGACGGTAAACGGCGAGTCGCAGATATTGGATCAGGGCATGTATGTAATTATTCCACCAAATGTACCACATGGCGGTAAAGCCATTACCGATTGTAAGTTACTTGACGTTTTTAATCCCATACGCGAAGATTATCAAGCATTGTAATTGTTTGATATTCTGATTTTTGCAATATTAAATTTGGTTTGTGTCGAAGTTTGTGAAAATAAGTTTTGTTGGTTAAGTTAACTTTTAGAAAAGAATTTCTTAACTTGAGTTTACCTAATTAATTAAACGAAGATGGAACAAAACAACAGCGGGTTAACTAACCTGGGTTTTTACAGCGCCGACGGATATTTTCAAAACATCACTACCTTAACCACTAATACGCTCGAGTTTGTAAGCAAGTCTCGGCTGGAACTGGAAGCAATGTTGCAGGAAAACGTTGAACTGGAGCGTTATGAAAAGTGCGCTATCATCAGGGATGAACTCATCAAACGCACTGGTAAGAAGTAAATTACCTATAGTGTTAGGTTAAAATTAGACGCTATCACTATTAAGAATCAGCATAAAAGCAGAATTTGTAATTTGTTGAAAACAAATGGCATAGTTGTGGTTTATTAATTTGTAGTTAATAAACTAAAACTTAAAATTATGTCAAGCACACAAAAATATGCGCTGATTACTGGTGCAACATCAGGTATCGGCTTTGAATTGGCCAAAATATTTGCCAAAGAAAAATATAATCTGATTTTGGTAGCACGTAATGAGCAAGAGCTAAACAACTGTTCAAACGAGCTGAAACAAAGCGGAATTGATGTGATAACCATATCAAAAGATTTGTTTAAACGCGAAGAAGCTTTTGCCGTTTACGATGAAGTAAAATCTCGTGGTTTACAAGTGGATGTATTGGTAAATGATGCCGGGCAAGGTTACTATGGTCAGTTTAAAGATACTGATATAGAGCGCGAATTAGATATGGTTCAATTGAACATTGGTTCGTTGATCATATTAACCAAATGCTTTTTGAAAGATATGGTGGCCCGCAACGAGGGTAAAATTTTACAATTGGGTTCCATTGCCAGTCAAACACCAGGTCCATGGCAGTCAGTTTACCACGGTACCAAAGCGTTTGTGTTGTCATTCTCTGAAGCCATCCGCGAAGAGTTGAAAGGTACCAACGTCACCGTTACCGTATTGCAGCCAGGCGCTACTGATACCGACTTCTTTAACAAAGCCGAAATGCAGGATAGCAAAATAGTACAGGATAAAAGTTCTTTGTCTGATGCTGCCGAAGTAGCACAAGACGGTTTTGATGCCCTGATGGCCGGTGATGACAAGGTAATTTCGGGCTTTAAAAATAAAGCCATGATTGCCATGAGTAATGTTACCCCCGAAAGCACCGTTGCACATATGATGAACGAGATGCAAAAACCGGTAGATAAGAAAGACGAATAATCAATATTGATTTTTATTAAAAACATCCTGAATTGGCTTATGCCGGTTCAGGATGTTTTGTTTTCAGCCGCGTTGAAAGCTTATAGGTAACAAGGTTTGTGAATTATTGAAAACTATAGTACGTTTGCACCCCGTTTAAACAAACCGTTATGCCCATAACACGCGCACAAGTTGCAGATGTAACCGAAATAGTAGCCTTGGTAAACAGCGCTTACCGTGGCGAAACCTCTAAACAAGGCTGGACCAGCGAAAGTCATTTGCTGGAAGGTATTCGCATTGATGAAGTCGAATTAACCGGTTATTTTGATAAGCCTGAGGTTGCCATATTGAAGTACACCAATGAGGGTAACGAAATTATTGGCTCTGTATACCTCGAGCAAACGAAAAGTAATAAGCTATACCTGGGTATGCTCACTGTAAAGCCAACCTTGCAGGCCGGAGGCATCGGTAGAAAATTGTTAGCTGCTGCTGATGATTATGCCAGGGAATTGGGAATTACAACCATTAAAATATCTGTGATTACATCCCGACGTGAACTGATTGCTTGGTACGAGCGCCGAGGCTTCGTGGCCACCGGTGAAACTATGCCGTTGGTTACCGCTACCAGTGTTGCTAAAGAGCCGGTAGAGTTGATGATTATGGAGAAGGTGGTTTAGTTAGTTAGTTAGTTAGTTAGTTAGTTAGTTAGTTAGTTAGTTAGTGCTTTGACTTCCATTAGTGTTTCATGAGGATAGGGATGTTCTTATACCACGGCCTGTGGATGTTACTTTTTCTTTTGCCGGAAAAGAAAAGGTAACCAAAAAGAAACCTCTCGGCCAGAGATTTTTACTATTTAAGATAGTGCTTATACTTAGGGCTGTAGCTACCGCAAAAATCTAATGCCGATTCTTTTTGTTGACTCGTTCCGTCGTTGCTTAACGTTGAATGAAAATAGAAAAAGAAAAAAAGCGCAGAGGCCCGCTATCGCGCCCGGGCCAGCGTTGGGCTTGGTGGGCAGACAGGGGATCGCGAGAGCTAGGCCTTTTTGTTTCTTTTGTGGCTATGACAAAAGAAATAGCCCCTGCGGCAATGAGCAGACTGCAAGATGTAAATAACCACTACCGGAAGTTAAACTAACAGCACAAGCACAAGCTAGCAGCAAAACCTAAGGCAATGCAAAAACTTGTAGATTGCTTTGACAGCTGACTTCACAACCTGCCTCTGTTGCACAATGATATATTGTATTTTATAATATTTCCTACACCATTCTTCCCTGCAACGCCTCGTAAATCTCGGCTGTAAGCAAGCCGCTGCCACCGCCATAATGCTGTACGATGATAACACTCGGGCGATGATCGGTAAAGTAAGCACGCAAATTTTGTTCCGACTCGGGTTCTATACCGCTACTGAGCAAAATCAGGTCAAATACTTCGTGGCTAAACAACTGAATGGCGTCTTTATCAGTTAAAGCGCCTACACTATGCCATTCAGGGTTGTTGTTGATAAGCCGCACTACAGTTTGTAAAATTTGTTCGTGCCGGCCTACCACCAATATGTTTACTTTATTCATTATGTTAAAACTTCATCGGAACTTCCATCAGTAAAAACTCGGCATCACTTTCGGCAGTAATGCTTAGTTTATCTGTATCCCAAACACCAAAACCGTCGCGTGTGTTTAACAACTGACCATTTATATTTACTTGGCCATTCAAAATAAACGCGTATACGCCACTGTTAGCGCCGCCTTTTAAGGCATATTCGGTACTAATACCTTTATTAAACTTACCTATATGAAACCACGCTTGTTGATAAATCCAGATGCCGTCGTCATCTTTATTGGGCGATAAAACCTGTTGTAGTTTATTATGGCGGTCATCCATACTTAAAGTCAATTGGTCATACCGTGGGGTTACGTTTTTTTGATCAGGATAAATCCAAATTTGTAAGAATTTAACTTTCTCGTTGGGGTTCTTATTTTTCTCGCTGTGGTAAATGCCAGTGCCGGCACTCATGGCCTGTATATCGCCTTTGCGGATAACGGCGACATTGCCCATGCTGTCTTGATGCTCCAGGTCGCCCTCTAGTGGGATGGAGATAATTTCCATATTATCATGCGGGTGTTTGCCAAAGCCCATGCCGCCGCTTACGGTGTCATCATTCAAAACGCGCAGTGCGCCAAAGTTCATACGGTCGGCATTATAATAACCGGCGAAGCTAAAAGTATGATAACTTTCCAGCCAGCCATGGTTAGCATGACCACGGGTACCGGCTTGGTGTAAAACAGATTGTGCCATAGTAATTGTGTTTTTGTTGATACAAAGTTACAGTACCGGGTCAACCGCAAAGTTAATGTAGGTTAAGAAATGAATTTGGTTAATTAAGTAGTTGATTTCTTTCACTGATTAATCAAAGTTGCTAAATCTGAGCTTAAAACAGCATCGCAAAAGATGTAGCCAGACCTGCTTAATAAACATAATTAGTCGGCCACTGCTTTACCATAAACGGCTAAGCCGCCGTACACGGTTCCTAACCACTTGCGGTCGTCGTTGTCGGTAGCTATACACTGAATGGGAGAATCTGTATCCGGAATGCTTAATAACTTCGAATCTTTATGGCCAAATTCTGATAAATGGATGCCGCCTACCCATATTTTGTTTCCTTCCAGCGCAATAGTTTTCAACCCACGTACATTTTCAGGCTTTGTAATTTCCTTCCAGCTTTGGCCGTCAAAACATATAACCGATTTGGCTACTGTGCCGCCCAGCACTGCATAAATTTGATTAGCCGAGTTTATTACTAATCCGTAAGGAAAGGCAGATGTGTACCCCATTTGATCCAGCCGGTAAGATGTCCACTGACCATTATGATATTTTTTAATGATGCCGATAAAAGCAAAGCTGTTAAACGTTCCTATCCAAAGCGCTCCATCATGGTCAACCGCCATAGATAATATAACATCCGGTCCATCCAGGTGTTCCCACTGGTTGGTGCCAGTCACTTTTACAAAGCCATCGTCTGTGCCTATCCAGGTAATTTGGCGATTAGCATCATGGGCAATGCATTTGATATTGTTGTTGGTAAATACACTATTGGCCGAATTGTAAACCTGCCAATGTGTACCGTCAAATTTCGCAATTCCTTTATCCGTACCTACCCAAAGGCTGCCGTTCGCTTCTGTAGCCAAAGCTTGTATATTGGCAGAAGGTAATTGTGAGTTGGCAGGGGTAAACGTAGTCCATTTGCCACCATTCAAACGGTACAAGCCGTTAGCAGTACCTATCCATTTAACATCATTTTTATCAATAGCTATAGCATTAACCTGATTGCTGTTTAGCGGCGAATTACTGATGTTAAATGTAGTCCAACGGGTGGTTTGTGTATGGGTGGTATCGGATGGTATTTTTACATCTTCGTCCGGAGCGTCAGTGGGCTGGTTCTTTTCCTTGGTACATCCCGCAGCTAACAGGGTGATTAATGTTAATATTAAAAATGGATGTTTCACGTCGTGGTAAGTTTAAGGCTACTGCCATGACGGAAAGTGGATACTAAATGTTACAGATAATGAAAATTATAAGCAATGCTTGTGATGTAACTATGCCTCGCTTTTCATTTCAAAAAACGAGAACGATGAGTGCCCATACCGGCGCTGCTCGGTAAAGTTAGGATGGTTACTAAGGTTTTGTAATGATTGATGCTCGATGATAAGCAAGCCACCCGGTAACAACAGATTTTTGTCAAAAACAATTTTAGGCAATTCCGGAATGCGGCTTAAATCATAAGGCGGATCGGCAAATATTAAATTATACTGCTCGGTTTCCAGTTCCAGGTATTTAAACACATCAGCCTTAAAAGTGGTAATTTGTGTTAAGCCATGCTGGCGGGCTGTATCTTTCAAATAATTTACGCAATGTATGCTTCGGTCAACCGCTGTAACACTTTTGGCAAAGCGCGAGGCAAATTCCAGTGCCAGGTTACCGGTGCCGCTAAAAAGGTCCAGCACTTTAATATCTTCCAGTTCTACCTGGTTTTGCAGGATATTGAACAGTGCTTCCTTAGCTAGGTCAGTAGTGGGCCTAACCGGCAGGTTTTTAGGCGGGTTAAGCCGCAAGCCTTTTAAACGTCCGCCAATGATGCGCATAGGGTCAAAGCACTTAAAGTTAGCAACTCCTGTTTAGGCAAGTGCTCTGGCATATCGAGCAATTGCACAGTGCTGAGGGCTGCCAATTTAAAAAAGTTAGAAAGGCGGTTATGGTAAGCGTTGCCTTCTGAAATAAGTCCGTTTACTATCACATTCGTATCGGCGGGCGTTAGTTTCAACTGCTCTGCCACAAAGAGTGCGTAATATGCTAATTCATCAGCATTAGTGCACTCAAAGGTGTTAAAAAGCAGTAATTTGCCATGCCTGAAATAGACTAAATCGGCCTGATTTTCGTTTATATTTATATATAAATCATATCCAGAAGGCTGGGTATCGGCAATGGCTTTTATCCAGCCCGAAGCTGCAAAAATTGTTTTAGACAGATCAAACCGGGCGGCAGCCAAAGTAGCAGTTTGGTTAAGTTTAAACACAATGCGGTTGTCGGCATCCAGTGGCTGTGCAAACACCGTATCTTGCGATTGTACGTCAAGGTAACGGGCAATGGATGCCACATCGGCTTCCTGATACAGGGCGTCGGGTATGAGGGTGAAATCGGATGAGGTAACGCCCGAAATAATGTTTTGGTAATTGAAGTTCAGTACTTCCTGCACTTCGCCGGGTTGGTTAAGTTCGCTTAATAAGCCGGGTTTACGCCAAACCATTAATTTGTGCTGATGTACTACCGCTAACGAAAATTGAGTAGGGTTAATGAGCACCAGCAAAGTGTAATTGTGCACTTCAAGGTGACTAAAGCCGGGGTCAATGTAATGATATAAGGTATCGTCCATCAGTTGCGAACAAAAGTAAATATTTTTTCATTGTTTTGTTAGCGCCTAAAGGCCAATTTATACATGCCCCAACAAGAACAGATTAGTAAACAATTTAAACACCAGCCAACCGAACAGCAATTACAGCTGTTTGATCGGCTTCACAAATTTTTGCTTAACGATAACGGTTACGACTGCTTTTTGCTGAAAGGTTATGCAGGTACCGGTAAAACCACCGTGGTAAGTGCACTGGTAAAAGCATTGCGGGCTTACGGGTTAAAAGCAGTATTGCTGGCCCCCACAGGCCGTGCAGCTAAAGTAATTACTGCATACTCGGGCCGTAAGGCGTTTACTATACATAAGCGCATCTATCGTAAAAAGTCGGCCATGAATATTGACGAGGCCTTTACGCTGGCCGTAAATACAGCCGAGAATACCATTTTTATTGTGGATGAATCGTCGATGATATCTGACGATGCCGGCGGTAGCAACTATGAAACGCTGCTGAAAGATCTGATAGATTACGTTTACAATTTTAAAAACTGCAAGCTGATGCTGGTGGGTGATACCGCACAGCTGCCACCTGTAGGCTCGGTTTATAGTCCGGCTTTAGACCCCAAAGTGTTGACCGATAACTTCGGATTGGATGTGTCCAGCTATGAAATGACTGAGGTTTTGCGTCAGCAAAAGGACTCTGGCATTTTGTACAACGTAACCGGCGTACGCGATATCATTCGTAAAGAAGAAGAAAACTATCCGCAGATTGTAACTAAGGGCTACAAGGATGTTTATCGCATGACCGGCGAACGCCTGGAAGAGGGCCTTAACTACGCTTATAATAAATATGGCAACGAAAATACCTTAGTGATATGCCGGTCCAACAAAAATGCCAACCTGTATAACCGCCAGATACGTAACCGCATATTAATGCGAGAGGAAGAACTAACCGGTGGCGACCAGATTATGGTGGTGCGCAATAATTACTTTTGGATGCAGGTGCACGAAGAAGACAGCACTGGTTTTATTGCTAACGGCGATATAGCCCGCATTAAGAAAGTGCGCCGGTTTGAAGAAGTGTATGGTTTCCGTTTTGCTGATGTGCAGCTGGAATTTATAGACTATGCCGAAGATCCGGTGATTGAATGTAAGGTACTGTTGGACGCTTTATATTCCGACTCGCCAGCCTTGCAGCCTACCGATCAAAAGCGCTTCTTTTTGGAAGTGATGAAGGATTATGATTACATAGCCAGCAGGCGAGCCAAGTTAAAAGAGCTGAAGCTAAACCCTTACTATAACGCGCTGCAAATTAAGTTTGCCTACGCTGTAACCTGCCATAAAGCTCAGGGGGGCCAGTGGGATGCAGTGTTTGTAGACCAGGGCTATATTACAGACGAAATGGTAAATACTGACTTTTTACGCTGGTTTTACACCGCCTGCACCCGTGCTACCACCGAACTATTTTTGGTAAACTTTAATGAAAAATTTTACAAAGCCGGTAGCGACGAGGCGTTGACATATTAAGTGTTGACTAGTAATACTTTTGCAAACTGATATTAGTTAATGGAATTTTCTTTTGGTCTTTTTATTAGAAGATATAGCGAAGCTGTGAAGGTAATGATATAAACAACGGCTAGCTTGGGCTTTTCAAACTTTAAGTTTTCAAAGTCAAAATGTTTAAATAACGTCACCCCTAAAATGATGACGATAATAAAAAGGATAAAGTTTAGGTTTTTTTTCATCTCCATATAGCGATAGGTTTTACTGCGAAATTAATTGACGTTGTGACGAGTAGGGTTTAAACCCTTTGCTGTGTGTTTTTTGAAGTTTTATCCGGCTAAAAACACATTTTTAATTCCATTTTTTTTCATGGGAATGGTAATTAGGTATTTAAAAAGGAATCGGCTACTAACCCTAAAAGCACAGCTGCTATAATTGTAGAAGTTACCGGTTAATATATTGCTACATGTTCCGCACTGAATTACTGTATCCGTTGCAGGGTATTGAAGAACTGGCTCTTGCATTTGTATAATTAAATCAGCGTTGATACTTGAACCAAAGCTCAGCATTAAATCAATTTTGGTTGCTACACTTGAGTGTAGATTTGTAAATTGGCAGTGCACAAAGCCTATGGATAGTAAAAACTTTTCAAGCCTCCTCACAAAAAATAAGCTGGAACCTACCTTGAATGATCAACGCATTCAACAAGCCAGTTATCTTGATGTGGTCCGATCCTTTTCCAGGCTTACCTATGAAAGTGTATACATCATTGATTATGAAAGGATGGGGTTTGAATATGTGTCCGAAAATCCTTTGTTCTTGTGCGGTTATAGTGTTGAGGAAGTATTGTTAATGGGGTACGATTTCTATTTTAAAAACGTCCCCGAAACTGACCTGCAGCTACTTACCACTATCAATAACGCAGGATTTGATTTTTACGACAAGCTGCCGCCTGCTGACCGGATGCTGTATAGTATTACTTATGATTTTCATTTGAATAGCAAAGACGGCAGGCAATTATTAATTAATCATAAACTGACACCGCTATCTCTCAACGCAAACCACAAGATGCAAAAGGCCATGTGTGTAGTGTCCTTATCCCATCGAAAAAATGCGGGTAATGTTCATATTTATAAGCATGGTAGCGAGGATAGATGGGAACTGGATACAGTAACGAG
The DNA here is from genome assembly GCF_009770985.1 of Mucilaginibacter lacusdianchii. GTDB lineage: Bacteria > Bacteroidota > Bacteroidia > Sphingobacteriales > Sphingobacteriaceae > Mucilaginibacter > Mucilaginibacter lacusdianchii. The sequence continues at coordinate 173,433 of NZ_WSRW01000001.1, read as the reverse complement.
TGTTTGGCACAAATCACTTAAACCGCAACTTAGCAGCAGAGAACTGGAAATACTGCGTTTTCATGCTCGTGGATTTTCCATAAACGAGATAGCTGAAAAGATCTTTGTTGTTCCGGATACCGTTAAATATTACAGAAGGCGGATTTTTGATAAATTTGATGTGAACAATATGGCCGAGGCCCTGCACTATGCTATCGATAGTAAAATAATCTAAATCGCAACTAATTAATTTACATCGCCTTCCGCATTTTACTAAAAAACTCGGGCGTTACGCCAATGTAGGCGGCAATTTGTTTTTGAGGCAAATGGTAAATTAGAGTAGGGTAGCGTTTACAGAAGCGGGCGTAGCGTTCGGCTGCGGTTAAACTTAAGTTATCAATCAGGCGTTGTTGCGAGGCTACTAAAGCATTCTCAGTAAGGATGCGAAAAAAGCGCTCAAACTTGGGAACCTGCGTGTAAAGTTTTTCCTGACTGGCTTTAGACAGCATCAGCATTTCGGTGTCTTCTAAAGCCTCAATGTTTAAAATGCCTGGCAGTTGGGTAATCAGGCTGTAAATATCAGCCATCCACCAGCCTTGCGGAGCAAAGCTCAGCACGTGTTCAAAGCCATTTACATCCAGTGTATACCCACGCAGGCAGCCCGATGTTACAAAAGCAGAATGTTTACAAACGTCGCCTTCGGCAATTAGATGCTTTTTTCGCTTTATTTGTTTCGGAACCAACAATGAAGTAAATAACTGCTTTTCATCATCGCTAAGATTAATATGCTTACCGATATTATTTAAGATTAGGTCGAACTGCAATTCCATCGCGCTAAAGATAGCAAATAGGAACTTTTGTATGATAAAGCAATCAGTGTGTCTGCATCATGTACAACTTTTCAGCGTAAATGATATTAGCTGGGTTTAAGTAAACTTATACTTATGATAAATTATCTGTAAGTGAACTCTGTAAAATCTAATAGTTGAAAAATTTATAAAAATTAATTCATGGTTAACTCGTGGCACCAACTTTGTAAATGTGGCTTACAGATACATTAGCCATGAAAAGTAAAATACTTGTAGTAGACGACAATAAATTTATCCTCGACCTGATATCATACGTGCTGGATAATGAAGGATATAACGTGGAAGTATCTAATAAAGCCGAAGGTTTATTAAATAAAATTGAGGCGGCACATCCTAGTTTAATTATACTGGACGTTTCACTGCCAGACGGTGACGGCCGCGACCTGTGCCGGCAAATCAAAGAAACGCAAACCTTTAAAAAAATCCCTGTAGTAATGTGCTCAGGCAGGTCTGATATTGGCGACGTAGTTCATCAACAGGGGGCACCCGATGGCGTGTTACGCAAACCTTTTGACATGAACCAACTGCTGCGCATGGTAGAAGACAAACTGTCGCTGGCTGCCTAAATTACCTGAAGGTAGTTATGGTTTGCCAATGTATCCTATATTTGCGTAAACTACCTACCTATGGAATATCTGATTTATATCAGTACAGCCAGCAGAAACATTACGCAAGATGATTTACTGGATATACTGACTGTTAGCCGGAACAACAATACCAAAAATAATTTAACTGGCATGTTGCTTTACGGCGAAGGTGCTTTTATACAAGTATTGGAGGGTGAAACCGAAGCACTTAAGCAAAGTTATCAGGTAATTCAATCTGATCCGCGCCACTACAACCTCATTAAAATGGCCTCTGGCGAATTAGAGCAAAGAAACTTTCCTGAATGGGCAATGGGTTTTAAAGCAGCTAATGCTGATGAATTAGCCGAATTTAATGGTTATATCAATCCGGCTGGTAAGTCTTTTTTGCAAGAAGCCGATGCCAATGCCGTTATTAGCATGTTGCAGGTTTTTGCAGATACCAACCGGATGTAAGCCGGTTCAATTAAGTATTCTGAAATAGCTCTGCGGTTTTTTGCATCACGTAATCAAATCCCGGCTCCTGTAGCCAGTTGATGGTGTAATGACGTTGCTGATTAATGGGTCCCCAACGCTCGGGCTCGCCATCCATGCTAATCACAATACTTGGTGTTTGAAACGCCGACGCAATGTGCGATACACCGGTACAGTTGGATATCAACGCCCGTGCATTCTTTATCAACATGCCAACCGCACCTAAGGTGGTAATACCTGCGGTATCTATAGCCGGATGTTTCATGTGCCCAATTACTTCGTTTATAATAGACGCTTCTTCTTTAGTACCGGTAATTACTACTTTATATCCTTGTTCGGCACAGTAATCGGCTACAGCCGCAAAGTGCTCGGTAGGCCACTGCCGCCATGAACCGCGCGAGCCAGGGTGCACACAAACATAGCGGCCCGGTTCAATCGGTAATTGTAGTTTATCGTAATCGGCCTGATCTTTTTCCGTAATTGGAAATTCCAGTTCGTTGCCATGATCCGGAATGCCCAAATGCTTCATCAGCAAAACATGTCGCTCCGGCTCGGGGCCATAATCGGGGTATTCCACAAAATACTCCAAATTGGCGGCAAAATCACCTCTGGTATAAAAACCGCCAGTGTAGCTGGCGCCAAATAATTCCATCATCGGGTTAATGACGGTGCCATTGCCCTGCATTTGCAACAGCAAATCGAACTTGCCTTGTATGCCAGCTAAGAATTCAACCGTTTCTCTACTGTTAAAAGGTTGCTCCGGCAAGCCGGGAAATCCTGGAAAGTGAATAAACTCGTCAAAATAGCTGCTAAAGCGCTCGGTAAAACTTTTGCCCCAGGGCAGGCCTAATAAAGTAATATGAGCACTGGGATAGGCGTAACGCAAAGCCCGCATGGCGGGGATGATACACAGCATATCGCCCAATTGCAGAGCCCGGAAAATGGCTATCTTCTTAATCTGATGATCAGGTAGTTTCATTTATGATAAAGGAGGTAAAAAGCAACCGCCGAGGGTAAACGGCGGTTGCGCTCAGTTATTCTTTGTTATCTAAACCGCGACCTGTTTTGTGCTGCAGTTCGTCGATGCGTTTAGAGGCGTCGGCTTTGCTTAAGGTTTCATCAAAAGGCTCGCCTGCTTCGTCTGATAAAGTTTTTAGATATGACTGTTGGGCGCCGGTCATGGGTTCATCGCCGGTGGTCCACTCATCAGGGTCTTTTACAGTGTTAGATCCTTTCGATGTATCGTCGTTAGTCGTATTGTTATCGCCACCATCTTCAAACAGGTCGCCGTCTTGCTCTGGGATATTTACGTTTGACATAATTTTGTTTTGATTAGGTTGATGTAACCCGTAGCCAGCCCTATTTGTTTGTATTGTGGAAAAGTAGGGGTGATATTTTAACGTGGTTAAAAATAGAGTCAGGAGCCAAGAAACAAGAGGCAAGGGGAGACCTATATTAGACGGTAGATAAGGATAGAATACATCAAAGGCTGAGCCTGTAGTCGTAAATACTTTCTGTTTGACTCAAAAGCACAGGCCTTGGACTTCATACCTTCATTCATCATTTCATGACATACACATTGTCTTTCTTATTCGCATCGGCATCATAAGTAGTGCCCAACACCAGTTTGGTTACGGGTTTGGCCGAAGTAAATTTAAGAATGCATGTTTTTTGGCCGTTTTGCCACGCCGCTATGCTTTGGTGTAAAAGCTCATTACTACCATCGGCATAATTAACCCTTAAGTGTACAGGTACTGGCTTGCCGCCTATGCGGGTGATGGTTACCGTGTAATTGTTTTGCTGTTTAGCTACTTGGGTAATACCTAAATCGGGCACACCACTGTCAAAAAACCAGGCTTTCCAAAACCAGTTAAGGTTGATGCCTGAACCGGTATTTATGCAGTTAAAAAAATCATAAGGCATGGGGTGTTTGCCATGCCATTGGTTTATATAATGGTGCAGCGCTTTGGTAAACAATTCATCGCCCAGCATATCTTTTACATACAAGTAACCCATGGCCGGTTTTGGATAACTGTCGGTAAAAGTAGATACACCAATAAGAGATGGTGTCAGGCTCATAATCGGCATATCTTCTTCGGTGCCGGCGCTATGGTTGTAGGCATCCATGCCGTAGTTGTCATCAATTTTAGGGTCGATGGCTGTACTCACAATCCATTCGCCAATAGTGGCCCAGCCTTCGTCCATCCAGGCATATTTGGTTTCGTTAATGCCCATATAAAACGGAAACATGGTATGGAATATCTCGTGGTCAGTTAGCGTAATCTCGTCAGTAACTGTTGGCGTTGGATTATCGTTCACCATCATAGGGTATTCCATTTGGTCTAATCCATCAAATACGGTTTCGTGCGGATAGGGATAAGGCCATTTGGGAAACTGATAGCTCATTACCTCTACCGTTTTACGGGCATGTTCAACAACTGGCAGGTAATCTTTATGCGCAGTATTATAAACAGCGTCAACTCGGGTACGACGGCCGGTTTTAGAATCAACCACCAAACTGCTGGCCTTCCATACATAATGGTTGCTGGTGGCAAACGCAAAATCAGTCACGCTGTCTGCTTCAAACTTCCAGGTATGCGTTTTTCCAGGCGTTGTGATATTACCGGCTTTAAAATCGTCGGTTGTAATTACGTCTGTTATGGCATCGTTTCGGCCTGCTGCGGCTACGCGTTCTGCTATGCGGGGTGTATAAACTTCTGCTGTGTTTTTGAGGTTGCCTGTTGCCCAAACCTGGTAGTTACCGGGTACGGTAACCTCGGCATTAAAATGACAAAAATCGTTGTAAAATTCTTCCGACCCTCGGTAAGGATATTTGTTCCAGCCATCAATATCGTCATAAACCGCAATGCGCGGAAAAAAGTAGGCTATGAAAAATGCACCGCTATCTACCTGTCCCGTGCGGATGTGCGAGCCTTTGTTAAGTACATACGAGTAACTGATGGTAAAATGTGCTTTTTGCGATGGTAAAATGGCCGGTATGTTAACCGTCATGTTGGTGCCGTTGATACGCCATTGGCTTGCTTCCTGCTTTTGCTCATTCATAATCAGGCTTTGGATTTGTACACCATCAGTCATGTCTTCTGGCCGTACAACCGAGTTGCGTATGGTGTTTTTAGCGTATAAATTAGGGTACAATTTAAAGTAAATATTGATTAGCGTATCAAGGCTGTTGTTGGTGTAATCAATATCCACCGTGCCTTTAATGACACGAGTTTGCGGATCAAAATTCACTTTAATATTATAATCGGCCCAATTTTGCCAGTAGTTTTTGCCGGGGGCGCCGTTAATAGTTCGGGTGCCTTTTGTATAAGTGCGCTGCAAATTTACCGGAACAGGCAGTATAGTTTGCGCAAAACTATGGAGCGTGCAAAACAACAGGGTTGCCAAAAGCAGCTTTCTGAGTATGGTCATGTTAGTGGGGGTGTAATATTCTGGTTAAATATAAAAATTAGTGAGCAAAGCTTTGAATGATGGCTCTTGATTTCAGGATAGACAGGTGTTTCAGAACCTGATCCTTATCATTTCCAGCCAAACACATCCAAAACTTATCCCCGCAAATTCACTATCTTTGAGGCCGATGAGTAAAACTGTAACGCCGTATCAAAATCAGCAGGCAACCAAAAAGGAACAGGTGGCCGATATGTTCAACAACATATCTAAAACGTACGATTTTTTGAACCATTTTATGTCGTTGGGAATTGATATCATCTGGCGTAAAATTGCCATTAATGAATTAAAGGAAGCGCAGCCCAAGCGCATACTGGATGTGGCCACCGGTACCGGCGACTTTGCTTTCGAGGCGTTGTCTATCTTAAAACCCGAAAAGATTATCGGTGTCGATATTTCTCAGGGCATGCTCGACATCGCCAAGCAAAAAATCAATAAACGTAACCTTTCGCCCCAATTTGAAGTAAAACTGGGAGACTCGGAAAAGCTTCCGTTTGATAGTGATGAATTCGACGCGATAACGGTAGCTTACGGGGTACGCAATTTCGAGAATCTGGAAAAAGGTTTGGCCGACATGCTGCGGGTACTTAAACCCGGTGGCAAAGCGGTAGTGCTGGAGTTTTCTAAGCCCAAAGTTTTTCCGGTGAAGCAGTTGTATAACTTTTATTTTAAAAACATTACACCAGGTATCGGCAAGTTATTTTCAAAAGATGCACGAGCCTACTCATACCTGCCCGAGTCGGTAGCGGCTTTTCCGGACGGAAAAGATTTTACCGGCTTGATGGATAAGGTAGGATTTAAGCAAACCAAAAGCCGCCCATTGGCATTTGGTATCTGCTCAATTTATACGGGTATAAAATAAGCTATGGTTAAAAAAGTACTGTTGGTGTTGGCCTTGTGTGTGTGGATGGGAAAGGCAGGATATGCGCAGGTGCAGGCCTGGGGTGGCGGTGCCGACCAGAATGACCTGAGCTTTGGCTTCAGCTTTCAGTACATCAAGCAGGATTATAAAATTATCAAAAAGCCTGATTGGCGTACGCCCTTTGTTGACCCGGAAACCAACAGGAATGTAACCACCCCTTTAACCGGTATCAGTTCCAAAAGCGTACCTGGCTTTTCGGTAGGGTTTATTACCCGCTACCGGCTTACTGAACATCTGGAAGCACGCGTTACCCCATCACTGGTATTTGCCGACCGCCAGTTGGATTATGCTTTTGAAGATCCGAAAGAAAATATCAGTAAAGTAATATCCAGCACACAGGTAGATATGCCGTTGCTGCTTAAACTCAAGTCAGACCGTATTCGCGATTTCAGGGCATACCTAATAGGAGGTATAAAGTATTCAACCGCTATCGGCTCTAAAGGGCAAAGTGATGCCAACGAAGCGCTTATGCAAAAAAGAGTTAAAAACGTTCGCGGTTTTGCATCATACGAAGCGGGTATAGGTTGTGATATATACTTCGAGTTCTTTAAACTCTCGCCCGAAATAAAGCTAGCTAACTCATTTGGCAATGTGCTGGTTCCCGAAAATCATCCCTTCTCATCACCTATTGATAAGTTGTTTTTGCATAGCTTGATATTTAGCTTACATTTTGAATAGTTAATGCGATGAAGCCTTGTGGCTCCATCACGCAATCTCAATTCTTCAATCCAATATAAAAAACATAATTTCGCTGCCATTAGTTAATCATCTATGGCTAAAATTGCTTTGATAACAGGAGCCACTGCCGGTATTGGCGAGGCCTGTGCTTATTTATTTGCCCGTAACGGCTATGATTTGATACTGACCGGCCGCCGGCAAGATCGCTTGGACGCACTGGCGCAGCAGTTAAACAATGATTTTAATGTGCGTATTGCTGTTGCCGCGTTTGACGTACGCATTAAAGAACAGGTAATTCATCACCTGGAAAGCCTGCCTGATGATTGGAAGAATGTAGACGTGCTAATTAACAACGCCGGCTTAAGCCAGGGCTTAGACCCAATACAAAAAGGAAGCTATGATGATTGGGACACCATGATAGATACAAACATTAAAGGTTTATTATACGTAAGCAAGGTGGTATCTAACTGGATGGTAAACAACGGCTTCGGTCATATTGTAAACTTGGGGTCTATTGCAGGTAAAGATGTATATGCCAATGGTAACGTATACTGTGCTACTAAAGCCGCTGTAGATGCGTTGAGTAAAGGCATGCGTATTGATTTGCTGCAGCATGGTATCAAGGTAACCGCCATACACCCAGGTGCCGTAGAAACTGAGTTTTCGGAAGTGCGTTTTAAAGGTGATAAGGACAGAGCTAAGAAAGTGTACAATGGCTTTACCCCGTTAACAGCGGTGGATGTAGCCGAAACCATTTGGTTTGTAGTAACACGCCCGGCGCACGTTAATATTAACGATTTGTTGCTAATGCCAACCGCACAAGCCACGGCTACGTTAATAGATAGAAAGAATAATTAAGTAGTAGGGGGATGTTGATTAGTTGAATTGTTGAGTAGTTAAATTTGAAATAAAAACGGTCAACCAATCAATAATACAACTAATCGACTGTCCAACAATCAACATATAAACCAACCAAAATGTCATTAATACAAAAAATTGATCAGGATATTAAGCAGGCCATGCTAGGTAAGCAAGAGGCTAAACTGCGCGGTTTACGTGCTATCAAATCGGCCTTGTTGCTGGCCCGTACAGAAAAAGGGGCATCGGAAGAATTGAGTGAGGATGCCGAGGTTAAAGTATTACAAAAGCTGGTAAAACAGCGTAAAGAGTCGGCTGATATTTACCAGGCGCAAAACCGTCCGGACTTGTATCAGATTGAGATAGAAGAACAGGAAGTAATTGAAGCTTACTTGCCTAAACAAATGGACCGTGCCGAAATTGAAACTTATTTGAAAGATTTAATTAGCCGGGTAGGGGCAACATCCGTAAAAGATATGGGTAAGGTAATGGGAGCTGCAAATAAAGAGTTGGCCGGCAAAGCCGACGGTAAAACTATATCGGAAGTGGTGAAACAACTACTGGCATAATTAATTTGCTTAACTATTGCAACTCTGCTTCAAAAACCTAACTTTATCCCGAAAATATGGGCATTTTTAAACCAAATTTAATTTTGGTATAAGGTGCTGGTAATAAAGAAAAACTGTATTACAACTTATGAACTTTGCGCTTAAAGAAGAAAAAGGGTTTATTTATATTGATGAAGGCGAAGGCGAAGTATTATTGCTGCTACATGGCCTGATGGGTGCTTTAAGCAACTGGGAAAAAGTAATTGAAGAATTTAAAAGTGAGTACCGGGTAATTATACCTATACTGCCTATATATGATTTGCCGTTACTAACTACCGGCGTTAAAACGCTTACCAAATACGTACATAAGTTTGTTAAAGAAAAGAACTTAAAAGATATTACCTTGTTAGGTAATTCATTGGGTGGGCACGTAGGGTTGATATATACCCTGTCGCACCCCGAATATGTAAAGACACTGGTATTAACCGGCAGTTCAGGTTTGTATGAAAACGCCTTTGGCGGCTCTTTTCCGAAAAGGGAGAGCTACGATTTTGTAAAAGAAAAGGTAGAGTATACTTTTTACGATCCTAAAACGGCTACTAAAGATCTGGTTGATGAAGTGTTTATCACTATCAATGATCGTTCAAAAGTAGTGCGTATATTGGCTATGGCCAAATCGGCCATCAGGCATAATATGGGTAAGGATCTGCACAAAATAAAAATACCAGTTGGGCTGATATGGGGTAAAAACGATAAGATTACGCCGCCCGAAGTGGCAGTTGAATTTAACCAGTTGCTGCCCAAATCAGAACTGCATTGGATTGATCAGTGCGGCCATGCGCCAATGATGGAACAACCTGAAGAATTTAACAGGCTGTTGCGAAAGTTTTTAGAAAATGTTAAACTAAAAGTATAAAACATGCTTGCAATTGAGTTAGCTGCCGATATTATTCCACCGGTTACCACCGGTGATACCTTGCAAAAGGCTATTGACCGCATGGTGGAGTTCCGTATCAGGCATCTGCCAATTGTAAATGAGCAACAGTTTTTGGGCTTGCTATCTGAAAACGATATTACCGACCCGGATCACAATTTGTTGGTGAGCTCTCTTTCACAGTTGCTGGTAAATAGTTTTGTGTACCAGGACCAGCATGTGTATGATGTGCTGCGAATGTTTTATGAACATAAGCTTACCGTAGTGCCCGTGCTGGACGCTGCTAAAAATTATGCCGGATTAATAACCCTGAGCGGAATGAGCAACGGTATAGCCGAAATTACATCGGCAACTGAACCGGGCGGCATAATAGTGCTCGAAATCAATACCAAAGATAATTCCATGTCGCAAATGGCTCAGATTGTAGAGTCGGACAATGCCCAAATATTAAGTTCGCATGTACGGACTTTTCCGCACTCTACCCGGATGGAAGTAACACTTAAATTAAATAAACCAGATATTTCTGCCATTAACGCCGCATTTTTGCGGTATGGTTATGATGTAAAAGCCATCTTTAACCAAAGTGATGACGACGACGATTCTATGGACCGTTATGATTCGTTTATGAACTACCTCAATATGTAATTGCACCAACGAATGAGAATAGCGGTTTACGGCAGACCTTTTAACGATACAGTATTGCCTTACGTACAGCAGGTATTTGATGCTTTGGCCCTGCATGACGTTGATGTGTATGTGCATCAGCAACTCTACACCTTTTTAGATGCCAAAATCATCAACCCACGGTATAAGGTTTTAGATGCTAACTGCCAATTGTGTAATGTAATTGATTTACTGATTACCTTAGGCGGCGATGGTACTTTGTTAGATATTGTAGCCATGGTGCGAGATACTGGAGTGCCGGTTATCGGTATCAATTTTGGCCGGTTAGGCTTTTTAGCCAGTGTAAATAAAAGCGACATTGCTGCTGCTATCATGGCTGTAGTAAACCGCCAATTTACTTTAGATCCGCGTGAGTTGATTGCCATTGATTCTGAAGCGGAAGTTTTTGGTAATGATAATTTTGCACTGAACGACATCACCATCCATAAGCGCGATGATGCAGCCATGATTACCATGCATGCCTACCTTAACGACGAATTTTTAAATTCTTACTGGGGTGATGGTATCATCATATCTACTTCTACTGGTTCAACAGCCTACTCGCTTAGTTGCGGCGGGCCAATCATTTTCCCGCAATCCAACACCATTGTAGTAACGCCGGTATCACCGCATAACCTTAATGTACGGCCTATTGTATTGCCCGATGATAGCGTGCTTACTTTTGAAGTAGAAACCCGCAGCGCCAATTACCTTGTTTCGTGCGACTCGCGCACGGCCGTAATTGATAAAAGTATGAAGTTTCAGGTGCGTAAGGCCGGCTTTAAACTTAATTTGGTGCGGTTAAACAACCAAAGCTATTTGTCGACCTTAAGAAATAAATTACTTTGGGGATTAGATGCGCGTAACTATTAAGGTTGTTTTTAACAGTGCGGTTATAAAAATGGTAAGCGTTGTAAAACATCGTATCACAGGTTTCGTAAACATGGAGAATTGTTGGTTTGAAGAAGCTAACTAAGCAATTGAATATGTGGCGTTATGGTTTGACCCATCCCTAAAGCAATAGGAAATAAAGTTAATTTAGAAGAGGTTGTGATTGGTAAAAAACTCCTATTAATAAAGTTTGTATTATTTGTAATTCTATCATCGGCATCGGTTTGCTACGCCCAAACGTGGGAATTGGGTGTTACTGCTGGTGCTGCCGGTTACATGGGCGATTTGAATCAGCGAAATGTTGTTAAGCCAAGCGGATTTGCCCTCGGCGGATTTGTAAAACGCAATATCAATGGTTACCTGTCGGCCAAAGTACAATATATGCTTGGGCAAATACAGGGAGCAGACAGCACATCCAAGTATGAGCAATTCCGCAACCGAAATTTAAGCTTTGTTACCCGTCTTCAGGAAGTAAGCCTGATAGGGGAGTTCAACTTTATGGAATACCAGCCCGAAAACGGAAAAAATATTTTTACCCCTTTCATTTATGCCGGTATTGGAACCGTAAAGTATACGCCACGTGCCATGTATCAGGGAGAGATGTATGATCTGCGCCCGCTGACTACCGAAGGACAAAGCAAGCCTTACAAAAACACTGCGTTTTCCATACCATATGGTGTAGGCATTAAATATAACTTCTCGGGCAAACTCAATTTAATTGCCGATATCGGCTACCGTAATCCCAGAACCGACTATTTAGACGATGTAGCTGGCTACTATGCACCCAAAGCCGGCGTCAATAATCCGGTGGCGCTGGCATTATCTGACCGGTCGGGCGAACGTTTACCTACCAACATCGGCACAGCCGGTACTCAGCGTGGCGATTTGCGCAATCGCGATACTTATTGGTTTTTTGGTCTTACTATCTCTTACACTTTTGTAACCCAGAATTGTTACTTTTAGTGGTTTTAAGCAATAATTTAACTAATAATTATTGTAATTTTAATTAAGAAAATAATCATTTTAAATTCCCTTGTTAATTTTGATAGCTTTGTCAGGCTATCACCCCCTCATCTACATAAATGAATTTTATAACTGTTGATTATGTTATTTTTTTAACAATTAGCTTTTTTATCTACTGGGCGCTAAACAAACACTTAAAAGCACAAAATGCGTTTATCTTGATTGCTAATTATGTGTTTTATGGTTGGTGGGATTATCGCTTTCTGTTGTTGATATTTGTTTGTGCAACTCTTGATTACTTTATCGGAATTCGAATGCATAAAGCAGATAAAGTGTGGAAGCGACGGTACCTGAATCTAAGTTTATTATTAAATATAGGCGTACTTTTCGTATTTAAATACTTTAACTTCTTTATTGATTCTTTTCATAACACATTATCAAGTATCGGCATTAATGATAGTTTGCATACGTTAAATATCATTTTGCCGGTTGGTCTTAGCTTCTTTACTTTTCAAACGCTTAGCTATTCACTCGATATTTATAAAGGCAAAATTGAACCAACAACCAATTATGTGATATTTTTAAGCTTCACCAGCTTTTTTCCGCAATTGCTTGCCGGCCCTATAGAAAGAGCTGCACAGCTAGTGCCACAGTTGGCTAGTGCCCGGCATTTTAATTATTATCAGGCCGTAGATGGTATGCGGCAAATTACCTATGGGATTTTTAAAAAAGTAATCATTGCCGATCATTTAGCTTTACGGGTAAATACCATATTTTTTAATTATGAGCATGCCACCAGTGGCGAGCTTTTTAAAGGAATGATATTTTTTGTTATTCAGTTATATACTGATTTTTCGGGCTATTCAGATATCGCCATTGGTACCGGCAAGTTGTTTGGATTTAAACTGGTAACAAACTTCAAAACACCCTTTTTTGCCAAAACCATTCCAGAGGCGTGGACGCGCTGGCATATATCTTTAACAACCTGTTTTAGAGATTATGTTTACCTGCCACTTGTGCGTAAAAATAAAAAGAGTTTGTTATGGCGGCTATATTGCACGGTTATACTTTTTGTATTAATAGGTTTATGGCATGGAGCAAACTTTACTTTTATAGTTTTTGGTATACTGCATGGGCTATACTACATTCCTAACATTGTTTCAAAGAAATCAAAAGCGGTAAAAAATGTAATCAACTATTTAAAAGAAAACCCTTTCTTTTCGCGAGTATCAATGGTGTTTACGTTTTTACTGGTTGCATTAACAACTGTTTTGTTCAGGGCACCTAACGTGCACGTTGCGTTTACTTACTATCAGCGCTTGTTTATGTTACAAGGTTTAAGCATACCCGATATAGATACGCTTAAATGGACGGCTATATTGGTGTTGTTTTTTGCATTCGAATGGGTGCAGCAAGATAAAGCTCATCAGTTCGAAATTAGTAAGATAAATCGTCCGTTCAGGATAGCTATCGAGTTCTGTATCACTTTTTTAATACTGTACTGTGGTTTTTTTGGACAGGCAGATTTCTACTACTTTAAATTTTAGTAATGAAAAGATTTCTACTCCGTTTATTAATCTTTGTTATTCCTGTTGCTTTGTTCATTATAGTAGGAGAGGCATTGCTGTATCGATATAAAGAAACTGTTCCAATAAATACAGTGATGCAGAAACAGTTGTCTGGTAAAGATGAAATCTACTTTGGTAGAACGTTGTTCAACAATCCAGAAACGCCACTTAAAATGGCGATGATGAAGGTGAAAAAGCCAGATATCATCACGCTGGGCATATCGGTAGTGTTACAATATCGCGATTTTTATTTCCACCCTTATGAGAGTCGTTTTTACAATGGCGGATTTATGTTGAGAAATGTGTATGATCTTCATACCTATGTGAGTATGATACGCAAAAACGTTGTACACAAACCTAAACTTATTATATTCGGTTTTGATCCTTCATGGATAAAAAAAAGTTATGTTTTTGACACCAAAAACAACATCACAAATCCCGATAAGGATGGTGTAAATAATTTAAACAATCATATAGGCGCTATACAAAGTATCTGGCATCAAGTTATTATTAATGATTTAAATGATAGTAGCTGTTTGTACAAGGGGTATGGAAAGGCCGGTATGCAAGGCAATGGTTACCGTAGGGATGGCAGTATGCACAACTGGAATCAAATTAAAAACTACTTAAGTAACAAGCACTATTCGGATGTATATGGTTACAAAAAGCATCTCCAGGCTAACACGTTAATGTATAACAAGCCAATGAAGGTTGACTTACACAAGGTGAACTTACTTTTAAATAGCTTATCTGCTATTAAGCAAATGGGCATTGACCTTATTGTCTATTGTCCTCCAATGTCTGATGACTTTTACAGTTATGCAGTTACTAACAAAGGCTTTCAACAAATTTTTCCAACTTATTTAAGTCTTCAAAATAAATTAATCAAAAATAAATATCATGTTATTCCCTTTTGCACGCCCAAGCAAATAGGTCTTACAGATGATTATATGTTAGATGGTATACATGCAGGTGAGGTAATGGTGAGTAGATTGTTTTATAATTATATTATTTCCAATCATATCAAATTTAAAAGTTTGCCTAACTGGGACTTAAACTATTTAAAGGGCATTATTGATAAAAAGCCCTTGTGTCCGTTAGCATTTGATGATAAATAGCGTAGCTATTATATCATTATTTCAATAATTAAGCAATCCATAACAAACCACTGACTTTAAGCGTTTAAACAAGTAATAAACCAATTATTTTAACCTTAAATCTTTACTGTTATGGCCGAACTGAATGCTGCCTCTGCCAACACTAATGGCAAGCCCCTGCGCAAAACCCAAAGCACACGTGTTGATCTGACTGCCATGGTTGACTTAGCGTTTTTACTGGTTACTTTTTTTATGCTCACCACTACTTTATCTAAGCCCAAGGCTATGGATTTGGCAATGCCGGATAAAACCAATGAAACCGGCGGAGAGGTGTCAGACAAGCGAACTTTAACGGTTTGCCTTGGTAAAAACAATAAAGTGCTACTGTACGCTGGCTTAACAAAAAATGCCAAGCCACAAGTGGTTGATTATAGCAAAGCAGGTTTGCGCCAGGCGTTGCTCAACAACCAAAAAGCCATTCATGATGCTACTGGTAAAGATATGATTGTATTAGTAAAGCCCAGTGCACACTCCATTTACAGCGATTTAGTGAATGCGCTTGACGAATTACACATTACTAAAAACGATCGTTTTGCCATTGTAGATATTACGCCAGCTGATATAACCTTGCTTAAACAAAAAGCAATGTATTAATAAAGGGCGTGTATGTAGATACCTAGCGTACTGACATTCCCTTTGCCATATTAAAAGGCTTTACTTAATAGTAAAGCCTTTTTCATTTGTTGGTTATATTGATTGATTAAAAAACAAGCATTTAATAAGTTACATATATTCTTTTTGCGTTGTATAATAAAAAAACCAAAGTATAGTTTTACCTTTGTACCCTGAAAATTTTGAGTTTTAGTGGGGTAAATGCCTGTTTAAACAATATGAATTTTTACGGTGATTAACTCATTACAAACACTAACACAGGCAGAGCCGGTAAAAACTGTAGGCATTGCTGTTTTTTTACATACTGCTTATAAGCTGTATTGATTAACAACATGGGGTATAAAGATCAGATTGACTTATTAAAACTGCCTGAGCATATTGCCATTATTATGGACGGTAATGGCAGATGGGCAAAAGGTAAAGGTAAGTTAAGGGTGTTTGGGCACCACAATGGCGTATTATCTGTACGCGATGTAGTGGAGGGTGCCGGCGAACTGGGCGTAAAATATCTGACATTATATACCTTTTCGGCCGAGAACTGGAATCGTCCTAGTTTTGAGGTTACCGCAATTATGGAATTACTGGTAAGTACCATCAACAAGGAAATAAAAAAGCTGATGCAAAACAACGTAAGGTTAAATGCTATTGGCGATTTGAACATGCTGCCGGGTAAATGCCACAAAGAACTTTTAGGTGCCATCGAAAAAACATCTGGTAATACCGGATTGGTACTTACATTGGCCTTAAGCTATAGCTCGCGCCGCGAAATTATGCAGGCTGCTAAAAATATTGCACTGCAAGTAGAGCGTGGCGAGTTAAAATCAGAAGATATAAATGAAGATGTATTTGCGCAAAACTTGTACACCCATAATATTCCTGACCCGGAGTTGCTGATCAGAACCAGCGGCGAGTACCGTATCAGTAATTACTTGCTGTGGCAAATTGCATATGCAGAATTGTATTTTACCGAAAAATTATGGCCCGATTTCCGCAGGGAAGATTTGTTTGAAGCCATACTGGATTATCAGAAAAGAGAGCGCCGCTTTGGCAAAATCAGCGAGCAGGTGAACTAATTTTTCTTTTAACAATTTTTAACAACTGTAACTTTTATTTTTAGCGCACAAAATATTTGAATGAATAAATTATTTTTTGCTATTCTGTTTTCTTTGATAAGCACGATAGCGCTGGCCCAGGTAAATAACGGACAGGGTAAGCCGTCGCTGTTTAAATCTGCTACGCCTGCTGATAGTATCAATTACCTTAATCCAAAAGATTATACTATTGGCGGTATTGATGTGACCGGTACCAAAAATCTGGATAAAGATGTATTGATACAAATGGCCAAAATTAGCAAAGGCGACAGGATAACATTACCTGGTGAAGCCTCTGCCAATATATTAAAGAACATGTGGTCGCCCGGTTTGTTTGATGATGTTCAGTTATATATAACTAAAATTAATTTAGATACCGTATATCTGGAAATCGCAGTTGTTGAGCGCCCGCGTTTGTCGCGCCTGCACCTTACCGGTATTCGTAAAGGCGAGATTGAGGATATACAGAAAAAGCTGAGTGACAAGACCGGCAAAATTGTAAACGAAAACTTGCTGACAACTACTACCGCTATCATCAAAAAGCACTTTTACGAAAAAGGGTACTTAAACACAGCTGTTGATATAAAACAGCGTAAAGACCCAGCCGATGAAAACAGCGTAATTTTAGATGTTGCTATTGATAAAAAGAAAAAGGTGAAAATTAACGACGTTATATTTGAAGGCAACCAGGCTTTCAGCGATAGCAGGCTGCGCAAATTTTTACCTAAAACACGTAAGCGTAAATTTTACAACATATTTGGTTCCAAAAAATTCAAACAAACCCAATATGACGAAGATAAACAAACACTGATAGAGAAAATGCAAGCCAAAGGCTATCGTGATGCCGAGATTTTATCTGATTCGGTATGGCGTCATGATGACCAGAGTGTAAACGTGAAAATTAAGCTTTACGAAGGTCATAAGTACTATTTTGGCAATGTTACATGGGCTGGTAACGCCCGCTATCCAACAAGCGTTCTTGAAAAAGTATTAGCTATCAAAAAAGGTGATGTATTCAGCGAAGAGGAGCTAAGCAAAAGGCTTAACGGTGGTTCGCCCGATGGTAACGACGTGAACTCACTTTACTTAGACGACGGATATTTGACCTTCAGTTCGGAAGCTGTACAAACCCGCATTTACAATGATACCGTAGATTTGAACATCCGTATTTACGAAGGTGCACAGTATACCATTAACCGTATCATTTTAAAAGGTAACGAGGTTACAAATGATAAAGTAGTATTGCGTGAACTGGCTACCAAACCTGGTCAAAAGTTTTCAAAAAGCTTAATTGTACGCAGTACGCGTCAAATAACCCAGTTGGGTAACTTTGATGAAACCAAGATTGAGCCGAAGCCAACCAATATCAATACCCAGGATGGTACAGTGGATATTGTTTACAACGTGGTTGAAAAACCATCAGACCAAATTGAGCTTTCAGGCGGTTTTGGTGGCGGTCAGCTGGTAGGTACGCTGGGCTTAACGTTCAACAACTTCTCCATCAAAAACATTTTTAACGGAAAAGCTTACCGCCCGTTGCCTAAAGGTGATGGTCAGAAATTGAGCTTACGCGGACAAGCTAACGGTAAAAACTACCAGAACTTCTCGTTTACTTTTTCTGAACCATGGTTGGGTGGTAAAAAGCCTATCTATTTCAGTTTGTCGGCTTACACACAGTTAAGTTCAACCGGGCAGTTTTATGCTAAAAGCAACCCGCTATACAATTATTTGCGCATCAATGGTGTGGGTGTTACCTTAGGTAGACGCTTAAACTGGCCTGATAATTACTTCCAGTTAAACTATTCATTAAACTTTGACCACTATACGCTGGATAACTTTTCGGGTTACCTATTCTCGAACGGTACCTCTTATAACATTAAGTTAACGCAGGAATTGAGCCGTAACTCGGTAGATGCGCCTATTTATCCAACTGCCGGATCAAACATTCGTTTCACCATACAAGCTACGCCGCCATACTCACTGTTCAACAGTACCAACTATCGTATTGCCACACCCGAGGAGCGTTACAAGTTTGTGGAGTATCATAAATGGAAATTTGATGCACAATGGTTTACCCGCATTGCCGGCAAACTGGTGCTGATGTCGCAAACCCGCTTTGGTTTCCTGGGTTCGTATAATAAACTGGTTGGCCAGTCGCCGTTTGAGCGCTTTAAATTGGGTGGTGATGGTATGGCTACTTACCAGTTCTTACAAGGTAGTGATATCATTGGTTTACGTGGTTACCAAA
Organism: Mucilaginibacter lacusdianchii; assembly: GCF_009770985.1. Taxonomy (GTDB): domain Bacteria; phylum Bacteroidota; class Bacteroidia; order Sphingobacteriales; family Sphingobacteriaceae; genus Mucilaginibacter; species Mucilaginibacter lacusdianchii. Next base: position 154,926 of record NZ_WSRW01000001.1, on the reverse strand, counting down.
ACTTCTCTATCGTTCCGGTAGGTACAAACTACAATGCAAACACCAACCCTGGTAGTGCCATTTACAACAAGTTTACTATGGAATTGCGCTATCCGGTTATTCAATCACAGTCGGCAACTATATTTTTATTAACTTTCGCCGAAGGTGGTAACGCCTGGAATAATTTTAGCGATTATAATCCGTTTAACATCAGACGTTCAGCTGGTGTTGGTGCAAGAATATTTTTACCGATATTTGGTTTACTGGGTTTGGATTATGGTTACGGTTTCGACAAAATTCCGGGTATACCTGACGCCAACAAAGGCCAGTTCCACTTCTCAATTGCACAAAGCTTGAACGGTGGTTTTAATTAATAAATATTTTATGAAAAAAATACTGATAACCCTTTCATTAACGTTAATAAGCGTAGTATCAGCCTGGGCACAACGGTTTGCCTATGTTGATTCTGATTATATTTTGAAACACGTACCAGAATACGCTTCATCACAAAAGCAATTAGCTGCTTTGTCAGAACAGTTTCAGAGAGAAGTTGACGGTCGTTTTCAGGAAATAGACCGTTTATACAAAGCTTATCAGGCCGACCAGGTGCTGATGACTGGCGACATGAAAAAGCGCCGTGAAGCAGAAATTGTGGATAAAGAAAAAGCGGCCAAAGATTTTCAGCGTTCCAAATTTGGTCCTGACGGAGAATTGGCACAACGCAGCACCTCTTTAGTCAAACCTATTCAAGACCGTATAGCCAAAGCTGTACAAGCGGTGGCCGAAGACGAAAGTTTGGATATGATTTTTGATAAAAACAGCGAAGTGATGATGCTGTATGCAAACCCGAGGTATGATAAAAGCGCATTAGTAATTACGCGCTTAGGTCTTAAACCGGGCGTACTTGCAAAATAAAAAATTTTAATATAAAATAGCACCCATAAAACACAGAACAAGAAAGAAGAACAAATGAAAAAATTATTTAGAGTTGCTTTAGTTGCAGGTTGTATGTTACTGGCGGGAAGTTTTGCTAAAGCACAAAGCAAAATCGGCTATATCGCATTCGAAGAACTGGTTTCACAAATGCCTAAAGCCAAAACCGTAAATACTTCACTGCAAACTTACCAAAAGCAGTTTACCGATCAGTTGCAAGCTATGTACACCGAAATACAAACCAAAGCTGCTGATTACGATAAAACTAAAGGTACTATGACAGATGCCGTTCGTTTAACTAAAGAAACAGAATTGCAAGACATGCAAAAACGTTTCCAAGACAATCAGAACAAATTTGCTCAGGAAGTTGAAACTAAGAAAAACGAGCTGGTAAAACCTTTGGTTGACGAAGCCCGCACTGCTATCAGTGCCGTAGCTAAAGAAAAAGGTTATACTTACGTAATCGATTCTGGAACTACTAACTTGATTGTATCGCCAGCTGGTGATGACCTAATGGCTGCTGCTAAATTAAAATTAGGTATCAAATAAAGATTATTAACCCGATAATTTAAACTAAACAGAAAAGCGGATGCATTAGCATTCGCTTTTTCTATTTTTGCTGGTATGGAAAGCAGTCGCCCCATTGGTGTTTTTGATTCGGGTATAGGTGGATTAACCGTATACCGGTCTATTGCAAAACAATTACCGCAATATGATTACATCTATTTGGGCGATAACGGCAGGGCTCCTTACGGTAACCGCTCTTTTAAAACCATACATGAATATACATGGGAGTGCGTACAATGGATGTTTAACCAAGGGTGTCCGTTGGTTATTTTGGCTTGCAATACAGCATCGGCCAAAGCCCTGCGCACCATACAACAACAAGACTTACCTAATTCGCCCTACACACACAAACGAGTGCTGGGTGTTATCAGGCCTACGGCCGAGGTGATAGGTGAGTATACAAATAGTAACCAAATAGGGGTGTTGGGTACTAAAGGCACTATACAGTCCAATTCTTATCTCATAGAAATTGAAAAGTTTTTTCCAGACGTTAAGGTATACCAGCAAGCCTGCCCACTTTGGGTGCCCCTGATAGAAAACGGTGAGTATAATAAACCTGGCGCAGACTATTATGTGCAGCAGTATCTGGACGAAATTATGTCACAGTCGGCTCATATCGATACGCTGCTACTTGCCTGTACGCATTATCCTTTACTGCAAGATAAAATTAAAACTCATTTGCCAGCTGACGTCAATGTGGTTGCTCAGGGCGATATTGTAGCCGTCAGCTTGGCTGATTACCTGCAGCGCCATCCCGATATAGAAGAAAAGTTAACCCGTAATCAGGATCGCCGCTTTTTTACCACAACTGATGACACCGAGGATTTTGACAAGCATGCTTCGCTGTTTACTGACGATGAAGTAAAATCTACCTACGTGTCGATGAAGCAGTAATGTTAGTCTACATCCTTCTGTCAAAAAGCGGCTTTATAAAAACGACTAGTTCAGTAGATTAATTCTAAATAATGGCGATGCTATATGAACAGAATTAGCTAAGTTTGCATCGTAACTGTAAACTTACATTGGCTTTTTATATCATATATATACTGGTTGCCGTTGGCGTATTTGCCTTTGTGGCGGTATTTACACTATTTGGTGTATATGCTGAACGCAAGGTGTCAGCTTTTATTCAAGACCGCCTTGGTCCAACTGAAACCGGAAAATTCGGTACCCTGCAAACGCTGGCTGATATTGTGAAGCTGCTGCAAAAGGAACTGATTATACCTGCAGCGGCCGACAAGTGGCTGTTCATCCTAGCGCCTATCATCATTTTTGTAGCGGTATACATGGGTTTTGCTGCGCTGCCTTGGGCACCGGGCTTAGTGCCATCCAATACTAATATTGGCTTATATTACACGTTCGCAATTATCTCTATAGAAACACTAGGCATCCTGATGGCAGGGTGGGGGTCTAACAATAAGTTCTCCATACTGGGGGCCATGCGTTCGGCTGCACAAATTATCAGCTATGAAATTCCGGCCGGTTTTGCGTTGATATCCGTGGTGATGATTAGTCAAACGCTCGATTTGCAGGGAGTAGCCATTCAACAAGGCATCTTATCTGCCGAAAAAATTAAGTTTCTTGGTGTGTGGGATGTAAGCCATATTGGTGGCTTATTAGCGTGGAACATATTTCAGGCGCCACACTTAATTGTTGCTTTTGTAATTTACTTTATTGCCTCACTGGCCGAAAGTAACCGCGCGCCCTTCGATATCCCGGAGGCTGAATCAGAACTGGTATCAGGCTTTCATACCGAGTATACCGGTTTGCGTTTTGCTTTTGTGTTTTTAGCCGAGTACTCGATGATGTTCCTGGTATCTATGATAGCCGTTATACTATTTTTAGGTGCATGGAACACACCATTACCCAACATTGGCGTTGTAAAATTAGCCGACTGGACAACGAATGCTGCCTGGGGGATAGTTTGGACACTGCTTAAAACTTTGGGTTTGATTGGTGTACAAATGTGGATCCGGTGGACACTGCCCCGTTTGCGCATCGACCATCTGCTCAACTTATGTTGGAAAGTGCTTACGCCATTAGCCTTTGCCTGTATGATTATATCGGGTATCTGGCGTTTGTGGGTGATGTAGAAAGCGGTAAATAATTTTGTTGAAAGTTGCGGTATTATTTCATAAAGGAAAATTTAAACGACTAGAAGATTGATTTTCAATAAAACATATAGTGGATTTAAAACGGCTTGGGAGGGGTTAAACCTTACCTTGAAACACCTGTTTGGCCCTAATAGCAAACGGGAGGTTAAGCCCATACAATCCGAAAATTATTTTACACAGCTGGAAAAGGGGACTAATACCATTCAGTATCCCAAACAGCAAATTCCCATTCCCGAGGTGGGGCGCTACCAATTGGATGTAGAAATAGACGATTGCATAGTGTGTGATTTATGTGCCAAAGCTTGCCCGGTTGATTGCATAGATATTGAATCTATCAAAGCAACGGAAGCCATCGGACAGACGTCTGATGGTAGCACCAAACGTTTATATGCAGCCAAGTTTAACATTGATATGGCTAAGTGCATGTACTGTGGCCTGTGCACCGTAGTGTGCCCAACTGAGTGCATCACCATGACTAACCTGTACGACCGTACCACCCGCGACCTGGACGAACTTACCTATAAGTTTTCGACCATGACGCCACAGGAAGCTGAAGAAAAGCGTGCCGCTTTTGATAAGCAGCAGGCCGAAAAGCTGGCTGCCAAACAAGCCGCCATGAAAAAGAAGGAGGGCGACCAGTCATGAACATGGTGCAGGTGATGTTTTACCTGATGGCAGCTATTGCGCTGGGCTCTGCTTTATATGTGGCCGCCAGTAAAAATTTGGTGCGTTCGGTGTTTATGTTTTTCATTACCCTGTTTGCGCTGGCGGGTTTGTATGTATTGTCGCTCGCCGATTTTGTGGCGGTTACGCAAGTAGTGGTATATGTTGGGGGAATATTGGTGCTCATCCTGTTCGCCTTTATGCTATCGGGCCGCGAATCGCTGGCCGGTTTACAGCAGCGGCAGAATCATATCCTGTCGGTACACAATCTTCCGGCCTTTTTGCTGGCAACGTTGTTTTTGGTAGTACTGGTTAATATTATACTTATGGCTAAGGTTGATAATTTGCCTTGGTTAAAGCAAGCAGCCGAACAGCGTAACATCATTCAGCCTACCGATGGCACTATTCAAAACTTGGGCATCAACCTCATGACTAACTACCTGCTGCCATTCGAGGCTATTTCCATATTACTATTGATGGCACTAGTGGGCGCGGCACATCTGTCCCGGAAGGAGGAAGCCCTGTGATTACGTTAACACATTATTTAATAGTTAGTGCAGGCCTGTTTTGTATAGGCTTATATGTGATACTAGCCAAACAAAACGCAGTACAAATACTAATTGGTATTGAGTTGATGCTGAATGCTGCTATTTTAAATTTAGTAGCCTTTAGCAAGTTTGATAAGTTGAACAACAGCGGTCAAACTTTTGCACTGTTCACTATCGTGCTGGCAGCTGCTTCAACAGCGGTAGCCCTGGCCATTGTACTAAACGTGTATCGCCGGTACAGAACTATCGATCCGGGAAAAGTAAACCAGTTAAAAGATTAACCATTGCATACACCTTTACCAAATACTGATTTACAAACTACATACTACGCACTAGCTGCGGTGGTACTGCCTTTTGTTGCTTTTCTGATCAACTTTATGGTGTCAAGCAAAAGTAGCAAAATGTCGGGCTGGATATCAACCGGTGCTGTGTTAATGAGCGCAGTTTTGGCGGCTATGGTATTTGCTCGTATATGGAACATGCAGCAGATACACGGGCAGCAGTTGTGGTTTAGCATAGGCGAAACGCCTGTTTATGCTGGCGTATGGTTAAATAACTTGTCGGTTTTAATGCTGCTGTTGGTTACGGTAGTTGCGGTGCCTGTTCATATTTACTCAACCGCTTACATCAAAACGCACGAGAATAACCGCTACTTTACTTACCTCAGCTTGTTCTGTTTTAGTATGCTGGCGTTGGTGGTGGTTGATAGCATGGTATTGTTATATGCCTTTTGGGAGTTAGTCGGCTTTTCATCCTACCTGCTCATCGGCTTTTGGTTTACACGCGATAGCGCCGTTCAAGCCAACAAAAAAGCTTTCATCATGAACCGTATAGGCGATATCGGATTGCTAACAGCTATCATTATCCTGTTTGCACAGTACCATACATTTGATTTAGTTCAGCTGTTTGGTGAAAAAGGGTTGCTTTATACATCTACTATAAAAGATGGCTTATGGTTGCCATCTTCCAGTATAGTACCCCCGCATAATGGCTGGGTTATTTATGGTTCTGAGGGAATATCATCTGTATGGCAATATGTGGCCTTTACTGGTATTGTATTAGCAGTTGCTGCAAAATCAGCCCAGTTCCCATTACACACTTGGCTGCCCGATGCCATGGAAGGGCCAACATCCGTATCAGCTTTAATCCATGCCGCTACGATGGTGGCCGCCGGTGTGTTTTTGTTGGGTAGGGTATATCCAATGTTCAATACTACCGAGTTAGATATACTGGCGGTTATTGGTTGCTTTACCGCTTTCATGGCAGCAACCATCGCCCTTACGCAAAATGATTTAAAGCGTATTTTGGCATATTCTACCATATCGCAATTAGGCTACATGATTATGGCTATGGGCATCAATGCTTATTCTTCATCATTGTTCCACTTGGCTACACACGCCTTTTTTAAATGTTTGCTGTTCCTGTGTGCCGGTGTCATCATCCACGAAATGCAGCACATTAAAGAGGAAAATGAGCTGGATATCGATCCGCAAAATATTTTATATATGGGCGGACTGCGCAAAAAGTTGCCGGTTACTTTCGTGGCTTGCGTAGTTGGCTGCCTGGCGTTGGTTGGCTTTCCGCTCACTTCCGGTTATCTGTCTAAAGACGGTATCCTGATTCAATCTTTTGAATGGGCTGATGGTCGCAGTGCTATGTTTAGATTGGTGCCTTACGGTATTATGCTTACCAGTTGCCTTACGGCTTTCTATGTGGCGCGTTTGATATTTAAAGTGTTTTTTGGTGAGTTTCGGTTAAAAGAAATATTACCCAATGTACACCTGCATGTTAGCGACGGTGGTTGGCAGTACACGTTACCGCTTCTTTTTTTATCGCTTTGCAGCTTGTTTCCGCTGTTCTCTATCAATCCTGTAGCTTATGAGCATGCTTGGTTGTATCAAGGTTTTGCGCCAAGCAATTATCTGGCACGCGAGAGCGCATATCATATGCTTGTTCCTATCGGTATTAACATAGCCAGCGTTTTTGTAGCTTACTGGGCTTATGCGGTATATATTCAAGAGCGCAAACTGGTGTTTCCGCAAACCAGCTTTTGGTTCCGCTTGTCATACCACCAATGGTATATCGATATTTTTTACCGTAATGTAATTGCCAATGCCGTAGTGCAGTTGGGTAAAGCCTTGTTTTGGGTTGACCGCTCGGTGGTTGACGGCTTGATAGAATTGCTTACTAAAATTACCGAAATGCTGGCAGCATTGTCGGCCTGGACGGACCGGTATATTGTAGATGGCACCCTGCATTTAATTGCTGCTACCACCAGTGCCATTGGCAACTTTTTCCGCGGCTTTCAAAGCGGTAAAATTCAATATTACCTGTTTAGCATGCTGGCCGTTATACTTGCTGTGTTTATCATTAAATTATTGATCTGAACCTGATGAATATATTAACTCTACTCATTTTTACCCCTGCACTGTTCGGACTGATTATTCTGGCCTTACCATCATCATTCAGGGCAAGCTTTAAATACATTACCCTGCTGGCTACCTTATTACAGGTGGGAATGAGTGCATTCATGTACTTAAATTTCAAAACTGGCGCAGCTTTTGGCGGTATAAATCAGGAAAGTCAGTACCAGTTTGTACATAAACTGCCATGGATTAGCTTGAATTTAGGCACTGTTGGTAAAATGCAGATTGATTATTTTGTAGGGGCCGATGGTATGTCAATTATGCTATTGGTAATGAGTGCTATTGTGATGGTGATTGCAACGCTGGCCTCGTGGGAAATTAAAAGCAACCTAAAAGGCTACTTCGTATTATTTCTGCTGTTGGATATGGCTGTAATGGGTGTATTCAGTGCGCTTGATTTCTTTTTGTTTTACTTGTTTTACGAGCTGATGCTGCTGCCGCTGTACTTTTTAATTGGTATGTGGGGTGGTGTACGGCGCGAGTATGCTGCCATTAAGTTCTTTTTATATACACTGTTTGGTTCGGTGTTTATGTTATTGGTAATGGTAGGCCTGTACCTTTCGGTTACTGACCCGGCCACAGGCAATCATACGTTCAATATTGTACAGATGATGAACCCAGCTAATTTTCAAAAATATTCGGTATTCGGATTGGCTGTGCCGCAAACCATTTTCGGTATATCGGCCAGGGTAGTGGGCTTTGTGGTACTGTTTGTGGCATTTGCTATTAAAGTGCCGGTTGTGCCATTGCATACCTGGCTGCCCGATGCACACGTGGAAGCGCCTACGCCGGTATCTATCATTTTAGCCGGGGTACTGCTTAAAATAGGCGGATATGGTATTATCCGTATCTGTATGGGTATTTTTCCTGAGGTAGCCGCATCTTGCGCTTTCTGGCTAGGCTTATTAGGTGTTGTTTCCATTTTGTACGGTGCATTAAATGCCTTAGCTCAGCGTGATTTGAAACGCCTGATTGCCTATTCATCTGTGTCGCATATGGGATTTGTATTGTTAGGCGTTGCCTCGCAAACTGCCGAAGGTGTAAGCGGTGCTATGATGCAAATGATTAGTCACGGATTTTTATCATCAATGCTATTCTTCCTGGTAGGGGTAATCTACAACCGCGTACACGACCGGGATATTTATAATTTCCGCGGATTAGCTACTTTAATGCCCGAGTACGCCACTTATGTTATGATTGCCTTTTTCGCCTCATTAGGCTTACCCGGCTTTTCGGCATTTGTGGCCGAGGCTTTCTCGCTAGCTGGCGCTTTTAAGTCAACGCTTATCCCGCACTGGATGGCGGTTTGCGGTTCGGTGGGTATATTGTTAAGTGCCGCCTACTTTTTGTGGACGCTGCAGCGGATGTTTTTTGGCAAAGAATTGCTGAAAGGCGGCGAAATATGGAGAACGGCTTTAACCAAATTAGATGTACGTGAAAAAGCAGCCCTGCTGCCATTGGCCTTACTAGCCCTGATATTGGGTATTATGCCTTCTTTGGCGCTGGATAAAATCAATGATTCGGTGCTGGCATTTGTGCAGTTTTTACAGCATAAATAAAAAATGAGCAAAACGGGTAAAATAATTTATGGAATAGTACCTGTTGCTGCATCTTATATATGTTCGGCATCTGCTGTAAGGCAGTTGCCGGTTCAACAAACAACATGTATAACCTTGAGCAACTCAATCATGATCCAAAAATTATTATTATCCGCTGGTTTGTTCTTCGTCGCTGTAATAGGCAAAGCCGATACCGGCCCTAAAATTCCATCAAAAGCACAAAAAGTAGTGTTATTTTTAAGCGGCGCGCAGGTTACCCGTACAGCAACGGCCAATATACCGGCCGGCAATTCTACCCTAACGTTCGAAGGATTGGCCGCCGATATGGATGTGCAAAGTTTGCAGGTTAAAGCTGGTGGCGATTTTACGATACTATCCGTTAAGCGCGAACTGGATTATCTGAACGAACAGTCTAAACAAAAACGGGTGCAGGAATTACAAGATCAGCAGCACCTTATTCGTAACAGGCTTGAACTGCAAAACAGCGCCTTCAACATTTACAAAGAAGAAGAAAATATGCTGCTGAAAAATCAGGTAATTAGTGGTGCTAACACCAGTTTGGATGTGTTGAAGCTTAAACAAGCGCTCGATTTCCAAACGGCCCGCTTAACCGAGGTAAAAAGAAAGCAGCAAGCAGTAAATGAATTGATTACTCAATTAAATGCCGATTTGCAAAAGTATGATCGCCAGATAGTTGAAGTGAGCCGAAGCGACAGCAAAGCAACCAGCACTATACAAGTTACGGTATCATCCAAAGCGGCGCTGCAATCACAGTTTACATTTACTTACTTGGTAAACCGTGCCGGTTGGTATCCAACCTATGATATTCGTGCTAAAAACGTAAACAGTCCTATTACTATCACTTACAAAGCCAACGTGAACCAGCAAAGCGGCGAGGAGTGGAATAATATTAAGTTGACACTATCAACAGGCAACCCATCAGTAAGTGGTAGTAAACCGGAACTTAATCCATATTACTTAAACTTAGGAATGGTTTATACAAACCAAGTAGCGCATATCACGCGAGTTACCGGGAGGGTAGTGGGGCAGGATGATGGGCAGCCTCTTGCTGGTGTTGCTGTAAAAGTGAAAGGTACTTCAATAGGTGCCAATACCGACGCTGAAGGCAATTACAGCATCCAGATACCGCAGGGTAATCAAACCTTAGTGTATAGTTTTGTTGGCTTCGAAGTGCAGGAAAGATCTGCAACAGTGGAAACTATCAATGTAGCGTTACCAACATCTACACAGCGGTTAAACGAAGTTGTAACGGTTGGTTATAGTGCATTGCAGGGAAGGGTTGCCGGGGTAGCTGTAGATAAAGCATATGCTAAAGTTGCAATTACCGGTGCTTCGTCTTATGAAAGCAACCCCATTGTTGTTCAACAAAATGAAAATCAAAACAATGTTGAATTTAACATTGATAATCCATACAGTATTCCAAGCGATGGCAAGCAATATCTGGTAGAAATTAACCAGGTAAGCGTACCTGCAGCATTTGAATACTACGTCGCTCCCAAATTAAGCACCGATGTTTTTTTAACCGCAAAGCTTACCAACTGGAATCAGTACAGCTTTTTATCGGGCGAGGCTAATTTATTTTTCGAGGGAACGTTTATCGGCAAATCGTTGATAGATACTAGGTCTGTGAATGATACACTAAACTTATCGTTAGGTGCTGATAAAAGCATTGTTGTTACCCGTACGCTGCAAAAAGACCTGACCGAAAAACAGAGTTTACTGGGTTCCAATAAAAAAGAAACCCGCGATTGGTTGATTACTGTTAGAAATCGTAAATCTCAACCTGTAAATTTGCTGGTGCAAGATCAGGTGCCTGTTTCGCAAAACTCGGCCATTGAGGTTGAAACGCAGGAGCAATCTGGCGGTAAAACTGATGCGGTAAACGGTATAGTATCATGGACTATGAATCTGAGCCCGCAAGCCGAAAAGAAACTGAGATTGAAATATCAGGTACATTACCCCAAAAATCAATCTGTTATTGTACAATAAGAACTAATGAACGAACTGCAGCCCTACATACACAACCTGTTAAATGATACACTTACCAGTCTGCCGCTGTTTAAGCCCGAGCTGTATATAAGTATATTGTTTTTACTGGTACTGGTAACCGATCTGATATTTGGCAAGCAATCTGATTGGGTGTGCCGCATATTAGCGTGTGCGGGGCTGCTATTTATTTTAACGGCCGATTTGGTACAATATGCCACCTTTCGCACGCAAGCACCGTTGTTGTTATTTAATAATAATTTACTGCTTCATCATACTGCCACCATACAAAAACTGATATTAGACGGACTAGCGTTTTTACTGTTGCTGTATTTGCCTTGGGATGAAAACCTGAAAGCGCATCCTAAAGGATTGGGTGATGTATATACCATCATCATTGCATCCCTGTTGGGTATGCACCTTATGGTGATGTCGGCCACGTGGTTAACCATATTCTTGTCAGTTGAGATGGTATCAATCGCTTCTTATCTGCTGGTAGCTTACCGGTCTGAGAATGCGTTTAGTGCCGAGGCCAGTTTAAAGTATGTCCTGTTCGGCTTAGCATCGTCAGCAGTAATGCTGTATGGGATATCACTCATATATGGATTTACAGGAACAATTGAATTGTTTGATCCGCTGTTTGTACGTAACCTGTTGCAGGTAAATCCGCTTAGCGTTGGTTTTGCGTTGGTGCTTATTCTGGCTGGTTTAGGCTTTAAATTGTCATTTGTGCCTTTACATTTTTGGGTACCCGATGTATATCAGGGCGCCGCAACACCGGTTACAGCCTACTTATCCACTTTGCCTAAAATAGCCGCCTTCGGGTTGCTGATTAATTTCCTGACACCGTTCATTTCCTCTACAGACTGGAATGTATTGGATTTTAGGCTGGCCATATCTGCCGTTGCTATTGTAACGCTTATTGCCGGTAATTTTGCGGCCATTTGGCAGCAAAACATTAAGCGTATGCTGGCGTATTCCAGCATCGGGCATACAGGTTTTGCCTTAATGGCTATTGTTACCTTTAGTGCACAGGGTGTTACCGCTTTAAATTTTTATCTGTTGGTGTATGCAATTGCTAACCTTGGAGCTTTGGCTTTGGTAAGCTTTTTTGCTAACGCCGTACAGGCCCACACTTTGCATGATTATCGCGGATTAGGCATAAAATATCCGGTTGCTTCTGTAAGTTTTGTTATTTTATTAATATCCTTAACTGGTTTGCCGGTTTCAGCGGGGTTTAATGGTAAATTACTAGTGTTTTCGGCAGTTTACGCCGTGTATCAGCAAAATCATAGTATTATTTTAATGCTTTTATTGGTTACTGGTGCGGTTACTACAGTAGTTTCTTTGTTTTACTACCTTAAAATTCCGCTCAATTTGTTTTTGAAAAAGCCGGAAGATCATCAGGAGGGAACCATTATCAATAAAAGCTTGGTGACATTTTGCATAGTAGCAGCGTTTGTGGTATTGTTGCTTGGGATTTTTCCAGATTATCTCGGTAAATTCTTATAAATCCAAGAAATTTTGTCTTTTTATTTAAAAAGTTGAGATTTATTTAAGCTTTTTCTGATTAAATTTATATTTTCAGGCCGATATAAATTCAAAAATCTTAAAATAATGAAGCGGTTCCTACCATTCACAATTATTGTTCTAATTCTCATTCTTACTTTCCTGTTCCCTTCTATTGAAGTACATCCGCAAAGCGGAACCAAGTATGATACTGGTGACGTAGCCTGGATGTTGGTATCGACAGCATTAGTATTAATCATGACACCTGGGCTGGCTTTCTTCTACGGAGGTATGGTCAACAAAAAGAACGTTATTTCTACCATGCTGCAAAGCTTAATCTGTATGGTTATTGTAACAGTTACTTGGGTGGTGTTTGGATTTAGTTTGGCCTTTGGTAAATCCATCGGTGGTGTTATTGGCGATCCATCAACCTACTTTATGATGAGAGGGATGTTGGATGGTGCTGTTTGGCCTGGTGCAACTACCATTCCGCTGGTACTGTTTGCCATGTACCAGTTAAAGTTTGCCATCATCACCCCGGCACTTATAACTGGTGCTTTTGCCGAACGTATCCGCTTCAACTCTTACCTGGTTTTCTTATTCCTGTTTTTTATATTTATTTACGCACCATTAGCGCATTGCACCTGGCATCCCGACGGCTTTTTAGCTAAACTAGGCGTGCTCGATTTTGCGGGAGGAACAGTAGTGCATATGTCGGCCGGATGGGCGGCACTGGCGTCGGCCATTTACTTGAAGCGCCGTAACGAGGCCAGCCATTCGCCGGCACGTATCACTTATGTTATTATCGGTACCGGTTTGCTTTGGTTTGGTTGGTTTGGTTTCAATGCTGGATCAGCATTGGGGGCTACCTCGTTAGCAGCAACAGCATTGGCAACCACTACAACAGCAGCATCAGCCGCCGGTTTAACATGGGTGTTTTTTGATATGCTGCGCGGCCGTAAGCCATCGGCTATGGGTACCTGTATTGGTGCTGTAGTCGGGTTAGTGGCTATTACTCCAGCTGCTGGTTTTGTTTCTGTTCCGCACTCATTGTCAATCGGTATTATTTCTGCATTGATAAGTAATTTAGTAGTAGAATGGCGTACCCGTACCAGTATTGATGATACGCTTGATGTATTTCCTTGCCATGGTGTAGGCGGTATGGTTGGGATGTTGCTTACTGGTGTATTTGCTCATCAAAATGTTAATCCCATTGTAAAGAACGTAGGCAACGGTTTGTTTTTTGGCGAAACGCATCTGTTCATTGTGCAAACCAGTGCCTTAATAGGCGTGTCTGTTTTTGCCTTTGCCGGTTCTATGCTGCTGCTTAAAGTAACCGACTTAATTACACCATTACGTGTGAGTATTGAAGAAGAAACGGTTGGTTTGGACATCAGTCAGCACGGCGAAAAGTTATAAGTCTTTAACCCTCTATTTATGTTATATCGCAAAGCCCATCCTTAATAAGGTTGGGCTTTTTTATTGAAATTTGGCCGTTTTAATGCTTTTGTATGACAAATTGCAGTCCATATATCAAATAAAAAAATTGTACTTTCGTGGCTTCATTTTCAGACATGAGCGATCAGATCAAGCATGAATGCGGTGTTGCCTTTATCCGCCTGTTAAAGCCACTATCCTATTATCAAAAAAAATATGGTACTGCCATGTACGGCCTTAATAAGCTGTACCTGCTGATGGAAAAGCAGCACAACCGTGGACAAGACGGTGCCGGTGTGGCCACCATTAAATTAGATGTTGAACCCGGTAAACGCTACATCAGCCGCCACCGTTCTATGGCATCTAACGCAGTAGCCGACATTTTTGAATACATCCAAAAAAAGTTTGCGGATGTAGAGAAAGAGCAGCCTGATAAAATTAAAGATGCCGAATGGCTGAAGGAAAACATCAGCTTTACCGGCGAAGTTTTGCTGGGGCACTTGCGTTACGGTACACACGGCAAAAACAGCATTGAAAGCTGCCATCCGTTTTTACGCCAAAACAACTGGATGACCCGTAACTTGGTTATTGCCGGCAACTTTAACATGACGAATGTTGATGAATTGCTGCAGCAATTGTACGAGTTAGGCCAGCACCCGAAAGAGAAAGCCGATACAGTAACCGTGCTCGAGAAAATCGGTCACTTTTTGGATACCGAGGTGCAAGGCTTATTCGATCAGTTTAAGCGCGAGGGTAATGACGATAACATCGAGATCAGTAAAATGATTGGCGATAATATGGACGTAGCCAAAATTCTGAAGAAATCGGCCAAAAACTGGGATGGTGGTTATACCATTGCAGGTATACTGGGCCATGGCGATGCCTTTATTATGCGCGACCCTTCTGGCATTCGTCCGGCGTTTTATTATGCTGATGATGAAATTGTGGTAGCAGCCTCCGAGCGCCCTGCAATACAAACGGCTTTTAATATTCCGCTTGAGAAGATTAAAGAGATTAACCCGGGTCATGCACTGATCATCAAAAAAAGCGGCCATGTGGCCGAAGAGCAGTTTAGCGAGCCTAAAGAAAAAAAATCGTGCTCGTTTGAGCGTATCTACTTTTCACGTGGTAGTGATGCTGCTATCTATCGTGAGCGTAAACAATTAGGTCGTTTATTGTGCCCGCAAATATTGGAAGCGGTTAACCACGATATTAAAAACACTGTATTCTCTTACATTCCTAACACTGCCGAAACTGCTTTTTACGGCATGGTTGAAGG
This sequence comes from Mucilaginibacter lacusdianchii, assembly GCF_009770985.1. Taxonomy (GTDB): domain Bacteria; phylum Bacteroidota; class Bacteroidia; order Sphingobacteriales; family Sphingobacteriaceae; genus Mucilaginibacter; species Mucilaginibacter lacusdianchii. The sequence continues at coordinate 139,905 of NZ_WSRW01000001.1, read as the reverse complement.
GGTGAACAAATACATTAAACAATACCAGCGCGACCGCCTGCTAAACCGTGCAGACAAAATTACTGATGAGGAATTGAGCGAGGTATTAGCCATGGCACCGCGTGTAGAGAAGCTGGCTATTAAAGACGTAAAGCTGCGTACTTTCATCACGCAGGATGCTGATCGCGGTGAAATGGTGGCCCATGTTTATGACACTACTTACGGATTGGTGAACAACGGTACCGATACATTGGTGTTGCTGGACGATTCGATTGTGCGTGGTACAACGCTAAAGCAAAGCATCCTGAAAATTATGGATCGCTTAGGTCCTAAAAAGATTATTATTGTTTCATCAGCTCCGCAAATCCGTTACCCGGATTGTTACGGTATTGATATGTCGCGCATGGGCGAGTTTGTGGCCTTTGAGGCGGCTGTTAGTTTGCTGAAAGAAACCGGTCAGGAAGAGATAATTCTGGATGCTTATCAAAAAGCTAAAGCCAGTATGTCATTACCTAAAGAACAGGTAGAAAATTATGTAAAGGCTATATATGCGCCATTTACCGATCAGCAAATATCTGACCGCATTGCGCAAATCATCACCCCTAAGAATTTAAATGCTGAAGTACACGTAATTTACCAAACACTGAATAATTTACATATTGCCTGTCCAAATCACCTGGGCGACTGGTATTTTTCGGGTGATTATCCAACCCCTGGTGGAAACAAGGTAGTTAACCGCGCCTTTGCCAACTGGATGGAAGGCAAAAATCAACGCGCTTATATGTAGAATAATAAGTGGCTAATAGAAGTTAGTGAAGATCTTATATATGCCCTGGCTGTAAAGCTGGGGCTTTTTTGTGATATTAATTCAACGTGTTATTTCGAGTGCTAACGAAGATTTCTATACGTTAGCTAAGTTGCTATTAGAAATATTTCACTAGCATTTGAAATAACAAAAGAAGAGACGTTTAGAAACGAGTTCTTTTATCAGAGAAGAAATTCTTATTATGCCTGCATAGGCGAGAATACAAAATGAGTAACCAACCTATCCATAATAATTAGCGAAGCAATAATAAGAGCGGCGCCTGCTACATAATTAAGTCGGTGCACCAATTGTACGGATATGCGGTCACGCAGTTTATTGGCATAAAATGCTTTGGTGACATCCATCCCAAATTGTACCACCAGTATTGTAAGAAACATAATACCGAGTTTAAGCTGGCGCTGTGGTATACCTTCGTGATACACAGTACTGGCTGTGCCTATAACCGTAATCCAATGAAAAAGCAGGGTAGGGTTAAAAATACACATTAAAAAGCCTTTAAAAAAGTAACCTGCCCGATTAACCTTAGCAGGTGTGTGACTATTATAGTCAACCTCCGGCTTCTTTAAAAGGTAATAAACACCGATGATCGCCAAAATAACACTTCCGATAACCCCGGCCCATATTTTTACTTTGGGCGGTACTTCAACAAATTGCGAGCCGAACAGGATAGCACCTACAAAAACAACATCGCTGGTAACTACGCCAAGCGCCAATGCCGACCCTGCGTGGAAGCCTTTTTCGATACTGGTTTTAATCAGTGCAAAAAAGACGGGGCCGGTTAAAAACGTGAGCACCAAGCCAATACCAATACCCGAAAATATAGCTTCTATCATGTATACAGGCTAAATTTAACCTCTGCGAATATGCAACTTATCTGTTAAACAAAAAAAGTGAATAATGTTGACGAATAAGTTGAAAAGAATAGCGGTTTTTTACGGAATTAGGGGTATGTTAGTAGCTTTAAAACAATACCGTTTCAATAAAGTATATTTATGGACCAATCTACTTCTAAAAATAATGCGTCGGCATTCTTTACGCTAACCATTGTTTTTTTCTTCTGGGGTTTTGTTGCTGCAAGTAACGATATTCTGATCCCTGTATTTAAAGAAAAACTAAATCTTGAGCAATGGCAATCGCAAATGATATCGTTTGCTTTTTATGTAGCCTATACAGTGGGCGCAATTATTTATTTTGCAATTTCTAAAATAACCGGTGGTGATATTTTAAATCGCCTTGGATATAAGAATGGTATAGCATTGGGTTTAGTGATTTCTACATTAGGTGCTTTGCTATTTTATCCTGCCGCACAAACTGCATCATTTGCGCTGCTTATTACTGGTTTGTTTATTATTGGATTAGGCTACTCACTGCAACAAACTGCAGCTAACCCTCTTGCTATTATCATGGGTGATCCTAAAAGCGGTTCGCAAAGGCTGAGTTTAGCTGGTGGTGTAAATAACTTGGGTACAACCATTGGACCTGTAATTGTTGGTTTGGCAATTTTTGGTTCAGTAGCCGAAAAAGCTCCTGTAGCCAGCGTTGAGGCTGTTAAAACGCCTTATCTTATTTTGGGCGTTCTATTTTTAGTAGTTGCATTAATATTTAAGTTTTCATCATTACCTAATAAGATTGATAGTAGTGAAAGTGCGGATGTTGAGATTGCTACTGAATTAGTAAGTACGCATGGTAAAAACGCCAAAAGCGCTTTGGGATATCCACAGTTGGTATTGGGTATGATTGCAATATTTTTATACGTAGGTGTTGAAGTATCAACCGCAAGCAATTTGCCTGAATTTATGAAAGAAAAGTTGAATATCGCTACATCGGGCGCTGCTCCTTTTGTGTCTCTATATTGGGCAAGTTTAATGATTGGACGTTGGACAAGCTCAGTTGGTGCTTTTAATATGAGCGATGGCGCGAAAAAAATAATGCGTTTTGTAATGCCATATATAGCTTTTGCAATTTTCTTAGTGGTGAATAAATTAGCTAGCCATGATATCACACCATTTTATTTATATGCATTCATTATTGTTATAATGATTATTGGCGATTGGTTGAGCAAAGGTAACCCAGCTAGGCAGCTTTTAATATTCTCATTGATGGGTATCACTGCTTTAGTTATAGGTATGTTGGCCAGCGGGATGGTAAGTGTTTATGCATTCATCAGTGTAGGATTATTTTGTTCTACTTTATGGCCATGTATATATACTTTAGCTGTATCTGGTTTAGGGAAACACACTAATGAGGGTTCAAGCTTTTTAATTATGATGATTATGGGTGGTGGCGTAATCAGCTTGCTGCAAGGTTACGTTTCTGCACCTAATTTGTTAGGCATCCAGTGGTCGTACATTGTGGGTGTTGCTTGTTTTGTTTATTTGGCTTTTTATGCTATCAAAGCACAGAACGTGTTAAAGTCGCAAGGTATTGACTTTGATGCTCTCGAGATGAAAGGCGGACACTAATTGTCACAATGAGTAAACTGAGTTTCGAACAAATATTTATGAATTTGGCTACCGACCTGGCCAAGCGCTCACACTGCGTAAAGGCACAGGTTGGTGCTGTTTTAACTAAAGATACCCGTATCATATCGGTAGGCTATAATGGCCCACCGGCAAGTACGCACAACTGCGACGAGGAGTGGCCCGAAACCGGCTGCCCACGCGACGCCCGGGGTAGCTGCTCGCTTGCCTTGCATGCCGAAGAGAATACCATACTGTATGCCGTTAAAAACGGGGCTAAATTGGAAGGGGCAACCATGTATACTACGCTGTCGCCTTGTTTAGCCTGTGCCCGGTTGATTTATTCGGCGGGTATCACTAAAGTGTACTATCGACATTCGTATGCAGCTTATAAGGGCTTTCCGAATGATGAAGGAGTAGACTTTTTGAATTGTTTTGGCGTAGTCACACGTAAGTTCGAAGAACAGCCAGTAGTATCAGCATAGTTTGATCGTTCTGTGAGGTTATATAATAAAAAAGGGAGCAGATATGATATCTGCTCCCTTTTTTATTATCTTATTCAAAGCCTATTTCTTTAAAAAAGGCTCTACCTTTTCCAATGCAAACTGCAATTGCTGCTCGGGGGTAATGTTAGTATTGTCTAAAATGATAGCATCTTCTGCACGTACCAGTGGGCTTTCTTTACGAGTAGTATCCGAATAATCGCGGTGGGCAATGTTTTCAAATACTTCTTCAAGGGTAATATCCGGATTGGTGGGTAAAAGTTCTTTGTAACGGCGTTCGGCACGTACTTTTGGGTCGGCCGTCATAAACAGCTTTATCTGTGCATTCGGGAACACGGCAGTACCGATATCGCGGCCATCCATCACGATGTTTTTAGAACGACCCATGCGCTGCTGTTGAGCCACCATCTCTTTGCGCACTTCGCGTATGGCAGATACCGGACTTACATTTTGCGACACCGGCATCAAGCGGATTTCCTGCGATACTTCTTCATCGTTTAAAGTAATATGCGTTTCGTAATCGCGCGAATGAAAATTAAGATGAATATTTTTTAACGCTTCAGCAACCTGTTCATGGTTATTAAGGTCGACGTTATTACGTAAAAAGTAAAGGGTAACAGCGCGGTACATGGCCCCGCTATCTACATAAATAAAGTGAAGTTTTTTGGCTAACGCTTTGGCTAAGGTACTTTTTCCGCATGATGAATATCCATCAATGGCTACCACAATGTTCTTGCTCATCGGGGGACTAAGGTACGAATTATGCTATAATTTTAGATGCTGACCATTTAAACTTAGTTTTGAACAATGAACATTATCAAAGCCGATTTGCAAAAAGAAGTAACCTACAAAGCCTATCGTAGTGGCGGCAAAGGCGGGCAAAACGTTAATAAGGTTTCTACTAAAGTAGAGTTGCTGTTTGATATAGAAAAGTCGGCCTTATTTACTGCCGAACAAAAAGAGCTACTGAAAGCCAGGCTGCAAAGCCGTTTAAACAGAGACGGCTATCTGCAAGTAATCAGCGAAGAGGAGCGGAGCCAATTGTTAAACAAAGAGCGTGCAGTAGATAAAATGCACTTGCTGATTAGCAAAGCCCTTGAAGTGCGCAAAGCACGCAAGCCTACCAAAATAAGTAAGGCCGCTAAAGCGGCCCGATTAGAGAGTAAGCGCATACAATCTGTTAAAAAACAACTGCGCCGTAACGATTTCTAATTGAAGCGGTACAAGGCCGTAACAGATCCCCACTGGTGCGAATAAAACATGCTGTTGATTTGTTTGCCGCTAATTACCACCGAACCATCCAGTACCCAGCGCTTACCGGCGTAAGCTACACCAATTTGGTGCGTAAATAATGTGCGATTTGGTGTAAATGTAATCTGGTCACTATGGTTTTGAGACAAGCCGCCTTGTATAGTTGCATCATAACCTACGTAGTTAAACGTGGGTTTGTAGTAAGCAAAAAGCTCGTATGAATGCAATAAGTTATTGTTGCTGTTGCGGATGGCAGTGCTTTGTGTACTAACCGAGTTGAATAACTGATTAAAATTACCTGCACGTACTATTGCGCCAAGGCCGGCACCGTTAAAACCGGTACCCAGGTTGGCATAGCTACTACCGGTTAAATCAATCCATGATGCCCGTGCCAGCAATTTGTTGTATTGCGCCGATAGATTTAGCTGAACGCTGTTGTGTATCTGTGTATCCCAACCAGCCAAGGTGTAAAAGCCAAAAGTATCATGAATGACATTTTGTACTTCTTCGCCTAAAGCGGCCGGACCAATTACCCCAGCTTGTAAGCCAATTTTTAGATTACTTTCGTTTTTATATAACAAATTTAAGTTAGCCCCAGCATATAAATAGCCTGCAAATGGACGGTCAACCAGAGCTGGATTGGGCACATAGCCAGAGTAGGGGTTGAATATCTTTTGACCCACTTCAAAGCCAAGTACTTTGTTGGCTAGTTTGCTACTATCCAAATTTTTATTGGTTAGGCCTTGGCGGTAAAACAGATAAATGCCATTGGTATAATACCTGTCTGTACCTTGCCCTAAAAAGGAATCATTGTCACTTTGTAAGCCAATTTCGTGCGCATGGCTTTGTGCAAATGCCGGGGTAATACCCACGCTTAGCAAGGCAGCAGTAATAAGGGTTTTGAGTTTCATTTAGCGGAAATAATCTTTGCTAAAATATGAAAGCCAGCCGTTAATCCGGCTATCGGTTTAAATAAGTTTACGATTAAAAGGTGTATCCGAAGCCTACACTGCCAAAATAAGGTATAAAGTTAGATTTGTTGAAAAGCGGCGTAAGGCCTGCCCGGTAATGGAAGCCGCCGTCTTCAGGTTGGTAACGGTAGCCAAAGGTCATATTACCCAATACGCTCGAGGCATCGTCAAATGATAAAAAGCTATCTTCATTCCCTCTCAGTTTAACGAAGGTAGCGCCCAAGCCCAGCTCAAAGTACTTTCCATTTTTACCTAGCAGGTAATTGATTTGCAGTGGCACGGTTAATAAGGAGTTCTTATCAATTGATAAATAACCCACGCCGACTCGCCCACCCACGCCGTCATGCCGATTCAGAAACCGGGTATCGTAATTGAGCGACAGTAGCAGGCCTGGGCCACCCAGTTCTACAAATATATTTTGAGCGCGATTGGGTACGATGGGATCGATAATTCGTGAATATGATTGCGCTACCGCAAGCTTTATCAAAAATAAGCTTACCCACAAACTAAAAAATGCAATTTTAAAAGTTTGGGCTACCTTCATCATACTTTATTGTACATGAAGATAGCCCTTAAAAACTTAAAATCGCAAATTATATTTTATTCCCAAACGGGTTTCAAATCTTCTTTGATGGTTAAATCAAGCGCTTCGCTTACTTGCTCATTTAACAAGGCTAGGTCAATTACCTCACGCATGGTTTTTACGTAATGGAACTGTAATGATTTAATGTAGTCTTCCTTGATTTCCAGGATGTCTTTGCGGTTGTTTTCGCACAGGATGATTTCTTTAATATTGGCACGTTTTGCCGCCAGTATCTTTTCTTTGATACCACCCACAGGCAATACTCTGCCACGTAGGGTAATCTCGCCGGTCATTGCTAAATTAGGTTTAACCTTACGCTGTGTGAATGCCGATGTTAAAGCGGTAAGCATGGTGATACCTGCTGATGGACCATCCTTAGGTGTAGCTCCTGCCGGTACGTGTACGTGCACATCCCACTGGTCAAATAGCTTAGGGTTAATGTTAAAGTAACCAGCATGCGCTCGCAAGTAGGCAAGGGCTATAGTGGCCGATTCTTTCATTACATCGCCCAAATTACCGGTTAAGGTTAAGCGGCCTTTACCTGGACTTAAGCTGGCTTCAATAAACAGAATATCGCCACCAACCTGCGTCCAGGCTAAACCGGTTACTACACCGGCTACGTCGTTGCCCTCGTAAAGGTCTTTATCAAACAACGGTGCACCTAATATTTTCTCAACGTCTTTTTTGCTGACGGTTGAATTATATTCTTCCTCAAGCGCAATGCTTTTGGCCACACCGCGCACAATGGAGCCTACTTGTTTATCTAAACTACGTACGCCCGACTCGCGGGTATAGCCCTCAATCACCGATTCCATGACATCATTTTTAATGGTCACGTCTTTGGTTTTTACACCATGGGCTTCACGTTGTTTTGGCAACAGGTGCTGGCGGGCAATCTCAATTTTTTCTTCAATAGTATAACCGTTTACCTCGATGATCTCCATACGGTCAAGCAATGCCGGTTGTATGGTGCTCAAGGAGTTGGCGGTAGCGATGAACATCACGTTAGATAAATCAAAGTCGAGTTCAACATAATGGTCGTAAAAGGTGCTGTTTTGTTCAGGGTCCAACACCTCTAATAAGGCAGAAGATGGATCGCCCCGGAAATCGTTACCTACTTTATCAATCTCATCTAAAATGAACACCGGGTTGGCTGCACCGGCTTTTTTGATAGACTGGATAATACGGCCCGGCATGGCACCAATATAAGTTTTACGGTGACCACGAATTTCCGCTTCATCACGTACGCCGCCCAAGGCCATACGTACATATTTACGGCCCAATGCCTTAGCTATAGATTTACCCAGAGAGGTCTTACCAACACCCGGAGGGCCAACCAAACACAAAATAGGAGCCTTCATGTTGTGCTTCAACTTCAGCACGGCAAGATATTCGATGATACGTTGTTTTACTTTATCAAGGCCAAAGTGGTCTTTGTCCAGTACCTTCTGGGCACGTTTCAGGTCAAAGTTATCTTTGGTGAATTCGTTCCATGGCAAATCCAGCAACAATTCCAGATAATTGATTTGTACCGAGTAGTCGGCTGCGGCAGGATTAATGCGCTGCAGTTTTTCCAGTTCTTTATTAAAGTGGTCGCTTACTTCTTTGGCCCATTTCTTTTTAACAGCCCTGTTACGTAGGTTCTCAATCTCCAGGTCGGGTGAGTTACCACCTAATTCTTCCTGGATGGTTTTAAGCTGCTGGTTTAAAAAATAATCACGTTGCTGTTTATCCAAATCAGTACGCACTTTGGTTTGTATCTGATTTTTCAGTTCCAGCATTTGCAAATCGGTAGTTAGGTGTTCCAACACAATACGGGCACGGTCGCGCAGGCTAGGGGTTTCCAGCAGGCGTTGTTTGGCTATCATATCCGCATTCATGTTTGAGGATATGAAATTGATCAGGAACGATGTGCTCTCGATATTACGTATAGCTATGCCTGCCTCACTAGGGATGTTGGGCGATAGCTGAATGATGCTCATGGCCATGTCTTTGATAGACGATACCATGGCTTTAAATTCTTTATCTTCTTTAAATGCTGTTTCTTTAAATGGCTCAATAGCTGCTTTTAAATAAGGCTCGCTTTGCAGCTCTTCTTTTAGCACAAAGCGTTTTTTACCTTGTAAAATTACGGTAGTGTTGCCGTCGGGCATCTGCAGCATTTTAATAATCAATGCTGTGGTACCTACCTGGTGCAGTTGGTCAAAGGTTGGGTCCTCAACGCTTACATCCTGCTGGGCAACAACGCCAACCAGACGGTCGCCTTTGTTGGCATCGCGTATCAGTTTGATAGATTTATCGCGGCCAACCGTAATTGGTATAACTACACCCGGAAACAAAACGGTATTACGCAACGGCAATATAGGCAGTGCATCTGGTACCTGTTCATTATTCATTTCCTCTTCATCCTCTGTAGACATCAGCGGAAAAAACTCGGAATCTTCATTAATTACCGGTAAAGCACTCTTAAAATCAAACGGATCAAAACTCATTAAATACCCTTTCTATATGGTAAGTTAACGTCATGTTGTCAGCCTGTTTGGCAACAAGGCAACGATTATAACGCAAAAGTACTGTTTTATATTTTAACGGTTATTAGTTCAATACATATGCCAACGTGTATCAATGTGACAAGTTATCATTAATATAAACTTAACCTACTATAAGTTAGACCTTTAAATATGCGATAGGTTTAAACCAAAAAGTACTGGCTAAGTCTATTGTGGAAAAAAAGTCAGCTAATGTGTTGCATCAAAACCTCGTGCGGAGTTGTTAGCTAAAAAGTTTTGTATTAATATTACGCCTGATATAATAAAATTAACTGCTGATAGTTAATGTATTATTAGCGTTGTTGAACATAATAAACTGGTGATGAGGTTCTCCGTCATATTGTCTTTTTTACTTGTTTCATCTCTTGAAGGCTTGGCCCAAAATGCTTATGTGAAATTAGGCTACCAGGCAATGATGAATAAAGACTTTAAAAGTGCGGTAAGGCAACTGGAACGTGCCTGCGAGGTAGATTCCAACAGTACGCATGCCTTGTGGATGCTGGGCTATTCTTATTACCACAGTGAAAATTACAAAAAGTCGGTATCTGCATATTCACGTGTAATTGTTTTAAACCCCACCGACGAATCGGCTTATTATTTCCGTTCCAAAGCGCAAAGCAACATGGCTAAGGATGTGCAACTAAATACTTACGAAAAAGAAAAGTATTTATTGAATGCCATTAAAGATTTAACCCGCGCCCTGGTTATAAAGCCTGGCGAAGATCGTTTTTACCAAAACCGGGGCATTGCCTACCGCGATTATGCTGCTTTTAAATTAGATGCTGGTAGCCGTTCTGCATACGATAAAAATAGGGGAGTAAGTGCCTTAAAAGCTGCTATAGCGGATTTTGAGAAAGTACTGAACGGCAATCCTGGTCGCACCGATATTTCTACATTGCTTGATGTAGCCAAAGAAAAGATGGCTACAGTTTTAGGACATCATTAAGTTTGTCTTCTATCGCGACTGTTGAATTCTTAAAAATATTTTTCTACTTCTTTTAACTTATGGTTGTGCCCTGTTAGGATAGGGATGTTCTTTAACCACCGCCTGTGGATGTTACTTTTTCTTTTACCGCAAAAGAAAAAGTAACCAAAAAGAAAGCTCTCGGCCGCACCTTCTTTCTACTCTGGGTTGTACCAGTACTTAAGACAGTAGCTACCGAAAGAAGCTGAATGCCGATTCTTTTTTGTGGGCTTGTTCTGCCAGTGCTTTATGCTGTTGAATTTAAAACTTGCAAAATAGATAAAAAAGAAGCGCAAAGGCCCGCTATCGCGCCCGGGCCGGCGGCTGCCTGCGGTGTGGGGTAGGGATCGCGAGAGCTAGGCCTTTTTGGATACTTTTGTGGCTATGACAAAAGTATCTAGCCCCTGCGGCAATGAGCAGACGAAGTAAGTTAAATAGCACCAAAGAACGTTAAATTAACAGCACTAAAGTGGTATCAGTAGCAGAACCCGAGTCACTAAACAAAAACTCCGAGATTGCTTCGACGGCCACACAACTGTCTCGCAATGACGATAGCAAGAGTGAAAATCTTACTTACTAATTACCCCTTTAATCAAATACCTATTATCACCTAACAGCTTCACCTGTTGCAGCTTATCAATTAAGTATAATGAATCAGGATAATACACCAATTTCTCTGAACTTTGGTAGAGGATGTTGCTGGTGGCGTTTTGAATAGTAATTTTTTTTACAGTGTTACCCGATTGTTGGATCATTAATCGGCGGGTAAACAGTTTGGGGTCTTTAGCAGTATAAACTACCGAATCGCCTTGCCGCTGTATACTGTAGCTTTCGCGCCAGGCTGGTTTGTTGATATCGGATGCCGCAAATAAATCTAATTCGCGGCCCCAGTTGGTAATACGCAATTTGCGGGTTTGGGCCGATTCCTGGTTATGCGAAACCATTTTGGTAACCCATACCTGTTGTTTGGATAAACGAGCCGAATCAGTATGGATAAATTTTTTGAGATCAAAGTATTTCAATGCAGCGCCCGTTTCACGAATATCCGGCTTGCACGAATACAAGCCGGATAACGTGATGAGCATTGCGCTGCAAAAAGCAGTATATTTTATAGCAGGTTTATACCAGTACATCTCCGGTCATTGCCTTAGGTATTTCAACACCTAGCAAATTTAAAACAGTAGGGGCAATGTCGCCCAGTTTGCCGTCTTTTACGGCGGTTACATCTTTATCAATAACAATACAAGGCACCAGGTTGGTACTGTGTGCTGTATTCGGCGAGCCGTCTTCATTCACCATGTAATCGGCGTTACCATGGTCGGCAATAATGATGAATGAGTAGCCATTTTGTACACCGGTTTCAACCAGTGTTTGCACGCAGCTATCTACTGTTTCGGCAGCTTTTACTACCGCTTCAAATACGCCGGTGTGGCCTACCATATCGGTGTTGGCAAAGTTAAGGCAGATGAAATCGGCCCAGCCGCTTTGCAGTTCCGGTAAAATAGCATCCCGGATACCTTCGGCACTCATTTCGGGCTGTAAATCATATGTAGCCACTTTAGGCGACGGAATCATGATGCGTTTTTCGTTATCAAATTCCTTTTCACGGCCGCCCGAGAAAAAGAAAGTAACATGCGGATACTTTTCTGTTTCGGCAATGCGGATTTGGTTTTTACCGGCATCCTGCAAAATTTCGCCCAAGGTTTGGGTTAAATCTTCTTTATTAAATATCACCTGCACATTTTTAAACGTCTCGTCATAAGGCGTCATGGTGATGTAGCGCAGGTTAAGCGGGTGCATGTTTTGCTCAGGAAAAGCCTTTTGCGTTAATGCTGTGCTAATTTCGCGGCCACGATCAGTACGGAAGTTGATGCAGATAACCACATCATCTTCTTTAATGGTAGCAATAGGCTGGCCATTAACGTCTGTGCGTACAATTGGCAATACAAATTCGTCAGTAACACCTTCGGCGTACGATTCTTTGATGGCCTCAATCATATTCATGGCCGGTTTGCCTTCGCCGTTTACCAGCAGGTCATAAGCCAGTTTTACACGCTCCCAACGGTTGTCGCGGTCCATCGCGTAATAACGACCAATAGCCGAAGCCAATTTAACCGGCATTTGGCTGATGTATAGTTCCAGGTCGGTAATGTAAACAATACCCGAGTTCGGATCAGTGTCGCGGCCATCTAAAAAAGCATGTATAAATACATTTTCCAGGTTGTATTCCATGGCAGCATCGCACAAACCTTTCAGGTGATTAATGTGTGAATGGACACCGCCATCAGACACCAAACCAATAAAATGCACATTTTTATTATTGGCTTTAGCATATTCAAAAGCATCTTTCAGTACCGGATTGCTGGGCAATTCGTGGTCATCAACGGCTTTATGGATGCGGCCAAGCTCTTGATAAACAATACGGCCGGCGCCCAGGTTCATGTGCCCAACTTCTGAATTGCCCATTTGCCCTTCAGGTAAACCCACGGCAGTACCGGAAGCTACCAGTTTAGAATTAGGATACTTTTCGAGCATCGAATCAAAAAATGGCGTATTAGCCGAATAGATGGCATTCGAACTATCATGGCGGCCGTAACCCCAGCCGTCCAGTATGAATAAAGCTACTTTTTTATTTTGTTCCACAATGCAAATATAGTTTTTCTGTTGATTGGATGAGTGGTTGAATGGTTGGATAGTTGTTTTCGGCTTTAATTATGGCTTGAGATAAACTATAGTATACTCAAACATTAGATGTCAAGATCGAATTGTCCTTAACTCATAACTCATAACTCATAACTCATAACTCATAACTCATAACTCATAACTCATAACTCATAACTCATAACTCATAACTCACAACTAATCAACCGTCACACAGATGTTATTTATCAAAAACTAAATAATCGCTAATTGTTTTTACTTTTGAACCGCTAAAAAGAAATATGTTGGATACAGAACTTGTACATCAATTTATAAAAGATACTTTGGCAGAGGACGTAGGCGATGGCGACCATACCTCCTTAGCCACTATACCCCAAGGCACAACCGGTAAAGCTCGATTGTTGGTGAAAGATACCGGCATACTGGCTGGGGTTGAACTGGCTGTTGAGATTTTTAAAATCATCGATCCTCTGTTAAAGCTGGACATCTTTTTGCAGGATGGTGCCAGTGTAAAGCCTCAGGACGTTGCTTTTGAAGTAGAAGGCAGTACGCATAGTATACTAAAAGCCGAGCGTTTGGTGCTAAACTGCATGCAGCGTATGTCGGGCATTGCCACACGCACGCACAGTATTGTAGAGATGCTGGAAGGTACCGGCACGCGCGTACTAGACACACGTAAAACTACACCGGGGTTCCGCTACTTTGAAAAATGGGCTGTGAAAATTGGTGGCGGCGTTAACCATCGCTTTGGTTTATATGATATGATTTTAATTAAGGATAATCATGTAGACTACTCAGGCGGCATCAAACAAGCTATTCAAAACACCCAGGCTTACTTGCAAGCAAACAACAAGCAATTAAAGGTTGAAATAGAGGTACGCAATTTTGACGAATTACAAGAAGCCATGGAAACCGGTGGTATCGATCGTATCATGCTCGATAATTTTAGTGTACCCGATTTGAAAAAAGCAATTGAAATGATTGGTGGTAAATTCGCTACCGAAGCATCTGGCGGTATTACAGCCGATACCATTAGGGCTTATGCCGAAACGGGGGTGGATTATATATCGGTTGGAGCGCTTACACATTCAGTAAAAAGTTTGGATTTGAGCTTAAAAGCGGTTAAGTAATCAAAACAAATCAATTACCATAACCATTTAGTATTATTGTGCTGAAATGATTTCAATCTACTCTGTTCTTGTTCTGATATTGGCTTACTTATTTGGCTCTATTCCAACTGCAGTTTGGATTGGACAGGCCTTTTACGGAATAGATGTTCGTGAATATGGCAGTGGTAACGCCGGCGCTACCAACACCTTTAGGGTATTAGGCAAAAAAGCAGGTATACCCGTAATGCTGATTGATATTTTAAAAGGCTGGACGGCCACTAACCTGGCTTACCTGATAGGGGTTTCTACAACTGGTAACCATCACTCGGCTGCGTTCATTAATTATGAACTGGCTTTGGGCGTTACTGCCGTAATGGGGCATTTGTTTCCGGTATTTGCAGGTTTTAGGGGCGGTAAAGGTATAGCTAGTTTGTTTGGAATGGTTTTGGCTGTAAACTTGCAGGCAGCATTGCTTTGTGTGCTGGTGTTTGTAGTTGTTTTATTGATAACCAGATATGTGTCGCTAAGTTCTATTGTCGCCGGTTTTATGTATCCAATCGGCGTAACGTTTATATTTCCGGTATATATTAAATCGGTAATTATATACGGAATGTGTATTTGTGTGCTGATACTGGTAACGCATCAAAAAAACATTGAGCGGTTGTTAAAAGGCAAAGAATCAAAAGTGAACTTGTTTAAAAGTAAGGCTGCTGCTTAAATATTTACACAACCTATTATTTATGAAAGCATCAAAACTATTACTGGCTCTAGTAGCCGCATTTGTATTTTTTTCGTGTAACACTGTACCGTTAACTGGTCGTAAGCAATTTTTAGCGGTTAGCGATGCACAAGTAAACCAGTCGGCTGCACAAAGCTACCGGCAGTTATTAACAGATCCTAAAACCACAGTTATAGCCAATACTACTGATGCCGCACGGGTAAAGCGTGTAGGTAATCAACTGGCGGCTGCTATACAGCGTTATTTAAGCCAAAATGGTTATGGCGATCAGTACAACTTCCAGTGGGAATTTAACCTGATACAGAGTAAAGAAGTAAACGCTTGGTGTATGCCAGGTGGTAAAGTGGCAGTATACAGTGGTATTTTGCCTATTACAAAAGATGACGCTGGCCTAGCTACGGTAATGGGGCACGAAATTGGCCACGCTATTGCCCGTCACTCAGCAGAACGTATTTCACAAGAATATGTAGCCCAAGGCTTAGGCACAGCCGTTGGTGTAGCCGCTAACAATGCTACATCGCCACTGGTTAAACTGACTAGTCAGCTTTACGGTACTGGCAGCCAATTGGCGCTATTGCATTATGGCCGTAGTCAGGAATCGGAGGCCGACCGTTTAGGATTAACTTTTATGGCAATGGCAGGTTATGACCCGCATGCCGCAGTATCTTTTTGGCAGCGCATGGCGGCGCAAAGCAATGGTCAGTCTCAACCCGAATTTTTGAGTACTCACCCGTCTGACGAACGACGCATTGCCGATATACAGGCACGTTTGCCCGAGGCTATGAAGTTTTACAAAAGATAACTAAATTTCCCGCCCTTAAAAGCGGGATTTTTTTATGGCAAAAATTAAGTTTCTGGAAGCCAAATGGCACGACCTCATTATGCTTAACTATGAGGTTGACCCTGAGATACTAAAGCCTTACCTGCCAGCGGCAACCGAGCTTGACTTATGGCAAGGCAAAGCGCTGGTAAGCATGGTTGGCTTTATGTTCTTGGATACGCGGGTGCTAGGCGTTCGCTGGCCATGGCATGCTGACTTTGAAGAGGTAAACCTGCGCTTTTATGTAAAACATTTTGACGGCAAGGAGTGGAAGCGGGGAGCTGTGTTTATTAGCGAACTTGTGCCTAAGTTTATTATTCCAATCATTGCCAACAATTTGTACAACGAGCATTATAAAGCATTACCTATGCGGCATTCTGTGGTGCCCGATGCAAATGGGCATACCCAATATTTGTATGAATGGAAATTAAACGGCCAGTGGAACAAATTAGGCGCTACCATTAGCAATGAGTTTGTGGATATTGACCCAGCCAGCCCCGAGGAGTTTATATTTGAACATTACTGGGGATATAATCAGATTAACGCCAACACCACTTTAGAATACGCAGTAGAACATATAGCCTGGCAGGTATCGCCCGTAATAGGTTCTGTGTTTGAGGCAGACGTGGCAAGCTTGTATGGTAAGCAGTTTGAGCCCTTTCTAAAGCAACCATACTCGGCTTTTTTTGCCAAAGGATCTGACGTGGTGGTTAGGGTGGCACGAAAGTTTAAAGCGTAGCACCCAATACTTGTAAAATAGCCTTGGCTTTTAACAAACATTCCTGGTACTCTTGCTCGGCAACAGCATCATGGGTTATGGCGCTGCCTACCTGAAATGATAGGTATTTATCAGATGCGTTGTAGAATATGCTGCGTATAACTACATTAAAATCGAAGTCGTTAGTTGGGCTAAAATAACCAATCGCACCTGAGTAAACACCACGGCGGCTACGCTCATAATGTTCCATCAGCTGCATGGCGCGTAGCTTAGGGGCGCCCGTCATGCTACCCATGGGGAAGGTATTTTTGATAGCGCTAACGGCATCTATCTCTTCATCCAGCTGGCAGGTTACGGTCGATATCATTTGATGTACTTGCTTAAAGCTGTAAATGCCAAACAGCTCATCGGTTTGTACGGTACCTGGTTTGGCCGATTTCGTTAAATCGTTACGTACCAAATCTACAATCATCACATTTTCCTGCTGTTCTTTGGTGTTGTACCGAAGTTGGTGTTTGATGGTTTCGTCTTCCTCTGGCGTATGTCCGCGTTTTGCTGTGCCTTTTATAGGCTGTGATATAAGCTGATTACCACGTTTGGCCAAAAAGCGCTCGGGTGAGGCACATAAAATGTATTGATTGTAGTGTTTAAAAAAACAGGAGAAAGGGTTGGGTGATACTTGGTTCAGCGCAGAAAATATTTGTACCGGGTTAATGTCTGCATCCTCAGCAAAAAACTCCTGGCAAAAGTTTGTTACATAGATATCGCCGCGAAGGATGTGTTGCTTAATTTGCTCAAACGTTTCTATATAATCTGTCTGCTTAAAACAGGAATGTAATCGGATATTTTGAACGGTTGATGAGCTAACAGGCGGTTGTTGTTCAATATAGCTACGTACTTCATCGGCCTGCTCAGAAATGATTTCTACTTGCTGACCTTTAATTACAATAAGGTGAAGCGGTGCAAAAAAATATAAGTCTGGAAAATGCAGGTGGTCGGCATTGGTTGACCATAACTGTTCAACTTCGTTTTTTAAGTCATATCCCAAAAAGCCTGTAATCCAACCCGGATTACGTTGCCTGAATTTATGCAGGAGTGAAAATGCATCACCCGCATTTGCTGTTACTTCATCCCTGACACCAACGGCAATCAACGCGTCAAATTGCGAGTATTTATCCTTAAAATGATTCGAATCCAAGCAACAGGCCACTTCAAACGTAGCGGCCCATTGCAGGGCTTGCTGTTTAAATTGGGCAGTATCCTGTATCTCAAAAATCATGGGGTAAAAATAGTGCTTTAAAGCAAAAGGCCGGATGTTTCCGGCCTTTTGTAGATTTATATCATGTTGTCATTACGAGGCGTGATAACGCTGTGGTAATCTCGTTGTGTTATTTATAAGCAACGGGATTGCCACGCTAACACTTGCCATGACAAAGATTATTGATGTAACGTTAAAGTCTGCTTTCTGTCCGGACCAACTGACAGGTATTTTACCGGTACACCAATTTCCTGCTCCAGGTAATCAATGTATGATTGCAACTTGGCCGGTATTTGTGATATTTCGGTAATGCCAGTTAAATCTTCATGCCAGCCTTCAATCTCTTTTAATACCGGTTCTGGTTTTACCGTGCAGATGTCATATGGCATATAATCGATAGTTTCGCCTTGATAGTTGTAATGTGTACAAACATAAATTTTGTCGAAACCACTTAAAACATCGGCTTTGGTCATTACCAATTGGGTAACACCGTTCAGCATAATAGCATATTTCAGTGCAGGCAAATCAACCCAGCCGGTACGGCGTGGGCGACCGGTAGTAGCACCAAACTCATGGCCTAACTGGCGTAGTTCTTCGCCTAACTCGTTGTCCAGCTCGGTAGGGAAGGGGCCACCACCTACACGGGTACAGTATGCTTTGAAAATACCAATCACCTCGCCAATTTCACGTGGCGCAATACCTAAACCGGTACAGGCACCAGCAGTTGTAGTGTTAGATGAAGTAACAAACGGGTATGAACCAAAATCAATATCCAGCATAGCGCCTTGTGCGCCTTCGGCCAGTACCTTTTTACCTTGTTTCAGGTAATCGTTCACCAAATGCTCAGAGTCAACCAGTTGAAATTGTTTGATTAGCTCAATAGCTTCAAAAAACGCCTGCTCGCGTTCGCTAAAATCTACTACTTCTCCGTAAAGAGCTTGCAGCATGGAAGTATGTTTGCCAACCAGTTTTTCGTAACGCTCTTTAAAATCAGGCAGCGTAATATCGCCTATACGCAAACCATTACGGCCTGTTTTGTCCATGTAAGTAGGGCCAATGCCTTTTAAAGTAGAACCAATTTTACCTTCGCCCATTTTTTTCTCATTGGCAGCATCCAGCAGTTGGTGAGTAGGTAAAATAAGGTGTGCTTTTTTGGCAATCATCAGGTTGCCTTTAGCCAATAAATCATGACCGGCATCTTTCAGCTTGTCCAGTTCCTTTTTCAGGGTAATAGGGTCAATTACTACACCATTGCCAATCAGGTTCATGGTGTTTTCAAAGAAAATACCGGATGGGATAGTGTTCAGTACGAATTTTTTACCGTCAAACTCTAAAGTGTGTCCGGCATTCGGACCGCCCTGAAAGCGGGCAATTAAATCATAACCAGCGCTTAGTACGTCAACAATTTTTCCTTTGCCTTCGTCGCCCCACTGGAGGCCTAATAAAACATCAACAGCCATGTATATAAATTTTTACGTCATTGCCAGGAACGAAGCAATTCCTGCGGAGACTTGAGTACGTCAAGGCAAAGTTCAGAGATTGCTTCGTTCCTCGCAATGACGGTGTTAGGATTAAATTTTTAAGCTGCAAAAGTATAATTATAAAATAAACAATCCTTATCTATTCCAAAGTTTCTGCTTTTGAAATAGATAAGGATTTACAACTTAGCAATGCTTATATCTTTCTGTCGCAATGCCCTTCTCTTAATTTGGTGCAATTGCCATATAAATTGAGCGAATGGTGTTTGATATCGAACTTTAACAAATCACCCATCATACTTTGAATCTGCTGAATGCGCGGATCACAAAACTCTACCACCTTGCCGCAATCAATACAAATAATATGATCGTGCTGTTTGTAGCCGTATGATTTTTCGAACTGGGCCATGTTTTTGCCAAACTGGTGCTTGGTTACCAAATCGCACGATACTAGCAATTCGAGGGTGTTGTAAACTGTAGCCCGGCTTACCCGGTACTTTTTGTTTTTCATGTGGATATACAATGATTCCACATCAAAGTGATCGCTACGCGAGTATATTTCCTCGAGAATCGCAAAACGCTCAGGAGTTTTTCTTAGACTTTTATTTTCGAGATACGCCTCGAAAATTTTTTTAACCATATCAATGGTTTCTTGTTGAGGCATAGTACAATACTTAAAGCATCAAAGTTAGTAATTATCGCCATAATAAAGAAGCAACAGTCAAGAGCCACGAGCCAAGATGATGCTTATATGATATTAATATCTTGTTTCTTGGCTCTTGGTTCTAGTATCTATATCACGATGCCTTTTCAAATGCGGCCGAGGCGGAGTCAAAGCGGGTTACGGAAGTGATGCCTTTTACCTGTTTCAGCCTTTTAATGAGGTTATCCAGGTGTTCGGTGTCGTTCACATAAACCATAATGGTTCCTTCAAAAATACCATTGTCGCTATCTACGGTGATGGAGCGCATATTTACTTTAAAGTCGTTGGATATAACAGTGGTTAGCTTATTAATTAAACCCACATCATCAATACCCTTAATGCGCAAGCCGGTTAAAAAGGCTAGTTCATGCTGGGTAGTCCAGCGGGCTTTCACAATGCGGTAACCATAGTTAGCCATTAGCTTGGCAGCGTTAGGGCAGTTGGTACGGTGTATCTTGATACCCTCGCTCACGGTGATAAACCCAAACACATCATCACCCGGAATAGGGTTACAGCACGAAGCCAGCTTGTAGTCTATCTTTTGCATATCCTCGCCAATCAGCAAAATATCGCTGTCTTTGGCTTTGATGTTGCGCAGCAGGCTTTGTACTTGTTCTTGCTCAATCTTATCCTGCGGCTTGTTTTCAACAACTTTTTCGGAAGCCTGGTATTCTTTCAGGTCTTTCAGGTCGAGGATGCCCTTGGCTACATTGTAGAACAGATCCTGCGAAGTAGGCAGCCTGAAGTACAAAGTCAGTTTCTGAATATTATCAGAGTTGTAAGTAATCTTCAGAGATTTTAGCTTGCGCTCGAGAATCTCCTTACCATCCTCGGCAATGCGGCGTTTCTCTTCTTTTAAGGAAGATTTAATTTTGGCTTTGGCCTTAGCCGTTACTACGAAGTTAAGCCAGTCTTCCTTAGGCGTTTGCTTGCTCGAGGTAATGATCTCTACCTGATCGCCGTTTTGCAGGTTATAGCTTAGCGGCACCAATTTATGGTTTACCTTGGCTCCAATACAGGTAGCACCAACATCAGAGTGAATTTCGAAGGCGAAATCGAGCGCCGTAGCATTTGATGGCAGCTGGATTAATGCACCTTTGGGCGTAAAAATGAAAATCTCATCCGAGAAAAGGTTCATCTTAAAATCGTCCAAGAAGTCGAGCGCATTGCTGTCAGGGTTACGAAGCAGTTCACGTACCTTATGTATCCACTGGTCTAAACCGCTGTCGCTTGATGACTCTTTGTATTTCCAGTGTGCGGCAAAACCTTTCTCGGCAATCTCATTCATTCGCTTGGTACGGATCTGCACTTCCACCCATTGTCCACGCGGACCCATCACAGTAGTGTGCAATGACTCGTAGCCATTAGCCTTCGGCGATGAAATCCAATCGCGCAAACGGTCGGGATTGGGCCGGTATAGGTCGGTTACGATAGAATAAGCTTTCCAGCAATCCGATTTTTCAGTCTCGGGCGTACTGTCCAGTATAATACGTATTGCAAATAAATCATACACCTCTTCAAAAGGAATAGCCTTTTTCTTCATCTTGTTCCAGATGGAGTGTATAGATTTAGGTCGCCCAAATAAATCGGAATGCAATCCTTGTCCTTCCAGGGTTTTTTTCACAGGTTGAATGAAGTCGGCAATAAACTTTTCTCGTTCTGCTTTCTTCTCATTCAGCTTCTTTTTAATAAACTGGTAAGTTTCGCGTTCCATGTACTTCATGGATAAATCTTCCAGTTCTGACTTTATGGCATACAACCCCAGCCGGTGGGCAAGCGGCGCATACAAGTACACTGTTTCGGATGATAGCTTTAGCTGCTTATCACGCGGCATGAACTCCATGGTGCGCATGTTATGCAGGCGGTCGGCCAGTTTAATCAATATCACTCGCACATCGTCTGCCAGCGTAAGCAGCATTTTGCGAAAATTCTCGGCTTGCAGCGAGCTGTTGGTATCAAAAACGCCTGATATTTTAGTAAGGCCGTCAATAATTTTAGCTACCTTTTTACCAAACTCTCTTTCAATATCCTCCAGAGTAACATCAGTATCTTCAACCACATCATGCAACAGGGCGCACACTATAGAAGTGGTGCCTAAACCAATTTCTTCGGCGGCAATTTGCGCTACCGCGATAGGATGGTATATGTAAGGCTCGCCCGATTTACGGCGCATGTCTTTATGGCTTTCAACGGCTATTTCGAAGGCCTTTCTAATCATGCGTTTATCGCCTTTTTGCAAGGTTGATTTGGATGCGCGCAGCAAAGCCCGGTACCTTTTCAGTATCTCGTTTTTTTCTGCTTCCAGATCAATCACTAAATCTTTCATTTATAAGTATTTGTTAACAAATTATCATAATCCTACAACAAATGATTTTTCTTGTGGGTTATATTAAAAACACCAAAAAATAGCGTTAATTTTGTGTTACAGTAAATATATGAAAATTTATACGCTTTTGCTATTCCTTTGCTGTATTGCGGGGCACGCTGTTTGCCAGAGCAAGTTGCCTCATCCAAAGATGGGCAAAAATGATACCATTAAAACATACTTGACAGATTACGAGGGGGAATTGATTCCGTGGATTGTAGGGCAGGATGTGAAGATAGTAGATACCCGCATTTTTGCCAGTGAAGACGACCGCCGGAATTACAACCGTTTAAAATATAACGTGTATAAAGTAATACCTTACGCACGTATGGCCGGTGATAAATACCGCCAGTTGCAGCGTAACCTGGCTACCACATCTGACAAAGACAAGCAAAAGGAAATGATTAAGGCTTGCGAAAAGGATGTAAAAGAATTATTTAATCGTGAAGTTAAAAACCTGACCATCACACAAGGCGAAATATTGATTAAATTGATTGACCGTGAAACCGGAACCACCAGCTATGAATTGGCTAAACAATTAAAAGGTGGTTTTCATGCTTTTATGTTTCAATCTGTAGCTCGTATATTTGGCCACAATTTGAAGGAGACATATGACCCGGACCAGGAACGTGATATCGAGGCGATATTACAGCAGGCCGGTTATTATGCGAACAGATATTAGTGTATTACATGGACGAAAACAGTATTTACCGTTTTAACGTGCAAAAGTTAAACGGTGAAGAAATTAACTTAAGCAATTACCGGGATAAAGTTCTGCTAATTGTTAACACCGCTTCGCAATGCGGATTTACCCCACAGCTAAAGCAGCTGGAAGAGTTGAGGAACGAATTTGAAGGGCAGGACTTTGAGATACTTGCTTTCCCATCAAACGATTTTGGTAAACAGGAGCCTTTAGATGGATCATCTATTGGCAAGTTTTGTAAAATCAACTTCGGTGCTCATTTCCCGGTTTTTAGTAAGGTAAAAGTAAAAGGAGAGGGTGCACACCCGTTATTCAAATTTTTAGGAAGTAAAAAAGAGAATGGCAAAGTGCAATCGGCTCCGTTATGGAACTTTCATAAATACTTGGTTAACCGTAACGGCGAGGTGATCGATTTCTTTTATCCGTTTACCAAGCCAACTGCCGGTCGTTTAAAAAGACGCATTGCCCAGTTGCTGGCCGAGCCTTTAATTCAAACCCAAACATGTTAAAACTTGACATTTTAGTTTTGGCAGTACACCCTGATGACGCCGAACTGGGGTGTGCCGGAACATTATTAAAGCACAATGCCATGGGTAAAAAAACAGGCATTGTTGATTTAACTCGCGGTGAATTAGGCACACGTGGTACACCCGAAATAAGGGCGCAGGAAGCACAAAAAGCTGGCGAAATACTCGGACTGGCGGTAAGAGATAACCTGGGTATACCCGACGGCTTTTTTCAAAACACGCCCGAGTACCAGATGAAGGTAATTGAGGTGATACGGCGTTACCAGCCCGAAATCGTAATCACCAATGCCTACTATGACCGTCACCCCGATCATGGCCGGTCAAGCGAACTGGTAGAGGCTTCGTGCTTTTTAGCTGGTTTGCGTAAAATCGAGACTTTTAATAATGGTAAACTGCAGGAAGCCTGGCGACCTAAGCAACTACTGCATTTTATTCAGGATACTTACATTAAGCCCGATTTGGTAGTAGATATCACCGAATTTATGGATACGAAGATTGAGAGCATCAAAGCTTACGGTTCTCAGTTTTATAATCCGGAATGGAAAGATGAACCTGCCACTTATATTTCAAACCCCGATTTTATTTTAGGTATTGAAGCACGTAACCGGGAGTTTGGCAAACCCATACAAGCCAAGTATGCCGAAGGATTTTTATCGCGAAAAGCTTTAGGCGTAAATAGCCTATTTGATTTGATATAAAGTACAATAAACATAAAACCCTGACTTTCAGGGTTTTATGTTTAAGTTTTTACATATTCGTAACGGTTATTTTCATGACTGCGCTCTCTGCGTAGCTTGTTATCGTTAGAAAGTTTTAGTAAGATACCCGACAATTCTGAAGTCTTGAACTCGGAACCATACTCGTCTTTGCAGTAGCTGGCTATGTCGGCTATAGAATGTGGTTCGTCAAAATAGTTGGTATTAAGTAGCTGATTTAAAACTTTAGTAGCGCCGGGTTTTCTTGCCCCTTGATCTGCATCGCGATGGTTTTGTAATCCGCGGGTTCTTTTGCTTATAGTATCATCACCGTCTTTGTCACCATCTAAAATAGTGTCCAGTAACCTGTCGATAATCTTTACTTGTACCGCCTCGGATTGAAACACATTAATGACATCAGAAAGTTCGAGAAGCTGTTTTTTCAATTTCTCAGTTTGTTTACTCATTTTATTTAGTAGAATTTTGCTTTTAAATTTAATCAATCAGCAATTATTACGCCGCATATTAACGTTTAAGTAATATGTTGTAATAAAACATCAATATTATATAACATTAGTTAAGCAAGTATAGTATCTTCTAACTAAAAAAAGACTTTTTTATCGAAAAATAATTTCTGATATATTATTGTAAGCTATATAGTTTGTAATATTTTTTTCATAATACTTATTCCCTCATCTATATGTTTAGCCTGCATAGTTAATGCTGGCCTAAAACGAATAGTTTTTTGTGCACATCCTAAAAACATGGTATTGTGTGCTAACCCTTTGTTGATAAATGCATCACGAATTGCTTTGTCAGGAAAGTCAAACGCGGTTAATAACCCTTTGCCTCGTATGTTGCAAATGATAGGGTGCTCTGCTGCTAGCTTCAACAGTTCGCTTTGGAGATACTGTCCTGTACGGGCAGCATGATTGCACAAATCTTCTTGCTCAATTACCTCCAGTATTTTGGTGATGCGTACCATATCTACCAAGCTGCCACCCCAAGTGGAGTTGATGCGTGATGACACGTTGAATACATTTTGCTCGTTTTCATCTACTCGTTTGCTAGCCAGTATACCGCATACCTGCATCTTTTTTCCAAAAGCAACAATGTCGGGCTGTGCCTTTTCGCCAAAATGTTCATAACACCAAAATTTACCGCTCAGGCTCACGCCGGTTTGTACTTCGTCGTAAATTAGCATAGCTTCATTCTCATCAGCCAGCAGGCGTAGCTGTTCCATAAATTCGGTGCGTACATGGTTGTCGCCACCCTCGGCTTGTACAGGTTCGATGATAATGGCGCAGATGTCGTCTTTATTATCAACAAAAGCTTGTTTAATTTGAGTAATTGATTCGGCTTCCCGGCGTAACAGGTCATCCATGTTTTCATCCGTTAACGGAAACCGGACGGAGGGATGTGATACGCGCGGCCAGTCAAATTTGGCAAACCATTTAGTTTTAACAGGCAAGGTATTGGTTAGGCTTAACGTGTAGCCTAGTCGGCCATGAAAAGCATGCTCAAAATGTAATACCTTAAAACCTTTTTCGTACGTGTAGCCCTTAGCAAAATTTTTCTGCACCTTCCAGTCCATAGCGGTTTTGAGGGCATTTTCAATGGCCGGTCCGCCGCCAGCTACAAAAAATGCATGTGGTAAATAATGCGGAATGCCTACGCGACTAAAGGTTTGCACAAAGCGAGCGTATTGGGTAGTGTATATATCTGAATTGGATGGATTGGTTAATGCGGCCAGCAGCAAATCTTTCTTGAAATCTTCATCTTCCAACAGAGCAGGGTGATTATAGCCCAGCGGAACAGACGCAAAGCAGGTGAAAAAATCAAGCAGTGTGCGATTATGTTTGGAATCATAGATGTACACACCTTTGCTTTTTTCCATATCAAACGTCAGGTCAAAGCCATCGGCAATCAAATGTTTTTGCAATACAGATTGCACGTTCTCCGGTTTGATCGGCAAAGTATTCATAGGTTTTAAATTTGGTTAAATATATAAAAAGGCTCAATTCGCAACCGAAAAGGCGTTTTATAAAATGATGAAGTTAATGCTATAAATATATAAACGAAATTATCGCCCTTTTAGCTTGACCGTTAGCGATGTGAATAGCTTTATTTTATAGTCGTAAATCGATCTTTCATCCCCAATAACCCCATCATGCCTCCGCTATGTACGGCCAAAATGTTGCTGCCTGATGCAAAATGATTTCGTTGGGCCCTATCAAACAAAGCATACAACATTTTGCCGGTATAAACGGGTTCAATGAGTATGCCAGTTGTGGCAATAAAGTTCTGGACAAATTGCAGCAGTTCGGGCGTGGTTTTGGCGTAGCCACCAAAATGATAGTCGGTATGTAATTGGTAGGAGAAAGGAATGGTTAAATAGCGGTTAATCTCATCCCGCATAAATTCGCCGTTTTTTAAAACAGGTACGGCATGAAATTGAGTAAATAGCTGGTGCTGCTGTAAACCGGTGATAATACCCGCTGCGGTAGTGCCAGTGCCGCAGGCGCAAAAAAGGTGTTCGTATACCCTGGGTAGTTCGTTCACCAGTTCACTGCACCCTTGCACTGCTTCGGCCGATGCGCCACCTTCGTCAATAAAATATGCCTGCTCATCGCTGCCAAAATACTCTTCAAAAAGTGCCGGTTTGTTGCGATAAGCATCACGGCTTACAAATATAAGTTGCATGCTATGCAAACGGCACAAAAACAGCGTATCGTTTTGCACTTCTTCGCCACGTACTATGCCGGTGGCTTTAAAGCCAAATTGTGCGGCTGCAGCCGCTGTAGCCAGCAGGTGATTGGAATAGGCACCGCCAAAAGTTACCAGATGATTTTTGTCCTCGGCCTGCGCTTTTAACAATGCATATTTAAGCTTGCGCCATTTGTTGCCCGATATAAGCGGATGAATCAGGTCGTCGCGTTTAATGAAAACGTTCAGCCCTTTTTCTGTAAACAACGGATGCTGCCAGCGGTGTATCGGGCTAAATATGTCGAGCGTAATGGGCATGCGCAAATTTAATAGCCGCTACCTTAGTTTGAGTACCTAATGATATTAAATGATGCATGTTAATCTCATAATTAAATCAAGAAAAGCAGTTACCGCTTAAAAAGCTCTATTTTTGCTGTAATGATACCCGACCAAGTACTAAACGAGCAAGACGAGCAGGACCTTTATGAGCATATGCGCATAGTGGTAGACAAAGGCCAGTCTTTGTTGCGTATAGATAAATTTTTGATGCACCGTACCGAAAATGCCTCGCGCAATCGCATACAAAATGCTATTGAACTGGGTAACGTACTGGTGAATGATAAGACAATTAAGTCGAGCTATAAGGTAAAGCCACAGGATGTGATATCAGTAGTATTACCACATCCGCCCCGCGATACGGAGGTGTACCCCGAAAATATTCCGCTGAACATCACTTATGAAGATGATGATGTACTGATCGTAAACAAACCTCCTGGTTTGGTAGTGCATCCGGGCTATAATAATTATACCGGTACATTGGTAAATGGCTTGGTCTACCACTTTCAGCAACTGCCTACCTTGCCCGGTAATGATGGCCGGCCTGGTTTGGTACACCGCATAGATAAAGACACGTCGGGCTTGTTACTCATCAGTAAAAACGAGCGTGCTATGGCCTGGCTGGCACGGCAATTTTTTGAACATACTATTACCCGAAAATATATAGCCTTGGCCTGGGGCGATTTAGAGCAGGATGGTACCGTAACCGGATACATTGGCCGCAGCGTGGCCGACCGCCGTGTAATGTCTATTTACGATGATCCGGAAAAAGGTAAATGGTCGGTTACGCATTACAAAGTATTGGAACGCTTTGGTTATGTAACGCTGATTGAATGCCAGTTAGAAACCGGGCGTACCCACCAAATAAGGGCGCATATGAAGCATATCGGTCATCCGTTATTTAGCGATGCTACTTATGGTGGCGACCGCATTATAAAAGGAACCACTTTTAGCAAATACAAGCAATTCATTGAAAACTGCTTTGAACTGATGCCAAGGCAGGCCCTGCATGCACAAAGTTTGGGCTTTGTGCACCCCACCACTCGGAAATATATTTATTTTGAAGCACCTTTACCTGCTGATTTTGAAGCTGTGTTACACAAATGGCGAAAATATATTAGCACAAACACAGAGCAAAACGCCTGATTTATTGTTTACACTATCGCATGATGCCTTCTTTTATAAATTTTAATGGTGAAGTATTGCCGGCCGACAGTGCCATGTTACCTATCAGTAACCGGGCGTTTAAGTATGGCGATGGTCTTTTTGAAAGTATGCGACTGACTAATGGGCAGCTTAAGTTTGCTGATTTGCATGCCAGTCGCTTGCAGCATGGAATGATGGACCTGAAAATGGAAGGTTACTCAAACCTGGATGCTTGGTTTCTGAAAGAAAAGGCAGAAGAGTTGGCTATTTGGAACAAAGTAAAGCACGGTCGCTTGCGTTTAACTGTATACCGCGATGCCGGCGGCCTGTATACACCCAATGATAACCGTGCCGGATGGTGCATTGAACTACAGCCTGAAGAGAGGCCGGATTTTCAACTGAATAGTAAGGGCGTTATCATGAACGTATATTCCGAGCTGCTTAAACCCGTCAATTACCTGTCAAGGCATAAAACTTGTAATTCGCTAATTTACATAATGGCTGGCATATACAAAACGCAGCACCGGTTAGATGATGTGTTCATTTTAAATCAGAATGGCTATTTGTGTGAGGCGTTAAGTTCTAACGTATTTGTTTGGTATGATAACCACTTGTATACCCCTGCACTAAGCGAAGGTTGTGTGGCTGGTGTAATGCGAGACGTAATTATCAAGCTGGCTTTGGACAACGATATTCCGGTTACCGAAGCGCAAATCAATCCAGATATCTTAAATGAAGCAGATGAGGTGTTTTTAACCAATGCTACCCGTGGTATTCAGTGGGTAATGGGGTATGGTGTTAAACGCTATTTTAACAGGTTGAGCAAAGAATTGATGGATGAGTTGAATGATATGTAAGTAGGGAGTTTTTATCTAATTTTAGTGCTAGATATTTAACTTCCTTTAGTGGGTTCTGACTTAAGCTAGTCTGCTCATTGCCGCAGGGGCTAGATACTTTTGTCATAGCCACAAAAGTATCCAAAAAGGCCTAGCTCTCGCGATCCCCTGTCTGCCCACATCACCCAGCGCTGGCCCGGGCGCGATAGCAGGCCACTGCGCTTCTTTTTGTCTGAACCGGAATTTATGGAATTAAAGAATTGATAGAACAAGCCCTTAAAAAAGATTCGGCATTCAGCTTTTCAGGCTGCCACTTTCTTAAGTATAAGTACAGACAAAATATAGGAGAAGGTGCAGCCAAGAGGTTTTTCACTTTGTTGCCTGCTTTTTGATGGTGTTCATGAGATCGCTACGCTTATTTCCTTTTGGTCACTGTTCTTTTTTACCGCAAAAAAGAACAGCGAAGCCCTCTTGAGTGCCTATAAAAACAATTAAACAATACGAAAAACAGTAACTTCCACCGGCTGTGGTTCAAGAATATCCCTATCCTAATGAACATTAAAAGAAGTCAAAGCACAAACAAAGTACTTAAGCCACTTCTTTAGCTTCAATTACCTCCAAAATACCATCCCACAATGCAATACGCGCTTGCAACGCGGCTTCAACGGCTTGGGTAGCTTGTGCCCATTTGATTTCGTCGTCGGCGCATAGTTCGGCGGTCATTTCGTAAGCCAGGTGAGAGTGGTGATCGCCGTCTACTTCAATGTGGCGTTCCAGGTAATACAATAGCAGGTCGACTTTGCCCGGAAACTGGCGGTTAATTTCGCGCACCATACTGATAAACATATCGGGTATCAAATCTTCGCGGCCAAAAGTAAATACGGCTGCTTGCAGATAGGCCTGATTGGTATCAATTACATCAAAAGTATGACGGGTAAATCGGCAGGCCGCCTCGGGTATGTCGGCAATGATTAACGCCTCGTCTATATTTTTACCGCCACGTAATTCATCAAACAAAGCACTTATGGCTTTACCTCCGCTGCCTGATTGCTGCATGGCGCGCAGATACAATTCAAAATGGCTGGTACGGTTGCCTTGCTCGTCAATATCGCTTTCTTCACCAGTTACAATTTCATTGATCAGATAGCGCGTATTAGCGCTGCCTACCGGCATCCAAGGCACTTGTGTACAGGTAAGTTTTTGCTGCAAGGCTTTGAGTAACGACATAAAATCCCATACCGCAAAAGCATGATGCTCCATGAAGATATTCAAATCATTTAAACTTTGAATACGTGAATACAGCGGATGGTTTACTAATTGCTGTCTTAAAGGGTTAATCTGCTGTTTTAAGCGGTTAATGCGGGGATTTGAATTTGCCATGTTATGCCTCCAAAATTAAAAGGCATTAACGAATAAACGCTTACAACAGATTTTTATGACGTAAATTTGATAGGATGAGTTAAGCAGGCTCTACATAAAGCCTGCTTAAGCAATTATTTATAATTTAACGCCACGAAGAAATTCTTCGATTCCCATACGTTTTTTACCTTCTAACTGCACATCAGTAAGGCTAATGTAACCGTTATCGCAGACAAACTTGAGGAACGTTTTATTGTCAGTCACAAAAGTGCCTGTTTCTGCTTCGGGCGATGCGTATTCTTTTTCGGCTTTAAAAACTTTTAACACTTTGCCGTTTAGCTCGGTGAAAGCAGTAGGATAGGGGCTTAAGCCACGAATTAAATTATACACCTTATCAATAGGCTGATTCCAGTTAATCTTGCAATCATCTTTAAAGATTTTAGGCGCATGCTTTAGTTCCTGTCCTTCAATCAGCTGTTCCTGTGGTTGTTCGGTGTAGCGGCCGCTTTCAATGGCTTTTACAGTTTTTACCAGTAAACCTGCGCCTTTAGCCATCAGGCGGTCGTGATACTCGCCAGCGGTCACATCATCGGCTATGCTTACTTTTTCTACAAACAAAATGTCGCCGGTGTCAATCTCATGTTTCAGAAAAAAAGTAGTAACTCCGCTTTCGGGCTCACCGTTGATAATAGCCCAGTTAATAGGCGCAGCACCACGGTATTGAGGCAATAAAGACGCATGTAGATTGATAGTGCCTTTTGACGGCATGTTCCAAACCGCTTCGGGCAGCATTCTAAAAGCTACCACCACTTGTAAATCGGCATTTAAGGCTTTAAGCTGTTCTAAAAATTCGGGACTTTTAAGCTTTTCGGGTTGTAATACCGGCAAACCTTGCGATACGGCGTATTGCTTTACGGCCGATTCGGTCAGCTTTTGTCCACGACCTGCTGGTTTATCGGGTGCCGTTACCACACCCACCACATCGCTTCCGGCTTCCAGCAATGCTTCAAGCGAAGCAACAGCAAACTCCGGCGTACCCATAAAAACTATTCTCATAGTAGTTGTATAATTTTTTTTGATAGATATTTAGTTCATAGGTGATTGTTCATGGTCCATATACGACTGAACTTTCAACTGTCAGGCAACACTTATGAACCAATGACGCTGAACCATTGTTTCGCAAGGTACAACAATTACACTTTACTGATAAATCAGGTATTTTTTTCGCATGGTTTTAAAGCGGCTCAGCGCTGGTTCCCAACTGGCCCGGATGGCTTTTTCGCTTGAACCGGCCTCAATTTGTTTACGTAATTTGTCGGCACCGGCCAGCTTGGTAAAATAAGCGTTAAAAAAGTGGCTCTTGTCCGGAAAGGTTTTGTACAGGTTTAACAACCAAGTCAAGTTTAAGTGTTTGCTTTTGCGTAGCTGATTAGTATCGTACTGGCGTAAATCAATACCATAACAAACCTGATTTTTTTGCGGCGGATCTTCGCTCATACCCGGAATACTTACTGGTGTAAATGAAAACGAATATTTTCCTTTTAGTGCCGGATGCCCAACCATTTGAAAAGGAAACATAGTGCCACGGCCCAAACTCAACGTAGTGCCCTCAAAAAGGCATATGCCCGGATACAGCAGAATGGATTGTGCTGTATTTAAATTAGGCGATGGGTTAACCGGTAATACATATGGAATATCGTGTTGGTAGTTAGCCATTTTAACGATTTTAAGTTTGCATTGCACCTTGTTTTTAAGCCAATTCTCGCCGTTAATCATCTGGGCATATTCGGCAATGGTCATGCCGTGTACAATGGGTATGGGGTGCATGCCCACAAATGATTTAAAAGCACTATCCAGCACCGGGCCGTCTACAAAAAAGCCGTTGGGGTTAGGGCGATCGAGGATCATCAGCTCTACGTTGTTTTCGGCACATGCCTCCATTACATAATGCAATGTAGATATATATGTATAAAAGCGGGTGCCTACATCCTGTATATCAAAAATCATCAGGTCCAGGTCCTTCAAATCTTCAACTGCAGGTTTGTAAGTTTTACCGTATAAAGATACCACCGGTATACCGGTTTTGGCATCAACACTACTACTTACAGTAGCGCCGTTACTGGCATCGCCCCTAAAGCCATGCTCGGGCCCAAATATCTTTTTAATGCTGATGCCGGCCCTCACCATGCTATCCACCAAAGGCATTTTTGTGGAACTGATGATAGAAGTTGGATTCACCACCATGCCAACCCGGCGGCCTTTCAGGTAATTAAAGTAGAGTGTGGTTTGGTCGGCACCGGTTCGGATACCTTGATCTCCTTTTTTTACCAGCGGTATGGAGCGTATAGCGCCTACCGGGCGACTGGGTTGGGTTTGCCCCTGGCACGCAGTGTGCAGTAGTACGGAAAGTGCTGTTATAGCAGTATAAAAACTTAACTTCATGGCAGGTATCAATAAAAAACAATTTGGCTTGCCGTTGGGTTTAACAGCAAATCCGCATATTTGCGAAAGTACAAAAAAACTATCTGCATTGAATTTTTCATCGTTCATCGCCTCGCGAATTACCTTTCAGTCTAAGCGTACTTTCTCTAAGCTGATTGTGCGTATTGCCATTGTGGGCATTATGCTGGGCTTAGGCGTGATGATTTTATCGGTAGCTATTGTAAAAGGATTTAAGCGCGAAATACAGCAAAAGGTTCGTGGCTTTGCCGGCGATTTGCAGATCACCAAGTTCGATAACAATTTTTCGTACGAAAATACGCCTTTTAAAATAGATCCGGGGTTTGAGCACCTGGTAAAAGGCGACGCCCAAATTACCCGTTTAATGCCATATGCCACCAAGCCGGGCATCATCAAAGCCAATGATGAAATTGAAGGGGTAATACTAAAAGGCGTAGATAAAAATTATAACTGGACCACTTTTAGAAAAACTTTAATGGCCGGCACGGTGATTAACATGGCCGACTCAGTAGCTGCGCAAAAGCAGATCATGATATCCAGCTATACGGCAGCACGCTTAAAGCTTAAAGTGGGTGATGATTTTTTGATGTACTTTATTCAGGAAACATCGCGCAAACGCAAATTTACCATTGTGGGTATTTATGAAGTAGGGGTAGAAGATGTGGACAAAACGTTTGTAATCGGTAACCTTTCTATCATACAGCGACTTAACGATTGGTCGGCCAATGAGGTTGGAGGGTATGAGCTACAAGTGGCTAATTTTGGTGAGCGTGCGCAGGCCTATGATAGTTTGAATGCCATATTACCAACCTATTTGCACGCCTATACCATCGATGAAACTTATCCTACCATTTTTGAATGGCTCAAGCTGCTTGATGTAAATGCGCAGGTGATGCTGATATTGATGGTAGTAGTGGCCGTCATCAACATGATATCAGCCCTGTTGATTATGATTTTAGAACGTACGGCCATGATTGGCATGTTGAAAGCCATGGGGGCGGATAATTGGCGTATCCAAAAAATATTTTTGTATAACGCCGCCTATCTTATTGGATTGGGATTGCTGCTGGGTAATCTGTTGGGCGTAGGCTTAGGCGTTATCCAAAACAATACGCATTTTTTGAAACTGGATAAAGCATCTTATTATATGACCTTTGTACCAATAGAGCTGGAAGCACTTGATGTAATGCTGCTCAACCTTGGTACTTTAGTTGTCTGTTTGCTGGTACTGATGATACCGTCAACCCTAGTAAGCAAGATATCGCCTGTCAGGGCCATCCGGTTCAAATAACTTTACTTTTTAGGTTTCTGAAACTTTAGTTTAAGGTTTACGCCGCCCGCACCAAAGCGTATTTGCTGCGATCCTAAACCATCAAGCGGATATTTTAAAAACGGTTCGATAACCAGTCGGTTGCTGCTACCCAATTGTACGCCCATACCTAAAGCAACGTTCAGTGTGCGGGCAAAATCCAACCTGTTGAAACCAGTGCGGCTGCTGGCATCCGGAATATTTTCGGTGGATGATGCGCTTAAAGCATTGCCCACATTGTTATCATATTGGTAACGGTAAGTTTCATTAATAAACGTGCTCGAGCTTAATCCGGCCGCAATATACGTGTCGGTTTTGCGTGGGTTGAACTCATATTTCAGGTTAATAGGCAAGTCTAATCCGGTTAAGCTTACGTTATAGCTTCTTACTACCACGGCGGGGCCTGTTACACGTGCAGCAAAACCAAGTGGTATGGCCGATGCAATAGGAGCGTTTTGTACGGATGATGATACACTGCTTGCTCTAACAGCATCCAGCATAATACTAGGCTGTGTAGGTTCACCGCTATAGTTAAGTTTATTTTGGGCAATAGATAAACCAGTGGACAGCTTTAAATTACCAGCGAGCTTAATATCCGAAGTAAATCCTGCGCCAACATTGGGCTGGGTGCTGCT
The DNA here is from genome assembly GCF_009770985.1 of Mucilaginibacter lacusdianchii. Taxonomy (GTDB): domain Bacteria; phylum Bacteroidota; class Bacteroidia; order Sphingobacteriales; family Sphingobacteriaceae; genus Mucilaginibacter; species Mucilaginibacter lacusdianchii. Next base: position 105,257 of record NZ_WSRW01000001.1, on the reverse strand, counting down.
GCCTTTAGCGTAGTTAACGTAGGTTGCCGCATATACACTGTAAATAACCCGTTTGTCGCTTTCCTGCTTTTTATTGTTATTGAATTTTGGCGACCGTTCTTGCTGGTCTCTAGCCAATAGTTCAATCATCGACGGTTTTTTAGTAAAGGTTTTTGCAGAATCTTTTGCGCCGGTAGCAGTTAGAGGTTTCTGTTGTGCTAAGATAGTTTTGGAAGCATTCGCCGCACTGTCGGTAAAAGTATTGTTTTGAGGTAATGTTATGCTGTTTTTATCAATAACTACCTTATCAACAGTAACAGAAGTAATGGTGATTGATGGTTGTCCAGGAGCATAGATATTTGCCGGGCTTTGCTTTTGTGGTAGTGTTGGCTTTAATAATTCAGACGAATTTTTAGATGAAGGTGATTTGCGCTGCGCGTACACTTCACGAGTTGAAGGCACAGAAGTGTTAGGTATGGTGCTGCCATTGTTCTGATTATCAGAACGTTCATGACTTTGGTTAGATGAAGCTGCATTTCCGGTTTGCTGCGGGTTATCTTTGCCGCTAAGTTTCTCATTAATGCGGGATGATGGTGACTGTGCATGTGCTTTGCTACGATTACGGGTACCGGCCAACTGATCGGTTTGCGGGCGGCGTTGTTGCAGCCACAAACCGGCAAGGCATAGCAATAATAGTACCGCCGCTACCATACCCCGCCAAAACCATACGCCTACTATCGGGCGCTTGGCTTTTTCAGGATATTTTTCACGCAGTAACAACCAGCCTTCGTCAGCCGCCAGGTCATCCTCCTGGTAGTTGTCGAAAACGTTGCTGATACGCTTTCTTATATCGTCATCCAACTGTTCACTCATGGTTCTGAGATTCTGTGGTTAATGCTTTTCTTAATTTTTCTTTGGCCCGGCTCAGGTACACTCTTGATGAACTGGCAGGTATGGATAAGATATCCGCTATTTCATCGTGGTTGTAACCATCAATTTCGTACATGTTAAATATAGTACGCTGTATGGCCGGCAACATGTTCATCATCTTTAATATATCTTCGGCGTTTAAAAGCTCAACGGCAGTAGTGTTATGCCCAATGTGAACGGCATCATCAATGTCTGTATGTAACTGGAATTTTAAGTCCTTGCGCCGGCGGTCTATCGAGGTGTTAATAACAATGCGCCGTAACCAAGCTTTAAATGGCCGGTCGGTATTATAGGTGTTGATGGTGTTAAATACTTTTATAAAGGCGTCGTTAACTACTTCCTGTGCATCATCCCGGTTGGTGCTATAGCGCAAACCTATACCCATAGCATAGCCATAGAACCGCTTATACAGCAATTCCTGGTATTTTAAGCTACCATCTTTACACTGCTGAATAAGCTCAATTTCAGCAATGCTGTTATGTGCACGCATTCAGGATAAGTCGATCAGGCTATAAACAGTAAGTTAACGCAAATATTATTTTTTCAAATCGTAAAAATAAACCAATGTATCATTCCACGCTTTTAATCGAAATATGCTGCCATCATATTGATAAGGGTAGGTACCAGCCAGGTGAATTTTAGGTAATGCTGTTAAAGGTTTGGTATTACCAGCAGGAATAGTATTATCTTGAAATTCTATATAGGCACTGTTGTAACCAAATAACCCTTTACTGCCTGCATGTAGCGTAGTGTCGCCGGTTACTGCAAAATTATTGCCGCTTAATTGTAAACTTAAGTTAATCTTGGTAGTATCCCATATTTGCTTAGCGTTTACATAACGGGGATTACGCAACTTATAAAAAATACCTGTAAATGTACCCTGCGGTTGTACAATAGGTGTTTCATTACTTTTTAAGCAGCCGGTTGCCAATGCTGCTATTAATGCTAAAGCCCCGCCTAAACGTATTCTCATCATCAATCAAAATCATTTAATTAATGGCAATACGTAAGGCAGAGCTTAAGTGTAACAAGTGTTAATGAAAATATTATAAGCTTTTAGCCTCGTTCCAATACACGTCCATTTCGGCAAGGGTCATATCTTGTAATTGCTTGCCTTGCTCACGTGCCCGGTTTTCCAGGTGTTGGAAGCGCTTGATGAATTTGCGGTTTGTTTTTTCCAATGCATCCTCGGGGTTGATGTTGATGAAACGGGCGTAGTTAATCAGCGAAAACAGCAGGTCGCCAAATTCGCCTTCGGCTTTGTCATGATCAATAACCTCATTGCTTTCGGTATTAAATTCGTTTTTAAACTCCTGCATTTCTTCTTCTACCTTTTCCCAAACCTGGCTTTTATCTTCCCAGTCAAACCCTACACCACGTACTTTTTCCTGAATGCGGGATGCCTTTACCAATGCCGGTAATGAAGCCGGTACGCCAACCAGTACAGATTTGTTGCCTTCTTTAAGCTTAATTTGTTCCCAATTGCGTTTTACGTCGTCTTCGTTATTTACATCAACATCAGCATAAATATGAGGATGGCGGTTTATCAGTTTATCGCAAATGCCGTTCAATACATCAATAATGGTAAACTGGTTAGTTTCAGAAGCAATGCGGGCGTAAAATACCAAGTGCAGCATAATGTCGCCCAATTCTTTGCGTATTTCGTCCATGTCGCCGTCCAGTATGGCGTCTGATAGTTCGTAGGTTTCTTCTATGGTAAGATGGCGCAGGCTTTCCAGGGTTTGCTTTTTATCCCAAGGGCAGTTCTCGCGCAAATCGTTCATTATGGTCAGCAGGCGTTCAAAGGCTGCTGATGAGTTGTTAGCCGTTACAGGCGCTGTTAATGGCATAAGTATATGTTTTAGATTAGCAAAAGTACGTATTGCAAACTTAGCCCAAACTGTTTTTTATACAGCTTGTTGCATTCCAAACAAGAATATTATGCAAGCAATTGGAAAAAAAATATGGGTAATTGCCGATGGTTATATACCGGCTTACGGAACCGGGCCTGAGCCGGAGTTTACCAGCCATGAGGCCGCTTGCATACTTAATGCCGGTGATATGGATGCAAAGGTTGAAATTACCCTTTATTTTGAAGACAAAGAACCTATTGGCCCCTATAAGGTAGACGTGCCCGCGCGTCGAACCGTGCACCAGCGTTTTAACAATATGCATGATCCGGCACCTGTACCGCGTGGCATTGGCTATTCTGCGGTTATTACCAGTAACATGCCGGTGGTAGTGCAGCATACACGGCTGGACTCGCGCCAGGCCGAAAACGCTTTAACCACTACTATGGCATTCCCGGTAGATTAAGCTGGCTTTACGGCACGCAGCATTTCGCGCTTACCCGGTGCGCCTGGTGCTTTTTCTACTTTTAAGCCTAAAGCTTTAATTTGGCGTTTCAGGTTGCCGGTAATGGCATAGGTAACAAACACGCCGCCGGGCTTTAAAAACTGTAGCGTATGATCTATTGCCGCCTCATTCCACATATCCGGTTGATGAATGGCGGCAAAGGCGTCGAAGTAAATGACATCATATTGCTGACTTGCCGAAAAGTTCAGCAGCTGGCAGTGTGCCGTTTGAAACACACAATATTCATTTAATGTAACTGGCTGCTGTAGTGATTGGGTATAATGCTGCAAAAAACTTTGCCACATTTGGCTGGAAATGTATTGCTCATATCCGGTGTTGCTTAGCATTTCAATATTTAATGGAAAAGCTTCAATACCGGTATAATTTAATTGTATTTGCTTGGCTGTGCAAAAATCAGCCGTTAATAAAAAATTTAGACCTGTGCCCAAACCTACTTCCAACACCGAAACGGTGTTGGCATCGCTACCGGCCAAAAAATAGCGTAAACCCGAGTTTAAAAATACATGCTGACTTTCTTGCAAAGCGCCATGCCGCGAATGATAATTTTCGCCAACCTGTGCGTTGAATATTGTTTTAGAACCGTCGGCTGTAGTGACTATGGATAGGTGGTCGGTATTCATTAGTTTGCAGGTTCGTTTACAAATTCAACTACCACCTCGCCCAAATCATAAACCGCAACGTTTTTAATTTTTGCGGCGAGGATGCTCCGGCCGGCGGCAGAACGGTAACCGGCAGCGCAGTGCACTACAATAGGTTTATCGGTAGGTACCTCATTTAACCGGTCGCGCAGTTCGGGCAGTGGAATAGTCATGCAATTTTCGAATACCAGCTTTTGGTTGATTTCATTCCAATTACGGGCGTCAATGATGGTATAGGCTTCGGGCTGCGCCTTAAAATCTTCCAATTGTAATTCGGCCGATTGCTCGGTTGCATTAGCAGGCGTTATGGAAGCGCCTTTTATCTGTGCTTCGTAACCAATTTTAGCCGCCCGTTTAATAGCTGTATGCAGCGTTTCTTCATCTCCTGCTATCAGGTAAAACGGTTCATTGGGGTAAACTATGGCACCCAGCCAAGTCTCAAATTTTCCTTGCAGTTGTAAATTGATAGTGCCTTGCACGTGTCCGGCATTGAAAGCGGCTTTCGGGCGAACGTCAATAATAATAGTATCGGCCTCTAAAACCGCATCACTGGCTAATTGTGGAACGCTGCTTATACTTCGCTGATAAGATGGTGCACCTTGTTTATTCAATTCCACATCAAAACCAAAATAACGTGGCATAAAGGGCTGATCGGTAATCAGTGTTTGTATAAACTCTTGTTCGTTTTGCACTTGAAGGGCGTAGTTTTGGCGTAGCTCGCGGCCAATGGTGCTCTGCAAATCCGAGCTCATGCTTTTACCACAAAGCGAACCTGGACCGTGGGCCGGATACACTACCACATCTTCAGGCAGCTTTGCCAGTTTTTGTTGGATAGACTGATACATCTGCCTTGCCAAATCTTCCTTTTTAGCGGTAATGTTGCCCACATCTTCACGTAAATCGGGGCGGCCTACATCACCAACAAACAGCGTGTCGCCAGTGAAAATGGCTACGTCTACACCATTTTCGTCTTCTACCAAAACACAAATAGAATCCGGCGAGTGGCCCGGTGTATTGATTGCTTTTAGTTTGATATCGGCCAGCTCAATCACATCGCCCTCATCAAAAGTTTGATGCGGGTAGGTGGCGCCTAACAAATTGCTCACATAAATGGTAGCATCGGTTGTTTCGTGCATTTCCAAATGTGAACTCACAAAGTCAGCATGCGGGTGTGTTTCAATCACGCCCACTAAATCGGCTTCGTGTAAAGCTGCAAAATCATAATAGGGTTGCGGGTCGCGTGCCGGGTCAATTACTATTATTCGGCCTGCCCGTAATATGGCGTACGAGGCATGTGCCAAATCGGTATCATAAAACTGATGTATCAACATGATGGTGGCAAAGATAGGGATTGCCCGTGAGATAGATTGTTGGCGTTATGTTATATTGTTAGGGGAATGATAATGTTAAGGTTTGTGCCTTTGTTTAACTTTTTTTAGTGCTTCTAAAGCTCTTGTAGGCTAGAAACGAACGGGTGAATTAAGTTGTTAGCTGTTGGAGGAAATTAAATAAAAGCATAAACCTCAAAAAGGGAAAATGTATAAGGACGTATTATCGTTATTCTCCTGGATGGTAGCTCCGCTCTACATGCTTCAATACATCCTCTTTATAAAACAGCACATCTTTGAATTTGCCATCCAGGTACATCTGTGCCTGGTCGGTAAAATGCCGGGAGGCCGGGTCGAAACTTTGGCCGCCGGTGATAACCGTTTTGGCTTTAACACGCGGACCAAACTCTACTGCTGCAATAAAGCTGTTTCCCGAATATCCATAACGGCGTTTAGTGTCGGGTGTTAACCGGCTTACAAATGATGGAAGCTGTCCAAAAACGGATGCCACTGAAGATGCGGCTAGGCTAGGCTGATTATCGTCAAATGTTTTACCGTCGGCCGGGCGCTGGTAACGGTTGATGTAGCCCCATTGCACTTGCCAGGTGCCGTATCGGTTACGTAAATCATTCAGCGTTTCTAAAAAGGCAGACAATTGCTGCTCGGAGGTTAATGTTTTTTCGAGCTGCTCTATACGTTTGGTTTGATACGTGCCTTCCTCGGATGATGATGGGCGAGGGAGGCTGCCCATAATGCGGGTACCCCATTCAACGGCCAGTGTTGTGGCTATCGAGTTTACGGCCGAGTTACGATCCCATTGTTGCAAAATTTGGATTGGCGGCGTAAGTACATGTTTCAAAGCCGTATCAGTTACCTGCTCGTAAGCTTTAAACAACGGTGGCAGCAATACATCGAAGGCAGCCAGGTAATGGTCGTAGCCTTTGGTAATTAAAGCGTCTAATGTAAGTTTCTCTTTGTTGTCAAATAACCGTACTGCGTTTACACCTCGATAATTTTGCCCATCGGGTGCCATATAGGCCGGATACTTACTGGCATCCGGGCTTTCGGCACCGGCCGAGGCATAGGGAGTAGCATTGCAGTTTTGTATCCACCCACTTTTCGGATTATGTACCTGCACTAGCTCGCTTAACGCGTGTAACCCCTGCCATTCGGTAGCCGAAGTAGTGCCATCAACCGGTTGTGTCCAATCCAGCTTAGAGTTGCGCTTAGGCACAAAATTGCCATACCAAAAAGCCGTGTTACCCTTGTCATCGGCATAAACGGTATTATTGGTAGCGTTGGATAGTAAATCCATTGCTATTTGATACTGCGCATAGGTGTTGGCTTTGGTAACCAGCCATGATTCGAGCAAAGCGTTGTACGAACGGTTATTGGCCTTCAGGCTCATCCATTGCCCGTTACGGCTACCCAAAATAGGACCATGATGCGTATAGAAACCAGTAATTTTTACGGGTGCTACTTCGTTGCCTTTTTTGCAATTAATGGTTAGTTGACGTTGCATAACCGGCATTTGCTTGCCGTTGTACTCGTAGAACCATTCATTGCCCTTTTTGGTTACCTTTTCCAGATACACATCGCCCACATCTGCATTACTGGAGGTATGCATCCAACCGCAATGTTGGTTAAATCCCTGATAGATAAAAAACTGACCCCAGGTAACCGCACCGTAGGCATTTAGCCCTTCCTCGCTTACCAAATGCACTTCTGACCGGAAGTAAAACGGCACGTGCGGATTGATATATAACATAGCGTTACCCGAAGCCGATTTGTTAGGCCCAATGGCAAAGCCATTCGAGCCAATCTCGCGATCAAATACGCGGTCTTCCAAACTTAGTGTTGGTTTTTGCAGTGCACCTATCTTTGCCTCGGGCGCATTACTATAGAATTGCCGGGTTTCATTCAAATTGATGCCGCCGGTAACTGTGGCGTTAACGCTGCCATCCGTAAACATCAAGGCGTACCAAGGCTCAAAATGAGTAAGTACCTGTGGTTTTGTTTCGGGATGTTTGTATAGGTAATAATTAACGCCGTCGGCAAAGGCATCCATTAGCTTTTTAAACCAAAGGGCACTGCTTTTGTATTCTTTAATGGCATCGGCACTGTCGGCAATCAGCTGCAGTTGAACGTCTGTGTACAGGTTGCTCTCTCCATCTATATGTGCTTGCTTGCCTAGCTGGTACAGGTAATTACGCTCGATGCCCTTAAAATTTTCTTCGCATTGGGCGTACAGCAGGCCAAACACCACATCGGCATCAGTTTTAGCGTAAATATGCGGTACACCCCAATTGTCGCGAATGATAGTTACCTGTTTGGCTTGCGCCTGGTAACGGGCAATTTCTTGCGGGGTAAACTTTTGAGCAAAAACCAGTGCCGGCAGGCAGCATAAAAGAGCGAGTAGCAGTTTTTTCATTCAGATGAAGTCAGAAATTTGTCGATTGAAAAGTAGGGATTTTTGAAGGTTTTTGTGTGAAGGAGGCAGTTTAATATTGTAATAATGTTATGATGAACAGTTTTAGAAACTATATCCCCCGACATCAGCTTGAAAACATTTTATCATCTTTACCCTTTACAAGCTATTCTATGGTTCGCCTTATTCTGCTCATTATTATCTTTCTGGCATCGCTGCTTGTGGTGTTTAAAGCCCCAACTTATCACTTGTGGCTGTTGGCTATTATGGTAACCGAGTATTCCGTTATCTTCATCGCCATAACTATTTTGCTTTTGCTAACCGGATGGTGGGCTGGCAAATATCAAATAGCCGGAACATTAATTGGCATTGCAGCACTGTATTTTTTTACATGGCCCATTATCAGTGCCTATCGTATAGGCAAAAGCTTGCCTGCCGACATGGCTAAGGCACTAGATATGTGCGGTAGCTTGCCTAATGAAAGTTTGATTAAAAGGTCACCATTTACCTTAAGCAATCTTTTTAAAGGTGCTGATGTGCAGCCTTACAAAACATTTACTTATGCTAACTGTCAGGATACCAATTTAACCCTTGATTATTATGCTGCACCCACCAAAGGCAAGCGCCCTTGTGTAGTAGTCATTCACGGCGGTTCATGGAGCAGTGGCGACAGCAAACAACTGCCCGAATTAAATACCTATCTAGCCAGAGCCGGTTACCAGGTGGCCAGCATCAATTATCGGTTGGCCCCAAGATGGAAAAGTCCTGCACCGGTGCAGGATGTAGCCGAAGCACTTAACTATTTGCATCGCCATGCTGATGAATTGAAAATTGATACCAGCCAGTTTGTATTATTAGGTAGGTCGGCCGGGGCACAGGTAGCCTTATTGGCGGCCTATACCTTACCCAATAGGGGCATAAAAGCAGTGATAGATTTTTACGGTCCGGCTGATATGGTTTGGGGATATTCGGTACCTGCCAGTAAACTGGTGATGGATTCGCGCAGGGTAATGGCTAATTATCTGGGCGGATATTATCCGCAAGTACCACATAACTATGCGGCCAGTTCACCTATTGCGTTTGTAAACCGGCAAAGTGTGCCTGCTCTTATTATACACGGCGGTAACGATGTGCTGGTGGCCTATGAGCACAGTAGTCGACTGGATAACAAATTACAGCAAAATGCAATCCCGCACTATTGGTTACGCTTGCCTTGGGCTACACATGGATTTGACTATCACTTGAACGGTCCAGGTGGGCAATTATCTACTTATGCCGTACACCGTTTTTTGCAGGCGGTAGTAAATTAACCACACAACTTATTTAAAACATTTTGGTGCCTGGGTTGATTGTTTAACTATAAACCAACCAAGCTGATCATTATTATGAAATATGCATTCATTTTTGGCACAAGCGTTTTTTTAAGCGAACAGCCAACCGTTAGTTATGCCGATGCCAGCCGCCGTATAGATTTTTTGCGGATACTATCACACTACAGACACATAAACGGCGGCACCGATAAGGTGCTTACCATTGATGCACACATTACATCAAGTGATGATTTACCTGTTGAAATTCTCGGCAACCGGGCGCAGGAAGGCACTAGTATCGTTACCAAAACTGACGATTACCGTATTGGCTTTTACCGCGATGCCAACAGCCATCACCCCATACTGGAAGTACACCAGTTCACAGAAAATGAAATTGCCGGTTTATCCAGCCATATTGTGAATGAGATAGAGGCCCAACGCCCAGACGTTGTTTTGGGTATAAAAGGCGATTTTAGGGTAGAGGATCATCGCATCTTGATTGAAAACGAAAAGTTTTTTGTAGATGGAGATGATTATGCCAATGGTGTAACCAACGCGCATAACGGCGTTTTACTTACACCGTACGGTGTAATTTCCTAAAACACCGGCAAAACCTTTTTGGTGATTTTTTATTGTTTACCGTATTTGCAACGATGGGATATCGTTGCAAATACGGTTTTTTATTTTTTATGAGTTACCTTTTTGACAATATAATTATCTTTAGCCAGTTAAAAGCTAATAAGTTATAACATCAGAATGGCAAAGAAAAAGAGTTTCCGGTGGTCGGATGAGAGCGAACCACACAAGCAGCGTACCAAAACCATCATCAAACAGCATCCCGAAATACGACAATTGATTGGTCGTAACCCTTACACCTTTTTAGTGATAACTTTTTGTGTTGTGCTACAAACCACTATGGCATGGGCGCTTAAAGATGTGGCGTGGTATTGGATAGCACTGGCCGCTTATGGCGTTGGAGCTTTTGCCTGTCATACACTGTTCGTATCTATTCACGAATGTTCACACAACCTGGTATTTAAAAACAAAACGTTAAATACCTGGGCCGGTATATTTGCTAATCTTCCATTAATGCTGCCTAGTTCAGTATCCTTCCAAAAGTATCACTTAAAGCACCATACTTATCAAGGTGTTGAAGCTATGGATGCTGATATGCCTTTCCGTTGGGAAGCTAAACTGATTAATAACTCCACTTTCGGCAAGGCTATGTGGCTGTTGTTTTACCCAATATTTCAGGCCCTTCGTCCGTTCCGCTTAAAAGAAATCAAATTGTTTGACGCCTGGACCTTGGTGAACTGGTTGGTAGAAATAGCCTTTGTTGGCGCTGTAATTTACTTTTTAGGTGCTAAAGCTGTATTGTACCTGATGTTAAGTTTCTTCTTCTCGGTGGGGTTACACCCGCTGGGTGCGCGCTGGGTGCAAGAGCACTTCCTTACCCATGGCGAGCAGGAAACCAAAAGCTACTATGGCCGCTTGAACGTTTTTAATCTTAACGTTGGTTACCACAATGAGCACCACGATTTTCCGTCAGTGCCATGGAATAACCTACCTAAATTGAAAGCAATGGCTAATGGGCATTATGATAGCCTAGGTCACCATACCTCATACACACGTTTGCTGTTCGAGTTTTTGTTCGATAGAGAGCTTTCGGTATTTTCGCGTACTGCACGTGATAACCGTGGTGGTAAAATAGGCACACCTAAGTATAAAGATGTACCTGCCCAAACAGACGTCACTACTGTTTAATAATATAAATAAAATAACAAAGGCCGGAATAATGAATATTCCGGCCTTTGTTGCTTATATAGCTGTTTAATTAATCACAATTACCATCCAAATCGCAGGTTGGGCCTTCAATTATCTGCAAACCATTAGGCTGTTGCTGGTGCCATTCGCTATAGGCGGTTACCAAAGTGTTAAAGAACACCTCGGAAGCCTGTGCACCCGATACGGCATATTTATCATTCATTACAAAAAACGGTACACCGCGAATACCAAGTGTTTCTGCTTCGCGGACGTCCTGTCGTACATCATCTGCAAAAGCATCACTCTCAAGCGTTTCTTTTAGGGCTTGTACATCCAGCCCTATTTGTGTGCCTATCTCTATTAGTGTATCGTTGTCGTCGATGTTTTTGCCGGTGGTAAAGTAGGCTTTAAATAAAGCTTCTTCGGCGGCATCACCCAAGCCCTGCTGCTTAGCCAGATGACTAAAGCGGTGAGCTTTAAAACTGTTGGCTACTACAGCAATATCAAAATTATAGTTCAGACCTACCTGTTCGGCCATTTCACTTACCTGGCTGTTTAATTGCCGGGCATAATCTGGTGTCCAGCCTTTTATATCGGCCAGATACTGATGTACGCTAACAGATGGATTGGTTTGCAGTGTTGGGTTCAGCTGAAAGCTTTTCCATTCTATTTCAATCTGGTCTTTAAATGGCGAAGCTTCTAAAGCCTGCTCAAAGCGCCGCTTGCCGATGTAACAGAACGGGCACATCACATCCGACCATATTTTAACTTTCATCTTTTTATTGTTTAAAGTATTAAGGCAAAAGTAGCGGATGTGTTAAGTGCATGCAACGGCAGCTGTGTTATGTTGCGATGGAGTGACAAAGACGCAGCTCTATTAAAAAGTCATCCCGAAAGTGTTCAAAAAAGCTACGGTATCCAGTAATGATAAATGGGCGATTTTGCCTTTTCACTAACTGTATAATAACTTTTGCCATCAGGGGCAAAGCCTATGGCTTCGCCTTGATATTCCTGTTCATAAGGTAATATAACCGGTTTGCGTTGCATGGTTTGCCATACAGGTTCGCCCGGGTTTCGTTTCCAGTAAAACACCTTTGAATAGCTTTTTAGCAAAATCTGCTGACCGTCTTTCGAAATGTCGCCGGCTACAATCCACTTCAGCGGTTGAATGCCCTTAAAATGCAATTGGCAACGGCTGGTCATGGTTACGGTGTCTTTAGTCTTGTAATCTAATGGTGTGGTATAAACCGTAACCGAACTTCGTCTTTTAGATACAATATAAATTAACTTTTCTACCGGATCCACCATCATGGTTTCAGCATCTTTTGGGCCGTCAGGATATTTTACATAAAGTGGTGTAGCCTGTACATGTTGTGCCGTATCGGCAAGGGTGGGTTCTGGCACACGGTAAACGGTAATATGCTTGCGGTTAGCACTATTATCGCCAATATCACCAATATACACATAGCTTTTGCCCGATGCAGGCCCAGGGCCGATGGCAATATCTTCACAGTCGGTTACATTAAAACGGTTGTTCTTTTTTGGCTCACCCTGATAATAAAATGTGCCCTTTAATTGCCCCGACGGTGTAATGGCAAAAAAACGGCTTGTATCGCCACTGTCGTTATGCACATAGTACACGTTGGGATGGATGTCAGAAGCGACAATACCCGATGTCTCGTCCATTTCTTTTGATTGCAGATGACCCGCAATCAGATTTTTATCATCGTCCTTTTTTTGGGCGTAGGCTGCCAGCTCCAGTACAAAAATAAGAGCAGGCAGCAGTAATCTTTTTCGGCGAAGTTTGTTTAGCCACATCATTACCTAACGGTAAAAGAGTTATTTTAATATATTTTTATTATCAAATTTAATACTTTACTATGTAAATTATAATATAAATGAGGGTTTGTTAAAAAGTTGATACATCTCATTTCGTTTCTCAAATATCGGCCGTTAAACTAAGAAGACGAAAGCACGAAAGCTTTTTTGCACATATCAGTAACTGAAGTTATTTTGCCGGATGATTTTATCAAACCCACCAAAACACCTCGTTAAACGGCGATTGCTTTTGGTAGCCGGGCTCGGGGTGCTTTTATTGATGATGGCCACCGCAGCCAACTTCCCCAATTTTATTGAGCATTATTACTCCAGAGGAATTTATCCGGTGGTGGTCTATGTATTGCATGCAATTTTCAATGCGCTGCCCATTAGTATAGGGGATGTGTTTTACTTGGTGTTGATAGGTGGGTTGTTATATACTTTGGCAAAACTAATAAAGCTGGGTATACGCAAAAACTTTAGGCTGATGGGGTATTTTGCTTTGAAGATAGTAATGACTGTTCAAATTTTAATTGCTGTTTTTTACTTGTTTTGGGGACTAAATTATTTTAGACCGCCTATAGCACAATCCGTTGGTTTGCAAGACACCACCTATACCCTAACAGATGTAAAAACAATTACTAGGTTACTGATAGATAGTGCTAATAGCTACGCCGTGCAGGTAACCCCAGCCAATCGTAATCAACCCAATAAATTGATTTACCTACAAGCCAAAAAAGCAATAATACAACTGGCCAAAAATGAGCCGGCCTACCGTAACGACAAGCCGGCTGTGAAGCCATCGCTGTTTACGCCTTTGCTAAATTACATGAATACGTTGGGGTACTACAACCCCTTTACCGGCGAGGCACAGATGAACTACCAGATGCCTGTTATCAACAAGCCGGTTACCTGTGCGCACGAGATGGGGCATCAAATGGGATATGGCCGTGAAGACGAAGCCAACTTTATTGGTTTCGCGGCCGGTGTGCAATCATCGAACCGTTTGTTTAAATATTCGGCTTACTATATGGCCATGCTTGAATTTATGCATTACCTGCGCCGACGCGATACAATAGCCCATCACGAATTACGGCGACGCTTGTCTGTAACTGTACGCCAAGAGGTTAAAATAGACAGTGCTTATTGGACAGGGTATGAAAGTCGTATAGGCGTTATCAGCAGTTTGTTTTACGATCAGTTTTTGAAGGCCAATAATCAGCCCGCAGGCTTGTTTACTTACAACCGCATGATACGTCTTACTATGGCCTATTACAAAAGCCGGCAACCTGTCTTATTTCAAAAGTCTGCAAAAAAAGCAGGTAACAGCCTTTAGCTGTTTTTAACCAAAATGCTTTCTACTACGTAAGCCACGTGTTCAAATTTATCTGTGGTTCTTTCCAAAGCTGCATAAATTTCGCCGTATTTTATCAGCTGAAAAATATCTGTTTCTTCGGCATTCAGGGCTGCAACAGCTTTCCCGTGCACGGTATCTGCATAATGTTCAAGCTGTTTTATTTGGTTACAACTTTCGGTAATCGGTTCAGGGTGGCGAATGTTACTTAATGCATGTACGCACTTTTCCAGTTGTACGCTTGCTTGTACAATCAGGCTGCAAAGCTCTTTAATGGGTGCTGTAATCACATCAATAGTATACAGGTTAATGCGCCGGGCAGATATGTCAATGTAATCGGCCACGTTTACCAATGCTGTTACCAATGCATACATATCGTTGCGCTCAAATGGTGAAATCAACGCTTTGCCCGATACTGCATACACCTGCCGCTTCAATTCAGTCGCTTCGATTTTTAAACGGCTTATCTGGCCAAAATGTGTGGTTTGCCCATGTATGGCATTTTGGCTTACCGCCTCATAAAGCAACTTAGCCATGTTTGCGCTGATAGCGCTTGCCCGGTTAAATAAACCGTAAAATACATGGTTGTTGTCGGGCAGCATCTGGCCAAAGAAAGAAGTTTTCATGAACTAATGTTTTTACAGGGTCAGTATAAGAGCAAATATAATTTTTTATCAATAAAATGTTAAATAACCTAAATTGTGTTAACATAATGTTAATACAGCATTATAAATAAGTTAAGCTAATTTTGCCGCATGCCCAAAGACGACTTACCTACTTACGCTATTGTAGAATTGCTGATCCGTTTATCTGAATTTAACAGTCATATAGGCAATTATAAAGACCACAGCACTTACCAGGATGGGGTAGTGGTAATAACCAGTGGCGGCCACATCAATATGCCGCGCAGTATGGTGATACAGCAATTTAATAATCCCGAAAACATTACTAAAGGAGAACTTTTATCCATAGCAGACACTTTTAAGAAAGTATCTTAACACAAACAAAACAAGTTGCGGGTAGAGGCCCATAGCCTGCCGCAACTTACTGTTCATTCACCAACTACGCCGAAATATCTTGTATCCGAATTCGTGTTAAATTACTAATGCCCGATGCATTCGTTATAAACATGTGCAGTTTGACACTGTCAGGTAAAACTAAATCACTGTTTTTGCATTAATGATATTTGCAGGTAGGCAAGCCGCCGCACTAGACCAACAACTTTTGGGCATAGTGTGTTATCTTGCATAATTACTACCTTAGTGCAAAACCTATTTACGTTTACCATGAATTACCAAGAAATGCTGGAGCAGGTAAAACAGCATGTTTTATCATTTTATGCCGGTCACAACGCTGATAAATTAAAATATCATAATCTTAAGCATATACAGGACGTGGTAAAATCAGCCACACAAATCAGCAATCATTATCAGTTGAATGATAAAGACTTTTTTGTGGTAATGACAGCCGCCTGGTTTCATGACACCGGCTATTTTACCAATATGCAACAGCATGAGGAAGAAAGCGCCCGCATTGCCGAAGCCTATTTAAAAGCCCAACAGTTGGATAATGACCTTATTGGACAAGTTAAAGGCTGTATTATGGCTACCAAAGTACCGCAAGCACCAACCGGATTGCTTCAGGAAATTCTTTGTGATGCTGACCTATTCCACTTAGGCTCTGATGACTTTGCGGAAAAGAACAAAATGATGCGTCGGGAGTACAACGATATTTTTGAAATTGAAAAGAGCAAACACGAGTGGCGCGAAAAAACCATTCGCTTTTTGCAGATGCATCATTACCATACCGATTACGCTCGTTTGCTTTTAGATACCGGTAAGCAAAAAAACTTGCAGTCTTTAAAAGATAAAGAAGCCGAATGGCAAGCCCAACAACAGGCAGAAGCCGCTCCTGAAAAGCCTAAAGCTGCCGAGCCGCAACCGTTACCAGCTGCACCTGCGCCAACCGGCGTTTATCAGGAAAAAAAGGTTGATAAGAAAGAACGGCCCGAAAAAGGTGTAGAAACCATGTTTAGGGTAAGTTCCAGCAACCACCAGCGCCTGAGTGATATGGCGGATAATAAGGCACATATCATGATTACCGTAAATTCCATTATTCTATCAGCCATCATCAGTTTATTGCTGCGCCGTTTGGAAGATTATAGTTATCTGATTATTCCCACCTTTATTATTTTAATGGTTAGTTTAACCACCATGATTTTTGCCATACTGGCTACCCGCCCATCGTTGCCGCCGGGTACCTTTACCAAACAAGATGTAGACGACAAAAAGGTGAACCTGCTGTTTTTTGGTAATTTTTACCGCATGAGCTTGCAAGATTATGTGGCTGGTATGCGCGAAGTAATGGCCGACCGTGAATATCTGTACGGCAGCTTAATTGTGGATGTGTACTCGCAGGGTGTTGTGTTAGGTCGTAAATACCGGTTGCTGCGGGCTTCATACAATATCTTTATGTTTGGGCTAATAGCCTCTGTATTGGCGTTCATTATTGCATCAGCTATTAACGGAAGTGGTCATTAATTTATGGTAACAACCTACTTTAATCGCGATTTAAGCTGGCTAACCTTTAACGGCCGTGTGTTGCAGGAAGCAGCCCGTGGACCGGTACCGTTGTTAGACCGGATTACCTTCCTGTCTATATTTTCATCCAACCTGGATGAGTTTTACAGGGTACGGATGCCAGTATTAAGGGCCTTGCAAAAATTGCAGGAGCGCAATCATAAAGCCTTGGATGTAGAGGTACTTCCTGATGAGTTTCTGCAAGCCCAGCAGATGATACAGGCCCAGCAGGAGCAATATGGTCGTATCCTAACGCAGGATATTTTGCCGCAATTGCAGGCTAACCATATACAGCTGCTTTATAATTTACCCTTCCCAGCAGCCATCAAGCAACAAACAACCGATTATTTTTTTGGTGAAGTGCTGGCCTTTTTGCAGCCGGTTGAATTAACGGAAAACACAACGTTTTTTCCGGAGAATAACAAGCTGTACTTTCTGGTAGTGCTGGAAGAGGAGGGCATTGAAACATTGATGGTGGTCAACATCCCATCAGACGAGTTGCCCCGCTTTTTTACCGTAACAGCAGACGGCGAAACGTACATTGCTTTTCTGGATGATATAGTGCGCTATAACCTTGATAAAGTTTTTTCTACTAAAATTACGGGTTGCTATAGCTTTAAAGTAACCCGCGATGCGGAGTTCGATATCAAAGACGAGTTTAATGTTGACTTGGCCACAGCGGTAGAAAAGCAGTTAGGCAAGCGCGACTTTGGTTTGGCTACCCGCTTTTTATACCAGCCCGGTTTACCGTTACGTTCCTTAAGCATCATTAGCCATGTGCTGAATTTGCAGGAAGGTAGCGCTGTTGCCGGTGGTGTTTACCATAACTTGCGCGATTTGGCCAGCTTTCCGGTCAAAAATTCAGCTTTAACAGCGCCCAAATGGCCGGCCTTGCGGCATAATACGCTGGCCGAGGCAGATTCTATACTAGATAGCATCGGTCAGCAAGATTACGTTTTGCATCCGCCGTATCAGGACTATCATGCGGTGTTGCGCTTTTTCAACGAGGCAGCCATCCGGCCCGATGTGCAGGAAATTTATGTAACGTTATATCGTGTAGCCAGCGATTCGAAAATTGTGAATGCACTCATCAGCGCTGCTAAAAACGGCAAGCAGGTGTATGTAATGATTGAGCTAAAAGCCCGGTTTGATGAAGCCAACAACATCAAGTGGGCTAAAAAGCTAAGTGCGGCTGGGGCCCGACTGATATACAGCGTTACTGCATTAAAGGTGCATGCCAAAATCGCACTGGTAAAGCTGTCAAATGGTTACCGTACCATGTACCGCGGCTTGCTGGCTACCGGTAATTTTAATGAAAATACGGCACGTTTTTATACTGACCACATTCTGTTTACGGCCAATCATCACCTGCTGCGCGAAATGGAGCTGCTGTTTTTGTTTTTGGCCCGCCGCGAAAAGCCCACTTCACCTGATTTGATTCCGTTTCAGCATTTGCTAGTGGCACAGTTTAATTTGCAAAGCCGTTTTTTGGAACTGATAGATGAAGAGATTGCCTTGGCCCGTCAAGGTTTGCCGGCTTATATCCATATCAAACTGAATAATCTGGAAGAGGAGGTGCTGATTAATAAGCTTTACGAAGCCTCCCAGGCCGGTGTGCAGATTAAAATGATTGTACGCAGTATATGCCGATTGATACCGGGCGTGCCGGGCATGAGCGAAAATATTACGGTTACCCGCATTGTAGATCGCTACCTGGAGCATGGCCGTATCTTTGTTTTCGGTAACCAAGGCAACCCCAAATTGTTCATGGGTTCGGCCGACTGGATGAACCGTAACATTTATCATCGTATCGAGGTTTGCTTCCCGGTAGTTGACGAGCAAGTAAAGGGCGAAATATTGCAGATGCTGGACCTGCAACTGCGTGATAACACACAAGCTGTACGAATTGACGAACAACTTAACAATATTCCTGTTGAAAGTAATGATGCGCCGGTACGGTCGCAGCAGTTAATTTATGAAATGCTGCAAAATCGTACGGCAAATGCATAATTGCTAATACAATTAATAACAATGAAAAAAGCTGTTGTACTATTATATATATTATTAGGCGTGGTAACCTTTTCGTGCGGGCAAAAAGAAAATCAAACCGCTTATAAAAGCCCCAAAGGTTATAATTTCCGGGAGCCCGAAAAGCATAATATGCCTGAAGATTTGCTGGAAATATCGGGTATCGCCTTTAATAACTTTGACACCAAAACAGTTTACGCTATTCAGGATGAAGAGGGTCGTCTGTTTTATGGTCGCATAACAGCACCTAAATTTCAGAAAACAAAGTTTGGCAAGCACGGTGATTATGAAGATATAGCCATTTGCAATGATCAGGTTATTGTGCTGAAAAGTAATGGAAAGCTATATATGTTTCCGCTAAGCGGCATTCACGAATCAGAAGCTGCAGATGTACATGAACTGGCCGATTTATTGCCAATGGGCGAATATGAAAGCTTGTTTGCTAATGCGTCTACTAAAAAAGTATACGTGCTTTGTAAAAACTGTGCCGACGAAAAAACAACTCAAAGCAGTACGGGCTACGTTTTTGATATGCAAACAGATGGGTCATTAAAGCCGGCCGGTAACTTCAAAATTGAGGTTTCACAGATACATCAGTTTGTAGATGATAAGAAAATTAAGTTCCGTCCGTCTGCTATGGCTTATAATCCGCGTACTAAAGAGTGGTATATCGTTTCATCTGTCAACAAATTACTGGTAGTTGCCGATGATAGTTTTAAAGTAACAGCAGTTTATCCATTAAACCCGAGAACCTTCCGCCAGCCCGAGGGTATTGCTTTTGATCAAAAAGGCACGCTTTTTATCTCAAACGAGGGAGATGAGTTTAGTAGAGGTAATATTTTAGAGTTTAAGTACCTTTCAAGCCAGAAATAACAGACTTGGTTTTAAATTTGCAGCTTGTTTTAATCAATTTTTAATAATTGATTAATATTGCCACAGAGCATTATATGCAAACTACTTCATTTTACATCAATAAGAGCTTGTCTGGTTTAAACTTGGTTGAAACAACGTTGTCTTTCAAGCCATTTATTGACCATGTAGAAGAACGTCTGACGACTGAGGATACGGTTAAAGGCAGATTTTACCGCTTTATACTCGATCATTTTAATGATGGCGTGCAACCTGGGCACGAGCCAGAAACCAACCAGATAAAAAAAGATGAATACGCACTTGAATTGATTTATAGTGCACTATCACCCGCACTATTAAGTGAAAAGGCTTATTTGTGGGGTCTTAGCACACCAGTACCTAATAAAATACTATACAGTACTGATGCTTTTTATGAGTTTATCACCAGTCAGGATATTAACAACACCTGGCCATCTATCATTACTAACGATGATGCTTTTTATAAACAGCAACTGGAATACATTTACCGGCTTATACTTAAAAGGCTATATGATTTTACGTCGGTTTTAAGTAACCATGTATACTACTCTTATTCTAATGCCAATACCGGTTTAACCCGCTATTACCGTATCCATATTGATACCAGTTTTATTGATATCAAAGTAAAAGGCGAACTGCCTGAACTGGAATTTGAAACTATCGAAAATTACCTGCATGATGACGCCGGTGTAGAAATATTGCAGGATATTTTACCATTAAGCTTGTTTAAGTTAGAGGGGTTTTCGGTGATAACGATGGAAGATGTAACGCCCCGTCGATCTATTGACAACATCCGTGAAGCCATTAATAATTTTGTAGATGACGAGCAAGAACTATATAAGCAAGTTATCAACTCGCTAAAAACGCTTACTGAGAACAACGATGTAAGTTTTGGCCTGTTGCCATTTTTGAAGTTGAACGGCGAACCGGTGTTTGATATGACATCGTGCTCACAGAGTATACTTATTCAATCGGCCCACAAATACGGCTTGGCCGAAGAGACTTTTTGTGCTTTAGTTGAACGTTATGAGGCCCAGCCTAAAGCAGTTTTTTTTAGCTCGATATCAGAGTCAAAGCAACAAAAATACTCCTTTTTAAGAACCTTAAGGCAGGCGGGTATTAAATCGTATGCGCTTATTCCGGTATATTACCACAAGCACATTGCAGGTGTGATGGAGGTGTATTCTGAAAAAGAACTGGTGTTTTATGAAAACCTGCTGTCGCGTTTGGAATTTGCCTTGCCACTTATTGCACAACTGCTGCAAAATAGCATTGAACATTTTAACGAACGTATTGATGCAGTAATAAAAGATAAGTTTACATCCCTGCAACCCTCTGTGCAATGGAAGTTTAACGAAACAGCCTGGAAATGGTTGCGCATCCCGAAAAACAAGGGCAATAAAATTAAGATAGGTAGTATTGTTTTTAAAGATGTTTATCCCTTATACGGCGCTATTGATATTCGAAATTCAACAGTTGAGCGTAATTTAGCCTTACAGCAAGATTTAAAAAGAGTTCTTAAATTACTGGTGAAAACTCTGCAAACTGTACAGGCGCAGCATCCCGATGAACAATGGGCTGATCTAATTAATAAGGCAAAACACTGGCAGCAAGTAGTGGAAAGCTTTATTACTACCAGCGATGAGATGTTGATTGAACAGTTTTTAGAAAGTGAAGCCGGCTTAAGTTTAACCCATTACAAACAACAACATCCGGATGCTGCCGATACTGTAGACGCTTACCTGGATATGATTGCGCTGGATTGTGAAGGCCCAGCCTTTACGCATCGCAACCGCCTGGAAATGGCGATGCAAATGATTAACGGTGCAGTGAATAACTACTTTGAGCAAGCCGAGAAACAATTGCAGGCGTTATACCCATGCTACTTTGAAAAAATAAGGACAGATGGGGTAGAATACGACATCTACGTGGGGCAGGCCATTACACCAAAGATACCCTTTACACAAGATTATTTGCGAAAGATGCGTATCTGGCAGTTAACCTCTATGGTTGAAGTATCCCGTTTAACGCACCGTCTGATGGATCAAATGCCGGCTGCATTGCAAACTACGCAATTGATATTTATCCACAGCATGCCTATTGATATCAGTTTCCGGAACGACGAACGCCGGTTTGACGTAGAAGGGGCTTACAACATCCGTTATGAAGTAATCAAAAAGCGGATAGACAAAGTAATGCTGGCCGATGGAAGTGAACGACTCACACAACCCGGTAAGATAGCGCTGGTTTATTTCACGGATGCCGAGGCAGAAGAGCAGATAAGCTATATTAAACAACTACAAACACAAAATTTGCTGCTCCCGACTATAGAACGCCTGGAATTGGAAGAACTTCAGGGTGTAGCTGGCTTGAAAGCGTTACGTGTAAGTGTGAATTTTGAGGAGTAACTGTTTGTAGAAGCACAATAACGAGATTATTGCACGGTACATTCTATTACAAAAGGTCACCCACTTAAAACAGGTGACCTTTTGTAACAATTATATTATTAATCACTAGCTAGCGTATCCGCTTTAGATAGCAGTATTGGATTGTACAACGGTGCTTGACTTTCTCTTGCCAACGCCGCTTCCCGATTGGCTTTATGGCGGTACATTATTTTTTGAAGTTTAAAGGTAAGGTATGATGAGCCAACGCCTAAAATCATACCACCTAAAACATCGCTAGGGTAGTGAGCACCCCTGTACATGCGGGAATAAGCGGTGGCAGCTGCAAACGTATAAGCAGGTGCTATCACATACCATTTAGGTACTGATAAACTTAATGATGTAGCAATGTTAAAGACGGTTGATGTATGCCCAGATGGAAAAGAATAACCCGCCGCTGCCTGCCCTTGCGGAACAATCTGGTTAGACCAGGTTACAAACGGACGTGGGCGTTGTATAATATCTTTCATACTAAAAGTAAGTATGGTATTGCCCAGTAATGCCGCTCCGGTGGTTAACGCATTATGTTTTAACCTTTCGTCATGATTAAGCATGCCGATGGCATACATGGTAAACGGTGCAGCTGCCGATATGGCCATTGCATTGTTAGAAAGCGTACGCCAAGCCTTGTTTTCGGAAGTGGAATTAGGATTCAACTTATTAAGTAAGCTAACATCCCAATTTTGCGCGTGTGCAAAAGACACCTGTAGCAGCAGAAAAAATACAATAAGTTTAAACTTCATTTATTAGGGTAACATTGGTTAATGTGTAATACGTTAAACCGAATAACTTGACTTTTAACGTCGGATTAGTAAAGTAAGTTACACAAAACTAACTAAAACTTAACTATAAGTTTAAATATATCTTTAAATTATACCGATATGACAGTGACGGTAATAATCAAAGAATTTTGCACTTCTCTTCTCACAAATCAGCCAATTGGATGTTGTAATTGGCAGCAATCAATTTGAGGTTATATTGGTTGTTATAACGTTAGATACAGCCATATATTATTCATCCAACACATGTTTATAAATATACCCGGAATTAAATATTATTTTCTGTTACTTATGTTAGGCCTTGTATTTGAGGCCCCACTTACCTATGCACAAAAAAACGATGGCACCATTACTTTATCTATAGAGCCTGAGTATAATAAAGTAAGCGGCATACATAGAGTGTTGTTAGGAGAAAACTATCGCAAGCTTTGGGCCTTGCCTGTACAGTTGCGTGTTATACACTTAGGCACCGAGAAAGGTGGTTTAACCGTAATTCAAAAAGGAGGCGGGTTGCAAACCCGTTCCTTGCGCCTTAAAGACAAAAACGGACAGGAGTGGGTTTTGCGTTCGGTGCAAAAGTACCCAGAGCGTGCCTTGCCGGCTAATTTGAGGCCAACCATTGCCAAAGCTATTCTGCAGGATCAGATTTCAACTTCAAACCCTTTTGCGGCGCTTACCGTACCAACTTTAGCTGATGCCCTAAATGTACCGCATTCAAACCCCGAGATTGTGTATGTGGGCGATGACCCGGCTTTGGGCGAGTTTCGTAAGGATTACAAAAACAGTATTTACCTGTTTGAAGAACGCGAGCCACTGGATTCAGAGAATACCGACAATACCAAAAAGGTACAAAAGAAGCTGCGCGACGATAACGACGTTAGCGTAGAACAGAAAATGGTGCTGCGTGCACGTTTGCTGGATATGATTATAGGCGACTGGGACCGCCATGACGACCAGTGGCGCTGGGATAAAGACAAAACCAAGAAACAAACCATATATACACCTATACCGCGCGACCGCGACCAGGTTTATTACAAAACATCGGGTGTGTTACCTTGGATAGTAGCCCACCAATGGCTAAAAACCAAGTTTCAACCTTATTCGGCTGAGATTCGGGATATCAAAACTTGGAACTTCAATGCCCGTTACTTTGACCGGTATTTTCTAAACGATTTGGATGAAAAGGATTGGCAGGAACAGATTGCCTATGTGCAAAACCATCTTACTGATGATGTAATAGACAAGGCTCTGCACAAAATGCCAGCTAATGCATACGCGATAACAGGCGAAGAAACCAAACGTATTATGATAGCCCGCCGAAATAATATTGGCAAGCAGGCTATTGAATATTATCACTTTCTGTCACGATTGGTAGATGTACCGGCCTCTTCTAAACGCGAACGTGTAGACGTTGATGAACAGGCTGATGGAAAAGTGAATGTCACTATCCATAAAGTGAAAAAAGACAGTACTGAAGCTCAAGTGGTTTATCACCGTAGCTTTGACCCGGCTTACACCAAAGAGGTACGCATTTATGGCTTTGGCGGTAATGATGCGTTTAACGTAAGTGGCACGGGTAAATCACCTATTAAAGTACGCATGATTGGTGGTGAAGATGTAGATACCTTTAAGGTAGATAAGCAGGTGGATAACAAAAGTAAACTGCACGTATATGACCGGTCAGACCAACAAAACGTTTTTCCTGAAAAGTCAAGGGCACATATACACACTGGCGAAGACACGGTGGTGAACTACTTTGATCGGAAAAACTTTTTGTACGATCGTTTTCAGCCCATTGTATATGCACGGTACAATAATGACTATGGCGTAATATTAACCGGTGGTTTTGCTTATACTAAAAATGGCTTCAGAAAAACACCTTACGAAATGCGCCAGGAGTTGTTGGTTAGTTATGCCTTCAACCGCGAGTCTTTCCGCATTAATTACCGTGGCGATTGGATTAAACTGATTGGTAACAACGATTTGAACATACACTTTACCTCAAGAGGGCCGCATAATATGAGCAACTTTTTTGGGGTGGGTAATGAAACCAGTTACAGCGATAAAAACAACAACATCGTATTTTATCGTACCCGCTACGATCATGTTTATGGAGATGCACGGTTAAGCCATCAGTATGACAACTGGCGTTTGAGTGGAGGTGTATCTGGTCAGTTTTATTACAGCGGCGAGCAGCCTAACGATAATAAGTTTTTACGCGGTTATGCAGCGCAAAATCAGGCTCGGGATATATTCTCAACCAAAACTTACGCAGGTTTAGTTGTTGGTGCCGAGTTAGATACCCGGAACAATCCGTTAACTCCATCAAAGGGCGTTTACTGGAATTCTACATTAAACGGCGTACAGCAGTTAAACCAAAATAACATGCGGTATGCACAGCTGGAGTCTGAATTTAGTTTTTATATCAATCCTGATAAAGATTCGGTATTGGTGCTGGCTGCGCGTTTTGGTGGCGGTACTACCTTTGGTGATGCCGAATATTTCCAGCAGCTGAAATTGGGTGGTTCTGATAATTTACGCGGTTACCGTACGTGGCGTTTCACTGGTAAAAGCATGGTTTACAACAATCTGGAGATGCGTTTAAAACTGTTTGATTTTAACTCATACCTTTTTCCCGGCAGTGTAGGCATGACATTGTTTAACGATATTGGTAGGGTATGGGTGCCTAACGAATCGTCAAGTCGCTGGCACGATGGTTATGGTGGAGGTTTGTATTTTGTACCTGCCGAATTGGTATTAATCCAGGGAACTTTTGCCCGATCAACAGAAGGGCATATGGTTTATGTAAATATTGGTTACCGGTTTTAATATGGCCGGTAACTAAATATAATGAAAGAAGTTTCGCTTAAAAACGTAACGAAGTTGGGGCGGCTAATTAATTAGCTAATAAACACTGGTTGATGGTATCAATAAAATCGTTTAAATCAAACGGTTTGGCAATAATGGCATCACAACCAAAGCTATACAGGTCTACATCCTGCTGCAAGTAGGCCGAAAAGATAATTACCGGAACGGAGTGCATAATGGAATGTGATTTAAAGGTACGGCAAATTTCACCACCGGTGATATCCATCAGCTTATAATCCAGAATGATTAAATCGGGCTTGTAAGCTTCGGCAATAGCAACAATATTTTTACTATCAGAAGTACTTTTTACTTCAAACTTTTCATAGCTCAAAATTTCATGAACAATCTCTAAAATGTCCATGTTATCATCCAGTACCAAAATTCGTTTTAGCATTACATTTAATTAATAGTAAAAATTATCACAACTCTGATAGATGAAGTTGAAGCATATTAAATGCGAGTAAACGAACGTGTTGGGCTTAAAACGAGTTGGTAAATTAATTATTACTAAACAAACATAATAAAATAAAAACTAAAATAAATATATAATTAGGAAAACTTACCCACATAATATAGGCGGTTTACACAAAAAATATATTAAGGATTGAATAGAAATTATCTAAATGTGAACAATTTCTCAGTTAGGCAACTTTGAGTACAAGTGAGTATTTAAGGTAAAAAATATATGAGTTACACAGAGATATAATTGCACTAAGTATCTTTAGGCTACTGTTTCAGAACCGGATACAATATAAATGTAGTAAGTGCTAAATACTCTGAGTATGGCACTTAAATATTAAATATTAGGCTGATGCAGCTGCCGGATAACCAGCACCAGTAAAGCTGGCTTTTGAAGATAGCATTTCAATTTTTGAAATCAGCTCATCCATATCAAAAGGCTTGGCAATAAAATCATCTGCACCCGAATCCATGGCCGATTGTTTAATATCCTTGCTGGCCGATATCATGAGTACCGGTATAAAGCGGGTTTCATCTTTGGCTTTAAGTTCGCGGCAAATGTCGCGGCCGTCGCAACCCGACATCCAAATATCCAATAATAACACATCGGGGTGATTGCCATTTAGGGATAGCACATCTGTACCATTGTAAGTAGATGATACGTCATAACCGTGGAAATCCAAAATCATCTCTACTGCATCTACAATTCCCGGATCGTCGTCTGCTATTAATATTCGCTTTGGCATGTTATAAATAGGTAACTGCAAACTTAAATAATTGTAAAAATAAAATGCAAAAAAAAATAAACTTTTAGTTAGGTAATTATCTGAGCAGAAGCAGTATCGGAAAGTTATTTTAAGGGTAAGGCAAAGCAGAAAGTTGATCCCTGGCCCTCTGCACTGCTTACCCATATACGGCCCCCTTCGCGTTTAATAATTTCTGAAGATATGTAAAGGCCCAATCCCAAACCCGGAAAGGTATGTTGCTGGTCGCCACTTACGCGATAAAACTGTTCAAACACGCGATCTTGCTTGTCCGCACTAATGCCTATACCAAAATCTTGTACGCAAAGGTTTATCTCGTTGTTCACCAAGCTCGTGCTTACAATAATTTTATTGGCATTGGGTGAATACTTGATGGCATTGGTTACCAGGTTAGTGATAACTTGTCCGATACGGTCTTTGTCGGCAAATACTAATCCGGTATGACCTAGTTGTAGCACAATTTCATGCCGTGTGGTGGTACGTTGTAAATCTTCAATCAGTTCTACAACTAGTTGGTTGAAATCAAAATCATCATCATTAAACTGTAGGCGGCCTGATTGAATTTTAGTTACATCCAATAAATCACCAATCAGGCTGGTTAAGCGGTCAAGCTGGCTGTTCATTTTACCTAGCATAGCAGCCTTTTTTGAGTCGCCATCCCGGGTAAACATAGCTTCCAGTACCTGGGTATAAGCCTTGATACTGGTTACAGGTGTTTTAAGTTCATGGCTGGCAACGCCTATAAACTCGTCTTTTTGCTGCTGCATTTGTTTTTGCTCGGTCATATCCACGCAAGCGCCAATGTAGCCGGCAAACGTGCCATCATCTTGGTATTGCGGGTTGCCGGTGCAAACCACCCAGCGTGTGCTGCCATCGCTATGCTTAATCCTGAAAAAGCTTTCATGAAATTTACGATCAGTAAAATCGCTTAAAAACTTTTCGGCCACTTGCTGTAAATCTTTCGGGTGTACCGAGTCCAGCCAACCTTCACCTAAATGTTCTTCTAAATTGCGGCCTGTCCAGTTTATCCATATCTGGTTAACGTAAGTAATGCTGCCCTTATCGTCAGACATCCACAATGCCGCCGGTGATGCTGTAGTAATGCCTCTAAACAAAGCCTCACTGTCACGTAGTGCCTTCTGTGCAGCCAATTCTGGCCGCAAATCACGCACAACGGTAGCCCTTCCCAAAGGCTGACCGGTAGTGGTGTCTTTAAACAGCAGGGTAGTTGCGTAGGCTGGGATGCGCTCGCCAGTTTTAAAATTCTGATAAATGATGTGCCCTTTCCAGCGACCATCTTTTAATAACGCCGGATTAACTTCGTTTTTAATACGGTCGGCCTCTTCGGGCAATACATATTCTGTATTTTGCCGTAAAGCCTCTTCCATGCTATCAAAGCCCATCATCTGCCGTCCGGTTTTGTTCAGGTAAGTGAGCTTCCCGTTCCAGTCAGATAAGCTGATAAAGTCGTTACTATTGTCAATTAGCCAAAGCAGTTTGCGTTGCTCTTCGCGGGCTTCCTCTTCGGCTGTAATATCATAAGCTAAACCTATAAATTTAATAGGCTTATTAAGTTCATCAAACAGGTATTTACCTTTAGTACGTGCCCAATGTATTGAGCCATCATGCCAAATAAATCTGGCCTCGTAAAGCAAATTTCCCGTTTTAGCCGCAATGTTATACGCATGTTGCCGTTTCAGGCGGTCGTCCGGATGTATTTGATTGACGAAGTCAGCCCTTATGAAATCCGTTCTTTCTAAACCAGTAAATACTTTAGCAAATAGTGGGGTATAAGTCATATCATCGTTGGTTAAATCGATGATAAAGCTGCCAGCACCGATGGTTTCAACCGCCAATTGTGCCAATTGCTCGGCCGAGTTGATTTTGGCATCGGCCTGCACAATATCGCTAATATCTTGTGCTATACCCGAAAAACGGTAAGGTTGGTTATTTTCATCAAAATATGCTTTGCCCAAACAATGCAGCCATCGCAGTTTTTGGTCGTCAGCACCTATGGTTCTAAACTTAATATCATAAGTGCCACCCGATTTAAAATCGATTGCGTGGCCAACAGCCGTTTCAACAGCAGGGCGATCTTCGGGATGTATGTATTTTAAGACCTGGTCATAAGCAACTTTGTCGTCTTTAGAAAATCCGTAAAGCTGCTTGGTTCGGTTATCCCAAGTTACCTTGTTGTTAGTGATGTCTAAGTTCCAGGTGCCCACGTTGGCCGCCTGTAAAGCATATTCCAAATGCTCTTCGGCTTCATCGGCTCTGCGACGTGCAAGTACCAAAGCGGTAACATCAGTAGCCGTATTTAATATTCCCCAAACCTGTCCATCGGTGCCTTTAAGTGGTTTGTATGTGAAGTTGTAGTAAAAATCCTGCAAAACACCGTCAACCACAATTTTCACCAAGTCTTCAGTAGCCTCATAGGCAACGCCGGTTGTATATACATCATGTAGCAGCTGATGAAACGGTTGCCCCTCCAATTCGGGCAAAGCTTCACGAACCGTTTTGCCTATTACCAATTCGCTTTTACCCCAAGTATTTTTATACATGGCTTTATTAGCCATATATATTCGCATTTCGAGGCCTGTATACAAACCCATAGGAGTGGGCGATTCTTCTATAAGGGCACGAAGCACCCCTGCATCCGTATCTAAATATTTTTCCATTAAGGATTTCCGGCAGTAAATTAGTTATTTAAGGTTGACGCTTATATAGCTGAGTACAGCTACGAAGATAATCTTAAATAACTGCTTTTGCATACGCAATAACAACTCAGTACAGCTATGGATATTGAATTGTTTTTGATGAATAACGGATGCTGGTATATTAAAATAAGGAAAACTGTACATCAGGCTGCATATTGCCTAAACCGGCAAGTTGGTTTTGGCCTCCTGAATTTTGGATGTGATACACCGGCGTTTCTTCATATCTGGATGCAACGATAATTTGTGTGCCGCCAGCGTGAGCATTAAAC
Source organism: Mucilaginibacter lacusdianchii (assembly GCF_009770985.1). GTDB lineage: Bacteria > Bacteroidota > Bacteroidia > Sphingobacteriales > Sphingobacteriaceae > Mucilaginibacter > Mucilaginibacter lacusdianchii. The sequence continues at coordinate 75,537 of NZ_WSRW01000001.1, read as the reverse complement.
AGCTCGCTTGCCAGGTTAGGGCAATTGTTGTCTTTCGATAAGTGAGATAACAGCAAATGGCTCATAAATAATGGCTTGTGCGTTTTAAACAACTCAAGCGCCTGCCGGTTGCTTAAATGTCCATGGCCGCCGCTGATGCGCCTTTTCAAGTGGTAGGGGTAGTGCCCGGTTGCCAGCATCTGCTCATCATAATTGGCTTCTAAAAATGCCGCGTGGCATTGTTTAAAGTGGCGTATAAGGTGCTCGCATGGTGCGCCTATATCGGTAAAAATACCAACTTTTACATCCTTGCAGGATACTAAAAAGCTATGAGGCTCAGCAGCGTCATGAAATTTAGGAAAGGCTGTCACCAGTATATCACCAATCGTTATTTCTTCATAACCTTTTAAAGACTGTACTAGATGATATTCCAGCAGTAAGCTGCAGTTTTTAAGGGTATTTGTGGTGATGTAAACCGGTAATTGGTATTTTTTAGACAATACAGCTATGCCACGGATATGATCGGAATGTTCGTGCGATACAAAAATGGCTTTAACCTTGCGGATGTTTAGGCCCAAGCGCAGCATCCGTTTTTCTACCTCACGGCAGGATATGCCTACGTCAATCAATACCGCTTCGCGGTGGTTGCCTACGTAATAACAGTTGCCGTTGCTGCCCGAATTGAGTGAGGTAATAAAAAGTGCCATTGCAGTATACAAAGTAACCTGTTTTTGGTCACTTTATTACCCCTTAATTAAATTTATTTACTTTTTAAAGATGAACGTTACACTTCAATGCTTTCGCCAATATCATCTACAATATGGAATTGAATGCCTTTGTTATTAAAGTGCTGCTGATAGTTTTGATAGCGTTGTTTCACAAAAAATGGTTTGGCAAAACCATCGTGTACCGGTAAAATTCGTTTGGGTTGCAGGGCGTCGGCAAAGTTGGCAATTTGTATTTCAGTAGTAAACGGTGCCATTACCGGTAATAGTACCAGTTCAATACCTTTGTGTTGTAATAACTTGTCTTCAAAAGAATCAACAGGATGTAAAACCTTGCCATTAATTATAAAGGCGGTCATTTGCGGTATGGGACTGTCCAATAAAGGCTCGTGTACTACCTCAAATGTTTCCAGCTCAAACGGGCCAATGCGGTTGGTGCCATTTTGCAGCAATTCGTAACTTAAATTCTCGGCTTCCAGCAATTCGCCAACATCGGCGTTGGTGTAAATAGTGGCGTTACTTAGTGCAGTAATTTGTTTTAGTACGTTGATGTCCAAATGATCGGGATGTTTATGCGTTACGATGATGGCATCCACGTTGGCAAACTGCTGTTCATGAACCAAATCTTCGGTAAATGAGAACATGCCAGGGTCGATGAGTAATTGGTAATTTTCCTGCTCAAACAATAAACACGAGTGCAAATATTTGGAAATCTTCATAGCTCAAAAGTTTACTTTGAAACCCAATAGGGGTTAAAAGGTTTTAAGTTATCATGGATGATAGCACAAAGTAAACACTAAACAAATATCTAATACTGGCTGTTAATCTATTACTATGAACAGAGCCGACCAGGATTTTAACGAACAATTTAAACCGGTAGCACCACCGGAATCATACCAGCCAGATGCAAGCGAGCAGGATAAAGTATTGTATGCTTTATCGCAAATAGGCGAAGGCAATGCAGCCGATGTAGCCGCTAAACTGACCGAGTATGATACTGAAACCCCACCGCAAGAATTGCACCGCCAGGCAGAGCAGGTACTAACCGGCCTATATGAAAAGGGACTGATTAAAGGCAACCAGCAGGATTCCGAAATCAGTTTTAATCTGAGTAAAATTACCGCACCTAATACCGGCGGCACTGATCCCGATCTGCTGTAGTTATTGCAACTTTTGCAGGCACCACGTAGTCATGCAGCGCAGGTTTTGTACGTTGGTGGTTTTAATGGGCTCGTGCAGGTAGCCGTTGAGTTGTTTGGTGTAGTATAACAATTGCGCCTCGTTTACCAGGTAGCGTTCAGAACCGTCGGGAAGTAGATAACGGCCGTTACCTAAAGGTTGTAACAAATTTTCGATACCTATATCTGAGGCCAGGCGCGCAAACAAATAGCCGCCTGGCTTTAGTGCACGCCACGTAGCATACAGCATAGCTTCAAAGTGTTGTTTGCTTTGGGCAAAATGTAGTACGGCACTGCTGATAATCAAATCGAAGCTGCTGTCGTTAAAAGGCATATCTTCGGTTGTGCTTATCATAAAGTTTTCGAGGCGGATTGGTAGTAGCCAGCTGTGCCGATAGTTCCTTTACAGCCTCAATTGCCTGCGGATTAGGATCAACCCCGTACACTTCATATCCATTTTGCAGAAAATAGACTAAATTGCGGCCACCTCCGCAACCTGCATCCAGTATTTTTCGGCTATTGGCATAAGTGCCTTTCAGTAGCTGATCAAACAAATAAATATCAATATTGCCGAAAATATGCTGAAGCTGGTTATTCATCATGCGAAAGTAGCAACGCGAGCCGTGATATGCCTACTCAATTGTTAAAAAGTGTGAAACTAAAATTTTAAAGCTATCAGTGTTGTTTATTTACGCCTTTAAAACCATTATGAAGCGAAAAATAACATTACTGATTTTGTTTTTTACTGGCGCCGTTTTAATGCAAAGTTGTAAAAAGAAAGATGACGACGACTCGACGACCACTACGCCAACTTTACAAGCCTATATCAACGGTCCAGAATGGACGCCCGATACCTTAAGTGCTTCTGTTGTTTATAACACAACAGCTAAAATCAAAGTGCTTACTATCACCGGCACCATGGCGCAAAAAAGGGCGACTGTTGTTGTAACAATGGGCAACGCATCTAATGATAATACATTTAGTGCCGATACTTACAGGGTTGATGGCTCCGGCAGTGTAGTGATGACCTACTACACACAGCAAAAAGCAGCTGATGGCAGTTATGTATTTGTGCAGCACGGCACCGTGCAGTCGGGTAGTGGAAGTGTAGTTGTGACTTCTGCTGATGCTACTGCCAAAACGCTTACAGGTACCTTCAGTTTTATATCTACCAACAAAACTTATGATAGCCAGGGCAACATCATTTCAGTTGATGTAGCTAATATTTTGTCCGGCCAGTTTAATGGCTTGCCGTATACTTATACCATTAGCAATTAATTACTGACTATTGAGCGGCAGCAACAGTTCGGCGTAATTGTTACGGGCTACGTTTACTTCTTTGCTTACGCGATACCGGTCCATTTCATCATCTGGGTAAGCATCCAGCAACTGGGTTAGATCTTTCATGGGCACATCGTTGCTTAGCCATAGGCTTTCCTCTTCCTTGCTCAGGATAACAGGCATACGGTCATGTAGCTTGCCCACCGTTTTGTTGGGTGTGGTAGTGATGATGGTAAAGCTGAGATAGCCCTCTTCCGTTTTTTTATCTTTCCAGTAACTATATAATCCGGCAAAGGCAAATACGCCTCTGTCGGGCAAACTAAAACGGTAGGGAAATTTTTCCTTGCCGGCTTTTTCCCACTCGTAAAAGCCATCGGCCAGTACCAGGCAGCGGCGGTTCTTTTCCATCAGGGGTTTAAAGCTGGTGAGTTCCAAAACGGTTTCAGCGCGGGCGTTAAACATTTTTAAGCCTATCTTGGTGTCCTGTGCCCAAAAGGGTACCAGTCCAAAATGATATTGCTGTATGGTATCAGGGTGTTGCGCAGTGATAACGGCCGCATTCATGGTGGGCGCCGTGTTGTACGACGGTGCAAAAGGGTCAATCACCTTGACGGTGTACTCCCTCGCTACCTGCTCGCTATCCTTACTAAGTGAAAATCGTGCACACATATGCTCTTTTTAATTATAACCTGTAAACCCTAAAGTTGTTGGCAACCGGCATCAAGGCGTATCCGTGGTAGCTTTGTTAACCAACGCCTGACCGGTAGGGCATACATCAAGCAGCACACAACGGCGGCAATCGGGTTTGTAATGGAAACACACCTTTTGCCCGTGGCGCATCATTACCTGATGATGGTCGTACATTTCTTGTGCCGTAAAATCGGGCGGCAGCATGTTTTCGAGCACATGGTGGGCTTTGGCTTCACCTATTTTGGCGTCGATGATACCCAAACGGGTGGCTACCCTAAAGTGGTGCGAATCTACCGGCAGGGCCTTACCGCGCATGTTGCTGAAAGATATTACCGCCGCGCTGCTTTTGGGGCCTACGCCGGGTAGTTCTTCCAGCCAGCGGCGGGCGTCGGCCACGTCCATCTGGGTTAAGAATTCTAATGATAAGCCACCGCACTTTTCGGTGATGAGGCGTAATACTTGTTGTATGCGCGGTGCTTTCTGCTCGGGCCAGGTACAGGGCTTAATAGCTGCTTGTACTTCATCGGTAGGGGCATCACGCACGGCTTCCCAACTGCCGAATAATTCTTTAAGATTACGGAAAGCCTGACCTGAGTTGTGGTTGGTAGTGCGGTGCGACAACAGGGCCGACATCAGTTCGCTCAGTGGATCGAGGTCGTGAAAATATTTGATGTCGCGGCCGTATACGTCGCTCAGGCGGTGATGAATTTCCAGTACAAACGCTTCTTTATCGGTGATGGTGGCTATCATGGCTTGGCAAATTTTAAGCCGCAAGTGATAGGGGGAGCGCTTACCGGCAAAGTTATCTTCCAAATTGCATGCCGTATTCTTGATTGGGGTGAGAATGTTTGTGCTGTTGCGGCCAAGAAGCGGCAACGACGGAGCTACGTTATTCAGTTTAAGCGTTCGTTCGTCTGTAAACAGAAAAGCCGCCTTTATGAGGCGGCTTTTGTTTTAGGTAGATGTAGAGTATAGTATTGTTGAATTTTAGAAAGTAAAACGGAAACCTAAACCGAAACGGCCGGCTTCAAAGTTGTTGCCATAATCGCCGATGTACCAAGATGGACGCCAGTCGAAAGTTAAGCTGATAGGCACATCAGGCGTGAATTTGTAATCTAAACCAGCCATCGGGCGAATGTAAAATGCAGTTTCGCCATCGCCGAAGCCTAATTGCGGACCACCACCTAAATACCATTTAAGGCCCGGCGCGCCGCTGATAGGGGCATGGTACTGGTAGTAAGCGCCCAAGTAGGTTGCACCGCCACCAAAAAGTAAATCGGCCTGACCGGCATTGTTGCCGTCAAAAAAGTGTTTAACGCTTGGGCCCACCAGGGTAGCGCCGTTGCCAAAATCAATACCCAAACCTAATCCGGTACCATAAGATGAGCCGGTGTTTGAACGGCCTCTTCTTTGGGCGTAGGTTGCCGTGGCGGTAAGCACAAAGGCCAGCGCTAAAAGAAAGAAAGATTTTTTCATGATAATGAGTGATTAAAATTTACAAAACGCTTACCAACTTTAGTACCAATTATGTGTTTGGAGCTGATTTTTGGTTAAAAAGTAGGTGTATGGTAAAATAAAATTCTTAAGTGAAAAAATAATTAATTGATGTGAAAGTGAGAGGTTTGGCGTAGGGATGTATGGGATTGAGGTGTTGGGTTTTGTGAACTGTTAGGTGTTTAGGGTGATGAAGGCTTCTTCAGTTGTGGAAACTTGTTCTTTTCCGGCACTCCGGAGAATATAAACATATTTGACCGAAGCCTTGAGACTTCGGTCAGCGTAGAGATAAGATTCTTCACTCGCTGAATCCTTTTAATTGTTTGTAGTTTAAAACGTTGACCAGCAAAAGAGAATTTTAGTAGCAGACGGGGGAATAGACGATATATAATTGTATTATTATATTTATATATTAGGTCGCTAATTATCAAAATGGATATACAAAACCAGTTAACAGATCAAAAAAGGAAAGTTGATTTCAATACATATGATATCAGCGTTAAAGAATTAATTTCAATGGTTGCAGATGGTATTATTGATATTGCTCCCGATTACCAAAGGCAATTCCGGTGGAAAGAAGATAGACAATCCACTTTGGTAGAATCTGTATTCTTAGGCATTCCAGTTCCAAGTTTGTACATGGCTGCAAACGGCGACGGTTCTTGGGAACTTATAGATGGAGTACAGCGGCTAAGTAGCATTATATCGTTTGCTGGCAGTACTGAGGCTAGAGAAAAAACAGGTCTTTCAAATATTTTAAAACTAATCTCTTTAGAAAAGCTCACAACTTTCAATAATCTAACTAATGCTCAACTTCCGAAAACTATTCAGCTAGAGTTTCTTTTAAAACCATTAAAGATTACAACGTTAAGCGACAAAAGTGATTTACTTGTTAGATTCGACCTTTTTGAAAGATTGAACACAGGTGGGGTAGCTTTGTCGAATCAAGAGATTAGAGGATGTGTTTATCGTGGGAAATTTAATAATTTTTTAAAGGATTTGTCTTTAAATGAGAGTTTTAAAAATGTAGTTAAGCTAACAAAAGGTCAAGAGGCAGATGCTACTAGAGAAGAATTTGTGTTAAGATTTTTTGCATTCCTCTACAAATATCAATCATTTGATCATAGTGTGGTTGAGTTTCTAAATACTTATATGGCAGATGCATCGAAAAATTTCAATTACAAAGAGGGACTGAAAATTTTTGAAACTACTTTTTCTCAGTTGTGCGCGTTGCCAAACGGTATAACTTATAATAGAACCACTACACCAACTAATTTATTTGAGGGCGTTGCTGTTGGAGCAGCTCTTGCTATAATGAAGAAAAAGCAAATCAATACACAGGATTTAAGTTGGTTAAATGATGAGGAATTTAGAAAGTCTACGACTGGTGCAACAAATACTAAGAAAAAAGTAGCGTACAGGATTGAGTATAGCAGAGATAAGTTCTTGTTAAATAATAAGTAATGTTTGACGATATCGAAGCACAATGCACTCAGCGCATTACAGAGATTCGAGAATATATTGATTTTATTAGCCCCTTAATTCCAGCTCCACCTGTTGCTCCCCCTAGGTATTTAAATACCTCAAAAGGTTTAGTGTTTGTGCAATTATATGGTTTGATTGAATTCACAGTACTCAAAACAATTGAAAAAACAATTGCATGCATCAATTCAGAAAATCTAACAGTGAAACAAATAAAACCTGTACTATTAGGATTAGCATTAAATTCAAGTCTGGATTCGTTAATCGATGCAAACCGTAGTAAATGGGATAAAAGGCATGACTTGTTTGACAAAATTGATAGAGATGTTACTGTTGTAATTGAAAGTCATCTTTTACCTACGGATGGAAAAAATATCCAACTAAAACAACTTGAATCTATAAAAAATATTTTTTGCATTTCTCAACCTATATTTCATGATATAAGGTTTACTAGTAGAATAAGAGAGATCGTACAAAATAGAATCAACGTTGCTCATGGAAATAGTTCTGCATCAGACGTCGGGGCCTCATATACAACAACAGATTTACTTAACAGATTAACGGAGGTATCTGCATTTTGCTCATATTTTATTAGCGTGTTTGATGATTACATTGAATCAGAAGCATATTTAGTTTAAAAGTTATAGCAACTCTCATCTTATTGGAGCCAGTATGTAGTATAGAAATGGGTGTAGGCCACTTATGTCTATCGGAATAGTATCAATTCAATAAATCACCGTGGAAAACCTCAACAGAAAAGATATCAAATACTGGAAGTGGGGGATGTTTTATTACAACCCCGATGATGGTGCCGTATGGGTTGAAAAGCGCAACAATATGGGGTGGACGTTGAACTTTGCACACAAAGCGGCTTACCTCTGGTTGCTGCTTTTAGTGGTTGTTCCTGTTTTAATAGCTATCTATTGCAAAGAAATCCTATAAAAATGTTGTTCATAATCTTTCAAAATACCGAACAACATCCCTAGCAGACATTAATTCATTCAATCCCTCCTCAATCTTCTGGCCTTTCCCTTGCATCCGCTCTGTGTATAATGCGCCGCATAAATTTTAGCCAGTACAAAGTTGGTAGTCAACTAAAATGATACTGTGTAAAAAGCCGGCCATCAGCATCAAAAAAAGGTAAATAGTACAGGTGGATAGCAAGTCAGGTCATTAACAGGTTGCGCTAACGGCCTGCCATAAACACGAACAGCCTTTCTGTAGCAGAAAGGCTGTTCGTGTTTATAACAATACTATAATAATTACTGGCTGTACTGCTCTTTTAAAACAGGAATCATTTGAATGGCCTGTGCGCGCCAGTTGGCTTTTTTAACCTCGCTGTTGCTGTATGACCAATATCTGCTAAAATCTAACCGAGCCGATCCTGCTTTAAACGGACCCGCAATGCCGATGTAATCGGGCTGATTATCTTCCATATCCTCATTCCGGTATCCAAAGGCATAATAAACTTTGCCCTGCTGCATAACGCTGCCCAGCAGATAGAGCTTGTTGGGATAGGCATCTTCATATTCGCCCAGATATTCGTACATACATAAGCGGGCAAATTCGGCCTGGGTTTTATATTTGCCAGACACTTTACCCAACTGGTTTTCCTGACTGAAAGCTTCCATCAACATGTATCTGGAGTTGATATCGGCCAGTTTTTGGGTAATCATCAATTGGGGTAAAGTCAGTTGATTGTGTATCCGCGCAGCCAAGGCATTGGAATGATAATCTGTTTTTTTGTTTTGCCCAATGAGGCGCGAGGTAAACGCTGCAGTAAGCGGTTGGCCTTTTACTTTGCTCATCAGTGTTAAGTACCGGTATATATAACTCGACCATTCGTTGTAGCTGGTATCACTTTGAGCTAAGCACTGGTTTAAATCGGCCTGCCCATAGGCGGTAAGCGCTTTAAAATGATTTTTAACGAGCGGAAGATAGGTGGATTGATTGTCATCAGTCAGCATACTATTAGCCAAGCTTAACAACTGACTCCGGTATTTGGGATGCTTCATCAAAGGCAGCAGCTGTTCAAAATGAGCAGCAGCATAGGCCAGCGAGTCATGCAAAGGTGCAAACGCATTGTAGGCGCTTTCCAGTTGCAGTTCATCACCTGTGGTGAGCAGGTTAAGATATTGTTTGTAGCCGTCCTGCTGGTCAACCTTGGCCATGGTTTTTAGCGTCAGGGCTTTCAGGTAATCTTTGCCTTGCAGGGTAGGGTATATGGTCAATAACTGCGACAGGGTTTGTGCATCATGGTTGCCAACTAAACCCCTCAACAATTTCTGGCGTGCGCCGGTATCGGTGGTATCATCCGGGTAGCTTTTTTGCAGAGCCTGGTAAATGGCAGGTAAATCCTGCTTTTCAAAATCATAATAGTTAAGGCTGCCCAGTGCATACTTGTAAACGCTGGTATCGGGTGATAGCAGATCGCTCATAATAACACTAGTTTTAGAGCCGCTCAAATCAAACGGCTGGCTGCTTTTGCTAATGTTTAAAGAGTTAAAGTAATTGTTGGCATCTGCACTGTATAATTCATCTGTACCCAATCGGCCCGACATATAATACATTTCGTTGTTGGTAAACAGCACGCGGTGGCGGCGGTTTTGAGTAGAGTCGGCCGTTTGGGTGATATACTCCCGGCCTTTTAAGCCACCCATTGTTACCGTGTCGGTCTTTAAAATTTTGTAACCGTCGGCTAAGCCGTTGATCAAGTTTTTATAAAGCGAGTCGATATGTGGCGTGCGGTAATATTTGCTGATGGTGGCATGCTCAAATGTGTAAACACCGCCCGAGTTAGGGTTAGTGCTATAACAGTCCACATCTGTTTGAAGGTAAGATGTAGCATCGTGGGCTGATCTTACTACTATTTTAGGCGCGGCCGAAAATGTGCTGATGCTGTATTTGTCGCCTTGTGGCTTATAAGTTACCATCTGCGCCGGCCGATGCGGTAACAAGCTGAACGATTTGAAAAAGTCGTCTTTAATTCGGTCGCGCTTATTTTCGAGCATATCCTGCCGCATTAACAGGTACAGGCGGTTGCCACGTACATAAACCTGAATTTCGCAAAATGATTTATCGCTCAGCATAACGGTCATCGCACGGCCTTCGTTACCATCTTTCCAAATCTTTTTAGGCTGACCGATGATACTGCCTTTTTGTTTGAACTCATCTACCATCGAATTAAACACTAAGTTTTTATCGGCCAGGTAATACCCTTCGGGGTAATCATTGTAGCGCAATAAGTAGTTGGCCATGTTGGTTTCGTGGGTAGATACGTACATGTTCATTACGTATGGCGCACCATCTTTTTGATTGGGGTTGGCTATTTGTTTGTTGATGTATTTTGGCTCAACCGGTACTTTTACGCTAAAGCCGCCTTTGGCATCTTTAAAATCAATCCAAGGTGTTACCGGTTTTTCTTGTGGTTGTGTGATTTTAAGCGAACTGAAAAAGCGATTGGCGTAAGGCAATTGCAATACCTCTTTTTTGTTGCCCAGATACAGTGCATACAATAAGTTGTTTTTCAAAACAAACTGCATACGCATGTAATCAACACCGCTTTTTAACATCAGTTCCATACCCTTCATGCCGTTTAGCGTAATTAGCTTTTTGCTGATTATGTTGCTGCCCTTTCGCCATTGGCTAATACGGGTCATGGCATCGGTAAGGCTGGCCGGATGAGCAGCCGTACCCGCCGGCAAGGTTAAAGCCCCAAAAAACACCTCGTTTGACAAGTCGGGCGAGATAACCGTTTTAAAAGTATAAAGATCGGTAACAAACGGCTCTGACGGAAATTCTACGGTATAGCCATGCTCTTTATCTTCATACATGTGCCATTTCATTTTAGCATGGTCTATTACGTAGCTGTTGGCAATACCGGTAAAAGTTGCATTAACAGGTGTAACGGTGTAGCCTGCTTGGCGCAGCAAATCGATAACGCCGCCTTCGCCTGGCAGGTGGGCTACACCAACGGCGGTAAACAAGCTTTGTTTGGTCATGATTTTAAGCATACTGTTCACCATTACGCGGTTTCGGCCAATGATGGTAGCGTTGATGCCTTCCAGATCCAGCAGGTGGTTATAAATAGCCTTCAGGCTGCCGGTAGCGTAAATATCAGTAAGGGTTTCACGCTCTTTGCCGTTGGCTTCATTGCCGCCCAAAAAATCTTCAATACGCTGTTTTAATATTTCGTCCGATTCATTCAAGCTGTTTGCCTGGTCGGATGCTTTTTCTAATCCGTATATGTCTTTTTGCAGTGTGCGGGCAATGCCATATAGGTAGGCATCCACAAAAGTTATTTTATCGTCGGGCTTATCGTTCTGGTCATTCAGCATCGATTCCAACGCAGCCGGGTTCACCGATTTGCTCATCTGGTAGCCGTGTTTGGTTTCAAATCGTTTGGCCAGCTTGGCATATTGCTCATCACTCAGTATTTTGTGCAGGTCGCGTGATGGATCTTGATTTCTCATATCGGTCAGCATGTATTGCACCAGGCTGTCGGGGTGTACCTCCAGCGTAAAGGCATCACATTTTTGAATGCACACCATAACCGAGTCGCTAAAATCAAACACACGCTTGTCTCTGACGTGCATAGTGCCAAACAGGTAGGAGGGCTTGGTTAAATCTTTACCGGTAATTTTCCAAAGCAGCGTATAATCGGGCTTATGCTGCCCACTGGCTAAAGACGTAAAACCCAGTATGAAGATTAAGACAAGTAACTTAGCGCAGTTACTTGCAGCGAAGCTAAAACCGTTGTGTAAACGGCGACGACGTAGAACAGAGAACATAAAGTTTAGGATAATGAACCGTAAAGATAATACTTTATGTATCCTTTTCGATAAAGTAACAAAAAAGCCCGTTGGTTAAGTAACCAACGGGCTTTTAATGTTTTGTAATTATTATGCTTATTTACCAAACGGCGGACGCCCGGTAAGCTGACGGTAAACCGGGAAACGCTCCAGCGGCTGTTTGCTGATGTGGAAGTTTTTGCAGTAATACACCTGCAGGTGCAATTCATCAACACCCTTGCGGTGCACAATTACATCGGGCAGTTGCTTTACACTATCAAAAAACGGTACCACATTAAGCGGAATACTGGCTTGGTGTTCCTGACCAAAAATGATGGCATCATCACCAATCAACGTTTTCGGATCAACCAAAAATGCCAGGTTGCGTGGGTCTTCATCAAACACAATGATAGGCTTTTGACCTTTCAGCGCCCAATCAACCTTACCGGTTAACCACCAACGGGTGCTGCCCGTAAACATATGCGGATTTTGCATCCAGCCTTCTTTTTCAAACCGGGTCTTAATATCGTCGTAATCAATACCCTGCACGGTAGGATCATAAGTGCCACCACCGCGTTGTACTACCCATTTGGGGCCATAGGCCTGCCAAAAGCCGGTAACCATATGCAGGGTAACTACCGTGATGGTGATAACGCTGAACCAAATGGTAAAATTCATCCAGCGTTTGGTTAACCGGTAGTCGCTTGAGGTAATATTACTCAAGCTGTTATCTACTGCATAGCCCAGCGGTATAAACAGCATCATATAACCAGGTGCCTGCCAGTGAAAGTGATATTGCAAATCGCTCCACAGCGTAACCATGGTAAAAAATACCAGCGGAAATACCGATACCCAAAAAATAAAACTGTACGACTGTGACTGGTTGCGCAGCTTAAAACTTTTAACAAACTGTACCAGCATAGGTATCCATATCCAAGGCAGCAGCCAAATGGCCTGCCCTAGTATACTGCGGAAAAACCAATCGAAATGCAGATGAAACTTGCTGTCGCTGGCAGCCGCGCGTGAGCCCTGGAAAACAAAAGATACCCAGTTGTTTTCATAATTCCACCAAATAACGGGGAAGGCCAATATCAACGAAACCAGTACCGCCAGGTACGGGCCGGGGTGGGTAAGCCAGTGGCGTTGGCTTTTATTAGTGCTGATGAAAAGAAATACCCCAAAGAATAGGAATATCACATGGTACTTGCTCAGGATAGCCAAACCCATGCTTATGCCGATAAGCAGCCATTGCAGGTAAATTTTGCTGCTGTGCCAGTTCACCGTTTCGGTGGTGTTTTGCTGTAGCAGTAGTAAGCGCAGAATAAAATAAGTGCTCACCATCCAAAAAAACATCAGTGGCGCATCGGGCTGAAACCAAACGGCAATAGGTATGGTAAACACGGCACTAAGGTTAATAAGCACCACGGCCCAAAAGCCAGCCCGACTGTTAAACAACATTCGGGTTACCAAAAACAAAAACCAGGTAGTGCCGGCAAACAATAATACCGACGGAAAGCGCAGGCCCAGCGTAGTTAGTCCGAAAAGCTTAATGCTTAATCCGCCCAGCCAAAAGAACAAGGGCGGCTGGTCAAAATAGCTCAAGTCAAGGTGCATGGCTCCGCGAAAGTAGTACGACTCGCCGATGCCCAGTCCGGTAAAAGCGGCCACATACAAGCGCAAAAAAAATGTGATAATGATAAGCAGTACGCTGTAGTTGTAGGCCCTGCTGTCTGTAAGTTGTTTCATTAGTTGTTTGGAAGTGTGTTTGATTTTACCAGCCAGTTGCCAAGGCTGTTAAAAACCGAATGCAAATATACAATGCAACCCAACGTTTTTATGGAGAATATTTAGGATGAGTAAGGTTGAGATATAAAAGTGAAAAATAGTTAAAGCAAAAAAGACATCTCTGAAGTCAGAAATGTCTTTTTTATGGATGGCTAATAGCGATTAGCTGTTATCGTCGCCGGTGCTGGAGCCCGAGCGGCGCTTGTCTTTATCGTCCAGATCCATGTCCATTTGCTCGTCGTGCCCGTCGTAACCAATCATAGTATCTTCGGGTGCAATGCGGTAGCTGTCTTTGTGCTGGCGGTCTTCGCTTACCGCATTAGTAGTGCCGTCAAAGCCGGTATCGTTTTGTATTTCCGGATCGGGCGTATTGGTTGGAACACCGCCAATTGAATCGTCCTTGTTATCACGGTCCGAAAAGTTCTGCTGATTTTCTTGTTGGGTTGCCATAGTATGCCTTCCAATGGTTGGCGAGAAAGTGATTGAGCTTTTTGCCATGTATGAAAAGTTGGGTTTGGAGTCGCCGTTGGTGGGCAGCCGCAAGCTTTAAACCTATTACTAAGCTTTTCTATCTAGGTACGAATGCAGAATATGCAAGCTTTTGGATGACAGTGATTACCTGATTCTTATTTGTTTTAATGCTTTGCCAGCCAAGCTGGTAAAGCATCTGTGAAAATTGATGATGGACCGTAAGGGAAGAAGGGCATCGGCTTCAAGATTGAGTATGCTATGGCACTTTTACACTTCAATTTTGCCAAGTGTTAGTGCTGCTGGCGCTGATTGAAATTCATCAAGAATAACTAGCATATATTCTTGATTACTATTTAGTTATTCAACTTTCTAGCCATTAGCCAAGGTTTTTGTTTTCAAAATTCTTCTCAGTACCTTTCACCGTTAAAACTAGTTACATTTTACTACTTATTACGATGGGTGCCATTTTTTAAATTATCAAAAAGCTGAATGCCACAGGAGATAGATTTCTGATTTACACTGGAAATGTCATAAATCAATAGTAGGAAATTCCAATTTTAATACATTTCATGAATTTAAATCTATAACGGTTTCTTATTTACAGCCACAACTCTATGAAACTAAGGAAGAGTTTATATCAAGATTTGTTCTTTAAAATATAAGTCCTTATCCTATATCACCATTTTTAACAATCAATTATGTCGTATCTAATTGAACCTGCAAAATTTTTTACTTATAGTTATCAAGGAGATAAGTATATTGATTCGGGCACCCTTTTCGGGTCCCAAAGTCATTTCCTTGCTGCATTTACTGCTATACAAAAGAAATATCACCCTGCATCCGATTTCGAGTTGAAGATCGGTACGTTCAAAGAAGGAAGTTTTGAAGTACCTTACTTTGTAGAGGTTGTTTCTAATACGTCCATTTTTCAATCACTTTTAACAAAAGAAAATATTGATATTTTATATAAGTCATTAGCAGCGTTGGTGTCGATGATAACAATTGCTAAAGCTTTAAAAGGAAGTAAGCCAGCTGAGGAAGTAAAAGGAGAAGATAATAAGACTGAATTGAAGTTTGAGAAAAGAGAAAGTATTCGAGTTGAATCATCTAATTATCAAGTTTATAAAGATAATCCAAGTATAGCAAATAGTATTTCTAAGAGTTTTGAAGCGCTTAGTCAAGATGATAACGTAAATGGAATCAAGTTATATAGGGACAAAGGAAAAGATATTATCCATTTAAACAAAGATGATATTAGGGCGATTGCTCAACCAAGTCCATTTTTAGACAGAACAGAAAAAGAATCTCTCGCTACGCGTGTGAGTGTTTTTGTAAAAAAAGTAAATTTCTATCGAGACAAAAAAAAGCCTTGGGAATGGGAGTTTATATTTAATGCAGTACCTATCAAGGCGGTAATAACAGACAAGACATTTGAGGAGACTGTTACTAATGGTAGGCAATTTCATAGAGGAAGCAGGTTGATTGTTGATCTAAAGAAAATTTCAAAATGGAACCCTCGTATACGGCAGTATATTGTAAATAAATATGAAATTATAAGAATTTATGATGATAACCTACCCGGAGGATTTGGCTTCCAACAAGACATGTTTATGTGAATATGATTTCAAAATGCATGAAAAAATATAATTGTTGAGATAACTGTGACTAATTATGATTGAAAAAGAGAGATTTGCAGGATTTAAGGAAGCTAATAATCCAACATTGGGATTGGCAATGATATTTGATGTTTCTGGGTTTACAAACTTCTTTAATAAACCTGATTTACAATATTACATTACAGATTATATAAATCATGTAATTGAGTGTGTTGAGATTACTATATATGGTGGAATCGATTATTGGACCACTTATCCTGAGAAGCTGAAGTCACTTCAGAAGCCCTCTTTAAGGAAGTTTTTAGGTGATGGACTACTTTATATTTGGGAGGAAAACGACACTGCCTATTTGAAAAATTCCAAGTTTAAAATTGATTTAATTAACAGAGTCTGGAATTTGCAAACTTATTTTAAAGAAGTTAATAAAAAGCTACATGAAATAATTCCAATTGCTGACCTTCCAAAATCAATTAAATTCGGTCTAGCGCAAGGGACTGTATATAAGCTTTCCGAGGCAGATGGAGGTCAGGATTATATTGGACCATGCATTAATTTAGCGTCTAGATTGGTTAAATATTGCCCTGAGATTAATTTCATATGTTCAGCAAGATTGAACTTGCCGCTACAAGATATTTCTAACAATGGCTATATGAAAATTATCGCGAATGAAATTAGAAGTTTTGAATATGAAATAGTGATCATTGATCAAGATGATTATTTGTCGTTGAAAGAAGAAGATAAAGCTAGATTATTTAAAGAGTTAGAGAAATAATTTGCAAATCAAAATCAATTTCGTGTCCTTTTATTAAACGTTACACAGTGTACTCTGTTGTTTTATGCTCAATGCCATTAATTTAGGGATACAAGGCAGATGCAATTACCTGCAAGGCGTCGACTTATGTTATCAATACGGAACTGACGCTTACTTAAAGCGCATTTTTAAAAAGGTCGAATCGTACTTCAATCGAAAAAAAGCTAAGCGAAGAGCTTGTCAAACTCCGTGGCCAGTATAAGCCGGATGGGCCACAACTCGTTCAACCAACACATGTCGAACCCTAGTCGTTATGGTGCAAAAAAATTAATTGATGCGAATTAGTTGTATTCACTTTTGTGAATATCTATGGTGGTGCGAAACATTACGAAACCATTGCCGTTGTTTCGCAAAGAAGGGTAGGTTTTTTGCAAAGTAGCCCTTTGAGTAGACCATACAAAAAAGAAGCCTTTCCAAAAGGAAAGGCTTCTAAACTTTAAGTGATCCCGCTGGGACTCGAACCCAGGACCCCAACATTAAAAGTGTTATGCTCTACCGGCTGAGCTACGGAATCAAATTTTATCGGCGCATATCATCAGTCACCGGTGACTGATACACATCTGATAAGCAGTTTAAAGTTTTCAAAATTTAAAGCCTTCCTTCGCGGAAGGCTTGGAGTGATCCCGCTGGGACTCGAACCCAGGACCCCAACATTAAAAGTGTTATGCTCTACCGGCTGAGCTACGGAATCAAATTTTATCGGCGCATATCATCAGTCACCGGTGACTGATACACATCTGATAAGCAGTTTAAAGTTTTCAAAATTTAAAGCCTTCCTTCGCGGAAGGCTTGGAGTGATCCCGCTGGGACTCGAACCCAGGACCCCAACATTAAAAGTGTTATGCTCTACCGGCTGAGCTACGGAATCAAATTTTATCGGCGCATATCATCAGTCACCGGTGACTGATACACATCTGATAAGCAGTTTAAAGTTTTCAAAATTTAAAGCCTTCCTTCGCGGAAGGCTTGGAGTGATCCCGCTGGGACTCGAACCCAGGACCCCAACATTAAAAGTGTTATGCTCTACCGGCTGAGCTACGGAATCAAATTTTATCGGCGCATATCATCAGTCACCGGTGACTGATACACATCTGATAAGCAGTTTAAAGTTTTCAAAATTTAAAGCCTTCCTTCGCGGAAGGCTTGGAGTGATCCCGCTGGGACTCGAACCCAGGACCCCAACATTAAAAGTGTTATGCTCTACCGGCTGAGCTACGGAATCATCACTTCGGTATTAGAAACGTTTAACCGTTTCCGTTAAAGTGGTGCAAATATAGAGTTATTTACAATTGTGTGCAAGCGTTAATTTGAAATATTTTTAACGATTGTACTAACAACTTTATTGTCAGGCTACTGTTTTTTAAAAAATGCAATTTTGCCGTTATCACCTGCTAATAATACGAGGTTGCCATGCTTGGCTTTTTGGCAAACATTATAACTTCCTTTATCTACCTGCTTCCAATGCTGGCCTCTGTTAGTTGATATATTAGTGCCCGATGTTCCGGTAGACAGGAACGTATGTTCCTTTATCAACGCCACACAAGATTGATAGCCAGCAGGCTGATTATAGGATAATTGAGCACCAGAAATACCATCATCCATCAGAACTGCATTACAAGCCACAGAATCGGAACGATTAGCAACTTGGTAATCTCCGCCAACCGCAACTTTAAACACTCTATCAAATGAAGCTATTGAAAACGCACCCTGGCTGTCTTTGCCATGCACTATCGGAAGTTGTTCTATTAACCACTCGCCGTTTCCTGGTTTGCCAATGAATGACGAAAGCAGGCGACTGGCTTTGCCACCGGTAACAATGTGAATTCTAGAATCATCAGCTATTTTAAGGCAGGTACCGCTTGCTGCAAAAGCAGCTTCGCCAGGTAAAGCTTCTGGAGCATTGGCTGCCGACTTCCAGCTAGTGCCTTGATCGGTGGTTTCCAGCAACAGAAATTTTCCGTTAATCGGGTCACCCATTACATACCCACGTTTGCCATCAAATATAAAATCCATAGCATCTAAAAAGTATGCCTTGTCATTATTACGGTAGCAAACTTTCCAGCTCGTGCCGCCATCAGTTGTTTTTAAAATAAGCGCCGGCGTACCCGAACTCATGATGATGGCCTCCCTGTCTGAAAAAGCTTCAATATCCCGAAAATCCGACTGCTCAAATCCTTTTACCTGCTGCCATTTCCAGGTAGTACCACCATCCACACTCAGGGCCACATGGCCTTTACTGCCGCTTACCCAGGCAACCTTATCGTCTACTACAGATAATCCTCTAATACTGCAAGGCTGCCCTTGTTGAATTGAAGTAATAGATTGTGCCTGGCAAACAGCAGTAACCAATAATAAGCCAAGTAATGTGAAAAAATATTTCATGTTTGGGTTACTTAACGCGAGACCACACTTCAGTACGACCCAATAAGGATATGCCTATATAACCCCGTATTTTAAGCTTGCTGCCATTCAAGGTCATTTTACAGCTGTAGGTTTTACCGCTTTTAGGATCGTAAATGGTTCCGTTTTCGTAGGTATCGTCGCCATCAAAGGTAAAGTCTTTTAAAAGCTCGAGCCCGAGTATTGGGCGTAACTGCAGGCTAGGGTTAGGATTTTTAACATCGGTTTTAGGTTTGCCTGTCGTTTCATCATTAGGTACTTTGATCCAGGCCAGCTTACCAAAATATTGATTTCCCTTTTTGTAAATTTGAATTTGCCCTTCGCCACTAGGATTTATCCACTTACCCACAATAGCATCGGCTTGTTGTGCAAATGCTTTGGTGATAGTTAAAATACTGCATAATAATACCACCAGACTAATTTTTCTGCTCATAATTAAAATATAAACTTCTAAAGTATCAGGTATTGAGCAGGATACCAAACGGAGTGGAAAAAATTGTATTTTATTTTAGGTGAATTGCTGCAAAAAACTATATTTGCAGCCTCAATACTGACAACGGGTTGTTGGAGCTGAAAGCAGCAATGCATAAGCTAAAATAAATCGTGTTAAAGTCAGCCCAGGTGGCGAAATTGGTAAACGTTGCGGTCTCAGAAGCCGTTGAGAATTGTCTCTTGAGAGTTCGAGTCTCTCCCTGGGCACACCAAAATCAAGTCAAAAGTCTTGAGTTTTATAAAGAGACAAAAAAATAGCACTTCCTTAAAAGTGCTATTTTAGTTTAATGCCAAGGCAATTGGCTGGTATAATGAAGCCCAGGTGGCGAAATTGGTAGACGCACCATCTTGAGGGGGTGGCATTCGTAAGGATGTACGAGTTCGAATCTCGTTCTGGGCACAAAAAAAGGTGGATTGTTAATTACAGTCCGCCTTTTTTATTTAAGTAATTTATTAATTATGCCGATTGGCCGTAGGAGGGATGCCTTACAATTTGTGCTGCAATGCCCAATAACTCATCGCCCGAAAATGCGCCGGCTCCGTCAAAAGTAAAATCGCGTTCGCCTTTAATGTTGATGGTGCCTAGCAGGCCGTCGGCGGGTATGTCTACAGAACGGGCCTGTTCGTGGTCAACCCAATCTTGGTAAGTATCTACAGCAAATATTTTAAAAGTGTTGCCGCCTGTTTGCGGTTCAATTCGTAACAGCCGCTGGCTTGGTCCTACTGGTATTTCAAAAGTTTCCATACGTACGTTAGGTTTGTCGTTTTGTAAGTGACAGATAACAGGATGAAAATGTTTGAGCAATTGGCAACAGGGCCTGTTAAACGGTAAAACTATCTTAAGCGATATTGGTAATTAGTAAAGCACAATTTGTAATATAGCCCCATTATACCCTGTTTGATATGATAAAAGCCTATCGACTATACACTGGGCCCGACGGCCATGCTTATTTTAAAACTGGCAATGTATCAGAAGCCGTAATTACCCAAGCCGAATCCATCCGCTTTCAGGAATCGCCCCCCGGATCGGTATATGATTGGCACCCTGCACCAACGGTGCAATTTGTAATTAACCTGAAGGGTACACTTGAATTTACAACTTACCTAGGCGAAACGTTTATTCTAAAACCCGGAGAAGTACTCATAGCCATGGATACCACCGGCTCCGGCCACAAATGGCGACTACTAGGCGACGATCCCTGGCAACGTGCCTACGTGGTATTTAACCAAGATACTGGGATTAACTTTGTGGCTGAAGAGCGGGTGGGGGATGTGTGAAGGGGGAAGTATTAATAAATAAAAAAGTTATAACTGAAAACGACGCTTTAAATATTTTTGTGATGGTATTTCAATAAAATTATAAAAAAGATTAGCTAAAGTCACTATAGTCACAATAAACATGATATTAAAAGCTAACAATTTGTTTGTTTGATTTAAGTGAGTATGTCCTAATATATTTAATGCATTTCCTTTAAACCTCAACACAAATTGATGTATTAAATAAAGTGAATAAGAAATTAGTCCCAAGAAGTAAACTATTTTGGAGCTAAGAAAGCGGCTAACTACCCCAGTATCTAAATACAACAGGCCTATAAATATTGGAAATAGCAATGAAAAAAAAGCATGTGGTACATTACAAAATAATAATACAATTATACCAATGGCCGTTATTGAAGTAAGTATTTTAATGGGTTGCTTATTAATGGCTTTGCTAGTGACCATTTGATAAGCATATATACCTAGAATGTAATTCCCCAAACAACGCATTATAGGTTGTAACCCATTAAATGGATGGTAGCTTAAATCTAAAATATTTAAATCAAATCTGAATAAGATTAAGATTACAACGCCAGCCAAAGCTGTAATAATATTTCTTGATCCACTGCAATATTTGTTTAAAGCTAGCGCAATAAAGGGGAATATGAGATATATCACCCATTCAGCACTCAATGACCATACAGCCGGTATAATGTGCCCTTTGTTGAATACTGCTGACATTAAAGGAAGGCTTACAAAATAAGTTTTTAACGGGCTGAACCTTTGATAAAAAAATACAATTGTGATAATAACGAGATAAACTGGATATACACGTGCAAAGCGTTTTAGCATAAAAGTTAAGTAAGATTTGCTGTTAACACTGTCGGTGAAATATTTGGCAGATGAAAGCATCATAACGAAGCCGCTAAGCGAGAAAAATAGATCAACTGCTAAATAACCCTTAGAAATGAACTCAAAGCCAAAGGATGACAACATGTTTTATCCTCTAAAAGAGAGTGATGTAATGCGACGTATAATGCTGCAATTCCTCTTATACCGGTTAAGCCTTTAATTTCTTTGTTGTTCATCTTAATAGTTAAATTCTGGTCGATGAAAGTAGCTATAATTTCATTTTATTGAATAAACTAAGTGAGAAATGCTCTATTAAATTGAAAAAAATACTAAGGGGCTGCTTTATATTGTTTCTGATAATACCACTCCAATATGGTTGCACCATCTTTCCATGTAAGTTTACCGTCGGCGGCTACTTGTGCAAGAAGAATGGATAAATTGTGCAAAAAGGCACTTTTGATATTACCATTTAAATTTTGCAACTGATTGATAGCGCATTGGGTTACAGCTGTTGAATCGGTAAGATTTGCGCAATTTTCGGCCAATTTTAATTGTATCAAAAGTTCCGGCAATGCTTTCCTTAAAGCTAATTTTAACCTATCATCTAAATCGCCTGGAATGATAGTTGTCAGTACATCTGTTATGGGCGAATCGACAAAACTTTTAACATTTTCGGTAATGATAACGCCAATGCTTACGGCTTCTTTTAGCTCGTTAGGCATTCTTTCAAATAAGTTTTTTAACGCTTTCCATAAGTCAGCTAAAAATGATTTTAAACTCATATTAATAAGGGATTGAAATAAACGTTATTAACTAGTGCCACTTTTGTTGTAGGCGGTACTCGACCCAGTGGCTCCTGATACCTCGTTTTGCCGCTGTTTCCTGTCAGCAATAATTTCTTTTCTAAAGCTGTATATACCCCGCAAAAGGGCAAGTAATGCGACAAAGAAGCCGATAACGGTTGCCGCCTGTCCTATATGTTCAATCACGGTGTTGATGTTTAAATGGCTTATTCCTGCACCTACCAAACTTATTCCTGCACCTGCTCCGCCAACTTTAATCTCGCGGTTTTGGTAAACGGCATCTGTGATATGGCCGCTAAGTTTATAAAGCATTATCGTATTTTTTAAGTTGGTAAGTGTTAATAACTTTTATAAGGTGGTTAGGATAATTGGGATCTGTAGCATATCCAGCTTCTAATAAGCAAGTGGCTTGCTCTTCGGGCGAATTGCAACTAAATAGGCCATGTCGTTTATACCGTGGGTTACTTTGCAAAAAGTGAATTCGATCGGCAAAGCAAGCCTCAATGGTAGGGTACGATCGAAATGAAGTGTCAATCTTATATGATTGCCCATTTTGGTATTCTGTAGTTTTATAAAGCACTTTTTTGCCTTGCCATGCTACATTGGCCTTTATGCCAAAATAGTTGTTATGTTTGGCTGCAAGTACTGATTTGCCCCAACCGCTTTCCCAAATACACTGGCCAATCATCAGAGACGGAAATAATCCTGTACCTTGGCATACTTTGATAGCTTCATCTTTGATACTATCTATAAAGTGGAGTTGAGAGTTCATTATTAATTTTTGTGTTGAGTTATTGTTTGAGCGCCAGTGAAAAAGTTTTTAATGAGATAAGCCAATGCGGCGCTGGTTGCAGTTATGGCTATGCTTTGCCAGTTAAAATTTAGAGAGTTTGCATCAAGAACTTGTTTAATACCGGTTAATGCAGCACTTAATGCAGCTACTATTAAACCTTTTACAAGATCCCGATAATTAAGCTTTCCAAAGTCAGATGTTTTCATACAATTTTTATTAAAAGCCAATTATGAATATAAGATGTTGTTGATCAGATGCTGGTAGCTTAAAAAGCAAAGTACTGAGTACCATTAGATCTAAATGTTTTACTGATGTAAGCCTCCGTTAAAGAGAAAATAGTAGAAGCATTAATATTTACAGACCCGCCCGAAATAACTACAGCATTTGCACTGCTGTCTGTTTTTATAACATTAAGTACACAGGTTTTACTGCTGCTACCCATAGCTATGGCAGATGGTAGTGTAATAGTTATAGCTCCTGCTGATGCATCTGCATACAATGTTAATCTGCCTAGCACAAAATCATTAAGTAATACTGTATAGTTTGCAGTTTTTGTGAGCGTAGTTTCCTGTTGGCTATTAAATGTGTAGGTTTGAACAATGCCACTACTGTCAACAACCTGTAATGCGTTGCCATTCCACTTATGTACTCCGGTATATGTGGTTAAGGCGGGTAGGCCCGTAGTATCGGCTCGTAACGAAAATTGTCCTCTACTTGCCGTTCCCGGCCCAAAATCAAGCCAGCTTGTGGAATTGAACGATTTATTTATATCGCGGTCTGTGTTGTTGTAGTTACCTATTACAATACCCCCATCTAATCCCATTCTAAAGGGATACTTGCTGCCTGTCTGAAAAATAATTGCCTGGCCTATAAGTTTTGCCTGAGCATTGTCTTCACCTAAATATGCAATTCCTCTATCTCCACCGTCAAAACCATCCATAGATCCAATCCAGGCAGTAGGGTATATGCTACCTGCAGCATAAATCTTACCTGACTGATTCCATGCTGGTACGCCCACAAGCGTTAAGTTATAATCCGGATTGTAATAATCTGTAGCTGTTGAGCCTATGCCATCGTCAAATTCCCAACGTCGGGTGAGGTTAGCTGTAGGTGGAGAAGGTGTCCCTGAACCTTTGTTGTAAATATTCGCTATGTCTGTGGACGATATGTTAACGCTGTAAAATAGAACTTGATCAATGGTGCCATTGAATGGTAAGTAATTAGTCGTTGTACTTGACCCGTCGCCGCCAATTTTTGTAATTGGATTGTTGGTTAATTGGGCATTATGAGATACATATGCAGTAGATGTTAGAGGTATACCATCAACATAGATAGTTCCATTGATTGTACCACTAAAAATGAATACAACATTATGGTATTGCCCATCATTATATCCAGATCCCCATACCGTTGGATTAGGGCTATTTCCTCTAAAACGGAACCCGCCATTTTCCATCATCAACGCCATTGCAGTTGCTACTTGTGTATTGGCGGCAGCTATTCCCCATCTAAATAGTGTCATTGTAGCGCTGCTTGTGGTTTTAATCCACATACTTACTGAAAACCTTTGTCCTACAGATGAGAGACCTGTAAAGTTTGTATTGTTGTAGGCAAACTGAGTGCTACCGTTAAGGTCTAATGCTTTGCCTTGTGCACCAGGTTGTAATACTTTATTAGTTGCATAAAGATTGTTATATAAACTTGTTTTTTCCCATGAACTGGAAGTGCCTAAAGCTAGTTTTGGATTAGGTCCGGTAATGGTCAGTGTGTCGGCAAACGTTTTATTAGTTAATTCCTGCAAGCTATTCAAATCTACCTTCGTCGGATCATCACCCATAATCGTAACACTATAAACATTAGCCGCCTGCTTTACAATTTCCAGGTAGGAATAAGTACGAGATAACACTAAACCTTGTGGCGCATTTAAGGTAATGTCTGGTCCAGCAGCCAAAGTAACGCCCCCGGTACCACTCATTCGGATGGTAATTTTATCGCCAATGGCAAATTGGTTGCTATCATTTAATGTGGCTGTGATGTTGCCGGTTGCATTACAACGAACGGTAGTGCCAGCCATGGCATTAACCAAATTAAAATTGCTGGTTTGTGTAGTATAAAAAGTGGTTTTCAAGTACTCATCTGCACTATGGCCTGCGCTCGCAGTAAACGGACTCAGTACGCCGTAATCCAACCAGATATCTACCAACGTTGGATACGGTTGTACGGTATCACGAGCGATATCAATGCGTGCTTCGTAATTATAGCCCTTTCTCGCTGTAAAATTGAGAACCGTAGCAAGCCATATTGTTGAATCAGCACTAAAATCAGAATACTTAACCACCTTTGAAGCGATGGTTCCTCTAGGGGCAGTGCCACCTGTTTCGTTAATGTCTACATATAGCAGACTGCCTGGTTTTGTATTATCAGAAATACGATTGTAAACAGTCCAGTTATAATTTCCATTTTCCAGCGCTACATAAGGGCCATACCATGGGCGAACACCTGGATCCGTACTACCGGCTGGGAGCTTTAAGCTAACGCCATATTCAGATAACGTGTCAGCTACAGCTACCACCTTTGAGTTATAGCTCAGTTTTGGATTGCGGTTTTGATCGTAGTTCACTATGATGCCGTAAGGATACTTGCTTTGTACTGCGCCATTAACCGTAATCTCGGTGTCGAACTTGTTGGTGATTGACTTTTTTGTTAAGTTAACGCCATCCGCCCACCAGTACTCAACGGCCAAGCCGTTCTCTAAAATTTTTACGGTTCGGCCTTTGAACCTTACATTAATAGGTACGCCGATTAGAGCAGCGTTAACCGATTCCCAAGGTCCTTCGTATTTATCAAGCGGCTTAGGGGCTTTTGCTTCTATATTATCGTTTAGTATAATTGACATTTTTAGCTGATTGTGATTGCGCCCATGGGGGTTGTATAGTTAGAAACGTAAAGTAGGAAACTTTGAGTCCAGCCGGCAAAGTTTGCTGATGCCGGTGCAGTAACCGTTACTTTAACTGGTGAGGCAAACAAACTGTCTGCACTGCCAATTTTGCCTTTATTGAGCTCGTCCACTTTCCAGTCGGTTTTTGGCGGTACAGATGCGTCATGTGCAAACCATAAATAGGTATCTCCGGCAGTGGTATTGAAATCAATATTAAGAGCCCCACTTGAAGACTTAACCACCTTGTTGCCCTGATATATATCAAAGCCACTGTTAGCTACATTTTTACCCCAAAACCAAGGGTACAAAAAGGTGTAAGTTAATGAGTTGCTCGGTAAGGTACTGCCGGCTTGAATTTGCCCAATCGGATCATTCAGATTAAGGTTGTTTGGCTTCAGTGCGCCTTGCTGGTAACTGTACACAGCAGTATAAGCAATAGTGGTTGGGCCACTGTTAACATAGGGGTCTTTAAATGGGGCAGTGTTTCCAACCTGTATTCCATTGCTGCGTATACTTATCGAAGTAGCTGCACCGCCATCGTTTTGAATAAACGCCGGTGTAAGTGTGATATCAAAAGACTTGAAAACTTCATAAATCCCGGGTGAAGGTTCGGCAGACAATAACGCTGTTGGAGCTGTATATTTAGGATGCACAACTTCGGTAGCTAATAATTGGAAAACCTGCAAAGGCGTTTTGTCTTTTGAGGGAATGATGTCACCGTCTTTAAAGGGACCCAAATATCTGCCGGTTGGTAATTTTACTGGTATGTCTTCTGTAAATTTGGTTTCACCCAATTCATCCTTTATGCTATTAATAGCAGTAACCAAGCTGCCTTTCTCGGTTGTCTTTAAGTAGGCTAGTTCACCTATGCTCTGAACTAACTGGTTGATGGTATCAATATTGTCAACAATGGGAATTCCACTACCCCAATCGCCGTTGGTTTTAGGCCCGAATAAAGTATAGTATGTGGTATTGATGTAGAAGTCCCCGTCGCTACCTACAGTTTGGTTAGAGGGGTTATTTCCACCATGCAAAATAGTTTTACCATCAGCGCCAGTTGCGCCAGTATCACCTTTTGGCCCAGGGCCACCAGCCGGCCCGTTTAACATTGAGAACACCTCTGTCCAGCCAGAATCCGTTTTTTTGTAAAATATACCATTGGACGTGCTGATATAAGTATCGTTTAAATTACCCGTGCTGATACCAGGTTTACTCGATCCATATAATACTGATCCGCCAGTAGATGAATTGTTGGTTGTTGTTGGAATTTGATATCGTTGAACCCAAGTATTGCTTGTTTTCTGATAAAATGTCTGGTTAACTGTGTTTATGACAACGTCGCCGTTTTTACCGATGTTGTTTTGAGGTATTTCGGTGGCAAAACTTACAAGATTGCCTAAGCTGCCAGTCGGGAAACTGCTTATCACAAACTGTAATAGTTTGTCTAAAGTAAATTGGTAATCTTTATTATTACTAACCAAAATACCTACCTCATCACCGGTCAGGTTGGGTGCCAACGGGAGCTCGGTTATTTTTAAATCGGTTGGCATGTGTTAAAAGTTGTTTAGAGTGAAAAAGTAATCTTCAAGCGGCATTTGCGTACCGTAGTTAAAATCTGTTTTGTCTACGCCTCTTATACGAGGCCCTGCCTGCCTGGCCGATTTATTTTTGCTGTTATAAAACCATAGCGGATAGTCAGCCTGGTTATCCTGAAGAAACTTTTCTACGTTATTGGCATAAGCATTAGCAACGCTTCGCTGTTGCTGCACCAACTTTACAATATCCTCCGAACGCACTGCTTGTGCGTTATCGTATTGTTTAATTACCGGTCCGGTTGTGGTATAAAAAACAGAGCTACTTTCAATAAAACGTGCAAAAGTAAAGTATACCAGCATGGGTATTAAGCCCTCATAAGCAATAATGTGGCCCCAAGTGTCGGTATATTCGCAGCCGTTAAAAAGTTTTTGATAATGTTCTGGAGCATCTTCTTTCATTTGACCATCTGCCTCAAAACATTTCGTTAATTCGTAATAAAATGCCTGGCTTAGGAATGGTTTTAAATCAAGGTCCTGCGCCTTTTTGATAAAAGCTTTGAGACGCTCAGGTTTAATATTAGGAGATATGTCTTCAAATTGCTGAAAAGCAGTGTTGTCTATTAATAAGGTAGTCATAGAAAAGTTCTTCGGGAGACAGGTGAATAATTGTAGTTAGATGATAGGAGGGAACTATACAGCAGGTGCAGACTCGATAGTCATGGCTTCGGCTTCTGCTTGTTTAAATCCATAAGCATGTACCAGAATGGCAATTTTGTTGAGCGGAGAAATATCAGCCAAAAGTATCTGATTGATGTTGTTGCCTGCTGTCATACCGGCGCTATCATCAGCAACGTTTCCAGGCACGGGCAGAATATTCCAATTGCCACTAGGATTAAGGTCTTTAAAGAAATTGCTAAAGAGTTCAGAAAGAATTTCACTTAACTCCAGCCGATCAGGTGCTGTATTGTCATTAAATTCCCGAATAGCTTCTTTTTTCTCTCCACCATTGCTTAGTCCGGATAATTTTTCAGAATTGACGAGCTCTTTAGGAATAGAAAAACCTTTAATGATCCGGGTTTCTACAGATTTTTCTGTTGTCTCGAAAAGCTTGTCGTTGTTCTGAATAGAATAAGGCTGAAACTCCGGTTTAGCACTTGGGTCTTCGTACTCAATAACAATGATTTTTTGGGAACTCTTGGCTCCTTGGAAAGAACCTAAGTCCATTTCTAGTTGTGAAGGAGTATTGCTGCCAGCTGCTGTACGATCCGGACCACTATTATCGGCTTCTTCACGGCGTGCCTGCATAAACAGCATGGTAGATGGCAAAAAGCCGGTTGTTACCTCTCGGCTATTAAAAGTTTTAATACCGGCTTCTGTCTCAAAGTCTTCCCAAACGCTATCAGCCTCAATCAATGGGTAATCATCAACTTCGGGATTGAAATAGTATAGTTGCCCTTTGTATTTATCCCATCCACCTGCAGCCATTACTTGCTGGTTAATTACAGCCGGGTCGGGGTTGTATTCATCCAAAAAGGCAATCTTAGAACGCATGATGCTTTTCCAGGTTTTTCGCCCCCAATCCGAATAGATGGCATACTTGCCTGCTGTTTCTGCAATGTCTGTATTGCCTAGGCGTATGTCCTCGAACTTTACGTAATTGACTGAGGATATTTGATAGTTGGCGTTGTAATTCAGATGAATTCCGAATCCGCAAAAAAGCGCTTTATCGGTGGCTACAGCCTTAAGTAGCTTTGCCAACGTAAGGCCTTTTGTATTGATGAGCTGTTTGCCCAGATCTTTTTCTTCAAAACCGTTGCCTGCTATAAATTTAGCTCGTTTATTCCAACAATCTTTAGCGGTGGGCGAGCCTGCTACTAGTTCGAGCATACGCTGTGGGTAAGCATTATCAATATCGTAGTTCAGTATACCAAAAGTTTGATTAGGCCTTACTTTAATACGACGTTCAATTTGAGGCAGGTAAGTTTTCATTAATATTAAAAGTTAGATGCGTTTTAGATACCAAGCAGGTGTATCGGGTATCAGGAAGAGAGTGGTAGATTGTAGAGTAGAATAAAGTTGTGTACGGTGAAGGTTTGTATCCCAACTCCGATACAAAACCTACTTGGTAAATGGTTAGGCAGCCATTTCTTCCAACGCCGCTAATGTGCTGGCATAAGTAGCTGCTCCCGAGTCGGATGCAATGGAAACTGCACGTGGTGGATATGGTTCCCGTAATTTATCAGGATTAGTAAGCTTTAATTTATAACCACCTTCTAAAGTTTCATCCGCGGCGTTGCGTTCAGCTTCAGTTAAAATCAAACCGTTAACGGCACCAAATAACTCAATTGACGAATTGCTGTCTTTATAGTTGTTAATCACTATAGCCTTTACACGGCCGTAACCCATAGCACGTAGTTGCGCTTTAATTTCCACTGATAGACCGGCAATATTAAAATCAATTTCTTCATTGTAACGTGGGCCAACTTGTGTTTTAGCCAATTTAGACATAGCATTGAAACTATTGTTGGTGCCCTCAAATTTGTAAACTTTCGCACCGGTTTCAGCTTTTAAGCCGCTAATTATTAGCGGATTACTTGTATCGTAAGTGATAGAAATGTCCTCGTCATTGAAGATGTAAATTACATCTTCAATCCCAGAGGTAACAGGCAAGCCGGCGCTTAAGCTAAAGCCTGCATTAATTTTGTTGTAAATAGACATTTTTTTTAAGTTGTTAGTGAATGTAGGAGTGGAATAAGTTAGAGGTCAGCTTTGTTAAGGTGTTGGATTTAAATAGCTGACAGATAAAACAGTTCGTTCGCAAATTTAAAGTTAACTGCGGCTTTCATCCGGGCTTTCATGCGTACCACATTGTCGTTGGTATAAGGCTTCATGTACACGGTAGATAGTTCAGAAGCATCGCCCAATAAATCGACACCTAAAAACAGATTTGATGAACGGGCACCTAAAATAGTGTTGGCCTGCCAGTGGTTCATCAGTTGTAATGGAATGCCCAGGTAATCCATTTTCTTTTTGTCGGTAAAGGCGTTTAATACGTTGGTTGCTTTATCCGCTTGGGCTTGCGCATAAGCATAAGCTACGTGTAACGGTATTTGCAGGTTGAAGTCCTCTTGGCTGCGATCGGCAGGATCTAGTTGTGAAAATACGTTGCTTAATACGCCCAGTACGTTGCTGGCATTAATAAAGCAAACACTGGCTGCTGATGATGTACCTGTGAATGTTGCAGCTTTACGGGTATTAATTTCATTGTAATTGCGTACCAGTTTAAAAGTAGTTGCGCTTAAAATTTTGATGAAGTAAGACTGACCTGCTATATCAATGCCCGTCGTACCGTTGGTGGTATCCTTGCTGGTGCCTGTTGCAGCTACAATAGTTATCACGTCACCATCGGCTAAAGATGCAGTGCTGGCTACGGTAACTACACCGTTGACATCAATACTTGTGGCCGACATAGCCGTAGCTGATTTAGACAAGCCAACTTTGTAAACGCCCGAGGCGGCTGCAATGCTAGGTAGTAAACCGGTGAACGGCGCAGTAAAGGCGGCTTCTTTGGTGGCCGATTTGCCCAGCCAGTACAAACGCTCGTTAGCAATTTGTATTTTGGTAAGATAGCGCTGAACCATAAAGTCAGATAAGTCTACTACGCCTTCATAATCACCGAACGCACCTGGTGTTAAACTTTGGGCTTCCCATGATTGCACCAGGTTGTCCCATTGTTCCTGCTTCATAAATTCGTAAGTCACCGGATCCAGGTACGTTTCATCTTGTTTGGCCGTGGTGCCCTGGTCGTTAAACATGCCCGAAGGGTCTTGTAGCTTAACATCGTCATCTACGCCAAGCAAAATTTTTCTTGATTTTACATCGTTTACAACGGTTAATAATGCGCGTTTTACGGAATCAGCCTCAAGCAGGGTGCTGGCCATAAATCCGGCCAGCGCTTCGCCGGCATAGGTGTTGTTGGTAAAGGTAAATTGAGCCATTTTTAATAACTCCCGCTCCCTAAAGAGAGAGTTTTTGATTAGTAAGGTTTTCCTTGTGTAGGGATAAGGATTGCCTGATTATAGGCAAGGGGTGATACAGTGAAATTGGTTAGGTTGTGATAGCTTTAAGCATTTTTTACGGCTTGCTTAACAGCGTTTTTAGCCAGCGTGGATTGTGGTGCGAAGAACGGTTGAGATTCGCCTTTTGCTTTGCTGCTTCGCTTAGAGCCTTCGGGGGTGTAGGTAGATTGAATTTCGTTGCGGATATCGTATCGGGTTTTTTGTAAACTAGCCTGAGCGTTTTGTAAAGCAGAACGGGCTTCCGTTAACAACGCGTTTTGTGCGTACAATTTTGCTCTCAGCGAAGCAATCTGATTATGTACCTCGGTTGGTTTCAACTTACTTTTTAATTTGCTGGTTGGCAAATCATCTTCCTCGTCTTCTGCATCGGCAGGGCAGGGAGCAACTTTCTTTACTTTGCCGCTTTGGGTGGTCAATTGTTGTCCATCAGCGGTGGTGTATACATCGTCTACTGCCGGACTGGTCATGTCTTCGTCCTGGTAAACGTCTGTGTCGGGTTCCAGTTCGCCGGTGTGGTGTAAAGGGCCTTTGTCGGTCATGATCTGTTTGTTCATCACTTTCTTGAAAAAGTTCATCATCTTGTTTAAAACCGAATTGGTTTTTTCGATGAGATCGGTGTTTTGCATGTTCATTGCGTTACGGGGTGATTGATTATGATTTGTTAGAATTTTGCTAATGCAGCGCTGATATATGGCCGGTGCAGTGCCGGTGCATTTTTTTATAATAAGGCTGTTGGTAATTTGAGGCTGATAATCCTCAATCTGATCTATAAAGCCGAGCGAGAGGGCTTGGTCGGCCGTCATCCAGGTAACGGCGTTGATGAGGCTGTGGATGCTTGTTTCATCTAACCCAGTTTTGTCTATATAAATTTGTGCCAGACGTTCTTGTACGGTGTTGAGCATTTGTACATCTTTCAGCAGTTCATCGGCATTGCCACCGCTGCCGGCCATGGGTTTGTGAATCATGAGCAGGGCATATTTACTCATCACGATGGTTTGGCCGCCCATAGCTACGATGGAAGCTGCTGAGGCGGCTAATGCGTCTATATAGGTAGTAACGCAGCCTGGATATTTTTTCAGCAGATCATAGATGGCGATGGCATCAAAGGCCGAGCCGCCGGCCGAGCTGATGTGCAGCTCCACATCCTGACCGGCTGCGGTTTGCAGTTGTTGCTGCAGGTAGGCGGAGGAGAGCGTACCGGAGCCGATACCGTCTTGATCGGTATCATACAGGTAGATTTTGTAGGGCATTGAGGTGAATATTGAGTGAGTTTATAATTGCAGATGTGCGGGTATGCAGATGTGCGGATTGGTTCTGGAAACAGAATAGTGCTTTAAAACTTGTAAGCAGGAACAGCAAAAGAACTTTGCCGACTATTGGTTTTTAACTCCTGCTTTCGTTTGATTTGATAAGTCAAATATCAAAAACTTTTGGCTGTTTGTTGGTGACACAAGTGTGTCAGTATTTAACTTTTTAGTCTTTTGATAACTATGCTGATTGGCATAAAACAAAGGTGCTGAAAATTTATTTAAGGATTGGTGACTCTTGTATGTCAGCGGTTGAAAAACTATTGAGCGCACGCCATATAGTGCGTTCGTCCTTTTGGAATTTGCCTTGTGCTTCAAATACGGCTTTGTTTTTAGTAAGGCCATGGGCTTGCATTTGAGCATGTACCCACAAGTATATTTCGCGATATGCAAATATCTTGTCTGTGATAAAGCCTGCTTTAAACATTGCAGTTAAAGCGCCGTCGTTATAAAGTGTATTGGCTAATTGAATGTCCATAATATTAGATATTAATCTTTGTGTACGACTGAGGAATAATCAGGATGTCTTGTGATATCTTAACTCCTGATCATCTATTTTAACTTCAACTACAAGTTCACCCGGTTTACCGTTTGTGCCAAGATGTTTTGTTGGTTGTTTACGTCCTTTACATCCACATAAATAGGAGGGAAGTTATTAATCATTTGATAAGCCAAGGTATTAGCCAAATCTTTTTGATCGTTTACAGGCTGGCTATAATACCGGTTAGCATTGCCACCATCGGTAAATATACCACCTATGGCATAACCACGACTTAAATTAGGTATCGAAAAATCACGACCGCCATGTGCTACATTAATAGCGCTTACTAAATTACGTGCCCAAGGGTTGCGCATAGCTTCAGAAACCACTACTGCCTCGCCCGAACGCAGGTAGGCATTAGTATTATCGGTACGACTATAGCCAGGCAGCAGAGCGCCCCTGCCATCGGATATATATTGACCGCCTTGTGCAAAGCCAGGCTTTTGTTTGACGATTTCAGCAATTGAGGTTGCGCCTTGTGCTGCCATAAAGGCGGCTTGAGCTATACCTAACGCCTGTCCAATAAAAGGAATGCCGGAGTAAGCTGACAATGATTCCATTATGGATTTCTTTGTACTCATGATAACATCAGCTATAGAAGTAGCCTTTTTAGCCATAAAAGCTGCTTTATAGATAGCCGAATCTTTTTTTGTGTTTTTCAGTACAGCATCAATGTATTTATCGCCTGCGTGAATTTTAGATGTAGCGAGCTTATCTTCAATCTCCGCTTTCTTTTTGGCGTAATCTTGATCAATTTTAGTTGTAGCTTCGCCTCTTTCTTTTGCCGCCTTTACAGCAAAGTCATGCTGCATATTGAGCAGCGCTAACTCTTTTTTTAACGCTGCCGATTCATGTCCACCTTCGCGTGATTGGTTAATCCCTTCTTGAAGTTTATTTTCAGCTTTATCTTCATCCTCACGATCAAATTTTTGTTTATTGTCTTTGGTATCGGCAGTATGCTTGTCGCTAATTTGTTTAAATACTTGCTGTGCATCATCAGCAATAGCTTGAGCTTCTTTTCGCTTTTTATCCAGTTCGGCTAGTTGTTTATCTATTGATGCAAGTTGTACCTTATTAGTAGTGTTGCGCTTTTGCTCATTTAAGTCAATAATTTTTGAATCAATATCATAAGCAACTTGCTGATTATCTTTTTGTATTTTGCCAACATCTTCAGCTTGTTTTTGGTAATCCTCATCAAGTTGCGTTTGTGCTAATTGCCGGGCACTTTTACCAATTTGGTTGAGCTGCTTGTGGTATTCATCAAGCTTTTTAATGTCTTCATCCTGAAACTTTTTAGTTATAGATGATAGCGTTACCTGATGCTCCAGTTCCAACTGTTCTACCGCTTTGTTCACGGCCATGTATTCTTTTTGATGCGTCGCTTTTTGGTTGGCTGACATTTTACTGTAGTCGTCCAAAAATTTTGTGTATTTGGATTTCATTTCCGTAAAATGAGCGTCGGCATCAGCTATTTCTTTGGCATAACCATCTAACGTCATTTTTGCCATTCGCGCAATTGATGCCAGTCTTTCGTCTTCGGCTTGTTTAGTGAGATCAACTACTTCTTTTAATTGTTTTTTATGCTCTTGGTGTCGGATAGTTCTTTTTTGATGAATTATATGGGATTGATTATCTGTTTTATTTTCCTCCTTTCCAGCTTCATGAAAGGCCTCAACAGCTTTTGTATAAACATTTTTAACTCCTGTACCAAGTTGTAAAACGCCGTTAGCTACTTTTTTAAAGTCCAGGTTTACAATGCCTTCGTATATAACTGCAAAACCTTTTACTCGATTGATGATATTCTCTTCAATCATTTTACCGAGCTTTTTCAAGCTTTCAACAGGATGATCAAATGCACCGATGATAAGTCTGCCCATTGATGAAAATCCGTTTTTAACGGTATCTACAACGACTTTTAGGCCAGCTAATATTTGCTTCAATTTTTTTGTGCCATCGGTTGTTTGCGTAAAATATTCGACAACGGATTGCAGCACCATTACCAACAAACCAAATCCGGTAGCCTTTATAGCGCCGCCAACACCTTGAAAGCCCGTTTTAATTACCGAAAGGCCATCTTTCATTACATTAAAGCCATTTGCAACAGACTTTAGTTCAGGAGCAAACTCTCCTGCATTTTCTTTAATATCGTTAAAAGAGCCTTTTAATGCGTCTACACTTCCTTTATGAAAATCAAATACTTTGCGGCTCTCTTCAAGTTTGGCCTTCTGACCTTCTATTGTAGAACTGAGATTGCCGATTAAATTGTTAAGCTTTTTTGCTTCCTCAGCGTCATTTCCTTTTGCTTGGGCAACTCTGTTGTATTGGTTAGTCAGTGATTCAAGAAAAGCTTCGTTCTGTTCCAAAGACCCATTGTTCAACTTAAGTGCTTTCGTATTTAAGTCTAGCTGCTCACTTTCAGCTTCTAATGTTTGCTGTGCAACCCTAATTTTTGAAGCGAGGGTTTGATATACCTTTCCACTATCTTTTCCACTTTCCTGTAATTGTTTTTGTTTCGCCAAAAGCTTTTCCAACTCTTTATCGAGCTTGTCAAGATCACCTCTTAAATCGCTCGAATCAGCTTTGATACTTTTTATCAGCTTTTCATTAAAGTTATTAATATTATCCATTTTTATGTTTATTGTGCCATTGGGCATAATTCAATAATTGACAAGCCATACAAGTAACATTGTTTACTCATTTGACTTGTTAGTATTCTATTTTAATTTGTAGTTTACTTTTTGTGTTTGAATAAAAGAGGCTCGGCTAATGATACGTGATATGCCTCAATGTAGTAGAAGCTATCAGCAAAGACATAGCCAGCAGGCATATTCATTTGATAATTAGTG
This sequence comes from Mucilaginibacter lacusdianchii, assembly GCF_009770985.1. Classification (GTDB taxonomy): domain Bacteria; phylum Bacteroidota; class Bacteroidia; order Sphingobacteriales; family Sphingobacteriaceae; genus Mucilaginibacter; species Mucilaginibacter lacusdianchii. The sequence goes on along the minus strand of NZ_WSRW01000001.1, from coordinate 39,392 downwards.
CGGCAAAGCTTATAATTAGGTTTGATAGCATACCACTTTTCTGAGGATGGTAAAGAGTCATTCTCTGGTTTTTCTGCAGTAATGCTATCCCGCTTTACACAACTACCAAGATAGGCAGTGCCTTTTTTAAACATATCATCTTGCAAGAAAACAACGTTGCTGGATATCATTACCGGGCGGTTATGTTCTTTTGATGTATCTAGCCTGGAGATCAGCTTAAGCTTTTTCCACTTAAGAATTGGCATTCGGGAAATATCATCTTTATTGATGGGACGTACGCGCCTGTAGGTTTCTATCTGCGCATACACCGAGTCTGATACACTTGCGCTATCAGCAAAAAGTTTGTTTCCTTTTTCTACTTTATCCCATGTGGCATGTAATTCTTGATCTTTTATATTAGCCAGCACAGCAATTATCGCTATCAATGATATAAACGCAGCAGCCGCTGCAAATCGTCTGCTGCGCCATGTACTGTACCAAGGTATAGAACCAGTGTAATGTCCTACATCATCAAGTGTATCCCAAAGTTTTTGACGACTAAATAATCCCATGAATTTTTTGAAAAATATAGTTATTTAGATGCGTTGAGAAATCTTTAAGCAAAGTTGTATCTGGTTATTAATCAACTGCTGATAAAGTCTTCGCTGTTGTATTTCGTACCTGCTCTATATATAGTGGTTAATTAAGAGTGCGTTTTTTTCTTATGTTTTCTTCCCAGCTTATGCTTATGAGATTTTAGTTTATCAGTTGAGCGAGTAGTGTCATTTTGGATAGTTGTTGACAATTTATTCTTGAATGCAGCAGGTTCTGTTAGCCGAACATCTAGTGGATCTACATAATAGTACTCATCGGCAAAAACAAAATTTGCAGGCATCTCAAACTCACCCTTCTTGACGAGGTTAAAATTTACCTTTATTGCATACCAGTCATCTGATGAACCACTGCCGTCAGCATAATATTTTATAGTTGTGCTATCTTTTTTAATATAAGAGCCAATGTATGCAGTTTTGTGTTTAAACATGGAGTCTTGGCTGATACCAAAACCCGCATATTTCATTGCTGGTTGGTTGTGATCGGCACTAGTGTCTAACTGGCTGATTAGTTGTGATTTTTTCCATTCTTGGATATCCATTTTCTTAATATCCTCGGCATTTATAGGTCTAATGCGTCTGTATAGGGTTACAGCATAATGTTTACTGTCCTTTTTTAAAGCACTACTATCAGCAAACAGTTGATCGCCAGTTTTTAGTTTGCCCCATGTTAAATTGAGGTCTTGCCTGTATATAAAGCCGATAAATATACCAGCAACTAAAAAGCATATCCAAAACATCACAGCTCCACGCTGTCTGCTGCGCCATGTACTGTACCAAGGTATTGAGCCATTGTAATGACCAATATCATCGAGTGTGTCCCACAGTTGCTCACGCTTAAATAATCCCATAAGTGTTTAGATTGCTGAAATTATTGGTAAATATATAATTTTATATGTATGTGCAATATAACTGTTAAAATAAATATCAAATGTTTGCCAACAAAAGTTTAGTATATGCTTCTTGATGCACTGTATCTAAGTATCATAATGTACCTATAAGTTTATTAAAAGATTCATCGCATCACGCAAATTGTCAAATCCATTTTTGTATTGAGGTAGCTGTTGTAAAGCATCAGAGTTGATATCAATATCAATGTTAATTTTTTGATCAGGCATTATATATTGTTTATGTTTTTAATTCTAAATGGCATACTTCAAGAAGAGATAAATCAAATATTTATCTCTTCTTGAAGTATTTGGAGTTATTCATTTGCAAAGAGACTAGGATGACCATAATAAACATTACTTGCATAAGTATAACCTTCAGGAAGCTTGTACCTATCAAAAGTAAAATCTGGAATTTCTAACGCTGCTTTGATTGGTTTTACAGCAAATACGTTGATTAAAACCAATTCATGTTTATCTGTCATCACATTCAAAATTTCATGTGACTGGTAGATTGCTACAGCATCCTTTGTGCTTTTTGCTGTTACATTGTCCATTACATGATATAAATACGGTTCCATTGAGGGATCACGCTTCAATTTTAAATCTGCTTTTTCTTCATCAGATATGTACATTTCATCAATCTCTGTATCTGTCATTGGCCTTATCAGCTTCATAAGGTTATAGCCCACATTGCTTCTCTCCACATACAATTTATCGTTAGTATTAAGATGTGGCATTTCAAAAACATAATAATAAGCCAGATAAGCTTTGTTCAGATTAAAATAAATAAGAGCCGACAGCAATAGCAAGCAGGAAATGGTGATAATTAAGCCTTTGTATATTCGCGGCTTGCTTTTTGGTTCAGTAAAAGTTTGCATTTTTATCTCAGTTAAATAAGTATTCAGTTAGTTTTGTACAACAGTTAATTTTCCGTTCTCAAAGTAACAATGTTCATTAACGCCATAATGTGTAGTAGTTGTGGTAATGGTAATGGGTTTTCCTTTCAACACTATAACAGCAGCGCTTGGTATTCTTAAATAGTCTGGCCTTTTTCGATAATTTTCCATATTGCGACAGAAAGATGACACTGCTATCTCGAATTGTCATTAAAACACATCCAAGTTCATAAACGCCAATTTTTCTTAAAGTTTCTCAAATTGCCTTTGAAGTGTTATTTGTTAAGAGGAGTAGCCAAAAAGGAAGTAGCGGGAAGATAATAGATGTTATTTGCATAGGTATATCCTTTTGGAAGATAAGGGTTTGCTAGTTCATAGCTATCATGGTTTAGCGAACCTTCTGCAGGCTTTATAGTAAAAGCATTAGTCAGAGCTAATTTCTTATCCATATCCATCATGTACATAATATCATGAGATATGAAAGTAGCTGCGTAATGATTTTTTGCGTCAGTAGTAAGATAGTCATTTGTAAGGATAAGACAAGGCTTCAAATAGGGATCAATTTGTGCTTTGAGTAGGGCTTTGTCTTCGTCGGATGCTTGCATTTTGTCAACATCAGTTTCTGTTAGAGGTCTTACTAATCGCATCAAAGTGAAACCACGCTTAGGGTAAACGAGGTATAACTTATCACCTGGTTTAAAGTGTTCAATCTTAAATAAATAATTATATGTAACCCATAGCCTATGAAAATTGAAATAAACGATTCCGGAAAGTAGAATGATACACGTCAGTGCTAGCAGCCATCTCTTATTTTTTCGCGGCTTACCTTTTGGTTCAGTAAAAGTTTGCATTTGTTATTTTAGCTAAATAAGTATTCAATTAATTTTGTACAACAGTCAATTTTCCGTTCTCAAAGTAATAATATTCATTATTGCCGTATACCCATTGTTCATGAATTCCATAATAGGTGGTAGTTGTATTAATGGTATTAGGTTCCCCTTTCAACACTCTTACGGCAGCGCTTGGAATCCCTAGATAAATCTGGCCTTTTTCAATAATTTTCCACATAGCCGGAGAGAGATGATATTGCAATCTAGGGTTATCAGTATAAAATACTTCTTTGAACGTCCGATTTTGAACTATCTCCAAATCACTGCCAGCGTTATTAGTATTGGTGCCGCTGATATCAACATCAAAAGTTCCTGTTTCACCTTTTACTGTTTTTAAAGTCAAACGAACAGGGGTGTAGCTTTCTTCCGATGCTATAACATTCACTACTTTGACCGGTTCATAAACCCCAATTTTTCTTACTAACTTTCCAGAGTGAACCTTAAAAAGTCGTTTTTTTGCCCAAATAATTTTATTTAAATAGGCTAATTTAGCTGCCTCAATTTCATATAAAGGAATAAGTCCAGGTGCAATATTATCTGACAGCTGCTTAAGATATTCAACTCCTTCAGAATCCTTAAATCTTGCCTCCATACCTAAAGAAGTAACGGAGGATGGAGTTATAGAAACCAATGTTAGTATTTTTCTAGCGATATCCTTATTATATAACTTCACATCAAGTTTTTCTGCATAATTGAAGCCCCAGTAAACATCTTTGCTGTTTTCTAATGGTAACACTAAATATTTTTCCCCAATAGTTTGGATTAGTGGTCGATAGCGTATACTAATGTGTGATTTAGGCGTGTTAATTTCTGCTATGAAAGCAACAGGAAATCTAGGGCTTGATTGATCGACCTTATTTTCAAGTTTTGGCTTATGCTGACTACAGGCAATTGAAGCATACAACGATAGTGCCGTGATAAAGAAGGTTGATTTCATTTTGCTAAAAATATTGGTAAATATAAATATGGTGACATATCAAAACAATAGTGTGGAAAAATAAAAATCTAATAAAAGTTTAGAACTATCCCAACTTAATCAACTCCACTTTAGTAGCTTGCCCTTTCCGCCAACTGTCTATTTTGTTAATATAATAGTATGCGCCATCCTGTTGCAGGTATACGGGAATAAGTAAATCAAGTTCCAAAATATCGCGTGGCGTAAGTAAAAAATAGCGTACTACTTTTTTGGTTTGTTTAAGGATATGTTCCAGTTCGTTATAGTAAATGCTTTTCAGTCCTTTGATATTCTCTGATCCTGTGGCAGGCATGTCGCCCCAGCATAAATTATATTCACCATCGGGTTTGTAAAAATAAGGTACTGATAAGGTGTCGTTCACATTAGTTCTTCTACCGTCGTCATCCACAAACGTTACCATCTTGCCGTCGACCATCAGAGACAGTTTTTGGTCAACCAACAGGCGTGGTTGGGTGCTGATGCTAAATTCGTTTTCATCAGTCTCAATATCCACTTTTTTGATGATAGCCACCGAGCCGTGAATAAATGGTCTATTTAATGTAGGGGCAAACTGACTTTCAAATAAATCGGTGCTGGCCGGTAGCGTTTTATCTTCAACCAAAATTTGTGACTGCCCGAAGATTTTCGGCGTCACGCCGTCATCTTCCTTATATTTTAAATAATTTGTTTGCGCGTAATTACCTAACTGGAAACTAATGCTTTTGCCTTGGTTCAAACATTTACTGGTCCAATCGAGAGAATGGGGGATATTGCCGATGATATCACGGAATGAAGCAAAATTTACTTCCCGCGTTTCATTATTGGTTTGACAAATAATACCGAAACGTTGTAACGTATCTTTTAGTAAATCTTTTTGATTAATGTGGGGAAATATGCGTTCACATTGTACCAATTGCCCATATAGTATATCTTTAGTTTTGCTGGTAACTGATAAAGTGGCGCCTGGGTTGATGTATACAGTTGTTTTACTGCTATTGTTAACGTTATATTCAATAAACAATGTTTGATCTTTGATCAACTCTGTGTCGAATGTAAGTTTTTGGTTTTTACGCTCTTCGGTATATTGCTGGTGCCCATCTATAGCCTTGTCAGTAAGACTAGTTGTTAAAGTAGTAAGTACGTTTATTGCTCCATTCTTAGGATTTCTGGATTTTAAACGGATTTCTATCCCACCGCCTTTACTTGGCTTTTCTTTGCTATCTATATAAGCATCATAAATAAATGATATGGACACATTGCAATTTTGTAAAGCAACATACATATTACTGCCCGGTTTAAAGGGTGCATTTGGTTCAAGGTTACTATGTATCGGATAAGGATTAACCGTGTTGAGCGGGAAAGTGCCGGCATACCCCAGATTTCGTCCGGCTTTAAATTGTGTGGCATTGCTTATGCTTATTGAGTTGTAATCCCGCAAGCTTTGCTGATCGGCACCGTGCTCAAAGCTATCGTTGGCAAATTGTACAATCAGTTTGTTATATAACTTGTCTTTTAACAACGAGCCTGTAGGTTTAAAACCGGCGTTTTTGCAAATGATTTCGATGGCGGTTTTTAAGAAAAAACCCGGGCGCAAATTTTTAACGTTAATTTCGGGTGTCGCCCGTTCATCATACTTTAAGTTGCCGTAGTCAATAACGGGCCAGATCCAGCCTTCTGTTTTGTTTTGGGAAAGCACAACGTTATTTAAACTCCATTCGTGGTCGTATGCAGACCATAGTTTGCTAGTACCCCACTTGGTTGTGCTATCGCCCATATCATACATTTTCCCATCTATGGCATCAAAAAAATCAACATTGCCAGATAGTACAGTTATTGCCGCTGTGTCCTGTTCCACCGCGTTCAGCTCGGCTATTCCGTAAGGAACAATTTCCATTCCGTCTTGCACTATCTTAGCCCTGTATTGTTCGTAAGGATAATTGGTAGTAAATGCTACATCATCCGGAAATCCCAAAATACGGCGGTTGCGTTGTGTAAGCGGAAGCTTGAACTGATTACTAGTATTGCCTTGCTGATTTTTAACTTCGGCAAGATTATTGATTTGGAACGTGAGAGCAATCGGACTATCATCCGTCAGGTCAACTAACGTATCGTTAAGATAAAGCTGTATTTGGTTCATGGAATATTTAAGAAGGTGAATGCAATGTCAGGCAGCGGCAGTTATTGCTGAATAGGTATTACTGCGTTTGAATATTAAGTGCCGGAAGGTTGAACGTAACGCTAAAAGGCGCCTGTCCGTTTCGGGTTTCATACTCGGCAAAAGTAGCTGTATTGAGTACCACAGTTTGCCAACGCACTGGGTTTTTACTAACCAGCATTTGTACTTTGGGAGAGTATTTTATGGATTGTAAACCTTTAATATCAGAAACGCTCAGATCTTCGGCCATAACCTTCATTTTTTGCCCTGCGCTTTTGCTGATTACGTCTTCAATACCTTGCTGTGTTGCCCAATCCTGTACATAGTTTTTTACGATAACCGCATTTTGCACATCCAACGAAATTTCCTGGTTGTAAACAAAACGATAATAGTTCCAAGAACCGGTAAGGCCAATCCAACGCAAATATACCGATTGGTCGTCTACGGCATCGTCTATGCGTACGGTTTGAGGTTTGGTTATGGTATGGGTGCCAGTGTCGTCGGCATATTTAAGCGTTAAGTTAAAGTATCTCACTTCATCATTAAACGGCATATTGATATTTAAACGATTTAGACCTATATGTTGCGCCAGGGCTTGGGTGATGGGCTTGTTTGATACAGTTTGTTTGGCAATAACCAATCGGCTGCTGTCTTGGTTCAACAAAAATGAACTGTCTTCATTCAACAGATAAGTAGTATACACACCATCTGGTAGGGGCGACCGGTTAATGTCTAGCGGTGTAATTTCACAATACACATTTAATCCCGCAATATCGTCGCTATAAATAAAACCGATGTCGAAGGGGTAACCCGCGCTGTAAGCAGGTTCTGCAAAATCGGTAATCCATTTAGCCCTTTTGCTTGGAGATACGGTTTGCTTAAAAGGGACATATTCTAGCAAGTTGCCGCCATTGGCTTCCCCTAACTGTTTGGCTGAGTAAATTACATAATAAGGCGTACTGATATTGATAAAAACGGGTTCATGCCCATCCCAAGCTTCAGCATAACTTATTGTATAACTGGCACTCAGATTGTCATCGCGAAAATTAACCAGCGTGTAATCGCTGTCATCTTGTGTGCTGAGTAAACTCTGTAAAAAGCTAGATAAATCTGCCTGCACTATGCCTTTGTTGTTGGGCCGGTGCTTGGCTGTTATTGTTTCTGTACGGCCGCTTAGCTTGTTTTGATAGCTTAAGTTTGTTTGAATGTGATAATAAGGCCTTAGCTTATCAGCGTTGAGATAACCTATAACGTTACCAGGATTTGAATAATCTGTATTAAGTACTACTGTGTTTTGATTTACTGATTTAACTTCATAGACGCCTTGATACGCGTACTGATTATTTACAAAACCTGCTTGTGCATAAATCAAATCCTTTTCCTTCAAACCCGTCAGATTTTGATTTACAGTTATGCACAGTTTATTAGTACCGACTTCTGGAAACATGTTGGCTATGCCAAAATCTTTGCGTTGGTAAGTGAATGTAACCGGATTAAACGCAGCACTCCACCTACTTGTATTGCCATCTTTTGAAGTAGCCGATGAGTCTGCAACCAATAAACTTTCAATAGTTGGTACATTAAAATATGATTCGCGCTGGCTGTAGGGAATAGCATCTTTTACATAAGCGGTGTACCCGCCGCCGCTCAATCCGGTAAATGTGGCTTTGGATTGGAAAGAGCTGCCGTCGAGGCTGTATAGCAGCGGCCCATAAGTAGTGGTGGCGTTAATTGTAATTTGCCCATCATGAGCACCCGCAGCACTCTCTTTTTTATCTATAGTGACGTTTTGAATAATTAAGTCTGACGCGCCTGGAGGTATATAATTATCTCCATTTTCTACAACTTTACCTACAATTTGTGCAGTATAAGAATAGTAGGTGGCAGGATTGGTATCACTTATCTTCTTATTGTAAGCAATCATAAAAAACTGACCAGGTATGCTTACCGTTACTGGCGGTTGAGTCGTGCCGTTTATAACTTCCTGATAAGTAACTGATGCATAGTTGCCATTAACAGCATTCCCGTCAACGTCGGTAAGCACAATACGTACATCTGAATAAGTTTGCATGCCTTGGATACTGTCGTCATCAATCCAACCGATAGGGGCGATGTTTAAATTATTGTCAAGTATTTTAGGTACTACTTGGTGCGAGCTAGGTAGGTATGTTTGATTAGGGTAATCTATTGTTGCTAATATAGTCATGGCGTTTTAGAATTTATGTTTATTACTTTGAGACGGAGGTAGACTAAATCAGTTCATCAAATTGCATGGTTTCTAACACTACGGTCAAGCTTACCCCTGTTGTATTGACATCATACTTATTATACACCGGCAGGCATTTCGCTTTCGTACTCGCTTTGATTTTAAAAAACCTGCTTACAGACGTGGTGGACCGGTACTGGGCGGCTTTAATCATAAACTCGTTGGCCAGGGCTAAAGCTTTACTTACATAAATTTCATTATCGGCCGTGTATTGGTCAAAGTCTGTTTTAAATAAAAATTCAAGGTAAACCGTAAAGGTATTATCTACTGAACCGTTAATGGCAGCTGACAGTTCTATAGCCGGAAGAGGATAAAGAAAAACACAAGGAAATTCCAGGTCATCGGCTATCTGATTTAATTCGTTAACTGTTCCGTGAGCAAAGGATGGACTATTGGTAAGCGAACTTACCACTGCTTGAATATGGTTGCGTATTGGCATATGGAAAATGTTGAGTTATGATATCACAGGTAGTTGTAAGGCTGCTTAGCTGATATCATGTCTGTTTGGGAAAAAGCCGCCTTAATTGCCGGACTGCAATAACTCGCTATAGCGCTTTTGAAAAGTGGCCTCTGTCTTATTAAGTAAAAGTTTGGTTAAAACGCGGTTGTAAGGCAGTTGCATTACCTCTGCCCACTTAGTTATATCTCCGCCAGCTAAAGCATTAATAGTGTTGATGAATTTAAACTTCTCAAATTCCTGAATCCCGGCGCGTTGTTCCAACGCCGTTGCAGGCGATGCCAAAAGTTGGTTTTCGGTTTCGATAAGTTTGGATAGCGCAAAAAAAAATGCTTGGCAATGGGCAGTGCTTCAACAACCGGTAACTCGTTTATCACATCAGTAAACAATGAAGCCTGATATTCATCATAAGACTTTTTAGTAGCGGGGCAATATAGGTACTGCGCTAAAATTTGGCTGCACGCCTGTAATGATGGATTGAATTTTTTTTGCCAGTCTGGTTCACCATAACGCTCAATGTGTAACTTAATCTCGTCGGCAATTATATCCCGCGCAACCATAAAAGCGCCAACCGGTTCGATGGAAAGGTTGTTGACGACTTTAACGGTTACCGGTTTTTCCTTAATTTTTAACTGTATATCACTTGGTATAGTATCACTGTTGTATAAAGCCTTAATCTCCTCAGACAAAGAAAAAATTGAATTGCTTAAACTTTGTATTTCGCCAACATCGGTAATTTGCTTCAAGTCAATTAAGGGTACGCCTGATAAGATGTGAATGGCATCTAAATCTGTCAAATTGGCTTTTTGCTGCAAGCCAATAAGTTGTTTTAAAGTAAGCTCTTTAAGCTGGGTAGGTATAGTAACGCGGAGCTTGCCCGTTGTTGTGCGAAAGGTTTGGGTAATCATAAAAAAATAAAAAGGCGCTGGTAAATAAAAAAGTTAAAGTAATAAATGATCGGTATACAAAACCTGCTTTTGCCAGGGAAGCTTAGAACGTATGTGTTTTGAAGAATTAATTTGCAGTTTGTTTAAAGCTACATAACGTAGGGGATCAATTAGGTGATTCCAGGAATCAATCGGTTCATTCAAACTATGCCCGGTGGTATCTGTTTTCCACTGATAACGGTCCAGTTCCCGCCGAAGGTTTGTGCTGCCTCGGGTCACATTGATTTTGTAGCGTTTTAAAATATCTATCGAATTCTTAATACTGTCTGGGCCTTTTTGTGCAGGGGTAATATGCCATCCCAACCTGCGTAATTCTTCAATTGATTTAGGTTCAGCACAGTCGGCAATAATTTCGGCGCTTTTACTGATACCTGCTTTTTGCATTCTGGCAGCAATGTCCGGATTGGTTAAATGGGTTTCATAAAGCAATTCATTTACCCATAGTTCGCCGTTTTGCAGGTACACCTCAATTAATCCCGTCTGGTCGTTGGTGAAACCGAAGTCAAGGCCATATGCTACTCTTTTGGCTCCAGGTGGAATAGTTTCGCACAATAGCCAATTGTTTAATACCAAACCTGTTACCTTGCCTGTTAAGCCGCGTGCATATACCCGCCATTGTTCCTCGTCTTGATCTTTTAAACTTTCGATCTTATCTCGGGTTAGCTGATCCAAAAACGGATTGTGCCGATGGTCTGAAATGATGAGTTGTACGCCGGGTTTACCGATGAGTAGGTCATGTACCCAAAAGGCAGTATTAGGGTTATAATCCAGATAAATCCGTTTGCGGGTGCGTAGTGCCAGTTCGGTATAAATATCATATTTGATGCCGTTGGCTTCGTTAATGAACAGAATATCGCGTTTGCCCGATTTAGCATCCTGCGCATTATCATAACTCTTAAATTCTAATATCGATCCGTTAACCAGCTCAAAAAAACGGTCGGTTTTGTTGAAAGATTTAACCATCGCTTTTAAGGGTTGCGATGCTTGGTAGATATTTAAGGCGTCGCGAACGGCACCTGCTTTCAGATTGGGTATATCCTGACCAACAATAGTAACAATTTGCTTTTCTTCGGCACAAGCCAGTGCAAACAACACCTGCATAATAGCATAGGTTTTACCCGAACTTGTGCCGCCCTGATTAATTGTTATATGGGCCTTCGTTTTGTAATTGCAGGTGAAAATTCGGCTTGCTTGCATGGGTTTGGAGGTTGATGTGTCATGTAGTTTAGTTTGATTTTTAATAGAAAAATGTTCAGTATCCGGAGATGCTAGCTTTAATTAAAGATCGAGTTAAAATGCAGATAAGCCAAAAGAAGTTATAAAGCTTGGTGCCGTATTATAGTTTTACTTCCTGTTCAGCACCAGCTAGGTGTGGACCATTTTCGATAATTTCAATTTTAAGAATCCAGTCTGCAGGCAATATTTCTCCGCTTTTAGTTTCGCTTTTATCTGTCCATCCTAAGCTTTTTAATGCAAAAATGGCACCAGTTGATGACTGGTAATGCAATTTCTTTTCGTATTCCGATTCAATACGCAGTCTGGCTCTTTTTAAATGTGAGGCATATCTGCCGGTGTTTTCATACTTTTCAAAGGCTTGTCTGCTGGCAAAACCTAAGTATAGGGCCAGGCCGGTTAGCGTAGGGGGCTGTGGTTCGCAATCCCATACTTTGATCTCTGTTTTCTCAGGAGCTGTTGATTTGGAAGATTGTTTTACTTCGACTTGTTCCAGATGATATTCTCCTTCAATCCACTTAAAGTATTCCTCAATGCGCAGTGCTAAATCCTCGGCAGAAGTGTAAAGAAAAGTTTTGTTCTTCATTTATGATAAGGTTGCCTTTTGGCATAATTGATAGTGTAAAGATAAGTTTAATTTCTGTAAAATGCAAATATTTTTAGCAATTTGTGTAAGGCTTTACCAATGTTTTTGTAAATTATAACAACAAATATTGAATATAATGATAACAAATCCTCAACTTTGCAGGCATGAGACCCGGAGATAAAGTAATTTGCATTAACGATAAGATTGACCCGGATAAAATAGAAGAAATACGCCGGGACTTTGAGATTTGGATCACCAAAGACAAAGAGTATACTATTCGCGAGATACTGGATAATGATGGTATTGCTACCGGTATATTGTTGGAAGAAGTGCATAATTTTCCTAAATTTTTCAAGCTCATTAACCGTTATCAGGAACCGGCCTTTGCTATCTGGCGTTTCCGTAAGCTTAATTATGCCAGCCAGCAACAGGAAGAAGAGGTAAGTGAGGAGCTGGTTGAAATAGGCCGTGGCAACAAAGAGCAAGACCAAAAAGAAAGGGCTTGATAAGCGTATGTTGACTGAAGTCATTTGGTTTATCAAAAAGTTGTAAAGTTGATAAGGTTAAAATATTGTCGAATGAAATTTGGTGGTAACCGGAACTGAAACGTTGTGTATACTTGCAGCCCAAACAATAAATAACGCTATGAACATACGCCTGGCTACGTTAGAAGATATTGAACCCATTATGCAGCTCATCCGTGATGTTGTGCCGTTGATGCAAGCTACCGGTAATCAGCAGTGGGATGCTACTTATCCAAACCCAGATATTTTTTCTCAGGACATAGAGGCCAGTCAACTTTGGGTGGCCGATTTAGACAATAGTATTGTTGGCGTTATTGCCATAACCAATAGCCAAGAGGGTGAGTATGCGCAGGTACCAGGTTGGGATATCACCGAACCGGCGATTGTAGCGCACAGGTTGGCAGTAAGTCCACACCATCAAGGCAAGGGCATTGCTGCGGCCTTACTGCATCAATGCGAGGTTGTGGCCCAAGTGCAAGGCGTTACTTTGCTGCGCTTAGACACCAATACATTAAACCGCCCGATGCAAAATCTTTTTATGAAAATTGGGTATCATTTGGCTGGAGAAATTGCATTAAACAATCGACCGAACCAGCGCTTCCTTGCTTTTGAGAAGCGTTTATCAGCAGCGCAATAATCGTTACTAACGGTATCTTGTTATTCAATCATTAGCTGATTGTTTATCTTGTTTGGATGTAAGCTATTTAATGCCGGTAGTAATTGCTTGATGTCTTGTTGTTTAATTTTGCCTGTAAGCGCTATAGTATTTTGATCTACATCAGCCTGTACTGCGGGATAGTCTTTTAATATACTGTCTACTGACTGCTTCAATGGTAGATCAGCGGTGATAACAACAGGAGCTATTAAAATTTGATTGTTGACGCCTTTAATAATGTTAATGCTTTTAACAATTTGCTCAGCTTCGGATTTTGATTTTTTTGAGGCACAGTTGCCACTAAGCGTTACTACGCCTTTATCAACTGTATAATTAACGCCTGCAAAGTTTAAGTCAGTTTTTGTTTTGGTGGCAATATCCGCTTTAATTTCTTTATCTCTGCTTTCCTGACTACAGCTATTTATTCCTGCAAATGCTAAAAGCACTATTACATACCTGAACAATCTACCAATAACAAGTCTAATACTGGAGATCCTGTTTCCTTTTATAAACATATTCCCGTTGCCCATATCTCTTCCGTTCAATATTTCAAGAGACTAACAATTCAATATAACTCTAAGTTTCTACAAAGAAAATTTATTACTTATGTTTGCAATGATATTTGGCATAGTTTAGTGGGAATTAAGTACACTATTATGTGTTTCTGATTCAACAAGTTGGGTTAATATGTTTTTTAACAATGCATCCCTGGTCCAAAATTGTTCGATGGGGCTGGCGTCTTTTAAATACCATTGCAATGGCTCATTAATTGGAATTTGAGCCTGATACAGATATTTCTTTTTAGGATGCATACGCATGCCTTCATAACAATGCAAATTGCCGGCCCTGATAAATTTGGCAAATTGTTTTAGTTGAATATCCAACCGCAAGCATTCGTCGAGCGTATTTTTAAAATCGTGTTTATCTTCCAGCCACAAAGTTAGCCATTGTCCGTTTATCTCGTGTTCGGCTACGGCAATGCGGCTGTAAGTATAATCTACCGAAATAATGAGCCACCACAGCTCATTCCTGATTTTTTGACTAAGAGTTATCATTGTAATAAGTAAAATGTATAGTAAGTTGTATTTGCTGCATAAGTATGGCAGTACACATCAATTAATTATCTGAATTTAGGTTCCCAGTCGGGGATGTACTGTTGAATAGCCGCAATTTCTTGCTGGTACTTGTGGCATGCTGCTTTGTACCCTTTATACCGTAATTTTTTGATGTGTTTTGATTTAGCATGCTGTATGCTGGCAGTTACAGGTTTATTTTCGGAAGTTGGTCTTAGGGCCGAGTAAGCAACGTGCATAAGTAAAAGGTAATTGAATGGTGATTGTAAGATTAATTAGTGATGTTTAAGTTTTAAAGCTCAATAATACAAGTAGGTCTTGATAACAAAATTTGTATAATTCATAAACTTTGTATTTCTTTGTATTATTACAGAACAAATATAAAGAAATTTCTGTGTAATAATCAAGAAAAGTTATCCACATATTTTTTGCCATGCAAAGTCATCCTAAAGCCACTAAAATTAAAACCGTTCGTCCTGAAACATTGGAGTTTATTATATTGTATAACCAATTAAAAGGGAAGGCATTTTATGGAAATGCAGAGCTGGCTGATGTGCTGGGCTTTAATTCGCCAAGTTCTATTACAGAAATTATAAAAAGCAGGCAGAATATAGATACAGAAAAGCTACGGGTTTTTAAAGAAAAGTATCAAGATTTTCTTGATGGTAAAATAGCTGCGGTTCCTGCTCAAGCATCCCGTATTTACCAAGGTATCCCAATGTACGAGGTTAGCGCAACAGCATCCGGTGTTGAGGTGTATAATGATATCAATGATACACAACCGGTTGGATACATGTATTTTCCGGGAATAGAAGAGTGTGATTTTGCCCTGCCGGTATGGGGGCACTCTATGTATCCTTATCTGGAAAACGGTTGCTGGGTAGCACTTAAAATTATCCATGACAAAAAGATATTGCCAGGAGAGGTGTATTATATAGAATGGGGCGATTACCGCATGTACAAGCGCCTGCTAGCGGGAGATAAAGACGACGAGGTAATAGCCACCTCGGATAATGCCGCCGAAATGGTTGCAGGTAAGCCTAAATACGCTCCCTTTGTTATTAAAAGATCGGAAATAAAGAAGCTTTGCTTAGTCAAAGATATTCACAAAAAACATAATCATTAATTGATTTGTACTAAGATTAAGATGATGCTTTGTTTTTAAAAAGTTTAACGGTGAATTGTTTTGGTATGTACTTTGCCTTAATACAGGCATTACATAATTTTTATAAATACACAGCCGTACAACCATGTTACCTGAGGCAATTTTTGATCACTACTTATTATACGCTACAGAAAGTGACCGTATTCTTAAATCGTACAGTTCTTTGGTAAGTCAGCTGGATAGTAAGTATTTAAAACTGGAGTTAGTTTATCTTCATAAAAATATTTGCTTCATTTTCAAAAAGTTAGTTTCAGTGCTGTGCAATGAAAAGCTTTGGAGCAATGTTACTGATAACTGCCTTAGAATAGATTATCAGCCTTCTGATGAGTTGCGAGTTAAAGAAGAGGTTGCATTTTTGAAACGATATAAAGTACAGATTATAGAACAGCTTAAATGTATTCATAACACTACAGTGTTTGAAACAGATGTACTTTTTTTAGAAAAATGTTTTAACATGTTAAACGCTGCTTACAAAAAGGTTGAATTGCGTTACGGACATGTTGTTTCAAGGCCACAACTTTATCTGATAGCCAGCTAAATTTATAATGCTATATGATAGGCAAGGTGAAGTGAAACGTAGAGCCTTTGCCTTCTACACTTTGTACGCCTATTCGGCCTTTATGTCGGTTTATAATTTCACGGCAAATATATAATCCCATACCACTGCCTGTGATAGCCGAATAGTTGTTAACACGATATGACTTGTTGAAAAGTTTATCCAAGTTAATTTGTGCTATACCCATACCGTAATCGGTTATACATACTGTGGCATTTTTAGTATCCATTTGCAAATCTACATGCACGGCGTCATGGTCTGGCGAGTATTTAATAGCGTTTGTCAATAAATTGCTCAATACCTGTCCTAAATCTTGCCTGTCGCCATGTACCCATACTTCAGGCATATTTCTGATAATAATTTGATGTGTGCTTGCAATGGTTTGAATGTTGTCGGCTATCTCTTTTATAAGTTCATCCAGGCGAAAATCGTGTAAACGGTCAAGTCTTTCCGGGGTTGAGCTTTTATAATGGCTAAAATAATCACTCAAAATGTTTTCTAACCGTTCGGATGATTTAATAGCCCGCTCAATTACCTGGCTGGCTTTTGTGTTATCGGATGCAGATAACATGCGTTCAAGTAATTGCAGGTAACCCTTTATGCCGGTAAGTGGTGTATTAATTTCATGGGTCACAATACTTAGTAATTCTTCTTTACGCAAATCACTGAGTTTGCGATCGGTGATATCTTGTATTGTTCCTGCCAATCTTGCAAGTTTGTTATCGTCCAATATTATCCAGCCGTCGGCCTTAATCCAGCGCATAGTGCCGTTGGATTGTTCAATGCGGTATTCTGTATTATAATTGTCAGTTTGATGTGCAATAACGTTGTTAATTTGCTGCTGCATAAGCGGCAAATCGTCATCATGTATCAGTGATAGTAACTTTTCATAAGTAAATTCGTCTGTTTCCGCTAGCCCAAAAATAGTTTTACAAGGGGCGGTACAAATCATTTTGCGGCTTTGTAAATCCAGCTCCCAATAGCCTATCTGTAAATGGTTCATGGCTAAATGCTGATTAGGCAAATGCGCAGTTATTGTGTCAGAAGATAGTTGCTTAGGGGACGACATTGTGAAAGCCGGTTAAATACCCTAAAAATAAAAGATTGTTTAAACTTAGAATCAATCGAGTTGTAAAATGGGTATTTTTCTGGTTATTTGTGTGAAATTATATTGTTTCTCTTCTTCCGTTATTATCTAAACTTCGGTATATAGCGTCAATTACTTTCATGTCTTTAAATCCTTCGTCGCCGGCTACACGTGTAAGTTTGTTTAAAGCTACGCATTGGGCAAAGTCGTCCATTTGAGCAGCCTGCTGGTTGATGGGCGGAAAGGGCATAGGCTTTTGATTTACTTTGCCCTGCAGGCCGTCGTAACCATAGGCGGGCGCTAATTCAAAAGTGCCACGCTCTGCCGTAGCTTTCATGCTACTCCAGTTGTTATTATAGCTACTTTTGCAGTGAGCGATTACACCGCCCGGAAACTCCAAATCAAAATATACCGTTTCATCTACTTCACTGAAAATAGCCGGACGGGTTTTTTCCTGACGGGCTGTTACTGCTATAGGTTCTTTGCCGAAGGTGTAACGTGCTGCTTGTATCGTATAAACGCCCATGTCCATTAAGCTGCCGCCGCCAGCTAATGCTTTTTTTAACCGCCAGGTGGTATTATTACCCCAGGTAAAACCATTGGCCGCCTCAAAGGCAGTAAGTTTGCCTAACTCCTCTTTTTGTCCTAAACGCATCACTTCCTGATGGCGGGGATCGAAATGCAGACGGTAGCCTATAGAAAGCATTTTGTTAGCTTTTTTACAAGCGTCTATCATCTCCTGGCAATCGTGTGCATTAAGTGCCATAGGCTTTTCGCAAATTACATGCTTGCTGGCCTGTGCTGCCCTTATAGTGTATTCTTTATGCATGGCAACCGGGAGTACCACATACACAATATCTATATCCGGGTTGTTTTTAATCTCATCAAAGTTCTGATAGTTGTAGATGTTTTTTTCGGGAACGTTGTATTGTTTAGCCCAATCTTTTGCTTTTTGGGGCGAACCGCTTACCAAGCCTGCCAGGTAGCAATGTTCGGTTTGCTGCAGGGCAGGGGCAAGTTGCCCTTTGCTATATCCACCCAAGCCCACTAAAGCAATTCCCAACTTATTACCCGGCTTTTGTGAGCAAGCTGCTAGTGCCGATATTGAAGGTCCCCATGCTAAAGCACCGGCAACGGTTGATATTGTGCGGATAAACTTGCGGCGGGAGAAGAGATGTAATGGATTCATATACAATCGGTTTTATCAAATTTAACTAATTAATTCTCATATTGCCAATTGTTTATGCCAAGCATTCAAATCGAGTAACAGCATATACAAGCCTTAAAAATACAAAACCCCATAGCCTTACGGTATGGGGTTTGTGCTATAGGCAGTAAGTGATTACTTGCTTTCGGCAGTTTTCTTTTTGTTAAAATCGCCTGCCTTGATGATATTTATTTTGTTAACATCATAGTATTTTTTAATGGCGGCATTAATTTGCTGCGGCGTTAATTTAGCAACAGCGTCATTCATTTTTTGCCAGAATGCAATTGGCTCGCCATAGTAAGTATACGTGTTTAGCGTACCGGCCAATACATTGTCTTGAGCTAACTCTACCTGGCGTGATTGCAAAAATCCCTTTTTGGCCTCTGCAACTTCTTGCTCTGTGAAGCCTTCGTTAACTGCTTTATTTATCTCTTCTTTAAAAGCGGTTTCCAAACGGGGCGCATTTTCAGGTGCATAAATAGCATAGTACACAGCTTGGCCACTATTCTGATCAAAGTAGCCGGCATTCAAGCCAGAACCAACACCATAGCTGATACCTTCTTTTTGACGAATGCGTGTAGCTAAGCGCGAATTCAGGAAGCCGCCACCAATTATATAGTCGGCCATTACCAGCGCCGGATAATCAGGATCTTTCATGCTTAGCTTAATTGGCTGGATGGCAAAAAAGAATGCATTAGCTTTATCAGGGGTTTCGATATTTTTATTTAAAGGGGTAACATCCTTCACTACGTTTTCCGGACGAACAAATGGTTGTGGGCTTTTCCAGCTGCCATATTCTTCGGTAAGTAATGATTTTACCTGATTGGCATCAAAGTCACCTACTACAGTTATGGTAGCGTTAGAAGCGCCGTAAAAATCTTTATAGTAGCTTTTTACATCACCTTCGCTTACAGCCTTGGTCATTTCTATTGATTCATCAATAGTGCCCTGATATCGTGGGTCAGTTTTGGCATAAGGATTAAGGTAACGCTGTAATTCGAGTACAGCAATGTTGGTGGGTTCACTGCGTTGCTGCTCTAAACCGGCAATGCGTTGTTGTTTTAATTTATCCAGTTCATCTCCAGGGAAGGTGGCTTCCTTCAAAATTTCATCTACTAACTTTAATACGGCCGGGAAATTGGCTTTAGTAGTTTCAATATTAACATTTAAAGTATTGGCTGCGCCGCCAAAACCTACACGGGCTTTCAGGCGGTCAAGCTCATCCTGTATTTGCTGGCGGGTTTTGTTTTTGGTGCCTTTGTTGAGCATAGCAGCTGTTAAGCCAGCAACAGTGCCTTTGTTTTGCAAGGATTGAATGCTGCCAAAGCGGAATGCCATCGAAGCCACTACAGCTTCACCTCGGGTTTGCTTAGTTAACAAATTCATTTTAACACCACCAGTTTGTGCGGTTACCAAACGTTTTTGAATATTGGCTGCACTAGCGTCAAATGCTTCGCCCTGCGCAATGGTTTGCGAACCGGTGTAGCCTTTTAGCATAGCTGCCAGATCGGGTGTTTTAGGTACCTCGGCACGGTCTGGTTTTTCGGTCGGAATAAAAACACCTAGTGTACGGTTAGATGGCTTAAAATATTTATCAGCAACGCGTACCACATCGCCCGGCGTTACATTTTTTAGCTGGTCGCGCTGGTAAAATAACAATCTCCAATCTCCTTGCGCTATATATTCGCTCAGGCTTAAGCCTACATCTTCAGATGAGTTTAGCTGCAGTTCGATATTTTTCAGCTGCTTGTTCCGGATTCGTTCAACTTCTTGCGCAGTTGGTTTTTCGGTGCTAAAACTTTCAACGGTGTTAACCAATATGTCTTTGGCTTCGTCAAGGTTTTTATCTTTAGGTACTTCTATGCCAAAAAATGCCATACCTGGATCTGCTGTTTCATAATCGTAGCCAAACACACTGGTCGCCTTTTTAGCTTCAATTAGTTTTTTATACAAACGGCCTGACGGCTGATCGGTTAATAAACCAATTAAAACATTTAACGGTTGGGTATCAGGATGCGGGCCGGATGGTACGTGATAGCCGGTTTCTGCTACTTGTACATCGCCCACGCGGCGTAAAGTAACGGTGCGTTCACCATCCTGAGTGGGCTCAACTGTATAGACAGCCGGCAGTACACGAGCAGGGCGGGGGATAGTACCAAATTTTTGATTAATTAAAGTAAGCGTTTTGGCCGGATCAAATTTACCCGCTACTGTTAGCACCGCATTATCGGGCTGATAATACTTGCGGTAAAATGCTTGCAGGCGGTCAATAGGCACATTCTCCACATCGGCACGGTTACCAATGGTCGATTTGCCGTAATTGTGCCACAAGAACATGGTAGATTGTATACGCTCATTCAGCACGCGCTGCGGACTATTTTCGCCCGATTCCATTTCATTACGTACCACGCTAAACTCTTTATCTAGCTCGGTTTTTGCAATAAATGAATTAACCATACGGTCGGCCTCCAGGTCAAGCGCCCAGGTTAGGTTCTCGTCGGTTGCAGCAAAGGTTTCAAAATAATTGGTACGATCTAACCAGGTAGTACCGTTAGGGTTGGCACCATGTGCACTCAACTCTTGCGGAATGTTGCGGTGTTTAGGCGTGCCTTTAAATACCATGTGTTCCAGTAAGTGAGCCATACCGGTTTCGCCATAATTTTCAAATTTTGAGCCTACTAGGTAAGTAATATTTACAGTTGCCGTTTGCTTTGTTTGGTCTGGAAAAAGCAATACGCGCATTCCGTTACCTAAACGGTATTCGGTGATACCTTCAACCATAGTGATTTTTACTGGAGCAGGGGTTGCTTTGGCTGCAGTAGCCTTTTTTTGCGCACTTACCGGAAAGGCCAAAGCTGCCGATAAAGCACAAGCCAACATGGTTTTTCTTATAGTTACCATTAATGTTTGTGATTAAAGTTTTTGTATTCTAATATAAATTGATTTGTTGAAACTAAATAGTTCGTTTGGAAAAAAATTCAAAAAGTAGCAATAATTAATGGTTACAGCCAATATCAGGTTTTACACTAATAGCAGATCCAGTAGTTTAGATCTAATAATACTATGTGTATCGTTATAAAAGAGAAGAACCGAATTTGGCATATATCATTACAGGTTTAGTGCCTGCTTTATTGGTTAGATGCTCGGGCCGATTGTTTGTTACAGAATAATGAAAAGAATGTTAAATAAAAAAGCCCTTCAACTTTCGCTAAAGGGCTAGTACAACACATTTATATAACAATTACCATCTGCGGTACATACGATGGCCGTAAGCGTGGCCTCGGCCGTGTCCTCTATAATAACCACGATCTACCACTACCACATGGCGGGGTTCATAATATCCGCGGCGTACAATAACCGGGCGGCCATAATAAGCAGGGCGATGATGTACAACTACAACACGCTCTGGTGCATAGTAAACCGGAGGAGGGGCAGGTTCATAATAAGCCGGAGAACCTACGTTTAAGCCAACATGCAAACCAACTTGTGCTTTGGCTGAATTAAGTGAAAATAAAGAAACTAATAATACTGCTAAAAAAGATATACGTTTCATAGTAGTTCGTTTTAAGTTTTAGGATGCATCTGCATCGTTGTTGTATGGGTATGACAACGCTTCTTTTTGAAAGTTTAATTGAAAAGGTAAAAATCTTACAACTTCAGTTTTTAAACTTGGGATTAGTAGTAAAGGGATAATGTTAGTGCATGAAAAAAAATGATGATGAGCAGTGCCTGATCTTTTGGTAGTGTTGATGATTAAAGGAGAATAGTTGATTTAAACTTAGTGTTGCAAACACTGTGTTCAATTAGCAGATGAAGGATGAGTATCCAAGTCTATTGGTGAAAAACCATAGAATGAATTGCAAATTCATATAAAAGCAAAACGCCGGATATATTATATCCGGCGTTTTGAAAAAAGATTTATGTTAAACCGTTATTAGTTCCAACGGCCACCACCTCTGTTGTTGTCTCTTTGGTAACCACCGCCACCGCCGCCGCGGTTGCCGCCACCAAAACCACCGCCACCACGGTTGCCGCCGCCGCCGAAGCCACCGCTTCTGCCGCCACCGCCGCTAGGCTTTCTGTCTTCAGCTTGGCTTACAGCAATGCTTCTGCCGCTTACTTCAACACCATTTAAGCCTGAAATGGCTTTTTGTGCTGCTTCGTCGTCTGGCATTTCAACAAAACCAAAACCTTTGCTTCTGCCGGTTTCACGGTCAATAATTAATTTCACTGAGTTTACCTCTCCGTATGCTTCAAAGAGTTCTTTTAAATCTGCTTCCTGCAAGCGATAAGGAAGGCTTCCTACAAAAATGTTCATCAATTTAAATATTACACGTCAAGCGTTCTCGCTTGATAGCGCAATTAACGTATAAAAATCTATTTAATCAAAATAATTTATAATACTTTTTTAATTTTTTTTTGAAACAATTTTTAACAAATCAAAAGCTTTGATATTTAAGCTGAAAAGCTGAATAATAACTATATTAAAGATGCGGTTAAAGCTGTAAACCAGAGCTTTACTTAAACATCAAAATATATACGATATAATTGTAGCCGAGTATAATCCGGGTTATTTTCAGGAACTGACTTTATTAATAGGAGTGCTTTTCTTCATATCTTTCTTGTGGTCATTTGATGAGAGTTCATGGCATAGCATCAGCATGAAACAAGTAAATGTTATTGTGCTATTTAACATTGTTCCGTTTGTGATGATGTAGTTTATTGAGTTGGCTAAATAATTTTGTAGCAAGTTCTAAAAAATATTGAAATTTGCTTCGGCATGTTACTAGTATACAAGAAAGGCGCTGCCAATGCAACGCCTTTCTTGTATACACAATATTATACTAATATCTGCGGTAAACACGGTGGTGACGGTAGGCTCTGTGGTTGTAATGCCTTACTGCCGGGCCACGGCGAAAACCTGGACGGGCATAATAACCCGGGCGGCCATAATTACGACGCACATAACGGCGGCGTACTACCCGGCGGCGCACAGGATGACGGGGGCCAGTTCTGACAATAACACGTTGTTGAGGTTCTAACTTAGTAACAGGCGCTGCATTGGTTTCAGCACTGTACAATGATAGCGCTGCTAAAAAGCCTATCACTAAAAATTTAAATTTTTTCATAGTATCAGTAAGTTATTCACATCTTAAACTTACATATGTTGATAAAGTTTAATGAGCTAACAAAACTGTTACAAATCAATTAAATGCTTTAGTACATTATATTGGACAAGTATGTACTAAGGATCGCTTCTGAAAAACTGGCAGAAGCGCTTCTGACAAGTATAAAACGGCTTTGGTGTTATAATTGTTGATGTGTGCCAGAACACTACATTACTTATGGCACAATCGCGACTAAAAATTTTTACGTGGCACATTCACGGCAGCTATTTATTTTATCTATCACAGGGTAACTATGACGTTTATATACCTACCAAACCCGAAAAAACGGAAGGTTACTACGGTAGGGGCGAAACTTTTCCGTTTGGGCCAAATGTAATCGAAGTGCCAGCTGAGGAGGTAAAGAATCATGAATTTGATGTAATTGTTTATCAAACCAATCAAAATTACCTATACGATCAGTATGAAATTTTATCTGCTGAACAACAAGCATTGCCTAAGGTATATATAGAGCATGATCCGCCAAGGCAACATCCTACGGATACCAAGCACGCGGTAAACGACAAAGATGTTACACTGGTGCACGTTACGCATTTTAATAAGTTGATGTGGGATTGCGGCGAAACACCTGCTACCGTTATAGAACATGGTGTGATAAATCCTAATGCGCCTTATACCGGCGAAAAGCCACGTGGTATTGTTGTTATCAATAATTTGCCTACCCGTGGTCGTTTACTAGGATTGGATATCTTTATGAAAGTGCGCGAGCATGTGCCGCTTGACTTGGTAGGCATGGGTACCGGTGATTTGGGGTTAGGCGAAGTATTGCATCCGCAATTGCCAGAGTTTGTATCTAAATACCGTTTCTTCTTCAACCCCATCCGTTATACCAGCTTAGGTTTAGCCGTTTGCGAGGCTTTAATGCAAGGTATACCAGTAGTGGGTTTGGCTACCACCGAACTTTCAGCCGTAATAGATAATGAGCACTCGGGCTTTATTCATACCGATGTTAATTATTTGATTGATAAAATGAATTTGTTGATTGAAGATGCCGACCTTGCCCGCCGTATTGGTGCCGGAGGACGAGAACTGGCACAAACCCGTTTTAGTATTGAAAGATTTACACGCGACTGGGAGCAGCTGTTTAACAAAGTAACAGCGCAAAACACCAGCCCCATATACATAGCCTAATCCTTAACCATACCATATCACTTATACTATATCTATCCGTGAAAAATATGAAGTCAAGTCAGCCAAAAATTGCGTTTATAAGTGAGCACGCTTCGCCTTTGGCCATGTTAGGCGGGGTGGACACCGGCGGCCAAAACGTGTATGTAGCCCAGGTAGCTCAATTTTTGGCAAAAAAAGGTTATGCGGTTGATGTGTTTACCCGTTGGGAAAACGAAGCCATGCCACAGGTGGTTAACTGGCAGCCCGGTGTTCGGGTTATACATGTCAAAGCTGGCCCGGTAAGTATTATTCCTAAAGAAGAGATTCTCGACTTTATGCCTGAGTTTACCCAAAGTATGCTCAATTTTATGCATGCCGAAAATATTTCGTACGATTTATGCCATGCTAACTTCTTTATGTCGGGTTTGGTAGCTGCCAACCTGAAAAGCATTTTAGGATTACCCTTTGTAATCACTTTCCACGCACTGGGCCATGTACGACGCATACATCAGGGCGATAGCGACAAGTTTCCGGCCGAGCGCTTGCAAATAGAGGAGAATGTGGTTCAACAAGCTGACTATATTATTGCAGAGTGCCCTCAGGATAGAGACGATTTGATTAACTATTATAAAGCACCTTCATATAAAATAACGATTGTTCCATGTGGTTTTAGCGACCAGGAGTTTTATCCGATTGAGAAAGCTACCGCACGGCGGATATTAAAAATCAATACAGATAAGCACATTATTTTACAATTGGGCCGTATGGTGCCACGCAAAGGAGTTGATAATGTGATCCGTTCGTTAAGCAAGCTAAAAGATAAACAGTCGGTTTTGCTTTTAGTAGTTGGGGGCGATTGTGACGAGCCCGATCCTGTTCTGTGTCCGGAGATTGGCCGTTTGCAGCAAATAGCTGCTGAACTTGGTGTTGAAGCATCCGTTCAGTTTACAGGCCGTAAAACCCGTGAGCAATTAAAGTTTTATTATGCTGCAGCAGATATTTTTATCAGCACCCCTTGGTATGAGCCGTTTGGTATTACCCCGCTGGAAGCGATGGCCTGTGGCACACCGGTTATCGGCTCAAATGTTGGTGGTATAAAATATACCGTTGTAGATGGTGAAACCGGTAGCTTAGTGGCGCCAGAACAGCCTCAGCAACTAGCCGAAAAAATTGAAGAACTGGTTGGTCAGCCAGCATTGCTAACGCAAATGGGCGCAAACGCTATTAAACGGGTAAATAACTATTTTACTTGGGCGCACGTTGCCGACAAGATAGGGCAACTGTATACTAAAATGTTAGGCGTTGACGAAAAGGCCGGTTTGCAGCAGCAAATTCTTAAAGCTAAACAGAAAGCAGCCTGAATTGAATGATATGAATAAGGCTATCTTTTTAGATAAAGACGGCACCGTGATCGATGACGTTCCTTATAATGTAAACCCCAATTTAATAACGCTTAAACCTGGTGCAATTGAAGGTTTGCAGTTGTTACATGCCCAAGGGTATATGCTTATTATGGTTACTAACCAGTCGGGCGTTGCCAAAGGGTATTTTACCGAGGTTGAATTACCGGCTGTTGAGCAGCGGTTGCAGGAGCTATTTGCTCAGCATCAGCTTCAGTTAGATGGATTTTATTATTGCCCTAATCACCCCGAAGGGACTGTTGAGCCTTATAACGTAAGCTGTAACTTCAGGAAGCCTATGCCGGGTATGCTTTTGCAGGCTGCCCAAGAACATCAAATAGACTTGAAACAATCCTGGATGATAGGCGATATTTTACATGATGTGGAAGCCGGCAACCGTGCAGGTTGCCGGACCATATTAATAGATAACGGTGGCGAAACAGAATGGATAAAGGATAACGAGTTTCGCGAACCGGAGTTTACTTGTGAAGATTTATTAGTAGCTGCAAAATATATCTTAAATGCAGCCCCCGGCCATCTCCATGATCAACTACTTAATTAAATGAAGTATTTCACTAATGGGTTGGTCGCTGTTAATTAAAATACCGGTTACACCGGCAGCTTCGCCTGCCTCAACGTCGCGCTCGCGGTCGCCAATAAAGTAAGACTGCGCCGGATCAATATTGTATTGTTCTATCCCTCTTAATAATAAGCCTGGCTTGGGTTTACGGCAGTCGCATTCGCCGGTAAAGTTGGGGTGGTGTGGGCAGTAATATATATCGGTAAAAGTAACACCATGCTGGGCATATAAATCTTTTAAGTGCTGATGCATGCTTGCTAGTTGCTCTTCCGTGTACCATCCTTTAGCTAAACCACCTTGGTTAGTGGCCACTATTAATAGGTAGCCTCTGTCTTGAAGTTCTTTCAAGGGTTCAAAATTATGCTCCAGTACGGTAAAATCCTCTATGCGGCATACATAGTCACCTAATTCTTTATTTAATACGCCGTCGCGGTCTAAAAAAACGGCTTTGTTCTTTGTCATGTTGAGTTGTAAAGTATTTGAGTGTACAAAGGTACGGAAAGCGCCAGATAATTCATTTTGTGCTTTTCATAGAGATTTTAGTCATAGGAACGGTTGTTTTATTGTGAAAATCATAAAATTCACGTTTATTTAATATTAATATTTTGTAAATCCGTAAAAAGTTTAACAACTATTTTATGTATTTATCAAATTCAGTATATTCGTAATTACACCTTTGGTGCTAGTTATCTGTTTACACACATGGATCAAACTGAATGCAACCAGCAAGGCCTTTACAGGCCGGAATTTGAACACGATTCTTGCGGAACCGGGTTTATTGCTAATATTGACGGACACAAGTCAAACCAAATTATTGATGATGCACTAACCATGTTGGAAAACATGGAGCACCGTGGCGCTTGCGGTTGCGACCCCGAGTCGGGAGATGGTGCAGGTATTCTTATTCAATTACCACATGAGTTTTTGATGGAAGAATGCTCTAATAATTTGGAAGTAAGCTTACCTATGCCAGGCGAGTATGGCGTAGGTATGTTATTCTTTCCAAAAGATGGGACTTTGAAGAAAGCTTGCCGCACTATTGTGACCAACGCTATTGAAAAGTTGGGTTTAACGCTGCTTGGCTTTCGTAAAGTACCGGTTGATGCATCGGTAATTGGTGAAACTGCCCGCACCGCCGAGCCAGATGTGGAACAAGTATTTGTGCTGCGCCCATCCAATATTAACAACACCGAAGATTTTGAACGCAAGCTGTATGTGTTGCGCCGTTACATCAATAAAACGGTGAACGAAACGGTGCCTAACGCCGGCGAGTTTTTTTACTTCACATCATTTTCGTGTAAAACCATTGTGTACAAAGGTCAGGTAACCACCTACCAATTGCGCAAATATTATACAGATTTGTCTGATTTGCGCATTGCATCCGGCTTTGCCATGATTCACTCGCGTTTTTCTACCAATACGTTCCCATCATGGAAACTGGCGCAGCCTTTCAGGCTGATTGCCCACAACGGTGAAATCAATACCCTTACAGGTAACTTAAACTGGTTCTACTCTGGTGTTAAATCACTGGCATCATCATACTTCACCAGCGAAGAGATGGAGATGCTGTTACCGGTAATTGATAATAACCAGTCTGATTCTGCTTGTTTGGACAATATTGTCGAAATTCTGCTGCATTCAGGCCGTTCATTACCGCATGTAATGATGATGCTGATTCCGGAGGCATGGGATGGTAACGAGCAGATGGATCCTATCAAGAGAGCATTTTATGAGTATCATGCGTCGTTAATGGAACCATGGGATGGTCCGGCCGCCATTACCTTTACCGATGGTAAGCTGGTAGGCGCCTTGCTTGACCGTAATGGTTTGCGCCCGTTGCGTTATGCCGTTACCAATGATGGTCGTGTAATTGCCGCCTCAGAAGCTGGTGTGTTAACCATTGATGAAAGCACTGTTATTACCAAAGGCCGTTTACAGCCGGGTAAAATGCTTTTGATTGATACAGTTCAAGGCAAGATTATTACCGACGAAGAAATTAAAATGCAGATAGCCAGTCGTCAACCATACGGCCGCTGGCTCGAAAATTATAAAATTCAGTTAGGGGAACTGGCCGAACCGCGTTTAGCCTTTGCCAGCCTTACACCCGATTCGGTATTTCGTTACCAGCAGGTGTTTGGTTATACCCGCGAGGATATCGATACCATCATCAAGCCAATGGCCCTTGATGGAAAAGAGCCGATAGGCTCAATGGGGACAGATGTGCCGTTGGCTATCTTATCTGATAAGCCTCAGCACATATCCAGCTATTTTAAACAATTCTTTGCACAGGTTACCAATCCACCTATCGATCCTATCCGCGAACGTTTGGTGATGAGCTTAGCTACTTTCATTGGTAACAACGGTAACCTGTTGGATGAGGATAAAATGCATTGCCACGGTGTAATGCTTAAGCATCCAATATTAAAAAGTCATCAGTTAGAACGGCTACGTAGTATTGACACTGGCTTGTTCCATGCCAAAACGCTGCAAACTTATTTTAAAGCCGATGGTCAGCCAGGTTCACTAGAAAAAGGTATAGCCCGTTTATGCCGTTATGCTGAAGATGCCGTGGACGATGGTTTTGAAGTGTTGATTTTGTCCGATCGTGCGTTGGATTCCGAGCATACACCTATTCCATCGCTGCTGGCGGTATCGGCAGTGCATCACCACCTGATTAAAAAAGGGTGCCGTGGTTCGGTAGGCTTGGTGGTAGAAGCTGGCGACGTTTGGGAAGTTCATCATTTTGCCTGTTTGCTGGCTTTTGGCGCAACGGCTATCAACCCTTACCTGGCGTTGTCAACTATTGAAACTGTTAAAAATGACGGCAGCCTGGAAACCGAGTTGGATAACAAAAAGTTGCTCAAAAACTACGTTAAGGCAGTTTGTGATGGCTTGTTGAAGATTTTTTCTAAGATGGGTATTTCTACCCTGCAGTCATATCATGGTTCGCAGGTATTTGAAATATTGGGTATTAATCAAGAAGTAGTTAACCGCTATTTCACCGGCGCGGTAACCCGCATAGGTGGTTTAGGGTTGGATGAACTGGCCCGTGAAGCTTTAACCAAGCACAAAATTGGTTTCGGCAGTTCAAACAACGAGGTGCGTTTATTACCCGATGGTGGTATATATCAGTGGAAGCGACGTGGTGAACAGCATTTGTTTAATCCGCAAACGGTGCACCTGTTGCAACACGCTACCCGTACCAACGATTACGAGGTTTATAAAACTTATGCCCGTTTAATAAACGAGCAAATGGAAAAACACTTCACCATCCGTGGCTTATTGGATTTTACACACCACCGTGAAGCTATATCTATAAGTGAGGTTGAGCCCGTAGAAAGCATCATGAAGCGTTTTGCTACCGGTGCCATGTCGTTCGGTTCTATTTCGCACGAAGCTCATAGTACGTTGGCCATTGCCATGAACCGCATAGGCGGTAAAAGTAATACCGGTGAAGGTGGCGAGGATGAAATGCGTTACGAGAAATTGCCAAACGGCGATTCTATGCGGTCGGCCATTAAACAAATTGCCTCGGCGCGCTTTGGGGTGACCATTAATTACCTGACCAATGCTGATGAGCTACAGATTAAGATGGCCCAGGGCGCTAAGCCCGGTGAGGGTGGACAATTGCCTGGCCATAAGGTAGACGAGTGGATTGCCAAAACACGTCACTCGACACCAGGTGTAGGTCTAATCTCGCCGCCACCACACCACGATATTTATTCCATCGAGGATTTAGCGCAGCTGATTTTTGATTTAAAGAATGCTAATCGTGCGGCCCGTATCAATGTTAAGCTGGTTTCAAAAGCCGGTGTGGGTACTATTGCTGCCGGTGTAGCCAAAGCACATGCCGACGTAATATTAATTGCTGGTTATGATGGTGGTACCGGTGCATCGCCAATCAGCTCTATAAAACATGCTGGTTTGCCTTGGGAATTAGGTTTAGCCGAAGCGCACCAAACACTGGTACGTAATAAACTGCGCAGCCGTGTAATCTTACAGGCTGATGGTCAGATGAAAACTGGTCGCGACCTGGTAGTGGCTGCCTTAATGGGCGCCGAGGAATGGGGTGTAGCTACTGCCGCACTGGTGGCCGGTGGCTGTATCATGATGCGCAAGTGCCATTTGAATACCTGTCCGGTAGGGGTGGCTACACAAGATCCTGAACTGCGTAAGCTGTTTAGCGGCGAGCCGGAACATATTGTAAATCTGTTCCGCTTCCTGGCCGAAGATATGCGTGAAATTATGGCCGAGCTGGGCTTCCGTACCGTTAATGAAATGGTGGGCCGCGTTCAATTTCTGCGTGTTCGTGATAATATCAAAAGCTGGAAAGCCAAAAAGGTAGACCTGTCTGGCATATTGCACCCGGTAACTAACGCTAAAGGTGCTACGCTGTATAACAGCGAAAAGCAAGATCATGGTATGGACAATATCATCGATTGGAAGCTGTTAGAAGCTGCTCAGCCAGCATTGGAAGACCGTACACCGGTGTTCGCATCATTTGAATTAAAAAATATCGACCGTACTGTAGGTACATTGCTGTCGAACGAAATATCTAAAAAGTATGGTTCAGCCGGTTTGCCTGATAACACCATTAACTTTAAATTTAAAGGATCTGCCGGCCAAAGTTTTGGTGCTTTTGCCGCCAAAGGCATTGCCTTTGAACTGGAAGGCGAAGCCAACGATTATGTAGGTAAAGGCTTGTCGGGTGCGCAACTGGCCATTTATCCGGCCGCTGTGGCAACCTTTAAATCTGAGGATAATATTATCATCGGTAACGTGGCTATGTACGGCGCTACATCAGGTGAGCTTTTTGTGCGCGGTATGGCAGGCGAACGCTTTGCAGTACGTAACTCTGGCGCAACCGCTGTGGTAGAAGGTATAGGTGACCATGGATGCGAGTATATGACCGGCGGGCGTGCCCTTATTTTGGGTAAAACAGGCCGCAACTTTGCCGCTGGTATGAGCGGTGGTATTGCCTGGGTTTACGATCCAAGTAAAACCTTCGCTTCAAACTGCAATACCGAAATGGTTGATTTGGATCCACTATCTACAGAGGATGAGGAGCATATAGTTGCTTTATTGAAAAAGCACTACAACCTTACTCAAAGTAAGGTAGCACAAAATCTGCTGGCTAACTGGCCGCAGGCAGCTACCCAATTTGTTAAAGTATTCCCTAAAGAATATAAAAGAGTTTTACAGCAAAATAAGTATCAAACCGTTAGCCACTAATATATAATATGGGAAACCCTCATGGATTTCAGGAGTTCGGCAGAGAGCTTCCAGGTAAAAAGGCACCTGCAGAACGGGTGAAAAATTACAACGAGTTTGTAAGTTTATATAGCGATGAAAAGCTAAACCAGCAATCATCTCGCTGCATGAACTGTGGTATCCCGTTTTGCCATTCGGGTTGTCCGCTGGGCAACATCATACCCGAGTTTAACGAAGCGGTATATCAAAAAAACTGGTTGCTGGCCTACGAAATATTATCATCCACCAATAACTTTCCGGAGTTTACGGGCAGAATTTGCCCTGCCCCTTGTGAATCGGCCTGTGTGTTGAGCATTAACAAGCCGGCGGTTGTTATTGAAGAAATAGAAAAGCATATCATCGAAATCGCTTTCGAGAAAAACCTGGTTAAGCCATATACACCGTTAATTAAAACCGGTAAAAAGATAGCCGTAGTAGGTTCAGGTCCGGCAGGTTTAGCGGCGGCAGCACAGTTAAGCAAAGCAGGCCATATGGTTACCGTATATGAGCGTGACGATCAACCCGGTGGCTTATTGCGTTACGGTATTCCAGATTTTAAGCTGGAAAAATGGGTGATAGACCGTCGCATCAAATTGCTGGAAGAAAGTGATGTGACGTTTGTTTGCAATACCGAGATTGGAAAAGATATTGCTGCTGATGATTTAGTACGTAACTTTGACGCCGTAATATTAGCAACCGGATCAACCGTTCCGCGCGATTTGCCTATTGAAGGGCGCGAACTAAACGGCGTTCATTTTGCCATGGATTACCTAACCCAACAAAACAAACGCAATAGCAATACAACTATCAACACTGCCGAACTGGTAGCTACCGGTAAAAATGTAATTGTAATTGGTAGCGGCGATACTGGTTCCGATTGTATAGGTACTGCTAACCGCCAGGGGGCTGCATCAGTTAAACAATTTGGTTTAATGGCTCAACCACCTGCACAGCGTACCACTAATATGCCTTGGCCAAGCTATCCTATTATTATGCAAAACAGCAGCTCGCATGAAGAAGGATGTGAGCGGATTTGGGGTATCAGCACTAAAGCTTTCTTGGGCGATGAACAAGGCAACCTGCGGGCATTAAAAGTAACCGACATCAGCTGGGAACTGGATGAAATGGGCCGCCGTACCAAGTTTATTGAAGTAGAAGACTCTGAACGTGAAATGCCTTGCGAGTTGGCCTTATTAGCCATTGGTTTTGCACATCCGCAGTATAATGGCTTACTAGAGCAGTTAAATGTTGTGGTTGACCAACGTAATAACATCCATGCGCAAGAAGGCGTTTACCGCACTAATGTAAGCAAGGTGTTTGCCTGTGGCGATGCACGCAGAGGGCAATCACTGGTGGTATGGGCTATATCTGAGGGTCGCGAAACTGCGCGTAAGGTAGACCAGTTTTTAATGGGACATTCTGTGTTGGAAACTAAAGATGCTTTAGCTGCATTTGAGTACTAATTTTAAGAGCAAACTAACCAATAGTAACTATGAGTCGTCTGTGCCATGCGCAGGCGACTTTTTTGTTTATTTTAGCTGTAAATGAACGAAGGTTTTTCAAAACAAAAAGTTAAAAGCCGATTTTCTTGGGCGCAAAGCCGGTTTGAACTTAACAGACGCTTGATTGTATTTTGTTGTGTTGCTGTTTTGGTTGAAACAGTAATGTTTTCTGTAATTAATCAACCTGACGACGATGACTTTAATACACCGTTATATATTTTTGCAACCCTTTTTGTAGAGCACTTAATTTGGTTTCTGACGGCAAATGTAATTTTTAGTATATGCTCATGGTTCCAAAAGATGTCCGAAAAAAAACGGCGTAAGCCATTAGTAAATTGCTACGATTCAATGCTGATTTGGATAGGTTTTAGTATTCCAGCAATGCTTTTTATAATGACTGTAGGAGGATGTTTACATCATTTCTTTAGCAAATAACTGTATAGCTATCTTAGCTTAATCCCCTTCAGGATACTTTCTGAAAATACTGTTGATCTTCATTTGTATCACCCCAAAAAAAGCCTCCCGAAAAATACCGGTCGACATTTTAGAAGTGCCCTCGGTGCGGTCTGTAAAAATGATAGGTATTTCTACTACTTTGAAGCCATGCTTAATGGTAGTATACTTCATTTCAATTTGAAAAGCATAGCCCACAAATTTGATTTTGTTAAGGCGGATAGTTTCCAGTACGCGGCGCTTATAGCACACAAAACCTGCGGTGGCATCGTGTACATCAATGCCGGTAATAAAACGAACGTATACCGAAGCATAATAGCTCATTAATACACGGCTCATGGGCCAGTTTACCACGTTTACACCTTTCACATAACGCGAGCCTATAGCCATATCAGCGCCTTCGGCACAGGCCTGGCGCAGTTTAAGTAAATCACTTGGGTTGTGCGAAAAGTCGGCATCCATTTCAAATATAAAGTCGTACTTGTGCTGTATAGACCATTTAAAGCCATGAATGTAGGCAGTTCCTAAACCCAGTTTTCCTTTACGTTCTTCAATAAATAAGCGTTCCGGAAACTCTATTTGCAAACTTTTTACAATAGCTGCAGTGCCGTCTGGTGATCCATCGTCAATAATCAGAATATGAAAATCATGAGGCAAAGAGAATACTTTGCGCACCATACGCTCAATATTTTCTTTTTCGTTGTAAGTAGGGATAATGACAATGCTATCTGGCACCGGAGTAAACTTTTATGAGCTGCATAAAATGCAAGACGACAAAAGTAAGCAATTCACCTTTAAAAACGCAAAAGCAGGATAGGTTGTGCCTATCCTGCTTTGTTAAAATAAGTTAAAATGTTTGTTACAAATTGTTGGTGTCGGCTATAATCTGACCTTCTTCTGCATCGTCTACAATATAACTTCTCTCTTTAATACGAGGTGAAACAAAAATAAATACTACTAGAAACACAGCAATTAATCCAACAAAAAACCAATAGTAATTAGCGCCTTCAAATTGTGAGAAGAAGCCTTTATTGGCTATACTGTTATTTACAGCAACATCAAATAGATTGCCGGCAGCTACAGTAAGCAACCACAGTGCCGACATAGTACTTTTCATTGATTTTGGTGCTTGTGTATAAGCATATTCCAACCCTGTAATAGAAACCAATACTTCACCAGCAGACAATACCATATAGGCTAATATTTGCCACCAAACAGATGGATGCTGACCTGCTTCTATTTGACTTTGTAATAGCGCAATAATTACAAAGGATAAGCCTGTTAAAAATAAACCAGTACCTAACCGGCGTAATGGAGTAGTTTTAATACCTATCTTATCTAAAAATGGATAAATTCCGTAGTTGAAGATAGGAATAAATGATAGTAAGAATACTGGATTAGCGGTTTGAACCTGCTCAGGTAATACATTGTATCCAAACATATTTAAGTTTAGCTTAGTAGCTTGTAATACCCATTCTGATAAGCTTTGATCCCACATTGCCCAGAATATAGGCGCAAACGCAAATACAGCCATTACACGGTATACGGCTTTCATACCTTCAACTTTTTCAGGATCAAATTGGGTTTTAGCTACGTCGAGCCATGATTCACCTTTTTGTTTCTTACCCAAGTTCATCAAAGCATACCAAGATATAAATAAGAAATTGTTCCGGTTTATACCCGAGGGCGGAATTTTCACGTACTGTTTACGACCAGAAAAGAAAATGATTGTAGCCAAAGCCATTAATATACCCGGAATGCCAAAAGCCCATTGCGCACCATATGCTTTATAAATAGCTGGAATGGCTAATGTAGAGAGCACTGAACCGGCATTAATACTAAAATAAAACCATCCGTACACTTTTGATAACAGGCGCTGGTTGCTTTTATCGAACTGATCGCCTACATTGGCCGACACGCACGATTTTATACCGCCTGCACCTATAGCAATCAAAATCAGGCCATACCTAAATCCTTCCAAATTGGTGTCAAATAAGGCTAAGCATAAGTGGCCCAGGCAGTATACAATAGATACGTATAGGATCACCTTGTATTTGCCAAAAAACCAGTCGGCAGCAATAGCACCTACAAAGGGTAAAGCATAAGCCAGCGACACAAAAAAGTGGGTGCTCTCATTAGCTTTTGCTTCGGCAACAGTTTGTAAGGCCGGGTTTAAAGTTGGATTAAAAAATTGTGCAACCAAAAAGGTAGCAAGAATAGACCGCATGCCATAAAAGCTAAACCGTTCAGCAGCTTCGTTTCCAATAATATAAGGAATACTTTTTGGATATTTGGGTTCTGCGTGCTCTTCTTTTACAGTTAATGTATCTTGAACCATATTATGAATTAAAAAATTTTTCTAAAATACTATTATTCCAAACAAAAGGTGGGTGGTGTGTGTATTTTGCGTGCAAAAGTATAGTAGTTACTGACTTTTGCGTAACGGCACACTAGCGCGGTCTCGTAGTGCCTGCTTTTTAGGATCTTCAATATCTACATCCTGTGGCGAAGGTATATTGCGCATATCAAGGTTTTCTTTCAGTTGCCATTTTCCATTCAATAACTTGTATCCGTCGTAAGTCAAGTCGGGGCCGTACATGTCCGGCTGCATTTTCATTCGATCATCTGGAGGGGCCAGGTGGTCAAATACAATTAAATTTTGTTCGGGTACAAAGCGCAGCAGCATAGAGGCTTGCCGGTTATATTCAAACACAGCCCGTTGGCGGGTTTTGGTTTTGCTTTGCAGCACTGGCATACCAAACGTAGGCTTACCATTTTTGAAAGACAGAACTTCTATTACTTTTTTAGTAGATTTTACAGTGTTACCTTTCCAGCCTAGCAGCAGGTAATAGGGAGTGTTACCGCTTACCGGAATAATTTTGTAGTACTCGGCACCGTACCATTTATGATTGTCAACCACAGAATCTTCAGGATTTTTCAGCAATGGCGAGTAATCTTCCAGTGGGTGCAGGGTGAGCGTTGGTGTATTCATTTGTAAAGCGCCATAAAAACGGTAGCTACCATCTTCATTCATCACAAACCAACTAAAAATTCGAAACTTGTTATCAGGCGATTTGAGGATGCTGACAGTTTTTAATGAATCGAAATTGTAAGCAAAGGAATTGTTGGTTTTTAAAGCGCTGACTAAAGTACGAATAAAGCCATAGTTAGCATTTTTACGCTCGACATCATTTTCGTTATTTATAATTTGTTTGCTCAATTTAATCAAGCTGTCTTCATAGGCTTTTATACCTTTATCCGGAGTTACGGCTAGCCGGTTTTGTGCTCGTAAAAGTTTAGCTAAACCAAAACATACTAGAAAAATTAATAAAATTTTTTTCATGCTGATATATAAGTTGGCCATTACTATAAGTATGACAGCCTTTGAATTGTTATAGCAAATTTAATAACTGATTAAGATAAAGAAGGTTGTTGAAGTGTATGGCTTAAAAACGTAATAAAATGCCTCACATTGCCTATGTAATGTTAAACAATTTACATTTACTTTTGACATCGGGCTATATTTGATAGTTTAAACACATTCATGGCAAAATTTTCGGTTTCGCGCCAACGGGCTTTATTACGTAAATACGCTGCAGGGGTTAAGTTTTTAATGATATTATTCAGCGTTTTGTTGATAGTAGCATGCCTGCCCCGGCAAACGAAGTTTAGGTATGAATTTGAAAAAGGGCGCATCTGGACACAAAAGGATCTGGTAGCACCTTATAATTTTGCCATTCAAAAAAATGCGCAACAGTTAGAGGCAGATCAGGAAGAAGCATTAAAAAGTGTTTTTCCTATATATCAACTCGATGAAAATATACAGCAGCAGCAAATCGAAGGTTTCAAGAACGATTTTAACATTAAATGGCCCAATGCGGGCATTAATGATAAACTTAAAGCCATTCATTTGAAAGTAGGGGAGGCCTTACTAACTCATGTTTACCAAACCGGCCTGTTAACACTCAATCAAAAATATTTGCGCCAGGGCGAAAACTACAGTATTACCATTGCCAGCCATAATACAGCTGTTGAAAAAAATACCACTGGATTATATACCAAAGAAAAAGCTTTAAATTACTGTAGTGCCGAATTAAGCAAATATCCGCAGCTAAACAAAGCCTTTATGCTCGATTTGCTGCAAAACCGTTTGCAGAATAATTTAAACTATGATGACAAGCTTACGCAACGTTTAGAAAAGGATGTGGTAAGTGGCTTGTCAACCACCCGGGGCATAGTTCAAAAAGGAGAGGTGATTGTAACCAAAGGAGCTGTAATTAATGAGGAGATATACCAAAAACTGCAATCGTATAAACAATCGTTTGAAGACAATGCCCAAGTTAATGGTAATCGTCTTTTGATACTATTAGGTCAATTTATCTTGGTATCGGTTGCAGTGGGCTTGCTCATTATCTTCTTGCAACTTTTTCGTAAGGATATCTATCAGGATAATCGTTTGGTGGGTTTAATACTGCTGGTTATCACGGCCATGTTGGCCACACTATCTTGGGCTATATATGTGCAGATACCAAACTTGTACTATATACCCTATTGTATTGTGCCTATCATCATCCGCATATTGTTTGACACACGCCTAGCATTGAACATTCACTTGCTGGTCGTACTTATTGCCGGTTTCTTTGTACCTAATAGTTTCGAATTTGCCTATTATGAAATCACGGCAGGTATGGTATCCATCTACAGCATCAAAAACCTGTTGCGCCGCGGTCAGTTTTTGACATCTGCTTTGATTATTACCCTGAATTATTTTTTGGCCTTTGTAGGAATTTCGCTTATACGCGAAGGTAATATTTACAGCATTGAATGGGCCGAGTTTTTACCATTTGTGGTAAGTGTGATGCTTACATTGCTTGCCTATCCGCTCATTTATGCGTTTGAAAAGGTATTCCGTATTACTTCTGATTTAACGTTGATTGAATTAACCAATACCAACGCCGCTTTGCTGCGCGAAATGGCCTTCAAGGCACCAGGTACGTTTCAGCACTCTTTGCAGGTGGCAAATTTGGCTGAGAATGCTATTTACAGCATTGGCGGTAACGCTTTGTTGGTTAGGGCAGGGGCTCTGTATCATGACATAGGTAAAATGGAAAATCCGCTTTACTTTATCGAGAACCAAAGCTCGGGCTTTAACCCGCATGATAAGCTTTCCTATGAAGAGAGTGCTCAAATTATCATCCGACATGTACGCAATGGTATTGATATGGCCCGCAAAGCAAATCTGCCAGAAACTATTATCAATTTTATTCGCACACATCACGGCAACACCCGGGTCGATTATTTTTACCAGTCGTTTTTAAAAAATTTTCCTGAAAAATTTGTAGACGAAAATACTTTCCGCTATCCCGGACCCATTCCATTTTCTAAAGAAACCGGTGTTTTAATGCTGGCCGACTCTGTTGAAGCCGCATCACGGGCCCTGCGTGAACCCGACGCAAAATCTATCAACGATTTAGTGGACCGCATTGTAAACTATAAGCTAAATCAGAACCAGCTGAAAGACAGTGACATCACTTTAAAAGATATAGAAACCATTAAAACGATATTCAAGCGTATGCTGATGAGTATTTATCACGTTCGAATTGATTATTGAAAATTCTCAAAAAAGTTTTGACAGTTTAACTGATTTCCTATATTTGCAGTCCCCAAACGAGGGGTTTATATTTGAAAGGTGAGGTGCCTGAGAGGCCGAAAGGATCAGTTTGCTAAACTGACGTACGGGAAACTGTACCGAGGGTTCGAATCCCTCCCTCACCGCTGA